>CBDFHG010000001.1:0-20609 GCA_965247385.1 Thermohalobaculum sp.
AGGGACCACAGGCACCTCCCACGCACGCCACGGCCTTTGCTCTATGAAAGCAGTCCAAGTCGCGCGCCGGACCCTCTCCTATGGACTTCGGGGACAAGCCCCTCACCGAGCCAAAGTGGTACACTTTTGCGCCGCCGCGTGGTCGGTTATTACGCCGACATTGACACTTTGCCCCGTGCGATGTCGAAGCGCCCGTTCGAGGCACCGTCCTGACGCTCGAAGGCTTTCAGGTGGGCGCCAGCGTTGAGCACGCAAACTGACAGCGGTTTCATGCCCGCCTCACGGCCCTTGGCCAGTGCCTTCGCGATGATGGTGCGCGCCTTGCGCAGCGTGATGGTCGCCATTCTCAAGTCTCCGCTTTCTTTTCCAGTTCCGCCACGATCCGACCGAAGCCGGTCCAGAACGCCGCACTGGTGGCCCCGGTTTCGGGCAGCGCGTCTATTTCAGCGAAATCACACAGTTCCCGGGCGACCCGTAGTCTGCCAACCGAAACGCGTTTGGTCATCCTCGGTTCTCCGCGTCTAGTCTCCTCTATCCCGGATTAGGATAAGGGCGTGCGCGGCGACAACCGGATTCAGAATCAGTTTCGTAGAGTGGAAGATGAACGCGCGCTCAGGTGTCGCGATGCACCTTCTCGCGGCGCTCGTGTTTTTCCTGGGCTTCCAGCGATAGGGTGGCGATGGGGCGCGCACTGAGGCGTTTGAGCGCGATCGGCTCGCCGGTTTCCTCGCAAAACCCGTAAGTGCCCTCGTCGATCCGGCGCAAGGCAGCGTCGATTTTTGCAATCAACTTGCGTTGGCGGTCACGGGTGCGAAGTTCTAGCGCCCGGTCAGTCTCGGCAGAAGCGCGGTCGGCGACGTCGGCGATGTTTTGGGTCTCTTCCTGCATGTGGACGAGAGTCTCTCGGCTTTCATCCAGGATCGAGTCCTTCCAGCCGACAAGCTTGCGGCGAAAATATTCCTTCTGACGCACACACATGAACGTCTCGCCCTTGTCAGGTACGTATATTGCGTCGATTGGTATTTCGATATTCATGTGCAATGCCCCAGCCACATTCCGCTCCAGCACAAAACCCACCGCATCTGGTGGCGCTTCTATAGATAAGATGCGGCGGCTTGTCACGCCTTAAAACGCAATCAAATTTACGCTATATTCCTCGTTCGCTTGAGGATTAATCAAGCTTTTGCGAGAGCGCGGAAAGGCGGCTGCGATGCGATTCGAAGGGACGGTCGACTATGTGGCGACTGAGGATCTTATGGTTGCGGTCAATGCCGCGATCCGGCTGGAGCGGCCGCTGCTGGTCAAGGGTGAGCCGGGCACCGGAAAAACCGAACTGGCGCACCAGGTTGCCTCGGCGCTGGGGCTTCGGCTGATCGAGTGGCACGTCAAGTCGACCACCCGGGCGCAGCAGGGGCTTTACGAGTACGACGCGGTCAGCCGGCTGCGCGACAGCCAGCTTGGCGACGAGCGGGTGCAGGATGTGAAGAACTACATCAAGCCGGGCAAGCTGTGGGACGCTTTCACTGCCGGCGAGAAGGTGGTGCTGCTGATCGACGAGGTGGACAAGGCGGATATCGAGTTCCCCAACGACCTGTTGCAGGAACTCGACCGCATGGAGTTTCACGTCTACGAAACCGGCGAGACGATCCAGGCGGTTCACCGCCCCATCGTCATCATCACCTCGAACAACGAGAAGGAGTTGCCCGACGCCTTCCTGCGCCGCTGCTTCTTCCATTTCATCGCTTTCCCGGAAACCGCGACGATGCTGCGGATCATCGACGTGCATTTCCCGGACATCAAGAAGGAGCTGGTGCGCACCGCGCTGACCCAGTTCTATGAGATTCGCGAGACCCCGGGGCTGAAGAAGAAGCCCTCGACCTCGGAGGTGCTGGACTGGCTGAAGTTGCTGATGGCCGATGACGTGGACCCGGTGGTGCTGCGCGCCGACGTGAGGACGGCGATCCCGCTACTTCACGGGGCGCTGCTGAAGAACGAGCAGGACGTGCATCTGTTCGAGCGGTTGGCGTTTTTGGCGCGGCGGCAGGGAAACTGAATGCAGGGAGTGAATCGAATGAGCAAGCCGGGTTTTTCCAAACTTGATGTCAGCAATATTGTCGCCTTCCTGGGTGACATCTTCGCCCGGTGCGGGGCCGAGGAATATCTCGGCGAGTCGGTAACAATGGCCGAGCACATGCTGCAGGGGGCGGCTTTGGCCGAGGAAGCGGGGGCGGCGGACGAGATGATCGCCGGTGCGCTGCTGCACGATATCGGGCATTTCACCCACGAGTTTCCGGATAATGCCGCCGAGCTGGGCATCGACAGCGTCCACGAGGAGGTGGGGGCCGTGGTGTTGGCGCCGTTTTTCCCGACGGTTGTCACCGATTGTGTGCGCCACCACGTTGCCGCCAAACGCTATCTGTGCGGCACCGACGCGAAATACTTCGGCTGGCTTTCGCCTGCCTCGGTCCATAGCCTGAACCTGCAGGGCGGACCGATGGGTTCTGAGGAAGCGGCCGGGTTCCGGCGATCCAACCTGAACCTGCGCGCCATCCTGCAAGTAAGAATCTGGGACGATGCGGGCAAGGAGGCGGGCAAACCGACACCGGATTTTGCCCATTTCGCGCCGGTGTTGCAGCGGGTGGTCGACCGGCATATGGCGGCGCGCGCCCGAACCATGGAGCACTAGATGACGACCACCGTCCGCCCTTTGACCCCCACCGACCAGGCCGATTGGCGCCGTCTGTGGACTGGCTACTTGGAGTACTACGAGACCAGTGTGCCCGAGGATGTCTACCGCACCACCTTCGCCCGTCTGCTGGGTGACGAGGCGCAGGATTTTCACGGGCTGCTGGCCGAGCAGGGCGGCAGGCTGGTGGGGCTGACCCATTACCTGTTCCACCGCCACTGCTGGCGGGTCGAGAACGTGATCTACCTGCAGGACCTCTATGTCGACCCGGCGGTTCGCGGGACCGGAGCCGGGCGGGCGCTGATCGAAGCGGTCTATGCGGCGGGCGACGCGGCGGGGTGTCCGTCGGTCTACTGGATGACGCAGGATTTCAACGAAACGGCCCGAAATCTCTATGACCGGGTTGCGAAGCTGACGCCGTTCATAAAATATCAACGGTGATGTCTCGTTTACACCCTTTGCTGTACTTGCTGCTGACGCTCGCCGCTGGCTGCATGTCCGCGCAGGATGTGCCGCCGCAGGCGGTTGTGGCGGCGCAGGCGGCCCCGGCGGTTGCGGTGAAGCCCGCATTCCCCGGACTGGGGGCCGCGCTGCCTGCGGGGCATACCAGGTTCAGCAATGTCAGTCTGGCGCGGCTGTTCACCAACCTGAGTCACGACATGGAGTGGGGCGCCCGGCGGCGAAATCTTGTGCGCTACGAGGCGCCCATTTCGATCGGGCTGAAGAGGCCGGGTGCGGAACGTCACTTTGCCTTCGTTGACGAATTTCTGAGCCAACTCGCGCGAAACTCCGGGGTGAAGATTGCCCGTGGCGGCGGATCGGAGAACTTGCGTATACGTTTGGTCGAGGGCGCGCACTTCGATACTTTATTACCGACCGCCTATTGCGTTGTCGCCCAGGGCGAACTGGCCTGGGATGGCTTCGCCGCCGATCCTTCGCACCATGGCGCCGAGGCATTGCTTGCGGCCCAGCGGATCGAGCAGATGACCATCTTCATCCCGGCAACCGCGGCGCCATATCTGGTGCGCAATTGTCTGCTGGAGGAGATCCCCCAGGCCCTGGAACTGGCCAATGATCTCTACGGCCTAGGCTCATTGATCTTCAACGACGACGCTGCGCATCTGTGGCCGACCAAGCTGGACTACCTGATGCTGAGGGTTCTCTACGCGCCGGAGATGATCACCGGGTTGGACCGGCGCGAGACCGAAAGGCGGGCGCCGTCGATTTTGAACCGGATCAACCCGGCGGGGGTCAGCGCACCGCCGCTGCCGCTGTTGCGCCAGCGCTCGCTGGGGGACTGTCCGGAACTGATCCAGCGAGTGTTCTCGCGCTCCGCCTCGGAGCGCACCGCACGGGAGAATGCACAGAAAGCGCCGATCATCGTCGAGGCCCATGCGCCGATGTCGGCGCAGCATTGCCATACGCTGATCACCGCGGGACGGGTGCTGTCGCGCCCGGAACCCGAACGGGCACTGCAACTGTTCGACTTGGCGCGTCGGGTTTGTGATAACGCGCACGGGGTTTCCTACATCCGCCATGCCCGGATCGAGCTGGAGAGTGCTTGCGCGCTGCTCAGGCTCGACCGGTTCGGCGAGGTCAACGCGGTGGCCGAGGCGATCTTGCCGGTGCTGGCCGCCCATGGCCATGACGAGCGGCTGGCTGCACTATCTATATAACATGCAGAGCGATGCGTTGGAGGCGTTGGAGCCGGGCAGCGCGCGGGCGGCGAGCGCCGGGCGGCTGGCAAGCGAATCGAACGTCTATTCGTTGGGCGAAGGAAAGCGGGCTGCGAACTGCCGCAGCAAGGTTTAAGGAGGCACCGAAGTGTTGATTTTTGTCGCATTTGCACTGGGATGCACGCTCGGCTGGCTGCGGGCGGCGCGGCGTGGCGGGGGCGTGCCCGATCGTATCCAGTACGCGCTGGCGCATGGAATCCCCGCCGCGCTGGTCACGTTGGTGGCGGTGACCATCTATGCCAGCCTCTATGGGATGGCGTGAGGCGCGCGCCATGTTCCTGAAGCTCTTCTTCGCACTGAGGGCGGCCAAACTGCCGGTCAGTCTGCAGGAGCACCTGACGCTGATCGAGGCGATGGATGCCGGGCTGGCAATCTATGACGTGGATCAGTTCTACTACCTCGCCCGCGCCGCCCTGGTGAAGGATGAGCGCCATCTCGACCGTTTCGACCAGGTTTTCGGCGAGGTCTTCAAGGGGCTGGAGAAAGCGTCGGGCGAGGGCGGCGTCGAGACCATCGACCTGCCCGAGGAATGGCTGCGCAAGCTGGCTGAAAAGCACCTCAGCGACGAGGAAAAGGCGCTGGTCGAAAGCCTCGGCGGCTGGGAAAAACTGATGGAGACCCTGCGCCAGCGGCTGGAGGAGCAGAAGGGCCGCCATCAGGGGGGCTCGAAGTGGATCGGCACCGCCGGGACCTCGCCCTTCGGCGCATATGGCTACAATCCCGAGGGCATCCGTATCGGTCAGCAGGAAAGCCGTCACCGCCGAGCGGTGAAGGTGTGGGACAAGCGCCAGTTCCGCAATCTCGACGACACGGTGAAGTTGGGCACCCGCAACATCAAGATAGCGCTGAAACGCCTGCGCTGCTGGGTGCGCGAGGGGGCGGCCGACGAGTTGGACCTGGACGGCACCATCCGCAAGACCGCCGAGCACGGCTATCTGGATATCCAGGTCCGGCCTGAGCGCCACAACGCGGTGAAGCTGTTGATGCTGTTCGATATCGGCGGCTCGATGGACGACCATATCAAGGTGGCGGAGGAGCTGTTTTCGGCCGCGCGAACCGAATTCAAGCATCTGGAATACTACTACTTCCACAACTGCCTGTACGAGGGCGTCTGGCGCGAGAACCGGCGGCGCTGGGACCAGCAGACCCCGACCTGGGACGTGATCCACACCTATGGGCCGGACTACAAGCTGATCTTCGTCGGCGACGCCTCGATGAGCCCCTATGAGCTCCTGTATCCCGGCGGCGCCAACGAACACTGGAACTCCGAACCGGGCGAGGCCTGGCTGAAACGGGCGCTGGCGAAGTGGCCGGATGCGGTCTGGATCAACCCGGTGCCACAGAAACACTGGGGCTACACCCACTCGATCGGGATGATCAACCAGATCATGGGCGGCCGAATGTTCCCGATGACCCTGGCCGGGCTGGATGCGGCGACGAAGGAGTTGAGCCGTTAATCGGCTGCAGCGTGCAGAAGGTCGTCGAGATCCAGCGGCGCATTGACCATCGCAATGCGGCCATCGGCGTCGACTGGCCAATCCGATTGCGGTTTGTCCCAGTAGAGTTCGACCCCGTTCCCGTCCGGGTCGCGCAGATAAACGGCATCCGAGACACCGTGATCGGCCTTGCCGTCGATCGGGATGCCCGCTGCGGTGATGCGCTTCACCGCATCGGCCAGGTCGGCCCGCGTCGGGTACAGGAACGCGGTATGATACAGCCCCGTGTGCCCCGGCGGCGGCGGTGTTCCGCCCGCGCTTTCCCATACATTCAAACCCAGATGATGGTGGTAGCCGCCGGCGGCCAGGAAGGCAGCACCACTGTGGGACCGCTGCATCACGTCGAGCCCCAACACACCGGAATAAAACCTGATGGCGCGGTCGAGGTCGGCAACCTTCAGATGAACATGGCCGATCCGTACGCCGGCCGCGGCGGGTTTGGGGGCTTGGGAAAGGGGGGTCATGCTGGCGTCTCCGGATTGGCTCTCGGTGATAGGCTGACAGGCAAGATAGTTCACCCGGCGGGGCT
Source organism: Thermohalobaculum sp. (assembly GCA_965247385.1). Lineage (GTDB taxonomy): Bacteria > Pseudomonadota > Alphaproteobacteria > Rhodobacterales > Rhodobacteraceae > Thermohalobaculum. The sequence goes on from CBDFHG010000001.1 coordinate 6,448, forward strand.
TCGACAGGGCGGGCGGTTGAATTACGTTTTGCGCGGCGGAGAATATGGGGAGAAGAATATTCTGCCCGGCTCCGGTGACTGTGCGCCGCGACTCGCCTATATTGGTTGCATGACCCGGCTCATCCCCATCCTGCTGCTGATCGTCGGTGTGTTCACCTTCATCAAGATTTCCGCCTGGCAGTCGGGCAAGTCGATTCGCCGTTCGTCGAAACCGCTACTGAACGACCAGATCGAGGCGCTGTTTCAACGCCTGGCGCGCACCGCTGGGATCGAGCGGGTCGAGGTGCGCCTTCTGGAGATGCCTGCGGTCAACGGGCTGGCCACCCCCTCGGGCGAGATCTACATCACCCGCGGCCTGTTCCAAAAGTTCCAGGGCGAGCGGATCAGTGCGCCGGAGCTTGCCTCGGTGGTGGCGCACGAGATGGGGCATCTGGCGCTGGGCCACACCAAGTGGCGCATCCTCGACGTGACCGGGGCGCAGACCATCCATCTGGTGCTGGGCTCGATCCTGAACCGCTTTATCCCGATCCTCGGCTGGATCGTGGCGCGCTGGGTCGCGAGCTTCGTGGCCACCCGCCTGAGCCGCAGCGACGAGTTCGAGGCCGACGCCTACGCCACCGCGCTGATGGTGCGTGCAGGGCTGGGCGCCGAGCCGCAGGCGCGGATGCTGGAGAAGCTGCTGGAACTGGTGCCCGAGGCATCGATGCAGGAAACCGACTGGCTGGCCTCGCACCCGCCGGTAACCGAGCGCGCGGAGGCGATCCGGGGCAACGCCGAGCGCTGGGCGGAGACGGCCCAATAGGCCATCGACTAATTAGACCAAAGGTCAATGATTGTGACTCTTTTTCGGGGATTCCCATATTTAGTGTTCTGTGGTTCTCTGGACACCCGGTTCGGTGTCTTGGAGGTTTCCCACGATGACTGTTCCCCTACGAGAAGAGTATGATGCTGCTCAAGCTCGCTGTGATGACAGCAATCAAGCGCGGCGACTGCTTTCGATCGCCGCGGTATATGATGGCATGACCCGGGCGGAGGCGGCCCGGGTCGGCGGCATGGACCGCCAGACCTTGCGGGACCGGGTGCATCGCTTCAACCGCCACGGGCCCGATGGTCTGATGGACGGCAAGGTGCCGGGCGCATCACCGAAGCTAACGCCATCGCAGCTGGAGGAGCTTGCCGCGGTGGTCGAGACCGGCCCCAATCCTTTGTCCGATGGCATCGTGCGCTGGCGGCGCGTGGATCTGAAAGGCTGGATCGAGGCCCACTCCGGCGTTGTCTATCATGAGCGTTCGGTGTCACGCTTGCTGGAGCAAATGGGCTTCTCCCATATTTCGGCACGGCCCCGCCATCCGGGGCAGGACGAGGCCGTGATGGAAGACTTCAAAAAAGACTTCCCCCGCACGCTGGCGGCGTCCATAGGGCATCTGCCTCCCGACACCAGCATCGAACTTTGGTGGCAGGACGAGATGAGACCGGGCCAGAAGAATGGTCTGGTACGCCAGTGGGCGCGGCGTGGAACCAGGCCCCGCCAACCCAAGGATCAACGGTATCAGAACACATGTCTTTTTGGCGCCATCTGTCCGGCCAGGGGACGCGGCGCGGCATTGGTCATGCCATACGCCAGTACCCATGCCATGCAGGCCCACCTGAATGAGATATCCCTGGCCGTGGCGCCGGGCGCCCATGCTGTCCTCTTGATGGACCGCGCCGGCTGGCACACCACGGGAGAGCTTCACATGCCGGGAAACATTACCTCCGTCTTTTTGCCTTGCCGCGCTCCAGAACTCAATCCGGTCGAAAACATCTGGCAGTTCCTACGCCAGACCTGTCTCTCGAACCGTGTTTTTGAAAACCATGACGAGATCGTTGAAGCAGCCTGCCAAGCCTGGAACCGTCTTGCCGACCAGCCATGGCAAATCATGTCAATCGGACTCCGGGATTGGGCCTATAACGGTCATTATCAATGACCTTTGGTATCAGCTGGTGTTGCGGCGATCAGATGAACCCACCACCCAAGTCGGACGAATAACACCATACACCTGACCAGATCCGGAATTCCGCGCCTCTGGCGCATATTCGTCACGGTGGAAACGCAAGGGCATGTTCAAGGCACACATTTTCTAGAGCGCAGGGTGATAACCGCGCCGCTGATTGCGATCAGGGCAGCGCCGGTCCAGTCGACGGGGCTGAAGGTATCGACCCAGAACACCCTGCCTAGCAAGGCGGCCCAGATGACGGATGTATGTTTCAGGCAGGAAATCACTGCTGCGTCGGCATAGCGGAACGAGGCGACGATCAAACATTGCGAGATCGTCAACAGCGCTGCTGCCGAGATTACCAGGGTCCACTGCAGTGCATCGAGTGCTATCCAGCCGAATGGCGCGGTGGTGAACCCGGTTGCCCCGGCGGCCAAGTTGGTCGCCGCGATCAGAGCCAAAGCGCTTTCCGCCTTGATATGGATTTGGGTCACCGATCAAAAAAGCTGATAGTGAAGAGTTGGAAGACCTTGTGGAGGAGGCACAGCCTGCAGAAACAGTGAAAGAGGCGCCGGAAACGCCGTGAACTAGCTTTCGCGAACCTTGCGCCAAATGCGGTCTGGTGTGATTTCAGGCCTCACGCCACGGCAATCTGACCATAGATCAGTGTTGCCGCGATCGACCACATCACTAGGGCGATCACGATGTCGAGAATCGTCCAGGCACGAGGTCGGGCGAAAACCGGGGCCAGAAAGCGGGCGCCGTAGCCCAGCCCAAAGAAGAAGACGAAGCTGGCCAGCATGGCGCTGGCACCATAGGCGAGTTTGCCGGACACGCTGGGAAAGCTGGTGGAAACGGCGCCAATCAGGCCAACGGTGTCGAGATAAACATGGGGGTTGAGCCAGGTCAGCGCCAGGCATGTGAGAAGAGCGGTGCCGAGCGAGCCGGCGCCTTGGTCAGTCGCCCGCAGCGCCCCGGGGTGAAGGGCGCGGCGCAGACTGAGAAAACCGTAGACGAGGAGGAACCCGGCACCGCCCCAGGTCATGGCGGCAATCGCCCAAGGGGCAGCCGCAACGATGGTTCCAGAGCCGGCAACGCCGATTGAGATCAGAACGGCATCGGACAGCGCGCAGGTCAGGCAGACCCAGAAAACATGCGCCCGCGTCAGGCCCTGACGCAGGACGAAAGCGTTCTGCGCTCCAATGACAAGGATCAGTGAAAATCCGGTTCCGAAGCCGGTGAGAGTGGCGAGCAGCATTTCACTCCAAATAATCAAAGGGCTGACCCAGAGTAACCACTCAACCCACCCCAAAGGTTGCGTTCCTGGGTTCAATCGGCACCAGATATAGAGGATTTTCTTGCATTGAGGGCGTGGATATGAGTCAAGCTATCTATGGCTCATTTACCCGACCTGAGCCGATTGACGCAAGCAGAGAAAGACGCTTTGATCCTCCATGCCAAGGCAATCCCCGGCAATCCCTGTGACGGCCACACCCTGAAAGAGGTCATCGAGGAAACCGAGGCGCTGACCGGACGCGAAATCGAGCGGGCTTATGTCGACAAGGGCTACCGGGGCCACGACGCACCAAAGCCGTGCCGGGTCTTCAAATCCGGTCAGAAGCGCGGCGTCCATGGCCAGATCAAGAAGGAACTGAGGCGGCGATCCGCCATCGAGGCGGTGATCGGCCATTGCAAGACCGACGGCCACCCGGACCGAAACTTCCTGCACGGCCGACTCGGCGACCAGATCAACGCCGTCATGAGCGCCGTCGGCTACAACCTCCACCTCATCCTCAAGTGGCTGAGAAAACTTTTGTGGAAAATCATCGCCGCAGGTGATCGCCATAACACCACAATCAGCGTTCAAACCGGCTTCTTAACAGCGGACCAGGTAATATCAGATGAACTCCCGGTTGCAGCATAATGTCTGCGGCTCAGCCGGTAGTTGGGAGGCACCTCTGGGAGCTTTCCAAAAATCAAACCAAAAGCGGACACTCTATGTGCTACAGAACCGGACATTTCTATTTGTTGCTGACACCCCAGGATTGAAGGGAATGGGTCCATGGTTCGGTACCAGTAGGGAGAATTGCTTGTGCCGCGGTCACATTAGGCATCAGACCTTCGGCGGGCTGCCGTTCCTCGCCCCTGCGGTGCGGGCGATGGCGCGTTTGCGGGCCTCGGTATTGCGGGCGGCGGCTTCGCGCTCGGCTGCGGTGGGGGGGACCACGAGACCGGCGGAAATCACCAGCTTGGCGGCCTCCTCGATGGTCATGTCGAGCGGGATCACGTCCTTTTTCGGCACGAATAGCAGAAAGCCGGAAGTCGGATTCGGTGTGGTCGGCAGGAACACGCTGACCATTTCCTCGCCACCGCGCTTTTCCAGGATTTCGCCCCTGGTATCAGTGGCGATGAAGGCGATGGCCCAGATGTCGCGGCGGGGGTACTCGACCAGACAGGCCTGGCGGAACGAGCTCTTCGACTGGCTTAGAACGGTCTCGACGATCTGTTTCAGCGCATTGTAGACCGAACGCACGACCGGCATCCGCGAGACAATGTTCTCGCCCAGCCGGATCAGTTGCTTGCCGAAGACACGTTTGGCGAAATAGCCGACGACGCTGGTGAAGATCACGAAGATCACTAGGCCGAAGCCCGGGATGTCGGCATCGATATAGGTGCGCGGGTTGTAGGGGGCGGGCACCAGCGGCACCACCTTGGCATCGACGAAGGTGATAAAGGCCCAGGTAAGATACAGGGTCAGCACGATCGGGGCGACGACCACGAGGCCGGTCAGGAAGTTCGCCCGCGCTCCGGACCAGAAACCTGGTCGGCGGCGAATTTTCGGATTCTTGCCGTTCGAATTTTTGCGTTTGGCTGCCATGATTCTCCCCGCCGCCGGATTGTTCCCGGCTGCCTGGCAATATCTGCCAGTTTGACTTTCTGGTAAAACTTAGTAGCCGCGCGCCCGGTCTACAACATGCAAGAACGTTTCGCCCCGCTGATGACGGGCGATCTGGGCGATGATTGCGCAGCTGGCCGTCGCGGGCCGGGTGACACTGGCAATATGCGGGGTGACGGTGACCCGGGGGTGCGCCCAGTAGGGATCGTTGGGCGGCAACGGTTCGACATCGTAGACATCCATGGTGGCGTGGCGCAGCAGTCCGGCATTCAGCGACTCGCGGAGCGCCTGGTGATCGACAAGCTGGCCGCGCGCGGCATTGACCAGGCAGGCATCCAGAGGCATCAGCGCGATGCGCCTCGCGTTGAGGATGCGATAGGTCTCGGTCGTCGAGGGCAACAGCAGAACCATGATCTCAGCCTCGGCGATCGTCTCGTCCAGCGCCTGCGCGCCCGAACGGCATTCGACGCCGGGGATATCCTTGGCCGTGCGCGACCAGCCGATGACGCGGAACCCATGGGCCACGAGATGCCGGGCACAGGCACTGCCAAGCGCGCCGATGCCGAGGATTGCGACAGTGCGGTCGCGGGCCAAGGGCGGGTAATCGACTTCCCATTCGGCGATCGGCGAGCTTTGAATGTAGCGATCCACATCCAGGTGGTGGCGCAGCACATGGCCGACCACGTAGTCGATCATGCCTAGCGTCAGCCCGTCCTCGACCATGCGCACCAGCGGCACATCGGCGGGAGGGTTCATCTCCAGCGCCGCCTCGACCCCCGCCCATAGGTTCAGGATACCGGCGAGCTTGGTAAAGGGAGTGAAGTCCCGCACCGGGCCGTTTTGGGCATAAACCAGATAGTCGACGGTGCTTGGATCCACCGTCGCAGGCTCCATCTGCAACTCGATCTCGACGCCGGCCTCGGTTGCGGCGGCGGTCAGGTGCCGGTGATAGGCATCGCGCTGGCTAGCCTGGCCAGCAAAAACAACGGTAGGCGGCATATCTGGTTTATCCTCTTCAAGCCTGATCCAAAGGGCGGTCTTGTGCCCTAACGGCTTCACCCCCCACCCCGCCCAGCCACCGATAGTATCGGGGCATGATCGGTGCTTGGGCGGAGCCGCTAGGGCGCCTCACCGTCGGTGAACATGGGCAGATTGGATCAAACCGAAGGCCAGGAGCAAGACCAACATTGCAGAGCCGCCATAGCTGACCAGGGGCAGGGGCACACCGACCACGGGCATCAGGCCCATCACCATCGCCATGTTGACGGCGAAGAACAGGAAGAAGGTGGAGGTCAGGCCGCCGGTGAGCAACGCCCCGAACCGGTCGCGGTTGCGGATCATCGAGGCGAAACCGAAGGTAAGGACCAGCAGATACAGTGCCAACAGGGACAGCGACCCGACGAAGCCAAATTCTTCGGCCAGTGCGGTGAAGATGAAATCGGTCTGGTTTTCCGGCAGGAAATCCAGCCTGGTCTGGGTCCCTTGCATGAACCCACGTCCGGAGAACCCGCCGGAGCCCAGGGCGATCTTCGACTGGGTGATGTGGTAGCCCGAGCCGAGCGGGTCGAGTTCGGGGTTCAGGAAGGTATCGATGCGGCGGTACTGATAGTCCTTCAGCAACTGCCACGCGGTCCCGCGCGAGGCCATCACCGCATAGACCGTCCCGGCGGCCATGCCGGCTGCGGCGCCAAAATACCACCAGCTTACCCCGGCCAAGAACATCACCATCGCGCCGCCCAGGCCCAGCATCAGGGCGGTGCCGAGGTCGGGTTGTTTCAGCACCAGCAGCATCGGCACGGCGATCAGGAGCAGCGGTGGCAGGAGCCAGAGCGGATGGGAAACCCGGCCCCGGTCGAGCCATGCGTAGTAGCGCGCCAGCGCCATGACCAGCGCGATCTTCATCAGTTCCGAGGGTTGGAGCTGCATCGGGCCGATTTGAATCCAGCGCTGTGCGCCCATGCCGGACTTGCCGATGAAGTCAACTGCCACCAGTAACGCAAACACGCCGAAATAGGCGAAAGGCGAAACCCAGCGGAAAAAACGGATGTCGATCATGGCGACGATCAGCATGATGACAACGCCGACAGCGAAGCGGTTCATCTGTCGCCCGGCCCAAGGTTCCGGCGAACCGCCAGCGACCGAGTAGAGCACCAGGAAGCCGATACCGGCGATGGTGCAGACCAGCAGAATCAGCGCCCAGTTCAGGCGCAACAACTTGCGGAGCAGTCCAATTTGATCGCGTCCGGTGGCGAGGCTCATGTGCGAATCCTCGGCTCGCCTGGTTCAGCGGCATCGGGAGGCGACTGGGACGGTGTCGGGGTGCGCTCGGGCCGCTGGCCCGGCGGGTAGGCTTCCAGCGGCACTTCCGGGCCGTAGAGCGCGCGCATCATCACGTCGCGGGCAATCGGGGCGGCGACGCGCGACCCGCTGCCGCCGTGTTCGACCACCACCGAGACCGCGTATTTGGGCTTGTCGAACGGGGCGAAGCAGACGAACAGCGCGTGGTCGCGGCGGTTCCAGGGCAGGTCGCTGTTCTTGATCACCCCGGCGGCGCGCTCGGCGGCGGTGATGTTGCGCACCTGGCTAGTGCCGGTCTTGCCCGCCATGGCCCGGGCCTCGTCGGCGATGCGCGATCTCCGCGCGGTGCCGCGCCGGCCGTTGACCACGTCGAACATCCCATTGCGCACCAGCGCCAGTTGCTCCGGGCGCAGGCCCAGATCCGAAGGCTCGGCGATGGGTACGGGTACACTACCGCGGGCGCGGATCAGGCGTGGATGCACGCCGATGCCGGTGGCGATGCGCGCCGTCATTACCGCTAGTTGCAGGGGGGTCGTCAGAACAAATCCCTGGCCGATACCCGAGTTCAGCGAATCGCCAACCTGCCAGGCCTCGTTGTATTTTTGTTGTTTCCAATCTTTGCTGGGGATCAAGCCGCCCCTCAGCGCCGGGATCGGCAGATCGGCGCCGGAGCCAAGGCCGAAGCGGCGCGCCATCTCGGCGATTTGGTCGATGCCGATGCGCTTGGCCATCTCGTAGTAGAACACATCGCAGGACTGTTCGAGCGCCTGGAGCATGTTGACATTGCCGTGCCCGCCCCGGCGCCAGCAGTGGAACCGGCGTTTGCCAAGCTTCATCGAGCCGTTGCAGAAGACGGTATCCTTCGGCGAGATCACCCTAGCCTCCTGTGCCGCCAGCGCCACCATCATCTTGAAGGTGGAGCCGGGCGGATACATGCCACTGGCCCATTTATTGGTCAGCGGCCGGTATTCATCGTTCAGCAATTGTTGCCAGTCCGGGGTCGAGGTGCCGCGCACGAAGAGATTGGGGTCGTAGGTCGGGTTCGATGCCAGAGCCAAGAGATCGCCATTATCGACATCCATGACCACCACCGCGGCGCTTTGCTCCGCCAACCGTTCGTGGGCATAGTCTTGGAGGTCCAGATCAAGGGTCAGGTGCAGATCCTCGCCTGGAACGCCATCGACCCGGTCGATCTCGCGAATGACCCGGCCCGTCGCGTTGACCTCGATGCGCCGCGTACCGGCATGGCCGCGCAAGTCCATTTCGATGGCGCGCTCGATGCCGGTCTTGCCGATCTGGAAATCGGGGATATGAAGCACCGGATTGGGGATCTCCTGGACCTTCAGTTCCCGCTCGGTGACTCGACCGACATAGCCGATGATATGGGCGGTCAGCTTGCCCTTCGGGTACCCCCGGGACAGCCCGACCTCGGCCTGGACGCCGGACAGCGATGGCATGTTGGCGTTGACCGCAGCAAAGTCGCGCCAGTCGAGATACTCGGCCACCGCGACGGGTACGAAGGCGCTTTTCTTGTGCATCTCTTTCAGCGCCCGGCGGCGGCGCCTTTCGGGGATGTCGATGATCAGGCCGAGCCGGTCAAGCATCGCCTCCACATCTCCGGCCTGCTCGCGGATCATCACCACCCGAAAATTCTGGCGGTTGACCGCCAGCGGAACTCCCTTGCGGTCGAAAATTTCTGCGCGTACCGGCGGGATCAGGTGGATATTGATGCGGTTTTCCTCGGCCAGAAGCCGGTAGCGCTCGGCCTCAACGACCTGGAGCTGACGCATTCGGTAAATCAACACCGCCCCGAAGGTCAATTGCGCGCCAAGCAGAAACAGTCCGCGCCGCGTGAAGGGCCGATTCTCGGCGCCTTCCGCCGACTTGCGTCGCGCAAGCGAGTCGCGGCGCGCCTTCCTGTCGCGGTTCATGGCCACCCCCTCATGCCGTGCCGCCCACATGCTCGCCGGTCCGCCACCGGATCCGGAACAGCCAACGGAATACCAATGCCAACACGGGGTAGAGCGCCATCGTCGCCAGCCATTGATAGCCCAGATCGGTCAGATAGGGCGGGTGCGCCAGCAGGATCAGCACAATCAGCCACTGGGTCAGCAAGACCAGGGCGAGCACGGTAGCCAGCAGCAGCCACTCGGTTGCAAAGCCGCGTCGCGGCAAGCCTTGGCTGAGCCTTTTCAGGAATTCGGAGGCGAAGACAAGGGTTAGAACCCCGGCGCCGACCGGTGCATCGGTCATCAGGTCGCGGGCCAGGCCGAGCGTGAAGACCGCGACCAGGACCGCCGTCTTGGGTCTGCGGGTGGACCAGTAGGCAACGATACAGAACAGGATATCGGGCGAGGGGTAGGCGTCGGCCGAGAGGCCCAGGGGGGCTGCCTCGATGAAGATTGCGATGACACCAAGCGCCAGCATCACGGCGATGCGGAGCAGCCGGGACGGCGATAACACTTGCGTCAGGTCCATGGTTCAGCCGCCCTCCCCAGATGATGCGGGTGGGGCGGCTAGTACTTCTTCCTCGTCGGCACCACGGGGGGTCGACAGGATCAGCCCGCCCGATCGCTCGATGCGGGTATCGGGGGTGTAGCGCAGCAGGCGGACGAATTCGAGCCGTGCATAGTCCGCGCTCAGCGTCACTCGCCAGGTGCCGCCGGGCAGGGCGACCAGACGGCCGACCGGCAGGTCTGGCGGGAACACGCCACCGTCACCAGAGGTGCGGATCAGGTCGCCGGGGGACGCTTCGTTCGAGTTCTCCAGAAATTCCAGAATGGGCGCGGAAGTGGCGTCACCGGCCAGAATGGCGCGTAGGCCCGAGGGGTGGACCAGCACCGGCACCCGCGATGAAAAATCGGTCAGAAGCAACAGCCGCGTGGCATGTTTGCCCACCCCGACAACGCGCCCGACCAGCCCTTGGCCATCGACAGCCGCGGACCCGTCAATGACGCCGTCGAGCGCGCCGACATTGACCAGCGCCGATTGCAAGAACGGCCCGCCGGAATCGGCGATCACGTCGCCGGTGACGAAGGTGCTGCGCGGCGCCAGGCGGACGTTGTTCAGGGCCCGAAGTTGGGCGTTCTCCTCCTCCAGCCGACGGGCGGTCTCGCGCCATGCGCGCAGTCGCTGAATTTTACGCCTGAGAGACCGGTTCTCGTTGTAGAGGTCAAAGAAGTTCCGGTAATCGCGTGACATCTCCGAAACGAGTTCAAGTGGCTGGTTGACCCGGCTCATGGTGGGAATCAGCGTATCCGCCAGCGACATGCGCAGCCGTTCCAGCCGCGGATTATCGCTGCGCCAGAGGATCAGCAGGAGCACCGAGACGATGACAACAAGCCCCAACAGAATGCGGTGTACTGTCCGGGTCAGCGCGGTTTCCTGCGGCGAGGCAGTTTGCCTCACATCGTCCTCCTGTCGCTCAGGCGCTGGTCTTCATGACATGGCTGAGGCGGTCGAGATGTTCGACTACCTTGCCGGTTCCCAGCGCGACGCAGGCCAGCGGGTCCTCGGCGACCGAGACCGCCAGGCCGGTTTGCTCACGCAGGGTGACGTCGAGGTCGTGCAACAACGCCCCGCCGCCCGCCAGCATGACGCCGTTATCGATAATATCCGCCGCCAGGTCGGGGGGCGTCGCTTCCAGCGCCACCATCACCGCCTCGACGATCTGCTGCACCGGCTCGGTCAGCGACTCGGCAATCTGGCTCTGGGTGATCTCCTGCTCCTTCGGCACGCCGTTCAACAGGTCGCGGCCGCGAATCAGCATGGTCTCACCGACGCCATCGGCGGGTATCCGTGACGAGCCGATGGCCTTTTTGATCTTCTCGGCGGTTGATTCGCCGATCAGCATGTTGTGCTGGCGGCGCAGGTGGCTGATGATCGCCTCGTCCATCTTGTCGCCACCGACCCGGACCGAGCGGGCATAGACGATGCCCGACAGCGAAATAACCGCGACTTCGGTGGTCCCGCCGCCCACATCTACCACCATCGATCCGGTGGGTTCGGTGATCGGCAGGCCGGAGCCGATCGCCGCGGCAATGGGCTCCGGGATCAGATAGGCCTTGCGCGCCCCGGCGGAAATCACCGACTGCTCGATTGCCCGCTCCTCGACCGCAGTGGCGCCATATGGCACGCAGACCACGACCAGGGGCTTTGCGAACATGGTGTTCGGCTGCACCTTCTTGATGAAATACTTGATCATTTCCTCGGCAACGTCGAAATCGGCGATGACGCCGTCGCGCATGGGCCGGATGGCTTCGATCGAGCCTGGCGTTCGGCCAAGCATCAGCTTGGCGTCCTCGCCGATGGCCTTGACCTCCTTCTTGCCCTGAATGGTCTGGTAGGCCACGACCGAGGGTTCGTTCAACACGATGCCCTTGCCCTTGACGTAAACCAGCGTATTCGCAGTCCCGAGATCGATCGCCATGTCGTTCGAGAATATGCTGAACAATCCGCCGAACATGATTTTGCCCTTTGCCTTATTCTTATTCCTACCTCGATTGAGCGTTCTTATGTTCCGCCCTTGGTTGGTGCTTATATTCCCCGACCGGGAGGGGCGTCAAAGAGAAAGCGGGGACATTGCTGCCTCCGCTTCGATTTATGACCGGATTTTGCCTGGATCAGACCGCCATCGCCGGTTTGGTCTTCTCGCGCCGGACCAGCAGTTTGTTGAGCGCATGGACATAGGCGCGGCACGACGCCACCACGGTGTCGGTATCGGACGACTGGGCGGTGACGATCTTGCCGTCCTCGCGCATCCGCACGCTGACCGTTGCCTGGGCGTCGGTGCCCTCGGTGACTGCGTGGACCTGGTAAAGCTCCAGCGTTACCTCGTGCGGGACCAACGCCTTGACCGCGTTGAATGCGGCATCGACCGGGCCGTCACCCTGGGCAGTATGGCTCAGTTCCTTGCCGTCGACATCGAGGATGATGTCGGCCGATTGCGGCGCTTCGGTGCCGCAGATCACCCGCAGGAACTTCAGCTTGATTCGCTCGGCTGATGCGGTGGCAGTGGCCTCGTCGACTAGGGCCACGATATCGTCGTCATAGACCTCCTTCTTGCGGTCGGCCAGGGCCTTGAACCGCACGAAGGCGTCTTGCATGGCGTTCTGGCCCAGGTCGATGCCCAGTTCCTCGAGTTTGGTCTTGAAGGCGTGGCGGCCGGAATGCTTGCCCATGGCCAGGGTCGATTGGCTGACGCCGACATCCTCCGGGCGCATGATCTCGTAAGTGCCGGCATTTTTCAACATGCCGTCCTGGTGGATGCCCGCCTCGTGCGCGAAGGCGTTCTTGCCGACGATCGCCTTGTTGTACTGGATCGGGAACCCCGTCACCGTGGAGACGAGGCGGCTGGCCTGCATGATCCGGGTGGCGTCGATGCCAGTCTGATAAGGCATGATGTCGTTGCGTACCCGCATCGCCATCACCACTTCTTCCAGCGCGGTATTGCCGGCGCGTTCGCCCAGCCCGTTGATGGTGCATTCGATCTGACGCGCACCAGCGCTAACGGCGGCCAGCGAATTGGCCACTGCCATGCCGAGGTCGTTGTGGCAATGGGTCGAGATGGTGACGCCATCAATGCCCGGCACGCTCTGCTTCAGCATCCGGATGATCTCGGCCGATTCGTTTGGCGCAGTATAGCCGACTGTGTCGGGGATGTTGATGGTGGTGGCGCCGCTCTCGACCGCGGTCTGGACCGCGGTGACTAGGTAGTCACGGTCGGAGCGGGTGGCGTCCTCGGGCGACCACTGCACGTCGTCGACCATGCTGCGGGCATGGCTGACGCTGGCCTCGATCTGCTCCAACACCTGATCGCGGGTCATCTGGAGCTTGAACTCCATATGTAGGTCCGAGGTGGCGATGAAGGTGTGTATGCGCTTGTGTTTCGCGTGTTTCATGGCCTCGAAGGCGCGGTCGATATCGGCCTTGCTTGAGCGCGCCAGGCCGCAAACGGTGGCGTTCTGCACCAGTTTGGCGATCTCGGTCACCGCCTCGAAGTCGCCGATCGAGGCGATCGGAAAGCCAGCCTCGATGATATCGACACCCATTTCATCGAGCAGGGTGGCGATCTGGATTTTCTCTTCCAGGGTCATCGATGCGCCAGGCGACTGTTCGCCGTCGCGCAGGGTGGTGTCGAAGATTTTGACGCGGTCGCGCTGCATAGCGGTTCCCGCGGATGCGTTCTGGTCGGTCATTTTTGAATTCCGTCTATGTTGCCGTTTCTATCCGGCGGTGCGTTCGCCACTCCCCTGAGTGCGCGCACCGCAAGATCACGGCACACTCAGAGGCGAATAAGCAGAAGGAGCCCGCCCAACAGGGCAGGAGCGTTGAGTGCGACGCTGTGACGAGCGCAAGACATGGCGCATATTATACGCGAAGTCTCCCCGGTGGGAAGCGGAAATTGCCGGAGCCAGGCCGTGTCGCAGACTGAAATGCGGCGGGTTTGCAGCCAGGCTTCCAGAGCATCGAAGATCGGTTTGGCGCGGGCTTGCCGGAGTTGGACCCGCTCAATGGGCACACTGCCGCGGGCATCCTTCTCGACGACGTAGAGCCCGGCGATGCGCTTGATGGCTTCCTCGGCGATGATCGAGCCCTCCGACTGGAAGACATCGGTGAACTTGCGCCGGATATGGGCCATGCAGGCGACTTCATCGACACCACCGGATCGGTAGAGCTCGTTGAACCCGGCATAGCCGTCCGCGTGCATCCAGCCCTTGTACCCGGCCAGGTGTTTGGTGGGGTGCTCGCCCTTGCGATCGACGGTGAACTGATACCATGCCGCTGGCGGGTCGGCGCCGCCCCATGGCCGTTCGTCGCGAACATAGGTCCAGATCCGGGCGGTCTTGCATTTGCCGGTGCCCTTCACCTGCATCTTCAGGGTGGTGTCGTCGGCAAAGATCGCCTGGCCGCGCTGAACATGGCGCCCGACCATATCAGCCAATGGTTCCAGCAGTGCCGCCGATTTGCCGACCCAGTCGGACAGGGTCGAG
>CBDFHG010000002.1:0-1862591 GCA_965247385.1 Thermohalobaculum sp.
GCTCGATGGGCACACTGCCGCGGGCATCCTTCTCGACGACGTAGAGCCCGGCGATGCGCTTGATGGCTTCCTCGGCGATGATCGAGCCCTCCGACTGGAAGACATCGGTGAACTTGCGCCGGATATGGGCCATGCAGGCGACTTCATCGACACCACCGGATCGGTAGAGCTCGTTGAACCCGGCATAGCCGTCCGCGTGCATCCAGCCCTTGTACCCGGCCAGGTGTTTGGTGGGGTGCTCGCCCTTGCGATCGACGGTGAACTGATACCATGCCGCTGGTGGGTCGGCGCCGCCCCATGGCCGTTCGTCGCGAACATAGGTCCAGATCCGGGCGGTCTTGCATTTGCCGGTGCCCTTCACCTGCATCTTCAGGGTGGTGTCGTCGGCAAAGATCGCCTGGCCGCGCTGAACATGGCGCCCGACCATATCAGCCAATGGTTCCAGCAGTGCCGCCGATTTGCCGACCCGGTCGGACAGGGTCGAGCGGTCGAGATCAATGCCGTCGCGATCGAATATCCGGGACTGGCGATAGAGCGGGAGGTGATCGGCATACTTCGAGACCAGCACATGGGCCAGCAGGCCCGGGCCGGGACGACCCCGCTCGATCGGGCGCGAGGGCAATGGTGCCTGGCAGATCGCCTCGCAACACGTGCAAGCCATGCGGGGCCGGACAAAGCGGTTCACGATGAACCGGCCAGGGACGTATTCCAGCTCTTCGGTGACATCTTCGCCGAGTTTCTTCAGAACCTCGCCGCACTTGCCGCAGGCCTCGCCGGGCGACAGCACTTGCTCGTTGCGCGGCAAGCTGTCCGGCAACGGTTTGCGCTTTGGTTTGTTCTTCGGCCCGGCGACAGTATCAGGCGGCGCAGGCGGCGCGATCTTCGCCGCCGCGATCTCTTCCTCTTCGAGCCCGAGTTCAAGCTGATCCATCGTCTCCGACTTCGAGCCAAACCGATGGCGGCGATGACCGGCGAGTTGATGCCTGAGCTTGGCAATCTCGAGCGCCTGGGACTTGACCGTCGCCACCAATTGCCCCGCGAACACCCTCAATTCCGAGGGATTATCGGGCAGTGATTTGGTCTGATCCAGCATAGCCATTCTATACCAGAACGCGACACTGAAGGGAACCCCAAAAGCGTCATATTTCTCTGTTTTTGTTCAGAAAATCATCCTGCCGTCAGGGGTCGCCAGGTGCGCAGCGGCGCGCGCCAATCGATGCCATCCAACAGCATCGCCAGTTGCGCCGATGTCACCGACAACCTGCCATGCGCCGGCGATGGCCAGACGAACCTGCCGCGCTCCAGACGCCTGGAAAACAGACACGCCCCTTGCCCGTCCCACCATATGACCTTGATCAGATCGCCGCGCCGTCCCCGGAACACGAACAGGTGCCCGGAATACGGGTCCTGCTCCAGAACCTTCTCGGCCAGCGCCGACAAACCGTTGAACCCCTTGCGCATATCGGTAACGCCAGCCGCCAGCCAGACCTTCGTCTGCACGGCAACCGGGATCATGCGCTCAGACCTCGCGCCAACAGCACCACCATGTCCGGATCAAAGGCACCGCTGAGCGTCAGACGATGGCCCGATGCAAGGGCAATCTCGATCCGACCGTCGCTGACAGGGCTGATCGGCTCCGGCGCGGCGGTGATCGCAGTCGACATCACCTCGACAGGCAGGAAAAACACCCCATCACCACCTGGCCCAAACCGCGGATCACGACGCCACGCGAACACCATGGTCGCGCTCAGCCCGTGATGGCGCGCCACCGACGCAACCGAAGCCCCAGGCTCAAGCGCCTCGGCCACAACACGGCGCTTGAACGCATTCGAGTAGCTCCGCCGATTGCCTCTACGATGATCCATCAAGTTCAAGTGTCCTCGTAATTCAAACGGACATTATCGCCCGCGATCACGCGAAGACTCGCACGCCAATCACAAACCCTTCAAGGGCGGGGAGACCGGACGGTTACAGAGTAAAGGCCAAGCTGCCGGGATTTATGCGCCTGTCCGGTGACCTGCGCGCCGCCCCCCGCCCCTCGTCCCCGCACAACCACCAAACACTATCCCATCCGGTAGGCTTGGGGGTTAGGTGAGGTGGAGAGTGGTGCGCATTTGGCGCAAAACGGTCGAGACGCGCCCTCGGTTATCGCGGTCGCTGAGTTGCCACGGAGACTCCGCTACTCCGCCGCCTGGCACTCCATCCCTTCGCCCTCGGCGCCGCGGCGGCCTCCGTCCCAACAGCCCTGGAAGACGGTGCCGCTGGCGTAGGTCATCACGCCATAGCCATCCTGGCGGCCCTTGGCAAAGTGGCCGCGATAAACGTCGCCATTGGCATAGGTAGCACTGCCCTCGCCGTCGATCTCGCCCTCGCGCCAGCCGCCCTCATAGGTGAATCCGTCGGTCAGGGTCAGCTTGCCCTGGCCGTCGCGCTTGTCGTTGAGCACACCGCCGACATAGATCGAGCCGTCAGCATAGATGACTCGACCGAGGCCGGAGCGGATCCCGTTTTCCCAGTCACCGTCATAGATTCGGCCGTCCTTGTAGGTAATTTCGCCCTTGCCGTGGAAACGGGCATTCACGAACTCGCCGTCATAGACCGAACCGTTGGGATAGCGCGCGACTCCGCGGCCGGTGATCACACCCTTGCGCCATTCCCCCTCATAGCTGCTGCCATCCGCATAGACGATCTTGCCCTGTCCGTCCGGGGTGCCCTCGGCGAACCGGCCTTCATAGCGCGAGCCGTTCTTGTAGGTTGCAACCCCCCGGCCTTCGATCCGGCCAGTCACCCAGTCGCCGGAATACACATAGCCGCCGGTGCCGGTGAACGTGCCGTTGCCGTGGCGCTCGCCATCGGCGAAGACGCCCTCGTAAATGTCGCCGTTGGCGTAGCGGGCCTTGCCTTGGCCGTCGCGGCGGCCTTCGATAAACTGGCCAGTGTAGCGGTCGCCATTGGCATAGGACGCACTGCCCTTGCCGGTGATCTGGCCGTTCTGCCACTGACCTTCATAGACGAAGCCATCGGGCAAGGTGATCTTGCCGGCACCCTGGCGCAGGCCGCGATCGAAATCGCCCTCGTAGATGGCACCGTCGGGATAGGTTACCTTGCCTTTGCCATGTTGGATTCCGTCGTTCCAGTCGCCCTCGTAGCGGTAGCCGTTCTCACGGGTCATCGAGCCGAAGCCGTGATGGGTCGAGTCTTTGAACTGACCTTCGTAGCGCATGCCGTTGACATAGACGGCGACGCCCTGACCCTCGATGACGCCCTTGGACCATTCGCCCTCGTAACTGCCGCCATTGGCGTAGACGATCTTGCCGATGCCGTGGGGCACACCCTCGGCGAACGCACCCTCGTAGACCGAGCCATTTGGGAACCGGGCCTTCCCCTGGTCCTCGATGATGCCACTGACCCAGGTGCCGGTATATTCATAACCGTCCGGCGCCGTGTAGGTGCCCTGGCCGTGTTGCTTGCCGTCGCGGAACTCGCCGACATAGGTGGCGCCGGAGTCATACTCCTTGGTCGCCACCGCGCCGGTCTGCGCCAGTGCCGCGCCTGCGTACAGAGCGGCTGCAATGGCTCCGGTGAAAACAACTCGCATAGGCGTCTATCCCTGTCCATGCGCCCGGATTGGGGTCCGGATCGTCCATTGTAACCTTAGCTCGATGCAGTGTAGGTTCCTTGGCCGCCTCTGACAACGCCTCTATTCGACTCGAATTTATCTCCGTCTGCACCCGAATTGCTCCCTGAATCGCGCCAGAATCGGTGGAGATTGCCCAGGCGGGCTTGCTCCCGACGGCCTCGCGGGGCTAATCGGAAGCGCCCGAGATGAGTGGAGCCGCAGATGCCGTCGCCCGACACGATCCGTATTACATTGGCTCAGGCCAACCCCGTGGCTGGCGACATCGCCGGTAACGTCGCGTTGGCGCAGCAGGCGCTGGCAACCGGCGAGGCGGCAGGGGCCGACCTGGTGGTGTTGCCGGAGATGTTCCTCAGCGGCTACCAGGTGCTGGACCTCTCGATCCGCCCGGCCTTCCTGCGCGACGTGCGCACAGCACTTGAGATTCTGGCCGCGGGCACCCGGCCCGGCGGTGCGGCGTTGGGCATAGGCGCGCCGGTTCCGGGCTCGACGCGCGAACCGGGCCAGGACCATGCAGGTGCCTACAACGCCTATCACCTGTTGCAGGACGGCGCGATTCGGGCCTCGTTCAACAAGCACTACCGGCCCAACTACGGCGTCTTCGACGAGAATCGGCTGTATCTGGAAGGGGCAATTTCCGGCCCGGTCGAGATCGCCAGCTGCCGGGTCGCCTTCCCGATCTGCGAGGACATGTGGTTCGAGGACGTTGCCGAGGGTATGGAGGAATCGGGGGCGGAGCTGTTCGTCATCCCCAACGGCTCGCCCCACGCGCGCGGCAAATATGACCGCCGCATCCAGCACATGGTGGCGCGCACGGTCGAGACCGGGTTGCCGCTGATCTATCTGAACCTGATCGGCGGCCAGGACGATCAGGTGTTCGACGGCGGCAGCTTCGCCATGAACCCTGGCGGACGGCTGGTGGCGCAAATGCCGTTCTTCGACGCCGCGACCGAAACATTGGAGGTGCGCCGCGAGGCCGAGGGCTGGCGCGTTGCACCCGGCGCGCTGGCGCCAGTGCCTGACGATGCCGAGATGGATTACCGCGCCATGATCGAGGCGACGCGCGACTATGTCGGCAAGTCCGGCTTCAAGAGCGTGGTGCTGGGCCTGTCCGGCGGCGTCGATTCGGCGCTGGTGGCCGCCGTTGCCGTGGATGCGCTGGGGCCGGATCATGTGCGCTGTGTGATGTTGCCGTCGCGCTTTACCTCGGACATCAGCCTGGAGGAGGCCGCCGTTGTCGCCGAGACGCTGGGGGTGAAACACCCGGAGATTTCCATCTCCGGTGCGGTCTCGGCCATCGGGCAAGGGCTGGCGCAGGAGTTCGAGGGGCGCGACTCCGACGTCACCGAGGAGAACATCCAGTCACGCCTGCGCGGCGTCTACCTGATGGCGCTTTCAAACAAGTTCAACGAGCTTTTGCTGACCACCGGCAACAAGTCCGAGATGGCGGTCGGCTACGCCACCCTCTATGGCGACATGAACGGGGCCTACAACCCGATCAAGGATCTCTACAAGACCCGCGTGTTCGAGACCTGCCATTGGCGCAACGCCAACCATCGGGCATGGATGATGGGGCCGGAGGGGCCGGTGATCCCCGCACGGGTGATCGAGAAACCACCCACGGCGGAGTTGCGCGAGGGCCAGAAGGACGAGGACAGCCTGCCGCCCTATCCGGTGCTGGACGCCATCCTGCAACGGCTGGTCGAGGATCAACTCTCGACCGACGAGATCATCGCCGATGGCTTCGCCCGTGAGACCGTGATGAAGGTTCAGGGTCTGCTCTATGCCTCGGAATTCAAACGCTTCCAGTCGGCGCCAGGGGTCAAGTTGACCAAGAAAGCGTTCTGGCTCGACCGGCGCTATCCGATCGTGAACCGGTGGCGGGACAAGTCATGATACGTGATATCAATGACTCCAACCCATCTAACCAAAGCTGCGCTGTCCCGGGCTTGACCCGGGACCTCCTTGAGTTGCCCAAGAGAAGGAGGTCCCGGGTCAAGCCCGGGACAGCGCAGCTCCCGTGGATACCTTCCGATCAAAGAGAGTTGGTATGAGTCCGGAAAATAATGCAGTTCTCGCGCGCTTCGTGCCGCACCGGGGCAAGCTGGTGGTGACGTTCCTCGGGCTGGTGATGTTCATGGCGGCGGCGGTCTACGTGGTGATCGCAATCGGCGGACCGGAGAAACTTCGCAGCGAAGTGGGGCTCTGGCGGCTGGTGTTGTGGGCGGCGCTGATTGGCTGCCCGGTCTTCGCCGCCGACACGCTGGCGCGGATCGTGCGGCGCGTGCCCACGGTGGTGGCGACCGGCGAGGGGCTGGTGCTGCGTTCCGTGCTGGGCTTTTGCGCGCCGATCCCGTGGGCCGAGATTGGCGCGTTTTGCGCGGTCGTCATGGGCAAGAAGCCGTATCTGGCGATCTACCTCGACGACCCGGTGGGAACCTTCGCCCGGCTGGGCATCGGCGCCCGGTTGATGCACGCCAAGTCGCACGCATCGGGGGTGCCGAACATCACCTTCCGGGCGATCCATCTGGGGGTGAGCCCGGCGGAGGCGGCGGAGGTCTTGGAGGGTATCCGGCAGGGGAGGGAAGTTGCCTGATGAATATTCGGACAGGACAAGTTGCGACCGCTCCACTATAGTTCCATCTTCTCTACCCGCTAAAAACAGGCTCAGTAACCATGCCCGACAAGGAAGACTCCAGGATCATTTACTACCGGTCGAAGTCAGACGCCACCGGCGCGCTGGTGGTCGGGTGCATCTTGCTTGCTTTCGCCTTTTTGGTGCTGACGCAGGACGGCATCGGCGTGATCGGGTCTTTGAAAGACCTTGTCGTGATGTCGACCTATCTGGCCCTGCCGCTTGGGGTGGTCATGGTTCTGGCCAATATTCGGCATGTCGTGGCCAAGGGACCGACCATGGTTGCCGGGAAACTCGGCATCACCGTGCTCTTCACCCGCCAGCCCGTGGGGCCGATCCACTGGACCGGGATCGGCGGGCTCCAGGCATTCAAACATCAGGGAAAATGGGTCCTCGGCATCATCCTCGAAGACCCGATCCGGACTTTGGATCCGTACAAGAACGACATTTCGCAGCTGCTTCGGCGCGCCGGGCCAAAGGCGATCCATCTGAAGATCAATGGTAGGATGCTTGACGACGACATGGAGAACATCGTGCGCGACCTTGATGAAATGCGCCTGCTCTATTCGTGGCGGGCCCGATGACCGTCAGCCGTTTCGCCCCATCCCCGACCGGCCTGCTTCACGTTGGAAATCTCCGCGCCGCGGTGATGAACTGGGCCATGGCCCGGCAGACCGGCGGCGCCTTCATCCTGCGCATCGACGATACCGATCCGGAGCGCTCGGAGCAGCGTTATGTCGATGCCATCCGGCGCGATCTGGAATGGCTGGGGCTGACCTGGGACCGCGAGGAGCGCCAGTCGGAGCGGCTGGTGCGCTATCGGGAAGCGGCGGAGACGCTGCGCCGGGCGGGGCGGCTCTATGACTGCTTCGAGACCCCATTGGAGTTGGACCTCAAGCGCAAGAAGCAGCTCAACACGGGCCGGCCGCCGGTCTATGACCGCGCCGCGTTGGAGTTGACCGACGCCGACAAGGCACGGCTGGTCGCCGAGGGCCACCGTCCGCATCAGCGCTTCCTGCTGGAGCACCGTGAGATCCCCTTCACCGATCTGATCCGGGGTGACCAAAGGGTCTATGGCAACAGCCTCTCGGACCCGGTGCTGTTTCGCGAGGACGGGCAGCTCTTGTACACCCTGGCCTCGGTGGTCGACGATATCGAGATGGGCGTAACCCATGTGGTGCGCGGGGCCGACCATGTGACCAATTCCGGCGCGCAGATCCAGATTTTCACGGCGCTGGGGGCGGACCCGCCATCCTTTGCCCACCATTCGCTGCTGACCGGTCCGCAGGGCGAGGCGCTGTCGAAGCGGCTCGGAACCCTGGCCTTGGCCGATCTGCGCGAGGCTGGGGTCGAGCCGCTGGCGCTGGTCAGCTTCATGGCGCGGTTGGGGTCTTCGCAGCCGGTCGAGGTGGTGACCTCGCAGGACGACGTCGTCGCCGGGTTCGACATCCACAGCTTCGGCAAGTCGCCGACCAAGTTCGACCCCGAGGAATTGCGCCTCCACAGTGCCAAGACGTTGCGGGCACTGCCATATTATTTTGTGAAGGAACGATTGGAACATATTGGTATCGCAGATAATATTGCGCCAGAGTTTTGGCAGGCCGTCGGCCCCAATCTCGACTATCTGGAGGATGCCGCCGAATGGTGGGCGCTGTGCCGGGACGGGGTCGAGACGAATGTTGCGCCGGAGGATACGGCGTTTGTCGCCGAGGCGATTGCGCTGCTGCCGCCGCGTCCCTGGGGGGCGGAGACCTGGAAGGGCTGGACCGGGGCGGTAAAGGCCGCGACCGGGCGCAAGGGGCGCGGATTGTTCCGCCCGCTACGCCTGGCGCTGACCGGGCGCGAGCACGGGCCGGAGATGGCGGCGCTGATGCCGCTGCTGCAAAAACCTTGACAGAATGGCCGAAAAGGGCCACTAGACCCCCCATGAACACCGCAATGTCCATCTTCCGGATTTGCATTACCCGCTGACATAGTCTGCGGCGGTGTTTTCTGTTCCCTGATTATGAACGAGATGCTAGGCCCGCCGCGGGACACTTCGCGCGCGAGAAAGAGCCATGCCGAATACGACCACAGAGATCCAACTCTACAACACCGGCACCCGGTCGAAGGATCCGTTCCGACCCATCGATCCCGAGAACGTGCGGATGTATGTCTGCGGCCCCACGGTCTATGACCGCGCCCATATCGGCAACGCCCGCCCGGTGGTGGTGTTCGATGTTCTGTACCGCCTGCTACGCCATGTTTATGGCGAAGGGTCAGTGACTTACGCACGGAATTTCACCGACGTGGATGACCGAATCATCAAACGCGCGGTCGAGACCAAGGGCGCGGACGAGACCCTGGAGGCCGCCTGCCGCCGCATCACCGACGAGACCATCGCCTGGTATCACGAGGACATGGATGCGCTCGGCGCGCTGCGGCCGGGCGTTGAGCCGCGCTGCACCGAATACATCCCCCAGATGGTCGAGATGACCCAGACGCTGATCGACCAGGACCATGCCTACGAGGCCGAGGGCCATGTGCTGTTCGCCGTCGATAGTTGGAAAGAAGAATACGGCAAACTCTCCGGTCGCTCCGTCGATGACATGATCGCAGGTAGCAGGGTCGAGGTTGCGCCCTACAAAAAGAACCCGATGGACTTCGTCCTCTGGAAGCCCTCGACCCCGGAGCAGCCCGGCTGGGACAGCCCTTGGGGCAGGGGCCGCCCCGGCTGGCACATCGAGTGCTCGGCCATGGCCCAGGCGCTGCTGGGGGATGTGTTCGACATCCACGGCGGCGGCATCGACCTGCAATTCCCCCACCACGAAAACGAGGTGGCGCAAAGCTGCTGCGCCAACCACACCGAGGTGATGGCCAATGTGTGGATGCATAACGGGTTTTTGCAGGTGGAGGGGGAGAAGATGGCCAAAAGCCTGGGCAACTTCTTCACAGTGAAGGACCTGCGGGACAACGGTGTGCCGGGGGAGGTAATGCGGTTCGGGTTGTTGTCGGCGCAGTATCGCCAGCCACTAGACTGGACCGAGAAGCGGGTTGAGGAAGCCGGGGCGACACTCCGGAAATGGCGGGACCTGACCGACGATGTTGTTCCGGCGGCAGAGATGCCCAGCGGGGTGCTGGCGGCACTGGCCGACGACCTGAACACCCCGAAGGCGATCGCCAAACTGCACGCGCTGGCTGGGCAGGGCGACGCCGCCGGTCTCGCAGCGGGCGCGCAAATATTAGGCCTCCTGACGGATGAATTATCCAACTGGCCGTGGAAAAAGCAGTCTTTTGTTATCAACGCGGAAACGGGGCATTTTTCTTTCACCGGCCACCCTGCCACCCTCTACACTTCCGGCGATATTGAACGGGTCTCTCAGCTTGTATCTGCGCGAATAGATGCCCGAAAAACAAAAGACTTCACCCGGGCGGACGCGATCCGCGACGGACTAACCGCAGCCGGAGTTGTCATAAAGGACACTCCCCAAGGGGTGGAGTGGGATCTCTCTCCCGACTTTGATCCGTTCAAGCTGGAGGCCCTGTGATGGTCAAGGAACGCCTATATCTGTTCGACACCACCCTGCGCGATGGCCAGCAAACCCAAGGCGTCGACTTCTCTGCCGCCGACAAAACCAAGATCGCCCGCGCCCTCGATGACCTCGGGCTCGATTATGTCGAGGGCGGCTGGCCCGGCACCAACCCGACCGACAGCGAGTTCTTCCGCGACCCGCCGAAGCTCAGCGATGCCACCTTTACCGCCTTCGGCATGACCAAGCGGGCCGGGCGCTCGGCGGAGAATGACGAGGTGCTGGCCGAAGTGGTGAACGCGGGCACCCCCGCCGTCTGTCTGGTGGGCAAATCCCATGACTTCCATGTCGAAACCGCGCTGGGAATCACCCTCGACGAGAACCTCACCAATATCCGCGAGAGCATCGCCCACCTGGTCGCCCAGGGCCGCGAGGCGCTGTTCGATGCCGAGCATTTCTTCGATGGCTACAAATCCAACCCGGATTACGCGCTGGCCTGTCTGGATGCGGCCATGGAGGGCGGCGCGCGCTGGGTGGTGCTGTGCGACACCAATGGCGGCACCCTGCCGGGCGAGGTCAGCGAGATCGCCACAAAAGTGTGCCAGCGCATCCCCGGCAGCCATGTCGGCATCCACACTCACAACGACACCGAGCAGGCCGTCGCCAACACCTTCGCCGCTGTGGACGCAGGTGCGCGGCAGATCCAGGGTACGCTGAACGGGGTGGGCGAGCGTTGCGGTAACGCCAATCTGGTCTCCATTATCCCGACGCTGCTGCTCAAACCGCTTTATGCGGAGCGGTTCGAGACCGGGATCGCGGTCGAGGCGCTGCCGAGGTTGCGCGCCGCCTCACTGATGCTGGACGAGGTGCTGAACCGCCAGCCCGACCGTCATGCGGCTTATGTGGGTGCGGCGGCGTTCGCCCATAAGGCAGGGCTGCACGCCTCCGCCATCGCCAAGGATCCCGCCACCTACGAACACATCGAACCGCAAGCGGTCGGCAACGAGCGGGTGATCCCGATGTCGAACCAGGCCGGGCGCTCGAACCTGGTCAAGCGGCTGGCCGATGCGGGGATCGAGGTCGACGCAGGCGACAAACGGCTGGGCCACCTGCTGACCCATGTGAAGGAACGCGAGGATCAGGGCTTCTCCTACGACTCGGCACAGGCAAGTTTCGAGCTTCTGGCGCGGCGTTATCTGGGCCAGGTGCCGAAGTTCTTCGAGATCGACCGCTACCGGGTTTCGGTGGAACGCCGCGATGATCCGCATAATGGCGCCGTGACCGTCTCCGAGGCGGTGGTGGTGGTGCATGTGGACGGCAAGCGGATGATATCGGCCTCCGAGTCGGTCGATCCGGTGACCGGCGCCGATCAGGGGCCGGTCAACGCACTGGCCCGGGCGCTGCGCAAGGATCTGGGGCGCTATCAGAGCTATATCGAAGACCTGCACCTGGTCGACTTCAAGGTGCGGATAATTGGCGCCGGGACCGAGGCGGTGACCCGGGTGCTGATCGACAGCGCCGACGGGCAAGGCAACACCTGGTCGACCGTCGGCGTGTCGCCCAACATAGTCGACGCCTCGTTTCAGGCGCTGGAGGATGCGGTAATCACCAAGCTGATCCTGGCGGGGGTGCCAGCGGCAAAATGAGCTCGATCCGATGACCGCGCCGCCGCTCAGCCCGGCGGCCACGCTGGTCCGGCAATTGGACCCGGGCCTGTTCCACGCGGCCCTTTTCGCGCCGGAATCGGCGCGCGAGCGGCTGATGGTGCTCTATGCCTTCGATATCGAGTTGTCGAAAGCGGCGGCAAGGACTTCAGAGCCGTTGATCGCGAGGATGCGACTGCAATGGTGGCGCGATCTGGTCGCAGGGCCCGCCGCAGGCGAACCGCCGCGCCAGCACGAGGTGGCGGCGCCGTTGCATGCGCTGCTCTTGGCCCATGCATTGCCGGCCGGCGATCTGGCAGCATTGGCCGATGCGCGGGAGTTGGAACTGCACGGGCCGATGGACGAGCACCGCTTCGGCGAATGGATCGATGGGCGGTTCATGGCATTGACCCGGCTGGCCGCGCATCTTCTGGTGGGCGAGAACCCCGCCGCCCGCCGCGCCGCCAGCGCCGTAGGCCGCGCGATGGGGGTGGCTTTCGCGCTACGCCGCGCGGTAGCGCTGGCGCAGGCCAACCAATACCCGCTGCCGGGGCTGGCGCCGGAGGACCGTGCCGAACTCGCCCGCGGTCGCACCACCGAACACACCCGGGTCACCGCCCACCGCCTGGCCGATCAGGCGCTGGCGCTGCTTAGCGCCGCCCGGGCCGCGCGCCGCACGGTGCCGAAGGCGGCAGTTCCCGCGCTGCTGCCGGTATGGCGGGCAGAGCGGGTTTTAAGGCGAGCGCGCCGGCCGGACCTGGACTTGCAACGTGATCTGGCTGGGCAGGGCGGCCGGGGGGTGGTGCTGGCTTGGCGGGCAATGCGCGGGCAGTGGTAGGGAATGCTCCCCGCGCCGTCCCGGCCTTGATCCGGGGCCTTCTGAAGCGATCCGGAAACAGGAGGTCCCGGGTCAACCCCGGGACGGCGCATCTTCCGTTTGACGGTGAGGGACCAATGAAACCTCGTATTAACCGTGAATCGAGTGCGAATATAATTCTTTATAATTTCAATAGGCTAAGCATGTGCTCACATGTGATAAGACACACGAAACGGATCACATACCCTTCGGTATGCTCTGGCTCCGGTGCCGGTCCTCACGGCTTCCTCAGCACATAAACCGTGCTTTTCAGGTCGATGGCGGGGAGGTGCTCGCCGTATTCCCTGAACACCAGCTCGGCAGCACCACAGTCGGTCAGGGTCATGATCCGGCCGACGATGGAGCCGTCGGCGGCGGAGTGGTCGTTGACCGAGAACACCAGGCAGCCGCCCTGGGGAAGCTTCGACAGGATCTCGTCCAGCACTGTCGCTGGCATGTATTCCGGGGTGATGCAGCCGATCGCGGCAGCGTTCTGGTAGACGCCGTCAGCAATTTCCAGCGGCTTCGACATGTCGGCGATGCCAAGCTCGCGGTAGACGCCCTTGGGCGCGGCCTTGTCCAGCATCGCTTGGCTGAAGTCGTAGCCGTCGATGCACTCGAACCCCGCGGCCTTTAGCGCCAGGCCCGAAATACCGGTGCCACAACCCATATCCATCATCGGCGCCCACGGGGCGGCGGCGTGCAGGATCAGCGCCTCGGCGCAGCGTTGCGGGGTGATGTAGCCGTTCTCGGCGACCTCGTTGTCATAGCCCTCGGCCCAGCCCTGGTAGAAATCCCGGCTCTCCTCCGGGTTAGTGAGCTTGTAGGCGCTGCTGAGCCGATAGCGGCTGTCGGTCATGGCATCTTCCCCCGTTATCCATGGCCACCGACGATAGGGGCGTCCGCCGGGCCGGTCAAACCGGCGTTACGCCGGGTCGGTCCTGTTCATCCGGACGAGTTCGCTTTCCAGTGCGGGGCTGGGGGCGACGAACCGCCGCCCGCCCTTCAAAAACGTGATCGCATAGCCCAGCCGGCCAGCGCGTTTGTTGCCGTCGGCGTAACCCTGCACCGTCGCCATGGCGCCAAGGTAGAACAACGGTAAGCGTCCGGTCTCGGGGCTCTGGTTCGGTTCAGCGTCGGCCGATTGCGCTCAGGTCTGAGCGAAGCGCCACGGGAGCAACTCGTCGAGTTTGGTGATTTTGTGATCGGCGATGCGACTGAGCACATCGGTCAGCCAGGCCTGGGGATCGACGCCGTTGAGCCTGGCGGTCTCGATCAGGGTATAGGCGATGGCGGCGGATTTACCGCCAGCCTCTGAGCCGACAAAAAGATAATTCTTGCGACCCAGGGCTATCGGCTTCATGGCGCGTTCGGCGGAATTGTTGTCGATCTCCAGAAAGCCGTGGTCGAGATACGGGCGCAGGCGCCTCATCCGGGTCAGGGCGTAGCGGATCGCCTTGGCGAGTTCGGACTTGCCGGAGATCTTTGGCAGCCGGGTTTGCAGCCAGGCTTCCAGAGCATCGAAGATCGGTTTGGCGCGGGCTTGCCGGAGTTGGACCCGCTCGATGGGCACACTGCCGCGGGCATCCTTCTCGACGACGTAGAGCCCGGCGATGCGCTTGATGGCTTCCTCGGCGATGATCGAGCCCTCCGACTGGAAGACATCGGTGAACTTGCGCCGGATATGGGCCATGCAGGCGACTTCATCGACACCACCGGATCGGTAGAGCTCGTTGAACCCGGCATAGCCGTCCGCGTGCATCCAGCCCTTGTACCCGGCCAGGTGTTTGGTGGGGTGCTCGCCCTTGCGATCGACGGTGAACTGATACCATGCCGCTGGTGGGTCGGCGCCGCCCCATGGCCGTTCGTCGCGAACATAGGTCCAGATCCGGGCGGTCTTGCATTTGCCGGTGCCCTTCACCTGCATCTTCAGGGTGGTGTCGTCGGCAAAGATCGCCTGGCCGCGCTGAACATGGCGCCCGACCATATCAGCCAATGGTTCCAGCAGTGCCGCCGATTTGCCGACCCAGTCGGACAGGGTCGAGCGGTCGAGATCAATGCCGTCGCGATCGAATATCCGGGACTGGCGATAGAGCGGGAGGTGATCGGCATACTTCGAGACCAGCACATGGGCCAGCAGGCCCGGGCCGGGACGACCCCGCTCGATCGGGCGCGAGGGCAATGGTGCCTGGCAGATCGCCTCGCAACACGTGCAAGCCATGCGGGGCCGGACAAAGCGGTTCACGATGAACCGGCCAGGGACGTATTCCAGCTCTTCGGTGACATCTTCGCCGAGTTTCTTCAGAACCTCGCCGCACTTGCCGCAGGCCTCGCCGGGCGACAGCACTTGCTCGTTGCGCGGCAAGCTGTCCGGCAACGGTTTGCGCTTTGGTTTGTTCTTCGGCCCGGCGACAGTATCAGGCGACGCAGGCGGCGCGATCTTCGCCGCCGCGATCTCTTCCTCTTCGAGCCCGAGTTCAAGCTGATCCATCGTCTCCGACTTCGAGCCAAACCGATGGCGGCGATGACCGGCGAGCTGGTGTTCCAGCTTGGCGATCCGGAGCGCCTGGGACTTGACCGTCGCCACCAATTGCCCCGCGAACACCCTCAATTCCGAGGGATTATCGGGCAGTGATTTGGTCTGATCCAGCATAGCCATTCTATACCAGAACGCGACACTGAAGGGAACCCCAAAAGCGTCATATTTCTCTGTTTTTGTTCAGAAAATCATCCTGCCGTCAGGGGCCGCCAGGTGCGCAGCGGCGCGCGCCAGTCGATGCCCTCCAACAGCCTCGCCAGTTGCGCCGATGTCACCGACAACCTGCCATGCGCCGGCGATGGCCAGACGAACCTGCCGCGCTCCAGACGCCTGGAAAACAGACACGCCCCTTGCCCGTCCCACCATATGACCTTGATCAGATCGGCGCGCCGTCCCCGGAACACGAACAAGTGCCCGGAATACGGGTCCTGCTCCAGAACCTTCTCGGGCAGCGCCGACAAACCGTTGAACCCCTTGCGCATATCGGTAACGCCAGCCGCCAGCCAGACCTTCGTCTGCGCGGGAACCGGGATCATGCGCTCAGACCTCGCGCCAACAGCACCACCATGTCCGGATCAAAGGCACCGCTGAGCGTCAGACGATGGCCCGATGGAAGGGCAATCTCGACCCGGCCGTCGCTGACAGGGCTGATCGGCTCCGGCGCGGCGGTGATCGCAGTCGACATCACCTCGACAGGCAGGAAAAACACCCCATCACCACCTGGCCCAAACCGCGGATCACGACGCCACGCGAACACCATGGTCGCGCTCAGCCCGTGATGGCGCGCCACCGACGCAACCGAAGCCCCAGGCTCAAGCGCCTCGGCCACAACACGGCGCTTGAACGCATTCGAGTAGCTCCGCCGATTGCCTCTACGATGATCCATCAAGTTCAAGTGTCCTCGTAATTCAAACGGACATTATCGCCCGCGATCACGCGAAGACTCGC
Organism: Thermohalobaculum sp.; assembly: GCA_965247385.1. Taxonomy (GTDB): domain Bacteria; phylum Pseudomonadota; class Alphaproteobacteria; order Rhodobacterales; family Rhodobacteraceae; genus Thermohalobaculum. Next base: position 15,768 of record CBDFHG010000002.1, read on the forward strand.
ACGCCAATCACAAACCCTTCAAGGGCGGGGAGACCGGACGGTTACGAACAACGCAACATCCTGCCACTGGTCGTCGCCCGGCACCGGCCAGATCGCCTCCGATGTCCACTGAAAGATCAGCTCCAGCAGGAACCGCCCGCCGACGCTCGACGGATAGGCGGTGGCGTTGTTCGGACTGCGCATCCGCGGCGCATCGGCCACGACCTCGGCGTGGAACTGATCGACGAGTTGTGGCGTCGGGCCCAGCGCCGTGCCAATCGGGGCGGTAAGGATATGCCGGGTCAGGGCATCGAGAATGGCGGGCCTGGCATCGCCATGTATCGAGTGGGCGATCCAGTCGCAGGCCTTGAGAACCTCGTACTCGGGTGTTGCTTTTTGCGGGCGCTTTCGGGGCTGCGATTAGTTCGCCTCCGGTTCGGTCATCTGCGCCAGAGCATCGCGCAATTTCCCGGCCTTCGCCACTTCCAGCAAGTTGGCGGCATAGGATCGCTTTTCCCGGATTTGGGTGCGCTCGATCTGCAACAGGCGGTCGATCCGGGCGAGGTAGTCCGGGCGCTCCGTGGCGGTGATCCGGATGTATCTGCCGTCGGGGTTGGTCTCCTTTACCTGGCTGTCGAACATCAGGTTGGCGACCGACTCCGTGTTCGTGTTGCCGATTTCGGCGTCGAGACCCCTAAACCCGCTCAGATCGCGTGTCATCCACAGGAACTGTTGCCGGTTGACGGTCGTGTCGTCTGCGCGCAGTTCTCCGATCATTCCCAACCATCCGTCGCAAGGTGCTGCCAGTGTACGCATACGCACATCAAAATTATGATCGGCGCGGTGCGGTGTCCAGACGGTATGACCCAGCGGGTTGGAAGCAAAGGTCAACTCAGGTCCGGAATTGCTCGACCCAGTCGCCGAATACCGCTTTTGCCCGTTCAGTATAGGCGCGGGCGCGGTCGCGCTTGCCCTTGCGGCCTTTGCGGATATCCTCGGTTAGCGTCGGGAATAGGCCGAAATTGACATTCATCGGCTGGAAAGTATCGGCTTCGGCGCCGCCGGTGATGTGGTGGATCAGCGCGCCCATGGCGGTCTCGCGCGGCGGCAGAGGCAGGGCGCGGCCCAGCCGTTCGCAGGCTGCCATGTGCCCGGCGAGAATTCCCATGGCGCCGGATTCCACATAGCCCTCGACCCCGGTGATCTGCCCGGCAAAACGAAGGTGCGGATCGGTCTTCAGGCGCAGTTCGTTGTCCAGCAGCCGCGGCGAGTTGAGGAAGGTGTTGCGGTGGATGCCGCCGAGCCGGGCGAAACGGGCCTGTTCAAGGCCGGGGATCAGCGCCAACGCCTCGGCTTGTGCGCCGTATTTCATTTTGGTTTGAAATCCGACGATATTAAATAGCGTTCCCAATGCGTTATCGCGCCGAAGTTGAACCACTGCATGAGCTTTAATCTTCGGCTGGTGCGGGTTCGTCAGCCCAACTGGCTTCAAGGGGCCAAAGCGCAGGGTCTCGCGGCCGCGCTCGGCCATGACCTCGATCGGCAGGCAGCCCTCGAAATAGGGGGTGTCTTTCTCCCACTCCTTGAACTCGGTCTTGGGGGCCGCCAGCAGCGCGTCGATGAACGCCTCGTACTGCTCGCGGTCCATCGGGCAGTTGAGGTAGGCGGTGCGCTCGGCCTCGGTTTCGCCCTTGTCATAGCGCGACTGGAACCAGGCTTTCTCCATATCGACGCTGTCGGCGTAGACGATGGGGGCGATGGCGTCGAAGAAGGCCAGCGAGGCCTCGCCGGTCTTCTCGCGGATCGCACCAGCCAGGGCAGGTGAGGTCAACGGACCCGTGGCGATGATGACACTGTCCCACTCGGCAGGGGGCAGCCCGGCAATCTCGCCGCGCTCCAGCGTAATCAGCGGGTGGGCCAGCAACCGCTCGGTGACGGCGGCGCTGAAACCCTCGCGGTCCACCGCCAGCGCGCCGCCGGCGGGAACCGAATGCCGCCCGGCCATTTCCATCATGATCGACCCCATGCGGCGCATCTCGTCATGCAGCAGGCCGACCGCATTGGTCTCGTCGTCGTCGGAGCGGAACGAATTCGAGCAAACCAGCTCCGCCAATCCGTCGGTCTGGTGTGCCTCGGTACCATGCACCGGGCGCATCTCGTGCAGGATCACGGGCACGCCCAGATTGGCCGCAGCCCAGGCGGCCTCGGAGCCTGCCATGCCGCCACCAATGATATGGATGGGGCCGACGATGTGGATGGGGCTGGTCATGGGCCGAGGGAATAGGGGGGTAGCGCGATGCGGTCAAGCGAGCCGGGGCGGTGGCGTCGGTCAGCCATCGAGGATATCACCAACCAACGCGCTCAGCCGCTCCAGCCCCTCGGTCAGATGGTCCTCGGGCACGGCGGAGAAAAACCGGAAATGATGCTCCAGCCCGAAGCAGTTCCCGGGAACCACCAGCATGTCCTTTTCGTTGCGCAGCCGCAGCGCCAAATCGCACGAGCCGATGGGCAGGTTGTAGCGCACGAAGGACATGGCGGAGGCGTGCGGGGGCACCACCGAGAAGACGCCCTGGTAGCGCGACAACCCCTCCGCCAACCGGTCGAAGCCGGTGTCGGTCAGGCACCGCCGCGGGCGGCGGCGGCCACGATGGCGGTCATCTCGTCCTCGGTCAGGATGTGCCGGTCGGGTTGTTCGGGTTGACGACGGCGATCAGCCGGGTCTTCGGGCCGACTGCGCCGGCCAGCGCGTCGGTATCCAGCGCCCAACCGTTTTCCTCGATCAGCGGCACGGTCTTGACAGTGATTCCGGCATTTTGCGCGTTGCCGGGGAGTTGCTGGTAGGTGGGGCCCAGCGCCACCACCTCGTCACCGGGCTCCAGCGGGGTGCTGGCGATCAGGTGGTTAGCCTCGGACGCGCCGACGGTGACCAGAACGTTCTCCGCACTGGCGCCGGGGTAGAGCGCGGCAATCCGGCTGCGCAGCCGTTCCTTTCCGCGAACCTCGGGGTAGTCCAGCAGCAGGTCCGACAGAGCTCCGGCATAGGTCCCCGCCATCTCCAGCAGCCCGCCCAGCGTCATCGGATGGACGCCGCTTTCGGAGAAATTACAGATGACGCCCTGCTCGTTCTCCGAGAGGAATTGTTCGACCTGGAAGGGTTGAAACATGCATCGGCTCCTGTCGTGGCATTTGTGACAGGAGTAACCGTTTTAGCCCCCCACCGCCATGCCTACCGCATAGGCGATGACAGCACAGATGCCGCCGACCGCGACTGTCTCGCCGACACAGCGTCCGACCCGCTCGTGAGTCACATGCCAGCGCAGCAGGCCCAGCAGAACCAGCGCCACGGCGGTGGCGAAGACCGACCACTGGAAGGTGGTCTGGTTCGGATCGTACAGAAAATAGGGGAGCAGAGGGATGGCGCCGAAGAATATGAAGGCCAGAAAGGTCGCCAGCCCGTCCAGCGCCGGGTTGCCGCCGGTCGGATCGGGCATGCCGATCTCATGCTGCATCATGAAATCGGCCAGCAGTTCCGGATTGCGCTGGTAGAGGTCGGCAAAGGCGTGGATGTCAGCCTCGGGGACGTCCTTGGTGCGCAGGATCTGGAACAGTTCAGCCCGTTCCTTCTCGGGCCTCTCGTGGATTTCGCGCATCTCCCTGATGCGGGCAGCGCGGTAGATGTCCTGCGCCGACCGGGTCGCGAGGAAGGCGCCAAAGCCCATCGAGGCGGCATCGGCGAAGAGATTGGCCAGGCCGAACAGCAGCACCGCGATGGTGCCGACCGCCGCCGCGCCCTCGGCCCCGGCCCCGGCGAAGCCTGCAACCACAGCGAAGGTGGTGACGATGCCGTCATTGCCGCCATAGACAATCTCGCGCAAAAACTCCGAGAACCGGCCGAGATCGTGCTCGGTCGCGAGGTGTTCCCGGTATTCCCTGCTGAAGCTGCTCATGTGGGTCCCTCTTCGTTGCCGGGGCGTTCATTCTAGGGGCGCAAACTGCGCTTCCATCTCGCGGCGTGTGCGGGCCGCAGGGCGGCCCTGGTCGATATCGACATCCTTCCATGTCACAACCTGCCCCGCCCTGACAGAACTCAAGAGCGTGGCGCCATGGGCCAGCCCGATCGGCAGCGCCCCTTGCGCAAGCGAATCCGCCGCCGGGGCCAGCTTGCCGTAGACGCAATAACCACCCTCGCCGTCCAGCGTCTCGCCGGGGGCGAGATCCCGCTTGGCGGTGGCCATGACGTCACCGTTGAAGGCGCGGGCGCTGCCGGTGGGCTCGCCGCGCAGGGCGGCGCTGAGGACCGAGATGCCCAGTTCCAGCCCGATCAGATGGCAGGGGCGATAGAGCGCGGCGTAGCGGCCGGTGGAATCGGTCTTCAGCCCGTATTGCCGGAAGCAGGCGGCGGCGTAGTCGTTGGGCGCCTCGACCACCACATAGACCCCCCAGCGCAGATCGCGAAACACCGGCCGGGCGTCGCGCTCGTCGCAGGCGATGGTCTCGACCATGCCGGTGTCCTCGAGCATTCCGCCCCGGGCCACGGGACGCAGGACATGTGCCAGGTCGTCGACACCGCAGGGCGGGAAGGAGAGGCCCTTTACCGGCGCTTTCAGGTCGCAGGCATTGGCGATGGCGGCCATCTCGATGGCGGATTTGGTGCCGTCCATGAAGGAGGTGAACATCTGGCTGTTCATCCTCGCCGCCCTGGCATCATCCGCCGTGATGCCATAGTGGTTCCAGACTTCATCGGGGGTGATCTGGTGATAGCCTGGCAGGTATTTCGTGCCCTTGCCCGCCGCCACCACCCGAAAGCCGCAGGCCCGCGCCCAGTCGACCAGCTCGGCGGTCAGCGCCGGTTGGTCGCCATAGGCCATCGAATAGACCACGCCCGCTGCCCGCGCTTCCTTGGCCAGAAGCGGCCCGGCCAGCACGTCGGCTTCGACATTGACCATGACGATATGCTTGCCCCCGGCGATCGCGGCGCGGGCGTGCAGGATGCCCGCCTCCGGGTGGCCGGTGGCATCGATAATCACGTCGACATCGTCGCGGGAGGCGAGTTCGGCGCCGCTGGTGACAATTGCGGTCCGGGTGGTGCAGTCCGTGTCCCAGCCGACCGTGGTCATGGCGGCGCGGGCACGCTCCGGCGCCAGATCGGCAATGGCGGTGACCTCCATCCCCGGCGTTGTCGGCACCTGGGAGAGGAACATCGAGCCGAACTTGCCCGCACCGATCAGCCCGACGCGGACGGGAGAACCGCTGGCTGCCTGGGTCTGTAGTTTGGCGAAGAGGTTCATCGGGTTCCCCGTAAAGCGAATGCAGGCACCATGCCAATTTTTGTAATTACTCACCCTTTGTGCCGCCCGGCGATCTCTGAATCAATGGGGCAATGGATCGTGCCGATCTTGAACGCTTGAGCAAAGAACAGTTGGTTGATCTGGTGCTGAAACTTCCGCGCCCGGCAAAGACCACGCGGACCTCTTCCAAGCCGCCGTCGAGCGATAAAAAGGCGCGGCGGCGGCATTCTACGCCCGGCGGCGCCAAGCCCGGACACAAGGGCCATTTCCGCGCTCTGGCGGAACATCCCGATGAGACGATTGCCCACCGCCCTGCCAGTTGCCCGGCCTGCCAAGGCAAACTCGATGCCAGCCTCGAGGGTGAGGTTGTTGGTGATTACGACGAAATCGAGTTGCCACAGGTCACGCCGTTTGTCCGCCGTCACCTGCGTTTGACGGTCAGGTGCCGCCATTGCCGGGCCCGGAATGCGCAGCCCGTGTCGACGCCTCATTGCCCAGCCCCGCCACCGGCGCGCCATTCGAACCGCGCCGGCATGGTCTGGCGCTTTATCTGAAGACCTTCCAGGCGCTGTCATTCGCCCGGCTGAGCGCCCTGTTCGAGGATGTATTCGGGCTCAAGATCAGCCCGGGCGCGCGGGCCAGAATGCCGGCCCCCAGCGACAAACCCTTTGCCGCGCAAAAGCCGGCCATCATCGCGCGCACATGGCGGCATACCGTCGGTGCGGAGACACCAAAGACAAGTCCCATAAAAACATGGCTGGTATAGGTCCGGTAATAAATCAAACACAGCAACAATTGCTCGGAAAACGTCAGGCGATATTTCATGCCGCCACCGATGGCACGGAGCCGACCTTTGCGTGACAGGCGCCTGGTTTCGCGGCAAAGCCACATCGGGTGCAATTTTACAACCAGGGCATCGAAATCAGCCAGTCGGATGCCTGATAGTCGAAAGAATAGCTCTGGACGGTGCCGTAAAACCTGTAAAACCTTCATCGCCTAACACTCCCGTGAACTTCCACAGCATATATGACAGAAAAAGCACTATCGTGAAACGGGTCTACTGGATAACGGCCGAGGCCGCGAGCAGGGTCAGGCCGAGGCCGAAGGCGAACAGGAAGAACAGCATGAAGGCGCCGCGAATCCAGATCGGGCGGCGGCTTCCGGTCTCGGCGGCAGGCTCGCCGGTGTTCTGGGTGGTCATCATGTGATCATCTCCGTCATCAGGGACAACGCCTGGTGCTTAGTCCTGGAGGTGAGGTTTCCCGGATATCGATTCAAGTGGGGGTGCCAAAACGCGCGCGCCCGAGTTGGGCGCGCCGGCAAGTCTTACTGGGTAAGACTCGACCGGAACGTGCCAAAACGCGCGCGCCCGGGTTGGGCGCGCGCAGGATGTATGTTGCCTTGATCTCCCGATGCCGAGTCGAGGCAGGGCTCTCGAAGCCATCGAAGGAAGACCCTTCAACTGAGCTCAGGCAAGATCGAAGCGATCAAGATTCATCACCTTGCCCCACGCTGCCACAAAATCATGCACAAACGCCTGCTGCGCGCCTTCACATCCGTAGACTTCCGCGACGGCTCGGAGTTGGGAGTTCGAACCGAAGATGAGATCGACGCGGGTGCCGGTCCATTTCAGTTCGCCCGTTGCGCGATCGCGTCCATCGAACACGTCCTCGGCGTCCGAGACGGCTTTCCACGTCGTGCTCATATCGAGCAGGTTGACGAAGAAGTCGTTGGTCAGCGTCTCTGGCCGCTTGGTGAAGACGCCGTGTTGGGACTGCCCGGCGTTTGCATTCAAGACGCGCATGCCGCCAACGAGCGCCGTCATCTCGGGGGCGGTCAGTGTCATCAATTGCGCCCGATCCACCAGCAACTCCTCAGCCGATACGGCGTATTCGGTCTTGAGGTAGTTGCGGAACCCGTCTGCGGCGGGTTCGAGCACGGCGAACGAGTCCACGTCGGTCTGCTCCTGCGGCGCGTCCGTGCGCCCCGGCGTGAATGGCACGGTCACGTCGTGCCCGGCGTTCTTCGCAGCCGCCTCGACGGCCGCACACCCACCCAGGACGATCACGTCGGCGAGCGAGACCATCTTCCCGTTGGACTGCAAGTCGTTGAAGTCCTTTTGGACCCCTTCGAGGGATTCGAGCACCGTCGCCAATTGGTCAGGCTGGTTGACGGCCCAATCCTTCTGCGGTGCGAGACGGATACGCGCCCCGTTCGCCCCGCCGCGCATGTCAGAGCCGCGGAAGGTTGCTGCCGACGCCCAGGCGGTCGAGACCAGTTGGGAGACGGACAATCCGGACGCGAGGATCTTGCCCTTGAGGTTGGCGATGTCCTGCTCGCCGATCAGTGCATGGGTGGCTGCAGGGACGGGATCCTGCCAGATCAACTCGTCTGCCGGAACCTCGGCGCCGAGATAGCGCGAGCGGGGGCCCATGTCGCGGTGCGTCAGCTTGAACCATGCCCGGGCGAAAGCGTCTGCGAACTGATCCGGGTTCTCGTGGAAGCGCCGCGAGATCGGCTCGTAGATGGGGTCCGTCCTCATCGCCATGTCGGCCGTGGTCATCATGGGAGCGTGCCGTTTCGACGCGTCGTGGGCATCCGGCACCGTGTCCGATCCGGCACCCCCAACGGGCACCCACTGATTTGCACCGGCGGGGCTCTTGGTCAGTTCCCACTCATAGCCGAACAGGGTGTCGAAGTAGCTGTGGTCCCAGGTCACCGGAGTGGGGGTCCAGGCGCCTTCGATGCCGCTGGTGATCGCGTCGCCGCCCTTGCCGCTGCCAAGGCTGTTCTTCCAGCCGAGGCCCTGCATCTCGATGGGGGCACCCTCGGGTTCGGGGCCGACATGGTCCGGATCGCCGGCACCGTGGGCTTTGCCGAAGGTGTGTCCGCCAGCGGTGAGCGCCACCGTCTCCTCGTCGTTCATCGCCATGCGCGCGAATGTCTCGCGAATGTCCCGGCCCGACCCGACCGGGTCCGGGTTTCCGTTCGGTCCCTCCGGGTTGACGTAGATCAGACCCATCTGAACGGCACCAAGAGGATTCTCGAGCACCCGGTCGCCGGTGTGGCGCTCGTCTTCGAGCCACGTGTTCTCGGATCCCCAATAGGTGTCTTCTTCGGGCTCCCAGACGTCCGCGCGTCCGCCGGCAAAGCCAAAGGTCTTGAAGCCCATCGACTCCAGCGCACAGTTGCCGGCGAAGATCATCAGGTCGGCCCACGAGATCTTCTTGCCGTACTTCTGCTTGACCGGCCAAAGCAGCATGCGCGCCTTGTCGAGGTTCCCGTTATCGGGCCAGCTGTTCAGCGGCGCGAAGCGCTGCTGGCCCGTCCCACCGCCACCGCGGCCATCGGCGGTGCGGTACGTGCCGGCGCTGTGCCACGCCATCCGGATGAACAGCGGCCCATAGTGGCCATAGTCGGCCGGCCACCAGTCCTGCGACGTCGTCATCAGTTCGAAGATGCCCTTCCTCAGGGCATCCAGGTCGAGTGTCTTGAATTCCTCAGCGTAGTTGAACGCCTTGCCCATGGGGTCGGACAGGGGAGAGTTCTGGTGAAGCATCTTCAGGTTCAACTGATTTGGCCACCAGTCCCGGTTTGACCGGGTCCCGGCCGTCGTTTGGCCCTTCATCGGGCACGTGATATCGCCGTCCATTTCCATTCTTCCTTCAGGTCGTTTGAGATTCCCTTCACTTCGGGTGGGAGGATGTCACCCGAGGAAATCAACTTAGAGCGATTCGAAACTATCCTCGCTTGTCCATCAGGTGAAGTTGCTTTCTCGATTGCCACAGAATTTTCCACAAATGAAGATCACGCTCCGCCAATTCCATGCGCCGGCCGCGACCCTCAATAGTTGACGTAGCGTGGAGCAGGGAGCATTTCCAAAGGCAGAGCGTCGCCCGCAGAAGGATGGAGGCCATGAAAGTCAACGGCAAACCCTGGCGGCCAATCTGGCTGGAGGACGACGGCGGGTCCGTCGGCATCATCAACCAGACCCGGCTGCCCTTCGCCTTCGAGACCGCAAGCCTGACCACCGAGGCCGAAGCGGCCCATGCGATCAAGGCGATGCTGGTGCGCGGCGCGCCGCTGATCGGGGCGACCGCTGGCTACGGCATGGCGCTGGCGATGCGGGCGGATGCATCCGACGCCAACCTCTCGGGCGCCTATGAGCGGCTGTTCGAGACCCGCCCGACCGCGATCAACCTGAAATGGGCGTTGGACGACATGCGCCAGCGGTTGGGGCCCTTGAAGCCCTGCGAGCGGGTGGCGGCGGCTTACGCGCGGGTAGCCGAGATCGTTGAGGAGGATGTCGAGATCAACCGCCGCATCGGTGCCCATGGACTGGAGTTGATCCGCGGGATTGCCGGGCGCAAGCCCGGTCCGGTGAACATCCTGACCCATTGCAACGCCGGTTGGCTGGCGACGTGTGACTGGGGTACGGCAACTTCGCCGGTCTATCAGGCCCATGACCTGGGGATCGCCGTTCATGTCTGGGTCGACGAGACCCGGCCGCGCAACCAAGGTGGCCATCTGACGGCGTGGGAGCTGCACAACCACGGTGTGCCGCACACGGTAATCGTCGACAATGCGGGCGGCCATCTGATGCAGCACGGCGAGGTCGATATCTGCCTCACCGGCACCGACCGGACCACGGCGACGGGCGATGTCGGCAACAAGATCGGCACCTATCTGAAAGCGCTGGCGGCAGCGGATAACGGCGTGCCGTTCTATGTCTGCCTGCCCTCGCCGACCATCGACTGGACGGTGCGCGACGGGGTGCGCGAGATTCCCATCGAGGAACGCGCCGCCGCCGAGGTCACCGATGTGACCGGCGTTACCGCCAATGGCGCCGTGCTGAAAACCCGCGTCGTTTCCCCCGGCTCGCGCGCCGCCAACCCGGCCTTCGACGTGACCCCGGCGCGGCTGATCACCGGGTTGATCACCGAGCGCGGCGTGGCCGAGGCAAGCGAGGCCGGATTGCTGGGGTTGTTCCCTGAGCGCAAATCCGCCTGACCGCCCGATCGCGGGCGCTGAATCGCCGCAAGACTCGCGTGGCGAAGCACCCTATATTGCGCGCCAAGCATCAGGAGCCCAAATGTCAGACCCGACACATCACCGCGACCTCACCGACCGCGCCCAGCGCCACCCGGAGAAGGCGCATCGCGCCGACAATCCCAGCCCGAAGAAGCCGGACTGGATCCGGGTCAAGGCGCCGAACTCGAAAGGGTACTTCCGTACCCGGAACGTGATCAAGGAGCACGGGCTGTCGACGGTGTGCCAGGAGGCGGGCTGCCCCAATGTGGGCGAGTGCTGGGCTCAGGGCCACGCCACCATGATGATCATGGGTGAGATCTGCACCCGTGGCTGCTCCTTCTGCAACGTCGCCACCGGACGGCCGAATGCGCTGGACGTGTTCGAGCCGGGCAAGGTGGCGCAGGCTGTCGAGAAGCTGGGGCTGAAGCATGTGGTGATCACCTCGGTCGACCGCGACGACCTGGCCGACGGCGGCGCCGAACACTTCGCCCAGACCATCCGCGCCCTGCGCCGGAAGTGCCCGGAGACCACGATCGAGGTGCTGACGCCGGATTTCCTGAGATGCCCGCCCTCGGCGCTGGAGGCCGTGGTCGAGGCCAGGCCCGATGTCTTCAACCACAACCTCGAGACCGTGCCCGGCCTCTACCCGGAGGTCCGCCCCGGCGCGCGCTATTTCCACTCGCTGCGGCTGTTGCAGCGGGTCAAGGAACTGGACCCCACCATGTTCACCAAGTCCGGCATCATGGTCGGGCTGGGCGAAGACCGCCAATCGGTGCTGCAGGTGATGGACGACCAGCGCGCGGCGGATGTGGATTTCCTGACCGTCGGCCAGTACCTGCAACCCACCAAGAAGCACCACGCGGTGATGCGGTTCGTGACCCCGGACGAGTTCGCCAACTACGAGAATGCGGCCTACGCCAAGGGCTTCCTGATGGTTTCGGCAACACCCCTGACCCGGTCGAGCTACCACGCTGGCGACGACTTCCGGCGGCTGAGGGAGGCGCGGCTGAGGAAGCTGGGCGGGGGGTGATCCCTAGCAGCCCGTTGAAAAAGTCGCCATTGACCGGGCTTCACCCCACTTGACCGGGTTTCACCCCACGACGAAACATAACGCGGCGTCGGCGGTTTCGCCATCCTCCGAGACGATGAGGACGATCCGAGCGACCAGAACGGCTCCAGCGGGCGCAACAAGCACGAAAACACCGCCATATCCGCCCGCCACGGCCTGGCGCGGGGTGCCGGCACCGATGAGTTGGCGCATCAGCAACGAGAGGTGGTGGCCGGCGACGTGAAGCAGGTATCGCTTGTGCACGTTCTCGCGCCGGCGCAGCCAGGTCCGGCGCAGGCCGCCGCGATCGAGGGTGTGGGCAAAGCAGCGCCCGACGATCCCGGCGCGCAGCTTGAAGGCCTCGCTGGCGAGCGCGGAGTTGAGCCGCACGCGGTTGTTGGTGACCGCCCGGCGCGCCGCCTGGTCACCGCGCCAGCGCGAAAAGCCCTTCTGCCTGGGCTCGGCGATCCGGGTCTTGCAGGGCCGGGTCTTCCAGGGACTGTCGTCCAGGGCCTTCAAGACCGCCCGTGAGTGATCGCCCTTGTCGGCGACGCATTCGGCCGGGCCCTCTGGCGTCGGCGCCGCAGCCACCGCCTCGAGGTTTGCCTCGGCCGCCGCCAGGGTCTTGAAAAGCGTCGTGGTGTCGCCCTCATCGGCTGGGTGCAACTCGGCCGCCACCACCGCCCCGGTGTCCAGATCCACCGCGTGCTCGGGCTTGTAGGCCAGATGGGTCGCGGCGTCCTTCATCCTGGCGACCCTGGCCTCGGGGTCGCTCCTGCAAACCCGATCCTGGTTCGAGAGCTTCTTGCCCTTGCCCTTGCGGTCCAGACGCGCCAGATTCTCGGCCGTGGGCGTCTCAATGCCGCTCTCCTGGGCCAGATGCTCCAGCATCTCCCGGTCGCCCTCACCCCGTGTCGCGCCGCACGATGTTGCGCCGCGCCGCGTTGGCCTCCATGGTCGAGGCATCCACCCCGATGCGCTCGCCCTTCACCAGACCCGCCTCGGCGATCAGCGCCAGAACCCGGTCGAAGACCGCCGCGTGCCCCTCGTGGGGCAGGCGCGTGCGGGTCTTCGACAGCCAGGAATGGTCCGGCACACGATCCCGGCTCTCCAGCCGCAGAAACTCCCGCAGCGACAGCGAATCCGAGCCGCGCCATTCCAGCCCGCGCCCAGAGTCGATGCCCTCGAAACAGCCCACCAGATGCATGCGGAAACAGCGCCCCGGCGGCACCGAAGGCGCTCCCATCCTGGCCGCGTAACAGCACCGGCAGGCCGCCTCGGCGAAGCCGTCGAAGTCGCCCTCGATCAGGACCGACTGAAGACGGTCGTAAAACACATGACCCGGCGAGCGCGGCATCTCCGCCCAGCCCACCATCAAGTCACCCTGACGATCCTTCCGCAGTCCCATCGCCATCGGCGAACCCCCCGGTCAAATCGGAACATCAAAGAATCAGACCAGGCCGCTCGTGGCCAGTGCCGACTTCGTCAACGGGCTGTTAAGCCTGTTACGCTGCTGTGAAAGTGTAACCATGACCCGCATGCCGCGATCCATAAGGCCGTTTTAACTTGACGCAGCAGCCGGATGTAGAGAACGGCCCTCTCAAGTGACTCTTGGGGGTTCCCAAATCAGCGAAAGTCTGACTCTCTGTGATCGACGCATAGGAGGAGGAGCGGCGGCCCTCCCCGAGGCGGCGCACGGCAAACCGCTCGATATCTGGTTCCAGGATGAAGCCAGGGTGGGTCAGCAGGGCACGCTGACAAGGGTCTGGGCGAAGCGCGGCACCCGCCCCCGCGCCGTCCGCGACACGCGCTACAAATCGGCCTGCATTTTCGGCGCAGTCTGCCCTGACCGCGCCACCGCCGCCGGTCTGGTCCTGCCCTTCGCCGACACCGAGGCGATGAATGCCCACCTCGCCGAGATCGCCCGCGCCGTAGCCCTTGGCGCCCACGCGGCACGCGTCCTCGACGCGGTGCCGGCTGGCATGCCGGCAAGGACCTCATAGTGCCCGACAACGTCACGCTGCTCATTCTCCCGCCATACGCGCCCGAACTCAATCCGGTCGAAAACGTCTGGCAATACCTGCGCGCCAACAAGCTCGCCATAACCGTCTTCGATGGCTACGCCGACATCGTCGACAAATGCTGCACCGCATGGAACTTCTTCGCAAACGATACAGCCGCCATCGCCACCATCACCACACGACAATGGGCACAGGTCAATCGGTAGGGCCGTTGGTATCACTGTTCATGCGATACCCCTGAGAACACGATGAGGCCGATCTAAACCACTCGGTTCACCCGGGATCGTGCGAATACGCGCGGCAGGCGATTCCGGGTGAACTGAGCGTTCCAATTCGACCTCATCGTGCTCTAAGCTCTCCGAATGACCGATTCCCCCAGCTTCATCCATCTGCGCGTCCACTCCGTCTATTCGCTGAAGGAGGGGGCGCTGCATGTGAAGAAGCTCCCGGGTCTGTGCCGGACGCTCGGCTTCCCTGCTGTCGCGGTGACCGACACCAATAACCTGTTCGGCGGGCTGGAGTTTTCCGAATCCTGCGCCAAGTCCGGCATCCAACCCATCATGGGCCTGCAACTGGCGGTCGCCTATGCCGAAAGCGCCCCGGGCGCGCGGCCCATCGAGCCGGCCCCGCTTGCCCTCTACGCCCAGGACGAGACCGGGTGGCGCAACCTGATGGTGCTGTCTTCCGGTGCCTTCCTCGATACCGACGCCACCCAACTCCCCCATGTCACGTTGGAGACCCTGGCCACCCATAGTGAGGGCCTTATCTGCCTCACCGGCGGCGCCGGTGGCCCTATCGGCAAGCTCCTCCAGGCCAACCGGCACCCGGCGGCGGAAGCCTTGGCCCAGCGCTTGGCGCGTATGTATTCGAACCGCCTCTATGTCGAGATCCAACGCCACGGCAGCGGTGGTCCCCTGCGCACCGCTCTGGAGGACGCCTCCGAACCCGGCCTGATCGACATTGCCTATGCCCACGACCTGCCGCTGGTCGCCACCAACGACGTCTATTTCCAGACCCCGGAGATGTTCCAGGCTCACGACGCCTTCCTCTGCATCGGCGAAAGCCGCTATGTGAACGAATCCGACCGTCGCCAACTGACCCCGGAACACTACTTGAAGACCGCTTCAGAGATGGCCGAGCGGTTCGAAGACCTGCCCGAGGCCATCGCCAACACCGTCGAGATCGCCCGGCGCTGCGCCTTCCGTCCGCGTACCCACGACCCGATCCTGCCGCGTTTTGCCGATGACGAGGTCGACGAACTGAAACGCGTGTCCCGCGAGGGGTTGAAGGAGCGCCTTGCCGTCATCCCCCACGCCGCAACCGTCGAAGAATACGAACAACGCCTGGAATTCGAGCTTGGCGTCATCGAACAGATGGGCTTCCCCGGCTACTTCCTGATCGTCGCCGATTTCATCAAATGGGCCAAGTCCCACAGCATTCCCGTCGGCCCGGGCCGCGGCTCCGGCGCGGGTTCTCTCGTCGCCTATTCATTGACGATTACTGATTTAGATCCATTACGTTACGGCCTTCTATTCGAACGGTTTCTAAACCCTGAACGCATCTCGATGCCCGACTTCGATATCGACTTCTGCCAGGACCGGCGCGAGGAGGTAATCCACTACGTCCAGCAGAAATATGGCCGCGACCGGGTGGCACAGATCATCACCTTCGGCACGCTCCTGTCCAAGATGGCGGTGCGCGACGTCGCCCGCGTCCTGCAAATGTCCTACTCCCAGGGCGACCGCCTGTCGAAGCTGATCCCGGTCGAGGGCGTCAAGCCGCTTTCCATCAAGCAGGCCCGCAAGGAGGAACCCCGGCTGGAGGAGGAAGCGCGGCGCGACGAAAACACCGCAACCCTGCTCGACATCGCCGAAAAGATCGAGGGCCTGCTCCGCAATGCCTCGACCCACGCCGCGGGCGTCGTCATCGGCGACCGCCCGCTGGTCGAACTGGTGCCGCTCTACCGCGACCCGCGCTCCGAGATGCCGGCGACCCAGTACAACATGAAATGGGTCGAACCCGCCGGGCTGGTGAAATTCGACTTCCTCGGTCTGAAGACCCTCACCGTGATCCAGAACGCCATCGACCTCTTGAAGCTGCGCGGCGTCGAGGTCGATATCTCGGCCATTCCACTCGATGACCCGGCGACCTACGAGCTCTACAGCCGCGCCGACACCGTGGGCGTATTCCAGGTCGAAGGGCAGGGCATGCGCGACGCGCTGCGCCAGCTTCGCCCCACCTGCATCGAGGATATTGTCGCGCTGGTCGCCCTCTACCGCCCCGGTCCGATGGAGAATATCCCCAAGTTCTGCAACGTCAAGAACGGCCACGAGAAACGCGAGAGCCTGCACCCCTTGATCGACCCGATCCTCGACGAGACCCAAGGCATCATCGTCTACCAGGAACAGGTGATGGAGATCGCCCGCAAGATGGCCGGTTACAGCCTCGGCGGCGCCGACCTCTTGCGCCGCGCCATGGGCAAGAAGATCCAGGAGGCGATGGACGCCGAAAAGCCGAAATTCCTCGCGGGTGCTTCGGAGAACGGCGTCCCCAAGGTCAAGGCGCTGCAAGTCTGGGATCTGTTGGACAAGTTCGCCAATTACGGCTTCAACAAATCCCATGCGGCGGCCTACGCCGTGGTCAGCTACCAGACCGCCTGGCTGAAGGCGAACCACCCGGTCGAACTGATGGCTGCGGTGATGAACCTGGATCTACACCTGACCGACAAGCTGAACGTCTATGTGCAGGAGTGCCGCCGCACCGAACTGCTCGTGGAAGCGCCCAATGTAAACCAATCCCACTCCACCTTCATGGTCGAGGATGGCCGCATCCTCTACGCTCTCGGCGCGCTCAAGAATGTCGGCGTCGAGGCCATGCGCCTGATCGTCCAAGCGCGGGACGAGGGCGGACCGTTCTCCGACATCTTCGATTTTGCCCGCCGGGTGGATCTGCGCGCCATCGGCAAGCGGGCGCTGGAGAGCCTGGCGCGTGCCGGCGCGCTGGAATGCCTGGAGCCCAATCGCCAGAAGCTGCTGCTCAGCGTCGATGAACTCACCGACTATTCAGCGGCATCGCATGACGACAAGACTTCGGCCCAGCACTCGCTCTTTGGCGAAGGTGGCGAGGCGCTCCCGCCGCCCCGGCTCAAGGCCAGTGACGGCTGGCTGCCTTCGGCGCGGCTGCGCGAGGAACACAGCGCCATTGGCTTCTACCTCTCCGGCCACCCGCTCGAAGACTATATGGGCCCGCTCAAGCGCCAGAAGGTGTCGACCTACGCCGAGTTCATTGCCACCAACGGCCGCACCGGCGGGGCTGGGCGCATCGCTGGCACCCTGGCGGCGGTGCAGTTTCGCAAGTCCGCCAAGGGCACTCGCTTTGCCTTCATCGGCTTCTCCGACCCCACCGGCGGCTACGAGGTGATGGCCTTCTCGGATGTGCTGGAGCAGGCCGAGGGGCTGCTGGAGCCTGGCAAGAACCTGGTGCTGCGGGTCGAGACCGACCCCGGCGGCGACGGCTCACGCCTGATGCTGCGCAGCGTCCAGCCGGTCGAGGAGGTCATCGCCGACGCCGCCGCCAACGGCCTGATCGTCCATGTCGAGGAGGCCGCCGCCATGCCCTCAATCCGCTCGCGGCTGGGGCAGGTGGCGAAGATGGCCCGCGCCCGGCGCGGCGAGGGCCCGGTGCATCTGGTGGTCGCCCTCCCCGAGACCAGCCAGGAAGTCGAGATCACGCTCCCTGGCAACTACCCCGTGGGCCCGGAAGTCAAAGGCGCCTTGAAGGCAATTCCCGGCGTGGCGATGGTCGAAGAATTTTAGCGAAATATCGTTCGGGATTTATGCGCCGAAAGCGTCAGCTTTCGAAGATACGGGGTGGGAGACGGTGCGCCGAAAATCCGCAACG
This sequence comes from Thermohalobaculum sp., assembly GCA_965247385.1. Classification (GTDB taxonomy): domain Bacteria; phylum Pseudomonadota; class Alphaproteobacteria; order Rhodobacterales; family Rhodobacteraceae; genus Thermohalobaculum. The sequence continues at coordinate 33,035 of CBDFHG010000002.1, forward strand.
CGGATCTTGTCACGGGCAAAGAACCCGTCCGCCCGGCACCCGAGATAACGTCATCGGGCATTTTCTCAGCGGGGTGATACCTGCCGCAACACCCGTACCAGCGAGTGAACGTCGCGTTCATCGTTGAAATGGGCCAACGAGATACGGATCCGGTTGTTTCGGCTGCCGCAAACAATGTTCTGGTCGCGCAGGGCCGCTACGGTGGCATCTACGCCGCCGCCCCGATGGCTCAGCGAGATGATGTGCGGCGAGGCCGCCTTGTCGCCGATGCCACGAAACTGCCTCCAGCCCGAACCGTCCAGTCCATTCGCCAGTAAACTGGCCAATGATCCGGCGTGGGCCTCGACCGCATCCAGGCCCAACGCAAGCAGTTCGGAGATGGCGATGGTGAGCCCCCTTCAGGGATACATAGGACATGGTCGATTGCGTATAGCGCCTGGCATCGCCCGCCAGCGGCAATCTGGTCGCTTCGAAGTCGAACGGGTCGGGCGCGCCCATCCAGCCCGGTGCAGGCGGGACCTGGTCCAGAAACCTTGGCGACATGACCGCCAGGCCAACGCCGCCGTGCCCGCCAAGCCACTTGTAGCCGCTGCACACCACGACATCGGCATCCCAGCCTTTGGCATCAATCGGAAGGGCGCCCGCGGCCTGGGTGACATCCACCATCAGCAGCGCCCCCACTTTCCTGGTTGCCTCCCGCAAGCGGGGAATATCCACCCGCGTTCCGGTGGCAAACTGCACATAGCTGACGGCCACAACCGATATGCGCTCGTCGATGCTCTGGATCGGCGTTTCGGTCAGGTCGTGGGTCTCTCGCTCGTCGACGAATTGCAGTTCGCAGTCCTTTTCCGCGGCGTAGGCGATCCATGGTCGCGTGACAGCCGGGAATTCAGAAAACATGGACAGAACCCTGCTGCCCGCTGGCGGGCGAAACAGGTACGGCAACTGACTGAGCATTTCACCGGCGCTGGCGACAATGGCCAGACGTTCCGGCAGGCAGTTCAGGATGGCCGCGGCCTGCTCCCGAAGCAGCGAGAAAAAGGCGGCCGCATCGAAGGTGGCGAACAATAGACCCGTTTCACGGTAGTGCTTTTTCTGTCATATATGCTGTGGAAGTTCACGGGAGTGTTAGGCGATGAAGGTTTTACAGGTTTTACGGCACCGTCCAGACCTATTTTTTTGACTATCAGGCATCCGACTGGCTGATTTCGATGCCCTGGTTGTAAAATTGCACCCGATGTGGCTTTGCCGCGAAACCAGGTGCCTGTCAGGCAAAGGTCGGCTCCGTGCCATCGGTGGCGGCATGAAATATCGCCTGACGTTTTCCGAGCAATTGTTGCTGTGTGTTTGATTTATTACCGGACCTGTACCAGCCCTGTTTGTCTTTGGTGTCTCCGCACCGACGGTATGCCGCCATGTGCGCGCGATGACGGGGCTCATGGCGGGGCATTTTCGGCTCCCGGAGCGTAAGGTCAAGCTTTCAGAAGATGGGAAAGAGGATCTGCTTCACTTGATGATCGATGGCACCGGGCGGGCCGTTCATCGCCGCCAAAAACCCTCAAAACGCAAAGCAAAATACTCGGGGAAAAAGAAACGCCACACCGTATCGCACCAGATTATCACCGACAGCAACAAGCGCATTCTGGCCGTTGGACCCGCCCAGGACGGGCGCAAACATGACAAGCGTATCTATGACGAGGCCGTGTAGACAAGCCTTCAGGTGTACTGGTTTTGGGCGATCTCGGTTACTTGGGAACTTCTCTGGAAACACCACAAAAGGCATCCAAAAAAACGCCCCCTGAGCAAGCAGGATAAAGACCACAATACATGGCATGCCAAGCTGCGCATCGGCGTCGGGCATGGCATCGGGCGCATGAAAAAGTTCAGGATATTCGCCGACATTTATCGCCAAAACGGACAGGAAAACATGATTGCCAAGAATATAGGAGGAGCACTGGCAAACCTGAACTTGAAACCAGCCTGACAGAATGGGATCGGGGAAAACCGTGTCTCTATGCCACCGTGCTATCGTGAATCGAGTCTATTATCATATTCCCGTGCCGTCCAACATCATCCCGGAATGAATGCATCGCCGAGACGGCAGGCTGGCCGATCAGCCCAAGCGAGGCCTGATTAAGATAGAGACAGTCTGTGAGGCTGCTGTATTGCGAGCGATCTGACGGGAAAAAATCATCGAGTGTCCTATTCTGTCTGGAAGGCATCGGAATTTGTGCAACGTCGACCATCGCGGGTTCCGACGATTCTGCCCTATTACTGACTTTCACCGAACGAAGCCAATCCGTTAGAATCAGGCCGTCTCGGTCTTGAGCCGGGACAGCAAGGCGATGAGCGTCAACCATCGCAAGTTGGCCTTTGCTGGAACCTTCCCCGGCAGCCCCGTCCTCCCCCGCTTGCTCTTGCCCCCGCCCCGGTCTAAGTCCCGTCCAGCGAGAACCGGTGGAGGCGCGGATGATCGGACGTTTGAACCATGTGGCCATAGCGGTGCCCGACCTCACGGCCGCCATAGCCCAGTACCGCGACATCCTGGGCGCCAATGTCGGCGCGCCGCGGGACGAACCTGCCCACGGCGTCACCGTTGCCTTCATCGCGCTTCCCAATACCAAGATCGAGCTTCTGCACCCGCTGGGCAAAAACTCCCCGATCCAGGGTTTCCTCGACAAGAACCCGTCGGGCGGCATCCACCATATCTGCTACGAGGTCGACGACATCCTCTTCGCCCGCGACCGGCTGACGGCGGCGGGTGCCCGGGTGCTGGGCAGTGGCGAGCCGAAGGCCGGCGCCCATGGCAAACCGGTGCTGTTCCTGCACCCGAAGGACTTCACCGGCACCCTGGTCGAACTGGAGCAGGTCTGATGCAAGGCTTCGTTGTTCCTGACGCGTCCAACCAAAACCGCGCCGTCCCGGGCTTGACCCGGGACCTCCTGGAAGGTCGGGTAGCAAGGAGGTCCCGGGTCAAGCCCGGGACGGCGGGATTTTGGTTGATAGGTCCCGATCAGGGAAAGCAGGTCTGAAATGGCAATTACCTCGGCTTTGGTCCTCTACGCCGTAATCTGGGCGCTTCTGTTCTACATGATCAACCCGCTCTGGCAGACCAGCCAGTCCGAGGACGGCAATGTCACTCCCGGCACGCCGGCCAGCGCGCCAGTGGATCCCATGGTCCGCAAGAAGGCAATTATCACCACGGTGATCGCGACAGTGGTGTTCGTGCTTATCTACTGCACCATCAAGTTCGGCTGGCTCACCCTCGACGATTTCAACTTTCTGAAACTGCCGTCGGAGCGCTGACGCGCCAAAGCCGATGGAACATGTGGGTGTAGGTCGCCACCCCGATCAGGGGCACGATCAGGTTGACCAGCGGGATACTCAACGGCACCGCCATCAGCGACCCGGCCATCCAGATCCGCAAGTGGAACCGCTTGCGCAGCCCGCGCATCTCCGCCGACTCCAGGCGGCGCTGCGCCACCAGTTCGAAATATTCCCACCCTAACAGGTAGCCGTTGACGGCCCAGAACAGCAGCGGCGCAAAGGGCCCGGAAAACAGGTAGAAGATCATCGCCACCAGGTTCACCCCCAGCACCACCAGGGCAAAACCCAGCCCGCCCCTGATCGCCTCGGCCAGCCCCATCGAACGCCCCGGCGGCAGTTCCGCGTAGTGCCGCGCCTCGACCGCATCGACGATCCGGTCGAGGAATAGGTTCACGAACACCGCCGCCACCGGGAACATCAGGAACGCCGACAGCAGGGCCATCGCCCCCAGCGCCAACCCGCGCACCGCGGCGAACGGCGTCGCAACCTCGCCGATCAACGGCAGGTCGAAGCTCTCCGGCAGCAACCCGACCAGCCAGACCGCGCCCAGCGACAGCGCCGCCAGCAGTCCCAGCGTCAGCAGGAGCGAGCGCAGCAACACGCCGGTAAAGCGCGGGTCGAACAACTGCCCGACCGCGCACAGGAAGTCCCCGATCATACCCATGCTGTCATGCCCATGAGGTCAGCGCTCCCACATCCGGCCGTGGACGGTCCTGCGGTGCCACGCGCTCGGTGCCGATGTGAATGAACCCCGCCACCGCCTCGTCCTCACCACAGCCCAGCATCTCGCGCCGGAACACCGGGTCATACGCCATCTTTCCGGTCAGCCAGTTCGCCCCCCAGCCGCTTGCCAGCGCTGCGTTCAACAGTCCCAGACACACCGCGCCGGCGGAAAGCTGCTGTTCCCATGCCGGGATTTTCTCCGACGGCTTGGGGCTCGAGATCACCGCGACGATCACGTCGCCTTGTGTGAATGCCGCCACCACCTTCGCGGCGGTCGCCTCATCCAACCCCAAAACCCCGGCCCGCTCCGCCGCCAACGTCGCCGCCCGCTCTCGCGCTGCGCCCTCGATCACGACAAACCGCCACGGCTCCAGCTTGCCGTGATCCGGGCTGCGCGCGGCGGCGGTCAAGATTGTCTCCAGCCCGGCGCGGTCCGGCCCGCCATGCCCCAGCGTCTTGGCCGGGCGCGAGCGGCGCGACAGCAGGAAGTCCATTACTTCCGGCCCGTATTCAAGATGGCGTGGCTCAGGCATAGACAATCTCCGCAATCAGCCGATATTCACCAGGACCGGGCGGGTCAGGGCGCTCAACGATTGGCGCTGCCCCCCGTCCGCGTCGAAATTCGCCGGGTCCAGCCAGGTCTCGAACGCCGCCTTCAGCGCTGGCCATTCGCTGTCGATAGCGGCATACCAGGCGGTGTCGCGGTTGCGGCCCCGGTAGGTGGTGGCTTGGCGGAATACCCCCTCATAGGACAGCCCCAACCGCATCGCCGCCCGGCGCGAGGCCGCGTTCAGCGCGTCGCATTTCCACTCATAGCGGCGGTAGCCTGCATCGAAGGCCCACTTCATCATCAGATACATCGCCTCGGTGGCACCGGCGTTGCGCTGCAACAGGGGAGAGAAGTTGATATGCCCAACCTCGATCGAGCCCGCTCCCGGATCGATCCGCAGATAGCTCGCCACCCCCACCGCCCGGTCGTCTTCTTGCCGCAGAATGGCATAGAACATCGGGTCGCCATCGCGGGTATGAGTGCCGACCCAATCACTATAATCCTCCAGACTGTCGAACGGGCCATAGCCCAAATATGTCCAGTTGCGCCCGTCCCGGCCCTGCCGGTTGGCCTCGAACAGCGCCTCGGCATGAGCCACCACCAACGGCTCCAGCCGCACCAACCGCCCCGCCATCACGGCGCGCACCGGGCGCGGTGGGGCGCTCCAGCCTGCGGGCACGGGCGCGCCGATGGGGTCGCCGAGGGCGCTTGTATGAGTCATCTGTCTTCGTCCCGATCCTGGTTGCGTTTCAGGGGGTTTTGACAATCGCGGCGCGTTCCCGCAAGCTTTCAATCCGGTTCGCAGGCAGAGATTTTCCCGAAATGTCCGCGCGCGGGCGCATATCCGCATGGGAAAATCGTGGTATTTCCGGGGCTGATCCGCTTCGCTTCGTGGCGCGCATCGATCGCGAGCATTCGGATTTGAAGCAAAGGATGGATCGAGATGGAGATTAATGAGGATACCCTGGAACTATTGGAAAGACGGCTCGGCGAACGTGTCGAAAAGCGTGCACGCGCACGGCTTGTCGCAATATACGGCCTGGTTGGCAGTGTGATCATGGGAACGATTGGTTTTTTCGGATATGATTTGGTCGACGGTGCCCGCTCCAAAGTGGACGCTGCCGTCGAGGAGATCGAGGATGACGCCAAACGCTTTGCGCGGGAGGCGGTTGCCGACTCGGTGGTCATAGCCGAGGAAGCAACCAAACGCGCCAGTCGTTTGGTGGAGCGGGTTTCGATCCGGCTCGAGATGCAGGACGATTGGCTTCGCCAACGCGAGCGCGTGCTCAAAAAAAACGAGGAGCGCGTCATCGAGGCCCAGGTAAAAGTTGACGAGATATCCGCAGATATCGAGCGCAGGCTCGGCGGTATCCTCGAAACGGTTGACGAAATCGAGGGGCAGTTCAACGCGCAAAGCGAACGGTCGAAAGATGTCGCTGGCATCGCCAATGTCGCCGAAGTGGACATCGAACTTGAATACAGTTCCGGCGATTTCGCGGTGCTGAAGGCTGTCAGGATAACTGGTGGCTGAACGCAAACGATCCAACGTGGCACCAACTGTCATAGACCGGCTGCGGCGAAGGCTTGCCGCGCTTGAGGCTGAGAAACAATCTCTTGAAGCGGATTTGGGGCGACTTGAAGCAGAGCAATCCTCGCAGACACCAGTTCGCCAAGAACGACCCGTCCTTTCCAATCGTGAAAAGATCGCGGTCTTCAGAAGCCTGTTTCGGGGGCGCGAGGACGTTTTCCCTGTACGCTGGGACAATGCTAGGACCGGGAAGTCAGGCTACGCCATTGCCTGCGGGAATGAATGGGTGCGAGGTGTATGCCACAAGCCGCGGATCAAATGCAGTGAATGCGAAAATAAGGCTTTCCTTCCAGTAACAGACGACACTATCCGGTTTCATCTGTCAGGAAAAGATGCTCGGGGGTACCCGTTCTGTGCAGGCGTTTATCCCATGCTTCAGGATGAAACCTGCTGGTTTCTGGCTGCTGACTTTGACAAGGAGACTTGGCAGTCAGATATCACAGCATTTGTTCGTACGTGTCGAATTTACGAAGTGCCGGTTTCTGTTGAACGCTCCCGGTCGGGCAATGGCGGACATGCCTGGATATTTTTTTCAGAACCGGTTTCAGCGGTTAATGCACGTCGGTTTGGAACCTATTTGCTCAACAAAACCATGGAAGCTCACCCAGAGCTTGGATTTGCATCCTACGATAGGCTCTTTCCTAGTCAGGACACAATGCCCAAGGGTGGGCTTGGAAATCTCATTGCCCTGCCATTGCAATTTGTTCCACGACAATCCGGCAACAGCGTGTTTGTAAACGAAAGCTTCGAACCAGTCCCTGATCAGTGGGCATTTCTGACGTCCGTAAACCGCGTATATGCCGAAACTCTGAGAACCCTCTTGTCGGACATACCCGGACAGGGGTCTGCTATTGGGCTGCCTTTTCCGGAAAACGACGAAGAAGAAAGGACACCTTGGGCACTTGCACCATCTCGGAAATCCGAACGACACGCGCTCGCTAATCTCTCTTTGCCAAAGACACTTTCAGTTGTCTTGAGTGACCAAATCTACATAGCAAAGGAAAAGTTGCCGCCAGCCTTGCACAACGAATTATTACGTCTTGCTGCATTTCAGAACCCAGAGTTCTATCGTGCTCAGGCAATGCGTCTGTCAACATTCGGCAAACCCCGCATTATTGCTTGCGCTGAAGACTATCCGGATCACATAGCGCTCCCGCGAGGAGTAATCGAAGCCCTGAGGAATTTCGCGGATGAGTTGGGCATCTCTTTATCTCTCGACGATCAAAGATACGCTGGCAAGCCGATCAAAACCGAGTTCAAAGGAACGCTGACGGACAAGCAATGCCAGGCGGCAAAAGCGTTGTTGGCCGAGGATACTGGTGTGTTGTCGGCGACAACGGGATTCGGAAAGACTGTTCTGGCGGCGGCGCTGATTGCCGAACGTGGGGTTAACACACTGATCCTTGTTTATCGCCGCCAATTGCTAGATCAGTGGTTGGCCCGATTGGATGCATTCCTTGACACAAACGTCTTGGCCATTGGTCATCTCGGTTCAGGCAAGCGTAAATTGACCGGACAAATCGACGTGGCGCTTATGCAAAGCTTGGTCAAGAAGGGAGAGGTCGATGACCGCGTGGCGGATTACGGGCAACTGATTGTAGATGAGTGCCATCATGTTTCGGCGGTGAGCTTTGAACTGCTCGCGCGGCGCAGCAAGGCAAAATATGTTCTTGGACTGACCGCAACCCCAATCAGAAAGGACGGTCACCACCCGGTGATCTTCATGCAATGCGGCCCTATCCGCTATCGGGTAGATGCAAAGAGTGAAGCCTTGAATCGGCCCTTTGGGCATTCGTATTTTTCGCGCTCGACCGAGTTTCGATTGCCAATGAGTGAGGAAACGCCACCGATCCAAAGTATCTATCAGATGCTGGCGCGGGACACCGCAAGAAACGATCTGATCTTCGACGACGTCTTGAGGGCACTCGATGCGGGACGCAGCCCGGTTCTCCTGACTGAACGACGAGAACATGTGTCGTATTTCACCGAACGTTTCAAAGGCTTCGCCAAAAATATCATTGTTCTTCAAGGTGGTATGGGAACCAAGCAAAGACAGGCAGCCTATTCGGCCCTAAAGGAAGTGCCTGACAATCAGGAACGGTTACTGATCGCTACTGGACGTTATCTCGGAGAGGGATTTGACGATGCTCGCCTTGATACATTGTTTCTGACCATGCCGGTATCGTGGAGGGGTACGCTGGCCCAATACGCAGGTCGTCTGCATCGGGAGCACCACGACAAACGTGAAGTTATCGTGGTTGACTATGCCGACTTTTATGTACCGGTATTGGTTCGGATGCATCAGAAACGCACCAGCGGATGCAAAACGTTCGGCTACAGCCTCGTTACGTCGTTGCCTTGGGAAACGGAACTCAACAACCCTCGCCTATAAATACCATGGCACGTGGGACAGTTCGGAGGATGTTGCGCTCTGCCTTGCGTTTGCGAAGCTCTCGCGCGCGGCGCTGCATGTCGGCATCAAGCAACCATTCGATGATAAAGAGTGTCCGTTCAACCCGTCCGATTTCACGCAGCGCGATAGCAAGATCATGCTGGCGCGGGTGGGAGGCAAACTTTCGCAAGAGCTGACTGGGTGGCATGACACCTGCCACCATGGTGGCGGTGCTGCGCAAGACATCGGGCCAGTTCGCGATGATCGTGCCTTCCCTGACCTTACCGCCAATCAACCCCTTCAATTCCTTCGGGACACTGCCCGGATCAAAGACATACAGACGTTTCGACGGCAAATCCCGAATGCGGGGGATGAATTTATAATCCAGAAGCGATGTGACAGCAAAGACGTGGTCGGTAAAGCAGCAATTCTCATTATGGCTTGATTTTCAGCGATGATCTTCTGTTTTTTCATTTTTGTGTTGTGTTGATGCTTGTGCGGGTGCTTTAGCGCAGTTTTGGTTCCGGCGGCGGTTCGCCGGTTATCATCGTGCGGATGAGCGCGTCCCAGTCGGTGAACAGGTGATATCTGGTGATGCTCCGCAGGTCCTCGAAGAACCGCCGTCGCGCGCCGAACGCTTCACGTGCCTCATGCCAGCGCTTGGCCACCAGGTCACAGACCGTGTGGAACGCGAAGGCGAGCAGGTTCATGGTTATGAGAAGGCTGGCCAAGTGTTCCTTGCCATGGCCGAAATTGTGCTCCAGATGGTAACCCCTGGTCTTCAGGGTATTGAAAGTTTCGTTCTCGATCTTCCAGCGCGCCCGCACCGACCACGGCTACTGGACCGCGCAACTGATGGAACCCTATGTCCACCCGCAGATCGCCTTCGCCATCCGCTACCACCAGGCGCTGCGGTTCTTCTCCGACCCGGAGGCCGGTTACGAGTATCCGCCAAACTACCTGAAATGGTTTGGCCAGGATTACGTGCCGCCCGCCTACATCCAGCGCGACTATGAATACGCCAAGGCCCACAAATGGTACATGGCGGCCCGCCAGGTCACCCTGAACGACCTCTACGCCTTCGACCCGGGCGCCAACCCGAAGATCGAGGATTTCGAGGACATCATCGCAAGTGAGTTCCACCAGCCACTCGAGGGCCTCGGCTTCGACCGAAGCCCGGTCGCCCACAAGTGGCGCACGATGATCTGGCCGGTTAATTTTTTATGAGGGCCGCCCAACTCACCCCTTCGGCATCAACCACAGCCGGGCCGTCCCGGGCGCGACCCGAGGCCTCCTGATCCCGCGGAAAGGAGGTCCCGGGTCAAGCCCGGGATACGGCATGGGCGCGCTTGTTCATCCCCACTATCGCTCAGGGTCCAATGTAGTCGCTCCCGAGGGATAATTCTTATGTTCAGGTCGCGCAACTGCTGCGCCGCCGTCTCGTTCGGGGTCCGAATTCAACCCGAAGGACCCGGGAAACAGACACTACCGAACCACTACCAAAACACCACCAAAGGATTTCGGATTTCGGGGGCAATTCACCCCTGCGGAATCAACCGCAGACCAAGGTCGCGCATCTGCTCAGTCGTCGCCTCCGAGGGCGCCCGCATCATCAGATCCTCGGCCCGCTGGTTCATCGGGAACATGATGACCTCGCGGATGTTCTCTGCCCCCGCCAGCAGCATGACGATGCGGTCGATCCCCGGCGCGATGCCGCCATGGGGGGGCGCGCCGAAGCGGAAGGCGTTCAACATGCCGCCGAAGTTTTCTTCAACGAATTCAGGGCCGTGTCCGGCGATCTCGAATGCCTTGTACATGATCTCGGGCTTATGGTTCCGGATCGCGCCCGAGCTGAGTTCAACCCCGTTGCAGACGATATCGTACTGCCAGCCCAACACCTCCAGCGGGTCCTGGCTCTCCAACGCCTCCAGCCCGCCCTGGGGCATCGAGAACGGGTTGTGCGAGAAGTCGATCTTCTTTTCCTCCTCGTCCCACTCGAACAGGGGGAAGTCTACGATCCAGCAAAAATCAAAGCGATCCTTGGAGGTTACGCCAAGCTCCTCACCAATAACACTACGCGCCTTGCCCGCCACATCGACGAACGAAGACGGCTTTCCGGCGAGGAAGAATGCTGCATCCCCGACCCCCAACCCAAGCTGTTGACGGATCGCCTCGGTGCGTTCGGGCCCAATATTCTTGGCCAGCGGCCCGGCCGCCTCCATGCCATCCGCTCCCTCGCGCCAGAAGATGTACCCCATCCCCGGCAGACCCTCCTTCTGGGCAAAGGAATTCATCCGGTCGCAGAACTTGCGCGACCCACCAGCCGGCGCGGGAATAGCCCGGATCTCGTTGCCTGGCTTCTCCAGCATTGCGGCAAAAATCTTGAACCCGGACCCGGCGAAATGATCGCTAACCAACTGCATTTCAATCGGATTTCGCAGATCCGGCTTGTCGGTGCCGTATTTCAGCATCGCGTCCTTGTAGGCGATACGCGGGAACTCCGGCGTCACCGGCCGGCCCCCGGAGAACTCCTCGAACACCCCCCGCATCACCGGCTCGATGGCCTGGAACACGTCATCCTGAGTGACGAAGCTCATCTCCATGTCGAGCTGATAAAACTCGCCCGGCGAGCGGTCGGCGCGCGGGTCCTCGTCGCGAAAGCACGGCGCAATCTGGAAATAGCGGTCGAAGCCCGCAACCATGATCAGCTGCTTGAACTGTTGCGGTGCCTGGGGCAGGGCGTAGAACTTGCCCGGATGCAGCCGCGAGGGCACCAGGAAGTCGCGCGCGCCCTCGGGGCTCGAAGCGGTCAGGATCGGCGTTTGGAACTCCATAAACCCCTGATCCACCATACGGTTACGGATCGACGAGATTACCTTCGAGCGCAGCACGATGTTGTTGTGCAACCCCTCGCGGCGCAGGTCGATGAAGCGGTATTTCAGTCGGGTCTCTTCCGGGTAATCCGATTCGCCAAAGACCGCCAAGGGCAGTTCCTCTGCCGCGCTCAGCACCTCGATTTCACGAACGAAAACCTCGACCTCGCCGGTTGCCAGCTTCGGGTTCACCAGCTCAGGTTCGCGCGCCTTGACCTCGCCATCGATGCGGATCACCCATTCCGAACGTACCTTCTCGACATCACCGAAGGCGGCGCTGTCCGGGTCGGCCAGCACCTGAGTGATGCCGTAATGGTCGCGCAGATCGATGAACAGAATGCCGCCGTGGTCGCGCACCCGATGCACCCAACCCGACAGGCGGACCGTCTGGCCCACATGGCTGCTGTTCAGTCCGGCACAGGTATGGCTGCGGTAGGCGTGCATGGCGTGTCCTTCACAGCTCGGCGAAATTCGGCGCGCGCGCGCCCTGATCCGGTGCCGGGATAGACTGGTTTCAGGCCCGTGTGTCAAGGGGACGGGCTGCAAGGGCGCGGCGGTTTCCCGTCGCGCCCCGTTATCTTTCAGCTCAGAATTTTTGCGGAATTATCCCTGCGTTGCCGGGGTGACCTGCAACTCGACCCGCCGGTTCTCCTGCCGCCCTGACACAGTGGCGTTCGAAGCGATCGGCTGGGTTTCGCCCATGCCGTAGGCTGCGATCCGCGCCGGTTCGACGCCGCGACTGCGGAAATGATTCGAGACCGACCCCGCCCGGCGCTCGGACAGCGCTTGGTTATAGGCATCCGAGCCGGTGCTGTCGGTATGGCCGATCACGTCCAGATAGCTTTGGGGATAGCGGTTCAGGGTTGCGCTGACATCGTCCAGCGTGTGGTAGAAGCCGGGCCGGATCGCGGCAGAATCGATATCGAAGGTCACATTCGCCGGGAAGCTGACCATCAGCGTATCGCCGTCGCGGTAGACCTCGGCGCCGGAGCCCTCGACCGATCTCAGAAGATCGCGCTCCTGGTCGTCCAGATACCGGCCCACGGCCGCGCCTGCCAGCAGGCCGACCCCGGCACCGATCAGCGCGTTGCGCCGGTCGTCGCCGCCAAACAGGGTGCCGATCGCGGCGCCCCCAAGCGCGCCGATAAGTGCGCCGCCGGTCGTGTTTGGATTATCCCGCACGGTCTGACAACCGACGAACAGGCTGCTACAGACGGTGACAATGATAGCTTTTCTCAACATGGCTTTTTCCTCTGGTGCCCAAGTTCAAGGTGTTTAACGCGGTTCCACCGTCGGTCCGTCTTCGGACGCGCCCGGCCCGGAATCATCCTGCATCAAGTAGCAAACTGCCCCTGACCGGACGTCGGGTCCAGTGCCGCGTTGATGACTTCGGTGGCTAGGGCCGGGGCAGGGGTCGAACCCCCGCCTCCATGATTCGCCAACCCAACGCCGGATCTGCGTCCAGCCCTGTAGAAAACTGCCAGGAACGGCACTGGGCAGAAAAATTCTGCCGAACCTCGGCCTTTTCGCCACGAAACCACACTAAACCGCCCCGACGCGGCAACGAATCCGCGACAGCCCCCGGTTCACTCGTTAAACACTCGCGCCATGAATGTAATCACCACCACCGATGCACTGGCCCGGCTGACCAACGAATATGCCAAGGCCCCCTTCGTCACCGTCGATACCGAATTCATGCGTGAGCGGACCTATTGGCCGCAGCTCTGCCTGATCCAGCTTGCCCGCCCCGCAGATGGCGGCGGAAACGGAGACTGGGACGCGGTCATTGTCGATCCGCTCGCCGACGGCATCGACCTAGCCCCGCTGTTCGAATTGATGACGAACCAGAAAGTGGTCAAAGTTTTCCACGCGGCGCGGCAGGATGTGGAAATCTTCCACAATCTCGGCGGGTTGATCCCGACGCCGATGTTCGACACCCAGGTCGCGGCGATGGTCTGCGGCTATGGCGATCAGGTAAGTTACGAGACACTGGTACGCCGCATCTCCAAGGCCGATCTGGACAAGAGCTCGCGTTTCACCGATTGGTCGCGCCGCCCACTCAGCCAGAAGCAACTCGACTATGCGCTGGGCGACGTCACCCATCTCCGCCAGATCTACCTGACCCTGGCGGACAGGCTGCGCGAGACCGGTCGCGGTCATTGGGTGGCCGAGGAAATGGCCATTTTGACCACCCCCACGACCTATTTCACCGAACCCAGCGAGGCCTGGCGCAGGATCAAGGCGCGCAGCCACAGCCCGAAATACCTCGCGGTGGTCCGCGCGCTGGCCCAATGGCGCGAGACCTCGGCGCAGACCCGCGACATGCCGCGCTCACGCATTCTCAAAGATGACGCCCTGCTGGAAATCGCCACTGCCCGGCCAAAATCCGCCGAGGAACTCGGCAAGCTGCGCCTGGTTCAGCGCGAGGCGCGCCGCCCCGAAGTGGCCAGTGCAATCGTCGCCGCGGTCGCCGCCGGCGAGAAGTGCCCACCGGACGACCGGCCGACCCTGCCGCCGCCACCGCTCCGCCGCAAGGGCTCGGCGGCCGTCGCCGACATGCTGCGGGTCTTGCTCAAGGCCCGGGCCGAGAAACTCGGTGTCGCCTCGAAACTGATCGCATCGAGCGCCAATCTCGACGCGCTGGCGGGTGAGGACGATCCGGATCTTCCGGCCCTGAAGGGCTGGCGGCGCGAGGTTTTCGGTGACGATGCGCTGCGCGTCATCTCAGGCGAACTCGCGCTGGTCGCCCGCCCGGGGGGCGTCGAGTTGATCGAGGTCGATTGAGCGTAACCGTCCGGTCTCCCCGCCCTTGAAGGGTTTGTGATTGGCGTGCGAGTCTTCGCGTGATCGCGGGCGATAATGTCCGTTTGAATTACGAGGACACTTGAACTTGATGGATCATCGTAGAGGCAATCGGCGGAGCTACTCGAATGCGTTCAAGCGCCGTGTTGTGGCCGAGGCGCTTGAGCCTGGGGCTTCGGTTGCGTCGGTGGCGCGCCATCACGGGCTGAGCGCGACCATGGTGTTCGCGTGGCGTCGTGATCCGCGGTTTGGGCCAGGTGGTGATGGGGTGTTTTTCCTGCCTGTCGAGGTGATGTCGACTGCGATCACCGCCGCGCCGGAGCCGATCAGCCCTGTCAGCGACGGTCGGATCGAGATTGCCCTTGCATCGGGCCATCGTCTGACGCTCAGCGGTGCCTTTGATCCGGACATGGTGGTGCTGTTGGCGCGAGGTCTGAGCGCATGATCCCGGTTGCCGTGCAGACGAAGGTCTGGCTGGCGGCTGGCGTTACCGATATGCGCAAGGGGTTCAACGGTTTGTCGGCGCTGGCCGAGAAGGTTCTGGAGCAGGACCCGTATTCCGGGCACCTGTTCGTGTTCCGGGGACGGCGCGCCGATCTGATCAAGGTCATATGGTGGGACGGGCAAGGGGCGTGTCTGTTTTCCAAGCGTCTGGAGCGCGGCAGGTTCGTCTGGCCATCGCCGGCGCATGGCAGGTTGTCGGTGACATCGGCGCAACTGGCGATGCTGTTGGAGGGCATCGATTGGCGCGCGCCGCTGCGCACCTGGCGACCCCTGACGGCAGGGTAATTTTTTGAACAAAAACAGAGAAATATGACACTTTAGGGATTCCCTTCAGTGTCCCGTTCTGGTATGGAATGGCTATGCTGGACCAGACCAAATCACTGCCCGATAATCCCTCGGAATTGAGGGTGTTCGCGGGGCAATTGGTGGCGACGGTCAAGTCCCAGGCGCTCCGGATCGCCAAGCTGGAACACCAGCTCGCCGGTCATCGCCGCCATCGGTTTGGCTCGAAGTCGGAGACGATGGATCAGCTTGAACTCGGGCTCGAAGAGGAAGAGATCGCGGCGGCGAAGATCGCGCCGCCTGCGTCGCCTGATACTGTCGCCGGGCCGAAGAACAAACCAAAGCGCAAACCGTTGCCGGACAGCTTGCCGCGCAACGAGCAAGTGCTGTCGCCCGGCGAGGCCTGCGGCAAGTGCGGCGAGGTTCTGAAGAAACTCGGCGAAGATGTCACCGAAGAGCTGGAATACGTCCCTGGCCGGTTCATCGTGAACCGCTTTGTCCGGCCCCGCATGGCTTGCACGTGTTGCGAGGCGATCTGCCAGGCACCATTGCCCTCGCGCCCGATCGAGCGGGGTCGTCCCGGCCCGGGCCTGCTGGCCCATGTGCTGGTCTCGAAGTATGCCGATCACCTCCCGCTCTATCGCCAGTCCCGGATATTCGATCGCGACGGCATTGATCTCGACCGCTCGACCCTGTCCGACTGGGTCGGCAAATCGGCGGCACTGCTGGAACCATTGGCTGATATGGTCGGGCGCCATGTTCAGCGCGGCCAGGCGATCTTTGCCGACGACACCACCCTGAAGATGCAGGTGAAGGGCACCGGCAAATGCAAGACCGCCCGGATCTGGACCTATGTTCGCGACGAACGGCCATGGGGCGGCGCCGACCCACCAGCGGCATGGTATCAGTTCACCGTCGATCGCAAGGGCGAGCACCCCACCAAACACCTGGCCGGGTACAAGGGCTGGATGCACGCGGACGGCTATGCCGGGTTCAACGAGCTCTACCGATCCGGTGGTGTCGATGAAGTCGCCTGCATGGCCCATATCCGGCGCAAGTTCACCGATGTCTTCCAGTCGGAGGGCTCGATCATCGCCGAGGAAGCCATCAAGCGCATCGCCGGGCTCTACGTCGTCGAGAAGGATGCCCGCGGCAGTGTGCCCATTGAGCGGGTCCAACTCCGGCAAGCCCGCGCCAAACCGATCTTCGATGCTCTGGAAGCCTGGCTGCAAACCCGGCTGCCAAAGATCTCCGGCAAGTCCGAACTCGCCAAGGCGATCCGCTACGCCCTGACCCGGATGAGGCGCCTGCGCCCGTATCTCGACCACGGGTTTCTGGAGATCGACAACAATTCCGCCGAACGCGCCATGAAGCCGATAGCCCTGGGTCGCAAGAATTATCTTTTTGTCGGCTCAGAGGCTGGCGGTAAATCCGCCGCCATCGCCTATCAGCCCGTTGAAAAAGTCGCCATTTACCGGGCTTCACCCCACTTGACCGGGTTTCACCCCACGACGAAACATAACGCGGCGTCGGCGGTTTCGCCATCCTCCGAGACGATGAGGACGATCCGAGCGACCAGAACGGCTCCAGAGGGCGCAACAAGCACGAAAACACCGCCATATCCGCCCGCCACAGCCTGGCGCGGGGTGCCGGCACCGATGAGTTGGCGCATCAGCAACGAGAGGTTGTGGCCGGCGACGTGAAGCAGGTATCGCTTGTGCACGTTCTCGCGCCCGCGCAGCCAGGTTCGGCGCATGCCGCCGCGATCGAGGGTGTGGGCAAAGGAGCGCTCGACGATCTCGGCGCGCAGCTTGAAGGCATCGCGGGCGACCCCGGACTTGAGCCGCACGCGGTTGTTGGTGACCGCCCGGCGCGCCGCCTGGTCATCGCGCCAGCGCGAAAAGCCCTTCTGCCTGGGCTCGGCGATCCGGGTCTTCCAGGGACTGTCGTCCAGGGCCTTCAAGACCGCCCGTGAGAAATAGCCCTTGTCGGTGACGCATTCGGCCGGGCTCTCTGGCGTCGGTGCCGCAGCCACCGCCTCGAGGTTTGCCTCGGCCGCCGCCAGGGTCTTGAAAAGCGTCGTGGTGTCGCCCTCATCGGCTGGGTGCAACTCGGCCGCCACCACCGCCCCGGTGTCCAGATCCACCGCGTGCTCGGGCTTGTAGGCCAGATGGGTCGTGCCGTCCTTCATCCTGGCGACCCTGGCCTCGGGGTCGCTCCTGGAAACCCAATCCTGGTTCGAGAGCTTCTTGCCCTTGCGCTTGCGGTCCAGACGCGCCAGGTCCTCGGCCGTGGGCGTCTCGATGCCGCTCTCCCGGGCCAGATGCTCCAGCATCTCCCGGTAGCCCTCACCCGTGTCGCGCCGCACGATGTTGCGCAGCGCCGCGTTGGCCTCCATGGTCGAGGCATCCACCCCGATGCGGTCGCCCTTCACCAAACCCGCCTCGGCGATCAGCGCCAGAACCCAATCGAAGACCACCGCGTGCACCTCGTGGGGCAGACGCGTGCGGGTCTTCGACAGCCAGGAATGGTCCGGCACACGATCCCGGCTCTCCAGCCGCAGAAACTCCCGCAGCGACAGCGAATCCGAGCAGCGCCATTCCAGCCCGCGCTCAGAGTCGATGCCCTCGAAGTAGCCCACCAGATGCATGCGGAAATAGCGCCCCGGCGGCACCGAAGGCGCTCCCGTCCTGGCCGCGTAATAGCACCGGCAGGTCGCCTCGACGAAGTCGTCGAAGCCGCCCTCAATCAGGACCGACTGAAGACGGTCGTAAAACACATGACCCGGCGAGCGCGGCATCTCCGCCCAGCCCACCATCAAATCACCCTGACGATCCTTCTGCAGTCCCATCGACATCGGCGAACCTCCCGGTCAAATCAGAATATCATAGAATCAGACCAGGCCGCTCGTGTCCAGGGCCGACTTCGTCAACGGGCTGCTATACCCTGATCGAGACCGCCAGGCTCAACGGCGTCGATCCCCAGGCCTGGCTGACCGATGTGCTCAGTCGCATCGCCGATCACAAAATCACCAAACTCGACGAGTTGCTCCCGTGGCGCTTCGCTCAGACCTGAGCGCAATCGGCCGACGCTGAACCGAACCAGAGCCCCGAGACCGGACGCTTACGATTGAGCGGACCTGGCGAGCGGCCTTGGGTCTCGTCTGGTCGGAGAGCACCCCGGGGGCGTCTCTCGCGGAAGATTTTCAGAACTGCATCTGCACCCCACCACTGACCCCATGGACGCGGATGCCTACCGCACCCTGGAAGACGTTCCCCGTCACAAGCAGGTCGGCACGGATTAGGCGGGCCTGCAATTCGCCCTCTCCGAGGGTTAAATTCGGGTCCGGGGTCCGCGCGAAAAAGTCATAATCAATATACCCGTCCGGCCCTGCCTTGCCCTCCCGGCGCGGCCGCAGTTCGGCCGCGCTATAGCCCAACCCCGGCGCGAAGCCTTGGGCGGTGATGACATAACCGTCGCGAGTGCGCCCGATCTCGATATTTCGCACCGTCGCGACCGGCGCGTAAACGACCTCGGGGATTGCCTGCTCCAGCGCCGCAGCTTCCGCCTCGTCGTCCGAACTGAACCATGAGCACCCACCGAGGGCGAGCACCGCGATGATGGCCGCGGCAGTGGAGAGCGCAGTATTCCGGTGCATAGGCAATCCTCCGGTTACATTTCCCCGGTTGTATGTCCCCGGTTGAGTTTCCTGCTGGAAATGGCCATATCCGAGCAATAAATAAAAGCACAAAGTGAAGGTTATGCCAAAATCGCGCATAGCGCCCCCAAAAAAACACGCCCGGATCAGCGCGTACAGGAGAACGGAATGACCGAGTCCGCAAAAATCTCTGGGGAATTCGAGGAAATCGTCGAGAACTTCGAGATGTTCGACGATTGGGAAGACCGTTACCGCTACGTCATCGAGCTTGGCCGCGAGATGGCGCCCCTGCCGGACGCGCGCAAAACCGCTGCCGCCAAGGTCGAGGGCTGTGCCAGCCAGGTCTGGTTGATCCCCGATCTGCGCCGCAACGCTGCCGGCGTCGACTGCCTGCATTTCCAGGGCGACAGCGACGCGATGATCGTTCGTGGCCTGATCGCGGTGCTGCGCGCGCTCTATTCAGGCCAGCCGCTGACCCGGATCCCGAAGATCGACGCCCAGTCTCAGCTAGGCCGCCTTGGGCTGGAACAGCACCTGTCGTCGCAGCGTTCGAACGGGCTGAAGGCAATGGTGCGCCGCCTGAACGACCTGGCCCTGGCGGCCAATCCCGCCTGATCCAACCCCTGCCTGTGGCTCTGGGTTAATTCCGGCGCTATATTATGCCCCATTCGTTGCGACCGACCCGCAAATTCGAATCAAGCCGTGCATCAAACCACTCAACGAACCGGACCCGACACCCATGACCAATGCCCTGAAACGGCTTTTGCAGGAACGCGACTGGCTGTTGCTCGACGGCGCCACAGGCACCAATCTCTTCGCCGCTGGGCTGATGTCGGGCGACGCGCCGGAGCTGTGGAATGTCGACCAGCCAGACAAGATCCGGGCGCTTCACCGGGGCTTCATCGATGCCGGTTCGGATGTGATCCTGACCAACTCCTTTGGCGGCTCGCGCTACCGGCTGATGCTGCATGGCGCACAAGCGCGGGTGCGCGAGTTGAACGCCGCCGCTGCCAGTCTCGCCCGCGAATGCGCCGATGCTGTCGAACGGCCGGTGATAGTCGCAGGCTCGGTCGGCCCCACCGGCGAGATACTCCAGCCGGTGGGCGCGCTCTCCCACGCCGATGCGGTCGATGCCTTCGAGGAGCAGATCGCGGCGCTCTTGGAGGGTGGCACCGATGTAATCTGGGCCGAGACCATTTCGTCGGTCGAGGAGTTCAACGCCGTCGCCGAGGCCGCCGCCAATCAGGATGCGCCGTTCTGCGCCACCCTCAGTTTCGATACGGCTGGGCGCACCATGATGGGGGTGACCAGCGAAGCCTACGCCGCGCTTGCCGCCGCGTTGCCGAACCCGCCGCTGGCGCTCGGCGCCAATTGCGGCATCGGCGCGCCGGACCTGCTGCGGACTGTCCTCGGCATCACTGGTGCCGCGCCCGGAGCCATCGCCATCGCCAAGGCCAATGCCGGCATCCCGAAATATGTCGACGGCCATATCCACTATGACGGCACGCCGGAACTGATGGCCGATTACGCTTGCCTCGCCCGCGACGCCGGGGCGCGCCTGATCGGCGGCTGCTGCGGCTCGATGCCGGCGCATATCCGGGCCATGCGCGCGGCGCTGGAGGCGCATACCCCCGGCCTCCGGCCCAGCCTCGACGAAATCCGCTCCCGCATCGGCGACTTCACGTCTGCCAACGACGGAACCGGTGATGCTGCAGCCGTTGATGCCCAGCGGCGCGGCCGCCGTGGGCGCCGCCGCATCTAATTTTTTCCGGGGCTGACCCAGATAACTACCTTAGATGCTGGCTTTGTTGCATGGAGCCTCCGAATTTATGGGATTCCCAGGCTTCTTGAATTCTGATTTATCCTGTTGATGGACAAACAATTACCAGAATGATTTGCTTCGCCGAAGCCCCAACACCGGATCACCAACTGGCGCAATTACAATGCCTCTCTTGTCGAACGCGGCTCACTGACGCTTTGGATTGATGATGCGGTAATTGATCAATGGCATGCGGTTCGCGGCAAGGGAGCGGTTTATCATGATGACGCAATTTTGTGCGCCTTGTGCCTGCTGCTCGGTGTTTGGCCTTGCCCATAGCAACTCCGGAGCATACCGGTGTTGCACTTGGTTTGTGAATTTAGCGAGTGAAGGTTCCCAATCAATGTCTGAAGCGCAATGATCAATCCGGCCCCTTGCATCTGGTAATCGACAGCACCGGGCTGAAAGTATTTGGTGAAGGGGAGTGGAAGGTCCGCGCTCACGGTGTTGACAAGCGCCGTGTCTGGCGAAAGTTGCATCTGGGTGTTGATGAGGCATCGGGGGAAATCATTGCCCATCAACTGACACTGAATAATGTGCATGATGGGCCGGTTCTGCCAGGCTTGCTTGATCAGATCGACAAGCCGCTTGATCAGGTTTCCGCCGATACGGCCGATGACAGTTTCCACTGCCATCGCGCCATCCATGAGCGGAATGCCAGGCCGGTGATCGCGCCACGAAAGGGGGCATCCATCGTGGCGCCGCGAAATTTGAAGGACCCGCCACCGACCCGTGGCCAGATTGTTCGACGCATCCATCAGATCGGACGCAAGGAATGGAAAAAGGAAAGCAATTATCACCGGCGATCCTTGGCCGAGACCGCCATGTTCCGTTTCAAAATCATCATTGGCGCCAAATTACGCAGTCGAAAATTCGAAACCCGGAAGACAGAAGCCGCAATCGGTGTCACCATTCTCAACACCTTCATGGAACTGGGCATGCCTGAAACCATCAGGATCAGTTGAAAAAAACTACCTGAAAACCTTCTGCAGCCTTTGAACTTCCATGCAACAAAGCCTTAGATGCCGCTTAATCAATTGTCTTATTCGGTATAATTGGATTGATGGGTCACTGTTGTTAAAACGCCACTCACATTCCTTCAAATACAGGCCGAATTGGGCCTTCGGAACACCGTTGAATTTGCGCATATGACGTTTTGCCCGGCACCAGAAATTCTCGATGCCGTTGATGTGATTTTCATCGTCGGCGAATAGCTTTGAGGGGGTGATCCGAAAGTGCTTGAAGTCGGATACATCCAAGACGTTGTAGCCCTTCCAGCAGTCAGAACAGACGATGCTGCCGGGGATCACCTTGCGCTCAATGATGGGTATTAATGTTGCGCTTGAGGCATTGGCAATAATCTTTGCGTATACCCGCCCACCCCGCTTCAACAGGCCGAATACAGGGATTTTTCCAGCCGCACCCCGACCACGCTTAGCCTTGCGCTTGCCGCCGAAGTAACTCTCGTCCACTTCAATTTCACCCCCGAACATCGCTGCGCTCTCAGCCTCCAGGTCCAAGGCAATCATCTCACGCAGACGGTGGAAAAAGTAACCGGCTGTCTTGCGGTTCACGCCACACAGACTGGCCGCTGTAAGCGCCGTCGATCCAGACACAAAATGCGCGATCAAACGATCCTGTTTACAGGGACTGAGACGACTCCTGCGCATAGCTTCCATGATAACTCCAAAAATGAGCTATCTGGGTCAGCCCCTTTTTTCCTGATTTTGAACAGACTTTCCGTAACTCGGTCGGTTTATGTCCGAGGGATGACGATTTTATTGCATCTGCGCGAAAAAAACTGCCTGAGTATCACCTGGAGAAAGAACCGTGGATTCTGCGGGCACTAGGCGTGAAGGATAACGCGATGGCCGACGAAGAAGACGAAATCGTCCTCAGTGAACTCGACGATGACGAGCTCGTTCTACAGATGCATGACGACCTCTACGACGGTCTTCGTGAGGAGATCGAGGAGGCCGTCAACATCCTGCTTGCGCGCAAATGGATGCCCTATGACGTGCTGACCAAGGCGCTGGTCGAGGGCATGCGGATCGTCGGCATCGATTTTCGCGACGGCATCCTGTTCGTGCCCGAGGTCCTGCTGGCCGCCAACGCCATGAAGGCGGGTATGGCGATCCTGAAGCCCCTGCTGGCCGAGACCGGCGCGCCGCAGCTTGGCAAGATGGTGATAGGCACGGTCAAGGGCGACATCCACGACATCGGCAAGAACCTTGTTGCGATGATGATGGAGGGCGCCGGGTTCGACGTGATCAATATTGGCATCAACAACTCGGTCGAGACCTACCTCGAAGCGCTCGATCAGGAGAAGCCGGACATTCTCGGCATGTCGGCGCTCCTGACCACGACCATGCCCTACATGAAAGTCGTGATCGACGCGCTGAAGGAGAGGGGCACCCGCGACGACTTTGTGGTGCTGGTCGGCGGCGCGCCGCTGAACGAGGAGTTCGGCAAAGCCATCGGCGCCGACGCCTATTGCCGTGACGCGGCCGTGGCGGTGGAGACAGCCAAGGAATACATGGATCGCAAGCACAACCTCCTCGCCGCTCGCGTCTGAGGCCCTGCGTTTCCGCTTGGCATCCCCTCCTTCCGCCAGATTTTGACCTCGCCGGATTCTGATCCAGATTCTGACAACGGGGCAGGGAGAGTTAGGAAGGGGCGCCGCAAGTTGAACTCGTGCCTCGCGGTGCCATTTTACTCTCTGAAAGCTGGACAGAACGCCATGAAACTTGACGACGACAGCCTCACCGAAACCGGCCTAACCTCCGCCAACGCTGCGGATGCCTCGGGCCGCGTCCTGCTGGTCGCCTGCGGCGCACTGGCGCGCGAGATCCTGGCGCTGACCCGGTTCAACGGCTGGTCGCATCTCGACCTCACATGCCTCCCCGCCAAGCTCCACAACCAGCCACAGAAAATCCCCGAAGCGGTCCGCGCAAAGATCCGCGACGCCCGCACTTGCGGTTACGCCCAAGTCTATGTCGTCTATGCCGATTGCGGCACTAGCGGCCTCTTGGACAAGGTTTGCGCCGAGGAAGGCGTTGAGCGCATCGAGGGGCCCCACTGCTACAGCTTCTTCGACGGTAACGAGGCGTTCTCGGAACGCACCGAGGCGGGCGAGATCACATCCTTCTACCTGACCGACTTCCTGGCCCGCCAGTTCGATACCTTGATCTGGAAGGGCATGGGGTTCGACCGCCACCCGGAACTGCTGCCGATGATGTTCGGCAACTACGAAAAGATCGTCTACCTGGCCCAAACCGACGACCCGGCGCTGGAAGCCAAGGCGCGCGCCGGGGCCAAGCGCCTGGGGCTGGAGTTCGAGATGCGCAAGACGGGATATGGTGACCTGACAGCGTTTATCGCAGGTGCCGCGGGCACCTAACGACCTAATGAATGGCGGGTCGTTTCGACCCGCCATTCATTGGGATCCGCGAAGAAAGGTGGGTCGAGAAGACCCACCCTGCCAAAACTCACTCCTGGTCCTTCACTACCCGCACCCTCGAAGCTCGCCTGGCTCTCGCCGAAGCCCGCCAGCGGCATGGCGTCGCCCTGGACCGTATCGTGTGCATCCGTGACCGGGCGGGTCGACATTTCGTCGATGGTGAACCGCAGCGGCACATCGCCTGCTTCGGGAGTGCGCCCGCTCACCGGGTGCAGGCCGCCCATCAGACGGTCGATCTCGCCAAAATTGCCCCGCAGCGGCGGCAGCAGCACCTCCCACACCGTCACCCCGTCCGGCGCGTGCTGTCGGCATAACCGACCCCCGGCTCGGCCAGGGTCTCGGCGACCAGGGCGAGGAAGCTTTCGCGCGCCTTGCCCTCCATGATCGAGCGCACCTCATGCCGCACAGCTCGTAACCGAAGGCGTCCAGCAGCGCCGTGCCTGCAAGCCGAAAGCGCATATTGCCGCGGCCCATATCCTCCAGCACGAACAGATGGCGCGCATCGCCGGTCATGTCGCATGGATCGACCTCGGCTCGATAAGGGCAGGGCCGCCCGGCGCGCAGGCGCTCTCAGTAGGTGTAGAGCGCACGAATCTCGGAGTGGATCATCTCGTTCTTGTTGCGAGGCAGACGGTAGCTCGCCAGTTCGATGCTGTTGCCACCATTTTGCCTGCCCGTGTAATCACCCTCGTTACCCTGCATGTCCTTGCCCCTTGTTTACAGTTTCCCGGGCTTGCCGCCATGGCCGAACCCACTTGAAGGGAACACCGGCAATTACCGTGCCACAGCGGCGGGGCAGAGGCCCGCGCGGTGTGGGCGGTTGACCCGGAGCAACGCCCGGTTATGGTTGCTGCGCACCGGGCTGCACATCGGGCAGCGCGCCCACAGCAGGAGACCGCGACCCCCCATGACCGCCCCAAGCGCAGACCCCGGCTCAGATCGCTGCGGCATTCTCTTCGTACTGTCTTCGCCATCGGGCGCGGGCAAGACCACACTGTCGCGCAAACTGCTGGCCGAGAACCCGGGATTTTCCCTGTCGATCTCGGCCACCACTCGCCCCCCCCGGTCCGCCGAGCGCGAAGGGGATGATTACTTTTTCGTTTCACAGCAACGGTTTGACAAAATGGTAGCGGCGCGCCAGATGCTCGAACACGCCCATGTCTTCGGCAACTCCTACGGCACCCCACGCAGCCCGGTCGAAGAAGCGATCCAGTCCGGCCGCGACGTGCTGTTCGACGTCGACTGGCAGGGCGCCCAGCAGCTCCGCAATTCCAACCTCGGCGCGCTGGTGGTTACCGTCTTCATTCTACCCCCCTCGATAGCCACCCTCGATGCCCGCCTGCGAGACCGTGGCCAGGACAGCTATACGATCATTGCCGGGCGCATGGCCAAGGCCCGCGGCGAGATCAGCCACTGGGCGGAATATGATTATGTCCTGATTAATGACGACCTTGTGGCTTGCTATTCCCGGATCAGGACAATCATCACCGCCGAGCGCCAGCGCCGGGACCGTCAGAAATGGCTGCAACCCCATGTCGAGGCGCTCTATGCGGAATTCGACACCAAGATTGGGGAGCAGCAAGGATGACCCTCTACGCACTCGACGGCGCCGCCCCGAAACTGCCCGCCAGCGGCAACTGCTACATCGCCCCGGGTGCGCGGGTGATCGGTAAGGTGACTCTGGCCGAGGAGACCGGCATTTGGTTCAATGCGGTGCTGCGCGGCGACAACGAACCCATCGTCATCGGCCCCGGCACCAACGTGCAGGACGGCTGCGTCTTCCACACTGATCCGGGCTTTCCGATGACCATCGGCGCCGATGTCACGGTCGGGCACTCAGCCATCCTGCACGGCTGCACCATCGGCGACGGCACACTGATCGGCATGGGCGCCGTGGTGCTGAACGGGGCAAGGATCGGTAAGGGCTGCCTGATCGGTGCCAACGCCCTGATTACCGAGGGCAAGGAGATCCCGGACTATTCCATGGCCGTTGGCCAACCTGCCAAGGTGATCCGCCCGATCGACGAGGCGCTGGCGGCCGAACTGCGCCGCGCCGCCGATGTCTACAAGAGACGCCAGCAGCAGTATTGCGAGGGATTGGAGAAGATCTGAGGGACCGCCTCCCGGCGGGTCTTATGCCCGTGATAAAATCCGCGTTGCGGATTTTCGGCACCACCGGCCAACCCGCAGTGCTGATCCGCGCCCGCACCCGCTTTCTCACCCTCGACGAGAACCGCAACCGGGAACGTCTCACTGGTTGGCAACACTATCTTCAGGACCCCATTCATCCCCAGCATTGCCCGGATCGCAAGAAGCATCAGGCAAATCAGCCGTGCCGCCGGCAGGGCAATCTCTGGCCCCTCCGGAGCGCTGCAAATCAGTTGCACCCGGGGGCCCACAAGCACATCCATGGCCGCTCGCACAGCTGGTCACGCGTCAGCATCGCGTTGGGATCACCGGCGGTGCCGAATGCCAGACGGTGGAATTTCAACAGCGCCGCCGCGCGTCGCGCGCTCTGCGCGACCATCGCCATTTCCTCTGTCGCGTTCGCAGTTCCCACCTCGCTGATCAGGTCGGTGCCGTTCACCACCGCGCCGACCGGGTCGTGGCAAATTCGCGCACAGAGAGTACCGGCAAGCTCAGTGTCATTTATATTGGTCTCCCAGTTTTTTCGGCGGCGTTTTTGGTGGCGTCATCTGGCCTGATCGGCTACATCGCGGCCATGTCGAATGCATTCCTCGAAGTCGGCGCGATCATCCGTCACCGGACCGAAACGGAATGGGGGCTGGGCCAGATCCAGTCGATCGTTGGCTCTCGCGTTACCGTCAATTTCGAGAACCAGGGCAAGGTTGTCCTGCATGGTGATGATCTTCCGTTGGAACTGGTTGCCCCCGACCGTTCATGATTGACTCACGCCTGACCGGGGTCCGCCCGTCAGGGGCGGTAGCGTTGCTGACAATAACGATTCTCTAAAACCACAACCAACCATAACACGACCGCGGCGGAGGTTGCGTTAACATCCCAACCCCCATAGTGTCACCAACCCGATCAGGCGACGGATCCGCCGGGATCGGCAGCGACGGAGAAGGGCGTATGCGATGCGCATCGACGCTGGCCGGTTTACGGTCAGACTGGCAGAGTCAGAGGACGACGTCGCCGCCGCACAGCGTTTGCGATATCGCATCTTCGTCGAGGAAATGGGTGCCGCCGCCAGCCCCGAGGACGCCGCCGACCGCCGCGAGCGCGACCGTTTCGACCCCTACTTCGAACACCTCCTGCTGATCGATAACGAATCCAACGACGGCGATGTCGAACATGGCGTGGTCGGCGCCTATCGTCTGCTGCGCGGCGAACGGGCAAAGCGCGGTATCGGCTTTTACGGCGCCGGCGAATACGACCTGACACTGCTGATGAACTACCCGCGCGAGACCCTGGAACTGGGCCGCTCCTGCGTCGATGCAAACCATCGTGGTGGCGCTGGGATGCACCTGCTCTGGGCCGGCCTTGGCCAATATGTTGGTGAGTACGACATCGGCATCATGTTCGGGGTGGCGAGCTTCCACGGCACCGACCCGGCGCCACTGGCCCAGGCGCTCAGCTACTTGCATTTCAACCACCTGGCGCCACCGGATCTCCGGGTCACCGCCATCGCCGACAGCCGGGCGCGGATGGATATCCTGCCCCCCGGTGAAGTCGACAAAGGCGAGGCAATGCGCCAGATCCCGGCGTTGATAAAGGCCTATATCCGGTTCGGCGGCTTCATCGGCGAGGGCGCCTATATCGACCACGATTTCAATACCGTCGATGTCTGCCTGCTGATGGACACCGCGCGCATGGTCAACCGGTACCGCAAGTTCTACACGCGCCAGCGCGGTGGGGCGGTCGACCGCATTCTCGGCTGACTGGCGATTACATGAACACCTGGAACGCGGAGCCCCCGCCGATACTGCCCCACCCAACCCCTCTCGGGCGCATCGCCGGTCTGCTTCGGATGATCACCTTCCTCTCGATGACGGTGGTGGCGCTGCCGGTCTTCGTCACCGGGCGCTATCTGCGGGCCTGGCTGGGGCACCGGATCATCACCTATCACTTCCTGGTGGCGCGGCTGTGGTCGCGCGCAGGTCTCTGGCTGCTCGGGCTTCGCCTGGTGGTTCGCGGCACGCCAGTGGCCAGCGGCGCGCTGGTCTCGAACCATTGCAGTTGGGCCGACATTCTGACCCTGCGCTCGGTCAAGCTGATGTATTTCGTCGCCAAATCCGATGTCCGCGACTGGCCTGCAATCGGTTTCATCACCGCTGTCACCGACACCGTCTTCATCAAACGCCAACGCAGTCAGGCCAAGGAGCAGGAACAGATCCTGCGTGCGCGCATCGCCGCCAACCAGTTGCTGACCTTCTTCCCCGAGGGCACCTCGACCGATGGCCTCCGGGTCCTGCCATTCAAAAGCTCGCTGTTCTCGGCCTTCTTCTACGACCATCACGGCGCCGATCTTTGGATCCAGCCGGTCACCGTGCGCTACACCCCGGCGCCAGGCTCCGGTTTGCCGCCCAGCATCTACGGCTGGTGGGGCAATATGGAGTTGGAAGGTCATATCTGGACTGTCATGAGCCGCTCCTTCGGCGGTCGCGCCGAGGTAATCTTCCACGAACCGGTCAAGCCTCAAGCATTCCCCGACCGCAAGGCGCTGGCCGAGCACTGCGGTGCCGTGGTGGCGCGGGGCCTTGATGAGGACTGACTTCAGATGAAAAACAAACAACCAATTGGCAATTTATAGTATTAACAATCAATTACCAAGTTAGTTGTAATTACTCACCCCTTGTGCCGCCCGCTGGATTCACATTTCAAGTGCAACACCTGAGTTGATGTAGGAAGGCCTCGGCGGGGGTTAAGAAACCGAGGCGTTTTCGGGGTGTTGTGTTATTGGCCCAGACGATATCTGGATATCCTGCTCGGTGTAGTCGGCGAGTTCTGTCTTGCGTGGCAGGTTGCGCCTGAGAATGCCGTTGGCGTTCTCGATGGAGCCGCGCTGCCAAGGCCCCCTCGGGCCAGATACGCAACAGCCCGGCGTAGTCCAACGCCGCGAAGCCGATCCAGTCATAATATGCGATGTTTCCCCGGAACCAGTCTCCCAGTGGTTTCGGCAACATGCTGGTCAGCCGCTCGGTCGCGGCGCGGGCAGGCCACAGGCCCAGATAGCTGGCCGCATGGGGTGAGAACACGGCGTTTTGCGTATAGCACACCCCTGGCACCGAGAACCCGATAAACGCATCCGCCGAGACCAGTTGCCCGTCGATGACGATCCGTTTGCCGGTGTCCATCAGTTCGGTATAGGTGCGCACCTTGGATTTGATCAGCCCGCTTGCGCCAACAAGGACGCGGGTCTCGCTCTCGTCCTCGGTGTAGTAGGTCGACGAGCAGGCGCCACAGATCAAGGCGAGGGCGGCAAAGCGGATCATCCCGAGGGGTCCTCCCGGCAATGGTAAGTCCCGCGAACACTGCCTGAGGACGATTGAAGAACCGTGTGGGAAAGCTTTGCGCCCGGTTAACCGGGCCCGAAGAAGCGGCCCCCCTTGCCAGCCCGCACCCCCGCCGTGCTATCTTCCCCACCAACGAGCGCAGCACAAAACCCAGCAGGCCTCTCATGAATGATCGGTTCCCGCCCTCAGCCGATTCCCAACCCGGGCGCATCAACCCCGAGATCAGCCTTGGCGTCTCGCCGCCGGCCTCGGTCGATACCATCGACGATCTGGCGATCTGGCTCTGCGACCACGCGGTCGAGGAGGTCGAATGCGTCACCCCAGATTTCGCCGGGATCGGGCGCGGCAAGGTGATGCTGGCGGCGAAGTTCACCCGCATTGCGCCGACCTACCTGCCGACCTCGCTGTTCTTCCTCACGATCACCGGCGAATACCCGAATTTCGAGGGTTTCTCGTCCTACGATACCGACGCCGACCTGGCCCTGCGCCCGGACCTATCGACCACCCGCGCCGTACCCTGGGCCAGCGACCGCTCGGTGCAGGTGATCCACGACGTCTGCGACCGCGACGGCGAACTGGTCGAATTTGCGCCGCGCTCGGTGCTGCGCCGGGTGCTGGCGCTGTACCAGGACAAGGGCTGGCACCCGATCGTGGCGCCGGAGTTGGAGTTCTACCTGACCAAACCCAACATCGACCCGGACTACCCGCTGGAGCCACCCATCGGGCGCTCCGGCCGCAAAGCGCAGAAGGCGCAGGCCTATTCAATCGCCGCCGTCGACGAGTACGACTCGGTGATCGAGCACATCTACGACTATGCGGCGGCGCTCGGGCTGGACATCGACACCATCATCCAGGAGGCGGGTGCGGCCCAGCTCGAGATCAACCTCAACCACGGCGACCCGCTCGATCTGGCCGACCAGGTGTTCCTGTTCAAGCGCCTGATCCGCGAGGCGGCGCTGCGCTGTGGCTGCTACGCAACTTTCATGGCCAAGCCGATGGAGGGCCAACCCGGCAGCGCCATGCATATTCACCAAAGCGTGCTGGTGGCCGAGACCGGCCAGAACCTGTTCTCCAACCCCGACGGCTCGGCTTCCGACGCCTTTCGCCACTTCATCGGCGGTCAGCAGACCTATCTGCGCGCCGCCACCTGCCTGATGGCACCCTATGTGAATTCCTACCGCCGTTTGGTGCCGAACCTGACCGCGCCCATCAACCTCGACTGGGGCCGCGACAACCGCACCACCGGGCTGCGCATCCCGATCTCGGGGCCCGAGGCGCGCCGAGTCGAGAACCGGGTTGTCGGGGCCGACGCCAACCCTTACCTGGCCATCGCCGCCTCGCTGGCGACCGGCTATCTGGGCCTCACCGAACAGCGCGAACCACGCGCTGAGGTCACCGACGACAGCTACAACCGCGCCCGCGAACTGCCCTATGGCCTGCTCGAGGCGATCGAGGAGTTCAAGAGCTGCGCGGCCCTGCGCGAGGCCCTGGGCACCAGCTTTTCCGATCTTTACGCCGCCGTGAAGCAGCATGAATTCGAGGAATTCATGCGCGTCATCAGCCCCTGGGAACGGGAATACCTGCTGCTGAACGTGTGAGGCGGGGCGGCAGGGTGGGCGAGAGGTGTGTGCACAGATTAGTGCATGGGGTTAAGCTGTTGAATATAAATGAAATTATGAAATTTTAACGAATTCAAGGCGTTGGCATTTGATGGCAAAGGCGGATGAACATATGTCAGGAAGACACCCACGAGCAGACCTTCGTGGGACCTGTGGCGAACGCGTGCTTGTGTGAAGGATTTTCGATGCGGGCCAGGGCGCAAGATTTCGGCGTGGACTGACTGTGGCCCGCGTTGGAAATCCTTCACAAACGCCACGCTCCAAGTCAAATTTTGATTGTCGGGAAAAGCCTTGGAAGCGGACACGCCGCATTGGCGGCTGTCATCCCCGCGAAAGCGGGCATCTCGGTGTCTCGGGGAATGAGGTCCCCGCTTTCGCGGGGATGACGGAAGGGCGGGGGCGAGAGCGGTCCCCCTCACTCAACCAGCGCCTCCGCGTAAACTGCCAGCGCCGCCTCGATCCCCTCCGGTGCGGTCCACACGCCAACATCCGGCACCACGAAGTCGGCGAACGGCGCCAACCGCACTGCGTCGGCGGGGCTGACCCCGCCCTCGGCGACCACCGGGGTCTCGATGGTCTCAGCCCACCACTGGAACAGCGCGTCATCGGCCCGGCTGCCATCGCCCAGTGCCCCCGTCTCGGCCACGGGGCCCAGCGCCACATAATCCGCCCCGGCGTCGGCCAGGTTTATACCGGCATGGCGCGAGACTCCGGCGAAGCCGCCGATGATCCGATCCGGCCTCAAGGCCTTGCGCACCTCGCGCACCGGCACCCGGCTGGCGGCCAGATGCACACCATCCAATCCCAGCGGCACCACCAGCCGGTGATGGTCGGTGATCACCAGAGCGACGTCATGGGCATGGGCTACGGGCAGCAGATGGTTCGCCGCCACGCGCCACTGCTCCTCCTCCGCCGCCCCTAGGTCCAGCCGAAGGCAGGCCACCGGCTGCGCCGTCAGGGCGCGGTCGAGCAGAGCGGCGAAGGGCTCCGGCTCGAAATTCAGCGGTGTCGCCAGATACAGCCGGGCGGGGGGCGTGGTTTCGGGCATCGGTGCCTCAGTTCCCCTTGGGACGGATCTTGAAGCCGCCACCGGTCGGCACCGGCGGCGCATTCGGCTTTGCTGCAGCGACCGGGGCAGGGCGGCCGCCTGGCTGCAATCCGGGTTGCATACTGGGTTGCATACCGGGCTGCTTGGCTGCCTGCTGCTGATAGGCCGCGAAATGCTGGTTGAAAAATTGCAGCAACTGACCAAAGTCCTGCTCGCGCATCACCACATCGACAATATCCTCGGGCTCGACCTGCTTCGGCTGGCCGCCCTTGGTCTTGGTCGCCTGATCCTGCAGGGTAAAGCTGACGACGCCCCCCTGGATCATGAAATTGGACATCGAGTTCACGAAAAGTCTGGGCATCCGGTCCTCTTTGGTTTCAGCAGGCGGGCGGGGCGCCGCTGCGCGGCTTCCTCGAACATCGGGCCGACATTGCGGCCGAACGAACTTACATTGTCAACTTGAGCGAAGTGGCGCTCCAGCGGTGCTGTCATCGCCGCCTCGACCATGCGCGGGCGCTTGGCGGGGTCGTCGAACTCGAACATCAGGTAGACCATCGGATCGCCGCGCCGAAGCACCCAGTCGCGGTCGCGGTCCTGCCACTCCAGCACGCAGTTCAACGGCCGCGGCCAGCTCCGGACCGGAAACCGGCCCGCGACCACGGTACCGGGCCAATCGCGAAATCCGGGCGAGAGAAACGGCGGTATCAGATGCAGCGCGCAGAGCTCCTCGGTCACGATCATCAGGTTCAGCGAGATCTGCACAGCGGGGGTCCCGTCGTCGCGCTGTGCCGTGGGCATGACTGGCGACACCAGCCCCTGGAACCCCGCCTCGGACAGGCCCCGCTCGTTCAGTTTGCGGTAGCACCGCACCGGGCGGACCCCGGGCGGCGACAGCTGAATCGTCACGTCATAGGGGCAACGCACCTGCACGATCCGATGCACCAGATCGTTCGCGGACCCGCCGGCCGGAAACAGATGCGAGATCGCCTCCGCCTCGCCGGTGCTGACCGGCTCGGGCGGGAAGAACGCCAGCGCCGCCTGCGGCGAGCAGTTGCGCCAACCCACATCGACCAGGATCGGTTCAGGCATTCTCCGCCTCCGCTTCCGCCTCTGCCAGCGGCACCAGCAGCCGCTCCGGGCGGCGCGCCTTGGCCATCTCCCAGACCTCCTCGATATCCTGGGTCAGGTGATGGATACCCTGCATCCCCTGGCGATACTCGTCCAGCTCCGGGGTCAGCGCCGCCTCGACCAGCTTCGGGCGCTTGTCAGGGTGGTTGAACTCGAACAGGAAGTAGCACAGCGGCTCGCCCTGGCGGATGATCAGTTCCTCGCCGGGCCGGTCCCATTCAAAGGCCCAGGTCAGGTTCTGCGGCCAGACCGTCAGCGGAAAGCGCCCGGCAACCATGGTGCCGGGCCAGCGCCGCGTCGCCGGGCCAAAGAACGGCGGCAATTGCGCCACCATGCAGGGCGTATCGGTGACGAAGAAGAACGGCAGCGAGATCTGCAGAACCGGCATCTTCGGGTGGCGCCAGCGTTCCGGCGGCTCCAGCGAAATCATCTCGCCGATTATTTCGGGCTGGGCGAAAGTTCCGGTCGGGATGACCTCCAGCGCCGGGCCGGTGCCGTCATCCTCCAGGGTCAGGTGAATGCCGATCGGCGAGGGCATTTCGACCAGTTGGCGCTCGATGCTGTTGACCGCCGGGCAGTTCTGGATCGCCCGCATCCCCAACGGCTTGTCGCGATCGGAGAACACCGTCCGGGGCGGTTGAAAGGCGAATCCGCCGGAATGCTCGGCCAGGCAATAGCCAACATCGCAATAGGTCGTATCGGTATACATCGCGCCCTCCTTCGCCTGCCCTGACCGATTAGCAGAGCTTTGCGCCGGTCGCCATAGGCGCAACGCGGCTTGCCGCGTTTTTCATCCGTCCGGCTCCCAGCCCGATGGCGCCATTTCGAACCCGCCGAATTCGAAACCGGGGCTCACGGTGCAGCCCACCAGGGTGAATTCGCCCTTGGATTTCGCGCTTTGCCAGCACCCCGCCGGAACCACGATCTGCGGGCGTTCCTCAACCTGATTCCCACCCTGAATCCCGGCCTCGATTCCCGGCCCCAGAACCGCAATCTCGCGGCTGTGGCCATCCGGCGACAGTGCCAGTTCCAGCGCCGCCCCCGCATACCAGTGCCAGATCTCCGCCGCATCAACCCGGTGCCAGCGGGAAATCTGCCCCTTTTCAAGCAGATAATAGATCGCCGTGCCCGCCGCGCGGCTGCCCGCGGCTGCCTCCGTACGCCATGTTTCGCGGTACCAACCACCCTCTGGATGGGGGGCCAAACCCAGCATTTCCACTATATCTTGTGGCGTCATTGTCTGATCTTCCTTTGGCCGGTAATTTCAGGATCCCCATATATCAGAGCCATTCATCAGAAGTGGGATCAGAGGAGGAAAGCATGTCTGGAATGTATATTCTACTCGGTCTTGGTCTTGCGGGTTTGGCCGCGCTCTGGGTCAAGATCACGCCGCCACGGCTGCATATGTTGAAATCGGCGATGAACCTGGGCGCCGTCGCGTCGCTGGGTTACGGCATGTTCATCGGCACGTTTTTCTATGCCGAACCGGGCTTCAAATATCACGTCCGGACCATCCTCGGCGTCGAGAAGATGGTCGCCGATGTCGGCTACAACACCTATATCTTCGGGCGCTACAATGCCTGGAAGAACGCCATGTCGGTACAGGCGACCTATGGTGGCGCGGGCAACCTCGCGGCCGAACGCGACAATTTCGGCGGCAATGTCAGCGCCAATCTCGGGCCGCAGATCCTGGTCTTCCTGGATCAGGTCGACAGCGAGGTCACCGCGACCGCCCGCTTCGAGTTGCCCAACGACGAGGACAGCTTCCTGCGCCTGGCGCGCCAGTTCCGCACGCCCGAGAACCTGCTCCGCACCGAACTGATCCCGGCTTTCTGGGAGACCCTCGGCGCGACCGCCTCACTGATGGCGGCGGAGGAGTATTTCTCCGGCGGCCGAACCGAGTTCAACAACGAGTTCCAGGTCCAGATGCAGTTCGGCATCTATATCGTCAAGCGGCGCGAGGTTCTGCGCGCGACCAGCCGTCGGCAGGTCGGCACGGCGAACGTCGCGCTGGGTGCAGATCAGCAGGAGTTCGGCGATGACAGGCAGGTGGTCTTCGTCGTCGAGAAACTGCTCGACGAGACCGGCCAGCCCCGGCGCAAGGCGCAGAACTTCGGCAAGTTCGGCATCGCCGCGATCTCGGCCCGGGTCACCAATGTCGATCCGAACGAGCGCTTCAAGAACCGGATGCAACAAAAGCAGGACGCCGCGGCAGCCCGCTCGGTGGCCCGCGAGCAGCGCATCCAGGAGGAGGAGCAGCGCCTGCTGGCCATCGCCAAGGGCGAGCGCGAGGTGGCCCAGCGCCAGGCCGAGGCCAAGGTGATTCAGATCGAACGCACCACCGAGGCCGAGACGGAAAAGCAGCTCACCATCACCGAGGCGCTGAAGTTCCGCGAGCAGGCGGCGATCGAGAAGGATCGCTCCAAGATCCTGCTGGAGAAAGCTCGGATCGACGCCGATGCCGTGCGCGTCTCGGCCGAGGTCGTCGACCATGTCGACCCCTATGGCTGCATTATGGCCGGCGACTGGTTGAAGCCGTTCCGCGAGGCGCGGCTGGCGAAGAAGGCGGCGCGCCGGTAACGCCAGGGTGCGCACTCGCGAACCAAACCTCGCCCCGCCCCGCGCGGGTTCTTTGCGCCTGTCCGGTCCCCTGCGCTCTGCCTCCCGGCGGGTCTTATGCGCAAAAAGCGTCAGCTTTCAAACAGGCGCATAAAACACGGGGAGGGGTGAATGGTCCCTTTTCGGTCAGCTCTCAGGCCTTGCCCTTATAAATCTCGATCAGCTGGTTCAGCATCGCGACCGCCTCGTCGCGCGGGCGCTGGAACGTATTGCGCCCGATGATCGAGCCGTTGCCGCCGCCGTCGCGGATCGCCCGGGCATTGTCATAGACCGAGCTGGCGTCGGTTTTTGCGCCGCCCGAGAACACCATGATGCGCCGCCCGTTGAAGGCCGACTGCACGCAGTGGCGAACCCGTGCAGCCTGGCTGGCGATGTCGATGCCCTCGGCCTCATAGACCTTCTTCGCTTCACCCAATTCCAAGTGATCGGTCGAGAGCTTGGTCTTGATGACATGGGCCCCCAGCAATGCCGCGATCTGGGCCGCGTAGGCGGCAATATCGACCGCCGTCTCGCCCGGCTTGGTCAGCGCCTCGCCGCGCGGGTAGGACCAGATCACCGTCGCCACCCCAGCCGCTGCCGCCTCGTTGCGGATTTCGGCGATTTCCTCGAACATATCCAGCCCGGCAGCGGAACCCGGATAGATGGTGAAGCCGATCGCCGCACAGCCCAGCCGCAGCGCGTCGTCGACCGAGGCGGTGATCGCCTGGTCCTTGAAAGCGTCGACCGGGATCAGCGAGTTGGCCGAGTTCGCCTTCAGGATCGTCGGTATCTGCCCGGCGAAGGTGTCGGCGCCGGCCTCCAGCATTCCCAGGGGGGCGGCGTAGGCGTTCAGCCCGGCGTCGATCGCCAGTTGGTAATGGTAATGCGGGTCGTAGGCTGCCGGGTTCGGCGCGAAGGACCGCGCCGGGCCGTGCTCGAACCCCTGATCCACCGGCAGGATGATCATCTTGCCAGTGCCGCCCAGCTTGCCGTTCATCAGCATCGAGCACAGCTTGCCCTTCACGCCGGGGTTGTCGCTCTCGTAGTTCGACAGGATTCTCTGGACGATTCTGGTGGCTCGCATGGCGGGGCTCCCTCTGGCACTGTAATGGCTTGCCTGCGGGTTACATGACACCGCCCGAGATGGTCAAGTAGGGCAGTCAAAAGGACGCGAGAGCCCGCCCGGAAACATAGGGTTTGCCCTGACTGTGCCGCCTCTCACGTCGCCGCCGCGATTTTTTCCGCCCATTCGAAAGCT
Source organism: Thermohalobaculum sp. (assembly GCA_965247385.1). GTDB lineage: Bacteria > Pseudomonadota > Alphaproteobacteria > Rhodobacterales > Rhodobacteraceae > Thermohalobaculum. Next base: position 70,141 of record CBDFHG010000002.1, read on the forward strand.
ATTGCTTTCGAATGGGCGGAAATGACCCGCCGGAAGGCGGGACTTAGCCCGCACTTCTCACCCTATGGGTTTTGGGCAGCGGTTTTGCTGATTTTGCCCCAGGTATCTCTGCCCGGCACGGTTCTTCGGCCTTGCCGCGCGCCGCGTTGGCGACGGCGTCACCGCGGCGCCATTGTAATGGCAAGTTTGGCGTGTTTCGGCCACGACGAGCCGGCCGGCGGCTGGGCCGGTGTGCCGAGGCGGCGGGGTATCGGCGTTTCAGCGCGATAATCGCGCGTGGGCCTGGGCGAACTCCCTCTGACAAGGATGGCTGGTTGCCATCGAGACGACGACGCGGCGCACACTCACCACGACCCGGCACCACGACCCGGGCACCGAGCTTCAGCAGTTTCAGGCGGATCGTGCCGCAGGTGGCATTTTTCAACCGCGTCTGTTGCAAACCCACGCGCCTGATCGCCTCCATCAGGACACAGGCGAAGGACGCGAACCACAGGCGCAGTTGGTTGGCACGCATGGTGCTGGGCGATGTGCGGTCAGCGAACAGGTTGAGCCGGCATTCCTTGATCCGGTTCTCCCTCTCGCCCCGGGCACAGTAGAGATCCTCGTAGAGGGCCCGCCCATCATATTCATCAGCTGTCAGCGAGGTGACGACGGGGGATTGGTGCCCTTGCGCAGATGTTCGGCCTTGCCGACCACCCGGCGCCGGCAACTCCAGCTGTCGCGTGTCCGGTACATGAAGTCGCGGAACCGGCGGGCCGGCTCGCCAGTCTGCTCATGCTCCGCCCTGGCCGCCGCGAGTTCCCCCTCTTCTGGCAAGGAGCCGGGCGTTCCTGGCCAGCCCGAACAGGTAATGCACACCATTGCCCTCACACCACGCCATCAGCTCTTCGCGACAAAAGCCGGAACCGGCGCGCAGAACGACCTCCACCCCGGGCCAGGGCTCGCGGATCTGCCGAACGAGCCGCGCCACCTCTTGCGTGGCCCCCGCGGCGCCGTCGATGTTTGCCGGCCTGAGCCGGGCGGCCAGCAGGTGGCGGCCACAGAAGATGTGCAACGGCAGATAGCAACAGCAGTCGTAACGTAAGCGTCCGGTCTCGGGGCTCTGGTTCGGTTCAGCGTCGGCCGATTGCGCTCAGGTTTGAGCGAAACGCCAGGGGAGCAACTCGTCGAGCTTGGTGATTTTGTGATCGGCGATGCGACTGAGCACATCGGTCAGCCAGGCTTGGGGATCGACGCCGTTGAGCCTGGCGGTCTCGATCAGGGTATAGGCGATGGCGGCGGATTTACCGCCAGCCTCTGAGCCGACAAAAAGATAATTCTTGCGACCCAGGGCTATCGGCTTCATGGCGCGTTCGGCGGAATTGTTGTCGATCTCCAGAAAGCCGTGGTCGAGATACGGGCGCAGGCGCCTCATCCGGGTCAGGGCGTAGCGGATCGCCTTGGCGAGTTCGGACTTGCCGGAGATCTTTGGCAACCGGGTTTGCAGCCAGGCTTCCAGAGCATCGAAGATCGGTTTGGCGCGGGCTTGCCGGAGTTGGACCCGCTCGATGGGCACACTGCCGCGGGCATCCTTCTCGACGACGTAGAGCCCGGCGATGCGCTTGATGGCTTCCTCGGCGATGATCGAGCCCTCCGACTGGAAGACATCGGTGAACTTGCGCCGGATATGGGCCATGCAGGCGACTTCATCGACACCACCGGATCGGTAGAGCTCGTTGAACCCGGCATAGCCGTCCGCGTGCATCCAGCCCTTGTACCCGGCCAGGTGTTTGGTGGGGTGCTCGCCCTTGCGATCGACGGTGAACTGATACCATGCCGCTGGTGGGTCGGCGCCGCCCCATGGCCGTTCGTCGCGAACATAGGTCCAGATCCGGGCGGTCTTGCATTTGCCGGTGCCCTTCACCTGCATCTTCAGGGTGGTGTCGTCGGCAAAGATCGCCTGGCCGCGCTGAACATGGCGCCCGACCATATCAGCCAATGGTTCCAGCAGTGCCGCCGATTTGCCGACCCGGTCGGACAGGGTCGAGCGGTCGAGATCAATGCCGTCGCGATCGAATATCCGGGACTGGCGATAGAGCGGGAGGTGATCGGCATACTTCGAGACCAGCACATGGGCCAGCAAGGCCGGGCCGGGACGACCCCGCTCGATCGGGCGCGAGGGCAATGGTGCCTGGCAGATCGCCTCGCAACACGTGCAAGCCATGCGGGGCCGGACAAAGCGGTTCACGATGAACCGGCCAGGGATGTATTCCAGCTCTTCGGTGACATCTTCGCCGAGCTTCTTCAGAACCTCGCCGCACTTGCCGCAGGCCTCGCCGGGCGACAGCACTTGCTCGTTACGCGGCAAGCTGTCCGGCAACGGTTTGCGCTTTGGTTTGTTCTTCGGCCCGGCGACAGTATCAGGCGGCGCAGGCGGCGCGATCTTCGCCGCCGCGATCTCTTCCTCTTCGAGCCCGAGTTCAAGCTGATCCATCGTCTCCGACTTCGAGCCAAACCGATGACGGCGATGACCGGCGAGTTGATGCCTGAGCTTGGCAATCTCGAGCGCCTGGGACTTGACCGTCGCCACCAATTGCCCCGCGAACACCCTCAATTCCGAGGGATTATCGGGCAGTGATTTGGTCTGATCCAGCATAGCCATTCTATACCAGAACGCGACACTGAAGGGAACCCCAAAAGCGTCATATTTCTCTGTTTTTGTTCAGAAAATCATCCTGCCGTCAGGGGTCGCCAGGTGCGCAGCGGCGCGCGCCAATCGATGCCATCCAACAGCATCGCCAGTTGCGCCGATGTCACCGACAACCTGCCATGCGCCGGCGATGGCCAGACGAACCTGCCGCGCTCCAGACGCCTGGAAAACAGACACGCCCCTTGCCCGTCCCACCATATGACCTTGATCAGATCGCCGCGCCGTCCCCGGAACACGAACAGGTGCCCGGAATACGGGTCCTGCTCCAGAACCTTCTCGGCCAGCGCCGACAAACCGTTGAACCCCTTGCGCATATCGGTAACGCCAGCCGCCAGCCAGACCTTCGTCTGCACGGCAACCGGGATCATGCGCTCAGACCTCGCGCCAACAGCACCACCATGTCCGGATCAAAGGCACCGCTGAGCGTCAGACGATGGCCCGATGCAAGGGCAATCTCGATCCGACCGTCGCTGACAGGGCTGATCGGCTCCGGCGCGGCGGTGATCGCAGTCGACATCACCTCGACAGGCAGGAAAAACACCCCATCACCACCTGGCCCAAACCGCGGATCACGACGCCACGCGAACACCATGGTCGCGCTCAGCCCGTGATGGCGCGCCACCGACGCAACCGAAGCCCCAGGCTCAAGCGCCTCGGCCACAACACGGCGCTTGAACGCAGTCGAGTAGCTCCGCCGATTGCCTCTACGATGATCCATCAAGTTCAAGTGTCCTCGTAATTCAAACGGACATTATCGCCCGCGATCACGCGAAGACTCGCACGCCAATCACAAACCCTTCAAGGGCGGGGAGACCGGACGGTTACGTCGTAACAACCATGCAAGAACCGGCCCTCCTGGTGCCCGTGGATCGCATCGTCGGTCGCGTCCGGATCCAGGACGATGCGCCGCCGAGGTGTGTCGTGGGCTTCCACGAACAGGGTCACGAACAGCGCCTCAAGCGCGTCCTTGTCGTGGCCGGTCTTGTGGTAGCGGCCCGGCGCGCCCTCAGGCGCATGCTCCAGGCGGTTCAGCGTACTCTTGCCCGCCAGCACCGCACAGTCGGCCCGCTTCGCCGCCAACTTGTCCGACAGCAGGGCCAGAACCGGCCAGAACCGGATCGTGCCGCAACTCGTCGTGATCCTCGATGTCCTCATGGCCCAGGGCGATCCCGGCAATACAGCTGGCCCATCATGCCTGGCAGTTGGTGCACCACGAGTTCCGGTGTGCGATGGTCGATGAAGCAATCCGCCACCCGTTCGTCCCCTTGATCGCCCGGTCGGCATGGCGCAGCAGCAAGGCACCGGCATTCGTGGTGATCGCCCCGCCGTCGAAACCCGCGACCACGCGACGGTTTTCAAAGGCTTCAAATTCGAGTTGAGTTGAGTGGAGCTACAGTCTGTTTGCATCGGGCCCTCTTTCTGAAACTGTCAAGTCTTTGTTGCTAAAGATCTTTTAGCAGATTCTTTGGGCCGATGCACCTGATTCGGTGAGAAATGCGGGTTAGCCAGCATCCAAGGCGGCGACGCCGGGCAGGGTCTTGCCCTCCAGCCATTCCAGAAACGCGCCCCCGGCCGTCGAGACATAGGAAAACCGTCCCGCCGAACCCGAGGCATTCAGCGCCGCCACCGTGTCGCCACCACCCGCCACCGACAACAGCTTCCCGGCTTCGGTCAACTCCGCCGCCGCCCGCGCCGCCGCGTCTGTCGCGGCGTTGAAGGGCACAATCTCGAAGGCCCCCAGCGGCCCGTTCCAGACCACCGTCTTGGCGGCCGCGAAGCGCGCCACGATGTCGGCAACCGAGTCAGGTCCGGCATCCAGGATCATTGCATCTGCCGGGCAGGCATCCGCCGCCACTACCTCGCTGGCAGCACCCGCCTTGAACTCGCGCGCCACCACCATATCCACCGGCAACACGATCTCGCAGCCCGCAGCCCGCGCTTTGGCCATGATCCCGCGCGCGGTTCCGGCCAGGTCATGCTCGCACAGCGACTTGCCCACGGCGATGCCCTGCGCGGCCAGGAAAGTGTTCGCCATGCCGCCACCAATGACGATCTGATCGACCTTGTCGATCAGGTTGCCCAGCAGCTCCAGCTTGGTCGAAACCTTAGCCCCGCCAATCACCGCGATCACCGGGCGCTCCGGGTCGGTCAGCGCTCCCGCCAGTGCCTGCAACTCCGCCTGCATCAACCGCCCGGCGGCCGAGGGCAGCCGCCGCGCCAACCCCTCGGTCGAGGCATGGGCCCGATGCGCTGCCGAAAAAGCATCGTTGACGTAAACATCCCCCAGCCGCGCTAACTCATCGGCGAAGGCGCCGGTGTTCTTCTCCTCGCAAGGATGGAACCGGGTGTTCTCGCACAGCAACACCTCGCCCGGGGGCAGGGCGCTGGCCGCAGCCTCAGCCTCCGCGCCGACGCAATCCGCCGAGAACCGCACCGGCACCCCCAGCACCCCCGCCAACGGCTCGGCCAGCGGTTCCAGCGACAGTTCCGCCACTACTTTCCCTTTCGGCCGCCCGAAATGCGCCAGCAGGACCGGCCTGCCGCCGGCGGCCAGAATCTCCCGCATGGTCGGACCGATCGCCTCCATCCGCGTCGTGTCGGTCACCCGCCGGTCGCGCATGGGCACATTGATATCCACCCGCACCAGCACATGCCGGCCCGAGAGATTGAGGTCGTCGAGGGTCTTAATGGTCACGCATCCGTCTCCGCCGTCTCCCGAAACCGATCGTCCGGAATCACGGCGATAACCGTGAGTTCGACAAGCAACTCCCGCTCCCACAGCCCGGCGACCTTAATGCCGGTTGCGACAGGCGCACTAGGCTTGGCAAAAACCGCTGCCCTGGCCCGGCTGATCGCGTCCTTGTCCGCGTCGCGGACAAAATAGGTGGTGAGCGAGACGACATCAGACAAACGCCCGCCCAATTCACCAAGAATCTTGCGGATGTTTTCCAGCGCAACCTCAGTTTGCCGCCCGGCGTCTCCGACCCCGATGACCTGACCATCGGCGTCCCACGCAACCTGACCCGTCAGGTGAACCCGGCGGCCCGCCGGATCGGCAACCGCCTGGTTGAGCGGATATGCGCCCGGTTTCCAGACGGTATCAGGATTGGTGTTGACGCACGCATTCATCAGACCAGCGCGCCCATGGCCACCGCGGTGTCGCTCATCCGGTTCGAGAAGCCCCACTCGTTGTCGTACCAAGCCAGGATGCGGCAGAACGTGCCGTCCATCACCTTGGTCTGGTCCATGTGAAACACCGAGGAATGGCTGTCATGATTGAAGTCCGACGACACCAGCGGCTCGTCGGTAAAGCCCAGCACGCCCTTCAGATCCTGGCCCGCAGCCGCGCGGATCGCGTCGTTGATCTCGTCAATCGAGGTCTCTCGCTTGGCAACGAACTTGAAGTCCACCACCGAGACATTCGGCGTCGGTACCCGGATGGAAACGCCGTCCAGCCTGCCGTTCAACTTCGGCAACACCAGCCCCACTGCCTTGGCCGCACCGGTCGAGGTCGGGATCATCGACATCGCTGCCGCGCGGCCCCGGTAGAGATCCTTGTGCATGGTGTCCAGCACCGGCTGGTCGCCGGTATAGGCGTGGATCGTGGTCATGAAGCCCTTGTCGATCCCGATCGCCTTGTCCAGCACATAGGCCACCGGTGCCAGGCAGTTGGTGGTGCAGGACGCATTCGAGACCACCAAGTCGTCGGGGCCCAGCGCGCCATGATTGACACCATAGACGATGGTCTGGTCGGCGCCGCCCGCCGGAGCGGAGATCAGCACCCGCTTCGAGCCGTTCTCCAGATGGGCGCTGGCCTTCTCCTTCGAAGCGAAGAAACCAGTGCACTCCAGCGCCACATCGACATCGCCCCAAGGCAATTCAGCCGGGTCGCGGATCGCTGTCACCCGGATCGGCCCGCGCCCCACATCGATGCTGTTGCCATCGACCGTCACGGTGCCGGGAAAGCGCCCATGCACCGAGTCGTATCGCATCAGGTGCGCATTGGTCTCGACCGGCCCCAGATCGTTCAGCGCCACCACCTCGATATCGGTCCGCCCCGACTCGATGATCGCCCGCAACACATTGCGCCCGATGCGCCCAAAGCCATTGATCGCGACCTTCACTGCCATTTTCCGCTCTCCTCGTGATGCTGGGTAACGCGGACCCGATATCGCCCGTTTCTTGGACAAGAGTCCGCCGCCTGATGCCTTCCCGGCGCTTATACAGACCAGCCGCCGGGAATCAATCGCAGCGACCGCAGCCGCCGCCGCAATCTACCCGCAACATCGGTATGAACTCCGGCCCAGCCGAAGGGCCTCAATCGAAGACAGGCAGCCCGCTGGGCAGTGCCTGAGGCACATCTTGGCGCAGGTCGATGCCACACTGCCCGCAGACAGGTGGAAAGTGATCTTCAACATGGGCAGGATCAGCCGTTTGGCAAAGGGTACCGCCCTTGTGGCCCTTCTGCCCGCCTGGTTTATTGCCGGACTTTCCCCGCAGACTTTTGGTCCGAGGTTCAGCCTTGGGCTTCTTTAGCCCGTCGCTTGAAGGCGGCTTGCCGCTGTTGCTGCTATTCAAGCTGAGGCGACGCTCCAGATCTTCAATCCGCGCCACATGCCGTGCAATTGTTTGTTGCTGAGCTTCATAAGCCGACCGCAAACGCGCATACTCCAGCTTCAGGTCTTCAAAGACCCGTGCGGAAACAAACAGCTCCAGAAGGATTTGACACGGTCATAAAACAGATGAATCACAGCGAGACCCCTGGTGCAAGAAAACTATTCCAAATCCGTACCTGGGCAGTTACGAAAATATAAACATTGGCCATTTCGAGACCTGCCATGCCCGAGTCTCCGGGCTCTCTGATCGACTTTCAACGCCGTTTCCCAGACGACGGCGCGTGCGCCACCTATCTCTGCACGATCCGTTGTGAACCGCTCCGGGTTTGCTGGCGGGTCCAAACCTTGAGAAGGTGGAGCGAGGACAAAGAAAATGTCGGAAAGATATTTCCCTGAAGCGTGCAGAGCAGGTTCTCAGAACCTGCCCTTACTCCGCCAACCGACCGCAACGGTGGGTTGTTCGAGGCTGCCCTACGGGCTTGGGCCGGGGCGTGCCTATCCTACCGCCGTGCCGCTTGCAGCGCTGCCCAAACCCGATCCGGCGTCGCCGGCATCTCGAAATGACGGGCCCCCAACGCATCGCAAACCGCGTTGACGACACAGACCATCGAGCCAACCGTGCCTGCCTCGCCCACACCCTTGGCCCCGACCGGGTTCACCGCCGTTGGCACCTCGCGGGCCTGAAACCTGATCTCCGGCATCATGTCGGCGCGCGGCATGGCGTAGTCCATAAAACTGCCCGAGCGCGGCTGCCCGTCACTGTCGTAAACCAGCCGCTCAAGCAGCGACTGACCCGCGCCCTGACAGACCCCGCCATGCATCTGGCCTGCCAGCATGGTGGGGTTCATCACCCGGCCCACGTCCTCGACCACTGTGTAGCGGCAGACCTCGACGCTGCCGGTCTCCGGGTCGATCTCGACCTCGCAGACATGACAGCCATTGGGGAAGGTCACCTTGTGCGGTGTGAAGACCGATTGCCCCGCCAAGCCCGCGTCCTGCGACGCCGCCACCTCGGCCAGACCGACCGACCGGTCGGTCCCCACCACCCGGAACGCGCCATCCTCGAAGGTGATATCCGCCGTCGCCGCCTCCAGCATCTCCGCGGCGATATCCGTGCCCTTCTCGATCACCGCCCGCACTGCCAGCGTTACCGACGACCCTCCCGTCGGTGTCGCCGCCGATCCACCCGAGCCGCGGCCCCCCGGCAGATCGTCGGTATCGCCTTGGGAAAACCGGATATCCGCCCTGGCGATCCCCAGCTTCCCGGCGACCAACTCCGAGAACATCGTCTGCAACCCCTGACCGGTGGACATGCAGCCCGCATGGATCAGCGCCGTCCCGTCCGGGTTCACCGTCACCCGCGCATGATCCGGGCCGGGGTTGGCAAACGGCCCACCCGCCACCTCGATCGGGTTCGCATAGCCAATACCACGCAGCATCCCCCGCGTAGCGGAGTCAGTTTGGCGATCAGAAAATCCATTTCTACCCGATAGTTCAGATGCTTTCTTCATGTTTTCCGAAAACTCACCGCAGTCATACTCGAACATAAACCCGGTGTTGTAGGGCATCGCCTCGGGCGGGATCAGGTTGCGCATCCGCAGCTCGAACGGGTCCACCCCCAGTTCGGCCGCCGCCAGGTCCAGCAACCGCTCGATGGTATAGGTCGCATCCGGCCGCCCAGCCCCCCGGTATGGCCCCAGCGTGTGGATATTGGTGAACACCCCATATGCCGTCGCCGCTGTAGGCCCGATCCGGTAGACCCCCGAAATCCCGCCCAGATTGCCCAGCCCGGCGCCCAGCGAGCGGCCCGACAGATAAGCCCCGATGTTCAGATCGAAATGCGCCGTCAGCCCCAGCAGAGCCCCGTCGTCGTCGAAGCCCAGGGTGGCGCTGACAATGGTGTCGCGGCCATGGTCGTCGCTCAGGAATCCCTCGCTGCGGTCGGCGATCCACTTCACCGGACGGCCCAGCGTGCGGGCGGCGTGAAGGCACAACACGTCCTCCACATACGCCCCCGCCTTCATCCCGAACGAGCCGCCGACATCGCGCGCGATCACCCGCACATCCGCCGCCTCCACGCCGAAGACCTTCGCCAACGCCCCCTTCATCCCGTGCGGACTCTGGCACGAGGCATGCAGCACCAGCCGCCCGTCAGCAACTTCGCCAACACAGCCGCGCGGCTCCATCGAGCTCACCGCGATCCGGCTGATATGGCTGTTCAGCGTCACCCGGCGCGGGGCCGCCGCCACCGCCGCCTCGGCGGCCGCCATCTCGCCCTTTTCCCAGACAAAGGCAATATTTTCAGGCACTTCGTCCCAAACCGCCGGGGCGCCGTCGGCGCGGGCATCGCGCGACTCGACCACGGTGCCGATATCATCCAGATCGATCTCCACCAGATCGGCGGCTTCGCGTGCCGCGGCCCAGGTCTCGGCAACCACGAAGGCCACCCCCTCGCCGGTGAACCGCGCCCGCCCGGTGGCCAGCACCGGACGCGCCGCCTGAAACGCCGTCTCGCCGTTGGTGCCCGGCAGGGCAACCCCGCAGGGCAGGTGGGTCGGCCCGCCCTCGGCCAGATCCGCGGCGGTCCAGACCCCCAGAACTCCGGGCACCGCGCGCGCGGCACTCACGTCGACATTTGCAATCCCGCCCGGCCCTCCGGCCCGCGCCAGCACCCCATGCACCATGCCTTCCAGCGCCAGGTCATCCACATAGGCGCCCCGCCCGGTGACGAAACGCGCATCTTCGATCCGACCTTGAAATTTGCCGTGCTGCATTGCGATATCCTCAGTTGATCCGTCCGGCGCTCATTGCGACCAAACCCTGTTCCAATGCTTCCCGCACAGCCCCACTCAACGCCCCTCGAACCGGGGCTTGCGTTTTTCCATGAAGGCCCGGCGACCCTCCTTGAAATCCTCGCTGGCAAAGCAGGCAGCGACCATCTCGTCGCATTTGGCCAAATCGCGGTCAGCCGGATTCTCCAGCACCTGGGTCGAGATGAATTTCATCGCCTGAACCGTCAACGGCGCGTTGCCCGCGATCACCCGCGCATACTCATCCACCGCCGCCTCCAGTTCATCCAGCGCCACCACCTGTTGCGCCAGCCCGACCCGCAATGCGTGCTCCGCATCGATCCGCTGGGCCGAGAACATCAGGTGCCGCGCATTGGCGATGCCGACGATATTGGACAGCCGGTTGATCGCCTCGAACGGGTAGCCCAGCGCCAGTTTAGCCGCCGGCATCCCGAAACTGGCCTTGTCCGAGCAAATCCGAAGGTCACAGGCACAGGCCAGGTTCAACCCGCCGCCGATGCAATAGCCATGGATCATGGCAATCGTCGGCTTCGGGAAGTGCTCCACCAGCCGGTAAACCGCCCTTGTGCGCGTGTTGTAATGGGCTTGTGCATCCGCCGAGCCGCGCTGTTTGTCGAATTCCGAGATATCGGCCCCGGCGACGAACGACTTGCCCCCGGCGCCGGATAGCACCAACACCCGGATTTCCGGGTCGGCACCGAAATCCTGCATGATCCGCTCCGCCGCCTCCCACATCTCCAGGCTGACGGCGTTGTGCTTCTCCGGCTGGTTGAAGATCATGTGGCCAATGGCGCCGTCCGAGCGCGAAAGCATCTTCTCGGTCATTCAGTTTCCCTCTTGATCAAATGATGTCGCGCTGGCGCAGGCCGGCGATCTCGTCGCCCGACAGGCCCAGGCCACCCAGTATCTCGTCCGTATGCTCGCCCCGGTCGGGCGGATGCGCCGCCATCCGTGTCGGTGTCCGGGTCAGCGCCACCGGTTGGCCGACCAACTGCGTCGGCCCGAAGGGCAGGGTGTCGATATCCGTCGCGATGCCCAGATGCCGGACCTGCGGGTCGGCGAACACCTCGTCGATCCGATAGGCGGGTCCGCTTGGCACTCCGGCTGCAACCAATGCATCGACCAGATCATTCGATGTCCACGCCTGCGTTGCTTCAGCGATCGCTTCCGAAAGCGCTGCACGGTTCTTGTCGCGCTTGTACTGGTCGGCGAAGCGGGCATCCTCGACCCACTCCGCATGCCCCACCGCCTCGGCGAACCGCCGCCAGATCACCTCGCCGGAAACCGCGATGTTCACCGCCCCGTCCGCGGTAGGGAACAACCCGGTCGGCATCGAGGTCGGGTGTTCGTTGCCAACCTGCGGGGCCACCTCGCCCGAGGCCAGCCAGCGCGCCGCCTGGAAGTCCAGCATGAAAATCTGCGCCTGCAACAGCGAGGTGTTCACCCACTGCCCCTCACCGGATTTCTCCCGCTCGATCAGCGCCGTCTGGATGCCCATCGCCGCGAACAGCCCGGCGGTGAGGTCGGCCACCGGTATCCCCACCCGCATCGGCCCGGCCCCGGGCGCGCCGGTGATCGACATCAGCCCGCCCATGCCTTGCGCAATCTGGTCAAATCCGGGCCGCTTGGCATAAGGCCCGTCCTGCCCAAACCCCGAAATCGACGCCAGGATGATGCGTGGATTGACCGCCCGCAGCGCCTCATAATCGATCCCCAGCCGGGTCTTCACATCGGGCCGGAAGTTCTCCACCACCACATCCGCCGTCGCAACCAGCTTCATGAACAGCGCCCGGCCGTCGTCCGCCTTCAGGTTCAGGGTCAGCGAACGCTTGTTGCGGTGCAGGTTCTGAAAATCGGCGGTCGCCCGCCCCGCACCCAACGCTCCATCCGCCTCCAGACTGCTGGGCATCTCGATCTTGATGACATCCGCCCCCCAGTCGGCCAACTGCCGCACGCAGGTCGGGCCCGAGCGGACCCGCGTCAGGTCCAGCACCTTGATATGGTCCAGCGCCGTCGAGGCCGGTTGATGGGGCATGGGTATCCTCTCCATGATGAATTGGCGGCGTTCATTGAAAAGACCGCGCCTTTGGCGGTAGTTTAAGGGCGGTAGGCATTCGCGCAATGCGGTAATTGTCCCACATAGCGGGATTGGTAAGGCTATCATGGATGAGATTAGGGTCTGTTTAGTTCAATCCCCAAAATGAGTCAGCCTTCGCGCAAGCTGGTTCTACTTCCTGGTCGATGCCCCCGGCATCCGCTTCGCCATCGACTTCGGCGCCACCAGCGTCAATGCGTTGAAAGCCCTCGGCATCGACCACAATACCATCGATGCGGTCCTGCTGACCCACCTGCACGGCGACCATGCGGCGGGCATCCCCACGCTCCTGATGGACGCCATGCTCGGCACCAGGCGCCAGACCCCGCTGACCATCGCCGGTCCACCCGGCACCGCCGCCCGGCTCCCCGCCATAACCGAAGCCCTGTCTCCCGGCAGCGGCGGAATGCAGCCCAAATTTCCCCTCGAAGTGATCGACATGGCGATGCTGACGCCGCACGACATCCTCTGCCTCAAGGTCACCGCCTACCCGGTGATCCGCACACCGCAAACCATCCCCACCTCGATCCGCATCGAGGGTGCGGGCAAGGTCATCGCCTATACCGGTGACAGCGCCCCTGGACCGAACATATGCCGGTGCTGGCCAAGGAATCCGACGTGCTGATCGCGGAATGCTATTTCCACTCCAAACCGGGGTCGTTCCACCTCAACTCCCCGGTGATCCGCGAACACCGGCACGAGTTGGAAACCCGCCGCCTGATCCTTACCCACACGGGCCCCGAGATGCTGGCCGAGACCGGAAACGTTCCCGAAGAATGCGCCTGTGACGGCCTGGTGATCGAGCTGTAGGGCGGGGTTCACCCCGCCGATAGGGCGCAACCGCTCCCTACCGCACCCGCCCCGCCACCACCACCGCGCCCAGCCCGGCCATCACCGCCGCCGCCGCCAGCCCCACCACCAGGTCGTAGCCGCCGGCTTCCCACAGCAGCGCCGCCACCGTCGGCCCGATGGCGAAGCCGCCCATGAACGGCATCGCCAGCATCCCGGCAATCACCCCGAAACGCCGCCGCCCCAGCACCTCCGCGGTCAACACCGGGCGCACGATGCTCGCGGTTCCATACCCCGCCCCGTGCAGCATCACGAACACCGCCACCAGCCAGGGCGCCACCCCGGCAAACAGCAGCGCCGTGCAGCCGGCCCCCATGCCCAGATAACAGAACGCCGCCACCCCGAAGGTGTTCACCCGGCGCTCGGTCGCCAGCATCACCACCCGGCCCATCACCTGCATCGGCCCGATCATCGAGGCCGCCAGCACCGCCGTCGCCTCGCCGATCCCGCGATCCGCCAGGATCGGCAGCAGATGCGACAGCACCAGCCCATGCACCAGCCCGATGGTCCCGAAGGCAAAGCCCAGCAGCCAGAACGCCGGTCGCCGAGTGACCGCCGCCCGCCCGTCCGCATCGCCGGGTGCCTCCTCCGCCACATCGTCTCCCCGGTGGCGCTCCAGCAACCGCAACCCCAGCAACATCAGCGGAATCACCACCACGGCCACGACCCCGGCAAAGCTCAGCACCGCGCCCCGCCAGCCGATCAGCCCGGTCAGGTAATGCGCGCTCGGGAACGAGACCGTCCCGGCAAACCCGGCGAACAGCGTCACCGTGGTGATCGCCACCCGCGCCTGATTTCCCACTGTCACCGTGATGATGGCGAAGCACGCCTCGTAGAGGCAGACCGACATCGCCAACCCCAACCCCATCCATACCGCATAGAACTGCCACAACTCGGTCACCTGGCTCAGCGCCGCCAGCATCACCGCCCCCAACAGCGCTCCGCCCGGATGGATCAGCCGCGCCGCACCCCGGTCGATCAACCTCCCCGCCATCGGCGCCAACAGCGCGGTCAGCACCAAGGCTGCGGTAAACGCCCCGGATATTTCGGTCTTCGACCACCCCAGGTCGCGCTCCCACTCCGGCAACAGCGCCGGAAAGGAATAATACATTGCCGCCCAGATGATGGTCTGAGCCACGGCGAGGGGCACCACGTCCCTCCTGAGTGAAGCAGGCGACGGGGTGGCCAACATCATGCTCCTGATAAGTTCTTCCGCCTCTGGCTATCACCGGTTTACAGATTCGGGCAATTTCGCTAGGCAAAATCGAACCCTCGTCCCCGAACCTGATCACGGCAGGCAGCGCGGAAGGACACCGCCTTGAGCGAACCCGACAACATCATCCGCGATACGACGGCGCGCATCTTCGCCGACCTAGCCGACCCGCAGACCCTCAATGCCGCCACCAGCCCCGCCTGGAAGGCCCCGCTCTGGGTTGCCCTCGAGGACGCCGGCCTGACGCGCGCCTGGGTCTCCGAGGAACATGGCGGGGCAGGGGCCGAAATCCTCGACGGCTTCGATATCCTCCGCGTCGCGGGCCAATACGCCGCCCCGGTCGCCCTCGCCGAAACCCTGCTGGCCGGGCATTTCCTCGATGTCGCCGGGATCGCTTGCCCCGCCGGTCCGCTGACCGTCGCGCCCCTGCGCCTCGGCGACCAACTCACCTGCGATGCGGACGGCACCATCTCCGGCACCGCCCGCGCCGTGCCCCATATCCATGACGCCAAGGCCGTCGTCGTCATCGCCGAACGCGACGAGACCCAGGTCATTGCCCTGATGGCCCCCGGCGCCCTCACCATCACCGACCGCGCGACCGACATGGGCGGCGAGCGCGCCGATATCGCGTTCGACCGGATCTACCCGGTCGAGATCGCCGAGACCCCGGCCCACTGGCATGCCGACACACCGATGCTGATCGGCGCCGCCGTGCGCGCCGCCCAGATGACCGGGGCGCTCGAGACCGTGCTCGACCTCTCCACCCGCTACGCCACCGAACGCGTCGCCTTTGGCCGCCCGATCGCCAAATTTCAGGCGGTCCAGCACAACCTCGCCCGCCTCGCCGGCGAGGTCGCGGCGGTGCTGGCCGCCTCCGGTTCCGCCGCCGACACCCTGCAAAACAGCGCCGCGTTCGATCAGTCGGTTCTGCTGGAGATCGCCGCCGCCAAGATCCGCACCGGCGAGGCGGTCACCATCGGCGGCGCCATCGCCCACCAGATCCACGGCGCCATCGGCTGGACCGCCGAACATATCCTGCAACGCTTCACCCGGCGCATGTGGGGCTGGCGCGACGACTTCGGCGCCGAAAGCCACTGGGCCGCCATGCTGGGCGACATGGTCGCCGAACAGGGCGCCGATGCCCTCTGGCCCATGCTGGCCGCGCGCTAGGGAAGGGACACCATGCAAACCGCCATCCGCTTCGACCCCATGCGCCTGCCGCCCGAGACCGCCAAGCTCCGCGCCGAGGTCCGCGCCTTCCTCGCCGAGGAGGCGGCGCGCGGCACCTTCGACCCCAAGATCGGCTTGCGAAACCCCAGCCACGACCGCGCCTTCTCCCAGCGCGTCGGCGCGCGCGGCTGGATCGGCATGACCTGGCCCAGCCAATACGGCGGCGCCGGGCGCAGCCACCTCGAGCGCTACATCGTCACCGAGGAATTCCGCGCCGCGGCCGCCCCCACCTGGTCGCATTTCGTCGCCGACCGCCAATCCGGCCCGGTGATCCTGAAATACGGCACGCCGGCGATGAAGGCCGACATCCTGCCCCGCATCACCCGCGGCGAACTCTGCTTCGCCATCGGCATGTCCGAGCCCAACTCCGGCTCCGACCTGTTCGCCGCCGCAACCCGCGCCGAAGCCGAGGGCAGCCACTACCGCGTCAACGGCACCAAGATCTGGACCTCGAACGCCCACCGGGCCGAGTACATGATCGCGCTGCTGCGCACCTCGCCGCCGACCAACGAAAACCGCCGCCACGGGCTGACCCAGTTTCTGGTCGACATGTCGCTGCCGGGCATCACCGTGCGCCCGATCGACCAGATGCCCGGCTCGACCGATTTCAACGAGGTCCATTTCGAAGATGTGATGATCCCCGCCGACCATACCCTGGGTGAGATCGACGGCGCCTGGAAACAGGCAACCTCCGAACTTGCCTACGAGCGCAGCGGCCCCGAGCGTTTCCTGGAAACCTTCTACGTCCTCACCGCCCTGATCCGCGCGCTTGGCGACGATCCCGACATCCGCGCCGCCGAGGGGATCGGCCGCCTGGTCGCCCAGATCCACACCCTGCGGCGCATGTCGGTCTCGGTCGCCGGGATGCTGGAGGCAGGGCGCGAGCCGGTGCTGGAAGCCTCCATCGTAAAGGATCTCGGCACAATCTGGGAGCAGGCGCTGCCGGCCCGCGCCCGTGACCTCGCCGCATTCGCCAAACCGGACCCGGCAAACCAGGTCGATTTCGAAGACCTGATCGACTATGCCACCCTGGTCGCCCCCAAACTCACCATCCAGGGCGGCACCACCGAGGTTCTGCGCGGCATCATCGCCCGCGGCCTTGGCCTCAGATAACCCGCCGCCGCTGGCGTTCTCCCTCCCGCAAAGGACCAGGGGCAGGGTGGGGTCGGCCACGCCCGCCACAGGAGAGCCCACCCCGTGACCGATACCCCCGATCTAGGCATCGACATCCGCGACTACGTCGCCACCGTCGAAATCCGCCGTCCGCCGCACAACTTCTTCGACTTCCACCTGATCCGCCAGATCGCCGACACGCTGGAGGCACTGGACGAAAACCCGGCCTGCCGCACCGTCCTGCTGTGCAGCCAGGGCAAATCCTTCTGCGCCGGGGCCAATTTCGGCGACGGCAGTCAGGTCCAGTCTGACGGCTCGCTCAACCGCATCGGCGTCGACCACCTCTATGTCGAGGCGGTCCGGGTGTTTGCGGCCAGGAAGCCGATCATCGGTGCCATTCAGGGGGCCGCCATCGGCGGCGGCCTCGGCCTCGCCATGGTCCCTGATTTTCGCGTTGGTTGCCCGGAGTCCCGCTTCGCTGCCAATTTCACCCGGCTTGGCTTTCATCCCGGTTTCGGCCTCACGACGACGCTGCCCAGGGTCATCGGTCAGCAGAAGGCCAACCTGATGTTCCTCACCAGCCGCCGCATCAAGGGCGCCGAGGCGCATGAGTGGGGCCTGCTCGATGTCCTCACCACTCTCTATCAGGTCCGAGAGACCGCCTGGGAACTGGCCCGCGAAATCGCCATCAATTCCCCCCTCGGCGTCGTCTCCACCCGCACCACGCTGCGCCACGGCCTCGCCGATGCGGTGCGCAAAGCCACCGACCGCGAACTGGCCGAGCAAACCCGGCTGCGTAAAACCGAAGACTTCAAGGAAGGCATCGCCGCCACCCACGCCCGGCGCGAGCCGGAGTTTAAAGGGCGGTAGCGCGTAACAATTTCGTCCCGGACCGCAGTGGCAGACATGGGTAGTGTCTCGGTTTGAAATCTGATCGGCAACAAACGGCGGTGGGTTCAACTGATCGCTGCAACACATTGCCCAAACTTCTCTGCGGGCGTTTGATATTGTAGCGTCTTGCGCGGCCTTTCATTTGGGAATTATATGCCAAAGTGCCATTGCCCGTTAATCTTCATTCTTAACAATGACTTGGCGAAACAAGGCTTTGACGACTTCATCTTGCGAAGCCTTATAGCCAACAGTTTCTTCCTTCTCGGCCTTTGTAGGCTGATAGCTGCGAGGTTTCACCACGACAGTTGGTTTGTCTTTAGAAGTCATTGCTACTCCTTTCACGGCAGTACACCGATTAAAGCCAATGGAACGGCCGGAGCGAGGGCCGCTACCTCCGCAGCGTCTGGGCCTCGATGCTCAATGAGGCATACGAGCGCGCGCGTCTCGGTCTGCGTGTCGATCACCGCTCCTACAAGGAGCGCGAGGCCGAAGCCCGCGCACGGGGCAACACCATCGAGGCCGACCGCTGGGTACGCGAGGCAACCGAACACATGGGTCCCACCCTCACCCAGGCCGACCGCAAGGCCGCGCGCCAGGCGCGCCGCGAGATACGTCCGGGCACGCCCGAGCCCGGCCCGGTGACCGAGTTCGGTCGGGAGAACCGCCGACGCCGTGCGGCGAGCCTGGAACGGGAGGCCGCCTACCAGGCGACTGATCCAGCCCAACATTTTTTAGGTCCACCCACGATGGTATGACAGGGTTGCCAGCCCACGAATTGTTCCGTGTCACAAAGGCGGAATGGGTCATACGTTCATCTGGAGTCATGCGATCAACTCCCGGAACCGCAACCGCTTCCCTCTCATTCCAGCTGCTAACGCGCCCATCTGATCGGCGGTATCAGATTCACGGATATTGTGGCGCGCGGCGAACTCACCGACATAGCGGCCAAGGTGCTTGCTGCTCATGTGGTGATAGGTGCCGTGATAGCCCCGCTTGAGCATCGACCAGAAGGATTCGATCCCGTTGGTGTGGGCCATGCCGTTCACATACTCGCCGACACTGTGCTTGACGGTCTCATGCTCGAACGCCATCCCCCGATACCCGCCCGTCTGTGTAGACTGTCGCCCCCTCGGCAGCGTGATCGCCGACAAACCCCTGAAGCGTCCTGGCGTCCGTCCCGCCTATCACGGCGGCATTCACGCGGTTGGTTTCGCGGTCCTTGGCCCCCACAATGATCGACTTGCCGACACCACCCCTGCCAGCGCGGAGCTTCTTGTCAGCGTGCTTGTTCTTCTCCTTGCCGCCGATGTAAGTCTCATCGACTTCAACCGGGCCTGAAAAACACTTCAAGCCGCGTGCATCAGATGACTTGCGAAGCCGGTGCATCAAGTGCCAGGCGGATTTCTGTGTGATCTTCAAATCACGATGCAGCTTCATGCTGGACACGCCCTTGAGGTTCGTAATCAGCATGTAAACAGCTATTGCCCATGTCCGATAGCCCAATTTCGTGCACTCAAGTATCGTGCCGGTTTTCAACGAGAACCTGGGCTTGTCCGGGCAAGTGCGGCAGCGATGCGTCATTGATTTATGCGCCGTTCCGATCTGCACATCAAACGACCCGCAATGCGGACAATGCGGGCCATTCGGCCATATCCTGGATTCGAACCACTCTCTCGCAACATCATCGCTGGGGAACATATCAATCAGTTCAACCAGGCTAATTCCCTTGCGATGGCTTTTACCGGGGGCCTTGTGCATCGTTCACTCCCTTTCCTTCAGTGTCATTGGATTATACGAGAGTCCCATTAAGTGCAATAGCTAAATGGCACTTTGGCATATAATCCCCTTCATTTAGGTGCCGTGCCACTGCGCTGAGCTTTGCCTGACTATACTGGGACAAGTCGGGCTGGATTCACATTTCAAGTGCAACACCTGAGTTGATGTAGGAAGGCCTCGGCGGGGGTAAGAAACCGAGGCGTTTTCGGGGTGTTGTGTTATTGCCCCAGACGATATCCTGGATGTCCTGCTCGGTGTCGTCGGCGAGTTCTGTCTTGCGTGGCAGGTCGCGCCTGAGAATTCCGTTGGCGTTCTCGATCGAGCCGCGCTGCCAGGGCGAGTGCGGATCGCAGAAGAAGGTCGGGATTCCAAGATCACATTCCAGCTTCTTGTGCTCGGCGAACTCCGAGCCGTTGTCGCAGGTGATGGTGGACTTGCCACGGTTTTGTTCCGGCCACTTGATAGCGAGTAACGCCATCAAGGAGGGCGGACCTGGTATCGAGACGCAGCGAAGAGTTCCGGCGTGAGGCGGTTCGCCTTGCATTGACCAGTGGACTGACGTGCCGGCAGGTTGAAGCGGACCTGGGTGTTGGCTTGTCGACGCTGAACAAGTGGGTTCAGAAGCACCGGCACGATGATCTGATGGCTGGCCCTCACGATGATGTCGAGAAAGAGATCGCGCGCCTTCGCAAGGAGAATCGAGTTCTCAAGGAGGCATTGATGCTCAATCATCCAACCCTGGATCAGTTGAAAGCGCTGAAGCTTGACGCAATGGCCGAGGCCTTTGGCGAATTGGAAACGCCGGACGCAACCGCCAACCTCAGCCATGCTGAATAGCGGGGGCTGCTGATCGACCGCGAGACATCCAGCCGCGCCACCAAACGTTTTGAGAGCCGCATGCGCACTGCCAGGCTACGTCATGTCGGTGCGGCACCAGAGGATGTGGATTACCGGGCGCGCAGAGGATTGGACAAAGCTCTTTTCCAGCAACTGCTGAGCGGCAAATGGATGGATCCGCGACAAACGCAACCTGATGATCACTGGCCCCTGTGGCGTCGGTTAAACCTGGCTGGTATGCGCCCTGGCACAAGCCGCCTGGAGCGATGGCGTCACGGTTCTCTACCGGCGGCTGCCGAGATTGTTCGATGAACTGGAACTGGCCCATGGTGACGGTCGTTTCCCCCACATCTTCAAAAGCCTCACCAAAACCGCGCTGCTGATCCTTGATGATTGGGGCCCGGATCGTTTGAACGCCAGCCAACGCCGCAACCTCATGGAAATCGTCGAAGACCGATATGATGCCGGATCTATCCTGATCACAAGCCAGCTTCCCATCGACACGTGGCACGATGTGATTGGAGAACCCACCTTCGCCGACGCTATCCTGGACCGGCTCGTCCACAATGCTTACCGCCTCAAGTTGGACGGGCAATCCATGCGAAAAACGAAAGCCAAAACAGTTGACAAAACACCCATCAACTGACACTGAAATCGAGTGCCTCATGGCAGCGCGTCACAGGTGGCCGGATACCCCGGTACGGGTGGCCGGATGTTGCTGGAATAGGCGGCCGAATACCCCGGAATGCGCATTGGTGCAACAAAACTATTCCAAATCCGTACCTGGGCAGTTACGCTATCACCAAAATAACGGTTAGCTCATTTGGCGGTGGCATGGATCAACAATGGCGGGTGACTTTTTCGACCGACCAGTAGTGAATTTGCCAGACGATTTCCGTCTCCACTCAGTTGTCGCGCCCGGCTTAATTCTTGATCTGACGCAGAAGCTGGTCGGCCCACTGATCAGGTTCACTCATCGCAATAGAACCGACACGAACATGAAAAACCGATGGGGAGTTCTGGTTGGACCACTCAGCGCACAACAAGATCGTCAGTTTCATATGGTCCATAGCCGATGACTGCCTCCGCGATGTCTTCGTTCGCGGAAAATACCGGGACGTTATCCTCCCGATGTTCGTCCTTCGGCGTCTTGATTGCCTACTGGAACCGACCAAGCAGGCGGTACGTGATGAAGTGCAATTCCAAAGGGAAGAAGCGGGTCTAGTTGAACTCGATCCGGCAGGCCTATGTGATGCGTCTGGTTACGTGTTCTACAACACCTCCGAGTGGACCCTAAAATCTCTTCTTGGGAACCCTTCCCAGCTAGAAGCGAACTTCGATGCGTACCTCATCGGTTACAGCGACAACGTCAAAGAAATCATCGAGAACTTTGATCTGCGCACTCAGGTCCGGAAGATGCTGGCTGCTGATGTCCTGTTCGACGTGATCGAGAAGTATGTAGCCGAAGACATCAACCTGACCCCCCATGACCGTCGCGGCCCAGACGGACGCATCCAACCAGGACTGGCCAACTTGGGGATGGGGTATGTGTTCGAGGAACTGATCCGCAAGTTCAACGAGGAGAATAACGAAGAAGCGGGTGAGCACTTCACGCCCCGGGAGGTCATCAAGCTGATGACCCACCTTCTCTTCGATCCGGTGAAAGACAGCCTTCCCCCGGTACTCACTGTCTATGACCCAGCCTGTGGGTCAGGCGGAATGCTGACCGAATCCCAGAACTTCATCACGGACCCAGAAGGCGGGATCAAATCCACTGCTGACGTTTACATCTACGGCAAGGAGGTCAATCCGGAGACGTTCGCGATCTGTAAGTCCGACATGATGATCAAGGGAAACAATCCGGAGAACATCAAACTGGGATCGACCCTGGCGACGAACGAATTCTCACCCATGAAATTCGACTTCATGTTGTCGAACCCGCCATTTGGTAAATCCTGGAAGACCGACCTGAAATCCATCAAGGACGACAAGGATGTTATTGACCCACGCTTCAGGGTGACACTGACAAACTTCGATGGCGAGGAGGAGGCCTGTGACGCCACACCAAGCCCCTCTGATGGCCAACTCCATGTGTTCGATAAAGCCCGAAAGCTGGCTGACAGCCCCGCAGGATCGCGCATAGCATCGGTCCACAACGGCTCATCCCTGTTCACTGGCGATGCTGGCGGCGGCGAGAGTAATATCCGGCGGTATCTCATCGAGAACGATCTGCTGGAGGCGATCATCCAACTACCGAACAATTTATTCTATAACACTGGGATCACCACCTACATCTGGATTGTCACAAACAGGAAACCGGATCACCGTCGTGGCCGCGTCCAACTGATCAACGCATCCGAGATGTACACGAAACGCCGGAAGAACCTGGGTGAGAAAAACTGTGACCTGACCGACGACCACATCGACACCATCACCGGCCTGTATCTGGGAATGGCCGATGAAAGCGTGTCCAAAGTTTTTGACAACAGTGACTTCGGCTATTTCAAAGTTACGGTGAAACGACCCCTCCGAAAGTCGGCCCAATTCACCCCGGAACGGGTTGCGACGATCCGGTTCCACCCTTCCATTCAGGAGGAAATGGCGTGGGTCTGGGAGAAATACGGGGACGAGGTCTACACCGGCCTAACCACCCACCGGGATGTGATCGAGGACCACCTGGACCGTGAAGAAATTACCCTGACGGCCAAGAACCGCCAGGCCCTCACCGATCCGAAGGTCTGGAAGGAACAGCGGGACCTGATGGGCATCGCCAATGACCTGATGGCAGAGATCGGCCAGGAACAATGGGACGATTTCAACGCATTCATCGATGCCGTGAACAAGGTGCTGAAGGCCCGCAAGGTGAAGCTGACCGCACCGTTAAAGAACCGAATCCTGAATGCTGTGTCATGGCGAAACGAGAACGCCCGGAAGATCATCAAGAAGACCCATAAACTGTCCAGGGAGAAGCTGGCCGACCTGCTGGTGAAGCTCGGGATCACCGAGGAACACCTGGACGACTTCGGCTATTGGGCGTCAGATACCACCGGTGAGTCAATCGAATATGAAACCGACAGCAAACTGCGGGACACCGAGAATATTCCCCTCAAGGAGGACATCCACGAATACTTCCTGCGGGAAGTTCGGCCCCATGTGAAGGAAGCCTGGCTGGATATCGGCTCCACCAAGATCGGGTATAAGATCAGCTTCAATAGGTACTTCTATCAGCACAAGCCGTTACGTACGGGAATTGGAGGATGTCGCACGGGATATCCTAACAGCCCGTTGACGAAGTCGGCCCTGGACACGAGCGGCCTGGTCTGATTCTATGATATTCTGATTTGACCGGGAGGTTCGCCGATGTCGATGGGACTGCAGAAGGATCGTCAGGGTGATTTGATGGTGGGCTGGGCGGAGATGCCGCGCTCGCCGGGTCATGTGTTTTACGACCGTCTTCAGTCGGTCCTGATCGAGGGCGGCTTCGACGACTTCGTCGAGGCGACCTGCCGGTGCTATTACGCGGCCAGGACGGGAGCGCCTTCGGTGCCGCCGGGGCGCTATTTCCGCATGCATCTGGTGGGCTACTTCGAGGGCATCGACTCTGAGCGCGGGCTGGAATGGCGCTGCTCGGATTCGCTGTCGCTGCGGGAGTTTCTGCGGCTGGAGAGCCGGGATCGTGTGCCGGACCATTCCTGGCTGTCGAAGACCCGCACGCGTCTGCCCCACGAGGTGCACGCGGTGGTCTTCGACCGGGTTCTGGCGCTGATCGCCGAGGCGGGTCTGGTGAAGGGCGACCGCATCGGGGTGGATGCCTCGACCATGGAGGCCAACGCGGCGCTGCGCAACATCGTGCGGCGCGACACGGGTGAGGGCTACCGGGAGATGCTGGAGCATCTGGCCCGGGAGAGCGGCATCGAGACGCCCACGGCCGAGGACCTGGCGCGTCTGGACCGCAAGCGCAAGGGCAAGAAGCTCTCGAACCAGGATTGGGTTTGCAGGAGCGACCCCGAGGCCAGGGTCGCCAGGATGAAGGACGGCACGACCCATCTGGCCTACAAGCCCGAGCACGCGGTGGATCTGGACACCGGGGCGGTGGTGGCGGCCGAGTTGCACCCAGCCGATGAGGGCGACACCACGACGCTTTTCAAGACCCTGGCGGCGGCCGAGGCAAACCTCGAGGCGGTGGCTGCGGCACCGACGCCAGAGAGCCCGGCCGAATGCGTCACCGACAAGGGCTATTTCTCACGGGCGGTCTTGAAGGCCCTGGACGACAGTCCCTGGAAGACCCGGATCGCCGAGCCCAGGCAGAAGGGCTTTTCGCGCTGGCGCGGTGATCAGGCGGCGCGCCGGGCGGTTACCAACAACCGCGTGCGGCTCAAGTCCGGGGTCGCCCGCGATGCCTTCAAGCTGCGCGCCGAGATCGTCGAGCGCTCCTTTGCCCACACCCTCGATCGCGGCGGCATGCGCCGAACCTGGCTGCGCGGGCGCGAGAACGTGCACAAGCGATACCTGCTTCACGTCGCCAGCCACAACCTCTCGTTGCTGATGCGCCAACTCATCGGTGCCGGCACCCCGCGCCAGGCCGTGGCGGGCGGATATGGCGGTGTTTTCGTGCTTGTTGCGCCCGCTGGAGCCGTTCTGGTCGCTCAGATCGTCCTCATCGTCTCGGAGGATGGCGAAACCGCCGACGCCGCGTTATGTTTCGTCGTGGGGTGAAACCCGGTCAATGGCGACTTTTTCAACGGGCTGTTAAAGCTGGAGCAAGAGACCGAGGGGCTGCTGAAGCGCCTCGTGAACCTAACCAATGTGTCGGTGTAAGGAGGTAGTCGAGTGCAAGAGATCAAGGGATACGACCGATCCATCCAGGAACTGCTATCAGGTGGCAGCTTTGGGATAGACTATTATCAGCGGGAGTACAAATGGGGCCGCAAGCAGCTTCAGGAACTCGTTGACGATCTGACAGGCCGTTTTTTTGAAAGCTACCAGGACGGGGATGCCGCGAAACAGGTCGCCGACTACGGCCATTACTTCCTGGGCTCCATCGTGGTCAGCCAGAACGGCGACATCCGCCATATAGTGGACGGCCAGCAGCGGATGACCTCACTCGCCCTTCTGCTGATCTACCTCAACAACCTGCAAAAGGACTCCACGCAACAGGTCGCGATCCAGCATCTGATCTACGCCGACGATTTCGGCGAGAAAAAGTTCAAGCTGAACGTGCTGGAACGGAACGACTGCATGGAGGCGTTGTTCAATGACATGCCCTTCAACTCCGATGAAACCTCAGAGTCCGTCAAGAACCTCACCAGCCGCTACCAGGACCTGAGTGAAATTTTCCCCGAGGAACTACGGGGCGACGTGCTGCCGCTCTTTATCTACTGGCTCATGCGCAAGGTGATACTGATCGAGATCATCGCCTATGCCGATGAAGACGCCTACACAATCTTCGAGACAATGAACGACCGGGGCCTGTCCCTTACCCCAACCGACATGCTCAAAGGCTACCTCCTGGCGAAAATCGACGACGCGCCCAAACGGCTTGAAGCCGACAAGCTGATCAAGAAATACCTCGGCCTCTTCGCCGACTATGGTGAAGGCACCGAGTCCAACTTCTTCAAAGCCTGGTTGCGGTCGCAGTATGCCAACAAGATCAGAGAACGGAAGAAGGATGCCAAGCCCGAAGATTTCGACCTGATCGGTACCGAATACCACCGCTGGGTCCGCAACCATGCCAGCGAGATTGGCTTGAACACCAGTGCCGATTTCTACCAGTTCGTCATGCAAGACCTGAAATACTTCGCTGCCCTCTACATCCGCCTCCTAGATGCCTCAGTGAGCCGCACAGAGGGACTGGAGAGCGTCAGGTACAATGCCGATCAGGGTTTTACTCTCCAGCACCACGTAACGCTTGCTGCGGTCACGCCAGAGGATGATAAGCCCACCGCAACGGCCAAGATCGCTGCTGTTGCCGATTTCCTCGATTGTTGGTTGAACCTGCGGCTGTGGAACTTCAAATCCAACAGCTACTCCTCTATGCAGTATTCAATCTTCACGATCATCCGCGACATCCGGGGTAAAGGGCTGGATGGCGTTCGGGTCACGCTCCGCGACCGGCTGTTGAATGAGATGGAGGAGATCAGCTTCGAAACCCCCGTTACCCTGAACCAGTTCACCAGCAGGGCGGTCCACCGCCAGCTTGCCCGGTTCACGGACTGGCTGGAAACCCAATCAGGTGAGCCAGGCCGGTATGAGGACTACATCGTCCGGTCCGGCAAGGAACCCTATGAGGTCGAGCATATCTGGGCCAACCATTACGACCGGTTCACGGATGAGTTCGACCAGCAGAATGACTTCTATGCCCACCGCAATATGGTTGGTGGGTTGCTTCTGCTACCGAAGAAGATCAATGCCAGCCTCAACGACGAGACCTATGAGTACAAACTGCCAGAATATCTGAAGACTAACGCTCTGGCCCAGTCGCTGCACGAGGATTTCTACAAGAACAATCCCGGTTTCCAGCAAACCATTGCAGCCCATCGCTTACCGTTCCGGCCCCATGCGAAGTTCGCCAAGACCGACCTTCTGACACGCTCCGACCTCTACTGCCAATTGGCCAGCCTGATCTGGTCGCCAGATCGGTTAATAGCTGACGATGATGTCCAGGATTTATCCAAATGAACGTATTCTCCAATCACATTTCCTATAGGGAGGTTGGCCTCCCTTTGGTTGAAAAAATTCCTCAAAATTGGGAAATAAAGAAACTCAAATATCTGGCTACGCTACGTGATGGCAGAGTAAGTGCTGCCAAGAGTAAATTACGCTACATTGGCCTTGAAAATATAAAGTCTTGGGATGGATTGTTAGTTGAAAGCGACGGCGAACCAGAGGGGCTGGCGAGCAGGACATCCAGGATATCGTCTGGGCCAATAACACAACACCCCGAAAACGCCTCGGTTTCTTAACCCCCGCCGAGGCCTTCTTACATCAACTCAGGTGTTGCACTTGAAATGTGAATCCAGCGGGCCGATGTGAATCAAGGTGTCGTGAGAAATCTGATGATGCCAAACGGTATTCTATGGTACGCAATCATGCGTCGATGACCGGCGCGTGTCAGCCATCCAGCGGCACTTGCATCCGCGTTCCACCAGCCACGTCGGCCTGGCGCCGGGTTTCGGCCGCTGCCGCATCGACGTAGGTATATTCGACCTGTTCGAAGTCACCGTAGAGGATACGCAGATACGTTTCGGGTTGGTTCGGGCAGGCGATCTTGCCGCCCAGGAAGTCGATCGTCGCGATCGGAAGCACGATCTCTCGTGCTACGCCGTAGCCGCCGCTCTCGGTCAACGGCATGGCGCCCTTCAGCAGTCCTCGCTCAAGCACCGGCTGGCCGTGGCTCACCGCGGCGCGGAAGGCGACAAGGTCGAGCCGGATCTCGCCACGCATCCGGTATCGCTCCCAACGAAACGGCCAGGATCCCGGCGGATCGTAGGAGATTGTGATGTATCCCTTTTTCTTGAAGGCATCGACAAAATAGCCGTCCCGCGCGCCGCGCGCCGCGAACCCAGTGACGAGCGACTCCCAGGTGATATCGCCGTCGAGCAGAACCGAGATGTCGATGTCGTCTTCCCACGCCAGCAGCTTGCCCCCCTCGCGCACCGCTCCCAGCAGGGTGCCACCATCAATCCAGTGGACGGCCCCCATATCCTTGAGGCAAGAGGCGACAAAGTAACCAAGATCCTTCATGTGCTCGCGGCAGCACGGCGCTGTATTGAGGCCGAGGCGGCCAAGGTAAAGGTTGAATGGGCAAGGCAGGGTCTCCTTGCTGCAGCCGAGCCAGCCGACGGCGCCGTCGGACAGCACCAGCTCCCGAATGCCATGCCGTCCGGCAAAACCCTCGAGGTCCCCTTTTGCCTGCGCCTTCAGGACCAGAAAGTCATGATCGCCAAGTGGATAGAGCCGGCGCCCGCTGCTCCACCTATGGCGTAGAAACCACGCCATTTCGAGTGCCAGAGCGGTCGCCAAAACCCCTTGGAGCTTGACATTAGGCACGGCGTAGCCAGCGACCAGGGCTGGCCCCAGCATCCACAGGCCCGCGCACTCCCCCTGTTTGGCCAGGAACCCGATCACAGGCCCGGTTCCCGGCCGGAAGTCGATGGCAGGAGCGGCGATGATGCCAAACAGCACCGCAATGAAACCAGCCGACACCACGAGTGCCACCAGGTCGAGGCCATCCGGCGATACCGCTACCTGGGCCACCATGACGGCCGCCAGCCCCGCCGTCGTGAGCGACGCCGGTAACGTCGGAAGATTCCAGTTTCGCGGATATCTCAAGAGACGGAGGAATGACAGATAGGTCGCAATATAGAGCGCGGCAGCGATCAGCGCCGAAATCGCCGGGCTGGTTGCAATCGCCCAGATGCCCGTCATACACCCTGCTCCAAACGTCGGCCGGGGTCGCCGCCACTCCTCGTCATCGCGCTCGCGCGGCCCTCTGCCGCCACAACGCGTGGCAGGATCTCGCGCGTGGCGCGCTCGATATCGGCGGCGAAATCGATCTCGATCCACGGCATGCCGGTGATGTCCTCGAATGCGAATGTGCGGCGCCGCGATGTCAGCATCACGTCGCGGATTGCCTCCTCATACGGATCCTGCCGGCGGCCTTGCATGAGGTAGAGCCTGGTCTGGGCGATGATCATCTCGGCCACATCCGCCGACAGCTTGAACAATCCCACCGATTCCCCGCAGAAATCGAACTCGGCGCCCGGCCATTTGCGGAACTCGATAATTTCGCCGTCCCGGATGCACAGCTTGACCGGTTCGTCGCCCGGCGTGAAAGCGCGATCGAGCAGCAGGCAGTTCTGGTGCCGAGAGTTGACCAGACGCCGTACCAGACCCTCGTCGTAGAGAACGTCAGCGTCCATGAGCAACACCGGCCCACCGTAGCACAACTCATCGCGCAGGGTCCACAAGGTGACGATGCTACCCTGGTCGTAATTCTCATTGAACACGGTGCGCACGAAGTCCTCGGCGCGCAGGTCGGCGATCTCCTGTTCGATTTCTTCCTGATGATAGCCGACGCCAAGCACCAATTCCTCGACGCCATGCCGCCTGAGAATCTCGACATGCCGTTGCAACAACGACTTGCCGCCAAACCGGAGCAATACCTTAGCAGCCCGTTGACGAAGTCGGCCCTGGACACGAGCGGCCTGGTCTGATTCTATGATATTCTGATTTGACCGGGAGGTTCGCCGATGTCGATGGGACTGCAGAAGGATCGTCAGGGTGATTTGATGGTGGGCTGGGCGGAGATGCCGCGCTCGCCGGGTCATGTGTTTTACGACCGTCTTCAGTCGGTCCTGATTGAGGGCGGCTTCGACGACTTCGTCGAGGCGACCTGCCGGTGCTATTACGCGGCCAGGACGGGAGCGCCTTCGGTGCCGCCGGGGCGCTATTTCCGCATGCATCTGGTGGGCTACTTCGAGGGCATCGACTCTGAGCGCGGGCTGGAATGGCGCTGCTCGGATTCGCTGTCGCTGCGGGAGTTTCTGCGGCTGGAGAGCCGGGATCGTGTGCCGGACCATTCCTGGCTGTCGAAGACCCGCACGCGTCTGCCCCACGAGGTGCACGCGGTGGTCTTCGATTGGGTTCTGGCGCTGATCGCCGAGGCGGGTCTGGTGAAGGGCGACCGCATCGGGGTGGATGCCTCGACCATGGAGGCCAACGCGGCGCTGCGCAACATCGTGCGGCGCGACACGGGTGAGGGCTACCGGGAGATGCTGGAGCATCTGGCCCGGGAGAGCGGCATCGAGACGCCCACGGCCGAGGACCTGGCGCGTCTGGACCGCAAGCGCAAGGGCAAGAAGCTCTCGAACCAGGATTGGGTTTCCAGGAGCGACCCCGAGGCCAGGGTCGCCAGGATGAAGGACGGCACGACCCATCTGGCCTACAAGCCCGAGCACGCGGTGGATCTGGACACCGGGGCGGTGGTGGCGGCCGAGTTGCACCCAGCCGATGAGGGCGACACCACGACGCTTTTCAAGACCCTGGCGGCGGCCGAGGCAAACCTCGAGGCGGTGGCTGCGGCACCGACGCCAGAGAGCCCGGCCGAATGCGTCACCGACAAGGGCTATTTCTCACGGGCGGTCTTGAAGGCCCTGGACGACAGTCCCTGGAAGACCCGGATCGCCGAGCCCAGGCAGAAGGGCTTTTCGCGCTGGCGCGATGACCAGGCGGCGCGCCGGGCGGTCACCAACAACCGCGTGCGGCTCAAGTCCGGGGTCGCCCGCGATGCCTTCAAGCTGCGCGCCGAGATCGTCGAGCGCTCCTTTGCCCACACCCTCGATCGCGGCGGCATGCGCCGAACCTGGCTGCGCGGGCGCGAGAACGTGCACAAGCGATACCTGCTTCACGTCGCCGGCCACAACCTCTCGTTGCTGATGCGCCAACTCATCGGCGCCGGCACCCCGCGCCAGGCTGTGGCGGGCGGATATGGCGGTGTTTTCGTGCTTGTTGCGCCCTCTGGAGCCGTTCTGGTCGCTCAGATCGTCCTCATCGTCTCGGAGGATGGCGAAACCGCCGACGCCGCGTTATGTTTCGTCGTGGGGTGAAACCCGGTCAAGTGGGGTGAAACCCGGTCAATGGCGACTTTTTCAACGGGCTGTTAGGTGGGTGTTCCGTAACCGCTGGTCCCAGCCGAGCGCCGATCCCAGCAGCCAATATAACTGCCTTCATCATTATTTCCTTACTAAAGTGATCGCCCACAGTGGAAAAACGACCGCTCGGGCCGCTGGCAAAGGAGGGAATCCTCTCGGCTCCCTTGCCGGTTTGGGGCGCATCGATTCGGAAAGATGCGAGCAAACTATCAGATAATTCTCGGTTGGAGAAGGGCAGGTAGCGTCGTCAGATCGGCCCCCCCTTGGGCAATATGGGAGCGGAAGAACGAGAAGCACTATTGCAGACCGCGCGAGAATAGACGTTTGGCCCAATGACCGCCTCGGGTCAAACCTGCCGGTCAAAGTTCAAAATCGAACGGCCATGAATGACGGTTTTGCGCCGTTTGTTTCCGATCAGATTTCTAACTGAGACACTACCCAGACATGCCACAAACCAAATAATTCGGAATTTCCAATGTAGATGAAGATTTCAATTGTTCTATTTGATTAAGAAGGGCTTATTCCTATAGGGGCGTCGTCATGGACTGGTGGCTCATAATTCTGGTGTTCATTGCCGCGGCGCTGCCCTACGGCTATTGGGAGCACACCAAGGATAGCCGCCATCTCGCCAGAAACTTCGCCCTTCTCGCGGAGAGACACCAAGGCGAGGTGAAGAGGGCCAATCCATTGATACTCCCGCAGCTTCGCTTCGAGTCCGGCGGCCGGCAATTCCTCGTCACGGCGCTGGCGACCAGCGGCAGTGTGGTCGCCGGAACCTCCGGCTACCAACGCCCCTTCACATTCGTCGAACTGCAATTACCCTTCGATACCGCCAAAAGAACCCAGATCGTCCGAAGCTCGGGCGTCGCCGCGCAACTCGTCGATGCCGTCTCACCCGGCTTGAAGGAAGGCACCGGAGACGAGGCTTTCGACGCCCTGTTTCGGATCAGGGGCAGGGACAAGGCGTTTGCCGCCCTTCTCCTCGATGCGACCGCCCGGCAGACACTCTTGCGCTCTCGATTGCCCCGCCTGGACCTTCGTGTGGATGGGCGGAGGATCGCCATCCATATGGACGGCATCGCCCAGTCGCTGCCCGAGCTGATCAAAATATCAATCCTTCTGGCCGACCGCTGCCCGGTTAACGACGGATCAAGAAAACCTTAATTCACCGCCCCGGCAGAGGCGATTTAACCGACCGTCAATCTGAATGAACCAATCATCACCGCTTGCGGCCGCCATCGTAAATTACCACTACCAAACCACCACCGTTGGTTTTCGAGCGTCGCGCTCTTCTAACGCATCTCATTCTCGTCCCTGATGATGGTGCGAAGCGTCTCCAGCTTGTGCGCCAGATGGGCCTTCAGAACCCGCCCCAACCGCGCCCCGTCGCGCGCCTTCAACGCCGCCAGAATCGCATCGTGCTCCTTCATCGCCTGATCCCAACGCGCCGTCGAAATATTCGCGTAATACCGCGCCCGGCTGACCCGGCCCTTCAGCGTCGAGCGCATCTGATCCAGCACCGAATTGCGCGCGGCTGCTGCCAAGGCATCATGGATCTGCCGGTTCAGGCGGAAGTATTTGCGTCGGTCACGGGTCTTGTGGGCGGTCTCCATTTTCAGATGCAGCATGGAAACTTTGCTTATTTCCTCGTCGGTTGCACGCATGCAAGCCAATTCACCTGCCAATGCCTCCAGCGCCCCAATCACCGGGAAGGCCTCCTCAAGGTCGGCCACCGTCAGCTTTGAGACCTGCGCCCCCCGATGCGGCGTCAGCACCACCAACCCCTCGCGCGCCAGCACCTTCAACGCTTCGCGCAGGGGCGTCCGCGACACGTCATAAGCGGCGCAAAGCTCCTTCTCCGAGATCTTTTTCCCCGGCTCCAACTCCCCCTCGACAATCAGCCCCCGCAGCCGCTCCACCAACTCGTCATGGAGCGAACGCCGCGGGATCGCGGTCTCCCGGTTCATCTTGCCCCCTCCCGAACCGCCATCATCAGCACCCGGGCCGCATGCAGCGCCTCGCGCCCGGTCCCGTCGGCAATCTGGTGACGGCACGAAGTCCCATCTGCCACAACCAACGTATTAGACCCCGCAGTCCGCACCGCCGGCAACAAATCCAGCTCCGCCATGGCGCGGGAAACCTCAACAGTTTCAGCCTGATAGCCAAAGGATCCCGCCATGCCGCAACACGACGTTTCGACCGTCTCAACCTCCAGTTCGGGGATGCGGGCCAGCAGTTCCTGCACTGGCGACAGCACCCCCATCGCCTTCTGATGGCAATGGCCATGCAGCAGGGCCTTCTTGCCCACGGCGCCAAGCGTGAGCGTGGCGGAGCCATCCTCCAAGGCCGCGGCCAGATATTCCTCGAACAGCATCACCCGGCTCCCCAACGCTTCGTCCCAATCGGGGAACAGGCGCGGTGCCTCGTCGCGGAAGGTCAGCAGGCAGGACGGCTCCAGCCCCACCACCGAACCACCCGCCTCAAGAACCTGGCGCACCACGTTGATAACACGTTGTATCTCGGCCTTGGCCTCATCGATCAATCCAACCGCCAGATAGGTCCGCCCACAGCAAAGCGGTCTTCCCGAGGGTGGCACCGCATGGCCCACTTTCAATCCGGCGGCTTCCAGCACCGCCACCGCGTCGCACACGTTTTCCGGCTCGAAATACCGGTTGAAGCAATCCGCGAAGAAGACCACATCGGGCTGCGACGGGCTTTTCGGCTCCCGCCATATATCGCCACGCCAAGAAGGCAGGGGCCGCGACGCCGCAAGCCCCACCGCCTTCTCGGACGCCCAAGCCGCCCACGGCACCCGGTTGCGCAGATTCGCCAGCCACGGTGCCCGCGCCACCCACGGGGCGTAGCGCGGCAGGTGCGCCACCAGCTTGTCACGTAAACCCACGCCATGTTTTTTTGCCCGCGCCGCAAGGACTTCCAGCTTCATCTTCGCCATATCCACCGACATCGGGCACTCGCGCTTGCAGGCCTTGCACGAGACGCAAAGCTTCATCGTTTCGGCCATCTCGTCCGAGGCAAAAGCGTCCGGCCCCAACTGCCCGCTCAGCGCCAACCGCAGCGAATTCGCCCGCCCCCGCGTCACGTCCCGCTCGTCCCGCGTCGCCCGGTAGCTCGGACACATCACCCCGCCCACAAGCTTGCGGCAGGCCCCGTTGTTGTTGCACATCTCGACCGCGCCATGCAGCCCGCCGGGCCAGTCGCCCCAGTCAAAGGCGGTCTCGCGCGGGGCATGTTGGTAGCCCGGCGGATAGCGGAACAGGGTCCGGTCATCCATTTTGGGCGCCCGCACGATCTTGCCCGGATTGAGCAGGCCAGCGGGGTCAAACAGATCCTTCACCTCCTCGAATGCGCGGACCATCCGGGCCCCGAACATGCGCTCGTGGAACTCGGAACGGACGATTCCGTCGCCGTGCTCGCCGGAGTGCGACCCCTTGTATTCGGAAACGATCTCAAAGGCTTCCTCGGCGATGGCGCGCAACGCCTTGACGTCGGTATCCTGCTTCAGGTTCAAGACCGGGCGCACGTGCAACAGGCCCACCGAGGCATGGGCGTACCAGGTGCCGTCGGTGCCGTGCTTGCGGAAGACCCCGGTCAGCCGGTCGGTAAACTCGGCCAGATCCCTCAGCTCCACCGCACAATCCTCGACGAACGAGACCGGCTTCCCGGCGCTCCGCATCGACATCATGATGTTCAGCCCCTGGGTCCGCACCCCCCATATCCGCGCTTGGAATTCGGGATCGATGGCCTCGACTACACCGCCGGTCTTCTTGCCCGGACCGCCCCAGTGGAACCCAAGCTCCGCCATCAAATCGCCCAAGCTCTTGAGGCGGCGAAGGTTCTCCACCTGATCCGGTTCGGCGAATTCGACCAGCAGCAACGCCTCCGGTTCGCCGCGCACGAACTCGTCGACGATCGGGCGGAACAGCGGAATATCGCGCCCAAGCTCAATCATGTTGCGGTCGACCAGTTCCACCGCCACCGGGTCCAGCGCCACCAGATGTTGCGCCGCGTCCATCGCCTTGCGAAAACTGGGGAAATGGCAGACACCGAGGATCTTGTTCTCCAGCACCGGCGACAGCGCGATTTCGATCTTCTCGGAGACCGCCAACGTGCCCTCGGATCCCACCAGAATATCCGCCAGTTTCAAAGGCCTGTTCCCCGGCACCAAGGCATCGATGTTGTAGCCGCCAACCCGTCGCTGGACCTTGGGGAACCGCGCCGCGATCTCGTCGGCCTCGCGCTCGCCCAAGGCAAGCAGGGCAGGGATCAGGCGATCCTCGGCGGGCCAGTCCGCTCCGAACCGCCGCCGGGTGCCGTCAGCCATCAGCGCGTCGATCGCCACGGTGTTGTCCCGCATCTTGCCATAGCGGATCGAGCGCGAGCCGCAGGAGTTATTCGCCGCCATCCCGCCAATGGTCGCTCGCGAGGCGGTCGAGACATCCACCGGAAACCACAGCCCGTGCGGCTTTAGCTGCCGGTTCAACTCATCCAGCACCAGCCCCGGCTCGACCACGGCGCGGTGGCTCGAAACATCCAGCGCGACGATCCCGTCGAGATGCCTGGAAAAATCGATTACCAGCCCGCGGTTGACCGTCTGCCCGGCCTGCGAGGTGCCGCCGCCCCGGGCGGTCACCGGCACCCCTTCCTCAGCGGCAATCGCCAAGGCCGCCTCGACATCGGCGAACCGCCTTGGCACCAGTACGGCTTGTGGCAGAATCTGATAGAACGAGGCATCGGTGGCATAGCGTCCCCGGTCGAAGAGCGAGGCCAAAACCTCGCCTTCGATCTCACGGCGCAAGCGCGTGGTTAACGCCGTTTTCACCTTATCGCGGTACACTTGCTTGCCTTTATCCTTGACTTGAATTTTGTATTCACTTTTGCTTAACAGTGACAGAGCGGCAGGCGCAAGGTCAAACCGCACCTTCAACGGGAGACCTCCGATGACCCGCCCCGGACGCCATTTCCTTCAGATCCCCGGCCCCACCAACGTGCCGGACCGGGTGCTTCGCGCCATGGACAGCCCGACGATGGATCACCGGGGGCCGGAGTTTGCCGACCTCGGCAAGCGGGCGCTGGAAGGGATGAAACGGATCGTCAAGACCGAGGCCGGGCAGGTGGTTATCTACCCCGCATCGGGCACTGGCGCCTGGGAGGCGGCATTGGTCAACACCTGCTCACCCGGCGACAAACTGGTGATGTTCGAGACCGGGCATTTCGCCTGGCTGTGGGACAAGCTGGCGCGGCGCATCGGGCTGGAGCCGCAGGTGATCGGCTCCGATTGGCGCCGGGCGGCGGACCCGGACGCTATAGAGGCGGCGCTCAGGGCCGATTCCGCCCATGAAATTAAAGCGGTCTGCGTGGTGCAGAACGAAACTTCGACAGGCTGCACCACCCACGTCGATGAGGTCCGCGCGGCAATCGACGCGGCCGGGCACCCGGCGCTGCTGATGGTCGATACCATCTCGTCGCTGGCCTCGATCGACATGCGGATGGACGAATGGGGCGTCGATGTCATCGTCGCGGGCAGCCAGAAGGGTCTGATGCTGCCCCCCGGAATGGCGTTCAACGCCATCAGCCCGAAGGCGATGAAGGCGCACAAGACCGCGCGCCTGCAACGCGCATATTGGGACTGGTCCGACATGCTTGGCCCGAACCAAAAGGGCTTCTTCCCCTACACCCCCGCCACCAACCTGCTGTATGGGTTGGTCGAAGCCATCGACATGCTGGAGGAGGAAGGGCTGGACAACGTCTTCGCCCGCCACGATCGCCACGCCGAGGCGACCCGGCGCGCGGTGCAGGCCTGGGGCCTCGAAGTGCTGTGCGTCGAGCCGCGCCACTACTCGAGCTCGCTGACCGCGGTGTTGATGCCGGAGGGGCACTCGGCGGATGCCTTCCGGGGCGTGGTGCTTGAGAACTTCAACATGTCGCTGGGCTCCGGCCTCAGCAAGGTCGCCTACAAGGTGTTTCGCATCGGCCATCTGGGCGACTTCAACGACCTGATGCTGATGGGGACATTGTCGGGTGTGGAGATGGGTCTTGGGTTGGCCGGTGTGCCGCATCAGCGGGGCGGGGTGGATGCAGCGATGCGGTGTTTGGCGGAGACGGCACCGAACAAATGAAACCGAGCAAGGCCGACCGCCGCCGCGTCCGAGTTCGCAAACGGGCGATCAGAAAACTCCATCATATCAAGACAAAGCATCGCTTCGTCGATCATCCGCGCTATGGAAATCAGCCAATTCCTTCAGGAGAAAATTATACGCTGGGGGAGGTTCGCAGTGCCTTCTGGCAATATGGCAGTTCCGTATATGGCCAGAAGTTGATTTTCCCCCAGACTGCGATCCGTGCCGATGTTACGAAGCAAGAATACGGATGCTCTCCCCGGGGGCTCTACGTCGACATCGCGAGGCCGTGCCGAACGTGCGGCCGCTGGTTTCTATTCTACGCGCTGGAGCAGAAATACTGGTTCGAAACGCTTGGCTTTTTCGTGGATGCGGACTGCGTGAATTGTCAGGATTGCCGACATGACGAGCACACATTCAAGGGCGACACCGACCGTTACCGTGATTTGCTGGCCAAGGGCGGCAAATCTGATGCTGAATGGTCTGAGTTATCGGAACTGGGTGACCTGCTTTTTGCCAGGGGTTACATCAAGAAGGCCGAAACACTGCTGAAGACATGAAGGCCAAAGAGGATGAGAAAGTAATATGACCAAAGACCTCCTTTACGAAATCACCGGGGGCACCGGTTGGGTCACATTCAACCGCCCCGACAGCCGCAACGCCCTGACCTTCGCCATGTATGAGGGGCTGGCCGAGATCTGCGCCAACGCCCCCACCGATGGCTCCATCAAGGCCATCGTCATCCGGGGCGCGGGCGACCGGGCCTTCGCGGCGGGCACCGACATGACCCAGTTCCGGGGGTTTGCCACCGCGCAGGACGCCTGGGACTACGAGGCGACGATGGAGGGTGTACTCGACCGGATCGAGTGTTGTCCGATCCCCACCCTCGCCGCCATCACCGGGGCCTGCACCGGCGGGGGTGCGGCCATCGCCGCCTGCTGTGACCTGCGGATCACCGATGCCCGGCTGAAATTCGGCTTCCCCATTGCCCGGACGCTCGGCAACTGCCTGTCGGTCGCCTCGCTGGCCCGACTCTCGGCGCTGATCGGCCCGGCACGGGTGCGTGAGATAATCTTCACCGCCCGGCTGGTCGGGGCGGACGAGGCGCAGGCGGTGGGGCTGGTCTCCGAGGTGCTGGAGGACGCCGATGCGGTGATGTCGCGGGCCGGGGAACTTGCACAACTGCTCGCGACCCATGCGCCGCTGACGCTGCGGGTGACCAAGGAGGGCCTCAGGCGGCTGCGCAATGGCGGGCCGGGTGCTGCGGACCACGATTTGATCGAGACCGCCTATATGAGCGAAGATTTCAAGGAGGGCATGGAAGCCTTCCTCGCCAAGCGTCCGCCACAGTGGAAGGGGTGCTGAGGTGGGTGGCAAACCGAAGGGCCCGCTGGATGGTATGAAGGTGATCGAGCTGGCCCATGTCATGGCCGGGCCGGTCTGCGGGTTGATGCTGTCCGATATGGGGGCCGACGTCATCAAGGTGGAGAAGCCCACCGGTGATGATGCCCGCCGGGCGATCCCACCGGAAATCGCCGGGGAATCAGCCTCCTACATGATGGTCAACCGCAACAAGCGCGGCATCGTGCTGAACCTGAAGGACAGTCGCGCGGTAACGATCCTGAAGAAGATGCTGGCCACAGCGGATGTGGTCATCGAGAACTACCGCAAAGGCACCATGGAGCGGCTGGGGTTGGGCTATGACGAACTGCGCCGCGCAAATTCCGGCCTGATCTTTGGCGAAATTTCCGGCTTTGGCCGGACCGGGCCTTACGCCGAGCGGGGCGGATTCGATCTGATCGCCCAGGGCATGTCCGGGCTGATGGCGATCACCGGCGAAGGGCCGGGCCGCCCGCCGGTCAAGGTCGGCGCTCCGGTCTCGGACATCACCGCCGGGATACTGCTGGCGATGGGGGTTTCTGCCGCCTATGCTAGGCGCCTGCAAACCGGCGAGGGGCAGCGGGTGGATACTTCGCTGTTCGAGGCGGCGATCACCCATACCTACTGGCAATCAGCCATCGCGCTGGCGACCGGTGTGTCACCCGGCCCGATGGGCTCGGCGCATCCGCTGAACGCGCCCTATCAGGCGTTCCGGACCGCCGACGGCTGGATCAATATCGGTGCGGCCAACCAGACCAATTGGGAGCGTCTGGTGCGGATCATCGGCGCGCCGGGGTTGAGCGACGACCCGCGGTTCCGTGAAAACACCGGGCGCATGGCCAATCTGGAGGCGCTGACGGATACGCTGAACGCGATCTTCGGCCAAAAGACCACGGATGAATGGCTCGAATTGTTGGAAGATGGCGGATTCCCCGCCGGGCCAGTGCTGTCGGTCGCCGAGATGCACGCCGATCCGCAGACCCTCGCCCGCGAAATGTTGGTGGCAACCGATCACCCGGTGGCAGGAACGGTCGAGACCCTCGGCCTGCCGGTAAAGTTCGCCAATACCCCCGGCGGCATCCGGTGCCCGGCGCCGACGTTGGGTCAGCATACGCGCGAGGTGCTGGCGGAGTACGGGTTTGATGATGCCGAGACCGAAGGCTTCATCGCGGCAGGCGTGGTGGGCTGAGACCGGACCGCTACACGATCAAGGCGTCGCTCCATCCACTCTCGCCGATGATCCGGTGGTGCCAGACGCCGCCCCTCGGGGTGATGTGGAGGGGCAGGGCGTTGGGCATTCGGGGCAGGTCCGGGGCGACCGAGACATAGTGTCTGGCCGAAATCCACAACCCGCCATGAGCGACGATCAGGGTGTTCGGCCCCATCCGCACGGCGCGTTGCATCGCGGCCCAGGTGCGGGCGCAGAAATCCTCGAAGCGCTCACCGTTCGGGGGAATATAGCTGCCCCGGAAGTAATCCTGCAGCCAGGGGCCGTGCGGGTCGCCCTGGTGATCGCCCAGATGGCACTCCATCAGGTCGGGGTCGACCGAGATATCCAACCCCAGCATATCCGCCGCCACCTTTGCGGTATCATGGGCGCGGCTGAGCGGACTGGCGACGATGCGCGCTATCGGCTGGCCGCGCAGTGCATCCGCCGCCTGCGCCGCCTGAGCGCGCCCGAGATCGTTCAGCTTGGAGTCAAGCTGGCCCTGCGTGCGTCCTTCCCGGTTCCAGTGCGTCTCGCCGTGGCGGAGGAAATAGAACGGGTGGTCGAACTGCATCGCAGGCATTCTCCATATGAGTCACGGTGACAACGCAACGATCATGTAGGGAATGACCGTTCTGATTGACAGCCCGGAGTTGCGCTCCGTAGCCTTCACAACTGATCGGGAAGATGGCATGTCCGAGGAAAAAACGAAACGCGCTTTCAAGATTTTTTGCAGTCAGCTCGGAACAGGATGCGTTGAGATGGAACAGAATTCTCACCTTGTGAAATTCATGCGGGGCGGCACCTCGAAGGGGCTGTTCTTCCGCGCCGAGGACCTGCCCGCCGATTGGGCCGAACGCGAACGCTTCCTATTGCGCGCCACCGGCAGTCCCGACCCGTATGGGCGGCAGCTCGACGGCATGGGGGGTGGTGTCTCGTCGCTGTCGAAGGCGATGGTGGTCTCGCGCTCTGAGCGCGCGGGCGTGGATGTGGATTATCACTTCTCCCAGATTGCCATCGGCGAGCGTATGATCGATTACCGGTCAAATTGCGGCAACCTTTCGTCGGCTGTCGGGGTATTCGCGATCGAGACGGGGATGGTGCAGGCACCGGACGGGCAAGCTCTGGTTCGGATGTTCAATGTCAACACGCAGAAGCGGGTCGACTGCGTTCTGCAAGTATCGGGCGGCCGGGCCAAAGTGAACGGCGATTGCGCCATTGCAGGTGTCGCGGGCACGGGTGCGCCGATCCGGCTCGACTTTCTGGAACCGGGGGGTGCCGGGACTGGAAAGCTGTTGCCCACCGGCGCACCCGTCGATCTGTTGGAGTTGCCTGGTGGTAGCTCGATCGCCGCATCGATTGTCGATGCGGTGAACCTGTGTGTTTTCGTCCGGGCCGTCGATCTGGGCCTTGCTGGAACCGAATTGCCGCTGGAGCTTCGCGGCGAAATCGAGATCATGAACCGGCTGGAGGCGATCCGCGCCGAGGCGGCGGTGAGGGCGGGTGTCGCTGCAAATGTCAGGGAGGCGACACTTGCCTCGCCTGCGATTCCGAAGGTCGCTATGGTGACTGCGGCCATTGATGCGCCGACACTTTCTGGCGAAAACGTCAACGCAGAAGACTGCGACATCCAGGTGCGCATGATCTCGATGGGTGTACCGCATCTGGCAATCCCGTTAACCGGTGCGATGTGCGTCGGCGTGGCGGCGCAGGTCGCCGAAACGCTGGTGCAGCAATGCGCCCGCCAGGTCGCGCCGGGGCAGCCGTTTCGTTCCGGCCACGGCTCCGGCGTCTTGCCGGTGGAGGCGGTTGTGACTCAGCGGGACGGCGTTTGGTTTGCCGAGCGCGCCAGCGCTCACCGCACTGCGCGGGTGTTGATGGAGGGTCGGGTTTTCGCACCGATCGAAGAATTTGAACTGGCGGAATGAGCCTACGGGTCAAACATTGGACCGGGCCCCATTGCGCTGCATTGGCCAGATGGGATATCGCATCCTGATTATGGCGTCCGGCGCGCGCTGTCCGGCATGTCCTGACCTTAACAACCGAGCAAACGGCACCAAAAACCGATGACCAGAACCCCGCAATACGAAATCCACGCCCTCAAATATGCCGAGGCCGAGCGCGATTCACGCGACTGTTTCCTGATGCCCGATTCCCATGACGGACCGATGCCGATGGACTATTTCGTCTGGCTGATCCGTGGCGAAGGCCGCACAATCCTGCTCGACACCGGGTTCAACGAGGCCCGTGCCAAGGCGCGCAAGCGAAAGTTCCTCCGTTGCCCGACCAAGGGGCTGGCGGCGTTGGGAGTGAAGCCGGACAAGATTGAGACGGTGATCCTCAGCCATCTGCATTACGACCATGCGGGCAATCTGGACTTGTTCCCGAACGCGGAATTCATCGTTCAGGACGCGGAGGTGAACTTCGCCACCGGGCGCTACATGCGCTATAAGGCGGCGCGCCAGGCCTTCGAGGCAGACGATGTGGCCACCCTGATCCACGCCAATTATGCTGGCCGTGTGCGGTTCTTCGACGGCGACGCCGAGCTGATTCCCGGGATCGGACTGCATCTGGTCGGCGGCCACAGCCGGGGGCTTCAGGCGGTCTCGGTCAACACCAAACGCGGGCTGGTGGTGCTGGCAGCGGATGCGGCGCATTACTATGCCAACATCACCCGCGGCAACCCGTTCCCGACCGTCGCCGACGTGCCGGAATACTGCGAGAGCCACGAGCGGTTGTTCCGGCTGGCGGGCGGGCTGCACCGGTTGATCCCGGGGCACGACCCGAAGGTGATGGAGCTCTACCCCGCCCATGCCAACGACGTGATGACCGTCGATCTGACCGTCGAGCCGCTGGACAAGGTCAGATGAATCTATCGCTCGGCCTGACTCAGGTCGCACGGCGTTCGCCGGATAATCCGGCGATCCTGTGGGACGGGGGCAGTCTGAGCTATGCCGGATTCGAGGATCCCAGTTGCTTGCCGACCGTGCGTTCGTGCATGACGACCCCGAACTGCGCCTCGATCCACCGCTTCAGGTCAATGCGCCGCCAGCGCACCACCCCGTCGATCTCCGGGTCGGGACCCTTCTCCATATGCGCGGCGAGCGCGGCCTTCTGCGCCGCCGAAAGCCGTGGCGGCTTCCCGGGCGAACGACGGTTGGAGAGGCCGGACAGCCCCTCGGCGTTGTAGCGGTGCACCCAGTCGCGCAACGTCTGCCGGTCCATCCCGCAGGTCGCCGCAGCGGTGGCCCGGTCCGCCCCCTCCAGCACCAGCGCAAGCGCCAGCATCCGTCGCGCCGCGCGCCCATTCTTCGCGCCCCTCGCCGCCGCTCGCAACTCCGCCGCCGTCATATCCGCGCGTGTAATCTCGACACCTACCATTGCCACTCCTCCTCTGCGTCGATCACAGAGAGTCGGACTTTCGCTGATTTGGGAACCCCCAAGAGTCACTTGAGATGGCCGTTGGTATTATTCATAAAACCCATCATGAATCCCTTTGAATTCAAAGCCAACGGGGGACTTCAACTTTTGATCCAGAATCAGGGTTGGGGCGGGCGGTCTCCATTGAAGAGTTGGGGGCTCAAGCTTGCCAAACGGGTCGGCGCCAAGAAGGCACGGGTGGCGGTGGCGCGGAAACTGGCCTGCCTGCTGTTGCGGCTTTGGAAAGACGGAACCCATTACGACGAGAAAGCTTGGCAGATGATCTGAGAGGAGAACACCTTTGGCCTGAAGGGGTCGAACCGGTGGGATGAGTGCGGTACAGTTGGTTGCAAGTGGATTTGCGTAAATTGGCTTGCGTTTAATCTTGCGTTTTATACAGTGCACCTCCCAGGTTCGAAAGCGGAAAGACCGGGATGCTGGCGCAGCCCAAGAGCCGACGCCGAAGAGAACCATGACCCGCATGCCGCGATCCATAAGGCCGTTTTAACTTGACGCAGCAGCCGAATGTAGAGAACGGCCCTCTCAAGTGACTCTTGGGGGTTCCCAAATCAGCGAAAGTCCGACTCTCTGTGATCGACGCATAGCAGCCCGTTGACGAAGCCGGCCCTGGACACGAGCGGCCTGGTCTGATTCTATGATATTCTGATTTGACCGGGAGGTTCGCCGATGTCGATGGGACTGCAGAAGGATCGTCAGGGTGATTTGATGGTGGGCTGGGCGGAGATGCCGCGCTCGCCGGGTCATGTGTTTTACGACCGTCTTCAGTCGGTCCTGATTGAGGGCGGCTTCGACGACTTCGTCGAGGCGACCTGCCGGTGCTATTACGCGGCCAGGACGGGAGCGCCTTCGGTGCCGCCGGGGCGCTATTTCCGCATGCATCTGGTGGGCTACTTCGAGGGCATCGACTCTGAGCGCGGGCTGGAATGGCGCTGCTCGGATTCGCTGTCGCTGCGGGAGTTTCTGCGGCTGGAGAGCCGGGATCGTGTGCCGGACCATTCCTGGCTGTCGAAGACCCGCACGCGTCTGCCCCACGAGGTGCACGCGGTGGTCTTCGATTGGGTTCTGGCGCTGATCGCCGAGGCGGGTTTGGTGAAGGGCGACCGCATCGGGGTGGATGCCTCGACCATGGAGGCCAACGCGGCGCTGCGCAACATCGTGCGGCGCGACACGGGTGAGGGCTACCGGGAGATGCTGGAGCATCTGGCCCGGGAGAGCGGCATCGAGACGCCCACGGCCGAGGACCTGGCGCGTCTGGACCGCAAGCGCAAGGGCAAGAAGCTCTCGAACCAGGATTGGGTTTCCAGGAGCGACCCCGAGGCCAGGGTCGCCAGGATGAAGGACGGCACGACCCATCTGGCCTACAAGCCCGAGCACGCGGTGGATCTGGACACCGGGGCGGTGGTGGCGGCCGAGTTGCACCCAGCCGATGAGGGCGACACCACGACGCTTTTCAAGACCCTGGCGGCGGCCGAGGCAAACCTCGAGGCGGTGGCTGCGGCACCGACGCCAGAGAGCCCGGCCGAATGCGTCACCGACAAGGGCTATTTCTCACGGGCGGTCTTGAAGGCCCTGGACGACAGTCCCTGGAAGACCCGGATCGCCGAGCCCAGGCAGAAGGGCTTTTCGCGCTGGCGCGATGACCAGGCGGCGCGCCGGGCGGTCACCAACAACCGCGTGCGGCTCAAGTCCGGGGTCGCCCGCGATGCCTTCAAGCTGCGCGCCGAGATCGTCGAGCGCTCCTTTGCCCACACCCTCGATCGCGGCGGCATGCGCCGAACCTGGCTGCGCGGGCGCGAGAACGTGCACAAGCGATACCTGCTTCACGTCGCCGGCCACAACCTCTCGTTGCTGATGCGCCAACTCATCGGTGCCGGCACCCCGCGCCAGGCTGTGGCGGGCGGATATGGCGGTGTTTTCGTGCTTGTTGCGCCCTCTGGAGCCGTTCTGGTCGCTCAGATCGTCCTCATCGTCTCGGAGGATGGCGAAACCGC
Organism: Thermohalobaculum sp.; assembly: GCA_965247385.1. GTDB lineage: Bacteria > Pseudomonadota > Alphaproteobacteria > Rhodobacterales > Rhodobacteraceae > Thermohalobaculum. The sequence continues at coordinate 115,068 of CBDFHG010000002.1, forward strand.
CGACGCCGCGTTATGTTTCGTCGTGGGGTGAAACCCGGTCAAGTGGGGTGAAGCCCGGTAAATGGCGACTTTTTCAACGGGCTGATAGGAGGAGGAGCGGCGGCCCTCCCCGAGGCGGCGCACGGCAAACCGCTCGAGATCTGGTTCCAGGATGAAGCCAGGGTGGGTCAGCAGGGCACGCTGACAAGGGTCTGGGCGAAGCGCGGCACCCGCCCCCGGCGCCGTCCGCGACACGCGCTACAAATCGGCCTGCATTTTCGGCGCAGTCTGCCCTGACCGCGCCACCGCCGCCGGTCTGGTCATGCCCTTCGCCGACACCGAGGCGATGAATGCCCACCTCGCCGAGATCGCCCGCGCCGTAGCCCCTGGCGTCCACGCGGCACGCGTCCTCGACGGTGCCGGCTGGCATGCCAGCAAGGACCTCATGGTGCCCGACAACATCACGCTGCTCATCCTCCCGCCATACGCGCCCGAACTCAATCCGGTCGAAAACGTCTGGCAATACCTGCGCGCCAACAAGCTCGCCATAACCGTCTTCGATGGCTACGCCGACATCGTCGACAAATGCTGCACCGCATGGAACTTCTTCGCAAACGATACAGCCGCCATCGCCACCATCGCCACACGACAATGGGCACAGGTCAATCTCTAGGGCCGTTGGTATAAGCGGTTCCGCTATTACCCCGGCATCGAGCCTAGTCCGACAAATTGGGGACGGTCCCGTGCGAGCGCCAACTTTTTCGGGATGGCGATTCAAAGAACCATGTCATCTATGTTTTTGGCGTGGTCAGTTATTTGTTCATATCCATTTTCCGTCACAATGACACTGTCGCCGACTTGAGCGCGGAATGTCTTGGCGACGCTGACTGAACCGTCCACTGCCAGAACCATGCCAGGCTGAATGACGGTCTTATCGCCGAACACCAACTGAGGCTTCTCTAGGAAGCTGTACCCCGTGGCGCGACCGCAGCGGAATGGGTATTCGAACCCTGCACTTTGGATGATCTCCGCATAGGCGGCATGAACGCTCTCAGCCGTTACGCCAGGGCGCAGCGCAGCTAGTGCGGCTCTTTGACTCGCGACCGCAACTTCATAAACATCGACTTGCGTCTTATCCGCAATTTCGCCGATCCAAAATGTGCGGTCGAAGCCGAGCTTGAAACGATGGAAATTAGTCATCCCGCAAAAACATAAGAACACAGGTTCCCCGCTTTTCATGATGCGTGTTGATGCACGATGATGCGGTTTGGTGATTTCCTTGCCGGAAGCCATGATTTGAAGGAAATGTGTGTTGGGTGACATGCGGACATCGTCATAATGCACACTTAGCAACTCTGCGGCTTTGCGAGTGCCTGCTTGGGAAGTAGCAAGTGCTACTTCATATTCCGGCACACCGTCACCGATTGCGGCCCTGCCTGCCTCCATCATTGACATCGCGACCTGACCGGCATGCCGTGCCAGTTGAAGTTCCTCAGTCGATTTGATCATGCGCATATCGGCCAATAGCGGGGTAATATCGCCCAGGCACGACACGTCGGCCATTTCGTTCATGTAGTTGCGCACCATCGGAGGCATCTGGTCTGGCTCAATTCCGATGCTTTTTGCGCCATTTATCGCTGCCGGCAGTTCCTCGCGCCATTCATTGCCAAAACCGTCGTTCCAAGTCGAAATCCTGTCCACCCGTGCGGCATCCTCTGCCATGTCAAGTTCCATGCTCGGCGTGATCAGCAAACTTTTACCATCGCGCGGCACCACGAGAATGGTCGGGCGGCCAAAATCCATATGGAGATAATCATAGTAGCCGGTTAGGTAGTAGACGCTGTCATCATCGGTAATGAGCGCCACGTCAAAGCCAGCTTGATCGAGCCTGCCAAGAAGGTCGTCCATGCGTGCCGCGTACATCAGCTTGCCCCGTTGCCTGTTTGCAGTATGCCGACGCTAAATTCACAAACCAAGTGCAACACTGGTATGCTCCGGAGTTGCGATGGGCAAGCACTATGACCAGCACGATCTTGATGATCGTATCGATTGGCCGCATGATGGGCCGATCGACTTCGACAATCGGCCGCGAGTTGCGGCGAAACAGCATCCCAAAGGCCGGTTACAAGCCGGCCTCTGCGGATCGCATCGCCTTTGCGCGACGAAGACGGCTCTCACGGATCGAGCGCCTGAGCCCGCCGGGGGATCATGTCCGCGACCACCTTGCGATGGGCTGGTCGCCAGAGCAGATCGCCGGCAGGCTCAGACTGGAAGGATCCGGGCACAGAGTGAGCCACGGTGAGATCTATCGCTTCATCTACCACTGGGCCGGTGCGCCGTGAGAAGCTGTATCGCTACCTGCCTCGGGCCAAGGCGACCAAGGGCCGGCGCTGTTTCAAACGCCGGCGCGGCCCGATCCCGCGCCGCCGCTCCATTCATGAACGCGGACAAGCCATTGATACCCGAGATCAATTCGGCCATTGGGATGGCGACCTCATGCGGTTCCGCACCCAGCGAGGCAATCTTCTGACCGCCGTCGAGCGCAAGACCGGCCTGACCCCCGCCACCGGCTTGCCGCGCAAGACCGCCGAGGCCACCGCCGCCAGCCTCACCGGCCTCCTCGAAGGCATGCCGGGGGCCGCCAGGCGCTCCATCACCTGCGACAACGGCTCGGAGTTCGCCGAGCACAAGAAGCTGGAATGTGATCTTGGAATCCCGACCTTCTTCCGCGATCCGCACTCGCCTTGGCAGCGCGGCTCGATCGAGAACGCCAACGGCATTCTCAGGCGCGACCTGCCACGCAAGACAGAACTCGCCGACGACACCGAGCAGGACATCCAGGATATCGTCTGGGCCAATAACACAACACCCCGAAAACGCCTCGGTTTCTTAACCCCCGCCGAAGCCTTCCTACATCAACTCAGGTGTTGCACTTGAAATGTGAATCCAGCCATGCCTGAAACCATCAGGATCAGTTGAAAAAACTACTTGAAAACCTTCTGCAGCCTTTGAACTTCCATGCAACAAAGCCATCGATACCGACCCGGCGCAGTCAGTGGCATCGCGCCGCCGGGTGTTGGAAAGCTGTTGCGAACACAACCACCTGGTGCTGCCAGCGCATTTCCCGGCGCCCTCGGTCGGGCGAATCGCGGCGGAGGGGGATGCGTTTCGGTTTGGGCATGAGCGGTTGGAACAATGACACCAATGCTTCGGGTCAAGCCTGGGACATCGGACTACTCCTCGCCCACCTTCACCAACTGCTTGCCGAAATTGCCGCCTTTCAGCAGTGACATGAATGCCGATGGCGCATTCTCCAACCCCTCGGTCACGCTCTCGCGGTACTTCACCCGGCCATCGCGAACATACCCGCCCACCTCGGATATGAAATCGCGGAACCGGTCGGCGTGGTCGGTGACGATGAAGCCGCGCACCGCAAGACGGTTGACCAGGATGGTGCGCCAGACCCGGGGCAGCAGGTTCGGCCCCGGTGTCTTGCCCATGCCCAGCCCGCCGAGGTCGTACCAGGCGATCATGCCGCAGACCGGGATGCGCCCGAACTGGTTCATCAACGGGACCACCGCCTCCAGGGTCATGCCGCCGACATTCTCGTAGTAGATATCGACCCCGTCAGGGCAGGCTTCGGCAAGCTGGCCCCGCATCTCCCGGATGTCCGGTGCAGCGCGATGATCGATGCAGGCGTCGAAGCCCAGTTCCTCGACCGCCCAGGCGCATTTCTCCGCTCCGCCGGCGACGCCGACCACCCGCAGGCCGGAGATCTTTGCAAGCTGACCAACCAGCGAACCCACGGCACCCGTGGCCGCACCTACAACCAATGTCTCGCCCGGCTTGGGGCGGCCATGTTCATTCAACCCGACATAGGCCGTAAGTCCCGGCATCCCGAGAACGCCGAGGGCGGTGGAGAGGGCGGCGACGGCGGGGTCGAGCTTGCGCACGCCCTTGCCATCGCTGACCGCGTGGCTGCACCAGCCGGAATGGGTAAGGATATAGTCGCCGGGGGCGAATTTCGGGTTATCCGAGGAAACCACCTGCGCAACCGTGCCGCCCTCCATGGTGCCGCCGATGGGGGTCGGGGCTGAGTAGGATTTGGCGTCGTCCATCCGGCCGCGCATGTAGGGGTCGAGCGTCAGCCAGACGACGCGGATCAGCATCTCGCCTGCGCCGGGGCTCGGCATTTCCATTTCCTCCAGGCGGAAGTTCTCGTGGGTCGGGTGGCCCTCAGGTCGTTTCGCCAGTACGATCCGCTGCATCTTCTCCGCCATTTTGGGGCCTCCTGTCGCCACACTCTGATGCTCCGACCATGCCCTTGCAAAAAGCTGTTTCGCAAGACCAAACAGGGCTGGTAAGACTGACCCCGGCAGAAAGAAGCGGGAGCGCGAATGAGCTATCTGGACAATCTGTTTGGCGTCACAGGTAAAACCGCCGTCGTTACCGGTGCGGCGACCGGCATTGGCCGGATGATGGCCGAAGCGCTGGTGCGGGCCGGGGCACGGGTGCTGATCGCTTCGCGCAAGGGCGGGGACTGCGCCATCGTCGCCGAGGAGTTGACCGCCATCGGACCGGGTAGCGCCGAGGGTTTCGTTGGCGATGTAGGCACGGGCGAGGGTGTCGCCGCGCTGACCGCCAAAATCAGGGCGCGCACCGACAAACTGCATATCCTGATCAACAACGCAGGCAAAAGCTGGGGCGCGCCCTATGAGGAGTTTCCCTTTCATGCCTGGGACACGGTGATGTCGGTCAACTGCGCCGGGTTGTTCTCGCTGACCCGCGATATGACCCCGTTGCTTGAGGCTGCCGCAATGCCGGACGACCCCGCCCGGGTGATCAATATCGGCTCGGTTGCGGGCGACGCGCCGGTGGGTGATCTGGTGTATTCCTATGCTGCATCGAAGGCGGCGGTGCATCACCTGACGCATATCCTGGCCAAGGAGTTGGCCGGGCGCCAGATCACCGTCAACGCGCTGGCGCCGGGGCCATTCCGCAGCCGGATGACCCAGCATTTCACCGAGGACGAGGAGAAGCGCGCCCGCGTCGCGGCGGACGTACCGATTGGCCGGATCGGCCGGGCGGATGATATCGCTGGCTGCGTGTTGTTCCTGTGCGGCCGGAGTGGATCCTATACCACCGGCGGCATCATCCCGGTCAGCGGCGGGATCAATGTCGATCACGGGCACAAGCTGTTCGGAGGGGTCGAGTGAGCAGGTGTTGACCCGGTTCGCATTGCTGCTTGTCTTTGCGCTTTCGGGGTCACCTGTTCTTGCGGAGCCCTGCGGTGGAACCGTACGATGCGAAGTCGAGGGTGGTTACTATCTGGTAGCGCCGCCGCTCGGCTGGGACGGGTTCAGCCCGGTGCCGGTGGTGGTCTATTTCCACGGCTGGAACAGCTCGCCCGAAGGCACTTTTCGCAACCGCGCCATGATCAATGCCGTGACCCGCCGGGGGGCGGTGTTTGTCGCCCCTTACGCACGCTCCGGCTACTGGAGACAGATCGGGGACGGCCGGGCCGAACCGGGCCGCGACGAGTTGGCTTTTGTCCGGGCGGTGATGGAGGATGCCGCCCGGGAGTGGCCCATCGATTCAAACCGGACCCTGGCCTCGGGGTTTTCACGAGGGGCCTCGCTGGTTTGGAACCTCGCATGTTACGGCGGAACGCTCTTTCGCGCCTATGCTCCGATTTCCGGAGGGTTCTGGAACTCGACCCCGAAGGAGTGTCCAACCGGCCCGGTAAATCTGCGCCATATTCACGGGACGGCTGATCGGGTGGTGGCGTATGACGAGATTGGCATCTACAACTCGATGCCAATCCCCGAGGGGCTGGAAACCCTGCGGGCGCTGAACGGGTGCGGCAAGGCACACAACTCGATGTCCTACAGCGGGCGGCTGGTGTGCCGGGGATGGAAAAGTTGTGCATCGGGAAAGACGCTGGAACTTTGCCTGCATGATCGCGGGCACAGCATTCCGGCGGAATGGGTCGCCGAGGGGTTCGACTGGATGTTGACGTTGCCCGAATAAACCGGGTGCAGAGGGAGACGAAGCATGAATCTGGGCAGGTCGGATCGGGTGAAATCGCTGGTCGAGCAAGTCCGCACGATGATGCAGGACGAGATTGCCCCGCTCGACGAAGAATACCACGCCGAAATTGGCAAGGCGGGCGATCGCTTTCTGCTGACCCCGCGCCAACTCGAGATTCTCGATAGGCTGAAGGCCAAGGCCCGCGGGCGCGGGCTGTGGAACTTCTGGTTGACCGACAGCGAGAAGGGGTTTGGCCTGACCGCCGTCGAATACGCCTATCTGGCCGAAGAGATGGGCAAGATCCGCATGGCGGCGGAAGTTTTCAACTGCTCCGCCCCCGACACTGGCAACATGGAGGTGTTCGAGCGCTATGGGACGGCGGCGCACAAGGAACGCTGGTTGAAGCCGCTGCTGAACGGTGAAATCCGTTCGGCCTTCATGATGACCGAACCGGGGGTGGCCTCATCTGACGCCACCAACATTTCGCTCGAGGCGCGGCGCGATGGTGATGACTGGGTGTTGAACGGTGAAAAATGGTGGGCCAGCGGGGCGGGCGACCCGCGCTGCAAGGTCTATATTGTGATGACGCGGACCAGCCCGGAAGCCGACCGCCACCACCAGCACAGTCAGTTCGTGGTTCCGGCGGGCACGCTAGGTGTCGAGATACTCCGCCCGATGAAGGTGTTTGGCCACGATGATGCACCGCACGGCCACATGCATGTGCGCTTCACCGATGTCCGCGTGCCTGCGGCCGATCTGATCCTGGGTGTGGGCCGGGGTTTCGAGGTCAGCCAGGGGCGGCTGGGACCGGGGCGCATCCATCACTGTATGCGTGCCATCGGCCAGGCGGAGCGTGCATTGGAGATGATGTGCCGCCGCTCGCTGAGCCGCATCGCCTTTGGGCAACCGTTGTCGAAACTGGGCGCCAACTACGACATCATCGCCGAGAGTCGGATGGAAATCGAGCAAGCGCGCCTGCTGTGCCTCAAGGCCGCCTGGGTGATGGACACCGAGGGTGTGCGCGCCGCCCAACCCTGGATCAGCAAGATCAAGGTCGTGGCGCCGCGGGTTGCGCTGAAGGTGGTTGACGAGGCGATCCAGATGCACGGCGCCATGGGTGTCAGCCAGGACGTGCCGCTGGCGGCGATGTGGACCCATTTGCGCACCCTGCGCCTGGCCGACGGTCCGGACGCGGTGCACCGCCGACTGGTGGCGCGCAAGGAGCTGCGTCAATACGCCAACCGGCCAGTGTGACGGGAGTAGGGCGACACATGGCATACGACGCCGCCCATCTCGACCTGGAAGCTGTCGAGCGGTATCTGGTCGCCCATGTTCCCGGATTTCGCGGGCCGTTATCAGCCGAGAAGTTTGGCATTGGCCAGTCGAATCCGACCTTCCGGCTCGACAGCCCCTCGGGCACTTTGGTGTTGCGCCGCAAGCCTCCGGGACAACTGTTGAAATCCGCCCATGCGGTCGACCGCGAGTTCCGGGTGCAAAAGGCGCTGGCCGGAGGGCAGGTGCCGGTCGCCCGGATGCATGTGCTGTGCGAGGACGAAGGCGTGATCGGTTCGATGTTTTACGTCATGGCGTTTCAGCCGGGGCGGCATTTCATGGAGCCGACGCTGACCGACCTTTCGCCGGACCAGCGCGGCGCGGTGTTCGACGAGATGAACCGGGTGCTGGCGGCACTTCACAGCGTCGATATCGAGGCAGCGGGGCTGGGTGATTTCGGCAAACCCGGCAGCTATTTCGCCCGCCAGATTGGGCGCTGGAGCAAGCAGTACCGGGCCTCCGAAACTGAAACGCTGCCTGACATGGACGCGCTGATCGGTTGGCTCGACGCCAACCTGCCCGAGGACGATGGGCGGGTCGGCCTGGTTCATGGCGATTACCGCATCGACAACATGATCTTCGCATCCGGCAAGCTGGAAATCGCCGCCGTGCTGGATTGGGAGTTGTCGACCCTGGGTCATCCATTCTCGGACCTCGCCTACCAGTGCATGCAATGGCGGATGCCTGTGGGCCAGGAAGGGCGCGGGCTGGCGGGGGTGGACCGCAAGGCTCATGGGGTTCCGACCGAGCAGGAATATGTGGAAGCCTATTGCCACCGGATGGGATTGCCGGGCATCCTTGGATTTGGTTTCTGCTTGGCTTTCAGTTTCTTCCGCATGGCCGCGATCGTGCAGGGGGTGAAGAAACGTGGGCTGGACGGCAATGCCTCGAATCCCGAACGCGCCGCACGGATGGGGCAGTATGTGCCGGCCTATGCGCGGATGGGGTTGGATGCGGCATTGGGGCGAGGAGAGTGAAGATGCGGCGTGCTGCAGATCTGTTTGTCGAGTGTTTGAGGGTCCACGGCACCGATCGGATATTCTGCGTGCCGGGCGAGAGCTACCTGGAAGTTCTCGACGCACTGGCCGATGCTTCCGATATCGACATCGTCGTTTGCCGTCACGAAGGCGGGGCCGGGTTCATGGCGGTAGCTGATGCCAAGATCACCGGCCGGCCCGGCGTGGTGGCGGTCAGCCGTGGACCGGGGGCGACCAATACCTCGATCGCCATCCATGTCGCCCAGCAGGACGCGGTTCCGTTGGTGGTGCTGATCGGCCAGGTCGCCCGGAACGAGCGCGGGCGCGGCGCGTTTCAGGAGGTCGACTACACCGCAATGTTCGGCGCCATCGCCAAGGGGGTGTGGGAGGTCAACGACGCCAACCGGCTGCCCGAGGTGGTCGCCCGGGCCTGGCATGCGGCACAGTCTGGCACACCCGGCCCAGCGATCATCGTGCTGCCCGAGGATATGCTGGGCGACACCACCGAAGCGCCGGTAATCGAGCCCCATCCGGTGGTACGCTCGGTGCCCGCGAGTGCCGAGATCGATCGGGTGACCGCCCTGTTGGAAACGGCGGAGCGGCCGCTGCTGATCGCGGGTGGAATGTTGTCGGCGCCGGAAGGTCGCAGAGCACTGGCGCGCGCCGCCGAGGCGCATCACCTGCCGGTGGCGCTGACGTTCAAGCATCAGGAAATCTTCGATAACGGATCGCCGCTTTATGCCGGGCACCTGAGTTTCAAGGTGCCGAAGCTCCTGATCGACACCCTGGCCGGGGCCGACCTGGTGATCGCCGTCGGAACCCGCCTGGGCGACACGCCGACCCAGGGCTACAGCTTCCCCGCCGTGCCGGAACCGGCCCAGCCGCTGGTCCATGTCTATCCAGACCCGGCGGTGGTCGGCGGGGTCTATCGCAGCGCCGTTGGATTGCCCTGCGACCCAGCGGCTTTCCTCGATGCCCTGGCGGCGCGAAACGCGGCCGCCCCGGGGCGGCGTGACCGATGGGCAGCAAAGTTGAACGGCGTAGTCAGGCAACTTGCCGACTATCAGCCGCAACCACGCGCCGACGGGGTGGATTTCGGAGCCGTGGTCGGCGAACTGGCGGCGCGCGCGCCAAAGGATGCAATTGTCACCACCGATGCGGGCAACTTCTCGTCCTGGGTCCATTGCCTGTGGCGATGGGATGGCAGCCAGACCAGCATCGGCGCGGTTGCGGGCGCCATGGGGATGGGGGTGCCCGGAGCGATCGCCGCCTGCCTGCGCGCGCCGGATCAGGCGGTTCTGTGTTTCGTCGGCGATGGTGGAGTGATGATGACCGGCAATGAGTTGGCCACCGCTGTGGCTCAGGGGGCAAAGCCGAAGATCATCGTCTCGAACAACGGTTCCTACGGCACCATCCGCCTGCATCAGGAGCGCGATCACCCGCGCCGCATCTCGGGGACCGATTTGTCCAACCCCGATTTTGCCGCCTGGGGGCGGGCCTTCGGCGCGTTGGGGCTGACGGTGAGCGATCGGGAGCAGGTGCCGGAGGTGGTGGCCCAGGCGCTGTCCCATGACGGGCCTGTCGTTATCGATGTCCTGAGCTCGCTGGAGGCGATCAGCGCCTATACGACAATTGCAAAACTACGCGGCGAAGGCTAGAGCGATTTCAAGCAAAGTGGGCTCACTGTTCGACTCGGAAATCGCGGCAATTCAATGAGATAGAGCATGATCCATGAATCGGAAATCATGGATCATGCTCTAGGCAGCGTCATCATTTGAGCCAGACGACACTTGCGGCGAGATGGGTCGCGCCGAGGAATGCGATGGCTGTTTTGTTGTATCTGGTTGCCATCGCCCTGTATCGTCCGGTCACTCCTCAAGGCCGTAAAGCGCCCGGCTTGCCCGGTCGAATCGGGCATGGATTTCAGGGTTTGTTCCCAGCCAGCCGCCGATCTGTTCGACGCATTCGCCATAGCTGGTGGCAACCTCGTTCTGGGTCCAGGGCCAGTCGCTGCCCCATAGCAGGCGCTCTGCTCCGAGCCGGTTCAGGAACGCCGCTGCATAGGGCGCTGGGTCGGTACCGTCCAACCGGTAGGGTGCGGACAGCTTCACCCAGACCGGGCCGCCGGGGCCAAACTCCATCAGCCTGCGGAACCCAGGGTTGGCCTCGGGGTCGGCCTGGCCGGGCCTGCCGAAATGGTCGACCACGATGGTGTCCGCATCGGCCGTCAGCGTATCCAGCACGGCGGGCAGACAGCCCCCGGACACCTGAACCTCGACCAGCCAGCCTAGCGCCGCGACACGCCGGGTCAGCGCCCGGTACTCCGGCTGCGACACCAGAGCGGGATCATGCCCGACCAGATTATAACGGATGCCACGCACACCGATTGCGTCCATCGTCTCCAACTCGGCCTCGGCCACATCCGGAGCCACCACGACCACCCCCCGCAATCGGTCCGGATAGCGCCGCAGCCCGGCAAGCAGGTACGAATTATCGGTGCCAAGGAACGATGGCTGAACCAGCACCCCATAACGCATATCAGCCTGCTTCAGCACCTCGACATAGCGCGCCACGGAGGCTTCGTAGCCCGGCGTATAACGCCGCCCCTCGACGAAGATGCAGGTGCGGTCGAAGACATGGGCATGGGTGTCGATGGCTGGGGTGAAGCCTTGCATGAACCCTCGCTGATTGCATTGCCAACCTTGCCTTGCATTCCGCAGGGCGGCAACTGCAATGCTTGCCACGCCTTCGCCGCCGCTGCATTCTCGGCCAAACTTCGCCCCGCTAAGGTTACACAGGGAGGTACCGATGCCCCAGACCCCCGATTCACCAGCCCCGCGCCAATGGTTCAGCCGCACCCTCGCCAGCGGCGAGATGATTACCGCCCCCGGCGTCTATGACGGCATCATGGCGCGGTTGGTGGCGCAGGCGGGCTTTCGGGCCGCCTACATGACCGGGGCGGGCACCGCGATCAGTCATGGCTTGCCGGATTACGGTCTGCTGACCATGACCGAAATGGTCGGCAATGCAGCCCGTATCGCCGCCGCCGCCGATGTCGCTGTGATTGCCGACGCCGATACCGGGTTTGGCAATGAATTGAACGTCACCCGCGCGGTACGCGAATATGAGCGCGCCGGGGTGGTGGCAATCCACATCGAGGATCAGGGTTTTCCGAAGAAATGTGGCCATCTGGGCGGCAAGGTGATCGTGCCGCTGGAGGAATTCATCGCAAAGATCTGCGCCGCCGCCGCCGCCCGTTCCGATCCGGATTTCAAAATCATTGCCCGCACCGATTCTCGTGCGCCGCTCGGCTTCGAGGAAGCAATCCGCCGCGCCAATGCGGCAATGGATGCGGGCGCCGACATCGCCTTCGTCGAGGCGCCGCAAACCCTGGACGAGCTGCGCGCCGTGCCGAAACTGGTAAACGGCCCCTGCCTGTTCAACCTGGTATATGGGGGCAAGACCCCGGACATCGACCTCACCACGGCTGCCGATATGGGATTCCGCCTGGCGATCATGCCGGACGTGCTGATGCGCGAGATCGTCATGGTTTGTGAGCGGGTTCTTGAGGGTATCACCGCGGGTCGCCTGCCGGACCAGAAATCAGGCCTCAATGTGCGTGACCTGTTCCAGCGCGCCGGGGCCGAGGAGTGGGATGCCCTGCGCACCCGCTTCACCGATCCGCCACAGCAGGCCGCCGAATGAGCGCCCGCACCGCGCTGGTCAGCGGTTCGGGCCAGAACATCGGCCACGCCATCGCGCTGGCGCTGGCCGCCGACGGTTTCAATGTCGTGATCAACGGCCTGACCAAGCGCGTCCCCTGCGAGGAAACCGCCGCGGCCGCCAGGGATATCGGGCGGGCCCACGGTGTTGAAGCCATCGTCGCCATGGGCGACTGCGGCACAGCGCAGGGATGCAACGAGGTCGCAGGAGCCGGCATCTCGCGTTTTGGCGCCATCGACGTACTGGTCCACAACGCGGCGATCCGCCCGTCGAGGCCATTCCTCGAGACAAGCGAAGAGGATTTCCGCCGGGTCATCGACGTCAACCTGATGGGCGCGTTCTGGCTGTCGCAGCTGTGCCTGCCGGGCATGGTCAAGGCGGGCTGGGGGAGGATCGTGACCTTCGCCGGAATGAACGCCATCCAAGGCTATAATGGCCGCGCCCCGGTCTCGGTCTCGAAACACGGTTGCTGGGGCTTGGCCAAGGCGCTGGCCAAGGAGTTTGGACCCCAGGGCGTGACCGCCAACTGCGTCTCGCCCGGCCCGATCCGCTCGGATCATGACGATCCGGCGATGACCGCGCATATCAACGCGATGGTGTCGCGCATTCCCCGTGGCAGTCTCGGCGAGCCCGATGAAGTCGCCGCGGCGGTGTCGCTGCTGGCCTCCGACAAGGGTGCCTTCATCAACGGCCAAATGATCCAGGTGAATGGCGGAGCGCAAACCTGAGGGCCGCTTAACGAGTTGCTTCGCCGTGGGTAACGCCGACCAACCCCCTACAACGAGGCACAACACGGTTGGCGTTCTGTGCTGCTCGCTTGACGCCAACACGGATGGCTACTGCGCCCGCGCCTCGACCAGGGTTCGCAGCGTCCGCACCGCATGGGCCGGGCCGGTAATCGGCGGTCGTCCCGACTTTTTCTCGACCAGCCCCGCTGCGCGAGCCATGGAATACTGACCCAACACCAGCACCGGTTCGCTGGCCCGCGCCGCAGCTTCGGCGATCAAAGCGTCGTGGCGTGCGCTGTCGCCAGCCCGTATTGCATCCAGTGCACCCTCCACCAGTTCGAAGGCGACCGGCGGGGCAGGGTCCTCGCTAAACTCGCCGACCAGTTTCTTCACCACCGGGAAGGTCGGGGCGAAGGTACACAGAACCCGCACCGGCTGGCCCAGCCCCAAAGCCCTTTCAATCGCCGCCTCGTCGGGGCGCAACACCGGCACCTCCAGCGCCCGCGCCGCTGCCTTGATGGCGTCCGAGAAGGCGGAGCATGTGAACAAAAGCGCCTGTGCTCCGGTCGCCACCTGATACTTGGCCAGTGTCACAACGCGCTCGCTGAAGGATGGTCCGTCATAGTTGCGATTGGCGGCGTCGATTTGCAGGGATTCATCCAGCAGGTTCACCGGCCTCGCTTCGGGCCAATGCTCCCGGAATGCAGTCAATGCGGGGTCAATGGCTAGTCTAGTAGCGTGAATCAGACCAATTCTGGGGCCTTGCCCTGTCATGTCGTCCCTCTTGTCGTCACAAAACTTGTGCCCCTCTCCCGCCGGAAATCATTGGCGGAGATGGGAAAGGTAATCGGTGGCGTCGCCGGGGCGTGGTGGTTACTGCGTGCGCAGCTTCGGATCCAGCGCGTCACGCACCGCGTCACCGAACAGGTTGAAGCCGAACACCCCCAGCGAGATCGCCACACCAGGCCAGATTGCGATCCAGGACTCGGTGCGGATGAACTCCTGTGCGTTCCGCAGCATCAGCCCCCAGGCCGGCACCGGGTCCTGCACGCCAAGCCCGAGGAACGACAGCGATGCCTCCAGCAGGATCGCCTGGCCGACGAAAGCGGTGATCATGATCAGATACGGCGCCATCACGTTCGGTACCATGTGGCGCAGGATGATGCGGGTGTCCGAAAATCCGTTAGCGCGGGCCGCGTCGATATAGGGGATCTCGCGGATCGTCAGCGCACTGGCGCGCACCACGCGGGCGCAGCGCGGGATGAACGGAATGGTGATGGCGATGATGACGAAGTAAACCGAGGTTTCCGGCGGCATGTGCAGCGAGCGCGACATCGACACGATCGCCAGCGCCATGATGATCAGCGGGAAGGCCATGAAAACATCCATGACGCGCTGGAAGATCAGGTCGATGGTACCGCCGAAATAGGCGCTGCCGACGCCGAGCACCAGCCCGACCGTCGAGCCGATGATGGCGCAGGTGAAGCCGACGAACAGCGCCGTTCGCGAGCCATAGATGACCCGTGTCAGGATATCCCGGCCCCACTCGTCGGTGCCCATCAGGAATTGCGCGCCAGGGGCAACGAACTGGAATTCGTAGGAATTCTGGGTCGGATCAAAGCCGGTGATATAGGGCGCAAAGATCGCCATCAGGATGTAGAGGACCACCACCACGCCGCCGCCCGTCCCAAGCGGTTGCTTGCGGGCGAAGTCGATGAATTGCCTCAACAGACCGGGTCGGTCTCGGAGCTCTTCAAGTTGATCGGTTGTCAGGTCGGTCATGTCATCGGTCCTCAGCTATAACGAATGCGCGGGTCGAGCCACGCATAGAGGATATCGACAAAGAAGTTCGTGATCACGAAGACCAGTACGATCACCATCACGATGCCCTGGGTCATCGAATAGTCGACCGACGTCACCGACTGGACCAGCAGATTGCCCAACCCGTTGAGGTTGAAGACCTGCTCGGTGACGACCAGCCCGCCCATCAGGAAAGCGAACTCGATGCCGATCACAGTGACCACCGGCAGCAGCGCGTTCTTCAGCGCGTGGCGGTTGATGATGATCTTCTCGACCAGGCCCTTGGCCCGCGCGGTGCGCACATAATCCTCGCGCAGCACCTCCAGCAGGCTGGAGCGTGTCATTCGCGTGGCAACTGCGGAATAACGGTAACCAGTCGCGACCGCGGGCCAGATCAGCATCGAAAGATTATAGACCGGATCCTCCCAAATGGGCACGTAGTCCAGCGGTGGCGTCCATCGGGTTCCGGTCAGCACCTCCGATACGCTCAACAGCATGAGAAGGATCAGGATACCCAGCCAGAAGGACGGGATCGCGATTCCGGCGATCGAGACCGTTCGCACGATATAGTCGATCCAGGTATTCTGATAGACCGCCGACAGTGTGCCCAGGGGTATCGAGATGAGGATCGAGACAATCGTCGCCATGATCGCGACCTGCAGACTCAGTTGGAAGCGCAGGCCCATTTCGTAGGTGATGGCGCGCCCGGTTATCATCGACGTGCCGAAGTCGAGGGTGGCAATACCGATGACGAAATCAGTGAACTGGATCGTCAATGAATCGTTGAGCCCCAACTGCTCGCGGCAGAGTTCGATCTGCGTTTCGTCGACATAGGCGCCTTCGCCGCCAAGTTTGAGCTCGCATACATCGCCGGGCATTGCCCGGAGCAGGAAAAAGATCACGAAAGCCGCGCCGATTACGGTCGGGATCATCAGCAGCAGGCGCTTGATTACGTATTGCCACATCCGTACGGCTCGCTCTTCGGTTTCTATACGGGGTCAGGGCACCCCACCCGCCACCGTGGAAGAAGAAGCGGCGCGTGGGGCAGGGGGCGGCCCTCGGAGGGGCCGCCCGGAGTTTCTGGCCGTTACTTGTCCAGCCAGATCTGATCGAGCTGCTGGCCGAGATAGTGGCTCGGCGCGATCTTCCAGCCCTTCACGTAGGAGCGGTACGGGTTGATCTTGTACCACCACAGCGTGATCGCCTGGGTCGCCTTGTCGTTCAGCACCATGGTCTCATACTCGCGCATGATGACGCGCTGTTCCTCGAAGGTGCCGGCGCGCAGCAGGCGGTCGTAGGTTTCCTCGATCTCCGCGTCCTCGAACCTGGCGTAGTTGTTGCCAGCCGAGGGCAGGAACTTCGAGACGTCGGCGATCGGGTTGATCACCGACTGGCAGTTGAAGTCGATGGAGACATCGAAGTCACCCGACTTGCGCAGGATGTCGTAGAACACCGGCGACGGGTTGACCTGCTGATCGACAGTCAGGCCGATCTGCTTCCACTGGTCCACCAGCCAGGTGCCGACCACGCGGTAGGGCTGGTCGACGCCACGGTTGTTGAAGGTGAAGCTCAGGTTCTCGGCCCCGGCTTCCTTCAGCAGACGCCGCGCTTCGGCCCGGTTGGCCTCCAGGTCGTGGCCGTAACCGGCGATCTTCACCAGTTCTTCCTCGGTCGCCGCCAGCGGATGGTTCGGGAACACGATGCCGCCGACCGTCTTGACGATTGCGATCTTGGAGAGATACTGCGAGCCGCCCCAGCGGTCGACCGCCAGCGTCAGCGCCTTGCGCACCCTTGGGTCGTCGAACGGCGGACGCTCGTGGTTCGGCGTCGCCATCAGCACGCAGTTCCAATCGCTCTCCTGGACGGTGATCTTGTCGCCCAGTGCGGTGACCAGATCGTCGCGCTGCTTCGGCGGGAAGGCACGGAACTCGATATCGGCCCGGCCGCCCTCGATGGCTTGCACCCGTGCCGACATCTTCGGCGCCGAGATTGCCTTGAAGCCGTCCAGATAGGGCCGGCCCGCGAAGTGATAGTTCTCGTATTTCACACCCGAGACAAAGGCACCCGGCTGATGCTCGACAAACCGGAACGGCCCGGAGCCGTTGATGTTGTTTTTGTGCCAGGTCATCCCGTTCTCGTCGAGGTCCTTCTTCGAGTAGATGAAGTTGAACGGTGACGCCATCGCCGGAATGAAAGCGCCGGACGGGAACTTCAGCTTGAAGACGATGGTGCTATCGTCGGGCGCCGTGATCGTGTCGACCATCTTGTAGAAAGCCTTGCGCGAGGACGCGACGCCCTCCGGCGGGAAGATGATCTTGTTGTAAGTCGCCAGGACGTCCTGCGCGGTCAGCGGCGTGCCGTCATGGAACTTGATGTCATTGCGGATCTTGAAGGTGAAAGATTTACCGCCGTCGGAGCCCGCCGGCACGTCGCCTTCGCAAACGTCGCATTCGAAGTCGGTCGGATCGGCCGGGTTGGCCGGGTTGACCCGGATCAGCAGGCTGTAGAACGGCGCGATCGGATGGATCATGCCGAAGGTCGTCTCGATATGGCCGTCATAGGACGGAATCTTCGAGCCAACGACGATATTAAGCGTACCGCCGCTTTTCTGCGCCATTGCGCTGGTCGAAACAGCAGCCGCGGCCACCGCTCCCAGTGCAAATTTCAAGAATTTGGTTCGCATCAGTACCTCCCTGGTTTACTCACAGTTGACGTCAGGACGGTTTTCCGTGGCCCCTGCACGTAGTCCCCCATTCCCCTTTGTCCCGGGGGTTGGGTATTCTGTCTCAGACCTCCGTACAGGCCACCCAGCGGCCTGGCCTTACTTCACGGAATTCTGGCATGTTGACCTTGCACCCATCAACCGCTTTCGGGCAACGCGGATGGAATACACAGCCCGAAGGCGGGTTGATCGGGCTCGGGATCTCGCCCTTGATGATCTTGTGGGTCCGTGCCCGCTCAACCGTCGGGTCGGGGATTGGCACAGCCTCCACCAACGCCTGGGTGTAAGGATGCAGCGGTTCGTTGAACAATGCCTCGGTCTCGGCAAGCTCGACCATATGGCCCAGATACATCACCGCCACCCGATGGCACAGGTGATGCACCACGCTCAGGTCATGGCTGATGAAAAGATAGGTCAGATCGAACTCGTCGCGCAGATCCTCCAGCAGGTTTATCACCTGGGCTTGAATCGACACGTCCAGGGCCGAGACCGCCTCGTCGCAGATGATGAATTCCGGCTCCACTGCCAGGGCCCGGGCGATGCCGACGCGCTGGCGCTGCCCACCCGACATCTCGTGCGGGTAGCGGTCGGCGAATTTCGGGTTAAGGCCGCACAGGCTCAACAATTCGCGCACCCGGGCAGCGCGTTTCTTCGGGTCGGTGATGATGCCATGCACCATCATCGGCTCGGCGATGATATCGCCGATCTTCATCCGCGGGTTCAGCGACGAGTAGGGATCCTGGAAGATCACCTGGATGCGTTGGCGCAACGGCCGCATCTCGATCTTGGACAGCTTGTTCAGTTCCTGCCCGTCGTACCAAATTTCACCGCTGGTGGCATTTTCCAGCTGCAAGATGCAGCGCCCGGTAGTGGTCTTGCCGCAACCCGACTCGCCGACCAGCCCCAGCGTCTCGCCCTTCTGGATATCAAAGCTGATGTCGTCCACCGCTTTCACATGCGCAACGACCCGCGAGATGACTGCGCCCTCGGAGATCGGGAAATGCATCTTCAGGTTTCGAACCCTGACCAGAGCGCCGTTGGCGTCACCTGCCCCCGTGCCGTCAGTTGCCGCCGGACCCGTGGATGCGGGAGTTGTGGAGTTGTCGTTCATGCGACCTCCTCCGCGATGCCGACGCGTTCCTTCTCCCAGCAAGCCGAGATATGGCCCGGCTCGACCTCGTCCAATGTCGGCTTGGCGCGGGCGCATTGCTCGGAAGCATACGCGCAGCGCGGCCGGAACGAACAACCCTCGTCCAGTTTGGTCAGGTCGGGCGGTTGCCCGTCTACCGGTTTCAGCTTCTGGCCTCTGGCCACATCCATCCGTGGCACCGAGCGCAGAAGCGCCAGCGTGTATGGGTGCTTCGGGTTGTGATAGATGTCTTCGGCGGTCCCGCTCTCGATGATCCGGCCCGCATACATGACGTTGACCCGATCAGCATAGCGCGCCACCACTCCCAGATTGTGGGTGATGATAATCAGTGCCACGCCCAAACTGCGGGTCAGTTCCTTCATCAACTCCAGGATCTGCGCCTGGATGGTCACGTCCAGCGCCGTGGTCGGCTCGTCGGCAATGATCAGCTTCGGGTTGCAGGCCAGCGCCATGGCGATCATCACCCGCTGGCGCATGCCGCCCGAAAGATGGTGCGGATATTGCTTCAGCCGCCGTTCCGGCTCCGAGATGCCGACCAGGTTGAGCAACTCCATCGCCCGGTCGTGCCCCGCCTGCTTGGTGACGTCCAGATGCTCCTCCAGCGTCTCGGTCAATTGCCGTTCGATCGTCAGCACCGGGTTCAGCGAGGTCATCGGCTCCTGGAAGATCATGCCGATGTCGCGCCCGCGTATCTCTCGCATCTGATTTTCGCTCAGCGCCAGCAGGTCCTTGCCGTCGAACATGATCGACCCACCGACAATCTTGCCAGGCGGGTCCGGAATCAGCCGCAGGATCGACATCGCGCTGACCGACTTGCCGCAGCCGGATTCTCCCACCACCGCGACGGTCTCGCCGGGGGCAACATCATAGGTAATGCCGTCAACCGCCTGCACGACACCAGCCGAGGTGAAAAACTGCGTCTTGAGGTCTTTGATTTCGAGTAGTTTCGTCAAGGCTTCCCTGTCAGCGCCATGTGCGGCGCTCCCCTGTCGCGTTTTTTCCCAACCCACTTCCGGTCTTTTTCGCGCTTGCGCGCGCCGACTCTAATGGCTTTCGCCATACGGACACTGGAGCAAGGTTTGACCAGAACGCCCGGTAGTGCAAGTGGAATCGCCCCTTGGTGTTAGTAACACATGATCTGTCCGGTTTTCATAGTGCCCCGAACTCGGGGTGCTTATAAGACGAACAGAGTGGCTACAGGAGACCCGACTGATGAGGTTTGAGGAAGCTTATAGTGGATGGGCGGAGAGCCGTCTAACCCAAGAGGAGTCGGCGCTATTGCTGGGTGTATGTGCCCGGACATTTCGTCGCTAATCGATCGATATGAGGACGAGGGCCTGGATGGCCTCATCGACAAACGGTTATCGCAGATATCGCACCGCCGCGCCCCGGTCGACGAGGTCATGCGCCTGGTGGACCACTATCGTAACCGGCACAGGGGCTGGAATGTGAAGCACTACTACGCCTGGTACAAACGATGAGGAAGGAACGCAGAGCAGTTTTCAGGGTGTCCGTGATGTCATCGAAGGGTGCGGGCTATTTTGCTCTTTGTATACAGATCGGGGCAGCCATTACTGGACTACGCTGGCCGCTGGCGGGAAGGTAGACAAGGTGAACCTGACCCAGTTTGGACGGGGTATGAGCCAGTTAGGCATTGAGATGATCCCGGCCTGTTCGCCGGAGGCTAGAGGCCGCTCTGAGCGCGTGTTCAACACGCACCAGGACCGCTTGGTCAAGGACATCCTTCGTTAGGCATGTCGCCGCCGGGGCGTACTGTGACGGCGCAGCAATTCTCATTATGGTTTGATTTTCTGCGATGATCTTCTGTCTTCTCATTTTTGTGTTGTGCTGAGGCTTGAGCGGGTGCTTTAGCGCAGTTTTGGTTCCGGCGGCGGTTCGCCGGTTATCATCGTGCGGATGAGCGCGCCCCAGTCGGTGAACAGGTGATATCTGGTGATGCTCCGCAGGTCCTGGAAGAACTGCCGTCGCGCGCCGAACGCTTCACGTGCCTCATGCCAGCGCTTGCTCACCAGGTCACAGACCGTGTGGAACGCGAAGGCGAGCAGGTTCATGGTTATGAGAAGGTTGGCCAGGTGTTCCTTGCCATGGCCGAAATTGTGCTCCAGATGGTAACCCCTGGTCTTCAGGGTATTGAAAGTTTCGTTCTCGATCTTCCAGCGCGCCCGGCCACAGGTGGCCAACTCGACGACGGTTTCTTCGTTGACCGGCAGATCGGTGACGAAGCTGTTGGTGTAGGTCACCTTGCCGGCTTTGTTGATGATCTCGATCTGAAGCCAATTGACATGCAATGCGTCTTTCCCGTCACGGAGGGGAACATCTTCCATCCAGCGGTAGCGATGAGTAACGACGCTGCGGCCCTTTTTCAGCTTTTTCTCAAGGCTCGGCAATTCGACGCCATGGAGCCATTCGTAGAGACAGCGGTGCGATGAGGGTTTGGCGGTGAAGATGAAATTGCCGCCAACCCGTTGAACCGACTCGCAAATCGGCTGACGGGAATATAGATCATCGCCCAGATAGACCGGCCCGAGATGCGCGTATTGCGGCCCGAAGCGGCAAAGCCAGCGCTTCGTGGCGGCATTTTCGCAGTCCTGTTTGTCATGTCCGTCCTGCGGTGCGATGAACTCCGGTTCAAGCACCATGGCACAATTATGGCCAGGTGCCACCACCGCCGCCGAGAGCATGGAGTGGTAATATTCCATGACGCCGTTATGGCGTTTGCGCTGCGAGCAATTCGGGCAATGAAGCTTTTGCGAGGTGAAATACTCGGTGCCGTCAAGGGCAATCAGAAGCCGTCCGCCGAGCTTCTGAAAATCCTTCAGACCGCCTCTGTCCGCAAGCAAGCCAAGGGCTTGCCCGAACAACGCGAACAGCCCATCGGGTTCCACCGGATCAAGCATTGTGCGAACATGATTGTCGGTAGGGATCTTCTCAATGGCGAACAGCGTCTCGCAGTTCGACCGCGCCCGACGCTTTTCCAACGCCCGCTGATGCGACAAAAAGGACGGGCTCTGCATAAAAAATACCGAAAATGCAGCCATGCCGATATCGGCCATAGTGTCGCTCAAATTGCTCCCCGTGCGCATGTCGGGGAACATCGCGCAGCGGCTACGCAGAGTGTCTATGAGAGAATCGATAACCACATATGGCATCATTCATATATTTTGGGAATTATATGCCAAAGTGCCATTTACCTATTGCACTCAATGGGACTCTCGTATAATCCAATGGCACTGAAGGAAAGGGAGTGAACGATGCACAAGGCCCCCGGTAAAAGCCATCGCAAGGGAATTAGCCTGGTTGAACTGATTGATATGTTCCCCAGCGATGATGTTGCGAGAGAGTGGTTCGAATCCAGGATATGGCCGGAAGGCCCGCATTGTCCGCATTGCGGGTCGTTTGATGTGCAGGTCGGAACGGCGCATAAATCAATGACGCATACTTGCCCGGACAAGCCCAGGTTCTCGTTGAAAACCGGCACGATACTTGAGTGCACGAAATTGGGCTATCGGACATGGGCAATAGCTGTTTACATGCTGATTACGAACCTCAAGGGCGTGTCCAGCATGAAGCTGCATCGTGATTTGAAGATCACACAGAAATCCGCCTGGCACTTGATGCACCGGCTTCGCAAGTCATCTGATGCCCGCGGCTTGAAGTGTTTTTCAGGCCCGGTTGAAGTCGATGAGACTTACATCGGCGGCAAGGAGAAGAACAAGCACGCTGACAAGAAGCTCCGCGCCGGCAGGGGTGGTGTCGGCAAGTCGATCATTGTGGGGGCCAAGGACCGCGAAACCAACCGCGTGAATGCCGCCGTGATAGGCGGGACGGACGCCAGGACGCTTCAGGAGTTTGTCGGCGGTCACGCTGCCGAGGGGGCGACAGTCTACACAGACGATCACGGCGGGTATCGGGGGATGGCGTTCGAGCATGAGACCGTCAAGCACAGTGTCGGCGAGTATGTGAACGGCATGGCCCACACCAACGGGATCGAATCCTTCTGGTCGATGCTCAAGCGGGGCTATCACGGCACCTACCACCACATGAGCAGCAAGCACCTTGGCCGCTATGTCGTTGAGTTCGCCGCGCGCCACAATATCCGTGAATCTGATACCGCCGATCAGATGGGCGCGTTAGCAACTGGAATGAGAGGGAAGCGGTTGCGGTTCCGGGAGTTGATCGCATGACTCCAGATGAACGTATGACCCATTCCGCCTTTGTGACACGGAACAAGTCGTGGGCTGGCAACCCTGTCATACCATCGTGGGTGGACATAAGAAATGTTGGGGATCAGTCGCCTGGTAGGCGGCCTCCCGTTCCAGGCTCGCCGCACGGCGTCGGCGGTTCTCCCGACCGAGCTCGGTCACCGGGCCGGGCCCGGGCGTGCCCGGACGTATCTCGCGGCGCGCCTGGCGCGCGGCCTTGCGGTCGGCCTGGGTGAGGGTGGGACCCATGTGTTCGGTTGCCTCGCGTACCCAGCGGTCGGCCTCGATGGTGTTGCCCCGTGCGCGGGCTTCGGCCTCGCGCTCCTTGCAGGAGCGGTGATCGAGACGCAGGTCGAGACGCTCGCGCTCGTATGCCTCATTGAGCATCGAGGCCCAGACGCTGCGGAGGTAGCGGGCCTCGCTCCGGCCGTTCCATTGGCTTTAATCGGTGTACTGCCGTGAAAGGAGTAGCAATGACTTCCAAAGACAAACCAACTGTCGTGGTGAAACCTCACCCAGGATTCCCGAACTAAATCCCTGACGCGCCTCGGCAGGGGCGGCGATGGGCGCCGTTGTGGGGTTTTCGCCCCGCGCCCGGGCACCACTCCCGCGGATTTCGCGCTCAAGGAGATATTCTCAAGGTGGCCACGCGTTTTGCGGGTCCCGCGCCTGTCCGTTGGCCAAGCGGAGCCCTGGCCGGGAGCCGGCATCGCACTTCAGCAAGGATATCGTGGCAGGCCGGAGCCGTCAGGTCGGGCCGCGCGCCAGGGCCAGGATCTTCCGCCTGGCGCTCAGCACCAGATCGAGCCCCGCTTCGCTCGCCAAACGGATGATCAGCCGCCGCGCATGACGGATCACCCGGCCAGGCAGGGCGATCAGAGCCAGGCGCAAGGCCTTCATCCGCCGTGCCACCCAGGCCGGTCCCGGAACCGGTTGCTTCATCACCGCGTTCAAATTATGCGCCAGCACCATGATCGCCCACCAGGCCGCATTGGCTCCGAACAGACCCGAGGGCAGGGTGCCGCCAGCCAGGTCGTGCTTCATCACCGCGTGGACTTCCTCGCTCTTGCCACAGCGCTCCCGGGACCACCAGATCACCTCATCGCCCGGCAGATCACGGTTGGTGACCAGGGCGAACAGCTTGCTGCGCCCCTTCGAGGCAAACTCCGCGGTCGGGAACGGCAACTGATCCCCATCGCCAAGCTCCAACTGTTCCAGCGGCTCCCGGATCGCCAGGAAGCGGTAATCCGCCCGCGTCTTGCTCTCGCCCACCCAACTCGGTACATGGCAGACCTCCGCCCACTCCTGGCCGGTCTCCTGACGTTGCCCGTCGAAAACACGATCCAGCGGCCGCCACTCAGCCTCCGGCACGGCCAGGGCAGCACGCCGGAATTCCGCCGTCACGTTGGCGCCGACGGCGAACTCGATCACCCCGAAAACCTTGTCCCGGCCCTCGCCACAATAGAGCAGTAGATCCTTCTGATAACCCGCCGTGTCCGAGCGCAGACAGACCTTGTCCACGCCCCCAGGCAGCGCCGCCAGCGAGGCCTGCAACACCTGCAACTGCCGATAGCCAGCCGGCACATTGCCGTCGCGGAACTCGGAATGCACGATCACCTGCTGTTCCGCCCACCAGGTGTTCAACGGCTGATAGGCCTTGAACTTCTTGTAGCAGTATTCCGCCTGGCGCTTGTGGCTCTGCACCAGCGTCGCGTCCATGTCCAGCGTCGCCGAGCCCTGCCTGCGATGGTGCTGCAGAAATGACACCAGCGCCTGATTGACACGCCGCAGACCAAGCAGACCCGCCGACGGGCGCGGGATGAAGGCACGCCCGGCCTCCCGCAGATCTTCCTGGCCTGCGTCGTGGAAGCGTTCCAACCAGCCCGACAGAGCCGACGGCGAAGGCACGCTGCGCCCGCGACCGCGCCGAAACCGGCTCTTCAGTTGCCGACGTTCCCGGCGCACCAACAGCCGCCGCTCAACCGCATCCATGGTCGCGGCAAAGCCGGCGTCCGCCTCCAGGCGTTCCAGGTCCTCGACCCGATCACCCCCGCACAGATTGAGTGCGATCACCGTGATGATCATCTGCACATCCAGCCAGCCCTGCCGCCCCGCCACCCGCACCTCGCGCCGCACCGCAGCCGCCAGTCCCGATGCCTCAACCAGGATTCCCGAACTAAATCCCTGACGCGCCTCGGCAGGGGCGGCGATGGGTGCCGTTGTGGGGTTTTCGCCCCGCGCCCGGGCACCACTCCGGCGGATTTCGCGCTTGAGGAGATAGTCTCAAGGCGGCCACGCGTCTTGCGGGTCCCGCGCCTGTCCGTTGGCCAGGCGAAGCCATGGCCGGGAGCCGGCATCGCACTTCAGCAAGGATATCGTGGCAGGCCGGAGCCGTCAGGTCGGGCCGCGCGCCAGGGCCAGGATCTTCCGCATGGCGCCCAGCACCGGATCGAGCCCCGCTTCGCTCGCCAAACGGATGATCAGCCGCCGCGCATGACGGATCACCCGGCCAGGCAGGGCGATCAGAGCCAGGCGCAAGGCCTTCATCCGCCGTGCCACCCAGGCCGGTCCCAGAACCAGTTGCTTCATCACCGCGTTCAAATCATGCGCCAGCACCATGATCGCCCACCAGGCCGCATTGGCTCCGAACAGACCCGAGGGCAGGGTGCCGCCAGCCAGGTCGTGCTTCATCACCGCGTGGACTTCCTCGCTCTTGCCACAGCGCTCCCGGGACCACCAGATCACCTCATCGCCCGGCAGATCACGGTTGGTGACCAGGGCGAACAGCTTGCTGCGCCCCCTCAAAGCAAACGCCGCGGTCGGGAACGGCAACTGATCCCCATCGCCAGGCTCCAACTGTTCCAGCGGCTCCCGGATCGCCAGGAAGCGGTAATCCGCCCGCGTCTTGCTCTCGCCCGCCCAACTCGGTACATGGCAGACTTCCGCCCACTCCTGGCCGGTCTCGTGGCGTTGCCCGTCGAAAACACGATCCAGCGGCCGCCACTCGGCCTCCGGCACGGCCAGGGCAGCACGCCGGAACGCCGCCGTCACGTTGGCGCCGACGGCGAACTCGATCACCCCGAAAACCTTGTCCCGGCCCTCGCCACAACAGAGCAGCAGATCCTTCTGATAACCCGCCGTGTCCGAGCGCAGACAGACCTTGTCCATGCCCCCAGGCAGCGCCGCCAGCGAGGCCTGCAACACCCGCAACTGCTGATAGCCGGCCGGCACATTGGCGTCGCGGAACCCGGAATGCACGATCACCTGCTGTTCCGCCCACCAGGTGTTCAACGGCTGACAGGCCTTGAACTTCTTGTAGCAGTATTCCGCCTGGCGCTTGTGGCTCTGCACCAGCGTCGCGTCCATGTCCAGCGTCGCCGAGCCCTGCCTGCGATGGTGCTGCAGAAATGACACCAGCGCCTGATTGACACGCCGCAGACCAAGCAGACCCGCCGACGGGCGCGGGATGAAGGCACGCCCGGCCTCCCGCAGATCTTCCTGGCCTGCGTCGTGGAAGCGTTCCAACCAGCCCGACAGAGCCGACGGCGAAGGCACGCTGCGCCCGCGACCGCGCCGAAACCGGCTCTTCAGTTGCCGCCGTTCCCGGCGCACCAACAGCCGCCGCTCAACCGCCTCCATGGTCGCGGCAAAGCCGGCGTCCGCCTCCAGGCGTTCCAGGTCCTCGACCCGATCACCCCCGCACAGATTGAGTGCGATCACCGTGATGATCATCTGCACATCCAGCCAGCCCTGCCGCCCCGCCACCCGCACCTCGCGCCGCACCGCAGCCGCCAGTCCCGATGCCTCAATCAAATCAAGGTAAACACCAATCCCGGCAAAACCCGTCAGATCGCTGCTGCCCGGTTCGCTTTCGTACTCGAAAGGAAGAACGCCCTGTGCCATGTTATTTTCACCCCGTTGGTGATGGAGTTAATCGCAAAAATCATCATAAATCCCTTTAGATTCAAAGACAACGGGGAATTTCAACTTTTTTGATCCAGAATCAGGGCTCAATCAAATCAAGGTAAACACCAATCCCGGCAAAACCCGTCAGATCGCTGCTGCCCGGCTCGCTTTCGTACTCGAAAGGAAGAACGCCCTGTGCCATGTTATTTTCACCCCGTTGGTGATGGAGTTAATCGCAAAAACCATCATGAATCCCTTTGGATTCAAAGACAACGGGGAATTTCAACTTTTTTGATCCAGAATCAGGGTCACAGCTATCAGCCGACAATGAAGTCGTCAAAGCCTTGTTTCGCCAAGTCATTGTTAAGAATGAAGATTAATGGGCAATGGCACTTTGGCATATAATTCCCTATATTTTCCGCCTTGGGAATCCCCTTTGTAACGCCATAATGAGAATTGCTGTTGCGTTTTGGGCCGCCTTTGGACTAAATTGTGGAAAAAGATGACCGTGGGCGATCACACGGGCGGAGTATCATGTGAAAACGGGGAGGTCACACATGAAAATCATCGCGTGCGCTGGTGTATCCGCACTACTGGTTTCAACCCTCGCGGGATCCCAAGCTTTCGCTGGCGCCTTTCACCTCAACGAGCGTTCAGCCGCGGCGATGGGCGCGTCGCTTTCGGGCTCGGTCTCGTCGGCGCGGGATGTGACCTTTGCGACCTTCAACCCGGCGGCGCTGAAGACGGTCAAGAAGTTCGATGCCGGCGGCAACATCTCGCTTGTGCTGCCGATCGCGGAGGGCACGATTCAGGACGGGCCGGCCGCCGGGACCAACCTCGACGCCGACCTCCCGGCCGTAGTGCCTTCGCTTGCTCTCGGTTACCGGGTGAACAAGAAGCTGGTCGTCGGGTTCACCACCTATTCGCCGTTCGGCCTGGCGACGGATTACGGAAAATTCTCGGCGGTGCAGGCCGATGCACGGGATTCGGCCCTGTTGACCGTCAGCTTCTCGCCGACGGTTTCCTACGAGGTGGCGAACAACCTGACCATCGGCACATCGTTCAACGTGCTTTACGCCGAAGCCCGCCTGGCCAGCAACGGAGGGGATAGAATTGGCGATATTGAACTGGACGGCAACGATGTCGGCTACAGTTTCTCTGTCGGCATGCTGTTTGAGCCGGCAATGGGCACGCGGATCGGCGCCGCTTACCACCACGGCTACGATCTCGTCTTCCCGACCGACACATTCTTTGACGCTTCTGGCGTGGTCAAGACGAGCCTGCCGAGCTGGGCGCAGGTCGGGGTGACACAGCGTGTCACCAACGATCTGCGGATCATGGCCGAGGGGCGCTGGATCAACTGGTCGAAGTTCGACAGCATCGACATTCTGACGCCCTCGCTTGAGGGCGGGGAATCCGTTTTACTCAGCTCGCTCAGCTCGGTCAGCAACGTGCAGGGCTACAACGATGCGCTCTTCTTCGCGGTTGGTGCCGAGTACGACGTCAACGATCAACTCACCGTCCGGGGTGGCGTGGCCTGGGACGAGACGCCGACCTCGGACAAATTCAGGACCGCGAGCATACCCGATGAGGATCGCGTCTGGTTCTCGGTTGGCGCGAGCTACAACCTGTCCGACTCGATGTCGGCCGACTTCGCCTATTCCTACCTGCACGCCCTGAGGAAATCGGACGTGACGCTGCGCAACGGCACTCTGGCGGACTCGCACGTCAAATACGATGGCGGCGCGCACATCATCTCATTAGGCTGGTCGCTCCGGTTCTAGAGCGGCTCCAGATCGCCCCCCACCGGCTCGGCATGGAACGCAGCGGTGAACTCCGGCAGCGTTCCGGTGCCGATGGTGCCCCGCAGCCCGGCCATAAGCTCCTGATAATAATGCAGGTTGTGCCAGGCCATCAGCATCGACGAGGTGCTGCGCGGCTTCACCAGTGCCGCCGGGGCCACCGGGGCAGATGCCCTGTTCGACCGCGCCACCGCCGAGGCGGTTGCCGACTAGGCTGCCTGCTGCATCGATATCCCAATCGACGGCGAACTGCGGCGCGAGAACTACATCCACTACCAGTGCCGGTTTTTCGAATGCTTCGACTTCGAGACCCTGGAACACCGGGTGATGCGCAACGGCGCCTACGCCACCTGGCTGCCCACCATCTGCGGCCCGGTCCGCGGCAGCGTAACCCCGGTCCTGGCGCGCGACTGGCAAGTCGCCCAAGCGGGTCACCGGCCGGCCGGTCAAGATCACCCTGCCCGGCCCGATGACGATATCGGACACCACCGCCGAGTGTTTCTACGACGACCCGCCGAGACTCGCCCGCGACCTGCCCGAGGCGCTGTGGAATCGCCCCTTGGTATGCCAGAATCAGAGAAACATACTTTCGTCACGCACCCCACCGCGCCCCGTTTTCCGACAGGCGAAATAAACCATTTTTAATGCCGCGATAACGGAAATTGCGGCCTACCCGAGGGTTGGGCGTTGGAAATTCGCAATTTCCAACAGCAGCGCAATTGAAAGTGGATTTTGCACCGCCGCCCACCTAGGCTCCAATTCATCAGATTTGTGATGGGGAGCAGGCATGTCTGAAGCCACGGTTAGGGTAGAGGTCGACCCACGCGGGGTCGCTACGGTTTGGCTGGCGCGGCCCGAGAAGAACAACGCCTACAACGCCCAGATGATTGCCGAGCTGACCGAAGGGGCAAAGGCGCTCACCATGGATGAATCCGTGCGCGTGATCGTTATTCGTGGCGAAGGCCGCCATTTTCAGGCTGGCGCCGATCTGGCCTGGATCGATGGGTTGCGCGGGTTGTCCCCCGACGAAAGCATCGCCGTCTCGCAACGCACAACAGATGCGGTCTACGGCCTGATGACGGTGCCCAAACCCACGGTCGCCCTGATCCATGGCGGCTGCTTCGGCGGCGGCACCGGCATCGCCGCGGCCTGCGATATCGTCATTGCCGACGAGACCGCGATGTTCTCTCTCACCGAGGCCCGCTGGGGACTAACCGCCCTGCCCATCGTTCCCCTGCTACTGTCCCGCATCGGCCCTGGCCGCCTGCGCCGCTACTCACTGTCCTGCGAGCGCTTCGACGCCCGACGCGCCTTCGAGATTGGCCTGGTCGACGAGGTTTGCGCCCCCGGTGCGCTGGACGAAACCGCCGCCCCAATCATCGACGCCCTGCTTCATTGCCCTCCGGGTGCGCTCGCCGACAGCAAGGCGGCGGCACTGGAATACGCCGGTCTCCATTTCGATGCCGAAGGTCTGGCCGAACTCGCCCGTCCCCACGGCCTCAAACGCCTCGACGACGAGGCTGGCGAGGGGTTGGCGAGCTTCCTGGAGAAACGCAAACCAAGCTGGTATCCGAGTGAGGGACTTTGATCCGATGTCCCGGGCGTCGGTGAAATCAACCTTCACCCACCTGTCACAAAGTCCCGCACTGCCTCCGCCGCCCGGATCGTCAGCAGCTTCTTCGGCATATCCACCGGCAGCGCCTGGCACGAGAGTTTAGCCATCACCACCCCGTTTTCGCGGTCCACGAACAGGCTTTGTCCGAACACCCCGATGGCGAAGGCCATGGGTGCTGCACGCTCCAGCACATACCACTGCGAGCGATACCGCATCGGCAGCCTCTGATAGTTTTCGGCGCTGGCGCCCTGCGCCCAGGCATCCCGGTCGCCGCCGGCAATGATGTCGTCAAGCCACGCCTCCGGCACCACTTTGTTTCCGCCCTCGGCGAACAGCAATCCCAACCGCGCCAGATCGCGCGCGGTGCAGCAAATTCCACCGGCGCAGCGCGGCGCGCCCAACCGGTCGACGGTGATATAGGCGCTCCGCTCGGCCCCCATCGGCCGCCACAGCAATTCACTGACCAGATTGGCATAACGCCGCCCGGTGGCCCGCTCGATGCACCAGCCCAGCAAGTCGGTATTGGTCGAGATGTAATGGAATGGCCGCCCATGCTTGCCATCCCGTTCGGTCAGGGTGGCGTAAAACGAGCGCAGGTCCGATGCCTTCTGCCCCGGCTCCAACGGCTCCCAGTTGGTCGCCTTGCGGTATTCGATGATCGGGCCTTCGGTGGCCAGATAATCCTCGTCGAACAGCACCCCCGCCCGCATGTCCAGCAGATCGCGCAGCCGCGCGCCCGCGTAAGCGGTGCCCTTCACCTCGGGCACATAGGTCGAGACCAGCGCCTCCGGGTCCAACTCCCCGCGCCCGGCCAATATCCCCACCAACAGCCCCAGCATCGATTTCGACACCGACATCAGAATATGCGGCGTCCGGTCCGTCATCCCGTTGGCGTAATGCTCATAGACCAGCCGCCCGCGATGCAGCACCACCAGCGCATCGGTGTTGGTCTTCTCCAGGAACGCACCGAACGAGAGCGCCCCGCCCCCGCCCGGAACCCGCACCCCGGACAAATCCACCGGGGCCGAGGGCAAATCCCACACCTCACCCGGATCATTCGCGATATCCGCCGAGGCCACCAGTTCCCGCACATGCTGAAACGCCCACCGGTTATGCGGTGCCTTGCGCCAGTTCGCCAGGGTGACCTGGGCAGCGGGGGATGGCGGGAAGCCGTGCATCAGTTCGGTCATGGAAAACCCTCATGCCACTTCATCAGAGGTGTGGATCGAAAAGAAATACGCCCTTACCGGGTCCTACCCGGAGAATCGCAGGGTGCGTGCTTGCCCGCACCTTCGATCATGAGGAGAACCGATGGTGCGTGCAAGCACGCATCCTGCACAGCGCCCCAGTCACGCGCGGCGTTTCGCCCTCATTCCCGATACGACGTATCCACCCGATCCAGCTTCCGCAGCAGTGCCGGCCACTCCAGCACCCCGATGGGCCGGTGCCCCTCCGGGCTGTTGGCCTGGCGGTTGCGGGCGATGGTGGTTGCCTGCACTTCCTCTGGAATCTCGGTCGCCTCGGCGCCCGCGGACTGGAACGCCACCTGCATCCGGCAGGCGCGTTCGACCCGGTACATCCACACAAAGGCCTCCGCCACCGTGCGGCCCACCGTCAGCAGGCCATGATTTCGCAGCACCAGGATGTTGTTGTCGCCCAGATCGGCCACCAGCCGCTCGCGCTCGCTCATATCCGTCGCGATGCCCTCATAGCCGTGATAGGCGGTATGCGCAATCACCGCCAGCGCATGCTGGGTCAGGGGCAGCAACCCGTCCTTCTGGGTCGCGATGCTGGTTCCCGCCGGGGTGTGGGTATGCATCGCGCAAGCCACCTCGGACCGTGCCATATGAACCGCGCTATGGATCACGAAACCTGCCGGATTGATGGTGTATTCGGTCGGGCTGAGGATGTTGCCTTCTTCGTCCACCTTGACCAGCGACGAGGCCGTGATCTCCTCGAACAAAAACCCGTAAGGATTTATCAGAAATGCGTCTTCCTCACCCGGCACCCGGGCCGAGAGATGCGTCGCCAGCAGGTCCGACCAGCCGTACATCTCGACCAGCCGGTAACAGGCGGCCAGATCGACCCGCATCGCCCATTCCTCGGCGCTCACCTGGTCCTTCAGTTTGTGCACAGCACTCATCTCATTCTCCCTTCAGGATCAGCGCATCGACCGCGACGACCCCCTTTTCCATCACCATAACCGGGTTGGCATCCGCTTCCAGCACATCCGCACACCCCGCCAACCGCGAGAACGCCACCACCGTCCGCGCCAGCGCTGCCAGATCGCCCTTCGGCAACCCGCGATGCCCGCGCAGCGGGGCCAGCCCCACAACCTCGCCAATCATCTCAATCGCCGTCGCCTCGTCCACCGGCGCCAGCCGCACCGCCTTGTCGTCATAGAGCCCGACCAGCACACCCCCCGGCGCCAGCGTCACCACCGGCCCTACCTGTGGATCGCGCCGATACCCCAGCAGCACCTCCTGCAATCCCACCGCCATCGGCTGCACCAGCAGCCGGTCCACAGTGACACCGGGGTGATGCGCGGCCATGCGTGCCGCGATCCGTTGTGCGGCGTCCACCAGCGCCTCCGGCCCGTCGATCCCGGTCACCACACCCCCGGTATCGGTCTTGTGCGGCACCGCCTCCGACAGCACCTTGGTCGCCACCGGATAGGGGAAGGGCAGGGCGGCAACACCCGCCTGACCCACCGCGACCTCGACCGAAGCCACCACCGGGACCCCCAACCCCTCCAGCAGCGCCAGCGAGGCGCGCTCGTCGACCACCACGCCTTGCACCGGCGCCGAGGGCCGCGGCGCTATTCCCGCCCGCGGCGCGCGCCAATGGATCAGCGCCCCGATCGCATCGGCACAGGACTCCGGTGTCCGGAATGCCGGAACCCCGGCCTCGACCAGCATCCGCAACCCATCGGGTGCCTCCGGAGTCAGAAACGCCCCGAACGGCTTGCCGCATTTATCCGCCTCGATTAGCGGTTGCATGGTCTCCGCCGTCGCCGACCGCGCCGACGATCCCGAGACCGACACCACCACGTCGAACCCCGGATCGCGCGCCATCGCCTCCAGCGCCGGGCGCACGAATTCCGGTCTGGCCCCGGCCAGTGTCAGATCGGTCATCGGCGCTTCCACGACGTTCAATCCGGTAGCCCGGATCGCCTCCAGCGTCTCACTGCTGGCCGGTGCGACCCGCGCCCCCGCCAACGCCAGCCGGTCGCAGACCGCCGCACCGCCGCCGCCAGTCGTTGTCATCACCCCCACCGCCGGGTCCGCCTTGCCCAAAGGCCGCTGCCCGGAGAACAGCGTTGCCGCCTCGATCAGCCCGTCCAGCGTATGCACCCGGGCGATACCCACATCGCGCAGATAGGCGTCCACCACCGCATCGTCCGACAGCAGCGCCCCGGTATGCGCCACCGCAAGCTGCTGGCCCGCATCCGAACGCCCCAGCTTGTAGGCCACCACCGGTTTGCCCGCCGCCTGCGCGGCCTCGGCGAACTGCGCCATTCGGTCGGCGTCGCGGATCGTTTCCAGAAACAGCAGGAACACATCGGTCTCCGGATCATCGACGCAAGCAAGTCCGATCTCGCCGACACCCAGGTCCGCCTCGTTCCCGACCCCAACCGATTTGGAAAACCCCAACCCGATGCTGCGGGCGCGCGAGATCAAACCGCCCATCATCGAGCCGCTTTGCGCCAGCAGCGCCACCCGCCCGACCAGCTGCCCGGGCTCCGTATAGACCGCATTCACCGTGATCCAGGCGCCGCTGTGCAGATCCGCCAGCCCCATCGAGTTCGGCCCCAGCAGCCGCATTCCTGCTGCCCGCGCCACCTCGACCATTCGGTTCTGGCGCGCAACACCCTCCGCCCCGATCTCGGCGAAGCCATCGGCCAGCACGGTGGCTACCTTGACCCCCGCCGCCGCACAATCCGCCACCGCTTTGAGCGCCAGATCGGTGCCCAACAGCACATAGACGTGCTCGGGCGCCTCCGGCAGATCGCGCAGGCTGGCATAGGCGCGCACCCCCTGCACCTCGTCGTGCCTGGGGTTCACCACATAGACCGCGCCGCCATAGCCGGCCCGGCGCAGATAACCCAGAACTCGCCCGGTCGGCCGCCGCTGATCGCCGGACAACCCCACCAACCCGATGCTCCGCGGCCGGAACAGCGCATCACGCAGCGCGGCGCGGGTTGTCTGATCCCCGCATGGCTCCATGCCATTCCTCCCTCCGGTATCGCCCCTGCCTAGATATCGCATATGCGATGGCGACCGCTTGCGAAACACTGTTCGCCATCAGTAACGTGATATGATCCTATTGCCGGGCCGTCAGGTGGCCGCTGGCCAGACCACTTATTCTCCTTGATGGAGTTGCAATGAACTTCGCCCCGGGTTTCGACCGGCGCCGGACCGAGACGCCGTTCCAGCAAACTGCGAACGGCACCGCTTTCCGCTGCTTCGGCGATGGCGCTCCGCTGGTCCTGATGCATGGCGGCGCGGGTTCATGGGACCATTGGGTCCGCAATGTAGATCAACTCGCCACCGGTTTCCGGGTGATCGCCATCGACCAGCCCAGCTATGGCGACAGCACCCGTGTCGAATGGGACATCTCCAATGACGACTACCTTGCCGTCGTCTCCGATGCCGTGGCCGAAATCTGCGGCGACGCCACTTGCATCCACTTCGGTGGTTTCTCCTTCGGTGGCCTGATCGCGGCGGCAACCGCCGTTTCCTTCGGCTCCCGTACCGCCTCGCTATCGATGACCGGCGGCGCTGGCTATGGCCCGCCGACGGCCCGGAGTTTCACTCTGGAAAGCCACCGCCGTCTGGCCGCGCGGTTGGGCCGCAAACCAACCGACGACGAACTTCGCGCCATGCATGCCGACAACCTCGCCAAACTGATGATCTGGGACCGCGCCAAGATCGATGACTGGGCCGTCGACATGCAATTCCGCAATGTCGAGCGCACCCGCTTCGACAGCCGCCGCCTGAGCTGGGCTGGCGACACCCCGCGCCTGATCGGGAAACTGACCTGCCCGGTCAAGGTCATCTATGGCGAGCATGACGCCGCCGCGATCCCGCCCATTGCCAAGCGCTTCGAGATGTGCCGCAGCGCCCGCCCAGACGTCCAGACCCACATCATCCCCGCCTGCGGCCATTGGACCATGTACGAGGCACCCGAAACCCTCAACGCCCTCCTGCTCGACTTCCACGGTCGAGCCGTGCAGTAACTTTGGCAGCAACCACGGAGACCCCCACCGATGAAAATCGCCGTCCTCGACGACTACCAGAACGCCGCGCGCGACATGGCCGACTGGAGCGGCCTTGAGGCCGACCACGAAGTGACCTTCTTCCACGACATCTACGAGGGGCTGGAGGGTTTCGCGCGTCGGTTGGAGCCCTTCGACATCCTCTGCATCATGCGCGAGCGCAGCCCGATCAAGCGCGACCTGATCGAACGCCTGCCCAATGCAAAATTGTTCGTCACCGCCGGTATGCGCAACGCGGCCATCGACCTCGACGCCTGCAAGGAGCGCGGAATCCCTGTCCTCGGCACCGCCAATTCGGCCCAGGCGACCCCGGAACTGGCCTGGGGCATGATGCTATCGATGGCGCGGAACATCCATATCGAGAACACCCGTATGCAGGAGGGTTCCTGGATCACCACGCTCGGCACCGACCTTCAGGGCAAGACGCTCGGCATCGTCGGCCTCGGCCGCCTCGGCACGAAGATGGCCCAGATTGCCCGCGCCTTCGATATGAACGCCATCGCCTGGAGCCAGAACCTCACTCCCGAGATGGCCGCCGAGGCAGGCGCTACCCGGGTCGACAAGGCGGACCTGTTCGCCCGGTCCGACTTCATCACCATCCACTACAAGCTGGGCGACCGCTCACGCGGGTTGGTCGGGGCCGCCGAACTGGCGCTGATGAAACCCACCGCCTACCTGGTCAACACCTCGCGCGGCCCAATCGTCGACACCCAGGCCCTGATCGCTGCCCTGACCGAGGGCCGCATCGCCGGCGCGGGCGTCGATGTCTACGACGCCGAACCCCTGGGCCCCGATCACCCGATCCGCAATTGCCCCCGCACCCTCCTGACCCCGCACCTCGGCTATGTCACCGACGGCTGCTACCGGAACTTCTACGAACAGATCGTCGAAAGCACCGAATCCTGGCTGGCTGGCAACCCGATCCGGGTGCTGGCATGAGCGACGATCTCTGGGAGAAGGGTCTGGAGATCCGCCGCGAGGTCGTCGGCGAAGACTATGTCGAACGTTCGCTGGCCGCATCGGACGACTTCAACATGCCGCTCCAGGAATACATCACCAAATACGCCTGGGGAAAGTCGGACGCCGCTGCTTCGCAACCGCTCGATGTGAACATCGGCATGCTGACGGGCTGAACCGCCCGAGCGCGAATGAAACGGCACCTCGCGGGGCCTGATCGAAATGCCCTCTTCCCGCGAGGGACCTGCATCGCCGGCGCGGGGTCGATGTGGCGATCCTGACGATCAGCTTGCTACGGCCAGACGTCCCCTACCATGACCGCCCCGGCTATCGAACGCATCCTGGGCCCCTGATCACCCGATCGGCCGCAATTGCCATGATGTCGACCCGCACCGTTCGGGCATTGTGGCGGCTCCTGAGGCAAGATGCTTCGGCGAGAACTTGTGGAATGTTCCCTTGTGCGCCCGCGCACCCGCCCAGTCGACGCACATACTCGCCTCGGCTATGTCACCGACGGGCTGCTACCGGAACTTCTACGAACAGATACCGCGTCGAAAGCACCGAATCCTGGCTGGCTGGCAACCCGATCCGGGTGCTGGCATGAGCGACGATCTCTGGGAGAAGGGTCTGGAGATGGAACCCAGCCGATCCTTCCATCACCGTGCCCGTCTTCGCGGAAAACCGCTTCCGCCGCAACGAGGTCGTCGGCGAAGACTATGTCGAACGTTCGCTGGCCGCATCGGACGACTTCAACATGCCGCTCCAGGAATACATCACCAAATACGCCTGGGGCGATGTCTGACGCCGCCCCGGGTTGGACCGCCGCAACCGCTCGATCTTGAACATCGGCATGCTGACCGCCCTGAACCGCCCGGCGGAATGAAACTGCACCTGCGCGGGGCGCTGAGAAATGGCGTCACCCGCGAGAAAATCCGCGAGTACCTGCTGCAATCCGCCGTCTATTGCGGGGCCCCGGCCCGGATGTCCTGCACGGCCTCAACCCGGCGCTGGTCATCCTGCGGATCAGCGGCTACGGCCAGACTGGCCCCTACCGTGACCGCCCCGGCTTCGCACGCATCGCCCATGCGGTCGACGGCATCAGGTCACCTGGCGGGTATGCCGGACGGACCCGCCGGTCACCCCCGGCTTGACCTCGCTGGCCGACTGCAATTCCGGCTATTACGGCGTCATCGGCGTTCTCATGGCGCTCCGCGTCGCCGAGCAGACCGGCAAGGGCCAGATTATCGATGTCTCTCTCTTCGAGTCAATCTTCATGGTTTTTGACGAAGCTGCGCCAGAATATGATAAATTCTGAATCGTCAGAGGCAGAGAAGGCACCGCCACCCGCCAAGTTTGCCCGCACGGCCACTTCCCCTGCGCCGATTGCAACTGGGTCGCTATCGCCTGCACCTCGGACAAGATATGGGACCGCATGGCGCGCAATGTCCTCGCCCGCTCCGACCTCGCCGAAAGCCACCCGAAAACCGCTGACCGCGTGGCGGACCGTGCAGTAATCGACGGCATCGTCGAGACCTTCACCAAGCAGCACCCGATGACCGAGATCGTCCGTATCTGCACCGATGGCGACGTCCCCTGCGGCCCGATCAACAGCATCGCCGACATCTTCGCCGACCCTTAATTCAAAGCCCGCAAGACCATCGCCCGGGTGACCGATGAGACCTTGGGCGAAATCGCCGTCCCGAACGTCCTCCCCCACCTCTCGGAAACCCCCGGCCAGATCACCCATCTAGGCCCCAAAATGGGCGATTGGAACGACCGCATCATCGAACTCCTGTCCGATGACAGCCAATTGCGCTCCCTCAGATCAAAGAATTAATCCAGCCGCCCGGACCCGCTTCGACCTAGCGGGGGAGGGTAGGGAGAGGGGCACCGAAGGCTGTCCCTGTCACCGTTGGCCAACTGAAGCGGTGCCGCCGTCATCCACCATGCTACTACAAGTTGTAGTGATTTGTACTATAATTAGCCGATAATTCAAAATTCCTCACAACATACAGTTGACAGAATCCGTGGTGACAGCTACCAATTCGCCCACGGGTGCATAGACGCGGAATTGCATGACTGACGCCTACCAGAGGGTCCGGTTGCTTGCCGGGCCCTTTCCCGTTGCGGAGACAACAAGTCTGAATTCTCTTACCAGTATTCGCACTCGCGAACCCGCCCCGCGTCTTTTGCGCCTAATCGAAAGCTGACGCTTTCTGCGCACCGCCTCCCGCCCAACCACCAAACCCTACCGGATGGGACTACGCTTGGTGGCTGGGCGGGGAGGTGGGGCGGGAGGCGGTGCGCAGGTCACCGGAGGGGACCGGGCAGGCGCAAGAGACATGGGGGGTGGTGCGCCGAAAATCCGTGAATGCGGATTTTGTCACGGGCATATTCGCTCGCACAGCGCCAAGGGCGTTGCACGTGTGCCAGTCGTTTCTATGGGGAGTTTGCGGGGTGGGCAAACGATAAGGAGGCATCAGGTGCTTAGACGCGGAGTCTTTGCATGTGTTCCGAGGAACACCCCTGACGCCTCCCGGATCGATCTGCCCTAAGGCTTTGCAATCCCCGCCGTTCCGGCTCCAAGAACCCTTCGTTACGGACGCGATCAACAGTCCGAAGACCCTTCACCACGACCGCCACTCCAGATCAAAAGACCCTTCGCCGCGGTTGCGAACCCGGATCCGGAGATCCATCGCCGCGCCGCCTCTCCAGGTCCGAAGACCCTTTGCTGCGGTTGCAGGTCCGGGCCCGAAGGCCCTTTGCTGCGACGCATCTCCGGATCCTAAGACCCTTTGCTGCGTACGCCCCTCCAAGTCCGAGAACCCTTCGTTGCGCAAAATGAGAATGCGACCTTAAATGCCTGTTGTGCAACATAAAAAATCACAAAAGATTGAATTTCCTGTGGATAAAATGTTGAAAAGAGCGTGGACAAATCGAAAACTTATTACCTATCAATGGCATGACCAAAGCCTGATTTCCGGTCATCGGAACATCCGCGTTGGTGCGCAAATTCACTTGTCCGAAACGCCCCTCTCCACTACCGATGACGCGCCGGCGTTTCCCGGCCATCGTGCTCGACAGGAAAAATCATGGCGATCTCAACCACATGCATCGGCGCCTATCCGAAACCGGACTATGTCCCGATGCGCGACTGGTTCCAATTCAACCTTGGCCTGACCGAATCCGTTGGCGAGGTGACCCGGCGCGCCAACCGGCTCCAAGGGGTCGAGGACGCGGAAATCGAATCACTTTATTGCCGCGCAACCAAATTGGCGATTGCCGATCAGGTCGCCTGCGGCGTCGATATCCCGACCGACGGCGAACAGCGGCGCGAGAACTACATCCACTATCACTGCCGCCACCTGACCGGCTTCGACTTCGAGGCTCTGACCTTGCGCACCCTGCGCGACGGCGCCTATACCGCCGAACTGCCGACCATTCGCGGCAAGATCGAACCCAAGGGCGAGCATTTCCTGGATCGCGACTACCGGGTAGCCCAGGGCTACACCGACCGCCCGGTCAAGATCACCGTCCCCGGCCCGACCACGATCATGGATACAACCGCCAACGCCCACTACGACGACCCTCGGGATCTTGCTTTCGATCTGGCGGATGCGCTGAATTACGAGATTCGCGCCCTGGCCGAGGCGGGTTGCCGCTACATCCAGGTCGACGAGCCGCTGTTCGCCCGCAACGTCGAGCGCGCGCTGGACTACGGCGTCGAGTGCCTCGACCGCTGCTTCGACGGCGTACCGGACAGCGTGACCCGAGTGATGCATATGTGCTGCGGCTATCCTGGCCATCTGGACGACGAGGAATACTACAAGGCCGAACCATCCTGCTATTTCCGCCTGGCGCGGGCGGTGGACGCCTCCACCGTGAACCAGGTCTCGATCGAGGATGCGCATCGCTACAACGACCTGTCGCTGCTCGAAAGCTTCCGCAACTCCACCGTCATCTTCGGCGCGGTCGCCATTGCCAGCAGCAAACTGGAACCGGTCGAGGAGATCGCCGCCCGTCTGACCTCCGCCCTCGACCACATCGACCGGACCCGCCTGATAGCCGCCCCCGATTGCGGTTTGGCGATGCTGGGCAGGGATCTGGCGATGAAGAAGCTGACCACCTTGTGCGATGCGGCGCGGTCGGTTTAGGCCAATACCACGAGCTGACCGTTGGCCGCTGAATCCGCACTATCAGCATTTCAAAAGGAAACAAACGCAAGATTAACGGCGGGCCGGACGATCGAGCGGCAACTCCATAGGTCACGGCATCCACCGCGCATTTGGCCCGATACTCAGGGCGATCCCGATCAGAAGCCAAACACGGCGCATGTCTTCGATATCGTTGTAGGTGCTCTCGATCAGGGCAAAGATCAAGGCACAGACCCAGCAATTCTCATTATCGCAGCCCGAATTGAAGCGAACATCAGGAACGCAAACGCAGCCAGGGGCACAATCCCAATTCCCGCCCAAAGATTGAGCCAAGTGTTGTGCGCGGACCAACCCTCGGCGACGGGGACCCCGGGGCCGACGCCGACGATCGGATTTTCCACGAGCGTGGCTATCGCTGTCCGCCATCTGCCAAAACGGTCGCCGTCCGTAGCGAGTACGTCGACGGCCCAAGGTTCCATCGGGTTAAGCACAACATGATAGCGGAGCGACCCCGACAGCGCGGCTGCATAGGCAACGGCGGCGATCACCCACGCACCGCGCACTCATTGTGGACTGTCACGGCGCCATAGCTCGACCGAA
Organism: Thermohalobaculum sp.; assembly: GCA_965247385.1. Lineage (GTDB taxonomy): Bacteria > Pseudomonadota > Alphaproteobacteria > Rhodobacterales > Rhodobacteraceae > Thermohalobaculum. The sequence goes on from CBDFHG010000002.1 coordinate 156,044, forward strand.
ATGAGTACAATGGCAAGCGTGGCGATCGTTCTTGAAAACGCGAAGAAAAGACCAACCACGCAAACAGCGTAGATCAAGCGTCTCAGCCACAGGCTGGGAACCAACTCGCGTTCGAACCAGAGAAGAGCGAACCCGGATGCGACGACCGATCATGTCAACATGGCGCTGTCACCAAGGTGCCGCGGGGCCGCGGGTAATTGTCAGAGACCAGGGATCCGTGGATGTACAACAACGGGCTTTCCGGTCGGCCGGCCGCATCGTAACCGGCGATTCCAGAGAAGAAAACCGCAAGTACGGCCATCGCCGTCAACGCGGCAAGCGCGGCGGCAATGACGAGCGCCCGGCGCAACCACCAGGAGCCACACGGCGACACGCAGACAGCCATCCATCCGAGCGCCGCGAGTTCAAAATGCCCGAGAAGCTTGACCGGGCTGCCACCAAAGAGCGTGGAGAATCTCGCCCCTGCGGCGAAGGCGGCAATCGGAACGGAGGCGATGACCGATGGAACTTCGAAGCGTGCCCAGAGAAAAAGGCCAAAGGCGAGGGCGAAGAAGATGCCCGAAAGCTGCATCACCGGCAATGGCATGACCGGCCAGATTTGCAGGGGCAGGAGGATTGCCCCGACTGCGAGAACGAAGATTGTGTGCCGCTCCCGGTCGGATGTGTGCGTATCCAATGTGAACTCGCCCTCACCCCGCTGTGCCATCTCTCGCTCGGCTTACCCCTGCGCATCCTTCCACGCCGCATAGCGCGCCCTGGTCTCGTCTTTCATCGGATACAACCCCGGCAGCGCCACCCCGCGCCTGACCTCTTCCATAATCCACCCCTCCAATCGCTCCTGCTCCAGCGCCTCGGCCAGCACATGGTCCAGCATTGCCGCCGGGATCAGCACCGCCCCGTCGCTGTCCGCCACAACGATGTCGTCGGGAAACACCGCCACGCCGCCGCACCCTATCGGCTCCTGCCATCCCGCAAAGATCATCGCGGCAACTGCAGGCGGCGCGGCGGTGCCCCGGCAGAACACCGGCAGCCCGGTCCCCAGAACCCCGTCCACGTCGCGTATCACCCCGTCCGTTACCAACCCCACGACGCCCCGCATTTTCATCCGCGCGCACAGGATATCACCGGCGATGCCCGCATCCGTCACTCCCATGTCTATGAGAGAATCGATGACCATATATGGTATCATTCATATATTTGCCGCCTTGGGAATCCCCTTTGTAACGCCATAATGAGAATTGCTGGCACAGACCACTCCCAGCGAACGCAATCCGATCGCAGCCCGAATTGAAGCGAACATCAGGAACGCAAACGCAGCCAGGGGCACAATCCCAATTCCCGCCCAAAGATTGAGCCAAGTGTTGTGCGCGGACCAACCCTCGGCGACGGGGACCCCGGGGCCGACGCCGACGATCGGATTTTCCACGAGCGTGGCTATCGCTGTCCGCCATCTGCCAAAACGGTCGGTCCGTAGCGAGTACGTCGACGGCCCAAGGTTCCATCGGGTTAAGCACAACATGATAGCGGAGCGACCCCGACAGCGCGGCTGCATAGGCAACGGCGGCGATCACCCACGCACCGCGCACTCATTGTGGACTGTCACGGCGCCATAGCTCGACCGAAATGAGTACAATGGCAAGCGTGGCGATCGTTCTTGAAAACGCGAAGAAAAGACCAACCACGCAAACAGCGTAGATCAAGCGTCTCAGCCACAGGCTGGGAACCAACTCGCGTTCGAACCAGAGAAGAGCGAACCCGGATGCGACGACCGATGTCAACATGGCGCTGTCACCAAGGTGCCGCGGGGCCGCGGGTAATTGTCAGAGACCAGGGATCCGTGGATGTACAACAACGGGCTTTCCGGTCGGCCGGCCGCATCGTAACCGGCGATTCCAGAGAAGAAAACCGCAAGTACGGCCATCGCCGTCAACGCGGCAAGCGCGGCGGCAATGACGAGCGCCCGGCGCAACCACCAGGAGCCACACGGCGACACGCAGACAGCCATCCATCCGAGCGCCGCGAGTTCAAAATGCCCGAGAAGCTTGACCGGGCTGCCACCAAAGAGCGTGGAGAATCTCGCCCCTGCGGCGAAGGCGGCAATCGGAACGGAGGCGATGACCGATGGAACTTCGAAGCGTGCCCAGAGAAAAAGGCCAAAGGCGAGGGCGAAGAAGATGCCCGAAAGCTGCATCACCGGCAATGGCATGACCGGCCAGATTTGCAGGGGCAGGAGGATTGCCCCGACTGCGAGAACGAAGATTGTGTGCCGCTCCCGGTCGGATGTGTGCGTATCCAATGTGAACTCGCCCTCACCCCGCTGTGCCATCTCTCGCTCGGCTCACCCCTGCGCATCCTTCCACGCCGCATAGCGCGCCCTGGTCTCGTCTTTCATCGGATACAACCCCGGCAGCGCCACCCCGCGCCTGACCTCTTCCATAATCCACCCCTCCAATCGCTCCTGCTCCAGCGCCTCGGCCAGCACATGGTCCAGCATTGCCGCCGGGATCAGCACCGCCCCGTCGCTGTCCGCCACAACGATGTCGTCGGGAAACACCGCCACGCCGCCGCACCCTATCGGCTCCTGCCATCCCGCAAAGATCATCGCGGCAACTGCAGGCGGCGCGGCGGTGCCCCGGCAGAACACCGGCAGCCCGGTCCCCAGAACCCCGTCCACGTCGCGTATCACCCCGTCCGTTACCAACCCCACGACGCCCCGCATTTTCATCCGCGCGCACAGGATATCACCGGCGATGCCCGCATCCGTCACTCCCATGGCATCGACAACCGTGACGCAGCCCTCCGGCATCGCCTCGATGGCGGCGCGGGTCGACACCGGCGAGGTCCACGAAGCCGGCGTCGCCAGATCCTCGCGCGCCGGGACAAAGCGCATGGTGAAGGCCGGGCCGACGACGCGGCCCTGCCTAGGATCCTGCCCGCGGCTCAGACCGGGGCCAAGCGGCAGGGTGCCCCGCATCCACACATTCAGCAGCCCCTTCTTCAACAGGATCGTGGTGATGGTGGCGGTGGTCACCCCCACTAGGATATCGCGCGCTCGGAGATCGAGTGGCACCGGTTCTCTCCTCAGTCACATTCCGAGCCCGACGATGCGGGCCGATCCGCCCGCCTGTCAAGAAATCACCCTCCTGCGTGTATCCCCGTTTGATCGCCCCGGCGCATCGGTTATGTTGCGCTGCAAGACACATGGGTGGAGGCGAGGCATATGGCAAAGCACAGGATAGCGGTGATCCCCGGCGACGGCATCGGCAATGAGGTCATGCCCGAGGGCCTGCGCGCGATCGAGGCGGCGGGCGCACTCGCCGGCATCGATTTCGAATTTCAACATTTCGATTGGTCGTGCGAGCGCTACAAGGCCACCGGCGCGATGATGCCCGAGGATGGCATTGAGCGCCTGCGCGACCACGACTCCGTCTTCCTCGGCGCTGTCGGCTTCCCCGGCGTGCCCGACCACATTTCGCTGTGGGGCCTGCTGGTGCCGATCCGGCGCGAATTCGACCAATACGTGAATCTCCGCCCGGTGCGCCTGCTGCCCGGCATCACCCCGCCGGTGCGCGACAAGAAGCCCGGCGATATCGACTTCTGGGTCGTGCGCGAGAACACCGAGGGCGAATACAGCAAGGTCGGCGGCATGATGTTCGCTGGCACCGAGCGCGAGTTTGTCACCCAACAGGCGGTCTTCACCCGCAAGGGCTGCGACCGCATCACCCGCTACGCCTTCGAGCTGGCCAAGGCCAAGGGCGTGACCCGCGTCGACGGCGCCACCAAGTCGAACGGCATTTTCATATCGATGCCCTACTGGGATCAGCGCTTCAACACCGTTGCGGCGGAGTATCCGGAGATCGAGAACCAGCTCCACCATATCGACATCCTCTGCGCCCGGCTGGTCATGCAGCCCGAACTGTTCCAGGTGATCGTCGCCACCAACCTCTTTGGCGACATCCTCTCGGATCTCGGCCCCGGCGTCACCGGCACCATAGCCGTCGCCCCCTCGGCCAACATCAACCCGGAACGCGCGTACCCCTCGATGTTCGAGCCCGTGCATGGCTCGGCCCCGGACATCGCAGGTATGGGCATCGCCAACCCGATCGGCCAGATCTGGTCCGCCTCGATGATGCTCGAGCACCTGGGCGAGCCGGATGCAGCCGCCGCGATTCTGCGCGGTATCGAGACCGTGCTCAGCTCCAACAGCGCGCCCAAGACCCCGGACCTCGGCGGCTCCGCCCACACCGCCGATCTGGGCAAGGCCATCGCCGACGCCATTGCAACGGACGACTAGCCCATGTCAGCCCTCAACGACCTTCTGACCACGGTGCTGGAACGCGGCGCCCGCCTGATCGACTGGCGCGGCGCCGAGCACCCGACCCCCGAGGTGCTGGCCAGCCACTGCGCCGACCTGCTGTCCTCAAAGGGCGAGGCCACCGGGGTGGCGATGGCGGCCCACATCCTCGAAGGCTATGACCGCCTCGACGCGGAGGGCCGCCACGCCTTCTTCCAGGGTCTCGCCGCAGATTACGACCCCGACCCGGAGGCGGTAAAGGCCGCCGCCGAGCGATACGCCGCCGAGCGGTCCTCGAAGGCGCTGGCCGCCCTCTCCGCGGTGGCCGAGACCCGCCGTCAGGAGCTGTTCCGCCGCCTCAACCTCGCCCCTGGCGGCACCAGGCGGCTGGTGGCGATGCGCGCCGATCTGCTGGGCATGCTCCGCGACGAGCCGGAATTCGCCCGCATCGACGCCGATTTCCGTCACCTGCTGGGCTCGTGGTTCAACCGTGGCTTCCTGGTGATGCGGCCGATCGACTGGAACACATCGGCCTCGGTTCTGGAGAAGATCATCGCCTATGAGGCGGTCCACGAGATCGATAGCTGGGACGAGCTCCGCCGCCGGGTCGACCCCGACGACCGGCGCTGCTTCGCCTTCTTCCACCCCTCGATGCCCGACGAGCCGCTGGTCTTCGTCGAGGTCGCGCTGACCTGCGCCATCCCCGGCTCGATTCAGGAGGTGCTGGCCCCTGAACGCGACCCGGTGGTGCCGGACGATGCCACCACCGCGGTCTTCTATTCCATCTCCAACTGCCAGTCGGGTCTCAAGGGCGTCTCCTTCGGCGCGTTTCTCATCAAACAAGTGGCCGAGGATCTGGCCCTTGCCCTGCCAAAACTGGATACCTTCGTCACCCTCTCCCCGGTCCCCGGCCTGGCGCGCTGGCTGGAAAGAGAAGCCAGGCTCGACCCGGACCTGCCCGCCGGCCGGGCCGTGGCCCTGACCGAGACCTCGGAATGGCGCGACGACGAAAAACGCGGAGCCGAGCTCAAGTCGCTCCTGCTTCCGCTCGCCGCACGCTATTTCCTCGATGCCAGGCGCGGCGATGGCCAGCCGCCCGGTCCGGTTGCCCGTTTTCACCTCGGCAACGGCGCGAAGCTGCTCGATATTCACTGGCTGGGGGATACCTCGGACAAGGGGCTGACCCAATCCTTCGGGATCATGGTCAACTATCTCTACGATCTCGACAAGATCGAGGAAAACCACGAGGCTTACGCCGCCGAAGGCAAGGTCACCGCATCCCGCAAGGTCCGCAACCTCGCCGCCACGGCCCGCAAGGGGGAGCACTGATGACCATTCAATCCACACTTGACAACCCGCCGGCCGGCCACGCCCCCATCGCCGCGCAGATCACCCGCGCCCGGGCGGCAATGGCGACCCTGAAGGGCGTCAGCCAGGCGCGCATCGACGAGGCGGTCACCGCCCTCGCCTGGGCGGTCTACAAACCGGAAAATGCGGTCGAGCTGGCGCAGCTTGCGGTCACCGATACGGGCCTGGGCAACGTCCCCGACAAGATCACCAAAAACACCCGCAAGACCTTTGGCGCCCTGCGCGACCTGCTGCGCGCAAAGACCGTCGGCATCATCGAGGAAGACCCTGTCCGGGGCCTGGTGAAATACGCCAAGCCGGTCGGTGTCATCGCCGCGATCTGCCCCTCGACCAACCCGGCAGCGACGCCCGCCAACAAATCGATGATGTCGCTGAAGGGCGGCAACGCGGTCATCGTCGCGCCGTCGCCTGCGGGCTACACCACCTCGGCCCGCTACGTCGAACTGGCCCGCGCCGAGCTGCAAAAAGCCGGATTCGACCCGGATCTGATCCAGATTCTGGTCGCTCCGGTCGACAAGGCCGCCACCCAGGCGCTGATGAACATGGCCGATCTGGTGGTGGTCACCGGCTCGCAAAACAACGTGCGCCGCGCCTATTCCTCCGGCACCCCGGCCATCGGGGTCGGCGCGGGCAACGTGCCGGTCATCATCGACGAGACCGCCGACCTCGACGCCGCCGCCGACAAAATCATGCGCTCGAAGATCTTCGACAACGCCACCTCGTGCTCGTCCGAAAACTCAGTGATCCTGATCGGCGAAGTCTACGACGCCGCCATTGCCGCGCTGGGCCGGGCAGGGGGCTACCTCGCCACCGGCGAGGCCCGCCAGCGGGTGCTCGACACGCTGTGGCAGAACGGCCATCTCAACCGCCATATCATCGCGAAAGATATGCCGGTGCTGGCCGAAGCCTTTGGTCTGGGCGGCGCGGCGGCATCGGCGAAATTCCTCATGGTCGAGGAAACCGGCATCGGCGACGACTACCCGCTATCCGGCGAAAAACTGTCGCTGGTCCTCACCGTCTACTGCGCCCGCGACTTCGCCCACGCCAAGCAACTGGTCCACGACATCCTGGTCCACGAGGGCTTGGGCCATTCCTGCGGCATCCACACCGCACTGCCCGAGCGCGCCCGGGCGCTCGCCGAAGACCTCGACGTGGTCCGCGTGCTGGTCAACCAGGCCCACACCTTCGGCAACGGCGGCAGCTTCGACAACGGCCTGCCCTTCACCCTCTCGATGGGCTGCGGCACCTGGGCCGGCAATTCGATCACCGAGAACCTGAACTACAGGAATTTCATCAACATCACCCACTTGGTGACCACGATCCCCGAGGACAAACCCCCCGAGGAAGCGCTGTTCGGGGGGTATTGGGAAAAATACGGGCGGTAGGTATTTTGTCCCGGCACCTGATGGGTTGGTTCGAGTTTGAATCATTCGGGCTGGTGTTCCAGCCGCCGAGCCCAATGCCTCGATTTCTCTTACGAGGTTTCATTTGTCCCGACCCATCAAACCGAAGCCGCGCCGCCCCGGGCTTGACCCGGGACGGCGCGGTTCAAGCGGAAAGGTTGCGATCAAAGATAGCCAAACCTTGTAGGGCGGGGTTCACCCCGCCATTCACCATCCAATCGTTTTGCAGGCGATCCGAGCCGCGTTTTCCTCTCCTCCGAAAACGTTAAGATTTTAGAATTTCATATATTTCAATAACTTAATCCCATGCACAAATCTGTGCACACACGCGTCTCTGGTCGCATCTTGCTCCAGCCGCTCAAACCCCCGCTGGCCGCGCCTTCCCCCGGACCTGCGTCCGGTGCATCAAGCGGCGCGCCGCCGCGTCGAACGGGTCGCGCCGGTGCAGGGTCGCCCGGTTATCCCAGATCAACACATCCCCGACCTTCCAGCGATGCTTGTAGCAATACGCGTCGCGCGTCGCATGGGCCCACAATTCATCCAGCAGCGCCTCCGAGTCAGCCCGCTCCAACCCCTCGACATAGGCATTCCGCCGCCGCCCCAGATACAGCGCCTCGCGCCCGCTGCGCGGCTGACGGCAGATCGCCGGGTGGAACGCCCCGACAGCCTCCATGGGATCATCCGTCGCCACCAGCCCCTGGCGCACATAGCCGCCGGAATTGAAGGTGCCGTCATGTTTGATCCGCCGCCCCGCTATCCTGGCGCGCAACTCCGGCGCCATCCCCGCCAGCGCCGCGACCATCCCGGCAACCCAGGTATCGCCACCCTCCGCAGGCACCTCCACCGCATACAGCAGGGATGCATCCGGCGGGTTCTCCAGATAGCTCATATCGGTGTGCCACACAGCCTCACCCGCCCCAAGCGAACCAATCGCCACCCCGTCCGAACCAGTGATGTTCGACACCACATAAAGCTCCGGCAACCCGGCCACGACAGTCTTGCCCGCCTCGTTCACCGGCGCTTCATCCAGCGTCCCCAGCCGCCGCGAGAACGCCACCAGCGCCTCCGGTGACAGCGCTTGCCCCCGGATCAACAGCGCCGAGGCGCGGTCGAAATAATCGGTAATCTCCACCATCTGCGCATCGGTCACCCGGTTCAAATCGACCCCGCCGACCTCCAGCCCCAAGGCATCCCCAAGAGGCCGGGCATTCATTTCCAATAGCGTCATTGCACCACCCCCGTCATCATCTCCACCAGCTTCATCCGCTGCACCTTGCCCGACGGCCCCTTCGGCAGATCCGGCAGGATATGCACCCGGTCCGGTGCCTTGAACGGCCCAACCTGCGCCCGGCACAGCGCCAGCAGTTCTTCCTCGCCCACGGAGCCACGCTCGGTCAACCGCACCGCCGCCACCACGGTCCGTCCGTAGTCGATGCTGGGCATGGCGAAGGCCGCCGGCCTCCAGTACCTCGCTATGCAGAACAACGCCTCGTCGATCTCGCGCGGCGCGATGTTCTCGCCACCCTTGATGATCAACTCCTTCCTGCGCCCGGTGACATAGATGTAGCGAGTCACGCGTCCATGTGCCCCAGATCGCCAGTGAGGAACCAGCCGCCAACGGTAAATGCCTCGCCGGTCGCCTCCGGGTTCTTCAGATACAGCCAACGGCATTGTCCCCCCGGAGTCGCGATCTCGCCGTTTTCCATCCGCGCCACCTCGCGGTCATTCGCCCCCAGGATCGCCACCTCGTTGCCGTAACCCTTCCCGGGTGAGCCGTATTTGCGCTCGCCCGGCGGCATCGGATTGGCGGTGATCTGGGCCGAGGTCTCGGTCAGCCCCATGGTCTCGATACAGCACCAGCCCGAACAACCCCTGGGGATTGACACCTTGTGCACCTCCGGCGACAGCTTCGCGCCGAGGCCGAGCGGGCAAACCGCACCCGCTCAAGCCCCTCACGCGGCGGCGGCCCGCCCGCCTCGGCGGCGCGCAGCAGATACTGGTATGCGTCGGTTCGGCGGAGACCCAGGTGCCATGTTCGACCAACTGATCCCAGAACCCCCGCACACTGAAGCGCGGCCGCACCACGAATCGACATCCCGCCCACCAGCGTGCTCATCAGCGACACGCAGAACCCGTGTGATGTGAAATTCAGCGGCAGCACCAGCAGCGTCCGGTCGTCCGGGGTCAACTCATGGGCGATGATCGTGTTCTCGCCCCCGTCCTTCACAGCGGTGCCCGCTGGCGCATCAACGCCCCCTTGGGATTGCCCGTGGTGCCGGAGGTATACATCAGCAACCCGTCGATCTCGTTGTTATGCGCAGGGATAGGGGCAGGGGCCCCGGTAACCTCATCGGGCCAGACCGGCCCGGTCACCGCATCGCACAGGATAATCCGGATCGGCCGTGCCACCCCCTCCAGTATCCGCCGGAGCCGCGCCTCTTCCTCGGGGCTGACGAAGATGATTTCCGTCTCCGAATGGTCGATCACATAAGCGATCTGCGGATCGCCCGCCGCCAGATTGATCGGCGCTCGTGATCCGGCCGCCATAAAGTGTGCCCAGGCCGCACCTGCACAAGACCCCCAGAGGTTCTGCCATTACAGAAACGGTTTGAAGGTGACTAATTCCCAATTTAAACAATTTATTACGAAAGAACTTAAAGGCTTTTCAGCACCCCATAACTCACCCGAGCCCCGGGATTGGTTGTGACCAGGAACATCTTCTCCGGTTGCGCCGCCGCATGGGCGTCAACGAACTCCCTGACCGAACGATTGCCTACCATGTTCGACACCACATAAAGCTCCGGCAACCCGGCCACGACAGTCTTGCCCGCCTCGTTCACCGGCGCTTCATCCAGCGTCCCCAGCCGCCGCGAGAACGCCACCAGCGCCTCCGGTGACAGCGCTTGCCCCCGGATCAACAGCGCCGAGGCGCGGTCGAAATAATCGGTAATCTCCACCATCTGCGCATCGGTCACCCGGTTCAAATCGACCCCGCCGACCTCCAGCCCCAAGGCATCCCCAAGAGGCCGGGCATTCATTTCCAATAGCGTCATTGCACCACCCCCGTCATCATCTCCACCAGCTTCATCCGCTGCACCTTGCCCGACGGCCCCTTCGGCAGATCCGGCAGGATATGCACCCGGTCCGGTGCCTTGAACGGCCCAACCTGCGCCCGGCACAGCGCCAGCAGTTCTTCCTCGCCCACGGAGCCACGCTCGGTCAACCGCACCGCCGCCACCACGGTCTGTCCGTAGTCGATGCTGGGCATGGCGAAGGCCGCCGCCTCCAGTACCTCGCTATGCAGCAACAACGCCTCGTCGATCTCGCGCGGCGCGATGTTCTCGCCACCCTTGATGATCAACTCCTTCCTGCGCCCGGTGACATAGATATAGCCGTCCGCATCCATGTGCCCCAGATCGCCAGTGAGGAACCAGCCGTCATCGGTAAATGCCTCGCCGGTCGCCTCCGGGTTCTTCAGATACAGCCGGAACACATTGTCCCCCCGGATCGCGATCTCGCCGTTTTCCATCCGCGCCACCTCGCGTCATTCGCCCCCAGGATCGCCACCTCGTTGCCGTAACCCTTCCCGGGTGAGCCGTATTTGCGCTCGCCCGGCGGCATCGGATTGGCGGTGATCTGGGCCGAGGTCTCGGTCAGCCCCATGGTCTCGATCAGCACCAGCCCGAACAACTCCTCGAACACCTTGTGCACCTCCGGCGACAGCGGCGCCGAGGCCGAGCGGGCAAACCGCACCCGCTCAAGCCCCTCACGCGGCGGCGGCCCGCCCGCCTCGGCGGCGCGCAGCAGATACTGGTATTGCGTCGGTACGGCGGAGACCCAGGTGCAGTCATGTTCGACCAACTGATCCCAGAACCCCCGCACACTGAAGCGCGGCGGCACCACGATCGACATCCCGCCCACCAGCGTGCTCATCAGCGACACGCAGAACCCGTTGATGTGAAACAGCGGCAGCACCAGCAGCGTCCGGTCGTCCGGGGTCAACTCATGGGCGATGATCGTGTTCTCGCCCCCGCACAGCGGTGCCCGCTGGCGCATCAACGCCCCCTTGGGATTGCCCGTGGTGCCGGAGGTATACATCAGCAACCCGTCGATCTCGTTGTTATGCGCAGGGATAGGGGCAGGGGCCCCGGTAACCTCATCGGGCCAGACCGGCCCGGTCACCGCATCGCACAGGATAATCCGGATCGGCCGTGCCACCCCCTCCAGTATCCGCCGGAGCCGCGCCTCTTCCTCGGGGCTGACGAAGATGATTTCCGTCTCCGAATGGTCGATCACATAAGCGATCTGCGGATCGCCCGCCGCCAGATTGATCGGCGCCGTGATCCGCCCGCCATAAAGTGTGCCCAGGATCACCTGCACCGACCCCCAGCTGTTCTGCATCATTACAGAAACGGTTTGAAGGTGACTAATTCCCAATTTAAACAATTTATTATCGAAAGAACTTAAAGTACTTTTCAGCACCCCATAACTCACCCGAGCCCCGGTATTGGTTGTGATCAGGAACATCTTCTCCGGTTGCGCCGCCGCATGGGCGTCAACGAACTCCCTGACCGAACGATTGCCTACCAGTTCACCCATCCACCGCGCGCTCCCTGTATCCGTGACAATGCCGATCTATGAGCTAACCGAACGGATTGCGCAACTCGTGGGATGGATCGCCTCGCCCCCCACTCGTCGCGATCAGCCCAAATGATGGGTCGGAACGCTCCTCCCTATGCTGCCATCACCTCCGCCAATTCCGCGAAATCCGCCACCACCAGATCCGGCTGATGCGGCGTCTCGCCAAAGGGCCGCTTTCTCCGGTCGATGAACACTGTGCGCATGCCGTAGCTCTTTGCCCCGCTGCAATCAAATGCATGGTTGGCGACGAACAGCAGCGACGAGCGATCCAGCCCAATCAATTCCTCGGCCTTGGCATAGGTCTGCCAGGCGGGCTTGAAATACCCCGCCTCCTGCACGGATATCCGGCTGTCGAAGGGAAACCCGATATGCGCCGCCGCCGCCTCCAGCATGTCGCGATCGCCGTTCGACAGGATATGCAGCCCATAGCCCGCCCCCTTCAACCGCTCCAGTCCTGCGATCACGTCCGGGAACGGTTTCAGCCGCTCGATCTCGCCCACCAGCCGACGCACCTCGTCCTGGCTATAATCGATCCCGCTGCGGTCCATCACGAAACTCACCGCCCGATGCCCGATCTCGCGGTAGGGCGTATGCCCCCGGTCGCACAGCGAGTCGATCATCGAATTCTCGAAATGCGTCCGCCGCCACCAGATAACAAAACTGTTTGGATTGCCGTCCCAGCCCTTGGCGTCCAGGAACGGTGTCACGGCAGCGACCAGCCCACCCTGCATATCGACAATGGTACCGTACTGGTCAAACACCAGCGCCTTGATTTCACGCTTCAAACGCTCGGGGCTTCCCATGAATCTTGCTCCAAACCTCGCCACGATGCGCTTCCCTCCCCCAGTTCTACCCCATTGGGGCAGTCCCCTTTACGGCAACACCCGAATGGATGGAATAATGCGGCGACGTCACGGCGCACGACGGCTCAAGGTCTCTGACTCAGGACACTAGCATAGCATCCGCCCCGAGCAAACGAGAGGGAAAACCCGTATGACACCCACCGCCCGCCGCGAACGCTTCCGCGCCCATCTGGAAACCGGTCGCGGCCTCGTCCCGGCCTCGATCTTTGACGCTTTCTCCGCGCGCATCGCCGAGGACCTCGGCTACGAGACCGGTATGGTCGGCGGCTCCACCGCCTCGCTGGCGGTGCTCGGCGCGCCCGACCTGATCGTGCTCACCCTGACCGAGTTCGCTGACCAGATGCGGCGCATCGCACGCGCCAGCGCGCTCCCCTTCATGGTCGATGCCGATCATGGCTCATGGCTACAGCAACGCCCTGAACGCCATGCGCACGGCCGAGAAGTTGGAAACTGCCGCAGTCGCCGCCCTGACCATCGAGGATACCGCCCTGCCGCAAGCCTACGACCAGGGCGCCGAGACCCGCCTGCTGTCACTGGACGAGGGCGTCGGCAAGATGAAAGCCGCGGTCGCCGCGCGGCGCGATCCCTCGCTGGTCCTCGTCGGGCGCACCAGTGCCGCAGGCGTCACCGGCATCGACGACGCCATCGCCCGCGCGCGCGCCTATCAGGCGGCAGGCGTCGACGCCCTGTTTCTGCTCAACGTCACCACCCGGGCCGAGGTCGAAGCGCTGGCCGATGCCGTCTCGTTGCCGATTGTCATGGCCGGCCCATCCTGGCACACCATGAGTCCCGAAGACCTCGCCGTCCACAACGTGAAGATCTGCCTCTGCGGCCACCCCACGCTGCCCGCCGCGATCCAGGCCATGCACGCCACCCTGAAGGCCCAGCGCGACGGCACCGAGCCCGCCGACCTCCCCGGCCTCGCCTCGAAGGACATGATTGCCCAACTCACCCGCCGCGCCGATTTCGACCGCTGGACGGCAGAATACATGGAGTCCAATCATGACTGACCCTGCCGACCTCGGCACCGCCGAAGCCGCCCGCCGGATCGCCGCCGGAGACCTCACCTCCGAGGCCCTGGTCACCGCCTGCCTCGCCCGCATCACCGCCCGCGAACCGCAGGTGCACGCCTGGACCTTCCTCGACCCCGACCTCGCCTTGGCCCAGGCGCGCGCCGCCGATAGCCGGCAGGCCGCAGGCGATCCCACGGGCTCCCTCCACGGCGTCCCGGTCGGCATCAAGGACATCATCGACACCGCCGACATGCCGACGGAGAATGGTTTCTTCGGTCATGCCGGGCGCCACCCCACGGAAGACGCCCAATGCGTTCGCGTCCTGCGCGAGGCTGGCGCTGTCATCATGGGAAAGACCGTGACCACCGAGTTTGCCAACCGCGTCGCCGGCAAGACCCGTAACCCGAACAACCCGGCCCACACCCCCGGCGGCTCGTCGTCGGGTTCGGCCGCTGCGGTGCGCGCCGGCATGGTTCCAGCGGCGCTCGGCACCCAGACCGGCGGTTCGGTCATCCGGCCGGCCAGTTACTGCGGCACCCATGCCCTGAAACCCACCTTCGGCCTGATCTCGCGTTACGGCATGTTGCCCCAATCGAACACGCTCGACACCATCGGCACCTATGGCCGCTCGGTCGAGGACGTGGCCTGCCTCGCCGATGCGCTGATCGGCCAGGACGAGCGCGACCCGGACTGCATCAGCCGCGCGCACCCGGATTTGCAACGTGCAGCCATGGCCGAGCCGCCCCAGCGTCAGAGCGTCGCTTTCGTCAAGACCCCGGTCTGGAGCAAAGGCGAGTCCCGAATGCACGAGGCCATCGAAGCCTTCGCCGCCAGCCTCGGTTCCGATTGCGAAGAGGTCACGCTACCCGATAATCTCGCCGAAGCCTGGACCTGGCACCGCACCGCCCAGCTTTATGGCATGGCCCGCCATTACGGCCCCCTCAGCGACTACCACGGCCCGCTGATGAGCGCTCGCCTGACCCAGCATATCGCCGAGGGCCGCGAGATTTCCTCCGCCGCCTATCAGCAAGCCGTCGCCTGGCGCGAGGTCGCCTACGTAGCCCTCGCCCCCATATTCGCCCGCTTCGACGCCATCCTGACCCCGGCCTCTCCCGGCCCAGCGCCCGAGGGCCTGACCAGCACCGGCCCGGCCTCCTTCAACGCCTTCTGGACCTATACCGGCGTGCCCTGCGTGACCCTGCCGCTGCTGGAGGTGGACGGCCTTCCCATGGGGGTGCAACTCGTCGGCCCCCGTGGCGGGGACGGCCCGCTGCTGCGCACCGCGCGCTGGCTGGAATGCGCCACCCGCGACGTGTCGATGGACGCCGCGGCGGTGGCGGGTTAAATTCCGCGGGAACTGGAAATGCGAAGCAGGAGCCGGAAAACTCCATGCGTCTGGCAATTGCGCTGTTTGCCCTGATCGCCACCGCCGGCGTGGTGTCGGTCGCCGAGGCGGGCTGCATCCCTTGTCCGAAGGACTACAGCTATTGGCACAGGTTTGAAGCCTGCGTTCCCAGGATCGACGGATTTTTTGGGACGCCGTCGGCCTCAACTTGGGTGGAGCCGCTGCGCAACCAATACACCGGCCATGGCGAGGACCCGTCTGAATCGGCCACCGGACCGAACACCGACCGGTAAGTTCCCGTCAGCGCGGCCACCACCATTTCCCGTCGATCACGACCCCCTCCGAGGCAATCTTGCGATCCCCGCGCATCGTTTCCCCAACCACGTCCACATACTCGAACGCCTCCTCCCGGACCGAGATCACCGTCGCATCCCCCACCGACCCCGGTTTCAGCGAGCCCAGTTCGGGCCGCCGCAAGGCCATCGCCGCATTGACCGTGGAGCGCCGGACTACCTCCGGCAACTCAACGCCCATGCACAGGAACTTCGACATCGTCGTCACCAGGTCGAAGGCCGGTCCGTTGATGCAGAGTTGATGCACGTCCGACGAGATCGTGTCGGGCAGGAATCCGTTCGCCAGCATCGCCCGTGCGGTCTTGAAGGCGAACGACCCCATCCCGTGCCCGACATCGAACAGAACCCCGCGCTCGCGCGCCCGCAACACCGCCTGCCTCACCGTGCCCTGTGCGGTGGCCGGGCAATTCGGGAACGGCCGGAAGCAATGGGTCAGCACGTCGCCCGGCCTCAGCGCATCCACCAACTCCTCATACGACGGCGGCGGCTCGTCGATATGCGCCATCAGCGGCACCCCGACCTCCTCCGCCACCTGCATGGCGAAACCGAACGGGTTCATCCCCTGATCGCCCGAGGCGTGCCGCCCCAGCCGCACCTTGATGCCGACGATCACATCCCGGTTGGCATCGGCCACCTCCGCTGCGGCGCGTGGGGCCATCATGCGAATATCCTCGCTTTCGCCCACATGGACCTCGTCTCCAAATCCATAGATTCCAGCAAACGAGACATGCAGATAGGCCAGGATACGCACCTGCGACCGGTCGATCACATGCTTGCGGAACCCGGCAAAGTTCCCCGGCCCGGCCGAACCGGTATCTACCGCCGTGGTAACCCCCGAGGTCTGGCAGAACGCCTCCGCATCGATCCCCAGCGAGGTGCCTCCCCAATAGACATGGGTGTGTAAATCGATCAGCCCCGGCGTCACGATCTGCCCCGAGACATCGCGAACCTCGACCCCCGGCCCGGCCTTCAGTTCCGGTCCGACCGCCGTGACCTTGCCACCGCCAAAAGCCACATCCGCCACTGTGTCCAGCTCCTGCGAAGGATCGATCACCCTGCCGCCGCGCAAGATCAGCGCGGTGGTCATTGCCCGCACCCTTCAACAGTTTCCGCCAGCGCGACAACCCGCCTGGCTCTCTCCACGATGGGATAATCCACGAAATACCCCTCGACCTGAATCGACGCCGATCCCGCAGCCTCCGTCGCGTTGAAAGCGGCGACGATCTTGCGCGCCCAGGCCGCTTCGTCCGGTGTCGGCGTGAAGGCCGCATTGGCCAGCCCGACCTGACCCGGATGGATACACATCTTGCCCTGAAACCCCGATTGGCGCACCCGGGCGCAGGCGGCGCGAAAGGCGTCATGCTCGCGGATATGGATGAACACCGTGTCGATGGGCTGCTCCAGATCATTGATCCGCGAGGCCAGCACCACCTCGGCACGCGCCGGATCGACCTCATGCTCGGTCATGGTCCACGCCATGGCCATATCGCTGGTGTAATCCCCGGCTCCGAAGCGAACCCGCTTCAGCCGCCCGCCCGCCGCGCAAATCTCCCGCGCAGCGGCGATACCGCGTCCGGTCTCCAGAATCGGCATCAGGTCAATCGCGCCGGGCGTCAGCCCGTGTTTCTGCTCGAGCGCCCCGATCACCCAGTCGACCATCTGAACATCTGCCGCCCGCCCGACCTTTGGCAGCACGATGCCATCCAGCCCCCAATCACTTGAACGGGGCCCGACCACCGCCTCCAGATCCCCGTATGTGAACCCGGTATCCAGCGCGTTCACCCGCACATAGGCCTGCGTCCGGTTGTGTTCGTCGCGGGGCAGGGCCAGTGCTTCCGCCAACACCGCCCGCGTTGCGACCTTCTCGGACACCGCCACCGCGTCCTCCAGATCGAGGATCGCCACATCGGCGCCCACGCCGAAGGCCTTCTCGACCTTGCGGGCATGATTGCCGGGGGCGAACAGCCAGGTTCGGTTTGGTTGCATGTCCCTCATACCTTCTTGCGCTCGATAAACGGCCGCATCAACGCCGCCGGCTCCCCGGTTGGGAACATCGCGGCGAACTCGTCGATACTGGCGGTTATCGCGTCCCCCTCCGCCATCTTTTCCCATCCGCGCATAATCCGCTTCTGTGCCCGCACCGCGCCCGGCCCGGCCGCCAGGATCGCCTCGACCCAAGCCTGCGTCTGGTCCTCCAATGCCTCTGGCGCGCATAGCCGCTGGACGAACCCCACCCGCAGCGCATCCGCCGCGTCGATATTCTCGCCGGTCATCATCAATTCGCTGGCCTTGCCCCAGCCGACCAGCCGCGGCAGCAGGCAGGCCTCGATGACCGAGGGAATGCCGACCTTCACCTCCGGCATCCCCGCCACCAGCGTGGTATCGGCAATCCGCATGTCACAAGCCGCCGCCAGTTCCATAGCGCCGCCGAAGCAATATCCCCGCAGCATCCCGATCACCGGACAGGGCAGGCGGCGCACAACGTCAATCGCCTCATGCAGCGCGGTGATGAAGTCGCGCCCCGTCACCGCATCCAGCCCCGCCAAAACTCCCAAATCGGCCCCGGCGGCAAAAGCCCGCTCGCCAGCGCCCGTCAATACCACGACCCGCAAACCGTCATCCCGCGCCAATTCTCCGGCCCGCGCGATCAACGCCGCTACGACGTCGGGGCTCAACGCATTCAGCTTCTTCGGGTTGGAGAGAGTCAGCCGGGCGACCCGGCCTTGCGCCGTTTCTTCGACCGAAACCTCGACGGTCCCTGGTTTTGGCCCGATATCTTCCACCTGATGTATCCTCACTTGCCCGGCAATCACCCACAGCGCTAGGATGGAATAGACCCGAGACGATCATCAGAGGCAAGCACCATGCCCGTCCGTATAGAACCCCTTGAAGGCCCCGTCGGCGCACTGGTCCACGGTCTCGACAGCGCCCGCCCCCTCGACGCCAGCGACTTCGCCATCATCGAGCAGGCGATGTTCGACCACGTCGCAATCGTCATCCCCGAGCTTGAGGAAAACGTCCCCTGGTTGCATGATTTCGGCCGCCGCTTCGGCCATCTGGTGCCCCATGTGCTGGACCAGTACCACCACCCCCAAACCCACGAGATATCGATCATCGCCCGCAATGACGGCACGACCCAGTCGCGCACCACCGGCAAACCGGCGGGGGCGTTCTGGCACTCGGACCTAAGCTACGAGGCCGAGCCCTCGGGCGCCATCTTCCTCTACGCCCAGCAGGTTCCGGGCCAGGGCGGCGACACCTTGGTCGCCAACATGGCGCTGGCCTATGAAAAACTGAACCCGGCCACCATGGCGCGTATCGCCAACCTCACCGCCACCCACCGCTGGGGCTGGAACACCGGCGGCGCCACGCCGAAACTGACTGCTGAACAACGAGCCACCCACCCCGACGTGATCCACCCGGTGGTCCGCGCCCACCCCCGCACCGGCCGCAAGATCCTGTTCGTCAATCCCGGCTACACGATGAAAATCAACGAACTGCCCCAAGGTGAAAGCGATACCCTGCTGGCGGACCTGTTCGGCCACGCCCTGCAACCGGAATTCCGGTATTGCCACTCCTGGTCCAAGAACATGCTTCTCGGCCTCGACAACCGCTCTTCGATGCACTGCGCCATCGACGACTACACCGAGCCACGCCGGATGCTGCGGATGATCGTGGGAAACACCGAGAAGACAGCGCACTGACCCAACCAACAGGGGTATCGCATGAACAGTGCTATGAATATCGCGATGATTTGAGCTGCGTGATTCACTCCCTTCGGAACACATTCCGGAGGTTATCAATATGGAAAACACTACATCTTTTCAATCTGTTATGTCTGCCGTTCTCGACCCAAGGCAGGCTGCCAAGGTGGTCTACCCACTTGACGAGGTACTTCTGTTGAGCCTGTGCGGCGTGGTTTCGGGGTGCGAAAGTCTTGTTGATATTGCTGAACATGGGAGCGGAAAAGCTGTCTTTTTTGCGCGAACTGGCCCCGTTTAAGGACGGCATCACTTCACATGACACGCTTTCCAGCGTATTTCGACAGCTTGACCCGACCGCCTTCTGCAATGCCTTTTCAAGTTGGGCGCAAGGACTGGGCGAACGCATATCGACTGCGCTCAAAGGTGAGGCAAGCATTCCCTTTGGTAATTCAACTGCCATCCCCCGGATCCGCATGACCGGGATCACCCCCCGGCCCCCGTAAACACCAGGCTTTCCGGCGCATCCCCCCGAACGACCCGCTCCAGGTTATCCGCCACAAAATCCCAGCGGCGGTCGACCTGTTCCTGGGTCCAGCCGCATTCATGGGCCGAGCAAATCACGTTGTCCAACTCCTGGAACGGGAAGTTGGTCGGCCACACTTCCGGCTTTTCCGGCTCGTTGTAGTTGTACCAGACATCGATCACAGCACCGCCGATGCGCCGTTCCTTCAGCGCAGCGAAAAGCGCAGCCTCGTCGATCACCTTGCCCCGCGCGACGTTGATAATCACCCCACCGGGTTTCATCCGCGCCAGTCGCGCCTCGTTGATCAGCCCCCGGGTCTCGGCGTTCATATCGCAGGCCACCAGCACGAAGTCGCTGACACCAAGCAACTCGTCCAGCCGCGCCATGGTGCCCAGCCACTCCAGTTCGGGCGGGCAGGGCGGTTGCGAGCGCCTGATCCCCACCACCTTCATCCCAAAGGCCCGCGCTCGCACCGCCACCTCGTGGCCGATATGGCCATAGCCGATGATCCCCACCGTCGCCCCGCAAACTTCACCATGGACTGGTCCGTTTGCCACCGTGCGCCCGCCCCAGCCTTCGGCGCGGAACGCCGCATCCATGTGGCGCAGCCCGATCTTCCACTCCAGCATCGCCAGCAGCACATATTCGGCGATCGAGGTCTCGTGCTCATAGCAATTGCACACCGGAACCCCGGTTGGATTTTTCTCCGGCGAGGTCCATTCATGCCCGGTAAAGGGTATCTGAATCAACTTCAGCTTCGGTGCCACTGGCCAGGGTTTTACCGGGATCGCTCCACCGACAATCACATCCGCCTCAGCCGCCAGCGCCGGGAATTCCTCAACCGTATTCCTGTCCGGATCCCACATCGTCATCCGCCAGTCATCCCCCAGCCGCGCGCGCAGCATTTCGGCATGGGGTGCCGCCAGGCGGCCTTGCATCAAGACAGTGTGCATGAAGATTTCCTCACTTGAGAGATTTTGAGCCACATGGCCTCATCGTGCTCTAAGGCAGGATAACTGCCTTGCCAGTGGTCTGGGTGTCGAACAATTTATAGGCTGCCTTGGCCTCCTCCAACCCCAAGCGGTGGGTGAACAGCCGCTCAACGGGCAGTTTTTGCCGGGCGGCGAAGTCAGCACAGTCCTTCTGGCCGACGCTGGAGAAAATCCACGACCCCAGCAGCGTCAGTTGCCGCATGATGACATCATTGCGCAGGTTTACCGCCAGATCGCCACCCATACCGACAAAGCAGCAGGTGCCCCAGGTTTTGGTTGCCCGCACCGCCGCCACACAGGTCGGGCTGGCGCCGCTGCACTCCAGCACATATTCCGCTCCCAGCCCGCCGGTCAGATCCTTCACCGCCGCGACCGGTTTGTTGGTCGATGTGTTGACCAGATGGTCGGTCCCGAACGCTTTCGCTTGCTCCAGCCGGTCCGGCGAGATGTCGATGGCGATCACCTCCGCCCCAATCGCCTTGGCAATCATCGTGGCGCTCAGACCCACCGGCCCCTGGCCGAACACCGCCAGGACAGCGCCGCCGGGCATCTTTATCCGTCGCAGCGCGCCATAGGCCGTGCCGGTCCCGCACGAGACCGCCGCCCCCTCGACAAAGCTCAACTCATCGGGCAACGGCACCAGCGTGCGTGCCGGGATTTTCAGGTATTTCGCGTGCGCCCCATGCCCGGTGAGCCCGTAGACCACCGAGCCCTCGTCGCACAGCTGGGTCCAGCCGCTCAGGCAATTCGGGCAGCAACGGCAACCGTCATAGTGATGCACCATCACCCGCGCACCCCGCGCCGCCATCCGTTCCGGCACCGCACTGCCGCGCGCCACCACCACGCCGCAAGGCTCGTGCCCGGCGATGTAACCGCTATCCTCTGACGCTCGATAGACATGCAGGTCGCTGCCGCACATCCCCGAAGCGCGAATCTCGATCACCACATCATCGTCACCTGGCGTTGGATCCGGGAAGTCCCGCAGTTCCAGCTTCCGGTCGCCGATAAAGACCACACCCTTCATGCTCGCCTCCTCCGGCTTACCAGTGCCGCTTGGTTGCCGCCTTGTGTTGCGCTTGGGTCCGCTCGCGCAGGTTCATCTCCACCTTTATCTGCGGAACGACCCGCACCACCGTGCCGTCCCCAACGGCTGCCCCAAAATAGAGCCCGCCATGGGGCAGGAAATATTTCTCGTTCAGCGCCATCTTCTCATGATCCCAGGCGGTTCGCCCGCGTACCGTCAACAGATACGCCAGCATCAGCGCTGGGAAAGCCGCGACCATCAGGGTCACCCCGCCCAGCCCGAACACCGCACGCCCCCAGCCGAAGATGCCCAGCAACCCACCGGCACCAATGACAAACAGCACCAGCGCCGACACCGCCAGCAGGAGCAGGTTCCGCTCAATCCACCCCGGCGGCGCGACTTCCCGCTCCAGCGCATCGATCCGCGCCGCCGCGACCCGGGCGTGACCCGCGGCCTCATCGGGCAACCCGGCCAGGAATGCCTCCAGCTTCAGGGTCCGGGTTCTCCGGTTTTCCGCCATGCTCAAGGCACCATCACGATCTTGCCGGTCACCCGGCGTTCCTTGAACCGCCCGAACGCCTCGCGCCAATCGTCGAAATCGACCCGGGACGAGATCACCGGCCTCACGCCCCCGGCCTCATACAGCCGGAACAACTCCGCCATGCCCTTGTCATTCAGCGCCTCCGCCTCGCCCTGGCGGGATATCAGCGGCGAGCCGATCGCCGTCAGCCGCTTTATCAACAGGTAATTCGCCTTGATGACCGGGATCCGCCCACTGGCGAACCCGACAATCGCGATCCGCCCGCCGGGCCGGATCGCCCGGATCGCCGCGTCGAACACATCGCCGCCAACCATGTCGACGACCAGATCAACCCCGCGCCCCTCGGTCAGCGCATAGACCTCGTCGCGCAAACTGTCGTGCAGGTCATCCGCCGCCAGATCAACTGTGGATTCGGCCCCGTTTTCCTGCACCAGAACTGCCTTCTCGGCACTGGTGACACCGCCGATGATCCGCATTCCCCTGGCGGTGCCGAACTGGGTCATGGCAATCCCGACTCCACCCGAGGCCCCGGTGATCAATACCGTTTCCCCAGCCTGTGCCTGCGCATTCACGATCAGCGAGATATAGGCGGTCAGATAGACCAGCCCGAAGGCGGCCCCATCCTCGAAGCTCATGGTCTCCGGCATCCGCCAGACCGCATGTTCGGGCGCGGTCACCAAGGTCGCGAAGGCGCCGCCGCCGAGCGAGGTCAGAACCCGGTCGCCCACAGTCACGCGCGTCACCCCGTCGCCAACGGCGCTCACCACCCCGGCGGCATCGAAACCGGCGATGAAGGGCAGTGGCGGTTTGCGCTGATACTTCCCCTCGATCATCAGCACATCGGGAAAGTTCAACCCCATCGCCCGCGTATCGATGACCACCTCGCCCGGCCCCGGCGCCGGGTCCGGCATCTCTCGAATTTCATGCGTCTCGAACGGCGCGAACTCTTCGACCACCAGCGCCCGCATCATCCGGCCTCCAGATAGGCGCGGGTAACCCAGTCGGCGACCAGGGCAGGGCGCCCCCCCGATTCGACCTCCGCTCCTTCGATCTCGACCGTCACCTCGTAATGCTGGGTGATCTCACCCGGCACCCGCTCCTCCAACCGGGTCAACCGGAACCGTCCCCGCACGCGGCAGCCCACAGGTACCGGGGCAACGAAGCGCAATCGGTCGAAACCGTAATTCACGCTGTGCCGGGCCCCCTCGATCCGTGGCCGCACCGCGGCAGCGAACCATGTCAGCAGCGAGACCGTCAGGAAGCCGTGCGCGATGGTGCCGCCAAAGGGGGTCCTGGCCGCCCGCTCCGGGTCCACATGGATGAACTGGTGATCGCCGCACAGGTCGGCAAAGGCATCGATCCGGTCCTGCCCGATGGTGAGCCAGTCCGAGGCCCCCAGTTCCTCGCCCACCTGCGCGCGCAAAACCTCCAGCGGAACATGGAAACGCGCCTCGTTTTCCTCCAGCTTCACCGGCATTCCTCCTCGATCTGACCCAACCCGACCCTACCCGAGCCCTGGCAACCCGCGCAACCTAACCCGCAGGCCATTGCCCTGCTTTTCCGGCCTGCGGTTTGACTTGGCCCCGCCAGCCATGTGATCTCATGATCTGATCCCAATGCCATCCCCCACAGGAGCCCCCATGACCTCTGCCAAACGCATCGCCATCATCGGAACCGGTTCCATGGGCTCGGTCTATGCCGCCCTTCTGGCTGATGCAGGCCACGACGTCTGGGCCGTTGACGCCTGGGCCGACCACGTCAATGCGATGAACGAACATGGCCTGCGGGTCGAGGGCAAAAGCGGCGACCGCACCGTCCGTCTCAACGCCACCACCGATGCGGCGGATGTCGGCAAGGCCGATCTGGTGATCATCGCCACCAAAGCCGACGGGGTCGAGGCCGCCGCCCGCGCCGCCGCCCCGATCCTGAACGATGCCACGCCCGTGTTGGCGATCCAGAACGGCCTTGGCAGCGCCGAGAAGGTCGCGAACATCCTCGGCGCCGCGCGCCTCATCCAGGGCGTCGTCGGCGGCTTCGGCGCTTCGATGAAAGGTCCTGGCCATGCCCATCACAACGGCATGGAATTCGTCCGCCTCGGCGAATACGCCGGGCCGATGACCGACCGGCTGGAAGACGTCGCCGAAATCTGGCGCTCGGGCGGCTTCAAGGTGCTGACCTTCGACGACATCCACAAGATGGTCTGGGAAAAGCTGATCTGCAATGTCACCTTCAGCGGCCCTTGCACCCTGACCGGCCTGACCATCGGCCAGATCCGCGCTGACGCCAATGCCTGGAGCGTGGCCTCGGCCTGCGCCACCGAGGCCTACAAGGTAGCCCGCGCCAAGGGCATCGCGCTGGATATCGACGACCCGGTCACCTACGTCTCCGATTTCTCCGCCAAAATCCCCAACGCCCGGCCCTCGATGCTGCTCGACCACATGGCCGGGCGGCGCTGCGAGATCGACGTCATCAATGGCGCGATCCCCCGCGATGGCGCCCGCCTCGGCGTGCCGACCCCGGTCAACGACGTGGTCTGCGCCCTGATCCGGGCCAAGGAAACCACGTTCGTATAGGTTGGGGGAAATGGCGTCCGATCAGCATGAGCGCAAGGCGGCCACATGAACGCATGCACCCTCTTCCAGAAAACCTGGGCCCCTCACATCGTCGCCGGTCTCGGTGGCGGCTACGTGCTGCTCCACGTCGACCGCAACCTGTTGCACGACCTCAGCGGCGCAAGGGGCCTCGACGAGACCACCCGCCGCGGCCTTTCCGTCCACAGCCCCCATCTCAATTTCTCGGTCCCCGACCATGCCGTCTCGACCCTGCCGGCCCGCGACGCCACCACCACAGATATCAGCGCCCGGCTGGTGCCCGCGCTGCGCGAAAAGGCCGCCGCCGCCGGTATCCGCCATTTCGACGTCAACGATCCGGAACAGGGCATCGTCCATGTCATCGGCCCGGAGCTGGGCCTGACCCTGCCCGGCCTGCTGGTCACCTGCGGCGACAGCCACACCTCGACTCATGGCGCATTGGGCGCGCTGGCCTTCGGCATCGGCTCGACCGAGGTCGCCCATGTGCTGGCGACCCAGACCATCGTCCAGAAGAAACCGCTAACAATGCGTGTTGTTTTTGAAGGTGTTCTGCCCACCGGCGTTACGCCAAAAGACATGATCCTGCACCTGATCGGCACCGTCGGCTCCGCTGGCGGCGATGGCTATGCGGTGGAGTATGCCGGCGCCACCATCCGCGCCATGCCCGTCGAGGGGCGGCTCACCATCTGCAACATGTCGATCGAGTTCGGCGCCAAGATGGGTCAGATTGGCCCGGACGACACCACCTTTGCATACATCTCCAGCCGCCGTTTCGCCCCCAAGGGGGCCGTCTGGGCCGCCGCCCTGGCCCATTGGCGCAGCCTGCCAAGCGGCGAGGGCGCATTATTCGACCGTGAAATCACCGTCGACGTGGCGCAGATCGAGCCGCAGATCACCTGGGGCACCAGCCCGGAGCACACGGTTGGCATCGGTGGCCGCGTCCCCGATCCCGCCACTGCGACCGATCGCAGCCGCCGCGAAGCCTGGGCGGCGGCGCAGGACTATATGGGGCTGACCCCCGGCACGGCCCTCGATGGCCTGCCGGTCGACCACGTCTTCATCGGTTCCTGCACCAACGGCCGGCTCTCGGATCTGCGCGCCGCCGCCGCCATCGCCGACGGCCGCAAGGTGGCCGCGGGCACCACCGCATGGGTTGTCGCCGGCAGCCAGTCGGTCAAACGCGCCGCCGAGGCCGAGGGCCTCGACCGCATTTTCACGCAAGCCGGGTTCCAGTGGCGCGAGCCGGGTTGCTCGCAATGCGTCGCCGCCAATGGCGAGTTTGTCGCCCCCGGCGCCCGCTCGGTCTCGACCACCAACCGCAACTTCGTCGGCCGCCAGGGCCCGCGCGCCCGCACCCACCTCGCCAGCCCCGCCATGGCTGCCGCTGCCGCCGTCACCGGCCACATTATCGATGTCCGCAAACTGGGGCCGGGTAGATGACCCCGCTGAGCACGATCTCCGGCCCCGCCGCCCCGCTGATGGCCGAAAACGTCAACACTGACGTCATCATCCGCATCGAGCGCCTGTCCCTGCTAAGTCGTGACCAACTCGGCCCCTACGCCTTCGAGGCCTGGCGCTTCGATGCCGACGGCACCTCCGATCCTGATTTTGTCCTCAACCAAGCCGCCTGGGCCAACGCCCCGATCCTTCTCACCGGGGCCAATTTCGGCTGCGGGTCGTCGCGGGAAGGCGCGGTCTGGGCACTCAATTGCCTTGGCATCCGGGCCATCATCGCCCCCAGTTTCGGCGCGATCTTCGCCAGCAACTGCTACCAGAACGGCACCCTCCCCGTGGTGCTCCCCACCGAGACCGTGGCCGCCTTCGCCGAGATCGCCCGCGCCCAACCCGACGCGCCCTTCACAATCGACCTGAACCGCAAGGTCGTGGTCCCCCCGAACGGCGCGCCGGTCCCCTTCGAGATCGACGAATTGCGCCGCCAGTCCCTCCTGACCGGCCTTGATGACATCGGCCAGACCACCCAGCGCCTGGCCGAGATCGCCACCTTCCAGGCAGCCGACGCCAAATCCCGCCCCTGGGTCCACGAAATCACCGATGGAGAGGCCACATGAAGAACGTCAAGGCGCTGGTGTTCGACACCTTCGGCACCGTCGTTGACTGGCGCGGCTCGGTTGCCCGAATGTGTGAACGGCTGGCAGCAGCCAAGGGCATCGAGGGCATCGACTGGGATGCCTTCGCGCGAAGCTGGCGCGCCGGCTACCGCCCCGGCATGGCCCCGGTGATCTCCGGCGAACGCCTCTGGACCCCGATCGACGTCATTCATCGGGAGATACTTGAAGAAATCATCATAACATACGGTATTATAGAATATTTCACCGATGACGAGAAATCCGAGTTCAACCTCATGTGGCACCGCCTCGACCCCTGGCCGGACAGCGTCCCCGGCCTCCTGCGCCTGAAGCGCACCCACATAATCTCCCCGCTCTCGAACGGGGCGACGCAACTCCTGGTCAACATGGCCAAACGCGCCGGCATCCCCTGGGACATGATCCTGTCATCCGACGTTACCCGCGCCTACAAACGCGACCCCCGCGCCTACCAGGCCGCCATCGCCGCTCTCGGCATGCAGCCCCACGAGGTGATGATGTGCGCCGCCCACAACGACGACCTCGAAGCGGCCCGCAAGCAGGGAATGCGCACCGCCTATATCAACCGCCCCACCGAATGCGGCCCCGATCAGACCAAGGACTTCGAGGCCACCAGCGACTGGGACATCATCACCGATCACATCGGCGGCATCGCCGATGCGCTGGGGGTGTAGGGCGTGCGCATATTGAAGAGGGTTGGATCGGCGGCAGGGCACCAATTCCGGCTTTGGAGGGTGGGTTCAACCGATCAATACGGCATCTTGATCGCGGACCGAGATGAACATTGTCCGAGTCGAAACCCGTCGCATTTCAAAGACGGTGAAAACTGGGTAACGTCGGTTGATCTTCGGTCGGCAATAATTCTGGCTCATGAAGCTGTGGGGAGGGAAGTCGTTGAAAATAATCGTGATTGGGGCCGAGGGTACAATCGGCACCGCTATCTGCAGCGAACTGGCAGCCCGCCATGAGATCATCAAGGTCGGTCGCAACAGCGGCGACATTCATGCCGATATCGCCGATCGGGAGTCCATCGAAGCCATGTACCGGGAAACCGGCAAGGTCGACGCGGTTGTCAGCGCTGTCGGCTCGGTCCACTTCGGACCCCTGACCGAACTCACGCAAGAGCAATTCATGCTCGGCTTGACAAACAAGGTCATGGGGCAGGTGAACATTGTGCTGGCGGGCATCGACCATGTCAATGACGGCGGCTCTTTTACACTTACCAGCGGCGTTTTGGATCGCGATCCGGTTCGGTCGGGAACCGGTGCGGCAACGGCGAATGGGGCCCTCGGCGGGTTTGTCGTCGGCGCTGCCATCGAGATGCCGAGGGGTTTGCGGATCAACGTCGTCAGTCCGGGTCTCCTGCAGACCTCGGTAAAAAAATTCGAGGGCTACTTCCCTGGCCACGAGCCGGTGTCGTCCGAACGAGTTGGTCTCGCCTACACCAAGAGCGTCGAAGGTGCCATTACCGGACAGGTGATTATCGTCGAGTGATTGCAGCGTCGCGGCCGCAAAACGACTTCGCCATTCGCAACCCCTTTGATGGCTCGGGCTGTCGGAGGCAGATGGCGCCACCGATCTTTTCCCGCTCTGGCAGCAGATAGCGAAGCATCGGGCCGAAGATCTGCCCGACGGGCTTCACCCCGCGGACGCAACTCGCAGCCATGCAGATGCAACCTCAAATTGGAGCGAAACCTCCCTAAGCAGGCATTCCCGGGCATGGATTGCCAATCCAGTGAATGGGTCACCAACATTGAAGCTGGATACCGGCGTCAAACACCGGCATGACAGGTAGTACCCCGCACACCGACGCCCCACGCCACTCAAGGAGACTCCATGAACACCCACCGCATCGCCGCGATCCCCGGAGAGGGCATCGGCACCGAGGTCAGCGCCGCCGGGCTCGAGGTGCTGACAGCGCTGGCCGCGCCCGCGACGGCGGCTTCCGGACCGAACCGACACACTTTGGCTGGGGCTCCGACCGATATCTGCGCGAAGGCGCGATGATGCCCGCCGACGGGTTGGCCCAGCTCAAACCCTTCGACGCTATCTGTTTCGGCTCGGCCGGCGACCCCCGCATGCCCGATCACATCACCCTCTGGGGCCTGCGCCTGGCGATCTGCCAGCCCTTCGACCAATACGCCAATGTCCGCCCGGCCCGCATTCTGCCCGGCGTCGACAGCCCGCTGCGCAATGTCGGCCCCGGCGACCTCGACTGGGTCATCGTGCGTGAGAACTCCGAGGGCGAGTATTCCGGCGCGGGCGGGCGCGTGCATCAGGGCCACCCGATCGAGGTCGGCATGGACGTCGCCGTCTTCACCCGCCCAGGCGTCGAGCGCATCCAGCGCTTCGCCCTGGAACTGGCGCGGAGTCGCCCCGCCAAGCACCTGACCCTGGTCACCAAGTCAAACGCCCAGCGCCACGGCATGGTCATGTGGGACGCGGTGTTCGAGGCGATCAGGGGCGATTACCCGGACGTGACCACCGACAAGATGCTGGTCGATGCCATGACCACCCGCATGGTTCTGAACCCCGGCAGCATCGACACCGTGGTCGCCACCAACCTCCACGCCGACGTGCTCAGCGACCTCGCCGCCGCTCTGACCGGCAGCCTTGGCCTGGCGCCGACGGCGAACCTGAACCCCGAGGGCGATTACCCCTCGATGTTCGAACCGATCCACGGCTCCGCCTTCGACATCATGGGGCAGGGCATCGCCAACCCCATCGGCGCCTTCTGGTCGGCTTCGATGATGCTGGAACACCTGGGCGAGGCGCGTGCCGCAAGCGCCCTGATCGCCGCTATCGAGCAGGTCACCGGGGCAGGGCGGGTCCGCCCCTGCGATCTCGGCGGCGAGGCGACGACGGCGGCGGTGACCGAGGCGGTCATCGCCGCTATCGAAGGGGCGAATGCGTAATACGGAGGCGCGCAGAGCGAGACTCCACCGCCGCCTGGCGGGTTTTTTGCGCCAGTTCGAAAGCTGACGCTTTCGGCGGAACGGCGCAAAGATCCCGGCGGGAGGCGGTGCGCCGAAAATCCGAAACGTGGATTTTGTCACGGGCAAAAGACCCGTCGGGAGGCAGGGCGGACAAACATGTCCAACCTACCGGTCGCCCGAAAATACAAAGGGTCAGAAGCTCAACGAGATATCCCGGTGCCCGGCGCCACACGCCGCCACATAGAGCGCTTGCTCCTGCGGCAGTTTGTTCTGACCGCGAAGACCGATGGTGCTGCTGATCGCAGCAACATAAGCGGCCAACCCGTCCTTCAGCCCGGCATCGGCCCGCTGGCGCCAGGCAACATCCTCCTCGAAGGCAGCCAGCGCCTTGACCATAAAATCCGCAGCTTTTTCCGGATCGGGATTCTTGCCCTTGATGGCGCGCCGGGCTTTCGACAGAAGTTTTTTGATGTCCTTGGTTCCGGCGACCTTGCCGACACGGCGTTCCTCGGCCTTGATCCGCTCGATGGCGGACTCGAACTCTATGCCCGGCACCTCGGCCTGCAATGCCAGCAGCCCGTCGCGCAGCCCCTCGAGGTCAGCGGTTGCGGCGATGACCCCGGTCAGCTCGACCACCGGTTGGTAGGCGGCGTCGGTGGCGCGGCGATAGGTAGTGCGGGCCTTGCGTTCCACCTTGGTCAGGTCGAGGAATGCCTTGTGCGCCGCATCCCACTCCGCCGGAATAGACGCTTCCAGTTCCGCCTGCTCGGCCTCCAACGCGGCAATCCGCTCCGCATTACCGGGAACGCTGGCCCTCCCGCGCTGCCCCAGTTCCTTGATCTTACGGCCGACAAGGCGCATCGCATTCTCGATGTCACGTACCTGCTGGTGCAATGGCCGGTAGCCGACAGCACTGGCGGCGATATCCGCTTCCGCCGCCTTCGCGGCCGCGATCAGGCCAAATGTGCTGTCCGCGAAGTCGAATCCCTCGGCGACGCTTTCCCGCAATTTCTCCGGCAGATAGCTGTAGTCGAGCCCGCGCGCGGTGGTGATCGCCCCACGCAGCGCATCGCCGTTCTCGGCGAACTGCACGGCGATGTATTTTTCCATGCAATACTGCAATCGCGGGTTCAGCGGCGGCGGTGCGGTCTCCGAGGTCAGCGACACCCGGCTCGGCAGGTAGTTCACCAACGCCGGATAGTTGCCGACAATCCCCAGCGCCAACAGCTGGAGTGTAATGAACGGGATCACGCCCCGATACATCTCCAGCGTCTTCACGCTCGGCGGCGCGACGCCGCGCAGATAGAACAGTGCAAACCCGAAGGGTGGGGTCAGGAACGAGGTCTGGATATTCAACCCGATCATCACCCCCAGCCACACGGCCGTAACATTGGCCGAAGGATCGGCCAGCAGGATCGGCGCCACGATCGGCACCACCACCACGGCGATCTCGATGAAGTCGAGGAAGAAGCCAAGGACGAAGATCACCCCCATGACGATGACGAATTTCGACCAGAACCCGCCCGGCAGCCCGTTCAGGAAGTCACGCACCAGCTCCTCGCCGCCAAACGAGCGGAACGAGGCCGTCAGCATCGCCGCACCCAGCAGGATGATGAACACCAGCGAGGTCGTCTTGGCGGTATCGATCATCACACCGCGCAGCGTGTCCTCGATCTTGTAGGCGCGCCAGCCGCTCCAGATCAGCGAGAGGACCAACCCGCCAACCCCGATCAGCGACAGCACCACGCCGATCACATCGTCCGTGGTCTGGATGTTCTTGATGTTGGTGTCGTAGATGCTGGTCACCACCAGCACCATTACCAGCGAGGCCATGCTGATGATTGCGGGCAGGAAGGTATCCTTGCGGTTCGGCTTCAGCCGGTAGCCTGCCATGATCAGCGCGCCGGAGGCGCCGATGGCGCCGGCCTGGTTCACCGTCGCGATACCGGCGATGATCGAGCCCAGCACCAGCAGGATCAGCGCCAGTGGCGGCACCAGGATCAACAGCACCTTGCCCGCGAAACGGCGGTCGCGCTTGCCCTCGAAGGGCACCGGCGGCGCCGCTTTCGGCCTGAACATGGCGAAGCCCAGAATATACAACATGTACAGCCCGACCAGCACGACCCCCGGCACCAGCGCGCCCAGGAACATGTCGCCGGCGCTGGTCGAGACGATGTCGAACGCCGAGGGCATCGTCAGCTCGCCGGTCGCCTGCTTGAAGAACTCCTTGCGCGCGGTTCCCGCCTGATCGACCGAGCTGGCCAACTGGTCGGCAAGGATGATCAGCACGATCGAGGGCGGGATGATCTGCCCCAGCGTGCCCGATGCGGCAATGGTGCCGGTGGCAAGCGGTCTGGAGTAGTTGTGCTGCAGCATTGCGGGCAGCGAGATCAGCCCCATTGCCACCACGGTGGCGCCGACGATTCCGGTGGTCGCCGCCAGCAGCGCGCCGACGAACACCACCGAGATGCCCAACCCCCCCGGCACCGGCCCGAACAGCTGCGCCATGGTCACCAGCAGATCCTCGGCGATCTTCGAGCGCTGGAGCATGATGCCCATGAAGATGAACAGCGGAATCGCGATCAGCGTATCGCGCTCTACCTCCCAGTAGACGCCGCGGAAATTGGTCACCCCGGCGCTCAGCCATTGCACCGGCCCGCCCTGGGCGAAATAGGCCGCCGGATCACCGGCGAAGATCAGCCCGCTGGCGGCCGCCAGCCCGATGGCCAGGATCGCCGAGCCGGGCAGGGCGAAGGCCACCGGATAACCCGAGCCCAGCGCGACGATCATCAGCAGCACCAGAATGGCAAGAAAGATGAGTTCCATGGTTTTGCGGGTTCCTCTGGCGGCGTGGTCAGGCGGCCATTCTCAGGCGACGGCGGTGGTTTCGTGGTCTTTGTGGCTGGGTTCGTTTCTGGTATCGGCCACGGCGTCGAACAGCAAACTGACGAACTGGATCATCATCGTCACCGCGAACACCGCCAGGAACCCGGCCATGAAGTATTTCACATACATGCCGAAACCGGTCTGGGTGGTCTCGTAGACCAGGATCGGGCTGACGATGATGTTGGCCTTGCCCCACATGCCGATCAGCAGGATGGTCCAGCACAGCGTGATCCCCAGCAGGACCGAGCCGACCGCGTTGACCCGGCCCTGGGTCCGTTGCCGGAACCCCGCATACAGCACATCGACCCGCACATGGCCGTCCTCCAGCAAGGTGTAGGCGCTGGCGAACAGGAACAGCGCCGCGTACCAGAACCGCACCAGGTCACCCATGAAGGCCTGCTCATACGAGAAGATGAAGCGCGAGAACACGATCATCAGTTCGGCCGCCACGACCAGCAGCGCCAGCCATATGAAGCCCAGCGAGCGGTTGAAGCAGGCGATGACGATGCCGACGGCGGCGATTGGCAGGTGAACCCAGTGGCCCCGGAACACCGACCTGCCCAGGTCCAGAGCCAATTCGTCACCGAACAGCCCCGGCAGCAGGCCCTCGACGCGCAGGAACGAAACCACGGCGTCGGCCAGGCCGACCAGCAGCACCACCCAGAAGGCGGCGCGAACAATGAAAGCGTTGAAGTCCGAGATCAGCTTGGCGTCGGCACGCAGGCTGCGGTCCGGCGTTCGCAGAACCCGCAGGCTCGTCGCCACGGGCAGCGCAACGTAAATCGCCACCTGTAACCACATCCAGGCATTGGGGTCGCCATTCGACTGCCAGCCGAACAGCGATCCGGTGCCCGGCAGGCCAATCCAGAAGGTGAGATAGGCGTTGATCAGGAAAGCCGCCATGCTCGACAGGACCAACCAGCCGAAGATACGAACGGCGGGGGCGGGCGCGGCTTGTGCGGCCCGTTCTGTTGCCTTCACGCCAGCCATCTGGGCGCTCTCCTCACGCAGGGGATCTGTTCAAAAGCAGGGCGAGGCCGTAACTTCGCCCAGAAGATCAATTCGAAAGCGGGGCAAGGCTGCAGCCTCGCCCCGCAAATCGAGCAATCGTGATTACGATTGGATCATATGCCCAGCACGCGGTTGCGCTTGAGCGAGTACGAGATATCCGCACGCTTCATCCAGCCGCCGACATCGGTACGCGCGGCCGAATGGCTGTCGAAGATTCGGCCAGCGAGTTCGCTGTGCGAACGGGCCTCTGCCTCGACTTCCGCGGCGGCTTCGCCGAAGCTGTCATAGACGTCGTCGTTGAACTCCCTCAGGATGACGCCGTTCTCGGTCACCAGCTTGCGCAGGTAAGTACCGTTATTGGCGTTGGTCTCGGCCATGGTGCGCGAGTTTTCCTCGTTGCACGCTGCCTGGATGATCGCCTGAAGGTTGCTGGAAAGACCACCCCACCACGAGGCGTTCATGCCGAAGCCAAGCTGTGCGCCCGGCTCGTGCATGCCCGGCCAGTAGTAGTATCTGGCCGCCTCGTAGAACTTCATGAAGTAGTCGTTGAAGGGGCCGACCCACTCGGTGGCGTCGATCGCGCCGGAAACCAGGTTCTCGTAGATCTGGCCGCCCGGCAGCGAGACCGGCGAGGCGCCCAGCTTGGCCATCACGTCGCCGCCCAGGCCCGGGATACGCATCTTGAGGCCCTTCAGGTCGTCTGCCGACTCGATTTCCTTGTTGAACCAGCCGCCCATCTGGCAGCCGGTGTTGCCGCAGGCGAAGGCCTTCAGGCCGAAGCCGCTGGACAACTCGTCCCACAGTTCCTGGCCGCCCATGTACTTGATCCAGGCGTCAATCTCGGTGTAGGTCAGGCCGAACGGAATGGCGGTGAAGGGCGCGAAGCCCGGGTGCTTGCCCTTCCAGTAGTACTCGGCGGCGATATAGGCCTGGGCGTTGCCCGATGCGACCTCGTCGAAGCTGTCGAAGGCACCGACACGCTCGCCGGCGGCGAAGTACTGCACCGCCAGTGCGCCGTCGCTCAGTTCCTCGATCCGCGCGGCCAGGCGCTGGGCCGGGATGCCGAGGCCGGGGAAGTCGCGCGGCCAGGTCGAGACGATGACCATGTCGACCTTGCTCTGCGCCACCGCCGGTGCTGCAAGCGCAGAGGCTGTGGTAGCTGCGCCCGCGGTCAGCGCGGCGCCCTTCAAGAATTTACGGCGTTCCATGTGTATTCCTCCGATTGTTGGTTGTTTTTGCTACGACCCGGTATTCGTGCCAAATTATTCTGGTAGCGAATTTCGTTCGTGAACCCCCTCCCAGTGAGCGCATCGCGCTGCAGCGCGCGCCGACTGTATCCGGCAGATATGCCCTTCGCAAGCCCGCGCGCAAGCCCGGCGCCGGCTTGACGTGGCAGAGCATCACATTAGCGCCACCGCCTTCCCGGCAACCGCTTCCGCCGTGATACCGAAATGCTTGTACAACGCGCCCACCGGGGCCGAAGCGCCAAAGCCCTCCATGCCCACGAACGCCGATTTCTTCTCGGACCCGCGCTCGCCCATCAGCCAGCGGTCCCAGCCCTGGCGCACCGCCGCCTCGATACCAACCCGCACCGCATTCGCCGGCAGCACCTTGCGGCGATAGGTTTCGTCCTGGGCTTCGAACAGCTCCCAGCACGGCATCGAAACCACCCGCGCGCCCAGCCCCTTGGCCTCCAGCAACGCCTTGGCCTCCATGGCGATGGCAATCTCCGAGCCGGTGGCCAACAGGATCACCCGGCGCTTGTGGTCGGCCTCGGCCAGCACATAAGCCCCGCACGCCGTCAGGTTCTGGTTGGTGTGCTTAACCCGCACCGTCGGCAACCCCTGCCGGGTCAGCGCCAGCACGCTGGGCGCGCGGCTGGTCAGCGCAATCTCCCAGGCTTCCGCCGTCTCCACGGCATCCGCCGGGCGGAACACCTGCAAGTTCGGCGTCGCGCGCAGCATCGCCAGATGCTCGATCGGCTGATGCGTCGGCCCGTCCTCGCCCAGCCCGATGCTGTCATGGGTCATCACATAGACCACCCGCTGCCCCATCAGCGCACTCAGACGGATGGCGCCGCGGGCGTAGTCGGTGAAGCACAGGAAGGTGCCGCCATAGGGCGCAACGCCGCCATGCAGCGCCATGCCGTTCATCGCCGCCGCCATGCCGTGCTCGCGGATGCCGTAATAGACATAGCGCCCGTCGCGGCTGCCCACATCGAAGGTTCCCAGCCCCGGCGTCAGTGTGTTGTTCGATCCCGTCAGATCGGCCGAGCCGCCAATCGTCTCCGGCATTACCGGGTTGATCGCCGCCAAGGCATTCTCGCTGGCCTTGCGGGTGGCGACCTTGGGCTGATCGGCTGAAATCTGCCGCTTCAGGGCCCTGACGGCGCCCGCCAGCTTCTTTGGTGCGTCTCCAGCCACGATCCGGCCGAACTCCGCCTGCTTGGCGTTCGACAGGTTGCCCAGCCAAGTCTGCCACTCCTCGCGCGCCGCTGCACCCCGCGCGGCGGTCGCCCGCCAATCTGCGCGAATCGCCTCGGGGATCTCGAACGGCCTGTGGTGCCAACCATAGGCCGCGCGCGCGCCGGCGATGTCGCTGGCCCCCAACGGCGCGCCATGCGCCTTGGCGGTGTCCTGCTTGGTTGGTGCGCCCAGCCCGATATGGGTCTTGCAGGCGATCAAGGTCGGCGCATCGTTACTCCGGGCCCATGTCAGCGCCTCATCGATCTCGGCGACGTCATGACCGTCGATGGCGCGCACCTCCCAACCGCAGGCGGCGAACCGCGCCAACTGGTTGGTGGCGTCCGACAGCGACAGCTTGCCGTCGATCGAGATGCCGTTGTCGTCCCACAGCAGCACCAGCTTGGAAAGTTTCTGGCGCCCGGCCAGGGTGATCGCCTCCTGGCTGATCCCCTCCATCAGGCAGCCATCCCCAGCGATCACATAGGTATGATGGTTCACCACCTTGTGCCCGAACCGCGCCGCCATCGACTGCTCCGCCATCGCCATGCCGACGGCATTCGCCAGCCCCTGGCCCAGCGGCCCGGTGGTGGTCTCGATGCCCTGGGCATGACCGTATTCAGGATGCCCCGCCGTGCGCGAACCCAGTTGGCGGAAGTTCCTGATCTCATCCAGCGTCATGTCGTCATAGCCGGTCAGGTGCAGCAACCCGTAGAGCAGCATCGAGCCATGCCCGGCCGACAGCACGAATCGGTCGCGATCGGGCCAGTCCGGCACCGCCGGATCGAACTTCAGATGGTTGTCGAACAGCACCGTCGCTACATCGGCCATACCCATCGGCATCCCCGGATGCCCGGATTGCGCCGCTTCCACCGCGTCCATCGCCAGCACCCTCAACGCATTCGCCATGGCGAAGCGGCGCGGGTCGTCAGCCTTCATTTTCTCGATTGTCACTCTGTCCCCCAGGGATGCGGACGCGTCGGACGGCGCGGCCCAGATATCTTGGCCAAGGAACCATTGCCAGAAAACCTCAGCCCGAAATTGCCTCGCGAAAATGCTGTTCGGCGGGCAGGGGGTCAACCCCGACATGCCCAAGTGAGACAGAAAGCCCGCATCACTCGCCGCAAGACGGTGGATTTACACCAAATTCGCCCGCGGAGATACTTGCAATGGGGGGCATTGTCGGGTGATGATTCAAACTGCCGGGTGCCAAATGCCTTGAAAAAGCGAATCCCCTCCCAAGATTCACCGAAGTTTGGTGGGCGACAAGCCGGGATGGCGGCCGGATCGGACCAAGGGGCCAGAAGGCCGGAGCGGGCAGACACAGGCAGAGACGGGGAACAGAAGCAGATGTCGGAACTTGACAACGCGCTGGATCGGTTGGGCGAAGCGGTTTCCAACCTGATCGCGGCGTCCGAACAGGGACCCGCCGCTTTCAGTGCCGAGGAGGCGGCGACGGCACGAATCACGGAATTGCAATCCGAACGCGACCGGCTCCAGGCCGAGGTCGACGAGCTTAGCGCCCTGCGCGAAGACGACGCCCGTCTACGTGCCGAAGCGGCCGATGCCGTGAAGGTCGCGCTCACAGACCTCCGCAGCCTTGTCGCAATCCAGGAAACGGTGGAATAGGGAGAACGCAATGCCCGAGGTTACAGTGGATGTCGCCGGACGCAGTTACCGGTTGGGTTGCGGCCCGGACGAGGAGGAGCATCTCACCGGTCTCGCGGCGAATCTCGACACCGAGGCGCGCGGATTGCTGCGCCAGTTCGGCCAGATGTCCGAGGGGCGGCTGCTGGTGATGACCGCGCTGATGATCGCCGACCGCCTCGCCGAGACCGAGGACAAGACCTACCAGACCGAGCAGCGCCTCGCCAAGTCGGAGAAGCTCGCGAACGGCCGCGCCGAGTCCACGGACATGTTCGACCCGGAGCGCGAGGAAGAACTGACCAGCCGCATCAACGCGCTGGTCGCCCAGATCGAAAACATGGGTGGGCAGGAGGATGCCTCCACCCAATGATCGGACCCAATGATTTGCCAATGATTTGAACGAGTGATCGCATTGACCCTGGAATCTCCAGCTTGAACCCGGCAGTTCAACCGGTTCCAGCGGCCACGCGGCCCTGTTTCCACTGGTTTCGTTTCGCCCGGGCAACGGAGAACCTGTCACCTTCCGCCACCGCACCGGCGCCAACCTTGCGCACTATTTTGTCGGCGACAAGGTGCCCGTCATCTATTTGCCCGAGCGACCTGACGAAGCCCTGATCGTGGAAGAGCGCGCCAACTGGTTGCTGCCGGGCGTGTTGCTGCTGGTGGGGCCGCTCCTGATCATGCTGTCGCTGCGCGGCATTGTCGTTACGAGCCACAAACTTGCAAGGGCAAGCCCAAAGCCTCCACACCGAAATCCTTGAACCCTTTTCAACTGGCACGGCACACCCTATCTTGTCGGGTGGCGGGTGCTGTCCCCCTCGTCAGAGGCCAGCATCCTGGTGGCCTATCTTTTCGAACGGGAGCTGGCTCTGCGACTGGCCGTGGCCTAACGCACCTGGCACCCACCTGGTACTCCAGGCTCGCGAGGATCTGAAACCTCGACGGTCGCGACGGGCCCGCCACCCTTCCCCCCCTGTATGCCCCCCGGGATGAACCGCACTCCCTTGAAAGGGCAGCCCACCCGCGTTAGGCAACGGCGATGGACGATCTCCCCGACATGAAGGCCGCCCTGCGCAAGCAGGCCTTTGCGCGCCGCCGCGAAGCCCGCGCCGCCGACCTCGCCGCAAATGGCGAGGCGTCACGCGCGGCAATGGACCATTTCCTCGCCGCCCGTCTCCACACCGGGGCCGAAATCATTTCCGGATACCGCCCGATCCGCACCGAAATCGACCCGACGCCGCTGATGGACGCCCTGCACACTGCCGGTCATCGTCTTTGCGTGCCGGTGATCCAGGGCAGGGGGCTGGCGCTGAAGTTCCGCGAATGGCACCCCGGTGCCGAGATGATCGAGGGCGAATTCGGTGCCCTGATCCCGGCCGCCGGCGACTGGCTCGACCCCCAACTCCTGATTGCCCCGCTGCTTGCCTTCGATACGGCGGGCTGGCGCCTCGGCTATGGCGGCGGCTTCTACGACCGCTCGCTGGAAGGGCTGCGCGCAAAACGTCGAACCTTGGCGACCGGCTTCGCCTACAGCATCCAGCAGATCGAGGCTGTCCCCATCGATTCGACCGACCAGCCCCTCGACGCCATCGTCACCGAACAAGGCCAAATACGGCCAAAGCCCGAACACATGGGAGGGCAGGCCTGATGCGCCTCCTATTCCTTGGCGATCTGGTTGGCCGTGCCGGGCGCGCCGCCGCCATCAAGGCGATGCCCCGCCTGCGCGTCGATTGGAAGCTCGATTTCATCGCCGTCAACGCCGAGAACGCCGCCTCCGGTTTCGGCCTGACCGCCGCAATAGCCGATCAGATCTTTGCCGCCGGGGCCGATTGCATCACCCTGGGCGACCACGCCTTCGACCAGAAGGAGATGCTGACCCATATCGAGCGCGAGCCCCGCATCCTTCGCCCCCTGAACTACGCCAGGAGCGCCCCCGGCCGGGGCTCCGCGCTGATCGGCGCAACCCGGGGGCGCAAGGTCTTCGTCGCCGTGGCGTTGGGGCGGGTTTTCATGAAACAACCCTTCGACGACCCGTTCTCCGCCCTCGACGCGGCCCTGAAGACCGCGCCCCTCGGCGGTTTGGCGCATGCCTCCATCGTCGAGATCCACGCCGAGGCGACCTCCGAGAAGATGGCCACCGGCCACTGGTGCGACGGCCGCGCCAGCCTGGTTATCGGCTCCCACACCCATATTCCCACGGCGGATGCGATGATCCTGCCCAAGGGCACCGCCTACCAGACCGACGCCGGCATGTGCGGCGACTACGATTCGATCATCGGTATGGACAAGCTGGAACCGATGAAGCGTTTCGTCACCGGCATGAACACCACCCGTTTCGCGCCCGCCCGCGGCGAGCCCACCCTCTGCGGCACCTATGTCGAGACCGACGACAAAACTGGTCTGGCCCGCAAAATCGCCCCCATACGACTTAATGGAAAACTCGAAAATACCAGTATATCCATTTGATATAACACAATATATATACCAACACTATGAACCCCGGAACCAACCACTCACACACGCCCTCGCCATCCCCACTGCCCCGGGCTTGACCCGGCCAGGATCTGCGGCGCCATGCGCAATTTCGAGCGAAATTGGCTCATTCGTCGGTCTGGGAAGGTGCGTAATCCCAAAGGGATAGGGCGATCGGCCTGGTTCCTGCAAGGTAGAAACCGTTCTAGTTCGAGACCGGCATTCGCACCAGACCAGCCTGCAATCGCGCGCTATTGATGTTTGATGTAAAGATTTAAAATACTCCATTATCCAATTAATTATAATATAAAAATAGATTTCAGATTCCACATGAATCGACCTTCCCGCCCCGGGCCTGTTTGTCGTGAACCCGGCGTCTCTGCTCCGCGGTTCCCACCTTGCCTTGTTCAAACGGGCTCCGATTGGTCGGGGCAAAATCGAGCGGTCGTGCAACGACGGCCTTGCCAAAGAAATTACGGGCGATCAGGTGCGGTCCGGTGCCGCTGAAGGCGGAACTCGTCGCAGGCGCCGATGGCTCGGTCAATTCAGTCCCTCCGGCCGCCCCCGCCGCTCCCACCACCCAAACCACATTGCGCCCACGCGCCAAAACTGAGACCATTGGCCCGAGCCACCGTGCCTTGACGCAGAGGACCCGCCCCATGTCGATCCTCGCCGCCGAGTTTTGGGTCGCCCATTGGCCCGCCCTGTTCGCCCTGGGCGTGGTGGTT
This sequence comes from Thermohalobaculum sp., assembly GCA_965247385.1. GTDB lineage: Bacteria > Pseudomonadota > Alphaproteobacteria > Rhodobacterales > Rhodobacteraceae > Thermohalobaculum. The sequence goes on from CBDFHG010000002.1 coordinate 196,946, forward strand.
GCGATGTTCGCGGCCTTCGTGCGCGAGGATCACCCGCCCGAGGTTGTCGCCATCTGCGGTGCGGCGCTGCTGCTGGGCGTCGGCGTCCTGCCCATCGACGATCTGCTGGCGGTCTTCGCCAACCCCGCACCGATCACCATCGGGGCGATGTTCATCCTCTCCGGCGCGCTGATCCGCACCGGCGCTCTCGATGCCGTCAATCGCACCCTCTCAGCCAAGGTTGAACATGAGCCGCGCCGGGTTCTGGCGGGATTCGCCGGGTTCACTGCCGTGGCCTCGGCCTTTATGAACAACACCCCCGTCATGGTGATGATGATGCCGGCGGCGGTGCGCCTGGGAAAAATCCTGCACGTCCCGGCATCGAAGCTGCTGATCCCGCTCTCCTACACCGCGATCCTCGGCGGCATGTGTACCCTGATTGGCACGTCGACCAACCTGCTGGTCGACGGCGTCGCGCGCACCCATGGGCTGGAACCGTTCTCGCTGTTCGAGATCACACCCATGGCGTTGATCATCGTTGCGGTGGCGATGACCTTCATCTCGCTGACCGCCTCGCGGCTGTTGCCGGTGCGGCGCGCCTTGGTGGATTTTCTTACTGGCCGCAAGAAGCTCAAATTCTTCACCGAGGTGGTCATTCCCGACGGCTCCGACTTGATCGGTCGGTCGGTCCTCTCGGTCGAACATTTCACTCGCGAAGGCATGATCGTGATCGACGTGATCCGGGGTGACCTCTCGTTGCGCCGCGGCATGGCCAGTGTGGTGCTGGCCGCCGGCGACCACGTGGTGATCCGCACTGCCGTCGGCGAGTTGTTGTCGCTGCGCGAAAACAAGGCGCTGTCGATGACCGGCCAGATCGACGCCGTCGGCCAGAAGTCCACCGTCACCGTCGAGGCGCTCATCACCCCCGGATGCCGCATGGTCGGACGCTTCCTCGGCGACCTCCGTCTGCGGCGCCGTTATGGTGTCTACCCGCTGGCAGTACACCGCCGGGCCGAGCGCGTCGGCGCGGTGCTCGACGAGGTCCGCATCCAGGTCGGCGATACGCTGCTGCTCGAGGGCGACCCCGACGATATCCATCGGCTTTCCGAGGAACAGGGCCTGGCCGAGTTGACCCAGCCCACCGACAGCCCCTACCGGCGCCAACGCGCGCCGATCGTACTCGGCATCATCGGCCTCGTGGTGCTGGGCAGCGCCTTTGGCGTGATGTCCATCGCCGGGCTCGCGGTGATCGGCGTGGCGCTGGCGCTGGTGACCCGTTGCATCGACGCCGAGGAAGCCTTCCAGATGGTCGAGATCCGGCTCCTGACTCTGATCTTCGCCATGCTTGCCATCGGCCGGGCGCTTGAACGCACGGGTGCGGTGGAACTGCTGGTCGACGCCATGGCCCCCTGGCTGATGGGCCTGCCACCGCAACTGGTGCTGTGGATCGTGTTCCTGATGGCGTCCTGCCTGACCGAACTGGTCTCCAACAACGCCGTCGCGGTGGTAGTGACCCCGGTGGCGATCTCGCTGGCGCAGGAGCTTGGCGTCGATCCGCGCCCCTTCGTGGTGGCGGTGATGATCGCCGCATCGGCCAGCTTTGCCACCCCCATCGGCTACCAGACCAACACCCTGGTCTACGCGCCGGGAGGCTACCGCTTCACCGACTTCATGCGCCTCGGCATCCCCCTGAACCTCGGGGTAGGGATGCTGGCGACCATGCTGATCCCCTTGTTCTGGAGCTTCTGAGCGCCCTGTGCGCCACCCCAACCCTGATTCTGGATCAAAAAAAGTTGAGTAACTACTCAACCCGGTTGGCTCACTGATTTTCCAGCGATGGTGGCCTGGATTGCCTGGAAAGCAGACAGGCCTTGCCGTTTTCCGGTGTTGAGGACGGAGCGAACGTTGGCGTAGAAGTCGGCTCCCCGGTTGGAGCGGAATCCCCCGGTGACCTTGCGCAAGGTGGTTGAGGGGCGGATGGCTTGTTCCGAGCCGTTGTTGGTTGGCGGCACGTCGCGTTCGGTCATGAATGTGAACAGGCTGTCACGGTCTTTGCCGTAGCGTTTGCGCAGACGAATTCCGTCTTTGTTGGTTGGCTGGTTGGTTGGCTGACAAGCCATAACCTTGTCCATTCGCCGTTCCAGGTCGCCCCGGTATTTCTGAAGTGTAATGTCCTTCAGACGCTTTCGCCATCGGCCCGGAACACCGGCGCGCAAGACGAGCATTTTCATTGCCGGTGCGAAGATCGCATCGCCAGCGTCGATGGCATACTGGCAGTCGCGCAACTGGTGGGCCAGACAGATTTGCCAGACCTCCCCGAGCCCCCGCTGGCCGCCGTAAAGATCGGACACCCAGATGGCGGGCCGGTGGCCGTCCATCACGTCCTCGGCCACCGCCTTCGCCCGACTGTTGCGCCCGACTGTTGCGGATGACGTGGACGCAGACTTCATCGTTTTGGAAAACCCATTCCCAGGCGTTGTGCCCCTTGATGCGTGCGCCGGTCTCGTCGGAGCAGACGATCCGGCTTTGCCGCAGGCGGGCAAGAACCGCCTGGAACCGGGCGTCAAAGCCGGGCTTGACCCTCTTGAACAGGTTGACCAGGGCGGCTTGGCTGATCGTCAAGCCGTGCAAATCGGCGAACAGTTTCGACAGACGCTGGTAACTGACCGCGTGTTCATAACGCATGTAAACCGCCATCGCCTCGATCGACGGGGTGAACGGAGACCCCGGCTCAAGCCCCGCCGGAACCGGCGCCACAAAGCGCGCCGAACATGAGAACACCTCGCCGCATACAGTTCCACACGGGTGACAATGGGAGCGGGGCGCGGCAGTTCGATCTTGTCATAAATCGCAGGCAACTTGTGATCCTCATCGCCGAGCGCTGAACAACAGTGCGGGCAGGACAGCACCTTCGCCACCACCCGCTGATCCGGGTCAGGGTTCAGAGGACGCCCACCGCCGCCATGCCCCTTGCGCCGTTTTTTGCGGTTGCCCCGGGCCGGTTTCTTGTTCGCCTTGCACCCATGCGACGGCGGCGTACTGGAGTTGTCCGGCGTCTTCGCAGGCTCACCGGGCTTTGCCTCAAGTTCCGTGACGCGCCTGGCCAAGCCCACGTTCACTGCCACCAGCTCCTGTGCCTGCGTCCACAGCGCGAGGATCAAGGTGTCTTTCTCTGCTTGCGTCAATCGGCTCAGGTCGGGTAAATGAGTCATCGATAGCTTGGCTATGGATTGTTTTGGGAAATTACTTCTCGACAACCGCAAGCTGTGCGAAAAATAAAGTGAGCGGGCTCCGTGGGTGCAAGTTGGCCAGACTGATAGGAACGCTTGCTTTTCCACCCCACATCCGGGATTCTCGCACGGGGTAGACAATACCGTGGGGCATTGATGAGCAGGATATCCCAAGATCAGATCAACAAGGCCGCATGGGCCGCATGTGACACCTTCCGGGGGGTGGTCGATCCTTCAATTTACAAAGATTTTGTTTTGACGATGCTCTTCCTGAAATACATCAGTGACGTGTGGAACGACCATCGCACACGCTACGAAGCCGAGCACCCCGGGCATCCGGAACTTGTGGATGAGCTAATGAAGAACGAAGCATTCGTCCTCCCGGCCCACGCCAGTTTTGATTGGCTCCATGAACGGCGGCATCAACCCGGCAATGGTGAACGGATCGACAAGGCCCTGCATGCCATCGAGGAAGCCAACATCGCCAAGTTGCGGGACGTGTTCCAGGACATCTCGTTCAACTCGAACAAGCTGGGCGATGAGGAGCAGAAGAACGATATCCTCCGGCATATCCTGGAGGATTTTGCCAAACCCTCCCTGGACCTCCGTCCATCCCGGGTGGGGAACCTGGATATCATTGGTGGTGCATATGAATACCTGATATCGCGATTTGCGGCATCGGCGGGCAAGAAAGCCGGGGAGTTCTACACCCCTGCTGCGGTATCGGAACTCATCGCCCGGTTGGTAGACCCCCAGGAGGGGGATGAGATATGTGATCCCACCTGCGGATCGGCCTCGCTGCTGATGAAATGTGGGCGTCTGATCCGGGAAAATACTGGCACCCGCCGATATGCCCTGTTCGGGCAGGAGGCCATCGGCTCCACCTGGGCCCTGGCCAAGATGAACCTGTTCCTGCATGGCGAGGAGAACCACCAGATCGAATGGGGGGACACGATCCGCAACCCCAAGCTCCGCACCTCCGACGACACCCTCCGCCATTTTGATGTGGTCGTGGCCAATCCTCCCTTCAGCTTGGACAAATGGGGGACAGGGGCGGCGGAGACTGACCGTTTCTCCCGTTTCCGCCGGGGTATTCCACCCAAGACCAAGGGTGATTATGCCTTCATCCTCCACATGATCGAGACCCTGAAACCCGGCACGGGCCGTATGGGTGTGGTCGTCCCCCACGGGGTGTTGTTCCGTGGTTCATCCGAGGGGAAAATCCGGCAGAAGCTGATCGAGGAAAACCTCCTCGATGCGGTAATCGGCCTGCCCGAAAAAATGTTCTTCGGCACCGGCATCCCGGCGGCGATACTGGTGTTCCGGAAGCGCAAGACGGACGACAGCGTGCTCTTCATCGATGCCGGCCGGGAGTTCGAGGCCGGGACCAACCAGAACGCCCTGACCGAGGCGCATCTGGCAAAGATCATCGACACCTACCAGGCACGGGAGACGGTGGAGAAATACGCCTTCCGTGGCACGGCGGCGGACATCCGGGAGAACGATTTCAACCTGAACATCCCCCGCTACGTGGACACTTTCGAGGAGGAAGAAGAAATCGATCTGATGGCCGTTCGTGAAGAACGAACCCGGTTGAAGGCGGAACTGGCCGACCTGGAAACCCGGATGGGGGGGTATCTCCGGGAGCTTGACTTGGCATGAATGGCCACGATCAACGTCTTGGGGATTTTTTTACCAGCCGCCGTCAGAGAGGTGTGCCCGGCCTACCAACGCTGTCGGTTACCCTAGATCGTGGGCTTGCCCCTCGTAGCAGCCTTGAACGTAAGACCGACACCAACCTCACACCGAAGGAGCATCTCAGGGTTCACCGTAGTGATATCGCCTACAACATGATGCGCATGTGGCAGGGTGCATCCGGCATTGCCCACGAGGAAGCACTGGTTAGTCCGGCCTACATCGTCCTCGCGCCGAAAGAGAGCATTGACCCCGTATTTGCAGCGTACCTGTTCAAGTCACCGGAGATGATCCACCGGTTTTGGGCCTACTCCTATGGCATAACCAACGACCGTCTCCGCCTCTACTTCAATGACTTCAAGCGTGTTCCGGTGGACATTCCCCCACTCCCCGAACAACGGAAGATCGCGGACATCCTTTCGACGTGGCATCTGGCCATTGAAAAGACTGAGGCCCTACTGACCAACGCCCGCACCCAAAAACGCGCCCTGATGCAATCCCTCCTCACCGGCAAACGCCGGTTCCCTGAGTTCGAGGGGCAGGAATGGCGGGATGTGCGGTTGGGGGAGGTAGGCATGATTTCGTCAGCCGGAGTGGACAAGAAGTCCGACCCTTCTGAGCCGGAGGTCCGGCTTCTGAACTTTCTCGATGTCTACCGTCGGGAGTTCATCTTTGATCGGGAACTCGATCACTGGGTGACCGCCCCGGAGGTGAAGTTGACACAGTGCGACGTGAAGCAAGGAGATATCTTTTTCACCCCAACCTCAGAAACCCGTCACGAGATTGCGATTCCAGCGGTTGCTGCCGAAGACATGCCTGGAGTGGCCTACAGCTACCACGTGGTTCGTTTCCGGCTCCACGAAGGCTGGGACTTGAATTTCCGAACCTACGTGTTCCAGACGGATGACTTCCGCCGTCAGGCTTACCGGCTCGGGGATGGGAGCGGGCAGAGATATGTTATCTCTCAAAACAACTTCAGGAATATGGTTGTCCGAGTTCCGCCGCCCGCCGAACAGGAGCGGATCGGGGCTCTACTCAGGGTGGCTTCTGATGAAATCATCAACTTGGCTGAAAATATTGAAAGACTCCGCACCGAGAAGAAGGCCCTGATGCAGCAGTTGCTGACGGGCAAGCGCCGGGTGGTGGTGTGAGATGGCCTGAATTTTCCGACTACATCGTCTTCGTGGACGAGAGCGGGGACCACAGCCTGACATCCATTGACCCGGACTTCCCTGTGTTCGCCTTGTCGTTCTGCGTGGTGAAGAAGGCCGAATACATCGGGGCGGTGGTCCCGGCGATGCAGGGCCTAAAATTCAAATACTGGGGTCATGACGCCGTTGTTCTACATGAGCACGAAATTCGAAAGACCACGGGGGATTTCGCGTTTTTACGCGCCGACAAGGCCCTTCGGGAGGGGTTCTATGAGGACCTCAACACCATGATGGTTGATGCCCCCACAACAATCATAGCTTCGGTCATCGACAAGATTCGGTTGAAGGCAAAGTATCCGAAACCGTGGAGCCCCTACCGGATTGCCTTGCATTTCTGTTTGGAGCGGCTCCTCCTCTTTCTGACCAGCATGGGTCAAGAGGGTAAACTGGTTCATGTCATCTTCGAATGCCGTGGCAAGGCCGAGGATGCCGAACTTGAATTGGCATTTCGCAGGATCGTCGATGGCAGCAGTACATGGGGTTGGACCAGCAGGGATTTCTCGCCGATGGGGTTTACACCACGGTTTGCCAGGAAATCGGTCAATTCGACCGGGTTGCAGCTTGCCGACCTGACGGCTCGTCCCATTGCTTTGAATACCATCCGGCCCACGCAGCCGAACCGCGCCTACGACATCATCCTGACCAAGGTGTTCCCATGACCTGGAAAAACAAAAGGGCCCCGGAAAACCAGAACCCCATTGCCGACCGGGAAAAGCCCAATCCACTGTTAGTATGTAGGAGATTTCTTGCAGACATGCAAAGTTTCTTTTTCAGGCTGGACTTGCCATGATGGGCCAACCTCACACCCCGGACACCCGCGAAGAAGCCACAGCCAAGCTGCCTGCCCTGCACATATTGATGGTAATGGGATGGGAGTATCTGCCCCCGGCGGCGTGCCTCGCCCAACGCGGTTCAGAACGGGCGGTACTGCTGGAGGAAGTGCTTCGGGATCACCTCAGCCGCCATAGGTTCGATTACAAGGGGCAGTCGCATGCTCTTTCCCCCGCCGGGGTGGCCCAGGTCATCCGTACCATATCCGCCACCGGCCTCAGCGAGGGGCTGCTGGCGGCCAATAAGGCGATTTATCAGCATCTGACCCTTGGTGTTACCGTTACGGAATTCATAGATGGCCATCGCCATTCAGTGACCGTTCCGCTGATCGACTGGACCAACATCTCGGCCAACCGGTTCCAGGTGACTGAGGAAATCAGTGTTGAGAGACCCGCCGGGTTGGGCCGGTATCGTCCGGACATTGTTTGTTATGTCAATGGCGTCCCCCTGGTGGTGATCGAGGCGAAGCGCCCCGTGTCCGGGGACCCCAACAAGTCCATGGTTGACGAAGGTATCAGCCAACATCTGCGCAACCAGATGGGTGACGGCATCCAGGACCTCTACGCCTATGCACAACTTCTGCTGTCGATCTCAGGGACCGAGGGCCGCTACGGCACCACGGAGACCCCAAGGAAGTTCTGGCCCGCATGGCGTGAGGAAGAGATTACCGAGAATGATGTCAGTGCACTGAAGGACCAGCGACTCACAGAGACGCAGATGCAGGCCATCTTTGCTGACCGGCCCCACAATTTGGCACGAGAACAGTTCGAGGCGCTCCACAGTGGCTCTGTGCTGCCCACAGAGCAGGATAGGCTACTGATCAGCCTCCTGCGGCCAGACCGGCTCCTGGAGTTCATCCGGCTCTTCATCCTGTTCGACAAGAAAGTCGGGAAGATCGCGGCCCGGTACCAGCAAGCCTTCGGGGTAAAGTCGATACTGAGCCGGGTATCGAAACGGCGACCTGATGGTGGGCGAGAAGGGGGTGTGATCTGGCACACCACCGGGTCTGGCAAATCGAGTCTGATGGTATTCCTGTGCAAGGCCCTGGTGCAGGATGAGAGCCTGGCCGACTTCCGGATCATCTTGGTGACGGACCGGATTGACCTGGAGAAACAACTATCGGCCACCTTCCTCACCAGTGGGGCATTCGGCTCGGATGTTGCCACGAAGAAGGACGGCGAGAAGGCCAAGGCGGAGTCGGGACGGGACCTGGCAAAACGGATCGGCTCAGGGACCGAGCAAATCATGTTTACCATGCTCCAGAAGTTCACCCCGGCCACTCGACTGCCGGAGTGTTTCAATCCATCGGACAAGCTGATCGTGCTGGTCGATGAGGGGCATCGCAGCCAGGGTGGCGAAAACCATGAACGAATGCGCAAGGCGCTCCCCAACGCCGCGTACATCGCGTTCACCGGTACCCCATTGCTCAAAGACGACAAGACTCGGAACAAATTCGGCCCTATCCTCCATCCCTACACAATGCAGCGGGCAGTCGAGGATGGCGCTGTCACCCCGCTGGTTTATGAAGAACGAAAGCCGGTAGTCGATATCAACGAGGCGGCCATCGATGCGTGGTTCGACAAGATTACCACCGGGCTATCCGACAAGCAGCGGTCCGATCTGAAGAAGAGATTTGCTACCCGTGGTCAGGTCTATGGGGCCGCCAACCGGATTGAACTGATTGCCTGGGATATTGCCACCCATTTTACCGAGAACTTCGGCAAGCTTGATCTTGGCCTGAAGGCGCAGTTGGCCACAGATAGCAAACTCTCCGCCATCCGGTACAAACAGGCTCTGGATGCCACCGGCATGGTAACCAGTGCGGTGGTTATCTCGGCCCCCGACACCCGGGAGGGTCATGATGATACCGACGAGACCAAGATTCCAGAGGTCCAGGCCTGGTGGAGGGCCAATGTAGGAAACAATCCTCAGGCGTATGAGGTCGGTGTTATCGAGGATTTTGGCCAGGACGGGCAGCCGGACATTCTGATCGTCGTGGATAAACTCCTCACCGGCTTCGATGAGCCCCGTAATGCGGTGCTGTACATTGACAAGTACCTCAAGGGTCACAGCCTGTTGCAGGCCATCGCCAGGGTGAACCGGTTGCACGACGCCAAGCAGTTCGGGTTCTTGATCGACTACCGGGGCATCCTTGCGGAACTGGACACGTCGATCCAGGATTACCAGGACCTCGCCGCCCAGACCCAGGCAGGATACGAGATCGACGATCTGCTCGGCACGTATGCGAACGTGGCAACCGAATACAAACGGTTGCCTGCACTGCATGATGCGCTCTGGGCGATCTTCGCCGGGGTCGAAAACAAAGCCGACCGGGAACAGTTCCGCCGGGTTCTCATGCCTAGGTTTGAGGAAGACGATGCCGGGACCAGCTACGATGTGCACCAGAAGGTTCGTGAGGACTTCTATGACGCACTGACCGGGTTCGGAATGTGCCTGAAACTGGCGCTGTCGTCCCGGTCATTCTTCGAAGATGGATCATTCAGCGAGGAGACGATCCGGCGGTACAAGCTCGATCTGAAGTTCTTCACCGATATCCGTGTGCAGGCCAAACGGGATGCCCAGGAAACAGTGGACTTCTCCGAGTACGAGGACCAGATTCGCCGCCTGGTGGACAAGCAGGTCATCGGCCAGGAAATCGTCGATCCTGATGGTGTGATCATGGTGGGTGGACTGGGTTCCGACACCGATCCGGATACCTGGTCGGAGGAGAAGGCACGTACCGAAGCAGACCTGATCAAGACCCGGTTGCGGAAGACCATCGAACAAGACTTGATCGACGATCCATATGCCCAAAAGGTCTTTTCCGAAATGCTTCGAGAGGCGATCCGCGAGGCCGAGGCGCTCTTCGATCACCCGGTAACGCAGTACACGCTATTCAAGGACCTTGAACAGCAGATCAAAGATCGCGCGACGCCCACGGTGCCAAATGAGTTCGGTGAGAACCACCACGCACAAGCCTACTACGGGGCGTTTCATCTCATCGTTGGTGATGACGGCGTCTCAAGCATCCCAGAGGACACACTGGTCGAGGAGGCATTCCATATCGACCAGACCGTGGACGAGGCAATCCGGACCCACTCCATCAACCCACAGAACATTGAAGCAGAAATCCGGAAGGCCCTGCTGCCCAGGTACTTCACGCTTCTGGGTGGATTGGACCAAGCCAATGCCCTGATCGACCAGATTATCACCATCGTCCGGGCGGGGATCACTCGGGGGTCGCGGTGATGGCGAGCCAGGCTCTAACCTACGGGGATAAGGTAATCCCCTTCCGGGTCGTGTGCGATCCATCCCGAACCAGCCGGATTGCAATCCATGTTGATCCAGACGGCTCGGTGATCGTGGATGCACCAACGGACGCACCAGATGAGTCGATCCACCGGGCTGTCCGGAAACGTGCAAGGTGGATCGTGCGTCATGTAGAGGATGCCGAGAACCGATCTCGCCATGTCCAACCAAGGGAGTATGTTAGCGGCGAGCAGGTGCTTTACCTTGGTCGTCAAAATGTCCTGAAGGTGATCCAATCCGAACGCGCCAATCGATCAGTGAAGCTGGTAGCAGGCCGTCTGGAAGTTCGAACTGAAGACACCACACCGAAGGCTGTCAAAGCCCGGCTACGAGCCTGGTTTAGGTACCACGCCCGAGACTACTTCCACCGCCGCATTGGTGATATATCGGCTGGATTACCTTGGGTGAACACACCCCCGCCGCTTCAGCTTCTGGAGATGAAGCGACAGTGGGGAAGCTGCTCAACGTCGGGTCAGATCATTCTGAACCCACATCTTGTCAAAGCCCCGAGGGCAGCAGTGGACTACGTTATCATCCACGAGCTTGTCCATCTCAAGGTCCATGACCATAGCCCCGAGTTCACAGCCCTGCTGGACCGGCATGTGCCAGGGTGGCGAGGTACAAAACGAAACCTGGATGCAATGGTTGAACTGCTCCTTTCAGTGTGATCTCCAAAGAAACTCCGTTGTAGGACGAACCTAACAAAGAAGGCGATTCTTGATGACTGATCAGATAGTACAGGCTGGCCGGGCGTGACCGAACCCGGCCCGGACGTCGATTCCTGACCGCCTTCTTCGGCGGGAAGGACCTTCGCCATGTGCGGTATGCCGCGGCCGCCGCCCCCACTGCGCCCCGAGCCTCGGGATGGCCCAGAGAGCCGCGGGCAGTCTGGGTGTTCGCGGCGAGTACCTCGATCAAGGGCGCTTCGCCTGGCCGATCCCGGGCTCTACCGGGCGGTGGCAAATGAAATCGCCGGTCGCCGCCTTGGCGGCCTGCCGGACCCGGACGCGCCGTTCCTCAAGATGCTCCGCTGGATGCGGAAGAAATGGTGCCACAGCGATGTCCGCAAGCACAAAGCCGTGCGCCGCTGGATGTATGTCCACCACGGTGCCCATAGCGCACTGATTGCACTTTTCGGCTATGGCCTGAGCGTGCTGCTCCTGCGCTGAGGCCAGCTCTTTGTATCCCGGCCCTCTCCCGACTTGAAAGCCGCGCCCCGGCTCCCCTATAAGACCGCCGAACCAAACGACGGAGAGTGCCCCATGGCCGGCCATTCCAAATGGGCCAATATCCAGCATCGCAAGGGGCGCCAGGACGCCGTGCGCTCGAAGCTGTTCTCGAAGCTGGCGAAGGAGATCACCGTCGCCGCCAAGATGGGCGACCCGGACCCGGACAAGAACCCCCGCCTGCGCCTCGCGGTGAAGGAGGCCAAGTCCAATTCGGTGCCCAAGGACGTGATCGACCGCGCCATCAAGAAGTCGCAGGTCGGCGAGGGCGAGAACTACGAGGAGATCCGCTACGAAGGCTACGGCCCCGGCGGCGTCGCCCTGATCGTCGAGACCCTGACCGACAACCGCAACCGCTCGGCCTCCAACGTGCGCTCGTTCTTCAACAAGTTCGGCGGCAACCTGGCCGAGACGGGTGCTGTCTCCTTCATGTTCGACCGCAAGGGCCAAGTCACCTACCCATCCGACGCCGGCGACGCCGACACAATCTTCGAAGCCGCCATCGAGGCCAGCGCCGAGGATGTCGAATCCACCAATGACGGCCACACCATCTGGTGCGAAGCCACCGATTTGAACGAGGTCTCCAACGCCTTGGAGGCCGCCCTCGGCGAGGCCGAATCCACCAAGCTGGTCTGGAAACCCCAAACCCTGACCGAGGTCGACGAGCACTCCGGCGCCACCCTCCTGAAACTCATCGCGGCGCTGGACGACGACGACGACGTCCAGACCGTGACCGCCAATTTCGACATGTCCGACGAGGTGATGGAATTGCTGTCTGAGTAACGGCACGCGCACCCCACCCCCGTCATTTCCCGGCTCGACCAGGGAATCCAGTTCCCATACCCCCCAACCGATCACAACGCCCCGGCCCCCGAGCCGGGGCCTCGACCCGCTGCGATCGTCGCCGTTGTCGGCGTACTGAGTCCTCTGTGAACATCTCGGACGCCATTGATTTAGTGTGATTTTCCGCTGATTTGAAGTAACGAGGTTTGCAAGAAACCTTTTTTTGTCGATCGTTTTCTTGCAATTTGGGATTCATTTTTCAGTCCGTTTGTGATTCCCTGAAGGGGTTCCATTCGGGGGTTCAAATGCGACCGAAACAGCAGCAAAGAGCGCGTCACGACGATCTTTTCCGGGCGCGCCTCGATCAGATCATCAATATGAAACACGAACTTGCCATCCTGGCGGACAAGATCGGCTGGGCCTGGCTCGACGCGCAACTGGCGGAGAGTTTTTCCGACCAGGGCCGCCCGGCGGAGCCGGTGCGCTTCATGATCGGCATGTTCCTGTTGAAGCACACCTACGCCCTCTCCGACGAGCAGGTCTGGGACCGCTGGGTGCACGACCCATGTTTCCAGTACTTCACCGGCGAGGAATTTTTCCAGCATGACCTGCCGCACGAGCGTTCCGGCATGAGCCACTGGAGAAAGCGCATCGGCGACAAGCTGGAGGTCCAGAGAACTGGTCACCTCCAACTTGCCTTTCGATGAATGAACCGAAGCCTTTGGATCGGAACGTCTCACCGGCGCACTCCTCGGACCGCCTGACCCATCACGTCCATATCCTTGAGATGAATGGCGAGAGCTTCCGCCTGAAACAGAGCCAAAGAAAACCGCCTGAGCGCCATCCGCTTGACCCCGAGGGACCACAGGCACCTCCCACGCGCGCCACGGCCTTTGCTCTATGAAAGCAGTCCGAGCCGCGCGCCGGACCCTCCTATGGACTTCGGGGACAAGCCCCTCACCGAACCAAGTGGTACACTTTTGCGCCGCCGCGTGGTCGGTTATTACGCCGCCATTGACAATCAGCGCCGGGCGCCCTGAAGGAAATCCTCGACCTGATGGGCCTGACCATGGAGGATGCCCATCACATCTTCCCTGAACAAACCCAACCCCCGGACCCCACATGACCACCCCCCGTACCAAACTCCTCACTCTCACCGGCCGCACCCCCGCTCGCTGCTTCTGGCTCGATCTCCCGTCCCCCATGGCGGCCGAAATTGCCGGGCGGGCCGGGGCGGAGATTTGCGTGATCGACACCGAGCATGGCCAGATGGGGCCGGAGACCGTCACCGACATGCTCCGCGCCATCGACCTCTCGCGCACCCCGGCGCTGGTGCGCCTCGGCGATGCCGGGGCCGGGCGGGTCAAGCATGCGTTGGATGCCGGGGCCGCCGGGATATTGATCCCCTATATCGAGACCGTCGAGGAAGCCCGCGCCGCTGTCCGCGTCTTCTGCGCCCCGCCGCTGGGCAAGCGCGGCATGGCCACCGGGGTCAGCCGGGCCGGGGGCTTCGGGGCCGACAAGGATTATGCCGGCACCTGGAACGACACCGGCATCCTCGCGCTGCAGATCGAGACCGCCAAGGGCCTCGCCGCCGCCGCCGGGATCGCAGCACTCGAGGGCGTCGACATGCTGTTCTTCGGCCCCTCCGATTACGCCACCGACCAGAACCTCGACCCCACCCGCGACAGCGCCCGAATCATGACCGCCTGCCGCCAGATGATCGCCGCAGCCCATGACGCCGGCAAGCTGGCCGGGGCCTTCCCCTGGCCCGGCGCCGACCCCTCCCGGCTGATCGCCGAGGGCACCGATCTGGTCGCCGCCGGGTCCGATGTCCGGGGTCTGGCCCAAAGCTTCGCCAGGTCGCTGGAGGACTGTCCTCTGGCAGAGGGAGATGCGGACTGACCTCCCGCGCAACGCCCGCGCAGGCGGGTAGGCGCCTCGCTCGGAGAGCACCGCCAAAGCACTACCGAAACACCACCAGAACACCACCGAAGGATTCGGGGTTTATCGGGCGCTTGCTCAAGACGCTTCCATATCCTGACAGGTCGTTCAAAAGCTGGACAAAAATTGGTGCCTTCGGCCACTCTGCGATTATGAGAGGCATCGGCAAGCACCCCTTTGACCCCACCGACGTGATCCACGAGGCGTACCGCATCGAGGGCATCGCGCCGGAGGAATGCCGCGCGATCTTCTTCGATTGGGCCATGGGGCTTGATGCCGGGCTCGACATGGTTGCGGCAGCAAAAACCTTACATGCTGATCTTGCAGGAAAAAACCCGGATCACCCGATGAGTGCCCTGCTCGCCGAAGCGTCCTTGGGGTTAGCGCAAGGCCGCACCGGGCGGCGGCGCAGGCGCAGGAATTAGCCTTTCAGCTCCCCCGCCACCGGCGTCCGGAAGAACCGCTCGATTTCAGCCTGATTCCATCCATTCGCCGTACCCAGGGCGAAAGCGACATGCAGCTTGGTATGAACCGCCGGCGCCGCCATATCGGCCGTCGAAATCGCTCCGCAATCCGCCAACCAATACCCAGCCCCATAAGCCGAAGGATCCACATCGCCATAGGGAAGCTGGCTCCCGGCAATGATCAGGGTACCCCGATCATGGGCAGAACGAAGCACCGGAGCAAAATTTTTCCTGCTTGGAAAATTTCCGATTCCGTAGCTATTTAAATATATTGCGCCGAGTTTTTCACCTAATTTTTCAATCACAGGCTGGATCTTGTCCAGCACCAAAACCCCGTCGGTCGGGTTCGGTGTCAGGCTCACCACCGCCTTTGTCCCCAGATGCGGGGCAAGGCGGTCGAGCTGCATTGTCAGACCCTCCGCAGGTGCCACCGGAAGGGCCGGGCAAGAGACAATACCCTTCGGGCAATCGAAGGCACGGTCGGCGGTGGTGGACATCTTCATCACCCGCGCCCCAGGCAGAATCATCCCGCCAAAGGCGACCGAAACCTCCGCTCGCCCGTTCCCGCAAGCTCCGATAGAAGTTTGCAGATTGTCGAGCGCGTCGCCGCCGGGCCGAATACCGTCATTTTCGAACAAGGGCCGTTGCGCACCGGTCAAGACCACAGGCTTTGCGAACCGTCCCACCGGGTTCCCATCGGGATCATACAGCGTCAACAAAAAGGCCAGCGCAGCCGCCGTCCAGGCCATGGTGTCGGTGCCATGTAGTAGCAACAAGCAACACCGCTTGCTCCTCGCGGACATCCAGGACCATCGCTGCAAGCCTGACCCAGTCCACCGGGGCCATGTCGCTGGAGTCGAGCGCGGGCTCCAGCCATCGCCAGTCGATAGCCAGGCCATCGTCCAGACGAGGTGCGGCGTGGCGGCCCCAGAGTGCCTGAAAATCATTTATAGGCAGTGGCTTGAGTGGCGCCCCGGTGCAACCGATGGTGCCGCCGGAATAGATCAGACCCAGCTTCATCGCACCCGGCCTATCCCGCCAGAGCCGCCAACACCCGGACCCAGCTCCGCGCACCCCTGGTAAAACTGGTCAGGTCGTATTTCTCGTTCGGGCTGTGGATGCGGTCGTCCTCCAGCCCGAAGCCGATCAGCAGGGTGTCCATTCCCAATTGCTGCTGGAATTGGCCCACCACCGGGATCGACCCACCGCAACCGATGAAGGCCGCCTCGGTGCCCCATTCGTCACTCAACGCCCCCCGCGCCCGCTCGAACGCCGGGTCCTCCAGCGGCATCACGGTCGCCTTGCCGCCACCTCGGGCCACGAACTCGGCCCGGCAATCGGCGGGCAGGCGGCCGGTGATGAACTGGCGGAATGCGGTGCGCAGCACCTCCGGATCCTGATCGCCGACCAGGCGGAAGCTGACTTTGGCATGGGCTTCTGCGGGGATCACGGTCTTGAAGCCCGCACCGGTATACCCGCCCCAAATGCCGTTGACCTCGGCGGTGGGGCGCGACCAGAGCTGTTCCAGCGCGGAATAGGCGGTTTCACCGGCGGGCAGGGCGAGCCCAACCTCGCCGAGGAAGTTCGCGGGCACGAAGCCCAGCCGGTCCCACTGTGCCCTCAGGTCGCCGGAGATATCCGACACCCCATCATAAAACCCGGGAATCATTACCCTTCCGCTGTCGTCGTGCAGATCCGCCAGAATTCTGGCCAGCACATGGATCGGGTTCGCGGCGGCGCTGCCATACATGCCGGAATGCAGATCGCGGCTGGCCGCATGGATGGTCACCTGATCGGCGACATTGCCGCGCAGCATCGTTGTAATGGCAGGCGTCGAGGCGTTCCACATCCCGGTGTCACAGACCAGCGCGATGTCGGCGGTCAGCTCGTCACGGTTCGCTTCCAGGAAGGGCGGCAGGCTTTCGCCACCGGATTCCTCCTCACCTTCCAGCAGAATGGTGATCTTGCAGGGCAGTTTGCCATGGGTGGCACGGTAAGCCCGGCATGCCTCGACGAACGTCATCAACTGACCCTTGTCGTCCGAGGTGCCGCGACCGGACAGGTATCGGGTGCCGTCGTCGCGGGTTATGACGCAGGGGTCGAACGGGTCGCGGTCCCACAACTCCAGCGGGTCAACCGGTTGTACGTCGTAATGACCGTAGAACAGCAGATGCGGGCCGTCCGCCGACAGATCACTGGCAACCACCATGGGATGTCCCCGGGTCGGGGCGACCCTCGCGTCGAACCCGATTCGAGCCAGGTCGCTCGCCAGCCACTCGGCGGCGGCACGGCACTCGCCGTCATAGGCCGGATCAGTCGAGATCGAGCGAAAGCGCAACAGCTCGAACAGCCGCACGAGCGCCGATTCACGGTCAGCGTCGAGGTGGGCGAGAACGGAGGCAAGGTCGGTCATATGGGATCCTTCGGGCAGGGCAGGGGGTTTCTGATGCTTAGAGCGCGAAGCGGGTGCCAAGCGCAATCCATCGACAGTTTTTCACGCCCGACCGATCCAGCCGCCGCCCAGGACCCTTGATCCCTCGGGCGCGTAGAACACGCAGGCTTGGCCGGGGGCGACGCCTTCCTCGGGGTTGAGCAGCTCGACCTCGGCCCGGCCGTCGCCATGCGGGTGGATGCGCGCTGGTGCGGGCGGGCGGGTCGAGCGGACCTTGACCATCGTTTCCCAGCCCCCGCCCGGCGCTTCGCCAAAAACCCCGTCGCCGATCCAGTTGATGCCGGAGACCGGCACCCGCCGGGTCGCCAGCGCCTCACGCGGGCCAACGATGACCTGGCAGGCCTTGGCATCGAGCTTGACCACGAACAATGGACCGCCGCCGCCGATGCCCAGACCCCGGCGCTGGCCGATGGTGTAGTGGATCACACCCTGGTGGCGTCCGAGAACCTTACCGTCGAGACCGACGATATCACCGGGTTCCGCAGCACCCGGGCGAAGCTTCTCGATCACCGCGGCGTAGTTGCCGGACGGCACGAAACAAATGTCCTGGCTGTCCGGCTTGTCGGCCACGGCGAGGCCGAATTCCGCCGCCAACGCGCGGGTCTCCACCTTCGATTTCAGATGGCCGAGCGGGAAGCGCAGATAGTCGAGCTGCTCGCGAGTAGTGGTGAACAGGAAATAGGACTGATCGCGCACCGGATCGGCGGCGCGGTGCAACTCGGCGCCGGTCGGGCCCACATGGCGCTGGATGTAATGGCCGGTGGCCAGGCAATCCGCTTCCAGTTCGCGCACGGTGGCCACGAGGTCGCGGAACTTCACCTTTTCGTTGCAGCGGATGCAGGGAATCGGAGTGGCGCCGGCGAGGTACTGGTCGGCGAATTCCTCGACCACGGCCTCGCGAAAACGGCTTTCATAGTCCAGAACGTAGTGGGGGAAGCCCATCTCTGCGGCAACATGCCGCGCGTCATGGATATCGCGCCCAGCGCAGCAGGCGCCCTTTTTCGCCAGCGCGGCACCGTGGTCATAAAGCTGTAGCGTGATCCCAACCACGTCATAGCCCTCGCGCGCCAGGCTGGCGGCGACGACCGAGCTGTCGACCCCCCCCGACATCGCCACGACGACGCGTGTTTGGGAGGGGAGCTTGGCGAATCCGAGAGAGTTCAACTGTGCCATGGCCGGCTACTTACTCTGATTCTGTCCCGAAACGGAACCTTGTCGGTTTTCATTCCTCTTTAATGCCAGCAACATAAGATCAACACTCGAAGGTTGCAATTGATGGAGGCAAATGGAAAACGCGAGATCTGTCCCATATGTCATCGACCCTGATGGGGAAAAAATGCCCCAGGCCGATCTACCCTCGCCGACAATCTGGCGTTGGGTTCCACGACGCAAGGCGCGCGTAGTGGCAGCCGTAGAAGGCGGACTCATCGCCCGGGAAGAAGCTTGTTCCCGATACACCATCAGCTACGAAGAATTCGAGGACTGGAAATCAGGACTGTTACATCATGGCCTCAGAGGTCTTTGCCTAACAAATCAACCAGCGCCGTGGAACTTCAGAATGAAGTTTCGCGGGTGCATTTGACCGGCAAGGAATACCAGATGCTGGAACTCCTCTCGCTGCGCAAGGGCTCGACCCTCACCAAGGAGATGTTCCTCAATCACCCCTATGGCGGTATGGACGAGCCCGAGGTGAAGATCATTGATGTTTTCATCTGCAAGCTGCGCAAGAAGCTGGCGCTGGCGACCGAGGGGGCGAATTACATCGAAACGGTTTGGGGGCGCGGCTACGTGCTGCGCGATCCGCAACCCCGGCAAGTCGAAAATGTGATGGCCTGACCGCTGGCGGCGGCTCTCCCGTCCATCATCACAAATTAAAACGCCCCGCCAATCCGGCGGGGCGTTTTTTTGTGGTTGTGATTGCGCGCCGGATCAGCCGGCCGAGTTTCCACCGGCTGCGGCTCCGCTGGCAACGGGCGCGGCGTCGCGCGATTCGGCTCTCGTCTGGGCAGGGGACGCGGCTGGACGGCTGCTGCCGGAATCACCCAGAGGATCTTCCTGGCGCTGGACCGAGCCCTCGAAATGGGCACCCGATTCGATGGCGATGGTCTTGTGGATGATATCGCCCTCGACCCGCGCTGACGCGGTCAGGCGTACCTTCAGGCCGCGCAGGCGGCCGATCACCCGGCCGTTGACCACAACGTCATCGGCGGCGATCTCGCCCTTGATCATTGCGCTCTCACCCACCGTCAGCAGGTGAGCGCGGACATCGCCCTCGATGGTTCCTTCGATTTGGATATCACCGCTGGTAATCACATTGCCCTTGATCGTCAGGTCGTTAGACAGCAACGAGGGTGAGGGTTTGGGCTTGGCCTGGAACCCGGGAGCGCTCAGTGAGTCGCTCTTGGTTGCAGGTGTGGCAGACGCCGTGGCGCCTTTGGCCGCGTCGCTGTTCGACGCGGCGTCGCTGATCTTTGGTTTAGAGAACATCCCGGGCGGCCTCTATGAATTTGATTGGGTTGACGGGCGCATTATCGATCCGAATCTCGTAATGGACGTGGTTGCCGGTGCTGCGCCCCGTGCTACCCACATCCGCTACGCGATCGCCCCGCGAGACGCGCTGCCCCACCTTCACGCGCGCGCGGCTGTTATGAGCATAAAAGGTTTCGAACCCGAACGCATGTCTAATCTTCACGACGATGCCATATCCACGCTGCCGCCCGGCGAAAGTTACCACGCCTTCGGCGGTCGCATAGACCCGGGTGCCACGCGGGGCGGCAATGTCGATGCCACTATGCATCGCCCAGCCGCGGCCCTTGGGATCCCGGCGCTGCCCGAAACCGCTGGTCCGCCGCCCGCCCAATACGGGCTCGCCGAACGGCAGACGCTCGGCGGCAAAGCGCATCAGGTTAACCGTCTCCAGGTCGCCCATTAGCGTCGCGACACGGGTGTCGCCCTCGAATGCGGACCGGTCATCGATATCTTCCGGCTCGTCGATCACCGGATCGAAGGGGCCGCCGGAACCGGTATAGTCGCGCCGCGCCTGGGCCAGGATACGGTCGAGATTGATACTCGAACGCCCAAACAGTGTCTCCAGCCCCGCGAGGCCGGTCCGTGCCGCCACCTCCAGCTGTGACAGCAGGCGTTCCTGGCGGTCCTCCATCTGCATGATCGCGCCGGACAACCGCGCCACTTCGCTGTCGAGTCGGATCATTTCCCCGCTCGTCAAATCGCGCTCGGCGATCACCTGGTCCATTGCGCTGCCCAAAGTCTGTAGGGCGCCATCGAGGTTGGCTTTCGAGGTTTTGGCCCCGGCCAGCTCAGATCGCATCGCAGACAGCTTCTCTGCCAGCGCATCAATGTGAGCGGCATCGTCGCGCCGGGCAATGTGCAGGGTCTCGGACTGTTTGCGCAGCGCCGACAATTCTGCAGCGGCTTCTTGCAATCCGTTGGCGGTATCGACCAGGTTCGCCTGTTTGGCGCTGAGCAGTGCGGTCACCTCGTCGCGACGCCGGTTGGCCTGGTTGAGCTCTTCCTCGATGCGGCGCTGCTCGGTGCCATACGCCGCTAGCTGGGCCTTATAGGCCTCGTCCATGGTTTCAAGCTGGATACGGACGCTACGCCCGTCCATTGCGTTGGCGACGAAGGCAGACGTCGCGTAGCCGGTCCAGCCCAGAAGGGCCGCGATCGCGACCGCTCCGCCGATCTGCGCCGCGGGGCGGATCGTCAAAAATCGAGTTTTGCCCTCAGTCCGGATGTAGATGCGCCGCTCTGAAAACGCAGCACCGATAGCCCCGGTCAAAGACCATGGCGGTCTGGATGACATGGGTGTCCCTCTCGTTCATTCATGGCGCTCGCTCGATGCGATTTTTTAAGACTGCGCCCTTTGAGCAACAATATACTGAACAGGCCGGATGAGCGCAATGCCTTTTACCATGCGTTGTTAGTAACACATAAACTGTCCGGTCTTGTAGCACATGATCTGTCCGGTTTTCATAGTGCCCCGAGGAGGGGTGCTTATGAGACGGACAGAGTGGCTACAGAACTGGACATTTCTATTTGTTGCTGACATGCCGTTTTACCATGCGTAGTCGATCAGTACCGAAGGGTTTTTCACCGAATTCAGCGGGTGATCCGTTCGTTCGTTCAATGCTTTAGCGCGAATCGTTGCCGATCGATGTGACGGAAATTGGGGAAATGATGACCTAAATGCCGCATCGGAATCAGCGTTCCACCGATGCGAACGATACAAATCACCGTGATTCAAACGTGGCGGGCAGGTTGACCGGGTGATCGCTGACCAATCGCCGGCCGGGTCGCGATCGGCATGGGACCCCCCCCTGGCGGTGCAATGTCCACTCGGTCGGGTTTGACCGGCGGCCTTGAATCGCACCGGGTTGGCGTCCAATTTAGCCGCAAGGTCCCACTGGCAGGACGGAGCGCGCAGGTGCGCGCGGTCAGATCGGGCAGGCGAGGGCGGATGGCATTCCGAAAGCAGCAGGAGGGAGCGGCGAACGGGCCATGGCTGGGCCGCATCATCGCTGGCGTTGTCCATCTTTTCCTGCGCGTTGCCTTCGGATTCACAATGCTCGCCGCAGTCGCTGCCGGAGTACTCTATCTGCTTCTCTCGCAGGGCCCGATCCATCTGTCCTATGCCGCGCAGATTGCAACGAAAATCTTCAACGACGACACAGAACGACTCGAAGTCGAACTCGGTGATGTCGTCTTGACCTTGGGCGAGGCGGGCGGACCCGCGGGCGTCCAGTTCGTCGATCTCAAGGTGAAGAACGCCGATGGCGAGCCGATATTCGTGGTTCCCCGGTTATCGGCGAAGTTCGACATTTCCGACCTTCTCCGTGGGCGCTTGCGACCGACCCGGATCCTCCTGGTCCGCCCCGAGGCACGGTTGCTGCGAACCCACGAGGGCCAGTTCCGCTTCGGACTGGGTGAGCAGACGACGGCCGTCGATACCGCCGCCGATGTGTTGGTCGCCGAGACTCCGCAGATGGAGGAGATATCGCGCATCCTCGAGGGCTTCATCGGAGATGCGGAACCACCTCCGGTACTGTCGCGGCTGACCGAAATCGTCATCTCCGGCGGCAATCTCACATATGAGAACGCCGGCATTGGGCGGCGTTGGAATACGAAACAAGCCGACTTGCGGATCTTCCGAACCGATACCGGTCTGCTGGCGCGGCTCTCGATCGGTCTCGCCGACGGGCCCGAAACCGGGGCAGGGGTGGTTGTGATCGCCGAACGGCAACGCGGCGGCGACGAGGCGACACGGCTGAATGCCCGTTTTGATTCCCTGCGCCCGGAGCATCTGGCCGAGCAGCTTGATCAGATGCAGTGGCTGAGCCTGTTCGACGCGCCCCTGAATGGCAACCTGTGGATGACGTTCTATCCGGATGGCCGCATCGAGGAACTGGCTGGACGCATATCGGCTGGCGCCGGGCGTGTTCTCTCGCTGACGGAACATGGACAGCCCTTTGAGAGTGTCGAGTTGGCTTTCTCCTACGAGGCCGGGCTCGAACGGATGCAGATCAGCGAACTGACGCTCGCCTCGGATGCGCTGGACACAAAGCTGTCGGGATTCGTCGATTTTGGTCGGGTGGCGGATGGCGAGGTAGTCGGCCTCGCCGGGCAGTTCGAGGTGCTCGAGATGAACCTCTTGCTGCCGCAGGTCTTCGCCGAGCCGCTGGTCTTCGACGGCGGACAGATCGTCGCCATGCTGAACTTCGACCCGATGTGGATCGAGGTTGGCTCGGCGTATCTGCGCGAGGGTGATCTGGTCTTCAATATCAGCGGCGATGCCTGGGTGGCCGAGGATGGCTGGCGCACGGATATGCGCGCTGGCGGGCGGAATCTGAGCGTCGAACAGCTCATTCAGCACTGGCCCCTGGCAGCCGCAAAGAATGCGCGCAAATGGATCAAGAAGAATATCCACGAGGGGGTCGTCGACGAATTGGTTGCCCAGATGCGGTTCGCCGGCGGTAAGCCCGAAGTGAGCCTGGATTTCGCTTATTCCGGTCTCGTATCAAGCTATCTAGGCGAGATGACTCCGATCCGCGAGGCTAGCGGGCGCGGCAGTCTCACGCTGCAGGAATTCAATCTGCAAATGGATTCGGGCGTTGTCGTGCCGATCGAGGGTGCGCCAATACGCCTCGATGGCTCCAGCTTCCGGGCGCTGGACCTCCAGAACAAGCCCTCGCCGGCGGAGGTGACGCTGCTCGCCACTGGGCCGACCAGCAGCATCCTGACCCTGATCAACGAGCAACCG
This sequence comes from Thermohalobaculum sp., assembly GCA_965247385.1. Classification (GTDB taxonomy): domain Bacteria; phylum Pseudomonadota; class Alphaproteobacteria; order Rhodobacterales; family Rhodobacteraceae; genus Thermohalobaculum. The sequence continues at coordinate 220,347 of CBDFHG010000002.1, forward strand.
CTCGGGTTGATGAAAAAGCTGGCGATGGACCCCGTGACGATCCATGGCCAAGGCGAGGTTGTTGCGGAAATTTCCTTCCCGCTGATCAGCACGCTTAAACTGGATGGGGTCGAGGTCGAGGCGAACGCCCGGCTTTTCGATTTGAGGTTGCCGTTTCAGATCCCCGGCGGTCCGTTGCTGGATGTCTCGGGCAATGACGTCAAGTTGAACGCGACCAAGCGCGAGATGTCGCTGTCGGGCCCGATTCGTGTCTACGGCACCCCACTGTTTCTCGGGTGGAATGAGTATTTTGGGCGTGGGTCGAACCAGCGAACGATTTCCCTGAAGGGTGGGGCAACCCCGGCGCTGCTGGCGCGGTTCGACCTCGACACCGAGTATTTTACCGATGGCAGCGCTCCGATGACCCTGCGCCTGGCACAGAAGGGCAGCAAGGATTTTTCCTTCGACCTGAACGCCGATCTCGGCCCGGCAAAGCTGGAGATCACCGATTTCGACTGGGCAAAGACACCAGGCCGCGAGGGGCAGCTGGAGGCGACGGGCATCTATGGCAATGGTGTGCGGGTTTCGAATTTCCGCCTGGATACTACAGACCTCAAGATGACCGGGGCGGTTGATTTTGGCCCGGGTGGCGTGTTGCTTGGTGCGCAACTGGAGCGGGTGCGCAACCGCGGGTTGGCGGATTTTTCTCTCGTGGTGGAACGGACCGGGGTGGATGCGCTTGCGTTCAAGCTGAAAGGAGACCGGCTTGATCTTGCTCTGTTCGACGACGCACTGGGCAACAGCGCGAGCAGCGGATCGAATAGCGGACGGGGCTCACTGACGGTCGAGTTCGACCTGAACGAGTTGGTGGTGACACCAAGGGTGATCGCGCAGCCGGCCATCGGCACCTATCGCCGCAATCGCGCTGGCGATTCGGTGGCCTCGCTCGCTGGGCGGCTAGCCGGGAAGGTGCCGTTCACCGCGGAATACGAGCACACCGCAAGCGAGCCTGCCAACCTCAAGGTGCTGTCGGACGATGCCGGGGCGCTATTGAAGACGGCGGGTCTGTTCGGCGGCGCCACGGGCGGGAAGTTAAAGCTGAAGGCACGCATCGATCCGGAACCGGGGACCGATATGGTCGGGGTCGCCCGCATCAAGAATGTCAGGATCAGCGGCGCCAGCACCTTCAAGTCGATCCTCGATGAGGGTAGAGTCGAGGAGGCGGCAAGCGCTGCCGAGAGCGGCGGGCTGTCCTTCGACAAAGTGCGGGTGCCGTTCGAACTTACCGACGATGTCCTGATTCTGGGCCACTCTGTGGCCAAGGGCGCACTTTTGGCGGTTACCGTGGAGGGTAGCGTCGATGAAAACAAGGACGAGATAGATCTCGTCGGGGTGATCTCGCCAGCCTATGCGCTGACCGGGGTGCTGGATGAAATTCCGTTGATCGGTGACATTCTGTCGGGCGGCAAGGGTGAAGGCGTGTTTGCGATGACCTTCACGGTAAGTGGTTCGCTGGAGTCTCCCGAATTTTCGGTCAATCCGCTGTCCCTGCTGACTCCGGGGTTTCTTCGTAACATATTTTCTGGCCGCGCCAGGGGTCCGGACGAGGATTTTATCGACAGCTTGCAGCGCGAAGTGGATTGACCGGTTCAGTCCAGCTCGAGACGTTTCAGCACATCGGCGGGCTGCCATCCATCTGCCCTCGACCCAGCCAGCGAATGGGCGTGGTCGCGCTTGGCCAACCGCTTGCCTTCGGTGTCGCGGATCAGGTGGTGGTGGCGGTAGATCGGAGTGGCGAGACCCAGAAGCGCCTGCAACAACCGATGGATCGGCGTCGCCGGAAAAAGGTCGCGGCCGCGGGTGACATGGGTAATCCCCTGATGGCCGTCGTCAACGACCACCGCCAGATGGTAGGCGGGAGCGCCGTCCCGCCGCGCCAGCACGATGTCGCCGGTGCCGGTGGCCAAAGCATCGGGATCGAGGTGTATGCGACCGGTCTCGCCCGCCGGACCGGCATCCAGTTCCACAAAATCCAATGCTGCCACGGCGACGGCGCCGCCCAACGCCGCAATGGCGCGCCGCATATCCAGACGGATCGCCGCGGGCTTCCCCGGCTGATGGGCGCGGTCCCGGCAGGTGCCGGGATAGACCGGGCCGTCGGGACCAGGCGGCAGGGCGCCTTCCTGGGGTGCGGCCACCGCTTCGGCGATGTCGCGCCGGGTGCAAGTGCAGGGATAGCTCAGGCCCAGCCCGGTCAGGCACTTCAGTGCGGCGCGATAGGCGGGCAGACGCGTTGACTGGAACAGCACCGGGGTTTCCCACTCGACGCCAAGCCAGGCAAGATCACGATAGATGCCTTGGGTGAATTCGGGCCGGACCCGGCCTTGGTCGAGGTCCTCCATGCGCAGCAAGAACCGCCCGCTGGCCGCCCGGGCGGCGCGCCAGCCCACCAACGCAGAGAAGGCATGGCCCAGATGCAACTCGCCGGTCGGACTGGGGGCGAACCGGTCGATGTACAACAGGGGCCTAACCCGCCGCCGCGACGATGGCGGAGAAATCCGCCGCCTTCAAGCTGGCGCCACCTACCAGACCGCCATCGACGTTCGGGACGGCGAATATCTCGCGCGCATTGCCCGGTTTGACCGAGCCGCCATAGAGCAGCCGCACCGCATTGCCAGTATCTGGGCCAAAGCGTTCGACCAGCCGGGCCCGCATGAAGTCATGCATCTCGGCGATTTCGTTCAGCGAGGGCGTCCGGCCAGTTCCGATGGCCCAGACCGGCTCGTATGCGACCACCGAACTGGCTGCGGTCGCGCCATCCGGGATTGATCCGGCCAGCTGACCACCGACGATCTCTAGCGCCCGTCCCGAATCGCGCTCGGCCTCGGTTTCGCCGACGCAGACGATGGCAATCAGCCCAGCGCGCCATCCAGCCTCGGCCTTGGCGCGGACCTCGGCGTCACCCTCGCCGTGACCGGCGCGGCGTTCCGAATGACCAACGATGACATGGGTGCCCCCCGCATCGGCGATCATCTCGGCCGAGAGGTCACCGGTATGGGCGCCACTCGCCGCCGCATGACAATCCTGCGCACCAATCGCCACCACACTGCCGCGCGCCTTGGCAGCGAAGCCTGCGATCAGGGTGGCTGGCGGGCAGATCAGCACCTCGGCGGCGCCTGCGCCTGTGCTGGCCGCGATCAGGGCGTCCAATTCGGCGCTCGCGGCGGCCAACCCGTTCATCTTCCAGTTTCCAGCGGCGAGTTTGCGGCGGGTCATGTTGTCTCCGGTGATTCTGGGGTGATTCTGGCATCCGCCCAAGTTAGGTACTGGCTTTCTTCGCGGCTTTGCGAGCCTTCGCCGCCCGTTTCTGCGCCGCCGCCATCGTCGCTGGTACCAGCGAGCGGCGTGCCCAGTCCAGCGCCTCATCCGCGTCGTCGAGGGCGCTGTCGGGCAGGCGCATCAGGCCCGGGATAGTGCGCACCCCGCTCCGGGTGTCGTAGCTGAACGGGTCGGAGCCCGCCGCGGCATAGACTTTTGCCAGGGCAGCATTGGCCTTCATATAAAGGGTGTCATCAATCACCAGCGCGAACATCGCGTCGCCCAGATAGACCCCGGCACCGCCGAACATGCGTCGCGTCTCGACCGGACCAAGCGCCCCGAACAGATCGCGCAGATGGTTCGCGAACTCAGGGCTTATGGCCACTCAGGGGTCCTTGAACTTGATCGATTCACCGCAGCCGCAGGCTTCCGAGACATTTGGATTGTTGAAGGCGAATCCGGATTCCAGCAGCGACGCCTGGTAATCGATCTCGGTTCCGAACAGGAACATCTGCGCCATCGGGGCGATCAGCACCCGGGCGCTGCCTTCCTCGACCACGGCGTCGTGTTCGCCAATCTCGGAGGCGTGTTCCATAGTGTACTCCATCCCCGCACAGCCGCCTTTCTTGACGCCGATGCGCAGGCCCTTGATCTCGCCGCCAGCCATCAGCCGCTCGATCTGCCGCACCGCGGCCGGGGTCATGGTGACAGGGGGTTTCCCTGGAATGCCGAACATGGACAAAGCCTCCTGCGCAATATCTAGGCCGCGCTTGAGGAATTCTCAAGCGTCTGTCACGCTTCTGATGCCGGAATTGACAATGAAACAACAGTTATTTTGAGAAAGAAAATGCTCAAAAATGCCCTGATGGCCCTTGCGGCTTCATTGCTGAGCGGGTGCCTTTTCACACCCGAGCCGGTTTTCAACGCCTCCAACAGCTGGCCAATTGGCAAAATGCCGGAGTTCACAGCCTTCGTTGAAGCCTGGGAAAGTTTTGTCGGCGTTGACGATTCACCGCGCGAAATGATCGGGGACGGCGGGCGCGGAATGGTCGTCGATGGCATCCTCGTGGTTCAGGATGGGAGAGACTACTACGCGCTCGCAGTGGTCGCGGGCCGGCCGCTTAGCTGCGTCATTCATGCGGATGACACCATCGAGAAGGTGGCGGCGGCGCATGGCGTGACGATCGAGGTGGACCGTTCCGAAGCCAAGGAACTGGATGCGCTAGTTCCGGTGCCAGTGAAGGCGGACGGGCCGCCGGAGGCCCTAGTCGCTTTCATTCGCGATCAGTTCGCCAATCAGGCGCTCGCTTGTTCGATGCTTAAACGCGGTGGGTAGGCGGCAGGGGTCAGATGAATCCCAGTTCCAGCCGCGCCTCGTCGGACAGATTCTCCATGCCCCAGGGCGGCTCCCAAACCAATTGAACATTGACCGTTTTCACGCCTGGAAGCGGCTCGACCGCATCGGCGACCCAGCCGGGCATCTCGCCAGCTACCGGGCAGCCCGGCGCCGTCAGGGTCATGTCGATTTCTATATTGCTCTCACCGTCGATACTGATGCGGTAAATCAGGCCGAGGTCGTAGATGTTCACCGGAATCTCGGGATCATGCACGGTCCGACAGGCCTCGACGATCTGCTCGTAGAGCGGATGGTCGGTGCTGGACGGCGCGATGATCGGTTCACCGGTCTGGACGTTCATGACACTGATTCCTTGGCTTTCAGATAATACCATATAGAAAGCCTCGACAATATCGTCCAGAGAAAGCGCATGTCTCAGTTCAAGTTCCAGATTGATTCTCGCGACGGGCGTGCGCGCCGCGGGCGGATCACCACGCCGCGTGGCGAGATCCGAACGCCCGCCTTCATGCCCGTGGGTACCGCGGGCACGGTCAAGGCGATGCTGCCCGAGAATGTCGCCGCTACCGGCGCGGATATCCTGTTGGGCAACACCTATCACCTGATGCTGCGCCCCGGCGCGCAACGGGTAGCGGATATGGGCGGTTTGCACCGGTTCATGAACTGGGAGAAGCCGATCCTGACCGATTCCGGCGGGTTCCAGGTGATGTCGCTGGCCGAGTTGCGCCGGATGAGCGAGGACGGGGTAAGGTTTCGCAGCCATATCGACGGCTCCGAGCATATGCTCAACCCGGAATCCTCGATGGAAATTCAGCGGCTGCTGGGCTCAGATATTGTCATGGCCTTCGACGAATGCACCCCGTTTCCAGCCGAAAAGGAGGTTGCGGCGGTATCGATGAAATTGTCGATGCGCTGGGCGAAGCGTTCGCGTGAGGCGTTCGGGGACCGGCCCAGACATGCAATGTTCGGAATACAACAAGGAAGTGTTTTCAAAGACCTACGGGAAGAATCTTCCAACTCACTTCAGGAAATCGACTTCGAGGGCTACGCCATCGGCGGCCTCGCCGTGGGTGAAGGCCAGGCCCGGATGTTCGAGGTTCTGGACTATGCGCCCGCCATGCTGCCCGACGACCGCCCGCGCTATCTGATGGGGGTGGGCAAGCCCGACGACCTGGTCGGCGCGGTGGCGCGCGGGATCGATATGTTCGACTGCGTGCTGCCGTCGCGCTCGGGCCGCACCGGACAGGCCTTCACCCGGCGCGGTGTCGTCAACATCAGGAACGCCCGCCACGCCGCCGACCCGCGCCCGCTGGACCCGGATTGCACCTGCCCGGCCTGCCGCAGCTACAGCCGGGCCTATCTGCACCATGTGAACAAGGCCGGTGAGATCATCGCGTCGATGCTGATGACTTGGCATAATCTACATTATTATCAGGAGCTTATGGCTGGGATTCGAGATGCCGTCGGTGCCGGAACGCTGGCGCAGTTCACTGCCGCGTTCCGGGCCGAGCAGGCAGGAGGCGACTTGGCGCCGCTTTAGAACCGAAGCGACCAGCCAACCGAAAAGATATGCGCATCCGCCTGCACCACCGAGACGTTTTCGCAATCCGTCGCCAGGTCGAATCGGCACAAGTCATTTCGTCGATGACGAGGTCGGGCAATGGTGCTGCGGATTCGTTATTCCGGCTTGCTCAGGCTGGACGGATGCTGCTCCGTTCGCCATAGTCCCAGCGACGTCAAGGAGTGAGTCGGATGGGCATTCTAAACGAGATCAACCAGCTTCTGACCTGGTGGAACGGCCAGACCTTCGGCACCCGGGTGTTCACCGCGCGCAAGGGCCAGAAGGTGGGTGAGGACGAGCAAGGCAACCAGTTCTATCAGACCGCCGACGGCAAGCGCCGCTGGGTGACCTATAGCGGTGTAGTCGAGGCCAGCAGGGTCTCGCCCGACTGGCATGGCTGGCTGCACCACACCTTCGACGATGCACCCTGCACAACGCCCTTGCCGCGCAAGGATTGGGAGAAAGACCACGCGCCCAACCTCACCGGCACCGATGGCGCCTATCATCCACCGGGCAGCGTCGTCACGCCGTCGCTGCGCCCGCGCGTCGCCGGCGATTACGAAGCCTGGCAACCGGAGTAACGCGGCATGGCAAACAATGCGGCTGAAACTCTGATCGGCTCCGTCGTCCTGGTGGCGGCGGCAGGGTTTCTGTTCTACGCGGCGAATTCCGCCGATGTCGGCGTTGACGCTTCGCGCTATGAGTTGGTGGCCAAATTCCGCAAGGCCGAGGGTATCGATATCGGCGGCGATGTGCGCATCGCCGGAATCAAGGTTGGCAACATCTCGGGCATGGAACTGGACACGGATACCTACCGGGCGACCGTCACCTTCGCCATCGATAACGCTGTGAAGGTGCCCGAGGATTCGGAGGCCATAATCACGTCGGCCAGCCTGTTGGGAGATTCCTACATCTCGATCGGTCCGGGCGGTTCCGACTTGATGCTGGAACCGGGTGACGAGATCGAGATCACCCAGGGATCGATCAACATCACCGATCTGATCAGCAAGTTCGCGGGCGGCAGGACCCAGTGAGCAAGGGCGCGGTGGGCAATCCCCATGGGTGGAGCTAGATCGGACTTGTTCAATCTGTTGGGCCGGGTTCTCCCGGCATCGCTGCTGATAGTCGTCGCCGCTCTGGCCTCACCATTGGCCGCGCAGGAGAGCGATGAGGGTGGAATTGTCACCAAATCGCTGGAGCCGCTGGAGCCTGCCACGGGCGGCGCGGACGACTCCGGTACCAGCGGGAACAGTCGCTTCAAGCCCGCCCCGTTCCGGACCCTGGAAATTCCGCAACAGCCGGAATTGATCGAGCCGGTTGAAACCGCGGCGCAACTTGGCGCCCGGATGCGTCTGCTGGACAAGATGACCGGGCGGACCCAGACGGTCGAGATCGCCACCGGGACCGATCAGATGGTCGATCGTCTGCGTATCCGGATCGAAACCTGCCGCGCACCGCAGGACAACGCCCAGCACGGAACCATGGCTTTCGTGCAGATCTGGGACACTAAGCGGGCGGAACCTGAATCGGCGTTTTCAGGTTGGATGTTCGCCGAAAGCCCGGCGCTCTCGGCGCTCGATCACCCGCGCTATGACGTCTGGGTGATCAGTTGCACCACCTCACCAGGTGAAGCCCCCGCAGCCAGCGAATAAAAATCCGCCTGTGTGCCGACCGCACGATTGAGCAGTTCATGGTAATGCGCCTTGGGCACATTGCGCGCACCCAGCGCCTCCAGATGCGGCGTGGTGAACTGGGTGTCTAGCAGGGTGAATCCACCAGCTTTCAATCGCGCCACCAGATAGGCCAACGCAATCTTCGAGGTGTCGCGCGCATGGCTGAACATGCTTTCGCCAAAGAACGCGCCACCGAGGCGAACGCCGTAAAGGCCACCTGCAAGCTCGCGGTCGATCCAAACCTCGACCGAATGCGCGTGGCCCATGCGGTTGAGCCCGATATAGAGGTTGCGGATGGTTTCGTTGATCCAGGTCGCGTCGCGCGTCGCGCAGGCATCGACGACGGCGGCGAAGGCATGGTCGATGCGAATCTGGTAGCCGCCCTTCAGAATCCGCCTTTTTAACGACCGGGACAGGTGGAAGTCGTGCAACGGCAGAATGCCGCGCTTGCGCGGATCGACCCAGAAAATTTCGTCCGCCACAGAACTGTCGGCCATCGGAAACACACCAGCTGCGTAAGCGCGCAGCACCAGCGCCGGGGTCACCACAAGGTTCGGTGATTCTGCATCCTTCATGACCCCACGATAGCAGAATTCATGAGTCATTTCCTTGATTTGTATCGTAAATCCCGGATTGCTTTGGGCTTGATCCAGGGCTTCGCGGGTCGTGTTTTGCGGCACCGCAAATCATACCGGATTCACTGTCCTACTCCATCTCCTTCGCCAGCCATTTCTCCAGCCAGTGGATGTTGTAGTCTCCCGACTGGATATCAGGATGGTCCAACAGCGCGTGGAACAGCGGCGTGGTGGTGTCGATGCCGTCGACCACGAGTTCGCCCAGCGCCCGTTTCAGCCGCATCAGGCAATCGGGCCGGTCGGCGCCGGAGACGATCAGCTTGCCGATCAGGCTGTCGTAATAGGGGGGCACCGAGTAACCCGCGTACAGCCCTGAATCCATCCGCACGCCCAGACCGCCGGGGGCGTGAAAACCCTTCACCAGTCCGGGGCAGGGGGTAAAGCTGGGAATCCGCTCGGCATTGATACGGCATTCGATAGCGTGGCCGCGCGGCTTGATATCCGATTGCGTGAACGACAGCTTCTCGCCCGCCGCGATGCGAATTTGCTCGCGCACCAGATCGACGCCAAATACCGACTCGGTCACCGGGTGCTCGACTTGCAACCGGGTGTTCATCTCGATGAAATAGAACTCGCCTTCCTCATAGAGAAACTCGATGGTGCCGACGCCCCGGTAACCCATGTCCCGGATGGCATCGGCGCAGATGCCGCCGATCCGGGCGCGGGTCTCGGCGTCGATCACCGGCGAGGGCGATTCCTCAAAAACCTTCTGGTGGCGGCGTTGCAACGAACAGTCGCGCTCGCCCAGATGGCAGGCATTGCCATGGGTGTCGCCGATCACTTGAACCTCGATATGACGGGGCAGGGTGAGGTATTTCTCCAGATAGACCGCATCGTTGCCGAAGGCGGCCTTGGACTCGGCCCGCGCCTGGCTGAAGGCATGCGCCATGTCAGCCTCGGTCGGCGCCAGCTTCATGCCCCGCCCGCCACCACCGGCGGCGGCCTTGACCAGCACCGGATAACCAATGTCCCGCGCCACCCGAAGCGCGTCATCGATGGTATCGACGCCGCCCGCGGAGCCGGGCACACAGGGCACGCCCAGTTTCTTCACCGTCTCCTTGGCAGCGATCTTGTCGCCCATGGTGCGAATATGTTCCGGGGTCGGACCAATGAAGGCGACCCCATGCTCCTCGACGATCTGGGCGAAACCGGCGTTCTCGCTGAGGAAGCCATAACCCGGATGCACCGCGTCGGCGCCGGTGATCTCGCAGGCGGTCAGGATAGCGGGCTGGTTGAGGTAGCTTCGGGCGCTCGAGGGCGGGCCGATGCAGACGCTCTCGTCGGCCAGGCGCACATGCATTGCCTTTTCGTCGGCGGTCGAATGAACCGCGACGGTGCTGATGCCCATTTCCTTGGCGGCGCGGTGGATGCGCAGGGCAATCTCGCCACGATTGGCGATTAGAATTTTTTTGAACACGGGCGCGCTCCGCCGCTCAATCGATGATCATCAACGGGTGACCGAATTCAATCGGTTCCCCATCGGCGACCAGAATCTGGCGCACCGTTCCTGCGCGCGGGCTGGGTATCTGGTTCATCGTCTTCATTGCTTCGATGATCAGCACTGTCTGACCCTCGGCAACCGTATCACCAACCTTGACGAAAGGATCGGTGCCGGGCTCGGATGACAGGTAGGCGGTGCCCACCATGGGCGAGGTCAGCGCATTTGCCTGAACTGGCTCCGCCGACCCGGCGGGGGCTTCGGTCGGAGCGGTGGCGATGGGTTCCGGGGCCTGATGCACGGGGGCCTGAAGAACCGGGGCATGTGCGGGAGCATGGACCGGAGCCGGAGCCACCGGCCAGGCCCGCGACAAGCGTACGCGCAACTCGTTATTATTGGCGTATTCCCGCTCGACTTCGATCTCGGTCAGTTCGGATTCCTGAAGGAGTTCCGCCATCGCGCGGATGAAAGCAACATCCTGTTCGACGTTCTTGTTCATGTTCCCCCGTCCGGCATCTGCCGCGATTGCCTGGCACCCACGACGGGCCCCAAGTAGTCGGCCTGCCCACACCAGCCCTTTGGTCTTGCGTTATACGAGAAAGCAAGGCGCGCGAAAAGCCATGTGTTCATTCGCCGGCGCCCAACCTGCTCAGTTCATCGCAGCGCGCGCTTGGGCGACCGCAGCCAGCATCTGGTCAATCGGCAGATAGCCTCGGATGATCTGGTTGCCGATGATGAAACTAGGCGTTCCTTGCAGTCCCATTTCTCGGGCCAGAGCATAGGTGTCACCGATTCGCGCCTCGATCTCGGCGCTGGCGGCCCGCGCTTTCAGTTCGGTGATGTCATAGCCGATGTTGCGGGCGATCTGATAGGCAACGGCTTCGGTCAACTGCCCCTCGAATTGCATCAGCGCGTCATTGAGAGCCTCAAAGTTTGCCGGATCGAGGTCGAGCGCCGCTTGCGCCATGCGTGCGGCAGCCGTCGAGTCGGGGCCCAGGATCGGGAATTCCTTGACCACCAGCCGGATGTTGGGGTCACGCTGAAGCAACTCCTTCACCTCAGGATGCGCCTTCTTGCAATAGCCGCAGCGGTAGTCGGCAAATTCGACCACGGTCAGGTCGCCGTCCGGATTGCCGGTAACCCAGGAGTTCGGGTCGTTGTAGAGTGCATCGCCGTTCGCCACGATCAGCGCCGCATCCGCCTGCTTCGAATCCGCGGCGCGGCGCGCCTCGAGGATCTGGATCGCCTCCATGAGAACCTCGGGGAATTCCAGCAAATAGGCACGGACTTCAATCCGAAATGCTTCGCGCTCGGCCGGCGTCATATCCGAGATCGCGGGGCGCGACTGTTCCTGTGCGGCGGCCAGTCCAGGCGAGATCAGTCCAGGCAGGGCCAGGGAAATGGCAAGGACGGCTTGGGCAATTGCTTGGCGCATGACTATTGAGTCTCCGTCCTCTGTTCCGTTTCTGCCAGTCTACTCAACCTTGAGCGACAGGATATCCTGGGCGCGAAGCCAGCCGGGCGAGTCCTCCGGCAATGCTTTGGCCACCCGGCGTGCATGCACCATAGCGTCCTTGATGTTGCCTCTCAGCGCAAACCTTTCCGCCGTCGCCAGCGCCGCCATGCCATCATTGCCGGCGCGGGAGTAGGCTGTGGCCAAGTCACGCAACGCCGCCGCATCTCCCAGATCACGCCGCCGCGCGTTTTGCAAGACCTCCAACGCCTCGGCATCGGCCTCGGGTTGGCCAAGCGCCAGCAGCACGCGGCCCAGGCCTGCCTCCAGAAGCGGCTCCGCCGGAGCCAGGCGCACCGCCTGGCGATACAGCAGCACGGCTTCCTCAGCGCGCCCGGTCTCGAATAGGATCTGGCCCTTGAGTTCGATGTAGAACGGGTCACTGGGGCGCATTGCGATCAGCCGGTCGGTGGCGTCGATCGCTTCGGACATCGCAGGCAATCGATAGAGCGCGACAGCCTTGGTATACAATGCCTCTTCGGTCTCGGCCTCGCTTTCCAACCGGTCGAGAACCCGCTCGGGATTATCGAGATACCCGATCAGCTTGGCCCGCATCCGCCCATGCCAATAGGTGCGGGCGGGATCCTCCGGATAAGTGCGTCCGGCGGCCTCGCCCACTCGGCGTTCGACCAGTTGGACGCGCTCGGTTCCCAGCGGGTGAGTCTGAACGAAGGGATCGACATTATCCAGGTTGAACACCTCCTGGCCACGGAAGCGTTCCAGCAAAGTCAACATCCCGCTTGGGTCTATCCGTGCACGCGCAAGGTATTGCAGCGCCGCCTGGTCGGCCGCAGCCTCTTCGCTCCGGTTGTAGCGCAGCAGCGTGCGCTGGATTGTAGATTGGCTGCCGGCGATCACCGCAGTCGCGGCCGCGCCGCCGCCAGCAACGCCCGCGGCAATCCCGACCAGCAATCCGAGGAGGGCGGGACCACGGGCATTGCGGACGTTGATTTGGCGCCGAGCCTGATGACCGCCCGCAAGGTGGCCGGTCTCATGGGCAATGACGGCCAGCAATTCCTCGGGCGTATCCAGCATCTGCAACAGGCCGGTATGCAGGAACATGTTATTGCCGTTGGCGACGAAGGCATTCAGACTGCGGTCATTCAGGATGTATAGGTCGATGGTATCCGGTCCGTAACCTGCCGCCTGGAAGATCGGCGACGCCATGGTCTTCAGGGTGCGCTCGATCTCGGCATCGCGGATCAGCCCGGCCGCCGCTGCCAGTTGCGGCAGCAATCCGATGGCCAGGGCGGTCAACCCGGTCAGAACTTGTTTGACTAACTGTGGCAAGGATCGCTCTCCTCATATCGACGACCGCCAACCGGTTGTCGTCACCCGAACCGGCGGTCATAAGAACATAACCGCCGCCGCTATGACAAATAAGGAAACTGTTCGTGAGGATTTCAAGTCGCAGCCAGACGGCGCCGTTCATCGCCATGGATGTGCTGGCCGAGGCACAAACCATCGAGGCGGCTGGAACCAGGGTGATCCACATGGAGGTGGGCGAGCCTGCCTTTGGCGCGCCACGCGCCGCGCGCGAGGCGTTGGCGGCGGCGCTCGGCCGGGGCGAGACAATGGGCTACACGAGCGGGTTGGGGCTGAGCGAACTGCGCGCGGGTATCGCTGCGCTTTACCTTCGACGCTACGGGATCGAGATCGATCCGGCACGTGTGGTTGTGACCTCGGGTTCGTCGGGCGGGTTCCTGCTGTCCTTCCTGACGCTGTTCGATGTCGGCCAGCGGGTCGCAATCGCCGATCCGGGTTATCCCTGCTACCGCAATATACTGGGCACCTTGGGGCTGGAGCCGGTGCGGATCGAGGCCGAACTGGCCTCGCGTTACCAACCAACGCCGGACTTGCTCGCGGGTATCGCCGGGCGGCTGGATGGACTTCTGGTCGCCAGCCCGGCAAACCCGACCGGCACCATGCTGGACCACGCCGCGCTGACGGCGCTGATCAGGTATTGCGCCGACCGGGGCATGGCGCTGATCTCGGACGAAATCTATCACGGGCTGACCTACGAGACCTCCGCCGTTTCTGCGCTGGAACTGACCGATCAGGTCTTCGTCATCAACAGCTTCTCGAAATACTATGCCATGACCGGCTGGCGGATCGGCTGGATGGTGGTGCCGGAGGGCTTCGTTCGCACGGTGCAGAACCTGGCACAGAACCTGTTCATCTGCCCCAGCCATGCCAGCCAAGTCGCCGCCCTTGCCGCCTTGTCCGAAGAAGGTGAGGCCGAGGTTGCCGGCCATCTGGTAAATTATGCGCGCAACCGCGCGGCGCTGATGGCCACGCTGCCGGGACTGGGATTCACCGACATCTCGCCTGCCGACGGGGCATTCTACGTCTATGCGGGGGTCTCACGGCTGACCAATGACAGTCGCGAGTTCTGCGCTGCGCTTCTTGCCAAGGCCGGGGTGGCCGCTACCCCAGGCGTGGATTTCGACCCGGCCCGGGGGCATGCGACGGTACGCTTCTCATTCGCCCAATCCCCGGAGAAGATCGCCGAAGGGATCGAGCGGCTTTCCAGTTTCATCGAGACCGTGGCGGGGTAGGGGTAGGGGTAGGGGTAGGGGTAGGGGTAGGGGTAGGGGTAGGGCACGCTTTCCTCTCGGCCAAAAAACTCTGGAACAGATTATTATGTTTTACAATATGTTAGGTGCGTGCTCACGCGTGAGCACTAATACGCCGCTGATCATATGCGGTACGAACCGCCTTCGTCGAGATAGAGTCGCTCCAAAGAATGCGATCTCTCATCGGCGTGGAAGCCGTGATCGGTTGTATTTCCCGATCACGGCCCCTGGGTCAAATCGTCAGCCCCGCAACCACCATCCGCGCCTTCTCGGGGCGGCTGGGTTTTCGGGTTCGGCCGGTGCTGCGGCGACAGGTTCCGGCTCCGGTTCGTGTTCCACGATCGGTGCCGGCTCTTTGGCAGATTCCTGCTCCGGTTCCAATTCCGCAACAGGTTCCTGCGCGGGCTCCGGGTCCGTTGCCGGCACTTCCGGTTCCGCCACTTTTTCGCCACCCACAGCCTCGACCGCCACTTCTGCGGGGGTGTCCTCCACAATGGTCTTTACCGGTTCCGGCTGGTCCGAAGTGCCAGTCTCGCCAACAACCCCGACATCCTGCTTGGCGACCCCATCTTCGTCCGCCTGCTGACCCGCTTCCACAACCACCGCATCATCCTGGCGGCGCGAGCGGCCACGGCCACCACGGCGGCGGCGCGAGCGGCGTTCGCCATCGGGCCCGCCATCGGGCCTGCCATCCCCATCAGTCGCGGCGGCGGCTTCGCCCGCGTTCTCGCCAGTCTGGCCGGTGTTTTCCTCGGCTCCACTCTCGCTCTCTTCGCGGCGGCGGCGCTGCCCTCCGCGCTTGCCACGGCGGCGGCGCGACCGGCCTTCTCCAATGTCGTCGGACCGTTCCTCCGGAGGGGCACTCGCGGGCACTGCCTCGACCGCCTCCATTGATGACGACGCGGCAACCGATTCCGCGGTGATCACGACATCCGGAGTGTCGATCTGACGCGAACGGGTTCGCAATCGGTCGATGCGGTATTCCGGGCTGGTCATCGACGGATCGCCAATGACCGTCACAACCAGTTCGTAGCGGTTCTCGATGCGGGCCAGATGCGCCCGCTTCATGTTCATGATGTAGTTTGAGATTTCGATCGGGGTTGTCACCATAACTTCGGCCGAGCGGCCGCGCACGCCTTCTTCCTCGGCTTCGCGCAGGATCGACAGCGAGAGGTTCTCGTTCGATCGGACGATCCCCTGGCCCTGGCAATGCGGGCAGGGCTGAGTGGTCGCCTCCAGCATCCCCGGGCGCAGCCGCTGGCGCGACATCTCCATCAGCCCGAATGCGGAGATGCGGCCGACCTGGATGCGGGCGCGGTCCGACTTGAGCCGGTCCTTGATCCGCCTCTCGACGGCGCGGTTGTTGCGGTTTTCCTCCATGTCGATGAAATCGATCACGATCAGGCCCGCGAGATCGCGCAGACGAAGCTGGCGCGCCACCTCGTCCGCTGCCTCTAGGTTGGTTTTGAGCGCGGTTTCCTCGATCGAGGATTCCTTGGTCGAACGGCCCGAGTTCACATCGATCGCCACCAGTGCCTCGGTGATGCCGATGACGATGTAACCGCCGGAGCGCAACTGAACCACCGGGCTGAACATCCCGTTGAGATAGCTCTCGACCTGGTAACGAATGAACAGCGGGATCGGCTCGACGTATTGCTGCACATGCTTGGCGTGGGACGGCATGAGCATCTTCATGTAGCCTTTGGCCTCGCGGTAGGCCTCTTCGCCCTCGACCAAGATTGTGTCAATCTCCTTGGAGTAGAGATCGCGGATCGATCGCTTGATCAGCGAGCCTTCCTCATAAATCAGCGACGGCGCGATGGATTTCAGTGTCAAATCGCGGATCTGCTCCCACTGGCGCAGCAGAAATTCGAAGTCGCGCTTGATCTCGGGCTTGGTGCGCTCGGCACCCGCAGTGCGGACAATCAATCCAATGCCGTTGGGAACATCAAGTTCGTTGGTGATGTCGCGCAGTCGCTTGCGGTCGCCTGCACTGGTGATCTTGCGGCTGATCCCGCCACCGCGCGCGGTGTTGGGCATCAACACGCAATAACGGCCCGCCAACGACAGGTATGTGGTAAGCGCCGCACCCTTGTTGCCGCGCTCCTCTTTGACGACCTGAACCAGCATGATCTGCCGGGCCTTGACGACGTCCTGAATCTTGTAGTGGCGGCTGCGCTTGGCCCGGGCCCTGGCATTTTCTTCCTGAGTGTCGTCGGGGCCAATCGATTCGACAGTCTCGGTGGCTCCGCCAGGGGTGTCGCCGTTTTCAACATCGTCATCGTCCTTAACGCGCGCGCGGTGCTTGCGTGTGCGGGTTGGTTTCTTCGCTTCCCCGGCCGCTGGCTGATCGGTACCCTCGCCAGCTTCGGGGGCAACCTCGGGAGCGACCTCGGGGGGGAGCGTTTCGGCAGGGGCGTCGGCAGGCGCCGCCGCGGCGTCTTCGCCACCCGACGGATCAGAATCCGCCGCTTTCGCAGCAGGTTTCTTGCGCGGGCGCGGAGCGCGTTTCCTGGTCGGCTTGGCCTTCGGCTTCACTTCTTCATCGACGCCGACTTCGGCATCTTTCGGCGCGGACTCGAGAACATCCTCCGAAACCGAATCGTCATCGTCGAGGCCAGCGCTTTCGGCGATGGACTTCGGCGTGGTAGCCGGTTCATCCGTTTCGTCCGTGGAGGTATCGTCCGAATTGGCACCCGAATCGGCCTCCGCGTCCGGCGCACCTGCCGCGGCGGTCTCAATCCTTGCCGGGTCGCTCTCCTCCTCGTCACCGCCCAGATCGGCGATCTCCAGGCCCTTCACTTCACGGGTGCTGGTCTCGGCAGGGGCGGCGCTGTCGTCGGTAACAGAATCCTGGCCCGGTTCGCTCGCGGAATCTTCGCCCGAAAGCTCGATCACCTCGAGCCCCTTGACCTCGGTGTTCTCCGACGGCTGCTTGCTCCGAGTTCGGCGCTTGCCGCGACGCGACCGGGGTTTGGAATTTTCACCGTCCCCACCATTGTCCTCGTCGCGCGCCGCCGAGCGTTTTTGCTCGGCCGCTTCCTCGGCCAGCAATGCCTCGCGGTCGGCGACCGGAATCTGGTAGTAGTCGGGATGGACTTCCGAGAAGGCGAGGAAACCGTGCCGGTTCCCGCCGTACTCAACAAAAGCCGCCTGAAGCGAGGGTTCAACCCGCGCCACCTTGGCGAGATAGATATTTCCAGCTAGCTGGCGCTTGTTGATCGATTCGAAGTCGAATTCGTCAACCTTGTTTCCATCGGCCACGACAACCCTGGTCTCTTCCAGGTGTGTGGCGTCGATGAGCATCTTTTTTGCCATGTATATTGTCGCCATTCCGCTTCGCGCCGCGGCTCCGGCCGGGGCATTGCGATCTGACATCTTTCATATTGAGCGAGCCTAAGCCGACGCGCGACCGGGGCACTGGCCTGGATGGCCGGATGCCTGTCTCGATCTGATCGAATTTCACGTGGGTTTTGCATCGCATTCTTTGTCCGGTCGCCAGAGCTCTGACGCAGTGAATCATACCGCGCATAGCACGGTTTACGGATCGATCTTCATCCGATCCGGCTGATCGCGCGGTGCGTCTTGCGCAGCATCGCGAAAGGTGCCGGAACTGATGCTTTGCAGCGGACCCAGGAAACAACGAAAGTTTAACGGATTTCCGAAAATGGTCCGGGCAACTCAACCCACCCTGAGCATATAGAGAACCAGCACCGGATAAACAAACGGAATTTTGCCCAAGCGGTTCGCGTGCTGGATTTGGGTCGTTATATGCTGGACTTGTGGGGTTGGTGATGGCGCGTGTGCGCAGGATGCTCGTCCGGGCCAAAATTGGCACGACCGTAATGGTTTCGGCAGGCTGGATAGTGCTCGCCACTTCGTCGTTCGCGGCGGAGGTCGTTGTCGCCATCGATCCCGGCCATGGTGGAATCGACCCGGGGGCGAGTTTTGAAAACGTCGCGGAAAAGCAGGTTGTGCTGGACTTCGCCCTGCGCCTCGCCACCAATATTGACAACTCACCGGGCCTTCGCGCCTTCCTGATCCGTGCCGACGACAGCTTTCTAACCCTCGGCCAGCGCATCCGGCGCGCCCGCGACGGCGGGGCCAACCTGATCGTCTCGCTCCATGCGGACACCACCAGCGATGGCCTGGCCGAGGGTGCCCATGTCTACACTTTGTCGCGTGAAGGCTCCGACGAGGCGGCGAGCGATCCAGCCGAGCGCGAGAACAGGGCCGACATTATCGGCGGCATTGCCCTGGTGGGAGAATCCGACGGCCTGACATCGCTGCTGGTCGACCTAGCCCAGCGTGGCACCGACGACGAGGCCGACAACCTGACGGCAGCGGTGCTGGAGGCGATGGCGGGCAACGTGACGCTGCTGCCGACCGAACCGCATCGAAGGGCGAACTTCAGGGGGTTGAAGGCGCCGGAAATCCCGTCGATCCTGGTCGAGCTTGGCTATCTCAGCAACGCCCGCGACCGCCACCGTATGGCCTCGGATGCGTGGCGCGGGCGGGTGGCGGCGGCGTTGGCTCGCGGAATCCATAGCTGGACCGGCACTGCCAGCCCCGGTTTCTTGGCGCCAAAGAAGTAGCGTAACTTGGGCAAAGGCCTTAAACCCGCCTTTGCGCGGACCTATCTTCCTGCTACGGCCTGTTCCGATGGCGATACTGTCGGGCCCGCGATCCGGTCTTGGTCGGGAACATGTACAAAATGGCGGTTGAGGCGGCATGATCCGTTTTATTGGCTCCCTGTTCAGCTTTCTCAGCACCGGAGTGATCTTTGCGGTCGGCGGTGTTGCCGGGCTGGTCTATCTCTATGGCCGCGACCTGCCCGCGCATGACGATCTGGTGAATTATCATCCGAAACTGCTGACCCGGGTTTACTCCGGCGAGGGTCAGGTCATCGCCGAGTTCTATCGCGAAAAGCGGATCTTCATCCCCATCGACGAGATACCGGATCTGGTCAAGGACGCCTTCATTTCAGCCGAGGACAAAAACTTCTACTCCCATCCCGGGGTCGATGCGGTCGGCATCGCCAAGGCGGTCGCGCGCTACGTTTTGGCCGTCTCCGCCGGGCGTCCGGCGCGGCTGTCGGGGGCCTCGACAATCACCCAGCAGGTCGTAAAGAATTTTAAGGTCGGCCGCGAACGCAAATTCGAGCGCAAGATCAAGGAGGCCATCCTCTCGGTGCGTATTTCCGAGGCGATGTCGAAGGACCTGATCCTGGAACTCTACATGAACGACATCTTCCTGGGCCAGAACACCTATGGGGTGGTTGCCGCCGCCCAACGCTATTTCGGCAAGACGCTGGAAGAGTTGACCCCCGAGGATGCCGCCTACCTGGCGGCGCTGCCCAAAGCGCCGTCGGACCTGCATCCGGTGCGCCAGTACGATCGGGCGCTGGAACGGCGCAATTATGTCCTGGAGGAAATGGCGCAGAACGGCCATCTGAGCCGCGAGGATGCCGAGGTGGCCAAGAAACGCCCCCTCGAGACCATTGTCGGCAAGGAGCGGCCGCAGGTATTGGCCAACGCCCGGCCCAGCTACTTCAGCCAGGAAGTGCGCCGCCAGCTTGTCGCCGAACTGGGCGAGGGCGAACTGTACGAGGGGGGCCTGACCATCCGTGCGACGGTCGATCCGGAACTGCAGGAGATCGCCGCCCGCGCGCTGCGCCGCAGGCTGGAGAAGTATGACCGGGGCAGGGCCGTTTATCGTGGCCCGGTCTCCCGGATCGAGGCGGTCGCCGGTGGTGAGACCGAAAACTGGCGCGAACTGCTCGCCGCCGTCGAGATGCCGCGCGACATCCCCGGCTGGCAGTCGGCTGTGGTGTTGGATACCGGTAAAACCACTGCTCTGGTCGGTATCGAAGGGCTCGAAGGCGACGGCACCGCGCGCCTGAAACTGGCGACCGAGAAAAAATGGATCAAGGCGATCCGCCGCGACGGCGAAAGGCAAGGCGCGCCCAGGCGGCCTTCGGATCTCTGGCAGAAGGGCGATGTGGTGTTCGTCGCTCTGGACGAAGATGGCAAAACCTGGTCTCAGCGCCAATTGCCCGAGGTGCAGGGCGGTTTCATGGCCATGGATCCGTTCTCGGGTCGCGTGCTGGCGATCCAGGGCGGGTTCTCATTCCAGGCGAGTGTCTTCGACCGGGCAACCCAGGCGCTGCGCCAGCCCGGTTCGGCCTTCAAGCCCTTCGTCTACGCAGCCGCACTGGATGCAGGCTATACCCCGGCCACGGTCGTGCTGGACGCCCCGGTGGTGGTGCGTCAGCAGGGGCAGGAAGCCTGGCGCCCGAAGAATTCCTCCGATAAGTTCTACGGTCCGTCGCCGCTGCGGCTTGGTCTGGAATTGTCACGCAACCTGATGACGGTCCGGATTGCCCAACAGATCGGCATGGACCGGGTGGCGGAATATGCCGAACGCTTTGGGGTCTACGAAAACATGCCGACCCTACTGTCCTATGCGCTTGGGGCTGGCGAGACAACGCTCTACAACATGGTCGCCGCCTACGGCATGTTCGCCAATGGCGGCAGGCGGGTGCGCCCGACCGTGGTCGATCGCGTCCAGGACCGTTTCGGCAACACCCTGTTCCGGCACGACCCGCGAATATGCCGGGGCTGCGTGGGAGAGGATGCCGCCGCCGCGAACACACCACTGCTGTTCGACCAGAGATTGCAGATCATGGACCCGGTGACGGCCTACCAACTCGTCTCGATGATGGAGGGGGTTGTCTTGCGCGGCACCGCCATCCGGACAGTGGGCGGGCTGGATTTTCCCGTTGCGGGCAAGACCGGCACCACCAACGAGGCGCGCGATGCCTGGTTCATCGGCTTCACCGCCAACATGGTTGCCGGCTGCTTCATCGGCTACGACACCCCCACACCGATGGGGCGCGACGTCTATGGCGGCACGCTCTGCGGCCCGGTGTTCAGGGAGTTCATCTCCGAAGCAATGAAAACCCGAACCCCGGGCGAGTTCCAGGAACCGGTCCGCAGCGGGATGATCCAGGTCAAGATCGACCGCGGGACCGGCGAGCGTCTGCCCGATGATTCGCTGGGTGCCCACGTCGTCACCGAACTGTTCAAACTGGGCGCCGAGCCCGAGCTGTACGCCACCGTCACGGCACTCTCGGGCGATGATGCGCTGTTCGGCGGCATGAGTTCGGCCCTGTTTACTGGCATCGACGCCACCGACCTGCCCTTCGACGAGGAAAACGCTATCCGGGCGCCCAGTGGAACCGACGCCACCACCACCGATGCGCCACCAAAACCGCAACCGCCAACCGCAGGCACTGTCGGGCTTGGGACCGGCGGGCTCTACTGAGTTGCTGTCACATTGCTTTACCTGCTTTCAAACCACCGCTATCTAGGCGCCAGTACAAGCGCTGTTCGAGGATTCCATGAAGGCCGACACCCAAGCCGTAATCGACCAAATCGAGAAGTCGCTGGACCTGCTGCGTCAACGTCTGGGCTGGGACACGGCCGCGCACCGGCTGGAGGAACTGGATGCGCGCGCCGAGGATACTGACCTCTGGAACGACCCGGTCGACGCCCAGAAGGTGATGCGCGATCGCCAGAGGCTGGCCGACGGTATCGACGGTTACAAGGCCCTGGCCACCGGGCTCAGCGAGAATGCCGAACTGATCGAACTGGGCGAGATGGAGGACGACGCCGAAATCGTTGCCGAGGCCGAAAGCGCGCTGGCCAAACTCTGCACCGTCGCCGCCGCCCGCGAGATCGAGGCGCTGTTGTCGGGCGAGGTCGACGGCAATGACAGCTTCCTGGAAATCAACTCCGGGGCAGGGGGCACGGAAAGCAACGACTGGGCCGCGATGCTGGCGCGGATGTATGTGCGCTGGGCCGAGGCACATGGCTACATGGTCGAATTGATGTCCGAAACCTCGGGCGAGGAGGCGGGCATCAAGTCGGCCACCTACCAGATCAAGGGCGACAACGCCTATGGCTGGCTGAAGACCGAATCTGGCGTCCATCGGCTGGTGCGGATCTCGCCCTATGACAGCCAGGCGCGCCGCCACACCTCGTTCTCCAGCGTCTGGGTCTACCCGGTGATCGACGACACCATCGAGATCGACATCCCTCCCAATGATATCCGGGTTGATACCTACCGCTCTTCCGGCGCGGGCGGCCAGCACGTCAACACCACCGATTCGGCAGTGCGGATGACCCATATCCCCACCGGCATCGTCGTCACCTCGTCGGAGAAATCCCAGCACCAGAACCGCGCAAACTGCTTGGCCGCACTGCGCGCCCGTCTTTACGACCTCGAGATGAAGAAGCGCACCGAGGCAATCCAGGACGCCCATGACAGCAAATCGGACATCGGCTGGGGCCACCAGATCCGCTCGTATGTATTGCAGCCCTACCAGATGGTGAAGGATCTGCGCACCGCGGTGGAAACCTCCGACACCGGCGGTGTGCTCGACGGCGACCTCGACGCCTTCATGAGCGCCGCGCTGGCGCAAGAGGTCTCCGGCAAAAGCCGCGCCGAGGCGCTGGAAGAAGAGATCTGAGGGGCACGACATGGCGCAGGTGGACACGGCGATGAAAGCGCCACCGCCGCGCTACTCCACCCTGGGTGCGTGGCCGATCCTCGCCGCGATGATCGGCGTCGAACTCTACATCTGGTTTGGCGCGCTTGATCCAGCAAACTGGTCGCAATTCCGGTTCCAGATGATGACCGAACATGGCTTCATGGACCGCAAGTTCGACGCTTGGCTGGCAGGCGGCTCCTCACAGGGCCTTCTCGGCATGTTCGTCACCTATCTCTTTGTCCATGCCGGGCCGCTGCACCTGGCGGTCAACGGGGCGCTCTTCCTCTTCGTCGCGCCCTTCCTCTGCCGCTATATCGGCGCTATTCGGCTACTGATCCTGTTCGTCATTTGCGGGGTCGCCGGAGGCATCATCTTCGGCCTGACAAACGACATCTCCGGCCCGCTGGTCGGCGGCTCGGCGGCGATCATGGGAATGCTCCGGGCGGTTAAATTCCGGGAGTTCCAGTGGATCCGGCGGTCGGGCGACACCTGGGGCCGCTACGTCCTGTCGATCCATTTCCTGATTGCGTTCAACGTGATGATGCACTGGTTGTCCAATGGCGGGGTGGCGACCGAGGCGCATATTGGCGGCGGGTTGGGCCGAATTCTCGCCGCAGGTCTCTTGTCGCGGGATCCACCGCACGGGCGCTTCGTCCACTGACGGAAACTTGACCTTCGCGCGGGCTTGGCCAAACTCTGTCCCCGAGGGAGACGCAATGACCGGGACCACCGATATCGAGGACCTACCCGAGGAGCAGGCCAAGGCCGAAATCGTCCGCCTGACGGCGGAGGTCGCGGCCCATGATCGCGCCTATTACAGCGAAGACGCGCCGATGGTCACCGATGCCGAATATGACGCGCTCCGCCGCCGCCTCGTGGCGCTGGAAACCGCCTTTCCCCAATTCTTGCAGCCCGACAGCCCGACCACCCGGGTCGGCGCGGCCCCCTCCGAAGGTTTCGGCAAGGTGCGCCACCGGGTGCCGATGCTGTCGCTGGGCAACGCCTTCTCTGATGAGGATGTCGAGGGTTTCGTTGAAAGGATAAAAAAGTTTCTTAACTTATCGGCAGAACTAATTGAAATAACATCAGAACCTAAGATTGACGGCCTTTCCCTCTCGCTCCGCTATGAAGGTGGTGTCCTGGTCGAAGCCGCCACCCGTGGCGATGGCTCCGAAGGCGAGAACGTCACCGCCAACGCCCGCACCATCGACGACATCCCCGAACGCCTGACCGGCGACGTGCCGCCGGTCTTCGAGGTCCGCGGCGAAGTCTACATGCACCATACGGATTTCGCCGCACTGAACACGGCGCAAGAGGCAAAAGCCGCCAAACCCTTCGCCAACCCCCGCAACGCCGCCGCAGGCAGCTTGCGCCAATTGGACTCAACGATCACGGCGTCCCGCCCGCTGCGTTTCTTCGCCTATGTCTGGGGCGAGGTCTCCAGCCTGCCAGCCACCACCCAGTCCGGCGTCATCAAGGCACTGGCCGGCTGGGGCTTCAAAACCAACCCGCTGACCAAACGTTGCGCCTCGGTCGCCGAGATGCTGGCCCACTACCGCCAGATCGAGGAGGACCGCGTCACCCTCGGCTACGATATCGACGGTGTCGTCTACAAGGTCGACCGGCTGGACTGGCAGGAACGGCTCGGCTTCCGCTCGCGCGAACCCCGCTGGGCCATCGCCCACAAGTTCCCGGCCGAGAAGGCCTTCACCGTGCTGGAGGACATCGACATCCAGGTCGGCCGTACCGGCGTTCTGTCACCAGTAGCCCGCCTAAAGCCGGTAACCGTCGGCGGCGTCGTTGTCTCCAACGCGACCCTGCACAATGAAGACTACATCGCCGGGAAGAGCAGCGGCGCAGAGCAGATACGCGAGGGCAGGGACCTTCGTATCGGCGACACGGTCCAGATCTACCGCGCCGGAGACGTTATCCCCAAGGTGTTGGACGTGGACCTGGCGCGCCGCCCCGTCAACGCCCAACCTTATAAGTTTCCAACAAAATGCCCAATCTGCGAAAGCCCCGCAATTCGCGAGGAAGGTGAAGTCGCGCGCCGCTGCACCGGCGGCCTGATCTGCCCGGCGCAGGCGGTCGAGCGCCTGAAGCATTTTGTCAGCCGCACCGCTCTCGACATCGATGGGCTCGGAGCCAAGCAGGTCGAAGCCTTCAGCACCGAGGGCCGGATCGCCGAACCCGCCGATATCTTCACCCTGCAAACACGCCAGCAGTCCGGCGATCTCGACCTCTACCGCCGCGACGACAAGAACCGCCCAACCAACGCCAAATCGATCGAGAACCTGTTCAACGCCATCGCAGAGCGCCGCTCGGTCGGCCTCGCCCGCTTCATCTTCGCGCTGGGCATTCGCCATGTCGGCGAAACTACGGCACGGATGTTCGCGCGCCACTATCTCAGCTGGCCGACCTTCGCCGAAGCCATGACCGCCGCCGCCGATAACGCGGAGGCCCGGGACCAGATCACCGCCATCGACGGTATCGGCGCAGTGCTGGCCGACGCCGTGATCGCTTTCTTCGCCGACGCCCACAACCAGGGCGCGCTCGCTCGCCTTCTGGCCCACGTCACACCCGAGGACGCCGAAGCGCCGACAATCGACGGCAGCCGGGTCGCGGGCAAGATCGTCGTCTTCACCGGCACACTGGAAAAGATCAGCCGGGCCGAAGCCAAGGCGCAGGCCGAAAAACTGGGGGCCAAGGTCTCCGGCTCGGTCTCGGCCAGGACCGACCTGGTGGTGGCTGGGCCGGGCGCGGGCTCAAAGTTGAAGAAGGCAGTGGCGCTCGGCATCGAGACCCTCGACGAAGACGGCTGGCTGGCGCTGATCGGCGGTTGAACGCAGCCCGCAGACATCGCATCCTCGCGCCCATGTCGCGGCCCGAAATCCTGTTCCCGCTCTTCGCCGATATCACCGGGTTGCCCGGCGTCGGCGCCAAGACCGCCCGGCTTTATGAAAAGCTGGGGGTGACCCGGCTGGTCGATCTCATC
Organism: Thermohalobaculum sp.; assembly: GCA_965247385.1. Classification (GTDB taxonomy): domain Bacteria; phylum Pseudomonadota; class Alphaproteobacteria; order Rhodobacterales; family Rhodobacteraceae; genus Thermohalobaculum. Next base: position 245,943 of record CBDFHG010000002.1, read on the forward strand.
TTCCTGTTGCCCAGCGGGGTGATCGACCGGCGCCTGCGCGGCACCCTGATCGGCATCGACCCGGGGCAGGTGGTCACGGTGGCGGTGACGGTGGGCGAGCACGATCCGCCCCGTACCCGGGGCCGACCCTACCGGGTGCATGTCCAGGGCGCCAAGGTCTACATGGAACTGATCTTCTTTCACGCAAAGGGCGACTGGGTGCAGCGCGCCCTGCCGCCGGGTCAAACCCGCGTGATCTCGGGCAAGATCGAAAGCTATGACGGACGGCTGCAGATGCCGCATCCCGACCTGATCGTCTCCGAGGACGAAGCCCGGGACCTCGACCCGTTCGAGCCGGTCTACCCCCTGACGCAAGGGTTGGGACAGCGCGCCATCGCCCACACGATGGCGGGCGCGCTGCCCAAACTACCGGACCTGCCGGAGTGGCTCGACCCGGCGATATTGGCGAAGCACGACTGGCCCGGATGGCTCGAAGCGCTGCAAACCGTGCATCGGCCCGAATCCCTCCAATCCCTCAGTTACGGCGCGCCGTTCCGCCAGCGCCTGGCATATGACGAGTTCCTCTCCCACCAGCTTGCGCTCCAGATCGCCCGTGCCCGGATGCGTCGTGGCAAGGGGCAGGTCAGCGCCGGTGACGGGGCGCTCAGGGCCAAGGCGCAGGCCGCTTTCGGCTACCAGCCAACCGGCGCGCAAATCCACACCATCGGCGAAATCGCCGAGGACATGGGCGCGCCCGAACGCATGATGCGCCTGCTGCAAGGCGATGTCGGCTCGGGCAAGACCTGGGTTGCGATGATGGCGATGCTGACCGCCGCCGAGGCAGGAGGGCAGGGCGCCCTGATGGCGCCCACCGAGATTCTCGCCCGCCAGCACAGCGCCGGGCTCGCCCGCATCTGCGGCGAGGTCGGCGTCGAGATGGTCCTGCTGACCGGGCGCGACAAGGGCGCGGGCCGGGCAAAAAAGCTCGCCGCCATCGCCGACGGCTCGGCCCGGATCGTCATTGGCACCCACGCGCTGTTCCAACAGGATGTGACCTTCCACGACCTCCGCCTCGCCGTGGTCGACGAGCAGCACCGCTTCGGCGTGCGCCAGCGCATGGAACTGACCGCCAAGGCCCCGCACGGCGCCGACGTTCTGGTGATGACGGCAACCCCGATCCCGCGCACCTTAGCGCTGGCGGGCTATGGCGACCTCGACATTTCGGTACTGGACGAGAAACCGCCGGGCCGCCAGCCGGTCGAAACCCGGCTGGTCTCGATGGAACGCTACGACGAGGTGGTTGGCCGCCTGCGCGCCGCCATCGCGAATGGCCAGCGCGCCTACTGGGTCTGCCCGCTGGTCAAGGAAAGCGACCTAGTGCCGCTGGTCGCCGCCGAGGAGCGCCACCGGATGCTGGCCGATGCCTTGGGCTCCGACAACGTGGCCCTGGTCCACGGCCAGATGCCGCCAGACGAAAAGGACGCCGCCATGGCCGGCTTCCAGTCCGGCGCGCGCCGCGTTTTGGTGGCCACAACCGTGATCGAGGTTGGCGTCGATGTGCCCGAAGCAACCATCATGGTGATCGAGCAGGCCGAAAGCTTCGGCCTGGCGCAACTTCACCAACTTCGCGGCCGGGTCGGACGCGGGGCCGGGCAATCGTTCTGCCTCCTGCTCTATGCCCCACCCTTGGGCGCGACCGCACGGGCGCGGCTCGACATCATACGCGAGACCGAAGACGGATTTCGCATCGCCGAGGAGGATCTGCGGCTGCGAGGGGCGGGAGACCTGCTGGGAACCGCCCAATCCGGCCTGCCCCAATTCCGAATCGCGACGCTCGACAGCGATGCCGCGTTGATGACCCTGGCCCGCGACGACGCCCGGTTGGTGATGGCGCGCGACCCGGAACTGGCGACCGATCGAGGCAAGGCATTGAGAACGCTTCTTTATATGATGGAGCGCGACGTTTCCGTGTTGATGATGAAAAGCGGTTAAGACGCGATACGAACATTTGTTCACAAATTGTTCTTGATTTTTAACGAGAACTTTAATAGAACATTAAAGGAACATAACGAGAGAACAATCGTCGGAGGTCAAGAATGATCATGCTCCTGAAAGCCCGGAAATTCGCTGCTGAAGCGCCACGAGAGGCGCTGATCGATGCGCTCGGTTTCGCCGGTGTCTGCGCCCTGATCTTCGCCGGGTTCACCCTGCCGGCATTTTTCTGAGCACTCCGGTTCGTTTTTAACCAGCGTTTCGTTTCCCAGTCTCTTGCGTACCAGTCGCCTGCGGTCCAGGGCGGGACACCGCGATCCTCGGTTGCCCCCGATGATCCCCATTGCCGGCATTTTCCGGCAGTCCCAACCCGATCCGGAACCCCACCTTGCCGGATACGTGTTTTGTCCCGAACTCTCTGGAACGCCACTGAGCCGCCTCCCGAAAGGGCAGGCGGCTCCTTTTTTCCCGTTGTTGATCAATTTTTGGAATCCCTCCCTCTTAAGGCGCTGCAGCAAACGACCAACATTGCCTCGATCCAGTCATTTAGGTGATTTGCAGGGTAGGGCACTGAAACTCGAAAAGAGTCTCATAATCAATGCCTCATCAAATAAGGAAACCTACACGTGAATTACCACAGCATTGAACAGATCCAGCTTCCTAATTAGTCGCATAATGAATATTATGTTAAAAATATACCCACCCAGGAAATGCCGCCACGCGCGCATCCCACTTATCCTCAATACCGTTTTGATCATTATTACCAACACTTATTAATGTTTCTTAATCCAATTCGAGATCCATTCCCCTATCTCCGCCCCAGAATCTTCCTGAATAAAATGCAGTCCTCGCACGGTCACCTCGCTCTGATTGGCAAAACCGCGCGCTGTCTCGCGCATCGGACCGGTCAGGATCGCACCGGGTTCCGCGTTAACGAACAATTTTGGAACCGCGCAAACCGTCAACCATTCCGAATACGCACCGACGATCTCGACCACGTCCACCGGTTCACCGCCCAACGGAATCTGCCGCGGCCAGGTTAGCGTCGGCCGGCGGTCTTCACCCGGCTCCAGGAACGGGCGCCGATACTCCGCCATCTCGGCCTGGCTCAACTCGCGCAGAATCGAACCCGGCAGGATGCGCTCGACAAACACATTCTTCTCAAGAACCATCGCGTCTCCAGCCTCAGAACGCATCCCCTGAAAGATCGGACGAACGCGCTCCGGCCATTCCTCCCAACTCATCGGCTGGACGATGGCTTCCATATAGGCGATCCCACGCACCCGGTCAGGATTCCGCCGTGCCCAGTCGAAACCCAGCGCCGAGCCCCAGTCGTGGATCACCAGGGTGACCTCTCCCTCCGGGATCACCGCATCGATCCAGGCATCCAGATACCTCCGATGCTCCACAAACCGATACGATTCCGGCCCCGGATCCACCAGCTTGTCGCTGTCGCCCATGCCGATCAGGTCCGGCGCCAGCAAGCGCCCCACGGCGTCCATCGCACCCATTACATCGCGCCACAGAAACGACGAGGTCGGGTTGCCGTGCAGGAACAGCACCGGCTCGCCCGCACCCATCTCCACATGCGCCATGCGCCTGCCCAGAACCGGTGTGAACTGTTTGCGCTGTTTGCGTTCGATCATTTGCTCGCTCCTCCGACGCCTGGTTTGCGGCAAGAATAGCGCAATCAGAGGAACATCCAACAGATCAGCCTGGTGATCTATCGTGCGGCCGGTGATTAATCGGTTCTCACCCCGCCACGGCTTGGCTATAGCGGATTTTCTGCGGGCCACTGCGGCCCGGCATTGAGGCAGGGAGCCAGAATCGCATGACACCGCTCCTCTCCGGCATCCGCGTGGTCGACCTGACCAGCGTGGTCATGGGACCGTTCGCCACCTATCAACTGGGCGCCCTGGGCGCCGATGTCATCAAGGTTGAACCGCCCGAGGGCGAAGCCGTGCGCCACATCGCGCCTGCGCGTCACTCAGGCATGGGCGGCATGTTCCTGAACGTCAACCGCGACAAGCGCAGCCTGGTGCTGGACCTGAAACGCCCGGAAGCGCGCGCCGCGCTGAACCGGGTGATCGCCACCGCCGATGTGCTGGTCCACAACATGCGCCGCCCGGCGGCACACAGGCTGGGGATCAATCCGGAGACGCTCACCGCCAAATACCCAAAGCTGATCCACTGTGCCGCGATCGGCTTCGGCAAGGACGGCGTCTACGCCGATGACGGCGCCTATGACGACGTCGTGCAGGGTCTCTCCGGTTTCGCCGCGGTGAACGCCCGTGCCGACGGCGCGCCACGCTACGTGCCGCAGATCGCGGTCGACAAGATCTCCGGCCTGTTCATCGTCGAGGGTGTGCTGGCTGCGCTCCTGCACCGCGAGCGCACCGGCCAGGCGCTGGCCTTCGAGGTGCCGATGATGGAGTGCGCCACCCATTTCCTGATGGTCGAGCACCTCAGCGGCGAGATCTTCGACCCGCCCCTCAGCCCGCCCGGCTACAAGCGTCTCCTCAACCCCTACCGCCGCCCCTACCCCACCAAGGACGGCTTCATCGCCGTGCTGCCCTACGCCCAGAAACACTGGACCCGGTTCATGGAGATCGTCGGCCGCGCCGACATCGCCGCCGAGCCATGGTTCGGCGACCCGGCAGCGCGCAGCGAACGAATCCACCAGCTCTGCAAGGTCATTGACGAGGCGATGCCGGTCAAAACCACCGCCGAATGGCTCGAATTGCTGCGCGCTGCCGACATCCCATGCGGGCCGATCAACCAACTCGAGGATCTGTTCAACGATCCGCATCTGGCCTCCAGCGGTTTTTTCCACACCGAGCAGCACCCAACCGAGGGACCACTGCGCGTCACCCGCCACCCGCTGGATTTCGCCGGAGTGGACGAGCAAGCCAGTCGCCCGGCCCCGCGCATGGGCGAACACAACCGGGAAATCCTGACCGAAGCCGGACTGTCGGCCGACGAGATCGCGGCGCTGGAGGCGACCGGCGCCGTGGGAAGCGCGGCGGAGTGAATGCAACCGGATCGAAGCGGAACCGGTTCGCAGGATATGTGACCGGCGGTGGTGCGGGTGTCCACACGTGGACACCTATCTAACATATTGAAATATAGACCAAATAGATTCGTGAACGATTTATGAATCAGGACGCCTGAATGGGCTGGCAGCGATCCGATCTAACCCCGGGCCAGCGCCACCAACTCACCCCGGTCCAACCCCTTGCTCGCCCCGGCCGCCAGCAAGCTCTCCCACACGTCCGGTGCCAACGGCAGCCCGTTGGCCAACCGCTCGGCGCAGTGCTTTCGCTCGGGGTCACCGGGCACCATGACCGATACGCCGGGGTCCGCCGGGACACTGGCGCGGATTTCCGCGATGTAATCAGCGGCCGAGGCAGCCCAGCCATGACCGTCATCCATAAGATCCGGGTCGAGATAGATCGACAACATGCCATTGTGACTGCGCTTGGTTCCCGCCTCGGTCGCCACGCCGGAGCCGGTCAGCGCCCCCGCCAGCAACTCGCAGGCCAGGGCCATGCCGGACCCTTTGTGCTCGCCCATAGGCGCCAACGCACCCGGCCCGGCGCGCGGGTCATCGACCGCGCCGGGCACGGCCGGGCCGTACAGCATGTCCGGGTCGGTAGAGTAAGCGCCATCCGGGCCGATCAGACTGCCGGGGGCCGCCGGTACTCCGGCATTGCGGGCAACCAGAACCTTGCCCTCCGCAACCCGCGAGGTGGCGAAATCCAGGATAAAATCTCCCTCGCCATTGGGCACGCCAACGCAAACCGGTGCCGTCGACATCCGCCGCGACGCGGTCCCGAAGGGTGCAACCAGAACACTGTTGGCGACATTGACGAAATGGATCGAAACCAGCCCCTCGGCGATTGCCAATTCGGCCAATGCGCCGATCCGGCCCAGATGCCCGGCCCGGCGCAGACCAATCAGCGCAAAGCCGTTCTCGCGCACCTTCTCAACCCCCTTGGCGACCGCCTGCGGACCAATCGTCTGGCCAAAGCCGTGGCCCCCGTCCAACAGGGCGAAACCCGGCGCCTCCAGCACCGTCTCGACCGATTTTCCGAACACCAGGATGCCTTGTGACTCCCAGAACAGGTAACGCCGGGTGCGGATCACCCCGTGGCTGTCATGACCTGCCAGATTGGCATCAACCAGATTGCTGGCGATCGCCCCGGCCTCCTCCGCATTGCCTCCGGCGGCCACGAATACCCGCGTCAGCATCCGCGTCAGCCCATTTGCCGGAACCCGGATTTCCTGCCCTGTCATTGCCTCGCCCCCAAATCTCTTGGCCCGAATTTCATCCAATGGAGGATCTGCTCCCCCTGCCCTCCCCGACAACGCATCAGACGGTTGCGGCGCGCCGATTTTCTCGTGCACACTCTTGCATACACTAGGAGCCTCGCCCTTGACCGAATTCCGCGAAAACCCGCTGCCGGGGATGATCAACTTCTGGCAGGCCGCACCCCCGGTATTGCGGGGTATCTTGTTGATGTGCATCGCAACGGTGTTTTTCTCCACCATGCATGTGCTGGTGCGCTATGTCGCGCGTGATGTTCCGCCACTGCAGATCGCCTTTTTGCGAAACATCTTCGGGGTGATCGTCTTTGCGCCGCTGTTGATGTCGAGCGGGCTCGCCTTCCTGCGAACGCGGCGCATCGGACTGCACGCCGTGCGCGGGGTACTCAATTCGGTCGCGATGCTGATGTTCTTCACCGGCCTGGCGATAACCCCGGTGGCCCGGGTCACGGCGCTGGCCTTCTCGGCACCGATTTTCACGGCGGTGCTCAGCGTGATCTTTCTCGGCGAGCGGTTCCGCATCCGCCGCTGGCTGGCGATTGTCGCGGGATTTTCCGGCACACTGATCATCCTGCGGCCGGGGATGATCCCGGCCGATCTGGGATCGATCCTGGTGGTCTCCTCGGCGCTGGTTTGGGCCGCGACAATGATCGTCATCAAGGTTCTCTCGCGCACCGATTCCAGCTTCGCAATAACCGCCTACATGAACATCTTCCTCAGCATATTCTCGCTGGGGCCGGCGCTGTGGGTCTGGGTGACACCGCCGCCCGATATGTGGGTCTGGCTGGCAGCCATCGGCATTCTGGGAACCATCGCGCAGCTGGCGCTCAGCCAGGCGCTGAAGGAGACCGAACCAACCGCCGTGCTGCCCTTCGACTTCCTCAAACTGGTCTGGGCGACCCTGCTGGGGCTGTGGGTCTTCGGCGAGCTGCCGGACCTCTATACCTGGATCGGTGCGCTCGTGGTGTTCGCCAGCGGTTTCTTCATCGCCTACCGCGAGCATCAGGAACGTCGGCGCAGTCAATAGGACTTCGGCAGGCCCAGCACCTTCTCGGCGATATGGCACAAGATCAGTTGCTGACTGACCGGGGTCAGGCGGTTAATCCAGACCTCGCGCAGCAGCCGCTCCACATGGAATTCGCGGGCATACCCCATTCCGCCATGGGTCAGCACGGCGCGCTCGCAGGCGTGGTAGCCCGCCTCGGCGCCGAGGTATTTGGCGGCATTCGCTTCGGGCCCACAGGGTTGACCAGTATCGTAGAGGGCAGCGGCGCGCAGTGTCATCATCCAGGCGGCCTCCAACTCGGCCCAGCTTTGCGCCAGCGGGTGCTGAATGGACTGGTTCTGACCGATGGGGCGCTGGAACACCTCGCGCTCGCGGGCATAGTCAGTCGCGCGGGTCAGGGCCTGTCGACCCACCCCGATGGCTTCGGCAGCAAGCAGGCAGCGCTCCGGGTTCAGGCTGTCGAGGATGTAGCGAAAACCCCTGCCTTCCTCGCCGATCCGGTCGCTTGCAGGCACCCGCAACCCATCATAGAAAACCATGTTCGAATTGACGGCGTGGCGGCCCATCTTCGGTATCTCGCGGATCTCGACATGAGCCGGGTCAAGTTCGGCAAAAAACAGGGACAGGCCCTCGGTTGGGTGTGTCGGGTCGTATTCCGCCGTCCGGGCAAGCAGCACCACCCGATGTGCCTGCTGCGCGACCGAGGTCCAAATCTTTCGGCCATTTATCACGTAGTCATCCCCGTCGCGTCGGGCGGCGGTAGTTATCCGTGTTGTATCGAGGCCAACATCCGGCTCGGTGACGCCAAAGCAGGTGATCAGATCGCCCGCGATAATCGGTGGCAGCCAGTTGGCCTTCTGCTCCTGCGTACCGTGCTTTACGATGGCCTGCGGCCCGAAAATGTTCAAATGTACAGAACTGGCCGCCGACATCGCGCCGGGCGAGTTGGCGACCGCCTCCATCATCACCACCGCATCGCCAACACCGAGGCCGGAGCCGCCATACGCCTCGGGCAAGGCCACCCCCAACCAACCACCGGCCGCAACCGCCTGGCGGAAATCGTGTGGGAAGGTCGCAGTCTCGTCGCGCTTCAGCCAGTAATCGTCGCCGAAGGGTTCCATCAGCCGTTGGATGGCCTCGCGGATCGCCTGCTGGTCGGCCGTCAGTTCTCCCGGAATCATGCCTTGATTCATGCGTGTTCCTCCCGCCAGCGTCCTGTCGCCAACTCCTCGATCAGCCAGAACTGGGCGATACCGATCAGCATCGCCCCGATCGCGACCGCGAAGCCCCAAGTGTAATCGCCGGTGTGTTCATATAGCCAGCCCGCGATCCACGAGCCGAAAGCCCCGCCCAGCCCCATGCCAATCATCACCGCACCGAACACCGCCCCCACTTGCCCTGGGAACAGCTTTGCCGACAGCGACGAGACAATCGGCCCGCGCGACCCCATCGCTCCGCCGAAGCCCAGCATGAACAGGCACAGAAGCCAAGGATTGGGGCCCGAGCCAAGCGCCGCCAACGCCAGGATGCCGATGATCGATCCGATGAAGGTCGCCGTCGCGATTGCCCGTCCGCCGAACCGGTCGGCCAGCCAACCAGCTCCGACGATGCCGATCAGGGCGGCAAAACTGTTCAGTCCGAAGAAGAAGGTTGCGGCAATCGGCGAATAGCCAGCCTCCTCCAGATAAACCACCGCCTGCACCTGGATCACATAGGTCGCAATTGCTGCGGTGAAGAACACCAGGAACATGCCCCAGAACGGCGCCCGCGTCAGGTATTTTCGATTGATCGCCAGCGGTTGCGGCCGCGGTGACAGTTTAACCACAGCCCCGGCCCCGATCCGCCGCCACGGCAGGATCAGGATCATCACCGCCAGGGCGAGCATACCGATCCCCAGCGTCTGATAGGTCCAGCGCCAGCCCGGCATAGGCAACCCCGGTGGCGAGCCCCAGGCTGCGATTGAACCATCGCGCCAGCAGGCCGGTGGCGGGGGTCATGCCGGTTGCCGCCGCACCGATTCCCACCAGCACCCCCAGGCCCAGATAACCTTGCCACAGTGTCTCCATCCGGCTGGCAACCAGGAAGCCCAGCCCATAGGCCAGCAACCCGCCCAGATAGACCGCCCGCCCCCAAGCCGGTCGAAGGTCATTCCGATGCAAGGCCCACCGATGCCGATGCCGATGCCGATGCCGATCATGAAGACCGAACAGATCGCCGACACCTCGGTCCGGCTCCAGCCGAACTCGTCCAGGAACGAGCCGTAGAACACCGCGAAGGTCTCGCCCAGGCCGCGCGCCAGGGTGTTGAGCGTGAAGCACAGCGCCACGACGCCGATCGCCGCCCCGGTGAATTCGCTGCGATCAGGGCGGGCAATCGACATCGGGCCGCGGTCAGCTCCGCATCAAGTTCGGCAGCCAGGTGACGATCTCCGGGAACATGACCAGACCCACGATGGTCAGCGCATCGGCGATGAAGAACAATGTAACACCCCGGAACACATCCGCCAGCGGAATGCTCGGTTGCACACCGTTGACGACAAAGCAGTTCAGACCGATCGGCGGCGTTATCAGACAGACCTCGGCCATCTTGACGACAATAATCCCGAACCAGATCGAGGCCTCGGTCTGGGTCAGGCCGAAGGGCGAGGTCTCGGGGGTCGCGTATTCGCCGCCGTTCAGCGCCATGACCGCAGGGTAGAAGATCGGCAGCGTCACCAGCAGCATTCCGATGGCATCCATGAACATGCCGAGGATGGTGTAGCCGATCAGGATCGCGAACAGGATCAGATAGGGATCGGCTTCGAGAGTGACGATCCAGGAGCTGAACGCCTGCGGCACGCCGGAGTAGTTCAGGAAGGTGACGAAGATGTAGACACCCCAGATCAGCGTGAAGATCATCACCGTCAGGCGCGCGGTCTCCATCAGCGCCTCTTTCAGCTTGGCCAGTCGCATGCCACGGATCACCGCCAGCACCAGCACGATGAAGGCGCCAAGCGCCCCGGCCTCGGTCGGTGTCGCCCAGCCGTCGTAGATCGCGGTCATGATGATGATGACGACGGCGAAAATCGGCAAAATGCCGGGGATCGAGGCGAAGCGCTGACCCCAGGTGTAGCCGCCGACGGACGGGCCGACGCCGGGTTTGATCTTGGCCCAGAAGATGATGATCCCGGCATAGAACAAGGCCGAGAAGATGCCGGGCAGGAAGCCCGCAAGCAGCAGAGCGCCGACCGATTCCTCGACGATGATGGCGTAGATCACCAGGATCGCCGAGGGCGGGATCAGGGTCGCCAGCGTGCCAGCTGCCGCGACCACCCCGGCGGCGAGCTTCTTGTCGTATTTGTAGGCCAGCATCTCCGGGATCGCGACCCGGCTGAACACTGCCGCGGTCGCCGTCGAGGCCCCGGATACAGCGGCGAAACCCGCGGTGGCGAACACCGTCGCGACCGCCAGCCCGCCGGGCACCCAGCCGATCCATTTGCGTGCCGCATCGAACAGTTTCGTGGTCATTCCGGCGTGGAAGGCAAGAAAGCCGATCAGGATGAACGGCGGCAGTACCGACAGCGCGTAGATCGAGGTCTTCGCGTAGGGAATGGTGCCGACAGTGGTCGCGCCCGGCCACCAGCCGATCAGCTCCACCAGCCCGAGAAAACCTGCCAATGCGGCGGCGAAGGCCACCCGCATGCCCAGAACTGCCATCCCGAACATGAGCCCCAGCGCAATCAACCCGACAAGGATTGGGTCGTCGTATCCAATGCCGAGGATCATTTGCTGTCCCCCTCGCCGTCCGCATCGCCCATGACTTCGCGGATTTCCTCCTGCGCCTGCCCGGCTGCGTCCTTGGCCACGACCACCCCGACCGGTTCCAGGTCGGGCGACATGGTCAGACGCAGAGAACCGAAAAGCTGGATGATCAGGCGAAGGACACAGACACCAAACGCCACCGGAACGACCAGCTTGGTCGGCCAGATCAAAAGCTCGGCATCTCTGGTGCTGTCACCCAAGTTATAGGCATCGTAGAAGAATACCCAAGAGTAGCGCACCAACAGCGCGATAATCACCAGGGTAAAGAATGTCGTGAAGGCCTCCACCGCCCACAGCAAGCGGCCCTTGAAGCGCCGGACCAGGATATCCATCCGGATATGGACCCCCTCGCGCTGGCAATAGGCAAAACCGAGGATCGCCATGGCCGGCATGGTTATTTCGATCACGTCGATATATCCGAAGATTGGCGCATTGAAGAGCCATTTCGCGCGGAGTACGATCTGCACAACGCCGAGCAGCATCAGAGACATGATCGCTATCGCCGCGACCAGATTCATCGAATCCTCGACTGGGCGAAGCAAACGGTCGGAACGATCGACCCATCGTCCCAGTTGGTCGTTGATCTCGGTCATGCGGAGGACCTCCCGGCAGGGTACAGACTGACGGCCCCAGAATCAGCCGGGGGCCGTCCGCAGTTGTGAGCGCGAGATTACTGTTGGGCTTCCTTGGCCAGCGCCCAGACCTGATCGAACACATCCTGAGCGTCGAACTTGTCCTTGTTGTCGGAAATCCACTGGACCCAGACCGGTTCGCCGGCGACCTCCTTGAACTTTGCCAGCGTCGCATCGTCATAGACGATCTTCTGCATCGCCGCCTCGAAAGCTGGCAGGTTTACCTCGTCCGCCGCCTGGTATTTGGCGATCATGGCCTCGCTGACCTCGTCTTTGAGGCCCATCAGCAAATCCTGATACTGCTGTGGCAGGGCTTCGAATGCGGTCTTGTTGAATACCATCGGGCATTCCGAGGTGCCGGGCGACAGGTTCGAGGTATACCACTTCGACAACTCGCTGATCTTGTAGGAGACGTGGGCATAGGTGAACGGGAACGACACCGCATCGACGCCGCCGCGCTGCATCAGCGTGTAAGTCTCGGATGCCGACACCGTCTGGCGCGTCGCGCCGAGCCTCTCCATCGCCTGGCCGACACCGCCGCCGGCGCGCACCCGCATACCGCTCCAGTCCGCCAGAGTCAGCGGCGGCTTGCCGGTGCCGAGGAACTCGTACTGCGGCAGCAGGGTCGAGACATAGGGGATCGCGTTCCACTGCGCCATGTCGGCCTGCAGCGCCGGGTGCTCGAACAGCTTGTTGCGTACATAGGCCGAGACTTCAAAATTGCCGAGAGGCAGGAAGGGCAGCGAGAACACCATGAAGGATGGGTTCTTGCCCGGGCTGTAGAAGTTGCAGAACATCGCCCCCTCGAAGGCGTTGTTCTTCAGTCCGTCAAGATTTTCACGGCTTTTCGACAGTTGCCCACCATAGAAAATCTTGATGTTGAACTTGCCGCCGGTCTCTTCGGCGACGCGCTCGGAAAGCTTCTCGATGCCGGCGGTAAAGGCCCGGGGCTTGCCCCAGGTCGACCATTTCCAGAATACAGCCGGACCATCGACATTGGCTGCCGATGCGCCACCGATCGCCGCCAGCGTCAGTGCCGCCGCCATCAGTGTTGATTTCGCCAGTAGTTTCATTCGATTTCCTCCCGTTGGATGTTATTTCCGCAGCATTTCACCGTCATTTATTTTCATTTCTGACCTCGCTATACGCCTGCTTCTATATATCAGTGTCGGCCCGGATGGCATTTTTTTCGATCACAGTTATGATTTGTCACCCTTCCATACGCTTGGCGATCTCGTCCAGCATTACCTCGGTCGCCCCGCCGCCAATCGAATGGATGCGCACGTCGCGGTACAGCCGCTCGATCTCCATCCCGCGCATGTAACCCGATCCGCCATGCAGTTGCAGGCAGCTATGCACCACCTCCTGCACCATCTCGGCGCAAAAGACCTTGATCATCGATATCTCGCGCGCGCATTCGCGGCCCCGCGAGACCAGCGACGCCGTGTGATGCACCAACTGCCGCGCCGCCTCGGCGCGCGTGGCACAATGGGCCAGCTTGTGCCGCACCGTCTGTTTCTCCCACAAGGGTGCGCCAAAGGCGGTGCGCGTGCGTACGTGCTCCAGCGTGATCTCGATGGCGCGCTCCGCCTCGCCGACGGTCATCGCGCCCATCACCAACCGCTCGTTCTGGAAGCTGTCGACGATCTGGTAGAACCCCCTGCCCGCCTCGCCCAGCAGCGCATCGGCGGGCAGGCGGCAATCCTCGATGTGTAATTCAGCGGTGTCCGAGCACAGCCAACCCAGCTTGTCGAGCTTTCGCGCCACATCGAGACCCGGCGTCCCCTTCTCGACGATGAAGATCGACAACCCGCGCGAGGGCTTCGCCGCAGGGTCGGTCCGCGCCGCGATAAAATACAGGTCCGCCAGCGCCCCGTTGGTGATGTAGAGCTTGGCCCCGTTCAGCACCCAGCCATTACCGCTGGGCTCCGCCCGCGTGGTCAGGCCCGCCACATCTGAGCCCGCGCCCGGCTCCGTGACAGCAATGGCGGTGACCGTCTCGCCCGCGACGATGCCGGGCAGATAGCGCGCCTTCTGCTGGTCCGTGCCAAAGCGGGCCAGATGCGGCGAGGCCATGTCGGTATGCACCAGGGTCGCTGCGGCAAAGCCCGACAACCCGGCGCGGCCCAACTCTTCGCCCAGCACGATGCTGGCGAACACATCCATCCCGGCGCCGCCATATTCCGCCGCGTAGCGCGCGCCCAGGAACCCCAGCGTCCCCATCCGGCGGAAAACCTCACGCGGGATTTCCCCCGCCGCCTCCCAGGCATCCGCATTGGGGCGCACTTCCTCGGCGACAAAGCGGCGGATCTGGTCGCGAAACATCTCGTGTTCGGGGCTGAAACAGACCGATCCCATGTCATCCTCCCTCCGGCGACAACAATACCTTGCCGGGGTTCAGGATGTTCGCCGGATCGAAGGCGCGTTTCAACCGCCGCATCAAACCGATCTCGACCGGCGATTTGTAATGGACCAACTCACCCATGCGCAGCCGCCCGACGCCATGCTCGGCGGTGATCGAGCCGCCCAGTTCGGCGACAATATCGTGGACGATGCGGTTGATCTTACCGGTCTCGGCAACCCAGCGCGCTTGGTCCCAGCCCGGCGGCTCGATCGGATTGTAATGGATATTGCCGTCGCCCACATGCCCAAACGAGCAAATCACATGGCCGGGATAGGCCCGCTCCATCGCGTCATCGGCACGGGCGATGAACTCCGGCACCCGCGAGACCGGCACAGACACATCATGTTTGATGCCCTTGCCTGCATGTCGCTGCACTTCGGCCTGATCCTCGCGAACCTTCCACAAGGCATCCGCCTGCGCCTCGGAACTGGCGACAATGGCGTCGCTGACCAGACCCGCCTCGAAGGCCTCCGCCAGAACGTCCTCCAGCGGCTCGCGCAAACTGCCCGGGGGCTCCTGCCCGGTCAGGTCCAGCAGCACCCGCCACGGGTGCTCTCCCGTCATTGGATCGGCATGGCCCATGGTTCGGGTCGCCAGCATGAACGTGTTGCGATGCATCAACTCGAACGCGCTGACCGCATCCCCCACCGCACCACGCAGCCGCGCCAGCAACTCGACCGCCGCCTGCGGCCCGGCAACCTCGATCAATGCCGTCTGGCGATCACGCGGGTTGGGGAACAGCCGCAGTACGGCGGCGGTGATGATCCCCAGCGTGCCCTCGGCGCCAATGAAGATATGCTTCAGGTCATAGCCCGCGTTATCCTTGCGCAGCGCCCGCAGCCCATCCCACACTTCGCCATCCCCGGTTACCACCTCCAGCCCCAGCACCATGGCGCGCGCATTGCCGTAGCGCACCACATGGACACCGCCCGCATTGGTCGACAGGTTACCGCCAATCTGGCACGACCCCTCCGCCCCCAGCGACAGCGGGAACAACCGGTCCACCTCCTGCGCCGCCCGCTGGATGTCGGCCAGCACGACGCCCGCTTCCACCGTGATGGTGTCGTTCAGCGGATCGACCTCGCGGATACGCTTCAGCCGTCCGGTCGACAGCACGACCTCGTCCCCTCCCTTATGCGGATGCCCGCCCCCGGTCATGCCGGTATTGCCGCCCTGCGGCACGACAGGGGTCCTGGTCTCGGCGCAAATACGCACCAGTGCTGCGACTTCCTCAGCGGTCGAGGGCCGCAGCACCAACGGCGTCTCGCCAACCCAGCCATCCCGGAACGGCGTACAATAGGGCACGATCTCGTCCGGGTTATCTATGAACCCGCGCGGCCCGGCGGCCTGTTTCAGGCGGGCGAGCGTCTCGGGCGCAATCATATCTTGGCAAACTTCGCCATGGCTTCGCGAAAGCTCAAGCCCTGCTCCAACTCCCGCATCGCCTGGGCATCGTCGGCGGCATAACGGGTGGCCATCTCCGCCACCTCCCCCGCACGCGCAGCCGGAATACAGACAATGCCGGTCCCGTCGGCAATGATGACATCGCCGGGGTTCACCCGAACGCCGCCGCAAATAATGGCGTCACCAATCGCCTCAACCCGGATCCGGGTCTTGCCGGTGGTCGGAATCATGTGCCGGGCAAAAGCCGGAAAGCCGATCTCGCAAATTTCCTCGCGGTCACGAATACCGCCATCGACCACCAGCCCGGCGATCCCCTTCAGATGCGCCGCATACGAGGCGGTGCCGCCCCAGGTCGAAATCGGCGCGCCGTCATTCGCGACCACGATCACATCCCCCGCCCCCGCCGCGTCGATCATCTCGCCCACCTTGAAATCCGCAGCCGGATACGCGCCGCGCGGCCCGGTCACTTCGCGCACCGTGACCGCCCGCCCGACGCAGCGCAGACCGGTCCCGGCAGGCAACAGCCCCTCGATGACTCCATCGATCCCCAGGTCTTCCAAAGCATTCGACAGCGTCGGCGTGTTCAGCGCCTGCAACAGCGCGATGGTTTCGTCGGATACGGTCATGTTTTCTCCCCCAGCGCCGTGTCCAGCAAGGCAGCGAACTCCGCATCGTTCCATTTCTTCGGCCCGGTTGCCGGGCTGGGCATCGGTGGCCGCGAGACCAACCCGACCCGCCGCCCGGCAATCCGCTCCAATCGCCGGTCGAGCCAACCGAAATACCCCATATTCTCCGGCTCTTCCTGCGTCCAGACGACCTCGGCGCTGCCAAATGGCGCCAGCGCATCGGCAAGCGCCACCTCATCCAGCGGATAAAGCTGCTCCAACCGGATCAGCGCCACATCCTCGATGCCGCGTTCCCGCCGCGCCGCATTCAGATAGTAGAACAGTTTCCCGGTGCAAAGAACGGCCCGCCGCGCGCCGTCAACATCCTCACCGATCACATTGCGGAAATGCGTCCCCGGCCCCATCTCGTCCAGCCGCGAGACACACCCCCGATGGCGCAGCAGCGCCTTTGGCGTCAACACCACCAGCGGCTTGCGGAATGGCTCGACCATCTGGCGGCGCAGCGCATGGAAGAAATTCGCCGGGGTCGAGGCGTTCACCACCCGGATATTGCCCCGCGCACAGGCCGCCAGCAGCCGTTCGGGCCGCGCCGTCACGTGGTCCGGGCCGGCCCCGTCCAGCCCGTGCGGCAGCAGGATCATCAACCCGCTCTCGAACAGCCAGCGATGCTCGGCGCAGGCGATCAACTGATCAAACACCGGCTGGGCGACATTCAGGAAATCGCCAAACTGCGCCTCCCAGACCGTCAACCGGTCCGGCGTTGCCGCACTCAACCCATACTCGAACGCCAGAAGCGCATTCTCGATCAGCGGCGCATTGTAAACTTCCACATGCGCCGCCAACCCGTCCAGCACCGCGTGCCGCGCACCGGTCTGCTGATCGAACAACGCCAGATGCCGCTGGGTGAATGCTCCGCGCACCGAATCCTGCCCGCCCAGGCGAACCGCCGTGCCACTCTCCGCCAGACTGGCCAGCGCCAAAGCTTCGGCGGTCGCCCAATCGATCCCCTCACCGGCCTCGATTGCATCGGAACGCGAGGCCAGAAACCGCGCCACCTTGGGATGCAGCGAGAACCCGTCGGGCACCGTCGTCAAATGGCGGCCCAACCGGCGCAGCACCCCAGGCTCGACCCCGGTCGCCACCGGATCGCACATCCGCGCCTCGATGTCCGGCGCAAGACCGGGCTTGCCCTCCGGCCCATTCGCCAGCCAGTCCTTCGCCGCCTCAAAGCCCGCATCCAACGCGGCGGCAAAATCACCCAGGTCCGCCTCGGCCCCAATCTCACGCCCATACCGCCCGGACAACGCGTGCATCGCATCGATCACCCGATGCGCGCCAGGTTGGGTAAAGCGCGGCTCGTCGATCTCATTGTGCCCCTTGCGCCGATAGGCGACCATGTCGACGACGATATCGGCACCGAACGCCGCCCGGTAGTCCGCCGCCACCTTGCCAACCCGCAGCAGCGCATCCGGATCATCCCCATTCACATGAATCACCGGCGCCTCGATCAGCTTGGCGATGTCCGAGCAACTGCGCGCCGTTCGCCCTTCCTCCGGCCCGGTAGTAAACCCAATCTGGTTGTTCAGGATCAGGTGCACCGTGCCGCCGATGTCGAACGGCGCCAGCCCGGATAGCTGGAACACCTCGGCATTGATCCCCTGCCCGGCGATTGCGGCGTCGGTATGCAGGATCAACGGCAGCACCGCCGCAGCACCTTCCCTATCTGCCACCGCCCGCGCGCGCCCCTGCATCATCGGCCCGACCACCGACAGATGCGAGGGGTGGGGCGACGCCCACATCGCCACCTCGCGCCCGGCGATCCGCACCGTTCCCTCAAATCCCAGGTGATACGGCACATCCGACGCAGCGCCGGTCTCGAACGGCAGCTCCGGTACCCCCTGGGCCTCGGCGATCAACCGCGCCAGCGGTTTGCCGAAGTTCAACCCCACCTGGGTAAAGCGCCCCCGATGCATCCCGCCCGACAGGATGCTCCGGGCGCCGGCCTCGACGGCACCCCGCATCACCGCATCGGTCAGCACCAGATACCCTTCGGCCCCGCTCAACCCGAAGGTCTTGACCCCCGGCATCCGGCGCCCGAACACCGCCTCCAGATGCTCGCCCTTCGCGATCAGCGCCAGCGCGCCGGCGCGCTCGGCCGCCTCAGGCTCCGATGCTTCCTCGGCCCGCGCCGCCAGCCAGTCGCGCCGCACCCGGTCCTGGACATGACCGATCTCCCAGCCGATCGCGCCGCAATAGGCGCGGCGCAACGGCGCGGCGTCGGCAGCGTCCAAACCATACAGCCCCGGGTCCAATTCCTCCGGAGCCTCCTGCGACATCAACCCCAACGGATCCAGCCCGGCGCCCAGCCAGCCGAACCGCCGATACGCTTCGGCAAGCCCAAGCAATGCGCCGGCCTCACAGCGCGCGCCGAACATTGCATCCAATGCGCCTGGATCCCCTGCCCCCAGTGCATCGCCGTCCCGCATGGATACCGCCCTTGCCTCGCCGTCGCGCCGCCATATGATCATCCGTCATATGATATGCGGCGAGATCGGGTTTCACACAGGAAATCCGGGCCCTATTAAGATTACCGCCCGAATATCAGCAGGCTGATGGATAGACCCATGGACGCGTTCGACCGCCTGACCCTGGACAAAATCGCCGAGGCGATCCCCGATGGTGCGCTGCTGGGCGTTCCTGCCGATTATTCCGGCGTGCCGATGGCGGCAACCCGCGCCCTGATCGCCCGTGGCGCACGTGGCCTGCGGCTCTACTGCCTGCCGCTGACAACGCTCCAGGGCGACATGCTGATCGGCGCGGGCTGTGTTGCCAGCGTCGAGGCGGCGGCGGTGACCCTGGGCGAACACGGTCTGGCACCGCGCTTCACCGAAGCCTTCCTGAACGGCGGTTTCGAGATGCGGGACAGCACCTGCCCGGCGCTCCACTCCCAACTTCAGGCGACCGAGAAGGGTGTCCCCTTCATGCCCCTGCGCGGCGTCATCGGCTCCGACATCGCCGCCCACCGGCCCGACTGGCAGGTGATCGACAGCCCCTTCGGCAACGCGCCGGACCCGATCCTGCTGCTGCCTGCCGTCAAGCTGGACGCAGTCCTGTTCCACGCCCCCTATGCCGACCGCGACGGAAACATTTTCATTGGACGTCGCAGGGAGATAGCGACATTAGTTCATGCATCGTCCAAGGTCCTGGTAACCGTTGAAAAGATTGTCGACACCAGCCTCTACGAGACCGAGGCCACCGCCGCCGGCGCCCTGCCCGCCTTCTATGTCGACGGCATCGCGGTTGCCGAGAACGGCGCCTGGCCCTGCGGCCTGACCGATATCTACCCACCGGACGCCGATGAAATCCGCAAATACGCGACAGCCGCCAAGACCGCAGCAGGCTTCGCGGCCTATCTGACCGGCCTCGCCCTGGTGGTGGAAACTCTCCCCACGAGCCAAACCCAATGAGCCACACCCCCGAGGAACTGCTGATCGTTACCCTGGCGGACATGCTGCACGGCGACCGCCACGTCGCCGTCGGCGCGGCCTCACCCATCCCCGGTGCCGCCGCCCTGTTGGCCAAGGCAGAATCCCGCCGCCAAAATAATCGGCGCATGCACGTCTCGATCCTGCATTCCCTGCGCCACAACCCCTTCGCCGAGGGCGCGCGCGAGCTGTTCGACGCCGCCGGGCAAGGCCGCATCGACACCTTCTTCCTCGGGGGCGTGCAGATCGACGGCCAGGCCAACATCAACCTGGTCGGCATCGGTGATTATCCCAATGTGACCAAACGTTTCCCTGGCTCGTTCGGCTCGGCCCTGATGTATTTCGCCGTACCCAGGGTGATCCTGTTTCGCGAGGAGCACAGCCCCCGCACCCTGGTTGAAAAGGTCGATTTCATCTCCGCCCCCGGCACCAGCCCGCCCGAGGTCTGGCGCCGCGGCGGCCCGAAGGCGCTGGTGACCAACCGCGCGGTGTTCTCGTTCAACTCCACCACCCCCCGCTTCCGGCTGGAAAGCGTCCATGGCGGCGACACGCCCGAAACCGTCGCCCGGGCCACCGGCTTCAGCTTCGACCACGCGCCGCAGATCGGCGCGACCCCCGCGCCCACGCCGGAAAGACTGGAAAGATTGCGCCGGGATATTGCGCCGCAGATCGCGGGGTTCTATCCCCAGTTCGCGGAACGCATCTGGGGCGTGGCCACCTGAAGTGTAAACCTGACCAACGAATGGAGAAATGCATGGGAGCGCTCGACGGCGTGAAGGTGATCGATCTGACACGGGTGCTCGGCGGCCCGTTCGGAACCCAGTGGCTGGGCGACCACGGCGCCGACGTCATCAAGATCGAGCCACCCCACGGCGACGACGTGCGCGGTTGGGGCCCCCCTTTCGACAAGGAGGCCGGGGCCGCCTCCTACTTCCTCGGCGTCAATCGCAACAAGCGCGGCATGGCGTTGGATCTGCGCCAAGCGCAGGGCCGCGACGTGCTGCTGCGCCTGCTGGAGGGCGCCGACGTGCTGGTCGAGAACTTCAAGCCCGGCGGCATGGAGAAATGGGGGCTCGGCTACGAGGACGTCCTGAAAGACCGCTTCCCCCGCTTGATTCACTGCCGCATCTCCGGCTTTGGCTCCGACGGCCCCCATGGCGGAATGCCGGGTTACGACGCCGTGGTCCAGGCCCAGGCAGGACTAATGAGCGTCAATGGCCCCGAGGGCGGTCCGGCCACCCGCCTTGGCATCCCGCTGGTCGATATTGGCACCGGCATGGCGGCTGCATTCGGCATCGCCATGGCGCTCTACGAGCGGTCGAATTCCGGCCAGGGCCAGTATCTCGACATGACCCTATACGACACCGCCATCTCGATGCTGTTCCCCCATGCGGCCAACTTTTTCCTCAGCGGCAAGCACCCCCAGATCACCGGCAACACGCACTCGAACCTGTCGCCATACGACGCGTTTCCGACCAAGACCTGCAAGGTCTTCATCGCCGGCGGCAACGACACCCAGTTCCGCAAGATCTGCGAGACCGTCGGGCGACCCGAACTGGCCTCTGACCCGCGCTTCATCGACAATTCAGGACGGCTCGAGAACAAGCACGCGCTGCGCGCCGAGTTCAGCCCCGCCATGGCCCAGTGGGATGGCGAGGAGCTGGCCGCCGCCCTGATGAAGGCTGGCGCGCCCGCAGGCCCGGTGCTGGAAACCCATGAGGTTGTCGGGCATCCCCACACCCTGCACCGCGAAATGACCGTCGACATCGACGGCTTCCGCACCCTCGGCAACCCGATCAAGATGAGCCGCACCCCGCCCCAGGCCGCCCGCCTCCGCCCGCCTCGCTTCGGCCAGGACACCCGCGCGGTGTTGGCCGAGGCAGGCTACTCCGAGGCCGAGATCGAGGCCCTGATCGCCTCCGGCGCCGCCCTCGACGCCCCGCAATCCAGGGGATAATTCGGAGTCTCGCTGAGCGAGACCCGCACACCCGATTGCCTCACGACAACAGATAAAGCCCCACTCCCAGCACCGCCATCGCCGCCAACGAATAGACCCCGTTCCAACGCCAGGTCAGCACCGTTGTCGGTAACCCGGTGATCCCCGAAAGCAGGATCGGCCCGGTCGCATTCGGCGACGCGGTCATGCTCAACGCCCAACCGCCGCCCAAAGCCACCGCGATCAGGTCGGGATCGGCGGGCAGCACCGGTAGGGCCGAGATCACCGCGCTGAGGAACACCACCACGATGATCGGGCTCACGGCGATGTTGCCGGACAGTATGATGATCGCGGGCAGGCTGAGCAGGAACAGCCAGGGCGGGACGCTCTCCAGCGCCAGACGCGCGGCAATCGCATCCACCGGCGCCAACCGTGCCGCAGCGGCACCGATGAACCCGGCAAGGCCCAGCAGACAGGCATCGCGGGTCATCCGGGGCAGCGGACCTTCGGAGATCTCGCCCAACCTCCGGCGCACCGCCCGGACACCCTGCCCCACCCCTTCGCCGGCATTCTGGGTAAACACCCACCCGATCAGAACCAACGGCGCCATCAGCATCAGTGCCTGCGCCGTCGTGATGTCCAGTATCTCGCGCGCGGCGTAGGTGCCGGTGATCAGGAACAGCGCCACCAGCCCAAGGTCGCGCGCCGCGATCCCCGGGAACCGAACCAGCGGCGATCCTGGCGCCCGGCGGCGCGGGCGGCCCCAGCGCAGCCGGTCCTCGACCAAGCCGACCAGCAGGAAAACGCCCGAGAGGGCGAGCCCCAGCACCATCACCCGCGCCACGTTCAGCCCCGGCAGGGATTGCAGGATGATCGCCTGGGTCAGGGTCGTCGGCGCCCAGGTGATCACACAGGCAAACCCCCGGATCAGCGCCGAAAGCTGACGCTGCTCGCGAATGGCGGCGCGGCGCTCGTCTTCCTCGGTGACGACCGGCTCGGCCCTGACCCCGCGCTGCACCAGCGGCGACAACAGGCTGATGGCGCCGAAATTCAGCAGAACACCGGACAGATGCCCGCCCAGATAGGTCGCGACGAAGCGGCTGCCCGGTTGCTTGCTGGTCAGGAAATGCCCCATACTCAGCACCGCGGGCGAGGTCACTGCCGCCTCGCGCAGCAACGTCATCAGCAGGATAAAGGCGGCGAAGAAGGCCCCCTGATCGAGAGCATAGCGGGCAGCTTTCCAACCATCACCGCTGGCGGAAAGCCCCGCCGTCAGCGCCAGCGCCACCCCAAGCAGCACCCATTCCCGGATTCCGAAACGCGGGCTCACCACCAGCACCACCAACAACGCCGCACCGCGCCCCAGCAACCCGGCGGCCTCGACTTCCCCGACCATATAGACCAGTTCCAGCGCCGCCAGCCCAACCATCGCCGGCGCGGTCAATCTGGAAAGCCTGGTGCCTGCCGCGTCGAGCATTCCCGGTATCGCCCCATCAGTTGCCGCGTTAAGTTGCGAGTCGTAGCAACGATCCCGCATCTTTCCCAGCATCACCGATGACGGAGCCATCACCACCATGATAACCGCACAACCACTGGCCGGATTGCTGGTGCTGGACCTCTCGCAAGGGATCGCCGGCCCCTATTGCGGCCGGCTTCTCGCCGATCACGGGGCGCGGGTGCTGAAGGTTGAACCACCCCAGGGCGACTGGATGCGCGAACTCGGCGCCGGTCCGGACAGTACCTCGGTCAGCGCGCTCTACTACAACCTTGGCAAGCAAAGCCTGGTCCTGAACCTGAAGGACCCTCGGGGCCTGAACCGCGCCCTGGCGCTGGCGGAACGGGCCGATGTCGTGATCGAAAGCGCCCGCCCCGGGGCGACGGCAAAGCTCGGGATCGGTTTCGACGCAGTGCGGGCGCGCAACCCCTCGGTGATCTACCTTACCATATCGGGCTACGGCCGAACCGGCCCACGCGCCGCCGACCCGATGACCGACACGGTGGCGCAGGCGTTTTCCGGCTTTATGTCGATCAACCGGGGCCGCGACGGCATCCCGCACAAGACCGACACCACCATTGTCGATGCGGTCACCGGGATGTACGCTTTCCAGGCCGTCAGCATGGCGCTCTGGCCCGCTGGCGCCCGCCAGGCCCGACAGGCGCAGCATATCGACGTGTCGCTGATACAGTCGGCGGCGGCGCTCCTCGGGCCGAAGGTAATGGAGACCGCCTATCTCGGCCGCCCGCCCGAGGCGATCAACCCGCCCGCCGGCAGTTACGCCACCCGCGACGGCTGGGTCGCGGTGACACTGGTGCGCGAGACGCATTTCCAGGCGTTGGCCGGCGCGATCGGCGAACCCGGCTTGGTGTCGGACCCGCGCTTTGCCAGTTTCGCCGCCCGATCGCAGAACCTCGCCCCGCTCCTGGAGATAATCTCCACCCGCTTCGCCGAACGGACAACCGACGACTGGGTCGCCCGGTTGACCGGCGCGGGCGTTTTGGCCAGCCGGATCAACGAATTCACCGATTGGCTGGCCGAACCACAGGTCGCGGGAGCAAATTCCGCGCCCAAGGTCGAGGTTCTGCCCGGCACATCTCTGCCGGTCCCGCACAACCCCGGACACTCGGCACCAAACCGGCCCTGCCCGGCGTTCGGCGAACACACCGAAGCTGTCCTGCGGGAATTCGGACTGGACTGAGCGCCTGAACCGTCGTGCTACGGCTTAACCGGGCAATCCAGTCTTTGCTTCGACGGCTTGAGAGCCGGATGCCGGTGTCAAGCACGGGCATGACACAGGGGGCCGGACAGGCGCATAAATCCCGGCAGGGGGCGGCGCACCGAAAGCGTCAGCTTTCGGACAGGCGCAAAATACCAAGACCCGTTGATCGAAGCCTATCCGCCATAACCGTCGTGTCCCGGGTCAAGCCCGGGACAGCGGATCTTCGGGTCGATGGGTCGGAAACAATCAAACCTCGTATCAGACGAACGCGGCGATCGGCTCCGGGGTCGGCTTGGCCAGTTCCAGTGCTTCGTCCAGCGTGAAAGCGCCTTCGAACAGCGCCCGGCCAACGATGACGCCGGAGATGTTGTAGAGGTACTTCAGTGCCGAAATGTCATCCAGCGACCGGGCAAACCCACTGGCAATCACCGGGGTCGAGGTCTCGGAAGCCAGCTTGGTGACCAGCGCCATGCTCGACTCCGGCAACTCCAGATCGAGGTCAATATCGGTGAAGATGACCTGCGACAGTGGCCATTCGGCGAACTGCTTGACGAAGTCGATGGCGCCGAAGGCGGTGCTCTCGCGCCAACCGTTGATCACCACATTGCCCTGCCAGACATCGATGGCGACGGCAATCTGGTCCGGGTAGGCATAGCTGAGTTCCTTCACCATCTGCGGTGCGCGCACGGCGGCGGTGCCAAAGACCATGCGCCCGGCCCCGGCGTCGAACCATTCGCGCACCTGCTCGGCGCTGCGAATGCCGCCCGCTACCTGCACCGGGGTGTTGGCCTGCCGGATGATGTCGCAGATCAACTCCGCATTGCTGCCGCTGCCGGCGACCGCATCGAGGTCGACCACATGCAGCCATTCAGCGCCCGCCTGGGCGAACTCCTTGGCGGTCTCCAGCGGGTCGGCGTCAAAAGTGACCGGTTCGTCGATCCGGCCATGGACCAGATTCACGCAGCATCCGCCGCGCAGAGCGATATAGGGATAGATTACCATAGTGTTTCCTCCGCCAGACCGGTTGATTGTTCGTCACATGGCAGAAACAGCGACCGCCAACCGGGTCTCGATCCGGTCCGGTCCCGGTGCGTCCAATCAATGGTCGGCGATATGGCGCATGGAATCAACTCTTGCCTGCTCCAATCGCGACCCTTGCAAAATCCTTGGCGACAAGATCACACTTGCAACACCCCCCGGCGCCGAAACATGCCGGAAAATCATCCACATACAGGAGCCGCCAATGACCGGTGAAAAGATCGACCCGCTTGCCCTGAAATTCTGCGAGCCGCGCTATTTCGAGGATTTCGAGGTCGGGGAACGATTCTATTTGCCCTCGCGAACGATGACCGAGGGGGTTTTTTCGGCTTTCCAGGCCGCCTCGGGCGACAATCACCCGATCCACTACGACCGGCACTATTGCCAGTCGCAGGGCCACCGTGACCTGCTGGCGCACGGGCTTCAGGTCTTGATCCAGGCCTGCATCGGCGCCAGCGTGTTGCCCCAGATGATGGGGCCGTCGCTGATCGGCTTCCTCGAGCAGTCATCGCGCTTTCTCAAAGGGGTTTATTGTGGTGACACGCTGTATCCGGGGGCCGAGATATCCGCGCTGAAGGCGCAGCGCACCACCGGCGTGATGACCTGCCGGATCACCATCCACAACCAGGACGGCGATCTGGTGCTGGAGGGCGAGCAAACATATCTGCTGCGAATGCAAAACCCGCAGCGGGAATAGCGCCGCAACCCGGCAGTGGCCTGGCCATTTCACAGGATGAAACAGTTTAGAGGCCACCCGCCGGAACGCTTGCGATGGCATACCAAATACTAAAGGATGAATCAGACGGCGCAAACGCCGCACTCGCTCAAGGGGGACGCTGATGAACGATCTCGTGCGCTATGCGCTCGAAGGTGATGCTGCTGTGCTCACTGTAGACAATCCGCCGGTCAACGCGCTTGGGCACGGTGTTCGGACCGGTTTGCTGGAAGGGATTGAACGGGCAATCGCCGACGATGACGTGGCCGCGATCGTGATCATCTGCGAGGGCCGGACCTTCTTCGCCGGGGCCGACATCTCGGAATTCGGCAAACCGCCGGTCTCGCCGACCCTGCGCGAGATCCATGAAGTCATGGACGACAGCCCAAAACCCATCGTTGCCGGTATCCACGGAACGGCGTTGGGCGGCGGGTTGGAGACCGCGCTTGCCTGCCACTACCGGCTCGCGGTGCCGTCCGCCAAGCTTGGCCTGCCCGAGGTGAAACTCGGCATCCTGCCCGGAGCCGGCGGCACGCAGCGTCTGCCGCGTCTGATCGGTGTCGAGCGGGCAATCGAGATGATCTGCACCGGCACCCCGATAGGCGCCCGCCAGGCCAACGAGATGGGTGTGGTGGATTGCATTGTCGAGGATGACCTGCTTGCGGCAACCCTCGATTTTGCCGCCGATGTCGTGGACGCGGAGCGCCCGCTGGGCAGGGTTCGCGACCGAGACCGGCTGATCGCCGAAGCCGCACGGCGGCCCGAATCCTTCCACGCCGCCCGCAAGCACTATGCCAAGATCAAACGCAACCTGATCGCGCCCCAGCATTGCATCTCGGCCATCCAGGCCGCCACCGAGATGAGCTTCGAGGGCGGCATGCGACGCGAGCGCGAGCTGTTCACCGAACTTCTGAACTCCGACCAGTCAAAGGCGCAGCGCCATTTCTTCTTTGCCGAGCGCAACGCCAGCAAGATTCCCGACGTGCCGCGCGACACCCCGCGCCGTGAAATCAATACCGCGGCGGTCATCGGCGCCGGCACCATGGGCGCCGGCATCGCGATGAATTTCGCCAATGCGGGCATTCCGACGGTGATTGTCGAAAACAGCCAGGAAGCGCTCGACTATGGCATGGCCACAATCCGGCGGAACTACGAGAACAGCGCCGCCAAGCGCAGGATCAGCGCGGCGGATGTCGATGCGCGCATGGCGCTCCTGACCCCCAGCCTCGACCTTGCCGATATATCCGGGGCCGATATCATCATCGAGGCGGTGTTCGAAAACATGGATGTCAAGAAGGAGCTGTTCGCCAAACTCGACACCATCGCCAAACCGGGCGCGATCCTGGCCACCAATACCTCGACCCTGGACGTGGATCGGATCGCCGCCGTCACCGCCCGTGCGGAGGATGTCATCGGATTGCATTTCTTCAGTCCTGCCAATGTGATGCGGCTGCTGGAAGAAGTAAGAGGTGAGAAAACCTCCATTGAGGTAATCGCCACCTGCATGAACCTGGCGAAACGCATCTCCAAGGTGCCGGTAATGGCCCGTGTCTGCCATGGCTTCATCGGCAACCGGATGCTGCACGCTTATTTCGACCAAGCCTATGCCCTGCTCTACGAGGGCTGCCAGCCGCGGCATGTCGACAAGGCGATCTATGACTTCGGTCTCAAAATGGGCCCCTTCGCCATGGCCGACCTCGCCGGGCTCGATGTCAGCTGGCGCATCCGCCAGGAAACCGGCCAGACCCAGCCGATCGCCGACCGGCTTTGCCAGATGGGCCGCTTCGGCCAAAAGACCGAAGCGGGCTTCTACCGTTACTCCCCGTACAGCCGTGACCCGATGCCCGACGCCGAGGTGGCCGCCATCGTCGAGGAGGAGGGCCTGAAGCGCCACGGCGAACGGCGCCGGATCGACCCCGACGAGATCGTCAACCGCTGCATGCTGGCGCTGGTCAACGAGGGCGCGAAGATCCTCGAGGAAGGCATTGCGCTGCGCGCCTCCGACATCGACGTGGCCTATGTCTACGGCTACAGCTTCCCGATCTATCGCGGCGGCCCGATGTTCTGGGCCGACCAGATGGGGCTGGGAGAGGTGCTGGAGGCAATCAAGGGCTTCCATGCCGCGGGCCACGGCGATGTTTGGCAACCGGCGCCGCTGATCGAACGGCTGGCCGCCGAGGACCAGGGTTTCGCCGATTTCGACAAGAGCGAGGACTGAATGGGCCGGCCAGTGAAGCCAGCCTAGGGTTCGTAGCGATCGGTGCGATCGGTCATTTTCACCGGCAGGATCCGGATTGCCAGTATATCCTCAGTGCCATCAAGCAGCGGCATCAACTCCGGAATGGAGTTGGTGAGTTTCACACTCTCAACCGTATCAATCCCGTTCTGGCCGTAAATCATGTAGGATAGCTGCTCGATGCGGAATATCCGCATCGGCGCATCCGGATCATCGGGATTGGCGGTGCGTCCCGTGGGTTTGGAAAAACGCGGCTTGCGTGCGTCGAACGTCATCTCGAACGACAGCAGACCGCCATCGGCTTCGACCATCCAACATTCGGTTACGGTCGGGTACTGCGTCCCGTCGCTCTCACGCGACATCTCACGCCGGATCGCCGCAATTGTCGGCGCCGCGCCGAAGCGCAGATTGATGTTGTCTGTCGCAAATTGGGAAGGGACGAATATGCGCCATTTTACCTCTTCGCTGCGGCCCCAAGTGATCACCAACTTGCTCAAGCAGCCCGCATCGCGGACCGACTTGCGCGCAGTGTCGAATTCCGCATAGGTCTCGTTGAGTATCAGCATCAAGTTGGCGCCCTTCCAGGCACCCTTTGACCAGGGTGCTGATGTCCATCCCTCTGAAAGCAGATCCTGGGCGGCGTCCTTGTTCATTCTCAGATAAACAAAAATGTTGTACCCGGTCTGCGAACCAATGAAGGTCTCGGCACTGGCGAGAGGCATGCCGAACTGCATAACGGCGGTGAAGCAGGATAGTGCGAGTCATCGGATTTTCTGCAAAAACATCGCTTTACCCTTTCCACCATGCAAATCTGTCAAGTATCACTTTTGATCTCGCAACCCGAACGCGGACCAGCATTCCCGGGCGAATGAAAGTGTTATCGGTAGACTACCACAGTTTGAAGCGCAGCAACGTTGGCAAGCCCGCAGCGTGCAACATTGCGGCATCTGTGCGGATGGCATGCCCGCGAGCCCTACCCCAGCGCCGCCCCAAACGCCTCGAACAACCGCCGGTTCACCGGGTCGGCCGCGGCATCATATTCCGCGTGCCACTGCACCCCGATGGCAAAGCCCGCTGCCTCCGCCACGTGCAGCGCCTCCGGGGTGCCGTCCTCGGCCCATCCCTCGACCGTGATACGCGGACCCTCCCGCAAGATCCCCTGCCCGTGCAGCGAATTGACCATTGCATCCTCGCTGCCCAGCAACGCTGCGATCCGCCCGTCCGGGGTCAACCGGACCCGGTGGCGCAGCCGGTAGACCACCGCCGCATCGGTCTCCCCTGGCGGCATCCGATGGTTCGTCCGTCCCGGCAGATCGCGGATCTCCGGATGCAGCGTACCACCATATGCGACGTTGATCTCCTGAAACCCCCGGCAGATGCCGAACAGCGCCACCCCGGCCTCGACCGCGGCCCGGATCAACGGGATCGCGACCCCGTCGCGACCCTCGTCATAGGGCTCGTAGGCCGGTGATGGTTCGGCCCCGTAGCGGCTGGGATGCACGTTCGGCCGGGCGCCGGTCAGCACGATACCGTCAAGGATATCGACCAGATGCCCAATGTCCTGGGTCTCCGGGACCGCCGGGATGATCAGCGGCACCGCTCCCGCGATGTCCGCGACGGCACTGATATAACGCAGGCTCGCGCGCTGGCCGGGCGAACCCGGCCCGGTCGTCATCACATTTGCAATGATCCCGACGGTCTTGCGGCCCATGATCCCCTGCCTCGCCCCCTGTTTCATCGCAAAACCGAACTTGATGCGTCGCGCCGAGTTCGGCAAGCATAGTCTTTCAAGCGCGACAACCCGGCGGAGAGAGAATGATCGAACACCTGCAACGCCTTGTGAACGACGACCCGGCGCTGGTCCGCCGCGGCCGCTGGATCTGCGCCGACATGCTGCTCGAGATCGGCGCGCGCGGCTATGTGGTGAAAATCCGCGCCGGCCGCATCGAAACCATCCGACCGGTCGAAACGCAGATATCCAACTGGGACTTCGCCATCCGCGGCACCGAAGACGCATGGGCCGAGTTCTGGAAACCGCTCCCCAAGCCCCGCCACCACGACCTGATCGCCCTGATCCGCGAGGGGAGTATGCGCTTCGAGGGCAACCTCGACCTGCTGATGGCCAATCTCCTCTACCTGAAGCTGGTGCTGGAGACCCCCCGCCAAGCTGGAGGTCGCGCAATGACCGTTACCCCCGAATCCGTCGTCGGGCCCATCGTCGAGCCCATCATCGGGCGGTATATGCGCCTCGACATCCACGGGCGGCCCCACCGGCTCTACTGGGAGGAGGCGGGAAGCGGTATCCCTCTCCTCTGCCTCCACACCGCCGGCTCCGACGGACGCCAGTTCCGGGCCCTGCTGAACGACCCGCAGATCACCAGCCGCTTCCGCGTCGTCGTCTTCGATATGCCCTGGCACGGCAAATCCTCGCCGCCCGAGGGCTGGGAGCGCGAAGAATACAAACTGACCACCGACGCCTATGTGGGACTGATTACCACGGTTTCCCGAGCGCTTGGGCTCGATCGCCCCGTCGCCATGGGCTGCTCGATCGGCGGGCGGGTGGTGCTGGAACTGGCGGGCCGCCACCCGGACCTGTTCCGGGCCGCCATCGGGTTGCAATCCTCGGCCTTCGTGCAGCGCTATTTCGACATCTCCTACCTGCACAAGCCCACCATCCACGGCGGTGAGGTTTGTGCCGCCTATTGCTACGGCCTGGTCGGCCCCGGTGCCCCTGCCCCGCATCGGTGGGAGACGCTGTGGCACTACATGCAGGGCGGGCCGGGAGTGTTCCTGGGCGACCTGCATTTCTACTCCGTCGACGGCGATGTCTCCGACCGGCTGGCCGAAATTGACACCACCCGCTGCCCGCTCTACATGCTGACCGGCGAGTATGATTATTCCTGCACACCGGATGCCAGCCGCGAAACGGCGGCCAGGATTCCCGGCGCGGAACTGACCGTCATGGACGGCCTCGGCCATTTTCCCATGAGCGAGGACCCGGAGAAGTTCCGCAATTACCTGCTGCCGGTACTGGACATGATCGCCGGCCATGCCGGATAACCGCCCTAAGAGCCTGATTTACAAGTTGATGAGCGATATCGGCAGGTTGTGGTTCACCGTCTTTGACGAGAAGATGGAGGATCGAATGCCATGGGACGATACCGCTCGTGTTGAGCATAGACGGGATTGCACGCGCTATCCAGGCGATTTGACCGACCGCGAGTGGACGCTGATTGCGCCACTTCTGCCGCCCGCCCGGCGCGGTGGCCGAGCGAGGACATCGGACCTCCGCGCGGTCACGGATGCGATCTTCCATATCGGGATTAGCGGCTGTCAGTGGCGGATGCTGCCGAAGGATTCCCCGCCGGTCTCGACGGTCCGGGGCTATGTCTATGCGTGGCGCAACGCTGGCCTGTGGCAGACGATCAACCATCTGCTGGTTGCCGGCACGCACGAGCTGGAAGGCCGAGAAGCCAGCCCCCATTATCATACAGGCGGCGGGTGTGATCGACAGCCAGAGCATGAAAACGACCGAGAGTGGAGGGGTTTGCGGCTATGACGCCGGGAAAAGGGTCAAGGGCCGCACGCGCCACATCGTCACCGACACACTTGGCCTGATGCTGTTCGCCGTGATCCATGGCGCCGATATTCAGGACCGCGACGGGGCGCCGGACGTGCCCGGGGCCATCCGGTATCGCTTCCCCTGGCTTCGCCACGTCTTCGCCGGCGGCGGCTATGCCGGGGAGAAACCGAGGTCCGCGCTCAAGCGCCACGGCGACTGGACCATCGAGATCATCAAGCGGTCTGACACCGCCAACGGTTTCGAGGTCTTGCCCCGCCGCCGGGTGGTCGAGCGCACCTTCGCCTGGCTCGGGCGCTGCCGCAGGCTGGCAAAGGATTGCGAGGCATCCATCGAAAGCTCGACAGCCTGGGCCTTCATCGCAAGCATCAAGCTGATGACCCGAAGGCTCGCAAGGTGAACGCTCGCAAGGTATTGCCATGTCTCATGAACTTTTGAATCTGGCTCTCAGGGAGACAACGATGAACCAGCAATCCGCTATCCCCGCCCCGACACCGGGCCTGACCCGCGAGCTCGCCGCATGGGCCGCCGGGTTCACAACCGCAACGCCTTCATCCCGGCTCTGGGCCCGCCATGCGCTGCTCGACTGGGCCGCCGTTACGGCCGCCCAACCACTTCGCCGCCGCCATCGCGCTGGAGACCCGCGACGGACGCACCCTGACAGGCGAGACGGATGTCGGCATTCCAGCTGTGGACCCGGCGGCGCAGTGGGACCGGCTGACCGCCAAGGCGCGGTCCATCGCGGTCCCGGTCATCGGCGACGACCGGGTCGAGGCGATGATCGCCGCAGTGGAAACGCTGGATGAGGCCGTGGATGTGGGCGGCTTGATGCGCGTCCTGGCGTAGGGCGCTCCACCGGGAGGAACCGCCCTACCCCCGCCCGATAAACGGCATCTTGGTCGCCATGATGGTGATGAACTGCACATTGGTCTCCAGCGGCAGGTTCGCCATCAGCAACACCGCTTGGCCCACATGATCCACGTCCATCCGCGCCTCCGGCCTGATCGATCCGTCGGCCTGAGGCACGCCATCGGCCATGCGCTCGGTCATCTCGGAGGCGGCGTTGCCGATGTCGATCTGCCCGCAGGCGATATTGAAGCGCCGCCCATCCAGCGACAGGCTGCGGGTCAACCCGGTGATGGCGTGTTTGGTGGTGGTGTAGGGTGTCGAGCCGGGGCGCGGAACATGGGCCGAGATCGAGCCGTTGTTGATGATCCGCCCGCCCTGCGGTTCCTGGCCGCGCATCTGCACAAAGGCCGCGCGGGCGCAGAAAAAGGCGCCGTGCAGGTTGACACCGACCACCGCATTCCACTCGTCCAGCGGGATCTTGTCGATCGTCCTGGCGGGCGATCCCATGCCGGCATTGTTGAACAGCATGTCCAACCGCCCGAAACGCTCTGCCGTCGCGGCGAAGGCCCCGTCCACCGCCGCCGCGTCGGAAACATCGCACGGCGCCACCAGCGCCCGCTCAGCCACCCCGGATCGCGATACCGTCTCCTCCAGCGCCTCGCGACGGCGCCCAACCAACGCTACCTGCCAGCCATCCGCCAGCAACGCCAGCGCGCTTGCCCGCCCGATACCCGAGCCCGCGCCGGTTACCAGTGCCACACCCGTCATGCCGCCCTCCCGCAAATTTTTCGATCCCCAAAATTCCTGGACCAACCGAATAACTCCCGCAACGTCCGGCGGCAAGTTTGTCGCCCGCGCCCACCAATCCCTCTGGTCTTGTCCGGCGGTCTGCGCTAGTTCATCACATAAGTGATTAATTCGAGGGTGCAGCGTCGGTGAGCGAGAAGTTGGTAAAATCAGCAATCCGGGTCTTGGCGATCTTCGAGGCTTTCGAATTCGAACGCCGGTCGCTGACCATCTCCGAACTGGTCGAGCGGCTGGAAATTCCCCAATCCAGCACCTCGACCCTGATGAAGAGCCTGGTCAGCAAAGGGTTTGTCGAGTTCGAGGCCGAGACCCGGCGCTACCGCCCCTCGGTCCGGCTCGCCTTCCTGGGAAACTGGGTGCTGGGCTCGACCGACGTCATCGCCCGCATCCACGCGCTGGCGCAGACCCTGTCCGACCGGACCGGCGAGGCGATCCTGATCGGGGCCGAGAACGGGCTCTACATGCAGTATCTCTCGGTCATCGTCTCGCCCTACACCGTCAGCATCGCACTGCATCCGGGGGTGAAACGGCCGCTGCATCTCTCCGGCCTGGGGCTGATGCTGCTGTCGCAGAAGACCAACCCCGAGATCGGCCGCATCGTCCGGCGCTACAATGCCGAGCGCAACGACCCGGGCGCGCCGCACTTGCCTGAGCGCGAGGTGTTGGCCATGGTCGAGACAGCCCGGCACCAGGGCTGGTACGAGAGTGCGAACCTGATCACCGAAGGCGCCGGCTCCATCGCCACCCTGTTGCCCCTGCCCCGCGGCGAACGGGCATTGGCGGTCGGCATTGGTGCCCCGGTCAACCGCTTGCAGGAACGCCACGGCATTCTGCAACAGGCCCTGACCGAAGCGGTGGCGGAGTTCTCCGCCGCGACCATTGGCGGCGGTTCAGAACTGGGCCGGAGATCATAGCCTTTGAATTCGATGAGACCGGATTGAAAGGCGGGGGATGTACTCAGTGGATTTGTATCGTCGAGTTCGGCGCGCGTGCCATATGGAGGATATGTCCGTTCGCGCGGCGGCGCGGGTTTTTGGTCTTCACCGCGAGACGGTCTCCAGGATGCTTTTGTATTCGGCGCCACCGGGCTATCGGCGTAGCAAGCCAGTTCGCCGTCCCAGGCTGGATGCCTTCACGGGTGTGATTGATCGCATTCTCGATGAGGACCGTTCGGCGCCGCGCAAGCAGCGGCACACGGCCAAACGGATCTTCGGGCGGCGGCGCGACGCGCATGGCTTTACGGGCGGCTATACCATCGTCAAAGACTATGTACGTGAGAGGCGACCGGCGCCGCGAGGTTTTCGTGGCCCTGGCCCACGATCCCGGTCATGCCCAGGTGGACTTCGCCAAGGCCCTGGTGGTGATCGCCGGGATCGAGCGCAAGGCCCATTTCCCGGCGATGGATCTGCCGCCCTCGGATGGCTGCTTTCTCAAGGCCTGTCCGGCGCAGATCAGCGCGGCCTTGTGCGATGGCCATGTGGCGGCCGTTGCCTTCTTCGGCGGCATTCCACGTTCGATCCTCTACGACAACACCAAATCAGCGGTGGCCGGTATCCCGGAAGATGGGACACGCCGGCGCACCCGGATCTTCAGCGAGCGGCAATCCCACCATCTCTTTGTCGATCGCTTCGGGCGGCCCGGCAAGGGCAATGACAAAGGCAAGGTCGAGGGCCTGATCGGCGACGCCCGCCGGAACTTTCCGGTGCCCATCCCTCGCTTCGAGAGCTTCGATGCCTTGAATGAATATTTGGCGGCCCGTTGTCGTGAACGCCAGGCGGCCAAACTGCGCCGCCACGCGCAAACCATCGCCGGGCGGATGGTCCGGGACCGCACGGCGTTCCTGCCTTTGCCGCCGGCGCCCTGTGACGCCTGTGACAGGCGTCCCGGACGGGTGACCTCGCTCTCTCTGGTGCGCTACAGGGACAATGACTGTTCCGTCCCGGTGGCCTATGGCCATCGCGAGGGGCTGATCCGGGGCTATATCGACGTAACCGTCCGGTCCCCCCGACCTTGAAGGGCTTGTGATTGGCGTGCGAGTCTTCGGAAAGCGTCTTCGCCACCGTCAGGCACCGGATCGTACGCACCAAGGGCGCGCTGTCGCAGAGACGGTGAAGCTGATGGCGTTCAAGCCCGTCCAGGCGGCTTCAAAGACCCGGCGGAGGTTGAACGGGAGGAATCAGTCACCGAAGGTCATCGAAGGCATCAAGTTCACTGATGGTGTCGCCGTCATTGACACCACCGAAACCAGCGCCGCCTGATCAGGCCACGTCACCCGAAATCAGCCATAGCTCTTCCGGCACCGGCAAAACCCATATTGCCCTTGGCCTCGCCCTGGCGGCCTGCCAAAAGGGCCTGAAGGTCGGCTTTATCACCGCCGCCGCCCTGGTTCATGAACTGATGGAAGCGGGCGACGAGCGGCGTCTTTTGCGCCGGCAAAAACAACTGGCCAGCCAGCATCTGTTGATCATCGATGAACTCGGCTTCGTGCCGCTGTCCAAGACCGGCGTCGAACCTCTGTTCGAGACAATCTCGCAGTGTTACGAACGCGGCTCGGTGATCATCACCTCCAGTTTGCCGTTCGATGAATGGACGGAAATCTTCGGTTCCGAACGCCTGACCGGAGCGTTGCTGGATCGCCTGACACACCATGTCCACATCCTGGAAATGAACGGCGAGTCCGTGGTTGTCCCGGCGAGCCCAACTGCACCCAACCGGTCCCTTTTTACTCCGGTGCAGTGGCCCTGATTTGCTCCGGCGTTGACAATGAACGCTGACATCATGGTAATGCTGGATTAATAGGGCCACCACACAAACATTCCGGGTTCATCCATGCAGAATCGCTACACGGGAGACATCGGTGACTATGTGAAGTACGGGCTGCTTCGTGCGTTGGCCGTTGGGCGGAATCTTGGGGTGGCGTGGTATCTCTTCCCCGATGAAGACCACAATGATCACGGTCGTCATGTCGGCTATCTGAATGAGCGTGGTCGGTGGCATGGCCGTGACCCTGCTCTTTTCGATGTT
This sequence comes from Thermohalobaculum sp., assembly GCA_965247385.1. Lineage (GTDB taxonomy): Bacteria > Pseudomonadota > Alphaproteobacteria > Rhodobacterales > Rhodobacteraceae > Thermohalobaculum. The sequence continues at coordinate 282,499 of CBDFHG010000002.1, forward strand.
CTTAAGCGGATCGTGACCGACGACCAACGCAATGTCGCCGCCGTTGAACAGTCGGGTATCTTGGGAGCAACATACTCCCGTGAGGTATTGTCAGCGCATGAAATCACACCCGCCAAGCGGCGCGATTGGCGTGATCGGTGGTTCGAAAATGTTCTTTCATCGTTGGAGGGATGCGACATCGTGTTCGCCGACCCTGACAACGGGCTCTGCGAAGATGAAAAATTCAGACCATGCCGTGTGAAGGACTGGAAACGGCTTCCCCTGCGTGAGGCCAAGGCCCTGGCCGAAGGACGCACTGCCGTTATTTACCACCATAATACCCGCCGCGTAGGCGGACACGAGCAAGAGATAGCCTATTGGATCGACCAGCTAGGTTCAGGCACCCTCGCCCTTCGCTGGCGTGCGTACAGCAGCCGGACCTTCTTTGTCGTCAATCCCGCACGTGGGATGAATGAGCGGTTGATGTGGTTTTCACAGGATTGGGGACCAAAAGCCGAGCTTCATGGATTGAGTGGTTGAATTTTACCGGTACATACCTGCGGGCTAGGCTTCGTTGATGTGGTTGGTGTCCAGTAGATCACTCGGGAAATCATCAGCATAGAGCCAATATCCAATGTTCCTCATATCATCGACTACATTGTCGATGTCCCTAACTTCGGCTTGCAACATAACGCTGGCCAATTAGCATAGATGTCGCGGAATTCCCTGGCCTCGATAGCAAGTTCCACCTCAAGAAACTCACACTGAATCGTGACCGTTCGGTCTCGGGGCTCTGGTTCGGTTCAGCGTCGGCCGATTGCGCTCAGGTCTGAGCGAAACGCCAGGGGAGCAACTCGTCGAGCTTGGTGATTTTGTGATCGGCGATGCGACTGAGCACATCGGTCAGCCAGGCTTGGGGATCGACGCCGTTGAGCTTGGCGGTCTCGATCAGGGTACAGGCGATGGCGGCGGATTTACCGCCAGCCTCTGAGCCGACAAAAAGATAATTCTTGCGACCCAAGGCTATCGGGTTCATGGCGCGTTCGGCGGAATTGTTGTCGATCTCCAGAAAGCCGTGGTCGAGATACGGGCGCAGGCCCCGGTCACGATCACCGCCCGGATCTTGTTATCGGCGGCTATCTTGTCGGCCAGCCGGTCGAGGCTGTTCAGCGCCTCGGTGCCGATGGCGTTGCGGCGCGACGGGTTGTCGAGGGTGACGCGGAGCACATCCTCCAACCGCTCGACTTTAATCGATGAGTCCATGGATTTTTCCGGGATTTGCCTTAAGTTTCAACGTTGACGGCGAGTAAACGCATGGAGAGCAGCAACGGCAAGCGAAATCACACCTCAGCGAGGGAGAGAACCATGACCACAACGAAAGCCATCCGCATCGAGGAATTCGGCGGGCCGGAGAAAATGCAGCTTGTCGAGGTTGAGGTCGGCGATCCCGGTCCCGGCCAGATCCGCATCCGCCACCATGCCTGCGGCCTGAACTTCATCGACATCTACCAGCGCGGCGGCGTCTACCCGCTGCCCCTGCCGGTGACCCTCGGCATGGAAGGCGCGGGCGTGGTCGAGGCCATCGGCGAAGGCGTCACCCACCTGGTGCCGGGCGATCGGGCCGCCTATGCATCCGCCCCTCCGGGCGCCTACTGCGAAGCCCGGGTAATGAACGCCATGCACGTCTGCAAGCTGCCCGACAGCATCAGCTTCGAGCAGGGCGCCGCGATGATGCTGCAGGGCCTGACCACCCAGTACCTCTTCGCCGCCTCCGCCAAGGCGCAGCCCGGCGACACGGTGCTGTTCCACGCCGCCGCCGGAGGTGTCGGCCTGATCGCCTGCCAATGGGCCAAGACCAAGGGCATCACCCTGATCGGCACCGCCGGGACCGACGAGAAATGCGCCCTCGCCAAGGCCCATGGTGCCGCCCATGCGATCAACTACACCACCCAGGACTTCGTCGCCGAGGTCAAACAGATCACCGGCGGCAAAGGGGTCGACGCAGTGATGGATTCGGTCGGCAAGGCAACCTGGGACGGCTCGCTCGATTGCCTCAAGCCGCTCGGCATCATGGTCACCTTCGGCAACGCCTCGGGCAAGCCCGACCCGGTCGACCCGCAGGTGCTGGCGGGCAAGGGGTCGCTGTTCCTGACCCGTCCGACCCTCTTCACCCACATCGCCAGCCGCGAGGCCTGCCAGCAACGCGCCGACGAGCTGTTCGAGATGGTGACCACGGGCAAGGTCCATATCCGGGTCAACCAGACCTACTCCCTGGCCGACGTCGCCCAGGCACATCGCGACCTGGAAGCGCGCAAGACCACCGGCACGACGATCCTGATGCCCTAATACGAGGTTTCATTGGTCCCAACCCCTCGACCCGAAGCTGCGCTGTCCCGGACTTGACCGCGGGCCTCCATCTCGCAGGCAGATTCAGGAGGTCCCGGGTCAAGCCCAGGACACGACGGTTACGGCGGATAGGTTGTGATCAAGGAAAGCTGAACGACGCGGGCAACGGGTGAAAAAACCCTCACCCGAATGCCGTCGATCCATCCGGCGTCGCAACCTTGAAGCTGTTCAGCGTCAGCGACACCAGCCCATAGTATCCGACGATTGCGATCAGATCGACCAGGGCCGGCAGCCCCAGAACCCGAACCGCCTCAGCATGGGTGTCGTCACTCAAGCCGTGGCTCCCGTTCAGTTCGAGCGCCACTTTATGAACCACCCGTTGCCCGTCATCCACCAGCTCCGGCGTCTCGCCCTTGCGGATCGCTTCGGTCACGGTCGCCGGTATGCCCGCCTCATGGGCAAAGCGCACATGGGCATACCATTCATATTCGGCCTTGTAGTGCGCCCCGGTCACGATGATCGCCAGTTCCGACAGGCGCGGCGGCAGGTGCGAGCCGAAGCGCATATAGGCGCCCAGCTTCTGCGCCACATCGGCCAGCCCCGGCGAATGCAGCCATATCTTCAGCGGCCCCTGCACCCGGCCGCGCGGGCCATCGACGATCTCGTCATGGATGCGCCCCTGCTCATCGGTCATCTCCTCGCGGGGCACGTCCGGCAAACGGCTCATGACAGGTCCCTGAAATCCGGCTTGCGCTTCTCCAGGAAAGCCGCGATCCCCTCGCGCCCTTCCGCACCGCCGAGCGCCGTGGCGATGCCCTCGGCCTCCAGATCAAGCTGTTCCTTCAGCGTGTTCAACCGCGCCTGATCGATCAGCCGTTTCCCCGCCGCCAGCGCCGCCGCCGGGCCGTTCGCCAATCGGACAGCCAATTCCAGCGCTACGGCCAAGGATTGCCCCGGCTCGGTCAGCCGGTTGATCATGCCCAGGCCATGCAGCCGCTCGACCGGGATGCGATCTCCGGTGAACACCATCTCGGCCATCAATTGCCGAGGCAAGGCAGTGCCGAGAAACGCAGTCGCGCCGCCGTCCGGGGTCAGCCCGATCTTGACATAGGCGACCGAGAAATACGCATCCCGTGCCGCCACCACCAGATCACACGCCGCCGCCAGCGAAGCCCCTGCCCCGGCAGCGCCGCCATCGACGGCGGCGATGATCGGCTTTGGACAGCCCCGCATCGACAGGATCAGTGCGTGCAGCTTGTCCACACTCGAGCGCCGGGTCGGGTAATCCGCCGCCGAGCGTTCCTTCAGGCCATTTACATTGCCGCCCGAGCAAAAGAACCCCGCCGCCCCGGTCACCACGATAGCGCCGATCGACCGGTCGTCGGAGGCCGCTTCCACCGCCTCGCGAAAGCCATCATAGAAATCCCAGCTCAGCGAGTTCTGTGTCGCCGGGTCGTTGTTGGTCGCGACCAGCACCCGGCCCTGGCGCTCCAGTATCAGTCTCTCCATCACGCCACGTCCTTTGAAAACCGTATGAACCGCTCCAGATGATGATCGGTGTCGCCGAACAGGTGGTCGATCATCACAATCCGCTTGGCGTAATGGGGCAGCGCCATCTCCCAGGTCATGGCGATGCCGCCATGCATCTGGATGGTTTCCTCCGCCACCAACCGCCCGACCCGCCCGACCAGATGCTTCGCCGCCGAGAGATTGCGCTCGCGGGTCGCCCGGCCCACATTCTCCCAGCCCACATCTCCCCGGCCCTCATCGCCCTGGCCAGCTTCAAGCGTCGATGCCGCCAGCATGATGCACGACCGCGCCTGTTCGATCTCGATCAGCATATCGACCATGCGGTGCTGTAACACCTGGTTGGCGCCAATCGGCTTGCCGAACTGAATCCGGGTCTTGAGGTAGTCCAGCGTCAGATCCTTGGCGGTTTCCATGGCGCCAAGGGCCTCCGCGCAAACCGCCAGGACACCCCGCCCGATCGCCCGCTCGATCATCCCAAACGCCTCGCCGGGTGTGCCGATCGGTTCGCCAATCGCGCTGCCCAGGGTGATCTCGGCCGCCGAGCCACCGTCGATGGTGGCATAGGCGCGGCGCGCCACACCCGGTTGCTTCGGGTCAATGCGAAACAGCGCCAACCCCGCCTGCGCACCGGTATCCCCGGCAATGCGGGCCGATACGATCAGGGTGTCGGCCTCGCAACCATTGATGACCACGGCTTTGGTGCCGGTGATCCGCCAGCCCTCGGCACTTGGCGTCGCCTCGGTGCGCACGTGGTTCAGTCCATAGCGCCCGTCGGGTTCACCATGGGCCAGCGCCAGAACACGTTCACCTGCGATCACTTCCCCCAGCGTCGCCGTATCGCCGATCTCGATCAGCGGCGCGGCGCCCAGGATGCCGGAGGCCAGAAACGGCTCGACCACCAGCCCCCGCCCCAGCGCCTCGAACACCAGCAGGATGTCCTCGCCAGTGCCGCCGAAACCGTTGACGACGGGCGGTATCAGCGCCCCGATCAAACCCAGATCGGCAAACTCCCCCCACATCGGGCGCGAAAAGCCGATATCGCTGGCGGCGAACTGGTGACGTTTTTCGATGGGATATTGCTCCCGGATGAACCGCTCGACGGTATCCTTCAGCATCTGCCGTTCTTCGGAGAGATTGAAGTCCATCCCCTGCCCCCTCACACCGGCCTGCGCGTGCCGGAATCCGCGTTGCGTCTCGGCCCACCGGGTGCGTGCTTGCACGCACCACTTGAACCGCGTCGCCAGTGGTGCGTGCGAGCACGCACCCTACCGCCCCATCCAGCCATCACAGACCCAGCAGATGCTTGGCGACGATGTTGCGCTGGATCTCGTTCGAGCCGCCGTAGATCGAGCTTTTGCGCATGTTGAAATAGGACCGCGCCAACGGCAGGGCATGGTCCGGCCCGGGCGCCTCGCCGTTCCAACCCTCGTCGAAAGCTTCCGGCAGGTCTGGTGCCGCATAAGGCCCCACCGCCCGGCGCATCAGGTCGGTCGCCTCCTGACACACCTGGGTGCCCTTGATCTTCAACAACGACGACTCCGCCCCCGGAAGCTTGCCCTCGCCGGCGGCGGCGACGACGCGCAGGTTGAATATCTCCATCGCCATCAGGTCGATCTCCAGTCGCGCCATGCGGGCGGCGAAATAGGGATCGTCCGCCAATGGCCGGCCATCCTTGACCTCAATCGCCGCAATGCTTTTCAATCCGGACAACGCCTGCTTGGAATAGCCAACCCCGGCAATGCCGGTGCGCTCGTAGTTCAGCAGGTACTTCGCCACCGTCCAGCCGTGGTTCTCTTCGCCAACCAGATTTTTCACCGGCACCCGGACATCGGTGAAGAAAACCTCGTTGACCTCGCATTCGCCCTCCAGCGTGTAGATCGGCCGGACCTCAATGCCCGGGCTGTCCATATCGATCAGCAGGAACGATATCCCCTGCTGTCGTTTGGGGGCGTCCGGGTCGGTGCGTACCAGGCAGAAGATGCGGTTGGCAAAATGGGCCAACGTGGTCCAGGTCTTCTGGCCGCTGACGACATAGTGGTCGCCATCCCTGACCGCGTGCGTCTTCAGCGAAGCCAGATCGGACCCGGCCCCGGGTTCCGAATACCCCTGCGCCCACCAATCCTCGCCGGACAGAATCCGGGGCAGGTAAAAATCCTTCTGGGCCTGGGTGCCGTAGCGGATCAGAACCGGGCCAAGCATGTTGACACCGAACGGGATGATACGCGGCGCACCGGCGGCGATCATTTCCTCCTCGAAGATGTGCTTTTGCACCGGTGTCCAGCCGGTGCCGCCGTCTTCGACCGGCCAATGCCACGCCATCCAGCCACGCTCGCCCAGCAGGTCGTGCCACTCGTCGAAATCTGCCTTGGTCAGGCGCTGCGCCTTGCGAACCTTGGTTGACAATCGGGGCGACAACCGCTTCGCCAGCCAGCCACGCACGTCGTCGCGGAAGGCTTGTTCCTTGGTGGTGTAGCTCAGATCCATCGGATGTTCCCTTCCCCGTCGGAACGTTCCACGCCGGTCAGCCCGGCCCGGAATTCAGCACTACCAAAACACCACCAGAACACCACCGAAGGATTTCGGGTTTGGGGCCGGTTCCGTTAACGATTTTACCGCCATCACAACGTCTCCTCCGTGCCCCAGATCGTCGTCACCTGGCTGGACAAAACGCCGCCATTTCCATGTGCAAGACACAGGTTCGCCCCCTCGATCTGCCGGTCGCCGCAACTGCCCCGCGCTTGCCGGATCGCCTCGATCATCACAAACAAGCCGTACATCCCCGGATGTACGCAGGAGAGCCCTCCCCCATTGGTGTTCACCGGCAGCGCACCGCCTGGCGCGATCCGCCCGCCAGCGACGAAATCCTTGCCTTCGCCCTTGGCGCAGAACCCCAAATCTTCCAGGAAAAGCAAGGTGTTGATGGTAAAAGCATCATACAGTTGCACCGTGTCCATATCGTTCGGGCCATAACCCGCCATGGCGAAGGCGCGGGGGCCGCTGTCGCGGGCGGCTGTCTGTGTCAGGTCCGCCATTTCCGAGACCATACGGTGATGATGCGCCATCGCAGCACCCAGCAGGTAGATCGGCTTTTGCGGCCCGTCCTTGGCCCGCTCGGCCCGCGTCATCACCACCGCCGCAGCACCATCGGTGACCAGGCAGCAGTCGAGCTTGCTCAACGGATCCGAGATCATCCGCGCGTTAACCACCTCCTCGATAGTTAACGGTTCGCGAACAAACGCCTCCGGATTAAGTTGCGCCCACCCCCTGGCGGCCACCGCCACCTCCGCCAAATCCTCTCTAACCGCATGAAACTCATGCATATATCTGTTGGTCGTCAACGCATATGCAGTGATCGGATTGCGCGGCTCGTACTGCGCCTCGAAGGGCATCGGCTCGGAAACCGACTTGAACCCGCCCGCCGTGCGCTGGTTCGATCCATAAGCAATCACCGCCACCTCAATCAACCCCGCCTCCAGTGCCATCACGGCATTCAGCGCATGGGCGAGGAACGAAGAACCCCCAATGTTCGAGCCGTTGGAGTATTTTGGGCAGATGCCAAGATGCTCGGACAACGACATCGCCGCCATGGAATGTACCGCAGTCGCCGCGAACACCCCATCGACCCGGTTCAGCGGAACATCCGCGTCTGCCAGTGCCCTGTGGACAGCCTCAGCCATCAGCTCGGTCGAGTTGCGCCCCGGCGCTTCGCCGCATCCGGCGGTGGCGGCGCCGACACAAGCTGCCTTGCCACGGAGGTTTGTCAATTCGCTCATCTCCGCATCCCTCAAACCGGATCGAACAGGACGGCGGGGGTGCCGTTCAGTTCGTCGATTCTTGCCTGCACTTTCATGCCGATCGTGACCTCCGTCGGATCGATTCCGACAACTCGCGACATCATCCGCGGCCCCTCGGCCAGGTCGATCAGGGCCACGTTGTAGTCGCCGCCCTTCTCGGCGCGGCGGCGGGTGACGGTGGTGGCGTAAACGGTGCCCTCGCCGCTCGCCTCAACCCACTCCAGATCGGCTTCGCCGGAGCAAGGCATCACGACACGCGGGTAGAATACGTGAAGGCCCGTGGAGGCTGAACGCTGGATCATGAATCGCCCCTCCGCCAGATGGGCCTGGAAGGTCGCCTCCGGGCCGGGACCGCCAAAATAGTCGCTCATTGCACTTTCCTCACCTAGCCGATTTTGTCGCCAACCCAAGCCGCGCGCGCGCCGCCAGATATTCCCGCTCCAGCCGGTCGACCAGTTCCGCCGCGCCAATCACTTCCTTGACCGCACCGATGCCCTGACCCGAGCTCCAAATTTCCTTCCAGCTCTTAGGCTTGGATGAGCCGCTGGAAAAATTCATGACGCTCGAGTCGCTTGCAGGCAGATTGTCCGGGTCCAGCCCCTGCGCCGCGACCGAAGGCTTCAGGTAGTTCCCCATAACCCCGGTAAACAGGTTGGAATAGACGATATCATTCGCTGCGCAGTCGACAATCATCTGCTTGTAGGCCTCGGGCGCGTTTGCCTCATGCGTCGCGATGAACGCCGAGCCGACATAACCGAGATCCGCCCCCATCGCTTCCGCAGCCAGCATCGCGTCGCCGGTGGCGATGGTGCCGGACAACAGCAACGGCCCGTCGAACCACTCGCGGATCTCCTGCACCAGCGCAAACGGCGAGATCGTCCCGGCGTGCCCCCCTGCCCCGGTGGCGACCGCGATCAACCCGTCGGCACCCTTCTCGATGGCCTTCCTGGCGAAGCGGTTGTTGATGATGTCGTGCAGCGTGATGCCGCCATAAGAATGCACCGCCTCGTTGAGCTCGACCCGCGCGCCCAGCGAGGTCACCACGATCGGCACCTGCCACTTCACCATGATCTCCAGATCGCGCTCCAGCCTCAGGTTCGATCGGTGGACGATCTGGTTGATCGCGTAAGGGGCTGCGGGGTGATCCGGATTGGCCTGGTTGTGGCGGTCCAGTTCCTCGGTGATCCTTTGCAGCCACCGGTCCAGTTCAATGGGAGCGCCTTCTTTCTCGCGCGCATTGAGCGCCGGGAAACAACCTGGAATCCCTGCCTTGCACTGCGCCAACACCAAATCCGGATTCTGGATTATAAACAGCGGTGCGCCGAAAGCCGGGATGCGCAAGTTCTGCAATATTAGGGGCAATGCCATACAGTTACGACCTTTTCTTCACGATCAAAGCATCCAGAGCCAGACAGCCGTCCGGCATCGCTCGCAGTGGGTTCATCTCGACGCCGTCGATGGAATCGCCGTGGGTCGCTGCGAACAGCGATAGCCGGGAAATCACCTGCGCCAGCGCATCAAGATCTGCGGCCGGTTGGCCCCGCGCGCCTTTCAGCAGCGCCACCCCCTTGAGTTCCCCGATCATCTCCCGCGCCATCTCCTCGCCGAATGGTGCCCGACGGAAGGATACATCCTTCATCACCTCGGTAAACACCCCGCCGAGACCGAACAGCACGACCGGGCCGAAAACAGGGTCGGTCCGGGCACCCAGAATACACTCGACGCCACCGGTGACCATGGGCGAGACCAGCACCCCGTCGATCTGGGCCTCGGGCGCGTGTGCCAGTGCGTTGGTGATGATGGTGTCATAGGCCGCCGCCGCATCCGCTGCCATCACATTCAGCTTCACGCCGCCAGCTTCGGTCTTGTGCAGGATATCCGGCGAGGCAATTTTTAACGCCACCGGCAAGCCGAAATCGTTTGCCGCATCGGCCGCCTCCGCTGCCGAAGTCGCCATTCGGTCAGCCACTACCGCAAAGCCCGCGGCAGCCAACACCGCCTTTGCCTCACGCTCGCCCAGCGCGCCCTCCGGCAACGGATCGAAATCCGGCAGGTCCGGCACCGGGGCGGCTACGTTGGCGAATGCCTCGCCAAAACCCATCAGCGCCGCCATCGCCACGATGGCCCGGGTCGGGTCCTCGAAGCTGGGGAAACCAGCCTCGTCATAGCGTTCTTTCATTTCCTCCGGCGTCAGCATCACATGCAGAAACAGCCGGTCGCGGTAGTCCTTCATGGTTTCGGTTAGATGTTCGAGCAACGGGTCCCCCAATACCGGAGAGCCCGCCACCGAGGTCCAGAACCCGATCAGCGCGTCGTAGCCACCACGATCAAGCATCGCTTTGGTGAACCTTGGCACCAAGCTAAGATCATTGAAGAATTGTGCCGTCACATCGACCGGGTTTCGAGGTGAAGCAAAGGGCAGTATCAGCCTAAGCTCCGCTTGGGCATCCTCCGGCATCGGTGCCACGTCCAGCCCGTGATCCGCCGCCGCATCGGCCATCAGCACCCCGGCCCCACCGGAGATCGTCACCAACCCCAGCCGTTTGCCCACCGGATAAATACGTGGGCGGCAGGCATAGGCGATGTCCAGCATTTCCTCGGTCGACTGCACCCGCCAGGCACCGTGCTGGCGCAGCACCGCGTCGTAGATCGCATCCTCACCCGCCAGCGAGGCGGTGTGCGAACTCGCCGCCTGTGCTCCCACCTCGGAGCGCCCGACCTTCATAAAAATCACCGGTGTGCGGTTGGCCCGCGCTACCTCCAGCGCCTCGGTCAGCATCGGGCCGTCCTTGATGCTCTCGGCATAGGCCATGATGGTGTGCACGTCGTCGCGCTCGGCCAGCAGGCGGATCACCTCGGCAACATGCAGATCGGCCTCGTTGCCGGTGGTCAGCCAGTAGCGGATGCCCAGGCCGCGCATGTGCGAGGCCATGTAGATATGGCTGCCATAGGCCCCGGACTGGCTGACAATGGAGATGCCTCCCGGTTGCGGCGTCGCCCGGTCGATGGTCGAGGTGAAGGTGGGGTAGAACCGGGTTTCGGCATTGAAGCCGCCCAGGCAATTCGGGCCAATCACCCGCACCCCGGTCTGACGTGAAATGGCGGACAACTCATCCTGCATCGCCAAGCCTTCGGGCCCGGTCTCGGCAAAACCGGACGAGAACACCATCACCGTCCGGGCCTTCTTCGCTGCCGCCGCGCGCACCTGATCGGCGACCATCGGCGCGGGAACCGCGACCAGCACGAAATCGACATCGCCATCGATGTCCAACAAGGTCGGGTAGGCGCGTAGCCCCTGCACGGTGTCGCGCCTCGGGTTCACCGGGTAGATGCCGCCGTCGAAACGCTGCTCGATCATGTGGCTGAGCGGCCGCCCGCCGATCCGCGTCGGATCGTCGGAGGCCCCGACAATCGCGATCGAGCGCGGGTTCAGCAGGTCGTCCAGCGTGGTCATCGGTTAAACTGTGGCCACAGGCGTCACCGGCGAGCCGACCGCGCCCGGCAGGCGCAGCGGCGGAGCGGTCAACAGGAACCGCGTGCGCCCGGCGGCGCGAAGATAATCGGCCAGATCAGTCAGCCACCAAAGTTCGGCCAACGGTACCCCCAGCTTGAACAGGCAAAGCTCGTGCAACGGCAGGAAGGGTCGCTTGCCGCTGCCGGAGCGGCTCGGCACCCGTTCGACCGCATAGTTGTCAGAGATCAGCGCCACCACGCCGCTGTCACGCACCCATTCCTGCAGCGCCGGGTCGCGCCCTTCCAGCGCAGCACAGGAACCATGCAGGACCGCCTTGTCGGGCGAACCACCCATCTCGATGATTTTCCTTGCGAACCCGGTATGGAAACAAACCATGTCGCCGGGCTCCACCGTGATATTCTGCACCGTCATGGCGTCGTCCAGCCCGGCAAAATCCACATCCACATGTGCATCACCGTGGATGGCGTGGAGATCGATCATCACCGCCCGGCCCTGCACGCAGGTCGCGGCGATGGTTTCGATCCCCAGCCGCGAAGCTTCCACCCCGGTCAGATCGCCGCAATCCTCGCAGGCGCCCCCCGGCGCGATATGATCGCCACCGCGCCAGCCGTTGTAAAAGACCAACTCGGCTACCCCGTCGCCATCCGCGTCGAACTCGGACCCAACATGGGCCAGACTGTCCCATTGGGTGGAATACTGGGTGTGAATGATTACCCGGTCGTCATTCACCACATCGGAAAAATCGGCATTGCCCTGAGACAGCCGGAGCAGATAGCGGTCGGTCCCATCCGGTGTGCGCGTCGCAAATCGTTGCGGCGCGTGACGGGCGTTGTTCAGCAGGTTGCCGCCCGGCAGGTCAAGCGGCAACGACAGGCAGAAACTACGACCCTCACGGACCTCGGCGACGCCCTGCAATACCTTCTCCGGCGTCAGCAGGTTCAGCCGTCCGATCTGGTCGTCAGGGCCGAAATCGCCCCAATTCGATCCCTCCGGCCGGTTCTTCCAGCGTCCCATTCCGTCAGCCTTCCGCATGAACTGGCAGGCCCAGCAACGCCCGGCGTTTCAGCCACATGGTTGGGCGATAGCGATCCTCGCCGGTGATTGCCTGCAATTGCTCCATAACCCTCAGCGTATTTACGGCCCCCATATCCTCGGCCAACGCCAGCGGGCCCAGCGGATAGTTCAGGCCCAGTTGCATGGCCAGGTCGATATCGGCCGGCGAGGCCAATCCGATCTCGGCCATATAGCAACCCAGGTTGGCAATCATGGCGCTCATCCGTTGAGCGATGAAGCCGGGGCTGTCCTTGATCGCTGTTACCGCCCGGCCCGAAGCGATGATCGCCGCGGCGACCATGTTCAACGCCTCTCCGTCGGCCCCCGGCGCGGTCATCGCAGTGATCCGTTTCGAGGTATCCCCGGACAGGTCCAGGCAGACCAGTACCTGATGCGCCATGCCGGTGCGTAGCGCCACATGGGTGGCGTCTTCACCGATGGGTGCGGCCAGGATCGGGCCGGAGCCACCAATTTGTAATCCGATCTCGGCGCAGAAGGCTTCCAGCACGTCGTCCGGCTCGGCCAGACGCACGGTGGTGGCAGGCGCGGCGGTGCTGACATGATCTGCCGATGGCCGGTTCAGCGGCTTGCCGCCTTCATAGGCGAACCAGCCCTGCCCCGCCTTTCGGCCATAGAGCCCTGCATCCGCCATCGCCTTGTGATTGGGCGAGGTCTTGATGCGCGGGTCGTGCAGATAGCCCTGGTAGACGATCATGCTGACGCGGTAATTCACGTCGATCCCGGTCAGGTCCATCAGTTCGAACGGTCCCATGCGGAAATGACAGCAGTCGCGCATGACCGCATCGATCTGGGCCGGGGTGGCGACGTTCTCATGGGCGATCCGCAGCCCTTCGGTGGTGTAGGCCCGCCCGCCCATGTTGACCAGAAAGCCGGGGCTGTCCTTCATCGTGACCGGGGTACGTCCCATGCGCCGCCCCAGCGCCGACAGTGCCGCGACCGTTGTGTCGGACGTCTCTGCGGCGCGGATCACCTCGACCAGTTTCATCAGCGGCACCGGATTGAAGAAATGCAGCCCGGCGATCCGGCCGCGGTGTTGGCAGGCCCGGGCGATCGAGGCGATCGGGATCGACGAGGTGTTCGAGGCGATCAGGCAATTGGGCGACACCGCCGCCTCGATTTGGGTGAAGGTGTCGCGCTTGACCTCGATTTCCTCAAAAATCGCCTCGATCACCACATCGCAGAGAGCCAGAGCGGCAAAATCTTCGGCGATCTCCATCCGTGCGGCAGCCTCGGCCGCGTCGTCGGGACCGATCCGGCCTTTCTCGACCAACCGGTCGAGCCGTGTGGTCACCGCCTGACGCGCTGCTTCAGCGCCGCCGGGCCGGGCATCGAGGATCAGTGTGCGCATACCGCCCTGAACCGAGACCTGGATAATCCCCTGCCCCATGGCCCCGGCACCGACGACGCCGACCACATAATCCGCTGCATCCGGTTGTTTCATTCGTTTTCCAAACTGGGTGGCCGCGCTGTCGATCCTTCGACGGTGATCTTATCAGCCGCCGAACGGATTGGAACAATGGTTAAACGGGACAAAACACAGCGATCAGAGACGACTCCTGCGCATAGCTTCCATGATAACTCCAAAAACGAGCTATCTGGGTCAGCCCCCATTTATAATCAAATGGTTGACCCCCGTTGCACGCGTGTTACCCCGCTCTTGCACACCCCGCCCTCGCCCGGCCGGGCACACTGCCAGGCTCCGCGCAGCATAGGACCGGACAGTTCTGCGCGGGCCGCCGGGGTGAAGGACACGCCCGGCCAGGCGCTCACGCGCCGTAAACCCGGCCCCGCATCCATTCCGCCAGTTCCGCCGTCGCCGGGCCCAGCATCAGGCCCTGCTGGTCCACCGGCACATGACTGCGGGTTGCCTCGGCCAGCGCCGCCAGCGGCCCCGGAACCGGTCGGTCGGTGAGGTCGAGGGCCAGCAGCGCGATGGGTGCCAGTGCAGCCAGGGAATGCTCCAGCAACAACCCGGCGCGATCCTGTTTGGTCCAGGCAAGGAACACCGGCGAGGCGACGTCGTTCTGGCCGAAGCCACCGGATTCGCTGCCGGGCAACAGGGTGGCCGTGGCCAGCATCCGCGCCTCCTCCTCATAGCCGGTGATGGCCATCGGCAGGCAACCGACATAAGCGCGCCCCTCGGCCGCGCCGAGTTGCGGTGGCAGCAGCGAGATGGCACCGTCCATCATCTTGGCCGACAGCCGCCCGGCGAGGACGCAGAGATTGGCACAAGCAGCCGTCAGCATGTCCAGCACCATCGGCGCCTGGGCGTTGTGGTAGCCGCCGGTACTGACGACCCGGCCGTTTGGGTTCCGGTCATCCGGCGACAGCAGTGCCGGGTTGTCGGACATCGAAGGCAGCGATTGCTCGGCAACCTCGCGGGCGACCTGCGCGGCCAGATGCGCCTGACCGAGGATACGCGGCACGATGCGAAAACTGACCGGGGCCTGATAGGGTCGCCGGTCGCCACCATGGCCGCCATCAACAAGCGCCCGCAGGCGGGTCAAGGCCCAGGCGTCGTGGGGGTTGTTCCAGTAGCCGTCGAGTTCCTCGTCAAAATGACCATGCGGCGTGTTGAATGCCTCCACCGCCAGAGCGAACACCTCGGCGGCAAGATCGAGGCGTGCGGCGGCGGCCAGCGCGCCATCGACCGTCAGCCCGGTGGCCGAAGGTGAGCCGTTGATGAGCGACAGCGCGTCCTTCTCGGCAAGTTCCATCGACCGGGCCAGCGGCAGGAAAAGGTGCGAAAGCGACATGATTTCCCCGGCCCCCCCCTGCCCCCGCGCCGGAAGCGCTGGCAGCGGACCGCCATCAAGCATGGCGGCAACGCCATTGGCGATGGCGGGGGTTATCGCAGCATGGCCTTCGACAAAATTCGCCAACCGGGCGAAAACGATAGCGCGGGCCACGCGTTCGGGAACCAGGTCGCCCCAGGAAGCCGCCGGAGGATGTGGGGGCCGGGCGGCATGGGCCTTGCGCTGGTCCGGCGAGAGCCGAACCCCGGCGTTCTGGCCATAACCCGAAGTGACGCCGTAGATGGCGATATCCGGGTCGTCGACCAGTTCCATGAAACGCGAACGGGCCTCGGTCATCGCTTGCTGGGATGCTGCGCCAAGCACCACTCCTTCGCCACCCCAGGCAACCTTGCGGGCGGTGCCCAGCGTGAAGTCGGCACGGCTGTTCAGGGTAATGGTCATGGGGCTTTCTCAGTAGGAGCGTGGCAGGCCGAGGACGTGTTGGCCGATATAGGCCAGAATCATGTTGCTCGAAATCGGAGCAGTTTGATAGAGGCGGCATTCACGCCATTTCCGCTCGATGCCGTACTCGCGGGCGAAGGCGAAGCCGCCGAATGTCTGCATCGCCGTCTCAGCTGCGCGCCAGGCGACCTCGGAGCCCAGTAGCTTGCCCATATTTGCCTCGGCCCCGCAGTCAAGCCCGACATCGAACAGCGCAGCGGCCTTGCGGACCAGCAGTTCCGCCGCCTGAAGTTCGGCATAGGCACGGGCAATGGGGAACTGGATGCCCTGATTCTTACCGATAGGGCGACCAAAAACGACCCGTTCATTGGCGTATTCGGTGGCACGGCGAATGAAGTACTTGGCGTCACCGAGAGATTCATGGGCAATCAGGATGCGTTCGGCGTTCATCCCGTCCAGGATATATAGAAATCCTTTTCCTTCTTCTCCAATAAGGTTTTCTGATGGTATCTTAAGATTATCTATGAAGACTTCGTTGGTGTTGTGATTGATCGCGGCGTCGAGTTTACGGATTTCCATGCCATTGCCAACCGCGTCACGCAGGTCGACCAGAAAGACCGAGATGCCGTTGGCGCGGCGCTTGACCTGATCGGCAGGCGTGGTGCGGGCCAGCAGCAGCATCAGGTCGGATTGCTGGGCGCGGGAAATCCACACCTTCTGGCCATTGACGACATACTGGTTGCCCTCGCGCACCGCCCGGGTTTTGAGTTGGGTGGTATCGGAGCCGGTGGTGGGTTCGGTGACACCGAAAGCCTGCATCCGCAGCTCGCCGGAGGCGATGCCGGGGAGGTAGCGTTGTTTTTGCTCCAGCGAACCGTGCCGCAGCAGGGTTCCCATGGTGTACATCTGGGCGTGGCAGGCGGCAGCGTTGCAGCCTGAGGAGTGGATAGCCTCCAGAATCGCACCCCCGGCGGCGATTGGCAGGCCGGCGCCGCCGTATTCCTCCGGGATCAGGGCGGCGAGGTAGCCGGCCTCGGTCAGCGCATCGACGAATGCCTGGGGGTATTCGGAATCCTTGTCGAGGCGGGACCAGTAATCGTTCGGGAAGCCTTCGCAAATGCGCGCGACTCCCTCGCGGATGTCGGTCCACTGGTCGGTGAGCGGGAGGGAGAGGTCAGTCATACACCTACTCCGCCGCGATCAGCGAGGGCTGGACGAAACCCTTGGGCAGCCCCGCTTTCAGGATCATGCCGTATTTCGGCTCGTCCGGCAGTGCCGCCTCGATGATGGCGCGCGGGGCGGCCAGGGCCCCGATGTCGATGCCGGTGCGCAGGCCCTCGGATTCGAGCAGAAAAACCAGGTCTTCCAACACGATATTACCAGTGGCCCCCGGCGCGAATGGGCAGCCGCCCAGTCCCGCCAGCGCGGCGTCGAAACGGGTGCAGCCTGCCTCCAGCGCGGCGAAGGCGTTGGCCAGGCCGAGGCCGCGGGTGTCGTGGAAATGCGACCAGAGGGGCGTGTCACCGCAGATATCCGCTGCCTTGGAGAACAGCGATTTGACTTGGGTCGGGTTGGCGTAGCCGACGGTGTCGGGCAACGCCACTTCGTCGACACCGGTTTCCAGCACAGTCTCCAGCATTTTCAGGGATTCGGCCTCGGGCACATCGCCCTCCAGCGTACAGCCCAGCGCCGTGGCCAGCCCGACACCGATGGAGACGCCTGGAAATTCGGCATCGCGCAGCGCGATGATGTCGCGCAAACCTTGCACCGATTCAGCGCGGGTGCGGCGCACGTTCTTCTGGTTGTGGGTCTCGGAGACCGAAATGACGAGGTTCATCCTGGCGACCCCGGTGGGGAAGCCGATCTGGGTGCCGCGAAGGTTGGGAGTCAGGGCGGAGGTGATGAGGTTGGGGATTTTGGCAGCCTCGGTCGCCACCTCCACAGCGTCGGCAAATTGGGCGATGACCCTGGGGGGAACGAACGAGCAGACCTCGATCTCGGGCACCCCGGCGGCCACGTCGGCGGCGATCCAGTCTAGTTTGGCCCGGGTTGGCAGGACAGTCTTGGACATTTGCAGCCCGTCGCGGGGGCCGACATCGCGGATGGTGACATCGCGGTTCATGATTGTTTCCTTCTACTCGACTGCCAGCAGCGCCGCAGCGCGCTCGCAGGCAGCCTTGCGTTTTGCATAGAAAGGCGCGCCCCTGGCCCGTATGTCGGCCACAAGATCGGCGGGGGCGGTGTCGGGCGAGCCTGCCTGGGTTGGCGGTTCCGGCTGATACTCCATGCCGAGTTGGATGCGTTCGGCGGTCGTGCGGCCATGCAGCATCTCGGCCAGGGCCATTGCGCCATCGATACCGGAGGTGACGCCTGCGGTGGTAAGGCGGTCGCGATCGATGACGACGCGCCGGTCGACCGGCTCGGCGCCGAGGATAGCCAACAGGTCGTGGCAGCTCCAATGAGTTGTCGCCTTGTAGCCGCGCAGCAATCCCGCCGCACCCATCACCAGCGAGCCGGTGCAGACACCCATCATTGTTTTCGCGCCGGTGGCTTGGTCGCGGAGGAAGTCCAGCCAATCGGCATCGTCCATCAGATCCTGCTGACCCGGCCCGCCGGGCATGACGAATACGTCGTATTGTGGGGCAGCGGTCAGCGCCACATCGGGGGTGACGGTCAGGCCGCGGTCGGTGGTCACCGGTGCGACGGTCTTCGCCACCACCTCGACCTGCGCACCCGGCAGGCGAACCAGCACCTCGTGCGGCCCGGTCATGTCGAGTTGGCAGAGGCCGGGGAACAGGGCAAGGCCGATTTTCATCACGAATCCTTCCGCAAGCGGGTCAAGGGAATCACGGCAACCGGCGTCCGTTCTACAAGAAAATCAGGGTGTCCAAGGCCCGCAACCATGACCGAGGGGCTGGCCGGCGGATTTTCAGGATCGAGAAACTCTGACCGCACCTGCTGGATTATGGGTAATTGAGTGCGGTCGGTGAAATATGTAGTGATCTCTACGATATCTTCGAATTTGCCGCCTAGCGCATCGAGGATTGCTCCAGTATTCTTAAAACATTGGTGGGTCTGGGCGCGGATGTCATCGACACCAATTATGGTTTCGTTCTCGTCCCATACGACCTGGCCAGTGAAACAGATCGCCTGGCCGGTCGGCGGCGCAGCGGCCATACTGAACCCACGCCCGCGCGGGCTCCAGGTTCCCTTTGGATTGATCCCTTCGATCATTTATTTGCCCTTGAACACGGGCTTGCGCTTCTCGTTGAAGGCGCGCACCCCCTCCAGCCGGTCCTCGGTGGGGACCGTCAGGTTGTAAGCGGTGATCTCGAAGTCGTAGCCGGAGGCGCGGTCGAGGTCGGCGGCCTTGTCGAGCGCCTTCTTGGCCCCGCGCACGCCGATGGGGGCGTTGGCGGCAATGACGCGGGCGGTCTCCATGGCCTCGGCCAGCAGGGTTTCGGGTTTGCAGAGACGGTTGGCGATGCCCCAGTCCAGCGCCTCGGCGGCCGAAAACGGCGCGCCGGTCAGGACGATCTCCTTGGCCCGGCGCACACCGCAGGCGCGGGGCAGGTTCTGCGGACCCGCCGCCCCCGGCATGATGCCGCGTGTGACCTCCGGGAAGGCAAAGCGGGCGTGATCGGCGGCGTAGATGAAATCGCAGGCTAGCGCGGTCTCCATCCCGCCGCCCATGGCGACCCCGTTGACCGCGGCGATAATCGGGATCGGGCAGGAATGCATGGCCTTGACGAACTGCTCGACAATCGCGTGCTGGCGGCGCCAGACCTCGTCGGTCATGCCGTCGCGCTCCTTCAGGTCGGCGCCGGGACAAAAGCCGCGCTCGCCAGCGCCGGTCAGGATGATGCAGTTGGTCTGGCCGGGGTCGACATAGAGGTCGGTGAACAGGCCGCGCAACTCGGTCATCATCGCCGTATTCATGGCGTTGAGGCGTTCGGGGCGGTTCATCGTGACAACCAGAATGCCGGGCTCGGGCGTCTCGACCAGAAGGGTCTTGAAGGTCTGGTTCATTCTGATCTCCGGCATCGGTGCAACGGGCTGGCATTGCTGTAGCCACTCTATCGCCGCTGCGGCAATCGGCGAAAGAGGATTATCACAAGGGAGATGCGGAGGGCCCGGACCCTGACTATGGTATTGCCATAAGTGGCGACAACCTGAACACCATGGGGGGATTTCATGGAAAATCTGAACCTTTCAACGCTGCCCGTCCGCCATTACGACCACCTGGTATGGGACAGCGCCCGTTGGCAGGGATTCGAGCCACGCAAGGGCGATATCCTGGTTTGCACGCCTTACAAGGCAGGCACCACCTGGATGCAGATGATCTGCGCGTTGCTGGTGTTCCAGCGCAGCGAATTCCATTTGCCGCTGGCGGAAATCTCGCCCTGGATGGATCTGAAGGGCCATACCGCCGAGGACGTTCATGCGACCTATGCCGCCCAGGATCACCGGCGGATCATCAAGACCCATACACCGCTGGACGGGCTGCCGTGGTTTCCGGAGGCCACATATCTCTGCGTCCAGCGCGATCCACGCGACATTTTCATGTCGATGCTGAGCCACCTTAAGAACCGCAACCCCAATGTGGATGCAATCTTTGCCCGCGAGACGCGCGAGGCAGGAGCGCCGCCGCCGCCCGAAGATCCGGATGAATTCTTCCGCATGTGGTTGATCAACGGCAGCTTTGAATGGGAGAGCGATGGCGCGCCCTACTGGTCGGTTTTCCGCCACGGCGCCTCGTTCTGGGCGCACCGGGACGAGCAGAACATCCATCTGGTCCACTACCGCGACCTGAAGGCTGACCGCGAGGGTGAAATGCGCCGCATCGCCGGGCTGCTCGGGATCGAGGTGGCCAAGGAGAAATGGCCCGACCTGGTTGCGGCGGCCGGGTTCGAGCGCATGAAGAAGAATGCCGACCGGGTGGCGCCCGACACAGACCTCAAGATGTGGAAAGACAATGCTCAGTTCTTCAGCAAGGGCACATCGGGGCAGTGGCAAGGCGTATTGTCGGCGGAGAGCCTGGCACTATTGGACCAGGTCAAGTCGCGCTATCCGGCGGATTATATCGATTGGTTGTTCGACGGTTCGGCCTGAACATCTATCGATATCACAAGGGCGATCCATATCTTCTTCACCGGCAGCTTCCGACCGCGCATGATCGCGCGACGTTACGGGAGGTGGAGATGGCGGATGACGCCTTACCATTGGCGCGATACCGGGTGGTCGAGATCGGTCATTCGGTGGCGGCGCCCTATGCGGCATTGATCCTGGCCGAACTGGGAGCCGAGGTGATCAAGGTCGAGCGCCCCGGCCGTGGCGACGACGCCCGTGCCTGGGGGCCACCCTTCATCGACGAGATGTCGGCGGTGTTCCATGCGTTTAACCGGTTCAAACGCTCGGTGACGCTGGACCTGAAGTCCCCGGAGGGCGTGGCGAAGCTGAAGGCGTTGGCAAGGATTTCGGACGTGGTGATCCAGAACCAGAAGCCGGGGTTGGCGGAGGCGCTCGGTGTCGGCGCCGACGCTTTGACCGCCGAGAACCGGCGGCTGGTCTATGCCTCGATCCATGCCTTCGGCAAGGAAGGGCCGCTGAAAGACCGCCCCGGATACGATCCGCTGATGCAGGCCTTCGGTGGATTGATGAGCGTGACCGGGCATCCCGGCCAACCAGCGGTCCGGACCGGTCCCTCGATCGTCGACATGGGAACCGGCAGTTGGGTAGCAATGGCGGTTCTTGCGGCGCTGTTGCGGCGCGGCGAGACCGGCAGGGGCGGTATCGTCGATACTTCGCTGTTCGAGACCGCGCTGGGGTGGATGGCGTTTTATCTGCCAATCTGGTCCGCCTCGGGCAATGTGCCGGGCAAGACCGGGTCGGGCATGCTGATGATCGCACCCTATCAGGCGTTTCCGACATCCGATGGCGAACTGATTATCGCGGCGGGAAACGACAACCTGTTCCGCAAACTGGCGGAAGTGATGGGGCATCCGGAATGGGCCAACGATCCGCGTTTCCGGACCAATGGGCAGCGGATCGGGAACAAGCCGGCGCTGGTAGCGTTGATCACAAAGAAAACCACAGCCGCGACGACGGCGGAGATGGCGGCGCGGCTGGACGCAGCCGGGGTACCAAATGCGCCGGTTCATGGCATGGACCAGGTGGCAACGCACCCGCAGACCGCGGCGGTGGGGATGCTGCGCGGTGATCTGGAAGGTCCGATGCGGTTCTTCGGATTGCCGTTCAGCCTGGACGGGAACAGGCCCGGACGGGAGGAACCGGCGCCATCGCTGGGGGAGGGCAACGCGTGGTTGGAGCGGTTGCTGGCGGGCGACCGCCGGTGAAGAGCCCCGCCGCTCCCGCACCGGCGGGACTTTCCCGGCCGCGCCCGAGAGGCCCGCGCTTTCGCGAGGAAGCGGCGCTATGTATCCCCCATCTGATGTTTGAGACGCAAGCTTCCCCGAACCGGCGCTTGTAGTAGACTGCCGCCATGACCACGGACGAGAAACCGGCACCCGACTCTCTCTCCCCCGATCCCGGCGGGCGGGTGATCGTCGCCCGTTATGGCCGCGATCTGGAGGACTTCACGGTCGGCGATGTCTACGAACATCGGCCGGGGCGCACCGTCACGGCTGCCGACAACATCCAGTTCAGTCTGCTGACAATGAACCGCCATCCGGTCCATTGCGACGACGCATACGCTGCAAAGACGGAGTTCGGGCAGGCGCTGGTCAACTCGAGCCTGACCCTGGCCATCGTCACCGGGCTGACGGTGGATGATGTCAGCGCCCGCGCCATCGCCAATCTGGGCTGGCGCGAGATCAGGCTGACCGCGCCGGTTTTCGTCGGCGATACGCTCTATGCCCGCACCAAAGTGCTGGAGGCGCGCGCCTCGAAATCGCGCCCCGGCGAGGGCGTGGTGACCACCCAGACACAAGGCTACAAGCAGGACGGCACAGTGGTGCTGAGCTTCGAGCGCGTGAGCCTCGTGCACAAGCGCGGACACGGTCCAGAATCCCAGGGAGATCCCTCATGAACAAGGAAACCGACATCCTGAACCAGGAGGCCCATGCCGAGGCCCCGATCAGCGAGCGGCTCGCCGCCTTCGCAGTTGGCCTTCAGCACGACGCCATTCCGGCAAAGGTGCGCACCCGCGCCGCCCACCACATGCTGGACGCGGCGGGGATTGCGCTGGCCTCGACCCGCTACGATTTCGCCCACAAGACGCTGGCGGGGATGCAGGCGCTGGGAAGCAGCGGTGAGGTTCCGGTCTTGGGCCTGCCCGCCCGGATGAACCCACGCGATGCCGCGACCATGAACGGGTTCCTTTGCCACGGGCTGGACTATGACGACACCCATATTGCCGGGATCGTCCACCCGACCGCCAGTGTGATGCCCGCAGTGCTGTCAGCGGCCACTATGACCGAAGCCAGCGGGCGCGAGATGCTGACCGCCTATGTGGCGGGTATCGAGACAGCGACCCGGATCGGCGCTTGCGCGAAAAGCGCATTCCACCAGGTCGGCTTCCACCCCACCGGCATGGTCGGTATCTTCGGCTGTGTTCTGGCGGCGGGCCGCCTCTTGGGCCTCAACGTCAAGCAACTGGCCCATGCCCAGGGGCTGGCGGTGTCGATGGCGGGCGGCTCGATGGAGTTCCTCGAAGACGGGGCGTGGAACAAACGATTCCACCCCGGCTGGGCGGCAGCCTCGGCGTTGACCGCCGTTTCGCTGGCGCGCGAGGGTTTCGTGGGGGCGACCCGGCCGTATGACGGGCGCTTTGGATTGTTCAACATCTATGGCGGGAAATACACCGACTGGATCGACCTGAGTAGCATCTCGGCGGGTTTCGGCACGGTGTGGGAGCTGATGCAAACCGCAATCAAGCCGTTCCCAACCTGCCATTTCACCCATGCCGCCATTGATGGCGCGTTGGCATTGCGCGACCGCTGCCCGGCGCGCGAGATCGAACGGATCGAGATCCGGGTGCCGGACCAGGTGTTCCCGGTGATCTGCGACCCGGTCGCCAACAAGCGCCGCCCGAAGAACGATTACGACGCCAAGTTCTCGGTGCAGTATCTGGTGGCGACCGCTCTGGTGCATGGGCGGCTGGGGCTGGCGGAGCTGGAGCCGGAATATCTGGCCGATGCGGCAACCCTCGCGCTGGCCGACCGGACCGATTGCGCGCCCTACGAGGACGGACCGTTTCCGCTGGCCTATTCGGGGGCGGTGAAGATCACGCTGAAGGACGGCTCGGTCGTTGAGCACTCGGAACCGGTGAACCGGGGGGCGGCGGGAAGGCCGCTGTCGAATGCCGAGATCGTCGCAAAATACCACGACAACGCGGCTCTCTGGGCCGGACCGGGCCGGGTGACGGCGATGGAGGCATCGCTGCTGGCGCTGGACGACACTCCATACGCGGCGGACGCTTTCGCGCCGTTCTGCGGCGCCTGAGATGAAAGTGGAAGAGGAACGTATGATCCTCGACTCAGTCGAGCAGTTCCTGGCCCGTGACGTCGCGCCCTACGCCCAGAAGCTGGAGGCGGAGGACACTTACCCGGAAGACATCGTCGCCCGGATGCGCGAGTTGGGCCTGTTTGGCGCGGTGATCCCGGAAAAATATGGCGGCCTGGGCCTGCCGCCATCGACCTATGCCAAGATCATCGAGCGGATCGCGCGGGTTTGGATGTCGGTCTCGGGCATCATCAACTCGCACCTGATCATGGCTCATATCGTTGCGAAGATGGGCACCGAGGAGCAAAAGCAGCACTTCCTGCCTCGCTTCGCCAGCGGTGAGGTGCGCGGCGGACTGGCCCTGACCGAGCCAGATTGCGGCACCGACCTGCAGGCGATCCGCACCCATGCGAAAGCGGATGGCAACGACTATGTGGTGAACGGAGCCAAGACCTGGATATCCAACGGCATCCACGGCACCGCCTTTGCCCTGTTGGTCAAGACCGACCCCGCCGCCGAGCCCCGCCACAAGGGCATGAGCCTGTTCATCGCCGAGAAGGGAGAGGGGTTCCGCGCCACGAAGAAGCTGGAAAAGCTGGGATACAAGGGCATCGACTCGGCGGAACTGCTGTTCGAGGATTTCCGGGTGCCGGGTTTCAACCTGATCGGCGGGATTGGCAACGGCATGAAGGCCGCGATCGCCGGGTTGGAACTGGGACGGGTCAACGTCGCCGCGCGCGGCGTCGGGGTGGCGCAGGCGGCACTGGACGAGGCGGTGAAATATGCCCAACAGCGCAAGACCTTCGGCAAACCGATCCACCAGCACCAGGCCATTGCCCTGAAGCTGGGCGACATGGCAACACGGGTCGAGGCGGCGCGGCTGTTGACCGAGAAGGCGGCTGAGGCGCTGGATCGCGGCGAGCGTTGCGACTACGAGGCCGGGATGGCCAAGCTGTTCGCCACCGAGGCGGCGCTGGAGAACGCCACCGAGGCTTTGCGGATCCACGGCGGCTATGGCTACTCCAAGGAATTCATCGTCGAGCGGCTGTACCGGGATGCGCCCTTGCTGTGCATCGGCGAGGGCACCAACGAAATCCAGCGGCTGTTGATTGCCAAGCGGCTGATCGAGCGGAACCCGGTGTGATGCCCTTGCCCCTGACCGGCGTCACCATCCTCACTGTCGAGCAATACGGCGCCGGACCGAGCGGCACCATGCTGCTGGCCGACCTGGGTGCCGAGGTGATCAAGATCGAGAACCCGGCTGACGGCGGCGACATGGCCCGCGCCGTGGGGCCGCATTTCCTGCCCGACGGCTCGAGCCAGTTCTTTCATGCCTTCAACCGCAACAAACGCTCGCTGACCCTGAACCTGAAAGCGCCGGAGGGGCGGGAGATTTTCCACCGGCTGGTGGCTGGGGCCGATGCGGTTATGAACAACCTGCGCGGCGACTTGCCCGAGGCGCTGGGGCTGGACTACGCCACGCTGGGAGAGATCAACCCGGTCATCGTCTGCACCCATCTGTCGGCCTATGGCCGCGACGGGCCGCGCAAAACCTGGCCCGGATACGATTACCTGATACAGGCGGAGGCAGGCTACCTGTCGGTAACCGGCGAGCCGGACGGCCCCCCTGCCCGCTTTGGCCTTTCGGTGGTCGACATGATGACCGGGCTGATGGCGGTGTTTGCCCTGAGCAGCGGCATCATTGGGGCGCGGGCCAGCGGCAAGGGCATGGACCTGGATACCTCGCTGTTCGATACCGGGCTGCACAACCTCAGCTATCTCGCCGCCTGGTATCTGAACAGCGGCATCAATCAGGGACGCGAGCCACGCTCGGCGCATCCCTCGCTGACGCCATCGCAACTTTACCGCACCAGCGACGGCTGGCTGTTCGTGATGTGCAACAAGGAGAAGTTCTGGCCAATCCTGGCCGAGGCCCTCGGCCACCCGGAATGGTCCACCGATCCAAGATTTGCCAGTTTCCCCGCCCGGCTGGAACACCGGACCGAGATAACGGAGATGCTGGACCAAGTGCTGTCGGAGCGCACCACCGCCGAGTGGCTGGAACTTCTTCAGGGTGCCGCCCCGGTGGCCCCGGTCAACGATGTGGCGGAGGCGCTGGAGAACCCGTTCGTGGCCGCTGGCGACCGGGTTGCCGGATTCACCGGGCCGGATGGGGAGGAACTGCTGCGGATGGCTGCCGGGCCGGTGCGGGTCGCCGGGGCCGAACAGCCGCGCCGCGCCGCGCCGGAGTTGGGTGCGGATAGCGGGGATATCCTGCGGCTGCTGGGCCTGAGCGCAGCGGAGATCGCGGCGCTGCGCGCCAAGGGGGTGGTCTGACCGGCCGCGCCGCCGCCACGCCTCCCGGCGGGTCTTTCGCGCCTGTTCAAAAGCTGACGCTTTCGGCGCATCAATCCCGTCGCGGCTCCACCTACCCCTCCATTTCCGCCGCCAGAACCGCACGGATGCTTTCGGACGGCGCCACAGTCTTGCGGGTCGCCATATCGTAGAACACGTTGACGCATTCGCTGGTGGCGAAGCATTCCTCGCCCTTGAAAACCCCGTATCCCGTGGTCAGCGACTTGTTCCCAATCCGGATCAGCCGCGTGCCCACTTCGACCATGCCGGGGTAGTTCAGCTCGCGGCGATAGTCGATGATCAACCGGGCGAGGATGAACTCAAGCCCCTTCATCTCTCCCTTCTGGATCAGGTCGTAAATGAAGGCGCAGCGCGCCGCCTCGATATAGGTCGCCAACGCGGTGTTGTTCACATGCGCCATCGAATCCTGATCGGAAAAGCGGATGGTCACCGGGGTCCAGTGGGAATAGATCTGGCGGTTGGTCAGGTCGTAATCGGTGGTTTCAGGATCAGTCATGGGCCTCACAGCAGGAACAGCAGCACACCGGCCACGATGACCGCGATTCCGAACAATTCCAAGCGATTGATTATCTCGCGGAAGTACATCGACGAGATCACCAGGGTAAACACCACCTCGATCTGACCGACCGCCTTGACGTAGGAAGCGTTCTCCAGCGTCATCGCCGTGAACCAGCCGATCGAGCCGATGGCGCTGGTGATGCCGATGAAGATGCAGGGGCCGGCGAGGCGGGGGAGGTGGCGGAAAGAGCTGGGTTCGGTTGCCGCCAGCCATGCGCCCACGGCGATCACCTGCATCGCGCCGACCACCACCACGGTCCAGGCGGCGCGGTAGAGGAACCCGCCCTGGCCGAGCCCGAGGCTGGCCTCGCGCAGGAACAGGTAGCTCAGGCAGAAGAAGAAGCCGGTGGCCAGCCCCACCAGGGTCGGTTTTGCCACCAGCGCCTGGCCCAGCGACATCTCGCCGGTACCGAGCTTGCCCAGCCCGACCCGGCCGACGGAAATCGCGATTACGCCTGCGATGGTCAGCACGATAGCGGCCCAGCCGACGGCGCTGACCGCTTCGGAAAACAGCAGCGTTCCGATGAGCGCGGCCTGCATCACATCGGTTTTCGACAACATCGTGCCGACGGCGAAATTTCTCATATGGAACAACCAGATAAGGAGATATGTGGCGGTCACTTGCGCCGCCGACGCGCCGACGCAATAGATGAGGTAGCGGGTGGTGAATTCCGGCAGTCCCAACCCCTCGAAACGCATCACCACCCAGAGATAGAGGACCGAGAACGGCAGCCCGAAGAGCGAGCGCACATAGGTTGTCATCCACGTCGATAGCTGCGCGTTCAACGTCTTCTGCGCCGCCGTTCGCACCGCCTGCATCAGGGCGGCGAGGATTGAGATCGGGATCCAGATCAGCTCCATGCGGGGTGAGGTTCCTGTATTGGGATGGGGCGCGGAAAACCCTTAGCATGGCGCTGATGAAGCGCACCATGCGGCGGCACATTAATCCCCAGCGTGATGGAGAAATTGAGCCGGAGCGGGGCATTTCTCATCGGTGGTGGTTTGGTCGTCCTTTGGTGGTGTTTTGATAGTGGTTTGATAGTGGTTTGATAGTGCTCCCGTCCCGACCTTGCCCGGTTGAACAGAGATTAACGAAAACCGTAATCCGTGCAGGTGTCCAGCTCCGTGAATGGGCAGATCTTCGCGGTTGATGGCGGGTTTGAACCGACCGGGATCGGGTTGGAGAGTTTGCGGGCGGGGGTGTCGTAGGGTGCGTACCAACCCACCGATGCCGGAAGGTGTGGGGGGCGGAGCGGTGGGTTGGCACCCACGACGACTCGCTACGCCAACCTCGGATCCTCCGATTTCACCAGCACCTCGCGCCCCTCCAATATCTCGAAACACCGTTCCAGCGTCTCAACCTCCAGGCGGCGCATGGCCTCCGCCGTGTAGAAGGTCAGGTGGGGGGAGAGGAGGACGTTCGGCATCTGGTAGAGGCGGCTCAGCGGGTGGCCGGTGCGGGCCAGTGGTTCCCGGGAGAACACGTCCAGCCCGGCTCCGGCGATGGTGCCGCGCTCCAGCGCCGCCAACAGGGCCGCCTCGTCGACGATGGCGCCGCGGGAGACGTTGATGAGGTTGGCGGTGGGTTTCATGGCGGCGATCTCGGCGGGACCGATCAGGTGGCGGGTGTCGGGGTTCAACACGCAGTGGATCGAGACGAAGTCGCTTTGGGCCAACATCCCCCGCAGGTCGTCGCATTTTTCGACCCCCGCCGCCAGCATATCCGTGGCCGGGACGTGGGGGTCGTAGGCCAGCACCCGTGCCCGGAAGCCGGCACCCGCCACCCGCGCCATGGAGCGGCCGATCCTGCCGAGGCCGACCAGCCCGACGGTCTTGCCGGCGATGTCGGAGGCGAGCCAGCGTTTGGTCGGCCAGGTCCAGCCCTGGGCCTGCATCTCGCGCTGCAGGGGCACCAGTTTCCTGGCCAGGGCGATCATCAGGGCGAAGGCACCCTCGGCGACGGTTTCCTCGGCGTATTCGGGGATGTTGACCACCGCGATGCCGCGCGCCCGCGCCGCCGGGATGTCGATGGCGTCGATGCCGACGCCGTATTTGACGATGCCCTTCAGGCGGTCGGCGGCGGTGATGACGCGGGCGGTGACGGGGGTGTAGCACATCAGCAGGAGGTCGGCGTCGCGGGTCTCGGCGATCAAGTCGTCCTCGGAGATGCCGTCGGGGAGCAGGACCAGGTCGTGGCCCGCCGCGCGCAGCGTGGCGTCGACGTGGGGAGTTTCAAGCTCGCGGTCGGTGCGGACGATTTTCATGGGGGCGTCTCCAGTGTCATCCCCGCGAAAGCGGGGACCTCATGACGAATCCCGTGAGGTCCCCGCTTTCGCGGGGATGACAGTGAGGGGGAGGTGCCGGTGTCACACGGGCTCCGCCAGCCCGATCAAGACGTCCGAAATCACCTGGGCGGCGGCGGCGCAGTCGTCCTTGGTGGCGCTTTCGGCCTCGTTGTGGCTGATGCCCTCCCAACAGGGGATGAAGATCATTCCCGCCGGGCCGAGGCGCGAGATGTGGCGGGCGTCGTGACTGGCGGCGGAATATATGCGCTGGTTGGGGTAGCCGCGCGCGGTGGCGGCGGCTTCGATGCCGGCACGCATATCCTCGGGGAATTCCATAGAGGCGGAATTGATGAACTCGGTGACGGAGACCTCGCATTCGCCCTTCAGGCCAGCGCAGATGCCCGCCACCCGGTCGCCCTCGGCGGCCAGTGTTTCCGACGACGGGTGGCGCATGTCGATGGTGAAAAGCACCCGCCCCGGCACCACCGAAATCCCCCCCGGCAACACCTCAAAGCGGCCGATGGTGAAGCGCATGGTGTCGGACTCGTCGATGAAGGCTTGGCGCAGCGCCACGGCCATTTCGGTCGCAGCCACGAAGGCGTCCTTGCGGCGCGATCGCGGCGTGGTGCCGGAATGGGCATCCTGGCCGGTGACTTCGACCCGGAAGCGGCGGTAGCCCTGCATGCCGGTGACCACGCCAATGACGTTGCCGTTGCCCTCGAGCGTGATGCCCTGCTCGATATGGGCCTCGATGAATGCGGCGAAGGGTTCGCCCAATTCGCGGTGCCCGGTGTCCGGCAAGGCGGCTTTCAGGCCATCGACGCAAGCGCCCATGGTGATGCCGTCCGGGTCCTGGACCGCGCGCATCTTGTCCAGTTGCTGGACCCCGGCATAGGCCGCCGAGCCCATGCAGGCAGGGGTGAAGCGCGGGCCTTCCTCGTTGTTCCAGATCGCCACCTCGATGGGGTGGCGGGTCTCGATGCCGGCGTCGTCGATGGTCTCCAGCGCCTCGAAGGCGGCCAGCACGCCGAACATGCCGTCGAAGCGCCCCGCCATCGGCTGGCTGTCGGTGTGCGAGCCGCTGGCGACCGGCGGCAAGGACGGAACGGTTCCTTCGCGACGCAGGAACATGTTGCCGATGTCGTCCAGGGTCACCGTCCAGCCGCGCGCCGTGGCCCAGTCGTGCAGCCGCCGGTGGGCGTCGATGTCCTCCGCCCCAAGTGCCAGCCGGTGGACACCGCCCGCGGGGGTCGCGCCGACGGTGTCCATTTCGGTCTGACGGCACCACAGGCGGTCGGCATCGATTTTGGGCAGGTTGGTGAGGGTCATGGGGAGCTTTCCGGTCAGGCGGGGGTCAGTTGGTCGCCGGGGTGGATCGTGCCGCCCGCAATGATCCGGCAGTTGAGACCGGAGCGGTTCAGGAGCGGTGCGTATACTGTCTTGCCGGTGACCAACTCCAGGTATTTGCAGGGGAGGTTCAGCCGGGTTCCTTCGAGCAGCACCTCGCCGACACGGAACTGCCGCCCGACGAGGTGGTTCAGCGACACACCGGTGACAGTCAGGTTGCGCCGGTGCTCGTGCGGAGCAAGCTCAATGCCCTCGTCGCGGGCCAGCGCCTCAAGGGTTTCGGCCTCGATCAGGGTGACCTGCCGGCCCGGCTCCGGCTTCATCGAGTAGGTGCCGGTGCCGAGGAAATAGCGGTCGCCCTCGATGCCCTTGTCCACGATCAGCCGCGCCTGGTCAAGCCGGCGCATGGCGGCCCTGCCGGCATCGGTGATGTGGATATGCTCAAGCCGTCCGCTCCAGATCATGTGTCTCGCTCCAGGGTTTGCGCCGGGTCACGGCTATCACGTCGGTGATACCCCCGCCGTCGCGTCGCTTTGTGCCGGAAGTCGCGGGGAATCAGCATGGGCAGGATCAGCCGTTTGGCAAAGGGTACCGCCCTTGTGACCCTTCTGCCCGCCTGGTTTGTTGCCGGACTTTCCCCGCAGACTTTTGGTCCGGGGTTCAGCCCTGGGCTTCTTTAGCCCGTCGCTTGAAGGCGGCTTGCTGCTGTTGCTGCTGTTCAAGCTGAGGCGACGCTCCAGATCTTCAAGCCGCGCCACATGGCGTGCATTCGTTTGTTGCTGAGCTTCATAAGCCGACCGCAAACGCGCATACTCCAGCTTCAGGTCTTCAAAGACCCGTGCGGAAACAAACAGGTCAGAAGGATTTGACACGGTCATAAAACAGATGAATCACAGCGAGACCCCTGGTGCAAGAAAACTATTCCAAATCCGCACCTGGGCAGTTACGATTTTCGGGTCTAATCTGGCTGAGGATCCGGTAATACGAGGTGTCATTGGTCCCTAACCATCAAACCAAAGATGCGCCGTCCCGGGCTTGCCCCGGGACCTCCTGTTCGCGGGCATCTCAAGGAGGTCCCGGGGCAAGCCCGGGACGGTGCGGCTCGAACGGGTTGGTTGCGATCAAAGAAAGTCAGTACAACAGGTTGAAATCCATCCCAGGGGCTTGTGGCGCGGCAGCTTCAATCGTGGGAGGCATGTTTTCCATCCCGCTCGGACACGGCTAATCCGTCAGCGATGCCGCGCTACTGCGCTGCCAGCGCGGTTCGGCGTAGTTCGGCGGCGGTCATGCCGAATTCCTTTTGGAACTGGAAGAATTCCTTTTCGGTCATCTCGACGCTCAGATCGACGCCGGCCTCGTTGTCCTCGCGGTCCTTCATCTCGCCATGGCTGTAGAGCCACGAGACCGCCCTGCCCTCGCGATGGCCGAGCCGGAGCGTGAAGATCATGCGGCGCGGGAACAGCCGGGCCTCGATCTCGGTCAGAAGTGCCTCGCAGCCCTCGCCCGTTACCGCCGAACCAGCCACCATGCCGGCACCGCGCGCGGCAGCGTTGCGGGCGGCCTGGCTTTCGTCCGGACCCAAAAGATCGATCTTGTTGTGCATCTCGACCATCTCTTCGAGGCGCGGATCGGTGACGCCGAGTTCGTGCATCACCGCCAGCACGTCCTGGTTCTGCTCGTCGCGGCGCGGGTGGGCGATGTTGCGCACATGGATGATGAGATCGGCCTCCAGCACCTCCTCCAGCGTCGCCCGAAAAGCGGCGACCAGCTGGGTCGGCAAATTCGAGATGAATCCGACCGTGTCCGAAAGGATAGCGGTGCGCCCCGACGGCAGGGTGAGTTGGCGCATGGTTGGGTCCAGGGTCGCGAACAGCATGTCCTCGGCCCGGACCTGTGCCCCGGGCTCAAGATCGGTCAGCCGGTTGAACAGGGTCGATTTGCCCGCATTGGTGTAGCCGACCAGCGCCACCACCGGGTGCGGCACCTTCTTGCGCGCCGCGCGGTGAAGGGCGCGGGTGCGCACCACCTTCTCCAACTGGCGCTTCAGGCGGACGATCTTTTTGTCGAGAACGCGGCGATCCGACTCGATCTGGGTTTCCCCGGGGCCGCCGACGAAACTGGCGGCACCGCGCTGGCGTTCCAGGTGGGTCCAACTGTGGACCAGGCGGCTTTTCTGGTAGGTCAGATGGGCCAGATCGACCTGCATCACACCCTCGCGGGTCTGGGCGCGTTCGCCGAAAATCTCCAGGATAATGCCGGTGCGGTCGAGCACCTTGACGTTCCAGGCACGTTCGAGATTGCGTTGCTGGACCGGGCTCAGCTCGCCATTGACGACAACCACGTCGATCTCGTCGGCGGCGAATACCCCGGCCAGTTCCTCGACCTTGCCGGGGCCGAGCAGGGTCGCCGGATTGGGGCGGGCCACCGGGACAGCGGCGCTGCCCACCAGGTCGACGTCGATCGCACACACCAACGAGCGCGCTTCATTGAGCGCGTCGGCCGGATCGGGAGCGCCCGGCGCCTTCAAAGCAGGGTGAATCAGATAGACCCGTGTCGTCACCGGCGCCCTACCCGCTTACCCCTCATGTGTCCTCGGTGCCGTCATAGAGGCTGAAGGGCTGAGTTGGCATCACCGTTGAAATCGCATGTTTGTAGACGAGCTGAGATTGCCCATCGCGACGCAACAGGACGCAGAAATTGTCGAACCATGTGATCACGCCCTGCAACTTGACCCCGTTCACCAGGAAGACGGTGACGGGAACCTTTTGTTTGCGGACGTGGTTGAGGAAAGCGTCTTGAAGGTTTTGTTTGTTTTCGCCGGCCATTTCTTTTGCCTGATCTTTTTATCTGCTTATGCAAGGTGAGCGGGCTTCTCCCAATCTCACTCGTCAGACACTGCTGCTTTACCGCTTACATTTCCAGTTTTTTTGCACGCAGCCTGAATTGAGGCCATGTATCGGTGTTGAAAAGGGAAATAACCGCCAGCGTTTCGATTCGGCCAAGGATCATGGTGACAGAAAGAACCACCCGCTGCGATTCGCTCAGGCGGCTGAAGTCGATATCACCCGACGCAACCAGGGCGAAGGCCGGTCCGGTATTCGAGATCGATGAGATCGCCGCGACCAGCGAATCCTCGAAGGCCAGCCCGGTCATGGTCAGGGCAATCACGGCAACGAAGATCGCCATGATGTAGAGCATGACAAAGGCCCAGGCGAGAAATGCCCCCTCGCGCATGATGCCACGCAGCCGCGTCCCCGTCGCCAGCACGCTGTTGGGTTGAGCGATGCGTTCCAGTTCGCGGTATCCGTGGCGCAGTAGCGCATAGCCGCGCACCAGCTTGATGCCGCCTGCGGTGGTGGCGGCCCCGCCGCCGATCGCGCAGAGCCCGAGCAGGATCAGCCCGGGATTGGCCAATTCGCTCCAGCCGCGCGCGCTTTGCCACGAGGCACTCTCGAATCCGGTGGTGGTAAGGAAGGAGAGGCTGGTAAAAACCGCCCCCCAAACCGCCGGTATCACCTCCGACGCGCGGCCGCCGAGGTCAATGGTCAGGGCCCCGAACCAGTGCCGCAGGATCAACGCCAGGGTGGCGATGCCGACCAGCAGCGCCATCAGTTTCAGTTCCGGGTCGCGGTGCCAGTGGTCGACGGCGCCGAAGCGCCGGGCCTCGGCATAGGTCAGCCGGGTCGCCGCAAGCACCATGAACAGTGCCGCCACCAGTTCGACCGGGAAGCTGGGATTGGCCGCCAACCCCGCTGCATGGGGCGATATCCCGCTGGTCGAGACGATCGCCATGGCATGCACCGCTGCGGTCAACCCGCCCTGCCCCATGGCCGAGAACAGGAAAGCCAATACCGCGGTCAGCGTGCCGTAGACCGGCAACACCAGGCGCAGCGTCCGGGCGAGGCGTTCGTCCAGGCGCGCTGTCGATGCCGCTTGTAGCGAGATCGCGTTGCCCAATTGTTTGCCCGATTGCTGGGCGGTCCCGGCACGGTGAACCGAAACCTCGAAGCCGCCGAGATTGCGTGGGGCCAGGATGGCGAAGGCGGCGACCAGTGTCACCAACCCGCCGAACCAGGCCACCATGCCGCGCCAGAGGTGGATCGCATCGGGGACGCTGGCAGGATCGGCATAGACGGTGCCGCCGGTGGTGGTAAAGGCGCTGACCATCTCGAACCAGGCACCACCGGCGCCGATACAGGAGGTTCTCAGCCACAGCGGCGCCCCTGCGAACAGTGGCACCAGAACCCAGCAAATCACCAGATCTCGCAATTCACCCCGCGCGACATCGTCGTGCCGGCGCGATCCCAGCGCCATGGTCAGGGTCGCGCTGGCGAAACCGGTGAAGATGGCGCAATAGAGGAAACTGCGGGCGCTGTGCCAGTCACGCTGGATCAGGCCAAACAGCGCCGGTCCCAGCATCGCCAACGCCAGGATGCCGAGGCAGAGCGGAAAGACCGGCAATCGGAGCAGTCTCATGCCGGGCCCCGTCAGAAGAATTCCGGGCTCACCCGGAACAACTGCTCGACCTGATGAACCGCCGCACGCACCGCAAACATCACCAGGCAGTCGCCGACCCGGATCACCGTGTTGCCATCCGGCATCACCACCTTGCCGTCGATCAGCACCGCGCCGATAATCGAGCCGGTCGGAAAGTGGACGTCCCGCACCCGCTTGCCGGCGATTGGCGAGGTGGCCATCACCTGCGCCTCGATCACCTCGCCCTCGCCGCTGCCGATCGAGTAGACCGCCCGAACCCGGCCCCGCCGGACATGGCGCAGGATGGTGGAGACGGTGGTGGCGCGCGGGTTGATCAGGGCATCCACACCCAGCGGCACCGCGATGCGTTCGAATGTCGGGTCGTTCGAGAGTGCGATCGAGATCGGGCACCCGGCTTGCGAGGCCAGGGCGCAGGACAACAGGTTGGTGCGATCGTCATTGGTCAGCGCGACGATGGCGTCGGCCTCGGCGATACCGGCCTCGGCCAGGAGGTCGGCGTTCAGGGCGTCGCCGTTCAGCACGATGGTGCGCTCGAGGTGATCGGCGGCGAATTCCGCCCGCGCCCGGTCCCGCTCGATCATCTTGCAGCGCAGGCCGGGTGTGTTTTCGATCTGCCGCGCCACCCGCAATCCGACATTGCCCGCGCCGATCACGACGATCCGCTGGGCCGAGATGTTTTCGCGCCCGAAGATGTCGATGGTCCGGTTCAGGTCGTCATGGGCGCAAAGCAGATAGACCTCGTCGCCGGGGAAAAGCTGGTCATCGCCATGGGTGACCCAGACCTTGCCTTCACGCCGGACCGCGACAACGATGGCGCGGAGCGTCGAAAACAGCTCGCTGAGCTGGCGCAGCGGCGTGTTGATGACCGGGCAATCGTCGTCGAGCTTCAGGCCGACGAAGTCGACGGCGCCGCCGAGGAAGGGTTCGATATCGAAGGCGGCGGTCGAGCCGAGGCGGCGCATGGTCATCTTGGCGACCTCGGCTTCGGGCGAGATGATCACGTCGATCGGCATGTGGTCGCGCTGGAACAGATCGCTCCACTCGGTCTCCAGGTAGCTGTCGGTACGGATACGGGCAATCTTGGTGGGTACCTCGAAGACCGAATGGGCAACCTGGCAGGCGACCATGTTGACCTCGTCCATCGAGGTCGCGGCGATCAGCATATCTGCGTCGCCCGCACCAGCGCGCGATAGGACATCCGGGTGCGATCCGAAGCCGACCACCCCGGAGACATCCAGCGCATCGGTCAGATTGCGCACAAGCTGGGCATTGTTGTCGACGACGGTGACGGCATTGCCCTCACCCGACAGATGCCTCACGATCTGGGAGCCGACCTGACCCGCGCCGCAGACGATCACCTTCATGGAGTCCCCCCCCTATGAATCATCCCCGGATGAATCATATTCGGCCCCCAAAGGCCGACATGGCGTGAGCAAACTATGGGCAGACGCATGAGCGGGGTCAATTCAGATCGCCCGCCGCAACCCCGCCATGTTCAGCGCCGCGTTCTGATTCAGGCTGGGCTTCGGGCTGGGCGGCCTCCTCGTCGGCGACCGCGATCCTCACCCCGTCGCGCGAGGTGGTGACGACACCCAGCAATTTCAGCTTGCGGTGCAGAGCCGAGCGCTCCATGCCGACGAAGCTGGCGGTGCGTGAGATGTTGCCGCCGAAACGATTGATCTGGGCGATCAGATATTCGCGCTCGAACAATTCGCGCGCCTCGCGCAGGGGCAGGTTGGCGACCAAGCCCATCACCCCGCCGAGCCCAAGTTCACGGCCATCCGAGTCGGTGCCGCCGGGCAGTTCGTCGGCATCGATGTCGCCGCTGTCACCGCCCAGGATCAGCACCTGCTCCATCATATTGCGCAACTGGCGCACATTGCCGGGCCATTCGCGGGTCTGCAAAGCCGCGACCGCGCCGTCGTCGAGCTTGCGCCGGGCCAGCCCCTGCTCACGGGCAAACATTTCCAGGAACACGTTCGCCAGATCGGGGATATCCTCGCGCCTGCGGTCGAGCGAGGGCACCTCGATCGGGACCACATTCAGTCGGTGGAACAGGTCTTCGCGGAACCGGTTCTCATTGATCTCGATCCGCAGATCCCGGTTCGAGGCACTGATGACCCGCACATCGACCCGGACGGTGGTGGCGCCCCCCAATCGGATGAACGCCTGATCGATAAGCACCCGCAGGATTTTCGACTGGGTGCCGTATGGCATATCGCCAACTTCGTCGATGAACAGGGTGCCGCCATGGGCGCGCTCGAAGACGCCGGCCTGGGGCGGGCGATCGGGCTCTTCGCGACCAAACAGCACTTCCTCCATACGGTCCGGCTCGATCGAGGCCGCGTTGACAACGACAAAGGGCTGGTCGGCGCGATTGGAATTCTCGTGGATGTAGCGGGCGGCGACCTCCTTGCCGCTCCCCGGCCCGCCGGTCAACAGCACCCGGCTGCCGCCGCGCGCCACCCGCTGGAGCTTGTTGCGAAGAGCATTTGCCGCAGGCGACTCGCCGACAAGATTGCAACTCGACGCCTCGCCGGCGCGCAACCGGGCGTTTTCACGCCGCAGACGGCTTGCCTCCAGCGCCCGGGCCACTACCACCATCAACTGGTTCATGTTGAACGGCTTCTCGATGAAATCATAAGCGCCCTGCTGAACCGCCGCGACCGCGACCTCGATATTACCGTGGCCGGAGATAATGACGATGGGTATCCCCGGATTGTCGCGCTTGACCGACTTCAGGATCTCGATTCCGTCCATCCGGCTGCCCTGAAGCCAGATGTCGAGAATGATCAGATCGGGCGCCGACGCCTCGACCGCCGCGAAAGCGCTGTCGGCATCATGGGCGGTTCGGGCGGAATAGCCCTCGTCGCCAAGGAGATCAGAAATGATGTCGCGAATGTCTGCCTCGTCATCCACAATCAAAACATCAGCCATAGGTTCCCCCGTGCTCCTTCCCGTTCTCCGCGACTGTTTCCACCCCTGAGGTCCGGGTTCGTTGGGCCGGTTTCGGCAACCGCAAGATCACCTGAGCGCCATCCAGCCCGGATGCCCGCGGCGCATCGCCCAGCGCCAGTTCACCACCATGTTGTTCGACAATCTTCGTGACGATAGCAAGGCCCAGCCCGGTGCCTTTCTTGCGGTTCGTCACATAAGGATCGGTCAGCCGATCGCGGCTGTCCTTTGGCAAACCGACGCCGTTGTCGGAGATCGCCACACGGTAGAACCGTTTGCCCACCGTCAACTGTATCCGGATTTGGCCGGGCGGCGCGGCATCTGCTTCGATCTCGCGGCGCCCATCGATTGCGTCTGCGGCGTTTTGCAGCAGGTTGGTCAAGCACTGGCCGATCAGCCCCCGGTCGCAGTTCACCATCACCGGCTTGCCCGGCAGATCGGTCGTGTAGGTGATGTCGCCGCGGCTTTCCTGCTGCAACAGAACCGCGTCGCGCAACAGGGCGACGAAATTCTCGTCCGTCGTTACCGGCTCGGGCATGCGGGCAAATCGCGAGAATTCGTCGACCATGCGCCGGATATCCCCGGTCTGGCGGGTAATCACATCGAGATAGTGCACAAAGGCCGGGCCATCCTCGCCCATATGCGCGACGAACTTCCGGCGCATCCGGTCGGCGGAGAGCTGAATCGGCGTCAGCGGATTCTTGATCTCGTGAGCAATGCGCCGGGCGACATCGCCCCATGCGGCCATGCGCTGAGCCGAGGCCAGCGCGGTTATGTCATCGAAGGTCAGCACATGGCCCTCGTCGGGCGTATCCGGCGCCTTGGGTGCGACCCGGCCAAGAAACTCGCGCT
Organism: Thermohalobaculum sp.; assembly: GCA_965247385.1. Taxonomy (GTDB): domain Bacteria; phylum Pseudomonadota; class Alphaproteobacteria; order Rhodobacterales; family Rhodobacteraceae; genus Thermohalobaculum. The sequence goes on from CBDFHG010000002.1 coordinate 321,227, forward strand.
GCTCGCTGCCGGCGGTTTCATGCACCGCCCCCCGGGCAACACCGGACGGCGCGCTGCGCGCCTCCTCGACCAGCGCCACGAAAGCTGGCGCTACCGCCTCGATCGGTTGGCCGACGGTCGATGCCGCCTCAATGCCCAGCATGTCGGCCGCGGCATCGTTGATCAGATCGACCTTGCCCGCGCCGTCGAGGCCAATGACCCCGGCGGTCACCCCGGACAGCACCGCCTCGATGAAGTGGCGGCGGATCTCTGACTCCTCATTGGCCGAAACCAGTTCGTGGCGCTGCTCCCTCAACTGCTCGGCCATGCGATTGAATACCTGGCTGAGCATGGAAATCTCGTCTTTGCCGCGGGGTTCCTTGACCCGGACATCCAGATCCCCGGCGCCGATGCTTTCCGCCGCCCCGACCAGCCGTCCAACCGGCTTAGCCAGGCGCTCGGCGAACCACAGCCCCAACAGGATTGCCGACAGGATCACCAACAGGGCGAAACCGAGATAGATCAGCGCAAAATCGAACAGAATGCCGTCGCGCTCGCGCTCCAGCCGCTCGTATAACTGGACCGTGGCGCGGGTTTCGTCGAGAAGCTGCAACACTTTGCCCTGCACATTGCGGGTGACATAGAGGAAGGCATCGAAAAAATTGGTCAGATAGACCAGCGCCCGGATCTCGTTATTGAGTTCATCCTCCATGATGACGATTTCGCCAGCGCGCGCGCGGGCCATCTGATCGTCGGTCGGCGGCTCGAAGGCGAACAGGTAGCTGAATTCGCCCCGTGCGAGGATTTCCTTTTGGGACGAGAATACAAACGCCTCGGGCAGCTCGCGCAGCAACGCCTGCTGGGCAACAATCTCGTTCAGCCGGCTGCCCGTCAGACCAGTGGCCGCTGCCCGGTTGAGATCGTTGGCCATGGCGAGGATATCGCCTTTGATGTTTCCCCGATGCTCGCGTTCATAAGCCTGAGCGGTCGCAAGCGAATTGCGCACGACGCTGCCGACCTGTTCGGAAAACCAGGACTCGATGCCGAAATTCACCGTCACGGTGGCAAAGACGGCGACAATGACCGCAGGCATCAGCGCCACAGCGGCGAAGACCCCGGTCAGACGCAGATGCAGCCTGGACCCCGCGGATTTTCGCCGGCGCGCCATGACAAGCTGGCCGATCTTCAGCCCGATAACGGCGGTCAGGACCAGAAAATAAGTCAGGTCCGCCAGCAGCGCCACGCGCAGCATTGGTGAGGACGGGCCGCCCTCCTCGCCAAGCGTGAAGACCCACGATGTCGCGAATGCCAGCACGGGACCGAGCAACACGAGCCCGAAAATCAGCTCGCGCCCCAGCCAGCGGGGCTTTTTGCTACCGGCGCCCTGCTCTGGCACCGGGGTGGAGATCGCGCCCAAATCGGTCACATTGCCTCTTGCCAGCCTCATCCCGACCACGAGGGTCGTCGGGGCTCCACTGTTGCGAAACTACATCAGTTTCTTGCCGCGTGTGACCGGGATGTCAAGTTCCCTTATCCGCTTTCTCAGGGTGTTTCGGTTGATCCCGAGCAATTCGGCGGCCCGAAGCTGGTTGCCACGGGTCGCTGACAGCGTGAGCGCGATCAATGGCAACTCCACCTCGCGCATCACCCGGTCATGCAGCCCCGGTGGTGGCAAGCCGTCACCATGCATGTTGAAATAGCGTTTCAGATGCAACTCGACGGCAGCGCCCAGTGTCCGCCCGGTTTCGGCAGGATTGCCACCGAGGGCCTCGGCGCCACTGCGTACGGTCAGTTCCTGATCGATCACCTCGGCAGGTATCTGATCGTCCGGGCAAAGAGCCGCGAGCCGGCGCATCAGATTTTCCAGCTCGCGCACATTTCCGGGCCAGGAATGTTCCTTCAGCCGGGCGATCCCGGCGACCGAAAGGGTCTTGCGGGGCAGCCCCTCACGTTCGGCCAAACGTAGGAAATTACGCGCCAGATCAGTGATATCGTCGACACGTTCGCGTAGCGGCGGCAAGCGGATCGGCACCACGTTGAGCCGGTAGTAAAGATCTTCCCGGAAGCGCCCGACATCGATCAGGTCACGCAGATTCTGATGGGTCGCGGCGATGATGCGCACATCGGCGCGCCGGGGGGCGCGGCCGCCGACGGCAGTGAATTCACCCCCCTGCAACACCCGCAACAGCCGGGTCTGGGCCTCGGGCGGCATGTCGCCGATCTCGTCGAGGAACAGGGTGCCGCCCTGGGCCTGCTCGAACTTGCCGATGCCGCGCTCGATGGCGCCAGTGAAAGCGCCCTTCTCGTGGCCGAACAACTCGGACTCGATCAGTTCGCGCGGGATTGCCGCCATGTTGATGGCGACGAAGGGGCCACGCGACCGTTTGCCAAAATTGTGCAGGGCGCGGGCAACCAGCTCCTTGCCGGTACCGCTCTGACCCGAGATCATCACCGTCAGGTCGGTGTGCATCAGCCGGGCCATGACCCGGTAGACATCCTGCATCGCCGGCGACCGGCCGATCAGCGGGAGGTTCTCCTCGCACGGCTTGGGGGCCGCACCAGCGGAGGCGACCTCCTCGAGTTCGCGAGATTTTCCTTTAAGTGCGTTCTGAATAAAATCCAGCAACTCTTTTAAATCAAATGGTTTTGGAAGATACTCGTAAGCTCCTACTTCGGCCGCGCGGATGGCGGTAAGCACGGTGTTCTGCGCGCTCATCACGATCACTGGCAGGTCCGGGCGCTTCTTGCGAATCGCGGGCAGCAGGTCCAGCGCATCGCCGTCGGGCATGTGGACATCGGTCACCACGATATCGCCTTCGCCGTCCTCGACCATGCGCCACAACGCCGAGGCCGAACCGGTCGCACGCACCCGGCAGCCGATCCGGTTCAACGCCTGGCTCAGAACCGTTCGAATTGTACGGTCGTCATCGGCCAGAAGTACGGTCGCACCTGAAATCATGCCGCATCCTCCTCCGTTTCCGCGCTTGCGCTGTCCTCGGCTGCCACTGGCAACAAGAGGCGAAAACGGGTCCGGCCCGGTTCCGAGTCGCACGAGATCACCCCGTCATGGTCGGAGACGATCTTCGAGACCAGTGCCAACCCCAACCCATTGCCGCTGGATTTCGAGGTCACGAAGGGCTCGAAGATATGGCTTAGCAGGTCTTCGGGCACGCCGGTACCGTTGTCGGTGATGGTGATCTGCAAAGGTAGGCTTTCACGCCGCCCGGTTGGTGTCGCGATCTTCATCCCTGCCCGATATGAGCTCTTGACGGTGATGATGCCGCCGACCTTTGGGGTCGCCTCGGCGGCGTTCTTCAACAGATTCAGCATCACCTGAATCAACTGGTCGGCATCCCCCAGCGTCGGCGGCAGCGAGGGGTCGTACTCCTGAAGGAAGCGCACATGCGCGGCAAACCCCGCCTTGGCCGAGCGGCAGGCGCGGTCGAGCACGTCGTGGATGTTCACGGGTTGATAGCGCCCTGGCCCGATCTCGCCGAACTGCTCGACCCGGCTGACCAAGCCCCCGATGCGCTCGGCCTCCTCGCGGATCAACTCGGTCAGTTCGCTGTCTTCGTCCGACAGGTTCATCTGCAGAAGCTGCGCGGCGCCGGAAATTCCCGCCAGCGGGTTCTTGATTTCATGCGCCAGCATCTGCGCCATTCCGGCAATCGAACGCGCTGCGTTGCGGTGGCTGAGCGAGCGGTCCATGGTCTCGACGATGGCGCGGGGGTGGATCATCACGACCGCGCCTGCGCCGCGTTCGGCCCCGCGATCAACCTCGCGATCGATCATGGGGGAGGCTTGCAGGTCGACCAGCCGCGTCGGCAATTCGGGCCAGGTCAGATCGACACCGTACTCCGCCGTCTTGACCCCCTGCCGCAGAACCTGGCGCACCAGATCGGCCAAGCGGCTGTCGGCGCCCGCCAGCGCCGCCAGCGGCTGGCCGGAGAGTTGACGTTGCGAGGCGCTGAGGAAGTTCTCGGCGGCGGCGTTGACTTCGACGATGGCGCCATCGGCATCCACGGTGAGCACCGGGTTGGGCAGGCTGTTCCAGATCATCTCGAAATCCTGCCCAGGTTCGTGGTCAGCACTCATTACCCGCTCCGATGACGGCGGGTTGGGGCGGGCATACCAATGACAGCATTTTCGCCAGAGCGCATGGATTTGCCTAATTGGTGAGCAGCGACCTACCGTGATTACCCTCAACCCTTGCGCGGTTCAAGGCCCGGCTCTAGAAGCCGGAGAGTTAGAGCAAGATGAGGTCAAGTGAGCACAGCCGCCATCATCGTCGCCGCGGGCCGGGGCACGCGCCTGGGCGGCGCGGTGCCAAAACAGTACCAGCGCCTTGCGGGCGAGATGGTTCTGACCCGGACCCTGCGCGCGGCGCTGGCCTGCCCGGAGATCGATAGGGTGCTGGTGGCGATCCATCCGGAAGCGGAGGGGCTGTACGCCGAAGTCGTGGCCGCGCTGGACGATCCCCGCCTGCTGCCCCCGGTTCATGGTGGCGCGGAACGCTCCGACACCGTGCGCCTGGCGTTGCAGGCTCTGCAAGCCCAGACGCCGGAGGTGGTGCTGATCCACGACGCTGCCCGGCCCTTCGCCAGCCCGGCCCTCTTCAAAACCCTGGCCGGTCATGCCCGAGCCGGCGAGGGCGCGATTGCCGCCCAGCCGGTGGTCGACGCCCTGTGGCGCGAGGCCGCCGATCTTCCCGGGGGCATGGCCGACACCCCTATCCCGCGCACCGGACTGTGGCGGGCGCAGACGCCGCAAGCCTTTCCCTACGGCGCGCTACTGGCGGCGCATCAGGCGGCGCAGGAGGCGACGCAGGGGGCGGGCGGCCCGCCGGCACTAGACGACGCCGAGGTGTTCCGCCGCGCCGGGGGCCGGGTGCGGCTGATTCTGGGCGAGCCGGATAATTTCAAGATCACCAGCGCCGCGGATCTCGCCAGGGCCGAACTGATTCTGGAGCAAGTGATGCGCGATATCAGGGTTGGCCACGGCTTCGATGTTCACCGCTTCTGCCCCGGTACCCAAGTCACGCTGTGCGGCGTCGTCATCCCTCATGACCGTGGGTTGGAAGGGCATTCCGACGCCGATGTAGGCCTGCACGCGCTGGCCGACGCGATCTACGGCGCCATCGGCGACGGCGATATCGGCCAGCATTTTCCGCCCGCGGACGCGCAGTGGATGGGGGCCGAGAGCCATATTTTCCTCAGCCATGCCGGGGCACGGGTCGCGGCGCGCGGCGGGCGGATCGCCAATGTCGATGTGACGCTGTTGTGCGAGCGCCCGAAGATCGCCCCCCATGCGGCGGTGATGAAGGAGCGGATCGGCGCGTTGCTGGGGCTGGAGCCGGACCGGGTCAGCATCAAGGGCACCACCATGGAACGCATGGGCTTTGTCGGGCGCGAGGAAGGCATGGGGGCCATAGCGACGGCCACCGTGGAGCTGGGCGTGGATCTGGGCGTGGCGCTCGGCGCATGATGCGCGCACCGCACATGATCGCCACCTGCTTCGGCATCGGCAATCTGCCGGGCGCGCCGGGCACCTGGGCCTCGTTGGCGGCGATTCCGCTGGCCTGGGGGTTGCATATGGCCGGCGGATTCTGGGCCGTCGGGCTGGCGACCGTCGGGCTGGGGGTTGTCGGGTACTGGGCCACCGCGCGTTATCTGAACGGGCGGGCCGAAGACCCTTCGGAGGTGGTGATCGACGAGGTGGTGGGTATGTTGATCGCCCTCTGGCCGCTGTCGATCGGGCTGATCCTCATGGGCGCGGAGTGGTATCAATGGCCCTGGCCGGGCTGGGTCCTGGGCTTTCTGCTGTTTCGCTTCTTCGATATCGTCAAGCCGCCGCCGGTGAGTTGGGCAAATCGCATGGAAGGTCCGCTGGGCGTGATGCTGGACGACATCGTTGCCGGGGTTCTGACGGCGTTGATCGCGGTGGTGGCAGCGGGGCTTGTGCATGGTTGGATCTAAAGGGGCTGGATCTGGCGGAACGCGGGCGTTGGCGGCAAAGGTGCTGAACACCTGCGAGGCGCGCGGCTGGTTGGTGGCTACCGCCGAAAGCTGCACTGGGGGAATGGTGGCGGCAGCGTTGACCGACGTTCCCGGCTCGTCCCGCGTCGTTGAGCGCGGCTTTGTCGTCTATTCCAATGCGGCCAAGGCTGAATGCCTCGGCGTTCCGGTGGCGTTGCTCAACTCCCATGGCGCGGTCTCGGAACCGGTCGCCCGCGCCATGGCCAAGGGCGCGCTAGCCAACAGCCCGGCCGATCTGGCGGTCTCGATCACCGGTATCGCCGGGCCGGGCGGCGGCAGCGCCGAAAAGCCCGAGGGGTTGGTGCATTTCACCTGTGCCCGGCGCGGTGGTGAGACGATCCACGCCCGGATCGAGTTCGGGCCGCTTGGCCGGGACAAGGTACGGGCGGCTTCGGTGCGCCATGCGCTGTCGATGCTGCTGCGCGCGGCGGAGGGCTGAGCGATGTTGCCGCCTGCGTTGCCGGATCACGACCTTGACGCCATCGCCGGTTTTGCCTGGGCCGAACTGGTCAACGCAGCCACCGACCGCGACAGCCTGTTCCGCCACGCCCAGCTTGCCACCATCGGCGCCCAGGGCTGGCCGCAGTCACGCACTGTGATCCTGCGCCATGGCGACGCTGAGCGGCGCGAGGTCGGCTTCCATACCGACCGGCGCTCGGCCAAGCTGGCCGAGATGGTGGCGGATACTTCGGTCGCACTCACCGCCTATGATCGGGCGCGCGGGCTTCAGGTCCGGTTATGGGGACAGGCCAACCCGCATATGGGGGACACCCCGGCCGAGGCCGCTTGGGCAACGCTTCATCCACCCCTGCGCACACCATATCGCGCCCAACACCCACCCGGAACGCCGCTGGATGCGCCAGAGGTGGCGGATGCCATCCGCACCCCGGACAGTCCTGACAATCCGGTCAGTCCTGACAATGGTTTCGAGAATTTCGCCTTTGTCGTTATCCGCGTTGTCCGGCTGGAGTGGTTGCTATTGCGCCCCACCGGCCACCGCCGCGCCGCTTCGAGTGGACCACCCATTGGGAAGGGCGCTGGCTGGCGCCGTAAGGGCCAGGCGGGTCGATATACGGAGTCTCGCCAGTGTCCTGAACCAGAGGTTTTCCGTATTATTGAATTCTGTTTGAATCGAGTACGGAGGATATTGCCATGGCCCGGATTGCGGCGCCTGTGACGTTGAACAAGGAACAAGGGGAGGCGTTGGTGGCCATGGTAGCGCGTCGCACGACGGCACAAGGTCTGGCCAAGCGGGCCGGGATTGTGCTGGCCTGCGCGGAAGGTCTTAAAAACAGATAGCGCAGCGTTTGGGGTCCATCAAGAGACGGTGGCGAGGTGGCGGAAGCGCTTCATCGCACATGGGACCGACGGGCTTTACGACGAGCCGCGCCGCGCCCCGGACGATCACCGATACGCAGGTCGAGGCGGTGATCGTGCGGACGCTTGAAAGCATGCCGCGTAACACGGCCCATTGAAGCTCCAGGATGATGGCCGGGGAGAGCCGCCTCTCGACGTCCAGCGTGCAACGGATTTGGCGTGCCTTTGGCCTGCAACCCCATCGCACGGAGACCTTCAGGCTCTCAACCGATCCCCGGTTTATCGACAAGGTTCGCGATGTGGTTGGGCTTTACCTGAACCCGCCGGTGCGGGCCTGGGTGCTCTGCGTCGATGAAAAGAGCCAAATTCAGCCGCTTGACCGGCCGCAGCCGGTCCGGCCCATGCGGCCGGGTCAGATCGAACGCCGCAGCCATGATTACAAACGCCACGGCACCACCTCCCTGTTCGCCGCCCTCAACACGGCAACCGGCGAGGTCATCGGCAAATGCGACAGGCGCCACCGGGCCTCGGAGTTCAAGAAGTTCCTTATGGAGATCGAACGCCGGGTTCCCGACGATCTGGAGATCCACCTCGTCATGGACAACTACGCCACCCACAAAACGCCGGCGATCCGTGCCTGGTTGGCCAGACGGCCCCTCTGGCATGTGCATTTCACACCCACATCCGCATCCTGGTTGAACATGGTCGAGCGCTTCCTTGCCGAAATCACCGACCGCCAGATCAAGCGTGGCGTTCACCGCAGCGAGCGCGAACTCACAAAAGCCATCCTGGATTACATCGAAACGCGCAATGAAGATCCAAAACCCTTCAAATGGGTCCGAACCGCAGACGATATCCTTGATGCGGTCAAACGCTTCTGTCTAAAAACCACACCCGAAAATAATCCGGCGAACTTCTGACTCAGGACACTGGAGCAAGACGCGTTCATCCCCCGCAGATTCATTTGCGCCTGTTCGAAAGCTGACGCTTTCGGCGCAATATACCCGCCGCGAGGCGGCTTTATTTCTCGGACTCGCCATAGAGCTGCTCGGCGCGTTCTTCGAAGGCGCGCACGATCCGGCGCATGGCTTCGTGGAACACCACCCCGATGATCGCTTGCAGGGTCCTTGAGCGGAACTCGAAATCGACGAAGAAATCCACCTCGCAGGCGCCCTCGTCGACGCGAGAGAACCGCCAGTGGTTGTTCAGATAGCGAAACGGCCCGTCCAGATAGGCAACGTCGATCTGGTACGTGTCCGGGCGCAGGGTCACCCGGCTGCCGAATTGCTCGCGGAACACCTTGAACGAGATCACCAGATCGGCCTCGACAATCTCGGTCCCGTCGGGTTGCGGCTTGCGCGCGCGGACACGTGCGCCCGAACACCAGGGCAGAAACTCCGGATAGGACGCCACATCGGCGATCAGGGCATACATCTGGGCCACCGAATAGGGCATCCGGCGAATTTCGGCATGGGTGGGCATCGCTGTTCGTCCCGCTCTGTATCCCTGTGGGCGGTGGTTAGACCCAGTGCAGCCCCGATTGGCAAGCCCCAGGCGTCGGGTCGCAGCACAAACCTGCGCGAGAATTGCCTGTTGACCACCGGGGCCTATCACAGCCACCTTCCCAAGGGCGAGGCAAACTGGCGGGAATCGGGCAGGGCTCAGGTGGCGGCGACCAGATCGAAAACCTTTGTGCTGCTGCACGGCGCCTGGCATGGCGGCTGGTGTTGGGAACGGGTGGCCGGGTTGCTTCGCGCCCGGGGTCATCGGATAACGACACCGACCCAGACCGGGCTGGGCGAGCGGGCGCATCTGATGTCGCCCGATATTGACCTTTCGGTTTTCACCGCGGACCTGGTGAACCATCTGCTGTGGGAGGATCTGACGGACGTGGTTCTGGTCGGTCACAGCTTCGGTGGCAATGCCATCTCCGGCGCCGCCGAGGAGGTGCCCGAGCGGATCACGCGCCTAGTTTATCTCGACGCGCTGGTGCCCACCAGTGGCCGGTCACCGTTCGACGAAATGCCCCAGGGCCTAGCCGCCGAGCGCACACGCCTGGCCGATGCAACCAGCGGCGGGCTGAGCATCCCGGCGCCGCCAGCCGCAGCCTTCGGCGTCACCGACCCGGCCGACGCCACCTGGCTGGAGGCGCGCCTCACGCCACACCCGCTGAAGACTTTTGCCACCGCACAGAGCTTCCGGGGCGAACCGGGCAACGGCTTGCCCGCCGAATATATCCTGTGTAACGACCAGGCTTATGGACCGTTGGAGGACGCGCGCAGCCGCGCCCGCGCGATCGGCTGGCCGGTGCGCGAGATCGCCACCTGCCACGACGCCATGGTGACAGCGCCGGAGGCACTGGCTAACCTGTTGGAGAGGGAGCCGCAACGATGAGCCGTGAATATTCCATCAAGACGATGATCTCCGCCGCCGAGATTACGGCGCGGGTCGAGGTTCTGGCCACTGAAATCAACGCCCATTTCTCCGGAACCGAGAAACTGGTGGTGGTCGGCCTGCTGCGCGGCTCGTTCATCTTCATCGCCGATCTGGTGCGCCGGCTCGATTTGCCGGTCGAGGTCGACTTCATCGAGGCGTCATCTTATAGCAGCGGCACCGAAAGCTCACGCGAGGTGCGCATCCTCAAGGATCTGCGTTCGCCGATCGAGGGACTGGACGTGCTGGTGGTCGAGGACATCGTCGACACCGGCCACACGCTGAAGCACGTCCTGAAGCTGCTGGCCACCCACCGGCCCAACCGCCTGGAGGTCTGTGCCCTGCTGTCGAAGCCGTCGCGCCGCGAGATCGAGATCAGGGCCAAATGGATCGGCTTCGGGATCCCGGATAAATTCGTTGTGGGGTATGGGATCGACTATGCCCAGCACAACCGGAACCTGCCGTATATCGGGGCGGTGGAGTTTGGGTGAGCGCACCCGGGGATGCGGACCAGCATCGTTCCCGCCAAACAACCTGTCATCCCCGCGAAAGCGGGGATGACAGCAGCCAATCCGGCGTGTCCGCTTTCGGGGGTGGGTTCAACTGATCGCTGCAACACATTGCCCAAACTTCTCTGCGGGCGTTTGATATTGTAGCGTCTTGCGCGGCCTTTCATTTGGGAATTATATGCCAAAGTGCCATTTACCTATTGCACTCAATGGGACTCTCGTATAATCCAATGGCACTGAAGGAAAGGGAGTGAACGATGCACAAGGCCCCCGGTAAAAGCCATCGCAAGGGAATTAGCCTGGTTAAACTGATTGATATGTTCCCCAGCGATGATGTTGCGAGAGAGTGGTTCGAATCCAGGATATGGCCGGAAGGCCCGCATTGTCCGCATTGCGGGTCGTTTGATGTGCAGGTCGGAACGGCGCATAAATCAATGACGCATCGCTGCCGCACTTGCCCGGACAAGCCCAGGTTCTCGTTGAAAACCGGCACGATACTTGAGTGCACGAAATTGGGCTATCGGACATGGGCAATAGCTGTTTACATGCTGATTACGAACCTCAAGGGCGTGTCCAGCATGAAGCTGCATCGTGATTTGAAGATCACACAGAAATCCGCCTGGCACTTGATGCACCGGCTTCGCAAGTCATCTGATGCCCGCGGCTTGAAGTGTTTTTCAGGCCCGGTTGAAGTCGATGAGACTTGCATCGGCGGCAAGGAGAAGAACAAGCACGCTGACAAGAAGCTCCGCGCCGGCAGGGGTGGTGTCGGCAAGTCGATCATTGTGGGGGCCAAGGACCGCTAAACCAACCGCGTGAATGCCGCCGTGACAAGCGGGACGGACGCCAGGACGCTTCAGGAGTTTGTCGGCGATCACGCTGCCGAGGGGGCGACAGTCTGCACAGACGATCACGGCGGGTATCGGGGGATGGCGTTCGAGCATGAGACCGTCAGGCACAGTGTCGGCGAGTATGTGAACGGCATGGCCCACACCAACGGGATCGAATCCTTCTGGTCGATGCTCAAGCGGGGCTATCACGGCACCTGCCACCACATGAGCAGCAAGCACCTTGGCCGCTATGTCGTTGAGTTCGCCGCGCGCCATAATATCCGTGAATCTGATACCGCCGATCAGATGGGCGCGTTAGCAACTGGAATGAGAGGGAAGCGGTTGCGGTTGCGGGAGTTGATCGCATGACTCCAGATGAACGTATGACCCATTCCGCCTTTGTGACACGGAACAATTCGTGGGCTGGCAACCCTGTCATACCATCGTGGGTGGACATAAGAAATGTTGGGCTGGATCAGTCGCCTGGCAGGCGGTCTCCCGTTCCAGGCTCGCCGCACGGCGTCGGCGGTTCTCCCGACCGAGTTCGGTCACCGGGCCGGGTTCGGGCGTGCCCGGACGTATCTCGCGGCGCGCCTGGCGCGCGGCCTTGCGGTCGGCCTGGGTGAGGGTGGGACCCATGTGTTCGGTTGCCTCGCGTACCCAGCGGTCGGCCTCGATGGTGTTGCCCCGTGCGCGGGCTTCGGCCTCGCGCTCCTTGCAGGAGCGGTGATCGAGACGCAGGTCGAGACGCGCGCGCTCGTATGCCTCATTGAACATCGAGGCCCAGACGCTGCGGAGGTAGCGGGCCTCGCTCCGGCCGTTCCATTGGCTTAAATCGGTGTACTGCCGTGAAAGGAGTAGCAATGACTTCCAAAGACAAACCAACTGTCGTGGTGAAACCTCACAGCTATCAGCCGACAAAGGCCGAGAAGGAAGAAACTGTTGGCTATAAGGCTTCGCAAGATGAAGTCGTCAAAGCCTTGTTTCGCCAAGTCATTGTTAAGAATGAGGATTAACGGGCAATGGCACTTTGGCATATAATTCCCTTTCATTTAGGTGCCGTGCCACTGCGCTGAGCTTTGCCTGACTATACTGGGACAAGTCGGTTCCTCTCGGGAAATATTGTCGGAGCAGCCGATTGGTGTTCTCGTTGGAACCGCGTTGCCACGGGCTTTTGGGATCACAAAAATAGACTTCAACGTTGGTCGCCAGTGTCAGGCGCTAATGATCCACTTGAAGCTATGCCCAAAAGTTGGTGGTTCTTCGACGTATCAAGTGGATTTGACCATATCTCCGAGCGAGGCTGCGATCAAGTAGATCATGGTGATGAAGGTCTCGGTGTTGCGGTAGCCTCTTGGCTGGCGAGCCGCACCGAGAAGATCGGCGTCGGTCTCCTGATGGATGTGGGCGGGGATGATATCCGCCCGGTCAGCCGGGCGGGCTCCCAGACAATCGTCGACTTCATTGAGGGCCTCTCCCCCCCGATCCCCGCACCTTGCAACGCGAGTTCGATGCCAGCGACTGGCAAGGCGAGATCGTGGCGGCGAACTCGCGGACCGGGTCGAGGTCGCCTATAACCCAGCCGGGCGCGGCTGGGGCCTGCGGATTGTGGTCAATGTGGGCACGATGGGGCATTTCTGCGTCCAGGATCGGTTCACAGGGTTCGGCCGCTACTTCATCCAGGTCTGGACGACGCGGCCGCGGGGAACGGAGTTTCGCGCCGTCGTCACGCCGGCCGACAAACCGAGCGGCCAGCGTGTGCAGTACGACGCCGTGACTGGCCGGATGGTCCATGGAGACCGCGCCCGCGGCGTGCTCTGGGCCGGCCACCTGCAGGAGACGATCCCGCAGGCGGTCTACTCGCTCTGCCCGCGCTTTCCGGATCGCCGCGATCTCGGCTTCGAGGTCAACCTGAAGCAGAAGTCGACGGATTACCGCGACCTGGTCGCCCAGGACCCCGCGGCGGTGCTGAAAGGCTTGTAACTGGCGGGGAGGCGCCGCGGGAAGAGGAAGGTGTTCTTCATGATGTATATAAAGCGGCGCCTCGAAGCGGCGGCGGACATCCGGCGCGGCGGCGCGCCCCCCGCCCGCTCAGGTTCCGAGCAGGAGCGTCGAGACGAGCACGCCCGCGATCGCGATCATGCAGCCGACCATCCAGCGCAACTGCGTGGTCTGGCCCTCGGCGATCTTCGTATACCGCTCGGCATTCCTGGTATCACTCTCGGCGATCTTCGTCTCAAGCCGGGACTCGGTGCCAGCGATCTCCGTGCGCAGGCTCTCGATCTTCGCATACCGCTCGGCATTCCTGGCATCACTCTCGGCGATCTTCGTCTCAAGCCGGGACTCGCTGCCGGCGATCTCCCCTCGCACCTCGGCCATCCCCTCGGCGATCTTCGCATGCCGCTCGGCATTCTTGGTATCACTCTCGGCGATCTCCGTACGCACCTCGGCGATCCCCGCGGCGATCTCCCCGCGCACCTCGGCTATCCCCGCGGCGCTCTCCGCGGTGAGGTCGGCCTTGAGGAGCGCGAGATCGTCCTTCGTGGCGAGGGTTTCGGTCAGGGCGCCGCCAACGGTTTCGATAATGGCCTCGGCCTGCGCCTCTTCGACGCCAGTGGCGGTGAGCCGCTTCATCGCCTTGAGAGTATCGAACGCCATGGTCATCCTTGCCGTCTCCTGCCAATCGCGTCCGCCGCGCGCCAAAAGGATATACGTTCCGCGCGCCCGCGTCAAAGCCTGCCCGGCCACCCTCCGCGCCCTGCCCTGGCAGCGGCGTCTCTCTCGCCGATCTCCCATCCAGTGGGACCGGCGCGCGGGCACGAGCGGCCCGACAAAGCGCGAACATTCGGGAACACATGGCGAACACGCGCCCTCGCCGTCCTCTCCGCCGCCGCCCTCGCCGCGCTCCTGGCCGGGCCGGCACCGGCCCTCGCCCAGGCTCAGCCTTTTCCTGATCCGGTTCTTCCGCTTGTGTTTCCGGCCTGTCCGGAAGCGGCTCTCACCGAGGCGCTTTCAGCCGGCTCCGCGGGCGCGGTGCTGCGCGCCGCCGAGCGGGCGCGGATCGCGCTTGGCCTCTGCCGCACCCGCGCCCGGCTGATGGCGGAGATCACCGAGCATCATGCCCGGGTCGTGGCGGCGCTGGCGCCGCCGCCGCCCGATACCCCGGATGACAGCGAATACCACGCCGCGCGGATTGACGGCCTCGAGGAGAAACTCGCCAGCGCCACCGCCAGGATCGCGCAGCTGCTCGCGCATGCGGAGATGCGCGTGGTCGCGATCTGGTGCGCGCCGGTTGAAAGCACCGCCCCGGATGACAGCGAAGGCCCCTGCCGGGCACTGGCTCTTGCCCTGGCGGCCTGACACAGTCCGTTCATTGCTTCCATGCGGGCGTTGCTGTGGATTGACGTCCAACGTTCGAGAATGCGCTTCTGATGTTTTTTGACCGTCTCCAGAGCCTTGCGAACGGCTTCGATCCGCGGATCGTCTCCGATCTGTTCGTGTCGAGACGCTGTTCGACCAGCCGCCATGGTGGCGTAACCCCGAGGCCAAGAGCCAATACATCCTGAGCATCCATCGCCTGTCCCTCTCCGTTGTTGTCAATGATGACAGAGGGTAGCTGATTACGCCCTAAATGATTCCCTGAATTCCACTTCCAACGTCGAAGAGCCAAAAAATCACTCCGGGTTATGCGCAAAAAAGCCGGCGGAATAATCAATTCCTCAAATCCATTTTGACCGCATAACCTTCATGCGATTCCCCTGATCGTGTTCTAGAGCAGCGGTAATCGCGGCACTACCTTGCGATACAGGTGCCAGGTGGCGTGCCCGAGCACCGGCATGACAATGATGAGGCCGAGGAACAGCGGTATCGACCCGATCACCAGGCCGCCCGAGACAATCAGCCCCCATGCGGCCATGGGGCCCGGGTTTGCAAGCACCACGCGGACCGAGGTCATGATTGCGATGCGGACCCCAACGTCGCGATCGAGCAACATCGGGAACGACACGACGCTGATCGTCAGCACTACCAAGGCAAAGACGAATCCGACGCCCATGCCGATACCGGCCAATGTCCAGCCCGCGTTGGTCGTGAGAACGTCGCGGATGAACGTGGTGATTGAGGCTGGTGGCTCGGGCCCAAGGGTTAACACGTAGATAACCTGGGCCGCCCCCAGCCAGACCAGAAAGATCACCAGAAGCACAAGGCCCAGCGCCGCGATCGCGCCGATCGAGGGCGAGCCGATCACACCGAAAGCGTCCGCCCAGGTCGTGGCGATGCCTCGCTCACGCCGCCGGCTCATCTCATAGAGACCCACCGCCGCGATCGGACCGAGGAGCGCGAACCCGGAGGCAATCGGAAACAGCAACGGAAACAGATCGGTTCGGAACGCGAACGACGAAAGAATTAAACCGGCCACAGGGTAGACGATGCAGATGAAGGCGACATCGGTTCGTAATGCGAGGAAATCGTCCAGACCCTTGGCCAGGACCTCCCGGAGATCGGCAAACGTGATCCGGCGAACCGCCGGGAGCGGAGCATCGACACCGACCTCGCTCCCACGGACGGCATCGCCCGCCAGTCTCGCGGAATGCGCGCCGCTCTTGAGTTGTTCCGAAAGCCACTCGACGGGGTTTCGTATGGTGTCCATGATCGTTCCTCGCTAACCGCTAGTACGAGCGGCCGCGGCGCACCCATGGCCCGGCGGTTGGTTCAGCCGCCGACCGAAAGGGAGCCGAGGCCTGCCACTCCAAGCAGTGTACTTCACCTGCCAGCCTGAGTCTTGTCCCGTCTCAAAACCGGCTTCGCGTTTTTTTACGCAACAATTTCCAGCATCAATGATGAACAGAGCCATGTTGGCATTGAGGGCGCATCGAGACCATATCTATCGGCCGTGAAAGGTCTATCTCGTGCGAAGCTGCAAACAGGCCGAATATGTGCCATGGGTCAGGACTTACCACTTCGAACCATGTTTTCGACGGTGTCGGGAACTGCGGCTTGGTAATACTATCAATGATTTTCTTTCAAACCGAGATACGACCGGTATTTCCCGCGATCACTGATGCCGAAGCCTCGGCCACCGATCAAAGTATTTGGATCGTAGACCGCTACGGAAAGGAAGCCGAGCTGTTCGCAGAGCCCCTGCAGTTTCTTTACGACAGGGGCGCCGCAATTGATATGCAAGCCAACAACGGGGTAACCGCGCTTTTTATCGCATCGAGCAGTGGGTACACGGAAGTCGTCGCAACGCTGCTGGCAAAGGGCACTGACACGAAGCCGGAATTCGAAGACGGAAGAACGGCCCCGGATGTTAAGAAACGCTACTGCTCATGGCGATGCGCGAAACATAAAGCCCGTAAATAGAGGCGGTATCCTTGTCGGCCATAAATTCCGCTGCTCAGAAAACGAGCGGAAAAGGGCACCTTGGCGCTGGCAAATTGTTCTCGAACGTCGAGATATGCAAAGGATCGCAAAAGCTCTCGCAGATCGCTTTTGCGAAGCTGCTTTAGCAGACCGCTGCGACGGAGGAGTAGGCTTTAAAGCCGCTGCTCGAACTATTCGAGAGGAGGCAGCATGACGGTCCACGCCTCGCAAAGCGCTCACAAGGAAATCGTGCTCCAGGCCCATGTGGTCGCACAGCTTGTTGCGGGCAGGGCTATGAAGAGCGGACACCGGAAGACTATAATCGCGCGAGCGCCTTGGATCGAGAGCGTGTTGTTCGCTTTGTAAGAAATACACAACCGGATGAAGGGGTCTGTTCCGGCTGAGTGGCAAATGACCCCTAACAGCCCGTTGACGAAGTCGGCCCTGGACACGAGCGGCCTGGTCTGATTCTATGATATTCTGATTTGACCGGGGGGTTCGCCGATGTCGATGGGACTGCAGAAGGATCGTCAGGGTGATTTGATGGTGGGCTGGGCGGAGATGCCGCGCTCGCCGGGTCATGTGTTTTACGACCGTCTTCAGTCGGTCCTGATTGAGGGCGGCTTCGACGGCTTCGCCGAGGTGGCCTGCCGGTGCTGTTACGCGGCCGGGACGGGAGCGCCTTCGGTGCCGCCGGGGCGCTGTTTCCGCATGCATCTGGTGGGCTGTTTCGAGGGCATCGACTCTGAGCGCGGGCTGGAATGGCGCTGCTCGGATTCGCTGTCGCTGCGGGAGTTTCTGCGGCTGGAGAGCCGGGATCGTGTGCCGGACCATTCCTGTCTGTCGAAGACCCGCACGCGCCTGCCCCACGAGGTGCACGCGGCGGTCTTCGACTGGGCTCTGGCGCTGATCGCCGAGGCGGGTCTGGTGAAGGGCGAGCGCATCGGGGTGGATGCCTCGACCATGGAGGCCAACGCGGCGCTGCGCAACATCGTGCGGCGCGACACGGGTGAGGGCTACCGGGAGATGCTGTGGAGCACCTGGCCCAGGAGAGCGGCATTGAGACGCCCACGGCCGAGGACCTGGCGCGTCTGGACCGCAAGCGCAAGGGCAAGAAGCTCTCGAACCAGGATTGGATTTCCAGGAGCGACCCCGAGGCCAGGACCGCCAGGATGAAGGACAGCACGACCCATCTGGCCTACAAGCCCGAGCACGCGGTGGATCTGGACACCGGCGCGGTGGTGGCGGCCGAGTTGCACCCAGCCGATGAGGGCGACACCACGACGCTTTCCAGGACCCTGGCGGCGGCCGAGGCAAACCTCGAGGCGGTGGCTGCGGCGCCGACGCCGGAGGGCCCGGCCGAATGCGTCGCCGACAAGGGCTATTTCTCACGGGCGGTCTTGAAGGCCCTGGACGACAGTCCCTGGAAGACCCGGATCGCCGCGCCCAGGCAGAAGGGCTTTTCACGCTGGCGCGGTGACCAGGCGGCGCGCCGGGCGGTCACCAACAACCGCGTGCGGCTCAAGTCCGCGCTCGCCCGCGAGGCCTTCAAGCTGCGCGCCGGGATCGTCGAGCGCTGCTTTGCCCACAGCCTCGATCGCGGCGGCATGCGCCGAACCTGGCTGCGCGGGCGCGAGAACGTGCACAAGCGATACCTGCTTCACGTCGCCGGCCACAACCTCTCGTTGCTGATGCGCCAACTCATCGGCGCCGGCACCGCGCGCCAGGCCGTGGCGGGCGGATATGGCGGTGTTTTCGTGCTTGTTGCGCCCGCTGGAGCCGTTTTGGTCGCTCGGATCGTCCTCATCGTCCCGGAGGATGGCGAAACCGTCGGCGCCGCGTTATGTTTCGTCGTGGGGTGAGTGGGGTGAAACCCGGTCAATGGTGCCTTTTTCAACGAGCTGTTAATCTCCTCGCCACCATCATCATCTACTGGAACACGGCTCATCTCGGTCAGGCCGCTGCGCAACGAAAACGTGCCGGGCTGGACTGTTCACCAGAGCTTCTGACGCACATCTCACCCTCGGGTGGGCACATATCCTGCTCACAGGCGAATACAGGTGGCCAAAACGGTGATACTATTCCTTAGGGTGTCATTCTGCCCCTTACCGGAGTCGACCCCATAAAGCCCGCTTCACAGCCTCTGGCTCTGTTTCAATCAACCGCAGTAAAGCCGCCGCCGGACCGCTGACCCTGCGTTGCCCTTGTTCCCACTTGCGGTAGCCAGACAGGCTCATCCCCATCAAGGGGGCCATTTGCGTCTGCGTGAGCTTGGCTTGTTCACGGACTTCACGCGGGGCCGTTGGTGTATGCAGTATTCCGGGGCCTTCGCCGTTCGCATAGGCAAGGGCTTCATTCAGGGATTGGATCAGATCGTCACCAAAGGAGCTCATTTCATCGCCTTTCTCGCTGCTTTAAGCGTCGCCGCCAGAGTTGAAACGGTGCGCTTTTCATCCGGTGTCATGTCGGTTCTGGCGTTCTTGGCATAGGCCAGCAACGCATAGAGCGGCATGGTGTCATCCAGATAGTAGTAGATCACCCGTGCGCCGCCTCGCTTGCCGCGTCCCGAGGCGGCAAACCGTACCTTGCGAACGCCGCCCGTTCCGGGGATTTCAACGCCCGCCAAAGGGTTCTCGGCCAGAAAATCAATCAACTCTCGTTTCTCATCTCCGAGAACAGCTTATCAGTCTGGCGCGTGAATATTGGTGTTTCTGCCACTGTCTGCATGGGAATAGATTGTAACCCAATGGGTTAGGTGGCGCAAGACTAAAAGGTAAGCCAAAGGATTGTTCGGCGGGGGAGTTTGAACATTCCAGTATTGGAAATCAGCTTCCAAGACAGGCGATTGTCGTTTCCTGCGAGCCTGAGCCGCACAGTTGCGACGGGCGTGACGGTTCTACCTCTGAGTAAAGAAAGATGCATGGTGGCATGTAGCCAGCCGACATCGACGTTTGCATCCAGAGTTTCTTCGTTTTGGGGGCTCTCTAGGGACCCTATGATGTCTCCAAGGTGGTCTTCTAACTGGAGAAGAACATAGGCTTCCTCGGCTGCGTCTATCGCCCCTTCATTGGTCCACTCAGCGATCAACAACCTACGCTGCCTTTCGATAGCAGAAACACGGAGGCGGTTCAGGTAAATGACTGCCCCCGCGGAGAGCCCGATAATGGTCAACAGCGCCGTGAGCGCGGCCTGCCATTCCGAGGTCGTCCATTCAGCCATCAAAGGTCTCCATCCGTCAGTGCAGGCATGTCCCTGAGGTCCAACACAGAACACTCATATGACCGGATCAAGCAGCCGCGTAAAGGCTCGCTTCGCCTCCATAATAGGCATCGTAGACCTGCCGGTATGCCGCCTCACATTTCACCGAGTAGATGCCCTCGTCGTAGGCATCAGGCAGCCCCGCATCGAATGCCTTCTCGATGGTGAGACGAACATCACCCCTGGCCCTCGGCTTGTTCCGCCAATCCAGCACCAACTTCTCCCGCTTCAGGGTCTCAAGCAGTGATTTGCAGACCTTCTTCACGTTGGCCTGTTCTTTCTCGGTGAGTTCCGGCTCTGGCTTGGTGAGGATGTCGAAGAGCGCCAGTTGGCGCCAATGCAGCCATAGAAGAAATGCTCCGGGCGGCAGAAAGCCCTTGAAGCCAGCGGGCTCCCTTCATTCGACAGGTCAGCGGTTCACGGCGATCCGCGCTTGTCCTGCCAGGCGCTTTGACGCAGTGTTCGCGAACATTCACTGCAATCCATGGAGGAAGCCCCGAATGGCCGACCAAGAGACCCTCGATTTCACCGACCCGATGCAGCGCCCCCGCTTCACCGGGCTGGCAACATTCTTCCGCCTGCCCTATCGCGAGGAGTTCGAGGCCGATCCGCCGGATATCGGGGTCTGCGGGGTGTGTTATGACGGCGGCGTCACCAACCGTCCCGGCCCACGCCATGGACCGCGCGAGGTGCGCAGCCAGTCGTCGATGATGCGCCGGGTCAACCAGGCGACGGGGGCCAGCCCGTTCACGGCGGCGACGGTGGCGGATATCGGCGATGCCTGGATCAAGAAACCCTACGAACTGGTCGGCGCGCATCAGGAGATCGAGGACTATTTCAGCCGGGTCAAGAGCGCGGACATCCGCGCGCTGGCCTGCGGCGGTGACCATTCGGTGACCCTGCCGATCCTGCGCGCGCTGGCCAAGGGTGGCCCGCCGCTGGGGATGATCCATATCGACGCCCATGCGGATACCGGCGACGACTATGGCGGCTCGCGCTTTCACCACGGCGCGCCGTTCAAGGTGGCGGTGGATGAAGGGCTGCTGGATCCCAAGAAGGTCGTACAGATCGGCATCCGCGGCCCACTCTACATCAAGGACATGTGGAAGTTCAGCTTCGAGACCGGGATGCGGGTGATGATGATCGAGGAGGTCGAGGAGCGCGGCTGGCGCGCCTGCATCGATGAGGCCCGCGATATCGTCGGCGACATGCCGATTTATGTCAGTTTCGACATCGATAGCCTGGACCCTGCTTTTGCCCCGGGCACCGGCACGCCGGAGGCGGGCGGTTTCACCATGCGCGAGGCGCAGGGGATGATCCGGCGGCTGAAAGGGCTGGACATTCGCGGCGCCGACATGGTCGAGGTGTCGCCGCCCTTCGATGTCGGCGGCATCACGGCGCTGAACGGAGCGACGGTGATGTTCGAGCTGTTGTGCGTGATGGCGGGCTGACTCATGGCCATGGCGGCGCGAAAGCGAGTAGCGGCCATCCTCGATGGGAACGACGCCCGGATTGGTCGCTCAATCGCGTTTGCGATACAGGGTCTGATCGTAATCTCCGCCATTCTTGTTGCCGTCGAGACACTGCCCAACTTACCTCCATGGGCGACGCGCGCATTGGCTATCGAAGAAGCGCTCATCGTCGCGGTATTCACCACCGAGTACGCGTTGCGGCTGTGGAGTTTGCCCAATCGTCGACGCTATATGTTCGGATTTTGGGGCTCATCGACCTGATCGCGATCCTGCCGTCCTTGCTTATGCTTGGGGCTGATCTACGGGCATTGCGCAGCTTCCGGCTGCTGCGTCTCTTTCGGCTGTTCAAGCTGGCCCGATACAGCCGCGCCGCAGACCGGCTGCTTGCCGCATTCCATGCGGTGCGGAGCGAGCTTGTGTTGTTCTTTTTCCTCTCGCTAATCATCATCTGTATCTGCGCCGTAGTAATTTATTTGTTCGAACACGAGGTGCAGCCCGAAGCGTTCGCTTCAATTCCTCACAGCTTCTGGTGGGCCGTCACAACACTGACGACGGTCGGCTATGGCGACGTATACCCGGTGACGGTTGGCGGGAGAATTTTCACGTTTGTGGTTCTGATCATCGGGCTAGGAACTGTCGCGGTCCCGACTGGCCTGATCGCAACGGCGCTGTCGGCTACGAGACCGGAAGCAAGGGATGAATGATCTGGACGAGGTCCGGGACGAGGTCGAACGGCTGCATGATTTCCTAGCCGGATGGTTCCAGGGGACCTTGCCCGAGAGTGCATTCGAGGGTGGCATCGCCGCGCGGCTGCATTCGGAGTTCGAAAACATGCAGTTGGCCGGGCATGTCTTGACCCGCGATGGGTTGCTTGGTCCGCTGCGCCAGGCTTGGGGGTCTAACCCGCATTTCTCACCGAATCAGGTGCATCCCGCAGGTCGCCGCAGCGGTCGCCCGGTCCGCCCCCTCCAGCACCAGCGCCAGCGCCAGCATCCGTCGCGCCGCGCGCCCATCCGTCGCGCCGCCCGCCGCCGCTCGCAACTCCGCCGCCGTCATATCCGCGCGTGTAATCTCGACACCTACCATTGCCACTCCCTCCTCTGCGTCGGTCACAGAGAGTCGGACTTTCGCTGATTTGGGAACCCCCAAGAGTCACGTGAGAGGGCCGTATGGGATGTATAAGCGCAAATTCCGCTTGAAGTGCGCCAGACGTGTTCAGGTACTCGGAAACTGATTTTTGTGGAGCATGTCGTAGATAGCGGTCCAGTCCTGACCCCCGCGCCCCGCCTTCTGTGCTTCTAGATATATCTTTTCTGCTTGCGTCGCGAGCGACAGCGCGACCTTCAGGTCGCCAGCAAACGTCAGTGCGATGTCGATATCTTTCTTTGCCAGATCAATCATGAAAGCAGGCTCCAGATCACCCTTGAGGACCTTGCCCGGGTAAGTGGTGCTCATATGTCCCTGACCGGCAGCGGTGCCAGCCATCACTTTGATGGCCAGGTCGCGGTCCAGTCCGGCAGCATCCGAGAATGTCAAGACTTGTGCCGTAAGAACATTGAGAGTTGTGGACATAAGATTATTGACGATTTTCATCCGGGAACCGGTGCCCGGTCCGCCACAGTCGATGATCGTATCGCCCATGCATTCCAGAATGGGACGCGCAGTTTCCAGGTTATGTTTTTCAGCGCCGACCATGAACAATGCAACTCCCTCCCGCGCCTGAACTGATGTGCGCCCTACCGGCGCGTCAACCATGGCAATGCCTCTTGCCCCCAGATCCTTGCGGATCTCGTCAGTTTCCAATGGGTGAATGGTGGACATGTCGATAAGAAGGGCATCTTGCGACATTGCTTCGATGACACCGCCTGCTTCAAAGATGGTTTGCCGCACGACCGTTCCGTTGGGCAACATGGTGATGACAACTTCGGCATTGGTCGCCGTTTCAGCCGCAGTTGCTGCCGTCGTGCCACCATTGGCAGCATGGGCTTTCATGGCGTCTTCTGACAGATCAAAACCGACTACGCTGTGGCCGCGTTTGATCAGGTTTCCTGCCATGCCCAGGCCCATGTTCCCAAGTCCGATAAAAGCAATTTTTGCCATATTTCTGCTCCCAAAATCCTGTTTCCGGTGACTCAGTTGCTTGCCGATTGGCTACGTGTCCATATTCGCCTGGCTGACGAATTTGGCCTTGCAATAGGCGCTGAAACCCTCGGGCCCACCCTCGTACCCAATTCCACTGTCTTTCACGCCACCAAACGGAGCTTCTGCCACAGTTGGCGAGAAGTTGTTCACACCAATCCAACCGGCTTCCAGATCGTCAGCGATGTTTGTGGCGATATCGAGCGATCTGGTAAACGCGTATGCGGCAAGGCCAAGGTCTAGCCCGTTGGCGTATTCCACAGCTTCATCGTAGGTCGAGAAAGGAAGAATCGAGGCGATCGGGCCAAATGGTTCTTCAGTCATCAGTTTTGAACCATGTGGCAGGTCAGTGACAATCGTTGGCTCCCAAAAGCGACCCTTGTTTCCTATCCTGTGGCCGCCTGCGGCGGTTTTTCCACCACGTGCCTGAACATCTGACATGATCTGCTCCATGTGTTCGATTCCGCGACTATTGGCCAGCGGACCCATGGTGACGTCGTCCAGTATGCCGTCGCCGACTCGCAAAGCTCTCACCCGGTCTGTGAACCACGTAAGGAATTTTTGATAAATGGATTCATGGACATATATCCGGCTTACCCCGAGGCACACCTGGCTGGCGTTTCGGTATTTGAACGCAGCTATCATGTCGGCTGCTTTTTCAGCGTCGCCATCCCCAAACACCAGCACTGGTGCGTGACCGCCCAGTTCCATGGTAGCAGGTTTGAGCATTTCACCTGCCAGTTTGCTGAACTGCCTGCCGACCGGAACTGACCCGGTAAGAGATATCTTGGTGATGGTCGGGGACCGGATCAGATAGTCTGACACCATGGCCGAATTGCCAAACACCAGGTTCAACACGCCGTCCGGAACGCCTGCGTCCTGACAGGCTTTGACGATGCCAGCAGCGACGCCCGGCGCTTCTTCGGACGGCTTGATTTTTATGGAGCAGCCCCCAAAAAAGCGGCTGCAATCTTGCGCCCGAACATGACGGCCGGAAAATTCCACGGAAAAACCCGGCAACCGGCCCAATGGGTTCTTTGATTGTTGTCTGCCTGTAACCGGTCTGCCGCTGTGGCAAAAGCCTGCCATATGTGCGTATCGCCTCTCCGGCACACCATTCAAAAACGCCCACTGTACGGTCAAGTTCACCGCGGGATTCGGCCAATGGCTTTCCTTGTTTCAGTGTCATGATTTCCGCAAGGGAGGGACTGCGCTCTCCGATCAATCTGGCACAGCGCGTGAGGATCTTCGACCAAACCTTGAACCCAGCTTCAGACGTTTCCAGCGCACGGTCTAGATCTGATTCGTTTGCGCGGCACACTAGCGCGACAACCGCATCATTGGCGGGATTGATCACTTCACGGGTTTCGCCCGAGCTTTCCTCGGACCACTGCCCGCCAATAAATAATCTTCGCTTTTCCAACATGTTCGGACCTCTCCCATGGCGTTTGGTTATCTTACTTTGCTTCGCGCTGGTCTATCACTCTATAGTAAGTTGACATAATATCAAGTTACTATAGAGTGATAGACGTTCTAATGGGAGCGAGTCTGCAAAGCCCTTGTCTCTACGATGTCGAGTTGCTGCTCATCAAGCAGCCCGGGCGTTGATAGAGAGGGGTCCGCACGTCTGCTTTGTAGGACGCCGCCGGTAGTCGAAGCCCAATGACGGGAGAAGCAATAAGGTAGTTCTGTCAAGGGATTAAGGCTGGAAACGACAACATATCAAGGGAGATAACAATGTTCAGAAGTCCATTCAAATTTGGGGCGCTCAAGACCTCGCTGACAGCGGGGCTGCTTGCCGGTTTCGTGGCTGGCACAGCGGCGCAAGCCCAAGAAATCAACGTTCCTTACATCAAGGAAACGACCACAACGCTCAAACTTGCGCATGGGCTGCCGCCCGGTTCTGCCTACGACATGGGCGCCAATCGTTTTGCTGAATTGGTGTCAATGTACACACGCGGCGAGATCGAAGTGAAGGTGTTCCCAAGCTCTCAGCTTGGAAAAGAACAAGACACAGCGAAAGATGTGCAGTTGGGTGTGCTCGACATGACTCTTGTCGCCATCAACGTAAGCGTCCGGTCTCGGGGCTCTGGTTCGGTTCAGCGTCGGCCGATTGCGCTCAGGTCTGAGCGAAGCGCCACGGGAGCAACTCGTCGAGTTTGGTGATTTTGTGATCGGCGATGCGACTGAGCACATCGGTCAGCCAGGCCTGGGGATCGACGCCGTTGAGCCTGGCGGTCTCGATCAGGGTATAGGCGATGGCGGCGGATTTACCGCCAGCCTCTGAGCCGACAAAAAGATAATTCTTGCGACCCAGGGCTATCGGCTTCATGGCGCGTTCGGCGGAATTGTTGTCGATCTCCAGAAAGCCGTGGTCGAGATACGGGCGCAGGCGCCTCATCCGGGTCAGGGCGTAGCGGATCGCCTTGGCGAGTTCGGACTTGCCGGAGATCTTTGGCAGCCGGGTTTGCAGCCAGGCTTCCAGAGCATCGAAGATCGGTTTGGCGCGGGCTTGCCGGAGTTGGACCCGCTCAATGGGCACACTGCCGCGGGCATCCTTTTCGACGACGTAGAGCCCGGCGATGCGCTTGATGGCTTCCTCGGCGATGATCGAGCCCTCCGACTGGAAGACATCGGTGAACTTGCGCCGGATATGGGCCATGCAGGCGACTTCATCGACACCACCGGATCGGTAGAGCTCGTTGAACCCGGCATAGCCGTCAGGGGTCGCCAGGTGCGCAGCGGCGCGCGCCAATCGATGCCCTCCAACAGCATCGCCAGTTGCGCCGATGTCACCGACAACCTGCCATGCGCCGGCGATGGCCAGACGAACCTGCCGCGCTCCAGACGCTTGGAAAACAGACACGCCCCTTGCCCGTCCCACCATATGACCTTGATCAGATCGCCGCGCCGTCCCCGGAACACGAACAGGTGCCCGGAATACGGGTCCTGCTCCAGAACCTTCTCGGCCAGCGCCGACAAACCGTTGAACCCCTTGCGCATATCGGTAACGCCAGCCGCCAGCCAGACCTTCGTCTGCACGGGAACCGGGATCATGCGCTCAGACCTCGCGCCAACAGCACCACCATGTCCGGATCAAAGGCACCGCTGAGCGTCAGACGATGGCCCGATGGAAGGGCAATCTCGATCCGACCGTCGCTGACAGGGCTGATCGGCTCCGGCGCGGCGGTGATCGCAGTCGACATCACCTCGACAGGCAGGAAAAACACCCCATCACCACCTGGCCCAAACCGCGGATCACGACGCCACGCGAACACCATGGTCGCGCTCAGCCCGTGATGGCGCGCCACCGACGCAACCGAAGCCCCAGGCTCAAGCGCCTCGGCCACAACACGGCGCTTGAACGCATTCGAGTAGCTCCGCCGATTGCCTCTACGATGATCCATCAAGTTCAAGTGTCCTCGTAATTCAAACGGACATTATCGCCCGCGATCACGCGAAGACTCGCACGCCAATCACAAACCCTTCAAGGGCGGGGAGACCGGACGGTTACCCATCAACAACGCCTCGATGTGGTACAAACCGCTCGATATCTTCATCATGCCGTTCATTTTCCGCGATCGCGAGCACGCCAATGCGGTGATCAGTGGTCAGGTTGGGCGGGACCTGTTTGAGAATTACCGCAACGCCAGCGGAAACCGCATTCTCTCTGTTTTTGAATGGGGCGACCGCGCGATTTTCAACTCAAAGCGTGCGATCAACCATCCCGACGATCTTAAAGGCGTGAAAATTCGTGTGCCCAAGAACGCTGTCATGGTCGATACGTACAACGCGTTTGGCGCAACGGCGACTGCGATTGACTGGGGCGAGTTGTATAACGCGCTGCAGCAAGGCTTGGCTGACGGTCTGGAAGGTCCTCCCCAAGGCATGCTGGATATGAAGTTCAATGACTTCCTGAGCTACTATTCCTACATCAACGTTTACTACGGCACGGCTGTCATTATCATTAATGACGACTTGTTGAATGGCCTGTCCGAAGAAAACAGAGCCGCCGTTCTGCGGGCCGGCGAAGAAGCAGGAACCTACCAGCGCTGGCTGTCCACAGTTTCACATCTGAAAGGGCTGTCCACGATGAAAGAGCTGGGTGTGAATGTAAACGTGGTTGCAGACAAGCAGGCATTTGTCGAACGTATACAACCGATCTGGACGCAATATCGCGAGATCATCGGTGATGAATGGTTCGACGCAGTGCTGGCCGCTGAATAGCCAGTTGTCTGATACCTAAGAAACGGGGCGCACCGCTTGAGCATCACGCACAAGCGGCGCGCCCAAATATTATTCTGGTACAGTATCCAAACTCGGTTGGCCCAAAAAGAAACCGTTCAGCCACCAAAATACCTATCAAATGAATGTGCGCGAGGGCAACATGAAAGAATTATTCAAGAAATCAGTTGATTTGATAGATCAGTATCTTGAAAAGACTATGATCACCATTTTGATATCGACTCTTGTTCTCTGTTTAACCTATTCGTCATTTGTCAGATACTTCATCACCAATCCGTTTTTTACATCACTGACTCACAAAACTGAAGAACTGGCGCTTTTTTCATTCACCTGGATGCTGTATTGGGGCGCTTCTCTTGCGACCAAAGACAACGCGCATTTCCGCATTGATGCTCAGTTCGCGAAGCTACCTGAAAGCCTGCAGCGCTGGAAATATCTGCTCGGTGACATCGTTTGGTTGGGTTTCAACGTGTTTGTTGTGTGGCAGGGGTGGTTGTTGACACGATCTTCAATCGTCCGCCCGCAGTTCAGCCTATCAATGGAAATACACATGGCTTTCATCTATGGCGTCATCCCGCTGACGTTCCTCGTGACGATTGTTCGACTGCTCCAAATTTACTACCGCGACGTTGAAAGCGTGGATGTCGACCATGTCTGAAGCATACATTGTTTGGGTCCTGTTCGGCGGCCTAGGAATAACACTTCTGATGGGCATCCCCGTCGGCTATGCTCTTGGAATTGCGACCACTCTGGCCTTGCTTCTCACGAAAATCCCATTGGTCTATATGGCTCAGACGCTTTACACTGGCGTTGGGCTATTTCCATTGATCGCCATTCCCGGTTTTATTCTGGCGGGTCAACTGATGGAACGCTCCAAGCTGACTAATCGGATCATCGACATAATCAACGTATCTATCGGCAATATTCCCGGTGGACTCGCGGTGGTGACCATCGTCGCGTGCATGTTTTTTGCTTCCCTGACCGGCTCAGGTCCGGCAACCACCGCGGCGATCGGCGGAATAATGATCCCAGCCATGATCAGAGCAGGATATCCCGTCCCATTCGCCGCGGCAGTCGCGGCGGTGGGCGGGACGTTGGGTATCCTGATCCCTCCTTCAAACCCAATGATCATATATGCGGTGGTCGCTAATGTTTCTGTCGCGGGTTTGTTCCTATCAGGCGTCCTTCCAGGGCTTTTGCTGGCAACCGGTCTGGCAACTTACTGCTTTGCAATCGGACGTATTCGTAGCTATCGCGCCACAGGGATAAGTTTTAATATAACCGCGTTTCTCAAGGCTCTTTGGCTTGGTAAATACGCGATGTTGATGCCAGTGATCGTCCTAGGTTCGATTTACGGTGGCTTTGCGACCCCAACGGAAGCTTCCATGCTGGCGGTCGTCTATTCCGGCGGCTATGGCCTACTGGCAAGAAAATTCAACTATCAAGTTATCTTCGAATCGATGATAAGCACCGGCCGGTTGACAGGTGCTGTCCTGATCATCATGGGGCCAGCCACCGCGTTTGGAAAACTGCTCACACTATATCAGATTCCCAATCAGATATCGGACGCGATCACGTCGTTCTCCACAAATCCGCTTATTGTGCTTTTGCTGATTGGGGTCTTCTTGGTCCTTGTGGGCATGTTCATGGAAACGTTGAGCACAATCGTTCTTTTGACACCGGTGTTTCTACCTGCCTTGTTGCTACTGGGCGTCGATCCGGTCCAATTCGGAATACTGTTTGTTGTCTTGTCAGAAGTCGGATTTTTAACTCCTCCGCTGGGCGTCAATCTCTATGTTGCTTCCGCTCTCACCGATACATCCGTAGAGAAAGTCAGTGTTGCTGTCCTTCCGTTTGTCGGCGTGTTATTGGCATTTTGCGTTATACTGATATTGTTTCCTTGGCTTTCAACGATTGGCTATCAGATGTTCACCGGACGGTAGGCGAAAGAAATGCAAAAAGTGAATTGCTCGACAGGATGCTATGCCCGGGATGCTTGAAATAATCAGTACGAGATTGGAGACACTTTCAGCCAACGCAGGCAAGTTGGTAAAACATCGTCAGTTGTCAGAAGCCATATTGTCGCTGGTAGCTGACGAAGTTCTGAAGCCCGGTGACAGGTTGCCCCCAGAAGCGGTTTTTGCACAATCCCTGCCATTCAGTCTTGGCACAATTCAGAAAGCGATGCGCAACCTGTCTGAATTGGGTGTTGTTAGCCGCCGAGCCGGCCGGGGCACTGTTATCGCCGAAAGAACCGGGGAGATTTTCGACCTTTGGCAGTTTCGTTTCGTCGACAGGGATCAGAACACTGTCTTTCCGGTTTTCAGCTCTGTTACAAAACTGGACCGGGTTAGACGAAACGGAATCTGGAGCAAATTCCTGGGAGACGAAGAAACCTATGTCCGGATTGAACGCGAGATCCGTGTTGACAATCGGTTCAAGCTTTTGAGTTTTTTCTACCTCTCAGACAGAAGATTCGGCTCTGTCGCAGACCGTGACCCGGCAGAATTGGAAGGTGTGCATCTCCACGCAATTATCCGAAGGGAATTTGGAGTGAGTACAGATCGGACGAACAACCGTGTCGTGTGTTCGACCATTCCAGATTCGATTTGCCTGCGTCTTAATCTGCCTTCCGCAGCGAGAGGGCTGGTGTGTCAGATACAGGGATTCACCAACGGGGATGAACCATTGTCCTTCCATGAAATTTACGTGCCAGCTGACGCAGATCCGATGGAGTTCAAGGAAGTGCGGCCCTCGCTGTGAACGCGCGTTTGCCGAATGCCAAAGTCCTGATCGGCGACAAAGGCTATAGCGCCTGTCGCGGGGAATCAGCCGGATCGGCGACGAGTTGGACAGCGGCTTGCAGGAGGCGATCACCATGCACAGCATGGGTGATCTGATTCACCGCGCTGACGGGCTGCTGTACAGGGCCAAGAAGCTGGGGCGGAATAGGGAGGAGACGGATATGTGAAGGGAGGCGGTTGTGGTGATAACCTCACCCCGCCCGGATCACCCCGCCCTCCAGCCTGACAGTCCGGTCCATGCGCCCCGCCAAATCATGGTTGTGGGTTGTGATCAGGGCGGCCAGGCCGGTTTCGCGGACCACCTCCAGCAACATGTCGAAGACCCGGCCGGCGGTCTCCGGGTCGAGGTTGCCGGTGGGCTCGTCGGCCAACAATACGCGGGGATTGTTGGCCAGTGCCCGGCAGATGGCGACGCGTTGTTGCTCGCCGCCGGAAAGTTCGGCTGGCTGGTGGGTTCGCCGCTCGGACAGGCCGACGCGGTCGAGGAGTTCAGCGGCACGGGTCAGCGCGGCTGGTTTGCTCTGTCCAGCCGTCATCAGGGGGATCGCGAGGTTCTCCTCGGCGGTGAAATCCGGCAGCAGGTGGTGGAACTGGTAGACGAAGCCCAGAAGCCGCCGCCGGGCCGCCGTGCGGGTGCTGTCGTCGAGGCCGGATAACACCTGGCCCTCAATGGACACGGTGCCCGCAGACGGGGTGTCGAGCAGGCCGGCTATCTGCAGCAGGGTCGATTTGCCACCGCCCGAGGGTGCAACCAGTGCCACGATCTCGCCGGGCTGGACGGCGAGGTTGGTGCCCTTCAGCACCTCCAGGGTCTTGCGGCCCTGGGTGAAGTTGCGGGTGATGGCATCGAGTTTGAGGGACTCACTCATAACGCAGCGCCTCGACCGGGTCGAGGCGCGCCGCGCGCCGGGCCGGGTAGAGCGTGGCGAGGAAGGCGAACAGCAGCGAGACCGAGCAGGTGAGCACCACATCGCCGATTTGCAGAACGGCGGGCAGCCGGGTCAGGAAGCGAAGCTCAGGGTCCCATACGGATGTGCCGGTGACCACCTCGACCAGCGTTTGAATCTCGTGGATATAGGTCACGAACAGCGCCCCGGCGACAACGCCGAGCAGCGTGCCGACAGTGCCGATGGCCGCACCGCAGATGAAGAAGATGCGCAGGATCGCGCCCCGGGTCATGCCGAAGGTACGCATGATGGCGATGTGGCGGCCCTTCTCCTTCACCAGCATGATCAGGCCGGAGACGATGTTCAGCGCGACGATGACGAAGATCAGGGAGAGGATGATGAACATCACATTGGCCTCGACCTTCAGGGCCGAGATGAAGCTGCCATTGGCGCGCTGCCAGTTCCACAGATAGGCCTCCGGACCGATCAGCGGGTAGATCTCGGCGCCGACCTCTTCGACCCGGTCGGGTTCGGAGACCATCACCTCGATGCCGCTGACCGTATCGTATTTTCTGAAGTAGGCCTGGGCCTCCTCCAGCGGCATGAAGACGAAGACCTTGTCGTATTCACTCATGCCGATGCGGAAGATGTAGGTGACCGGGTAGGATTTGATCCGGGGGGCGACGCCGAACGGGGTGCTGAGGCCGCGCGGGCTGATCAGGGTGATGTTATCGCCGACGCCGAGACGCAGCTTGCGCGCCAGACCGGCGCCGATGGCGACGCCCTGGTCGTAATTGTCGAGGCTGCCGGTGGATTCCTCCGGGTTGGCAACGCCGGGCAGGCTGAGAACGTCGGCCTTGCGCAGGCCCCGAATCAGGGCGCCGGAGTTGCCTGCGTTGCTGGAGCCCATGACTTGGCCTTCGATCATTGGTGCCGCGCGGGTGACGTTGGGGTTTTGAGCGATAGCGCCCGCTATCGCGTCGTAACCCGGCAAGCCGCCCTGGGTTGAGGGCAACACGACGATATGCGCCTGGGCACCGAGGATGCGCCCGACCAGTTCGGCCCGAAAGCCGTTCATCACCGACATCACCACGATCAGGGTGCCAACACCCAGCAGGATGCCCGCCAGCGAGAACCCGGCGATGACCGAGATCGCACCCTCCTTGCGCCGGGCGCGCAGGTAACGCCAGGCGATCATCCATTCGAGCCGCGAAAACGCGCTCGGGGCTTGATTGGGGGCGTTGTTGGTGTTGCTCACCCTGCCCTCATAATCCCTGGTAAACTTCGTTCATGCACGCAACCGCCGCCTGGGGCGACAGTTCCTCGGTCTCGCCGCTGCGCCGCGAGGTGACCTCGACGACACCGTTTTTCAGGCCGCGCGGGCCGATCGTGATGCGCCAGGGCAGGCCGATCAGCTCCATGGTGGCGAACTTGGCCCCTGCCCGCTCGTCGCGGTCATCGTAGAGCACGTCGAGGCCGGCGGCGGCGAGATCGGCATAGAGCGCATCGCAGGCGGCGTCGACGGCCTCATCGCCCTGCTTGAGGTTGATCATACCGACATGGAACGGGGTGACGTTTTCGGGCCAGATGATGCCTTTGTCGTCATGGCTGGCCTCAATGATGGCGCCGACAAGGCGGCTGACGCCGATGCCGTAGCTGCCGCTGTGGACCGCCACTTTTTCACCCTCGCGCGTGGTCACCGTCGCGCCCAGCGGCTCGGAATACTTGGTGCCGAAGTAGAAGATGTGGCCAACCTCGATGCCGCGCGCGGTGACGCGGCGGTCCTCGGGAACTTCGGCGTGGAACAGCGTCTCGTCATGGGTGTCATCGGTGCGGGCGTAGGAGCCGGTCCACTGATCGAAGATACCTTGCAACTGCGCCGGGTCTTCATAGTCGATCGGGCGGTCGCCCAGGGTCAGGTCGACCAGATCGCGGTCGAGGAACACTTCCGATTCGCCGGTCTCGGCCAGGATCAGGAACTCATGCGCCAGGTCGCCGCCGATGGGGCCGCTCTCGGCCCGCATCGGCACCGCCTTCAGGCCCATGCGCTCGAAGGTACGCAGATAGCTGACCAGCATCTGGTTGTAGCTGTGGGTGGCACCGGCCTTGTCGAGGTCGAAGGAATAGGCATCCTTCATCAGGAATTCGCGCCCGCGCATGATGCCGAAGCGGGGCCGGACCTCGTCGCGGAACTTCCACTGGATGTGGTAGAGGTTCTTCGGCACATCGCGGTACGAGCCGCAATAGGCTTGGAACATCTCGGTGATCTGTTCCTCGTTGGTCGGGCCGTAGAGCATATCGCGACCGTGGCGGTCCCTGATCCGCAGCATCTCCGGGCCATAGGCGTCGTAGCGCCCGCTCGCGCGCCACAGATCGGCGGACTGGATGGTCGGCATCAGAACCGGGATGGCACCGGCGCGCTGCTGCTCCTGATGCACGATCTCTTCGATCTTGCGAAGCACCTTGTAGCCCATGGGCAGCCAGGAATAGATTCCGGCGCTGGCCTGGCGCACCATTCCGGCGCGCAACATCAGCCGGTGCGAGACGATCTGGGCCTCGGCCGGGGTCTCTTTGAGCACCGGCAGAAAATAACGGGTCAGGCGCATGGGTGTCCTTGGCGGCTCGATTGGCGTGGGTCGCCGCCGGGTTTAGGCGACATGGCGCGGGAGGGCAAGCACGCCAAACCGGGACAGCGCGAAAAGCCGCACGCGGGGTAAACGGCGGGGCAATCGGGGAGCGGGCCAATCGCCGGGCCGCTGGTAGAAAGTACACCGTAGGTAACTGCCCAGGTACGGATTTGGAACAGTTTTCTTGGACCAGGGGTCTCGCTGTGATTCATCTGTTTTATGACCGTGTCAAATCCTTCTGGAGCTGTTTGTTTCCGCACGGGTCTTTGAAGACCTGAAGTTGGAGAATGCGCGTTTGCGGTCGGCTTATGAAGCTCAGCAACAAACGAATGCACGGCTTGTGGCGCGGATTGAAGATCTGGAGCGTCGCCTCAGCTTGAATGGCAGCAACAGCAGCAAGCCGCCTTCAAGCGACGGGCTAAAGAAGCCCAGGGCTGAACCCCGGACCAAAAGTCTGCGGGGAAAGTCCGGCAACAAACCAGGCGGGCAGAAGGGCCACAAGGGCGGTACCCTTTGCCAAACGGCTGATCCTGCCCATGTTGAAGATCACTTTCCGCCTGTCTGCGGGCAGTGTGGCTCCGCCCTGTCGTCAGCGATGGCCGAGAGCCACGCCGCACGGCAGGTGTTTGACCTGCCCGGGCCACAGCCGCTGGCGACAACCGAACACCGGGCGCATATCTGCCTTTGCGGCCACTGTGGAGAGACAACCAGGGCGGCGTTTCCTCTGGAAGTAAAGGCGCCCGTGCAGTACGGGCGCCGCATCGCCGGCGTGGCGACATATCTCCAACACGCCCATTTCCTGCCGGAAGACAGACCGGCGCAAGTGATGGCTCTTGTTCAATGCCCCTCGGGCTCCCGCCACCCTGGCCGCCATGAGCCGCAAAGCATCAGAACGGCTCAAGGGTGTTGCTTCTCATGTACAGGATTTGATCGACGGGCAGGTCCACGTCAGACATCTTGATGAGACGGGCTTCGGGATTGGTGGACGCAATGGCTTCACGTTGCCGGTACACCGCTTCTGGCCTTCTACCGGGTCAGCGCCAAACGCGGTAATTTATTATCCGGTCTCACGGGTTGTATCGTACATGATCATTGGAAGCCCTGCTTCACGCTGGATGGGGTTACCCACGCGCTGTGCAATGCTCACCATTTACCGGAATTGCAGGCGTTGGTCGAAATCGAAAAGGAACACCGGGCCTGTCAGATGCAACGGCTCCTGCGTCGGGCGCACCATGTCACACAGGCGGCGCGGGATAACGGCGTCGCACCTTCAGTGCCGCTTGCCGGGCTTGTCAAGCGGCGATCCGACAGGATCATCACCGCAGCGCTGGATTTCCATGAGGCGCACCCTCCCCTCGCACCACCAAAATCGGCAAGGCGGGGACGCAAGAAGCGCCGGACAGGGCATAATCCGGCATTACCATTGCGCGATCACAAGGAAGCAACCCGACGCTTTCCGGCAGATCCCAACGTGCCCTTCACAAACAACGCGGCCGAACGCGACCTGCGGATGATGAAGCTACGCCAGAAAATATCTCGAGGCTTCCGATCAGAACAAGGCGCAGAGGATTTCGCTACCCTGAAATACACCTGAAAACGACCTGGGCAGTTACCACCGTAGAAAGCACAGCTTCCGCCCTGTGAAATTCCCCATTTGTACCGGGTGACAACGGTGCTGGAATAGTCTATCGTTTTCGCCCTATAAGGCCAAAAGACCACTGGTTTTCGGCTCAAGTCTGAGGGAGGAAGCGGCCTGCGTCATGCTGGCCGTTTTCGGTTCCGGACCCGATAAACGCCCTCAATATCAAACTGAAACGGTGCGCACGGCCCAGTTCACGCCCAACTCGTCGGCCAGATGACGCAGGCGCTTTTCCACTTCCTCACCGGCCAATTCCGCTGCCTGACCCGAAAGAACCAGCTCGAGTTTCAGGCGAGAACGGGCAGCCGTGCAGCCGGACAGGATGCCAGGGGTCGAGCCCGACAGCGCGGCCCCCAGCCGGAAGGCCAGCCCAAGCCGGACCGCACGGTCGACGGCATCGTCGTTCAGCAGACCCGGCATCCGTGACCGGTCCAGCACCCGGCGCGAGCGCTTGTAGCGGGTTGACAGAATTGCTCCGACGAAGACACGCCCGGCATGACCGATATCGGTCAGCGTGGTCTGGGTTACTGTCTCCCAGCTGCTGATGACGCGGTAATCCGGGTGGGTGCGCCAATTCACATCGGCAAGCCGCGCGGCGGCTTCGATCAACCGGTCTTCAGCGGTGTCGAGTGGCGGCAGCAGGGTCTTGACCCAGGTGGCAAGTTCCGGGCCGAATCCGGGCGCGCGGGCCCGCAGCTTTTCCTGTGCGTCACAGGCGGCGATCAGCGGGTCGCGCTCGCGTTCCAGGGCTGGCAGGTGTTCGAGGCATATCCCTTCACGCAGACCGAAGCCGGAGACCATAACCTCGCCGGGCCGCAGGTTCCGGACCAGATGGCGCAGAAGGCGTCCAGCGACCGGCAGCAGCGGCGCCCGGCTCTTGGATATGCCGCTGGCGCCGAGAAAGACCCCCGGCGCCGATGCGGCCGCCCAATCGGCCAGTTCCAGCGCCTGCTTGGCGGAAAGCATGTATTCGTGTAACACCCGAAGCGGATAGTCGATCTGCTCCATATGCACCCGTGTCAGCGCCCGCCACGCACCGCCAACCAGGTAGAGCCGCCCGCCGTCGAGTTGGAAGTCGCCCGCCAACCTGTTGAGGCAAACCTCGATTCCGTTGCCCTGCCCCGCCATCAGTCGCAACGGGCCAAGCGGAGCGGTCACGCCCTGCCCGGGCACGCCATTTTCGATGCGGCACAGTTCCAGCGACGCGCCACCCAGATCAACCACGACGCCCTGTGCCCCGGGTTCGCCGAAAATCACTCCCTGGGCGGCGAGGCGGGCCTCGTCGGCGCCGCTGGCGATGGTGATCCGGATGCCGGTCGCGGTTTCCGCATCGGCGCAGAATGCTGCGCCGTCGGTGGCGTCGCGCACCGCAGCCGTCGCCACCGCCGCCAGCGTCCCGACATGCAACCCGGCGGCAATGGCCGCAAAGCGCCGCAACGCGGCGATGGCGCGCCGTTTGGCTTTCGGGTCGAGCGCGGCGGTCTCGGTCAGGCGCGCACCCAATCCACACAAGACCCGTTCGTTGAACAGCACCGCCGGGCTGCGGCAATCGCCCTCGAACACCACCATGCGCACCGAGTTCGAACCGACATCGATCACCCCGATACGATCGGCAGGTGTCTCCAACCCTGGGAAGGAATGCGGCTGGCCCTGGAAGAAATCTCCCTGCCGGCTGCGGGAACCGGGCGACGCCCCCGCGATGCCCCCTGCGATGCCCCCTGGGTCAGCCAGTTGCCTGCTCCTTCTTGGCATTGGGCTCGGCATCAGGTTTTCCGGTGGCTGTCGTGAGTCGGGGCGCGTCGGCCGCGCCGCTGCGGCCCCGCCCCGACAACGAGGGGTATTTCATGAAGAACTCATGACAACCGAACAGCGTCTCGTTCTCGTTTCCACGCGCGCGGATATACTTCCCATCCGGCATCAGAACCCAGCTCTGGGCCTCGTCGCGCAAATTGGCGGCCATCACCTGGTCGATGATCTGGGAATGAACCGTCGGGTTGTCGATCTCGACCAGGGTCTCGACCCGGCGGTTGAGGTTGCGGTCCATCCAGTCAGCGGAGGAGATGAACACCCGAGCGCCTTCGGACGGCAGGCCATGGCCGTTGCCGAAACAGACGATCCGGCCATGTTCGAGAAAGCGCCCGACAATAGATTTGACCCGGATGTTCTCGCTGAGCCCCGGCACACCCGGCCGCAGGCCGCAGATGCCGCGGACCACCATGTCGATCCGCACACCCGCCTGCGACGCCCGGTAGAGCGCGTCGATCACCTCGGCCTCGACCAGCGAGTTCAGCTTGGCCCAGACCACGGCGGCGCGGCCGGCGCGGGCGTGCCCGACTTCCTCGCCCAGGCGTTCGAGCAGGGTCTTCTTCAGCGTCAGTGGCGCGACCTGAACCTTCTCCAGCCCCTGCGGTTCGGCGTATCCGGTGATGAAGTTGAAAATCTTCGCGGCATCGCGGGCATGAGCGGGCGAGCAGGTAAACAGCGACAGGTCGGTATAGTTGCGCGCCGTGATCGGGTGGTAGTTGCCAGTGCCGAAATGGGAGTAGGTGACCAGTTTGCCCGCCTCGCGGCGCACCACGGTCGAAATCTTCGCATGGGTCTTCAGGTCCAGGAAACCGAACACCACCTGCGCGCCCGCGCGCTCCAACTGCCGCGCAAGGTGGATGTTGGTAGCCTCGTCGAAACGGGCCTTCAATTCGATCAAGGCGGTAACCGATTTGCCGTCCTCGGCGGCCTCGCACAGTGCCTGAACGATGGGGCTGTTCTTCGAGGTGCGGTAGACGGTCTGTTTGATCGCCAACACATCGGGATCGCGCGCCGCCTGTTGCAGAAACTGCACTACTACCTCGAAGCTCTCGTAGGGGTGGTGCAGCAGCATGTCCTTTTGGCGCACGGCGGCGAAGATATCGCCGTCATGGTCACGCACACGCTCGGGCAGGCGCGGTTGGCGGGGGCGCCAGCGCAGGTCAGGCCGGTCGTCGACGATCAACTCGGCGATGTCGGCAATGCCCACAATCCCCTCGACCTCGACCATCTCGGCGGGGCCAACGCTTAGCTGCGTGCAGATCAGCCATTTCAGGGCTTTCGGCGCATTGGCGCTGAGGTTGAGCCGGATGGCGCTGCCGCGACGGCGACGCTTGAGCGCGGTCTCGAACTCACGCATCAGATCCTCGGCCTCTTCTTCGACCTCGAGATCGCTGTCACGCAGAACCCGGAAGATGCAATGCCCGGCGGCGGAATACCCTGGGAACAACTGCTCCAGGAACAGTCCCAGCAAAGCCTCCAAAGGCAGAAAGCGGGTCTCGTCCGCCGGGCCATTGGAAAGCCGGATGTAGCGGTCGAGCTTGGCCGGGACCGGGATCAGCGCGCGCATCGGATCGCCATCGGCGGTGCGCCGCAGGTCCAACACCAGTGCCAGCCCCTCGTTCGGGATGAACGGGAAGGGATGCGCCGGGTTCAGCGCCAGCGGGGTAATCACCGGGAACACCTCGGTCAGGAAATACTCTTCCAGCCAGCCACGATCATCGTCCGTCAGTTCCGATGTTTCGACAAC
Organism: Thermohalobaculum sp.; assembly: GCA_965247385.1. Lineage (GTDB taxonomy): Bacteria > Pseudomonadota > Alphaproteobacteria > Rhodobacterales > Rhodobacteraceae > Thermohalobaculum. The sequence continues at coordinate 360,315 of CBDFHG010000002.1, forward strand.
GTGAATGCCCTCGCTTGCCAGCAGGTCGCGCAAATTGGCCCAGGTTTTCTGCTGCGCCTTCAAAAGCGTCAGCGAGTCGCGGTAGATAAGTTCGAGTTGCTCGGCCGGGGTGCGCCCATCGACCGACCGCCGATCGACGGCAGCCCGCATCTGGGCACGCAACCCGGCAACGCGGACGGTGTAGAATTCGTCGAGGTTGGTTGCCGAGATTGACAGGAACCGCAGCCGCTCCAGCAATGGCTGGCGCGGGTTGTCAGCAGCTTCGAGGACGCGCCAGTTGAAGGCGAGCCAGGACATCTCGCGGTTATGGAACCGCTCCGGAGTTTCGATATTGAATTCGGCGCAGTGCTCCTTGGGGACCGGTTGCGCCGTAGTGTTCAGGAAATCGGCGCGCATCCGTCAACCTCCAGCCGCGGGATCAGCGCCCAGAACCTCGGCCGCCATCATTCGGGTGATCGGTTTTTTGCGTGACAGCGACAGGCGGTCAAGGGTTTCCACCGTTCCCTCGACAGCGGCACAGGAACGTTCGACGCGCCGCGACAAATACTGGATCACGCTGGGGGCCACCAACAACTGGCGATCGGCAAACAGCTTGACCATCAGCGCCGACAGCAACGTGTCGTCAGGTGGGGCGAGCCGGGCAACTGGCAGCGCTGACAACCGCGAGGCGAGGTCGGGTATCTCGACCGTCCAGCGCCCCGGTGCCTCGCGACCGGTCAGCAGCAGCGAGGCGCCCTCGGCAAGGGCCAGGTTGTAGAGGTGGAACAAGGCCTTCTCGGCGATGCGGCGGCGCGCGGGATCAAGCATGACGAGCGCGTCGACCTCCTCGATCACCGCCTGGCCGTGGCGCACCAGCCGCGCGGCGGCGGCGTCGTCGAGATGCGCGGCAGGCAGCAGTTGCGCCCCGCTCTCCTGCATCCAGACGTGAGCCAGATGGGTTTTTCCAGCGCGCGCAGGGCCGGTCAGCGCCATGTGGGGACGTGGCCAGTTCCGCCATTCGGAGAGCTGCCGAACCGCCTCGATATTCGAGGCCGAGATCAGAAAATCCGCCTTGCCGAGCGCCGGGCGGTGTTCGAGCATCAGTGGAAGCTGATGGGGGCCCGGTTTCATTCCTGCTCCTCCTCGGACCGATCGCCTTCCGTCGCCGCCTGCTCTTGCCATTCGACGCTGCCGCGATAAAGGCGGCCATCCTTGTAATGCTCGAGCAGGAAACGACCGAACACCCCGATGCCCGCCGCCGCCGGAACCGCAACCAGCAAACCGACAAAGCCGAACAGGGTGCCGAAGGCCGACAGCGCGAACATCAGCCAGACCGGGTGCAGCCGGACTTTGCCGCCAAGCAATTTCGGAGTCAGGAAGTTGCCCTCGACGGCCTGGCCGATGGCGAAGACGGCAGCGACCGCCCCAATCATCCCGGGTTGGCCCCAGAACTGGGTCACGGCAACGCCGATTGACAGCAGCCCACCCAAGATCGAGCCGACGAAAGGAATGAAGCTGATCAACCCGGCGAAGGCCCCGATCAGCAGGCCGAAGTGCAGCCCGATCACGCTGAGCGACACCGCGTAGAACAGCCCGAGGATGCTGCAGACGCTGAGTTGACCGCGCACGAAACCCGCCAGCACATGGTCCAAATCGCGCATCAGGCGGTGGATGGTGTCGCGATGCTGGCGCGGCAGGCTGTCGTCGACTGCGGCGATCATGCGGTCCCAATCGTACAGCAGATAGAACGCCACCACCGGAGTGATCACGACCAGAGCAACCAAATCGATCACCGCCAGACCACCGCTCCACAGCTTTTTCAGGACCGAGACGCTCCAATCATCGGCGCGGGCGCGCAGGTTCTCGATTATGCCGCGCAAGGCGGACTCTTCGTCCGAAAGGGCTGGCATGTAGGTGGTGGCGACGCCGCGCAGCCATTCGATGTAGGACGGCGCGCTGGTGACCACTTTTTGCACCTGCTCGATCAGCGCCGGGATGATCAGGATCAACCCCAGGACAGCGACCCCGAGCGAGCCGACGGTGATGACCACGGTGGCCAGGATACGCGACAGGCCAACGCGCTCGAGCCGGTCGGCCAGCGGATCGGTCAGATAGGCCAGCGCCGCGCCCAGCACGAATGGCAGGAGGGCATCGGTGAGAAACCACAGCAACACGATGAAGGCGGCTAAACCGACCCCCCACCAGCGGAGTTGTTCACCCAAGTTCATGCAGCGATGCCTTTCCTGATCAACGACCGGGCTCGCGCCCCGATTGTCCGCCATCCCGGCGCAAAAGAATCCCGGCCAAAAGTCGGCGCCCATGCTGCCCGCCCGGGCGTTCTCACGAGGCGAACTGCTCGCGCAGCAACCGTTCTTCCAGCCCATGGCCGGGATCGTACAGCAGCTTGATCTCGATTTCCGATTCTGCCTCGACCTCGACCCGGCGTACATCGCGCACCTCCACATGGTCGGCGGTTGCCGAAACCGGGCGTTTGATGAACTCCAGAATTTCAAAACCGAGCCTAGCCTCCCAGGGCAAGATCGCGCCGTGCCAGCGCCGGGGCCGGAACACCGAAATCGGGGTCAGCGCCATCAGCCGCGCGCGGATCGGCAGGATCGGGCCATGGGCGGACAGATTATAAGCGGTCGAGCCTGCTGGCGTGGCCACCAGAACACCGTCGCAGACCAGCTCAGCCATCCGCTCCTCGCCGTCGAGCAGGATGCGGATCTTCGCCGCCTGCCGGGTCTCGCGGTGCAGCGAGACCTCGTTGATCGCCAGCGCCTCGATGCGCTTGCCGTCCTTGTCGAAGGCCACCATGCGCAACGGGTTGATCACCGCACGCAGGGCCATGGCCAGGCGGTCAGGCAGGTCGTCCGGTTGATAGTCGTTCATCAGGAAGCCGACCGTGCCCCGGTTCATGCCGTAGACCGGCGCCTCCAGGTCCATGGTGGAATGGAGTGTGTTGAGCATGAAACCGTCGCCGCCCAGCGCGACGACCACGTCGGCGCTGGCCGCCGGGACATGGCCATAGCGGTGACGCAGGTTGCGCATCGCCTGCTGTGCCTCGTCGGCGTCACTGGCCAGAAAACTGATTCGCTCAAAACTCACGCGGCCCCTCGCTCGGTGGATGTTGGAGCCTGAATCATATCGGCCACGCCCGGCGGGGGCAATCTTCGCGGTGGGGTCTCCAAGGCTGCTCGGCAAAAACGTAGATTTTTTCATGCCTCTAAAAAATTTCCTGCAGGAATCTTTCTATCCTGCACTGTCGCATTTAGTGTAACAGCCGCGCCAGCGAATGTGATAGCGCGGCCGACAATGGCATCTTGCCCTATCGACCCTACAGGAGACAACCCCATGGATGCGCCCACCCGTGATGCTGGATTCTTCACCGAATCCCTGGAAACCCGCGACCCGGAGTTGTTCGGCTCGATCACCGACGAACTGACCCGCCAGCAGGACGAGATCGAACTGATCGCATCCGAGAACATCGTCAGCCGCGCAGTGATGCAGGCGCAGGGCTCGGTGCTGACCAACAAATATGCCGAGGGCTATCCCGGGCGGCGCTACTATGGTGGCTGCCAGTATGTGGACAAGGCCGAGCAACTGGCCATCGACCGGGCCTGCGAGCTGTTCAACTGCCGGTTCGCCAATGTGCAGCCGCATTCGGGCGCGCAAGCCAACCAGGCTGTGAACATGGCGCTGCTGCAACCCGGCGACACCATCATGGGCATGGACCTGTCGTCAGGCGGCCACCTGACCCACGGCTCGAAGGTCAACCAGTCGGGCAAGTGGTTCAATGCGGTGCAATACGGCGTGACCCGGACCGACAACAACATCGACTACGACCAACTGACGGCGCTGGCCGTCGAGCACCAGCCGAAGCTGATCATCGCCGGGGGGTCCGCCATCGCGCGCCAGATCGACTTCAAGCGGTTCCGCGAGGTCGCCAATTCGATCGGAGCATGGTTCCATGTGGACATGGCGCATTTTTCCGGACTGGTGGCGGGAGGGGTTCATCCGAACCCGCTGGACCATTGCCACGTCGCCACTACCACCACCCACAAGACCCTGCGCGGGCCGCGCGGCGGCATGGTGCTGACCAATGACGAGACCATCGCCAAGAAGATCAACTCGGCGGTGTTCCCGCAGCTTCAGGGCGGACCGCTGATGCATGTGATCGCCGCCAAGGCGGTGGCCTTCGGCGAGGCGCTGCGGCCCGAGTTCCGGGTCTATTCGGCCCAGGTCGTGGCCAACGCGCAGATGCTGGCGAAAACGCTGATCGAGGGTGGGCTGGCAATTGTCACCGGCGGCACCGACACCCATGTCATGCTGGTCGATCTGCGACCGAAGGGCGTAACCGGCGTCGCCGCCGAGAAGGCGATGGGCCGGGCGCATCTGACCTGCAACAAGAACGGCATTCCCTGGGATCCGGAAAAACCGATGGTGACCTCGGGCATCCGCCTGGGCTCGCCCGCCGGCACCACGCGGGGCTTCGGCGAGGCCGAGTTCGCCGAGACCGGCCGCTTGATCGTCGAGATTATCGATGGGCTGGCCGCGAATGGCGAGGACGGCAACGGCGGTGTCGAAGAGGCGGTGAAGGCCAAGGTCAAGGTGCTGTGCGACCGATTCCCGATCTACGAGAGTCTGTAAGAAACTGACTCAAAAGTCGCCCACAGGCGACTTTGCAGACCACTCCCCGCCCCGCCTCGCACCCCCGCCCCGCTGTCAGAGCTTGGCAGGGAGAGGATGACCCAAGATACAGACCTTGTCGCGGCGAGGATAGCTCACTCCGTCAGCTTGGCCACGCCCAGCGGAACCGAATACTTGCGGCACCAGATATAGACCTCGTCATAGGCGGTGGGGTCGACATTGGCGGGGACCTTGTAGACCTGCGCCCCCGATTTCGATCGCAGCGGCTCGAAATCGGTCGCCGCCGCGAACTTGCCGGACGCGCCAAAGCCCACCCGCGGATCGGGCGCGCCGTCGAAGGTGAAGTTGTCCTTCAGGTGGACCTCCCAGCCATCGGCGGTCTTCACGACCTCGACCTGACCTGTGGTTTGGTGGCCACTCGCTCCGGAAAAGCTACCCGTGCCCTCGCCCGCGAATGCCGTGCCCGCGGGCGGCGCGATCAGCCCAGTGATTAACGCGGTGATCAGGACTGCCATGTGTATTCTCATCTATCGCCTCCAGCATCGATGGGTTCGCTCTTGGAAGGATGATGTGAAAACCTGCGCCAAAGTCCAGAGCGAACACGCGCTCGTGTCCCGATGTTGCGCCCGATGTTGCGATTGAACGGGATTGCCAGATTTAGCGGTGTTTTGCCTCCCCCTACACAATTGTTTGTTCTGGCCCTATAGTGATGGTGTTCAGCCGGGAGGAGAGCGAGATGCGTTGCCCGTTTTGCGGAAATACCGATACCCAGGTGAAGGACTCGCGCCCGGCCGAGGACCATGTGGCGATCCGGAGACGGCGAAGCTGCCCGGGCTGCGGCGGCCGCTTCACATCCTATGAACGGGTGCAGCTGCGCGACCTCGTGGTGGTGAAGAAGAACGCGCGGCGCGAAGACTTCGACCGCGACAAGCTTTCGCGCTCGATCCGCATCGCCATGCAAAAGCGTCCGATCGAACCGGATCGCATCGAGCAGATGATCTCGGGCATCGTGCGGCGGTTGGAGAGCATGGGCGACACCGACATCCCCTCGGATACCATCGGCGAGATCGTCATGGAGAGCCTGGCCCGGATCGACACCGTGGCCTATGTGCGCTTCGCCAGCGTCTACAAGAACTTTCAGGAGGCGGATGATTTCGAGGAATTCGTCGCCGAACTGCGCCCTCCCGGAGACGCCCCGGGAGACCCCCCTACCGAGAGCTGATCAATGGATGGGGCCATGAGCCCGGTGTTGGATGACACCCGCTGGATGCGCTTGGCGCTGACACTGGCGACGCGCAGCTTGGGCCGGGTTGCGCCGAATCCCGCCGTTGGCGCTGTTCTGGTGAAGGATGGCCGGGTTCTCGGGCGTGGCGTCACCGCCGATGGCGGGCGGCCTCATGCCGAGGCCGTGGCGCTGGCCCAGGCCGGGCTGCGCTATGGGGCCGAGGCGCTGAAGGGCGCCACGGCTTACGTGACGCTGGAGCCCTGTGCCCATCATGGCCAGACCCCGCCCTGCGCCGAAGCGCTGATCGCGGCAGGGATCGCGCGGCTGGTCTGCCCGTTGCAGGATCCGGACCCGCGGGTCTCGGGCCAGGGTTTCGCCGCACTTCGCGCCGCCGGGGTTTTGGTCGAGGCCGGGTTGATGGAAACCGAAGCGCGGCGGCTCAATGCCGGGTTCCTGTCGCGGATCGAGCGCCGCAGCCCGCATCTGATCCTGAAAGTGGCGGCAACGTTGGACGGGCGGCTTGCGACGCGCAGCGGTGAGAGCCGCTGGATCACCGGGGCACCGGCGCGTGCAGTGGTGCATCTGATGCGCGCCCGATCGGACGCGGTGCTGATCGGCGCCGGGACGGCGCGGGCGGACGACCCGATGCTGGATGTTCGGAGCATGGGTCCCGCGGGTCGGGGGGCGGCGCAGCCGGTGCGGCTGGTCGCCGATGGCGGGTTATCACTGCCGCTGACCGGACGGCTGGCGGCGAGCGCGCGGGATATACCGGTACGGGTGCTGCACCGGCCCGGGGCGCCGGCCGAACGCCGCGCGGCGCTGGAGGGCCTGGGGGTCGGGACCGTCGAGGTGGCGGCGCACGAGGGTGGGCTGCTCGACATGTCGGAGGCGCTGCGGCTGTTGGCTAGGGACGGCATCACCCGGGTATTGTGCGAGGGTGGTGGAAAGCTGGCGGCGGCATTGCTGGCCGCCGGGCTGGTCGACGAGATCGCGCTCTTTACCGCCGGCAAGGCGTTCGGTGGCGACGGCGTGGCGGCGGTCGGCGCCTTCGGGCTCGACCGGCTGGCCGAGGCGCCTGGGTTTTATCTGGAGACGGTCGCGCCGGTTGGCGCCGATGTACTGTCCCTATGGCGCCGCCGGTGATTGTACCAGGGCGGACCTCATTGCCCGCCCTTGTTGCCCGGTTCAGTACATTGTCAGCACCCTGGCCGACCCGGCGAAGGCGACCAGCGGCGCCACCGATTGCAGAACCTTCATCCATTTGGTGAACGGTGCCGAGGTCACATAGAGCGTGTCGCCATCGCGCATGATGAACTCGCGGACCAGGAACAAGCCACCCGGCCTGGTCAGGTCGAGCGGGTAGACGATCCGACGTGACCCCGTGACTGCCGCACCCGGCAGAACCGTGGCCGCGATCACGGTTGGCTCGTTGCGGAAAATGAACACGCCGGTTGGATCGGCGGTTGCGTCGATCAACCCGCCGACCGCGCCCATGGCCCGCTCGACCGAGAGATCGCGCACCGGGAATGGCACCGTCGACGGCCGCCCGACCGCGCCGAGCGCCGTGAAGATACGCCGGTCACGCTCAGCAATAAGGGCGTCGCCGGCGTGCAGCGCAACGCCATTGGCCGGGTTGTCATAGAGATCCTGCACCCAGACCACGCCGGTGGTGCCGCCACGGCGCAGCTTGAGCCGGATCACCTCCGGATCCTCGGTCACACCCCCAGCCCGCGCCAGCATGGCCAGAAGTCGTTCGGTCGGACGTTCGATCGGATAAAGCGCCGGCGCGCGAATCCGGCCCTGGCCGTTGACCGGAAAGACATCGACCTGGGGATTCAAGGTCTTTTCGGCCAATCGCGCCCGAATCGTTTCGCGCAATTGCGCCAGGGACCGCCCGGCAGCGTGGATCAACCCGACATCGGGCACGAAGATGAAACCCTTTTCGTCGACCTTCACATGGGGCAGCGGGGTCGCGCCGATGCCTTGGGAGTTCAGCAGCCCCTGGTCGATGTTCTCCCACACGGTGATCGCCATGACGTCACCGGGGGCGACGGTGGCGGTGTTTTCGGCCCGGGCTTCGGTGAAGGTGACGGTGAAGCCGGAACGCTCGTCGATCCGGGCCGCATCGGCTATGGCGGGGGTGACCCGGACGATATCGTATTGCAGGTCCGGGGGTGCGGGCGCCGTGACTTCGGAGTAGTCGGGACCGTTTCGCGGCAGGGCGCAGGCGCCGAGGCTGAGGGACAGCGCGACGGCAAGCCAGAGGCGAGAAAAACTAACAAGCGAGACCATCGCGACACTCATCGTTCTAAGGATGGCGTTGTGCGGAGCAATCGTCGGGTGGCGTCAGACGGCGACCCTGTGCGGTTGCGGAACCTCATGCTTTTCGGCGGGAGCTGGCGGGCGGGACGCCGCGCCGTGCGCGACTGGGGTGGGAGACGGTTCAAGCGCCGGGGCTGCCGCCAGAACGCGGTCATAAGGGTCGGCGGGCGACAGCATCGCCGCTGGCAGCGTCTCGAGCAGGGCGGAAATGCCGTCCCGGGAATAGAACGAGCCTTTCAATTGCGAAGTGACCGACAGGAATTGCCGGAACTGCCAATACGCCTGTTGGTCCGGGTGGCGTGGATCGGCGAAGAAGGCATCCAGCGCCTGCCCGGAGACCAGTCCGGGCTTGGCGTAAACCGCGCGCCCCAGCGCCGCCACCGGCAGGGCGCGCCACAGCGCCTGTTGCGCCGTTGTCGAGTTCACCGTGACCGCCGTCCGGGCACCGTCGAGGAGTGCGGTCAGGGTTGGCCCGCCGTCGAGGAGTATCACTCTCTCGGCCACGCCCGATCGCTCCGCCGCCTCGGCGATGACCCGGCTCAACCGCTCGCGCCCGTCCTCGAAGGGATGCGACTTGAAGACCAGGAAATCCTCGGCTGCGCCGCCGCGGGCGAAGGCGCCAATGCAATCGTCAACGAAATCCGCCGATTTGCCGTAATCGGAATGTGCCTGCATCGAGCTGTCGAACGAGAGTTGCAGCAGCACCAGATGATAGCAGCACCCGCTGGCCAGCAGCCGACGCGCCCGCTGGCCCTGCGAAAGGCGGCGCAGTGGCAACCCGGCCAGGCGTTGCAGGTAGTGCCCCAACTCGCGCCACAGGGTTTAGATCGCGGCGGCTGCGGTGGCGGCCGTAGCGGCGCGAGGGCAGCAGCAGGCGGGCATGATAAAGCGCCGAGTACCTCGTCCTGCACATGGTTCCGGGCTATCATGGTGTCAGTTAATGAATTGCTTACGCTGCCACACCTTGCCGGGCGCGGCGGCATTCTGTATCGCTGGCCGCAGAAAAACCCGAGGCCACCCCCCGAGGTCAACCTAGGACACCGGCATGTTCACCGGAATCATACGCGAGGTCGGCACCCTCCTCTCCCGCAGGGAGGCTGGCGACACCTATCTGCGCATTGCCTGCCAGCGGGCGCACGAGACCATCGAGATTGGTGCCTCGATCGCCTGTAACGGCATCTGCCTGACGGTGATGGAAGCCGGGAAGAACGGCGACCAGAGCTGGTTCGACGTAGCGGCGTCGGCCGAGACCAAGGCCAGGACCACGCTGGGCGGCTGGCAGCAGGGCCAGCGGATCAACCTGGAACCTGCGCTGCGGCTGGGCGACGAGATGGGCGGGCATATTGTTTCCGGACATGTCGACGGGGTCGGCGAGATCACCGGCATCCGGGCCGAAGGGGATAGCCACCGGCTGACGCTGCGCGCGCCCGAGGCCTTGGCAAAATTCATCGCCACCAAGGGTTCGATATGCGTCGATGGCATCTCGCTGACTGTGAACGAGGTGGAGGGCGCAAGCTTCGGGGTGAACATTATCCCCCATACCTGGTCGGTCACCAGCCTCGCCGGGGTGGAGCCGGGCGGGCAAGTCAATCTGGAAATTGATCTGCTGGCGCGCTATGTCGCCCGTCTGAACGAAATGGTGGGCTGAGCGGCCACCAATTTCTACCGGAGTCGATGATGAGCGGTACCGATTACAGCGATTACATCTCCAAGGTCTCCGAGATCATCGAGGAGGCCCGCAACGGTCGCATGTTCATCCTCGTCGACCACGAAGACCGGGAGAATGAGGGCGACCTGGTGGTGCCGGCCCAGATGGCAACGCCTGATGCAGTGAATTTCATGGCGATCCACGGCCGTGGCCTGATCTGCCTGGCGATGGAGCCGGAACGGCTGGATGCGCTGGGCCTGCCGATGATGGCAACAGCCAACCAGTCGCGCCACGAGACCGCCTTCACGGTTTCGATCGAGGCTCGCGAGGGGGTCACCACCGGGATCTCGGCCCATGATCGGGCGCGCACCATCGCGGTCGCCATCGACCCGCATTCCGGCCCGGCGGATATCGCCACGCCGGGGCATGTGTTTCCGCTGCGCGCCCGCGAGGGCGGTGTGCTGATGCGGGCCGGGCATACCGAGGCGGCGGTCGATGTTGCCCGGCTGGCGGGGCTGAACCCGTCGTCGGTGATCTGCGAGGTGATGAAGGACGACGGCACCATGGCGCGCCTGCCCGACCTGGCCGCTTTCGCCCAGCGCCATAACCTGAAGATCGGCACCATCTCGGACCTGATTGCCTATCGCCGCCGACATGACAGCCTGGTGCGTCAGGCTGCACGCAAGACCATTTCCTCGACCATCGGCGGCGAATGGGACGTGCGAATCTTCCACGACCAGACCGAGGGCGCCGAGCACATTTCCCTGGTGAAAGGTGAAATCCGTGACGGCGAGCCGGTGTTGGTGCGGATGCATGTTGTCGACCCGCTGGAGGACCTGCTGGCGTTGAACCCGGAGCGTTGGCAGCAAGTGCCCGATTCGATGGCCGTGATCGCTGCCGAAGGGCGCGGCGCCATCGTGCTGTTGCACGACATGACGCCGAACGCGCTGGCGGCCAAGCTGCGCAGTGAAGGCACTTCGCTGAAGAAGCTGCGGCAATACGGAGTGGGGGCGCAGATCCTTGGCGCGCTAGGGGTATCGGAGATGATCATGGTGACCAACTCGCCGGCGCCCAAGGTGGTGGGGCTCGAAGGTTATGGAATTTCCATTGTCGGGGTCCGGCCAATCCCGAGACGCGGAGACTGAGATGGCAGCACCGACCGATCCTGGCACCCTGCCCTCACCAACGTTGTCGCCATCGCCGCGCGTTGCGATCGTGGCAGCGCCATTTTACCGCAAGATCGCCGACGGGTTGATCGCCGGGGCACGCGCCGTGCTGGATGCCGCGGGTGCCGAGCATGAACTGATCGAGGTCCCCGGTGCGCTGGAGGTTCCGGTGGCGATCCGGCTGGCGGCCGAAAGCGGCGCCTTCGAGGGGTATGTGGCGCTGGGCTGCGTGATTCGTGGCGAGACCACCCATTACGAAACAGTGTGCAATGATTCGTCGCGCGCACTGATGTTGCTGGGAGTCGAGCGCGGATTGGCCATCGGCAACGGCATCCTGACCTGCGAAACCATGGCCCAGGCCGAGCTCCGGTCCGATCCGGGCGAGATGGACAAGGGCGGGGGCGCGGCCGCGGCAACGCTGCATCTGATCGCGCTGGCCCGGCGCTTCCGGGGCCCGCCGGGCCGTGAACAGGCGGCGCCCGGCAACGCCGATATTTTTCTGGCCACCACCGCCAGCCAGCCCGGGACCACATAAGATGACCTCTAAGACCAGGGAAAACACGCGGCTGGCGCGCTCCGCCGCGCGACTGGCGGCAGTGCAGGCGCTCTACCAGATGGAGATCGCGGGTACCGATTGGAAAGCGGTTCGGCGCGAGTTCGAGGATTACCGCCTGGGCGCCGAAATCGAGGGCGCGCAATACCGCGAGGCGGATGTGGCGTTGTTCCGGGATATCCTGAAAGGTGTCGTGGATCGCCAGGCGGCGATCGACCAACTGACCGACCGGGCGTTGGTAAAGAAATGGCCGCTGGGCCGGATCGATGCCACCCTGCGCGCCGTCTTCCGGGCGGCAGGCCACGAGTTGACGGCGCGACCCGATATCCCACCCAAGGTCAGCATTGTTGAATATATCGATGTAACAAAAGCCTTTTTCGAAAACAGAAAAGAAGCTAAGTTCGTCAATGCCGTGCTGGACCACATGGCGCGCGAGGTACGGCCCGAGGCGTTTTTGGAGGGTAGAGAAGAATAATTCAAACTCGTAAAACCAGCGCGACAGCACCCATCGACGAACACGCCGGTTCAAATTCAAGGGGCTGACCCAGATAACTCATTTTTGGAGTTATCATGGAAACTATGCGCAGGAGTCGTCTCAGCCCCTATAATCAAGATCGTTTGATCGCGCATTTTGTGTCTGGATCGACGGCGCTTACAGCGGCCAGTCTGTGTGGCGTGAACCGCAAGACAGCCGGTTACTTTTTCCGCGTCTGCGTGAGATGATGTAATTACCCAGGTTGTTTTCAGGCGTATTTCAGGGTTGCGATAATCTGGTCATCTGGTTTCATCAAGGTTTCGATGATGTTCCATCCTTGTTTTCAAGCCGTTGTGATGACGCTGTGCGGGGTAGCAAAATCCTCTGCGCCTTGTTCTGATCGGAAGCCTCCCGATATTTTCTGGCGTAGCTTTGTGAACAGGCGTGGAGTAAGGCCCCCCTGTATCGGGGTAATCGGCGTCCAAACGGGGCCCCCTTGATACGAGGGTCCATTGTGCTTCCGGAGCAATTCGGGAGCAAAGACTGGGATACTGGTTGTGGAGACGATCGCGAAGATCCGCCGCGCATATTTTCATCAGGAGAAGCCGATCAAGCAGATTTGCCGGGAGTTGAAGCTCTCCCGGAAGGTCGTCCGCAAGGTGATCCGGTCAGGCAAGACCGAGTTCACCTGCGAGCGATCTGTTCAGCCTATGCCGAGCGGACCGAGTTCTGGCAGGAAGGACGTGTCGTCGGTCAGCACGCGCGCGTGTTCGGGCGAGGCAACACGGTCTATGACCCCTGGCACTACGTTTCGGCGCCGGCCCGCAAGCCCGGCGCCCGGCGCAACGGCGCGCCATTCAAGGACCGGGTGCTGCCGTCGTCCCTGAAGCGGGTACGCCGGAAGCTCCAGGGCGTCGCGAACGGCAACCGCCAGATGGTCGAGATTCTCAGCGCTGCACTGAGCGATGGCCTCCCGGCGGTAGAGGCCGCCGGTGCCGAAGCGCTCAGAGAAAGCGTCCATTCGCCCGACGTCATTCTCAACATCCTGGCCCGGCGCCGGGAACCGGGACCGCCAGCAATGATCGCACCGCCTGATGCGCTGCGCCTCACCCATGAACCTGCGGTGGATTGCGCGCGCTACGACAAACTCAGGAGGCCCGGGAATGGAACGATCCGCTCGCCATCGTCCTCGGACCGATGGCGGACAATGGCTCGCCCTGGAAGCAATGGGAAAGCCAAAGCTCTACGGCATGAAGGCCGCCGACTGGCAGACGATCAACAGGAGTGCTATTACTACCGCTAAGTCTCTGCTCTTCATAATGTCATTCCTTTCGGTCTCATCAACCAACTCGGTAGCACACCGAGCGAGGGGTGTTGCACTTCGCTGTGGAATTCAGGGTGGGTGAGCATCGGGCGGCGCAGATTTCGAATTGAAGCAGGTTTCACTGGATTTGTCAGGATGTCTCTTTTCGGTTTCAGGGCTGGATCTTGCAGTCGTCCTTGGAGCATGGGCCGCCGTCACGCTGTCCCTGTTCTGGCCTATCGTCGATCGCGGCGGCCCCACGGATAAGACTTTGAGAGTGCGAGCGCGTCGCTTACCCTCGCGGTCATGCTGATCACTCCGCCCCGAGTCGTGCCACCCTCACGACCCCTGACGATCCCCGAGGTCGCTCGCGCCGCCGGGCGCAACCTGTTGGAGGTGATTCCGGCGCTGGCTTTCCGCCAGCCGATGCTTTCCGGGCGCACCGTGGCGCGCTGGCATATGGTGATGGACCCGCATGGGCTGCGCCAGGTGCTGAAGGACAAGGTCAAACTGTATCCGAAATCCGAGATCACCCTGCGCCTGCTGCGCCCGGCGATCGGCGATAGCCTGTTTACCGCCGAGGGAGCGCATTGGCGCTGGCAGCGCCGGGCCGCAGCCCCGGTGTTCCAGCACCGCAAGCTGATCGGGCTGGCCCCTTTCATGACCGGCGCCGCGAAGCGCGTCGCCGACCGGGTGGCAGCGCATGAGGGCGGCATCCATGATCTCTATGGCGAGATGGTCGCGGCCACTTTCGACGTAATTTGCGAGACCGCGATGTCGGGCCGCGAGGCGTTGGACCGTGGCGCGGTCAGCCGCTCGGTGACCGGCTATATCGAGACCATCGGACGGATTTCGCTGATGGATGTGCTGGACCTGCCGACCTGGATTCCCCGCCCGGCGGCGCTGATGAACCGCAAGGGCATCGCCGCTATGCAGGGGATGATGGATCGGGTGATCGCCGAGCGCGCAGCCGAACCCGGGCGCGAGGATTTGCTGGCCTTCATGACCGATGCCGAGGACCCGCAAACCGGGCGCCGGATGACGCCGAAAGAGCTGCGCGACAACATGCTGGCGTTCCTGGTGGCGGGTCACGAAACCACCGCGCTGGCGCTGTCATGGGCGCTGTATCTCGCCGCTGCGGATCCGAAGGTGCAGGAGCGATTGGGGGCGGAGGCGCGTGCGGCCTGCGGCGACGGCCCGGCGAGGGCGGAGCATCTGGATCAGCTGAGCTATACCCGGCAAGTCATCGAGGAGGCGCTGCGCCTCTACCCACCGGCCGGAATGCTGTCACGCACGGCGCGTGGCGAGGACGAGATCTGCGGGCGGCGTATCCGCAAGGGCGACACGGTGATCCTGCCAATCTACGCCCTGCACCGCCACGCCATGTGGTGGGACGCGCCTGACGCTTTCGACCCGGACAATTTCGCGCCGGACCGCGTTGCGGCGCGCGACCGGTTCCTGTACCTGCCCTTCGGCGCTGGTCCGCGCATTTGCATAGGCATGGGGTTTGCGCTGATCGAAGCGCAGATCATCCTCGCCACACTGATGGCTCGGTTCCGCTTCCGCCCCGCAGCCGGGATGGAGCCAAAACCGGTGATGGTGATGACCCTGCGCCCCAAGGGCGGCATCATGCTGGAGATAGATCGCCGCACTTGATCCGAATCGATTGCCCGTTCCTGGGTTGGCGCTAGGGTCGCCGCTATGAGCGACACCACACTCAACATGGTCGGCGATGACGCCCGCGCCCGGCGCGCGGTGCCAATATTGTTTTGGGCGCAGGCGGTGCTGGGTGCCCAGATGACGGTGCATTTCATCCTCGGCGGTTTGGCCGGAAGCCTGCTGGCCGAGAACAAGGCGCTGGCCACCCTGCCGATCACCATGATCGTGCTGGCGGCGATGCTGGCGGCACCGATAATGTCGGCGATCATGGGGCGCTGGGGGCGGCGTACCGGCTTTCTGATCGGTGCCGCAGCCGGGGCGCTGGGCGGCGCGCTGGCGGCGCAGGCGATCATCGCTCACAGCTTCCAGATGCTGCTGGCCGCCAGCCTCGTTACCGGGGTCTATATGGCAGCGCACAACTTCTACCGCTTCGCCGCCGCCGATCTGGCGTCGCGGGATTACCGGCCAAAGGCAATAGCCTGGGTGCTGACCGGCGGGTTGGTCGCGGCCGTCTTTGGGCCGGAATTGGTGGTCTGGTTCAACGATGCGCTGGCGCCCATCCCCTTTGCCGGCGCATACCGGGCGATGGTGGTCCTGAACCTGGTGGGTGCCATTCCGCTTCTGTTTTTGGACATCCCACCGCCATCGCGCGGGCCGCGTGGTCAGCAACATGGCAGGCGCTGGCGTGAAATCCTGGCCGAGCCGCGGGTGGCGGTGGCGATGCTCTGCGCGATGATCGCCTATGCGTTGATGAACCTGGTGATGACCTCGACGCCGCTGGCAATGATCGGCAGCGGGTTCGGCACCGACGACGCTGCCGGGGTCGTCAGGATACACGTGCTGGCGATGTTTGCGCCCAGCTTCATCTCCGGGCGCCTGATTGCGCGCTACCGCTCGCCGCGGATCATCGCCGCAGGCTTGGCGATTCTCGCCGCCGGAGTGCTGGTGGCAATGTCCGGGACCGGGTTTCGCGAATTTGCCCTGGCGCTGGGGTTGATTGGCGTCGGCTGGAATTTCAGCTTCATCGGCGCCACGACCATGCTGGCGGGCTCTTACCGGGCGGAGGATGGTTCGCGGGTGCAGGGGATGAACGACTTCCTGGTGATGGGGTTGGTGACGCTGGCCTCGCTCAGTTCGGGTGCGCTGATGTCGCAACTCGGCTGGCAGGCGGTCAACCTGGCGGCCATCCCGTTCCTTGCGCTGGCCTCGGTCGCGCTGGTCTGGCTTGCGCGGAGTGAACGCGCGGCGCCGGAGTGAAGACCTTTACCCTATCCGCGCGCGAAGGAGCAGCACCAAACCAAGCGATTATTCTTCGAGGATTTCGCTGGCGGTCAATTGGCCGAAATTGCCGAAAATCTGTTGCAGGATCGTAAGCTTACGGCCATGGGTCGGCGTAGTACGGGTTTGCAGATCGATGATGCGGCCGTCCTCCATTCCATAGACATTCACCCCGGCGACCACGTCATTGGCGCCGAATTGAACCGCGATGATGCGCCGGTCAATCACTTTCGGAGCGTTATACAGGTAGTGCTCGACCGTCGTCGAAACGTAGTACCAGCCGTCGGTGCTGAATACGCCGGATGTCGTTGGGTGCCCAACCTTGCGGCGGACCGAACCCCGGGTGTCCTGCCCGGCGGTGATGCTGGCCACCTGCTCGTCATCGGGGGCGTAGCCGTGGTTCCTAATTTCCGCGGCACAGCCGGACAGCCCAAGACCGAGCATTCCCGCCAGCAACAGACCCGACACTCGCTTCATGGCTGAGCTCCCACTTCTGCATCTCACCTGTGCATCACACCTGTTTCCACTACTCTGCGGATGATCTAAATTCAAGCGGCGCCGCACCGAATTCGATGCACCCGTCTAACGCAACCGCCCACGGCCAACCCGATGCTGGAGTCCGAGAGAGAATGACTACCCCCACCGCCACGCCATCCACCACGGGCGAGTCTCCCATGCCATTCCGCCGGCCGATGGCGGTCACCGCGATGCGCCGCGATGTCGAAACATCTTTTCGAATCGCCGCCGAGCCGGCCGAGCTTGCCGAACTGGCACGGTTTCTCGAAGTCGAACGCATCGATCGGGTAACCCTGGCGGGCTTCATCTCGCCCACCGATGGCGACGGCTGGCGGGTGCGCGGTCGGTTGGTGGCAAAACTGGAACAATCCTGTGTCGTGTCACTGGTGCCGATTCGCATCCGGCACGATGCCGAGGTCGAGCGGTCTTATCTTCCGGCGGACCAGATCGCGCCGGAACCCGATATGTTGTTCTCGCACGACGACGCTGACGCGCCCGATCCCTTCATCGACAGTATCGACCCGGCCCGGTTGGCCGTTGACAGCCTGGTGCTGATGATCGACCCATTCCCGCGCGCCGCAGACGCCAAGCTCAATCGCCATACGTATGGCCCTCCGGGCATCACGCCGTTGTCCGACGAAGCCAGCCGGCCCTTTGCAGGTCTCGCCGCCCTGAAAACGCGCACCAGAGAGGAGGAAGGTTGAGCTGTGCCGCAAAAAGCCGTTCGACCTGCTGGCACAGAGAGAGAAAACGCTTGCTCCGCAGTGCAAAACGGTTATTTTCCGCGTCTCGTTTCCTCGAATGGCTCGGCGCAGTGCGCATCGGTCGATGATCGCGCCCGATGGTCGCGCCTGACGGTCAGGATGGGAACAGATGAATATCCGGGCCTGCGGATCGGCTGCAGCGACTCCCCGGGCGACAAGACAGAGGTTAGAGATGGCAGTCCAACAGAACCGGAAGACCCGGTCAAAGCGCAATATGCGCCGCGCGCATGATGCGCTCAAGGCTGTGGCGAGCAACGAATGCCCGAACTGCGGTGAGCTTAAGCTGCCGCATCATGTTTGTGCCGCCTGCGGTTACTACAGCGGCCGCGAAGTCGTGGCTCAGGTCGAAGACGCCGATCTGGACGACGACGCAGCGTAATCATGCGCCGATCCCGGATCGACCCGGTGCCACGGGTTGGGTCGGGCCTCGCGCAGAGGCCCCTACTGGAGTCCGCACCGAGGATTGAGACATGAGCCGGAACACCGTTATTTCCATCGATGCGATGGGTGGTGACCGGGGGCCTGCCCCGATTCTGACAGGTATGGCCCATGCCTTGTCCGGCAACAACGATTTACGCTTCATCGTCCATGGCAACGAAACCAAACTTGGCGAACTGCTGAACCGGCGCGCCACGCTTCGGGAGCATTGCGAGATTCGCCATGCGCCCAAGGTTATAGCAATGTCGGAAAAGCCCTCGCGCGCACTGCGCGAAGGCCGTGACAGTTCGATGTGGAAGACCCTCGACGCCGTGGCGCGCGGCGAAGCCAAAGTTGCGATTTCGTCCGGAAACACCGGCGCGCTGATGGCAATGGCGATTTTCGTTCTGCGAAAGGCGCCGGGGATCGATCGGCCCGCCATTGCGGTCAACTGGCCGTCACGCGCGCCGCACGGCTTCAACACCGTGCTGGACATGGGTGCCGATGTCCGCGCCGACCCCAAAAATTTATTGCAGTTCGCAGTTATGGGAGCCGAATACGCCCACCTGAATTTCGGCATCGAGTGCCCGCGTGTCGGATTGCTCAACGTTGGCACCGAGCCCAGCAAAGGCCCGCAGGGCCTGCGCGACGCAGCGACCTTGATCGAGGCCGCCGCCGGCGAGCGCTTCTCATATGTCGGTTTCGTCGAGGGCAACGATATCTCGAAGACCGAGGCGGATGTCTTCGTCACCGATGGCTTTACCGGAAATGTCACGCTAAAAGCAGCCGAGGGCACCGCCAACTTCATCCGCGAGACGTTGCGCGATGCTTTCAAGCATAGTTTCTGGTCGCGCCTGGGCAGCCTGTTTGCCGTCACGTCGTTGCAGCGGATGCGCCAGCGCATCGACCCGCGCCGGGTGAATGGCGGAGTTTTCCTCGGGCTCAACGGCTCGGTGGTGAAAAGCCATGGCGGGACCGACGCGGTGGGCTTCGCATCCGCCATCGAACTGGCGGCGAAAATGGCCGAGACCGACTTTCCACGCCTGGTCGCGGCGCAGCTCGCGAAGCTGGATTCGGGCGCGGATTCCCGGGCGAAAAACCCCCCGGATGAACGATAGGGAGAGCTTGGGGAATGAATTTGATTCGTACCAGAGCAGTTGGCTGCGGCCATTATCTGCCAGCCAGGGTAGTGAGCAACGACGAACTGGCGGCACGGATAGACACCACCGACGACTGGATCCGGACCCGAACGGGAATTCGGCGGCGCCATGTCGCCGCCGAAGGCGAGAAAACCTCGGACCTGGCGACTGCCGCCGCCCAGAACGCCCTGGCGTCCGCGCGACTGACCGGCGCCGACATCGATGCGATCGTGCTGGCGACCGCGACGCCCGACCAGACCTTTCCCTCGACCGCGACACGGGTACAGCACGCCATCGGCATGAAGGGCGGCTTCGCCTTCGACCTGCACGCGGTCTGTGCAGGCTTCATCTATGGCATCGCCAACGCCAATGCGATGATCGTCTCGGGCATGGCCCGCCGGGTGTTGGTGATAGGCGCCGAAACCTTCTCGCGCATCCTCGACTGGAACGACCGATCCACCTGCGTTTTGTTTGGCGATGGCGCGGGGGCGATAATTCTCAAAGCCAGTGAGGGCACGGGCAGCGCGGCAGATGATGGTATCTTGGCCACTTGTCTGCATTCCAACGGCGCTCATAACGATATCCTCTACGTCTCTGGCGGTCCCTCGACCACCCAAGACGCCGGGTTCCTCAGAATGGAGGGGCGCGAGGTCTTCCGCCATGCTGTCGTCAAGCTGGCCGAGGTCGCCGACGAAGTGATGGAAAAAGCCGGCGTCACCAGCGCAGATGTCGACTGGATCGTGCCGCATCAGGCCAATCTTCGAATCATCGAAAGCACCGCCAAGAAGGCCGGTGTGCCGATGAGCAAGGTTGTGGTTACCGTCCACGACCACGGCAATACCTCGGCCGCATCAATTCCCCTGGCACTGTCGATCGCAGTTGGGGATGGCCGGATTCAGCCCGGAAACCTGCTGCTGATGGAAGCCATCGGCGGCGGCCTGGCGTGGGGCTCGGCCCTGCTGCGATGGTAACAAATTGCAACTAAACCTCTACCTTAAGTTCCGGAAATCGGGGCTGACCCAGATGACTCATTTTTGGAGTTATCATGGAAGCTATGCGCAGGAGTCGTCTAAGAGCCCGATTTACAAGTTGATGAGCGATATCGGTAGGTTGTGATTCACCGTCTTTGACGAGAAGATGGAGGATCGAATGCCCAGGGCCGATACCGCTCGTGTTGAGCATAGACGGGATTGCACGCGCTATCCAGGCGATTTGACCGACCGCGAGTGGACGCTGATTGCGCCACTTCTGCCGCCCGCCCGGCGCGGTGGCCGAGCGAGGACATCGGACCTCCGCGCGGTCACGGATGCGATCTTCCATATCGGGATCAGCGGCTGTCAGTGGCGGATGCTGCCGAAGGATTTCCCGCCGGTCTCGACGGTCCGGGGCTATGTCTGCGCGTGGCGCAACGCTGGCCTGTGGCAGACGATCAACCATCTGCTGGTTGCCGGCACGCGCAAGCTGGAAGGCCGAGAAGCCAGCCCCCCATTATCATACAGGCGGCGGGTGTGATCGACAGCCAGAGCATGAAAACGACCGAGAGTGGAGGGGTTTGCGGCTATGACGCCGGGAAAAGGGTCAAGGGCCGCACGCGCCACATCGTCACCGACACACTTGGCCTGATGCTGTTCGCCGTGATCCATGCCACCGATATTCAGGACCGCGACGGGGCGCCGGACGTGCCCGGGGCCATCCGGTATCGCTTCCCCCGGCTTCGCCACGTCTTCGCCGGCGGCGGCTATGCCGGGGAGAAACCGAGGTCCGCGCTCAAGCGCCACGGCGACTGGACCATTGAGATCATCAAGCGGTCCGACACCGCCAGCGGTTTCGAGGTCTTGCCCCGCCGCCGGGTGGTCGAGCGCACCTTCGCCTGGCTCGGGCGCTGCCGCAGGCTGGCAAAGGATTGCGATGCATCCATCGAAAGCTCGACAGCCTGGGCCTTCATCGCAAGCATCAAGCTGATGACCCGAAGGCTCGCAAGGTATTGCCATGTCTCATGAACTTTTGAATCTGGAAACAAGATCGTTTGATCGAGCATTTTGTGTCTGGATCGACGGCGCTTACAGCGGCCAGTCTGTATGGCGTGAACCGCAAGACAGCCGGTTACTCTTTCCACCTTCCGCGTAAGATGATTGCCTTGGAACCGGAGGCTGAGAGCGCAGCGATGTTCGGGGGTGAAATTGAAGTGGACGAGAGATACTTCGGCGGCAAGCGCAAGGCCAAGCGTGGTCGGGGTGCGGTTGGAAAAATCCCTGTATTCGGCCTGTTGAAGCGGGGTGGGGCGCGGTATACGCAAAGATTATTGCCAATGCCTCAAGCGCAACATTAATACCAATCATTGGCATCGAGAATTTCTGGAGCCAGGCAAAACGTCATATGCGCAAATTCAACGGTGTTCCGAAGGCCCAATTCGGCCTGTATTTGAAGGAATGTGAGTGGCGTTTTAACAACAGTGACCCATCAATCCAATTATACCAAATAAGACAATGGTTAAGCGGCATCTAAGGTAGTTATCTGGGTCAGCCCCCAGAAATTTATCCAAGTCATTGACACGTCGAGACCCCTGCATAAGGCCCAATATGGATCGGGGTTTCAACCGAACATGCGAATTGGCGTGATAATTTGCTCCGCCTCAGCGGTTATCCGGTGATTTTGACCGCTATTCGGGGAATTTCCGGAATTTTGCCGCACTTATCCTATGGGGACCGGTTCTCGAATGCCATATAGCGTGAGGAATTTGGCACCTTTGCGGATGTTGCTCGCCATCGCTGCCAGGCCATAGAACGCCAGGGTCCTGTCCAATCCCATGAACCGCGTCCGGGCCAGGCCATACAACCGCTCCTTGTACGTGGCGAACGGGCGCTCCGCGCCGCTGCGGGTTACAGCGATTTCCTTGTTGCGCTCATGATCGCCCGCCGACAGGGGATGGTTGCGGTAGCCCTTGCGTTGAACACGACCGGAAATTCCAAACCGGGCCAGCTTGTCGCGGGTCTCAGCCGAACTGCAGGGCGCGGCGGCGTAAAGCTCGTTCTCATCACCCGGCAGCAGGGTGTCACGCTCCCGGCTGTCATGCACATTGCCCGGCGTCACCGTCTGGCGATGAATAAAGCCATCCTCATCAACACCCGTATGCACACTGTAGCCATAGGTGGACTTCAGCTTGCCACGGCTGTCCTGCTTAACGTGCCAACCCGCTTCCCCGTCCTTCGTCGGGTTGACCCGGCCCTCAGCCATGATGATATGCTGGGCCTCTAATTGCCGGTTGACCTCGCCCAGTAACTTCTCCCACAAATCGCGGTCCACAAGCTGCTGGCGAAAACGCCCCAACGTGGTCGCATCAGGAATGTCGGACGATAACCTCAAGGCGGCAGAAACGGCGAAACAGAAGGTCCCGCGCCAGACTGGAAGCAAGTTGTTGGTCCGACAGTTTATACCAGATACCCGGCAGAAGACTGCGCAGCAGGGTCAGCAGCGGGTAGCTCGGGCAGCCCGTCTCCGAGGCATATATTTCGTCCATCAAGGCTTCAAGCTCAGTCCAGTCCAAGACCGCTTCGGTGTCGTCCAGAGCATGTAATGACGGGTGATCAAGCACTGTGCTGCAAACGAACAACGCAGGCTGGGTTTCAAAGGGTTTTCTCATGCCGGAAATAGAGCAAATCCTGGCTCAGTGTGGAATAGTTATCCAGAGGCATCAAGTCATTGACATTGACTCGTTTTCCTAACTTCCGTTACAATCACGACCACTGCATGTGAATTTTGTGTAAAATAATGGAAGGGGGGTTTCGGACGATGACGGGCAATACGTTGACGCGATCCGACCTGAGCGAGGCAGTCTATCGAGAGATCGGATTGTCCAGAAATGAGTCCGCCAAAATGGTGGAAACGGTTCTGGCGAGGATATCCACTTCCTTGGTAAAGGGCGAGGATGTAAAGATTTCTTCGTTCGGTACCTTCGCCGTGCGCGATAAGGGCGCACGCATGGGACGCAATCCGAAAACGGGTGAAGAAGCCCCGATCGCTCCGCGCCGTGTGCTGGTTTTCCGCGCGTCCCATATCATGAAGAACAGAGTCAATAGCGGAGGTGCCGCGTGATGGCTGTTACTGCTGAGTCGCTCGCGGGTAGCTCGGTAAAATCCCCCGATGCTTTTCGCACGATCAGCGAAGTTTCCGGCGATCTGAGTCTCCCGCAACATGTTCTTCGGTTCTGGGAGACCCGTTTTGCACAGATAAAACCGATGAAACGCGGTGGTGGCCGGCGGCTTTACCGCCCTGACCATGTTGCCCTGCTGCGTGGCATCAAGGCGCTGCTCTATGATGACGGCATGACCATCAAGGGCGTGCAGAAGGTTCTGCGCGAGAAAGGCACGAAGACCGTGATTGCCCGCGGCAACGCCAATGCGGAACTGACGCTGGAGAGCCCGGTCCCGGCTGCCGAGGCGTCCCGGCGTTTGTCGGCGCTGAAGGAAAGGGTCGCGGCGGAACACACGGTCAGTTCGGCGGATGCCGGAGGGACCGTCGATCCGGCGAAAATCCGCGCCAGCATTTCACGCCTTGAGGCGCTGTTGGAGCGGCTCGAGAGGTAATCTTTCCCGCATAGTGAGATTTTTGGGGAAGGCGGGCTCCGCATAGCGGGGCCCGCTACCGTTTTGGGGCGCACCACGGAGCTGTTGCGGCAACCCGGATTTCCGTTGCACTGGGCGCGGGACACGCTATAATCGCCCCGCCTTTGTCGGGCCGTAGCGCAGCTTGGTAGCGCGCTTGCATGGGGCGCAAGAGGTCGTGAGTTCGAATCTCGCCGGCCCGACCAATATCAGACGCCAGCGGCGGCGCTGCTGGCGTCTTTTGTTTTGGGGAGCAGGCCATGATGAACGATAAGAAACAAGGCGTAATCCCCTCGCAGGGCCTGCGCGCGATGATCGCGCGGGGTGAAATCGCCGCCGCTGAGACGCTGCAGGCGGAACAGGTGCAACCTGCCAGCCTCGACCTGCGGCTGGGCCAGCAGGCCTGGCGAGTGCGGGCAAGTTTTCTCTCAGGCAAGGATCGCAGCGTCGAACTTCGGCTGGCGGATTTTGCCATGCACGAGATTGATCTGAGCGCCGGTGCGGTGCTGGAGACCGGTTGCGTCTATGTGGTCGAGCTGGCCGAATCGCTGGCTCTGCCCGGCGATGTCGCCGCCGCAGCGAATGCCAAGAGTTCGACCGGGCGGCTCGATCTGTTGACCCGGCTGATCACCGACCGTTCGATCGAGTTCGACCGGGTCGAGGCGGGCTATGCCGGGCCGCTCTATGTCGAGATCAGCCCGCTTACCTTCTCGGTGCTGGTGCGATCGGGGATGCGCCTGAACCAGATCCGCTTCCACCGAGGCGAAGCCAAGATTGATGACACCGACCTGCGCGCGCTGAATGTTCGCGAGCCGCTGGTCGATGGCGACGCCATGATCGACGGTGGTTTGGGGTTCTCCGTCGATCTGACCCCACGCGGGACCGATGGCATCGTCGGCTGGCGGGCGCGGCGCCATTCCGGGCTGATCGACCTCGCCCTGGTGGACCATTACGATCCGGCCGAGTTCTGGGAGCCGATCCGCCCGGGGCGTCAGGGGGTGGTCATTCTCGATCCCGGCGCCTTCTACATCCTGGTCAGCCGCGAGGCGGTCAACATACCGCCGGAAACCGCCGCCGAGATGGTGCCCTACATGGCCATCGCAGGCGAGTTCCGGGTTCACTACGCGGGCTTTTTCGACCCCGGTTTCGGCCACCCCACAACGGGCGGCGCAGGCTCGCGCGGGGTGCTGGAGGTGCGCTGCTACGAGGCCCCCTTCGCGCTGGAGCACGGCCAGATGGTCGGCCGCCTGGTCTATGAGCGGATGGCGGAGGCGCCGGACATGCTTTACGGCGCTGGAATCGGCTCGAACTACCAGGGCCAGGAGTTGCGGCTGGCGAAGAATTTTCGCACTGTCGCTTCATCGCGATGACAATCCGGGTCGTTCAGATCGCCCGTGCCGCCAGCTACGCAAACCCGATCAAGGTGACGAAAGGGCAGCGTGTCACCCTGATTGGGCGCGAGGATATCTGGGACGGTCATCGGTGGTTTTGGGCGGTTTCCGACGATGGTCGCGAAGGATGGGTACCCGATAACTACATCACCAGAACCGCCAATAATCCGGTCGCCTGTTGTGACTATTCAGCATTCGAACTCACCTGTTCCGCCGGAGAAACCGTCGAGTTCCTCAGCCAGACACATGGCTGGGTCTGGTGCCGCAAAAGCGACGGTAGCGAAGGTTGGTTGCCACTGAAAAACCTGTGCGAGCGAGGTGATGGCATCGGCTGATCGCTCGTGATCCAAGGCGTTTTTTGCGATAGCCTTTCGGCAGCGTTAGGTGGAGATCACCGGACGTGCTCTACGGCGCTGGGATCGGCTCGAATTACCAGACCTATCAGCCCGTTGACGAAGTCGGCACTGGACGCGAGCGGCCTGGTCTGATTCTTTGATGTTCTGATTTGACCGGGTGGTGGCCAAAGTCGAATGGCACCCCGGCGAGCTGTTTCCCCGTGTCGGGTTCATCGTCACCAACCTGTCGCGACCGGCCGAGCGGGTGACATTGTTCTACAATCAGCGGGGCAAAGCGGGGCAGTACATCAAGGAAGGCAAGAACGCGATCAAATGGACGCGGCTGTCGTGTCGCAGGTTCCGCGACAACGCCGTGCGGCTGCAGCTTCACGCCCTCGCCTGCAATCTCGCCACCTTCATGCGGAGGCTGGCTTTGCCGAAGGAGGTCGAGCACTGGTCGCTGACCACACTGCGGGAGAAGTTGGTAAAGATCGCTGCCAAGGTGGTCAGCCATGGCCGCTACGTCACGTTCCAATTGGCCGAGGTGGCGGCCGGCGAGGGAACTGTTCCGGAAAATCTTGAGCCTGATTGATGATCTGCGACCAGGACCCGCCCCGGCGTAGGCCGGGGACATCGACAGCGAGGTGAAAACGACAGCAGGGGTGTGTCCGAATGGCGGCAAATCCGGCCAAATGGCCTTCCAACCGAGGGCTGATCGCCAAAATCAAGCCATCGGATGGCGGCAAAGGGAATACAGTTCCCTCAACGGGGGTACGGGGGGTACGGGGGGTATGATCTCCACAAACCTGGAAGTCATCCGGGAAATGTCGGTTCAGGGCTGCGTGAGCGGAGACCGAGGAGACCATCGGGGGTACAACACGGTGCTGCGGAGCTCATATCATTGATTTCATTACACAAAAGTATTAACGGGTCGATTTCCAGCGTGGGCAGGAACGCAGCCTGCGAGAGGGCAATTCTGCACACCGGCAGAGCCTCCGCTGCCATACCCAACCTGTGGCTCCTACTTTTTCTTAAAATTCAACATGTCAAGTCCTGAAACACGCGTGATGCCGCCCGGCAACGGCCATATCGTGCAGCGCGCAGGGTGCAGCCTATTCCGCCTCCTCGGCGAACATATCCTCGATATCCCCGTCCATATCCTCCAATCCGTCGTCCTCCACATCCCCCGCCGGGGGCGTCGATTCCAGCAGGCCCGCCTCGCGCAGTTCCTTGATGCCGGGCAGGTCGCGGGCACTTCCCAGGCCAAAATGGTCGAGGAAGGCGGCGGTGGTGACGAATGTGATCGGACGGCCCGGGGTCTCGCGGCGGCGCCCCAGCCGGATCCATTCCAGGTCGAGCAGGATATCGATGGTGCCGCGCGACAATGAGACGCCGCGGATTTCCTCGATTTCGACCCGGGTCGCCGGCTGGTGATAGGCGATGATCGCCAGGGTCTCGATGGCGGCGCGGCTGAGCTTGCGGGTCTCTCGTGCCTCGCGGCGCATCAGGAAACCGAGATCGGGTGCCGTTCGCAACGCCCAGCCGGGGTCGATCTTGGCCACCGCGACGCCCCGCCCGGTGTAGCGCTCGCGCAGCAGCGCCAATGCAGCACCGGCGTCGGAACCATGGGGCATCCGCTCGCCGATCTGGGCCAGGCTCAGCGGCTCGGCGCTGGCGAACAGGATTGCCTCGACCATGCGCTCTTGTTCGGACAGCGACGGTGCGTCAAACAACGACTCGGCGCCGGTCGACCCGCCGGGGACCTCCGCTTTGACGGCTTTACTCACTTGTCGGCCCCGACGGTTTGCGGCGTGCGCAGATAGATCGGTGCGAAGGTTTTCTCCTGCCGGATCTCGACTTGACCCAGCTTGGCCAACTCCAGCGAGGCAGCAAAGGTGCTGGCGATTGCGCTGCGCCGCTTGGCTGGCTCCAGCGCCCAGCCCTCGGGCAGGAACGAGGCCAGTTGCCCCCAGTCCATCGCTACGCCCAACAATTTCTTCAACCGCTCCAGCGCCTGATTCATCGAGAAGATGGCGCTGCGGTCGATACTCAGAGGGCGATATTCGTCACGGGTCTTCACCCGGGCGTAGCCGCGCAGCAGGTCGGAGAGCGACGCGGTCCATTCGGTCCGGCGCTTCACCGAGACGGATTCGCACATGCCGCGAACAAAGAAGTCGCGGTTGAGCTGGTCGCGGCCCATCAGTTGCGCCGCAACCCGGCGCATCGCTTCCAACCGTTCGAGTTGGAACGCCAGATGCGCTGCAAGTTCGTCGCCCGACGGCTCGCCGTCGTCGTGCGGCGGAGGCAGCAGCAGGCGCGATTTCAGATAGGCCAGCCAGGCCGCCATCACCAGATAGTCGGCGGCCAGCTCGAGGCGCAACTGCTTGGCCTCGGTCACGAAAGCCAGGTACTGCTCGGCCAATTGCAGAACCGAGATCTTGCGCAGGTCCACCTTCTGGGCGCGGGCCAGCATCAACAGCAGGTCCAGTGGCCCCTCAAAGCCATCGACGCTGACGCTGAGGGAGGTCGCCTTGACCTCGACCTCGTCGCGGGGCGGTGTGTCGAACGGTTGGGTTTCGAATTCCAGAGTATCTTCAGGCATGTAGCCTCTCCCCTGTCAGTTCCGAATAACGTGCCTCGGCGGCACCGATGTCGATTTCCTCGGCGATACCCCGTTCCGCTTCGGCCCGGGTGGCGCGTTCGGCGGCGCGGCCCGAGAGCCGGGGCGTATGGGCGGCGACCTCGGCCATCTCGGCCATGTTCCCGTTGCAGTGCAGGATCAGGTCGCAACCGGCCGAGAGCGCGGCGATGGTCCGGCCGGCCATGGTTCCAGACAGAGCCTTCATCGAAAGATCATCGGTCATCAACAACCCGTCGAAACCGATCTCGTCGCGGATCGCCGCGATCACCGAGGGCGACATCGTCGCGCAGTGCTCCGGGTCGATCGCCTCGTAAACCACATGGGCGGTCATCCCCAGCGCCTCATGCGCCAGCGGCCGGAAGGCGGCGAAGTCCACCGTGTCCAGGGTCTCGCGCGCGGTGGTGACCCGTGGCACCTGGTGGTGGCTATCGACAGCGGCGCGGCCATGGCCTGGCAGGTGCTTGATCACCGGCAGAACGCCGCCTGAGTGCAAGCCTTCGCAAACCGCCCTGCCCCGGCGCGCAACTGCTTGCGCTTCGTGGCCAAGCGCGCGCTCGCCGATGACGTCATGGGCGCCGGGCACCGGCACGTCGAGCAGCGGAACGCAGTCGACATCGATGCCGATCGCCGCCAGTTCCCCGGCAATGATCCGGTAGCGAAGCCGCGTGGCCTCCAGCGCCCTTTCCTCATCGGCGCATCCATCAGCACCGGCAAACAGCCGCATCACCGGCTGCCAGCGGCACCAATACGGCGGGCCGAGGCGGGCGACCCGGCCGCCCTCCTGGTCGATCAGCACAGGCACATCGCGGCGCGCCGCATCGCGCAGATCGACGGTCAGCCGCGCAAGCTGCGCCGGGCTTTCGACATTGCGGGCAAACAGGATGAATCCCCATGGGTCGCTCTCGGCAAAGAAGGCCCGCTCGACAGCCAGAAGCTCGGGGCCCGCAACGCCGAATATGACTGCGCGCGCACCCATCAGCCGTTCACCGCCACAAGGCAATCCTGCCCGCGCGCCTGAAGTGCCCGGCAGACGTTTCGCGCCTCGACCCGATCCTTGAATGGCCCCGCCCGCAACCGGAAGAAACGCCGCCCGCCCGAGATCGTGCTTTGCACCACCAGGGCACGGCCGGACAGGATGTCCTCGTTGGCTTTGTAGATGCGGGCCCATTCGGATTTGGTGACAGCCCGATCCGGGAATGCGCCAAGCTGGATATGTACAGCGGAGGCGGCCGCGCGCGAAGCCAACTCGGCCTCCGCCGAGGCCGACTGCCGGTAAATTGCCATACGCTCGGACAGGTCGCCAGGCCGGGTCGGCGCCACCGGACTGGCGTCCGGGGCCTGCTCGGTCGCATCGAGCGCCGATCCATCTACCTCTGCGGCATCCCCGGTTGCTGTGGCGGCAGTCAGGATCATCGCCTCGCCGGTCTCGTCGCCGGTGGTTGAAGCCGAGTCTGGGTCGGGTTCCTGCAGCGCCCCCATTGCCATATCTTCCTCGGCCGGGCGTTCAGTCGGTGGGGCGAAGGTGATCTCGGACGAGGCCGGCTCGTTGGCGCCCGCGTCATAGCTGGTGATGTCCTGATACGCGATCTCGACGCCGCCCGGATCGTCGGGCTGTACCTTGGCCGGATCCAGCGCGGCGCGGATAACCGGAACCGCGGAGGCATCGCGCTGACCCAGCCGGTAACCCCATAGCACCAGCCCAAAAATCAACACCAGCGCCAGCCCGGCACCAAGCCAGGTCGACATGCGCTCGCCAAAGCGCTGGCACCAACCTTGCTGGCCCTCCTCCGAGGTCACGTAGTAATCGTTTTCGAATTCGTCGCGCATCCGGGTTCCGTGCCTGCCATCTACCCCGCATCTGGGGGTTAGTCCTGCTCAGACCCCATTATATGCAACTCTAGGTCACTTCATTATTTTCATAGGGGTCACGCCAAGAATACCAAGACCTGCCGAAATCACAACCTGAACTGCACGGGCAAGCGCCAGCCGCGCTTGACTGAGGCCAGGGTTATCGTCGCGGATCACCCGCAATCCGGGTTCGTCCTGCCCGTGATTCCACCAGGAGTGGAATTCAGATGCCAAATCATAGAGATAGAAGGCCACCCGGTGCGGTTCGTGATGATGCGCCGCGGCCTCGACCAGGCGCGGGAATTCGGCCAGTTTGCGGATCAGGGCCAGTTCGGCCTCGTGCACCAGGCCGGAAAGCCCGGCAGAGGTCAGGGACGAATCATCCGACGCCAACCCCGCTTCGCTTGCCCGGGCCATCAGCGAGCTGATCCGGGCATGGGCGTATTGCACATACCAGACCGGGTTGTCGCGGCTCTGCTCCAGCACCTTGACGAAGTCGAAATCCAGCGGCGCATCGTTTTTGCGGGTCAGCATGACGAAGCGGGTGACATCGGCTCCCACGTCATCCACCAGTTCGCGCAAGGTCACGAAGGTGCCGGCACGCTTCGACATCTTGAAGGGCTCACCGCCCTTGTAGAGCTTCACCAGTTGGCAGAGCTTGATATCCAGCGGCACCCGGTTCTCGCTGAGGGCCGCCACCGCTGCCTTCATGCGTTTGACATAACCGCCATGGTCGGTGCCCAGCACGTCGATCAGCAGGTCGAAACCGCGGTCGATCTTGTCCTTGTGATAGGCGATGTCGGGGGCGAAATAGGTCCAAGCTCCGTCGGCCTTCTTGATCGGCCGGTCGACATCGTCGCCGTATTCGGTGGCCTTGAACAGGGTCTGGGGGCGCGGCTCCCAATCCTCGGGCATCCTGCCCTTGGGCGGCTCCAGCACGCCCTCGTAGATCAGGCCGCGGGCTTCCAGATCAGCCAACGCCGCCTCGATCTGGCCCGTGCCGTAGAGCGCCTTTTCCGAAGAAAACTTGTCCATGATCACGCCGAGCCCCTTCAGGTCGGCGCGGACCAGATCCATCATCATACGGGAGGCGAAGTCGCGCACCTTGACCAGCCATGCGTCTTCGGGCTGCTCCAGCAAGGTATCGCCGAATTCCGCCTTCAGAGCCTCGCCGACCGGGATCAGATAGTCGCCGGGATAGAGCCCCTCGGCGATCTCCGGGTTGAGGCCATGGGCCTCGCGGTAACGCTCATAGGCCGAGCGCGCCAGCACATCGACCTGCGCGCCGCCGTCGTTGATGTAGTATTCGCGGGTGACATGGTAACCGGCGAAATCCAGCAGGCTGGCCAGGGCGTCGCCGAAGACAGCGCCCCGCGTGTGGCCCACATGCAGGGGGCCAGTGGGGTTGGCGGAGACGAACTCGACATTCACCTTCGCCCCGGCGCCCATCGCCGAGCGGCCAAACTTCGCGCCCTCGGCCAGAGCCACGCCGATGACGCCGCGCCACATGTCCGGCGACAGGCGCAGGTTGATGAACCCCGGGCCGGCGACGGTGACCTCGTCGATGCGGCTGTCCGCCTCCAACAATGGCACCAACTTCTCGGCCAGATCGCGCGGCTTCAGCCCGGCGGGCTTGGCCAGCACCATGGCGGCATTGGTCGCCATGTCGCCATGGTTGGCGTCGCGCGGCGGCTCGACGGTGACGTTGGCCGTGGCGGGTTCGCCGGGCAGCACACCCTCGGCGGCGAGGTGCGTTACCGCGTCCAGCACAACGGTCTTGATCTCGGCGAAGAGGTTCATCACGGCTCCAGGAATGTCATGCGCGGGCGGCGGGGTCGGTCAGGACCCGGTGTTCCTCCAGAGCGAAGCGGTCGGTCATGCCAGCGATATAGTCTGCAACGGTTCGGGCGCGCAACTCCTCCGAGTTCGCCTGCGCTGCCGCGTCGCCCCACTCGGCTGGCATCAGGCCAGGGTCGCTTAGGAAGATATCGAACAGATCGCGGACCACCCCGCTAGACTTGGCCCGCATCCGCCGGACCTTGTAGTGGCGGTACATGTGGCGGTACAGGAATGCCTTGATCACCTCGATATCCCCGGCCATGCGGCCGGAGAAGGTGATCACCGCCTCGTCCAACGCCTGCACCTCGGCCATCGAGGCCGGGGCAAGCGCTTCCAGCCGATGGCTGCTCTCGGCCAATACGTCGTCGACCATCAGGCCGAAGACGCGGCGCAGCGCCTCGTGGCGGCGGCGCAGCGCCTCCAATCCCGAATAGGCGGCATCGACCTCGGCGAAGCAGTCGCCGACGATGGGCAGCGCCATCGCCTCGTCCAGGCCGAACAGTCCGGCGCGCAGCCCGTCATGCAGGTCGTGGTTCACATAGGCGATGTCGTCGGACAATGCCGCCACCTGCGCCTCGGCGCTGGCGTGGGTATGCAGCTCCAGGTCGTGGCGCGCCACGTATTCGGTAATGGCAAAGGGCAGTGACGCGGCGGGGGCGGGCAGCAGCGGGCCGTTATGCTTGGCGATGCCCTCGAGCGTCTCCCAGGTCAGGTTCAGCCCGTCGAACTCGGCGTAGTGGCGCTCCAGCCCGGTGACGATCTTCAGCGCCTGGGCGTTGTGGTCGAAGCCGCCATACTGGGCCATGCAGTCGGCCAACGCGTCCTCACCGGTATGGCCGAAAGGGGTGTGGCCGAGGTCATGGGCCAGGGCCACCGCCTCGGCCAGGTCCTCGTTCAGCCGCAGGGTGCGGGCGATGGTGCGGGCGATCTGGGCGACCTCGATCGAGTGGGTCAGCCGGGTGCGGAAGTAATCACCCTCATGCTCGACAAAAACCTGGGTCTTGTGCTTCAAGCGGCGGAAGGCGGAAGAATGGATGATCCGGTCGCGGTCACGCTGAAATGGTGATCGGTGGGCGCTCTCCTGCTCGGCATGGAGCCGTCCCCGGCAGGTATCGGACCGGGCGGCACAGGGTGCCAGTTGCGTCTCATCCATCATTTGCCCCTTGTCTGACTGCCCACCGGGGATACATTCTCATGTATGCCAGCCTGATGTTAGTCTATCAGGTGCGGCTTGTAGCTGATTCGCCGGTATTTCGACCCGGAGAGGACCACGTATGGAACTGACGATCCCAGTCAAGGTAACCGACCGCACATTCGCGCGGCTGGCCGAGATTGCCGAGAGCGGCGCGCCCAAGGTGCTACGCGTCGCGGTGCTGGGCGGCGGCTGCTCGGGTTTCCAGTACGAGTTCCAGTTGGAGGATGCGGCGGCGGCGGACGATCTGGTGATCGAACAGGACGGCCAGCGCGTGCTGGTCGACCCGGAATCGCTGCCGTTCCTGTCCGGCTCGGTCATTGACTTCAAGGACGAACTGATCGGCGCCCGTTTCGCCGTGGAAAACCCCAACGCCACCTCGACCTGCGGCTGCGGGACCAGTTTTTCGATCTGAAGCGTCCCACCCAAGTTTGTCAGAATACTCCAAATTCCCTACACTAAAGGACGGAATCCGGATTCAACCGGGTATTTCCGGCTGAATCTGAACATCTGTCATGAAGGGGGAAAACCTGATGACTGTTCGGAAAACAACAACCGCATTGGCAACCTTACTTGTTTCTGGCGCCAGTCCGGCCCATGCTGGCGCTGTTTCCGGCACATCCGCACCGCAAGGCAAGGGCATGGTCGAGAGCTATGCCGTGATCGAAGCGGGAGGCGTGCCGCAGGAGATCGGTATCGTCTTCTCCGCGGGTGCGCTGGATGGCTTGCCGCCGGCACCGAACCGTACCAGCCGCTGCGTCGACCTGGATGGCAATGGCCAGATCAACGCTACCGGCGAGTGCGACGGCGATTACCAGATCAACCCGCCCTTCCCGGCCGAGGTGACGGCGCGCGAAGACATCTCGTTTCGATTTTGCCATGGTGAACTGGAACGCGGGCGGCCACCCGCCCGAGGTCTGATTGCTGCCGCGTTTCGACATCCAATTCTATCAGGTTCCGAAATCCGCGATCGATGCCCTCGGCCTTGGCCCCTGCGGCATCTTTATCAACTGCGAGGACTTCGCCCGCGCCACCAAGCCAGTGCCGGCTAAATACGTCCACCCCGAGCATGTCAGCGTCGAAGCTACGGTCGGCCAGATGGGTAACCACCTGATCGATGTAAAGACGCCAGAGATGGGCGACCCGCCCGGGACCTTCAGCCATATCTGGATCTTCGGCGCCTATGACGGCCGGGTCATCTTTCACGAGACCATGGCGACGCTGGCTTTCCTGACTTCGGGCCAGAATTTCTGTGCGGACATCAAGCAGCCCGGGGCCTGGGCGCAGGCGAGCTACTACCCGACCCGCTATTGCTTCCGCAACGAAGCGCCTGGTGGCCAACTCAAGGTCTTCATGGAGGGATTCGTGCTACGCCCGGCCGGATAAGGCGGGCACCAACCTTTTACCCAATTCACACCGCTTGCCCGGCCCTCTAGTGTCGCCCCATCGATTCTCCGAGGGTGAGATGCACGAGACAAAAGAACTTCTGAAATCCGTCTTCGGTTTCGAGACCTTCCGCCCCGGGCAGGAGGAGATCGTCTCCGCCCTCCTGTCGGGCCGCGACGTGCTGGCGATCATGCCGACGGGCGGCGGAAAATCGCTTTGCTACCAGCTCCCCGCATTGCGCAACGAAGGACTGACCGTGGTGATCTCGCCGCTGATTGCGCTGATGCGCGACCAGGTGTCGGTGCTGCGCGAGGCCGGGGTCGAGGCGGGCGCCCTGAATTCGGCCAACGACCCGTGGGAGAACGAGCAGGTGTTCGACGCGCTGGAGGGAGGGAAGTTGCGCTTGCTCTACATGGCGCCGGAACGGCTGGCCTCGGAGGCGACGATCGGCCTGCTGAGGCGCTCCGGCGTCACCCTGCTGGCGGTCGACGAGGCCCACTGCGTCAGCCAGTGGGGGCATGACTTTCGCCCCGATTATCTGCTGATCGGCAGTTTGCGCGAGGCGCTGGGCAATGTGCAGACCGCCGCCTTCACCGCCACGGCAGATGCCGAAACCCGCGACGACATCCAGGCGCGCCTGTTTGGCCAGGCCCCGGAAGTGTTCCTGCGCGGCTTCGACCGGCCAGAGCTTTACCTGGCTTTCGAGCCCAAGGCTTCGCCGCAATCGCGGATTCTCGATTTTGTCAAACGCCGCCCCGGTCAGGCCGGGATCATCTATTGCGGCTCGCGCCGCAAGACCGAGACCTATGCGGCGGCTCTTGCCTCCGCTGGAATTGATGCGCTGGCCTATCACGCCGGGCTGGACCCGGAGACCCGCAGCGACAGGCAGGACCGCTTCACCCGTGGCGATGGGGTGGTAATGGCGGCCACGGTGGCCTTCGGCATGGGGGTGGACAAACCCGATGTGCGCTTCGTCATCCATGCCGACCTGCCGAAATCGATGGAGGCCTATTACCAGGAGGTCGGGCGCGCGGGCCGCGACGGGGCGCCCGCCGACACCCTGACGCTGTTCGGCATCGACGACATCAAGCTTCGCCGCAAGCAGATCGACGAGGGCGACGCGCCCGCCGAGCGCAAGCGCGCCGACCACCAGCGGCTTAACGCGCTGCTGGCGCTGGCCGAGGCGCCCGGCTGCCGCCGCCAGACCCTGCTGACCTATTTCGGCGAGACCCGCGTCGAACCTTGCGGCAACTGCGACCTGTGCCGCGATCCGCCGGAGCGGTTCGACGGCACCGAGGCGGTGCAGAAGGCGCTGTCAGCGATGCTGCGCACCGGCGAGCGCTTCGGGGTCGAGCACTTGATCGCGGTGCTGCGTGGTGAGGCCAGCGAGCGGGTGCGCCAGCTTGGCCATGACGCGATCCGCACTTTTGGCGTCGGGGCCGAGTTCGACCGCATCCAGTGGCGTGCGATCTTCCGGCAGATGCTCTCGCTGCGCCTTGCCTCGGTGACCGAGATGGGCAGTTGGCAGGCCACCGAGACCGGACGGCAGGTGCTGCGCGGCGAGGAGACGGTAATGCTGCGCAAGGATGCCCTGACGCGGCGCGCCAGAGATCGCAAGGCGCCAAGAACCCGAGCGGTCGCCGGCATGGGACGCGAGGACGAGGAGCTGTTCGAGTCGCTGCGGGCCAAACGTGGCGAACTGGCGCGGGCGCGCGGGGTGCCGGCCTATGTAATTTTCCCGGACGCAACCCTGATCGACATTGCGGTGCGCAAACCACAGACGCTAGACGATTTCGCCGAATGCCACGGGGTTGGCGCGAAGAAGCTGGAGAGCTTCGGCCAGGCCTTCCTCGAGATTGTCACTGCCAGCTCGGTCGTCCTGCCCCACCCGG
The DNA here is from genome assembly GCA_965247385.1 of Thermohalobaculum sp. Taxonomy (GTDB): domain Bacteria; phylum Pseudomonadota; class Alphaproteobacteria; order Rhodobacterales; family Rhodobacteraceae; genus Thermohalobaculum. The sequence goes on from CBDFHG010000002.1 coordinate 396,534, forward strand.
CACGGCGCAAACTGGCGGGGGACGCCAATGGCGACCTCTTCGACGCCCTGGTCGAGGCCCAGGCGGGGCTGCTGGCCCATGGCGATACGGGTGCCGACCACTACCTCGCCTGTGCGCCCGCGACGCTGTCCAGGATTGCCGAGGCGCGGCCCCGCGACCTCGCCGGGCTTGAGCGAATTTCCGGCGTGGGCGCGTTGAAGGCCGAGCACTTCGGCGAGGCCTTCCTGGCCTGTATCCGGGCGGCGGAGGGGTGAGTTGCACCTGACGTTCCGAAACTTGTAGGCTCAACCCTCCTGCTGCGGAGATCCCCAATGAAGATCGCTAGTTTCAACATCAACGGCATCAAGGCGCGCTTGCCTGCGTTGTTGGAGTGGTTGGCCGAGGCGCAGCCGGATGTGGTGCTGTTGCAGGAGATCAAGTCGGTCGACGAAGGCTTCCCGCGGATGGAGATCGAGGAACTGGGTTACAACATCGAGACCCATGGCCAGAAGGGTTTCAACGGCGTCGCCGTCCTGTCGAAGCACCCTATCGAGGACGTGGTTCGCGGCCTGCCGGGTGACGACAGCGACGAGCAGGCGCGGTGGATCGAGGCGACGATCATGGGCGAGAACGATGCGGCCCGGGTCTGCGGATTGTATCTGCCCAATGGCAACCCGGTGCCGGGTCCGAAATACGACTACAAGCTGGCCTGGATGGAACGGTTGGAGGTTCGCGCCAGAGAGCTGATCGTGTCCGAAGAAATCGCCCTGATGGCCGGGGATTACAACGTAATCCAGCAGCCGCGCGATGCCGAGAACCCGAATAAATGGGTGGACGACGCCCTGTTCCTGCCCGAGACCCGTGCCGCCTGGCGCCGGATCGTCAATCTGGGCTTCTCGGATGCTGTCCGCGAGACCACCCAGACCAACCAGATCTACAGTTTCTGGGACTACCAGCGCGGCGCATGGGAGCGCAATGACGGCATCCTCATCGACCATTTCCTGCTGACCTCGCAGGCCGCCGATCGATTGACTGCCGCGGGTATCGACAGCACCGTGCGCGGGCACGGGAAACCTTCGGATCACGTACCCGTCTGGGTTACGCTGGATATCTGATGACTGGCATCTACCCAGGCCGCTGGGGAGCATGTGGGGCAAGGATAGGATCGGGTTTGGGAGGGCACTCCGGTGCTGATGATCCGTTCGCGAGGCATCGGTGAGCGTGCCGGGTTGGCCCCACCCGAGGGAGCTGTAGCGCCATTGGAGCGGACCACCGTCAATCCCCCCTGCTGCTGACCCGTGCCCAGGCTTTCCGCCATCTGGCGGGCGATCTCGTCCTCTTCCTCATCGACCGGAAGGCCATTGGCCTGCCGAAGCCGGGTCATTTGCTGAGTGATGAAGCCCATCATCGTGTCCTCGGCCAGAGGCCGGTCTTGGAAACTGTTGACGGTCACCAGAACCAGGCGCTTGTTGATATTGATGAAGGCGCGCCAGAAACGCGGCACCAAGAAGGATGCGCCCTCTCCCTGCGGCTCCTCAATCAACACATACAGCGCGCCGCCGATTCGCCGGGTGGCGACGATTCTTCCGCGCCCCGAACCGTTGCCCCGGCTGAGCAGCTTCAGCCCCGCCTCTGCGCCAAGCAGCACCTCGAAGGCATCCATCGCAACGGATCCTGGCCCGTAAGCGGGCTCACCAGAAACGGACACGGTCAGAATCCCCGGAAATACACGCGGCATATCGATCTCGACCACGGTGCCGCTGCCGGTACCTTGCGCCACCTCGGTCTGGCGAATGTTCAGACAATCGGTGATCAGGGCGAAGGCAGCATTGCGGGTGGCGGCGACTGAATCCTCATCCAGACAATAGCCCTCCGGTGGCTCGACGATGATGCGCTGTTGACGCGCCGAAAAGACCGCGCGATCCGCTGCCACTCCGATCACCTGGAAATCTTTTCCGGATCGCAACCGGGATAGCTCGGCATCGCGCCCGCCTAGGCCTGGCGCCTCGCAACCGGCAAGTGCGGTAGCTGCGAGGAACCCTGCCAGCAGCCAGGCCTGGCGATGGAACTGCATCATACGCACCTCTCCCCCTTAAGGCAGCACGTTCAGAGATCGGCGTAGACGTGGCGTTCGCCCGAAAATCCGGGATGAGTCACCGCCCCGTCCTTGGTCGAGCCCACGAGCTGCGCGTATTTCCACAGCGCGCCCGAGCCGTAGATCGTCTCACGCGGGCCGGTCCATTGCTTGCGCCGGTCCGCCAATTCCTTGGCGCTCAACTTGACCTTCAGGGTGCCCTTTCGGGCGTCGATCTGGATGATATCGCCATTCTTCAGCAGTGCGATCGGCCCCCCGACCGCCGCCTCCGGCCCGACATGGCCAACGCAGAAGCCACGGGTGGCGCCCGAGAATCGGCCGTCGGTGATCAGCGCCACCTTGCCGCCCATGCCCTGGCCGGAAAGGGCCGCGGTGGTCGCCAGCATTTCGCGCATACCGGGGCCGCCCTTCGGCCCTTCGTTGCGGATCACCAGCACATCACCCTCCTTGTAGTCTCGGCTCTGAACCGCGGCGAAGGCTTCCTCCTCGTTCTCGAAAATGCGCGCCGGTCCCTCGAATTTCTGCTTTTTCATGCCCGCCACCTTCACGATGGCGCCTTCCGGGGCGAGGTTGCCCTTCAGCCCGACGACACCGCCGGTCGGCGTGATCGGGATCTCGACCGGATGGATCACCCGGCCATCGGCGCCGCTGTCGATCTCGGCCAGGTTCTCGGCCATGGTCTTGCCGGTCGCGGTCATGCAGTCTCCATGCAACAGCCCGGCGCGGTGCAATTCCTTCAATACCGCGGGCACACCACCCGCCTCATAGAGGTCCTTGGCGACATATTTACCGCCCGGTTTGAGATCGACGAAATAGGGCGTCGAGCGGAAAATCTCGCAAACATCGAACAGATCGAACTTGATCCCGCACTCATGCGCGATGGCAGGCAGATGCAGCCCGGCATTGGTCGAGCCGCCGGTGCAGGCAACCACGCGAGCGGCGTTCTCCATGCTCTCGCGGGTGACGATGTCGCGGGCGCGGATACCGCGCGCGATCAGGTTCATCACCGCGCGTCCACTGGCTTCGGCGTACTGGTCGCGGCTCTCATAAGGCGCGGGCGCGCCGGAGGAATTCGGCAGCGCCAGCCCGACCGCCTCGCTGACGCAAGCCATGGTGTTGGCGGTGAACTGGCCGCCGCAGGCGCCCGCCGAGGGGCAGGCCACCGCCGCCAGCTTTTCCAGCTCGCAGGTCGAAAGGTTGCCCGCCTGATGCTGGCCAACGGCCTCGAACACGTCCTGCACGGTCACGTCCCTGCCCTCGAACCGACCAGGCAGGATCGAGCCGCCATAGAGAAAAACCGACGGCACGTTGAGGCGCACCATTGCCATCATCATGCCGGGCAGCGACTTGTCGCAACCCGCCAGCCCGACCAGCGCATCATAGGCGTGGCCGCGCATGGTCAGTTCGACCGTATCGGTGATCGCATCGCGCGATGCCAGCGACGATTTCATCCCGTCATGCCCCATGGCGATGCCGTCGGTGACGGTGATGGTGGTGAACTCACGCGGGGTGCCGTGCCCCTCCTTGACCCCCAGCTTGACCGCCTGGGCCTGCCGGTTCAGCGCAATATTGCAGGGTGCTGCCTCGTTCCAGCAGGTGGCGACACCGATGAAAGGGCGGTGGATTTCCTCGTCGCTCAGGCCCATAGCGTAGAAATACGACCGGTGCGGCGCGCGCGCCGGTCCTTCGGTCACATGCCGGCTGACGAGTTTCGATTTATCGAAGGTCTTCGCGTCCATGCCTTTTTCGCCTCCCGCGGAGCGTTCATCGTGATTCACTGCTGGCGAGACCCTAACGGCGGTCCCAGAGGGTTTCCAGCGGTTATGGGCCCACATCTCGCACATGAGACGACGAATTCTCGGGTGGGGGCGAAACTCGCGGTGCGATTGACTAAGTTATAAGTTCCCATCGACTCAACGAGGTAAAACCGGAGCCAGAAAGGAGGCCCGCCATGAGCAAGCATCCGATCGACCACGACCGCAATCGCGACGATGCCAGGGTAGCCAAGCAATACGCCCGGATCGAGCGCGAACAGGCCGATGACCTGACCCGATCCCAAAGTCAAGACGATGTCCCGGGCCGGCCCCGATGCCCGCTTGCGTGCATTTCTGAAGATCGACCGCGAACAGGATGATTCATAAGGGCTTGGACCTTGTGGCGCCGATGACGCAGATTGGCCCCTGACATCGATTGGCCATGGACGGAATGGATGATCCGGCCATTGACCGCTGCCTTGCATCGAAGGGGCCTGCTTGTGACGACTCCTCTCGACTATTATGCCGCGCCCAGAACGGCGCGCCCTGGAATTTGGCGCATGTTCGCCGGGATTGCCCTGATCATCGTTGGCTGGCTGCTGTGGACCATCGTGGTGATGGTTCTTTCGTTCTTTACAAGCTGCCTGGCGGCCTGGACGTTTACAATCATTGACCGCGCTCACTGGTCTGATCGAAATCAGTGGCCCCATCTCGGTAATCTTCCAACTCGCCACTTTCGCCGGAGTCTGGCCATCCGCCTGGGTGGTTACGAAGCTGCTGCACAGTCAGAGATTTGGCACGCTGCTCTCGCCTGAAGGCCGCATGCGCTGGGGCGACTTTGGCCGCGGGCTGTTGCTGGCGACGGGGTTCTGGGTTCTCACCATGCTGTTCGGACTGGCGGTTGTCGGCCTTCCGCAGCGCACCGACCTGGCGCTGGCCACCTGGGCCATGGCCTTCGCACCACTGGCAGTGATGGTGTTCCTCCAGGCATCGGCCGAGGAGCTGATCTTTCGCGGCTACATCCTGCAACAGCTTGCCGCGCGCTGGCGCAACCCGTTGATCTGGGGGGCGCTGCCGGCCTTCCTGTTCGGATTGGGCGCATTATTCCAGCGGTTCCGAACTGGGGATCGGCTGGCATTATGTGGTGGTGACCCTGCTGTTCGGACTGGCAGCCTGGCGGCGGCGCTGGTGTGGCGCACCGGCAGCCTGGCGGCGGCGATGGGGTTGCACACCGGCATGAACCTGTTCGCGCTGTCCGGGGTCGGGATGGAGGGGATCATCGAGGGGACGCAACTGTTCCTCTACGATACCTCGAATGCCAAGACCCTGTTCCTCGCCGACGGAATATCGACGTTCTGCATCCTGCTGTTCGTGCTGTCGCCCATGTCCCCGTTCAAGACGCGGGAGTTCACCCGGGCGATGCCGTAGGGCAGGGGCGGACAATCATGTCCGCGTTTCCGGCTACTCGGCGCGCAAACCATGGTGCTCATGCAAGTCGGCCAGCGCCTCGTCGGGGTAGCCGTCGAAGGTCCGTTCCGGCGCGCCCAGCCCCGAGCGCGCCCATTCCGGCGCCGATTCCAGCATCATGTCCACATGAACCGGAGGTATCGGAAGGGGTGTGTCGATGGCACCGACATGGGGATGGATGAAGTCAGGCCAGCGTCCATCCCAGTTCCACAAGGGCGAGCCACAGTTGCCGCAAAACCGCCGGCCGCTGCCGTCCTCGCGCCCACCAATCGGATCATAGATGCGGATGTGCTCGGCGCCATCGACGGTCATGCCCTTGACCCGCGCGCCGAGATTGACGCCAAAGCCGCCGGACCCGGCGGTCTTGCGGCAGATCGAACAGAAGCAGCGCAGATCGGGCACCGACTCGGGGGTATCGAGACTAAAGCGCACACTGCCGCAATGGCAGGATCCTTCCAACTGCATGGCCGTTCCTCCTACTCCAGTTCCGCCAACCTTGCCAACGCACTAACCAGTTTCTCGCGCTCTGCTTTCGCGGCCGCCAGGCGTTCGCGGTTCTCGGCGACCACATGCTCCGGAGCGTTGGCGAGGAATTTCTCGTTGGTGAGTTTGCCCTGCAATCCGCCGATTTCCTTGGCCAGCTTGGCCAACGCCTTGTCGAGGCGGGCTTTCTCGGCGGCGACGTCGATCACGCCTGCCAGCGGAAGGTTGATGGCGCAGTCTTCCATCGCCAGCGTTACCGAGCCCCTTGGGACCTCATCCGCCAGCGTGATCCCGGACAGCCGCGCGAGGCGTTGGATCAGCGCGCCGTTGCGCTCCAGTGGGCCTGCCACCGCCTCGGCCCCGGTCAATACCATCGGAATCCGCGCGCCGCCGGGCACGTTCATCTCGGCACGGACCGAGCGCACCCCTTCTATCATCTTGATAACCCAGCCCATTTCGGCGTCCACCGCCGGGTCGGCGAGGTCGGGGGGCAGGTCCGGCCAGTCGGCATGAATCAGCATCCCGCGCTTGGCGATCTGGCCCCACAACTCCTCGGTGACGTAGGGCATGATCGGGTGCAGCAGCTTCAGGCACTGGTCCAGCGCCCAGGCCATGGTGGCGCGGGTCTCATTGCGGGCGGCCTCGTCGTCGCCTTGCAGCAGCGGCTTGGAGAACTCGACATACCAGTCGCAGAACACGCCCCAGACATGGGCGTAAAGGCCGTTGGCGGCGTCGTTGAAGCGGTAGCCGGCCAGTGCGGCGTCGGTGGCGGCGGCGATGCGCACGGTCTCGCCGACGATCCATTTATTGACGGTGTGTTTTGGGTGGTGATTTGGTGGTGTTCCGGTGGTGATTTGGTGGTGTTCGAAACAGCCGTTCATTTCGGCGAAACGGGCGGCGTTCCACAGCTTGGTGCCGAAGTTCCGGTAGCCCTCGACCCGGCTGACCGACAGCTTGATGTCGCGCCCCATCGCCGCCATCGAGGTCAGGGTGAAGCGCAGCGCGTCGGCGCCGTACTGGTCGATGATCTCGAGCGGGTCGATGACGTTGCCCAGCGACTTCGACATCTTCTTGCCCTGCTCGTCGCGGACCAGCGCGTGGACGTAGACATCGTGAAAGGGTTTGACGGAGTTGCCGTCGGCGTCCTTCATGAAGTGGAGTCCGTCCATCATCATCCGGGCGACCCAGAAGAAGATGATGTCGAAACCGGTGACCAGGACGGAGGTGGGGTAGTAGCGGGCAAGCTCGGGGGTCTTATCCGGCCAGCCGAGGGTGGAGAACGGCCAGAGGGCGGAGGAGAACCAGGTGTCGAGGACGTCGGGGTCGCGCCACAGGTAGTAAGGCTCGCCTTCGAACCCTCCGGAATTTTCGCATGCAAGTTTGAACGCCTCATTGGCATCCTTTGCTTCTCCAGCAACAACAACTCGCACCGCTGATTTCTCATAATACTCTTCAGCAAGCAGTTTGGCCCCGTCGAAACGAGGGGCGCAGAAGTGGACGGACTCATCATACGTGAAGCGCTTGCCTACGACTTGCCCATTTTCGTTCTTATGGTCTTGGTAGCTAGCACCATACCAAACCGGAATCTGATGCCCCCACCAGAGTTGGCGCGAGATACACCAGGGTTCGATGTTTTCCATCCAGTGGTAGTAGGTGTTCTCCCAGTTCTTCGGGACGAAATTGACCGTGCCGTCGCGCACCGCCGCGATGGCGGGCCTGGCCAGCGTGGCGGCATCGGCGAACCACTGGTCGGTCAGCCAGGGCTCGATGGCAACCTTCGAGCGGTCGCCATGGGGAACCATGTGGGTCTCGGCATCGATGCCGTCGAGCCAGCCCTGTTCTTCGGCCAAAGCGACGATGCGCTTGCGGGCGTCGTGGCGGTCGAGGCCATGCAGAACCATAGCATCCGGGCCCGGTTCACAACCGTCGAGGAAATCCGCATTCCCTTCGAGAAATATATGAGCCTTGCTGTCCATCACATTGATCTGTCGCAAGTTCTGTTTCTTGCCGACCTGGAAATCGTTGAAGTCGTGAGCTGGCGTGATCTTCACCGCGCCGGTACCCTTCTCCGGGTCAGCGTACTCGTCGGCCACCACCGGGATGCGCCGCCCAACCATCGGCAGGATGACCTCCTTGCCGACGATCCCGGCATAGCGGTCGTCGTCCGGATGCACCGCGACCGCGGTGTCGCCCAGACAGGTCTCGGGCCTTGTGGTGGCGACGGTGATGTAGTCGCGCTGCTCCCATTCGGTGGGGTTGCCCTCGTCGTCATGGGCGACCGGGAAGCGGTAGGTCACGCCATCGGCCAGTTTGTAGTTGAAGCGCCACAGGTGCCCGTTCATCTCGACCTGCTCGACCTCCAGATCGGAAATCGCGGTCTCGAAATGCGGATCCCAGTTGACCAGCCGTTTGTCCTTGTAGATCAGGCCCTCATCATAGAGCTGGACAAAAACCTTCAGAACCGCCTGGCTCAGCCCCTCGTCCATGGTGAAGCGGTCGCGCGACCAGTCGCAGGACGCGCCGAGGCGCTTCAACTGGTTGAGGATGGTGTCGCCGGATTCCTGCTTCCACTCCCAAACCTTGTCGATAAACACCTCACGCCCTATCTCGCGGCGGCTGGCGTTGCCCTCGGCGGCCAGCTTGCGCTCGACCACCATCTGGGTCGCGATGCCCGCATGGTCGGTGCCGGGTTGCCACAGGGTGTCGAAACCGCGCATCCGGTGCCAGCGGACCAGGATATCCTGCAAGGTGTTGTTGAGCGCGTGCCCCATATGCAGCGAGCCGGTGACGTTCGGCGGCGGGATGACGATGCAGAACGTCTCGTCGCGCGACGCATTCGCGCCCGCCCGGAAGCAGCCGTTCTGTTCCCACCGGGCGTAGATGCGCCCCTCGGCCTCGGCCGCGTCGAAGGTCTTGTCCATAGGTCCGCTCTGGTTTTTTGGTCTGGTCTTTGGTCTGGGGATATCCCGGGGAGGTCTCTTAACGCGGGGCGCGCGCCGGGAAAAGGGGCGAAGCGCCGCGACCAGCCGGATCACGGCGCATCGAACCGAAGCGACGCTGTCCCGGGCTTGACCCGGGGCCACCTTTTCAGGGTTGCCACAGAATCCTTGCCCGCACCGGCCTCTTTGCCCATTCCAGTGTCCCCATCTTTGACGGAGTCTTGATTTTCGGCGGAGTCGTCCTCGGACGCGGTCTCCTCCGCTTCCGCGTCAACTTCCTCGTCGGCTTGGGCGTCTGCTTTGGCGTCGGGTTCGTCGCCGGGTCCGTCGCCAGATTCGTCGGGGTCGGTGTCTTCGGTTGCCGTCACCGGCAGTATCGACATACTGAGCACCAGCGCGTCATCGTCATCGGCAGGTGGCGTTTCGGGATCGCGGTCGCCTGACATGGCCTTGATTAAGAGCCAACTCATGCGCTTCGGCCTCGGCATCCGCCTTGGCCGCGATCGCAGTTTCCTGTGCCGCGGTTTCCTTTGCGGACAACTCCTCGAAGTCGATCTTTTCCTCCGGTTTGGATACCTTTTCCGGTTTCCCGCCAAAGACCCTGCGCAGAGTTGCCAAGACGCCGTTGCCACTCATTCTTGCCGTCTATGTTATCGGGTCACGGTTTTGTGGAACCTGTAAGGTGCGCCCGATATGCCGGTCAGGGACGCCAGTTCAGCCTCCAGACAGTATCATCAGATGCATCGTAACCAAAGTCACGATTGCGGACGCCCTCGTAATACGAAGAATCTCCGGTGGTAATTCCACACCAGGCCAAGGTGTTGTACGGTTAATTTACCGATCGAGGCGAGCAAGCCGTAACCGGCGACATGTTCATCGCGCTGCGCCGTCACCAGTCTTTGGCGCGCTTCGAGCACCTCCTGTTCCGCATCGAGCACGTCGAGCGTGGTGCGCGATCCGACCTTGGCCTCTTCCTGCACCCCCTCGAAGGCGAGCTGGGCGGCGGAGACCTCCAACTGGCCGGCGCGGATCGAGGCGCGTGCGACATCAAGATCGGCCCAGGAGGTGCCGACATTGCGTGCCGCGGCGCGCAAGTTGGTGTCGATGTCGGCCGAGGCACCCTCGGCCGCCGCCTGCGCCTCGCGCACTCTCGAATAGTTGAACCCGCCGGAGTAGAAGGGGAAGGTCACGAAAACGCCGATCGTGGCCGATTCTGGACCCGCCGCGCCATCCGAGAACGTCTCATCCGAAGCAACCTGGCCTTGCAGCGAAACCTGCGGCAGCAGCGCGCCGATGGCGGCGCGCACATCGCTGCCGATTGCTTCACGCTCGAGCCGGGCAGCGATCACGCTCGGGTCGTCGCGCAGAGCCATGGCCACGGCCTCGTCATGACCCGAAGGCAGATCGGGCAGCGGCGGCGGCGGCTGCAGTTCGTCAGGATATTCTCCCACCACCCGCTGATAGGCCTCGCGCGCGTTCGCCAAAAACCCCTTGGACGCCGCCAAACGGCTGCGCGCGGCGGCCAGCCGGGCCCGCGCCTGCTCAACGTCGGTGCGGGTGACCTCGCCGACCTCGAACCGTTCGCGCGCCGCGCGAAGCTGCTCGGTCAGCACCCGAACGTTGTTGCGGGATATCGACACCAACTCTTTGCCCAGTCGAACGTCGGAAAAGGCGGTCACTACGTCGAGCAGGATCTGCTGCTCGGTCACGATCAGAAACGCCTCCTGCTCCGAGATCCGGGTCTCGGCCGCCTCGGTCGCGTTCTCGACCTGCCCGCCGGTGTAGAGCGGTTGCGAAAAACCAAGCGTGACGCTGGTCGGATAGTTGGGAAAATTCGCTCCGGGAGGGCTATTGGTTCGCGTCACTGCACTGGCGTTTAATTCGCCTTCGACCTGTATCCGGCCCCCGGCCCGGGCCTGCACCGCCCGCTCGGAGAGCACCCTGACATCGGCCCGCGATGCCGCCAGTTCCGGACTGTTGAGATAGGCCGTAACCATGGCGTCGGGCAGTGATTGCGCCAGTACGGCGAGGGGAGACAACGCGGCGGCGGCCAAGGCACCGCAGAACACCGTTACATGTAGATTTCGGCTCGCTTTACGAATTTTTTGCACGCTCTCGCCCCTTACCATTTCCCTGTTCAGTCCAGCCCGTCAGAACGCGAATTCGGCGGTTCTCTCGAATCCAGCCAGCAGTGGCGCGTCGGCATCGAAGACATAGCGCCGCGACACTCCGGCCCCAGCGCGAGTCAGTACGCAGCATTGGCCGATACCACGGTCCTGGAACAGCGCCACCAATCGTCCGCCTTCCTTGAGTTGGGCGCACAGAGCGTCGGACAGAGTCTCGACCGCTCCGTTGATGATGATCACGTCGTAGGGGCCGTGGGCGACATCCCCTGCCGCCGGGTCGCCCTGGCTGACCACCGCATTGTCGGCCTCGATATTGGCGAGTAGCGTCTGCGCGCCGTCGGCCAGATCCGCATCGGGCTCGATGGCGACCACCGCCTCGGCCATGCGCGCGATCACGGCGGTGGAATACCCCGTTCCCGGCGCCAGATCGAGCACCAGGTCGTTCGGGCCGATGGCCGCTGTCTCCAGCATCTTGGCGAAGGTGCGCGGTTCCAACAGCACCCGCCCGGGCGCCAGTTCGATCTCGGCCCCGGCATAGGCGACATCGCGCTTGGCCTTGGCGACGAACAACTCGCGCGGGGCCCATAGCATGGCTTCGATGATGGCGTAGCGGGTTACATCGGAGGGCCGCACCTGGCAGTCGACCATGGCCTGGCGGGCAGTAGTGAAGTCTGTCATGCAATATATCCCGTCTTCAGGGCCTGATCTTCAGGGCAGTGGCGCTATACTCATTGCCACATCCAGGTATGGCGCGCAACCGATCCGAGCACGGCATTGCCGGGCCATCCCCTGATTCTGGATCAAAAAAGTTGAAATTCCCCGTTGTCTTTGAATCTAAAGGGATTTATGATGGTTTTTGCGATTAACTCCATCACCAACGGGGTGAAAATAACATGGCACAGGGCATTCTTCCTTTCGAGTACGAAAGCGAACCGGGCAGCAGCGATCTGACGGGTTTTGCCGGGATTGGTGTTTACCTTGATTTGATTGAGGCATCGGGACTGGCGGCTGCGGTGCGGCGCGAGGTGCGGGTGGCGGGGCGGCAGGGCTGGCTGGATGTGCAGATGATCATCACGGTGATCGCACTCAATCTGTGCGGGGGTGATCGGGTCGAGGATCTGGAACGCCTGGAGGCGGACGCCGGCTTTGCCGCGACCATGGATGCGGTTGAGCGGCGGCTGTTGGTGCGCCGGGAACGGCGGCAACTGAAGAGCCGGTTTCGGCGCGGTCGCGGGCGCAGCGTGCCTTCGCCGTCGGCTCTGTCGGGCTGGTTGGAACGCTTCCACGACGCAGGCCAGGAAGATCTGCGGGAGGCCGGGCGTGCCTTCATCCCGCGCCCGTCGGCGGGTCTGCCTGGTCTGCGGCGTGTCAATCAGGCGCTGGTGTCATTTCTGCAGCACCATCGCAGGCAGGGCTCGGCGACGCTGGACATGGACGCGACGCTGGTGCAGAGCCACAAGCGCCAGGCGGAATACTGCTACAAGAAGTTCAAGGCCTATCAGCCGTTGAACACCTGGTGGGCGGAACAGCAGGTGATCGTGCATTCCGAGTTCCGCGACGGCAATGTGCCGGCTGGCTATCGGCAGTTGCAGGTGTTGCAGGCCTCGCTGGCGGCGCTGCCTGGGGGCGTGGACAAGGTCTATCTGCGCTCGGACACGGCGGGTTATCAGAAGGATCTACTGCTCTATTGTGGCGAGGGCCGGGACAAGGTTTTCGGGGTGATCGAGTTCGCCGTCGGCGCCAACGTGACGGCGGAATTCCGGCGTGCTGCCCTGGCCGTGCCGGAGGCCGAGTGGCGGCCGCTGGATCGTGTTTTTGACGGGCAACGTCAGGAGACCGGCCAGGAGTGGGCGGAGGTCTGCCATGTACCGAGTTGGGTGGGCGAGAGCAAGACGCGGGCGGATTACCGCTTCCTGGCGATCCGGGAGCCGCTGGAACAGTTGGAGCTTGGCGATGGGGATCAGTTGCCGTTCCCGACCGCGGAGTTTGCCTCGAAGGGGCGCAGCAAGCTGTTCGCCCTGGTCACCAACCGTGATCTGCCGGGCGATGAGGTGATCTGGTGGTCCCGGGAGCGCTGTGGCAAGAGCGAGGAAGTCCACGCGGTGATGAAGCACGACCTGGCTGGCGGCACCCTGCCCTCGGGTCTGTTCGGAGCCAATGCGGCCTGGTGGGCGATCATGGTGCTGGCGCATAATTTGAACGCGGTGATGAAGCAACTGGTTCTGGGACCGGCCTGGGTGGCACGGCGGATGAAGGCCTTGCGCCTGGCTCTGATCGCCCTGCCTGGCCGGGTGATCCGTCATGCGCGGCGGCTGATCATCCGTTTGGGGAGCGAAGCGGGGCTCGATCTGGTGCTGAGCGCCAGGCGGAAGATCCTGGCCCTGGCGCGCGGCCCGACCTGACGGCTCCAGCCTGCCACGATATCCTTGCTGAAGTGCGATGCCGGCTCCCGGCCAGGGCTTCGCTTGGCCAACGGACAGGCGCGGGACCCGCAAAACGCGTGGCCACCTTGAGAATATCTCCTCGAGCGCGAAATCCGCGGGAGTGGTGCCCGGGCGCGGGGCGAAAACCCCACAACGGCACCCATCGCCGCCCCTGCCGAGGCGCGTCAGGGATTTAGTTCGGGAATCCTGGCATCGCAACGCGCTTGCTTTCTGCAATCGCCCGTTCTAAGGCTCTCGGCGTTCGCTTTGGGGCCTGCCCGGGCGAGCCCAGGCGGCGACGTGGCGGAGTGGTTACGCAGCGGATTGCAAATCCGTGTACGCCGGTTCGATTCCGGCCGTCGCCTCCACCCTCTCCCCGATATATTCCTCGCGACGCCTTATTGCCAGCGCAGCCAGCAATTCTCATTATGGCGTTACAAAGGGGATTCCCAAGGCGGCAAATATGTGAATGATACCATATATGGTTATCGATTCTCTCATGGACACTCTGCGTAGCCGTTGCGCGATGTTCCCCGACATGCGCACGGGGAGCAATTTGAGCTACACTATGGCCGATATCGGCATGGCTGCATTTTCGGTATTTTTTATGCAGAGCCCGTCCTTTTTGTCGCATCAGCGGGCGTTGGAAAAGCGTCGGGCGCGGTCGAACTGCGAGACGCTGTTCGCCATTGAGAAGATCCCTACCGACAATCATGTTCGCACAATGCTTGATCCGGTGGAACCCGATGGGCTGTTCGCGTTGTTCGGGCAAGCCCTTGGCTTGCTTGCGGACAGAGGCGGTCTGAAGGATTTTCAGAAGCTCGGCGGACGGCTTCTGATTGCCCTTGACGGCACCGAGTATTTCACCTCGCAAAAGCTTCATTGCCCGAATTGCTCGCAGCGCAAACGCCATAACGGCGTCATGGAATATTACCACTCCATGCTCTCGGCGGCGGTGGTGGCACCTGGCCATAATTGTGCCATGGTGCTTGAACCGGAGTTCATCGCACCGCAGGACGGACATGACAAACAGGACTGCGAAAATGCCGCCACGAAGCGCTGGCTTTGCCGCTTCGGGCCGCAATACGCGCATCTCGGGCCGGTCTATCTGGGCGATGATCTATATTCCCGTCAGCCGATTTGCGAGTCGGTTCAACGGGTTGGCGGCAATTTCATCTTCACCGCCAAACCCTCATCGCACCGCTGTCTCTACGAATGGCTCCATGGCGTCGAATTGCCGAGCCTTGAGAAAAAGCTGAAAAAGGGCCGCAGCGTCGTTACTCATCGCTACCGCTGGATGGAAGATGTTCCCCTCCGTGACGGGAAAGACGCATTGCATGTCAATTGGCTTCAGATCGAGATCATCAACAAAGCCGGCAAGGTGACCTACACCAACAGCTTCGTCACCGATCTGCCGGTCAACGAAGAAACCGTCGTCGAGTTGGCCACCTGTGGCCGGGCGCGCTGGAAGATCGAGAACGAAACTTTCAATACCCTGAAGACCAGGGGTTACCATCTGGAGCACAATTTCGGCCATGGCAAGGAACACCTGGCCAACCTTCTCATAACCATGAACCTGCTCGCCTTCGCGTTCCACACGGTCTGTGACCTGGTGAGCAAGCGCTGGCATGAGGCACGTGAAGCGTTCGGCGCGCGACGGCAGTTCTTCCAGGACCTGCGGAGCATCACCAGATATCACCTGTTCACCGACTGGGGCGCGCTCATCCGCACGATGATAACCGGCGAACCGCCGCCGGAACCAAAACTGCGCTAAAGCACCCGCTCAAGCCTCAGCACAACACAAAAATGAGAAGACAAAACATCATCGCAGAAAATCAAGCCATAATGAGAATTGCTGCAGCGCAGCCTTCCGTCTTGATTCATGGCAAACATGAAAAAACCTGCGGTCATGTCGGTGACGCGACATTTTATGTCGCCCATACATCCCTACGCTCAGATAAATTGCCGGTGATACTCACCCAAGAAGGGCAAATTCGTCCTTGGCCGTATCGGTTCACCATGCTTAGGTGGCATAGCAACAACGATAACATCCTGGCACCCCGCCAGGGACGGGAGGTAAAACATGACCAAGATGATGATGACAGACCGCACGCTGCACCCGATGGCGGAGCCGGTTGCTGCGGACTACAAAGCGGGCAAGCTCGACCGTCGCGAGTATATGGCGACCATGGCCGCCCTCGGCGTAACGGCGACCGGAGCATTCACGCTGGGTGGCATCGTGCCGACCCCGGCAGCGGCCGCGACGCCCAAAAAGGGCGGCGTCATGCGGATTTCGATGAACATCAAGGCGTTCAAAGACCCACGGACCTTCGACTGGTCGGAGATTGCCACCCCTGCCCGCCAGTGCAACGAGTACCTGGTGCGCTGGAACCGAGACTTCACATTTGAGGGTTGGCTGCTCGAGAGCTGGGAAGCAACTGACAATGCCAAGACATACACACTGAATGTGCGCAAGGGCGTCAAGTGGTCAAACGGCGACGACTTCAACGCCGACGACGTGATCTTCAACATCACTCGCTGGTGCGACGGCAACGTCGAGGGCAATTCGGTCGCCACCCGCATGGGCGGACTCGTAGACCCGGACACCAAGGTTCTGCGTGATGGCGGTCTCGAACGCGTGGATGACCACACTGTCCGCATCAACCTACCGGCGGCGGACATCTCGCTGATTGCCGGCATGTCGGATTACCCGGCCTTGATCATGCATCGCAGTTACGATGGCGGCGACGATCCGTTACAGGCGCTGGCGATCACTACCGGCCCGTGCGAACTGGTGAGTTGGGATGCCGGTGTCGGCGCAGAGGTCCGGCGCAAGGACGGCGCCTGGTGGAACGGCGATTTCTGGCTTGACGGCGTCCAGTGGTTCGATCACGGCACGGACCCGACAGCGATGATCGCGGCCCTCGAATCCGAAGAGGTCGATGGCACCTATGAGACCAAAGCCGACTCGCTTGCGCAGGTCGAATCCGTTGGCATTATCAACTCCGAGATTGCCACCGGTGCGACCATCGTCATCCGAACCAATATCACCACCCCGCCGTATGGCGATATCCGCGTACGTCGTGCGTTCCAGATGGCGGTCGACAACAACATCGTGTTGCAACTCGGCATCGACGGTGCCGGACGGGAAGCGGAAAACCACCATGTCGGCCCGATGCATGTCGAATACGCGGATATCGGCCCGCATGTCCGTGATGTCGAGAAGTCGAAGGAGTTGCTGGCCGAGGCCGGCCACACCGACACCGAGTTCGAACTGATCTCGGTCGACGACGATTGGAACCGAAACACCGTCGACGCGGCAGCGGCCCAGATGCGAGACGCCGGCATCAACATCAAGCGGACGGTGATCCCGGGTTCGACCTTCTGGAACAACTGGGCGAAGTATCCGCACTCCGCAACCCAATGGAATGGCCGCCCGCTGGGGGTACAGGTTCTGACACTTGCCTACAAGAGCGGTGTGGCGTGGAACGAGACCGCTTATGCGGATGACGAGTTCGACTCACTGCTGGGGCAGGCACTGGCAACGCCGGATGCCGACGCGCGCCGCAAAATCATGGCCAAGATCGAGAAGAACCTGCGGGATTCTGGTGTGATCGTCCAACCCTTCTGGCGCTCGATCTTCCGCTCGCACCGCGAAGGCGTGCACGGCTTCGAAATGCACCAGGGCTTCGAGCAGCACCTCGATCTGGTCTGGCTCGACAGCTGATCCAAGACCGATCCAAGACCGATCCAAGACTGGGGGCAACCGCTAGGTTGCCCCCACACTGCCCGCACGGATGCGGCGTCGCCGCATGATATAACAAGACCACTCCCGGCGGGCGAAACGACAGGGGTTGTTACATGTTCATATTCATCCTTCGCCGTATCGGCGCGATGCTCGCGACCATGCTCGCGCTGACCTTCATCGTCTTCTACCTGGTGAACCTTCCCGGGAACCTGGAGAAGATTGCGAAGACCGAAGGCAATATGCGCATGACCGACGAGCAGGTCGCGAGCTGGCTGGAGAAGGAAGGTTTCAGCCGCCCGTTCCTGACCCGTTACGGCGAGTGGGTCGCCGGCACGTTGCAGGGCGACATGGGCTGGTCGCGGGTGTTCCGCAAACCGGTCAGCGAGGTGGTGAGCGAACGTCTCGGCTACACCGGCGTCCTGATGTTCTGGGTGATGATCGTGATGGTGCCGATGGCGCTGATTGTCGGCATCATGGCCGGGATGCGCGAGGGATCATATCTCGATCGAAGTTTGTCGGTCGGCTCGATCGTATCGACCTCGGCGCCAGAATACGTCACCGGGATCGTCTTTACCGTGATCTTCGCAACTTCCTTCGGATACATGGCAAAGGAAACCAGTTGGTGGCCTGACTGGCTGGTTTTCAAGGGCATTGCCAATGCCGGGAAAGTGAACTTCTGGAACTTCACCCTTCCGGTCATGACCATGGCGATCTACGGGATGGGCTATATCGCCCGGCTGACCCGGGCCTCGATGGTCGAGGTGATGACCTCGCAATACATCCGCACCGCCCGGCTGAAAGGTCTCGATTTCCGCGCAGTGGTGCTGAAACATGCACTGCGGAACGCGCTGATCACTCCCTTCACCGTGATCATGCTGCAATTCCCCTGGCTGTTAAGCGGTGTTGTCGTGGTCGAAGCGATGTTCAACTACAAAGGCTTCGGCTTCATCCTGGTGCAGGCGGCGGGAAACAACGACATCGACCTGCTGCTGGCGATCTCGTGGGTGGCGGTGATCGTCGTACTGCTGACCCAACTCATGTCCGATATCGGATATGCCTATCTCAACCCGCGCATCCGCGTAAAATAAGAGCGAGGGGAGAAAGACATGCCCGAATATATCAGCACAGGCGAGATATTCCTGCTCACGGTCACGCGCTTCTGGCCCACCTGGCTGGCTATTGCGGTCACCCTGGGGGTCTGCTGGCCGCTGCGTGAGCGGTTGGGTGTCTTCGGTCGGCTCTACGGATCACCGATTGGCATGGCCGGTCTGATCATCGTACTTTTCTGGGTGTTTACCGCCGTCTTCGCCGACGCGATCGCGGTATTAGGCCCGCTGGAGCAATCCTTCTCGCCCGGGATGAAGAAGGGCCTGCCCGGAGTCACTGACACCAAGACCGGAATCGCCTTCATCTGGGGCGGCGACAACCTGGCCCGCGACATCTTCAGCCGCATCGTCCACGGCAGCCGGATCGTGCTGGTCGTCGCTCCGGCGGCGACGCTGATCGCTTATATGGTCGGCTCGACCCTCGGCCTGCCGGCAGGTTATTTCCGCGGCTGGTCCGACAGTATCTCGTCCTTCCTGGCCAACCTTATCCTGGCCTTCCCGATCATCCTGCTGTTCTATCTGCTGGTGACACCGGAGGTGAATACGCCGGTACCGATCGATCTTGGCATCGTTACGATCCCCTGGTCGATTCCTATCGGTATGGCAGCGTTGTTCTTCATGTTCCCGATCATCTTCCTGTGCACCATGTGGTTCACGAAATACGAGTCCAACAGGAAAAAACTGGTGATCTACCTTGCGGTGACGCTGGTCCTCGGCCTCTGGGCCTATTCCGGGCTGGTCTTCAACAGCGATCCACTGGGCATTCTGGGCATGGAGCCGAACGAGTTGAACGTGTTCGCGGCGGTAATCCTGGGCTCGTCGCCCGGTGTCTTCCGCATCGTTCGCGGCCTGACCATGGATATCATGACCCGCGACTATGTCGCCGCCGCCCAAACCCGTGGCGAGCGGCCCTGGTATATCATGCTGTGGGAGATCCTGCCCAACGCCCGTGGGCCGCTGATCGTCGATTTTTGCCTGCGCATTGGCTACACTACAATTCTGCTGGGAACACTGGGCTTCTTCGGCCTGGGCCTGCAGCCGGAAAGCCCCGATTGGGGTTCGATGATCAACCACGGTCGGCAATTCGTCCGCCTGGCGTCGACCGCTCATCTGTCGCTTATGCCGGCCATGGCGCTGATGACCCTGGTGCTGGGCTTGAACCTGCTGGCCGACGGCCTGCGCGAAGAATCGCTCAAGGACTGAGGACAAAGCCATGACCGAACCGATCCTTGAAATCGAAGACCTGAACATCTCGTTTTACACCCGCAAGGGCGAGATCCCGGCGGTGATGGACTTCTCGATGACCGTGATGCCCGGCGAGACCATGGGGCTGGTGGGTGAGTCCGGCTGCGGCAAGTCCACCGTCTCGCTGGGGATCATGCGCTATCTGGGTAATAACGGGGCCATCAAGTCCGGCAAGATCAGGTTTCTTGGCCGCGACATGGCCGAGATGTCCGAGGACGAGTTGCGCGACATTCGCGGCTCGAAAATCTCGATGGTCTATCAGGAGCCGATGGCCTCGCTGAACCCCGCCATGAAGGTCGGCAAGCAATTGGCGGAAGTGCTGATGGTGCATGAGGGCATCTCGGAGCAGGAGGCGATGAAGCGCTCGGCCGAGATGGTCGGCGCCGTGCGCCTGCCCGATCCGGACCGTATCCTTGGCGCCTATCCGCACCAGCTTTCGGGTGGCCAGCAACAGCGCGTGGTGATCTCGATGGCGCTGCTGTCGAAGCCGCAATTGCTGCTGCTGGACGAGCCGACCACGGCGCTGGATGTCACCGTCGAGGCCGGCATCGTGGAGTTGATCAAGGATCTGGCGAAGGAATTCGGCACCTCGATGATGTTCGTCAGCCATAACCTGGGGCTGATCCTGGAAGCCTGCGACCGCATCACCGTGATGTATTCGGGCGAGGCAGTCGAGGAAGGCTACATCGACACCGTCTTCAACAAAATGCGCCACCCCTACACCAAGGGCCTGATGAACTCGATCCCGGTGCCGGGGGCGGACAAGTATTCACGCCCGCTGGTGGCGATCCCGGGCCAGCTTCCCCTGCCCCATGAACGCCCGGTCGGCTGCAACTTCGGCCCGCGCTGTTCGCATTATGTCGATGAGGTCTGCAACAAGGGCCTGATCCCGATGCACGACCTGGGCAACCGCCACACCAGCCGCTGCGTCCGCATCGACGAGATCGACTGGGATGCCGATGCGGCGGGCAGCGAGGCCGACGAACCGATCGAGGTCGGCGAAGTCGTGGTCTCGGTCGATCACCTGAAGAAGCACTACTCGATCTCGAGCGGCATGTTCGGCGGCGGCGATACCCGCACCGTGAAGGCCAATGAGGACTTGACCTTCGATGCCCGAGAGGCCGAGACGGTGGCCATTGTCGGCGAGTCCGGCTGCGGCAAGTCGACCTTCGCCAAGGTGCTGATGGGGCTGGAGACCGCCACCGACGGCACAGTAACACTGGGCAATCTCGACATCGCCCACCTGCCGGTCGAAAAACGCGGGCCCCACACCGTCAGCCTGGTGCAGATGGTGTTCCAGAACCCGTTCGACACCCTGAATCCGTCGATGACCATCGGCAACCAGATCATGCGGGTGCTGGAGATCTTCGACATCGGCGCCAACGACGCCGACCGGCGTGAACGGATGCTGGAACTGCTGGACCTGGTCAAGCTGCCGCGCGAATTCGCCGCCCGCATGCCGCGCCAGCTTTCCGGCGGCCAGAAACAACGCATCGGCATCGCCCGCGCCTTCGCCGGGCGCCCGAAGCTGGTGGTGGCCGACGAACCGGTCTCGGCGCTCGACGTTTCGGTGCAGGCGGCAGTGACCAAGCTGCTGACCGATATCCAGCGCGAAAGCCGCACCACGATGCTGTTCATCAGCCACGATCTATCGGTGGTGCGCTACCTCGCCGACCGCATCGTGGTGATGTATCTGGGCCGGGTCATGGAACAGGGCACCACCGAGTCAATCTTCTCGCCGCCCTATCACCCCTACACCGAGGCACTGCTTTCGGCGGTACCGATTGCGGACACCCATGTGAAGAAGCGCCATGTGGTGCTGGAGGGCGATATCCCCTCGCCTCTGACCCCGCTGCCGGGCTGCCCGTTCCAGACCCGCTGCCAGTACATGATCAGGGGCACATGCGACAGCGTGGTGCCGCCGTTCAAGGATATGGGCGACGGTCATGTCATCTCGTGCCATCTGCCGGAGGACGAGTTGCGTGCGATGCTGCCGGTGATCGAGGTTGAGAGCGCGCCCGCCGCCGAGTAAGAGAACAGCGGGGGCGGTTCCTTAGAGCGTTCCTTGGCCCGGCACTCGGACGGAAGATGCGCAATGGCGAAGACGATCTATATTCTGAACGGCCCCAATCTGAACCTGCTCGGCACCCGCGAGCCGGAAATCTACGGCCACGAGACCCTGGGCGACATTGAGGGCCGGGCCCGCGCACGTGTGGCCAGCCACGGGCTTGAGTTGGTTTTCCGCCAATCGAATCTGGAAGGCGAATTGGTCACCTGGATCCAGGAAGCCCGCACCGAGGCCGTTGCGCTGATCCTGAACGCCGGGGCCTATACCCACACGTCGGTCGCGATTCTGGACGCCCTGAAGACGCTGTCAATCCCGGCGATCGAACTGCATCTGTCGAACCCTCACCGGCGCGAAAGCTTCCGCCAGCACTCCTATGTTGCGCTGGGCTCGACCGCCGTCATCGCCGGATTCGGCCCGGCAGGCTACGAGCTGGCGGTGGACGCGGCGGCGGGGATGATCGGCTGAGTTTCCGGCCGGAAAAACCTCTCTCCTTGTGGAATTGACCGGTCCGTTGCAGCACGGAGCTTGGCGGACTGCCCGGCCGGGCGCGAGCGGGAGTGTGCAGGAGGGAGGTGCACAGATTTATGCATGGGGTTATTTCATTGATTATAAACGATTATCGGAAATTTCGTTCAAATGCGCGGCACGCGCATCGAGAGGCCGGTGCGGAAGGCTGTCTGGCCGAGGAACACCCGCGAACAAACATTCGCGGGCCCTGCGCCGATTTCTCTACCTGACCCACAACTGACTCTAGCCGGACTCTAGCCTTGGCAACCCATTTTCCAAACACCATGATCAGGCCGGTCTGCTGGTGCAAGGCAGCGACCCATGGGATGGGAGGGAGGAAAATCATGAGTTCCGAAGGAAAGGCCTGTTGTGGACCGGGGTATGCCTCACCGACGGAGGCCATCAAGGCGCCGCGCGAGAAGATCCTCTACACGGTCGCGCTCTATATCGGCACGGGAATCCAGAAGCCGGACTATCTGGCCACAATCGACGCCGATCCGGAGAGCCCGACCTACAGCCAGGTCATCAGCCGGCTGGAAATGCCTGGGATCGGCGACGAGCTTCACCACATGGGCTGGAACGCCTGCTCGTCGTGTCACCATGATGCGAGCAAGGAGCGCCGCTATCTGATCGTGCCGGGGGTGCGCAGCACCAACTTGCACATCATTGATTGCGCAACCGATCCGCGAAACCCCCGGCTGCACAAGGTGATCAAGGGCGCCGAGATCAAGGCGAAGACCAACCTCTCGGCCCCTCACACCATTCATTGCCTCGGCTCCGACATCATCATCTCGATGCTCGGCGACGCGAAGGGTGAGGCCCCCGGCGGTTTCCTGCATCTCGACGAGGATTTCGAGATTGTCGGACGGTGGGAAAACGACCTGAACGGCATGAAGTTCAATTACGACTTCTGGTACCAGCCGCGCCACAACGTGATGGTCTCCACCGAATGGGCGGCACCTAACACCTTCATGCCGGGTTTCGATCTCGAGGAGGTCGGGCTGCTCAAATACGGCCGCGAGATTCACTTCTGGGATTTCGAGAAGAAAAGCGTCGTGAACACGGTCTATCTGGGCGAGGACGGTCTGGTCCCGCTGGAGGTGCGCTTCCACCACAATCCGGAGTCAAGCCACGGATTTGTCGGCGCAGCCCTCTCCTCCAACATCATCCATTGGCACAAAAAGGATGACGAGTGGGTTGTCGAGAAGATCATCGACGTCGAGAACGAGCGTCATCCGGAATGGCCAATTCCAGTGCCCGGCCTGATCAGTGTAATCCTGCTGTCGATGGACGACCGTTTCCTCTATTTTTCGAACTGGCTGCATGGAGATCTGCGCCAGTACGACATTTCCGACCCGTCCAATCCCAGGCTCACCGGCCAGGTCTGGATGGGTGGCCTCCTCGGCAAGGCGCCCGAAGTGAACGGCCACAAGATCACCGGCGGGCCTCAGATGATCCAGCTCTCGCTCGACGGCAGGCGGCTCTATGTGACCACCTCGTTGTTCTCGACCTGGGACAACCAGTTCTATCCCGAGATCCGCGAGAATGGCGGCTGCATGATGATGGTCGACTGCGACCCCGAGAACGGCGGCATGTCGATCAACCCGGATTTCTTCGTCGATTTCGGCAAGGAGCCCCATGGCCCGGCGCGCTGCCACGAAACGCGCTATCCCGGCGGCGACTGCACCTCGGACATCTGGCTCTAAGCCATGGTGACGGGGCCACACGATACGACGCCGATTGGTGCGGGCCGATTCACCATCACGCTCTCCAATCGGGGCGGGCGGGCCTTTGACGTCGGCGGCGACGACGTGCTGCTCGACGCGCTCGAGGCGCATGGCGTGTCGCTGCCCTATGGCTGCCGATACGGGGGATGCATTTCCTGCGCCGCAAAGCTGCTGGACGGCGAAGTCGACCAGAGCGGGGGCGTGGCGCTCAACCGCCGCCAGCTGGCGGATGGCTATGTGCTTTTGTGCGTGGCGCGGCCGCAAACCGATTGCAGGCTCGACGTGGGCGTCGAGAGCCATGACAAACTCTATCGAAACCCGTTCAAGACCCCGCTCCGCCCGGACGAGTTGAAGGCAGGCATTCGGACGGAACCGGGACCCCCGCCAGAACACCAGGAGGACACGCCATGAACCACGACGAAGAGTATCCGGCGGAATACCTGGCCGGGATTCTGAAAGAGGTAAAGACCATCGCGATGGTTGGCGCCAGTTCCGACGCTACCAAGTTCAGCTATGGGGTGCTGCGCGTACTGCACGAAACGGGCTATGACATGATTCCGGTCAATCCCAAGGAGGCCGGCACCGAAATCCGCGGCCTCAAATGCCTCGAGTCGCTCACCTCGATCGGGCGGCCGGTGGACATGGTGCAGGTGTTCCGAACGTCCGAGGCCGCGTATCGCGTCACCGAGGACGCGATCGCGATCGGCGCCAAGGTCGTCTGGATGCAGATCGGCGTACGCAATGACGAGGCGGCGCGGCTGGCGGAAGCGGCGGGCCTGAAGGTCGTGATGAACCGCTGTCCGAAGATCGAGCTGTTCCGTCCGTTCTGGAAACCCCGTCTGAACCAGGCGATATAGGCCCCTGCTGATACTGACTTGCTTTGATCGGAGCCTATCCGTTCGAGCCGCGCCGTCCCGGGTCAAGCCCGGGACGGCGCGGCTCCGGTTTGATGGGTCAGGACCAATGAAACCTCGTATGAGTGGGACTTTCTCTAGAGCCTTGTCCGACCTGATGGAATCAGGTCGGACAAGGCTCTATCTCTTTGGTTTCTCGCAATTTACGAGTCGCCAAACGAACCCATTTGGCTCGAAATCGCTCTAAGTCTCCAAAACAACGCGCAGGGTCTGCGCATAACGGCCACCGACAACGCCCCTGATCTCTCCCAGTGAGAGGTGATGGCGGATGCGTCGTGCCTCGGCAAGAGCCGATGCGGCTTCTTCGGGACGGTTCTCCGCGACAAACAAGGCCGCCAACACGGCGCGCAGATTGAACAGCTTGTCGGCGCGGCGGCAGGCGATACGTGCCTGTTCGATGGCCGCCTCGCGGCGGCCGACATAGCCAAGGGCAAGCGCATAAATGCTGCCCCAAATTGCCAGCCGATTGTCGCGCGGGCTTATTCGCGGCCCGTGTTTCAGCTTTTCGATGGCGAGCTCCGGCTGGCGGTTGGTAAGTCGCGCGGTGCCCAGTTCGACCCAAGCCTGCGTATTGCTGGAATCCTGTTCGATCGACTTGTCGAGGAATTCGATCCCCCGGGTTTTGTTACCCAAGTCGGAAAGAGCACATCCGGCGAGCCCGAGAACCTCGGAATTGTCACCATCCAGCGCCAGGTCTGCCTCCCTCAGGGCTTCGTCGGTTTCGGCAACGTAACCAACCAAATGACCTATCGCCAATATGAGTAACAGGATCGCCCGCGCGGGCGCAAATTCGGGGTCCAGCGCGATCGCCTTGCGACAAAGCGAGGCGCCCTCCGAAAATGTGCTTGCGTTCCAACCTTTCAGGGCCAGAATGCCGCTGGCTTGCTGATAGTAGTCCCAGGCAACGAAGTCGGCGGGCGGACGCCGCCGTTTCAACTCGAACCCCGCGCGGGTAAGTTCAGGCTCCAACCGCGCGACGATGGCGTTCGTGATCTCGTCCTGGATTTCGAAGAGATCGTCAGCCTCCCGATCGAAGCGCTCGGCCCAAATGTGATTGCCGCTCTCGGCTTCGATCAACTGGATCGTAACGCGGATTCGATCGCCAATCGGGGGCAGGCTGCCTTCGACGACATACCGCGCCCCGAGATCGCGACCGACCTGACGGATGTCGGGCCGCTGTCCCCTGTAGGAAAAGGTGGAATTTCGGGCGATGACAAAGAAACTTGGAACACGCGCGTGCAGCGTGACGATGTCCTCGGTCATACCGTCGGCGAGATACTCATGCTCCCGGTTGGTCGACATGCTATCGAGCGGTAATACCGCGATCGAGGCCTTGTCGGGAATCGAAAGTGGTCCGTTCGCCTTTTTGGCGGCAGGGGTCGGCATCGGGCCGTCCGCGACCCACTGCCAGACCCGAACCGGGCGATTTATGTTGTTCTTGATCTCCTGATCACCCAGGTCCTCGACAGGCAAATCGATCCGGTCACGCACGCCCTCGTAGACCATGCCCGTGACGCAGACACCTCCAGGTCTCGCGAGACCTTCCAGCCGGGCAGCGACATTGACGCCATCGCCATGGATATCATCGCCGTCGATGACAACGTCGCCCAGGTTGATGGCGAAGCGGAACACGATCCGCTGTTCCTCCGGCAATCCGGCGTTGTGCTCCGTGATGGACCTCTGTGCCTCGATGGCTGCGCGGGCGGCATCGACGACGCTTGCAAACTCCACCAACATACCGTCGCCCATGAGCTTGACGATGCGGCCGTTGTGTTCGGCGATCTTGGGATCAATAATTTCGTCGCGCACGGCCTTGAGGCGGTCGAGCGTACCCTCCTCGTCTGCTCGTATCAGACGCGAGTAACCAACCACGTCTGCTGCCAGAATTGCGGCGAGGTGGCGCTCTATCGAAATTCTCCTTTTCGTGGAGATTAGCGGCGAACGACGGAGGAATTCATACGTGCTCGCGACGTCGCCGAATGTCGGCAGTTGGCAGAAAGTCGAGGTTCCAAAATGCCGGGATGTGTGCCCGGTTTCGACTCCATATCGACATTGGCGCCGCGCTGCCGGCCCGACTCCGGATCGAGGGTGCTCTGTGCAGATTATCCTTGAATTGAACGTACGTTCAATTAAACTCCCGCTCAAGACGGGAAAACCTGGGGAGAACGATGGCCAGACGTGTCGGATCGGATGGCGCGCGCACCGAGGCGGCAATTCGCGATGCCGCCCTGCGGCTGATCGCGCGCTACGGTTACGAGGCCCTGTCGATGCGCCGGTTGGCTGGCGAGGTCGGTCTCGGCGCTGCCGCGCTGTACCGCTATTTCCCCAACAAACAGGCGATGCTGTTCAGCCTGCTCGATCGTCACATGGAGGAGCTTCTGGCGGCCTGGGGCAAGGCCAGCCTGCCCTGTTCCACCAGCGCACCGGCCCGGCTCGAGGCATTTACCCGTTTCCACATCCGCCACCACATCCCCCGCGCCGACGGTGTGTTTCTCAGCTACATGGAGTTGCGCAGCCTCCGCCCTGAGAATTTCGACACCATTGAGGCGATGCGGCGGCAATACGAGTTAGACCTGGCGCAGATCCTCGCTGACGGCGCGGCGGCGGACACCCTGCGCATCGACGATTCCCGCGTAACCGCACGCGCCATCATCGCGCTCCTGAACGGCATCACCACCTGGTATCAAGACAGCGGCCCCCTGGATCCGGCGCAGATCGAATCAATCTACTGGAATATCGTCGCCCGGATGACCGGGGTCGAGACGCGAGAGGCCATGATATGTTCATGAAATCCCTGAATTTCGGCCTGCCCGAGGAAGTTGAGGCCCTGCGCGACATGGTGCACCGCTTCGCCCAGGAGCGGATCGCCCCCATCGCCGACGAGACCGACCGCTCGAACGAGTTCCCCACACATCTGTGGCGCGAGATGGGCGAGATGGGGCTGCTCGGCATTACCGTACCGGAGGAGTTCGGCGGCGCCGATATGGGTTATCTGGCCCATGTGGTCGCGGTCGAGGAGATCAGCCGCGCCTCCGCTTCGGTCGGCCTCAGCTACGGGGCGCACTCGAACCTGTGCGTCAATCAGGTCCGCCGCAACGCCACGCCCGAGCAGAAGGCGCGATACCTCCCCCGCCTAGTCTCCGGCGAACATGTCGGCGCATTGGCGATGTCGGAATCCGGCGCGGGCTCGGATGTGGTGTCGATGAAGCTGAAGGCGGAAAAGCGCAACACCGGCTATGTGCTGAACGGCAACAAGTTCTGGATCACCAACGGCCCCGACGCCGACACCCTGGTGGTTTACGCCAAAACCGATCCGGCGGCCGGGCCGAAGGGCATCACCGCCTTCCTGATCGAGAAGGAATTCAAGGGCTTCTCCACCGCCCGGAAGCTCGACAAATTGGGGATGCGCGGCTCCAACACCTGCGAGTTGGTGTTCGAGGACTGCGAAGTGCCGTTCGAGAACGTGCTGGGCGAGGAGGGCAAGGGCGTCAACGTGCTGATGTCGGGGCTGGATTACGAGCGGGTCGTGTTGTCCGGCGGCCCGCTGGGGATCATGGCGGCGGCGATGGACGTGGTCATGCCCTATATCCACGACCGCAAGCAATTCGGCCAGGCGATCGGCGAATTCCAGCTGATGCAGGGCAAAATCGCCGACATGTACACGGCGATGAATTCGTCGCGCGCCTATGTCTATTCCGTCGCCACCGCCTGCGACCGGGGCGAGACCACCCGCCAGGACGCGGCGGGCTGCCTGCTCAACGCCTCGACCCAGGCGACGCAGGTGGCGCTGGAGGCGATCCAGGCGCTGGGCGGCAACGGCTATATCAACGACTATTCAACCGGCCGCCTGCTGCGCGACGCCAAATTGTATGAGATCGGCGCCGGGACGCAGGAGATCAGACGGATGCTGATCGGGCGGGAATTGTTCAAGGAGACCTGGTAACATAAAAAATGATCTTGACAAATATGTACGTGATTGACAAATATTCTCCAACGCAACACGAAAGGAGAAAGTTATGACCACGGCCAAAATCAAAAAACGCCCCCTGGCAGGTTCGGCAACTGCTCGGGTTTGGGAGATTGCCGATGAGCAAGTTCGGAAAACTGGCAAAATCCCGAAAGGACGGCAGGTGGCCGATATATATTGTGAGGAAGGCGGAAACAGATCGACGGCCCTCACGCAATATTCTCACTGGAAGAATGCACATCTGAACCACTTCAAGCGCGGGTCTGCAGAACTTGCTGACCCCTCATCAGTCACCTCTTCGCAACTGAGTATCAGTTTGGAAGGGCGGTTCGTGATCCCCGCCGAAATGCGGGCGGCGATGCAGATTGGCCCCGACAGCAAGGTAACCGCCCGTGTCGTCGATGGTGAATTGCGCGTGATAGCGCCTGCCGTCGCGATCCGCCGGGCGCAGGATTTGGTTCGCCGCGCGATTCCCGGCAATAACAGCCTCGCGGATGAGTTGATCGCCGAACGCCGGGCCGAGGCGCACCTGGAAGATGTCACATGACTTCCGTTCTCGATGCCTCGGCGTTGCTTGCCATGCTTCAGGGAGAACCTGGCGGAGACCGGGTCGCCGAAGCGATACCCGATGCGGTTATCAGCGCGGTGAACATCACCGAAGTGGTGGCGAAGCTTTGTGACAAGGGCTTGGCGCAAAAACAGGCGCGCGAAACAATGGAAATATTGTCTCTAAATGTCGTCGAATTTGACATGTCCCAAGCAATTGAAGCTGGCGGGTTGCGGCCCTCGACCAGGGATTACGGATTGTCGCTGGGCGACCGGGCCTGTCTGGCGCTTGCCGCCCGAGTGGGCGCAACCGCATTGACGACCGACCGGGCATGGGCGCAACTTGAAATCGGTATTTCCGTGGATGTTATCAGGTGAGTGGGGCAGGACTGTTTTGAAAACCAGACGGCCAATAGCCATTCAAGTCACGGCGATGCTGGTTGCTTTGCTGTGCGGGGGTCTATTCACCACCCACCCCGCCCAAGCCGGCCAGTCGACGGAAGACGCCGATGCGCTGCAATCCTGCATCATGACCGCTTGGCCGCGCGATGTGATGACGCTGTGTACCGGCATCATTTCCGACCCCTGCCAGGAAACGGCGGGCGGGGCATCGACCCAGGGCATGAACCGGTGTCTGGCCCGCGAGGCCGACGCATGGGATGTGGTTCTGAACCGGCTGTGGCCTAGACTGATGACCCAGGCGCGCGAAGTGGACGCCGCGAACGCGAGAGACCGCGGGGTTGTCACTGGACAGCGCTGCCGAGACGCTCCGCAGCGCCCAGCGCGCCTGATCGTGTACCGCGATGCCGATTGCCGCCACAACTATGCCAGTTGGGGCTTGGGCAGCTTTCGCACCATCGCCCATTCCACCTGCCGCCTCGACCTCACCGCGCGGCGCGTGGTCGATTTTCATGCCCGGCTGGTGACGGACAAATGAAACCGATCTCCAATCGCCAACGCTCAACGCTGAAACCGGTCCATCGGCACGGCGACGATCTGGTCGTCGTCTTCCCAAATGATCATCCCGGGCGCGCGGCTGCGAACCTCGCGGATGGGATAACCGGCTTCGTCGCAGATCCATGCCAGATATCGAACCGTGCGGATAAACCCAACGGCCTCGGGTTTGAACCAGCAGAGGCTCCGGGACGCTCGTGGGTGACGGCTGCGGCGCTTCAAGCAGGCCGGAACATCCAGCACGCAGAACGCGCCCCACGCCAAGTTGAACTCGTCCTCGAGCCCCGCGGGAAAGGCGCTTGTGTCCAGGTTACGGACATAACGATAGAACCCGATTTCACCCCTGCAGTGGGGATGCTTCTCGGGTCCGACAAATCGGATATACATGACCATGATGCGCATGGCCTTGCCACACACTCCCTCGGTTTCGGAATTTCAGGAAAAGCGGAACCGCCCCTCGGCGGCGGTCAGGTCCGGATCGAAGGGGGGCGGAAAGCGGCGCGCATCATCGCGAAAAACATCTCGCCCTCACATCCATCATGGTCAGTGCGGCGCGTGATAGCCCGGATTGGCTCCTTGAGCACCCCGCCCGAAGCGGTTGTGTGGGCGCCGTTGCCCACCGACCACAGGCGAAAGCCCGCCCGATGACGATCCTCCATTCACAAATCGCCCCGCGCTCGGAGGCATTTGCCGCCAACCGCGCGGCCATGGAAGACGCCATCGCCATCATCGAGGCTGCGGCCGCGCGTGCGACGGCGGGTGGCGGCGAGGCCGCCACGGCGCGCCATATCGGGCGCGGCAAGCTGCCGCCGCGCCAACGGGTGGAGCAGTTGCTTGATCCCGGGTCGCCGTTCCTGGAATGCGGGCTGTTCGCCGCCGACGGCATGTATGACAGCGCCTCGCCCGGCGCCGGCCTTATCACCGGCATTGGCCGGGTCTCCGGCCGCGACGTGATGGTTGTGGCCAACGACGCCACGGTGAAGGGCGGCACCTATTTCCCCATCACCGTCAAGAAGCACCTGCGGGCACAGGAAATCGCCTGGCAGAACCGCCTGCCCTGCATCTATCTGGTGGATAGCGGTGGCGCGAACCTGCCAAACCAGGACGATGTCTTCCCAGATCGCGAGCATTTCGGCCGCATCTTCTACAATCAGGCCCGGATGTCGTCCGAAGGCATCGCCCAGATCGCCGTCGTCATGGGCTCGTGCACCGCGGGCGGCGCTTACATGCCGGCGATGTCCGATGAAACCGTGATCGTGCGCGAGCAGGGCACCATCTTCCTGGCCGGCCCGCCACTGGTGAAGGCCGCCATCGGCGAGAGCGTCTCGGCCGAGGAACTGGGCGGCGGGGACACCCATACCCGGCTAAGCGGTGTTGCCGACCATCTGGCCGAGGATGACGCCCATGCGCTGGCCATTGCGCGCCGCATCGTCGCCACGCTGGGTCCCGGCCCTGTCCTTCCCGAACTGAATGGCGAGGAGCCGCTCTACGACCCCGACGAAATCCTCGGCATCCTGCCCACCGACACCCGCATCCCCTACGACGTGCGCGAAGTCATCGCCCGGTTGGTCGACGGCTCGCGCCTGGACGAATTCAAGCGCCGCTATGGCGAGACGCTGGTGACCGGGTTCGCCCAAATCAGGGGGATGTCCGTCGGCATCGTCGCCAATAACGGCATCCTCTATTCGGAAAGCTCGCTGAAGGGGGCGCATTTCATCGAGCTGTGCTGCCAGCGCAAGATCCCGCTGTTGTTCCTGCAAAACATCACCGGCTTCATGGTTGGCCGCAAATACGAGGCCGAGGGCATCGCCAAGCACGGTGCCAAGCTGGTCACCGCTGTCGCCTGCGCCGAGGTGCCGAAGATCACCATCATTATCGGCGGCTCTTTCGGGGCCGGGAACTACGGCATGTGCGGGCGGGCCTTCGGCCCGAGGTTTCTGTGGACCTGGCCCAACGCCCGGATTTCCGTCATGGGCGGCCCCCAGGCGGCGGGGGTGCTGGCCACTGTCAAGCGCGACGGCATCGAGCGGCGGGGCGGCGAATGGTCGGTTGAGGAGGAGGTCGCCTTCAAGCAACCGATCATCGACCAGTTCGAGCATCAGGGGCATCCGCTCTATGCTTCGGCCCGGCTGTGGGACGACGGTATCCAGGACCCGAGGCGGACGCGGGATGCGTTGGCGTTGGCGTTGCGGGCAACGTTGAACGCGCCGGTCGGGGAGACCCGGTTCGGCGTGTTCAGGATGTGAGATCAAGATAGGAAAGGAGCCGACCATTGTCCGAGCATGCAGTTCTCGTCTCGATCGAGGGCAACCATGTCAACCTCGACGCGATCCATGCGATGGAGCGCCAGCTCATTGAAGCACTTGAGAAAACCCCTGTCGGAGAGATGGACGGGCATGAGGTCGCCATCGCCATGGATGAGGCCACTTTCTACCTCTACGGACCCGATGCCGACATTGTCTTCGCGGCCATCGCCGATAGCTTGCGGTCTGACCCGTTAACGGAAAAGGCCCGCATTACTTTGCGTTATGGCGAGGCCGCCGATCCAGATGCGACCGAGAAATCATTCGAGCTTGCGCCCTCGCAATGACATTACACAGCACAAACACGGCGGAGTGGGTCTCGCCACCCTCAGAAAGGGAGAGCGACAGGGAGGGGGCTGAAACCCCGCTCTCCACAACGACAACGGAGCCATCCCTGTGACCCGCCGCATTTGCATAACCTGTGGCGTTCAGCAGAAATGCTCGAGCAACGGACCGGCACCCTGCCCTATCTGCGAGGATGAACGACAGTTCGTTCCGGAGGGCGGGCAGCAATGGACATCCCCCAAAGCTTTGCGCTCCTCGCACAGGATAGCCTGGAACCAGGAGACCCAAGGTGTCCACAGCCTGATCATGGAGCCAACATTCGCCATCGGCCAACGCGCCTTCCTGATCCAGGGGGCTGATGGAAACATCCTCTGGGACTGCATCAGCCTCATCGACGACGAAACGCGCGCGCGCGTCGAAACCCTCGGCGGCCTGTCGGCAATCATGATTTCGCACCCGCATTTTTTTTCCACCGTGGCTGAATGGGGCCAGACATTCGGCGCGCCGGTGTATGTCCACAATGATGATGCGGCGTGGATACAGAAGCCCAACGGGGTTCTCCGCTTCTGGAAAGGCGAGACATTGCCGCTCGGGTCAGGCGCGACTGCGATCCGGTGCGGCGGACATTTCGCGGGTGCTTCGGTTCTGCATGTTGGCCACGTCAATGATGGCAAAGGGGCGCTGTTCTCGGGCGACACGATTCAGGTTGCTCCCGACCGCCAGCATGTCAGTTTCATGCGCAGCTATCCGAACCTGATCCCCCTGAATGCCACTGATGTTCGAAGGATCGCCGGGGCGGTCGAGCCTTTCGATTTCGATACGATCTTTGGCGCCTTTCCGGGCCGGACAATATCAAGCGGTGCCAAGCAGGCGATTCGCAGATCGGCCGAGCGGTACATCCGGGCAATTGTCGCAACCCACAGCATGAATGAAGGCTGATATGACCCACCGCATCGTCATCCACCAAGGCGACATCACTACCCTCGCGGTCGACGCCATCGTCAACGCCGCCAACTCGCGGTTCGCCCCCGGCGGCGGGGTCTGCGGCGGGATCCATCGCGCCGCCGGGCCGGAACTGGCGCGGGAATGCGCGGCGCTGGGCGGCGGCGACACTGGCGACGCGAAGATCACGGCAGGTTACGGCCTGCCCGCGCTGCACGTCATCCACGCCGTTGGGCCGGTCTGGCATGGCGGAGGCAGCGGCGAGGCCGGTCTGCTCGCCACCTGCTACCGCCGTTCGCTGGAGATCATGCAGGAGAACGCGCTGGCCACCATCGCCTTCCCGGCGATCTCGACCGGCATCTTCGGTTATCCGGCGGACGATGCGGCCACGGTCGCAATCACGGCGGTCGCCGAGACCTTGCCCCGGACCGGTGGCATCACGCAGGTCATCTTCTGCTGCTTCGACGAGGCCTCCGCCGAGCGCCACCGCCGCGCCCTGGCGGCGCTGGAGGGCTGACATGTTCACCAAGATCCTGATCGCCAACCGGGGCGAGATCGCTTGCCGCATTGCCCGCACCGCCCGGCGGATGGGCATCGCCACCGTCGCGGTGCATTCGGATGCCGACGCCCGCGCGCAGCACGTGCTGGCCTGCGACGAGGCGGTCGCCATCGGCCCGGCTCCGGTCTCGGAAAGCTACCTCAAACCCGAGCGCATCCTCGCCGCTGCCAAGGCGACCGGCGCGCAGGCGATCCACCCCGGTTATGGCTTCCTGTCCGAGAACCCGGGTTTTGCCGAAGCGGTCGCCGAGGCTGGCCTCACCTTCATCGGCCCGCCCGCCAAGGCCATCCGCGCCATGGGGCTCAAAGACGCCGCCAAGAAACTGATGGAGGAGGCGGGGGTCCCGATCACCCCCGGCTATCACGGCGAGAACCAGGACCCCGCATTCCTGGCCGAACAGGCCGCCGGGATCGGCTACCCGGTGCTTATCAAGGCCAGCGCCGGAGGCGGCGGCAAGGGGATGCGCAAGGTCGACCGGGCGGAAGATTTTGCCCCGGCGCTGGCCTCGGCCCGCTCCGAGGCCGCGTCCAGCTTCGGCCACGACCACGTCATCATCGAAAAATACATCCTCAACCCGCGTCATATCGAGGTACAGGTGTTCGCCGACAGCCATGGCAACACGGTCCATCTGTTCGAGCGCGACTGCTCGGCCCAGCGCCGCCACCAGAAGGTGATCGAGGAGGCCCCCGCCCCCGGCATGACCGCCGAGGTCCGCGTGGCGATGACCAATGCGGCAATTCAGGCGGCTGAAGCGGTCGGTTACCAGGGCGCCGGCACGGTCGAGTTCATCGTCGACGGCTCCGGCCCGCTGCGCCCGGACGGCTTCTGGTTCATGGAGATGAACACCCGGCTGCAGGTCGAACACCCGGTGACCGAGGCGGTGACCGACCTCGACCTGGTGGAGTGGCAACTCCACGTTGCGGCGGGCGAGCCCCTGCCCATGTTGCAGGATGAAATCCGGCTGAACGGCCATGCGCTGGAGGCCCGGGTCTACGCCGAGGACGCGGCGCGCGACTTCATGCCCGCCACCGGCAGGCTGACCCGCCTGACCCTGCCGGGCAGCCTCGCCCGCATCGACAGCGGCGTGACCGAGGGCGACACCGTCACCCCCCATTACGACCCGATGATCGCCAAGCTGATCACCCACGGCCCCGACCGCGAGGCCGCTTTCTCGGCGATGGAGACGGCGCTGGCCGCCTCCCATGCCGAGGGGTTGACCACAAACATCGCCTTCCTGGAGCAACTGGTCCGCCACCAGGATATCCGCGCCAGCCGCCTCGATACCGGCCTGATCGGCCGCGACCTCGCCGCGCTGACCGAGGCTCCGCAAGCCACCCCCGCCGACCTGACACTGGCGGGTGCGGCGCTGACCGGCCTGCTGCGCCCTGCCCCGCTGGCGGGCTGGCGAAGCTGGGGCAGCGGCGCGACCCACGCCCAGCTTGCCCACACCACCGGGCCGGGCGAGGCAACGCTCGACGACATCACGCTGCGCCTCACCCCCCATGGCACCGCGCTGGAAAGCGCCATCGGAATCGCGCTGGAGAGCGCCTCTGGCACCGCCAGCATTGTCGCCGAACCCCTTGGCGGCACGCTCTGGCAGGTCCGCGAAGGTGCCAACACCCGCCGTATCCACCTCCACGAATCCGACAACGCGGTCACCCTGGCGCAGAATGGCGAACGCCTGACCTTCACCCTCTCCGACCCGATGACGGCGGCCGAGGAAACGGACCACGGCGGCGATTCCATCGCCGCACCGCTTCCCGGTATCGTCAAGGCGCTGAACGTCTCGCCCGGCGCTGTGGTCGCCGCCGGCGACGTGCTGGCGGTCATGGAAGCGATGAAGATGGAACACAGCCTGACCGCACCGCGCGACGGCACGGTGGCCGAGGTCGCGGCTGATGCCGGCGAACAGGTCAAGGAAGGCGCACTGCTGATCACCCTGGAGCCGGAAGAATGACCGAGGTAACGCCCGAAGTCATTATCGTCGAGGTCGGCCCCCGCGACGGGCTCCAGAATGAGGCGCGCCCGATCCCGGCGGCGCGAAAGATTGAACTGATCGACCTGCTGTCGGCGGTTGGCTTCCAGCGCATCGAGGCGGCCAGCTTTGTCTCGCCCAAATGGGTGCCGCAAATGGCCGATGGGGCGGAAGTGATGGCAGGCATCGAGCGCCGCCCCGGCACCAGCTACGCCGCCCTGACCCCGAACATGAAGGGCTTTGAGGCGGCCCGCGCCTCCCGCGTCGACGAGGTCGCCATCTTCGGCGCAGCGTCCGAGGCCTTCAGCCAGAAGAACATCAATTGCTCGATTGCCGAGAGCATCGAGCGCTTTCGCCCCATAGCCGAGACCGCCAAGGCCGATGGCATCCCCGTTCGCGGCTACATCTCGTGCGCCATCGCCTGCCCCTGTGACGGCCCCATCGCCCCCGCCGAGGTGGCCCGCGTAACCGGGTTTCTGTTTGATCTGGGCTGCTACGAGGTCTCGCTGGGCGACACCATCGGCCAGGGCACGCCCGAGACGGTGGCTGCCATGCTCGACGCCGTGCTGTCGGTCGCGCCGCCAGATCGGCTGGCAGGCCACTACCACGACACCAATGGCCGGGCGCTGGAGAGCGTTGCCGTCAGTATGGAGAAGGGGCTACGGGTTTTCGACAGCGCCGTCGGCGGCCTCGGCGGATGCCCTTACGCGCCGGGAGCCAAGGGAAACCTATCGACCGAAATACTGGCTTGCGATATGGCCAGCCGGGGCATCAGCACCGGGCTGGACCTGAACGCGCTAATCACAGCAGAGGTTTTTGTCCGCAATTTAAGAGAGTTACTGGGATGACTTCCAAAACAATATTAATTGAACGTGACTCCCGAGGCGTCGCCACCCTGACTCTGAACCGCCCCGAGAAGCACAATGCGCTGAACGCGCAGATGATCGCCGATCTCACGCTCGCCGCATCGGAACTGGCGGAAAACTCCAAGGTCCGCGCCGTCATCCTGACCGGCGCCGGCAAAAGCTTCTGCGCCGGGGGCGACCTTGCCTGGATGCGCGAACAGCAATCCGCCAACCGGGCCGGGCGCATTGCCGAGGCGACCAAGCTGGCGTTGATGCTCAAGGCGTTGAACGAGTTGCCCAAGCCGCTGGTCGGCCGGGTCCAGGGTCAGGCGTTTGGCGGTGGCATGGGGATGATGTCGGTCTGCGACGTGACCATCGCCGCCATTGGCCCTAAATTCGGCTTCACCGAGGCCCGCCTCGGCCTGATCCCGGCGACCATCTCGCCCTATGTGGTTGCCCGCATGGGGCTCGCGCATGCCCGCGAGGTTTTCGCCTCGGCCCGCCTGTTCGATGCGCATCAGGCGGTCCGCCTCGGCCTCGGCACGCGCGCGGTGGCGCCCGAAGAACTTGATGCGGCGGTCGAGGCCGAAATCGCCCCCTACCTCATGGCCGCCCCCGGCGCGGTTGCGGCGTCAAAGGCGCTGCTGTTCCGGCTCGCCCGGCCCATCGACACCGCCACCATCGAGATGACCGCTGTGGCGCTGGCCGACCAGTGGGAGACCGAGGAAGCCGCAGAGGGCATCGCCGCCTTCTTCGAAAAATGCCCTGCTCCGTGGACGCAGGGCTAGGGCAAGATCCATGACATCCAAACCGTGGTTCATGCTCTATCTCGTTGATTTTCCGAGATTTCCGAGTCGCACAGTGAACGCGCTGTGAACGCGCTGTGCTTGAAATCGCTCAAGTAAATCGAAACCAGCTGATTCCAGGGCCTGCGACGAACCCAGGCTTACCCCCGGGCGGGGAGGCGGGGTGCGAGGATGGGTTCGATATCGCAAACATTGGCATGACAGCGCCGTAGATATGCCCGGTTTTGGGCCCGATTCTGGGCGAACCGAACGCAAGGACTGTCAATTTTTCATTCCAAGACCAGCGACCCCGACAGCAGGCACCACGGCTGCCAGCGAGGATCATGGGGCCGTTGAGTTTCCCGGCTCCGGTCCCGGGACATTTCGGTGACGCCCTGTTGCGTTGCGAATCCAGTGAAATCGTGGAGTGAACCTGTGCAGGTGCAAAAGTACCTCCGTATCCGGGCAAGAAGGCGTGACACCATGCAAATGTCGTCGACAAGATTTGCGGCTGTGATGCGCGGGCTTGCGGTTCCGGTGGTTCTCGCGCTTCTGGCATCGGGCACCGGGCACAGCCGTTTGGGCAACGTGATCACGGCGGTGGTGTGGGACCTGAGTGGCACACCCACGGCGCTGCCGCCGCTGGCCGGCGACACCAAAGGCGTAGCTTCCGCGATCAACGCATGCGGCGAGGCCGCCGGGCGCAGCAGCCTCGGCGGGATCACCACGGCGGTGGTGTGGCGCTGAACGCCGCCGATGAGCGGGGAGCGGCGTTCCGCGCGCCGCCTCCCCGCGCCGCCTTTCTGGCCCGGGCTGCGTGAAAGCCGGTGCAACCGGGGATGTGCGGGCAATAGTGGATCAGTCGGCGACCAACTCCGATCGTCGATGACAAACCGCACCGTGGGCGTTTACGCCGCATCGAAAGGAGGCTTGAACCGCAGAACGCACCATTGGGAATCCTGAATGTCCACAGATCCCAGAGTCCACCTACTGGGCGATGCGCCGCCTCTCTCCTTTTGGGGGAGAGTTGGGCGGGGGTGGCAAACGCCATACCGCACCCCGCACGCTCAATACCCCTTGAACCCACGCACGACCCAGATCGAGAACGGCACCGCCCGGTCGATATGGGTCTCGATCGCTCCGCTGTCGATCTCGCGGGCCTCGTCGAAATGATGCGCCATCGCCTCGGCGCCGCGCCGCGCCACCAGCAGCATCTCGCGCTGGTCGCCCGGTTGCAGCGAGGCGACCAGCTCGTGGTGGTTTTCCGGTTCCCGCTCCGGGTTCCAGATTGCCACCTCGTCCCAACCAAGCCCGCCATAGAACATGCACTCCGATAGCCGCCGCCGGTTGTCCGACAGCAACACCCCGGTGCCCTCTTCGCCCATGGTTCCGAAAACCAGTTCGCAGAACGGCGCGCTGATGCGCATCTGCCGGAACGGGTCGAGGCGCTGGGTCAGCGCCTCCGACTGCCCGGCGTAAAGCCCGGCCACGGTCCACAGCGTCAACGAGGCAACGACGCCCACGCCCAGTTGCGCCCGCAGCGCCGGAATGCCGCCCACCGTAATCAGCCAGCGCGCCGCCAGGAGCGACCCGCCGATATAGGCGGGCGCGGCCCAGTTCGCCTGCGCCCGGGTAAGGAACGACAGCCCGATCATCGCCGCCAGCAATGGCACCGTCTGCCAGGCCACCAGCCGCATCCCCCAATCATCGCGCCAGACATCGCGGTTGCGCAGCGCCAGGAAGATCGCGACCAGGAAAACCGGGCCGATCACCCCGAACTGCGCGCCGACGAACTCCGCCAGCTTGCCCGGATTGAAA
Organism: Thermohalobaculum sp.; assembly: GCA_965247385.1. Lineage (GTDB taxonomy): Bacteria > Pseudomonadota > Alphaproteobacteria > Rhodobacterales > Rhodobacteraceae > Thermohalobaculum. Next base: position 436,094 of record CBDFHG010000002.1, read on the forward strand.
AACCCGCGCCCGGGGTCGGCGTCGCCGAGCACATGGGTCACGGTTGCGAACGAGTTGGCCATGTTCCAGACGATGTTCGGCGACAGAACCAGCATCGCCACCCCGGCGGCAATCGCCGTGCCCGCCCAGCTGCGCTCGCGGGGCGAGAACAGCCCGTAGCCCAGCGCCCCCACGGCGAAGGCCAGCATGGTGTATTTCGCCAACATGCCGGCACCGATCAAAGCGCCGAGCACACCCCACCAGATCCGACCCCCCGATTCCGACTGCGCCTCGGCAGCCCGCACCATGGCGTAGAGTGCCGCGGCCCAGAAGGCCATCACCACCGGATCGGTCGACATGATCATCGCCGACAGCCCGACCCCAGGTGCTGCGGTATACCCCGCCGCCGCCCAGAAGCCGCTCTGCCCATCCCACAACCGCCGCCCGGTCAGGAAGATCAGCCAGGCGGTCAGCGCGTGCGCGACGGGGCTGGCGAGGCGAAGGGCGAACAGCGTGTCACCAGCCACATCGGTCACCGCGCGGATCAGCCAGGCGACCAGCGGTGGCTTCGAGTAGTAGCCCCGGTCGAGTTCCTGCCCATAGGCCCAGTACTGTGCCTCGTCGAAATGTAACGGGAACGGCTCCAACCCGACCACCACCAGACGTAACGCCAGAACCGCCACCACCACCACCAGCGTCAGCGACGCCCACGGGTCTTCCGGCGGGCGGGGCGGTTGCGCGCGCTTGCGGGTTCTCCTGCGCTGCCCCGCCTTGCCTGGGCCCGCATTGCCTGGGCGCACCTTATCCGGTGCCGCCTTGCGTCCGTTCCGGCTGGTTTTGCTTTGCGCCGTCCGCGCCATTCGTGACTCGCTATGTCTGCCCTGTCCGGGCGTCCTTCTAGACGATTGCGTGAGGCCTAGGAAGGCCGTGTCCGAGCCGTTATGTGTTCATTCAGAAATCTGTTCGGGGATCCATTCGGAGATATTGGGGGAGACGCCACCATGCGAACCGAGTCCACACCCGCGTCGCAGCAATCGACCCGGCTGGCGGAGTACCGCGCGCCGGACTGGCTGGTCGACAGCGTCGCGTTGGATTTCGACCTGGCGGCCTCGGCGACCCGGGTCACGGCCCGCATCGCCTTTCGCCGAAACCCGGAGCGGGCGGGGGAAGGCCCGGCGGATCTGGTCCTGGATGGTCGCCTGCTGACGCTGGTCTCGGCCGCCGTGAACCGCGAGCCGGTCGAGCCGGAACTGACCCGCGAGGGTTTGCGTGTCCCCGCGGCCCTGCTGCCGCCCGACCGCTTCACCTGGGAATGCGCGACCGAGATCGACCCCGACAGGAACACCGAGTTGGAGGGGCTTTATATCTCGAAGGGCATGTTCTGCACCCAGTGCGAGGCCGAGGGTTTTCGCAAGATCACCTACTACCCCGACCGCCCCGACGTCATGGCCCCGTTCCGGGTGCGCATCGAGGCCGACCGCGAAACCTGCCCGGTAATGCTGTCGAACGGCAATCCGGTTGCCTCCGGTGACTTGCCGGGGGATCGTCCGGGGGGCCGCCACTTTGCCGAATGGCAGGACCCGCACCCGAAGCCCGCTTACCTGTTCGCGCTGGTGGCTGGTGATCTGGTCTCGCATGACGACAGCTTCACCACCGCAAGTGGCCGCGAAGTGGCGCTGAAGGTCTATGTCCGCCCCGGCGACGAGGGCAAATGCGCCTATGCCATGGACAGCCTGAAACGCTCGATGCGCTGGGACGAGGCGACCCATGGCCGCGAATACGACCTCGACCTGTTCATGATTGTCGCGGTCGATGACTTCAACATGGGGGCGATGGAGAATAAGGGGTTGAACATCTTCAACTCGAAATACGTCCTCGCCAGCCCCGAGACCGCCACCGACGGCGACTACGCGCTGATCGAGGGCATCGTCGCGCACGAGTATTTCCACAACTGGACCGGCAACCGCATCACCTGCCGCGACTGGTTCCAGTTGTGCCTGAAGGAGGGGCTGACAGTTTACCGCGACCAACAGTTCTCCGGCGACGAGCGCGGCCACGCGGTCACCCGTATCGACGACGTGAAGATGCTGCGCGCGCGCCAGTTCCGCGAGGATCAGGGGCCGTTGGCGCACCCGGTGCGGCCGGATCAATACATTGAGATCAACAACTTCTACACCGCCACTATCTACGAGAAGGGGGCCGAGGTGATCGGCATGTTGCGCACCCTGGTAGGGCCGGAGTCCTACCGCAAGGCGCTGGATCTCTATTTCGAACGCCACGACAGCCAGGCTTGCACCATCGAACAATTCCGCCAGTGCTTCGAGGACACTACCGGCCGCGACCTCTCGCAGTTCGCCCGCTGGTGGAGCCAGGCGGGGACGCCCCGGGTCGCGGTCGAGGAGGACTGGCAGGATGGCCGCTACACCCTGACCCTGCGTCAGACGACCCCGCCCACACCGGGTCAGGCGGACAAGCAACCGCTGGTGATTCCGGTGGCGATTGGCCTGCTTGGCCAGAACGGCGGCGAAATTCTGCCGACCCAGGTGCTGGAATTGACCGGGGCCGAGCAAAGTTTCACTTTCGAGGGCCTCGGCTCGCGGCCTGTCCCGTCGATCCTGCGCGGGTTCTCCGCCCCGGTGATCATTGAGCGCGAGACCACGGATGTGGAGTCCGCCTTCCTGCTGGCCCATGACACCGACCCCTTCAACCGCTGGGAAGCCGGACGCGGCTACGCCATCCGCATCGCGCTGGGGCTGATTTCCGGAACCGGCGGGGTTCCCGCCGCCTGGCTCGAAAGCATGGGCGCCGTGCTGAGGGATGACAGCCTCGACCCCGTCTTCCGGGCCATGGTGCTGGAGGTGCCTGGCATCGACGAAATCTCCCGCGAGATTGCCGCAGGGGGTGGGTTGGCCGACCCGGATGCGATCCATGCGGCGCTTCGCGAGATGCGCCGAGGGCTCGGGAACGACCTGTCAACTCCGCTAACCGAGTTGCATCGGTCGATGAAATCCGACGCCTCCTACAGCCCTGACGCTACCTCCGCCGGGCGGCGGGCGTTAAAGAACCGTTGCCTGGCCTTGCTCGCCGCAACCGGCTCCGCAGACGCCTTCGCGCTGGCCGGGGCGCAGTTTGGCGCCGCCGACAACATGTCCGACGCCCTGCCCGCCCTGACCGCCCTTGTCCATGAAGGCGCCCCGGTCGCGGATACCCTGCTGGAGGACTTCCACATCCGCTGGCAGCATGACCCGCTGGTGATCGACAAATGGCTGGCGCTGCAAGCATCCGCCCCGCTGCCCGGAACCCTGGCGCGGATCGAGGCGCTGACCGGGCATCCGAGTTTCGACTGGAAGAACCCGAACAAGTTCCGCTCGTTGATCGGCGTGCTGGCGGCAGCCAACCCGGTGGTGTTCCACCGCTCCGACGGTGCGGGGTATCGCTTCCTCGCCGACTGGCTGATCCGGCTCGACGCGGTCAATCCGCAAACCACGGCGCGGGTGACCGGAGCATTCGAGACCTTCCGCAGTTATGACACCGCACGCCAGGAATTGATGCGGGCCGAATTGGAGCGGGTCGCGGCGGTGGAGAGCCTGTCGAAGAATACCCGCGAGATGGTGGAGCGGATGCTGGCGGGGTGAGGGGACAGGGAGCGGCGCAGTCTCGCGCGGGCCTGGTGTGGCGCGAGCAAGAGATGCGCCGGATGAGCCGTGGCATGATGGCGAAATTTGCCCTCTACCCGCCCAATACGACCGACTCGTCGAACTCGATCAGCGTCGGGCCGGGCCGGGCGGCGACCTCGCCCAGCAAGGCGGGCAGCGCATCCAACGTCTTCATCCGCACTCCCGCCACGCCATACGCCTTTGCAATTGCGACAAAATCAGGCGTGTGGAGATCCACCCCCACGGGTGTGATCTGGCGATCGACCATGTAACTCTTGATCTCGCCATAGCCCTGGTTGTTCCAAACCAGAACGATCAGTTGCTGGCCTTCCTCGACCGCCGTGCCAAGCTCGGTCAGGGTGAATTGTAGCCCGCCATCGCCGGCGATGCAGACCACCGGCCCACCTGTCGCCCGTGCGGCCCCGATGGCGGCGGGCAGGCCGTAGCCGAGCGAGCCATAGCCGGTCGCGGCGTTGAACCACCGGTTCGGCGCGGGCGCCACATAGTAGGCGTTCCCGGCATAGACGGCCTGGGTCGAGTCGCCGAAGATCGGGGCTGCGGGCAAGGCATCGCGAATGGCGTTCAGAAAGCCGACCGAGGCCCGGTAGCCCGCGCCGATCTCGTCAAATGCGGCAACCCGCACAGCCTCGGCTCGTGCCGCACCCTCCGGCGCGGGCGCGCCCTGGCCCAACCCGGCGAGCAGCGCCGCGACGCCCTCGCCGACATCTCCCAGCAGGGGAAGGTCAGGCATGGCGCCCCGGCGCATCTGCTCGGCGTCGATTTCGACGCGGATCAGGCGGCCTGGCACCTCCACGGGACTGCTGTCATTCATGTCGTAATCGGTGCGCCCGATCTCGCTGCCCAGCGCCAGCACCACGTCCGATCCGCGGATAAGGTCGCGGATCGCCAGCAGCGAGGGGCTGGCGGGCACCGCCAACGGGTGGTCCCCGGACAGGATACCGCGCCCGTTGGTCGTCATCACAACCGGCGCGCCCAGTCGCTCGGCCAGCGCGGTAATTCCATCAGCCGTCCAACGCGCCCCACCGCCGGCGAGGATCAGGGGCTTTTCCGCCCCATCCAGCAACCGGACCGCCTCGGCCAACCCCGCCGCGCCGGGCGCAGGCCGGATCATCTGGGCCGGGCGCGAGAAGGCCACCTCCCCCGCTTCCGCCGCGAACAGGTCGCGGGGGATTTCGATATGCACCGGGCGCGGCCGCGCGCCCTCGAACACCGCCCAGGCGCGGGCCAGAACGGCGGGGAGTTCCTCCGGGGTCATCAACGTGTGCGAGAAGACCGCGCATTGCGCCGCAATCAGGCTCTGACGCTTCACCTCGTGCAGGTCGCCCGCCTCCATGCCCAGCGCGCCGCGTGCATTGGCCGACGAGACCACCAGCATCGGCACACTGTCGGCATAAGCCTGCGCCATCGCTGTGATGGTGTTGGTCAGCCCCGGTCCGGTGATCACGAAGGCGACGCCGGGCTTGCCGCTGACGCGGGCATAGCCGTCGGCCATGAAGCCCGCGCCCTGCTCGTGGCGCGGGGTCACATGGTGGATGGGGCTGGCGGCGAGGCCGCGATACATCTCGACCGTGTGCACCCCGGGGATGCCGAAGACGGTATCCACGCCGTAGCCTTCCAGCCACTCGACCAGCCGTTCGCCCAGCGTTGGCATGCCGCCCCCCTTTGTTGAATCTCTCCGCTGGCTACCGCGCGGCCAGCAGCGCAGTCAACTCCCGTATATCCGCCAACCGATCCAGCCGGATGCAGAGCTCCGCAATCCCCTCTGCCCGCGATTTCGCGGCTGAAACCGCGGCGCAGCGGTGAAACTTGGCCAGTACTTCATCGGGGCTCAACGGGTCGGACGGCGCGCCCCTGGGAACGGCCACTGAGGTTTCCAGGGTCGCACCGTCGGTCAAGGTGATTTCGATCGGGTCCGGATCGTCCGGATCGATATTGATCGCGGGCCGAAGCGGCTTGCGGGTTTCGACCGTTACCTTGGCCGCAAGCGCCTGAACCACATGGTCGGAGACGGCGGCATCGGTGAAGTCCGCCGGCACCACCGCGCCCCGGATCAGCGCCGGCGCGACCGTGTGGGGTACGGAAAACAGCGCCTCGGCGGGGGTCCGCGCCACATCGAAGGGCAGGATCGCCCGGTGCGCCTCGACCAGGCCAACCCGGATGGAAGCAATCTCGCCAGGCTCGATCCGGTGCCGCGCCCGCAGCCGCAGCGCCCCGTCGATGGCGCGGTGGGTGTAGCCGCAACTGGAGTGGACCTTGATGCAGATGCCGTGCTGCTCGATGCCCCAGGGTGCGCCCAGCCGGTCGAACGCGCCGAACCGCACCTCGCCGGGGGCAGCCATCAGGCTGGCCAGGCTGACCGGCCCATCCAGCGTTTGCGCCCCGGAGGTCGCGCCGGCAGCCGCCAGGCTGGCCGCCATCAACCCGCCCTGGGCGGCCAACCCGGCATGCAGCGGCTTGGCGGTTGTTCCGAACTGGCTGGTGAAGCCGCCGCCCATCGAGGTGGCGAGCGAAACCGCATGCGCCGCCTGCCCGGCGTCCAGATGCATCAGCCGAGATACCGCCGCCGCCGCGCCGATGGTGCCCAGGCTTCGGGTCGAGTGCCAGCCCATGTTGTAGTGGCTCAAATTCACCGCCTCGCCGAGACGCATGATTGCCTCAAGACCAACGATATAGGCGTCGAGTAGTTCGGCCCCGCTGGTTTCGCGCTCCGCTGTCAGAGCCAACAGAGCGGGAACCAGAACAGCGCTGGGATGGGTATTGCCCGGATCCTCGTAGTCATCGAGATCATAGGCATGCGCCGCAGTGCCGTTGGCCAGTGCAGCGAAGGGGGCGGGTGCGGCCTCGCTGGTCCCGATCACCACCGCATCCCCCTGCCCCCATGCTGCCATTGCCTGGCGCGCGATTCGGGCGGGCTCCGACGGCGCACCCAGTAACATGCAGCCGATGGTATCGAGAAAGGCGGTCCGCGCCCGTTCCAGCGCCAGCGGGTTGTGGGTGCGGGACGCGGCGGCAATGAACCCGCCGAGGCGCGTAGCGGCGGGGTCTGACATAGCGTCATGGGATGCGGCAAGGCTCATGGGCGACTCGCGGGCAAGGGATCCGGAAACCGCCGGACAACACAACCCTTGCACCGGTTCGCGCCGCTTGGGAAGCCGGAATCCGCTGGTTGGGAACAAAACTCGCCCGGCGCGCCCATGCCCTGATCCACCGGCCCTGCGCGAAACCATCAAGCAGCAGTCTTGCCACGACGCCCCACAGGTTTTACATCCCCTACAGAACCCAGGCTCCAACCACAGGATATGCCCATGCCCGTGCCCGCTGGCGAGATCGAGCGCCTGATCCGCGATGCCTTCCCCGGTGCCACAGTCGAAATCCGGGATCTTGCGGGCGACAACAACCATTTCGCCGCCACCGTGGTGGCTGAGGAATTCCGCGGCAAGAACCGGGTACAGCAGCAACGCCTGGTCAACCAGGCACTGAAGAGCATCCTGGAAGGCCCCGACGCTCCCCTGCACGCACTTGCGCTACAGACCAGTGCGCCAGAGTGACGCCAGATATCTCTGAAAAGGATCCAAGTAGATGACCGACACCCAGAACGAAATCCAGAGCACCGTCGATACCAACGACGTGGTGCTGTTCATGAAGGGCACTCCGGCAATGCCGCAATGCGGCTTTTCCCGGACCGTGTCCTCAATCCTCGGCTATATGGGGGTCGACTACAAGGACGTGAACGTGCTGGCCTCGGACGAGATACGCCAGGCCATCAAGGCATTCTCGGACTGGCCAACGATCCCGCAGCTCTACGTCAAGGGCGAGTTCGTTGGCGGTTGCGACATCATCACCGAGATGACCATGTCGGGTGAACTGGACCAGGTGTTCGAGAGCAACGGCGTCGCCTACAACAAGGACGCTGCCGAGGCGATCCGTAAGCAGAACACCTGACGCCAGAGACGCGCCGGAGACCCGCAGAATCCGGGTTTCCGGCAGCATCGCCCTGACGCCGGGGGGAGGCCCGCAATGCTACTTTTCGTCGGGCTGGGAAATCCGGGCGCCAAATACGCCCATCATCGCCATAACATCGGCTTCATGGCCGTCGACGCCATTGCCGCGGACCATGGCTTCGGCCCCTGGCGACGCAAGTTCCAGGCCGATGTGGCCGAGGGACGGCTGGGTGGCGGCAAAGTCCTGCTGATCAAGCCTCAGACGTTCATGAACCTCTCCGGCCAGTCGGTGGGCGAGGCCGTGCGCTATCTGAAGCTGGCCCCCGAAGACATCTGGGTATTCCACGACGAACTGGACCTGGTGCCGGGAAAGCTGCGGGCCAAGCAAGGCGGCGGCCATGCCGGGCATAACGGCTTGCGCTCTCTGCACCAGCATGTTGGAGCGGAGTATAACCGGGTGCGGATGGGCATCGGTCACCCCGGCCACAAGGACCTAGTGTCGCAATACGTACTGCATGATTTCGCTCGGTCCGACCAGAGCTGGCTCGACCCCCTGCTGGCTGCGGCCGGGCGCGAGGCGGGCTACCTGGCAGCAGGCGATGCGCCACGCTTCATGAACGCGGTGGCCCTGGCAACCGCAACCCGGTCGCCGGAGCGGAAGACCCGGCCAGCCCAGCGCGATGACGCCACGGGCAGCAAAAACCCGGACCGAGAGAAAGCCGTGACAACTTCGCCTGAGAACGGTGCGGCCGAGGGCTCGAATATTCAGGAATCCACAGGCCCGCTGGCAAAATTACTAGCCAAGTTCTCGCGCAAGTGACATTGGCGATTTAATCTGCGATATGGCACTCTTAAACGATACAACCAATTAGATTATGCGGGGGCAACCTGTACAGGCACAGGCTGAACCAGAGAGAGAAATCGACCGGCGGGCGCTTTGCGAACTCGGCCGGGGCCGTATTGATGGGTTGGTGGGCCGCGTTGCGTTCTATTCACTGGGAGCCGCCATCGGGGCGATTTTCGTTCCGGCTCTCGTGGAAATGCTGTGCCTCGGGCTGATCGGGATCGCCGAATTCACTGAACGACGCGCCGCGTACTCGCTGCTCGCGGCCGACGAGTGCGGTTTGGATATTGCCGTCTCGCGGCATGCGGGCATTCTGGCCGTAACTCACATCGCCACGGCGGCTGCCCTGCTACATGATCACGGCGGTCGTCGAGGATACTGGCATCGGCATTTTCGCCGACCGGCAGACATATCTGTTTCAGCCCTACAGCCAGGCCGATGGAAGCATCTCACAGCGTTTCGGTGGTACCGGGTTGGGGCTGAGCATCACTCGCCAGCTCGCCGAGTCGATGGGCGGCACGGTAACACTGGAAAGCATACCGGGGGAGGTGTTCCGCCTGACCTTCGCCGCCGGCAAGGCCGTTGAGGCGCACGGCGACCAGCCTCACACGCCCGCGTCATCGGGTCTGGCCGAGCAGCGTATCCTGATCGCCGACGATATAGAGACCAACCGAGCCGTGATGCGCCTGTTCCTGCAACCCCTCGGGGTCCGCGTGGTCGAGGTCGCCGACGGCACCGCCGCGCTTGAGGCCCTCGCCGGGAGCAAGTTCGACGCGGCCTTGCCCGACATCAACATGCCCGGCATGGGCGGGACCGAGATCGCGGCGCGCATCCGCCGGGGAGAAGGCGGCCGCTCCGATATCCCGCTGTTGGCGGTCACCGCCGACAGCGTTGCCTCAAGCATCGACACCAGCGCCGATGGCGTCGACGGCGTTGTGATCAAGCCGATCGACCCGCGCTTGCTTCGGAACCAGGTGACCGGCGCCATCCTGCGCCGCGCCGGGCAACGATCACAAACCCCACCTGATGCTGGTGACGACCGACACCGCGTCAGCATGCTCCAAACGTTGTCTCATCGAGACCGCGCCCGGCGCAGGTCTTGACCCCAACGGCGGGTCATGTAACAGCGCGCACCGGTCTCGGCAGGAATACCAGACAGGTGAGGACAGGATGGGTTTCAGATGCGGCATCGTCGGGCTGCCCAATGTGGGCAAGTCGACGCTTTTCAATGCGCTTACCCGCACTGCCGCCGCGGCGGCGGCAAACTTCCCGTTTTGCACCATCGAGCCGAATGTCGGCGAGGTGCCGGTGCCCGACGACCGGTTGGAGACGCTGGCGCATATCGGCGGTTCGAGCAAGATCATCCCGACCCGGCTGACCTTTGTCGATATCGCCGGGCTGGTGCGCGGCGCCTCGAAGGGTGAAGGGCTGGGCAATCAGTTCCTGGCCAACATCCGCGAGGTCGATGCCATCGCCCATGTGCTGCGCTGCTTCGAGGATGACGACATCACTCATATCGAGGGCCGTATCGATCCGGTCGCCGACGCCGAGACGGTCGAGACCGAACTGATGCTGGCCGATCTCGACTCGATCGATCGACGGCGGCAAGGACTCGCCCGGCGCATCCGTGGCGGCGACAAGGAGGCGGCGGTTCAGGATCGCTTGCTGCGCCAGGCCAGGGCGGCGCTGGAGGGCGGCCGCCCGGCCCGCACGGTCGGGGTTGTCCCGGAGGACGCCAAGGCGTGGCAGGCATTGCAGCTTCTGACCGCGAAGCCAGTGCTTTTTGTCTGCAACGTCGATGAGGGCTCGGCCGCCACCGGCAACGCCCAGTCCGATCTTGTTGCCCGCATGGCCGAGGAACAGGGCGCGGCCTGGGTGGTGATTTCGGCCGCGATCGAGGAGCAGATCGCCCAGCTCGACGACGCCGAGCGGGTCGAGTTTCTGGACGATCTGGGGCTAGAGGAGACCGGCCTCGACCGCCTGATCAAGGCCGGTTACGAGCTGCTGAACCTGATCACCTACTTCACCGTCGGCCCCAAGGAAGCCCGCGCCTGGACGGTAGCGCGCGGCACCCCGGCGCCACGGGCGGCGGGGGTGATCCATGGCGACTTCGAGCGCGGGTTTATCCGCTCCGAGACCATCGCCTATACCGACTTCACCGCCTACGGCGGCGAGCAGGGGGCAAAGGACGCCGGAAAGATGCGCGCCGAGGGCAAGACCTACCGGGTCAAGGACGGCGACGTGCTGCATTTCCTGTTCAATACCTGAGGCCGTAACAAGCTGGCCAGCCAGGCGATGGCAAAATGGAGGGAGGGAGACGCTGATGCCGAATCCGCTGCCGGAGAGTGGCCCGGATAATTGCCGAGATATTGTCGGTAAAGAGCATCTCGCGCGAGCAAGCGGTGCCAGCGGGCGAGTTGATCGTCGCCGACCGGGCGCCGGAGGGGATATGTTTGGGGCCGGGCGAGGGAATGAAATAAAAAGTCCTCTGTGAACATCTCGGACGCCATTGATTTGGCGTGATTTTCCGCTGATTTGAAGTAACGGGGTTTGCAAGAAACCTTGTTTTTGTCGATCGTTTTCTTGCGATTTGGGATTCATTTTTCGGTCCGTTTGTGATTCCCTGAAGGGGTTCCATTCGGGGGTTCAAATGCGACCGAAACAGCAGCAAAGAGCGCGTCACGACGATCTTTTCCGGGCGCGCCTCGATCAGATCATCAATATGAAACACGAACTTGCCATCCTGGCGGACAAGATCGACCGGGCCTGGCTCGACGCGCAACTGGCAGAGAGTTTTTCCGACCAGGGCCGCCCGGCGGAGCCGGTGCGCTTCATGATCGGCATGTTCCTGTTGAAGCAGAGCTATGCCCTCTCCGACGAGCAGGTCTGGGACCGCTGGGTGCACGACCCCTGTTTCCGGTACTTCACCGGTGAGGAATTTTTCCAGCATGACCTGCCGCACGAGCGTTCCGGTATGAGCCACTGGAGAAAACGCATCGGCGACAAGCTGGAGGTTCTGCTGCAGGAAAGCCTGAGGATTGCCCACGACACCGGTGCCTTGAGCAAGCGCGATCTGGCCCGGGTCACGGTGGACACCACGGTGGACACCACGGTGCAGCCCAAGAACGTCACCTTCCCGACCGACGCGAAACTTCTGGAGACCGCGACCCGCCAGCTCGGCAAGCTGGCCAAAAAGCATGATGTGCCGCTCCGGCAGTCTTGTGCGCGCCTCGCCAAGCGGGCGGCGATGATGGCCGGGCGCTACGCCCACGCCAAAACAGTTCAAGCGCATGAACAGGCAAATCAAGTTCCCGCGCCCCCGCCTGGGCCGGATCATTCGCGACATCCGACGCAAGACCGAAGGCGACGAGGATCTGCCGGAAGCCTTCGCCGCAGCCTTGTCCAAAGCCTCGCGAATCCGTGGCCGGAAGCAGCGCCAACGCGGCTGGAAGCTCTGTTCCCGGCACGCGCCCGAGACCCGAGTGCATCGGCAAGGGCAAGGCGCACAAGCCTTGTGAGTTCGGCGTCAAGGTCTCGCTCACGACGACCAACAGGCGTGCCAGGGGCGGGCAGTTCATCCTCCATGCCAGGGCGCTCCCCGGCAATCCCCGGCAATCCCTGTGACGGCCACACCCTGAAACAGGTCATCGAGGAAACCGAGGCGCTGACCGGACGCGAAATCGAGCGAGCTTATGTCGACAAGGGCTACCGGGGCCACGACGCACCAAAGCCGGGCCGGGTCTTCAAATCCGGTCAGAAGCGCGGCGTCCATGGCCAGATCAAGAAGGAACCGAGGCGGCGATCCGCCCATCGAGGCGGTGACCGGCCATTGCCAGACCGACGGCCACCTGGAGCGAAACTTCCTGCACGGCCGACTCGGCGACCAGATCAACGCCGTCATGAGCGCCGTCGGCTACAACCTCCGCCGCATCCTCAAGTGGCTGAGAAAACTTTTGTGGAAAATCATCGCCGCAATGGTGGCCGCCATAACACCACAATCAGCGCTCAAACCGGCTTCTTGACAGCGGACTAAAAAAGCCGCCCCGATCGAGCGGCTTCGGCGTTGTTTGGGATGGCTCACCCGACCATGAATCGGAGCATTGCGAAGATGAAGCCCAACTGGACAAACAACGCCCCTGCCCCCCATTTGAACAATTCCGATTTGGCGTCGGCGATTCCAGTCTTCACCTCGGCGATGTCTTGCTTGAGTTCGGCCTTCACCTCGGCGATCTTGTTTTCAACGAGAAGAGTATCGGACTTCGTTGCGAGTTCAGATGTGTCCGCGGCGGAGAGACCTTCGACGATGGCCTCGGCCAGACCTTCCTCGGCCCCCGCGTCGCGGAGCTTCTTGGTGAAAGCCAGTGTGTCGATCTGTAGAGCATGTGCCATGATGTGCATCCGTTCTGGAAATATAGGTTGGTTTTCGGGACTTGCCTAGCAGCCCGTTGAAAAAGGCGCCATTGACCGGGTTTTACCCCACGACGAAACATAAACGCGGCGCCGGCGGTTTCGCCATCCTCCGGGACGATGAGGACGATCTGAGCGACCGGAACGGCTCCAGCGGGCACAACAAGCACGAAAATACCGCCATATCCGCCCGCCACGGCCTGGCGCGCGGTGCCGGCGCCGATGAGTTGGCGCATCAGCAACGAGAGGTTGTGGCCGGCGACGTGAAGCAGGTATCGCTTGTGCAGGTTCTCGCGCCGGCGCAGCCAGGTCCGGCGCATGCCGCCGCGATCGAGGGTGTGGGCAAAGGAGCGCTCGACGATCTCGGCGCGCAGCTTGAAGGTCTCGCGGGCGAGCGCGGACTTGAGCCGCACGCGGTTGTTGGTGACCGCCCGGCGCGCCGCCTCGTCACCGCGCCAGCGTGAAAAGCCCTTCTGCCTGGGCTCGGCGATCCGGGTCTTGCAGGGCCGGGTCTTGCAGGGACCGTCGTCCAGGGCCTTCAAGACCGCCCGTGAGTGATCGCCCTTGTCGGCGACGCATTCGGCCGGGCCCTCCTGGCGTCGGCGCCGCAGCCACCGCCTCGAGGTTTGCCACAACGCCCCGGCGGCACCGAAGGCGCTCCCATCCTGGCCGCGCAACAGCACCGGCAGGCCGCCTCGGCGAAGCCGTCGAAGCCGCCCTCGATCAGGACCGACTGCAAACGGTCGTAAAACACATGACCCGGCGAGCGCGGCATCTCCGCCCAGCCCACCATCAAGTCACCCTGATGATCCTTCCGCAGTCCCATCGCCATCGGCGAACCCCCCGGTCAAATCAGAACATCAAAGAATTCAGACCAGGCCGCTCGCGTCCAGTGCCGACTTCGTCAACGGGTTGCTAGGAACTGTGGTGTGAACAACAACACTGAAATCGTCGGCCGGGTATGCTGGATCATCGCTGCCATTGCGGTCCTTGGTCTTTTTGTCGTTTCGCAAGCGAGCAATCGGGCTGTGGCCGGCAAACGGCCTGACAGGACGACTTTCCTAGAGGAGATGTGCGCTGTTTACGCCGCAACAAACGATATTGAGATCGACGATTGCTTGGTCACCGCAAGCTCTCAGGTGACGTTCGAGGCATGGACCCCCAAGAGCGCGAATGCCATTTACCTTCACGCCGATCCTGAGAGCACAGGTCCTGTCAATATGGTTTCGGCGACGCAGTTCGAGCAGTATACGACGTACTCATTTGTTGATCGGGTGCGCTTCCTAGCTTCGGGGTTCATCCGTCCAGAGACTTTTGACACCGCAGATGTCCGGACCGTCTGGTTTCCGGCCGGCCTTGATCAGGATCCAGTAGAACTTGCAATGATTTACGGCGATCTTGAGCGCATGGGAATTGCGATTAAGCCGAAGTTCGAACAAGGTGAAGCCGGTCAGTACATCGGCATCGATGCGGATCTGTTGAATTTCCTGGCTGTTGTTGCTGCTGACGGTGCCAGCACTGAACTTGGGGTGGGGATCTCCATTCCGCGATCCAAGATGGACAAGGGATTGGCTGAACAAATTGAAATAATTCTTGCTAACGATGCCTATCAGGAAATTGAAATCGTCAACTGGGGTCAAGGCCTGGTGCCGATCAGTGTCGAGGCGAAATTAGCAGATTAGTAGCGTCTTTGTTGGCGGCGATTGAGCGTTCGCAACGGGAGAGCAATGAGTTGCGGCGACGACTGGAAATTGTCGAGCGAAGCAGCAAAATTCCCCCGTTGACACCTCTCCGGAGGAACGCTAGATGAACGCCTCGCAGGCTGGATTGTAAAACTTTCCCGATCCTGTAAATCTCAGTCCTTTAAAATCAAGGACTTACTGGGGAATAGTTTAACGGTAGAACAGCGGACTCTGACTCCGTCGGTCCTGGTTCGAATCCAGGTTCCCCAGCCAGAATAACCAAATATTTCCATATCTTTACGCTTAATCCTGCGATGCATCTGTTTGATGTCGACGGGGCTGGATGGGTTATTGAGTGCAATGTGTATTCACTAGATTTCCGGTGGCCAGACCGAAGGAAGCTTGAAATGTCGAGCACCATTACCCGCCGCACCGCCCTTGCCGGAGCCGTTGCAATGCCGCTGGTGCCTGCAATAGCCGAAACGTCCGCGCACGATTGCACCGACGAAATTTCGGAATGTTCTGGTCTCCCGAATGTCGCATCGGTGCTGGGGAGCCGATAACGGGCCGAACTTCGCCTTTGTTCCAGGTCCAAATACAACCGCATTATGGCGTGGGGCGTCGGCAAGTGTTGGCCGGCAGTATCTTCATTCGGGCGTCCCGCACGGCGATGCCCGTGCGGGAGCGTTCATGGGCAGGGCTTTCTTCAGGCAGCCACGGCTGTTCTGGAGATCGCCGCCTCGATCGAGGCTTCGAGGATGTCGAGCCCCTCGTCGAGGACCTCGAACGGCGTTGTCAGCGGCGGCAGCAGACGTACGACATTGCCGCGGGTGCCGCAAGACAGCAGGATCAGACCCCGCTCTTCGGCCTCGGCGATGATCGCGGCGGTCAGGGTGGCGTCGGGGGCGCGGCTGGCGCGGTCGGTGACGAACTCGACCGCCATCATCGCGCCAAGGCCCCGGATTTCGCCCATCGATTCCATGCCCTGCCGGGCCGCAAGGCCGGTCAGGCGCGCCGTGATCCGTTCACCGATCGCGATGGCGCGGGCGCACAGCTTCTCCTCGGCGATGACCTTGAGTACCGCATTGCCTGCCGCGACCGCCAGCGGGTTGCCGCCATACGTGCCGCCGATGCCGCCGGGATGGGACGAGTCCATGATCTCGGCCCGCCCGGTCACGGCCGACAGCGGGAAGCCGCCGGCCAGCCCCTTGGCCAAGGTCACCATGTCGGGCACGATACCGGAATGCTCGATCCCGAACATATGGCCCGTCCGGCCCATGCCGGCCTGGATCTCGTCCGAGATCAGCAGGATGCCATGCTCGTCGGCAATTTCGCGCAGCGCTTTCAGGAACTCCGGCGGGGCGATGTTAAAGCCGCCCTCGCCCTGCACCGGCTCGACAATAAATGCCGCCACCCGGCCCGGGTCGACATCGGTGGCTAGCAGGCGGTTAAGGTCGTCCAGCGCTCGCTCGACGGTGATGCCGTGGAAGGCATGGGGGAAGGTCGCGTGATAGACCTCGGCCGGGAACGGCCCAAAGCCCTTCTTGTAGGGCATCACCTTGCCGGTCAGCGCCATGCCCAGCAGGGTGCGGCCATGGAAGGCGCCGGAGAAGGCGATCACGCCCGACCGGCCGGTGTGATAGCGCGCCAGCTTGATGGCGTTCTCCACCGCCTCGGCCCCGGTCGAAAGGAACACGGTTTTCTTGGCGAAGTCGCCAGGAGCGATGGCGTTCAGTTCCTCGGCTAGGCTGATATAGGACTCGTAAGGTGCGACATGGAAGCAGGTATGGGTGAATGCCTGCGCCTGCTCGGCCACTGCCGCCATTACCTTCGGGTGCCGGTGGCCGGTATTGGTCACCGCGATTCCAGCGGCGAAGTCGATGAAGCGGCGTCCCTCGACATCCCAAAGCTCGGCGTTCTCCGCCCGGGCTGCGTAGATTGCCTTCGAGCCAACTCCGCTGGCCACTGCCGTCAGTTTCCGCTGGTTCAATTCCGCATTCGTCGTCATGGCGCTTCTCTCGATTCGGATTGGTGTGGGGGTTGGTTCGCCGTGTCCTTAACCAAGCTGCACCGCTTTCGCAATATCAGCAGCCGACCAGTCAAGTTTACCTCGGCCCGCACGTTCCGCAATCCGGGACCGGGCGCCGGTCGGGGTGATCGCTGAAAGCGGCCGGAGGACGTTCGATATCCTGCTCAAGTTGGTAATTGACGGGCGGCTGAAAGATTTTCGTTTCAGATGTGTTGTTTCTTTATAGGAGACGCTGGATTCACATTTCAAGTGCAACACCTGAGTTGATGCAGGAAGGCCTCGGCGGGGGTTAAGAAACCGGGGCGTTTTCGGGGTGTTGTGTTATTGGCCCAGACGATATCCTGGATGTCCTGCTCGGTGTCGTCGGCGAGTTCTGTCTTGCGTGGCGGGTCGCGCCTGAGAATTCCGTTGGCGTTCTCGATCGAGCCGCGCTGCCAAGGCGAGTGCGGATCGCAGAAGAAGGTCGGGATTCCAAGATCACATTCCAGCTTCTTGTGCTCGGCGAACTCCGGGCCGTTGTCGCAGGTGATGGAGCGCCTGGCGGCCCCCGGCAGGCCTTCGAGGAGGCCGGTGAGGCTGGCGGCGGTGGCCTCGGCGGTCTTGCACGGCAAGCCGGTGGCGAGGGTCAGGCCGGTCTTGCGCTCGACGGCGGTCAGAAGATTGCCTCGCTGGGTGCGGAACCGCATGAGGTCGCCCTCCCAATGGCCGAATTGATCGCGGGTATCAATGGCTTGTCCGCGCTCATGAATGGAGCGGCGGCGCGGGATCGGGCCGCGCCGGCGTTTGAAACAGCGCCGGCCCCTGGTCGCCTTGGCCCGAGGCAGGTAGCGATGCAGCTTCTCACGGCGCACCGGCCAGCGGTAGATGAAGCGATAGGTCTCCCCGTGGCTCACTCTGTGTTCGGATCCTTCCAGTCTGAGCCTGCCGGCGATCCGCTCTGGCGACCAGCCCATCGCAAGGTGGTCGCGGACATGATCCCCCGGCGGGCTCAGGCGCTCGATCCGTGAGAGCCGTCTTCGTCGCGCAAAGGCGATGCGATCCGCAGATGCCGGCTTGTAACCGGCCTTTGGCAGGCTGTTTCGCCGCAACTCGCGGCCGATTGTCGAAGTCGATCGGCCCATCATGCGGCCAATCACGCTGGTCATAGTGCTTGCCCATCGCAACTCCGGAGCATACCGGTGTTGCACTTGGTTTGTGAATTTAGCGGCGGCTGTTTCCGTGGCACATTTGTTTGACGCATCCAGGGATCATATCCGTTTCCAGCCGGTCGCTGAATCCCTTCAGGCAGGGGTTTTCCCTACCGCGCCGCTTCCACCATCTCGCGGGCCAACTCGCGAGTCAGCTTGATCGGGTTACCTCCTGCCGTGGGGTCGTCCGGAGCCATCTCGGCGATGCCGTCGAAGCTGGTCTCGGGGATGCCGAAATCGATCAACCCCGCAGGGACGCCCAACTCGGCGCGCAGCGCCAGCACGAAGTTCAGGAAGCCGTCGAACCCCCCCGAGATACCCAGGAACGCCGCCAGTCGGTCGATCCTCTCCTCGATGGCGGCACGGTTCGCACGCAGGACGGCGGGCATCACCACGGCGTTGGTCATGCCGTGATGGGTGTCGTGCTTGGCGCCGATCGGGTGCGACAGCGCATGGATTGCCCCCAGCCCCTTCTGAAATGCCACCGCACCCATCGCGGCGGCGCTCATCATTTGGGCGCGGGCCTCGATGTCGTCCGGGGTGGCATAGGCGCGCGGCAGGTATTCCTTGACCAGCCGCATGCCCTCGATGGCGATGCCATCGGACATCGGATGGTAGGACGGCGCGCAATAGGCTTCCAGGCAATGGGCGAAGGCGTCCATGCCGGTTCCGGCGGTGATAAATCGCGGCATCCCGACGGTTAATTCTGGATCACAAATAACAGTTTGCGGCAACATATTCGGATGAAAGATTATCTTCTTCACATGGTCCGTAGAATTGGTGATGACCCCGGCACGGCCAACCTCGGAACCGGTGCCCGCCGTGGTCGGCACCGCGACGATGGGGGCAATGCCCGCAGGATCCGCCCGGGTCCAGAAATCACCGATATCCTCGAAGTCCCACACCGGGCGGGTCTGCCCATGCATGAAGGCAACGCATTTCCCCAGATCAAGGCCGGAGCCGCCGCCGAAGGCGACCACGCCGTCATGGCCGCCTTCGCGGAAAGCGGCGACGCCGACTTCAAGGTTTGCGTCGGTCGGGTTCGACTGGACCCCGGAGAACAGCCCCGGCTTCAGCCCTGCCCGGTCCAGCAGGTCGAGAGCGTTCCGGGTGATCGGCAGGGCCGCCAGTGCGGTGTCGGTGACCAGCAACGGCCGGGTCATCCCGGCGGCGCACACGGCCTCGGGCAGTTCCGAGATACGTCCGGCACCGAAGCGGATCGACGTGGGATAGCTCCAATTGGCAACAGGACTCATGCGCGTCAGGCCCTCTTTTTCAGGTGATATGATTTTGGTCGGGTCATGTTGTGGTAGCCGATCACCGACAACGCACCACCCCTACCGGTGTCCTTGCAGCCGGTCCAGCACAAAGCCGGGTCCAGATAGTCGCAGCGGTTCATGAACACAGTGCCGATCTCTATCCGTTCGCCAAGCTCGGCGGCGCGGGCAGTATCGGCGGTCCAGATGGCGGCGGTCAGGCCAAACTCGCTGTCGTTCATCAGGTCAACCGCCTCGTCGTCATCCTTGACCTTCATGATGCCGACGACAGGACCGAAGCTCTCCTCGCGCATTACCCGCATCGAGTGATCTACATCGACCAGGATTTGCGGGGCCAGATAGGCGGTTTGCGGGTCATCGGCGGCGAACTCCGCAGGATCGATCAGCGCCCGCGCGCCCTTCGCCACTGCCTCCGCCGTCTGCTCACGCACCAGGCGGGCAAAGCGGGTCTGCGCCATCGGGCCCAGCGTGGTCGCCTGATCATGCGGATCGCCCAGCACATAGGCCCGTGTGATCGCCACCGCCTGCTCGACAAAGTCGTCGAACAGCGGCTCGGCGACGTAGATGCGCTCGATACCGCAGCAGCACTGGCCGGCGTTGAACATGGCGCCGTCAATCAGCGTCGCCACCGCGCCGCTCAGATCGGCGTCCGCGCGCACATAGCCCGGATCCTTGCTGCCCAGTTCTAGCCCGACGCCCATGAAGGTGCCTGCCGCCGCGCGTTCGATGGCGCGGCCACCGCCGACCGAGCCGGTGAAGTTGACGAAATCCACCGCACGGTCCGCCAGCATCGCCTCGGTGGTGGCATGGTCCAGCGCCAGGTTGCGGAACAGCCCCTCCGGCAGTCCGACGTCGTCGAAGGCTTGCTGGAATCGCTCACCCGCCAGCAAGGTTTGGGTTGCGTGTTTCAAAATCACCGCATTACCGGCAATCAACGCCGGGGCGATGGTGTTGACGGCGGTCAGATAGGGATAGTTCCAGGGCGCGATCACCATGACCACGCCCAGCGGCTGGCGCCGGATCATGCGGCAAGCGGCGTCGCTGTCCTCGATATGCATTGGCGCCAGCGCCTCGCCGGCGATGTCGGCCATATGGTAGGCGCGTTCCTCGACCCCGCTGATCTCGCCGCCATAGCGCACCGGGCGGCCCATCTGCCAGGCGATCTCGGGCACGATCTCGTCGTTCAGGGCGCGCAGCCGGGCGATCCCGGCGCGCACCAGCGCAACCCGTTCGGCCAGCGGACGGGCGGCCCAGTCCTTCTGCGCCGCACGGGCCTTGACCAGCACCGCATCAACTTCGCCCCGGCTCGCCACCGGGCGCTCCACATAGACCTCGCCATTGACCGGCGAGACGAGCTTCAATGTTCCCGTCATTGCTACCTCATGCCCTCCCAGGATTCCCGAACTAAATCCCTGACGCGCCTCGGCAGGGGCGGCGATGGGTGCCGTTGTGGGGTTTTTGCCCCGCGCCCGGGCACCACTCCCGCGGATTTCGCGCTCGAGGAGATATTCTCAAGGTGGCCACGCGTTTTGCGGGTCCCGCGCCTGTCCGTTGGCCAAGCGAAGCCCTGGCCGGGAGCCGGCATCGCACTTCAGCAAGGATATCGTGGCAGGCTGGAGCCGTCAGGTCGGGCCGCGCGCCAGGGCCAGGATCTTCCGCCTGGCGCTCAGCACCAGATCGAGCCCCGCTTCGCTCCCCAAACGGATGATCAGCCGCCGCGCATGACGGATCACCCGGCCAGGCAGGGCGATCAGAGCCAGGCGCAAGGCCTTCATCCGCCGTGCCACCCAGGCCGGTCCCGGAACCGGTTGCTTCATCACCGCGTTCAGATTATGCGCCAGCACCATGATCGCCCACCAGGCCGCATTGGCTCCGAACAGACCCGAGGGCAGGGTGCCGCCAGCCAGGTCGTGCTTCATCACCGCGTGGACTTCCTCGCTCTTGCCACAGCGCTCCCGGGACCACCAGATCACCTCATCGCCCGGCAGATCACGGTTGGTGACCAGGGCGAACAGCTTGCTGCGCCCCTTCGAGGCAAACGCCGCGGTCGGGAACGGCAACTGGTCCCCATCGCCAGGCTCCAACTGTTCCAGCGGCTCCCGGATCGCCAGGAAGCGGTAATCCGCCCGCGTCTTGCTCTCGCCCGCCCAACTCGGTACATGGCAGACCTCCGTCCACTCTTGGCCGGTCTCCTGACGTTGCCCGTCGAAAACACGATCCAGCGGTCGCCACTCGGCCTCCGGCACGCCAGGGCGACGCGCCGGAATTCCGCCGTCACGTTGGCGCCGACGGCAAACTCGATCACCCCGAAAACCTTGTCCCGGCCCGCGCCACAACAGAGCAGCAGATCCTTCTGATAACCCGCCGTGTCCGAGCGCAGACAGGCCTTGTCCACGCCCCCAGGCAGCGCCGCCAGCGAGGCCTGCAACACCCGCAACTGCCGATAGCCGGCCGGCACATTGCCGTCGCGGAACCCGGAATGCACGATCACCTGCTGTTCCGCCCACCAGGTGTTCAACGGCTGACAGGCCTTGAACTTCCTGTAGCAGTATTCCGCCTGGCGCTTGTGGCTCTGCACCAGCGTCGCGTCCATGTCCAGCGTCGCCGCGCCCGGCCCGCGATGGCGCTGCAGAAATGACACCAGCGCCTGATTGACACGCCGCAGACCAGGCAGACCCGCCGACGGCCGCGGGATGAAGGCACGCCCGACCTCCCGCAGATCTTCCTGGCCTGCGTCGTGGAAGCGTTCCAACCAGCCCGACAGAGCCGACGGCGAAGGCACGCTGCGCCCGCGACCGCGCCGAAACCGGATCTTCAGTTGCCGCCGTTCCCGGCGCACCAACAGCCGCCGCTCAACCGCATCCATGGTCGCGGCAAAGCCGGCGTCCGCCTCCAGGCGTTCCAGATCCTCGACCCGATCACCCCCGCACAGATTGAGTGCGATCACCGTGATGATCATCTGCACATCCAGCCAGCCCTGCCGCCCCGCCACCCGCACCTCGCGCCGCACCGCAGCCGCCAGTCCCGATGCCTCAATTAAATCAAGGTAAACACCAATCCCGGCAAAACCCGTCAGATCGCTGCTGCCCGGTTCGCTTTCGTACTCGAAAGGAAGAACGCCCTGTGCCATGTTATTTTCACCCCGTTGGTGATGGAGTTAATCGCAAAAACCATCATAAATCCCTTTAGATTCAAAGACAACGGGGAATTTCAACTTTTTTGATCCAGAATCAGGGCCTCTCAAACCCGCGCGCGACTTCCCAGTCGGTGATGCGGCGGTCGTACTCGGTCTGCTCCCACCGTGCTGCATGCACATAGTGGTCGACAACATCGTCCCCGAAGGCCCCGCGCAACATCGCCGAGCCGTCGAGCGCGCTGGCCGCATCTCTCAGCGTGGTCGGAATTTCCTCCACTTCGGCGTCGCCATAAGCGTCGCCCACAAAGGGGGGCGGCAGTTCCCGCTTGTTCTCGATCCCGTCGATCCCCGCCGCCAGCATCGCCGCCTCGGCCAGATAGGGGTTCAGGTCCGACCCGCCGACACGGCATTCGATGCGGATTGCCTTGGTGTCCTCGCCGCACATACGATAGCCCGCGGTGCGGTTGTCCCGGCTCCAGATCGCCTTGGTCGGCGCGAAGGTACCCGCCTGGAACCGCTTGTACGAGTTGATGCAGGGGGCCAGGAAGCAAGTGATGTCGCGGGCATTGTGCAACAGACCCGCTACGTAGTTGCGCATCAATTCGGACATGCCGAACTCGGCTTCCGGGTCATGGAACAGCGACGTCTTGCCGTCGGCGCTCCACAGTGACTGATGCACATGGCTGGAATTCCCCGCCGCGTCGTAATCCCACTTGGCCAGGAAGGTCAGGGCCCGGCCCTTGGCCCAGGCGATCTCCTTGCAGGCGTTCTTGATGATGACATGGCGGTCCGCCATGGTCAGCGCATCCGAATAGCGGACATTGATCTCGCCCTGCCCGGCCGATGCCTCGCCCTTGGAGCACTCGACCGGTATCCCCGCCCCTTGCAGGCCGGTGCGGATTGCCCGGGTGACATCTTCCTCCTTGGTGGTCTGGAAGATGTGGTAATCCTCGTTATAGGCACCGTAGGTTTGCAGATTGTGATAACCGCCCTGCTGTGCCTCTTCGTAGCTTTCCTTGAAAAGGAAATATTCCAGCTCGGTCGCCATGAAGGCCTTCATGCCCATCGCCGCCAGCCTCGCCGCCTGACGCTTCAGGATGGCGCGCGGTGCATGGGGAACATCCGAATGGGTTGCGTGATCCAGCGTGTCGCACAGCACCAGTGCCGTGCCCTCCAGCCAGGGAACCCGGCGCAGGGTCGCTATGTCGGGCTTCATGACATAGTCGCCATACCCGGCTTCCCAACTGGTCGACTTGTAGCCCTCGACCGTTTCCATCTCCATGTCGGTCGCCAGAAGATAGTTGCAGCTATGGGTCTCCTTCCAGGCGCTATCGAGGAAGAATTCGGCCTGAAAGCGTTTACCCATCAGCCGGCCCTGCATGTCGATCTGGGCGGTGATAACGGTGTCGATCTCGCCATCTGCGACGGCCTGATTCAGTTCTTCGAGGGTCAACATTCCACTCATCGGTTTTCCTGTAGCGTTACTGTGCAGGTCAATCAGGTTCGCAAGTTGTCGAGCCCGGCTTGTGGTGCGGCGGCGATGACGACAACCTCGACCAGATCATATTCATAGAGCCGCGACTCGATGCAGGCCCGCTGTGGCCAGTTGTCCGGATCGTCGCCGATCCATTCACACCAGGCGCGGTCCATTTCGCCCTTGAGTTGCATCTTGTCGATATAGATCGTGACATTGACCAAATGGGTCTTGTCGGTGCCCAGACCGGCCAGAATCTCGTCGATCTTGGCCAGTGCGTTCCGGGTCTGTGTGCAGATATCCGCAACCGAGTCGTCCGAGGTTGCGACCGCCCATGCAAAACCACCGCAGGCACTGCCCGAACTGCGTCCGCGCGCCCCGCCCTGCACCCGTCTGATATCAAACACTCAGGTTTCTCCTCGCAATGAGCGGCCTTGGCCGCCGCCCCGAAGGCCGGGGCGGCGAATGTTCGTGTGTAGATGGATCAGCCGTAGCGGTAGGGCCGTCCGGCCTTCACCATCGTCTCGTTGTAGTCCTTGAAGATCTGGACAACCTTCGCCTTGACCTCGGACTCGGCGGCGATCTCGTCCCAGAACACCAGCGCGGCCGCTTCGACCGTCGCCCATTCCTCGTCCGGGATGGTGGTCAGTTTAAGCTTGGTTCCCTTGGTCCGCAGATGCGCCTCGCCGCCCCAATACCACCATTGGCGGTAGTAGTGCGAACTGTCGAAGGTCACCTTCACCAGCTCCTTCAGATGATCCGGCAGCTCGTTCCAGCGGTCCATGTTGGCGAAGAACGACCCCGCCCAGGCGCCCGAGATGTTGTTGGTCAGGAAGTAGTCGGTCACATCGGCCCAGCCAACGGTGTAGTCCTCGGTGATGCCCGACCAGGCAATGCCGTCAAGTTCGCCGGTCTGCACGGCAACCTCAATGTCCTCCCATGGCAGCGTCACCGGCACCACACCGAACTGAGTCAGGAAGCGGCCCGCTGTGGGGAAGGTGAAGACGCGCTTGCCCTTCAGGTCTTCAAGGCTGTTGATCGGATCCTTGGTGTTGAAGTGGCACGGGTCCCATGCCCCGGCCGAGATGTGCTTCACCCCGACCTTCGAGTATTCGGCGTCCCAGATCTCGTTCAGCCCGTACTGGTTGAACAGCACCGGCACGTCCAGCGAATAGCGGCTGGCGAACGGGAAGTAGCCGCCGAACACGGTCACCTCGGTCGGCGAGGCCATGCTGTCGTCATCCGACTGCACCGCGTCGATGGTGCCGTTCTGCATGGCGCGGAACAGCTCGCCCGTCGGCACCAGCTGGTCGCCGAAAAACAGCTCGATCTGCATCTCGTCGCGGGCGATCTTGTTGAAACTGTCGATCGCAGGCTTGATGACATGCTCGGCCAGCGCTGCGCCGGCATAAGTCTGGAGCCGCCACCGGATGGTCGACTGCGCCTGGACATAAGGGGCGCTGAGCGCCGTGGCGCCGGCCGCTCCGGCCGCCAGGCCGGCATTGGTAAGAAACCTGCGTCTATCGGTCATGGTCGTCTCCTCTGTCGGTTTTGGTTGGTTTGGTTTTTGTTTTCTACTCGGGCCTCACTCCGTCTCACTTTGCGTATACATAGTTGGGCAGCCACATCGCGATTTCGGGGAAAACCGTCACCAGCCCGAGGCCAACGATCATCACCAGCACGAAGGGAATGATCGAGCGGTAGATGTCGATGATCGTGATCTCCGGCGGCGCCATGGCGCGCATCAGGAACAGGTTATAACCGAAGGGCGGCGTCATGTAGGCGATCTGGCAGGTGATCGTGTAGAGGACACCATACCAGATCAGGTCGAAACCCAGCGACCCGACCAACGGCACATACAGGGGTGCTACGATCACCAGCATGGCGGTATCGTCGAGGAATGTTCCCATCAGCAGATAGGACAATTGCATCAGCAACAGGATTTCCCACGGTCCGAGACCCAGGCGGCCAATGAAGAACCCCTCGATCGCCTTTACCGCCCCCAGCCCGTCGAACACCGCGCCAAAGCACAGCGCCGCCAGAATGATCCACATGAACATGCACGAGATGGCCAGCGTTTGACGCACCGAGGTCTCGAATACCTCGCGGTTCATCCGCCCCTTGACTATCGCGGCAATCATCGCGGTCATCGCTCCGATGGCCGAGCTCTCCACAAGGCTGGTCCAGCCGTTAACAAAGGGCACCATCATGGCCGCGAAGATGATGATCGGCAGCAGGCCGGCGAAGAGCAGGCGGTATTTCTCTTTCATCCAGTATTTGGTGTGCCAGTTCAGCTTCGAGCGGAACGCATACCCGATGATGCCGAGCCAACCACTGGCGACAACCGTCGTCTGCCCCGAGACCCAACCCGCCCAGTACGGGGTCAGCAGCACCAGTATGGCGCCAATCAGCAGGTAATTTACCCTGACCGGTTCACTGGCGATTTCTTCGAATGTCAAAAGATCCTTCTTCGCCAGCGCCGGGCCCAGATGCGGCTGGAGCTTGCACCGAACCACGATGTAGATGACGAAAAGCCCGGCCATCATCAGGCCCGGAAACACACCCGCCAGCCAAAGCTGGCCAACCGGCTGGCGCGCGATCATCGCATACAGCACCAGCACCACCGAGGGCGGAACCAGAATGCCCAGCGAACTACCCGCCTGGATCACCCCCGTCACCATCTGCTTGTCGTAACCACGGCGCAACAATTCCGGCAGTGCAATGGTCGCGCCGATCGCCATGCCAGCGACACTGAGCCCGTTCATCGCCGAGATCAGCACCATCAGCCCAACCGTGCCAATAGCCAACCCGCCATGCAACGTGCCCATCCAGACATGGAACATCTTGTAGAGGTCATCGGCGATGCGCGACTCCGACAGCACATAGCCCATGAAGATGAACAGCGGCAGTGTCAGCAGCGGATACCATTTCATCAGCTTCATGGCCGCCGAGAATCCCAGTTGCGAGCCGCCCGTGCCCCATAGCAACAGGGCCGCGCCGACGGCGACGAACCCGATGGCGCCAAACACGCGCTGTCCGGTCATGAGCATCAGCATCATGGTGGAAAACATCAGCAGCGCGATGAGTTCATAGCTCATTTCGAGATTTTCCCATCAAGGTCGAAACCCCGCACCTTGGCCAGGTCCTTGAAGAACATCGAGATCGCCTGCAACAGCATCATGAGTATCCCGATCACCATGACAATCTTGACCGGCGCAATTTTCGGCCGCCAGGCGGTTGGGTTCACCTCGCCGTATTGCAGCGCGTAACTGGTGCTGGAAATTCCGCCATAAAGCAGGATGCAAAGATAGAAGATCAGGAACATAACGGTGAATGCATCAACCCCGGCCTTGGTCTTGTCCGACCATGCGCCGTAGGCAAGATCCATCCTGACATGCGATCCAAGCTGCATCGAATAGCCACCCCCCAGCAGGTAGTAAGCAACCATGGTGAACTGCGCCATCTCCAGCGTCCACAGCGACGGGAAGAAGAAGGTCTTCGTAATCGAGGAATACAGCAGGATCCCCATCATCACGAACAGCAGGTACATCGCGAACCGGCCAATCCGCCGGTTCAGGGCGTCAATGAAACGCACATATGCCACAACCGCTTTAGCCAAATTCCCGCTCTCCCGACATATCCGCCAACCTCGCGAGTGCTCCCGTCAGGCAGTTTGACAATCTCTCCGCCATCTCGGTCTGACTGGCAATATCCGTTATCAGATCATTCCGTATTTCAAACATCACATTCAAGAGTCCGCGAGATATACCATGCTCGACCAGGGTATGGGCCACCCCATCCGATGCGTTGTAAGGTTCGTTGCGGCGGATAACGAGATCAGTCCCGGTTGTGGTGGTCTCGATTAGTGCATCGGCCAATCGGGTGTCGGTGTCGTGGAGAATGCCTAGCTCCACCGCGCGCCGAACGCCTTTGTAGACCGGCGTGAAGGAATGGACCGTGACGATCACCGGCTCGATTTCCGCATTGATCCGGCGGTCGATACAGGCGGCCAGCGTGTCATGAAAAGGCGTATAGAACCGGTCCACACGCGCCTGGCGATCCGCGGCCGACAGTCCGGCATTGCCTGGAACCGGATAAATCTCGCTCATTTCGGGCACCGCGGATTCAGACGATGGCGGGCGATTGCAGTCATATAGGAGACGTGAATACCGCTGCGCGACCAGGGGCGTATCCAACAGGGACGACATGGTTTCAGCCACCGCCATCGCGCCGGGATCCCAGGCGATATGGTTTTCCAGCGCCGCGTCATCCAGACCCAGACCAGCAAAGCTTTCCGGGATGAAATTGGACGCATGCTCACAGACAATCAAAAACACGCCGGCACCCGCCGGGTTCCTGACCTCGACAACGTCGTTCGCTGTTGAATTATCTGTCGCGGTATGAACCGGCATTAGCGCAGGCCCTCCCCTCCGAGATATTTTGAAGATATCATTTCAGATTCTTGGCGACAGTCAAAGAAGTTTCTGAAATAATGTTTCCAGATACACCGTGGCAGTGCGGACAGTTTCATTCGCAACCTCGAACGGCGACCCGGGAGGCTATACGCGACGATGAAGCCATCTCTAGACACGACCGTGGCCGAACGCATCCACAGCCGGTTCGACAGCCTGACCCGGGCCGAACGGCAACTCGCCGATGAAATGCTGGAAAACTATCCGGTTTCGGGGATGGGAAGCATCACCACCATTGCGGAAAACTCCGGCGTCTCGACCCCGACAGCGGTTCGGATGGCGAAGAAACTTGGATTTGGCGGGTTCCCGGACCTGCAGGCGGCGCTGCGGGCCGAACTGGAAGCGACCATCTCCAACCCGATCTCCAAGCATGACCGCTGGGCCGCGGACGCGCCGGACACACATATCCTCAACCGCTTCGCAGATGTCGTCATGGACAACATGCGCCAGACCCTGCGGCAACTCGATCCGGAAGATTTCGACGCAGTGACGGCATTGCTCTCCGACCGCAAGCGCTCAGTATATCTGGTCGGCGGCCGGATCACCCGGTCGCTGGCGGACTATTTCTTCACCCATATGCAGGTGATCCGGGGCGGCATGACCCTGGTTGCGGCCAACTCGAACACCTGGCCGCATTACGTGCTGAACATGCGAAAGGGCGACGTGCTGGTCGCCTTTGATATCCGGCGTTACGAGCGCGACATCCTGAAACTGGCGGAGATGGCCTCGGCCAAGGGCGTGACCCTGGTGCTGTTCACCGACCAATGGGGCTCGCCCGCCGCCAAGCATGCCACCCACTGTTTCAACTGCCGCATCGAGGCGCCCTCGGCCTGGGACAGCTCGGTGGTCACCCTCTTCACCGTCGAGGCGCTCATCGCCGCGGTCCAAAACGGCACTTGGAAGGAGACCAGACAGCGCATGAAGACACTGGAGGAGCTGTTCGACCAGACGAAGATGTTCCGGAAATTCATCTAGCCCCCTACTCCGCCTCTTTCCACCACACCTCCGGCCGCCAGCCATACAGCGCATCGCGCTCCGGCTTTGCATAGCCATTCTGCCAGGCCACCCGGTCGGTAGGCAGGTAGCCGAAGGGAATCACATAGATCCCGGCGCTCAAAACCCGGTCGAGTGCCCGCACCGCAGCCTCGAATTCGGGGCGATTCGCCGCCGCCAGCAGTGCTGCGATCATCGAGTCGACTGCCGGGTCGTCAACGCCCATGTAGTTTCGCGTCCCTGGTTCGATCCGCCCATTGGCGCCAAAGTACAGCCGCTGCTCGACGCCAGGACTAAGTGACAGGAACCAGCGGTTCACCGTAATATCGTAGTCATAGCCGCGCCGCCGCGCGACGTATTGGGCGCTGTCGACCCGGCGAACCCGGGCCTCGACACCCAGCCGCCCCAGCGCACCGCTCCAAAGCTCGGCCAGGGTCTCGTCCGCGGTGCTCGCCACCAGTACCTCGAAGCTCAAAGGTTCGCCCGCCGCGTTCTTGCGCCGCCGCCCGTCGACCTTCCAGCCCGCGGCCTCCAGCAGCCGCGCCGCCGCGCGCAGGTTCTTACGGTCGCGCCCTGAGCCGTCGCTGACAGGCGGCCGCCACCCTGCCTCCAGCGTGCCGTCAGGCAACTCGGCGGCAAAGGGCGCCAGCAGTTCAGCCTCGCGCCCCGCGGCCGGTCCTGAGAAACCAAAGGTCGAGTTCGCGAAGTAGCTTTCGATCCGCTTGTACTGGCTGCGGAACAGCCGCTGGTTGACCCATTCCCAGTCGAAACTCTGCGCCAATGCCGCGCGCACCCGGCGGTCGGCGAAGGCCGCGCGCCGGGTGTTGAAAACAAAACCATACATCCCCGTCGGCCGGCCATGGGCGATCTCGCCGCGCAACAACCGGCCCTCTTCGGCGGCCGGAAAGTCGTACCCTTCGGCCCAGCGGGCGGCGTTTGAATCGATGAACACCGACACCTCGCCGGTCTTGACCGCCGACCATAAAGCCTCGGAATTGCGGTAATATTCGTACTTGATGTCGTCGAAGTTGTTGAGCCCGCTATTCACCCCCAGATTGCGTCCCCAATAGTCCGGGTTGCGCTGGAAACTGATAAAGCGCCCAGGCTCGAAGTGGCCCACCACATAGGGTCCCGACCCGGTAATCGGCTCCAGCGTCGAGCGATCGAACTCCCGTCCCTCCCACTCTTGTCGCTTCAGCACCGGGCGCAGCCCCATGATCAGCGCCAACTCGCGATTCGGCTCGGCAAAGCTGATCCGCAGGCTCAGCGGCCCGGTCTGCTCGACCCCGCTTACCGCGTTCCACGCATTGCGGAAGGCAGGGTGACCTTGCGTTCCAACGGTCTCGAGCGACCACATCACGTCTGCCACCGTCACCGGACTGCCATCGGAGAATCGGGCCTCGGGCCGCAGGGTGAATTCCACCCAGGAGCGGTCCTCCGGCGTCTCGACCGATTCGGCCAGCAACCCGTAGAGTGTGAACGGCTCGTCGTAGCTCCGGGCCATCAGCGACTCGATCGTGTGCGCCCGCACCCCCCAGGGCGCTCGGCCCTTCAACAAATAGGGATTCAGGCTGTCGAAGCCGCCGGTCTCGCCGAAAACCACTCTCCCTCCCTTGGGCGCCGCCGGGTTCGCATAGGGCAGATGGGTAAATCCCGGCTCCAGCGCCGGCACCCCGTGCATGGCTATCCCATGAGCCGGTTCCGCCCGGCCCAAACCGGGAAATCCAGCCTCTGCGAGAGCAAGCAGAAAAATTGCAATCCAAGACCAATTTCCCCGTGAAATCCGGCTTTTGGGCCAGTGAGTTAAAAGGGACTGTCGATAACAAACTGAATTGACCGCTTTATGTACCATATTAATTGACCACTTCTGTTTTGGTAGTTGGCTCTGTGGTTAAGTTGTCAGGTCGGCGCAGCCGGGCTGTCCACTTATCCACAGAGCGGCTTTTTCGTGCGTCGAAGCGTTTCGCGCGGCGATTGGGTTTTGCTCCTGTTTGGGTTTTCCTTTGGCATCGTATTTGGCCAAGCACCTTGGTCCGTGAAAGACGGCCAGACCGCCATCGGGGTATTCGTGGACCCGGACGCGGGCCTTCACATAGTGATGGCGGTGACGGTCCTCGGGGATCTGTAACACGCGGTTGCGGTAGCGCACCGTGTTGTCGTTGCCGACGACCCGTTCCTCCCATACGCAGAGAATGTCCTTCAAGGCGCCCGCGAATGGCACGAAGGCGGTGCCCTGGCCTGCTCCGCTCGCTGTTGGCTTGATGGCAAAGCGGGCGTTGTGCCGGGGGATGAAGATGTCGTGCAGGAAGCGGTTGGCTTCAGCCATGTCGGTGATCCCGGCCAGCCGAAACTCCTGGGGCAGGCGCTTTTGCAATGTGCCGAACATGCGTTCCGAACGGCCACGGGCTTCGGGCGAACAAGCCGCGATCAACTCGATGCCGAGCTGCTTCAGGGCCCGGCCAACCTGGGTCGGATTGTCCTTGTCGACCTTGCCCCCGGCTTCCGGCGTGTGCCAGTAGTGAGAGCCGCGATCGGCATAGAGAGAGCAGAACAGGCCGTGTTCTTCAATCACCTCGGCAAGGGCCTCGAAGCTACTCATGGTGCCTTCCTCTGCGACGAAATGGGCCGAACAGATATCCGAGGTGGCATCGTCCATGGTGACAATCAGATCGTAACTACTCAACCCGGTTGGATCACTGATTTTCCAGCGATGGTGGCCTGGATTGCCTGGAAAGCAGACAGGCCTTGCCGTTTTCCGGTGTTGAGGACGGAGCGAACGTTGGCGTAGAAGTCGGCCCCCCAGTTGGAGCGGAATCCCCCGGTGACCTTGCGGAAGGTGGTTGAGGGGCGGATGGCTTGTTCCGAGCCGTTGTTGGTTGGCGGCACGTCGCGTTCGGTCATGAATGTGAACAGGCTGTCACGGTCTTTGCCGTAGCGTT
Organism: Thermohalobaculum sp.; assembly: GCA_965247385.1. GTDB lineage: Bacteria > Pseudomonadota > Alphaproteobacteria > Rhodobacterales > Rhodobacteraceae > Thermohalobaculum. The sequence continues at coordinate 468,131 of CBDFHG010000002.1, forward strand.
TGCGCAGGCGAATTCCGTCTTTGTTGGTTGGCTGACAAGCCATAACCTTGTCCATTCGCCGGTCCAGGTCGCCCCGGTATTTCTGAAGTGTAATGTCCTTCAGACGCTTTCGCCGTCGGCCCAGAACACAGGCGCGCAAGATGAGCATTTTCATTGCCGGTGCGAAGATCGCATCGCCAGCGTCGATGGCATACTGGCAGTCGCGCAACTGGTGGGCCAGACAGATTTGCCAGGCCTCCCCGAGCCCCCGCTGGCCGCCGTAAAGATCGGACACCCAGATGGCGGGCCGGTGGCCGTCCATCACGTCCTCGGCCACCGCCTTCGCCCGACTGTTGCGGATGACGTGGACGCAGACTTCATCGTTTTGGAAAACCCATTCCCAGGCGTTGCGCCCCTTGATGCGTGCGCCGGTCTCGTCGGAGCAGACGATCCGGCTTTGTCGCAGGCGGGCAAGAACCGCCTGGAACTGGGCGTCAAAGCCGGGCTTGACCCTCTTGAACAGGTTGACCAGGGCGGCTTGGCTGATCGTCAAGCCGTGCAAATCGGCGAACAGTTTCGACAGACGCTGGTAACTGACCGCGTGTTCATAACGCATGTAAACCGCCATCGCCTCGATCGACGGGGTGAACGGAGACCCCGGCTCAAGCCCCGCCGGAACCGGCGCCACAAAGCGCTCCGAACAATGAGGACACCTCGCCGCATACAGTTCCACACGGGTGACAATGGGAGCGGGGCGCGGCAATTCGATCTTGTCATAAATCGCATGCAACTTGTGATCCTCATCGCCGAGCGCTGAATAACAGTGTGGGCAGGACAGCGCCTTCGCAACCACCCGCTGATCCGGGTCAGGGTGCAGAGGACGCCCACCGCCACCATGCCCCTTGCGCCGTTTTTTGCGGTTGCCCCGGGCCGGTTTCTTGTTCGCCTTGCGCCCATGCGACGGCGGCGTACTGGAGTTGTCCGGCGTCTTCGCAGGCTCACCAAGCTTTGCCTCAAGTTCCGTGACGCGCCTGGCAAAGCCCTCGTTCACTGCCACCAGTTCCTGTGCCTGCGTCCACAGCGCGAGGATCAAGGCATCTTTCTCTGCATGCGTCAATCGGCTCAGGTCGGGTAAATGAGTCATAGATAACTTGACGCATATCCACGCCCTCAATGCAAGAAAATTCTCTATATCTGGTGCCGATCGAACCCAGGAACGCAACCTTTGGGGTGGGTTGAGTAGTTACATCAGATCCCACCACTGCCCCGGCACCCATTGGTGAGTTGAGCCGTCTTGTTGCAGCATCATGCCAGGCAAGGCGCACCGCTCTCGCTTGCGCCGATGCGCCCCGCGGCACCGGGCGGATCCGGCCATGGGCCTGCAAGGTGATCCGGACCCAGTTGCAGCTTTGCGAAAAGCCGTGCTCGGAAACAAGCTTCTCCCAGAAGTGCTTGGCCGTGAAATCCCGGTAACGGGTGTCGAACAACGCCAATATCTCCATCACCGTGTCCACCGGCACACGCCGCCTCGAAGGCCAGCCCAGGGGCGGCGGTCATAAAGACCTTCCGCACCCGCCACTTCGTACCGGTCTCGCCAGCGTCGAAAGATCCGTTCAGAAACACCTGAGAGCCCAACCCGAAAAGAGTTGAGTGGTTTCATTGGTTTGTGATTCTGTCCCGTTGCAAACACTGGACGGAGATGCACATGCCCTAGAATAACACCACTCGCCGCGAGTATGCGCGGCACGGCCGCCGATATGCAAGTGACCTGACGGACCAGGGCGAACAGCTTGCTGCGCCCCTTCGAGGCAAACGCCGCGGTCGGGAACGGCAACTGATCCCCATCGCCGAGATCCAACTGCTCCAGCGGTTCCCGGATCGCCAGGAAGCGGTAATCCGCCCGCGTCTTGCTCTCGCCCACCCAACTCGGTACATAGCAGACTTCCGCCCACTCCTGGCCGGTCTCCTGACGTTGCCCGTCGAAAACACGATCCAGCGGCCGCCACTCGGCCTCCGGCACGGCCAGGGCGGCACGCCGGAACTCCGCCGTCACGTTGGCGCCGCCAGCGAGGCCTGCAACACCCGCAACTGCTGATAGCCGGCCGGCACATTGCCGTCGCGGAACCCGGAATGCACGATCACCTGCTGTTCCGCCCACCAGGTGTTCAACGGCTGATATGCCTTGAACTTCTTGTAGCAGTATTCCGCCTGGCGCTTGTGGCTCTGCACCAGCGTCGCGTCCATGTCCAGCGTCGCCGAGCCCGGCCCGCGATGGCGCTGCAGAAATGACACCAGCGCCTGCCAGCGCCTGATCGACACGCCGCAGACCAGGCAGACCCGCCGACGGGCGCGGGATGAAGGCACGCCCGACCTCCCGCAGATCTTCCTGGCCTGCGTCGTGGAAGCGTTCCAACCAGCCTGACAGAGCCGACGGCGAAGGCACGCTGCGCCCGCGACCGCGCCAAAACCGGCTCTTCAGTTGCCGACGTTCCCGGCGCACCAACAGCCGCCGCTCAACCGCCTCCATGATCGCGGCAAAGCCGGCGTCCGCCTCCAGGCGTTCCAGGTCCTCGACCCGATCACCCCCGCACAGATTGAGTGCGATCACCGTGATGATCATCTGCACATCCAGCCAGCCAGCCCTGCCGCCCCGCCACCCGCACCTCGCGCCGCACCGCAGCCGCCAGTCCCGATGCCTCAATCAAATCAAGCTAAACACCAATCCCGGCAAAACCCGTCAGATCGCTGCTGCCCAGCTCGCTTTCGTACTCGAAAGGAAGAACGCCCTGTGCCATGTTATTTTCACCCCGTTGGTGATGGAGTTATTCATAAAACCCATCATGAATCCCTCTGGATTCAAAGCCAACGGGGAACTTCAACTTTTTGATCCAGAATCAGGGCGGACCGGGAGTGGGCGCTTGTCGCGCCATTCCTGCCGGCGCACAAGAAGATCGGCCGGTCGCGCGCCCGACAGAACTGCGCGATGTCTATAACGCCATCCTCTGCATGGCCTCGACGGGCTGCCAGTGGGCGATGATTGCGAACGATTTTCCGCCGCCCTCGACGGCTCAGCGTTACGTCCACGACTGGTGCGACAGCGGCCTGCTCAGGACGATCAATCATCACCTGGTGATGGCGGCGCGGGAACTGGAGGGGCGCGAGGCTAGCCCCTCGGCCGGCGTGACCGACAGCCAGAGCGTGAAAACGACCGGGAGTGGAGGGATTTGCGGCTATGACGCCGGCAAGAAGATCAAGGGCCGCAAGCGCCACATCGTCACCGACACGCTCGGCCTGATGGTCGGGCTGATCGTCCACAGCGCCGATATTCAGGACCGCGACGGCGCGCCGGAGGTGCTCAAATCGATCCGCCACGCCTTCCCCTGGCTGCGTCACGTCTTCGCCGACGGCGGCTACGCAGGACCGAAGCTGCGCGGCAAACTGGCAAAGATCGGCGACTGGACAATGGAGATTGTCAAACGCTCCGACACCGCCGAGGGTTTCGAGGTCATCCCCCGCCGATGGGTGGTCGAGCGCACGTTCGCATGGTTGAACCGATGCCGGAGATTGGCGAAAGACTGGGAAAAGACCAGCGCCAGCGCCGAGGCGTGGATCCTCATCGCTCATATCCGCCTCGTCACCCGACGCCTCGCAAGGTATTGCTATATCTCATAGAGTTTCGAGTCGGACACTTAGATGGACGCCGCTTCCGACACTGGCTCAACACCCGGGCAGTCGTGCGTTCGTAAATCTCCTCAAACTTCATCAATCTCAGTCCCTGCACTTGTTCTGTCCGACGCATCGAAGTCCCCCCTATGGAAACCTTCTAAATCCGGACAGATCATTTGGTACATAAACCGGACATTTCTATTTGTTGCTGACAGACAGTTATAAAGGGACTGTTAAAAGGGACTTGCCGCCTCGCCGCTGATTTCGTATCATCGGCCCACTGCTCGATAGGTTTCTTGCCTGTATGAAACCTGCCTCAACAACTAAAGCGCCTCCTTCGGGAGGCGCCTTTTTTGTCTGCTCTCGCCATTGCGACGGCTCGCCTCTCGTCAATTTATGCTGCGCCACTATGCTAGCAGATGTGGGCATAGCAGCAGTGGGCAGTGGAACCCGGAGCTCACAAAGACCAGATCACTTTCAAATGGAAAAGGCAGAGAGATGTCGCTCAAAGGCTAGGTTGCGGTCGTCACCGGTTCTAACTCCGGCATCGGCCTAGGTGTTGCAGAGGTGCTGGCGGCGCGCGGCGCCAAGGTGGTGCTGAACTCCTTCACCGATTCGCCCGAAGACAATGCGCTGGCACGGCGAATCGCCGAGCAGAACGGCGCGCAGGTCCAATACATCCAGGCCGACATGTCCGACCCGGACGCCTGCCGCGCCCTGATCGCCAAGGCGGCGGAGGCCTTCGGCGGCGTCGATATCCTTGCTGAAGCGCGATGCCGGCTCCCGGCCAGGGCTCCGCTTGGCCAACGGACAGGCGCGGGACCCGCAAGACGCGTGGCCGCCTTGAGGCTATGGCTCCCCCGCACGCGCGGGGATAGACCTTAGACCGGCGGTTCAGATTCTGAATTAGCACCGGCTCCCCCGCACGCGCGGGGATAGACCGATGAGATCCTGAACCGCGGCCGTGAAAATGGCGGCTCCCCCGCACGCGCGGGGATAGACCGCTGCCGCGCTTCGAGTTGGTGCCCGTACCCTTGGCTCCCCCGCACGCGCGGGGATAGACCCCACCAGGGTCGTTTTACCATTGGCGCGGGCAATCCTTGGGTCCCCCGCACGCGCGGGGATAGACCGGTATTTACGCAGCTGACGCATCACGATCAGCCGGGTCCCCCGCACGCGCGGGGATAGACCCACCGCCCGGGGCCTCCCCGCCAACGCCATAAGGGCTCCCCCGCACGCGCAGGGATAGACGTCCGGGCCGCGGGCCACATCGAGCAGCGCGCGGCGCTCGGGCTCCCCCGCACGCGCGGGGATAGACCGGCTCAGGCTCAGGCTCAGGCTCAGGCGGCTCCCCCGCACGCGCGGGGATAGACCCAAGGCAGGCGATTCATGATGACGACGGAGGAGGGCTCCCCCGCACGCGCGGGGATAGACCGTTTTCGGCAGCTCGGCTCACATTCTGCGCCTCGGCTCCCCCGCACGCGCGGGGATAGACCTGAGGCGTTCCGGCTCTTCCGCGCTATAGGTGAGGCTTCCACCTCGGGGCCGCACGCGGACGCTGGGTTCGACGCCACCGCCGGTGCCAGCCTACGGTGGCGGAGGTGGCGGCGGCCCCGGCGGCAACAGCGACAGCGGCGGCCCCGCCGGCGGTCGCGGCGGGGGTGGAGCTGACCACGGAGGAGGAGGAGGATGGTGATGATGAACGGCATGCACACGACACGGAGGGCAAGAAGAATGACCAGAATGCACAGGGCGACACTAGGTATGGCGCTGGCGTTGGCGATGACGGGTTGCGCGTCGGCCGACCCCTTTGTCGGCCCGTCGAGCCATGACGCAGCCGGTCTCCGGGCGCTGCTCGCGGACCGGGTCGAAGTCGCCGATCATACTGCCCGGCGTGGTTGGGGCCTGCGGATTCAGGTCAATGTGGGCACGATGTCGCATTACTGCGTCCAGGACCGGTTCACAGGGCTCGGGCGATACGCCACCCAGGCCTGGACGTCGCGGACGGCTCGCGCGGAGTGGCGCGCCGTAGTCACGCCGGCCGACCAAACGCGCGGCCAAGGTGTGCAGTACGACGCCGTGACCGGCCAGCTGATCAAAGGAGACCGCGACCTCGGCGTTCACTGGACGGGCCACCTGCAGGACACCATCCCACAGGCGGCCTACTCGCTCTGCCCGCGCTTTCCGAAACCCAGCGCTCTCGGCTTCGAGGTTAACCCGAAGCAGACATCGACGGATTATCAGGAGTTGGTAGCCCAGGACCCCGGAGCGGTGCTGAAAGGCCTCCTGCACGAGCCCTTTGTCGGGCCGTCGAGCCATAACGCGGCCGGTCTCCGGGTGCTGCTCACGGACCGGGTCGAGGTCACCTACGACGCGGCCGGGCGCGACTGGGGCCTGCGGGTCAAGGTCAATGTGGGCACGATGGGGCATTTCTGCTTTCAGGACGAGTTCACAGGGTCCGGGCACTACTTCACCCGGGCATGGACGACGCGGCCGCGGGGCGCGGAGTTTCGCGCCGTCGTCACGCCGGCCGACGAACCGACCGGGTGGCTCATGCAGTACACCGCCGTGACCGGCAGGCTGGTCAAGGGCGGCCCGATTTATGGCGTGCTCTGGGCCGGCCACCTGCAGGACTCGATCCCGCAAGCGGTCTACTCGCTCTGCCCGAGCTTTCCGAAACCCGCCGATCTCGGCTTCGAGGTCAACCTGAAGCAGAAGTCGACGGATTATCGGGAGCTGGTCGCCCAGGACCCCGGGGCGGTGCTGAAAGGCTTGTAACTGGCGGGGTGACGCCGGGGGCGGCTGTTTTGGCGAACATGCCCCCGGCGCCTCTTCCCGAAGAGGAAGGTGTTCTTCATGATGTGTATAAAGCGGTGTCTCGAAGCGGCGAGCGTCGGCGCGCCATCGAGCGCGCGCCCCGCCCGCTCAGGCGACGAGCACGAGCGTCGAGACGAGCACGCCCGCGATCGCGATCATGCAGCCGATCATCCAGCGCAACTGCGTGGTCTGGCCCTCGGCGATCTTCGTATACCGCTCGGCGATCTCCGTGCGCACCTCGGCGATCCCCGCGGCGGTCTCCCCGCGCAGGCTCTCGATCTTCGTCTCAAGCCGGGACTCGGTGCCGGCGATCTCCCCGCGCACCTCGGCGATCCCCGCGCGGGCCTCGGCGGCGGCACCGGCGATATCCCCACGCAGGCTTTCGATCTTCGTCTCAAGCCGGGACTCGGCACCGGCGATCCCTGCGTCGAGTTCGGCGGTCCCCGCGGCGCTCTCCGCGGTGAGGTCGGCCTTGAGGAGCGCGAGATCGTCCTTCGTGGCGAGGGATTCGGTCATGGCGCCGCCAACGGTTTCGATAATGGCCTCGGCCTGCGCCTCTTCGACGCCAGTGGCGGTGAGCCGCTTCATCGCCTTGAGAGTATCGAACGCCATGGTCATCCTTGCCGTCTCCTGCCAACCGCGTCCGCCGCGCGCCAAAAGGATAGACGTTCCGCGCGCCCGCGTCAAAGCCTGCCCGGCCACCCTCCGCGCCCTGCCCTGGCCGCGGCGTCTCTCTCGCCGATCTCCCATCCAGTGGGACCGGCGCGCGGGCACGGGCGGCCCGACAAAGCGCGAACATTCGGGGACACATGGCGAACACGCGCGCTTGCCGTCCTCTCCGCTGTCACCCTCGCTGCCCTCCTGGCGATCCCGTCCCCGGCCCTCGCCCAGGCTCAGCCTTTTCCTGATCCGGTTCTTCCGCTTGTGTTTCCGGCCTGTCCGGAAGCGGCTCTCACGGCGGCGCTTTCAGCCGGGTCCGCGGGCGCGGTGCTGCACGCCGCGGAGCGGGCGCGGATTGCGCTCGGGCTCTGCCGCGACCGCGCCCGGCTGATGGCGGAGATCACCGAGCATCATGCCCGGGTGGCGGCGGCGCTGGCCCCGCCGCCGCCCGATGCCCCGGATGACAGCGAAGACGCCACCGCGCGGATCGCCGCCCTCGATGCGGATCTCGGCATCGCCGCCGCCAGGATCGCGCAGCTGCTCGCGCACGCGGAGATGCGCGTGGTCGCGATCTGGTGCGCTCCGACGACGGACCAGGCTGAAAGCACCGCCCCGGATGACAGCGAAGGCCCGTGCCGGGCATTGGTAATGGGATCGGACGGTCAGCACGAGCTGGCGCCCGGCGATGTCCTGGCCTCAGGCGAGACGGTCGAGATCACGGAGACCGGCGTCTGGGTCCACGACGACGTCGGCGGCGAGCGCCGGCTCGTCCCGCTACCGGCCGCGCCGGACAATTTCGAGGAGCTGGCCGAATGAACCCTCGCGGCTTCCTCGCGGGCCTGTTTGGCCGCCCGTCAGGGGCTCCCCCGCACGCGCGGGGATAGAGTGACTCCAAGTCCAGACCGACACTGCTCAAGGTCGGCTCCCCCGCACGCGCGGGGATAGAGTGGCTGAGCAGCTGCTACGCCACCAATTCTATTCGGCTCCCCCGCACGCGCGGGGATAGACCGGCCGCCGGCCTGGATGCAGAATCCGCCGCAAAGGCTCCCCCGCACGCGCGGGGATAGACCGGAAGTCTATCCGAGCGTATTATCGCCGCCGACGGCTCCCCCGCACGCGCGGGGATAGACCCCGTCCAGGCTATCCTCCACCGCGACGGCGGCGGGCTCGATTCTGGCAAGGAGCCGGGCGTTCCTGGCCAGCCCGAACAGGGAATGCACACCATTGCCCTCACACCACCCCATCAGCTCTTCGCGACAAAAGCCGGAACCGGCGCGCAGAACGACCTCCACCCCGGGCCAGGGCTCGCGGATCTGCCGAACGAGCCGCGCCACATCTTGCGTGGCCCCCGCGGCGTCGTCGATGTTTGCCGGCCTGAGCCGGGCTGCCAGCAGGTGGCGGCCACAGAAGATGGACAACGGCAGATAGCAACAGCCGTCGTAATAACCATGCAAGAACCGGCCCTCATGGTGCCCGTGGATCGCATCGTCGGTCGCGTCCGGATCCAGGACGATGCGCCGCAGAGGTGTGTCGTGGGCTTCCACGAACAGGGTCACGAACAGCGCCTCAAGCGCGTCCTTGTCGTGGCCGGTCTTGTGGTAGCGGCTCGGCGCGCCCTCAGGCGCATGCTCCAGGCGGTTCAGCGTACTCTTGCCCGCCAGCACCGCACAGTCGGCCCGCTTCGCCGCCAACTTGTCCGACAGCAGGGCCAGAACCGGCCAGAACCGGATCGCCCCGCCGTCGAAACCCGCGACCACGCGACGGTTTTTAAAGGCTTCGAGTTGAGTGGAGTGGAGCTACAGTCTGTTTGCATCGGGCCCTCTTTCTGAAACTGTCAAGTCTTTGTTGCTAAAGATATTTTAGCAGATTCTTTGGGCCGATGCACTTGATTCGGTGAGAAATGCGGGCTAACAACCCGTTGACGAAGTCGGCCCTGGACACGAGCGGCCTGGTCTGATTCTATGATATTCTGATTTGACCGGGGGGTTCGTCGATGGCGATGGGACTGCGGAAGGATCGTCAGGGTGACTTGATGGTGGGCTGGGCGGAGATGCCGCGCTCGCCGGGTCATGTGTTTTACGACCGTTTGTAGTCGGTCCTGATCGAGGGCGACTTCGACGGCTTCGCCGAGGTGGCCTGCCGGTGCTGTTACGCGGCCGGGACGGGAGCGCCTTCGGTGCCGCCGGGGCGCTGTTTCCGCATGCATCTGGTGGGCTGTTTCGAGGGCATCGACTCTGAGCGCGGGCTGGAATGGCGCTGCTCGGATTCGCTGTCGCTGCGGGAGTTTCTGCGGCTGGAGAGCCGGGATCGTGTGCCGGACCATTTCTGGCTGTCGAAGACCCGCACGCGCCTGCCCCACGAGGTGCACGCGATGGTCTTCGACTGGGTTCTGGCGCTGATCGCCGAGGCGGGTCTGGTGAAGGGCGACCGCATCAAGGTGGATGCCTCGACCATGGAGGCCAACGCGGCGCTGCGCAACATCGTGCGGCGCGACACGGGTGAGGGCGACCGGGAGATGTGGAGCACCTGGCCCAGGAGAGCGGCACGAGACGCCCACGGCCGAGGACCTGGCGCGTCTGGACCGCAAGCGCAAGGGCAAGAAGCTCTCGAACCAGGATTGGGTTTGCAAGAGCGACCCCGAGGCCAGGATCGCCAGGATGAAGGCCGCCGCGACCCATCTGGCCGACAAGCCCGGGCACGCGGTGGATCTGGACACCGGCGCGGTGGTGGCGGCCGAGTTGCACCCAGCCGATGAGGGCGACACCACGACGCTTTTCAAGACCCTGGCGGCGGCCGAGGCAAACCTCAAGGCGGTGGCTGCGGTGCCGACGCCAGAGGGCCCGGCCGAATGCGTCGCCGACAAGGGCTATCACTCACGGGCGGTCTTGAAGGCCCTGGACGACAGTCCCTGGAAGACCCGGATCGCCGAGCCCAGGCAGAAGGGCTTTTCGCGCTGGCACGGTGACGAGGCGGCGCGCCGGGCGGTCACCCTTAATCCACCCCGCGAACGAACTCCACAGCCGCCGGTAGGGTGGATTCACCGATCCCACCACTATCCCGTCAACCAGCGTGGAATGGTGGGGCGGAGCGCCTCGCCCGGCAACATCGTCATTCCCGCCTTTGCGGGGATGACGGCAAGCGTGTGCCCGACTGTCAGTTCGAGTACTCACTGACACAAACGTCCGGCTTTCCGTGAAATTTTCTGTCGTTAATGAATATTGCATTTTAATTCAATGGCTTGAGTGGATGCACAACGTGTTACACTATCGGACGGGCATGTAGGGCGGGGTTCACCCCGCCCTACGCCGCCGTCTTCGCCTCGCTCACGATCTTCGCCAGGTCCCGCACAATCGCGAATGCGCCCCGCAACCGGTCTTTCTCTTCGACCCAGTTGCGCCGGATCACCAGCTTGTTGTCGCGGATCTTTGCCAGCCCGCGTTGGTCGTGGATGAAGTCCACCAGGCCCGCCGGGTCGACGAACTTGTCGTGGCGGAACTGGAGGGTGGCCCCCTTCGGCCCGGTGTCCAGCCTGGCGATACCTGCCCTGCGGCACATGGTTTTGACCCGCACCACGCGCAGCAGCGTCTCGACCTCAGAAGGCGGTTTGCCGAAGCGGTCGTGCAGTTCGGCGGCGAAACCCTCCATCTCGGCCCGCGTTTCCAGATGCGAAAGCCGCCGATAGAGCCCCAGCCGCACGTCCAGGTCGGGCACATAGTCGTCCGGGATCAGCACCGGCACGCCGAGATTGATCTGCGGCGCCCAGGTCTCGCCCGCCTCGACCGACACACCTGCCTCGCCGGCGCGGATCTTGGCGATCGCCTCCTCCAGCATGTCCTGATAAAGTTCATACCCGACCTCGCGGATATGCCCGGACTGCTCCTCGCCCAGCAGGTTGCCCGCCCCCCGGATGTCCAGGTCATGCGAGGCCAGGGTGAACCCCGCCCCCAATGTGTCGAGCGAGCCCAGAACTTTCAGCCGTCGCTCGGCCTGGAGCGTCATGACCTTCCTCGGCTGGGTGGTGAGGTACGCATAGGCGCGCAGCTTCGAGCGCCCGACCCGCCCCCGGATCTGATAGAGCTGCGACAGCCCGAACATGTCGGCACGCTGCACAACAAGTGTGTTGGCGGTGGGGATATCCAGCCCCGACTCGATGATGGTGGTCGACAACAGCACGCCGAATTTGCCGTCGTAGAAAGCGTTCATACAGCTTTCCAGTTCGCCCGCCGCCATCTGGCCATGGGCGATGACATAGGAAATCTCGGGTACCTCGTCTTTCAGAAACGCCTCCGCCTCGGTGATATCGGAAATGCGCGGCACCACGAAAAAGCTCTGACCACCGCGAAAATGCTCGCGCAGCAACGCGTCGCGCAGGGTCACACGGTCGAACGGGCTGATAAAAGTCCGTACCGCCAGGCGGTCGATCGGCGGGGTTGCGATGATCGAAAGCTCGCGCACCCCGGACATCGCCAGTTGCAGGGTGCGCGGGATCGGCGTTGCCGTCATCGTCAGCACATGCACATCCGAGCGCAGCTGCTTGAGTCGCTCCTTGTGGGCGACCCCAAAATGCTGCTCCTCGTCGATGATCATCAGGCCCAGATGGCAGAACCTGATCGCCTTTCCCAACAGCGCATGGGTGCCGATGACGATCGCAATCGAGCCGTCTTCCATGCCCTTTCGGGTCTCCGCCGCCTCGGCGCTTGAGACGAATCTTGAGAGCTGGCGCACCCTCAGCCCGGTGCCCTGGAACCGATCGCGGAACTCCTTGGCATGCTGCCGTGCCAGCAACGTCGTCGGTGCGATCAACGCCACCTGCATCCCCGCGCTTGCGGCGACGAATGCCGCCCGCAAAGCGACCTCGGTCTTACCAAAGCCGACATCGCCGCAGACCAGACGGTCCATCGGGCGGCCCGAGGCGAGATCGCCGACCACATCCTCGATGGCGCGAAGCTGATCGTCGGTCTCCTGGTAGGGAAAGCGCGCGGCGAACTTGGTGTAGGCGCTTGCATCCGGTTCCAGCACCTCGGCCGTTCGCAGCGCCCGCTCGGCCGCCACCCGGATCAGCTTGTCCGCCATGTCGCGGACCCGCTCCTTCAGCTTGGCTTTCTTGGCCTGCCAGGCGCCGCCGCCGAGGCGGTCGAGCAGGCCCATCTCCTGCCCATAGCGGCTGAGAAGTTCGACGTTCTCGACCGGCAGATAGAGCTTGTCGCCGCCATGATACTCCAGCACCAGGCACTCATGCGGTGCGCCAGCGGCAGTGATGGTCTCCAGCCCCAGATAACGCCCGACCCCGTGGTCCAGATGCACCACCAGATCGCCCACCGTCAGCGACTGGTGCTCGGTCAGGAAGTTCTCGGCCCGGCGGCTTTTACGCGCCCGGCGGATCAACCGGTCGCCCAGCACATCCTGCTCCGAGATGACGGTGACGCCGCCACCTGCAATCGGGCCCTCAAAGCCCTGCTCCAGCCCCCAGATCATCAGGTTGACGCCGGGCTTCACATCCTTCCAGCTTTTTGCTGTCCGCGCGCCCTCCAGCCCGTGATCGGCCAGCAGAGCCACCAGGCGCTCCCGCGCGCCCTCGGAATACGAAGCGACGACCACCGGCCCGTCCACCTGCCGCGCCTTGACGTGATCCACCAGCACCTCGAACAGGTTCACCCCCTCCTGTTGGCGCTCCGGCGTAAACGAGCGCCCGATCCGGCCCCCGGCATCCGTCACTCCTTGCCCAAGTGGCAGTTTGTTAGGCGAAAAGGCGCGGGTTGGCCGCGCCGCCAGCGCCGCCTCCCAAGCGGCCTCGTCCACATACAGCGCCTCCGGCGGGCAGGGCCGGTAGAGAACATCGCCGCGCGAGGCAGTCTCCGCCGCCTCGCGCCGAGCGTCGTAGTGGTCCTGAACCATGTCCAGCCGCGCCTTGCATGCCTCCGCGACCTGATGGTCCAGGGTCACCAGCGCGCCGGGCAGGTAGTCGAACAGGGTCTCCATCCGCTCGTGGAACAGCGCCACCCAGTGCTCCATGCCCTGATGCTTGCGCCCCTCCGAAACCGAGGCATAGAGCGGATCGTCGAGCCGCGCCGGGCCGAACATCTCGCGGTAGCGGGTGCGGAACCGGGTGATTGCCGCCTGGTCCAGGATCACCTCCGAGGCCGGGACCAATTCGACCCGTGTGATCTTCTCGACAGTGCGCTGGGTCTCCGGGTCGAACCGCCGGGCGTTCTCCAGCACGTCGCCAAAGAAATCCAGCCGGACCGGATTTTCCTGACCAGGCGGGAAAATGTCGATGATGCCGCCCCTGACGGCGAAATCGCCCGGCTCGATTACTGTCGAGGACCGGTTGAACCCCATCCGCGACAGCCATGCCACCAGCCCGTCGACATCGACCTGGAACCCTGCTTCGGCGATGAAACTGGCACCCCCGACCACGGCGCGCGCCGGCACCTTCTGGGTCGCCGCGTTCAGCGTCGTCAGCACCACCGCCGGGCGGTCGAATCCATGGGCCAGCGCCGCCAGCGCCGTCATCCGCGCGGCGGCGATTTCCGGGTTGGGCGAGACCCGGTCATAGGGCAGGCAATCCCAGGCCGGAAACTGCAACACCGGCAACCCGGGCGCGAACACCGCCAACGCCTCGGCCATTGCCGCTGCGCGGGCGTCGTCACGGGCGACGTGGATCACCGGGCCGTTGGCACGCGCGACCAGACCGGCGACCAGGTGCGCGTTGAATCCCTCCGGCGCGCCGCCAATAATGACAGCGCCCGGAGAGATTTCCGCGGACGTTTGTTTAGGTGATTTCATGGCGGCGGAGGTAGCGCGGGCGGCGCCGGGCCGCAAGGGGGAACGGAGTCTGACACCGCCGAGCCATGGGCGTGCACATTGCCATTGGGGTTAAGTTATTGATATTATTGAAGTACCAATTTGCAAATGTTTTATGGTTATCGAGGGGTAAGCCAATTCGATCCGGCCCGGGATCAATGGTCGGTTCAAAGGCGCGGTGGTGTCATAGAGCCAATTCCTCCTCACCCAGCGGCGCGAATGCGGGGGCGACATGGGCGTCGTCGGCCTCGGCCAGGGTTGCCGGGCTCCACTTCGGCGCGTTGTCCTTGTCGAGGATCACGGCACGCACCCCTTCGTAGAAATCCGGCTGCGTCATGCAGAACCGGGCGAGGCGGTATTCGAGGCGCATGCAGTCCTCGAAATCGAGGCTGGCGCCCTGGCGGATTTGGCGAAAGGCGATGCGGGTGCAGGTGGGGGATTTGGTCAGGATGCTGGCGCGCTGCCTGCTCGTCCAATCAGGTTCAGTCGACGCTAGAGCATCAAGAATCGATTCCAGGCTATTGCCACCAAATGACTTGTCTATTTCAACGATATGACCCAGCATCGGCCGCGCCGAGGGCGGGTTGGGCACGACACCCATCGCCAGAGAGTCAATTAACGACACAAGCTCGTTCGACTGAACGAGCCAATCGCAGACGCCAGCAGCGACTGTATCAGCGCCCTTCAAGCGGCCGCCGGTGAGCCCCAGCCACATGCCCACATTTCCCGGCAATCGCGGCAAGAAATAGGTACCGCCCACATCCGGGAAGAGCCCGATCCCGGTCTCTGGCATGGCAAACACCGTCCGTTCGGTGGCGATCCGCATGCTGCCATGGATCGAAACTCCAACCCCACCGCCCATCACGATGCCGTCCATGATCGAGATGTAAGGTTTTGGATATCTTTTGATCTTCGTGTTCAACCGGTACTCGTCGGCATAAAATTGCCAGTTGTTGCGCCCATCCGCCCGGCCCGCATCGTACAGCACCCGGATATCCCCACCGGCGCAGAATGCCTTGTCGCCCGCGCCCTGGATCGCCACCACCGCCACCGCGTCGTCGTCGCGCCATTCGTCAAGCTGACGCTCCAGCCGCAAGGCCATGTCATGGGTCAGCGCGTTCAGCGCCTTCGGGCGGTTCAGCGTCACCAGCCCCAGCCTGCCGCGATGCTCGAACAGGATATCTGCGTCACCCATGCCTCTTGCCCCTGCCTTGGCCCCATGCGAATTTGTGCGCCTTCTTATGAGGAACGCGCCCAATGCTGCAACCCGCCCCCTTCCCCGCCAACCGGCCGCGCCGGCTGCGCCAGGCCCCGTGGATCCGTGCATTGGTGGCGCAGAACGTGCTGACCCCGGCGGATTTCATCTGGCCCTGCTTCGTCATCAACGGCGACGACCGGGCCGAGGCGATCGCCTCGATACCCGGCGTCGACCGCCTCACCATCGACCGGCTGGTGGTCAAGGCGCGGGAGGCCCAGGCCCTCGGCATCCCCGCCATCGCGATTTTTCCTTGTACCGACCCGGTCGTAAAAACGCCCGGCGCCGAGGAAGCCTGGAATCCGGAAAACCTGGTTTGCCGGGCCACCCGCGCCGTAAAGGCGGCGGTGCCGGAGATCGGGGTGATGCTGGACGTGGCGCTGGACCCCTACAACTCCGACGGCCATGACGGCATTGTCCGTGGCAACGAAATCATCAATGACGAGACACTGATTGCGCTGGAAAAACAGGCGCTTGCCCAGGCCGAGGCGGGCTGCGACATCATCGGCCCGTCGGACATGATGGATGGCCGCATCGGCGTCATCCGCCGGGCGCTGGAGGCGAGCGATTTCCAGAACGTCACCATCATGAGCTACGCGGCCAAATATGCTTCGGCCTTCTACGGGCCCTTCCGCGATGCCGTCGGCTCCGGCGGTGCGCTGAAGGGCGACAAGAAGACCTACCAGATGGACGCCGCCAATTCTGACGAGGCCATGCGGGAGGTCGCCATCGACCTGGCCGAGGGGGCCGACATGGTGATGGTCAAGCCGGGGATGCCCTATCTCGACATCTGCCAGCGTGTCGCAGCCGAGTTCAAGGTGCCAACCTTCGCCTACCAGGTCTCGGGCGAATACGCGATGCTGAAGGGGGCAATGCAAAACGGCTGGATCGACCCGGAGATCGCCACGCTGGAGGCGCTTATGGCGTTCAAGCGCGCGGGCTGCGCCGGGATGCTGACCTATTTCGCCCTCGACGCGGCGCGGCTGCTGCAGGGGTAGCGCCGTAGCGTAGGTCTGAATTGCCCACGCTATGGGACCTCAATCCTCCCGTTTACTACACCCGGTTGGGGTGTTGCGAGATCACGATCCCGGCGCCGCGCCGATCAAGGTCTTCGACGATCGAGTTGACGTCGAACGCCTTGTCCGCGATCAGGCCAGCGAGGTCGGCCCCGTCGGACAGCCCCGCGACACCGACCGTGTCGCGGGGCTGTCCGGGCCGAAGGCCGAGGTTGACAAGATTGCCAGGTGCATCCGTCAGCGCCATGATCCTGGTCGTAATACCACCCCGGGATGCGCCTGTGGCCTGGCTTTGAGTCCGCCTTTTGCGCCCTGTCCGTGGCGGTGGGCCTTGACGATGGTACCGCCTGTCATTGCGAACTCCCTGTCCGGGTTGTCCGATACCGCGCCGAATATGCGTTTGAAAACATCGCGTCGAACCCAGTAGCGGAACCGTATGAACACCGAGTTCCGGTTTCCGAAAGTCTCGGGCAGATCACGCCACGGCGCACCGGTGCGCGCAATCCACAGCACCGCCTCCAGAAACAGCCGCCCGTCGCCGGTCCGGCCCGGGTCGGATGTCTTTCCCGGGCAATGCGGCTCCATCTTCTCCCATTGCGCATCCGTCAGTATCGTTCTGGTCATTGACTGCTCCCTCGTTTTGGGAGATTGATTCAGAAATCAGCCGGGATGGAAATCCTGAATCTCAACAGACCCTGGAGCATGATCCACGATCTCCTGGTCGCAAGGTGAACTCACTTTGCCGGAAATCTCTCTAACAGTGAAATCCGGGAAATAGCGCTTGCGGGCGGCGCGGTTGGCGTTAGCCTGTAGGCATGACAGCACCCTTGACCGCCCTCGTCGCGGGCCTGCCCGCCACCGTGCCCTTCGTCGGCCCTGAAAAGCAGGAGCGCGACCGGGGCCGGGCTTTCGCCGCACGGATCGGCGCCAATGAGAGCGTCTTCGGCCCATCTCCGCTGGCGATCGAGGCGATGCAACGGGCAACGCCCGAGATGTGGATGTATTGCGATCCCGACAATCACGACCTGCGCCAGGCGCTGGCCGCCTATCACAAGGTACCGCCGGAATGCATCGTCATCGGCGAGGGGATCGACGGGCTGCTGGGCTACACCGTGCGGCTGTTTATCGAGTCGGGGCAAAAGGTTGTGACCTCTGCCGGGGCCTATCCGACATTCAATTATCATGTCGCGGGTTTCGGTGGCGAGTTGGTCGCCGTGCCCTATCGGAGCGATGCCGAAGACCCGGAAGCGCTGGCCATTGCGGCGCGCGAGAGCGGGGCACGGCTGGTCTATATCGCCAACCCGGATAATCCGATGGGCACCTGGCACGGGGCGGAGCGGGTCACCAGCCTGATCGAGGCGATGCCGGAGGGGTGCCTGTTGTGCCTCGACGAAGCCTATATCGAGTTTGCACCCGAAGACGCGGCGCCCGCATGGGATGTGTCCGACCCAAGGGTGATCCGGTTTCGCACCTTTTCGAAGGCCCACGGCATGGCCGGGCTGCGCATCGGCTATGCCATCGCCGCGCCGGAGACAGCCGCCGCCTTCAACCGGGTGCGCAACCATTTCGGGGTCAGCAGGATGGCGCAGGTGGCAGCGCTGGCGGCGCTGGGCGACGAGGCGCATTTGGCCTCGGTGCAGGCCGGTGTCGCGGCGGCGCGCATCCGGATTGGTGAGATTGCCGCGACGAACGGGCTGTCCTGTGTGCCATCGGCAACCAATTTCGTGGCGGTCGATTGCGGCGCCGATGGCAATTTCGCCCGGCGGGTGCTGGCCGGGTTGCTGGCGCGCGACATCTTCGTGCGCATGCCAGGGGTCGCCCCCCAGGACCGCTGTATCCGCATCGGCGCCGGGCGCGGGGGCGAACTCGACCTGCTGGGCACCGCTTTGCCAGCGGCGCTGGCCGAGGCAAAGAATTAAAGCGAAAGGTTAATTCCTAAATCGGAACAGATTGTTTCAATTGGATATTCTAAAATTTTCCTGTTATCGAATCCTAACGGTTCGTTACCTGTCAAACGGCGTCCACCTGCGGCTCTCTGGATGCATCGCAACCACAGAATTCCAGGGGGGTTCAAATGCCGGCCATTCACAAAGCTCTCCGCGCCGCAGTTTTCATGCTCGCTACGACAACTTCGGTCCAGGCCGGGGAAAACTTTTCGGGAGACATGGTCGCGGGGTGGGATTGGCTGGCCACAACCAACGAGATCCAGACCGAAGGCGTGTTCTGGAACGACCGGTATGGTGACGGCAAAGACCGGTGGAAAACCAGCGGGATCACCCGGTCCTGTGTTTTCCCGGAGCGTATTTTCAGCAACAGTCGCTGGCTCGAGGGTCGCGCCTCGGCGCTGGAGGTGAATGTCCGCGCGTTGCTGATGACGCCGGACGACACCTCGTTCGAAAGGGTCGACAGCGACGACCGTCCCTATGCGCAATATGCCGGCGCCGGTATCTATCTGCGCACCATCACCCGGCCCGAGAGGTTGACACCCGCCCTCACGACGCAGGCCGAAGACCGGACCGGCGTCGAGGTTGGCTGGCAGGGCGACCCCCTGCCGCTGTTCGATATACAGAGTTCGCTGCATGACATGACCGGGAGTGGGGGCGACGCGGGCAATCTCTCGAACATCATCGACGGCGAACTGCTGGTGAATCTGGATGCGCGGCGCACCTGGAGGCTGCATATGGATGGCGTCGGACGCGACCTGGAGTTTGCGCCTTTTGTCCAGACCTCGCTGGGGATGCGCGAGAACAGCTTGCGGGCCGGGGGTGATTTCTTCATCGGATCGACGCTGGAAGGACGCATTTGGGGTTCCAACCTGTCGACCGGGGCGGTGTTGGCGGGGGCCTCGGCACCGCGCCAGGGGTTCAACTGGCCAGGGGTTCAACTGGACCGTCTTCTTCGGTGGCGATGTCGGTTATGTAGCGTCGGACGCCTTGCTCGACGGCGGCTTCGCGGTGAACCGGCCCAGTGTATCGCGCAACGAAATCGTCGGCCGGGCGCGGAGCGGACTGTTGCTGGAACACGACAACGTCGGCATCAGCTTTTCGCTCAACTGGCTTGGCCCGGAGTTTTCTGGTCAGTCCGGCGGTCAGGTGTTGGGGCCATACAGCTAAAGTACCACTTGTGAGTCGCTCCTGCCCGACATGCGATCTTCACGCCCGGGCTCACCCCCGGGCGTCATTTTCTGTTGCGTTGCGCGAGCGAAGCCACGGCGATAGGCTCGCGCCCCAAGGACCGGGCCCCTGGGACCGGGCACAAGGCAGTCGGGAATATTCGACCATGGCACACCCCTTGAACGGTGCGGATATCGGCACGCTGGCCAGGGTGTTCCATGATGGCGGCGGGGTGGATCGCGGGCTGCGGGGGGAGCATTTGCTCTGCGAACTGCGCGCTCGGACCCCGAATTCTGCCGCGCCAACGACCTGGAATTTACCAGCGACGGCAAGATGAACCTGCGCGTCACCCTGAACCGGAGCGATTGCGGCCTGTCCCGGGCCGACCTGAAGCCAAGTTCGACATCGGGTCGGGTGGTTTCGGTTAATCTGGACGGCCTGGCTCCACCGAAAGTCGAGCAAAGCGGGTTGTCGTTTGCCAACGGGATTGCCGGGTTCTACGTCGCCGAGACCCGGGCCTCGCGGCCGCACAACCTGATGGATCAACCGCTGGACCTGCCAGGCGGGCCGGATAATCTGAACTGGGACGGGTTTGGAGGGCTGATCGCTGCGTTGCACCCCGGTCTGTTCCGGCTGGCCGCCTGTCGCTACGGTTACCACGACACCGCGCCCTCGCGGACCGTGCCGACCGATCTGGACCGAAATGTCGAGGTGCTGTTCGATGACCCGGCCGGAAAGATGTTCTCGGGCACCTCGGTGGCGGTGTTATCTGGCCCTGTACGATCCGGTGGCGCGCTGGTGGTGGGCTCGATGCGTGACGCAGGCCCATTGGTGTGCCGGAAGGGCGCGTTATGAGCGGGCCGACACTCGTCACCGGCGCCGGGGGGTTCCTGGGCGGCCATGTCGTGGCGGCGCTGACGGCGCGAGGCGAGGCCGTGCGGGCGCTGGACATCACCTTCCCGGCGGCACTGCCGGACGGCGTCGAGCGGATCGAGGGTTCGATTTTGGATGAAGACCGGCTGGGTTGGGCGGCGGCGGGCGCGAGCGCGGTGATCCACTGCGCAGCGGTGGCCGACCTGTGGGCGCCACGTAACTTCGCCTATCATCAGGTCAATATGCGCGGCACCTGCGAGGTGTTGATCGCGGCGCGCAAGGCGCGCGCGCGGGTTGTGCTCGTCTCGAGCTATGTGACGTTGATCGGGGGGCCGGATCAGGGCGAGGAGACGCTGGACGAAACCACGGAGTTGTCACCCTCGGACATGCTGGGGCCTTATCCGCGCTCAAAGCGCGAGGCGGAACTGGCGGCGCTGTCGGCGGCACGGATGGGGCAGGAGGTGGTGATCGTGCTGCCCGCCGCCCCCGTCGGGCCGGGCGACCACAGGTTAACACCACCGAGCCGGATGATTCGGGAGCTGGCGGCGGGTAAAACCCCGGCGCTGCTGGATTGCCTGCTGAACCTGGTTGATGTGCGGGCACTGGCCGACGGCGTGATCGTCGCCCGAGACAAGGGACGCAGCGGCGAGCGGTATCTGCTGACCGGCCAAGATCTGGAGATGGCGGAGGTCGCCGGGAAGGTGGCGGCGCTGGCAGGCGTGGCAGCGCCCCGCTTCCGGGCACCGCACTGGCTGGCGCTGGCGGCGGCAAGGGTCGAGGCCGGGGCATCGGCGTTGACCAAGCGCCCTCCGACGGTGCCCCTGACCGGGGTCAGGTTGGCCGGACGGCGGGTGCGGTTCGACAACACCAAGGCGCATGATGAACTGGGATTCGCGCCGCCGCCGATCGATGACGCGCTGGCGGACGCGGTGAACTGGATCCGCGAGTCCAGCCTGCCGGGTTAGCGGGTGCCGCCGGGGATGTGACCAGCGGCGTGGATGTGTCCACGCATGGACACATGCCGAACCTATTGAAATTTAATGGAAATAGAAAAAAGGTGAAGCATGATTGGGAGAGTGTCAACCAGATCGACCGCACATCGCTTCTGTCGGTCCGGCCTTTGCACGCCCCGCCCCTGCCCCGTCCCTGCCCCGCCAGTGGGCCACGGCGGAACTGAGCGTCATGGCGCCGTAGAGCAATGCCGCCAGCGGCAGCCCCAGCGCCCGCCAGGGGGCGAGGCGATAGAGGCGGATGGTCGGCAGGTAGGCCAGGCTCGACAGCATCCAGGCGACGGCGCCCGGAGTGGCGGTCAAGATGTCCCCATGCAATGGCAACAGCAGTACCGCCAGCGGCCCGGCCAGGTAGGTCAGCACCAGCGCCAGCATCGATCCGGCCAGCAACAGGGCCGAGCGGCTTAACCGGGTGAAGGCGTTGCGCGCGACCATGGTCCAGATCGACCCGAGCGTTCGGTTATCGCGGAGCGCGAGCGCCTCGTCGGACGCCAGACCCAACCAGATCGCCCGGCGTGGCAGGCCGTGCTTGATCCTTGCCGCCAGCGCATAGTCGTCGATCAGTGCCCGGATCGCTGTCAGCCCACCGATCTCCGCCAATGCCGCACGACGGACCAGGAGACAGCCACCTGCCGCCCCGGCGGTGCTGCGGGCGGGGTCGTTGATCCACCGGTAGGGATAGAGTTTCTGGAAAAAGAACACGAAGGCCGGGATCAGCAGCGCGCCCCAGAAGTCGCGCGCATCGAGCCGGACCATCAGCGGGACCAGGGCGAGGTCGTGCGTCTCGGCCTGGGCGATCAGGCGGGAGAGGGTTTCGGGCGCGTGGGTAATGTCGGCGTCGGTCAGGAGAACGTATTCGGCCTGCGGTGCAAGATCGGCGGCGGCGCGGGTGCCGGTCTCCAGCGCCCACATCTTGCCGGGCCAGCCCGGGGGCAGCGGGGGCGCGTTCAGAACGTGGATCGGGCAGGTGAGGTTTCCGCCACTTCGCGAGCGATTCCGGCGGGGGCGTCAGTCGAGCCATCATCGACGACGATCACCGAGAAACGGCCTGCATAGGCGGTGGCGGCGTGGCTGGCCAGCACCGCGCCAATGGCCTCCGCCTCGTCGCGGGCGGGGATGATGGCGACCACCTCGGGTCATTCTGAGAGCGGCTCGGCCATCGCCGGAAGGCATTGGTCGGCCCGCCAGAAACCGCCCCGACCGAGAAACAGCACGAGCCAGGCGAGGACAGAGAGAGAGAGGCCAGCACCAGCATGGCGCAAGCCTATGGGCCGCGCCCCTGTCCGGCAAGGCGGCGGGGCGATTGTGTTGCCCGCAGCCACCCGGTATCTTGCCCGCGAGAGCAAAGGGGACGAGATGGTGAACCAGGCCGCCGAGCCGCTGGCGGGAGGGATCGAAACACCCTCCGGAAAGGGCGCGGGGGATGAAAACTTCCCGGTCGGCTCGATCCTGATCGCCCGTCGGCTGCGGCCCCATGTGATGCGCTTCTACGCCTTCGCGCGCGCTGCCGACGACATCGCCGATAACCCAGGCCTGGCGCCGGACGAGAAAGTGCGGCGGCTGGACGCTTTCGAGGGCGGGTTGGCAGTCGGCGCGACGGCCCCGGAATCCGCCACCCGCCTGCGCGACAGCCTGGCCGAGACCGGGGTGACGGATGCCCACGCCCGGGATCTGCTGGTCGCGTTCCGGCAGGATGCCACCAAGCTGCGCTATGCGGACTGGGACGAGTTGATGGAATACTGTGCCGTCTCGGCCCATCCGGTGGGGCGCTACTTGCTGGACCTCCATGGCGAGGATACCGCGACGCACGCGCCGGGTGATGCGTTGTGCGCCGCATTGCAGGTGTTGAACCATCTGCAGGATTGCGGCGAGGACCGGCGCAATCTGGATCGGGTCTATTTGCCCGGGGACTGGATGGCCGAGGCGGGGGTCGAGATGGAGGCGCTGGATGTGTCCGCGGTGTCGCCGAGGCTGCGCCAAGTGATCAATCGCTGTCTCGATAGCTGCGACCGGCTGCTGGATTGCTCCGAGCCACTGCCAGGGATGATCCACGCGCGGCGGCTGGGGGCGGAGGTGGCGGTGATACAACGCCTCGCCCGGCGGCTGGCGGCACGGCTGCGGCGTGAGGATTCGCTGGCCGGGCGGGTCGAACACTCGAAGCTGGACCTGCTGGCCGGGCTGGCAGCCGGGCTGGTACGGCTGGTGCGCCGGTGAGAACCGCCCCGATGAATCGGGGGCTGGAGGCTCTCGCCCCGCTGCCCGCGCCCGCCGGGACCAATCCTCAGCGGGTGGCCGATGAGATCACGGCACGGGCGCAGACCTCGTTCGCCACCGGAATGCGGCTTCTGGCGAAGCCCCGGCGCGACGCGATGCGGGCGATCTACGCCTTCGCCAGGGTGATCGACGACATTGCCGACGAAGACTGGCCGCTGGCCCAGAAACACCGGCTGCTGGACGATTGGTGCGCCGAGATCGGGCGGCTCTATGACGGCAAGCCGGTTTCGGCCATCGGACAGGCGCTGGTCATGCCGGTGGCGCGATACAAATTACCACGGACGGAGTTTCTGCTGCTGATCGAGGGCATGGAGATGGACGCCGACGGACCGATAGTCGCGCCCCCGATGACGCGGCTGCGGGCCTATACCCGCCGCGCGGCCGGAGCGGTTGGGATGCTGTCGATGCGGGTTTTCGGGGCCTGGAGCGGTCCGCAATCCGAACGCGCTGCGTTGGCGCTGGGGGATGCGTTCCAACTGACCAATATCCTGCGCGATGTCGAGGAGGACGCTGCCATCGGGCGGCTCTACCTGCCACGTGAGGCGCTGAAGGTGGCGGGCGTGCCGGCGGACGACCCGGCGGCCGCGGCGAAGCACCCGGACCTGTGGCGCGTCTGCGCCGAGGTTGGACGGTTGGCGCGCGAGGATTTCACGGCGGCACGCGCGGCGATGGCGGGGCACAGCCGTTTTGCGCTGGCTCCGGCGTTGTTGATGATGGGGGTCTATGAGGGCTACCTCGCCCAGATGGAAGCGCGCGGGTTCAGGCGCGACGGCAGGCCGGTGGTTCAGTCGAAGGTTGGAAAATTATGGCGCGGGTTGGCTTGCCTCGTTGGGCCGATTGCACCCCGTAATGGCTCAAAGGTCCAATTTGACTGATGGTGTCGTTCATATCGTCGGCGCGGGGTTGGCGGGCCTCTCGACTGCCGTGCGGCTGGCGGAGCGGGGCAAGCGAGTCGTCCTGCACGAGGCCAACGCCTTTGCCGGGGGCCGCTGCCGGACGTTCCATGACCCTCGGCTGGGGCGCGAGATCGACAACGGCAACCATCTGATCCTCAGCGGCAACCGTTCGGCACGGGCCTATTTGACGGCGATCGGAGCCAGCGACCGGCTGGTCGAACACCCGGCGCGCTTCGCCTTTGTTGATCTGGCGGATGATCGGCGCTGGACAGTGGCGATGAACCGGGGGGCGGTACCGTGGTGGATCGCGTCGCCGGCGCGGCGGATACCGGAAACCGGGGTGATCGACTATCTGGCGGGCATCCGGCTGGCCTTTGCCGGAACCGGCAAGACCGTGGCCGAGGCATTGCCGAACCGCGATCCGATCTGGACCCGGTTTTGGGAGCCGCTGACCCTGGCGGCGATTAACACCACGCCGGAACGCGCCTCGGCAGGGCTGTTGTGGGCGGTGCTGCGCGAAACCTTCGCTCGCGGCGAACGTTTCTCCCGCCCGATGCTGGCGCCCCACGGGCTGGGCTATGCGCTGGTCGAGCCGGCGGTGGCGTGGCTGGACGCGCGCGGGACCGAAATCCGCCTCGGCCGCCAGTTGCGCACGGTGGAGCCCCAGGCCGGGCGTGCCGCCATCCTGCGCTTCGCCGATGGCGACGAGATTCTGGGCGCCGATGACCGGGTGGTGCTGGCGCTGCCGCCGTCGCGGCTGCGGGCGGTCCTGCCGGGGGTCGATCCGCCCGACGACGCCTGCTCCATCGTCAATGCGTTCTTCCGGCTGGCCGAACCGCCGCTGGAGGGTCTGGCACCGATAATCGGCGTGCTGTCCTCGACCGTGCACTGGATTTTCCGGCGCGGCGACGTGGTCAGCGTCACCGTCTCGGCAGCGGATGCTCTGGGGGTCGACGGGCAGGCTGGCGAAGATTTGATCCCGAAAATCTGGGAAGAAACCCGGTGCGTCCTTGGCCTTGGCTCCGGAACGCCATATCTTGCAGCAAGAATTAACAAGGAAAGGCGCGCCACCTTCGACCAATCGCCCACGGGCGTGGCCAAGCGTTTGCAGCCGCGCACCGCGCTCGACAATCTGTTCCTCGCCGGGGACGCCACCGATACCGGGCTGCCGGCGACGATCGAAGGGGCGATCCGCTCGGGTGAGCGGGCGGCGGCTCTGGTGGCCTGAGATTGGAGGGAGAGGGATTTCGGGCATGACCTCGCCTGTCATCGCATTTGAACCGGCGCCAGTCGCCGCGCGCAACGAGCGCCGGGCACTGATCGCCGCGCAGGCCGAGAAGCTGTGGGCCCTGCAGCGCCCCGACGGCCATGTCGTCTTCAAACTGGAGGCCGACTGCACGATCCCGGCGGAATACGTGCTGCTGCGCCATTTCCTCGGTGAGATCGACAGCGGCCACGAGGCGCGGATCGCGAAATATCTGCGCGGGGAGCAGAACCGTGACGGCTCGTGGCCGCTCTGCCATGACGGACCGGGCAATATCTCGGCGACGATCAAGGGTTGTTGGGCGCTGAAGCTGACCGGCGAGGATATCGAGACGCCCCACATGGCCCGGGCGCGAAGCTGGGTGCTGGGCCAGGGGGGGTGCCGCCAACGCCAACGTCTTCACCCGTTTCACCATGGCGCTGTTTGGCCAGATCCCTTGGCGCGGCGTGCCGGCGATGCCGGTGGAATGCGTGTTGCTGCCGGAGTGGTTTCCGTTCCACATATCGAAGATCGCCTACTGGTCGCGCACGGTGCTGACCCCATTGCTGATCCTTTATGCAAAGCGGGCCAAGGCCAAGAATCCAACCGGACGCGGCATCGCCGAATTGTTCACCGTGCCGCCGGAGGAGCAACGGCGCTACCAGATCAACCCCAACGGCAGCGCCATCGGCCAGGGGTTCCTGGCGCTCGACCGGGTGTTGCAGGTGGTGGAGCCCCGGCTGCCCAGCCAACTGCGCCAACGTGCGATCAAACGGGCGGAAGAGTTCCTGCTGAGCCGTCTCAACGGCGAAGACGGGCTGGGGGCAATCTATCCGGCGATGGCCAACGCGGTGATGGCGCTGAGGACGCTGGGTTATGCGGATCACACCCCCCACATGAAGACAGCGAGGCAGGCCGTTGAAAAACTTATGATAGAGCGAAACGAGGAAGTTTACTTCCAGCCCTGCATATCGCCGGTCTGGGACACTTCGCTGGCGGCCCATGCCTTCCTCGAGAGCGGCAGGAGCGACGACCCCAGGCTGGTCCGGGCGCTGGACTGGCTGGCCGAGAGGCAAATCCTCGATCATGTGGGGGATTGGGCGGTGCGCCGCCCCGGGTTACGGCCAGGCGGCTGGGCGTTCCAGTACGAAAACCCGGATTATCCGGATGTCGACGATACCGCCGTCGTGGCCATGGCGATGCACCGGGCCGATCCCGCGCGCTATGCCGAGAATATCGAGCGCGCCTGCGAGTGGATGGCCGGGATGCAGGCGAAAAAGGGCGGCTGGGGGGCGTTCGACCCGGAGAACGAGCATTTCTATCTGAACGCGATCCCGTTTGCCGATCACGGCGCGCTGCTCGACCCGCCGACGGTGGACGTCACCGCGCGTTGCATCGGAGCGCTGGCACAGGTGGACACGACACATTTTGCCACCAAAATTCAACGCGGCATCGCCTTTGTTCGGCACCAGCAGGAGCCGGACGGGTCGTGGTATGGCCGCTGGGGCGCGAACTACATCTACGGCACCTGGTTCGGCGCTGGTGGCGTTGAAGGGAACTGGCGAGGATATGAGCCAGCCTTACATCCGAAAGGCCGTGGCCTGGCTCAAGGGCCGCCAGCGCGCCGATAGCGGTTGGGGCGAGGGGCTGGAGAGCTACGAGAGCTGGGGGGCGGGATTCGCCCGCGCCTCGATCCCCTCGCAGGCCGCCTGGGCGCTGATGGGGCTGATGTCGGCGGACGAGGTGGAATCGGACAGCGTGACTCAGGGGATCGAGTGGCTGCGACAGGCGCCGCGCGAGGAGCACGGCCCGCGCTGGCAGGAGGCGCAGTACACCGGCACCGGATTTCCGAGGGTGTTCTACCTGAAATACCACGGCTATGCGGCGTTCTTCCCGCTCTGGGCGATGGCCCGTTATGAGGGGCTGATGGCGGGCAACGAGCACGAGGTGAGCTGGGGGATATGACCCCGTCTCTCGGCATCGTTTGCGGTATGGTCTCCGAGACCCGTGCGCTCGGCAAATGGGCTGCCGACCCCCGAATCAGCCTATGCGTTTCTGGTGCCCGCCCCGACTGCGCCGAGGCAGAAGCACGGCGGCTGGTGACGGAGGGCTGTCGCGTGTTGCTGAGCTGGGGGGTGGCCGGGGGGCTTGATCCGGCGCTGGCGCTGGAGCCGGGCGATCTGACGATCCCGGCGCAGGTTGTAGCGGAGGATGGCAGGCGCCTTCCACTGTCACAAACGGTCATTGCCCGGCTCGACAGGGCAATCCAGGCTGCGGAAATGCCCCGGTCAAGCCGTGGTGTGACAGGAACGGGGGCGATCCTCGGCCTCGACCGCATGGTGCTGAGCGCGGCGGAGAAGGCGGCGCTGTTCGAGCGCACCGGGGCTGTTGCAGTCGACATGGAAAGCCACCGCGTCGCGCGCATGGCGGAGGAGGCGGGTCTGCCGGCTGTGGCGATCCGCGCCATCGCCGATCCGGCGGACCGGACGCTTCCCGCGCTGGCGGCGCGGGCGCTGGGCGGGGATGGGCGGCCGAGGATCGGGCCGGTCGCCTTGGGTCTGTTGCGGCGGCCGGGGGAACTGGGTGCGTTGCTGCGCGTCAAGCGGGACACGGATACGGCACTGGCGGCACCGGGGATTGCGGGACAGGTGATCCCGGCGGTGTTGGAGGGTCTGTAGGGCGCGGTTTGTTGCGCCGCTGCGCCGCAGCCGGACCGGTAATCGGCGTATCAGGATACACCCTGCAGGTCGCTTTCCATCATTTTCCCCGGATTGCCAGCCAGCCGTCATGCCGCAGTTCCCACAAGGATTGGCCGTTCACCTCGTTCCGGCTTTTCGGGCACGCCTCACCACAGGCGTCGAAGATGAAGATCTCGTTCTGGCTCTTCGGTGATCGCCACGGTCGTCGCTGGCCCCTGCTGATCCAGCGCGAAGCGCCGTGCTGCAAATATGGCGGGCATCCGGTTCACGAAGCCTTGCGTGAAATCCCGCGGGTCGAGATCCTCGTTCACCGGGTCGGCGTTGCGATACCAGGTCAACTCCCTCACGCTGACCTGCGTACCGTTAGGGAACAGCAAATGGAAACAGGCCGCACCGGCGTTGTATCGCGCGGGCTGTTCGTCGCTGTCTGCGAAACAGCTGTTCAGGACCCCGAAGGTGATGAAGCACACGTCATCGAACCTGAGCACACCCTGTGCGTCGATGTATTTGCAGGCGCCCTCGCAACAGGTGTTGGTCGAGGCCGCCGCAGGCAGGCTGGTGAGGATCAGCGCGGTGGTCAGAAGAATCGCGCGCACGATCATGTTCCAGCCTCGCGGCTCATGCGGCTTTTCCGGTTTTCAGCCGCGCCATCTCGTCGGCGACGATCCGTTCGTGGTGCTCCTCGGGCGGGCGCGCCTGGCTCAGGTCGATCTCGGGGGCGAGGTCGCCTTCGGTCCGCAGGCCCTTCCAGATCAGTTTGAACATCTTCAACGGATTGGCGAAGGCGATGCTCGCCGCCGTCGGCTCGTAGCCGCAATGGGCCATGCAGTCGGTGCATTTCTGGTAGGCGCCGGTGCCGTAGCGCGTCCACTCGGTGGTCTCCATCAGCTCGGCGAAGCTGGCGGCGTAGCCCTCGCCCAGCAGGTAGCAGGGTTTCTGCCAGCCGAAAACATTGCGGGTCGGCATGCCCCCGCCAGCGCCGGTTTTGCCGGGTTGAGGGCGGTGAAGTCGAGCCTCGGCCCGGCAGTGATCACGCGCAACACCGGACCCGCATCAGCGCCCGCCAGAGCGGAGGACCAACCGAACGGCCGGGCGCGCGCCTGCCTCTCGGCGGCAAGCACCGCAGCAGTCTCGGCATAGAGCGGTTCCAGCGCGGTGGTGTCACCGTCGGCCCGCTCGGACAGCCCGGTCGCCGAATCGAGCGCACGGAGGAATCCGGCGAAGCTCTGATCGACGCGCAGGCTGGCCGGCATGTTGGCCGATTTCCCAAGCCGGGCCAGGCGCGCGTCGAGCCTGTCGATATCCAGAAAGAGCAATCCATGCGCCACCAGATAAGGGTCGACCGAGGGTGCGAAGATCCAATCGAACACATCGGCGCGCCGGGCAAGGGCACCGGCCAACGCCTCGACAGCAGCATCGGCGGCATCGCCTCTGTCGGCGCGGACAACCACGGCCACAGTGTTCTTCAGTTCAGGAAAGGCGGCATTCAGCACATCGGCGCGCTGCTGGAACGGCAGATCGGGCGACAGCATCCGGCTCGAATCAGTATCCACGGTCAACCGCGAAGCGGCGGCCAGCGCCACCAGGACAAGAACCGCCGACAGACCGAGAGACAGTTTTGGCCACGCCGAAACGGCGCCGACCCAGGCACCCACCCCCCCCTGGCGGCCCGCTAGGTGGCCCGCTGGCGAGGCCGGTCCGCCCCAAGCTGTTGCACATCGTCCTCCATTTTTTCCCAACAGCATTCAAAATGCCGCCGAGCCGCTTGAGGCACCACGACCTCTACGCTAGTTTGCCGTAAAGCTGATCGTTATCAATGGGCGGGCTGACGCGCGTGAATGTCAATCCTGCGCGAGATTCGGTATGCTCGGCGGTCTAGGGAGTTGCTGCATGAAATTGATCGTTGCGATCCGGCGTTGCGCCGCACTTGCGATGGCATTGTCAGTCGCCGCCTGCGCCACAGCAGATCCGCAGGCGGAGTTTTCGGCGAGCGACCCCTATGAAAAGTTCAACCGGAAAATGCTCGACGTCAATCTGGCGCTTGACCGCAACCTGCTGCGTCCGGTTGCACAGGGTTATGATGTTGCCACGCCAGAACTGGTCAAGCATCTGCTGGGAAACGGGTTCAGCCATCTCGACCTGCCGGCGGACTTCGCCAACTACCTGATGCAGGGTGAGATCGATCCGGCGCTGGGGGTTCTGGGGCGGTTTACGGTCAACACTATTTTGGGCGCCGGTGGTCTTCTGGACCCGGCGACCGAGTTCGGACTGCCCGAGAACGATACCGATTTCGGTATAACGCTGGGCAAGCGCGGGGTTGGCGAGGGCTCATACTGGGTTTTGCCGCTGGTCGGCCCAACCACGTCGCGCGATGCTTTCGGCGGCCTCGTCGATGTTGGACTCAGCCCGATCACCTATCTGGGTCTGATCGATCCGGACCTGTCGCCCGAAGTCGGGCTGGGGCTGGTCGCAGTCTCGGCAATCCACACCCGCGCCAGCAATGCCGACCTGATCGACGAATTGCTGTACGAGAGCGCCGACCCCTACATCTCGCTACGCTCGGTCTATCTGCAGCGGCGGCGTTCGGAGGTGGCTGGCGAAGACGGCGGCGCCGATGCGTTGCCGGACATCTTCGATACCAACTGACCCACCCGCCCGGGAGACAGGTATGAGTTCCAGCGAACCGGGCTTTGCCGAGGCGCTGTCCGTGGCCGCCCTCCGGGTCGAGCGGATGCTGGACGCCTGCCTGCCGCCCGAGCGGGGTGAGCGCGGCGAGGCGGAGCTGGCGATCGCGATGCGCTATGCGGTGCTGGACGGCGGCAAGCGGCTGCGGGCCTTCCTGGCGCTGGAGGTGGCCGCCTTGCTCGGCCCCGGCTCGTTTGGCCCCGATCTGACTGGATCCGATGGGCCAACGATGCAGCGCGGCGCTGAGCGGGTGGCGGCGGCGGTGGAATGCCTGCACGCCTACAGCCTGGTCCATGACGATCTGCCCTGCATGGACGACGATGATCTGAGGCGCGGCAAACCGACGGTCCACAAGGTGTGGGACGAGGCCACCGCCGTGCTGGCGGGCGACGCTCTGCAAACCCTCGCCTTCGAGATCCTGGCCGATCCGGCGACCCATCGGAACGGCACCGTGCGGGCGCGGCTGGTGCTGGGGCTGGCGCAGGCCTCCGGCCATGCGGGTATGGTCGGCGGGCAGGCCATCGATCTGGCCGCGGAGACACCACTGGGGGCCGCACAGGTGAAACGGCTTCAAGCGCTGAAAACTGGCGCGCTGATCGAGTTTGCAGCGGTGGCCGGGGCGATTCTCGCGCAGGCCGGCGAGGCCGACACCGCCCGCATCCGCGTTTACGCCCAAGCGTTGGGCGAAGCCTTTCAGATCGCCGATGACCTGCTGGATGCCACCGGCACCGAGGCGGAGCTGGGCAAGCGCGTCGGCAAGGATGCCGGAGCGGGCAAAGCAACCTTTGTCGATATCCTCGGGATCGAGGGCGCCCGTACCCGCGCCGCTGAACTGATTGCCAAGGCCGGTGCACAGCTTTCCCCCTTTGGGCCACGCGCAGCGAGGTTGGCCGAGGCCGCACGATTCGTGGTTGAAAGACGGTCCTGATCCGCGCCCAAATGGGCACCCGACCGCGGAGCCCTGCCACCGCTCCTGCATCCAGGGCGACACAGTTTCAAGAAATTCAGGGGGAATATTCCCTTCATTAAGTTTGACAATGCGAGGGGGCTTGCCCACGCTTGGAGGCACAAAAAAACCGGGAAGGATAACCAGGGATGACAGGGCCGATGCATGCCGAAACCGGGCCGGGCACGCCGCTTTTCGAAGCGCGCGGCATCGTCAAGAAGTTTGGCGATTTTGCCGCGAATCAGGATATCGGCCTGGTAATACAGCCCGGCGAGAAACACGCGCTGTTGGGTGAAAACGGAGCGGGCAAGTCGACGCTGGTCAAGATGATGTATGGCGTCATGCGGCCGACCAGCGGCGAATTCTACTGGAATGGCGTCCGGACGGTGGTCCACAAGCCTGCTGAAGCGCGCGACATGGGCATCGGCATGGTGTTCCAGCATTTCTCAGTGTTTGACGCGCTGACCGTGGTCGAGAACATCGCGCTGGCCCTGGCCCCTGAGCCGATGAAGGCACTATCCCAACGCATCGAGCAGGTCTCGGGCACCTATGGGCTGGCGATCGACCCGCGGCGCGCGGTGCATACCCTCTCGGTTGGCGAGAAGCAGCGGGTCGAGATCATCCGCTGCCTGCTGCAGAACCCGAAGCTGCTGATCATGGACGAGCCGACCTCGGTGCTGACACCGCAGGAAACGAAGGTCTTGTTCGAGACGTTGGAGAAGCTGGCGGCCGAGGGGTGTTCAATCCTCTACATCTCGCACAAGCTGGAAGAGGTGAAGGCGCTGTGCGACGCTGCCACGATCCTGCGCCACGGGCATGTGGTGGCGCATTGCGACCCCAAAGCCGAGACCGCACGCTCGATGGCGGAAATGATGGTCGGCAACGAGATCGCCTGGGTCGAGAGGGAAGGCACCGCCCGCGAAACCGGCCCGGTGCGCCTGAAGGTCGATCACCTGAACCTGGCCGCCGCTTCGGAATTTGGCGTGGCGCTGAAGGATCTGTCATTGGAAGTGCGCGGCGGCGAGGTGGTCGGCATCGCCGGGGTCGCCGGCGAGGGTCAGTCCGAATTAATGGAGGCGCTGACCGGCGAAGTACTGGCAGGCAGTGCCGAGGCAATCCTGATCGACGGTGAGGCAATAGGCCGGGCCGGGCCGACGCACCGCCGTCTGGCCGGGGCTGCCTTCGTACCGGAGGAACGCAACGGCCATGCGGCGGTGGACGAACTGACCCTGTCGGAGAACATCATCCTGGCACACCACACCGCCGAAGGCGTGGCGGCGCGGAACTGGATCGATATTGGCAAGGCGACCGACTGGGCCAAGCGCGTACGCGAAGCCTTCGACGTACGGGCCGGATCGGAGAATCCGACCGCCGGATCACTGTCCGGCGGCAATCTGCAGAAATTCGTCGTTGGGCGGGAAATCCTGCGCGAGCCGGGCGTGTTGGTCGTCAGCCAGCCGACCTGGGGGGTCGATGCAGGTGCTGCCTCGGTGATCCGACGGGCGCTGATCGATCTGGCAGCACGGGGATCGGCGGTGCTGGTGATCAGCCAGGATCTGGAGGAAATCTTCTCGATCTGCGACAAGATCGCGGTAATCCATCACGGAAAGCTGTCGGTGGAGCACCCCGCAGCCGAAATGACCGCCGAAAAGGTGGGTCTGTTGATGGGCGGGGCGCACCCGGAAGCAAGCGAAATCCCGGTTGAGAAGATTGCCTGATGATCGTCCTCGAGCCCCGTTCCCAACCCTCGCGCGCGCTGGCGCTGCTTTCGCCGGTGATCGCCATCGGGCTGACATTGGTCGCAGGCGGCATCCTGATGGCGTTGATGGGCAAGCCGCCGCTGGAAGCGCTGCGGATCTATTTCTTCCAGCCCTTCGAAGAATTGTGGATGTGGATATCCCTGCCCGAGGGCGAGCGGGAGAGGTGGCTCTACACTCCATCGGAAGTGATCGTCAAAGCGATCCCCCTAGCGTTGATTGGCGCCGGGCTGGCGGTGTGTTTCCGAGCCAATGTATGGAACATCGGCGCCGCCGGGCAATACACCATGGGCGCTGTCATCGGCGGCTGGTTCGCACTTTCGGCCCCGGCTGACGCCAGTGGCATCTGGCTGGTGCCCTACTTGTTGGCGGGCGTGTTGGGCGGCATGGCTTGGGCAGCGATCCCCGCCTTGCTGCGGGTGCGCTTCAACGCCAACGAGATTCTGGTCAGCCTGATGCTGGCCTATGTGGCGGGGTATATCCTCGACTGGCTGGTGCGCGGGCCGTTCAAGGATCCGCTGGGCTTCGGCTTTCCGCAGTCGGAAGATTTCCAGGCCAGCTTCATCATGCCGGTTCTGGTGGGGGGGACGCGGCTGCATCTGGGCGTGGTGCTGGCAGTTGTTGCCGCAGTGGCGCTGTGGCTGATGATGGGCCGCACCTTGAAGGGTTTCGAAGTTCGGGTAATCGGCGCCGCACCGCGCGCCGGGGCGTTCGCGGGCTTCTCGCGCGACCGAACAATCTGGTTCGTGCTGTTGCTGTCCGGCGGGCTGGCGGGGCTGGCGGGGGCGGTCGAAGTCTCGGCCACGGTGCAGCAGTTGCAACCGCAGATCAACGCCGAGTACGGTTTCGTGGCGATCATCGTCGCTTTCCTCGGACGGTTGAACCCGCTTGGAGCTTTGTTCGGCGCGGTGATCCTGGCGATCAGCTATATCGGCGGTGAAAACGCGCAGATCTTGCTGAAACTGCCGAAGGCGGTAACCGGAATTTTCCAGGGGATGCTGTTATTCTTCCTGCTGGGCTGCGACACGCTGATCCGGTTCCGGATCAAGCTGATGCGATCTTCGGGGATATGAGGTAGGCAAATGGAAAACTTCATAATCTCCATGATGATTGCGGCGACGCCCCTGCTGTTGGCAGCAATCGGGGAACTGGTCACGGAACGCTCCGGCGTGTTGAACCTGGGTGTCGAGGGCATGATGCTGATGGGCGCGGTGATGGCATTTGCGATGGCCAACGCCACCGGATCGACCCCGCTGGCAATCATTGCGGGTGCCGGGGCCGGGATGGCGATGGCGCTGATCTTCTCGGTGATCGCATTGAGCCTGATGGCCAATCAGGCGGCGACCGGGTTGGCGCTAACAATCTTCGGGATCGGTGTATCGGGGTTGATCGGCCAAGGGTTTGTCGGAGTGGCGCTGGAGCCGCTGTCGAAACTGTCGATTCCATTCCTGTCGGACTCCACGGCACTCGGGCGCATTCTGCTGAGCCATGACGTGATGGTCTATATGGCGCTTGCTCTGGCGGCGGCGGTGGCCTGGTTCCTCTACAAGACACGGCATGGCCTGTCGTTGCGCGCGGTTGGCGACAACCACGATTCGGGTCATGCACTGGGCTACAACGTGATCGCCATCCGCTACATGGCGACGATGTTCGGTGGTGCCTGCGCGGGTCTGGGCGGGGCCTATCTATCGCTGGCCTATACCCCGATGTGGGCCGAGAACATGACCGCCGGACGCGGCTGGATCGCGCTGGCGCTGGTGGTCTTCGCGACTTGGCGGCCATTGCGGCTGGTCGCCGGTGCCTACCTGTTCGCCGCTGTGACCCAGCTACAGTTCTACGGCCAGGACTGGGGTTTGCCGGTTGCCTCGCAGTTCCTTGCGATGGCACCCTATGTCGCAACAATCATGGCGCTGGTGATTATCTCGCGCGATGTTAACTTGACCAAAGCCAACGCGCCTGCCTGCATAGGCAGGCCATTCCGGGCCGAACGCTGAGGTGGCCCAAAACACTAGGTAACTGATAAAATGGGAGAAAATACAATGATCCGTAAAACTGCGCTCGCACTGGCCGGCCTGATGATGGCCACCAGTGCTTATGCCGCCGAACTGAAGGTCGGCTTCGTCTATGTTGGCCCGGTCGGTGACTTCGGCTGGACCTACCAGCATGATCAGGGCCGTCAGGCGATTGAGGCGGAATTTGGCGACCGCATCGAGACGACTTTTGTCGAGAGCGTTCCCGAAGGGCCGGATGCCGAGCGGGTGATCCGTCAGCTTGCCGCCAGTGGCCATGGGCTGATCTTCACCACCTCGTTCGGCTACATGGACCCGACGCTGAAGATCGCCGAGATGTTCCCGGACGTGAAGTTCGAGCACGCCACCGGCTATAAGCGGGCGGCGAACGTCGCGACCTATTCAGCCCGGTTCTACGAGGGCCGTCACGTTATCGGCACGATCGCCGGACTGATGACCAAGACCAACAAGATCGGCTATATCGCCTCGATGCCGATTCCCGAGGTGGTGCGCGGCATCAACGCCGCCACCCTGGCAGCACAGACGGTAAATCCGGATATCACCACCCAGGTGATCTGGGTTAACTCGTGGTACGATCCAGGCAAGGAAGCCGACGCCGCCAAGGCGCTGATCAGCAACGGCGCCGACATCATCATGCAGCACACCGACAGCCCGGCGGCCCTCCAAGCCGCTGAGAACGCTGGGGTTCTGGCTTTTGGCCAGGCATCTAACATGATCCAGTTCGCGCCGAACGCGCAGCTGACCTCGATCGAAGACAACTGGGCGCCCTACTATGTCGAGCGCACGCGCGCAGTGCTGGACGGCACCTGGGAAAGCGGCGATAGCTGGAAGGGAATTGCCGCCGGCGAGGTGAAGATGTCGGACTACACCAACATGCCGGACGACGTGAAAGCCACCGCCGAAAAGGCCGCGGCGGACGTCGCCTCGGGGGCGGTGCATCCCTTTACCGGCCCGATCAAGGACCGCGACGGGGCCGAGCGCATTGCCGCGGGCGCGACCGCCGGGGATGGTATGTTGCTGGGCATGGACTGGTTCGTCGAGGGGGTCGAGGGCGACCTGCCGAAGTGAGCCCCAGACCCGGCAATCACCGATGGTCCCGCCTTCAGGCGGGACCATTATTGCCAGTTGACGGCGGCAGCCGGAAGCGGCTCGGAACCCGATTCCAACGGTAGTGTTTTGGTGGTGTTTCGGTAGTGCTTTGGTAGTGCTTTGGTAGTGTTTCCGGAGTGACCACGGTTTTCGCTTTCAAAATCGGCCTGAGGCCTTGCCCAGGCCAAGGATTTCCGGTCTGATTCAAATTGTTTTTGAAAATACTTCCCCGATTCACCGTTACAATCGAGGAAATCAACAACAGGGGAAATCGCCGATGGGCCGCCTGACCACCCATGTTCTCAACACCGCCACCGGACGCCCGGCGACGGGTGTTCGGATCGAGTTGCACCGACTTGAAGACGGCGCGCGGCTACCCGTGGCCGAAACGGTGACCAATGATGACGGGCGCTGCGATGGGCCGATTCTGGAAGGTAAAGCCTTCACCGCCGGGGTCTACGAGTTGACCTTCCATGCCGGGTCCTACTTCGACGCATTGGGGCTGGACCTGCCGGAGCCAAAGTTCCTCGACACGGTGCCGATCCGGTTCGGCATCGCCGAGGCGGGCCAGCATTATCACGTGCCGCTGCTGATCTCGCCCTTTGCCTGTTCAACTTATCGCGGAAGCTGAGGCGCACAGATGAGTGACACGATCCGCTTCATCCTGAACGGCGAGGCCGTTGAGATATCCGATCTGCCGCCCAGCACGACGCTGCTGAACTGGCTGCGCTATCAGCGCCACCTGACCGGCACCAAGGAGGGTTGCGCCGAGGGCGATTGCGGGGCCTGCACGGTGGCGATCCGGGAACTGGATGGCGCGGGTGATTTTGGCGGCGACGCGTTGATGACCAAGCCGGTCAATGCCTGCATCCAGTTACTGCCGATGCTGCATGGCAAGGAAGTGGTCACGGTCGAGCGGCTGGCCTCGCCCGAGGGGGCGCTGCACCCGGTGCAGTCGGCATTGTCGGAGTGCCATGGCTCGCAATGTGGTTTCTGCACGCCAGGCTTCGTGATGAGCATGTGGACGGCTTACCGAACCGAGGCCAAGCCCGATCTGGCGCGGACCAACGATCTGCTGGCCGGGAACCTGTGCCGCTGCACCGGCTATGGCCCGATCATCGAGGCGACGGCGCAAGCCTTCGACCGCCCGCGTGCGGCCTGGGACGACGCCGATGCCGACGCGGCTGCCGAGCGGTTAGCGGCGTTGGGTGCGGATGGGGCGCTGGATTACGCGGCTGATGGACGGCGCTTCTGGGCGCCGGTGACGGTGGACGAGTTCGCGGCGCTGGTCGCGGCGCACCCTGACGCCACGATCCTGTCCGGGGCAACCGATGTCGGGCTGTGGGTGACCAAGCACGCCTTCGACCCGGCAGAGGTGATCTACACTGGCCGGGTTGCCGAACTGCGCGAGATGCGCGAGGCGGACGGCAAGCTTTGGATTGGCGCAGGCGTGACCTACCGCGCCGCCCGGGTGCGGATCGCGGCGCTGTATCCGGATATCGGCGAGTTGATCCGGCGGATCGGCGCAACCCAGGTGCGCGCCGCCGGGACCATCGGCGGCAACATTGCCAACGGCTCGCCGATTGGCGACATGCCCCCTGCCCTGATCGCCGCCGGGACGACGCTGGTGCTGCGCAGGGGGACCGAGCGGCGCGAATTGGCGCTGGAGAGTTATTTCATCGAATACGGCAAGCAGAACCGCCAACCCGGCGAGTTCGTCGAGGGGTTGCGACTGCCAGTGCCCGAGGATGTCGGGCGGCTGCGCTGCTACAAGCTGACCAAGCGGTTCGATCAGGACATCACGGCTGTGCTGGGCTGCTTCGACGTGGTGGTCGCTGATGGCGTGGTGAGCACCGCCCGGCTGGCCTATGGCGGCATGGCCGGGGTGCCGATGCGCGCGGCGCAGGCGGAGGCGGCGCTGGTTGGGCAGCCCTGGGCCGAGGCAAGTGCGCGCGCCGCGATGTCGGCAATGGAACAGGACTTCACGCCGATGACCGACATGCGCGCTTCCGCCGGCTACCGGATGCAGGGGGCGAAGAACCTGCTGATGAAGTATTTTGTCGAGACGACCGAGCCCGCGACCGCCACTCGGCTGGTCGGCCCAGGGGCCGTTTTCGGCGCGGAGGTGGCGTGATGACGATGACCGATGACATTCGAGACGGTGCCCACCAACCGCGCCGCCACGACTCCGCCGACAAGCATGTCTCGGGCATTGCGGTCTATGCCGATGATGTGCGTGAGCCGCGCGACATGCTGCACTGCCATATCGCCCTGTCGGCGAAGGTGCGGGCGCGGTTGACCAAGGTTGATCTTTCGGCGGTGCAGACCGCGCCCGGCGTTGTCGCTGTGATCTCGGCCGACGACATCCCCGGCCTGAACGATACCGGCCCGGTGGTGCAGGATGAGCCGATGCTGGCGGCCTCGGAGAAAACCGGGGGCGAGGTCCATTATGCGGGACAGGCGCTGTTTGTGGTCGCCGCCGAGACCGTCGAGCAGGCCCGCGCGGCGGCGAAACTTGCGGTCGTCGAGTATGCCGAGGAGGCTCCCATCCTGACCATCGCCGAGGCTATGGCGGCGGAGAGCTATTTGCAGGAGCCTTACCGGATGGCGAGAGGCGATGCCCGCGCCGCCATCGACGGTGCGGACTGGCGGCTGGAGGGGCGGATCACTTTTGGTGGCCAGGACCAGTTCTATCTGGAGGGGCATATTGCCATCGCCTGGCCCGGCGAGGACGACGATGTGCATATCATCTCGTCGAACCAACACCCCTCGGAATGCCAGCATATCGTGGCGCATGTGCTGGGTGTTGCGTCCCATGCGGTGACGATCGAGGTACGCCGCATGGGCGGCGGGTTTGGCGGCAAGGAGACCCAGGGCAACCTGATGGCGGCCGCCGCCGCGCTGGTGGCGAAGAAGGCCGGGCGACCGGCGAAGGTGCGGCTCGACCGCGACGACGACATGGTGCTGACCGGCAAGCGGCATGCCTTTGTCATCGATTACGAGGTCGGATTCGACGGCGACGGCCGGATCGAAGGTATCCGGTTCGACCAGATGGCGCGCTGCGGCTGGTCGCTGGATTTGTCTGCGGCGATCTGCGACCGGGCGATGTTTCATGCCGACAACGCCTATTACCTGCCCGCAGCCGAGATCGTCTCGTACCGCTGCCGGACCAACACGGTTTCAGATACCGCGTTCCGGGGGTTCGGCGGACCGCAGGGGATGATGGGGATCGAGCGGGTGATCGACGAGATCGCCTTCGCGCTGGGCCGCGACCCGCTGGATGTGCGCCGGGTGAATTTCTACGAGCCGCAGGACGGGCCGGGCGAGCGGGTAATGACGCCCTATCACATGGCGGTCGAGGACAGTGTGATCGACCAGATTGTCGAGGAACTGGCCGGGAGCAGCGACTACGCCGCGCGCCGCGCCGAGATCCGCGAATGGAACGCGGCCAGCCCGGTGCTGAAGCGCGGCATCGCGCTGACGCCGGTGAAGTTCGGGATATCGTTCACCACCACCTTCCTGAACCAGGCCGGGGCGCTGGTGCATATCTACCAGGACGGCTCGGTCATGCTGAGCCATGGCGGGGTCGAGATGGGTCAGGGGCTGTATACCAAGGTGGCGCAGGTGGCGGCCTCGGAACTGAACATCGACCTCGACCGCATCAAGATTACCGCGACGCGGACCGACAAAGTGCCGAATACCTCGGCCACGGCGGCCTCGTCGGGCTCCGACATGAACGGCATGGCGGTGCGCGATGCCTGCGAAAAGCTGAAAGCGCGGATGGTGCGGTTTGCCTGCGAGACGATGAACGTAACCGAGGGAGATGTGGAGTTTCTGCCGAACCGGGTGCGGGTCGGGCAGGAGGAGATTGCCTTCGACGACTTTGCCAAGCGGGCCTATATGGGGCGCGTGCCGTTGTCGGCGACCGGGTTTTACGCGACGCCGAAGATCCATTGGGACAAGGCTGCGGCGAAGGGGCGACCGTTTTACTACTTTGCCTACGGCGCTGCGGTCTCGGAGGCGGTGATCGACACGCTGACCGGCGAGAACCGGCTCACCAGGGTGGATATCCTGCACGATGTCGGGAAATCGCTGAACCCGGCGGTTGATCTTGGCCAGGTCGAGGGCGGGTTTGTCCAGGGCGTTGGCTGGCTGACCACCGAGGAGCTGTGGTGGAACGAGAAGGGCGAGTTGAAGACCCACGCGCCCTCGACCTACAAGATCCCCGCCTGTTCCGACCGGCCGCCCTACATGCGATTGCAGTTGTGGGCCAAGGGCATGAACCGCGAACTGACCATTCGCCGCTCGAAGGCCGTGGGTGAGCCGCCGTTGATGCTGGGGATATCGGCGTTGCAGGCGATCTC
Organism: Thermohalobaculum sp.; assembly: GCA_965247385.1. GTDB lineage: Bacteria > Pseudomonadota > Alphaproteobacteria > Rhodobacterales > Rhodobacteraceae > Thermohalobaculum. Next base: position 509,307 of record CBDFHG010000002.1, read on the forward strand.
GGACGCGGTCTGTGCGGCGGCGGGGTATGAGGTGTATCCAGCACTTGACGCCCCGGCGACGCCGGAGCGGGTGTTGGCGGCGGTGGAACGGGCCAGGGGCGGCTGAGAAGATGCGGATCGCCGATCTCATCGAAGCGGTGGAGGGCGACCGGCGCGCGGTGGTGGTGATCGTCGCCGAGAGCCGCGGTTCGGTGCCGCGTGAGGCGGGGGCGGCGATGCTGGCGACGGCATCCGGCGCCATGGGGACGATCGGTGGCGGTACCGTCGAGCACCGGGCGCTGGCGCAGGCGCGGGAGATTCTGGACAGCGACGATATTGGGCAGCAACAGGATGGGTTGATCCTTGATTTCCCGCTTGGCCCGGCGCTCGATCAATGTTGTGGCGGACATATGCGGGTGGCTTTCACTGTCTTTGGGGCGGACGATCTGAAGCGGTTGCGGGCCGTGCGGGGCGAACTGGAACTGTGGCCGGGCGGTCCTGTCTACGTTGAGCCCGAGGTGGAAAGGGCGGTTCTGATCTATGGCGGAGGCCATGTCGGGACGGCGCTGGTGCAAGCGCTGGCGCCCCTGCCCTTCTCGGTGCGCTGGGTCGATGCGCGGCTGGATGCTTTCCCGGCGGTGATCCCGGCCGGGGTGGAGACGGTTGCAACTCCGCTGCCCGAGGCAGAGGCCAAGGGGGCCCCGGCGGATGCGTTGCACGTGGTGCTGACCCACAGCCATGCGCTGGACATGGAGATCGTCACGGCAGTGCTGGAGCGGAATGAATTTGGTTTCCTGGGGCTGATCGGCTCGGCGACCAAGAAGACGCTGTTCCTGCGCCGCCTGCGCGAGCGGGGCATTCCGGAGGGCCGGCTGGCCCGGCTGACCTGCCCGATCGGAGTGCCGGGGGTCAAGGACAAGCGGCCCGAAGTGATTGCGGCTTCGGTTGCAGTTCAGCTGCTGCAAGCTGCGGCCACGGCAGTTCAAGTAAACCGCGAAACCGCCTGATAATAAAGTGAATAGTAATGACCGAAACCAGGATTCTGCGCGGGCGGCTGCTGCGCTTTGCCGGCAACCCCTTCGAGATCGGTGCCGAGGCGGCGCTGGATTATGACGAGGACGGCGCGCTGGCCATGCGGGGCGGGATGATCGTCGATGTGGGGCCTGCCGGGATGGTTCTGACGGACCACCCGGATGCGCACGTCACCCATGTCGGCGAGCGGCTGATCGCGCCGGGGTTCGTCGATTGCCATGTGCATTACCCGCAGACCGGGGTGATCGCCTCCTATGGCGCACAGCTGCTGGAGTGGTTGAACACCTATACCTTCCCGGAGGAGTCGCGGTTCGGTGACCCGGCTTACGCTAAAGCGGCGGCACGCGCCTTTTTCGACGAGCAACTGCGCAACGGCATGACCACGGCATGCTCGTTCTGCACCATCCACCTGCAAAGCGTCGATGCCTATTTCGAGGAAGCGGCGCGGCGGGGTCTGCGGGCCGTCGGCGGCAAGGTGATGATGGACCGGAATGCGCCGGAGGCGCTGCGCGATACGGCGCAGTCGGGTTATGACGACTCGAAAGCTTTGGCCGCTAGGTGGCATGGGGTGGGTCGGGCGCTCTACGCGGTGACGCCGCGCTTCGCCCCGACCTCGACCGAGGCGCAACTTGAGGCGGCGGGGGCGTTATGGGCCAAACACCCCGATTGCGTGATGCAGACCCATCTGTCTGAAAACCATGCGGAAATTTCCTGGGTCGGCGATCTGTTCCCAGATTGCCCGGACTATCTGGGGGCCTATGAGAAACACGGGCTGCTGGGTGAGCGGGCGATCTTCGGCCATGCGATTCACCTGACCCAGCGCGAGACCGACCGGCTGGCCGAGGTTGGCGCCTCGGTGGCGCATTGCCCGACCTCGAACCAGTTTCTCGGCTCGGGCGAATGCGATGTGGCCGGGCTGATGGGGCGCGGGGTCGATGTGGGGATCGCCACCGATGTGGGAGGCGGGTCGAGCTTCTCGATGTTCCAGACCATGAAGGCAGCCTATGAGGTGGCGCAGCGACGCGGTGTCTCGCTGAGCCCGGTGCATCTGTGGTGGCTGGCGACACAAGGCTCGGCCCGGGCGCTGGGGATCGGCGACAAGGTCGGCAATCTGGCGGTTGGATTGGAGGCGGATGCAGTTGTGCTGGATCTTCGCTCTACTCCAATCCTGCATCACCGGATGGCGCGGGCGGAGACGATAACCGAAGCGCTGTTCGCCCAAATCGTTCTGGCCGATGACCGGGCGGTGAAATCAACCATTTCCGGCGGTGAAGTGGTTTACGAGGCGGGCGAATTTGAAGCAACGGCGACGCGGGCCGGTTAGGCTGCGCGCTTGTCACCAAGAACCGAGCGTCTGAGCATGGCGGCTTTATCGTCGATACTGTCGGCGAGCAAAGCCTTGGGGGGGAGGGGATGTCCGCGTTTTGCCCATACACGAACCCGGCGAGGAGTGGCGGCTGGTCCCTCGCCACCCGGAAACGCGTGGAGACTGGCGGCGCCGGTCGGACAGCCGTAGGGGGAGTCCGATCATCACGATGCCCCAACGCTGCGACGGCGGCCCGTGGGGGGGGAACTGTTCGTCGGCGTCCACGATGTGCCAGCTGTCCGGCCACACGCCGAGTAAAAATGAGGCTTCCGATTGCAATCGCCACTGATCTTGACCGATCGACGCGAAGTTCGGTGCCGGTTCTCACACGCCAGGGATAATCAGGTGGCGAGGGACGAAGCTCTTTTCAAGCTGATTGGGCAGCTCCACGACACCGCGACGGACACCGACAAGTGGGGTGCGTTCGTCACCGAACTCGTCATGTTCTTCTGCGCCTCGTCCGGCCATCTGGTCCATTACGACTTTCAAGAGCAGCGGATGACCTTCTCGGTTCACGCCGGCCTGGATCACATGTCTGCGGCGTTGTGGATGCGATACGAGGCGCTGTTGCCCGGGGACCCTCGCATGCCAGCCTACGCGAAATACATAGGCAAACCTCAGTCCTGCCGCATGACGATCGACGAGCAAACCTTGCATGCCTCGCGCATGTACCGCGAGGTCCTCGTCCCGGCCCGCATCGAATACACACTCGGTCTCAAGCTGGACGGCGACAACAATGGCGGCACCGGACTCGCTATCATGCGGAACGATCGGTCTTCGCCGTTCGACCAGGCCGACTGCGACCTCCTGGGCAAGATCATTCCCCACCCAAGGCGCGCCCTGGAACTTCACAAGCGCTTCGCCCTGCTCGATTTCGGGCAGCGAATGGCGCTTGAGGCGCTGGACCGCATCGCCACCGGCATCGTGCTGCTTGAGGAGGGCAGTGTCGTCAAGTTCGCCAACCGCCTGGCGCGAGACATCGCCGGGAGCGCCGATGGATTTCGGATCATGGGTGATTCGGTGATGTTCGCCGATTACGACATCCAGACCGAGGTTATCGCCGCCGCGCGCGGGGCCATCGCCAGCGCACGCGCCGACCCGGGTGCTGCCCGGCAAAGGGTTCGCGATCCCGCGCCCATCGGGCGCCCCGCCTTACGCTTTGATGGTCAGCACCCTGTGGGGCAGTCATCTGCGCTTCGATCTCGGGCTGCTCGACGATCCCATCGCCGTGCTGTTCCTGAGCGATCCGCAACGGCCGCAAGAGGCGCTGGCGGATTTGCTGCAGCGGCTTTACGGCCTAACCCCGGCGGAGGCTCGGGTACTGGAAGCCCTGTTGGCTGGGTCAATTTAAAAGGGAATTATATGCCAAAGTGCCATTTAGCTATTGCACTCAATGGGACTCTCGTATAATCCAATGACACTGAAGGAAAGGGAGTGAACGATGCACAAGGCCCCCGGTAAAAGCCATCGCAAGGGAATTAGCCTGGTTGAACTGATTGATATGTTCCCCAGCGATGATGTTGCGAGAGAGTGGTTCGAATCCAGGATATGGCCGGAAGGCCCGCATTGTCCGCATTGCGGGTCGTTTGATGTGCAGGTCGGAACGGCGCATAAATCAATGACGCATCGCTGCCGCACTTGCCCGGACAAGCCCAGGTTCTCGTTGAAAACCGGCACGATACTTGAGTGCACGAAATTGGGCTATCGGACATGGGCAATAGCTGTTTACATGCTGATTACGAACCTCAAGGGCGTGTCCAGCATGAAGCTGCATCGTGATTTGAAGATCACACAGAAATCCGCCTGGCACTTGATGCACCGGCTTCGCAAGTCATCTGATGCACGCGGCTTGAAGTGTTTTTCAGGCCCGATTGAAGTCGATGAGACTTACATCGGCGGCAAGGAGAAGAACAAGCACGCTGACAAGAAGCTCCGCGCCGGCAGGGGTGGTGTCGGCAAGTCGATCATTGTGGGGGCCAAGGACCGCTAAACCAACCGCGTGAATGCCGCCGTGACAAGCGGGACGGACGCCAGGACGCTTCAGGAGTTTGTCGGCGATCACGCTGCCGAGGGGGCGACAGTCTGCACAGACGATCACGGCGGGTATCGGGGGATGGCGTTCGAGCATGAGACCGTCAGGCACAGTGTCGGCGAGTATGTGAACGGCATGGCCCACACCAACGGGATCGAATCCTTCTGGTCGATGCTCAAGCGGGGCTATCACGGCACCTGCCACCACATGAGCAGCAAGCACCTTGGCCGCTATGTCGGTGAGTTTGCCGCGCGCCACAATATCCGTGAATCTGATACCGCCGATCAGATGGGCGCGTTAGCAACTGGAATGAGAGGGAAGCGGTTGCGGGAGTTGATCGCATGACTCCAGATGAACGTATGACCCATTCCGCCTTTGTGACACGGAACAATTCGTGGGCTGGCAACCCTGTCATACCATCGTGGGTGGACATAAAAAATGTTGGGCTGGATCAGTCGCCTGGTAGGCGGCCTCCCGTTCCAGGCTCACCGCACGGCGTCGGCGGTTCTCCCGACCGGGCTCGGTCACCGGGCCGGGCTCGGGCGTGCCCGGACGTATCTCGCGGCGCGCCTGGCGCGCGGCCTTGCGGTCGGCCTGGGTGAGGGTGGGACCCATGTGTTCGGTTGCCTCGCGTACCCAGCGGTCGGCCTCGATGGTGTTGCCCCGTGCGCGGGCTTCGGCCTCGCGCTCCTTGCAGGAGCGGTGATCGAGACGCAGGTCGAGACGCGCGCGCTCGTATGCCTCATTGAGCATCGAGGCCCAGACGCTGCGGAGGTAGCGGGCCTCGCTCCGGCCGTTCCATTGGCTTTAATCGGTGTACTGCCGTGAAAGGAGTAGCAATGACTTCCAAAGACAAACCAACTGTCGTGGTGAAACCTCACAGCTATCAGCCGACAAAGGCCGAGAAGGAAGAAACGGTTGGCTATAAGGCTTCGCAAGATGAAGTCGTCAAAGCCTTGTTTCGCCAAGTCATTGTTAAGAATGAAGATTAATGGGTAATGGCACTTTGGCATATAATTCCCATTTAAAAGGGGCGGCGGCTGGGTTAGGTATCGCTTGCGAAACGGTGCGCTTCCACATGAAGTCCATCTTCGACAAGACCAACACCCGACGCCGGATCAATGTGGTCAAGCTGGTGCTTTCGACATCGCTCTGGAAGGCGGTGTCAGGGGAAGGCGAACCGGTAAGCACAACCCCATGATCGGCAGATCTCAGGCCGCAAGTTGACGTCACCGTCAAAGGCGCTCATTCCCGAATTACGTTTTCACCGACCGGTTTGGGGCTGTTAACCGACGTCTCACCGGCCGCAACCGTCGATAACCCCATGGCCTATCCCAGACGCCGTCTCACCCGGTCTCGGCCTCGAACCCCTTCGCCATCTTCGCCGGGGGTAGCTTCGGCAGCCGTTCGGCGATGAAGTTGATGAAGGCGCGGGATTTTGGTGGCCGCATGCGGTGCGGCGGGGCCAGGGCGTTGATGACCAGGTCGCGGGGGCTGTGAGGGAGCAGGATCGGCACCAGTTGCCCGGCTTCGATCTCGGCCGCAAGATCCCAGACCGATTTCATCACGATGCCGGCGCCGCCGAGCGCCCAGTCGATCAGGGCGTGGGAGTTGTTCGAGTCGATCGGCCCGGCAACGGCGAAGTTCTGTGGCGAGCCATCCTCCATGAACTGCCACTGGTAGCGGCGCGAGCCGGGGAAGCGCAGCAGCAGGCAATCGTGGGATTTGAGGTCGGCGGGTGTCTGGGGGGTGCCGTGTTTCTCCAGATATTCGGGGCTGGCGCAGGCGACGCGGAAATCCGGCGCGACCCGGCGCGAGATCAGCGAGCTGTCCTGGAGGTAGCCGCGCCGGAGCGCGACATCGACCTGTTCCTCGACCAGATCGGCCAGGCGGTCGGTCAGTTGCAGGCGGACTTCCACCTCCGGGAAGGCTTCGCGGAACCGCGGAATCAGGGGCGCGATCCAGGTCCGACCCATGACGGTGGGGGCGGAGATGCGCAAGACGCCGGAGGGACTTTCCTTCTTCTCGGCCAGCTTGCGCTCGACCTCGGTGATTTCGGCCAGGATGCGCAGGCAGTGTTCGTAGTAGAGTCGGCCCTCCTCGGTCGGATTGACGGTGCGGGTGGTCCGGTTGAGGAGCCGCACGCCGAGGCGGGCCTCGAGCTTGGTGATGCGCGACGAGACCACCGCGGGCGACAGGCGCAGCTCGCGCCCGGCGGCGGAGAGGCTGGCGCGTTCGACGACGCGGGCGAAGACGGTCATGTCGTCGACGGCATACATCTCAAGGCTCCATCAGCCGGGCGGCAAGTTTGCGGTGCTGGCGCACCGCCGCGCCGAGGTCGGTGGTGACCACCTGGCCGCCGCGCACCACCGCCCTGCCCTCGACATAGGTTTCGCGAACGCGGTGCGGGCCGCAGAGGATCAGCGCCGCGACCGGATCCCAGGCGCCGGAGGTCTCGATCCCGGTGACCGGCCAGACGGCGAAATCGGCGCGCTTGCCGGGGGTGAGGGCGCCGAGGTCGTCGCGGCCGAGGACGGATGCGCCGCCCAGCGTGGCGATCTCCAGCGTCTCGCGGGCGCTCATGGCGTCGGCGCCCAGAGCTACGCGCTGCAACAGCATGGCCTGGCGGGCCTCGGCCATCAGGTCGGCACCGTCGTTCGAGGCCGAGCCGTCGACACCGAGGCCGACCTTGACGCCATGGTCGCGCATGGCCCGGACCGGCGCGATGCCGGAGCCGAGGCGCATATTCGAGCAAGGGCAATGGGCAACCCCGGTGCCGCTGCGGGCGAAAAGGTCGATCTCGCTGGCGTCGAGCTTGACGCAGTGGGCGTGCCAGACGTCTTCGCCGGTCCAGCCGAGGTCTTCGGCGAACTGGCCGGGGCGGCAGCCGAAGCGGGCTTGGGTGTGGATGATATCCTCGTCGTTCTCGGCCAGGTGGGTGTGCATCATCACCCCCTTGTCGCGCGCCAGCAGGCCTGAATCGCGCATCAGTTCGCGACTGACGGAGAAGGGGGAACAGGGGGCGACACCGACCCGGATCATCGCGCCGGGGGCGGAGTCGTGGAAGGTGTCGATGACGCGAATACAGTCGTTCAGGATGCTGGTTTCGGATTCGGTCAGCACGTCGGGCGGCAGGCCGCCGTCGCTCTCGCCGATCGACATCGAACCGCGGGTGGCGTGGAGACGGACGCCGATCTGGCAGGCGGCATCGATCTCGTCGTCGAGGCGCACGCCGCCCGGGAAGATGTAGAGGTGGTCCGAGGCGGTTGTGCAACCGGAAAGGGCCAGTTCGGCCAACGCGACCAGGGTGGAGATGCGGATTTCCTCGGGGCCGATCCGGGTCCAGATGGGATAGAGCGCATGAAGCCAGCCGAACAGCAGCGCGTCCTGCCCGGCGGGGACCGCGCGGGTCAGGTTCTGGTACATGTGGTGGTGGGTGTTGATGAGGCCGGGGGTGACGACGCAGCCGGCGGCGTCGATGATCTCGTCGGCCTCGTGGGGGAGCGTATTCGTTGGCCCGACCGTCTCGATCACGCCGTCGCGGGCGAACAGCCCGCCGCCAGCGATCTCGCGCCGGGTGCTGTCCATTGTGACCAGCACATCGGCGTTGCGGATCAGGATGCTGGTCACGGCGCGCGCCTGCTCATCCGGGATTACTCATCGGGCATCCCGGCCTTGATCCAGGTGCCGAGGCGCGCCCGCTCGTCGGCGGTCATTTCAGTCATGTTGCCCAACGGCATGGCGTCGGTCAGCACCGCCTGGGTCAGAACCTTCTGGGCATGGGATTTCAGCTGATCGGCGGCGTCGAACATGATGCCGCCGGGGGCCTCGTCGAAACCCTCGTCGGTGGGGGTGGCGGAGTGGCAGGAGGCGCAGCGGATCTGGGTGATGGCCAGCGCATCAACCGTGAGGACGGCATCGGCGACGACAATCTCGCCGGAAGGCCTCCAGGCCGAGAAGGTGACCAGCCCGGCCGCCAGCGCCGCCGAGACCGGCCACTGCCACTGGATTCCGAAGCCGCGCACGCCAGCCTCGAACTGGTTGAACCAATGGCGGATGATCGCGCCGAGCGCCAGAACGAAGGCGACGACGCCCCAGTTCCATTCATGCCCGAAGGTCATCGGGTAGTGGTTCGAAATCATCATGAACAGGACTGGCAGGGTCAGGTAGTTGTTATGGGTCGAGCGCAGCTTGGCGATTTCGCCGTATTTCGCGTCCGGCACCTTACCCGCCTTGAGGTCGGCCACGACAATGCGCTGGTTCGGGATGATCACCATGAAGACGTTGCCAGTCATGATGGTGGCGATCATCGCGCCGACCTGAAGGAACGTCGCGCGCGGCGCGAAGACGAAGCCGAATCCCCAGGCGGCGGCGACGATGGCGGCGAACAGCACCGCAAACATCAGCGGCGGGTTGGCCTTCAACGGCGACTTGCACAAGAGGTCGTAGAAGACCCAGCCCAGCGCCAGCCCGCCGATCGATATCGCCACCCCCATCCAGGGCGCAATATCCGCGACCGAGCGGTCGATCAGGTAGCTTGATGCGCTCCAGTAATAGGTCACCGTGATGAGCGCGAAGCCGGTGAGCCAGGTCAGGTAGCTTTCCCATTTGAACCAGTGCAGGTCGGCCGGCATCTCCTCCGGCGCAACCAGGTATTTCTGGATGTGGTAGAAGCCGCCGCCATGGACCGTCCAGTTTTCGCCCTTGACGCCCTCCGCATTTCGGGAAGATCGTTTGAGACTGGCGTCCAATCCCATGAAATAGAAGGACGAACCTATCCAACCGATCGCAGCTATGATATGCGCCCAGCGAATGAAAAGGCTGAGCCAATCCTGAATGATACCTAGCATGGGGTGCCCCGTTATGCTGCGTGTTATGTTGGTTTCGGTTGCGACCCTACACCCGTCCAGCTTGGGATAATCTCGAAAAATCGGCCAAGTGTCATCAAATATTATTTGAAAATCAGATCGGACGGTGGCGTGTATGGAGGAGGAGAGGTAAATTCGGCATATGGCTTCGGAGCATGATCCGCATGACTGACTATCCACGCGATCTCGCGGGCTATGCGGGCGAACCGCCACAGGCGCGCTGGCCGGACGGTGCGCGAATTGCGGTGCAGTTTGTGCTGAACATCGAGGAAGGCGGCGAAAACTGCGTGCTGCATGGCGACACGGCCTCGGAGATGTTCCTCTCGGAGATCATCGGCGCCCAGCCCCTCGAGGGTGCGCGGCATATGTCGATGGAGTCGATCTATGAATACGGATCGCGGGCCGGGGCATGGCGCATCCTGGACCTGTTTCGCGAGCGCGGGCTGCCGCTGACGGTGTTCACCGTCGCCATGGCCGCCGAGCGAACGCCGCAGATCGTCGAGCGCGCCCTGGCGGACGGCCACGAGATCGCCAGCCACGGGCTGCGCTGGATCAACTATCACGGGGTGCCGGAGGAAGTGGAGCGGGCGCATATGGCCGAGGCCATGGAGATTCTGACCAGAATCTGCGGCGAGCGGCCTCTGGGCTGGTACACTGGCCGCACCTCGGAGGTTACGCGCAGGCTGGTGGCGGAGTATGGCGGTTTCCTCTACGACGCCGACGATTATTCCGACGATCTGCCGTTCTGGAGCCGGGTGCAGCCGGGCCAACTGATCGTGCCCTACACGCTGGACACCAACGACATGCGCTTTGCCACCGCGCAGGGGTTCAACACCGGCGAGCAGTTCTACACCTATCTGCGCGATGCCTTCGACACGCTGTACGAGGAAGGGGCAACGCGGCCGAAAATGATGTCAATAGGGATGCATGCGCGGCTGCTGGGCCGGCCGGGGCGTGTTGGCGCGCTGAAGCGGTTCCTGAACCATGTGGCCGGGCACGACAAGGCCTGGGTGGCGCGCCGCGTCGATATCGCCCGGTACTGGCGCAAGATCCACCCGCAGGAAGAGGTATGAGTTCCTTTTTGAAGACGCCGCCGGGCGGGTTGGACCGTGCCGGGTTCCTGGCGCGTTATGGCGGAGTTTACGAGCACAGCGCCTGGATCGCCGAGGCGGTGTGGGACGAAAACGCCGGGTCTGACGATATGAACGCATTGGCCGATGCCATGGCGGCGCGGGTCGAGGCTGCCGGACAAAATGCGCAGCTGGCGCTGCTTCGGGCGCACCCTGACCTTGCCGGAAAGCTGGCGGTGCAGGGGGAATTGACCGAGGAATCGATCTCCGAGCAGGCGGGTGCCGGGCTCGACCGTTGCTCGCCGGAGGAGTTCGCGGATTTCCAGCGACTGAACGATGCCTACACGGCGCGTTTCGGCTTTCCCTTCATCCTGGCGGTCAAAGGCCACGACCGCGCCGGGATACTGGATGTTTTCCGCCGCCGGGCCGGAAACGATCCCGACGCCGAATTCCGCGAGGCGCTGGACCAGGTCCACCGCATCGCCCGTCTGCGCTTGCAGGCGTTAGCCGAGGAAACGTCATGACCGATTTCGCCGCGCCTGCGCAAATGTTTTGGGGACCGGTATGAGGCGCATCACACCCGAACCACTGACCGCGGAGAGCTTCGCCCCTTTCGGCACGGTGATCGAGACCGAAGGGGCTTCGAGTTACCCCATCAACGACGGCACCACGACCCGGTTCCACGCCCTGGCCGGGGCCGAGCCGGGGCCTTCGGGCGAGGCGATTATCTCGATCTTCCGGGCAACCCGCTGGCCCGCGCCGGTGGAAATCAGAACGCTGGAGCGCCACCCGCTGGGGGCACAGGCGTTCTATCCGTTATCGCCGGACGACTGGCTGGTGGTTGTGGCCGCGGGAGAGAGACCGGGGGCGGACGACCTGCGGCTGTTCCGGGCCCGCGGCGATCAGGGCGCACAGTATCGGCGCGGCGTGTGGCACCACCCGCTTCTGGTGTTGACGGAGCGGCAGGATTTCCTGGTGGTTGACCGGCGGGGGCCAGGGGAGAACCTGGAGGAGATGGCCCTCGACAGCCCGGCGACAATCGATTTGCCGGGTTGAGGATCACAACTTTTCAGGAATGGTGCCCGGAGAGGGCGACAATGGCCCCTGTACCACCAACAAAATCAAACCTTAGCGCCTCCACATGGCTTTGTTGCATGGAGCCTCCGAATTTATGGGTTCTTCGGCGTATCAAGTGTATTTGACCACATCTCCGAGCGAGGCTGCGATCAAGTAGATCATGGTGATGAAGGTCTCGGTGTTGCGGTAGCCTCTTGGCTGGCGAGCCGCACCGAGAAGATCGGCGTCGGTCTCCTGATGGATGTGGGCGGGGATGGTATCCGCCCGGTCAGCCGGGCGAACTCCCAGACAATCGTCGACTTCATTGAGGCCCCCCGATCCCCGCACCTTGCAACGCGAGTTCGAGGCCAGCGACTGGCAAGGCGAGATTGTGGCTGCGAGTTCGCGGACCGGGTCGAGGTCGCCCATGACCCAGCCGGGCGCGGCTGGGGCCTGCGCATTGTGGTCAATGTGGGCACGATGGGGCATTTCTGCGGGGCATTTCTGCGTCCAGGACGGGATCGCCCCGCTCGGGCGCTACTTCACGGCGGCCTGGACGACGCGGCCGACGAACCGAGCGGCCAGCGTGTGCAGTACGACGCCGTGACCGGCCGGGTGGTCCATGGAAGCCGCGCCGGCGGCGTGGGCTAGGTCGGCCACCTGCAGGAGACGATCCCGCTGGCGGTCTACTCGATCTGCCCGCGTTTTCCGGATCGCGGCGCTCCCGGCTTCGAGGTCAACCTGAAGCAGAAGTCGACGGATTATCAGGAGTTGGTCGCCCAGGACCCCGGGGCGGTGCTGAAAGGCTTGTAACTGGCGGGGCGCCGCCGGGGGCAGCTGTTTTGGCGAACATGCCCCTGGCGCCTTGTCCCGAAGAGGCCCGAAGAGGAAGGTGTTTTTCATGATGTGTATAAAGCGGCACCTCGAAGCGGCGGCGGATATCCGGCCCGACGGCGCGCCTCCCGCCGGCTCAGGTGCCGAGCAGGAGTATCGAGACGATCACGCCCGCGATCGCGACCATGCTGCCGACCGTTCAGCGCAACTGCGTGATCTGGCCCTTGGCGATCTCCTTGTGCAGGCTTTCGATCTCCGTGCGCACCTCGGCGATCCCCGCGGCGATCTCCCCTCGCACCTCGGCGCTCTCCGCGGTGAGGTCGGCCTTGAGGAGCGCGAGATCGTTCTTCGTGGCGAGGGATCCGGTCATGGCGGCGCAGAAGATCTCGATGAAGGCCTCGGCCTGCGCCTCTTCGACGCCAGCGGCGGTGAGCCGCTTCATCGCCTTGAGAGTATCGAACGCCATGGTCATCATTGCCGTCTCCTGCCAACCGCGTCCGCCGCGCGCCAAAAGGATAGACGCTCCGTGCGCCCGCGTCAAAGCCTGCCCGGCCACCCTCCGCGCCCTGCCCTGGCAGCGGCGTCTCTCTCGCCGATCTCCCATCCAGTGGGACCGGCGCGCGGGCACGGGCGGCCCGACAAAGCGCGAACATTCGGGAACACATGGCGAACACGCGCCCTCGCCGTCCTCTCCGCCGCCTGCCTCGCTGCCCTCCTCCTCCTATGATGAATGTCCAGCAGGACATTGATTTTGTTTGATTTCGAACGCCGGAAAATCTTCGAATATCCAGCCGTTTTTCAGCGTGTCATAGATGATGGAAAGCAGTTTGCGGGCAGTTGCGATGATGGCTTTTCCGGCCCCGCGGCGTTCCTTGATGCGCTGGTAATGGCTGTTGAGATAGCCGGAACAACGAATGGCGACCCACGTGCATTGCACCAGGGTGGTGCGCATGAGCTTGTTGCCACGCTTGGTGATCCGTCCATGGTGTTCGGTCTCGTTTGAGTTGCTGACCTTGGGCACGATGCCCACATAGGCGGCCAGCTTGTCTGCATCCGGAAAGTCATCGACATTCCCGATCCCGGCCCGATCCCGGACAGCAGGATCGCCGCCGATCTGGGGCCAGTGCCTTTGATGCTGGTCAGTTCCTCCTATGATGACAGAGGGTAGCTGATTACGCCCTGAATGTCTTCCTGAATTACACATCAGCGTCGAGGAGCCAATTTATGGGATTGAACTAAACCGCTCGCGCAGTATTTGAGCTTGAAGTTTTGGGGCGGAGCGTCCTGTCTGAAAGAGTTGTGTGTTTACCAACAGATAAGGTGTTCTCCAGCACAGAAAAACCAGGTCATCGCCTGCTACCATTGCCGGAATTGTCGTGGAAATCCACCGCCCGAAAACAGAACGGATTACCACAACTCCCGCAACCAAATTTGACCCACCCTGGCATCGGGAGCTGGTCGATGCGCTGGGTCCGGAATAGTGTTTTCGAGCCTCACGATGTTCAACGCTTCTGATCAAAGATTGGCGATACTCCCTCTGACCGGTTGCAAAACGACGTGAACTGGAAGAGGATTCCGCTCCGATATCGATCCCATCAAGCAGGTTCCCATCGCAATCATGTCCGAGCAATTTTTTGAACGCCCGATTCTAAATTCCCCCTACGAGTATCCAGGGCAACATTGGGAACTCGATGACGATGGTCAGCCGACGAGCCAGATCATCGAATCCCGGCGTCGGTCTGATCTGATTACCCCGGTGCCGAAGTCACGCAAGCGAGGCAAGCAGTCATCCGAGCAGGCCGAAATGGTGCTCGACACCGGCGATGGAATGTCCACCGAGGACCAAGAGTACAACACCAGCCGTCACATCAACAAAATCCGCTCTGATGTCGATGCCTGGCGGAACCTGCCGAACCCGGACAAGTGGGACGTGACACCAGAGACGGCACGCCTACTCCAGCACTGGCGGCTTCATCAGTTCCAGGGCATCCGTCCGTTCTTCTGTCAGGTTGAGGCAGTGGAGACGGCGATCTGGCTCGCCGAGGTCGCACCCAAGAAGGGCCGCACTGGTGCGAAGTTCCTGGAGTACCTCAAGAACGCAAATGCCCAGGCCAACCCGGCCCTGTTTCGGCTGGCCTTGAAGTGTGCAACGGGGACCGGAAAAACCGCCATCATGTCGATGCTGATCGCGTGGCAGGCTGTCAATGCGGCACGGCACCCGAACAGCAAGCTGTTCACCCGGGGATTTCTGATCGTCGTACCTGGGATTACCATCCGTGACCGCCTCAACGTGCTGCTGCCGAATGACCCAGAGAGTTACTACAAGACCCGGGAAATTGTCCCCAGCGACATGCTGCGCGACATCGAGCACGTCAAGATCGTCATCACAAATTACCATGCCTTCAAGCTCCGGGAACGCATGAATGTATCCAAGGTCGGTCGGTCGCTCCTCAAGGGTCGTGGGCCAGCGCTGAACACCATCGAGTCCGAAGGGCAGATGATCCAGCGGGTCATGCCCGACCTGATGGGGATGAAGAACATCCTGGTGCTGAACGATGAGGCCCACCATTGCTACCGGGAAAAACCGATAACCGAGATCGATGATCTCAAGGGGGAGGAAAAGGACGAGGCAAAAAAGAATAATGAAGCCGCCCGGCTCTGGATTTCCGGCATCGAGACGGTCAAGCGCAAGCTCGGTGTTCGGATGGTGTATGACCTGTCCGCGACCCCGTTCTTCCTTCGTGGTTCGGGCTACGCCGAAGGCACCCTGTTCCCCTGGACGGTCTCGGATTTCTCTCTGATGGATGCCATCGAGAGCGGCATCGTCAAGCTTCCCCGGGTGCCGATAGCCGACAATATCCCCGGTGCCGAGATGCCCAAATTCCGGAATTTATGGGAGCACATCGGCAAGAAAATGCCCAAGAAGGGCCGTGGGAAGTCCGCCAAGGGCCTGGACCCATTGAGCCTGCCCCCGGACCTCCAGACAGCCCTCAACGCGCTCTACGGCCATTACGAGAAGACCTATTCACTATGGGAACAATCGAACATCGATGTCCCACCGGTGTTCATCGTCGTCTGCAACAACACCTCCACCTCCAAGCTGGTCCACGACTTCATCTCCGGGTTCCAGCGGCAAAACGATGATGGCACCTCCACGCTGGAGAATGGCCGCCTGGCCCTGTTCCGCAACTACGACGAGCACGGCAACCGGCTGGCCCGGCCCCGCACCCTGCTGATCGACAGCGAGCAGTTGGAATCCGGCGAGGCCCTGGACAAGGACTTCCGGGAGATGGCCGCCGACGAGATCGAGCGGTTCCGGCGCGACATCGTGGAACGCACCGGCGATCTCCACGCAGGCGAGAAGATCACCGATCAGGCCCTGCTGCGTGGAGTCATGAACACGGTGGGCAAGAAGGACCGCCTGGGTGAATCGATCCGCTGCGTCGTCTCTGTCTCCATGCTGACCGAGGGCTGGGACGCCAACACCGTTACCCATATCCTGGGCATTCGCGCCTTTGGTACCCAGTTGCTGTGCGAGCAGGTGGTTGGCCGTGGTCTGCGCCGCCAGTCCTACGATTTGAACGAGGAAGGGCTCTTTAACGTTGAATACTCCGACATCCTCGGCATCCCCTTCAACTTCACAGCCACGCCCGTTGTGGCACCTCCGGCCATGCCGCGCGAGACTGTTCGGGTTCATGCCATCCGCCCTGACCGCGATGCGCTGGAGATCACTTTCCCCCGGGTCGAGGGTTACCGGGTCGAACTTCCCGAAGAACGGCTCACCGCAGCCTTCAACGCGGATTCAACCCTCGACCTCAACCCGGAACTGGTTGGCCCATCGATCACCCGCAACCAGGGCATCATCGGCAAGGGCGTGAACCTGACCATGCAGCATCTGGATGACATGCGTCACTCGACCGTGCTGTTCCACCTCGCCCGGCACCTCATGTACCACAAGTACCGCGACCCGGGCGAAGCACCGAAGCTGCACCTCTTCGGCCAACTCAAGCGGATATGCCGCCAGTGGCTCGACGGCGGGTACCTTCGCTGCACCGGCGGCACCTACCCGGCCCAACTGATCTATCAGGAAATCGCCGACATGGCCTGCGAGAAGATCAAGGCTGCGATCACCGCCACCCTTGTGGGCGAGAATCCAATCAAGGCGATCATCGACCCCTATACCCCCACCGGTTCCACCGCGATGGTAAACTTCACCACATCGAAGACCCTCCGCTGGGAGACCGACCCGGGCCGTTGCCATATCAACTGGGCGATCTGCGACAGTACCTGGGAGTTGGAGTTCTGCCGTGTCGCCGAGGCGCACCCCCGGGCCCACGGCTATGTGAAGAACCAGAACCTGGGGCTGGAGGTGCCCTACGTCCTTGGATCGACCCGCCGCAAGTATATCCCGGACTTCGTGGTCCAGGTCGATGACGGGCACGACGATCCGCTCAACCTGATCGTCGAGATCAAGGGCTACCGTGGCGAGGACGCCAAGGCCAAGGCCGAGACCATGAGGGTCTACTGGGTCCCCGGGGTGAACAACCTCGGAAAATACGGGCGATGGGCATTCGCCGAGTTCACCGAGGTGTTCGAGATCGAACAGAAGTTCGGAGAACTGATCGATGGCCTCGTTGCGGAGGAACCAGCACAATGATTCACGGCTTCCGGACAAGCCGTTGTTGCATTGTCAATGCACGGCGCGTATGTATGTACTGACGCGCAAGC
Organism: Thermohalobaculum sp.; assembly: GCA_965247385.1. Classification (GTDB taxonomy): domain Bacteria; phylum Pseudomonadota; class Alphaproteobacteria; order Rhodobacterales; family Rhodobacteraceae; genus Thermohalobaculum. The sequence continues at coordinate 526,272 of CBDFHG010000002.1, forward strand.
GAACAGAACATCCGCCCCTTGGGAATATGCTCACTCGACCATCATGAGTGCAGCAGAAACATGGGGGCTTTTTGTTTTTGCAATGCACCTCCCGCGATACCGGGGGACGCCGGATGAACACCGAATCGCAATCCTCATCGACGGCGGATTTTTCTTGAAACGCTTGCGCAAGCTCGTCTCCGAAAAAAGATGCGGTACATCCGGCAAAACGGTGGCATACATCCGGTACATGTGCAGACGGCATGTTCGGCACCGGCTTCGGCAAGGAGAGCGGCGAATTTCCCTTTGTCCTCCCATGAGTTCGACATGATCGGACAGGGGCAGGTTGGAATGATGCGTGCGACTGGCTGCACGCAACCGCCGACCGCTACGACACCGTTCTGACAGCCACCCTCAAGGACCCCGCGCAATGACCAAATTACCGGCACTATGCCTTCAACTGCGCATTCAACCATTTGACCGATTTGTTCGAGATCGGTCCGCAGTTCGACGAAGAGATTTCAGCTTCTCTCTCGCAGCGAACGCGACACGAAAACAATCGAGGAAAAGATGATCAGACCAACAAAACAGAACTTGGGGGGGGCCAATATGGTGCAAAACCTTTGACGCAATGGCTTATTTCTGCCGCTAAAGAGCGAACGTCTATAACCTATGGAGAGGCGAAAATGCGCTTGGAAGGCGGGCACAATTTCACGACAATATTTCCGCCAATGATGGGAAACCCTGCCGGGAAGGCGATGGAAAATATTCACGATGATTTTCCCGATGCGCCTCTGCTCAATGTCTTGCTCGTACAACAGGGTGATCGCATGCCGGGTGATGGTGCCGGTCCATTCATGGCGAAATGGTTCAATAATCGTAGGCTCGGCCAGAAAGACGCCCGGAAACGTGATCCGGGTCGATGGAGGGAATCATTCATTCGACCGTGCTGCGGACGAGGTCTACGCTTATCAGCATTGGGATGCAGTATTCCAAAAGGTTTACGGAGAGAAATTCGAACTCGATTCAAAAATAGTGGCAAGGCGGAAGGGGACGGATGGTGCAGAAAAGGATGGGCAACCGCGCGGAGGTGGTGGCGAAGGGAAAAACCATAAGGCCCTCCGTTTGTGGGTGTGTGCCAATCCTGATCAGGTAGCGCCGAGGCTCGGAAATGTTGAAACCAAAACTGAGGTGGTACTTCCATCCGGTGATCGGGTTGACGTTGTCTACTACTCAAAACAGACTTTGGCTGTCGAGGTGAAGTCGAGAGATTCAAACGAGGCGGACATTGAACGGGGCATTTATCAGTGTGTGAAGTATGAAGCTGTACTGCGAGCGCAGGACCCTCGCACTAATCCAGACATTCGATCCCTTCTGGTGACTGAGGAAGACTTGGAGCCAGTATTGAGAGACCTCGCGAAAAAGCTGGGCATCCGGCACCGTGTGGTTCCACAAAATAGATAGAAGGCACAACAATGGCCCGCAAACCCAAGAAACCCATCGATGTCCGCACCCATCGCCACGCCGACAAGCGGGTGAATATCCCTACCGCCGAGGTCGAGCCGGTGATGCGGGACGAGGACAAGTCGCCGGTCCGGCTGGCCTATGAGCGGCGCAACCGCGACCTCGACCCCCAGCTTGTCTGGCGCGGCAAGGATGAGCAGGACTGGTCCGACCTCGTGATCCATGCGCCGCCGCTCTACATCCAGGAGAAGGTGCACCCCAAGGTGCTGATCGACGACCTGATGCGCCAGAGCGCCGAGCGCAGGGATGCGGAGACGCCCGACACCCCGGACCTGTTCGGCGACTTCAACGGGTTGCCGGATCGGAAGGCTGCGACCGAGTTCTATCAGCACCAGGCGAACTGGACCAACCGGATGATCCTGGGCGACAGCCTCCAGGTCATGGCCTCGCTGGCCGAGCGCGAGGGGCTGCGCGGGCAGGTGCAGTGCATCTATCTGGACCCGCCCTACGGCATCAAGTTCAACTCGAACTTCCAGTGGTCCACCACCAGCCGCGATGTGAAGGACGGCAAGGCCGACCACATCACCCGCGAGCCCGAACAGGTGAAGGCGTTCCGCGACACCTGGCGCGATGGCATCCACTCGTACCTGACCTATCTACGTGATCGGCTGACCGTGGCGCGGGACCTGCTGGCCGACTCGGGCTCGATCTTCGTCCAAATCGGGGATGAGAACGTCTATCGAATCCGGGCGCTGATGGATGAGGTATTTGGCATTGAAAATTTTGTAAGCGAAATAACTATTAAAAAAACAACCAGTGCAACGTCTAAGTTCCTTTCTGGAACAACAGATTATATACTATGGTTTTCAAAAGATGTGTATAAAACAAAATATCGAGAACCCTTGAAGGAAAAAGAAGCGGGGCAATCTGGTGCTATTGCTTATAATAGAGTTCAAAATAGGGAAGATGGCAGAGTTTCGATTCTTAAATCAGAAAAAATTGACCATTCTATGGGATTCCTGGTTGCTTCCGACAATCTCACATCCCAATCCGGTGGCAAAACAACACAGTTTTCCTATCAATTTGATGGCCTTAACTATTCTGTTTCAAAGGGGGGATGGAAAACAAACCTTCGAGGAATGAGGCGTTTGCATATGGCATCGAGGCTGACTCCTGGGGGAATCGCCTTGCGTTACGTTCGCAGACTTGCAGATTACTCCGTCTTTTCTATCGGTAATTTATGGGACGACATGTCCACCGGTAGTTTCACCGAGGAGAAGCGGTACGTTGTGCAAACAGCGGAGAAAGTCGTCCAGCGTTGCATCCTCATGACCACCGACCCCGGCGATCTGGTACTCGACCCCACCTGTGGCTCCGGCACCACGGCCTATGTGGCCGAACAGTGGGGGCGGCGCTGGATCACCGTGGATACCTCCCGCGTTGCGCTTGCCCTCGCCCGGGCCCGGATCATGGGGGCGCGGTATCCCTTCTACCACCTCCGCGACACCGAGGACGGTGTGAGGAAGGAGGCCGAGCTTCGCCGGGCTCCATCCTCAGAGGAAGCTCTGTCCATGGTGCGCCGCCCCGGCCACAAGCCCGACCTCCGGCACGGCTTCGTCTATGAGCGCGTACCCCACATCATGCTGAAGTCCATCGCCAACAACGCCGAGATCGAGGTGATCTGGGACCGGTTTCAGGAAATGCTGGAGCCGCTCCGCGCTCGCCTCAACGCAGAGTTGGGCGAGACCTGGGAGGAATGGGAAATTCCGCGTGAGGTGGGTCAGGGATGGCCCGCCGAGGCCCGTGACGCCCATGCCAAATGGTGGGAGGCGCGGATCGCCCGGCAGAAGGAGATCGATACCTCCATCGCTGCCAAGGCGGATTTCGAGTACCTCTACGACAAACCCCACACGGACAAATCCAAAATCCGAGTCGCAGGCCCCTTCACGGTCGAGAGCCTGTCGCCCCACCACACCCTCGTCGTGGACCAGGATGATAACCTGGTGGACGCGCTGGAGGCGGCGGAGGGCAAGCGTGATGCCCCCCCCCCCCCCCCCCCCCCCCCCCCCCCAGCGAGGAGATCGACTTCGCTACCATGGTGCTGGAGAACCTAAAGACCTCAGGCGTGCAGCAGGCGGCGAAGGAGGACCGGATCACCTTCTCCACCCTCGCGCCCTGGCCGGGCAAGTTCATCGCCGCCGAGGGCCGCTACCAGGAAGGCGAGGACGGCCCCGAGCGCCGGGCAGGTATCTTCATCGGTCCCGAGTTCGGCACCGTCCAGCGGGCCGACCTGGTGGCTGCGGCCAGGGAGGCAGGCGAGGCCGGTTTCGACATCCTGGTCGCCTGCGCCTTCTCGTTCTCGGCCCAGTGCACGGAGTTCACCCAGTTGGGCCGGATCAACGTGCTCCGCGCCCGGATGAACCCGGACCTGCACATGGCCGACGAGTTGAAGAACACCGGCACCGGAAACCTGTTCGTGGTATTCGGCGAACCGGACATCGAGATCATACCTTCGGGTGACCAGGTGCAGGTACGCATCAAGGGCGTGGATGTGTTCCACCCCCAGACCGGCGAGGTGCAATCCGACGGCCCCGATGGCATCGCCTGCTGGTTCATTGACACCGATTACAACGAGGAATCCTTCTTCGTCCGCCATGCCTACTTCCTGGGGGCCAACGACCCCTACAAGGCGCTGAAGACCACCCTGAAGGCCGAGGTGGACGCGAAGGCATGGGAGACCCTGCACTCGGACACCTCGCGCCCGTTCGACCGGCCCGGGACCGGGCGCATCGCGGTGAAGGTGATCAACCATCTCGGGGATGAGGTGATGAAAGTGTTTGGGGTGTAGTAGGGTGAGGACGAAGAAAAGACGATTTGCGGTTGATAAACTCTTTGTCCTTGGGGCAGGAGCTTCTTTCTCGCCCACAAGGCCAAACGCCAGCTACTCGTCGTTATTGCCACCGCAAAGGCAGACGCCACTCGACAAGCACTTCACACACGTTCTCGCAGAATTGAGGTGTGGAAATCCTGTGTGGGTGAACGAGTCGGTTGATACTGTAAATAAATCTTGGCGAGACCACATAAATTTCTCCAGTATTGGCCTTGAAGAGGCTATTCTTACTCAATCTGCAAATATGAGATTCGCTAATGCAATAAGACCACGGCGCGGACGGAAATCGATAAAATTTGATGAGTACGTCAATCACATTGCTCACTTGGTTACGTTCTATTTGAGGCGGGCTCGGCAGGGAACAGAGCATATCTACGATAATTTTGTTAAAGAGCACTTCTCGAATACCAATACCAAAAACCGCATTGTTACATTCAACTATGACGACGTTCTGGATAACATTCTTCTTAAAAACCACGCTCTAAAGGATGTTTACTTTTCACAATTGAAACCTTCAGCCGGGAGGGCTCCCGCGCTTGACGGATCCGAATCTCCGCTGCTCTTGAAACTCCATGGCTCAGTGAACTGGAACTGTCCGTCCGATGATTTCCAAAAAATAATCATGCGAAATTGGGTTGGTAATAAACCATTCTTCATCGAGGATATTTGGTATCGAAATAAAGGATGCCCAAAAAGTTCTGACAAAATCTCGCCGTGCATTATACCACCGATAGAATCCAAGCCGATTACATCGATCAGCTTGTTTAGATTTCTCTGGACTCGTGCATGTGAATATCTTCACGAATGCAGAGAGCTTTATGTTTGCGGGTACTCGTTGCCGCCAACAGATGCTTTGGCAGCGTCTCTGTTTAAGGAGTTCAGCAACGACAGGTTGGAAACCGTGACGGTTGTCGATCCAGACCCATCTGTCATGACGAAATGGCGAAAGCTGCTATCACGGAAGAACGTCAAACCGGCTCGGTGGGTCTACTATGCTGACTTTGCTGAGTTCACGAACAACGCAGCGTAAGAAGGGTCAAGGCAGTGCAGTTCCGCATAGCAGATACCTTCACGGCCAGCCTGGCCAAGCTCATCAACCAGGAGCAGAAGGCGGTCAAGACCACGGCGTTCGACCTCCAGATGGACCCGTCCAGCCCTGGGTTGAGCTACCACAAACTCGACCGTGCAAAGGACCCCAATTTCTCATCCGTCCGGGTGAACCGGGATATCCGGTTGATCGTCCATCGCACCAAGTCGAGCCTGATGCTCTGCTATGTCGATCACCACGATGACGCCTATGCCTGGGCCGAGCGCCGGAAGATCGTCACCCATCCCCGCACCGGGGCTGCACAGTTGGTCGAGGTCCGGGAGACGGTCGAGGAAGTCGTGGTCCAGGTGCCAGACGAGGCACTTGAGCTTACCCCCACGGAGCCACCTCTCTTCGCTGGTGTGCCCGAGGATGACCTGCTCCAGTATGGCGTGCCGGAGGATTGGCTCTCCGCGGTGCGGCGCGCCACCGACAGCAGCCTCTTCGACCTTGCCGACCATCTGCCCCAGGAAGCCATGGAGGCGCTCCTGGAGCTAGCAACGGGGGGTACGCCTGAGGTCGCCCCGGTACCGGTAGTGGACGATCCGTTCCAGCATCCGGATGCCCTACGCCGGTTCCGTATCATGGATAACGCCGAGGAACTCGCCCAGGCGCTCGAATACCCATGGGAGAAATGGACGGTATTCCTCCACCCGACCCAACGCCAGTATGTGCAGCGTGACTACAACGGGCCCGCCAGGGTGACCGGAACCGCCGGGACCGGCAAGACCGTGGTGGCGCTCCACCGAACCGTCTGGCTTGCCAAGCGACACCCCGGGAGCCGCGTCTTGCTGACCACGTTCTCTGACGCCCTGGGGGCGAACCTCCGGCTCAAGCTGGATCGGATGGTGGCGGACCCGATGACGCGGGCCCGGATTGATGTGAAGACGATGCAGTCTGTTGGTATAGACTTGTACAGGCAACTTGGCGGCGCTGGTGCCGAGGCAGCGGATGCGGACATCAGCACCGCGATCCAGGCTGCCATCAGTTCTCTACAGACCGCGACACCAAGTCGAGCCTTCATCGAGGCAGAGTGGCATGAGGTGGTCGATGTCTGGAACCTGACTACCTGGGAGAGGTATCGTGATGTCCCCCGGCTTGGCCGGAAGACTCGCATCGGTGGGAAACAGCGTGAGGCGCTGTGGGCGGTGTTCGAGAAAGTTCGGGCCGATCTCACCCAAGATGGGCTGATGACCTTGGGCATGATCTTCGCCGAGGTGACAGACCAGCTTACCAGTGCAGAGCGGCCCTATGATTTCGCAGTGGTGGATGAAGCCCAAGACCTAGGGGTGCCCGAACTCCGGTTCCTCGCCGCCATGGGGGCGAACCGCCCCGATGCCCTGTTCTTCACCGGGGACCTTGGACAGAGAATATTTCAGACCCCGTTCTCGTGGCGTTCGCTTGGCGTGGATGTAAGGGGCAGATCATACACGTTGCGCATTAACTACCGGACCAGTCACCAGATCAAATGGCAGGCAGACCGGCTACTCCCGACCAACATTGCCGATGTGGATGGGGTGTCCGAGGACCGGCGTGGAGCGACCTCCGTGTTCAACGGGGCTGCCCCGACGGTCCAGACATTCGACACCGGGGAAGATGAAACCTCTGCTGTCTCATCCTGGATCAGTTCCAGGGTAGCTGATGGCGTATCGCCGGGCGAGATTGGTGTGTTCGTTCGATCCGAAAACGAGATTGACCGTGCGAAATCGGCAGTCAGTCAGTCTGGTAATCAGTGGGCCAAGCTCACTGACGAACCCATCATCGATGGGGATCGGGTCGCCATTGGTACCATGCATCTCGCCAAGGGTCTGGAGTTTCGAGCCGTAGCTGTGATGGCTTGTGATGATGAAGTTCTTCCAAGCCAAACCAGGATCGAGTCAGTTGCCGACGATGCCGATTTGGAAGAGGTCTATAACACCGAGCGCCACCTCCTGTACGTGGCCTGCACGCGGGCAAGGGACTTCCTCCGGGTTAGTGGTGTGGAGCCCGCCTCAGAGTTTCTGGACGATCTGGCGGTTGGGAGGCCAACCATTTCGGGGATAATGTGATGACGGTATTTGGGGTTTAGCGGGTTGGGTGGACAATGACAGTTCTCATAGAGGCAATTTCCGTCGTGATCCGTGCCGACAGGCTCCTCGACGTTTACCCGGGAGGATACGCCACCTAATCCTCCGTCACCAAAATTCGCGGTTAGCTCGCACTATGACCAGCTCGATCTTGATGATCGTAACTCCAGAGTGCGCATTCCGATCCAAAACGGAGGTTCATCACCTTTATCATCACTATCATCACATCGACAAGAATCCTAAGTCATGATTTTGCTGGTGCCCGGAGAGAGACTCGAACTCTCAAGGTGTTGCCACCGGCGGATTTTGAGTCCGCTGCGTCTACCAATTCCGCCATCCGGGCGCGGGCCGCACTATAGACGCGGTGGGGCCGAGTGCAAGGGGTTGCGCGTAGCGGGTGAGGGTATTTTGGCAGCATGCGATGGCTCGACCGGGGGGCTTGCGCTCGATACGGGCAGGCTTGCGAGAGTTGCTCCGGTCAAGCCGTGGGATCGGTTTGTAAAAGCCGCCCGGGGCATCCGCGCCCGCTGCTGGACACGCTCTCGCCCACCTGATATCCGCCGCGGATGCTGCGCGCCCTCTATGACTGGATACTGTCCTTGGCGGAACGGCCGAATGCTCTCTGGCTGATGGCCGCAGTTAGTTTTATCGAGAGCTCGGTCTTCCCGATCACGCCGCTGGTGATGGTGATCCCAATGATTCTGGCACGACCCGAAAAGGTCTGGCTGATCGCCGGTGTCTGTACTGCGGCATCGGTGCTGGGGGGCGTCGCCGGGTGGGGGATCGGCTATGCCTTCTACGAGGAGGTCGGGCGGCCCGTGCTCGAATTCTATGGCAAGGGCGAGGCCTTTGCCGAGATCACCGATCGGTTTCGCCAATATGGCGCCGAGGCGGTTCTGATCGCCGCCGTAACGCCCTTTCCGTTCAAGGTGGTCACCATCGCTGCCGGTGTTGCCAAGCTGCCGTTGGCGGTGCTGGTCGGCGCGTCGATCATCGGCCGGGGCATGCAGTTCTTTCTGGTCGCCGCTTTGTTGTGGAAGTTTGGCCCCCCGGCCAAGCAGTTCATCGAAGGCCGGCTTGGCTTGGTCACCACGGTGCTCGTCTTGGTGATCGTCGGCGGGTTCATCGCGGTGAGGTATCTTCTGTGACAACGGTTTTGGGGATGATGGCCCGGGGGCGGATCATGGCCGCGGGCGCCGGTTCCGCTGCTCTTCTGGCGGGCGCGCTGGGATTCCAGTTCATCGGCGGGCTGGCCCCCTGCCCCTTGTGCATATGGCAGCGTTGGCCGCATGTCGCGGCGGTGGTGATCGCGGTGTTGGGGGTCACGGTGTTGTGGCGCCACATCCGGCCATTGGCGGTGGCGGGGATGCTGGCGATGCTGATCAGCGCCGGGCTCGGGCTCTACCACACCGGCATCGAGCGCAGTTGGTGGGAGGGACCGGATACCTGCACCTCGTCCGATATCACCGGGCTCTCGACCGAGGACCTGATGGCGCAGATCCTGAATGCGCCCATGGTCCGGTGTGACGAGATGGTGTGGGATCTGTTTGGCCTCAGCATGGCCTCGTGGAACGCGGTGATTTCGCTGGTCCTGGCGGGGCTGTGGCTGGCGTCGGCGGTGCGGGCGTGGAGAGCATAGAGCTTCTGCGCCGGAAGAGGTTTTTTGCCCGTGACAAAATCTGATTCACGATTTATGCGTCCGTCCGGTGACCTGCGCCGCCTCCCGCTCCATTATTTTTGGGCCTATTCGAAAGGGGCGCTTTCGGCGCGCCGCCTCCCGCCCCTTACGACTCCAGTTCGGCGTCCCAGTAGAGGAAGTCCATCCAGCTGCCATGCAGATGGTTGGGCGGGAACTTGCGCCCCTTGTTCTGCAACTCGCCAGTATCCGGGCGGCACGGCAGACGGTTCAGCGCCATGCCGGCCTGGCGCATTGTCAGGTTCGCCTTCTTCAGGTTGCAGCGGCCGCAGGCGGCGACGACGTTCTCCCAAGTGGTGCGACCGCCGCGTGAACGCGGCACGACATGGTCGAAGGTCATCTCACCCTGGGAACCGCAATACTGGCAGGTGAACTGGTCACGCAGGAACAGGTTGAAGCGGGTAAAGGCCGGGGAGCGAACCGGTTTCACATAGTCGCGCAGCACCACCACCGAGGGCAGCCGCATCGCGATTGACGGGCTATGCACCAAGGTGTCGTATTCGGCGACGATCATCACCCGGTCGAGGAAGGCGGCCTTGATTGCCTCCTGCCAGGGCCACAGCGACAGCGGGAAGTAGGACAGCGGACGGAAATCCGCGTTCAGGACCAGCGCCGGATTGGCCCGTAGCCCTGCGGAATGCCGCACAAAGGAAGTCGCAAAACTGCCGTCCATGATTGTCCACCCGCCCCTTGATCGTTCGTTGACGATACGGGGGCGGTAGTCCTGTGTTTCCGTGCCCCCGCATACCCACTATATTTCGGGGGAACGTATCATCAAGACTCTAGATCCGCCACATTTTTGCGAGTTGACGCGCGATAGCAACAAATTGCACCGACACTGTTGCCCACAGGACATCCCCAACCTGTCCCCAGCTTACTCCGGGCTTATCCCCAAATTCTCGATCAGGAAACCCAGCGCCAGGTCCATGCCATCCGGCGCAATGCCATGGCCGAGGCCGTTGCTGATATGTTTTTTTACCTGGAAACCGGCGGCGGTGAGACCGTCATGCGCCTCGGCCAGGGCGGCAACCGGGATCATCTCGTCCTGGTCGCCATGGATCAGCAAAACCGGGGGTTTCGAGATCGCCTCGTTGCTCAGGTTTTCCCCGCCATGCAGGCGGCCGGAAAAGCCGACGATGGCAGCGAGAGGTTCGGCCCGGCGCGGGGCGACGTGCAAACTCATCATCGTGCCCTGGCTGAAACCGACCAGCGCGGTTTGCGCGGGTCCGATGCCTTCCTCCGCCATTGCTTCGGTGATGTATTGATTGAGGAGCACAGCGGAGCGGCGGAAGCCCGCCTCCATCTCCGACTCCGGGCTGCCGTCGAGCCACGAAATCGGAAACCACTGATGTCCCATAGGGTTTACGCGGCAACGCTCAGGTGCATTCGGAGACCGGAACGCGGTATCCGGCATGTGCTGCGCCAAAGGTCCGCTGAGACCGAACAGGTCATTCCCGTCGGCGCCGTAGCCGTGCAGAAGGATGACGAGCGACTTCGTCTGCCCCGAGGAAGCGGCGGCCCGGGGGCCGGTCAGTATTGGCATGATGGGTTGTTACTCCGAGATGCCTTCGCGCTGTTTGGTGACCCTGTAATAAGCCCAGAGCAAACGCGCCGCAACGCCCCGCCAAGGCGACCATTCGGCGGCCTGCTGGCGCAGGGCCTTCTCCGACGGGCGTGTGGGCAGGTCGAACAGCATTCGGGCCGCCTCCTGCAGCGCCAGATCGCCGGGGGCGAACACATCGGCGCGGCCAATCGAGAACATCACGTAGATCTCGGCGGTCCAGATGCCGATGCCCTTGACCGCGGTCAGCGCCGCAATGGCGTCGTCCTCGGGCATTGCGGCGAGGGCGGGGTAGTCGATTTCCGCTTCGGCGAGCGCTTTGGCATAGCGCGCCTTCGGGCGTGACAGGCCGCATTCACGCAGCGAATCTTCGCTGAGGGTAAGGAGAACAGCCGGGTCGTTGGCATCAGCCAAGCACAGCTTGGTCCAGACCGAGTCGGCGGCGGCAACCGAGAGCTGCTGGGCGCAGATGGAGTGCAGGAGTGCTGCGAACCCGCCCTCGCGGCGACGTAACGGCGGCGTTCCGGTCAGTTCCAACACCCGGCTGAAACGCGGCTCAGCGCGGGCCAGCCAATCGCAGCCTTCCAGGATGTCAGCTTCATTTTCGATGATGCGTCCGGTCGTCGCGGCAGAGCGGCGCGGCAGGTCGGCGTCCATTGCGAATTTCTTCCTTTTGCCCGCCGTCGCATTCATTCTGCAATACAGACAGCCTTTCCAAAGGCCACTGTTGCACAACGTCGCATACAATAGAAAGCGACGTTTGCACCACGGTTTCTTCTCTGCAACACGTTTGCTCCAATCTGCCTCGATTTCGGTTCCAGATATTGATTAATCGTATTTTTCTCATGAGTCGAAATTCCTGACATCGGATCGTTTGACATCGTGTGTGGGGTGTTTGACAATTTCTTCCGGCGGCATGGGATCTTGATCAAGGACCGCGAGAGTCCTGCGGTTCTTCTCGGCAAGATCGGCCACGCGGGAGTAGTGCAGCGCCATGGCGGAGGATTTCTGCCCGAGCAGATCGGCGATGCTGCGCTCGTCTGTGAACAGGCGTGGAATAACAGCCCGTTGAAAAAGTCGCCATTGACCGGGTTTCACCCCACGACGAAACATAACGCGGCGTCGGCGGTTTCGCCATCCTCCGGGACGATGAGGACGATCTGAGCGACCAGAACGGCTCCAGAGGGCGCAACAAGCACGAAAACACCGCCATATCCGTCCGCCACGGCCTGGCGCGGGGTGCCGGTGCCGATGAGTTGGCGCATCAGCAACGAGAGGTTGTGGCCGGCGACGTGAAGCAGGTATCGCTTGTGCACGTTCTCGCGCCCGCGCAGCCAGGTCCGGCGCATGCCGCCGCGATCGAGGGTGTGGGCAAAGCAGCGCCCGACGATCCCGGCGCGCAGCTTGAAGGCCTCGCGGGCGAGCGCGGAGTTGAGCCGCACGCGGTTGTTGGTGACCGCCCGGCGCGCCGCCTGGTCACCGCGCCAGCGCGAAAAGCCCTTCTGCCTGGGCGCGGCGATCCGGGTCTTCCAGGGCCGGGTCTTGCAGGGACTGTCGTCCAGGGCCTTCAAGACCGCCCGTGAGAAATAGCCCTTGTCGGTGACGCATTCGGCCGGGCTCTCTGGCGTCGGTGCCGCAGCCACCGCCTCGAGGTTTGCCTCGGCCGCCGCCAGGGTCCTGGAAAGCGTCGTGGTGTCGCCCTCATCGGCTGGGTGCAACTCGGCCGCCACCACCGCGCCGGTGTCCAGATCCACCGCGTGCTCGGGCTTGTAGGCCAGATGGGTCGTGCCGTCCTTCATCCTGGCGATCCTGGCCTCGGGGTCGCTCCTGGAAACCCAATCCTGGTTCGAGAGCTTCTTGCCCTTGCGCTTGCGGTCCAGACGCGCCAGATCCTCGGCCGTGGGCGTCTCGATGCCGCTCTCCCGGGCCAGATGCTCCAGCATCTCCCGGTAGCCCTCACCCGTGTCGCGCCGCACGATGTTGCGCAGCGCCGCGTTGGCCTCCATGGTCGAGGCATCCACCCCGATGCGGTCGCCCTTCACCAGACCCGCCTCGGCGATCAGCGCCAGAACCCAGTCGAAGACCATCGCGTGCACCTCGTGGGGCAGGCGCGTGCGGGTCTTCGACAGCCAGGAATGGTCCGGCACACGATCCCGGCTCTCCAGCCGCAGAAACTCCCGCAGCGACAGCGAATCCGAGCAGCGCCATTCCAGCCCGCGCCCAGAGTCGATGCCCTCGAAACAACCCACCAGATGCCTGCGGAAACAGCGCCCCGGCGGCACCGAAGGCGCTCCCATCCTGGCCGCGTAACAGCACCGGCAGGCCGCCTCGGCGAAGCCGTCGAAGCCACCGTCGATCAGGACCGACTGAAGACGGTCGTAAAACACATGACCCGGCGAGCGCGGCATCTCCGCCCAGCCCACCATCAAATCACCCTGACGATCCTTCCGCAGTCCCATCGCCATCGGCGAACCCCCCGGTCAAATCAGAACATCAAAGAATCAGACCAGGGCGCTCGCGTCCAGTGCCGACTTCGTCAACGGGCTGATAAGGGCCCCTGTATCGGGGTAATTGGCGCCCAAACGGGACCCCCTAAATTCACAAACCAAGTGCAACACTGGCATGCTCCGGAGTTGCGATGGGCAAGCAAGCACTATGACCAGCTCAATCTTGATGATCGTATCGAGATTGGCCACCTGCATGCAGGCGGGATATCTCGCAGCGCGATTGGCCGCATGATGGGCCGATCGACTTCGACAATCGGCCGCGAGTTGCGGCGAAACAGCCTGCCAAAGGCCGGTTACAAGCCGGCCTCTGCGGATCGCATCGCCTTTGCGCGACGAAGACGGCACTCAGCCCTCGGCGGGAAAAGCCCGCTCCGCTTCGAGCGACAGGCGGCCTGAATGAGATAATACAACCCGAAGGCCGACCCCGCGGAGCAGGAGGCGTTTAAAAAAAACTTCTCCCGGACGGTAGCGGCGGCCCTCCCCGAGGCGGCGCACGGCAAACCGCTCGAGATCTGGCTCCAGGATGAAGCCAGGGTGGGTCAGCAGGGCACGCTGACAAGGGTCTGGGCGAAGCGCGGCACCCGCCCCCGCGCCGTCCGCGACACGCGCTACAAATCGGCCTGCATTTTCGGCGCAGTCTGCCCTGACCGCGCCACCGCCGCCGGTCTGGTCCTGCCCTTCGCCGACACCGAGGCGATGAATGCCCACCTCGCCGAGATCGCCCGCGCCGTAGCCCCTGGCGCCCACGCGGCACTCGTCGCCGACGGTGCCGGCTGGCATGCCGGCAAAGACCTCATAGCACCCGACAACATCACGCTGATCATTCTCCCGCCATACGCGCCCGAACTCAATCCGGTCGAAAACGTCTGGCAATACCTGCGCGCCAACAAGCTCGCCATAACCGTCTTCGATGGCTACGCCGACATCGTCGACAAATGCTGCACCGCATGGAACTTCTTCGCAAACGATACAGCCGCCATCGCCACACGACAATGGGCACAGGTCAATCTCTAGGGCCGTTGGTATAAACGCAAGCCAATTTACGCAAATCCACTTGCAACCAGCTGTACCGCACTCATCCCACCGGTTCGACCCCTTCAGGCCAAAGGTGTTCTCCTCTCAGATCATCTGCCAAGCTTTCTCGTCGTAATGGGTTCCGTCTTTCCAAAGCCGCAACAGCAGGTAGGCCAGTTTCCGCGCCACCGCCACCCGTGCCTTCTTGGCGCCGACCCGTTTGGCAAGCTTGAGCCCCCAACTCTTCAGTGGAGACCGCCCGCCCCAAGTGGTCAGCAGACAGTTGGCCGCCTCGTAAAGATAATGCCGCGCCATGCGATCCCCCTGTTTGGAGACCGACCCGGATATATATCCCGCGCGCCGGATTGATAGCGGCGCGGCGTCAGGCCCAGATAGGCGCCCACATCGCGGCTGCGGCGGAACCGGGGTCAGGGTCCTCAATGGCGGCGGCAAAGGCGCAGCCAGTGCCGTAATCGGGCCAACGCAGGGCACGGACGTCAGGTGCCAACAGGCCTTCGAGGTTTGCACGCGTTTTCGCACTTCCTTGTCCAAGGCTGCGATCTGACCCTCGATCGCCGCCAAGGCCTCCAGCAAGGCGTTCACGCAGAGATAAAGCACATCGTCATGACGGCAGGCCGCCCGTACCGCTTCATCAAACTTCCCCGTGCCTTGCCGCGCACGCAGCCGGATCCCGAAGGGCCGCAACATGCCCCGGAGGATCTGACCAAAAACGTCCGCTTGTTGCGCACCAGTTGATCCCGCACCGTCAGCAGGGCCTTCGAGCGGTGGCTCTCCTCGGATTTGACAAACGCGGCGGTGAACCAGCCCGTGCGTAGCATCTCCGCCAAGGCACGGGCATCGGTCCGATCCGTCTTCACCGGGCGCGCCTTCAGCGCATCGGAGGCCCGACGTGCATCCATCACCACCACGGGAAGTCCCGCCGCCAGCAACTGCCGGGCCAACCAAGGCGTCAACGATCCCGTCTCCAGGCCGACCAACGTCAACTCACCCGCCCAACGCCGCAACGCAGACGCCAAAATCTCAGGATGGGTGTCCGTCTCACCACGCCAGGCCAAACCGCCATCACCGTCAAGCACACAAACCGAAGTCCGCCTGTGGCCAACATCCAATCCAACATAATATTCCATCGCTGCTCTCCTTTTCTGGGGTTTCCCCCAGAAAGCTTCAACGCTCTCGGGGGGAGCAGCAACCTCATGCGTCATGTATGGGATGTATAAGTATAAGTGGCCGGAACTTATTCGCGACAGGTCCATTCATCAGCGATGCGAGCAATTAGCGCGACCGCAGACCGGCGTTTTTTCGGGTCGCAGGCCAGAACCCTACCAGGAAAGGACCACCGGCGAGCGAAAAGCTCCGCGCCCCCTAAGTTCCACATCATACGCTAGCTTCATAAGCTCCTTTGCTTGTCCTGCAGGCAATGCATTGAAATCGAAGGGCAATCGCTTCGATGTAATCCAGGCACCGAAGCCTTGGTCCAGCGTCACCCGCAGAAATAGACCATCCTCCCACTCTAGCAACAACGCCCGGTCATGCGGGATGTCCTTTCGCTCTACGCTCAGAACCTCCGCAGTGGCATTGAGGGAGCGTAGAAGAACCCGCAGCACCTCGTCCCGATCTTTGGGATCATGCCAGTTATGGTGTAGCTCGCGGCTCGGAAGATCGCTGGTTCTCCGCGGAATCTCGCCAGACACGGTCAGCACCGTCGGCTTGACTAGGCCTGGCATGGCTTTGAGGACCTCGAACAGCAGGCGCGCCGGCAGCGGGCTATTGAGATGCCGGTCCGAATAACGCACTGCAGTCAGAGCGACGTCCTTGAGGCCGCCGAAGGTTTGTGGCCGCGAGGTGCGGATCCGCTTCCAGAAACGTCGTCCGAAGTCTTCGACGGGTCCGTCAAGTTCCTGGCCGATCTCGAGTCGCTCGGCATTGCTCATGTCGAGCTGAAGGAGCTTCTCTATCGATAGAGGCAAAGTCAGTTTAGAGGGCTTGATCACACCCGTCAGAACCGGCTGCTCTGAGACATCGCCCCAGTCGCTGCCTATCTCGGCCGCAACTTGGCCGCACGTTGCGAAGCCAGTCACGCACTCGTCGTCATATAATTGGATCAACACCGGATGGCCGTTCGCTTCCGGTAGCACATCCGCCGCGTGCAGCTTGCCATCCGCCATAGCGAGGCAAGTTTGAAGGCCGAGCTTCTGCCCCGGTGTCAGCGACAGCAGAAGCTCTTTATGGACGATGAACCTGACCGTGAGGCCGCGCATCGCCGGCCGGGCCAGAGCGCGCCGCAGAGACCACCGCCCGAAATCCCAGTTGGCGGGCGGTCCATGCAGCACGACATCCATGCTTTTCGCGCTCCGAGTTGCAGTAATGCGATCGATGTGATCGACGAGTGGGACGGTCAGCGCCTGCGTTGTTTCCCCGAAGACTTTCATATCGGCCGGAATCGCGAGAGCAGGAAGAATGCGCCGGGACAGAACGTCGAGTGCAGGGCGTCGGTCAATCTGGTAGCGCTCATGCTGCAGATCGCGGCGCAGTACGCATTCGGAGCAACCTGCCTCGCAGTTCCCACAATCGAGAATATCCCGGGCTCCCTTCAGCAGCTGAGCTAAATCGTCCAACGCCAGCGGCGCGAATCCTGCGCCGCCCGAGGCAACGTCATGCAACAGGATTGACATCCCGACCTGGCCATCAGGGAGTTCGACCGGCCGCACAGCCAGCCTCATGGCCTCTGGATCGACACCGATGCGACGGCCGAGCATTTCGCGGAGCGCGGCGCCGAGCGCCATTGCGGCCTTCTGACCGTCATTACTGCCGGGAATGTCGAAGAGCTGGAGCTCGAACACATCGGTCCCGTGCTGGTGACCAAGGGCGAGGTTGCGCTTGATGCCGAATGGCCGGTCTGGGCCGTCGCAATGCCCGTCCTTCTGGAGATGGCGGTGGGTAGCCCGCAGGGGGCGATGCTTCCGGATTGCCAATGGTGCTGGTGTGCCCTCGGACGCAAGTTCGGTCTCGGCGTCCGCCCGGCCGCATGTGAGGCACAGCGCGTAGCCGAGACCCTCAACACCGCGCGAATAGCTTAGAACCCGCCCATCCCGGGTCGCCCGCATACGTCCAATCGCGGGATTTGAGAGCGCACGCCACTCGCCTCCGGCGGCGGTCACCAGCGGTTTCTCCGGCGCTACCCAGGCCGCTACCTCATAGCCCGTGTGGGGCTTCTCGTCCGTCGCGAATCCAGAGGGGCGGAGAATATCGAACTTCTCGAGTCCATCACGCCCGCAATCAGGGCAGACCTGCGGCGGCGCCGCGCTGACCTCGAAGGCATGGCACCACTTGCAGCGCCAAGCGGTGCGGATATCTTCGATCTTGCCCGGCGCGGTCACGACGCTCCACGACGGCACGACGCCGCCCGATCGATACACCAGCCCGTCGATTACGACATCAGCGCCGGGTGCATAATCCCGAATTGCGATGTCGAGCGTGCGCGAGGGCCCGGAGGAGAAAGGGTTCTCCCGTGTCCGCGTCGACTCCTTCTGCGGCGGCTGGTTGGCTTGGCGCACGTCGAACGCCACCACGTCGATCGGGAAGCCGTAGGCGGGGGTGAAGCAGCGCCGCGCGAGCTCGGAAATCAGAAATTCTCGCGAAAGGCTTCGCGCTCGGTGCGCGAGTGCCTTGAATACCACATCATCCGCCGGGATGCCCTCCGCCGCCTCCTCAATGGCGCGATGCTCTCGCCGCCAGCGCTCTACAACAGCCTCCAGCTGGACGGCGGCGCGGAGTGTCAGATCTGTAGCGCCGTCGAGCGCGGAGTCACGCACGATGACCTCAAGTCGCTTAGACAATGCCTCGTCGTCGGCCATCCCGATCGAAAGCGCATGGACGAAGCGCTCCGCAGGCGCTTCCTCGGCCCAAGATGCACCCAACTCGGCAGGCGCGCCGAAGAACCAGCCGATCTCCATCCGAAATGCCGAACCATGCGACTGGGCGGGGTCGCGCAGGAACTGCCCCAAGAGATAGGTGT
The DNA here is from genome assembly GCA_965247385.1 of Thermohalobaculum sp. GTDB lineage: Bacteria > Pseudomonadota > Alphaproteobacteria > Rhodobacterales > Rhodobacteraceae > Thermohalobaculum. Next base: position 544,572 of record CBDFHG010000002.1, read on the forward strand.
TGACGTGACGCTGCACAATCACACTGCTGTCGAGGCTGACGCGCGGCGCCAACATGCGCTCGGTCAGCAGCCGCAACGGGTCGTGGAACACCGACCAGTCGAGCGGCCGATCCTTGCAGAAGGTTAGTGCGAGCGCTCGCGACTCGTTTCGCCGCCCGGCCCGGCCGATGCGTTGGCGGTAGTTTGCTGCGGCGGGGGGAACGTTGGTATTCACGACCACGCCCACATCGGCAATATCGACGCCCATTTCCATGGTTGTAGAGCAGTTAAGAATGTTGATCTGACCGTCCGCAAACTGCTGCTCATATCGCTGTAGCGTCGGCTGGTCGATCTGGGCGGAATGCTCGACCGCACGTAAGAATGGCTGGAAGGTCGCGACACGATCATGGAGGTCGGACCAAAGACCCGCACCTCGCACCTCGGCGACCTCGGGCGCGGTCTTCGTCCATTCTTCCAACCGGTAGCGCCGTTCGGGGGTGGAACCGACCGGTGTGGCTTCGGGCAGGCGGGGAAAGCACACACGCGCCATCGTGTGCGGTATGTCGAGCGCATAGGGGCTGAGCCCCGCGAAGGCGTAACCGAAGACGCGCCGAGTGATGGGACAGAGCCAGCCCTCCTCGATGCGCACCAACTTGAGCCGTGCATAGTCGAGCTGGTATTCTCCGGCGGAGGTCTCCACCGCTGCGTCCGACTGCGGTGCGATCAGCGCGATCCATGCGGCGGAAAGAAGGTCGTTGACCTCGGTTCGCTGCGCCGGGTCGGTGAGATCGAGCCTGAGGGCACTCGCCAGTAATATTGCCAGCCGCGGCTGTTTGCCTGCACCGGCACGCGCACGAGGCCAGATATGCTTGAGCTTGCTGGTCGGAGGTGGAGAGTCAGGTGCAAGCATGGAGCCTGAATAGCGCGCAGGGCTTGCCCAGTTGAGCATTTCCGAAGGCGCATTGACGGCCAGGTATTGTCTGAAGGCAAAATCTACGCAGAGCCTCAGGAATGCGACCCAGTCCTGCGCTGTTAGCCCAGCCTGAAGGAAGCGCCTTGCTGGCGATTTCTTCGCGCGATCCTCAAGCTGCGGGAAGCGAAGCTGCGCGAGGCCCATGGTCTCGATATTGTTCAGCATGCGTGGGCGCAGGAACGTCTCGCGAAAGAGCAGCATCTCGGCAAGCTTGGCCGGGTCACGGAAGACCCCGCCCTCGCGGGCTGGGGTGTCCCAGGCCCGCGTGGCGAAGTCCCGAAGCTCCGTGTTACCAGCGAGCCGATTGACGAGATTCTGCCAACCAATGGACCCGGCCCCCTCTGTCAACCTAGCCAGCTCCTTGCGGGCGTCATCCGCGAAGTCGATGAAATCCTTATCTGCCTCGGCTAACTTCGAGAACTTGGCCAGTTTGGCTTCAAGCTTCGCAATCTCCTCCGGATCGCCGCTGCCGCCCGCCTGTACGGAATGATAGATCGTTGCACGCACGAGGTTGCGCTCAGCCTCCTGCTGCAACTTGGACGCGAAACGCGCGGTGCCCTGCCGACTGTCGGTGAACGAGAGGATGCGGCGGCCTTCCGACGGCGCGTCGCTGAGACCGTGCGTTGCTGTGGCCGCCTGGAGCGCGACCGGTATGGCATTACCGAGAAGAAACGGCGCGCCGTAACGCATCCTCCGGAGGTTGTGCTCGGTGGCGTTGGCACGGCCACAACACAATCGCGTATCAACGTCCACGATGCCGAGTCGGATGACGTCGGGATTGCGCGAGTCCGGCGCGTCTAGAACTTGGCAGTTACTCTTGCAAATGGCCCGAGCATTCCCTGGCTTTTGCGGATAGAGCAACACGAGATCGTGGGAGGCGGGGCGCGTCGCCTCGTCCTCGTCATCGGGCTCGAGTTCGAGCGCGTATTCGTCGGGGTCCTGCCAGTCGATTGGCTGCCTAAGGATCACAGTGTCTGACTGGATCCGCTCAGCGAGCAGCGTCGGTGAACCGCAGTCGCCGCAGGCGACGAGTTCAAAGACCGGCGCGCCACAGACACAGTGCTCCCGGGATTCTGCATAGAGACGCCCAAAGGGCCATGGCGCCTCTCTCTCCGCTGCCTTCGGCGCCTCTCCGGGGCAGGCTGGATCGCAGCAGCACCAGAGGCCAGCCTGCGACCGGTGGAATGCATGGAGCCGCCATGGGGCGAGGCGCAGCCTCTCGGGCGCCGTCGCGCGCCCAGCGAGATCGATCAGCGCAAAGGTTCGGCGTTTAGCCTCAGCTCCGGAGTGCTCATGCGCGAGCAGGGGAGTCAGCATCGAGAGACTGGCGCCGCCCTGCCGTAACCGGTCTCGTGCAGCGCGGATACGAGGATGGCTGGCGAGCGCGTCCCAAAGCCCGGTATCCGAACAGGCCCGAAGCGCTTCAGCGTCGAGGGGTGCATCCGGGCCGATTGGTGGAAGATCAGGTTCACGAGGTACACCTTCGATGACCTCGACCTGTAGGGCGTCGATCCCACCAAGCGCCGCCACAAAATTTCGAAGGGCTTCACGTGTCTCCGGCCCCTCACCGATCGTGGCCGACGTGGCGAGGAGACGCATGTCCTCGGGCTCCACTCCGAAGGCGTCCCGAACCCGGCGTAACAACAGGGCCATCTCTGCCGCCTGAGCGCCGACATACGAGTGCGCCTCATCAAGCACGAACCACCGCAGGCGGCCTTGCGACTTTTCGAGGATCGGCTGGTCGGTGCGCCGAAGCAGCATGTATTCCAGCATTGTCACGTTGGTGACCAGGATCGGTGGCGGGGCGTCGCGCAGGGTCTTGCGGTCGGCAACCTCGTGCTGGATCAGGCGGCGTTCTGCGGCAGGAACCGTGTCCGGCAGATCGCGGTTATAGAGGGCGTAGCGTAGATCGGCCCCGAAACGTGTCACCCAGGCCCCGAGCCGCTTACGCTGGGAATTGATGAGCGCGTTGAGCGGATACAGGATGATCGCCCTCACACCGTGCAGCCGACCCTCCCTTTCCCGCGCGGCTAGGAGATCCTGAAGTATCGGGATCATAAAGCATTCGGTCTTGCCTGAGCCGGTGCCGCTTGTGACGATGAAGGACTTACCGAGGGCCTTTTCATCGCCAAGGGCCGCGCGCCAGGCCGCGAGCTGGTGACTGTATGGCTCGAGGGTCCGTGGCATGTCGAAGCCGTTCTGGGCACTGTGCAGCGCTTCGACCAGATCTTCCGAAAGCAGGTCTCTTGAGAGGCTGTCGAGAGTGCGCCCACCTGACTTCCAGACAGTTGCCATCTCGAACACCGGGTCTGCGAGGAATGAACCTGGTTCGCCCGGCCCGGCCGACAGCAACTCGATCAGATTGCGTCGCGCGGGGGGTGAGGTCAGGCCGCTCTGCGCGACCGTCGCTGATGCGGCGCGCTGGCAGATCTCGGTCAGGATGCGCAAATAGTCGAATTGGTCGGGAACGGTCATGCGGGCACGCTCTAGTTGATGGCCACGGCGAACGGCAGCGCCGAGGCGAAGTAGGCTGGGTCGAGAATCTGGGCCTGACGCAGGAACGCCATCAACTTGAATGACCCCATCTCGAACCGTGCACCCGAGGCAATCTCGGCGGCAATTAGGGGCGCGTCGATCAGTGGGCGCCACTGGGAGTCAAAGCTGTGGAACGAGTCTGGCGGTCGGAGCGCCCGGAAATCATTACCGCCGATGACAGAAATCTCGCCAGCACGTCGGATCGCTTCGGTGGCAAACTGATGAAGGCCATTCGTGAAGAAGGTAGACGGAAGCATAGGTAGGCGCAACGCCTCCGGCGTTTGTTTTGTGAGCCCAACAGCGTTGAGCGCGAATACGAGATGCGCCGCAAGTTCGGGGCGCGCATTGCGGATCTCGATGGCGCGACTCACTATTACTCTATCCGCCTGCTCGGTGGCTTCGTCCTCCTCGAAGACCCCGGCCAGCTTTCGACGCAGCGCGTGCTGCGCGCATCGTAGGCCCGCGCTCCAAGCGTCATGACGAATGCTCGGCCAATGCAGAGAGGTATGCAGCTCCAGATCGAGCCTTGTCAGAATTTGGTTTCTGTTCGCCCTGAACAAAAGCACCACGGCCGCGCTCTCGGCATGCGGTAGTGCGAGCACCGTATCAAGCCAGCAGGGAGAGGCGTCGATGGCCGTGAGTTCGTCGATCTGCTGCTCCAGAAGCGTCCAGTCGTCGCTCTCCGGCTCTTTCGTCATGTCTTGCAAAGTCTGCGCGAGTTGCGAGATGCGTGCCGTCGCCGTAGGCAAAGCGCTTGCCTCGACGAATCTATCTGAAAACTGTGCTCCAGCGTTTGGGGCGTCGGGCGCTCCCGACCAGAACATGGGACGGAAGGCGCTACGATCTACATCGAAAATCAACCACGGGCCGGTAACGTCCGAAAGCGCACGAGAGAGATCAAGGGGAAAACCGTCGACGTCCAGCGTGCGCGATTGATCCGGCGCGAATAGGTGAATCGCGTGGAGCCTGCGCGGCGCTGACGCCGTTCCGTCGGACCAGAGCTCGGCTCCTGCAAGTCGCCATTTACCAGTGCACCGCTGAACTACGATCCGCGACCCCTCGATCCCGTCTGCGACAACCCGAAGCCGCGCTTCGGCATCGCGCGAGCCGACGGCTGCCAGCATTGTCGCGATCATCGATTCTTGCGCATTCAGTGAGGTTTCGTGGCCCATTGGCGCGTGGACCGCCATATCCGGCGCCTGCTCTGCCCCAGGGTTGCGCACGCGCAGCCGTAGCCAAGCATGGCGGCCCGACGGGGCGATCGCGCGCCAACCGCGCAGCGCATCCAGGCTCAGCCGCTCATCTGGGGCACCTTTACGCCCCTCTGGTGAAATGAATAGGCCACAGCTTTGTGGATAGGGCAAACGTAGCAACAGTTGGCGGACGCCGCTCCGCTCGGGCACGGAAATCCGCATGCGTACCGCGGTCGGCGGTGCACCCCGTGCATGGAGCAGGACCTCCGCCTCGCCCTCGATCTCGCGGGAGGATGCCGGATCGAGACCTACCGCATCGATCGTTACGATTGCGCCGGAAGGCGCTCCGCTCACGAGTATGGCTGCCCCATCCGCATCATATGACTGCCCATCGACCCGCAGTTCCCTTGGCGCGATGCAGGCTGTCGCGCGTGCGCGGCAGACATCCCCGGCAAACCAGCCGAGCGTGACGCGTCCGATAGGCGCATCGGCGGAGAGCGGCCGCCAACTCCTTTCGCCAACCGCGCGCCACTTTAGAGAGGTATGCCCGAGCCGCCGTTGCGCGCCTTCATGCAGACCGCCCCAGACAGTTGGCCAACCGAGGAAGACAGGCGCGCCACGGTCATCGACGCAGCCGCGCAGCCGGTCGCCCACGAGGTGGAGCATCCAACGGCGCTCATCGGAGGCTGCAGTGGCCACTGCAAGGACATCCGCACCGATCCGAATCCGTCCTTCACCGCGAAGCTCATAAAGACAGGCGTTCTCGCCGCCGTGGCCAACCGGTTGACAGGTCAGAGAGTCATCTGAGACAGGCGCCTGATCGGCGGCGCAGAGCAGGAAGATTCTTGGGCGCGTAGTTCGGACCTCTCCCTCGCCAACATGGTGCAAACGGTCCGGGAGGTCCGTGTCAGACGTGCCAGCTTCCGGCAGCCAGAAGGACGAACCGTCCGCGAGCGAAACAGTGGGCGCACCCGGTGCCTCAAGCTGCTCTATTTCCCGTCCGTCCACCACCGCGGTCAGAATCGCCGGCACCTCCAGCGCCAGCGGCGCCTCTAGAGTGCCGGGCCCCGAGAGAACTTGGAGCCGCCAGGTCGTCTCGCGACGTTTGGCGGAAAGCGACAGGCGCGGGTTCGTCATGTCGAGCCCCGAGCCAGCGAAAAGTCGTGCGCTCTGAGCCTGAGGCGCCTCCGTCAACATGAAATCCAATGGCAGGTCCGCGCGGTCCTCGAAACGAATGGCCGGGGACCAGCCCTCCCCGCGATGCAGGAGGATCCGTCGCGCGATTTGGCTGGCTGTGATGAGTTGCCGGGTGTCGTTCCGGATAATATCGGCCAGGAGGCCCGCAGCGGTCGTGTCCCCGAGTTCTATGGGCAACGAGTCCCGCCAGTCAGGTCGGTTTCGCGCAAGCCAACCCATCGGATCTACTTGCCGGGCAGCGTCTGGGATGGCGGCGCGCAGTTCCAACACTGCGTAGGCCAGATCACCGACCAGCGCAGTGATCTCCTGGCCACGGAAGGCCTGCGGCAGAAGATGGGAGTGTGATGCGGCGATCTGCATGGCGATCTCCGGATCAAGTGGTCCGATCCGCCCTAGATCCCGTAGGGTGGACGCGAGTTGCAATTTAAACGCGCCGGCCTCTTTTTCAAGCAGAGCGCTCGGAATCCCGCCCTCCGCGGCTATCGAGAACAAGTATTGACGGGCATGGTCCGTGCGTCGCAAGGGGCGCTTCCAGAATGCAAGACCCTTTTTCGCCAACTCGACCCGCTGGCCATGAGATAGTGTGAGGCCTAGAGGTTCCATCAGCACGTCCCAAGACCAGGCGCCTCCGGAAAACGCACGCCGGAATCTCTCCGCCCCCCATAAGACGAAGGCATTGGCGAGGTGACCGCGCTGTAGCTGAGCACTCCTAGCGCGGAGCCCAGCGTCGAGCGTGGCGAATTCCTGATCCGTCACCCTGTAGGAAAAAAGGCCTCGCCCGTCGGGGCGGTCAAGTTCGCGCGCACGTAGAATTTCCTGAACCGAAATGCCGTTTCCATTCATGAAATTCGCTTTGCCTCACTTTGTCATTTTGGTGCGAGTATCGCCGTATAAGGTGTGCCACTCTGTGTTGCAGGTTTGCGTCCATCTAGGTGATGAAAAAATTGAGGTGGTCCCAACTTGTTGGACAGGCTGGCAACGAAGTTGAGGTGTATTCCGTTCTCTGATCAAGCTGCCAAATCCTTGTTTATCACGTCCTGCTGATGTTTGTAAGCGGCGGTGAGAGACTGTGCCACTGAGGCGGCGGGATAATTCTGCCGCGGCAGTTCAAAATTGGGCCGGAGATCATAGCCTTTGAATTCGATGAGATCGGATTGAAAGGCGGCGGATGTACTCAGTGGATTTGTATAGTCGAGTTCGGCGCGCGTGCCATGTGGAGGATATGTCCATTCGCGCGGCGGCGCGGGTTTTTGGTCTTCACCGCGAGACGGTCTTCAGGATGCTTTTGTATTCGGCGCCGCCGGGCTATCGGCGTAGCAAGCCAGTTCGCCGTCCCAGGCTGGATGCCTTCACCGGCGTGATTGATCGCATTCTCGATGAGGACCGTTCGGCGCCGCGCAAGCAGCGGCACACGGCCAAACGGATCTTCGGGCGGCGGCGCGACGCGCATGGCTTTACGGGCGGCTATAGCATCGTCAAAGACTATGTGCGTGAGAAGCGACTTCGGCGCCGCGAGGTTTTCGTGGCCCTGGCCCACGATCCCGGTCATGCCCAGGTGGACTTCGCCGAGGCCCTGGTGGTGATCGCCGGGATCGAGCGCAAGGCCCATTTCCTGGCCATGGATCTGCCGCACTCGGATGGCTGCTTTCTCAAGGCCTGTCCGGCGCAGATCAGCGCGGCCTTGTGCGATGGCCATGTGGCGGCCTTTGCCTTCTTCGGCACCATTCCACGTTCGATCCTCTACGACAACGCCAAATTAGCGGTGGCCGGTATCCCGGGAGATGGGACACGCCGGCGCACCCGGATCTTCAGCGAGCGGCAATCCCGTTATCTCTTTGTCGATCGCTTCGGGCGGCCCGGCAAGGGCAATGACAGAGGCAAGGTCGAGGGCCTGATCGGCGACGCCCGCCGGAACTTTCCGGTGCCCATCCCCCGCTTCGAGGCCTTGAATGAATATTTGGTGGCCCGTTGTCGTGAACGCCAGGCGGCCAAACTGCGCGGCTACGCGCAAACCATCGCCGGGCGGGTGGTCCGAGGCCGCGCGGCGTTCCTGCCTTGCCGTCGGCGCCCTGTGACGCCTGTGACAAGCGTCCCGGACGGGTGACCTCGCTCTCTCTGGTGCGCTGCAGGGACAATGACTGTTCCGTCCCGGTGGCCTATGGCCATCGCGAGGTGCTGGTCCGGGGCTATATCGACCGGGTCGTGATCAGCTGTGCCGCCGAGCTCATTGCCCGCCACCGGCGATCTTATGAGCGCGGCAACCTGGTCTTCGACCCGTTACATTACCTGCCGCTCATCGAGCGCAAGGCCGGCGCCCTCGACTAGGCGACCCCTTTGAGGGGCTGTGTTTCATCAAGGTTTCGATGATGTTCCATCGTTGTTTTCGAGCCGTTGTGATGACGCTGCGCAGGGTAGCGAAATCCTCTGCGCCTTGTTCTGATCGGAAGCCTCCCGATATTTTCTGGCGTAGCTTCATCATCCACGGGTCGCGTTCGGCCTCGTTGTTTGTGAAGGGTACGTTGGGATCTGCCGGAAAGCGTCGGGTTCCTTCCTTGTGATCGCGCAATGGTAATGCCAGATTATGCCCTGTCCGGCGCTTCTTGCGTCCCCGCCTTGCCGATTTTGGTGGTGCGAGTGGAGGGTGCGCCTCATGGAAATCCAACGCTGCGGTGATGATCCTGTCGGATCGCCGCTTGATAAGCCCGGCAAGCGGCACTGAAGGTGCGACGCCGTTATCCCGCGCCGCCTGTGTGACATGGTGCGCCCGACGCAGGAGCCCTTGCATCTGATCGGCCCGGTGTTCCTTTTCGATTTCGACCGACGCCTGCAATTCCGGTAAATGGTGAGCATCGCACAGCGCGTGGGTAACCCCATCCAGCGTGAAGCAGGGCTTCCAATGATCATGTACGATGCAACCCGTGAGACCGGATAATAAATTACCGCGTTTGGCGCTGACCCGGTAGAAGGCCAGAAGCGGTGTACAGGCAACGTGAAGCCATTGCGTCCGTCCACCAATCCGCAAGCCCGTCTCATCAAGATGTTTGACGTGGACCTGCCCGTCGATCAAATCCTGTACATGAGAAGCAACACCCTTGAGCCGTTCTGATGCTTTGCGGCTCATGGTGGCCAGGGTGGCGGCAACCAGAGGGGCATTGAACAAATCAGCCATCACTTGCGCCGGTCTGTCTTCCGGCAGGAAATGGGCGTGTTGGAGATATGTCGCCACGCTGTCGATGCGGGGCCCGTACTGCACGGGCGCCTTTACTTCCAGAGGAAACGCCACCCTGGTTGTCTCTCCACAGTGGCCGCAAAGGCAGATATGCGCCCGGTGTTCGGTTGCCGCCAGGGGCTGTGGCTCGGGCAGGTCAAACACCTGCCGAGCGGCGTAGCTCTCGGCCATCGCTGACGACAGGGCGGAGCCACACTGCCCGCAGACCGGCGGAAAGTGATCTTCAACATGGGCAGGATCAGCCGTTTGGCAAAGGGTACCGCCCTTGTGGCCCTTCTGCCCGCCTGGTTTGTTGCCGGACTTTCCCCGCAGACTTTTGGTCCGAGGTTCAGCCTTGGGCTGGAGCACCTGGCCCAGGAGAGCGGCATCGAGACGCCCACGGCCGAGGACCTGGCGCGTCTGGACCGCAAGCGCAAGAAGCTCTCGAACCAGGATCGGGTTTGCAGGAGCGACCCCGAGGCCAGGGTCGCCAGGATGAAGGACGGCACGACCCATCTGGCCTACAAGCCCGGGCACGCGGTGGATCTGGACACCGGCGCGGTGGTGGCGGCCGAGTTGCACCCAGCCGATGAGGGCGACACCACGACGCTTTTCAAGACCCTGGCGGCGGCCGAGGCAAACCTCGAGGCGGTGGCTGCGGCGCCGACGCCGGAGGGCCCGGCCGAATGCGTCGCCGACAAGGGCGATCACTCACGGGCAGTCTTGAAGGCCCTGGACGACAGTCCCTGGAAGACCCGGATCGCCGAGCCCAGGCAGAAGGGCTTTTCGCGCTGGCGCGGTGACCAGGCGGCGCGCCGGGCGGTCACCAACAACCGCGTGCGGCTCAAGTCCGGGCTCGCCCGCGAGGCATTCAAGCTGCGCGCCGAGATCGTCGAGCGCTGCTTTGCCCACAGCCTCGATCGCGGCGGCATGCGCCGGACCTGGCTGCGCCGGCGCGAGAACGTGCACAAGCGATACCTGCTTCACGTCGCCGGCCACAACCTCTCGTTGCTGATGCGCCAACTCATCGGCGCCGGCACCCCGCGCCAAGCTGTGGCGGGCGGATATGGTGGTATTTTCGTGCTTGTTGCGCCCGCTGGAGCCGTTCTGGTCGCTCGGACCGGCCTCATCGTCTCGGAGGATGGCGAAACCGCCGGCGCCGCGTCATGTTTCGTCGTGGGGTGAGTGGGGTGAAACCCGGGCAATGGTGCCTTTTTCAACGGGCTGATTAAGCCAACCGCAAACGCGCATTCTCCAACTTCAGGTCTTCAAAGACCCGTGCGCAAACAAATAGGTCAGAAGGATTTGACACGGTCATAAAACAGATGAATCACAGCGCGACCCCTGGTGCAAGAAAACTATTCCAAATCCGTACTTGGGCAGTTACGTTGCCAGCGGATCACGCCGCGCTCAAAACTGTCCACTCTCTGCGGGATTTTCGAAGGGGTTTTCATGCTTGCCAACGAAATTTCAGATCCCTCGACCCTGACCTGGGAGGACCTGAAGAAATTCTACCGGGTCGCGAACTCCGATCGTAGGAAGCTCTTAGAACTGATGGAGGAAGAACTCGAAGGTGCGGATTACAGGGACGACGAGATTTTCTATTCGGCATACCTGCATCTGGCCGAGGAGGACATCTCCTTCCTCGTCGAGAGCGATTCAAAGCTTTTTGACAGGGCAAAGCCGAAGACCGTGAAAAAAACTTTTACCGCTCGTGTCTGCGCTGAGCTTGCGCGTTGCGCTGGCGTCGAGCCGCGGGAGGTTAGAGAAGACGCTGGCGAGCTTTTCGAGTCGGGAACGAAGGAGCGGAACGTCCATTTGCTCCTGCTTCGCGCTAGGCTAGACGAAGAGGTCTTTGACGGCGTTCCGCCCAGCGTGGCTGAAAACCGGGGCGAGGAAGATGCCCGGGGCGAAACAAGGGAAGAGGCCCCCGACTGGGACGACTGCGTGGGGCGCGTGAAGGGGCTCGTGGAAAGCCTCGAGGGTCCCGACAGCGATCTCGTACTCGATCTTCTGGAGACAGTGCAGAAACTCCAAGAAGCTTGCGATATCGAGGAAAGACACCGCGAGGAGAACGAGGCGGCAGTGTGGGGGCGCCGGCGCGCCGAGTTCTGCGCCATCCTCGATTCGTTAACGATCGATGGAATACCAACGCCCTCGGAAATCCGCGCGCAGTTCGAGGAAGCATCCGATGAGGATGTGAAACGGGCCGAGCCGCATCTCGCGATCATGGAGGAAGCGGCGCTCCTTTTGAGCGAGCATCGCGAACACAAGGAAGAGCTCAAGCGGGAATGGTCTGCGCTCTACGACCAAGAGGATGACGAGCGCTTCGCGCAGGTCAACGAAGAACGGAAGGCTGTCAAGAACAAAGAAATGGAGCAGTTCGCGCAGATCCGTGCCGCGCTCAACAGTGCAGCCTCTGCTCTCGGACTCGATTCGGACGCGGAACTCGAGGGCGAGAATGCCGTGAAGCCCCAGGGCTCAGAGGACAGCCCTGGCCCGGTGGTGGAGGCACCAAGCACCGAAAGAAAAGCGGACTCTAGCGAGGAGCCCGCGGAGCCAGAAATGGAGCCCGTCTCGGATGATGCCCCAGCCGTCGAAGACGCTGCCCTTCGCCCGACTGAGTCCGAGGGCATGGTCGAGGAGGAGAGCAAGGCCGCAGAAGCCGACGCAGTAGAGCCCTGCATCTCGGAAAAGGCCGAGGGTCAAGAGGACGGGCGCGTGCCGCAGCCGACGGCCCGTGTCGAGGACCTCGACCAAAGTGTCGCGGCGTTGATGGATGCGAACGAGGAGGCGCTCGCCTATCACTTAGTCGCACTCGCGGAGGAGCGCGGGTTCAAGGTCTCGATCCCCGCATCTGTGCTCGAGGCGATTGTCACCGCCCGCTGCGTTATGGGGCCCTACGAGCAGGCTTCGGCGCCCGTCGGCAAAATCCTTGCGCAGGCGGTCTCGGAGATCGAGGCCTTGGTCGACGGTGAGGAGAGCAGCCACATCTTCCATGGTGCTCTCTTTGCGGCGCTTGTGCGGCCAGCGATCCTGAGCGCGGACACGAATGCCCGGATCCACCTGCAGAACCTCTCGATTCGAGGCGAGTTCGCCTGCCTCGCCAAACTCCACGGCAAACTCTCGGAACTCGGCCACAACTTCCAGCCGCGCGTCGAGGATCTGCAGAAGATCGCGGGTGCCAACCAGGGGTCGCGTCTCACGGAGGCTAAGGATAATCTTGAGAGCTGGGTCGAGCAGGCGCGGTTGCGCCATCATGCTCACAATCCAACGACCCACATCCTGCACAATCTCGTGGCCCCGAAAGGTCGCTTCGGTTTGGTGGTCAAGAAGGCGCTGATCAATGACCCGAAAGCCGTCCACGAGGCCCGCGAGCTGCTTGAGCTTTACGAGAACCAACCGGAGGAGATCGAGGGCCTCGTGCATGAATACGAGCGCTCGGCCGACCGCCCGTTCAAGGATCGCATCCGTGAAAAGGCGCTAGCCTGGATTCAGAGGATTCTGCTCGAGGGTTGCGAGAAGTTACGGGAATGGCTCGTCGCCAAGGAAGCCGAGGTCGAGCGACTCGATGACCGCCGGGTGGCGGCTATGCAGCGGACGGTCAGCGCACTCACGAAGGCCTGCGAAAAGGCATTGAACGAGCTTCCTGATCAGGAGGCGCCCGGCCTCGCTGGCGCGGTTAACCGGTCGATCCGGAAGGCGATCGAGGCGGGGCAAGCGCTGCTCTCCGGCGCCAAACAGTCCGGGCAGTACTCGCTGTCGACGACCCGACGTGTCGATCTTCTGAAGCTACCGGCCAGCTGCCTTCCGCTCGCGCCGGAGCCCGGAGAAGGGGACGACATCTTCGCAGAAGAGCGGCAGCGTCAGAGAGACCGCCTCTTCGACACGCTTCTTTCGTATTCCCAGAACCCGGGTGTCGGCTGGACCGAAGCCCTCAAAGCAAGGCTCGCCGAGAGCGCGATTGGTCCGGCGCGCGGGTTGATCAAGCTCCACCGCACGCACGGGTTAGCGCCGGATGTGGAAATCGAGGACTTCGAGGCCGATTTGGTGGACGCGCAGGCCGCGATCGCCCGGAAAGTTACCGAGCGCTGCGAGCACTTGGAGCGCAACCTGACCCAGCTCGCCAGCATCGACCTCAAGTACATGGAAAGAACCCGTGAGGGGATCGATCGCGTTCGCTCCCTGAAGCACGCCGTCAGCAATAAGGAGCTTCCCTTCCTCGCAGAGGATCGCCGTCCGGGCGTTCCGGCTGACTTCCCCCAAGCCAAGGAGTTCCTCGGCAAGGTCGAGAATCTCTGCGAGGAGGTGCGCCGCTCGATCACAAAGGACCAAAGGATGCATCTCCAGCGCGTCCGCGAAGACCACCCCGCTATTCGCGAGAATGTGGACGAGATCCTCAAAACGCTGGACGAGCGCGATCCGAACACGATCGAGGACATGATCGCGTCGCTCAAGGCCGGCAAACCAATTAGTGCTCTCGAGATCGAGGAATCGCGGCTCTTCGAAAGATTCTTCCCCGATTTTATCGAGCGCATGAGCGCCGAGGACGCTCCGAAGAACCCGGGTCAAGTCCTCTCCGCCATAACGCGCAATGAGCCGATAGCCGGCCTCGATATACATGCGCTTGACGAGGATCATCGGGAGAACGCCCAGCAGTTAATCGCGCGGTGGGGAGATGTGCGAAGCCGGTTTGAGCGCCCCGCCCCGGAACTGAAAACATCTGCGAGCCAGCTTCTCGAGGGCTGCGGCTTCACGAGCGTAGAGCTCTCGGGCGGCTCTTGGATCGTGAGCAAGCGGTTCCGCCGCTTCGAAATGCGATGCAACGTGCCTAAGGGGACGACCTGGTTCCTACCGCCCGAATACGGAAGCATCACGAACGGAGCGTATCGTCTCTATGTTTGCCGCCCGGGCGTCCCCGACGACCAGATCGAGCCTGAGCTAGGCAAATCGGCCGAAGAGGCGCCGCCGATCCTGCTGTTCCTCGGCCGCATGACTCGGGCGCGTCGCCACGAGTTCGCGCAACGCATGCGCAGCGCGCACCAACCGATCCTGCTAATCGACGAGACACTACTCCTCTTCCTCGCGCAGTCAGCTGAGGCGCGGCTCGAGACCTTATTTGAGTGCACGGTGCCCTTCGGCTATTCGCAACCCTACACGACGGACCCGGGGGACATCCCGGCGGAGATGTTCTTCGGCCGAAAGGAGGAGATCGCGAAGATCGCGCGGCGAAGTGCTGATGGATGCCTGGTCTATGGCGGCCGGCAACTCGGCAAGTCGGCGCTTCTGCACCAGGTGCGCAAGCTCTACCACGCGCCGGAGAAGGGGTTTATCGTCTGCTATCGGAGCTGCGACTCTATCGGTGGGATGGGTAATCCAGCCTCCATGGTGTGGCGTGAGATCGCGAAGATTCTCTCGGAATTTGAGGTCACGAGGGATGAGGAGGGTGCGCCTGAGCAGGTTCGCGACGCGATCCGCGCCTGGCTCCACGAGGACACGCAGCGACGAATCCTGGTGTTGCTCGACGAGACGGATCTCTTCATGTCTGCGGAGTCCCGCTCGAACTTCGCGAACCTCGTGAAGTTGAAGGAGCTCATGGAGACCACAGGCCGGCACTTCAAGGTGGTGTTCGCCGGTCTCCACAACGTCCACCGCGCGCTCAGAGCCCCGAACTCACCGCTCGCACATCTCGGCGAGCCGATCTGAGTCGGCCCGCTCAACAACTCGAAAGAGGACATGGAGGGTGCGCGCCGGCTCGTGGTAAATCCGATGCGTGCCGCGGGGTTCGATTACGAGCCGCCACAGCTCGGCTGGGATATCCTCGCGAATGTGAACCACTACCCCTCGCTCGTGCAGGTTTTCTGCAAGGAGCTTCTGAACGGGCTCCACCGCCGGAAGATGCTGCAGAACAGCGGACCGCGCTGGGCGATCGATCGGAAGACGGTTTTCGAGGGCAGCGATTATCAGCAGATCGCGGAATCGATCCGCAGGAAGTTCCTGCTAACACTGAGCCTCGACCCGCGCTACGAGCTCGTGGCGAACGTCCTTGCGCTCTTCCGCATTACCGACGGCGACGAGGCTGTTCTGCGTCGAGGGATCGACGTGCCGAGGCTCTTCGAGGAGGTGGAAGAGTTTTGGCCCGAAAATCTACAGCGGCTCGACCGGAACGCCTTCACGGGGCTCCTCGACGAGATGGTCGATCTCGGGGTCCTCAGCCGTCTCGGGAGCAAGCGCAATCGCTACGGCCTCAGGACCTCGCATGTTGCCCAGATGCTCGGCACCGAGGAGGAGATTGAGGACACGATCCAGCAACTCATGGATCTCGAGCCGAGGGTCGATTATGACACGGCGCTCTACTGTAGGCCGATCCGTATCGGGAACCCGATGCAGCGCTCGCCCTTCTCGGACCAGCAGCTGACCGAGCTCTTCAATCTGAAGAATCCGGACTGCCAAATCGTCGCGGCAACGGCGATCCTCGGTATCGAGAGCGCAGTGGAAGCGCTCGAAGCGATTGCGCCCGACTGGCACAAGGAGGGTGAACCCCGCCGCGAGGTCGGGGTGGTCCGGGAGAGCGACAAGCAGTTCCGCAGAGTGCTCTCCAGGTTCGAGAA
The DNA here is from genome assembly GCA_965247385.1 of Thermohalobaculum sp. GTDB lineage: Bacteria > Pseudomonadota > Alphaproteobacteria > Rhodobacterales > Rhodobacteraceae > Thermohalobaculum. Next base: position 560,268 of record CBDFHG010000002.1, read on the forward strand.
GCGCGGTCGGCATGCGATCGTCATCGTCGCTCCCGCAGCGAAGTGGGACGAGCAGTGGCTCGAGTACGCCGCGAAACAGAAGGGCGTTCAGAGCGGTGTCGTGCGTCCGATCTTCGTTGCCAATGGCGTCTGGCTTCGGGAAAGAATCTTGGCCTCCGAGTGCGAGCTTCCGTGGAAGGTGATCACACCGCGACCCTGGGGGCACCAGATGCTCCGAGCGCACCTCGACGAAACCGAGGGCGTGATGCTCGACCACAAGGAGCTTCGGCAGTGTCTCCTCAATGGATCGGGCGGGGCGCCCGAGCGGCTCGTGGCGGCCTGCGCGGAGCTTCAGGAGCAATACCGCAATGGGAGCCGAGATCTCGAGAGGGCGGTCGGAGAGTGGGCAGTGGAGCAGGCTGTCTCGCTCGAGGAGGTCGGCCTCGACGAGAGCTTTGGCGAGATCGTCGATACGCTCGACGATTGTCTACCGGAGGAAATCCCGGTCTTGCGCGAGATCTGGAAAGACGCTAGGCACGCCCTGACATTGAACCTGTCGGTCCGGCTCTTCTCCGCGCTCGGGCTGCTTGATCCGGTCGATCCGAATCGCAAGGGCATTCGTTTCACAAAACTCGGGCGTCTTCTCAAGCGGAGCTTGTAGGCAGAGTGATCGGCTTCGACGATCCTTGGCTACTACCGTCCGCACGGAGCTACCTCGAGGAGGTCTCCGTGCAGATGGACGAGGGTGGCGCGATCTTGGCAGGTGGTCCTTCGATGCCGCCTGGTATCCTGCAGGCACTCGAGCGATATTTCACAGAGGCACGCCCTGAACTCGCGGTGCGCCGCGTGCAGGTTGAGGCCGGACCCCTGCCGGTCGAGATCGTCGCTGCGGGGTTTGGCCTCGATACGCCGGATGTGGCAACCCTTGCCTCGTGCCGAGAGTTATTAGAGCACGTTGCCCTCGTGGAGTTTCCAGAGGAGCTTGGCGGAGAGCTCGTCAAAGTCTGGCGGCTCTTTGTCCGCCGCTTCGCGAAGGCCCGGGCAGAGCACTGGGGTGCCCTGGCGATCCTTGTGCTGCCGGGCAACGCTGGAGTGGAGGCGTTCATGGGGTTGTCCAAGGTTGCGTGGAACGGACGGCTCCGCCGGATCGACGCTGCAATCTGGGCCAACACACATGCGCCGGCAGCACGCGGGGAGCCACTCGACGCGCTAGCCGAGGCACTTGCGGTCGAACTCGGGGGATGGAATCTATGCCTCGTGGAACGGATTGCGCGCGCCCGGGACGAGGACCTTCTCGAGCCCAACCGGCTTCTCGAGAGCCTATTGGACATCCTCGGGCACCCCCCGGGAAACCAGGACAGTCTCGACGGCCACGGGTTCACCTGCAGCCTGCGCCTCCTCGAAACGAAGGAAGATGCACTCCTGACGCGCCGGATTTGGCGCGCGCATCTCCGTGCACTCTTTCCCTGGATCGAGGAGGTCCGGCAAAAGGTGATAGCCAGATATAGCCGCCGCCTGACCGTTGACCATTTTCAACGCGATCTCGGCGCGAAAACCGTCGAGGACATCGAGTTCGGCGGAATCGTGAAGCAACTGATCAGCACGGTGCAACCCCGGGAGGGAGACTTCTTGCGCACAATGTGGAACATGCGCAACGATCTCGCGCACAGGAAACCCGCGGCAGGATCGGATCTCAAACAGGCGCTCGATCTCGCAGGGATCCTTGGCTTCGCCGAACAGTTGTGAGCCAACTGTGCAACGACAATTATGATGACCGCCTGTCGCTCGAAGCGGAGCGGACTTTTTCCGCCGATGGCTGAGTGCCGTCTGCGAGGATTGTAGAAGCCGTTGATGTATTTGTAATAGTTCCGACTTGATCTGACACCTCCCCCTTCCCAGCAAACTGGAATGGGAACGGCACATCTCTTGAAGGAGATGATGGTTGTCCGTTTTATGGTGGTGCACACCAACCACGAAACAAGGAAACCACAATCAAAAATCATGGCGACCATCAACAGACATGCCTGGCCCATCTGGCTCGCGACCTGGCCTATGGGTTGGAGGGCAGCGATGATCAGCTGCCGTTTCGCCTGAAATTGTGGCTTGATAAGCTGCTCGCGCTGGCCCGTAACATCGATAGCTATGCGGCCACTACGCTGATGGCGAAAAAGCCTCAGGCCCGAGGCTACGCTGGCTGATATTTTGCGCACCAGACCGACCTGCTGCGAGGTGGCCGAGAAGCGGCGCGCCAAATTCGCCCGCGCCAGCCCACGACGGCTGACGTTCCTGGACTTCCCCGGCCAGCTCGAGGTCACCAACAATGCCTGCGAGCGCGCCCTGCGTCGCGCCGTCATTCAACGCGTGACCAACGGCTTCCGCTCAATGTGGGCCGCAGAAGGCGACTGCGCCGTCAGAACCGTCACCGACACCGCCAAACTCGCAGACAAATCCCCGTATCAAACGATCATCGAAACCTTGGCCTGACCTCCGAAGTACGCCGGGAAAAAGGGACGTGAGCAACTACCAATATGAAATGCCCGCAAGACGTCTACGCACCTTACAACGGATCTACCAAGGACTGCCTGAGGTGGAATACCCGTTCCATGACAAGGATATTCTCGGACGGCCTGCGGACGCATTAGCATGCACCGAAAGAAAATCAAATTCCAACCGTCATGGCCAGCTAAAGGCTCGGCATTAAGGAGGTGGATGATGGCATCTGGCTGGTAAGCTTTATGCACCACGATCTCAGATATATCGACCTGGAGCAAAAAAACATTGCAACTATCGACAACCCGTTCGGCACGAGGGTGTCCCATGTCTTAGGTACAAACAGTTACCTATGTGTCCGGGTCGGACATGAAAAGATTGGCGCGCCGAGGAGGATTCGAACCCCCGACCCCCAGATTCGTAGTCTGGTGCTCTATCCAGCTGAGCTATCGGCGCCTGGCCGCGCGTGGTCTGGCACCATCATTCGGGCGTCGAGCCGTCGCACGGCGAGACCGGTATCTAACGACCGAGACAACGGATTGCAAGGGTGAACACCCAGCCTGCAAAGGGCGCGTCAGGACGCCATTCGGGCAATCATCCGGATCGCATCACCCGTTGTCCGGCGCGGTTGGAAGGCGGATCGCGAACTCGGTACCCTTGGTGGTGCTGGAGATCAGCTCAAGATAGCCACCATGAGCACGCACCAGTTCCTCGGCAATTGCCAAGCCGAGGCCTGTGCCTCCACTGCGCATACCGCCACGGAATGGTTTGAACAGGTTTTTCAATGCTTTGGCCGGCATGCCGGGGCCGGTGTCATGAACGAGAATTTCCTGCTGACTGCCGATATCAACGCGAATCTCGCCAGGGCCGCCGCTGGCGGCGATCGCCTCGACGGCATTGCGCATCAGGTTGGTCAGCACGCGGTAGAGTTGCTCCGGGTCGGCCAGCACGGTGTGTTGCTCCGGGATGTCGATCCGGCAGCGCACGGCTCCGTCGCCGGCACCGAGCCCGAGTCCCTCGGCCACTTCCTCGGTCAGCGCCCGGAGCCTGACCTGACGCAGTTCGGGCGCGGTTTCCTCGACGCGGCCATAATCCAGTGTGCGCTGGCACAGGTTGATCGCCCGATCAAGCGAGCCGATCAGCTTCGGCAGCACCCGCGCCACCAGGGGATCGCGGCTCATCTCCAGCCGGTCAGCCATCAGGTATCCCGTCGACAGCATGTTGCGCAGGTCGTGGCTGATCTTGGCCAACGCTTCGCCCAGCAAGGCCAGCCGCGAGCGCTCGCGCAGCGCCGTCAACACGTCCTCCTGCATCTCGGCCAGCGCCTGCTCGGCATCGGCGACCTCGCCGAGCCGGCTAGACGGCTGGATGATCCGCGCCGGGTCCTCCGGGTTTTCCTGGAATGCCTTGACGTTCTCGATCACTCCCATCAGCGGCGACACCACAAAGCGGCGCACGGTCAGAAAGATCATCGCCGCTGTGATGATCGAGATAATCAGCGACAGTCTGAGAATGCGCCAGCCATAGTCGATCATCGCCGCCTTCAGCGGACCGCTGTCGAGGGTGATTTCGATTGCCTCGGCTTCCATCGCGGTTGGCGCGCCGATCACCCGGATCACGTCGCTCTCGCCCCCTGCCAACATCCGCGTGAGCGCATCGACGATCCTCGCGACTGTGTCCATGCCGCGCAGGTCAAATGTGGCCGAGACCTCGGACATGTCGTCGCGCGACAGAATCAGGGTGCGGGTGCCCTGGTATCTTAGCACGATGTTCAGCGCCTCGGTCTTGCCCAGCAAATGGTGCTGCAACTCGGGCGAGACCATGCCGTCGGGGGCCGCTAGTACGCTCAGCGCGGCGATCTCGGCCCGGACCACCCGCTCGGTCAGATAGCCGGCGCGAAAACGGGCCACCGAGGGCACGAAGATCGCCACCTCGACGAGCATCACCACGAGAATGGTGAGGATCAGCAGACGCCCCGACAGCCCGCGAAACAGTGGCATGGTCCTCCCGACAATATCTTTCGTCTTTTCATGTCATTATATGGTGTTTTAGCCAAGCCGGGCAAGCAGGCGGACAGCCAGCTTGATCCAGCGGTTACCGAACAGGCGGGGCGTGTAATAGGCGCCGGCAGCGCGTTTGCCCGCCTCGCCGAGCGTCGGATAGGGTGCGACATAACCCGCCATCGCTCCGATCTTGAGCCCCGAGGCCAGTGCCAGCGCCCAAGGGTGGATCAATTCACCTGCCTGCACACCGACGATAGAACAGCCGAGGATGCGGCCGCGTGGGCCGGTCATGGCCTTGACAAGCCCCTCCGGTTTGCCTTCTGCTAGGGCGCGATCGCTCTCGGCGAAGGAGAAGCGGTGGACCTCAACGGCATCGCCGAATTGCTCGCGGGCTTCGGCCTCGGTCAGGCCCGCCTGGGCGACTTCGGGGTCGGTGTAGGTCACCCGAGGGATATGTCCGGTGCGGTTGGTCACCGGCAGGCGAAACAGCGCGCTGCGGATCACCAGCCCGGCGTGATAGTTCGCTACATGGGTGAATTGCAGCCCCCCCGCCACGTCGCCGATAGCATAGATCCGGCGGTTCGAGACCGAGCGCAGATCCCTGCCGACGGTCACGCCGCGCCGGTCGAAATCGACCCCTGCGGAATCGAGGCCAAGGCCCTCTACATTTGCCTGACGCCCGGTAGCGATCAGCAGGTGAGTGCCCTCCAAGACCTCACCACCCACCAACGTCACCCGGATCGCGCCTGCCACGCCGGAGACCTCTGCGACCTTGGCGCCGTCGCGGATATCGACGCCCTCGGCGCGCAGCCGGGCGAGAGCGACGGCGGTAATCTCCGGATCCTCGCGGCCAAGCGTGACGAGCGCTTCCAGCACGATGACCCGGCTGCCAAGGCGGCGATGTGCCTGGGCCAATTCGATGCCGATGGGACCGCCGCCAACAACGATCAGGGTTTCGGGCAGGTCGCGGTTATCCCACAGGGTCTCGTTCGTCAGGTAGGGCACCGTATCAAGACCGGGAATCGGCGGCACCGCGGGGGCCGAACCGGTGGCGATGACAAAGCGCCGCGCGGCGATCACATGCCCGCCGGCGGTAACTTCGGCCGGCCCGGTGAACTGGCCATGGGCCTGGATGACTCGCACCCCCAGCCCCTCGAAACGCTCGACGGAATCATGCGGGGCAATGGCGGCGATGGTGCGATGGACATGGGCCATAACGGCAGCGTAATCGACCTTCGGCTCGTGATCCGCGATACCGAGGTGCGCGGAGGAGCGATGCGTCTGGGCGGCCTTGGCGGCGGCGATCAGCGCCTTGGAGGGGACGCAGCCGAAATTCAGGCAGTCGCCACCCATCTTGTGGGCCTCGATCAACTCCACCCGGGCACCCATCTGTGCTGCCCCAGCGGCAACCGACAGCCCGCCCGACCCGGCGCCGATGATGCAGAGATCGGCGGTGATGCGTTCAGCCATGCCCCCTGCCCCGCCTTCAACGTTCGCGCAGTTTGCGCAGGACGACGGGAAGTGCTGCAAGCACCGCCAATCCGAGCAGCGGAAGCAGGATATGAGGCTCGAAAATCACCCCGATATTCGGCTCAGTGCCCTCGTCCAGCACCTCGCCCAGCCCGGCGCCGACCGAGCTGATTACCGCAGTGGCCGGGGCGATACCGACAAAGGTCGTCCAGATGAAATTACCGAGCCGGACATTGACGAAAGCCGGGGCGAGATTGGCGATGAAGAAGGGGATCGCCGGGATAAGCCGCATGACCAGAAGGAAACTGATCTCGCCCTTGGCCACCTCCTCGTCGATACGGCGAAGCCAAGGCCCGGCGCGCTCGTGCAGCACCGCCCCCAGCGACGAGCGGGCAGCGAGGAAGATCAGAGTCGCGCCGATAGTGGCGGAAAACACGGTCAACGCCGCCGCCATGACAGTGCCGAACACGAACCCCCCTGCCATTGTCAGCCAGATCGCCCCGGGAACCGAGAAGGCGACCGAGATTATATAGATCGCCACGAAGGCGAAGCTCGCGGTCATCAGGTTGCGGTCGCGCCACCCGACCAGCGCCTCGCGATTCTCCGAAACCGTCCGCAGGCTCAAGTAATCTCCCGCGAGAAAATAGGCCAGCACCGCACCCACCGCGAGCACCACGATGGGTAGAAACCGCAGCACGTTTCTGGTTTGTGCGGGCACGGCATCATTTCCATGTTCAGCGCCGCCCGGCAGGGACATCGCGAAAATTCCTTGCATTTCACCACCCCTTCAGCGGCACCTGCCGATATTGGGTATCACACCTGCTTCTGGCCAGTCCCCATCACGGGGGGTTGATACCAATTGTCACGACTGAAACATGGTAAAATCCGTTCTGGGGCGCGTTGACTTGGTGCTTTGGCCGGGCTATACGCCGCGTCTCTGAATTAATGTCTCTGCAGACACTGCGGCGCGCGGGATCATCGCGGCGCACCTTGTCGGGGTTCGGCACCGGGTATAGATTCCTGGGCACAGGAGGATGAAATGAAGCGTACCTATCAGCCGAGTCGGCTCGTCCGCAAGCGCCGCCACGGGTTCCGTTCGCGCATGGCCACCAAGAATGGCCGCACGATTCTGAACCGCCGCCGCGCCCAGGGCCGCAAGCGCCTGTCGGCGTAACCGGGCGGGGCTTTGATCGCCCCGATACACAGCATGACACCGCCGGACAGCCAGGCACCGCCCCTCGACCAGGGAACGGGTGCGCCCGTTGGGATATTGGCTCCGAAATCTTCCAATCCGCTGAAAACACTGAAGAAACGAGCCACGTTCCTGGCCTGCGCGCGGGCGAAGTGCGCCCATTTTCCGGGCATGGTGGTGCAGGGCCGCAAACGCCAGGGCGTTGACCCGGAAGGCCCGCGCGTGGGCTTCACCTGCTCGAAAAAAGTCGGGAATGCAGTGGCCCGCAATCGTGCCAAGCGGCGGCTGCGCGAGGCCGCCCGGCTGGTCTTGCCGCGGTTGGGCCGTGACGGTTGGGACTATGTGCTGATTGGGCGGGCCGATGTGACCGCGGGGCGCCGTTTTAGCGCGCTGGTGGGCGACCTGGAGGCGGCATTGGCCAAGCTCCACGGTGGCTCGAAGTGAGTCCGCTTGCGCGTATTGCCGCCCTGCCCGTCCATGCCTACCGCCTGGTGATAAGTCCTTGGCTGGGCACGAATTGTCGCTTCCAGCCAACCTGTTCGACCTATGCGCTTGAGGCGCTCGATAAACACGGTGCCATCAAGGGCGGTTGGCTGGCCTTGCGGCGGATCATTCGCTGCCATCCGGGTGGCGGGTCAGGCTATGATCCGGTGCCGCCGGGACAGGAAAACGACCACTGATCGCCAGCTCGAAAATGGCAGGCCGGACCGGCGATTCCTTCGGTGAGACCCCTGCATAAGGCCCAATATGGCTCGGGGTTTCAACCGAACATGCGAATTGGCGTGATAATTTGCTCCGCCCCAGCGGTTATCCGGTGATTTTGACCGCTATTCGGGGAATTTCCGGAATTTTGCCGCACTTATCCTATGGGGACCGGTTCTCGAATGCCATATAGCGTGAGGAATTTGGCACCTTTGCGGATGTTGCTCGCCATCGCTGCCAGGCCATAGAATGTCCGGTTCCTGTCCAATCCCATGAACCGCGTCCGGGCCAAGCCATACAGCCGCTTACAAGTGGCAAACGGGCGCTCCGCGCCGCTGCGGGTTACAGCGATTTCCTTGTTGCGCTCATGATCGCCCGCCGACAGGGGACCGGTTACGTGACCCTTGAGCGTTTTCGTGCTTCAGAATACGGTCTCGCATATGCTCGATACCATCACTGACGTGATCTTCGAATGCAGCGGCTCGAATCAAGGTGGCGAAGAGGGTTTTATGATGCGAGCACCGCATTTCGGCTTCTCCTGTCTGGCGATTGGCGCGGCGTCGCCGCGCACCGGCCCGGAAAACCCTTGACCTAGACCCTGTCAGGCGCTTCAACGCTGGCGCAGTTACCCTTGGAGCGACGAATGGGCGGCGAGAACGACAACAAGAACTTGATTCTGGCGGCAGTGCTGTCGATGGCGGTGGTCTTTGCCTGGCAGATGTTCATCGTGCCGCCGCCGCCACCCATCGATCCGGCTGCTGTCGAAGGCCAGGTGGACATGGTTCCCGCCGCCACGGTCGATGGCGGCACCGCCACGCTTGAGACTGCCGGCCAAACGGCGCAGAGCCGGGGCGAGGCGTTGGCCGGCGCGGCGCGCTTTGAGATCGCAACCGAGGCGCTGTCCGGATCGGTGGCGCTGACCGGCGGGCGACTCGACGATCTGCACCTGTTGCAATACCGCGAGACGCTGGAAGCCGATGCCGAGACCGTGACGCTGCTGAACCCGGCGGACGGACCGAGGCCCTATTTTATCGACTACGGCTGGCGGCGCACGGTCGACAGCGACCCCGGCCCGCTACCCGGCGCCGCGACCCCCTGGACGATCGAGAGCGGCGAGATGCTGACCGCGGCGACGCCGGTCGTGTTGAGTTGGGACAACGGTCAGGGCCTAATCTTCCGGCGCAAGTTCGAGATCAATGACAGCTACATGTTCACTGTCACCCAATCGGTCGAGAACACCACCGGCAATGCGGTGGCGCTGGCCCCGTATGGCGCCATCGCCCGGCGTGGCGAGCCCGACGGAGTGGGTTTCTACATCGTGCATGAGGGCGCGCTGGGGATGTTCGACGGCGAGTTGAGCGAAGTCGATTACGACGAGATGCGCGATCTGCCGCCCAGCACCGCCGAGCGCGGCCCGGTCGAGATCACCGGAGTTGCCGAAAATGGCTGGCTGGGCTTCACCGACAAATACTGGATGACCACCCTGGCGCCACAGCCGGGCCGGGCCTTCGATGCGGTCATGCGCGTGCTGAACATTGGCGGCACCGAGGAATTTCGCACCGAGATGCGGCTGCCGGTTCTGAGCATCGCCCCCGGCGCTTCCGCCGAGAGCGTCACCAATCTGTTCGCCGGGGCCAAGGAGGTCGCGACCATCCGCCGCTATCAGGACGAACGCGGCATCGACCGGTTCGAGGATGCTGTCGACTGGGGTTGGTTCTACTTCCTGACCAAGCCGCTGTTCTGGCTGCTGGATTTTGTCCATGGCTTGGTCGGCAACATGGGCGTCGCGATCATCGTGCTGACCCTGCTGGTCAAGGCCTGCCTGTTTCCGCTGGCCTATAAATCCTACGTCTCGATGTCGCGGATGAAAATGCTTCAGCCCGAAATGGAGAAAATCAAGGAGCGCGTCGGCGACGACAAGCAGAAGATGCAGCAGGAAATGATGGCCCTCTACAAGAAGGAGAAGGTCAATCCTGCCGCAGGCTGCCTGCCTATCCTGTTGCAGATTCCGATCTTCTTCTCGCTCTACAAGGTGTTGTTCGTCACCATCGAGATGCGCCACGCGCCATTTGTTGGCTGGATCCACGACCTCGCGGCGCCGGACCCGACCTCGTTGCTGAACCTGTTCGGGCTGTTCAGCTATGAAATTCCGGCGTTCCTGACGATCTTCTCGATCGGCATCTACCCGATCGTGATGGGCATCACCATGTGGATGCAGCAAAAACTGAACCCGGCGCCCACCGACCCGACCCAGAAGATGATCTTCGCCTGGATGCCCTGGGTCTTCATGTTCATGCTGGGCCAATTCGCCAGCGGGCTGGTGATCTACTGGTGCGCCAACAACATCATCACCTTCACCCAGCAATACATCATCATGCGCAGCCAGGGGGCCAAGATTGACCTGCTGGGCAACATCACTTCCGGGTTCAAGCGAACGCCGGTCGTCGCCACCGACAAGCCGCCCGCAAAGACAAACACGGCAAAGGCGGACGAAGCCGAGTCGAATGAGGATTCACCCGAGGCGCCCTCGGGCGAGGGCAAGCAGGGTGGCAAGTCTGGTGGCAAATCCGGCGGTAAATCCGGCGGTAAACCCAGCCGCAAGCGGCGCCGCGGGAGCGCCTGAGGCCGCGCCATGACCCCGGCAGCATCTTCCGATCAAGCGGTCACCCATGTTGCGCAAATCTGGCGTCATCCGATCAAGGCCCTGGGGGCCGAGCGGATCGAGCGGGTTACGCTGGCCGCTGGCCGGACCATGCCATTCGACCGGGTCTGGGCGCTGGCGCATGAGAAGACCCGGTTTGATTTCGATGCACCGGAATGGGTGGGCTGCGCCTCGTTTCTGCGCTGCTCGATAGCCCCTCTGTTCGCGGCGGTCAGCGCACGGTTCGATGAGGCGGCGGGGAAGCTGACACTGAGCCATCCGCAGCTTGACACGCTGACATTCGATCCCAGCGAGGCGCAGGACCGGGCGCGGTTCCGCGACTGGGTTGCGCCGATCTGCCCTGAAGGGGTTCCCGGCCCGCTGGCCCTGGCGCAAGCGCCGGGACGCGGCATGACGGACAGCGACTTTCCCTCGGTCTCGGTCAAGTCGCTGGCCTCGCTGCGAGCGATTTCGGAGCGTATGGGAGTGACCCTGGACCCACGCCGGTTCCGGGGCAACATCTGGTTGGATGGCGGTGCGCCCTGGGAGGAATTCGACTGGGTCGGCAGCGAGATCGCCATCGGTGGGGCACGGCTGAGGGTCGTCGAGCGGGTGGTTCGCTGCAACGCCACCAAGGCCAACCCGGAGACCGGCCTCCGCGACGCCGAGACCCTGGGCGCGCTGGAGACCCATTTCGGCCATAAGGATTTCGGCGTCTATTGCGAGGTGGTCGAGGGCGGTACGGTTGCCGCCGGCGACCCGCTAATTTGCAACTCGGCGATGCAGGTCTGAACCCCATGGCAGTCGCGCATGTTCCCTTCACCATCATGAGCGAGGCCGATCCTCAAGCGATCGAGCGCGGGCGCAAGCTGTTCGCCGGCGCCTGCGACTTCGTCAAGGGTGTCGTGGCGATGGATGGCCTGCCCAGCGCCAACCGGCCCGAGGTCTGCTTCGCCGGGCGTTCGAATGTGGGAAAGTCCTCGCTGATCAACGCCCTGACCGGACGCAAGGCGCTGGCCCGGTCCTCGAACACGCCGGGGCGCACCCAGGAGATCAACTACTTCGCGCTCGGCGTACAGGGGGGCTCTGGGGGGAGCGCAGAGGGGAGCGACAGCAGCTATCTGGTCGACCTGCCCGGTTATGGCTACGCCCGGGCGCCGCTGGAGAAGGTGGCGAAGTGGCAGGACCTGCTGCGTCAATATCTCGCCGGACGGGTGACGCTGGCGCGTGCCTATGTGCTGATCGACGCCCGCCACGGTGTCAAGCCGGTCGACCACGAGATCATGACGCTGCTGGATCGCTCGGCGGTGTCGTTCCAGGTGGTGCTAACCAAGGCCGACAAGCCCAAGGCGGGCGAACTGGCCCGGACGCTAGAGGCAGTGAAGGCCGATCTGGGCAAGCATCCTGCCGCCTATCCGGAGATCATCGTCACCTCGTCCGAGAACGGCGATGGGCTGATGCTGCTGCGCACGGCCGTGGCTCAGTTGTTTGAAACTTTTCCAATCTAGCAGGTTGCGCCATGTGCGCACCACTCACCACCCCGCCTCCCGACGGGTCTTTTGCGCCTGTTCGAAAGCTGGCGCTTTTGGCGCGCCGCCACCCGCCCCTCCTCCATCCGACGGGTGCCGACGCGCTGGCGCAAGAGAGAATGACCGGGTAAGAAGCCGGTGAATCGCCCGTCCACGCCCGTCCGGGGAGGCCGCCATGGAGAAGTCCCAAGCCATGAAACGCGACTGGATCGCCACCGCGCGCACACTGAGCGAGGCACTGCCTTATCTGCAGCGCTATGACGGCATGACCATTGTGGTCAAGTTCGGCGGCCACGCGATGGGCGACGCCGCCTCGATGGAGCGGTTCGCCCGCGACATCGTGCTGATGAAGCAGTGCGGGGTCCATCCGGTCGTGGTCCACGGCGGCGGGCCGCAGATCGGCCAGATGCTGGAGCGCCTGCAGATCAAGTCGAAATTCGTCGATGGGTTGCGGGTCACCTGCGCCGACACGGTCGAAGTGGTCGAGATGGTGCTGGCGGGTGCAATCAACAAGCGCGTCGTCGCGGCGATCAATGCCCAGGGCGGTAAAGCGGTGGGGCTCTGCGGCAAGGACGCCAACCTGATCATTTGCGAGAAGGCGTTAAAGCGGAAAATGGACCCGGACGGCAATATCGAGAAAGTGCTGGACCTCGGCTTCGTCGGCGAACCGGTCGAGGTCAATCCTCGGGTGCTGGAGGTGTTCCTCGAGTCCGATTTTATTCCCGTGATCGCGCCGGTCGGTGCCGGCCGCACGGCGGACGAGACCTTCAACATCAATGCCGACACCGCCGCCGGCGCCGTCGCCGGCGCGATGAAGGCGGCGCGGCTGATGCTGCTGACCGATGTGCAGGGGGTGAAGAACAAGGCGGGCGAGGTGCTGGCTGACCTGACCCGGGCCGACATCGAGCGCCTGATCGCCGACGGCACCATCGCGGGCGGCATGATCCCGAAGGTGGAAACCGCGCTGTACGGTATCGAGAAGGGTGTCGAGAAGGCGGTAGTAATGGACGGCCGCACGCCGCATGGCGTTCTTTTGGAGCTGTTCACCGAGCACGGCGCCGGTACGCTGATCAGCGCCTGACGTTGACCTGCTGTGCCCGGCATCCATTATCCCGGGCGAAACAATCGGGCCAGAGCGGATGACAACGAAAGCCATATTGCACAACCTGCCGGGGGACATGACGCCATGATTATTGGCCTGCCCAAATACCAGGACGATGGCCCGACCCGGCTGGGCTGGTCGATGGCGTTTGCATTCCACAAATGACGGGTCAGCACGATTTGACCGAGCATCAGGTCGACCGAACTTCGGGCGCGGAGGGCCTCGCCGTGACCGGCGCCTTCCAGGTGGAAGCCGGGGACGGGGCGCCAGAGGGGATCGCAACGATCTGCCTGCTGGGCGCCGACCGGGAGCGGATGTGGACGGTATTCTCGGCCAGTCCGGAAGCGGCGGATGGCAAGCCCGACCCGCTCGACCGGTGGTCGCGGCGGGTGATCGAGCGCCTTGCGGGTAGCCTTGACGCGGTGGCGCTGTTCCCGTTCGGCGGACCGCCCTATCAGCCGTTCCAGCGCTGGGCCACGCGGGGTGAGGGAGCGAACCCGTCGCCAGTGGCGATGCAGGTGACGGGCGCGCGCGGGTTGTGGACCTCGTATCGCGGGGCGCTGGGTTTTCGCGAGCCGATCGTGCTGACGGAACATGCGCCTGACAACCCCTGTCTCGGCTGCCCGGCGCCTTGCCTGACCGCCTGCCCGGTGGATGCCTTCGTAGGCGGCGCCTATGACGTGCCGCGCTGTGTCGCCCATATCGCCTCGCCCGCCGGTGCGGCCTGCCGCGAGGGTGGCTGTCTGGTTCGCCATGCGTGCCCCGCCGGGCGTGACGCGACCCCCTCCGCCGGGCAGTGCCGCTTCCACATGGACGCCTTTATCCGCGCGCGGCTGGCGGCAGGAGATTAGCGCCCCTTGCGTCGAATGCGCAGCATCCGGGACCGCGGTGATCATTGTAGATCGCGTCTAATACCAAAGCTCATTGATGGTGCCCGTTATGGGCCCATAACGGGCACCATCAATGAGCTTTGGTATTATCCCCCTGGACTTGCCCCAGTCTATGCTTGCCTAGGCGCGGGCAACATACTAGCCTCCTCGACCATGAATGTAACAACCTTCGACAAACTGGCCTATATCGACAGCCTCAAAGCTAATGGCGTGGCCGAAGACCAGGCGCGGGCGCACGCGGCGGCGCTGGATACCGCGTTGCATGAGGTGGTGGCGACGAAAGCCGATATATCGGACGTGCGCGCCGATATCGCCACATCCAAGAGCGAGATTGTGCGCTGGGTATTTGGTATGTTGTTAGCCTTCGCCGGGCTGATAGTGGGGCTTCCGAAACTGTTTTGAGTCCCCCCCCGCCCGCGCTGGCATCGAGACGCGGACCGCCGCGCGCCGTGACGCCGGAGAGATGAACGGGGGCGAGGCGGGCAGGTTTACGGGCGGGGTGCAAGATGCCCCGCCCGCGAAGCCAACCCTTTCCGACTCCGGCATTGACAAGCATCTTGCCAAGCGGGCCCGTTCGCTGGCGTCGTTATCGTCGGTTGATTTTCAGGCGGCGCTTGGCCGGTGGCGGGGGTCGCCGGGGGCCTGGTCGTTTATACGTGACCGTCCGGTCTCGGGGCTCTGGTTCGGTTCAGCGTTGGCCGATTGCGCTCAGGTCTGAGCGAAACGCCAAGGGAGCAACTCGTCGAGCTTGGTGATTTTGTGATCGGCGATGCGACTGAGCACATCGGTCAGCCAGGCTTGGGGATCGACGCCGTTGAGCCTGGCGGTCTCGATCAGGGTATAGGCGATGGCGGCGGATTTACCGCCAGCCTCCGAGCCGACAAAAAGATAATTCTTGCGACCCAGGGCTATCGGCTTCATGGCGCGTTCGGCGGAATTGTTGTCGATCTCCAGAAAGCCGTGGTCGAGATACGGGCGCAGGCACCTCATCCGGGTCAGGGCGTAACGGATCGCCTTGGCGAGTTCGGACTTGCCGGAGATCTTTGGCAACCGGGTTTGCAGCCAGGCTTCCAGAGCATCGAAGATCGGTTTGGCGCGGGCTTGCCGGAGTTGGACCCGCTCGATGGGCACACTGCCGCGGGCATCCTTCTCGACGACGTAGAGCCCGGCGATGCGCTTGATGGCTTCCTCGGCGATGATCGAGCCCTCCGACTGGAAGACATCGGTGAACTTGCGCCGGATATGGGCCATGCAGGCGACTTCATCGACATCACCGGATCGGTAGAGCTCGTTGAACCCGGCATAGCACCCGTCCGCGTGCATCCAGCCCTTGTACCCGGCCAGATGTTTGGTGGGGTGCTCGCCCTTGCGATCGACGGTGAACTGATACCATGCCGCTGGTGGGTCGGCGCCGCCCCATGGCCGTTCGTCGCGAACATAGGTCCAGATCCGGGCGGTCCTGCATTTGCCGGTGCCCTTCACCTGCATCTTCAGGGCGGTGTCGTCGGCAAAGATCGCCTGGCCGCGCTGAACATGGCGCCCGACCATATCAGCCAATGGTTCCAGCAGTGCCGCCGATTTGCCGACCCGGTCGGACAGGGTCGAGCGGTCGAGATCAATGCCGTCGCGATCGAATATCCGGGACTGGCGATAGAGCGGGAGGTGATCGGCATACTTCGAGACCAGCCCATGGGCCAGCAGGCCCGGGCCGGGACGACCCCGCTCGATCGGGCGCGAGGGCAATGGTGCCTGGCAGATCGCCTCGCAACACGTGCAAGCCATGCGGGGCCGGACAAAGCGGTTCACGATGAACCGGCCAGGGATGTATTCCAGCTCTTCGGTGACATCTTCGCCGGGTTTCTTCAGAACCTCGCCGCACTTGCCGCAGGCCTCGCCGGGCGACAGCACTTGCTCGTTGCGCGGCAAGCTGTCCGGCAACGGTTTGCGCTTTGGTTTGTTCTTCGGCCCGGCGACAGTATCAGGCGGCGCGATCTTCGCCGCCGCGATCTCTTCCTCTTCGAGCCCGAGTTCAAGCTGATCCATCGTCTCCGACTTCGAGCCAAACCGATGGCGGCGATGACCGGCGAGCTGGTGTTCCAGCTTGGCGATCCGGAGCGCCCGGGACTTGACCGTCGCCACCAATTGCCCCGCGACCACCCTCAATTCCGAGGGATTATCGGGCAGTGATCTGGTCTGGTCCAGCATAGCCATTCCATACCAGAACGGGGCACTGAAGGGAATCCCCAAAGCGTCATATTTCTCTGTTTTTGTTCAAAAAATCATCCTGCCGTCAGGGGCCGCCAGGTGCGCAGCGGCGTGCGCCAATCAATGCCCTCCAACAGCATCGCCAGTTGCGCCGATGTCACCGACAACCTGCCATGCGCCGGCGATGGCCAGACGAACCTGCCGCGCTCCAGACGCCTGGAAAACAGACACGCCCCTTGCCCGTCCCACCATATGACCTTGATCAGATCGCCGCGCCGTCCCCGGAACACGAACAGGTGCCCGGAATACGGGTCCTGCTCCAGAACCTTCTCGGCCAGCGCCGACAAACCGTTGAACCCCTTGCGCATATCGGTAACGCCAGCCGCCAGCCAGACCTTCGTCTGCACGGCAACCGGGATCATGCGCTCAGACCTCGCGCCAACAGCACCACCATGTCCGGATCAAAGGCACCGCTGAGCGTCAGACGATGGCCCGATGCAAGGGCAATCTCGGCCCGGCTGTCCCTGACAGGGCTGATCGGCTCCGGCGCGGCGGTGATCGCAGTCGACATCACCTCGACAGGCAGGAAAAATACCCCATCACCACCCGGCCCAAACCGCGGATCACGACGCCACCCGAACACCATGTTCGCGCTCAGCCCGTGATGGCGCGCCACCGATGCAACCGAAGCCCCAGGCTCAAGCGCCTCGGCCACAACACGGCGCTTGAACGCATTCGAGTAGCTCCACCACTTGCCTCTACGATGATCCGTCAAGTTCAAGTGTCCGCGTAATTCAAACGGACACGATCGCCCGCGATCACCCGAAGGCTCGCACGCCAATCACAAACCCTTCAAGGTCGGGGAGACCGGACGGTTACGGCCCGGGCGGCCTCCGCCCGGGTCATGCCATCATATACGGCGGCGATTGAAAGCAGTCGCCGCGCTTGATTGCTGTCATCACAGCGCGAGGCATGGCAGCGAGCTTGAGCAGCATCATAGTCTTCTCGTAGGGGAACAGTCATCGTGGGAAACCTCCAAGACACCGAATCGGGTGCCCATAGAATCACAGAACACTAAATATGGGAATCCCCGAAAAAGAGTCACAATCAATGACTTTTGGTATAAACGCGTCTCGCCCTGATTTTAGAGCCAAATGCGGCTGGGATCAGAGCGTGTATGACGCGACGGAGAGGGTCGCAAAGAAAATCGCGGTGGCAATTACCAGGGAATAGAGCAGGTAGGTCGTTTCAAACCTCAGTTCCGCATCTGATGCTCTTGCATCGGTGCCAAGCCATTTCGAGTTCGGCGATTTCTCCTTGAGGTTAGGCTGATTCGCCCTGCACGGCTGTGACGATCATCACCTTGGCGCAAAAGCGAAACCGTCGGCCCCAATGTAGGACCGGCGGCGAACCAGCTGGCGATTGCAGCGCGTATCAGTGCGCCAGGATCTGGCTCAAGAACAGCTTGGTGCGGTCGGATTTCGGATTCAGGAAGAACTCCTCCGGCTCGTTCTCCTCGACGATCTGACCCTCGTCCATGAAGATCACCCGGTTTGCCACCCTGCGGGCGAAACCCATCTCATGGGTCACCACGAGCATGGTCATGCCATCCTCGGCTAGGCCTACCATGGTGTCGAGCACCTCCTTGATCATCTCGGGATCCAAGGCCGAGGTCGGCTCGTCGAACAGCATGATGCGGGGGTTCATGCACAGCGAGCGGGCGATCGCCACGCGTTGCTGCTGACCGCCGGAGAGCTGACCCGGGAACTTGTGCGCCTGCTCGGGGATCTTCACCCGCTCGAGGAAGTGCATCGCCTCCTTCTCAGCCTCTTTCTTCGGCGTCTTACGTACCCAGATCGGGGCCAGTGTGCAGTTCTCGAGGATGGTCAGATGCGGAAACAGGTTGAAGTGCTGGAACACCATCCCGACCTCGGCGCGGACCTTGTCGATGTTCTTCAGGTCCGAGTTCAGTTCGATCCCATCGACGACGATTTCGCCCTTCTGGTGTTCCTCCAGCCGGTTGATGCAGCGGATCAGGGTCGACTTGCCGGACCCGGAGGGTCCGCAGACCACGATCCGTTCGCCCCGGTTGACGGTCAGGTTGATGTCACGCAGGACATGAAACTCGCCATACCACTTGTTCATATTGGTGATCTGGATGGCAATCTCGTCCGAGACATGCATCTTCGAGAGGTCGGCGTGGATGTCTTCGGCAGCTTCAGACATGGTTGTGATTCCTTATTTACTGGTCCCTTAACGATCGGTCTTGAGCTTCTTCTCAAGATACATCGAGTAGCGGGACATGCAGAAACAGAAGACCCAGAAGAACACTGCGACAAACAGATAGAGCTCCCACAGGATGCCGTTCCATGCCGAACTGGCCCGGATCGGATTCAGCAGGCCGACCGGGTCCAGGAGCCCGATGACCGACACCAGCGTGGTGTCCTTGAACAGCCCGATGAAGGTGTTCACGATCCCCGGGATCGAGACCTTCAGCGCCTGCGGCATGATGATCAGCCGAGTGGCCTTCCAGTAGTTCAGGCCCAGCGCGTCCGCCGCCTCGTACTGGCCCGTCGGCAGCGAGGCCAGACCGCCACGGATCACCTCGGCCATGTAGGCGGATGCGAAGAACGTGACCATAATGACGACCCGCAGGATCAGGTCGAAGCTGCTCCCCGGAGGCAAGAAGTAGTTCAGCAGGACCGAGGCCACGAACAGCAGCGTGATCAGCGGCACGCCGCGGATGAATTCGATGAAGACGACGCACATGGTCTTGATGGCGAACATCGACGATTGGCGTCCCAGCGCCAGAACGATGCCGATCGGCAGCGAGGCGACGATGCCGGTCACGCCGATGGTGATCGCCAGCAGGAAACCGCCCATCTGGACCGATTCGACGGGCTCCAGTCCGAGACCGCCCCAGAGCAGGAAAAAGGCGATGATCGGGAAAACGGCCGAGTACATCAAACCGTAGTTCCGGTAGGGCACGTGGTCGAACAGCACCGGCACGGCGGCGAAGCCCATCAGCACGAAGGCCAGGAGCGGCCGCCAGTACAGCTCGGGCGGATAGAAGCCGAACGCGAACTGGTTGAACCGCTCGTTGATCACCGCCCAACAGCCGCCCGCGACGCCCTCGCCATGGGCCTCCGCAATGATCTCGCGGCACTCGCCGAGCGAGCCGGCATTCCAGACCCCTTTCAGGAACATCCAGTCGAACAGCGGCGGAACAACCAGCACGATGGCCAGGACCGAGACAATCGTCAGGATGCTGTTGACGACCCCGTCGAACAGGTTCGCCTTCACCCAGTGGATTGGGCCGACCTCGGAAGCGGGTGGCGGCGAGGGCGCAATCGGCCCGGAGGCGACATAGGCGATATTGCGTTCGCTGCTCATGATTCCGAACCCTCCCGGACGCGATAAAAGAAGGTGACGTTGGGCCGGGCTCCGAACACCGTGTAGCCGATCGTGGCCAGCCGGGCCGCGAGCCCACCGAACACGACAACACTGGTACTGACACCGGTTATTTCGCCGAAGGGCAGGCCGATCAGCACCGCCAGAATGAAGATCACAAGCTCGACGCCCACGAAGTCGATGAAGCGGTAGTGCTTGAAGATAGCGGTCACAAACGTTGTGGCGGAGAAGATGATCAGCAACAGCGAGATTATCTGCTTGCTCGTGCTCCACAGATAGTAGCTGTCGCGCCCCTCGCTCGAATCGAGGAACACGTAGTAGAGCATCATCACCAGAGTGGCGCCGTAGAGCACCACCACCAGGTTCAGCCAGCTCGCGACCCCGTAGTCGGGCTGCATCTTGGCGTCGCCCTTCTTCAGGACCTCCCATTTGCCGCTGACGCCCGCGAACAGGGCCAGAACGCTGAACCCGCCTCCGGCGACCGAGGTGCGCTCGACCAGCTTCACCTGCTCGTTGTAGAGGTTCATGACAAACGAGATCGACAACGAGATGGTCAGGTAGAACGCCATCAGCAGCATCAGCGTCTCGAACTCCTTGCCGGTCTGGTTCAGGGTGATGCCGCCCAGCGTGCCGGTGACGTCCATGTAGCCGATTGCCAGTGCCAGCGACGAGTTCTTGGTCAGGTTCAGGTATTGCGAGATCAGTGGCGGGATGATCACCCGCAGCGCCTGGGGCAGGACGATCATCGTCATCGTCCGGCCCGGCTGGAGGCCCAGCGCGAAGGCCGCCTCGGTCTGGCCCTTGCTGACCGCCTGGATGCCGGCGCGTACATTCTCGGCGATGAAGGCGCCGGTATATATCGACAGTGCCAGCCACAGCGCCACCAGCGAGGTGCGGGCGTAGAGGCCGCCCTTGAAGTTGAAGCCCTTGAGTTCGGGATACTCGAGACCGATCGGCAGCCCCATGACCAGATAGGCCAGCAAGGTCGCGCCGACGACGATGCCGAGCTTGATCCAGATCACCGGCAGGTGTTCGCCGGTTGCCTGCTGGCGCCTGGTTGCCCAGCGGCCGAACCAGATCGCAACGCAGACCGACGCGATGAAGGCGAGCACCACATAGAGCGAACCTTCCATGAAGGTCGGCATCGGGAAATATAAGCCGCGGTTGGTCGGTACAACGAAGCCGCCCAGCAGCGCCTCGGCCTTCTTCGGGTGCGGTAGGGTTTCGTCCAGAACGGCCGATAACAGCAGGATCTGGATCAGCACCGGAATATTGCGGACGCCCTCGATATAGACCGTCATCAGCCGTGACACGATCCAGTTGTTCGACAGCCGCAGCACACCGGCGGTCACGCCGAGCAAGGTGGCGAGGATACAGCCCATCACCGCGATCAGCAGCGTGTTCAGCAGGCCGACGACCGCCGCCGTCGAATGGCTTGAGCGCGAGGTGTATTCGATCAGACGCTGGTTGATGTCGTAGGAGGACGGTCCGGACATGAAGCCGAAGCTGAATTCCTTGCCGAGAGCGGCGAGGTTCTCCTTCACGTTGTTGACCAGATAGTAGCCGACCATAAAGACCGCAATCAATGCGATGATCTGCAGGAAGGTCGACCGGTAACGGCTGTCGGTCCACAGCATGTCGATGCGGAACGATGCCTTCGGAGCCTCTGTTGTAACAGTCATGCGTCCGCCCCTTACTTTCGCTTTAGCGCGAAAAGTTATTTGTAATCAGTTATATCAACTTGCACTGATCAGAACCCATGGCGAACCTCCTCCTATGTTCGCCACATTGATTCAGACTTCAGCCGGTTTGGGAATCCCCAAAATGAGTCAGCCTTCGCGCAAGCTGTATTAGAGGGCGCGCCCGTTTCCGGGCGCGCCCCTTATCCGATCAGCGGAACGGCGCCGAGTAGATCAGGCCACCCTCGGTATACAGCGCGTTCAGGCCGCGCGCCAAACCGATCGGCGTATTGACGCCGATATTCCGCTCGAAGATCTCGCCAAAGTTGCCGCCGGAGGCGATCGCGTTCACGGCCCAGCTCTTGTCAAGGCCGATCATGGCACTGTACTCGCCCTCGGTGCCGAGCAACCGGTTGACCTCCGGATCCTTGCCGGCCGAGCCAGCCATGCCAGCGACATTTGCGGCGGTGATGCCCTTTTCCTCGGCGATGATCAGGGCATTGAGGGTCCAGCGGACAATATCACCCCATTCGTCGTCGCCATGACGGACCAAGGGGCCGAGCGGCTCTTTCGAGATGATCTCGGGCAGGATCACGTGATCGTCCGGGCTCTCGAAGGTCGAGCGGGTCGCGGCCAAGCCCGAGGCGTCGGTGGTGTAGACGTCGCAGGCGCCGGCGAGGTACTTGGACTGTGACTCGGCATTGGTCTCAACCGGCACCGGCTCGTAGGACATGCTGTTCGTACGGAAGTAGTCCGCCAGGTTCAGTTCGGTGGTGGTGCCGGTCTGGATGCAGACCGTGGCGCCGTCGAGCTCGGTGGCCGACGACACGCCCAACGCCTTTGGCACCATGAAGCCCTGACCATCATAATAGTTCACGCCGACGAAGGTGAATTTGAGGTCGGCGTCGCGCGAGAAGGTCCAGGTGGTGTTGCGCGCCAGCATGTCGATCTCGCCCGAGGCAAGCGCTGTGAAGCGGGTCTTGCCGGTGGTTGGCGTGAACTTGACCGCTTTCGGGTCGCCGAAGACCGCCGCCGCAACAGCGCGGCAGAGCGCGATATCGTACCCGTCCCACTCGCCATCGGCGGTGGTGAAAGCAAAGCCCGCAACGCCGGTGGAGATACCGCACTGCACGAAGCCCTTCGCCTTGACGTCGTCAAGGGTTCCGGCTGCGGCAACGCCCGCCACGAGACCCGCGGCGGCCAACGCGCCAAAGAATACGGATGTTTTCATTTTGTGTTTCCTCTTAGATTCTGTTGAGCCGCGCTTTGCGCGGAGCGGACTCGGCTGCCCGCATATTTGGTTTGGATGGGGTCATCCCCGTCGAAAGTTGAGCAGCCTAACCTCGCGGCGTCAAGCACCGAGACCAGATTCGCCCATTTGATGTGGATTCGGAGCCAATTTTGCGAGAATCTGGCATGTGTTACCGCCGAACGGGTGCTTTTGGCTGATCCCAAGGGTGAAAGAACCTCGAATCCTTCGCAAAAACTTGTTGTTTTCAGCCAAAATTCGCCCAAATGAACCGCAAAATTCGAAGAGGTTTTTCTCGATTCACCATCACGATTGAGAGATATCGCCCCGAGATCGCCCCGTTGGTAAATTGGTTTGACCGCATCCACCATGGATCGAATCACCTCACACTTGACCGCCCAACGCTGCGCGATAAGGTTCCCGCGCGTATCTCTCCAGGAGCAAACACCCGATGAAAGACGCCACCCGCGCGGCCCATGCCGGCCGCCGCCCGCACGACAACCACGGCGTGGTCAATCCGCCAGTCTATCACGCCTCGACCATCCTCAGCCCGACCCTGGCAGCGTATCGCGAGATCGACGCGACCGAGGACGCGGACGCCACCACCTATGCGGTCCACGGCACCCCGGGCACCTTCGCTTTCGAAGAGGCGGTGGCGTCGCTGGAAGGCGGCTTTCGCACCCGGCTGACCGGTACCGGACTGACCGCCTGCACGGCGCCGCTGCTGAGCTACCTCTCGGCTGGCGATCACCTGCTGATGGTCGACACTTGCTATGGCCCAACCCGGCGCTTCTGCAACAAGATGCTGAAACGCCTGGGTGTCGAGACAACCTATTACGACCCGCTGCTCGGCGGCGGCATCCGCGACCTGATCCGGCCGGAGACCAAGGTGGTTTTCGCCGAAAGCCCAGGTTCGCTGACCTTTGAAGTGCAGGACATCCCGGCGATCGCCACCGAGGCGAAGCGGCGTGGCTGCACCGTGATGCTGGACAACACCTGGGCCTCGCCGCTGTATTTCAAGCCATTCACACACGGGGTGGATGTCTCGATCAACGCAGTGACAAAATATATCAGCGGCCATTCCGACCTGGTGATGGGCGCCGTCACGGCAACGGAGGAAGCTTATCCGCAACTGCGCGAGGGCTGGAAGCAGATCGGCCTGAACGGGGCGCCCGACGATGCCTACCTGGCGATGCGCGGGCTCAGGACCCTGGCGGTGCGGATGCCGCAGCACTGGAAAAACGGGTTGCGGCTTGCCGAATGGCTGGCGGAGCGACCCGAGGTGGCCGAGGTGCTGTACCCCGCGCTACCCGGTGCGCCCGGCCATGATCTGTGGCGGCGCGACTTCCTTGGCGCAGCATCGCTGTTCGGATTCATCCTGCGCCCCGGTCTGGGCTCCGAGGATGAACTGGCGGCGTTTCTCGATGGGCTGGAGCTATATGGGATGGGCAATAGCTGGGGCGGCTTCGAGAGCCTGCTGATGCCGAAAGATCCAAGGCGCAGCGCTGTCCGCTGGCCCCGGCCGGGCCGCGCCGAGGGCCAACTGATGCGAATCCATGTCGGGCTGGAAGACGCCGACGATCTGATCGACGACCTGGAAGCGGGGTTCGCGCGGATGAGGCGGGGTTAGAGCGATTTCCAGCAATGTGGGCTCACCACGCGACCCGGAAATCCGGCAACTCCGGAACCGGCGTCACCGGCGTGGTCTCGACGCTGACCACCCGTGCCGATGGTGGGCCGTGGTGACAGAGCGCCAGCATCTTCGCGACCGCAGCGCCCTGCCCGACGAACAGCGCCGCGACCGCGCCATCCGGTTCGTTACGCACCCAACCGGTCAGGCCCATCCGCCCGGCCTCCTTGCAAGTCCAACCGCGGAACCAGACACCCTGGACCCGGCCAGTGATCCGGGCTTCGAAGGCGATCCGGTCCGGTCTCGTCATCGCCGTGGCCTCAGAAATCGAAGATCAGACAGGTGTTGAACCCTGAGCGTAAAGCTTGCCGTCGGCATCGACCAACCGCCCTTCGGCGATGCCAGTGCGCCGGCCCACATGGGTCGTCTCGCCGACTGCTCGAAGCACACCGGTCACGGGCCCAGCGGGCCGGATAACGTTCACCTTGTACTCCAATTGTACTCCAACGTCGTATAACCTTTTCCACGCGGCAGGCGCGTATGCACAGCACACCCTATGCAACTGTCGAGCATGGTTCCAAACCAGCCGCCATGCGCGCCGCCGAGCACATTGAAATGCGCGAACCCGGGCACCCCTTCGAAAACCGCCCTGCCCGTGCCAGTCTCGACCAGGCGGAATCCCAATGTACGACAGATCGGCGGCGCTGGCAGGCGGCCTGTCAGAATGCCTTGCAGGATATCCAAGCCGGAAAGAGTGGCGAGCTCGGCAAGGGTCCGCAGATCCTCCGGCCGGTCAACAAAATGCGGCGCAACGGGGCTGGGGGCAGAATTGAGCGTCGGGTTGGGCATCTAGAGGCTCCTCGATGGTTGCCGAGACACAATCTGACGACTCGCTACCAGGCCGCAAGGGGTAGTTGACTTGATCCTACACCATCCGTAAACGGGGCGGCGGAGAGGTGGCCGAGCGGTCGAAGGCGCTCCCCTGCTAAGGGAGTAGGCTCCAAAAGGGTCTCGTGGGTTCGAATCCCATCCTCTCTGCCATTTGTTTTCACAGTCGATTGTAAACGAAAGGAAATTTTACTTGCAATATTTTAACTTCCCCAAGAATTTTCCCCACCCTGTCGCCGTCGGACCCTCGCCATTAGCTTGACGTGCAACCTGCTCGGGCATCGCCACGGAAGTTGCCGGTTTTCCGCCATTCAGACACGCCCTTCCCGTCGTTTTCACCGGGCCGTCGATTTTCCCGGCCTACCACCGATGTCCACCTCGCGGTACCGTCTCCTCGCTTGAGCAATTCCGCTGCCTAGCTCCCAGCCTTCATGTCGATCCGGCGAAAGAGGAGCGTCACGCGCTTCGGGTTCAAAGCCACGAGTTCGAAGTCATTGGCAAACAGGAACCGGGTTACTTCGGGTGCCGTCATCTCTTGCTTCACACCCCGTTCAAAGCCCGCATCGACCGACACATAGTCGAAGCAATCGAGGATCCCTGTTGCCCCCCGAAGGATTTCCGGCTCGGCGCCTTCAGCTTCAAGCTTAAGAAGACGATAAGGCCGGCGCGAGACCATCTCGTCGAGCCGGCGGCATGAAACGGTGATTTTTCGATCGAAGTCCGTGATCGGGATTATGGAAGAGTCAGCAGTCTGCGATTTAACAAAGAAATCGATACCATCCGCCGTCTGCTCCCACAGCGCGACATTTTGCACTCCAATAGGTTCGATATACGGGTTCGCTTCGAGGTTCTTGACAAGCAGTCCGTATTCGACCGGGGACGGCTCGAACCCGATCATTCGGACCTTCTTGCGGATCGCCGCAAAATACAAGCCTAGATCGCCGATATTGGCACCGCAATCGACAATGACATCACCCTCATCAAAGCGGATATTCCCGAGCAGATAGTCCTCGCCGATCTCGCGCCCGCGGGCCCGCAGGCCATCCACGAAAAGCCGGGCGCGACGCTTGTGCACGAAGCGGTGCGGTGCCGGGCCGTCGCAAACGAACTCGTTTGCTGCCCGGTCGAACCAGATACGCTGGCGCATCTTGCCACAGAGCGCGCTGCCAAGGCTTGCGAGCGCCGCAAAGGTGCGGCCCTCGAAATGGAGCATCATGCGCTCATAGCGCTTGTATAAGCGCATTTTCCGGGTCCGCCTCTTTTGCGGTGCGGCAACAGTTCCCGTCGTCATCCGGCCATCTACCCTCAGCTGTAACTACTCAACCCGGTTGGATCCCAGGATTCCCTTCACATAGCAGACCTCCGCCCACTCCTGGCCGGTCTCGTGGCGTTGCCCGTCGAAAACACGATCCAGCGGCCGCCACTCAGCCTCCGGCACGGCCAGGGCGGCACGCCGGAACGCCGCCGTCACGTTGGCGCCGACGGCGAACTCGATCACCCCGAAAACCTTGTCCCGGCCCGCGCCACAACAGAGCAGCAGATCCTTCTGATAACCCGCCGTGTCCGAGCGCAGACAGACCTTGCACGCCCCCGGGCAGCGCCGCCAGCGAGGCCTGCAACACCCGCAACTGCTGATAGCCAGCCGGCACATTGCCGTCGCGGAACCCGGAATGCACGACCACCTGCTGTTCCGCCCACCAGGTGTTCAACGGCTGACAGACCTTGAACTTCTTGTAGCAGTATTCCGCCTGGCGCTTGTGGCTCTGCACCAGCGTCGCGTCCATGTCCAGCGTCGCCGCGCCCGGCCCGCGATGGCGCTGCAGAAATGACACCAGCGCCTGCCAGCGCCTGATCGACACGCCGCAGACCAGGCAGACCCGCCGACGGCCGCGGGATGAAGGCACGCCCGACCTCCCGCAGCTCTTCCTGGCCGGCGTCGTGGAAGCGTTCCAACCAGCCCGACAGAGCCGACGGCGAAGGCACGCTGCGCCCGCGGCCGCGCCGGAACCGGCTCTTCAGTTGCCGACGTTCCCGGCACACCAACAGCCGCCGCTCAACCGCATCCATGATCGCGGCAAAGCCGGCGTCCGCCTCCAGGCGTTCCAGATCCTCGACCCGATCACCCCCGCACAGATTGAGTGCGATCACCGCGATGATCATCTGCACATCCAGCCAGCCCTGCCGCCCCGCCACCCGCACCTGGCGCCGCACCGCAGCCGCCAGTCCCGATGCCTCAATCAAATCAAGCTAAACACCAATCCCGGCAAAACCCGTCAGATCGCTGCTGCCCGGCGCGCTTTCGTACTCGAAAGGAAGAACGCCCTGTGCCCTGATATTTTCACCCCGTTGGTGATGGAGTTAATCACAAAAACCATCATGAATCCCTTTGAATTCAAAGCCAACGGGTGACTTCAACTTTTTTGATCCAGAATCAGGGGTCCAGAGCCTGGCGGGCGGGCTGGGCCGCCGCGACGACATACGCATAGCCGGGGGGACGTTCGGTGTTTTTCGCCTTCAGGATCGCCAGATATTCGTCGATCATCGAAAACAGGTCGAAGCGCGACCCGAAGGACTGCCCGCACCCGTGCAGGCGGCGCAGGGCATCGCCCGCGCGGGTAGCGAACATCTCCGGTGTCATGGTGACAATGTTCTCGATGCAGCGGGTCAGCATCAGCCCGGTCTCGGCCCTGGCGAAGATCAGATCGGCCGAGACGCCCGCTTGCGCCGCGACAATCGCGTTATGCAGTTCGACCTCGCGGTCGATGTATTCCTCGGTTCCCTTTCCCGGCAATCGCAGCACGTAGGTGCCGTGATCCGCCTCGATGCGAAACACCAGATTGGTCAACCCACCCAGCCGAGTAACCGTATATGCGCCAAGGTCCAGCGCCTCGAAGACCGGAACCGTCGCAAGGGCCGCGTGAACCTGTTGCAGGTGATCGTCGCTCATTCGCCACCTCCCGTTCAGTTTCCGTCAGCACTTGATCCGCGCCATCGCGGGATCGTAAAGCGGGCCCATCTGAACTGAGCACGGCACCCGTTCGGTGGCGATTTCCAGCTCGTAATCTCCGGACAGTACGTGATCGGAATCGACTCCACCCGGATCGCGCACATAGCCGTAGCCGACGGATTTCCCGATGGTGTAGCCGTAGCCGCCGCTGGTCAGCCAGCCGACCCGCTGGCCGTTGCGATAGACCGTCTCGCGGCCCGAAAGCACCACATCCGGCGTATCGACGAAAAAGCAGGCAAGCATCTTCTTGACCCCATCGCGGCGTTGGGCTTCGGCCGCCGCGCGGCCCTTGAAATCGATATTCTTCTTCAGCTTGACCGCCCAGCCCAACCCCGCCTCGTCCGGAGTATGGTCAGGCCCAATATCCGAACCCCAGGCACGGTAGCCCTTCTCGAGGCGCAGGCTCTCGATGGCGCGGTAGCCTGCGGGCCTCAGCCCATGCTCCCGGCCCGCCGCCATCAGCGCATCGAACACCGTGGTGGCATATTCCACTGGCAGGTGCAGTTCCCACCCCAACGCGCCCACATAGGTCACCCGAAGCGCCCACACCGGGCACCCGGCGATGCCGATCGTCCGGGCTGTTCCAAACCGAAAACCCTCGTTCGAAACATCGTCGCGGGTCACCGCTTCGAGGATGGCGCGCGACTTTGGCCCCATCAGCGACAGCACCGCATTGGCCGAGGTGATGTCGAACAACTGGGCGTTCATGCCAGCCGGGATATTGCGCCGGATCCAGTCAAAATCATGGGTCGCGAAGCCGGTGCCGGTGACGATGTAGTATTCGTCCTCAGCCACCCGCACGACGGTCAGATCGCACTCGATGCCGCCCTTGTCGTTCAGCATCTGGGTGTAGACCAGCGAGCCCACTGGCCTGGCCACGTCATTCGCGGCGATCCAGCTTAGCGCCGCCTCGGCGTCCGGCCCCTTGAGCGAGAACTTGGCGAAGGAGGACTGGTCGAAAAGCACCGCCGCCTCGCGCGCCGCCTTGTGCTCGCGCCCCACCGCCTCGAACCAGTTCTGGCGGCCGAAGCTGTAGATGTCGCGCGGCTCCTCGCCCGCTTCCAGATCGGCGAACCAGTTCGGCCGCTCCCAGCCCAGCTTTTCGCCGAAACAGGCGCCGCGCGCCTTCAGCAGATCATAAAGCGGTGATTTGCGGCAGGGCCGCCCGCTGTCGTGCTCCTCGTGCGGCCAGGCCATAGTGTAGTGCTTGCCATAGGCCTCCAGCGTGCGGGTGCGTACCCAGTCGGTGTCGAAATGCGGGCGGCCGAAGCGGCGGATATCGACCGGCCAGAGGTCGAAGGGCGGCTCGCCCTTGGCAACCCATTCGGCCAGCGCCATACCGGCGCCACCGCCGGCAGCGATGCCAAAGGCGTTGAACCCGGCGCCGACGAAGAAATTCTTCAGTTCGGGTGCCTCGCCCAGGATGAAGTTGCCGTCGGGAGTGAAGCTCTCAGGCCCGTTGGTCAGTTGCTTGACCCCGGCGGTCTCGAGCGCGGGAACCCGCTCCAGCGACAGCTCGACAAGCTGTTCGAAGTGATCGAAGTTCGAATCCAGCAGCGTGTAGTGGAACCCGGACGGGATGCCGTCGACCGCCCAGGGGATCGGGTTCGCCTCGTACCCACCCATGACCAGACCGCCGACCTCCTCCTTGTAATAGGTCAGGCGGTCGGGATCGCGCAGGGTCGGCAGGTCGCGGGTGACACCCTCGATCGGCTCGGTCACCATATACTGGTGCTCGACCGAGACCAGCGGCACGTTCACCCCCACCGTCGCGGCGAATGCGCGGGTCCACTGGCCGGCACAGCAGATCACCACCTCGCAATCGATCCGGCCCTTGTCGGTGACCACGCCGTTGATCCGGCCCTTGTCGATATCAACCGACAGAACCTTGGTATCCTCGAAAATCGACGCGCCGGCCATGCGCGCGCCCTTGGCCAGCGACAGTGTGATGTCGGAAGGGTTCGCCTGCCCGTCGGTCGGCATGAAGGCAGCACCTACCACGTCATCGACGGTCATCAGCGGCCACAGTTCCTGCGCTTCCCTCGGCGTCAGCAACTGCATGTCGAGTCCGAAGGAGTGCGCGGTGGTGGCCTGGCGCTTGACCTCGGTCCAGCGTTCCTGGTTGCAAGCCAGACGCAGGCCACCGTTCATCTTCCAGCCGGTGGCCTGCCCGGTCTCGGCCTCCAGCCGCTTGTAAAGATCGACCGAATAGCCGAGCAACTGGGTGATGTTCGCGTTGGAGCGCAGTTGCCCGACCAGCCCGGCGGCGTGGAAGGTGGTGCCCGAGGTCAGCTTCTTGCGCTCCAGCAGCACGACCTCGGTCCAACCCAGCTTGGCCAGATGATATGCTGTCGAGCAGCTGACGATCCCGCCGCCGATAATCACTGCCTTCGCGCTGGTCGGGAAGTCGCTCATTGATTGCCTCACATGGTCTGGAATGCGTCGAATGCAGATTCGAAGCGCGCAAGATTCTCGCGCGTGTAGGCCGGGAAGTCGAAGTCGATCCGGGAGTAGATCTCCGACACCATGCTCCACATGGTCTCGCGCAGCAGGGATGCGCATTTCATTGCCTGGTAGCGGTGCCACAGCGCGTCGGTCAGCGCGGTCTCGAAATATGTCTCCAGCAGCCAACGCTCCTGCAACTCGGTCAGTCCATTGTTGGAGGCGAGTCCGCCAAAATCGAACAGTGGCGAATTGAACCCGGCATAGTCCCAATCGATCAGCCATAGCCGCGCGCCGTCGTCGAGAACGTTGGCGGACAACAGGTCGTTGTGGCCGAAGACGACGTCGATGGGGCCGGCTGCGTGTTCCAACTGGCCCGCCTGCCCCATCAGCGATGACAGCCGGGCGACATGCGTGCTGGCGCCATCGCGCAGCGTCCCGGCATAGTCGCGCAACACATGGAACACCCAGAACATCAGCACCGGGCCGCGCAGATGTTGCGGGATTTCGTAATGGCAGCGCCGGATCAGCGGCACGATCCGTTCCAGAATCGCCTGGTCGCGCACCATTGCCTCGTCCAGTGTCGCCGCCTCGATGAAATCCAGCACAAGAACACCGGGCTGGTGGTGGATGACCGCCGGAGACACACCCGCCGCATGAGCGGCGCGGCTGGCGGCGAGTTCATTGAAGCGCATCACCTGATGCTCGACGATGTCGTCACCGATGCGCACCACGTAGCGCTTGCCAGCGTCCTCGACGACGAAGTTCACATTGGTGATGCCCCCGCCCAGGGGCTGCGGTGTGACCGAGCCGGTCCAGATCGGCAATCCAGCGGCGCGTTCGAGTGCTGATTCCATAGGA
The DNA here is from genome assembly GCA_965247385.1 of Thermohalobaculum sp. Taxonomy (GTDB): domain Bacteria; phylum Pseudomonadota; class Alphaproteobacteria; order Rhodobacterales; family Rhodobacteraceae; genus Thermohalobaculum. Next base: position 591,638 of record CBDFHG010000002.1, read on the forward strand.
TCCCCCATTATTCCAACCCCAGCCTCGCCCGTGCATGGCGGGCACTGGCCGATAGAATGCGGTCGGCGATGATGGCGATGAACGCAACTGACAATCCGGCGATGATCCCGCGTCCGCTGTCGGCCTTGGTCAGCGCGATGTAAACCTCCTGCCCCAGGTCACGGGTGCCGACCAGCGCGGTGATGACCAGCATCGACAGCGCCAGCATGATGGTCTGGTTCAAGCCCAGCAGGATCTCTGGCATCGCCAGCGGCAGCTTGATCCGGCGCAGCAACTGCCAGCGGGTGCAACCGGACACGATCCCGGCCTCGATCATCTGCGGGTCGATATTGCGCACTCCATGCGCCGCATAGCGAACCGCCGGCGCCAGCGCATAAAGAACGACAGCGATCATCGCCGCGAAATCGCCGACCCGGAACAGCATCACCACCGGGATCAGGTAAACAAAGCTGGGCAGGGTCTGCAGCGTGTCGATCAGCGCACCCACGATCCGGTTCGCGCGCTCGTTCTCGGCCGAAAGAACCCCCAGCGGAATACCGATCATCGAGGCGATGACGACCGAGACACCGCACAGATAGACCGTGGTCATCGCCTTGGCCCACAGGCCGTTCACAGCGACGAAAAGGCTCAACGCAAAGGCAAGCAATGCAAGGTGCCAGCCGCCGAACCGCCAACCGATGACGGTCATGACGCCGATGCCCCAGATCCAGGGAACGCCGCCGAGGAACCGCTTCACCGGCAGCAGGAAATATGACAGCACCAAGGTCTTCGCCGCCTCGAATTCGTCGAAGAAGTTCACATTGATGTACTCGACCAGATCGGTCCAGATTTTGCCGGTCGTGACCATCATCGGCTCGGGATAGTTCTGGATCGCGGGAACGAAGAACCCGACCATGGTGGTCGCGGCAACCACGATGGCAACCGTGGACAGCCACCGGTGCCGCCTGACCCAGCCCGCGGACGCCGCCGCGTCATGTTCCTCGGTCTGCGCCCGCTCGGCGAAGGCCTGGCTTAGCCGGTCGAGTGCGATGGCCATCACCACGATGGCGACCCCCGCCTCCAGCCCGGCGCCGATATCCAGACGCCGCAGCGACGCCAACACATCGTAGCCCAGCCCGCCGGCCCCGATCATCGAGGCGATGATGACCATGTTCAGCGTCAGCATGATGACCTGGTTGACCCCCACCATCAGCCCGGACGCTGCGGACGGCACCAGAACACGCCACATCAATTGGCGCCTGGAACATCCTGTCATTACACCAAATTCCTTGATCTCGCTTGCCACTCCGCGCAACGCCAGTGTCGTCACTCGAACCATCGGAGGCATCGCGTAGATGATGGTGGCGACCAGGGCGGATACCGGGCCGAAGCCGAACAGGAACAGGATCGGCACCAGATAGGCGAACACCGGAACCGTCTGCATCAGGTCCAGGATCGGGCGCAGCATCCGGTCGAACAGCGGCCAGCGATAGGCCCCGATACCCAGCAGCAAGCCACCCGTGGCGCCGATCGGAACCGCGATCAGCACCGAGGCCAGCGTCACCATCGCGCTGCCCCACTGCCCGAAGATGACCAGATAGGCGAAGCAACCTCCCACCAGCGCCGCCAGCCGCCAGTTCCGGGCGTAGTGACCCATGGCGACCACGGCGACGATGATGGCGATCCAGCTCAACGACGGGGCGACCTCGACAGCGTTCGAGCCCTGTCCCGTCTCGAATCCCTCGATCAGCGCCGATCGGGCGAAGTCATAGGGAACCTCGATGACGGCGGCGATACCACGGGTCATCTCGCGGAAAGTGAACAGGCCGAAATTCGCCTCCTCGACCAACCATTTCATCGCCGTGCTGATCTCCGCCTTCAGCGGCAGGCGCCAGGCTGCCGGGTATTTGACCAGCCAGCGGGCGTCGATTGCCTTGGCCACATCGCGGCCATAGGTCGAAACAACCCAGGTCGCCGCGAACAGCCCCGGCCAGAACAACCGCCCGTCCCCGGTCAATATGCCGATCAGGCGCTTCACGGCAGGATCTGTTTGCCGACGAGCACATCGATCACCGTCTGCCGGCCGATCGAGCCGACCACGCCCGCCGCCCCGTCGACAACGCCGAAGGGCAGTTCCGACGCAACGACTCGGGCGGCGATGTCTTCGATGCGATCGGTCGCGGCGACCTCGCCCGCCGTCTGCCCCTCCACCGGCCCAGCCCGCATCAGCGTCCGCGCGCTCAACACCTTCGCGCGCGGGATGTGGCGCGTGAACTCCTCGACATAGGCCGATGCCGGTGACAGCACCAACTCCTCCGGCGTCGCCACCTGGATGATCGCGCCGTCCTGCATGATGGCGATCCTGTCGGCCAGGCGGATCGCCTCGTCGAAGTCATGGGTGATGAAGACGATGGTCTTTTGGAGCAGCGACTGGAGCCGCAGGAACTCGTCCTGCATCTCGCGTCGGATCAGTGGGTCGAGTGCGGAAAACGGCTCGTCCAGGAACCAGAGGTCGGGGCCGACGGCCAGCGACCGGGCGATGCCGACACGCTGTTGCTGGCCGCCCGAAAGCTCACGCGGGTAATAGGCCTCGCGCCCCTTCAGACCGACCAATTCGATAACTTCCCGCGCCCGCGCTTCACGCTGGACCGGGTCGACGCCCTGGATATCCAGCGGGAACGCAACGTTCTGCAGAACCGTGAGATGCGGCAACAGGGCGAAGTGCTGGAATACCATGCCCATCTTCCTGCGGCGAATTTCGATCAGGTTTTTCTCCGCCATGCGCAGAAGGTCCTGCCCTTCCAGCAGCACCTCGCCCGCAGTCGGCTCGATCAGACGGGCCAGACAGCGCACCAGGGTCGACTTGCCGGACCCGGAAAGCCCCATGATGACAAAGATCTCGCCATCGTGGATCCGGACGCTCGCATTGCGGACCGCGCCGATCAGACCGGCGGCACGGATTATCTCGGGCGTCGGCTCGCCAGTGTGTTTCTCCAGAAAGCCGTTGGCCGCCCGGCCGTAGAGCTTCCACACATTCCGGCAATCGAGTTTTACAGGTTTTTCCATGGAACCTCGATGCACATGAACGAGCCGCCCCGGAGAGGTCACAGAGGTCTCGGCAGGGGTCCAAGCAGGAACGGGGCAGCGATCAGGCCGCCCCGCTCAGGATCGAATGCGCGCCGCCCTTACTGGGCGGTCCAGCTCTGCCAGCGCGCCTCGTTCAAAGCCATCCACTCGGCAACGACCGAGTCCAGCGCGCTGCCTTCCAGGTCGACGGCAGCAACCATCTCGCCCATTTCGTCATTCGAGATGTTGAACGCCTTTATGGCCGCGGCGGCACCGGGCCATTTGCCTTCCAGCCCGGCCCAAGCCACTTTCCAGATCGGCCCGCGGGGCTTGCCGCAGTCATAGGCCAGGTCGGGATTGATGCCGGCCAACGGATCACCGTAGCACTCGGCCGAATAAGCTGGGAACTCGACCCACTCGCCCTCGAACTTGGCCGGCGCCCAATGCGGCGCATAGACCCACAGCAGCACCGGTGCCTTGCGCTGATAGGCGGACTCCAACTCGGCGAACAGCGCCGCGTCGGTGCCGGCATGGACCACTTCGAAATCCATCTCCAGCGCCTCGACGCGTTCGTCGTCGAAGCCGCCCCAGGTGACCGGCCCACCGAGATATCGGCCGTTCGGCGCGGTTTCCGGGGTGGCAAACTCCCCGGCGCAATCGTTCAGCGCCTTCCAGTCGGGCAGGCCCGGGCAAACCTCTTTCATATAACTCGGATACCACCATTCCTCGATCGCCTGCATCCCGGTCTCGCCCAGATTGACCACGTTTCCGGTCGCGGTGGCATCGTCCATCGCCTCGCGGCCCGTGGTCTCCCAGATCTCCATTGCGACATGCAAGTCGCCGGTCTTCAGTCCGGCGAACTGGGCGATGTAGTCGGCCTGGACGTATTCGACATTGTACCCGGCTTTCGCCAGCACCTCGCCCATGATGGTCGAGGTCAGAAGTTGACCGGTCCAGTCGTGCAGCGTGATCTTGATCGGATCCTGCGATTCCGCGCCTGCGTTTGCGGCCCCGATACCCCCGCCGATACTCCCAGCGGCAATTCCGGCGCATGCAAGCACCGCAGCCGCAATAGTGTGTGAACGTCGTTTCATGATCAGACCTCCCTGTTTTCGGACACCCTTCGCCGCGGCCACGCGGGCCGGTATTGATTCGCGGGGTTATCCGCGAAATTCTCCCCAAAACCTCACGAAACACAACGGTAAAGTGAAAAACCCCACAGTCTTGTGGTTTTATGTGGTTATCAATCGGCTTTCGAGGGTAATCTGACCCAGGACAGGCGGGAATTCTGTTGGAGAACATCATGGCCCCGAAGCCAGCCCAGGCCCGGCGCGCAACGCATCGAGAGCGCGAAATCCTCGAGGCGCTCCGCATGAATGGCGGGTCAAGCAGGATACAGCCGCTGGCGATCCAACTGGGCGTTTCCGAAGAAACCATTCGCCGCAACGTGAAGAAGCTGGCCGATGAAGGGCTGGTGCAAAAGGTCCATGGCGGGGTGCATTTGCCCGACGCCGACATCGAGCCCAGCTTCCAGCAACGCATGGATCAGAACCCGGAGGCCAAGCGCCGGATCGCGGCGCGGGTCGCCACCATCATCAAGAACGGCGACTCGCTGTTTCTCGATATCGGCTCGACCACCGCCTATATCGCGCGCGCCCTGCGCAACCACCGGGATCTTTTCGTGGTAACCAACTCGGTGGCCGTCGCGCATCTGCTGGCGGCGCGCAACAACAACCGGGTGTTCATGGCGGGGGGGGAGTTGCGCACCCATGACGGCGGCGCGTTCGGCGCCGAGGCGATGACCTTCGTCCGCCGGTTTCAGGTGGATTTCGCGATCTGCTCGGCGACCGCAATCAACGCCGAGCGGGGGTTCATGCTGTTCGACCTCGAGGAGGCTGAGTTTTCGCGTGAAATCATGCTGCGCGCCACGACCCGCATCGTTGCCGCCGACAGCACCAAGTTCGGGCGCAGCGGGCCGATCGTGGCCTGCAACCCATCCATGGTCGACCAACTGGTCACCGACGCGACGCCGCCGCGAGACCTCTGCGCCGCGATGGAGGTTTGGTCATTGAAGATCATCGTCGCGGACAAGATTGCGGCCCGGTCCGCAAAGGAATAACTTCTGGATATCTCAACCGCAGTCGGGCGGCGCTGCCGAGGCGGCGACGGTATCGAGGAACAGGGTCAGCGACTGACCGTCCCCTGGTCGGCGACGAAGAGGGTGCCGCCCTCCCATTCGGGGTGAACGGCGAGGGCGTCATCGAGGGCAGCGCGGACCCCGGCGATCTCCGCCTTGCCGGCACATAGACAATCCTGATGCTCGCCACCATCGCCGATGCAGGCGCCAACCTTCGCCGTCGTCACATCGGCGGCGTCGCTGATGGCGATGGCGAGGGTGATGCCGGCGGCGTCGTTGACTTCGATCCCGGCTGCGATTGCGGGGATGGCGAGGAACAGGGCGGCAGCAAGCAGAAGTGCAGGGGATCGCATAATCGGGGGCTCCCGGTGTGGCTCATGAGACGAACCGGGCCAATCAAGTCTGGATGCGCCCTCAGCGGGGTCACAATCAGTTGAGATCACCCCTCGATTGCTTCCCAAACCGCCACCTGGCGCATCACCGCGCGGATGCGGTTCAAGAGGCACAACCGGTTGCGGCGGACGATCTGGTTCCCGGCGTTCACCGTGACCTCGTCGAAGAAGCTGTCGATGACGGGGCGCAGCTTGGCCATCTCGGCCATGGCGGCGGCGAAGTCTTCCGCCTTCAGCGCCGCGGCAATGGCCGGCTCGACGGTGCCGAGGGCGCTGAAAAGGGCGCGTTCCTCGTCCTGATCGGCAAATTTCGCCTCCGGCGTACCGGAGTACTCGACCCCGTCCCTCTTCTCCTCGATCCCGACGATATTAGCGGCCCGGCGGTAGGCGACAAGCAGATGCGCGCCGTCGTCGGTGCCGAGGAATTCCTGAAGGGCGCGAACGCGGTTGACCAGCAGCACGAGGTCGTCCTGCCCGCCGAGATCGAAACAGGCCTGGATCACGTCGTGGCGGATGTTTTGGTCGCGGAGGTAAACTTTCAGGCGATCGGCGAAGAAGGAAAGGAGGTCAATGGCATTGATTGAAGCCTCCATTCCTTCGAATTTCCGAACTACCTGCGTGACGGCAAATGTGCCCTGCTCGTACAATCCTTTTGGGTCATTTCTAAGAAATTGGCCGATAGATTTTAGTACGCGGTCTTCATGCTCGTGAAAAACTCCGACAAATGCAAAGCGAAGATCATTTTCTAACAAAAGCCTTATAACCCCCAACGCCGCCCGCCTCAACGCAAACGGATCCTTGCTCCCCGTCGGTTTTTCATCAATGAACCAAAACCCGGCAAGCATGTCGATCTTGTCGGCCAACGCCACCGCGACCGAGACCGGCTCGGAGGGCACCGCGTCGGAGGGGCCGAGGGGGCGGTAGTGGGCTTCGCAGGCGTTGGCCACTTCCTCCGGCAGCCCGGCGGCGCTGGTGTAGTAGCCGCCCATTACGCCTTGGAGTTCGGGAAACTCGTAAACCATTTCGGAGGCGAGGTCGGCCTTGACGACCTTTGCTGCCTGTTCGGCGAGGTCCGGATCGGCGCCGACCGCAGGGGCGATCTCGCGGGCCAGGGCGGCGATGCGGGCGATGCGTTCGGCCTGGGTGCCGAGCTTGGCGTGGAAGACCACGTTTTCCAAGGGGGCGGCCATATCTTCCAGCGATTTGCGCAAGTCGTTGTCCCAGAAGAACCGGGCGTCGGTCAGCCGCGCCGTCAGCACCCGGGTGTTGCCCGCCAGGATGGTCTCGCCGTGGTCCGGGGCCTCGATGTTGGCGACCGTGATGAAGCGTTCGATGCGGCTCGAAGATTTTGAGTCAGTCTTGGGGTTGCGCACCGAGAAAAACTTCTGGTGGGTCTTCATCGAGGTTTGCAGAACCTCCGGCGGCAGATCGAGGAAGTCCTCTCCGATCTCGCCCATCAGGGTGACCGGCCACTCGACCAGCCCCGCGACCTCGGCCAGAAGCGCTTTGTCCTCAACCACTTCCAACCCTTGAGCGAAGGCGAGCTGCTTGGCGTCATGCTCGATCCGGGTGGCCCGTTCGCCCGGGTTGATGATCACCTTGGCGGCTTCCAGCTTGGCGACATAGTCCTGAAAGCCGCGCACTTTGATGCCGCCCGGCGCCATGAACCGATGACCAAAGGTCGTATCGCCGGAGGCGATTCCGTTTACCTCGAAAGGCACCACCTCCGCGCCAGTTTCATCGCTCAGGATACAGAGGATCGAATGCAGCGGGCGCACCCATCGCAGGCTGCCGTCGCCCCAGCGCATGGATTTCGACCAGGGGAAGTTGCGTATCATCTCGGTGACCGCTTCGGCGATAACCTCGGCCGCCTCGCGGCCCGGTCTCTCGATCACGGCGAACCAGACTTGCCCCTTCTTGTCGTCGCGGGCCTCAAGCTGGTCCTTGGCCAACCCGGTCGAGCGCAGGAAACCCGCCAACGCTTTTTCCGGCGCATCGACGCGCGGCCCCTTGCGCTCCTCGCGCATCGCCGGGGTGGTCTTCGGCAGGCCGGTCACGTGGAGCGTCAGGCGGCGCGGCGTGGCCAGCGCCCCGGCATCCGCATATGTCAGCCCGACCTCGACCAGCTTCGATGTCACCAGCTTCTTCATATCCTCCGCCGCCCGCGCCTGCATTCGGGCGGGGATTTCCTCGGAGAAAAGCTCGAGCAGCAGATCGGGCATGGATATCTCAGTCCGGAATATCGGCGGCGGGAACGACAGTGGCGAAGCGATCCGCGATGGCCGCCAGCGCGGCGCGGTGGACAGTGTCGGCGGGCAAAACCCCACCCGTCGGGTCGGGCAGGTCACGGGTCGCCGTGGCATCCACGGCCACCGTTGACGACAGCCCCCGGTCCAACGCCGAGCGCACGGTCGCGGAGACGCACATATGGGTCATGAAACCCGCCACCACGAGGGGACGCGGGCCGATACCCGCCAGCGCCTCGGCCAGCGAGGTGTCGGCGAAACTGTTGGGCAGGCCCTTGTCGATGACGGCTTTGCCGTCCAGCGGCGCGAAGGTGGCGTGAATCTGCCCGCGCGCGGCATCCGGATCGAAGGCTCCGCCCCGGCGCGACCGCGCTGGCGCACATGAACCACCGGCGCGCCAAGCGCCCGGGCGCGGGCCAGCAGCCCGGCGGCAACCTCGGCTGCCGCCTCGACGCCGGCCAGCTTCAGCGGGCCGTCGAAATACTCGTTCTGGATATCGATCAGCACCAGCGTCGACTGGCCCAGCCGTGAGGGCACGGGCGTCGCCCCGGCGAGTTGCAGCAACGTCTTGGCCATGATCGCCCCCTTACCCCGAGATTTTCGCACTGATTTGGCGCCACATATAGGTTCGTCCACCTGGGAAGACAGCAATGATCCGGTCGAAGCCTTCGGGATCGTTCCGCTCCGCGATATAGGCTTTGGCATATTCCCGAACCAGGTTCTCTTTGATGAACTCGGTATTGAAACACTTGAACCAGCCCGGCGCCACCAGCGGTTCCGGTTCAAGCGAGGGCAGCGCATCGAAGGTTTTCTTCAACACGAAGCAGGCGCGCATCTTCAGGGGCGAGCTCTCGGATGTGATGCCCTTCCATTCGGTCACCGGATAAACCTGGCCTGCGATCGTCACCGTACTGGCCTGGGTTTCCTCGTAGAAGGCATAGGACTGGAACCACCAGAACGCCAATCCGAACAGCAGGACGAAACCGACCAGCCCGGTGACCACATACTTGCCGTTCAGAAACTTGCCTTGCATCGGATCAGGCGCCCCCCGCCGCAGTTGCGACGAAGGCATCGGCGCATTGCTTCGCCAACTGCCGGACCCGGCCGATATAGGCCTGGCGCTCGGTCACCGAGATCGCGCCGCGGGCGTCGAGCAGGTTGAAGATGTGGCTGGCCTTGATGCATTGGTCGTAGGCCGGATGGGCCATGACGATGGTCTTGCCGGTCTTCGGGTCCAGCGCGTCGTGGGCCAGGATCGCCTTGCATTCCTGCTCGGCGTCATCGAAATGGCGGAACAGAATTTCGGTGTTGGCGGCGTCGAAGTTGTGGCGCGAGTATTCTTCCTCGGTCTGGCGGAAGATGTCGCCGTAGCTTAGCGGGATCGCCGCATCAGGGTCGTTGAACGGCATGTCCATGACGTGGTTGACCCCCAGCACATACATCGCCAGACGCTCCAGCCCATAGGTCAGCTCGCCCGAGACCGGGCGGCAGTCATGGCCGCCGACCTGCTGGAAATAGGTGAACTGGCTGACCTCCATGCCATCGCACCAGACCTCCCAACCCAAGCCCCAGGCGCCGAGCGTCGGGCTTTCCCAGTCGTCCTCGACGAAGCGGATGTCGTGCAGCGCCATGTCGATGCCGATGGCCTCTAGGCTGCCGAGATACAGCGCCTGCAGAGCCAGCGGGCTGGGTTTGATCAGCACCTGGTACTGATAGTAGTGCTGCAGCCGGTTCGGATTTTCGCCGTAGCGCCCGTCGGTGGGGCGGCGCGAGGGTTGGACATAGGCGGCCGCCCAGGGGCGCGGGCCCAGCGCGCGCAGCGTGGTCGCCGGGTGGAAGGTGCCGGCACCCACTTCCATGTCGTAGGGCTGCAGGATGGCGCAGCCATGCCCGGCCCAGTAGTTCGCCAGCGTGAGCAAGATTTTCTGGAATGATCGCGGGGCGGTGGCGGGCATGGTGGCAGGCTCTTTCGGCTCGGGACAGGCTGGGCGCATTCCTAAAGCCGCCCAGCCCCCCGGTCAACGCGCCGGATAACCCCATGGATTTTTTTGGCGAGGGAATTGGCGCGGTGAATCGGCAGCAATTCTCATTATGGCTTGATTTTCTGCGATGATGTTTTGTCTTTTCATTTTTGTGTTGTGCTGAGGCTTGAGCGGGTGCTTTAGTGCAGTTTTGGTTCCGGCGGCGGTTCGCCGGTTATCATCGTGCGGATGAGCGCGCCCCAGTCGGTGAACAGGTGATATCTGGTGATGCTCCGCAGGTCCTGGAAGAACTGCCGTCGCGCGCCGAACGCTTCACGTGCCTCATGCCAGCGCTTGCTCACCAGGTCACAGACCGTGTGGAACGCGAAGGCGAGCAGGTTCATGGTTATGAGAAGGGGCTCTTCGACGTTGAAAGTGGAATTCAGGGAGTCATTTAGGGCGTAATCAGCTACTCTCTGTCATCATACACAACATAGGAGGGACAGGCAATGGATGCTCAGGATGTATTGGCTCTTGGCCTCGGGGTTACGCCACCATGGCGGCTGGTCGAACAGCGTCTCGACACGAACAGACCGGAGACGCTCCGCTGCTCGAAGCCGTCCGCAAGGCTCTGGAGACGGTCAAAAAACATCCCAAGCGCATTCTCGAACGTTGAACGTCAATCCACAGCAACGCCCGCATGGAAGCCCCGCATGGAAGCAATGAACGGCTGTTCAGGCCGCCAGGGCAAGAGCCAGAGGCTACCGCAACACCGAGACCTTCATCACCATGATCTACTTGATCGCAGCCCCGCTCGGAGATATGGTAAAATCCACTTGATACGTCGAAGAGCCTGAGAAGGTTGGCCAGGTGTTCCTTGCCATGGCCGAAATTGTGCTCCAGATGGTAACCCCTGGTCTTCAGGGTATTGAAAGTTTCGTTCTCGATCTTCCAGCGCGCCCGGCCACAGGTGGCCAACTCGACGACGGTTTCTTCGTTGACCGGCAGATCGGTGACGAAGCTGTTGGTGTAGGTCACCTTGCCGGCTTTGTTGATGATCTCGATCTGAAGCCAATTGACATGCAATGCGTCTTTCCCGTCACGGAGGGGAACATCTTCCATCCAGCGGTAGCGATGAGTAACGACGCTGCGGCCCTTTTTCAGCTTTTTCTCAAGGCTCGGCAATTCGACGCCATGGAGCCATTCGTAGAGACAGCGGTGCGATGAGGGTTTGGCGGTGAAGATGAAATTGCCGCCAACCCGTTGAACCGACTCGCAAATCGGCTGACGGGAATATAGATCATCGCCCGGATAGACCGGCCCGAGATGCGCGTATTGCGGCCCGAAGCGGCAAAGCCAGCGCTTCGTGGCGGCATTTTCGCAGTCCTGTTTGTCATGTCCGTCCTGCGGTGCGATGAACTCCGGTTCAAGCACCATGGCACAATTATGGCCAGGTGCCACCACCGCCGCCGAGAGCATGGAGTGGTAATATTCCATGACGCCGTTATGGCGTTTGCGCTGCGAGCAATTCGGGCAATGAAGCTTTTGCGAGGTGAAATACTCGGTGCCGTCAAGGGCAATCAGAAGCCGTCCGCCGAGCTTCTGAAAATCCTTCAGACCGCCTCTGTCTGCAAGCAAGCCAAGGGCTTGCCCGAACAACGCGAACAGCCCATCGGGTTCCACCGGATCAAGCATCGTGCGAACATGATTGTCGGTAGGGATCTTCTCAATGGCGAACAGCGTCTCGCAGTTCGACCGCGCCCGACGCTTTTCCAACGCCCGCTGATGCGACAAAAAGGACGGGCTCTGCATAAAAAATACCGAAAATGCAGCCATGCCGATATCGGCCATAGTGTAGCTCAAATTGCTCCCCGTGCGCATGTCGGGGAACATCGCGCAACGGCTACGCAGAGTGTCTATGAGAGAATCGATGACCATATATGGTATCATTCATATATTTGCCGCCTTGGGAATCCCCTTTGTAACGCCATAATGAGAATTGCTGGTGAATCGGCGGGGAGGAATGGACAGGCGAGACCGGGGCGATTAAGTCAACCCCGATTGAAATCGTCGGGAACTCGATGGAAGCTTTGCGCAAAGCCCGTATCGCCGTGCTCGACGGCTGGACCCTCGGTAGCCTCGTGCTGGCGGCGGTCTTGCTAATGCCGATCGTCGCAGTCGGCTGGATGGCGCTGAACCCGACCGAGAATATCTGGCCGCATCTGGTCGCCAACGCGCTGCCGGTCTATCTGGGAAACACGCTGATGTTGATGGCATTGGTGGGCATTGGCACCGCCTGTGTCGGCACCGGGGCGGCCTGGTTGGTGGTGATGACCGAGTTCCCCGGCCGCCGCCTGCTGGAATGGGCGCTGCTGGCCCCCCTGGCGATGCCCGCCTATATCGGCGCGTATGCGTTGGTCGATCTGCTGGAATATGCCGGGCCGGTGCAAACCGCGATGCGGGCGCTGTTCGGCTGGCAAGACGCGCGGGATTACTGGTTCCCGGAGATTCGCTCGATCTGGTCGGCGGGGTTCGTGCTGACGCTGGCGCTGTATCCGTATGTCTACCTGCTGGCGCGCGCCGCCTTTCGCGAGCAGTCGGTCTGCGCGTTGGAGGTGGGTCGGGCGCTGGGTTGTGGGCCGTGGGGCGTGTTCTGGCGAGTCGGGCTGCCGCTGGCGCGCCCGGCCGTGGCGGCGGGCAGCGCCATCGCCATGATGGAGACGCTGAACGATTTTGGCGCGGTTGACTACTTCAACGTGCCGACCCTGACCCGCGGTGTGTTCTCGATCTGGCTTGATACCTACAATGCGGGGGGCGCGGCGCAGATCGCGCTGGTGATGCTGGGTTTCGTGCTGCTGTTGCTGGCGGTCGAGAAGGTCAGCCGCCGGGGCAAGCGGTTCCATCACACCTCGCGGCGTTACCGGCCGATCCGACGGTCAAGGCCGAAGCGGCTGCGGCGTTGGCTGGTGGTCGGCCTGTGCGCCTTCCCGGTGCTGTTTGGTTTTGCCCTGCCGACGCTGGTGGTTGGCTGGTATGCCTCGGCGCATCTGGGGCAGTGGGTTGCCCCGGCATTCTGGCGGGCGATCATGCATACCGGGTTGCTGGCCGGGCTGGCGGCCGCGGTTTCCTGCGCCGTGGGGGTGTTCATGGTCTATGGCGCCCGGGCCTCGCGCTACGGCCTCGCGCGCTGGTTGGCGCAGGCGACGTCGCTGAGCTACGCCGCACCCGGCGCGGTGCTGGCCGTGGGTGTGCTGATCCCGCTGGCCGCATTGGACCACCGGATGGCGGATTTCGCCGAGGCGTGGCTGGGCGTCGATATCGGGCTGGTGCTGACCGGCTCGGCGGCGGCGGTGGTGTTTGCCTATGTGGTGCGGTTCTCGGCCATCGCGCATGGTGCCATCGACGGTGCCTTTGGCCGGGTGACGCCGTCGATGGAACTAGCGGCGCGAACCTTGGGCGAAACCCGGCGCGGCGCCCTGACCCGGGTGCATCTGCCGATGATCAAGGGCTCGGTGCTGACGGCGGCGCTGTTGATTTTCGTCGACTCCGTGAAGGAATTGCCCGCCACCCTGATCTTGCGACCCTTCAATTTCGAGACCCTCGCCACCACTGTCTATGGGTCGGCCTCGCTGGAGCAATTGGGCGAGGCCGGGCCAGCGGCGCTGGCGATCATCGTGGTCGGGCTGGCGCCGGTGGCGCTGTTGGCCCGGACCATGGACCGCTCGCGCCCGGGTGAGGCCGGGGGCAGTATCGTTGCGCCGATCGCCTGATCACGGTAGCGTCCGGCCCCCTCGGGGGACTCTAAAATCCGGAAATTGCCACTCGGCAATCTCGCGCAAGATCTTGAGCGGTGGCTTCATCTCGTCGCCTGAATAGGCGCAGAATCCCAACAAGAGCCCACGCGCGCTGCTTTCGCGAGCATAGTAGTTCGACAGCGCAGGGGCAAAAACTCCCCGACGTGCGGCCGCGTTGGAGAGCGCGACGTCGGCGCAACCGGCAGGCAGTTCAACGACGATCTGCATACCCGCCTGATGGCCCCGAAATCTGGCAAGATGCCCAAGCTCGCTGCGCAAGAGATCAACCAAAATGTGATGCCGTTCGGAATAGGTTCGGCGCATTCGCCGGATGTGGCGATAGAACCCGCCGGAGTCCATAAAGTCGGCGAGGGCCCGCTGCGGCGCTGGACCTGACGGCGGGGCTGGAGGGGTTCGACGAGCCGTTGAATCTGTCGGGCTCGGGCCTGTGGAACGGCGAGCGGGCCGAGTTCGATGCCGTCATCGACACCCCGGCGGCGGCGATGGAGGGGGGCCGGACCTCGGTCCGGGTTTCGCTCGCGAGCGGCCCGGCGAGCGTCAGTTTCGACGGCAATCTGCAGATCGGCGAGGACGCGGCGTTTTCCTTCGTCAATGGCGAGATTACGGCGGACCTGCCCAACCCCTCGGCGGCAATCGCCTGGGCAACCGGCGCAGGTGCACCAGCAGGGTTGGCCGATCTTGGCGCGGTGAAGCTGGACGGCAGCGTGAATGCGGCCGAGGCGGCGCTGCGGCTCGCGATCTCCGGCAGCGTCGGCTACAAAGGGCGGGCGGTGGCCTTCAATCTGGAGGCCGACGGGGCCGAGGGCTGGCACGACCGGCAGACCGTCACGGTTGCGGCGTTTGGACAATCGGTGGGTCTGTTCAAGTTCACGTTCAGCGGCCCGGTCTCGACCGGCCCGATATCCTCAGGCGGTGCGCTGGCGGCGGAAGGGCCGCTAAAGCTGACGATCAGCGACTTGCGCAGGTTGGCGAATGGGCCGGGGGCGTGGCGATGGATGCCCCAGCGGGGACGCTGGAGTCCGCCAGCCTCGACGCCCGGTTGGCGCTGAAAGGCGGGAACCAGATCGATCTCTCGGGCCTGACGCTGCGACTCGACCAGACCACGATGACCGGCGATGCCGGAGTAGATCTGAGCAGCGCGCGGCCGATGATTACGGCGCGGCTGAGTTCCGGCCCGCTGGACCTGTCGCCCTTCATGGCGGGTGAGGGCGGTGGTGGTGGCGGTGCCTTCGGACAGGGCTGGAGCGTCGAGCCGCTGGACCTCTCGGCCTTGCGCGCAGTCGATGCCGAGGTGGCAGTCCGGACCGAGGCGGTGGATCTGGGCGATATCGAGATCGGCCGCAGCGACATCGGCGCACGGCTACGTAACGGCAAGCTGGAGGTGCAGATCGATCGGGTTGATGCCTATGGCGGCGGCATGACCGGCACCATCGTGCTGCTGGCAGGCGAGCAAGCGCAGCTATCGACCGACCTGACGCTTTCCGCGGTGCAGTTGCGCCCACTGCCGAACGCGCTTGCGGGCTTCGACAACCTAGAGGGGCTGGGCAACTTCCGGATCCGGGTGAATGGAAGTGGCCATTCGATGGATGCATTGATGAAAAGCCTGGACGGCCAGGGCGGGCTGGACCTCACAGATGGTGCGATCCTAGTGTCCTGAGTCAGCAGTTCGCCGGATTATTTTCGGGTGTGGTTTTTAAACAGAAGCGTTTGACCGCACCAAGGATATCGTCTGCGGTTCGGACCCATTTGAAGGGTTTTGGATCTTCATTGCGCGTTTCGATGTAATCCGGGATGGCTTTTGTGAGTTCGCGCTCGCTGCGGTGAACGCCACGCTTGATCTGGCGGTCGGTGATTTCGGCAAGGAAGCGCTCGACCATGTTCAACCAGGATGCGGAGGTGGGGGTGAAATGCACATGCCAGAGGGGCCGTCTGGCCAACCAGGCACGGATCGCCGGCGTTTTGTGGGTGGCGTAGTTGTCCATGACGAGGTGGATCTCCAGATCGTCGGGAACCCGGCGTTCGATCTCCATAAGGAACTTCTTGAACTCCGAGGCCCGGTGGCGCTTGTCGCATTTGCCGATGACCTCGCCGGTTGCCGTGTTGAGGGCGGCGAACAGGGAGGTGGTGCCGTGGCGTTTGTAATCATGGCTGCGGCGTTCGATCTGACCCGGCCGCATGGGCCGGACCGGCTGCGGCCGGTCAAGCGGCTGAATTTGGCTCTTTTCATCGACGCAGAGCACCCAGGCCCGCACCGGCGGGTTCAGGTCCCGAGCGCAATCCGCGCCCGCTCGGCCGCGTGCAGCATCGCGCCTGCGGACCCGGCTGAAAGCGCCTCGGTGAGAGCCGCCTCCGGACAGGCCGGAAACACAAGCGGAAGAACCGGATCAGGAGAAGGGTGAGCCTGGGCGAGGGCCGGGGCCGGGATCGCCAGGAGCGCGGCGAGGGCGGAGGCGGAGAGGACGGCGAGAGCGCGTGTTCGCCATGTGTCCCCGAATGTTCGCGCTTTGTCGGGCCGCCCGTGCCCGCGCGCCGGTCCCACTGGATGGGAGATCGGCGAGAGAGACGCCGGGGCAGGGCGCGGGGATGCGAGATCGCCGGGTAGGCTTTGACGCGGGCGCGCGGAACGTCTATCCTTTTGGCGCGCGGCGGACGCGATTGGCAGGAGACGGCAAGGATGACCATGGCGTTCGATACTCTCAAGGCGATGAAGCGGCTCACCGCCACTGGCGTCGAAGAGGCGCAGGCCGAGGCCATTATCGAAACCGTTGGCGGCGCCATGACCGAATCCCTCGCCACGAAGGACGATCTCGCGCTCCTCAAGGCCGACCTCACCGCGGAGATCGCCGTGGGGATCGCCGAGGTGCGCGGGGAGATCGCTGGCACCGAGGGCCGGCTTGAGACGAAGATCGAAAGCCTGAGCACGGAGATCGCCAAGGGCCAGATCACGCAGTTGCGCTGGACGGTCGGCTGCATGGTCGCGATCGCGGGCGTGATCGTCTCGACGCTCCTGCTCGGCACCTGAGCGGGCGGCGGGCGCGCCGCCGGCCCGGATGTCCGCCGCCGCTTCGAGGCGCCGCTTTATATACATCATGAAGATCACCTTCCTCTTCGGGAAGAGGCGCCGGGGGCATGTTCGCCAAAACAGCCGCCCCCGGCGCCTCCCCGCCAGTTACAAGCCTTTCAGCACCGCCGCGGGATCCTGGGCGACCAACTCCCGGTAATCCGTCGCCGCCTGCTTCAGGTTGACCTCGAAGCCGAGATCGCCGCGATCCGGAAAGCGCGGGCAGATCGAGTAGACCGCCAGCGGGATCGTCTCCTGCAGGTGGCCGGCCCAGAGCACACCGGTGGAGCGGGCTCCCTTGATCATCTGGCCGGTCTCCGGATTGTATTGGACGAGCGAACCCAGCAACTGGTCGGCCGCGGTGACGACGGCAAGGTTTCCCTGCTTGCTTGGCCGCGTCGTCCAGGCCTCGGTGAAGTAGCGCCCGAACCCTGTGAGCCGGTCCTGGACGCAGAAATGCCCCATCGTGCCCACATTGACCTTGATCCGCAGGCCCCTGCCTCGCCCGGCCGCATCGTAGGCGACCTCGACCCGGTCCGCGAGCAGCGCCCGGAGACCGGCCGCGTCATGGCTCGACGGCCCGACCATCGGCCCGGCCGTCGCGCAACCCGCCAGCCCCACCGCCAGAGCCATACCTAGTGTCGCCCTGTGCATTCTGGTCATTATTCTTGCCCTCCGTATCGTGTGTATGCCGTTCATCATCACCATCCGGTTCCTCCCGCGTGGTCAGCTCCACCCCCGCCGCGACCGCCGGCGGGAAAGCCCAACCACATCGCGAGCCTTGTCGATAAACCGGGGATCGGTTGAGAGCTTGAAGGTCTCCGTGCGATGGGGTTGCAGGCCAAAGGCACGCCAAATCCGTTGCACGCTGGACGTCGAGAGGTGGCTCTCCCCGGCCATCATCCTGGAGCTTCAATGGGCCGTGTTACGCGGCATGCTTTCAAGCGTCCGCACGATCACCGCCTCGACCTGCGCATCGGTAATCGTCCGGGGCGTGCCGCGGCGCGGCGCGTCATAAAGCCCGTCGCTCCCATGTGCGATGAAGCGCTTCCGCCCCCTCGCCACCGTCTCTTGATGGACCCCCAAACGCTGCGCTATCTGTTTGTCTTTAAGACCTTCCGCGCAGGCCAGCACAATCCCGGCCCGCTTGGCCAGACCTTGTGCCGTCGTGCGACGCGCTACCAAGGCCACCAACGCCTCCCCTTGTTCCTTGTTCAACGTCACAGGCGCCGCAATCCGAGCCATGGCAATATCCTCCGTATTCGATTCAAACAGAATTCAATAATACGGAAAACCTCTGGTTCAGGACACTAGGATTGAACCTGGCCGCGATGGTGCGCAACCTGACCGGCCAGAGCGGCAGCATGCAGAAGACCGACTTCTCCGCAGCAACCGGCACCTTCGACATCACCAACGGGGTGCTGCACAACACCGATTTTTTGTTCCTGGGCCCGCTCCTGCGGGTCGTTGGCGCGGGGGCGGTGGATATCGGGCGGAAGCGGCAGAACTTCCGGCTGGAGCCGACGGCGGTCTCGAGCCTGACCGGCCAGGGTGGTGCGCTGGACGAGGCGGGCTTTGGGGTCTTTCCGGTCCTGATCACCGGAACCTGGTCCAACCCCAGATTCCAACCCGACCTTACCGCTGCGATCGATGGGCTGCTGCCCGATCCGGGCAAGACGCCGGATGTGATCGCGGGGCTGGCCGAGGGCGCCGGTCCGGGCCAGGCGGCGGAGGCACTGCTCGGCGCCGTCACCGGTGGCGGCGAGGACAGTCTCACCGGTGCGCTGGGTCAGACTCTGGGCGGGGCGCCGAGCAGCGAAAGCGGGGGCGGCAACAATGGATCCGGCGAAGCCGGAACGGCGGGTGGCCAGTCGAGCGGCCTTGGCAGCCTGCTCGGCGCCCTTGGTGGCGGAGGAGGCGGAGGGACGGATGGCTGGACGGGAGACGGATCAGTCGCGCAGCCAAGCTATGGCGGCACCCGGCTGCAATCAGAGACGGACCAGCCAGCAATCGATGCCGGCGGCCTTGCGCCACTCTTTGCCCCGGTGCCATTCCCCGCGGACCGAGAGGATCTGGCGGCGCTGCCGGAGGCGATCCCTTCGACGCTTGAAGAGACCCCGGACGAGAGCATCTCCGTGCCGGCGCTGCAATCGTGCCCGAGCCGGAGCCGGGCCAGCCTGCGGCGGTCGAACCGGAGCCGGAGCCAGACCCCGAAATTGCTCTACAGCCACAGCCTGAGCCAGAAGAGACCACATCCGAACCACAGGTGCAGCGCACGACGACTGGCGACGGTGCCGACGAAAAGCCACGTCTGCGCCGTAACAAGGACGACGACCTAAGTCCTGGCCGAACCCGCGAGCGAACCAAGAAATGATCCCGCCGCGCGCGGCACCGTGATTTACCCTTTGAGCAGCGCTTGCATGAGAACGTGCCGGGCAGTATCACTCGCGCCATTGCCGGTCTAGCTCAGCTGGTAGAGCGCCTGATTTGTAATCAGGATGTCGGGGGTTCGAGTCCCTCGACCGGCACCAATTACCAAGCAAAAACAATGCGTACAGGAGATATACTTTATTTGGAAACCGGCATTCACCGTTCTGTGTAATTCCCCTGTAATCGTGCGAAAATTCCGGAGCCTCAATCATCCTGACGGCGACGGCGTAACGGCACCAACCTTCGCCAGCGCCCTCCATGAGTTAAAAAATTTTGATTGGGCTTTGCGGAAATACAAGAGCAGCAAAGATCGCGGTGACAAACGCGATCATCTGCGTGACGCGCAGAAGAAAGCCGAGGTGGTCAGCTATGTATTCGCCGCAATCGCAGTCACAAACTCTGACTTGCGATAACCCTGAAGATAGAGGAGCGCCGTAAGATCGGCGCAATCAACACAAGCCCTTGCGGCCTTTCTCACAGCGGGCCCGGCGTAAAGCGCAACACCCAGGCCTGCGGCCTGAAGCATCTCGATGTCGTTCGCCCCATCGCCCACAGCCAGAACATCGCTGCGACCGAGGCTGTGGTCTCGGCAGAGCCGGGCCAGGGTCACCCGTTTCGCTCCGCGGCCTAGGACCGGCTCTTGCACCTTGCCCGACACCAGCCCGTTCTCGAACAACAACTCGTTCCCAAGGTTTTCATGGAAACCGAGGCGGTCGGCGATGCGCCGAGTGAAAAATGTGAACCCGCCTGAAACTAGAACACAATAAGCGCCGTTGGCCCGCATCGTTTGCACCAATGTCCGAGCCCCCGATTTCAACGTGATCCGGGTTCGATACACCTGCTCCAGCAGATCGAATTTCTGACCGCACAACAAGGCGACACGACGGATCAAGGCGTCTTCGAAGCTGATATCGCCACGGACGACCTGCGCCGTGATTACGGAAATTTCCGCACCGATTCCCGCAAGCGCACCCAATTCATCAATGCACTCCTGATCGACCATTGTGGAATCCATGTCGGAAAGAAGAAGCCTCTTGCGCCGCCCGGTTGCGGGCAAACAGGCAATATCGATGGCCAACCCACCGAGAGCATGCCGAGCTGTTTCAACGATCCTTGGCGGTGAACCGGTAATGTCGATTGGCAGGTCGCATGCTTCGCCTTCCGCCAGCCAGTCCGGCTCTTGCGCATCCGGCAGGCTGGCGCGAACCCGATTAACATGGCCCGCATCAAGCGGCGTTCCATCGGGCGCGCCGATGAGCGTGAGGACATGAGATGTCATGAGAACCAAGACATTGCGGAACGCAACGGGTGAGGCATTGCTCGCCTTGATGGCCGCCCTGCCGGGTAATCGATGAGCATTGCCGTGCGCCCCGCTGGTGCCCGCGTCCGGTTCTCCGTGACCCTGATGATATCGCCTCCCACCATTGACACCAATCGCTCCCAGACCTATCGTTCTGCACATGGAAAACGACTGGACTATACCAGAAAATCAGGTTTGGTCGATACCAATTGAATCACGGAAATCCTGGGATCAACGAACCCCTTATTATGTGCGCATCCGTGACCACTTCGCCGCACTGATCGAAGCGCATGCGCTGGCGCCCGGAGCGAAGCTGCCGCCGGAGCGGGTCTTGCAGGACCAGTTCAAGGTCACCCGCAACACCATCCGCCAGGCCCTGATACAGATGGAGATCGAGGGCCTTGCCTACCGCGAGAGGCGTCGGGGCTGGTTTCTCTCGCCGCCAAGGATCACCTACGATCCAACCACCAATGCCAGCTTTACCGAAAGCGTGGCCCGGCAAGGACGCATCCCCGGCACCGAGGTCCTATCCAAGGAGCGGATCGTTGCCGGCGCCTGGGAGGCTGCGAATCTCGGTTGCTCTGTCGGCGATCCGGTGTTTCTGGTTCGCCGATTGCGTTCCGTGGACGGAAGGGTCGTGCTGATCGAACATCTTCATGTCAATGTCGGCCACTGCCCCGATTTGCTGGAGTTTCCGCTCGACAGTTCGCTGACCCGGTTCATGTCGGAGCATTACGGCATTATCGAATGCCGCACCCAGGTCTCGATGCGCCCGACAGCGATGCCGAAATCCGAGGCCCAGGCCCTGGGTGTCGCCGTTGGCATGCCCAGCCTTTGCATCTCCCGCGAGATCCGCGACCAGTTCGACCGGATCATTGAGTTCGACCAGGAGTTCTGGCGCCATGACGCGCTGGAGATAAAGGTCGACCTGCAACGGCTCGACACCGGTATGGATGGAGGGAGTTCAGCATGAGCAGTGCCGAACCAGTTATTATCGTTGAAGATATCAGCAAGACGTTTCATGTGCCAGACGGCGAGCCGGTGCACACGCTACGCCATGTGACCAACCATGTCGACAAGGGCGAGTGCTGGTCGTCATCGGCCCGTCCGGATCCGGGAAAAGCACGTTTCTACGGGCGCTGAACGGCCTTCAACCGATCGACAGCGGCTCGATAACGATCGATGGCGTGGAGCTTACCGCCCCCAAGGCCAATATGGACAAGCTGCGCCAGAAGGTCGGGATGGTGGTTCAGCACTTCAATCTGTTCCAGCATAAGACAATTCTGGAAAACATCACGTTGGCACAGACGGTTGTGCTCAAGCGACAGGCGGCGGAGGCCAACGAGATTGGCCGCAAACTTCTCGAGCGGGTCGGCATCGCCGACAAGGCGGACCGGTATTCGAGCCAGCTTTCCGGTGGTCAGCAACAACGCGTCGCCATTGCCCGATCGCTGGCGATGAACCCGGCGGTGATGCTGTTCGACGAGGCCACCTCCGCTCTCGACCCGGAAACGGTGAGCGGTGTGCTGGAACTGATGGGCGAGTTCGCGGCCGAAGGCATGACCATGGTGGTCGTCACCCACGAGATGGGTTTTGCCCGCGAAGCCGGCGACCGGATGATTTTCATGGATGGCGGAGCGATCATAGATGAGGGCGAGCCGGGTGAGATGTTCAAGAATCCCCAGCATGAGCGCACGCGCGAGTTTCTGAGCCAGATCATTTGACTCTCGCCATGCCAGAGCCCATGAAAAGGTGCTAAGTTTTTTTGGTACATACCAAGATAATTTCGTGGTATAGACCTAAGGTTTCAGGCATCGAACGCCGGAAAATGAGGCAACCATCAAAGGGAGGAAGAGAGGCTATACCTACAAGATTACTGGGCTCCGGCTTGATCGCCCTGGGCCTCACGGCCGTCGTGCCGGCCTCGGCTGAGTTCTGCCGCAGGCCGCCAAGCTGATGATCCCGCCCATGGGCGGGATCTACGTCATCATCATCAAGGGCACCTCGATTGTATCCGTGATCGGTACCGCCGAGTTGGTCCGCGCTGGTGAGCACGCCACTCAAAGGCACCCCAGGGAGCTCATGGTGATCTTTGGGTTGATCGCCCTGATGTATTTTGCCTATTGCTATCCGGTGCTGCGTCTGGCTCGTTGGGCCGAAGGGAAGTTCGTAGGGTCGAACTGCCTGACTAGATGTTTGGTCCCGGGATGAAATGGTCGGGTTGAAGTCTGAACCGTTCTGGCTCGGAAGCAGTGAGGAAAAGTCCCTGCATCCGACCTCGTTGCATGCCGCCTGGCGCTCGGCCGGTGCGGCGGCGGGTTTGGACAAGCTGGTAACGCCGCATACCCTGCGGCACAGCTTCGCCACGCATCTTTTGGAACAGGGTGGCGATATCCGCGTCATCCAGACCCCGCCCGGGCACAGCATCTGTCGACGACGGCGCGCTGTACAGAAAGTCGCGATGAGCACCATTCAGGCGACGCAAAGCCCGCTTGAGCGCTTGAATATGGAGACCATGGTGGCGCATTGACGGGCCGGCACTCTGGTGCGTTGGCGACAGAACGGCGGAGGCTTGAGGTTGGCGACATTTTCCGCCGCCATGGCAATGCTTGCCGCCGGGCTCAGGCCGGCCATCCGAGCCGCGATCATCTGCGCGTCATGGGTGCCATCGAAGCTTGCCGCACGGCCGAGCCTGGCGGCCATGCTGAACGATGCGCCGACTGCGCCGAACAACGCAGCGCTGGTAATTCCTGCCGCAATCGGCATTGCCCGAAGTGTCAGGGTGGCGCCGCGCGGCGAGGGCTGGAAGAGCGTCACGGCGATCTGTTGGGGGTGCCCTACTTCCATGTGGTCTTCACCTTGCCGGCACGCCTCGCCGAGACCGCCGATCAGAACAAAGCGGTGGTCTATGGCATTCTGTTCAAGGCCGCCGCGCAAACCTTGGCCACCATCGCCGCCGACCCCAAACATCCGGGCGCGCGCATCGGCCAGATCGCCGTGCTGCATAGCCGGGGCCGGAACGTGTCTTGTCATCCGCATCTGCACTGTATCGTGCCCGGCGCCGCGCGGTCTGGTGACGGGCGCGAATGGATTGCCTGCAAACCCGCACCGCTTCGCCACGCAACCTCACAGAACCCTCCAGATTTCCCAAACCGGCTGAAGTCTGAATCAATGTGGCGAACAGAGGAGGGAGGAGGAGGAGGTTCGCCGTGGGTTCTGATCAGTGCAAGTTGGTATAACTGAAAATTTACATAACTCACTGAAACAATTGGTACACCCTACGGGACTCGAACCCGTGTTTCCGCCGTGAAAGGGCGGCGTCCTAGACCGCTAGACGAAGGGTGCGCGGCGGTGGAACTTTTTTGGTACGCCCTACGGGACTCGAACCCGTGTTTTCGCCGTGAGAGGGCGATGTCCTAGACCGCTAGACGAAGGGCGCACAGTGGCGGTGTAGATAGCGGTTCGGCCTGCCGGTTGCAAGCCGCATTTTCAGGCGGCCGGACCGGTTGGCTGACTGGCGTCCTCGACCCTCAGTTTCGCTTTGCGCCGCCCGCCCCAGTCGTCGATTTCCAGCCGTCCGGCCAGGTGCAGCGGCGTGCGCGCGGCGGCCGCCGCCTCGAACAACGCCGCCAACCCGCTATCGGCGGCGCGAAAGGCGATCGCCGCAAGCTGCGGCCCGCTGGAGCCCGCGATGCGCAACTGGCAATGGCCGTTGCCAACAACCCGCACCCCTTGGATCCGCACCGAACCAAAGGCCAGCCGCGGGGCCGGGTTGGCCTGGCCAAAAGGCCCCGCAGCCTCAAGCCGCTCGACCAGATCGACGGTCGCACCGCTGGGTGCCAGCGCGCCATCGAGCCGCAGATCGGCAGGCCCCGCCAGCCGCGCACCCTGCGCCGCCAACCGCGCGCCCAGCGCCGCCATGGCGTCTTCCAGTGACCCCGCCGCCACCGTCAGCCCTGCAGCCATCACATGGCCGCCGCCCTTCAACAGCAACCCTTCGCGCACCAGCGCCGCCACCGCCGAGCCGAGATCGACCCCCAGTACCGAGCGGCCCGAGCCCTTTCCTTCGGACCCATCCAGCCCAATCACCACCGCAGGGCGGTTGAACCGGTCCTTCAACCGGCTGGCGACGATACCGACAACGCCCGGGTGCCAGCCCTCGCCGGCCGCCCATACCAGTGGCGCTGTGGGGTCGGCTGCCTCGACCTGCTCGATGGCGGCTTCCAGCACCACAGCCTCGATCTCCTGACGCTCGCGGTTCAGTTGGTTCAGCTTCTCGGCCAGCGCCGCCGCCTCGTGGGGATCGGCCGTGGTCAGCAGCTTTTGCCCAAAATCAGCTTTGCCGACCCGCCCACCGGCATTGATCCGCGGCCCCAGCGCAAAGCCCAGATCGCGCGAGGTCGGTGGCGCGCGAAGCCCCGCGACATCCGCAAGCGCCGCCAGGCCGGGCCGCGCCCGGCGCGCTATCACCCCCAGCCCCTGACGCACCAGCGCCCGGTTCAATCCAACCAGCGGGGCGACATCAGCAACGGTCGCCACCGCCACCAGATCGAGCAGCGCCATCAGGTCCGGCTCGGCCCGAGCCCCGAACCAGTCCCGCCGCCTGAGTTCGCGATTGGTGGCCACCAGCAGCAGGAACACCACCCCGGCGGCGCAGAGATACCCCAGATCGGAGCTGTCGTCTTGCCGGTTCGGGTTCACCACCGCCAGCGCATCGGGCAGATCCTCTTGCGCCAGATGATGGTCGGCGATCAGCACATCCGCCCCCGCCGCCCGCGCCGCCGCCACCGGCTCGAAGCTCAGGGTGCCGCAGTCGACACACAAGATCAGGTCATGGTCACGGCCCAGCCCCTCCATGGCGGGCACGTTCGGGCCATAGCCTTCGTCGATCCGGTCCGGGATATAGGGGGTCGCGCCCTGCCCCAACTGGCCCAGCCAAACGCACAGCAAGGCAACCGAGGCGCCGCCATCCACGTCGTAATCACCAAAGACCGCGATCCGCTGACCCTTGACCACCGCATGGGCCAGCCGCTCTGCCGCCGCGTCCATTCCCGCCAGCACGCTCGGGTCCGGCATCAGCTCCCGCAAGGTGGGGTTCAGATAATCCGCCGCCGCCTCCGGCGTCACGCCCCGCGCCGCCAGGACCCGGCCAACGATCTCGGGCAGCTCCAGCGACTGGGCGATGGCAAGGCCAAGCCGCTCGACCTCTGACCCCGGACCTATCCAGCGGCGACCAGTAGCGGAAGTTTCGACATTCAGGAAGGGGAGCGCGGTCATGCCCCTCAATGACCTATCCGGCGCGCCAAGCCAAGCCCGTTTACATCGGCAAGAACACGGCGTTCCGCTAGGAGCCCTCAGCCGACACAGGCTGGCCGCCCAGAAGACGGATCAGCTCTCTTGCAGCATTGATCAAGCCGACAATCGCAACGGCCAACCAGAAGAACAAAAAGACAGAAGTACCCCAGCCATCATTGAATACGGAATGGGTGAACATAACGACCACGAAAAATATGGCCATCGTCCAGCCACCGAACCAAATGGTCAGAATCGAAACGTGCCACCAGTTGCGCCGGAATTTGGGCGTGCTTGCGGGTGTATCCCCGCTGGTCGACGCGACCGTTCGGATACTCTGAGTTTCGGAGCGTTCATCATCATGCAAACCAAATCTTCGAACCATCAACGCCCCCAAATATTGCACGGCAGCACTTCAATAATCTGCAAATGGGGTGCAGTGGCGATGATTTCACGCCTTACGTCGGTCAATCCGCTTAGGTTTGGCAGACCGGAAACGGCAGAAAGGAGCGGGGTCGGGCCTGTTAAAACGTTTTGCGGTCGATTCGATTCACGCTTTCCTAACCATAAAGCGCGCTTGAATCCGTTTCTATTATATTTCAAAGTGTTAGATATGATATCACGCATGCACCACCCACTGCAGCCGATCACATACCCGGCGAAATGCTCCAGACCCGCATCATGCCCGTGTTTGATACGGGCATCCGGTTCTTTACCGACTGAGTGAGAGACCGGATTGCCGGGTCAAGCCCGGCAATGACTCGGGAGAGAGCAGTTCCGCCCGATCATCCGACCCTCAGATCCCCTCAGAAATGCTTGGTGCGGTAGAACAACCGCCGGACCGAGCCGGTGCGCGAGCGCATCAGCAGGGTCTCGGTCTCCAGATATTCCCCCACCCGGCGTGCGCCCCTCAGGATCGATCCGTTGGTGACCCCGGTGGCCGAGAACAGCACATCCGAGCGCACCATCTCGTCGCGGGTGTATTTGGCGTCGAGATTCTCAATCCCAGCAGCCCGCGCCCGACCGATTTCGTCCTTGTTGCGGAACATTAGACGGCCCTGGATCTGCCCGCCCATGCATTTCAGCGCCGCCGCCGCCAGCACCCCCTCGGGGGCACCGCCGGAACCCATATACATGTCGATCCCGGTCTCGTCGGGCTGGGCGCAATGCATCACGCCGGCGACGTCGCCATCGGTGATCAGCCGGATCGCGGCGCCGGTCTCGCGCACCTCGGCGATCAGATCGGCGTGGCGCGGGCGCTCCAGGATGCAGACGGTCACATCGCCGGGCGTACAGCCCTTGGCCTCGGCGAAGACTCGCAGGCGCTCGGTCGGCACCATGTCCAGATCGACCAGCCCAGGCGCATAACCCGGCCCGATGGCCAGCTTGTCCATATAAACATCCGGCGCGTGCAGCATCGAGTAACGCGGCCCCATCGCCACCACGGTTAGGGCATTCGGCATCGCCTTGGCGGTCAGGGTGGTGCCCTCCAGCGGGTCGAGCGCAATATCGACCACCTCGCCCTTGCCGGTGCCGACCTCCTCGCCGATGAACAGCATTGGCGCCTCGTCGCGCTCGCCCTCGCCGATCACCACGGTGCCCTTGATGTCCAGCATGTTGAGTTGGATGCGCATGGCTTCCACCGCCGCCGCATCTGCCGCCTTCTCGTCACCGCGCCCGATCAGCCGCGACGAGGCAATGGCGGCGGCCTCCGACACCCGCGCCAGGCCGAGGCTGAGCATGCGGTCGTGGAAGCTGTCTTCGTTGTCGGCGGTCATGTGGCGTCTCCAAATGTGTGGCGGCTTGTCTCGCGCATCCGTTTAGGACGGACACAATGCGCAGGCAAGCGATGGATCAGGTCGGCCGTGGCCTAGGTGCTGTCCCCAATGGGGCGCGACAACGCGATTTAGAGGAGAGTTGTCAGACGCATGAAGGCCTCCCAGTCTCGGTCGGACAGGTCCGGGAAAGCGGTGCAGACCCGATCCGGCATCGGCTCGTCTTCCAACGTATGGGCGATCTCAGAAAGCCTGTGATCGCGCAGCATCGGGTTGATTTTCCCACCGGCATTGCCGATCTCGATCCGGCTGGCGCAATTCAGATTGTCCGGCGTCTCTGAGCCCAGCGCCAGCAGCGCCGCCCGGATCTGCGCGGTTAGGGTTTCGGCGTAATCGCCCCCGCCGGCGATCTCGTTCAGTGCCCGCAAGAACAGCCGGTGGGTGTTGGGATTATGGCTCATCGCTCATCGCGCATCCCTCCCGCCGCTCATACTTCCTCGATCCTGATCGCCACCGGCGGCGCCAAGCTGACCGGCAGGACAGTGATGGCGTCGAGCGCAGCGTCAATGGCGTCGCGCCGGGCGTCGTGGGTCTCGATCACCACCGGCACCGGGTCGCCCTGGCCGTATTGGCGCATGCGGTGGATCGACACCCCGGCGTCGCCCAGCGCCGAGGCGATACTGGCCAGCGCGCCAGGCGTGTCCGCCAGCATGAAGCGCAGGTAATAGGGTGAATGCTCCTCGCCGTGCTGGAGCCGGGGGGCCTTCACCAGGCCGGCAGCAGACCACCCAAAGGCCGGAGACACCACGCCGCGCGCCACGTCCAACGCATCGGCCAGGATCGCCGAGGCGGTCGGTCCCTCGCCCGCACCGGGGCCGGAGAAGATGCATTTACCGACGAAATCGCCCTCGGCCACCACTGCGTTGGTGACCCCTTTCAAGGCCCCAATCGGCGTTGTCTCGGCCACCATGCAAGGGCGCACGCGCTGTTCCAACCCGGTGTCGTGCATCCTGGCCATACCCAGCAGCTTAATCGAAAATCCCATGTCGCGCGCAGTCCGGATGTCGGCCAGGGTGATGCGCTCGATGCCCTCTGTCACCACGCCGCCGAAATCGATCCGGGTGCCGAAGGCCAGCGCCGCCAGGATCGCCAGCTTGTGCGCAGCGTCGGTGCCGCCGACGTCGAAACTGGGATCGGCTTCGGCGTAACCCAGCCGCTGGGCATCAAGCAGCACCTCGACGTAGTCGGCCCCGGTCGCCTCCATCTCGGACAAGATATAGTTGCAAGTGCCGTTCAGCACCCCGAAGACCCGGCTGATCTTGTTCGCTGCCAGCCCTTCGCCCAGCGCCTTCAGCACCGGAATGCCTCCCGCGACACCAGCCTCGAAGCGCAGCGCCACGCCTGCCGCCTCCGCCGACTCGGCCAGCGCCTGGCCATGATGGGCAATCAGCGCCTTGTTGGCGGTGACCACATGCTTGCCCGCCGCCAGCGCCTGCGCCGCCAGCGCCTTGGCCGGGCCATCCGAGCCGCCGATGACCTCGACCACACAGTCCACATCATCGCGCGCTGCCAGCCGGGTGGCGTCATCCTCCCAGGCATAGCTGGACAGGTCGACGCCCCGGTCGATGCCCCGGCTACGCGCCGAGACGGTAGTGATCTCCACTGGCCGCCCGGCCTTGGCGGCCAGCGCCGCGCCATGGCTCTGAACGATCTTCACCACCCCGGCACCAACAGTACCAAGCCCGGCAATGCCGAGACGGAAAGGCGTGCTCATGCGACGGCCTCCTTGAATTAAAAATGGCGGCGGGTGCGCGGCTTCCTTACCTTCTTCGACCAGTTTGTCGGCAAGGTGAGCGGCAAGCGCTTGATGCGGTGGAATTCCTCAGGGTCGGACATCTTGTTGCGATCATCTTCTCGAAGGCAGCCGGGTCTGGCGGGATATAGAGGGATCGTTGCGGTGATAACAGAGGCTAATCTCACCCCACTGCTTTACGAGTGGGCAGGCGGAGCCGTCAGGGAACATTTTCACCGTTTCCGCGTCAACCGGCGGCGCTCGGCCTCGGTCAGTACCGGCTCGCCCAGCGCCTCGGCCCGGGCCGCCGCATCGCGCGCGGCGATCCCCAATTGGACCGTCGCCGCAACACCCACCGCCGGGTCGGGCACGCCCGCGCCGTACGTTCCCTTCGCAGGGGCATCCGGTGTGTCGACCAGCAGTGGCCAGGGTGCATCGGCGGCACTTGCGGATTCGGAAACCGGATGGGCGCTGAACGGCTTCGCGCTGCCGCAACCGGTCAGCGACGCCAGTAGCAAAAATGCTGCGCTGCACAAAAAACCGTTCATTCGCGACGTATCGCCCCGTTGTGCTAGAGTGAAATCTGGCCCAAAGGCTAGCGTGATGCAACATAGCCCGGTCATGCGGGGCTGACCAGCGCCGATCCGCCCCAGAAAGGGCGGGAAGCGCCATGGCAAAGAGAAGGAAGCCAGATCATGCCGATTCAGAATGACGGTTCCGGACCCCAGGATATCCAGGAAATGACCGATCGGATTTCCCATCTGGCCGAGCGCAGCCAGAAGGTCTGGGCCGAATCGCTGGACCGCAGCATCGATGACATGACAGCCGCGAACCCCGATCCGCTGAACGCCATGCCGGCGATCACCCGCCTGACCCAGGATTATCTCGACCAGCCTCAGAAGCTGGCCGAAGCGACACTGGAATATTGGACCCAGCAGGCCGACCTCTGGACCCGGATCGTGAAGAAGAGCCTGGGCGAGGCTGACGCCAGCCCAACGGTCACGCCCGACAAGGGCGACAAGCGTTTCAGGGACGAGGCGTGGGACGAGAACCCCGTGTTCGACTATCTCAAGCAATCCTATCTGCTGACCGGAAACTGGCTGAAGCAGCGCCTGGACGATGCCGATGGGTTGAGCCCCCAGGACCGCCGCAAGCTGGAGTTCCTGACCCGCAACTACATCGAGGCCATCGCCCCCACCAACTTCGCCGCGACCAACCCGGAGGTGCTGAAGGCGACCGTCGACGAGAAGGGCGAGAACCTGGTGCGTGGGCTGGAGAACCTGATGCGCGACATTGAACGCGGCAAGGGCCAGCTCATGATCCGGCAGACTGACATGGACGCCTTCAAGGTCGGCGACAACATCGCCACGACACCGGGCAAGGTGATCTATCAGAACGAGGTGATGCAACTCATCCAGTACGCTCCGTCTACGGAAAAAGCCTATGCCCGGCCGCTACTGATCGTGCCGCCCTGGATCAACAAATTCTACATCCTCGACCTGAACGAGAAGAAATCGTTGATCCGCTGGCTGGTCGCCCAGGGCCACACGGTTTTCATCACCTCCTGGATCAATCCGGACGAGCACCAGCGGGGTGAGAGCTGGGCCAGCTACATGCAAAAGGGTCCGCTCACCGCAATTGAAAAGGTGTTGGAAGAGACCGGCGCCGACAAGGTCAACATCGTCGGCTACTGCATCGGCGGCACCATGGTAGGCACTACCCTGGCCTATATGGCGGCGAACGGCGACGCGCGGGTTGGCAGCGCCACCTTCCTGACCACCCAGCTCGATTTCTCCGACGCTGGCGAGTTGCAGACCTTCATCGACGACGAGGTGATCGGAAATATCCAGTCGGAGGTGGCCGAACACGGCGTCGTGGCCGCCGAAAGCATGGCGGGCGCCTTCAACAGCTTGCGCTCGACCGACCTGATTTGGGGCTTCGTGATCAACAACTATCTACTGGGGAAGGGAAATTTCCCCTTCGACCTGTTGTACTGGAATTCTGATTCCACCTGTATGCCAGGCCAAGTGCATGTCTTCTATCTAGACGAGTTTTACAACCGGAACACCCTGGCCAGGGGCGAGATGGAGATTGAGGGCGTGACCCTGGACCTCAAGATGGTCAAGACCCCGACCTACCACGTCGCAACCGTCGAGGACCACATCGCGCCCGCCCCCAGCGCCTTCCGCGCCGCCAAGTTGCTCGGCTCGCGCAGCAGCCGGTTGATCCTGGCGGGCTCGGGCCATATCGCCGGGGTGGTCAACCCGCCCGATGCGGGCAAATACCAGTACTGGACTAAGACTGGCATCAAGGGAAGCGACCTCGCCGAATGGCGCGATGGAACCACCGAGACCTCCGGTTCGTGGTGGCCGGACTGGGACACCTGGCTGGCGAAGCAATCGAAAGGCAAACAGGTTCCGGCCCGCGAACCCGGCACCGTGCTCGGCCAGGTCGAGGATGCCCCTGGCACCTATGTCATGGTCCGTTTCGACGAGCGTTGATTGCGCCTCCGGTGTGGAGGATACGTCACCGGCATCGCTCACGGATGCAAAATCGGTTAGGGGCTGTCCCAGATAACTCATTTTTGGAGTTATCATGGAAGCTATGCGCAGGAGTCGTCTTAGTCCCTGTAAACAAGATCGTTTGATCGCGCATTTTGTGTCTGGATCGACGGCGCTTACAGCGGCCAGTCTGTGTGGCGTGAACCGCAAGACAGCCGCTTACTTTTTCCACCGTCTGCGTGAGATGATTGCCTTGGACCTGGAGGCTGAGAGCGCAGCGATGTTCGGGGGTGAAATTGAAGTGGACGAGAGTTACTTCGGCGGCAAGCGCAAGGCCAAGCGTGGTCGGGGTGCGGCTGGAAAAATCCCTGTATTCGGCCTGTTGAAGCGGGGTGGGCGGGTATACGCAAAGATTATTGCCAATGCCTCAAGCGCAACATTGATACCCATCATTGAGCGCAAGGTGATCCCCGACAGCATCGTCTGTTCTGACGGCTGGAAGGGCTACAACGTCTTGGATGTATCCGGCTTCAAGCACTTTCGGATCACCCACTCAAAGCTATTCGCCGACGATGAAAATCAGATCAACGGCATCGAGAATTTCTGGCGCCAGGCAAAACGTCATATGGGCAAATTCAACGGTGTTCCGAAGGCCCACTTCGGCCTGTATTTGAAGGAATGTGAGTGGCGTTTTAACAACAGTGACCCATCAATCCAATTATACCAAACAAGACAATTGGTTAAGCGGCATCTAAGGTAGTTATCCGGGTCAGCCCCATCGGTTACACTCCCGTCCAAGCAATTACGCTGCTGCTTCCACTGCTGCATCTGGGGATGACTGATTATGCATCCAGGCGATCTTGCCGCGCTGGCGATTCGCGCCGCCTCGCGTTCCTCGCTGCCGCGCTCATCCTTGGGCTCCCGGCAACGGGGCGGGCCGAACCATGCCGGCGGACTGGTTCCGCGCGATTCTCGACTGGTTCGAGGAACCGCCGGATGCGGGCGAGCAGGTGACGCCGGTCACCCGCGTTGCCGGCGCCCGCCCGTCGGGGCGGTTCAAACCCGTTCCCCCGGCAGGTCCGGCATTGACGACGGCCCCGGAGGAACTCGGAACCGGGCGGCGCCTTCAGGCCCCGGGTGGGTCGAGAAAATCCTCCCAATAGGGCCGCGGCCCGATCCGGCTGCGCACGAAATCGATGAAGGCCCGCGCCCGGGCCGAAAGATGCCGGGTCTGCGGATAGACGATGTAGATCGCGATCTCCATCCAGCCGAACTCACCCAGAATCGGCACCAGCTTCCCTTGCGCGACGGCTTTGTGGACGTGGAAACTCGGTTGCAGGATTACTCCCTCACCGGCGATCGCCAAGTCGCACAGTACAGTTCCGCTGTTGGAAAGCATCCGCACCTGCATCGCCACCGAACCATCTGATCCATCCGGCGCCCGGTAACGCCAGATATCGGTCCGCTCGCTGCCGGTATAACACAGCGCCGGCCAGCCCTTCAACTGACCCGGATGACTTGGTACCCCACGTTCGGCCAGCAAGGCGGGCGCCGCGCAGGCCACCACGCGTACATCCGCCAGCTTGCGCGCGATCAGACTCGAATCGCGCAGCGTGCCAATCCGGATCGCCATTTCGAAGCCTTCCGCCACCAGGTCGACCACCCGGTCGGAGAAATCGAGGTCGATCAGTACGCCCGGGTTCTCGCGCATGAAATTGACGATGATCGGCGTAAGATGCGCGGTCCCGAAGGCCAAGGGGGCTGCCACCCTCAGCGACCCCTTCAGCGCGCCATACCGGTCGGATGCATCGACCTCCGCCTCGTCCAGATCGGCGAGAATCCGCTGGCAGCGGGCATGGAAGGAGCGCCCCGCCTCGGTCAGGCTCATCCGCCGCGTTGTGCGGATCAGCAGTTGTGTCCCCAGCCGCGCCTCCAGTTCCTTGAGCCGGCGGCTGACAGCAGAGGGCGCAACGCGCAGCGCATCCGCCGCCTTGGTGACACTGCCCCGCTCGACCACCTGCACGAAGCAACGCATATCCTCAAAGCGATCCATATTGTTCCCTGTTTGGCAATAGTCATTTGCACTATGGCCCCTTAATGCGCGACTCGGCAAGTATCAGATATTCCCGTGCTGGCCGCAGCCAGCGCGAAATTGCACCCTTCAACTGCCGGAGAAACCAATGACTGCCACCAACGCAATCCTGCGCATCGACTCCAGTATGCGCCACACGGGCTCGGTGACCCGCGCCCTGACCGACAAGCTGGTAGCCCGGCTGCGCGCCGCCGCGCCCTTGGCCAAGATCATCCACCGAGACCTCGCAAATGGTGTACCGCTGGTCGATGAAGCCTGGATCGGCGCCAATTTCACCGACCCGGCAGACCGCGATAGCGTCCAGCGCGATGCCTTGGCGGAGTCGGACCGTTTGGTTGCCGAACTGAAAGCCGCCGACACCCTGGTCATCGGCCTGCCGATCTACAATTTTGGCGTGCCCGCCGCATTCAAGGCCTGGATCGACATGGTCGCCCGCGCCCGCGAAACCTTCCGCTATACCGAGGCCGGGCCGGAGGGCCTGCTAACCGGCAAGCGCGCGCTCGTCGTGGTCGCCTCCGGCGGCGTCCCGGTCGGCAGCGCGATGGATTTAGCCACCCCCTATGTGCGCCATGCGCTGGCCTTCATCGGCATCACCGAGGTCGAATTCATCGCGGCGAGCGAGTTCGTGGCCGGTGACGCCGCCGCCAAGGCGCGGATAGAAGAACTCGCAGCCTGAGAGCTGGAATTGTGCGCGCCTGTGCACGCGCAGGCGCGGGTTTTCCAAACCCTATGAACACCAAAGGCCGGCCCTACAGGGCTGGCCTTCCCCACCCTGAAAAGATGTCTTCAGCCCATCCGATTCGTCGGATTGCCGATGATGTCCATGAATTCCTTGCGGGTGCGGTGATCGTCGCGGAAACCGCCCAGCATGGTCGATGTCACCATGCTGACCCCGTGCTTGTGGACGCCGCGGGTCGACATGCAATGATGCTCGCCCTCCATCACCACCGCGACGCCACGCGGCTGCAGCACGTCCATCAGCGTCTTGGCGATCTGCGCGGTCATCTTCTCCTGTACCTGCATGCGCTTGGCATAGGCATCGACCAGACGCGCCAGCTTAGAGATGCCGACCACGCGGTCGGTCGGGATATAGCCGACATGAGCCTTGCCGATGATTGGCGCCAGATGGTGTTCGCAATAGCTCTCGAAGCGGATGTCGCGCAGCACGACCATCTCGTCATAGCCCTCGACCTCCTCGAAGGTCCGCTGCAGCATGGCCACCGGGTCTTCCTCGTAGCCGCGGAACCACTGGCGGTAGGCGCGGGTCACCCTGCCGGGCGTGTCCAGCAGGCCCTCGCGGTCTGGGTCGTCACCGGCCCAGCGCAACAGGGTGCGAACGGCTTCTTCGGCTTCGGCGGCGGTTGGGCGCTTGATCGGTTGTGCTTCGGCCTCAATCAGGGTCATCGGATTGATCTTGTTCATCGCTTACCTCTCAACTCTCGCCGGCTCTGTACGCACCCCCATGGCACAAATTTTTTAATAGGCCCGCGCCGATACATTAACAGACGAAACGGGTTAGCGGGAGGTTAAGAACCATTACCATATAGTGAATTGATCCAACCTCATACCGGATCCTGGTTCGCCGCGGGCCGCCTCACACTGCTACCAGTGCGGATTCCAGATCCTCGCGCAGATCTTCCGGATCCTCCAGACCAACCGAAAGCCGCACCAGACCGGGGGTGATTCCCAGGTCCAGCCGCGCCTCCTCGGTCAGGCGCTGGTGGGTGGTCGTGGTCGGGTGGGTCACCAGGCTCTTGGCGTCGCCAAGGTTGTTCGAGATCCGAATCAGCGACAGGGCGTTCAAAAACCGGAACGCCCCGGCCTGTCCGTCCTCGACCTCGAAGGACAGCATGGTGCCCGGCCGCTCCATCTGCGCCAGCGCCAGATTATGCTGCGGATGGGTCGGCAAACCAGGATAGAACACCTGGACCAGCCGCGAAGCCCCGCACATCCAGCCCGCCAGCACCTCGGCCCCGTCAGTCTGAGCATGACAGCGCAGCGCCAGGGTCTCCAGCCCCTTCAACATTACCCAGGCATTGAACGGGCTCAGCGCCGGCCCGGTGTGCTTGACGTAGGGTTCGACCTCATCGCGGATGAATTGTTCGGTGCCCAGCACCACACCACCCAGACAGCGCCCCTGCCCGTCGATATGCTTGGTCGCCGAATAGACCACCACATCGGCACCCAATTCCAGCGGGTGCTGGAACATCGGGGTTGCGAAGACATTGTCGATCACCAGCCGTGCGCCCACCGAGTGGACAATATCGGCCACCCCCTTGATGTCGATGATCTCGAGCGTCGGATTCGACGGCGTCTCCAGGAAACACACTCTGGTCTCGGGCCGCATCGCCGCACGCCACTGCGCCAGATCGGTGCCGTCGACGAATGAAACATCGATGTCGAAGCGCGGGCACAGGGTCTCGATGATATAGAGGCACGAGCCGAACAGCGCCCGCGCCGCAACCACATGGTCGCCCGCTTTCAACTGGCACATCAGCGCCGCATTGACCGCCGCCATCCCGCTGGCGGTGGCAAACGCCGCTTCCGCCCCTTCCAGTGCCGAGATCCGGTCCTCGAACATGGCGACGGTAGGGTTGCCATAGCGGGCATAGATGAAGCCCTCATCGCCCTCGGCCATCTCGCCCTTGAAGCGCGTCTCGGCAGCCTCGGCATTCGGGTATACGAAGCCCTGGGTCAGATAGATCGCTTCCGAGGTCTCGCCATAGCGGCTGCGGCGCTGACCTTCGTGGACGAGACGCGTGCGGGATCGGTAGTTGGTATTGGTCATGCGCTTTACCGGGGAAGTGCCCGGTCCTCTGATCAATCATGGACCGGAACGGAAGGGCCAACCTTGCTGACCACGACATCTTTAGCGGATTGTTTTACGTGGCCCGCAAGCCAGCCCGACAAATCACCACGTCCGCCGCCATTACGCTTTTTGCCATGGCGCGTCAATTCCTCCAATCCTTATGCGCAGGGGAATCGCATGAAGGTTATGCGGTCAAAATGGATTTGAGGAATTGATTATTCCAGACCGGCTTTTTTGCGCATAACCCGGAGTGATTTTTTCTGTTTTGCCCTGTTGAGCAAGTTCATCGCCATGTGTTTGATGACGGTGAAGTTTTTGCGAGCGTGGTCTTTTCGCACCCGGCAATCGTCGTCCCTGAATACGACGTCCAGCAGCCAATGAAGGCGGTTTTTCGATACCCCAATGCGACCGAACGGCGGGGGCAAATACGGGCGCATCCGCAGGTAGTGAACTGATGAAGTAACGCGTCTGCACCGACGATTTCCCATTCACCTCCCGGCGCGATGTCACACAGCCTGTTGATGTAAGATCACGCCAATGCGGATGGCGCTCTTTGAGCCAACTGAACTTATCGCATATCCAGTAGCGCCACCAGAACCGGGCATATGAACGGCGCCGTCATCGGCAAGGAATCGGAAAATCAAGAGATCGATGGCGGCGCGCCCGTGTCGTCGAAAAAGCCGCCCGCGTCCGTATCCACTTTGCCCGCGCCTGCCCGGATGCCGCTCTATTCCAGTTGCTTGTCGGGTGCTTCGCTGCGGCCGGGCCGTGAAAAACGGGGCGGCGCGCGCGGTCGAACCAGCGCCCTTGCCCCCAGCACCACCTCAACCAGTCCAGACACTCTCAACCGTGGTGTGAGCTTCGCAATAACAACCGCGAGCCGACATCAAAACATGTCATCGTCCGACAGCATATGCCTGCATGAACCGCGGGTTTGCCGCTGCCCGAATACCCCCATCGCGGGTGAAGCCTGCGGCACAGAGGCGGCCGAGCGTCCAGGGGGGCTGGGGCTGCACCAGGTGCCCCCGGTCGCGCAGCGCCGCGAGCACCTCGGGCGAGAACCGCTCCTCGACCAACAAGACGCCAGGCTCGAAGACCCTCGGCGCGAACGAGTTGACATAGTGGGCGGTGTGGAACAGAGGCGCGTCCATTGCCGCCTGCAGGTTCAGGCCGTGATGCAGGTGTCTGAGAAGGAACCCGAGCGTCCACTGGTCCTGCTGATCACCGCCCGGCGTACCGAATCCGGTGAGCGCCCGGCCATCCCGGGTCAGCAACGTCGGGGTCAGCGTCGTGCGGGGGCGCCGCCCCGGCGCCAAATGCGACGGCAGCCGGTCGTCGAGCCAGAACATCTGGCCCCTGGTGGTGATGTTGAAGCCGAGCCCCGGAACCGCGGGCGAGCCTTGCAGCCAGCCGCCGCTGGGCGTAGCGGAGACCAGATTGCCCCATCGGTCGACAACGTCGAGATGGACCGTGTCGCCCTCAATCTCCGGCATGTCGGCGAAGGTCGGATAACCCGAGCCCGGGTCGCCAGCGGCCTCGGGGCTGGCGGCCAGATCGATCAGTGCAGCAAGTCGCGCGGCAACTTCGCCGGTGGCCGGGCCGGGGCAAAGTTCGTGGCTGGCGGCATCGCCGATCAGGGCTGCCCGCTCGGCCCCGTATTCGGGCGAGAGCAGGCGTTCGAGCGGCACCTCGACATGTTCGGGATCGCCGTACCAGGCATCCCGATCGGCGAGCGCCAGCTTCAGCGCCTCGACCGCCGTGTGGACGAAAAGGTCCCCATACGGGTCCATCCCACCGATGTCGCTGGCCTCGAGAATGCGCAACGCCTGCAGCAGCACAGGTCCTTGCCCCCACGGGCCGGTCTTGTGCACCGTGACCCCGGCATAGTCGATGGCGACGGTCTCCTCGTAGGTCGCCCGCCAGTCCGCCATGTCCTGCCCGGTCAGCAATCCGGCGTGGCGCAGGCCGGGCACGGTGGCGATCTCCTGGCGATAGAACCGGTCCACCGCCTCGGCGACGAAGCCGGCGTAGAACGCCCTTCGCGCCGCTTCGATCTGCGCCTCGCGGTTGCCGCCTGCGGCTTCGGCCTCGCCGAGCAGGCGCGAATAGGACTCGGCGATCTGTGGCGTGCGAACCAATTGGCCGGGCGTCGGCGCGTTGCCGCCGGGCAGCCAGACCTCGGTCGAATGCGGCCATTCGGCGCGGAAGACGTCGGCAGCGGCGTGGATCGCCTCGGCGCCCCGGTAGACCAGCGGAACGCCGTTCGCGGCGTAGGAGATCGCCGGCTCCAGAACCTCGCGCAAGGTCATCGTGCCGTGGTCGCGCAACAACAGCATCCAGGCATCGAAAGCGCCGGGAACGACCGCCGGCAGCAGGCCGGTGCCGGGCATTATCCGCTCGACCCCCATGGCACGCAACCGTTCGATGGCCGCGGCGGCGGGGGCGACGCCCTGGCCGCAGAGGACACGGGGCCGGTC
Source organism: Thermohalobaculum sp. (assembly GCA_965247385.1). Taxonomy (GTDB): domain Bacteria; phylum Pseudomonadota; class Alphaproteobacteria; order Rhodobacterales; family Rhodobacteraceae; genus Thermohalobaculum. The sequence goes on from CBDFHG010000002.1 coordinate 630,763, forward strand.
TGCGTCGGCCGGCATCAGGATGATCGGAACCTCGCCCCCGGGCCCGTTCAGATGCGGCTCGACGATCTGCAGGGTGAAGCCGGTCGCCACGGCCGCGTCGAAGGCGTTGCCGCCACGTTCGAGGATGCCGAACCCGACCGCAGAGGCAATCCAGTGGGTGCTGGCGACGGCGCCGAACGTACCCCGGATTTCGGGCCGGGTGGTAAAAGCTTGCGTCATTTCAGGTTTCCGGGATTTCCACATGCGCGGCCAGCGGCTTGCCGCAATCGCGCTCGATGATCTTCTCAATGATGTTGCGGTCCAGAATGCCGTATGGCCGCGCGCTGCGCGCCAGGCTGGCCGAGAACGGGATCGAGCGCTCACGCGCCACGCCATAGAGGCGGCGCAATTCGGCCAGGGGGTCGGCATGGTCATCTACCCGCAGGTCGAGGCGGGCATAGCATTCCGGCCCCTGGATGCGCAGCGCTGCGGCCTGCTTGCCGCGCTTGTCGCCGCCGGCATCCTCGCCCGCCTGCATTGCACCGAGCAGGCGCTCGACGATCGGCAGGTCCGGATTGGTTTGGTAGGCCGCGAGCGTTTTGGCAATCACCTGCGGCCCGGCGAGCATGTTTCCGGCCACCGAGACGCCGTTCTCGGTCATGCTCCCGCACCAATCGACGCATTTGGCGCCGGTATGGGCCGCAGTGCCGCCGTCGCTGTCGATCACGTGCAGTTGCCGCTGGTCGATGCCCTGATCCATGCCGACCAGCATCTCGATCACCGACTTGGCCCGGTGTCCCTGACCGAGCAGCATTAGCGCCCGCGCCCCAAGCTCCGGATTGGGCAGCGCCTGGCTCATCGCAGCACCTTGCGGCCCGCCGCTCCAGGGGCACAGCGCACCGACTGCGAAAAAGCGCGAGGCGACGGCCAGCCCGAACAGCCCGCTCTCCGGATCCCTGGCGAGAATCGACCACGTCATGTTCCGCTCCTCATGGAATATCCCGAACCTCCCGCACATCCAGCAGGTCGCGCAGCGCATCGCCCAGGAAGTTGATCGACAGAACCGTCAGCATGATCGCCAACCCCGGGAATATGCCCAGCCACCAGGCCCGGCCGATGAAGCTGCGCGCCTCGGCCAGGATCAACCCCCAGGTAGGCGTATCGGCGCTGACGCCGAGGCCAAGGAACGACAGCACCGCCTCGGCCAGAATCGCGTTCGAGACGCTGACGGTGGCAAGGACGATGATCGGTGCGGAAATGTTGGGCAGGATGTGGCGCATCATGATCCTGAGGTCTGAGCATCCGGTCGTCCGGGCGGCAGCGACGTACTGTTCCTCCTTGACGGATAGCGTCATGCCCCGCGCAACCCGTGCGAAATCGTCGAGATAGGCCAACGAGATCGCGACGATCACGTTCAACAGGCCGGTGCCGAAGACAGCGACCAGATAGACCGCGATCAGGATATTGGGGAACGCCCATTGCAGATCGATATAGCGCATGATCACTGTATCGGCCCAGCCACGGTAGAATCCGGCGACAATCCCCATCGCGACCCCCAGCAGGCCGGCGATAGCCACGGTGCTCACCCCGACAAATATCGAGACCCGCGCGCCGTATATGATGCGCGACAGCAGGTCCCGGCCCAGATCGTCAACGCCCAGCGGATGCAACCAGGACGGGCCCTCCAGCATCATGAAGTCCATCGCGTTCGGGTCGTGCGGGGCTATCCATGGGGCGAAGACGGCGGCAATGAGGAGGATGCCGAGAAATACCAGCCCGAAATACGCCCGGCGGTCGTGCAGGACGACGCTCAACAGGCCCGGTTGCCGGGCCGACAGGTCGTCGTCCATAAGGCTGACGGCGGGGTTGGTAGTGGTGTCTCCGGCGCTCATCATACCACCCTGATCCGGGGATCGACGACGACATAAAGCACATCGACCAGCAGGTTGACGAAAACGAAGATAAACGAGACCACGAGGATTGCTCCCTGCACGACCGGATAGTCGCGATTGAGGATGCCCTCGATCAGGATGCGCCCCAAACCCTTGATTGCGAACACCGTCTCGACCACCACCGCCGAGGCCATCAGCAGGCCGAAAGCGATCCCCATCACCGTGATCACCGGGATCAGGGCGTTCGGGAAGGCATGGCCCATGACCACCCGCCACGGCGACAGGCCCTTGGCCTGGGCGACGCGCACATAGTCGGTCTTCAGCACCTCCAGCATCGATGAGCGTACCATCCGGGCGATAATCGCCGAGAACGCGGTTCCCGCAGCCGTGGCAGGCAGGATCAGGTGCGAGAACCAGGGCCAGAACCCGGCCGAAAGCGGCTCGTAGCCGATGGCCGGCAGCCAGCCCAGATTGGCGGCGAACAGGATTATCAGCAGAATCCCAAGCCAAAAATCGGGCATCGAGAGGCCGAGGAAGGCGATGAAGGTCACGGCGTGATCCGCCGGACGCCCGCGCCGAAGGGCCGAGATCAGCCCGGCGGGGACAGCGATCGCCACCGACACGCAAAACGACAGGAGCGCGAGGGATATGGTTCTGGGCGCTGCCTCGATCAGGATCTGACTGACCGGAATGCGCGAGCCGTAGATCGAGTTACCCATGTCGCCCTGCAGCAACAGCACGAACCACTTCCAGTACTGCACGATCATTGGCTGATCGAGCCCGAATTTTATCCGCAACTCTTCAGCAGCAGACGGATCCGCTTCGAACAGCATTGCCGCCAGCGGGTCCCCCGGCAGGATGCGCAGCATGAAGAATACGAGAGTCGCCACCGCCCACATGACAATGACGGCGCCTAGGCTGCGCCGAAGGATGTAACCGGTCATGTGAGGGGTTCGGAGCGGGCCGGTGGCCCGCTCCTGTTGCTTTGCGGTGTCATCAGCCGTTCAGCGTGACACGATCGAGGTCGACGAGGCCGGGGATCCGGCTCTCGGCCGGGAAGTTGACCTCCTTGCGGGTCACCTGGACATCGGGCGGATGATAGAGGAAGGCCTGCGCCACCTTGTCCGAAGTGATCTGGTTGACTTTCTGCACCAGCGCCTTGCGGTCATCGGGATTGACTGTGACCGACTGCTCGGTGATCAGCGCATCGACCTCCTTGTCGGAGAAGAAGCCGAACCGCATCGCCGCCTTGTCGCGGTTGCGGCCGTTGAATTTCGAGGCGATCTGCATCCAGTCGACGACCCCGTCATCCGGGTCGAAATCGCCGCCGGACCCCAGCCGGCAGAGATCGTAGTTCATCGTGTCGAACTTGTCGATCAGCACCGGGAAGTCCTTGGTGTCGAGCTCGATGTTGATCCCGAGGTTCTTCTTCAGGATGTTCTTGATCACCAGGCACTGGCGCCGGTTCGAGGGGGTGTGCAGGATCTTCAGCGTGGGGAACCCCTCGCCGCCCGGGAACCCCGCATCGGCCAGCAGTCGCTGCGCCTCGGCAAGATCGAAGCGCTGTTCCGAATTTGCGCCGATGCTGTCATCGAAATAGAAGCCCATGGCCGGGTTGATGGTGCCAAAGGCCGGGATGCCGCGGCCGAACAGCGCCTGCTTGATGAACAGATCACGATCGAGCGCCTTGGCGATGGCGAGGCGGACCTGGAAGCCGGGTTCCGTTTTCAGCTCCTCGACCGGCTTGTCGAAGTCGGTCACCTTCATCGGGTCGCGCCACGGGTTCAGGAATATGCCCTGGAAGCCGGGGCCGGGCACGATATTGACGTTCAGGTCCGGATTCGCCTCGAACCGGTCGGTCAGCTCGGGCGCGATCGGGTTGCCGCCAATGAGTTGGATGTCGCCCGCCTCTATGGCGGCGGCCAGCGGTTCGGGATCGATGATGGGTATGATGACGATCTTGTCCAGCTTGGGCCGGTCCGGGTCGTAGTAGTCCTCGAACCGCTCCAGCGTTATCGACTGGCCAAGCTGATGGTCGGTGATCCGGAACGGGCCGGTGCCGACCGTTTTCAGGCCGTAGGCTGACGTGCCCATCTCGGCGATCGCGCCGCGCGAGACGATGGTCATGGCTCGGCCCGAGGAACGCTCGAGCGTCTTGACCAGCATCGAGGCCTGTGGCTTCTTCAGCGTGATCTTGACCTTGTGATCGCTGACCCTGACCACGTCGGCGAAGTTGCCAACGACCCGGCTGTGGATAGACTTGTCCGGGTCCTTCGAGCGCTGATAAGTATAAACCACATCGTCGGCGGTGAATGGGTCGCCGTTGTGGAACGTGACGCCCTCGCGAAGGTTGAAGATGTATTCGGTGCCGGTCGCGTCCACCTCCCAGTCCACCGCCAGGTCGCTCTGGGCCTGTAGTTGCGGGTTGATATGGGTGAGTCCGCTCAACACGTTGGATGATATCTGGAACAACAGCACCTGATTGATCTGCGCCGGGTCGATGGTGCGGAACTCACCGACACCTGACCAGCCGCATCGCAGCGTGCCGCCTGTCGCCGCTGCGGCTGGGGTCACTCCAAACTGCGGCATAAGATGCGCTGCCGTGAGCGTGCCCGATGCCGCTAGCAATCGCAGCACTGTACGCCGCTCCAGCATCGGTCCAGAAAGATCTTGCGGCGTTAACCCCACCATTGGATCAAGCCGGTCGAAGTCATGAGCATTTTCCAGACCATCGCGGATAATCCGCCTCAGTTCGAAATTTGCAGGATACATTTGGTCAGACATGGAAGTTCCCTCCGTCGTGATTCCGCTCTTGATGGCGGTATTGTTCTATTGTGAGGTGTAAAAGATGGCACGTGTTTTCTTTGTGTCAAATTGGTTGCCAGCAGGAAACCGGGCCACACACGGGGTCGTGGATCTTTGGAGCCTGCAATGGCGATGCGTCGTACCTTCTGCCCGGGGCGTCCGACGGCTTTGCGTCGACTATTGCCGGCCGGATTTCAAATCGAGGGGCAGCCAAAACCCAGTTTGCGTGACCTACCCCCGCGCCCCTACCCCCGCGGCGGCGCCAGCCGCCACGCGCGGCCGATCGAGATCGGGCCAATCGAGACCTCGCCATCGTTGAACGTCAGCGTCGCGTTCAACTCGTCGCGGTTGCCGCCGAGCAGGGCGACCAGTTCCAGCGCGGTGGTCAGGCCTGTGGCGATGCCGGGGCCGATTGCGCCGGAGCGTTTCGCCAATTCGATGATCTCGCGCCAGTGCCGGGCGGTGACTTCGATCTCGCCCTTGGGGTAACCTTGGTCGTCGACCTTGATCTTGCCCTTGGCGTCCAGCCGAATTCGGCCCCACTGGAAACCCGCGCGCCGGATCGTTGCCGCCTTCAGCGCCAGGCGGCCATCCTCGATCAGGTGGCGGTCCAGCGGTGCGTCGAACACGGCGGAGCCGTCGAAGGTCATGCGTTCGAGCTCGCGCCCGGCGATGCCGGTGGGGTCGATGAGCGCCATCAGCGGCTCGGGCAACAGCACATCCACCGCGCTGAAGGCGATGGTGTAGCCGTTGTCATTGGTGCGCCGCGCGATCTCGGCGTCGACGGTGGCGGCCCGCGCGGTCCAGCCGGAGTTGGCCCGGACATCGAGCCGGGCAACCCGGGCCGAGGCGTGGACCAGGCCCAGCGCGGCATCGGGCCGGAGCGCCAGCCGGGCGGTCATGGTACGGGACGTGATCTCGACACGCTCGCCCGGGACCGCCAGCGACTGGACGCCGGGCCAGGTGACCTCGACCCAGGTCGGGGCGAAAGTTCCACTTTGGAAATGCAGCCAGGGCGCGGTCCAGGCCCAGCCGGTGCGCGGGTCGGCCAGCCGGACGCCGATGATCTCGCGCTCCAGCCTGAGCGGGAAGCCGGTCAGGCCGATCCCATCATGCCCGGCCTGCCAGCCAGCGCGGGCGCGGTCGTCGAACCAGGCGGTGAGGGCCGCTTCCTGGCCCCGGGCCAAGACAAACCACCAGCCGGTCCAGGCAAGGGCGCCGAGAATCGTGGCGCCGAAAAGTAATTTCAGAATACGCATTGCCTGCCGGGCTCTCTTTGCTGGGGCATCCCAGCGCGTTATAGGACAATGAAACGGGAGGCGACACTAGTGAGTGATGGAAGTTTCTGGGTCTTCGGCTATGGCTCGCTGATGTGGAAGACCGGCTTCGAGGTGGCCGAGGCGCGGATGGCGCGGCTGGACGGCTACCGGCGCGCTTTCGCGCTGAGTTCGGTGCATTACCGGGGCACGCCGGATTTCCCCGGGCTGGTGTTGGGGCTGGACTGGGAACCGGCCAGCGCCTGCACCGGCATGGCATTGCGGATCGGCCCGGACGGCGCCGACGAGGTTCGCCACTATCTGGCCGAGCGCGAGCTGGTGTCGCGGGCCTATTTCGAGGTGCGCCACAAGGTTACCCTGCTGTGCCCCGCATCCGGACCCGGCCTGGAGAAAGGCGAAAGCGTGGACGCGATCTGCTACATTCTTGACCGCACGCACCCGCAATATGCCGGTGGCATGGCGCTGAAGGATCAGGCGGCGATCATCCGCAAGGCATCCGGGCCGACCGGGTCCAACCGCGACTACCTGTTCAACACCGTCGAACATCTGTGCGAGCTTGGGGTCGACGATCCGGAGCTGTTCGCGTTGGAGCGGATGGTGCGGGTCGAGTGAGGGAAGGTGGCGAAACGACCCTCCCTACCGCAGCCACACCCCGAAAGCGCCGAGGTGGCGTGAGACGACCTCGAACCAGCGGCCTGATAATCGCAGATCGGCGAGGCCCGCATTGACCAACTCGAGATCGGCGCGGCCCTGTGCGTCGCCCGTCGGGGCCACCACATGCAGGGTCTGGGACGAAGCCAGCGCCGCGATCTCGGCGACCCGGCCATCGAGGCCGAGTTTGGATATCTCGGCCAGGGCAATCGATTTGTTCAGCGTCACCACATCGACCTCGCCCCGCATCAGCCAGGTGAAGCAGTCCGCCGCGGTGGGCGGGATGATCCGGGTCAGGTTCGGTGCGCGCAGGTCTTTCTGATCGAGATCGAAGGTGAAATAGCCTGCCGGGCGGCACAGCCGGCGACCGAACAGGCCATCATAGCCGGCCGCCTGCATCAGCGGGTCACCGGGCCGGGTGTAATAGCCGATGGCGACCGCGAACAGCGGGTCGGAGAACTCGAACCCGGTGCAGCGCTGCTGCATCGACCGGCTGAGCCGCTCCGCTTTCGCGCAATCGGGCCGGTACCAGGGAAAGCCGAGATCATAGGCGCCTTGGTCAAGCAGATCGAGATGCGCCGACTAGTCGTTGACGAAGGTGACGTCGACCTTGCGCTCCGGCGCGGCGCGCGCCATCGCCAGGTTGACCAGTTCGGTGATCATGCCGCCCTCGGGCAGCGCCCGGTGGGCGAAGGGAGCAAAATCGGAACCTGTGACGAACCTGATGCCGTCCCCGGCCGGCCGGATTGCCGAGGCGGATGCCTCGGGAGTGGGCGGGGTCGCGGCAGCCGAGGCTTTCCCGCCGATGCCGATGCTTTGGGCCAGGGCCTCGCGGCGGGTCTTCGGGCCGGTGCCGTCGAGGCAGGGGATCAAAAGCTCGTCGCCCACCGCGATCCGCGAGATGTCGGGCAGGATATCCCGGTTGGCGTTGTGGATGGGCTGGTAGTTGCCCTCGCCATAGGCTTCGGTGGCAATCTTGTGGAGCGTGTCGCCGGGGGCAGCCCGGTAGAACAATCCGCAGGCAATGCGCTCGGCCGCCGCCGCTTCGGGCGCCGGGGCGGCGACGGCGGTCAGCAGAACGCCCAGAAACACGCAGCGTGTGCCGGAGCGCAACATGCCCGTACTCGTCTTGGGGGTCATCCCGGGCATCCTCATAACGCCCGTTTCAGCGAGGTTCGTCACATTTCGGGGGTCTCTATGACTCTTTCAGCCTGTCGGCGCAACGATCAACGTCATGCCATCGACGGATGCAACCGACATGGTCGCGCCGGACGCTGGCGGCTCGGCACCGTCTCCGCTGGTGTCGGCGAGTTGCGCCCGCCAGCGCACACCATCGATCTCGACCCAGCCGACCCCGGCGGAGAAGGCGCCAGTGACCACCGCCTGACGACCAACCACGGCGGCTGCGCGCCGATTCAGCCCGGGCTGAGGATCCTTCGGCTGGTGCCGCCGGACATAAACCCAGCCAATGGCGGTGTAGAGGATCGCCAGCAATGCGAAGGCCAGCAGTTGCAGCGTGCCTGACGCCTCCGGAAATATCGCCAGCCCGATGCCCACGGTCAGGGCGGCAAGCCCCAGCCACAGCATGAAATAGGTGAAGGTCAGGACCTCGATTACACCGAGGCCCAGCGCAAACGCGATCCACCACCAGGGCGACGCCCCATCGAGAAAAGCAAACAGGTCGAAACTCATCGCAATCCTCCCTTATTGTCCGGACTTGACTCCGATCGCCCTGGTCAGCTCGGCCACACCGGCGATGGCGCCGGCGATGCCGCTGGCCTCGATCGGCAACAGAACGGTCTTCGAGTTTGGCGAGGCGGCGATGTCGCGCAGGCTTTCGACATATTTCTGCGCTATGAAGTAGTTGATCGCCTGGATGTCGCCGGCGGCGATTGCCTCGGAGACCATGGTGGTGGCCTTGGCCTCGGCTTCGGCGGCGCGCTCGCGCGCCTCGGCGTCGAGGAAGGCGGCCTGGCGGCGGCCCTCGGCCTCCTGAATCTGGGCCTCGCGCAACCCCTCGGCCTCAAGGATCGCCGCCTGCTTGTGGCCCTCGGCCTCAAGAATCTCGGCCCGTTTCTCGCGCTCGGCCTTCATCTGCTTGCCCATCGCCTCGACGATGTCGGTGGGCGGGCGCAGATCCTTGATCTCGACCCGAGTGACCTTGAGGCCCCAGGGATGGGCCGCGTCATCAATCACGTGCAGGAGCTTCGAATTGATCGCATCGCGGTTCGACAGCACTTCGTCGAGTTCCATGGCGCCGATCACGGTACGGATGTTGGTCATCGATAGGTTGGTCAGCGCCCGCTCGAGATCGCGCACCTCGTAGGAGGCCTGGGCGGCGTCGACCACCTGGTAGAAGGCGATGGCGTCGGCATGCACCATGGCGTTGTCGCGGGTGATCACCTCCTGGCCCTCGATGTCAAGCACGGTCTCCATCATGTTGACCTTCGAGCCGACCGACTCGAACAGCGGGATCATGAATCTCAGGCCCGGGCCCAGGGTGCGGGTGTAACGGCCGAAGCGCTCGACGGTCCAGTTGTCCCCCTGGGGTACGGTGCGCACCGCCCGGCTGACGACGACCACCGCAAAGATGATCAAAACGATTATGGCAATGTTGACAACGCTGATGTCTTCCATTTTTTAGGTCCCTTTCCCTGCCTGGAATAGATATGTTGTGTGGGATTTACGCGAAGTACAACGATTTGGAAACATCGGATCTTTTGGCGGCCCATTCCAGAGGCAGCCAGTGTTTCACGGCTTCGTGAGCCCCAATTGCAACAGCGTCAAGAAACACCGCGGGCGGATGTTGGCTGATCCTGCGGGGTTTATCTCGCTGATCGGATGTTATAAAAAATATCTTATCTATCAAATATTTATAGCGGTATATTAATTTTCGATATAAAATTGGTTTCGATTCCTCTGTTGCGCCCCTTGTTTCCAGGCAGGGCGGTGCTGCAATTTCCGCGACAGACACCGACATTCGGCGGCAGCAGCAAAAAATGGCCCCGAATAGGCCCTTTCGTTTTTTGGCAACATACGTGGGCAGATCAGTTGGTGCCATTGTTCGTTGTGGGGCCGGAGTTGGGATCGCATAGTATGAGGCACGCCACGGCGGCGGCGGCGGCACCGCCGAAGGCGCGGACGGTGTTGGGCGGATCGACGAGCGCTCGAGCGCGATGTCCGCCAGGCCGCCCTCGGCGTCCTTGACGCAACTGAGACCCGGGAACTGGAACCCCGCAAGCAGGTTCGAATCCGATTCTGCGTAGGGGAAGTGTTCACGGGTCAGTTGCTCCCGGACGTTCTCGTCTTCGACTTTTTCGACCTCCTCGCCCTCAGCGGTCTGGAGTAATTCGCACAGCGCAACCGCTGTCGCGCAACTGTCGTCTTCATTGCAAAGGGTCGCTTCGCCTTCCAGCAGCAGCAGCTTGGTCCCACCCGGCACCACGACAAAATCGAACGCCGTGCCGCGCACGCCGATGGTGGCCGATGGCGTGCGGATTCGATAACCTTTGTCGCCGCCCTCGCCACTGATGAAACGGAAGGTGCCGGCCAGTGCGCGGACGGCGAATTTGTTTTCGGTGGCATCGCTGCGAAACAGGAATTCGTCGATGACCAGCGACGAGTTGGCACCGACGACCATCCGGGTGCCGTCGGAGAACAGAAGCTGGGCCTCGCCAATTGCGTCGGTTGACACCAGGTCTCCGAGGAACATGCGATCCGACCGCGAGCTTCCGGTCGCCCACCTGCCCCGAAACGCTGGCCACATCGACTACCGCCATAGCCTCGCCGATGCCTTCCGCCGCCAGTGCCGGTGAAATGCCGAAGCAAAGTGAAACGACCGCCACCGCAATACATGTTGAAATCTTCATACTAGCCCACCGTATCAAAGCCTAAGCGACGCGCCTGATTCCGAGCCAACATATTCCGTCCAAATCATGGGTCCACGCGCAGCACGGAAGCTCACCGATAAATACCTACTCACAGGCACCAAAGGCAAACGCAAAGTCATAAGTATCGTTTTAATACCTATATTTAGCGAGGATTCCATATGGTTCACCCGGCTGCCCCTTACTATAACACCAAGGGCGATCAACTACAATTCCAGCCGCAATGCGCCAGAACTTCTCAATTTGGTCTTCGTGATCAGGATAGTCACCGATGTTTTCCATCAGCCGCTCTACGGCTGTGTTCTCGATGCTAGCCTCGTCATGTTCATCGTCTTCCTCTTCTTCGTCCCACTCGACCTCGAATCCGTATGGGCTGACACGTTCGTAGTTCTGGTCGTCATCGACCTCGTCCCTGATCTCGTCGAATAGGCGGTCGATGGCGGTCTCCTCCTGCACAACATCCTCTGCCGGCATGATTGATGTCTTGAATTCGTTGAGGTGAAGCCCGTCCTTACGGAGTCTCTCGATTAGGCTCCCTAGCCCTTGCCTCGCCTCTAGTTCGGTCCCAAAACCCATGTAGATGTCGTCTACATACCGCGCTGAAGGAATTCCCTGGATTTCACAGTACGCGTCAAAGTCGGAGAGGAAGAAGTTGCCCAGCATGTCAGAAGGGAACAAGTCTTGAATGATGCCAAACGAGTTTCTTTCCCGGAAGCTAAGAGCATCTCCTCGAGCAGCCTCACAACTTCTGGCGAACAGTCCGTCGCCGTCATCAGGTTAATAAGGTTATGCTGCGGCAGCCTCTCGAAATAATGGGACACGTCCGCCTTAACAGCCCGTTGACGAAGTCGGCCCTGGACGCGAGCGGCCTGGTCTGATTCTTTGATGTTCTGATTTGACCGGGGGGTTCGCCGATGTCGATGGGACTGCGGAAGGATCGTCAGGGTGACTTGATGGTGGGCTGGGCGGAGATGCCGCGCTCGCCGGGTCATGTGTTTTACGACCGTCTTCAGTCGGTCCTGATCGAGGGCGGCTTCGACGGCTTCGCCGAGGCGGCCTGCCGGTGCTGTTACGCGGCCAGGACGGGAGCGCCTTCGGTGCCGCCGGGGCGCTGTTTCCGCAGGCATCTGGTGGGCTGTTTCGAGGGCATCGACTCTGGGCGCGGGCTGGAATGGCGCGGCTCGGATTCGCTGTCGCTGCGGGAGTTTCTGCGGCTGGAGAGCCGGGATCGTGTGCCGGACCATTCCTGTCTGTCGAAGACCCGCACGCGCCTGCCCCACGAGGGGCACGCGGCGGTCTTCGACCGGGTTCTGGCGCGGGTCGCCGAGGCCGGGTCTGGTGAAGGGCGACCGCATCGGGGTGGATGCCTCGACCATGGAGGCCAACGCGGCGCTGCGCAACATCGTGCGGCGCGACACGGGTGAGGGCTACCGGGAGATGCTGAAGCATCTGGCCCAGGAGAGCGGCATCGAGACGCCCACGGCCGAGGACCTGGCGCGTCTGGACCGCAAGCGCAAGGGCAAGAAGCTCTCGAACCAGGATCGGGTTTGCAGGAGCGACCCCGAGGCCAGGGTCGCCAGGATGAAGGACGCCGCGACCCATCTGGCCTACAAGCCCGGGCACGCGGTGGATCTGGACACCGGGGCGGTGGTGGCGGCCGAGTTGCACCCAGCCGATGAGGGCGACACCATGACGCTTTCAAAGACCCTGGCGGCGGCCGAGGCAAACCTCGAGGCGGTGGCTGCGGCACCGACGCCAGAGGGCCCGGTCGAATGCGTCACCGACAAGGGCGATCACTCACGGGCGGTCTTGAAGGCCCTGGACGACAATCCCTGCAAGACCCGGCCCTGGAAGACCCGGATCGCCGAGCCCAGGCAGAAGGGCTTTTCGCGCTGGCGCGGTGACCAGGCGGCGCGCCGGGCGGTCACCAACAACCGCGTGCGGCTCAACTCCGCGCTCGCCAGCGAGGCCTTCAAGCTGCGCGCCGGGATCGTCGGGCGCTGCTTTGCCCACACCCTCGATCGCGGCGGCATGCGCCGAACCTGGCTGCGCGGGCGCGAGAATGTGCACAAGCGATACCTGCTTCACGTCGCCGGCCACAACCTCTCGTTGCTGATGCGCCAACTCATCGGCGCCGGCACCCCGCGCCAGGCTGTGGCGGGCGGATATGGCGGTGTTTTCGTGCTTGTTGCGCCCTCTGGAGCCGTTTTGGTAGCTCGGATCGTCCTCATCGTCCCGGAGGATGGCGAAACCGCCTGCGCCGCGTTATGTTTCGTCGTGGGGTGAAACCCGGTCAAGTGGGGTGAAGCCCGGTCAATGGCGACTTTTTCAACGGACTGCTGAAGATGCAGGTGAAGGGCACCGGCAAATGCAAGACCGCCCGGATCTGGACCTATGTTCGCGACGAACGGCCATGGCGCGGCGCCGACCCACCAGCGGCATGGTATCAGTTCACCGTCGATCGCAAGGGCGAGCACCCCACCAGACATCTGGCCGGGTACAAGGGCTGGATGCACGCGGACGGCTATGCCGGGTTCAACGAGCTCTACCGATCCGGTGGTGTCGATGAAGTCGCCTGCATGGCCCATATCCGGCGCAAGTTCACCGATGTCTTCCAGTCGGAGGGCTCGATCATCGCCGAGGAAGCCATCAAGCGCATCGCCGGGCTCTACGTCGTCGAGAAGGATGCCCGCGGCAGGTTGCCCATCGAGCGGGTCCAACTCCGGCAAGCCCGCGCCAAACCGATCTTCGATGCTCTGGAAGCCTGGCTGCAAACCCGGTTGCCAAAGATCTCCGGCAAGTCCGAACTCGCCAAGGCGATCCGCTACGCCCTGACCCGGATGAGGCGCCTGCGCCCGTATCTCGACCACGGCTTTCTGGAGATCGACAACAATTCCGCCGAACGCGCCATGAAGCCGATAGCCCTGGGTCGCAAGAATTATCTTTTTGTCGGCTCAGAGGCTGGCGGTAAATCCGCCGCCATCGCCTGTACCCTGATCCAGACCGCCAGGCTCAACGGCGTCGATCCCCAAGCCTGGCTGACCGATGTGCTCAGTCGCATCGCCGATCACAAAATCACCAAGCTCGACGAGTTGCTCCCCTGGCGTTTCGCTCAGACCTGAGCGCAATCGGACGACGCTGAACCAAACCAGAGCCCCGAGACCGAACGGTCACGATATAGGCATGGCTGCATTTTCGGTATTTTTTATGCAGAGCCCGTCCTTTTTGTCGCATCAGCGGGCGTTGGAAAAGCGTCGGGCGCGGTCGAACTGCGAGACGCTGTTCGCCATTGAGAAGATCCCTACCGACAATCATGTTCGCACGATGCTTGATCCGGTGGAACCCGATGGGCTGTTCGCGTTGTTCGGGCAAGCCCTTGGCTTGCTTGCGGACAGAGGCGGTCTGAAGGATTTTCAGAAGCTCGGCGGACGGCTTCTGATTGCCCTTGACGGCACCGGGTATTTCACCTCGCAAAAGCTTCATTGCCCGAATTGCTCGCAGCGCAAACGCCATAACGGCGTCATGGAATATTACCACTCCATGCTCTCGGCGGCGGTGGTGGCACCTGGCCATAATTGTGCCATGGTGCTTGAGCCGGAGTTCATCGCACCGCAGGACGGACATGACAAACAGGACTGCGAAAATGCCGCCACGAAGCGCTGGCTTTGCCGCTTCGGGCCGCAATACGCGCATCTCGGGCCGGTCTATCTGGGCGATGATCTATATTCCCGTCAGCCGATTTGCGAGTCGGTTCAACGGGTTGGCGGCAATTTCATCTTCACCGCCAAACCCTCATCGCACCGCTGTCTCTACGAATGGCTCCATGGCGTCGAATTGCCGAGCCTTGAGAAAAAGCCGAAAAAGGGCCGCAGCGTCGTTACTCATCGCTACCGCTGGATGGAAGATGTTCCCCTCCGTGACGGGAAAGACGCGTTGCATGTCAATTGGCTTCAGATCGAGATCATCAACAAAGCCGGCAAGGTGACCTGCACCAACAGCTTCGTCACCGATCTGCCGGTCAACGAAGAAACCGTCGTCGAGTTGGCCACCTGTGGCCGGGCGCGCTGGAAGATCGAGAACGAAACTTTCAATACCCTGAAGACCAGGGGTTACCATCTGGAGCACAATTTCGGCCATGGCAAGGAACACCTGGCCAACCTTCTCATAACCATGAACCTGCTCGCCTTCGCGTTCCACACGGTCTGTGACCTGGTGAGCAAGCGCTGGCATGAGGCACGTGAAGCGTTCGGCGCGCGACGGCAGTTCTTCCAGGACCTGCGGAGCATCACCGGATATCACCTGTTCACCGACCGGGGCGCGCTCATCCGCACGATGATAACCGGCGAACCGCCGCCGGAACCAAAACTGCGCTAAAGCACCCGCTCAAGCCTCAGCACAAAAATGAAAAGACAAAACATCATCGCAGAAAATCAAACCATAATGAGAATTGCGGCTCCCCGAAGACGCATCACATGCGATGACGCCTTATTTGGACGTCATGCGGGTTGCCCCCGATGATTGCGGTTTGGCCGAAAGAGAAAATCCAACCGCCCCCATAACCTTCAAGATGGTTCCGAGTTCGGGGTTTCCTGTTTCACTCAGTGATTTATAAAGGCTTTCGCGCGAAAGGCCCGTCGCCCTGGAAACAGAGGACATGCCTTTTGCGCGGGCGGTGGCGCCAAGCGCAACGGCAATGAGGGCCGTATCGTTGGTTGCAAATGCTTCGGACAGATAGGCCTCAATAGCTTCGGGACTATCGAGATAATCGGCCACGTCAAACGTTGTTGTTTTGATACCCATTGTTTTGCTCCAGTTGTTTTGCCAGCAATTTGGCCTTGCTTATATCTCGCTGCTGAGAGGACTTGTTGCCCCCGCATAGCAAAATGACCAAAACATCGTCCCTTGATACCAAATAAACCCTATATCCCTTACCCTCGGATATCCGCATTTCGCTGATGCCTTCGCCAATGGGCCTGACGTCGCCAGCGTTGCCAAGGAGAAGCCTGTCCAGACGCACCTGGATTTTGGCTTTGGCGCGAAGATCTTTCAGCTTCTTGAACCATTTATGGAAGGCATCCGTTTGACGGATTTCGATCATACGCATATGTATTCTATGGGATACATACAGGCAAGCATTATGGCACAGGAAATTACGACAAAGTGCCCGATCCCATACGACACAACCCCGTGGGCGGCGATGGTGCCCCATAGCAGCCCGTTGACGAAGTCGGCCCTGGACACGAGCGGCCTGGTCTGATTCTATGATATTCTGATTTGACCGGGGGGGTTCGCCGATGGCGATGGGACTGCGGAAGGATCGTCAGGGTGATTTGATGGTGGGCTGGGCGGAGATGCCGCGCTCGCCGGGTCATGTGTTTTACGACCGTCTTCAGTCGGTCCTGATCGAGGGCGACTTCGACGGCTTCGCCGAGGCGGCCTGCCGGTGCTGTTACGCGGCCAGGATGGGAGCGCCTTCGGTGCCGCCGGGGCGCTGTTTCCGCATGCATCTGGTGGGCTGTTTCGAGGGCATCGACTCTGGGCGCGGGCTGGAATGGCGCGGCTCGGATTCGCTGTCGCTGCGGGAGTTTCTGCGGCTGGAGAGCCGGGATCGTGTGCCGGACCATTCCTGGCTGTCGAAGACCCGCACGCGCCTGCCCCACGAGGGGCACGCGGCGGTCTTCGACCGGGTTCTGGCGCTGATCGCCGAGGCGGGTCTGGTAAAGGGCGAGCGCATCGGGGTGGATGCCTCGACCATGGAGGCCAACGCGGCGCGGCGCAACATCGTGCGGCGCGACACGGGGTGATGGCGACCGGGAGATGCTGGAGCATCTGGCCCGGGAGAGCGGCATCGAGACGCCCACGGCCGAGAATCTGGCGCGTCTGGACCGCAAGGGCAAGGGCAAGAAGCTCTCGAACCAGGATCGGGTTTGCAGGAGCGACCCCGAGGCCAGGGTCGCCAGGATGAAGGACGCCGCGACCCATCTGGCCTACAAGCCCGGGCACGCGGTGGATCTGGACACCGGGGCGGTGGTGGCGGCCGAGTTGCACCCAGCCGATGAGGGCGACACCACGACGCTTTTCAAGACCCTGGCGGCGGCCGAGGCAAACCTCGAGGCGGTGGCTGCGGCGCCGACGCCAGAGAGCCCGGCCGAATGCGTCACCGACAAGGGCTATTTCTCACGGGCGGTCTTGAAGGCCCTGGACGACAGTCCCTGGAAAACCCGGATCGCCGAGCCCAGGCAGAAGGGCTTTTCGCGCTGGCGCGGTGACCAGGCGGCGCGCCGGGCGGTCACCAACAACCGCGTGCGGCTCAAGTCCGGGGTCGCCCGCGAGGCCTTCAAGCGGCGCGCCGAGATCGTCGAGCGCTCCTTTGCCCACACCCTCGATCGCGGCGGCATGCGCCGGACCTGGCTGCGCCGGCGCGAGAACGTGCACAAGCGATACCTGCTTCACGTCGCCGGCCACAACCTCTCGTTGCTGATGCGCCAACTCATTGGCGCCGGCACCCCGCGCCAGGCCGTGGCGGGCGGATATGGCGGTGTTTTCGTGCTTGTTGCGCCCTCTGGAGCCGTTTTGGTCGCTCAGATCGTCCTCATCGTCTCGGAGGATGGCGAAACCGCCGACGCCGCGTCATGTTTCGTCGTGGGGTGAGTGGGGTGAAGCCCGGGCAATGGTGCCTTTTTCAACGGGCTGCTAGAACCCCATCTTTCGATTCACCTATCGGGTGAGCCGTATCAACACCCCAAGTCTGCCTATAACGTAATGATTCTTATGCCAGAATCACGCTCCGATGTCACTAAATCATGAGTTCATTTGGGAAATTCGGGCTAATACGCTTTCGTGGTCAATCTGCCGCAAAATTGTTCGATCTAGCCCCGGCACTGGTTCACCTCAGTCGTCTTGGCGAAAAACCATCTGTATAATTGAGCAATGTCAAATACATCGAGCTCACGGGCCTTTCGCTTAATGGTTCTGGCAACGTTGCCTTGAACGCATAATCCAATTGGGAGTTCACTATTTTGGAAGTGTAACGATGCAGAATCCGGATTGCCTTTGGGTCGTAACCGTCCGGTCTCCCCGCCCTTGAAGGGTTTGTGATTGGCGTGCGAGTCTTCGCGTGATCGCGGGCGATAATGTCCGTTTGAATTACGAGGACACTTGAACTTGATGGATCATCGTAGAGGCAATCGGCGGAGCTACTCGAATGCGTTCAAGCGCCGTGTTGTGGCCGAGGCGCTTGAGCCTGGGGCTTCGGTTGCGTCGGTGGCGCGCCATCACGGGCTGAGCGCGACCATGGTGTTCGCGTGGCGTCGTGATCCGCGGTTTGGGCCAGGTGGTGATGGGGTGTTTTTCCTGCCTGTCGAGGTGATGTCGACTGCGATCACCGCCGCGCCGGAGCCGATCAGCCCTGTCAGCGACGGTCGGATCGAGATTGCCCTTCCATCGGGCCATCGTCTGACGCTCAGCGGTGCCTTTGATCCGGACATGGTGGTGCTGTTGGCGCGAGGTCTGAGCGCATGATCCCGGTTCCCGTGCAGACGAAGGTCTGGCTGGCGGCTGGCGTTACCGATATGCGCAAGGGGTTCAACGGTTTGTCGGCGCTGGCCGAGAAGGTTCTGGAGCAGGACCCGTATTCCGGGCACCTGTTCGTGTTCCGGGGACGGCGCGGCGATCTGATCAAGGTCATATGGTGGGACGGGCAAGGGGCGTGTCTGTTTTCCAAGCGTCTGGAGCGCGGCAGGTTCGTCTGGCCATCGCCGGCGCATGGCAGGTTGTCGGTGACATCGGCGCAACTGGCGATGCTGTTGGAGGGCATCGATTGGCGCGCGCCGCTGCGCACCTGGCGACCCCTGACGGCAGGGTAATTTTTTGAACAAAAACAGAGAAATATGACACTTTAGGGATTCCCTTCAGTGTCGCGTTCTGGTATAGAATGGCTATGCTGGACCAGACCAAATCACTGCCCGATAATCCCTCGGAATTGAGGGTGTTCGCGGGGCAATTGGTGGCGACGGTCAAGTCCCAGGCGCTCGAGATTGCCAAGCTCAGGCATCAACTCGCCGGTCATCGCCGCCATCGGTTTGGCTCGAAGTCGGAGACGATGGATCAGCTTGAACTCGGGCTCGAAGAGGAAGAGATCGCGGCGGCGAAGATCGCGCCGCCTGCGTCGCCTGATACTGTCGCCGGGCCGAAGAACAAACCAAAGCGCAAACCGTTGCCGGACAGCTTGCCGCGCAACGAGCAAGTGCTGTCGCCCGGCGAGGCCTGCGGCAAGTGCGGCGAGGTTCTGAAGAAACTCGGCGAAGATGTCACCGAAGAGCTGGAATACGTCCCTGGCCGGTTCATCGTGAACCGCTTTGTCCGGCCCCGCATGGCTTGCACGTGTTGCGAGGCGATCTGCCAGGCACCATTGCCCTCGCGCCCGATCGAGCGGGGTCGTCCCGGCCCGGGCCTGCTGGCCCATGTGCTGGTCTCGAAGTATGCCGATCACCTCCCGCTCTATCGCCAGTCCCGGATATTCGATCGCGACGGCATTGATCTCGACCGCTCGACCCTGTCCGACTGGGTCGGCAAATCGGCGGCACTGCTGGAACCATTGGCTGATATGGTCGGGCGCCATGTTCAGCGCGGCCAGGCGATCTTTGCCGACGACACCACCCTGAAGATGCAGGTGAAGGGCACCGGCAAATGCAAGACCGCCCGGATCTGGACCTATGTTCGCGACGAACGGCCATGGGGCGGCGCCGACCCACCAGCGGCATGGTATCAGTTCACCGTCGATCGCAAGGGCGAGCACCCCACCAAACACCTGGCCGGGTACAAGGGCTGGATGCACGCGGACGGCTATGCCGGGTTCAACGAGCTCTACCGATCCGGTGGTGTCGATGAAGTCGCCTGCATGGCCCATATCCGGCGCAAGTTCACCGATGTCTTCCAGTCGGAGGGCTCGATCATCGCCGAGGAAGCCATCAAGCGCATCGCCGGGCTCTACGTCGTCGAAAAGGATGCCCGCGGCAGTGTGCCCATCGAGCGGGTCCAACTCCGGCAAGCCCGCGCCAAACCGATCTTCGATGCTCTGGAAGCCTGGCTGCAAACCCGGCTGCCAAAGATCTCCGGCAAGTCCGAACTCGCCAGGGCGATCCGCTACGCCCTGACCCGGATGAGGCGCCTGCGCCCGTATCTCGACCACGGCTTTCTGGAGATCGACAACAATTCCGCCGAACGCGCCATGAAGCCGATAGCCCTGGGTCGCAAGAATTATCTTTTTGTCGGCTCAGAGGCTGGCGGTAAATCCGCCGCCATCGCCTATACCCTGATCGAGACCGCCAGGCTCAACGGCGTCGATCCCCAGGCCTGGCTGACCGATGTGCTCAGTCGCATCGCCGATCACAAAATCACCAAACTCGACGAGTTGCTCCCGTGGCGCTTCGCTCAGACCTGAGCGCAATCGGCCGACGCTGAACCGAACCAGAGCCCCGAGACCGGACGCTTACTTTGGGTCCTGGGGCCGGAGTTCGGTAACGGGCAGAAGCCGGCTGGAATACGCTGGCACTGGAACCGGGTGATCTGCCGCCCTTTGAAGAACGCTTCGCCATGATGCGTGATACGGAGGCAACAGCAATTTTGACGGACGGTTTTACGCAGAACCGCCGCATCTCATGAGGCCATAAGATCAATTCTGTTTGTTGTCGACAGGGATACGGCGCTAAAAGCGGACTTCGCCTTTCAGCATGATCGCGTGATCGGCGGCACCGTCGCTACTCTCGTGGCGCTCGCCGGTCAAATTCAGCTCAAACAACGCGCCAAGTTCCCATTCCATCCCCAGGCGATAATTTCTGGCAGAGTCGCCGAAGGTCAACTCGCTGTAGGGGGTCAGCAGACCGCGCCCGCCGAACGCGGGCAGCCCGTAGCCAAGGCGCAGGTCCATGCGCGCGCCGTAATCCCGCTCGCCGTCGATCTTGTCGTGCAGGCCCTGTTGCCACAATCTTTGGGTGCCGCTGCCGGTCTTGCCGTAGCCGGGACTCAGGTTGAACGACAGCCCGCGCCCGTTTCCTCGCTCCAGGCGAATCAGGCCATTAACGCCCCATTCCCCATAACTGTCCCGTCCCACCAAGGTGCGCGCCCGGCCTTCCAGGGTCAGGCCCATGACCGGATTGCTGTAGCGCACGCCGCCACCCAGTTCAGCCCCGAAACCGGTCTCGCCGTCGCCGCCGTCATGCCGCACCCCGACCTCCAGGCTCGGCTCCAGCTGCGCCCCGTCTGCCAGCGTGTGCGTCCGGCTCCCTTCCAGGATCATCCGCACCCGCCGCGCGTCCACCGTCAGGGCCGCCATCTCATCGCTACCCTCCACTTCCATCTCCGTCAGCAAAGCGTCGCCCTTGAGCCGGAGCGTGGTCGCGCCCACCTTCAACAACCGGCCGAGGCCGCCCACGGCCACGGTGCGCATCTCGACATCGCTCGACGCTTGCTGCGTCTCATCGGCGATCTCCAGATCGCCCCAGCCGTAGCCCACGGTGGCCCACAGATCCAGTTTCCCCGAAAGCGCGCTCCAGCCCACATAGGGATGGAAGCTGGTGAGGTCCAACTCATAATCACCGCTACGATCGGGGTCGCTGTAGTCCAGATCGACCCGACTCCAGGACACCGCCAGGCCGACCAGCAGGTCGTCGCGCAGGCGGGCGTCCGCGCCCAGATGGGCGCTGAACAGGTCGCCGTCCCAGTCCACCGCCCCGCCGGAACCGTCGAGGTTGCTGTAGTCGCCCGCGCCCCAGAAGGCGAGCGAAGACAGACCGGGCGCGCCCGCCGCGGCGCGCGCATTCAGCGGCAAGACAAAGTCGCCGCCGCCGAGCAGATCTTTCAGGCTGAGCGTGCCGTCAGCCATAGCTTGCCCGTGGCTGGCGAGCGCGCCGGCCACGCCGGCCACGGTGGTCTGGCCGCCGAGATTGAAACTGCCCGCGCTATCGGTGACGCCGTCAGCGCGAGCTTGTGTCACGCGCCGCGCAATCGCGCCCACCGTGTGGCCGGCGATGGCGCGGGCCACTTCCGGCAGAATCGTGCGGTTGAGGTCGGCAAACGGTGACAAGGCGGCCACGGTGACGGTGAAGTCGGCCGTGGCCGTGGCGCCGTTGGTGTCGGTCACCGTGTAGGTCAGTTCGGTGCTCGCCAGCGCAGTCGGTGTGCCCGTGAGCCTGCGGGGGGCCGTATCGAAGCTCAGACCCACCGGCAGGGCGCCGCCCGCCGGCCCGGTCAGGGTGTAGCTCAGGGTGCCGCTGCCGCCGGTCGCCGCCGGCAGTTCCAGGGCGGTGATCTCGGTGTCCACGGTATAGCTCTGGTTGGCCTGCGCGGGCAGCGCCAGGGGGGCGTTCACGGCGACGGTGAAGGTCTGGCTGGCGGAGTCGCCAAGGCTGCTACCATTTTTGTCGGTCACCGTGTAGGTCAGGGTGGTGGCGCTCGTCACCTCGGTCGGCGTGCCCGTGAGCTTGCGGGTGTCCGGATCGAAGCCCAGACCCGCCGGCAGGGCGCCGGTCAGGGTGTAGCGCAGGGTGCCGGTGCCGCCGATGCCCTCCGGCAGGGTCACGTCGACCGCCGTGCCCACGGTATAGCCCTGGTCGTCCGGCGCGGTCAGCGCCAGGGGGGCCGCGGCCACGGTGACGGTGCGGGTCAGCGCGGCGGCATTGCCGGCGCGGTCGGTCACGATGTAGGTGATGAGGTAGTCGCCGGGGGTGGTGGTGTCCACTGCTATGCCATTTACTGTCATAGCGTCGGGTCTGGTAGTCGTCATCGCCGTAGTGTCGCCCCGCTCCGCCCCACTAATGCCCGCATCTTCCGCTTCGGTGTATGTGCCGCCGTGGGCAACGGTAACTGGGCCGCCCACCAGAGTGATGGTCGGGGTCGCGGTGTCGATAGTCACTGTTCCGAGAGAATGTCTGAAATCAGCTGCCGTGTTCGCGGGGTCGGCAGTGTCCGTGACACCGCGAACATTAAATTGTGGCCCTGCATCGTCATCAGCAGTTGTGATGGTATAGGTCGCCATATATTGGTTGGCGACGCCGGCTACCGGCTGCAGATCTTGCGCAGGGCGTACTGATCCGTCAAAGTCAAAAAAGGCAGCATCCACAAGCGACGTGGCGGCAAGCGGTTCGTCGGAGCTCACGAACGCCGTGAGGGTGTCACCAGCATTCAAAAAGGTCGTAGAGCCCACGACTACACCACCAGCGTGTTCAAACCGGTCGAAGGTAATCACCGGCGGGGTGGTGTCCGCGGCCACGGTGAGCTTGAATTCCTGAGAGAATTGTTCCCCACTCGCGTCGTCTTGGACATGGTAGGTGATGGTGGATTCCGCGACTACTGCGGTCGGCGTGCCGGAAAGTGTGCGGCTGGCCGCATCGAAGGACAACCCGGCGGGAAGATCACGCAGGGTGTAAAGGAACCGAGGGTTAGTGCCGGTGCCGCCGGTGGCTTCCGGCAGGACCAGGTTGATCGCCGTGCCAACCGAGCCGTCCTCGTCGTCCAGCTCGGCGGCAAACCCCAGCGCGGCGAACGCCGGGGGTGTGCAGACCGTTGCGCCATCTGGGCTCCCGCTCTCCTCGCACACCGTGATATAGACGTTGATGGTGTCACCGCTTCTCGGGTTGGTCGCCTCGTAGATGGATTTAAAGCCGCGTGTCTTTGTTGGACCCGCGCCCGCAAGCGTCGGTGTGCCCGAGAAGACGCGGGAGGTCGGATCAAAGCTGAACCCCAGTGATTCCAGTGTATGGTCTTCTGGGTCTTGTCTGAGAATAGCGTAGTTCGGACCGCCGGTGGCTTCCGGAAAGACGATGGTATCGGTGGCCACCCCCAACTGGAAATACAGGTCGATGTGGTCTTCGTTGGGCGTCGCACCGATTTCCACTTGATCCGGGAACACCGGGCGCGACTGCGCTCCGGCTGGCGATGCCAGCCCGAGCAGCAGGCCGATCACCATTAGCGGGCCCAGCAGGAGGGCGGCGAGGCGAGGGGCCGCTGGCATCACGCCACGCCTCCCGCCCGGCGGGCCTGGCCGGGGCTGGAGTGAAGCCCGGATAAATCTGGCGTTACAAAGGGGGGGGGGGGGGGGGGGGGGGGGGGGGGCAAAACTGCGCCGCACCGGGACGCTGCGCTAAACTTGTGGCTCCGCGCTGAACGCAGGTCATTCTTGTTCATGAAAACGCCCCCTGGGCCGCTGGATAAGTGGGTCCATTGCAAGTGTCTCGAATCTGATAACCCGGTTCGGAACCTGTATGCAAGTGTAGCAGCAATTCTCCAGCAATTCTCATTATGGCGTTACAAAGCAGCAATTCTCATTATGGCGTTACAAAGGGGATTCCCAAGGCGGCAAATATATGAATGATACCATATATGGTCATCGATTCTCTCATAGACACTCTGCGTAGCCGTTGCGCGATGTTCCCCGACATGCGCACGGGGAGCAATTTGAGCTACACTATGGCCGATATCGGCATGGCTGCATTTTCGGTATTTTTTATGCAGAGCCCGTCCTTTTTGTCGCATCAGCGGGCGTTGGAAAAGCGTCGGGCGCGGTCGAACTGCGAGACGCTGTTCGCCATTGAGAAGATCCCTACCGACAATCATGTTCGCACGATGCTTGATCCGGTGGAACCAGATGGGCTGTTCGCGTTGTTCGGGCAAGCCCTTGGCTTGCTCGCAGACAGAGGCGGTCTGAAGGATTTTCAGAAGCTCGGCGGACGGCTTCTGATTGCCCTTGACGGCACCGAGTATTTCACCTCGCAAAAGCTTCATTGCCCGAATTGCTCGCAGCGCAAACGCCATAACGGCGTCATGGAATATTACCACTCCATGCTCTCGGCGGCGGTGGTGGCACCTGGCCATAATTGTGCCATGGTGCTTGAGCCGGAGTTCATCGCACCGCAGGACGGACATGACAAACAGGACTGCGAAAATGCCGCCACGAAGCGCTGGCTTTGCCGCTTCGGGCCGCAATACGCGCATCTCGGGCCGGTCTATCTGGGCGATGATCTATATTCCCGTCAGCCGATTTGCGAGTCGGTTCAACGGGTTGGCGGCAATTTCATCTTCACCGCCAAACCCTCATCGCACCGCTGTCTCTACGAATGGCTCCATGGCGTCGAATTGCCGAGCCTTGAGAAAAAGCTGAAAAAGGGCCGCAGCGTCGTTACTCATCGCTACCGCTGGATGGAAGATGTTCCCCTCCGTGACGGGAAAGACGCATTGCATGTCAATTGGCTTCAGATCGAGATCATCAACAAGGCCGGCAAGGTGACCTACACCAACAGCTTCGTCACCGATCTGCCGGTCAACGAAGAAACCGTCGTCGAGTTGGCCACCTGTGGCCGGGCGCGCTGGAAGATCGAGAACGAAACTTTCAATACCCTGAAGACCAGGGGTTACCATCTGGAGCACAATTTCGGCCATGGCAAGGAACACCTGGCCAACCTTCTCATAACCATGAACCTGCTCGCCTTCGCGTTCCACACGGTCTGTGACCTGGTGAGCAAGCGCTGGCATGAGGCACGTGAAGCGTTCGGCGCGCGACGGCAGTTCTTCCAGGACCTGCGGAGCATCACCAGATATCACCTGTTCACCGACTGGGGCGCGCTCATCCGCACGATGATAACCGGCGAACCGCCGCCGGAACCAAAACTGCGCTAAAGCATCCGCACAAGCCTCAGCACAACACAAAAATGAGAAGACAAAACATCATCGCAGAAAATCAAGCCATAATGAGAATTGCTGGCAATGCGCGTGACCGGTGCGGCGGGCGCGGGCGGAGGTCGCGAAGCCGTCATTCCTTCGCCGCTTCGGCGCGGAGCAATTCTATCGCTGCGCGGATCTGCCCGGCATTCGAGGCTTCGGGCCCGAGGACGAGATAGCGCTCGAACGCATCGGTGGCCTCGGCAAAACGTTCCAACCGGTTGAGAACAACCGCTTTGTTCAATTGGGCCTCAGCATATTCCGGGTCGATCTCGGTTGCGCGCATGTATTTTGCGATCGCGCCGTCGAAGTCGCCCTTGGCGCGCAGTGCATTGCCTCAGTTTTTGTGAGCGATGGCAAACCGCTCGTCGACCTCAATGGCGCGCTTGTACCAACCGATAGCGGTATCGTGATCACCCTCATTGGTGGCGGTGAAGCCAAGAAGATTAAGCGCCCATTTTTGCTGCGGGTGGCCCGGGGCGTTGAGAATCGGGGCCTCGCGCTCGGCGGCGGCCGGATCGGTCTGGTAAAGATAGAAGGCGACGACGTAGGGATCGATTTCGCGCAAAACTTCAAGCACCGCGTCGCTGAAATACGCCCCGATATCATCCGCGCTCTCTTTTTTGCCGATCGGAGGCAGGGAGATGATCTTCATCCCGTTGGCGCTACAGACGCGCAGGCGCAGGGCCAACCCTTCCGGCGCACAGGCCGTTGTCGCGCAAATGAAATCCCCGGTGATCCGGGTTTCGCTCAGCCCAAAGAATGGGCGCAGCATCTGTACCAACCCCTGCATCGAAATTCCGGCGCCGGGGGCTTCGAAATCCATTTTCTGAGACGAGGGCAAGAGGGTGACGCGGTCCTTCGCCGTGGGCGTGCTCTCGTTGATCCGCACCACCTCGTCCCAGAGCCTGTACGCGGCCACATCCTCGGAATACCCCATTTTCCGCAACGCGTCCGGCAGGCGAATCGGGTCGATCACCACGATGTCGCGGCGAAGCTCTGCGACAGCGAAAGCGACCAGACCGACGACGGGCACCAGCAGCAGCCGGCTGAGGATGCCGGTCCGGATAGCGACCAACGCGTCGGTGATCCATTTCAATGAGATGCGTCTCGACGGCGGCGGGGTGGCAGGCGCCGGTTCAGGTTCATGCTCCGGCTTTGGCGCCGGTGCCGGAACAAAACGCATCTCGCCCAGGCTGATCTGGATGATCTCAGGTGGTTCGCGGTCAGTCATGATGCACCCGGGACGAATGGCTTTGCGATATCATGCGTCACTATGCGACGAGGGGATCATATCGGCACGCGGCGAGGCACGGGTGGCCATGCGATTGCGCGCCGACGGTGGCGGGGTGGAGCACACTGGAGACAGGCGGTACGCCGCCTATCTCACCCACACTTCGAATGCCCGCAATCGAGGCAAACCTCGCAGCCCTCGCGCAGCACGATGTTGTAGCTGCCGCAAGAGGGACAAGTGGCGGGGGCCATGCGGGTTTCGCCCACGGCGACCGCTTCGGCGACCACCTCGGCGGCGGGGTCGGTGGCCAGGCCCATGCCATCGCCCTCGATGAAGCCGGTCTCGATCAGGTGGCGTTCGATCACGCCGCCGATGGCGGCCAGGATCGAGGGCACGTAGCGGCCCTTCATCCAGGCGCCGCCACGAGGATCGAAGACCGCCTTCAGCTCCTCGACCACGAAGGAAACATCGCCACCCCGGCGGAACACCGCAGAGATCATCCGGGTCAGCGCCACGGTCCAGGCGTAGTGCTCCATGTTCTTCGAGTTGATGAAGATCTCGAAAGGCCGCTGGCGCCCGGCAACCATGGTGTCGTTCATGGTGATGTAGATGGCATGCGGGCTGTCCGGCCATTTCAGCTTGTAGGTCTGGCCCATCAGGGACTCGGGCCGCTCCAGCGGTTCAGAGATGTAGACCACATCGCCCGGATATTGCGGGGGGTGAGTCGGGGATTCGGTCACGGCCAGGGTCTCGATCTTCTCGACCGGGTCGTTTGCCTCGAGCACCGATCCGGTCACGGCGTTCGGGCGGTAGGTTGTGCAACCCTTGCAGCCCTGCAGATAGGCCTCGGCGTAGACATCCTTGAACGCCTCGAACGAGATGTCGGCGGGGCAGTTGATGGTCTTGGAGATCGAACTGTCGATATGCTTCTGCGCCTCGGCCTGCATTCGTACATGGTCCAAGGGGGCCAGGGTCTGGGCGTCGGCGAAATGATCCGGCAGGGGGGTGTCGGGGCTGAACTTCTGGCGGAATTTGGCCACCGCGTAGTCGACCACCTCCTGCTCGGTGCGGCTGCCGTCGGGCATTAGCACCTTGCGGGTGTAGCTCATGGCGAAGACCGGCTCGACGCCGGACGAGACGTTGCCGGCGAACAGCGAGATGGTGCCGGTGGGGGCGATCGAGGTCAGCAGGGCGTTGCGGATGCCGTGCTGGGCAATGCCATCACGGATGTCCTGCGGCAGGGCGCAGACGACCTCGCCCTTGAGGTATTCGTCGCGGTCGAACAGCGGGAAGGCGCCCTTCTCGCGGGCAAGCTGAACCGAAGCGCGGTAGGCGGCGTGCTGCACCGCCTGCACCCAGTGGCCGGTCTGCGCCACCGCGTCGTCCGAGCCATAGCGCAGGCCGGTCATCAGCAGGGCATCCGCCAGGCCGGTAACACCGAGGCCGATGCGGCGCTTGGCAGTTGCTTCGGCGCGCTGGGCATCCAGCGGGAAGCGCGAGGTATCGACGACGTTGTCCATCATGCGGATGGCGGTGGCGACCAGGTTGGTCAATTCCGTCTCGTCGACGGCGGCTTCGGCTTCAAAGGGTTCGCGCACCAGGGCAGCGAGGTTGATCGAGCCGAGCAGACAGGCGCCATAGGGGGGCAAGGGCTGCTCGCCGCAAGGATTGGTCGCGCTGATGGTCTCGGCATAGTGCAGGTTGTTGGTGCGGTTGATGCGGTCGATGAAGATGACGCCGGGTTCGGCGTAATCGTAGGTGGCCTGCATGATGCGGTTCCACAGGTCGCGGGCGCGGATGGTGCGGTAGACGCGGCCTTCGAACTGGAGCTCCCATTGGGCGTCGTCGTCGATGGCCTGCATGAAGGCGTCGGTCGCCAGCACCGAGAGGTTGAACATGCGCAGGCGGGCCGAATTGTGCTTGGCGGCGATGAAGTCCTCGATGTCGGGGTGAGAGCAAGACATGGTCGCCATCATCGCGCCGCGCCGCGAGCCGGCGGACATGATGGTGCGGCACATGGCGTCCCAGACATCCATGAAACTGACCGGGCCGGAGGCGTCGGCCCCGACCCCTGCGACAGCGGCGCCCTTGGGCCGGATGGGGGAGAAGTCGAAGCCGATTCCGCCGCCCTGCTGCATGGTCAGGGCGGCTTCCTTCAGCATCTCGAAGATTCCCTCGAGGCTGTCCGGGATGGTCCCCATGACAAAGCAATTGAACAGGGTCACCGCCCTGCCCGTCCCGGCGCCGGAGAGGATGCGCCCGGCGGGCAGAAAGCGGAAACCGTCGAGGGCGGCATGGAATCGGGTTTCCCACTCGGCGCGCTGGCCTTCCGGCTCGGCAGCGGCCAGCGCCCGGGCGACCCGGCGCCAACTATCCTCGACCGTCTGGTCAAGGGGCACGCCCTCGGGCGTCTTCAGCCGGTACTTCATGTCCCAGATCTGGGCGGAGATCGGGATTTCAAATGTGGGCATCGCGAACCTCGGGTGGTGGGTATTGGTAAAGTGAACATTACAGGAACAGGTGGGGCGGGGTCAATTGCGCAGCGGATTCGGATGCAAGTCATACGAGGTTTCATTGGTCCCTAATCATCAAACCGAAGATGCGCCGTCCCAGTCCCGACGAAACCGAGACAACCCCGGCCGATGCCCGCCAGCGGTTCCATAGTTGCGAAGACGGCGGCGATTAGTGACTGATCGGACCGAGTTTTCCTGCTAAGAATGAATATCGCAAATATCTATCCTACGATTGAAAGTAAAATCTACGACCGGAGAGCGAAAATGACCAGACTACCGTAACTACTCAACCCGGTTGGATCACTGATTTTCCAGCGATGGTGGCCTGGATTGCCTGGAAAGCAGACAGGCCTTGCCGTTTTCCGGTGTTGAGGACGGAGCGAACGTTGGCGTAGAAGTCGGCCCCCCAGTTGGAGCGGAATCCCCCGGTGACCTTGCGGAAGGTGGTTGAGGGGCGGATGGCTTGTTCCGAGCCGTTGTTGGTTGGCGGCACGTCGCGTTCGGTCATGAATGTGAACAGGCTGTCACGGTCTTTGCCGTAGCGTTTGCGCAGGCGAATTCCGTCTTTGTTGGTTGGCTGACAAGCCATAACCTTGTCCATTCGCCGGTCCAGGTCGCCCCGGTATTTCTGAAGTGTAATGTCCTTCAGACGCTTTCGCCGTCGGCCCAGAACACAGGCGCGCAAGATGAGCATTTTCATTGCCGGTGCGAAGATCGCATCGCCAGCGTCGATGGCATACTGGCAGTCGCGCAACTGGTGGGCCAGACAGATTTGCCAGACCTCCCCGAGCCCCCGCTGGCCGCCGTAAAGATCGGACACCCAGATGGCGGGCCGGTGGCCGTCCATCACGTCCTCGGCCACCGCCTTCGCCCGACTGTTGCGGATGACGTGGACGCAGACTTCATCGTTTTGGAAAACCCATTCCCAGGCGTTGCGCCCCTTGATGCGTGCGCCGGTCTCGTCGGAGCAGACGATCCGGCTTTGTCGCAGGCGGGCAAGAACCGCCTGGAACTGGGCGTCAAAGCCGGGCTTGACCCTCTTGAACAGGTTGACCAGGGCGGCTTGGCTGATCGTCAAGCCGTGCAAATCGGCGAACAGTTTCGACAGACGCTGGTAACTGACCGCGTGTTCATAACGCATGTAAACCGCCATCGCCTCGATCGACGGGGTGAACGGAGACCCCGGCTCAAGCCCCGCCGGAACCGGCGCCACAAAGCGCTCCGAACAATGAGGACACCTCGCCGCATACAGTTCCACACGGGTGACAATGGGAGCGGGGCGCGGCAGTTCGATCTTGTCATAAATCGCATGCAACTTGTGATCCTCATCGCCGAGCGCTGAATAACAGTGTGGGCAGGACAGCGCCTTCGCAACCACCCGCTGATCCGGGTCAGGGTGCAGAGGACGCCCACCGCCACCATGCCCCTTGCGCCGTTTTTTGCGGTTGCCCCGGGCCGGTTTCTTGTTCGCCTTGCGCCCATGCGACGGCGGCGTACTGGAGTTGTCCGGCGTCTTCGCAGGCTCACCAAGCTTTGCCTCAAGTTCCGTGACGCGCCTGGCAAAGCCCACGTTCACTGCCACCAGCTCCTGTGCCTGCGTCCACAGCGCGAGGATCAAGGCATCTTTCTCTGCATGCGTCAATCGGCTCAGGTCGGGTAAATGAGTCATAGATAACTTGACGCATATCCACGCCCTCAATGCAAGAAAATTCTCTATATCTGGTGCCGATCGAACCCAGGAACGCAACCTTTGGGGTGGGTTGAGTAGTTACAGACTACCAATCACCCTTACTGGCATCCTGGCACTCGCGCTGATGAGCATCACTTCCGAGGCGGCGGCAGCGCCGACGAGGATCAACACATGCACGACGATCTCGAACTCAGGTTCGTACATTCTTTCGCGCAACATCAACGGCACCGCCGCGCTCACCGATTGCGTCGTCATCGACGCGCCATATGTCACACTCAACCTCAACGGCTTCGCCATCGGCGGACCGGGAGTGATCGGCGGGGGAAGCCCCGCGGATGGCATTTTTGTCAGCGCGGGCAACACGAACGTCACCATCCGCAATGGTTCGCTGACCGGTTGGATAAACGGTATCGTCTTCGATATCGACACCGACGGCGCCGCCGTCGAAGGCATCAGGTCCCACGAAAATGTCAATTCCGGAATGCAGGTACTCGGCTCCGGCGCGCTGATCAGGCACAATATCACGCACGACAATCCGGTTGCCAGCATACTTTTTTGGATAACAGCACAGTGATCTACAATGTCGCCAACAACAACGGCATTTTCGGCATCACCGGATCATGCGACTCGACGGTCATGTTCAACACGGCGATCGGCAACGGCACCACGAACATAGCCCCGGTCGCGGCCGCAAATTGCATTGTCGACTTCAACTCGGCGCCCTGTCGGCACCCTGACGGCCGGCCAGTCGAATCGCCGCCGGCTCAAGGGTCCGAAGGACCGGCACCGCGGTCGGGGGGTATTGGCTGCGCGCTCGCTACCGGGCGATTGCAGCGTCGGGCGCGCCGATGTCGACGTTCCCAGCGCGCCGGTCACTTGGAGCGACATCGGCGCGCTTCACGACGCGAAAGCCGTGCCCGCGCCGCGCGCCGCGGCCCGTTCGTTGGCGAGCGTGGCGATGGCGGTGTCCTGAACTCCGGTTCCGGTGAGGTCGCAAATGGTGATCTGGCCCGGCGAGGTGCGGCCCGGCGTGCCCGCGATGATCTGGCCAAGCTCCGGATATGGGGCGTCGGCGGCGATCAGACCCGCTTCGATGGCATGGTGAAGCTCACCCAACAGGCGGGTCTGCGCCAGGCTGTCGGCGACATAGAGGTCGGCGCGGGCGATTGCGGCCGGGTCGATCTCGTTCTTGTGCTCGGCGTCCGATCCCATCGCGGTGACATGCTGGCCGGGCGCAAGCCAGGCCGCTTGCAGCAGGGGCTCGGCAGATGGTGTCGTGGTAACGACGATATCGGCTCCGGCCACTGCTTCGGCGGCGGTGGCGGCAACCGCTACCGGTAAGTCCAGCGTGGCAGTCAGTTCGGAAGCGGCGGCGGTTGTGGCGGCCACGTCCCGGCCCCAGATGCGTGCCTCCTCGATGGGCCGGACAAGGGTCAGCGCCTGGAGTTGCAGCCGGGCCTGGGCGCCGGTACCGATGATCGCCGCGCATGTGGCATCCTCGCGCGACAGATGCTTGGCCGCGACCGCCCCCGCTGCCGCGGTGCGCAGATCCGTCAGATAACCATTGTCCAGCAGCACGGCCTCGACCACCCCGGTCTTGGCGCTGAGCAGAACCATCAGCCCGTTGCAGGTGGGCAGCCCCAGCTTCGGGTTGTCATAAAAGCCCGCAGCGATCTTGACCGCGAGACTGTTGAGGCCGGGGATATACGCGGTTTTTGAATCCACCTCGCCGTTGGCCTGATGGATATCCAGCCGCATGATCGGCGGCATAACCACGCCGCCGTCAGCCAACGCCCGAAAAGCATTCTCGACACAGGCGACCAATTCCTTATCGAGCCGGACCAGGCTGCGAAGCTCGGTCTCGGTCAGAATCTTGATATCGGGCATCATTCTTGTTCCTCATAAGGACCGGGTTCGCCGGAGATCAGCCGATGGTGCAGGTCCATATCGATGTTGCGGCCACTGACCACGATGGCTGTCGGGCCGGTCAACGCCACCTTGCCAGCAAGGACCGCGCCGATACCGACTGAGCCGGAGCCTTCGATCACTTCACGCTCCTGCCAATAGGCGTGGCGGATAGCGGCGGCGATTTCCTGCTCGGTCAGCAGCACGATTTCGTCGACCAGATCGCGGATCATCGGGAAGGTATACTGGTTGTCGACGCCAATGCCACCGCCCAGGGAATCCGCAAGTGTCGGCAACTCCTCGGTGAAGATCGGTTTGCCGGCCTGCAGGGACTGATACATCCCGGGTCCCCGCTCCATGCAGACGCCAACGACGCGGATATCATTGCGCCCGGCCTTCAGCGCGGCGGCGACGCCCGAGGCGAGACCACCGCCGGAGAGCGGAATCAGCACGGTTTCGACCTCGGGCAGGTCGGCCAGCAGTTCCAGCCCCAGTGTCCCCTGGCCAGCGATGGTGTCCGGGTGGTCAAACGGGGGAATCATGGTCATGCCATCCTCGGCCACCAGGCGGTCGACCTCGATCTGCGCGTTGTCCTGGCTCTCGCCAATGATGCGCACTTCCGCCCCTTCGGACTTGATCCCTTCGACCTTGTTTTGCGGCACCAGCGACGACATGCAGATGATGCAGCGCACCCCGGCCTGTTGCGCTGCATAGGCGAGGCCACGGCCATGATTGCCGGTGGATGCCGCGACAACGCCGCATCGCCTCAGCTCCTCAGGCAAGGCCAGCACCGCGTTAGTCGCTCCGCGCAGCTTGAAGCTGCCGGTGAGTTGGCGGTGCTCCAGCTTGAGATGCACCGGCGCGCCCGAGATTTCCGACAGGCCGGGCGATGGAGCCAACGGTGTCGGCCGGATGCGGCCTGCGATCCGGGCTTTGGCCTGGTGGATGGCGTTGATGTCGATCGCGGTGCCGGTGCCGTGACAGGCGAAATTCTTGGTCATTGGGCGATTGGTCTCCTTCAGATAGGGGGCAGGATGGTGATCTTGTTGACCCCCCAGGGTGTGAAAGGCCGTGCGGGCGGCGAGGGTCGGCGTGATTACTGGGGCGCCGGGCTTGACCTTGTGCACGGCATCGGCAATCGCGTAATCGCCCAGTTCGACCGATGCGGCTGAGCAGCAATAGCACATCGCATCCAGATCTGCACCGGGCATCACACAGGCGGCCAACGATTGCCGGACGCCGCCCAAAAGCGCCGCAGCCTGGAGCGCAAATCTTGGCGGTAAATAAGATATTGATGCAATGCCCGGCGGAAATTTCGGTCGTGCAGCAAGAAGCCATCGATCGAACTGCGTAAGCCTCTCTGTTGAGTTCGGCGGCGACGAACGATCCAGATCGGCCTACTCGTCTTCCAATTCGTAGATCGATTGCGTCGTTTTTGGAACCGGCGCATAGCGGCCGGGATAGGCACGGATCAGATGCCACGCCACCAGCAATCGGTAGACGATCACGACTACTTCCAGGGCCGCATGGAGGATGCCCGCCAGTGCATGCTGGTGCTGATCGGTGCGACGCCGGAGGGCAAGAAAGAGCTGGTGGGCTTGCAGACCGGCTTTCGCGAGAGCGCCCGGAGCTGGGGCGAGTTGCCGAGAGGGCTGAAAGCCCGTGGCCTGGCAGTGGCGCCGGAACTGGCGACCGGAGACGGGGCGCTCGGCTTCTGGAAGGCGCTCAATGAAGTCTGGCCCACCTGCAGGCATCAGCGGTGCCGGGTTCACAAGACATCGAACGTTCTCAACAAGCTCGCGAAATCGGCCCGGAAGACAGCCAAGGCCGATCTCCGTGCCATCTGGATGGCCGAGAGCCGCGCCGATACGGCCAGGGCGATGGGCGTCTTCGCCGCAAAATACCAGGCGAAACATCCCAAGGCGGTCGAATGCCTGACCAGGGATCGCGCGGAACTGCTGGCGTTCTACGATTTTCCGGCCGAACACTGGCAGCACCTGCGCACCACCAACCCGATCGAGAGCGTCTTTGCAACCGTACGTCACCGAACCGTCCGCAGCCGGGGATGTCTGTCGAACGACACCGCAATGTGGATGGTTTTCAAGCTGATCATGGCGGCGGCGAAAACATGGTGCCGCCTGCGAAGCCATCACCAGTTGTCAAAGCTCGTCGAAGGCGTCAAGTTCAACGACGGAATCGAAGCGAGCAGCGACCAAACCCATGCCGCCGCATGATCACCCGTCACCCAAACTCGGGCATAGCTCATCCTGATTCTGGCGGAAACACAAGAACGCGCATCGAAAAACTGTAGGCTACCCACAAGCACAGTCATGGAGTTCCTGACACAAATGCCGGCTTGAGGGTCAGATCGCACTCGCAACATCTGAGTGTCCCACGAATAAAGAGAGCGCTGAGGCAATGGGGGACAAAATAACAAGGGGCTGATTTGAAAGTTTGCCCCCTCTGAAACTCTCCGCTAGGCTCACCGGATCGGTGCCGTGACCCGACGGTGCCACGCAATAGGGAACGCCGAGGGCATCGAAGCCTTTGGCAAGGAGGAAACATGATCACGCTTGACCAACTGAAGCAGATGCTCGCCGCCGGCCGGATCGGTCGCCGCAGCTTTATGGAGGGTGCGCTCGCACTCGGCGCCACCGTAGCCGGCGCGGAACTGATGATGGGCAAGGCGCTGGCCGCGCCGTCGAAGGGCGGCACCTTCAAGCAGGGTCTGACCGGCGGCGCCACCACCGACTCGCTCGACCCGGCCAAGACCCTCGACAGCTACATGATCAACGTCAACTTCGGCCAGCTCCGCAACTGCCTGACCGAGATTGGCCCCGACAACCAGCTTCGCGGCGAACTGGCCGAGAGCTGGGAGGCTTCCGCCGACGCCGCCACCTGGACCTTCAAGATCCGCCCGGGCGTCGAGTTCCACAACGGCAAGACCCTGGACGCCAACGACGTGGTCGCCAGCTTCAACCACCATCTTGGCGAGGCCACCGAGTCCGCCGCCAAAGGCATCGTGAAGTCGATCACCGAGGTCAAGGCCGACGGCAGCAACACCGTCGTGTTCACCCTCGACGGCGGCAGCGCCGACTTCCCGTTCATCGTCTCCGACTACCACCTGACCATCTGCCCGGCCAATGCCGACGGCACGATGGACTGGCAAGGCGGCGTCGGCACCGGCGGCTACAAGCTGGTCAGCTTCGAGCCCGGCGTGACCACCGTCACCGAGCGCAACCCGAACTACTGGAAAGAGAACGCGGCCTGGTTCGACTCGATCGAGAGCCTGTTCATCGCCGATGCCACCGCCCGGACCTCGGGGGTGATGAGCGGCAAGCTGCACTGCATGCAAAACCTCGACCTCAAGACGGCAGGCCTGTTGGGGAAAAACCCCAACGTCCAGGTCATCATCAGCTACGGCAACAAGCACGCCACCTTGCCGATGCATGCCGACAAGGCGCCTTTCGACGACAATAACGTGCGCCTGGCGCTGAAATGGGCGATCAACCGGGCCCAGATCGTCAAGACCATCCTGCGCGGCTTTGGCGAGGTCGGCAACGACCACCCGGTCGGCCCGGCCAACATCTACCGCGCCACTCCGGAGGAACTGCCGCAGCGCGACTACGACGCCGACAAGGCGAAGTATTACCTCAAGCAGGCTGGCCTGGATAAGCTCTCGGTCGAGCTCTTCCTCGCCGACACCGCCTTCGAGGGCGCCGTCGAAGCTGGCTCCCTGTTCCAGGAAAGCGCCAGGAAGGCGGGCATCGAGATCAACCTCAACCGGGCGCCCAACGACGGCTACTGGAGTGATGTCTGGCTGAAGAAGCCGTTCTCGGCCAGCTACTGGAGCGGACGCCCGACCGAGGACTGGGTGTTCAGCCAGATCTATCAGACGGGCGTCGACTGGAACGAGTCGTTCTGGTCCAACGAGCGCTTTGACAAGCTGTTGATCCAGGCTCGGGCCGAGCTCGACAGCGCCAAGCGGCGCGAGATGTATGTCGAGATGCAGGGCATCCTGCACAACGACGGCGCCTCGATCATCCCGCAGTTCATGGCCGACACCGCGGCGGCTTCGGTGAAGCTCGGCCTGCCCGATCAAATCGCCTCCAACTGGGATCTCGACGGCCTCAAGAACGCCGAACGCTGGTGGTTCGCCTCCTAAGTTCGGCGGCATAGCCAATTCGGCGGCCCCGGCTCACCCCGGGGCCGCTTGGTTTTATCAGGTGCGGAAATCCACCCGCACCGCCTTGCTGCATTCCCCGATCTTGGATCCCTTGAGCCGAAGTGGCTCAAAGAAATTTCAAGATTGCTCAAGCTGGATGCTCTCCCTTCCAGAACGCATAGAAGTGATGGGCCGGGCCGTATCCGGAGATCGCTTCAGAAACCGAGCAAAATCCTTGATGGCCCGGATATGGGACTTCCGGGCTTTGTCGCCCATCCCACGGATGCGCATATCTTCCATCATTCGCTCCCGAAGCGGTGTGATCTTCTCCTCTGTCATCGGAACCTCCCGTCAATCGATTGAGAAAGTCCCAATCGTCAACCAGGTTCGGCAGATCACAAAATTACAACGCTCCGGTCAGCGCGCAACACCAGCGACAAGCGCCATTGCCGCGAAAGCGGCTTCGTCCATTTGGCCAACATCCAATCCAACATAATATTCCAGGCTCTCCTTTTCTGGGTTTTCCCTCAGAAAGCTTCAACGCTCGGGGGGAGCAGCAACCTCATGCGTCATGTATGGGATGTATAAGACGCACCGGCAGGCGGGATAGGTTCGTGATCGCGAACACTGGTATTGCAACCATCCTATGGAATTACCGCTGCACGCATGACCGAGCATTCGGATGCGCGTTTGAATGCTTCCCCCAGTTCATCCAATCTGAAGGTGGACTCGACGATATTCTTGAACGGAAACCGGTCCCGATTAGTGAGAACAAAATCCAGAGCCTGGATCAGATGACGCGGGTGATAGTTGTGAACGCCCCGCAGCGTGATCCATTTCTTGACGAACATATTGGCATCCAGCGTGACATTGGCGTCGGCGCTGACGATTCCGCCCAGCGTATAGCGCCCGCCCACGCGGAGCATCTTCAGGCCCGATGGGATCACGCCCGGATGACCGCAAACCTCGATCACCGCGTCGACCCCGTCGGGAGGCGCCAGAGCCCGGATCTCGGCCACGACGTCGTCCTCGTCACGGCCGGTGATATCGACAACCGCGTCGGCCCCGAACTGCTTCGCCGCCGCCAGCCTGTCAGCAACCGAGTCGATACCGATCACGATACGGGCGCCGCGCGATTTGGCCATCGCGCAACCATAAAGGCCAAGAAGCCCCAACCCTTGAATTGCGACGGCATCGCCAAGGCCAATTTCGGTCGCCTCGGTGACCGCAACCATGGTTGCCACGCCGCAATTGATCGGCGTCGCCTCCTCGTCGCTAAGTTCGTCCGGCAGCTTCAGGATGCCGGTGCCCGGCACCACATAGCAATACTCGGCGAACCCGCCGAGAAAGTGTGGATCCTCCTCCGCCAGATCGTGCCCATATTTTCGCACACCGGTCGATTTTTGCGGCATGTCGTGAATGTCGCGGTAATAGGATTCGCCCTGGTGGAAGTACTCGGTCCAGGTGATCCGGTCGCCCACCGCAAGCGCGTCGCCCCGCATGTCGCGTTTGATCTTGGCCCCGAGCTGGTCGATCACGCCGATGATCTCGTGGCCAAGGATGCCTGGGCAGGGATTGTGGCGCAGACCGTGATAGGAATGGATGTCGGACCGGCAGATCGTCGACATTGAAACCTTCACCAGAACTTCATCGGGGCGCACGTCGCGAAGGGGAAACTCCCGGATCACGAAGGGTGTATTCGGAGCGTCATAGACAGCGGCACGCGCCGTTCGTTGTGACATGGAAAACCCTCACTGCCTGCCAGACGGGACCGATCGTGGCGCAACCGGATAGGATACTCCGACACACTGCCCCACAAACGAATAATTAGGGCTAGCACATAGCCCGCTATCTGGTAAAATTGGAAAAACGGGCAAATCCATCGGTTTGATCAATGTATCAAAAATGGCTGGAAGCTTTCTATCATGTGGCGGCCGAAGGTGGGTTCACCGCGGCCGCGCGCAAGCTGAACATCGGACAACCGACGGTATCGTCGCATGTGGGCAATCTTGAGGGATATTTCGGCGTTGAATTGTTTCACCGCATGGGTCGCAGCATCCAACTGACCGAGGTCGGGCATAAGCTCTACGACATCACCCACGACCTGTTCGGCCACGAACAGGAGGCGATCGCCTTTCTGAATGCGGTAAAAAACTTCGAGCAAGGCGAGCTGAATTTCAGCGTGGTCGGACCGTATGATGTAATGGAACTGCTGGCAGCATTTCGTGAACGTCGCCCCGGGATCAAATGCGCTGTACGTCTTACAATCATCGACGAGGTGATCTCGGATTTGCACGAGTTTCGAGCCGATATCGGCATTGTCGGGCGTGATTGCACCAGCGATACGATCCATTCCGCATTCTACAACCAGCACCGGGTTCTGATTGTCGTGAACCGCACCCATCGTCTGGCCGGGTGCGAGACCATTCAAATAGCAGATTTGGCCGGCGAGCCGATGATTATCCGCAAATCAAGTTCAACCACCCAAGCGGCCTTTGACCGGGCTGCCTTGAAAGCCGGCGTCAATGTCACGCCGGTGTTTGAGATTGAAAGCCGTGAGGGATTGCGCGAAGCGATCATACGAGGCCTTGGTATCGGAGTGATTTCCGAGACTGAGTTCGCGGCGCATCCCGAGCTTCGTTCCCTTGAGGTCACGGACGCCAAGATGTTCACCCATGCGTATATTGCCTGTCTCAAAGCGCGCCGGAATCGACCGCTGATCAGCGAGTTCTTCACCCTGGCGAAGAGTATCTCAGGGGTGCAACGCGACTGAGCTATGGTCACTTGGCCTTGGCCACGCGCGCACGCGCCCAAGCCGATGCGGCTTCGGACACAAGAACGAGGGCGATGATGGACAGCAATATTGCAGCAACGCGGTTTGTCTCGATCTGCAAGACATTGCGCTTCAGATACCAGCCCATGCCGCCTGCCCCAAAAAACCCGACAACGGTGGCGGCCCGAAACGCCACATCCCAAGTATAGATCGCGATCCCCGTGAAGGCGACGCGCACCTGCGGAAACACCCCGTAGATCATCACGCTCAGTTGACTGGCGCCGGTGGCACGGATGGCCTCGACAGGGCCCATGTCGATGCCCTCGACCTCTTCGGAAAACAGTTTTCCGGCAAAGCCGATGCAGAACATGGTCAGCGCCAGCACCCCCGCCAGCATCCCGAAGCCCAGGATGGTGACGAACAGGATCGCCCAGATCGTCTCGTGCACCGCGCGCGTTCCCATGGTCAGAAACCGGGCGGCGGGATAGATATACCGCCGGCTCGGCGTCATGTTGTAGGATCCGAACCAACCGAGCGGCAGTGCCACCAACATCCCGAACAGTGCGCCCAGATAGGCCATCTGGATCGTATCGAACACGGTCGCCAGATAGCCCTTGTCCAGCACATAAGCGATGTCCGGTGGGTAGTAGCGATCGGAGATCAGCGTCCCGACCCGGCCGAACATCCCGAAAAAGCGTTCCAGCGGGATATTGAGAAAGACAATCGAATAGCTCAGGAACGTCAACGCCAGCACCAGGCCACCCCAACGATAGAGCGCTTGCGGGTACTTCGTGCGGTGCCATTCACTGGCTGCGATGGCGATGTTCGGGTTGATGGAAGGGGTGTCTGTCATGACTTAGATCATCGACTTTCTGATGTAGTGGGAGGCTATCTCGCCGAACAACACCAGAACCAGAATAGCCAGGATCACCGTGGTGACGCCCGGGTGATTGAAGGTATTGAGCTGGCGGAAGAACACCAGACCTAACCCTCCGGCACCGACCAGCCCCAGGATCGAGGAACGCCGGATGTTGATCTCCCATTCGAAAATGATGACGCTAATCATGGCCGGAAGCACCTGAGGCAGGATGGCGTAGATGAAGACCTGAAACTCGCTACCTCCCACGGCACGGATCGCCTCAACCGGATTGGGGTCCAGATCCTCGATCGCCTCCGCCGACATCTTGGCAATGAAACCCACCGAGCGCACGGCGATTGCAAGCACGCCGGCCAATGCACCGAGCCCGACCGCTGCGACGAAGAACAGGGCCCAGACAATTTCGTGAATCGACCGGCTTAGGGTCATCATCAACCGGGCAATCGGGTAAGTGACCGGTGCATATGGCGTGATGTTCAGTGCCCCGAACCAGATCGCGGGAATGCAGGTGATAACGCCCAGCAAGGTTCCAAGGGTCGCCACCATAATCGTCTCGAGCGCCGGTTTCCATAGGTTCGGAATCAAGCTCCAGTCGACATCGGCAAACTGACCGACCGATTCGAGGATCGAGCCCAGGGAGCCGATGCGCTCCCAATCGGTATCATCCACGACGGTTGACTTGAGACACCAGATCGCCACAGCCAGCATCGCCAGATAGATGAGC
This sequence comes from Thermohalobaculum sp., assembly GCA_965247385.1. Taxonomy (GTDB): domain Bacteria; phylum Pseudomonadota; class Alphaproteobacteria; order Rhodobacterales; family Rhodobacteraceae; genus Thermohalobaculum. The sequence continues at coordinate 671,847 of CBDFHG010000002.1, forward strand.
GAACGGGTCAGCCGCGCTTTAGCTCGCGCGGCCATGAAACGGTCGACGGGGACTGTGGCCGTTTCGGTCACTAAAGGACCTCCATCGCATAGATTTCGTCGAGGTGCTCTTTCTTCATGCTGGACGTCGGCCCGTCGAATTTCTTCACGCCGTCCTGCAATCCGATGATCTTGTTGCAATACTCCATGGCCAGTTGCACATCGTGGATGTTGCACAGAACCGGGACGCCGAACTCGGCGGCAATCTCTTTGATCATGCCCAGAATCTCGCGTGCGATCTTTGGGTCCAGGCTGGAGGTCGGCTCGTCAAGCAACAGCAGTTTCGGATCCTGCATCAGCGCCCGGGCAATCCCGACCCGCTGGCGTTGGCCGCCCGACAGTTCGTCGGCTCGCTTGTCGACATGGTCTGACAGACCCACCCGGTCCAGAATGCTCAACGCCCGGGAGACATCGGATTTGGAGAAAAGCCGGAACAGCGCGGTGACATTGCCGACATAGCCAAGCCTGCCAGAGAGAACATTGTCCATCACGGACATCCGATTCACCAGATTGAACTCCTGGAAGATCATACCGATGCCGCGGCGCACCCGACGCAGGTCGCGCGAGCCCAGCGACAAGACATTCGAACCGTAAAGAATGATCTCACCCGAACTCGGCTCGACCAGGCGATTGATGCAGCGGATCAGCGTCGACTTTCCCGCCCCGCTGGGTCCGATGATGGCGAAAAAATCATCCTCGTCCACATCGAAGCTGACGCCCTTCAGGATTTCCGGGCCGGAAGCAGCATAGCGGACCCTGAGATCCTTGATCGAGAGAATTGGCATACCAGTCCCACACCTGCGCAAGGTAGCATTCGATCTTGCAAGGCGGCGCGATCACCGCCTTGCCGATGCTTGAGATGTCCGGCCCCCAGGGGCCCGGCGGAAGATCAGTTCTTCCTTGCGTCCTTGGCCTTCTTGAGGGCCCGGATAACATCATAGTCCGCCGAAGAGACGGCGACGAACCTGTCCGATTTGACGTTGTCGAGGAAGGCTGCCTCACCCTCGTTATCCATCGACAGGCCCAGGAAGGTCGCTCGGATGTTGGCCTTCAGATCGTCGCAAAGCGTGTTGCGATAGACGAAGGGATCCTGCGGGATCGGTGGCGACATCCACAGAATGTTGAAATCGTCAAGCGCGACCTCGCCCTTGTTCACCACGTTGTCGAAACGGTGCGTTGCGACAAAAGCCGCGTCCACCTTGCCGTTGGCTACGGCAACGGTAGAGAGCTCATGGCTGCCAGTATACACGACCTTGCCGAAATAGGCGTCGAGGTCGCCACCGACATTCTTTGAAAAGACAACGCGCGGGAACAAGTTCCCTGAGGTGCTGCCAGGATCGACCAGCCCGAGAACCGACCCTTCCAGTGAGGCCACATCGGTGAACTTTGACGCCTTCTTGGTAATCAATGCCGCTGCGTAGCCCGGGCCTTCCTTCTGCAGATGGCCGGCGCGCTTGGCGTAAGTGGCGAAGACCTCGATGGTTTCGTCCTTTTCATTGGCGATTACGTAGCTGTACGGGCCCAGAACGGCCACATCCACGAATTTGCCGAGCAGTCCCTCGACAACCGCAGCATACGAGGTCGGCATGAAGAACTGAATTTTCTTTCCGGTCTCCTTTGCAAGCCTATCTGTGACTGGCTTGTAAAGCTCGAGTTCCGCGACCGTTTCTTCAGTCGGGATAATCGCAAAGGTCAGTTCGTCAGGTTGTTCGCAGACCTGCGCCACAGCGCCGGATACCAGACCTGCGCCGACAGTGAGCGCAGTGGCCATGACCATGACTTGCCCAAACTTCTTCAGGCCTTTGGATTCCCGGGATAGCCCGAGAAAATCTTGGTGAGCGTGGATCATTGGTTCCTCCCGTTTCGATAGCCGTCAACAAGCGTCCGTTGGCCCGCCTCCGGCACCACGACGTTACGCTAACACTCTGCTGTTATCTCCGTTAATCGAAAAAAAGCGGTTATCCATTGATCAACTCGATAGATAGGACAGCGTGTCCGGCGCTGTTCGAGTTCATTGACGGCTGATACAACAGGGGCCGGCGCCGTTCGACGCTTGGCTATCAATCGCCCATCAACTTCGAACGAAGCGCACATGATAGCTAGAGTTTGACAGTCCTTAACTGCCCACGAATTCGGCGAAGTCGCTTTTGCTATTTCACGCGGCCATGCAGATCGAATTGCATCGCCCCTCGACATCATTGTCGAACCCATATGGGTCGAATTTGTGAAACTGCCACATAGTCTTTGATTTCCCGGGCTACATGCGGCATTCGTCTGCGTCCGGCATTCTTTCGCCGGGCAATCATTAACTGGAAGGCCTGATGAGCACACATCGCGGCTTCGCCATTCCGATTGGCGGCGCAGAGAAGAAGATCAGGCACGCGACGGTCCTGCGGCGCTTCGTCGAGTTATGCGGTGGGGCATCGGCGCGGATCGCAGTTATTCCGACGGCCTCGAAGCTCGACGATACCGGTGAGATCTATCACCACGCATTTGCTACCGGCGGCGCGGGACATGTCGATATTCTCCACATCAAGGAACGGGCCGACGCGATGCGCCCCGCAGCGGTCGCAGCCCTCGAGGCGGCGACCGGAATCTTCATGACTGGTGGCGACCAGTTGCGCCTGTCGACCATCCTCGGCGGGACCGAGGTGGCAAGCGCCATCCGCCGGGCCAACGCGGCGGGGGTTCATGTCGCAGGCACCTCCGCCGGCGCTGCCTTCATCAGTGAGCACATGCTCTGCTATGGCAAGAGCGGCCCGACGCCCCGGATGGGGATGACGACGCTGGCGCAGGGGCTTGGCCTGACCCGGCTTGCGATCGTCGACCAGCATTTCCGCGAGCGCGACCGGATCGGGCGGCTGATGGCGGCGCTGTCCTTCAACCCCTCGCTGATCGGGCTCGGGGTCGACGAGGACACAGCGGCCTTCATCAATGGCGATGATGTACTGGAAGTGGTTGGCAGTGGCGGTGTTACCGTGGTCGATACGTCGGAGGTGACCCACAACTCGATGGCCGCAGCGCGCAAGGGTGGCGCGATCGGGTTTTTCGGGCTCAAGCTGAATGTTCTGGTCAGTGGCGACCGGTTCGATTTGCATCGGCGTATTCCGGTGCTAGGCTGATCGGCGTGGCGCCGGACAGTGATCGACGCGGTGTGAATATAAACAGGGAGCGATCATGAAGATTCTCGAAACATCGGTGTTTCGCGGCCCGAACATCTACGCGTTGTTCCCGGTCATCCGTCATGTCGTCGATCTGGGTGAACTGGAGAAATGGCCATCGGCCAAGCTCGGCGAGGCATTTGTCGATGGGCTTCTCGAAGCGTTGCCGGGTTTGCACGAACATGGTTGCTCGTATCGCGAACCCGGGGGCTTCGTGCGCCGCCTGCGCGAGGACGAGGGCACCTGGCTGGGCCACGTCTGGGAGCACATGGCGATCGAGTTGCAGAACGTCGCTGGTGCCGACGTGACCTTCGGCAAGACCCGCGGCGCGGGCGCGCCGGGTGTCTACAACATGATCTATGAGTTCGAGCAGGAGGATGTCGGGTTGCGTGCGGCCGAGCTGGCGATCGACCTGATCCGCCACCTGCTGCCCGCCGATCTGGTGACCGGTGACCCGGTGGCCGAGGACAACCGGCGCGATGACTTCGATTTCGACGCCGAGCGCGATGCCTTCATCAAGTTCGCACAACGCCGCGCGCTCGGCCCCAGCACCGCCTCTCTGGTCAAGGCAGCCCGGGCCCGCGACATCCCCTGGCTGCGGCTGAACGAGCAAAGCCTGATCCAGCTTGGCCATGGCAGAAACCAGCAGAGGATCCAGGCGACCATCACCTCGGAGACCCGCTACATCGCGGTCGAGCTGGCCTCGGACAAGGAGGAAACCAACAAGATCCTCGCCGATCTCGGCCTGCCGCTGCCGAAGCAGCGCCTGGTCTACAAAGAGGAAGAAGCCGCCCGCGCAGCACGGCGCATGGGTTTTCCCGTCGTTGTCAAGCCGTTGAACGGCAACCATGGGCGCGGCATTACCGTCGGCCTGACCGACGAAGCAGGTGTCGCGGCAGCCTATGGAGTCGCCAGGGACGACAATAAGGGCGGTGGGCGCGGCGTGTTGATCGAAGCCTTCATCCAGGGTTTCGATCACCGGATGCTGGTGGTGGGCGGCAAGCTGGTTGCGGTTTCGAAGCGGGTTCCCGGACGGGTAATCGGCGACGGCGTCAAGACGATTGCCGCGCTGATCGAAGAAGTGAACAGCGATCCTCGCCGTGGGCTCGGGCACGAGAAGGTGCTCACCCGCATCGAGATCGACCGCCAGGCGCTGCGCATGATGGAAAAGGCCGGTTACGACAAGACCAGCATCCCGCCGGCGGGCGAATCCGTCTATCTGCGCTCGACGGCGAATATTTCGACCGGCGGCACGGCGATCGACGTGACCGACCTCGTGCATCCCGACAACCGCGAGATGGCGGTGCGCGCGGTGCTGGCGATCGGCCTTGATGTCGGCGGCGTCGATTTCCTGTGCTCCGACATCTCGCGCTCCTACAAGGAGACTGGCGCTGCAATCTGCGAAGTGAACGCCGCTCCCGGCTTCCGGATGCACGTGGCCCCCAGCGAGGGGACGCCCCGCAATGTAGCCGATCCGGTGATGGACATGCTGTTCCCGCCGGGCTCGCCCAGCCGGATTCCAATTGCCTCGATCACCGGGACCAACGGCAAGACGACCACAGCTCGGATGGTATCGCATATCCTGAAGCTCAGCGGCATGACCGTCGGTATGGCGACCACGGACGGGGTCTATATCGACGGCAATCTCAGCGTAAAGGGCGACCTGACCGGGCCGGCGGCCGCTCAGATGGTGCTGCGTGATCCCACGGTGGACGTCGCGGTGCTGGAGACCGCGCGCGGCGGCCTGCTACGGCGCGGGATGGGGTATGAGCGCTGCGACGTCGGGGCGGTGCTGAACGTCGCCGCCGACCACCTCGGGCTGAAAGGGGTCGATACGCTGCAGGACATGGCCAAGGTCAAGCGCATCGTCGTCGAGGTTGCGCGGGACGATGCTGTGCTGAACGCCGACGACGAATTGTGCCTGCAAATGGCGGCGCACACCAAGGCCAAGAACCTCAGCTATGTCACCATGAACGCCGGACATCCGTTGGTGCGCGAGCACGTGCGCACAGGCGGGCGCGCCGTGGTGCTGGAGCAGGGGCTGGCCGGCCAGATGATCACGATCTACGACAACAAGGCCCATATTCCGCTGATCTGGACCCATCTGATCCCAGCGACCCTGGAAGGGCGCGCCACCCACAACGTGCAAAACGCGCTGTTCGCGGCCGCGATCTGCTATGGCATGGGCAAGGGGCTGGAGGATATCCGCCAGGGCCTGCGGACCTTCAACACCTCGTTCTTCCAGGCACCCGGCAGGATGAACGTGTTCGACGAGCATCCGTTCCGGGTGATCCTCGATTACGGCCACAACCCGGCGGCGATCGAGGCGATGACCAAGCTGGTGCAGCAACTCGATCCCGACGGCAAGCGGATCTGCGTCGTGACATTGCCCGGCGACCGACGGGATGAGGATATCGCCGAGGTCGCCCGCATCACCGCCGGTGGTTTCGACCATTATATCCTGCGCCGCGACGACAACCCGCGTGGCCGCGGCGATGACGAGGTTCCGCAATTGCTGCGCACGGCGCTGATTGCCAATGGCGTCGCGGATGCGGCAATCGACGTCATCCCTTCGGAGCAGAAGGCGGTTGATGCCGCGCTCAATATGGCTGGGCCGGGCGATCTGGTGCTGATCTTCGGCGACCAGATCGAGCGGTCTTGGAAGCAGATCATCTACTTCAACCGCGAGGAGCCGGAAAAACCGGTGCCCGCCGAAACCACAACACCGGAGGCGCCGTCAGAGCCGCTTCAAGACGACCCGTTGGCCACGGCAACGGCAGTGCCGGACGCGCCGGATGTTCCGGAATCTCTGTTGCTGGGCGGCATCCGGATGGTCCGGGACTCGCGCGGTGTGCGGGTCGAGGCCGAGCCTGAAGAGTCCGACTGAATTGGTGCCCGCGGATTGACGGATCACCGCCCGGAGTGAAGTTGGGGGCAGGTATGCGATTGACCGATGTTCGCCGACTGACCGGCGCAAGTCTGGCCCTCGACCATCCCGGAGCCGTTGGTGAGGTTGTCGATCTGCGGGAGGCCGTTTCGGGGCCGGTTCTGACGCTCTGGCGCCGTTGCGCGCGCAGTCTGCTGGATGCGGTCGGCTGGGGGGCCGAGAGCATTGCCATACGGCCCTACCCCGGCGGCGCCAGCCTCGCTGTCACCGCCCCGATCGACGGCCTCTACGCGGCAACCGACCTGATCGAGCGTGCCTGGGACATGACCCAGGCGATATTCGATGGCGGCATGGTCGATCGGACCAAAATCGTTGCGGACCTGACACGCAGTATAAACAGCAACGCTGATTCGAAGGTCATCGCGCTGGCCATGGCGGCGCAGGATCGCGGGATCACGTTCCTTGTGGGCGAAGATCAGGTCTCCATCGGTCTCGGTGCGCGGGGCCGGCTCTGGCCGGATAGCGCAATACCGGCCCCCGAAGCGGTTGATTGGGACGCGCTGGGCGACATTCCGGTGGCGATGGTCACCGGCACCAATGGCAAATCCACGACCGTGCGTCTGACCGCGGCCATTGTGGCGGCTGCGGGCCGCATTGCCGGGCAGTCTTCGAGCGATTGGGTCCGGGTCGGCAACGAAATTCTCGATACCGGTGACTACTCCGGGCCAAGCGGTGCGCGCCAGGCTGCGCGCGACCCGCGTACCGAGATTGCGATCATCGAGACCGCCCGCGGCGGCCTGATGCGGCGCGGCCTGGCGCTTCCACATGCCGATGTCTGCCTGATCACCAACGTCGCCGCCGATCACTTGGGCGATTACGGTATTGTCGACGTCCCGACCCTGGCGGACGCGAAATTCCTCATCGCCAGCGCGCTCAGGCCCGGCGGGCTGATGGTTCTGAACGTCGATGACCCCGAACTGGTCAAGCGTGGGGCGCGGCATGATGGAGAAATCGCCTGGATCAGTCTGGAACCTGATAGCCACGGCCTCGACGCCTGGTTCTCGGCGGGCGGGCGGGCCGCATTCCTCCGCGACGGCTCGCTGACCCTGGCCCGTGATGGCAAAACCATCCCGGTGCTGGAGGTCGGTGCCTTTCCGCTCGGCATGAACGGTGCCGCACGGTTCAATATCGCCAATGCGTTGGGCGCGATCTGCATCGCCGACGCTCTCGGATTGCCGGTCGAGGCAATGCGGGGCGGTCTGGCGGGGTTCACCGGTTCGGCTGACGAAAACCCCGGCCGGGGAAATTTCATCGAGCTCGGCGGGGTGACCGCCGTGGTCGATTTCGCCCACAACCCGCACGGCGTCGCCGCGTTTCTCGGGGCGCTCGCAACGCTCCCGGTCAACCGGCGCGCGGTTCTGGTTGGCCAGGCCGGAGATCGCAGCGACGCCGACACCGCCGAGTTGGCGCGCGTCGTCTGGGAGGCGGGGCCGGATCTGGTGGTGGTCAAGGAGCTTCCGCACAAGCTGCGTGGCCGCAAGCTGGGGGAATTGCCGGCCGTCATCGAGGCGGAACTGCGCCGCCTCGGCGCGCCGGACGAGGCCATCGTGCGGACCGGCAACGAGATCGAGGCAACCCGCCATGCGTTGGAGTGGGCGCAGCCTGGCGACATGCTCGTCCTGCTGATCCACGAGGATCGTGGCCCCGTGATGGAATTGCTGGAGCGCCTGCAACAGCGTTCTTGGCAACCGGGCCAGCCGTTGGACGTCCCAGCTTAGAGCTGATCTATCGCGAAATCAGTTCCGGGGATCCCCTCTACCTTCCTGTACGGGTTCGGCATTTTCCGTTTGCACCCGCATCCACGCGCCCAGTGCGTCGCGTTGGTCGTTGCTCAGTCGCAGGCCCAGCTTGGTGCGGCGCCACAGAATGTCGTCGGCGGCGCGCGCCCATTCGTGGGTGATCAGCCAGCGGACCTCGCGCTCGGTGAGGTTCCAGCCAAAGCACTGGCCCAGGTCACCCAGGCAAGCGGCATCGCCCAGAACTTCGCCCGCCTCGGTGCCATAGGCGCGCACCAAGCGCCGCGCGAATCCGGCATCGAGGAAGGAATAGTCCGCGCGCAGTTCTCCGATCAGCGCCTCGACCCCGTCCACCGGGAAATCGCCGCCAGGCAGAGATACACCTGCGGTCCAGGCCCCGCCCATCCGCGGAAAGAACGGCACCAGTTTGGCCAACCCTGCTTCGGCCAGCCGCCGGTAGGTGGTTATTTTACCCCCGAAGATGTTGAGCAACGGCGCGGTTCCATCCCGGTCCACCACCTTCAGCACATAGTCCCGGGTCGCTTGCGTCGCCGATGAAGCGCCATCGTCATAAAGCGGACGCACTCCGGAATAGCTCCAGACGACATCTTCGGCTGTGACCGGTTCTCGGAAATACGCGCTCGCTGCCTGGCACAGATAGGCGGCTTCCTGCGGTGCGCAGACCGCCTCTCCAGGGTCGCCGTCATGGTCGCTCTCGGTCGTGCCGATCAGGGTGAAGTCGGTCTCGTAGGGGATGGCGAAGATGACGCGGCCATCGGATTGCTGGAAGATATATGGCCGGTCATGGTCGAACAGTTTGCGGGTGACGATATGGCTGCCGCGCACCAGGCGGATGCGATCGGGCGTATCTTCCCGCACCCGGTCGCGGATCACTTCTCCGACCCAGGGCCCGCCCGCATTGATCAACGCGCGGGCGCGCGCCGTCCACGCCGTACCGGTCTCCACATCGCGCAACTCGACCTGCCAGTGGCTGCCCTGACGCGAAGCGGCCTCGCATCGGGTCCGGGTCAGCACCTCGGCACCACGGGCGGCGGCATCGCGCGCGTTCAACACCACCAGCCGCGAATCCTCGATCCAGCAGTCGGAATATTCGAATCCCTTGCGAAAGCCGTCCTTCAGTGGTGCCCCCGCCGGGTCCGCGGTCAGGTCCAGCGTCTTGGTCGGCGGCAAAATCTTGCGTCCGCCCAGATGGTCGTAGATGAACAGCCCCAGCCGCAGCAGCCAGGTTGGGCGCTGGCCCTTGTGGTGGGGCAGGATAAAACGCAGCGGCCACGAGATATGCGGCATCGCGCGCAACAGCACCTCGCGCTCGATCAGCGCCTCGCGCACCAGCCGGAACTCGTAGAACTCCAGATAACGCAGCCCCCCGTGGAACAGCTTGGTCGAGGCCGACGAGGTTGCCTGCGCCAGGTCGCCCTGTTCGCACAGCAGGACCGAGAGGCCGCGCCCGGCGGCATCGCGGGCGATGCCGCAACCATTGACACCCCCACCGATGACGGCGAGATCGAAGGTTGCGCCGGACTGGATCGGGCCGGGCTGGGTCGGAAGTCGCCGGGGGTCATTCATGTTCGTTGTCCGGCGAACGAGAAGCCCCTCCCCCCGCCACCACGACCTCGACCTCGTGGACGGTGCAGGCCTCCATGAACCGCGCCGGCGGCGGACGGTCGGTGACGAACATGTCGATCTGCGACAGATCGCAGATACGCACCGGCGCCGAGCGTTCGAATTTCTGGTGGTCGGCGACCAGGATCGTGCGCCGCGCATTGGCGATGATCGCGCGCGCTACCAGAACCTCGCGGTAGTCGTAATCCAGAATCGCGCCATCCTCGTCCAGTGACGAGGCACCAATCACCGCGCAGTCGACCCGGAACTGCCGGATGAACTCGACCGCGGCCTCGCCGACGATGCCGCCATCGGATTGGCGCACCACCCCTCCGGCCAAGATCAGCTCCTTCGCAGGGGATCCATTGAGAATGTTTATCACATTGATATTGTTGCTAATCAGAACAAGATCACGGTGATTATACAGCGCCCGGGCGACTTGCTCGGTGGTGGTCCCGATATTGACGATCAGCGAGCTGTTATCCGGTATCTGCGCCGCCGCCGCCGCACCAATCCGCGTCTTTTCGCCGACGAACAGGTGGCGCCGGTCCTCGTAACCCACATTCGAGATACTGTTGGCCGGCATCGCGCCGCCATGCACCCGCGCCAGCAGTCCGCGATGGCAAAGCTCGTTCAAATCGCGGCGAATCGTCTGCGGCGTCACCGCGAAGAACGCCGCCAGGCCGTCGACCAAAACCCGCCCATCCTTGCGCGCCGCGGCCAGAATGTCGTTCTGGCGGTCCGAGATGCTTACGTTCCGAGCACACATGCCGATTTCCATCCAGCCCAATTTTCTGTCAGCCCGAGCCCGCTCAGTCACGGCGCCTTCCCGGGAGCGATCTCCCGCATTTTAGATATCTTCACTTGACGCGCAAGTGACTTTCGTTTGAACATCTCGGCCACGCGAACGAAATCGATTCAAAACAAAGGGAGGCTGAAGATGCACAAGCACCTTCTTTCGGCGGCAGCGGCGATTGCCCTGACCGTTTCAGCGTATCCCGCATTCGCCGACGAGGCGGCTGCGAGGAAGTGGGTCGGGGAGGAATTTCAACCCTCGGCCATCTCCAAGGCACAACAGATGGCCGAGATGAAGTGGTTCATCAAGGCGGCCGAACCCTTCGTCGGAACAGAGATCAACGTGCTGTCGGAAGGCATCCCGACCCACAGCTACGAGTCGGAGGTGCTGACCAAGGCCTTCGAGGAAATCACCGGCATCAAGGTCAACCACCAGATCCTCGGCGAAGGCGAGGTGGTGCAGGCGGTGCAGACCCAGATGCAGACCAACCGCAACCTCTATGACGCCTATGTGAACGATTCCGACCTGATTGGAACGCACTCACGGCTGCAGTTGGCCTACAACCTGACCGACTGGATGGCTGGCGAAGGCGCCGACGTTACCAACCCCGGACTGGACCTTGATGATTTTATCGGCGCTCAGTTCACAACCGGCCCCGATGGCGATCTTTACCAATTGCCGGACCAGCAGTTTGCAAACCTGTACTGGTTTCGCAAAGACTGGTTTGACCGTGAAGACCTGAAGGCGGCTTTCAAGGCGAAATATGGCTACGAGCTTGGCGTGCCGGTCAACTGGTCTGCCTACGAGGATATCGCCGCATTCTTCTCCGAAGACGTAAAGGAAATCGACGGTAAAACCATCTACGGACACATGGACTATGGCAAGCGCGCGCCCGATCTGGGCTGGCGCATGACGGATGCATGGTTGTCGATGGCGGGCACCGGCAGTGCCGGCGAGCCAAACGGCATTCCCATTGATGAATGGGGTATCCGCATGGAAGCCGGTTCGTGCAACCCGGCTGGCGCAAGCGTATCGCGCGGCGGTGCTGCAAACGGCCCGGCCGCGGTTTATGCGATCCGCAAGTGGGATGAATGGTTGCGCGCCTATGCGCCTCCTGGTGCGGCAAGCTATGATTTCTATCAGTCGTTGCCGGCGCTTTCGCAGGGCAATGTCGCCCAGCAGATCTTCTGGTACACGGCCTTCACTGCTTCGATGGTTGCGCCGCAGTCCGAGGGCAACAATACCGTCGATGCCGCGGGTAACCCGCTGTGGCGGATGGCGCCCAGCCCGCATGGCCCGTACTGGAAGGATGGCCAGAAAGTCGGCTATCAGGACGTGGGTTCCTGGACGATCCTCAAGTCCACACCGGTCGATCGCGCCAAGGCTGCCTGGCTTTACGCACAGTTCGCCGTTTCAAAGACAGTGGATGTGAAGAAAAGCCATGTTGGCCTGACGTTCATCCGGGAATCGACAATCCAGCATGAAAGCTTCACCGACCGCGCACCAAAACTCGGTGGTCTGGTTGAGTTCTATCGCTCACCCGACCGGGTTCGCTGGTCGCCAACCGGGATCAACGTTCCCGATTACCCCAAGCTGGCCCAGATCTGGTGGCAGCAGATCGGCGACGTCAACTCGGGCGCCTTCACCCCGCAGGAGGCGATGGACCGCCTCGCCGGCGAGATGGACCAGGTTATGGCCCGGATGCAGGCGGCGGACGAAGCGGCCAATGTCTATGGCGGCTGCGGCCCGCGGCTGAACGCCGAGGTCGATCCCTCCGAGTGGCTTGGCAAGGCCGACGGCCCGAAGGCCAAGCTGGCCAACGAGAAGCCGCAGGGCGAAACCATCGCCTATGACGAGTTGATCAAGCGCTGGGGCGGCAACTAAGACGCCAGACTGCGGCACACCATTGCCGCCGGGGAGCCAATCGGCTTTCCGGCGGTTACCGACCAAAGGCTTGTGTTTCCCCGAGCGCCAGAAAGTGCGACGTTCCGGACAGCACAAGGCAAACCTGAAAGCCAGCATGACGCTCGAATTGAGAAATGTGGTCAAGCGCATCGGCGCCGAGACCCATATCCATCAAACCAACCTGACGCTGGCGACCGAGGGCTTCAATGTCCTGCTCGGCGCGACAGGCGCCGGCAAGACCATCCTGATCAAGCTGATGGCCGGACTGGAACATCCGACCTCCGGCGAGATCTGGTTCAATGGCGAGAACGTCACCGGCCGTTCGACGCAAAGCCGCAACGTCTCGCTGGTGCATCAGTTCTTCATCAACTACGCGAACATGACGGTGTTCGAGAACATCGCCTCGCCATTGCGTGTCGCCGGCATGGGCCGGGCCGAGATCGAGCGCCGGATCGGCGAGACCGCCGAATTGCTGAAGCTGACCCCGATGCTGGGCCGCCGCCCGTCCGAGCTGTCCGGCGGTCAGCAGCAGCGCACAGCACTTGCCCGCGCCATCGTCAAGGATTCGGGCCTGGTATTGCTGGACGAACCCCTGGCCAACCTCGACTACAAGCTGCGCGAGGAACTGCGCGACCAGCTTCCCCAACTTTTCGCCCATCGCGGCACCATCGTTGTCTACGCCACGTCCGAGCCGTCCGAGGCGCTGCTGCTGGGCGGCCACACCGCCACCATGAGCGAAGGCCGCATCACCCAGTTCGGCGAAACCCCGGTCTCGTACCGTCAGCCGCGCGATCTGGAGACGGCGGAGGTGTTCTCCGACCCGCCGATCAACGCAGCACCCGTTGCCAAGCGGGGGGATCGGATCATCCTCGACGATACTGTCCAGTGGCCCGCGACCGGCGCCATCGCCACAGCGCCGGACGGCAACTATACGGTCGGCGTCCGCCCCCATTACATCAGCCCGAAGCGCGGTGCGGAAAACACGGTCCGGCTCAACGGCCGGGTTCTGGTCACTGAACTTTCCGGCTCCGAAAGCGTCGCCCATTTCGACATGAACGGGCGCACCTGGGTGGCCCAGAGCCATGGCGTCCATTCCTACCAAGTTGGCGCCACGCATGATTTCTTCGTCGATACCGGCGGCTGCCTCTATTTCGGTGCCAATGGCAAACTTGTCGCAAGCGTGTAGGGGGGGGGGGGCGGCGCATGGCCATAATCGAGAACTTCGGATGCTCTCTGATCCGGCGCCGCCCTGGCCTCGAGCCGGAGTCTCGGCCGATAGCATGCAGCTTCGCGAGGGCTCCGCTCGGGGGCCGGGGTGGGGCGACCTGGAATCAGCGCTCCCGATTCATCTGGAAAACTTCGGGATCCGGGCGTTAACATGGCCAAGATCGGATTGATATCGCTTCGCCACAGCTACATGGCTCAGCCCGCGGGCGAGGAAGACTATGCCTTGCGCCAGATCGATCTCGACTGGTCCGACGGCGGCGCCTACGCCCTGCTCGGCCCCTCGGGCTGCGGGAAAACCACTCTGCTCAACATCATCTCCGGCCTGCTGACGCCCTCCGAGGGCCAGGTCCTGTTCGACGGTCGCGACGTCACCGCTCTGCCGCCGGACCAGCGCAACATTGCCCAGGTGTTCCAGTTCCCGGTCATCTACGACACCATGACGGTCTACAACAACCTGGCCTTCCCGCTGCGCAATCGCGGCGTCGACGAGGCCCGGGTCGACGTCCGGGTGCGCGAGATCTCCGAGATGCTGGAGCTGACCGAGATGCTGGGCCAGCGCGCCTCAGGCCTGTCCGCCGACGGCAAGCAGAAGATCTCGATGGGACGCGGGCTGGTGCGCGACGACGTCAACGTCATCATGTTCGACGAGCCGCTGACGGTCATCGACCCGCACCTGAAGTGGAAGCTGCGCTCGAAGCTGAAGGAACTGCACCAGAAGGTGCGCGTCACGATGATCTACGTCACCCACGACCAGACCGAGGCCCTGACCTTCGCCGATCAGGTGGTGGTGATGCAAGATGGCGAGGTAGTGCAGATCGGCACCCCGGTCGAGCTATTCGAGCGACCGGCGCATACCTTCGTCGGCCATTTCATCGGCTCTCCAGGAATGAACGTCCTGCCCTGCGAGGTCCGCGACGGCGGCGCTTTCTTCAATGACGTCCATGTGCCGGTCAGCGCGGGCATCGGCCGCACCGAAGGCGCGCACCAGTTGGAAATCGGCGTGCGCCCGGAATTCGTGCATTTCGCCGAGACCGGCATTCCGGCCGAAGTGGTCAAGGTCTCGGACGCTGGCCGTCACCGCATCGTCGAGGCCCGCGCCAACGGCACTCGGGTCCATCTCCTCGCGCCCATCGGCGGCGCGATTCCCGAGGGGACAGCCCATCTCGCCTTCGACCCCGCCCGCACGCGCGTCTACGCCGATAGCTGGCTGACCGAAGCCAATACTGGTGGGGAAGCCTGAACGATGGCGGTCAAGACCGAAAACCACAAGGCCTGGTTCTTCGTCCTGCCGGTGGTCCTGCTGGTGGCGTTCAACGCGCTGATCCCGCTGATGACAGTGGTCAACTACTCGGTGCAGGAGACCTTCGGCAACAATATCTTCCTGTGGTCAGGGGTGCGCTGGTTCGAGGATATCCTGAACTCCGAGCGCTTCCATGCAGCCCTCGGCAGGCAGTTGATATTCACCGGAACCATTCTGGCCATCGAGGTGCCACTGGGTGTCGCCATCGCCCTCACCATGCCGCGCAAGGGCCCCTGGGTCCCGGTCTGTCTGGTGATGATGGCGCTGCCCCTGCTGATCCCCTGGAACGTGGTCGGTTCGATGTGGAACATCTTTGCGCTGCCGGATATCGGCCTACTGGGCCGGGCGATCAACGCCATGGGCGTCGACTACAACTACACCCAGCAGCCGCTGGCGGCGTGGTTCACCGTGATCCTGATGGATGTCTGGCATTGGACTTCGCTGGTGGTGTTGCTGGCCTATGCCGGGTTGATCTCGATCCCCGATGCCTATTACCAGGCGGCGAAGATCGACGGCGCCAAGGCCTGGGCGGTGTTTCGTCACATCCAGTTGCCGAAGATGAAGCAGGTGCTGACCATCGCCATCCTGTTGCGCTTCATCGACAGCTTCATGATCTATACCGAACCCTCGGTGCTCACCGGCGGCGGCCCCGGCAACTCCACCACCTTCCTCTCGATCGACCTGGTCAAGATCGCGCTGGGCCAATTCGACCTGGGCCCGGCGGCGGCGATGTCGCTGGTCTATTTCGTTATCACGCTGTTGGTCAGTTGGGTGTTCTACACCCTGATGACCCGCGACGAGACGGATTGAGGGGGGCGGAGACATGAAACGGCTCATATCACTCGCCCCCGCGTTCTACATCCTGTTCCTGATGCTGCCGATCTACTGGCTGCTGAACATGTCGTTCAAGACCACCAACGAGATCCTCGGCGGCTTCAGCCTATGGCCACACGAGTTCACGCTGGACAACTACCGCACCATTTTCACCGACCCGACCTGGTACATGGGCTATGTCAATTCGCTGACCTACGTCTCGATCAACACGGCTATTTCGGTGGCGGCGGCGCTGCCAGCGGCCTATGCCTTCTCGCGCTATCGCTTCCTCGGCGACAAGCACCTGTTCTTCTGGCTGCTGACCAACCGCATGGCGCCGCCGGCGGTGTTCGCGCTGCCTTTCTTCCAGCTCTATTCGGCGGTCGAGCTGTTCGACACCCACCTCGCGGTCGCACTGGCGCATGCGCTGTTCAATATCCCGCTGGCGGTGTGGATCCTGGAAGGCTTCATGTCCGGTGTGCCGAAGGAACTGGACGAGACCGCCTATGTCGATGGTTATTCCTTCCCACGCTTCTTCTTCAAGATATTCCTGCCGACGATCAAGGCAGGCGTCGGGGTTGCGGCCTTCTTCTGCTTCATGTTCTCCTGGGTGGAACTGCTGCTTGCCAAGACCCTGACGGCGGTCGCGGCCAAGCCGATAGCCGCGATCATGACCAAGACCGCCTCCAGCGCCGGGTATGAACTGGGCCTGCTGGCCGCCGCCGGGTGCCTGACCATCATCCCCGGCGCATTCGTGATATATTTCGTGCGCAACTACATCGCCAAGGGCTTTGCCCTGGGCCGTGTCTGACGGCAAGGAGGGCACCACATGGACCTGACCTGGATGGCCTGGACCTGGCCCACTGCCGCATTCTTCGTCTTCGTCTTCGGATCGATCGCGGTGATGGGAATTCTGGAGTGGCGCTCTCCCGGCGGCGCACCACGCCGCGGCATCCTGGGGCTGGACACCACCCGGGGCGACCGGCTGTTCATCTCGCTCCTGGGCTCCGCCTTCATCTTCCTCGGCTGGCTCGGCCTGATGGGCACACCGCTCTGGGGGGCGCTGGCGATTGCCCTTACCTGGTGCATCTTTGTTTTTTGGAGGGTGTGACCGCTTCAAGCTGGGCAAATGCGCACGGTGTCAACCGTCCAGGAACCCATCCTGAAAGAAGTCGTGCGATATCAGAATTTCATGATTCACCGCCTTGGTCGAGAAGATGGAGAGCCAGAAGCCTTGGACGATGCCGCCAGGCCCGGACACGGGCCTGGCTTTCATTGCCTGCGCGGGGCGACCGAAGCGCGACTGCACCAGGGCGCGTAAGTTCGACCCCGCCGAATGGCGGATTCGCGTCGCGGCTTCGTACATCGAACACGTGCTCAGAGAGCCGCAGCCGTTGTGGCATAGAAGAACGCATCAAAGTTGCGCAGGTCTGGTTTGCCGGGCAGATCAATGACACGGTTTACGATGAACGGAACGGTCTGTTCGGTCAGACCACCGTGACTGCGCAGCGGCTCGTTCAGCGCGGCCAGATCGTGCCGATGCTCGGACGTGCCGATGCAGATATTTTCACCCGAAACCATCACGATGTCGCCGATGCGGTCCCCAGGTAACTCGAAACGCTTGATGGCATCTTCCTTTTCGAGCACCAGTATGATGCCGTCGGTCGCTTCCAGCTTTGCAACGATATCGGATCTGTTGACTTCTGCAGGCAAATAGGCAGTCGCAAACCCCCCCAGCGCACCGTGGTGTACGACATAACAGCCCGTTGAAAAAGTCGCCATTGACCGGGTTTCACCCCACTTGACCGGGTTTCACCCCACGACGAAACATAACGCGGCGTCGGCGGTTTCGCCATCCTCCGAGACGATGAGGACGATCCGAGCGACCAGAACGGCTCCAGCGGGCGCAACAAGCACGAAAACACCGCCATATCCGCCCGCCACAGCCTGGCGCGGGGTGCCGGCGCCGATGAGTTGGCGCATCAGCAACGAGAGGTTGTGGCCGGCGACGTGAAGCAGGTATCGCTTGTGCACGTTCTCGCGCCCGCGCAGCCAGGTTCGGCGCATGCCGCCGCGATCGAGGGTGTGGGCAAAGGAGCGCTCGACGATCTCGGCGCGCAGCTTGAAGGCATCGCGGGCGACCCCGGACTTGAGCCGCACGCGGTTGTTGGTGACCGCCCGGCGCGCCGCCTGGTCACCGCGCCAGCGCGAAAAGCCCTTCTGCCTGGGCTCGGCGATCCGGGTCTTCCAGGGACTGTCGTCCAGGGCCTTCAAGACCGCCCGTGAGAAATAGCCCTTGTCGGTGACGCATTCGGCCGGGCTCTCTGGCGTCGGTGCCGCAGCCACCGCCTCGAGGTTTGCCTCGGCCGCCGCCATGGTCTTGAAAAGCGTCGTGGTGTCGCCCTCATCGGCTGGGTGCAACTCGGCCGCCACCACCGCCCCGGTGTCCAGATCCACCGCGTGCTCGGGCTTGTAGGCCAGATGGGTCGTGCCGTCCTTCATCCTGGCGACCCTGGCCTCGGGGTCGCTCCTGGAAACCCAATCCTGGTTCGAGAGCTTCTTGCCCTTGCGCTTGCGGTCCAGACGCGCCAGGTCCTCGGCCGTGGGCGTCTCGATGCCGCTCTCCCGGGCCAGATGCTCCAGCATCTCCCGGTAGCCCTCACCCGTGTCGCGCCGCACGATGTTGCGCAGCGCCGCGTTGGCCTCCATGGTCGAGGCATCCACCCCGATGCGGTCGCCCTTCACCAAACCCGCCTCGGCGATCAGCGCCAGAACCCAATCGAAGACCACCGCGTGCACCTCGTGGGGCAGACGCGTGCGGGTCTTCGACAGCCAGGAATGGTCCGGCACACGATCCCGGCTCTCCAGCCGCAGAAACTCCCGCAGCGACAGCGAATCCGAGCAGCGCCATTCCAGCCCGCGCTCAGAGTCGATGCCCTCGAAGTAGCCCACCAGATGCATGCGGAAATAGCGCCCCGGCGGCACCGAAGGCGCTCCCGTCCTGGCCGCGTAATAGCACCGGCAGGTCGCCTCGACGAAGTCGTCGAAGCCGCCCTCAATCAGGACCGACTGAAGACGGTCGTAAAACACATGACCCGGCGAGCGCGGCATCTCCGCCCAGCCCACCATCAAATCACCCTGACGATCCTTCTGCAGTCCCATCGACATCGGCGAACCTCCCGGTCAAATCAGAATATCATAGAATCAGACCAGGCCGCTCGTGTCCAGGGCCGACTTCGTCAACGGGCTGATAAGGGTCGGTGATCGGCAGGATCACACGCACGACCGCCTCGCCCAGCCACTCATCCATCAGTTCTTGAACGTAGACAACCTTGGGTGAGCCATCTTCATGATGTTTCGGCTTCATGCCGTGATCGGCCGTGACGACGATCGCAGCGCCAAGAGCGTCGAGCTCGGTCAGGTATTTGTCGAACATCTTGTAGAAGGCTTTTGCCTCGGGGTGATCCGGGGCGTATTTGTGCTGCACATAGTCTGTTGTGGTGAGGTACATCAGGTCCGGCTTCCACTCTTTCAGAAGCTTCACACCTGCTGCAAAAACGAACTCGGACAGTTCCGCCGAATAGACTTCCGGTTGCGCCATGCCCAACCACTCCGAGGCCTTCTCCTGGCCATGAACTGCGGTGGTAGACGTGTCGGATTTCTCGGCCGAGAAGCACTTGGCCCGGTCGTCGTCGAAATTCAGACCGGCACCCAATAACGCGCGCAATTTATCCTTGGCAGTGACAACCGCGACCTTGGCACCCGCATCGTAGAATTGTTTGAAGACGGTCGGGGCGCGCAGGAAGCGGACATCGTTCATCATCACCTCTTCGCCGGTATCCGGGTCAAACAGGAAGTTGCCGCAAATACCATGCACGATCGGTGGGCGTCCTGTGGCGATGGAGAGGTTGTTCGGGTTGGTGAAGGACGGGATCACCGAATGGGCCAAACGGTCGGTCCCGGTCTTGCGCATGCGCTCCAGGGTCGGCATCAGGCCATCGGCGATGGCTACGTCCAAGTAGGCTGGCTCGCAGCCATCGAGGCAAATCGCAATCGCCGGAACCTTGGGCACCGGATATACACGTTCGTTTGCCTCGACAGGAGTTCGGATCGCCATGCTTCGGTTCCTCTCGCAATCGTTGTCATTTGGTGTGGTCTGCGTCATTCGGTTTCGTCTGGGGTTTTGAGAGCAGCAGGCCGGTTGTTTCTTCGCAGGGCGTGAAAAACCGCTCTTCATGCTCAATCCAGATTTCAGTTCACGCCGTTCCACCGGATTTTCTGCGTCATGTCCAATATTCTTTTCGGATTTTGTCATGCCAATATGGCATAGCAAGAAGGGTGAAAAAGTCGTCTCCAAATGTAAGTAATTAAATAAATGCTAATAACACCACTCGCCGCGAGTATGCGCGGCACGGCGACCGATATGCAAGTGACCTGACGGACCGGGAGTGGGCGCTTGTCGCGCCATTCCTGCCGGCGCACAAGAAGATCGGCCGGTCGCGCGCCCGACGGAACTGCGCGATGTCTATAACGCCATCCTCTGCATGGCCTCGACGGGCTGCCAGTGGGCGATGATTGCGAACGATTTTCCGCCGCCCTCGATGGCTCAGCGTTACGTCCACGACTGGTGCGACAGCGGCCTGCTCAGGACGATCAATCATCACCTGGTGATGGCGGCGCGGGAACTGGAAGGGCGCGAGGCTAGCCCCTCGGCCGGCGTGACCGACAGCCAGAGCGTGAAAACGACCGGGAGTGGAGGGGTTTGCGGCTGTGACGCCGGCAAGAAGATCAAGGGCCGCAAGCGCCACATCGTCACCGACACGCTCGGCCTGATGGTCGGGCTGATCGTCCACAGCGCCGATATTCAGGACCGCGACGGCGCGCCGGAGGTGCTCAAATCGATCCGCCACGCCTTCCCCTGGCTGCGTCACGTCTTCGCCGACGGCGGCTACGCAGGACCGAAGCTGCGCGGCAAACTGGCAAAGATCGGCGACTGGACAATGGAGATTGTCAAACGCTCCGACACCGCCGAGGGTTTCGAGGTCATCCCCCGCCGATGGGTGGTCGAGCGCACGTTCGCATGGTTGAACCGATGCCGGAGATTGGCGAAAGACCGGGAAAAGACCAGCGCCGGCGCCGAGGCGTGGATCCTCATCGCTCATATCCGCCTCGTCACCCGACGCCTCGCAAGGTATTGCCATATCTCATAGAGTTTCGAGTCGGACACTTAGAATGGCGGAATTTTACTCCGCGACGGTCAGACGAACCGACCGTTTCCGTGGTCCAGTATTGCTCCGGGATTTACAGGTTACAGATCCGAAATTTTTGACCTGTCATCAGTTCGCGGTGTTAGTAACAAATAGAAATGTCCGGTTCTGTAGCATATAGAGTGTCCGCTTTTGGTTTGATTGAAAATGGTCATCTTGCGCGCCTGTGTTCCGGGCCGACGGCGAAAGCGTCTGAAGGGTGACCGTCCGGTCTCGGGGCTCTGGTTCGGTTCAGCGTCGGCCGATTGCGCTCAGGTTTGAGCGAAACGCCAGGGGAGCAACTCGTCGAGCTTGGTGATTTTGTGATCGGCGATGCGACTGAGCACATCGGTCAGCCAGGCCTGGGGATCGACGCCGTTGAGCCTGGCGGTCTCGATCAGGGTATAGGCGATGGCGGCGGATTTACCGCCAGCCTCTGAGCCGACAAAAAGATAATTCTTGCGACCCAGGGCTATCGGCTTCATGGCGCGTTCGGCGGAATTGTTGTCGATCTCCAGAAAGCCGTGGTCGAGATACGGGCGCAGGCGCCTCATCCGGGTCAGGGCGTAGCGGATCGCCTTGGCGAGTTCGGACTTGCCGGAGATCTTTGGCAACCGGGTTTGCAGCCAGGCTTCCAGAGCATCGAAGATCGGTTTGGCGCGGGCTTGCCGGAGTTGGACCCGCTCAATGGGCAACCTGCCGCGGGCATCCTTCTCGACGACGTAGAGCCCGGCGATGCGCTTGATGGCTTCCTCGGCGATGATCGAGCCCTCCGACTGGAAGACATCGGTGAACTTGCGCCGGATATGGGCCATGCAGGCGACTTCATCGACACCACCGGATCGGTAGAGCTCGTTGAACCCGGCATAGCCGTCCGCGTGCATCCAGCCCTTGTACCCGGCCAGGTGTTTGGTGGGGTGCTCGCCCTTGCGATCGACGGTGAACTGATACCATGCCGCTGGTGGGTCGGCGCCGCCCCATGGCCGTTCGTCGCGAACATAGGTCCAGATCCGGGCGGTCTTGCATTTGCCGGTGCCCTTCACCTGCATCTTCAGGGTGGTGTCGTCGGCAAAGATCGCCTGGCCGCGCTGAACATGGCGCCCGACCATATCAGCCAATGGTTCCAGCAGTGCCGCCGATTTGCCGACCCAGTCGGACAGGGTCGAGCGGTCGAGATCAATGCCGTCGCGATCGAATATCCGGGACTGGCGATAGAGCGGGAGGTGATCGGCATACTTCGAGACCAGCACATGGGCCAGCAGGCCCGGGCCGGGACGACCCCGCTCGATCGGGCGCGAGGGCAATGGTGCCTGGCAGATCGCCTCGCAACACGTGCAAGCCATGCGGGGCCGGACAAAGCGGTTCACGATGAACCGGCCAGGGACGTATTCCAGCTCTTCGGTGACATCTTCGCCGAGTTTCTTCAGAACCTCGCCGCACTTGCCGCAGGCCTCGCCGGGCGACAGCACTTGCTCGTTGCGCGGCAAGCTGTCCGGCAACGGTTTGCGCTTTGGTTTGTTCTTCGGCCCGGCGACAGTATCAGGCGACGCAGGCGGCGCGATCTTCGCCGCCGCGATCTCTTCCTCTTCGAGCCCGAGTTCAAGCTGATCCATCGTCTCCGACTTCGAGCCAAACCGATGGCGGCGATGACCGGCGAGCTGGTGTTCCAGCTTGGCGATCCGGAGCGCCTGGGACTTGACCGTCGCCACCAATTGCCCCGCGAACACCCTCAATTCCGAGGGATTATCGGGCAGTGATTTGGTCTGGTCCAGCATAGCCATTCTATACCAGAACGGGACACTGAAGGGAATCCCTAAAGCGTCATATTTCTCTGTTTTTGTTCAAAAAATCATCCTGCCGTCAGGGGTCGCCAGGTGCGCAGCGGCGCGCGCCAGTCGATGCCCTCCAACAGCATCGCCAGTTGCGCCGATGTCACCGACAACCTGCCATGCGCCGGCGATGGCCAGACGAACCTGCCGCGCTCCAGACGCCTGGAAAACAGACACGCCCCTTGCCCGTCCCACCATATGACCTTGATCAGATCGCCGCGCCGTCCCCGGAACACGAACAGGTGCCCGGAATACGGGTCCTGCTCCAGAACCTTCTCGGGCAGCGCCGACAAACCGTTGAACCCCTTGCGCATATCGGTAACGCCAGCCGCCAGCCAGACCTTCGTCTGCACGGCAACCGGGATCATGCGCTCAGACCTCGCGCCAACAGCACCACCATGTCCGGATCAAAGGCACCGCTGAGCGTCAGACGATGGCCCGATGCAAGGGCGATCTCGACCCGGCCGTCGCTGGATGGAATGATCGGCTCCGGCGCGGCGGTGACCGCAGTCGACATCACCTCGACAGGCAGGAAAATACCCCATCACCACCCGGCCCAAACCGCGGATCACGACGCCACCCGAACACCATGTTCGCGCTCAGCCCGTGATGGCGCGCCACCGACGCAACCGAAGCCCCTGGCTCAAGCGCCTCGGCCACAACACGCCGCTTGAACGCAGTCGAGTAGCTCCGACGATTGCCTCTACGATGATCCGTCAAGTTCAAGTGTCCGCGTAATTCAAACGGACACGATCGCCCGCGATCACCCGAAGGCTCGCACGCCAATCACAAACCCTTCAAGGGCGGGGAGACCGGACGGTTACTCTGAAGGACAGTACACTTCAGAAATACCGGGGCGACCTGGAACGGCGAATGGACAAGGTTATGGCTTGTCAGCCAACCAACAAAGACGGAATTCGCCTGCGCAAACGCTACGGCAAAGACCGTGACAGCCTGTTCACATTCATGACCGAACGCGACGTGCCGCCAACCAACAACGGCTCGGAACAAGCCATCCACCCCTCAACCACCTTGCGCAAGGTCACTGGGGGATTCCGCTCCAACCGGGGAGCCGACTTCTACGCCAACGTTCGCTCCGTCCTCAACACCGGAAAACGGCAAGGCCTGTCTGCTTTCCAGGCAATCCAGGCCACCATCGCTGGAAAATCATTGAGCCAACCGGGTTGAGTAGTTACCGACAGGGATACGGCGCTAAAAGCGGACTTCGCCTTTCAGCATGATCGCGTGATCGGCGGCACCGTCGCTACTCTCGTGGCGCTCGCCGGTCAAATTCAGCTCAAACAACGCGCCAAGTTCCCATTCCATCCCCAGGCGATAATTTCTGGCAGAGTCGCCGAAGGTCACCTCGCTGTAGGGGGTCAGCAGACCGCGCCCGCCGAACGCGGGCAGCCCGTAGCCAAGGCGCAGGTCCATGCGCGCGCCGTAATCCCGCTCGCCGTCGATCTTGTCGTGCAGGCCCTGTTGCCACAATCTTTGGGTGCCGCTGCCGGTCTTGCCGTAGCCGGGACTCAGGTTGAACGACAGCCCGCGCCCGTTTCCTCGCTCCAGGCGAATCAGGCCATTAACGCCCCAATCCCCATAGCTGTCCCGTCCCACCAGGGTGCGCGCCCGGCCTTCCAGGGTCATGCCCATGACCGGATTGCTGTAGCGCACGCCGCCACCCAGTTCGGCCCCGAAACCGGTCTCGCCGTCGCCGCCGTCATGCCGCACCCCGACCTCCAGGCTCGGCTCCAGCTGCGCCCCGTCTGCCAGCGTGTGCGTCCGGCTCCCTTCCAGGATCATCCGCACCCGCCGCGCGTCCACCGTCAGGGCTGCCATCTCATCGCTACCCTCCACTTCCATCTCCGTCAGCAAAGCGTCGCCCTTGAGCCGGAGCGTGGTCGCGCCCACCTTCAACAACCGGCCGAGGCCGCCCACGGCCACGGTGCGCATCTCGACATCGCTCGACGCTTGCTGCGTCTCATCGGCGATCTCCAGATCGCCCCAGCCGTAGCCCACGGTGGCCCACAGATCCAGTTTCCCCGAAAGCGCGCTCCAGCCCACATAGGGATGGAAGCTGGTGAGGTCCAACTCATAATCACCGCTACGATCGGGGTCGCTGTAGTCCAGATCGACCCGACTCCAGGACACCGCCAGGCCGACCAGCAGGTCGTCGCGCAGGCGGGCGTCCGCGCCCAGATGGGCGCTGAACAGGTCGCCGTCCCAGTCCACCGCCCCGCCGGAACCGTCGAGGTTGCTGTAGTCGCCCGCACCCCAGAAGGCGAGCGAAGACAGACCGGGCGCGCCCGCCGCGGCGCGCGCATTCAGCGGCAAGACAAAGTCGCCGCCGCCGAGCAGATCTTTCAGGCTGAGCGTGCCGTCAGCCATAGCTTGCCCGTGGCTGGCGAGCGCGCCGGCCACGCCGGCCACGGTGGTCTGGCCGCCGAGATTGAAACTGCCCGCGCTATCGGTGCCGCCGTCAGCGCGAGCTTGTGTCACGCGCCGCGCAATCGCGCCCACCGTGTGGCCGACGATGGCGCGGGCCACTTCCGGCAGAATCGTGCGGTTGAGGTCGGCTGGTTCAGGCGCGGGGCCCGCGGCTGTGCCGGTTATGCTGGTCTCGGCAACGGGATTGCCGGCGAGGTCGGTCACGCTGCCCTTGGCAAGGGTCAGGGTGAAGGCTGTCGCTCGCGGGGTGATGCTGATGGTGTAGGTGGTGCCATTGCTTGCCTTGTCACTCGCGCTTGCCCGGCGAGTCGCTCGCGGGGTGATGCTGATGGTGGTGCTGGGGGCGCTGGCCGGGGTCACACTATTCACCACGACGTCGCCGGACGCCACAATGTCTTTGGAAACGGAGAAATCATCCACCGCCAAACCGGTTACCGCCTCGGAGAAGGTAATGTCGTAATCCTGCGCCGTGCCAATCACACCTTCGGCAATGGTGCCAATCACATCTTCGGCAATGGCGCCAATCACATCTTCGGCAATGGTGCCGAGGGTCACCGTCGGCGGAGTGGTGTCCATCAGAGTCCTTGCAGAAAACTCTGTAGAAGTAATCATCCCAGCAGAATTTATTGCTGTAATGGTATACTTGTACTCTGTGTCAGCATCCAGGTTCTCATCAGTGGCAGTCAATGCATTGCCTGAAAACACTACTACATCAGCACCGCCATCAACAACTCTGGTCAGGGTATAACTTTCGGCATTATCCACTGCACCCCATGAGAGTGCTATGCTGGTATCAGTGATTGTTCCTTCAGAAAGTACAGTTGGTTCAGGCGGGGTCGCGGCCACGGTGACGGTGAAGGTCTGGCTGTCGGATTCGCCAAGGGTGTTGCTACCATTGTTGTCGGTCACCGTGTAGGTCAGGGTGGTGGCGCTCGCCGCCTCGGTCGGCGTGCCCGTGAGCTTGCGGGTGTCCTCATCGAACCTCAGACCCGCCGGCAGGGCGGCGCCCCCCGGCCCGGTCAGGGTGTAGCGCAGGGTGCCGGTGCCGCCGATGCCCTCCGGCAGGGTCACGTCGACCGCCGTACCCACGGTATAGAACTGGTCGTCCGGCTTGTCGGGCAGCGCCACGTCGTCGTTCACGGTGACGGTGAAGGTCTGGCTGGCGGTGGCGTCATTGGTGTCGGTCACTGTGTAGGTCAGCACGGTGCTCGCCGCCGCGGTCGGCGTGCCGGACAGTGTGCGTGTGCCGGCGTTAAAGTCCAGTCCGTCCGGCAGGTCGGCACCCGCCGGCCCGGTCAGGGTGTAGCTCAGGGTGCCGGTGCCGCCGGTGGCCGCCGACAGGGCCAGGGGGGTGATCAGCGTGCCCGCGGTATAGCTCTGGGCGGGCGGCGCGCTCAGCGCCAGGCCGTCGCTCACGGTGACCATGAAGGTCTGGCTGGTGGTGGCACCATTGGCGTCGGTCACCGTGTAGGTCAGTTCGGTGATCGCCGCCGCGGTCGGCGTGCCCGTGAGCCTGCGGCTGGCCGAATTGAAGGTCAGACCCGCCGGCGGATCGGTCAGGGCGTAGATCAGGGGCGCGGTGCCGCCGGTCGCTTCCGGCAGCTCCAGGTCGGTGATCGTCGTGTCCAGGGTATAGCCCTGGTCGCCCGCCGTGGTCAGCACCAGGCCGTCGTTCACGGTGACGGTGAAGGTCTGGCTGGTGCTGGCACCATTGGCGTCGGTCACTGTGTAGGTCAGCACGGTGCTCGCCGCCGCGGTCGGCGTGCCGGACAGTGTGCGTGTGCCGGCGTTAAAGTCCAGTCCGTCCGGCAGGTCGGCACCCGCCGGCCCGGTCAGGGTGTAGCTCAGGGTGCCGGTGCCGCCGGTGGCCGCCGACAGGGCCAGGGGGGTGATCAGCGTGCCCGCGGTATAGCTCTGGGCGGGCGGCGCGCTCAGCGCCAGGCCGTCGCTCACGGTGACCATGAAGGTCTGGCTGGTGGTGGCACCATTGGCGTCGGTCACCGTGTAGGTCAGTTCGGTGATCGCCGCCGCGGTCGGCGTGCCCGTGAGCCTGCGGCTGGCCGAATTGAAGGTCAGACCCGCCGGCGGATCGGTCAGGGCGTAGGTCAGGGGCGCGGTGCCGCCGGTCGCTTCCGGCAGCTCCAGGTCGGTGATCGTCGTGTCCAGGGTATAGCCCTGGGCACCCGGCGCGTTCAGCGCCAGGCCGTCGTTCACGGTGACGGTGAAGGTCTGGCTGGTGCTGGCGTCATTGGCGTCGGTCACCGTGTAGGTCAGTTCGGTGATCGCCGCCGCGGTCGGCGTGCCCGTGAGCCTGCGGCTGGCCGAATTGAAGGTCAGACCCGCCGGCGGATCGGTCAGGGCGTAGGTCAGGGGCGCGGTGCCGCCGGTCGCTTCCGGCAGGATCAGGGCGTCGATTGCCGTGTCCAGGGTATAGCCCTGGTCGCCCGGCGCGGGCAGCGTCACGCCGTCGTTCACGGTGACATCAAAGGTCTGGCTGGTGCTGGCACCATTGGCGTCGGTCACTGTGTAGGTCAGCACGGTGCTCGCCGCCGCGGTCGGCGTGCCGGACAGCGTGCGGCTGGCTGCGGTAAAGGTCAGACCCGTCGGCAGCCCGGTCAGGGTGTAGGTCAGGGTGCCGGTGCCACCGCTGGCTTCCAGCAGGACCAGGTCGGTGATCGCCGTGTCCACGGTATAGCTCTGGTCGTCCGGCGCGGTCAGCGCCAGGCTGTCGTTCACGGTGACCATGAAGGTCTGGCTGGTGCTGGCACCATTGGCGTCGGTCACCGTGTAGGTCAGTTCGGTGATCGCCGCCGTGCCCGGCGTGCCGGACAGCGTGCGGGTGCCGGCGTCAAAGCGCAGCCCGTCCGGCGGATCGGTCAGGGCGTAGGTCAGGGGCGCGGTGCCGCCGGTGGCCGCCGGCAGGGTCACGTCGACCGCCGTGTCCACGGTATAGCCCTGGTTGTCCACCGCCGCGCTCAGCACCAGGCGGCCGTTCACGGTGACGGTGAAGGTCTGGCTGGTGCTGGCGTCATTGGCGTCGGTCACCGTGTAGGTCAGTTCGGTGATCGCCGCCGTGCCCGGCGTGCCGGACAGCGTGCGGGTGCCGGCGTCAAAGCGCAGCCCGTCCGGCGGATCGGTCAGGGCGTAGATCAGGGGCGCGGTGCCGCCGGTCGCTTCCGGCAGCTCCAGGTCGGTGATCGCCGTGTCCAGGGTATAGCCCTGGGCACCCGGCGCGTTCAGCGCCAGGCCGTCGTTCACGGTGACGGTGAAGGTCTGGCTGGCGGTGGCGTCATTGGTGTCGGTCACCGTGTAGGTCAGTTCGGTGATCGCCGCCGCGGTCGGCGTGCCCGTGAGCCTGCGGCTGGCCGAATTGAAGGTCAGACCCGCCGGCGGATCGGTCAGGGCGTAGGTCAGGGGCGCGGTGCCGCCGGTCGCTTCCGGCAGGATCAGGGCGTCGATTGCCGTGTCCAGGGTATAGCCCTGGGCACCCGGCGCGTTCAGCGCCAGGCCGTCGTTCACGGTGACGGTGAAGGTCTGGCTGGCGGTGGCGTCATTGGTGTCGGTCACTGTGTAGGTCAGCACGGTGCTCGCCGCCGCGGTCGGCGTGCCGGACAGCGTGCGGCTGGCTGCGGTAAAGGTCAGACCCGTCGGCAGGTCGGCACCCGCCGGCCCGGTCAGGGTGTAGCTCGGGGTGCCGGTGCCGCCGGTGGCCGCCGACAGGGCCAGGGGGGTGATCAGCGTGCCCGCGGTATAGCTCTGGGCGGGCGGCGCGCTCAGCGCCAGGCCGTCGCTCACGGTGACCATGAAGGTCTGGCTGGTGGTGGCGTCATTGGCGTCGGTCACCGTGTAGGTCAGCACGGTGACATCGGCCATGCCCGGCGTGCCGGACAGCGTGCGGTTGGTCGGATTGAAGGCCAGACCCGCCGGCGGATCGGTCAGGGCGTAGATCAGGGGCGCGGTGCCGCCGGTCGCTTCCGGCAGCTCCAGGTCGGTGATCGTCGTGTCCAGGGTATAGCCCTGGGCACCCGGCGCGTTCAGCGCCAGGCCGTCGTTCACGGTGACGGTGAAGGTCTGGCTGGTGCTGGCGTCATTGGCGTCGGTCACCGTGTAGGTCAGTTCGGTGATCGCCGCCGCGGTCGGCGTGCCCGTGAGCCTGCGGCTGGCCGAATTGAAGGTCAGACCCGCCGGCGGATCGGTCAGGGCGTAGGTCAGGGGCGCGGTGCCGCCGGTCGCTTCCGGCAGGATCAGGGCGTCGATTGCCGTGTCCAGGGTATAGCCCTGGTCGCCCGGCGCGGGCAGCGTCACGCCGTCGTTCACGGTGACATCAAAGGTCTGGCTGGTGCTGGCACCATTGGCGTCGGTCACTGTGTAGGTCAGCACGGTGCTCGCCGCCGCGGTCGGCGTGCCGGACAGCGTGCGGCTGGCTGCGGTAAAGGTCAGACCCGTCGGCAGCCCGGTCAGGGTGTAGCTCAGGGTGCCGGTGCCACCGCTGGCTTCCAGCAGGACCAGGTCGGTGATCGCCGTGTCCACGGTATAGCTCTGGTCGTCCGGCGCGGTCAGCGCCAGGCTGTCGTTCACGGTGACGGTGACGGTCTGGCTGGTGCTGGCGTCATTGGCGTCGGTCACCGTGTAGGTCAGTTCGGTGATCGCCGCCGTGCCCGGCGTGCCGGACAGCGTGCGGGTGCCGGCGTCAAAGCGCAGCCCGTCCGGCGGATCGGTCAGGGCGTAGATCAGGGGCGCGGTGCCGCCGGTCGCTTCCGGCAGTTCCAGGTCGGTGATCGCCGTGTCCAGGGTATAGCCCTGGGCACCCGGCGCGTTCAGCGCCAGGCCGTCGTTCACGGTGACGGTGAAGGTCTGGCTGGCGGTGGCGTCATTGGTGTCGGTCACTGTGTAGGTCAGCACGGTGCTCGCCGCCGCGGTCGGCGTGCCGGACAGCGTGCGGCTGGCTGCGGTAAAGGTCAGACCCGTCGGCAGCCCGGTCAGGGTGTAGGTCAGGGTGCCGGTGCCACCGCTGGCTTCCAGCAGGGCCAGGTCGGTGATCGCCGTGTCCACGGTATAGCTCTGGTCGTCCGGCGCGGTCAGCGCCAGGCTGTCGTTCACGGTGACGGTGAAGGTCTGGCTGGTGCTGGCACCATTGGCGTCGGTCACCGTGTAGGTCAGTTCGGTGATCGCCGCCGTGCCCGGCGTGCCGGACAGCGTGCGGGTGCCGGCGTCAAAGCGCAGCCCGTCCGGCAGATTGGTCAGGGCGTAGGTCAGGGGCGCGGTGCCGCCGGTGGCCGCCGGCAGCTCCAGCTCGGTGATCGTCGTGCCCAGGGTATAGCCCTGGTCGCCCGCCGTGGTCAGCACCAGGCCGTCGTTCACGGTGACGGTGAAGGTCTGGCTGGCGGTGGCGTCATTGGTGTCGGTCACTGTGTAGGTCAGCACGGTGCTCGCCGCCGCGGTCGGCGTGCCGGACAGCGTGCGGCTGGCTGCGGTAAAGGTCAGACCCGTCGGCAGCCCGGTCAGGGTGTAGGTCAGGGTGCCGGTGCCACCGCTGGCTTCCAGCAGGACCAGGTCGGTGATCGCCGTGTCCACGGTATAGCTCTGGTCGTCCGGCGCGGTCAGCGCCAGGCTGTCGTTCACGGTGACGGTGAAGGTCTGGCTGGTGCTGGCGTCATTGGCGTCGGTCACCGTGTAGGTCAGTTCGGTGATCGCCGCCGTGCCCGGCGTGCCGGACAGCGTGCGGGTGCCGGCGTCAAAGCGCAGCCCGTCCGGCGGATCGGTCAGGGCGTAGGTCAGGGGCGCGGTGCCGCCGGTCGCTTCCGGCAGGATCAGGGCGTCGATTGCCGTGTCCAGGGTATAGCCCTGGTCGCCCGGCGCGGGCAGCGTCACGCCGTCGTTCACGGTGACATCAAAGGTCTGGCTGGTGCTGGCACCATTGGCGTCGGTCACTGTGTAGGTCAGCACGGTGCTCGCCGCCGCGGTCGGCGTGCCGGACAGCGTGCGGCTGGCTGCGGTAAAGGTCAGACCCGTCGGCAGCCCGGTCAGGGTGTAGCTCAGGGTGCCGGTGCCACCGCTGGCTTCCAGCAGGACCAGGTCGGTGATCGCCGTGTCCACGGTATAGCTCTGGTCGTCCGGCGCGGTCAGCGCCAGGCTGTCGTTCACGGTGACGGTGAAGGTCTGGCTGGTGCTGGCACCATTGGCGTCGGTCACCGTGTAGGTCAGTTCGGTGATCGCCGCCGTGCCCGGCGTGCCGGACAGCGTGCGGGTGCCGGCGTCAAAGCGCAGCCCGTCCGGCGGATCGGTCAGGGCGTAGATCAGGGGCGCGGTGCCGCCGGTCGCTTCCGGCAGTTCCAGGTCGGTGATCGCCGTGTCCAGGGTATAGCCCTGGGCACCCGGCGCGTTCAGCGCCAGGCCGTCGTTCACGGTGACGGTGAAGGTCTGGCTGGCGGTGGCGTCATTGGTGTCGGTCACTGTGTAGGTCAGCACGGTGCTCGCCGCCGCGGTCGGCGTGCCGGACAGCGTGCGGCTGGCTGCGGTAAAGGTCAGACCCGTCGGCAGCCCGGTCAGGGTGTAGGTCAGGGTGCCGGTGCCACCGCTGGCTTCCAGCAGGGCCAGGTCGGTGATCGCCGTGTCCACGGTATAGCTCTGGTCGTCCGGCGCGGTCAGCGCCAGGCTGTCGTTCACGGTGACGGTGAAGGTCTGGCTGGTGCTGGCACCATTGGCGTCGGTCACCGTGTAGGTCAGTTCGGTGATCGCCGCCGTGCCCGGCGTGCCGGACAGCGTGCGGGTGCCGGCGTCAAAGCGCAGCCCGTCCGGCAGATTGGTCAGGGCGTAGGTCAGGGGCGCGGTGCCGCCGGTGGCCGCCGGCAGCTCCAGCTCGGTGATCGTCGTGCCCAGGGTATAGCCCTGGTCGCCCGCCGTGGTCAGCACCAGGCCGTCGTTCACGGTGACGGTGAAGGTCTGGCTGGCGGTGGCGTCATTGGTGTCGGTCACTGTGTAGGTCAGCACGGTGCTCGCCGCCGCGGTCGGCGTGCCGGACAGCGTGCGGCTGGCTGCGGTAAAGGTCAGACCCGTCGGCAGCCCGGTCAGGGTGTAGATCAGGGTGCCGGTGCCACCGCTGGCTTCCAGCAGGACCAGGTCGGTGATCGCCGTGTCCACGGTATAGCTCTGGTCGTCCGGCGCGGTCAGCGCCAGGCTGTCGTTCACGGTGACGGTGAAGGTCTGGCTGGTGCTGGCGTCATTGGCGTCGGTCACCGTGTAGGTCAGTTCGGTGATCGCCGCCGTGCCCGGCGTGCCGGACAGCGTGCGGGTGCCGGCGTCAAAGCGCAGCCCGTCCGGCAGATTGGTCAGGGCGTAGGTCAGGGGCGCGGTGCCGCCGGTGGCCGCCGGCAGCTCCAGCTCGGTGATCGTCGTGCCCAGGGTATAGCCCTGGTCGCCCGCCGTGGTCAGCACCAGGCCGTCGTTCACGGTGACGGTGAAGGTCTGGCTGGCGGTGGCGTCATTGGTGTCGGTCACTGTGTAGGTCAGCACGGTGCTCGCCGCCGCGGTCGGCGTGCCGGACAGCGTGCGGCTGGCTGCGGTAAAGGTCAGACCCGTCGGCAGCCCGGTCAGGGTGTAGGTCAGGGTGCCGGTGCCACCGCTGGCTTCCAGCAGGACCAGGTCGGTGATCGCCGTGTCCACGGTATAGCTCTGGTCGTCCGGCGCGGTCAGCGCCAGGCTGTCGTTCACGGTGACGGTGAAGGTCTGGCTGGTGCTGGCACCATTGGCGTCGGTCACCGTGTAGGTCAGTTCGGTGATCGCCGCCGTGCCCGGCGTGCCGGACAGCGTGCGGTTGGTCGGATTGAAGGCCAGACCCGCCGGCGGATCGGTCAGGGCGTAGGTCAGGGGCGCGGTGCCGCCGGTGGCCGCCGGCAGCTCCAGCTCGGTGATCGTCGTGCCCAGGGTATAGCCCTGGTCGCCCGCCGTGGTCAGCACCAGGCCGTCGTTCACGGTGACGGTGAAGGTCTGGCTGGCGGTGGCGTCATTGGTGTCGGTCACTGTGTAGGTCAGCACGGTGCTCGCCGCCGCGGTCGGCGTGCCGGACAGCGTGCGGCTGGCTGCGGTAAAGGTCAGACCCGTCGGCAGGGCGCCGGTCAGGGTGTAGGTCAGGGTGCCGGTGCCACCGCTGGCTTCCAGCAGGACCAGGTTGGTGATCGCCGTGTCCACGGTATAGCTCTGGTCGTCCGGCGCGGTCAGCGCCAGGCTGTCGTTCACGGTGACCATGAAGGTCTGGCTGGTGCTGGCGTCATTGGCGTCGGTCACCGTGTAGGTCAGTTCGGTGCTCGCCGCCGTGCCCGGCGTGCCGGACAGCGTGCGGGTGCCGGCGTCAAAGCGCAGCCCGTCCGGCGGATCGGTCAGGGCGTAGGTCAGGGGCGCGGTGCCGCCGGTCGCTTCCGGCAGGATCAGGGCGTCGATTGCCGTGTCCAGGGTATAGCTCTGGTCGTCCGGCGCGGTCAGCACCAGGCCGTCGTTCACGGTGACGGTGAAGGTCTGGCTGGCGGTGGCGTCATTGGTGTCGGTCACTGTGTAGGTCAGCACGGTGCTCGCCGCCGCGGTCGGCGTGCCGGACAGTGTGCGTGTGCCGGCGTTAAAGTCCAGTCCGTCCGGCAGGTCGGCACCCGCCGGCCCGGTCAGGGTGTAGCTCGGGGTGCCGGTGCCGCCGGTGGCCGCCGACAGGGCCAGGGGGGTGATCAGCGTGCCCGCGGTATAGCTCTGGGCGGGCGGCGCGCTCAGCGCCAGGCCGTCGCTCACGGTGACCATGAAGGTCTGGCTGGTGGTGGCGTCATTGGCGTCGGTCACCGTGTAGGTCAGCACGGTGACATCGGCCATGCCCGGCGTGCCGGACAGCGTGCGGTTGGTCGGATTGAAGGCCAGACCCGCCGGCGGATCGGTCAGGGCGTAGATCAGGGGCGCGGTGCCGCCGGTCGCTTCCGGCAGCTCCAGGTCGGTGATCGTCGTGTCCAGGGTATAGCCCTGGGCACCCGGCGCGTTCAGCGCCAGGCCGTCGTTCACGGTGACGGTGAAGGTCTGGCTGGTGCTGGCACCATTGGCGTCGGTCACCGTGTAGGTCAGTTCGGTGATCGCCGCCACGGTCGGCGTGCCGGACAGCATGCGGGTGCCGGCGGTAAAGGTCAGTCCGTCCGGCAGGGTGGCGGCGGCCCCCGGCCCGGTCAGGGTGTAGGTCAGGGTGCCGGTGCCGCCGGTGGCCGCCGACAGGGCCAGGGGGGTGATCAGCGTGCCCGCGGTATAGCTCTGGGCGGGCGGCGCGCTCAGCGCCAGGCCGTCGCTCACGGTGACCATGAAGGTCTGGCTGGTGGTGGCGTCATTGGCGTCGGTCACCGTGTAGGTCAGCACGGTGACATCGGCCATGCCCGGCGTGCCGGACAGCGTGCGGTTGGTCGGATTGAAGGCCAGACCCGCCGGCGGATCGGTCAGGGCGTAGATCAGGGGCGCGGTGCCGCCGGTCGCTTCCGGCAGCTCCAGGTCGGTGATCGTCGTGTCCAGGGTATAGCCTTGGTCGCCCGCCGTGGTCAGCACCAGGCCGTCGTTCACGGTGACGGTGAAGGTCTGGCTGGTGCTGGCGTCATTGGCGTCGGTCACCGTGTAGGTCAGTTCGGTGATCGCCGCCGCGGTCGGCGTGCCCGTGAGCCTGCGGCTGGCCGAATTGAAGGTCAGACCCGCCGGCGGATCGGTCAGGGCGTAGGTCAGGGGCGCGGTGCCGCCGGTCGCTTCCGGCAGGATCAGGGCGTCGATTGCCGTGTCCAGGGTATAGCCCTGGTCGCCCGGCGCGGGCAGCGTCACGCCGTCGTTCACGGTGACATCAAAGGTCTGGCTGGTGCTGGCACCATTGGCGTCGGTCACTGTGTAGGTCAGCACGGTGCTCGCCGCCGCGGTCGGCGTGCCGGACAGCGTGCGGCTGGCTGCGGTAAAGGTCAGACCCGTCGGCAGGGCGCCGGTCAGGGTGTAGCTCAGGGTGCCGGTGCCACCGCTGGCTTCCAGCAGGACCAGGTCGGTGATCGCCGTGTCCACGGTATAGCTCTGGTCGTCCGGCGCGGTCAGCGCCAGGCTGTCGTTCACGGTGACGGTGAAGGTCTGGCTGGTGCTGGCACCATTGGCGTCGGTCACCGTGTAGGTCAGTTCGGTGATCGCCGCCGTGCCCGGCGTGCCGGACAGCGTGCGGGTGCCGGCGTCAAAGCGCAGCCCGTCCGGCAGATTGGTCAGGGCGTAGGTCAGGGGCGCGGTGCCGCCGGTGGCCGCCGGCAGCTCCAGCTCGGTGATCGTCGTGCCCAGGGTATAGCCCTGGTCGCCCGCCGTGGTCAGCACCAGGCCGTCGTTCACGGTGACGGTGAAGGTCTGGCTGGCGGTGGCGTCATTGGTGTCGGTCACTGTGTAGGTCAGCACGGTGCTCGCCGCCGCGGTCGGCGTGCCGGACAGCGTGCGGCTGGCTGCGGTAAAGGTCAGACCCGTCGGCAGCCCGGTCAGGGTGTAGGTCAGGGTGCCGGTGCCACCGCTGGCTTCCAGCAGGACCAGGTCGGTGATCGCCGTGTCCACGGTATAGCTCTGGTCGTCCGGCGCGGTCAGCGCCAGGCTGTCGTTCACGGTGACGGTGAAGGTCTGGCTGGTGCTGGCACCATTGGCGTCGGTCACCGTGTAGGTCAGTTCGGTGATCGCCGCCACGGTCGGCGTGCCGGACAGCATGCGGGTGCCGGCGGTAAAGGTCAGTCCGTCCGGCAGGGTGGCGGCGGCCCCCGGCCCGGTCAGGGTGTAGGTCAGGGTGCCGGTGCCGCCGGTGGCCGCCGACAGGGCCAGGGGGGTGATCAGCGTGCCCGCGGTATAGCTCTGGGCGGGCGGCGCGCTCAGCGCCAGGCCGTCGCTCACGGTGACCATGAAGGTCTGGCTGGTGGTGGCGTCATTGGCGTCGGTCACCGTGTAGGTCAGCACGGTGACATCGGCCATGCCCGGCGTGCCGGACAGCGTGCGGTTGGTCGGATTGAAGGCCAGACCCGCCGGCGGATCGGTCAGGGCGTAGATCAGGGGCGCGGTGCCGCCGGTCGCTTCCGGCAGCTCCAGGTCGGTGATCGTCGTGTCCAGGGTATAGCCTTGGTCGCCCGCCGTGGTCAGCACCAGGCCGTCGTTCACGGTGACGGTGAAGGTCTGGCTGGTGCTGGCGTCATTGGCGTCGGTCACCGTGTAGGTCAGTTCGGTGATCGCCGCCGCGGTCGGCGTGCCCGTGAGCCTGCGGCTGGCCGAATTGAAGGTCAGACCCGCCGGCGGATCGGTCAGGGCGTAGGTCAGGGGCGCGGTGCCGCCGGTCGCTTCCGGCAGGATCAGGGCGTCGATTGCCGTGTCCAGGGTATAGCCCTGGTCGCCCGGCGCGGGCAGCGTCACGCCGTCGTTCACGGTGACATCAAAGGTCTGGCTGGTGCTGGCACCATTGGCGTCGGTCACCGTGTAGGTCAGCACGGTGCTCGCCGCCGCGGTCGGCGTGCCGGACAGCGTGCGGCTGGCTGCGGTAAAGGTCAGACCCGTCGGCAGCCCGGTCAGGGTGTAGGTCAGGGTGCCGGTGCCACCGCTGGCTTCCAGCAGGACCAGGTCGGTGATCGCCGTGTCCACGGTATAGCTCTGGTCGTCCGGCGCGGTCAGCGCCAGGCTGTCGTTCACGGTGACCATGAAGGTCTGGCTGGTGCTGGCACCATTGGCGTCGGTCACCGTGTAGGTCAGTTCGGTGATCGCCGCCGTGCCCGGCGTGCCGGACAGCGTGCGGGTGCCGGCGTCAAAGCGCAGCCCGTCCGGCGGATCGGTCAGGGCGTAGGTCAGGGGCGCGGTGCCGCCGGTGGCCGCCGGCAGGGTCACGTCGACCGCCGTGTCCACGGTATAGCCCTGGTTGTCCACCGCCGCGCTCAGCACCAGGCGGCCGTTCACGGTGACGGTGAAGGTCTGGCTGGCGGTGGCGTCATTGGTGTCGGTCACTGTGTAGGTCAGCACGGTGCTCGCCGCCGCGGTCGGCGTGCCGGACAGCGTGCGGCTGGCTGCGGTAAAGGTCAGACCCGTCGGCAGCCCGGTCAGGGTGTAGGTCAGGGTGCCGGTGCCACCGCTGGCTTCCAGCAGGACCAGGTCGGTGATCGCCGTGTCCACGGTATAGCTCTGGTCGTCCGGCGCGGTCAGCGCCAGGCTGTCGTTCACGGTGACGGTGAAGGTCTGGCTGGTGCTGGCACCATTGGCGTCGGTCACCGTGTAGGTCAGTTCGGTGATCGCCGCCGTGCCCGGCGTGCCGGACAGCGTGCGGTTGGTCGGATTGAAGGCCAGACCCGCCGGCGGATCGGTCAGGGCGTAGGTCAGGGGCGCGGTGCCGCCGGTGGCCGCCGGCAGCTCCAGCTCGGTGATCGTCGTGCCCAGGGTATAGCCCTGGTCGCCCGCCGTGGTCAGCACCAGGCCGTCGTTCACGGTGACGGTGAAGGTCTGGCTGGCGGTGGCGTCATTGGTGTCGGTCACTGTGTAGGTCAGCACGGTGCTCGCCGCCGCGGTCGGCGTGCCGGACAGCGTGCGGCTGGCTGCGGTAAAGGTCAGACCCGTCGGCAGGGCGCCGGTCAGGGTGTAGCTCAGGGTGCCGGTGCCACCGCTGGCTTCCAGCAGGACCAGGTTGGTGATCGCCGTGTCCACGGTATAGCTCTGGTCGTCCGGCGCGGTCAGCGCCAGGCTGTCGTTCACGGTGACCATGAAGGTCTGGCTGGTGCTGGCACCATTGGCGTCGGTCACCGTGTAGGTCAGTTCGGTGCTCGCCGCCGTGCCCGGCGTGCCGGACAGCGTGCGGGTGCCGGCGTCAAAGCGCAGCCCGTCCGGCGGATCGGTCAGGGCGTAGGTCAGGGGCGCGGTGCCGCCGGTGGCTTCCGGCAGGATCAGGGCGTCGATTGCCGTGTCCAGGGTATAGCCCTGGTCGCCCGCCGTGGTCAGCACCAGGCCGTCGTTCACGGTGACGATGAAGGTCTGGCTGGCGGTGGCGTCATTGGTGTCGGTCACTGTGTAGGTCAGCACGGTGCTCGCCGCCGCGGTCGGCGTGCCGGACAGCGTGCGGCTGGCTGCGGTAAAGGTCAGACCCGTCGGCAGCCCGGTCAGGGTGTAGGTCAGGGTGCCGGTGCCACCGCTGGCTTCCAGCAGGACCAGGTCGGTGATCGCCGTGTCCACGGTATAGCTCTGGTCGTCCGGCGCGGTCAGCGCCAGGCTGTCGTTCACGGTGACGGTGCGGGTCAGCGGGTCGGCGGCATTGCCGGCGCTGTCCATCACATTGTAGGTAAGGGTGTACTCACCAGCAGTGTCAACGTCCACGGGGCCATCGGTAATGACAATGTTGGAGAAGGCGATGGGGCCATCAAGAACATCATCGGCGGTTACCGGGTCGTTGTAGGCATCACCCTTTGTTATGGTGACGCTGGCTCCGCCGCCATTCAGGCTAATGGTTGGCTTCACGGTATCATGCATAAACCTGGCAAGCCCGGCAAATTCGGAGACAACGCCATTCACTGTCTGGCGGGCTCGCACCACATTGTCGTTATATGTGGCTTGGGCAACATCAAGGTCGAAACTACGGCCGGTGTTGCTGCCGGTGGTGTAAGAGTTGCCACTATTGGAAGACCATTCCCAGGTGTCCCTGTCGTTCTGAAAATCGGCGTGCAGTGTAACCACTATTGATCTGTTTCTGGTGATGCGGTCCGTATTAGTACCACCATCGCGAGCCGTGTCGCTCGCCAGGGCAATGCCTGGTTGTGGAACGGCACGGGCAACGGTGACGGTGTAGGTTTGTTCTCCGACGCCGTCCTCGGCGACGACGACGATGGGGATGGTGTTATTGCCAACATCCAATTCAATCGCTTCACTGGGTTGGCCGCTGTCAACAATCGCGTCGTTCACAGCCACGGCTGCGCCGTCGTCAGTCGTGGTCGGCGTTACCGTAACGCTTGCCACATCAGTGCCCACGCTGACGGCGTAGGCATTGGTGGCAGCATCGAAGGTCGGATTCAGGGTGCCTGCCGAAACATCCAGGGCGGACAGAGTCGAATCCGTAGACAGGGCCGCGGCAGCCACAGCACCGGTCGCCAGGCTGGCAACTTTTTTACCGCCACCTTCGCCGTCGGTGTAAGTGGCGACCACTCGAATAATCCTGCCGACATCACCAACTACCGGATCGTAGGTCGCACTGGTGGCACCGCTGATGTCGGGCCAGGCGGCATCGTCGGCGGCGTCGGTGCCGTCCACCGCGCTTTGCCATTGATGCGTAATGCTGGAAACAGGCGTTCCATCAGCCGGCGAATCCTCGTCAGTCACCGTGCCGGCGGCTAGCATCTCGCCAACCTGCGCGTCGCCGGTAATGGCACTGATGGCACCCGGTTCATCCACGTTGGTAACTATTATCGTTACCGCCGTCGGGGCGCTGGTCTCGGACTCGCTGTCGGTGGCGGTTACGGTGATTTCATACCTGTTGTCGATGTTGGCATCCGCCGGTGCCTCAAAGTTTGGCGGTTCCCTGAAGGTCAAGACGCCCCTTGGGCTGTCAAGCATGAATTCAAGCATGAAGTGTCCCGCATCGGTTCCGCCGAGGGTGAAGCCGGTAATGGTTCTGGTGCCAGTCGCGATCGCAGTGAAGGTCGCCACAGTGCCCGTGGCATTTTCGGCAAACTCTCTTACAGCTGGTGGTGTAGCAAGAGTGGTTACATCAACCGCGTCAGAATCTGGACTTGTCCCGGCAGAATTTGTTGCTGTAACGACATACTTGTACGATGTCTCAGGAGTCAGGCCAGTATCAGTGGCAGTCAATGCATTGCCTGAAAACACTACTACATCAGCACCGCCATCAACAACTCTGGTCAGGGTATAACTGTCGGCATTATCCACTGCACCCCATGAGAGTGCTATGCTGGTATCAGTGATTGTTCCTGCAGAAAATTGAGGTGGTTCAGGCGTGGTCGCGGCCACGGTGACGGTGAAGGTCGTCTGGCTGGTGGCGCCATTGACGTCGGTCACCGTGTAGGTCAGCACGGTGATCGCCGCCGTGCCCGGCGTGCCGGACAGCGTGCGGGTGTGGGCGGTAAAGTCCAGTCCCGCCGGCAGGGCATCGCCCCCTGGGCCGGTCAGGTCGTAGGTCAGGGGCGGGGAGCCGCCGGTCGCTTTCGGCAGGATCACGTCGACCGCCGTGTTCACGGTATAGCCCTGGTTGTCCACCAGGGGCAGCTCCACGTCGTCGAAGACGATGATGAGGAAGGATTCCGTGGTGCTGGCGCCATTGGCGTCGGTCACCGTGTAGAACACGCGGTTAAAGTCAGCGCGCACGGTCGGTGTGCCGGACAGCGTGCGGCTGGCGGGGGTAAAGGTCAGACCCGCCGGCAGGGCGCCGGTCAGAGTGTAGGTCAGTTCGCCGGTGCCGCCGGTCGCCACCGGCAGGGTCACGTCGACCGCCGTGCCCACGGTATAGAACTGGAGGCGCGGCCGCGTCAGCGTCACGTCGGCGTTCACGGTGACGGTGAAGTCCTGCGTGGCGACGACGGGCGTGGTCGCCGAGTCGGTGACCGTATAGGTCAGGATGGTGGTCGCCGCCGCGGTCGGCGTGCCGGACAGCGTGCGGCTGGCCGGATTGAAGGACAGACCCGCTGGCAGGGCATCGCCCGGCCCGGTCAGAGTGTAGGTCGGTTCGCCGATGCCGCCGGTGGCCGCCGGCAGGGTCACGTCGACCGCCGTGTCCACGGTATAGTTCTGGTCGTCCGGATCGGGCAGCACCAGGGGGGCGGGCACGGTGACGGTGACGGTGAAGTCCTGCGTGGCGACGACGGGCGTGGCCGCCGAGTCGGTGACCGTATAGGTCAGGATGGTGGTCGCCAGCGCAGTCGGTGTGCCCGTGAGCCTGCGGCTGGCCGCATTGAAGCTCAGGCCCGCCGGCAGGGCGTCGCCCGGGCCGGTCAGGGCGTAGGTCAGGGCGCCGGTGCCACCGGTCGCTTTCGGCAGCTCCAGTTCGGCGATCTCGGTGTCCACGGTATAGCTCTGGTTGGCCTGCGCGGGCAGCGCCAGGGGGGCGGTAACGGTTGCGGTCGGTGCGCTGGTGGCTTCGTCGGTGTTGCTGCCAAAACCATCGGTGTAAGAGACAACCACGCGCAGGGTGTCGCCTGCATCAGCAGCCACCACCTCGTATGTATTTTGATCATCACCGATGTTTATGGGCACGCCGCCGCCGGACGGCAATCGTTGCCATTGATAGCCGCTAATCGCGCCCACGCTATCCTCGTCGGTTACCGTGGCGGTCAGGGTCATCCCGACCTGCGCGTTGCCGGTGATGCTGACGCTGCCGGGATCTTCCGCATCAGTAACCCTTATCGTTACCTCCCTCGCGAGGTTGTCATCGAATATGCTGTCGTCGGTGGCGGTTACGGAGATTTCATACCTGTTGTCGGTGTTGGCATCCGCCGGTGCCTCAAAGTTTGGCGGTTCCCTGAAGGTCACGACGCCCCTTGAGAGGCGTCTGCCAGGTATGAATTCAACCATGAAGTGTTCCGCATCGTCTCCGCTGAGGTTGAAGCCGGTAATGGTTCTGGTGCCAGTCGCGGTCGCAGTGAAGCTCGCCACAGTGCCCGTGGCATTTTCGGCAACCGTTATTAGAAATGGTGCAGGTCCAAGTGTAGCAAGAGTGGTTGCATCAACCTCGTTAGAATCTGCACTTGTCCCGGCAGAATTTGTTGCTGTAACGACATACTTGTACGATGTCTCAGGAGTCAGGCCAGTATCAGTGGCAGTCAATGCATTGCCTGAAAACACTACTACATCAGCACCGCCAACAACTCTGGTCAGGGTATAACTTTCGGCATTTGTCACTGCACCCCATGAGAGTGCTATGCTGGTATCAGTGATTGTTCCTGCAGAAAGTACAGGTGGTACAGGCCTGGTCGCGGCCACCGGCTCGCTCACGGTGACGGTGCGGGTCAGCGGGTCGGCGGCATTGCCGGCGCGGTCCATCACATTGTAGGTAAGGGTGTACTCACCAGCAGTGTCAACGTCCACGGGGCCACCGGTAATGGCAATGTTGGAGAAGGCGATGGGGCCATCAAGAACATCATCGGCGGTTACCGGGTCGTTGTAGGCATCACCCTTTGTTATGGTGACGCTGGTTCCGCCGTCATTCAGGCTAATGGTTGGCTTCACGGTATCATGCTGGAACATGGCAAGCCCGGCAAATTCGGAGACAACGCCATTCACTGTCTGGCGGGCTCGCACCACATTGTCGTTATATGTGGCTTGGGCAACATCAAGGTCGAAACTACGGCCGGTGTTGCTGCCGGTGGTGTAAGAGTTGCCACTATTGGAAGACCATTCCCAGGTGTCCCTGGCGTTCTGAAAATCGGCGTGCAGTGTAACCACTATTGATCTGTTTCTGGTGATGCGGTCCGTATTAGTACCACCATCGCGAGCCGTGTCGCTCGCCAGGGCAATGCCTGGTTGTGGAACGGCACGGGCAACGGTGACGGTGTAGGTTTGTGTTGAAGTGTCCTCGGCGGTGACGACGATGGGGATGGTGTTATTGCCAACATCCAAGTCAATCGCTTCACTGGGTTGGCCGCTGGCAACAGCAACGCCGTTCACAGTCACGGTTGCCTTGCCGGTGTCAGTCACGGTCGGCGTAACCGTAACGCTGGTTTCCCCAGTGCCCACGCTGACGGCGTAAGCGTCGGTGCCGGACGCGAAGGCCGGATTCAGGGTGCCTGCCGAAACATCCAGGGCGGACAGAGTCGAATCCGTAGACAGGGCCGCGGCAGCCACAGCACCGGTCGCCGCGCTGGTGGCGGTCTGGCTGAGGAATCCCGGGACGCCGGTGTAAGTGGCGACCACTCGAATAATCCTGCCGACATCACCAACTACCGGCTCGTAGGTCGCACCGGTGGCACCGCTGATGTCGGTCCAAGCCGGGTCGTCGGCATCGGCGGTGGAGGCGGTGCCCGGCGGCGCGCTTTGCCACTGGTGGGCGGGGGTGACACTAACATTGCCATTCGTGTTGGTCGCGGTGACGGCATCCGGGTCCCTTTCAACGGTGCCAGCGGTTAGCGTCGCGCCAACCTGCGCGTCGCCGGTAATGGCACTGATGGCACCCGGTTCATCCACGTTGGTAACCGTAATCGTAACTTCCAGATCTTGGGTCGTGGGCCGAAAATCGGTGCGGTGGCCGCGTAAAGTGATATTATAGACGTTGTCCGCGCCTTGGTCCGCCGGTGCCTCATAATCCGGCGAGAAACTTGGTGCGTCTTTAAAAGTCAATTCCCCACCCGAAATCTCAAATAAATCGGCATCAGGCGCTGTGTTTACTATCGCCCAGAGTGAAAAACCCGTGGCCGTGGTGGTGTAGGTGCCCAGAACAACGTCGTCGGCGGTGTTCTCAGGAATTGACAGGGTCACAGGACCCGTTATGACCGGCAACTCGGGCGCGGTCGGCGTGGCGGTGACTTCGTCTGACGCTTCGCCCTTGCCCCTCGAGTTCACCGCGCGCACCTGGAAGAAGTATGCGGTGTCGTTGGTCAAGCCGGGCACGGTGTATTCGGTCGCGGTGGCGCTGTTTGGAATTGCCATCCAATCGACGACGGCGGCGGAGCCGGCGGTGTCATAGTCGCCCATGGCGTCGCTTTGGCGATACTCATAGCCGGTGATGTCCGCGCCGCCGGTTGCGCCCGGTGCCGTCCATGCCAGCGTGACCGTGGCATCGCCCGGCATCGCCGTCAAACCGGTCGGCGCGCCCGGCGGCGCGGCGGTAACGGTTGCGGTCGGGTCGCTGGTGGCGATCGTGCTGCCCGTGCTGTCGTTGTAAGTGGCGACGGCTTGCAGGGTGCGGTCTACGTCGCCAGCCACCGGGGAGTAGGCCGCAGCGGTTGCGCCGCTGATGTCGGTGTAGGTACCGGCGCTACTGGATTTGGATTGCCATTGCCAGGTCGTGCCGGTGACGGCTGCCGAGCCGCTGTCCGCATCGGTCACGCTGGCGGTCAAGGTATCGCCCACTCGCGGCGCGCCCGGCACCGTTGTGCCATCACGGGTGATGGCGATGGCGACCACGCCGTCTTCGTCATCCACATTGGTGACGGTGACGGTAACATCCAGCGTGTCGCTCTCGTTTGGATCACCGTCGTCGGTGGCGGTGATGGTAACGGAGTAAATATTGCTCGTGGCGACGGAGGCCGGAGTTTCAAAGTCCCGTACCGTGTTGAAAGTCAAAGCCCCGTTTGTATCAATGCTGAAATCGCCCGCATCAGTGCCGCCCAGGGTCCAGGTGACGGTGTCGCCCTCGGCATCGGGCGCGGTATAAGTCGCCACCGCGGTCGCGACAGGAGTGTTCTCGGCATAATCCACCGCCGCATCCGCAGTGCCTATCACCGGCGCGGTGTTGGGCGCTTCCACGGTGACGGTGAATTGCCTCTTTGATTGTAGCCCATCCCTCCCGGCGTCGAACACCGTGTAGAACACTTCGGTGCTCGCCACCATGCTCGGCGTGCCGGACAGCGTACGGTTGACCGCATCGAAGGCCAGACCCGCCGGCAGGGGGCTGCGCACCGGCCCGGTCAGGGTGTAGGTCAGGTCGCCGAGGCCGCCGGTGGCTTCCGGCAGTTCCAGGGCGGTGATCGCCGTGTCCACGATATAGAACTGGT
This sequence comes from Thermohalobaculum sp., assembly GCA_965247385.1. Lineage (GTDB taxonomy): Bacteria > Pseudomonadota > Alphaproteobacteria > Rhodobacterales > Rhodobacteraceae > Thermohalobaculum. Next base: position 716,598 of record CBDFHG010000002.1, read on the forward strand.
CGAGCGGCACGTTCAGCGCCAGGCCGGTGGTCGCGCTGGCGGTGAAGTCGGCCGTGGCGGTGGCGTCATTGGCGTCGGTCACCGTGTAGGTCAGGGTGGTGGCGTTTACCATGCTCGGCGTGCCGGACAGCGTGCGGCTGACTGCATCGAAGGTCAGACCCGCCAGCAGGGTGCCGCCCATTGGCCCGGTCAGGGTGTAGGTCAGGGGCGCGGTGCCGCCGGTGGCTTCCGGCAGGATCAGGGCGGTAATCGCCGTGCCCTTGGTATAGGACTGGCGGGGCAGCTCGGTCAGCGCCAGGCCGGCGTTCACCGTGACGGTGAAGGTCTGGCTGGTGGTGGCGTCGTTGTCGTCGTTCACCGTGTAGGTCAGTTCGGTGCTCGCCGCCGTGCCCGGCGTGCCGGACAGCGTGCGGCTGCCGGCGTCAAAGGCCAGCCCGTCCGGCAGGGCGCCGTCGTCCCCCGGCCCGGTCAGGGCGTAGGTCAGGGTGCCGCTGCCGCCGGTCGCTTCCGGCAGCTCCAGCTCGGTGATCATCGTGCCCGCGGTATAGTTCTGGTCGTCCGGCGCGGTCAGCGCCAGGGGGCGGCCACGGTGAGCGTGAATTCCAGCAAGAGTTGTTCCCTACTCGCGGCGTCTGTGACACCGTAGGTGATGATGGATTCCGCAACCGTGGTCGGTGTGCCGGACAGCCTGCGGCTGGCGGCGTTAAATCTCAGTCCGTCCGGCAGGGCGCCGGCGCGGGTGGCGTCGCGCAGGGTGTAAAGGTACAGAGGGGTCGTGCCGGTGCCGCCGGTGGCTTCCGGCAGGGTCAGGTCGACCGCCGTGCCAACCGTGTAGCTCTGGTCGGCCAACCGCTCGGAAAACCCCAGGTTGACGAACCTCGGGTATAGGCAGAACGATGCGCCATCTGGGTTCGCGCGCGCCTCCTCGCATACCGTGACAAAGACGGTGATGCGGCTGGAGCCACCGTTCGTGTCGTCCACAAAGTAGGTGAGTTCAAAGCCATCTGTCCTTGTTGGACCCGCGCCCGCAAGCGTCGGTGTGCCCTTGAAGATGCGGGTGTCCGGATCAAAGCTAAACCCCAGTGATTCGTGCGGCCCAACCAGAGAGTAGGTCAGGGCGCCGGTACCGCCGGTGGCTGCCGGAAAGACAATGTCCTCGGTGGCCGCCCCCACCTGGAAATACAGGTCGATGTAGCCATCCGTGGGCGCATAACCGATTCCCACGTTACCCGGGAACACCGGGTCCGTCTGCGCTCCGGCTGGCGATGCCAGCCCGAGCAGCAGGCCGATCACCATTAGCGGGCCCAGCAGGAGGGCGGCGAGGCGACGGCGAGGGGCCGCTGGCATCACGCCACGCCTCCCGCCCGGCGGGCCTGGCTGGGGCTGGAGTGAAGCCCGGTTAAATCTGGGGGGGGGGCAAAACTGCGCCGCACCGGGACGCTGCGCTAAACTTGTGGCTCCGCGCTGAACGCAGGTCATGCTTGTTCATGAAAACGCCCCCTGGGCCGCTGGATAAGTGGGTCCATTGCAAGTGTCTCGAATCTGATAACCCGGTTCGGAACCTGTATGCAAGCACCCAGGATTCCCGAACCAAGCCCCTGACGAGGCTCGTCAGGGGCTTGGTTCGGGAATCCTGGACTCCTCTTGGGTTTAGACGGCTCTCCGTCCATCCACTATAAGCTTCCTCGAGCCTCATCAGTCGGGTCTCCTGTAGCCACTCTGTCCGTCTCATAAGCGAGCCGTCCGGCACTATGAAAACCGGACAGATCATGTGTTACTAACATGTCATCAGTGAGCTATGGCGTTCCCTTTTAGCGTTGATTAGGATTTACCAAAGCAAGGCTCAGAAAACTTGTTCTTTACCTGACGCAATGAGCGAGGACCCATGGTGCCGTGCGCATACAAGAAACTACGACAGTAAGGGGAAGACGATGATCCGCACCGGCACCGAGTACCGCGACTCGCTCCGCGATAGCCGCGAAGTGTTCATCAATGGCGAGCGGGTGAAAGATCTCGCCACCCATCCCAGCTTCAAACCGGTGGTCGATATCCGGGCGCGCATCTACGACATGCAGCACGATCCGGCGACCGCCCCGGTAATGACCGTTGAAGGAGAGAACGGCGAGATCAATGCTGTCGGCAATGCGCTGCCCCACACCCAGGACGACTGGTGGGCCAAGCGCCGTGCCACCGACATGGTGATGGACGAGATCGGCGGTGTCGTCACCCGTGTCGGCGACGAGACGGTGGGCGAGATGTGGTCGCTGTATGACGGCCAGGACGTGCTGTCCGAGATCGACCCGCAATGGGCCAAGAACATCGAAACCCACGTTTTCAAAGTGCTCCACGGCGACCCGTTCCACGCCTCGGCCAATACCGACCCGAAGGGTGATCGTTCGAAGAAGCCGCAAGACCAGGACCCGGACATGCTGCTGCATGTGGTCGGTGAAACCGATGCGGGCATCATCGTGCGTGGTGCCAAGTATGAAACCGCCGCAGCCTATGCCAACCAGGCATTCACCAAACCGACCATCGCCAACTGGGGCAACGAGGCCTATTCGGACTACGCAGTTGGCTTCATCTGCGATCTGTCCTCACCCAACCTGAAGTTCATCTGCCGCACCGGATTTGCCGGGCGGGCACCTGCCGAAGACTACCCTCTGGCGAACCGCTTCGACGAGGTTGACGCCCTGGTGATTTTCGACAACGTGCTGATTCCGTGGGAGAATGTCCTGTTCTACCGCCATACCAAGGCGGCAATGTTCATCCGCGCTACACTGCACCGGTATTCCGCCTTTGCCTTCGTACAGCGCAACCTGAAGGTCGCCGACATGTTGATCGGGGCGGCCCTGCACAACGCGCGTCAAACCGGGCTCGACAAGCAGCAGGCGGTGCAGGAGAAACTGGCCGAGATTGCCATCTACCGCGAGACAATCAACGCCCATCTGACGGCGGCGATCACACTGGCCGAACCCTCGCCCGCCGGATTGCTGATGCCGAACCAGTCGATCCTGATGGCCGGGCGCGTGGTTGCCTGCTCGCAGCTTTATGAAGCGATGAACACCGCCCGCGATCTATGCGGCGGACAAATCTGCGTCACCCCCGATTTTGCCGCCTTCAGTTCGCCGGAGACCAAACCATGGATGGATAAGTACTACACCCTGAACGATAACTGGCAGGCGGAGGACCGGCGCAAGCTGCTGGCCTTCGCTCGCGATCTGATTTCGTCGGATTATGCCGGGCACCGGTTGGCTTTCCAGATGTTCGCCCAAAGCCCACGCTTCAACCAATTGCAAGCGGTCTATCGCAATTTCGACTGGGACGGTCCGTTGGACTTGGTGAAGAATTCCGCCGGTCTTTCCGACCGGGCCACGGGCGAGACCGAGCGGGCGCAGGGCGACGGGGCGGTCAACCGATGGTTCGCCGATCGTGAATCGCCAAACCGCGCGGCTGAATAAACGGGTAACGCCAATGACTACGACCGAGCAGTCCGCCGTCTTTGATCTGAAGAAAATGGCCGCCAGACCGTTCGATGAAGCGGTGGCGATGCCGCCCAGCGTCTACACCTCGGAGGAATTTTTGGCGCGCGAACGCAGTAATGTGTTCCGCAAGGATTGGATCTGCGTCGGTCGGGCCAGCGCGCTTGCCAAAACCGGCGATTATCTGACCTGCGATATTGCGGGCCAACCGGTACTGGTTCTGCGCGACCGTAGCGGCGATATCCGGGCGATGTCGAATGTCTGCCTGCACCGCATGTCGACCCTGCTGACGGGTACGGGCAACACCCGGGCGATCACCTGCCCCTACCATGCCTGGACCTACAATCTCGACGGCAGTTTGCGCGGTGCGCCCCGAATGGAGCACAGCCCCAGCTTTTGCAAGAAGGATTACCGCCTGCCCGAAATCCGCTGCGAGCAGTGGTTGGGATGGATCTATGTCACCCTGAACCCGGAGGCCGAGCCGGTGAAAACCCGGCTGGATCCGCTCAAAAAACTGGTCGCGTATTTCGGTATGGAAGACTACACCGAGACTTTCCACGAGACCCATGTCTGGGACACCAACTGGAAGGTGTTGGCCGAGAACTTCATGGAGAGCTATCATCTGCCGGTCTGCCACCGCGCGACGGTCGGCCCTTTTACCGGACTGGACGAGGTCGATTGCCCGCCGGGCGACCCGGCCTTCAACATCCACTGGTTCCCGAAGGATGCCGCGCTTGCCATCGGCAACGCGCACCCCGCGAACAAGCGGCTGAAAGGAAAACAGCGCAAGACCTCGGCGTTGATCACGATCTATCCCAGCCATCTTGTCACCCTGACGCCGGGCTATTTCTGGTATCTGTCATTGCAACCGGTGGCGGTGGGCAAGGTTCACATGACCTATGGCGGCGGTTTCGCGCCCGATTTCATGGGCGATCCAAAAGCAGATGAGTACAACGAAACCTTGCAGGGCCTGCTTGCCGAGGTGAATGCCGAGGATCGCGGCTGCACCGAAGCGGTGTACCGGGGTCTCTCGGCGGGCCTGTCGAAGGCCGGGCATCTTTCCCACCTGGAGCGACCGATCTATGATTTTGCACAGTACCTAGCCAGCCGGACCGGATAAGATCACAGACATGCAACGCACCGAACCCTCCGACCTGCGGGCACGCTTTCTTGGCGGCATGAGCCAGGCGGCGGCGACGGTCAATGTTGTCACCACCGACGGGCCGGGCGGGCGGGTCGGGGTCACCGTCTCGGCGATGTCCTCGGTCTCGGCCGACACGGCGCGGCCGACGCTGCTGGCGTGCGTCCACCATCTGGCCCCGGCGGCGGCCGCAATCCTGGAGAACGGGGTTTTCTGCGTCAACGTGCTGCGCGATGACCAATCCTACATCTCGGACACCTTCGCCGGGCGCTTTAACCAGCAAGTCGCCGACAAGTTCGAATGTGCCAAGTGGACCACCCAGATCACCGGTGCGCCGCGGGTGGTCGACCCGCTGGTCGCCTTCGATTGCCGGGTCGTGTCGCATAACCGCATAGGCACCCATTATGTCTTTTTTGGCGAGGTCGAGGACATTTTCACCGCCGACAGCGGATCGCCACTGATCTACGCCAACCGTGCCTATGGCGCCACGACGCGGATCGATCCGGCGAACTCGATCTGCGCAGGAGAATTGGCGGCCGAACGCAAGCTGGCTGTCGCCTGTTTCCATACTTTCGGCCCCTTCATCCTGCCCGAACTGATCGCTAAGCTGCACGCCCGTGAAACCGGCCTGGACTTGACCCTGATCGAAGGCGACCAGCGCCGGGTCCAGGAAAGCCTTCTGGCGGGGGAGACCGAGGTAGGGTTGCTGTATGACATTGATCTTGCGGATGAAATCCAACGAGAAACCTTGACCGAGCTGCACCCATATGTGCTGCTGGCCGAGGGACATGAACTGGCCGAAAAGCCGGAACTGGCACCACAGGACCTGGCCGGACAACCAATGGTACTGCTGGATGCACCGCCCAGCCGGGACTATTTCCAGTCGATCATGACCGACGCGGGCGTGGAGCCCAATGTCGCCTTCCGCACGACCAATTTCGAGATGGTACGCGGCATGGTCGGGCATGGGTTGGGGTATGCCCTGCTGGCAACCAAACCCGCCTCCGGCATGACCTATGACGGGTGTGCGCTGGTTACCCGACCGCTGTTATCAGAAACCGGGCCCGGCCTTGTGGTACTGGCCTACCGCCGGGGCGCTCAGCTCTCTAAACCGGCAGAGGAGTTCGCTTGGCTCTGCCGTGATTTTTTTGGCATTGACCTCCACTGACAGGAACCTGAAATGACACATAAACGCATCCGGCCTTTCAATACCAAGGACACCTACCCCGAACAGAAGCTCTCCAACGACCTCGCGCAGGCAGTGGTGGCGCGTGGCACCATGGTGTTCCTGCGCGGTCAGATAGGGCAGAATCTCGACACGGCGGAGAGTGTTGGCGGCCACGATCCGGTAGCGCAAACTCATCAGACCATGCGTAATATTGCCATGCTGCTAGAGGAATGCGGCTCGCAGATGGACCATATCTGCCGCATCGTGGTCTACCTGACCGACATCCGATACCGTGACGCAGTTTACCAGACCATGGGCGAATACCTGAAGGGTGTCCATGCGGTCTCGACCGGCATCGTCGTCCCGGCTTTGGCGCGCCCGGAATGGGTTGTCGAGATCGAGGCGACAGCGGTTATTCCGGACTAAAGGAGGCAGGAATTGGGAGTTCTAAGCAAAGAACAGACCGCCCGGTTCTGGCGCGACGGTGTGCTGACGGTCGAGAACGCGGTGACCGCCGAGGAATTGGCGGCACTGCGCCGTGATTTCGACGGCTGGGTCGAGGAAAGCCGCACCCACAACGCCCCTTATGGCAAGGCAATGGATGGTCGCCCGCGCTTCGACGTTCAGCCGGGACATTCGGCTTCAAGCCCGGCGTTGCGCCGTGTGCAGGCGCCGACCGAAGTGTCGGACGCCTATTACCAGGCCATGGCCAGCAGCCGCATGACCGGCATGATCGCCGACCTGATCGGGCCGGACGTCAAGCTGCACCATACCAAGATCAACTCGAAGCTGCCCGGCAGCGCCACCGAAGTGAAATGGCACCAGGACTTCCCCTTCACTCCTCATTCCAATTCGGACCTGATCACCGCGCTGCTGATGATCGACGAAGTTACGCCCGAGAACGGCCCGCTGGAGGTGCAGAATGGTTCGCATAAAGGGCCGATCCATTCGCTGTGGCATGACGGGGTCTTCACCGGGGCGGTTGCACCGGTGCTTGAAGAACAGATGAAGCGCGATGCGATCACATGCTATGGCCCCGCGGGCTCGGTCTGCCTGATGCACACGCGGGTGGCGCATGGTTCGGCACCGAACCTCTCCGACGCGCCGCGAACTCTGTTTATCTGCGTCTATTCGGCAGGCGACGCCATGCCATGCTCACCAAACCCGGTACCGACAAAGCATCAGGGCCTGTTTGTCAGCGGCACGGATCCCCACCGGGTGCGGGGCGAGGACTTCATGGTCGAGACACCGCAATTCCCCAAGACTTCGTTCTTTGCCCAGCAATCGGAAACGGAGCGCACCGCCTCATGACTTTCTCAATCGTTGCACGCTGCGCCGATACCGGCATGTTCGGGGTCGCTGTTTCGTCGTCGTCGCCCGCCGTGGCGGCGCGTTGCGCCTATGCCCGCGCCGGGGTTGGCGCTGTCGCCAGCCAGAACATCACCGACCCGGCCCTGGGCACCCGTGGGCTCGACCTGATGGCGCTAGGCGCCAGCGCGCCCGAGGCGGTGGCGGTACTTAAAGCGACCGGGCCACATATCGAATACCGCCAGGTTCTGGCGGTGGATGGGGCGGGCCGTACCGGAATCCATTCCGGCACTGAGGTGCTCGGCAACCATGCCGAGGCCTGGGCCGAGAACGTCATCAGCGGCGGCAACCTGCTGGCGGACCGGCATGTACCGCAGGCCGTCGTCGATGGTTTCCTGGGCGCGAGCGGCCATCTCGGCGACCGCCTGCTTGCAGCGATGCGCGCCGCCATCGCTGCCGGAGGCGAGGAGGGACCGGTGCATTCGGCGGGCATGAAACTGGTCGACAAGGTCTCCTGGCCAGTCGCTGACCTGCGGGTCGACTGGAGTGAGGATTGCCCGATCGATGCACTGGCCAATCTCTGGGACATCTACAAACCACAGCTCGATGCCTATGTGACCCGGGCGCTCGATCCCACTGCCGCGCCCAGCTATGGCGTGCCTGGTGATGAGTAACGCGAACTGCGCTTGACACCGGACCGACTTCTACCCCGAGATCGCGAACCGGGGAGACGGCAAGTCATGACCACGCGCTATACGCTGAGGCAGATCGAGTATTTCGTCGCAGTGGGTGAACTGGGCTCCATCGCGCTCGCCTCCGAGCGGTTGCATATATCGTCGCCCTCGATCTCAACCGCCATATCGCAACTCGAAGCGGCCCTGGGGCTGCAACTGTTCATCCGCCAGCACGCCCAGGGGCTGGCGCTGACGACCGGCGGTCGGCGGATGCTGGCCGAGGCAAAGGCGCTGCTTGCACAAGCCCAGGCGTTGCACGGTGCGGCCTCCGAGGTCTCGGGCGAGATGGCCGGGGCGGTGCATGGCGCACTTACACTCGGCAGCCTGGTGACGGTGGCCCCGGTGATCCTGCCGAAACTTCGGCGCCGCTTCGAGGCGGCGCATCCCAATGCCAAACTGCACCATTTTATCGATGACCGTGTTGTCGTGATCGGCGGCACCAACTGGAAGGTCTGAGAACGACGCAAGCTTTCGCGTCTCGGCATTGATTCTGCTATGTGCGGAATGAGTTGTTCTTTCGCTATGAATCCGAGTTGGAGGTTCTTGCACGGTTCGAGAAGGCAACCCGCGCAGTCGCAACCAGCCGAGCCGCAGGATGCGCTGGACTGGTGCGCGAACAGCATCTCGCCCTTCTTGCGCGCGCACCCGGACCGTTCAAAGGCCTCGCTACCGACCAATGCAACGGCAACGTCACGGGCATCGTCCGCGCCGCACCGTCTTCGGCCGCACGGATCGCTCGCGAAGCCTTCTCATTGTATCTGGGCCGCCCGTCAGCATTTTTTGCTGTCCGGAATTCGCGCCTCGATGTTTCAAAGGGTCATAAAGATTGATTTGAGCGCTACCTGTATTTCACTAGACTGACTGAAGTACGAATCTAAATGTTGTCCGTCTTGAGCGTCGCCACTCGCTGACCGGACGAGAGGTGTGCAGGATCATGCGCAGGACAGTGAACAAGGCGGTGAGCTTCCGCGGTGTCGGGTTGCACGGCGGACGACCAGTGGTGTTGACGGTCGCGCCAGCCGCCGCGCAAACCGGCATCGTGTTCCGCCGCACCGACGCAGGGGCCGCCGCCCGGCCGATACCGGCCCGCTACGATTTTGTCCACGATACACACCTCTGCACCCGGCTGGCCAATGGCGACGGCCTTACCGTCGGTACCGTCGAACACATCATGGCGGCGTTGGCGGGCTGCGGTATTTCCGATGCCCGGATCGCCCTAGACGACCCGGAAGTGCCGATAATGGACGGCAGTGCCGTGGCTTTCGTGCACGAATTCATGCGTGTCGGCATTCGCGACCTGGATGTGCCGTGGCGGGCGATCCGGGTACTGGAACCCGTCAGCGTGAGGATGAAAGGCAAAGTAGCGCAACTTGCCCCGGCTCCCCGTTTCGAGATGGAGTTCAGTGTCAGCTTCGCCGACCCGGCGATCGGCCGGCAGTCCAAACAACTGGTCCTGACCGGTGACGCCATTGTCTCCGAACTTAGCGACAGCCGCACCTTTGGCTTCCTGTCGGATGTGGAGATGCTACGTAAAATGGGCCTCGTGCGCGGCGGCAGGCTGGAAAACGCCATCGTCGTCGACAACGGCCGGATCCTGAACCCCGGCGGCCTGCGGCATCCGGACGAGTTCGTCCGCCACAAGATGCTGGACGCTGTGGGTGATCTGACGCTCGCCGGGGCGCCGATCATCGGGCGCTACACGGGCATCAAGGCGGGTCACGAGATGTCCAATCAATTGCTCCGCAAACTGTTTTCTTGCCCCGAATCGTGGACCTGGTGCGATATTCAACCGGGTCAGGGGCCTGGAGGCACGCTGCATCCGCCCGCGGTTCATGTTTCGGACGCTTCGATCGCAGTCTGAAGTGCGGCGGTCACCGAAGGTGGCCGGACAGGCGCATAAGACCCGCTGAAAGGCGATGAACGTTGAGGCTGGCTAATCGTTGTCGACCAGGCCCGACCCCGCCCCCAGCATCCGCGACGCCTCGGTTGCCGGTGCATAGGTGCGATGGGCGAAGTCGCTCAGGCGACTCCAGGTCTCTGCATCGACATCCCGGCCCGGTTCGCCCGCGGGCGGTGTTGCGGTGTCCTTCGCGGCCGGCCGGCAATGCACGCTTGTCGCGGTTCGTGCGGCGATGGCGGCCATATCGCCATCGACCGCCAACCCGTTATCCGGCGAGATCGTCAAGGTCACGCCAGGCCAGGACAGCTCGATTGCCGTACCCCGCGACCGGGCACCGCAAGCCGCAGAAGGCGCCAGCAATAGCGGGAACGCGATCACTCCAAGTTTGAATTCGCGGCCCGCCGCAACCTCCGCGGCCCGGTCCGAGAGGGCCGCGCCCGCAATCAGCGGACAAAGACACCCGGATTTGGCCTGCCAGACGCCATCGACCGAGACCGGCACCAAATCTTCATAGCTCGTGCCCTCGTTGCGGTTCAGCAACTCGGCCAGCAGTTCTGGGCCGGGCAGGCCGTGGGCGGTCAGCCAGCGCGCGGCCATCCCCGCCTCCTCGGCGATGCCCCAGTCCAGACCCGCACCGCGCGCCGCGCGCTTGCCCATCGCGCCGATTTCATTCAGCGAGAAGGTCATCGCTTCGCCTCCGGCAAAGGCGGATAGGACCAGTCGTCAGCGTCGCCCTCCGCGAGTTCATGCGGGAACGGCGCGTCCCGGAACATGTTGATCCGCACCCAGCGATCCGACCGCGGATCGAAATGCGTCGCGCCAAAGAACGAAAGTTTGCAACGCAACAGGTCGATAGGCAGCAGCGCCGCCGAGATCGTGTTGTCTCGGATCTCCGAATAGGGCATCCGCGCGGCAATCTGTACCCGGCGCGCGATATGCCGGTGCTGGGGATGGTGCAACAGGAACGCGGCAACCGTGTCGGCACCCTGCCAAGCCTCGATATCGGCATGCATTCGAGCCGCATCGCGCCATGGCGACAGCGGCTGTTCGTAGGGCTCGATCGGCTCCTCGAAGCGCTCGCCCAGACGCGGTTCCAGCTTCTCCTCCGAGATGTACCAGGCGCGGGCATTGTTATCAGGCGACGCCCAGTCGAGCTTCAGTGCGAAGCCGTAGACATCCTCGACGATTTCCTGCAAGCGCCCCAGCGCCATTGCGCCATCGATACGGAAGGCCGCGCCCTCATCGGCGCTCATGCCATCGGCCAGATCGTCGACCAGTGCGCCATGGGGCTCCAGCATCAGCGAGACAAGCTGCTCCTGGCCCTCGATCGACAGATGCTCCTCGCCCCAGGCGTAAAGCCGGTCCCACGGCGCATCGCCGTTCAGCGCACCGGTATCCACATGCGCCTCCAGATGGGCCAGGTCCGCTTTCAGCATGATCAGTTTCTGGATCTGGATCGAATGCTCGGAGCGCCATTGTTCGGTGTTCAGGCGCGCGCGGGCCAGCATCGTTCGAAACGCCGCGACATCCTCGGCCATGGGGAGTGCGCGGACGCGGGCCAGCGCCGCTTCCCGCGCTGCGATCCAATTGTTGAACAGAACCGGGTGGTACATGATGAATGGCGCCAGACCGAGGCCGGTAGAGTTACCGACCCCGAAACGGCGCCGCAGATCCGGGTCGATCCGCACCGCGGTCTCCGGCACCCGGGCACGCGCCATGTGCTCGACCAGATCGAGGGTATAGGCCCGGGTCAGGAACACCGACAGCATCTCGGCCTGAAACGGCCCGGAGAACTCAGGCCGGTCGCAGATCGCCTCGCGGTCGGCGGCACCGAACTTGCCCGAGCCATAAACCGCCGTGGTGCGCATCAGGTAGCCGACCGCCTCGATCTTCGCCGCGTCGGGCTGCTCGCCGGCAGCGAGGCGCGCGACCACATGCTCGAACAGCCGCACCGAGCGGTTGGCGCGCGAAAGGCTGATCTCGCGGTTGGTGACCCGCCCGGCCTCCTGCTTCGGAACATTCCAGGACAGGCGTTCGATGTCATCCGCGCCCGGCACGCCATCGAAAAGAGCAAAGGTCGAGTCCCAAGCCTTCGCGATCACTCGGTCGGAGCGCTGTTCAGGCGGCAGATCGTGGGCAAAGCAGACCAGGCTATAGGTGCGCTCGGGTCCGCGCGCGCGATAGACGGCGACGCCAACACCCTTGCCGTCAATGTCGAAGATCGGGCGGTCGAAGGTCCAGTTCTCGCGCTTCAATCGGCGCAGCAGCGTGCGCATGAACGACAATCGGCACTGGTGGAAGGAACCCAGACGCGCCAAACGCATGACGGATTCCGGTGACCGCAGCGATACTTCGGAGGTCGATCGGCGCGGCGCGTTCACTGAACAGTCTCCCTTGGTGCCATATAGCGGGCTCAACTCGGTCGGCCGGACCCGCCGCCAGCCGATCCCGGCTCAGCCGGTAACCGATGGCCCGGCGGGGTCGAAGCTCTCATCGTAGAATCGCAGCCAATTCTCACCCATCACCCCGGCGACTTCCATGTCGCTCAGGCCGGTGGTGCGCAGCCCCGCCTCGATGTTGCCAAAATCGCGGTTGTCGTGGAACCAGGACGGCATTGGCGGGAAGCCCGCATTGCTGGCCGAGCCCTCGCCGTAGTCGATCTCCTTGGTCCAGCGCCCGACCCGCATCCATTCGACGATGCTGTCCGGCTGGTCCTGGCAGAGGTCGGTCCCGATGCCGATGTTCCCGGCCCCCATCAGTTCCGCCGTGCGCGCGATCATCTCGCAGAAGCTCTCCAGCTTGCAGTCGGATTTACCCTTCAAGTGGTGCGGATAGACCGAGAAGCCCAGCATCCCGCCGGACTGGCCAAGGGCGCGCAAAACCTCGTCGGATTTGTTGCGCAGCGCGGCGTGCCAGGAGCCTGGATTGGCATGGGTGATGGTGATCGGACGCTCGGATATTTCCATCGCTTCCAGCGTCGAGCGCTTGGCGGAATGGCTCATGTCGATCACCAGGCCGACGCGGTTCATCTCGCGGATCACCTGGCGGCCCATCCGCGTGATGCCCGGATCCTCCGCCTCGTAGCAACCGGTCGCCAGCAGCGACTGGTTGTTGTAGCTGAGTTGCATGAAGCGCACGCCCAGGGTGTGGCAGACCTCGACCAGCCCGATATCGTCCTCAATGGGCGACGGGTTCTGGAAGCCGAAGAAGATCGCCGTGCGCCCGGTCTCACGGGCAAGGCGCACGTCGTCGCCAGTGCGGCCCTGGAAGATCAGGTCCGGGTGGCGTTCGAACCAGCGGTTCCATTTCTCGACATTCAGCACCGTCTCGCGGAAGTTCTCGTGATAGGCGATGGTCACATGGACCGCGTCCACGCCGCCTTCGCGCATCTGGCGGAAGATCGTCTCCGACCAGTTGGCGTATTGCAGGTTGTCGATCCGGTAGGGACGGGTCATGTCGGCTGGCCCGAGGCGATGTAGGCGGTCTTGACCGTCGTGTAGAACTCGCGGGCATAGCTGCCCTGCTCGCGCGGCCCGTAGGAGCTGTCGCCCCGCCCGCCGAAGGGCACGTGGTAGTCGGTGCCCGCAGTCGGCAGGTTGACCATGACGCAGCCGCTGCGGGCATTGCGTCGGAAATGTGTGGCGCGGGCGAGGCTGCGAGTGACGATGCCCGCGGTCAGGCCGAAACTGGTGTCGTTCACTGTCGCCAGGGCCTCGTCGTAGGAGCCAACTTTGATCACGCAGGCGATGGGGGCGAACATCTCCTCGCGGTTCACCCGCATGGCGTTGCGGGTGCCCGCGAAGACGGCGGGGGCCATGTAGAAGCCCTCGACCGGGCGTTCCAGCCGGTCGCCGCCACAGAGCAGTTCGGCGCCTTCGGTCTTACCTAGCGCGACATAGTCAAGGTTGCCCGCTAGCTGCTCGGCGCTGACAACCGGGCCGATCTGGGTGCCCTCCTCCAGCGCATGGCCGACCTTGTAGGCCTTGGAGTTCGCCACCAGCTTCTCGACAAAGGCATCGTGGATCGCCTCATGAACGACCAGCCGAGACGAAGCGGTGCATTTCTGCCCGGTGCTGCCAAAAGCACCGTTCAGGGCGCAGGCGACGGCCAGATCCAGATCGGCGTCGTCCATCACGGCCAGCGCGTTCTTCGAGCCCATTTCGAGCTGGATCTTGGTGAAGTTAGCAACGGCGGTGGCGGCGATCCCGCGCCCCACCGGCACCGAGCCGGTGAAGGAAATCGCGTCGATCTCCGGGCTCTCCACCAGCCGCTGGCCGACCGAGCGGCCCGACCCCATGACCAGGTTGAACAGCCCCTTGGGCAGGTCCTGACGCGAGATGATCTCGGCCAGCGCCACGGCTGAGGCCGGGGTCACATTGGCGGGCTTCCAGATCACCGCATTGCCAAAAGCCAGCGCCGGGGCGATCTTCCAGCTTGCCGTGGCGGTCGGGAAGTTCCACGGGCTGACGATCCCGACCACGCCGACCGGTTCGCGCCGCACGTCGATCTCGATATCGTCGCGCACACTGTCGGCGTTGTCGCCGATCTGGCGCAGCACTTCCGCCGAATAATAGGTGAAAAACTGCCCGGCGCGGTAGACCTCGCCCTTGCCCTCGGCCAGCGGCTTGCCTTCCTCGCGTGACAGCAGCCGGCCCAGTTCTTCCGAGCGCGCCATCATCTCCTGGCCGATTGCCATCAGCGCGGCCTGGCGCTTCTCCAGCCCAACCTTGGCCCATTCGCGCTGCGCCATCTGCGCGGACTCGATGGCCCGGTCGAGCTGACCCGCATCCGCCTGGGCATAGAGCCCGATCAGATCGGAGACATCCGACGGGCTCCGGTTTTCGACCTCGCCCGCGCCCGCGGCCCATTCGCCTGCGATGTAGTTGCCGTGCCGATCGGTCATGATGTGCCTTTCATCTGCGCAGGAGGAGCCTCGGAGCTCACCGTGAGTGTCCAAGTTTAGGCGGTTTCAGTCAAACTTGATTTTCTGTACAAAATTTCAAATAAACTTAAACATATGATTAAGCTGAATTATCTCCGGATGTTCGTGATGCTGGCGGAAACCCGCGCGCTGAACGCGGAGGCGGAGCGGTTGGGGCGGCTGTGGCGGATGGCGAATACGACAAAGCCATTTGGCATCCGAGTGCGGCAATGCGGGGGCCCGAACAGAAACGGCGGGGCCAATCGCCGCCGCCGAAACTGTCATGCAACCAGTTCAAGCTGCGAACATTACGCCAGCCACCAGCGCTTGAGGAAGTGGCCGCCGTCCATCTCCCAGCCACCGCCGATCTGGCCGGTGGTGCCGACATTGGTGCCCAGCGCAGCCACATCCTTGCCATAGGCCGGGATGATGGTGCCGCCGTCGCGGCTGATCAGGTGCTGCACCTCGCCATACATCTCGCGCCGATTCGCCGAGTCGAGCTCGGCACGCGCCGCGACCACCAGTTCATCGACCTGCGGGATGTTGATCAGCGTGTCGTTCCACGGCGCATCCGAGGTGTAGCAGATCGACAGGATCATGTCCTCGACCGGACGTGCGCCCCAGTAACAGGCGCAGAACGGTTTCACGTTCCACACATTCGACCAGTAGGCGTCGTTCGGCTCGCGCACGATGTTCAGGTTGACGCCGATCTGCTCGAAGGTCTCCTTGAACAGCGCCGCCGCATTCAGCGCGCCGACATAAGCGGTATCGGAGGCGCTGTAGTCGATGGTGACGCCCTCCAGCCCCGCCTGCTTGATCAGCGCCCGTGCCTTGTCCGGATCGAAGGTGTTCTGCGGGATATCCGCCGCGTGGTACTGGAAGCCCGGCCCGATCGGGTGATCGTTGCCGACGACGCCGTAGCCGAACAGGATCTTGTCGACGAACTGCTGCCGGTCGACGGCGTATTTCAGCGCCTGGCGGAGCGCGAGTTGGTCGAACGGCGGCACGTTCATCCGCATCGGTGCCGTGTACATCAGGTTACTGGTGATATCCTGGATCACGACCTTCGGATGCTTCGCCAGCCTGTCGATGGTTTTCAGATCGGGCCGGTTGATGCAATCGACCTTGCCAGTCAGCAGTGCGGTCTGACGTGCGGTGCCGTCTGCGATGTTCAGAATCTCGCAGGAATCGGCAAAACCGAAATCGTCGCCCTGCCAGGCGTTCGGGTTGCGCTCCATCGTGGTGCGGATGCCGAACTCGTTCTCTTTGAGCACATAGAGGCCGGTTCCATGCACCGAGGTGTTGTCCGACTTGCCGTCCACGGCGGGCACGACGCTCATGTGATAGTCGGTCATCAGGAACGGGAAGTCGGCGTTGCCGCCGGACAGCTCGATGACAATCGTGCTGCCGTCCGCCGAGACGTCCTCAATGGCCTCGAACACTCCCTTGGCGCCGGATTTGCTGTCGGGTCCGCGATGGGTATTGATCGAGGCGATGACATCCTCGGTGGTCAGGCTCTTGCCGTTCGAGAACTCGACCCCCGGGCGCAGCTTGAAGCGCCAGGTCTTGGCGTCGGCCGAGGCTTCCCAACTTTCCGCCAGCCCCGGCTGGACCGAGTTGTCCTGACCGACCTCGACCAGGCTGTCGCGCGTGGCGCGGGCGACCGCGATCATGTAGGTGTCGATATAGGTGGTCTGATCGAGGGTGTCGGTGGTGTTGCCGCCGATCAGCCCGGCGGTCAGATGGCCGCCGCGCTTCGGCGTCGCAGCTTGCGCCTTGGTCCACATCCCCGATGCGGTGGCTGCGGTCAGCCCGATTGCGCTGGCCCCGACCATGAAGTCGCGGCGCGTCGCTTTCGGATCGCGCAGGATGCGGTCGATGAGTCGATTGTCGGTCATGATAGTCTCCCCTGATTTCAAATTTTTTCCCGCCGGATCGGTTGCTCTCTGACAGGCTGTTTTTTGGCCGACGCGATGTTGCCGTGTCGATCGATTATGATGTTTCTCTCATCTGCGCATGAGTCGCCTCGTCGCTCCTCGCGAGTCTCCAGGTTGGACTCTCTTCAGTCAAGCTTGATTTTTTGTATAATCTTTCAGATAAACTTAAGCTTATGATCAAGCTGGAATATCTCCGGGTGTTCGTGACGGTGGCGGAAACCCGGGCTCTGAACGAGGCGGCGGAGCGGCTGGGGCGCACGCCTTCGGCCGTCTCGATGACCCTCAAGCAGATCGAGGAATCCCTCGGCGGCCCGCTGTTCGAGGGCGAACGCAAGGCTGCGCTGACACCGCTGGGGGCCTTCGCGCTCAGCCATGCCCGCAGGGCGGTCTCCGAACACGACGCGGCGACTTCCGCGATCCAGCGCTTCGCCTGCGGCGAGGCGGGCGAAGTGCGGATCGCCGCCGTTCCGTCGGCGGCGACACGGCTGTTGCCCGGCGCCGTGGCACGGCTGCGCCGCCATCGGCCGGATGTCCGGATCAACCTGCGCGACATCGACTCGTCTGCCGTGGCGCAGGCGGTCGATCAGAAATCCGTTGATATCGGAATTGCCAGCCCGTCGGCCAAGTCCGCCCACCTGGTGGAGGATCTGTTGTTCGAGGATCCGTTCGTCCTGCTATGCCGCAGCGACGATCCGATCGCGCGGCTCGACCGCCCGGCCAAGTGGAGCGATATCGACCCGTCCGAATTCATTGCCAACGGTCTGTGCGCCAGCACCCCGGTGCCGGAACTAGCGGAACTGACGCTGCAAGCGCCCTTGATGGTGCATAACGTTTCGTCCCTGATCGCATTTGTCTCCGAAGGCTTCGGGGTCACACTACTGCCCGCGCTGTCGCTTGCGGCGGAGGCCGGCAATCTGCGCGCAATCCCGCTTTCAGCCCCCGGCGCGAGCCGCCGCCTTGTTTTGATCACCCGGCCCGGCGAAACGCTTTCACCCTCCGCGTCAGCGCTTCTCACGGAGATCCGTTCAGCGGCGAAAACCGTATTGGCGGGTTTTGGCGGCTAACGATTAGACCGAGCCGCCGCGCATACCAGGTCAAGCCGGAGCAAGCTCCGACACATCGACCGCGCGGTGCTCGGCGACCGAGATCACTGCCGCCTCGGCGAGCATGAGCGCCATCAGGCCGTCATGCCCGCTGGGCGACGGCGCGGTTCCCTCGGTTATCATGTCAATGAACGCGCCGATCTCGGCGGCGTAGGCCTGCTCGTAGCGCGTCATGAACGAACCGTATATCGGTGCGCGGGTGTATCCATCCGAATTGGCGATCTCGATGCAGGCCGGACGCGGGTTCTCGGCCGAGACCAGGCCAAGCGATCCGTGAACCTCGATTCGCTGGTCATATCCGTAGGTGGCGCGGCGGGAGTTCGAGATCATGCATTGTCTGCCGCCCCGTGTCGTCAGCACGATGGAGGCGCTGTCATGGTCCCCCAATTCACCGACGATCGGATCGACCAGCACCGAGGCGGACGCGTAGACACGGATGATCTCCTCCCCCAACAGCACCCGCGCCATGTCGAAGTCGTGGATTGTCATGTCCCGGAACAGGCCGCCGGAGGCCGGCAGGAAATCGAGATGCCGCAGACCGGGGTCGCGTGAAATGATGTGGACCATCTCCACTTCGCCGACCTTTCCCGCATCGATGGCCGCCCGCAACGCCGCGAAATGCGGATCGAAGCGGCGATTGAACCCGATCATCAGCCGCGCCCCGGTGCGGTCCACGGTCGCCAGACAGGCCCGCACCCGCGTCAGATCCAGATCAACCGGCTTTTCGCAGAAGATCGGTTTTCCCGCATGGGCGAACATCTCGATCAGATCCGCATGGGTGTCGGTTGGGGTGCAGATCGCAACCGCGTCGATATCGCCGTCCTCCGTGATCTCGCCAATGCTCCTGACCGGGCACTGGTAGCGGGCGGAAATCACTTCAGCGGCTTCGGGCGCCGCATCGGCGACAGCGGCGAGCGTGGCGCGGCGGTCGCTGGAAATGGCGCTGGCATGAACATGGCCGATCCGCCCCGCACCCAGCAATCCGATCCGAATGGTCATTATTCATGGTCTCCAGACGGGGTTCATGGTCTCCAGCCGGGAACCGGCGGACCCGGGGCCCCTTCGCATTTCTTTGGGCACATCCAATGTAGCGTGAATTTCCGCTGTATGATGGACTGGTGCCGGTGCCGCGAAATATGAAATGATTCTTCCACCCGCCACAAGGAAACTTGCCGGAGGCGTCTAATGCAAAGACTGGATGTTATCACCATCGGCCGGTCCTCGGTGGACCTGTACGGCATCCAGGTGGGCGGCCGGCTGGAGGATATGGCATCCTTCAGGAAGTATATCGGCGGCTCGCCCACCAACATGGCGGCGGGAACCGCGCGGCTTGGGCTGAGATCGGCGCTGATCACCCGCGTCGGCGACGAGCATATGGGCCGGTTCATCCGCGAGCAGCTTCAGGCCGAGGGCGTCGATCTGCGCGGAGTGAAGACCGACCCGGAGCGGTTGACCGCGCTGGTCCTGCTCGGCATCCGGGACCGCGAGCGGTTTCCACTGATCTTCTACCGCGACAACTGCGCCGACATGGCGCTCTCTGAAGACGACATCGACCCGGAGTTCATTGCCGAGGCTCGCTGCGTAACGGCAACCGGAACTCATCTCAGCCATCCGCAGACCGAAGCAGCGGTGCTGAAAGCGCTGCGCCTGGCCCGCAAGAACGGCGCAAAAACCGCGCTGGATATCGATTACCGCCCCAATCTGTGGGGGCTCGCGGGCCATGGCGACGGCGAGAACCGGTTCGTCGCCTCCACACAAGTGACAGGCAAGCTGCAATCCACCCTGCCCCTTTTCGACCTGATCGTCGGCACCGAGGAGGAATTCCATATCGCCGGTGGGTCGACCAACACGGTCGAGGCGCTTCGCAATGTCCGCGCGGTCTCGGCGGCCACGCTCGTGTGCAAGAGCGGTCCCATGGGGGCCGTGGCCTTCGAGGGGAAAATTCCAGACACCCTGGACGACGGCATCAAGGGGCCGGGTTTTCCCATCGAGGTCTTCAATGTGCTGGGCGCGGGCGACGGCTTCATGTCGGGTCTGCTGAAGGGTTGGCTGACCGGGCAGGACTGGCGAACCTGCCTGAAATACGCCAATGCCTGCGGTGCCCTAGCGGTCTCTCGCCACGGCTGCGCACCGGCCTATCCGAGCTGGGAGGAGCTCCGGTTCTTCCTGAAACGCGGCGTCGTGGAAAGGGCGCTGCGCAAGGACCAGGCGCTCGAACAGATCCACTGGTCGACCAACCGCAAGGGCGCGTGGCCGGAATTGCGGGTTTTTGCCTTCGACCACCGCATGCAGCTGGAGGAAATGGCCGACGCTGCGGGTGCGCCGCAGGGCCGGATCGGCGCGTTCAAGCTGCTGTGCCTGAAAGCCGCGCAACAGGTGGCGCAGGGGCGCACGGGCTACGGCATTCTCTGTGATGACCGATTGGGGCGCGATGCCCTCTATGCGGCCGCGGGTTCCGGCCTCTGGATCGGACGGCCGGTGGAGCGGCCAGGCACACGGCCCTTGCGGCTCGAGCCGGAACTGGGTGCGGATTTCGGCTCCGCCCTGGCGGAATGGCCGGTGGAGCAGGTGGTGAAGGTGCTGTGCTTCTACCACCCGGACGACGATCCGCCGACCAAGGCCGATCAGGAAGCGACCGTCATCCGCCTGGCGCAGGCCTGCCGGCGCAACGCACTGGAACTGCTTGTGGAAATCATCCCCTCGAAGGTATCGGCCTGCGACGACGAGACCAGCGCAAAGGTCATTCAGCGGTTCTACGACCTCGGCGTCTACCCCGACTGGTGGAAGCTTGAACCGTTCCGGACCGACGCCGCCTGGGCCAAAACCTGCGATACAATCAGCCGCAACGACCCTCACACCCGCGGCGTTGTCGTGCTGGGCCTCGACGCCCCTGCCGACGAACTGCAGGAGAGCTTTGCCGCCGCCGCCCGATACGATCTGGTCAAGGGCTTTGCCGTTGGCAGAACGATCTTCGGCGATGCGGCGCGCGCCTGGCTGGCCGGAACGATCACCGATCAGGAAGCGGTCGACAGGATGGCGGGGAAATATCGGGACCTCTGCGAGGTTTGGGACAGGGTTCAGGCCCAAAAGGGGGAAGCCGCATGACAACGATCAGGCTGACGGCCGCACAGGCAATGGTCAGGTACCTGTCCAACCAGATGACAGACCCGATGACCGGAGACGGCGAGCCATTCCTCGCCGGATGCTGGGCGATCTTCGGCCACGGCAATGTGGCCGGGCTGGGCGAAGCGTTGCATGCGGCAGGCGATACCCTGCCCACATGGCGCGGCCATAACGAACAGGGCATGTCCCATGCGGCAATCGCCTTCGCAAAGGCCAGCAATCGCCGCCGCGCGATGGCGGTGACCACCTCGATCGGGCCGGGGGCCACCAACATGGTCACGGCGGCGGCGCTGGCCCATGTCAATCGCCTGCCGGTGCTGCTGATCCCCGGCGATGTGTTCGCCAGCCGCGCACCAGACCCGGTGTTGCAGCAGATCGAGGATTTCGGCGACGGAACGGTCAGCGCGAATGACTGTCTCAAACCCGTCAGCCGCTACTTCGACCGGATCACCCGGCCCGAGCAGTTGTTGACCGCACTGCCGCGCGCCATGGCGACGATGACCGATCCGGCGGACTGCGGGCCGGTGACGCTCGCCTTCTGCCAGGACGTGCAGGCCGAGGCGTTCGACTGGCCCAAAAGATTCTTCGAGCCCAAGGTCTGGCATCATCGCCGCCCGCGCCCCGACCTGGATCAACTCGATGCCGCGATCACCGCGATCAAGGGCGCGGCGACGCCGCTGATCATCGCCGGCGGTGGGGTGCATTACGCTGGCGCGACCGATGCGCTGCGCAGTTTCGCGGAGAAACACCGGATTCCCGTGGCCGAAACCCAGGCCGGAAAATCTGCCCTGCCGTGGGATCACCCGCTGAATCTCGGCTCGGTCGGCGTGACCGGGGCGGCGTCAGCCAACGCGGTCGCCGAGATCGCCGATCTGATCATCGGCGTCGGCACTCGGTTCCAGGATTTCACCACCGGAAGCTGGGCGCTGTTCAAGAACCCGGCGCGACGCTTTCTGAGTCTCAATATTACGCCCCAAGACAGTGGCAAACATGGCGCGATCCCGCTGGTGGCCGATGCAAGGGCGGCGCTGGAGGAGCTGTCGGCGGGGCTGGGCGACCATCGAAAACCTTCACCTGACACCGCTGCTAGGGCGGCATGGCTTGCGGCAGTGGAGTCGGCAACCGCCCCGCCCGAGGGAAATGCCTTGCCAACCGACGCGCAAGTGATCGGCGCGGTCCAACGCTCGGTGGATGAGACCGCCATCCTCGTCTGCGCCGCCGGCGGGCTGCCGGGAGAGTTGCACAAGCTGTGGAAAGCCACCCGGCCCGGTGGCTATCACGTCGAATACGGCTACTCCTGCATGGGTTACGAGATCGCGGGCGGATTGGGGGTGAAGATGGCCTGCCCGGAGCGCGAGGTCGTGGTGATGCTCGGCGACGGCTCCTACATGATGATGAACTCGGAACTGGCGACATCGGTGATGCTGGGGCACAAGATCATCACCGTGGTGCTCGACAATCGCGGTTTCGGCTGCATCGACCGGCTGCAAGTGGGCACCGGCGGAGCGAGCTTCAACAACCTGCTCGACACCACCCGCCATTCCGTGCCCAGCAACATAGATTTCGCGGCCCATGCGGGAGCGATGGGGGCCACGGCGGAGAAAGTGGCCTCGATCGCCGACCTGGAATCCGCGATGACCCGCGCCCGCGCCTCGCGCAAATCCTATGTGATCGTGATCGATACCGACCCGCTGTCTTCTACCGAGGCAGGCGGGTATTGGTGGGACGTGGCAGTGCCTGAAGTCTCGGCGCGCCCGCAGGTGAACACTGCCCGAGAAGACTATGACCGTAAACGAAAAAACCAACGTTCCGCCGACTAAGGCCGGGTTGCGGAAATGATCCTCTACGGAACCAACCCGATTGCCTGGTCCAACGACGACGACCAGACCCTTGGCGCTGATATATCACTCGAACAATGCCTGCGCGAAGCGGGCGAGATCGGCTTTGACGGTATTGAAAAGGGCCACAAGATGCCGACCGATCCCGAAGCCTTGCGCGCCGCCCTGTCGGCACACGGGTTGCGCTTCATCTCGGGCTGGCATTCGCTGAACCTGCTGACCCGGTCGGTCGCGCACGAGAAGGCGGCAATCCAGCCGCATCTGGATTTGCTGAAGGCCATGGGCTGTGCGGTCTGCATCGTCTGCGAAACCTCTAACGCCATCCACGGCAATGACGAGGTGGCGCTGAAGGACAGCCCCGCCCTGCTAGTGGATCAGTGGGCCGAATTCGGCGCGGCGGTCGAGGAGATCGCCGAGTACTGCGCCGGACAGGGCCTGACGCTGGCCTACCACCACCACATGGGAACCATCGTCGAATCCGGCACCGAGATCGACGCCTTCATGGCCGCGACCGGCCCGGCCACGAAACTGTTGCTGGACACCGGCCATGCCTGGCTTGGCGGCGCCGAACCCGAAGCGCTGGCGAAGCGGTATATGGGCCGCGTCGGCCACCTCCATGCAAAGAACGTGCGTCCCGCGATCCGGGCACAGATCGAGGCCGACGGGTTGTCCTTTCTGGAAGGCGTCCGGCGCGGGGTCTTCACCGTTCCGGGCGACCCCGAGGGCGGCGTGGCCTTCGAGCCGGTGTTGCGCATCGCCGCCGGGCATGGCTATCAGGGTTGGCTGGTGATCGAGGCCGAGCAGGATCCGGTCGTGCGCAACCCGTATGACTATCAGTCGCTGGGTCTGAAATCGCTGAAGCACATGGCCCGCGCGGCGGGGCTGGACGAAGGAAGAGATTAATGGCCGGCCTGCTCAGAAGACCCGATGGAACTACTGGAAAGGTCCACGACATCACGCCCGAGGGCGCAGGCTGGGGCTATGTCGGCTTCGGCCTCTATCACCTCGAACCCGGCGAGACCGCCGCCGAACCGAACGGCAATACCGAGGTGATCCTGGTGCTTGTCGAGGGCAAGGCGGAAATCGGCGCGGGCACGCGCAGCTTCGGCGAACTCGGCGACCGTATGGATGTGTTCGAGCGCAAGAAACCCCATTGCGTCTATATCCCGGACGGCGCTGACTGGAGCGCGACGGCAACCACGAAATGCGTATTGGCGGTTTGCTCTGCCCCCGGCAAGGGCCGCCATGCGGCACAGGTCATCGGCCCGGAGGGCGTCGCGCTGGAGCAGCGCGGCAAGGGCGCCAACACGCGCCACATCCACCCGATCGCCATGGAGGACCGCGACGTGGCCGGCAGCCTGCTGGTGACCGAGGTTTTCACGCCGCAAGGCAACTGGTCATCCTATCCGCCGCACCGGCATGACGAGGATGACTACCCGAACATGACCTATCTGGAGGAGACCTACTACCACCGCCTGTCTCCGAAGCGGGGTTTCGGCTTTCAGCGGGTCTTTACCGAGGACGGCGAACTGGACGAGACCATGGCGGTATCGGACGGCGACGTCGTGCTGGTGCCGAAAGGCCACCACCCCTGCGCCAGCCCATATGGGTATGAAATGTACTATCTGAACGTCATGGCCGGGCCGATGCGAAAATGGCGGTTTCAGAACCACCCGGACCATGATTGGATTTTCCAGAGAGACCGCGAGTGAGACGCGCGCGATCGCCCGCGCCCTGGCTGCGGCACCTTCCGCCAGCGGCTATATAACCTGACAGGAGAACAATGTGAGCGCACTCGATGATCTTGTCGCCGCCGCGCGCGAGAATCCACAGCGGATCGTTCTGGCCGAGGGCGAGGATCCGCGCATTGTCGAGGGCGCGGTCCGTGCGGTCCGCGACGGCGTGGCGCGGGTCACCCTGATTGGGCCGCCCGACAGGGTTCGGGCCTTGCTTGGCGGTCACGGCGCCGACCCCGACAGCTTCACAATCATCGACCCGGCCCAGACGCCCCTGACCGAGCCCTTCGCCGCCGAATATCATGTGCAGCGCCGCCACAAGGGCGTGGATGCGCAGGCGGCACGCGAGGCGGTGCTCGATCCGCTGGTATTTTCCGCGCTGATGGTCCGGCTGGGCCACGCGGACGGAACCGTCGCCGGCGCCGTGGCGACCACCGCCGACACGGTGCGGGCAGCGCTCCAGATCATCGGCCGTGCCCCCGGAAGCACACCGGGCAGCGCACTTGTCTCCAGCTTCTTCCTGATGATGCTGGACGCGCCGCATCATCCGAAGCAGGGCGTCCTGGTCTTCGCCGATTGCGGCCTGGTGGTGGAGCCGGATGCGAACGAGCTTGCCGGGATCGCGTTGGCCTCCGCCCGGTCCTTCACGGACCTGACCGGATCAGCCCCCAAGGTCGCCATGCTTTCGTTTTCGACACGCGGCAGCGCACAGCACGACCGGGTCACCAAGGTGATCGAAGCGACCGGATTGGCCCGGGCGGCTTGCCCCGACCTGCTCATCGATGGCGACCTCCAGTTCGACTCTGCCTTCGTTCCTGAAATCAATGCCGCCAAGGCACCCGGTTCACCGATCGCCGGAGACGCCAATGTCTTCGTCTTCCCCAACCTGGAATCCGCGAATATCGGCTACAAGATCGCCCAGCGCATCGGCGGCGCGAAAGCAATCGGCCCCATCCTCCAGGGGCTAGCCCACCCCGCCAACGACCTGTCGCGGGGATGCAGCGCGGAAGATGTCTATCACCTGATCGCGGTAACGGGCGCTCAGGCCGCGAAAGCCACCGGGCCGGACGGGCCTGATTGAGCCTCAGTAGGGGCCGGGGACAATCTTGCTGCCGTCCGAGAACCGCCCCGCTCGGAACCGGGTCAGGTCGTGGCCGGGGGCGCGGCCGGTCAGCAGATCGGCCATGATGCGGCCGATTGCCGGGCCGATGCCGAATCCGTGGCCACTGAACCCGGCGGCAAAATGGAACCCTGCAATCTGCGGGGCTTCGCCCAGCACCGGAACCAGGTCCGGGGTGACATCGATCATGCCCGCCCAGGCCTCGGCCAGCTTGACTCCCGTCAGGGCCGGATATCTCTGACCCAGCCGCGCCTCGATCCGGCGCACGACCTTTGCCGACGGCTCCGGGCTCAGCACCCGCATGCGCTCGAACGGGCTGATTTCGCCCCCCGACCATCGGCTTGAGGTGCCCCAGGCGCCGGGAAACCCCTTCGGCGCGCGCAGCCGCAGCCGCACGTCCCGCGCCGAAATCCGCAGCAGTTTCAGGAATTTGGCGGCATAGCGGAACGAGGCCGGCGACAGGTAATGATCGGCGATGTCGCCGGTCGCCACAGTATAGCCGCCATCAGCGCGGCGGCGGAGCGAGAGGCCCGGCTGCGAGATATTGCTGCTGTAGGTGTCGGGGGCAATCTCGGTGCGCGCGACAGTCGAGCGTGCCAACAATTGTGGAAGCTCCACCCCGGCATTGGCGGCAAAGCCGTTGGACCAGGCACCGCCTGCCAGCACCACCTGGGCACAGCGCACACGTCCGGCCTCGGTCACGACCCCGGCAACCCGGCCCGCCTGAATATCTAGGGTGCGTGCGGCACAGCTTTCGATGATGACGGCCCCGGCCCTGTGGGCGGCGCGCGCCAGGGCGGGCACGGCAACAAATGGCTCCGCCCGGCCATCGGTTTCGGTCACCATCCCGGAGGACCAGTTGCCGCCCATGCCGGGCAGGCGGTCGCGGATTTCCTGCGCTGACAGCATCCGGGTATCGAGCTGGTGCTGCTTGGCCATCTCGTACCAGGTTTCATGTTTGGCGGCGGCGGCCCGGCCATTGGCCAGATAGATACAGCCCGACTGGGTGAAGGCCAGGTCGGCCTCGCCGGTTCGCTCGGCCAAACCCTGCCAGATGCGGTTGGCTTCCATCATGATTGGCAGCTCCGCCCAGTCGCGGCCCTGCTGGCGTACCCAGCCCCAATTGCGGCTGGATTGCTCGCCCGCCACCCGGCCCTTTTCCAGCAGCAGCACCCTGACCCCGCGCTCAGCCAGGAAGAACGCGGTCGCGGTCCCGGCGATCCCGGCACCGATGATGACGACATCTACCGCGTCTGGCAGCGGATCGGAGAAGGTGATCGGTGATTGATCGGTGATCATCGGCATGGTGCGCGGCCCCGGTTGGCGAGTTTCTTGTTAGGAAGGTACAGCGCCACGAACGGCTATTCCCTGAGGGACGGAGGCCCGTTGATCCTTTCCCGAATCGACGGGAAATAGCACGCGAGCGTGAGACATTCGAGCGCCACTGTCGCCGCAAGGAACGCCGTCATGCCACCGGTATCGTGGGGCGGGCTGACGGCGTTGATGTCGAAGGAGACGAAGTCGATCCCGGCAAGCTCTTGCAGGAGCTTCAGCCCCTCGCGGGCGGGCGCGCCGCCCAGAGCCGCTTCCGGACAGGCCGGAAACACAAGCGGAAGAACCGGATCAGGAGAAGGGTGAGCCTGGGCGAGGGCCGGGGCCGGGATCGCCAGGAGGGCAGCGAGGGTGACAGCGGAGAGGACGGCGAGAGCGCGTGTTCGCCATGTGTCCCCGAATGTTCGCGCTTTGTCGGGCCGCCCGTGCCCGCGCGCCGGTCCCACTGGATGGGAGATCGGCGAGAGAGACGCCGCTGCCAGGGCAGGGCGCGGAGGGTGGCCGGGCAGGCTTTGACGCGGGCGCGCGGAACGTATATCCTTTTGGCGCGCGGCGGACGCGATTGGCAGGAGACGGCAAGGATGACCATGGCGTTCGATACTCTCAAGGCGATGAAGCGGCTCACCGCCACTGGCGTCGAAGAGGCGCAGGCCGAGGCCATTATCGAAACCGTTGGCGGCGCCATGACCGAAACCCTCGCCACGAAGGACGATCTCGCGCTCCTCAAGGCCGACCTCACCGCGGAGAGCGCCGGCAGCGAGTCCCGGCTTGAGACGAAGATCGAGAGCCTGCGCGGGGAGATCGCTGGCACCGAGGGCCGGCTTGAGACGAAGATCGCTGGCACCGAGGGCCGGCTTGAGACGAAGATCGCTGGCACCGAGGGCCGGCTTGAGACGAAGATCGAAAGCCTGAGCACGGAGATCGCCAAGGGCCAGATCACGCAGTTGCGCTGGACGGTCGGCTGCATGGTCGCGATCGCGGGCGTGCTCGTCTCGACGCTCCTGCTTGGCACCTGAGCGGGCGGGGGGCGCGCCGCCGCGCCGGATGTCCGCCGGCGCTTCGAGGCACCGCTTTATACACATCATGAAGAACACCTTCCTCTTCGGGAAGAGGCACCGGGGGCATGTTCGCCAAAACAGCCGCCCCCGGCGCCTCCCCGCCAGTTACAAGCCTTTCAGCACCGCCCCGGGGTCCTGGGCGACCAGCTCCCGATAATCCGTCGCCGCCTGCTTCAGGTTGACCTCGAAGCCGAGATCGCGGCGATCCGGAAAGCGCGGGCAGATCGAGTAGACCGCCAGCGGGATCGTCTCCTGCAGGTGGCCGGCCCAGAGCACGCCATAAGTCCCGCCGCCCTTGACCAGCCTGCCGGTCACGGCGGTGTACTGCATGAGCCACCCGGTCGGTTTGTCGGCTGGCGTGACGACGGCGCGAAACTCCGCGCCCCGCGGCCGCGTCGTCCAGGCCTCGGTGAAGTAGCGCCCGAGCGGGGCGATGCCGTCCTGGACGCAGAAATGCCCCATCGTGCCCACATTGACCACAATCCGCAGGCCGAAGCCGCGCCCGGCCGCGTCATAGGCGACCTCGACCCGGTCTGCGAGCAACGCCCGGAGACCGACCGCGTCATGGCTCGACGGCCCGACCATCGGCCCGGCCGTGAGGCCTTTCGGCGCCGCCGGGAGACCTTTCAACACCGCCTCGGGATCCTGGGCGACCAACTCCCGGTAATCCGTCGACTTCTGCTTCAGGTTGACCTCGAAGCCGAGATCGAGGCGATCCGGAAAGCGCGGGCAGATCGAGTAGACCGCCAGCGGGATCGTCTCCTGGAGGTGGCCGGCCCAGAGCACGCCACGGGCGCGGGATCCCTTCACCAGCCGGCCGGTCTCGGCATCGTACTGCACACGCTGGCCGCTCGGTTGGTCGGCCGCGGTGACGACGGCGCGAAACTCCGCGCCCGCTGGCCGCGTCGTCCATGCCTCGGTGAAGTAGCGCCCGAACCCTGTGAGCCGGTCCTGGACGCAGTAATGTCCCATCGTGCCCACATTGACCTTGATCCGCAAGCCCCTGCCGCGCCCGGCCACGTCGTAGGCGACCTCGACCCGGTCCGCGAGCAGCGCCCGGAGACCGGCAGCGTCATGACTCGACGGCCCGACCATCGGCCCGGCCGACGCGCAACCCGTCAGCCCTACCGCCAGGGCCGCGCCCAGCATCGTCTCTCGTACTCTGTTGATCATCATCATATTCCTCCTCCTCGGTTGTCAGAAAGGTCCGCCGCCGCTATCGCTGCCGCCGCCGCTATCGTTGTCAGCTCCGCCCCCGGAATCTCCATCGCTGTCCGATTGACCATTCCCGGCGCCAATGCCTCCGCCCTCGGTGCCGGAATCTCCGATGCCCTGCGTCCCGCCGTCGAAGTCGCTGCCGCGGTTACCTCCTCCGCGCCGGCCGCTAGAGCAGTAGCGCTCGCCCGAGTGTTCGCCGTGTTGCACGGTGTGCCAGGTGCCGGTGAAGTATCCATTATCGTCGTTGCCACCCCTGCACGAGCCTCCGTTGCCGCCGGATGGTGGCGGTGGGGGCGGCGCCCGGCAGGACCGCGAGACCTCCTCGCCGTCCACCCAGGCCGCCCACTCCTCGTGCGGGAAATCGGGGCGCTCGTCCTCGTAGACCCGAATCCGGCGCGACCGGTCCCGCAGGACCTCCACCCTGCCGGTCTGGCCCGCCGGACAGGCCCGCGCAACAATCTCCGCCTCGGCGTCGTGGCGGACATTATAGCAGCCGGGCTTCAGCCCGTAGGGCCATTCCGTCCCGCAGGCGGTCGGCAGGCCTTCTGTGAAATCTTTCGGATAGCGCGCGATGCCATAACCCGGCGGCGGGACCATGCGCCGCGGCGGAGCGGTGCCCTCGATGAGCCGCGCGCTCGCCGCCACGATCTCGCCTTCAAAGTCGCCGGCGGCGAAGGCGGGATCGCCGAGGCCGGCAATGAAGTCGACAATCGTCTGGGAGCCCGCCCGGCTGACCGGGCGGATAACATCCCCGGCATCAGGCATCAGGAGACCGACGCCGATCTTCTCGGTGCGGCTCGCCAGCCATCCGCCGGGCGGGGTCGTGTAATGGGGCTCGTCGCCCGCCGGGCGCTCGGTCACCACCAGCACCGCCACCCGCAGGCTCGGCACGTCGCCGGCATAGATCGGTCCATCCTCGCAGTGAATAAAGGTGCGCATCGGATTGCCGAAAATGTCATCGGGAAGGCCGTCGCCGTCGTCGTCCGGCGCGAGTTGCATGATCCGGCGCGCCGCCTGGGGCGGCTTGGGGCAGACCATCCGCCGCTGACCAGCCGGCATCGTATCAAGGGTGCCGTAAGAAAAATTGGTCGTTTGGTTCGACATTTCGGCCAGGTCCAGCACCATCCGGACCGCGGTGGCCGAGCGCCGGGACTGGCGGTCGGCCTCGATCTCGGCCATGGCCCCGTTGTAGACTGCCGCGGCGCTTCCCAGCACCAGCGCGGCGATGGACAGCGACAGGATGATCCCGATTTGCGTCAGGCCCCGGCGGGATCGGCGAGGGGCGCAACCTCGAAAGCTCACGGGGTGTCCTCCGGGGGCGGGAGACATGGGCTAAGCTCTGGCGGCCGCACGACGATGCCGGGCAGACCGCGCAGATCGTCGAGGCGGGCGGCCTGGCCGATCTTCCCCGCCTCCGTGCGCTTTTCGCAGCCGACCAGGGTCGCGTGGAGCGTGTACTCTGGCGGATCGGTGTCAGGTCGGGGTGCATGCCGCAGTCGAACGGTGCGCCGGGGATCGCGGCCAGCGCGCCCTCCGGCTCAGCCGAGAACGGCAGGTTCATGAAGGTGGCGGGAGCGGTGAAAGGTCCGTGCTTTTGCGGCGCCATGAATCCGACTGTTGTCATGTGATCGGTCCTCGGTGCTGTTTCATCCCCGAGATTGCAACACTACCCGCTCGACACCAGGCTCCGGAGAGCCTTGCGCCAAATGCGCACCACCCCCCACCCAACCCCCCGTAAGGTACGATTCCATGGGGGCGTGGGGTGGGGGGTGGTGCGCATTTGGCGCAAAAGGATCTATCCGCCGGAGCCGCGCCGTCTCGGGCTTGACCCGGGACCTCCTGGACAACCCGGGAGACGGAGGTCCCGGGTCAAGCCCGGGACGGTCCATCTTCGGTTTGATGCACCGGGACCGATGAAACCTCGTAGGTGCATTGGTTTCTCAGGCCGTTTCCGGCGCCAGCGTATCGGCCAATTCTTTCCACCGGTGGCATGCAACATCATGCTCCATCCCCGATTGCTCCAGATGGGGCTCCTCGGTTCGGCAGATATCTATCGCATGGGGGCAGCGGGTCTGGAATTTGCAGCCTGGCGGCGGGTTGGTGGGGCTGGGGATCTCGCCCTCCAGCTTCTGCGCCTTGCCCCGGTGATCCGGATCCAGCGACGGGATCGCCGACATCAGCGCCTTGGTATAGGGGTGCCGGGGGTTGGCGAACAGGTCGTGGGTTGGCGCGGTCTCGACCAGCCGGCCCAGATACATCACCGCCACATGGTCGCAGACATGGGCGATCACACTGAGGTCGTGGCTGATGAACAGGAAGGTCAGTCCGAGTTCTTCCTGCAATGACTTGAGCAGGTTCAACACATCCGCCTGGATCGACACATCAAGCGCCGCGACGCTCTCGTCGGCGACGATGAAGCGCGGGTTCGAGACCAGCGCCCGGGCGATCGAGATGCGCTGACGCTGGCCACCGGAGAAGGCGTGCGGGAAGCGGCGCAGATGCTCCAGGTTCAGCCGGCACTTGGCGGCGATCTCACGTACCCGCTGGTCGGTTTCCTCACGCGACGAGGTCAGTCCCATCACCTCCAGCGGCTCGGCGATGATGTCGCGCACGGTCATGCGCGGGCTGAGCGCCGCATAGGGATCCTGGAAGATAAGCTGGGCGCGCTTGCGATAATCCTTGAGCTCAAGCTTGGTCACGTTGGCCAGATCGAGGGAAACTTCGTCATCGCTGTAATTGATATGGCCGTTGGTAATCGGCGTCGCCTTCAGCATTGCGCGGCCCAGCGTGGTCTTGCCCGAGCCGGATTCGCCGACCAGGCCGAAGAACGAACGGCGCGGGATATCGAGTGTTACCTTCTCGACCGCGCGGACCACAACCTTTGGAGCGAAAAGGCCACCGCTGATTGGATAATGGACCGAGAGGTCCTTGACCGAGATGACCGGCTTGTCGCTCATGACGCCATCCTCTTGTCCTCGGCGGCAAAACAGGCAGCCGCGTGGCCGGTGCTTACCTCCCCCATGATGGGAATGGCGGCATCGCACCGGCCGGCCATCGCGATTGGGCAACGGGTATGGAAAACGCACCCGCTCGGGCGCTCCAGCGGGCTGGGAATATCGCCGGGGATCGGCGACAAGGGCGTGTCCAGATCCTCGAGATCCGGCAACGCGTTCAGCAGCCCCTGGGTATAGGGATGCGCCGGGTTGCGAATGACGTCGCGCACCGGGCCTTTCTCGATCACACGACCCAGATACATCACCGCCACCTTGTCGGCGGTCTGGGCGATGACGCCCAGATCATGGGTGATGAAGATGATACCCATGCCATACTCGGTCACCAGATCCTTCATCAGGTCGATGACCTGGGCCTGGATGGTGACATCCAGCGCGGTGGTCGGCTCGTCGGCAATCAACAGCTTCGGGCTGGTCGATAGCGCCATGGCAATCATCGCCCGCTGGCGCATGCCGCCGGACAACTCGAAGGCATATTGTTTGAAGCGCGTGGCGGCATCGGAAATTCCGACCCGATTCAGTATCTCGATCGACAGGTCCGTTGCCTCGCGCTTGGTCATGTTCTTGTGAAGCTGAAGCTGTTCGGTCATCTGGTCGCCGATGGAGATGGCGGGTGCGAAGCTGGCCATCGGCTCCTGGAAGATCATCGAAACGGCGCCGCCGCGCACAACCTGCATCTCGCGCGCCGACCGCAAGCCCATCACGTCGACCGGACCGTCATCAAGGGACAGTGTGATCTTGGTCTTGTCACCATAGACCGCGTTGTCCGGGTTGAGCTTCATCAGCGACTTGGCGGTGACCGACTTGCCAGAGCCGGACTCGCCCACCAGCCCCATCACCTCGCCCGGCTCCAGATCGAACGAGACATCGTCGACGGCGGTGATCAGTCCCTCGTCGGTGTGGAACCCCAGCGTCAGATTTTCAACTTTCAGCAGCGTCATTTCTTCGTACTCGCATAAGGATCGGCGGCATCCCGCAGACCGTCTCCAACAAACACGAAGGCCAACACCAGCGCGACGAAGAAAAGCACCGGGATGAAGTGCCACTGGTAATTCAGCAGAACATCCGCCTTGGACACGTTCTGAAGCATCACGCCGAGGCTGTTCACCGGATCCTTCAGCCCCAGCCCGATAAAGCTGAGCGCGGTCTCCGACAGCACCATGTAGGGAAACGAGATCACCAGATCGACGATGATGTAGCTGGTGAAGCTGGGCAGCAGATGGCGCCGGATGATGTGGTTCGGCGTGGCGCCGCAAAGCTGCGCCGCCAGAACGTATTCCTGACTTCGCTCGGTCAGGAGATGGGTGCGCACACGCCTGGCCAGCGTTGGCCAGCCGATCAGCCCGAGAATACACGAGATGAAGAGGAACCGGGCCTCGGCACTCCAGGTGTCGGGAATGAAGGCGGCCAGCGCCATGAACAGCGGGATTGCGGGCACCGTGCGCACCGCATCGGTGATCATCTGCAGCACACCGTCGATCCAGCCGCCGTAGTAACCGGACACCCCTCCGATCAGCAAAGCCAGCACGAAAGCAATCACCACGCCGATGGTGCCGACCGCCAGAGAAGTATAGATCGCGTACAGCGTGCGCGAAAATATATCCTTGCCGGACACATCGGTGCCGAACAGGTGGATGCCCCCCTTGTCGACCCCGAACAGATGGGTCGAAAAGGTCAACAGCTTGATATTGACTAATGCCCTCCCGGGCAGGCCGAGAGCGATATCGACCAAGCTGTATTCATAACCCTGAACGAAAAAATAGACGTAGCGGCGCTGGTTCGTATCGACCACTGGTTCGCGGCGCAGGGTCGACGTGTTCAGCTTCATCTCAACGGTGTGCAGGAACGGGCGTAGCGAGCATCCATTGTCATCGCAGAACATCGGGATCTGCGGCGCACCGTAGCGATAGTCGTTGTCGCGGCCGGCAATGGTCGGTTCATAGGGCGACAGGAAGGGCGCGAACATCCCCATCAGGATCATCACGACCAGGGCCATCGCGGCAATCATTGCCGCCCGTTGCTTTTTGAACCTTGCCCATATGAGCTGCATCTGGGAGGCGGTGAAGTACGCTTCCTTGCGGCGGCGTTCGGCCTCGGTCTCGGCGGTGACGGGAGTATTGGTGAGATCTGTCATCGTATCACCCCATTATCCCTTTTTTGATCCGCGGGTCGAGCAGCGCGAGCATGATGTCGGTGATGAAGTTCAGCCCCACGATCGACGCGGTCAGCAGGAAGATGATCGCACCCGCTAGTTGCTGGTCGTTCGAACGTGCCAGCGCGTCGATCAGCAAGGCGCCGGTCTCGGTCAGCGTCATGATCAGGGCGACGATAGGTAACTCGTTGAAGATCCGGTTGAGGTCGAAGCCCAGCGAATTGATGATCGGCGACAGCGCGTGGCGCGCCGGGTAGCGCCACAGAAGCTGGCGGCCCGAAATGCCGCGCGCGGCTGCCGCGGTGACATAGAGCTTGCCGATCTCATCCGACATCAGCGCGCGCACGGTCTGCAACGCAAAGGCGGTGGCCGACCAGCCGAGGATAAACACCGGCAGCCAGGCGCGGCTGAGGAAATCCTTTGCCCGGTCCCATGACCAGGCGGCATCGCGGAACTCCTTGGAAAACAATCCCGTCATGCTGTCGCCGAACACCACGGTCGAGAACAGCATGATCATCAGAGCCAGCAGGAAATTCGGCATTGCCAGCCCGAGATAGCTGACAAAGCGCAGTGCGTTATTGGTGAACGGGCTCTTCGCGGTTGCCGCGTAGATGCCCACCGGGATCGCGATCGCATAGGCCAGGATCAGAGCTGACAGGCAGATGCCCAGCGAGATCAGGAACTTGTCGCCCAGCAACCGGTTGATGTTGAGACGCAGGATGCAGCTATCGCCGAATTCGCCGTGGAAGAAAACATTGCCGAGCCACGAGGTCCAACGGATCATAAATGGCTTGTCCAGGCCGAGGCGAATTCTCTCGGCCTCGATATCCTCGATCGAGATCCCGCCCCCTTGCGTGTCCTTGAAGGCGAGATAACGCTCGGCGCAGTCGCCAGGCACCATCTCCATCAGGGAGAAGACGATGAACGAGACCATCAGCAGCGTGAACATCGCCATCGCTGCGCGCATGGCCACGAATCTGGCAAATTGCAACATCGGTTGTGTCCCGTTCCCCCTGGCCCCGGTTTCCAGAGCTGTCGTCTGGTTTTCCGCGGAATGAAAGTCCCGAACCGGGCGCGCGTGGCGCCCGGTCCGCTATCAAGTTACCGGCGTCAAAGCACTGGCCTCAGCTCTCGTCGTCCAGGAACCACTGCGTCCCGCGGTACGGGTAGGTCCGGTAGTACTCGTACGAGTGGGTCGTGAACGACCGGAAGTTTTTCAGCGCGTTGCGATGGTAGATCGGTGCCGGTGCCTGAACCGTGCCGATAATCAGCAGATTGCCGGTCAGGTTCTCGACCATCCGCGCACCCGCCGCGTCCGATTTTGCCGAACCGGCCGTCGCAGACTGGAACGTATTGATGTCGGCGATCAGCTGTTTCACATAATCCGGCGGCTCGACGCCCTTGGTGCCGTTTGAATCCACCCATTCGGCCCACAGCATACCTGTGCGGAGGCTAAAGTAGTCGCCGTACGGCGGCACCCACAATTCGTTGTTGCCAAGAATGATTGCCATCGGTTGGCCCTTGCGCCAGATGGTCACATCAAGCTGGTTCGACGATTGCGCCGAGCGGAACTCGTCCGGCGTGACTTCCTTGACCGTCGTCTGGACGCCCACATCGGACCAGTGCTGGCCGACAAGCTCGACCACGGATGCGGGAATCCCCTGGATCGAGAACTGCAGGTTAATCACGATTTTGTCGCCATTGGGCAACTCGCGGAAACCATCGCCGTCGGTGTCCTTCATGCCGACTTCATCCAACAGCGAATTCGCCAGTGTCGTATCGTACTGGGCAAAGTGTTGCGACCATTTTGGATCGACGAAACCAGGTGCAGGAGAAAAACCGATATATTGCTTCGGTTCGCCTAGCCCAAAGTAGGACACGTCGTTGATCTCGGCACGATTGATCGCCACCGACATCGCCTGACGGAAGTGCAGGTCATTGAAGACCTTGCGTTTCTCCGGATCTTCCGAGGTGACATTGAACGAGAACGCCGAGATCGTGATCTCCGGCCGCAGGTCGATCGTAAAGTCGCCCTTTTCCTGATTCTCCATCAGCAGCGGCGCCGAATCCAGCTGTAGCGACTGGGACTTGTAGTCTACTTCGGCGTTGACCAGCTTCAGGATACGGACTTCGTTCTCGTTGATGTAGATCTCGTCCTGCTCGCTGATGTAGGGCAGCTGGTTGCCAGCCGTATCGACCATATGGAAATACGGGTTCGCCACCAGGTGGCGGCCTTCGGTCGTATCCACGACTGTGATGTGGGACTCGAGGGTCGGCACCACATCCGCCGGCATATTGGGGACTTCGTCAGGCTTGCTCAGAAGCGGCGACGGAGTGTCGGTCCAGTCCGAGTTGCCGAAATAGGCCGCGATGACTGCCAGACCATTTTCGAACCCGATGGCCTGCGCGTTCGCATCCGCATCCGCGTTAAGGTTCGGATCCCATATGCCCAGGAAGTGCTTGGGCTGGAAGCCCTGCGCGAAGGATGTTGCAAAGTGCGCGATCAGGCCCGGCTTAGGCGCCGGCAGGTTGAATCGCACGGTTTGCGGATCGATGACCACAACCTCCATACGCTCGCCAGCCACCAGGACATAATCCTTCGGCTTGGACATCACATCGGGGTTGAGCGCCAGATTGTCGTACCAGTATTTCACGTCCTCGGCGGTAAACGGCGCGCCGTCCGACCACTTGTGGCCCTTGCGCAGTTTGAAAGTGAGCTGGGTGAAATCGTCGTTCCACGTCCAGCTCTTGGCGACGTTCGGTACGACCGTCTGAAGGTCGTCCGAATACCGCACCAGGTTCACGTGGCGTACCGACAGGAAGTCCGACGTGCCCGCTTCGGTCGCGTTCGACAGCACGTCGAAGGTGCCGCCATAGCGGCCGATCATCTCGTAGGGTGCCACCACCAGCGGTTCCGACGACAGGCGCTCGGCCAGCGGCGGAAGCGCCGGGTTGCCGCGGATGCGGGCGTTCAGAGCGCCGATATCCGGGTTCTCCTGGAAGGTCAGCGTACAGTTGGCGGCGGCCTCGAACTCGGCCAGGTCATACTGCTGCGGGTAGGCGCCGGCGGCGACACCCATCGGGTCGGCGACGGTGACGGCCGGGCACTTCGCAGCCTGGGCCGGGATGGCCAGCACGCAGACTGCGAGGCTGGATAATAACAGGCGTTTCATGATTAGGCTCCCTGTAAGTCGTTATTTATTCGCACAGAATCAGCGCTTGGGCACGCCGTTAACCTCGGTGCGAATCACATTATAGGTCATGTTAGCGACAGATAGAAATTGCTGCGTGGGTGGGTATGTCTGTATCCTCTCCTTCAGTTGAGCTTCGCTCTTAATATTTATCTTGTGAGAAGCATTTCGAGTGGCCAGATGTCAAAGATCGTAGCATCGAAAAGCGCTTCATGAGAACATCATACTGTTGGTGATCAATCAATCAGTAAAATCTATTATTTTTATAACACCTATAGGATTTTCTTATGGGATATTCCGCCCCGATTCAGCGGTGTTCGATCATAAATCGCTGACCAAGTCGCGTTGCCCGCGGTCTTCCGACTGGTGCGCCTATCGCCGCAAGGAGCAGTCCAATGCCCGAGCGACCCGCCGCCAAGGCCCCCACCGAACTGTGCGGAGCCCGCTGGTTCGCCGCGGAGCAAAAGTTTAGAGCAATCTGACGCCCTTTCAATTTTTCCGTTGCGTCTAGATAATTTTATATATATTTGTTTTTCAATATGTTAACCGTGATTTCATGCGTGAAACGATGCAACATCGTCGGTCGCATTCCGGACCGACCACTCTAAAGACTGGATGCCAGCATCAAGTGCGCGCGTGACATGGTTTCGGCTGAACGGAGAGCACCCTAGGATTAGCCCCCTGACCCATCACACCAATCAGGATCCCTGCCATGACCCGGCCATTGCCCGCACCAAAAAGTGACTTCATCGGCCTGGAGGGCAAGGTGCATCTGGCGACCGGCGGGGAACCGCCGCTGCTGAAGGCACACCGCCAAGCCTTCGAACGCTTTGCCGAGGACAAGGCGGAGGGCTTCTCCGGCTATCACCGGCACTGGGAGGTGGTCGACGAGGTCCGCGCCCGCATCTCCCGCTTGATCGGGCTGGAGCCGGGAGACATCGCCCTCCTGGGCAACGCCTCCGACGGCATCGTGCGGGTGGCCACCAGCTTCGACTGGCGGCCCGGCGACAATGTGGTGGTGCCCGAACTCGACTACGCCTCGGGCCGCTATGCCTTGGCCAGCCTACAGGCCAAGGGGGTGGAATTGCGGCTGGTTCCGGCGGACGGCTGGGCGCTGTCGACCGAACGGTTGCTGGCCTCCTGCGATGCGCGAACCCGGCTGATCTACATCAGCCAGGTGAACGCCCTGACCGGGCAGCACGCAGATATGGAGGCGATCTCGACGGCGCTGCGCGACACCCCCACCGCCTTGATGGTAGATGTCAGCCATGCCCTGGGTGCTGTGCCCGTGCGCGGCGACCTGGCGGATTTCGTGGTGAGTTGCTGCTACAAGTTCGCCCTTGGCATCCACGAAGGCATTCTTGCCTGGAACCGCCGCCGCTGGCCCGACTTCACACCCGATGGGGCGGGGTGGTCCTCGGCGGACGCCGGCGCAAGCCCCGGAGAGTTCCGCCACAAGGAAAGCGCCAGCCGGGCCGAATACGGCAACGCCGGGCACCTGGGCGCCTACCTGCTGCGGGAATCGCTCGATTACCTCGACAGCTACGGCATCGACGCAATCGCCGCCCATTTGCGCACGCTCAGCGGACGCATGGTCGAGGGCATGACGGCGCTGGGGCTGGAGGTCATGACGCCACGGAACCTTGCCCAGCGCGCCGGAAACGCCGCCTTTGTACGTTCGGATACATGGCCGGTCATACGAAAGGCCAGGGAGGATGGTATCCTGATTTGGGGCGACAGTGGACGCATTCGGGCATCGGCGCATCTGTTCACCACCCGCGACGATGTCGAGGTTTTCCTCGACCGGCTGCCAGGCTATCTGGATTGATCGCCGGCCCCGATCCAGCGATTGAACGTCCCTGACACGGACCCTATATTCCGCTCTGATCACGGGACGGGAGACATCGGCATGATCGCACGGCATGCAGCGGCGCTTCACCAACGGCTACGCGGCCCGGCGGTGCTGGTCGCCGTGCTTGCCGTGATTGCAGCCCCTGATTTTTCCCGGGCGGCGGAACCGGACCGGTCGGCGGTGCTGGGGCACTGGATCGACTCGCAAGATAACGTGGCAATCAAAATTTATCCCTGCGAGGAAGAGCTCTGCGCCAAGATCACCTGGCTCAGGAAGTCCTACTACAAGAGCGGCGAGTTCAGACGCGACAAGAAAAACCCCGACCCCGCCCTTCGCCGACGGCCATGGTGCGGCATCGAATTGGTCCGGGGCTTGAAGCCGCGAAGCAATACCTTTTGGTCGCGTGGCCAGTTTTACTATGTAAAAAAGGGCACAACCTACGATCTCGACATTGAACTGAAAGAGGACGGCCAGCTCGAATTTCGGGCATATTTGGGTTTCAGGTTGTTTGGAAAAAGCGAAACCTGGTCCCGGCCGGACCCCGGCCAGGATCTGGCCTGCGCTCCCGACCCTGAAACCTGAGAATTCTTCGGCAGCCGCCGAGTTCAGCGACCCCCGTCACGCGCCGCCAGCCGGGCCGCCAGCCGGGTCTCTGCGAAGGCCAGGTCCGCCGCTTTGTCCACGTCGTGGGCGGCGTCCGGGAAGGGCAGAATGACCAGCGCCGCCCGGCAACCGGCGGCGCGACCAAGGGCTGCCGCCGCCGCCTTGGTCGACAGCAACCCCATCGCATAGCGGATCAGGATGAACGGCCCCACCGCCCAGGCCATGCGCAGCGGGTTCTTGCGCTTCGCCTCCAACAAGCGCCAATAGGTCAACCCGGAACGGGCCCGGGGGGTCATCAGCGCAAACAGATTGCAGCCGCTGGCATCGCCATCGCGAAACTTCAGATAGGTCCGCCGCGCCGTCGACCCCGCCTGCTCGACGACCGGCCGCAAAGCCACGCCAGCGGCGATATCGACTCCCATGCCGGCTGCGGCCGCCAGAAAATGCTCAACCATCTTGACCGTCAGCAACGGATGATCCGCCGTCGTCACCAGCACCGGCGCGCCGGCAGCCTCGAACCCGGCGAGGGCACTGAGCGACGGCGAAAGCGCGGCGTCGATCCGCCGAAGCCCCGGTTTTGACGATTCAGGCTGGGGCAACTCCGGCGCCGAGCCCTCGATCACCACGACAACGCCATCGATCGACGGCGCCGCCGCCAGGGTCTCGAGGACGTGGGATATCATCGGCTTTCCCGCCACATTGGCGAAGGCCTTGTGCGAGACATTGCTGGCCTGGGCGACCGGATCGGCCGCCCCGCGTGAGCCCGCCAGCACGACCGCTGTCCAACCCATCACAACCGCTTCTCGTAGACGCGGTAGGTTTTCACCTGCCGTCCGCCCATCATCTCGACCACCCGGCGCACCGGCCAGTTATCTTCCAGCAGCCAGCCCAGTTCGATCTCGTGCAACTCACGCGCCTTACCACGCGGCTGCAAGGCGTAAATCAGCTTCAGCGGCAAGGTCTTGCCAAGCAGCGATGCCGAGCGTTCCCGGCGCACACCCATCAGCGGCACCCGGGCGGTGCGCACCCCCTTGACCTTCAGCCGCCACAACAGCTTCAGCCAGCCGAACGGCAGCATCCGGCCACCCAGATCGGCGATGGCCTCGTTGACGTTCGGCAGAAGCACGATGAAGGCGACCGGCTCGCCATGCAGTTCGGCGATCTTCACAAATTCCGGGTCGAGGATCGGTTTCATCTCGTCGGCCATGGCGTCGGTTTCGGCCTCGGTCAGCGGTGTGAAGCCCCAGTTCTCGGCCCAGGCGTCATTGAAGATGTCCGCGATCAGGGCGATTTCCTCGCGGTATCGGCGCATGTCGATCGAGCGGATGTTCACCCCGTCGGAAACCCGCTCCGCCAGTTTGCGCAGGCGTTCCGTCAGACCCTCCCTGGTGTTCATCCGATAGGCCACCAGATCCTTTGCCTTGACGTAGCCAAGATATTCGACACCGGGGCCGAGCCAGGGTTGATCGTGGCCCATCAGCAGCGAGGGCGGGGTGTCGAAGCCATCGACCAGCAGCCCCGAGGTCTGGTTGATCGAAAGATCGAACGGCCCGCGCAAAACCGATACGCCGCGCTCGGCAAGCCAGTTTTCGGCAGTCGCGAACAAGGCCGCCAGGGTGTCCGGGTCCTTCTCCGACGCCAGCATGCCGAAATAGCCAAGCTTGAGCCCATCGACTTCGGGCGCCAGGCTGTCGATCTGGGCACTGATCCGGCCAACCGGCGGGCCACCCGCATCGCCGCCGCGCCGCGCCAGCCACAGGGCGACCTCGGCATGTTCAAAGAACGGGTTCTTGCGTGGCGACAGAAAATCCCGGCGCTCGAACCACAACGGCTCGACCCAGTTCGGATCGGCTGCGGACAACCGGCCCGGAAGCCGGATGAACTCCTCGATTTGTCGGCGACCTTCGACCGGCGTCACATTGAGCATCTGATCTCCAGCCCCTCACTTCGGCCCTGCATCTCTGCCAGGATCAGGCCCGCCCGGTCACAACCAGATGCGTCACAACCAGATGGCGGGCTTATTCCTCAATCATCACAATTGACCAGATGCCAATCACGAAGAAAAGCCCCGGCGCCATGAAAGCCGCCAGCGCGGCTCCCATTGCCCCGACCTCGCCCAGCGAGGTGAATACACCATCGACCAGAACGAAGATCGCGCCGCCCACCAGCCCATAGGCCACATACCGGGCGCCGCCTCCGCTGCGGCTGAGGCCGAAGCTTCCCAATGCCGCGAACAGGAACATCACCGCAGGTACAAGGAATGCCGAATAACTGCGCCACAACTGGACCGAGTAGAACGGCGTGCCTCGCCCGCCAGGAAGCACGCCGGACAGAATCATGCGCACTTCGCCGGCATCGACCAGATCCGGCCGCCGCGCCGCATAGAGGATTCGCGCCGGGCTGAGCCGGGTCACCCAGGGCAGCCCCGGCAATTGTTCCTCGGGCTGGTTCGGACGCTGCAGGGTCACCTCCTCAAGCCGCCAGCCCTCGCGCGAATAACGCGCAGTCACGGCGTCGGTTCGCTGTAACAACTCGCCGCGGGCGCTTATCTGAAAGATGCTGATATTGCCGAGCGTCGCACCGTCCGCCTCGGCCCGGCCGACCCGGATGATCCCACGCCGGTCACGCAGCCAGATCTCTTTCTCGATGGTCCGGGATTTGAACAGGTCGGGGAACCGCTCCACCAGCTTTTGCTCCGCCGCCGGGCCGAGGCGCGACGACAGATGGCTTTGCATCGCGCCGCAAAGCATGGCCAGCGGCAACAACATCAGCCAAACCCGCAAAGTGTTGTATCCGGCGGTGCGCAGCACCACCATTTCGTTTCGTGCCGCCAGCGTAAGGAAGGCCAGCGCCGCACCGACAAGCACACCCAACGGCAATATCGTCACCAGGATCAGTGGCGCGCGCAGCAGCGCATATTTGCCTAACCCCGCAATCTC
Source organism: Thermohalobaculum sp. (assembly GCA_965247385.1). Lineage (GTDB taxonomy): Bacteria > Pseudomonadota > Alphaproteobacteria > Rhodobacterales > Rhodobacteraceae > Thermohalobaculum. The sequence goes on from CBDFHG010000002.1 coordinate 759,462, forward strand.
GTAAGATTCGAGAATCTCGGCGGAGTTCTCCAGCATGTCGAGGCTGAGACCAAGCGCCATCAGGCCCACCAGCACCGCCACGATCCGCGCCGCGACCTGCCACGACAGATAGAGCGCAATGGTCATGGTCTGGTCCCAAGCCAACCGCCCAGGCGGCGGCCAATCGAAGCCAGATCGACAAACAGCATATCGAACTGCCGCAACAGCCCGCGAAACGGCGAACGAGACCCCTGCCCCGGCGTGACCGCGTAGAGCCAGGCGCTTCCCAGTGTGAAGACCCCGGCGACGCCCCACAAACCGAACACGGGATCGATCCGGCCAAGGCTGGCCAGCGACTGGACTGTCTGCAGGATCTGGTCAAAGCCGACAAGCACAACCAGCGCAAGAACCATCCGGGGCCAGGCCGGCGCCCGTTTGCGCATGACACCCAATGGGATCGACATCAACGCCACCCCGAGCAGCGCGAAAATCCGCACCAGGCGACCGTGGAACTCGGCCTGATAGCGCGGTTCCGGCGGCAACCCATCGGCGCCGCCGGCCCGTGTCCGGAGCTCGCCGAAGGTCAGCTCACGTTCGCTGCCGCCGCGTGGCCGGAACGGATTGCGATCGATCGCGAACTCGCGAGACAGTTTCAGGTCCTCGAAATCCAGCCAGCCGCCAGCAACCAGCCCGCGCCCGTTCTCCAACAGCAGGCGAATCACTCGCGCCTTCTCGTCCGGCAAGATCAAACCGCGCTCGGCGGTAAAAACCGACTCGGTGCCACCTTCGCGCTGAAGGACGAAGACCCGCGACAGCACCCGCCCGGTGGGGTCGACCTCGCCAGCCGAGATCAGCAGGCCATTGCCCGCATCGACAAAGACACCCTCCTCCAGGCGCCCGGTCCAGCCGGCATTCTGTGCCGCGTGCTTGATCGCGCGATAGCCGTAGCGGGTGTAGGGTTGCAACACGCCGAACAGCGGCAGGCTGATCATCGCCAGCACCACGGCGGCGGCGATGAAAGGCACACCGATCCGGCGCAACGACCAGCCGGAATTCTCCAGCGCATCGATCTCGTTCTCGCGCGACAGGGTGGCCAGTGTCGTCAGCACCGCGATGCAGAACGTCGCCGGAAGCGCCAGCCCCAGGTAGTGCGGCACAAGGTTCAGCGCCATGCCCACCACCAGTTCCAGCGGCGCGCCCTGGACCGAGACCAGATCGATCAGCCGCAGGATGCGCTCCAGCAGCAACGCAAACAGCGTGATCAACAGCGCCACCCCCATGCGCGGCGCCATCCGCCGAAGCAGGTAGCGGTCGGCCCGGGTGACGATAAAACGCCGCGGCGTCATCCGGAAATCATCCCGGCCAGTGTGCTTGAAGATGCGAGATCAAAGCCGCCGCCGCGTCTGGGCCGGGTTGAGCAAAGGCATCAAGGCGCGGCGGTCCGGGCCAACCGGTGTCCGGTATCGTCAAATTCTGGTGGGTCTTCTCCCCTTCGTAGCGGGGGAAAACATGAAAATGAACCTCAGGATCAACCATCATCAGCATGAGATAATTGATTTTTTCGTATCCGACTGCAGCTTGCAACATGGCCTCGATCGCCTTTACAGCGACCCCCAGCTCGGCATATCCCGCTGCATCGACCTGGCCAAAATCCGTGACCGGCTGTTTGCACGCCAACACCACCGCGCCCAGGGTGCACTGTTGCGGGCGCAGCATCACCGCCCAATGCTCCAGATCGGCGATCCGGGTTTCAGGCCAGCCAAATTTCTGCATCGTCGGATTGGTCGCATCAGTCACGGGGAACGCTCCTGCGGTTCGCTGTGTCGATATTTCTACGGCTTGGCGACGGAACGGGCAACCTTGGCGCTCCCTAGAGCCTTACCCGGGCAGAACGAAGCTGAGATGCGGCCCGTCGGCAACCTCGCCGGACGAGGCGACCCGACGCTCGCGCAACACCAGCCGCCAGCCTGACCCGTCCCGCGATATCTCCAACCGCCGCCAGGCGCCCGCATCGTGCCCGGCGCCCGCGCGCATGCCGCAAGCCGGGGCGCCGATCACCGGCACCCGCCCGGCCGCCGTGTCGATCCACGAGAGATCAGCCCGATGGGTGTGCCCATGCAGCACCAGTTCGGCGCCTTCGGCGGCGATCACCTCGCACAGCCCCGCCCGATCGGTCATGGCCTTGCGCCGCTTGGCAATCTGGGTCGGCGGATGATGGACCAGGACAACACGGCACAGACCCTCCCGCCCGGTTTCGGCCAACCGTCGGGCCAGGGCGGCAAGCTGGTTGCCGCCAATCCGGCCCGTGGCCAGGAACGGCGGCGTCGCAACGGCGCTCGACAGGCCGATCAACGCGACCCCTCCCCGGCGCCGCAGCCAGGGAAACCCCGGGCGCCCGTCGTCGCCGCTGATGTAGTCGGCCCAATGGGCCGTCATGCGCGCATCGAACCCGCGCACCATCACCTCGTGATTTCCAGGGGTCACCCCGACCCGCTCCGGCGGGCCGAGACCGGACAACCACTCCGCCCCTGCGGCAAATTCTCTCGCCAGCGAAAAGTTGACAAGATCGCCCGTCATCGCGATGAAGTCGGGTTCCGCAGCCTTGAGATCCGCGACAATCCGCGCCGCGACCTCGGGGCGATGGAGAAACCGGCGACTGCGCAGCCAGTTGGCATAGCTGAGCCCGCGCTTGCTCATCGCTTCAGGCAGCGTCGGCGTCCCAAGCGGCAGATGCGGATCGGTCAGGTGGGCGAGGATCAAGGGATCTGGCAATGTTTCTTCCAGCGATGCTTCCCGCGCTTTTCACGGGTAGCCAAGAGGGTTACCAATAGTGAGACGAAAAATGAAGGCAGTGGCATGAAGGCGGCGAAAAATTCGGCGGGCAAAGTAATGATCGTCCGGCCGGATGGCACGGTGGCGTTCGGTACGACCCCGGCCGAGCGGCTGGAGCGGCTGACCCTGCGCGAGGGCCTGACCGTTACCGACGGCGCCAGCGACGCCGATGTCATCATCCGCGGCGATCATGTCTATGGTGCCGGACTGTTCAATGAACTGGCCAGAGCGGTCCCCGGCACGGTTCTGGTCGACGGGTCCGGCCGGGCGCTGGGCGCGCGGATCGATGTCGCGAGCCGCGACTGGGCCGTCCGTTTGCTCGATACCGAAACGCCGGGCACCGACCTGCCCGAGGGCGCGGTTGCCATCGATGCACTGGCGCTTGCCGGGCAGCACAATATTCACCTGCGCAAGAAGCTGGTGCCCCTGCTGATTCCCGCAACCGACCGCCGCACTGTCGAAAAGGCGCTGTTCGACGACAGCTACAAGGGCGTCACCGATCTGGTGACCAAGCATGTCTGGCCACCCCTGGCGCTGCCCGCGACCCGCTGGTGCGCATTGCGCGGCATCACGCCCAACATGGTCACAACGGTCAGCGCCGTCCTGGTGGGCGTGGCCTTCTGGCTGTTCTGGAGCGGGCACTTCGGGCTCGGGATCGCCGCCGCCTGGGCGATGACCTTTCTCGACACCGTTGATGGCAAGCTGGCGCGGGTGACCCTGAAATCCTCGCCCTTCGGCAATATCTTCGACCATGGCATCGACCTGATCCACCCGCCCTTCTGGTACTGGGCCTGGGGGGTCGGCCTCGTCGCAACGGGGATGCCGCTGGAAGACGGCGGCTGGACCCTGGGCATCATCGTCGGCGGTTACATCCTGCAACGGGGCGAGGAGGGGCTGTTCCTTTACCTCTTCGGCATGGATATGCACGTCTGGAAGCGCTTTGACAGCCTGTTCCGCCAGATCGCCGCCCGGCGCAATCCAAACCTGCTAATCCTGATGGTCGCGACGATCCTGGGCGCGCCGCGCGAAGGCATTGTTGCGGTCGCGGTGTGGACGGTGCTTTGCTTCCTGATCCACCTGGCACGGATTGGCCAGGCACTCGCGGCGCGGCGGTCAGGCCCGCTCAGCTCCTGGCTGGCCGAGGTATGAGCGGGGGGGTATGAGCGAAGTTGCGCTTGTCAGAAATCCCAAAAGCACCCGGAACCTGAAATCGGCATCGGGGCCGCAGGTTCCGGTGCCCGCCGAAATCCGGATGATCGAGTGCGACAGCCTCGATGGGCTGTCAGATGGCCTTGTGGCGGCTCGTTCCGCCGGAACCGGGTTAATCCTGATCGATGGTGGCGACGGGACCGTGCGCGAGGTTCTGAGCCGGCTGCCGGAAATCTGGGGCACCCCCCTGCCCCAGATCGGCATCCTTCCCCGCGGAAATACCAACCTGATCGCCCGCAAACTGGGCGGGCTCGCCTCGAAAGACGCCCTTGCCGAGATTCTCAGGCGCCGGGAATCCGGACTCCCGCTTAAGGTCTCCCGCCAGGAGATGCTGCGGCTCGACTACCCAATCGGCGAACACCCGACGCTGCGCGGTTTCATGTTCGGTTGGGGCGCCTATGCGGAAGGCACGCGCATTGCCCGCGAGGAAATTGCCGCCCGCGGGACCGGTCAGGTGACCATGGCGGTCCTCTCCAGTTTCCGCCGCGCGCTGTTCGGAGCCGAGCGCACGGCATTGCGCCGGGGCGTTCCAGCCGGAATTTCCATCGACGGCGCGCCGGTTCTCGATGCGGCGCGGCTGATCGGGCTGGCGACAACCCTGCCCAAATCGCTTGTTGCCGGGATCAACCCGTTCTGGGGCGACGGGCCGGGCCCGATCCGCTGGCTCGACATACACGCCCCGGGACACCGGCTGGCCCTGGCCGCGCCGTTCCTGGCGCTTGGCCGCCCTTGCCACTGGATGACACGCTCCGGCTATGCCAGCGGTCGCGCGGCGCGGATCGAATTGACCCTCGACACCCCCTTCATCATGGACGGCGAGACCTTCCCGCCCGGCAAGAGCGGTCCGGTGACCCTGACGGCGAGCGAGGCGATCAGCTTTATCTCGCTGTGACGGCCTGTCGCGACAGCCGGCCCGCCGCCCGGCTCGACATTCCGGCCTGGCGGCACTAATTTGGCGCTGAGAACACAAGGAGCAGATTGTGATGGCGGACACGAGTGTCGAAACCCGAAAATCGAGGAAACCCGCGAAACCGAAGGCGCTGAAAAGCCCGCTCCGGCGTCGGGTGAAGAAATATGGCAAGCGGCTGTCCCGCTGGATCTCCACCTATCAGTCGCGCCAGAGCCTGGTTCCCGACACCCCGTTTCTGGACAATGGGCAGTTCCTGTTTCTGGCGGAATTCGAGGACCGCTGGGAGGACATGCAGGCCGAGGCCCGCGAGATCCTGAAACTGCGTGAGCATATCCCCGCCTTCCAGGAAGTCTCGCCCGACCAATACCGCATCGCCACGGCTAACAACTGGAAGACCTTCATCCTCTACGGCTTCGGCGACAGGCTGGAGCGCAATTGCAAGCAGACTCCGGTCACCGCCGAGATCCTCAGCCAGGTGCCGAAGATCCAGACCGCCTGGTTTTCGATCCTGGCGCCGGGCTATCACATCCCGGCCCATACCGGCGTCACCAAGGGCATCCTGCGCGCCCATCTGGGCCTGATCATCCCAAACCAGCGCGAGAAGTGCCGCATCCGGGTGGGCGACGAAATCAAGGCGTGGGAGGCAGGCAAGGTCTTCGTCTTCGACGACACCTATGAGCACGAGGTTTGGAACGACACCGACGAGGAGCGGGTCATCCTGCTGTTCGATTTCGACCGACCGATGCGGGTTGGCGGGCGGTTCCTGAACTGGCTTCTGCTGAAGCTGCTGAAGCTGACGGCATTCTACCAGGAGCCGAAGAAGAACATTCAGGATTTCGAGACCAGGTTCGAGGCTGGGGCCAAGCGGGCCAACGAGAATCTGGAGAAGCTGAGCGACCTGTGATGGCGCCCGAACTACGCACGCTGATCACCGAAGAACTCGGCCGCGCCGCCGGCGCCGACGCCGATTTGATGGCGGTGCGACTGGCGGCGCGGCCTGGTGTGGCAGCGGTGCTGTTCTACGGCGCGCGTCTGCGCAAGGGTGCCGGGGAGCGATCTGGCGAGGGCCCGCTCGATTTCTACCTGCTGACCGAAAGCAACACCGCCTATCACGGGTTCGGCCTGTCGTCGCTGGCGAACCGCCTGCTGCCACCCAACGTCTATCACGAGGTGATCGAGGGTCCGGTCCGGATCGAAGCCAAGGTTGCCGTGGCGACCCTCGCGGCGTTCCGCGCCCGGATGCGCCCCGGTGCCATGGACACCACCATGTGGGCACGTTTCACGCAGCCCGTGGCGCTGGTTTGGGCGCGGTCGCCCGCGGATCGCGAGGCGGTGATCGACGCGGTGGCGGCCGCGGTCGAAACCGCGGCCTGGTGGGCGGCACGGCTGGCACCCGAATCGGCGGATGCGGACGAAACCTGGCACACTCTGTTCCGCCACACCTATGGCTCGGAGTTGCGGGTCGAGAGTGGCCGCGCGCACGACCTGATCGCCGCAGCGCCTCAGCGTTACCGGCATCTCCACCGGCTGTTGATCGCCAACCATCCACCGGGGGGCAGTCCACCGGGTGACCGCCAGTCAGCCGTCCGCGCCTGGCGCCGCCGGCAGATCGTCGGAAAATTCCGCAACCTCGCGCGCCTGACCAAGGCGGCGTTCACCTACAGCGGCGGCTTTGCCTATGCGCTGTCCAAGGTCGAGCGCCACTCCGGGTGCCCGGTCGAACTGTCCCCCTGGCATCGGCGCTGGCCGTGGCTGGCGGCACCCGTCGTGCTGTGGCGGCTTTGGCGCGAGCGCCGGTTACGTTAGCAGCCCGTTGAAAAAGTCGCCATTGACCGGGTTTCACCCCACGACGAAACATAATGCGGCGTCGGCGGTTTCGCCATCCTCCGAGACGATGAGGACGATCCGAGCGACCAGAACGGCTCCAGAGGGCGCAACAAGCACGAAAACACCGCCATATCCGCCCGCCACAGCCTGGCGCGGGGTGCCGGCGCCAATGAGTTGGCGCATCAGCAACGAGAGGTTGTGGCCGGCGACGTGAAGCAGGTATCGCTTGTGCACGTTCTCGCGCCCGCGCAGCCAGGTCCGGCGCATGCCGCCGCGATCAAGGGTGTGGGCAAAGCAGCGCTCGACGATCTCGGCGCGCAGCTTGAAGGCCTCGCGGGCGAGCGCGGACTTGAGCCGCACGCGGTTGTTGGTGACCGCCCGGCGCGCCGCCTCGTCACCGCGCCAGCGCGAAAAGCCCTTCTGCCTGGGCTCGGCGATCCGGGTCTTGCAGGGACTGTCGTCCAGGGCCTTCAAGACCGCCCGTGAGAAATAGCCCTTGTCGGTGACGCATTCGGCCGGGCTCTCTGGCGTCGGCGCCGCAGCCACCGCCTCGAGGTTTGCCTCGGCCGCCGCCAGGGTCTTGAAAAGCGTCGTGGTGTCGCCCTCATCGGCTGGGTGCAACTCGGCCGCCACCACCGCGCCGGTGTCCAGATCCACCGCGGGCCCGGGCTTGTAGGCCCAGATGGGTCGTGCCGTCCTTCATCCTGGCGGTCCTGGCCTCGGGGTCGCTCCTTGAAATCCAATCCTGGTTCGAGAGCTTCTTGCCCTTGCGCTTGCGGTCCAGACGCGCCAGGTCCTCGGCCGTGGGCGTCTCGATGCCGCTCTCCCGGGCCAGATGCTCCAGCATCTCCCGGTAGCCCTCACCCGTGTCGCGCCGCACGATGTTGCGCAGCGCCGCGTTGGCCTCCATGGTCGAGGCATCCACCCCGATGCGCTCGCCCTTCACCAGACCCGCCTCGGCGGTCAGCGCCAGAACCCGGTCGAAGACCATCGCGTGCACCTCGTGGGGCAGGCGCGTGCGGGTCTTCGACAGCCAGCAATGGTCCGGCACACGATCCCGGCTCTCCAGCCGCAGAAACTCCCGCAGCGACAGCGAATCCGAGCCGCGCCATTCCAGCCCGCGCTCAGAGTCGATGCCCTCGAAACAGCCCACCAGATGCATGCGGAAATAGCCCCCCCGCGGCACCGAAGGCGCTCCCATCCTGGCCGCGTAACAGCACCGGCAGGCCGCCTCGGCGAAGCCGTCGAAGCCGCCTTCGATCAAGACCGACTGAAGACGGTCGTAAAACACATGACCCGGCGAGCGCGGCATCTCCGCCCAGCCCACCATCAAGTCACCCTGACGATCCTTCCGCAGTCCCATCGCCATCGGCGAACCCCCCGGTCAAATCAGAACATCAAAGAATCAGACCAGGCCGCTCGCGTCCAGTGCCGACTTCGTCAACGGGCTGTTAGAGCATGATCCATGATCTCCGATTCATCGATCATGCTCTATCTCATTGAATTGCCGCGATTTCCGAGTCGCCAAGTGAACTCACTTTGCTAGAAATCGCTCTAACGTCTGCGGCGACAGAAGTGCGGCCGCTCATATCAGTGTTCGCACGCGCGAACCCATCTTCCCTCCCCGCCGCAGATTCATTGCGCCTGTCCGGTCCCCTTCGGTGACCTGCGCACCGCCTCCCGCCCCTCATCCCCGCCCAACCACCAAGCGTAATCCCATCCGGTAGGCTTGGTGGTTGGGCGGGGAGGAGGGGCGCCGAAAGCGTCAGCTTTCGAGTAGGCGCAAAAGACCTGCCCGCAGACGGGAGGCGGTGCGCAGGTCACCAAAGGTGACCGGACAGGCGCAAAAGACCCGCAGCTAGGCGGACAAGTCTCGCTCTGCGAGACTCCGGCTCACCCGTCGAAGGTGCCCGCCAGGTACAAATCCCGCGCCTTCGAGCGGCTGAGCTTGCCAGACGAGGTGCGCGGCAGCGCACTGGGCGCGCACAGCGCCACATGCGCCTCGATGCCGCAATTCTTTCGCACGATCGACTGAACGGCTCGGCGCAGCGTCTCGCGCTCATCCGGGTCGCGGCGGCGGCACTCGACCACCAGCCCGATACGTTCCACCTCGGCCACGTCGTCGCCCTCGTCGACCAGTTGGAAGGCCGCCACGCTGCCCTCCTTGGCGCCATCCACATTTGCTTCGACCGACCACTCGATGTCTTGCGGCCAGATGTTGCGCCCGTTGACAATGATCAGATCCTTGACCCGGCCGGTCACCACAACCTCGCCGTTGCGCATATAACCAAGATCGCCGGTATCGAGCCAACCATCCGGCGACAGCACCCGTGCGGTCTCATCCGGATCCCCGAAGTAGCCGCGCATCAGGCTGGGACCACGGGTGAAAATCTGCCCGACGCGGCCGTCCTTCAGCGCCGCCCCGGCCTCATCGCGAATCTCGATCTCATGATCTGGAAGAGGTTGCCCGCAAATCGCGAATTCGCGGCTCTGGGCGCCGTCGGCGGGCGCGACAGCGATGCGCTGGTCGCGCAAACAGTCAACATCGACAGCCTCGGTGCGCACGCCCGAACCCACGGACGAAAAAGTCAGCCCAAGCGCGGCCTCGGCCATGCCATAGCTTGGCAGGAAGCTTTCGCTTCTGAAGCCGTACTGCGCGAACGTGCTGGCGAAAGTCTTGAGATTGGGGATCTTGATGATGTCGCCGCCAATCCCGGCGATTCGCCATGACGAAAGATCCAGCGTCGCCTCCGGCCGCGCCCGGCGCGTCGCAAGGTCATACCCGAAGGACGGCGCATAGGACATGGTGCCACGGTTGCGGCTGATCAGTTCCAGCCAGATACCCGGCCGCAGAATGAAATCCCGGGTGGTCAGGTAGTCGGCGCTCATCTGGCTGGCGATCGGAACCATCACGCCGCCGACCAACCCCATATCGTGGTAATAGGGGAGCCAGCTGTTCCCTCTGTCACCTTCGCGAAGCTCCAGCCCATGGGTCGCCATGGCGCGGATGTTCGCCATCATCGCGCGGTGCGTCACCGCGACGCCCTTGGGAAACCTGGTGGTGCCGGACGAGAACTGCAAATAGGCGATCTCATCGCCATCCGGCCCGCCATCGGACGGCAGCGTGTCCGCCGCGTTGTCGAAATCCGCCAGCGTCCCGACAAAGGCAAGGCCCCGGTCGGCCAGCGATTCCGCGATCCACTCGCAGAACATCCGTGGCGTCACAGCGGCCGAGATCCCGGCGACATCGGCGATTCGGCGAAGCTGTCCGCCATAGGCCACGCGTGAGCCGAAGGCGCTGGGCAATGGCACCGGGCAGGGGACCAGCCGCGCATAGAGACAACCCATCAGGGATCGCGAGAAATCCGCATCCGTTTCGGCGACAATCGCCACCCGGTCGCCCGGCTGCAATCCGCGCGCCAAAAGACGCCCGGCCACGGCCCGCGCGTCTTCGCACATCCCGGCCCAGGTAATCACATCCGCCAACTCGCCGCGGGCGGTATAGAAGTTCATGCCGCCCACGCCGGCTGCGGCGTAGTCAAGCGCATCGGTCAGCGTGGCGAAGTCGCCACGCCGCTGTTCGATCGCATTGTCCGTGGGTGTCGGCGTCAGCGCCGGCATTTGTCAGCCCTATTCCTCAGTTCTTCCCAGTATCGTCGATGCATCATCTATACCGGCGTCCCTCGATTGGTGGTGGCGGATAGCACTTGTCCGGCCGCAGATAAAGCCCCCCGCACCCGCGATCACCCGCGAATCCCGCGACATAGCGTACTCATTCCCACCCGGTGCGTCACTCGTGCATCGTCTACCAACGCGTCGCGAGGCAATTAATCCTTGCCCGCGGTCACCCGGAGCCGCCATAACCAGCGCTAAGATCGAGTAGGAAGCGATGGATTGTACAAAATCCTGAAAATCTTCTTCAAGGCCCGAGGAACCCGGCCAGTGGCCGTGTTGCTTTGTCTGCTCCTCGGCGGCATCGCCGAAGGCGTTGGGCTGGCCAGCCTTTTGCCGGCCATATCGATCGTGATCGGCGACGACGACGGGCCGCCGAACCCGTCCATTGTTGCTTTCACCGATGCTCTGACCAGCATCGGCCTTCCCGCCACACTGCCCGTTCTGGTGGCGGTGTCGGTCGGCGGCATCGTGATGAAGAACGTCCTGAACCTCGCGGCGATGACCTATGTGGGCTACGCGGTCGCGCATGTTGCCACGGGCATGCGCCGCGATCTGGTCGACAACCTGCTGAACGTGCGCTGGAACTATTTCACCCAGCAGCCGCTCGGCCGCATCACCAATTCGCTCAGCGTCGATGCCACCCGTGCGGGCCAGGCCTACCTGACCGCGGCCAATTTCCTGGTCAACGCGATCCAGGCGGTGATCTACTCGACCGTCGCGCTGTTCGTGTCCTGGAAAGTCGCCGTCATCGCCATCCTCATCGGCGGGACGATCGCACTGTTTCTCAACTTCCTGGTGCGCTCGGCGAAGAAGGCTGGCCGGCGCCAGACCCGCTACACCGCTGATTTCATTACCTATCTGTCGGATGCGCTGAACAACATCAAACCCCTGAAAGCGATGGCCCGGCAGGACGCTTTTGCCCACCTGATCGACCGCAATATCGTCGGGCTGCGCCGGGCGTTGCGGCGCCAGGTCATCACCAAGCAGGCGCTGAAGAACATCGACGAGATACTGTCGGCGATCACGCTGGGGGGCGGGTTGCTGCTGGCGGTGGTTTACTGGGGCGTGCCCGCCGCCGAACTGGCCGTGATCGGTATCCTGATGATCCAGCTGCTCAATTCGATCGGCCGTATCCAGAAGGAATACCAGAAAGCGTCGATCTTCGAGAGCGCCTACTACAACGTGCAGAGCCAGATCGCCGAGAGCGCCGCCGAACGCGAGGTCGACCAGGGCACCGTGGCACCAACCCTCGAGCAAGGCTGCAAGCTGATCAATGTCAGTTTCTCGCATCCGCGGACGCCGGTCCTGCGAGACGTGTCGCTGAACTTTCCGAAGGGGACGATCACGGTTCTGACCGGGCCGTCCGGCGCTGGAAAGACCACGATCACCGACCTCCTGATCGGTTTTCGGACCCCGGATTCGGGCCAGGTTCTGATCGATGGGCGCCCCCTTGAGGAACTCGAGCTGCACAAGTGGCGTGCGATGCTCGGCTATGTCCCGCAAGAACTGGTGTTGTTCCACGACACGGTGTTCTCGAATATCGCCCTCGGCGACCCCAGCATCGGCGAGGCCGAGGTCCGCGTCGCGCTGGAAGCCGCCGGCGCGCTCGGTTTCGTCGAAAGCATGTCGGAAGGGCTGCATACCCCGGTCGGCGAGAAGGGTGCGAAGGTCTCCGGCGGCCAGCGCCAGCGTATCGCGCTGGCCCGTGCCCTGGTCACCAAGCCGAAGCTTCTGATCCTCGACGAGGTCACCAGCGCACTGGACCCGGAGACCGAGTTAGCCATTGTTGATAACATTCTGGCATTGCGCAGCGAGTCGACGATCATAGCGATCACCCACCGACCGGCTTTCCGCGAAATCGCCGACCAGATCTATGAACTCGCTAATGGCAGCGTGATATCAATCGACAAGCGCGGCATCATGCCTGAAATCGCTGGGTAGGCGTTCCGCCGAGAGCAATTGACGCACCCGCGTGACCGGCCGCGTCAGATCGAATTGATCTTGCGTTGAATGGCGTGACCCCGGCACGTCAAACGCGCACGCGACGACGGAGAGAACGGATTATCGGGCCTAGTGCCACCCTGTTCTAAAGTCTGCCAAGCCGTCGTGGTTTGAGGCGGTTCGCCCAGTAGCGCAGGCGGGATTCCATCCCCTGGCTAAGGTCAGTTCGGCAAATGACACCCAAATCCCCGTCCAACTCATAACATCTGGGAATTGCCGTGGCGATGCGAAACGCCGCGCTTTGATCGTCATCAAGGCCCTCGATCGACCGGGCGATCGCGCGAATGGAACTCGTGTGGGCAGCGACGAAAACGCATTTTCCCGCCCTCAGGGCTGGGGCAATCAATTCGGACCAAACTGGGCTGACGCGCATAACGGCGTCGCGAAGGCTTTCACCGTGCGGTTGACGCTGCGCGGGGATATCCGGAAATCTTGCAAGTTGTTCGTGCCAGCGGAGGTCCTGCAAATCAAGCTGCGGCGGCCGCGCGTCATAGGACCGTCGCCATTCGACGACTTGTGCATTGCCATATTGCTCGATCATCGCCTCGCGCGTTTCGCCCTGCAGGCTCCCGTAGTGCCGCTCGTTAAGGCGCCAGTCTCGTTGAATTGCGCTGTCTGGCAAGCGCAGCCTGTCCTGGACAAAAGCCAGGCTCTGTTCGGCGCGTACCAAACGAGAGGTGAGGCAATTATCGAAAATAAATTTGGCCGCCGCTAATGTCGCCGCGGCACGCTCGGCCGCGGCTAAACCAGTTGAACTCAGTCGTGTGTCGTCCCAACCTGCAAAACGGTTTTCTTGGCCCGAAACCGTGGCGCCATGACGCATAAGAACGAGTGTTGGCATGACGCCTCAATTCTGTGATGTTGCGGTGGGTTTATAGCATTCCTTCGCGTTGGTGCAATCAACTGCCGCGCTCTGAAGGCCCGCCAGGACACCGCATGCCGCAACACGATCTGCCGCTGAATTCCCTTGGCCAAGGCCCAGATCAGGTGCCAATCGTATGGCTGTTGATCGACGACCGACCGGGCCACCGCACCCAGGCCGTCGGCCTTGCGCGCTCGCTCGGCTGGCCGGCGGTCGAGAAACGTGTCGTCTTCAACTGGCTGAATCGGTTGCCAAACCCGTTGCTGAACGCCCGTCTCGTGTCGCTCGATCTGGCGAAGAGCGACCCACTTGCTGCACCCTACCCGGATCTTGTGATTGGTATGGGACGGCGCGTCGTTCCGATCGCGCGCTGGATCAAGCGTGAAAGCGGCGGGCGCAGCCGCGTTGTCCTGCTCGGGCGCAAAGCGGCGAACGACTCGCGCGCTGTCGATTTGTCGATCGCCTGTTCTCATTTCCAACTTCTCCCGCATGACAGGTTGGTCGAGTTGGCCATTCCGCCAACGCAAGTTGACGCCGCCGCGCTTGCGGAGGCGCGTGCAACCCATGGCGATCCGATCGCCGGATTGCACAGGCCACGTGTTTTGCTTTTAACCGGCGGGCCTACGGTTCATCATCGTTTTGACGCACCGTTTGCTGGCCGAATGGCGGGTGAAGTCGCCGCAGCCACCAGCGCACAAGGCGGATCGCTTGCGATTGTCACCAGCCGACGCACAACACCCGCGGCTGTTGGCGCCATGCGCGCGGCGGCTCCGCAGGTACACATTCACGAATGGCGGGCAGACCAGCGCACCAACCCTTACCTCGCATATCTTGCCGCCGCCGACCTGATCGTCGTGACGGGCGAGAGCGAATCGATGTTGGCTGAAGCTGCCGCGACTGCTCGACCGCTGACAATCTACCCTCTCCCGCCGAAACCGGAATCGGTGAAGCAGAGAATTGCAAGATGGGTGCGTCTCAGCGCGGACGGCGCCGGGCCGTGGCGCAACTTGTGCAGGGCGTTGCTCGCCAGCGGATGGATGACACCTCCGCGTGACCTCGCACTGATGCATTCGCTCCTCGTGGCGCGCGGGCAGGCCGGGCTGTTTGCCGATGGCTTGAATTCATCCAAACCCCGCGCATCGCTGCAGGGCCGTCAACTGGCCAAGCGCATTTACGCGTTGTTGGGGCGCGCGCCCGAATCGGCGCCATGATGATCGTGGAGCGGGCATTTGAACGTCTGGGACTGCTGGCACCAGAGCAGGAACGAACCCTCTGGTTGATCGGCGACAAGCTGGAGCCGTTCGAAGCGATGGCCGCGACCGTCGAGGCAACCACATCGCGTTTTCCTCGATTGCGGATCCTTCTCTCATCGTACGATTCGTCGCTGAGCGCGCATCTGTCGCGCCGCTTTCCGAATTGCCGCGTCCTGGTGCCGCCACCTGACAACGGGTTTTTCGTTCGTCTGTTTCTTCAGCGCTGCAATGTGCGCGTGGCGGTTTTTCTGGAGCCCGAGGGCGATGTCCCGGCGGCACTGCTGACCACCCTGAAGCACCGGGCGGTAACAACCCTTGCAATCAGTGCCCGCGGCGCGGCGCGCCTCGCACCTGGTCGACGAATGGTGGCGGTTTGCGAGTCGCTCATTGAAATTACCGACACGGAGGCCAACGTGGGCGCCGATGACGTGGGGCACCGCCACCTCACTACCCGGCAAACGGTCGAACTATTAGGGGAACTTCTCGCGCGCGATCTGAAACAGTTGCGCCAGCTGAACCGGGAACGGCGCGGGCTGGGCGCGGGTATTCTGGCGCTCGCAAGAAACCCAAACTGGCGCTGGATGACCTCCTGGCGCTTGGAACGATATTCATCGATTTCCGAGCTGCGCGATGCGCTCGGGGCGCCGGGTACGATCCTGTGTCTCGGCAATGGCCCGTCATCGGAAGACCCGATCCTCCCCACGATGAAATATGATGCGCTGTTCCGGGTTAACCATTCTTGGCTCAACCGCGGCACCCTTACCCAGCCTGACGTGGTGTTCACCGGTGGAAAACCCACGATGCGGGCGGTCAGAAATGCAATCTTCGGTTTTCAGACCGGCGATGCGGAGGAGCGGTTTGCGGTCATCCGTGGCGTCACTTCCCTCGTCGCCCGCGCTCGTTTCTTCAATGCCAACGAGATGACCGGAACGTTGAGTTCCTATGTCTGGGGGGCGTTGCGCCCAACCAACGGCGCGTCGATGCTGGCGGTGGCGGTTGCGCTCCGGCCGGCACGGTTAATCGTCGCGGGAATCGACCTCTTTCAACATCAAAGCGGAACCTATCCAGGAGACATGGCAACGCCCAACGCATACTCGCCCGGGCACAGCCGCGACACCGAGTTGGATTTCCTTCTGAATTTGTTCTCGACCTACGACGGTGAATTATCGATCGGCGGCGAGGCCTTGCGGTCCGAGTGGGAAAGGTTCAGGAATGATGCAGGTCAGCGGCAAATTGACCAGTGATCTGGAAACGCTCCCCGGAAAAGCATTATGCTACTCTGGTCGACCGGCTGGGTGACCGGCGCAAAATTCCTCAGGAGGACGTCCCGTCAAAGGGCGTAAGACATGATGGCTGACAAGTTCAAAAAAGAGCGGCAGTTCAAAACGTCGTGGCACCACCGTAAACCGGCCTATTGGCTGCAAAGGGACCGCGAAAGACCGGCGGGCTTTCGTGAATCTCCGGAGGTTGTGCGTTTCGATGTCGAGCCTGGCGTTGAGCCATCTGGAAAACCGCCGGTCCGCATTTTCGTCGGCACCGAGCCTCACCAGTACCGTGCAGAGCGGGTGTTTATCTGGGCCATAAAGCAGGTCCGGGATTCCGCGCGCGTGTATGAGATTTACATGATGAAGGACCTCTCCGGGTTCAGTCGAGCCGGATGGAAGACCGGATTCACGAATTACCGGTATGCGATCCCGACGCTGGCGGGCGGTGAAGGCCGGGCAATCTTCAACGATGTCGACCAGATCTACCTGGCCGACCCGGCAGAAATGCTCGACATGGACATGAACGGCGCCGGAATTCTGGGAATCACCGAGCGCGAAACTTCAGTGCTGCTGATCGATTGCGCCAAGATGATCGATTTCTGGTCGATCGAAGACGCCAAAACCGGAAAAAGGCACCGGCATTTCCGGGATATCACTCACAACAACAATCTGTGGGGCAGGCTGCCGGGGGAATGGAACGCCCGGGATGAGGAATATCGTGCCGGTCAATCCAAATGCTTCCATTTCACCACGCTGCAGACGCAACCATGGCAACCGTTTCCGAAACAACTGCGATACACCCCACACCCGAATGGCGAGGTCTGGTTTGCGCTCGAGTGTGCCGCCGACAAGGTCCGGTTTACCCCCTTCACCAGGGAGCAGCCAAGCCGCCGTTTTAGCGAAATGTTCGAGCAGTCTTGCCGCATTCATAATAGTGCAGAGGCGCAGGTGGGTTCGACCGCGGAAGAGACCTTCAACAGCGATTTGCTCCGCAAATATGATGATGATATTGCCAAGCTGATCGATCAAGCTGGCGCGAAGCGCCTGCTCGACTACGGCTCGGGCAAGCGCGCCTCCAACCAGCCTTTCCCCGGTGAGCTGGCGGATGGCCGAATAAAGGCTGATCCGGCATGGCCCGGCGTTAACGTCACCTGTTTCGACCCACGGTTCGGGCCATACCCGGAACCCAATAAAGACAAGTTTGACGGCGTTATCTCGATTGATGTGCTCGAACACATACCCGACGATGACGTCGGCTGGGTGCTGGACGAGATGTTCGCTTCCGCTGACAAGTTTGTCTACGCAGTCGCCACCTGCGATCCGGCCCCCGAGGCGCTGCCGGATGGCGAGAACACTCGTTGCACCCTGCAGACCCCCGAGTGGTGGGAGCTGCAGATGGAGATGGCCGCACGGCGCAACTCCGGCGTCCGCTGGGTATTCTGCGCGGTTGAGACGAAGGGCATGGGCAAGAAACATCACATGTATCGCGGCGCTTGCAATCTTGGGGAGGCCGCGTAATTCCATGTTGCACTTTGATCGGATCTCCTTCGATTACGAGCCCTTCCCGATTGGCATGACCAAGGCGGTCTTTGATGCCGAGATGTACCGGGAACTACTGGAGACTTTCCCATCCATAGATCTGTTCGAGTACAAGCCGACCAAGGGTGAAAAATACTCGCTTGCACAAATGAACAACGGTGCCAAATACCGTCGCTTCATCGCAGAGTGCGAGCCTTGGCAAAAATTCCACTCCTATATCAAGTCGCCGGCCTTCATCGACGCCGCGCAGACTATGCTGAAGTCCCACGGGATCGACCTCGGGTTCCCGACGCCTGGGTTCGGCCAGCAACTCTATCTCAAGGCGCGGGCGATAAAGCGCGGCAATCCGATACCGCACTTCCCGAAACTCAAGGCGCGGTTTGAATTCTCTGCCATGCCGATAACGGGCGGCAACATATTGCCGCATACGGATCACCCGAAAAAACTCATCACCATGGTGATCCCCATGCTAAGCGAGAACGAATGGCAAGAGGATGCTTGGGGCGGCGGCACCGCGATGGTCTGGCCGAAGGACAAGAGCAAGATCTTCAACCTGATGAACCACTATCTTGATTTTAACGATGTCGAATGTCTCAAGACGTTCCCGTTCGAACCAAACCAATGCCTGGTCTTCATCAAGACGAATAATTCGTGGCATGCGGTCTGGCCGATGACAGGGGATGATTCGACGATCCTACGCAAGACGCTGACGATCAATATCGAGAGCAGCTAGGGTCTGTTGAGATTCATCTTGAGTTTATCACGGCTGCACTGGCGTAGATCATTTCTGAGAAACTGCTGTCGGTTTTGCAGGCTCGCAGTGCAATGCGTTTGAAGTCTTTGAGACTACAGAAGAAATTCTCAACGAGGTGGTGCCATTTGTAGGTGTCAACGCCGGAGCAAATTAGTAACCGTCCGGTCTCCCCGCCCTTGAATGGTTTGTGATTGGCGTGCGAGCCTTCGGGTGATCGCGGGCGATCGTGTCCGTTTGAATTACGCGGACACTTGAACTTGACGGATCATCGTAGAGGCAATCGGCGGAGCTACTCGACTGCGTTCAAGCGCCGTGTTGTGGCCGAGGCGCTTGAGCCAGGGGCTTCGGTTGCGTCGGTGGCGCGCCATCACGGGCTGAGCGCGACCATGGTGTTCGGGTGGCGTCGTGATCCACGGTTTGGGCCGGGTGGTGATGGGGTATTTTTCCTGCCTGTCGAGGTGATGTCGACTGCGGTCACCGCCGCGCCGGAGCCGATCAGCCCTGTCAGCGACGGCCGGGTCGAGATCGCCCTTGCATCGGGCCATCGTCTGACGCTCAGCGGTGCCTTTGATCCGGACATGGTGGTGCTGTTGGCGCGAGGTCTGAGCGCATGATCCCGGTTGCCGTGCAGACGAAGGTCTGGCTGGCGGCTGGCGTTATCGATATGCGCAAGGGGTTCAACGGTTTGTCGGCGCTGGCCGGGAAGGTTCTGGAGCAGGACCCGTATTCCGGGCACCTGTTCGTGTTCCGGGGACGGCGCGCCGACCTGATCAAGGTCATATGGTGGGACGGGCAAGGGGCGTGTCTGTTTTCCAGGCGTCTGGAGCGCGGCAGGTTCGTCTGGCCATCGCCGGCGCATGGCAGGTTGTCGGTGACATCGCCCGATGATCCCTCGGAATTGAGGGTGTTCGCGGGGCAATTGGTGGCGACGGTCAAGTCCCGGGCGCTCCGGATCGCCAAGCTGGAACACCAGCTCGCCGGTCATCGCCGTCATCGGTTTGGCTCGAAGTCGGAGACGATGGATCAGCTTGAACTCGGGCTCGAAGAGGAAGAGATCGCGGCGGCGAAGATCGCGCCGCCTGATACTGTCGCCGGGCCGAAGAACAAACCAAAGCGCAAACCGTTGCCGGACAGCTTGCCGCGCAACGAGCAAGTGCTGTCGCCCGGCGAGGCCTGCGGCAAGTGCGGCGAGGTTCTGAAGAAACTCGGCGAAGATGTCACCGAAGAGCTGGAATACATCCCTGGCCGGTTCATCGTGAACCGCTTTCCGGCCCCGCATGGCTTGCACGTGTTGCGAGGCGATCTGCCAGGCACCATTGCCCTCGCGCCCGATCGAGCGGGGTCGTCCCGGCCCGGCCTTGCTGGCCCATGTGCTGGTCTCGAAGTATGCCGATCACCTCCCGCTCTATCGCCAGTCCCGGATATTCGATCGCGACGGCATTGATCTCGACCGCTCGACCCTGTCCGACCGGGTCGGCAAATCGGCGGCACTGCTGGAACCATTGGCTGATATGGTCGGGCGCCATGTTCAGCGCGGCCAGGCGATCTTTGCCGACGACACCCCCCTGAAGATGCAGGTGAAGGGCACCGGTAAATGCAGGACCGCCCGGATCTGGACCTATGTTCGCGACGAACGGCCATGGCGCGGCGCCGACCCACCAGCGGTATGGTATCAGTTCACCGTCGATCGCAAGGGCGAGCACCCCACCAGACACCTGGCCGGGTACAAGGGCTGGATGCACGCGGACGGCTATGCCGGGTTCAACGAGCTCTACCGATCCGGTGGTGTCGATGAAGTCGCCTGCATGGCCCATATCCGGCGCAAGTTCACCGATGTCTTCCAGTCGGAGGGCTCGATCATCGCCGAGGAAGCCATCAAGCGCATCGCCGGGCTCTACGTCGTCGAGAAGGATGCCCGCGGCAGGTTGCCCATCGAGCGGGTCCAACTCCGGCAAGCCCGCGCCAAACCGATCTTCGATGCTCTGGAAGCCTGGCTGCAAACCCGGTTGCCAAAGATCTCCGGCAAGTCCGAACTCGCCAAGGCGATCCGCTACGCCCTGACCCGGATGAGGCGCCTGCGCCCGTATCTCGACCACGGCTTTCTGGAGATCGACAACAATTCCGCCGAACGCGCCATGAAGCCGATAGCCCTGGGTCGCAAGAATTATCTTTTTGTCGGCTCGGAGGCTGGCGGTAAATCCGCCGCCATCGCCTATACCCTGATCGAGACCGCCAGGCTCAACGGCGTCGATCCCCAAGCCTGGCTGACCGATGTGCTCAGTCGCATCGCCGATCACAAAATCACCAAGCTCGACGAGTTGCTCCCCTGGCGCTTCGCTCAAACCTGAGCGCAATCGGCCGACGCTGAACCGAACCAGAGCCCCGAGACCGAGTAACCGTCCGGTCTCCTCCCCGCCCTTGAAGGGCTTGTGATTGGCGTGCGAGTCTTCGCGTGATCGCGGGCGATCGTGTCCGTGTGAACGACTACCGGCTGAAAGCCGGTGGCTTCAGGTTTCGGCTCAAAGCCGGATCGGTCCGCCCTTCGGCGGACAAGCGTCACACCAAAATTGTCATCGGGTTCGGGCGGCTGTTGGTTCGTGATGTCGTCCAGCCACATCTCGTCCGTTACGTTCCCGCTGCTGCTCACCCGGTAGCCACCTGCCCAAAGGTGCTGGCCCCAGTAGCGCTTGCGCAATGCCCCAAACTCGCGCAGCAACTTATCCGAACTGCGGCCCTTCAGATACTGCACCGACCGGCTGACCGACAGGTTTGGCGGGACCGACAGCAACAGGTGGACGTGGTCCCGGTTGATCGAGCCAGCGTGAATCACCATCTCGTGGCCACCCGACGTCTCCCGGATCAGTTCCCGGCAGCGGTGGCCGACATCGCCGCCAAGCACCGGGTAACGATGTTTCGTCATCCACACCAGATGATACTTACAATCCCAAACCGTGCCCAAACCGTGTGGCCGCCGCGTTTGTACGATTCCATCCCCGCAGTCTGTACCGCAACCCAAGACACCCATGCCGGCTAAAGCCGTGGGATTTACTGATCCCCTATCGGGGACTTTAAACCGGTTGCGGCAGTTGTGAGCAAGTCACGACCGCTGTGGAGTACCCAAGCCGCGGATCAAGCTCTTCATCAATGATGCGCTCGAGCTGTTGCAGTTCAATGTCCGAAAAATGGTCTCTAAATCCGAAGACTTTGCCGCGGCGAATCTTGAAGCTGTCCGGATCCTTTGGATTGGCAGCCCTTAACCTGGTTGTGTTGAAACGGTTATCGACCTCGGCCTTTCGGAGATTCTCGAAAGACGTGAAAGCCGTGGCCTCCTCGGCTTCGGCGAGGCTAACGGGAGCACCGACTAGTTCCGCCACATCCATGAGGGATTCCACAGGCTGACTCCGCATCGTCTCATAACTCAGGATCATCGACCTGCTCAGCATGCTCTGCTGGCGCATACAGTCGTTGAAAAAAGAAATGAGGGGACGCAGGCCCCAGTTCGATTCAAGTGCAAACTGCGCCATCGACACGTTGTTGTTGAGGTCCAGCGGCCAGTCGTTGATGAGCTTGCGCTCGTGAAGGGCGTGCTTCTGGACGTGGAAGTAGAGCGAAACAAGGATATCGAGCGGATGGCGCACTATGAAGACAACAGCCTTGTCAAGAAGCTGTGAGGCAGGCGCCGAACCTATGAGAATCGGCTTGATATAGTTGTACGCTCCCATATGGAGCCGCGGAATGCTGGGATTGAGTGCGTGAAGCGCTTCGACCCTGGGGATCAAGGTTTCGTCGAGATCGTATTTCTTTTGGTAGAGACGGGCGAGCTGGAATCTCATCCATGTATTACCGCTCTTCGGATGCCCAATGACCACCAGTTCCGCCTGTGACAACCGCTTGTGTTCTCTGATCTCGCGAAGACGTCTCTTGATCGCGATGCGAGGGCCGTCGGGTAGAATTGACAACGCCACCGTTTCTAGGTTTTTCATTCTTGCAGCCAGTGCAATCATCACCTGGGTCTCACTTCAGTTAAAATCAACGTGTCTTGGGAGTGTCCTGAATTCTGTAGATGGTGTCTAGCCGATGCGGGCTTCACCCATCATGACACGTTGAAACACTTCTCGTACATGATATCGAGTTGTGTTCTCGCCACGAGCCATTCCTGGACATTTCTGCCGCCTTTCTCTAAGAGCCAGATTTAAAAGTTATTAAGCGATATCAGTAGGTTGTGGTTCACCGTCTTTGACGAGAAGATGGAGGATCAAATGCCCTGGGACGATACCGCTCGTGTTGAGCATAGACGGGATT
Organism: Thermohalobaculum sp.; assembly: GCA_965247385.1. GTDB lineage: Bacteria > Pseudomonadota > Alphaproteobacteria > Rhodobacterales > Rhodobacteraceae > Thermohalobaculum. The sequence continues at coordinate 781,870 of CBDFHG010000002.1, forward strand.
ACACGCGCTATCCAAGCGATTTGACCGACCGCGAGTGGACGCTGATTGCGCCACTTCTGCCGCCCGCTCGGCGCGGTGGCCGACCGAGGACATCGGACCTCCGCGCGGTCACGGATGCGATCTTCTATATCGGGATTAGCGGCTGTCAGTGGCGGATGCTGCCGAAGGATTTCCCGCCGGTCTCGACGGTCCGGGGCTATTTCTGCGCGTGGCGCAACGCTGGCCTGTGGCAGACGATCAACCATCTGCTGGTTGCCGGCACGCGCAAGCTGGAAGGCCGAGAAGCCAGCCCCCCAATCATACAGGCGGCGGGTGTGATCGACAGCCAGAGCGTGAAAACGACCGAGAGTGGAGGGATTTGCGGCTATGACGCCGGGAAAAGGGTCAAGGGCCGCACGCGCCACATCGTCACCGACACACTTGGCCTGATGCTGTTCGCCGTGATCCATGCCGCCGATATTCAGGACCGCGACGGGGCGCCGGACGTGCTCGGGGCCATCCGGTATCGCTTCCCCTGGCTTCGCCACGTCTTCGCCGACGGCGGCTATGCCGGGGAGAAACTGGGGTCCGCGCTCAAGGGCCACGGCGACTGGGCCATCGAGATCATCAAGCGGTCTGACATCGCCAGCGGTTTCGAGGTCTTGCCCCGCCGCCGGGTGGTCGAGCGCACCTTCGCCTAGCTCGGGCGCTGCCGCAGGCTGGCAAAGGATTGGGAGGCATCCATCGAAAGCTCGACAGCCTGGGCCTTCATCGCAAGCATCAAGCTGATGACCCGAAGGCTCGCAAGGTATAGCCATGTTTCATGAACTTTTGAATCGGGCTCTAAGTCGCGGGTCGCCGTTCGGTCTCAGGATTTGATCGCGCACTCCATCTCTTCGGTCTCCCATATTTGGCTGGAAAGCAAAAGGTATTCCGTCTACACGAACCTAACCTGCCAGACTGGATTTGTCGGAAACTCGTTTTGCGAAAAATCGGCAGAGATGCAATCTTAAAAGGGGGTCGGCATATCCTCGACGTGGGTGCTCGGGAATGAATAGATTAGTCCAGGTTCTGAAGGTCGTAGCTGTAAATCTGTTGATATTCGCTGTGGCCCTGGAGGCTGGCCTGCGCCTATTTCCATCGGCGATTCCGGAGAGTTTGCTGAAACGGTTTCAACCGTCGCTTCGTGCCAGCATAGCCGAGCGTCGGTCGCTTCCTAATGTGAGTGACGTCGTGCAGGTCCAACGGGACGACGGTGGGCCACCTCTACTGATTTTCAAGCCGAATGAGGTAGTGCGGTTTGTCTCGCGAAAAACTGGCAAGACCGGCGAGATACACATGGACGAGCGCGGTTTCTGCAACCCGAAGGGAACGATTGGCGCAGATGGGAAAACCGACGTCGTGGCTTTGGGAGACTCCTTCACCGCATGCATGAACGAACCCCCCGACAGCGTTGCACCGGAGAGTTACGTCAATTGGCCGTTCGTTTTCGGGCGGTCTGCCCCAGTCAATGTTTACAACTTGTCGCGCGGCGGCGATGGCATCTACGAATATGTCCAGTTGTTAAAACACTACGGCCTTCAGTTCCAACCAGATCTCGTCATTATGCAGATTTACGAGGGCAACGATCTGCGCGATGCGCAGCGCTATATGGCCTTCAGGGATTTTTCTCCCGAAGAAAAAGCAAATGTGCCCCTGCGCGCAAGCTGGGAGCCGATGAAGGTTTCTTATGAATGGCTGCTCCGGAATTGGCTGGGAGAGAGTAGCTACTCCTCCAATTTTATTATTGTTGGCGGATCGCGGCTTATCTCAGACGCAATCGGAATGATCTGGAGTTTGACTGGTTCTGAATCCGCAGTCGAATTCAGGTTCTCGCTAAACTATGGCTCTTCCCCAGTCCTGATGAATCCCCAGAACGATCAGAGGGATGAAGTGCGGACCGCGAGGTCGGCGCAGGACGGGGACTTCGCATTCAGTGCCTATGACGAGGCGCTTCAGAATTATTCGAAACTCGCACGGGAAAACGGATTTAACGCTGTCCTCAGTTACGCACCTGCAGCACACGTTGCCTACGAAAGTGTCGTAAGTTTCGAGGATTCGGCGCTCAAGGATCTGATGTTAGGGTTCAGCCGTGAACAACGCGCCTATTTCGCCGCGAAAAGCCGGGAGCTCGGCATTACCTTCATTGATCTGACGCAAGCGTTGCGGGCAGAGATCGAAAAACAGAATGGCGAAAGACTCTTGTACAATCCCTCCAACATCCACTTTACTGTCCTCGGTCATCAGATAGTAGCGTGGGAGCTTATGCGGGTACTAGGCGAGAAGCGGCTGATACCTTAACAGCCCGTTGACGAAGTCGGCCCTGGACACGAGCGGCCTGGTCTGAATTCTTTGATGTTCTGATTTGACCGGGGGGTTCGCCGATGGCGATGGGACTGCAGAAGGATCGTCAGGGTGACTTGATGGTGGGCTGGGCGGAGATGCCGCGCTCGCCGGGTCATGTGTTTTACGACCGTCTGCAGTCGGTCCTGATCGAGGGCGACTTCGACGGCTTCGCCGAGGCGGCCTGCCGGTGCTGTTACGCGGCCAGGACGGGAGTGCCTTCGGTGCCGCCGGGGCGCTGTTTCCGCATGCATCTGGTGGGCTGTTTCGAGGGCATCGACTCTGAGCGCGGGCTGGAATGGCGCTGCTCGGATTCGCTGTCGCTGCGGGAGTTTCTGCGGCTGGAGAGCCGGGATCGTGTGCCGGACCATTCCTGGTTGTCGAAGACCCGCACGCGCCTGCCCCACGAGGGGCACGCGATGGTCTTCGACCGGGTTCTGGCGCGGGTCGCCGAGGCGGGTCTGGTGAAGGGCGACCGCATCGGGGTGGATGCCTCGACCATGGAGGCCAACGCGGCGCGGCGCAACATCGTGCGGCGCGACACGGGGTGAGGGCGACCGGGAGATGCTGGAGCACCTGGCCCGGGAGAGCGGCATCGAGACGCCCACGGCCGAGGACCTGGCGCGTCTGGACCGCAAGCGCAAGGGCAAGAAGCTCTCGAACCAGGATTGGGTTTGCAGGAGCGACCCCGAGGCCAGGGTCGCCAGGATGAAGGACGCCGCGACCCATCTGGCCTACAAGCCCGGGCACGCGGTGGATCTGGACACCGGCGCGGTGGTGGCGGTCGAGTTGCACCCAGCCGATGAGGGCGACACCACGACGCTTTCCAGGACCCTGGCGGTGGCCGAGGCAAACCTCGAGGCGGTGGCTGCGGCGCCGACGCCAGAGGGCCCGGCCGAATGCGTCGCCGACAAGGGCGATCACTCACGGGCGGTCTTGAAGGCCCTGGACGACAGTCCCTGGAAGACCCGGCCCTGCAAGACCCGGACCGCCGCGCCCAGGCAGAAGGGCTTTTCGCGCTGGCGCGGTGACCAGGCGGCGCGCCGGGCGGTCCCCAACAACCGCGTGCGGCTCAAGTCCGCGCTCGCCCGCGAGGCCTTCAAGCTGCGCGCCGAGATCGTCGAGCGCTGCTTTGCCCACAGCCTCGATCGCGGCGGCCTGCGCCGGACCTGGCTGCGCCGGCGCGAGAATGTGCACAAGCGATACCTGCTTCACGTCGCCGGCCACAACCTCTCGTTGCTGATGCGCCAACTCATCGGCGCCGGCACCGCGCGCCAGGCCGTGGCGGGCGGATCTGGCGGTATTTTCGTGCTTGTTGCGCCCGCTGGAGCCGTTCTGGTCGCTCGGATCGTCCTCATCGTCCCGGAGGATGGCGAAACCGCCGGCGCCGCGTTATGTTTCGTCGTGGGGTGAGTGGGGTGAAACCCGGTCAATGGCGCCTTTTTCAACGGGCTGTTAGCCTTGCGCTTGCCGCCAAAGTAACTCTCGTCCATTTCAATTTCACCCCCGAACATCGCTTCGCTCTCAGCCTCTAGTTCCAAGGCAATCATCTCACGCAGACGGTGGAAAAAGTAAGCGGCTGTCTTGCGGTTCACGCCACACAGACTGGCCGCTGTAAGCGCCGTCGATCCAGACACAAAATGCGCGATCAAACGATCTTGTTTATAGGGACTGAGACGACTCCTGCGTAATTACTCACCCCTTGTCCCGCCCGCTGATTACGCCCTAAATGGTCCTCTGTGAACATCTCGGACGCCATTGATTTGGCGTGATTTTCCGCTGATTTGAAGTAACGGGGTTTGCAAGAAACCTTGTTTTTGTCGATCGTTTTCTTGCGATTTGGGATTCATTTTTCGGTCCGTTTGTGATTCCCTGAAGGGGTTCCATTCGGGGGTTCAAATGCGACCGAAACAGCAGCAAAGAGCGCGTCACGACGATCTTTTCCGGGCGCGCCTCGATCAGATCATCAATATGAAACACGAACTTGCCATCCTGGCGGACAAGATCGACCGGGCCTGGCTCGACGCGCAACTGGCGGAGAGTTTTTCCGACCAGGGCCGCCCGGCGGAGCCGGTGCGCTTCATGATCGGCATGTTCCTGTTGAAGCAGAGCTATGCCCTCTCCGACGAGCAGGTCTGGGACCGCTGGGTGCACGACCCCTGTTTCCGGTACTTCACCGGTGAGGAATTTTTCCAGCATGACCTGCCGCACGAGCGTTCCGGCATGAGCCACTGGAGAAAACGCATCGGCGACAAGCTGGAGGTTCTGCTGCAGGAAAGCCTGAGGATTGCCCACGACACCGGTGCCTTGAGCAAGCGCGATCTGGCCCGGGTCACGGTGGACACCACGGTGGACACCACGGTGCAGCCCAAGAACGTCACCTTCCCGACCGACGCGAAACTTCTGGAGACCGCGACCCGCCAGCTCGGCAAGCTGGCCAAAGAGCATGATGTGCCGCTCCGGCAGTCTTGTGCGCGCCTCGCCAAGCGGGCGGCGATGATGGCCGGGCGCTACGCCCACGCCAAAACAGTTCAAGCGCATGAACAGGCAAATCAAGTTCCCGCGCCCCCGCCTGGGCCGGATCATTCGCGACATCCGACGCAAGACCGAAGGCGACGAGGATCTGCCGGAAGCCTTCGCCGCAGCCTTGTCCAAAGCCTCGCGAATCCGTGGCCGGAAGCAGCGCCAACGCGGCTGGAAGCTCTGTTCCCGGCACGCGCCCGAGACCCGAGTGCATCGGCAAGGGCAAGGCGCACAAGCCTTGTGAGTTCGGCGTCAAGGTCTCGCTCACGACGACCAACAGGCGTGCCAGGGGCGGGCAGTTCATCCTCCATGCCAGGGCGCTCCCCGGCAATCCCCGGCAATCCCTGTGACGGCCACACCCTGAAACAGGTCATCGAGGAAACCGAGGCGCTGACCGGACGCGAAATCGAGCGGGCTTATGTCGACAAGGGCTACCGGGGCCACGACGCACCAAAGCCGGGCCGGGTCTTCAAATCCGGTCAGAAGCGCGGCGTCCATGGCCAGATCAAGAAGGAACCGAGGCGGCGATCCGCCCATCGAGGCGGTGACCGGCCATTGCCAGACCGACGGCCACCTGGAGCGAAACTTCCTGCACGGCCGACTCGGCGACCAGATCAACGCCGTCATGAGCGCCGTCGGCTACAACCTCCGCCTCATCCTCAAGTGGCCGAGAAAACTTTTGTGGAAAATCAACGCCGCAAGTAACTACTCAACCCGGTTGGCTCAATGATTTTCCAGCGATGGTGGCCTGGATTGCCTGGAAAGCAGACAGGCCTTGCCGTTTTCCGGTGTTGAGGATGGAGCGAACGTTGGCGTAGAAGTCGGCTCCCCGGTTGGAGCGGAATCCCCCGGTGACCTTGCGCAAGGTGGTTGAGGGGCGGATGGCTTGTTCCGAGCCGTTGTTGGTTGGCGGCACGTCGCGTTCGGTCATGAATGTGAACAGGCTGTCACGGTCTTTGCCGTAGCGTTTGCGCAGACGAATTCCGTCTTTGTTGGTTGGCTGACAAGCCATAACCTTGTCCATTCGCCGTTCCAGGTCGCCCCGGTATTTCTGAAGTGTAATGTCCTTCAGACGCTTTCGCCGTCGGCCCAGAACACAGGCGCGCAAGATGAGCATTTTCAGTGCCGGTGCGAAGATCGCATCGCCAGCGTCGATGGCATACTGGCAGTCGCGCAACTGGTGGGCCAGACAGATTTGCCAGGCCTCCCCGAGCCCCCGCTGGCCGCCGTAAAGATCGGACACCCAGATGGCGGGCCGGTGGCCGTCCATCACGTCCTCGGCCACCGCCTTCGCCCGACTGTTGCGGATGACGTGGACGCAGACGTCATCGTTTTGGAAAACCCATTCCCAGGCGTTGCGCCCCTTGATGCGTGCGCCGGTCTCGTCGGAGCAGACGACCCGGCTTTGCCGCAGGCGGGCCAGAACCGCCTGGAACTGGGCGTCAAAGCCAGGCTTGACCCTCTTGAACAGGTTGACCAGGGCGGCTTGGCTGATCGTCAAGCCGTGCAAATCGGCGAACAGTTTCGACAGACGCTGGTAACTGACCGCGTGTTCATAACGCATGTAAACCGCCATCGCCTCGATCGACGGGGTGAACGGAGACCCCGGCTCAAGCCCCGCCGGAACCGGCGCCACAAAACGCGCCGAACAATGAGAACACCTCGCCGCATACAGTTCCACACGGGTGACAATGGGAGCGGGGCGCGGCAGTTCGATCTTGTCATAAATCGCATGCAACTTGTGATCCTCATCGCCGAACGCTGAACAACAGTGCGGGCAGGACAGCGCCTTCGCAACCACCCGCTGATCCGGGTCAGGGTTCAGAGGACGCCCACCGCCACCATGCCCCTTGCGCCGTTTTTTGCGGTTGCCCCGGCCCGGTTTCTTGTTCGCCTTGCGCCCATGCGACGGCGGCGTACTGGAGTTGTCCGGCGTCTTCGCAGGCTCACCAGGCTTTGCCTCAAGTTCCGTGACGCGCCTGGCAAAGCCCTCGTTCACTGCCACCAGTTCCTGTGCCTGCGTCCACAGCGCGAGGATCAAGGCATCTTTCTCTGCATGCGTCAATCGGCTCAGGTCGGGTAAATGAGTCATAGATAACTTGACGCATATCCACGCCCTCAATGCAAGAAAATTCTCTATATCTGGTGCCGATCGAACCCAGGAACGCAACCTTTGGGGTGGGTTGAGTAGTTACCGCCGCAATGGTGACCGCCATAACACCACAATCAGCGCTCAAATCGGCGTCTTAACAGCGGACTAAATGACCTCCTGAATTCCACTTCTAACGTCGAATAGCCAGTAAGTAAATGCCTGAGCAGCAATTCTCATTATGGCTTGATTTTCTGCGATGATGTTTTGTCTTCTCATTTTTGTGTTGTGCTGAGGCTTGTGCGGATGCTTTAGCGCAGTTTTGGTTCCGGCGGCGGTTCGCCGGTTATCATCGTGCGGATGAGCGCGCCCCAGTCGGTGAACAGGTGATATCTGGTGATGCTCCGCAGGTCCTGGAAGAACTGCCGTCGCGCGCCGAACGCTTCACGTGCCTCATGCCAGCGCTTGCTCACCAGGTCACAGACCGTGTGGAACGCGAAGGCGAGCAGGTTCATGGTTATGAGAAGGTTGGCCAGGTGTTCCTTGCCATGGCCGAAATTGTGCTCCAGATGGTAACCCCTGGTCTTCAGGGTATTGAAAGTTTCGTTCTCGATCTTCCAGCGCGCCCGGCCACAGGTGGCCAACTCGACGACGGTTTCTTCGTTGACCGGCAGATCGGTGACGAAGCTGTTGGTGTAGGTCACCTTGCCGGCTTTGTTGATGATCTCGATCTGAAGCCAATTGACATGCAATGCGTCTTTCCCGTCACGGAGGGGAACATCTTCCATCCAGCGGTAGCGATGAGTAACGACGCTGCGGCCCTTTTTCAGCTTTTTCTCAAGGCTCGGCAATTCGACGCCATGGAGCCATTCGTAGAGACAGCGGTGCGATGAGGGTTTGGCGGTGAAGATGAAATTGCCGCCAACCCGTTGAACCGACTCGCAAATCGGCTGACGGGAATATAGATCATCGCCCAGATAGACCGGCCCGAGATGCGCGTATTGCGGCCCGAAGCGGCAAAGCCAGCGCTTCGTGGCGGCATTTTCGCAGTCCTGTTTGTCATGTCCGTCCTGCGGTGCGATGAACTCCGGTTCAAGCACCATGGCACAATTATGGCCAGGCGCCACCACCGCCGCCGAGAGCATGGAGTGGTAATATTCCATGACGCCGTTATAGCGTTTGCGCTGCGAGCAATTCGGGCAATGAAGCTTTTGCGAGGTGAAATACCCGGTGCCGTCAAGGGCAATCAGAAGCCGTCCGCCGAGCTTCTGAAAATCCTTCAGACCGCCTCTGTCTGCAAGCAAGCCAAGGGCTTGCCCGAACAACGCGAACAGCCCATCTGGTTCCACCGGATCAAGCATCGTGCGAACATGATTGTCGGTAGGGATCTTCTCAATGGCGAACAGCGTCTCGCAGTTCGACCGCGCCCGACGCTTTTCCAACGCCCGCTGATGCGACAAAAAGGACGGGCTCTGCATAAAAAATACCGAAAATGCAGCCATGCCGATATCGGCCATAGTGTCGCTCAAATTGCTCCCCGTGCGCATGTCGGGGAACATCGCGCAACGGCTACGCAGAGTGTCTATGAGAGAATCGATGACCATATATGGTATCATTCATATATTTGCCGCCTTGGGAATCCCCTTTGTAACGCCATAATGAGAATTGCTGATGCCTGAGCAATCTCTAGAATTGTCAGAAAACGAAACTTTTCAATAGCAATTGCGTATAGGACTAGCGTTTCATCAATAACGAGGGCCTTTTTTCTGTCCTTTAGACAAAATATCGCAGTGCCTGACTGCCATTGCCCTTGGCCATAGAACCACAGACCGGGCACCCCACGATCCTGGCAAATTGTCTTGTTGTCAGCCGAACATTGGTGTGCAAAGAGGTGGCGATGACTTCTGGCTGACAGGGATCGGTCCGTGACACGCGATCTACATCACGAGTACGCTGGCAATCGAGAAGAGGTGAAGGCCCCGTCGGAGAAATCCTTTGGCGTGACCTTCGCCTGTGTGTTCGGCTTGCTGTCGGCCTTGCAGTTCTACCGGCTTGGCATCGCGGTCTGGCCGGTGGTGACATCGGTGGCCGCGCTGGGTTTTCTTGCCACCGCCTTCGCAGCCCCGGCGGTGCTTCGGCCGCTCAATCTGGTTTGGCTCAAATTCGGGATGCTGCTGCACCGGATCGTCAATCCGGTTATCATGGGATTGCTGTTTTTTGGTGTGTTCACGCCAATGGGGCTGATCATGCGGCTGTTCGGCGCCGATCTGCTGCGGCTTCGAACAAAGACCGGCGCGACCAGCCACTGGATCTTGCGTGCCGAGGAGAATGTTGAGAAAAGCTCGATGACAAACCAGTTCTGAGGACGAATATTGCCATGTCTTTCCTAGTCGAACTTTGGAGCTTCATGCGCGTGCGCAAGAAGTTCTGGATGATGCCGATCATCGTGCTCGCTCTGTTATTGGGCGTCCTTGTTGTGCTGACGCAGGGCTCGGCCGTGGCTCCGTTCATCTATACGATCTTCTAAGCAGCTTGCGTATCCTCGGCATATCGGCGTTCTATCATGACAGTGCGGCGGCGCTGATCGAGGACGGGCAGGTTGTCGCGGCCGCACAGGAAGAACGCTTCACCCGCAAGAAACATGACAGCGATTTCCCGCATCACGCGGTCAAATACTGCCTGTCCGCAGGTGCAAGCCCCGGCGCTGACGTGGATTACGTGGTGTTCTATGAAAAGCCCTTTGTAAAATTCGAGAGGCTGATCGAGACCTATCTGAGCTTTGCGCCGCGTGGGTTCCCCTCGTTCCTGAAGGCGATGCCTCTGTGGCTGAAGGAAAAGCTGTTTCTGAAGCGTCTGCTGATCGAAAAACTGGGGGAAATCCGCAGCGATACCGATTGGAAGGCTAAGATGCTGTTCGCCGAGCATCACCAGAGCCACGCGGCCAGTGCATATTATCCCTCGCCGTTCAAGGAAGCCGTGGTCCTGACAATGGACGGTGTCGGCGAATGGGCCACGAGTTCGGCTGGCATCGGCCGGGGCGACAATCTGGAGATCGAACGGGAGATCCGCTTTCCCCATTCGCTTGGCCTGCTGTATTCGGCCTTCACCTACTATACCGGTTTCAGGGTGAATTCAGGCGAGTACAAGGTCATGGGTCTGGCGCCTTATGGCGAGCCGAAATATTCCCAGATCTTGCTCGATAACCTGATCGACATTCGCGACGATGGCTCGTTCAAGCTGGACCTGAGCTATTTCGACTATTGCACCGGTCTTACCATGACCAATAGCCGCTTCGATGCGCTGTTCGGCGCGCCGGCGCGCACGCCCGATGAATTTCTGACGCAGCATCATATGGATCTGGCTGCCTCGATTCAGGACGTTGCCGAGATCGTCGTTCGGCGCATGGCGACGGCGCTGGCCAAGGAAACCGGGCAAAGGAACCTGTGCTTGGCGGGAGGTGTCGCGCTGAATTGCGTGGCAAATGGCAAGCTGCAGCGCGACGGCAACTTCGACAATATCTGGGTGCAGCCCGCGGCAGGCGACGCCGGCGGCGCGCTGGGTGCCGCCTATGCGGCATATCATCATCACCTCGGCCTGCCGCGCGCCGCAAACGCTGGGCTTGACGGCATGGTGGGCGGGTATCTGGGCCCGGAGTTTTCGCAAAATCAGATCGCGGCGGAGCTTGGCGCGGCCGGGGCGGTGTTCAAGACGCTCGACGATGCCGAGTTGATATTCCAAACCGCCGCGGCGCTTGGCGAGGGCAAGGCGGTTGGCTGGATGCAGAGCCGCATGGAGTTTGGCCCGCGGGCGCTGGGCAACCGTTCGATCCTTGGCGACCCGCGCTCGCCGGAAATGCAGAAGCTGCTGAACCTGAAGGTCAAATTCCGCGAATCCTTTCGGCCTTTCGCGCCCTCGGTGCTGCGCGAGGATCTGGAAGACTGGTTCGAGTTGGATTGCGATAGCCCCTACATGCTGATGGTGGCCGACGTGGTCGAGAACCGACGCCGGCAGATGTCGGCGCAGGAGCAGGCTCTGTTCGGAATTGACAAACTGAATGTTGCCCGGTCCGAAATTCCAGCGGTCACCCATGTCGACTTCTCGGCCCGGATCCAGACCGTTCACAAGGAAACCAACCCACGCTACCACGCCCTGATTTCCGCCTTCAAGGCGCAGACCGGCTGCCCGATCCTGGTCAATACCAGCTTCAACGTCCGGGGCGAGCCGATTGTCTGCTCGCCGACCGATGCGTTCCGCTGTTTCATGGGAACCGATATCGAGGTTCTGGTTTGCGGCAATGCCCTTCTCGTCAAGGACGAGCAGGATCCGGCGCTGAAACAGGACTACAAGAACCGCTTCGAGTTGGACTGACGGCGAAGCGTATATTTGCGGAGTGACCGGCCATGCAGAAATTCGAGAAGATCCAGATGCGTTACGAGCCGTACCCGATCGGGGTCATCAATCCTGCGATCGACCCGGATTTCTATCGCGAGCTTATCGCGAATTTTCCGGATATTTTGCTGTTCGATGGGATGAATAACCACCCCTACAAGCTCAGCCTTTCCGAAAAATATGCCCCCGCCAACTATGCCCGCTTCATTCGCGAGAACGGCCCCTGGGGCCTATTTCACGCCTGGGTCAAAAGCGACGCTTTCATACGAACCGTCGTGGACGCCCTCAAGGCGCACCATGTGGACCTTGCACTTGACGAGGCCTTCGAGACCCTCCCCGCAAAGCTGAAGCGCCACGGCCGGGCCTTGCTGAAAGGGCATCTGCCGCGCCCGGCGCCAAAGCTGCGCACCCGTTTCGAGTTCTCGGTGCTGAAGGCGGACGGTGGCGAGGTCGCGCCACACACTGACACGCCGCGCAAGGTGATCACGCTGGTAATCTCCATGATAGGCGAGGGGGAATGGCCGGTGGAGATCGGCGGTGGACTGGACGTGAACCGGGCAACCGACCCACGCTATGCCTATAATTGGAAGAATCGGCTGGTACGCTGGGACGACATCGAAGTGATCGAGAATATTCCCTTCGTTCCCAATCAGTGCATCGTCTTCGTCAAGACCTTCAACTCCCTGCACTCGGTCCGGCGCATGACCGAAACCGGCTCCGATCTGCTGCGCAAGACCATCACCATCGTCATCGAGCGAGACACCTGAACAGGATCTGGACCGGCGTCAGTTCAGGGATTGCCTGATCAGCTTGGCGACCCGCGCGTTACCCTTGGTGGTGATGTGCAAGTAATCTATCAGCAGGGCCTCGGTCGGCAGATGCGCAAGGCTGTGCGGAACGGGGTGTGCAACTTTTTGGGAACGTGCCCTAACAGCCCGTTGAAAAAGGCGCCATTGACCGGGTTTCACCCCACTCACCCCACGACGAAACATAACGCGGCGCAGGCGGTTTCGCCATCCTCCGAGACGATGAGGCCGGCCTGAGCGACCAGAACGGCTCCAGCGGGCGCAACAAGCACGAAAATACCGCCATATCCGCCCGCCACGGCTTGGCGCGCGGTGCCGGCGCCGATGAGTTGGCGCATCAGCAACGAGAGGTTGTGGCCGGCGACGTGAAGCAGGTATCGCTTGTGCACGTTCTCGCGCCGGCGCAGCCAGGTTCGGCGCATGCCGCCGCGATCGAGGCTGTGGGCAAAGCAGCGCTCGACGATCTCGGCGCGCAGCTTGAAGGCCTCGCGGGCGACCCCGGACTTGAGCCGCACGCGGTTGTTGGTGACCGCCCGGCGCGCCGCCTCGTCACCGCGCCAGCGCGAAAAGCCCTTCTGCCTGGGCTCGGCGATCCGGGTCTTCCAGGGACTGTCGTCCAGGGCCTTCAAGACCGCCCGTGAGAAATAGCCCTTGTCGGTGACGCATTCGGCCGGGCTCTCTGGCGTCGGCGCCGCAGCCACCGCCTCGAGGTTTGCCTCGGCCGCCGCCAGGGTCTTGAAAAGCGTCGTGGTGTCGCCCTCATCGGCTGGGTGCAACTCGGCCGCCACCACCGCCCCGGTGTCCAGATCCACCGCGTGCTCGGGCTTGTAGGCCAGATGGGTCGTGCCGTCCTTCATCCTGGCGATCCTGGCCTCGGGGTCGCTCCTGCAAACCCAATCCTGGTTCGAGAGCTTCTTGCCCTTGCGCTTGCGGTCCAGACGCGCCAGGTCCTCGGCCGTGGGCGTCTCGATGCCGCTCTCCTGGGCCAGATGCTCCAGCATCTCCCGGTAGCCCTCACCCGTGTCGCGCCGCACGATGTTGCGCAGCGCCGCGTTGGCCTCCATGGTCGAGGCATCCACCCCGATGCGGTCGCCCTTCACCAGACCCGCCTCGGCGATCAGCGCCAGAACCCGGTCGAAGACCATCGCGTGCACCTCGTGGGGCAGGCGCGTGCGGGTCTTCGACAGCCAGCAATGGTCCGGCACATGATCCCGGCTCTCCAGCCGCAGAAACTCCCGCAGCGACAGCGAATCCGAGCCGCGCCATTCCAGCCCGCGCTCAGAGTCGATGCCCTCGAAGTAGCCCACCAGATGCATGCGGAAATAGCGCCCCGGCGGCACCGAAGGCGCTCCCGTCCTGGCCGCGTAATAGCACCGGCAGGCCGCCTCGGCGAAGCCGTCGAAGTCGCCCTCGATCAGGACCGACTGAAGACGGTCGTAAAACACATGACCCGGCGAGCGCGGCATCTCCGCCCAGCCCACCATCAAATCACCCTGACGATCCTTCTGCAGTCCCATCGACATCGGCGAACCCCCCGGTCAAATCAGAACATCATAGAATTCAGACCAGGCCGCTCGTGTCCAGGGCCGACTTCGTCAACGGGCTGCTAAGTTTTGATCACCAGCGACTGGCCTGTCGGCAGTGAGATGACCTGCTCCGGCTTGTCAGCAAAGAACTCGTCGATCGCCTTCTTGGCGCCCGGACAGTAGGCTGATCCATAGTCGTCACAAACGATCACGCCGCCAGGACTGACGCGCGAATAGAAAAAGGCGACAGCGTCGCGCGTCGGCTCGTAGAGATCCACGTCGATGTGAACAAGTGAAAAACTGTCGTCCTGGACCTCGTGAAAGCGCTCAGGGATCCAACCCTTATGCAGCACCACCCGATCGCTGAAGCCCGCGAGATTTCGGCGTAGGATGTCTTCCGGTACGGCGAGGTCGCCATGCGCCCAAACCGTCTCGCCTTCCTTGTCTAGATCATCCGCGCCCGGGTTGGACAACCCCTCGAACGAATCGAAGACATGCAGGGACTTCACGCTGTCAGCGCCCATGCCGGTGAGTAGGAACAGCGACGACTTTCCATAACGCGTGCCGCATTCAGCGAAGTTGCCTGGAACGCCGCGCACGAGCCGCGCCGTTTCCAGCAGCATGTAACACCGGTCGTACGGAATTCCCATGATACCGCGCTGCTTCGCCGTCTCCCGCACGGAAAGGAAATCTGCATCGGCAAGCCAGATCAGGTGTGATTTGTAGACTTCATAGCCGTGCCGGCGGGCGATCTTCTTGGCTCGCTTAAACTGGTAGTAGCGATAGGCGTCTCGCCCAAACAGCAAGGCGCCAAGATAATCAACGGCCTGTCGAAACATCTATTCTCACCCCCTCGATTTCCAGCAGATTCTGTCGAAGACCCGCTGACTGAGATTGCTCGTGAGGGCGCTCGGCGCATGCTGGCCGAGGCGCTGAGGGCCGAGGCAGACGCGTTCGTTGCCAGCTTCGCGGATGACCTGCTGCCCGATGGCCGCCAGAGGATCGTCAGGCATGGTTACGGGCCGGAGCGGTCGATACAGACCGGGATCGGCGCGATCGACGTCCGCCGGGCCAAGGTCCGGGACCGGCACCCGAACGTTGCCGATGCCGGGAAGGTGCGCTTCACGTCGAACATCCTGCCGAAATGGGCGCGACGCACGAAGAGCCTCGATGTGCTGCTGCCCATTCTCTACCTGCGTGGTATCTCCACCGGCGACTTCCAGGCGGCGCTGGGCGCGATCCTGGGGCCCGATGCGCCGAACCTGTCGCCGGGCGTGGTCTCCAGGCTGACTGCGGGTTGGGAGAAGGGGTATGATGCCAGCAATTCTCATTATGGCTTGATTTTCTGCGATGATCTTCTGTCTTCTCATTTTTGTGTTGTGCTGAGGCTTGAGCGGGTGCTTTAGCGCAGTTTTGGTTCCGGCGGCGGTTCGCCGGTTATCATCGTGCGGATGAGCGCGCCCCAGTCGGTGAACAGGTGATATCTGGTGATGCTCCGCAGGTCCTGGAAGAACTGCCGTCGCGCGCCGAACGCTTCACGTGCCTCATGCCAGCGCTTGCTCACCAGGTCACAGACCGTGTGGAACGCGAAGGCGAGCAGGTTCATGGTTATGAGAAGGTTGGCCAGGTGTTCCTTGCCATGGCCGAAATTGTGCTCCAGATGGTAACCCCTGGTCTTCAGGGTATTGAAAGTTTCGTTCTCGATCTTCCAGCGCGCCCGGCCACAGGTGGCCAACTCGACGACGGTTTCTTCGTTGACCGGCAGATCGGTGACGAAGCTGTTGGTGCAGGTCACCTTGCCGACCTTGTTGATGATCTCGATCTGAAGCCAATTGACATGCAATGCGTCTTTCCCGTCACGGAGGGGAACATCTTCCATCCAGCGGTAGCGATGAGTAACGACGCTGCGGCCCTTTTTCAGCTTTTTCTCAAGGCTCGGCAATTCGACGCCATGGAGCCATTCGTAGAGACAGCGGTGCGATGAGGCTTTGGCGGTGAAGATGAAATTGCCGCCAACCCGTTGAACCGACTCGCAAATCGGCTGACGGGAATATAGATCATCGCCCAGATAGACCGGCCTGAGATGCGCGTATTGCGGCCCGAAGCGGCAAAGCCAGCGCTTCGTGGCGGCATTTTCGCAGTCCTGTTTGTCATGTCCGTCCTGCGGTGCGATGAACTCCGGTTCAAGCACCATGGCACAATTATGGCCAGGTGCCACCACCGCCGCCGAGAGCATGGAGTGGTAATATTCCATGACGCCGTTATGGCGTTTGCGCTGCGAGCAATTCGGGCAATGAAGCTTTTGCGAGGTGAAATACTCGGTGCCGTCAAGGGCAATCAGAAGCCGTCCGCCGAGCTTCTGAAAATCCTTCAGACCGCCTCTGTCTGCAAGCAAGTCAAGGGCTTGCCCGAACAACGCGAACAGCCCATCTGGTTCCACCGGATCAAGCATCGTGCGAACATGATTGTCGGTAGGGATCTTCTCAATGGCGAACAGCGTCTCGCAGTTCGACCGCGCCCGACGCTTTTCCAACGCCCGCTGATGCGACAAAAAGGACGGGCTCTGCATAAAAAATACCGAAAATGCAGCCATGCCGATATCGGCCATAGTGTCGCTCAAATTGCTCCCCGTGCGCATGTCGGGGAACATCGCGCAACGGCTACGCAGAGTGTCTATGAGAGAATCGATAACCACATATGGCATCATTCATATATTTTCCGCCTTGGGAATCCCCTTTGTAACGCCATAATGAGAATTGCTGAAACAGGTCAGAAGGATTTGACACGGTCATAAAACAGATGAATCACAGCGAGACCCTTGGTCCAAGAAAACTACTCCAAATCCGTACTTGGCAGTTACGGAAAATCACAATAGGCTTCCCTCGCAAAGAGGTTCTATCGCTCTGACAGGAGCTTCTTGAACTCAGGTCCGAGCGCCGCGGCAACAATAGCATGCCCTTCCTTGGTGAAATGCATATTTGCCGGGAAAAAGGCAAGTGGGCGCGATTTTACCTGTTCGACGAATGCGGGCACCACATCGATGAAACGGTAGCCGATCCGCTCTGCATTCTCGGCCAGCCAAGCCCGTTGCACCCGGCTGAATGCGGCAACGTCGCGACCGACGACCTCGTCCTCAAATCGGACGCTTTCGATATAGCTCGTGTACGCCGACGGCAGCAGCGTCACGACCGGGATGAAGTTCTGCTTAGCGGCGAGGGTGACGAAAGCCTCCAGAGGCTCGGCAAACAGGTTGACGCTTATCTCGCCGCTTTCGATCTGGCGTGCGTGCTTGACCTCGTCGGTGTCGTTGTTGGTGACATTCATCGGTGTCCTGACGCCATCAATCTCGACGGAATATCGGAAATTGATCTTTTCCCGCTTCACGAAGCGCTTGAGCGCCACCTCGATACCCGACTTCAGATAAGCCAGTGCATAGCTGACCGCGAAGGGCCCGCCCAAGCGCTTGCGGGACGTCCGGTCGACCCCATGCAGGACGAAATCAAGATATCTGAGGATGTCCCTCACGTCGTTGCCCTCGTAGATATTCAAGACCACGATACGAGGCTTCAGTGACAAACCGAACTTCCTGAGGAGCACCAGTTCCTCGTAGGGGCCGATTCCACCGACGCCGAGATTATAAGTGATCAGCCCCGTTTGCTCTTCGACCTGTGCTGTGAAGGTGTCCTTGGGATCGACAATGGTGCAGGTTGTAAACGAGTCGCCAATCATAACCACATCGACGGTGGAGCGGCCCGTTCCCACGGCGGGATTGCAGAATCCCGCATCGTCCATCTGCCGCTCAACGACTCCACCAGTCGCGACATCCACGGGGTCCGCCCGGCCCGCATAGCGGCGCCCCTCAAGATAAATATAGAAAGGCGGGCCACCATCGCCGCGCCACTCCGATGTGACCAGCTGCCGGTCCTTGTAGGTAGCGAAGCCGAGCTTGGCCGCGATTGGCGTTCGCAAATCTTCGTGAAACCTCGCGAGGATATCGATACTGATCAGCGACGGAAAACTGCGCAAGAATGCATCCGCGCCGCCGAGCGAGACGAGAACCGCGACCAGAAAGATCGCAGCATTGGCCAGCAAGTTACGAATAGCTGTTATCCCCGCAGAATTGTACCGTCAGGTTGTAATAGTTTGACCGACGTCAGGCCACCCTGGACGCCGTCAAACTGGAGGAACTGCCGGTCAGACCCAGCGTCCTGCCGACCTCGGCAAAGACCTCCAGCGCTTGGGTGATCTGCTCGTCGTCATGCGCCGCCGAGACCGAGACCCGCAGCAGCGACAGTGCGTTCGGCGTCGCCGGCGGGATCGCGATATTGGTGTAGACACCGGCGTCGATCAGGACATTCCACAACATGACCGCAGACTTCGGGTCGGGCAGCTTCACCGCCACGACCGGGCTGATCTCCGGACCGAGGTCGAAACCCAGCCTCGCAAGCCCGGTATACAGTCGGGTCGAATTCTTCCACAACCGTTCGCGCAATTCCGGCAATTCCGCCATCCGCCGGAAAGCGGCGCGCGCGGTGGCCACTGTCGGTGGCGTCATCGAGGCGGTGAACATATAGGGCCGCGAATAGGACCGCAGCGCCTCGAAACCCTCGACATTGGAAACGCAGTAACCGCCGGTGGTGCCGACGCTTTTCGAGAAGGTGCCGAGAATGTAGTCGCAATCGTCCTCGACCCCGGCCGACTGGCACTTGCCGCGACCGGTCTCGCCCAGCACGCCCAGCGAATGCGCCTCATCGACCAGCAGATAAACATCGTCGCCCGCCTCACGCTTGACCGCCGCGAACTCGGCCAGAGGCGCGGTGTCGCCCAGCATCGAATAAATGCCCTCGACGACGATGATCTTGTCGCCCGGCGTGCCCTTCAGCCGCGCCAGCCGCTTGGCCAGGTCTTCCGGGCTGCTGTGGCGGAAGCGAATGGTCTCGGCATCCGCCATCTTGGCGGCATCGTAAATCGAGGCGTGGCTGTCGGCATCGATCAGCAGGTGGTCACCCTTCTCGGCCAGAGCCGAGATCACACCCAGATTGGCCACGAAGCCGGTGGAAAAGACGATCGCCATGCGCTTGTCGTAGAATTGCGCGATTTCTTCTTCCAGGGCTCGGTGCTGATCGTAGGTGCCATTGGCGATCCGCGAGCCGGTGGTGCCAACGCCGAATTCCCGCACTGCCTCGATCGTCTCGTCGATGCAGTGCTGATCGAAGGTCAGCCCCAGATAGTTGTTGGTGCCGAACAGCATCATCGGCTCGTTTCCCAGGATCGCCCGGGTCGGTGATGTGATGCGGTCGAATTTCAGCGATGTCGGGTCGCGCCCCAGGGCCTGCAAGGCGCCGTAGGCCGACTTGATCGATTTCGCTCGTTGTTTGATACCCATTTGCCTAGCGACCCTCTTTCATTGGTCCACCGCCTGCATCGGCGTGGGCACCGGCATCCACATGCGACAGCGCCTGAACGGCATTGGCGAGATCGCCCACCGTACGCACCTCGGCGATCCGATCGAGCGGGATCGTGATGTCAAACTCGTCCTCGATCTCCATCACGAAATCCATGACGCTGACCGAGTCCAGACCGGTGTCCTCAACCACGCTGCTGCCGAGATCGATCTTGCGATCGGCGCCGATCTTCTTGCCCAGAAGTTCCAGCACCCGTATCTCTATCTTGTCGTTCTGTTCCATGCTCACGTTCATTACCCACTTCCGGCATCTGCCCGATTCCGGTGTCAGTTCCGGAAAATATCGCGTCTTGTCGGCAAGCTGCCGTTTCTGATTTGCGTTCGTCTGCCGCCAGTTCACCGATCGGCGAACAAACGGCCTAACTCTTGCCTCGCGGACTCGACGAACCCGCCCGGACCCCGAAACCGGATCAGGGCGACCAGCGCATTGCCTGATCCGAAGGAAGTATGTTCACTGTCGTTTGCGCATGGCCACGCCATTGCGCGCGGTACTACATCGCGCTGCTGATGGCTGCCGTCTCCGACACACCCAGGAACCGCGCGGACTTGCTCTCGGCGATCGGCAGATCACGGAGGAAGTCGATCTCGCTCCAGGCCAGCCCTTCGATCGAGACGGCTCCAACACCGCCTTCGCGAGCCAGTTCGTCGATGATCGACAGATACCAACGCTTCAGCGTCGCCTGATCCTTCAGCGCCGAACGCATCGCCGTGACAAATCGGGCACCGCCTTCGCGCTGGAACCGGATCATGCCGATGGACTCGCCGTCAACGGGCAGCTCCAGCGTCTTGCCAATGGCGGTCAGCCGGTCGCCGTCGCGGCGGATCTTCATGTCGTCGGAGTCGTAGTTCACCTTGCAGTCGACCGTGACCGAGATTGGCACCGTCGCCTGCTCGATAACCCGCGCCGCAATCTCCGGCTGGAACAGGGTGTCGCCGTTCAACAGCAGGGTGTCGGACCCGATCAGATCCCTCGCCGCCCAGCACGAGCCGATATTGTCGGCAACCGTGTAGAACGGATTATAGATCGTGTTGACCTCGACCGGCACACTGGTGGTCATCAGCATGGCATCGACCGCATCGGCACAAAAGCCGGTGACCACCGTGATCTCGTCGACCCCGGCAGCAGCCAAAGCACGCACCTGCCACTCCAGGATGGGGCGACCGGAAACCGGAACCAAGCATTTCGGACGTGCGTCCGTCAGAGGGGACAAACGCTTTCCCTGGCCCGCACTCAAGATTACCGCATTCGTCATTATCCCTCATCCCTCGTCTTTCTGTTTTGCGGCTATCATCTAGATAGTTTGGCCGACAATCAAACCCCTGAAATTACAACTTTTGTTACAGTTCTTTGCGAAATTTCAGTGGGCGCGGAGGCGGCGCGGCGTCAGCGGCGGCTTTCGAACAGGCGCAAAAAAATCCCGTATAATTCCCCGTATAAAACTCCGACTATCCGCGCAACCAGCCCGCCGCACGATACCAGGAAACCGCCTCGGCGAAACCCTGGCGAAGCGTGATCTCCGGCCGCCACAGGCTGGCGGGGGGTTGGCTCTCCAGGTCGGAACGCCAGTCGCTATGTAGGATCTCGCGGGCTTTTTGTGAGGTCAGCATTCCCGCCACGCCACCCAGCGCCGCCGCATCGCCAACCAGCCCCAGCGCCCGGATCACGGCACCCGGCACCCGCAGCGGACGCGCCGTGCGGCCCAGCGCCAGGGCAGCGGCACGGGTAAGCTCATCCCACGAGTAGCCCGCATGGCGTTCATCGGTAACTTCGTGGGCAACTTCATGGCATTCCGCCGGGTGTCCCGCTTCCAGCAGCGCCGCCATCGCCCGCACCAGGTCGGTAACATGGATCACGGTCAGGCGCGCATCGGCACCGTTCAGCATCGGCTGCACCGGGCCCGCCGCGGCGCGGAAGATGCGCAGCGTCTCCCGATCGCCCGGCCCGTAGACCGCCGCCGGCCGCAGAATGCACCAGTCGGCCCCTGCGCCAATGTCGCGCAACCGTTCCTCGGCGGCAAGTTTCGAGGCCGCGTAGTGCGACAGCCCCGGCTCACGCGCCGCCATCGACGACAGGTGGATAAACCGCGCCGACGGCGCATGCATGCGCCAGGCCCCGGCCAGCGCCGCCGTCCCCTCGGCATTGGCGCGCATGAAATCGGCGCGCCGCCGCCCCTTGATCGCGCCCGCCAGATGCAGAACCGCGTCCGCGCCCCGAACCAGATCACGAAGGGCTCCCTGGTCTGAAAGGCTGCCTTGCACAACCTCGACCGGCGGCCCCGGAAATCCTGGCATTCCCGGAATCTGGGGCATCGACCGCGCCAGCACGCGCAACCGCCAACCCCGGCGGGCCAACTCACCCGCCAGATGGCCGCCAATGAAGCCGGTAACCCCGGTCACCGCCGCCATGCGGCCGCCAGCTTTGTCGTGCAGGTGCATCCGAGCCACTCCCCCCAACCCTACTCGGGTCGCCGAAGGGGTTTCTGGTAGGACGGTCCTGCCGGATTGGCAAGACGAACCGCGATGCGGCAGGATACCGGCAGGCTGTAGGATCCGGTGCGGAAGGTCCGCCACACCGTCTCCCGGAGAGTCTTTTTCGCCTGTCCGGCCACCTTCGGTGACCTGCGCGCGCAAAACACACCGACTGTGGCCCAAAGCTGCGGCCCAAAGCCGCTTCAGCGGTTTCAGGCCGCCGCCAGCACCGCCGCCTCGACGATATCCAGCGCCCGGTCCAGATCGGCTTGGCTGATCACCAGCGGCGGCGACAAGGTCAGCACACAGCCCTGGCTGATCTTGAAGCTCAACCCCGCCTCCAGGCAGCGGTAATAGATCTTCTCGGCCAGTTCGTTGCCCGGTGCGCGGGTCGCCCTGTCGGAGACGATATCGACCCCGAACATCAGCCCCCTGCCCCGCACGTCGCCAATGATGGCCGAGCGCGCCATCAGGTCACGCATCCGGCTCATCGCGTGATCGCCCAGTTCGGCCGCGCGCGCGACCAGCCCCTCCTCCTCGATGATGCCGATGGTGGTCAGGGCGGCGCGGGCGGTTACCGGGTTCTTCTCGTGGGTGTAATGCCCGATGGCAAAATCGCCACACACATCCAGGTCCGCGCGCATAATCGCCGCCGCGATCGGCAGGATACCCCCGCCCAGCGCCTTGCCCAGCACCACCATGTCCGGCGTCACGCGATCATGTTCGAAGGCAAAGAACTTGCCGGTTTTTCCCAACCCGGTCGGAATTTCATCGAAGATCAGCAACGCCCCATGGGCCTCGCATGCCGCCTTTACATGCTGCCAGAACCCCGGCGGCGGCACATAGGGCACCGCACGCATCGGCTCGGCGATCACCGCCGCCACGTCGCCCTCGCGCTCCAGCACGTAACTGACCATCTCGGCGCAGGCGAGCCCGCAAACCTCCGGCCCGGCATGCTTGTAGGGGCAGCGATAGCAGGCAAACGGCGCCACATGCTCGGCGCCGGGCAACAGCGGCCCGGCGATATGCGAGCGGAAGGTATGCTCGCCGCCGACACTGGCCGCCCCAAACCCCGCCCCGTGAAAGGCGTCCCAGAAAGACACGGTCTTGAACCGGCCCGTCGCAGCCCGTGCCACCTTCAGCGCCACCTCGTTGGCGTCCGAACCACCGGTGGTGAACAGCACTTTTCCCAGATCGCCCGGTGCCAGGGTCGTCAGCTTCTCGGCCAGTTCCACCGCGGGCTCGCAAGTAAACCGGCGCGGCGCGAAGCTCAACTCATCCATCTGCGCCTTGATCGCCGCGATCAGCTTCGGGTGGCCATAGCCGATATGGTGGACGCTGTTGCCATGGAAATCCATGTAGCGCCGCCCGGTGGTGTCCTCGATCCAGATGCCCTCGGCCTTGGCGATGGCTGAGAGAACCGGGGTCGACAGGCTCTGGTGCAGGAAAACATCCGAGTCACGCTCGATCAGCGCGCGCGTCGGCACATCATCAGCCTTGGCGCGCCACGCCGCGCGCGCTTGCGATGTATTGGACTCGCCCTCGGTATGGGCCTTGGGCGTGGAAGGGCTGGCCATACAGGTGCTCCCCTGCTCACATTGTTCTAGCATATCCGGGCGCACCCTGCGCCCGCCCCGGCGGGTTTTATGCGCCGAAAGCGCAAGCTTTCGAATGGGCGCATAAGGCCCGCCAGGTGGCACCGGAGTCTCGCCCTGCGAGACTCCGTATCACATCCCCGTCAGGGCTTCTCGCCGCGGGCGAGCCGGGCGTTGATGTCTTCGATCACCGGCTCGATATCGGCCAGGTTGTCGATCACGTAATGCGCCCCGGCCCGCTCCAGGATATCGCGGGTCTTGGCCATGCGCCGCTCGATCTCGGCCTCCGACAGCGCCGCGCCCTGCTCCGGCGTATCGACATCCATGTAGTTCGAGTAGCGGACCACGCCGACACCCCAGCACCCGGCGTTCTGCGCCTCGCCAATGCCCGACACGGTGTCATCGACCTTGACCACCGACTGGATCGTCGTGATCCCCATCAGGTCGAGGTTCTTGTAGACCATATGCGGGTCCGGACGGGCGCCGTTAACGACCTCGTCACCGGCGACCGAGGCGTCAGGCCTGTATCCCTGCTTGGCCGACTCCTCTTCGAGGATATCGACCATCGAGCGGACGAAGCCGGTCGTGGAGCCAATCTTGATTCCCTGCGCCTGAAGCCGCTGGGTCACTTCGGCGACGCCGGGCAGAAGGTCGGTGTATTTGCGCAGGCAATCGAGCTGCATCGGCACGAAATCGGCGAACATGGCGTCGACCTCGGCCTGCCCCGGATAGTTGCCATGCACAGCTTTCCAGCGCTCGGCGATCACCGGCTCCTCGGTCAGCTTCTTGATGTGCAGATCCTTGCGCAAACCCATCGGGCCGCGCGCTTCGGGCATCGATATCTCGACGCCGTGCTTCTTGAACACCTCGACGAAGACAACGGCGGGGGCGACGACATAGGCGTCGGCGGTGGTGCCGCTCCAATCGAGGATGAGGGCTTTGACCTTGCTGCGATAGGTACGGTTGAAGACGAAGTCAGACATGGGTGTTCTCCTCTGTTCGGATTCTGTTCCGGTGTCCCGGATTGTTGTGATTTTCGTGGCTGTCAGGGCGTTTGCGTCCTGACCGCAATGGAACGGGGTGCGCCCGCCCCGGGGAGTTCCCCGGGGCGCGTCGCCGTATTGTATTTTCCGGCTGGTTCGCCAGTTGAGTCGCCGGTTTAGTCATAATGTCGCCAGGCAGTTTTCTCCCAGTGGATTGGTCGGGCAATCGGTTTTCGGATCAGTTCCAGGGCAGCGAAAAGGTCTTGACGTTGGTGAAGCTCTTCATCGCCTCGATGACGCCTTCCTTGTAACCGTTGCCGGAGTCCTTGATGCCACCGAAGGGAGACATTTCGATCCGGTAGCCGGGCACTTCCCAGATGTTCACGGTGCCGACGTTCAACCCCCTGATGAATTTTTGCATCCGCCGGTAGTCGTTGGTGCAGACGCCCGATGAGAGGCCGAAGGCGGTCGCGTTGGAAATCTCGATCAGTTTGTCGTCGTCGTCCGGCACCCGCACGATCGGCACGATCGGGCCGAATGTTTCCTCCATCACCAGTTCCGAGGTGTGCGGCACATGGTCGACGACGATGGGGGGAAGCAATGCGCCCTGACGGCCCGGATCGTACAACACCTCGGCACCCTGCTCGGCTGCCATGTGGACGCGGTTCTCGAAGGTTTCGGCGGCCTTGGCGTGAACCACGGTGCCCAGATCGGTGTCGGGGTCCATCGGATCGCCGAAGCGGATCTTCCTGGCCCGCTCCAGCACCAGGGGAACGAAGCGGTCGGCGACGCTTTCCTGACACAGGATGCGTTTGACCGCGGTACAGCGCTGCCCCGAGTTCTTGGTCGCACCGGCCACCGCCAGATCGGCGGCCATGCCCAGATCGTCGTCGTTCAGGTCGTTGAGCACGATCAGCGGATCGTTTCCACCCAGTTCCAGCACCGTGCGTTTGTAGCCAGCCGTGCCTGCAATCATCTTGCCGACCACAACGCCGCCAGTGAAGGTGATCAGGTCGATCTTCGGGTTGGTGATCATCTCCGGGCCGATATCCTGCGGCAAGCCGGTGACCACTGAAAGCATCTCGGGCGGCAATCCCGCCTCGTAGAGAATATCGGCCAGCATCAGCGCCGTTATCGGGGTCAACTCGGTCGGCTTGACGACCATGCAGTTGTTCGTGGCGATCGAGGGCGCGACCTTGTGCGCGACCAGGTTCAGCGGATGGTTGAACGGCGTGATCGCCGAGATCGCGTCCAGCGGCTCGCGGGTTGTGAAGATTTTCCGCGCCTTGCCATGCGGGGTCAGGTCGCAGGAGAAAATCTCGCCGTCGTCCTTGATGCAGTGCTGGCCCGTCAGTGTGAAGACGTCGAAGGCGCGACCCACTTCATAGAGCGAGTCCTTTTTCGAGATGCCCAGTTCCAGCGTCAACGTGTCCGAGATGCTGTCCTTGCGCGCCACCAGCAACTCGGCGGTCCTGAGCAGAATCCGCTGACGCTCGTAGCGGGTCAGGGTCGGCTTGTAGTTCGATGCGATCTCGAACGCTTCCCGCGCATGCTCGGCTCCGCCCGCAGGCACCGTGCCGATCACCGTATCGGAATACGGATAGCGGACCTCGATCACACCATCGGCATCGATTTTGCGCCCGGCAATGCGCATCGGTTCATGGCGAACCGCGATACCGGCTATGTTCTTGTTCATCCTGTCCTCTGTTCGTACTGGCCGCACCCGGCCCATCGCCTGCAGGCGGCTATGCCGCCGATTCCGCTCCGCGAAGCTCCACGCCCATTTCCACGGTCACCGCCTCGATCGCGGCCAGCGCATCGTTCATATGCCCCTCGTCGAGGCGGCCGATGCATCCGATGCGGAAACTGTCCGCCACCGTCAGCTTGCCCGGATAAATCACGTAGCCCAGTTCCTTCAGCCGGTCATAGAAGGTCTGGAACACAAACCTCGGATCTTTCGGCATATGGAAGGTTATGATGATCGGCGCCTGCAGGTGGTCGGGCAGCAGGGTCTCGAAACCGAGCCCGCGCATCCCCGCGATCAACACTTCGGCGTTGCGCGCATAGCGTCCGCCGCGGCCGGGTTGCCCGCCTTCCTCGAAGAACTCCACCAGCGCCTGATGGAACGACACGATCACATGGATCGGCGGCGTGAACCGGTACTGGCCGGTCTTGACGAAGTTCCGCCACTGGTCGTGCAGGTCCAGCACCAGCGTCGTGGCATTGCCCTCGGTCTCTTCCAGCGCCGCCTGGCGGCACAGAACGAAGCCCAGGCCTGGCACACCCTCGATGCACTTGTTCGACGAGGCGGCAATCGCATCGCACCGCGTCTTGCCGACATCAAGCGCCAACGCGCCAAAGGCGCTCATCGCGTCGATCAGCAGGCGGCGCCCGTGGCGCTGAACGATATCGGCGATCTCCTCGACCGGGTTCCTGATCCCGCTGGTGGTTTCGCAATGAACGGTGAAGACGTGGGTGATTTCACTGTCGCCGGCCAACATCGCCTCGAGCGCGGACAGATCGGGCGGCGTATCCTCCGGCGTCTCATGCACCACCGTGCCCCGCCCCGCGATGTCCAGGATCCTCTTCGCCCGCGTCCCATAGGCACCATTGATCAGCAGCAGGCACTTGCCGCCCGCCGGCACGAAGGTCGTCAGCATGCCCTCGACCGCAAAGGTTCCCGACCCCTGCATCGGCACGGTCACATGGGTGCCGACGGCGTTGACGATCTCCGGCAGGCGCTCAAGCACCTCCGCGTTGATCCGCAGGAAGGCCGCATCGCGCGACCCCCAGTCATGCACCATGACCGATTTGACCAGCCGCGAGGTCGTCAACGGGCCTGGCGTCAGCAGCAGAGGGTCGCCGGTTTCGGATACTCCACGGCGCGGTAGGGTAGTCATGACTGATCGATCTCCATATCGCCGCGGCCCGGATTGTCCAACATCGGCCGCCGCCCAGATGATCGCCGGGATTGCCAGCAAACTCGGCGCGATCCTCTGCCCAAATTATCTATATGTAAAATCGTTATTTTGGATGACTTACATAGATTAAATCGATATAATTTTCTCCTCGGAAACCAATCTCGAATGCGCCATGCGCCATGTCCAGCTCCGCGCCTTCCACCACGTCGCCATCTGCGGCGGCTTTTCACGTGCCGCCAAGGCGTTGCACCTGACCCAGCCGGCGATTTCGGACCAGGTGCGCAAGCTCGAGGACGAATACGACATCGTCCTGTTCAACCGGCGCAAGAAGCAGGTCACGCTGACCGATGCGGGCCAGCGCCTGCTCGAGATCACCCGGCGTCTGTTCGAGGTCGAGAAACAGGCCCACGAGATGCTGTCCGAATCCCGCGCCCTGCGCTCCGGCTCGCTGCGGGTGATCGCCGATTCGGCCCACCACGCCCTGCCGATCCTCAGCCGTTTCCGCGCCAGCTATCCTGGCATCGAGCTGTCGATCCGGGCCGGCAACTCGGAGGAGGTCATCGCCCAGCTCTACAATTACGAAGCCGAGGTCGGCATCCTCGGCGAGGTTCCCGACAGCCGCGACTTCGTCACCATCAAGCTCAGTTCCGCCCCCCTGATCGCCTTCACCGCCACCGGGCACCCGCTCAGCCACCGCAAATCGATGACCCTGGCGATGCTGTCGCAGCAGATGCTGGTGCTGCGCGAGCACGGCTCGAAGACCCGGCAGAACATCGAGGCCGCCGCCGCCGCGCGCGGAATTACCCTGAAGGCGACCATCGAGGCCGAGGGCCGCGAGGCGGTGCGCGAGATCGTCGCCACCAGCGGCGGCGTCGGCGTCGTCTCGGCGGCGGAATTCGGGCGCGACAGCAGGCTGGTTCCGATCCGCATCTCCGACTGCGAGGTCATGCTGGACCAGGCGCTGATCTGCCTGAGCGAACGCGCCGGTGGCGCGCTGATCGGCGCATTCCTCGAAAGCGCCCGCGAGGCGGTGGCGGCGGCGGCGAAGGGCGGCGCGTGAGATCATACCAAGCTGCGTTGGTAGGGCTCTCCGGTTTCTGCGCCTGTTCGAAAGCTAATGCTTTCGGCGCGCCGCCTCCCGCCCCTCCTCCCCCAGCGCCTCCGGCTGCCGCCAGTAGATCGCAGCCGAGGCCACCAGGATGACGATCACGCTCAGAAACACCAGCCGGTAGCCGGTGGCGGGCGTACCGCCCATCCGCGCCACCAGATCGATCAGCACACCGGTGGCGAACTGCATCGCGAAGATGCCGGTAAGGCCGGCAAGGGTGATGCAGGTGATCGCCCGGCCGGCGCGGCGCGGCGGAACGAAGCTGCGGGCATGCGCCGCCAGAACCACGAAGAACGGCGACGCGCAGCCGAAGACGAACAGGCTGGTCGCCACGATGGCCAGCGGCGCATCGGGCCAGATCACCAGAATGCTCAGCGAGGCAATCTCGATGCCGACCCCGGCCAGGACCAACTGCTTGCGCGATCGCGCCAACTGCTCAAGCGGGCCGTAGAGGTAGGTGCCAAGATGCAGGGCGACGACGAGGCTGAGGAGGAACAGCGACGCCGTTTCGGGGTCCAGGTTCTGAACCTCGTTGAAGTATGGCCCGGCCCACAACCCGCCGACCGCCATGAATGGCGCGGAGAAACAGAAGCCCATGGCGAATATCCGGTGCAGCTCCGGCATCCGCACCACCACCATCAATCCCGAGATCATTTCGCCAAAGGTTTCCGCCGCCGGGGCGTCAGGTGCATCGGCCGGGCGGTCCTGAAGCGCGAGATGCAAGACCAGGGTGATCGCGGCGGTCGCGCCCGCAATCGCCAGGAAGGTGGTCGCCAGCCCGAAATGCCCCAGCGCGAAGGCCAGCGGCGTTGTCGCCAGTATCCCGCCAATGCCACCCCCGATCGCGACCACCGAAGCCGTCGATCGCGCGATCCGCTGTGGCGGCGCCCAGGCCATGGCGATGAGGTAGATCGCGGTGATCGCACCGCCATGACCCAGCCCGATGGCGAACCGCCCGGCCATCATCCACCAGACCCCGCCTCCAGTGGTGGTGCCAGTCGCAGCTCCGGCGATGTCGGCAGCGGCGAAGACGATCAGCCCGACGACCGCCAGAAGGCCAAGATAGCTCAGCGTCCGGCGCGGGCCGATCCAGTCGAACAGAATACCGGTCGGAAGCTGAACCAGCGCCGAGGAAAAGAACATCGACCCCATCACCGCACCGATATCGGTCGGCGACAATCCCCGCACGTTGCCCAGATACGACGCCAGCACGCCCCCGGCCGAGCGGTTGATCTGCACCAGCACGAAGAAGCCCCCCAAAACAACGAGCATGCGCCTGAGGGTCCGGCGGCGCTCGGCGTTTTTTCCAGTCATGCAGGGTCACGCCTTGAATCGAGTTTACCGCCACGGCCACATTCGCGCACTCGGGCGGCGCTGGCAAGGTTGCGGCGCGCACTGAAAACAGCACTGCCGAAAGACTACCAAAACGCTGCCAAAACACTGCCGAAGGAATCCCGGCACGCATTTATCCCCGAATTTGTCCCGAATTTGCCCGCAATTTTGTCATTGACCGATCCGCCCAGAGCGGGAACTAGTGTCACCGGTGCCGGCCCGGCGCTGGCGGAAAGGCTGGAGGAACATGAGCTCAGCACACCCTGCGCGCTTCTCGGTTGCCGGTCGCGTGGCCTGTGTCACCGGCGCCAGCTCCGGTATCGGGCGGGCGCTCGCCAGCGCTCTGGCCGCCGCCGGAGCGCGGGTGGTTGGCGTCGCGCGGCGGGGCGACCAACTCGCGGAATGGTGCGCGGAAACTGCCGGCGAAACTGCCGCTGTGACCGGCGATCTTGCGGATATTTCAATGGTTTCCGAGATCGCGATGCGCATCGCCCAACCCTTCGGCCCACCGGATATTCTGCTCTCCGCCGCCGGGGTGAACACCCGTACCCATGCCGACGAGGTGACCCTGGCCGACTGGTCGCTGACCCTGAACCTGAATCTCGCGGCGCCGTTCTTTCTGGCGCAGGCGCTGGTCCCGGCGATGAAAGCAAAGGGCTGGGGCCGGGTCATCAACATCGCGTCGTTGCAAACCGAGCGCGCCTTCCCCAACGGCATCTCCTATGGCACCTCGAAGGCCGGAGTGGCGCAATTGACCCGCGCAATGGCCGAAGCCTGGTCCCAACACGGCATCACCAGCAACGCCCTGGCGCCCGGATTCTTCCCTACCGCGCTGAGCGCACCTATGTTTGAAGACGCTGAAATCGCAGAGAAAAATGCGGCCCAGACCTGTATCGGCCGCAACGGGACTATGGAGGATCTCGTCGGGCCGCTGCTGTTCCTGGCCTCGCCCGCATCGGACTACGTGACCGGTCAGATTCTCTACGTCGATGGCGGATTCATCGCGAAATGAGGGCGCTGGTCTCTAGAGAAATTTCGAGCCAAACGGGTTCATTTGGCGACTCGGGAATTGCGTGAAACCAAAGAGATAGAGCCTCCGGCCTGATTCCATCAGGTCGGATAGGCCTCTAGACTTTCAGCCCAAATCACGGATCCAGGAAGAACAACTCCTCCATGCGCCGGGCACCATCCTGAAGCGTCGCGAGATGCTGGCGACCCGCCTTGAAGCTGATCCGCTGTATCGGCGCGTGAAAGGCGAGCGCGGCGACGAAACGTCCGCCAGGGTCGCGGATCGGCACGGCAAAGGCGATCATCCCGGCCATGAATTCCTCGTCGTCCCACGAGTATCCCGCCTCGCGCACCTGATCGAGCCGCTGGCGCAGCACCCCCGGAGTGGTGGCACAGTTCGGACCCTCCGAAGTCAGGTCGAGGCTGGCGAGCACCGTGTCCAGGGCCCGATTGACGTAGGTTGAGAGAAACAACTTGCCGCTGGCAGTGCAGTGGAACGGCACCTCGGTGCCGATCGGAAGCTGGAACCGCAGCGGCCAGGGCGTATCGACCCGGTCGAGATAGACCATGCCCGAGGCCCCGGGTGCAACCAGGTTGCAGGTCTCGCCGATCTTCGATGCGACCGACTTCAGCACCAAACGGCGCGAGATGTCGATCCGCGAGGCGACCTGCAGCCCGCCCGCCATCTCGCGGGCCCGGCGCGCCGGGCGCAAGCGGCCGTCATGCGGCTCGCGGATCAGGAACCCCTCGCCTTCCAGCGTGGTGCAGAGCCGGTGGATCGTCGGCTTCGGCAGGCCGATCTCGGCGCCCAGTTCGGTCGGCGTCATGGCGCGCCCGGATTGCGCCAGCGTCTCCAGTATCAGCAATGCGCGCAGATTGGTCGGAATGCGGTCGGTTTTGTCGTTCATGGCCTGAGTATTGCACGCCGCCCAGGCCGGAATAAACAATTAACTATCATTTTTTTGAGACCTGTGGTCTTGTTTTTTGGCAAAACGAATCGCGGGGGCATCCTAACTCCCCACGCCGGAGAAAATCGTTGCAGTTCGATTATGCGGTCATAGGCGCCGGCTCGGCCGGGTGCGCAATCGCGGCGCGGCTGTCGGAAGACCCGGCGGTCACGGTCGCCCTGATCGAGGCCGGGGGGCGCGACCTGAATCCCTGGATCCACATCCCGGTCGGCTACTTCAAGACCATGCACAACCCGGCCATCGACTGGCGCTACGTCACCGCACCCGATCCAGGGCTAGGCGGGCGCCGCATCGAATGGCCGCGCGGCAAGGTGCTGGGCGGCTCCAGCGCTTTGAACGGATTGCTGTATATTCGCGGCCAGGCCGAGGATTACGACCACTGGCGTCAGCTCGGCAATGCGGGCTGGGGTTGGGCCGAGGTGCGGCCGTATTTCAAGCTGTCGGAACGGCAGGAGCGGGGCGCGGACGCACTCCACGGCGGCGACGGCCCGCTGGCAGTATCGGATATGCGGGCACACCGCGACCTCTGCGACCAGTTCATCGAGGCCGCCATCGCCGCCGGCATTCCGCGCAACGACGATTTCAACGGCCCGGATCAGGAGGGCGTGGGTTATTTCCAGCTGACCATGCGCAATGGGCTACGCTGCTCGGCGGCCACAGCCTATCTCAAGCCCGCTCGGCGGCGGGCCAATCTGAAGATCGTGACCAATGCGCTGACCCGGCGGGTGTTGTTCGAAGGCGGCCAGGCAATCGGGGTCGAGATCGAGCGCGCGAGCCTGCGCGAAACCGTGATGGCGCGCCGCGAGGTCGTGCTCTCGGCGGGGGCCATCGGCTCGCCACAAATCCTTCAGATTTCCGGCGTCGGACCGGGCCCGCTGCTGTCGGCGCAGGGGATCGGAGTGGTGCGCGACCTGCCCGGTGTCGGCGGAAACCTGCAGGACCATCTACAGGCCCGCGCCGTCTACAAGGTTACCGAGCCGACCCTCAACGACGAGGTCAACAGTATCATCGGACGGATGCGGATCGGCATGGACTTTGTCTTCCGCCGCCGCGGCCCGATGACCATGGGGGCAAGCCAGGTCGGCGCTTTCACCCGCACCCGGCCCGATTGTGCGACGCCGGACATCCAGTTCCACATTCAGCCGTTGAGTTCGCAATCCCCGGGACACGGGCTCGACCCTTTCTCCGCCTTCACCATCTCGGTCTGTCAGCTTCGGCCGGAAAGCCGGGGCCATGTGCACATCAACTCGCCCGATCCACATGTGCATCCGGAGATTTTTGCCAATTACCTGGCCACCGAGACCGACCGGCGCACCATGGTCGAAGGGGTCCAGATTGGCCGCCGCATCGCCGCGGCCGCACCGCTGGCGCCGATCCTGAAATGCGAACTCGAGCCGGGTCCTGAAGCGGTTAGCGACGAAGATATCCTAAACTGGATCCGCGACCGCGCTACGACGATCTACCATCCGACGGGCACCTGCAAGATGGGGCAGGACGACATGGCCGTCGTCGATGAGCGGTTGCGGGTCCGCGGGATCGACGGGCTGCGCGTCGCCGATGCCTCGATTATGCCGACCATCACCTCGGGCAACACCAATGCTCCGGCGATCATGATCGGCGAGAAGGCCGCCCGGATGATCGCCGAGGACGCCCGGCAAAGGGTGGCGGCATAATGTGGGCAAGCGCCGAAACCCTGACCGACCTTGCGGCGATTATCTGGCTGGATATTGTCCTGTCCGGCGACAACGCGCTGGTGATTGGCATGGCGGCCGCCGGCCTGGCGCCCCATCTGCAGCGCCGCGCAATCCTGTTCGGCATGACGGCGGCGGTCGTTATCCGGATCGCCTCGGCCCTGGCGGCCACCTATCTCTACGAAATCCCGTGGGTAAAATTCGTCGGCGGGCTGGCCCTGCTTTGGGTGGCGATGAAGCTCTACCAGGAAATACGCAACATCTCGATCTTGCGGACGGAAGCAACCGAGGGAGTGGCTGCCAGTGGGGCCGCGAGTGGGGCCGCGAGCGACCGGCGTTCCATGATAAAGGCGCTGGCCACAATCACCATCGCCGATGTCTCGATGTCGATCGACAACGTATTGGCGGTCGCGGGGATTGCCCAGGACAACCGCGCCATGCTGGTCTTCGGACTGGCGCTGTCGATCATGTTGATGGCGTTCTGCGCCACCATGGTATGCAAGCTTCTGACGAGCCACCAGTGGATCAGCTATATTGGCGTCGCCGTGCTGGTGCTGGTCGCAGCGGATATGCTCCATGCAAGCTGGGACGACATGGCCAGCTTCATGGGGATGGGATGACCAACGAGACAATGATTGCCGCAAGTGGCCGTCGATGACAAAATGTGCAGGCAAAAGCGGACGCAGACCCGCAACACAGCTTTCCGCAAGAGCGGATCGAACTCGGAAACTGAAAACGGGAGGATGACGATGACGATCTTCAAGACTATGACCCTCGGTGCCGCGGCAGCGGCTCTGACGGCAGGAATGGCCTTCGCGGAGGTCACAATACGGGTGCAGTCGGTGATTCCGGCCAAGGCCGACGAAGTCACCATGCTGAAAGATTTCGCGGCCGATGTCGCAGCACTCACCAACAACGAGTTGATCATCGAAGTGCTGCCCGCGGGCGCGGTGGTCGGCGTGCGCGAGACCCTGGACGCTGTCGACAAGGGCCTGATCGAAGGCGGCTTCGCCTGGACCCACTACTGGTCGGGCAAACACCCGGCGGCGATGCTGTTCGGCTCACCGGTGGCCGGTGCTGGTGTCGGCATCGACAACATCGCGTTCCTCAGCTGGTTCCAGTATGGCGGCGGCAAAGAGCTTTACGACCGCCTGTGGGACGAAATGGGCATGAATATCAAAGGCTTCATGCTGCAGCCGGTCGGACCGGAGGCGCTCGGCTGGTTCAAGGAGCCGATCAATTCGATGGACGATTTCCGCAAGTACCGCTTTCGGGCCCCGCCGGGCATCCCCGGCCAGACCTACAAGGATATCGGGGTGGCCTCGGTCGCCATGGGCGGCGGCGATATCCTGCCAGCGCTGGAGAAGGGCGTGATCGATGCGGCCGAGTGGTGCTGCCCCAAGCCTGACAGCGTCTTCGGCTTCCAGAAGGTGCTGAAGCACTACTATCTTCAGGGCTTGCATCAGGTCGTGGTCAACGCCGATCTCTACATCAACGGCGATGTCTACAGGAGCCTGACCCCGTTGCAGCAGAAGGCGATCGAAGTAGCGGCCAACGCATCGCTGATCAAATCCATGAGCTACCGCATCTACGAGAACGGCAAGGCACTGAAGAAGCTGGTCGAGGAGGATGGCGTGATCCTGCATGACACCCCGGCGGACTACTTCCCGGCCTACATGAACGCCGCCAAGGCGTCGCTCGAGAAGAACGCCGCCGAGAATGCGTTCTTCGCCGAGGTCTGGCAGAGCCAGAAGGACTTCGCCGCCATCGCGGTGCCGTTCTGGGCTGGTGCGCAGGCGTCCAATGCGGCACTTGGCAAGGCCTTTGCCGACAGTGTGAAATAAGCGAGAACGGGGCCGCCCGGTGCGGGCGGCCCCGGCATCACGCCGGCCGGCGGGCATGAGGGGGGAGAGGCATGACCGATCCAGACGTCCCGAAACTAGACCTCTCGGACGAAATGATCGCCGAACGTCGCGGCGACGGACCGATGCCGCCGGATATGTGGCTGGGTGGCCTCGCCACCCTGATCGACACCTTCAGCCTTTGGGTCGGGCGGATCGCCTGTCTGTTCCTGATCCCGATGATGTTGGTGGTGATCATCGAGGTGGTGGGCCGCAAGCTCTTCACCGCGCCGACCGACTACGCCTATGACATCTCGCGCTGGACCATGGGAGCGATGTTCATGCTGGGCGCGGGATACGCCCTGATGAAGGGCGTCCATATCCGGGCCGATTTCCTCTACCGTACACTGTCGATCAAGAACCAGGGCCGGATCGACCTGTTCCTCTATATCGTCTTTTTCTTCCCCGCGCTGATCATCTTCACCTGGGTCGCTTTCCACTATTTCCAAAAGGCCTGGATCACCGAGGAACGCTCGATGGACACCGCCTGGATGCAGGTCGTGTGGCCGGTCTATTCCACGCTGCCGCTAGGCGGCCTGTTTCTGGTCATTCAAGGCGTCTCTGAATCTCTGAAATGCATTTACGCGATTCAGAAGGGTCGTTGGCCATGATCGATTTCTTCACCACCATGCCGAAGGAAACGATCGGTCTGATCATGATCGCCACCATGCTGTTCGCGATCTTTCTGGGCTACCCGATCTCGTTCACGTTGGTCTTCCTCGGCGTCGTCTTTGGTTTCTGGGCCGGGGGCGATCTGGTTTTTTTCCTGATGACGCAGAAGTTCTCCGGCGCGATTCAGGAGCAGACACTGGCAGCCGTACCGCTGTTCGTTTTCATGGGAATCATGATGGAGCAGGCCGGGCTGATGGAACGGTTGTTCCGCGCCGTGCAGCTTATGCTGGCGAAGATGCGGGGTTCCCTCTACGTCGCCGTCCTGTTCGTCTCGACGATCTTCGCGGCCGCGACCGGGATCGTCGGCGCCTCGGTAACGATACTCGGGATCATGGCGGCCAAGACGATGAACCGCTCCGGCTATGACGTGAGGCTCGCCGCGGGCACGATCACCGCAGGTGGCACGCTTGGGATTCTGATCCCTCCGTCGATCATGCTCGTCGTCATGGGGCCGGTGCTGGAGGTGCCGGTCACCGATCTTTTCGCCGCGGCCATCGTGCCCGGCGTCATGCTTGCCTTTCTTTACATGGCCTATGCGCTGAGCCGTTGCTGGCTGTCGCATGATCTCGGGCCGCCCCTGCGGCCGGAAGATCGGCCAGTGGTCTCGAACCGGTACTGGCTTGAAGCGGTGATGGTCTTCGGCGCCATGTTTGCATTGATCATTGTTCCGCTGACCTTCGCCGGCGGGATCATCAGCTATCTTCTCATCAGCGCTGTCCTCGGCGCCGTGTTTGTCGGCATCTATCTGGGCATCAACAACGCCCGACCCGGCGGATTTTTCTTTTCCGAGGTTTGGCGCGAGTTTGTCCTCGGCCTGGTCCCACCGGCCGCACTGGTTGCCTTTGCGCTGGGCTCGATCCTGCTCGGCTGGGCCACCCCGTCCGAAGGCGCGGGCTGCGGTGCATTCGGTTCGCTGTTGCTGACGATTGCCTATGGACGGATGACGCTCCGCGGATTTGGCACCGCACTGATCAAGACGCTGGAGATCGCGGTCCTGATCCTGTTCCTGGTGGCGGCATCGGATTTCTTCGGTGCGGTCTTTGCCTGGCTCGGGACACCGACCATGCTGACCAACTACCTGCTGACGCTGGATCTGTCCGTGACTTCGATCCTGATCATCGTCATGGCCTTTATCTTCCTGCTCGGCTGGCCGCTGGAATGGGTGCCGATCGTGCTGATCATCGTACCGATCCTGCTGCCACTGCTTGAAAAGCTGGACGTGAACCTGCTGTGGTTCGGCATTCTGGTCGCCGTGAACCTGCAAACCGCCTGGCTGTCGCCCCCGGTGGCGCTCAGCGCTTATTTCCTCAAAGGGGTGGTGCCGGAGTGGGATCTGAAGGACATCTATCTGGGCATGATGCAGTTCATGGCAATCCAGTTGTTGGGACTGATCCTGATCTTCGTCTTCCCGCAGATCGTGTTGTGGCTGCCCGAGTATATCTACGGCGGGTAGGACACCTGCGGTCCCCGGAATCTCCAGTGGGGGAATGTTTTGATGGCGCCGGGACCGTCCGGGAGCGTAGACTCGGGGACCAGTATCGAGCGCGAGGGCACCATTCCTGGATCAGGGCAGCATCAGATTTGAAACCGCGCCGCAGCGGCGGCAGTTTCTGCGCGACCGGCTGGCGCGGCGCGATGCGTTGCTTGTGCCCGGGGCCGGCAACGCGCTGACCGCGCGGATCATCCAGGATGCCGGGTTCGAGGCCGTATATGTCACCGGCGCGGGCATCGCCAATACCCTGCTCGGCGCGCCCGATATCGGGCTGGTTACCCTGACCGAGCTGGCAGCCGTGACCGAGGCGATCTCGGAGATCTGCACCCTGCCGCTGATCGTCGATATCGACACCGGCTTCGGCAACGCGGTCAACACCTACCGCACCGTCCGCGTGCTGGAGCGGGCCGGGGCCTGCGCCTTGCAGATCGAGGACCAGGATTTTCCCAAACGCTGCGGCCATTTCAGCGGCAAGGCGGTGATCCCGGTGGTCGAGATGACGGCCAAGATCCGCGCCGCCGCCGATGCCCGGGACGACGAGAACCTGCTGATCATCGCCCGCACCGATGCCCGCGCTATCGCGGGGCTGGACGCCGCGCTGGAACGGGCCGAGCGGTTCATCGAGGCGGGCGCCGACCTGACCTTCGTCGAGGCCCCGACCTCGGAAGACGAGATGCGCGCGATCACCGCGCGCCTGGCCGTGCCGCAGGTCGCCAACATGGTGGTCGGCGGCAGAACACCGTTGCTGCCGCAGGCGGAGTTGGCGGATATCGGGTTCTCGCTGGTGCTTTATGCCAATACACCGCTTCAGGCCGCGATGCGGGCGATGAGCGGGGTTCTGGCAGCCCTGAAACAGGATGGTTCACTGGACAATGTGATTGATCAACTGGCCGATTTCGAGGAACGCCAGCGCCTGGTGGACAAGGGCTTCTACGACGCGCTGGAGCAGAAATACTCGACCGATTGAGGCAGGGTGCCCTGCCCCGACGGCCCCGCCCGCGCGGGCGGCGGCGGTTCCGGCGGAATTTGCGGGGCGGGCCGATACTGACCCGAACCGGCGTCCCTGCCTTGAGCCGGCACACCTCGTAGGGCGGGGTCCCCCCCGCCACCGTCCACCACATCCCGCTCGCCAAAATCGACGACGCGGCGCTGACCCGCGACCACTCCGGCCGCGACGAGGCCGCGCTCACCGAGTTCCGCATCTCCATCGCCGCCAGCGGCCTGCGCATGCCCATCGAGATCTTCCCGCTGTCCGAACCCAGGACGACAGGATCGGGCCCACCCCACACTTACGGCCTGATCTCCGGCCTCCGCCGCCTGCACGCCTACCGCGCCCTGCACGAGTTGACCAGCCAGGACCGCTACGCCGAGATCCCCGCCTTCCTCCGCGCCCCGGCACCATGGTCGAGGAAAACGAGATCCGCGAAGCCCTGAGCCCCTGGGAACGCGGCCACATCGCGCTCCTGGCCCGCGAGCAGGGCACCTTCGGCACCATCGAGGAGGCGGTGGAGAAACTGTTCCCCGCCGCCGACCGCATGAAGCGCGCGCGCCTGCGCTCGGTCGCGCATCTGGTCGAGGAGCTTGACGGCTATCTCATCAACCCGGAGGGCCTCAGCCAGCACCGGTTGATGCGCATCGAGACCACGTTCCGGGCCGGCTTCGGCAACGTCATCCATACCGCATTCGGGGAATCGAGCCTCAACGACCCCCAGACCCAATGGCAACTGCTGCTGCCGATCCTGACCGAAGCCGAGAATCCGCCACGTAACGCCCCGACCCCACGCCCCGGCCGCCCGCGCCGTGTCTACCGCCCCCGAAAAACCCTGACCATCCGTCGCGAAAACCCCCGCGACAGCTACACCCTGCACTTTACCGGCAACCTCGCCACCAGCGGCATGATCGACGACATCGAGCGGAAGTTTGCGCCGAATTGAGGGGGGCTGTCATCACGGTGCATTGCGTCCAGCCCGCATGACCGGTTTCCAAGCATTTCCTGACTTCAAACGAAGGAAAAGGAGCGTCGCGTGCCAAAAGCGGAAGCAGCAGACACTGCCATTGTTTGGATGAACTGCCGACTACGTCAAGTCGAGGCCATCCTGCCATGGAGGTTTTTGATCCGCTTGATCCGATGTTTGCAGTAGGCATTGATCTTCCGTGCAAGAGGATTCCTGCGGTCGAACCCGAGATGCGTGATCGAGACGATATGCGCATCCTTGGTGTCGATAAAACCGAAATCGAGGAAGCACACGATGCCGCCTTCATCGCCCATGTACCTAATCTCAGTGACACTACACTCGTTCGGAAAAACCCGCTTCGACGCTTTTCGCAAGGTTCTCCTCAACTCGATGCTCATAATTGCACGCATGGGCAATGCAGCCCGCATTCTCTCCACCAGTGCCACAGATTTTTCTACGTCGTCGATCACCGTTCGAAGTCCTAGCCATCCGTTAATTCGGGTTCTTCGAAGTATCAAGTGGATTTGATTATATCTCCGAGCGGGGCTGCGATCAAGTAGATCATGGTGATGAAGGTCTCGGTGTTGCGGTAGCCTCTGGCTCTTGCCCTGGCGGCCTGAAACAGTCCGTTCATTGCTTCCATGCGGGCGTTGCTGTGAGTTGACGTCCAACGTTCGAGAATGCGCTTCTGATGCTTTTTGACCTTCTCCAGAGCCTTGCGGGCGGCTTCGAACAGCGGATCGACACGAACAAACAGCCACATGTCCTGGATATCCGGCTGGAGACGGAGCGTGGGACGGAGTTTCCCTGTCCGGATTGCGGCAAGCTTTGCAAGGCGCATGATTTCAGGTAATTCATCTGGCGGCATCTGAACTTCTCCCGGCACCATTGCCTGATCAGGGCCCGCGTGCCGCGCACGGGCTGCCCCGAGCATGGTGTAAAGCGCGCCAACGTTGCG
This sequence comes from Thermohalobaculum sp., assembly GCA_965247385.1. Lineage (GTDB taxonomy): Bacteria > Pseudomonadota > Alphaproteobacteria > Rhodobacterales > Rhodobacteraceae > Thermohalobaculum. The sequence continues at coordinate 822,081 of CBDFHG010000002.1, forward strand.
TGGGCACGCCAGGGCAGCGGCTTTACCTTACTGTTCGAACAAGCCGCGATGATCCTGGTCCGAGAGATGCCGGTGCTTGGCGCCGCCCGGTTTATGGACATCACTGACAAGCGGTTGTGGCGGGTCGTCGAGCACTACGTCACCAAGGCGGTGGACCGCCTTGATCTTTCCGGCCTGACGGCGTTTGCCTTCGACGAAACGGCATCGAAGCGGGGCCATAACCACGTCACCGCATTCATCGACGCGGATCGCAGGAACGAGCCAGTGACCTTCGCCACGCCGGGCAAGGGCAAGAAGACAGTCAGGGAATTCAAGGCGTTCCTGAAGGAGCGCGGTGGCAAACCGGAGCGCATCAGGGAGGTGGTCTGCGACATGTCACCTGCGTTCCTCGGCGCCATCGGCAAGGCGTTTCCCGACGCCGCTGTCACCGTGGACTGGTTCCATGTAGTGCAGGTGTTCACCAGGGCGGTGGACGACGTGCGCAAGGCAGAATACAAGCTGGTGAAAATGCCCGCCGCCACTCGCCGGGCAGTATCAAAGGCTGCTGACGGCAAGTTGACGGGCAAGCAGGCGATGGCATTGGCCGAACTGGAAGCAGGTGATTTCCTGACCGCCACGGCTTGGCGGATCAAGGAAAAGCTGCGTTGGGTGCGTCGTGCGAGAGCCCCACATGCAGCCCGCTGGCGGCTGTCGCACTTCCTGCGTCACGCCCATGAACAGATCGGAGACGATCCGCTGCTTGAAGCCGACCGCAAGGCGCTGGAGACGGTCAAAAAACATCCCAAGCGCATTCTCGAACGTTGGACGTCAACCCACAGCAACGCCCGCATCGAAGCAATGAACGGACTGTTTCAGGCCGCCAGGGCAAGAGCCAGAGTCTACCGCAACACCGAGACCTTCATCACCCCCTGATTCTGGATCAAAAAAGTTGAAATTCCCCGTTGGCTTTGAATCCAAAGGGATTCATGATGGGTTTTATGAATAACTCCATCACCAACGGGGTGAAAATAACATGGCACAGGGCGTTCTTCCTTTCGAGTACGAAAGCGCGCCGGGCAGCAGCGATCTGACGGGTTTTGCCGGAATTGGTGTTTAGCTTGATTTGATTGAGGCATCGGAACTGCCGGCTGCGGTGCGGCGCGAGGTGCGGGTGGCGGGGCGGCAGGGCTGGCTGGATGTGCAGATGATCATCGCGGGGATCGCACTCAATCTGTGCGGGGGTGATCGGGTCGAGGACCTGGAACGCCTGGAGGCGGACGCCGGCTTTGCCGCGACCATGGATGCGGTTGAGCGGCGGCTGTTGGTGCGCCGGGAACGTCGGCAACTGAAGATCCGGTTTCGGCGCGGCCGCGGGCGCAGCGTGCCTTCGCCGTCGACTCTGTCGGGCTGGTTGGAACGCTTCCACGACGCAGGCCAGGAAGAGCTGCGGGAGGTCGCGTGCCTTCATCCCGCGCCCGTCGGCGGGTCTGCCTGGTCTGCGGCGTGTCAATCAGGCGCTGGTGTCATTTCTGCAGCGCCATCGCGGGCCGGGCGCGGCGACGCTGGACATGGACGCGACGCTGGTGCAGAGCCACAAGCGCCAGGCGGAATACTGCTACAGGAAGTTCAAGGCCTGTCAGCCGTTGAACACCTGGTGGGCGGAACAGCAGGTGATCGTGCATTCCGGGTTCCAGGGCGCCAATGTGCCGGCCGGCTATCGGCAGTTGCAGGTGTTGCAGGCCTCGCTGGCGGCGCTGCCTGGGGACGTGGACAAGGTCTGTCTGCGCTCGGACACGGCGGGTTATCAGAAGGATCTGCTGCTCTGTTGTGGCGCGGGCCGGGACAAGGTTTTCGGGGTGATCGAGTTCGCCGTTGGTGCCAACGTGACGGCGGAGTTCCGGCGTGCCGCCCTGGCCGTGCCGGAGGCCGAGTGGCGGCCGCTGGATCGTGTTTTCGACGGGCAACGCCACGAGACCGGCCAGGAGTGGGCGGAGGTCTGCCATGTACCGGGTTGGGCGGGCGAGAGCAAGACGCGGGCGGATTACCGCTTCCTGGCGATCCGGGAGCCGCTGGAACAGTTGGAGCCTGGCGATGGGGATCAGTTGCCGTTCCCGACCGCGGCGTTTGCTTTGAGGGGGCGCAGCAAGCTGTTCGCCCTGGTCACCACGTGATCTGCCGGGCGATGCGGTGATCTGGTGGTATCGGGAGCGCTGTGGCAAGAGCGAGGAAGTCCACGCGGTGATGAAGCACGACCTGGCTGGCGGCACCCTGCCCTCGGGTCTGTTCGGAGCCAATGCGGCCTTGTGGGCGATCATGGTGCTGGCGCATGATTTGAACGCGGTGATGAAGCAACTGGTTCCGGGACCGGCCTGGGTGGCACGGCGGATGAAGGCCTTGCGCCTGGCTCTGATCGCCCTGCCTGGCCGGGTGATCCGTCATGCGCGGCGGCTGATCATCCGTTTGGGGAGCGAAGCGGGGCTCGATCTGGTGCTGAGCGCCAGGCGGAAGATCCTGGCCCTGGCGCGCGGCCCGACCTGACGGCTCCGGCCTGCCACGATATCCTTGCTGAAATGCGATGCCGGCTCCCGGCCAGGGCTCCGCCTGGCCAACGGACAGGCGCGGGACCCGCAAGACGCGTGGCCACCTTGAGAATATCTCCTCGAGCGCGAAATCCGCGGGAGTGGTGCCCGGGCGCGGGGCGAAAACCCCACAACGGCGCCCATCGCCGCCCCTGCCGAGGCGCGTCAGGGATTTAGTTCGGGAATCCTGGGAGCATTGATGTCTGGTCTCGGGTGTCTTCCTGACATACGATTTTCCGCCTTTGCCATCAAATGTCGAGTTTTGTATTCGTTAAAATTTCGTAATCCATTTTATAATCAATAACTTAACCCCATGTACAACCTTGTGCACTCCCTCCCCCTACCTCAATATCCGCTCCCTCCCCGGATCATAGGCCGCGCCCACCACCCGCACCGCACCACTGCGCCGGCCAAAGGACTCGACCTCGAAGGCGTTGCGGGTCGCCAGGTCGACTGGCAGGTAACCCAGCACCAGGCTCTTGCCGACCGAATAGCCGAAATTGCCGCTGGTGGTCTGCCCGACCGCGGCGCCATCGACCAGGATCGCCTCGCCGCTGAACACCGCCAGCGGGTCGTCCAGCGCCAGGCAGACCAGCTTCTGGCGCACACCCTCGGCCTTGATCCGCGCCAGCGCCTCGGCGCCGAGGAAATCGGGCTTCGACCAGTCGACCAGGAACCCGAGACCGGCCTCGAGCGGGTTGTAGTCGGGCGTGATATCAGCGCCCCAGGCGAGATAGCGCTTCTCCAGCCGCAGGCTGTCGATGGCGCGGTAGCCGATATCTGTCAGGTTGAATTCGGCACCGGCCTCATGCAGGGTCTCGTAGGCGTGCTGCATGTATTCGACCGGGATATACAGCTCCCATCCCAGTTCGCCGATATAGGTCACCCGGTAGGCCAGCGCCGGGGCGTAGCCGATATTGATCTCGCGGGCGGTCATGAAGGGATGGCCTGCAGGGCTGACATCGGCGTCGGCGACGCGCTGCAGCACCTTGCGCGCCAGCGGACCGGCCAGGTTGATCACCCCATGCGCCGAGGTGATGTCGCGGATCTCCACCCTGCCCCCGAACCGCGCGAGATTGTGGCGCAGCCAGCCGCCGTCGCGCACCCCCAGCGCCGAGCCGGTGATGAGCCAGAAACAGTCCTCGGCGCGGCGGATGATCGTCACATCCGCCTCGATACCGCCGTTCGCGTTGCAGAGCTGGGTATAGGCCGCCCCGCCCAGCGCCTTGTCGACATTGGCCACCGCCAGGTGTTGCAGGAAGGCGCAGGCACGCGGGCCGGTGATCTCGAACTTGGTGAACGAACTCATGTCGATGGTGATCACGCCCTCGCGGGCGGCGCGGTGCTCACGGCCAATGGTCTCGGCCTCGCCCTGACGTTGCCAGCCCATAGCGACGGTGTTGCCCTCCGGCGCAAACCAGTTCGGGCGCTCCCAGCCGAATTTCGAGCCGTAAACCGCGCCCTTGGCCTTCAGCACCTGATAGAGCGGACTGCGCCGCACGCCGCGCACGGCCTTGCCTTCCTCGCCCGGCCAGTGAATCTCGTAGTAGCGGCTGTAACTCTCGACGGCGCGGTCGTGGAGGTAGCGGGGGTTGGTGTGCAACGGCCCGAAGCGGCGCACATCGAAGGCCCAGAGGTCGAGGCCCGGATCGCTTTCCAAGATCCAGTTCGCCATCGCCTTGCCCGCGCCACCAGAGGCAGCGATTCCCGAGGTGAAGGCGCAGGCGACATAGAAGTTATCCAGCCCCGGCACCAGGCCCATGACCGGCTCGCCATCCGGCGAAATCGGGATCGGGCCATTTACAATGGTCCGCATCCCAAGGTCGTTCAGCACCGGGATGCGCTTAGCGGCGGGCTCGAACACCTCGGCCATGCGTTCATAGTTGCCATCGTAGAGGTGGTGGGCGTTCTCCCATGGAAAGCCCTCGACCGGATTGATCGGCGGCGGCGAGCGTTCCCAGCCACCGATCGCCAGCGCACCGGGCTCGGGCTTGGCGTAGTAGCTGCCGTCGGGGTCGCGGAAGGTGGGCAGGCCGTCCGGGATCAGGTCGCTCTTCTCGGTGACCATGTACTGGTGGTGCACAATGCCCGCAGGCAGGTTCACGCCCGCCATCCAGCCGACCTGCCGCGCCCAGAGACCGGCGGCATTGACGACAATCTCTGCCTCGATGGTGCCCTTGTCGGTGACCACATGGGTGATACGGTCGCCCATGCGGGTCAGGCCGGTGACCATGGCACCCTCGAAGATGCGCCCGCCATTGGCGCGGATCCCCTTGGCGAACGCCTGGGTCAGGCTGTAGGGGTCGACATGGCCATCATCGGCGATGAAGGCGGCGCCGATGACGCCATCCATCTCCATCAGCGGGAAAATCTTCTTCGCCTCGTCCGGAGAGAGAAGCGCCATCTCGAAGCCGAAGCTGCGCGCGGCAGTGGCGGCCTTCTGGAATTCCATCCAGCGGTCCTGGCTGGCGGCGACGCGGAGGCTGCCAACCTGTTTCCAGCCGGTCTCCTGCCCGGTTTCCTCGCCCAGGGTCTCGAACAGCCGGACGCTGTCCTGCATCAGTCGGGTCAGGCTCGGTAGCGTACGGAATTGCCCGACCAGACCGGCGGCGTGCCAGGTGGCGCCGTCAGTCAACTGGGTCTTTTCCAGCAGCACCACATCGCGCTCGCCCGCGCGGGTCAGGTGGTAGGCGATGCTGGCGCCGACAGCGCCGCCACCAATGACAACGATGCGGGCCTGGGTGGGGAGAGGTTTGTTCATTTGGAGCAAGCCTTCAAGCGGGAAAGTTTAACCAGCGCGGCGGCGGTTGACGCGGCGCTGGCGGGTCGGGGCAGTCGAGGCGTGCGCCCGGGTCCAACCTTGGGGCAGCACCGAGTCGCCCTTGACCAACCCATCAAAGGCGGCGTGGATACGCTCGTCGACCTCCGCATCCAGCGCCGCGGTATTGGGATTGGAGAGGATGTCGAGCGCCTTGTCCATCGCCCGCTGGTGGATGGTGGACGAGCCCTCCTGCTCCCACTGCTCACGCAGCTTGCGGTCGGCAATTTCGGGCATGAAGGTCGCGCTGTGCATGCGCTCGAGCGTCGCTGGGTTGGCCGCAAACATGCCGGCGGGACCGGTGGCCTTGATCTCGTCGAGCGAGGCCGACTCGCGTGAGAAGCCAAAGCCCTGGCGCACCCGCTTGATCATCTGGGCGATCTCGTCGTCGATCACCACCTGGCCGAAATCGAACGACATCAGCGCGTCGAGCAGCCCGCCCATGACGATGAAATTCGCTCCAGAAAGCGCGCCCATCAGCGGCGACATGCCCTTCTCGAAGCCGGCTTGAGCGTCGCTGATCTTGGAGTTGGTCAGCCCCAGATACCCGCCAGCGGGTACGTTGTAGAACCGCGCCATGTGGCAGACGGCCGAGTTCATCATGCCGATCTCGATGGCGCCCGGCGCATAGGCTCCGTCGCGCATATCGGCGAACACCGGCAGGAAGTTGTAGATCAGCGAGGTGCCCGCCCCCGACATCTGCGCCAGCGTCGCCGCGGCCAGCCATTCGGCGTTCATCAGGGTCAGCATGCCGGCCAGGCTGAACGGCGTCGAAAGCCCGCCCATCGGCGCGATGGTGCCATAGGCGGTGATGCCGTTCTCGGCAAAATACATCATGGTATCAGTGCTGTCGAAATCCATCGTCAGCGGCGACACGATCGAGCAATAGCCGAAATTGATGAAGGGGCGTTCCCAAAATGCCTCCTTCGACCCGGCGATCAGTTCGCCCAGTTTGGTCACCTGTTCGGCCTCGCGGATGTTATAGACCGATGTGCGCACAGGTTTGACGCAGTTTTTCAGGGCAGTGTAAAACCGTGTCAGGCTGAACTGATCCTTGGGCGCGTCATCGGCCAGGGTCGAGATCGACAACACGTCGAAGCCTGGCAGTTCATTCACCAGATGGGCGATGTTGGCGATGTCGTGCGAGGTCGCGCGCCGGCAGACGCCGGTGACCGGATCGACAATATCGGGGGCCGAGCTGGCGGTGGCAATGACCGGAAGCTGGCGCGGAAAGGTCACGTCGAATTTCTGGTCGCGCCCGCGCAGCGTGATCGTCGGCGGGATCATGGCGCGGTATTTCTCGACCACCGGGGCCGGGATCTTCACCAGCTCGGTCGAATGATCCACCTGCGCGCCGAATTCGGCGAAGCGGTGGCGGGCTTTCTCGTTGCGCACGATCAGCCCGACCTCCTCCAGAATCTCCAGCGAAGCTTCGTGGACATAGCGGGCTTGGTTGTCGTTGAGGAAGCTGAAGTATTGCATCGCAAGGTCATCCTTGAATTTCGAAGCTGCTGAATTCCTAAGGCTTGAAAGGCTTGCCCGCAAACGACGGTTTGTGCTTAATCGGATAAGTAAATCTTATGCGGAGCCAGACGCATGAAGCGCCCCCGTCTCAACGCGCTCAGGACCTTCGAGGCTGCCGGTCGGCATCTGAGCTTCTCGGTCGCGGGCGAGGAACTGGGTGTCAGCCAGGCCGCCGTCAGCCAGCAGATCCGGCAACTGGAGGGCTATCTGGACGCCAAGCTGTTCGTCCGGCGCAATCGCGGACTGACGCTGACCGGCGTCGGGGAAGCCTATCATCTGGCGGTCCACGAGGCGCTGGACCGGCTGGACACGATCACCGAACAGCTTTTCCCCAGCGCCCAGGATCACGTGGTGTCGGTGCGGTGCACGCCCAGCGTGGCGACGCTGTGGCTGATTCCCCGGCTTGGGCGATTGCATTCGGCGCATCCGCGGATCGACCTGCGGATCGTGACGCTTGGCTCTGAACGCGGGAGGCCCAGCCCGACCCTGACCGACCTCGAGATTGTGCCGCTAGACCCCTTCGATGCCGGGCCAAACAGCCGCGAGCTGATGACCGCCTGGATCGCGCCGGTTTGTGCGCCCTCATTGCTGGCAGAGTCCGGGCTGGCAGAGTCCGGGCTGTCGCAGCCTTCTGACGTGCTGCAGTTCAATCTGCTTCACGTCCTCGGATATCACGACGACTGGCATCGCTGGTTTCGCAGCGCTGGGCTCAACGACGAAAAGATCCCCGGCGGCGCGTCCTTCGACGGCTCGCTGATGGCGTTGGAGGCGACGGTGAACGGCGACGGGATCATGCTGGGGCGGCGGCCGTTCATCGACCCGCATCTGCAATCGGGGGACTTGGTGCTGCCCTTCGGCGAACGCCATGCCCTGGAAACTACGTACTATCTCAGATGGCCGGAAGCCGCCCGCAATCGCCGCAACGTGACAACGGTGACCGATTGGCTGGTGGAAATGACGCATGAAGGTTGAGAGGCGCCGACGATCAGGGCTTATGCAAGCCGATCCAAATACTGCTGCACGAAATTGCAGTCGACCAACTCGACATAAGCCTCGATCAGCCGTTTGGTGATCGGGCCATAGGCCCCCGCCCCCATCGTCATCCCGTTGATGCTGACCACCGGGCAGATACATAGGCTGGTCGAGGTGATGAACGCCTCGTCGGCGTTGTAGCCGTCATAGAGATCTAGATCGGCCTCGCGAAATGGGACGCCGAGCTGGGCGGCCAGATCGATCGCCGTTTGACGGCTGACACCAGGCAGGACGAAGTTCTCGCGCGGGGTCAGCAATTCTCCATCGCGGATCAGGAAGATATTACTGCCCAGGCCCTCGCAGAGATTGCCGTTCATGTCGAGCAGGATGGCCCAGGCATCCGGGTTCTGCGCTCTGACTTCCAGATCGCCCATGACCAGGTTGAGGTAGTTGTGGCTCTTGGCGCGCGGGGTTACCGCCTCGGGCGGGGTGCGCCGAACCGAGGGGGTGACCACCTGGATGCCGTCACGATAGAGCGGCGCGCGCACGGCCATCGGCATCGGCACGCATTCGACGATCACCGTTGGCCCGTAATGGCCCCAGTTGTCACCCTCGACCGCGAGCACGCCTCGGGTGATGCGCTGGCCGACCCAGTAATCGTCGCCCTCACCCAGCAGATGCAGGTTCTTCTCGACCACGGTGCGGGTAATCGCCGCCATCCGGTCCTGGGGCATGGTCGCGTCGAGGCGCAGCGCCCGGAGCGAGCGGTAGAGCCGCTCGATATGCTCATCGAGCTTGAAGATGCGGTGGTTGAAGGTGCGGGTCATGTCGAAGGCACCGTCACCGAAGATGAAGCTGCGTTCGCGGTAGGGAACCAGCGCCTGGCTTTCAGGAATGTAATCGCCATTGAAGTAAACGATGCGTTCGTTGGCGCGGGTTGTCATGGGGGGCTCCGTGGCTGATGGCCGGCGGATCAGACACCGGCGCTTGGCTGCCTGCAAGGGCGAACTTGGGCGGGCCGAAGCCTCGCTGGCAGGGCGGGCGCTTGCCCGATACGGGCTTCCACCCGGCGCTGCGCCACCGCCGCAAGCCATGTCCACGTGTGGACAGGGGGTTAGGTGTTGATTTTATTTATTTTTCTGAAAAGGCGTTTTATGGCTAATACGGTCCAAGCGGTGGCGGCTGCCCTTGCAATCCGAAGGTCCGCACATGGCACCAACCCGAAGTTCTCGCGCGCGCTCCGGTCGGGCTGTTTTCGGGGTAAAACGTGCGTTGTCGCACTTGCGCCGCTCGATTGCCGGCATACCAACGAAGCAGCCCTCAGAACCCCACCTGATCCCCACCCTTCAGCGCCAGCATCTCGCGGGCCTCGTCGGGGGTGGCGATCTCCAGCGACAGGTCCTCCAGGATGCGGCGGATCTTGGCGACCTGGGCGGCGTTCGAGGGAGCCAGTTGGCCCTTGCCGAGGTAGAGGCTGTCCTCCAGCCCGACCCGCACATTCGCCCCCATCGTCGCCGCCATAGTGCAGAGCGGCATCTGGTGGCGGCCCGCCGCCAGGATCGACCATTGGTAGTCGTCGCCGAACAGCTTGTCGGCGATCCGGCGCATGTGCATCACGTTCTCCGGGTCCGGGCCAATGCCGCCGAGGATGCCGAAAATCGTCTGCACGAACAGCGGTGGGGTCACAAGGCCACGGTCGAGGAAATGCGCCAGCGTATAGAGGTGCCCCACATCGTAGCATTCGAACTCGAAGCGGGTGCTGTGGCCCTCGCCGAGATCGCGCAGGATGCGTTCGATGTCGCCGAAGGTGTTGCGGAAGATGAAGTCCCTGGAATCCTCCAGGTGCTTTCGCTCCCATTCGTACTTGAACGCCGGATAGCGGTCGAGCATCGGGTAGAGGCCGAAATTGATCGTGCCCATGTTCAGCGAGGTCATCTCGGGGCTGGCGTGCATCGCCGCCGCGATGCGTTCATCGACGCTCATGCCCTGGCCGCCACCAGTGGTGATGTTCACCACCGCGCCGCATTGCTGCTTGATGCGCGGCAGGAACTCCATGAACAGGTCCGGGTCGCCCGAGGGCTTGCCGGTCTCCGGGTCGCGGGCATGCAGATGCAGGATCGCCGCCCCGGCCTCGGCCGCCGCCACCGCGCCGGTCGCGATCTCGTCCGGGGTCACCGGCAGATGCGGCAACATGGTCGGGGTGTGGATTGATCCGGTCACCGCGCAGGTGATGATAACCTTGCCGTTCTTCGCCATAACTCCCGCCCTGTTGCTCTCGGTCAGCGCGGATCATCGCAGACGATCCGGCGCCAGCATAGCCTTGTCGAGCCCGCGCTTCTTAATATCCTCTGGCAGGTCGCCAGTAGAGATCAGCGCCGCTACTGCGCGCGAAAGCGCCGGCGAGGTTTGGATGCCATAACCGCCCTGCCCCGCCAGCCAGAAGAACCCGTCGGCCTCCGGGTCGAAGCCGACAACCGGGGTCTTGTCGGCAACGAAACTGCGCAGGCCAGCCCATTTGTTTACCAGGCGGCGCACGGTCAGGATGGTTGCCCTCTCGATCCGGTCGATCCCCAGTGCCAGGTCGAGTTCCTCGGGCTGGGCATCGCAGGGCGGCGAGGGGGTCTCGTCGGCGGGGGAGCCGAAGATCCGGCCTGCATCCGGCTTGAAGTAGAACTGCTCGTCGATGTCGCCGGTCACTGGCCAGGCCGAAATGTCGAGCCCATCAGGGGCATCGAAGATGAAGGCGGTGCGCCGCTTCGCCACCAGCCCGCAGGGGCGGATCCCGGCAAGCCCGGCGATCACATCGCACCAGGCACCGGCAGCATTGACAACAATGGGTGCGGCGAAGCGACCGCCGCGGGTCTCGGCCACCCATATTCCCCCTTCATGCGACAGCGCCTTGACCTCAGCCCCAGTCACCAACCGCCCACCGCGGTGGCGAAAGCCCCTTAGAAAACCACTATGCAGCGCGTGAACGTCCACATCCTCGGCGGCAGGCTCGTAGAGTGCAGCGGCAACGTAGCTCGGGTTCAAGGCCGGGTTCAACGCAACTGCCTCGGCTGTGTCGATGCGGCGAACCGGGTCGGACGCGCTGGGCACCGGTGCCATTTCAGCGTCGAGAACGCCGACCTGGTCCTCGCTTGCAATGAGCAGCACGCCACGTGGAGTCAACAGGGAATGCTCGCCAAAATCGGCTGGCGGGGCCTTCAGAAATGCTCGCCCGGCCGATGTCAGGGTCCGGATTGTCAAGTTGCCGTAGGTTTCGGTGAACAGCGCGGCGGAGCGGCCTGTGGCGTGATATCCGGGCTGGCTCTCCTGCTCGAGGACGGTAACACTGGCGTTTGCGGACAGTTCATAGGCGGCCGATGCACCGGCAATTCCGGCGCCGATTACAAGGATATCGCAGGTCTCCGTCATCGCCGCCCTCGTGTCGATTCTTGTCCGCTGATCCAGCATTCATCCATATGAGAATGGGTTTCCATGTCCAAGCTGTGAAATGCGGCTTGCTTGCTAAAATGCCGGATTCCTTCGGTAGTGTTTTGGTGGTGTTTTGGTGGTGTTAATTTCCCGACCCGCCAACGCGGGCCGATGTCGGGGTGTTTCCCAACCGCTCCTGCATTAATTATTGAGTTGAGTCACTATCTTCGGAGGCCCTCCTGCAGAATCTTGGCGACGTGGTCGGTCGGCGCGGCGGCGGTCTTGTCAAAGTGGATCGCGTCGGGCGATAGCGAGGCGATCAACTCAGTCGCCGTCACTCCCTGCAAGAGTTGCGCGCCCAGGCCGGGATCGGCGTCGGCCAGCATGCGGAAGGCCTGTGCCCGCGCCTGATAGAACCCGGCGAGGCGCTGCAAGGAGCGATAGCGGTTGACCACGAACTGCACCAGGAAGATCAACAGCGCGACGATGGCCAACCGGGTGGCGATCCTGCTGGCCTGGCGCACCGGCTCGGCGGTGCGCAGCGCTTTATCCAGGTTGGTGGCCACCGTTGCAAGCGTTGCGACCGCTGTGATTTGGCGTTCTGCGAAGCCCCGCGGTTTTCAGGAACGCCTGTTGTTGCGCCTCCTGGGTTTGCAGCACCTCGATCGCTGCCCGGAGGTCCGCAAAGCATCTCAGGCGCTGCTCGGTTCCCGCTGGGACGATCAGGCCGGGAGGCACCACACCATCGTCCAGCAGCGCGCTGGCGATCCCGGACAGTTCCGTCGCTGCGACTGATTTCAATATACCGACTCATCGCCCCCCAACCGCGATCAGCGTGCCGTCCGGCGCGGCGATCAGCGCATTGATCTGCCTGGCCAGCCGCTTCCCCACCGCCTCCGGCCGAATCGGCGTCCAATCGACGCCATTCACCGAGCGCAGGAGCAGGATCTTGGCGTCACCGGCCAGGTATTCCCGCCCTGCGGCGATCAGCGTGCCGTCCGGCGTGCGCATTAAGGTTTGAACATTTGGCGTATTTTCCGGCCCGGCGATCTCCGTTCGGCGCCTGACGGCCAGCGACGACGTGATGGCGGCGCGGAGAGCGGCCTCGGACGTCTTGAGGTCCGCTTTGCCCGTGGCGATCCTCGCAAGCAGCGCGTCGAGCGCCGCCGTCGCGTCGTCCATCTCCGTCTTCATCTCGGCTTGGTTGTCTTTAGAGCAGTTTCTTCGCGTCCTCCGCCTCGGCGACCACCACCGGCGGCAAGCTCTCTTCGAGGCCCAGATAATGGTCGATGTAAGCAATGATCAGCGGCAGGGTCAGCAAAATGACCAGCCCTGTTCCCAATAACCACCAGATGGTGACGAATTGGTGCCCGGCGGTTTTCTCGGTGTCTTTGCGCTGGTCATCGCACCACTTCGCAACCACGCGGAACGCCTGACGCGCCTTCTCGGTCAACGGAGGCGGCGTTGCGGTGTCATCGGGAGTGGCAGCGTCCGTCACGGAACCGAAATTCTCCATGTGCTCGGCATCGCATTGTTTCCCCCGATTCAGGGATCGGCACCATGCGGAATTCCAACCTGATGCCATGAAATGAACCTCAAGCTCATTGCGAGGACCGAGGATATCCTGTTCCGCCCCGTCTTGACACCCCGAACAGCTTTGTCACCTCATCCCGGAGGTGGTTGAATTCGCTCCCCCGCCGCCCCGGATCAAAACGGGGTGAATTCCAACCGCTTATGCACTAACTAACAAACTGGGCCACAGAACTGGGCCACTGAGTGGGGACCGGCGAGGCGCGGGTTCCGGGGCACGGAGGATCGGATGGCGGCTTCCCGGCCGGCGATTCAGCAGACGCGGCGCGGCGCGAAGCCGGTTTCTTCGCGGCGTTCGGTGGTGGTCCGGTTTTGCGGCGATTCCGGGGATGGGATGCAGTTGGCCGGCTCGCAGTTGACGGCGACCTCGGCGATGGCCGGGAACGATGTTGCGACCTTCCCCGACTATCCGGCGGAGATCCGGGCGCCGCGCGGGACGCTGGCGGGGGTCAGCGGGTTCCAGGTGCATTTCGCGTCCGATGCGGTGCTGACGCCGGGGGACGAGGTCGATGCGCTGGTGGCGATGAACCCGGCGGCGTTGAAGACCAACCTGCACTGGCTGAAGCCGGGCGAGACGCTGATCGCCGACGACGACGCCTTCGACGCCCGCGGCCTGCGCCAGGCGGGCTACGCGACCAACCCGCTGGAGGATGACACGCTGGCGGGCTGGAACGTGCTGCGCGCGCCGGTCACCACCCTGACCAAGGCGGCGGTGGCCGGGACCGGGCTGGGTCGCAAGCCGGCCGAGCAGAACCGCAACTTCTTCGCCCTCGGGCTGGTCTATTGGCTCTATGGCCGCAACCTGGAACCGACGCTGGCCTTCATCGAGCGCAAGTTCGGCGACGCCGGGGGGGGCGCCATCGCCGAGGCCGCCCGGCTGGCGCTGAACGCGGGCTGGAACTACGGCGAGACCAGCGAGGCGCTGGAGCGCAGCTATATCGTGCCGCGCGCGAAGCTGGCGCCGGGGCGCTACCGCAATATGACCGGCAACGAGGCGCTGGCGCTGGGGCTGATCGCAGCAGCGCGCCTCAGCGGCAAGAAGCTGTTCTACAGCGCCTACCCGATCACCCCGGCCAGCGACATCCTGCACATCCTCAGCCGCAAACGGGCGCATGGGGTGCGCACCTTCCAGGCCGAGGACGAGATCGCCGCCATCACCGCCTGCATCGGGGCATCCTTCGGCGGCGCCATGGCGGCGACCAGTTCCAGCGGCCCGGGGCTGGCGCTGAAGGCCGAGGGGCTGGGCCTGGCGGTGATGCTGGAGTTGCCGCTGCTGGTGATCAACGTACAGCGCGGCGGACCGTCGACCGGGCTGCCGACCAAGGTCGAGCAGGCCGACCTGTTGCAGGCGCTGTTCGGGCGCTCGGGCGAGGCGCCGATGCCGGTGCTGGCCGCATCCGGTCCTGCCGACTGCTTCGCCACCATGCTGGAGGCATGGCGCATCGCGACCCGGCTGATGACCCCGGTCATGGTGATGTCGGACGTCTTCGTGGCCAGCGGCGCCGAGCCGTGGCGGGTGCCGGAGATGTCGGAACTGGTGCCGATCCCGATCCAGCACCCGGTCCATGACCCTGGGACTTCCGACGACGATCAGCCGTTCCAGCCCTATGCCCGCGACGATCTGTTGTCACGGCCCTGGGCGGTGCCGGGAACGCCGGGGCTGGAACACCGGATCGGCGGGCTGGAGAAAAAGGACGGCAGCGGCGCGATCAGCTACGACCCCGAGAACCATCAGCATATGGTCGAGCTGCGGGCGCAAAAGGTGAACAACGCCCAGCTTCTGATCCCGCCCATCGAGGTCGACGGCCCCGATGAGGGCGACGTGCTGGTGCTGGGCTGGGGCGGCACCTTCGGCGCCTGCCGCGAGGCGGCATCGCGGGCGGGCACCGGAGGATTGGCGGTGGCGCACGCGCATCTGCGCCACCTGCACCCGATGCCGCGTAATCTGGGCGAGGTGCTGGGGCGCTACACCCATGTGCTGGTGCCCGAACTGAACATGGGCCATCTGGCGATGCTAATCCGGGCGCAATTCGGCGCGAAGCTTGTTGGCGGGGTAGCGAGCTACAACAAGGTCCAGGGCCGCCCGTTCACAGTCGAGGAACTGCTGCGTGAGATCCGCGCGCTTGTATCGGAAGGGACCCCGGCGTGAACATCCCGACCGAACCAGAACCCACTCCTGATCCGGCCCCGGTCCCGGCCGATTACGCCACCGACCAAGATGTCCGCTGGTGCCCGGGCTGCGGCGACTTCGCCGTGCTGGCGCAGATGAAGAAGGTGCTGGCGGCCCTCGGCGCGCGGCGCGAGAACACGGTCTTCATCTCCGGCATCGGCTGCGCCAGCCGGTTCCCCTATTACCTGGATACCTACGGGATGCACGGCATCCACGGCCGCGCACCTGCCATCGCGACGGGCCTGAAACGGATGCGCCCGGAGCTCGATATCTGGGTGGTGACCGGCGACGGCGACGGGCTGAGCATCGGCGCCGGCCACCTGCTGCACGCGCTCCGGCGCAACGTCAATATCAAGGTGCTGCTGTTCAACAACCGCATCTACGGCCTGACCAAGGGCCAGTTCTCGCCCACCTCGAACCCGGGCCAGGTCACCCGCTCGACCCCCTTCGGCGCGGTGCTCGAGCCGCTGAACGCGCTGACCACGGCGTTGGGTGCGAGCTGCTCGTTCGTCGCGCGCGCCGTCGACACCCAGGCCGCGACCCTGAACGAGATCCTGCGCCGGGCGGCGGCGCACAAGGGGGCGGCCTTCGTCGAGATCTACCAGAACTGTCACGTCTTCAACGACGGCGCCTTCGACTACGCCAAGGACAACAAGATCCGCCTCGACCATGTGGTCGAGCTGCAAGACGGCAAGCCCCTGGTGTTCGGTACCAACCGCGACAAGGGCCTGCGCCAGGCAGGCTTCGGCCTCGAGGTGGTGACGCTGGGCAAGGGAGTGAGCGAGGACGATCTGGTCCGCCACGACGAAGCCGCGACCACCCCTGCCCTGGCCCACCTCCTGGCCGCCATGTGCCACCCGGCGATGCCCGAGGCGATCGGAGTGCTCCGTGCCGTCGAAAGACCGACCCAAAACGAACTCATGGCGCCCGGTGATGGCCCGGAGCCCCGCCACGGCCCCGGCGAAGGCCCCACACCAGACGATGACGATCTGGCGGCGTTGCTGCGCGGAACAGATAGCTGGGTCGTCGAATGATCCGCGCCCATCGAGCGAAATCCCTCGGCATTCTATCACCAGCGGCGAATTGACCGCGTATTCTCCTTGACGCATCCGGCTCCGATGCGTAGATGACCTCCACTTCGGGCGCATAGCTCAGTCGGTAGAGCAGCTGACTCTTAATCAGCGGGTCCACGGTTCGAGTCCGTGTGCGCCCACCAATAAAATCAAGGACTAAGCTATCATCTCGAGCCACACCCCATAGAATGGGGTGTGGTTTGTGAGCGCAAGGCTCGAAATTGGGACGCTAGTGATTCCAAGGGCACAATCCAGTCACGCCATTGAGGTGCATAAGCTCCCCAAAAAATGGCAGGTCTGCGTTTCACCCGGACGTTGGGCACCCTTACCCTATTGAGATACGACCTCAAAAACTTGCCCGGCAATACGGTCGGTTTTCAGAGCGCCAGGGCCATTTCCGGCCGACCACATCCGACAGGGACAGGCAGGCCGCCGATTGCATCCACGGGCACGCGCGCGAGCTATGCCTGATTTTGGGTGACGCGGCCTGATCAGGCGGCGCTGGTTTCGATGGTGTCAATGACGGCGACACCATCAGTGAACTTGATGCCTTCGATGACCTTCGGCAACTGATTTCTCCCGTTCAACCTCCGCCAGGTCTTTGAAGCCGCCTGGACGAGATTGAACACCATCAGCTTCACCGTCTTCTGCGACAGCGCGCCCTTGGTGCGTACGGTCCGGTGCCTGACGGTGGCGAAGACGCTCTCGACCGGGTTGGAGGTGCGCAGATGGTCCCAGTGTTCGGCCGGGAAATCGTAGAAGGCCAACAGCGCATCGACATCCTTCGTCAGGCATGTCGCCGCCGGGGCGTACTTGACCCGGTACTTTTCCCTGAACGTCTCGAGCGCGGCCACGGCGTCGGCCCGGGTCTCGGCGTGGTGGATGTTCTGGAGATCCACCTTCACCGCCGGCGCCATCGAGTTGGGGAACTTGTTGAGCACGTTGGAGATCTTGTGGACCCAGCAACGCTGATGGCGGGTGCCGGGGAAGGCCTCGTCGAGAGCCTTCCAGAACCCCATGGCGCCGTCACCGACCGCGATCTCGGGCGCCATGGCCAGCCCGCGCGCCTTGATGTCGACCAGCAACTCGCGCCAGCTCTGCGCACTCTCGCGGATGCCGACCTGGAATCCGAGCAACTCCTTCTTGCCCTCGGGTGTCGCGCCGATGATGACCAGGATGCACTCGGCCTCGGGTTCCATTCGTGCCTGGAGGTAGACGCCGTCGGCCCAGATGTAGACGTAACGCCGGGCCGAGAGATCGCGGTGCTGCCAGGCATCATACTCCTTCTCCCAACCCGCAGTCAGCCTGGAGACCACGCCCGGCGACAGGTTCGGCGCATCGGGCCCCAGGATCGCGCCCAGCGCCGCCTGGAAGTCGCCGGTGGAGATACCACGCAGGTAGAGAATGGGCAGCAGCACATCGAGGCTCTTCGTGCGTCGCGCCCATTTCGGCAGGATGTTCGACGTGAAGCGCACCTTCCCGGCCTCGGCAACGTTCGGGTGCCGGTCCCGGACCTTGGCCCGGCGGACGTCGATCGCGCCGATCCCGGTCTGTATCGACCGCTCCGGCCCGTAACCATGCCTGACGATCCTCTGGCGGCCATCGGGCAGCAGGTCATCCGCGAAGCTGGCAACGAACGCGCGCGCCGTCTGAAACTCGCCTTCTTCGTTCCCCAGCAGGCGGGCGTAGCCCGCGCTTCCGCGGGGCTGAGAATCGCCGGTCGTGCCCGGCATCCGCTCCGAGGCTGAGAGCAGCGCTGGTCGTGGGCACGACAAAGCGGAAGCCTTATACCAATCGCCCTAACGATTGACCTGTGCCCATTTTCGTGTGGTGATGGTGGCGATGGCGGCTGTATCGTTTGCGAAGAAGTTCCATGCGGTGCAGCATTTGTCGACGATGTCGGCGTAGCCATCGAAGACGGTTATGGCGAGCTTGTTGGCGCGCAGGTATTGCCAGACGTTTTCGACCGGATTGAGTTCGGGCGCGTATGGCGGGAGAATGAGCAGGGTGACGTTGTCGGGCACCATGAGGTCCTTGCCGGCATGCCAGCCGGCACCGTCGGCGACGAGTGCCGCGTGGGCACCAAGGGCTACGGCGCGGGCGATCTCGGCGAGGTGGGCATTCATCGCCTCGGTGTCGGCGAAGGGCATGACCAGACCGGCGGCGGTGGCGCGGTCAGGGCAGACTGCGCCGAAAATGCAGGCCGATTTGTAGCGCGTGTCGCGGACGGCGCGGGGGCGGGTGCCGCGCTTCGCCCAGACCCTTGTCAGCGTGCCCTGCTGACCCACCCTGGCTTCATCCTGGAACCAGATCTCGAGCGGTTTGCCGCGCGCCGCCTCGGGGAGGGCCGCCGCTACCGTCCGGGAGAAGTTTTTTTAAACGCCTCCTGCTCCGCGGGGTCGGCCTTCGGGTGTTGCGGACGCACCGACAGCCGCCGATAGCCGAGCGCCGCCAGCTGCTTGCCGACCGTGCGCTCGTGCATGACGACCCCGAACTGCGCCTCCATCCACCACTTCAGATCAATGCGCCGCCAGCGTACCACCCCGTCGACCTCCGGGTCGGGACCCTTCTCCACCTGCGCGGCGAGCGCGGCCTTCTGCGCCGCCGAAAGCCGTGGCGGCTTCCCGGGCGAGGGGCGGTTGGAGAGGCCGGACAGCCCCTCGGCGTTGTAGCGGTGCACCCAGTCGCGCAACGTCTGCCGGTCCATCCCGCAGGTCGCCGCAGCGGTCGCCCGGTCCGCCCCCTCCAGCACCAGCGCAAGCGCCAGCATCCGTCGCGCCGTGCGCCCATTCTTCGCGCCGCCCGCCGCCGCTCGCAACTCCGCCGCTGTCATATCCGTGCGTGTAATCTCGACACTTGCCATTGCCATTCCCTCCTATGCGTCGATCACAGAGAGTCGGACTTTCGTTGATTTGGGAACCCCAAAGAGTCAAGAATCTTAGACGTTTAACCTGTAATTCAGGGTGTCACTTAGGGCGTAATCAGCTACCCTCTGTCATCATAGACAACAACGGAGGGAGGGACAGGCGATGGATGCTCAGGATGTATTGGCTCTTGGCCTCGGGGTCACGCCACCATGGCGGCTGGTCGAACAGCGTCTCGACACGAACAGACCGGAGACGCTCCGCTGCTCGAAGCCGTCCGCAAGGCTCTGGAGACGGTCAAAAAACATCCCAGGCGCATTCTCTCGAACGTTGGACGTCAATCCACAGCAACGCCCGCATGGAAGCCCCGCATGGAAGCAATGAACGGACTGTTTCAGGCCGCCAGGGCAAGAGCCAGAGGCTACCGCAACACCGAGACCTTCATCACCATGATCTACTTGATCGCAGCCCGGCTCGGAGATGGGATCAAATCCACTTCCAACGTCGAAGAGCAGGAGTCAATTGAGAAGGCCGTTGGTATTAGTCCCGCCCGTGGTGTAAACTTGGCGCCCGATGGCTCCGGGTGCTGCATCAGCCTCCAATGAGAAGAGGATCTCAAACCTTGACCGATGACATCATCATTCGAAACCGACCGGATGGCCTCACCGAAATGCAGGCTCGCCTCGCTGAAGAGATCGTCTTGGGCGGCCGAAACAAATGGGAATTATATGCCAAAGTGCCATTGCCCGTTAATCTTCATCCTTGACAATGACTTGGCGAAACAAGGCTTTGACGGCTTCATCTTGCGAAGCCTTATAGTCAACCGTTTCTTCCTTCTCGGCCTTTGTAGGCTGATAGCTGTGAGGTTTCACCACGACAGTTGGTTTGTCTTTGGAAGTCATTGCTACTCCTTTCACGGCAGTACACCGATTAAAGCCAATGGAACGGCCGGAGCGAGGCCCGCTACCTCCGCAGCGTCTGGGCCTCGATGCTCAATGAGGCATACGAGCGCGCGCGTCTCGACCTGCGTCTCGATCACCGCTCCTGCAAGGAGCGCGAGGCCGAAGCCCGCGCACGGGGCAACACCATCGAGGCCGACCGCTGGGTACGCGAGGCAACCGAACACATGGGTCCCACCCTCACCCAGGCCGACCGCAAGGCCGCGCGCCAGGCGCGCCGCGAGATACGTCCGGGCACGCCCGGGCCCGGCCCGGTGACCGAGCTCGGTCGGGAGAACCGCCGACGCCGTGCGGCGAGCCTGGAACGGGAGGCCGCCTGCCAGGCGACTGATCCAGCTCAACATTTCTTAGGTCCACCCACGATGGTATGACAGGGTTGCCAGCCCACGAATTGTTCCGTGTCACAAAGGCGGAATGGGTCATACGTTCATCTGGAGTCATGCGATCAACTCCCGCAACCGCTTCCCTCTCATTCCAGTTGCTAACGCGCCCATCTGATCGGCGGTATCAGATTCACGGATATTGTGGCGCGCGGCAAACTCACCGACATAGCGGCCAAGGTGCTTGCTGCTCATGTGGTGGCAGGTTCCGTGATAGCCCCGCTTGAGCATCGACCAGAAGGATTCGATCCCGTTGGTGTGGGCCATGCCGTTCACATACTCGCCGACACTGTGCCTGACGGTCTCATGCTCGAACGCCATCCCCCGATACCCGCCGTGATCGTCTGTGTAGACTGTCGCCCCCTCGGCAGCGTGATCGCCGACAAACTCCTGAAGCGTCCTGGCGTCCGTCCCGCTTGTCACGGCGGCATTCACGCGGTTGGTTTCGCGGTCCTTGGCCCCCACAATGATCGACTTGCCAACACCACCCCTGCCGGCGCGGAGCTTCTTGTCAGCGTGCTTGTTCTTCTCCTTGCCGCCGATGCAAGTCTCATCGACTTCAACCGGGCCAACGAAAGGAATCTCGCCCGCTTTGAAAGATTTCCGAAGTCGATGCGCCAGATGCCATGCAGACTTTTGCGTGATCCCAAGATCACGGTGCAGTTTCATACTGGATACACCTTTGAGATTTGTGGAAAGCAGATAGATGGCTATTGCCCAGATTTGATAGGCAAGCTTCGATCCTTCCATGACCGTTCCAAGTTTCATGGAAAACATTCTCTTGTCGGGACAGTCGCGGCATCGGTGCGTCATTGATTTGTCCCTTAGCAGCCCGTTGACGAAGTCGGCCCTGGACGCGAGCGGCCTGGTCTGATTCTTTGATGTTCCGATTTGACCGGGGGGTTCGCCGATGGCGATGGGACTGCGGAAGGATCGTCAGGGTGATTTGATGGTGGGCTGGGCGGAGATGCCGCGCTCGCCGGGTCATGTGTTTTACGACCGTCTTCAGTCGGTCCTGATCGAGGGCGGCTTCGACGACTTCGTCGAGGCGACCTGCCGGTGCTATTACGCGGCCAGGACGGGAGCGCCTTCGGTGCCGCCGGGGCGCTATTTCCGCATGCATCTGGTGGGCTACTTCGAGGGCATCGACTCTGAGCGCGGGCTGGAATGGCGCTGCTCGGATTCGCTGTCGCTGCGGGAGTTTCTGCGGCTGGAGAGCCGGGATCGTGTGCCGGACCATTCCTGGCTGTCGAAGACCCGCACGCGTCTGCCCCACGAGGTGCACGCGGTGGTCTTCGATTGGGTTCTGGCGCTGATCGCCGAGGCGGGTTTGGTGAAGGGCGACCGCATCGGGGTGGATGCCTCGACCATGGAGGCCAACGCGGCGCTGCGCAACATCGTGCGGCGCGACACGGGTGAGGGCTACCGGGAGATGCTGGAGCATCTGGCCCGGGAGAGCGGCATCGAGACGCCCACGGCCGAGGACCTGGCGCGTCTGGACCGCAAGCGCAAGGGCAAGAAGCTCTCGAACCAGGATTGGGTTTGCAGGAGCGACCCCGAGGCCAGGGTCGCCAGGATGAAGGACGGCACGACCCATCTGGCCTACAAGCCCGAGCACGCGGTGGATCTGGACACCGGGGCGGTGGTGGCGGCCGAGTTGCACCCAGCCGATGAGGGCGACACCACGACGCTTTTCAAGACCCTGGCGGCGGCCGAGGCAAACCTCGAGGCGGTGGCTGCGGCACCGACGCCAGAGAGCCCGGCCGAATGCGTCACCGACAAGGGCTATTTCTCACGGGCGGTCTTGAAGGCCCTGGACGACAGTCCCTGGAAGACCCGGATCGCCGAGCCCAGGCAGAAGGGCTTTTCGCGCTGGCGCGATGACCAGGCGGCGCGCCGGGCGGTCACCAACAACCGCGTGCGGCTCAAGTCCGCGCTCGCCCGCGATGCCTTCAAGCTGCGCGCCGAGATCGTCGAGCGCTCCTTTGCCCACACCCTCGATCGCGGCGGCATGCGCCGAACCTGGCTGCGCGGGCGCGAGAACGTGCACAAGCGATACCTGCTTCACGTCGCCGGCCACAACCTCTCGTTGCTGATGCGCCAACTCATCGGCGCCGGCACCCCGCGCCAGGCTGTGGCGGGCGGATATGGCGGTGTTTTCGTGCTTGTTGCGCCCTCTGGAGCCGTTTTGGTCGCTCGGATCGTCCTCATCGTCTCGGAGGATGGCGAAACCGCCGACGCCGCGTTATGTTTGGGAATTATATACTTGAGTGACCAAAATGGTGACGTTAGCAAATTGCCCCGCTATGGTGACTCAAGAATCAAAACAGGAGCCGATAATGTCGAATGCACCGGGCAAGAGTTTTCGGAAGGGAATGTCGATCGCCGAACTGTTTCGGATGTTTCCCGATGACGAAAAGGCGGAGGCATGGTTCATCAAGACGCGCTGGCCGGACGGGATTTCCTGCCCGAAATGCGGTTCGACAAATGTGCAGGTAAAAACAACGCATCGTTCAATGCCGCATCGGTGCCGGTCGTGCCGTAAGCACGGGAGCGGGTTCTTTTCTGTTCGCACCAATTCCAAAATGGAAGACTCACATATCGGCCATCAGGGCTGGGCGATTGCGATTTACCTTTTCGCCACCAACCTGAAAAGCGTGTCCAGCATGAAGCTGCATCGTGATCTTAACATCACGCAGAAGTCGGCATGGCATCTCGCGCACCGCATCCGCAAAAGCTACGACAATTTCGACGCGCTGTTTGTCGGTCCTACCGAGATCGATGAAACCTATATGGGCGGCAAAGAAAAGAACAAGCACCACAGCAAGAAGTTGAAAGCCGGACGTGGCCCAGTTGGCAAAACGCCGGTTATTGGCGCGAAGGATCGCTCAACCAATCAGATCGTCGCCAAAGTCCTTCAATCCACCAACAAAGAGACGCTACAGGGCTTTGTGGCCGAACACACGGCAGAGGAGTCGACCGTCTACACGGATGAGGCCACAGCATACCGTGGCATGAAGAACCGCACTC
The DNA here is from genome assembly GCA_965247385.1 of Thermohalobaculum sp. Classification (GTDB taxonomy): domain Bacteria; phylum Pseudomonadota; class Alphaproteobacteria; order Rhodobacterales; family Rhodobacteraceae; genus Thermohalobaculum. Next base: position 845,436 of record CBDFHG010000002.1, read on the forward strand.
ATGAAGCCGTGTGCCATTCCGCCGGGGAATATGTGCGCGACATGGCGCACACGAACGGGCTGGAGTCGTTCTGGGCAACGCTCAAGCGCGGCTATCACGGCACCTTCCACCATTTCAGCACAAAGCACATGGGTCGCTATGTTGGCGAGTTTGCGGGACGGCACAACAACCGGCCCATGGACACCATCGACATGATGGAGGTCATTGCCGCTAATATGATTGGGGGTCCATTGCGCTACCGCGATTTGGTGGCGTGATCATGTCAAACAAGCTCTATTTCGGAGATTGCCTCGACGTGATGCGCGAGGATATGCCCGACGAATCCGTAGACCTGATCTATCTCGATCCACCCTTCAACTCCAAGCGCCTCTACAACGCCTTTACAGGCGGCGCGCAGTGGGTCGCATTCGACGACACTTGGCGTTGGCATGAAGCTGTCGATGATTTCCACGATGTCGCGGGCGATGTCGCGCTGGGCGGAACTATGGAGGGATTGAGAAAGATACTCGGGGAGGGATCACAACTTGCTTATCTGTCTTATATGGCAAATCGCCTTCGCGAATGTCGGCGCGTTCTAGCGAGTTCCGGTTCGATCTATCTCCACTGCGACCCGACCATGAGTCATTATCTGAAGATCGTGATGGATGGTATTTTCGGGGGGGGGCAAATTCATGAATGAGATTATTTGGGCGTACAGAACGGGCGGAGTAAGCAAGAAATGGTTCGGCAAGAAACATGATGTAATTCTGTTTTACACCAAGTCACACAAGCCTGCTCATGTTTTCAATGTTCAGAAGGAACGTTCTTATTCGACGGCTGCGCCTCCCGGATTCAAAGGGATCGAAAAATACAAAGACGATCACGGTCGATGGTATACTATGTCGTCAATGAGGGATGTTTGGGAAATCAATGCTATAGGGCGATCATCGAGAGAGCGGGTAGGTTATCCAACACAAAAACCTCTCGCCCTGTTGAGGAATATCGTCAAGGCGAGCAGTAACGAAGGCGACGTGGTATTCGATCCCTTTTGCGGTTGTGGCACGAGTGTTCATGCCGCTCATGAACTCAGGCGAGACTGGATTGGTGTTGATATTTGTGTAAATGCTTGCAAGGTAATAGAGGAACGATTGCGGGGCCGTTTCGATAACTTGTGGGATAATATCGAGTTTATCGGTATGCCGAAAACCCGAGATGATGCGAAAACGCTTGCCAGCCTCGATGCCTTTCGCTTTGAGCGCTGGGCCGCGTCTATTGTGGATGGTATGGAAGCAAACACACGCCAACGCGGTGACAAAGGCATAGACGGACGTGGACGAGTTGCGATCCGCAAGGGACAATTCGTGGATATCGTGTCGCAGGTAAAAGGCGGGGGGACCGGACCTGGCGATGTGCAGGCGTTCAATGGTGCCCGACAACAAGCTGGGGCGGACATGGGGATATTCACATGTTTTGAAAGCCATGTAACGACAGGAATGCGGAACGCTGCCGCCAGCACAGGACGGTTCATGGATGTTCCCAAAGTGCAGATTTATACTATCGAGGACTTTTTTATCGGACGACACCCGCAAATGCCGAAATCGGCATAGGGAGAACGGAAATGGCAGACAAGGACACCAAGCAGAAATACGACGAGGAATTTCCGGCGATCAACGATACGCCGGAAAACATTGCGAGACGCTTGTTTGATAGCCCACTGGAAGGATCGGCAGGACCAACAGAGCCCCCACCGGAGGACTGACGCCGTGGTCACTCAAGTATATAATCCCCTTATGTTTCGTCGTGGGGTGAAACCCGGTCAATGGCGACTTTTTCAACGGGCTGTTAGTCCACACTGGACGTTAAACGAACCGCAATGTGGGCAATAGGGGCCATCAGGCCAAGGCTGTTTCGCAAACCACTTTTCGGCGGTTGCGTCATCAGGAAACATCTTTACTAACTGAACAAACGTCAGTCCTTTGCGATGGCTCTTACCGGGTGCGTTTGTTTTCTGCGTCATAACTCGATCTCCTGTTGTGACTCTACTATAATTCAGTTGCCCCAGGTGGTCAAGCTAATAATGTGACTTTGGTATATAATCCCCTTGTTTTACGTGCGACCGCCTGGTGTCGCAAATCTTGTGACATTTGCGAATCCCGGCCCTTTTCACACGAACGGGCACCGCCGTGTTTTCCGGGGCCGGCACCCAATTCAGTGATCCCGCCGATCCGCGAATACGGCTTCCAGATCAGGGGCATCAAGAACACGGTCCACCCAGCGATCCAGCTCCTCAATGCTCCCCGCCGCAATCTGAGCGACGACAGGCTCGGGCAGGGGGCCAAACCGCTTCACCAGCAGGCGCATCAGGGACCTGGCTTCGCCCCTGGCTTCACCCCTGGCTTCGCCCCTGGCTTCGCCCCTGGCTTCACCTTCAGCCAGTCCCTCAGCTTTGCCCTCAGCTTTGGCGCGCGCCTGGCCTTCCGCAAGGCCTTTTTCACGGCCAAGTATCTCACCGGCAGCCAGCCCTCTGGCTTCGCCTTCAGCTTTACCTTCTTGTTTCAGTGCTTCTGCGATTGTCCCCATCAGCGCTTTGCCTCCACCATCCTTTGCGGTGTCCAGTGCCGCTCTGACATCTTCCAGCGGCACCTCGTATTTTTCGACGATATACCGAAACACGATCTTCTTCAATACGGTCCCGTCCGGCAGGTCGCGCAGCAGCACCGTCAGAACCTCACGGGTCACTTCATCATTGCGTTGTACATAACGCAAGGCGGTCAGAACCGCCCGGACCGGCGCATCGCCCGACAACTCTTCCATCGGGATGGTGCCCAGATCATGCAGCGCGTAGCGAAACGACGGCACGAAGGGCGCGGTATCATCATCCATCTGCACCATCTCACCAAAAACCTGCGGCACGGCCCATGAAGCGCGTCCGTGGTAGAACACCAGGGGGATGATGACAGGCAGGGCGCGCAGCCGTGCCGGTTTGTCCTCAGCGTATCGCGTCCAGATGCGGACCATATAGCCCAGAAGCTGCAACGGCGTGCCGGGTTCTGACACCGATTTATGCTCCACCAAAGTATACACCAGGGCAGGGGGGCCGTCGGTCAGCTTCACCTCAAACAGCCGGTCGCTCTGCGTCATCCGGCTGTGCTCATCCACGAAGGTGCCATCCAGGAGTTTTGGCGGCGCATCGGCCAGGCGCACACTCAGGGCCGGCGGCAGATATTCCCGCAGCAGCGTGGCCGCCCGGTCGGGATCCTCCAGCAAAACCCGGAACAGCGCATCGTGGCTTATCTTTGCCGGGGGCTTTTGATCTGCCGATTCAGCCATGCCGGTTCCTTCCCGGGCCTGAGCGCAAGGCCGCAGCCCGCGCCTGTTCGTCCTTGATCTCGCGGATATCTGTGTTGACCGTAACTTTGCTCGCGCCAAGGATATCCGCAATCTCCTGCGGTGGTAATCCCTGCTGTTTGAGGGCATTGATACGGGCTTTGCGCAATCATGTGATTATCCCCCTTCGGGTCGACTCCGGTAAGGGGCAGAATGACACCCCAAGGAATGGGAATTATATGCCAAAGTGCCATTGCCGGTTAATCTTCATCCTTGACAATGACTTGGCGAAACAAGGCTTTGACGGCTTCATCTTGCGAAGCCTTATAGCCAACCGTTTCTTCCTTCTCTGCCTTTGTGGGCTGATAGCTGCGAGGTTTCACCACGACAGTTGGTTTGTCTTTGGAAGTCATTGCTACTCCTTTCACGGCAGTACACCGATTAAAGCCAATGGAACGGCCGGAGCGAGGCCCGCTACCTCCGCAGCGTCTGGGCCTCGATGCTCAATGAGGCATACGAGCGCGCGCGTCTCGACCTGCGTCTCGATCACCGCTCCTGCAAGGAGCGCGAGGCCGAAGCCCGCGCACGGGGCAACACCATCGAGGCCGACCGCTGGGTACGCGAGGCAACCGAACACATGGGTCCCACCCTCACCCAGGCCGACCGCAAGGCCGCGCGCCAGGCGGCGCCGCGAGATACGTCCGGGCACGCCCGGGGCCGGCCCGGTGACCGAGCTCGGTCGGGAGAACCGCCGACGCCGTGCGGCGAGCCTGGAACGGGAGGCCGCCTGCCAGGCGACTGATCCAGCCCAACATTTCTTAGGTCCACCCACGATGGTATGACAGGGTTGCCAGCCCACGACTTGTTCCGTGTCACAAAGGCGGAATGGGTCATACGTTCATCTGGAGTCATGCGATCAACTCCCGCAACCGCTTCCCTCTCATTCCAGTTGCTAACGCGCCCATCTGATCGGCGGTATCATATTCACGGATATTGTGGCGCGCGGCGAACTCACCGACATAGCGGCCAAGGTGCTTGCTGCTCATGTGGTGGCAGGTGCCGTGATAGCCCCGCTTGAGCATCGACCAGAAGGATTCGATCCCGTTGGTGTGGGCCATGCCGTTCACATACTCGCCGACACTGTGCTTGACGGTCTCATGCTCGAACGCCATCCCCCGATACCCGCCGTGATCGTCTGTGCAGACTGTCGCCCCCTCGGCAGCGTGATCGCCGACAAACTCCTGAAGCGTCCTGGCGTCCGTCCCGCTTGTCACGGCGGCATTCACGCGGTTGGTTTCGCGGTCCTTGGCCCCCACAATGATCGACTTGCCGACACCACCCCTGCCGGCGCGGAGCTTCTTGTCAGCGTGCTTGTTCTTCTCCTTGCCGCCGATGCAAGTCTCATCGACTTCAACCGGGCCTGAAAAACACTTCAAGCCGCGTGCATCAGATGACTTGCGAAGCCGGTGCATCAAGTGCCAGGCGGATTTCTGTGTGATCTTCAAATCACGATGCAGCTTCATGCTGGACACGCCCTTGAGGTTCGTAATCAGCATGTAAACAGCTATTGCCCATGTCCGATAGCCCAATTTCGTGCACTCAAGTATCGTGCCGGTTTTCAACGAGAACCTGGGCTTGTCCGGGCAAGTGCGGCAGCGATGCGTCATTGATTTATGCGCCGTTCCGACCTGCACATCAAACGACCCGCAATGCGGACAATGCGGGCCTTCCGGCCATATCCTGGATTCGAACCACTCTCTCGCAACATCATCGCTGGGGAACATATCAATCAGTTCAACCAGGCTAATTCCCTTGCGATGGCTTTTACCGGGGGCCTTGTGCATCGTTCACTCCCTTTGCCTTCAGTGTCATTATATTATACGAGAGTCCCATTGAGTGCAATAGCTAAATGGCACTTTGGCATATAATTCCCAAACAAAACCCAGGCGATCAAGGCAACCGGATACGCATCGGTCACGTCAGGCTTCAACACGCTCAGCCATATCCTGGATTCGAACCATTCTCTCGCGACGTCATCGCTGGGAAACATGTCCATTAACTCGATTAAGCTAATTCCCTCGCGATCACTTTTACCTGGTGCCTTGTGCATCTCGCCTTACTCCGTTTTATGTAGTGTTCTTGGAATACACGAGAGTCCCATGAATTGCAATGGCTAAATGGCGCTTTGGTATATAATCCCCATACTTATGGGGATTATGTAGGAAAGTGCCGGAAGCCGCTTAGTGGCCCGGCTTCGGACGGGCGATGTGGCGGGTGCTGACGGGCTGCGCGAGCGCGTCCACGGCTTCCTCGAAACGGGCGTCTACTCGCATGTCCTCTTCCAGCGCCACCTTGCTCGGCTGGTAGGACGGATGCACGATTTCAACAACGCGCTGCTCCGGTTTAGCGGCTAGGGATGCCTTCCGCTCATATGCCTTGCCTTGCAGAGTCCGGGCGTCAGTGGAAGGAACAACTTGCGCCGCGACGCGATTTGTCGCGCGATCCTTCACACCCGCAACTGCCGTCTTCCCTACAGCGCCCCGGCCCGTCAGCTCTTTCCGCTTCGCCTTGGGCATGTTGGCCCGGCGCCCGCCCATGTAGGTTTCGTCGGCTTCGAGCGGCCCCGCGAACGCGCCCTGCCGTTCGGTCAAGGCAACCCGAAGCCGGTGCGCGAGGAACCATGCGCTGCGCTGGTTGATGTTCAAATCCCGATGGAGCTTCATGCTGGAGACCCCTTTCAGGCTCGTCGAGAGCAAGTAGGTGGCGATCATCCAGACCTGGAAGCCCAGCTTCGAGCCTTCCATCACCGTGCCCGTCTTCGCGGAAAACCGCTTCGCGCACTCCTTCTCCCGGCAACGGTAGGGCATGGTCTTGTGCTTGGCGCCAGTCTGCACATTCAGAGAGCCGCAGTGCGGGCAGTGGATACCCTCGGGCCAGCGGCGGGCGATGAACCACGCCTCGGCCGCCTCATCGGTCGGCCAACGCTTGAACAGTTCTACGAGGCTGATGCCCTGGCGGTCGCTCTTGCCCGCCGATTTGTGCTTCACCATATCCATATCCTCCTGGAATACAAACATAATACATGAGAGTGCCGACTAATGTCAACCCCCATTTCGGCACTCTCCTACATAATCCCCAATACAAAGGCATCCTGGAGACCGTCTCGCGGTGAAGACCAAAAACCCGCGCGGCCGCGCGAATGGACATATCCTCCACATGGCACGCGCGCCGAACTCGACTATACAAATCCACTGAGTACATCCGCCGCATTTCAATCCGATCTCATCGAATTCAAAGGCTATGATCTCCGGCCCAATTTTGAACCGCCGCGGCAGAGTTATCCCGCCGCCTCAGTGGCACAGTCTCTCACCGCCGCTTACATGTCCGATTTTGCGTGTGAAGACGTACCGGGTTTAGCCTTTAGCATACCAGCCGTTATCGACGTATAGGGCATTGCCAGTGATGAAGCTGGCCTCGTCGGAGGCCAGGAATACGACTGCGGCGGCAACCTCTTCGGGCTCGCAGATGCGGCCCTGGGCTTCGGCGAGCGCACCTTCCTCCCAGGCCTGTCCTGCGGTGTCCAACTCTTCGATCTCACGCAGGCCGTGCGCGGTTTTGACGAAGCCGGGGCACACGGCGTTGCAACGAATCCCCCGGTCCCGGTATTCCACGGATATGCTGCGTGCCAATTGCAGGACGGCGCCCTTGGTCATGCAGTAAAGCGATTCCAAGGCGTACCCCAGTTCGGAGGCGATCGACGCCGTAATTACGATTGACCCGCCGCCGTTGTCGCTCATCTCCTTTACTGCTCGGCGGCATACCAGGAAGGCGGAACGCACGTTAATGTCCATCAAGCGGTCGTAATCCGCCTCGGTCGATTCATGGAGCGGCTTCACTGTGATGGTGCCGGCGTGATTGAAGAGAATGTCGTAGGGCCCGACAGTCTTGGCGACCCGGTCGAAGGCGCCATCGACCTGGCTGGCATCCGAGACGTCGGCTTCGATGAATTCGGCGGTGCCGCCGCTTTCCCTGATCAGGCGAGCAACCTCCTCGCCGGCGTCCTTCTGAATATCGAGGATAACAACGGCGGCGCCTTCATTGGCGAAGGCCAGCGCGGTGGCGCGCCCCATTCCCGCGGCGCCGCCGGTGATGACGGCGGTCTTTCCGGCCAATCGGCCAGCCCGGGTGGCCGTTTTCACGTCCTGCGAATTCGTGCCGTTGGGCATGTCTGACTTCTCCCATTAGTGTTCGTCGAAATGTCCTCGAATCATGGGGCCGGGTCTTCTGAAGTGACCCTCTCGCGTCGCCTCGCGGGGTGCATCGATGCAGGGCCCCGCCGGCCGGCGCGCCAGCCCTCCGATCCATGCCCCGTCGTGATTTTTTTCAAGAAGATCGAGAAAAGCTCCTGTTGCGAGGAAATCCGCAGTTTTGCGTAAATATTGCGGCGGTGGATGCGGACCGTTCCTACCGATATCCCGAGGTTCGTGGCGATCGAATCCGAGGAATGCCCCTCGAGAACTTGCGCGACCACCTGGGTCTCTCGTGGCGTGATGCGTTTGCTGAACAAGGTGCTAACCGTGTTTTCGATCAACGTACTGTCTTCGTGCCGCTCGGCGACTGCAGTCTCAATGTCGAATTTTTCCGGGACATCCTGCCAGTGGCGCTGCGCGAGACTGACGACAATCGGCGCGACGCTGTCCAGTAACCTGAACTCCCGCGCCGAGAACCGCGAACTCTCACCCGAGCGCATTAGCGAGATCGCGACCGCTACGCCCTTCGCAATATAGAAGGTGTAACAGATCTCTTCCGAAAGGCCGGTCTGGATGTAGTAGGAGCGATAGTATTCGCTTTGATAGAAGCGGTCGGGTGCGATGTCGCGGAGCCGATACAACCCGGTGTCGACATTGCGACCACATGCCTTGAAAAACGGGTCCAGCAGATAGGGCCCCAGCAGATAATCATCGACAAAAACGACTCGTTTTTTGGGCGAAAAGGTATGGAACAGGCAGAGGGGCCTTTCGCTTTGGTAGAAGGCGAAGACGACCGAGTAGTCGAACTTCGTGAGCGATTTGAGGGCATCAACCAGGATTTGCGGAAAATTCTCGGCACCAATTGAATCAATGCATTGAGAGAGCAGCGCAAGCCATGCGGCACTTCCCGCAGCGATATTCCTAGTCCGCTTGGGTTGAGTCGTCACGACGATGGTCCCTCCACGGCGTCCTTACGCAATTTCGCATATCCAATTTGGTATATGCCTTTAATGGTATATGCCTTATATTGCCGTAGTGGTAAGTATATATGCAAGTTAAGTGGTAGTCCACTTAATTTACAAAACACGAAAATTATGCTAATTTAAGGGATATCCGCCATCAACCGGAGGGAAGAAGGAACTGCCCACACAATCCTGTAATCCGAAAAAGATCGACATTGAGTTTCGAGGTGTCACGAAGCGTTTTGCTGACATCGTGGCGGTCGACGACGTATCTCTTACCGTCGAGCGTGGCTCGTTCTTCAGTTTGCTCGGGCCGTCGGGCTGCGGCAAGACGACCTCGCTTCGCATGATCGCCGGGTTCGATCAGCCAACGACCGGCAACGTCAAAATCGGCGGTCGGTCGGTAGTCGGCGTGCCGCCGTATAAGCGCCCGGTCAACATGGTTTTCCAGAGTTACTCCCTGTTCCCCCACATGAACGTGTCGGACAACGTCGGATATGGCTTGCGGCAACTGAAACCGCGCCCAGGCAGGAAGGAAATTAGCAAACGGGTCGGTGAAATCCTCGAACTGGTACGCCTCGAGGGCTACGAGCGGCGTCGCGTCTGGGAATTATCCGGCGGTCAGCAACAACGCGTCGCCTTGGCCCGTGCCCTCATCAACCGGCCGACGGTGTTGCTCCTCGACGAGCCTTTGGCAGCGCTTGATCGCAAGCTGCGTCAGGAAATGCAACTCGAACTGCAAACCCTGCAACGCGACGTCGGCATCACGTTTGTCCTCGTGACCCACGATCAGGAAGAAGCCCTCTCGATGAGCGATACCATCTGCATCATGCTCGAAGGGCGCATCGTGCAGGTAGGCGATCCCCGGGAGCTTTATGATGAGCCGGCGAACCACTACGTCGCAGGTTTCGTTGGAAAATCGAACTTTTTCGGGGGCATCGTCGCCGAGGCCAATGATGAAGGCGCTACGATCAGGCTCGCCAGCGGCCGTGTGCTGAGGGGCCGGGTTACCCGCAGCGGAACAGCCCTCAGCCGGGATCGAAAAGCGAAGCTCGCGGTGCGGCCGGAACTGGTGCATATCGCGGCGGCGAATGGCAAGGCGGTTTTTTCCGCCGATGTGGAAACGCCAGCGCGCGTGAAGAACAGAATCTTCCTCGGTGAGCAAACTGAGTATCTGGTCGAGACCGATGATCTTGGCGATATCCTCATCCACGCCTCAAAGCATGCCGAGGGCATTTCCGGTGGGTTCTCTCCGGGAGATGCTGTCCGCGTCGGTTGGGATGACACCTCGGCGCTTGCATTCGATGAAATTCTTGAACGGGGCCGCTCACCCGTCGGTGCGGCCTCCTTGAACGATGAAGACGGAACCGCAAACCAGGGAGACTAAAATCATGACCAGGAAACACTATGATAACGCGCCAATCAGCGCCGAAAAATTCATGCATCAACTGTGGCGTTACAAGCGAGGATCGGTCTCAAGGCGTCATTTTCTGGGCGTCACTGGCCTTGGCACCGCCATGGCGGTCATGGCGGCCGCTGTCCCCGGGCTCGCACCTCGCAAGGCCCATGCCTTTGGCGAGTTGGGTGACAAGTTGATCTTCTCCACCTGGCCGAACTACCACAACCCGGCCAACATCGAAGAGTTCACCAAGATGACCGGCGTAAACGTTCAGATCAACGCCTTTGGTTCGAACGAGGAAATGCTGGCGAAACTACAAGCCGGCGGCACCGGTTGGGACGTGTTTGTCCCCACCAACTACACCATATCCAACTATGTGGCGCTTGATTTGATCCAGGAACTGGATCGATCCCGTCTTCCCAATCACGACCCCAGCGCCCAGAATCCCCTTTTCGCCAATCCTGCCACGGTCGACGGAAAGGTCTACGCCGTACTGAAGAACTGGGGCACCACCGGCTTCGTGGTCAATACCACCAGGATCACGAGCGGCCCGAAATCCTGGAAGGATTTCTTTGAAGTCACCATGGGCGAAGGCTCCGGCCATACCATCGTTCATGACTATCAGCTGACCACCATCGGCGCCGCGCTGTGCGCTTTGGGATACTCGTTCAATTCCATCGACGCGGGCGAACTGGCCGAAGCCGAGAAGGTGCTGATCGATTCCAAACCGCACCTGTTCGCAATAACGTCGGACTATCAGCCGGGTATGCGCAGCGGCGATGGGTGGATGTCGATCTGCTGGAACGGCGACGCCCTGCAACTCAACACCGATATGCCCGAGATGGAATACGTCCTAGGCACGGATGGTGGTGAGATATGGTCGGACTTCTACTGCATCCCGAAGGATGCTCCACACCTGGAGGCTGCGTACGCCTTCGTGAACTTCCTGTTGGACCCCTACATCCAAGTACGTGAGTTCGCCTCGCATGGATACGCGACCGGCGACTCCCGCGTCGAGGCCATGCTACCCGCCGACACGGCCAACAATCCGATATTGTTCCCGGCGGCTGAGCTGATGAGCGGATTGGAGTTCGGCGCCGCACAGACGCTGACCGATCCAATTCGCGCTGAATTGATTGCCCGCTTCAAGTCTGCCTGAATTCGGCACGAGGGACCGAGTATGGCGGCGACAGTTAGAGGTGTAAGCAGCAGAGGGAATTGGCTGACGGTGGCGCTCTTGACGCCTACCACGGTGTGGTTCCTGGTTATGCTTGTGATGCCTCTGATTGTCGTCGTTATTTTCAGTTTTGGGGAGCGCTCGCCGGTGGGGGGATATGGGGCGGGATTTACCTTCGAGCAGTACGCCAACCTGCCGTCGCGCTTTACCGCTTTCAAGAATACGATGACATACGCGCCACTCGGCACAGTTGTGAGTCTGCTTATCGCCTATCCACTGGCATATTATCTTGCCGTCAAGGTGAATCCGCGATGGAAGCTCTTGTTGCTGGTTTTGGTCATCGTGCCATTCTGGACCAGCCTGTTGATCCGTACCTATGCCTGGATTTTCATCCTCGGCGGGCGCGGAATTCCGGCGCTACTGGAATTTATCGGCATTGAAGGTGTTCGCCTGATCAATACCCCTGGCGCCGTGGTTGTGGGCATCATCTACGGCTACCTGCCGCTGATGGTTTTCCCGATTTTTGTTTCACTGGAGAAACTCGATAAGCGCCTTCTCGAAGCATCGAGTGACCTGGGCAGTGCGCCGTTCCGTACCTTTCTGCAGGTGACGTTGCCGCTTTCCATGCCGGGCGTCGCGACCGGGTGCATGCTGGTGTTCATCCTGTTGATGGGTGAGTTTTTGATTCCCGCTTTTCTTGGCGGCGGCAAGGTTTTCTTTATCGGCAATGCGTTGGTTGACTTGTTCCTGCAATCCAGGAATTGGCCATTCGGATCGGCCGTTGCGGTCACGCTTGTCGTTATCATGCTCGTTACGGTCAGCCTGTACATGCGCTTCACCATGGGCGGCAAGTCCGGACGAGATGTTTCGATAATGTAGGGCAGAGAAATACCCATGCGCTTTTATGCCGTCGCAGTCTATTTCTTCCTCTATGTGCCGATTGGCATCATTGTCCTGTTCAGTTTCAATTCCGGGCGGCACGCCAGCGACTTTCAAGGGTTGTCGGTGAAATGGTACGGCAAGGCCCTATCCAATCCGTTCGTGATGGATGCGCTGACTACCAGCCTGATTATTGCTCTGTCGGCCGCCGTTCTCTCGAGCATCATGGGAACGACGGCGGCGCTTGCCCTGCAACGGATGCGGGGGCCCATGATGGCCCTGTTTGATGGACTCATTTATATATCCATCATGATACCGGGCATCGTGATTGGTATCGCCACATTGATCGCGTTGGTAACGGTATTCGATCTGCTGAACCCGATGCTTGCCGCCATGTGGCCGGAAGACGTCAAGCCACCGAAGCTTGCCCTTGGGTATCTGTCCGTCATCGCGGCTCATACGCTGTTTACGATGTCGCTGGTGATCGTTCTGGTGCGGGCGAGGATCGCTGGCATGGATCGGACCCTGATCGAGGCGTCGGAAGACCTCTACGCAACACCATTGGGAACATTCCGCCAGATTACTCTGCCGCAGATTTCCCCCGCAATTCTCGCTGGTTTTCTGCTGAGCTTCACCTTTAGCTTCGACGATTTCATCATCTCTTTCTTTGTTGCGGGGCCTAACACCACACTGCCGATTTATGTGTTTTCATCCATTCGGCGCGGCATCACGCCCGAGGTCAACGCCATCGGAACCATGGTGTTGGGTGTATCTCTGACATTGTTGATTGTTGCGCAGTTCTTGCTCCGGGCGCGCGATCCCAAAACATCGGGCGGCGGCTGAGCGTTTCAATTTTAGCCTCATCGTGCTCTCACTTCTTAGCATCGCCGGGTGGCAGAGACTCAATACAGGATATGGCGAGCCACCTGCACCGCCCAATATCAAGACGCCGCAATATTTTGACCTTCCCGGTCGCTTGTGCATGCTCAAGAATGCGCGACTTGCGGCGGATTTCGCGCTGATCGCTGGTCATCGGATACATCCCCCCTCTCCAGAACGGAGATTATAGAAGATGTCTCGCTGAATCATTCAATCCTACATTCCCCAGGATTCCCGAACTAAGTCCCTGACGCGCCTCGGCAGGGGCGGCGATGGGCGCCGTTGTGGGGTTTTCGCCCCGCGCCCGGGCGTCACTCCCGCGGATTTCGCGCTCGAGGAGATAGTCTCAAGGCGGCCATGCGTCTTGCGGGTCCCGCGCCTGTCCGTTGGCCAAGCGGAGCCCTGGCCGGGAGCCGGCATCACGCTTCAGCAAGGATATCGTGGCAGGCCGGAGCCGTCAGGTCGGGCCGCGCGCCAGGGCCAGGATCTTCCGCCTGGCGCTCAGCACCAGATCGAGCCCCGCTTCGCTCGCCAAACGGATGATCAGCCGCCGCGCATGACGGATCACCCGGCCAGGCAGGGCAATCAGAGCCAGGCGCAAGGCCTTCATCCGCCGTGCCACCCAGGCCGGTCCCGGAACCGGTTGCTTCATCACCGCGTTCAGATCATGCGCCAGCACCATGATCGCCCACCAGGCCGCATTGGCTCCGAACAGACCCGAGGGCAGGGTGCCGCCAGCCAGGTCGTGCTTCATCACCGCGTGGACTTCCTCGCTCTTGCCACAGCGCTCCCGGGACCACCAGATCACCTCATCGCCCGGCAGATCACGGTTGGTGACCAGGGCGAACAGCTTGCTGCGCCCCTTCGAGGCAAACTCCGCGGTCGGGAACGGCAACTGATCCCCATCGCCAAGCTCCAACTGTTCCAGCGGCTCCCGGATCGCCAGGAAGCGGTAATCCGCCCGCGTCTTGCTCTCGCCCGCCCAACTCGGTACATGGCAGACCTCCGTCCACTCCTGGCCGGTCTCCTGACGTTGCCCGTCGAAAACACGATCCAGCGGCCGCCACTCGGCCTCCGGCACGGCCAGGGCGGCACGCCGGAACGCCGCCGTCACGTTGGCGCCGACGGCAAACTCGATCACCCCGAAAACCTTGTCCCGGCCCGCGCCACAACAGAGCAGCAGATCCTTCTGATAACCCGCCTCCGAGCGCAGACAGACCTTGTCCACGCCCCCGGGCAGCGCCGCCAGCGAGGCCTGCAACACCCGCAACTGCCGATAGCCGGCCGGCACATTGGCGTCGCGGAACTCGAAATGCACGATCACCTGCTGTTCCGCCCACCAGGTGTTCAACGGCTGACATGCCTTGAACTTCTTGTAGCAGTATTCCGCCTGGCGCTTGTGGCTCTGCACCAGCGTCGCGTCCATGTCCAGCGTCGCCGAGCCCTGCCTGCGATGGTGCTGCAGAAATGACACCAGCGCCTGATTGACACGCCGCAGACCAAGCAGACCCGCCGACGGGCGCGGGATGAAGGCACGCCCGGCCTCCCGCAGATCTTCCTGGCCTGCGTCGTGGAAGCGTTCCAACCAGCCCGACAGAGCCGACGGCGAAGGCACGCTGCGCCCGCGACCGCGCCGAAACCGGCTCTTCAGTTGCCGACGTTCCCGGCGCACCAACAGCCGCCGCTCAACCGCCTCCATGGTCGCGGCAAAGCCGGCGTCCGCCTCCAGGCGTTCCAGGTCCTCGACCCGATCACCCCCGCACAGATTGAGTGCGATCACCGTGATGATCATCTGCACATCCAGCCAGCCCTGCCGCCCCGCCACCCGCACCTCGCGCCGCACCGCAGCCGCCAGTCCCGATGCCTCAATCAAATCAATATTGGTGACCCGCGCGGAAAAATATGTGCGGCATTGCCGCAATCATTATCCTTGCATTATATGCGGCAATGCCGCATAATACGCGCGATGGAGATACTCACCACCAAGGTCTATGAGCGTGCCATTCGCAAACTGGCAACAACGGATGTTCGCAAGGCCATGGAAACTGCCATTGCCGCCGACCCCATCGCGGCGCCGGTTATTCCGGGTACGGGCGGCATCCGAAAGCTACGCTGGGCGGGCTCGGGCCGGGGTAAACGGGGCGGCATCAGGACCCATATTTTTGGCATGCTGGTCCTGAGGCGATTTATCTCCTGACCGCATATGCCAAGGCCGCCCAGGAAGATTTATCACCGGCCGACAAAAAAGCCTGGAGCAAGCTGGTTGCCGCCATCAAGAAAGAGGAGAAGCTATCATGACAACGAAACGCACCCTCTTGGGCAACGAGGTCGAGGAAGCCCTGGGCGAAGTCCTCGGCCATGTTCGTGGAGAGATTGATCTCCCTTGCCGTATTGTCGATGATCCCACGGCTGAACGGATCCGTGCGCTTCGCAAGCGTCTGAAATTGAGCCGGCAGAAGTTTGCCGATCGTTTTGGTCTCGATGCGCGCGCTCTGCAGGACTGGGAGCAGGGCCGCCGTGTCCCGGACCGCGCGGCGCGTGTCCTTCTGACCGTCATCGACCGCGAACCCGAAGCCGTGGAACGGGCGCTGGCAAGTTAGGCGGCAATTTCTTCGAAACTCCGCCCATCACTTTCCAAGGTCGCCGGCTGACCGGTGAACTCCTGCCATCGCCTGACGATGACATCGCAATACTTTGGGTCCATCTCGACCAATCGCCCGCTCCGGCTCGTCTTCTCGCAGGCGATCAGGGTGGTGCCCGAGCCGCCGAAGGGGTCGAGCACGATATCCCGGCTTTTCGATGAGTTGTGGATTGCCCGTTCCACCAATGCCACCGGCTTCATGGTTGGGTGCAGATCGTTCCTCGCCGGCTTGTCGACGAACCAGACATCGCCCTGATCCCGCGCCCCGCACCAGAAATGATCCGTGCCTTCCTTCCAACCGTAGAGGATCGGCTCGTATTGCCGTTGATAGTCAGAGCGGCCGAGCGTGAAGGTGTTCTTGGCCCAGGTTACAAAGGTCGACCAATGGCCGCCGGCGGCTTTGACGACCGACTGCAGGGTATGCAACTCCGAGGACGACATGCACATGTACACGCCGCCCTTGGTCAGGGTCGGGAATAGTATCACCGTTTTGGCCAACCTGTACTCGCCTGTGAGCAGGATATGTGCCCACCCGAGGGGTGAGATGTGCGTGAGAAGCTCTGGTGAACAGTCCAGCCCGGCACGTTTTCGTTGCGCAGCAGCCTGACCGAGATGAGCCGTGTTCCAGTAGATGATGATGGTGGCGAGGAGATTAAGGCCAGCCATGCGGTAATGTTGACCCTCTGCGGTGCGGTCGCGGATTTCGCCATGGCGGCCAATGCGCAGGGCATTCTTCAGGGCGTGATGTGCTTCGCCTTTGTCAAGCCCGATCTGAGCCCAGGATTCCCGAACCAGGTCCCTGACGCGCCTCGGCAGGGGCGGCGATGGGCGCCGTTGTGGGGTTTTCGGCCCGCGCCCGGGCACCACTCCCGCGGATTTCGCGCTCGAGGAGATATTCTCAAGGTGGCCACGCGTCTTGCGGGTCCCGCGCCTGTCCGTTGGCCAGGCGGAGCCCTGGCCGGGAGCCGGCATCGCACTTCAGCAAGGATATCGTGGCAGGCCGGAGCCGTCAGGTCGGGCCGCGCGCCAGGGCCAGGATCTTCCGCCTGGCGCTCAGCACCAGATCGAGCCCCGCTTTGCTCCCCAAACGGATGATCAGCCGCCGCGCATGACGGATCACCCGGCCAGGCAGGGCGATCAGAGCCAGGCGCAAGGCCTTCATCCGCCGTGCCACCCAGGCCGGTCCCAGAACCAGTTGCTTCATCACCGCGTTCAGATCATGCGCCAGCACCATGATCGCCCACCAGGCCGCATTGGCTCCGAACAGACCCGAGGGCAGGGTGCCGCCAGCCAGGTCGTGCTTCATCACCGCGTGGACTTCCTCGCTCTTGCCACAGCGCTCCCGGGACCACCAGATCACCGCATCGCCCGGCAGATCACGGTTGGTGACCAGGGCGAACAGCTTGCTGCGCCCCTTCGAGGCAAACTCCGCGGTCGGGAACGGAAACTGATCCCCATCGCCAAGCTCCAACTGTTCCAGCGGTTCCCGGATCGCCAGGAAGCGGTAATCCGCCCGCGTCTTGCTCTCGCCCGCCCAACTCGGTACATGGCAGACCTCCGCCCACTCCTGGCCGGTCTCCTGACGTTGCCCGTCGAAAACACGATCCAGCGGCCGCCACTCAGCCTCCGGCACGGCCAGGGCAGCACGCCGGAATTCCGCCGTCACGTTGGCGCCGACGGCGAACTCGATCACCCCGAAAACCTTGTCCCGGCCCTCGCCACAACAGAGCAGCAGATCCTTCTGATAACCCGCCGTGTCCGAGCGCAGATAGACCTTGTCCACGCCCCCAGGCAGCGCCGCCAGCGAGGCCTGCAACACCTGCAACTGCCGATAGCCAGCCGGCACATTGCCGTCGCGGAACTCGGAATGCACGATCACCTGCTGTTCCGCCCACCAGGTGTTCAACGGCTGACAGGCCTTGAACTTCTTGTAGCAGTATTCCGCCTGGCGCTTGTGGCTCTGCACCAGCGTCGCGTCCATGTCCAGCGTCGCCGAGCCCTGCCTGCGATGGTGCTGCAGAAATGACACCAGTGCCTGATTGACACGCCGCAGACCAGGCAGACCCGCCGACGGCCGCGGGATGAAGGCACGCCCGGCCTCCCGCAGCTCTTCCTGGCCTGCGTCGTGGAAGCGTTCCAACCAGCCCGACAGAGCCGACGGCGAAGGCACGCTGCGCCCGCGGCCGCGCCGGAACCGGCTCTTCAGTTGCCGACGTTCCCGGCGCACCAACAGCCGCCGCTCAACCGCCTCCATGATCGCGGCAAAGCCGGCGTCCGCCTCCATGCGCTCCAGGTCCTCGACCCGATCACCCCCGCACAGATTGAGGGCGATCACCGCGATGATCATCTGCACATCCAGCCAGCCCTGCCGCCCCGCCACCCGCACCTCGCGCCGCACCGCAGCCGCCAGTCCCGATGCCTCAATCAAATCAAGCTAAACACCAATCCCGGCAAAACCCGTCAGATCGCTGCTGCCCGGTTCGCTTTCGTACTGGAAAGGAAGAACGCCCTGTGCCATGTTATTTTCACCCCGTTGGTGATTGAGTTATTCATAAAACCCATCATGAATCCCTTTGGATTCAAAGCCAACGGGGAACTTCAACTTTTTTGAACCAGAATCAGGGTTCCGCACCCATTCGGGTTAACCTGCCAAACTTGGTATACGTTACCTTCACCACTGATTAACGGAGACTGTCCATGACCCTTGCTAGCTGGAATGAAAGCGCGCCACGCCTGATCGATGTCGCTATGGGGCGAAACGCTGCGGATACAGTGATCCGGGGCGGCAAATGGGTGAATGTTTATTCCGGCGAAATCATCGCCGATACCGATATTGCGATTGCGGCGGGGCGGATTGCCTTTGTCGGGGCGGACGCTTCGCACACCATCGGCGACGAGACGCAGATTATCGAGGCCGAGGGCCGCTATATGGTCCCCGGTCTTTGCGACGGGCACATGCATGTGGAAAGCGGCATGGTCACGGTGACCGAGTTCGCGCGTGCGGTGATCCCCCACGGCACCACCTCGATGTTCATCGACCCTCACGAAATCGCCAATGTGCTGGGCTTGCGGGGTGTGAAGCTGATGCATGACGACGCCGCCAGCCTGCCAATCAATGTGCAGGTACAGGTGCCGTCCTGCGTGCCATCGGCCCCGGGGTTGGAGAACGCCGGCGCGGAGTTCTCGGTCGCGGATGTTGCCGAGGCACTCTCCTGGCCCCAGATCTGCGGGCTTGGCGAGATGATGAATTTTCCCGGCGTGGCGATGAACGATCCCAAGATGCTGGGCGAGATCGCCGCCACCCAGATGGCCGGCAAGACCGTTGGCGGGCACTTCGCCTCGCCCGATCTGGGGCGGATGTTCCATGGCTATGTGGCCGGCGGCCCGGCCGATGACCACGAGGGCACCCGCAAGGAAGACGCAGTGGCCCGGGTGCGCCAGGGGATGCGCGCCATGCTGCGGCTGGGATCGGCTTGGTATGACGTTGCCGCGCAGATCAAGGCGGTGACCGAGGACGGGCTGGACCCGCGCAACTTCATCCTCTGCACCGATGACAGCCACTCGGGAACCCTGGTCAATGACGGCCATATGGACCGCGTGGTGCGCCATGCCATCGCGCAAGGGCTGAGGCCGGTCACAGCCATCCAGATGGCCACCCTGAACACCGCCCAGCATTTCGGGGTGGAGCGGGAAATCGGCTCGATCGCGCCGGGAAGGCGGGCGGATATTGTCCTGACCTCCAATCTGGCGGAACTGCGGGCCGAACTGGTGATGGCGCAGGGTAAAGTTCTTGCCGAAAATGGCGTGCTGACACTGGACATTCCCGCGGTCGACTATCCTGATTTTTCCAAGGGCACCGTGAAGCTTGGCAAAACCCTGGCCGCCGCGGACTTCGACATTCCGGCGCCCGCGGGCGCAACCGAAGTCCGAGCCAGGGTCATCGGCGTGATCGAGAACCAAGCCCCCACCAAGGCACTCGAGGCCAATCTGGACGTATCGGGCGGGCTGGTTCAGATGGATGGCGGCAACGATGTCTGCCAGATCGCTCTGGTCGAGCGACACCGCGCCACTGGCGATGTCGTGAACGGTTTTGTTTCGGGCTTTGGTTACAACAAGCCCTGCGCCGTTGCCTCTACGGTCGCCCATGACAGTCACCACATGATCGTGATCGGCACCTCGAAGGCGGATATGGCGCTGGCGGCAAACCATCTGGGCAAAATCGGCGGAGGCATCACCGTGTTTTCGCAGGGAGAGGAACTGGCCACGGTCGAATTGCCGATCGCCGGGCTGATGTCGGATGAACGCTCCGAGATCGTCGCCGCAAAAGCCGACAGGATGACTGCCGCAATGGAGGCCTGCGGGTGCCGGTTGAACAACGCCTATATGCAGCACTCACTGCTGGCGCTGGTGGTGATCCCGGAATTGCGGATCTCCGATCTCGGGCTGGTGGATGTGACAAGGTTCGAGCGGACGGAATTGTTCGTTTAAGAGGTACTTCCGACCAGGGATCGCAGCACACCTCGGTGGCGTCTGGCCATCGATGGGATCGGTCGGCGATGCCTATGACAACGCGATGTGCAAGAGTTTCTTTGCCACCTTGGAATGCGAACTGCTCAATCGCCGGAAATCACGGACCAAGCCCTTGACGATCCAGCCGCCGCCGCCCGGCACAAATGCCATGCCGGGAAGTGGCTCAATGTTCACACGGAGCCGGGGAAAATCATAAGACAAGCTATGTCCTTGGAGTATTCTCGTTGGTGAAACGCTGATCCTCGACCATTCGCGCCTGACCCCCAGGGCCGGGCCTCCTTCGGGCCTGTGCTTTACGCGTATATTCGACCACTTGCTGCTGGTAGGCGGGGTCATCAATCAGGTTACGGAACTCGTTGGGGTCCTCTTCGAGATCGAAGAACAGGCCCGGCAAACCCTCGAAGTGAACGTATTTATAGCGCCGCCCGCGAATGATGCCGACCCGGCATTGGTCATCCCGCAAACCGAGCGGCGCGCCCTTCTTGCCCACCCACGGACTCCTGAGGTCGAACTCGGCATGATATTCCTGCCGCCAGCCCTCCGGTTGCCGCCCCCGGCAAAAGGCGCCGAGCGAGAACCCGTCGCACTGGGCCGGGGCGGGTTGGCCGATGCGCTCGAGAATGGTCGGCATGAGATCGATGCTCTCGGTGAAGGCATCGACGACCGTGCCATCGGCCGAGCGTGCCTCCGCCCCCGGGTCGCGGATAATCAGCGGTACATGAAAGGTCTGCTCAAAGTAGCTGTATTTCGCGAACAGCCAGTGATCGCCGAGGCCTTCGCCATGGTCGGAGGTGAAGATGATCAGCGTGTCGTCGTAGGTGCCGGTTTGCTTGAGATAATCGATCAACCGGCCGATCTGGGCGTCAACCTCCGAGATCATGCCATAATAGGTCGCCTTGATCTGGCGCAGTTCGCGCTCCCCCAACGACAGATTGTCGCGCGAGACCGCGCCCACAGTGAAGCCCGCCCCCTGCTGGTCGTAGAGATAATGTTGCAGCCAGGGATGTTGGGCGGCCTCCTGCTCGGCAGTCGGGCAACGCACGGGCATTGTCACGGCCTCGGGATCGTACATTGCGTGGTAGGGTTCCGGCACGACGAACGGCGGGTGCGGCGAGAGCACCGAGAGATGCACGAACCAGGGGGCATCATACTCCCCGGCAAGGTAATCGATGGTCTCGTCGACAAGGAACGCCGTACTGCTGTCTTCTGCCCTGAACCTGGTCGGCGGATAGGTCTGCCTGCGCCCGGCCGCGCCCGGATAGTCGGGCCGGGGGCGAAAAATCTCGGCTGGATCTTCGGGTATCGCATACCCCCTGGATTTCAGTCTCTCGAACCACAGGCTCCAGTCGTTGCCCAACGGCGCGACCGGGGCCATGCCGGGCAGCACCTGTTCGGCATACCGATGGGCGCGGTTTTCCGGCGCCGGCGAGGCGGGGTCCTCGACGATATCGGTATACCCGAACAAGGCTGGCCGATACCCGGCCCGGCGCGCCTCCAGCGCCAGATTGGTCGGTGTCCCGTTCAGCGGAATCCCGTTGCGGTAAACGCCATGATTGTGGAGATACATGCCCGTGTAGAGGCTGGCCCGCGACGGACCGCACGGAGTGGTCTGGGCATAATGACGGGCAAACATCACGCCGTCGCCTGCCAGCCGGTCGAGGTTCGGAGTTTTCAGGTCTGCATGGCCCAGCGCCGACAGGCACTCGCCGCGCCATTGGTCGGCGGTGATGAAAAGGATGTTCATTGCGCCCATCTTCCCTGCAGAATTGGTCGGCCGGGAAGCTTGTCCAAGCAGCTTACACCGTGCCTAATTTTTCTTCGGCCCAACGAGCCAGACGCAGCACCGGATAGCAATAGGCAAAATACGTCAGGGCGACCAACCCAAAGATCACCATGAACTCCCTGGGGTGCCTCTGGGTGGCGTGCTCACCGGCGCGGACCAACTCGGCGATACCGATCACGGAAACGATCGAGGTGCCCTTGATGATGATGACGTAGATCCCGCCCATGGGCGGGATCATCAGCTTGGCGGCCTGCGGCAGAACCACCTGCCACATCGTCTCGATGGCGGTCATCCCGACCGAGCGGGCAGCCTCGCTCCGGTCGCGCGGAACCGCCCGGATGGCCACCCTCGAATGAGTCGACTAGTTCAACAACCGCCGCCTGCTCGAGCCGATCGGAAACATCCCACCCGCCGCCGCACGGGCCGAGCGCCAGGCGGCAGGCAACGAGGTCGGATGCAGGGACTTTTCCTCACTGCTCCCCGGAAACAGCCAATGGCGGGGCCGGGCGATCTGCCAATAGCGGCGCAGAAGCATCAGTAGACGCTCTGGCAACATGACATAACGGTCCTTGCCACCTTTGCCATGCGAAATGCGAATAACCATGCGTTCGCTGTCGATATTCTCAAGCTTGATGGCAGCCACCTCGCAAACGCGAAGGCCGGTGGCATAAGCCGTGGTCAGCGCCGTACGGCACTTCAAGCTCGCGACCGCTTCCAGAAACCGCACCCCCTCGTCTTGGCTCAGGACTACCGGCAAGGTTTGAGGTTGGCGGGCATAGGCAATGCGTTCGGGAACCTCATCCTGTCCCGAGGTTGTCCCGTAAAAGAAACGCAAGGCGCAGACGGCCTGGTTCAAACTGCCCCAGGATAGACCGCGCCCGGCAAGGTGGACCTGACAGGCTCGAACATCCTCCAGATCCAGACGATCCGGCGAACCGCCAAAATAACGGCTGAACCTTTGCACCGCATGAAGGTAAGATCGTTGCGTCGATGGCGATAGATTGCGGATCGTCATATCGTCAATCATACGCCGGCGTAGAGGACTTTTGTCAGTCATCGGGGTCTCCTGTCTGGTGAATTGTGCTGTCGGTAAACACACAACTCTTTCAGACAGGACGCTCCGCCCCAAAACCTCAAACTCAAATACCGCGTGAGCGGTGTAGTTCTATCCCATAAATTCGGAGGCTCCATGCAACCAGCGACCGCTGGCCTGGATGAACTCCCCGGGCTGGATGGATGCGGCTGACCCGAGGACGGTCACTAGTTCACGGTTGCCCCGAACCTTGACCCGCAGGACGCAGAAACCTGATTCCGGGCTGTGGAATGTGACACGCTCGACCAGGCCGGAAAGGGGCTCGCGATCCTTGGATGTGTTGTGAGTGGCCATGTGATCCACGATGCCGTATCGCCGTTGAAGATACCATGCCCGCAACGGCGGCCCCAGATTAGCATCTCGCTGTTTCAGGCAGTTTCCACCCCCGGAACAAGGATCGCACTGTACGGGCTGCACAGGCATCCCCGCGAGATCATCAGTTGGGAGAGGAAGGTGCCGCCCCTGGGGTATGGGAGTAGAGGAGGATTCGGGGGCGGCACTCGTTCTCGGGAACATGTCAGTCTGGAGCCGACAAGATCATATTTTGGATTGAAACTGCGTGATCAATGGGTTTCTGGTCTTGCTTTGCTACGATATGGGTGGCGGTTGTGCGCATTTCGGGGATGATCGCCACCACCATCACGTACCAGGGAACCCCGACCATGGCCGATATCGAGTACTTCTACTCTGCCCATTCAGCGTTCGCCTATTGCCGTGCGGTGTTTCCTAAAATAGGCTACGCTCGGTCAAGCATCTTCGGAGTAAAAGATCATGGCAGCAATTTGGCTACCTCCCAACGCATTGAACGCGAAGCCGATCCCGTTCGACAGCGCACAACATCGATACATTCTCCGACTGATCAGGATGGTTGCTTCGCTTCACAAGAAGGGCTTGCAGCGGCTGAGAATATTTCCGTACATCTATCCCATTGCATTTCGCTTGGAGATTCTTCCTACCGAGCTTGTAGATCGGAAGACCGGCGTGAGAGTGCGTTCCGGGTTGACTGAGCAAGAAAACCACCTAGTGGCGCGATATAGCAGTGCTAATGAAAAAAATTTCTTTGGGTGGCACGATGCAGCATCGGATGACGCGGATGATTTGGCGCTGAAGTTCGTCGAGAGGTTTCAGGCCATCTCGAAACTGAGTCAGGGTGTTGATTGGGCTTATGTAGGTTGGCTAGCGACGCTCATTGGTGTCTGCGAGTACGGATACCTTCCATATCTTTTTGCAGAGTATGAGTCGGAGTTTGACGGTCTGTATCTGCTTCCAGTTGATGGGAGGCAGGGTCGGGAGACCTTTAAACTTCCCCCAGACGCCATGTGGCATGACGGTGCCTGAACGCATCACTCGCTGTAACGCCCCGAATTAGCGGCTATGCCTAAGGATCGACAGCCAACAAAGCGCGTCAGTCGGCCTGCTGGCTGCTGGCTACGTTCTTTCTGTGAACGTACAAGGGGCCGCAGAAACTGGGCCCGGGAGCCGAGGACTCGATGAGCAAGTACGCGCCGCTGACCGATCATCTGAACCAGCACCAAGGCGAGCGCTGGAGAGCGCGCTTTTCAGAAATCGAACGAGTGCTCGGTTTTCAACTGCCGAAGAGTGCACGTCATTATCCCGCGTGGTGGGCCAACGATGCACGCCAAGGCCGCCAGTGCATGGCGTGGATATCTGTGGGCTGGATAACACAGGAACTGGACTTAGGGTCAGAGGCCGTGACGTTCCGGCGGACTGGCCGAGTGCATCAGGCAATGCCTGCATCACCTCAGAGAAAGATTGCCCGATCTGAGCGGTCGATTGCCCCGAGCGCTGATGCGCTGAGCCTGAAAACCACGCCGGTGAGTTCTCTCGATGTCCGGATCAAGATGGAATGGCGAAATCTGGGTCGGCTCCAACTCGATCCGAATGGCTCCCTGCTGTTCCCAGACAGGGCTCGTGCTCCAGGATTATATCGGTTCCGCCTGACAGGCAGGGGTATGGAACAACGCTACATTGGTGAGACGGTCGATCTTCAACGCCGATTCCTGCATTACCGAACGCCGGGTCCGAGCCAAATGACCAACATTCGGATAAAAGAACTTTTCCTTGATCGTTTGAATGGCGGCGGTCGGGTTGAGATCGACATTGTTGTGGATGATGTTGAGATTGTGGTCGGCGGAGAATCTCGTGCCGCCGACCTATCTGACAAGGCGACGCGGCGTCTTCTTGAGAACGCGGCGATTGTCGTTGAAGGTGCGCACGAGGTAGGTAGTCTAAATCGTTGATGGGCCACTAACCGCGTACCAGAGTTTGAAACTTTGAAAGCTCAAGGAGGGGCAGGCAATTGGTAACCCAAACTGTGTGGAATAGTGAGGCGGCAACCCGCCGTACATCCGCTCGGAGTGATGGAACGGAGATTGCCCGCACCCTTACAGAAATGTCGCCCGGCGACCACTGGCCGAGTGGGATGCCAACTTCGGTCAACCCGATGCTATTGATCGTTGGCGCTTCGCCCGGTGCCTCGCCCGCTCTAGGCCCAGTGGAGATCGACTACACGCCGACAACGGACGCCCATCCGGTTTTGTGGTATCCTGACACACGCGGATATTGGGTATCAGTCCGTGCGCTTGCGACTGCCGTCTTCACCCGACTTGCACCCGGTTTATCCCATGACGATGCCCTCGCTCTAACAGGTGCCTTGAACCTTGGCACAGAGCAGGCGGGCAGTGCGGCGGGAAGCACCGACCCAGACACTGCGGGATGGGCAATGCAGGCAGTTGAACGCCTACGCCCCGTTGTTGTTCTTCTGAGCGGCTTGAAAGGAGAACTTGGCCAGCTGCCTGATGTTTCGGCGGCGTTCAATCTCGTGGGTGCACGCATCGACTGGAAAAGGTCCGAGGAGGAGAGGAAATTCCCACTTGGAAATTACTCCAGTCGAATTTGGTGCAGGGACGCACGTGTCTACATCATGCTGCCAAATCATCTGGTGAGACACCCAATGAAGAATGCAGGAGCGCTCGCTCGATATCATGGCGGACGAAATCGCCGCAATTCTCGGCTGAGCCCGGACGATTCTAAAGGTGAAGCGAGAGGCAGATGAGTAACTTTAAATTTATGGCTCTTCGACGTATCAAGTGGATTTTACCATATCTCCGAGCGGGGCTGCGATCAAGTAGATCATGGTGATGAAGGTCTCGGTGTTGCGGTAGCCTCTGGCTCTTGCCCTGGCGGCCTGAACAGCCGTTCATTGCTTCCATGCGGGGCTTCCATGCGGGCGTTGCTGTGGATTGACGTTCAACGTTCGAGAATGCGCTTGGGATGTTTTTTGACCGTCTCCAGAGCCTTGCGGACGGCTTCGAGCAGCGGAGCGTCTCCGGTCTGTTCGTGTCGAGGCGCTGTTCGACCAGCCGCCATGGTGGCGTGACCCCGAGGCCAAGAGCCAATACATCCTGAGCATCCATTGCCTGTCCCTCCGTTGTTGTGTATGATGACAGAGAGTAGCTGATTACGCCCTAAATGACTCCCTGAATTCCACTTTCAACGTCGAAGAGCCAAATTTATGCAATGCGAAATGCCCGCCGCGAACTGGGCGTCCAAACTTGGGTTGGCCATGGCTGGCCCCGACAACAGGCGAGCATCTCCGCAGGTGCAGAAGCCCTTTTCCGAGAGAGAGGACAATGAGGGGAACTCATGAACGACCTCATCCGTATCGCAACTGTGGAACTGGTTCGGTTCCTTTCCGCTAAGCTTCCCGAGTTATCGCCAGACTGGTGGCAAAAGCATGTCGTAGATCGCCTGAGCTTCCAGCAAAATCGGATGGTAATGGAGCGCAACCATACAAAGCTGCAACAACTCGATTTCGCCGCTTTACTCCGGGTGCTGGATCAGAACTGGTATGAGCTTTCCAACACTCTCCGGCTGCCTCGCGAAGGACGCAACTGGGTAAAGGAGCTACAAAGCGTGCGCAACAGGTGGGCGCACCTCTCTATTGAGGATGTGCCTGCCAGCGAGGTCTACCGAGATACCGACACTCTTGTTCGGCTGCTGGTTATGATCGAGGCAGAACAGTCTTCGCTGGATGTTGCTGAGTCCACAAAAGCAACCGCTTTGGTTACAATGACCGGGAGCAACAACCCAACCGGCAAGGTGGCAGAGCAGGAGACGCCCGTCAGCGAGCAGGCAACAAGCTCTGTTTCGCCCTCAGTTTCAGTTGCATGGTTGTTTACGGCAGGCGATCTGGTCGCATTGCGCTCCGATCCAAGTGTCCTGCTACCTGTGATCGAAGTGGTTCCCGGTGGGGCGGAATGCCGTTACCGAGTGTTCCAGAATAATGCAAAGGCAACCTATTACGAGAGTCAATTGCAGGCTGCGCCGGTCGTGGCGGATGAGCGCCAGACGCTGGATGTCCGCACCCTGCACGCACACCTGACCAGCCTTCAGATTCTCTCGCCATCGACAGCGAACCTCTTTTCTATGCGTTTGGGCAGGGTGCAGTTCGTTCCTTATCAATACCGACCAGTGCTGAAACTCATCCGTGCGGATCGACCCCGCTTGCTCATCGCTGATGAAGTCGGCGTCGGCAAGACCATTGAGGCCGGACTAATTATCAAGGAACTGAAAGCGCGTATGGACATTGCGTCCGTACTGGTGATTTGCCCCAAGGCGCTGGTTGCAGAACGCAAATGGTACGCTGAAATGAAGCGTTTCGATGAGCAATTCACGGCGCTGGATGGGCCGCTATTGCGACATTGCCTGAAAGAAACGCATCTCGAAGGCGAATGGCCAGAGCAATATGCCAAGGCCATCCTCCCATTTTCTTTGTTCGATTCAGACCTCGTGTTCGGACGCAGCGGTCGCGCCAGAAAGAAGGACCAAGGGCTGTTTGCTCTCGATCCTCCACCTAAGTTCGATCTCGTGATCGTCGATGAGGCGCACCATCTCCGTAACCCTGAGACTTTCGTGCATCATGGCGTTCGGCACTTCTGCGATAACGCTCAGGCCGTGCTGCTGCTTACCGCAACACCGGTCCAGCTAGGCAGCAAGGATTTGTTCACGCTGCTCAACGTTTTACGCCCGGACCTCATCATCGACCACGCAAGCTTTGAGCAGATGTCAGAGCCGAACCGTCACATCAATGCCGCTGTACATCACTGCCGGGTGGCGAAACTGAACTGGCAAAAGGAAGCGCACGCTTGCTTGGATAGTGTGGCTCAGACTGATTGGGGTCGATTGTTCCTTCGTGAAACCCCCGCCTTCCAGGGTGTCTACGACCTACTTCAGGGCGACGCGCTTGACGATGTGGATAGGATAGGGATAATCCGCACCATCGAGGAACTTTACACTTTCAGCCATCTCATAAACCGAACGCGGCGTCGCGACATTGGCGAATTCACCACCAGAAAACCCGAAACCGTCACCATAGAGTTCACTGAGAAACAGAAACAGCTACATCATGGCCTGCTCGACGTAGTTGCCCGGATACTGGCGCATTGCCACGGGCAGCAGAACGTGAAGTTCATGATGACCACGATACGTCGGCAAGCAGCAAGCTGCCTTTATGGTCTCGCGCCGCTCCTTCAGGATATCCTGACCGGTAAGCTGGATCGTCTTGAGTTGATGGAAGCGAGCGATGGTGATCCGGACATTGACCTCAGCTTCGTCGAGTCAATCAGGGCCGATATCGAGGAGTTGATCGAGCAGGCTGAAAATCTCGACCCCCACGATCCAAAGATACAGGCGTTTATCAAGATACTCTGCGAAAAGGATGCGCTACCTGTTAACAAGGCCATGGTCTTTAGCACCTTCCGTCATACGCTGGCCTATTTGGCCCAACACACTCAAGCCGCAGGGCTCCGGTTCGGGTTGATTCATGGCGGTGTACCGGATGACGAGCGTGCTGATCTGCGCCGCCGCTTTGCTTTGCCGAAGGAAGATGCAGAGGCGCTGGATGTGCTGTTGTCATCCGAGGTTGGCTGTGAGGGGCTGGACTTTCAGTTCTGCGACTTCCTGATCAACTATGACCTTCCCTGGAACCCGATGAAGATCGAACAGCGGATAGGCCGTATCGACCGCTATGGGCAGAGGAGCGAAACGGTTGCGATTATCAATTTCGTCACGCCCGGCACCGTCGATGCCGACATCTACGAGCGCTGCCTTTGGCGCATTGGCGTGTTCCAACACGCTGTGGGTGGCAGCGAGGAAATTCTGGGAACGATCACGCAAGAGCTTCATGACATCGCCGAAAGTTTCAGCTTGAGCCCCGAGGAGCGTGCACAACGCCTTCAGCAGATTGCCGATAACGGAATTCGTCTGGTTGGCGAGGAGCAGGAACTGGAGTCCAAGCAAGCAGAACTCTTCGGCTTGAACATACCAAATCAGGCATGGCGCGACGAGATTGAGGCTGCCGAAACCTTCTGGCTTTCTCCTGTTGCCATTCAACGCAGCGTGGCAACTTACATGGCGGCACGACTGGGCAGTGCCACCGAACACATTCTTGGAGAAAAACCCCTCAAGACTCTGCGTCTCAATCAAGAGGCGCGAAACCTGTTGCTGGATGACTACAAGCGCCTGCCGCGCTCCATCGAGCCCATCGCACGGCAATGGGAGAGGTGGCTTAAAGGCGAACAACCGACGTTATCCGTTACTTTTAAACAAGAGACCGCCGTCGAGAATCCGAATGCCGTGCATTTGTCCGTCGTGCATCCTCTGGTGCGCCAAGCTGCACGGTTCCAGGAGATCACGGAGCCAAAGTATTGTGTGCTGGCGGCAAAGAGCAATGAGATGCCGTCTGGCACGTACCACTTCGCCCTATACCGCTGGACCAAGCACGGGATTAAGCCTGACGAATTGCTGGTTGCTGTCACCACCGACCCACACATCGAGGAATCGCTATTGTCCCTGATGCAATCAGCCGTGGACTCCGATATAGGTATCCTGCCGGAAGCTGATGAGTTCGATGCTCTCGATGTTCAGCATCATCGAAAGTGGTCCGAGGCACAGGCTAACCATATCGCGGAAAACCGTCAGCTTCTCGAACACCGGACTCAGAGCCTGACGGTCAGCCACCGTGCACGTTGCAAGACAATCGACCACCAGGTTGCACGCGCTACAAACGAGAAGATCAAGTTGATGAGAGAAAGAGAACTGGCTCGGGCCAATGCCGACTTCGACCGCCGAATGGCGGAGCTTCAGCAGTCCGTGAACACGGCGGACATTCGGGCGACTCCGGTGGTATTTGGAACGCTTTCGGTGTCACGGGAAGACGGCGAATGAGCATGTCCCTCCAAAAACTCGCCGCCAAACGCATGAAATTCCTCAATGGGATAGATGCTAACGAGGGCGATATTAATCTGGATATCTTTGAAGATTTTTACCCGGATCAAGCCCACTTTGTTTTCGAATTACTTCAGAATGCTGAAGATGCTGATGCAACCGAAGCCACATTCACTCTGAACAGGGGTGGCTGCTTCTTTGAACACAATGGCGCTCGTAGATTCACCGAAGGTGACGTGCAGTCGATAACGGGTATTTCTAACAGTAAAAAGATTAAAGAAACGGACAAGATCGGTAAATTTGGTATCGGATTTAAATCCGTATATGTTTATACATCAACCCCAACCATTCATTCGGGTGAATTCTCCTTTCAGATTTCGCGCTTTGTTTGCCCGGAACCCATCGATCCCGATGAAACAATCGGCGCTAAGACCCGTTTCTGGCTTCCGTTCAACAATCCAAAAAAACCATGTGAGGACGCCTACGCCGAAATCGAATCCAGGCTCAACGAACTGGCAGAAACCACCCTGCTCTTCCTTGATCATTTGAAATCAATTCAATGGCAAATCGGTCCAGAAAAAAACGGCGAGGTTCTGCGCAAGCAGCATTCCGATAATCACTTCGAAATTCGCAAGAAAATTGATGGGGAGACTGCAACCAGTTCACATTATCTGAAATTTGACCAACCCGTCCTTGGGCTGGAGAAGCAGCGAGTGGCGATAGCCTATGCGCTCGACTTCTTACCCAAGGTTCAATCGTTCGACTCCAGCAAACCACTGTCGAAGCAGCTAAAGATTGTAACCGCCGATCAAGGACGGGTTGCGGTCTTTTTCCCCGCAGAGAAGGAGGTATCTGGCCTGCGGTTTCACCTACACGCGCCTTTCGTGACCGAACTCAGTCGCGCCAGCATCACGGACTCACCTGCGAACAAGCCTCTGTGTCAGCAACTCGCCACGCTGGCGGCGGCATCACTGCCCGATATCCGTAATTTGCGTCTACTTTCCCCCGAATTTCTCGGTGTCTTGCCCAACCCGCAAGATTTACTGCCTGCCCGGTATCGATGCATCCGCTCAGCCATTGTCGATGCCATGAACACTGAGCCGCTAACACCAACGCATTCAAAGTCGCATGCGCCAGCCAAGCACCTCTTGCAGGCCAAGGCATCGCTCAAGGGCCTACTTTCAAAAGATGACCTTGAATTCCTCGTATCTGGTTACGAGGAATCGCCGCAATGGGCGATATCCGCAGCGCAAAAGAACAGCGCTGCTGATCGCTTCCTTGCGGCGTTGGCGATTACCGATTGGGATATCGACGAATTTGTCGAACTCCTAAAAGAAAAGGCGAGTGAAAACCTTTGGCAAGGAATCGACGATAAATTCATGGCTTGGCTCGCAAAGAAATCCACAGAATGGCATCAGCAGTTTTATGCCCTCCTTTACAAGGAACTGGAGCCTGAAGGTGGTTTACACCGGCTGAAAAATATCAGCATCATTAGGCTCAAAGATGGCAGCTATTCCGTCGGTAGCAAATGCTATTTTCCCAGTGAGGATGCCGACCAGGGGGCGGTTCGACCACTTGTTGATATAGGTGTTTATACGCTCGGGAAGAATAAAACCGACCAGAAAAATGCGAGAAAATTCCTCGAAAAAATAGGCGTTGGAGAGGTCGACGAGGCAGAGCAGGTCAAGGCGATCCTAGAGCTCTGCTATGGATACAGAAGACTTGAGCCAAAGAAGGAGGATTTGACGCGTTTCATCGCCTTGGTGGAGAGTAATCCCGTTAAGGCAGGACTGTTCGAAGAATATTTCGTTTTTGAGAGCAATGGCGGCGAGTGGCGCAGGCCAAGTGACATATTCCTCGACCAACCTTTCATGGATACAGGTTTGAGCGCCTATTATGGCGCACTTGGAAATGACGCAGAGCGTTTCGCCCTGGCTGAGAGTTATCAGAGTTGTGACGTTTCCACGAAAAGACTCACAAAATTCGCCAAAGCCGTCGGTGCTGAAACACGGCTGACGATTTCACCGGTATCCTGCACCTCTAATCCTCAGTGGCCAGATCTCAAGGCTGTTGGGGGGTCGCGAAATGCCTCGCCAATTAATCAGGACTTTGTCATTGCAGGTCTCGAAAATGTGTTAAAGGCACCATCTTTGAAACTCTCAAAATTGATCTGGCGGACAATGAGTTCATTGACCAGTGGCGGACGTTACCTGACCGCTATATATCGCAGAAATGTAAGGTCTGGAGCACGTCAAGTCGACTCCCAGCTTGTGCATAAATTGAGACAAGCTGAATGGGTTCCGCAAGCCGACGAATCATTTGTTCGTCCTGCTGAGGCCGACCGGGACTTGCTTCCAGAGGGATTTCCATTCGATACGGGCTCGGAGTGGCTCAAGGCAATCCACTTTGGTGAAGAGATTGCCAAAAAATCTGACCAGTATCGTGCGAAAGTTGCTGCGGCAAAGACGATGGGATTTCCTGATGAGCAAGCTCTCAAGGATGCGCAATCGTTCGCTAAACTGTCACCGGAACGACGGCGGGAAATTCTGCAAGACTCTGACCGGAGACAGCAGGCCGAACTGCCTGAGCGCGATCCCACCAATCCCGAACGTCGTGCGGAGCTCGTTGGAGAGCAAGCGGACGATGCGCCGGGACGAGAAGCAGAGAAGCGTACCCGATCCGTATCCGTTAGTCGGGAAGCAGTTAAGGCGGAAGCAGCACAGTACCTTGGGCTTCAGTATAAAAATACAAACAATGATGGGGAAATGATTTGCCAGGTGTGCATGAGACGGTTGCCATTTGAACTTGATGACGGGACAAGATACTTTGAGAAGGGTAACTACTCAACCCGGTTGGATCACTGATTTTCCAGCGATGGTGGCCTGGATTGCCTGGAAAGCAGACAGGCCTTGCCGTTTTCCGGTGTTGAGGACGGAGCGAACGTTGGCGTAGAAGTCGGCCCCCCAGTTGGAGCGGAATCCCCCGGTGACCTTGCGGAAGGTGGTTGAGGGGCGGATGGCTTGTTCCGAGCCGTTGTTGGTTGGCGGCACGTCGCGTTCGGTCATGAATGTGAACAGGCTGTCACGGTCTTTGCCGTAGCGTTTGCGCAGGCGAATTCCGTCTTTGTTGGTTGGCTGACAAGCCATAACCTTGTCCATTCGCCGGTCCAGGTCGCCCCGGTATTTCTGAAGTGTACTGTCCTTCAGACGCTTTCGCCGTCGGCCCAGAACACAGGCGCGCAAGATGAGCATTTTCATTGCCGGTGCGAAGATCGCATCGCCAGCGTCGATGGCATACTGGCAGTCGCGCAACTGGTGGGCCAGACAGATTTGCCAGACCTCCCCGAGCCCCCGCTGGCCGCCGTAAAGATCGGACACCCAGATGGCGGGCCGGTGGCCGTCCATCACGTCCTCGGCCACCGCCTTCGCCCGACTGTTGCGGATGACGTGGACGCAGACTTCATCGTTTTGGAAAACCCATTCCCAGGCGTTGCGCCCCTTGATGCGTGCGCCGGTCTCGTCGGAGCAGACGATCCGGCTTTGTCGCAGGCGGGCAAGAACCGCCTGGAACTGGGCGTCAAAGCCGGGCTTGACCCTCTTGAACAGGTTGACCAGGGCGGCTTGGCTGATCGTCAAGCCGTGCAAATCGGCGAACAGTTTCGACAGACGCTGGTAACTGACCGCGTGTTCATAACGCATGTAAACCGCCATCGCCTCGATCGACGGGGTGAACGGAGACCCCGGCTCAAGCCCCGCCGGAACCGGCGCCACAAAGCGCTCCGAACAATGAGAACACCTCGCCGCATACAGTTCCACACGGGTGACAATGGGAGCGGGGCGCGGCAATTCGATCTTGTCATAAATCGCATGCAACTTGTGATCCTCATCGCCGAGCGCTGAATAACAGTGTGGGCAGGACAGCGCCTTCGCAACCACCCGCTGATCCGGGTCAGGGTGCAGAGGACGCCCACCGCCACCATGCCCCTTGCGCCGTTTTTTGCGGTTGCCCCGGGCCGGTTTCTTGTTCGCCTTGCGCCCATGCGACGGCGGCGTACTGGAGTTGTCCGGCGTCTTCGCAGGCTCACCAAGCTTTGCCTCAAGTTCCGTGACGCGCCTGGCAAAGCCCTCGTTCACTGCCACCAGCTCCTGTGCCTGCGTCCACAGCGCGAGGATCAAGGCATCTTTCTCTGCATGCGTCAATCGGCTCAGGTCGGGTAAATGAGTCATAGATAACTTGACGCATATCCACGCCCTCAATGCAAGAAAATTCTCTATATCTGGTGCCGATCGAACCCAGGAACGCAACCTTTGGGGTGGGTTGAGTAGTTACTGAGAAGGTTGAGTTT
The DNA here is from genome assembly GCA_965247385.1 of Thermohalobaculum sp. Lineage (GTDB taxonomy): Bacteria > Pseudomonadota > Alphaproteobacteria > Rhodobacterales > Rhodobacteraceae > Thermohalobaculum. The sequence goes on from CBDFHG010000002.1 coordinate 879,928, forward strand.
CTGCCGGAATTGAAGAAGCGCCACTATCAGAATTATCTAGCGCTCTGTCCGAACCATGCTGCGATGTTTCAGCATGCCAATGGTTCTGCCGAGTTGATGCGGAAAATGTTTGTTGATCTCACCGGAAACAAACTTGAGGTCGTGCTGGCGCAAGAAGACGCCGAAATCTATTTTACCACGACACACATTGCGGACCTGACAACGGTGATAAAACACGACGCTCAGGGGCTTCAAAACAATGACGATCAAGCAGACCAGAGTAACGACGGGGGTGGAGAATGAGCATACCTGATGCCCTACCAAGGTCCGCACTGCGCACCACAAGTCAGCGCTTACCAAAGTCACTTGGCTGGCAACTGGTCAACATCGACCCCGGCGGCTACCAAGCGTGTGCGTGCAGCAGCGACTACCTCGGGGTCGAATAGATCAGTGTGACGGAGTATAACTGCCTCGCCGGTAAACTCAGGCATCCCCCTTTCGAGCAGCATCTCGAAACCTTGGCTTGGCGACTTTTTGGCCGCAAAATCTCTGAGTGTCTGCATTACTCCGACACGGGCAATCTTTTGCCGAGTCCGGGAGAGTCGCACAGTCTTGCCCCGCTCCTCCATGAGCACCTGTTCAAGAGCGTGGATAGATCGCCAGAAATCGTGCTCGACCGATCCTGGTTCCTCCTCCGGCAATATCTCGACGAGGCGACGAAAGGCTGCCTCTCGACCATCGGGTGCGTTCATGCGGCGAGCGTTCTCGATGAATCGATGCAACTGCTTTGGATCGTTCGACGAGTCGATGATCGTATCATCGGTCTGCCGCCAAGGAAATTATATCCCTTTGGCAATATCCGAAAACGATGCACAGAAATCTAGGCGTTCAAAACCGTGGTAAAGCGGATTTGTACAGTCCCGGGGCAGGGGTGCCTTGGGTGTGCAAAACCGGTCGATTCTGGGCGGGTTGATGAAAGCTTTAGCGCCGGACTCCGACGAGGGCAAACTCTATACCCACCCTTCCCCTACGATGAGAACCTGCCAACCCCTCGCAACCATGCTTCCAAAAACTTCACCGTCATCAAACACATGGCGATGAACTTGCTCAACAGGGCAAAACAGAAAAAATCACTCCGGGTTATGCGCAAAAAAGCCGGCTGGAATAATCAATTCCTCAAATCCATTTTGACCACATAACCTTCATGCGATTCCCCTGCCGTGAGCGCCTTGAAGGGCTCACTGGAGTCAATCGCACGCCGGGCTCGCTTGGTCGGCTTCTAGATCGCTATATAGTTTCCATCCATAAACGCCATGATTTTCGGGTTTACTTTCAAGGGGTCGCTGGCTCGGCGGCTTGATCTGTCCGGTTTAGCGGTGGTGTATGCCATTTTTCGTGTCCAGGTTGAATTTTCCGACAGATTTTTCATTGGCCTGAAGGCTGCAGGCATGCGTACAGGCCGGGCGGCGCCGGTTTTTCGACATTGGACCGGCGGCTTGGGCTATGTTGGTTTCAGGCGGGCGAAGAGGGCGAGATTGTAGGCGACCGCCGAGGACCAGATGTAAGCCTTGAAGTGCTCCAGTCCCTTCCAGGTGCAACGACCGAGCCCGTAGGCGCGTTTGAGACAGGAGATATTGGCCTCGATCCCGGCGCGGAAGTTGCGCAGCTTACGGTACACCCATCGGCTCTTGACCATGTCCTTGATTTTCAGCCCGCGCTTCTTGTGGAAGGCCGCGTCCTCGACACCCTTGGCCTTGGCGTAGGCCAGATTGGCGGTGCTGGCGTAACCGCCATCGACAGCGGTCTGGCGTGGCGCTTTGCCATAATGCTTGATATGACGATCCAGCATGGGCTGGAAACGCTCGGCATCGGCCGGGTTGCCAGCCTCGATCACCAGATCCAGAATCATGCCGGTCTTGCCCGTGCTCAGGTTCACTTTGTGGCCATATTGCACTTCGCGCGCGCCCTTGACGATAATATCGGCATGGGGCTCGAACAAGCTGACCAGTTTATCGCCGGCGGCAACCTGTTCGCCGTCCAGCACCCGGCGCTCGGCCTGTGCGATGATGCGTTCGATCAAGGCCACGTAATGCCTTGTCTCGGCCTGCCAGGCCTCGGCCTCAATGCCAGTTCCCGCCGCCGGGCCAAGCCGCCGCGCGGCCACCTGCAGATTGTCCAGGGTGGTGCGGGTGATCTTGATGAGGTCGCGGTACAGCTTTTGGCGTTTGTCGGCGCCACGGCCAAAAGCGATCGAGAGGCAGCACCGTTTTGCCGACCGGCTGTGATCGCGCCACCTCAGCCCCGGCAGGTCGGCATCGGCGCGGCGTAACAAGCGCACCATCACGCGCATACTGTCGCCCAAAAGAGAGCTGTCGCTGGGGGGATGGATCGGCGCGTCGGCAACCGTGCTGTCAAGGCGCATCATCTTGCCGTCCTCGACCCTGGCCTTCATGGCATGGCTCATCAGGCAACGGTTGATCGCTTCCCAGGTCTCGGCGCTGATGGCGCTGATGGTACTCTGCAACACCGATTTCTTTGGCGTCCAATGGACCGGCAGACGAGCGAAAGCCCGGAATGCGCAGGAATCGCAAAGATAGAACGCCAATTCCTCGTAGCTCAACTGACGATGTTGCTTGAGCAAGGCGCAGCGCAGAACCGCTTCCGCCGACACCCCTTGCGTCCAGTCGGCTTGACGCCGTGGCGACCGAGATCAGCGCCGACCCGGCCCAGCACCTCGCAATGCTCGTCAAGCCAGGCGGACATCGCCTTCAGTTCACGGCCAAGCTGGTGTTTTGAGAAAACATCGAAAATACTGGCCTGGATGGTGCGTTTTTCGCGCATTGTTGTCTCCGGCGGTAACGGGTTTGTATTGACTTCAATGGGTTACACCGAATTCATACCTGAAACCGCCGGAACTTTCAACAAAATAATCCGGATACATCCAGTTATTTCAATATGTTAGCGTTTATGGATGGAAACTATATAGACTCGATTAGCCACCTGTCGCCCCTGACCATCGCCGACCGCAAGAGCATTGCCAAGGGCATGATGCATCATCAGCATCGCCCGTTCCGCAACATCCGGTTAAAACATGCTCACGTCATCCGCGATGAAGTGGGGCTGAACGTCGGCAACAAGCGGGTGAAGCTGCTGCGCTATGCCTATGACTGGGCCGTTGAACAGGAACTCATGGCCGAAAATCCGGTCAGGGCCGCGAAGACCCGCAGTAACCCGACAGAAGGGCACACTTCCTGGACGCCTGATGACGTGGCTACCTTCATAGACCGTCACCCACTACCAAGGCCCACCTTGCCCTGTCGCTCTTCACGTATAGCGGAGGCACCCGCATATCAGACGTTGCTCGATTTGGCCCGATGAATATCAAAGGCGACCGTGTCGAGTGGGTTCAGAAAAAAGGCAGAGGGCAACAGGTGCGCCGCCGCTCGGTCCCATTGGTCGCGGCCTTACGAAAGGTGCTGGCCGCTAGTGAATTGGGCCAAGTCACAGTAACTACTCAACCCACCCCAAAGGTTGCGTTCCTGGGTTCGATCGGCACCAGATATAGAGAATTTTCTTGCATTGAGGGCGTGGATATGCGTCAAGTTATCTATGACTCATTTACCCGACCTGAGCCGATTGACGCATGCAGAGAAAGATGCCTTGATCCTCGCGCTGTGGACGCAGGCACAGGAGCTGGTGGCAGTGAACGAGGGCTTTGCCAGGCGCGTCACGGAACTTGAGGCAAAGCTTGGTGAGCCTGCGAAGACGCCGGACAACTCCAGTACGCCGCCGTCGCATGGGCGCAAGGCGAACAAGAAACCGGCCCGGGGCAACCGCAAAAAACGGCGCAAGGGGCATGGTGGCGGTGGGCGTCCTCTGCACCCTGACCCGGATCAGCGGGTGGTTGCGAAGGCGCTGTCCTGCCCACACTGTTATTCAGCGCTCGGCGATGAGGATCACAAGTTGCATGCGATTTATGACAAGATCGAATTGCCGCGCCCCGCTCCCATTGTCACCCGTGTGGAACTGTATGCGGCGAGGTGTTCTCATTGTTCGGAGCGCTTTGTGGCGCCGGTTCCGGCGGGGCTTGAGCCGGGGTCTCCGTTCACCCCGTCGATCGAGGCGATGGCGGTTTACATGCGTTATGAACACGCGGTCAGTTACCAGCGTCTGTCGAAACTGTTCGCCGATTTGCACGGCTTGACGATCAGCCAAGCCGCCCTGGTCAACCTGTTCAAGAGGGTCAAGCCCGGCTTTGACGCCCAGTTCCAGGCGGTTCTTGCCCGCCTGCGACAAAGCCGGATCGTCTGCTCCGACGAGACCGGCGCACGCATCAAGGGGCGCAACGCCTGGGAATGGGTTTTCCAAAACGATGAAGTCTGCGTCCACGTCATCCGCAACAGTCGGGCGAAGGCGGTGGCCGAGGACGTGATGGACGGCCACCGGCCCGCCATCTGGGTGTCCGATCTTTACGGCGGCCAGCGGGGGCTCGGGGAGGTCTGGCAAATCTGTCTGGCCCACCAGTTGCGCGACTGCCAGTATGCCATCGACGCTGGCGATGCGATCTTCGCACCGGCAATGAAAATGCTCATCTTGCGCGCCTGTGTTCTGGGCCGACGGCGAAAGCGTCTGAAGGACAGTACACTTCAGAAATACCGGGGCGACCTGGACCGGCGAATGGACAAGGTTATGGCTTGTCAGCCAACCAACAAAGACGGAATTCGCCTGCGCAAACGCTACGGCAAAGACCGTGACAGCCTGTTCACATTCATGACCGAACGCGACGTGCCGCCAACCAACAACGGCTCGGAACAAGCCATCCGCCCCTCAACCACCTTCCGCAAGGTCACCGGGGGATTCCGCTCCAACTGGGGGGCCGACTTCTACGCCAACGTTCGCTCCGTCCTCAACACCGGAAAACGGCAAGGCCTGTCTGCTTTCCAGGCAATCCAGGCCACCATCGCTGGAAAATCAGTGATCCAACCGGGTTGAGTAGTTACAGTCACATGGCTGCAAACCGAATATGGCAAACCGTTCTCCATCAAGGGGCTGGGCCAGTGGTTTCGCAAGCGGTGCGATGAAGCAGGGCTTCGGCACTTGTCCGCCCATGGGATCAGGAAGGCGGTGGGCTCCGTCGCGGCGGAGCACGGCTGTACGGCTCACCAGATCATGGAATTCCTAGGAATCAGCCTCAAGGAGGCCGAGACATACACCCGGGCTGCAAATGCGAAGAAGCTGGCGGATGACGGGTTCAACAAAGTTTTCGGGGACGATTAGTGAACAAACTCGCCACACCTGCCCGCCACACTTCGTATAAGGCATTGAAAAACAATGTAAAAAACATAGCTTGGTAGGCCCGGAGGGACTCGAACCCCCAACCAAACCGTTATGAGCGGTTTGCTCTAACCAATTGAGCTACGGGCCCGACCGTGACGCTGCTTAAGTCCCGTACTGTACTTGGTCAACGGCGAAAGCCCGGTTTGCAAGCGTCCGCGGTTGCGCTAAAGCGTGGCGAGATGACAGGAGACACCCCATGACCAACCACCCCAACGCGCTAACCTACAAGGATGCCGGTGTCGACATCGACGCTGGCGACGCCCTGGTCGAGCGCATCAAGCCCGCCGCGAAATCGACCGACCGGCCGGGGATCATGGCCGGACTGGGCGGGTTCGGCGGGTTGTTCGACCTCAAGGCCGCAGGCTTTGCGGATCCGGTCATTGTCGCCGCGACCGACGGGGTTGGTACCAAGCTGCGCATCGCCATCGACACCGGCCTGCTCGACACCGTCGGCATCGATCTGGTCGCGATGTGCGTCAACGACCTGGTCTGCCAGGGTGCCGAGCCTCTGCTGTTTCTTGACTACTTCGCCACCGGCAAGCTGTCGGTCGACGAGGCCGTTCGGGTGATCGAGGGCATCGCCGAGGGTTGCCGCCAGGCGGGTGCCGCCCTGATCGGCGGCGAGACCGCCGAGATGCCCGGCATGTATGCCGAAGGCGACTTCGATCTGGCGGGCTTCGCTGTCGGTGCCATGGAGCGGGGCCAGGCGCTGCCGATCGCGACCCGGCCCGGCGACGTGCTGCTGGGGCTGGCCTCCTCGGGCGTCCATTCCAACGGCTATTCGCTGGTGCGGCGCATCGTTGCCGACAGCGGACTGGGTTGGGAAGCGCCCTGCCCCTTTGGCGACGGAAGCCTTGGGGAAGCCTTGCTCGCCCCCACCCGCATCTATGTGAAACCCGCGCTGGCGGCGATCCGTACCGGCGGCGTGCGCGCCATCGCCCATATCACTGGCGGCGGGCTGACCGAGAACCTGCCCCGGGTGCTGGATGACGCGACCGCTGCGGAGATCGACTTCGAAGCCTGGGCGCTGCCGCCGGTGTTTCGCTGGCTGACCGCCCGGAGCGGGCTGGCCGAAGCCGAGGCGCTGAAGACCTTCAACTGCGGCATCGGACTGGTGCTGGTAGTCGCGCCGGAAGCCGCCGTGGCCGTCGCCGCCACCCTGACGGAGGCTGGCGAGACCGTGTTGCGGATCGGTGAACTGGCCGAGCGCGACGGCGCGGCGGTGCGCTATCGCGGCATGCTGGCATGAGCGACGCTGCCAGCCCTGCGCGGGTCGGCATCCTGATCTCGGGTTCCGGCTCGAACATGGTGGCTCTGGTCAAGGCGATGCAGGCGGGCGAAGTTCCAGCGTGCGCCGCCATCGTGGTCTCGAACCAGCCCCAGGCCGCGGGCCTCGCCAAAGCATCCGCGCTAGGTGTGCCGACGGCGGTCGTCGATCACCGCGCTTTCAAAGGCGACCGTGAAGCCTTCGATGCGGCGGTCAATGCGAAGCTCGCCGCCGCGGGCGCCGAGATTGTCGCCTGCGCCGGTTTCATGCGCATCATGACCCCCGTCTTGATCGGCGTGTGGGCAGGCAGGATGGTGAACATCCACCCCTCGCTGCTGCCGCTATTCAAGGGCATCGACACCCATGCCAGGGCGCTGGCGGCCGGGGTTCGTGTCCATGGCGTCACCGTGCACGAGGTGACCCAGAACCTCGACTCGGGCGCCATCCTCGGCCAAGCGATGGTGCCGGTTCTGGCAGGCGATACGGTCGGGAAACTAGCGGCCCGGGTGCTGGAGCGTGAGCATTTGCTCTACCCCAGGGTTCTGGCGGCTTTCCTCCGCGACGCGAAGGCCCTTCGGCAGACCCCGGTCACGATTTTTCCTGACGCATAGAGCCTGCGGCGAATTCGGTTTTTCAACTACGCGCCTGGTGTACGCACCTGTTCCAAAGCCCGCTACGCGTCCTTCGGGCGCGGCTCCGCCGCCCGCCCGTGTTTTTGCGCCTATTCGAAAGCTAACGCTTTCGGCGCGCCGCCTCCGGAGAGAGGCGGCGCGAGGCAATGTCTTGTCCGCGCGACCAGCGCGGACTCCGTTTGGCGCGAAATCAGCCGACGATCTCGGTGCCGGCGAAGAAGAACACAATCTCGATGGCGGCGTTCTCGTCCGAGTCCGAACCGTGAACCGAGTTCTCGCCCATCGACAGGGCAAACTCCTTGCGGATGGTGCCCGCGTCGGCATTGGCCGGGTTGGTCGCACCCATCACGGTCCGGTTGGCCAGAACCGCATCTTCGCCCTCCAGCACCTGAACCACGACCGGAGCCGACGATATGAAATCGGTCAGTTCGCCGTAGAACGGCCGCTCGGCATGGACCTCGTAGAATTTTTCGGCCTGGGCCTTGGTCAGATGGACGCGCTTTTGCGCCACGATGCGCAGGCCAGCCTCCTCGAACTTGGCATTGATCTTGCCTGTCAGGTTGCGGTTGGTTGCGTCGGGCTTGATGATCGACAGCGTGCGGGTTACGGCCATGGGGGTGTTCCTTTGCTCTGGCTACAGGGCGCACGCTTGACCGCGCGCCCCCGTGCGAAACTTCGGGGAAAAATTCCGGGCGCGGGATAACATGGGAGGAAGGTGGATGAAAGCGCATTCCGAGTTGAGGGGCTGAACGATGTATTTCGATGACTTACCCAGGGGCCATACCTTCGAGACCGGAACCCGAACGCTCAGCGAGGACGATATTCTGGCCTTCGCCCGGCAATGGGATCCACAGTATTTCCACATCGACCTTGAGGCGGCGAAGGCGTCGCCATATGGCGGCCTGATCGCCAGCGGGTTTCACACCATGCTGACCGCCTTCAACCTGATCCTCGAAGCCAATGTCTGGAACGAAGCGTCGATGGGTTCGCCCGGCATGGAAAACCTGCGCTGGATCCGTCCAGTGCGACCGGGCGATACCTTGCGTGTCATGGCCGAGGTGACCAGATCGACGCCATCGAAATCGCGCGCCGACCGGGGCCGCACGGGCTTCCAGCACCGGGTGCTGAACCAGAACGACAAGGTCGTGATGACCTATCACTGCGTGAACATCCTGGCGCGGCGAACTCGATAGAGCGATTTCCAGCAAAGTGGGTTCACTTTGCGACTCGGAAATCGCGACAACCAACAAGTTGGAGCCTTATCGGTGACTCAGGGATCACGATAAGGCTCTAGCCCCTGATTCTGGATCAAAAAAGTTGAAATTCCCCGTTGTCTTTGAATCCAAAGGGATTCATGATGGGTTTTATGAATAACTCAATCACCAACGGGGTGAAAATAACATGGCACAGGGCGTTCTTCCTTTCGAGTACGAAAGCGAACCGGGCAGCAGCGATCTGACGGGTTTTGCCGGGATTGGTGTTTAGCTTGATTTGATTGAGGCATCGGGACTGGCGGCTGCGGTGCGGCGCGAGGTGCGGGTGGCGGGGCGGCAGGGCTGGCTGGATGTGCAGATGATCATCACGGTGATCGCACTCAATCTGTGCGGGGGTGATCGGGTCGAGGACCTGGAACGCCTGGAGGCGGACGCCGGCTTTGCCGCGACCATGGATGCGGTTGAGCGGCGGCTGTTGGTGCGCCGGGAACGTCGGCAACTGAAGATCCGGTTTCGGCGCGGTCGCGGGCGCAGCGTGCCTTCGCCGTCGGCTCTGTCGGGCTGGTTGGAACGCTTCCACGACGCAGGCCAGGAAGATCTGCGGGAGGCCGGGCGTGCCTTCATCCCGCGCCCGTCGGCGGGTCTGCCTGGTCTGCGGCGTGTCAATCAGGCGCTGGTGTCATTTCTGCAGCGCCATCGCAGGCAGGGCTCGGCGACGCTGGACATGGACGCGACGCTGGTGCAGAGCCACAAGCGCCAGGCGGAATACTGCTACAAGAAGTTCAAGGCCTGTCAGCCGTTGAACACCTGGTGGGCGGAACAGCAGGTGATCGTGCATTCCGAGTTCCGCGACGGCAATGTGCCGGCTGGCTATCGGCAGTTGCAGGTGTTGCAGGCCTCGCTGGCGGCGCTGCCTGGGGACGTGGACAAGGTCTGTCTGCGCTCGGACACGGCGGGTTATCAGAAGGATCTGCTGCTCTGTTGTGGCGCGGGCCGGGACAAGGTTTTCGGGGTGATCGAGTTTGCCGTTGGTGCCAACGTGACGGCGGAGTTCCGGCGTGCCGCCCTGGCCGTGCCGGAGGCCGAGTGGCGGCCGCTGGATCGTGTTTTCGACGGGCAACGCCACGAGACCGGCCAGGAGTGGGCGGAAGTCTGCCATGTACCGAGTTGGGCGGGCGAGAGCAAGACGCGGGCGGATTACCGCTTCCTGGCGATCCGGGAGCCGCTGGAGCAGTTGGAGCCTGGCGATGGGGATCAGTTGCCGTTCCCGACCGCGGCGTTTGCTTTGAGGGGGCGCAGCAAGCTGTTCGCCCTGGTCACCAACCGTGATCTGCCGGGCGATGCGGTGATCTGGTGGTCCCGGGAGCGCTGTGGCAAGAGCGAGGAAGTCCACGCGGTGATGAAGCACGACCTGGCTGGCGGCACCCTGCCCTCGGGTCTGTTCGGAGCCAATGCGGCCTGGTGGGCGATCATGGTGCTGGCGCATGATCTGAACGCGGTGATGAAGCAACCGGTTCCGGGACCGGCCTGGGTGGCACGGCGGATGAAGGCCTTGCGCCTGGCTCTGATCGCCCTGCCTGGCCGGGTGATCCGTCATGCGCGGCGGCTGATCATCCGTTTGGCGAGCGAAGCGGGGCTCGATCTGGTGCTGGGCGCCAGGCGGAAGATCCTGGCCCTGGCGCGCGGCCCGACCTGACGGCTCCGGCCTGCCACGATATCCTTGCTGAAGCGTGATGCCGGCTCCCGGCCAGGGCTTCGCCTGGCCAACGGACAGGCGCGGGACCCGCAAAACGCGTGGCCACCTTGAGAATATCTCCTCGAGCGCGAAATCCGCGGGAGTGGTGCCCGGGCGCGGGGCGAAAACCCCACAACGGTGCCCATCGCCGCCCCTGCCGAGGCGCGTCAGGGATTTAGTTCGGGAATCCTGGTAGCCGGCTGGTCTGGACGCGAAGCTCGCCCTCTGCTACCCGCCAGCCCATGCTCAGCTTGCGCGACCTCACCCTCTCGATTGCCGGACAGCCCCTGTTCCAGGACGCTTCGGCGCAGATTCCGACCGGTGCGCGGATCGGCGTCGTCGGGCGCAACGGCAGCGGCAAGACCACCCTTTTCCGGCTGATCCGGGGTGAATGGGTGCTGGATGGCGGTGAGATATCCCTGCCCCAGCGCGCCCGCATCGGCGGCGTGGCGCAAGAGGCCCCGGCCGATGACCGGACCCTGATCGAGACCGTCCTGGCCGCCGACACCGAGCGCGCCGCCTTGCTGACCGAGGCGGAGATCGCCACCGATCCCACCCGGATCGCCGAGATCCAGACCCGGCTGGTCGATATCCACGCCCATTCGGCCGAGGCGCAGGCCGCCTCGGTCCTGTCCGGCCTGGGTTTCAACCATGCCGCCCAAGGGCGCCCCAGCCATGAATTCTCGGGCGGTTGGCGGATGCGGGTGGCATTGGCCGCCGTCCTGTTCTCCGCCCCCGACCTCCTGCTACTTGACGAGCCGACCAATTATCTCGACCTCGAGGGTGCCGTCTGGCTGGAGGGATTCCTCGCCCGCTACCCCCACACCATGCTGATCATCAGCCATGACCGCGGGCTGTTGAACCGCGCGGTCGGCGGCATCCTGCACCTGCACAAAAAGCGCTTCACGCTCTATTCAGGCGGCTATGACAGCTTCGACCGGGTGCGGCGTGAGAAACTGGCGCTGCAATCGGCAATGGCGAAGAAACAGGCGGCCAGCCGCGCCCATATGCAGGCTTTCGTCGACCGGTTCCGCTACCAGGCCAACAAGGCCCGCCAGGCGCAGTCGCGTCTGAAGATGCTGGCGAAGATGGAGCCGATCGCCGCGGTGGTCGAGAACGCCGTGCCGCCCATCGTCCTGCCCGACCCGGAGGAGTTGGCCCCGCCGCTGATGATGATGGAGGACGCCGTCGCCGGTTATGATGGCCGCGCTGTGCTGTCCAACCTGTCGCTGCGGATCGACCAGGATGACCGCATCGCGCTGCTGGGTGCCAACGGCGAGGGCAAGTCGACGCTGGCCAAGCTGATCTCGGGCCGCCTTGCCCCGATGGCGGGCAGCCGCAAGGCGTCGACGAAGCTTCGCATCGGCTATTTCGCCCAGCACCAGACCGACGAGTTGATTCCGCACGAGACCCCGCTGGACCATATCCGCCACCTGCGCCCCGGACTGCCGCCGCAGAAACTGCGCGCCCAACTGGCCAATGGCGGCACCAGCGCCGACACCGCGCAGACGCCGGTGGAGAACCTCTCCGGTGGTCAGAAGGCCCGGCTATTGCTGACGCTGGCGGCACTCGACGCCCCGCATCTGCTGATTCTCGACGAACCAACCAACCATCTGGACATCGAGAGCCGCGAGGCACTGGTCACCGCGCTCAACGATTATCGCGGCGCGGTTATCCTGATCACCCACGACGCCCATCTGATCGAGTTGGTCGCCGACCGCCTGTGGCTGGTGCGCGACGGCCGGGTCAAGCCCTATGACGATGACCTTGCCGCCTATCGCAAGCTTTTGCTGACCAAGTCCGACAGCATCGGTGGCGGCGCCCCGGGCGGCGTCCGGGGCAGTGTCGGCGGCGGCGATAGCGCCCAGCAAAAACAGCGCCGCGCCCAGCGGCGTGGTGCGGCCAAGATCCGCCGGGTGTTGGCGCCACTGCGCATCAAGGTAAAAGCCTGCGAGGAGCGCCTGGCGAAAATCACCTACATGCAGGCTCGGATCGACAAACGGCTAGCAGACCCGGCGCTGTATGAGGGCCCAGCCGGGCCCATCGAGGCGCTACAGGTTAAACGCGCCGAGCTTCTGACCGCGCAGGAGCGCGCCGAGGCGCTGTGGCTCACCGCGGAAGAAGCCCTGAACGCGGCGAAGGACACTTGACCCCGTCCCCGCGGCACACGAGACAGGCCGAATGTTGAACGAAGCCATTACCGCGTTTGTCATGCTGTTCGTGGTCATCGACCCGATCGGGCTCGGGCCGATGTTCGTCGCGCTGACCCACGGCGCGACACCAGCCGAACGTCGGCGTATTGCCCTCACCGGTACGTTGGTTGGCGCCGCGATCCTCACGGTATTCGGCCTCGCCGGCGAATCAGCGCTCGAGTTCATCGGCATCTCGATGCCGGCGTTCCGCATCTCCGGCGGATTGCTCCTGTTCCTGATCGCTATCGAGATGGTGTTCGAGAAACGCACCCAGCGACGCGAGGAGACGACCGCGCACGAAAAGAATGCCCCGGTTGCCGATCCCTCGGTTTTCCCGCTGGCGACACCGCTTTTGGCTGGCCCCGCCGCGATCGCCACGATGATCCTGCTGATCGGCGAACAACAGGGCGATCTCTGGGGCCAGACGATGATGTTCGGTGTGCTCTACGCGCTGTTGCTGCTGGTGCTGGTAAGTTTCCTGCTCGGCGGCCTGATTGAACGGGCGCTTCGGCGCACCGGGGTCCTGGTCGTTACCCGCCTGTTCGGCATGTTGCTGGCCGCGCTTTCGGTTCAGTTCGTGCTGGACGGGTTGGCCGATTATGGTGTCCTGACGCCGGGCTGAGCGCATTACCAAGCCTTGCGGCCCCGCGCGGGCGGGGCCATGTTGAGGAATGGGATTCACACCAAACCCATAGGATTGGACATGTTGCCCGACGATCCCGACACCCACGCCCGATTTTTCTATCTCGCGATTCTCGGCGTGGCTCTTGCCAGCGGCATTTTCTTGCATTGAGGGCGTGGATATGAGTCAAGCTATCTATGACTCATTTACCCGACCTGAGCCGATTGACGCAAGCAGAGAAAGATACCTTGATCCTCGCGCTGTGGACGCAGGCACAGGAACTGGTGGCAGTGAACGAGGGCTTGGCCAGGCGCGTCACGGAACTTGAGGCAAAGCCTGGTGAGCCTGCGAAGACGCCGGACAACTCCAGTACGCCGCCGTCGCATGGGCGCAAGGCGAACAAGAAACCGGCCCGGGGCAGCCGCAAAAAACGGCGCAAGGGGCATGGCGGCGGTGGGCGTCCTCTGCACCCTGACCCGGATCAGCGGGTGGTTGCGAAGGCGCTGTCCTGCCCGCACTGTTGTTCAGCGCTCGGCGATGAGGATCACAAGTTGCATGCGATTTATGACAAGATCGAACTGCCGCGCCCCGCTCCCATTGTCACCCGTGTGGAACTGTATGCGGCGAGGTGTTCTCATTGTTCGGCGCGTTTTGTGGCGCCGGTTCCGGCGGGGCTTGAGCCGGGGTCTCCGTTCACCCCGTCGATCGAGGCGAAGGCGGTGGCCGAGGACGTGATGGACGGCCACCGGCCCGCCATCTGGGTGTCCGATCTTTACGGCGGCCAGCGGCGGCTCGGGGAGGTCTGGCAAATCTGTCTGGCCCACCAGTTGCGCGACTGCCAGTATGCCATCGACGCTGGCGATGCGATCTTCGCACCGGCAATGAAAATGCTCATCTTGCGCGCCGGTGTTCCGGCCCGACGGCGAAAGCGTCTGAAGGACATTACACTTCAGAAATACCGGGGCGACCTGGACCGGCGAATGGACAAGGTTATGGCTTGTCAGCCAACCAACAAAGACGGAATTCGTCTGCGCAAACGCTCCGGCAAAGACCGTGACAGCCTGTTCACATTCATGACCGAACGCGGCATGCCGCCAACCAACAACGGCTCGGAACAAGCCATCCGCCCCTCAACCACCTTGCGCAAGGTCACCGGGGGATTCCGCTCCAACTGGGGGGCCGACTTCTACGCCAACGTTCGCTCCGTCCTCAACACCGGAAAACGGCAAGGCCTGTCTGCTTTCCAGGCAATCCAGGCCACCATCGCTGGAAAATCATTGAGCCAACCGGGTTGAGTAGTTACCCAGATGATATTTACAATCCCAACCGTGTGGCCGCTGCGTTTGTACGATTCCATCCCCGCAGTCTATACCGCAACCCAAAATACCCATGCCGGCTAAAGCCGTGGGATTTACTGATCCCCTATCGGGGACTTTAAATTCATCGCCAGCGTAAAGTTTGCCGCGTAGATCAAGCCCTGCATCAAGGAACCGGTAGCCTCCACAGTGTGCTATAGACTGGAATGCAAAAGGAGAGAGCCGCAGCTCTCTCCTCAATGTGGTGCGCCGAAACGCTTGTTAACGGCTCGACCGCGAATTCTGAACGTCAGCATGATACCCGACCTTCGATCGCAGTCAAGGTTAAAATTGCAGCAATTCTCATTATGGCGTTACAAAGGGGATTCCCAAGGCGGCAAATATGTGAATGATACCATATATGGTTATCGATTCTCTCATAGACACTCTGCGTAGCCGTTGCGCGATGTTCCCCGACATGCGCACGGGGAGCAATTTGAGCGACACTATGGCCGATATCGGCATGGCTGCATTTTCGGTATTTTTTATCCAGAGCCCGTCCTTTTTGTCGCATCAGCGGGCGTTGGAAAAGCGTCGGGCGCGGTCGAACTGCGAGACGCTGTTCGCCATTGAGAAGATCCCTACCGACAATCATGTTCGCACGATGCTTGATCCGGTGGAACCAGATGGGCTGTTCGCGTTGTTCGGGCAAGCCCTTGGCTTGCTCGCAGACAGAGGCGGTCTGAAGGATTTTCAGAAGCCCGGCGGACGGCTTCTGATTGCCCTTGACGGCACCGGGTATTTCACCTCGCAAAAGCTTCATTGCCCGAATTGCTCGCAGCGCAAACGCCATAACGGCGTCATGGAATATTACCACTCCATGCTCTCGGCGGCGGTGGTGGCACCTGGCCATAATTGTGCCATGGTGCTTGAGCCGGAGTTCATCGCACCGCAGGACGGACATGACAAACAGGACTGCGAAAATGCCGCCACGAAGCGCTGGCTTTGCCGCTTCGGGCCGCAATACGCGCATCTCGGGCCGGTCTATCCGGGCGATGATCTATATTCCCGTCAGCCGATTTGCGAGTCGGTTCAACGGGTTGGCGGCAATTTCATCTTCACCGCCAAACCCTCCTCGCACCGCTGTCTCTACGAATGGCTCCATGGCGTCGAATTGCCGAGCCTTGAGAAAAAGCTGAAAAAGGGCCGCAGCGTCGTTACTCATCGCTACCGCTGGATGGAAGATGTTCCCCTCCGTGACGGGAAAGACGCATTGCATGTCAATTGGCTTCAGATCGAGATCATCAACAAGGCCGGCAAGGTGACCTGCACCAACAGCTTCGTCACCGATCTGCCGGTCAACGAAGAAACCGTCGTCGAGTTGGCCACCTGTGGCCGGGCGCGCTGGAAGATCGAGAACGAAACTTTCAATACCCTGAAGACCAGGGGTTACCATCTGGAGCACAATTTCGGCCATGGCAAGGAACACCTGGCCAACCTTCTCATAACCATGAACCTGCTCGCCTTCGCGTTCCACACGGTCTGTGACCTGGTGAGCAAGCGCTGGCATGAGGCACGTGAAGCGTTCGGCGCGCGACGGCAGTTCTTCCAGGACCTGCGGAGCATCACCGGATATCACCTGTTCACCGACCGGGGCGCGCTCATCCGCACGATGATAACCGGCGAACCGCCGCCGGAACCAAAACTGCGCTAAAGCATCCGCTCAAGCCTCAGCACAACACAAAAATGAGAAGACAGAAGATCATCGCAGAAAATCAAGCCATAATGACAATTGCTGTCAAAATTGACTGTGTTACTAACAGGCTTGCTTTCGTACTGGAAAGGAAGAACGCCCTGTGCCATCCTATTTTCACCCCGTTGGTGATTGAGTTGTTCATAAAACCCATCATGAATCCCTTTGGATTCAAAGCCAACGGGGAACTTCAAACTTTTTTGGTCCAGAATCCGGGGACAGGTCAAAATTGACTTGACATGGCAGCGACCGAACCGAAGGTTGGTCGCCACAGACGCTGTGAAAGGAATTGCATTATGCGCCTTGGCCTCGACATTGGCACTAGGTCGATTGGTTGGTGGCTCTACGCGACCGAGAATGGCGAGCCCAACAGTATCATCGCTGCTGGAGTTAGGATTTTTTCTGATGGGCGAGTCCCCAAATCCGGGAGCTCGTTGGCGGTGGATCGCCGCATCGCCCGAGCGGCGCGGCGCAGGCGCGACCGGTATCTGCAGCGCAGAGCGATGTTGATGAAGCGGCTGGCCGTAGCTGGCTTGATGCCAGGAGATCCGAGTGAGGCCAAGAAGCTGGCGCAACTCGACCCCTATGCGCTTCGGGCCGAGGGGCTGGATGCGGCTCTGCCGCTGGTCTATTTCGGCCGGGCGCTTTTCCATCTGAACCAACGCCGCGGATTCAAATCGAACCGCAAGACGGACGGCGGCAACAACGAGGCTGGTAAGATCACTCTCGGCACCGCCCGGCTGGATCAGGAGATGATAGCCACTGGTGCGCGAACCTATGGCGAGTTTCTGCACAAACGCCGTCAGACCGCTCCAACTCCGCGCGAAACTCCACCGGTGCGGACAAGATTGACATTGTCGCAGGATGCCGACACCGAAAAGCCGGTCGAGGGCTATGATTTTTATCCCGGCCGCGCAAATCTGGAAGAGGAATTTCACAAACTCTGGGCCGCGCAGGCTACCCACCACTCGCAACTCCTGACCGATAGCCTCCGCGACACGTTGTTCGAGACTATTTTCCATCAACGTCCACTCAAAACTCCTGCTGTTGGCCGCTGCCTGTTCGTCGATGAACCACGTTTGCCTAAGGCGCATCCGTTGACACAGCAGAGGGTGCTTTACGAGACGGTCAATGGGCTGCGCGTAACTGCACCGGGCCTGGCCAAGCGGAGGTTGACGCCGGAGGAGCGCGACACCGTCATTCTTGCGCTGAACACCAAAAAACCCACCAAATCACTCAGCAGTGCCAAGCTCACGCTGAAGGCGCTGGCCAAGGCCCTTAAACTCACGCGGGAAGAGAGTTTCACGCTGGAGACCCACACCCGCGACGCCATCGCCTGTGATCCGGTACGTGCGAGCCTTTCGCATCCCGACCGCTTCGGGTCGGCTTGGAGCACACTCGATACGGATGCCCAGTGGACCCTTGTCCAAAAGCTTCGCGACATCGAGCTTGATAAGGATGTGCTGATTGCATGGCTGACGGAGGTCCACCAACTCGATAAAGCCCATGCCGACATGACCGCCGATGCACCCCTGCCCGAGGGGTATGCCCGTCTTGGCGAAACAGCTACGCGGCGCATTCTGGAGGCACTGAAATCCGGGGTCTTGAACTATAACGACGCTGTCGCTGCCTGCAGTTGGCATCATTCCAGCGATCGAACCGGCGAAGTGTTGGACGCACTGCCTTATTACGGCGAAATACTCGACCGACATGTGATCCCTGGCTCACAGGAGCCCGATGATGATGACATCACCCGATATGGGCGGATCACGAACCCCACCGTTCACATCGGCTTGAACCAGTTACGCCGCCTTGTGAACAGGATCATCAAGGTTCATGGCAAGCCCGATCAGATCATCGTCGAGCTGGCGCGCGAGTTGAAACAGAGCGAGGACCAGAAGCTCGAGATCAACAAGGTTATCAAACGCAACACCGAGGCTGCGATTCAGCGCGGGCGGAAGTTGGAGGAATTGGGCCAGCCCAACACCGGTGCCAATCGCATTGTGTTGCGTCTCTGGGAAGAGTTGAGTGAAGACCCGTTGAAACGGAGCTGCCCCTATACCGGCGAGCGCATCTCAGCCGGAATGCTGTTCACCGGCGCATGCGATATCGATCATATCCTGCCCTATTCCCGAACGCTGGACGATGGTATCTCCAACCGCACGCTTTGTTTGCGCAAGGCGAACAGGGAGAAGCGCAACCGCACGCCATGGGAGATCTGGGGCGAGACCCCGCGCTGGGAAAAAATCGCGGCTAACCTTCATTACCTGCCTGAGAACAAGCGCTGGCGCTTCGCCCCCGATGCGATGGAGCGGTTCGAGGGTGAGCGGGATTTTCTCGACCGCGCTCTGGTCGACACGCAATACCTCTCACGCATAGCGCGGCAATATCTCGACGCGCTCTATACCGAGGGCGGCCATGTCTGGGTCGTGCCTGGGCGGCTGACGGAAATGCTGCGCCGCCACTGGGGGCTGAACTCGCTTCTGCCCGACCACAACCGGGGCGCTGTGAAGAAAAAGAACCGGCTCGACCACCGCCACCACGCAATCGACGCCGCCGTGGTCGGCGCGACCGACCGGGCGCTGGTGAAAAAGATCGCTGACAGCGCGAAAGAAAACCGCGAAGGCGGATTGGAGGTGCTGGCTGCCAGCATTCCACCCCCCTGGGAGCATTTCCGCGCCGACATCGAGACCCAACTGAACCGGATCGTGGTCAGCCACCGCGCCGATCACGGGCGCATCGACCTCACGGCGCGCAAGAGGGGCAAGGACATCACCGCAGGGCGGTTGCACAATGACACCGCCTATGGTCTTACAGGCGAGACGCACAATGGGGGCGTCCTTCTCGTGGTAACACGAAAGCCCATCGACAGCCTGACGCCTGCAATGATCGGCAAGATCCGAGACCCCCAACTGCAAATGGCCCTTACTGTCTCTACCAGTGGCAAGGAGGGCAAAGATTTCGACGCCGCCGTCAAGGCCTTCGCCGCCAGGCCCGGCCCCTATTGCGGCATCCGCCGCGTGCGGATAATCGAACCCGCGAGCGTGATCGAGATCCGTGACGATTCCGGCCGCCCTTACAAAGGCTACAAAGGCGACAGTAACCATTGCTACGAGGTCTGGCAGATGCCCGATGGCAATTGGACGCATCATGTCGTCTCGACCTTCGACGCTCATCAGGGCGCGGCTACCCGCCCGCACCCGGCGGCCAAGCGGATCATGCGGCTGCACAAGAACGACGCGCTGAAGCTCGACGACAGCAAATTCGGCCCGGTCATCGTTACGGTTGAGAAATTCGATGCGAACGGCGGTATCTCGCTCGTGACACATACTGAAAGCAATGCCGATCAGCGCTACCGCCAAAAGAACGACGATGTCTACATCCGCCTGACGCCCGGATCACTGAAGAATAATGGCGCGCGCCGGATCTATATCGACGAGATCGGGCGAATACGTGATGCGGGGCATCACGACCGCAGGTAACTTTTCTTCAAATCGGGAAAGGTGATATACTTCATACTTTAGTCGCTTAATTGGGTTTGGTTAGCGTTTTGGATCAGATTGTCGATATCGCCACCGATGGCCGCCACCTGTCGCGTGATCGCGGGTTTCTGAAGGTCGAGGAGGATGGCCGGGAGGTCGGGCGCGTGCCGCTCGACCAGATTGCTGCCGTCATCGTCCACGCGCATGGTGTCACCTGGTCCGGCTCGCTTCTGGTTGAACTGGCGGAACGCGGCGCGCTTCTGGTGCTTTGCGCCGCCAATCATCAACCTCGGGCTTTGCTCTGGCCGATCGAAGGCCACCACGCACAGGGCGCGCGAATGCGCGCGCAGTGGTCGGCCACAACACCGCAGATCAAACAGGCATGGAAACAGGTTGTCATCGCCAAGGTGCGGATGCAGGCGGTGGCGCTCGAGGCGGCCGGGCAGCCACGCGCGAAGCTTGATCGCCTGGCGCGAGAAATAAAGTCCGGCGATAGTGGTAATATCGAGGCGCAGGCCGCTCGCCATTACTGGCCCTTGATGATGGGTGCCGAGTTTCGGCGAGACACATCGCATGCGGATGTCAACGCGCTGCTGAACTATGGTTACACCGTTCTTCGCGCGGCCACGTCACGGGCTGTTGTCGCCGCTGGCCTGCACCCCACGATAGGCCTACACCACGCGAATCGAGGCAACGCCTTCGCCTTGGCCGATGATTTAATGGAACCGTTTCGACCCCTTGTCGACTGTACGGCTAGGGGCATTGCCATGCGCGACGGCACCGAAGTCACGCCCGCAGCCAAGCAAACCCTGGCCAGGCTGATAGCGCTGGACCTGCCACTGGGCGGGACCATCAGCCCAGTATCGGTGGCCCTGTCAAAGCTGGCAATATCGCTGGCGATCAGCTTCGAGACCGGAAGACTTGATCTTGCCCTGCCATCTCCGCTGGATCCTCTGACCCTCGCAGGACTTGGATCATGAGTGGCGGAGCAACCCATCTCAGTGGATATAGGCTCATGTGGATACTCGTGATGTTTGACCTGCCAACCGACACTAGGCCACAGCGCAAGGCAGCGGGCGATTTTCGAAACTTCCTGCTGGATAAGGGCTTCGAGCGTAGCCAATTTTCGGTCTATGCCCGATTTGTGAACGGCAAGGAGGCCTTTGCCACCCGAATTCGCCAAATCGAACGAGCATTGCCGAATTGGGGAGATGTGCAGATTCTGAATTTCACCGACCGGCAGTATCGGGATATCATCCATTTCTCGGATCAGGGCCGCAGGGCGGCCCGGAAAAACCCGAATCAACTGGTGATGTTCTGATGCGATTCGGTCGAAATCATCTCAAGTGTAGGTCGGTAAACTCCTTTGTTATCAGGAGGTTACCGACCACGCATTGTAACAGTTCAGAATTCGCGGTCCAGCCGCAACTCCATTTCGGCAAGGGTGCGCCAGTCGCAGATTGTAACAGTTCAGAATTCGCGGTCCAGCCGCAACTGGCAGCGCGATGTTGTCAATGCCGTAGCCATTGTAACAGTTCAGAATTCGCGGTCCAGCCGCAACTCCCCCCTGTCGTCGCCCCTGTCGTCCCGCATTGTAACAGTTCAGAATTCGCGGTCCAGCCGCAACTTCGGCGTGCCGGTATAACAATAGTGGATAATTGTAACAGTTCAGAATTCGCGGTCCAGCCGCAACTCAGGACCCTTTACACCGATTATTATCGCAATTGTAACAGTTCAGAATTCGCGGTCCAGCCGCAACTGAAATCGCCTGCGAGAGGTGTCGCCGCGCATTGTAACAGTTCAGAATTCGCGGTCCAGCCGCAACTTATCGGCTGGAGGCATATCGGAATTCGGAATTGTAACAGTTCAGAATTCGCGGTCCAGCCGCAACTCGTTTCCGTTTACGTGCTACCGCACGTAGATTGTAACAGTTCAGAATTCGCGGTCCAGCCGCAACCGTCTCGGAGAGCTCGACGGGATCGACCGCATTGTAACAGTTCAGAATTCGCGGTCCAGCCGCAACCTCACCGTCACCGCCGACGCTCCGCCGGCGATTGTAACAGTTCAGAATTCGCGGTCCAGCCGCAACACAGCACCCACGGTGATGACTCCGCCCTGCATTGTAACAGTTCAGAATTCGCGGTCCAGCCGCAACTAAAGCTGACGAGCAGTCCACTGAGCGCCAATTGTAACAGTTCAGAATTCGCGGTCCAGCCGCAACTGGTGTCGGCATGGTTAATCCTCTCATCGGATTGTAACAGTTCAGAATTCGCGGTCCAGCCGCAACTCATCGGTTCTTGACGCCGTGAAAGTCCTCATTGTAACAGTTCAGAATTCGCGGTCCAGCCGCAACTAGTGCTCTCCTCGGAGCACGGAAACTACAATTGTAACAGTTCAGAATTCGCGGTCCAGCCGCAACTATAGTATAGTCGACTCGGCACCCTGGCAGATTGTAACAGTTCAGAATTCGCGGTCCAGCCGCAACCGGCAGTAGTCCGCTATCAGCGTCTCCGCCATTGTAACAGTTCAGAATTCGCGGTCCAGCCGCAACTCGTCGGTTCTTGACGCCGTCAAGGTATTGATTGTAACAGTTCAGAATTCGCGGTCCAGCCGCAACTCCTGCAATAGAGAAGCATGGTGCGACCGAATTGTAACAGTTCAGAATTCGCGGTCCAGCCGCAACTCATACACAGGTCAGGATCGCATCCGCAAAATTGTAACAGTTCAGAATTCGCGGTCCAGCCGCAACTGTCCGGGATTTCCCATCAAATACCCGTCGATTGTAACAGTTCAGAATTCGCGGTCCAGCCGCAACTGTCCGGGATTTCCCATGAGATACCCGTCGATTGTAACAGTTCAGAATTCGCGGTCCAGCCGCAACCCTATACAGTTGGTTATCAAGTAGGACCAAATTGTAACAGTTCAGAATTCGCGGTCCAGCCGCAACACCAGATCGCTGGCCTGATCGCGGCAGATAATTGTAACAGTTCAGAATTCGCGGTCCAGCCGCAACTATATCGCTGGCCAGGACAGCCCTGCCCTGATTGTAACAGTTCAGAATTCGCGGTCCAGCCGCAACTCCTGCACCCCTGCACCCCTGCACCCTGCCATTGTAACAGTTCAGAATTCGCGGTCCAGCCGCAACTCGGTTGATGCCGTGCCCTTCACCGTATTCATTGTAACAGTTCAGAATTCGCGGTCCAGCCGCAACTCCGGCATCGCGCTGCATTCGCCCACCACGATTGTAACAGTTCAGAATTCGCGGTCCAGCCGCAACTTCGTCGTGGCCACTGCCCGTGATCTCACCATTGTAACAGTTCAGAATTCGCGGTCCAGCCGCAACCGCGTCATGCAAGTTCCGCGCAAGCAACCAATTGTAACAGTTCAGAATTCGCGGTCCAGCCGCAACCCCTTCTTCAAGCATGGGCTGCACTGATTTATTGTAACAGTTCAGAATTCGCGGTCCAGCCGCAACCAGCGCCACGCACGGGAGCGAGCCGGGGTAATTGTAACAGTTCAGAATTCGCGGTCCAGCCGCAACTATCGCTGGATCGGCCGACGTATGGGCCTCATTGTAACAGTTCAGAATTCGCGGTCCAGCCGCAACTTAGCTTTGGCCTTGGCAGTGGAATCGTCAATTGTAACAGTTCAGAATTCGCGGTCCAGCCGCAACTGGTCCAGCAAGGCGGTCACGATTGCCAAAATTGTAACAGTTCAGAATTCGCGGTCCAGCCGCAACTCCTCATGCCGCCGCCTCGTTTCAGCGGCTATTGTAACAGTTCAGAATTCGCGGTCCAGCCGCAACCGACGACGGGTCTGCGTCAATTTCCGCGATATTGTAACAGTTCAGAATTCGCGGTCCAGCCGCAACCATCGACATGACCACCTACTGGCTGGATCAATTGTAACAGTTCAGAATTCGCGGTCCAGCCGCAACATCTTGCCGCCCTGGGCCATCGCGGTCTGCATTGTAACAGTTCAGAATTCGCGGTCCAGCCGCAACTCCTGCAATAGAGAAGCATGGTGCGACCGAATTGTAACAGTTCAGAATTCGCGGTCCAGCCGCAACTCATACACAGGTCAGGATCGCATCCGCAAAATTGTAACAGTTCAGAATTCGCGGTCCAGCCGCAACTGTCCGGGATTTCCCATCAAATACCCGTCGATTGTAACAGTTCAGAATTCGCGGTCCAGCCGCAACTGTCCGGGATTTCCCATGAGATACCCGTCGATTGTAACAGTTCAGAATTCGCGGTCCAGCCGCAACCCTATACAGTTGGTTATCAAGTAGGACCAAATTGTAACAGTTCAGAATTCGCGGTCCAGCCGCAACACCAGATCGCTGGCCTGATCGCGGCAGATAATTGTAACAGTTCAGAATTCGCGGTCCAGCCGCAACTATATCGCTGGCCAGGACAGCCCTGCCCTGATTGTAACAGTTCAGAATTCGCGGTCCAGCCGCAACTCCTGCACCCCTGCACCCCTGCACCCTGCCATTGTAACAGTTCAGAATTCGCGGTCCAGCCGCAACTCGGTTGATGCCGTGCCCTTCACCGTATTCATTGTAACAGTTCAGAATTCGCGGTCCAGCCGCAACTCCGGCATCGCGCTGCATTCGCCCACCACGATTGTAACAGTTCAGAATTCGCGGTCCAGCCGCAACTTCGTCGTGGCCACTGCCCGTGATCTCACCATTGTAACAGTTCAGAATTCGCGGTCCAGCCGCAACAGGCGGACACGCACCCAGCCGCCCGAGGCGATTGTAACAGTTCAGAATTCGCGGTCCAGCCGCAACTCGTCGGCGATACCTCCGATGCCTATCCAAATTGTAACAGTTCAGAATTCGCGGTCCAGCCGCAACTCATCGAGGCATCGACAAATATCAAGCCTAATTGCAAGTGTCTCGAATCTGATAACCCGGTTCGGAACCTGTATGCAAGTGTAGATATTGGCCCTGCAGGCAGCAATTCTCTCTAGATTCTGGATCAAAAAAGTTGAAATTCCCCGTTGTCTTTGAATCCAGAGGGATTCATGATGGGTTTTATGAATAATACCAACGGCCCTCTCAAGTGACTCTTGGGGGTTCCCAAATCAGCGAAAGTCTGACTCTCTGTGATCGACGCAGAGGAGATTACACGCGCGGATATGACGGCGGCGGAGTTGCGAGCGTCGGCGGGCGGCGCGAAGAATGGGCGCGCGGCGCGACGGATGCTGGCGCTTGCGCTGGTGCTGGAGGGGGCGGACCGGGCGACCGCTGCGGCGACCTGCGGGATGGACCGGCAGACGTTGCGCGACTGGGTGCACCGCTACAACGCCGAGGGGCTGTCCGGCCTCTCCAACCGCCCCTCGCCCGGGAAGCCGCCACGGCTTTCGGCGGCGCAGAAGGCCGCGCTCGCCGCGCAGGTGGAGAAGGGTCCCGACCCCGGAGACCGACGGGGTGGTGCGCTGGCGGTGCATTGATCTGAAGTGGTGGATGGAGGCGCAGTTCGGGGTCGTCATGCACGAGCGCACGGTCGGCAAGCAGCTGGCGGCGCTCGGCTATCGGCGGCTGTCGGTGCGTCCGCAACACCCGAAGGCCGACCCCGCGGAGCAGGAGGCGTTTAAAAAAAACTTCTCCCGGACGGTAGCGGCGGCCCTCCCCGAGGCGGCGCACGGCAAACCGCTCGAGATCCGGTTCCAGGATGAAGCCAGGGTTGGTCAGCAGGGCACGCTGACAAGGGTCTGGGCGAAGCGCGGCAGCCGCCCCCGCGCCGTCCGCGACACGCGCTACAAATCGGCCTGCATTTTCGGCGCAGTCTGCCCTGACCGCGCCACCGCCGCCGGTCTGGTCATGCCCTTCGCCGACACCGAGGCGATGAATGCCCACCTCGCCGAGATCGCCCGCGCCGTAGCCCCTGGCGCCCACGCAGCACTCGTCGCCGACGGTGCCGGCTGTGGCATGCCGGCAAAGACCTCATGGTGCCCGACAACATCACGCTGATCATTCTCCCGCCATACGCGCCCGAACTCAATCCGGTCGAAAACGTCTGGCAATACCTGCGCGCCAACAAACTCGCCATAACCGTCTTCGATGGCTACGCCGACATCGTCGACAAATGCTGCACCGCATGGAACTTCTTCGCAAACGATACAGCCGCCATCGCCACCATCACCACACGACAATGGGCACAGGTCAATCTCTAGGGCCGTTGGTATAAGGCAGTTATCTGGGTCAGCCCCTTTTCTTTATATTGAGGCGTTTTCGATCCGTGTACTCGCGGATTGTGTGCGAATTGTGCGCTGATTTTCGCATCCCGAGTTGGTCTGCAAGCACCTTTGCGCGGACTTCTTCGACCCTACCAGTCGCCAAATCACCGAGTTGGAACGGCCCAAAACTGATTCGGATCAGTCTGTTCACGGCCAGGCCAACCGATTCCAAGGCGCGCCGGATCTCGCGATTCCGACCCTCGCGCAGGCCGATTGTGAGCCAGGCATTGGCACCCTGCTGGCGGTCGACGGTCACCGTCATCGGCTGGAACCGCTCGCCATCGACGGTGATGCCCCTGGTCAGCGGTGCCAGCATCGACTCGGTCGGCTGCCCATGCACCCGGGCCCGGTACTTGCGCAGCCAGCCGGTCGAGGGCAGTTCCAATCGGCGCTTCAGTTCGCCGTCATTAGTCAGCAGCAACAACCCCTCGGAGTTCAGGTCCAGCCGTCCCACGGACATCACCCTGGGCAGGTCCGGCGGCAGCCGGTCGAAGACCGTCGCCCGCCCCTTCTCGTCGCGATCGGTGGTCACCAGCCCGGTGGGTTTGTGGTAGCGCCACAGGCGCACCGGTTCGGCCTCGGCCAGCGGCTTGCCATCGACCAGGATCAGGTCGCGCGCGGTCACGTTCAGCGCCGGGCTGGTCAGGGTCTTGCCATTCACCTTCACCCGGCCGGCTTCGATCATCCGCTCGGCCTCGCGGCGCGATGCGACCCCGGCGCGGGCCAGCCACTTGGCGATGCGCTCGCCGTCTGTCTTTTTCTCGCTCATGCGGTCCCTCTATCCTGCCCCGCCGCACAGCGGAAGGGGCTTGCTGTACGGCCCCGCGCCGCGATACTTGGGCGATGCCGGAATTCACCAGCCATATGAACCGCGCCCTGGCCGAGGCCGCAGCTGCCGCCCGGCGCGGCGAGACCCCGGTCGGCGCCGTGGTCGTCGGCCCCGGCGGCGCCGTCCTTGCGGCCAACGGCAACCGGGTGCGCGAGTTGTCGGACCCCTCGGCCCATGCCGAGATGCTGGCCTTGCGCGCCGCCGGGCGGGCGCTTGGCTCGGAGCGCCTCACCGGTTGTCACCTCTACGTGACGCTGGAGCCTTGCCCGATGTGCGCGGGCGCGATCTCGCTGGCACGCATCCGGCGGCTCTATTACGGTGCGCCGGACCCGAAGACCGGCGGCGTCGATCACGGGCCGCGAGTGTTCGCGCACCCCACCTGCCATCACGCGCCCGAGGTTTATGGCGGTATCGCCGAGGCGGAATGCGCCGCGGTGCTGCGTCAGTTTTTCCAGGCCCGGCGGGATTGAGCGATTCAATTTGGCCTCATCTTGCTCTAACGTGGCGGCTATGGAGATCATCGGCACCGACATCCTGGTCGCGGGCGGCGGCATCGCCGGGCTTACCGCCACGGCGCGGCTGGCGGCGGCGGGGCTCAACGTGATCTGCGTCGATCCGGCCCCGGCGGATGCGCCGGGCGGCGACCAGCGCACGACGGCATTTTTGGAGCCGGCGATTGCGACGCTGGAGCGCGCGGGGGCCTGGACGGCGATGGCACCTGGCGCGGCGGCGTTGTGGACCATGCGGCTGGTCGATGCTGGCGGACAGGTGCGCGAGGTGCGTGAGACCGCCGATTTCAAGGCGAACGAGATGATGGACCGGCCGTTCGGCTGGAATGTCCGCAACATCGCCATCCGTGAGGCGCTGCTGGCGCGGCTGGCAAAATTGCCCAGCGCCCGGCTGATCAACGGCCAGACGGTTTCTGGGCTGGTGAGCCGCGATGCCGAGACGCTGGCCCGGCTTTCCGGCGGAGGGCAGGTCCGCGCACGGCTGGTGGTGGCGGCGGACGGGCGCGACTCCGGCCTGCGCAGCGCCGCCGGAATCAGGGTCAAGCGCTGGCATTACGGCCAGAAGGCACTGGTCTTCGCCGTGACCCACCCACACCCGCATAACGGCGTCTCGACCGAGATCCATCGGGCCGGCGGGCCACTGACCATGGTGCCGATGCCGGACCGCGACGGCCGTCCTTGCTCGTCGGTGGTGTGGATGGCGCCGGGGCCCCGGGCTGTCGAGTTGAATGCCCTCGACGATGCCGCGCTGGGCGCGGCGTTGAGCACCGAGACCATGGGCCTGTTCGGCCCGCTGGAAATCACCGGCCGCCGCGCATTGTGGCCGATCATCGGTCAGCTTGCCGCCCAGTTCACTGGTCAACGGCTGGTGCTGGTTGCGGAGGCTGCCCATGTGATCCCACCGATCGGCGCCCAGGGGTTGAACATGAGCCTTGCCGATATTGAGACCCTTGCCCGCATCGCCGAGGAGGCCCACGGGGCAAGCCGCGACATCGGTTCGCCAGCGCTTCTGACCGCCTACCAGCGGCAGCGCTATCCGGAGATGGCGGCCCGTGTCGCCGGGATCGACCTTCTCAACCGTGCCGCCCAGGCTGAGGCGCAGCCGATCCGCGATCTGCGCCGGAGCGGGTTGAAGGCGATCCACGATATCCAGCCGCTGCGTCGCCTGGCGATGCGTTGGGGGCTGGGAATGCGCTAGGGGCCGCACCCCGGAATTTCCGCCACCCCGCTTCTCTGCTCCGTTCCAACGGAGTAGCCCACGCCATGACCGAGAACGTCGTTCCCCCGCCCTTGGAGTTCGTCCAGTTCTGGAATGAGATTCTGGTGCCGAAGTTCGTCAAGTACAAACACGTGCTGGTCGGCGGCCTTGGCAAGCACAGTGCGGCGATCTTTCCGAAGCTCGAGGTAAACACGGGCGAGAAGGTGATGGATGCGGGTGCCGGTTTTGGCGACACCGCGATCATGCTGGCCCAGCGGGTCGGACCCGCCGGCCATGTCACCGCCATCGACTGCTGCGACACCTTTCTCGACGACGACCGCAAGGACGCCGCCACCGAGGGCATCGCAAATGTCAGCTTCCTCGCCGCCGATATCCAGTTCACCCCGTTCCAGCCGGAATACGACCTGGTGTTCGCGCGCTTCGGCATCATGTTCTTCGAGAACCCGGTGGCGGCGATGCGCAATATGCGCAAGGCGCTGAAACCCGGCGGGCGCTTCACCATGATTGTATGGCGTGACATTTCCGACAACCCTTGGCTGGGTGCCGCCGACGCGCGCTATGCCCGGGCGCTGTCGCTGGCCGCCCTTGGCAAGCTCGAAGCCGCCATCACCGATTACGACCAGGTCCTGTCCGACCCGGAGGCCCTTACCGAATTCACCGATGCCTGCCGTCATCGGGCCGAGGCCCACTGCCAGACCGGCGAGGCCGATGCCGCCGCCATCGGCTGGCAGGTCTGGCTGGACACCACCCCCGGCGGCGCGGCATATGTTCAGGAAATGCTTTGGGCGCATGGCTACCTGCGCGGTGCAATCGGCGAAGGTTCCCATCCCGGCTAATTTTTGATTCAAGCTCCCAAGACGAGGGAGCAGTCAATGACCAGAATGATACTGACGGATGCGCAATGGGAGAAGATGGAGCCGCATTGCCCGGGAAAGACATCCGACCCGGGCCGGGCCGGCGACGGGCGGCTGTTTCTGGAGGCGGTGCTGTGGATTGCGCGCACCGGCGCGCCGTGGCGTGACCTGCCCGAGACTTTCGGAAACCGGAACTCGGTGTTCATACGGTTCCGCTACTGGGTTCGACGCGATGTTTTCAAACGCATATTCGGCGCGGTATCGGACAACCCGGGCATGGAGTTCGCAATGACAGGCGGTACCATCGTCAAGGCCCACCGCCACGGACAGGGCGCAAAAGGCGGACTCAAAGCCAGGCCACAGGCGCATCCCGGGGTGGTATTACGACCAGGATCATGGCGCTGACGGATGCACTTGGCAATCTTGTCAACCTCGGCCTTCGGCCCGGACAGCCCCGCGACACGGTCGGTGGCGCGGGGCTGATCGACGGGGTCGACCTCGGTGGCCTGATCGCGGACAAGGCGTTCGACGTCAACTCGATCGTCGAAGAACTTGATCAGCGCGGCGCCGGGATCGTGATCTCGCAACACCCCAACCGGGTGGCGCCTCGCGAGATCGACACCGGGGCCTGCAAAGGGCGCCACCTCATTGAGAATTTCTTCTGTAGTCTCAAAAACTTCAAACGCATCGCACTGCGGGCCTGCAAGACCGACAGCAGTTTCTCGGCAATGATCTACGCCAGTGCAGCCGTGATAAACTCAAGATGAAACTCAACAGACCCTGGCGGCGCTGCGCGCCTGGACCCTGGCGGGGTGCCCGCCGGGGTGACGTCATGGCCGGACGGTGGCCGGCGTCTTCCAGTTAAATCTTCCAAGTCTGCCGTCAGAATCGCGGAACTCCCGGCGGGCGCGTTTCGCCGCGAGACCTTTTTCTCGCGGCGCTCCGGAAACATGCCGTCACGCGCGCAGGTAGAGAACGAATCATGCCGCTCAATCCCCACGCATTTTCGCAGGTTGGCGTAAAGCGCATGTTCCTAATTCGTTCTCCATCTGTTGGTGTGACACGGTCTGTCAACCACAAAATGTGGTCTCCTAGGCAAATATTTTCATTGACCTCTCACGACTCTGTCATACAGTGGTGTCCGCAGCCTCACAAACCACAAGATGTTGTGTGGTGGGGCGACGACGACAGGGGCCTGGCACAGGCGTCCCGATCGCAGAGAGGATGAATTTTGCCGGGGGCACGCCCCCTGGACCGGTGGAGTACATCCGCCGGACGGGGAATGATTTGTCACCGACACACTGGTGACAGCGAAGGAACGAGGGACACGACGCATGCAAATCAAACGCAGGTTCACCGAAGAGGGCAAATCGCCCTATACCACCATTGCCTTTCGACAGGCGCTCTCCGAGATCAGGAATCCGGACGGTTCGGTGGTGTTCCGACTCGACTCCTTCGACGTCCCCCAAGCTTGGAGCCAGGTTGCGGCTGACGTACTGGCACAGAAGTATTTTCGCAAGGCCGGCGTCGCCAAGTGCCTGAAAAAGGTGAAGGAAAAGGGCGTTCCAGAATTCCTGTGGCGCTCGGTTCCGGACAAGAAGGCCCTGGCAAAACTGCCCAAGGACGAGCATTTCGACGGCGAGACCTCGGCCAAGAACGTGTTCGACCGGCTGGCTGGCACCTGGGCCTATTGGGGCTGGAAGGGCGGCTATTTCTCGACCGAGGCCGACGCGCAGGCCTACTTCGACGAGATGCGCTACATGCTGGCGCGCCAGATGGCGGCGCCCAACTCACCGCAGTGGTTCAACACCGGCCTGCACTGGGCCTACGGCATCGACGGCCCAAGCCAGGGCCACTACTACGTCGATCATGTCACCGGCGAGTTGGTGAAGTCGGATTCGGCTTACGAGCACCCGCAGCCGCACGCATGTTTCATCCAGTCGGTCAGTGACGACCTCGTCAACGAGGGCGGCATCATGGACCTCTGGACCCGCGAGGCACGGCTATTCAAATACGGCTCTGGAACCGGCACCAATTTCTCCCTGTTGCGCGCCGCCGACGAGTCGTTAGGCGGCGGCGGCAAATCATCCGGGCTCATGAGCTTCCTGAAGATCGGGGACCGGGCCGCCGGCGCCATCAAGTCGGGCGGCACCACGCGCCGCGCCGCCAAAATGGTGATCTGCGACATGGATCACCCGGACATCGAGGCGTTCATCAACTGGAAAGTCAAGGAAGAACAAAAGGTCGCGAGCATGGTCGCCGGGTCGAAACTGCATGAGGAGAAGCTCAATGCCCTGTTCTCCGCGATCCGCGCGTGGGACGGCACCGAGGCCGATGCCTTCGACCCGAAGGCCAACCCCGGCCTCAAAGCTGCGATCAAGGACGCCCGCAAATCGGCAATTCCAGAGAACTACGTCAAGCGCGTGCTCCAGTACGCCAAGCAGGGCCATACCTCGATCGAGTTTCCGACTTACAACACCGACTGGGACTCCGAGGCCTATGTCACCGTATCGGGCCAGAACTCGAACAATTCGGTCCGGATCACCGACGCCTTCCTGAAAGCGGTCGAGGACGATGCCGACTGGGAACTGGTGCGGCGCACCGACGGCAAGATATCCAAGACCGTCAAGGCCCGTGCGCTGTGGGAGCAGATCGGACACGCCGCCTGGGCCTGCGCCGACCCCGGTATACAATATCACGACACCATCAACGATTGGCACACCTGCCCGGCCAGTGGGCCGATCCGTGCCTCGAATCCGTGCTCGGAGTACATGTTTCTGGACGACACCGCGTGCAATCTCGCGTCGCTGAACCTGTTGACCTTCCTGGCCGACGGCACCTTCGACGCGGCGGGCTACGAGCACGCAGTGCGGCTGTGGACCGTGACGCTGGAGATCTCGGTCACCATGGCCCAGTTCCCCAGCCCCGAGATTGCGCGGCTGTCCTACCGGTACCGCACCCTGGGCCTCGGCTACGCCAACATCGGCGGTCTGCTTATGACGCTGGGCTACAGCTACGACTCGGACGAGGGCCGGGCGCTGTGCGGGGCGCTCAGCGCGATCCTGACCGGCGTGTCCTACGCCACCTCGGCCGAGATGGCTGCCGAATTGGGAACCTTTCCGGGCTACGAGGCCAATGGCGAGCACATGCTGCGGGTCATCCGCAACCACCGCCGTGCCGCCTATTCCGAGACCACGGGCTGCGAGAAGGTGGCGACGCTCCCAGTGGCGTTGGACGCCGCGAACTGCCCGGACGCGCACCTTGTGGACCGCGCCCGGCTCTGTTGGGATCATGCGCTGGAGCTGGGCGAGAAGCATGGCTACCGCAATGCCCAGGCCAGCGTCGTCGCGCCGACCGGCACCATCGGGCTGGTGATGGACTGCGACACCACCGGCATCGAACCCGATTTCGCGCTGGTGAAGTTCAAGAAGCTGGCCGGCGGCGGCTACTTCAAGATCATCAACCGTGCGGTTCCAAAAGCGCTGGAAACGCTGGGTTATGACGACGACACCGTGCGCGGCATCATTGATTACGCGGCCGGCAACGGCACCCTGTCCGGTGCGCCCGGCATCAATCTCGGCCGGCTGGTCGAGGCGGGTTTCGGACCGGATGAAATCCAGAAGGTGGAGGACGCGCTGGGCACCGCCTTCGACATCCGCTTCGTCTTCAACCAATGGACCCTGGGCGCCGATTTCTGCACCGATGTGCTGGGCATCCCCGATGCCAAGCTGGCGGACCCGACCTTCGACCTGCTGCGCGAGATCGGCTTCAGCAGCCGCGAGATCGAGGCGGCCAACGTTTTTGTCTGCGGGACCATGACGCTGGAAGGCGCACCCGGCCTGAAGGACGCGCATCTGCCGGTCTTCGACTGCGCCAACCCCTGCGGCAAGACCGGCAAGCGCCACCTCTCGGTCGAGAGCCATATCCGCATGATGGCGGCGGCGCAGAGTTTCATCTCCGGCGCCATCTCGAAGACCATCAACATGCCGAACGACGCCAGCATCGAGGACTGCAAGGAAGCCTATCTCCTGTCGTGGCGACTGGGCGTGAAGGCCAACGCGCTGTATCGCGACGGCTCCAAGCTCAGCCAGCCGCTGTCATCGGCGCTGGTCGACGAGGACGACGAGGAGGAACTGCTGGAGGCCGCTCCGGCCGAGCGCGCTACCATCCTGGCCGAGAAGATCGTCGAGAAGGTGATCATCAAGGAGGTTCGCGCCAAACGCGAGAAACTGTCGGACCGGCGCCGGGGCTATACCCAGAAGGCGGTTGTCGGCGGCCACAAGATCTATCTTCGCACCGGCGAGTACGAGGACGGTTCCTTGGGTGAAATCTTCGTCGACATGCATAAGGAGGGTTCGGCCTTCCGGGCGCTGGTCGACAGCTTCGCCATCTCCGTCTCGATGGGTCTGCAATACGGCGTGCCGCTGGAGACCTTCGTCGAGGCCTTCACCTTCACCCGGTTCGAGCCGGCTGGCATCGTGCAGGGCAACGACTCGATCAAGAACGCCACTTCGATCCTGGATTACATCTTCCGCGAACTGGCGATCTCGTATCTGGACCGCACCGACCTGGCCCATGTGGAGCCCACCGGCACCCATTTCGACGAGATCGGCGGCGGTGTGAGCGAAGGCAGGTCGAATGTGTCGCCGGTGGAGCAGGATGTTGCCGATCCGGCGATCGCGATGATCAAGCAGGTTTCCTCGACCGGCTATCTGCGCAAGCGTGTGCCGACCGAATTGCTGGTTCTGAACGGCGGCATTTCCGACCGAACCGAAGCGGTCGCTTCGGTGGCGCTGGAGACGGTCAGCGCGCCGGCGGTGGCGGCGGTGGCGGCGACGGGGGTCGGCTCGGTTGCCAGCGCGGTAATCAGCCGGGTCGCCGAGGCGAAGATGAAAGGCTACGAGGGCGACCCTTGCGGGGATTGCGGGAACTTCACCCTGGTCCGCAACGGCACCTGCATGAAGTGCAACACCTGCGGCGGCACCTCGGGCTGTAGCTAAGTCGGGCGGGGGCGGAGGCGACGGGATCGTCGCTTCCGGACCACGCTGACAGAAAACACCGAAAACAGGCCGCAGGCGAAAGACCACCGGGCAGTAAAAAACTTAGGCCTGAACACGGAACTGGGGGGCACGTTGCCCCCGTTTTTTTTGCGCCGTCGGTTCGGTCTTGAATAACTTGGAAGTTTTCGTCTGATATTCGACCTGTAATGGGACATGCACAAGTCGTGCACGTCCTTAACATACTGAAATATAAATAAAATAATCGGAAGCGATTTAGACGCAGGGGAAGCCGAACCAATTCGGCCGCAAGCCGCCTAAAAGCATTTTGCGGTCGATGTGGATCACAGCGCACCCCTCTCAAGAAAATCCTTTGAATAGATTTTATATATCAACATGTTATGGATGTGTCCACGTGTAGACACTCACAGGCTATGGGCCACATGGACCGAAAAACGATTCAATCTTCGCACCGGCGGGTCAGGATGCGTGTCTTTTCCTCGCGGCGGACAGGAATGAACCCCATGCGCTGGTAGAGCACAAGGGCGCGGGGGTGGTCGAGGGTGCTGGTGTTGATTGTCATCCGGGTCACGCCGGGCCGGTCCCAGCCCATGTGTGTTGCGCTGGCGAGAAACCACTTGCTGAGGCCACGGCCGATCGCCTGGGGTGCCAGGCCGAGATAGGCGAGGTCGCAGGTGTGGCCTTGATTGGTACCGGGGTCACGGGTGTCGAGGATGAAGAACCCACCGGGCCAGCCCTCGACCATCAGGGTGAAAAGTTCGACCTTGGGGTCGGCGAGGAACGCTTCCTGCTGCTGTTGGGTGGCGTCGAGCCAATCGGTCCATTCGTAATCGGCTCCGACAGCGCTGTAGAGGTAGAGGAAATACCCGACTGGCGGGCCTTTGGCCGCGATCAGCGCCAGCGACAAGCCGATGGGCATGTGGGGGATGGGCGCGGCGGGACGCGCCGTCATCTCCAGATAGGTGACGGTGTAGTCGATGGTGTCGCCGGGTTTTTTCAGCGCCATGATATCCCCAGGGCCTTACCCGGTCTCGACCGCCAGGTCCGGATAGGCGCCCCATTCGACCCAGGAGCCGTCATAGAGCGCATTACGGGTATGGCCCATGCGGTGCAGCGCCAGGGTCAGGACGGCAGCGGTGACACCGGAGCCGCAAGAGGTCACGATGGGTCGTTTCAAATCGACTCCGGCGGCCTCGAACAAGGCGCGGGTCGCGTCGATGTCCTTCATGGTGCCGTCCGAGTTCAGCAAGCTGCCGTAATGGACGTTCTTCGCGCCGGGGATGTGGCCGGCGTGCAGACCCGCGCGGGGTTCCGGATCCTCGCCCCGGAAGCGGCCGGGGGCGCGGGCATCGACGATCTGCTCGGCGCGGAGCTTCGCCGCGCCGGCGATCTGGGTGACGTCACGCACCATCGAGGCATTGCGCCGCCCGGTGAAGTGGCGTTCACGCGGGTCCGGTTCGTCGTCCTCGACCGGGCGCCCGCCAGCCAGCCATTTCGGCAGGCCGCCGTCCAGCACCGCCACGTCCTGGTGGCCGAAGATGCGGAACATCCACCAGACGCGGGCGGCCGAGAACAGCCCCTGCTGGTCGTAGACGATAACCCGGTGGCCGTTACCGATGCCCATCTTGCGCACGCGGCTGACGAATTTCTCGACCGGCGGCAGCATGTGGGGCAAGGGCGAATGGCTGTCGGCGATGTCGTCGATGTCGAAGAAGCGCGCGCCGGGGATATGGGCCTTGTTGTACTCTTTGTAGCCGTTGCGCCCATCGCCGGGCAGATAAAGGCTGGCGTCGAGGATACGGATATCCGGCGCGGTCAGGCGCTGGGCCAGCCAATCGGTCGAGACCAGAAGGTCGGGGTCGCTCGTCGCCATCGGTTACCTCATTTCCAGAAGCTGCCAGAATTTCCTAGAGGCGGCGGGCGGTGGAATCAACCGCCGTCAGGGCGGAGACCCCTTAGTTCACCGTTTCGGCGATCTGAAGCAACTCGAGCGGCGGGAAGGGTTTCAGCTTCTTGGCGACGCTCATGTTGATGACGAAGGCGAAGTCGGTCATCCGGGCGACGGAGAGGTCGCCAGGGGCTGCCCCGCCAACAAGGATCTTCCGGGCTTGTGTGGCGGCGAGCCGGCCAATTTCGCAGTCGCGCGCCGCGACCGAAATCAGTGCCCGCGAGTCGGTCACGAGCACCTCATACGGGCTCAGCACCGGGAGGCCGTTCTCGACCGTCGCCCCAGTGAAGGCATCCCTATTCGCATCGAGGAAAGCGAACGAGCCGAGATGGACGAAATCGACCCCCGCCACCTTTAGCTCGACCATCTTGTGGGCGATGTCCTCGACGCGGGGCTTGCCGTCGTCGAGGAGCGGAAGTTCGAGCGCGGTCAGGCCGAAACCCATCTCGCCGGACAGCGCGGCGACCTCCAGATGCTTCAGGACAGAGTTCTTCTCGTTGGCGTTGTAGATGAGGCCGAGATGGCGGAACCCGGGGCTATACATGCGCATGGTCTCGATGTTTGAACTACTCCCCATTCGTTGGACAGGATTGGCGCGATTTTAAGCTACAGATTTGGCTTGCCAGTCGGGTTTTTCCGTTTCTCTTCCGAACCAGTATGCGATGTCCGGGGTCGGTCCGTCATGGGCGGTGTGAGGCCGCCGTTTGTTGTAGAACTCGATCCATCTTCCGATGCCTGCGCGGGCCTCGTGGCCGCCGCTCCAAGCATAGAGATAAACCCACGCGTACTTCAATGAGCGCCAGAGACACCCGACGAAGATATTGTCGAGGAAACGTCCCTTTCCGTCCATCGAGATCTTCACGCCCGCTTGGCGCGGCCGGTCGGTCCAGGCCCAGGATGTGAACTGGCTGCCCTGATCCGTGTTCATGATCTCCGGCGGCCCGAACCGGACGAGCGCCTCGTTCAGGGCTTCGACGCGGAAGTCGGCCTCCAGCGTGTTCGACAGCCGCCAGAACTTTCCTTGTCGCCCAATCCATGATCGCGACGAGGTAGAGAAAGCCCCGGCGCATCGGGATGTAGGTCACGTCGGCACCCCAGACCTGGTTGGGCCGCGTGATCGCCATTCCGCGCAGCAAGTACGGCCAGGTCTTGTGGCCTTTTGCCTTCCGGCTATCGATGGGTTGCTCGTCGAAAAGGGATCGGCGGTTTCGGTCTGGATGACGCTGCGCGATGTTCATGCTGGCAACAGCCCGGGGTTGCTGACTTCCCTGCCGCGAATTCAGCCGGGGCAATCACAGAAAATCCGAAGTTAGATGGACGGGATCGCGCAAATTCCCGCCGAACTGGTGGAATTGGGTTTGGTCCGAATTCAGGACCGGGTTGTCGAATTCGGGCAATAAGCGTAGCGAAGACTTTGCGGTTGGTGCCGGAGCGGGCTGGTCCGACGGCGGAATGGGAGATGCGGGGCGCATGGACAACTTCGACTATGTGATCGTCGGTGCCGGATCGGCGGGCTCGGTGCTGGCCAGCCGGTTGAGCGAGGACCCAGGCGTCACCGTCGCCCTGCTGGAAGCCGGACCGCGCGACTGGCATCCCTACATCCATATCCCGGCGGGCTTCATCAAGACCTTCCACGACCGTCGGTTCAACTGGTGCTACGAGATGGAGCCCAGCGAGTGGACCGGCGGGCGCCGGGTTTTCGCGCCGCGCGGCAAGACCCTGGGCGGGTCGAGTTCGATCAATGGCCATGTCTATAATCGTGGCCAGCGGATGGACTTCGACAACTGGGCCCAGCGCGGCAACCGGGGTTGGGGCTATGCGGATGTGCTGCCCTATTTTCGGCGCATGGAACGGCGGATCGACATGGAGTCCAATGTCGACGAGACCTTCCGGGGCAAGGAGGGTGCGCTGACGGTGACCAATATGGATTGGAGCCACCCCTTGTGCTCTGCCTTCGTCGAGGGCGCGGTGCAACACGGCATTCCATTCAACCCGGACTATAACGGCGCGCAGCAGGAGGGCGTCAACTACACCCAGCGCACGATCAACCATGGCCGCCGGGTCAGTGCCGCGACTGCCTTCCTGCACCCGGCATCGAGGCAGCCCAACCTGACCGTGCTGACCCACGCCCACGCGACCGGGCTGGTGTTGGAGGGCAAGCGCGCCGTGGGGGTGCGCTATGCCAAGGGCGGGCGCGGCGGCGCGGCGCGCGAGGTGCGGGCGCGGCGCGAGGTGATCCTGTCCGGCGGTGCCTACAACTCGCCGCAGCTTCTGCAATTGTCCGGGATCGGATCGGGCGAGGTGCTGGGCACGCTGGGCATTCCGATTGTACACGAACTGACCGGAGTGGGCGACAACCTGCGCGACCACTACGGGCCGCGCTTTGTCGCCCGGGTCAAGAACATCGACACCATAACAGCCCGTTGACGAAGTCGGCCCTGGACACGAGCGGCCTGGTCTGATTCTATGATATTCTGATTTGACCGGGAGGTTCGCCGATGTCGATGGGACTGCAGAAGGATCGTCAGGGTGATTTGATGGTGGGCTGGGCGGAGATGCCGCGCTCGCCGGGTCATGTGTTTTACGACCGTCTTCAGTCGGTCCTGATTGAGGGCGGCTTCGACGACTTCGTCGAGGCGACCTGCCGGTGCTATTACGCGGCCAGGACGGGAGCGCCTTCGGTGCCGCCGGGGCGCTATTTCCGCATGCATCTGGTGGGCTACTTCGAGGGCATCGACTCTGAGCGCGGGCTGGAATGGCGCTGCTCGGATTCGCTGTCGCTGCGGGAGTTTCTGCGGCTGGAGAGCCGGGATCGTGTGCCGGACCATTCCTGGCTGTCGAAGACCCGCACGCGTCTGCCCCACGAGGTGCACGCGGTGGTCTTCGATTGGGTTCTGGCGCTGATCGCCGAGGCGGGTTTGGTGAAGGGCGACCGCATCGGGGTGGATGCCTCGACCATGGAGGCCAACGCGGCGCTGCGCAACATCGTGCGGCGCGACACGGGTGAGGGCTACCGGGAGATGCTGGAGCATCTGGCCCGGGAGAGCGGCATCGAGACGCCCACGGCCGAGGACCTGGCGCGTCTGGACCGCAAGCGCAAGGGCAAGAAGCTCTCGAACCAGGATTGGGTTTCCAGGAGCGACCCCGAGGCCAGGGTCGCCAGGATGAAGGACGGCACGACCCATCTGGCCTACAAGCCCGAGCACGCGGTGGATCTGGACACCGGGGCGGTGGTGGCGGCCGAGTTGCACCCAGCCGATGAGGGCGACACCACGACGCTTTTCAAGACCCTGGCGGCGGCCGAGGCAAACCTCGAGGCGGTGGCTGCGGCACCGACGCCAGAGAGCCCGGCCGAATGCGTCACCGACAAGGGCTATTTCTCACGGGCGGTCTTGAAGGCCCTGGACGACAGTCCCTGGAAGACCCGGATCGCCGAGCCCAGGCAGAAGGGCTTTTCGCGCTGGCGCGATGACCAGGCGGCGCGCCGGGCGGTCACCAACAACCGCGTGCGGCTCAAGTCCGGGGTCGCCCGCGATGCCTTCAAGCTGCGCGCCGAGATCGTCGAGCGCTCCTTTGCCCACACCCTCGATCGCGGCGGCATGCGCCGAACCTGGCTGCGCGGGCGCGAGAACGTGCACAAGCGATACCTGCTTCACGTCGCCGGCCACAACCTCTCGTTGCTGATGCGCCAACTCATCGGTGCCGGCACCCCGCGCCAGGCTGTGGCGGGCGGATATGGCGGTGTTTTCGTGCTTGTTGCGCCCTCTGGAGCCGTTCTGGTCGCTCGGATCGTCCTCATCGTCTCGGAGGATGGCGAAACCGCCGACGCCGCGTTATGTTTCGTCGTGGGGTGAAACCCGGTCAAGTGGGGTGAAGCCCGGTAAATGGCGACTTTTTCAACGGGCTGATAAACCAGCGCGCCCGGGGCTGGCGGTTGGGGCTGGAAGCGGCCAACTGGCTGCTCCGCCGCCAGGGCATTCTGGCGCTGAACCCGACGCTGGTCTATTGCTTCTGGCGCTCGGATCCCTCGATCGAGAACCCGGACCTGCAACTCACCTTCACGCCCGCGAGTTACTCGGAAGGGGTGCAGGGGCAGCTTGAGACCGAACCGGGGATGTCCATCGCCGTCTGGCAGCAACGTCCGGAGAGCAGCGGGTATGTGCGGGCGCGCTCGGCTGACCCGTTCGAGGCGCCGCTGATCCAGCCGAACTATCTGGCCGAGGCCGGGGACCGCCAGGTGCTGCTGGCGGGGATGAAGCTGGCGCGGGCGCTGCTGGCCTCGAAGCCGCTGGAACCCTACTACGATCACGAGGCGTTCCCCGGGCCGGATGTGCGGACCGACGACGACTTGCTGGATACGGCGAAGCAGCGCGGCACGACGCTTTTCCACCCGATGGGAACTTGCCGCATGGGACCGGCGACAGACCCGAGTGCGGTGGTGGACGACCAACTTCGGGTGCACGGCCTGAAGGGGTTGCGGGTGATCGACGCATCGATCATGCCGATGATGATCTCGGCCAACCTGAACGCCTCCGCCCTGATGATCGGCGAGAAGGGCGCGGACCTGATCCGCAGGCGGGCGGCACCGGAGGCGGTGGCGCTCCCTGGCTAGGTGTTTAGAACACGATGAGGCCAAAAAGCGGCCTTCACACCTCCATCTCGACGCTGGGGATGATGGCGAAGAATTCGCCGCCGGAGCACAGGCCGAACCAGCGCACGCCCTCCACCTCGCGGTGCTCGCCGATATCGACCAGGCGGTAGAAGCTCTTGCGGTCGATCAGCGCCTCCAACCCGCGCCGGACATGCACATAGGGGCTGGGCTCGCCGGTCTCGGGGTCGCGCACCACACGGATCGGGTTTTCCGGCCCGGCCACGGTGAAATCGCCGACATTGGTCTCGAAGGTGAGGACCTGCGCGTCGCCGTCGCCGCTCGCCTGGAAATCCACCGCCAGGAAGGGGGCGTCATCAACCCGGATACCGATCTTCTCGACCGGGGTGACGAGGAAATACTTGCCGTCCTCCAGCTTCAGCACCGAAGCGAACAGCTTGACCAGCTCCAGCCGCCCGATCGGCGTGCCCAGGTACCACCACATGCCGTTGCGGGCGATGCGGATGTCCAGATCGCCGCAATATTCCGGGTTCCACAGATGCACCGGGGGCCGGCCCTTTTTGCCCTTGGACGCCTGTGCGACCGCCTTTGCCAGGCTGTCGGCGGCGCCCGGGTCGGACAGGTTTTCGGATTTTGTTCCAGATTTTATTTCCGTCGTCATGACACCCACATATTGCCTTTCCCGCGACCAACATAACATATGGTATGTAAAGGATAGCGCATTGACACCCCAAAGGAACACCAGAAGCCATGCCAGAAGACAAGATTAACCCGGTTGAGCAGATCGAGCAGGCTGGCGAGACGCTGAAACGCATCAAGCAGCAGATTTCCCGACGCATCGTCGGCCAGGCCGAGGTGGTGGACCTGGCGCTGACGGCGATCCTGTCCGGCGGCCACGCGCTGGTGGTCGGCGTGCCGGGGCTGGCCAAGACCCGGCTGGTCGACACCTTGGGCACGGTGCTGGGGCTGGACACCAACCGGATCCAGTTCACCCCCGACCTGATGCCCGCCGACATCCTCGGCTCCGAGGTGCTGGAGGAGGGCAAGGACGGCAGCCGGGCATTCCGCTTTATCGACGGGCCGGTCTTCACCCAGTTGCTGATGGCCGACGAGATCAATCGGGCCAGCCCGCGCACCCAGTCGGCGCTGTTGCAGGCGATGCAGGAGGGCGAGGTCACCATCGCCGGCCAACACCGCAAGCTGGCGCGCCCGTTCCATGTGCTGGCGACCCAGAACCCGATCGAGCAGGAGGGCGTCTATCCGCTGCCCGAGGCCCAACTCGACCGCTTCCTGCTGCAGATCGACGTCGACTATCCATCGCGCGACGAGGAGCGCGACATCCTGCTGACCACAACCGGGGTCGCCGAGGACAGCGCCGATCCGGTGCTCGAGGCGCAGGGCCTGCTGGCGCTGCAACGGCTGGTGCGCCAGATCCCGGTCGGCGAGCAGGTGGTCGAGGCGATCCTGACCCTGGTCCGCGCCGCCCGGCCCGACGGCCCGGAGGGGAGCGACGTGGCGCGCAAGCGCCTCGCCTGGGGTCCCGGCCCGCGCGCCGCGCAAGCGCTGATGCTGGCATCGCGGGCGCGCGCCCTGATCGGCGGGCGGCTGGCGCCCTCGGTGCCCGATGTTGCGGCGCTGGCCCATCCGGCGCTGACCCACCGCATGGCGCTGACCTTCGCCGCAAGGGCCGAGGGGGCGACCATCAACGGGGTGATTGACGATCTGCTGGCGGGGACGGCGCTGGAGGCGGCGGCGTGAGCCCACTTCGCCTGATTTCGCTGGTCGTTGCGGTGGCGGGCATAGCAATGCCAGCCGCTGCAACCTCAGCGGTTACGATCGAGGCGTTTGGAGGGTTCTGTCTGGAAAGAGCCCTTTTCGGGAGGCCCGTGGCGCCCGCTGCTGTGGAGCGGGGCATGGAGATAATCTCGCAGATATCGGACGCCTACGCGCCCGACCAATACGTCACCAGGGAGGCTGGCCATCCGCTTGCCGTCGTCACCGCCACCGGATTCGGAGCCCATCAAATTCAGGCTCCGATGCCTGAGGGGATCGTCGTCCTGCAGTTGGCGACAAGCAAAGTTTTGGCCAAAGACCCGGCCGGGCGGAACGTCGACCTGGTGTATTGCGTCGTGACCTCCGCGCAGGAGCACCGCGCAGCACGCGCCCTCGTCGAGGTTCGACGCGAGGTGAGCGACAAACTTCCGCGAGCGGCTGTCGCAAGCGAACCATACAGCAATGTTCGGGACGGTTTTGCTTTCGACACTGTTAGCTGGACCTGGGGTGACATCGATTCGGATTCCAGTCGATTTGAGGTCTCATACAGCGGCACGGCGAAGCCATGCTTCATGGGAGGAGGCATACTCTTCGCTTACCGCATTGCGAGGGCTCCCGAATGACCACCGCCGCCCAAACCTCCCGCGAGCGCGCAGGCTGGCTGCGCCGGGATGCCGAGCGCATTTCCGGCACCCTGCCGCCCTTGCTGGTCGAGGCCGAACGGCTGGCCTCGGGCCTGGTCACCGGGGTCCATGGCCGCAGGCGGGCGGGCATGGGTGAGACCTTTTGGCAGTACCGCGCCGCCCATCCGGGCGATCCGTTCTCGCTGATCGACTGGCGCCGCTCGGCCCGATCCGACCGGCTCTATGTGCGCGAGATGGAGTGGGAGGCGGCGGAGACCGTGCTGGTCTGGTGCGACCGCTCGCAGTCGATGGATTTCCAGTCCGACCTGGCGCCGCGCTCGAAGGCGGCGCGGGCGGCGTTGCTGACGCTGGCGCTGGGCGTGCTGCTGTCGCGCGGCGCCGAGCGGTTCGGGCTGGTCGGCACCGAGGCCGAGCCACCGCGCACCGGCGAGCGTCAGCTCATGCGTTGGGCCGGGATCCTCAACGCCGCGCCTGAGACCGCCACCGATTTCGGCGCGCCGCCGCCGATTGCCCTGCCACGGGTCGGGCGCGCGGTGTTCCTCTCCGATTTCATGGGCCCGCGCGATGCAGTGTTCCCGGCGCTGATGGCGGCGGCGGGGCAGGGCGTCGCCGGGGTCTACCTGCAGATCCTCGACCCGGTCGAGGAGGAGTTCCCCTATGCCGGGCGCACCCGGTTCGAGAGCGTCGGCCGCCAGGTGCGCCACGAGACCGATCAGGCCTCCAGCCTGCGCGACGCCTATCTGGACCGGTTGGCCGAGCGGCGCGACGATCTGGACCGGGTGGCGCGGCGCTCGGGATGGCAATTGATCCTGCACCGCACCGACGAGAGCCCGCGCAAGGCGCTGTTGCAGCTCTACGCGGCGCTGGGAGGGGTCTGATGTTCACCCTGGGCGCATTCGGGGGCGCAGTCGGTTTCGCCAATCCGTGGCTGCTGTCGGCGCTGATCGTGCTGCCGGTGCTGTGGTGGCTGCTGCGCGCCATCCCACC
The DNA here is from genome assembly GCA_965247385.1 of Thermohalobaculum sp. Classification (GTDB taxonomy): domain Bacteria; phylum Pseudomonadota; class Alphaproteobacteria; order Rhodobacterales; family Rhodobacteraceae; genus Thermohalobaculum. Next base: position 924,072 of record CBDFHG010000002.1, read on the forward strand.
CAGCCCGAAACTGGAGGTCTTCGCCGGGGTGCGGCTGCTGCTGGGCCTCGAAGACCCCGAGCGCCAGGCCGACAAGACCCCGTGGTGGCTGCTGCTGTTGCGCGCGCTGGCGCTGGCGGCGGTGATCATCGGCTTCGCCGGGCCGGTGCTGAACCCCAGCACCCGGCTGGGGTCGGCGGGCGAGGGGCCGGTGCTGATCCTGATGGATCAGGGCTGGGCCAGCGCGCCCGATTGGTCCGCCCGCAAGGCGGCGGCGCTGGCGGCGGTGGACGAGGCCGGCCGGACCGGCCATCCGGTCATCCTGTGGCAGGCCGCCGGGGGTGCTACGCCGCCGGTGCTGCCGGCCCGCGCCGCGCGGGCAATTCTGGAGGCCGCGCGCCCCGCCCCCTGGACGCCGGACCATGGCGGCGTTCTGGCCGCCATCGACGCGGGCGAGGTGCCCGAACCGACCCAGACCATCTGGTTCCATGATGGGCTCGCGCATGGCGACGACACCGAAAGGCTCGCCGCCCGTCTGGCGAATTTCGGCCCGTTGCGCCTGATCGGCCCCGCCGCCACCGCCCGCGCCCTGACGCCGCCCCGGCTGGAGGAAGGGCGCATGGTGGCCGAGGTGCTGCGCGCCGATGCGCACACCCCGGCAACCGCCACGATCATCGCCTTCTCGGCCCGTCCGGGCGAGCCGGAGCGCCGCCTCGGGCAGGCAAATGCCAGTTTTGGCGCGCGCGATACCACCGCCTCTGCCGAGTTTGAGCTGCCCGCCGAATTGCTCGACCGGGTCAGCCGGATCGCCCTGGCCGAAGGCTCCAGCGCCGGCGGCGCGGCGCTGGCCGATGCGGGCATCCGGCGGATCACCGTGGCAATCGTCGATCCGCAGACGCAAACCGTCATCGCCTCGCTGACCTCGGCCAGCCACTACCTGCGTCAGGCGCTGGCGCCGTGGGCCGAGACCCGCGAGGCCATGCTGGGCGATGCGCTGGGAGATCCGCCCGCGGTGATCGTCCTGGCCGACCAAGGCGATTTCACCGCGACCGAGCGCACGGCGCTGACCGAATGGGTCGAGACCGGCGGCCTGCTGATCCGCTTTGCCGGGCCGCGCCTGGCCGCGGCGGTGGGCGAGGGCGGGCTGGGCGCCGGGGCGGTCGCCGACGACAAACTGCTGCCGGTGCGCCTGCGCCGGGGTGGCAGGGTGCTGGGCGGCGCGCTGGCCTGGGGGGCACCGAAGACGCTGGGGCCGTTCGACCCGGCCGGCCCGTTCCGCCGCCTGTCGCCGTCGGTCGAGGTCGCGGTGCGCACCCAGGTGCTGGCCGAACCGTCGCCGGACCTGGCGGGCAAGGTCTGGGCAACGCTGGAGGACGGCACGCCGCTGGTCACAGCCAACCGGCTGGTCCAGGGCCATGTGGTGCTGTTCCATGTCTCGGCCGATGCCGACTGGTCGTCGCTGCCGCTGTCGGGCCTGTTCGTCGAGATGCTGGGCGGGTTGATGGCGCTGGCGCCGGGCCGCGTGCCGGAGCCACCGACTTTGGAAGAACTGGCCGGAACCCTGTGGCGCGGGGCACTGATGATGGGGGCCGACGGTGTCCCTGTGCCCGCCTCCGATCTGGGCGAGCCGACGCCGGGTGAGATGCTTGCGCAAGCCCAGCCGGGCCGCGCCCTGCCGCCGGGGATCTACCGCCGCGCCGACAGTGCCGCGCGGGCGGCCGGGGCGGCGGAGACCGTGATCGTCAACCTCATCGCCGCGGGCGACCGGCTGGTGCCGTTCCCGCCCGCCCCTTCCGGCGCCGTCGTCGAGACCCTGGGCGGCGTCGAGGCGCGGCGCCTGGGAGCCGAGCTGATCGCGCTGGCGGTGCTGCTGGGCTCCATCGACTTGCTGGCGACGCTGTTTTTGTCGGGCCGCCTGGCAGGCCGCAGATCGGGGCGGCGCGTGCGCCCGGCGGCGGCTGCCGTGGTGGTCCTGGCGACCCTCGCCGCCACTCCGGACGCCCCTGCCCAAGATGCGGCTGAACAAATGCGCGATGATCGGGCGGTTATCGCCACCGCCGAGACCACACTCGGCTACATTCTCACCGGTGATGCCCGGATCGACCGGGTGTCCGAGCGCGCCATGGTCGGGCTCGGCAATGCGCTGATCCAGCGCACGGCGGTGGAACCTGGCCCGCCCATGGGGGTTGATCCCGCGGCCGACGAATTGAGTCTGTTTCCGGTGCTCTACTGGCCGCTCGACGCGGCGACGCTGCCGGGCGAGCGGGCGATGGCGAACCTGTCGCGCTATCTCTCGGGTGGCGGCCTGCTGGTGATCGACACCCAGAACGGCAGCTCGGGTTTCGGGGCCGCGGCGGCGGTCGATATGCGCCAGATCGCCCGGGCGCTGAACCTGCCGCCGTTGGCGCCGGTGGATCGGAACCACGTGCTCAGCCGCAGCTTCTACCTGCTCGCCGCCTTCCCCGGCCGCTGGCGCGGCGCCCGGGTCTGGACCGAGGCGCCGCCGCCGGGCGAGGAAGGGCAATCTGCGGCCGCCGAACTGCCCCGGTTCGACCGGATCGACGACAATGTCTCGCCGGTGATCGTCGGCAGCGCCGACTGGGCCTCGGCCTGGGCGGTGGACCAGCGCGGCGCGCCGTTGTTCCCCATCGGTCGATCCGGCGACAACCAGCGCGAGATGGCGATCCGCTTCGGCATCAACATCGTGATGTACGCGCTGACGGGCAACTACAAATCCGACCAGGTTCATGCCCCGGCGGTGCTGGAAAGGTTGGGGCAATGAGGGGGTGTGTGGATATGGAGAGGGGTGTTTGCGCCGGTGCGCGCCCGCCTTCCGGCGGGATTTATGCACCAAAAGCGCCAGCTTTCGAACCGGCGCAAAAAACACGGGCACTAAGAATATGACCCACTAATGGACCTCACCCTCACCTTCCTCCCCCAGTTCGACTGGCCGGTGATTGCCGGGCTGGGGGCGCTGGTGTTCGTGGGTACCGCTGTGGCGCTGTGGCGCGGGTTGCCGGGCTGGGCTCTGCGCGCCGCCGCGCTGGGGCTGCTGGTGCTGGCCCTGGCCGGACCGCAATTGCAGCGCGAGGAGCGCGAGGGGCTGAAGAACGTCGCCTTCCTGGTCGTCGACCGCTCCAATTCCACCACGCTGGAAGACCGCGCCGCCCAGATCGACCGCGCCACCGAACGGTTGCGCGCTGGGATCGAGGCGCTCTCCACCCCCGCCGACCCGTTGGAACTGCGCGTCGTCGAGGTGCCGCCGGAGGATAGCGGCCGGAACCGGGGCACCCGGCTCCTGACCGCGCTGGACGAAGCCGCCGCCAATGTCGCGCCCGGCCAGATCGCCGGGGCGGTGCTGCTGAGCGACGGCCAAATCCACGACGTGGAACGGGTGGAGAGCTTCCCCGGCCCGGTTCACGCCCTGATCGCGGGAGAGGATGACGGCTTCGATCTGGCGCTGGAGGCCACCAGCGCCCCCAGCTTCGGCATCGTCGGCGGGAGCGTGATCTTCAAGCTGACCGCCCGGATCCACGGGACGGCTGGGGGAGATGCCGGGGCACCCGACCGGCTGGCGGTGGAGGTTTCCATCGATGGCGGCGTCCCGGAGATTTTCACCCTGCCGGTCGGCGAGGAAACCCCGCTCAGGATCGACATTACCCATGGCGGCGCGAACGTCGTCGATATCCGCCTGCCGCCGCGCCCGGGCGAGCTGACCGAGCGCAACAACCGGGTGATCGCCACGGTGACCGGGGTGCGCGACCGCCTTAGGGTGCTGCTGGTCTCGGGCGAGCCGCATCCCGGCGGGCGAACCTGGCGCGATCTGCTGAAATCCGACCCCACGGTCGACCTGATCCACTTCACCATCCTGCGCCCGCCCGCCAAGCAGGACGGCACGCCGGTCTCCGAGCTCTCCCTGATCGCCTTCCCGACGCGCGAGCTGTTCTTGGAGAAGATCGACAGCTTCGACCTGATCGTGTTCGACCGCTACCGCTGGCGCGGTGTGTTGGCGTCGGCCTATCTGGCCAACATCACCCGTTATGTGCGCGAGGGCGGCGCCGTGCTGGTCGCGTCCGGCCCTGCCTTCGCCGGTGCGCAAAGCCTCAGCCGCACGCCGCTGAGCGATATCCTTCCGGCCCGCCCGACCCTGGGGGTGTTCGAGGAGCCGTTCCTGCCCCGGGTCAGCGAGCTTGGCCAGCGCCACCCGGTGACCGCCGGGCTGGGGCCGGATGGCCCGCTCTGGGGCCGCTGGCTGCGCCAGATCGACGTGATCCCGACCTCGGGCAACGTGGTGATGCAGGGCGTCGAGGACCGGCCGCTGCTGATCCTCGACCGGGTCGGCGAGGGGCGGGTGGCGCTGATGGCCTCGGACCACGCCTGGCTGTGGAGCCGCGGCTACGAGGGCGGCGGGCCGCAGGCCGACCTGCTGCGCCGCCTCGCCCACTGGCTGATGCGCGAGCCGGAACTGGAGGAGGAGGCGGTGTTCGCCGATGTCGAGGGCAGGCGCGTGCTGGTCGAGCGCCGGACCCTGGCGGAGAAGCCGCCCGGCCCGATGATCGCCACCGCGCCCGACGGTATCGAGACCCGCGAGTTTAGCTACGAACAGGTTGGCCCCGGCCGCTGGCAGGCGCTGCTGGAGGGCGCCGAGGAGGGGCTGTGGCGGTTCTCCGACGGCACGCTGAGCGCGGTTGCAGCGGTCGGCCCGCCGAGTCCGGCGGAATACACCTCGCCGCTGGCCACCGGCGACGTGCTGGCCCCGCTGGTCGAAGCCAGCGGCGGCCGCGTCGCCTGGCTGAGCGACGGCGTTCCCGAGATACGCCTGGTCGGCGAAGGCCGCCGCGCCTATTCGCGGCGCTGGATCGCGTTGCACTCGCGCGACGCCTACCGGGTGACAGGCCTGCGCCTGACACCGCTGCTGCCGGCCTGGCTGGCGGTGCTGGCGGTGGGCCTGCTGCTGCTGGTGGCGTGGCGAAGGGAGGGGCGGTGAGCTTGCAAGTGCGGACAAACATGTCCACCCTTGCTGTTATCCACGGCCACCCGATCAAACGGTGGCTCGTCCCGGCCCACCATCTGAGGAGGCGGTTCGGATGAATGGTGGGTTCAGAGAACCCGCCCTACGGGCTGGCCAAGGCACTTTCCAACCCGTCGGCACCTCGCCATGCCAGGACAGCCGCGGACACGATCTGGGCATCCAGTTCTTGTCCGACAGATCCGAAGACCGGACCGCCGGGTCATACCCGGCAATGTCGATGAGGAGAGCGGCTCGCGGTGAATGGAAGTCGTTTTAACCAGCAATTTTGTAATTACTCACGCCCCTTTTTCCCCGGCGTACTGCGGAGGTCAGGCCAAGGTTTCGATGATCGTTTGATACGGGGATTTGCCTGCGAGTTTGTCGGTGTCGGTGACGGTTCTGACGGCGCAGTCGCCTTCTGCGGCCCACATCGAGCGGAAGCCGTTGGTCACTTTGCGTTGAATGACGGCGCGACGCAGGGTGCGCTCGCAGGCATTGTTGGTGACCTCGAGCTGGCCGGGAAAGTCCAGGAACGTCAGCCGTCGTGGGCTGGCGCGGGCGAATTTGGCGCGCCGCCGATATTCAGGACCGCGACGGGGCGCCGGACGTGCTCGGGGCCATCCGGTATCGCTTCCCCTGGCTTCGCCACGTCTTCGCCGGCGGCGGCTATGCCGGGGAGAAACCGAGGTCCGCGCTCAAGCGCCACGGCGACTGGACCATCGAGATCATCAAGCGGTCTGACACCGCCAGCGGTTTCGAGGTCTTGCCCCGCCGCCGGGTGGTCGGGCGCACCTTCGCCTGGCTCGGGCGCTGCCGCAGGCTGGCAAAGGATTGCGAGGCATCCATCGAAAGCTCGACAGCCTGGGCCTTCATCGCAACCATCAAGCTGATGACCCGAAGGCTCGCAAGGTATTGCCATGTCTCATGAACTTTTGAATCTGGCTCTCAGGGAAGAATGAAACGATTGGGCACTTCTATCTTCCCCTGTTTTCCAGTCGGGGGAAGATCGGCGGCGACCTGGCTGGCGGAGCTGGTGTCCCGGTGAGGGGTTTCGGCGTGTGTGAGCCTCTTGGTCCTGCGGTTTGGCGCTATGTCGGGGTTGTTTTGGCTTCCCGGAAGACAGATTTGCGTAGATTGTGGGCGATGTTGGCCAGATCTCGGGTCAAGCCCGGGACAGCGCATCGTCGGGTCGTTGACGCGCGGTCAACGCGCCTTGGGTTCATCCTGACCTTTGCACTGGCCCCACCCCGCCAACCGCGCTAGATGCGGTAGCGGAGGTTCCCACCGATGCCGCTTGCCACGCTCCCCATCTGCGAAGCCGATTCCCTGCCGCGCTGGCGGCGGCCGGAGGCGTTGTTGATGCTGATGGCGGTGGCCTCGCCGCTGGCCTTCGCCACCTGGATGGCGCTGCTGAACAATTTCGTCGTCGAGCGCGCCGGGTTCGACGGCTTCGACATCGGTGTCCTGCATGTGGCGCGCGAGATCCCCGGATTTCTGGCCTTCCTGGTGATCTATCTCCTGCTGTTCCTGCACGAGCAGACGATGGCGCATACCGCGCTGGTGCTGCTCGGCCTGTTCACCGCGCTGACGGCGAACTTTCCCAGCTTCTGGGGGCTGATGATGACCACCATCCTGGCCTCGGTCGGGTTCCACTACTACGAGACCATCAACCAGTCGCTCCAGCTTCAGTGGCTGTCGAAGGACCGCGCCCCGCAGGTGATCGGTTGGCTGGTTTCGGCGGGCTCGTTCGGCTCGCTGGTGGCGTTCGGGTTCATCATCCTCGCCTGGAAGGGGCTGGGCCTCTCCTATACCGCGGTCTACTGGACGGCGGGCGGCGCCTGCGCCGCCATCACCGTCGCCGCCTGGTTCCTCTACCCCCGTTTCGAGGCGCCGGTGGTGCAGCACAAGAAAATCGTCTTGCGGACCCGCTACTGGCTCTATTACGCGCTGGTCTTCATCGGCGGGGCGCGGCGGCAGATCTTCATCGTCTTCGCCCCCTTCATGATGGTCGAGCGCTTCGGCATGGCGGTCCACGAGGTCACCGGCCTGATGCTGTTCAACTACCTCGCCACCATCATCTTCGCGCCTGTCGCCGGGCGGATGGTGCGCAAATTCGGCGAGCGGCTGGCGATGATCGTCGAATATGTCGGGCTTTTCACGGTTTTTACCCTCTATGCCGGAATCTATTATTTCCACTGGGGGGTCTTGCTGGCGATGGGTCTCTACGTGCTCGACCACCTGCTGTTCGCCCTGGCGATCGCCCAGAAGACCTACTTCCAGAAGATCGCCGACCCGGCGGATCAGGCTCCCACGGCGGCGGTCTCGTTCACCATCAACCACATCGCCGCGGTCACCCTGCCGGCGCCGCTGGGCCTGCTGTGGCTGACCTCCCCCGGCTCGGTCTATGCCTTGGCGGCGCTGCTGGCGCTGGTGTCGCTGGTGCTTGCCTTCCTGGTGCCGCGTCACCCGGAGGCGGGCAAAGAGACGGTGCTGCGCGTCCGCGCGCTGCCCCGGCCGGGGGAGTGAGGCGTGACCCGGCCCGCCCGCTTCACCACCGGCTCGACCATGCGCCATGTGGTGGTGATGACCGCCACCGGGGCGGTCGGGCTGATGTCGCTGTTTCTGGTCGATCTGGCGAACCTGTTCTACATCTCGCTGCTGGGCGAGGCCGAACTGGCCGCCGCCGTCGGCTATGCCGGAACCGTCCAGTTCTTCATGATCTCGACCGCGATCGGGCTGTCGATTGCCGCCACCGCGACGGTCAGCCGGGTGGTCGGCGCGGGCGACGCGCAGCGCGCACGGCGGCTGGCCGCTTCCTCGATGATCACCATGATGGGCATTCTGGCGCTGGCCGCGGCAGTGATCTGGTGGCACCGCAACGCGGCGCTGCGCCTGCTCGGTGCCGAGGGCGAGACACTGGCGGTCGCCGACGGCTTTCTCGCCATCGTGTTGCCTTCGCTGCCGATCCTCGGCATCGGCATGATCTCGGCCGGTCTGCTGCGCGCGATCGGCGACGCCCGCCGGGCGATGTATGTGACCCTGACCGGCGGCGCGCTCAGCGCGGCACTGGACCCGGTGTTCATCTTCGGCTTTGGCCTCGGTGTCGATGGCGCGGCCATTGTTTCGGTGCTGGCGCGGCTGACCATCGCCGCCGTCGGCCTGTGGGGCGCGGTGCGGGTGCATGACCTGATCGGACGGCTCGATCTGAGCGCCGCGCTCGGCGACGCGCGCCAGCTTCTGGCCATTGCCGGGCCGGCGGTCGCGACCCAGATCTCGACCCCCGTGGGCAATGCCTACCTGACCCGGCTGGTGTCGGAGTACGGCGATTCGGCGGTGGCCGGCTGGGCGGTGACCGGGCGGATCACCGCGCTCGCCTTCGCTGGCATCTTCACCCTGTCCGGCGCGCTGGGGCCGATTCTGGGCCAGAACCTCGGCGCCGGGCTCTACCCGCGCATCCGCCGGGCCTATCGCGATGCGCTGGTGTTCATCGCCTGCTACGTGCTGGCCGTCTGGGCGCTGCTGTGGCTGGCCAGCGACGCGATCGCGGATGTCTTCGGGCTTCATGGCCCGGGCGTCGAGGTGCTGCGTTCCTTCACGCGCTTCGGTGCCGGCGCATTCCTGTTGACCGGGGCGCTGTTCGTCTCGAACGCGGCCTTCAACAATCTCGGGCGCCCGACCTGGTCGACCGGCTTCAACTGGAGCCGCGATGTGCTGGCGATCCCGTGCCTGGGCTTTGTCATCGGGGGCACATTCGGCGCCACGGGCGTGGTGGTGATCCAAGCGCTGGCGGCGGTTCTGGTCGGCTCGCTGGCGGTTCTGACGGCGCGTCGTTACGTCGCCCGGCTGTCCGGCCCGCCGGATGGCCGCATGGGGTTCGCCGCACCACAACCGGCTTTTGCCTCGGGCCGGACGGCCGTGGCGACCCAGGTTGTCGCAGAAGAGTCGCCATCCCCTCTGGCGGACAGCGAAAAGTCCCGCTAGATAGCGCCTGAGACCACACCCGTGCATGAGGATCGAGCGAGAATGCCCCGGATTACCTATATCGAGCACAATGGCACCGAACACACCGTTGACGTCACCGTCGGCCTGACGGTGATGGAGGGCGCGGTGAACAACAACATCCCCGGCATCGACGCCGATTGCGGCGGCGCCTGCGCCTGCTCGACCTGCCATGTCTATGTCGATCAGGCCTGGATCGACAAACTGCCCGCCCGCGAGGACATGGAAGAGGACATGCTCGATTTCGCCTACGAACCGAACGAGCGTTCGCGCCTGACCTGCCAGCTCAAGGTAACGCCGGAACTGGACGGGCTGTTGGTACAGTTGCCGGAGAAGCAGATTTGAGACTGATTGCCCTTGTCGCCATTGCTTTGCTCGGCGCGTCTCTTGCCGGAGCCGCCGAGCCCGGTCGCTGTTTCGGCATCTCCTATGCCGAGCCGACCAGCGAATACGGCCACGGAGTGCTGGGCGAAAACAGTGAATACAAGGCTATCGTGACCCGCCGCGACAAGGTCTCGATTTCCGGCGAGCCGCCTGGTGAGTGGACCTTCACCTTCCGCCTTCCCGAGGGCAGGGTCTTTGAGGACATCGAACCCCATTGCGCCGACATCGACGGCGAGGGCTACAATGAAATCGTCGTGGTTGAGAGCAACATTACGAAGGGCGCGCAACTCGCGGTCTACGGTGCCGAGCGCGACGGTGATCTGGTTGAAATCGCCTCAGCGCCCGGCTATTCCAACCACCGTATCGGCCAGAACTTCATCATCGGCGGTGTGCGCGACTGCGGCAACGGTCCGGAACTGGTCCTGCCGAACGACGACTGGTCGGAAACGCTTTTGGTTCGGTTTGGCGGCGGCGAAATCAAGAGCGCGGTGTTGGCCGACCGGACCGACCGGGTGACCCTCTCCCGGGCATTGGAATGCCGATGACCCGCCGCCCCCTGATCGGCGTCACCGCCTTCCTGCATCTGGTCGATGACAGCTTCGAGGCGCAGATCTGCGGCAACCGCACGCCGCAGGCGGTGGCCGAGGTCGCCGGTGGCCTGCCGCTGATCCTGCCAGGCCTGCCGGGCACGGCGGAGACCGGCGAACTGGTTGGCTTGCTCGACGGGCTGGTGCTGACCGGCGCGCGGCCGAACGTGCATCCCAGCTTCTACGGCCATGACGAAACCGAGGCCCATGAGCCCTTCGATCTGGGCCGCGACAACCTGGCGCTGCCGCTGACCCGCGCCATGGTCGAGGCCGAAAAGCCGGTCTTCGGCATCTGCCGCGGCATCCAGGAGATGAACGTCGCCTTTGGCGGCACCCTGCACCCGGAGGTCCGAGACCTGCCCGGCCGCATGAACCACAGGATGCCCAAGGGCGAGAAAGACGCCGAGGTGATCTTCGCCAAGCGCCATACCGTCAGCTTCCGCGAGGGCGGCGTCTTCCACCACCTGTTCGGCACCACCGCGGCGGTCACCAACTCGCTGCACGGCCAGGCGGTATGGGAGCCGGGGCCGCGGGTGGTCATCGAGGGCCATGCCGAGGATGAGACCGTCGAGGCGATCAGCATCGAGGGCGCTGCCAGCTTTGCCCTTGGCGTTCAGTGGCACGCCGAATACGACGCCGCCAGCGACCCGGTGAACCGGGCCCTGTTCGCCGCCTTTGGCGCTGCCGCGCGGGCGGTTGTTGCGGCGGGCGTGGCGGCGGGCTGAGAAAATTGGTCCCAGCGATGCAAACTCCGAACCAAACCAGAGCACGATGACCGAAACGCATACCACCGACGCTTGCATCATCGGGGCCGGCCCCGTCGGCATCTTCGCCGTCTTCGAGCTTGGGCTTCTGGGCATGAAATGCCATGTCATCGATATCCTCGACAAACCCGGCGGCCAATGCGCCGAGCTTTATCCGAAAAAGCCGATCTACGACATCCCGGCCTGGACGATGATCTCGGGGCAGGACCTGACCGACCGGCTGTTGGACCAGATCAGCCCGTTCGACGCCCAGTTCCACCTGGGCCAGATGGCGATCCGGCTGGAAAAGCGCGACCCTTGCGAGGACCTGCCGGTTGGCGGCTGGCGGGTTACCACCGATGCCGATCGGCAAATCGACTGCAAGGTGCTGGTGATCGCCGCAGGCGGTGGCAGTTTCGTGCCGAAGAAGCCCTCGATCGAGGGCATCGAAGGGTATGAGGGCACTGGCGTTTTCTATTCGGTGCGCGAGATGGCGCGCTTCGAGGGCAGGCACATCCTGGTCGCGGGCGGCGGCGATTCGGCGCTGGACTGGGTGCTGAGCCTTCAGCCCAAATCCGCCTCGATGGGGCTGATCCACCACCGCGACGGCTTTCGTGCCGCCCCCGACAGCGTCAACAAGATGCGCGCCCTGGCCGATAGCGGCCAGATCGACCTGCACGTCGCCAAGCTAAAGGGCCTGAAGGGGGATGGCGGCAAGCTGGACGCAGTTATCGCCCACTCCAAGACCCAGGGCGATTACGATATCCCCTGCGACGCGCTGCTGGCGTTCTATGGCCTGACCATGAAGCTGGGGCCGGTCGGCGGCTTCGGCTACGACATTCACGAGAACCTGATTCCGGTCGACACCGAAACGTTCCGGACCACGATCCCCGGCATCTTCGCCATCGGCGACATCAACACCTATCCGGGCAAGCTGAAGCTGATCCTCAGCGGCTTCCACGAGGCCGCCCTGATGGCCCAGGAGGCGTTCCGCATCTGCTTCCCGCAGAAGAAGCTTCGCTTTCAGTACACCACCTCGTCGTCCAGCCTGCAGCAGAAGCTGGGGGTTTGAGGGGCAAGGTGCACGCCTCCCGGCGGGTCCTGTGCGCCTATCCAGTTACCTGCGGTGACCTGCGCGCCGCTTGCCCCGCGTTTTGTGCGCCTGCCCGGCCCCCTGCGGCGACCTGCGCACCGCCTCCCGCCCCGCCATCAGGACGGATCCTCCGCCTCCCTGCTGATCGCGGCGGCCAGCGCGGGCCAGTCCGCACGTCGCCGCAGTGCATCGACAAACTCGATGAAGCGGAACTGGACATTGTTTACGACCATCTCGCGATCGAGCTTGCGGATCATCTCCTCGACCGGGGCAAACGCCAGCAGGATCTCAGCGCTGTGCTCGCAGATCTCCTCGACACCGCGCGCGGGCAGGGCCAGATGGCCCTCCAGCCGCATTTCGAATTCGGCCAGACGGTCGGTCCAACTGGTCCCGGCCCGGTGCGCTGGCATCTCCTGCGCCGCCAGCACGTCGCGATAGAGGCGTTGCCAGGCAATTGCGGCGCCCGAGCCATGCGGGCGCAACTCGGTCTCGACGATCAGGATCAGGGCCCCGGCGATGGCCGCGAACCCCTCCCACTTGCAGCGCTCCATGCCGGCGCCAAACTCCGCGTCCTGCATCAACCGCGGTCCCATGGTGCCCGACCGGGCGCGAATATAGGAATAGCTCGACCCCTGGGCGAGGAAAGCAGCCCCTTCGCCAATCGCCACGGTCAGTTCGGACACGGTCCGGACCCGGCTCTTTCGCGCCCCGATTGTAAGGAGTTTCAGGAAGTTCATCGCCTCGTTCCCAACCACAGCAATTCCCGGCAACGCCCTGGGAACCCCGGGGTGAACCTCGGGGCGAACCACGGGCCGCCATCGGTGAACCGTTGACATCTCGCGGATGTTTACGGATTAATCGAGTGTCTCCGCTTCAAATGCAAGAACTAGGGGCGGGACATCAGGTGCGGGACACTATGTGCGGGGTTCCGGGGACGAACGGCACGGCGGCGCAGGCGCGCGGTGCCCTCAAACCTCGGCTTTACCGGTCCGGGAGGCGAAAATGCTCGAACATATGACTCCGGAAACCGCGGCGGCGCATTGGGTGAAGACACGTACGCTCATGTGGATCTGCCTCATCCTCTGGGCGGTTTTCTCCTTCGCCATCCATCTCTTCGTCAGCGCGTTGAACGGCATCACGTTCATCGGTTTCCCACTCGGCTTCTACATGGCGGCGCAGGGCTCGCTGATCGTGTTCGTCGTTCTGATCTTCTGGTACGCGGCGCGGCAAAACACGATCGACGAGGAATTCGGCGCGGCCGAGGATTAATCCCGGGTCTCGCCGGAAGCCCCGCGCGTCGCCTCCCGCGCCGTGTTTTATGCGCCTGCCCGGCCCCCTGCGGTGACCTGCGCACCGCCTCCAGAAACAGCCGCCCGTCGCCGGTCCGGTCCGGGTCGGATTTCTTTCCCAGGCAATGCGGCTCCATCTTCTCCCATTGCGCATCCGTCAGTATCATTCTGGTCATTGACTGCTCCCTCGTCTTGGAAGCTTGAATCAGAAATTAGCCGGTATGGAAATCCTGAATCTCAACAGACCCTGGAGCACACCCCGCACCGCCCTACTTGTTGAATGCCTGATAGATCATGCGCGCGATGTCGCCCTCGAGCGGAAACGACAGCATGCCCATGACCGAATATCCCAGCAGCCATGGCATGGCATAAAACCGGAACATATAGAAGAACCACGCGACAAACAGCGGCACCAGCGGTTCGACCAGAAACCTCGGCGTGACCCATCGGAAGATTTTGAGAACCGGGTTGGTGGTGCGAACGAAGATTTTCATGAAAAAGAAATCGGAATCGATCGGTAGAAACAGGTTCATCGCGGCGCGCCCGACCAACGTCCACATGACCATGCCGAGGGTGTAATCCAGCACAATCACCCAAAGGGGGAATGCGTCAAGTGTGCCCTGCATCGGTATTGTGCCCTTTCAAACGGCATCGGGGGCGGGATTTCAAATCCCGCCCCCGGTCATCTGGTTGTGGCGTGGTTAGTGGTCCTGGGCAAGAATTGCCTTGCCGGTCGGATCACGTATGTCATCGACCATTTTCTGCGTTTCCGCATCGGGCGCCTCTGTCATCAGGCTGACCACCACCATGGAAATCAGGCTGACCGGCATGCCGATTATGGCAAACCGCAGACCGTCGAGGCCGAGGATCTGGGCCCCGCCGTTCTGGATGTAGATGAGGTAGATGGTTCCGGCAGCGAAGCCCAGCACCATCCCGGCGATCGCCCCGGCACGGTTGGCCCGCTTCCACCAGATGCCAAGCACAAGGGGGAAGAACAGACCGGAGGCTGCGAAGCAGAAGGCCCAGGCAACAGCGCCCAGAATGCCGGTAAGCTTCAGACTGGCGACAAACGCACCCGCCGCACCGATGATGATCAACAGAACACGGGCCACGATCAGGCGGGTCTTGGTGTCCGCTTTCGGGTCGATGATCTTGTAGTAGAGATCGTGGCTCAGCGCGTTCGCGATTGCCAGCAGCAGGCCGTCGGCCGTCGACATGGCTGCCGCCATGCCGCCCGCCGCAACGAGGCCGGAGATAACCGCCGGAAGGCCGGCGATTTCTGGTGTCGCCAGCACGACGATGCCGCTGCGCATGAACAACTCGTTGATCTGCAGGATACCGTCGCCATTGGTGTCGGAGATCGTCAACATGCCGACGCCGCCCCATTTCTGGATCCAGGTCAGGTTCATGACCTCTTCGATCGATTTGCCGATCAGGCTGGTCGCCAGATTGGGATCAAGAAGCTGCAGCTTGGTCAGAGTGGCCAGCGCCGGCGCCGTGAAGTACAGCAGGAAGATGAACAGCAACGACCACGCCACCGATTTGCGCGCAGCACGCACGGACGGAGTGGTGAAGTACCGCATCAGGATGTGCGGAAGCGATGCCGTGCCCGTCATCATGCACAAGGTCAGGGTGAAGAATTTCCACTCGGCAAGCGGTCCCCCGCTCGGATTGTTGTGCAGGTTGACGAGTGACTTTTGACCGGCAAAGGATTCTGTCGCCTTGAGTCCGACACCCCATTGCTGTTCAAGCTCGGCAATCCGCGCGACCGCGTCACCATAGCTGAAGTGCGGAATGATGCCGAAGCCCTGGGCGTTCGACATCCAGATCACCGGCACCAGGTAGGCGATGATCAGCACGATGTATTGCGCCACCTGGGTCCAGGTCACCGCCCGCATGCCACCCAGCATCGAGCACAGCAGAATGCCGAGCAGGCCGAACCAGACACCGACTTCGAACGGGATTTGCAACGCCCGTGCGGCGATGGTTCCGGTCGCGTTGATCTGCGCCGTCACGTAAGTGAACGACGCAACCACCAGAATGATGACAGCGCAGAAGCGCGCCAGATTGCCGCCATAACGGGTGCCGATAAAGTCTGGCACGGTGTAGCAGCCGAACTTGCGCAAGTAAGGCGCCATCAACCCGTTCACCAGCACATAGCCGCCGGTCCAGCCAACCACGAAGGCCAGATACCCATGGCCGCCGAAGTAAATACCGCCGGCCAGCGCCACGAACGAGGCACCGGACATCCAGTCCGCCGCCGTCGCCATGCCGTTGAACACCGGGGGCACCTGACGTCCCGCGACGTAATAGGCGCCCACCTCCATGGTGCGCGACAACCAGCCGATGATGGCATAGATCACGATGGTGAAGGCGACGAAAAGAATGCCGATCGTGTCGGCGCTCATTCCCATCTGCTCGAAGACGGCCATGACGAGAATAAATCCGATGAACCCGCCCGTATAGATTGCATATACCTTGGGCAGGCTATCGATAAAGTCGGGTTTCTTGCTCATGGTTCCCTCCTATTCGCTAAGCTCGGCTTCGTCGTCGATCTTGTCCTGCAACTTGTTGTGGACGAAGATCAGTATGACGAAGATTGCCAGCGAGCCTTGAACGGCCATGTAGTACCCGAAGGGGAAGCCCATGAAGGACGTTCCGTTGAGGTCTTTCGCAAACCAGTGAACACCGAAGGAGAAGATGAACCAGAGGATCAAGATGACGATCGTCAGGTTACGGGTCTTGGTCCAATGTGCCGCTCTGGCACCCGACTTGTCTTGAGACATGATGTCCCCCGTTGTTGTTGTTGTTGTCCTTGTCATTTACGGGTAAATAGCCGCTGTGGCTTTTCCCCCTCCACGAGCGTCAATGCCCGCACACCAGATGCATGCAACGGCGGGTACAGTATACGAAGTTTTATCGAATGCAACCTGTAGTAGACGGGACCAGCAATTCTCATTGTGGCGTTACAATTGTGGCGTTACAAAAGGGGATTCCCAAGGCGGCAAATATCTGAATGATACCATATGTGGTTATCGATTCTCTCATAGACACTCTGCGTAGCCGCTGCGCGATGTTTCCCGATATGCGCACGGGGAGCAATTTGAGCGACACTGTGGCCGATATCGGCATGGCGGCATTTTCGGTATTTTTTATCCAGAGCCCGTCCTTTTTATCGCATCAGCGGGCGTTGGAAAAGCGTCGGGCGCGGTCGAACTGCGAGACGCTGTTCGCCATTGAGAAGATCCCTACCGACAATCATGTTCGCACAATGCTTGATCCGGTGGAACCCGATGGGCTGTTCGCGTTGTTCGGGCAAGCCCTTGGCTTGCTCGCAGACAGAGGCGGTCTGAAGGATTTTCAGAAGCTCGGCGGACGGCTTCTGATTGCCCTTGACGGCACCGGGTATTTCACCTCGCAAAAGCTTCATTGCCCGAATTGCTCGCAGCGCAAACGCCATAACGGCGTCATGGAATATTACCACTCCATGCTCTCGGCGGCGGTGGTGGCACCTGGCCATAATTGTGCCATGGTGCTTGAACCGGAGTTCATCGCACCGCAGGACGGACATGACAAACAGGACTGCGAAAATGCCGCCACGAAGCGCTGGCTTTGCCGCTTCGGGCCGCAATACGCGCATCTCGGGCCGGTCTATCTGGGCGATGATCTATATTCCCGTCAGCCGATTTGCGAGTCGGTTCAACGGGTTGGCGGCAATTTCATCTTCACCGCCAAACCCTCCTCGCACCGCTGTCTCTACGAATGGCTCCATGGCGTCGAATTGCCGAGCCTTGAGAAAAAGCTGAAAAAGGGCCGCAGCGTCGTCACTCATCGCTACCGCTGGATGGAAGATGTTCCCCGCCGTGACGGGAAAGACGCGTTGCATGTCAATTGGCTTCAGATCGAGATCATCAACAAGGCCGGCAAGGTGACCTGCACCAACAGCTTCGTCACCGATCTGCCGGTCAACGAAGAAACCGTCGTCGAGTTGGCCACCTGTGGCCGGGCGCGCTGGAAGATCGAGAACGAAACTTTCAATACCCTGAAGACCAGGGGTTACCATCTGGAGCACAATTTCGGCCATGGCAAGGAACACCTGGCCAACCTTCTCATAACCATGAACCTGCTCGCCTTCGCGTTCCACACGGTCTGTGACCTGGTGAGCAAGCGCTGGCATGAGGCACGTGAAGCGTTCGGCGCGCGACGGCAGTTCTTCCAGGACCTGCGGAGCATCACCGGATATCACCTGTTCACCGACCGGGGCGCGCTCATCCGCACGATGATAACCGGCGAACCGCCGCCGGAACCAAAACTGCGCTAAAGCACCCGCACAAGTCTCAGCACAACACAAAAATGAGAAGACAGAAGATCATCGCAGAAAATCAAGCCATAATGAGAATTGCTGAGACGGGACACCATTGAATGGGGTGGATTTCGGTATCGAAGCTTGCTGCGTTGATTCCCGGGAGTTGGCGGCGGACTTTTCGTATCCGCTTTGACAAGAGTGCTATTCAAGGCGTTGATGATCTGGTTGAATTCATTCAGACTCGATCAGCCTATGTTGCCCAGACTTCACTCTTCGGATACCTGAAGACCCGCATGGGAACGCGCTATCGGCAGGTCTTCGAGGATGACAAGTTTCTCCCGTCCATCAACCAAGCCAAATGGCGCACATACGGCGCTTGTCTGTCCGATCTGACGGTATTCGTGGCGGCAATAACCGGACTCGAGAACAGACTGAGTGAGGACGAAATCTCGACCCTCGCACGCAAGTGTTTCGAAGCCGCCGTGCGACAGACTTTCGATGACGCCGAAGCTGGCAAGATTCGCGCCGAAATCGTCGAGCGCTTTGAAGCGCGCGTCAAACAGACGCACTGGCCCAACGCCGCCATCGGTGAAAATGCGTTCACGTCCAGCCCCGAGGCCTTGCTGGATTCCGCGCCTATTGCCGATGAGCTCAAAGCGCAGGACGCCGAAATCGTGACCAACTCGATTCGCTTCCGCTGGCGCGATGTACGCGAGCAATTGCGCAAGCGAATCGATCGCGATGCGATTTGCGCGGAATGGCAAGCCATGAACGATGAATCATGAGCAACCGGGATTCAGGCCCACAGGTTGACGGTATAGCGTCGAACGATACAGTGAGGCGCAAGGTTCGCTGGCCGTCTTCGTCCTCCTGATCCTCCGGTACGCCTCCGGACAGAACGCGATCGGTGAAGAATTCGGCGCGGTCGAGGATTGTGGGGAAGCGGAACATGGCGATGAAGGGTGACTTCACCAACAACCTCGGCAATATCTACAGCATTTATGTTGGTGGTTTTGCGGCCTTCGTGGTCGCGATGGCGATCCTCGAGCAGTTCGGGTTGCCGCCGAAATATATCCTCTGGGCCTACATGGCCCTGACCATCCTGGTCTACGCCTTCATCGGCATTCTGTCGCGAACCAGCCAGGTCTCCGAATACTACGTCGCCGGGCGGGCCGTGCCCGCGATCTACAACGGCATGGCGACCGGCGCCGACTGGATGTCGGGCGCCAGTTTCGTCGGCATGGCGGGCTCGCTCTACGTGCTCGGCTATGACGGGCTGGCTTTCGTGCTCGGCTGGACCGGCGGCTATGTGCTGGTGGCGGTGCTGCTGGCGCCATACCTGCGCAAGTTCGGCGCCTATACGGTGCCTGACTTCCTGGGCACCCGCTACGGCGGCAACCTGCCGCGGCTGCTGGGCATCATCGTGCTGTTTGCGGCCTCGTTCACCTATGTGACGGCACAGATCTACGCCTCGGGCATCATCGCCTCGCGGTTCCTCGGCATCGATTTTCAGTATGCCGTCTTCGCCGGCCTGGCGGGCATCCTGGTCTGCTCGATGCTGGGCGGGATGCGGGCGGTGACCTGGACCCAGGTGGCCCAGTACATCATCCTGATCACCGCCTATCTGCTTCCGGCGATTTGGATGTCATTCGTGAAGACCGGGGTGCCGATTCCGCAGCTGATGTATGGCTCGATCCTGGCCGACATCACGAGTTACGAACAGACCCTGGGGGTGGTGAAAGGCCATGTCGAACCGTTCACCCATTATACGCAGCGCGATTTCTTCTTCCTGATCTTGTGCCTGATGGTCGGAACCGCGTCGCTGCCGCACATCCTGATGCGGTTCTTCACCACGCCAACGGTGCGCGAAGCGCGCAAGTCGGTGGGCTGGTCGCTGTTCTTCATCTTCCTCTTGTACTTCACCGCGCCGTCCTACGCGGTCTTTGCCAAGTTCAACGTGATGGACATGTTCGTCCAGGCGGGCGGGGTTCTGGCCTATGACCAGATCCCGGACTGGATGTACCGGTGGGGCAATATCGACGGCAACGCGCTGATCAAGATTTGCGGGGTCGCGGTGACCGATCAGGCGTCGGTGATGGCGGCCTGCGGGGCCGACAAGGCGGCGGGCTTCGGTTTCTCCGACCTGACGCTGGGCAAGGACATGATCGTGCTCTCGACGCCCGAGATCGCGAACATGCCCTGGTTCGTGATCGGCCTGGTCGGGGCGGGTGGCTTTGCCGCCGCACTGTCGACCGCCGACGGGCTGCTGCTGGCCATCGCCAACGCGCTCAGCCACGACATCTACTACAAGATGATCGACCCGAGCGCCGATACCAGGCGCCGGCTGCTGGTGGCCAAGTTGCTGCTGCTGGTTGTTGCCATCTGCGCGGCACTGCTGGCACAGACCAAGCCGTCCGACATCCTGTCGATGGTGGCCTGGGCGTTCTCGCTGGCGGCGGCGGGGCTGTTCGCGCCGCTTGTGCTGGGGGTGTGGGACGAACGGACCACGCGCCAGGGCGCGATCTGGGGCATCATCCTCGGTTTCGGGACGACGCTGTTCTACCTGGTCGGCAACGTCTACGGCTTCGACCTGACCAAGGGGTCGGGCGACGAGGTCAACTGGTTCGACGTCAAGTCGATTTCGGCCGGCATCTTCGGCATCCCGATCTCGTTCATCGTCACCTACGTTGTATCGCGGGTGACCCCGGCGCCAAGCCGCGAGATGCAGGAGTTCATCAAGCGGCTGCGGGTTCCGAAAGGCGGCCAATTGCTTGAACAAACGCACTAGAGCACCCAGAGCACGATGAGCAGCCCTGTCCTGCGCGGCCTTCTGATCCTGGTCGGGGCTTTCCTGCTCTGCTTCGCCGTTTTCATGGTGCTTGGGGTGCCCCGGGCCGAGGGCGGGGTGCAGAGCGGTTCGGTCTTTCTGGCCACATTGGCGGCCGGGACCTATGCGCTGACCTCGCTGGCGGCGATCGTGTTCTCGCGCGCGGTGCTGGGGCTGTTTGTCGATTTCGATCGGCCGGTGACTTTTTTCCGGGTGCTCGGTTCGATCGCCGATCCCTTCGTGGCCCTGTTCGCACCGGTCACGCCCGGGTTCCTCGAGCCCGCCTTCAAGCCGTTCCACGCGGCGTTCTGCCTGTTTTTCTTCAAGATGCTGATCTTCGGCGGCTTCGGCGCTCCGCCACCATGGCTATGGCTGCTGCTATGGCTGACGCTCGGCTGATGCACCGCATCCGGTATCAGCCAGCGCCGCGCCCATGCTCCAGCAGGAACTTGCGCAGCAGGTCGTAGAACTCGGCCACCACGATCGGCTTGGCCAGATAAGCGTCCATTCCGGCATCGAGCGCCGATTGCCGGTCGGCTCTGCGCGCATAGGCGGTCAGCGCCACCACCCGTACCGCGCCCGCCGCCCCGCTGAGCCTTCGCAGCTGCCGTGTTGCCACTATCCCGCCCGTGCCGGGCATCTGCAGGTCCATCAGGATCAGGCCGGCGGGGGCTTCGCAGGGCCACTTCAAAACAGCGGCGCCATCCGTAACCACATCGACCTCGGCCCCGGTCGGTGCCAGCACCGCCTGGAGAAGCACCTGGTTGGTCGCCACATCCTCGGCGATCAGGATGCGGCGCCCGGTCAGGACCGGGATATCGCCCGCCGATCTGCTGGCTGCCGGTCAAATCAGAACATCGAAGAATCAGACCAGGCCGCTCGCGTCCAGTGCCGACTTCGTCAACGGGCTGGTACCACCTTTGCCATGCGCAATGCGAACAACCCTGCGTTCGCTGTCGATATTCTCAAGCTTGATGGCAGCCACCTCGCAAACGCGAAGGCCGGTGGCATAAGCCGTGGTCAGCGCCGTACGGCACTTCAAGCTCGCGACCGCTTCCAGAAACCGCACCCCCTCGTCTTGGCTCAGGACTACCGGCAAGGTTTGAGGTTGGCGGGCATAGGCAATGCGTTCGGGAACCTC
Organism: Thermohalobaculum sp.; assembly: GCA_965247385.1. Classification (GTDB taxonomy): domain Bacteria; phylum Pseudomonadota; class Alphaproteobacteria; order Rhodobacterales; family Rhodobacteraceae; genus Thermohalobaculum. The sequence continues at coordinate 945,431 of CBDFHG010000002.1, forward strand.
ATCCTGTCCCAGGGTTGTCCGGTAAAAGAAACGCAAGGCGCAGACGGCCTGGTTCAAACTGCCCCAGGATAGACCGCGCCCGGCAAGGTGGACCTGACAGGCTCGAACATCCTCCAGATCCAGACGATCCGGCGAACCGCCAAAATAACGGCTGAACCTTTGTACCGCATGAAGGTAAGATCGTTGCGGCGCTGGCGATAGATTGCGGATCGTCATATCGTCAATCATACGCCGACGTAGAGGGCTTTTGTCAGTCATCGGGGTCTCCTGTCCGGTGAATTGTGCTGTCGGTGAACACACAACTCTTTCAGACAGGACGCTCCGCCCCAAAACCTCAAACTCAAATACCGCGTGAGCGGTTTAGTTCAATCCCCAAAATGAGCCAGCCTTCGCGCAAGTTGGTATCAGCTGGCTACGGCTCCTGGGATTCAGTCCGGGACACAACTCAGGACAATCTTCCGAACCGGCGCCGCCCCTCAGGTCAACCGCCCGTGACAATGCTTGTATTTTTTACCCGAGCCGCAGGGGCACGGGGCGTTGCGGCCGGTCTTGCCCCAGGTCTCCGGGTTGGCCGGGTCGAGTTCCTCCTCGGCGGCGGGGGAGCCGTGCGCGAAGGCCATTGTGCCAGCGGGGGCGGGTTGGCGTCTGGCCTCATCCGCCTCCGCCGCGGCGGCGACCCTGGCCTGCATCTGCTCCTGCATCTCGGCGATCATGCGCCGGCGCTCGACCAGTTGCTCGGGGGTCAGCGGCTGCAGGGCGCCGAGTTGGCGGGTGACGTCGATGCGGAGCTGCGACAGCAGGCCCTCGAACAGCGAAAACGCCTCGGACTTGTACTCGTTCAGCGGATCGCGCTGGGCGTAGCCGCGCAAGCCCACGACCGCACGCAGGTGCTCCAGCATGACGAGATGATCGCGCCAATGCTGGTCGAGGACTTGCAGCAACTGGCTTTTTTCGACCTGACGCATCGTGCCGGGGCCGTTTTGCTCATTGATCTTCGCTTCCTTCTCCGCCGAGATGCGGTCGGTTTCCCCGTAAAGGCGTTCGCGGATATGCTCCTCGTCGACGCCCTCCTCGTCGGCCCATTCCTTGACCGGCAGGGCCTGGCCCAGCACCTCCCGGGCCTCCTGCTCCAGTTCCTCGGTGTTCCACTGGTCGGAATAGGCGCGCTTGGGGATGTGGCGGGCGACCATCTCGTCGATCACCGTATGGCGCATGTCGTGGATCGTCTCGGAGAGATCGCTGGCCTCCATGATGTTGCGGCGCTGTTCGAAGATCGCCTTGCGCTGGTCGTTCATCACGTCGTCGAACTTCAGCAGATTTTTGCGGATGTCGAAGTTGCGCGCCTCGACCTTGCCCTGGGCTTTCTCGATCGCCTTGTTGACCCAGGGGTGGATGATCGCCTCGCCATCTTCCAGCCCCAGCTTCTGCAGCATACTGTCGAGCCGGTCGGAGCCGAAGATGCGCATCAGGTCGTCCTGGAGACTGAGGAAGAACGACGAGCGCCCCGGATCGCCCTGACGGCCGGAGCGGCCGCGGAGCTGGTTGTCGATGCGCCGGCTCTCGTGGCGCTCGGAGGCGATGACCCAGAGGCCGCCGGCGGCGATGACTTGGCGTTTCTTCCCGGCCAGTTCGGCCTCGATCCCGGCGCGGATCGCAGCTATCTGTTCGCCATCCTCGATATCCGTGGTCTCGGCCAGCACGCGCATCTCGACATTGCCGCCGAGCTGGATGTCGGTACCGCGTCCGGCCATGTTGGTGGCGATGGTCACGGCGCCCGGCGCCCCCGCCTCGGAGATGATCTGCGCCTCTTGCTCGTGGTAGCGGGCGTTCAGCACGTTGTGCGGGATGTTCAGTTTCTTCAGCCGCGCCGACAACAGCTCCGACTTCTCGATCGAGGTCGTACCGACCAGCATCGGCTGGCCGCGCTCGCGCCCGTCGCGAATGGCGTCGATGATGGCGGTGAATTTCTCCTCCACCGTGCGGAAGACCTGGTCGTGGTCGTCGGCGCGCATGACCGGCATGTTGGTCGGCACTTCGATGACGTCCAGCCTGTAGATCGACAGAAACTCCTCGGCCTCGGTCAGCGCCGTGCCGGTCATGCCCGCAAGCTTGGAATAGAGCCGGAAATAGTTCTGGAAGGTGACGCTGGCCAGGGTGACGTTCTCGGGCTGGATCTCGACGTTTTCCTTGGCCTCCAGCGCCTGATGCAGGCCGTCGCTGTAGCGCCGGCCCTCCATCATGCGGCCGGTGAACTCGTCGATGATGATGACCTTGTCGTTCTTGACGATGTAGTCGCGGTCGCGCTGAAACAGTTTGTGCGCGCGCAGCGCCTGGTTGACGTGGTGGACATGGCTGACCGAGGTGGGGTCGTAGAGCGTGCCGCCCTCGGGCAGCAGTTCGCGCTGGATCAGGATTTGCTCGACCACCTCGTTGCCATCTTCGGTCAGGACCACGGTGCGCTGTTTCTCGTCGCGTTCGAAATGTTTGTCCAGAAGCTCCGGAATCACCTTGTCGATGGAGACATACATCTCGGTCTGGTCATCGGTCGGGCCGGAGATGATCAGCGGCGTGCGGGCCTCGTCGACCAGGATCGAGTCGACTTCGTCGACGATCGCATAGTGATGCGTGCGCTGGACCATATCGGTCAGGCGATACTTCATGTTGTCGCGCAAATAGTCGAAGCCGAACTCGTTGTTGGTGCCGTGAGTCACATCACAGGCATAAGCGGAGCGACGTTGGGCGTCATCGAGCCCTGCCACGATGACGCCGGTGGTCATGCCGAGGAAGGAGTAGATCTTGCCCATCCACTCGGCGTCGCGCCGGGCCAGGTAGTCGTTCACGGTGACCACATGGACGCCCTTGCCGGCCAGCGCGTTCAGATAGACCGGCATGGTGGCGACCAGGGTCTTGCCCTCGCCGGTCTTCATCTCGGAGATCTTGCCCTGGTGCAGCACCAGGCCGCCGACGATTTGCACATCGAACGGGCGCAGGCCCAGCGCGCGCACCGATGCCTCGCGCACGGTGGCGAATGCTTCAGGCAGCAGGTCGTCGATCGTCTCGCCGGCCGCCAGGCGGTCGCGGAATTCCTGTGTCCGAGCGCGGATCTGATCGTCGCTTAACGCCTGGAGCTCTGGCTCGAGTGCGTTGACCGCGTCCACGGTGCCTTGAGCCGCCCTGATCTTGCGGTCATTGGTAGAGCCAAAGACCTTCCTGGCAAGGCTGCCGATATTCAACATCTGTCGACTTCTCCATGGCGCGGTCGCCGGACCGCGCGGTCTATCCGGGTCCCCATTCCAGCCGGACTTTCCGGCGACACAGGGTTGAAAAATGCGCGATCGCGCTTGAGGCTCCCGACGCATCGCATTAAGTCTGGCAGACCATCCGGCGACAGGACCCGGCGTGAGACATATTTTCGGGGAAGGAGTGTGTCAACGCCCCCAACCTGAGAACTGGCCCCGGGGCTGACCAACCGACCGATCAGAGAAGCGAGGAGACCCTTCCGTGAAATCGAAATTCCTGACCGTGGCCGCCTTTGGCCCCGTGCCGCTCGCCATGTTGCTCATGGGCCCTGCCGCCGTCGCCCAAACAACGACCGGGACAACCTCCGGAGCGGCCGCCCCGGCTGAAGCGGTCGAAACAACAGCGGTGGAATATACGGTGAACTCGACCCTGGCCGAGATCGATGGAGTCACATTGTCGCTGGGCGAGTTGATCGCGATCCGCCGGGAACTGCCGGAGCAGTACCAGAACCTGCCCGACGAGGTGCTGTTCGACGGCATCGTCGATCAGATGATCGACCAGATGCTGCTGGCGGAAGCGGGCCGAAAAGCCGGGCTGGAGAAACGTCCGTCGGTTGCGCTGAATCTGCTGAACCAGCAGCGCGCGATCCTGGCCGATGCCTATTTGCGCCAGGAAGTCACGGCGCGGGCGACACCCGAGGCGGTCGGGGCGCTCTACAAGCAACTCTATATCGACGCCGAGTCGCTGGAGGAAGTACGCGCCGCGCATATCCTGGTGGAATCCGAGGAACTGGTCGCCGATCTGAAGGCGCAACTCGACGGTGGCGCGGATTTTGCGACCCTGGCAGCCGAGCACGGCACCGACGGCACCGCCCAACAGGGCGGCGACCTGGGCTGGTTCAAGCATTCCGACATGGTGCCTGAATTCGCCGATGCCGCCTTCGCCATGGAGACCGGCACCATCAGCGATCCGGTGCAGAGCGCATTCGGCTGGCATCTGATCAGGCTGGACGAGCGGCACGAGATCCCGCCTCCGGAATTGGCGGAGGTGCGCCAGGAGTTGATGGGCGAGATAATCCAACAGGCGCAGATCACCATCGTCGAGGAACTGCGCTGGCAGGCAACCGTCGTCATGCCCGAGCCGCCCCTGCCGCCGCAGTCGATCCGGGAGGATGCGATGCTGGATGCCGCCGAGTAAGGCGGTGGATCTTTTGCGCCTGTTCGAAAGCTGACGCTTTCGGCGCGCCGCCTCCCGCCCCACCCAACCACCAAGCCTGCCGGATGGGATTGCGCTTGGTGGTTGGGTGGGGCGGGAGGCGGCGCGCAGGTCACCGAAGGGGGCCGGACAGACGCATGAAACACCCGGGGATGGCAGGCTCGGTTCACCGCAGTGAACGCACGTTTTAGGGGGAGGCTGACATGGCCGCGAACCAGTCGGAGAAGATCGAGGCGCTGTCCGCATTGCAGCGCGAGCAGGCCCGGATTGCGGCAGAGATTTCGGCGCTGGAGGCTGAGATGGTTCCCGCCAAGGGACCGGCCATCTCGCCCTTCGCGCCGGAGCGGTTTCCCGATCTGCCGCCGGTCGCAGGAGTGCGGTTGTCCAGCGGCGAGGCCGGGGTGCGCTATCGGAACCGCAACGATGTGATGCTGGCGGAACTGGCGGCAGGCTCGGTGATGGCGGCGACATTCACCCGCTCGGAGACCCGCTCGGCCCCGGTGCTGTGGTGTCAGGAGCGGGCTGCGGCGCTGGCGGTTGAAAGGCCGAACGAGGCGCTGGCCATCGTGGTGAATTCCGGCAACGCCAACGCCTTCACCGGGCGCCATGGCCGTGAGGCGGTCGAGGCGGTAATGCAGACCACCGGGCATGTGCTGGGGGTGCCCGCGGGCAATGTGTTCATGGCGTCCACCGGCGTGATCGGCGAGCCGCTGCCCACCGAACGGGTTACCGCCAAGCTGGGCGAACTGGCAGGCGGGCTGTCAGCCGAAGGGCTGGAGGGCGCCGCGCGGGCGATCATGACCACCGACACCTTCCCCAAGGGCGCGGGCGTGGTGGTCGATCTGAACGGTGTGCCGGTGGCAATCTCGGGGTTCGCCAAGGGATCGGGCATGATCGCACCGGACATGGCGACGATGCTTGTGTTCATCTTCACCGATGCGGCAATCGACCAGGCAGTTTTGCAGGCGGCGGTATCCGAACTGACCGACGAGAGCTTCAACTCGATCACCGTGGACAGCGACACCTCGACTTCGGACACGCTGCTGGTGGGCGCCACCGGCAAGGCGGAGATGGCGCCGATAACCAACCCCCGCGACCCGCGCTACAGCGCCTTCCATGACGCGCTGGGCGGGGTGATGCACGACCTGGCACTCCAAGTGGTGAAGGATGGCGAGGGCGCATCGAAGATCATCGCCATCACCGTGACCGGTGCGAAATCGGTCCGCGCCGCGCGCAGGATCGGCCTGGCCATCGCAAACTCGCCGCTGGTCAAGACCGCGATCGCTGGCGAGGATCCAAACTGGGGCCGGGTGGTGATGGCGGTGGGCAAGTCCGGCGAGGCGGCCGACCGGGACAAGATGTCGATCAGCTTCGGCGACATCCTGGTGGCCGAAAACGGCTGGGTCGCGCCGGGTTATTCGGAGGAGCAGGGGGCCGCCTACATGAAGCACCAGGAGCTGTCGATCGCCGTCGATGTCGGCGTCGGCACCGGGCGGGCGACGGTCTGGACCTGCGACCTGACCCATGGCTACATTGAGATCAACGCGGATTACCGTTCGTGAAACTGGTGCTGGTCGCGGCGGTGGCGTTGATCGACCCGGACGGGCGGGTGCTGCTGGCCCAGCGCCCGGAGGGCAAATCGATGACCGGGCTGTGGGAGTTTCCCGGCGGCAAGGTCGAGCCGAACGAGACCCCGGAGGCCTGCCTGATGCGCGAGATCAAGGAGGAGTTGGGGATCAGCACCTGGGCAAGCTGCCTGGCGCCGCTGACCTTCGCCAGCCATGCCTATGACGACTTCCATTTGCTGATGCCGCTCTATGCCTGCCGCAAATGGGTCGGCATCGCCCGACCCCGCGAGGGCCAGCGCCTGGCCTGGGTACGGGCGCGCGACCTCGGCGACTACCCGATGCCCGCCGCCGACAAGCCTCTGATCCCGATCCTGCGCGATTGGTTGTGACAGTCTTTCCAAAGACCCGCCCCGCCCAGCCACCTATCTTGCCCCGAAGATTCACCGATGGACCATCTGTGATTGTGCGAAAAGGCGAGGCGGAGCACGCAAAGGCTCAGACCGGTGTCTTGCGGGGGGTCATACTTCCCTGACGGAAGGTGAATCAGTATCGTGCAGGTTGAATCTCGCCTATTGCGCGGCGGGTACAGTCGGCCAATTCGCAGGTTGCCGCCACGGAAAGAGAATTTGATGCCGCCCACCCCTGATCGGATCGATCTCGAGAGCCTGCTGCGCGATGCTGTTTCCAGCATCGCGGCCGCTGCCTTCTCGCACCGAATCGGCATCACCGCCCATATCGACAACCGCCTGCCAAGCTCGGTGCTGTGCGACGCCGAGGCGCTGAGCGGTTATCTCATACAACCCGCATGCCGCGATCCATAAGGCCTTTTTAACTTGACGCAGCAGCCGAATGTAGAGAACCAGCTTGCGCGAAGGCTGACTCATTTTGGGCATTGACAACATCACCCTGCTGCCGCCCCCGCCACGATCACCAGAACTGAACCCCGTGGAGAATGTCTGGCAGTTCATGCGCGACAACTGGCTCTCCAACCGTATCTTCCAATCCTACGACGACATCGTCGCGCTCTGCTGCGAGGCCTGGAACAAGCTCATCGAACGGCCGTGGAAAATCAGTAACCGTCCGGTCTCCCCGCCCTTGAAGGGTTTGTGATTGGCGTGCGAGTCTTCGCGTGATCGCGGGCGATAATGTCCGTTTGAATTACGAGGACACTTGAACTTGATGGATCATCGTAGAGGCAATCGGCGGAGCTACTCGAATGCGTTCAAGCGCCGTGTTGTGGCCGAGGCGCTTGAGCCTGGGGCTTCGGTTGCGTCGGTGGCGCGCCATCACGGGCTGAGCGCGACCATGGTGTTCGGGTGGCGTCGTGATCCGCGGTTTGGGCCGGGTGGTGATGGGGTATTTTTCCTGCCTGTCGAGGTGATGTCGACTGCGGTCACCGCCGCGCCGGAGCCGATCAGCCCTGTCAGCGACGGCCGGGTCGAGATTGCCCTTGCATCGGGCCATCGTCTGACGCTCGGCGGTGCCTTTGATCCGGACATGGCGGTGCTGTTGGCGCGAGGTCTGGGCGCATGATCCCGGTTGCCGCGCAGACGAAGGTCTGGCTGGCGGCTGGCGTTACCGATATGCGCAAGGGGTTCAACGGTTTGTCGGCGCTGGCCGGGAAGGTTCTGGAGCAGGACCCGTATTCCGGGCACCTGTTCGTGTTCCGGCGGCGGCGCGGCGATCTGATCAAGGTCATATGGTGGGACGGGCAAGGGGCGTGTCTGTTTTCCAGGCGTCTGGAGCGCGGCAGGTTCGTCTGGCCATCGCCGGCGCATGGCAGGTTGTCGGTGACATCGGCGCAACTGGCGATGCTGCTGGAGGGCATCGGCTGGCGCGCACCGCTGCGCACCTGGCGGCCCCTGACGGCAGGATGATTTTCCGAACGAAAGCAGAGAAACATGACGCTTTAGGGATTCCCTTCAGTGTCCCGTTCTGGTATAGAATGGCTATGCTGGACCAGACCAAATCACTGCCCGATAATCCCTCGGAATTGAGGGTGTTCGCGGGGCAATTGGTGGCGACGGTCAAGTCCCAGGCGCTCCGGATCGCCAAGCTGGAACACCAGCTCGCCGGTCATCGCCGCCATCGGTTTGGCTCGAAGTCGGAGACGATGGATCAGCTTGAACTCGGGCTCGAAGAGGAAGAGATCGCGGCGGCGAAGATCGCGCCGCCTGCGTCGCCTGATACTGTCGCCGGGCCGAAGAACAAACCAAAGCGCAAACCGTTGCCGGACAGCTTGCCGCGCAACGAGCAAGTGCTGTCGCCCGGCGAGGCCTGCGGCAAGTGCGGCGAGGTTCTGAAGAAACTCGGCGAAGATGTCACCGAAGAGTTGGAATACGTCCCTGGCCGGTTCATCGTGAACCGCTTTGTCCGGCCCCGCATGGCTTGCACGTGTTGCGAGGCGATCTGCCAGGCACCATTGCCCTCGCGCCCGATCGAGCGGGGTCGTCCCGGCCCGGGCCTGCTGGCCCATGTGCTGGTCTCGAAGTATGCCGATCACCTCCCGCTCTATCGCCAGTCCCGGATATTCGATCGCGACGGCATTGATCTCGACCGCTCGACCCTGTCCGACTGGGTCGGCAAATCGGCGGCACTGCTGGAACCATTGGCTGATATGGTCGGGCGCCATGTTCAGCGCGGCCAGGCGATCTTTGCCGACGACACCACCCTGAAGATGCAGGTGAAGGGCACCGGCAAATGCAAGACCGCCCGGATCTGGACCTATGTTCGCGACGAACGGCCATGGGGCGGCGCCGACCCACCAGCGGCATGGTATCAGTTCACCGTCGATCGCAAGGGCGAGCACCCCACCAGACACCTGGCCGGGTACAAGGGCTGGATGCACGCGGACGGCTATGCCGGGTTCAACGAGCTCTACCGATCCGGTGGTGTCGATGAAGTCGCCTGCATGGCCCATATCCGGCGCAAGTTCACCGATGTCTTCCAGTCGGAGGGCTCGATCATCGCCGAGGAAGCCATCAAGCGCATCGCCGGGCTCTACGTCGTCGAGAAGGATGCCCGCGGCAGTGTGCCCATTGAGCGGGTCCAACTCCGGCAAGCCCGCGCCAAACCGATCTTCGATGCTCTGGAAGCCTGGCTGCAAACCCGGCTGCCAAAGATCTCCGGCAAGTCCGAACTCGCCAAGGCGATCCGCTACGCCCTGACCCGGATGAGGCGCCTGCGCCCGTATCTCGACCACGGCTTTCTGGAGATCGACAACAATTCCGCCGAACGCGCCATGAAGCCGATAGCCCTGGGTCGCAAGAATTATCTTTTTGTCGGCTCAGAGGCTGGCGGTAAATCCGCCGCCATCGCCTATACCCTGATCGAGACCGCCAGGCTCAACGGCGTCGATCCCCAAGCCTGGCTGACCGATGTGCTCAGTCGCATCGCCGATCACAAAATCACCAAACTCGACGAGTTGCTCCCGTGGCGCTTCGCTCAGACCTGAGCGCAATCGGCCGACGCTGAACCGAACCAGAGCCCCGAGACCGGACGCTTACGAAAATCACATCCATCGGAATGCGAGAATGGGCACATGGGTTCTGATCAGTGCAAGTTGGTATAAATTCTACCCGCGCCTAACAAAATCGCTATCATGTTCCAAGCGCGCAGGGCAGATCGTTCCGGTCCACCGCGTCCGGTGGAACGACCGCTATGGTGGTTCAGGGCGTTCAGCTTCGGGGCCGCCTACTGCGCTGCGCGGGGGATGACAGCGGGCGCGAACAGGGCTCATTCCGTTACGACTATGCCCTCGAGACCGCTCTCCGTACCCCGCGGCGCGGCCTTTCATCAAGCTCTTTGAAATCATACGGAATGGCCGTTGACCCTTTGCTTTTCGTTCACTCGGCCCCGCGTGCAGGCGACACTACCAAAGCACTACCAATGGAATTCGGCTCGTAGGGTGGGTCGTTCCGACCCACCGTCGGCGGTGAAACTTCCACAACGGCCGGTTTGGAGATCCCACCGCCCACGGGCAATCGACGGGGGTGCGGGAGAGGCGGGAACCCGGCGCAGCACCCGCCGCGCCAGAACATGGATCCTCGCGATGCGCAGCGCGCTTGCGCCCGGATGACCACCCAATCGATGGCCACGCATTGTCGGGACAGCGCTTGATGTTTGTGTTCGCGCAACGCATCTAGACGCACATGCTCCTGACCCTCACCCATATCCAGGCCGCACTGGCCATGCCGCCGCTGGGCGAGCGGTCGGATTTCGATCTGAACCCCGACGTCAAGGCAGCACAACTGCCCGGCGTGGCGCAGCGCCCCGCCGCCGTGCTGTGCGGGCTGGTCGAGCGCGCCGCCGGGCTGCAAGTGGTGCTGACCATGCGCGCGGCGCATCTGAACCAGCACGCCGGCCAGATCGCCTTTCCCGGCGGCAAGGTCGACAAGCACGATGGCTCGCCGATGGCCGCCGCCCTGCGCGAGGCGGAGGAGGAGATCGGGCTCGGCGAGGATCGGGTCGAGATCATCGGCACGCTGGACCAGTACCAGACCTCGACCGGCTTCCGGGTCACCCCCTTTGTCGGTGTCATCGACCCGCTGTGGCGGCCATTCCCCGACGCCGACGAGGTCGAGGAGGTGTTCGAGACCCCGCTCGATTTCCTGATGGACCCGGCCAACCGGGTGCGCCATCGCTATGACCGCCAGGGCGTGCGGCGCTACTACTACGCCATGCCCTGGGGCGACTATTACATCTGGGGCGCGACGGCGGGCATGTTGAAGGGCCTCGGCGACCGGCTGGCGATGCTGGCCGCTCAGGGCGCGTTCTGATGCGGCTGGAGGCGGAATGGCTCGGCTCGGCGCGTCTGCGCGCCGTGCTCGACGCGCTGGGGGGTGTGGCGTATTTCGTCGGCGGCTGTGTGCGTAACACGCTGCTGGGCCAGGCGGTTTCCGATATCGACCTGACAACGCCGCTTGAGCCGGACGAGGTAATCCGCCGACTGGATGCGGCGGGGCTGAAGGCGGTGCCGACCGGCATCGAGCACGGCACGGTGATGGCGGTCTCCGGCGGCGAGGGCTTCGAGATCACCACATTCCGGGCTGATATCGAGACCGACGGGCGCCGCGCCATAGTGCGCTTCTCGACCGACATCGGCGAGGACGCGGCCCGGCGCGATTTCACCATGAACGCGGTCTATGCGGATGCGGCGGGCCAGATCACCGATCCGCTGGGCGGATTGCCGGACCTGCTGGCCCGGCGCGTCCGCTTCATCGGCGAGTCCCGCGACCGCATCCGCGAGGATTATCTGCGCATTCTGCGCTTTTTCCGCTTCACCGCCTGGTATGGCGGGGACGGCATCGAGCCCGAGGGGCTGGCTGCCTGCGCCGAGTTGGCCGAGGGCATCGACGGGCTGGCGCGCGAACGGGTCGGGGCCGAGATGAAGAAGCTGCTGGCCGCGCCCGACCCGACCCCCGCCGTGGCGGCGATGGCCGCATCCGGGGTGCTGGCGCGTTGCCTGGCTGGCGCGAGTGCCGCCCTGTTGGCGCCGCTGGTCCATCGGGAGGGCGAGGCGGGGGTAGAGGCCGACTGGATGATCCGGCTGGCAGCGCTCGGCGGCGAGAGCCCGGCCGAAGCGCTGCGCCTCAGCCGGGCCGAGGCCAAGTCGCTTGCCGATATCCGCGCGCTCCTCGCCGCGCCGGTCACCGTCGCCGTCGCCGCGCACTGCAATGGCGCGCGCGCGGCGCAGGCGATGGCGCTTTTGGGTGCCGCAGCCGGTGACGTTGGCGGGCTCCGGAACCTGGCAGACGAGATTGCACGCGGCGCAGCGGCGAAGTTCCCGCTCCGCGCCGCCCACCTGATAAAGGCTGGAATGCAACCCGGTCCAGAACTGGGCACAGCGCTCGTCGCGGCGCGTTCGCAGTGGCAAGACAGCAATTTTTTGCTAATCAAAACAATTCTCCTCGACAAAGCCCTGAATAAAGGCCACAAAGATAAAGGTCACTAATACTGACCTTTATCCAGGGATAGACCTAATGATGGACACGCAAACCCTACTCGCGCTCACCGGATTCGCCATGGCGGCATCGTGGACGCCGAGGCCGAACAATATAGACACCTCGATAGACGTCAATTTTGAGATGATATTAAGAGCGAGTATGTGACCTGAAACAACCGTGGTGAGAGGATTTGATGGCCCGGACGGGAATTTGGGGTTGTTTCACACGATTGCCCCTCGTGAGAGGGTAGTTCCCGGATTTCAGGCAGAGTCAGGCCATGACCTTTCGTCGTTCATGGAAGATCGGGCGGCGGAAATTATCGCCGGGATTGGCGATACCGATCCTGGTTGCTGCTGGTGCGAGGCCGATGGTGCGGATGAAAAGCTCCATGGGCCCTTTCTGGAAGCCGAAGACATGCTCGACGCGGGCGCGGACTATTGACCGGGTCGCGTTCCCCCGCTGGATATGTTCAGGCATTGGAAATGCCATCCACTCAGGACCGAACCCGTGCCGCCTCAGAAGCACAAAAAATCAAAGTCACCCCTTTGGCTCTGCAAAATGTCTGTTGCAGTAAGGCTATCGGCGGTTTGCGCAATGAATTGGGGCTCATCCCAACTGTAACCTGCCGGTAACTCAACTTTAGCCAATTGCTCGGCAATCTCTTTGGAAATAACCTCAATACTCACTTCGCGAGCTTCGGCAGGAGCTAGCAGTACCGCTATCAGTGCCAGGATTTTATCCTCAGCTTCCCAACTCGGTAAAACTCGAAACCTAATTTGCTGAATCGATCTATATACTTTGCCTGGTGGAGAATCTGTCTTGTCATGCCGAGACCAAATTCGATCCTTAAAGCTCTTGAAGGCAGCGTCAAAATCATCCGGGAACGCAAACTGACCGAACTTCCGTTCAAGTGCAGACGAGAATCTAGCCCGAGCAGTCTCCGAGGAGAACCCGTCGCACCGCGTCCATTGGCGCAATAGGTCTTTGTCGACCGAAAAAAGTTTTCTCAAGTCTGCAAAGACCCCATCATCGACATTTTCAACGACTGAAAGATAGGGTCTTCGTCCCTTGTGAACCTCTTTGACCTCTTCCGGCGCAAGCTTGATGAGTGGACAAACAGCGACATAGCATCGCCCTCCCGTGCGCCTAACTATGTCACAAGTCTGACTAATCACGACAAGGCCTAGAACCCCTTCGCGAACCTCCCGAGCGTCAAATAGTTCACCGTCTGTGGAGACCTCTGCGTAGAGAAAACCTCCAACATTCAGTGAATAGTCGCCTTGTCGCCACTCACCTAGGAAAGCGTAATCGTCTTCATTTTCGTTTTTGTCAGACAAATTCTATACGCCTTATGAGCGCTTGAGGGCTTTCTTCGAAGATACCGGCTTCGCTTCAAACGGCAGCGGCTCCGATATTTCCGTCCCGTCGGCACCGTCATGAGAAAGAATTGCATCAAATGCTTGAGCAGTCTCCTGGGAGCTTGCCACTCGCAAACGCTTCGGTTCACCAAAGGAAAGAACACGCTTAACGCGCTCTGCATTGCCTTCAGCCAGTTCGCGAAATGCATTCCGTCCTCCCGAAATTCTCCTTTCGAGAAGCGCTTGGTTTTCTTCTGTATTGCCGCGATCGAAGTACCTTATCGCAGATAGTACTAGCGCAACATGTGACTGGTTCGCTTCACGTACTGGTTTGCCTTGGGCCCAGTTACTGATGGTTCGCCGATCTACATTTAGGAGTTCACCGATTGTTGCCCATGAATAACCAGTGAGTTGTTTGATCTCAAACACGTTCTCAGAAGCCATACTTCTATCAACTGAGCGGGTGCGGGAAATTGCGTTCATACATGTGTGACCAGTGATCACTTGAGGAGCGTTAGACGTATGTGCTTGATATATCCAACTATTAAATATTTTTCCCAATGTGCCCGCGGAAGATGAGACCTCGCTCCAAGTTCGAGGTATGGCAAGTTGCGGTGCGTCCCAATCAGATCCTCTAGGCGTTGCTGTCTGGCTGGCGCTAGAATTAAGGGCAAAGGTGTCAGGGGGTAGATCTGCGTGTGCATTATTGGCATCCAATGCAAGAGCTTCAATCATAGTTCACCTCCATAAGACTTCAAAAAGTCATCGCTCACTGCCCATCTAAAAAAGCCGTGAGACCTTGTCGCGAGCCGCATGGTCATCTCTCTGATATCGCCTGCCTTGAACTCAATCGGCTCTTTGAAATCCTGATATGTATCGATATCTAAAAACCAAGATTGAACTGCAATTGCAGGCATTAAGCTTGGCTCATGAGTTTCATTTACAGGCATATACCCCCATCTTGCGGAAATTTTCCCACAATCCGTCTCAGCATGCACCTCAGAAATGATTCTATCAATACGATCCTGCAATGACGTGTTGAAGATGCCCAAAATCTCAGGGCGCACAAACTCTTTCAGATCGTCGAATTGATCGCCGTGTATCCGATCAACATAGCGAACTCCCAACCGTGTCAGATAGCCGGGGTTGATCGCCTTTTGGAGGGCATCGGCAAGCATTGATGTCCTGCCGGCGAAGTCATCTCTCGAAGTATAGGAGCGTGTCTCGAGCGACAAAAAGTCTGTGGTCAGAGTTACCCGCCATTTTCTGGCGGTGTCCAGAAAGCGCCAAGTTGGAATACTCGAGTGTTGCGGTCCATCTGGGCCGAAGCTCAGTTGAAAAGCATCTTCTTTTTCGTGTTGCGGGTAAACTTGACGAATGCCTTCTTGGAAATCAGCGATGAAGGCCGGTTTCGAGATTGAAAGAACCTCAGGAAAACGCAATTGCACCAAGACCCCAGTCAAGGGTGTTTTGGGCAGATGAACGCTTCTAGGCACATCGTCGAAGAAGGGATCTCTATCCGCGAATGGCACCTAGCACACCTCCCGAGTCATATGCTGATCGCTTATGGGAAATATAGTGGGAAGTAAAGGCTTCTGCAACGTAAAGTTGAGTACCGCTGCGGCTGTGGCGGGTCGTCGAGCACTACGTCACCAAGGCGGTGGACCGCCTTGATCTTTCCGGCCTGACGGCGTTCGCCTTCGACGAAACGGCATCGAAGCGGGGCCATGACCACGTCACCGCATTCATCGACGCGGATCGCAGGAACGAGCCAGTGACCTTCGCCACGCCGGGCAAGGGCAAGAAGACAGTCAGGCAATTCAAGGCGTTCCTGAAGGAGCGCGGTGGCAAACCGGAGCGCATCAGGGAGGTGGTCTGCGACATGTCACCTGCGTTCCTCGGCGCCATCGGCAAGGCGTTTCCCGACGCCGCTGTCACCGTGGACTGGTTCCATGTAGTGCAGGTGTTCACCAGGGCGGTGGACGACGTGCGCAAGGCAGAATACAAGCTGGTGAAAATGCCCGCTGCCACTCGCCGGGCAGTATCAAAGGCTGCTGACGGCAAGTTGACGGACAAGCAGGCGATGGCATTGGCCAAACTGGAAGCAGGTGATTCCCTGACCGCCACGGCTTGGCGGATCAAGGAAATGCTGCATTGGGTGCGTCGTGCGAGAGCCCCACATGCAGCCCGCTGGCGGCTGTCGCACTTCCTGCGTCACGCCCATGAACAGATCGGAGACGATCCGCTGCTCGAAGCCGTCCGCAAGGCGCTGGAGACGGTCAAAAAACATCCCAAACGCATTCTCGAACGTTGGACGTCAATCCACAGCAGCGCCCGCATGGAAGCAATGAACGGACTGTTTCAGGCCGCCAGGGCAAGAGCCAGAGGCTACCGCAACACCGAGACCTTCATCACCCCTGATTCTGGATCAAAAAAGTTGAAATTCCCCGTTGTCTTTGAATCTAAAGGGATTTATGATGGTTTTTGCGATTAACTCCATCACCAACGGGGTGAAAATAACATGGCACAGGGCGTTCTTCCTTTCGAGTACGAAAGCGAACCGGGCAGCAGCGATCTGACGGGTTTTGCCGGGATTGGTGTTTACCTTGATTTGATTGAGGCATCGGGACTGGCGGCTGCGGTGCGGCGCGAGGTGCGGGTGGCGGGGCGGCAGGGCTGGCTGGATGTGCAGATGATCATCACGGTGATCGCACTCAATCTGTGCGGGGGTGATCGGGTCGAGGATCTGGAACGCCTGGAGGCGGACGCCGGCTTTGCCGCGACCATGGATGCGGTTGAGCGGCGGCTGTTGGTGCGCCGGGAACGGCGGCAACTGAAGAGCCGGTTTCGGCGCGGTCGCGGGCGCAGCGTGCCTTCGCCGTCGGCTCTGTCGGGCTGGTTGGAACGCTTCCACGACGCAGGCCAGGAAGATCTGCGGGAGGCCGGGCGTGCCTTCATCCCGCGCCCGTCGGCGGGTCTGCCTGGTCTGCGGCGTGTCAATCAGGCGCTGGTGTCATTTCTGCAGCACCATCGCAGGCAGGGCTCGGCGACGCTGGACATGGACGCGACGCTGGTGCAGAGCCACAAGCGCCAGGCGGAATACTGCTACAAGAAGTTCAAGGCCTATCAGCCGTTGAACACTTGGTGGGCGGAACAGCAGGTGATCGTGCATTCCGAGTTCCGCGACGGCAATGTGCCGGCTGGCTATCGGCAGTTGCAGGTGTTGCAGGCCTCGCTGGCGGCGCTGCCTGGGGGCGTGGACAAGGTCTATCTGCGCTCGGACACGGCGGGTTATCAGAAGGATCTACTGCTCTATTGTGGCGAGGGCCGGGACAAGATTTTCGGGGTGATCGAGTTCGCCGTCGGCGCCAACGTGACGGCGGAATTCCGGCGTGCCGCCCTGGCCGTGCCGGAGGCCGAGTGGCGGCCGCTGGATCGTGTTTTTGACGGGCAACGTCAGGAGACCGGCCAGGAGTGGGCGGAGGTCTGCCATGTACCGAGTTGGGTGGGCGAGAGCAAGACGCGGGCGGATTACCGCTTCCTGGCGATCCGGGAGCCGCTGGAACAGTTGGAGCTTGGCGATGGGGATCAGTTGCCGTTCCCGACCGCGGAGTTTGCCTCGAAGGGGCGCAGCAAGCTGTTCGCCCTGGTCACCAACCGTGATCTGCCGGGCGATGAGGTGATCTGGTGGTCCCGGGAGCGCTGTGGCAAGAGCGAGGAAGTCCACGCGGTGATGAAGCACGACCTGGCTGGCGGCACCCTGCCCTCGGGTCTGTTCGGAGCCAATGCGGCCTGGTGGGCGATCATGGTGCTGGCGCATAATTTGAACGCGGTGATGAAGCAACTGGTTCTGGGACCGGCCTGGGTGGCACGGCGGATGAAGGCCTTGCGCCTGGCTCTGATCGCCCTGCCTGGCCGGGTGATCCGTCATGCGCGGCGGCTGATCATCCGTTTGGCGAGCGAAGCGGGGCTCGATCTGGTGCTGAGCGCCAGGCGGAAGATCCTGGCCCTGGCGCGCGGCCCGACCTGACGGCTCCAGCCTGCCACGATATCCTTGCTGAAGTGCGATGCCGGCTCCCGGCCAGGGCTTCGCTTGGCCAACGGACAGGCGCGGGACCCGCAAAACGCGTGGCCACCTTGAGAATATCTCCTCGAGCGCGAAATCCGCGGGAGTGGTGCCCGGGCGCGGGGCAAAAACCCCACAACGGCACCCATCGCCGCCCCTGCCGAGGCGCGTCAGGGATTTAGTTCGGGAATCCTGGTCACCATGATCTACTTGATCGCAGCCCCGCCCGGAGATATGGTCAAATCCACTTGATACGTCTAAGAACCATTTCGGATCGATTATCGTTGAAGCTCAACCGATTTTTCCCGGAGGCGAAAGCGAAGCGAGGCGCCGCGCTTCCCCGCACCACCACGCGTCACCCGCCAATGCGCGGCGCAGCGGCGTGTCGGTCGCGGCGGGGGCGCTCTCGATATAGCGTACTGCCTCGTCCAGGCTGTCGCCGGTCAGGGTCCGCAGGTAGGACATCGCCCGGGGAACCGAGAACACCTCCCCCAGATGGTCCGCGAAGTTCGACGGCAGGTCGGTCCAGGCCGCCCCCGTCCAGCCTTCGCCCAGACACCAGCGCCGGACCTCGTCCACGACCCTGGCACTGGCCCCGCTGGCATGGCCGCTGGCAAGGCAGACCGCGCCGATGTGGCCTTCAGGCGCCCGCTCCCGCCACGCGAGATCGGACACCACCGCCGCAATCCCGCCTTTGGCCGAGGCAATGGCATGGGTGGCGCAACCGCCGCCATGCACCGCGTCGAGGCAGACAACCAGCGCCATCTTGCGCTTCGGGCTGATTCGGGTGAACTCCATCGGCAATACCGGTCCGGCGCCCATCGCCCAGCCGCCCCGCACATGGGGGGCGAGATCGTCGAGATCCCAGATCAGCGAGCCCCAGCCAAGGATTGCATAACCGCTCATTTCCGATGCCCCTGACCCGATGCCCCAGAAGTGTGACCAACACTCTACTGTTGCGGCGAGAGTCATGCCAGAGATGTGCATCCTTCTTGCCCAGCCGTGGCGCAGCCAAGCCACCATTTTGGATACGTTCCCCGACGAGGCGCCCATGACCGATACCGCCGCTGTTCTCGATGCCAACGAAGCCTTCATACCGCGCCATGCGCGAGGGCAATCTCGACGTCATGGAAGCGCTGTGGGCGCGCGCCCGGTCGGTAACCTGCACCCATCCCAACAGCCTGGCGATCTTCGGGCGGGCAGCGGTGATGGCAAGCTGGCGGCTGATCCTGGGCCACCTGCCGCCGGATATCCACGCCGCCGACCCGCAGGCGATCATCACCGGCCGGACCGCGATGGTGCTGTGCCGCGAGATAATTGGATCGGTCGAATTGATGGCCTCGAACGCCTGGGTGCGCGAGGACGGCGTCTGGCGGATGGTCAGCCATCAGGCCGCGCCGATTCCCGGCACCGGGTAGGCCGGATTCCGAGCACGGGCTGGCGCGTTTCGAAGGGAGTCTGAACGCTTCAGAGAGTGCGTGCACATTGCACACATCCCTAACATATTGAAATAACACGGAAACTTATTCAGAGGTGATTTATGGTTAGGGAATTGAGAATCCGGCGGGGCGCATGGTTGCTTTGACGCCCCCTGCCCCTGCCTGGTGCTGTCCTGTGCCAAGATGGAGTCCCGCATCGGTGCAAATGACCCTGCCGCGCCCTTGCGGCGGCGTGCGGGGCTGGGGGGTGGAGCCGAAAATCCGTGAACACGGATTTTGTCACGGGCAAAAGACCCGCAGGGCGAATGTGCTCCGCAATCAATCCACTGCGTCTTCCGGTGCCCCGGCGCGGTCGTTGGGTCCGTAGTCCCGGATCACGCTGACCACGCGCAACCGGTAGTCGGCGAACAGCCCGCCCCGCCCCGCTGCCTGGGCCTTTCGGTGGTCGGCATGGTTGCGCCAGGCAGCCACCGCTTCCTCGTCGCGCCAGAAACTGAGAGACAGGAGCTTGCCGGGTGTGGTCAGGCTCTCGAACCGTTCGACCGAGAGGAAACCATCCATTTTCTCGAGTTCGGATCGGAGGCTTGCGGCATGCCCCAGATAACCGTCGCGCCAGCCCTCAGCGGGTTCAACCTCAAAGATGATGCCGATCATTTTCTGGCCTCCAAATGTGGCGCCGAAGCGAGTTTAAGGAAAGTCCGATCGTCACGCCGGATGAATTGTTCCCGTTGCGCAAATTCAAAGCTGGCGCGCCCCGCCGGATCCGCCAGAACCCGCTCACGATAGGCTTCATAGGCCGCGAGGCTGTCGACGTTGTAGATTCCGTATGCTGTGGTCGTCGATCCCAAATGCGGCGCGCAGTAGCCAATCAGGTTGGCCCCGCAGCGCGGGATCACCTGACCCCGGTTGCGGGCGTATTCGCCAAACGCCTCCTGCTTGAAAGGGTCGATCTGATAATGGATGAAGCATGTGATGGACATCGTGCGGGTCTCCTCGGTTTTGGCATTGGAGGCCCGACCATAGCCGCTTGCACGGCACGGATGGTTCGCTTAACAGCCCGTTGAAAAAGTCGCCATTTACCGGGCTTCACCCCACTTGACCGGGTTTCACCCCACGACGAAACATAACGCGGCGTCGGCGGTTTCGCCATCCTCCGAGACGATGAGGACGATCTGAGCGACCAGAACGGCTCCAGCGGGCGCAACAAGCACGAAAACACCGCCATATCCGCCCGCCACAGCCTGGCGCGGGGTGCCGGCGCCGATGAGTTGGCGCATCAGCAACGAGAGGTTGTGGCCGGCGACGTGAAGCAGGTATCGCTTGTGCACGTTCTCGCGCCCGCGCAGCCAGGTTCGGCGCATGCCGCCGCGATCGAGGCTGTGGGCAAAGGAGCGCTCGACGATCTCGGCGCGCAGCTTGAAGGCATCGCGGGCGACCCCGGACTTGAGCCGCACGCGGTTGTTGGTGACCGCCCGGCGCGCCGCCTGGTCACCGCGCCAGCGCGAAAAGCCCTTCTGCCTGGGCTCGGCGATCCGGGTCTTCCAGGGACTGTCGTCCAGGGCCTTCAAGACCGCCCGTGAGAAATAGCCCTTGTCGGTGACGCATTCGGCCGGGCTCTCTGGCGTCGGTGCCGCAGCCACCGCCTCGAGGTTTGCCTCGGCCGCCGCCATGGTCTTGAAAAGCGTCGTGGTGTCGCCCTCATCGGCTGGGTGCAACTCGGCCGCCACCACCGCCCCGGTGTCCAGATCCACCGCGTGCTCGGGCTTGTAGGCCAGATGGGTCGTGCCGTCCTTCATCCTGGCGACCCTGGCCTCGGGGTCGCTCCTGGAAACCCAATCCTGGTTCGAGAGCTTCTTGCCCTTGCGCTTGCGGTCCAGACGCGCCAGGTCCTCGGCCGTGGGCGTCTCGATGCCGCTCTCCCGGGCCAGATGCTCCAGCATCTCCCGGTAGCCCTCACCCGTGTCGCGCCGCACGATGTTGCGCAGCGCCGCGTTGGCCTCCATGGTCGAGGCATCCACCCCGATGCGGTCGCCCTTCACCAAACCCGCCTCGGCGATCAGCGCCAGAACCCAATCGAAGACCACCGCGTGCACCTCGTGGGGCAGACGCGTGCGGGTCTTCGACAGCCAGGAATGGTCCGGCACACGATCCCGGCTCTCCAGCCGCAGAAACTCCCGCAGCGACAGCGAATCCGAGCAGCGCCATTCCAGCCCGCGCTCAGAGTCGATGCCCTCGAAGTAGCCCACCAGATGCATGCGGAAATAGCGCCCCGGCGGCACCGAAGGCGCTCCCGTCCTGGCCGCGTAATAGCACCGGCAGGTCGCCTCGACGAAGTCGTCGAAGCCGCCCTCAATCAGGACCGACTGAAGACGGTCGTAAAACACATGACCCGGCGAGCGCGGCATCTCCGCCCAGCCCACCATCAAATCACCCTGACGATCCTTCTGCAGTCCCATCGACATCGGCGAACCTCCCGGTCAAATCAGAATATCATAGAATCAGACCAGGCCGCTCGTGTCCAGGGCCGACTTCGTCAACGGGCTGTTAACGTCGAACCATGAAGGAAGGCCCCGATATCGCGCGGGTGGCGGCGCTGATAGGCGATCCGGCGCGCGCGAACATGCTGACCGCGCTGATGACCGGCCGCGCGCTGACCGTCAGCGAACTGGCCACCGAAGCTGGGATCGGCCTGCCGACCGCAAGCTCCCATCTTGGCAAGCTCTCGGAAGGCGGTCTGGTTGCGCAGACACGCCAAGACCGCCACCGGTATTTTCGCCTGTCCGACCCGGAAGTGGCGGCGGTGCTGGAGGCCTTGATGGGGTTATCGGCGCACACCGGGCATATGCGGGTGCGGACCGGGCCGAAGGACCCGGAGCTTCGGCACGCGCGGGTCTGTTATGACCACCTGGCGGGGGAGCTTGGCGTCAGCATGCTCGACGCGCTGCGGCGGCGGAATTTCGTGACCGGCGCCGAAGAAATGGAGCCGAGCGCGGAGGGGGTGGTGTTTTTCCGCGACTTCGGGATCGACATCGGCGGGTTATCGCGGCGGCGGCGCGCGCTTTGCCGGCCCTGTCTCGACTGGAGTGCCCGGCGCGATCATCTGGGCGGTGCGCTGGGGGCGGCGCTGCTGGAGCGGATGATCGGCCTCGGCTGGGCGGTCCGGGCAAGCGACAGCCGCGCAATCCGCTTCTCGCGCCGGGGCGAAGCCGAATTTGCGCGGCAGTTTCTTCCTGCAGCGGCGGCGTGAACTTCAATCCTCCCAATCGATAGGATCGAATTGCACACCGCCGAAGATCTGTTCGACCGGTTGCAACTCGATGGTCGAGACATTCACGTGTGCCGGGGCGGTGACCGCATAGAGAATCGCGTCGGCGATGTCGCCGGGGCTGATCTCGCGGATGCCGGTGGTCTTCAACCGCTCAAGGGTGGCCGGGTCGGACACGGCAGCGTCATAGAATTCGGTCGAGACCCGGCCGGGGCAGATTTCGGTCACCCGCACCCCAGTGCCGCGCAATTCCAACCGCAGGTTCTGGCTCATCAGCCGCACCGCCCCCTTCGAGGCTCCGTAGACCGCCGAGAGCGTCGGATACAGCCCGGCCACCGAGCCCAGATTGACCACATGGCCGCGCCCGCGCGCGATCATGCCGGGCAGGGTCAGGCGCAGCAGCTCCAGGACAGCGGTGACATTGGTGTCGATGGTCTGGGCGACCTCCTCGCGGGTGGTGGTGGCCAGCCCGGTGATCCCGGCGCCGAGCCCGGCATTGTTGACCAGCAGGTCCGGGGTCAGTCCGGCGGTGAGCTGTTCCAACGCTCCCCCATCACGGATGTCGAGCGCGTGGGGAATGCACCCGGTCTCGCTGGCCAGCGCCTGCAAGCGGGCATCCCGGCGGGCCAGGGCGTGGACCTCCCAGCCGTTGGCGGTGAGTTTGCGCACCACGGCTTCGCCGATGCCGGAGGAGGCGCCGGTGACGAGGGCGGTTCCCGTGGTGGTCATGTCACTCTCTCTATCCGGCTCACGGCCATTTCGCCACCGGCGGCAGGCTCATCAGCACCGCCTCCGGGTTATGGCCGGTCTCGAGCCCGAACTTGGTGCCCCGGTCGTAGACGAGGTTGAACTCGGCATAGCGGCCCCGGCGGATCAGTTGCCAGTCGCGGTCGGCCTCGGTCCAGTTCTCGGCCATGTGCGTCTGCGTGAGCGGCACGAAGGCATCGAGGAAGGCCCAGCCCACGCCCCTGGTGAAGGCGAAATCCGCCTCCCAGTCACCGGTGCAATGGTCGTCGTAGAAAATGCCGCCCACCCCGCGCGGCTCGTTCCGGTGGCGGATCATGAAGTAGTCGTCGGCCCATTCCTTGAAGCGCGGGTAATAGGCCGGGTCATGGCGGTCGCAGGCGGTTTTCAGGACGTTGTGGAAGAATTCCGTGTCCGCATCGACCGGCACCATCGGGTTCAGGTCCGAGCCGCCGCCGAACCACCAGCCGCCGGGGGTCCAGAACATCCGGGTGTTCATGTGGACAGCCGGGCATTTCGGTGAGCGCATATGGGCGACCAGCGAGATACCCGCCGCCCAGAAGCGCGGATCGTCGGCCAGGCCGGGGATCGCCTTGCGCGCCGTCAGGCTGCGCTGCGCCTGCTCGCCCAGGCTGCCGTAGACGGTGGAGACGTTGACCCCGACCTTCTCGAAACAACGCCCACCCCGCATGACGCTCATCACGCCGCCGCCCTGATCGCCCTCACCTTCGCCGGCACGCCTGGTCTCCTTGCGTTCGAACCGCCCGGCGGGCAGATCGGCGTGGGGGCCGGTGGTCTGGGCGTCCTCCAGCGCTTCGAAGGCGTTGCAGATGGCATCGCGCAGTTCGGCGAACCAGGTGCTTGCCCGCGCCTTCTCGGCTTCCATCGCTTCCATTCCTGGCATCTCGCCCGCCTCGCCTTGTGTCATTCCTGCATCGTGCCCTGACATATCGGCCCCACGCGCCCGGGGGCAAGCGATGGTTGCTCGACCTCGCCCACGCATCGCGCTATGTATCGCTCCACGGAACTGATTTACGGAACCGGGAGATACCGATGTGGAGGCTCATCCGCGCCTGCACCCTACCAAGCTGAGCAGCGGCCATCGCCGCTTTTCGCAGGCTCGCGTCATGAGGTGTGCGCCGGTGCATGCCGAGCCCTCCGATCTTCCTCCGAACTCCCGTTGACGCTGCCAGGATGCCGTTATGTTCCGTTTCTTCGAAACCCTGATCGACCCCTACCAGCCCTATGACGAACAGGCCGAGTTTCCGCACCGGCTGATCCCGTTCTATCTGCGTTTCCTGCGACCGGCACGCTGGGTGATCGCCAGCGCGATGCTGCTGTCGTTGATCTTCGCCCTGACCGAGGCGGCGCTGGCGCGCTTTGCCGGGCAGTTGGTCGATCTGCTGACAGTGGCCGAACCGGCAACAATCTGGACCGATCACGGCACTGCCTTTCTGACGATGGCGGCGGTGGTGTTCCTGCTGCGCCCGGTGGTGCGGATCCTGGAGTCCTTCGTCTCGGGCCAGGGATTCTACGCCCAGATGGGGGCGCTGATACGCTGGCGTACCCACCGCAAGATGCTGCGCCAGTCCTTGAGCTTCTTCACCGACGACTTCGCCGGCCGGATCGCCAACAAGCAGATCCAGCTGGCCCCGGCGCTGAACGATTCGGTGCATCAGATCACCTCCGAGGTCTGGTATGCGTCGATCTTCCTGGTCGGCGCGGCAGCAATCCTGGCCGAGACGGATGTCCGGCTGCTGATCCCGTTGGGGCTGTGGTTCGCCGGGTTTGTCGGCATCTCCTGGCGGTTCATTCCCCGAATCACCCGGCAGGGAAAGGCGGTGGCCGAGGCACGCTCGACCCTGGCCGGGCGCATCGTCGACAGCTACACCAACATCCAGACCGTCAAGCTGTTTGCCCATGCCGAGCGCGAGGAGGACTATGCCCGCCAAGCCTTGGAGGATTTCCGCTGGACCTTCGCCCGCCAACTCCGGTTGTTCACGTTACTCAGCATGGCGCTGACGGCGCTGTCGACCCTGCTGATCGGCGGGGTCATCGGTTATGCCGTCTGGCTCTGGGGCCTGGGCGCAATCACTGTCGGCCCGATCGCGGCGGCGGTGGCGCTGGTGCTGCGCCTCAACGGCATGGTCGAGTGGATCATGTGGACCCTGACAACGCTGTTCCAGAACATCGGCACCGTGCAGGAGGGAATGGAGACGGTCTCGCAGCCGCTGCGCCTGAAGGACCGCCCTGGCGCCGATGCCCTGAAGCTGACCGGGGGCGAGGTGCGGTTCGAGCGCGTCACGCATCTTTACGGACGGCGCGGAGGCGGCGGGATCTGCGGGATCGACCTGACGGTGGCGGGCGGCGAGCGGGTCGGGTTGGTTGGCCGCTCCGGCTCGGGCAAATCGACCCTGGTGAATCTGGTGCTGCGGTTCTTCGACCCGGACCAGGGTCGGGTGCTGATCGACGGACAGGACTTGGCCGCTTGCCAGCAGGAAAGCGTCCGGGCGCAGATTTCCATGGTCACCCAGGACACGGCGCTGTTGCACCGATCGATTCGCGACAACATCCTCTATGGTCGCCCGGATGCGACCGAGGACGAGGTCTGGGACGCGGCGCGCAAGGTGCGGGCCGAAGAGTTCATCCCGATGCTCGCCGATCAGTTGGGCCGCGAGGCCATGGACGCCCATGTCGGTGAGCGCGGGGTTCGGTTGTCGGGCGGCCAGCGTCAGCGGGTTGCGTTGGCCCGCGCGGTGTTGAAGAACGCGCCGATCCTGATCCTCGACGAGGCCACCTCGGCGCTGGATTCGGAGGTCGAGGCGGCGATCCAGGAATCGTTGGAGGAGCTGATGGCGGGCAAGACCGTGATCGCCATCGCCCACCGGCTGAGCACCATCCAGCGCATGGACCGCATCGTGGTTCTCGACGATGGGCGCATCGTCGAGGAAGGCAGCCATGCGGCGTTGCTGGCGGCGAAGGGTCTCTATGCCCGGTTCTGGGCGCGGCAGTCCGGCGGGTTCATCGGATGGGAAGCAGCGGAGTGAGGCAGTCACCTTGCGTCTGACTGCCCGGCAACCTATTTGCCTGCAAGCGCTGGCTCTGAAATAATGCGCCGAAGTCAGGCACCGGCAAGCGATGCTGTCCGTACAGCATCCAGATTGCAGAGGATCGATTGCGAACCGTTTCAGATACCCAGCGGCCGAAAGCCCACCGCCGATTGTTCCTTGGCCAAATGCTGCGCCGGCCCGGCAAGATCGGTGCCGTGTCGCCGTCGTCTGGCGCCCTCGCCCGGACGATGACTAGTCACCTGTCGCCAGAGACCGGAGCGGTCGTCGAGCTCGGCGGCGGCACCGGCAGGATCACCGATGCCATCCTGGCGCGCGGCGTGGCCCCGGATCGGTTGGCGGTGTTCGAGATCAACCGCGCCTTTGCCACCCTGCTGAATCGCCAGTTCCCAGCCGTGCATGTACTGGAACTTGACGCAACCCATGTGGCCGAGGCGCCGCTGAAGGATGTGGGCGCAGTGATCAGCGGTTTGCCGCTTTTGTCGATCCCGACTCCGGTTCAGCGCCGGATTGTCGAGGGCGCCTTCCGGCTGCTGCGGCCGGGTGGCGTTTTTGTCCAGTTCACCTATGGCTGGCGCCCGCCAGTGGACCGGAAGATTCGCGAGGCGCTGGGGCTAAGCTGGACAGTGTCGCCCTGGGTGTGGAGGAATGTGCCTCCGGCGCAGGTGTATTGGTTCCGGCGGGGAAAGTGAGTGCAATTCGCGGAAAACGTGAATTTTCAAACGGCTGCCAAAAATTTTCCTGGATCGTTCTGCGCCAAACGCGCACCACCCCGCCTTCCGGCGGGTCTTATACCAATCGCCCTAACGATTGACCTGTGCCCATTTTCGTGTGGTGATGGAGGCGATGGCGGCTTCGCTCGGAAATGCAATCAAATCCACTTCCAACGTCGGAGAGCAGGAGTCAATTGAGAAGGCCGTTGGTATTATGCGCTTACTCGAAAGCTGACGCTTTCGCCTCGCTGCCTCTCGCCCCGTTTTATGCGCCTGTTCGAAAGCTGACGCTTTCGGCGCTCCGCCTCCCGCCCCTCCTCCCCGCCCAACCACCAAACCTACCGGATGGGATTACGCTTGGTGGTTGGGCGGGGAGGAGGGCGGGAGGCGGTACGCAGGTCACCGGAGGGGACCGGACAGGCGCATAAATCCCAGCGGGGATGCGGATCAGTCATTGCCGTGCCTGTATTTGGATTGCCGCCCCGCCTCCGCCACGGCGATCGCTGCGGCCATTGCGACGTTCAGCGATCGCGCCCCCGGTTGCAGGGGAATCAGCAGGCGGGCATCCGCCGCCCGGTGCACCGCGTCCGGCAATCCGGCGCTCTCGCGGCCCATCAGCAGGGTGTCGCCTGGCTCGAATCGAAATTCCCACAGGCTGCCCGCCCCCTTGGTCGTCATCGCCACCAGCCGCCCCGGGGGGCGTTCCACGACGAAGGCGTCCCACGAATCATGCCGGTGCAGCTCCGCCAGATCGGCGTAATCCATCGCCTGGCGGCGCCAGGCTTTGGGCGAAAACGGGAAGCCGCAAGGCTCGATCACATGGACCGGCACGCCCAGGCACGCTCCCAAGCGCAGAACCGCTCCGACATTGGGCGCGATGTCCGGTTGAAACAGCGCCAATCGAATTCTCGCATCATCGTGCTTGCTTATCGGCCCCGTGTTCTGCAAAAAGCCCTCCGACTGGTAAAAGATGTGCGGCGCGTTGTCCGCTGGACCACAGCGCAAGCTATCGGTAGGTAGATATGTAACGTAGCGGAATGGGTAATTCGCGGATAGATTCCGTGCGTTCGAGTTTCTGCCCTTAAGGGGGCCCGACAAAAGGGAGAGACAGACGTGTCTCACGCAGATAGCCATGACGACAGCAGTCGGCGCGACTTCCTGTATATCGCCACCGGCGCCATGGGCGCGGTAGGCGTAGGCACCGCTGTATGGCCGCTGGTCGACCAGATGAACCCATCGGCCGACGTGCTGGCCCTGGCCTCGATCGAGGTCGATATCAGCGATGTCGAAACCGGCACACAAATCACCGTCAAGTGGCGCGGCAAGCCGGTCTTCATCCGGCGCCGCACCGAAGACGAGATCACGGCGGCGCGCAATGTCGCTTTGAAAGACCTGAAGGATCCCACCGCTCAGAACCTCAACCTGGACAGCGGCGCCGATGCCCGCGACGCGAACCGGGTGCTGGAGAAAACCGGCGAGTGGCTGGTGATGATGGGCGTCTGCACTCATCTGGGCTGCGTACCCCTGGGCAACCGCGCCGGCGATTTTGGCGGCTGGTTCTGCCCCTGCCACGGTTCGCATTACGACGCCGCAGGCCGCATCCGAAAAGGCCCCGCGCCGCTGAACCTGGAAGTGCCGCAAGCGGCCTTCCTCTCCGACACCGTTATCAGGCTGGGCTGAGGGAGAACACAATGAGCGGCATCCCGCACGACCACTACACCCCCAAGACCGGCATCGAGCGCTGGCTGCACAGCCGCCTGCCGGTGGTGAGCCTGATCTACGACACCCTGATGATCCCGACACCGAAGAACCTGAACTGGATGTGGATCTGGGGCATCGTCCTGGCCTTCTGCCTGGTTCTGCAGATTGTCGTCGGCATCGTCCTGGCCATGCACTACACCCCGAATGCGGAAATGGCCTTCGCCTCGATCCAGCATATCGACCGCAACGTGAACAGCGGCGCGCTGCTGCGCGACCTGCACGCCAACGGCGCCTCGCTGTTCTTCGTGGCGGTCTACGCGCATATCTTCCGAGGGTTGTATTACGGGTCCTACAAGGCCCCGCGCGAAATCACCTGGATCATCGGCATCCTGATCTACCTGGCGATGATGGCAACCGCCTTCATGGGCTACGTGCTGCCCTGGGGCCAGATGTCGTTTTGGGGCGCAACGGTCATCACCAACCTGTTTTCGGCCATCCCACTGATCGGCGACCCGATCGTCGAGTGGCTGTGGGGCGGTTTCTCGGTCGGCAATCCGACGTTGCAGCGCTTCTTCTCGCTGCACTACCTCCTGCCATTCGTCATCGCGGCGCTGGTGGCGGTCCATATCTGGGCCTTCCACACCACCGGCAACAGCAATCCGACGGGGGTCGAGGTGCGGCGTGATTCGATGGAAGTGGCCAAGAAGGACACCGTGCCGTTTTGGCCCTACTACGTCATCAAGGACGTGTTCGCGTTGAGCTTGATCCTGGTTTTCTTTGCCGTCTTCGTCTGGTTCATGCCCGACTTCCTGGGCCATCCGGACAACTACAAGGAGGCGAACCCGCTGGCGACGCCCGCGCATATCGTGCCGGAGTGGTACTTCCTGCCGTTCTACGCCATGCTGCGCGCCATCACCTTCGACATCCTGTTCATCGACTCGAAGCTGGGTGGCGTGATCGCGATGTTCGGCTCGATCGCGGTGCTGGCGCTGGTGCCCTGGCTGGATATCTCGCGGGTGCGCTCGGGCCGGTTCCGGCCACTCTTCAAGTGGTGGTTCGGGCTCCTGGTGCTGGACTTCGTGGTCCTGACCTGGTGCGGCAGCCAGCCGCCGGAGGGCCTGGTCCCGCTGATCTCGCTCTTGGGCACGATCTACTGGTTCGGCTACTTCCTGGTGATCCTGCCGGTGCTCGGCCTGGTCGAGAAACCATTGCCGCCACCCGAGACCATCGAGGCCGATTTCGACGCTCACTACCCGCCTAGATCAGCCGCGACCACACCGACGACCACACCGACGACCACACCGACGACCCCTGCGGCCACGGCAGCCGAGTAACCGAGAGGCGAGGAGAGAGACGATGATCAAGACCCACATCATCCCCGTCTTCGTGGCGGCCGCAATTGTAGCTTCCGGGACGGCACTGCCCGGCACGGCGCTTGCCGAGGCCGAGACCGAAATCGAGGACGTGTCCTTCAGTTACGAGGGCCCCTTCGGCACCTATGACCGGTTCCAGCTCCAGCGCGGCTTCCAGGTATTCCAGGAGGTCTGCTCGGCTTGCCACGGGATGAAATACCTGTCGTTCCGCGAGTTGGGCGGCGAGACCGGCCCGGCCTTCCCGGCCGAACAGATCAAGGCGATCGCCGCGCTCTACGAGGTCTACGACGACGAGGGCGAGCCAGGGGACACCCGCGCCGGAATGCCGTCCGACAATTTCCCCGCCAACACCGACGCTGCCGCCCCGGATCTCAGCCTGATGGCGAAGGCGCGGGCGGGCTTCAGCGGCCCCTATGGCCTGGGCCTGAACCAGCTCTTCAAGGGCATGGGCGGGGGCGAGTACATCTACTCGATCGTCGCCGGTTATCACGAGGAGCCTGAATGCGCCGCCGACGCGGAAATGGACGGCAGCTACAATGTTGCCTTCGCATCGGGCGGCTTTCCGGACTCGTGCAAGATCTTCGATGTGGACGCCGACGGTGGCCAGATCGAGGTCGGCCGCATGGTGCCCGGCTCCTGGATCGCGATGCCTCCGCCCCTGGAGGACGGCGCGGTCGAATACGTCATGCATGGTGGCGAAGAGGGTAGCGGCGAAGCCGAGGCCACCGAGGCCACCGTCGAGCAGATGTCGGAAGACATCGCGGCCTTCCTGATGTGGGCTGCCGAACCGCAGATGACCCTGCGCAAAGAGGCCGGTTTCCGCAACATCCTGTTTCTGATCGTACTGACCGTGCTGCTCTACTTCACCAACAAGACACTGTGGGCCAAGCTGAAGCGCAAGGAGTGATCCCCCCCCCCTTAACCGCTGACATGCAGTGGCTGGCACACAGACCCCTGCCCGGCGACGGGCGGGGGTTTTTCTTTTCCGGGAAATTTGTTATCCGCTAGCGTTCCCTCCCCCCGGAACGGGGAGGAACAGGGCGGGGGTCCACCCCGCCCGTTGCCCGGAGAACACCCATGCCGCTCAACAGCTTCGGCCATCTCTATCGCGTCACCACCTGGGGCGAGAGCCACGGTCCGGCGATCGGCGCCACCGTGGATGGCTGCCCGCCGGGCGTGCCGCTGGAGGCAGCGATGCTGCAGCACTGGCTCGACCGGCGCAAACCGGGCACCAGCCGCTACACCACCCAGCGCCGCGAGGCGGACGAAGTTGAAATCCTCAGCGGTGTGTTCGAAGGCCAGACCACCGGCCACCCGATCCAGTTGATGATCCGCAACACCGACCAACGGTCGAAGGATTATGGCGACATCGTCGAGAAGTTCCGCCCCGGCCATGCCGACTACACCTACTGGCTGAAATACGGCATCCGCGACCATCGCGGCGGCGGCCGCGCCTCGGCCCGCGAGACCGCCTCGCGGGTGGCGGCAGGCGGCGTGGCGCGTGCGGTGCTGAAGGCGCTGGCGCCGGGTCTCTCCATCACCGGCAGCATGGTGCAGATGGGACCGCGCAAGATCGACCGGGCGAGATGGGATTGGGACGAAATCCTGCGCAACCCGTTCTGGACCCCGGACGCCAGGGCGGCGGCGGAATGGGCGGACTATCTCGATGGCATGCGCAAGTCAGGCAACTCGGTTGGCGCGGTGATCGAGGTAACGGCACGCGGCGTGCCCGCCGGCCTCGGCGTGCCGGTCTATGGCAAGCTGGATACGGAGCTGGCGGCGGCGATGATGTCGATCAACGCGGTCAAGGGTGTCGAAATCGGTGACGGTTTCGGTGCCGCCACCCTGACCGGCGAGGAAAACGCCGATGAGATCCGCATGGGTAACGACGGCCCGGTGTTCCAGTCGAACCACGCTGGCGGCATCCTCGGCGGCATCTCGTCCGGTCAGGACGTGGTGGTGCGCTTCGCGGTCAAGCCAACCTCGTCGATCCTCACACCGCGCGCCACCATCGGCAAGGCGGGCAACGAGACCGAGGTCGTCACCAAGGGCCGCCACGACCCCTGCGTCGGCATCCGCGCGGTGCCGGTCGGCGAGGCGATGATGGCCTGCGTGCTGCTGGACCACGTGCTGCTGCACCGGGGTCAGATCGGCGAGAACCAGGGGCGGATCGGGTGACGCCGCCCTTGCTCCCGGCGCATGCTTGACCGTCAACGCCATTCCCGCTAGCCGAAAGGGGTGGACCACAGTTCCGAGGCAATAGGGGGGAGGCAATAGGGGGCCGGATGTCCAACCGAATATCGCATATCACCATCGGCGGCGGCACGGCGGGCTGGTTGGCCGCTTCCCTGCTCAATACCGGCCTCAACTGCCGCAACGACGGGCCGGATGTCCGTATCACGGTAATTGAATCGCCCGACATTCCGACCGTCGGGGTCGGCGAGGCCACCACCATCTCGATGCGGCATACCTTCTCGCAGATTGGCCTGCACGAGAAGGATTTCCTCAAACGCTGCAACGGCTCGTTCAAGGGCGCGGTGCGGTTCAGCAACTGGGACAAGGAACCCGACAGCTCGCCCCGAACCTGTTTTCACCCCTCCGACCACCCCGGTTTTTTCCACGTCCACAACATCGTCTACAACTGGCTGGCGTGGCGGCGGAAGGGCAACACCGGCAGCCCAGCCGAGGTCGTCGTGCCGTCGATGGCGCCGGTCGTGGCCAACCGCGCCCCGGTGATGCAGGGCGCAAACGAATTCAAGGGGCTCTACCCCTACGCCTATCATCTCGACGCCAAGCTGTTCGCCGAATACATCACTGAATACGCCACCAGCCTGGGCGTCGAGCATGTCCGCGACGACGTCACCGAGGTCAATCTGGACGAGCGCGGTTTCGTCAAGTCGCTGAGCCTGAAGGGGCATGGCGACTGGCTGGTCGAGTTTGTCATCGACTGCACCGGCTTTCGCGGGCTGATCATCCGGCAGGCGCTGAACGAGCCGTTCATCCCCTATGGCGACAACCTGTTATGCGACAAAGCGCTGGCGCTGCAGATCCCGCACGAGAACCCCGGCACGCTGGAGAGCTACACCTCATCGACCGGGCTCGACAGCGGCTGGTCATGGCGGGTGCCGTTGTTCAACCGTCTCGGCACCGGCTACGTCTTCTCGTCGGCCTTCGCCAGCGACGGCCAGGCGGATCCGGGAGTTCCGCGATTACCTCAAGCTGCCCGACGACCATCCCGACCCGCGCGTGGTCCCGATGCAAATCGGCCGGGTCCGCAACAGTTGGGTCAAGAACTGCCTGGCGATCGGGCTGGCAGGCGGCTTTATCGAACCGCTGGAATCGACCTTGATCCATTTCACCCAGATGGCGCTGCGCTTTTTCGTCGAGTTCTTCCCCGACAAGACGATCAACCCGGTCTAGGCCCGCAAATTCATCTCGCTGCACTACCAGACCTCGAACCGCGACGACACGCCGTTCTGGCGCGCCGCGCGCCACGACACGGTGATGCCCGACGGGCTGGCCGAGAAGCTCGAGCTGTGGAAACACAAACTGCCTGGTCCGCTGGAATGCAACCGCCCGTGGTCGCTGTTCGAGCAATCGAGTTACGCCTTCGTGCTGGCTGGCAAGGGCTTTTTCGACGACGTCACCTTCCCCAACGAGGACACCGTCAGCGTCGAGGATTTCGAGGAGTATCTGCGCGAGGCCGACAAGCGCCGCAAATACCTGATGTCGGTCTCGACCGATCACTACACCGCGCTGAATGCCATCCATGGCGACAACTACGAACCCTGGTACGACCCGACGCCCGCAGCCGCACCCGTAGGATCGGGGCCGCAGCCAGCGGATGACCCCGCCAGGGCGGCGCTGGCCTGACAGGCCATTCACGGCCTATGCGAGAGCAAGACAAGATGACCTGGCGCGGAACCGTCAGCGCCCCTGTCATCCCGTAGGCGCTGCAGCACACAGTGATGCTGCGCTCATGCGGGATCTCTCGACGTCCGTCCGGCATCGCGAGAGCCCGGCTCTGCGGAGCAACATTGCATGATGCACCGCGCCCGGGATGACAG
This sequence comes from Thermohalobaculum sp., assembly GCA_965247385.1. Lineage (GTDB taxonomy): Bacteria > Pseudomonadota > Alphaproteobacteria > Rhodobacterales > Rhodobacteraceae > Thermohalobaculum. The sequence continues at coordinate 979,193 of CBDFHG010000002.1, forward strand.
GGTTGGGCGGGCGGAGCCTTTTGCCATAGTTCCAGGCTCTACCGAATGTTCAGCACCGAGGTCCCGGACTTCCCCATCACGTCGAACGCCACGCTGCCGGCGAGAAAGCGGGTGATCTTGGATTTTCCTGAATCCGACACCACGATGACCGAATTGGATTTACCGGCCTCGACGATGGCCGGAACCGGTTTTCCAATGACCACCTTGGCATCGTTCACGGTGATGCCCATGCCCTTCAGATCGGCCTTGAAGCGCTGAACCTTACGTTCCAGGGCGGCAATCCCGTTGTCGCCCTTGGCAACGGCGAGGATGTTGGCCGGTTCGCCGCAGGCATGCGCCACGACCGCGCCGCGCTTCAGGGCGTCCATCGATTGCCTGGAGCCGTCGGTGCAAAGCAGGAAACCGCCGCCCGTCAACGGGCCACGCACGGTCAGCACCGAGCTTGGCGCCAGCATCGCCACCTTCTGAACCGAGCTTGGCTCGTGCAGCGCCGCAAACTCGCCGCGCCAGCGCTTCGGCGGCCCCATGATGATGAGGTTGTAGGGGCCGAGTTCGTATTGGTCCAGGATGCCGCTGGAAACGTCGGGGGCGATCTTCAGCTTGAGCACGATGCTCTTGCCCGAGGGTGCCACGTAATCGATCTTGTTGTCGCCCAGCGGGTCGCCGAAAACATCGGTATGATCGACCCGCTCATTCCATTCCTTACCGAGGAACTCCTTCTCCTGCAGTTGCTCCAGACCGCGCCGAAGATACCCGATACCGGGCAGTTCCAGCCCCCACTCCAGCATGTTCTGGCGCGCCGTGCGCATTTGCAGGCCGCCGGAACTCAGCCCCTGATCGATACGCCGGACATAGAGCAGGACGACGTCGCAATCGTCCGCGGCGCTGATCTGTGCCGCGATGTCGACGCCCACATAGGAGGGATCGGTGCCGTTGAGGCAGATCAAGGTCCGGAACCGCTTGCGCCGCCAGGCGCGCAGTTTCTCGAGATTCATCTCTCTCTGTCGGGTTGACGTGCGCGGTCCGATCATTGTCACGCCCCGATCAGAGGCCAGTAGAGACTGGCGATCAGCAGCATCAAAATCGTCGAGACGACAACCATGCGCGAGCCCACCTTGAGGAAATCGGCGGGTCTGAGATAACCGGCGGCGAAGACAATGGTGCTGGCCGGGGTGCCGACCACGGTCAGGTACGCGAAAGCCGAGGAGATCGCGGTGATGAAGCCGATGACGATCGGGCTCTCGTTGGCCAGCGTCGCCATCTTCAGGACGATCGGGCCGAGCACCGCCACCGCGGCACCATTCGACATCGTGTTGGTGACAAAGGTGGTCAACACCGACACCGCGGCCCAGAGCCCGAGCCCAGAATCGGCACCGATCGGCTCGAGCACGCTGACGAATTGCGACGCGATCCACTCCGCAGCGCCGGTGTTCTTCATCTGCACGCCGAGCGAGATCGCCGAGGCATAGAGCAGAACGACGCCCCAGTTCACGCCGGAATTGAGATCCTCCCATTTCACCAGCCCGGCGACGAGGAAGGTCGCGGCGCCGAGTATCGCGACCGTTCCCATGCCGATTTCGCTGGACAGGAAGATCCACGAGAACAGGATCATCACCAGGAACAGGATGGCGACGTAATTGGCCATCGTCATCGGGCCTTGCATCCGCACCTGAATGCGCAGCTTGGTGACGGCGCGGGTGAGTTTCGTCTGTTCCGGCTTGAAGGTCCACAGGATCACCATCGTCACCAGCGGCAACTGCAACAGGAACAGCGGGTAGGCGTAGGCCATCCAGGTGACATAATCGATCAGGAAGCGGTAGGTTTCGGGATTGGTAGGATCGTAGAAGAAATCCTTCCAGTAGCCGATCATGATCGCGTTGCGCGCGCCGCCCGAGGGGGTGCCGATCCCGGCGACCGAGCAGCCGTAGGCGATCGAGAACAGGATGACGGCGGCGAGGTTGCGGACCTCCTTGCGGTCGGTGGAAGTCAGCGTGATCAGGGTCACGCCAACCGGCAGCATCATCGCCGCCACGGTGTGCTCGCCGATGAACGAGGCCAGCAGGCCCGAGACCACCGAAATCCCGAAGCAGATACGCGAGGTGCGCACCCCGGTGGCGCGCACGATCAGCCAGGCGATCCGGAGATCGAGCTTCTGCCGGATCACGGTGACCGCGAGCATCAGCGAACCCATGATGAACAGGACAGAATCCGTCATCAGGCTGCGGGCCACCTCGGTCGATTCCAGCCCGAGCAGAACAACCTGCCCGCCGATGATCAGCAGGGCTACCGTGGGCAAGGGAACCGGCTCGGTGATGTACAGGATCGTCGCGAAAACCGAGATCGACAGCACGATCATGCCCTCGCGGCTCAGCCCGCTGGGCAGCGGCAGGCTGAGCAGCAGCGCTGCCACCGCGATGGCGAGGAAGAACCAGCGCTTCTCCCAGAAATAGTAGAGGTTGACATGGGCGCGAAGGTGGAGAAACCGGCGGTAGCCGACCCGGGTCGTCCGTATCGACCAGGCGCGCGCGGGCTCATAGGCGCGCGGACCGTCGGTTACGAGACTAAGCTGGCGCACTTTCCCCCGCTTTTTCCGGTCAGGGGCCTCCCCAGAGACCTAAGCGGAATTCCCCTGTTTTCGACTCCATTCCTCGCCCTAATCCTCACACTATAGCAAGGGGTTGTGCGACAGGACAAGGGGGGTCGATTCAGAATCAGGAGCGGGGCGGGAAGATCTCCCTGATCGAGCGGATTATCGGCCGGACCGATACCGCTCCCAACCCCTGGCGCGCAGGTCGCAGGCCGGGCAGTCGCCGCAGCCGTAGCCCCAGTCGTGGCGGGTCTCGCGCTGGCCCAGATAGCAGGAGTGGGTTTCCTCGCGGATCAGTTCGACCAGGGCGGTGCCGCCTAGTTCCCCGGCCATGGCCCAGGTGGCGGGTTTGTCTATCCACATCAGCGGCGTGTGCAGCACCAGCCGGGTTTCCAGCCCCAGGTTCAACGCCACTTGGAGCGCCTTGATGGTGTCGTCACGGCAATCGGGGTAGCCGGAGTAGTCGGTCTCGCAGACGCCGGTGACGATGTGCTTGATGCCGCGCCGGTAGGCCAGCGCGGCGGCATAGGTCAGGAAGATCAGATTGCGCCCCGGGACGAAGGTCGAGGGCAGCCCGGCTTCGGTCATGACGATCTCGGTCTCGCGGGTCAGTGCGGTCTCCGAGACCTGGCCCAGGGTCGCCACCTCCAGCACCGTGTCCTGGCCCAGCCTGTCAGCCCAGCGCGGGAAGCCCGCGACGAAGGCGCCGAGGAACACCGGGCGATGGGCCATCTCGACCCGGTGGCGCTGGCCATAGTCGAAGCCCAGCGTCTCGACATGACCAAACCGATCGCAGGCCCAGGCGAGGCAAGTGGCGCTGTCCTGCCCGCCGGAGAAGAGGACGAGGGCTTTGTCCATCAGCTCTCGCGCTTCGGCAGCATCCGGCCCAGCCGCTCGCCCCCGGCGATGTGGAAATGCAGATGCGGCACATCCATGCGCCCATCCTCCCCGGTATTGACGATAACCCGATAACCATTGCCACCACCATCCTCGCTGACCCCGGAGGCGCGGGCAGCCTGGCTGACGGTGCGGGTCAAGTCGGTAGTCTCGGCATCGGATGCTTCCGCGCAAAAGTGGTCTATATTTACGTATGGCCCCTTCGGGATCACCAGCACGTGCACCGATGCCTGCGGCTGGATGTCGTGGAAGGCCAGCGAATGCTCGGTTTCCAACACCTTGTTACAGGGAATCTCACCTCGGAGGATCTTCGCGAAGATGTTCTGATCGTTATACTGGTAGCTCATTCCTGCCTCCCTGGCCTGTGGCGGCGCAATTTGGCTCCGGTGTGGTGCCAATGCAAGGCCGGGCTTGCAAAATGGGGCAGATCGGCAGGGCTCCGGGGTCTGACGAAAGGAGACCCCCCACAGAGTGCGGCGACGGGGCGTCCATTCCCTACCGCATCGCCGGAACCGCGGTGACCTTCCCGTGGGATTTCTTCTTTTCGCCACCGATGTCGAGGTGGCGCAGGTAGCGTCTCTCGACCTGGCGGAACACCCACACCAGCGCGAAGGTGATCGCCATGTAGAGCGCCGCCGCCGTCAGAATGCCCTCATAGGGAATGTAGTATTTCGCGTTCACCGTGCGGCCAACCCCAAGGACGTCCTGGATCGTTATGACGCTGGCGACCACGGTGCCGTGCAGCATGAACACCACCTCGTTGCCGTATTGCGGCAGGGCGCGGCGCATTGCCGAGGGCAGGAGCACCAGCCAGGTCACTTGCCGCGCACTGAGGCCCACGGCCATCGCGCCCTCGATTTCTCCCTTCGGCGTCGTCTTGATCGCGCCGCGCAGGATTTCGGTGGTGTAGGCGCCCGAGTTCAGAGAAAACGCAATCAGGGCGCACCACCACGCCTCGCGCAATACCGGCCAGGCAAAGCTTTCGCGCACCGCTTCGAACTGCGACAAGCCGTAATAGATCAGATAGGTCTGGACCAGCAGCGGCGTGCCCCGGAAGACATACACATAACCCCGTACCAGCGGCGAGAAGCGCGTGCGGCGAGCCAGCGACAGCGAGGCCGGGATGGCGATCATCATCCCGATCATGAGCGCCAGCGCGGTCAGGTGCACGGTGACCCAGACGCCGCTGAGGAACAGGTCCCAATGCCTGAAGACAAGCTCGAACTTCATGCGGTCTGCCCCCGGTTCGCCCGCGCGTCGGCATATTTGAGCGCTAGGCCGGAGACCCAGGTGATCGCCAGATAGACCAGGATCACCGCGACGAAGAACAGGAACGGCGCCCGGCTAGCCTTGCCCGCCTTGTCGGCCAGGCCGACAAGATCGTTGAGCCCGATCACCGAGACCACGGCGGTGGACTTGACCAGCACCATCCAGACATTGCCGTAGCCCGGCAGGGCGAAGCGCATGATCTGGGGCAGCAGCACGGTCCACAGCGTCGCCAGCGGGGTCATGCCCATCGACTGGGCAGCCTCGCCCTGGCCCTTTGGCACGGTCATGTATGCACCGCGGAAGGTCTCGGTCAGGTAGGCGCCGTAGATGAAGCCGATCGAGATCACCCCGGCCCAGAATTTTGATATCTCGATATAGTCGGTGCCCATGGCGTGTCCGACGGTGTTCAACAGCCGTTGGCCGCCGAAATAGATCAGCAGGATCAGCACCAGGTCGGGGACACCGCGCACGATGGTGGTGTAGACCTGCGCCAGCGCGTTTGCCGTGAAGCGGCGCGAGAGTTTCGCCCAGGCGCCCAGCGCCCCGAGTGCGGTTGCCAGCACCAGCGCCAGGACCGCAACACTGACGGTGACCAGAACGCCGGTTCCCAACAGTGGGGCGAATTCAATGAGTTTGTCCAATGCTAGGCCCCCCGGCTCGCGCGCGCTCCGGGTGAAGCGCGGATGGCCCCCGGCGGCGAACCGCCGGGGGAAACGGATCAGACGCCTTCGCCGCCAAAGATGTCGACCTCGAAGTATTTGTCATTGATCGACTTGTACTCGCCCGAGTCTCGGATCGCCTGGATCGCGGCGGAGAAGCCGTCGCGGAGCGCCTCCTCGCCCTTGCGCACGCCGATCCCGGCACCCTCGCCGAAATACTTCACTTCGCTGTAATCGCGACCAAAGAAGGCGAAGCCCTTGCCGGCGTCGGTCTTCAGAAAACCGTCGGATATCGCGATCGAGTCGGCGAAGATCGCATCGATTCGCCCGGCGACGAGGTCGAGATAGAGTTCGTCCTGGGTGCCGTAGAGTTTCAGTTCGATATCCGGCAACTCGCCATCCATGTAGTCTTGGAAGATCGTGCCGCGCTGTAGGCCGACGACCTTGCCAGCCAGCCCGTCGGCATCGTCGGTCAGGCCAGCACCTTCCTTGGCGGTGAAGCGGCCCGGCGAATTATAGTACTTGCCGGAGAAGTCGATGATCTGCTGGCGCTCCTCAGTGATCGACATCGAGGCGATGATGGCGTCGCATTTGCGTTCCAGCAGCGCCGGGATGATGCCGTCCCATTCGGACTGGACCATCTCGCAACTCTTGCCCATCTGGTTGCAGAGCGCATTGGCGATGTCGATGTCGAAGCCGACGACGTCGCCGCTGGCGTTCATTTCGGAAAACGGCGGGTAGGCGCCCTCGACGCAGATGTTCAGATCGGCAGCGACGGCGGAGGCCGCGAAGGCGGCGAAGGCGGCGGCGGTGAGCAGACGTTTCATCGTTTCTCTCCCTGTTGGTTTGCTGTCCAATGAGTATTGGGCAGGGGTTCTGGCATCCGTCAACAGGTGTCTCGATCGGTCAGCGCCTTGAAATTCATCGTTCCGAGCCACTTTCAACACCCGCCGCGCATTCTTTGATCTGGCTATGATCTGTGCGCATCCAGGTGTTTTCTGACTTTTTCCAGGATCGGCAGGGCCGAGGCGAGGTCCTTGTTCGAGAGCTCGCTCGAAAGGTCGTCGAACAACGGACCGATGCTCTGAACGCAGAGGGCGCGCCTCTCCCGACCGGTGTCGGTGATGCTGACGAGCTTCGCGCGCGCGTCCCGTGGATCCGCGGCGATCTGCACGAGCCCGCGTTTCTCGAGGCGCTGCAACGTATTGGTCATCGCCCCCTTGGTCAGTTGGAAGGCGTTGGCGAGCCGGGCCGGATTCCACTCGCCACCGAGGCGCACCAGGTGGTTCAGAACCGCGAACTGGGAGACTTTCAACCCGTCGGGCAAATGGCGCTCCAGCCAGTTGCGCGCCAATTGTTCGATGATTCCGATCTCGGTGAACAAGCGAAATGCGGGCGGGTCTTCGGGAGGCGCCAAGGTCAGGTTTCCTTCAGTCTGGTCTCGAGCGGCCAACGCGGAGCGGGGCCGACGTCCCTTGCATAGCCCAGCCGGGCCAGCATTTGCACCCTTTCGCCGGGTTGGCTGGTCAGCCGGTCGTGGATGACCCGGTAGAACGGCGCCATGGCGGAGTATTCCTGCAGAGCCTGGCTCATCGGCTGCATCGCGATGTTGTCGGCCGTGGCATGAAGAGCAATGCGCATATAGGCGCGGCCAGCTTCAATCTGCGCTGCCCGATCATTGCCCATGGTGTTGACCCAGATAAAGCCCATGGACGCCATCGCCCCTTCTTCGATCATGTCGATGGCAATCTGGTAGGAGCGCGAAGCTGGATTGGCGAGGCTTTTCCTGGTCAATATGCCAGCCAGGTTCAAGGCTTCCAGGAAAGCACCCTCCAACGCGATACCGTCTGGATTGGCCTCGATCTCCCTGCGTCCGATACGCATCAGCTCGATGCTCTCCCGATGAGCCGCGGGCGTGCGCATCTCGGCAAGCATGGCGTCCCTGGTGAGGTTTCTCAGATATTGCAGCAGCGTACCGTCATTCGTAGCGCCGACACTGGCATCCCCGGCGGGCGCATCCTGCAGACGCTTGAGAATGTCGCCCCCGATGGCCCGGCTGGTTTCATATGGGTTCCGGTTTGTATGGCGGGACAAGGTATGGGCGAACAGCGGGTCCGCCGCCAGACCGGGTTGATTCGTGAGTGACAGATGGGCGATCGGCCGCCGGTCCAGCGTGTCATCCGGCTCACCATCCGGGAAATACCGGATTTCCGCCAGGTAGCCCTGATCGGAAGCCGAGATCGAAAAGAGTTCCAGAAAACATCCCATGCCGATCACGATCTGCCTGTTGAAAGGATCGGTCTCCGGAAGCAGCCGATCCAGATCACAGGTCAACACCGCCTCGGTATCGCTTTTCAGATCAACGACCCAGGGTTGCCGGTTATGCGGATTGGGCGCCAGAATGGCATATGACAGGGCCCGGCGCATGGGATCGGGATAGACCGATCCGGCAGTCTTCCAGGGCATGAGGGCATCCGTCGGGGTGCGGGTCGCGACAAAGCCCGCGCTGCCCGCGGCAACGATAACGGCCGTGGACCCTGCGATCTTCAGAAACTTGCGTCTGTTCATATTCGGATCCTCCGGTGGCCGTGTCATATTGGTTCAACGATAAACTTTATATAGTTTAACGTTGAACCAATCAATAAAAATTTTCCACCCCCCGGCGATTCGGAACGATCTCATTTCGCGGTTGCGGCGTTTTCAGTCTGGAAAGGATTGCTCGCGTTCACTACAAAGAATGCCCAAGACCTTTTGGGACCACCGGGAGCTTGCTATGGCAGACGTGAAACGGGGCAACCGACCGCTGTCGCCGCACTTGCAGATCTACCGGCCGCAGATCACATCGATGCTGTCGATCATCCACCGAATGACCGGGGTCGGGATGGCCCTGGGCGCGGTGCTGGTGGTCTGGTGGCTACTGGCGGCCGCCACAGGGCCGGGATATTTTGCCATGGTCGACGGGCTGCTGACCTCGTGGATCGGGCTTCTGGTGCTGCTGGGATCGACCTGGGCACTGGCCTATCACCTGCTGAACGGCATCCGGCACCTGATCTGGGACATGGGCTACGGCTACGAGTTGGAGACGGTGGACAAGACCGGATGGGCTGTTGTGATCGGCTCGGGCGTGCTGACCGTGCTGTTGTGGCTGGTGGCATGAGGGGGGGCGCAGGATGACCTACAAGACAGACCGCGCCCGGGTCTCGGGCCTTGGTTCTGCCGGTCACGGCACCGATCACTGGTGGCTGCAGCGGATCACCGCGGTTGCGCTGTTGCCCTTGGCGGTGCTGTTCGTCGTGCCCTTCGCCCGCGCGCTGGGGGGCGCGCATGGGGAGGTGCTGGCGCTTTATGCGCATCCGTTCCACGCCATTGTCGCTGTGCTGTTCATCGGTGTGGCCTTCCGCCATCTGGCCCTGGGGCTGCAGGTGGTGATCGAGGATTACGTCCATGCAAAGGCCTGGCGCACCGGGCTGCTGCTGGGCAACACGATGTTCTGCGCCGCCTTCGGGATAGCGGGCGTCTTCGCGGTTCTAAGAATTGCGTTCACGGGCTGACCTGTTCGGGCGCAAGAAGAAAGAGAGATTACATGGCCGCTTACGAGTTCATCGACCACAGCTATGACGTGGTAGTTGTCGGCGCCGGCGGTGCGGGGCTGCGGGCGACGCTGGGCATGGCCGAGCAGGGGCTGAAAACCGCCTGTGTCACCAAGGTATTCCCGACCCGCAGCCATACCGTCGCCGCCCAGGGCGGCATCGCCGCCAGCTTGGCCAACATGGGGCCGGACAACTGGAAATGGCACATGTACGACACCGTCAAGGGCTCGGACTGGCTCGGTGACATGGATGCCATGGAGTACCTGGTCCGCGAGGCGCCCAAGGCGATTGTCGAGTTGGAACATTATGGCGTACCATTCTCGCGCACCGAGGAGGGCAAGATCTACCAGCGCCCGTTCGGCGGCCACACCACCGAGTTCGGCGAAGGCCCGCCGGTGTCGCGCACCTGTGCCGCCGCCGACCGCACTGGCCACGCCATGCTGCACACCCTCTACGGCCAGTCGCTGAAGCAAAATGCCGAATTCTTCATCGAGTATTTTGCCCTCGACCTGATCATGTCCGACGACGGACAGTGCACCGGGCTGCTGGCCTGGAAGCTGGACGACGGCACCCTGCACCGGTTCAGCGCCAAGATGGTGGTGCTGGCGACGGGAGGCTACGGGCGCGCCTTCTTCTCCTGCACCTCGGCGCATACCTGCACCGGCGACGGCGCCGGAATGGTGGCGCGCGCCGGGCTGCCCATGCAGGACATGGAGTTCATCCAGTTTCACCCCACTGGCATCTACGGCGCCGGTTGCCTGATAACCGAGGGCGCCCGCGGCGAAGGCGGCTATTTGACCAACAGCGAGGGTGAGCGCTTCATGGAGCGCTATGCGCCGACTTACAAAGACCTGGCGAGCCGGGATGTGGTTTCGCGCTGCATGACGATCGAGATCCGCGAGGGCCGCGGAGTCGGGCCCGAAGCCGACCATCTCCACCTGCACCTCAACCACCTGCCGGCGGAGACCTTGGCGCTGCGCCTGCCGGGGATATCCGAGTCGGCCAGGATCTTCTCCGGGGTCGATGTCACCCGCGAACCGGTCCCGGTGCTGCCGACGGTGCATTACAACATGGGTGGGGTGCCCTCCAACTACTGGGGCGAAGTGATCCGTTCGTCGCCCGAGGACCCGGACGCGCTGGTGCCGGGGCTGATGGCCTGCGGCGAGGCGGCATGCTGCTCGGTGCATGGCGCCAACCGGCTGGGCTCGAACTCGCTGACCGATCTGGTGGTGTTCGGCCGCGCCTGCGCCATCCGCGCCGGCCAGATCGTCAAGGCGGGGGCGCCAAACCCGACCCTCGACCCGGCCTCGGTCGATAAATCCATGGCCCGCTTCGACCGGTTGCGCCACGCCAAGGGAGCGTTGTCGACAGCGGTGCTGCGCCTCAACCTGCAAAAGGCGATGCAGAAGGACGCCGCCGTGTTCCGCACCGCAGAGACCTTGAGGGAAGGCTGTGCCAAGGTCGCCAAGATCGACGCCGCTTTCGACGACGTGAAAGTGACCGACCGCTCGATGATCTGGAACTCGGACCTGATGGAGACGCTGGAGCTGGCCAATCTGCTGCCCTGCGGGCTGGCGGCGATCTATGGCGCCGAGGCGCGCCACGAGAGCCGGGGGGCGCACGCGCGTGAGGACTTTCCCGACCGTGACGATGAGAACTGGCGCAAGCATACCCTGGCCTGGGTCGGCACCCAGGACGTTGTGACGCTGCGCTACCGGCCGGTGCGTGTGGACCCGCTGACGCCGGAGAACGAGGGCGGGATCGAGTTGAAACAGATCGCGCCCAAGGTGCGGGTGTATTGAGGCCATGAAGATGGGTGCGGTCATGGTGAATGAGAGCGGCCCGCGCTTCCGCCGAGATCCGGCGGAAATCGCTGCGATCATGGATTTGCGGGCGAAGCGCGCCATCGGTCATGTGACCGGGCTGGCCTGGGGCAAGACGGCGCGGCTGTGCCCGATCTGCGGCTACGACGGCATGTTCTCGCCGGTGCGGCACAAGCCGGAGATCTGGTGCCCGTGCTGCGACTCGCGGCCCCGGCACCGGTTGCTGAAGTTGTGGATGGACCGCGAGATGGTGCTGGCCGAGGGCTCGGACGTGCTGCATTTCGCGGCGGAGTCCTGGATGCACGGTTGGTTCGACGAGCGCGGGGCGCACTACGTGACCGCCGATATCAACGATCTGTTCGAGTTGCAGTTGGATATCACGGCGATGGACCAGGCGGATGCGAGCTACGATCTGGTGATGGCCAATCATGTGCTGGAGCATGTCGACGACAAGGCGGCGCTGGCGGAGATGTTCCGCATTCTGCGCCCCGGTGGGCAGGCGGTGATCACGGTGCCGATGATCGAGGGTTGGGACGTGACCCATGAGGACCCGGCGCTGGTGACCGAAGCGGAGTTGCGGCTGCACTATGGCGACCCGACGCATCTGCGTTTCTATGGCCGCGATGTGCGCGAACGTATCCGGGCCGCCGGGTTCGGCTTGCGCGAGTTTGTGGCGGTGGAGCCCGATGTCTCCACCCATGCCCTGCATCGGGGCGAGCGGATTTTCGTGGGCTGCAAGCCCGCTGCCAAAGGAGCAACCAATGGCTGAGTTCACCCTGCCGAAGAACTCGCGCATCACCAAGGGCAAGACCTGGCCCGCGCCGCAAGGCGCCAGCAACGTGCGGGTCTTCAAGGTCTATCGCTGGGACCCGGACAGTGGTGAGAACCCGCGCATCGACACCTATCACCTCGACATCGATACCTGCGGGCCGATGGTGCTGGACGCGATTATCAAGATCAAGAACGAGATCGACCCGACCCTAACCTTCCGACGCTCGTGCCGCGAAGGCATTTGCGGCTCCTGCGCGATGAACATCGACGGCATCAACACGCTGGCCTGCACCTATGGCCTGGACGAGATCAAGGGCGATGTGAAGATCTACCCGCTGCCGCATATGGAGGTGGTCAAGGACCTGATCCCGGATCTCACGCATTTCTATGCCCAGCATGCCTCGATCAAGCCCTGGCTGGAGACCAAAACCCCGGAGCCGGGGCGCGAATGGCGCCAGTCGATCGAGGACCGCGAGAAACTGGACGGTCTGTATGAATGCGTCATGTGCGCCTGTTGCTCGACCTCGTGCCCGAGTTATTGGTGGAACGGCGACCGCTACCTGGGGCCGGCGGCGCTGCTGCATTCCTACCGCTGGCTGATCGACAGCCGCGACGAGGCGGCGGGCGAGCGACTGGACGACCTGGAAGACCCCTTCCGGCTATACCGCTGCCACACCATCATGAATTGCGCGAAAACGTGCCCGAAGGGGCTGAATCCAGCCAAGGCGATTGCGGAAATCAAAAAGATGATGGTCGAGCGACTGGTTTAAGCAACTATAGGTTGGATGATCTCCGGAAATCCCGCGCTATGCCGCAATTTTGCCGTTGGTTCTTGTTGTTCTGCAAGGGTGCGTCGGTGTTCAGTGGGCAGGTGAACTCCTGTCCATATTGGTTTTCTGGCAAGCGCAACATGCCCCGGGTCATGTTCGATCTTGCCGCACAGCGGCAAAATGCAACTGATTTTGACCCTCTCCAGCACCCTGCGGGAGTGGCGTTGCCCTTCGACGGCCCGTCCGACGCGGCGTTGATCATCCCGGAAATTCGAAGTGATGTGCGCTCCGGCGCCTGTTGTGCCGATATCGTGCACCGCTTGCCCGAGGCAATCAAACCCGGCGACAGGGTGCTGGTGATTGGTGCCGGTTTGGGGGTGATTTCAACCCTGGTTGCGCGCAACGAAGGGGTCGACCGGATCATCGCAGTCGAGGCCAATACCACGCTGATCCCCTATCTGAACCGGGTCCGTGCGCCGAATGGCGTCCCGGAGGTCGAAACCATCAACGCGGTGCCGGCGGATGGAAAGAAGGGCCGAACGCCGTTCTTCTCGCGGCGCGATCTGCGGACCTCGTCGCTGTCGCCGCATGACCGGTCGTGGCAGCAGGTGATCATGGTGCCGTTCATGGACCTGAATCTGATCCTGACCGAGGAGCGGATCAGCTTGATTATCAGCGACATCCCGATCGAGCCCGATCGGGTCGGCATTGGTGCTGGCCAGTGCCAAGCTGGCGTCGGTCGAGCGCATCCTGATCGATTGCGGCGCAGACCGCGAGCAGTGCTGGGAAGATGATGCGCTGTGCGCGCTGCTGGCGGAGCGCCGCTACGTCACCGACACGGCTGAGAATGGCGAGGGCAGCGTGCTGTTCAGCCACTCACCAAGGTCGAACTGAACCCCGGTCCGCCTTCCAAAATCTGACGCCCCGCCGCCGTGGCAGGGCGTCTTCCCCATTGCCTCCATCTCCACGAAGCATATTCGCCGCGCCGCGCCTGGTGTCCTGAACCAGAGGTGCGATGCCTTTTTCCAAAGGCATCGCGGGCGGCGGAGCGGGTTCCGTGGATCGCCCGAATTCCGACATCGGGGCGCAGGAGCGTTTTGCCGCTGATTTCCTTCACGCTTTCCTAACCATGATTCACCTTTGAATCGATTTCTATCGTCTTTCAATAGGTTAGGGCATGTGGGCAAGTTTGCACACAGAGACCCGCTGGTCACTTACCCGGCGAAATTCTCTAGCCCTGCCCCATCCAGACGGCGGACTGCATCTCGGCCAGCCGTGAAACGGTGCGGTCGAACTCGAAAGCGCCGGTGCCCTTGGTGTAGATCTCCTCGGGCGGCGTCTCGGCCGAGCAGTAGAGCCGGATCCTGGCCTCGTAGAAGGCGTCGATCAGGGTGACGAAGCGCTTGGCCTCGTTGTTCTTGGCCCAAGTCAGCCGCGGGATGGCGTCGATGAAGAAGGCGGTGAAACGCTCGGCGATGACGAGGTAGTCCGAGGCGCCGAGCGGGTTCTCGCAAAGCTCCTCGAAGCTGGCGCGCCCGGCATCGTCGGTGGCCTGGGTGATGCGCACACGCCGCCCGTGGATCGACAGGGTCACCGGGGCCGCCGGATCGCCGCCGGTCTCGCGGCGCCAGGCGGCATCCATACCGGCGCTGGCGACCGGCCCGAGCGGAGTGAAGTAGTTGCTGGCGCCGACACCGAGGCTGTGGCGGTAGTCGATCCGGGTGTCGAGTTCGACCAGATCGACCCGGTCCTTCAGCATCTGGATGAAGGGCAGGAAAATGGCGCGGTTGAGGCCGTCCTTGTAGAGATCGTCGGGCGGGCGGTTCGAGGTCGCCACCACCACCACATTGCGCGCGAACAGCGCCTCGAACAGGCGGCCGAGGATCATCGCGTCGGTGATGTCGGTGACCTGTAACTCGTCGAAGCAGAGCAGCACCACACCGGCGGCAATCTGGTCCGCCACGGGCCGGATCGGGTCCGCAACATTGGTCTGGCGGGCGGCATGAATGCCGGCATGAACCTCCTGCATGAAGGCGTGGAAATGCACCCGGCGTTTGCGCTTTACCGGGGCAGTGGCGAAGAACAGGTCCATCAGCATCGACTTGCCCCGCCCGACGCCGCCGAACAGATAGAGCCCGGTCAGCGCCATATTGGCCTTCGCCGCCTTGCGCCCGAAGCCAAGCCAGCCAAGCGCCACCTGCTTGCCCTCATGCGGATCGTAGTCCTTTAGCCGCATGTGAAGGAGTTGAAGTTTCTCGACAGCGGCACGCTGCGCCGGGTCGGCGTGTATATCGCCGGACGCGACAAGCTCGCGGTAGCGGGGCATAGGTCCGTCGATCATGCTGGCGTTCCCTCGGCCTCAAGAATTGGATTCTAGATAGCTTTGTGATCGGGGTCATCACAAGTCTTGCTTTGACCTTGGGCAGCGGTCGCGCCATCTTCCTGCGGATGGAGTTCAGATGACAACTGCCACACGCAGCAAAACCAACCTGATCACCCCTGTGCTGATCGGGGGGTCGATCATCCTGATGCTGGGTTTCGGGGTGCGGGCCTCGTTTGGCGTGTTCCAGATCCCCATCGCCACCGAGTTCGGCTGGCCGCGGATGGAGTTCTCGCTGGCGATCGCGATCCAGAACCTGGCCTGGGGGATCGGTCAGCCGGTCTTCGCCGCCATCGGCGAGAAGTTCGGCGACCGCAAGGCAATTATCCTGGGCGCGCTGGTCTATGCCGCCGGTCTGGTGCTGTCGGCCCATGGCACGACGGCGGGCGAGTTGCAGCTGTGGAACATCCTGATCGGCTGCGGCATCGCCGGCACCGGTTTTGGGGTGATCCTGGCGATCATCGGGCGGGCGGCGTCCGACGAGAACCGCTCGATGGCGCTGGGGATTGCCACCGCGGCGGGTTCGACCGGGCAGATCATTGGCCCACCGGCAGCAGAATTCCTGTTGGGGCTGATGGCCTGGCCGTCTGTCTTCATGGTGTTTGCCGGGGTCATGCTGGCCAGCCTGATGCTGCTGCCGATGCTTCGCGCACCTGAAGCAGCCTCGCCAGGATATTCGGCGGCGGAGGTCACCGAGAGCATGGGGGCGGTCGTGGGCCGGGCGCTCAAGGATCCGAACTACATCCTGATCTCGCTGGGATTTTTCTCCTGCGGCTACCAGCTCTCCTTCGTCACCGCCCATTTCCCGGCCTTCGTGACCGAGATATCCGCGCCGATCGACCCTGACGGGATGCTGGCCGGGCTGGGGGTGACCACGACCTCGCAGCTTGGCGCCTGGGCGATCGGGCTGATCGGGCTGGCGAATATCTTCGGCACGATGGTGGCCGCGAAGCTGGGTGGCACCTACCAGAAAAAGAACTTGCTGGCGCTGCTATATGCAGCGCGGGCCGTGGTCGCCGCCTGGTTCATCCTGGTGCCGATGACGCCCACAACCGTGATCGTGTTCTCGCTGTCCATGGGAACGCTGTGGCTGGCCACCGTGCCGCTGACGGCCGGGCTGATCGGCTATATTTACGGGTTGCGCTATATGGGTACGCTGTTCGGGATCGTGTTCTTCTCGCACCAACTCGGCAGCTTCCTTGGCGTGTGGATGGGAGCCTGGTTCTACGACCTCTACGGCTCCTACAACGTGGTCTGGTGGATCGGCGTCGGCACCGGCGTGTTCTCGGCGGTTGTGCATCTGCCGGTCCGCGAGGCGCGCAACGCGTTGCAGGCGGCGTGACGCCGCAGAGCACGCCGCGCCGCGCCGGACTCGACCCGGGACCCGGTGCCGTTGTGCGTCGAGATTTCTGACCCCGGCGCAAGACCTGGTTCGGCGGCCGGAGCGGTGGGAGAGGGAGTAACATCCGGACCGATCATTGCGCGAGATGCTGTTTTCCCCGCGCCCGCGCCAGCTCGATCTGGCGCTGGCGCTCGGCGAAGCGGGTGCGGTCTGCGTCGGAGTATTCGCCGATACAGGCGGGGCAGCTTATGCCCTCGGCATAGTCGGGGTGGGCGTGGTCTGGGGGCGAGACCGGGCGGCCGCAGGCGTGGCAGAGGGTGTGGGTGCCCTCGGTCAGTCCGTGGGCGACCGCAACGCGTTCGTCGAAGACAAAGCATTCGCCTTGCCACCGGGTATCCTCCGGAGGCACCTCTTCGAGGTATTTCAGGATCCCGCCTTTGAGATGCAGCACCTCCGGCACGCCCTGCCCCAGCAGGTAACTCGACGCTTTCTCGCAGCGGATGCCGCCGGTGCAGAACATTGCCACCCGCTTGCCGGTAAAGCGGTTGTGGTTGCGCGCCCACCAATCCGGAAAGGCGCGGAAGCTGGCGGTGGCGGGGTCGATGGCACCCTGGAAGCTGCCGATGGCGGTCTCGTAGTCGTTGCGGGTATCGATGACCACCGTGTCCGGGTCATCGACCACGGCGTTCCAGTCGGCGGGCGCGACATAGGTGCCGACACAGGCGTTGGGGTCGGTGCCGGAAGTGCCGAGGGAGACGATCTCGGCCTTCAGGCGAACCTTGAGGCGGCGGAAGGGTTGCGCGGCGGCGGTGCTTTCTTTCCAGTCAAGCCCGGCGCAGCCCGGCAGGGCGCGGATATGGGCGAGCACCGCGTCTATTCCAGTATTGGGGCCTTCGCGCAGCCCGGCGATGGTGCCGTTGATGCCCTCGGAGGCCAGCAGGATGGTGCCCTTGACCCCTGCCCCACGGGCAGCCTGCGCCAGCGGACCGCGCAAGGCGGCGGGGTCCGGGAACGGGGTGAACTGGTAGAAGGCGGCAACGATATGCGTCATGAGCGGGGGTATAGGAGGATTTCCCCGTGAATTGAAAGACGGTTCGGGGTGGATCGAGGCTGCGGCCCGGGGGGCGGGACGATGCAGCGGGGAGGGGTGTGGTGTGGGAGATAGACAGTAAGCGTCCGGTCTCGGGGCTCTGGTTCGGTTCAGCGTCGGCCGATTGCGCTCAGGTCTGAGCGAAGCGCCACGGGAGCAACTCGTCGAGTTTGGTGATTTTGTGATCGGCGATGCGACTGAGCACATCGGTCAGCCAGGCCTGGGGATCGACGCCGTTGAGCCTGGCGGTCTCGATCAGGGTATAGGCGATGGCGGCGGATTTACCGCCAGCCTCTGAGCCGACAAAAAGATAATTCTTGCGACCCAGGGCTATCGGCTTCATGGCGCGTTCGGCGGAATTGTTGTCGATCTCCAGAAAGCCGTGGTCGAGATACGGGCGCAGGCGCCTCATCCGGGTCAGGGCGTAGCGGATCGCCTTGGCGAGTTCGGACTTGCCGGAGATCTTTGGCAGCCGGGTTTGCAGCCAGGCTTCCAGAGCATCGAAGATCGGTTTGGCGCGGGCTTGCCGGAGTTGGACCCGCTCAATGGGCACACTGCCGCGGGCATCCTTCTCGACGACGTAGAGCCCGGCGATGCGCTTGATGGCTTCCTCGGCGATGATCGAGCCCTCCGACTGGAAGACATCGGTGAACTTGCGCCGGATATGGGCCATGCAGGCGACTTCATCGACACCACCGGATCGGTAGAGCTCGTTGAACCCGGCATAGCCGTCCGCGTGCATCCAGCCCTTGTACCCGGCCAGGTGTTTGGTGGGGTGCTCGCCCTTGCGATCGACGGTGAACTGATACCATGCCGCTGGTGGGTCGGCGCCGCCCCATGGCCGTTCGTCGCGAACATAGGTCCAGATCCGGGCGGTCTTGCATTTGCCGGTGCCCTTCACCTGCATCTTCAGGGTGGTGTCGTCGGCAAAGATCGCCTGGCCGCGCTGAACATGGCGCCCGACCATATCAGCCAATGGTTCCAGCAGTGCCGCCGATTTGCCGACCCAGTCGGACAGGGTCGAGCGGTCGAGATCAATGCCGTCGCGATCGAATATCCGGGACTGGCGATAGAGCGGGAGGTGATCGGCATACTTCGAGACCAGCACATGGGCCAGCAGGCCCGGGCCGGGACGACCCCGCTCGATCGGGCGCGAGGGCAATGGTGCCTGGCAGATCGCCTCGCAACACGTGCAAGCCATGCGGGGCCGGACAAAGCGGTTCACGATGAACCGGCCAGGGACGTATTCCAGCTCTTCGGTGACATCTTCGCCGAGTTTCTTCAGAACCTCGCCGCACTTGCCGCAGGCCTCGCCGGGCGACAGCACTTGCTCGTTGCGCGGCAAGCTGTCCGGCAACGGTTTGCGCTTTGGTTTGTTCTTCGGCCCGGCGACAGTATCAGGCGGCGCAGGCGGCGCGATCTTCGCCGCCGCGATCTCTTCCTCTTCGAGCCCGAGTTCAAGCTGATCCATCGTCTCCGACTTCGAGCCAAACCGATGGCGGCGATGACCGGCGAGTTGATGCCTGAGCTTGGCAATCTCGAGCGCCTGGGACTTGACCGTCGCCACCAATTGCCCCGCGAACACCCTCAATTCCGAGGGATTATCGGGCAGTGATTTGGTCTGATCCAGCATAGCCATTCTATACCAGAACGCGACACTGAAGGGAACCCCAAAAGCGTCATATTTCTCTGTTTTTGTTCAGAAAATCATCCTGCCGTCAGGGGTCGCCAGGTGCGCAGCGGCGCGCGCCAATCGATGCCATCCAACAGCATCGCCAGTTGCGCCGATGTCACCGACAACCTGCCATGCGCCGGCGATGGCCAGACGAACCTGCCGCGCTCCAGACGCTTGGAAAACAGACACGCCCCTTGCCCGTCCCACCATATGACCTTGATCAGATCGCCGCGCCGTCCCCGGAACACGAACAGGTGCCCGGAATACGGGTCCTGCTCCAGAACCTTCTCGGCCAGCGCCGACAAACCGTTGAACCCCTTGCGCATATCGGTAACGCCAGCCGCCAGCCAGACCTTCGTCTGCACGGCAACCGGGATCATGCGCTCAGACCTCGCGCCAACAGCACCACCATGTCCGGATCAAAGGCACCGCTGAGCGTCAGACGATGGCCCGATGGAAGGGCAATCTCGATCCGACCGTCGCTGACAGGGCTGATCGGCTCCGGCGCGGCGGTGATCGCAGTCGACATCACCTCGACAGGCAGGAAAAATACCCCATCACCACCTGGCCCAAACCGCGGATCACGACGCCACGCGAACACCATGGTCGCGCTCAGCCCGTGATGGCGCGCCACCGACGCAACCGAAGCCCCAGGCTCAAGCGCCTCGGCCACAACACGGCGCTTGAACGCATTCGAGTAGCTCCGCCGATTGCCTCTACGATGATCCATCAAGTTCAAGTGTCCTCGTAATTCAAACGGACATTATCGCCCGCGATCACGCGAAGACTCGCACGCCAATCACAAACCCTTCAAGGGCGGGGAGACCGGACGGTTACGATAGACAGAACGTGAAGTGTGTTGCCTGGAATTGCGGTACTCTGATTGCAGTATTTTGGATGCAGGAAATCACGGGAGCGGGCATGAAGATCGTCGAGAACACCGACCGGCGGCTTTTGATCGTGCATAGGCCCTGGTTCCTTGCCGGATGTGTCTGGCTGATGGGGTTTGCGGCGCTTTACGGGGCGATCACCGGCAAGCAGATCGGTAGCCTGGGCGAGCATGTGCTGGTGACGGCGCTGGGGGTCGGGGTGACCTTCGCCGCCTGGTATTGGTTCGCCTTCCTGCGCATCACCTTCGACCGGGATGCCGGGCAGGTCGAGCACCGGTCGCTCAGGCCGCTCGGCTCGCGCAGCAAACTCGTCGATCTGGCGAAGGTCAGGGGCGCGCGGATCGAGACGAATTGGAACAGCCACGGCGCGCGGCCGACCCGGCTGGCGCTGGACACCGAGGACGGCGCGGCGGCGCTGGAATACGGCTTTGGCGGCACCGACCGGACGGCGCTGGAGACGGCGGTCAACGAATGGCTGACGCGACCGGGGTGAGGCGACCGCGGTGAGGCGCATTGACCGGAGTCAAGTTGGGTGCGGGTCTGAGTTTGAAATCCGACTGTCAGGAACCCACCGAATGCCGTCACTCATCGCCGGTCAATCCTGAGCTTCGAATGGCAGGTTCTGACCGAATTTCGAAGCAGCGTCGCCAACCGCGCCGTTTTCTGCCGGTCGGAAATCAGACCGGGGCGCTCCCACGGGCGCGCACCGGTTGACTCCCGCCCGCCTTCACGCTAGATCGCCGCCATCCCGGAAGTGATGACGCTTCCGGTCCCGGGCACTCCGGGATCGCCGTCGGTCAGCGCGTTGCGCCCACCGGCGCGCTACGTGTTTGTGCCGCCGGGGCATGGCCCCAAGGGAGTGATGATGTTCGAAACCCTCTCGGAACGCATTTCCGGCGCCCTCGAAAAGCTCACTGGCAAGAGTGCGCTGACCGAGGGTGACGTTGCGACGGCGTTGCGCGAGGTGCGGATGGCACTGCTGGAAGCGGATGTCTCGCTGTCTGTGGCGCGCGACTTCATCAAAGAGGTGCAGGAAAAGGCCACCGGGCATTCGGTTCTGAAATCGATCACCCCGGGCCAGCAGGTGGTCAAGATCGTCCACGACGAGTTGATCCATGTGCTGGCTGGCGACGACCCGGAACCGGGCAAGCTGAAGATCGACACCCCGCCCGCGACCATCCTGATGGTCGGGTTGCAGGGCTCGGGCAAGACCACCACGTCGGCCAAGCTGGCCAAGCGGCTGACCGAACGCGGGTCGAAGCGGGTGCTGATGGCGTCCCTCGACACCAACCGCCCGGCGGCGATGGAGCAGTTGGCAGTGCTGGGCCAGCAGATCGGCGTCGACACCCTGCCCATCGTCAAGGGCCAGGCGGTGGTCGAGATCGCCGAGCGGGCCAAGCAGCAGGCAACGTTCGGCGGCTATGACGTGGTGATGCTGGACACCGCCGGCCGGATGCATGTCAACGACGAGTTGATGGCCGAAGTCGTGGCGGTGCGTGACAGCGCCAAACCGAACGAAACCCTGCTGGTGGTCGATGGCCTGACCGGGCAGGACGCGGTCAATGTAGCCGGGCAGTTCGACACCCGTGTCGGCATCACCGGCGTGGTCCTGACCCGGATGGACGGCGATGGGCGTGGCGGTGCGGCCCTGTCGATGCGCGCGGTCACCGGCAAGCCGATCAAGTTCGTCGGCCTGGGCGAAAAGCTGGACGCGCTGGAGGAATTCCACGCCGACCGGGTGGCGGGCCGCATCCTCGGCATGGGCGACATCGTCAGCCTGGTCGAGAAAGCCCAGGAGACCATCGAGCAGCAAGACGCCGAGCGGATGATGAAGCGGTTCCAAAAGGGCCGCTTCGACATGAACGACCTGAAAAGCCAGCTTGAACAGATGCAAAAGATGGGCGGTATGTCCGGTGTCATGGGGATGCTGCCCGGAATGGGCAAGATGACCAAGCAGTTGGAGGCGTCCGGGCTGGATGACCGTATTCTGAAACGCCAGATCGCCATTATCCAGTCGATGACCAAAAAGGAACGCAAGAAGCCCGACCTGATGCAGGCCAGCCGCAAGAGGCGGGTGGCGGCGGGTTCGGGGCTGGAGGTCTCGGACGTCAACAAGCTGATGAAGATGCACCGTCAGATGTCGGACATGATGAAAAAGATGGGCAAAATGGGCAAGAAGGGCCTGATGCGCGGCGCGCTTTCCCAGATGTTCGGCAAGGGCGGAATGCCGCCGGGCGTGATGGGCGGACCCGGTGGCGTCACCGGCACTGGTGCGGCACCGGGCGGGCTGCCGCCGGGATTCCCGGGAATCGGCGGCGCGGGCGGCGGCCTGCAATTGCCGCCGGGCCTGAGCGGGTTGGGGAAGAAGAAGTGAACGATATCCCGATCCTGGAGACCGAACGCCTGATCCTGCGCGGGTCGCAGCCGCGCGATTGTGCGACGTTCGTGGGTTTCTGTATGTCCGATCGCGCGCGCTATGTCGGTGGGCCGCTGACGCGCGAAAAGGCATGGCGCACCTTTGTGTTGGAACTCGAGCACTGGCGGACGCGCGGACCAGGCATGTGGGCGATGACCATGCGCGGCTCGGACGACAGCCTGGGCCTTGTCGGCTGCTGGTTTTCCGAAGGCTGGCCCGAGAAGGAGACCGGCTGGATGATGTGGCCCGGCACCGAGGGCAAGGGGATCGCCCACGAGGCCGCGCCGGCGACGCGCGACCATGCTTACGGCGTCCCCGGCTGGCCGACAGCGGTGAGTTGTATCGACCCACCGAATGCTCGTTCGATCCGGCTTGCCGAGCGCCTCGGCGCAGTGCGTGACGATGCGGCGCGGTACCCGGACGGGCCGCGACCTCGCCTGGTCTATCGTCACCCTTCACCTGATGAGTTGGCGGCATGAGTTTCCCGGTGCTCCATACCGAACGGCTGACCCTGCGCCCGTCGCAAATGGCGGATCTGGATGCCTATGCGGCGTTCTATTCCCATGCCTCCAATCTGGCCGGAAAATATCGCGGCCCCAGAACGCTGGACGAAGCGCGCCTGGTGCTGGAGGGGGATATCGACCACTGGCGCAGCAACGGATTTGGCATGTGGCTGCTGGAGCGGCGCGAGGACGGCGTCATCGTCGGCGGCTGCGGCATCGCCGGTCCCGACGACTGGCCCAGCCACGAGCTGACCTGGTGGCTGATGCCCGCCGCACGCGGCAAGGGCTATGCCACCGAGGCCAGCCATGCGGCGATTGCCTTTGGCTACGACACCCTGGGCTGGCCGGCGGTCGAGACCCATATGCGCGACGAGAACCTGCCCGCGCGGCGGCTGGCTGAACGGCTGGGCGGCAAGGTTGTGCGCCGCGATGTCTTCCCGGACGGGGTGGCGCGCAATGTGTTCGTTCTGCCCCGCGCTGCCGCTACAGCTCAGTCATCGGAGGAGAGCGCATGAGCAACGACGAAACACGCGCCGAGGCGATCCTCGCCGAGTTGCGCCACTCAATCGACAATCTCGATGCGGTCCTCCTGCATACGCTGGCCGAGCGGTTCCGCTGCACCCAATCGGTCGGCAAGCTGAAGGCCGAGCATGGCTTGCCCGCTGCCGACCCAGCCCGCGAGGCGCGCCAGATCGCGCGGCTCGAGCGGCTGACCGTCGAATCCGGGCTGGACCTGGAATTCGCCAAGAAGTTCATGCGCTTCATCGTCGATGAAGTGATCCACCATCATCAAAAGTTCCAGAAATAGCCCCCGACAACAAAACCCCGGCGGGGCATCAACGACTTACGTCCAAGGAGAGAAGACCATGGCTATCAAGATCAGACTGGCTCGCGGCGGTTCCAAGAAGCGCCCGTTCTATCGCATCGTCGCCGCCGACAGCCGGATGCCGCGCGACGGCCGCTTTATCGAGCGCCTCGGCACCTATAACCCGCTGC
Source organism: Thermohalobaculum sp. (assembly GCA_965247385.1). Lineage (GTDB taxonomy): Bacteria > Pseudomonadota > Alphaproteobacteria > Rhodobacterales > Rhodobacteraceae > Thermohalobaculum. The sequence continues at coordinate 1,002,851 of CBDFHG010000002.1, forward strand.
TGCCGAAGGACTCGGAGGAGCGGGTGAAGATGAACATCGAGCGCATCCAGCATTGGATGGGCCTTGGCGCGCAGCCGACCGACCGCATCCGGCGCATGCTGGAGGCCGCCGGAGCGCTGCTGGCCACCGCCCGCAGCAATCCCCAGGCAGCGGTGCCGGGCGAGAAGGCCGCCAAGCGCGCCGAGGAGAAGGCCGCCAAGGCTGCCACTGCCGCTGCCGCCGAGGCCGAGGCCGCGCCGGAAGCTGCTGACGAAGAGGCGGTGAAGGCAACCACGGAGTAATCGTGGTTGCGTAGTGGTTGCGGGCTGGCCCCCTTGAGATGCGGCGACTGCTGCGCCTTTGCTTGTTGATCGCAGCCTTTCTGGGCGGATGTCATGCCCAGAATCTGCTGGCGATCGATAGCTGCCTCGACAGGGGCGGGCAGTGGGCGGAGTCGGGCGGTGCACAGCCGGGGGGCGTGTGCCTCGGTGTCAAGGCGAAGTGACGAGCGATGGCGGATATAACTGACAACCGTGTTTGTGTCGGCGCCATCGCCGGGGCCTTCGGGGTTTCCGGCGAGGCGCGGATCAAGTCGTTTTGCGCCGAGGGCGAGGCGATCGCCTCCTACGGGCCGTTATTCTCCGAGGATGGGTCGCGGAAATTCTCGCTGCGGATCACCCGGGCGGTGAAGCAGGGCTATGCGGCGCGGCTGACCGGAGTGGCCAACCGCGAGGAGGCCGAGGCGCTGAAAGGCACCCGGCTTTACGCCGACCGAGCCAAGCTGCCGACGCTGCCTGATGACGAGTTCTACCATGCCGACCTGGTCGGATTGACGGTTCTGGATACCGGGGGGGCCAAAATCGGACAAGTTCGTGCTATCCATGACCACGGTGCTGGCGATTTGCTGGAGGTGACCCGGGCCGGTGGCAAGGAGGTTCTGATACCGTTCACCCGTGCCATGGTGCCCACTGTCGATCTGGCGCAGGGGCGGATTGTCATCGATCCGCAGGAAGGAATGCTGGACACGAAGCAGGATGGCAAGGAGCCCGCCTCATGAGCACAAGCAATGAGCCCAAACACGGAACAGACAGCCCGAAGCACCTGTTCGCCCGGATCCGCGATATCCTGCTGAGCAACTGGGACCCGATGGGTCTGTCGGATGCACCGGGCACGCCGGACGATTACGACGCGGTGGCCCGCGAACTGCACGCGCTGGTCACCGACCCGGAGACCACGGTCGAGCGGGTCGCCGCCTATTTGCGCTGGATCGAACGCGAACAGATGGGGCTGCAGCGGCGTCCGGGCATGGCGACCGGGGCAGCGGAACGGGTGATGGCGCTGATGGATGGCTCGGAGGGATCGGGGTGAGCGGCGCGCTCCTGGTTCCCGAGTTGTGCTGTTCGGACCTTGGGGCGAGTCTGTCCTTTTGTACCGGGGTGCTGGGGTTCCAGGTAATCTATGACCGACCCGAGAAGCGTTTTGCCTTTCTGGAGCGCGACGGCGTGGAATTGATGCTGGAGCAACAGTCGCCGGAGAACTGGCTGACCGGGAAGATGACCCAGCCGTTCGGGCGCGGCATCAACTTTCAGATCGAAGTGAGCGACGTGGTGGCGCTGCGCAAGGCGGTGCGGACCGCGGATGTGGCGGTTTATCAGGAGATCAAGGACGCCTGGTATCGGGCCGAAGAAACCTATGTCGGCAACCGGCAGTTTCTGGTGCAGGACCCGGACGGCTACCTGCTGCGGTTTTTCCAGAGCCCGGGGCGGCGGAAGGCTGTACCGGAAGAGCCCGATGCGAGGGTTGTCGGATGAGCGAGCAGAAACCCCGCTCCCACGGCATGTTCCAGCCGAAAGTGACCGCCCGGCCCCGCCCGCTGATGCAGGATCAGGCGGCGGTGGGTGGATTTGGGGTGAAGGTGCTGACGATCCTGCCGGAAATGTTCCCCGGCGCGCTCGGGGCCTCGCTGATCGGCAAGGCGCTGACCGAACGAATCTGGTCGCTTGAAGTGCTGGACATTCGAAAATTTGCACGTAATAAGCACCGCACTGTCGACGACACTCCCGCCGGTGGCGGACCGGGCATGGTGATGAAGCCCGATGTGGTGGCGGCGGCGATCGATGCAGCACAGGCGGATGTGCCCGACGAGAGGGCGCGTTGGCCTGTGATTTACTTGTCCCCGCGCGGGCGGCTTCTGACCCAGGTGCGCGTTCGGGAGTTGGCCGGGGGGGATGGCATCACCCTGCTCTGCGGCCGCTTCGAGGGCGTCGACCAGCGGGTGCTGGAGGCGCGTGAGGTCAAGGAGGTCTCGATCGGGGATTTCGTGCTCACGGGCGGCGAGATTCCGGCGATGGCCTTGATCGACGCGGTGGTGCGGTTGCGGCCCGGGGTTCTGGGCAACGCCGAAAGCACCGAGGAGGAAAGCTTTTCGCGGGGGCTGCTGGAGCACCCGCATTATACCAGGCCCCAGGTCTGGGAGGGACGCGCGATACCGGAGATTCTCCTCTCCGGCCATCACGCAAAGATCGCCGAATGGCGACTCTCCCAAGCTGAAGGGTTGACCAAGGAACGACGTCCCGACCTCTGGCGGGCCCATAGCTCTGACGAGCGGGCAGCCGATGGAGACCGAGAGCTCTCGGACGCGCAAACATCCGCCGCAAAAGGCGGGAAAACGAAGGGCCGAGACCATGAACCTGATTGACCAGCTCGAGGTCGAGCATATCGCTTCGCTCGACAAGACCATCCCCGACTTCGCCCCTGGCGACACCGTGCGCGTCGGCTTCAAGGTGACCGAGGGCACCCGCTCGCGGATCCAGAACTACGAGGGCGTGTGCATCAGCCGCAAGGGCGGCGAGACGCTGGCGGCTTCCTTCACCGTGCGCAAGATCTCGTTCGGCGAGGGCGTCGAGCGTGTCTTCCCGCTGTATTCGCCGCAGATCGACGCGATCACCGTGGTGCGCCGCGGCCGGGTCCGCCGGGCCAAGCTCTACTACCTGCGCACGCGCCGCGGCAAATCGGCCCGGATCGTCGAGAAGACCAACTACCGAGTGAAGAAGGACCGCACTGCGGCCGAGTAAGCCGGGCCCATATTAGGAATTCAAACGGGCGGCCCGGATGGGCCGCCCGTTTGCACCCCTGCCAGTGTTCGCGCTCGCGAACGCATCCCGCCTCTGGGCAGATTCTTTGCGCCTGTTCGAAAGCTGATGCTTTCGGCGCGCCGCCTCCCGCCCCTCCTCCCCGCGCGGCCGCGCCCAGAGGGGGAGCGGCGAAACGGCACCGGCGCGGCCCCGAAACTCAAAAATCGCTGACGATACCGCCCTTCTCCCAATCGCCATAGCGCGTCGGCTCGGGGCCCTTGCGGCCACCGATTTCCTTTGGGCGCTCCGGTTCCGCTGCCTGATGCCGCGCGGCGGCCTCGGCCAGGGCGCGGGCGGCGGCGGCATTGGTGACGACGACGATACGGTCTTTTTTCGGGTCATCGATGGTCATATATCTGCCCCATAGCCTTGCGCGACCATATGAGCATGCGCCACGCAATGGCAACCGGAGTGACGCAACACCGATGAACTACGTCAAGACGATGATGCTGCTGGCGGCGATGACCGCGCTGTTCCTGTCGGTCGGATGGCTGATCGGGGGCACTGCCGGCGTGCTGATCGCGCTGGTCATCGCCATCGGCACCAATGCCTTCGCGTTCTGGAACTCGGACAAGCTGGCGCTGGCGGCGCACCGGGCGCGGCCGGTCAGCCGGGCCTCGGTGCCCGATCTCTACCGTATGGTCGAGGGGCTGGCGCGGCGCGCCGGATTGCCGATGCCGCAGCTCTACATCATCGAACAGGACCAGCCCAACGCCTTCGCCACCGGGCGCAGCCCGGAGCGAGCGGCGGTGGCGCTGACCAGCGGCATCATGCGCCAACTCAGCCGGGACGAACTGGCCGGCGTGATCGCGCATGAGTTGGCGCATATCAGGAACCGCGACACGCTGATCATGACCGTGTCGGCGACGGTGGCGGGGGCAATCTCGATGCTGGCGCAGTTCGGGCTGTTCTTCGGTGGCGGGCGCGGGCGCGGGGCCATGGGCTTCGCCGGTGTTCTTCTGGCGGCGATCATGGCGCCCATCGCGGCGATGCTGATCCAGGCGCTGATCAGCCGCACCCGCGAGTATTCCGCCGACCGGCTGGGCGGCGAAATCTGCGGCAACCCACTGTGGCTAGCTTCGGCGCTGGCCAAGATTGCCGGGGGCGCGGGCCGCACCGAAATGGCGACGGCGGAGAGCCATCCGGCCTCGGCGCATCTGTTCATCGTCAACCCGCTGGCCGGGCGGCGCATGGACGGGCTGTTCACCACCCACCCGAAAACCGAAAACCGCATCACGGCGCTCAAGCAACAGGCGACCGAGATGGGCCGCACCGCCGGCCTGGGTGGCGCGCTGGAGCCGGAGGCCCGGCGGTGGCAAGCGCCGGTGACGCGCCGGAAGGGCCCGTGGCTATGAGCAAGCGCAGCGGCGGCAAAGCGGAGAAGACGCCGCAGGCGGCGGGTGCCATACCGGGGCTGGTGGCCCGGCAGGGGGCGTTGCATCTGATCGGGATGGTGCTCGACCGTGGAGACATGATTGACGAGGCCGGGTTGCACGGCAGCCCGGCGGAGCGGGCCGAGGCGCATGGGCTGGCCGATCTGACCCTGCGCCGCCTGGGGCAGGTCGATGCGGCGCTGAAGCACCTTGTCGAGCGGATGCCGAAGCCGCCGGTGAACCATGTCTTGCGGCTGATGGCGGCTGAGTTGCTGTTCGCCGGGACCGCCGCTCATGCGGCGGTGGATATAGGTGTACGCCTGGTCAAGGGCGCCAGGGGGACGGCCAAATTCTCCGGTATGGTTAATGCGGTCGGGCGGCGGTTGGCCGAACAAGGAGCCAGGATCGTAGCCGGTCAGGATGCCGCCCGTCTGAACACGCCGGGCTGGTTGTTCAAACAGCTCTCCCATGACTGGGGCGCGGCGGCGGCAAGGGCAACGGCTCAGGCGCATCTGGTGTTGGCTCCCCATGACCTGACCCCAAGATCGGCCAATCCCGAAGCTGCCTCCGACTTGGCCCAGGAGATCACGGCGGAGGTGCTGCCGACCGGCGGTGTGCGGCTCAAGCACCGGCCGCAGATCAGCGCCCTGCCGGGGTTCGGTGAGGGCGCCTGGTGGGCGCAGGATGCCGCTGCAGCCCTGCCCGCCCGGCTGATCCCCGCGCCGGAAGGCAAGCGGGTACTGGATCTGTGCGCGGCGCCGGGTGGCAAGACCATGCAGTTGGCCGCGAGGGGCGCGCAGGTGACGGCGCTGGACCTGTCGGCCCGGCGGATGGAGCGGGTGGGTGAGAACCTGGCCCGCACCGGGCTGGCGGCCGAATGCGTGGTGGCGAACGCGCTGGAGTGGGTGCCGCAGGGCAAATTCGACGCCATCCTGCTCGACGCACCCTGCTCGGCCACCGGAACCATCCGCCGCCACCCGGACTTGCCGCGCCGGTTGACCGGGGGGCGGAGCCAAGCCGATCTCAAGGCGCTGACGGATTTGCAGGCGCGGCTTCTGGATCGCGCGGCGGAGTGGCTGGCGCCGGGCGGCGTGCTGGTGTTCTGCACCTGCTCGTTGGCCAGGGTCGAGGGCGAGGATCAGGCGCACGGGTTTCTCGCGCGGGCAGACGTGTACAAGCGGCTGCCCATCCAGGCTGGTGAGGCCGGAATCCCCGCCGGGTTCCTGAGCCCGGAGGGTGATCTGCGGACCCGGCCGGACTTCTGGTCCGAACGCGGCGGCATCGACGGGTTCTTCGCGGCGCGGTTCGTCAAACACTGACACTGCCTCCTACTCGGCCCTCTCCCTGGCCCTCTCCCCGGAAGGGCGAGAAGTGCGGGCTAAATCGTCGGCGTCAGCTCTTTTTCGTGCTCCTTGCCCGATTCGTCATCCCATTGTAGCTTGATGTGCGCGCGAGGAACTGAGCTTGTGGTAACCGCTGCGATAACATCAACAGACTGATGCTGCTCTAGAATGGGCACTGGGAACTTGCGCTGAGTATCGGCGGCAAGAAGGACGGAGTTATCACTGTCGCGATCAATCAGCCGTACGTTGCGGGCGGCAACCTTGCCGCGATTGAACACCCTTAGCCGATAATTACTGGCTCTTCGACGTATCAAGTGGATTTTACCATATCTCCGAGCGGGGCTGCGATCAAGTAGATCATGGTGATGAAGGTCTCGGTGTTGCGGTAGCCTCTGGCTCTTGCCCTGGCGGCCTGAACAGCCGTTCATTGCTTCCATGCGGGGCTTCCATGCGGGCGTTGCTGTGGATTGACGTTCAACGTTCGAGAATGCGCTTGGGATGTTTTTTGACCGTCTCCAGAGCCTTGCGGACGGCTTCGAGCAGCGGAGCGTCTCCGGTCTGTTCGTGTCGAGGCGCTGTTCGACCAGCCGCCATGGTGGCGTGACCCCGAGGCCAAGAGCCAATACATCCTGAGCATCCATTGCCTGTCCCTCCGTTGTTGTGTATGATGACAGAGAGTAGCTGATTACGCCCTAAATGACTCCCTGAATTCCACTTTCAACGTCGAAGAGCCCGAAATGAGTGCAGCACCGCAGCCAGGCTCTGTTATCCAATTGCGCTCGGCTACTTGGAAGGTACTCGGCACCTCAACTCTTAAACGCGGTTATCGTGAAATCCATTGCCGTGGCCTGTCCGGTCTTGTTCGCGACAAGGAGGCTCGGTTTGTTTGGGACTTGGAAAAGGGCGCACGCATACTCGACCCAACAGCTGTGCGCCTTGTTCCTGACACTTCCTCTGGCCTGATAGACACGAAGCTGCACCTTGAGGCGGCCTTCCGAAATACTCCAACCACGACCCGGCAGCCGCTCACCCTTGGGCGCGCTGCGATCGACAATCTGACCTTCCAGCACCTACCGGTCGAGCGGGCCCTGGCCCAGGATCGGGTGCGCCTCCTGATCGCGGATGACGTGGGCCTCGGGAAAACGCTGGAGGCAGGCCTCATCACCTCCGAGCTGGCGCTCACGGGGCGGGCGAACCGGATCCTGGTGGTCACCACGCGGGCGATGCTCACCCAGTTCCAGAAGGAGTTCTGGACCCGATTCTCGATCCCGCTCTCCCGGCTCGACAGCGCCGCGATCCGCCGGATGCGGAACCGGATCCCCGCCCATTACAACGTCTTCGGCCAGTTCGACCGGTCCATCGTCTCGATCGACACGCTGAAGCGGGACGCCCAGATCCGAGATGCGATTAAACACTCCAACTGGGATCTGATCATCATTGACGAGGCGCATAATGCGGCGGCCCGGAAAGCGGCTACGGGGACGAACTCGCAACGGGCTGAACTGGCCAAGCTCCTGTCCCGGCGCACCGACTCCTTGCTCCTGCTGACTGCCACGCCGCATGACGGGTCACAGGAGAGCTTCGCGAGCCTGATCGAGATGCTGGACCCGACCCGGGTTCCAGACCCGACCCGGCTGCACCGGTCTGATATTGAGGACCTTGTGGTGCGGCGGTTCCGGTCCTCCCCAGAGGTGGCTGCGGATTTTGGCCGGGCGGTCCCCAAGCGGGAGTTGTTCCGCCGCAACTTCCCACTCAGCACAGAGGAGGAGGTAGCCTACCAGTCGATCGCCGAGCTTCATCTGGACCTCGACGAGCAGTCGACCCGGGGCCGCGCTATCGACCTGTTCCGGACCACGCTCGCCAAGGCAATCTTCTCAAGCCCCGCCGCTTGCCGCGAAACGCTCAATCGGCGCATCCACGGGATCGAGAACGGGACGGCCCGCGGAACCGAGGATGACCGGAACCGGCTCCGAACCCTCGCCGATCATGTGGCCGCGATCGACACGGACGCTTTCAGCAAGTACCAGGACCTCCTTCGGATGCTGCGAGACAAGCGCTGGACCGGGAATGATCGCCGCGACCGGCTTGTAATCTTCTCCGAACGCATTGCTACCGCGTCCTGGCTCGCGGACCGCCTGCGGGAGGATATGGGCCTCTCGGAGGACCAGGTGGCGCGGGTGGACGGGGGCAGCGTCGAGGCGGATGTCCGAACTCAGGAGGTGATCGAGGCGTTCGGGCAAGAGAAGTCCCCGATCCGGATCCTGATCGCCTCGGACATGGCGTCCGAGGGGCTCAACCTGCATTTCCAGTGCCACCGGCTTATCCATTTCGACCTCCCTTGGTCCCTCCTGCGGTTCCAGCAGCGGAACGGGCGGATCGACCGGTACGGGCAGGACCGGCCGCCGCTCATCACCTATTTTGTGGGGGAGAGCACGCATCCGAAGGTGCGTCAGATGTGGGTTCTGGAGAAGCTCGTCGAGAAGGACGAGGCGGCCCAGTCCGGCGTAGGGGATCCCGCCGTCTTCCTCGGAAAGGGGGACGCGGACGAGGAAGAAGCGGTCGTCGCGGAGGCGGTCTCAGCCGGGATCGGCGCCGAGGCGTTCGACGCGGAAATGAACGCGCGGGCGGCAGAGGCGGAGACCTGCATGTCGCTTGATGATGAGTTCGCGGCCCTTTTCGGGGATTACGCGGCTCCGGCCGGGCTCGAATCGGACAGGGATCGCGCTGCGGAGCAGGCCCCGCCCCGGCTCTTCCCGGACACGTTCACCTACGCGTCCCGGATGGTCGAGCGGCTGTCCCGCCAAGATGAGCGGATTTTCCCCTCCGCACCCGCCATTTCCTGGGATGAGCGGATGATCCGCATGAGCATCCCGGATGACATGCGGGCCCGGGACGGTTTCGGATATGCGAGCGAGGGGGCCGTGGACAGTCGTTACATGCCGGAGGAGGCGGTCGGGTCGGGAGATCGGATCGAGCTCACCGATCGGGCGCAGGTCATCAACCAGGCGATCGATCAGGCGAAGATGCAGGACCGGTCTTGGCCGACCGTCCAGTACCTGTGGGACGTGCACCCGATCCTCGAATGGTTCACGGACCGGGCCAGCACCTTCTTCCCGGAGCATTCCGCCCCTGTGGTGCCGCTGAGCGGTCTGGCCGCCGGCGAGGCGGCGGTGGTGATACACGGGGCGGTCCCGAACGCCAACGGGGCCCCGGTCGTGGACCGCTGGGCGGTCGTGGTCCGCGCGCCAGACGGGGCGGTCGGGATCGAGGAGGTTCCGGATTTCATCGCGCGGGTGCGCCTGGCGCAGGACACGCCGGGCCGGTTTGTTGAGGAGCTCGGGGCTGCCGAGGCGGCGATCCCGGCTGCGGTGGACCGGTTCCAGACCCATCTCGTCGAGCTCCAGCGGGAGCGCGCGGCCCGGATCCAGCAGGATCGGGACGCGGTCCTCGATCGGCTCGGAAAGCTGAAGGATCGGTTCCGGGCCCAGCTCACGATGGATCTGGGGGAGGAGGCCGGCAGCGACGTGGATCTCAGCCCAGCCGACAAGCGACGCCTGACGATCAGGCGTGCGAAAGAGCAGAAGATTGAACGCCTGTTCCAGGACTGGACGGAGTGGTTCGAGCGGACACGTCATATGGTGGACGACCCGAACCCGCATGTCGACGTCAAGGCGGTATTTGTGGGGTGACCGGATGGACCTGATCGGAATCGAAAACGAAGCGGAATTCTTCCCGTCCGGGACCCTGTCGGATGTGCTGAAGGAAGAGCTTCAGGATATCACCGCGCGCTGGTCCGGGCTCGAAAAAGACGCCCACCCGGTCGAACGGCTCATACGCGTTGCCAGCCCCACCGTCGAAGCGCTGCGGCAGGTCCGGAACGCATCAGACGCGGGCCGTCGCGAGGAACTTGGCCGGGACGCCCATCATGCGCTCCTGGGCGCACTCGGCTACCAGTGGAAGCGCGAAGCCGCGGCCACGGCTCTGAACGGGGGGGGGGTCATACCGCTCGTCTCCCGGGCCCCGGACGGCTCGGGCCGGGGCGCCCTCTGGGTCATCGAGGCACCGCTCCCTGACGCGCAGGATGAAGCGGCGGACCCGCTCGGCGCGACCTTCGCCGCGGACCAGTTCCCGTCCGAGACCGGCGAAGCGGCCCTGCTGGACCGAACCATCGAGTCCGTCCTTGCCGAGGGGGTCTTCGAGCTGCCCGGCGGGCCTCGCCATGTGCTGGTTCTCGGCCTCTCCCAGCTCGTCCTGATCGACAAGCGGAAATGGCCGGCCCGCTCTGTGCTCCGGTTCGACCTTCAAGAGATATTCTCACGGGCGGAGCGGGACACGCTGACCGTCATGGCTTGCCTGATTTCCCGCGAGGCGCGGGCCCCGGACCAGGGGGCACCGATCTCGGACCGGCTGGAGGAAGAGGCGCAGAGGAACGCCAACGCAGTCACCACTTCACTGAAACGGACCGTGCGGGACGCGATCGAGCTGCTCGGCCAGGAGGTGCTCGAGGTGACCGGCGGCAAGCATCAGGGGGTCTGGATCGACGGGCCGGAGCTGTCGCGGGAATGCCTGCGTTACATGTACCGGCTCCTGTTCCTGTTCTACGCGGAAGCGAACCCGAGGTTGAACCTGCTGGACCTGAGGAACCCGATCTACGCGACAGGCTACTCGCTGGAGACGCTGCGCGAGCTCGAATCCGCCCCTCTCCGGACCACCGCGGACCGGGAGGGGACCTTCCTGTGGGAGAGCCTCCAGCGGACGCTGAACTTGCTCTACACCGGGCGCGATCTCGCGGATGAGGAGAAGGGAACCGGGCTGTGGCTTCCGGCGGTCAAGGTATCTCTGCTTGACCCCAAACGCACGCCAATCCTGAACGCCCTTCCGCTCCGCAATGAGGCGATCCAAAAGGTGATCCGGCACCTGTCGCTCCGGTCAAGCGGGAAGGGGACCGGCCGGATCTCCTACGCCAAGCTTGGGATTGGCCAGCTTGGCGCGGTCTATGAGACCCTGATTTCCTTCACCGGGGTGGTCGCCAAGACGGACCTGATCGAGCTGAAACCGGGCAAGGGAAGGTCTGCGACGGCAGAAGATCAGGATCAGGGTGATGTGTCCGAAGCAGACGAAGACATAGACGAGGATATCCTGGAGACGGCAGACGACGAGCAGGATGACGATGTGTTCCGCCGCGACAGGGTAGACCCGCTCGCGCCGAGCTGGTTCGTCCCGCGGAGCCGGGTCGGGGAGTTTGACACCGAAGAAATCGTCTTCAAAGGGTCGGAGGCGCTGGTCTACCCCAAAGGGACCTTCATCTACCGGCTTGCAGGCCGGGACCGGGAGAAGTCCGCTTCCTACTACACGCCGGAACCGCTCGCGCGGCTCCTGGTCAAGCACGCGCTCATGGAGCGGTGCCGGGACCTGACCGCAGATGAGCTCCTTGAGCTGAAGATCCTCGAGCCCGCCATGGGGTCCGCCGCCTTCCTGGTAGAGACCACAAACCAGCTGGCCGACCTCTATCTCGAGCGCAAGCAGAAGGAGACGGGCCGGACCATACCGCAGGATCAGATTGTCCTCGAGAAGCAGCGGGTCCGGGCCTATATCGCGGACCGGAACTGTTTCGGGGTGGACCTGAACCCGATCGCGGTCGAACTGGGCGCGATCTCACTGTGGCTCAACAGCCTGCATGCCAGTGACTTTTCTCCGTGGTTTGGGGATCAACTGCATGCCGGGAACTCGCTGATTGGCGCGCGCCGTGCCGCTTATGACCCAACCCTGCTTACCGCCAAATCCCAGAATGACCTGTGGCTCAACGGTAAACCCGACGAGATCGGTTGGCGCAAGCGGCTGCCAGAGAACCACGTCTGGCAGTGGCTCCTTCCGGCCAAGGACATGGCGAACTTCGATAAGGACAAGTCGATCGCCCCCTTCGCGAAATCCGACCAGGATCGGATCAAGGCATGGCGTAAGGACGGTTTCTTCAAGAAGCTCGAGCCGCACGAGGTCAAGCTGGTCCAGAAGCTTAGCCGGGTCGCCGAGGACCTGTTCGATCAGGTCGCCGAGGACCTCGCAAAGACGCGCGATGCTACGAATGATGAGATCACCCTCTGGCCGGACAAGGTGATGCCCGGCAACAGCCGGATGGATTTCCACGCCAAAGAGAAGCTGAACGACCACCTGATCGGGGCCGACCACGCGACCAACACGCTCCCCTACAAGCGGCTGAAGACCGCGATGGACGCCTGGTGCGCGCTCTGGCTCTGGCCGCTGGACAAGGCGGACCTCCTGCCCAGCCGGGCGGAGTTCCTACAGGGGATGGCGATGATCCTCGAGGGGGGCTTCACGCCGGACGGGTCGCTGGCCGCCCCCAGCATGGACGAGTTCGCCGATCCGGCCCCGGACTTCCTGGACGTGATGGAACCGGGCGTGCCCGCCCGCGACCTGTCCAAAGCCGATTCCAATCGACAGAACGCGCTGTTTCGCGAAACCAATGTCGAGGCGCTGGTCGAGACCTTCGACTGGCTCGGCGTCGCGGTCGAGGTGGCCGCGCGCGAGCGCTTTGTGCATTTCGACCTGATCTTCGCCGACGTGATGAAGGGGCGGGGCGGGTTCGACGTGATCGTGGGGAACCCGCCTTGGGCGAAGCCCTCGTGGAACGAGGGGCTGGTGCTGGCCGATATCGATCCGCTCTATGCCGGACTGTCGGCCCCGGAAGCGAAAAACATCCTGACGGAGGCGCTCACCAAGGCCAAGGGTCAGAAACGTTTTCTGCGGGAGTTCGTCTCTACCCGCGGGGCAATGGTGGTGACCTCGTCCGAGGTGATGCACCCCTTCGCCGGGGGCGGGTCAAACAACCTCTATCGGTGCTTCATCGACCTGTCGTTCAGACTGGTCGCGCCAAAGGGGTATGCGGCGCTGATCCATCAGGACGGGCATTTGAGGGACCCGAAGTCGGGGGCGTTCCGGCGGCACTGGTATGCACGGATTGTGAAGCATTTCGACCATAGCAACATGATAACTACCAAGAACTTCGCGGAAGTTGACGCTCACGTTCGTTTCAGCCTGAACATCTATCGGGGCACGCCATCCGAGGTGAATTTCGAACACTTCAGTTTCGCTTCCCTTGCGAGACAGGTTGACGATTCCTATGCCGATCAGGACGGGCTCGGCGAAATCCCGGGCATCAAGGGGAAGGATGGCAAATGCGACATCCGCGGCCATCGTGACCGCGTGATGCGGATCGACCGGGGCGCGCTCTCGGTGATCCATGCTCTGTCAGAGGAGGACACCGTCCCGGTCGAGGAAGCCCGCTTCATTCAGCCCTATTCGGCCCGGACCCTCGACGTGTTTCGCCAGATGGCGCGGTTCCCGAAACTGGATGCAGCGATCCCCAAGGTCACGCGCGTGGTCAGCACGGCAACGGGCGACCGAACGGTTGAAACCCCCCTGTGGCAGATGGATCGCCTTTGGGACGAAACCGGCGCCCAGAAAGACGGCACCATCCGGCGCGAAACGGCCTTTCGCCCGGCGGATCAGATGATCCTTCAAGGCCCGCTGTTCCACGTTGCCAACCCTCTCTACAAAACGCCGAAGGCCATTTCTAAAACCAACGCCGATTATCTGGTCATCGACTTGAACGCTGCGCCCGATGATTATCTGCCTCGCACGAACTATGGAGCGGCGGTGGACCTGTCCGAGTACCACCGTCGGCTGACCCGTTGCCGGTGGGATCGGACCAAGAGTCATGCAGACTTTTTCCGTGTAGCCTTCCGTCGAAGGATCGCCCTGAACGGTGAGCGAAGTCTCATCTCATCCCTGATTCCGCCCCGAACCACCCATGTGCACGGGATTGAGAGTGTTTCGTTTGCGCGTGACCAAGACCGCCTTTCACTGGCGGTAGCGTCCAGCTCAATCCCCTTCGATTACTTGATCAAGGCATCCAGCACTTCCGATGTCCATAAATCCGACATGGCCAGGATGCCATGGGTTGATCCGGGATCGGTTGCCAAACACCGACTGCTTCGGCTCTCGTGCCTCACTTGCGCATACGCAGACCTGTGGAACAGCGTCGCTCCTTCGCTCGCTGCCCTACCGTGGTCATCGACCGACCCACGTCTCCGCCTCGAAGGGCCGGTAGAAGGCCCCGCCACATGGGACCGCACCGCTGGCCTGCGCACCGAATTCGCCCGCCGCATGGCGCTGGTCGAGATCGACGTGCTGGTGGCGCAGGCGCTCGGCCTGACCCTCGACCAGCTGATCGAGATCTACCGGATCTACTTCCCGGTCCTTCAGGAGAACGAGGCGGGCACCTGGTACGACCAGAACGGCCGGATCGTCTGGACCTGCTCCAAGGGCCTGCCCGGCGTCGGCTGGCTCGACGACCGCGGCAAAAGCCCCGGCCGCGCCGCCTGGGAGAGGATCCTCGCCGAGAACCCGTCCGAGCTGACCTGCACCGCCATCGACGACACGATGCCCGGTGGCCCCCGCACCGTGACCCGCCACTTCGTCGGGCCCTTCACGAAATGCGACCGGATCGAGGACTACAAGCCGGCCTGGGCCCATTTCGAGCGGCTGAAATCCGAAGAGGCGGCCTGAGATGAACCCGATCCTCCTCGCCCGTCATGTGCAGGACAGCCTGCGCGAACTTGTCCACACGACGCTGAACAGCTCCAGCCCCGCCTTCGCGGGGATGGTCGACCGGTTCATGGCCGAGCCCGGGAACTTCCTGAAGGGGCCGTGGATCTCGGTCGGCATGCCGTTCCGGCAGATCGACGGGGCGGCGGACGGGTCCTGGACGCAGCCCTTCCCGGAGGTGCCGCTCCGCTTCGCCCCCTATCAACACCAGATGGATGCCTTCGCCCGGCTGAGTGGGGAGGCGATGCGTTCGACCCTCGTGGCGACCGGGACCGGGTCGGGCAAGACCGAGACTTACCTCTGGCCGATCCTTGAGCATTGCCGCCAGAACAAGGGGAAACCGGGGATCAAGGCGATCCTGATCTACCCGATGAACGCGCTTGCGACCGACCAGGCGCGCCGGATCGCGGCAGCCCTCACGGAGGTCGGCTCGCTTCACGGGGTGCGGGCGGGGATCTACGCGGACGCGGAGCCGCAAAACCCGGCGCATGAGGTGATCGCGGACAGCGTCATCACCCACCGCGAGACGATGCGGAAGAACCCGCCGGACATCCTGCTCACCAACTACAAGATGCTCGACTACCTTCTTCTGCGCGGCCGGGACAAGCCGCTCTGGGAGAAGAACGACCCGGAGACCCTACGCTTCCTCGTGGTAGACGAGATGCACACCTTCGATGGGGCGCAGGGGGCGGATCTCGCCCTTCTCCTGCGGCGCCTGAAGTACCGGCTGAAGACCCCGCCAGGGCACCTGATCTGCGTCGGCTCCTCCGCAACGCTCGGCTCCGGTGAGGAGGCAAAAGTCGAGCTCAGGCGTTACGCGGAGACGATCTTCGGGGAGCCGTTCGGTGAGGGCGCCGTGGTCACGGAGACCAGGAAGACCCCGAACGAGGTGTTCGGTGACCCGGAGTATCTCGAGCGGCCGGACCCAGCCGAGATCCACGCGGCCCTGCGCGAGGCGGAGGAACTGGACCAGGCTGGGGCCGCGCTTCGGCTCGCCGCCTGCCTTTTCCCGGAGCGGACGGATCCGGACCTCGCCTTCCTGGAGGATGGAGACCCGTCGGACCCGGCCTGGCGGATCGCGCTCGGGGAACGGCTCAAGGAGCACCACCTCTGTCAGCGGGTCCTCAAAATCATCGCAGACCACACGGGGCCCGCCTCGCTCGAGGCGACCGCGTCCGGTCTCGCGCAGGTCCGGGTCATTCGGGACTGGCCGGAGGCGGACCATCGTGCGCTCGCCGAACTGGTGGTGGCCCTTGTCGCCTGGGCTCGATCCGGTGCGGTCGAGAGCCCACGCCCCCTCTTCAACGTCCGGCTTCAGCTCTGGATCCGGGAGATGTCCCGGATGGTTACAAACCTGCCTCGGCTTGAGGCGGGCGGGGACCGCTCAGAGATGGGCCTGTTCCACGCGCTTGATCTTGATCGGTGCACACTCCGCCGAGCCCTACCGGTCGTGAACTGTAATCGCTGTGGCGCGACTGCCCATGTGGGGCGGTTAAACCCAAGCTCAAGCGCCTGCTGGGCCCCGCTCGAGCAGCTTTACGAGGAGTTCTTCGACGAGAACGGGGGGGAACGGATCCGGCTCTTCTACCACGAGTCGATAGACCGGATGGTTCAGGCTAGCGGCGGGGGCGGAAAGATCGTGAAGGGGCTGCTCGACTCCGACACGATCGAGTTCACCCCCGCGGATCACGAGAACCTCGAAACAGGCCCGGCCGCACCTGTCTGGATGTATGATCCCTCTGACGCCAATGGTCGGATCGACCGGACCTGTCCTGCCTGCGGTCAGGCGCGTGGCCTGCTCCTCTTCGGGATGCGGGCGGCACGGCTCACGGCCGGGATCACCGGCACCCTCTACACGTCGGCCCAGAACGAGGAGCGGCCGGAGGCGAAGCCACGCTTCCTGATGTTCTCGGACTCGGTTCAGGACGCGGCGCACCGGGCTGCGGTCGCTGAGACCCGGAACGCGCTCTCCGTCTACCAGAAATCCCTCTACAGCGCCCTGCGCGAGACCGAAACGGGCGGGATGAGCCTGCGTGAGGTGATCGAGGAGATCCCGGCCGCGCAATTGGACGCGCTCGGCGGCGACGCGTTCACCGCCATCTTCATCCCGAAGGAGCAGACCTGGCGGCGTCGTTACCAGGACCTTGTCCGGGACGAGATCTCGATTACGGATCCCACCTTCCTCGACCACATGAAGCTGCGGCTAGGCTGGGAGTATTTCGTCGACCTGAGCTACCGGGCGCATTTCAGCCATACGCTTGAGTTGAACGGGGTTGCGGCGGCGGACATTTCCGCGGACCTCCTGCGGGCCTCAGCCGAACGGGTCGCGAGCGAGTTCCGGAACGAGCTGCCAGGCGCGCCCGAAATCGACTCGGACCTGCTCGCCCGATTCCTGTGCGGCATTGTTCAGCGCATGCGGCGTCAGGGCTCGGTTGCGCACCCCTATCTCGCCCGCGCGGTTGCGACCGGGAAGGGGAGCTATGGGCTGAACTGGTACGCCGCGGCGGTTCAGATGGGGGTCGGAAAGACCGGGACCCTGCCAAACCCGGATAGCAGGCGCGGGCTCGCTCCAATCCCGGTGACCCTCCACAACCCGCCGATCGGCTTCGAACAGATCACGAAAACGCACGTCTCAAACTGGTACAGAGACTGGCTCTTCCGGACGCTCGGGCCGTCGGACATCCGCTACGGAACGGATCCGGACACGATCTACCCAACGGTCCTGCGACGGCTCGAGGCGGATGGGCTTGTCCGGCGCGTCAACGGGCCGGACGGACAGAGCCGGCACGCCTGGCTGATCGAGCCGGAACGAGTCACCGTAACGACCAGTACGATCGGGCTCGTCTGCGACCGGTGCGGCCGGCGGGAGACTGCGCTCGCGGAAAACGCGGGGGTAGCGGTCGGCTCCCCCTGCACTCGGATCGGTTGTGTCGGTCATCTTGAGGAGACGGCGCACCCGCCGCGCCCAGCGCTCCGCCGCTCCCTCCTGTCGGACCGCAATCATCGCGTAGTGGCGCGCGAGCATACCGGGATCCTGGAGGCGGATGAACGCCTGCGCGTCGAGACCGGGTTCATCAGAGGGGAGACCCGCTGGGCTCCCAACCTGATATCCGCCACCCCTACCCTTGAATTGGGGATCGATATCGGGGACCTGTCTACCCTGCTTCTGGGCTCGGTCCCGCCCGAGGAGGCGAATTACGTCCAGCGGATGGGTCGAAGCGGGCGCCGCGACGGAAATGCGCTGAACATGGTCCTCGCGAATTCACGCGCCCATGACCTCCAGTTCTGGGAGGACCCTACCCCGATGCTGGCGGGCCAGGTGCGCCCGCCGGGAGTCTTCCTGGCCGCCGAGGAGGTGCTGCTGCGCCAGGTGACCGCCTTTACGCTCGACGCCTACGTGTCCGCCTCCACGGAGGCGGGGGATTACGGGAAGCTCCGGGACGTGCAGAAACACCGGGCATCCGGCGCGACGGAGGGGTTCCCGATCGAATGGCTGAACCTGGTCCGGGAGCGGGGGGACAAGCTAGCGACCGAGTTCCTGTCCGGGCTCCCGCAAGAGGTTCAGGCGAGAGCGGACCTGGCAGACCGGGTGCGCACCTACCTGACCGGAACGGACCAGAATTCGATCGGCTGGCGGATCGGGGCTGCGTTCGACGGGGCTGCCTCGGAAAGGGCGCGTCTTGTCGAGAAGCGGGAAGACGCGACACGGGAACTCAAGCAGCTTCGGGCCCGTCGGGCGGAGCTGACCGAGGAGGAGTTCGAGCGCCGTGAAGGAGATATCTCGCGCGACCGGAACGAGTTAAATCGGCTGATTCGGAGTGGGATTGACGAAGTGGCGGTGATCAAGTTCCTCACTGACAAGGGGGTCTTGCCGAACTACGCCTTCCCCGAAGAGGGCGTGAAGCTGACCTCTATCCTGTCGCGCCGGAACGATGCGGCACGAAATGACGCCACCCGGGACGAGGACGGGCTCCTCTATGTCGAGTATTCCCGTCCTGCCAGCTCCGCTCTGTCAGAATTCGCACCGGGCCAGTTCTTCTACGCCAACGGGCGGCAGGTCGAGATCGAACGGATCGAGATCGGGAAGGATGACCTTGCCCGTTGGACCTTTTGTCCCGCCTGCTCTTATGTTGCGAACCGGATCGAGGGGGCTGAGACGAGCGCTTGCCCGCGCTGCGGTGACGAGATGTGGTCCGATACCGGATCGCATCACGACGTGGTTCAGCTCAAATCTGTGGTTTCGGTGGACAGCGAGGAGAAGGCGGTCATCCGGGACGGGGATCAACGCGACCAGCGTCAGTTCGACCGGGTCATCATGCCTTTCCACGGCCCGGAGGATATCGTCTCCTCCTGGTTCACGAGCCGGGACAGCGGCACCCCGTTCGGTTTCGAATTCCTGCCCCATTGTACGTTCCGGGACTTCAACTTCGGGCCGAAATCCGCCATCCCGGGCCCAAGGATAGCTGGGGAGAACCGGCCGGCGCAGCCGTTTCGGATTTGCCGGTACTGCGGGACGCTGCAGAAGCCGCCGCGGGGCGAGGACGATCGGGGGACGCACCCGCCGAACTGCAGGGTGATGCGTGAGCCGAACCTGGCCCGGGACCGGTGGGCGACCAAGGTCTTCCTGATGCGCAGGTTCGACACGGAGGCGATCCGGATCGTGATCCCCGTCGTAGGGGATGCGGATGACGATGACCTGAAAAGCTTCGTCGCCGCAATCAATCTCGGCATGCGTCGGCATTTCGCCGGTAAGGTGGACCATCTCCGCTCCACTGTCTTCGCTGCACACCTGGACGGGATGACCACGGTGCGCAGCCTTTACCTCTACGACTCTGTCCCGGGGGGATCCGGGTATCTTCGCAAGATCGGCGAGCATCCGGACACGATGCGGGCGGTGATCACGCGCGCGCTTGAGGCGCTTCGGGACTGCCCCTGTAACCAGGAGCCGGACCGGAACGGGTGTTTCCGCTGCGTGAAACCCTACCGGTCCCAGTTCGGGCCCGGAGAGCCGGACCGGGACCGGGCGCGCCAGCTAATGGAGACCGTCTTCCAGAAATGGGAAAGCCTCAGCCGGACCGAGACCGGAATCGACGAGTCGATCCGAGGCGCGTTCGTGGAGAGCGCGCTCGAGAAGCGGCTCCTGCAAGCCCTCGCGGATCATTACGGAAACGAGGCGCTGACCCCGCAGGTGCTGCCCGGCGGGCACCGCGGCTTCGTTCTACGCGCGGGCACGAAGGACGCGCCCCGCCTCTGGACGATCGAGCCGCAGGTTCAGATCGACGCCCGCTTCAAGGGTTTGCCCAGAAAGCGGGTCGATTTCCTGCTCACCCCGGTCGGCCGATCAGGGGCCGTGCCGCTGGTTTTGGAGATGGACGGGATCGAGTATCACGCCAACACGGTCGCGCAGGACCTGCTGGACCGGATGCTCATGATCCGGTCCGGACAGGTCCAGGTCTGGACCCTCTCTTGGCGGGACCTTGATCCGGAGGACGGGACGTATCTCAACCCGTTGGCGGAACCAGGCCTTAGCCCTGAGAAGGTCGGGCGCCTCGGCAGGGTGCTTGCCTCCCCGGACTGCTCCGCACATGTCGACCGGATCCAGGGGTTCCAGGTCGAGAGCTCCCTAACAGGGCTTCGGCGCCTGCTCGACGGGGGGACCGATGAGGACTTCGCTACGCGATCCATCCTGACCCGCGCCTTCGTCGCAGTCGGCCGCCCGCTCGATCAGCTCCCGCGCCAGGCCACCCTCTCGGAGGAGGGGCGCGAGTTCCTCCTGACCCCGGGGTTTACGGAGCATATCGGGACCGGGCCGCTCGACCTTTACCTTGCCTGTAAGCAGATCACCCCGACGGGCTGGGCCCTGTCGGATGAGGACATCCGCCTCCTTCTGCGGGCTGGGCTTCCCCCACCGGGCGAGGACCCAGCGGCGAAGGCTCTCTACACAGAAGCCTGGCGTGGTTTGTGGCGCCTCGTGAACCTTTTGCAGGGGGTCCGCGGCTTCCATGTGGAGCTGAGCGGGCTCGATACTCTCGCCCCTCCCGACATGTCGGCGGGGGGCGACGTGGCCGATGCCGACACCGAGGCCTGGACAGGCGCGCGCGCGCTCTGCGGCGAGGTGTTTCATCCCCTGATCGATGCGTTGATCGCGGCGGAGGTGTCTGGACCGGATCGCATCGGGGATGACCTTCTCGCGGATGAACGAGTTGTCGGGACGATGGAGTTCGGTTGGTCCGAGAAGCAGGTAGCCGTCATTGAGGAGTCGTGCGAGGAGGGGAGCTGGCGGCTCATCCCGTTCGACCCAGAGACTGGCCAGATCGGTGAGACGGTTTCAAGGATACTACAGGCGTTTCAGGAGACGAAATCATGATGGATGCGATCAACAGACGGATCTCCTACGACATAGGCTGCATGAAGAGCCTGCGGAAGCTTCCGGACAAGGTCACGATCCGCTTCATGGACATGATGACACGCTACATGTCCGACCCGTCCGCGAGTGGTTTAAACCTCGAGACGGTCGAGGGGGCAAACGACAACTCGATCAAGTCCCTTCGGGTCGATCAGGGGTACCGAGCCATCGCCTTCGAGGTGGCCCGTGACATCGTGTTCGTACACGTCAATGAGCACGACAAGGCGTATCGCTGGGCGGGCCGGCGCCGGGTCAAGCTGGATCCGGGCACGAACCGGATTCGGGTGATTGAGGAGCTGGACGCGACGACCGCTCCTGCGGAAGCGACGGCCCTCTCCGAGCCGCGCTTCTTCGCGGAGGTGGCCGACAAGCGGCTTCGCGCGCTCGGCGTGGCGAAGGAGGAGCTGCCTGCGATCCGGACCCTCACGACGATCGAGGCACTGGAGGCGGCTGAGGAGGATTTCGACCCGCTTTCCTACCAGGTCCTCTACGCGCTCGCGGCCGGATACTCCGACGAGGAGGTCTACGCGCTGACCGGGGTCGCGGAGGAGTCGGATGCGGCTCCGGAAAAGGTGGTCTCGGACCTCACCTTTGACCAGCTGATCGAGACGGAGGAGAGCCGCCAGACCATATTTATTCCAGAAAGCGAGGCGGAATTGCGTCGCGTTTTCGAGGAAGGGCTCGAGGGGTGGCGTGTCTTCCTACACCCCGAGCAGCGCAAGATCGCCTATCGGGACCACAACGGCCCTGCCATGGTGCGCGGGGGTGCCGGCACCGGAAAGACGGTGGTCGCCATGCACCGGGCCAAGCACCTGGCCGACCAGATCGAGAAGGACCCGGCCCGGGCGGGTCAGCGGGTCCTTCTAACCACCTTCACGACGAGCCTCGTACAGGACATCGAGGCGAACCTCCGTACCCTCTGTCCGGAGCACCTCAACGCGCACCCGCCTCGGATCGAGGTGATCAACCTCGACCGCTGGGTGTTCCGGTTCCTCAGGCGCAAGAACTTTGAGCGCGAGGTCGCGTTCTTCGGGGAGGCGCGGGATCGGCTGGACCAGATATGGCAGGAGGTGTTCGACGATCATGAGCTGCCTGAGGGACTATCTGAGACCTTCGTCAAGGCGGAGTGGGCCCAGATCGTTCAGGCGAAGGGGCTAACGGACCTGCGGGCCTATCTGAAAATCTCCCGGGCCGGCCGCGGCACCCCGCTTGACCGGCGCAAGCGCGCCGCCCTGTGGGATCTGTTTGCCGATTACCGGGCCCGGATGATCAGCGGGGGGCTCGCGGAGCCGGACGACGCCTACCGGGAGGCGACCGATATCCTGTCCGCCGAAGCGCCGAATCTGCCCTATGCGGCGGTGATCGTGGACGAGGCGCAGGACATGGGGGAGCAGGCGTTCCGGTTGATCCGGGCGATCGTCCCGGAGACCCCGACCGGAGACCGTAACTCCCTCTTCATCGTCGGGGACGCGCATCAGCGGATCTATGCGCGCCGAGCCAGCATGTCCTCCTGCGGGATTGAGGTGCGCGGCAGGTCCCGGCGGCTGCGACTGAACTATCGGACTACCCAGGAGATCCGGGCCTGGGCCGTCTCCATCCTCGAAGGGGTCAGTGTGGATGACCTCGACGAGGGGACCGACTCGTTGCGTGGTTATGTCAGCCTGTTGCACGGCGCGTCCCCGGAACTGGTTGGCTGCGCCTCCCAGGCCGAGGAGATGGATGGGATCGTAGCTTGGGTCCGTGCGCTACCCGCGGACCAGATCCAGCTATCGGACATTGGCGTCCTTTGCGCGCGCCGGAAAGACGTCAAGCGCGTCGATGAAGCGCTCCGGGCGGCCGGCATCGAGACGGTGGTCCTTCAGGCGGGTGCGGATAACCGGTCAATCCCGGGCGTCCGTATCACCACGATGCACCGGGCTAAGGGGCTTGAGTTCTTCGCCGTCGCGATCCCGTTCTTGTCAGACGCGGCCTTCCCGCCAGCGGGTGCCCTGAGAGCGGCCGTCGACGCGGCAGACCGGAAGGACATCGTCACGCGGTACCGATCGCTTCTCCACGTCGCAGCGACGCGGGCAAAGAAGGCGTTGCGGGTTTCATGGTCGGGTGAACCGACCAAGGTGATGATGTCCTCAAATTGGAGAGATAGTGTTGCAACGCACTGATGATATCGAGGTCTTATCCGGTCAACTCGTGGCTCAGAGCATGATGATCCAAATGTTGTTAGCCTGCACTTCTCACCCTATGGGTTTTGGGCAGCGGTTTTGCTGATTTTGCCCAAAGATCTTTGGGCAGATTCTTTGGGCCGATGCACCTGATTCGGTGAGAAATGCGGGCTAGCGGATAGAATCCAACAAACCGAGCCCGATCAATGTAGCTCTTGGGCAACAGAGACTCGAAACAAGAACAAACGGTTACAAGTTTATCCTGCCGGACTCTTCCGTCTCGCGCCTACCACTAGCGGGAGTCTCCCGCCCCTCCTCCCCACAGGTCTTTTGCGCCTGCCGAAAGCGCCAGCTTTCGAATAGGCGCATAAGACCCGCCAGGAGGCGGGGAGGCGGCCCGCGACGAAAGAGGGCGTTCTCTTTCGGACGGTTCTGCGGTATCGGGACGGGATTCAGTTTTCCCACACCGAGGGCCCAGGATGACCGACCGTACTCCCGTTCGCCGCGCTTTGATTTCCGTTTCCGACAAGACCGAGCTCGAGGCGCTGGGCAAGCGGCTGGCTGCGGCCGGGGTCGAGCTGGTCTCGACCGGGGGCACCGCCAAGGCGCTGCGGGCAGCGGGGCTGGCGGTGAAGGATGTCGCCGAGCTGACGGATTTCCCCGAGATGATGGACGGCCGGGTCAAGACCCTGCACCCGATGATCCATGGCGGGTTGCTGGCGATGCGGGGCAACCCGGAGCATGTGGCGGCGATGGCGGCGCACGGGATTGCGCCGATCGATCTGCTGGTGGTCAACCTCTACCCCTTCGAGGCGACGATGGCGCGCGGGGCCTCCTACGACGATTGCGTCGAGAACATCGATATCGGCGGCCCGGCGATGATCCGCGCGGCAGCCAAGAACCATAACGACGTGGCCGTGGTAGTCGATGCCGGGGATTACGAGACGGTGCTGGGCGAGATCGAGGCGGGGGGCACGTTGCTCGCCACTCGCAAGCGGCTGGCGGCCACGGCCTATGCTCGCACGGCGGCCTATGACGCGGCGGTGTCGGGCTGGATGGCGGGCGCCGTCGGCGAGGAGACGCCGCGCCGCCGCGCCTTCGCCGGAGAGCTGGCGCAGGGGCTGCGCTATGGCGAGAACCCGCACCAGCGCGCCGCCTTCTATGTCGATGGCTCCGCCCGGCCCGGGGCGGCGACGGCGACCCAACTCCAGGGCAAGGAACTGAGCTACAACAACATCAACGACACCGATGCAGCCTATGAACTGGTGGCGGAGTTCGATCCAGGCGCGGGCCCTGCGGTGGCCATCATCAAGCACGCCAACCCCTGCGGGGTGGCGCGGGGCGCGACGCTCGCCGACGCCTACCGGGCGGCCTATGACTGCGACCGGGTCTCGGCTTTCGGCGGCATCGTGGCGCTAAACGGGGCGCTCGACGGGGCGACGGCGGAGGCGGTCGCGGCGATCTTCACCGAGGTGGTGATCGCGCCCGAAGCCGATGCCGACGCCCGCGCGGTCTTCGCGGCGAAGAAGAACCTGCGCCTGCTGGTGACCGGCGCCCTACCCGACCCGGCGGCGGTGCGGCTGACCTGGCGGCAGGTGGCGGGAGGGCTGCTGGTGCAGGACCACGACACCGGGCATGTTGCTGCGGATGACCTGAAGGTGGTGACCAAGCGCCATCCCTCGCAGGTGGAACTCACCGACCTGCTGTTCGCCTGGACCGTGGCCAAGCACGTGAAATCCAACGCCATCGTCTATGCCAAGGGTGGGGCGACGGTGGGCATCGGCGCGGGCCAGATGAGCCGGGTCGATTCAACCCGCATTGCCGTGCGCAAATCCGCCGACATGGCCGAGGCCTTGGGACTGACGGAGTCCACCGTGCAAGGCTCGGTGGTCGCCTCCGACGCCTTCTTTCCCTTCGCCGACGGCCTGCTGTCCGCCGCCGAGGCGGGCGCCACAGCGGTGATTCAGCCCGGCGGCTCGATGCGCGACGCCGAGGTCATCGCGGCCGCCGACGAGGCCGGGCTGGCGATGGTCTTCACCGGGCAGCGGCATTTCCGGCATTAGGAGGCGGGGCTAGGTCCCGCCTCCCCCGCCATCCCCGCGCAGGCGCGGGGAAGACGCATTGACAAACTGGTCGGCAAAATTCGCCAGAGCCATCCCCGCGCAGGCGCGGGGAAGACTGCAAGGTTGCAGCGGGCGCGAGCCACCAGCCCCTCCACACCCAAAAGATCACCCAACGGTGTCGATCACACCGCCCAAATCGAGCCGCGGTAAAAGTGGCCGTTTTGGATCGGAACAGGTGGCCGTTTTCATCGGAATGCGCATCGAAAGCGTCAGCTTTCGAATAGACGCAAAACAATCTAATCGGGCGGCTCTCCTGGATAGCTTGTGGCGCCGGGCGGAATGATCACGCCCGGCAGCCTGCTTGCAGTCCAGATGTGACACACCTCCGACAGGTCGGGGGCGTCGTCCAGCGACCCACCCTTGACGCTGAGGATTTCCGGCTCTGTGCTGCTCCAGTGGAACAGCCGTGTGCCGCAATCGGGGCAGAAGCTGCAGGCGATTAGCCCGCCCGAAGCTGTCGGGCGCTCCCAGACCCGGGGCGTCCCAGCGGTCAGCCTGAAACTCCCGGCGTTGACGATCAGCGAAATGCCAAAGGCCGAGGCCGACTGTTTGCGGCACTCGGTGCAGTGGCAGACATAGAGCCGGCGTGGCGCGCCGGTAACTTCGTAACGGCACGCGCCGCATTGGCAGCCGCCGGAAAAGGGTGATTTCGGAAAGGGCATGGTGGGCTCCATTGCGGATCGACCCGGCAAGACTAGACATCGTTTCCGCGCGGATACAACCGACGGCGCGGCGAGATTGAGGATTGCGCGCGCATTTCGCATTATGGGTGCATATCCCCAAGGAGGACCACATGACCGACAGCAATGCCCCGATGCCCGGGCTGGACCGTCGAGACCCTGCATGACGACTATCGCCAGTGCCTGAAGGAGGGCGCGGTGCTTTATGACAGCGAGACCGATCACCAGTGCCTGCGGGTGATCGAGAATGCCACCTTCGGCCGGGTGCTGACCCTCGACGACGTGGTGCAGACCACCGAGGGCGACGAGTTCATCTATCACGAAATGCTGACCCATGTGCCGCTGATGGCCCATGGCGCGGCGCGTGCTGATCATCGGCGGCGGCGACGGCGGCATGGCGCGCGAGGTGCTGCGCCATCGTTCGGTCGAGCATGTCACCATGGTCGAGATCGACGCCGGTGTGGTGGAGTTCTCGAAGCAGTACCTGCCGAGCCTCAGCGCCGGGGCCTTCGACGGTGCGCGCCTGAACCTGGTGATCGCCGACGGCGCGGCCTTCATGCGCGACAGCGCCGAGACCTTCGACGTGATCATATCGGATTCGACCGACCCGATCGGCCCCGGCGAGGTGCTGTTCACCGACAGCTTCTACGGCCATGTGAGGAACCGCCTGGCGACAGGCGGCATCTTCGTCACCCAGAACGGGGTGCCATTCCTGCAGGCGGACGAACTGACGGGCACGATGCAGGCCTTCCGCACACTGTGGCGCGACGCGACCTGCTATCTGGCGACGGTGCCCAGCTATGCCGGCGGGCCAATGGCGTTCGGCTGGGGCACCGATGGCGCGGCCCGGCATGTGGAACTGGCGACGCTGGACGCGCGCTTCGCCGCCACCGGGATTGCAGCCCGCTCCTACACCCCCGAGGTCCACAAGGCGGCTTTCGCCCTGCCGGGCTATGTCAAGGCGCTGACACTTTAGGGCGGGAGGCGGCGCGCCGAGAGCGCCAGCTTTCGAACAGGTGTGGAAAACCCGCCGCGAGGCGAGATGGGTTCGCGAGTGCAAACACTGGTATCAGGATGTTGCAAGCAGTTCTTCAAACAGTTCATCCATTACCGCATATCCGCCACCCCAGCCCTTATCCATGCCAGCCATAGCCCCGGCAAAACAGGCGATTTCGGCGTTGGTTGCGTCAATAGGTACCATCGTCAACCGCACCTTGGTCTTGGGGCCAACATCCTCAAATGTCGCGGTCGTTAAAAGCACACGATGCCGAGGATCAGGATCGGCGTCAGAATCATCAACATCACCCCGGCATAGCGCCAGGGGATCCGGCCCTCGGCAGTGCCGACCGCGCGCCAGCCACTGACAGCGCGCCGGTCAGCAGCAACCGGCAGGCGGAGAAGCCGACGATCATGATAATCAGCGCGTGCAGCGTAGCGAAGGCCAATGGCGCGCGCAGGTATCCGTCACCAATATTCGCCACCAGCAGCAGCACCGCCGCAGCGCCACAAGGCAGCCAGTTTCGTCGCATGACCGAAAAAGCGAGGGGAAAAAGTTTCCGATCGATGTCGATTCTTTTCATTGCAGCGTTTCCAATCGGGCTGACTCGTACGCAAGCATGGCGCGCTTCAGGGGCAAGCCCCAATGATAGCCGCCAAGTTTTCCGTCACGCCGGAGCGCCCGGTGGCAGGGGATAAGCCATGAGATCGGGTTCCGCCCGACCGCGGTACCAACCGCGCGCACGGCCTTGGCATTGCCGATGCGACGCGCGATTTCCGAATAGGTGGTGACATGGCCCGAGGGGATCGCCAACAGCGCCTCCCAGACCTTGATCTGGAACGGCGCGCCGATCAGGTGCAGCGCCACTTCGCCACGCCGTGGGCCACCCCCGGGTTCTCTGGCGAAGGCGGCCGCCACCCAGTGGGCGACGATCCCATTGTCTTCGCGGAACACCGCGGCCGGCCACCGGCCGCGCATGTCGGCCAGCGCCCGTTCGCGCCCCTGCCCGGCAGCAAAGGCAATGCCGCAGATGCCACGATCGGTGCCCATTGCCAGCACTTCGCCGAAGGGGCAGTCGAACCAGCCCCACGAGATCGTCAGATCCTTGCCCTTGCGGGCATACTCGCCAGGTGTCATCGCCTCCCAGCGCAGGAACAGATCGTGCAGCCGCGACGGCGCCGAGAGGCCGCTGGCATAGGTGGCATCTAGCACGGTGAAACGCTCGTCCAGCAGGCGCTTGGCATGGCCCAGGGTCAGGTGTTGGAGATAGCGTTTCGGGCTGACGCCCACCCACTGACTGAACACCCGCTGGAAATGTGCCGGGCTGAGGCCGATCGCTGCGGCGACCTCCTCGAGTGAGGGCTGATCTTCGCGCCGCGCCTCGATATAGCGCAGCGCAGCGGCCATCAAATCATACTGGAACTGTCCAGCATCCGGGGCGACATTCATGGTAGTACTCCCTGTTTTCACAACCGAGTGTATCCCGGCCAGAATCAGAGACCACCCACTTCTTGCGCCCCTATGCAATTAGTCGTGGCCAAATTCACAAACCAAGTGCAACACCGGTATGCTCCGGAGTTGCGATGGGCAAGCACTATGACCAGCTCGATCTTGATGATCGTATCGAGATATCCCGCCGGCATGCAGGCGGGATATCTCGCAGCGCGATTGGCTGCATGATGGGCCGATCGACTTCGACAATCGGCCGCGAGTTGCGGCGAAACAGCCTGCCAAAGGCCGGTTACAAGCCGGCCTCTGCGGATCGCATCGCCTTTGCGCGACGAAGACGGCTCTCACGGATCGAGCGCCTGAGCCCGCCGGGGGATCATGTCCGCGACCACCTTGCGATGGGCTGGTCGCCAGAGCGGATCCCCGGCAGGCTCAGACTGGAAGGATCCGAACACAGAGTGAGCCACGGGGAGACCTATCGCTTCATCTACCGCTGGCCGGTGCGCCGTGAGAAGCTGCATCGCTACCTGCCTCGGGCCAAGGCGACCAGGGGCCGGAGCTGTTTCAAACGCCGGCGCGGCCCGATCCCGCACCGCCGCTCCATTCATGAGCGCGGACAAGCCATTGATACCCGCGATCAATTCGGCCATTGGGAGGGCGACCTCATGCGGTTCCGCACCCAGCGAGGCAATCTTCTGACCGCCGTCGAGCGCAAGACCGGCCTGACCCTCGCCACCGGCTTGCCGCGCAAGACCGCCGAGACCACCGCCGCCAGCCTCACCGGCCTCCTCGAAGGCCTGCCGGGGGCCGCCAGGCGCTCCATCACCTGCGACAACGGCTCGGAGTTCGCCGAGCACAAGAAGCTGGAATGTGATCTTGGAATCCCGACCTTCTTCTGCGATCCGCACTCGCCTTGGCAGCGCGGCTCGATCGAAAACGCCAACGGAATTCTCAGGCGCGACCCGCCACGCAAGACAGAACTCGCCGACGACACCGAGCAGGACATCCAGGATATCGTCTGGGCCAACAACACAACACCCCGAAAACGCCTCGGTTTCTTAACCCCCGCCGAGGCCTTCCTGCATCAACTCAGGTGTTGCACTTGAAATATGAATCCAACACTTTCTCAACAGGGCAAAACAGAAAAAATCACTCCGGGTTATGCGCAAAAAGGGCGACTGGAATAATCAATTCCTCAAATCCATTTTGACCGCATAACCTTCATGCGATTCCCCTGACCCGGGTATCACGCCGTCTTGCCATTCCGCCCGGCGCCGGGCACTGTCCCGCGCCATGACCGCTCAACTCCCCTACCAAGCCATCAAGGAATGCTTCCGCCGCCTCGGCGAGATCCGCCCCGAACCGAAGGGCGAATTGGAGCATTTGAATGCCTATACCCTGCTGGTCGCCGTGGCGCTTTCAGCCCAGGCCACCGACAAGGGGGTGAACAAAGCAACCCGCGCATTGTTCGCGGTGGCCGACGCGCCAGAAAAGATGCTCAGCCTGGGCGAAGAGGCGCTGATCGAGCATATCCGAACCATCGGCCTCTACCGCAACAAGGCGAAGAACGTGATGCGCCTCAGCCGCATCCTTATCGAGGAATTTGGCGGCGAGGTGCCCTCCAGCCGGGCGGCGCTGTCATCGCTGCCGGGGGTGGGCCGCAAGACCGCCAATGTGGTGCTGAACATGTGGTGGCGCCATCCCGCACAGGCGGTCGATACCCATATCTTTCGGGTTGGCAACCGCACCGGCATTGCGCCGGGCAAGGATGTGGTCGCGGTCGAGCGCGCCATCGAGGACAATGTGCCCGCCGAATATGCCCTGCACGCGCATCACTGGATGATCCTGCACGGGCGCTATACCTGCGTTGCCCGCAAGCCTAAATGCGGCGACTGCCCGATCAGCGATATCTGTCTCCACGAGGAAAAAACTGCATGAGTGAACGGTTTGACGTGGTCGGCATCGGCAATGCCCTTGTCGATGTTCTGGCCCGGGTCGAGGATGAATTCCTGGCCGAGAACGGGATCGAGAAGGGCATCATGACCCTGATCGACACGGCTCGCGCCGCCGAGCTTTACGGGCACATGGGACCGGCGACCGAGATCTCCGGCGGTTCCGGGGCCAACACCATCGCCGGACTGGCGATTCTGGGCAGCCGGGCGGCCTATGTCGGCAAGGTGAGGGATGATCAGCTGGGCGCCATCTTCGCCCATGACATCCGCGCCCTAGGGGCGGTGTTCGAAACTCCGATGGCGACCGGCGATCATGACTACGAGACCGGCCGCTGCATGGTGCTGGTTTCGCCCGACGGCGAGCGCTCGATGAACACCTATCTCGGCGTCTCGGAGTATCTGTCGCCATCGGATATCGACGAAGAGATGATGGCGCGGGCCGACTGGCTGTACCTCGAAGGCTACCGCTTCGACGGGCCGGACAGCCACGAGGCCTTCGCCCGCGCCATCGCCGCCTGCAAGCGCGGCGGCGGGCGGGCCTCGGTCACGCTATCGGACCCGTTCTGCGTCGACCGCCACCGGGATGCGTTCCGGCGCATGATCCGCGACGACCTGGACCTGCTGTTCGCCAACGAGCACGAGGTGATGTCGCTGTATCGGACCGACTCGCTGGAGGCAGCGCTGGAAGCCTGCGCAGCGGAGGTGCAATTTGCCGCCGTCACCGTGGGGCCGGAGGGCGCCTGGGTGATCCAGGATGGCGCGCGGACACTGGTGCCGACGACGCCGGCGCAGGTGGTGGACGCCACCGGCGCGGGAGATATGTTCGCCGCCGGTTTCCTGCACGGGCTGGCGCAGGGCCGCGCGCCGGAGGTTTGCGCCCGGATGGGAAGCATCGCGGCGGGCGAAATCATTGGCCATATCGGCGCTCGGCCCGAGGCGGATTTGAAGGCGTTGCTGGCCGATCACGGGCTATAGCCCTCTCCGACCTGAAGGTCTCAGGCCGGAGCGGGCGAGATCGATTTGCGCCATATGCGCACCACTCACCACGCCGCCACCCGGCGGGTTGCATGTGCCTGTCCGGCCCCCTTCGGTGACCTGCGCACCGCCTCCCACCCCGCCTCCCCGCCCAGCCACCAATGGTACGCCACTGAAATCAGGTACCATTGGTTGCCAGATGGCGGTGGATGGGCGGGGAGGCGGGGTGGGGTCTGTCACAACGGCGGCAGCGTCCGCGCCACCAACCGGTGCGTCGCACCCGGATGCACCAGCCGCGCCCGGGTGATCGCCTGCCCGTCGATCCAGGTCCGCCGCTCGATTACGAAGATCGCAACACCCGGGGTCAACCCGAGAAGCTCCGCTTCCGCCCGATCCGAATTTGCGGCGGAAAACACATGCTCGACCCGGCTCAACGGCATTGCTCGGATCAGCCAATCATTCGGTCCCTGTGCGGCAAAATCCGCCTCCCGCGCGGACGGCACAACATCGAGATTGATCCACCGGTCCTCGATCTGATGCACGCGATCGCCGACAGGGTGCCCCGCCCAATGGCGGCAGCGCAGATGCAACGCCTTTGCGCCCGCACTCAGCCCCAGCGCCGTCCGAACCGCGCCGGGCGGCGTGGCGATGCGCCGGGTCAGCAACTCGTAGCGGTATTTAGCTCCCGTCGCTTCGATCTCCGCCCGTACCGAGGGCACCTCGACCGCGGCGTCGCGCGGGTTCAGGTCCAGCACCATCGTGCCCGCCTTGCGGCGGCGTTCGACCACCCCGGCCTCGGCCAGTTCGCGCAAGGCCCGGTTCACCGTCACCCGGGCGCAGCCGAACTCGTCGGCCAGCGCCGCCTCGCCCGGCACCGTGTCGCCCGGCACCAGCTCACCACCCCGGATCCGGCCCAGGATCACCGCCTTGACGTCCAGATACGAGGTCCGGCTCACGCCGTATCCCTCAGCCGCGCCAGCACTGCCCGGAACCGCGCCTCGACTGCCTCGCGGGCATAGTGCCGCCCCTCGCTCACCAGCCGCCGGCCGGCGGACCAAACATCGCGGACCGCCCGGTCGTCACCGGCAAACAGCCAGCCGTCCAATGCCATGTCGCCGTCAAGACCGGTCAGCGCCAACGCGTTACCGTCCAATGTCATTAGGTCCGCCAGCCGCCCGGGCGCAATGACCCCCGCATCTCGCCCGCAAGCCCGCGCGCCGCCAGCCACAGCACCCTCGAACAGAACCCGGCCAGTAGACCCCGGCCCCGCCAGCACCGCCCGGGCCCGTTCGCCCAAGCGCAACGAATATTCCAGCGTCCGCAATTCCTCGCTCAATGAAATCCGGATATTCGAATCCGATCCAATACCGAACACCCCCCCGGCCTCGCGAAACCGCGCGCCGTCGAAGATCCCGTCGCCCAGATTGGACTCGGTGATCGGGCACAGCCCTGCCACCGCACCCGAGCGCGCCAGACCTTGCGTTTCAGCAAGCCGCATATGGGTGGCATGGATCACACACCAGCGCGCATCGATGCCGACCGTGTCCAGCAGCAGCGCCACCGGCGGCTGGCCATGGGCGGCGGTCACTTCTTCGATCTCGGCCACCTGCTCGGCAGCGTGGATATGCACCGGGTCAGCCGGGCGCAGCGCCGCTACCTGCCGCGCCACCGGCGGCGGCACCGCGCGCAGGCTGTGCGGCGCGACCCCGGTGCGCGCATCGCTGGCGACCGAACCCACAGCGTCAGCCGCGCCCTCGACCAGTCGCGCGAATTCATCGATGCCCTTGCAGGCGAAGCGAAGCTGCCCGCCCGTCAGCGCCCGCCCGTCGCAGCCGCCCCGCATGTAGAGCACCGGCAGCAGGGTCAGCCCCAACCCGGTTTGCGCCGCCGCGGCAGCGACTCGCACGGACATCTCCGCCACATTGTCATAGGCATCGCCATCCGGGCGATGATGCAGATAGTGGAATTCGACCACCGCCGCATAACCCGCCTCGGCCATCTCGACCTGCACATGCGCGGCAATCGCCTCGACATCCTCTGGGGTCAGAGACTCCAGGAAACGGTACATCAGCGTCCGCCAGGTCCAGAAGCTGTCCTTGCCCCCCGGCCCACGCGCCTCGGTCATCCCGGCCATGGCGCGCTGGAAGGCGTGACTGTGCAGATTGGCGGGTGCCGGCAGCAGGATGCGCCCGGCCAGCCGCTCGTCCCCCGCCTGCGCCTCAACACCGGCCTCGACAGCGGCAATCCGCCCATTGGCACCCAGCATAACCCGCACGTCCCGCGCCCATCCATCGGCCAACAGCGCCCGCTCGGCAAACAGTGTCATCATCACGTTTCAACTCTCTCCACAGATTCGTTGTTGACGTATTATGTACATACATATAACCCCTATCGAAATCCAGCGCAACGCCTGAGGGAAAGGATTCGCGCATGACCGCCTACGCCCTGACCGAGATCACCGCCGCCACCATGGAAGCGGATGGCGGTGCCTACGGCCTGATCGAGGATGCCCTGATCGCCGTCGCAGACGGCCGCATCGCCTGGATCGGCCAGCGCGCCGACGCCCCGCGCGAGGTTCGCGCCCTGCCGATGCAAAAGCAGGAGGGCCGCCTGGTCACCCCCGGCCTGATCGACTGCCACACCCATATCGTCCATGGCGGCGACCGGGCGCGTGAATTCGAGATGCGCCTCGAAGGCGCCAACTACGAGGAGATTGCCCGCGCTGGCGGCGGCATCCTCTCCACCGTCACCGCCACGCGCGCCGCTGGCGAGGATGCGCTGGTTGAATCCGCGCTGCCCCGCCTCGACACCCTGATCGCCGAGGGCGTCACCACCATCGAGGTCAAATCCGGCTACGGCCTGGATATCGACACTGAACTCACCATGCTCCGCGCCGCCCGCCGCCTCGCCGCCAAGCGCGACATCGACGTGGTGACCAGCTTCCTCGGCGCCCACGCCATCCCGCCGGAATACCGGGGCGACTCGGACGCCTATATCGACGAAGTCTGCCTGCCCGCCCTCGATGCGGCAGCAGAAGAAGGCCTGGCCGACGCGGTGGACGGCTTCTGCGAGGGCATCGCCTTCCTGCCCGACCAGATCGCCCGGATCTTCGACCGGGCCGACGAGTTGGGCCTGCCGGTCAAGCTCCACGCCGAACAACTCTCCAACCTCGGTGGTGCTGCACTGGCGGCATCCTACGGCGCGCTCTCCGCCGACCACATCGAGCATCTCGACGCCGACGGTGTCCGCGCCATGGCCGAGGCAGGCACCGTTGCTGTCCTGCTGCCCGGCGCCTTCTATACGCTCCGCGAAACCCAGAAGCCCCCGGTCGCCATGCTCCGCGAGGCGGGCGTCCCAATCGCCGTGGCCACCGACTGCAATCCCGGCTCATCGCCCCTGACCTCGCTGCTGCTGACCATGAACATGGCCTGCACCTTCTTCCGCCTGACCCCGGAGGAAGCACTGGCGGGCGCCACCCGCGTTTCCGCCGATGCCTTGGGGCTCAACGACCGGGGTGTGCTGGCCGAAGGGCTGCGCGCCGACATCGCCATCTGGGATGTCGCGCACCCGGCCGAGCTTGCCTACCGGGTCGGCTTCAACCCCCTGCACCACCGCATCCTCGGAGGCACCGAACGACCATGGGAACGACCCTGACGCTGACCCCCGGCAAAGCCCGGCTCGCCGATCTGGCGCATATCTACTGGCAGGACGCCGCGCTCACCCTCGACCCGGCGGCCCGCCCGGGCGTCGAGGCCGCCGTCGCTCGGGTGAAGGCGGCGGCTGAAGGCGGTGCCCCGGTCTACGGCGTCAACACCGGCTTCGGCAAACTCGCCCATGTGCGGATCCCGGCGGGCGACACCGCCCAGCTTCAGCGCAACCTGATCCTGTCGCACTGCGCCGGGGTCGGCCCGAAGCTGCCTGCGCGCATCACCCGGCTGACCATCGCCCTGAAGATCCTGTCGCTGGGTCGCGGCGCGTCGGGCACCCGCTGGCAGGTGATCGAGACCCTCGAAGCCCTGCTGCAGAAAAACGTCACCCCCGTCATCCCCGCTCAGGGTTCCGTCGGAGCATCGGGCGACCTCGCGCCGTTGGCCCACATGGCCGCCGTGATGCTGGGCGAGGGTGAAGCGGAATACCAAGGCACCGTCATGCCCGCCGCCCAGGCCCTCGCCGCCGCAGGCATCACCCCCGTCGCCCTTGGCCCAAAGGAAGGTCTGGCGCTGATCAACGGCACCCAGGTTTCGACCGCACTCGCCTTGGCGGGCCTGTTCGAGGCTTGGCGGCTGGGGATATCGTCGCTGGTCACCGGCGCCATGTCCACCGACGCCGCCATGGGCTCGCCCGCCCCGTTCCGCCCGGAGATTCACGACCTGCGCGGTCATCGCGGCCAGATCGAGGCGGCGCAAGCGCTGCGCGCCCTGCTCGACGGCTCCGAGATCCGCGAGGCCCACCGCGTCGATGACGAGCGGGTCCAGGACCCCTACTGCATCCGCTGCCAGCCCCAGGTGGCCGGCGCCGTCCTCGACCTGCTGCGCCAGACCGCCACCACATTGGAGATCGAGGCCAACGCCGTCACCGACAACCCCCTGGTCCTCTCCGACGGCTCCATCATCTCAGGCGGCAATTTCCACGCCGAACCCGTTGCCTTCGCCGCCGACCAGACAGCGCTCGCCATCGCCGAGACCGGCGCCATCGCCCAACGCCGCGTCGCCCTGATGGTCGACCCCAACCTCAACTTCCACCTCCCCGCTTTCCTGTCGCCCGCCCCCGGCCTGAACTCCGGCTTCATGATCGCCGAGGTCACTTCCGCCGCCCTGATGAGCGAGAACAAGGCGCTGGCCAACCCCCGCTCGGTCGACAGCACCCCGACCTCCGCCGATCAGGAGGACCACGTCTCGATGGCCTGCCACGCCGCGCGGCGCCTGTTGGAGATGAACGAAAACCTCTCCCGCATCCTCGGCATCGAACTGCTGACCGCCGCCCAAGGGGTCGGCTTCCGCGCACCGCTCAAGACCGGCGCCCCCCTGATCCGCGTCATCGAGCGGCTGCGGGCGGACATCCCGGCCCTGGCCGAAGACCGCTTCATCGCCCCCGACCTGGAGGCCGCCGCCGCGCTGGTACGGGAAAATGTGCTGGTCGAGACGGCAGGGGCCGACCTGCTGCCCGGCCTGACGCCCGCATGACATCCGGGGAAAGCGAAAAGGGATCTAACCATGACAGATGAGATCCACTTTCAGACAATCGGCGAGGTTGCGGCCAAACTGCGTTCGGGCGCGGTCACTTCATCCGGCCTAACCGAACTGATGCTCACTCGAATCGAGCAGCATAACCCGGCCCTGAATGCCTTCATCACCGCCACCGAACAGGCGCGCGATGCGGCGCGACAGGCGGATGCGGAACTGGCCGCCGGGCGGGATCGCGGCCCGCTGCACGGCATTCCCATCGCCATCAAGGAGCTGATCGACACCGCTGGCATTCGCACGACCTATGGCTCGAAGCTGTTCGAGGACCATATACCCGACAAGGACGCAACCGTCGTCCGGTTGCTCCGCGAGGCCGGTGCCGTATCGCTCGGCAAGACAGGGCTGCACGAACTGGCCTACGGTACCTCCAGCATCAACCCGTTCTACGGGGCGATCGGCAACCCGTGGGCGCCGGCTCACGACCCCGGCGGCTCCAGCGGCGGCTCGGCCTCTGCCGTTGCCGCGGGCCTCGCCTACGCGGCACCGGGAACCGACACCGGCTGCTCGATCCGCCCGCCCGCCCATTGTTGCGGCATCGTCGGCTTCAAGCCCGGTTTCGGCGCGGTCAGCAAGGCGGGCGTGTACCCGCTGGCGTGGACCATGGACCATATCGGCCCCCTGACCCGCAGCGCCGGTGATGCGGCCGCGGTTCATGCCGCGATTGCCGGCCCTGACCCGGACGACCCCTACACCGCCCTCGCCCCGCTACCAGACGCCGAGGACGCCGGAGCCGGCGACCTTACAGGCAAACGGCTTGGCGTGGTGCGCCGTTTCTTCTTCGATGGCCATGACGACGTGATCGAAGGGGTCAACGCCGCCCTGCAAACCCTGACGGACCGGGGCGCCACCCTGATCGAACTGGACATTCCCGACTTCCACGATGCCGACATGGCATCGGGCACAATGTTTTCCGAGTCTCTCGCAGTTCACCGGAAGAACTTGGCCGAGCGCCCCGATGCTCACCGGCCCGCGCGGCGGCGACCATGCCGTCCTGAACATCGCCACCGCAGTCGAACGGGAAACCGACTGGCGTCGCACCCCGCCCCTTCAAGACGAGCCCCTTTAAGACGAACCGGAGACCAACATGACCAACCCCACAGACAACCCCCGCCACAACATCCGCGACGTCCGCTCCCCGCGCGGCGCCGACCTGAACTGCCGCAACTGGCAGACCGAGGCCCCGTTCCGGATGCTGCATAACAACCTCGATGCCGAGGTGGCCGAGAACCCGCGTGAACTGGTGGTCTATGGCGGCATCGGCCGCGCCGCCCGCACATGGGCCGATTTCGACCAGATCGCCAACACTCTCAAGACCATGGGCAACGACGAAACCCTGCTGGTGCAATCCGGCAAGCCGGTCGGCGTCTTCCCGACCCACGCCGACGCGCCCCGCGTGCTGATCGCCAACTCCAACCTGGTGCCGCACTGGGCCGACTGGGACCATTTCAACAAGCTCGATAAGCTGGGCCTGATGATGTACGGCCAGATGACCGCCGGATCGTGGATCTATATCGGCACCCAGGGCATCGTTCAGGGCACCTACGAAACATTCATCGAGGCGGGCCGCCAACACTATGACGGCAGCCTCAAGGGCAAATGGATCCTGACCGCCGGTCTCGGCGGCATGGGCGGCGCGCAGCCGCTGGCCGCCGTCTTCGCCGGGGCTTGCTGCCTGGCGGTGGAGTGCAACCCCGACAGCATCGATTTCCGCCTCCGCACCCGTTATCTCGACGAGCGCGCCGACACCCTCGACGAGGCGCTGGAGATGATCGACCGCTGGACCAAGGCGGGCGACGCCAAATCCGTCGGCCTGCTCGGCAACGCCGCCGACATCTTCCCGGAGCTGGTGAAGCGCGGCATCCGCCCCGACATCGTCACCGACCAGACCTCGGCCCACGACCCGATCAACGGCTACCTGCCCCAGGGCTGGACCATGTCCGAATGGCGCACCAAGCGCGAAAACGACCCCAAGGCGGTCGAGGAAGCCGCCCGCGCCTCGATGAAGACCCATGTTGCCGCGATGGTCGATTTCTGGAACGCAGGCATCCCCACTCTCGACTATGGCAATAACATCCGCCAGGTGGCGCTGGAGGAGGGGCTGGAGAACGCCTTCGCCTTCCCCGGCTTCGTCCCCGCCTATATCCGGCCGCTGTTCTGTCGCGGCATCGGCCCATTCCGCTGGGTGGCGCTGTCCGGCGACCCCGACGACATCTACAAGACCGACGCCAAGGTGAAGGAGCTGATGCCGGACGATACCCACCTCCACCAATGGCTCGACATGGCGCGCGAGCGCATCGCCTTTCAGGGCCTGCCAGCGCGCATCTGCTGGGTCGGTCTGGGCGACCGCCACCGCCTCGGCCTCGCCTTCAACGAGATGGTCGCCAGCGGAGAGCTGAAAGCCCCGGTGGTGATCGGCCGCGACCACCTCGACAGCGGCTCCGTCGCCTCCCCCAACCGCGAGACCGAATCCATGAAGGACGGCTCCGACGCCGTCTCCGACTGGCCGCTGCTGAACGCCCTGCTGAACACCGCATCCGGCGCCACCTGGGTCTCGCTCCACCACGGCGGCGGCGTCGGCATGGGCTTCTCGCAGCACTCCGGCATGGTCATCGTCTGCGACGGCACCGAAGACGCCACCCGCCGCATCGGCCGCGTCCTCTGGAACGACCCGGCGACGGGGGTGATGCGCCACGCCGATGCAGGCTACGACATCGCGCTTGACTGCGCGAAGGAGCAGGGGCTGAGGTTGCCGGGGATCTTGGGGAACTGAACGGGATGGACCCGGCCTCGGCGTGATGGTTGAATCTCTGGATACCAGCATCTAATATGTACTGGTACATCACCGGAGAAACCCATGCTCCGAAGTACCTCCGTGACTCTCGGCGAACACTTCACCGATTTCATCGACCAGCAGGTCTCGGAAGGCCGCTATGGCTCGGCCAGCGAGGTCATGCGGGCCGGTTTGCGGCTGCTGGAGGAACAGGAGACCAAGCTGGAGGCACTCCGCGCCGCGCTGATCGAGGGCGAGGAGTCGGGCGAACCCCAGCCCTTCGGTTTCGATGAATTCCTGACGGAGAAGCGCAGGCAGTTCGCCAAGCGATGATCCGTCTGGTCTTCGCGCCTCGCGCGGCGCGCGACGCCAGCCAAACCCGGGCAGGGTATCGGCGGTTGAATGCCAAATCCCATGTGATCTTTTACCGGCCCGCCGGAGACGGCATCGAGATCATCCGCATCCTCAATAGCGGATGGACTTCACCCGTCACCTCTGACCCTCCGCGCCTGCCGCCCCAGCTATTTCTGTTGACGCCACCGCCCCGGATGCGCTCCGGTACCCTTGGAATTTTTGCCAACCGAGGGGGTAGCCGAAATGAAAACCCACACCCGCGTTCTGGTCATCGGCGGCGGCGTCGTCGGCTGCTCGGTGCTCTACCACCTGACCAAGCTCGGCTGGACCGACATCATGCTGGTCGAACGTTCCGAACTCACCTCCGGCTCCACCTGGCACGCGGCGGGCGGGTTCCATACGCTGAACGCCGACACCAACATGGCAGCGCTTCAGGGCTACACCATCCGGCTCTACCGCGAACTGGAGGAACTCACCGGCATGTCCTGCGGCCTGCACAATGTCGGCGGCGTCACCCTGGCCACCACCCCGGACCGGCTCGATTTCCTCAAGGCCGAGCGCGCCAAACACCGCTATATGGGCCTCGACACCGAGATCATCGGCCCCGACGAGATTCGCAAACTCTCCCCGATCACCAACACCGACGGCGTGCTCGGCGGCCTCTACGACCCGCTGGACGGCCACCTCGACCCCTCCGGCACCACCCACGCCTATGCCAAGGCGGCGCGGATGGCCGGGGCGGAAATCGTGCTGCGCAACCCGGTGCTGGAAACCAACCCCCGCCCGGACGGCTCGTGGGAGGTTGTCACCAGCGACGGCACCATCATCGCCGAACACCTCGTCAATGCCGGCGGGTTATGGGCCCGCGAGGTCGGCGCGCTGGCGGGCGTCTACCTGCCGCTGCACCCGATGGAGCACCAATACCTCGTCACCGAGGAAACCCCGGAGGTCTACGAGCACCACACCGAGTTGCCCCACGTCATGGACCCGGAGGGCGAAAGCTACCTGCGCCGGGAGGGCCGCGGCCTGGTCATCGGCTTCTACGAACAGGACTGCGACCCCTGGGCCGTCGACGGCACCCCCCAGGATTTCGGCCACCAACTGCTCGAGGACAAGCTCGACCGCATCTCGGATGCCGTCGAGTTCGCCTACCGCCGCTATCCGGTGCTGGAGCGCGCCGGTATCAAGAACATCATCAACGGCCCCTTCACCTTCGCCCCCGACGGCAACCCCCTGGTTGGCCCGGTGCCGGGCCTGCGCAACTACTGGTCCGCCGCCGCCGTCATGGCCGGTTTCAGCCAGGGCGGCGGCGTCGGACTATCGCTGGCCCAGTGGATGATCGAGGGCGAGCCGGAACGCGACGTCTTCGCCATGGATGTGGCCCGCTTCGGCGACTGGATCACCCCGGGCTACACCCGCGCCAAGGTGCGCGAGAACTACCAGCGCCGATTCTCGGTCGGCTACCCGAACGAGGAACTGCCGGTCGCCCGCCCATTCCAGACCACCCCGGCCTACGGCATCTGGAAATCCCAGCGCGCCGTCTTCGGCGCGGCCTACGGCATGGAGGCGGTCAACTACTTCGCCCCCGAGGGCGCGCCCCTGTTCGAGACCCCCAGCTTCCGCCGCTCCAACGCGTTCGACGCGACGGCTGAGGAATGCCACGCCGTGCGCGAGGCGGTCGGCCTGAACGAGATCCACAACTTCGGCAAGTTCCTGGTCACCGGGCCGGGTGCTCAGCGTTGGCTCGACCGCATCATGGCCGGGCGCATCCCGAAGACCGGCCGCATCAGCCTGACCCCGATGCTCAGCCCCAAGGGCAGACTGATCGGCGATTTCACCGTCTCCGGGCTGGCCGAGGACCGGTTCCAGCTCACCACCTCGTTCGGTGCGCAAGCGTTCCACAGCCGCTGGTTCGAGCAGAACCTGCCCGCTACCGGCGTCACCATCGAGAACATCTCCACCCGGCGCATCGGCTTCCAGATCGCCGGGCCCAACGCCCGCGAACTG
Source organism: Thermohalobaculum sp. (assembly GCA_965247385.1). Classification (GTDB taxonomy): domain Bacteria; phylum Pseudomonadota; class Alphaproteobacteria; order Rhodobacterales; family Rhodobacteraceae; genus Thermohalobaculum. The sequence goes on from CBDFHG010000002.1 coordinate 1,044,420, forward strand.
CTGGGCCGTGTCGCCAAGGGGGACGTTTCCAACGACGCCTTCCGCTTCATGGATGTCCGCGACTTCGATATCGGCATCTGCCGGGCCACCGTGCAGCGGGTCTCCTACACCGGCGATCTCGGCTACGAGATCTATGTCGATGCCGAGGACCAGACCGCGCTGCACGGCATCCTGGCGCAAGCAGGTGCCGGCCTCGGCCTGCGCCCCTTCGGCATGCGCGCCATGATGAGCCTGCGTCTGGAGAAGTTCTTCGGCTCGTGGATGCGCGAATTCCGCCCCGAGTACATGCCCGCCGAAACCAACCTCGACCGCTTCGTCTCCTACAACAAACCGGTCGATTTCATCGGCAAACCGGCGGCTTTGAGAGAGAAATCCGAAGGCCCGGCCCGCCGCCTCTGCGCCTTCACCGTCGATGCCCTGGACGCCGACGTGGTCGCCTACGAGCCGATCTTCGTGGCTGGTGAGGTGGTCGGCTTCTGCACCTCCGGCGGCTACGCCCACCACGCAAAGAAATCGGTCGCCCTCGGCTTCCTGCCCGTGGAACTGATCGAGGAAGGCCGCGAAGTCGAGATCGAGATCCTCGGCGAAATGCGTCCCGCCCGCCTGATCACCACGCCGCTGTTCGACGCGGACGGCAGCCGGATGCGGGAGTGATCCGCCGGGCGTCCACATTTGGACGCTTGGCAACGCTTGATTTTATACGATGATCTATTCAGCCCGTAGGGCGGGGTGAACCCCGCCCTACATGCCCCACTCCCACCACCCCGCACATGGCGAAACCCCACAACCGATGCTAACCTCGCCCCATTGCCACAGCCCAAGGGGGCGATTTGAAATTCACCTGGTCCCCTGAATCTAGAGTTTGTCGTATAAAGTTTGATCGGTTTTCTGGCAAAATCTTTTGACGGCGGCGAAGATTTCATCGGCGGACTTTGTCCATTTGTAGGGTTTCGGGTGATCATTGTGGCAGGCGATGAAGGATTCAATGTCGGCCTCCAGTTCTTTGATTGAGCGATGCACGCCGCGCTGCAGTTTCTTGCGCGTCAATTCCGCGAACCAACGTTCGACTTGATCGATCCATGACCCAGAGGTCGGCGTGAAGTGAACCTTGTAACGCGGTCGTCGGGCCAACCGGTTATTATTCGGTCTCACGGGTTGTATCGTGCATGATCATTGGAAGCCCTGCTTCACGCTGGATGGGGTTGCCCACGCGCTGTGCAATGCTCACCATTTACCGGAATTGCAGGCGTCGGTCGAAATCGAAAAGGAACACCGGGCCTGTCAGATGCAAGGGCTCCTGCGTCGGGCGCACCATGTCACACAGGCGGCGCGGGATAACGGCGTCGCACCTTCAGTGCCGCTTGCCGGGCTTGTCAAGCGGCGATCCGACAGGATCATCACCGCAGCGCTGGATTTCCATGAGGCGCACCCTCCCCTCGCACCAGCAAAATCGGCAAGGCGGGGACGCAAGAAGCGCCGGACAGGGCATAATCCGGCATTACCATTGCGCGATCACAAGGAAGCAACCCGACGCTTTCCGGCAGATCCCAACGCACCCTTCACAAACAACGCGGCCGAACGCGGCCCGCGGATGATGAAGCTACGCCAGAAAATATCGGGAGGCTTCCGATCAGAACAAGGCGCAGAGGATTTCGCTACCCTGCGCAGCGTCATCACAACGGCTCGAAAACAACGATGGAACATCATCGAAACCTTGATGAAACCAGATGACCAGATTATCGCAACCCGGAAATACGCCTGAAAACAACCTGGGCAGTTACGTAATTTTTAAGTATAGACTAAATTTTGCAACCCCCCTATTCGTTGCGGATGACCAAGCCCGACACCAACGCCCCGCGCCGCCTGCGCGAAGCCCGCCGCCAAGCCCGCAGCTTTGAGCGCGTGCGCCAGGCCAACCAGCGCGAGGTGGCCGAAGACTATGTCGAACTGATCGCCGATCTCATCGATGTCACCGGCGAGGCCCGCGCGGTGGATCTGGCCGAACGGCTGGGGGTAACCAACGCCACGGTCAACAACACCCTGAACCGCCTGACCCGCGAGGGCCTGGTGAACCGCCAGCGCTACCGCTCGATCTTCCTGACCGACGCGGGCCGGAGCATGGCCGAGGACGCCCGCGACCGCCACCGCCTGGTCCGCGATTTCCTGCTGAAGCTCGGCATCGACCGCGAAACCGCCGAGATCGACGCCGAGGGCATCGAACACCACACCAGCGAGAAGACCCTGGCGGCGTTCCGGCGGTTCCTGGGGCGCTGAGGGCGGCCCGGCGCAGCGGAAATTGACACCGGGGCCGTTGCCGCGATGTAGTGGCAGATCTGCTGCAGCGCTGCCCGGAGATTTTTGTGAACGACAAGCCCCTCCCACCCATCCTTCGCCAGAAGGACCACGAAGCACCGTCGATTTTTGCCCCCGACGGGCTCTTGCGTGAAGCACGACGCCAGAAGGGGCTGGCGCAGGCGCACGTCCCGGAGCTCTGCCTGCTCGACCCGGACGGCGACATCGTCCGGCATCTGATGACCACCGGCGTTGCGCGGCCGGTCGCGGCCTGGGCCTGCTATCATTCGGTCATGCACGGTTTCGAACTCGGCGGCCAGCGCGTCGGCGTCGTCGGCTGTGCGGTGGGTGCGCCCTATGCGGTGCTGGTTGTCGAGCAGATGTTCGCCTCGGGCTGCCGGCTGTTGCTCAGCATCGCGTCCTCGGGTGAACTCGCGCCCTTGGACCCGCGCCCCTGTTTCATCCTCGTCGAGCGCGCCTTGCGCGACGAAGGCACCAGCTATCACTATTTGCCCGCCGAAGACTACACTCCTGCCGACCCCGACCTGCTGGCGCGTCTCGGCGCCGCGATCACCGATTGCGGGCCGGTCGTGCATCGCGGCACGACATGGACCACCGATGCGCCGTTGCGCGAAACCGTCGAAGTGACTGAACGCGGCAACGCGCTCGGGCTGGCGGCGGTCGAGATGGAATCGGCAGCGCTCTATGCGCTGGCGGCGCGGAGCGCAGGTCACTACAGTTGACCGGGCAGGTGCATAAATCCAAGGCGCGTTGACGCCCACCCATGTCATGTCCGTGCCTGACACGGGCATCCAGTTCTCCGGCCAATGAAACAAAGACTGGATGCGTCCGTTCAACGGTCCCGATGCCGTATTCCGGCTTGCCCGGCATGCCGAATCGATATAAGAACAAAATAGGAACACTTTCTTTCCGAAAGAACCCTCATGCCCCTCGACAACCTGCCCGACCTCGCCCTGATCCACCCCGGCCGGATGCACGAGGCCACCGGTCCCGGCCGGCGCGCCTTTGCCGCGGCGCTGGCGGGAAGGTTGACCGGCCCGGTGCTCTGGGTGCGCGAGAGCCGGTTGTCCGACACCCTCTGCCCCCAGGGCCTTCTCCCCTTGTTCGACCCGGCACGCCTCGTGCTGGCCCATCCCACCGGCGCCCGCGCCGTGCTGCAGGTGGCCGAGGAGGCGCTGCGCTCCGGCGCCGCGCCCCTGGTGGTGGCCGAACTGACCGAGGCGACCGATCTCACCGCCAGTCGCCGTCTCCAGCTCGCGGCCGGGGCCGGGGGCGGGCGTGGTCTCTGCCTGGTGCCCCAGACCCGTGCCCGAGCCAACGCTGCCGAGACCCGCTGGCACTGCGCGCCGATCCCCGGTGAGGGCCGCCAGTTGTGGGAGTTGGTCAAGAACAAGCGCGGCAAGCTCGGCGTCTGGGAGATCGCCTTGGAGGCGCCGGCCACCCCGCCCCAACAAAACCGACAAAACCGGCATGCCCACTCCGCCGCCGCATGCGCCTGAACCCTCAAGACCGCCCACCATTCGCCATACCCTGCCGGGTGCGCCATGGTTGCTCGCCCCAAGCCACACCCCCACCCCCGCCTCCCGCCCTGCCCCGCCTGACGGCGGCGGGGGCGGCAGGATGGTTCGCATAGCCAGCATCCCCACCCATGGCCCGCCGCATCATCGCCGTCGCCCTGCCCCATCTCGCCGCCGAGGCACGGTTGCGGCGCGAGGGGCAGGCGGGGCTTCCCCACCCCTTCGCCATCGCCGAGCAGCAGGGCGGCGCGCTGCGGCTGACCTCGGTCAACCCGGCGGCGGCAACGCTGGGACTTGCTCCCGGCCTCGGTCTGGCCGACGCCCGCGCCATCTGCCCAACCTTGGTCACCCGGCCCGGCGAGCCCGAGCGCCTCGCCGGCTTCCGCCGTGGGCTCGCCCGCTGGGCTGAACGCTTTTCACCTATCGTCAGCGCAGGGGATAATACTGGCGGCGATACTGGGGGCGACACGCTGACGCTGGATGCCACCGGCGGCACCCACATCTTCGGTGGCGATGCGGCCATGCTCGCCGCCATCGCCACCGCGCTGGCCGCCCATGGCCTGACCGCCCACCCCGCCATCGCCGACACCAAGGGTGCGGCCTGGGCGCTGGCGCATTATCTTGCGCCTGGGCGTGCCGAACCCACCCACACAAGCCCCCATGCAACCCCCCGGGCCACCTTCCCCATCGCCCCGAAAGGCCAGACCCGCGCCGCCATCGCCGCCCTGCCGGTGGCCGCCCTGCGCCTCGAGGCCGAGGCCGCCCAGGGCCTCACCGCCCTCGGCCTCGCTACCATTGGCGACGCCGCCCGCATCCCGCGCGGATCTCTGGCGCGGCGCTTCGGCCTGGCGACCCTGAAGCGCCTCGACCAGGCGCTCGGCGCCGAGCCCGAGCCGGTCGCCCCGAACCGCCCGCGCCCCAGCTTTGCCACCCGCCTGACCCTGCCCGAGCCTATCGGCCATGTGAGCGACGTGATGGCCGGGCTGGAGCGCCTGCTCCAGCGCCTCTGCCAGACGCTGGAGACCCACCAGATGGGCGCCCGCAGGCTCCGCCTCACCGCCCGGCGGGTCGACAGCGCCAACGCCCGGACCGAGATTGCGCTCGCCCGCCCTGGCCGTGACCCGGCCCGCATCCGGGCCCTGTTCGAGCCTGGGGTGGCCCGGATCGAGGCTGGCTTCGGCATCGACGCGTTGCGCCTGGAAGCCATCGCCGTCGAGCCCCTGAAGCCCGCCCAAGTAAGCCGCAAAACCGAAAGCGAGCAGCTCGCCGACCTGCTCAGCCGCATCGGCAACCGCATCGGCTTCGAGAACGTGACCCGCTGCCTGCCCGCCGAAAGCCACATCCCCGAGCGCGCCTTCACCCGCGCCGCTGCCGCCTGGTCCGAACCGGAACCCTGGTCCACCCCCTGGCCAAACAGCGGCCCCATGCGCCCTCTGATCCTGTTCCCGCCCGAGAGGCTGGAAGTGGAAGGGCTGGAGGCTGGGTGGGAAACCCCCGGAACGCCGAACCACCACTGTCCCGGGCCTGACCCGGGACCTCGACCAGCGGCGCACAACACATCGGCCCCCCCGCCTCGCTTCCGCTGGCGCCGCCGCTGGCTGACCCTGGCCGAGGCGCAAGGCCCCGAGCGCCTAGCCCCGGAATGGTGGTGGGACGACCCGGAATGGCGCGCGGGCCTGCGCGACTACTGGCGCGTCGCGACGGCGCAAGGCCCCCGGCTCTGGCTGTTCCACACCCCCCAGGCGGCGCGCCCGGAATGGTGGGCGCATGGCGCATTCGCCTGAGAGGTGCTGGAGCATGATCTATGATCTATGATCTCCGATTCATCGATCATGCTCCAGCTCATTGAATTGCCGCGATTTTCGAGTCACAAAGTGAACTCACTTTGCTAGAAATCGCTCTAGGCTGCGGGAAACGTTTAGGGAATTGCCAATGCCCCGCCCGATCCACTACCAAACCAGACCCAAGCGCACGCCGCCGCCGCCGCAGCGCACGCCCGAACCTCCCCCCGAACCCACGCCCGAACCCGATCCGAAAATCATCCTCGATCACATCGCCGAGGTGTCGAAGAACGCCCGCGCCACCTGGTTCGGCCTCCTGGGCCTGCGCGCCTTCGTCGGCGTCACCCTGGTGGCCCACAATGACGCCGACTTCTCGCCTACGGCGCCGAGACCCAACTGCCGCTGATCGGCATCAAGGTGCCGGTCAAGGCGTTCTTCATTTTCGCCCCGGTGCTGGTCGCAGCACTCTACACCTGCCTCCACCTCTATCTGCTGAACCTCTGGGACGCACTGGCCGACGCCCCGGCACGGATCGACGGCCAGCCGCTCGGCGACCGGGTCTTCCCCTGGCTGATCACGCATGCAGCACTTTGGCACCGCAACCGGGCGCGCAAGCAGGACGACGGCAGCCCGGAGGGCTCCACATCGCCGCGCCCCATGGGCCGCTTCGTGGTCATTGTCAGCCTGGCGCCGGGCGCTGCCTTCGGCATCCTCGTGCTCGCCCTGCTTTGGTTCCGCTCAATGCCCGCCCATAACCAATGGCTGACCCTCTGGATCGCCGTCCGGTTCTTTCTGGCAACGCTCGTCGGCCTCACTGGCCTCGCCAGCGCCGCCAGGCGCATGGCCAATGTGAGCCGCGCCCACGGTGTGCGCCGCGGCTGGGGCACCGCCTTTGCCCTGACGCTCGTCTTCCTGTCCTGGGAGGCGACCGAGGGCGGTATACTGACTGATACGAAGACCGGGCAACCGATTCTGCTCTACCCCGCCAACCTTCGCGAGGCCGTGCTGATCGCAAAGCCGGACGATTGGAAACCCTATGACCGCTGGCTCAAGGGCTTCGGGAAGGCGTATCGCCAGGTGAACGGCATCAAGCCGAAGGATGAACTGACCCCGGAGCAACGCCGCGCCTTCTGGGCCGAGGCGCGCGACGAGTGGTCCGCCCGCCTGGCATTCCTGACCGGGCCGGAACTGCGCCAGCGCGATCTGCGCAACGCCGACATGGCGCGCGCGGTCCTGCCGCGCGCCGACCTGCGCAGCGCCCGCCTCGACGGCACCAATCTGCGGGAGGCCGAGCTTCAGGGCGCCGAGTTGGACTGCTGGAAGCCGTCCGATGACGAGCGCTACTGTACCAGCCTGCAGGGGGCCAACCTCTGGGAGGCGGAGATGCAAAACGCAGACTGCAGCAGCGCTACACTTCGAGGTGCGCTGCTGCAGTCTGCGAATGTCATTTGTCGCAACCTGACGCAAGAGCAATTGAAAGATGCCGTCGGTGATTCCGAGACAGTGCTGCCGGATGGCCTGACCGTGGCCTCCTGCCTCGAGACCCTGCCCAAGGATGTCGAGGCGGCGCTGGCGCATCACCCCGAGGAGGGCGGTATCTCCCGCCTCTCCCGCGCCGAGATCCGCGACGCCCTGCTCTGCAAAAAGGGTGAGAAACCCCACGCCACCGGCACCCCCGCGGGCAACTAACCCACCCTTGCCAACCATTCCCAATAAGAACATAAAAGGAACATGCCCTATGCCGAACTCGCCGTCACCACCAATTTCACCTTCCTCACCGGGGCCTCGCACCCCGAGGAAATGGTCCAGCGCGCCGCCCAGCTTGGCCTCGCGGCGCTGGCCATCACCGACCGCAATACCCTCGCCAGCGTGGTGCGCGCCCATGTCCGACTGCGGGAACTCCGGCGTGAGGTCAAGCGCGCGGACGCCCCCCAGGGCGCCCCCAGCCCCAGCCCCAGCCCCAGCCACACCCGCATCCGCAGCCAGACCCGCACCGACCCCTCCGCGCGGCTGACCGAAGCCCCGCCCCCCGAACCAAATCCCGAACCGGCGCCACAAATCCGCACACTCCCCAAGCTGATCATCGGCGCCCGCATCACCTTCACCGACACCCCCCTGGAAGTCATCGCGCTGACCCCCGACCGCGCCGCTTATGCCCAACTCTGCCGCCTGCTGACGCTGGGCAAGCGCCGGGCGCAAAAGGGCGGCTGCGAGCTGACGCTGGACGACCTCTGCCAAACCGAACCCGGCCTGATCCTCATCGCCTGCGCGCCCGATCCCCTCACCCATGTCCCGGCCTTGAGCCGGGACCCCGATGAACAAACCCGCGAGATCCCGGGGCAAGCCCGGGACATGGGAGAGGCACCCGCAACCGCGCCACAAGCACAAACCCCGAAGCCCGGCACGGGCGCGACGCTGCAACACCTGCAACGGCTGACGCGCCGCTTTGGCACCGACATCTCCCTCGCCGCCGCGCCGCGCTACGACGGTCGCGACCAGGCCCGCTTTGCCGCCCTCGCCACTCTCGCAAACCAGGCCGGAACCCCCCTCGCCGCCACCGGCGACGTGCTCATGCACCGGGCCAGCCGCCGCCGGCTGGCCGACATCCTCACCTGCATCCGCACCCGGCGCACCATTGAGACCCTGGGCCACCTCGCCCAGCCCAACGCCGAGCGCCGCCTGCGCGCGCCCACCGAGATGGCCCGCATCTTCGCCGCCCACCCCGACGCCATCGTCACCACCCTGAAAATCGCCGCCCGCTGCACCTTCTCCCTCGACGAACTGGCGTATGAATACCCCGACGAGGGTAACGGCGAGCCGCCGCAAACCCGGCTTGAGCGCCTCGCCCGCAAGGGCCTCGAATGGCGCTACCCCGAAGGCGCCCCCGAAAAGGCCCGGTCCCTCGTCACCCGCGAACTTGCCCTGATCGGCAAGCTCGATTACGCCCCCTATTTCCTCACCGTCCACGACATCATCGCTTTCGCCCGCTCGCGCGGCATCCTCGCCCAGGGCCGCGGTTCGGCCGCCAACTCCGTCGTCTGCTACTGCCTCGGCATCACCGAAATCGCGCCCGAGACCATCTCGATGGTGTTCGAGCGCTTCGTCTCCGAGGCCCGCGACGAGCCCCCCGACATCGACGTCGATTTCGAGCACGAGCGCCGCGAGGAGGTGATCCAGCACATCTATGAGCGCTACGGCCGCCACCGCGCCGGATTGTGCGCCACCGTGATCCATTTCCGCAGCCGCGCGGCACTGCGCGAAGTTGGCCGCGCCATGGGCCTCTCGGCGGATGTCACCGCCGCGCTTTCCGGCCAGGTTTGGGGCTGGTCGCGCGAAGCCATCGCTCCCGAACGCCTCAGCGAGGTCGGTCTCGACCCCACCGACCGCCGCCTGATCCAGACCATGGAACTGGTCACCCAGATCATCGGCTTCCCGCGCCACCTCTCCCAGCATGTCGGCGGCTTCGTCATCACCGCCGGGCGGCTGGACGAATTGGTCCCGATCGAGAATGCACGGATGGAGGACCGCACCGTCATCGAATGGGACAAGGACGACATCGACGCCTTGGGCATCATCAAGGTCGATGTCCTCGGCCTCGGCATGCTCACCTGCATCCGCAAGGCCTTCGACCTGATCGCCGCGCATCACGGCACCCGCTACACGCTGGCGACGCTGCCCGCCAAGGACCCCGCCACCTACGACATGCTGTGCCAGGCGGATAGCTTAGGCGTCTTCCAGGTCGAGAGCCGTGCCCAGATGAACTTCCTGCCCCGGATGCAGCCACGCAATTTCTACGACCTGGTGATCGAGGTCGCGATCATCCGCCCCGGCCCGATCCAGGGCGACATGGTCCATCCCTATATCTGCCGCCGCCAGGGGCTGGAGCGGGTGGAATTCCCTTCCGAGGAACTCCGCGAAGTCCTCGGCAAAACCCTCGGCGTGCCGCTGTTTCAGGAGCAGGCCATGCGCATCGCCATCGTCGCCGCCGGCTTCACCGCTGAAGAGGCGGACCGCCTGCGCCGCTCGCTCGCCACCTTCCGCCGTACCGGCACCATCTCCAGCTTCCGCGAGCGTTTCATCGAGGGCATGTGCGCGCGCGGCTACCAGCGCGATTTCGCCAAACGCTGCTTCGGCCAGATCGAGGGTTTCGGCGAATACGGCTTTCCGGAGAGCCATGCCGCCTCCTTCGCCCTCCTCGTCTACGCCTCCGCCTGGCTCAAACGCCACCACCCGGCGGTCTTCGCCGGCGCGCTGCTGAATTCCCAGCCGATGGGCTTCTATGCGCCGGCGCAGATTGTCCGCGACGCCAGAGAACATGGCGTGGAGGTCCGCCCGGTCTGCGTCAACGCCTCCTATTGGGACTGCACCCTGGAGCCCTCCGCCCGGGGTGCGGATGGCACCGCGCTGGCGCTCCGCCTCGGCCTGCGCCAGATCAAGGGGCTGCGCGAAGAGGACGGCCAGTGGATCTCGGCTGCCCGTGGCAACGGATATGCGGATATCGAGACCCTCCAGCGCCGCACCGGCCTGACCCGCGCCGCAATCACCAAACTGGCCAATGCAGATGCCTTCGCGCCTTCGGGGCTGGCCACTCCCGGCATGTCACGGCGCGATGCCCTGTGGGAGGCCCGTGCGCTGACCGGCAACGCCCCTCTGCCGTTGTTTCCCGACGGCGAGGGGTTGACCGAGCCCAGCCCCCAACTCCCCGCCCCCAGCCTTGGCGAACAGGTAATCGAGGACTACCGGAGCTTGCGCCTCAGCCTCCGCGCCCACCCGCTGGCGCTGCTGCGCGAGCAGCTCTCCGGCTGCCGCCCCCCCAGCCATGCCGCAACCCGCATCGCCGAAACCCCCGATAGCACCCGCCTGGCCGCCACCGGGCTGGTCATCACCCGCCAGCGCCCCGGCACCGCCTCGGGGGTGATCTTCATCACGCTGGAGGACGAGACCGGGGTGGTCAACGTGATCGTCTGGCCAAAGACCTACCAGCGTTTCCGCCGCGCGGTGATCGCCGGGCGGCTGTTGCGCGTCACCGGCAAACTGCAACGCGAAGGCTCGGTCCACCACCTGATCGCCGGGCGGATCGAGGACCTCTCCCCCTGGCTCGACCGCCTCGGCGATCCCCGCGGCCAAACCGGCGCGGCGAAGCGCCCTCCGCCGCCCCGCGCGCATCACCCGCGCGAGCAGGCCAAACGGCTGTTCCCCAGCCGGGATTTCCACTGAACGATTTCACCCCAGTGCTCGCACTCGCGAACCCATCCCCCCGCCCCGCTTCCCCGCCTCCCGGCGGGTCTTATACCAACCGCCCTAACGATTGACCTGTGCCCATTTTCGTGTGGTGATGGTGGCGATGGCGGCTGTATCGTTTGCGAAGAAGTTCCATGCGGTGCAGCATTTGTCGACGATGTCGGGGTCGCCATCGAAGACGGTTATCAGCCCGTTGAAAAAGTCGCCATTTACCGGGCTTCACCCCACTTGACCGGGTTTCACCCCACGACGAAACATAACGCGGCGTCGGCGGTTTCGCCATCCTCCGAGACGATGAGGACGATCTGAGCGACCAGAACGGCTCCAGAGGGCGCAACAAGCACGAAAACACCGCCATATCCGCCCGCCACAGCCTGGCGCGGGGTGCCGGCACCGATGAGTTGGCGCATCAGCAACGAGAGGTTGTGGCCGGCGACGTGAAGCAGGTATCGCTTGTGCACGTTCTCGCGCCCGCGCAGCCAGGTTCGGCGCATGCCGCCGCGATCGAGGGTGTGGGCAAAGGAGCGCTCGACGATCTCGGCGCGCAGCTTGAAGGCATCGCGGGCGACCCCGGACTTGAGCCGCACGCGGTTGTTGGTGACCGCCCGGCGCGCCGCCTGGTCATCGCGCCAGCGCGAAAAGCCCTTCTGCCTGGGCTCGGCGATCCGGGTCTTCCAGGGACTGTCGTCCAGGGCCTTCAAGACCGCCCGTGAGAAATAGCCCTTGTCGGTGACGCATTCGGCCGGGCTCTCTGGCGTCGGTGCCGCAGCCACCGCCTCGAGGTTTGCCTCGGCCGCCGCCAGGGTCTTGAAAAGCGTCGTGGTGTCGCCCTCATCGGCTGGGTGCAACTCGGCCGCCACCACCGCCCCGGTGTCCAGATCCACCGCGTGCTCGGGCTTGTAGGCCAGATGGGTCGTGCCGTCCTTCATCCTGGCGACCCTGGCCTCGGGGTCGCTCCTGGAAACCCAATCCTGGTTCGAGAGCTTCTTGCCCTTGCGCTTGCGGTCCAGACGCGCCAGGTCCTCGGCCGTGGGCGTCTCGATGCCGCTCTCCCGGGCCAGATGCTCCAGCATCTCCCGGTAGCCCTCACCCGTGTCGCGCCGCACGATGTTGCGCAGCGCCGCGTTGGCCTCCATGGTCGAGGCATCCACCCCGATGCGGTCGCCCTTCACCAAACCCGCCTCGGCGATCAGCGCCAGAACCCAATCGAAGACCACCGCGTGCACCTCGTGGGGCAGACGCGTGCGGGTCTTCGACAGCCAGGAATGGTCCGGCACACGATCCCGGCTCTCCAGCCGCAGAAACTCCCGCAGCGACAGCGAATCCGAGCAGCGCCATTCCAGCCCGCGCTCAGAGTCGATGCCCTCGAAGTAGCCCACCAGATGCATGCGGAAATAGCGCCCCGGCGGCACCGAAGGCGCTCCCGTCCTGGCCGCGTAATAGCACCGGCAGGTCGCCTCGACGAAGTCGTCGAAGCCGCCCTCAATCAGGACCGACTGAAGACGGTCGTAAAACACATGACCCGGCGAGCGCGGCATCTCCGCCCAGCCCACCATCAAATCACCCTGACGATCCTTCTGCAGTCCCATCGACATCGGCGAACCTCCCGGTCAAATCAGAATATCATAGAATCAGACCAGGCCGCTCGTGTCCAGGGCCGACTTCGTCAACGGGCTGTTATGGCGCGCTTGTTGGCGCGCAGGTATTGCCAGACGTTTTCGACCGGATTGAGTTCGGGCGCGTATGGCGGGAGAATGAGCAGCGTGACGTTGTCGGGCACCATGAGGTCTTTGCCGGCATGCCAGCCGGCACCGTCGGCGACGAGTGCCGCGTGGGCACCAGGGGCTACGGCGCGGGCGATCTCGGCGAGGTGGGCATTCATCGCCTCGGTGTCGGCGAAGGGCATGACCAGACCGGCGGCGGTGGCGCGGTCAGGGCAGACTGCGCCGAAAATGCAGGCCGATTTGTAGCGCGTGTCGCGGACGGCGCGGGGGCGGGTGCCGCGCTTCGCCCAGACCCTTGTCAGCGTGCCCTGCTGACCCACCCTGGCTTCATCCTGGAACCAGATCTCGAGCGGTTTGCCGTGCGCCGCCTCGGGGAGGGCCGCCGCTACCGTCCGGGAGAAGTTTTTTTTAAAGGGGATTATATACTTAAGTGACCACGGCGTCAGTCCTCCGTTGATCGTGGATCATGTTTTTGACTCCCAAAGGGCAAGATGGGTTCTGCAAGGCCACGCCCGACAGCACCTGGCGTTTTGAACCGCTTGCCTTCCAGGATTTCCGCGACTGTCAGCATCTGCATCCGGGCATATTGAACGTTTTTAACTTCAATATCTCCTGCCGATGCCATTTCCTGCCTGAAATTTTGTGCCTTCCGAGTGCCCAACTCTTCCATCACAATCAGTCCCGCCATCAAGCTGGTCTCACGCTCCAGCACACCGCGCAAGTCGCGCACAACACCTATACCGACGTTCATTCCTCCCTTCACCTCCAGCACCATGCTTTTCAGGTCTCGGAAGTCAGGGTGTGCAAAATACAACCTGCCGTCGATCCCTCCGTCACCCGTGCGTCGTGACGTGACAAACCCATCGATCTCTTCCACGGCCCATTTCTGAAAATGGTATTTGTCGCGCTCCCAAAGATCGCGCGCCCCTTCGACCGTTCGCGGAACGCCATCAATGATAAAATCCGTGCCGTCGATCAATCCAAGGCGATCTTTCAGTCGCACCTTAGCCACGCGCTTGATGGCATGAATCGCAATGTCGATCCCGATCCACTTTCGTTTCAGTCTATGGGCCGCCTCAATCGTCGTTGCACACCCACAAAACGGATCGAACACCACGTCGCCTTCATTGCTGCTGGCTTTGATTATTCGTTCAAGTAAAGCAAGCGGCTTTTGAGTGGCATAACCCATGCGTTCAGGGTCTCTTTGGTTCATCGCAGAAATGTCAGGCCAAACATCTGTCGGTGTGATTTTTTCATCTTCGTAATATTTGTAAATTTTCCCCGAAGATTTAATAGAAAAGTATACACGCCCATCGGCATCTACATTTTTTTTCATATTGTTTCTTTTTTCAACGCCGCGCACAACTCCAACTGACTGCCAATAGAAATTTAATTTTGCTGTGCGGGAATAAAAAAGGATTATGTCATGTTTCCGAGAAAACCTTGATTTTGATCGACCTCCAGTAGAATACGGCCAGATTATTTCATTTTGAAAATTCTGATGCCCAAATATTCCGTCCATCATCACCTTGATGTAATGGCTGGCGGTCGGATCACAGTGCAGATAGATTGAGCCGGTCGGCTTCAGGATACCGCGCATTGGCAGTAACCGTTCGACCATGTAGGAGAGGTAGGCCAAGAGACTCGGTTGAGTCTTGCGCAAGGCGTCCATCCATGTTTTCCAGAATTCTGCTACGCCATCATCAAGACCTGCTTTGCGCATCCAGGATTCCCGAACCAAATCCCTGACGCGCCTCGGCAGGGGCGGCGATGGGCACCGTTGTGGGGTTTTCGGCCCGCGCCCGGGCACCACTCCCGCGGATTTCGCGCTCGAGGAGATATTCTCAAGGTGGCCACGCGTTTTGCGGGTCCCGCGCCTGTCCGTTGGCCAAGCGAAGCCCTGGCCGGGAGCCGGCATCGCACTTCAGCAAGGATATCGTGGCAGGCTGGAGCCGTCAGGTCGGGCCGCGCGCCAGGGCCAGGATCTTCCGCCTGGCGCTCAGCACCAGATCGAGCCCCGCTTCGCTCCCCAAACGGATGATCAGCCGCCGCGCATGACGGATCACCCGGCCAGGCAGGGCGATCAGAGCCAGGCGCAAGGCCTTCATCCGCCGTGCCACCCAGGCCGGTCCCAGAACCAGTTGCTTCATCACCGCGTTCAAATCATGCGCCAGCACCATGATCGCCCACCAGGCCGCATTGGCTCCGAACAGACCCGAGGGCAGGGTGCCGCCAGCCAGGTCGTGCTTCATCACCGCGTGGACTTCCTCGCTCTTGCCACAGCGCTCCCGGGACCACCAGATCACCTCATCGCCCGGCAGATCACGGTTGGTGACCAGGGCGAACAGCTTGCTGCGCCCCTTCGAGGCAAACTCCGCGGTCGGGAACGGCAACTGATCCCCATCGCCAAGCTCCAACTGTTCCAGCGGCTCCCGGATCGCCAGGAAGCGGTAATCCGCCCGCGTCTTGCTCTCGCCCACCCAACTCGGTACATGGCAGACCTCCGCCCACTCCTGGCCGGTCTCCTGACGTTGCCCGTCAAAAACACGATCCAGCGGCCGCCACTCGGCCTCCGGCACGGCCAGGGCGGCACGCCGGAATTCCGCCGTCACGTTGGCGCCGACGGCGAACTCGATCACCCCGAAAACCTTGTCCCGGCCCTCGCCACAATAGAGCAGTAGATCCTTCTGATAACCCGCCGTGTCCGAGCGCAGATAGAC
This sequence comes from Thermohalobaculum sp., assembly GCA_965247385.1. Classification (GTDB taxonomy): domain Bacteria; phylum Pseudomonadota; class Alphaproteobacteria; order Rhodobacterales; family Rhodobacteraceae; genus Thermohalobaculum. Next base: position 1,059,716 of record CBDFHG010000002.1, read on the forward strand.
CTTGTCCACGCCCCCAGGCAGCGCCGCCAGCGAGGCCTGCAACACCTGCAACTGCCGATAGCCAGCCGGCACATTGCCGTCGCGGAACTCGGAATGCACGATCACCTGCTGTTCCGCCCACCAGGTGTTCAACGGCTGATAGGCCTTGAACTTCTTGTAGCAGTATTCCGCCTGGCGCTTGTGGCTCTGCACCAGCGTCGCGTCCATGTCCAGCGTCGCCGAGCCCTGCCTGCGATGGTGCTGCAGAAATGACACCAGCGCCTGATTGACACGCCGCAGACCAAGCAGACCCGCCGACGGGCGCGGGATGAAGGCACGCCCGGCCTCCCGCAGCTCTTCCTGGCCTGCGTCGTGGAAGCGTTCCAACCAGCCCGACAGAGCCGACGGCGAAGGCACGCTGCGCCCGCGACCGCGCCGAAACCGGATCTTCAGTTGCCGACGTTCCCGGCGCACCAACAGCCGCCGCTCAACCGCATCCATGGTCGCGGCAAAGCCGGCGTCCGCCTCCAGGCGTTCCAGATCCTCGACCCGATCACCCCCGCACAGATTGAGTGCGATCACCGTGATGATCATCTGCACATCCAGCCAGCCCTGCCGCCCCGCCACCCGCACCTCGCGCCGCACCGCAGCCGCCAGTCCCGATGCCTCAATCAAATCAAGGTAAACACCAATCCCGGCAAAACCCGTCAGATCGCTGCTGCCCGGTTCGCTTTCGTACTCGAAAGGAAGAACGCCCTGTGCCATGTTATTTTCACCCCGTTGGTGATGGAGTTAATCGCAAAAATCATCATAAATCCCTTTAGATTCAAAGACAACGGGGAATTTCAACTTTTTTGATCCAGAATCAGGGGCATGAGGATCGGCATGTTTCTGATTGCCCGTTCCCGCTCGTCATCCAACTCCCATAAATCACAGAAAGCTTCAATCTGGTCAGGCAAAGGCCGGCCCGTTTCGTCTTTGTAAATCGCGTTGTAGTCGCGTTTTGAATTGAATGGCGGGTCGAGATAAATCAGGTCAACGCTGCCCAGCGCCATGTCATTCATGATGGTCAGGCAATCGCCGTAATAAAGCTTGTTCATGCCACGCATCCCCTCGTTTCTGTTTTTAAGGCGATCTTAAAACCGGCAAACGCCAAGCGTCAACCGTCAACTATTTTGGTCACTTAAGTATATAATCCCCTTTTTAAACGCCTCCTGCTCCGCGGGGTCGGCCTTCGGGTGTTGCGGACGCACCGACAGCCGCCGATAGCCGAGCGCCGCCAGCTGCTTGCCGACCGTGCGCTCGTGCATGACGACCCCGAACTGCGCCTCCATCCACCGCTTCAGATCAATGCACCGCCAGCGTACCACCCCGTCGACCTCCGGGTCGGGACCCTTCTCCACCTGCGCGGCGAGCGCGGCCTTCTGCGCCGCCGAAAGCAGTGGCGGCTTGCCGGGCGAGGGGCGGTTGTAGAGGCCGGACAGCCCCTCGGCGTTGTAGCGGTGCACCCAGTCGCGCAACGTCTGCCGGTCCATCCCGCAGGTCGCCGCAGCGGTCGCCCGGTCCGCCCCCTCCAGCACCAGCGCCAGCGCCAGCATCCGTTGCGCCGCGCGCCCATTCTTCGCGCCCCTCGCCGCCGCTCGCAACTCCGCCGCCGTCATATCCGTGCGTGTAATCTCGACACTTGCCATTGCCATTCCCTCCTTCTCTGCGTCGATCACAGAGAATCAGACTTTCGCTGATTTGGGAACCCCAAAGAGTCAAGAATCTTAGACGTTTAACCTGTAATTCAGGGCGTCACTTAGGGCGTAATCAGCTACCCTCTGTCATCATTGACAACAACGGAGGGGGCAGGCGATGGATGCTCAGGATGTATTGGCTCTTGGCCTCGGGGTTACGCTACCATGGCGGCTGGTCGAACAGCGTCTCGACACGAACAGACCGGAGACGCTCCGCTGCTCGAAGCCGTCCGCAAGGCGCTGGAGACGGTCAAAAAACATCCCAAGCGCATTCTCGAACGTTGGACGTCAATCCACAGCAACGCCCGCATGGAAGCCCCGCATGGAAGCAATGAACGGACTGTTTCAGGCCGCCAGGGCAAGAGCCAGAGGCTACCGCAACACCGAGACCTTCATCACCATGATCTACTTGATCGCAGCCCGGCTCGGAGATGTAATCAAATCCACTTCCAACGTCGAAGAGCAGGAGTCAATTGAGAAGGCCGTTGGTATTATGCGCCTGCCCGGCCCCCTTCGGTGACCGGGCAGGCGCATAAGCGGATATTGACACGGGCAAAAACCAGCCGAGAGGCAGCGTGGTGCGCATTTGGCGCAACCTGCTAACTCGCCTCCACCGCTCGCTCCCCCGACCAGATAGCCAATGCGCCGGCGATCACGATCAACCCCATGCCGGCGCCGACCCGCAGGCTCACCACGTCGCCCCAGACCAACCAGGCGAAGAATGGCGCCCAGAGCAGGAAACTGAAGTCGAACAGCGCCATGATGCTCGACGTCCCGCTCATATAGCCGCGCGCGATGCACCCGGTGGCGATGATCCCGGCCAGCCCGGTCAGGAACACCACGCCCGCCGTGGCCATGCCCACCGGGCGCCAGGGCTGGGTGACAAATCCGGTCCCCGGCACGCCCTCCAGCACCCCGCCCAGCCACGGCGCCAGCACCAGCCCCGCCAGACCGGCCAGCATCAGGAAGACGTACTGCCAGATCGCCAGGCAGACCGGGCTCTCGATCAGGCAGTACCGGCCGGTCCAGATGACATTCATCGCCCAGGCCGCCGCCCCGCCCACGGCTATCAACGCCATCGGCCTCACCGGCTCGGCACCCACCCCCAGCACCAGGCAGACCCCGGCAAAGCCGAGGACGACCCCGGCGATCCGCCTTGGTCCGACCCGCTCGCCGAAAATCAACGCCGAGAACACCGCGACCCAGATCGGCGAGGTAAAGAACCCCGCTGCCGCCTGGGCGATCCCGACCGCCGGCAAGGCGGCGAAATACATCATCAACCCGACGGTGCCGAACAGGCTCCGCTGCATCACCGCCACCGGCGCATGCGGAAACAGGGCGCTCTTTCGCGCGATCAGGACCGCGATCAGAGCCACCAGCGGCAACACCATCGCCGAGCGTATGAAATGAAACTGCCACAGCCCTATGTCGCCCGCCAACCCGACGACGAAATTGTCGCCGAGGGCAATCAGCGACATGCCGAAGATGATCCACAACGCGCCAAGGGTGGTGGGTTTCATTTCGCCGTTCCCGTTGAGTCGCGGCCCCGCGCCGCCCGGCAACATTTGCCTGCTGCGCCTCGCCGGTGCAAGATCGGACTTCACAGCGGCCGAACCGCTGGTTACTTGAATGTCAGACAGAAAAATTTTCGGGAGGAGTGCCCATGCTTGGGCTGATGCAGGACTGGCCGCTTCGGGTGTCGTCGATCATCGACCATGCCGCCAAGTATCACGCAGCGCGCGCAATCGTCAGCCGCCCCATCGTCAGCAATCAGGGCGAGGGGCCGTTGACCCAAACCAATTGGGCCGAAATCCGAACCCAGGCGCTGAAGCTTGCCCAGGCGCTGGGGCGCCTCGGCGTCCAGCCCGGCGAGGTCATCGGCTGCATGGCCTGGAACACCGCGCGCCACATGGAGATCTGGTACGGCGTACCCGGCGCGGGCGCCGTGCTGCACTCGCTGAACCCGCGTCTCAGCCGCGAGCAACTGCTCTACGTCATCAACCACGCCGAGGACCGCTGGCTGTTCTGCGACCTGGACCTGGTGCCGATCCTGGAAGGCGTGGCGGCCGACCTGCCGCTGGTCCGCGGCTATGTGGTGATGACCGACCGGGCCCACATGCCCGAGACCAGCCTGCCCAACGTCCACTGCTACGAGGAGATCGTCGGATCGGAAACCGGCGAGGCGGGCTGGGTCGCGGTCGACGAGACCGCCGCCTGCGGCATCTGCTACACCTCGGGCACCACCGGCGAGCCCAAGGGCGCGGTCTACTCCCACCGCTCGAACGTTATCCATGCCATGGTGATGATCCAGCCCGACATGCTGGCATTGTCCAGCTGCGATGTGCTGATGCCGGTGGTGCCGCTGTTCCACGCCAATGGCTGGTCGACCGGCTTCTCGGCGCCGATGGCGGGAGCGGGCATGGTGCTGCCGGGCCGCCAACTCGACCCTGCCAGCCTCTACGAGATGTTCGGCCACGGGGTCACCGTTACCGCCGCCGTGCCCACCGTCTGGCTGTTGCTGCTGACCTATCTGCGCGAGAACGGGTTGTACCTGCCGGACCTCAACCGCGTCGTCATCGGCGGCTCGGCCTGCCCGCTCGCGGTGGTCGAGGCGTTCCAGAACGACTACGGCGTTCAGGTGCTGCACGCCTGGGGCATGACCGAGACCTCGCCGCTCGGCACCCTCTGCTCCTTCAAGCCCGAGACCGCCGCCCTGCCCGAGGCGGAACGCCTCGACGCCCAGCTCAAGGTCGGCCATCCGCCCTTCACGGTGGACCTGGCGATCCGTGGCGAGGATGGCGCAATGCTGCCCTGGGACGGCAAAACCCAGGGCCGCCTGCTGGTCCGCGGCCCCGGCGTGGTGAAGCGCTACCTCAATCAGGACACGGACATCATCGACACCGACGACTGGTTCGACACCGGCGACGCCGCCAATATCGACCCGCTGGGCTATGTCCGCATCACCGACCGCTTCAAGGACGTCATCAAGTCCGGCGGCGAGTGGATCAGTTCGATCGAGATGGAAAACTTCGCCGTCGGCCACCCGGACGTCGCTGAAGCGGCGGCGGTCGGCATCCCCCACCCGAAATGGGACGAGCGCCCGGTCCTGGTGGTGGTACCCCACAAGGGCAAGGAACCCCCAGCGGCCGAGATCATCGACCTTCTGCGCCCCCATTTCGCCAAATGGCAGCTGCCGGACGACGTGATCTACTTCGACGAAATCCCCCACACCGCCACGGGCAAGATCTCGAAGCTGAAGCTGCGGGGAATTCTGGACGGGATAGACTACAAGCTGCCGGATCAGCGCGAAACCGGGTAGCGCAACCAGGATTCCCGAACTAAATCCCTGACGCGCCTCGGCAGGGGCGGCGATGGGTGCCGTTGTGGGGTTTTCGGCCCGCGCCCGGGCACCACTCCCGCGGATTTCGCGCTTGAGGAGATATTCTCAAGGTGGCCACGCGTTTTGCGGGTCCCGCGCCTGTCCGTTGGCCAAGCGGAGCCCTGGCCGGGAGCCGGCATCACGCTTCAGCAAGGATATCGTGGCAGGCCGGAGCCGTCAGGTCGGGCCGCGCGCCAGGGCCAGGATCTTCCGCCTGGCGCCCAGCACCGGATCGAGCCCCGCTTCGCTCGCCAAACGGATGATCAGCCGCCGCGCATGACGGATCACCCGGCCGGGCAGGGCGATCAGAGCCAGGCGCAAGGCCTTCATCCGCCGCGCCACCCAGGCCGGTCCCGGAACCGGTTGCTTCATCACCGCGTTCAAATCATGCGCCAGCACCATGATCGCCCACCAGGCCGCATTGGCTCCGAACAGACCCGAGGGCAGGGTGCCGCCAGCCAGGTCGTGCTTCATCACCGCGTGGACTTCCTCGCTCTTGCCACAGCGCTCCCGGGACCACCAGATCACCTCATCGCCCGGCAGATCACGGTTGGTGACCAGGGCGAACAGCTTGCTGCGCCCCCTCAAAGCAAACGCCGCGGTCGGGAACGGCAACTGATCCCCATCGCCAGGCTCCAACTGTTCCAGCGGCTCCCGGATCGCCAGGAAGCGGTAATCCGCCCGCGTCTTGCTCTCGCCCACCCAACTCGGTACATGGCAGACCTCCGCCCACTCCTGGCCGGTCTCGTGGCGTTGCCCGTCGAAAACACGATCCAGCGGTCGCCACTCAGCCTCCGGCACGGCCAGGGCGGCACGCCGGAACGCCGCCGTCACGTTGGCGCCGACGGCGAACTCGATCACCCCGAAAACCTTGTCCCGGCCCGCGCCACAACAGAGCAGCAGATCCTTCTGATAACCCGCCGTGTCCGAGCGCAGACAGACCTTGTCCACGCCCCCAGGCAGCGCCGCCAGCGAGGCCTGCAACACCTGCAACTGCCGATAGCCGGCCGGCACATTGGCGTCGCGGAACCCGGAATGCACGATCACCTGCTGTTCCGCCCACCAGGTGTTCAACGGCTGACAGGCCTTGAACTTCTTGTAGCAGTATTCCGCCTGGCGCTTGTGGCTCTGCACCAGCGTCGCGTCCATGTCCAGCGTCGCCGAGCCCGGCCCGCGATGGCGCTGCAGAAATGACACCAGCGCCTGCCAGCGCCTGATCGACACGCCACAGACCAGGCAGACCCGCCGACGGCCGCGGGATGAAGGCACGCCCGACCTCCCGCAGCTCTTCCTGGCCTGCGTCGTGGAAGCGTTCCAACCAGCCCGACAGAGCCGACGGCGAAGGCACGCTGCGCCCGCGGCCGCGCCGGAACCGGATCTTCAGTTGCCGACGTTCCCGGCGCACCAACAGCCGCCGCTCAACCGCATCCATGGTCGCGGCAAAGCCGGCGTCCGCCTCCAGGCGTTCCAGATCCTCGATCCGATCACCCCCGCACAGATTGAGTGCGATCACCGTGATGATCATCTGCACATCCAGCCAGCCCTGCCGCCCCGCCACCCGCACCTCGCGCCGCACCGCAGCCGCCAGTCCCGATGCCTCAATCAAATCAAGGTAAACACCAATCCCGGCAAAACCCGTCAGATCGCTGCTGCCCGGTTCGCTTTCGTACTCGAAAGGAAGAACGCCCTGTGCCATGTTATTTTCACCCCGTTGGTGATGGAGTTAATCGCAAAAATCATCATAAATCCCTTTGGATTCAAAGACAACGGGGAATTTTAACTTTTTTGATCCAGAATCAGGGGCAATGCCCCGGCCTCTACTCTCGCCGTCCCGACATCATCGCATCAAAAGGCTCGACAGCTCATGAGCGCCATCAAGCGCGCCGTTGCGGACAAACCGTGCCGATCCTTGCGCCGGCAACGTCACCTCTTTGTGCCAACTCTATCGCCCCGACGCCACCGAGGCGCCTCACGAGATCGACACCGAGGCCTGCAAATGGCACCACCTCATTGAGAATTTCTTCTGTAGTCTCAAAAACTTCAAACGCATCGCACTGCGAGCCTGCAAGACCGACAGCAGTTTCCCGGCAATGATCTACGCCCGTGCAGCCGTGATAAACTCAAGATGAATCTCAACAGACCCTAGTCCGCATCGACCGCATCCGCCATCGCCGCCATGGTCGGGAGCAGGAAATCCACCTGTGGCCTTTGCGCCACCTCCGCCGTCGCCCCCCAGGTGCCGCCCTCCGACAATCCCTGGCGGTCGATCCAGGCCTTGGCCAGGCCGAAATCCGAAGCGGGGACATGGTCGTGGAACAGGCTCTGCGCAGTGTGCAGGATCTGGCCCCTGGCGATCCCGTGATCGGCCTCCAGCCGCGCCAGCATGTGCTCGAAATTGCGCCGATCGGGCTTGTAGGAACCCACATCCTCGGCCGTATAGATGGCGTCGAACACCACCCCCAGCTTGGCATTCGAGGCGGCAAATCCGGCCCGGTTGACGTTGGACAGGATCACCAGCTTGTAGCGTTTCTTCAACCGCCGCAGCGCATCCGCAGTGTCCGGAAAGGCGGGCCAATGCGGCACGGAAGCACCGAAGGCTGCATCCATTTCCGCCGTGGTTTCAAGGTCGTAGTGGTGTGCAAACTGCATATGCACCCGGGCCAGAAGCGCCGGATACAGCATCCCCGGCGTCGCCGCCTGCTGGGCCGATTCCAGGCGGGCATGGGCGACCATCGCGGAATCGCGGGTGATGTCGGCACGCCCGCCAGCCATGATCAGCGGCTGGTAGGCATCCCAGATGCCGCTCTCCCAGTCGATCAGGGTGCCGTAGCAATCGAAGGTCAGCGTGGTGTAGTCCGACAAGGATCTGGCTAGGGGCTTGTTCATCGCTTTCACTCCCGAAATGGTCCCAAGAATGGATCCGTTGGCAAGGCTTCTCGCATGGATCAGGGGCATCGTCTTGACCTGGGTTACCGAATTTTGTGCCGCATCTCCTGTTCCCGGCACCGCGCACACCGCAGAGGCAACGAATGCGAGATGCCCCGCCATTTCGGGGTCGAAATCGAAAACGGCCCGTTCGGCTGCAATCACCCAAAACCGCTGGCCGTCAGAAAGCGGTAAACTGCTATCACTATTAGATATATCTACGATCAGGAAGGCGTTCTCCTCGGTCCCGAGAAAGCTGTGCGCCTCGCCGCCCGGGATCGAGGCGGCGCGCCGGCCGATGACCCGGCCGCCCTGTCCCGCGATTTCCATCTCCAGCGCCCCGGCCAGCGGCAGGACCAGTTGGTGATGATCGTGGACATGGCTTGCGGCCTGGTCGCCGTAGCGCCTGGTCTCGATCTCCGCCGCCGCCTTTTTCACACCGGTTGATCCTATGCAGACCCGAGGTAGAGCGGATCATTATAGCGCCGCAACGCCGCTCGTGAACCCCGTCACGAAACGGTTGAAACGTCAACGAATCGATCGATTCCAAAGGAACGCTTTCCGTGACAATCCAATCAGATTAGGCCATAGTCCTGATGTATTGATTAAGCAATGCGACGGGGGCGCTGCGATGAGTGACGACACCAGCGGCCCAAAACCTTGGGATATCGAGCAATTCCGGGGGCTTCGTCGTCACCTCAAGCGCGAGGGCGACTGGGAAAAGGACGCCGAGCTGGTGCTGGACGCCAGCTACCGGCCCGAACTCCTGACCGGCCCCGAGCACCTGACCGGCAATGTCAGCCCAAAATTCGACAAGAAGGGCGCATCGCTGTTTTGGCTGGCGCTGGTGAGCGCATTCATGACAGTGCTGACCGTCGGGCTCTACCGGTTCTGGATGGTCACCCGGCTGCGCCGCCATTACTGGAATTCCATACGAATACAAGGGGATCCGCTGGAGTATACCGGCACCGGCCTGGAAAAGATCCTGGGATTTTTCGTCGCCATCATCATCCTGGCGGTTTATCTTGGCCTGGTGAATATCTTGATAACCTTTGTCGGAATCTCCTATCTCGAGGGAAATCCCTACGCCCGGTTACTCACGGCTTTCACCGCCCTGCCGCTGTTCTTCTTCGCCGCCTACCGGGCGCGGCGCTACATCATGGCGCGGACCCGCTGGCGCGGCATCCGTTTCGGCATGGACAACGGCGCCTGGGGCTACACGATCAGGGCGCTATGGTACTGGTTCCTGACCATGATCACCGGCGGGCTGCTCTACCCCTACCAACACTTCAGGCTGGCGAAATACGTGACCGACCGGACCTGGTTCGGCGATCTGAAGTTCCATCAAAATGGCTCGTGGGCCGGATTGTTCGCCTATTGGATCTGGCTCTATATCGCCCTCGGGCTAGGCGCGTTGGCGGTCTGGGGTGTGGCCGCCGACTATGACAGTATCACGACCAAAGTCATAGGCTTTCTTGTTATTTTCGTTTGCTGCATTTCGTTTTTCATCTTGATGATGCGTTACGAAATCGTGGTCTTCCGATACCTGTGGAGCAACCGGGTTCTTGGCGAGGCCACGTTCCAGAATGACGTCAAGCCCGGCAGGATCATCGGCGTCTATCTGATCGGCACCCTGCTGGTCGCGATCTGCACATCTCTGGTCGGCGGCGCAGTTTTGGCTATGATCCTGGCGGTCGGGTATTTCATGCAGGGCTTCGATATGATGTCCCAGCTGATGCAACTGCAGTTGATGTTGGATGGAGACGCCGTTTCAGACGATCCGATGCAGGCCATCACCGGTATCGTCATGGCGGCGGTGTTTTTCTATCTCGTTTTCTTCGCCGTTCCTTTTGCCTTCGTGCAAATCTTCCTCACCCGGCCGATCCTGCAACGAAAAACCGAAGCGATGGTGATCCACCAGACCCAGGCCCTGACCCAAAGCCGCCAGCGCGAGCATGATCACGCCGCCGAGGCAGGCGGTTTTGCCGATGCGCTGGGTGTCGATGTCGGGGCCGGATTTTAATGACCGCGCTGGCGCAGTACACCACGCTGGAGGCCGAGGCGCACTATTTCAATGGCGAATCCGCCCAGCCCAGAAATGTCGTCATCAGCTTCCGGGAACGGTCGCTGGTGATCATGGGGTTCGACGAGGAGGTGCTGGCCCACTGGCCGCTGGCCAGCCTGCGGGCGCTCGGCCCGCGCGGCGACAGCGCCATGCAACTGGCACCCCATCCCAACAGCGACGAGCGTATCGTGTTGTCGGATCGGCAGATGCTGAAGGCCATCGCCGAGGTCTGCCCCGGCCTCTACCACCGCAAGGTTGATCGCAAGGGAGTAGGGCGCGCCCTCGCCTGGGCGGGTGGCGCCCTCGCCTCGATGGCTCTGATCGTCTTCGTGCTGCTGTCTGCGCTTGCCGGGCAACTGGCCCTGATGATCCCGCCCGAGAGCGAACAACAGCTTGGCGATGCCATCGTCGAGCAGATCCAGTCCGGCCTGGAGTTGATGACCGGCCACCGCCCGGAGATCTGCGATTACCCGCGGGGCCAGGAGGCGCTGCAGCGGATGGTTGCCCGGCTGGGCACCGAGATGGGCCTGCCCTACCCGCTTCGGGTCGGCGTCATCGACCACGAGATGGTCAACGCGTTCGCTGTTCCCGGCGGCCGGATCGTTTTCATGCGCGGCTTGCTCGAGGCCGCCGACAGCCCGGAGGAGGTGGCAGGCATCCTGGCGCACGAGATCGGACATGTGGTCAATCACGACCCGACCCGCGAAGCACTGCGGGCGGCCGGCACCGCCGGTATCCTGGGCTTGCTGCTGGGCGATGTCTTTGGTGCCGGTATCGTCGTGGTAGCGAGCGACGCGTTGATCAATGCCAGCTACGGGCGCGACGCCGAGTCCAACGCGGACGAGACTGCCTATGCCCTGTTGGCCAAGGCCGAGTTGCCAAGCCGGCACCTCGCCAGTTTCTTCACCAGATTGCGCAAGGAATACGGCGATGCGGACGGGGTTCTGAAACTGTTCGCCAGCCATCCGGGGCTGGGCGGCCGCGCGGAGCGCGCCGCCGCCGCCGATCGTATCGGCGGTGGCACCTATGAGCCGGTGCTCAGCGACCAGGACTGGATCGCGCTGCGCGGCATTTGCCAGGGAGGCCTGCCCACGGTGCGCAGACACGGCGGTTAGATCGTTTTGCGCCAAATGCACACCCCTCACCACCAAGCCTACCGGATGGGATTGCGCCTGGTGGTTGGGCGGGGAGGAGGGGCGCCGAAAGCGTCAGCTTTCGAACAGGCGCAAACAACCCGCCGGCAGGCCGAGCCGTCAGGGCAAAGGATGCGTCAGGCCAACTCGAAGACCGCCGCGGCCGAGAGTTGGCCACGCACCGCCACCCGGCCCTCGTCCATAAGCCCGATCAAGCTCGCCAGAACGTTGCGCCGTGCCGCCGGCAGCAACACCGGATCGACATCGGTGTAGATCGTCTGGGCCAGTTGCCCGGCATCGGCGGGGCCGACCGCCAATCGCGCGAGGATTTGCGCCAGTCGCTCCTCGCGATGCGCGATCTGGAAGGCCAGCATTGCCGCCGGATCAGTGACCGGGTGGCCGTGCCCGGGCAAGTAAAGGCGATCCTGCGTCCGCCCGGCCAGGCACCGCAGGGATGCCATGAAGGCCGCCATGTCGCCCTCCGGCGGCGAGACCAGGGTGGTCGCCCAACCCATAACCGTGTCGCCGGAGAACAGAACTCCCCCGCCCTCCAACACCAGGCAAATGTGGTTCGACAGATGTCCTGGGGTGTGCAGCGCTGTCAGCGCCCAGTCACCTGCACCGACGGTTCCGCCCTCGGTCATCTCGTGGTCTGGCCGGAAGCCGGTGTCTGCGCCCTCGCCGCCGCCAAGCACGACCCCATCGGCCTTGAGCCGCAGCATGGTCTCGGACAGCCCGGCCCCATGCGGTCCGAAGGCATGGACCGGCGCGCCGGTCGTATCGGCAACCGCCCTGGCCCCGGGGCTGTGATCGACATGGCTGTGGGTGACCAGGATATGCGCGATGCGCTCGCCTGGCTCCAGCGCGGCGGCGATGGCGGCCAGGTGTTCGCGATCGTCCGGCCCCGGGTCGATCAGCGCCACGTCGCCCTGGCCGACCAGATAGCTGCGGGTGCCGGTGAAGGTCATCGCCGATGGATTGCGGCAGGTCACCCGCCGCACCCCCGGCGCGACTTGCTCGGCGACGCCATAGCTGACCTCGGGATTCCTGTCGAACGGGTCTTTCACCTTGCACGCCCCTCCGCTGGCCAATAGTTTTTCCTTCATGCGCAGCATTCGTAAATTCCTCAAGCGATACCTGCCGAACAGCCTGTTCGGGCGGGCATTGCTGATCCTGTTGCTGCCGATCCTGCTGTTGCAGGCGGTGGTGATCTCGATCTTTGTCCAACGCCACTTCGACGCCATCACCGAGCAGATGGCCCGCGCGGTCGGGCGCGAGTTGAACGCCGCCATCGCCCGGATCGAGGCCGCCGAAACCATGGAGGAGGCCCGCGCCGCGCTGAACGAGATGGGGCCGCAATTCGGTTTCGAGATGGGGCTCGACGAGGGCAGCATTGTTGAGTCACGGGCGCTGCGTACCTTCTACGACTTCACTGGCGGAATAATCGACGAGACCCTGAAAGACGTGGTGCGCCGACCGATGGCGCTGGATCTGGTGAATTTCAGGAAATATGCCAGCGCCCGGGTCGTCACCGCCAAGGGGGTGCTGCGGGTGCTGATCCCACGCAGCCGGATGAACCCGTCGAACCCGCACCAGCTCTTCATCTGGACGACCGCGGCGGCGGTGCTGCTGACGGTGGTGGCGGTAATCTTCCTGCGCAACCAGATCAGGCCGATCAACGAACTGGCCCGGGCCGCCGCCGCTTTCGGGCGTGGCCGGACGGTGGCGTTCCGCCCCTCTGGCGCGGTCGAGGTGCGCAGCGCCGGCGCCGCCTTTGTCAGTATGCGCAGCCGCATCGAGCGTCAGATTGAGCAGCGCACCCGGATGCTGTCGGGCGTCAGCCACGACCTGCGAACGCCACTGACCCGGATGAAGTTGGCGCTGGCGGTGGCCGAGGACACGCCGGAGATTCGCGAGTTCGGCCGCGATGTCGACGAGATGGAGCACATGCTGGACGCCTTCCTCGATTTTGCCCGCGGCGAGGGTGGCGAGATCGTCGAACCAGCCGACCCGACGGACCTGGCCGAGGAAATCGCCGCCGACGCCCGGCGCAAGGGGACCGAACTGACGCTCTACAGCCAGATCGAAACCCCCGACGAGCGCGAGGTCGAGATGCGCCGCCGGGCTTTGAAACGCTGCCTGACCAATCTGGTCGACAACGCCGCCAGCTATGGCGCCCAGGTCTCTCTTTCGACCCGGCTGACCCGCCGGGCGCTGGAGTTCTCGGTCGAGGATGACGGCCCCGGCATTCCCGAGGATAAACGCGAGGAAGTGATGCGCGCCTTCACCCGGCTGGACGAGGCGCGCAACCAGAATGTCGCCTCCGGAGTCGGCCTGGGCCTGTCGATCGCTCAGGACATCGCCCGCGCCCATGGCGGCTCGCTGCACCTCGGCGACAGCCCCCGGCTGGGCGGCCTGAAGGCAACGGTGCTGTTGCCGAGATAGCCTGACCACAGAGCCGAGGCCCGAAACACCGCGAGGACCACCTGAATGTCGATCTTCGAACGCTATCTCACCCTCTGGGTCGCGCTCTGCATCATCGCCGGGGTGGCGCTGGGCCATCTCATGCCGGAGGCTTTTCACCTGATCGGCGACGCCGAGATCGCCCGGGTCAACCTGCCGGTCGCGGTGCTGGTCTGGCTGATGATCATCCCGATGCTGGTCAAGATCGACTTCGGTGCCCTGCTCCAGGTCAGGGAACACTGGCGCGGCGTCGGCGTGACGCTGTTCATCAACTGGGCGGTCAAGCCGTTCTCAATGGCCGCACTGGGCTGGTTGTTCGTCGGCTACCTGTTCCGGCCCTGGCTGCCCGGCGATCAGATCGACAGCTACATCGCCGGGCTGATCATCCTCGCTGCCGCCCCCTGCACCGCGATGGTCTTCGTGTGGAGCAACCTCTCCGACGGCGAACCGCATTTCACCCTCAGCCAGGTGGCGCTGAACGACACCATCATGGTGTTCGCCTTTGCCCCGATTGTCGGCTTCCTGCTCGGCCTCTCGGCGATCATCGTGCCGTGGGAAACGCTGCTGCTGTCGGTCGTGCTGTATATCGTCGTGCCGGTGATCTTCGCCCAGTTTCTGCGGCGCAGCCTGCTGGCAAAGGGCGGCCAGGCGGCGCTGGATGCGGTGCTCCATCGGCTCGGCCCGGTGTCGCTGGTGGCGCTGCTGACGACGCTGGTGCTGCTGTTCGGCTTCCAGGGCAAGCAGATCGTCGCCCAGCCGCTGGTGATCGCGCTGCTGTCGGTGCCGATCCTGATCCAAGTCTATTTCAACTCCGGGCTGGCCTACCTGCTGAACCGCCGCTTCGGCGTCGCCCATTGCGTCGCCGCGCCGTCGGCGCTGATCGGGGCGAGCAATTTCTTCGAGCTGGCGGTGGCCACGGCAATCGCGCTGTTCGGCTTCGAATCCGGGGCAGCACTCGCCACCGTTGTCGGCGTGCTGGTCGAGGTCCCGGTGATGCTGACGGTGGTGCGGATCGTCAACCGGAGCAAGGGCTGGTACGAAAGCGGCACGGCGGTGCGCCGCCGTCACGGGCAGGCGGCGGCGGAATAGACCGCCCTCACTCGGCGAGGAATGCAACTCGACCAAAGCCCCGGCCGGGCGGCGGCGGCGGCACGCAAAGCGATGGATGGCGGGCGGAAATCGGAGCTGTAATCGACCGGATCCAGTCAGCAATCCGTTCGAGTCGGCAATTCGCTGCGGGAAAGCGCCATGGTCGAGCCTCAGAAGTTCTTTATTGGCCTGATGGATTTCTTCACCATCCTCCTGCCTGGTGGAGCGTTGGTCTACCTCGCGGCGAACCTGTTTCTGCCCGAACAGCCGAGCACGAATGCATCAAGGATTGCCGAGACCGGCCGCCTGCTCGGGGATGCCGAACCAGTCGTCGTCTTTCTGTTCGCAAGCTATCTCGCCGGTCATGTCGTATTCATGATCGGCGCAAAGATTCTGGACGACTATGTTTACAAGCCTCTGCGCGACGATGCGAGTGCGGCGGCCACCGAGCCCGATCGTATCGCAGGAAATCTGAAGCAGGCCTGCCTGAGAGAAATTTCCAGGAGATTGTTTCCGGCGGATCCGGGCAGGGCACTCGAACATGCGATCCGTATCAAAAACCGCACGCTTTCCCCGTTGGGTGCCGAGGACGCGATCAATGTCTTCCAGTGGTCGAAGGCGCGTTTGTCGATCGACCATCCCGCGGGTCTCGCCGAGGTCCAGCGTTACGAGGCCGGCTCGAAGGTCTTCCGCAGTTTCAGGGTCGTGCTGGGCCTTCTCGCAGCGTTGCATCTGGTCACGTTGCATCTCCTTTCGTTCGTCGCCTGCGTGGCGCTGCTCGGTTTGGTGATCCTGCGCTACGCCGGTCAGCGGTTCAAATCCACCGAGCAAGCCTACCGTTTCGTTGTCCGACCCGGACACCTTCGCGGGGCATATTCTCGGGGAGACCCGGGACGGTTGATTGGCGACGCCCGGCCGCGCCCCGAACCAGTGCATCATCAATGCATCCGCGCGCCCGGCGGCACCTCATGGTCCGGCGCAAGTAGCACCACCCTCCCCTCGGCATCGGCGACGCCCAGCGTCAGCACCTCGGACATAAAGGGGCCGATCTGGCGCGGCGGGAAGTTGACGACGGCCATGACCATGCGGGCGATCAGGGTCTCCGGGGTGTAGTGCTCGGTGATCTGGGCCGAGGTCTTCTTCACCCCGATTTTCGGGCCGAAATCGATCCACAGCTTGTAGGCGGGCTTGCGCGCCTCCGGAAAGGGTTGGGCATCGATCACCCGGCCGACGCGAATATCGACCTTCAGGAAATCGTCGAAACTGATGGTGCCGGACATGGGCTCGCTCGCTCGCTTGGAGGGGTCAGGTACCCGCCCGCCGCATCGAATGGCAAGGGGGTCGGGGGGCAAAAAGCAAAAGGGCCGCCTGCCGGGGGGTGGCAGGCAGCCCTTACAAGGAACGTTTACGCAACTACAGGCTCACTGTCCGGTCGTTTACTGGTCGTATTCCCGGTGCCTTCAGGCCGAGGCCTTCTCGGCAGCCGCCTTGAACTCGGCGACGGCTTCCTCGGCGCGGGCCTTGACGATCTCGAAAGCGCCGGTGTTGGCCTTCTGGGCCACCTCGGCGAACTCCTTCACATCCGACACGGCATTCTCGAAGGCGGTCTTCAGGGCTTCGACGTTCCGGGTCGCCTGCTCGGCGGTCAGCGGCTGACCCTGGACCTCGGTCAGCTTGTCCCTGGTCTGGGCAACAGCCGCCTCGAACAGCGCGATCTGGCGCTTGTAGAGGTCCTGGTAGCCGGCGGTCACGACCTTGTTGGCCTCGATCATGGCACCCACGTTCTTCTGCTGGGCGGCCAGCATGGCATCGGCGTCAACGCCCGGCAGCTTGGCCGCGCTGAACAGTTCCTTGAGCTTCTCGGCGTCAAAGGCGAAGGGATTATTCTGGGTAGTCATTGGGTCTCTCCTGGTCTCGTGTTTTGGGGGCAGGGTCGGGCGAGAGGCCCGTTCCCATGCGTTCTGAGGGGTATATGGTGCGCTGCACAAAATTTGTCAAGGGGATTTTTGTGCGCTGCACAATTCATTCCTCGGCCAACTCCCGTGAGCGCCCCGCGGCAGCGGCGACGGTGCTTGTCATCAGCCCGGAAAGCGCCGGCATCAACACGGCGAGTCCCGCCGCCGTGGTGCCCCCCGGGCTGGTGACATTGATCCGAAGCTGCGCGGCGGCCTCGGGCGAGGCGTCGGCCAGCGCCCCTGCCCCGGCAACGGTGGCGCGCGCCAGTTGCATGGCCAGGTCGGAAGGCAACCCGGCCGCCACCCCCGCCGCCGCCATCGCCTCGATCATGTGGAAGACATAGGCGGGGCCCGAGCCGGAAAGCCCGGTGACCGCGTGCATCTGCTCCTCGCTGGAAAGCCGCGCGGTTTGACCCACGGCAGCCAGCAACGCCTCGGCCATCGCCAACTGCGCTTCGGTAACAGCGGCATTGCCGATCAGCGCGCTGATACCCCGGCCAACGGCGGCCGGGGTGTTGGGCATCGCCCGGACGATCGGTGTGCCCGCCCCGAACATCGCCTCGAATGCGGCAATCCGCGTGCCCGCCGCGATCGACAGAAACACCGTGCCCTGCCCTGCCAGCACCACAAGCTGCGGCGCCGCCGCGGCCATCATCTGAGGCTTGACGGCAATGACGGCGACCGTCGCCGGCGCCAGGTCCGCCGGGTTCACGGTTATCCCCCGCGAAGCCTGGGACTTCAGCCAATCCGACGGGTAGGGATCGATCACCTGCACCTGCTCAGGCGACAACCCGCCTTTGAGCCAGCCCTCCAGCATTGCCGCGCCCATCTTGCCGCAGCCGAGCAACACCAGCGAGCCAACCCCCGCATCCACCAAATCCACCTTCGCCATGCCATTGTCCTCCGACCGATTGAAAAGCGCCGAACAAAAAATGCGCCAGCCCCTCCCACCCGAAGGGACCAGCGCTAAGCCTAACCTGCACCCCGACACTTGTCAGGCGCTTGTCAGGCGGTGCCGTATGCCTCTTCGATGGCAATCTCGACCGCCACCTCAGCGCTTTCATCACCCCACCCGACCAGTTGGAAAGCCGGGTAGAAACGCTCGCTCAGCCCGATCGCCGGGTGAAGCATCGACTCGATTTGCTCTGGCGTCGCATGAGCACCGCCCGCGAGCGTCAGCCCGCAGCGGTACACGAGCAACTTCTGCTCACGCCAAAGCGTGAAGCTGCCACCCCAGATCTTGTCGTTGACGATGTTGAGCAAACGATAGAACTCGCCCAGCCGCACCTCCGGAGGGTTCATGTCGAAGGTGCAGTACAGGCGCAGCATATCGTCATGGCCTGACCAGGCCAGCGTCAGGGAGTAGATGCGCCACGCGCCCTCAATCGCAACGGCGATCTGGTCCTCACCAACACGATCGAAGTCCCAGCTACACTGCTCGGCCAGGGTTTCGACCATGTCGATCGGGTGAACATCGGTTTCAGGTAGATAGTGCTCGACGGCAGCCATGCCTCTGTCCCCCATTTTGCGATGGTCCGGTGAGGCAATGCCCACAGGATACACCTTGGGTAGCCACGGGTCGTAGTGCCTGTAGTAGTGACCCGCTAGATATGGTGGCACCAACTAGGGCCGCCGTAAAGAAGAAATCCACATGTCAGCAAAAATTATTCATCCCGGCGCGCCGTCGAACGCCATCAGGATGTCCGCTCCGCCAGAGCATGACCCAGGCCCCGGCACCCTACTCCGCAGCCAGACCTTCGGTGAACTGGAGCCGGGCGAGGCGGGCGTAGAGGCCGCCCTGGGTCACCAGCTCGTCATGGGTGCCGGTGGCGGCCAGCTTGCCGTCCTCCATCACCAGGATGCGGTCGGCGCGCTTCACCGTGGCCAGACGGTGGGCGATGACCAGGGTGGTGCGGCCGCGGCTGAGCCGGTCGACCGCCTGCTGCACGGCGCGCTCGCTCTCGGCGTCCAGCGACGAGGTCGCCTCGTCGAGCAGTAGCACCGGGGCGTCGCGCAGGATCGCCCGGGCGATGGCAAGGCGCTGTTTCTGGCCGCCGGACAGCAGCACCCCGCGCTCACCCAGCCAGGTATCGTAGCCTTCCGGCAACGCCATGATGAAATCATGTGCGGCGGCGGCGCGGGCGGCATGCTCGACCTCCCCGGCGCTCGCATCGAGGCGGCTGTACAGGATGTTGGCGCGCACCGTGTCGGCGAAGATCACCGGCTCCTGCGGCACCAGCGCCAGCTGGCGGCGCAGGTCGGTCAGGCGCATCTTGCCGATCGGCACGCCGTCGAGGCGGATCGTGCCCCGCTCCGGGTCATAGAACCGCAGCAGCAGTTGCAGGATGGTGGTCTTGCCGGCGCCGGAAGGGCCGACGATCGCCACCCGCTCGCCAGGCGCAATGCGGATCGAGACATCCTTCAGGGCCGGGATCTCGTGCCGGGTCTCGTAGGCGAAACTGACGGCGTCGAAGACGATCTCGCCAATCGGTTCACCGGGCGCCGGATCAGCGGGCGGCACCGGATCGGACACTTCACGGATCGGGTTCTCCATGGCCAGCAGTTCGACCAGCCGTTCGGTCGCCCCGGCGGCGCGCTGCAAATCGCCCCAGACCTCGCTGAGCGCCCCCACCGCGCCCGCCGTGAAGACCGCATAGAGCACGAATTGCGCCATCTCGCCGGGGCTCATGCGCCCGGCCAGCACGTCGCGGGCGCCGATCCATATCACCCCGACGACACCGCCGAACACAAAGAAGATGACGATGGCGGTCAGCCACGCCCGTGCGGTGGTGCGCTCCCGTGCGGCATCGTAGGCGGCCTCGACCCGGCCGGCGAAACGCGCCTTCGACGCCGCTTCGTGGGTCATCGCCTGCACCGTCTGGGCCGCTTGCAGGGTTTCGCCCGCCGAGGTGGCGCTTTCCGCCACCAGATCCTGCGCCAGCCGCGACAGGCGGCGCACCTTGCGGCCAAGGACAAAGATCGGAACGATCACCAGCGGCACGATCAGCAGGGTCATGCCGGTCAGCTTGACCGAGGTGAACAGCAACATCACCAGTCCACCGGTCAGCAGCAGGATATTGCGCAGGGCGATCGAGGCGGTCGAGCCGATGATCGACTGGATCACCGAGGTGTCCGTGGTCAACCGGGTCAATACCTCCGTCGTCATTACCCGCTCGAAAAACGCCGGGCTCATGCTGGCGACATGGGAGAAAACGGCGGTGCGCAGGTCGGCGATGACCCGCTCGCCGAGGCGGCTGACCAGGTAGAAGCGCATCGCGGTGGCCAGCGCCAGCGCCGCCGCCACGCCGATCAGCGCAAGAAAGTACTGGTCGATCAGCGCCGCGTTCTCGGCCGTGAACCCGTCGATCACCCGGCGGAAGGCCAACGGCAGCGCCAGCGTGAACCCGGAGGCGGCGATCAGCGCCGCGGCGACACCCAGTATCGACAGCCGGTAGGGCCGCAGATACGGTATCAGCCCCTTCAGCGGCCCTATCTTCGCAGATTTTGCCCGCTCGTTTGTGCCGGGTGCCGAACCGGGTGTTGATTGCCCGTTGCCTAGGCCAGCCGCTGATCGTGGTCGCACGGTCTACCTCGCTCCCTTGACAAGGCGGGTGATAACAATGCGGGCGCGGTCCCGCAAGGCGCCGTCGAGTCCGCGGTTCCAGCCGGGCCTCCAGGCGGGGCTCCAGGCGGGGAATTTTCGCACACGCATTCACAAGTCTTGGCAAAAGACGAAAAAACGACGACGATCTGTCGTGGGACGGGCGGCATGGTTGGCAGGCATCGTCCATAAACGACGCAACTCACATCGGAACGAGCCGGTATCCCCGCCATGCGCACCCTGATTTCCTTCACCGCCCTGTTCCTTTCGGTCATTCTGGTCCAACTCGGCTCCGGCACGCTGGGGCCGCTCGACGCGTTGGCGGGGATCGCGCGGAACTTCACCCCGGCAGAGGTCGGCATGCTCGGCTCGGCGCATTTCGTCGGCTTTCTGGCCGGCTGCTGGCTGGCGCCGCGCTATGTCGGATCGGTCGGGCATTCGCGCGTTTTCGCCGCCACCGCCGCCGTCGGCGCGATCGGCGCGTTGTTGCACCCGATATTCGAGGGGCCCTATCAATGGGCCGCGCTGCGGCTGCTGACAGGCATCTCGGTTGCCTCGGGAATAACGGTGATCGAAAGCTGGCTGCAGGCGAAGATGGTTAAAAAGACCCGGGGCCGGGTGTTTGGTATCTTCCGGGTCGTCGACATGAGCGGATCGATCATGGCACAGGGGCTGATCGCTGTGCTCGATCCGGCATCTTACGTCTCCTACAACATCGTCGCGGTGTTCTGCTGCCTGTCGGTGCTGCCGCTTGCACTGACCCGGCGCCACGCCCCGCCGACCCCGGATGCGCCACGCCTCAGGCCGATAAAGGCGGCGCTGCTGTCGCCCACGGCCTGTTTCGGCATCATCGTCTCCGGAGTGACCGGGGCCAGCTTTCGCATGGTCGGGCCGGTGTTCGGCGTCGCCATCGACCTGACCCAGAGCCAAGTCGCGCTGTTCCTGAGTGCGGGGATTATCGGCGGGGTGGCGGCGCAGTATCCGGTAGGCTGGATCGCCGACAAGACCGACCGGCGCAACGTGCTGATCGGGCTCTCGATCTCCGCGATCATCGGCTGTTTGTCGGTGTCCTATCTGGTCGAGCCGGGCAACGATACGGTGATCTTCCTCGGCGCCTTTGTCTTCGGCATGACCTCGTACCCAGTCTATTCGGTCTCGGCGGCCTATGCCAACGACTTCGCGTCGAAGGATTTCGTCCTCGAACTGAATGCGTCGCTGATTTTCTTTTATTCAATCGGCGCGATCATGAGCCCGATCCTGTCGGCGCGGTTGATCACCGCCTACGGGCCTTCCGCATTGTTCCTGTTCATCGCGGCGGCGCATCTGGCGCTGGTCCTGTTCGCGCTCTATCGCATGACCCGGCGCAAGGCCGCGGTGCCGTCCGCGCCCTATCAAATGATGCCACGCACCTCGATGATCATTGCCCGGATGTTCGGACGGGCGCAAGAAGGTAACGAAGCGGCGGCCGAAGAAGCTGCCGATACTGGGAGGAGGGAACCATGAAACTCTATCACTCGCCGACATCGCCCTATGTGCGCAAGGTCATGCTGACCCTGCATGCGACCGGTCAGCTTGACGAGGTTGAACTGATACCAGGCTCGGGCACGCCGCTGGAGCCGAACGACACCACAATCGGGGTCAACCCGCTGGGCAAGATCCCCTGCCTCATTACCGATGATGGGGCCGCGATCTTCGACAGCCGGGTGATCTGCCGCTACCTGGACCACCGCGCGAGTGCCGGGCTCTACCCCGACGGCGCCGCGCTGTTCCCGATGCTGACCGCCGAGGCGCTGGCCGACGGCATCATCGACGCCACGCTGCTGACCGTCTACGAGTGGCGGCTGCGGCCCGAGGAGAAACGCTACCAGCCCTGGGTCGACGGCCAAGTGGCCAAGGTCAAGCGCGGCCTGGCGATGCTGGAGCAATCCGAACTGGTGCTGTCGGGGCCACGCAACGCGGCCAAGATCGCTACCGCCTGCGCCCTCGGCTATATCGATATTCGCCTCGCCGACCTGGGCTGGCGCGACCGCTGCCCGAAACTGGCCGCCTGGTTCGCGGAAGTTTCCGATATGCCGCCGATGAGAGCGACGGTGCCGGTGGTTTGAGCCGCGCGGTCCATTTGATACGATGATCGGCTTTGTTGCAAGGAGCCTCCGAATTTATGGGATTGAACTAAACCGCTCACGCGGTGTTTGAGTTTGAGGTTTTGGGGCGGAGCGTCCTGTCTGAAAGAGTTGTGTGTTTACCGACAGCACAATTCACCGGACAGGAGACCCCGATGACTGACAAAAGCCCTCTACGCCGGCGTATGATTGACGATATGACGATCCGCAATCTATCGCCAGCGACGCAACGATCTTACCTTCATGCGGTGCAAAGGTTCAGCCGTTGTTTTGTAACCGTCCGGTCTCCCCGCCCTTGAATGGTTTGTGATTGGCGTGCGAGCCTTCGGGTGATCGCGGGCGATCGTGTCCGTTTGAATTACGCGGACACTTGAACTTGACGGATCATCGTAGAGGCAATCGGCGGAGCTACTCGAATGCGTTCAAGCGGCGTGTTGTGGCCGAGGCGCTTGAGCCAGGGGCTTCAGTTGCGTCGGTGGAGCGCCGTCACGGGCTGAGCGCGAACATGGTGTTCGGGTGGCGTCGTGATCCGCAGTTTGGGCCGGGTGGTGATGGGGTATTTTTTCCTGCCTGTCGAGGTGATGTCGACTGCGATCACCGCTGCGCCGGAACCGATCATTCCATCCAGCGACGGCCGGGTCGAGATTGCCCTTGCATCGGGCCATCGTCTGACGCTCAGCGGCGCCTTTGATCCGGACATGGTGGTGCTGTTGGCGCGAGGTCTGAGCGCATGATCCCGGTTCCCGCGCAGACGAAGGTCTGGCTGGCGGCTGGCGTTACCGATATGCGCAAGGGGTTCAACGGTTTCTCGGCGCTGGCCGAGAAGGTTCTGGAGCAGGACCCGTATTCCGGGCACCTGTTCGTGTTCCGGGGACGGCGCGCCGATCTGATCAAGGTCATATGGTGGGACGGGCAAGGGGCGTGTCTGTTTTCCAGGCGTCTGGAGCGCGGCAGGTTCGTCTGGCCATCGCCGGCGCATGGCAGGTTGTCGGTGACATCGGCGCAACTGGCGATGCTGTTGGAGGGCATTGATTGGCGCGCGCCGCTGCGCCCCTGGCGGCCCCTGACGGCAGGATGATTTTTTGAACAAAAACAGAGAAACATGACGCTTTGGGGATTCCCTTCAGTGTCGCGTTCTGGTATGGAATGGCTATGCTGGACCAGACCAGATCACTGCCCGATAATCCCTCGGAATTGAGGGTGTTCGCGGGGCAATTGGTGGCGACGGTCAAGTCCCGGGCGCTCCGGATCGCCAAGCTGGAACACCAGCTCGCCGGTCATCGCCGTCATCGGTTTGGCTCGAAGTCGGAGACGATGAACCAGCTTGAACTCGGGCTCGAAGAGGAAGAGATCGCGGCGGCGAAGATCGCGCCGCCTGCGCCGCCTGATACTGTCGCCGGGCCGAAGAACAAACCAAAGCGCAAACCGTTGCCGGACAGCTTGCCGCGCAACGAGCAAGTGCTGTCGCCCGGCGAGGCCTGCGGCAAGTGCGGCGAGGTTCTGAAGAAACCCGGCGAAGATGTCACCGAAGAGCTGGAATACATCCCTGGCCGGTTCATCGTGAACCGCTTTGTCCGGCCCCGCATGGCTTGCACGTGTTGCGAGGCGATCTGCCAGGCACCATTGCCCTCGCGCCCGATCGAGCGGGGTCGTCCCGGCCCGGCCTTGCTGGCCCATGTGCTGGTCTCGAAGTATGCCGATCACCTCCCGCTCTATCGCCAGTCCCGGATATTCGATCGCGACGGCATTGATCTCGACCGCTCGACCCTGTCCGACCGGGTCGGCAAATCGGCGGCACTGCTGGAACCATTGGCTGATATGGTCGGGCGCCATGTTCAGCGCGGCCAGGCGATCTTTGCCGACGACACCCCCCTGAAGATGCAGGTGAAGGGCACCGGCAAATGCAAGACCGCCCGGATCTGGACCTATGTTCGCGACGAACGGCCATGGGGCGGCGCCGACCCACCAGCGGCATGGTATCAGTTCACCGTCGATCGCAAGGGCGAGCACCCCACCAGACATCTGGCCAGGTACAAGGGCTGGATGCACGCGGACGGCTATGCCGGGTTCAACGAGCTCTACCGATCCGGTGGTGTCGATGAAGTCGCCTGCATGGCCCATATCCGGCGCAAGTTCACCGATGTCTTCCAGTCGGAGGGCTCGATCATCGCCGAGGAAGCCATCAAGCGCATCGCCGGGCTCTACGTCGTCGAGAAGGATGCCCGCGGCAGTGTGCCCATTGAGCGGGTCCAACTCCGGCAAGCCCGCGCCAAACCGATCTTCGATGCTCTGGAAGCCTGGCTGCAAACCCGGTTGCCAAAGATCTCCGGCAAGTCCGAGCTCGCCAAGGCGATCCGCTACGCCCTGACCCGGATGAGGCGCCTGCGCCCGTATCTCGACCACGGCTTTCTGGAGATCGACAACAATTCCGCCGAACGCGCCATGAAGCTGATAGCCCTGGGTCGCAAGAATTATCTTTTTGTCGGCTCGGAGGCTGGCGGTAAATCCGCCGCCATCGCCTATACCCTGATCGAGACCGCCAGGCTCAACGGCGTCGATCCCCAAGCCTGGCTGACCGATGTGCTCAGTCGCATCGCCGATCACAAAATCACCAAGCTCGACGAGTTGCTCCCCTGGCGTTTCGCTCAGACCTGAGCGCAATCGGCCAACGCTGAACCGAACCAGAGCCCCGAGACCGGACGGTCACTGATAACCCGCCGTGTCCGAGCGCAGACAGACCTTGTCCACGCCCCCAGGCAGCGCCGCCAGCGAGGCCTGCAACACCTGCAACTGCCGATAGCCGGCCGGCACATTGCCGTCGCGGAACTCGGAATGCACGATCACCTGCTGTTCCGCCCACCAGGTGTTCAACGGCTGACAGGCCTTGAACTTCTTGTAGCAGTATTCCGCCTGGCGCTTGTGGCTCTGCACCAGCGTCGCGTCCATGTCCAGCGTCGCCGAGCCCTGCCTGCGATGGCGCTGCAGAAATGACACCAGCGCCTGCCAGCGCCTGATCGACACGCCGCAGACCAGGCAGACCCGCCGACGGGCGCGGGATGAAGGCACGCCCGACCTCCCGCAGATCTTCCTGGCCTGCGTCGTGGAAGCGTTCCAACCAGCCCGACAGAGCCGACGGCGAAGGCACGCTGCGCCCGCGGCCGCGCCGGAACCGGATCTTCAGTTGCCGACGTTCCCGGCGCACCAACAGCCGCCGCTCAACCGCATCCATGGTCGCGGCAAAGCCGGCGTCCGCCTCCAGGCGTTCCAGGTCCTCGATCCGATCACCCCCGCACAGATTGAGTGCGATCACCGCGATGATCATCTGCACATCCAGCCAGCCCTGCCGCCCCGCCACCCGCACCTCGCGCCGCACCGCAGCCGCCAGTCCCGATGCCTCAATCAAATCAAGGTAAACACCAATCCCGGCAAAACCCGTCAGATCGCTGCTGCCCGGCTCGCTTTCGTACTCGAAAGGAAGAACGCCCTGTGCCATGTGTCTCTTCGACGTTTACCGTGGAATTCAGGGTGTCACTTAGGGCGTAATCAGCTACCCTCTGTCATCATTGACAACAACAGGGATAGGCGATGGATGCTCAGGATGTATTGGCTCTTGGCCTCGGGGTTACGCCACCATGGCGGCTGGTCGAACAGCGTCTCGACACGAACAGATCGGAGACGATCCGCGGATCGAAGCCATTCGCAAGGCTCTGGAGACGGTCAAAAAACATCCCAAGCGCATTCTCGAACGTTGGACGTCAATCCACAGCAACGCCCGCATGGAAGCAATGAACGGACTGTGTCAGGGCCGCCAGGGCAAGAGCCAGTGCCCGGCACCGGCCTTCGCTGTCATCCGGGGCGGTGCTTTCAGCCTGGTTCGCGGGCGCGCACCAGATCGCGACCACGCGCATCTCCGCATGCGCGAGCAGCTGCTCGATCCTGGCGGTGGCGATGCCGAGATCCGCCTCGAGGCCGGCGATCCGCGCGGTGGCGTCTTCGCTGTCATCCGGGGCATCGGGCGGGGGCAGCGCCAGCGCCGCCGCCACCCGGGCATGATGCTCGGTGATCTCCGCCATCAGCCGGGCGCGGTCGCGGCAGAGCCCGAGCGCAATCCGCGCCCGCTCCGCGGCGCGCAGCACCGCGCCCGCGGACCCGGCTGAAAGCGCCGCCGTGAGAGCCGCTTCCGGACAGGCCGGAAACACAAGCGGAAGAACCGGATCAGGAAAAGGCTGAGCCTGGGCGAGGGCCGGGGACGGGATCGCCAGGAGCGCGGCGAGGGCGGAGGCGGAGAGGACGGCAAGCGCGCGTGTTCGCCATGTGTCCCCGAATGTTCGCGCTTTGTCGGGCCGCTCGTGCCCGCGCGCCGGTCCCACTGGATGGGAGACCGGCGAGAGAGACGCCAGGGCAAGGGCAAGGGCGCGGGGATGCGATATGGCCGGATAGGCTTTGACGCGGGCGCGCGGAACGTATATCCTTTCGGCGCGCGGCGGACGCGGTTGGCAGGAGACGGCAAGGATGACCATGGCGTTCGATACTCTCAAGGCGATGAAGCGGCTCACCGCCACTGGCGTCGAAGAGGCGCAGGCCGAGGCCATTATCGAAACCGTTGGCGGCGCCATGACCGAATCCCTCGCCACGAAGGACGATCTCGCGCTCCTCAAGGCCGACCTCACCGCGGAGATCGCCGTGGGGACCGCCGAGGTGCGCACGGAGATCGCCGAGGTGCGAGGGGATATCGTCGGCGCTGAGTCCCGGCTTGAGACGAAGATCGCCGAGAGTGATACTAGGAATGCCGAGCGGCATGCGAAGATCGCCGAGGGGATCGCCGAGGTGCGCGGGGAGATCGCCGGCACCGAGGGCCGGCTTGAGACGAAAATCGCCGGCACCGAGGGCCGGCTTGAGACGAAAATCGCCGGCACCGAGGGCCGGCTTGAGACGAAGATCGAGAGCCTGCGCGGGGAGATCACCGCCGCCGCCGCCGAGGCCCGCGCGGGGAACGCCGAGAGTGATACCAGGAATGCCGAGCGGTATGCGAAGATCGCCGAGGGCCAGACCACGCAGTTGCGCTGGACGGTCGGCTGCATGATCGCGATCGCGGGCGTGCTCGTCTCGACGCTCCTGCTTGGCACCTGAGCCGGCGGGGGGCGCGCCGCCGCGCCGGATGTCCGCCGGCGCTTCGAGGCGCCGCTTCTTATACATCATGAAGAACACCTTCCTCTTCGGGAAGAGGCGCCGGGGGCATGTTCGCCAAAACAGCCGCCCCCGGCGCCTCCCCGCCAGTTACAAGCCTTTCAGCACCGCCCCGGGGTCCTGGGCGACCAGCTTCCGGTAATCCGTCGCCGCCTGCTTCAGGTTGACCTCGAAGCCGAGAGCGCGGGGTTTCGGAAAGCTCGGGCAGAGCGAGTAGACCGCCTGCGGGATCGTGTCCTGCAGGTGGCCGGCCCAGAGCACGCCATAAGTCCCGCCGCCCTTGACCAGCCTGCCGGTCACGGCGGTGTACTGCATAATACCAACGGCCCTCTCAATTGATGTTGTTCGCCATGGCACCACCTCGCTGTTTGCCGCCCTTGATGTGGCGACCGGCTTCGTCATCGGCAAATGCGACAAGCGTCACCGCGCCAAGAAGTTTCTCGATTTTCTGAAACAGATCGACGCCGATGTGCCCGACGAACTGGATGTCCATATCATCATGGACAATTACGCCACCCACAAAACCCACCGAGTAAAGAACTGGTTGGCCCGACGACCGCGTTACAAGGTTCACTTCACGCCGACCTCTGGGTCATGGATCAATCAAGTCGAACGTTGGTTCGCGGAATTGACGCGCAAGAAACTGCAGCGCGGCGTGCATCGCTCAATCAAAGAACTGGAGGCCGACATTGAATCCTTCATCGCCTGCCACAATGCTCACCCGAAACCCTACAAATGGACAAAGTCCGCCGATGAAATCCTCGCCGCCGCCAAAAGATTTTGCCGAAAAACCGATCAAACTTTATACGACGAACTTTAGATTCAGGGGACTAGGCCCGGCCCTTCTGTTTGGGGATTATGTAGGAGAGTGCCGAAATGGGGGTTGACATTAGTCGGCACTCTCATGTATTATGTTTGTATTCCAGGAGGATATGGATATGGTGCAGCACAAATCGGCGGGCAAGAGCGACCGCCAGGGCATCAGCCTCGTAGAACTGTTCAAGCGTTGGCCGACCGATGAGGCGGCCGAGGCGTGGTTCATCGCCCGGCCGCTGGCCCGAGGGTATCCACTGCCCGCACTGCGGCTCTCTGAATGTGCAGACTGGCGCCAAGCACAAGACCATGCCCTACCGTTGCCGGGAGAAGGAGTGCGCGAAGCGGTTTTCCGCGAAGACGGGCACGGTGATGGAAGGCTCGAAGCTGGGCTTCCAGGTCTGGATGATCGCCACCTACTTGCTCTCGACGAGCCTGAAAGGGGTCTCCAGCATGAAGCTCCATCGGGATTTGAACATCAACCAGCGCAGCGCATGGTTCCTCGCGCACCGGCTTCGGGTTGCCTTGACCGAACGGCAGGGCGCGTTCGCGGGGCCGCTCGAAGCCGACGAAACCTACATGGGCGGGCGCCGGGCCAACATGCCCAAGGCGAAGCGGAAAGAGCTGACGGGCCGGGGCGCTGTAGGGAAGACGGCAGTTGCGGGTGTGAAGGGTCGCGCGACAAATCGCGTCGCGGCGCAAGTTGTTCCTTCCACTGACGCCCGGACTCTGCAAGGCTTCGTCCGTGACCATGCCGGGGAGGACGCCGTGATCTACACGGATGAGCATGGTGGCTATGCCGGACTCGGCGCGGAGTTCGAGCACGAAGCCGTCAATCACTCGGTTGGCGAGTATGTGCGCGGCATGGCCCATACGCAGGGCATCGAGTCCTTCTGGGCGGTGCTCAAGCGGGCGCACAAGGGAACATTCCACAAGTTCTCGCCGAAGCATCTTGACCTGTATGTGCAAGAGTTCGCGGGCCGCCACAATGCCCGCGACCGGGACACCATCGACATCATGGCGACCTTCGCCGCTGGCGCGGTTGGCAAGCGCCTGCGCTACCGTGAACTGATTGCAAACAACGGCCTGCCGTCTGGGGCGCGGTCGTGACCCGCGTCGTCATCGAATGCGCCGATAATCCGGCCTTCATGGGAGGACTGGACGATGGCGCGTTCAAGCTGATCGTCACTTCGCCACCCTGCAATCTCGGCAAGGCATCCCTGGCCGCCAAACCGGAGCAGCGCGTTGTTGAAATCGTGCATCCGTCCTACCAGCCGAGCAAGGTGGCGCTGGAAGAGGACATGCGAGTAGACGCCCGTTTCGAGGAAGCCGTGGACGCGCTCGCGCAGCCCGTCAGCACCCGCCACATCGCCCGTCCGAAGCCGGGCCACCAAGCGGCCTCCGGCACTTTCCTACATAATCCCCTTCTGTTTCACATCCGCCCCGCCAAATTCCCGCCCAACGCCGGAAATGCCACGACGCTTGTCGGAATTTTCACTGTGCAGGATCGTGAGGGTCGCTAGATTGTACGGGATTGAATCGATCTTGATCTCTGGTATACCAGATACAAGAGCGACGGGCACGCACCGCGACAAGGACTTCAAACGATGAGCGAGACGATCAAGTTCACCCTCGATGGCGTCGAGGTCGAGGCCAACCCAGGCGAGACCATCTGGCAGGTTGCCAAGCGCCAGGGCACGCTGATCCCCCATCTCTGCCACAAGGACGCGCCGGGCTATCGCTCCGACGGCAATTGCCGCGCCTGCATGGTCGAGATCGACGGCGAACGGGTGCTGGCCGCCTCGTGCATCCGCGCCCCCACCGAGGGCATGGCGGTCACCTCGCAGTCCGAGCGCGCCGACAAGGCCCGCAAGCTGGTCATCGAAATGCTGGTCGCCGACCAGCCCGCCCGCGAAACGGCGCATGACAAATCCTCCCACCTCTGGGACATGGCCGCCCTTCAGGGCGTCGCCACCAGCCGCTTCCCGGCAATCGAGCATGACCGCATTCCACTGCTCGATGACAGCCATGTGGCAATGCGGGTCAATCTGGATGCCTGCATCCACTGCAACCTCTGCGTCCGCGCCTGCCGCGAGGTCCAGGTCAACGACGTGATCGGCATGGCCGGGCGTGGCCGTGGCGCCGAGATCGTGTTCGACATGCACGACCCGATGGGAGCCTCGACCTGCGTCGCCTGCGGCGAATGCGTGCAGGCCTGCCCGACCGGGGCGCTGATGCCCGCAACCGCGCTCGATGCCAACGAGACCGGCGACAGCAAGGACTATGACCGCGAGGTCCAGTCAGTCTGCCCCTATTGCGGTGTCGGCTGCCAGCTCTCGTTCAAGATCAAGGACGACAAGATCGCCTATGTCAACGGCGCGGGCGGCCCGGCCAACGAGAATCGGCTCTGCGTCAAGGGCCGCTTCGGGTTCGACTACATCGATCACCCGCACCGGCTGACCAAGCCGTTGATCCGCCGCGACGACGCGCCGCCGAAGGGGCTGAACGTCGACCCCGCAAACGTCCACACCCATTTCCGCAAGGCAAGCTGGGACGAGGCGCTGGACGCCGCCGCCGGCGGGCTGGCGCGGCTGCGCGATGGCGAGGGCGGCCAGTCGGTCGCCGGCTTCGGCTCGGCCAAATGCTCGAACGAGGAGGCATATCTGTTCCAGAAGCTGATCCGCCAGGGCTTCGGCCACAACAATGTCGACCACTGCACCCGCCTGTGCCACGCCTCCAGCGTCGCCGCGCTGATCGAGAATGTCGGCTCGGCCGCGGTGACCGCCACCTTCAACGAGATCGAGAACGCCGATGTCACCCTCGCCATCGGCTGCAACCCGATCGAGAACCATCCGGTCGCCGCGACCTATTTCAAGCAGTTCACCAAGCGCGGCGGCAAGCTGATCGTGATCGACCCGCGCGGTGTCGGCCTAGGCCGCTACGCCACCCACCGCATCAAGTTTCGCCCCGGCACCGATGTGGCGATGCTGAACGCGATCATGCACGTGATCGTCGAGGAGGGGCTCTACGACCGCCAGTACATCGAGGCGATGACCGAGGGCTTCGAGGATTTCAAGGAGCACCTCAAGAGCTTCTCACCCGAAAAGATGGCCGACCTCTGCGGCGTCGACGCTGGCACCCTGCGCGACGTGGCGCGGATATTCGCCGGCGCCAAGGCGGCGATGATCTTCTGGGGCATGGGCATCTCCCAGCATATCCACGGCACCGACAACTCGCGCTGCCTGATCAGCCTGGCGCTGATGTGCGGCCAGGTCGGCCGCCCCGGCACCGGGCTGCACCCGCTGCGCGGCCAGAACAACGTGCAGGGCGCCTCCGATGCGGGCCTGATCCCGATGTTCCTGCCGGATTACCAAAGCGTCAGGCAAGGCCCGGTGCGCGAGCTGTTCAAGAGCATCTGGGGCACCGAGACCAGCGACCAGCCCGGCCTGACCGTGGTCGAGATCATGGATGCGGTCCATGACGGCCAGATCAAGGGCATGTATGTGCTGGGCGAGAACCCGGCCATGTCGGACCCGGATGTGGAGCACGCCCGCGACGCGCTGGCGAAGCTCGATCACCTGGTGGTGCAGGACATCTTCCTGACCGAGACCGCCAACTATGCCGACGTGATCCTGCCCGCCACTGCCTGGGCCGAGAAGACCGGCACCGTGACCAACACCAACCGCCAGGTCCAGATGGGCCGCCCGGCGGTGCCCGCCCCCGGCGAGGCGCGCGAGGACTGGTTGATCACCGTGGATATGGCGAAGCGGCTGGGGCTGGGCTGGGGCTATACCCACCCGCGTGAGATCTTCAACGAGATGAAGCGCGTGATGAAATCGCTCGACAACATCACCTGGGAGCGGTTGGAGCGCGAGAACGTGGTCACCTACCCCTCGCTGTCGCTCCAGGACCCCGGCCAGGCGATCGTGTTCGCCGACGGCTTCCCCCGGCCCGAGGGAAGGGCCAAGTTCACCCCGGCCAGCATCGTCGCGCCGGCCGAGACCCCGGACGCCGAGTTCCCGCTGATCCTGACCACGGGCAGGCAGTTGGAGCACTGGCACACCGGCTCGATGACCCGGCGCTCCACGGTGCTGGATGCGGTCGAGCCGGAAGCCAACGCCTCGCTGCACCCGGCTACGCTGCGCGAGATGGGCGTGGCCCCGGGCGAGATGATCCAGATCGAGACCCGCCGCGGCACCATCCGCATCATGGCCCGCGCCGACCGGGCCATCGCTGAAGACATGGTGTTTGTGCCGTTTGCCTATGTCGAGGCGGCGGCCAACGTGCTGACCAACCCGCAACTCGACCCGATCGGCAAGATCCCCGAGTTCAAGTTCGCGGCTTGCCGGGTAAGCAAACCGGAAGGTGCGCTGGCGGCAGAGTGATTATTCCCTCTGAAATACGACGCCATTGAGTTCCGGGGCCCGTCGAGGCCGGGCATGGCGGAACCGGTCGGCCTTTCCCATCCGGCCAGCCCCGGCGCGCCGGCTTTCACGCAATCCACAGCACCGCCTCCAGAAACAGCCGCCCGTCGCCGGTCCGGCCCGGGTCGGATTTCTTTCCCAGGCAATGCGGCTCCATCTTCTCCCATTGCGCATCCGTCAGTATCATTCTGGTCATTGACTGCTCCCTCGTTTTGGGAGCTCGAATCAAAAATTAGCCGGGATGGAAATTCTGAATCTCGACAGACCCTAGTGTCCTGAGTCAGAAGTTCGCCGCATTATTTTCGGATGTGGTTTTTAGACAGAAGCGTTTGACCGCATCAAGGATATCGTCTGCGGTTCGGACCC
Source organism: Thermohalobaculum sp. (assembly GCA_965247385.1). Lineage (GTDB taxonomy): Bacteria > Pseudomonadota > Alphaproteobacteria > Rhodobacterales > Rhodobacteraceae > Thermohalobaculum. The sequence continues at coordinate 1,092,957 of CBDFHG010000002.1, forward strand.
ATTTGAAGGGTTTTGGATCTTCATTGCGAGTTTCGATGTAATCTAGGATGGCTTTTGTGAGTTCGCGCTCGCTGCGGTGAACGCCACGCTTGATCTGGCGGTCGGTGATTTCGGCAAAGAAGCGCTCGACCATGTTCAACCAGGATGCGGAGGTGGGTGTGAAATGCACATGCCAGAGGGGCCGTCTGGCCAACCAGGCACGGATCGCCGGCGTTTTGTGGGTGGCGTAGTTGTCCATGATGAGGTGGATCTCCAGATCGTCGGGAACCCGGCGTTCGATCTCCATAAGGAACTTCTTGAACTCCGAGGCCCGGTGGCGCTTGTCGCATTTGCCGATGACCTCGCCGGTTGCCGTGTTGAGGGCGGCGAACAGGGAGGTGGTGCCGTGGCGTTTGTAATCGTGGCTGCGGCGTTCGATCTGACCCGGCCGCATGGGCAGGACCGGTTGTGAACGGTCAAGCGCCTGAATTTGGCTCTTTTCATCGACGCAGAGCACCAAGGCCCGCTCCGGCGGGTTCAGGTAAAGCCCAACCACATCGCGAACCTTGTCGATAAACCGGGGATCGGTTGAGAGCTTGAAGGTCTCCGTGCGATGGGGTTGCAGGCCAAAGGCACGCCAAATCCGTTGCACGCTGGACGTCGAGATGCGGCTCTCCCCGGCCATCATCCTGGAACTCCAATGGGTCGCGTTACGCGGCATGCTTTCAAGCGTCCGCACGATCACCGCCTCGACCTGCGCATCGGTGATCGTCCGGGGCGTGCCGGGGCGCGGCTCATCATACAGACCGTCGCTCCCCTTCTCGATGAAGCGCCGACGCCACTTGCCCACCGTCGCCGGGTCAACGCCCAAATCCCGGGCCACCTGCTTGTTCTGCCTGCCCTCGGCGCAGGCCAGAACAATGCGCGCCCGCAGCGCCAGACCTTGAGCCGTCGTGCGCCGTGACGTCAGCGTCAGGAGCTCCTCACTCTGTTCTGGACTCAACGTGACCGGGGGCGCAGCGCGGGGCATGGAAGATCCTCCATCTCAAAATATACCTCCCCTGAATGATACCACGTATTTCTGATCCAGGACACTAGAGCCACCCCCCAGGATTCCCGAACTAAATCCCTGACGCGCCTCGGCAGGGGCGGCGATGGGTGCCGTTGTGGGGTTTTCGGCCCGCGCCCGGGCACCACTCCCGCGGATTTCGCGCTTGAGGAGATATTCTCAAGGTGGCCACGCGTTTTGCGGGTCCCGCGCCTGTCCGTTGGCCAAGCGGAGCCCTGGCCGGGAGCCGGCATCACGCTTCAGCAAGGATATCGTGGCAGGCCGGAGCCGTCAGGTCGGGCCGCGCGCCAGGGCCAGGATCTTCCGCCTGGCGCCCAGCACCGGATCGAGCCCCGCTTCGCTCGCCAAACGGATGATCAGCCGCCGCGCATGACGGATCACCCGGCCGGGCAGGGCGATCAGAGCCAGGCGCAAGGCCTTCATCCGCCGCGCCACCCAGGCCGGTCCCGGAACCGGTTGCTTCATCACCGCGTTCAAATCATGCGCCAGCACCATGATCGCCCACCAGGCCGCATTGGCTCCGAACAGACCCGAGGGCAGGGTGCCGCCAGCCAGGTCGTGCTTCATCACCGCGTGGACTTCCTCGCTCTTGCCACAGCGCTCCCGGGACCACCAGATCACCTCATCGCCCGGCAGATCACGGTTGGTGACCAGGGCGAACAGCTTGCTGCGCCCCCTCAAAGCAAACGCCGCGGTCGGGAACGGCAACTGATCCCCATCGCCAGGCTCCAACTGTTCCAGCGGCTCCCGGATCGCCAGGAAGCGGTAATCCGCCCGCGTCTTGCTCTCGCCCACCCAACTCGGTACATGGCAGACCTCCGCCCACTCCTGGCCGGTCTCGTGGCGTTGCCCGTCGAAAACACGATCCAGCGGTCGCCACTCAGCCTCCGGCACGGCCAGGGCGGCACGCCGGAACGCCGCCGTCACGTTGGCGCCGACGGCGAACTCGATCACCCCGAAAACCTTGTCCCGGCCCGCGCCACAACAGAGCAGCAGATCCTTCTGATAACCCGCCGTGTCCGAGCGCAGACAGACCTTGTCCACGCCCCCAGGCAGCGCCGCCAGCGAGGCCTGCAACACCTGCAACTGCCGATAGCCGGCCGGCACATTGGCGTCGCGGAACCCGGAATGCACGATCACCTGCTGTTCCGCCCACCAGGTGTTCAACGGCTGACAGGCCTTGAACTTCTTGTAGCAGTATTCCGCCTGGCGCTTGTGGCTCTGCACCAGCGTCGCGTCCATGTCCAGCGTCGCCGAGCCCGGCCCGCGATGGCGCTGCAGAAATGACACCAGCGCCTGCCAGCGCCTGATCGACACGCCACAGACCAGGCAGACCCGCCGACGGCCGCGGGATGAAGGCACGCCCGACCTCCCGCAGCTCTTCCTGGCCTGCGTCGTGGAAGCGTTCCAACCAGCCCGACAGAGCCGACGGCGAAGGCACGCTGCGCCCGCGGCCGCGCCGGAACCGGATCTTCAGTTGCCGACGTTCCCGGCGCACCAACAGCCGCCGCTCAACCGCATCCATGGTCGCGGCAAAGCCGGCGTCCGCCTCCAGGCGTTCCAGATCCTCGATCCGATCACCCCCGCACAGATTGAGTGCGATCACCGTGATGATCATCTGCACATCCAGCCAGCCCTGCCGCCCCGCCACCCGCACCTCGCGCCGCACCGCAGCCGCCAGTCCCGATGCCTCAATCAAATCAAGGTAAACACCAATCCCGGCAAAACCCGTCAGATCGCTGCTGCCCGGTTCGCTTTCGTACTCGAAAGGAAGAACGCCCTGTGCCATGTTATTTTCACCCCGTTGGTGATGGAGTTAATCGCAAAAATCATCATAAATCCCTTTGGATTCAAAGACAACGGGGAATTTTAACTTTTTTGATCCAGAATCAGGGCCCCCTCTTTCGTGCCCACCAATGCCCGCCGCACACCACCACGATCCCCCCCGCCGACAGCCCCAGCAACCAAGGCCAGGTCAGGTCCATCATGCGGTCGCCCATCCAGACCATCAGCACCGTCAGCGGCAGAATGCCCAGCCCCGTGGTCCACAGGAACGTGCCCCAGCCGACCCTTGTCAGCCCGGCACAATAGTTGATCAGGTTGAAGGCGATGATCGGGATGAAGCGGGCCACCAGCAGCGTTACCGCACCCTGGTCTTCGGTCCAGCCGTCTAGCCTGGCGCAGCTCTTCGGCCCCAGCACTGCGTGAACGAAGGGCTGGCCCAGCCAGCGCGACAGGGCAAACGACAGGCAGGCGCCGATCATCGCGCCAGCCCAGATCAGTACCGTGCCCCATACCGTGCCGTAAACCGCCCCTGCGCACAGCGCCAGGATCTCGGCCGGGAAGGGTATGAAGCTATGCAACACCATCAGCCCGATCACTGCCACGTAGCCCGATTCGCCGAGGCCGCGCATTTGCCCGGCCAGCACCTCCGGATCGAGGCTGCTGCCGATCTCGGTGGAGGCGAGCAGGACGCCGAGCCCGAGCAGTGCCAGCAACGCCGCCGCCGCCACTCCGATACGCACGGTAACCGCTCGCGGGACCGCGTGTAGATCTGGCGCTACGCCATCGCGGGCGGTTTGGTCGTCCTGTGTCATGCCGCCTTCCCTTTGCGGGCAAGTGGGGCAGCATAAACGCAACACCCCCTTTGCGTCACGTGGCGATGGCCGGGCGCGCGCTCACATTCCGGTGTGACGTGTGCATGCAAGGCAGGCTATACTCATGCCAGCAACCAGCGGAGACCCAATGCCCCTGACGGCCCCCATGACGGCACTCGCCAGAAAATCGCTCCATGTCGGCTCGGCGATGATCGACATCATCTGCATCGTCGCTGCCAAGAACATCGAGCGGATGACGTTTTCCAACGAGGGCAAATCCTTCCTGATGGTCGAGAGCGGGCGCAAGGTTCCGGCGCAGTCGATCACCTCCCATGTTGGCGGCGGCGCCTGCAACACCGCCGTCGGGCTGGCCCGGCGCGGATGGCGGGCGACGGTACTGGCCAAGACCGGAGTTGGTCTCAACGCGGCCGCGGTGCGCAAGCACCTGGAGGCGAACGGGGTGTCCACCGACCGGCTGATCGCCGAGTCGGGCCTCGCCACCGGCACCGCGGTGATGGTGGCCAGCCACGACCGCAACGCCTCGATCTTCGTCCATCGCGGCGCCAACGAGACCCTGGCGCCGTGCGACCTGCCCGACGATGTTTTTGCCGGCATCGACCTGGCTTACGTTGCGCCATTGTCCAGCCAGTCGGCCGATTGCTTCCCGGACCTGGTGGCGCGGGCCAAGGCCAGCGGTACGATGGTCGCGGCCAATCCGGGCGTTCGGCAACTTTCCTCGCGCACCACGGAGTTCCTGAAATCGCTGGCGCATGTGGACCTGCTGTCGGTCAACCGGGTCGAGGCCGAGGCGCTGGTCCCGGTCTTCGCGGCACAGACCGAGGGCGCGGACGCGCGCCCGCCTGAGAGGGTGGCCGAAGATGCGCCAGCCCTGTTGAAACAGGGCCTCGGATTTGGCGGGTTCGAGATGGGGCTGATGCGGTTCCTCGCCACCCTGCGCGCCGCCGGACCAAAATGGGTGCTGGTGACCGACGGCACCGACGGAGCCTGGCTGGCCAGCCCCGAAGGGGTGTTCTGGCACCCCACCCTGCCGGCCACGGTGCAGGGTTCGGCGGGGGCCGGGGATGCCTACACCTCGACCCTTGCCGCCGCCCTGGCCGAAGGCACTGCACCTGACGAGGCAATGCTGCAAGCAGCGATGAACTCCGCCGCCGTGGTCGGCGCCCTCGACACCACCTCCGGTCTGATGACACCCGAGGCGATGGCGATCCGGCGTGGGGAGCTGGGAGATGTGGCGGTGTGGCGGTACTAGACAGCAACCTTTCCGCATGAACCACGCTGTCCCGGGCTAGACCCGGGACTTCCTCGAGGCGCCTGGGAACAGGAGGTCCCGGGTCAAGCCCGGGACAGCGCGTCTTCGGTTTGATGAGTTGGGATCAACGGGGCTTGGTATAACTCACACCACCCGCAGATACGCCGCGTATTCCACATCCGAGACCCGGGCCAGCAGGGTTGCCCGCTCCTGGCGTTTCATCGCCGCATAGACCTGTTGGAACTCGGCCCCCAGCCACTCGCCGACGAAGCCGGACTCCGCGAAACCCTGCTCGGCCATCTCCCAGTTCAGGGGCAACGCCGCGCCGTCACCGGTGCCCGCCTCGCGGCCCACCGGCGCACCCGGCTCCAGCCCCCGCTTGATCCCGTCCAGCGCCCCGGCCAACATCGCCGCCGCCAGCAGATAGGGGTTGGCGTCCGAGCCCGACACCCGGTACTCGACCCGCGCGCCCTTGCCCGTGCTCTCGGGCACCCGGACCGCGACCGTGCGGTTGTCATAGCCCCAGGCCGCGACCATTGGAGCATAGGAGCCGGGGATGAAGCGGCGATAGCTGTTGTGATGCGGGGCGAAGATCAACATGCAGTCGGGCAACGAGCCCAGCAGCCCGGCCACCGCGTTGCGGATCAACGGGTTTACCCCATCGCCGCCGCCATTGCCGCCGCCGCCGTCGAAAGTGTTCTGCCCCGCCTCATCCATCAGGCTCAGATGGATATGCATCCCGGAGCCCGACATCTCGCCAAAGGGTTTCGGCATGAAGCTGGCATCAAGCCCGTGGCCGCGCGCCACCCCGCGCACCGCCCGCTTCAGCGCGATCATGTGATCGGCGGCGGCCAGCGGGTCGGCGACATGGCGCAGGTTCATCTCGAACTGCCCGGCGCCGAATTCGCAGATCACGGTCTCCGCCGGGGCGCCCAGCGCCTGTGCAGCCCGGGTGATCCCGGCCATGATCGGCTCGAAGGCGCGCATCACCTCCATGTCGTAGATCTGCGACCGGTCAAGCCGCCCGCCCGCCACCGGATTGACCGGCGGCGCCGGCTCCGCAGGGTCGATCAGGTAGAATTCCAGCTCCAGCGCCACCACCGGGCGGTAACCCATGGCATGCGCCCGCTCGGTCACCCGCGCCAGCACTCCGCGCGGGTCGTAGCCGCAAACCTCAACCCCGCCGGCATCCGTCATCATGCATTGAAGCTGCGCCGTCGGCCGCCCGGCCCACAGCATCGGCGCCAGAGTGGCGTCGATGGGGATCAGGTTGCCGTCCGGATCGCCGACCTCCAGCGCGATACCAGCCTCGGCCACATCATTGCCGAAGATATCCAGCCCCAGGGTAGAGACCGGCAATTTCATGCCGCCGCCACCCCCTGCACGCATGATCAGTTTGTCCAACATATCGGCAGGCACCAGCTTGCCGCGCGCGACGCCGTTGAGGTCGGAGATGTAGACCTCCGCCACCTCGGTATCCGGGTGCGCGGCACGGAAGGCCGCTAGGTGCTCGGTGAAGCTCACGCCTGCCCTCGCAGCCGCGCCATCAGACAGATCAGTTCCAGCGCGATGGTGGCGCCCGCCAACGAGGTGATTTCGGCATGATCGAAGGGCGGCGACACCTCGACCACATCCATGCCGATCAGATCGATGCCGTCCAGGCGGCGAATGATTTCCTTCGCCTGCCAGGTCGACAACCCACCACAAACCGGGGTCCCGGTGCCGGGCGCGTAGGCCGGGTCGAGGCAGTCGATGTCGAAAGTGATGTAACAGCGGTTGTCGCCGACAACCTCGCGGATTTTCGCTACGGTGGCGTCGATGCCGGTCTCGTGGATCTTGTTGGCGTCATACACGGTGAAATCCGAAGGGTCGGTATAGGTGGTGCGGATACCGACCTGGATCGAGCGTTTCGCATCGACAATGCCCTCGCGCGCGGCGTGGTAGAACATGGTGCCGTGGTCGATGCGCCCACCCCCGTCCCCACCATCCTCACCCCGGTCATCGTCAATCGTGGTGTCGCAATGGGCGTCAAACTGGATCAGGCTGATGCCGACCCCATGCTTGCCGGCATGCGCCCGCAAGCTGGGATAGGTGGTGAAATGATCGCCACCGAGGCACAGTGCCGCCGCCCCCTGGCCGATCACATGCCCGATCACATTGCCTATCGCCGCCTCGATCTGCGCCGGCACCTTGTCCGGGCGGCCGAAATCGAAGTCGATATCGCCCCAGTCGACCACGCTCATGCGCTCGAAGGGGTCGAAGGGCGAGGGCCAGACATGGCTCCAGGAAAGCTGCGTCGAGGCGGCGCGGATGCCGCGCGGGCCAAGACGGCAGCCGGGACGGTTCGAGACCGAGGTATCGAACGGCACCCCGATAACCGCAAGATCCACCCCGGCCAGATCGCGGGCAAAGCGGCGGCGGCAAAAGCTCAGCGCGCCGGAATACATTTGCTCGTTATGGGTCACGGTCCGGTCGCCGGAGGCGAGGAAGGCGTAATCCTTGCGAAAGGGGTCGGTCATCGGTCTGGTCCTTGAGATGTGGCGAGCAAATCCCGCGCCGCAGCGTAATCGCAAGTCGTCAGTTCGAAGTGGTTGCCGTCTGGGTCGACAAAGTAGATCGACCATGCAAGTTCGTGATCGACGACCGCGTTTCGGGTCAGGCGCTGGCCTTCCGTCGCCTTGATCTCACCGTCCGCCAGATCGGCAACGAACTGGGCGAACCCCGCTGCATCGGTCGCAAAGGCGATGGTGTGGTCGCCGCCGGTGCCGTGTGCACCTTGGAACAGCGCCAGGCAACTGCGCCCTGACGCGGTTTGCAGAAACAGCGGCCCCCGCGGGTCGTCAGACCAGGAGCAAAACGCTTCGGCAACGCGCAGACCGAGAACTCGCCCGAACCAGGCCGCGGCGGCCCCCCTGTCCGACACGCGCAGGTGAACATGGTCGAGCCCCCGAGCCTCGAAATCCGACATTGCAGGTATCCATCCTCCACGCCCGGCCCAGTACTGGTCTGGATATGGCCAGTTTGACAATCGCGTCGATTGTGATCACAAAAGCAGGCGAAGTTCAAGCGACGAGGTGCCGATGCCCCCCCGGACTCTGCCGGAAACCGCCGATCTGCCCGCCCATGAGCGGGTTTACCGGGTGCTCCGGGGGCGGATCCTGTCCGGCGAGATGGCGCCCGGCGAACAGGTGACCCTGCGTGGGTTGGCCGAGGATCTCGGCGTCTCGATGACCCCGGCCCGCGAGGCGATAAGCCGCCTGGTGGCCGAGCGGGCGCTGGACATGACCGTCTCGGGCCGGGTCACGATCCCGGCGCCGGGAATGCGGCGGCTGGAGGAGTTGTTCCGTGCGCGGGAATTGCTGGAACCGGAATTGGCCGTTCGTGCGCTGCCTAATACGGGAGAGTCGACCATATCCGACCTGCGCGCCATTGATGAGGCAATCGACGGATACCTGGCCGGAGGCGATGCAGTCGGCTATGTGCAGGCCAACAATGCTTTCCACACCACGCTCTACGCGCTGGCCGACGCCCCGGCTCTGATGGCACTGGTCGAGAGCGTCTGGTTGCAGACCTCACCGGTCATGCGGCGCATTTATGGCCGCCTGGGCACCGCCGCGCTGACCGACTACCACAAGGCAACCCTGGCGGCACTGGCAAGCCGCGATCTCGCCGCCATGGCCAATGCGATCCGCGCCGATGTCACCCAGGGTGCGGCGCTGCTGCATCAGGCCGCCCTTGACGAAAGCAATTTGTGATCACAAAATCACATGGCCCCGAACATATGTGAGGTTGACGACCATGAACATCGCCCCCAATCTGCGCTCGACCGCCGACTACCAGGCGATGGACGCCGCCCATCACTGGCACCCGTTCACCGACACCAACGAGTTGAACGCCAAGGGCGCCCGGGTCATCACCACGGCGAAAGGCTGCTGGCTGACCGACAGCGACGGCAACCATATCCTCGACGGCATGGCCGGCCTGTGGTGCGTCAATACCGGCTATGGCCGCGACGAAATCGTCGAAGCGGTGGCGCGCCAGATGCGCGAACTGCCCTATTACAACACCTTCTTCCAAACCACCCACCCGCCCGCAGCGGCATTCTCCGAGGCGCTGTGCGCGATAGCACCGGCCCATATCAACCGGGTTTTCTTCACCAATTCGGGCTCGGAATCGAACGACACCGTGTTCCGCCTGGCGCGGGTCTATTGGGACTGCATGGGCAAGCCGACGAAGAAAGCCTTCATCTCGCGCAAGAACGCCTATCACGGCTCGACCGTCTGCTCCGCCTCACTGGGCGGCATGACGCCGATGCACAAGCAGTCCGGCCTGCCGATCGAGGGCATCCACCATATCGGCCAACCTTACTGGTTCGGCGAAGGCCGCGACATGGACCCCGCGGATTTCGGTTTGATGCGCGCCCGCGAACTCGAAGCCGAAATCCTCCAGCTGGGCGCCGACAACGTCTGCGCCTTCATCGGCGAGCCAATCCAGGGCGCGGGCGGCGTCATCATTCCGCCCGACACCTACTGGCCGGAGATCCAGCGCATCTGCGCCAGGCACGATATCCTGCTGGTCGCCGACGAGGTGATCTGCGGCTTTGGGCGCACCGGCGCGTGGTGGGGTTCCGACAGCTTCGGCATCACCCCCGACCTGATGCCCATCGCCAAGGGGCTGACCGCGGGCTATGTGCCGATGGGCGGCGTCTTCATCTCGGACCGGGTCGCCGGGCCGGTGATGGAGAACGCCGGCGAGTTAACCCACGGCTACACCTATTCCGGCCACCCGGCGGCCTGCGCCGCCGGGATCGCCAACCTGCGCATCATGCAGGAGGAAAAGCTGGTCGAGCGGGTGCGCGACGATACCGGCCCCTATCTGGCGGCGAGCTGGGCCACGCTGGCCGATCACCCGCTGGTCGGCGAGGCGCGGATCAAGGGTATGGTCGGGGCGCTGGAACTGGTGAAGAACAAGACCACCATGGAACGCTTCGCCGACGAGGGCGCCACCGGCGCTCGTTGCCGCGACTTTGCCATCGCCAACGGTCTAGTGATACGGGCAATGCGCGACACCATGATCATCTCGCCGCCCCTGGTGATGAATCACGAGGAATGCGACCTGCTGGTCGAACGCACCCGCAAAGCCCTGGACGATCTGGCCGATGCGCTGACCCGCGATGGCGCCTTCACCTGATCCGCCTTTGATTTCCGCTGATCCTATGGCACCCTTGCCGCCGTTGACGGACGCCGAGGGTCGTGTTCGCCCAGAATTAGGGAGAAAACGATGGCTGACATGTTCACGGTTTATGGCTTCGAGGAATCCACCTATGTCCGCACGGTGCGGATGGTCCTGGCCGAGAAGGGCGCCGAACATGACCTGGTGCCGGTCAATATCATGGAGGGCGAGGGCGCTCAGCCGGAGCATCTGGCGCGCCATCCCTTCGGCAAGATCCCGGTGTTGGACCATGGCGACCTGCGCCTGTTCGAGACCGGCACCATCACCCGCTACCTGAACGACACCCTGCCCGGCATCCACCTGTGGCCGGGGCTGCGCAGATTCATCATCGAAGGGCTGGACGCGGGCGGCAAGGGCGATACGGTGGCGGGTCGCTGGGCCGTGCAGCCGCTCTGCCTGTCGATGACCGTCTCGGTCGTCGCACCGGCCTTCGTCCTCGGCCATCTGCTGCTGTATCGCGGCATTTTCGGCTTCTGGCTGCTTGACCTCTTCGAGGGTTTCGCGGGCGCGGTCGGGGCGATCTGATGGCGGGCTACCTCACCGCCAACGACACCCCCGGCGTGCATGCCAAAAGCTGGTACGCCGCGACTGCCGGGGAGGGGTCAGACCACCCGGAACTCCAGGGCGACACCCGCGCCGATGTCTGCGTCGTCGGCGGCGGCTATGGCGGGCTGTCGGCGGCGCTGCATCTGGCCGGGCGCGGGCTCAAAGTGGCGCTGGTCGAAGCCAACCGGATCGGCTGGGGGGCTTCGGGGCGCAATGGCGGCCAGCTTGGCGTCGGGCCACGGGCCGAGATGGCGAAATACGAGCAGGCGGTCGGGCGTGACGATGCCCGCAAGGCCTGGGACATCGCCCTCGCCGCCAATCGCCTGGTCAAGGAATTGATCGCCCGTCACGCCATCGACTGCGACCTGACCCCCGGTTATCTCGAAGCCTGCTGGAGAGCCTCGCACGCGGCCGAGGTGATGGCCACCCCGGACCATCTGGCGCGCCATTATGGCCACACTGACGCCCGCCCGGTCAGCCGCGACAAGATGGCGGAAATGCTCGGCACCGACCGTTATCACGGCGGCTATCTGGATATGGCCGGGGCGCACCTGCACCCGCTGCGCTACGCGCTGGGACTTGGGCGGGCAGCAACGCAAGCCGGGGCGCGGATCTTCGAGCGCTCGCCGGTGACACGGATCGATGCCGGGCAAGTGACCACCGATCGGGGCACGGTCACTGCCGACCATGTGATCGTCGCCTGCAACGGCTATCTCGACGGGCTGGTGCACCGGATCGCCCGGCGCACCATGCCGATCAACAACTTCATCGCGGCGACCGAGCCCCTGGGCGAGGCGCGCGCGCGCTCGATCATCCGCGACAATCCTTGCGTCTGCGACACCAAGTTCGTCCTGAACTATTACCGCATCACCCCGGACCACCGGCTGCTGTGGGGCGGTGGCGAGAGCTACGGCAAACGCTTTCCGCGCGATATCGCCGGGCTGGTGCGGCGCAAGATGCTGCAGATTTTCCCGCAACTGGCCGATGTCGCCTTCACCCATGTCTGGGGCGGCACGCTGGCGATCACCGGAACCCGGTTCCCGGCCTTCCAGAGGCTCGACGACAAGACCTTGGCAATCTCCGGCTGGTCAGGCTCGGGCATCCACATGGCGACCATGGGCGGACAGATCGCCGCCGAGGCAGTCGTGGGAACGATGGAAAACTGGGACCTGATGGCGCGCCTGCCCACCCCCACCTTCCCGGGCGGCGACTGGTTCCGCGCGCCGCTCCTGGCGGCGGCGATGACCTGGTACAGCCTGCGCGACCGGTTCTGAATCGAGTCTCGCTCCGCGAGTTTATTGCCCGTGACAAAATCCGCCTGTGCGGATTTTCGGCGCTCCGCCTGCCCCGCGCGCCTGTTCGAAAGCTTGCGCTTTCGGCGCTCCGCCGGACGCAAGCAAGGCGTCGGCCTGCGTGTCATAAAGTTCAGCCAGTCTTGCGTAGTAGCGCATGGAATTGACGAATATCTGAACCAAGAGAATGCCAATGCCAATGGCGCCAGCCACTTCGCCTCCTTGAGTTATCGCTTGCTGAATATCGGTTTTCTGTCCGTTCCCCGCAGGAACTACAGCGGCATCGGCGAGGTCGCGCGCAGTCTTTTGGTCTATATTCGCAGCATCTCTGGCCGCTATTGCAAGCTCCAAGCGATCGTAACCGCAGCCGTCGCATCGGCACGTCGCGCGTTTCTCTGCTTTCTGGCATCGGGAGAGTTCGTCCCGGCGGTAGCAGCCTGGGCTGCAATGTCAGCAACAAATAGAAATGTCCGGCTCGGTAGCACATAGAGTGTCCGCTTTTGGTTTGATTGCTGGAAAGCTCCCAGAGGTGCCTCCCAGGGCGGGTCGTTGAATTTACGGCAAGACACATCAAGACGCCTGGCAGTGAATCTTTCGCCGTCAAGCACTGGAATCTTTGCTCGACAGGGGTCTTGGAAACAGGGCGCGCCAACTGGCGCGCCCTTCGCATCAATGCACCGTCGCGCTCACCCCCTGCGTCGCACCCCGCGCCCGGTCGCCCGGCACCAGCCCGTCGTCACCAGCACCGACCGCCAGCGTCTCGCCATCGCACAGCGTGCCGCCCAGTAGGGCGGGGTTCACCCCGCCACGACTCCCGCCGGGCCGGACCGCCGGGGTGAACCCCGCCCTACTGGGCTGGTCGGCGGGAGTATCCCGCACGATCAGGCAGGGTGGCAAGGGAAGTCAAAATCCGGCAGTGCATCAGTTTGAATTTTTCGTTTTGCAGGTCTTTGGGCGACCCGGCTTCGGCGCAACCGCATCCATCGCCGTGACGATCTCTTCCATATCCCAAACCCGGTCAGTCAGCCCGGCTTCCATCGCGGGGGTGACGCGCAGCGTTTTGTGGATGCGGCAGAAGTTGCAGAAAACGGTGTAGAGCGCGACCATGTGCATGTGGTTCTCGAACTTCTTTGAGAACGCATTGGTCAGGCGGGTGAAGCGGCGCATGTGCATCCGCATGGTCAGGTTCTGGCGTTCAACATGTGACGTGGAAACCAGCGCCTTGTCCGGGTTGCCTTCCACAACTGCGCTTTTTGGCACCAGTGCATACGGCGGGGCTATAGCACCGCTCGCTGTCCTTGCCGGTCGGCTTGCCGTAGAGCTTCACCAACCGGGCGTAGTCCACATCGCTACCGAATGCGCCTTCAACGGCTTCCAGACAGGCCTTATGGCCATCGGTGGTAAGCTGGACGCGGTTTGCCAGGCGGCTGCCAAGATCGTCCATGACCTCGATTGCATAATCGCTGTCACGCCCGCCAACCAGCCATGAGATAATGAGCTTGCTGTCGCTGTCGAGCGCGGTCCATGTCCATGTGTCGCCAGCTTCCTCGGGCGCAGCCTTGGCCATCTTGACGTTCTTCTGCTTGGCGTAGGTGAAGCTCCAAATCTCGTCGCACTGGACCTTGCTGGCCGTGACGCCCTGCACATGTTCGTCGTGCAAATCGGCGCAGACCGTGCCCGCGTCGATCAGCAGCGTTGCGACGGTGTTGACGCTCACATCGGCCAGCCGCGCGGTGGCCCGCATGGACTGCCCTTCACAGAGCATATTCAGGATCAGCGAGCGGGTTTTGAGGGGCAGCTTGTTCATACCCCTTGTATCTGAACGGATATGCTTAGCATCAAGCATATCCGTTCACTTTAATTGCGAGCTTCCTGTCGATTTTAGGCCGCTGCTTCCCAACCCGCGCTGGTCGGCTTGAATGAGACGGATAGGTCCTCAAGTTTCTCAAGATCGGCAATCGCCTGAAGAAACTCGCGAACATCCGGATTTCCAACCGAATGATCCAAATACAGCAGTCGGATCATTCTTTCACTGTCAGGCGGGATCGCTTCGTGATCAGCCAATCGCTTCTTTTCCCAACGGGCGATAGACTGCTCTTCTTTCCCCAGAAGCAGAGCAAGATTGGACTGAGACAACCCCATCTCGTGGCGAAGGAATCTTGCCTCGCGACCATCAAGATGTTTTCTCTGCGTTGCCAGAAAATGCCCAATTGCACAGTGCAGTTCTTCTCTGTTTTCTATTGACACAGTTCTCCCTCGGCTTCCCTCATGATAAGTAAAGCCGTTCGTAAGATAGATGTTGTCTAGTCCGCTCTCCTTGTATTGGTACAGGTTTTTCATCAGTTCCACTCCATCAGCCATAGGTTGTTACCACTGTCATCCTCGTTCTTTCTTCCAGGCCAACTACGACATGTACACGCCTCCCGGCAACATGCTTACGCAAGACACAAACCCGATCTTCGTTTTCCTCGTCCCAGACGGGAACCTTTATAATCTGCCCTGCCTTCAAGACCTCCCAAACCTGCCTCACGGATATGTCGAGTTCCGCCATTTTTTCTTGGACATGATCACTGAATCCGACGCCCCTGAAATCCAGGACACAGGCCCTGACCCACTCCTCAGCCTCCAAACAGCTCAGTAATGCCAGTCGTGTGCGGAGCGGTACAACGTCACCAGTTATTACCTATCAATATGATAGGTTGATGATGTGCTGTCAAGATGAATGAACAGTTAACTTGAACGATCTTTCCATCGCTTCGCCGCCGCCTTCCGGGCGATCTCCGTCCTCTGCTCTGGCGTCAGTTTCGCTGCCCGCGCCTTCCCACCCTTCCGTCCGAGCGCCTGTGCGGCCTTGTCCTTGCCGTCGTCGGCATACTCTTCCTCGGTCTCCCCGTGGCGATCTGCATGACGCGCACGGCGTTGCCGACCACATCGGCGGGGCGCTTTTGGCCTTTTGGTCCTTTGGGCATGGTGCCTCCTATGCTTTACGGTAAGCATATGGGAGATCAGGCGAGGATTCGATAGGCTGTCAATCCGGCCAGATTTCAAACTGATGCACTACCCAAAATCCACATGGTAATGCTCGTCGTGGCGCACCCATGATGGTCGCGTGCTGAACCGGAGACGCTGCTTCAGATCGACGCCACCCGGAGCACCGAACAGATCATCCTGCAGGTCGGGCGCGAAGATTACGCAGCCGATCCCTCCGCCAGCCGCGCGGGCGTGTTGCTCGAGCAGCTTCAGGTGTTGGGCGATCGCGGCGAAATCGATGTCCCCGGCCGCACCGCGCCCTTGGGTATCAAACTCCAGATCGTAGCCAAAGCGATTGAAGACATGGGTCGGAAACCGGCTGCCGCCCTTCAGCGGCGCCATGAAGTCGAACGACAGGCCGTTGCGGTACGTCCGGTGCGGCCAGAACCGGCCACCCCAGGGAAAGCCGGACTCGCCATAGACCCAGTCGGTCTCGGGAAACTCGGCGGCCAGGCCGTCATAGGCGGTCTCGATGGCCTCGACCGCCGGGCGATGCCCGTAGGTCCGGAGCGCCCTTGCGCAAAGCCAGCAACAGGGGTGCCCTGCTTCCGTCCCACCGCTCAGGCGAACGGAATTCTCGACCCAGCCTGCCTTTGTCTGACCGTAACAGGTGCTCGGCCCATCGCGGAGCACCGCAACGACCAGATTGGGCCAGATTGGGAAGGTAGAGCGCGCCGGACCCGACAATCAGAACCAGCAGGGCCCGGCGCGCCCACCGCATCAATGCACCGTCGCGCTCACACCCTGCGTCGCACCCCGCGCCCGGTCGCCCAGCACCAGCCCGTCATCCCCCGCACCGACCGCCAGCGTCTCGCCATCGCGCAGCGTACCGCCCAGCAGCAACTCGGCAAGCGGGTCCTGCAACGCCTTCTGGATCAGCCGCTTCAGCGGCCTTGCGCCGTAGACCGGGTCGTAGCCCTTGTCGGCCAGCCACGCCAACGCCGCCTTGTCGAGGTCCAGCACGATCTTGCGCGGCTCCAGCCGCTTGGCGAGCTGCCCGAGCTGGATGCGGACGATGCCGTCCATGTGCTCGCGGCCCAGCCGGTCGAACAGGATGATCTCGTCCAGCCGGTTCAGAAACTCGGGCCGGAAATGCGCCCGCACCATCCCCATCACCTGATCCTCCGCCTCCGCGGCCCCCGCCCCGTCCGGCAGCGCCGACAGGAATTCGGAGCCGAGGTTCGAGGTCAGGATGATCAGGGTATTGCGAAAATCGACCACGCGGCCCTGGCCGTCGGTCAACCGGCCCTCGTCCAGCACCTGCAACAGCACGTTGAACACATCCGGATGCGCCTTCTCGACCTCGTCGAACAGCACCACCTGATAGGGCCTGCGCCGCACCGCCTCGGTCAGCACCCCGCCCTCGTCATAGCCGACATAGCCCGGAGGCGCGCCGATCAGCCGGGCGACCGAGTGCTTCTCCATGAATTCCGACATGTCGACCCGGACCATCGCCTGATCGTCGTCGAACAGAAACTCGGCCAGCGCCTTGGTCAGCTCGGTCTTGCCGACTCCGGTGGGGCCGAGGAACAGGAACGAGCCCATCGGCCGGTTCGGGTCCGACAGCCCGGCGCGCGAGCGGCGCACGGAATTGGCCACCGCGGTCACCGCCTGCTCCTGGCCGATGACACGCTGGCCGATGGCGGCTTCCATCTTCAGCAGCTTGTCGCGTTCGCCCTCCAGCATCTTGTCGACCGGGATGCCGGTCCAGCGGCTGACCACACCGGCGACATGCTCGGGCAGCACCGCCTCCTCGACCATGACGTCGTCGTCCGCCTCCTCGGCGGCCTTCAGCCGACGCTCCAGATCGGGGATGGTGCCGTAGCTGATCTCGCCCGCCTGCGCCAGATCGCCCTGGCGCTTGGCGATTTCCAGCCGGTTGCGGGACTCGTCGAGCTGTTCCTTGATGTCGCGCGCCGCCCCCAGCTTGTCCTTCTCGGCCTGCCAGCGGGCGGTCAACTCGGCGGAGTCCTGCACCAAATCGGAAAGCTCCTTCTCCAGCTTGCCCAGCCGATCCTTCGAGGCCGCATCGGTCTCTTTCTTCAGCGCCTCGGCCTCGATCTGCTTTTGCATGATGTCGCGGTCCAGCGCGTCCAGTTCCTCGGGCTTGCTGTCCACCTCCATGCGCAGGCGGCTGGCCGCCTCGTCCATCAGGTCGATGGCCTTGTCGGGCAGGAACCGGTCGGTGATGTAGCGCTGCGACAGGGTTGCCGCCGCCACCAGCGAGCGGTCGGTGATGCGCACCCCGTGATGGACCTCGTATTTCTCCTTGATGCCGCGCAGGATCGAGATCGCGTCCTCGACGTTAGGCTCGGCGATGAAAACCGGCTGGAACCGCCGGGCCAGGGCCGCGTCTTTCTCCACATGCTTGCGGTACTCATCCAGCGTGGTGGCGCCCACACAGTGCAGCTCACCCCGCGCCAGTGCCGGTTTCAGCAGGTTCGAGGCGTCCATCGAGCCTTCCGATGCGCCGGCCCCGATCAGCGTGTGCATTTCGTCGATGAACAGGATGATGGCCCCGGCAGCGTTCGTCACCTCCGACAGCACCGCCTTCAGCCGCTCCTCGAACTCGCCGCGATACTTGGCCCCGGCGATCAGTGCGCCCATGTCCAGCGACATCAACTGCTTGTCGGCCAGACTCTCGGGCACATCGCCATTGACGATGCGCAGCGCCAGCCCCTCGGCGATGGCGGTCTTGCCGACGCCGGGTTCGCCGATCAGGACGGGATTGTTCTTGGTCCGGCGGCTTAGCACCTGGATGCAGCGCCGGATTTCCTCGTCGCGGCCGATCACCGGGTCAAGCTTGCCCTCGCGCGCCGCCTCGGTCAGGTCGCGGGCGTATTTCTTCAGCGCCTCATAGTTGTCCTCGGCCCCGGCGCTGTCGGCGGTGCGGCCCTTGCGCAGGTCGTTGATGGCCTGATTCAGCGGCTGCGGGTGGACCCCGGCACTCTCCAGCACCTTGGCCGCCTCGGTGCCCTTGGCCAAGGCGATGGCGGTCAGCACCCGCTCGGCGCTGATGAAGCTGTCGCCGGCCTTGGTGGCGATGGTCCCGGCCTCGTCGAGGATACGGGCCAATGCCTGGTCGATATAGACCTGATCGTCCCCGCCCGAGACCTTGGGCAGCTTGGCAATCGCCGCATCCACGCCCTGTTTGGCCGCCTTGGCGTCGCCCCCTGCGGCGGTGATCAGGTTAGCCGCCAGCCCCTGCTCGTCATCGAGCAGCGCTTTCAGCAGATGTTCGGGGGTCAGCCGCTGATGTCCCTCGCGCAACGCAATGGTCTGCGCCGCCTGCAAAAACCCGCGCGCGCGGTCGGTGAACTTCTCCAAGTTCATTTGCTCTCTCCTCAAGCACGTCTGCCCGGCGTCCGTATTCTCGGCCCGCCCCGGACAATCGCCTCTAATTGTTAGGACACCCTAACTGGCATGCCCCTTGAGGCGATGTGGGAGTTTTGCGCTAATGATGCAAGGGTGGGATGCACGGGCACTGTTGACCGGATTGCACGCCTCGTGCATCTCGGGGCGGCAAACACCCGAAGGAGTCCCAAATGCCCCCAGGAACGTCCGATGACCGCCTTATCGTCGCCCTCGACCTGCCCAATGCGATCGCGGCGGGGGAACTGGTCGCGCAACTTGGGCCCACCGTCAGCTTCTACAAGATCGGCCTCGGCATGCTGACCGGCGGCGGGCTGGGGCTGGCCTGCGAGTTGAAGGACCAGGGCAAGCGGGTGTTCCTCGACATGAAGCTGTTCGACATCGGCGCGACGGTGAAAAAGGCGGTCGCCGGGCTGGCGCAGTTCGATCTCGATTTCCTCACCGTCCACGGCGACCCCCAGGTGGTGGGCGCGGCGGTGGCCGGTCGCGGCGATGCGGCCACCCGCATCCTCGCCGTCACCATCCTGACCTCGCTCGACCGGAGCGATCTGGACCAGATGCTGATCCGCGATGGCGATATCCAGGACCTCACCGTCGAGCGCGCCCGCCTCGCCCTGCTCGCCGGAGCCGACGGCCTGATCGCCTCGCCCCGCGAAGCCGCCCGCATCCGCGCCCTGCCCGAGGCCGAGGGCCGCCTGATCGTCACCCCCGGCGTGCGCCCCGCAGGCACCGCACCGGGCGACCAGAAGCGGGTCGCAACCCCGGCAGCGGCGCTGGCCGACGGCGCCAACCACATCGTCGTCGGCCGCCCGATCTGGGCCGCCCCCAACCCCCGCGCCGCCGCCAAGGCGATCCAGGCGGAGATCGCCGGGGTGGGCTAACAGCCCGTTGACGAAGTCGGCACTGGACACGAGCGGCCTGGTCTGATTCTTTGATGTTCTGATTTGACCGGGAGGCTCGCCGATGGCAATGGGACTGCAGAAGGATCGTCAGGGTGACTTGATGGTGGGCTGGGCGGTCCCCAACAACCGCGTGCGGCTCAACTCCGCGCTCGCCCGCGAGGCCTTCAAGCTGCGCGCCGAGATCGTCGGGCGCTGCTTTGCCCACAGCCTCGATCGCGGCGGCATGCGCCGGACCTGGCTGCGCCGGCGCGAGAACGTGCACAAGCGATACCTGCTTCACGTCGCCGGCCACAACCTCTCGTTGCTGATGCGCCAACTCATCGGCGCCGGCACCCCGCGCCAGGCCGTGGCGGGCGGATCTGGCGGTATTTTCGTGCTTGTTGCGCCCGCTGGAGCCGTTCTGGTCGCTCGGATCGGCCTCATCGTCTCGGAGGATGGCGAAACCGCCTGCGCCGCGTTATGTTTCGTCGTGGGGTGAAACCCGGTCAATGGCGCCTTTTTCAACGGGCTGATATGCGTTTCAGTACGAATCGATGCTGGCCCTGATCGCCGCCCTGTTCATGCTGCGCGCCGGGACCGGCATGACGCCGGCCGGACGCGCCTGGCTGTTCGCCCTCTGGATGCTCCCGGTTCCAGGCCGGTTGGTCCCCGGGTTGGAGGTCGGGTACTACGCCGCCCCCGTGATTGCCGCATCGCTGGCGCTGTGCACCCTGATCGCACTTCGCGAGACGTCGCGCATCACCGAACCCGCCTGAAACCGGCCGGGACCCGATGCCCAAACCCATCCTCATTGCGGGCCCTACCGCCAGCGGCAAATCGGCCCTGGCGCTGGGGCTGGCCCGGCGCTTTGGCGGCGCCGTCATCAATGCCGACAGCCAGCAGATCTACGGCGACTGGCGGATTCTCTCGGCCCGGCCGACGCCCGAAGACGAGGCCCAGGCGCCGCATTTCCTCTACGGCCATCTGGCGCTGGACGCCGAGTATTCGGTCGGTGCCTGGCTGCGCGACCTTGCCGAGACGCTGGAGGATTGCCGCACCCGTGATCTCACGCCCATCATCACCGGCGGCACCGGGCTCTACTTCAGGGCCCTGACCGAGGGGCTGGCCCCGATCCCGCCGATCCCGCCCGACATCCGGGCCGAGGCCGCAGCCGGGTTGGAGCGTCTCGGCCTCGCCCGATTTGCCGCCGCGCTGTCCCAGCGCGATCCGGAAACCGCCGCAACCCTCGACCGCTCCAACCCCATGCGGCTCCTGCGCGCCTGGGAGGTGCTCCAGAGCACCGGTACCGGCCTGGCCGAATGGCACCGCCGCACCGGCCCCGCGCTGCTGCCCTTGGATCAGACGGTTGCGTTCACCCTGACCCCACCGCGCGACTGGCTCCACGCCCGCTGCAACACCCGCTTCGACGCCATGCTGGCGGAAGGCGTGCTGGACGAGGTCGCCCAGGTCATGGCCCTGGATCTCGACCCGGCACTCCCCGGCATGAAGGCGGTCGGCGCGCCGGAACTGATGGCGCATCTCGCCGGCGAGATTCCGCTCGATGAGGCCGCCGCCCGCGCCAGGACCGCAACCCGCCGCTACGCCAAGCGCCAACTGACCTGGGCGCGCAACCAGATGTTTCACTGGCAGGTGCTCGAGAGACACAATCCTGCCGAGAATCTGGCCGTTGTGACAGAATTGGCTGCGAAACCGGGTTGACCCCGAGGCGTTCTGTGGTATTGCTGCGCCCGCAAACCAACAGGATACGGATGATGCGGCAGATTCTTGTAACAACGGCGCGCGGGAACCGGATGGGCTGAAGCCCCTCCCGGACAACGCGCGCATGGGCCCCAGACGGGGCCTTTTTTGTTTCTACCGCCGAAAACCCGTGAAGATGGAGTGATAAGAATATGTCTGGCGAAATGACTGGAGCCGAAATTGTCGTCAAGTCCCTGAAGGATCAGGGCGTCGATGTGGTCTTTGGCTATCCCGGCGGCGCCGTACTCCCGATCTATGACGCGATCTTCAAGCAAAACGACATCCGCCACATCCTGGTTCGCCACGAACAGGGCGCGGCCCACGCAGCCGAGGGCTATGCCCGCTCCACCGGCAGGCCCGGCGTCGTGCTGGTCACCTCCGGCCCCGGGGCCACCAACGCGGTCACCGGCATGACGGATGCGCTGATGGACAGCATCCCCATGGTGGTGCTGACCGGCCAGGTGCCGACCTTCATGATCGGCAACGACGCTTTTCAGGAAGCCGACACCGTGGGCATCACCCGGCCCTGCACCAAGCACAACTGGCTGGTGCGTGACACCAACGACCTGGCCGACACCATCCACCGGGCTTTCCATGTCGCGGTGACCGGGCGGCCCGGCCCGGTGCTGGTCGACATCCCGAAGGACGTGCAGTTCGCCTCCGGCACCTATATCGCGCCGTCGGAGGCCCGCACCCATACCTACGCGCCCCGGACCAAGGGCGACCCGGACGCGATCCTCGCCGCCGTCGAGATGCTGGAGCAGGCCAAGCGCCCGGTGATCTATTCCGGCGGCGGCGTCATCAACGCCGGCCCGCAGGCCAGCACCCTGCTGCGCGAACTGGCGGGAGCGACCAACTTCCCGGTCACCTCGACCCTGATGGGCCTGGGCGCCTATCCCGCCTCCGGCGACGGCTGGCTGGGAATGCTGGGCATGCACGGTACCTACGAGGCCAACATGGTCATGCATGGCTGCGACTACATGCTGTGCATTGGTGCCCGCTTCGACGATCGCATCACCGGGCGGCTGGATGCGTTCTCGCCGGATTCGCGCAAGGTCCATATCGACATCGACCCCTCGTCGATCAACAAGAACATTCATGTCGACGTGCCCATCGTCGGCGATGTCGGCAGCGTCATGGACGACATGCTGGCGCTGTGGAAGGACCGCGGGTCCAAGACCCGTTCGGCGGATGTCACCCAATGGTGGAAACAGATCGACGCGTGGCGCGCCGTCGATTGCCTGCGCTACGCCCCGTCCGACAAGACGATCAAGCCGCAATACGCGGTCCAGCGGCTCGAAGCCCTGACCAAGGATCATGACCGCTATATCTGCACCGAGGTCGGTCAGCACCAGATGTGGGCGGCCCAGTTCCTGGGCTTCAACGAGCCGAACCGCTGGATGACCTCCGGCGGGCTGGGCACCATGGGCTATGGCCTGCCCTCGTCGATCGGCGTCCAGATCGCCCACCCCGACAGTCTGGTCATCAACGTCGCCGGCGAGGCAAGCTGGATCATGGTGATGCAGGAGATGTGCACGGCGGTGCAATACCGCCTGCCGGTCAAGCAGTTCATCCTCAACAACGAGCGCCTGGGAATGGTCCGCCAGTGGCAGGAACTGCTGCATGGAGAACGCTATTCTCACAGCTATTCCGAGGCGTTGCCGGATTTTGTTAAACTGGCCGAGGCGTTCGGCTGCAAGGGCATCAAATGCACTGACCCGGCCGATCTCGACGAGGCGATCAAGGAGATGCTGGCCTATGACGGCCCGGTGATCTTCGACTGCCTGGTCGAGAAGCACGAGAACTGCTTCCCGATGATCCCCTCGGGCAAAGCCCATAACGAGATGCTGCTGGGCGACGCCTCGACCGACAACACCATCGGCGCCACTGGCGCGGTGATGGTCTGAACCGGGACACGGAGAAAACAAATGAACTCGCTTACCATCAAGCCCGGCTCGACCAGCCACTCGGCCTACAACCTTCGCGACACCCACGCAGACCGCGAGGAATGCCATACCCTCACCGTGCTGGTTGACAATGAACCTGGCACCCTGGCCCGGGTCATCGGCCTGTTCTCCGGACGCGGCTACAACATCGAAAGCCTGACGGTGGCCGAGACCGACCACCTCGGCCACCTCTCGCGCATCACCATCGTCACCACCGGCACTCCGGCGGTGATCGAGCAGATCAAGGCCCAGCTCGGCCGCATGGTGCCGGTCCATGACGTCCACGATCTCACCATCGAGGGCGCCCATGTCGAGCGCGAACTGGCGCTGATCAAGGTGGTGGCCACCGACGAGCACCGGGTCGAGGCGCTGCGCATGGCCGACCTGATGGGCGCCCGCGTGGTCGATGTGACGCTGGAAAGCTTCATCTTCGAACTGGCCCAGACCTCGGACGAGATCGACGGCTTCGTCGACCTCATGCGCCCGCTCGGCCTGACCCAGGTCACCCGGACCGGCGTTTGCGCCATGATGCGCGGCGGCAAGGGCGCCGCCTGATGGGATTCGCCGCCAACCTGACCGGATTGCTGATCGCGGCGGCCCTGCCAAGCGCCTGCCAAACCACCGGCGATGCACCGGCCGAGGCGGAACCGGCCCTGGCCGCCAACGCCGAAACCCAATTCCCCGAATCCCGATCCCAAGAAACCCGATCCAGCGGCGTCCGGGCCGCCGGAGGCCCAATCGCCGGATCCGCGACGAGCGGAACGCTTTCAGCCAAGCGCTCCCCCGCAGCCACCCCCGCCCCGCCAATCCCAACACCGGCAGCCCAAGTACCGGCACTCCCAACGCCCGCAGCATTGCCCCCCGCTCAAACCGCAGCAGTGCCGCACATCTACATGGCGCTGCAATCCGACGGCGCGGGCAGCCCGGTCTCGGCGGTCTTCGCCATCGACGCGGCGCGCGACAACACCCCCTCGAACGACCCGGCCGTCCGCCTGGCCCCGGAGAACGGGCGCTGCAATGCGCAGGAAATGCGCAGCTACACCTTCCCGCCGCAAGACGCGGCCCAGCCGGTGGTCAGCGAAGCCCGGCAGTCCCGCGGCCTGACCGCAGCCAACCTGCCCGGCTTCATGGCCGCCAGCGTCACCGACATGATGCGCGCGCGCGGCCTGGCCAGCGACCGCGAACAGACCAGCGCGCTTAACATCTGCACCCGCAAACTGTGGGAGCAACTGGTGCTCAGCCAAACCGGCGACGCCCTCGCGGCTGGACAATAGAGAGGCCTTCGTCTAACCACGGCTCCAGAAATTCACTCGGAAAAACACCGCCGCACACACACCCGGGGACCCCCAAAAAAAACGCAATCCCGGGAACGCAAGACAAGGGACAAGAACACCATGCGCGTCTATTATGATCGTGACTGCGACATCAATCTCATCAAGGACAAGAACGTCGCCATTGTCGGCTATGGCAGCCAGGGCCACGCGCATGCGCTGAACCTGCACGACAGCGGCGCCAAGAACCTCTGCGTGGCGCTCCGCCCCGGCTCGGTCAGTGCTGCCAAGGCCGAGGCCCAGGACCTGATGATCAAGCCCATCGCCGACGCTGCCGCCTGGGCGGATCTGATCATGATGGCGATGCCCGACGAGTTGCAGGCCGAAACCTACTACGCCCATATCCACGACAACCTGAAGGACGGCGCGGCGATCGCCTTTGCCCACGGCCTCAACATCCACTTCAACCTGATCGAGACCAAGCCCACCGTCGACGTCATCATGATGGCGCCCAAGGGCCCCGGGCACACCGTGCGCGGCGAATTCCTCAAGGGCGGCGGCGTGCCCTGCCTGGTGGCGGTCGAGAACGACGCCAGCAACCGCGCGCTGGAGATCGGCCTCTCCTACTGCTCCGCCATCGGCGGCGGCCGCGCGGGGATCATCGAGACCACCTTCAAGGAGGAGTGCGAGACCGACCTCTTCGGCGAACAGGCGGTGCTGTGCGGCGGCCTGGTCGAGCTGATCCGGATGGGTTTCGAGACCCTGGTCGAGGCCGGCTACGCCCCCGAGATGGCCTATTTCGAGTGCTGCCACGAGGTCAAGCTGATCGTCGACCTGATCTACCAGGGCGGCATCGCCAACATGAACTACTCGGTGTCGAACACCGCCGAATACGGCGAGTACGTCTCCGGACCACGGGTGCTGCCCTATGCCGAGACCAAGGCCCGGATGAAGTCGATCCTCGACGACATCCAGCAGGGCCGCTTCGTGCGCGACTGGATGACCGAGTGCAAGGCGGGCCAACCTTCGTTCAAGGCGATCCGGCGCAACAACGACGCCCACGAGATCGAAGTGATCGGCGAAAAGCTGCGCGGCATGATGCCGTGGATCAAGGCGGACGCGCTGGTGGACAAGGCGAAAAACTGAGACGGCGCCCGCACCATCGTCCCGTCATGCCCCGCCTCGACCGGGGCATCCAATTGTAGGGAAAGGTGGGTTCCACCCACCCGACTCCCCGAACTGGCGGTGCACGCACGCAACCAGCGAAAGGCGAGGGACAGGGGGATTTTTGCCTCCGCTCTCGACCCGTGGGGCGGGTATTTTCTCCCTCCTGCCAGTGGCCTGTATTGAGGTAGACTGGCATGGATGTCGGGAACGGGCGATCGGCGGGGAAGGCATGGGCGACAACTACCTCATCTACGACGGCGAATACCCATTCTGCACGCGCTACGTGCGGCCCACCCGCCGGCGCGACACCGTCGGCGCGCTTCGCCTCCTAAATACCCGCGACAGAACATCCGAGGTCGAGGCCGCGACCGAGGCTGGCTACAACCTCGACCGGGGCATGCTGCTCTCGCTCGACGGCAATCTCTGTTACGGCCCCGACTGCCTGAACCGTCTCGCCCTTCTCAGTTCCCGCTCGTCCTGGTTCGACCGAGTCTCCTACGCCCCTTTTAACATATATGTTAACTCCAGAGGATAGAATCGCGTGAGAGGCTATCAAGAGGTTTTAAAGGGAGCCCACTGCGTTGTCCTCATGGCGGACGACGTAGCAGAAAGCCTCAAGGATGATGCGCCTGCAAAGGATCGAGGAAGATGTTTAGCGATGCTGAAGCGTCTTGCAGAGGAGGGCCCGCGATTCTTCAACATAGAACAGTTCCGCATGGAGGGACGATATCCGGCGGCACGCCCCGGCGTTGCTGATGTAGCCGTGTATGCGCTCAAATCTTATCAGGTGCGCATATATGGGGGATACCGAGACGGGATGTTTCTCTGCGTAGAGTATGACCGAAAGCAGAAAAATAAACAAACCAAATGAAGCTGAAAAGCGCACCAAAGAAAATATCTGCGCCTGTTAGCAAAAAACAATGACCGAAGTGTTCCGCCCGAAGGATCAGAGTGAGGAAAAAATCTTCGCTGTTGAGGAGCTTATCTTCGATGTGCAGTATGAAATCCAGAAACTCTTGAGTTCTCGCGGCCTGACGCAGAAGAACCTCGCAGAACGCTTGGGCTGTTCGCCCGCGCGGGTCTCGCAAATGCTGAATGACAAGGGTGGAAACATGACCCTTGAGACTATTGCCCGTGCGCTCTTCGCGCTGGAAGCGAAGTGCAACTTCGCCAAGGGAGCTATGCACGAATTTGGGTGACGGTGCCTGAGAAGGCGGCGTATCGAGGCGGGTGCTGAGCCTGCCAGAACCTCCAGGAAAGGAGCGATACGCCATGAAGGAAGATACGACCGTTATCGCGCTTCGTCACGCAGATTCTGTCGAAGACCCGCTGACTGAGATTGCTCGTGAGGGCGCTCGGCGCATGCTGGCCGAGGCGCTGAGGGCCGAGGCAGACGCGTTCGTTGCCAGCTTCGCGGATGACCTGCTGCCCGATGGCCGCCAGAGGATCGTCAGGCATGGTTACGGGCCGGAGCGGTCGATACAGACCGGGATCGGCGCGATCGACGTCCGCCGGGCCAAGGTCCGGGACCGGCACCCGAACGTTGCCGAGGCCGGGAAGGTGCGCTTCACGTCGAACATCCTGCCGAAATGGGCGCGACGCACGAAGAGCCTCGATGTGCTGCTTCCCATTCTCTACCTGCGTGGTATCTCCACCGGCGACTTCCAGGAGGCGCTGGGCGCGATCGCCAAGGCTATCATGGACCAGAAAAAGAAAGGCATTAACTCGCGTGCCGCGCGCTCTGCGGCGAGGACGAAGCATGATTACGTGGGCTCTTCGACGTTGAAAGTGGATTTTACCACATCTCCGAGCGGAGTTGCGATCAAGTAGATCATGGTGATGAAGGTCTCGGTGTTGCGGTAGCCTCTGGCTCTTGCCCTGGCGGCCTGAAACAGTCCGTTCATTGCTTCCATGCGGGCATTGCTGTGGGTTGACGTCCAGCGTTCGAGAATGCGCTTGGGATGTTTTTTGATCTTCTCCAGAGCCTTGCGGGCGGCTTCGAACAGCGGATCGTCTCCGATCTGTTCGTGTCGAGACGCTGTTCGACCAGCCGCCATGGTGGCGTAACCCCGAGGCCAAGAGCCAATACATCCTGAGCATCCATCGCCTGTCCCTCCTCCTAGATTTTTTATCGCGCAATACCTGAAAGAAAGTTCGCGACATTGGCTTGTTGTGTTTCTGGCTGGTGAGAAACCGCCGCGTGATGGGTTGCCACGAAATCCAATTCTCGGGCCAGGGCAGTATTTGTTGCCATGAAATCGACGGAAGTGGCCAAGCGCGAATGCCCCTCACGTTACAGGCTCTTGTCATGCATTTCGGCTGTTTCACTTCAGAATATGTCGGGTTCTCCTGCAGCCTTTCCAAATCCGCGTTCCAGGAAATCAAAGTCACAGCCTTTGTCTGCCTGTGTGACATGGCGCGAAAACATGTAGCCGTAGCCGCGTTCAAACCGGGGCTCGGGTTGTTTCCATTCAGTGCGGCGTTTTTCCAACTCTACGTCGTCGACCAGCATCTCGAGACGTCGGTTGGGCACATCCAGTCGGATGATATCACCTGTTTTGAGCAAAGCGAGCGGTCCACCCACGTAGCTTTCGGGCGCGACGTGTAGCACACATGCGCCGTAGGAGGTGCCAGACATTCGCGCATCCGAGATACGCAACATATCGCGATGACCCTGTTTGATCAGCGCCCTAGGGATCGGGAGCATGCCCCACTCAGGCATTCCGGGGCCACCTTGCGGTCCTGCATTGCGCAGGACCAGAACGTGATCAGGCGTAACATCAAGGTTTTCGTCGTCGATAGCAGATTTCATTTCCGAATAGCTGTCAAAGACCAGCGCGGGACCCTCATGCTTATAGTATTTCGGGTCGCACGCTGCGGGTTTGATAATCGACCCATCGGGGCAGAGGTTGCCGCGCAAAACGGCAAGTGACCCTTCATGGTAAACCGGTTTCGACAAAGGACGGATCACATCATCATTGAAGACTTCGGCACCTGCCAGATTTTCGCCTATCGTCCTGCCGGTTACTGTTAGGCAAGATGTGTCAAGACGATCCTCCAATTGCTTCATCAGCGCCCGTAACCCCCCCGCATAGAAGAAATCTTCCATCAGATAGTCTTTGCCTGATGGCCGGACATTGGCAATGAGTGGCGTGGTACGGCCAAGCGCATCCAGATCGTCCAATGTCAGATCAACGCCCGCGCGCCGCGCAATGGCGATGAGATGTATAACAGCATTTGTTGAACAACCCGTCGCCAACGCGGTAATTGCTGCGTTTTTTATCGCCCCTGATGTCACAATCTTGTCCGATGTCAGGCCCTCCCAGACCATGTCTACAATTCGCCGCCCGCAAGCGGCAGACATGCGCTGATGCCCCGAATCGGCCGCAGGGATCGAAGAGGCGCCGGGCAAGGCCAAGCCCATCGCATCGGTGATCGCTGTCATCGTAGAGGCGGTGCCCATTGTCATACAAGTTCCGATAGAACGGGCAATGCCGCCTTGAATGCCCAGCCAGTCTGCATCAGTTATGTTGCCCGCGCGGCGCTCATCCCAGTACTTCCAGGCATCGGACCCGGACCCCAAAATCTTACCGGCGTAATGCCCGCGCAACATTGGCCCTGCAGGAAGATATATCATAGGCACACCGGCGGTCAGCGCGCCCATCACCAACCCCGGCGTGGTCTTGTCGCAGCCACCCATCAGAACCACGCCATCAAGTGGATGAGAGCGGATAATTTCCTCAACCTCCATCGCCAACATGTTGCGATAGAGCATAGAAGTTGGCTTGGTGAAGCTTTCATCAACCGACAGCGAGGGCATTTCGACCGCGAATCCCCCGGCCTGTAATACGCCGCGCTTCACGTCCTGTGCGCGCTCACGGAAATGACTGTGACATGAATTAAGTTCTGACCACGTGTTGAGGATACCGATGATGGGTTTCCCGCTGAAATCCTCTTCTGCGTAGCCAAGTTGCATCATCCGTGAGCGATGCCCAAAACTTCGCAGGTCATCCGGGCCGAACCAGCGCGCGCTGCGAAGTTGAGCTGCATCCACTTTGGTCTTCGCAGTCATTTGCACGTTGACTTTCTGTTTGGTTTGATTTCGCTAATATATGCGCATTCATTCAAGATCGTCAAGGCCGGATGGGGCGATGACTTCATGCTCAACATGATCCGAGCCGATATTCAGGTTTAAAAGCGATTACCCTGCGAATTCAGGGTTGACACATGCTCGCGGCCATGGTTGCTAATATGTATGCGCATTCATTGCGCTCGATTCTGGACTCCAATCCAGAAAATTCAAACAAATCGGCAAACCGGCCGCACCAGTGGTCACGGGAGGACAAAATGAAGTTTATGCGCAGAAACCTGCTTGCTGCTGCAGGCATCGCAGCCCTCGTCATGCAGCCGTTGGTCGCGGTGGCACAAGAACTGCCGCGCAACGTACGCATGGTAATCGGCTCCAAATCGACAGGTGGTGACACTTACCAAAACTCAGCCATCATTGCCGACGCCCTTGCTGAACACCTCGGGATCAACATCAAAGTCGATGCTGTTGGTGCTTCCGAGGCGTTCAAAGCCCTGTCTCGTGACAGCCGTGGAAGTACCATCATGATTTTCCACGATCAATCCTATCTTGGCTATCTGTATGGACGCGAAAGCTATGCTGACCCCTTCGCGAGCTATGCGATTGGACCGACTGTGGCAATCAATCCGGGCAATGCCTATCTCGTCCCGGCGGATTCCCCTTATCAGTCAATGGAGGACATCTTGACGGCCGCCAAAAACGGTGAGCGAGTGCGTGTCGCGATCCAGCCCGGCGGTGTATCCGAGATCGGTTTCTCGGCCATGAAGAATGCCGCTCGCGTCCGTGCACCAGGTTCGGAAGAGAATATCGTTGCCGTCAATACCGGCTCGCAATCGGACAAAAATCAGGTGATGTGGGACGACCTGGCAGATGTCATCAATGGGTCCATACAGGCCAATGAGCAGTTCACGCAACTCGAGGCTGGTGACGACAAGGGGATGCGCTTTGTCTGGATCACCGCGCGGGAAAAGACACTGCAACAAGCGCCTGCCGATGGTATGGGCGGCACAACCCGTGACGATTTGTTGAAATTTGCCAGCCCGGCTACTAGCGTAACGCTGGACGGCTCGCAGGACTTCGCCTTCGACAAAGAGTTCTTCTTTCTGTTTAATCCTGAGATGAACCCTGCCATTATTGCTCAGATTGATACTGCGTTGACCGATATCTTCGCAAAAGGAGAGATACAGAAACGTCAGAAGGGTTCGTTCTTTATTCCCAATTTCCTACCCTCAACGGACGCGCTAGCGCATCTTAAAGCCAAGCGGGACACATACGGCGAAGTGATCTCTACGATCTCGGGTGGTAACTAGAAGCCCGATTGGTCCGGCCACATCGTGGTGGCCGGACCTCCGAACAAATCAGTCAGGGCGACGGCATGGGTGAATTGACGCAGGTTGCTATTAATTTCGAGACATCTCATCTGTTGTTTCCGAAAATAATCGCCATTGTATTGGGGCTTCTGGGCCTTGCAATTGTTCTGCGGGACCATGCGCGAATTGTCAGTGCGGGAAGCTATTGGCACCAGATTCTGACCCAAATGGACAAGGTGCGCTTCTTTGGAACGCTTCTGTTCACGTTTCTTTATTTTGCATTGATGGTGCCGATTGGTAATTTTTGGCCCAACACAGGCCTTGGCTTTCTGGTCTGCTCTATCCCGTTCGTTTTGCTGATTGGTCTGCTCTATATGCACGGTCGCGGCCCGCGGCAGCTTATCCCATTAGGACTGGTCGTGGTTATCGCCCCGACATTCGTTTGGTGGCTGTTTACGTATCCCTTCTTTTTGACCCTACCGTAAGGACCGAGCCGTGCTTGAGATAGTGACACCTCTATTTCTATCACTGATCGTGGGTGGAACATTTGTCGGTATTATGTTTGG
Source organism: Thermohalobaculum sp. (assembly GCA_965247385.1). GTDB lineage: Bacteria > Pseudomonadota > Alphaproteobacteria > Rhodobacterales > Rhodobacteraceae > Thermohalobaculum. Next base: position 1,124,330 of record CBDFHG010000002.1, read on the forward strand.
GGCAACCCCAGGCATGACCGCAACCATGGCTGTCGCCGTTTGTTTGCCGCTGACATATTCATTAGGTCTTGAAAACGGGCTTGCGCTGCTTTTGGGGCTTTACGTTGGAGGAATATCCGGGGGATTAGTCCCAGCCATTCTACTGGGAATACCCGGCACACCAAGTTCGATCACGACCACGTTTGACGGCCACCCGATGTCGCAGCGCGGCGAAGGTGAAAAAGCTTTGCGGATAGGTATCGTCTCTTCTTTGGTGGGTGGTTTGATCAGTCTGGGAATACTCTATCTCTTCGCCCCGGCACTAGCGGATTTCGCAATCAAGTTTTCATATGTCGAGAAATTTCTGATCATTCTCTTTGCGCTAACGGTTATGGCTGCATTGTCATCGGATATGCTGTTAGGGATGTTTTCCGGAGTTCTGGGGATATTCATCGCTCTGATCGGCACTTACGATATTTCAAGCGGTGGCAATGGAAAAATGCGGTTGGTGCCGCCGGGAACCGAGTATTGGCTCGATGGAGGCTTTTCATTGTTACCGGTTCTGATCGGTCTTTTCGGATTGGCAGCTATCCTTGAGCAGGCGGAGATCGGAGTGCCGAAAGGGCATAGCGCATCGGGACTCAAGGTTGGCGCAACGTCGACGTTTTCATTCAGCGTTTTCAAAGGCCAAATCTCAAATCTGATCCGGTCATCGGGAATTGGCACCTTCATCGGAATTTTACCAGGTGTAGGGGGGTCGGCCGCGTCGATCCTGGCCTATTCAAACGCCAAGACGTTTTCAAAGCACCCCGAGAAGTTCGGTAAGGGTGAGCCCGCAGGAATAATTGCGTCGGAGGCCGGCAATAACGGCCTTACTGGAGGCGCCCTTGTGCCGCTCCTGTCGTTGGGCATTCCAGGTGATTCAACAACAGCCTTGCTGATCGGAGCTTTTACGCTGCAAGGCGTTCAAGTGGGTCCACTCTTTATTGGCAACAATCCAGACACATGGAATGCAATGATAATTGCAATGATAATTGCCAATATTGCTATGTTCGCAATGATGTACTTTGCGATCCGCTATTTTGCACTGGTCGTAACCATACCAAAACACATCCTCTTTCCGATCATCCTGATGATGTGCGTCATTGGCGCTTATACAATCAACTATGGCATCATTTTTGATGTCTGGACGCTGTTGATTTTTGGTGTCTTCGGGTGGCTGGCCACCAAAATTCGCGTGGAGGTTGCGCCCTTCATCATCGGGTTCATTCTTGGGCCGTCTGCCGAAGTTTATTTCGTCAAAAGCCTTGAGAGCTTTGGTGATTTGGCTATCTTTTTTACCAAAAGTTGGATCGCCGGAGTGCTTTGGCTTCTCATCATCGGCTCTGTTGTCGCTTCGGTCTCTCTTGCCAGAAAAAAAGGGAAAGTATCTGATACCGCTTCGTCCTGAGGTTTGCACTTGGGCTTTGCGCGATAGACAGTCAAATGCATGGGAAATTCAAAGCGCATGATAATCGAGCCAGGCACGGCCCAAAAGCAACCAATCCGCCGCGTGACAATGGCAGCTGTTGGTCGCATAGCGGGGGTGTCACAGGTCACGGTATCGAGGGCACTATCTGATCCATCCAAAGTATCGCCGGATACCTTGAAAAATATTCGCGACGCGATTGAGGCAACCGGCTTTGTGCCGAACGCAGTTGCTGGCGCGCTTGCTTCTCAGAAAAGCCAACTGATTTCAGCACTTGTGCCTTCACTCACGAACATCGTCTATTCTTCGACGGTCCAGTCTTTTAGCGAGGCTATGAAGAGCACTGGTTATCAGGTCCTGACGTCAGAAACCGGTTTTTCTGCGCAAGAAGAGGAAGCCACAATCAGGAGCCATCTGTCGCGCAGACCAGATGCGATATTGCTAACCGGGATCCATCATACGCCAAAAGCACGGCAGATGCTGCTTGGTGCAGGCATTCCGATCGTGGAGGTCTGGGATATTACCGAAACTCCCATTGATTTGTGTGTTGGGTTTTCCCACAGGGGTGCCGGAATAGCGGCGGCAGATTTCGCGCTGCAGACAGGATACACTCGTGCCGCAACTATTTCGGCTGGCGACGAGCGCGCCCTTAGGCGCAGATCATCGTTCGTCTCCCAGTTTGAAAGCCATGCGAGTTCCAAAGTTGTGCAGGTAAATTTTGAAGCACAAGCCAGCCTCGCCAACGGGCGTGCCGGCCTGAAGAGGTTGATTGAAACAGAGAGGTTCGAAAAAGGGCTGGTTTTTTGCAGCTCTGATATCTTGGCGCATGGCGTCATAATCGAAGCTGCGGCGCGAAAGTTGTCAGTTCCCGAGGAAATCGCCGTTATCGGTTTTGGGGATCAGGACTTTGCCGCACACACAGAGCCAGGGTTGACAACGGTAAGCGTAAATCGAGATGAACTAGGTCGCGCCGCTGCAGCATCACTGCTTAAACGATTTGAGGACGACTCAGATGTAAAGGCAGTTGTCGATGTAGGCTATAGTATCAAGCAGCGTGGTTCTGCCTGACAACGAAGTAGGAGCTTAATGCGGTTTTTTACACCATTCTCACTGCCGACTTTTTGAGTTTTCTGGGCAGAATTTAGAGCCGCCATTAATGCGCTCGGAGCGAAAGCTCAATTTGTCCCGCATCTTTCCAGTTGAAACACGGCGCAGTGAAGGGCAGTTATTTTTCGCGTTCCCTGCTTGTTCTTCAAGTTGCCCAAATATGCACGTTCGGTCCAGTTAGCAGCCCGTTGACGAAGTCGGCACTGGACGCGAGCGGCCTGGTCTGATTCTTTGATGTTCTGATTTGACCGGGGGGGTTCGCCGAGTAACCGTCTGGTCTCCTCCCCGACCTTGAAGGGCTTGTGATTGGCGTGCGAGTCTTCGCGTGATCGCGGGCGATCGTGTCCGTGTGAACGACCACCGGCTGAAAGCCGGTGGCTTCAGGTTTCGGCTCAAAGCCGGATCGGTCCGCCCTTCGGCGGACAAGCGTCACACCAAAATTGTCATCGGGTTCGGGCGGGTTCGGGCGGCTGTTGGTTCGTGATGTCGTCCAGCCACATCTCGTCCGTTACGTTCCCGCTGCTGGTCACCCAGTAGCCACGTGTCCAAAGGTGCTGGCCCCGGTAGCGCTTGCGCAATGCCCCAAACTCGCGCAGCAACTTATCCGAGCGGCGGCCCTTCAGATACTGCACCGCCCGGCTGACCGACAGGTTTGGCGGGACCGACAGCAACAGGTGGACGTGGTCTCGGTTGATCGAGCCAGCGTGAATCACCATCTCGTGGCCACCCGACGTCTCCCGGATCAGTTCCCGGCAGCGGTGGCCGACATCGCCGCCAGGCACCGGGTAACGATATTTCGTGATCCACACCAGATGATACTTACAATCCCAAACCGTGCCCAAACCGTGTGGCCGCCGCGTTTGTACGATTCCATCCCCGCAGTCTGTACCGCAACCCAAGACACCCATGCCGGCTAAAGCCGTGGGATTTACTGATCCCCTATCGGGGACTCTAAAGTCGATACATCAAGCTGGTGGACCACTCCGCGCACATTGCACGCCCCCCTCTTACGCCCCCTACAGCCACCAGAACCGCCGCACCGCCCCCACCGCCAGCACCCACCCCAGCACCCCCTGTCCGTGCGCCGCCAGCGTCGCCGGTCCGGCGAACACCAGGCGGCGCAGCACCGTCTCCACCCCCGGCGGCCAGCCGATCACGATCTGCACCGGCAGGCCGTGGAAGATGATCTGGTAGTAGGCATAGTAGGCCTGCGGCGACAGCCACAGGAACACCCAGAACAGCCCCGTCGCCCACACCAGCCGCCGCCACGGCCTGCCCCGACACAGCCGCCGAGCCAGCGCCAGCACGCCCAGCACCAGCAGCGCCGTGACCGCCACCAGCCCCGCCGCCTCCCAAAACCCCAGCGAGAAGAATGAATCGCCCCGATACATGGCCCGCCTGATAGAGCAATTTCGAGGAAAATGAACGTATTTTCCGGCTCGGAAATTGCGGTGGATCAGAGAGCTGGACCATGCTCCAGCGGGTCACGCCCCCAACCACCAGCGCCGCCGCCACCCCCTCCGCGGCATCAGACCGGCTTGTCCTGCCGTCCCCCCTCGGGCACACTACACTGATGCGGGCCCCAATACCGGCGGAGCACCCCGGGAAGCAGGGCGCCCTCGCAGGCCCCCGCCCCGCCCCCGCTCTGCCGCGCAACGGCAGGGAGGACGCCATGACCATCGCCGCCAAACTCAAACAGCACCCTGGAGGACACCGGGGTGCCCTACAGCACCGTCGCCCATCCGCGCACCATCTCGGCCATGGAGAGCGCCGAGGTCGCCCATGTCCCCGGCGACAGCGTCGCCAAGACCGTGGTGATCCATCTCGAGGAAGGCTACGTGCTCGCCGTCGTCCCCTGCAGCCACCGGGTTGACCTCACGGCGCTGCAGGAGCTACCGGACCGCCGCCTCGGGCTCGCCTCCGAGCGCGAGATCGACAAGCTGTTCGACGACTGCGACAGCGGCGCGATCCCACCCGTCGGCTCGGCCTACGGCCTGCCCACCGTGCTCGACGCCAGCCTGAAGGGCCGCTCCGCGATCTGGTTCGAGGGCGGCGACCACCGCACCCTGGTCCACCTCTCGGGTCAGGATTTCGACAAGCTGATGCAGGACGCCCGGCAGGAACGCTTCAGCCACCACGTCTGACGGCCCGGCCCACCTACCCCTTCTTCCCCCCACGCTTGGCCAGAAACGCATCCATGATCGCCTGCGGCTCGCCCTTGGCGAACGCCTCCTGCTGCCCCAGCACCGCCGCCCGGAACGCCTCGTCAAACCCCTCCAGCGCCAGTTCCCGGAACCGCGCCTTGGTGCGGGCCCAGGCCACCCCAGGCTTGGCGGCAAGCTCCTCAGCCACCGCACAGGCCTTCGCCACCACTTCGCCCTCGTCCACCATGTGGTTGATCAGCCCCAGCCGCTCGGCCTCCGCCGCCTCCAGCAGCCGCCCGGTGAACGAGAGCTCCTGCATCATCCCCCATCCCAGATGCAGCCGCATCCAGTGGGTGCCCATGATGCTGGGGATCCCGGCATTGATCTCCGGCTGGCCCATCCGCACAGTTCCATGCGCCACCCGCTGATCCGCGACCAGCGCGATCTGGAACCCGGCCCCCGCCGCGACCCCGTTCAGCGCCGCGATCACCGGCTTCTCGGTCATCAGGATCTGGCCATAAACGGCGCAAATCGTCCTGAACCAGCGCTCGACCTGATCCACCTGCACCGCCCGCGCCTCCGCAAGATCAACCCCGGCGCAGAACGCCCGATCGCCCGCGCCGGTCAACACGATCCCGCGCACGCCAGCATCACCATCGAGTTCTCCCAGCGCCGCGATGATGCCGCGCGCCAGTTCGACCGACAGCGCATTGCGGCTGGCCTCGCGGCTGAAGGTCAGAACGGCGATTTCGCCATCGCCCATCGCGGGACGCGTAATTTCGATCACATCGGTCATTCATCTCTCCCGATCCGGCCCATGGCCCGCGATCCGCCCTTTCCGCCGGAACAAGGCGGAAATACCTCTACCAAAGCTCCCCCCTAAGAAATCGGGGGATTCGGCTGCAATCGCCACCGGCCTGGTCGAAGCCCCCCAACCAACCGGCCGATGAAGATGCCTCGCGACGCCCGCCAGCCCATCGACAGCCAAGACTACCGGGCTGACCATCAGCGCCGACCGAGGTATTCGCGCAACAAAAGTGCCTCATTCTTGACAAGATTGAAAAAACGCAATTTCAACCGTAAGGTTACTCGGAAACGGGTAAGTGATTCTCAGGTTGAGTTGCAAATGGTAGCCAATTTGTCGCGAGTTGAGTGGGAATTGCTGGCGCTATCTGAAGTGTAACGCATCGTTTGCGTCCCGAATGTGTGAGTATACCTCCGGTTATAGAGGTGCAACCCTAAGAACCTCCAACTAAAGGGTGGTGCTACTTTATCTGCCCAGATTTGACGCGAACCACGAGTCACGAAGCGGCGGCGCCCTCCAGCGCCGCCGTTGCCGTTTCAGCGACCGCCCCGACAACATTTTCAATTCGACATCCGCAAACCAAGCGATTAGAAGGCGCAGCGAAACGCGAGAGACCGAGCGAGCGAAATCCAAATGCAAAATGTCGTCCTCATCATCCACCTGATCGTAGCTGTGTGCCTGATCGGCGCCGTGCTGTTGCAGCGCTCGGAGGGCGGCGCGCTCGGCATCGGCGGCGGTGGCGGCGGGCTGGTCTCGCAGCGCGGCGCGGCGACGGCGCTGAGCAAGATCACTTGGGTGCTGGCGGTCGGATTCCTCTGCACCTCGATCCTGTTGACAATTCTCGCTGGCAGCGGCGGTTCCGGCTCGCTCCTCGAGCGGTTCCAGGCCGACCCGGACGCTTCCATCCCCCTGCCCGAGTTGCTGACCCCCGACCTCGACAGCGGCGACCTGCTGCCTCCAGCCGAAACAATCCCGGCGGCACCCGCTCCTTCCGAGTAATCGTCACAGCCGTCAGCCACCCACGGCAATTTCCCCCCACAACACTGACGCCTGTTTCGCCAGGCGATCCGAGATGTTTTGCACACGGCGGCCGCCTGCGCGTATGTTCTTGCGCGAACAGGACGAGAGCAACATGACCGAAACCCCGCGTTTCACGATCGTCGCGCCAATGCTGAACGAGGCCGCTAATGTCGAGCCGCTGGCGCGCGAGATCGCCGCCGCCTGCATGCCCTTTGGCCCGTTCGAGGCGATCTTCGTCAATGATGGCTCCACCGACGCCACCGCCGCCAACATCGATACGCTGCGGGCCGAATTTCCCTGGCTGCACGAGGTGCGCCACGCCCGGCCCTGCGGCCAGTCGGCAGCGCTTCTCTCCGGCGTCATCGCCGCTCGGGCGGCCATCATCTGCACCATCGACGGCGACGGCCAGAATCCGCCTGCCGAGATCCCGAGGCTGGTTGCCCCCCTGCTCGACGACCGACCCGACCCCGACTTGCGACTCGGGCTGGTTGCGGGACAACGCACCGCCCGTCACGACAGCGCCTCGAAAAAGCTGGCGTCGCTCGCCGCCAACCGCCTGCGCTCCGCGATCCTCGGCGATGGTGCCCGCGACACCGCCTGCGGGCTGAAGGCGTTCCCGCGCGCGGTCTTCCTGACGCTCCCGTTCTTCGACCACATGCACCGCTACCTGCCCGCGCTGGTCCGGCGCGAGGGCCATGAGGTCATCCTGATCGATGTTGCCCACCGCCCCCGTCAATCGGGAACCTCGCATTACAACAACACCGGCCGGGCGTTGGCCGGCGTGCTGGACCTCGCGGGCGTCTGGTGGCTGATGCGCCGCCGCCACCGCCACCGCCCGGAAATTACCCCAGAAATTACCGGCGTCGAACTGACCCGCCCCGAATCGGCCACCAGGGAGCCTTGATGGAGACGCTGGCAAACTGGCCGGGCGCGGAAACGCGCACGGAACTCGCCTGGATCCTGACCGGCCTCGGCGGCCAGATCCTGTTCATGATGCGCTTCCTGGTGCAATGGGTGGTCTCGGAGAAGGCCAAGCGCTCGGTGTTCCCGGTCGCGTTCTGGTGGCTCTCGACCGACGGCGCAGTGGTCTTGCTGGCCTACGCCATCTACCGCGCCGGTCCGGTCTATCCTGGGCCGGTCGATGGGCTTCCTCATCTACGCCCGAAACCTGTGGCTGATCCATGCGGAACGGCGCGCAGAGGGTTGAAGGGATCGCGGAGCCACGTCTTCGCCGACGGCGGCTATGCCGGGGAGAAACCGAGTTCCGCGCTCAAGGGCCACGGCGACCGGACCATCGAGATCATCAAGCGGTCTGACACCGCCAACGGTTTCGAGGTCTTGCCCCGCCGCCGGGTGGTCGGGCGCACCTTCGCCTGGCTCGGGCGCTGCCGCAGGCTGGCAAAGGATTGCGAGGCATCCATCGAAAGCTCGACAGCCTGGGCCCTCATCGCAAACATCAAGCTGATGACCCGAAGGCTCGCAAGGTATTGCCATGTCTCATGAACTTTTGAATCGGTTTCTGAGACCGCTGTGCCGCCGAACAATATATGCGCCGTCGTCGCTTCATCGCTCACACTCCATCTCTTCCAAAAGACTAAAGTGTTGCACCGACCGATTGAGATCACCGAGTCCAGCAAGCGTTCAGAGACGCGTCGCAAACGGCCGTCAGTCGCCGCTCGAACTTCAATCCACCCCAACCCCTCTATAAATTTGCCCCCTCTGAAACTCTCCGCTAGGCTCACCGGATCGGTGCCGTGACCCGACGGTGCCACGCAACAGGGAACGCCGAGGGCATCGAAGCCTTTGGCAAGGAGGAAACATGATCACGCTTGACCAACTGAAGCAGATGCTCGCCGCCGGCCGGATCGGTCGCCGCAGCTTTATGGAGGGTGCGCTCGCACTCGGCGCCACCGTAGCCGGCGCGGAACTGATGATGGGCAAGGCGCTGGCCGCGCCGTCGAAGGGCGGCACCTTCAAGCAGGGTCTGACCGGCGGCGCCACCACCGACTCGCTCGACCCGGCCAAGACCCTCGACAGCTACATGATCAACGTCAACTTCGGCCAGCTCCGCAACTGCCTGACCGAGATTGGCCCCGACAACCAGCTTCGCGGCGAACTGGCCGAGAGCTGGGAGGCTTCCGCCGACGCCGCCACCTGGACCTTCAAGATCCGCCCGGGCGTCGAGTTCCACAACGGCAAGACCCTGGACGCCAACGACGTGGTCGCCAGCTTCAACCACCATCTTGGCGAGGCCACCGAGTCCGCCGCCAAAGGCATCGTGAAGTCGATCACCGAGGTCAAGGCCGACGGCAGCAACACCGTCGTGTTCACCCTCGACGGCGGCAGCGCCGACTTCCCGTTCATCGTCTCCGACTACCACCTGACCATCTGCCCGGCCAATGCCGACGGCACGATGGACTGGCAAGGCGGCGTCGGCACCGGCGGCTACAAGCTGGTCAGCTTCGAGCCCGGCGTGACCACCGTCACCGAGCGCAACCCGAACTACTGGAAAGAGAACGCGGCTTATTTCGACTCGATCGAGAGCCTGTTCATCGCCGATGCCACCGCCCGGACCTCGGGGGTGATGAGCGGCAAGCTGCACTGCATGCAAAACCTCGACCTCAAGACGGCAGGCCTGTTGGAGAAAAACCCCAACGTCCAGGTCATCATCAGCTACGGCAACAAGCACGCCACCTTGCCGATGCATGCCGACAAGGCGCCTTTCGACGACAATAACGTGCGCCTGGCGCTGAAATGGGCGATCAACCGGGCCCAGATCGTCAAGACCATCCTGCGCGGCTTTGGCGAGGTCGGCAACGACCACCCGGTCGGCCCGGCCAACATCTACCGCGCCACGCCGGAGGAACTGCCGCAGCGCGACTACGACGCCGACAAGGCGAAGTATTACCTCAAGCAGGCTGGCCTGGATAAGCTCTCGGTCGAGCTCTTCCTCGCCGACACCGCCTTCGAGGGCGCCGTCGAAGCTGGCTCCCTGTTCCAGGAAAGCGCCAGGAAGGCGGGCATCGAGATCAACCTCAACCGGGCGCCCAACGACGGCTACTGGAGTGATGTCTGGCTGAAGAAGCCGTTCTCGGCCAGCTACTGGAGCGGACGCCCGACCGAGGACTGGGTGTTCAGCCAGATCTATCAGACGGGCGTCGACTGGAACGAGTCGTTCTGGTCCAACGAGCGCTTTGACAAGCTGTTGATCCAGGCTCGGGCCGAGCTCGACAGCGCCAAGCGGCGCGAGATGTATGTCGAGATGCAGGGCATCCTGCACAACGACGGCGCCTCGATCATCCCGCAGTTCATGGCCGACACCGCGGCGGCTTCGGTGAAGCTCGGCCTGCCCGATCAAATCGCCTCCAACTGGGATCTCGACGGCCTCAAGAACGCCGAACGCTGGTGGTTCGCCTCCTAAGTTCGGCGGCATAGCCAATTCGGCGGGCCCGGCTCACCCCGGGGCCGCTTGGTTTTATCAGGTGCGGAAATCTACCCATACCACCTTGCCGCATCCACCCGAATCTTGTATCTCTCAAATCCCGTGGAACGACATAAAGTGGGCACCCTCGAAAAACCCGGGCGCCCCGATAAATACACGGGATCGAGCATGGCACGTTATATCTTCATTACCGGCGGCGTTGTATCCAGCCTCGGCAAGGGCCTCGCATCCGCCGCCCTTGGCGCGCTGCTGCAGGCCCGCGGCTACACCGTCCGGCTCAGGAAGCTCGATCCCTACCTCAACGTCGACCCCGGCACCATGTCGCCTTTCGAGCATGGCGAGGTCTTCGTCACCGATGACGGGGCCGAGACCGACCTCGACCTCGGCCACTACGAGCGCTTCACCGGGGTGGCGGCGCGCAAGACCGACAGCGTCTCGTCGGGCCACATCTACCAGGACGTGCTGGACAAGGAGCGCCGCGGCGACTACCTCGGCAAGACCATCCAGGTCATTCCCCACGTCACCGACGAGATCAAGGACTGGATCGCCATCGGCGACGATGAAGTCGACTTCATGCTGTGCGAGATCGGCGGCACCGTGGGCGATATCGAGGGCCTGCCGTTCTTCGAGGCGATCCGCCAGTTCGGCCAGGACCGCCCGCGCGGCCAGTGCATCTTCATGCACCTGACCCTGCTGCCCTACCTCGCCGCCTCGGGCGAGTTGAAGACCAAGCCAACCCAGCACTCGGTCAAGGAACTGCGCTCCATCGGCATCGCCCCCGACATTCTGGTCTGCCGCACCGAACACGAAATCCCGGCAAAAGAGGTCGCCAAGCTCGCCCTCTTCTGCAACGTGCGCGCCGTGGCGGTGATCCCCGCCATGGACCTCAAATCGATCTACGAGGCGCCGCTGGCCTACCACAAGGTCGGCCTCGACCAGGCGGTGCTCGACGCCTTCGACATCTCGCCCGCGCCGCGCCCCGACCTGCGGCGCTGGGCGGCCGTGGTCGATGCCGTCCACAACCCCGACGGCGAGGTCAACATCGCCATCGTCGGCAAATACATCCAACTGGAAGACGCCTATAGATCGATCGCCGAGGCGCTGACCCATGGCGGCATCGCCAACCGGGTCAAGGTGCGCTCCAAATGGCTCGACAGCGAGATCTTCGAGCGCGAGGACCCGGCCCCCTTTCTCGAGAACTACGACGCCATCCTGGTCCCCGGCGGCTTCGGCGAGCGCGGCACCGAGGGCATGATGCGCGCCGCCCAGTTCGCGCGTGAGCGTAACGTGCCCTATTTCGGCATCTGTCTGGGCATGCAGATGGCGGTGATCGAGGCGACCCGCAATCTGATGGGGGTCAAGCACGCCGGCAGTGAGGAATTCGACCACGAGGCCGGCAAGAAGCGCTTCGAGCCGGTGGTCTACCACCTCAAGGAGTGGCTAGAAGGCAACCGAACCATCAAGCGCGAGATCGCCGACGACAAGGGCGGCACCATGCGCCTGGGCGCCTACAACGCGACGCTCTCCGAGGGCAGCCAGATCGCCGGGATCTACGGCACCTGCGCGATCTCCGAACGCCACCGCCACCGCTACGAGGTCGACAACAAATACCGCGAGAAGCTGGAAAAGGTCGGGCTGAAGTTCTCCGGCATGTCCCCGGACGGCCGCCTGCCGGAGATCGTGGAAATTCCGGACCACCCGTGGTTCATGGGCGTCCAGTTCCACCCGGAACTGAAGTCGAAACCGTTTGAGCCGCACCCGCTGTTTGCGGATTTTGTCAGGGCAGCGGTGGAGCAGGGGCGGTTGGTGTGAGTTTTGCAGAAAGTATCGAATCCGGTAACGCAACCTCCTCCTCGGGGCACTATGAAAACCGGACAGATCATGTGCTACTAACATGAGAATTGCTGGAATTTGACATGGAGCCTTGCGCAAAGGTAACATATATGTTACTTGCTGTGACTGATCGAGATCAGGGAATATGTCGATACCGAGGGCCGCAGCCCCTACGCTAGGTGGTTCGACAGGCTCAATGCCCGCGCGGCGGCCAAGGTAGCGACGGCCCTGGTCCGGATGGAACAAGGCAACCTCTCCAACGCCAAGGGCGTCGGGGCCGGTGTCTCCGAGTACCGCCTGGATTTCGGCCCCGGCTACCGGGTCTGTTCTGGCAAGGACGGAGACACCCTGATCATCCTGCCCGGCGGCGGCACCAAGAAGCGCCAGCAGAGGGATATCGAGGCCGCCCAGGACCTCTGGCGGGAGTACAAGCAACGCAAGCGACAGGGGACCTGGAGCTATGGCCCTGACACGAGATTTCAAAGAGACAATCCAGGCCCGCGTTGAGCGCGATCCGGCCTTCCGCGAGGAATTGCTCAAGGAAGGCGTCGAGTGCCTGCTTTCCGGCGACGTGGACACCGGAAAGGCGGTGCTGCGCGACTACATCAACGCCACAATCGGCTTTGAGGAGCTGGGCGGCCTCACCGACAAGTCGCCCAAGAGCCTCATGCGCATGTTCGGACCCAGGGGCAACCCACAGGCCCGCAACCTGTTCGAGATCGTCGGCCACCTTCAGAAGCGCGAAGGCTTTTACTTCGAGGTCCGCGCTGTGCGGTAGGCAGAAGCGCCGGGTCCTGCCCTTGAATCGGCGCTTTCAGCCGCCTCTATAAAACGACCGTTTTCCGGAATCGTTCCGGGCGTCGTGTCGAGAACGGCCCAGGCTGTTTCCGTAATTCCAGAAACTATTTCTCGCCCAGCACATTGATCGAACGGTCGATTTCCATAACTTTCATCAAGCTCTCCCGATTCTTCGCCATCCGGTGCTATAGTCTTGGAGCGCCGCCCGGCGGCCCCCATGTTAACCAACACAACCTGCACTACGCAGGGAAAAAATCGAGAGGCAGAGCCATGACCATCACCCGCCGCCGCGCCTTGGGCACGCTTGCCGCAACCGCCGCCATCTCGCTGCCAGGCCTGCCCGCGCTTGCCGCGGAGGCCGTCGTCATCGATGCCCGTGTCAACCTGGCGATGGGCCGGATGTATAGCGAAGTGCCGAGCGGCAGCGACCTCGCCAACCGGGCCAGGGCGATGCTGGTGATGCCCAAGGTGGTCAAGGGCGGTTTCATCGTCGGCGGCGCTTATGGCGAGGGCGCGTTGCGGCTGAACGATCCGGTGCAAGGCTATGAAAAACATGGCGGGTATTACTCCGTCGGCGCGGCCTCGGTGGGCTGGCAGATCGGCATTCAATCGACCAGCCATGTCTTGTTCTTCATGACCGACGCGGCGCTGGACAAGTTCCGCAAAGCCGATGGCTGGGAGGCCGGGGTCGATGCCGAGATCACCTTCCCGGATGCCGGGTTCAATGCCGGGATCGACTCGACCACCTTCGAGAAACCCGTGGTCGCCGTGGTCTTTGCCGAGGACGGTATCCTGATCGGCGCCAGCCTGACGGGCGCGAAGTACTCGCCGATCCAGAGGTAACAGCCCGTTGAAAAAGGCGCCATTGACCGGGTTTCACCCCACGACGAAACATGACGCGGCGCAGGCGGCTTCGCCATCCTCCGAGACGATGAGGACGATCCGAGCGACCAGAACGGCTCCAGCGGGCGCAACAAGCACGAAAACACCGCCATATCCGCCCGCCACGGCCTGGCGCGGGGTGCCGGCGCCGATGAGTTGGCGCATCAGCAACGAGAGGTTGTGGCCGGCGACGTGAAGCAGGTATCGCTTGTGCACATTCTCGGTGACCGTCCGGTCTCGGGGCTCTGGTTCGGCTCAGCGTCGGCCGATTGCGCTCAGGCCTGAGCGAAACGAGCTATGACCGCAGGGTGACGGCGGGATTTTGAGGTGGCGTATCATGGCGGCTTCTGACGCCGCCCAAACACCGAGAAGGAGTGATATGCCATGACCGATACTTCAGTTCTTTCCTTTCGCCAGCCAGGGGAGATTTCCGATCCTCTGACGGAAGTCCTGCGTCAGGGCGCGCGCGAACTGCTGGCTCAGGCGGTCGAGGCGGAGGTTTGCGCGCATCTGGAGGCGCACACTCACCTGAAGACCGACAAGGGCCTCCAAGCGGATCGTACGCCATGGTCATGGCCCCAATCCGATTGGTTGCCGCGCGCAGGGGTTCGTCTTCTCAGCGCCGCCCCGGAGCCCCGGCTATTTATACTGTGCATCGTTCAACGCCCAGTAAGCGTCCGTTCCTTCGACCTTGTCGTTCTTTCCCGCTTCGTCAAAAGGTGTCTCTCCGCCGTTACTTTGTGACCTGCCCGAGGCGCCCGCGTTCATAAGTGCAACGATAGATTCGGGCGTTCCATTCGCTGCTGCTGAGTGCAGTGGGGTCCTCCCGAGTATATCGCGCGCGTTGACGTCGGCACCGGCATTAAGGAGAAGAATGATCGCCTCTGGATTCCCTTGGAAGGCTGCCATGTGAAGGACAGTGGAGGTCTTACTATGCGCGTTAACGTCGGCACCTGCGTTCACAAGCGCATGAATATTGTGGACTTTCCCTCCAAGCACCGCCGCCAAGTAAAGGGGTGTCCCCCCATGATTGTTACGAGCATTGACGTCTGCTCCTGCGGCGAGAAGAGCAGCAATGCCATCAGGTGTACCTCTTATTGCCTGCACGAACAGAGCGGTCTGCCCATCCTTGTTGCGTGCATCGACTTCGGCCCCGGCGTTCACAAGGGCTGTGATGTTTTCGGGCGTTGCAGCTGGAAACACCTTATTCAGGGGCGTCCGCCCATCCTTGTCGCGTGCATCGACTTCGGCCCCAGCGTTCACAAGGGCTGTGATGTTTTCGGGCGTTGCGGCCAAGTGCAGGGCGGTCCGCCCGTATATATCGCGGGCGGCAACGTTTGCTCCCGCGGCTACCAGGGCGGCGATGTCATCAGGTGTCCCAAAATCTGCTTGAACAAACAGGGCGGTCTCCCCGTGCTCATTACGAGCATTGACATCGGGAGCGTTTTGAACCGCAACAGCATACTCGGCCGCGCTCATTTTGCGCACCTTTTCTTGATTCAACAGTATGTTTGCCGGATCGGCAAATGCCGTCGGGCATGCGAACAACAACACGGCGGTGAGGAGAAACTGTTTCATCTGCCGGCCTCTAATGTTGCGCATTCCGGCAACATCCGGCCTGGCGATATTGCCGGGAAGCCATAAGACGAAAACGAGCGCGATCAGGCGTATCATGTGATTATCCCCCTGGGCTTGCCCCAGCCTAACAGCCCGTTGAAAAAGTCGCCATTTACCGGGCTTCACCCCACTTGACCGGGTTTCACCCCACGACGAAACATAACGCGGCGTCGGCGGTTTCGCCATCCTCCGAGACGATGAGGACGATCCGAGCGACCAGAACGGCTCCAGAGGGCGCAACAAGCACGAAAACACCGCCATATCCGCCCGCCACAGCCTGGCGCGGGGTGCCGGCACCGATGAGTTGGCGCATCAGCAACGAGAGGTTGTGGCCGGCGACGTGAAGCAGGTATCGCTTGTGCACGTTCTCGCGCCCGCGCAGCCAGGTTCGGCGCATGCCGCCGCGATCGAGGGTGTGGGCAAAGGAGCGCTCGACGATCTCGGCGCGCAGCTTGAAGGCATCGCGGGCGACCCCGGACTTGAGCCGCACGCGGTTGTTGGTGACCGCCCGGCGCGCCGCCTGGTCATCGCGCCAGCGCGAAAAGCCCTTCTGCCTGGGCTCGGCGATCCGGGTCTTCCAGGGACTGTCGTCCAGGGCCTTCAAGACCGCCCGTGAGAAATAGCCCTTGTCGGTGACGCATTCGGCCGGGCTCTCTGGCGTCGGTGCCGCAGCCACCGCCTCGAGGTTTGCCTCGGCCGCCGCCAGGGTCTTGAAAAGCGTCGTGGTGTCGCCCTCATCGGCTGGGTGCAACTCGGCCGCCACCACCGCCCCGGTGTCCAGATCCACCGCGTGCTCGGGCTTGTAGGCCAGATGGGTCGTGCCGTCCTTCATCCTGGCGACCCTGGCCTCGGGGTCGCTCCTGGAAACCCAATCCTGGTTCGAGAGCTTCTTGCCCTTGCGCTTGCGGTCCAGACGCGCCAGGTCCTCGGCCGTGGGCGTCTCGATGCCGCTCTCCCGGGCCAGATGCTCCAGCATCTCCCGGTAGCCCTCACCCGTGTCGCGCCGCACGATGTTGCGCAGCGCCGCGTTGGCCTCCATGGTCGAGGCATCCACCCCGATGCGGTCGCCCTTCACCAAACCCGCCTCGGCGATCAGCGCCAGAACCCAATCGAAGACCACCGCGTGCACCTCGTGGGGCAGACGCGTGCGGGTCTTCGACAGCCAGGAATGGTCCGGCACACGATCCCGGCTCTCCAGCCGCAGAAACTCCCGCAGCGACAGCGAATCCGAGCAGCGCCATTCCAGCCCGCGCTCAGAGTCGATGCCCTCGAAGTAGCCCACCAGATGCATGCGGAAATAGCGCCCCGGCGGCACCGAAGGCGCTCCCGTCCTGGCCGCGTAATAGCACCGGCAGGTCGCCTCGACGAAGTCGTCGAAGCCGCCCTCAATCAGGACCGACTGAAGACGGTCGTAAAACACATGACCCGGCGAGCGCGGCATCTCCGCCCAGCCCACCATCAAATCACCCTGACGATCCTTCTGCAGTCCCATCGACATCGGCGAACCTCCCGGTCAAATCAGAATATCATAGAATCAGACCAGGCCGCTCGTGTCCAGGGCCGACTTCGTCAACGGGCTGCTAAGCCCACAAACCCACAAGCCGCAAGCGCCGGACCCCCCTTGTCATGCAATCATGGGTGCCGGCGTGACGTGGGCCAAGTCGAGGCTGGGCCGATGGTCCGAACTGGGCGAGATCGAGGGGCAGGTTGAGGGCCGGGGGCAGGGCTGGGTCTGGTGCCGATCGAGGCTGGGGCATGGTGGGGGTGGTTTCTGAACATAAGCCCCATTTATTTAACATAATATGTGATGCAAATGTCCTGCTGGAGCGCGCCTTGAAAATACTGGGCACTAAGGAAGGGTCTGCGGGCCTGAAGCTGCCAAGCGGCAATATCGCTTACAACGATCTGAGCCGTTTGATGGACATAGATCAGGAAATGCAAGCGGTGTTCAAGACAGAGCTCGATGTGATACGACGCCGAACCGATGAGCGACTGGAGAAGAAATCGCGGGCCTTCTGACCGTCAGGACGCCAAACCTCGCATCTGCATCACCACATTCTCTCGGCAATGGCCTGCTCCTCGGCCCCCACGGCGTCGGCATAGATCGCCGTCGTCGATAGCTGGGCGTGCCCGAGCCACTTCTGCACCATGTTGAGCGGGATTCCGGCTTGCACGGCGGCAACGCCGAACCCGTGCCGGAGCCCCTTGGGGCTCGCCTGCGGGCCGCTGATCCCGGCTTCCTTCATGGCCTCGGATACACGCCGCCAGGCCGTGGCGCGGCCCCAGGGCCATAGATGGGCGCTCTTGCCGCCGTCGCGGCGTCTCTGCGCCTCCCTGAGCCCGTGTACGAGGTCAAGAGCGTCGAGAACCGCCGCAGGAACCGGGACGGGCCTGAACAGGTCCCTCCGACGCTTCTTGAGGCTCTCGAACACGATCACCTTGCCGGTGAGGTCCACGCGGTCGGCAGTGAGCTGAAGCGCCTCGCTGGTCCGGCAGCCGGTATAGGCGAGGGTCATGCAGAACGTGCGCGCCTGCCGGTCTGCGCTCCTCGGCGGTGAGGTATTTGCGCGCACCGGCCTGGTCGTACAGTTGAAACGTAACACCCGACAAATGTTTCACTCCGGGTCTGGAAAAACCCGGCGGGGCCGGGCTGGGGTCTGACTTGCCGGGAATCCTAGCACGGCGCGGCCAGGCCGTGAAACACTATTACCCATAGTGTTTCAAGAGCTAGATCCCGAGAGCTTGCTTCCCGAGGTCTTGCAGCACAGCCTTGAGAAGGTCGGCGCCAAGGCCGCTTGTGTGCTCCCGCATTTTGGCCTTGGCCTGTTCCCAAAGGGTATCGCTCCGGGCTGCGTCCAGGAACTCGTGCCCGTGCCACGTCAGCCGCTTCGGCTTCCAATCAAAGCGGCCCCTCGTGGTGAAATCCAGGGCCTCGATGAGGCCTGCCTCGGCCAGAATCCTGACGTGGTACGCGACTTTTTCGGATGAATGTTCGGGATAATTCAGATCGATCCATCTGAATGGGCTATGCTCACTCTCCTCAATGGAAAAGAGGATACGCCGCGCAAGGTCCATATCCCGTTTCATATTCATATAGCGTCACCAAAATTACCTAGTTTCCATCCATAAACGCCATGATTTTTGGGTTTACTTTCAAGGGGTCGCTGGCTCGGCGGCTTGAGCTGTCCGGTTTAGCGGTGGCGTATGCCATTTTTCGTGTCCAGGTTGAATTTTCCGGCAGATTTTTCATTGGCCTGAAGGCTGCAGGCATGCGTACAGGCCGGGCGGCACCGGTTTTTCAACATTGGGCCGGCGGCTTGGGCTATGTTGGTTTCAGGCGGGCGAAGAGGGCGAGATTGTAGGCGACCGCCGATGACCAGATGTAAGCCTTGAAGTGCTCCAGTCCCTTCCAGGTGCAACGACCGAGCCCGTAGGCGCGTTTGAGACAGGAGATATTGGCCTCGATCCCGGCGCGGAAGTTGCGCAGCTTACGGTACACCCATCGGCTCTTGACCATGTCCTTGATTTTCAGCCCGCGCTTCTTGTGGAAGGCCGCGTCCTCGACACCCTTGGCCTTGGCGTAGGCCAGATTGGCGGTGCTGGCATAACCGCCATCGACGGCGGTCTGGCGTGGCGCTTTGCCATAATGCTTGATATGACGATCCAGCATGGGCTGGAAACGCTCGGCATCGGCCGGGTTGCCGGCCTCGATCACCAGATCCAGTATCATGCCGGTCTTGCCCGTGCTCAGGTTCACTTTGTGGCCATATTGCACTTTGCGCGCGCCCTTGACGATAATATCGGCATGGGGCTCGAACAAGCTGACCAGTTTATCGCCGGCGGCAACCTGTTCGCCGTCCAGCACCCGGCGCTCGGCCTGTGCGATGATGCGTTCGATCAAGGCCACGTAATGCCTTGTCTCGGCCTGCCAGGCCTCGACCTCAATGCCAGTTCCCGCCGCCGGGCCAAGCCGCCGCGCGGCCACCTGCAGATTGTCCAGGGTGGTGCGGGTGATCTTGATGAGGTCGCGGTACAGCTTTTGGCGTTTGTCGGCGCCACGGCCAAAAGCGATCGAGAGGCAGCACCGTTTTGCCGACCGGCTGTGATCGCGCCACCTCAGCCCCGGCAGGTCGGCATCGGCGCGGCGTAACAAGCGCACCATCACGCGCATACTGTCGCCCAAAAGAGAGCTGTCGCTGGGGGGATGGATCGGCGCGTCGGCAACCGTGCTGTCAAGGCGCATCATCTTGCCGTTCTCGACCCTGGCCTTCATGGCATGGCTCATCAGGCAACGGTTGATCGCTTCCCAGGTCTCGGCGCTGATGGCGCTGATGGTACTCTGCAACACCGATTTCTTTGGCGTCCAATGGACCGGCAGACGAGCGAAAGCCCGGAATGAGGTGGAATCGCAAAGATAGAACGCCAATTCCTCGTAGCTCAACTGACGATGTTGCTTGAGCAAGGCGCAGCGCAGAACCGCTTCCGCCGACAACCCCTTGCGTCCAGTCGGCTTGACGCCGTGGCGACCGAGATCAGCGCCGACCCGGCCCAGCACCTCGCAATGCTCGTCAAGCCAGGCGGACATCGCCTTCAGTTCACGGCCAAGCTCGTGTTTTGAGAAAACATCGAATATACTGGCCTGGATGGTGCGTTTTTCGCGCATTGTTGTCTCCGGCGGTAACAGGTTTGTATTGACTTCAATGGGTTACACCAAATTCATACCTGAAACCGCCGGAGCTTTCAACAAAATAATCCGGATACATCCAGTTATTTCAATATGTTAGCGTTCATGGATGGAAACTACCTAGTGTTTCACGGCATGGCCAAGATGCGCATGAATGGCGGACAGTCAGCCATTCGATGATCTCGTCCGCTACCCTCCCCAGAGACTGGATCGGTATAGGCTCCCCGAGCCTTCACTTTGCCAGCTCTTTCTTGCCCTCCGGCGTTGCACCGATCAGCACCAGCATGCACTGGCGGGCATCCTCCATGCGGCCCTGGAAGTAGATGCCGTGCGCCTGGGCCGACAGGCTGCCCGCATCCGCGGCGACCAGGACTTGCACGCCTCTACCATGTCTCCGCTCGAGACGCCGCGCAGATAGAGGACCGGCAGCACCACGTCCACCAGGAGTTGGTGGTCTTCAAGGTTACCAAAGAGGCGGAGAAGACCTGGCGGTGCTTGCGAGGCAAAAATTCATTTCTTCCCGGTGCCCTTCTCCTTGGGCGGTTTGGACGGCGGCTTGGCTGGCGCGCCCTGGCTGGTGGGCTGGTAGCCGCCCTGCACGTGTGTTTTATGGCCTCCGGCAAAGGGCTTGGGCTGATAGCCTTTCTGTTCCCGGCTCCGGGGATGGGTGGGTTTGTCATTCTTGCTCATTGACATTCTCCTGAGGATTGTAGGGCAAAAATTCTATTGTCCTGATCTCGCCAGCGGCGATGAGAAGGCCGGTCTCTCCGCGCGGGGACCAGTTGTCGTTGTCATCAATATCATAAATCCTTTGGATGTAGATATCGCGCTCGGCAGGATCGGAGGACGTGAAGGAGTCTTTTCCACAGTGGCCAGCAAAGCGCGTTCCGTCCTTCAGGGTGACAATAACCCACTGACCGGGCATGTCGCCGAATTTCCAGTCCCAGGCCGTTGGTATGCCGTGTACGGGATTGAGGCCGCACCGTTGAAGAACGCGGCGGAATAGATTCTTCTGGACGTTGATCCCGAGCAGGAAGCCAAGGAAGGCGGGTACAACGAAGAAGAAGAAGAAGAAGACGAAGACGAGCCATTCCACCTTCTCATAGCCGTGATCCTGTATAAACAGAACAAAACCAACGAAGGGCAGGGCCAGGGCGTAGTAGATGACGGAAACGCTCAGATAAGACAGGAGCGCGGCCGCGGGGGGTGGGCCTCTTCCGGTCACAAACTTGCGACCGCACGAACAAAATGATCAGGCCGGGGACCAGAAACACCGGGACCAGGTGGAGATTATCGAGTAATTTCAAATAAGGCACTGATCAACCTCGTGTACCTCAGTGCTCCACGTCCCTTGGGGGAGGGGATCACGACCAGGGGCAATGTAATTACTCAATCCGGTTGGATCAATGATTTTCCAGCGATGTGTTACTAACACTTCGACAGAATCTGCGTGACGAAGCGGGATGACGGTCGTCATCGCCGCCGCCACCCTCGCTGCGCTCCTGGTTGAGCGCCGCCGGCTGGATCGAGCCGGGGCCTGGTCGAGGAGCGGGTCGACGAGACGGCCGGACCCGGCGGGGGTGACAAATAGCGGCGATTCTTACTGCATTTGCTCGCAACGCTTGTCGAAGTCCTTCATGGCTTCCGCCGAGCCTTTCAGTGAAATGCTGACCATTGATGTGAAGGGCGGTGAAGGGGCGCGGCGCAAGAAAGCGTTCCTCAAGGCCGCGCCTTTCAGTGGAATGCGGACCGTTGATGAGTCACCGACCGCGAAAACCAATTTCTCCGAGGTGCGCAGCCCGGCGGCGAAGTTGTTGAACTCGCGGTCTGTGCGAGAAAAGGCAAGGTTTTCGGTATGTTCCCAGTTCTCGCTTTGAGCCGGATCGCGGTCGAAGCGATATTTGACAGGTATGGTTTCTTCCGGGTGAAACTGCAATCCGGCATCAAGCCACACGACACCCTTACCCGCCGTGAAACTCAAGACGAGGCGCTTATAATAGCTGTCACTATCGCATCCCCGAACGATGCTTTCCGGGCACATCACTGAGGCCGATGTTTCGCCCGTGAAATCGTCGTGCCAGGTCGAAACAAAACAATCGTCGTAGTGCTTTCCATCTTCATACATGTGATTACCCTCTCGGGATTGAGGCGGCGCGGAGATCCCCGCATGGGCGGGGAACACCAGCCATGGATACCATGGATGGACGCGAAGGCATACGGGCAAAAGCCCGGAATGAGGTGGAATCGCAAAGATGGAACGCCAATTCCTCGTAGCTCAACTGACGATGTTGCTTGAGCAAGGCGCAGCGCAGAACCGCTTCCGCCGACAACCCCTTGCGTCCAGTCGGCTTGACGCCGTGGCGACCGAGGTCAGCGCCGACCCAGCCCAACACCTCGCAATGCTCGTCAAGACAAGCGGACATCGCCTTCAGTTCACGGCCAAGCTCGTAGGGGAGCAGTCACTTCCAATCATCATGATAGAAAAACCACTTTACATATGATCATGATATAGTGAAATTAAAACATCAATATCTAGTGGCAAGCTAGTGGCAAGCACGACATGCGCAATTGCGACAACGATAGCTTACAGTTGCAGATTCCGAAGAAGCTCAAACGGAGGCTTGCGATGGATGCCGCCAAGGAAGGCGTGACGATCCGGTCGCTGATCCTGAGCGCGCTGGCGGCAGCCGGATATGAAATTCCCGATAATGAAATCCGGGACAAGCGGAAGGAACGCCAATGACGATTGCAGCGGCGTCAACCACCACACCTAAAGAGTGTAAAGCTTCCAACCCGCAGTCTCAGCCGCCAGGTTCGGTAGTCGATCTCTTTTGCGGGGCCGGAGGCCTGTCCTACGGTTTCAAGTTGGAAGGCTTCGAGGTTGCTGCGGGATTGGATATCGATGAGAAATGCCGCTACCCATTCGAACATAACAATGACGCCCCATTTCTTTTAGAAGACGTCGGTGAGATCGACGCTGGAAAGATAAACGAGCGATTTTTACCGGGAATCCCACGGGTGCTCGTCGGTTGCACACCCTGCCAGCCATTTTCGAAATACTCCCAGAAGCGAAAGGACGGGCGCTGGCAACTCCTGGAGCATTTCTCGCGGCTTATCTGCGAGGTGAAGCCAGATATCGTGTCGATGGAGAACGTTCCGCGTCTACATAAATTCAAGAATTCGTCGGTGTTCGATGCATTTGTTCAAGCCCTGCGGAACAACGATTATTTCGTCGATTGGAAGATCGCGTATTGTCCAGACTACGGTATCCCTCAGTCCAGATCGCGTTTGGTGCTCCTTGCTTCTCGTTACGGCCCTCCCGGCCTCCCGGAGGCCACACATGATAGGAGCGACTATTCCACGGTCCGTCAGACCATCGGCGATTTGGCGCCGATTCCCAACGGAGGGGCGGACGTCGACGATCCCCTGCATCGTTCCAGCGCGCTTTCGTCGACAAACCTTGATCGCGTCAGGGCGTCGCGGCCTGGCGGCAGTTGGCGTGATTGGGCGGAAGATCTCGTAACCGAATGCCACAAGCGGCTTTCCGGAAAGGGATATTCGTCGGTTTATGGACGGATGGCTTGGGATGAGCCGGCCCCTACAATGACGACTCAATTCTTCGGCTACGGGAATGGACGGTTCGGCCATCCTGAACAGGATCGAGCGATCTCGTTGCGTGAGGGTGCGCTCATTCAGACCTTTCCCCACGATTATGCCTTCGTCCCCGATAGCGAGAGAATTGAGATAAAATCCATAGGCCGTTTGATCGGGAATGCAGTTCCGGTCGATCTGGGTCGAGCCATCGCCCGAAGGATACGTGCTCATCTCGACGAGTATGTCGAATGACCGCCCGTTTCGAACAGGTGGCCCCCTTGCGCCGTCGAATAATGTCGGCGGTCCGCAAACGGGACACGAAGCCGGAAATGGTCGTCAGACCACTGCTGCATTCGATGAACTATCGCTATCGGTTGCACCGCAAGGAGCTACCGCGGTGCCCGGGCGTGGCCTTCGCCAAACGGAGTAAGGCGATCTTCGTGCATGGCTGCTGCTGGCACAGGCACGAAGGGTGCAAGAAAGCCACCCTTCCGCAGACGTGTGCGGATTTCTGGAACGCAAAATTCGAACGCAACGTCGAGCGCGACCGCAAAGTCGAAAGCAGGCTCTCGGAAATGGGCTGGGGAACTCTGATCGTGTGGGAATGCGAAACGTGTCAGATCAAGCCACTCAAGCGGACGCTGCGTGACTTCCTCGAAGCGGAGCAAGAGTCGGCGGCCTCAAGGAGGCGGATTGACTCATGATGACCGTGGCAGCGTTGTCGGATCAAGGGGGCGTTGGCGAATTTGACGAACAATTTGCCGCAGCCGAGAACAAAACAACCCACTTCAAGGCGGATTCCGCCCTGCTGAGGGAACTCGGCGAGCGTTTGGTTGGAAAGCCTTATATCGCGTTGGCGGAACTGATCAAGAATGCCTACGACGCCGATGCGTCTCGATGCGTCGTAGAGCTCACCGATACCAGGATCGAGGTATCCGATGACGGCCATGGGATGGCCGAACAGGAGTTTCTCGACTACTGGATGACGGTTGGGACCCGCCATAAAGAGCGTTCCGACCACAGTCGCTCCTTGGGACGACGCGTGACCGGTTCCAAGGGAGTCGGGCGATTATCTGCTCAATTTCTCGCGCATCGGATGCAGCTTCTGTCGACCGCACAAGGCTCGGCCAAACGCTTGCACACCTTCGTCGATTGGGAGAGCGCGATAAACACCGGAAGCCTCACTGAGTCGGAGGCCAAGTATCGTATCGAAGCGACCAATCCCGAGATTTACCCCGGCCGGTCGCCACATGGCACCGTCGTCATTCTCCACGATCTCAAGCAGACGTGGAACGAAGAGGAGATTTCCGAACTCGGGCGCCAGATCTGGATGCTCAACTCTCCCATTTATCTTTTGGGGAGCAACAGGCGTCGACGTAACGACGCAAATGATTTCCACATAATATTCAAGACGGATATGCCGGGTGTGGACGAGGCGTTCGAAACGCAATTGACCCAGGCACTAGAGAATTTTCAGGCCACCATTCGGGGACGCATCAAGCGTGAGGACAATCGGAACGTCTCATTCGTGATGGTAGCGTTCGAAGACGAGATATATTCTGAAAAGTTCGACTGTCCGTCCTATTTGTGCGAAGCGGACTGGGAAATTCGAATCTACAGCATGGTAGGCAAGCAAGCAGGCGGCGTTTCCGTGTTCGAAATGCGGGAATATTTCGAAAAATACGGGGGTGTCACGGTCTTCGACAAGGGTTTTCGGTTGCCCTACTACGGGGCAGACAACGACTGGTTGGCACTAGAATACGACCATTCGCATCGACGCAATCGTTCCAAACTCTTGCCCGACCATCTCCATGTCGCCAGGGCGTTGAACGACCTGCCGACGCAAGGCCGCATCTTCGGCGTCGTGAACGTCAATACGTCTAAAGAAAGCCATCTGGCCAAGGGGCGACGCAAGAACTCCGGCGAGTTTCTGAAGATCCAAGTGTCGCGGGACAGGCTCGTCGCCAACAAGGCGTTCGCCGTCCTCAAGGACAGTGTTCGCCAGTCGATTGATTACTATGCAACGTTGAAGAGGCGTCGCGTCGCCGAAAAGGTCGAGATCGTGCGCCCTTCCGAGCGTCCTGAGTCGAAACTGCGCCGGCTACGTAAGTTGGTTGACGACTCGCTTGCGACCTATCCCGATGACGAAACCATCGCGGCAATCGAACCGGAACTCGACGACGTCGCTGCGAGTCTCGGGAAGATACACGAAAGCGACAAAGCGTCTCGGGTGATCCTCGGATCGCTCGCTTCCGCCGGCATGGCTGCACTTGCGATCGAACATGAAACCAGAAAGGAGATGAAGAGCGTTCGAGCCAAGCTGAGAAAGCTCAGACGGATTGCAAAGAAGAACACTATCCCCGATCTGGGTAAGACAACAGCCGAATTGTCCCAATGGGTCGATCGCCTCGAGGCCACTAGGAACATCTTCTTGCCTATGATGGATGCCGAGGATCGGGAAAAGATTGAGCCTTTGGAATGCGAAGGCGTCGTACGCACGGTCGTATCCAATCTGCGACCGTTGTTGGGCAACATCGAAATCAGCTTCGACATGCACGAGGGCTTGCATTTCCCGCCTGCGGCGTATTCCGAATGGAGTGCCATTTTACAGAACGTGCTTCTGAATTCCGCAAACGCGACGTTGGATAGCGAGGATCCGAAGATCAAAATCTCTTCCAAGGTTCATAATCGGTACGGATTTCTGTACGTGTTGGACAACGGCGTCGGGATTGGTGAGGATGCCGAAGAGTTCTTCAAACCGTTTGCGCGCAAATTGAACATATCGCCGGAGCGGCGAGAGCTAGGCATGGGTGGGACGGGGTTAGGTCTGACCATCGTGGAAATGATCGCCGAAAATCGAAACTGTAACGTGGAGTTTGTCGACCCGGACGATCCGGATTGGAGCACGTCCATAGAACTGTGTTGGCGAGTGGAGCGATAGGATGCAGAGCGATAGGATGCAGATTGGGGTTTGCGACGATAACATGGGTATCGCCGACGGGTGGGTGAACGAAATCAGGAATGTCGCACCTACGGATTTCGACGTCGACAGCATAAAGGGAGCGAAGGAAGAAGTTTCGACGCTCCTCAAGAGAAAGCTTGCGGTCAAGGATAAAAAGAATCCGCTTGATCTCCCGACGACGTTCGATGGGCTCGACATATTGGTCGTGGACTACGACCTGCTTCACCTCGACAATGATGGTAGTCGGACCACGGGCGAAGGTATCGCGAGACTGGCGCGGTCGTATTCGAAATGCGGTGCAATCGTGGTCATGAACCAGTTCAAAGGCCCGCAGTTCGATCTCGGCATGAGGGGCCATCTCGACAGCCACGCGGACATTAACGTAGATGCCGAGCTGATCGGGTGTCGAGCCCTGTGGGAGGACATACTACCGGCGGAGAGAGAATTCAAACCAACGACGTGGACGCTGTTGCCTGATCTGCTCGCTGCAGCGCGTGATCTGGCCGAAAAGCTTTCGTCGGAAGGTATGGATGCGGCGATAATGCCGATCCTCGGTTTGAAGGAAGATGCACTTGCCGAACTGTCCGACACTGCGTTCGGCTTTCTCAGTTCGGAGGCCGAAACCGCCAATGATCTCGCTTCGGTGACGGTTCGGAAATTCCTCGATCGCTCCCTCAATGCCAGTATCGTGGAGTATTTGTCGAACCATGCTGCGGAGTTGCTTTTCAACTTCGCGGCGTTCCGCATCGTCAAGTGGCTCGACCGAGCGGTCCTCCGGCCGATGGACGTGCTTATCGATACAGTTCATCTAGTGGACCGTCTGCCGTTCGTGATCAATGTGGACAAGACCGACGTGTCGAATTCCGTTGCATGGGCGGAGGCTGCGGCGAAGCCGTCTGAAAGGCTGTGTTGGGACGTGCTGGAAAGATTTCATAATCAGCCAGCGTCGAAGGCATTGGGGAGGGCGGTGTTCGATTGGTACAAGATAACCCTCGACGACGAGATCGACGAGATGCAGGACAAATACCTCGAAAAACAGCCTACCAGATTCCACTTGGCCGAAGATACGTCGAGGTTCGTCGGAAAGGATGCTCTGACGCGGTACAGAGCGGATTTCCATAACTTTGGGGATCGAAGAGCGATAGAGAAACTGGGCGGCATTTCCTACGGCCCCCTCCGGCGCATTAGTTTCGGTTGAAGCGATGACGGATCAGGCCGAACAGCAAGCGGCTGTCAGATTGATCCTAGACCGCTTAGGCAACGAGGGTCGAGAGTGGTATCGAAGCGCCAGCGCCAAGGACTGCGATTTTCTCGAGAAGCGTGTCTCGATGAATTTTGCGATGTTCGACAGGAAAGAGATTCATGCCATTGGTCAAAAACCGACGGGCGCATTCCCAAAAAAAAGGATGCTGCTTACGAAGCCCTCCGGTAATGAGAAAGAAGCTGTAGTCGGGTTTTGGCTCCGATGGGACTTCAACCATGACCCAATAGAATTCAGGTTGTTTTTAGGACTGTGGTACGAGACTGAAGGAGAGAGAAACTTCAACGGTTACCGCTTCGAGACGCCAGAAATAGGTGATAAGCATGACTATTACCATTGCCAGCCATGCCGGAATTTCGGCGACAGGGAGCTTCTCCCTGAATCGGCGCTCGTATCGGAGAAGTTCCCCACGATACCACTTAATGCATCAAACATCGTCGAATTGACCGTATGCGCTCTCATGGCCACGTTGGGTCGCAAAAAAACGAACCTATTTCTGAAGAAGCTTTTCAAGAGTTCCGAAGGATCAAGCAATGATTTCCTGTGGAAAGCATATTCACGTTGTAGCAAGGAGTCCTTCGTGGATTTCGCTCGGGAAGGGCGTCAAGAAGGAGCCTAGAATCATATCTGAACCACTCCAATTTAGGTTGGTTCGCCCGAAGACCGTATTCCCAAGTTCCACCTCACTGAGGTCCGTATCGCTTACGAAAAAGTAAGCGGCTGTCTGAGCAATGGCCGGAAGTGGGTGACGGCGGGATTTTGAGGTGGCGTATCATGGCGGCTTCTGAGGCTGCCAAACACCTTGAGAAGGAGTGATACGCCGTGACCGGTACTACAGTTCTTTCCTTTCGCCAGCAAGGGGAGATTGCCGATCCTCTGACGGAAATCCTGCGCCAGGGCGCGCGCGAACTGCTGGCTCAGGCGATCGAGGCGGAGGTTTGAGGTTGGCGAGCATAGGGAATGCGCCTTGTGTGGAAAAACATCTCGACCGATTGATCGTGTCGCGAATGCGGTTTCGTTTGGCTTAATGGAGAGGATGCAAGGAGCGAGTTTTCTCGTGGTATACAGGACGGCACATTACAAACCTGTATGTAATGAATTTTGCGATATTGTCTGAAGCTCAGCCGCCCCACAACACTCGCGTCGCCAGATATTCGAAAAGTACCGAGCGCACGAGCATGGCACCTTGCTGGGTTACGCTGTAGCGATAGGCACCATCTTGAACGACAACCCAATCGCCTGATAGGTCTTGTCCTGTGAACATCCGCGTCATCATGCGGCTACCGACTTCCGGAAATAACCCACCCGAGGCAATGCTCTCGAAGTTTGCGCGTTCTTTCGCCTGAAAGATTTCAAGTGGAGCCGACCACACATGGTCGGGCTCGGCCAGCATGGGTTCACCATATTCGTAAAATAAATGACCACGCGCGTTCTTGAGTATTACACGATTGATACGCTCGGCCTCGGGCTTCCACTCTATCCGCGTTTCACCGTCAATTGTTTTGTATTCTGATTTGGCGCGCTCTATTCGCGTTCTTAGTTTAGCACGGGTCTTCAGGATACGCTTGACTCTGGGGTTCCGTTGATCTTCCGGGTCCGTGGACCCTGTAAGAGTGCAACCCAGGAATGCCGTCAAATATTGTTCATCCAGAGAAAATCCTTCGTTGCACGGCTTGCATACGGGAACGACTGGTAGATTCTTTGGATAGGGCTTTAGCAGCAAACTCTTGGATGGAACATGATCTCGAGTGGTATCGCTTGCCTCGATCCACTTGCCGCAGTGAATGCACCACGACTTTTGCCGTTCATCCCCGAATTCTCCGATTTGATCCATGGATGTCAGTGTGGCAGATTCGATTGGCGCGGAGTAAAGGCCGTTGTCCTGATCCGGACCGTAGGGGCCAAATATCAGAACGGTGGGCACATCCGCTCAGCGATCTGCCTCCGTCCATATTCAAATTACCGCTCCTGCCAGCCTGGAGAGCAGACCCGGAGCCGTTCCCGGCCCAAACCGTATCAAATGTCACCCGAATTCGACGGGCCTGTTTCAACTTTACCCATAGCACCAAGTCAACCGCAGTTTAGTTCAATCAGGTTCCGATGAGGCACCGGTGACCGCGTGAGCGTGGCCCGTGTTGCGTCGTGCCTCATAGAAACCTCTTCATTCCGACGCAAAGCGGCCGGTGATTCCGATCCAAAACGGCCACCGATTACGATTTAATTCGGCCACCGATTACGATCCAAAACGGCCGGTTCGATTGGGCCTGTGACCGACCTCGTCGGGTGATCCTGACAGGGGTTATCTTCGTGCCTTTTGTAAAGGAGCGAGGATGCCCGGAGAGAGATTGCCCATGCGCAAAATACGTGATGCCCTGCGCCTGCATGCTGGCGGGTTGTCGAAGCGGCAGATTGCCGTCAGTTTGAACATCGGCCGCACCTCGGCCGGTGACTATATCAACCGCGCCAGCCGCGCCGGTTTGGGCTGGCCGCTGCCGGAAGAGCTTTCCGACGGAGACCTGGAAGCTCTGCTGTTCCCGCCGGCGGTGGCCGTTTCTCCACATCTGCGCCCACCGCCCGACTGGCCGGTACTGCATTGCGAACTGCGCGGGGCCGGCGCACCCTGTCGCTGCTGTGGGAAGAATACCGCGCCGTTGACCCCGTGGGCTTCGGTTACAGCCGGTTCTGCGAGCTCACCCGCGCCTGGAAGGGCAAACTCGCCCCGACCATGCGGCAAAACCATGTCGTCGGCGAGAAGATGTTCGTCGATTACGCCGGCACCACGCTGGAAGTGATCGATCCCCTCACCGGCGAGGTTCAAACGGCCCAGATCTTCGTCGCCACCCTGGGCGCTTCCTCCCTGACCTTTGCCGAGGCCACCTGGAGCCAGAAGCTGCCCGACTGGACCGGCTCGCACACCCGCGCCTTCAGCTACTTCGGCGGCGTGCCCCGCCAGGTGGTGCCGGACAATCTCAAAGCCGCCGTCGTCAAGGCCGGCCTGTATGATCCGCAGGTCAATCGAACCTATGGCGAGATGGCGGCCCATTACGACACGGCAATCGTGCCGGCACGGCCACGCAAGCCCCGCGACAAGGCCAAGGTGGAGGTTGGCGTCCAGGTGGTCGAGCGCCGCATCCTGGCCCGCCTGCGCAACCGCCGCTTCTTCTCCCTGGCCGAGGCCAACCAGGCCATCCGTGAACTGCTCGAGGAACTGAACGATCGGCAGAGCAAACATCTGGGCGCCTGCCGCCGGCGGCTGTTCGAGGAGTTGGATCGCCCGGCCCTGAAGCCGCTGCCCGCCCAGCCCTGATTCTGGATCAAAAAAGTTGAAATTCCCCGTTGTCTTTGAATCTAAAGGGATTTATGATGGTTTTTGCGATTAACTCCATCACCAACGGGGTGAAAATAACATGGCACAGGGCGTTCTTCCTTTCGAGTACGAAAGCGAGCCGGGCAGCAGCGATCTGACGGGTTTTGCCGGGATTGGTGTTTACCTTGATTTGATTGAGGCATCGGGACTGGCGGCTGCGGTGCGGCGCGAGGTGCGGGTGGCGGGGCGGCAGGGCTGGCTGGATGTGCAGATGATCATCACGGTGATCGCACTCAATCTGTGCGGGGGTGATCGGGTCGAGGACCTGGAACGCCTGGAGGCGGACGCCGGCTTTGCCGCGACCATGGATGCGGTTGAGCGGCGGCTGTTGGTGCGCCGGGAACGTCGGCAACTGAAGAGCCGGTTTCGGCGCGGTCGCGGGCGCAGCGTGCCTTCGCCGTCGGCTCTGTCGGGCTGGTTGGAACGCTTCCACGACGCAGGCCAGGAAGATCTGCGGGAGGTCGGGCGTGCCTTCATCCCGCGCCCGTCGGCGGGTCTGCTTGGTCTGCGGCGTGTCAATCAGGCGCTGGTGTCATTTCTGCAGCACCATCGCAGGCAGGGCTCGGCGACGCTGGACATGGACGCGACGCTGGTGCAGAGCCACAAGCGCCAGGCGGAATACTGCTACAAGAAGTTCAAGGCCTATCAGCCGTTGAACACCTGGTGGGCGGAACAGCAGGTGATCGTGCATTCCGAGTTCCGCGACGGCAATGTGCCGGCCGGCTATCAGCAGTTGCGGGTGTTGCAGGCCTCGCTGGCGGCGCTGCCTGGGGGCGTGGACAAGGTCTATCTGCGCTCGGACACGGCGGGTTATCAGAAGGATCTACTGCTCTATTGTGGCGAGGGCCGGGACAAGGTTTTCGGGGTGATCGAGTTCGCCGTCGGCGCCAACGTGACGGCGGAATTCCGGCGTGCTGCCCTGGCCGTGCCGGAGGCTGAGTGGCAGCCGCTGGATCGTGTTTTCGACGGGCAACGTCAGGAGACCGGCCAGGAGTGGGCGGAGGTCTGCCATGTACCGAGTTGGGCGGGCGAGAGCAAGACGCGGGCGGATTACCGCTTCCTGGCGATCCGGGAGCCGCTGGAGCAGTTGGAGCTTGGCGATGGGGATCAGTTGCCGTTCCCGACCGCGGAGTTTGCTTTGAGGGGGCGCAGCAAGCTGTTCGCCCTGGTCACCAACCGTGATCTGCCGGGCGATGAGGTGATCTGGTGGTCCCGGGAGCGCTGTGGCAAGAGCGAGGAAGTCCACGCGGTGATGAAGCACGACCTGGCTGGCGGCACCCTGCCCTCGGGTCTGTTCGGAGCCAATGCGGCCTGGTGGGCGATCATGGTGCTGGCGCATGATTTGAACGCGGTGATGAAGCAACTGGTTCTGGGACCGGCCTGGGTGGCACGGCGGATGAAGGCCTTGCGCCTGGCTCTGATCGCCCTGCCTGGCCGGGTGATCCGTCATGCGCGGCGGCTGATCATCCGTTTGGGGAGCGAAGCGGGGCTCGATCTGGTGCTGAGCGCCAGGCGGAAGATCCTGGCCCTGGCGCGCGGCCCGACCTGACGGCTCCGGCCTGCCACGATATCCTTGCTGAAGTGCGATGCCGGCTCCCGGCCAGGGCTTCGCTTGGCCAACGGACAGGCGCGGGACCCGCAAAACGCGTGGCCACCTTGAGAATATCTCCTCGAGCGCGAAATCCGCGGGAGTGGTGCCCGGGCGCGGGGCGAAAACCCCACAACGGCACCCATCGCCGCCCCTGCCGAGGCGCGTCAGGGACTTAGTTCGGGAATCCTGGCCAGGCTTACGAATACGCCGAGTGGAAGCAGCGCCGGGCCGGCCTCGATTACCATGTTGAGGTCGCCAAGCATTACTATTCCGTGCCCCATGCCCTGGCCAGGCAAAAGCTCTGGGCCCGCATCACGGATCGCACCATCGAGGTCTTTCATAAAGAAAGGCGGGTGGCGGCCCACATGCGTGGCCCCGCCAACCGGCGCCACACGACCGTGGACGAGCACATGCCGTCCGCCCACCGCCGGCACGCCAGCTGGAGCCTCGAACGCATTCGCCGCGATGCCACCGCCAACGGACCCAATACCGAGATCCTCGTCGAACTCATCCTGGCCAACCGGCCCCACCCGGAACAAGGCTTCCGATCCTGCATCGGCATTCTCCGCCTGGCAAAAAGCCATGGCGAGGCGCGCCTGGAGGCCGCCTGCGAGAGGGCCCTGGAGATCGGCGCGCTGTCCTGTTCCTCCCTCGCATCGATCCTGAAGAACAACCTCGATCGCCGCAAACCGGCCAAACCATCCGAACCAACCACACCAGCGGTCGAGCACGGCAATATCCGTGGCCCGCAATACTTCCAGTAGCTGTCAGAAAGGAAAAATCATGCTGCAACACCCCACCCTCGACCAACTCAGGCACCTCAAGCTACACGGTATGGCCCGTGCCTTCACCGATCTGCGCGACAATGCCCAGGCCGGTGAACTGGACCATGCCCAATGGTTGGCACTCCTCCTCGACCGCGAAGAAGCCGAGCGCGATGACCGCCGACTGGCCTACCGCCTGCGCAATGCCAGGCTGCGCCACGCGGAGGCCTCGATCGAGGATGTCGATTCATGACCCGGCGAGCGCGGCATCTCCGCCCAGCCCACCATCAAGTCACCCTGACGATCCTTCCGCAGTCCCATTGCCATCGGCGAACCCCCCGGTCAAATCAGAACATCAAAGAAACAGACTAGGCCGCTCGCGTCCAGTGCCAACTTCGTCAACGGGCCGGTAAGCCCAGAGCCAGGACGGCGGATCAGAGCGCCGCCGCTGCCGCTTCGCGGATGGCGCGGATATTGGCACCGTAGACTTGGGGCTTTGCGACCGATCCGCCCTTGAAGACGGCCGAGCCCGCGACCAGCACATCCGCCCCCATGGCCGAACAGTTGCCGGCGGTTTCGGTGGTCACCCCGCCATCGATCTCGATATGGATTTCACGCTCGCCGATCATCTCGACCAACCGCGCGATCTTCGGCAACTGGCTGTCGATGAAGCTCTGGCCGCCAAAACCCGGGTTCACGGTCATCACACAGACAAGGTCAATGCGATCGAGGACATACTCGATCACTTCCGGTGGGGTCGAGGGGTTCAGCGCGACGCCTGCCTTCGCCCCCAGCGAGCGGATATATTGCAACGAGCGGTCCAGATGTGGCCCGGCCTCGGCATGGACGGTGAGGATATCGGCCCCCGCCTTGGCGAAAGCCTCCAGATAAGCGTCGGCGGGGGCGATCATCAGGTGGACGTCCATCACGCCCTTTATATGGGGCCGGATCGCGGCGCACATCTGCGGGCCGAAGGTGATGTTCGGCACGAAATGCCCGTCCATCACGTCGACATGCACCCAGTCGGCGCCCTGGGCCTCGATGGCCTCGCATTCCCGCCCGAAATCGGCGAAGTCGGCGGCGAGGATCGAGGGCGCGATCTTGATCGAGCGGTCGAAGGTCATGGGCATAGCGGCGGCTCCCGGGTTGGCTGGCCCGCCGCTCATAGCGTGCCGGGAGCCGGTGCGAAAGCCCTCGATGCGCAGAGCATTGCCAGCCGCCCCCGCATGTCCCGGCTCGGGGCCGGGGCCCCGATGGCTGGCGCGAGGTCGGGGATTGGGAGAAATACATCAATCGCCGGCATTGCACAACGTGTGCATGGGAATTAAATTATTGAAATCATTAAATTATCCAAAATTTTAACGCCTTTTTGGGCGGCCGGGCATTGCTGTCCGGTTTTGCCCAGCCTGCCCAGGGCCGAAGCGCCTGACGGCGCCCCCCTCCCTACCCTCCCCCGCGACGGGGAAGGGGGGCAAGAGCGGCGCGGAAGGCGCCCCTTCGCGCAGCCTGGACGCCAGCCCGCCATCATCATCGGGCCATCATCGGGCTCGACCCGATGATCCAGACTTCGCGTCGCCACCGATCCAGGGCGTGACCAGAAATACAATGGAGGTA
Source organism: Thermohalobaculum sp. (assembly GCA_965247385.1). GTDB lineage: Bacteria > Pseudomonadota > Alphaproteobacteria > Rhodobacterales > Rhodobacteraceae > Thermohalobaculum. The sequence goes on from CBDFHG010000002.1 coordinate 1,159,262, forward strand.
ATGGGTTACTGGATTGCTGGGGCTTTGTTGCATGGAGCCTCCGAATTTATGGGATTCCCAAGCTTCTTGAATTGTGATTTATCCTGTTGATGGACAAACAATTACCAGAACGATTTGCTTCGCCGAAGCCCCAACACCGGATCACCAACTGGCGGCAATTACAATGCCTCTCTTGTCGAACGCAGCTCACTGAGGCTTTGGATTGATGATGCGGTAATTGATCGATGGCATGCGGTTCGCGGCAAGGGAGCAGTGTAACTACTCAACCCGGTTGGCTCTATGATTTTCCAGCGATGGTGGCCTGGATTGCCTGGAAAGCAGACAGGCCTTGCCGTTTTCCGGTGTCGAGGACGGAGCGAACGTTGGCGTAGAAGTCGGCTCCCCGGTTGGAGCGGAATCCCCCGGTGACCTTGCGCAAGGTGGTTGAGGGGCGGATGGCTTGTTCCGAGCCGTTGTTGGTTGGCGGCACGTCGCGTTCGGTCATCAATGTGAACAGGCTGTCACGGTCTTTGCCGTAGCGTTTGCGCAGACGAATTCCGTCTTTGTTGGTTGGCTGACAAGCCATAACCTTGTCCATTCGCCGTTCCAGGTCGCCCCGGTATTTCTGAAGCGTACTGTCCTTCAGACGCTTTCGCCGTCGGCCCGGAACACAGGCGCGCAAGAAGAGCATTTTCAGTGCCGGTGCGAAGATCGCATCGCCAGCGTCGATGGCATACTGGCAGTCGCGCAACTGGTGGGCCAGACAGATTTGCCAGGCATCCCCGAGCCGCCGCTGGCCGCCGTAAAGATCGGACACCCAGATGGCGGGCCGGTGGCCGTCCATCACGTCCTCGGCCACCGCCTTCGCCCGACTGTTGCGCCCGACTGTTGCGGATGACGTGGACGCAGACTTCATCGTTTTGGAAAACCCATTCCCGGGCGTTGCGCCCCTTGATGCGTGCGCCGGTCTCGTCGGAGCAGACGACCCGGCTTTGCCGCAGGCGGGCAGGACAGCACCTTCGCCACCGCCCGCTGATCCGGGTCAGGGTTCAGAGGACGCCCACCGCCGCCATGCCCCTTGCGCCGTTTTTTTGCGGTTGCCCCGGGCCGGTTTCTTGTTCGCCTTGCGCCCATGCGACGGCGGCGTACTGGAGTTGTCCGGCGTCTTCGCAGGCTCACCAGGCTTTGCCTCAAGTTCCGTGACGCGCCTGGCCAAGCCCTCGTTCACTGCCACCAGTTCCTGTGCCTGCGTCCACAGCGCGAGGATCAAGGTATCTTTCTCTGCTTGCGTCAATCGGCTCAGGTCGGGTAAATGAGTCATCGATAGCTTGACTCATATCCACGCCCTCAATGCAGGAAAATCCTCTGTATCCGGTGCCGATCGAACCCAGGAACGCAACCTTTGGGGTGGGTTGAGTAGTTACCCGGGCAGATCATGTGTTACTAACAACGAGGTAAAAACCAATTGCCAAAACTCATCACCGGCGTCAAATTCAATGACGGTGTCGAACAGCTAAATCAGCGCAACCAAAACGCCGCCTGATGCTGCCATCACCAAAAATAACGGTTAGCTCAAGAACGTTGCGAATGCGGCATCTTCGCCAAGGAGACGCAATGCGAACGATCAACGTTGCACCGAGAGCTTCGATGCTCATCGAAAGCCTGCGCGACATCGGATACTCTCTCGAAACGGCGTTGGCCGACGTTATCGACAACTCCATTACCGCCGGGGCATCTACTGTCCGGCTGCTCGCCGACACTGCGGACCACGACGTCAAGATAGGAATCCTTGATGACGGCGTAGGGATGACGAAAGAAGAACTGCGCGCCGCCATGCGTCCAGGCAGCCGCAATCCGCTTGATGATCGAAATACCTCCGACCTCGGCCGCTTCGGACTGGGGCTAAAAACCGCCTCCTTCTCTCAGTGCCGACGCCTTACCGTCGTGACACGAAAAAACGGGGTCACCAGTGCGGCCATCTGGGATCTCGAACTTGTCGCGCAGGCAGACGACTGGCTGGTTCAAATTCCTGATAATCCGGAGATTGTGCCGTGGGCCGACCAACTGGGGAAAAGCGGCACGCTTGTTGTTTGGGAGAACCTGGACAGGGTGCTGGAACAGGAAAGCAGGGACCAAACGTTGTCCCATTTCGTTCGCCGAATAGATGATTCACGAGAGCATCTGGAACTGGTCTTTCACAGGTTTCTCTCAGGCGAACCCGGGTTGCGGAAAATCCACATGCTGCTCAACGAGCGCCTGCTTGAGCCATTTGATCCATTCCACGCAGCGCATCCGGCCACGATCCATGGCCCTGTCGAAAGTATCAAGGTCGGCAGCCACAAAGTAGTGGTGCAGACTTTCACGCTTCCGCACCATCGCAAGGCCACGCCGGCTGAGTGGGAGCGATATGCCGGGCGAGCAGGGTACCTGAAGAACCAGGGGTTCTACGTTTATCGCGCCAAACGCCTGATCATCCATGGCACATGGTTCGGGTTTGCACGGCAGATGGAACTCACGAAGTTGGCTCGTGTCCGAATCGACATGCCTAACGGGCTGGATGCCGACTGGAAAATCGACGTGAAAAAGGCGTCCGCGCAGCCGCCATATCAAGTCCGGGAAAGGCTTCGACGAATCATTGAGACGATCGGCGCGACTTCAAAGCGCGTGTACACGGCGCGTGGGAAGAAACTCGTTTCCGACTCCCGACTGCCGGTGTGGAGCCGGGTCCAGGACAAGAACGAGATCGTATACAGGATCAATGCGGAGCACCCGGTCCTCGTCGATTTCATCTCCCGACTTCCTGACGAACTGAAGAACGATTTTCTCCGTGTCGTCGAACTCGCAGGATCGACGCTGCCCATGGATGCTCTCTTTGCCGACCTCGGGGGCGAACCTGAGAAGGTCAGAGGCACTGCGATGTCTGAAGAAGCGCTTCACCACGCTGTTGTGACAACGGTTAAGCAGCTTCGGGATGCGAGTGTTAAGCCAGACGAAATCTCTGAGATGCTGATGCATGCCGAGCCTTTCCGATCCAACTGGCAGCAAACTGAAAAACTGATTGGTCAGATAATGTTGGTGGAGGCGTCGAGTGACTGAGAATCTGGAAAACTTGAAAAGAGTCGTTGAGGGACCTCTAGCGAAAGAACCCAATCCCACCCCCGAACGCATCAGGGAACTTATCCGACAATGCCGGATCATTGAATTTTGCAACGTTGATGACGATGCCGCCGAGATGCTGGCGCGCGAGTTCGAGGTCCAGCACGGCGTGTCAATGACCATCGGTTCGATGCTGCACGCACCTGAGCATGAGCCGTGGCTTGATGACGCGCGCGTCGATATCGATCCTTATTACTGGAACCGCTACAAAAGGCTCTTGACCGAGAAACACTTCTCCGGCCAGGTCATCGCAACTCTCGACGACGTGACCAGCCGCATTCTTGATTCTTTGGAAAACCCGACAAGAGACGGCTCTTGGGATCGGCGTGGCATGGTCGTGGGCCATGTTCAATCAGGCAAAACCGCCAACTACACCGGCCTGGTGTGCAAGGCGGCGGATGCAGGGTACAAATTGATTGTCGTTATCGCGGGCATTCACAACAACCTTCGCAACCAGACGCAACTCCGCATCGACGAGGGCTTTGTCGGGCGCGACAGTGCGCGCCTTTTGTCTAAAAGGGCCGAGCGGCTTGTCGGGGTCGGCCGCTTCGATCAGACGCGGAGGCCCGTGACTTTTACGAATTCGCTCAAAGACTTCAGCAAAGTGATGGCAACCGGCGTCGGCATCCCCCTGCAGAACCTCAACGAGCCAGCCGTTTTCGTGATCAAGAAGAATTCGAGCACGCTGAAGAACCTGCTTGAGTGGCTTCGGGAGCACAGCGCCAGCCGTGGCAGAAAAACGGTCGACGACACAATGCTGCTTATCGACGACGAGGCTGATAATGCCTCGATCAACATCAAGCATGGCAAGGGAGAGGTTTCCCGCATCAACAGCCAGATACGTGACCTTCTACAGATGTTCGAGCGCAGCTGCTATGTCGGCTACACGGCAACCCCTTTCGCCAACATCTTCATCGATCCTGACAGCGACGACGAGATGCTTGGCGGAGACCTTTTTCCCCGAAACTTTATTGTCAGCCTTGATCCGCCGACCAACTATTTCGGCGCGAACCGGGTGTTTCTCAATGGTGTGGACACGATCGTACGCCACATCGACGACAACGAAGATCGGCTTCCGCTGAAACACCGCATCGGCACTGAGATCGTGGCTCTTCCACCAAGTCTGATCTACGCGGTCCGAACATTCGTGGTCGCACGCTCTATCCGGTTGGCGCGCGGTCAAGGCGGCCAGCACTGTTCGATGCTCGTGAACGCGTCTCGCTTTACGGACGTGCAGCGGCAATTGCGGAACGAGGTACACAACAGGCTTGAGAGTATCCAAGCCAGCGCGCGGATAAATGGCGCACTTGCACCGGAGCGAGCCCTGAAGGACCCGGAGATCGCGGCGCTGCATTCGGTATGGCAGACCGAGTATTCTGGTGCGGGGTTCGACTGGCCCGCAATTCAGAAAGAACTTCACGCCGCCGCCGCCCCCATCAGGGTGGTCGAGGTCAACAGCCGTTCGTCGGGAACGCTAAACTATGCTGATCACGAGAAGACGGGACTCAACATCATCGCCGTCGGCGGATTTTCCCTCTCGCGCGGCCTGACTCTGGAAGGGCTGATGGTCAGCTATTTCCTGCGCAACTCGATGATGTACGACACGCTCATGCAGATGGGGCGCTGGTTTGGCTTCAGGCCCTGCTACGAAGATCTGTGCCGCATCTGGATGCCAGAGGAAACAGAAGGCTGGTACGCACACATCGCAGAGTCCATCGAAATGCTTCGCGACGAGCTGCGGAGAATGGAGGCTGCGGGAGCGACGCCCGAGGAGTTCGGCCTCAAGGTCCGAAGCCACCCCGACACCTTGATCGTGACCGCGCGGAACAAGATGGGATCTGGCGAACGGGTGGTAGTGAATATCGGGTTGGGCAACAACTTCGTGGAGACTGCGATCCTGAAGCGGGACCAGGCCAGTCTGGATGCCAACCGGCTCGTCGCTCGAACATTGGCGGAACGGCTGTCTGGGGTCGGCAAGCCGACATCCGGTGCGGAGCACATCACAGTCGGTCGGTTGCTTCGAGGTGCGCCAGTTGACCTGGTGCTTGACTTTATCGCCGGGTTCCAAAACCATCCGGGCTCGATGCTAACCGACGCGGGACCTGTCCGGCAGTACATTGACGATCGGCGGGAGGGCGAACTCGCCAAGTGGGACATACTGTTCGCAAGCGTCAGCCGAACAGACGCCGACACTCTGATCGACGACTCGCTCGGTATCACGATCAATTGCCAACGGCGCACGGCTGGCCAGAAGAGTGACGGCAGCACATTGCGCGTGACAAACAAACAGCGTGTGGCCTCCCGTGGCGTCGAGAAAACCGGGTTGAAGAAGACCGAGATCGAGGCGGTGGAAAAGCAGTACCGAGAGATTGAGAGATACGATGGAAAAGATGGGAAAACGCCAAACTATCCGGACCGCATCTACCGCAGCGAGCGGGAGCGTCCTCTCCTGATAGTGCATTTGCTGAAGATCGATGCAGAGCCAAACGGCAGGAAGCACCCAGAGCCTGTTGTGGCTTGGAGCATCAGCTTCCCGCGAACGGAGATGGACGAGAAGCGCGCCGAGTATGCCGTGAACACCACCTGGCTTCGCGAGAACTACCGCGACGATATCGATGAACGCGAGATGGAGGGAGACGATGATTGACGACCCCTGGAAGAATCTCTCACCGCCCGATGCCGCCGATGCTATCAACGCCCGGCGAGTTGATGCGGACGTTCCCTGGGGGTTCTTCTGGGCGCGAGGGCTCGACCGCAGGTGCCTTCTTGTTCTCAAGCATTCCTTGAATTCAACGCCTCATGGCCGTCTCCCTAAACTGAAGGGCATTGAGATCGTCGTTTCAGACCGAAGCAAGGGCGACGGCCACATGCTCGTCTTTACGCTTCTTGACTCGTCGCACCGGGATATCTTTCACAGACTATGCAGGGACATCGTCACGAGTGCCTCAGTTGCGACCTCAGAGAGAGAGGCCGTGGATGTCGCGCTTGCCCGAACGTGGCGCTGGCACCATCTGCTCCGAGGCGGAGGAGACGGCCTGCTGTCGTCGGAGCAACAGAAGGGGTTGATCGGCGAATTGCTCGCGATGGAGCGACATCTGTTCCCATGTCTATCCACTGTCGATGCGGTCGCGGCATGGTGTGGCCCGCTTGGCGCGCCGAAAGATTTCGAGATTGGAAGGATATGCATAGAGGTCAAGGCGCGGCGCGGGGCAGCAACTCCATACGTGGCAATCAATTCCGAGCATCAGCTTGACGACACCGGTGTGGACGCACTTTTTCTGCAAGTTGTCGAGCTGGACCGAGCACCTGCCGACACTCGCGAAGGATTCACCCTGACTGACGTGGCTGAGCGCGTTCGAGACACCATCGCCTCTGCCGACAATGTAGCACTGAATGCTTTCGAACCCCTGCTCTCTGCCACCGGCTTCCGATGGGAGGATGACTATTCCGTCTCGCTTTGGATGGAAGGCCCGAGCCGCCTTTTCAGGGTGTCGGACGGCTTTCCCAGAATCACGGCGCGAACAGTTGCGGCTGCCGTAACAAACGTAAAATACTCAATATCGCTACCGGAGTGCGAAGCTTTCCTTGTGGAGGGAGATGCGCTGGGGATGGCGCTGAAAGAGAGGAAGAATGCCGACTGATCTAGAGGAATTTCACCGGGAGTTTTTCCAGGACGTGCATGGCGCAGCCGACGCGGAGGGTCGATATGCGGAGGATGCATTCTTTGAGCTGTTTTGCAGCCACCTCGTCGATGCTGGCGAAATCGATACGGCGGACAGGGCGCAGTTTCTGTCGCCAAGAGGCATTCGAGTTGATGGGTATGGAGGAGACCCGGCGACTTCGGCCGGCGTCCTGAGCCTGATTGTAGCCGATTTTCACCAATCCTCGAGCATGGCGACGCTTACGGCGACGGATATGGAGATGATATTCAAGCGCGCATACAACTTTCTCGCGAAGGCACTGAACCCCGTCTTTCGGAACGACCTCGAGGAAACTGCGCCGGGTTTCGGACTCGCTGACCTGATAGCCAACAAGTGGTTCGGCGTCACCAAGGTCAGACTTTACCTGATCAGCAATCGAGTGCTGAGCGCGCGCGTCGATGGGCGCGCGGCCGGAGAGTTCGAAGGCATCCCGGTGACCTACAGCGTTTGGGACCTTGGACGGCTGCACCGTTACGTCGCATCGGGTCACGGACGTGAAGACATCATGATCGACTTGGCCAATGAGTTTGGTGGCCCCTTGGCGGCGCTCCCAGCACACCTCAACGAAGCGGGATACGAAGCCTATCTGATCGTGATCCCCGGGACACAACTGGCGGCGATCTATGACCGCTGGGGCGCGAGGTTGCTTGAGCAGAACGTACGCGTCTTTTTGCAGGCGCGCGGCAACGTCAACAAAGGCATTAGAAATACCATCGACAACAGTCCGGAGATGTTCTTCGCCTACAACAACGGAATCACCGCGACTGCCGAAAGCGTGGAAACGCGGGTGTCGGATGGCGGGCTGGTTGTAACGGGACTGAAGAACTTCCAGATCGTGAATGGCGGCCAGACGACCGCGTCCATCCATATTGCCAGCAGAAAAAAGGACGTCGATCTGTCAAAAGTCTATGTTCAGATGAAGCTGTCGATTGTTGAACCGTCCCAGGCAATCGAAGTGGTTCCGAAGATTTCTGAGTACGCGAACAGCCAGAACCGCGTGAATGCTGCAGACTTCTTCGCAAATCATCCATTCCACATCCGGATGGAGGAGTTTTCCCGTCGCATCTTCGCCCCTTCACCCGACGGCACGTTCCGCGAGTCCAAGTGGTTCTATGAAAGGGCTCGCGGCCAGTATCAGGATGCGGGCGCCCTGCTTAGCCGGACGCAGCGAAAGAAACTCGATCTGGAATATCCGAAGCGTCAGGTCTTCACCAAGACTGATCTTGCCAAGTTCCTAAATTTGTGGCGTTGCCATCCGGACGTAGTGAGCAAGGGCGCGCAGAAGAATTTCGCGCATTTCGCCGATGCGATTGGCAAGGAGTGGACAAAGCAACCCGATGCTTTCAATGAAGACTTCTACCGCCACGCGATAGCGAAGGCGATAATTTTCCGTAGAACGGAGAAGCTCGTCACCGATCAGCCGTGGTACGAAGGTGGCTACCGTGCGAATGTCGTTGCTTACGCCATTGCGAAGATTGGACATGATGTTGACCACCGCAAGCGTGCGGTCGATTTCGACGGCATCTGGAGAAGCCAGGGCATTTCCGAGAGTCTTGAAGAGGCTTTGACCATTGCGGCCAAGGCGGCACACGACGTGATCATCGACCCGCCCGCCGGTATCAGAAACGTGACAGAGTGGGCGAAACAGCAGGCGTGCTGGAATCGCGTATCAGCCCTCAAGATTGATTGGCCCAGCCCGTTTCTTGAAGACCTCATCACGGGGGAAGAGCGGCGAGCGACTCGCAAGTCCGCAGTCAAACAACAGAAGATGCTCAACGGGATCGAGGCGCAGGCGGTGGTAGTCAACGCCGGTGGCAATTTTTGGAAGAACGTAAAGGAATGGGGGTCAAGTCGACGCCTTCTGACCCCTATGGAGGCCGGAATACTTGATGTGGCGGCTTCGATCCCGGTTCGAATCCCAACCGATAAACAAAGCCTAAAGACGATCGAGACGCTGAAGAAACTGCACGCGGAAGGTTGCCAGATCGGACTGGAGCTGACCTGATGCAACTCCAATACCTTTGTTAGTGGAGCTAACCGTTATTTGGCTACCGGCGCAATCAAAGCCCATGGATCAAATTGATCCACGAGTTGGTTTAGTGGCTCAGCTCATGGCGCGAGGAATGCCTCGGGAACCTCCAGAAATGCGTCACCAGAGGTCAGCCAACCGGCGAGAATGTCAGCCATTCCATCACCTCCAATGCTCTTGAATCCGCATTCCCAAGCGATGGCCACACGCCATCCGGTCGCTGTAAGCGCTTTCAGGTTGCGCTGGTCCCGCTCGACGTTCGAGTCGAACTTCCGATTCCAGAATTCAGGGTTTGTTACTGGAGTGGTCGCGTATCGGCATCCCTTGTGACGATGCCAGAAACAACCATGCACGAAGATCGCGGCTCTGTATCGTGGCAGAAGGAGGTCCGGTCTCCCCGGTAAGTATCTGGCATGCAGTCGGAAGCGGAAACCGCGCCGATGGAGGGCTTTTCGGAGCAGCATCTCCGGTTTGGTGTCCCGCCCCCGGATACCGGCCATCATCCGTGATCGTGTGGCCTTGTCGACGATGTCCGCCACCGCGCTCTTTATCTCCTGGTTTCTTTCCGTCAACCTAGTAGAGAACATAACAGAGAGCAGTTCACCACAGGACCTCGATGACAAGCGATTTCAGGATCGTCGATCTTTTCGCGGGGCCGGGAGGTCTGGGCGAGGGTTTTTCCGCCTATCGGGCGCCCGATGGCAGATACCCCTTCAGAATTGCGCTCTCTGTGGAGAACGATCCCGCCGCGCATGCGACGCTCCGTCTCCGGTCCTTCCTGCGGCAGTTCGGGAATTGCTTTCCCGAATCCTACTATCGTTTCCTTGCGGGCGGCTGTGCCGAGCCGGACTGGGAGACCACTCATCCGGCCGAGTGGAGCGCTGCCTGCAACGAGGCCCGTATGCTGGAACTCGGATCGGATGATGCAAAGGAGGAGATCGACCCGCTGCTCATCGGGCTGCGGGAGCAATCCCACGGCGACACGATACTGGTCGGCGGTCCTCCCTGCCAAGCATACTCGACCATCGGCCGTGCCCGGAACCGGGGGATCGCCGGATACCAACCGTCGGAGGACCACAGGCACTTCCTCTATTGCGAGTACATCCGGATTCTCGAGAAACTGCGGCCTGCGGTGTTCGTGATGGAGAACGTCAAGGGGCTGCTGTCGTCCAAGGTGGGTGGAATTCGCATCCTCGACCAAGTTCTCGAGGATCTTCGGAATGCGGGTGGCAGTCCTGACAGCTATCGGCTTGTGCCGCTCGTCCGACAGCCAATTGCAGAACTCGCTGCCGACGATCAGGTCTCCCCGAAGGACTTCGTCGTTCAGGCAGAGGACTTCGGGGTTCCGCAGGCGCGTCATCGGATCATCATCCTCGGGATCCGTGCCGATCTGGTGCGCAACCGCGCTTTCGGCAACGGGGCCATCGGCCTTTCGAAGGCAGATTCTCGCATCGTCGTCCGCGACGTTCTCGATGGGCTCCCAAGATTGCGGAGCGGTCTGACTAGGCAAGATGACGGCAGCATAGCGTGGAAAGACGCGGTGTCGGCAGCAATCGAGCTCGTGGGCGGGCTGGACAAGGATGAACCATCAGACACTCTCGATGATGTCTGCCAACGTGCGCGCGAGCTGCTCGATCTGTTCAGATCGGAAAACAGGCCGACTTTACCCCGAACTTCGACATCTCCCGTGAACGTTGGTCCGGGTTGCCCCGAGGATCTTCGGACGTGGATTCTGGACGACTGCATGAGCGGCGTCCCAAGCCATGCGAGCCGAAGCCACATGGCCGCGGATCTCGCCCGCTATTTCTTCGTGGCGACATTCGGCGACGTTCGCGGCATCTCACCCAAATCCAAGGATTTCCCAACGATCCTGGCACCGCATCACAAGAACTGGGAGACTGGCGCATTCGCTGACCGATTCAAGGCCCAGCTTGCAGACCATCCGTCATCGACGATCACCAGTCACTTATCAAAGGACGGGCATTACTTCATCCATCCAGATCCCTTGCAGTGCCGCAGTCTCACGGTGCGCGAGGCAGCCCGCCTGCAGACGTTCCCAGACAACTACTTCTTCAAGGGCAATCGGCCGCAGCAGTATGTCCAGGTTGGAAACGCAGTCCCGCCCTATCTCGCGATGCAGATTGCACGGGTGGCCCACGGGATCCTGACAGGCATATGTTGATCAGGCAGCATCGTCACTCGGCGGCAATCCGAGGCCAGGAATGAGTTTTGTCTTCTACGACACCGAAACTACCGGCACGGACACCACGTTCGACCAGATTCTGCAGTTCGCAGCGATCTTGACCGACGAAGGTTCCCAATCAATGTCTGAAGCGCAATGATCAATCCGGCCCCTTGCATCTGGTAATCGACAGCACCGGACTGAAAGTATTCGGTGAAGGGGAGTGGAAGGTCCGCGCTTGCGGTGTTGACAAGCGCCGTGTCTGGCGAAAGTTGCATCTGGATGTTGATGAGGCATCGGGGAAATCCTTGCCCATCAACTGACAATGAAAAATATACCCACATCCGCCTCCACGGCGATGAATCACCGTGGAGTTTACGGCAGAATCCGATCCGATGGAACCGCGCGATGGTGGGGCTGCGCCGCGTGACCTCAGCGCCGCAGCCGCCTGAGCAGCGACGAAGTATCCCACCGGCTGCCGCCCATGTCCTGGACCTCGCCGTAGAACTGGTCGATCAGCGCGGTCACCGGCAGCCTTGCGCCGTTGGTTTTGGCCTCGTCGAGGCAGATGCTCAGATCCTTGCGCATCCAGTCGACCGCAAAGCCATGCTCGAAATGGTCGTCCAGCATGGTCTGGTGGCGGTTGTCCATCTGCCAGGACCCGGCCGCACCCTTCGAGATCACGTCGATCACCGCCTTGCCGTCGAGCCCGGCCTTAACGGCAAAGTTCAGCCCCTCGGCCAGACCCTGCACCAGTCCGGCAATGCAGATCTGGTTGACCATTTTCGTGAGTTGCCCCGCGCCGGGGCCGCCCAGCAGATTGTGGGCGCGGGCATAAGCGTCCATCACCGGGGCGGCGCGGTCGAAATCGGCGTGATTGCCGCCGCACATGATCGTCAGCACCCCGTTCTCGGCGCCCGCCTGTCCGCCGGAGACCGGGGCATCGACGAAGCCGACGCTCGCCACGGCCGCAGCCGTATGAAGATCACGTGCGATACTGGCGCTGGCGGTGGTGTGGTCGACGAAGACCGAGCCCGGAGCCATGCCTGCCAACGCGCCGTCCTGGCCAAGAAATACACTGCGCAGATCATCGTCATTGCCGACGCAGCACATCACGAAATCGGACCCTTGCGCGGCCTCGCGCGGGGTCGGCGCGGCCCGGCCGCCGTGCTCCGCCACCCAGGCTTGCGCCTTGGTGCCGGTGCGGTTGTAGACAGTTACCTCGTGACCCTTGGCGGCCAGATGGCCCGCCATCGGAAACCCCATCACCCCGAGGCCTAGAAACGATACCTTTGCCACTCTCCAACTCCCTCAAATTCGACCCGTATTCCACGGTCGCGCGTTCTTGCTGTTGAACCCAACCGCCGCATCTGGAAGAAACGGGCAGGGGATGCGCGATACTGTGTGGGGGTGGGGGCTCCCGGGTCAAGGCCGAAGGGCGGAAGGACGAGACAGGAATGAGCGTAATCCTGCGCTGGCTGCTACGCATCTTCGCCGTCGCCATGATCGGGCTGGTGATCAGTGCCGCGCTGGGATGGTATCTGGTCTCGCGGTCGCTGCCCGACTATGGCGCCAAGCTGCGGCTGGCGGGGTTGGACGGCGAGGTCCGGATCACCCGCGACGCCAATGCGGTGCCGCATATCCGGGCCACATCCGATCGCGACGCTTTTTTCGCCATGGGGCTCGCCCATGCCCAGGACCGTCTGTGGCAGATGGAGCTGAACCGCCGCGCCGCGCGTGGCGCGCTGTCGGCTCTGTTCGGAGCGCGCACGGTCGAACTGGACCGGTTGGTCAAGACCCTGGACCTCTATGGGCTCGCCAGCCGGTCACTGCAATTCCAGACGCCTGAAACCCAGGCGGCGCTGACCGCCTATGCGGAGGGCGTCAATGCCTGGATCCGTCATGTCAATGCGCAGGCGCTGGGGCGCGGGGCGCCGGAGCTGTTCCTGTTCGCCAGCGCGCTGTCGCCCTGGACCCCGGCGGATTCGCTGGCGATCATGAAGCTGATGGCGCTGCGCCTGTCCGGCAGCGCCCGGAATGAAGTGCTGCGCGGCAAGTTCCTGGTGAACCTGCCGCCCGAACAGGTGCGTGACATCCTGCCGGATTACCCGAACCCGGCGGTGACGGCGCCGCAAAGGTACTCAAGCCTGTTTCCGCAACTGTTTCCCCAACCGTTTTCCGGGGCGCGCTTCGCGGCGGCGAAAGCCATGCGCGACAATCCGGTGATGGACCTCCTCGGCCCGCCGACGCGTCCGGAACTGGCGGGGGCGTCGAATGCCTGGGCGGTCGACGGCACACGCAGTTCCGGCGGCAAGCCGCTGCTGGCCAACGACCCGCATCTGTGGCTTTCGGTGCCCGGGGTCTGGTACCTGATGGACGTCGCGGGCCCCGGCATCGCCGCGATCGGCGGCACGTTGCCCGGCACTCCGATCGTGCTGGTCGGGCGCAACCGCAGCCTCGGCTGGGGCATGACGACGACCAATGTCGATGATCAGGATCTGTATATCGAGAAAGTAAACCCGGGCGATCCAGGGCAATACCTGACACCTGAGGGCTGGCGCGACTTCGAGACGCGGACAATCCGGATCGAAATAGCCGGGGCCGAGGCATCAAGCGAGACAGTGCGCCAGACCCGGCACGGTCCGGTTTTGAACAGCGATCAGTTCGGCGCCCAGGCGGTGACACCCGAGGGTTATGTCGCCGCCCTGCGCTGGACCGCGCTGGAACCTGAAGACCGGAGCATGAGCGCCGCCCTGCACCTGATGCTGGCACAGGGGATCGATGATGCGTTAAGTGCCTCGGAAATGGCGCTGGCGCCGGCGCAGAACATCGTTCTGGCGGACCGGACCGGGGTGGCAATGGTGGTTGCTGGCGCGATCCCGGCGCGCAATGCCGAGAGCCCGAGCCAGGGCCGCATTCCTTCGCCGGGCTGGCTGTCCGAGAACGACTGGCTGGGCATCCGGCCGCCGATGCTGAACCCACGGGTGATCCGGCCAGCCTCGGGCGCGGTGGCCAATGCCAACAACCGGATAACGGATGCGCCCTTCCCAAATCATATCAGCTTCAAATGGGGCTATCCCTACCGCATCCAGCGGCTGGAGAAGGAACTGTCGGGCCGGGCTTATCACTCACGCGAAGGATTCGTGGCGTTGCAGAACGACTCCGTCTCGGAGATGGCGCGCTCGATCTTGCCACTGATCGCGCGCGATCTCTGGTGGCGCCAGGAGGCGGGCGGCGGCGATGACAAGCGGCGGCGCCAGGCGGTGGCGATGCTGGCGGATTGGAACGGCGACATGGACCAGCACAGCCCGGAACCGCTGATTTTCTCGGAATGGATGCGCATGCTGACCCGGAGACTGGCGGCGGACGAACTGGGGCCGCTTCTGGGCGATGTCGAAGGGCGACGGCCGTTGTTCGTCGAGCGCGTATTCCGCGATATCGACGGCGCCGGTTCATGGTGCGACGTCAACAAGACGCCCGAGATCGAGGGCTGCCCGGAGATCGCAGCGCTGGCGCTGGACGACGCGCTGGCCTCGCTGGGGCGCGACTACGGCTCGAACATCGAGGGCTGGCGCTGGGGGGCGGCGCATGTGGCTGTCCATAAACACACACCTTTGGGATCATTCGGCGCGCTGGCGCCGTTCTTCAACATCGAGAACGAAACCTCGGGGGGTAATTTCACCCTGCTGCGCGGACAGAGCACCGGGCGCGGTCGAACTCCCTTCCGCAATGTCCATGCGGCGGGCCTGCGCGTGGTCTATGACTTCGCCGATTTGGACGGATCGGTGATGATGACCGCCACCGGGCAAAGCGGGCACCCGCTCTCGCGCTATTACGATCACCTGACCAGCCTATGGGCGCGCGGCGACATGATCCCGATGTCGATGGACGACGAGGACGCGGCGGCCGGCGCGGTGGGGGTGATGATCCTGCGGCCGGAGCAGTAGGGTAGCCGGCACAGACTATTGTTGCCCGGTTCGGAAATCGCGCAGGCGCCCGAACCGCCACCCAGCCGGCCACCCGGCCGGGGACGCCCAGGCGAGGCGGCGTAGTATTTCTGCTGCGCCTTTTTTTGCCCGGCCGAGCAAGGCCATCAGATATGGGGTATTTCCCATAATTCTTTGACAAATCGTAACTGCCCAGGTTGTTTTCAGGCGTGTTTCAGGGTTGCGATAATCTGGTCAGCTGGTTTCATCATGGTTTCGATGATATCCTCGCCCTAGGCGGCATCGATATGGAACCAGATGCCATGCTGCCGGGCCAGATCGGCGGATGGGTCAAGAGGGTCGACCATTCCGGCATTCGTTGTGCCCGCTGTGGCAGCGATCAGCGCTGGAACGCAGCCCGCCTGCAAATCCGCTTCAACTGCCGCTCCCAGAGCAGCCGCGCCCATCCGTCCGCCATCGTCAGTTGCGATCAAACGTACGGGTATCAGGCATACTGAATTTCGGGATTCAGCGAGCCCCCGCACGCCTGTTTGCCTTTGTCAGTTGAACACTAGGCTACGGTTGCATAGTCTGCTTGATCGGCAGTTCCCGCCGAACCAATGTCGACAGGGGAGGGGCCATCCCCAATGCCAGGGTCGAGGTTTCGTTATGACGAAAAAAATCCGCCTGATTTCAGGCCTTGTCTTGTTCGCATTTTTAACCTCTCATCTGCTGAATTTATCGTTTGGGCTTATCTCCTTGAAGGCTCTTGATGACTCACGTCACTGGTTCTTGATTTTCTGGGCGACCAAGCTTGGTGTCGCTCTGATAATGATCTCGATTGTCACCCATTTGGTTCTCGGGCTGACGGCTCTTTACAACCGCAACACTTTAAGAATGAATCGCTCTGACATGATCCAGCTGATCTTGGGCCTGGTGATCTTCCCGCTTTTGTTTGGTCACATGCTTGGCGTTATCGTCGGGCCTTCGATGACCGGCATGCGACAGACATACTTTTCTATATTGACATTATTCTGGGTTCTGGATCCCGTTCTTGGCCTCAAACAGGTGATTGTCACGGTTATTACCTGGATTCACGGCTGTATGGGATTGGTGATTTGGATGCGCATTCAATCTTGGTGGCCCCGCGTCGCCGGATTTGTCTATCCTCTCGTCATTGCCATCCCGCTTCTGGCCCTGCTTGGCATGGTCGAAGCGGGTAAAGAAGTGATCGAACTCAATAGAGATCCGACATTTGCGGAAGCCGCCCTGAAGACTTTGTCTGCAACACCCGATATTTTCGAAAATCTGCTGTTTATGCAGACAATGGGAGTGTCGGGGTATTTTGCGATCCTCGTGTTTGTCCTGTTGGCCCGCTACATCCGCGTCAGGAAAGATGGCGGCGCCTTAAGCATCAGGTATGCAGACGGGACCAGGCTGGATGCCAAGCCCGGATTGACCCTGCTTGAGATCAGCCGCATGAACAACATCCCTCATGCCAGCCTTTGTGGGGGAAAGGGCCGATGCGGTACCTGCTTGGTGCGTATTCATGAGGGATGGGATCACCTGTCCAAAGCCACAGAGCTTGAACAAACAACGCTAGCCCAGGTCAATGCGGATTCGGATACGCGACTTGCTTGCCAGGCCACCCCTGGCAAAGGAACTGTTTCGATCGAGCGACTTTTACCGGCCCATATTGAACCGAAGGATCTGCGTCGTGCCCGCAAATCGGAAGGCGATGAAACAGACGGCTATCTTGTTGCGGATGGGGCAGAATGAAGCTCTTTCTCACACTTGTTGCCGTTGTGTGGTTGACGGTAACTGTCGTCCCGGGGCAAGCACAGACCGTTCCCGGACTGCCAGGAGCAAACTCCAGCGACAGCGACGAGCAGCAAACGTCAGAACAGGAAACTCGGGAACTGCTACGTCTCCTCAGCAAACCAGAACTGGTGGAGAGATTAAGGGAAGTTCTCCTTGAACCTGCCAACGGGCCAAACGAGCAGGCATTGACCGTCTCGGGCTTACAAAAATACCTTCAGGCGGCCTTGGTAAGAGTTGAAGTTCGCGTGCAAAACATCGTTCAGGCCGCCATTGCTGTTCCTGAACTGTCGGACGCCCTATCGACTGCGTGGCAAGAGCGCATGGCGGCGGATGATTTTCTGCAATTCCCCGTTTACGTCATCATCTTTTTATTCGGGGGCTTTGGTCTTGAATGGCTGTACTGGTCTTACTTATCGGGATCATTAAAACGGATCGAACTCTCCAAACCGAAATCCTATGGCAGTATCTTAAAAGCTGCAGTTCTTCGTGCTGCCCTTCTATTTGGCAGTATCTCGGTCTTTTCCTTTGGTAGCATTGGACTTTTTGTCAGCTTCACTTGGTCTCCATTTATTGTGGATATTGTCTTGTCCTTGCTGGTTGGTATCATCGCCATGCGAGTTTTTATCATGCTTGCGGTCTTTGTTCTGGCACCAAAAGTCGATGACTTGCGATTGCTGCCGTTGGACCAGACTGCGGCGCAAAATATCCACGCCTGGATTATCGGGGCCAGCAGTGTGGGTCTGATCGGTTATCTTTGTGTCGACACCTTGGTGAGGCTGGCCATCGCACCCGCCTCCCTATTGGCGGTCGAGGCAATGACCGGGGCCGTCTTCGCCTTCGTGATCATCTCTGCGATTTGGCAATCGAATTCTCTTGGACGAAAGCAGCCCGTCCTAAATGGCGTCGACGTCAGTGCAGACGGCAGCGCCACCACAGGCACCCTGATGTCTGCACCGGGCAATTTCACCGCCGTTTTGTGGAGTGCGCTGGTCCTTATCGCTTTCCTCTTGTGGCTGCTCCAGATGAGCGTCGCAATGTGGACGTTGGTGATCCTGGCGATCCTCTTCCCGGCGATCAAATTATCCAACACTATGGTCGATCATATTTTCGACCACGTGGAGGATCATCGATCGGACCCGGATATTTCTGACGATCAGGCTGATCAGGAAGCGGACCCGGACGCGAAACCGCAGGCAACGTCCCCCAGCCGTTATGATTTCTACCGCCCCATAGCCGATCGTCTTATGCGGTTCATCCTGGTGATCATCGCCTTTTCAACGCTGGGATTGGTCTGGGGCGTGACGTCGTTGCTGGAATCGGCGACCGATTCCTTCGCGCAGAAAATATTTGGCCTGATCATTGATATCGTCTTTGCCTTTCTCATCGCGGAACTTCTCTGGACCGCGATAGCGACGGCGATCGATCAGAAGCTGGCCACTATCGATCCGCCCGTACCCGGTCGTGCTCCCGGCCCTGAAGCCCGGATCGCGACCCTGCTGCCGATGATGAGAAAAGTTCTGATGGTGACAATCTTGGTCATGGTCGTCCTGATTATCCTCTCCTCCATCGGCATTAATATCGGCCCGATCATCGCCGGTGCCGGCGTCCTTGGCATCGCTCTGGGTTTTGGCGCTCAGTCGCTGGTGAAAGATATTGTGTCCGGTGTGTTTTTTCTCATAGATGACGCGTTTCGCGTCGGCGAATATATTGAAACGGAGGATTTGCGCGGCACCGTGGAATCGGTGTCGATCCGCTCGTTGCGGGTTCGCCATCATCGCGGCGCCTTGCACACCATTCCCTTTGGCGAATTGAAATCCCTGACTAATTACAGTCGCGACTGGGTGATCATGAAGCTGGAATTCCGGGTGCCGTTTGATACGGATATCAAACTGGTCAAGAAAATCATCAAAGAAGTCTCAGCCAAATTAAAGGAAAACGAAGCCTACGGGCATCACTTCATCGAGCCGCTGAAGTCTCAGGGTGTACGGCGAATGGAAGAATTTAATATGGTCATCGGCGTCAAGTTTATGACGGTACCCGGCGAACAATGGACGATCCGCCGCGACGCCTACCAACAAATCCGTGATGCTTTTGAAACCAACGGCATCCACTTCGCCACCCGCAATGTAAAAGTTGAAGTGATCAGCGACAGACCGCTTACCAGGGAGGAAGAGGAGGCAGCAGTCAGTGCTGCCCAGGAAAGCGTCGAAAACCAACTCCCGGCAAAACCCGCCCCGGATGAGCCGTGAACCGACATTCGGGTCGGAATGTCGGTTCACGGCATTCCGGACCCGGTTCAGAGCGATGTTGAACGCGTGCTTGTGACCCAAAGCGTGAATCGTGAATTTTCTGGTTTGGATCGGTTTGGCCTTGTCAGCCCTCCCTATCCTGATCTTGAAACCATCCGAAACCAGACATTGCCCGGGGCGATCACCGATTAGCGGGTATCGCCCAAGGACGAAGCCGCTTTCGCGGCAATGGCGCTTGTCGCTGGTGTTGCGCGCTGAGCGGAGCGTTGTAATTTTGTGCTCTGCCGAACCTGGTTGACGATTGGGACTTTCTCGATCGATTGACGGGAGGTTCCGATGACAGAGGAGAAGATCACACCGCTTCGAGAGCGGATGATGGAAGATATGCGCATCCGTGGGATGGGCGACAAAGCCCGGAAGTCCCATATCCGGGCCATCAAGGATTTTGCTCGGTTTCTGAAGCGATCTCCGGATACGGCAACGCCCGAGGAGCTTCGGGCGTATCAGTTGCACATGACGGACACGGGCGTTACGGCCTCGACGTTCAACCCCCGCATTGTGGCGCTGCGGTTCTTTTTCGGGATGACCTGCGGGCGTGAAGATATGAAGCGGTTCATGCAGTTCCGGACCCGGCCACGCAAGCTGCCGGTCGGGTTCGGCGTTGAGGAGGTCTCGGACCTGTTGATGGCGACCCCGGGGGCGGGTCTCAAATACCGAGCGGCGCTGGGTATCTCACATGGCGCGGGCCTGCGGGCATCCGGGGTCTGCAACCTGTTCAATGTCCGAAAAGCTCCTTCCGTCAACGGATCGGTGAAGCCCTCAGATTGCTTCCTTAACCGCGCTCAAAAACCGTTGAGTGCGCTCTTTCTCGGGGCTGTTGAAGAGTTTATTAGGTGGACCCTGCTCCTCGATCTTTCCAGCGTAGAAAAAGCAGACCCGGTCAGAGATATCCTTGGCAAACCCCATCTGATGCGTAACCATGAGCATGGTGAGACTATGCTCGCTTACCAGATATCTGATTACGCCGGTCACTTCGCTGATTACCTCCGGATCAAGGGCGGATGTCACCTCGTCAAACAGCATGACTTTGGGGCGCATTGCCAGCGCCCGGGCGATGGCCACGCGCTGTTGCTGGCCACCAGACAGTCGGGAAGGGTGCTGGTCCCGTTTGTCGGCCATACCGACCATTTTCAACAGCTCTTCGGCACGTGCTTGTGCTTCTTTGCGCGGAATGCCCAGAACGCGCACCGGCCCTTCCATGCAATTTTGCAATGCGGTCATATGCGGAAACAGGTTGAAGTGCTGAAAACACATACCGATCTTGGAACGCATCTTGTGAAGGTGCTTGTTGTTTGCTGGCACAAGCGTTCCGTTTTTCTCCATGTGGGTCAGGGGCTCGCCGTCCACATAGATCACGCCGCCATTGATGGTCTCAAGCGTCATCAGCATGCGCAGAACGGTTGTTTTGCCGGAACCCGACGGGCCGATAATCGTGACCATTTCACCGGCTTGCACATCCAGATCGAGCCGGTCGAGAACAACCAGACTGTCATAGCTCTTGGTCACATTCATGAAACGGACCATTGGAATTGAGGCCCCCTCCAACCGAAGTGGGTACTGCGTCAGGTCTTCCATATTCACATTCCCATTCTGCGGCGCGTATAGCCCTCAAAGACCTTGATCAGGCCTGCTGTGGGCAGTGAGATTGCCAAAAAGATAACGCCGACCATCGTGTAAGGTTCGAGGAAACGATAGTTCTCCGAGCCGATGGCGTTGGCGGTATGGATGAGTTCGGCCACGCCAATGACCGAAAGCATTGGTGTGTCCTTGAAGATACCGACAAGATAGTTCCCCATGCCCGCAAGGGCTGGGGGCAGTGCCTGAGGGATCACCACGCGCCGGTAGGTTTGAAGAGTCGTCATGTTCAGCGCCGTTGCGGCTTCCCACTGACCGCGGGGGACGCTCTCAATTCCGCCGCGATAGACTTCTGAGAGATAGCAGGAATAGTGAAGCCCAATCGCGATCATGCCGGATGTCCACGGGCTCAGCCGAATACCGAACTGGGGTCCGACATAAAAGATAAAGAAGATCTGCAGAATGAGCGGCGTGGAACGGACAAACTCATTAAATTCACGGACAACGAATGTAAACGCCCGGTAGGGCGTTCGTTGCGCCAGTGCCAAAGCAAGCCCGACCACGAGCGCGATGGCATAGCCGGCGCCCGCGGCAATCAGCGTGTTGCCCGTTGCCTGCACAAGGCGAGGCAGGATTTCCCAGACGAATTCCCAACGCCAGTCAAACATTGCCTCAGACCCTCCCCAGCTTGCGGGCCATGACGCGTTCCATCCAACGCATGAAAGGCGTGATAAACAGACGCGCAAGGATGTAGTAGATAATCAACGCCGTGCCGAATGCCTGTGCCGAAAGGAACGTGGATCCGTTGATCTGTTTGGCCTCGAACATCAGGTCGAAAACAGAGATGAGAGAAACCAGCGCGGTGGCTTTCAACAGCTCAATCAAGAGGTTTCCCCAGGGCGGAAGCATGTTGATAAACGCTTGGGGCAATATGATCCGCCACATTCGCTTGGCGGGGCTCATATTGATCGCAAGTGCTGCCTCCCACTGCCCCCTGGGCACCGCGAGTATGCCGCCGCGCACCAGCTCTGCGCCATATGCGCCGATGTTCATTCCGACCGCGACGAACCCTGCCGTGAATTTCTCTATCGTGATGCCGAGCAGCGGCAGAACAAAGAATATCCAATAAAGCTGCACCAGCAGCGAGGTTCCCCTGAATATCTCGATGTATGTGATCGCAGTCCAGCGAACAAGCCATTTGTCCGATAGCTTACAAAGCCCCATGAGTAAAGAAATGGCAATCCCAAGACCCGCAGCGAGAAAGAACTGCGCGACAGTAATCACCGAGCCAGACAATAACCGAGGCCAGAATTGGTCGAGAAACTCAATTAGGTTCATTTGCCTGTCTGGGTGTAAGGAGAGTTAGAGAAAGAAGTGGTGAGCCGCTCGGCCCACCACTTGATTCAAATCAGCGGTTTGCGCAGACCCATTCGGCCGTCACGTCGCCGGGAAGGTGCGATGGTGTGTAGCCATACTCCGCCACTTTGGCGAGCATTTCTTCCGTGCCGATATACTCAGCCTGGGCAGCGTTGTATTTCTCGATGAAGTCAGCGTCCTCGCCCCGGAACCCGATACCTGCCCAGTTTTTGGTCCAGTCCGGGAGCAAAGCCGGGTCCGTAACGTCGATCACACCGCCGGATTTTTCGGAGAGGTCCCTGGCTTCAAAGTAGGTCAGGCCGCCTGCATCCGCACGACCCGCCAGCATTGCGGCCAGAATCTCTGTTGGCCCGGGTACTTGCATGATTTGCGCATCGGTCAGACCTTCTTTTTTCGCTGCTTCAACGGTGTTGTAGCCCGCGCCCGTTACCAAAGTGGCACCCTGCGCCAGAACATCCTGGTAATTGTTGATGTTCTTCGGGTTGCCAGCCGGGACCAAAAACGCGTCACCAAAGTTGCCGATCGGTTCAGAAAAGGAGATGTTCTCACAGCGACTGTTCAGGATGTACATACCACCGGTTATCACGTCGTAACGCCCAGCCTTAAGACCTGGAATCAGCCCTCCCCAATCTGTGACAACGGGCTCGATATTTGTGTAACCCATTTTGTTGAGCACACCGAGAGCAATTTCATTGACAAAACCTTCGGGTTTCCCGCTCTCGCCTGGATAGGCCCAGATCGGGATATTGGCAAAGCCAATCCGGATAGTTTCGCCAGCTTCAATTCGATCCGTAAGGGGACCAGCGACGGCTGATAGTGAGCCAGCGAGGACCGCAAATCCGGCCACCAGAGCTCGCTTGGTTAGTTTGAGTGTCATTTTTCGTCTCCTTGTTTGGGTTGGATCCTTGAATGGGGGTTTTTTAATCCTCTTGGGTGGTTTGCGCGGAACCCACAAACGGCACCAGGCCCGCTCACCATTTGTGCTTTTCCGGTTTTCATCCAAAAAAACACGCTGTTTCAGTTCTGCGGCAGTAAAGAACTGCCTGCGCGCGAGAATATCTGCCCGAAACCCTTGATTTCATCCTTGATCCCCGCCCGGCGCAGACAACTCCAGAATTGCGCCTGGTTGCTGGTGATGACGGGCTTGCCGGTGGCCTGCTCGATCTCCTCGGCCACTTCAAGCGCCCGGATCCCGCCGCAGCTGAGAAAGATGGCATCCGCATCTGGCCGGTCAATCTCCTGCGCAAATTTCTTCCAGAAGGCCGGTGTCACGCGCCCCATCTCGGTTCCGGTCGAAAGATTGAGGCCCTGAATATCCAAAACTTCGTAGCCCTTTTCGATGAGGAACTCTGCCTCGGCGGTGTTAACCTCGTCGAAATAGGGCGTTCCAACAACGATACGGCGGGCATCCAGTTCGCGCAGCGCGTCCATCACTCCGGTCACCAGACACATCGATCGAGCCCAGGGAGCGCCTTTTTTGATTTCGGACATGATCCGATCTTCACCGATCACGATCGAACCACTCGTGCAACTGTAGCTGATCACATCCGGCTTGGTGTCTGGTTGAATGCGAGCAGCAGCGTCAGCCATGTGTTCGATGTGACGTGAAAGTGTTTCATTGGTAGTGTAGTCGTCGGTCTTGAGCCGCGTGATGTGAACCGCCACGCCTTCTGGCACCATGGCAAAGAAATCTGTCTCGGCGGCCAGGTCGGTGGACATGAGGATAAAGCCCAGCCGCGCGCGGTAGTGCTTGCCTGCGCCGAGTTCCGGCTGCCAAGCTTTGGATCTAACGATATCGCCTTTCTTGAACATTTCTCTGCTCCCGTTACAGAACAACCTGATCCAGGTCTTTGGGATGTTGAGTGATCTGCTCGCAAGCGCTCTCCTCGGTCACGATAAAGCTGTCGCCAACCTGCGCCAGGAATGACTTGGCCACGGTGACCGACCCATCCGCCGCCAGCACCATGCCGGGCTCGAGAACGGTCTTGTCGCCAGTTACCAACTGCGGCTTCTCCAGAAAGCTATAGGCCAAAGGGCGGTTCGGCGGCAAAACCCAGACGAACTGTCTCGCCTGCGGCGATCCGATCCTTCAGTGGCCCGGCAAGCGCGGCAGTCGATCCAAGCGCCAAGCTCAGTCCGACGGCAATGGCGTACTTTGCCACTCTGGTTTTCATTCCCTGTACCTTTCTTGACACAGGCCTCGAAGTTGTCCGCATTCGGATCATTCTGCAATTGATATTAATTGCTTCCTCATCAAGAAAAACTCAAACTGACCTGCCTCACAGGCTCCCCCTTGGTCACTCATCCGGCGGTCCTTTGATCCCGCAGCCCGCCTTGGTAGTGTCATCCGGGAGGCCAAAGGCTTTTTGTCAAAACGGTTGGAAATCAGCCATCAGACGTAAAGCCTGCGGGCAGCCCTCGTCTTCAGCGGGTACATTTCTCGAACGGCGCGGCCCTGCCAACGGAAGTTGGCGTGCCGTTTTTACGTCGTCATACGCGAGTTGCGCTGTTATCGGATTTCCTTTGCGCGGGTGAGATTTTTTCGTCCGAAGTAGCTTGACCAGAGATATACGAAGCAGCCTCATCGTCCTGATCAATCGCGTCCAGAGGTACCGTGAAGTTGACTTTGGTACGATCCATGACAACAGAAGTTCGAAACCGTTTAACATTCGGATTGCCGAAAAAGAGCCGGTGTGTCAGGCGCTTGAAGCCCTCTATGTCGCGAGCCAGGATGATCAGAGCAAAGTCCGAATCTCCGGTCACGTAGTAGCATTGTTGCACCTGAGGTTCCTTGCGGACCTGGTCGCAAAAAGCCTCAAGCTCTTCTAGCCGTTCGCGCTCCAGCTCGACCATAACCATGAATGTCATCTTGAAACCGACGGCCTCGGGGCGGACTATGGCGGTGTCGCCGATGATCACACCTGCAGCTTTCATCGCCCGGATGCGGCGCTGCGCAGTCGCAATGGACAGACCCGTTTCGGCGGCGATATCCTCCAACCGTTCGCGGGCATTGGCCTGCAGCATTCTCAGGATTGTAATGTCACTGCGATCCAGATCGTCCATGTCAGAAGATTAACACCAAGATGCCCTTGGTCAACATAGTTTCTCATGGGGGCGAATAAAATGATATTGATATTACAGAAATCTTGGGTAACTTGACCGAGTTACAGCACATACGGGCAACGTCAAAATGACTCTTCATTCACATACACCTGAGCTTCTGACAACGCCGAGGGCGTTTCGAACCAGCCCGGAGCGCCCTATGGCACTGCTGGAGAAATGCCCGGTTTACGCATCGACTCCTCTCACCGCTCTTGATGCATTGGCGCAAGAACTTGGTGTTGCTCGGATATTTGCAAAGGATGAATCGAGCCGGATGGAGCTTGGCAGCTTCAAGGCGCTTGGTGGGGCCTTTGCGGTGGCGCAGATGATTTGCGAGGCTGCGGGCACAGATGATCCGATGGATGATGCCGCCCGCAAGGTCGCCTCGGGGATGACCTTTGTGACCGCAAGTGCGGGCAATCACGGGTTGTCGGTTGCCGCTGGTGCCAAAGTCTTTGGCGCAAGATCCGTGGTCGTTCTGCCCGCTGCGGCCCCTGAACCATTTGCCAGGCGGATCGGCGCCATGGGGGCCGTTGTCAGTCGCAGCGGCTCTTACGAAGACAGCGTTTCAGAGGCGATGCGTATAGCTGGTGAAAACGGATTGCTTCATCTGGCCGACGGGTCCTGGGAGGGTTATGTTGAGTGGCCTGCTTTGATCGTGGAAGGCTACACCGTTCTGGCTGAAGAATGCCGCAAGGGTTTTGTCGAACAGGACATCTGGCCAACTCATAACTTTCTGCAGGCTGGGGTTGGGGGGCTGGCTGCCTCGCTTGCGGCGCATGTTCGCGAACACTGGCCAGAACAACCATTCATTGCGGTGGTGGAACCGGATGCAGCGCCCTGCTTGTTGCAGAGTGCCAAGGCCGGCGCATTGACCCACGCCGAGGGGCCGGATTCGAACATGGGACGGCTGGATTGCAAAGATGCCTCGATGATCGCCTTTGATTCGCTTCGCCGCGACGCGGATGCATTCCTCACGGTGTCGGATGAGGATGCCCGGATGGCCACCGACATTCTTGGTCGCCATGGCATCGCGACGACGCCAAGTGGGGCCGCGGGTCTGGCGGGGCTGATCGCCCTGGCACCCGGCCCCGACAGCCGGTGTTTGATCGTTGTGTCCGAGGGGCCCGAGGATGGCTGATCCACTCAGAACGACCGCCCTGCAAGAGGTGATGACAGACTGGCGGCGCGCGTTTCACGCCAGGCCCGAGCTTGGCTTTCAGGAACACGCCACGGCATCGCGGGTGGCCGAGTTACTGACCGGGTTTGGCCTTGATGTACATCAGGGCATCGGTGGCACCGGAGTGGTTGGCATCTTACAACGCGGCAACGGGACGCGCAGCATCGGCTTGCGCACGGACATGGATGCGCTGCCGATTGCCGAGCAAAACGGTTTTGCTCACCGCTCGATCAATGACGGTGTGATGCATGCCTGTGGCCATGACGGCCACATGTCGATGATGCTTGGGGCGGCCAAGACCCTGGCCGAAAGCGGAACATTTGACGGCCGTGTGGTGTTTATCTTTCAACCCAATGAGGAAAACGGCCTTGGCGCGCCTGCGATGATCAAGGACGGCTTGTTTGACCGGTTCGATGTGGATGAGGTCTATGGGATGCACAACATCCCCGGCATGCCGCTTGGCACTTTCGCCACCCGCAGCGGGCCGATCACCGCAAGCGAGAGCCTGTTCGAGATCAAGATTGATGCACGCGGCGGGCATGCTGCCCTACCGCATATGGGCGTGGATGCCATCGTTGTCGGGGCCGAGATCGTCGGCGCGCTTCAGACCATCGTGTCGCGCAAGCTGAACCCTAGCCTGAGCGGGGTTGTTTCCGTGACCGAGTTCACCACCGACGGTCAGCGGAATGTTCTGCCCGGGCGTGCAACGCTGTCTGGCGACGCTCGCGCGCTGACGCCCGAGATCAACGAGACCATAAAGGCCCGGATGGGTCAGATCGTAGAAGGTATTTGCATGGCGCATGGCGTGACCGGGCAGGTATCCTACGACACGATCTTTCCGCCCACGATCAACACCGCAGCACAAGCCCGCGCGGCGAGTGATGCGGCCAGTTCAATCGTCGGCGCCGATGCGGTGGACGGTGATTGCCCGCCAAAACTGTTTTCCGAGGATTTTGCCCATATGGCCGCAGCGCGATCGGGTTGTTTTGTGTTGATGGGCAACGGAACCGAAGGCGGTCACGCGCGACCCTTGCACTCTGCTGATTTCGATTTCTGTGACGCCGCCCTAAGCTATGGCGCGTCTTTCTGGGTGGAACTGGCCGAGAGCCGTTTGCAAAAGGGGTGAGCACGATGTTCGAAAAACGCTTGGACGCCCTGCGCGCCCGCCTAACCGAGTCCGGCGCCTATGTTGCCCTGATTACTGACGACGACAGCGTCTATTACCTCACTGGCTGTTACGATTATCTGCATATGGAATTTGGACGGCCTGCAATTTTGGTGATCCCCGCAGATGGTCCCGGCCTGTTGATCACGCCAACCATGGAAATCGACATGGCCGAGGCCGCGACTCGGGTTAACCGGATTGCACCGTGGAATGACGGTATGGGCAATGAATGGCGCGAGGAGATCCCCGCAGTGATTGGTCAGGCCGCACGTATCGCGATAGAACCCGACCGGATGCCGCCTGTGGTCCATGCCTGTATCAAAAGCGTCGCAGGCGCTGACCGGCTATGCTCTGTGACGCCGATCATCGAAGAGATGCGGATGATCGAGTCGCAAGAAGAGTTGAACCTTGCCGGCCATGCTGGCGAAGTTTCAATGGCGATGATGGATGCGGGACGTGGCGCCATTGGTGACGGGGTGGCCGAATTCGAAGTGGCTCTTGCGATCTCAGCCGCCGGAACGCGCAAAGCCGCCGACCTGCCGCGTAACATCATGCCGATAGCTGCATGTCGCCGAACACACATTTCCTGCAAATTATGGCCTCGGGCAAGGAAATCACCAAGCCGCATCACCGTGCCAGCACGCGGATTATGTGCCGCGGCGAGCCTGTGTTCCTGTGTTTCTGCGGCATGACCAACTTTCACCGTTTCAAGCCGGGCTTTGACCGGACGTCTGGATTGGCGACATTCCTGATGATCGACATGCGCAGGTTTACCAGACAGCCTTGGACAGTCAGGCAGCAGCGCTTGCCGTTTTACGTCCGGGTGTGACAGCGGAAGAAGTTCATGCGGCCTATGCAGACGTCATCCAGTCTGCCGGGCATGAGTACCCGTTTCGATGTGGCCGCGCGACCGGTTTCAGCTTTCTGGAAAAGCCCGAACTGGTGATCGGTGACAAGACGGTTTTGCAGCCGGGGATGGTGTTGGCAGTCGATGGCTCGGTCAGTATCGGCAAGACGTTCCGGGCCCAAGTTGGCGATAGCTTTGTTCTGACCGGGGACGGATACGAACAGATCACCCGGCATCCCAAGTGTCTTTCAGAGATCGTCTTGCAAATTGATCACCCGCCCAAAACGCAGCACCGAAACTTAGAACCGGCGAGCAAGTCTGGCATCGGAAATTTCCTCAAGGATCCAGTCCTGAAAGGCCTGCGTTTTTGACGAAGGTGGGTCTGATATTACCAAAAAGTAGAATCCCTCAAGACGGATTTCGGGAAACGGCGCAATCAACAGGTTTTCGGCAAATTCCCGGCCCAGAAAATCTGCAACGGAAAGCTCGACGCCCTTGCCGACAATGCAGGCCTGTAGCCGGATCGACCCGTCGTCAATGAAAACGGTCTGGCCCGGCGCGAAGTCTGGTATCCCGGCCTGCTTGAACCATTCTATCCAATTGTCCCCAAGTGACTCACGCAACAAAGTTTGATTGCCAAGGCGGTCAAGCCGAGCATCATTCCCATCTCCCCAGGCCAGAGATGGGCTGCACACCGGTGTCAAAGCGGCGGGCATGAGTTGGATGGATTTCAACCCCTGCGGCGCGCTGATATGCCATATGATCGACGCATCGGCAGAGCCTGTGTGAAAATCGGACGGTTCTTGCATATAGAGCATTCGCAAACCGATATCCGGGTGCTTCTCCCAAAAACGGTTAAGCCGTGGCGACAACCAGTGAGAGGCAAAGAACGAGCGCGAGACGACCGTAAGCGTGCTGACGCGGGCCCGATCTTGGAGCAGATGCAAAGCCTCGTGGATCCGCATAAACCCGTCCGAAAGCCCAGGCATCAGCACCGCCCCCCATTCCGTCAACTGGGCCACTCCATTGGAGAATTGGATCAACGGATGGCCAATGCTGTCTTCCAGTTTGCGAATTTGGTGGCTGACCGCTGATGGGGTCACACAAAGCTCGTTCGCGGCCCTTGTCACGCTGCCAAGGCGCGCTGTGGTTTCAAATGAACGCAAGGCATTCACCGATGGGAAGGGTTTGTAGACGACAGGTTTCATCCTTTGAGTTTTTCTTGATGGGGCTGCACTTAATATCGATTGCTGAATGGGCCGTGTCAATCCAATCTGCGTGAACATCCAATCTGCGTGAACGAATAGAAGTACAAACGTCACGCGGTGCGCAATGAGCCACGATAGCAAAACTCATGCTGTAGTCTTGAAGTGCGTGAGTCGAGGTCGTGCCCTTCGGTGCAATGCGCCGCGAAAAAGCTGCGCTCTGCGGTCTTTCCCGCTCCGCCAATCAAAGGGTTTTCGGGCATGACGAGGTATTCCGCCGGCACAGTCTTTGCCAAAGCGCTTGGCAACAATCTGGGCTGGACCCGCGCCTGGCGTGATCCCGCGCCCAAACCCGACTACGATGTCATTATCGTTGGCGCTGGCGGGCACGGACTTTCTGCGGCCTACTACCTTGCCAAAGAGCACGGCATCAAACGGGTGGCCGTGCTTGAAAAAGGTTGGCTGGGTGGCGGTAACACGGGCCGCAACACCACTGTTGTTCGCTCCAACTATATGGAGAACGGCAATACCCAATTCTATGAATTTTCGCTGAAGCTGTGGGAGAACCTCAGCCAGGAACTGAACTTCAACATCATGCTTTCGCAGCGCGGCTATATGGGTCTGCTGCATTCCTATGGTCAGGTCGATGCCGGTCGTCAGCTGGTTCATACGATGCGCCTGAATGGCATCGAGGCTGACTACCTCACACCAGAGGATATTCGCAAGAAAGCCCCCTATCTGGACCTGTCCGCAAACGCCCGCTACCCGATTCTGGGGGGCATGTGGCAGGGGCGTGCAGGTACTGCACGCCATGATGCGCTGGCTTGGGGTTACGCGCGGGCGGCCGATAAGCAAGGCGTTGATATCATTCAACAATGCGAGGTATTGAGTTATATTTGGGAAGGCTCGAAAATCGTTGGTGTTGAGACGACACGCGGGCCAATTCGGGCTCCTAAAGTTGCCACAGCGGTCGCTGGCAGTTCCAGCCTTTTGGCTGAAAAGGCCGGGTTGCAACTCCCCATGGAAAGCCATGTCTTGCAGGCTTTCGTGACCGAGCCTATCAAGCCATTGGTCGATTGCGTCATCGCCTCCATCGGCATGCTCTATTACATCAGCCAGTCCGACAAGGGTGGCCTTGTGCTGGGCGGCAGCCTTGATGGCTACAACTCCTATGCGCAGCGCGGCAACCTGCCAATGGCCGAGCATGTTCTGAGCATCGGCAAGGCGCTTATGCCCTGCCTTTCGCGGCTTCGGATTCTGCGTCATTGGGGCGGGATCATGGACATGACGATGGATGGCAGCCCGATCATCTGCAAGACGCCAGTCGAAGGGCTCTATATCAGTGCGGGCTGGTGCTATGGCGGTTTCAAGGCAACCCCGGGCGGGGGCTGGTGTCTGGCGCATACAATTGCGCGAGACGAGCCGCACCCGCTGAGCGCGAAATTCACGCTGGACCGGTTCCGCCGTGGCGCCACCATCAACGAAAGCGGTACCGGCCCAACGCCCGGAGCCCACTAAGAAGGATGTAGCCCATGCGAATCGAGTGCCCCTGCTGTGGCCTGCGCGACCATCATGAATTTGACTATGGCGGCGATGCCCTGCGTACGCGCCCCGCGCATGACGAAACAGATCTGGATTGTTGGTCTGACTATGTCTTTCTGCGCAGCAATCCGCGCGGTTTGCACGGTGAATTCTGGCAGCACACCGGGGGTTGCCGCCAGTGGCTTCGGGTCGAGCGCAACACCTTGTCCCATGAAATCCAATCCGTCCGTCTTGCCGCCGATACGGTCCGATCGACCCCAATCTCCGACGGAGTGATCTGATGAGCAACGGGCCCACACGCCTGAAGGATTTTGGCCGTATAAACAGGAATTCGCCTGTCTCCTTCACCTTTGACGGCCGTCAACTGCTTGGCTTTTCCGGCGATACACTGGCCTCGGCTCTGTTGGCCAATGGCACGCGATTGGTCGCGCGAAGCTTTAAATATCACCGTCCGCGCGGCATCTATTCTGCTGGAGTGGATGATCCCAATGCTTTGGTCACGCTGCACAGTGGTGCCCGCCACGAGCCGAACACCCAGGCAACCATGGTCGAGCTGCACCAGGGGCTGACGGCCAAAAGTCAGAATTGCTGGCCTTCGCTTGGGTTTGACGCGATGGCAGTCAACGACAAATTCTCACGCTTTCTGGCCTCCGGGTTCTACTACAAGACCTTCATGGGCCCGACCCGCAAATCCTGGATGTTTTACGAGCGGTTCATCCGCAATGCCGCTGGCATGGGCGTGGCAACTACACTGGATGATCCGGACCTTTACGAAAAGGTGCACGGGTTTTGCGATGTGATGATCATTGGAGGGGGGGCCGCCGGTCTGGAAGCCGCGGCCGCCGCCGTGGCCACAGGTGCCAAGGTCGTTCTGGTTGAACAGGCCGCGCAGTTGGGTGGCAGCTTGTTGAACAATCTCGCAAACGGCCCGACGGATGCCTGGGTGGCCGATCGTATCGCCGCGCTTGAGGCTGCTGATAACCTGCGCATCCTCACACGCTGCACAGTGTTCGGGGCCTATGACCACGGAAGCTTTGGGCTTGTTGAGCGCATCGGTGACAGTGTGGCAGCCCCGGAATCGGGCTACTTGCGACATCGGATGTGGACGATGCGGGCACGTCAGACGGTTCTGGCCACAGGTGCGTTGGAACGTCCGATTGTCTTTGATGGCAATGATTTGCCCGGGATTATGCTGGCCAGCGCTGCGCGGTGTTATCTCAATCACTACGGCGTTCTTCCTGGCAAGCGCGCGGTGGTTTTCAGCAATAACGACAGCGCTTATGCAACCGCGATTGATCTCGCCAAAGCAGGTGCCTCGGTGACCCTGGTGGATGCGCGGCCTGCTGGGCCGGATACGTTGATGGCGCAGGCCACTCAAAGTGGCGTCATGGTTCGCCTTGCAGCCGCCGTTGCCAAGGCCCTTGGTCGTAAGAAAATCCAGTCGGTCGAAATTGCGGATTTTGATTGTGACAGCGGGCGCACCGGGGGCAGCAGCACCAGGATCCCGTGCGATCTGCTTTGCGTATCGGGCGGCTGGTCGCCCTCGCTGCACATTTTGGGGCAACGCAACGGGAAGCCCGTCTATGACGAGGGCCTTGCCGCGTTTGTTCCGGGTAAAGTGGAAGATGGCTTTCACGTCGCAGGCACGGCCAATGGACATATGGCGACAAACGCCTGCATTCAGGATGGACACGCCACGGGCCTCACGGCTGCGAAAGCCTGCGGGTTCGCGGGCAAAGATGTGCCGGATGCAATTACCCCGCCGGATCAGGTGGACGCATGGGAATGCCCGCTGCGTCCGGTCTGGGAAGTGCGTAGCCAGACCGGAAAATCGGCCAAGAAAGCCTTCGTTGATCTTCAGCACGATGTTACTTCGTCCGACATCGCGCTGGCCTACCGTGAGGGGTATGTCTCGGTCGAGCATCTCAAACGCTATACCACGTTGGGCATGGCTTGTGATCAGGGCAAAGGCGCAAACCTGATTGCGCTGGCGTTGATGGCGGAACATCGCGGTCAGACAATACCCGAGATCGGCGTTACGACCTTTCGTCCGCCTTTCACTCCGGTTTTGGTTGGGGCGCTGGCGGGGGCTGATACGGGCCCCGATATTCTGCCACAGCGCCAGACGCCGATGCAGCACTGGCACCTTAAAAACGGCGCTGCCTTTCTAGAAACCGGGTTGTGGGATCGCGCGTGGTACTATCCTAAAGGCAATGAGGACGTCGATGCCGCTTATCGCCGCGAGGCCCATGAGTTGCGCGAGACTGTTGGGGTTGTCGATGTCTCGACCCTTGGCAAGATCGACGTGCAGGGCCCGGACGCAGCCGAGTTCCTGAACCGAATTTATGTGAACGGCTGGAAAACACTTGCGGTTGGCAAGGCCCGTTACGGCGCCATGCTGCGCGAGGATGGCATGGTTTTTGATGACGGGACGACAACGCGCCTGTCAGAACATCACTATTTCATGACCGTGACCACCGCAGGGGCAGGGGCGGTAATGAGCTATCTTGAGTTTCTGCTTCAGACCGCCTGGACGGATCTGAAGGTCGAGATCACCTCTGCAACCGATCAATGGGCGGCAATTGCGGTGTCGGGCCCGCGGGCGCGTGACTTGTTGGCCAGCATGGACAGCAACATCGACTTTTCGCCGGAAGGCCTGCCTTTCATGGGCGCTGTTGAAGGCGAAATGGGCGGCTTGCCCGTCCGTGTCATTCGCATCACCTTCACGGGCGAGCTTGGCTATGAAATCTATACCTCGGCAGGTTACGGCGAAGAACTGCAAGAGAACATCGTTGCCGCGGGGGACAGGT
This sequence comes from Thermohalobaculum sp., assembly GCA_965247385.1. GTDB lineage: Bacteria > Pseudomonadota > Alphaproteobacteria > Rhodobacterales > Rhodobacteraceae > Thermohalobaculum. Next base: position 1,193,168 of record CBDFHG010000002.1, read on the forward strand.
TCAGCCTTTCTCTCTGCGGAATCGAAGCCTTGGGTGCCTTGCGGGTTGAAAAAGGCCATGTTGCCGGCTCCGAGATTACCGGCCGCACAACGCTTGATGATCTGGGTCTGGGCGGTATGGGCAGCACCAAGAAACCCTATATCGGCCGTGTTCTGGCACAGCGAGAGGACCTGCTTGGTCCTGAGCGGCAGCAATTTGTCGGCATTCGCCCCGTTGACCCAAAGGCCGTGATCAAAGGCGGCTCGATTCTGTGCGAAACCGGCGAAACACCAAGGGGCCATGGTCTGGGTGTGTTAACCGCCGTGGCCTTCAGCCCGGTTGTTGGCTCCTGTATTGCGCTGGGGCTGCTGTCAGGCGGTCGCGCGCGCATCGGATCAACCGTCAACATCGTTGATACCATCGACAATACCTGCATCGAGGCACATGTCACCTCGCCGTATGTCTATGATCCGGAGGGAGAAAAAGCACGTGCCTGAACCCCGCTCTGCACTCGCCTCGGTCACGTCCGGCCCGGTCCAGCTTGCCGCAGGCCTGTCCTGCCGCGAGCTAACCTTTGCCGATCTGGTCATTGTTTCTGCCTGGCCGGAAATCGAAAAGAAGGTATTTGGCGCCGTCGCCAAAGCGCTGGGCGCATCCCTGCCAGAAGACTGTCGCACCGCCGCCGCCATGCCCGATGGAACCGTGTTTCGCACCGCGCCCCGCCGGTTGATGGTTGTGTCTGATGGCAAACCGCTTGCCGCCACGCTTTCGGGCGCCATCGACGGGGCCGATGGGGCAATCAGCGTCCAGGGCCACAGCCGGGTTCGCATCCGCCTTGAAGGCAATGGCGCGCGCGCGCTTCTGGCGCGTGGCATGGCCGTGGATCTTGATACTCAGATCTTTCGGGTCGGCGACTTTGCCCAGACGAACATTCATCACATGTGGGTTCTGGTGCACCGGGTGGCCGGCAGGGGCGAGGGGGATGCCTTTGACATCTATGTTTTGCGCTCTTTTGCGCTGTCCTTCTGGCACTGGCTGACGAACACCGCACGCATCGCGACCCAAACTGTCGACTGTGAAAACGCCTTGGCACACTGAAAAAAACAGAAATCAGCCCTAAACCCAAAGAGGTAAGTCATGTTTGTCAGAACTCTGGAAGAGATCATCGGAACCGAACGCGACGTAAGCTGGGGCAACGGCCAAAGCCGCCGGTTGCTGATTGAATCCGACGGTATGGGCTTTGCCCTGCTTGATACGATCGTCAAAGCGGGGACCGACCTTAGGATCCAATACAAAAACCACCTTGAGGCGGTCTATTGCATCGAAGGCGAAGGCTCGATCACCGATCTGGCGACAGACACCGAATACGCGATCAAACCAGGCGTCATGTACGTACTGAACAATCATGACACGCACCGCCTGTGCGCGACTGAGGATATTCGGTTTGTCTGCGTGTTCAACCCGCCGCTGAAGGGCGATGAGAAGCACGATATGTCAACTGACGGAACCAGTTACTGATCCACGATCAAGCGGTTACCAAGCGGCGACCGGGTCCGGAAACGATGATGGGGGGATAACCCAATGACGAAAGAGCTCCCAAAATCCGCGAAGGTGGTGATCGTCGGCGGGGGCATCGTTGGATGCTCGGTCGCCTACCATCTGGCTAAATCCGGGTGGAGCGACATCCTGCTGTTGGAACGCGGGCAACTGACCTGCGGATCAACCTGGCACGCCGCCGGGCTGGTCAGCGAACTGCAGGCCGCGCCCTCGATGACCGAACTGGCGGTTTACGGGCTGAACCTGATGGAACAGCTGGAGGGGGAAACCGGCCAGGCCACCGGGTTCAAACGCAACGGTTCTGTCGCGATGGCGCTGTGCGAGGCCCGCATGGAAGAGCTGCGCCGCAAGCGGGACGCAGCACTTGGCCAGGGGATCGTAGCGCACGAGATTTCGCCGGATGACCTGCGCAAGCTTTGGCCGATGCTCAACACCAATGGCGCTATCGGTGCGGTGCATTTCCCCAATGACGGCCAAACCAATCCGATCGACACGACGATGGCGCTGGCAAAGGCGGCACGGTCACATGGCGCTGTGATCTGCGAGGGCGTGACCGTGCGCCAGGTCGGAATGCAGGGCGGTCGCGCAACCGGGGTGGAGACCGACCAAGGCGAAGTTCAGGTTGAATTTGTGGTCAATTGCACCGGCATCTGGGCGCGTAGCTTTGGCAACAGCCACGGGGTGAAACTGCCAATTCAGGCCAACCAACATTTCTATGTCGTGACCGATCAGATCGAAGGTATCCTGCCTGACCTGCCGGTGCTCAGGGTCTATGATGAAGGCGCGTATTACAAGGAAGATGCCGGAAAGCTTCTAATCGGGTTTTCCGAGCCCAACGCCATGGCGTGGAACCCGCCAAACGGCATCCCCGAGGATTTCTCGTTTGACGAACTGCCCTTCCCCGATGAGCATCTTGACCCGCTGCTTGAAAAGCTGCTCGATCGGGTTCCCGCGATCCAGAATGTCGGTATCCGCACCTTTTTCAACGGCCCCGAAAGCTATACGCCGGACGGTAAATACGTGCTCGGCAATGTACCGGGCTGCGGCAACTATTTCGTCGCGGGAGGCTTCAACTCGACCGGGATCCAAAGCGGCCCTGGCGCGGGTAAGGCGCTGGCTGACTGGATCATGCAGGGCAGCGCCCCGATGGATCTGGCCGATGTCGATGTGAGCCGGTTCAGCGATTTTCAGGCCAACCACGACTATCTGCTGGAAAAGGTCCCCGAAACGCTCACCCTGTTTTACCAGATGCACTGGCCTTACAAACAGCGTCAGTTGGGCCGCAACCTGCGCCGTTCGCCGTTCCATCACCGCTGGATCGCCGAACGCGCCGTATTCGGTGAAGGCGCGGGCTGGGAACGCCCCATGTGGTTCGCCCCCGAAGGGGTTGAACCGCGTTATGATTACGCCTTTGGCCGCGCGCCATTTGTTGAGCACTGGGAACGCGAGCACAACGCGCTCAGAAACGACCTTGGGCTGATCGACCTCTCACCTTTTGCGAAGTTCCAAGTCGAAGGGGCGGATGCGCTGTCTTGCCTTCAGTACATCTCGACCAATGATATCGACTGTCCGGTTGGCAATGTTGTCTACACCCAATGGCTGAATGAACATGCCGGTATCGAGGCTGATCTGACCATTGTTCGCCTGACCGAAACCCGCTTTCTTGTCATGACTGGTGCCGGCACGGCGCAGCGCGATTGGAATTGGCTGACGGGCCGCATCCCACAGGACGCCCACGCAACCGTGACCGACATCACCGCCGGGCAAGCGGCGATTGGCCTGATGGGACCGCGGGCGCGCGATTTCCTGTCAGCCTTTACCACAACCGATCTGTCGAACGAGGTGTTCCCCTTCGGCACCTCGCAATACCTGCAACTTGGCCGCGTTGACGTGCGCGCACAGCGGATCACCTATCAGGGAGAACTTGGTTGGGAGATCTTCGTTTCAAGCGAATTTGCCGGCGCACTTCTTGATGATCTGCTGTCTGGCGAAAAGGCAATTCCGCCCGCGCTTGTCGGTTTTCACGCGGCAGAATCCTTGCGCGTTGAAAAGGCATTTCGCCATTGGGGCCACGATATGGGCACCGATGACACGCCGCTTGAGGCCGGTCTGATGTTTGCAAGCAAACTGGATAAACCCGGTGGCTTTATCGGGCGCGAGGCGCTGTTGCGCCGCCGTGAATACGGGGCTGAACGTCGGGTGATGCAGTTCCTGCTCGAAGATCCGAACGCCTTTGTTTACCATCACGAACCGATCTATCGCGATGGCGAATTGGTGGGCAGTGTCACGACGGGGAGCTATGGGCACTCGTTGGGTGGGGCTGTTGCGCTTGGGATGGTTTCGGTTCCAAAGGGGATGGCGGTCAGTGATCTGACCTCGGTAAAATACGAAATTGCTGTGGCGGGGCGCCGTATTGCGGCCAAGGCAAGCTTGCGACCGATGTATGACCCAAAAAGCGAGCGGGTCAAAGCATAACCCACGTGCCGAAGCCGCTGCGAGATTAAGGAGCCTCATCATGCCAACCGCAAAGATAAACACACCTGAACGGGGCTTTCAGCGCTCTGAGTTCGAAGCGCGCACCGCCAAGGCGCAAGCTCTGATGGGTCAGCAGGGGCTTAGCGCCATGCTGCTAAGCACCGAGCCGGAAGTGCGCTATTATTCCGGGTTTCACACACCGTTCTGGCTCAGCCCAGCGCGCCCGTGGTTTCTGGTTGTTCCGATACAGGGCAAGCCGGTCGCGGTGATCCCGGGCATCGGCGCAGCCAGCATGTCGGCCACATGGCTTGATGATATTCGCACTTGGTCCGCACCTCAGCCTGAGGACGATGGCATAACGCTGCTGGCAGATCTGTTGGCTGAGGCTGCAGGCACGGACGGCCGCATCGGAACCCCGATGGGCCACGAAACCCATGTTCGCATGCCCGCGCGCGATTTTGACCGGCTTCGCAGTCTGGTCGGTGTGGACAGGTTCGTGGATGCCACAGGCATTGTCCGCGCCCAGCGGATGGTCAAATCGGCCGCCGAGATTGAAAAGATCGCGCATGTTTGCGGCATCGCGTCTGATACTTTCGAAGGTTTCCCAGATCTGGTCAGCATGGGCGACACAGAACGCACGGCCTTTACCCGGATGCGGATTGATCTGTTGCAACGCGGCGCCGATGATGTGCCCTATCTGGTGTGCAGTTCGGGGCCGGGGGGCTTTGACGATGTGATCAAGCAATCCTCAAACCGGGTGCTTGGCGACGGCGACTTGATGCTGCTCGACACAGGTGCGGTTTTTGACGGCTACTATTGTGACTTTGACCGCAACTATGCGTTCGGCCATGCGGGTGACGACATGATACGCGCCTATGACGTGGTCTATGCCGCGACCGAGGCTGGCCTGGCAGCGGCACGACCGGGGGCGACCTGTACTGATCTATTCCAAGCAATGGCTGATGTGATGTCGGCCAGCGGCGCTTGCGACAGCGATGTTGGCCGACTTGGTCACGGTTTGGGCATGCAGTTGACTGAATGGCCCTCGCACACGGCCAACGATGTCACCGTTCTGGAGGTCGGCATGGTTCTGACACTGGAGCCGGGCATGAGTTTTGGCGACGGAAAAACCATGCTGCACGAGGAAAACATTGTGGTCCGCGAAGAGGGTCCGCAATTGCTTTCACGCCGTGCACCCTCTGAGATTCCTGTCATCAGCTAACCCACCGTTCGGCAACTGTTCATCATGCGCTGAGAAAGGCGGGCTGGCCTTGCGCCGGTTCCCTTGGCGCGCGGTGCTGTAAACTTTGCATCTCGGCTATGTAAGAGTAGCCGCCTCCAGGTTGAGAAATAGTCAACAACGCTTTGAAAAAGGTCAATTTGCAGAACAAGCGAGTTCCTCCACACTCGGCAGAGATCGTTGCGTTGGTCTTGCTGTTTTGTTCTTGTCCTTCCACCTGTTGGAATCAAAAAAAGCGGAAACGGATCGACGGCACTTCCGACCTCGCACTGCCTGAATATGCTGCTCTCACCGAAAAGGAACTTCATCTATGACACCTCCCCCTTTCACACCGTTTCCAAAGGCCGAGTACGAAGCCCGTGTCACCCGTGCCCGCGCGCGCCTGGAGGCGGCCGGATATGATGGCAGCATCTGCGTTGGGCCGGACCTGTTGAACTATCTTGGCGGGTTTGATTGCTGCTCGTACTTCAGCCCACAGGCATTGGTGTTCTCGGCCGCTGACACCCAAGAACCGACATTGTTAATCCGCAATGCAGATGTTCCGCACGCTGACGAAACCTCCTGGACGAAAAACATACGCACCTATCAGCTGAACGGCGAAGACCCTTTTGACGTCATTGCCGACATCGCTATCGGTCTTGGTATCTCGAAGGGACGTATTGCGGTGGATATGGCAGCCTATGCTTGCACCGGGCGTTATCTCAATCGCCTGCGGGCGGCTTTTCCCAACGCAACGCTGGTTGATGCAACAGACCTGCTCAGCAGCCTTCAGTTTGTGAAATCCGAAGCGGAGTTAGTGCATATGCGCACCGCCGGGCGCATGGCTGAGCTTGGCCTTGAGGCCGCCCGTACCACCCTGCGTGTCGGGATGACCGAAATCGAATATTGCGGCGAAATCGAAGCCGAAATGCGCGCCAGCGGCAGCGAATATCCGGCCTTGCCAAGCCTATGCGCCAGCGGATGGCGGGGGCCGGGGATGCACTCCACCCCAATGAACAAAAAAATCGAAAACGGCGACCTGGTTCACCTTGAATTTCCAGGCGTCTCAAACCGTTACCATTCGGTTGCTATCATGTCGATCGCGGCGGGCGAGCCCACGGCTCAGGCACGAGAGTTTTACGATCTCGGAAACGAAACCCTGCGCGCGGCACTTGATGCCTGCGTTCCCGGTCGGGGCATCGGTGAAATGGAGCACGCCTCAATCGAGCCGCTGAAAAAGGCCGGTCGTGAAGATGCCTATATGGTGATACTTGGGACTGGTCTCGGGGTTGCATACCCGCCGATCTGGGGTGGATCTCTACACATCAACCGCTGGTCCGACCTGAAGATCGAAGCAGGCATGGTGTTCTATGTCCACTCTTGCCTGCAGTTTATGGAAGAGAACATCGGTATTCTTCAGGGCGGCACCTACCACGTCACTGACTCTGGTGTGGAAATGCTTTGCGGTTCCGGTGAAATCGACTTGCTGGTTGTCTGATCGATCTTTGGCTGCTCTCTGAAAAGCCACCACCCCAGATCGAGCAGGACACTTCGGCACCATCGACATGAGCGACGGCGTCGGGGCGGGCGACACCCTGACCGTCGGCGGCGACTACACCGCCGGCAGCGAGTTCCTGCTGGACGTGGCGCTGGACGCCACCGAGGCGGGCGACAGCCTGGTTATCGGGGGCGACGTCTCGGGCATCACCGAGCTGACCCTGACCGACACCAACCCGCTGGGCGATCCCAGCTTCACCGGCACCGGGCCGGGCAACGGGATCGTGCTGGTGGACAACTCGGGCGGCGGCGATATCGAGGAGGGCGACTTCATCCTCGATCCCATCGCCCATCCGGATGACGAGTTGCTGAAGAGGCCGTTCACCTACGCCCTCAGCCGCGAGAGCGACGACATCCTGTATCTGCCAGTCGGACGTGCTGGCCCAGGTCTACGGCTACGCGATCCTGCCGGAGCTGATTCGCGAGGACTTCCCGATCCTGCGCGAGACCGCCTCGGCGACCGGTGCTATAACGGCTTTGCCGGCGGCGGCACCGACAATGACGGGGTGGCCGGCGGCGGCGTCGGCTGGGACAATGGCGGCATCCGGGCCCGGATCGACGGCTCCAACCGCGACATCGAGCATGACGGCGGGCTCAACACCAGCGAGCGGGACGCCAGCCGGGGTGAGGCCGAGATCGGCGTCGATATCCCGATGGACGCCTTCGGCGGGTTGGGCGTCGCCGGCTCCAGCGTCCACGCAGTGCGGGGCTATGCCGACGCCAACAGCGGCATCACCGCGGATCCGGATGTGGCCGAGGTCGACACCACCGGATTCGGCGCCGGCCTGAGCTTCGCCCGGTTCTCGGGCGGCGGCTTCTACGCCGATGTGCAGGGCCGGCCGACCACCTGGGACGCGGATGTCGAAGTGGACTCCCGCGGCCTGAAGCAGGATGTACGGCATCGGCTGGGGCACCTCGCTGGAGGTCGGCAAGCGGTTCTCCCTGGGGCCCAACACCTCGACCACCACGCGGAACCGGGCGGTCTACACCGACGTCTGCTTCGACAGCTTAACCGACGAGAACGGGGTCGAGGTCAGCCAGGACGACAGCGCCAGCATCGTGATCGGACCGGCGGTGACGGTGGAGCAGATGTTCCCCGACAACGGGATCTCGATCTTCGCCGATGCGAACGTGAGCCGCAACCTGCTGGACGAATCCTCGGTCGACGCCTCGGGCTTCAGCTTCGAGAGCGGCCTCGACGACACCTGGAGCACGCTGTCGTTCGGCGGCACCATGGAGACCGGCCAGGGCACCTCGGCCTACATCACGGCCGAAGCAAGCGCGCCGTTCGGCAGCGGCTTCGGTGGCAGCATGGGCCACGGCCTGCGGGCCGGAGTGCGGATCGACTTCTGATCCGCGACCGAGCCTGGACAAAGGGCGCGGGGGAAAACCTCCGCGCCTTTTTTCGTTTTGGGGCGATTTGTCGAACGACGGGGCAGCAGACCGCAGAGTTCGAACCGGTCAACGAATGCCGGCCGATGGCACCAGGCTGGCGGCCACCAGCATGTCCGCGGCCGAGGCGCTGAGCGCGATCGGCGTGTCGTGCATGATCGCGAGGCGCGTCAGCGCCTGGAAATCGACATCGCCGCCATGGGGGGCTGTCGGATCGGCGAAAAAGACCACCGCGTCGATCTCGCCGGTAGCGATCAGCGAGCCGAGTTGCTGGTCACCCCCGCGTGTGCCTCTCTGGAGCCGCTGAACAATCAGATCGGGCGCGACCTCGGCGATCATCGTACCAGTGCCCCCCGTGCAGATCAGCCGGTGTCCGGCAAGCGCTTTGGCGTGACGCAGAATCCAGGCGCGCAGATGGGATTTTCGGGCGTTATGCGCCACGACCGCAATCCGCCGGGGCGATGTCGAGCGGGCGAGCACGCGGCCGGTCATAGCCAGTATCGCGCGCACCTGCGCCGCAAAGCCCTCGCCTTCCGCCGGGAAGGCACCCTCGAGCGCGGCCGTGCCGACAGTGAAGCCGGCGGCACCCGCCTCGGCGGCGGCGATCAGCCGTTCTTCCCGGTCGATGCTGCCCGCCACCACGACCGGTTTCGATACCGCGGCGCAGACAGCGCGCATCAGGCTTTCGACGTCGCCCCGATACCGATAGGCGAGGAGATCGAGCCCATGTACATGTTCCAGTTCCGCCAGTTGCCGCGCACTTTCGGCGATTTCCTCCTCGGTGCCTTCCAGGATGCTGGGATGGCTGACGATCCGCCCGGGAAACGGGTGGTAGCGCACCGGATGCCTGCGGGTGATCTTTGTGACGAGGTTCGCGCGGGTGCCTCCCAGAAGGCAATCAACGTCAAGCGCCACCGCCGCACGGGCGGACTCGAGCTCGCTCTCCTCGTCCAGGCTGACCACTTCAAGATAGGACCGTCCACCAGCCGTGCGGATCGCATCCGCGAGCGCTTTGAGGTCGGGGAACGGCAGGCCGACATTCTTGAAACCGATATGTCGCGCCCCGCCCTCCAGCGCCTCGTCCAACCGCACCCGGGCGTCGGGGATCGTGCGGTCGTTGGAAGTGAGCATCAGAATGAAATTGAATGCCATTGCCTTGTACCTTTGCTGTCGCTCACATGTTCTCTTATGGAACGGGCGGCGCGTCTCGCCAAGTGCTGACGCCGTCGGCGATCGCCAGATGCGGAGCGCCGATGCTCGCGTCTATCAGCACCTGAAGATGTCCGCGGGCGGCGCCGGTAGAGAGCCCGGGCAAGATCGCCCGCCCGGCGACATCATCCTCGAACAGTGCTGCGTTATCCCCGACCTCGCAAGCGAGAGCGGGCGCTACGACGCGTACACGGGCCACGAACATACATCCAGTGCCCGAAACCTGGCCGCGCGCGAACCAGCATCAAGTCATCCGCGCTCGGCTCACCGCCATACGAAGGCGATCATTTCGAGGCGGACACCGCCAATGCGCTCATACCCTCTGTTACGTTTCCGGCCACCCGTTTCCCGGTAGAAGCGGCAGGCGAGGTCGTTATCGGCCAGCGCCCAGACCAGAAGGCCAACCAGAGCGCGCGCGCGCAGATGGCACCTCGGCATGGGATACTCTCCTATCGCTTGCCAGTGTGGCCAACCAGAGCGCGCGCGCGCAGATGGCACCGGGCCTCGAAAAAGAGACGCTTGCCGAAGCCGGTGCCATGGAATTGTTGGTAACACCCGGTGATGGCTCCCGCCCGCCCCGCGACACAAGGTTTGGCCCCGCCGGGCCGCGAGCAGGAGGGTTCGTTCGCCGGGATTACTTTAACCTATGCGAAGGTCCGGTTCGGCCCATTCGGGGCCGTGCCGGGAGCACTACCAAACCACTACCGAAGGAATTGGCCCCGGCTCACCCCTTGCGTCGCTTGTCGCGCATCGCCAGCAGGCGCAGTCTCAGGGCGTTGATCTTGATGAAACCGGCGGCGTCCTTCTGGTCGTAGGCGCCCTGGTCGTCCTCGAAGGTGACGTGCTGTTCGGAGTACAGAGAGTCCTCGGACCAGCGCCCGACTACGCTCGCCAACCCCTTGTAAAGTTTTATCTTTACGGTGCCGTTGGCGTGCTCCTGGCTGTGGTCGATCAGCGCCTGCAGCATCTCGCGTTCGGGGCTGAACCAGTAGCCGTTATAGATCAACTCGGCGTATTTCGGCATCAACTCGTCCTTCAGATGCGCCGCCCCCCGGTCCAGCGTGATCGACTCGATGCCCCTGTGCGCCTCCAGCAGGATGGTCCCCCCCGGCGTCTCATAAATCCCCCGCGACTTCATCCCCACATACCGCCCCTCTACCAGATCGAGCCGCCCAACACCGTGCTTGCGCCCGTATTCGTTGAGAGATGTCAACAGGTTGGCAGGGGTCAGCGCGACACCGTCAATGGCCACCGCATCGCCCTTCTCGAATGTGATCTCGATGAATTCCGGGGTATCCGGGGCGTCTTCCGGGTTGACCGTGCGCTGATAAACATAGTCCGGAGCCGCCTCCGCCGGGTCCTCCAGAACCTTGCCCTCGGACGAGGTGTGCAACAGGTTCGCATCGACCGAAAACGGCGCCTCGCCACGCTTGTCCTTGGCGATCGGGATCTGGTTCGCCTCGGCCCATTCCAGCAGCTTGGTCCGGCTGGTCAGGTCCCATTCCCGCCACGGCGCGATCACCTTGATATCCGGGTCCAGCGCATAGGCCGCCAACTCGAACCGCACCTGATCGTTGCCCTTGCCGGTAGCGCCATGCGAAATCGCATCAGCGCCTTCCTCGCGGGCAATTTCGACTAAACGCTTTGAAATCAAGGGCCTGGCGATCGAGGTGCCGAGCAGGTACAGCCCCTCATACTGGGCATTGGCCCGGAACATCGGGAACACGAAATCGCGCACGAACTCCTCGCGCAGGTCCTCGATATAGATCGCGCTCGCGCCCATCATCTCGGCTTTGGCACGGGCCGGTTCGACCTCGCCGCCCTGCCCCAGATCGGCGGTGAAGGTGACCACCTCGCAATCATACTCGACCTTGAGCCATTTCAAAATGATCGAGGTGTCGAGTCCACCGGAAAAGGCAAGGACGACCTTCTTCGGATTGGGCTTGGGCTTGGGCTTGGGCATTTGCACGCTCCGCACAGGGGTTACGATTTGGCGCGGGTTCTAGGGCGATTTGGCCGGGGGTGCAAGGCGTTGCGGTTGTGGCGAACAGGCCTGTACCGCCCCCCGGAATCGCCGCGCGATCACCGCGCCGTCCTTTTCCGGCAGCGCCCAGGGCTCCTCGGTCAGGGCAATCTTGGCGGTGGCGAAGGTCGGGCCGGGTTGGTGGAACATCAACTCTGCCAGTGCATCCATCTGGTCAAGGCTGGTCACCTCCAGGGTATGTGCGATACCCGCACCGCACGCCATGGTGCAGAGATCTGCGCGCTGAGAAGTGAGACCGGGCTGGCGGCCAGTTTCGCCAAAATGCTCGTTGTCGAGGACGAGAATGCCAAGGTTGGCAGGGGCTTGCGCACCCACCACCGCTAGGCTGCCCAGCCCCATCATCATCTCGCCGTCGCCGGTCAGGGCGAAAACACGTTTGTCGGGCCGCGCCAGCGCCAGCCCGAGCGCGGTGGAAACCGCCATCCCCATGCCGCCCCAGGAATAGAGATACTCGGCAGAATCGCCGGTAGCGAAACAGTCCCAGGTCGGGCTGCCGAGGCCGGGCACCACCAACGCACCCTCGCGCCGGGCCAGCAATCGCGAAACCAGTTCACGCCGTTTGACAAGGCTGGAAGCCGTCATTTCCCGAACTCCTTTGTACCGATCACCCGCTGGCTGACCAGCACAGCGGCGGAGAAGTCGCCGCTGAAGGCAAGATCGGCCGCGGCGGCGAAGGTTTCGCCCACCATCTCCTCCTGATCGACCGGGAAACACTTGACCCCCACAGCCGCCAGAACGGTTGGAACCGCCTGCCCCATCGGCACCTGCCACGGATTGAACTCACCCCACTGGCCACGCATGGTCACCAACATCAGGCAAGGCGCGCGCAGCGTCGCCGCATAGCTCAAAGCATTGATGCAATTACCGACTCCAGAGGATTGCATGGCGATCATGCCGCGCTTTCCGCCGAGCCAGAGCCCGGTGGTGATGCCGATCCCCTCCTCCTCGGTGGTCAGGGTGACGACACCGGTCTCGCAATCCGCCTCGCAAAGCGTCAGCAACCGGGTCAACCCGCCATCGGGAACGGTCGTCACGGTGGCGATGCCACGCGCCTTCATGGCGTCGAAGATTTCCTGCGGCCAGTCAACGGTGCTCATCCAACCCTCGCCTATCCGTAACTATTCCCGCGACGCTAGCGGCGCGCGGTTCGGCCCGCAAGCGGCGGAGGACATTCATCATGCTGCGGATAGAACCAAAAAGAAGCGCTTGAGCCGGGGCACCGGAACTCCTTACGTTCGCTTTGGAAACGCGTCGCGAGAAAGGGAATCCCATGACCGACCCATCCGTAAATGACCTCGGCCAAGCCCGCATGATGGAGAACCTCTATTGGTGGGGCATCCCCAGCCTGTTCCGCTGCCCCATCGAGACCGATTCTGCGGCCTGTGACATCGCGCTGGTCGGCGTGCCCCATTCCACCGGCAACGGCACCACCGAGCGCGATCAGCATCTGGGGCCGCGCGCGGTGCGCAACATCTCGGCACTGGCGCGGCGGGTCCATCTGGAGATGGGGCTGGACCCCTGGGAAGCGGCGAAGGTGGTCGATCTCGGCGATGTGCCGCTACCGGAAGCGAACGACAACGAGGCCTGTATCGAGCGGATCACCAGCTTCTACAAGGTCATTGATGCGGCAGGCGCGCGGCCGGTCTCGATCGGCGGCGACCATTCGATCACCGGCGGCATCCTGCAGGCACTGGGGGGCGGAAAGCTGTCCGGCGGCGAGAAGGTCGCGCTGCTGCACCTCGACGCCCATACGGATGTCTTCACCAAGGTGCCGCATTTCCTCGGCGCGAAGAAATCGGCGGCACATTGGGGGGCCTATCTGGCCGATCAGGGACATATCGACCCGACCACCAGCGTGCAGATCGGCATCCGCGGCAATCCGCGCACGCTGGACTGGCTGCAACCCTCCTACGACTACGGCTACTCGGTCGTGACCATGAAGGAATACCGGGCGATGGGGCTGGCGGCGGCCATTACCCAGATCAAGGAAAAGCTGGCCGGACGGCCGGTCTATATCACCTTCGACCTCGACTGCCTCGACCCCACGGTGGCGCCGGGGGTGTCGAACCTGGAACCGGGCGAGCAAGGTTTCCAACTCGACGAGGCGCTGGCGCTGGTCCACGCGGTGCGCGGCATGAACATCATCGGCGGCGACGTAGTCTGCCTGATGCCGACCCGCGACCACCCCAACATGATCACCGCAAGGGTGGCAGCAGCGGTGATGTTCGAGATGATTTCGTTGATCGCAGAGAGGTTGATCGCGGATGCGAAGTGAGGCTGGCAATCATGTCCGCCCGACAATTGCCGTGCCATCGGATGGGTCGCCGGCCCACAGCCCGATCCCATAGCGCCGGGCGGTGATCAAAAGGTGCGCTTCGCCTTCGACGACCGCGACCGAAAACGGACGCGACGTGCGGAGTTGACCGATGCGGGTGATTTCGGCAGCGATTTCGCCAGCGATCGGAACGGTCTTTGGCCCAGGGTGGAGGACGCAGAGATAGGCTTCACCACCGCCCGGCGCGGCAACGCCCAGTAGCCAGGCTTCGGCGATATGCCCAGCCATCTCGGCGAGGCGAATTCCCAGGGCTTCAAGCAATATCGACTCCGGATTCACCGGAGGGCCAACCCGAATCCCACCAAGAATTTTCTCGACTGCAACGTTGGCCTCGGTGAGTTGGGCGATCCACGCCAGCGCCTCGGCGTCCAGCACGGTCTCCCCCGGCGCGACGCCCGGATTGAGCGCAACCCCGACGCCGAGCGGCCCCAATGCGCGTGCAAGATCGGCGCCTATCATGGTGACAAACTCGGTTGGGGTGGTGATGAAAGCGGCGAAGCGGTCCTCGGTGTCGAAGGCCAGCGCCACCTCGACAGTCTCCAGCAGCAGAGTCTTGGGTCTGGCGGTGGCATCACCCTCTGGCTCCATTACCGGAACGATCAGGGGCTGCGCCGCTACCCCCTCATAGAAGCGCAGCCAGTCGGTCTCGGCCCCGCCTTTGGCGACTGCCTGCCAGAGCCGGTCGAGCCGGGTCTCTACCATGTGTTCCGACAAAACCGGTTCTCCCCTGCCGCATTCTGCGTAGCCTAAAGCGATACCCCAACCGGGTGGCGCCTCGCGAGATCGACACCGAGGCCTGCAAATGGCGCCACCTCATCGAGAATTTCTCTGTAGTCTCAAAAACTTCAAACGCATCGCACTGCGGGGCTGCAAGACCGACAGCAGTTTCTCGGCAATGGTCTACGCCAGTGCAGCCGTGATAAACTCAAGATGAATCTCAACAGACCCTAGCCGGTTGCGGCAACACAAGCGGCGTTGCGCGGAACGGTACGCGACCAATCGGCGACATCGCGGCACACCTGCTCGGCCTGCAAATCGCGGAACAGCAAATGCCAGCCCTCGCCATACTCGATCACCTGGCGCGGTCCGGTCAGCCGGTCGAAGACCCGGCGTACGCTTTCAACGGGCACGATCTCGTCCTTCGCGCCCATCAGCAACAGGGCCGGGAGGCCGACGCTCGCTGCCGCCGCCTCGGCCAGGTCCGAGATCCGGATCAGGCCAAGGATCTCGCGCGCACTGGGCGGGCGCAGATAACGCGGGTCGCGGCCCAGGGCGCAGAGCATCTCGATGTTGTCGCTGGCCTGGATACTGATCACGCCCTCGCCGGTGAAGCGGCGCTCGGGCACCACGGCGGCGGTGGTCCAGGCGGCGAGGCGATGCAGCGAGTTCATCTCGGCCCCGCCCCAGATCGCCGGTGCTGCGAGGATCAGGCCATCGGCGCCGAGACCCTGCCCCGCTGCCGCCAGAACCGCGCCGCCGCCCATCGAGTGACCGGCGACGATCACCGGCAGGCCGGGGAGGCGGGTGCGGATCTGGGTGGCCACGGCCCGCAGGTCGGCGACCAGCGCCTCCGCCCCCGGCCAGCGGCCGAAGGAGAGGTTGCGACCAAATCCGCGCTGGTCATAGGCGTAGGTGGCGATGCCCCGTTCGGCCCAGAATTCTGCCGCCTGACTGAGGGTACTGGGGCCATAGTCGCCATAGCCGTGAACGGCGCGGACAACCGCGCGGGGCTTCTCGGCAGGCCATTCGGAGAGCGCGAGCGCGGTGCCGTCAACTGCTGCCAGACGTGACCCGGCAAACGGTGGCGGCGGCGGGCCAGAGGGCGCCACCAGCGGACCGCCGACAGCACAGCCCGAGCACAGCCCGCCGAGGCAAGCGCCAACAGGGCGCTCAGCCAGCGAGGCGCGCGACTTCCGCTTTCAACCACGGCAGGATCTCCTCGGAAAACCACGGGTTCTTCTTGAGCCAGGCGGTGTTGCGCCAACTCGGATGGGGCAAGGGCAACTGCGCCGGGCCGTAGGCGCGCCAGTTGCGCACCGTTTCGGTCAGGCTTTTCTCACGCTGCGCACCCGGATGCCAGCGCTGTGCGTATTGGCCAACCAGCAGGGTCAGGCCGACCCGCGGCAGCCCCGCCAGCACATCGACGCGCCAGGTCTTGGCGCAGATCGGTGGCGGCGGCAGATCGGATCCCTTGGCGTCGTAGCCAGGAAAACAGAAGGCCATCGGCACCATGGCGATGCGGCTGGTGTCGTAGAAGGTGGCGCGGTCCACGCCCATCCAGTCGCGCAGCCGGTCGCCGGAAGGGTCGTCGAAGGGCAGCCCGCTGGCATGCACCCGCGCTCCCGGCGCTTGCCCGGCGATCAGGATTCGCGCACTGGGCGAGACCCGCACCACCGGGCGCGGCTGATGCGCCGTCTCGGTCGCAGCGAAACGATCCGCACAAAGGCGGCAGGCGGAGATTCGGGAGAGCAATTCATCGGCCGGACTGTCCATGCACATAAGATACCGTGGCTCGCTTATATGGCAATCCGTCGGCCCGGGCTCAGTTTTCAATTGATTTCGGGACACGGAACTGGCACCTGGTATATCAGATTCCAGAGTTCCGCTCCCAAAAGGGACTTGCCAACAAAAGCATGCCGAAATAGGTGCAGGCAGCACCAGACAGAAGTAGCAAGGGCCACGAATATGGCCCGTAACCCCGTCGGGGAGGACGAAACCGGAAAATGCGGCTAGCCCTGATTTCAGTTACATTGTTTGCCTATTGGCTGCTGCTGTCGGGGCGCGAAGAGACATGGTTGGTCGTCTCGGGTGCGGTGCTGTCAGTGTTGGTCGTTGCCTTCTGCCTGTTCAAGGGCCTCACCGACGAAGAGGGATTCCCGGTTGAGAAGCTGCCCCGGGCACTGCTCTATTGGCCCTGGCTGGGCTGGCAGATGGTGCTGTCGGCGCTGAATGTCACCAGGCTGATACTTGACCCGCGGCTACCGATCTCGCCGACCATGGTCAAGGTCGACGCCCAGCAGAAATCCGCCGTCGGGCTGACCACTTACGCCAACTCGATCACCCTGACGCCGGGCACGATTTCGGTCGAGGTTTCCGAGCGGGGCAAGGCGATCTGGGTTCACGCCATCACCCGCGAGAACGCCGAGGGCTTCGCCGATGACGAGATGAACCGGCGGGTCGCGTGGATGGACGGGGTCGAGCAAAGTGGGGCCGGGTCATGATGTTCGCGGCCGCCATCATCGCCGTGCTGGTCGCGCTGGCATTGGCGGTGGTCCGGGCGCTGGCGGGGCCGACCGCCTTCGACCGGTTGCTGGCGGCAAACCATATCGGCACTTCGGCAATCATGCTGCTGGCGCTGTTCGGCTTCATGACCGAGCGGCCGGAGTTTCTGGATATCGGCATTACCTATGTGCTGCTGAACATGATCGGGACGCTCGCGGTGCTGAAGTTCTTCCGCTACGGGGCGTTGGGACACGCCCAGGACCTCGACCAGGACCGGGATTTCGGCTGATGGGGCAGGTGATCGATCTCCTGAGTTGGGCGGTGCTGCTGGGCGGCGGCTTCTTTTACGTGGTCGGCGCCATCGGGCTGAACCGGATGCCCGACATCTTCACCCGGATGCATGCGGTCTCGGTTGGCGAGACACTGGGTGTCGGGCTGATGACCCTCGGCATGTTGCTGCAGGCGGGTTTTACCCTGGTGGCGGTGAAGCTGATCATCATCGTGCTGGTAATGTGGGCCACCGGCGCGGTCTCCACCCATGCGCTGGCCCGCGCCGCCCTGCACGAAGGCGAAAAACCGCTGCTGGCCGACGAGACCGGCGCGCTGGTGGCGACCGACCCGGTGAGGCTGTTCCCGGAACTCGGCGTCCGGCTGGCGACGCCGCTGAAGTCAGAAATCGTCGAGGAAGAACCTGTCGGCGCGCCGGAAGACGCAGGGGCAGAGGCGAACTCCGATGCGGGCTATGGTGCGGACGAGGACAGCGCCAACCCGGATGCCGAGCGGCCTGACTCCGACGGGCCCGATTCCGCCGGGAAAGGTGGCCGCTGATGGAACTGTTGATCAACATGGTCCTGCTGACCCTGCTGGCGCTGATAACCATCGGCATCATCCGGGTGCGCAACCTGTTCTCTGTGGTCGTTTTAGCGGGGGCCTACAGCTTTCTGATGGCCAGCGTGATGATTGTGCTGGACGCGGTCGACGTGGCAATGACCGAGGCTGCCGTTGGCGCCGGGGTCTCGACAGTATTGGCGCTGGGCGCACTGCATCTGACCAAGACCGAGGAAGCCGCGCCGCGATATTCGGCGATTCTGCCGCTGTTCGTCGCCGTCGGCACCGGCGCGATGCTGATCTACGGCACCTGGGGGCTGCCGGGCTTTGGCTTGGCGGACACGCCGATGAACACCGGCGTCGGGCTCGACTACCTGAACCGGAACTACGAGGAGACGCATATTCCGAACGTGGTTACTTCGGTCTTAGCCTCTTACCGTAGCTTCGATACGCTGGGCGAGACGACGGTGATCTTCACCGCCGGGATCGGCGTGTTGCTGCTGCTGAAGCGCTTCCAGCGGGAAGGTTGAGGAGGGTCACATGCGTCTTGACATCATCCTTCGGGTCTGCGCCAAGCTGTTCATCCCGTTCATTTTCGTCTTCGCGCTCTATGTGCAGTTGCACGGCGATTTTGGGCCAGGCGGGGGCTTTCAGGCTGGCGTGATTATCTCCGCCGGGGTCGTGCTCTACGCCATCATCTTCGGACTGTCGGCAGCACAGCGGGCGGTGCCGAAGGGCCTGGTCGAGTTCCTGGTGCCGCTGGGCGTGTTGATCTATGCGCTGGTCGGGTTTTGGGGCTTGCTGATTGGGGATAACTACCTGGAATACAATAATCTTTCCCATGGAAACCAGCCCCACGGGCAAGAGAGAGGTGTATTCTGGGTCGAGATCGGGGTGCTGGTCACCGTCGCCAGCACGATGATTGCCATCTTCTACGCCTTCGCGGGGAGGGGCCGCGAATGACCCTGATCCAAGAGATCATCGCCAACTACAACTACTGGATCACCATCTTCCTGATGGTCGCGGGTCTCTACATCGTGGTCGCCAAGTCGAACATGATCAAGACGTTGCTGGGGCTGGGGGTGTTCCAGACCTCGGTCTACCTGCTGTATCTCAGCCCCGGAAAAATCCTCGGCGGCACGCCACCAATTCTCGAAGAGGGGTTCGAGGTCTATTCGAACCCCCTGCCCCATGTGCTGATCCTGACCGCCATCGTCGTCGGCGTGGCGACCCTGGCGCTGGGGTTGGCGCTGGTGGTGCGGATCAACGAGTCCTACGGCACAATTGAAGAAGACGAGATCATGGACGTCGTTGACAGGGAAGACCACGCCGAATGAGCGCCGCCGCCCTCCACCTGCAGGATCACCTGCCCGCCTTGCAGGTCGTCGTGCCGCTACTGGGTGCGGTGGTCGCGGCGATCGTGCGCAAGGGTGCGCTGGCCTGGTTGGTAGCACTGGCGGTATCCTGGACCATGCCGGTCATCGCCTTCTCGCTGCTGTACGAGGTGATGGCCAATGGTCCGATCTCCTACGCCATCGGCGGCTGGGCGCCGCCCGCCGGCATCGAGTACCGGATCGATCAGGCGAATGCCTTCCTGCTGGTCCTGGTTTCGATCATGGCGGCGCTGGTCACCACCTACGCCCCACGCTCGGTCGCCGACGAGATCGCGCCAGAGCAGCGGGGCTGGTTTTACGCCACGTTCCTGCTGTGCCTGACCGGACTTCTGGGCATGGTGATTACCGGGGATGCCTTCAACGTTTTCGTCTTTATGGAGGTGTCATCGCTGGCGACCTATGTGCTGATCGCGCTGGGGCGCGACCGGCGGGCGCTGGTCTCCGCGTATCAATACCTGGTCATCGGCACCGTCGGCGCGACCTTTTACGTGGCCGGCGTCGGACTGCTGTTCACCATGACCGGGACGCTGAATCTGGTCGATATCGCCAGGCAGCTTGAGGCAGTCGAGAACACCCGCCCGGTTATCGCCGCGCTGGCCTTCATCGGGATCGGCATCAGCCTGAAGCTGGCGCTTTTCCCGCTGCATCTTTGGCTGCCGAACGCCTATGCCTATGCGCCATCGGCGGTCACCGCCTTCCTGGCCTCGACGGCGACCAAGGTGGCGGTTTATCTTCTGCTGCGGTTCGTTTTCTCGGTCTATGGCATCGATATCGCCTTTGGCGAAACGCCTGCCGCAACCATGGTGCTTGTGCTGGCGGTGCTGGCAATGGTGGCACCGTCGCTAGTGGCGATCTTCCAGACCAATGTGAAGCGGATGCTGGCCTACTCCTCGGTGGCGCAGATCGGCTACATCATGCTGGGCATCGCGCTGGTCAGCCAGACCGGGCTGACCGGGGGCATCAGCCACCTGTTCAACCACGCCATCATCAAGGGCTGCCTGTTCCTGTCAGTGGGCTGCATGGTCTATTCGACCGGGATCACCCGGATCGAGCAGATGGCCGGGATCGGCCGCACCATGCCGCTGACCATGGGCGCCTTCGTAATCGCCGGGCTCGGGCTGATCGGGGTACCGGGAACCGCCGGATTTGTCTCGAAATGGTTCCTGATCTCAGGCGCAATCGAGCAAGGGTTGTGGCTGCTGGTCGCGGTGATCGTGTTCTCGTCACTGCTGGCGGTGATCTATGTCGGCCGGATCGTCGAGATCGCTTGGTTCCACGAGCCGGTGGCCGCAGCGGTGGCGCCAAAAAATCCACCCGTGGAGATGCTGGCCGTCACCTGGGTGCTGGCTGCGGCCACGGTTTATTTCGGCTTCGATACCCGGATTTCAGCGGACATCGCAGGTCAGGCGGCTGAACTACTGTTGGCGGGGTATCGATGAACGGGCTGACGAGCGAAACCCTGATCCTGCTGGCGCTGTGCCTGCCTGCGCTGGGTGCTGTGGGCATTGCCGCGGCCAGCCGTTTTCCGAACCTGCGCGAGGCGGTAACGCTGACCACTGCGGGTGCCAACTTCATCGTGGTGATGACGCTGCTGTTCCGGGTGCTGGACGCAGAGCGGCCCACAGCCGGGGGCTGGGAGGTCTTCGGCGGCGTCGAAATCGCCTTCCTGGTCGAGCCGTTGGGAATACTGTTCGCGACCATCGCGGCAACGCTTTGGATCGTGAACTCGATCTATTCCATCGGCTACATGCGCGGCAATAACGAGCCGCGCCAAACCCCGTTCTATATGTGTTTCGCGGTGGCGATTTCGTCGGCCATAGGCATCGCCTTCAGTGGCAACCTGCTGACGCTGTTCCTGTTCTACGAAATCCTCACGGTCTCGACCTATCCGCTGGTTACCCACAAGGGAACCGACGAGGCCAAGGCCAAGGGGCGGATGTATCTGCTGGTGCTGATGGCGACCTCGATGATGCTGCTCCTGCCCGCGATTATCTGGACCGGTGTGGCGGCAGGTACGCTGGACTTCGCGCCGGGCGGCATTCTGGCGACGGCGGGGCTTTCGACCGGCGCTTTGATGCTGTTGCTGGCGCTGTATATCTTCGGCATCGGCAAGGCCGCCGTGATGCCTGTGCATTTCTGGTTGCCCGCCGCGATGGTGGCACCGACCCCGGTCTCGGCCCTGCTGCACGCCGTTGCGGTCGTCAAGGCGGGCGTCTTCACCGTGGTCAAGGTGGTGGTTTACGTCTTTGGCATCGACTATCTGTCGACCTCTGGCGCCGGTGACTGGCTGACCTATGTGGCGGGGGCCACGGTGATCACCGCCTCGGTGATCGCGCTGATGCAGGACAACCTGAAGAAACGGCTGGCCTACTCGACCATCTCGCAGCTCTCCTATGTGGTGCTGGCCACCGCGATTCTGACGCCGATCTCGGTGATCGGGGCAGCGATGCATATCGCGGTCCATGCGGTCTCGAAGATCACCCTCTTTTTCGCCGCCGGATCGATCTACACCGCCGCCCATCTGACCGAGGTCAGCCAGCTCGACGGCATCGGACGGCGAATGCCCTGGACCATGGGGGCCTTCGCCATCGGAGCGCTGTCGATGATCGGGGTGCCGCCGACCGCGGGCTTCCTGTCGAAATGGTTCATGCTGACGGGCGGCATGGCAGCGGAGAACTGGGTTGCGGTCGGCGTGATCTTCATCTCGACCTGCCTCAACGCCAGTTATTTCCTGCCGATCATCTACAAGGCGTTCTTCCGCGCCCCCCCGGCGGGCACTCCGGAACATCCCGCCCATGGCGAGGGGCCGATCCCGGTGGTACTGGCGCTGATGATTACGGCGCTGGGAACGCTGGCGATGTTCTTCTTCCCTGACGTGCCCTTTGCGCTGTCCGAGGCGCTGGTGGGCCAGGAGGTGGCAAAATGACCGAGAAACCGGAAACCGATCCCCACCCGAATGACTGGCTGGCGCGACCCGAGACGATCCGCAAGCTGTGGATCGCACTGATTGCCGTCCTGTTATTACTGTTGGCGGCTCCGTTGGTGTACCCGATCCACGGCAATTTCGCGCTGGACGGTATCTTCG
The DNA here is from genome assembly GCA_965247385.1 of Thermohalobaculum sp. Lineage (GTDB taxonomy): Bacteria > Pseudomonadota > Alphaproteobacteria > Rhodobacterales > Rhodobacteraceae > Thermohalobaculum. The sequence goes on from CBDFHG010000002.1 coordinate 1,215,464, forward strand.
GCTTCGGGGCCTGGGTCGGTTTTGGCGCCTGTGTGGTTTTGGTGTTCGTCGCGAAATTGCTCAGCGTGTTCCTGAAACGGCCGGATACCTATTACGATGACTGATCTGGTTTTCCCTCCCGGCGTGATCCTGATCCTCGCGGGCCTGGTCCTGCCGCTTGTCGGTGTGCAGGCGCGCAAGGCGCTTATCCTGGGGACGCCCCTGCTGACCTTGCTCATGGTCTGGGGCCTGCCCGACGGCGTCGTGCTGTCAGTGAGCTATCTGGGCATGGAGTTGCAGCCGGTGAAGGCCGACGCCCTGTCGCGGATGTTCGGCACCGTCTTCGCGATCATGGCCTTCGGCGGCGGGCTTTTCGCGCTGAATCAGGAGAAAATACGCGAGATGGCCGCCGCGTTCGTCTATGCTGGCAGCGCTGTCGGGGTGGTCTTCGCCGGCGACCTGATCACCGTCTTCGTCTTCTGGGAGGCGATGGCGATCGCCTCGACCATCGTCGTCTGGTCCGGCGGCGCAGGCGCGCGCAATGCGGGGCTGCGCTATGCGGTGATCCACTTCTTCGGCGGCGTTCTCCTGATGGCCGGGATCGCAGGCGAGATTTCCGCCACCGGTTCGGTCCAGTTCGATGCCATGCAGACCGACAGCTTGGCGCGCTGGCTGATCCTGGCGGGCTTCGTCATCAACACCGGCGCGCCACCATTGCATGCCTGGTTGCCCGACGCCTATCCGAAAGCATCCTGGTCGGGCACGGTGTTCCTGTCCGCCTTTACCACCAAGACGGCGGTCTACACCCTGATCCGAGGCTTCCCGGGGGCGGAGGTGCTGATCTGGCTGGGCCTGTTCATGATCTTTTACGGCCTGATCTACGCCATCAACGACAACGATACCCGACGCAAACTCAGCTACTCGATCATCAACCAGGTCGGGTTCATGGTCTGCGCCATTGGCATCGGCACCGAGTTGGCGCTGAGCGGGGCGGCGGCGCACGCCTTCGTGCATATTCTCTACAAGGCGCTGTTGCTGATGTCGGCGGGCTCGGTGCTGTATGTCACCGGCAAGTCCAAGTTCACCGACCTTGGCGGGCTGTTCCGCACCATGCCGCGCACCGCGATCTGCTGCATCATCGGGGCGCTGTCGATTTCGGCTTTCCCGCTGACCTCAGGCTTCCCGGCCAAGTCGCTGATTGGCCAGGGCGCGATTGATGCGAATTTGGAGTTGGTGTGGTTTCTGATCACTGTGGCAGCGGCTGGCGTGCTGTTCGTCGGGATCAAGTTGCCCTGGTACATCTTCTTCCAGAAGGACAGCGGACAGCGCCCGCCCGAGCCGCCCTGGAACATGCGATGGGCGATGTATCTGATGGCGGCGTTCTGCATCGGTTTCGGCATCTTCCCGAGCGCGCTCTACGCGCTGCTGCCGGTGCCGACCGACTATCAGCCCTACACCCCGGATCATGTGATTTACGCACTTCAGGTCCTGATGTTCGCGATGCTGTCGTTCTTCCTGGCGCTGCCGCTGATCAAACGCACCCTGACCATCTCGCTGGATGTGGACTGGTTCTGGCGCCGGGCCGGCGCGCTGTTCGCGGCGGAGTTCGAAGGCCAGTGGCTGCGCGCCTATACGGCGCTGGGCGGGCGCGGTTACCGAACGGCGATGCGCTTCCTGGAAGGGCTTTACCGAACCCATGGGCCGGAAAGCGCGATGTCGCGAACCCGGCCCTCCGGGTATATGGCATTGTGGATGACCCTCCTGCTGTCGGTGTTCCTGTTGCTGTCGTTCCTCTGACACGTTGGCGGAACGCTGGCGCTGTTCGCGCTGATCGGGTTTCTGTTCGGCCTGCCAGGTCCGGTGATCATGACCCTTCCGGTCGAGGCCGTCGCGCCCGAACGGCGCGGCCTTGGCATGGGCATCTGTTTCGCCTGCTACTATCTCGGCATGACAATCGCGGGACCCGCAGGCGGCTGGCTGCATGACACAACCGGTTCTCCTGCCGCGCCGATCTGGTTTGCCGGGGTGATGCTGGTGATGGCGCTCCTGCCGCTCACGATATTCCGGGTTATGCAGCGCACTGCGAACGCAGGCCATTGAGGCAACTCGCTCTTGCAGGATTGGCGCGGGCTTGCCACAACAGTCCCGAACCGCAAGCTCGAGAGCAGGAAATGCCGGACAAGACCGAATGGGCCGCAGGGATTCAGAACGACCAGCCGGTGCTGATTACCGGCGCCGCCGGGTTCATCGGTTTCTTCCTGGCCGAGAAGCTGCTGCGGGCGGGGCTCCGGGTAGCCGGAATCGACAACCTGAACCCCTATTATGACCCAAAGCTGAAACAGGCCCGGCTGGATCTGCTCAGCCAGTATCCCGGCTTCACCTTCGAGAAGCTCGATCTGGCCGACCGCGACGGGCTGAGGGCGCTGTTCGACCGGCACGGGTTCCACCATGTGGTCAACCTGGCGGCGCAGGTAGGCGTGCGCCATTCGATCGAGAACCCCCATGCCTATGCCGATGCCAACCTGATCGGATTCTTGAATATCCTGGAGGAATGCCGCCGCACTCAGGTGGCGCATCTGGTCTACGCCTCCTCCAGTTCGGTCTATGGCGGCAACCGCAAGCTGCCATTCTCGGTGCATGACAGCGTCGACCACCCGGTCAGCTTCTACGCCGCAACCAAGAAGGCCAACGAGTTGATGGCGCACAGCTACAGCCACCTCTATGGCGTGCCGGCGACCGGGCTGCGGTTCTTCACCGTCTACGGGCCCTGGGGACGCCCCGACATGGCGATCTTCATCTTCACAAAGGCGCTTCTGGAGGGCCGCCCGATCAACGTCTTCAACCACGGCGAGATGCAGCGCGATTTCACCTATGTCGACGACATCGTCGAGGGCGTGGCGCGGTTGTTGCCGATGGCCCCTGCCCTGAACCCGGACTTCGACACAGCGAACCCGGACCCGGGCACCAGTTGGGCGCCACACCGGATCTACAACATCGGCAATTCGCGGCCCGAGCGGCTGATGGAAATGATCGCCATCCTGGAAGAGCTGACCGGGCGCGAGGCGGTGAAAACATTCCTCGACATGCAGCCCGGCGACGTGCCCGCCACCTTCGCCGATGTCGCCGATTTGGAGGATACGGTCGGCTTTCGCCCCGCCACGCCGCTGCGCGAGGGGCTGACCAGGTTCGTGAATTGGTACCGGGATTTCTACCGGGAATGAGACGGGGCGTCAGATCGCAATCTCCGCCTTTTCCAACCCTTCAACCAACAACTCGAAACCGGCGGGGTTCTTGTAGGGCATAATGCGCCTGCGCCGCTCGATGGAGAATTCAGGATTGACCAGCAGCAGTGTCGCCCAGGCCTCGCGCGCGGCCTGCGCATCCCCCAACTGACCATGAGCCGCGGCGAGTTGTGCCCAAGAGACGTCCGAATGAGGCTGACGGGCAAGACGCTGCTTGAGCAGTTCAGCCGCCTCGCCAAAATTTCCAACCTGGTGTTCAGCCTGGGCGATCCAGCGCAGCCGCATGGGGGCGTAGTTCGGGTCGAGCAGAATGCCGCGGCGGATCAGTTCGACTGTTTTCTCCAACCTGCCAATGAAGTGTTTGGCCCATCCCAGCGTCATGTAAGCATCCGCGAAGTTGGGATCGAGCTTGATCGCCTCCTCATATTCGGCAATCGCCTGATCGAGCTGCCGCATCCAGAGAAACGCATTGCCCAGCGCAACCCTTGCCCAGGGGTAGGCTGGATCCGGCGCAACCGCCTCCAGTGCGATCCGGTGACCGGTCTCCAGAGAGGCTTCCGGGTCATCCACCCATTCGTTGACGTAGTCGATCACGTATGCGAGGCAGAGGGCCGCTGGCGCTGAGCGAAACGCGGGTCGATCGCCCGCGAGGCTTCCAGTACCGTGCGACACATGCTGTTGTCTTCCGCCGTGAAGAGGTAGAGCCGCGCACGGCCGCGCAGAAACAGCTCACAAGCCTCGACATTGTCGGTCCCGGCCGTCTTGAGGCGCTTGGTGTCGCCGGGCGTCAGCTTGATCGCGAGCGAGTCGACGATCTCGCGGGTCACCTCATCCTGCACCGCAAAGATATCTGTCAGGTCGCGGTCATAGCGCTCGGCCCAGAGATGGCCGCCATCGGCGAAGTCGATCAGCTGCGCGGTTATCCGCACCCGGCTGCCCGCCTTGCGCACACTGCCTTCGACCAGATAGCGCACGCCCAAATCGCGGGCGATCTCCTGCACCTTCACCGAGCGCCCCTTGTAGCGGAAGCTGGAATTGCTGGCGATGACCAAAAGCTGAGGCAGCTTCGACAGCGAGGTGATCAGGTCCTCGGCGATCCCGTCGGCGAAGTATTCCTGCTCGGCATCACCGCTCATGCTGGTGAAGGGCTAGACGGCGACGGCTTCACCGCGAGCACCGGGGCCGGCTCCGACGCCGATTCGGTAAACGCCGCGTCCCAGCGCCAGGCCTCGATCGGGCGGGAAATGTTCTTCAGGCTGTGCTCGCCGTCATGGTGGAATCCGGGATCGGCCCGGCTGCCCACATGATCGTAAACCGTGCGCGAGATGCAGATTCCGCCGGGCCGCGCGATGCCCTCGAGCCGGGCGACGATGTTCACGCCATCGCCATGGATGTCGTCGCGCTCGAAGATCACGTCGCCGACATCTATGGCGATGCGCAGATCTAGGCGCTGCTCGGCGGCGAGGCCACTCGCCTGCTCGGCGAGGGCCGTCTGTAGTGCGATGGCGCAGGTCACGGCATCGAGCGCACTGGCGAACTCGGCAAGCAATCCGTCGCCCGTGGTCTTGACGACGCGCCCGCGATGCGCGGCGATGCCGGGGTCGAGCACAGAGGCTTGCAGCGCGTGGAGACGCGCCAGCGTTCCCTCCTCATCAGCGCCCATGAGGCGGCAGTATCCGACCCGATCGGGCAGCCAGGACGGCTGTAAGCCATCGCTCCATGGACCTTCCCCTGTTCAGCGCAGGGTATTGCGCCGGCCGAGAAGTCTACAGCCATCCGGGCGAGGCCGGCAGGTCGTTGCCGGGTTATCATGGCATCGGCGGGCCCAGCCCTCAAACCTTCTGCTGGTGGCGCACCACCGGGCGGGCCGCCTGCGCCCGGGCGACGACGACGCCGCTCAGCATGATCAGCCCGATACCGGCCCATGACAGCGTGTCCGGCAGGGTTCCAAACATGACCAAACCGATCAGCACCGCCGAGACGATTTCGGAATAGGTGAACGGCGCCAGGTCCGACGCCGGCGCTCGCGAGAAGGCCATGATCATCAACGTCTGGCTGATCGCGCTGGTCAGCGCCATCAGCGCCAGGATACCGAGCTGGGCCGCGGTCACCGGCTGCCAACCGAACGGCAGCGTCAGCATCACCACCAGCGAGGCGACCAGCGCCCCCCACATCGAGATCACGGCCGGGTCAGAGAGGGTTCCGAGCTTGCGATTCAGCAGCATCTGCACGGCGACAAGAAACCCGGTGAACAGCACGTACAGGGCACTGACATCGAAATTGCGGAACTCCGGCCGCACCACCAGGAGCACGCCGCCAAAGCCGCCGAAAACCCCGACCCAACCGATCGCGCTGACCCGCTCGCCCAGGATCAGCGGCGCCATCAGGACCATCAGGAAGGGGTAGACGTAGAGGATCGCGATCGCGTCGGCGTAATCCAGGTCCCGCACCCCGGTCATGAACGACAGGGTGCCGATGGCGAGCAGCAGCCCGCGCATGATCTGGATGCCGACCCGTGGCGGCTTGAAGGCCCGGCGCCCGACCCGCGCCAGCGCAACCGGCACCATGATCAGGAAGTAGCCGGTAAAGCGGAACCAGCCGATCAGCATCGGCGAAAGCTCCGAGGTCAGTGACTTCATCAGCGCCCCGGTCAGAGCCGCCATGCTGAGGCCAAGTACGATGAGCAGAATGCCGTTGCGCGCCAGGCTATTTTCATCGAGACCGGTCGGGGTGGCCATCACGGGCTTCCTTTTTGGGATGCGGCACGCGAGCGGGTGCCGGGTGCCGTTACGAATCGTTGATCGCCCGGTCGCTTGCCTCGAAAAAGGGGGCGCCCCTGGACAGCGAGAAGGCTACACTGATGTTCGGACAGTTGCCAGCGATCAGCGCAGAAGAATTTGCCGAGCGCCGTCACAACGCAGCCGGGATGGCGGATGCGGAGGGGTTGGCGGGGCTGCTGGTCTGCTCGCGCGGCGGCGGCACGCTCGACCGGTACGGCGATGTCTTCTACCTGACCAACTGTTACACGTCGTTTCCCTATATCCCCGACCTTCCCGGCACCTGGAGCGCGCGAGCGCATGCTTTCACGGTGCTCTCGGCCGGGGGCGGCTGCGCGCTGGTGACCGATGCTCCCGATGACGGACGCACAGCGATGGCCGCAAACGACGTGATCTACACTGATCAGGTGCTCGATGGCGTGGCCGAGGCGATGCTGCGGCTGGGGATGCAGGCCGGGCCGGTCGGGCTGGTTGGCGGCGACGTGATGCCCGTCAACATCCACCGGGCGTTGTCGGAGATGTTGCCGGATGTTGAGTGGCGCGACGCCCAACATATCCTGGTCAGGCTGCGGGCGGTGAAATCGCCCGGCGAGATCGCCCTGCTGAGGCACGCTTCCGTTGTCGGCTCACGGGCCATCGAGGCAATGATGGCGGCCGCCGTGCCCGGCGCGACCCATGGCGATGTGGTGGCGGCGGGGATGGCGGTGCTGGCCCCCGCCGGGGCGGCGCTCTACAACAGTTTCATGGCCTCGGGTTTGGGTGGCGAGGATCCGCAGGCGGTGCGGCGGAACTTCCCTACCTGGGGATCGAACGAACCGCTGGCGAATGGGCAGTGGTTCCGGATCGGGCTGTCGGGGGTGGTTGACGGCTATTACTTCGACCTGTCGCGCTCGAAGGCGATCGGCCCGCCGACCAACCGGCAGGTCGAGGTGTTCGAGGCCGCGGTCGAGATTGTTGACACGGCAATCGCCGAGATCAGGCCGGGAGTGACCGCCGAAGCGGTGTCCGCGGCGGGACTGGCAAAGCAAACCGCGCTGGGTTACCCCAATGACGGGGTCTTTTCGGGCCTTGGCCACGGGGTTGGACTGGGTTGGGACGCGCCCTGGCTGGCACCGGGCGACGCGACCGTGATCGAACCGGGGATGGTGCTTTGCATCGAGCGGACGATCCGCAAGGACGGCTATCTCGGGGATTTCGAGGAGACTGTAGTGGTAACCGACACCGGCTGCGAGAAGATCACCAATGCCCGTATCAGGTATTGGTAACCGTTACTTGATCCCCAGCCGCGCCACCACGCGCTGGCGGGCCAGTCCGGCCTCGCGATCCTCAATATGCAACAGTCCGCATAGTTTGCGTATCAGCGCGCTCTCGTGCATCTCGCGCTCCCCGTCGGCATATATGACCTCCCAGACCGCCTCGATCACGCCAACGCGCTCTTCACAAGCAACCGCTTTCTTGACCACCCGAGTGAAGCGCACCAGGTCGACCGCTTTGGCCTGCGCCGCCTCGCCGTCGGCGCGCAAGGCGGCGGCCTCACTGGCTGAGAGGCCGTAGCGGGTGGACAGCACCCGCGCGATCCGCTCGGATTCATCGGTGTCATAAGTGCCATCAGCACGGGCAGCCTCGACCAAGAGGGCCGCAAGCGCGGTGCGTTCGTCAGCCTGCGAGGGCGGTTCATCCCCACTGCGGCCGATCAGTCTGAGCAAAAGATCGATCATCCGCGGAATATAGGCGCCATCGGTCGCGGGGGCGAGCCACAATCGCAAGGAACCCGAGCCTTGCCTTTCGGCAGCATTTCGGGCTTTACATCACATGCCGCCCGCCACGGGATCGAGGCGCGGAGAAAACGGCTTCTGAGGAGATGTTCATGACCACTGCGACGGCGGAAACCGCGGAAACCATCGTCATTGGGGCCGCGCGAATTGCCAACAACCTGCCTTTCGCACTGATCTCCGGCCCCTGCCAGGCAGAAGGGCTACAGCATTCGCTCGACATCGCCGGAACCCTGGCGGAGATTTGCGCCGCGCGGGGCATTGCGCTGATCTTCAAGGCGTCCTTCGACAAGGCAAACCGTACCTCGCTCAGCGCAAAGCGCGGGCTGGGCATGGAGAAGGGGCTGGAATGCCTGGCCGAGGTGCGCCGCCAGATCGGCTGTCCGGTACTGAGCGATGTGCATGAGGCGGCACAGTGTGCGCCCGTTGGCGAGGTGGTGGATGTGTTACAGATCCCGGCCTTCCTCTGCCGCCAGACCGACCTGTTGTTGGCGGCGGGTAATACCGGGCGGGCGATCAACATCAAGAAGGGCCAGTTCCTGGCGCCCTGGGACATGACCAATGTCGCTGCCAAGGTCGCCTCGACCGGCAACCGCCAGATCATGCTGTGCGAGCGTGGCACCAGCTTTGGCTACAACACCCTGGTCACCGATTTTCGCGGCCTGCCGACCATGGCGCAGACCGGATACCCGGTGATCTTCGATGCGACCCATTCCGTGCAACAGCCGGGTGGCCAAGGCGGCTCCTCCGGCGGTCAGCGCGAGTTCGCCCCGGTGCTGGCGCGAGCGGCGGCGGCGGTGGGCGTGGCCGGATTCTTCATCGAAACGCATCCGGACCCGGACAACGCACCTTCTGACGGACCAAACATGATACACCTCAATAAGATAAGTGAACTTCTTGATACATTGATTGAATTCGACCGAGCCGCCAAGGCGCGGCCGGTTTCGCTCGACTGATCTCACCGGGGCAAGCAAGGACCTTCGTCGGATGACTATCCGCAAGCCGCTGACCAAAGTAAGCCAGAACGGCCTCGACAGCACGACGCAGCCGATGATCCGCTCCACCGGGTTTCGCGAATACGATGTCCGCTGGCGCTATCCCGACGAGATCAATCTACTGGGCATTCAAATGCTGGGATTGGGGCTGGCGACGCAACTCGACGAAGCCGGGTTGTCGCCGGTTGTGGTGGTTGGCCACGACTTCCGGTCCTATTCCCTGGCCGTCAAGCAGGCTCTGGTGATCGGGTTGATCGCGGGCGGGGCCGAGGTGCGTGATATCGGCCTGGCGCTGAGCCCGATGGCCTATTTCGCCCAGTTCGATCTCGATGCCCAGGCGGTTGCCATGGTCACTGCCAGCCACAACCCGAACGGCTGGACCGGGGTCAAGATGGGGATGCAACGCCCCCTGACCCACGGACCCGACGAGATGGCGCGTTTGAAGACCATCGTCATGGAAGGGCTGGGGCAATCGCGCGAGGGCGGGCGCTATCTCTCCATCGAAGGCGTGCGCAAGCGTTATATCGATGATCTGGTTGGCGACTTCCAGCTGTCGCGCCCGCTCAAAGTGGTCTGCGCCACCGGCAACGGCACGGCTGGTGCCTTCGCGCCGGAGGTTCTACGGCGGATCGGGGCGGAGGTGGTGGCGCTGCACACCGAGCTTGACCACAGCTTTCCCAACTACAACCCCAACCCGGAAGCGATGGAAATGCTCCACGACATGGGCCGGGCGGTGCGCGAGACCGGAGCCGACCTGGCGCTCGGCTTCGACGGTGACGGCGACCGCTGTGGGGTGGTCGATGACAAGGGCGAGGAGATATTCGCCGATAAGGTCGGCGTGATCCTGGCGCGCGACCTGATCGGGCTGCATCCGGGCGCGACCTTCGTGGCGGACGTGAAATCAACCGGGCTATTCGCCACCGATCCGGTGTTGGTCGCCTTGGGCGCGAAGATCGACTACTGGAAGACCGGACACAGCCATATGAAACGCCGGGTCAGGGAACTGGGCGCGCTGGCGGGATTCGAAAAATCTGCCCATGCAATTTTTGCCGGGCCGATCGGACGGGGATACGATTGCGGGCTGCGGGTGGCGGTGGAGGTGTGCAAGTTGCTGGACCGAAACCCGGAACGCGCCATGTCGGACCTGCACCGCGCCCTGCCCCGGACCTACACAACCCCAACGATGTCGCCATGGTGCGCCGACGAGAAGAAATACGCCGTCATCGAGCGCCTGACCGCCCGGCTGGAGGCGATGGCCACGGCACGCGAGTGTTTGGGGCCGTTGACGATCGAGGGCGTGATCACGGTGAACGGCGCCCGGGTTATGCTGGAAGGCGGCGCCTGGGCCCTGGTGCGCGCCTCGTCGAACACCCCAAATCTGGTGGTGGTGTGTGAAAGCCCGACTTCGGAGGACGAGTTGCGGAAAATCTTCGCCGGAATGGACGCTGTTATCCGCACGGAACCGGCGGTGGGGGACTACGACCAGACCTTTTGACCCGGTTGCCAGCTACCAACCGACGCTCAGATCCTCGCGTGCCATCTGTCTGATATACCCCGAGAAATCCTCGGATATATCCTTCCTGGCCAAAGCAAATGCCACCGTCGCGCGCAGGAACCCGGCCTTCGATCCGCAATCGTAACGATGACCGCGAAAGCGGTAGCCATGGACCGGAGCGCCCGCTCCGACCTGCTCGGCGATCGCGTCAGTCAGCTGGATTTCGCCACCCACGCCCGGTTTCCTCTGGCCCAAAGTCTTCAGCACCTCGGTGGTCAGGATATACCGGCCGATAATGGCAACATTCGACGGCGCGTCCTCGGGCGCGGGTTTCTCGACCAGCCCGGAGGCGCGGACCAGATCACCCTGATCGTTGGCCACCTTCAGCACACCGTAGTTCGAGACCTGCGACTCGGGCACATCCATGACCGCCATCATGCAGCCGCCGCCAGCGGCATCGTAGCCCTCGACCATCTGCTGCAAGCAGGGGGTATCGCCGGCGATCACGTCGTCCGGCAGGATCACTGCGAACGGCTGGTCGCCCAGTAGCCGCCGGGCGCACCAGACCGCGTGCCCGAGGCCGAGCGCCTCCTGCTGGCGGATATAGGCGATGGCGCCCGACGGCATGGTGGAGTTTCTCACTTCCGCAAGGAGGTCGGTCTTGCCTTTCGCTTCCAATTCACGCTCCAATGCGGGGGCGCGGTCGAAATAGTCCTCAAGGGCGCTCTTGCCACGGGCGGTGACGAAGATGAACTCCTGGATTCCGGCGGCGCGGGCCTCGTCGATTGCGTATTGGATCAACGGTCGATCGACCAAGGGCAGCATCTCTTTCGGCATCGACTTGGTCGCGGGCAAGAAGCGTGTGCCGAGCCCCGCGACCGGGAAAACCGCTGTCCGGATTTTCTGTGCCATATCACCCTCCTGCGCTGAGCTCGGCCCAGGCTCAATCCCTTTTGCTCTAGCACCGCCATGGGGCGGCAACAAGCCGGGACACAGGCTTACTCGATGCCGCGCCCGGCCAGTACGCGCTCGATCCGGGGCACGTCCTCGGGGTTGTTCAGCTCCCAGAAATGGGCACCGCAGGCATCAACCTCGACGCAGAAGACATCCTCGCCGTTCTCCATGAAGCGAAGCTGTTCCAGCCCCTCCCATTGTTCGAGCGGGCCAGGCGGCATCGCGACATAGCGCCGGAGCGCGTCGGGCCGGTAGGCATAGACGCCGACATGGTGGAAGACCGGGCAGGTCTCGCCCTCGGCCAGCGCCCGGCCGGTATAGGGCAGCACCTGCTTCGAGAAGTAGAGAGCGCGGCCATTTGCATCGAACACCGCCGTGGTGGCGCCAACGCGGCCTGCCCGGCGGTCGGCCAGGAAGCTTTCCATCGCCTGGGCGTCGCAGCGCAGCACCGGGGTGGCGACGGCGATCTCCGGGCGCGCCTGCATGGTGGCAACCAATGCCTCGATGAACCAAGGCGGTGTGAGCGGCGCATCACCTTGCAGATTGACGACGATCGCGGGCGCCGTACCCAGCTTCCCCAGCGCCTCGGCGCAGCGTTCGGTGCCGTTGGCACAGTCGGGCGAGGTCATCGCTACTTCGGCACCGAAGCCCAACGCCTCGGCCTCGATACGGGCATCGTCAGTCGCGACCATGACCTGGTCAATGCCCGAAACCGAGCAGGCGGCGTCCCAACTGCGCCGGATCAGGCTGCGCGCTGCGCCGGTCGCCCCACGCAATGGCGCCAATGACTTGCCCTGAAAACGGGTCGAGCCGTAGCGAGACGGGATGAGAATGCTGACGGTCATCGTTGGCCACCAGAGCCCGCGGCCGAGGGCTGCACACCGGCGGGATCGAGGTCGACACCCGGCGTCATGGCCAGGAAGAACGGGTTCTCGAAACCGGGCTTGCCGTAGACCAGCGGCTGGTGATCGTCGAAGCGCAGCATCTGCCCCCCGGCAGCGCGCAGCACTGCGTGGCCGGCGGCGGTGTCCCACTCCATGGTGCGCCCGAGGCGGGGGTAGAAATCGGCCTCGCCGGCGGCGAGCAGACAGAGCTTCAGCGACGAGCCGGCGCTCTTGAAATCAGCGACATTGTAGCGGGCGATGTAGTCGTCGGTCGCCTGATCGCGATGCGATTTCGAGGCGACAACCACCAGCGCCGTGTTGTCCGGTGTCGAGACGCCGATTTCCCGGATGGAACCCGGGACCGGAACACTATCGGAGCCAACGGCTTCCTCGACCGCCCCACCAGCGGCAATACTGCGAAACATTCGGCCGATGGCAGGGGCGTAGACCACGCCCATCACCGGCAGACCGTCCTCGATTAGCGCGATGTTGACGGTGAACTCGCCCCGGCGCTGGATGAACTCCTTGGTTCCATCCAGCGGATCGATCAGGAAGAACCGCCGGTGGCCGGTTTCGCTGTGGCTTTCTGACTGCTCCTCGGTAACAACCGGGATATCCGGAAATGCCGCGACCAGCCCCTTGGCAATCAACCGGTCAGCAGCAAGATCGGCTTCGGTCACCGGGCTGCCGTCGGCCTTCGACACTGCGCCAAGGTCGGCACGCTCATAGACGTCCATTATGGCGCGCCCGGCTGCAAGGGCGAGGTCGCGGATCACGAGTTCGATTTTAGCGGGATCGTCGGCCATCGGTGGCAGGTCTCCGGCAATAAAATGCGGTGCAGGTTCCCCGCCTGTTAGGAGGAACCGGCATTGAAAGAAAGGGCCCGAACGTCGCGCCCCAGCCTGCATTCTAGCCGGATTCCTGCCGCACGATGGTGGTGGTCGGGAATGGGATATCGATGCCACGTTCATCGAAGGTCTCCTTGACCGTGCGCAGCATGTGGAATTTCAACGCCCAGTAATCCGAGGCATCGCACCAGACCCGGATGGTGAAATCGACCGAGCTGTCGCCCAGATTGGAGACGGCCACAAATGGCTCGGCGGGTTCGCTGTTGATGCGGTCGTCCTCGCCGATCACGTCGCGCAGCGCTTGCTCGGCGGCCTTCAGGTCAGTGCCGTAGGAGACGCCGAAGACCAGGTCGAGGCGGCGCGTGTCCTTGACCGAGTAGTTCGTCACTGCGCTGGCCCAGATATCGCCGTTGGGCACGATGGTCAGCACGTTGTCGGTGCTGACGAAATGGGTGGTGAAAAGCGAGATCTCCTCCACGGTGCCGGAATGGCCACCCGCGGTGACATAGTCACCCACCTGGAACGGCCGGAAGATCAACAGCATGACCCCGGCGGCGAGGTTCGACAACGTACCCTGCAAGGCCAGGCCGATTGTTAGACCGGCGGCGCCGACCAGCGCGATCAGCGAGGTCGTCTCGACCCCGAATTGACTGAGCACGACGACGACGGTCAGCGCAATGATCGTCCAGCGCACCAGCGAGCCCAGGAAGTTGAACAGCGTCACGTCAAGCTGCGGGTACTTCATGCCGAGATGGCGGATCAGGCTGCCGACGCGGCCCGAGATGAAAAGCCCCGCGCACAGGATGGCGATGGCGACGAGAAAATTGATCGCGTAAGCGGCCCAATCCATTGTCTGCTCCCCGTTCATTACAGTATTTCGCGTCCGCTCGCGGCGCCGCGCCAGTACAACCACCGGATTTCACCGCTGTCTAGCAGAAAAGGCACGGGTTGTCTGCTTTCCGCACCAAGCGTAAAGAGGGCCGGATTTCTGCCACCAAAAGCTGCCCCTGGGGAGCCGCCAATGCCCGTCACCCTGAGCCACGACCAACCGGATTTCGAGGCTTGTTTCGCCGCGCTGCTCGGCGCCAAACGCGAGACCGACATCGATGTGGACGCGGTGGCGGCCGAGATCATCGCCGATGTCCAGACGCGCGGCGCGGACGCGGTGATCGAGCTGACCGGCCGCTTCGACCGGCTGGAACTGACCGAGGAGACGCTGGCCTTCTCGGCCGCCGAGATCGACGCCGCCATCGCCACCGTGCCCGAGGCGGAACGCGCCGCACTGGAGCTGGCGGCGGCGCGCATCCGTGCCTATCACGCGCGGCAATTGCCCGAGGACGCCGAGTGGGAGGATGCCATCGGGGTGCACCTTGGCTGGCGCTGGACGGCGGTGGATGCTGCCGGGCTGTATGTGCCCGGCGGGTTGGCGAGCTACCCTTCATCGGTACTGATGAACGCGATTCCTGCGCAGGTGGCGGGCGTGAAGCACCTGGTGATCTGCGCGCCAACGCCGAACGGCGCGGTCAACCCGCTGGTGCTGCTGGCAGCAAGGCTGTCGGGGGTCGAGACAGTCTATCGCATCGGCGGCGCCCAGGCGATCGCGGCGATGGCTTACGGCGCCGGGCCGATCCGGCCCGTAGACAAAATCACCGGGCCCGGAAATGCCTATGTGGCGGCGGCAAAGCGGCGGGTTTTCGGTCAGGTCGGGATCGATATGATCGCCGGACCGTCGGAGATCCTGGTGATCGCCGACCGCGAAAACGACCCGGACTGGATCGCCATCGACCTGATGAGCCAGGCCGAGCATGACGAAAGCGCCCAGGCGATTCTGGTCACCGATGACGCGAAATTCGCGGCCGATGTCGGCCTGGCGGTCGAACGTCTGTTGCAACGGTTGCAAAGGACAGAGATTGCGCGGGCGAGCTGGCGCGAATTCGGCGCGGTGATCGTGGCCCGCGACCTGGCGCATGCTGCCGAGCTGTCGAACCGTATCGCGCCGGAGCATCTGGAGCTGTGCACCGCCGACCCGGAAGCGCTGGTGCCACTGATCCGCCATGCTGGGGCGATTTTCCTGGGCGCCCATACTCCGGAGGCAATCGGCGACTATGTGGGCGGGCCAAACCATGTGCTGCCGACAGCACGCTCGGCCCGGTTCTCGTCGGGCCTCTCGGTGCTCGATTTCATGAAGCGCACCACTCTTATCCGGGTCTCGCCCGAAGCCATGGCGGCGATCGGCCCGGCAGCGGAGGCGCTGGCGATCGCCGAGGGGTTGGAGGCGCATGGGCTATCGGTGCGGGCACGGCTGGACGCCCAGATGAACACATTGCCGAGCCGGGGGAGGCCAAGCCATGACCGAGTTCGCCGATACTGACCGGCTTTCAGCGGTGCATCTGGTCGAGGACCGCCCGCGCGCGCGCACCCCGGAGATTCAGCAGGAGCTAGACGTCGCGATCTTCGACCTGGTCGAGGAAAACCGATTCCAGATCACGCCGCGCGACGGTCAGGAGGTGCCTGCGGGCCCCTATGACCTGGGCATCGGCATGGCCGAACGAATGCTGGTGATGGATGCAGCGACCCAAGCCGGCGAACCCGCGGCGAAGTTGCACCTGTCGCTGTCGCCGGTGCGTGGCGTGATCAAGGACTACTTCGCAATTTGCGAGAGCTATTTCGACGCGGTCAAGCGCCTTCCGCCGTCGCGGATCGAAGCGATCGACATGGGCCGGCGCGGCATCCACAACGAGGGTGCGCGGATCCTCGCCGAGCGGCTGGAGGGCAAGATCGAGACCGATCACGAGACCGCGCGGCGCCTGTTCACGGTGATTTGCGCCCTTCAGTTCCGGGGTTGAGCGCCTTGGGCATATCCCTTCCCGGATCGGTGCTGTTCTGCTGCGATCACAACGCCGTTCGCTCGCCGGTGGCCGAAGGGCTGATGAAGAAGCTCCACGGCGACCGGATCTTCGTGCAATCGGCCGGGGTGCACCACGATCTCGACGTCGATCCCTTCATGGTGGTCGTGTCTGGGGAACTGGACGTGGACATCTCGCGCCACCGCTGCAAGAGCTTCGACGAGATGGAGGAGTGGGGCGACGACATGGCGTCCTACGACATGATCGTGGCGCTGTCGCCCGCCTCGCAGCGCCGGGCGCTCGAGTATACCAGGCATCTGTCGATCGAGGTGGTCTATTGGCCAACCCTGGACCCGACTGGCATCGGCGACCGGCGCGAGCAGAAGTTGGACGCCTATCGCCAAACCCGCGACCAAATCCTGAGATCGATCGTTGCGACCTTCGGTCCGGGCACCGAAGACGACAGTCTTGGCGCTTGAAATCGTTTGCTTTCCGGTTCATGTTCCGCCGCAGACTGCCGCCCGCCAAGACTCACGGGCAGGTAGCGAACAAAAAACGGAGACGGCATGGCCAAGGAAGAGATGCTTGAATTCCCCGGAGTCGTGACCGAGCTGCTGCCCAACGCGACTTTCCGGGTCAAGCTCGAGAACGGCCATGAGATCATCGCCCATACCGCCGGCAAGATGCGCAAGAACCGCATCCGGGTGTTGGCGGGGGACCAGGTGCAGGTCGAGATGACCCCCTATGACCTGACCAAGGGGCGCATCACCTATCGTTTCAAGTAGGTGCGGCTGATCCTCGGGAGCGCCAGCCCACGCCGGCGCGATCTGTTGGCGCAGATCGGCGTGGTGCCGGACGAAGTGCGTGCAGCCGAGATTGACGAGACGCCGCTGAAGGGCGAGTTGCCGCACGCCTATGTGGACCGCATGGCGCGGGAGAAGGCGGAAGCGCTCGCTTCTCTCTCCTCCCGCGGCGGCGAGGGTCGGGGAGGCGGGTCGTCCGCCACCGAGCCCACGCTGATCCTGACCGCCGACACCGACGTTTCGGTCGGGCGGCGAATCCTCGGCAAACCGTTGGACGAAGCGCAAGCGGTGCAATTCCTGCTGCTGTTGTCGGGACGGCGTCACCGGGTGACGACGGCGGTGTATCTAAAGCTGGGCGAGCGAATATGGCAGCGCCGGGTCGAAACCCGGGTCAAGTTCAAGCGCCTGTCCGATGCCGAGATCTCGGCCTATATCCGCTCCGGCGCGTGGCGCGACAAAGCTGGAGGCTATGACATCCGGGGGTTGGCGGCGGCGTTCATCCCGGAGATCATTGGCAGTTACACCAACGTGGTTGGGCTGCCGCTGTGCGAGGCCGCTGCGCTGTTGCAGGGGGCGGGGTATCCTGTGACGTTCGAGGGGGTGGCGGGGTGAAGGGCCGGGTGATCCTGATCGACACGCCCAAAGACCGGGCGAGCCAGGCCGCGCTTCTGGTCGATGGCAGGCTGGAAGACCTGCTGCTCGGTCCATTGAAAGGCGACACCACCCCTGCCCCCGGCGAAATCTACTGGGCCAAGGTTGACCGGTTGATCCCCAATACGGGCGGTGCCTTCGTCAAGTTGACCCTGGATCAGGGCGGATTTCTTCGGGAAGCCAAGGGACTTAAAGAGGGCCAAGGCATAATCGTGCAGGTGAGTTCCCATGCCGAACCCGGCAAGGCCACCCCAGTCACGTCCCGCGTCCTCTACAAAGGACGGAGGATTATTCATACACCTAGCGCGCCGGGTGTGAACGTTTCACGCCAGATCACGTCGCCGGAGGAGCGTGCGCGATTGACCTCTGTGGTCGAGGAAACGCTCTCCCAATACGACAGCGATCCCGCCTTCAACGAGATTGTGAAAGGTATCATCATTCGGACGGCCGCCGAGGGTGCATCTGAGGCTGAAATAGCAAACGAAGTTGGCGCGATGCTGAGGTCAAACGAGCGCCTTCGCGACGTTACCAATCGCTACTCTCCGCCGCAGGAACTTTACGCGCCACGGCACTCCTATTTCTTGGCTCTAGCGGAATGGACCACTCCAGCCCCGAATTCGATTTTTGTTCCTCCACGAGTAAGATACTTCGACGACACTATACCTTACGCCATGCACTACACATGCGAGGAGGTCACTCGCCGGGTCCAGAATTACGGCACAGATTCTCTCTTCGACCACTTCGGCGTCTGGGACGAGATCGAGCGCCTGAAATCCCCCCGCGCCGACCTGCCTTCCGGGGCCTGGATGGCCATCGAGGCGACCCGCGCCATGGTCACCGTCGATGTGAACACCGCGGGCGAGTTCGGCGGCGGCGCATCGCTGACCGCCAACCTTGAGGCTGCAAAGGAAGTGCCCCGGCAGCTTCGCCTGCGCGGGCTTGGCGGCCAGATCATCTTCGACTTCGCGCCCCTGAAGAAGACCGACCGCAAGCGGGTGGAGGAGACATTGAGGGCCGCGTTCCGCAAAGACCCCATCGAAACCACGCTGGCCGGATGGACGCCTCTGGGGAATTTCGAGCTCCAGAGAAAACGCGAGAGACGCCCGCTAACCGAGCTTCTTGACTAAAGCGTATCGCCGTCGATCAGATTCACTTTTCGGAAACCATGAATCACCTTTGAACAAGTTTCTGTTATATTTCAGTAAGTTAGGTATGTACGCAACCTTGCCCACCCATCGCATACCCTGCCGAATCCAGTAAATTGAATCGCCCTTCCCCGGCACTGCCAGGACAGAGCGCGGCGCCGGCGGAAAGGTTGCGATCGATGAAAGTCAGTACTACTCCGCTGCGACCGGTTGCCTGGCGGGCAGCAACGGGGCGGGTTGATCCGGATCGGGCTCCGGCGGGTTGGCCAGGTTGCGCAAATCCTCCAGGATCATGTAGAGACACGGGATCAGAAGCAGCACCACGAAGGTTGCGAAGACAATTCCATAACCAAGTGAAACCGCCATCGGGATCAGGAACTTGGCCTGGCGCGAGGTCTCGAAGATCATTGGTGCCAACCCGCCGAAAGTGGTCATCGTCGTCAGCAGGATCGGCCGGAACCGGCGCTGCCCGGCACGCCAGATCGCCTCAAACGGCGATGCTCCCGCAGCCCGCGCCTTGTTGGCATAATCGATCATCACCAGAGCGGCATTGATGACCACGCCACTGAGCGCGATGATACCGAAAACCGAGATGATCGACAGCGACATGCCCATGATCAGGTGGCCGATGACCGCTCCGGCAAACCCGAAAGGAATTGCCGTCATCACGATCGCGGGCTGCACATACGAGCGGAAGGGAATCGCCAGAAGCCCGTAGATAATGATCAGCGCCAGCGGGATCGAGAAGGTCATGAAGCTGTTCATGGTGTCACGCTGGGTCGCCTGGCGGCCCTCCAGCGAATAGCCCAGGCCCGGATAGTCTTCCGCCAGTCGTGGCAGGATATCGGCGGTCACCGCCGCCAGTACCTGGCTGGTCTGGTCCTTCGGCTCGACATTGGCCGAGACGGTGACGATGCGCATGCCGTCCTCGCGGGTGATCACCGCGTCGGCCCGGCCGCGCTCGACCTCGGCAACCTCGTAGAGCGGCACCTCGCCACCGTCGGGGGTGCGGATCAGCAGGGTCTCGATATCCGCCTCGGACCGGCGCTCCGACTCCGGCAGGCGGACCCGCACGGTGACCTCGTTGCGGCCGTCCTGCTGGGCCAGGGCCTCGATCCCGAAGAAGGCGGCGCGAACTTGGCGGGCAACCTCGTCGGACGTCAGGCCAAGGCTCCGGCCAGCCTCGTTGAGGCGGAACTCGAGCAGTGCCTTGCCGGGGGTGAATCCGTCGTCCGGATCGCGGACCGACCCGAACTCTCCCAACCGTCCGGCCAGGATACTTGCAGCGCGCGAAAGCACCGCGACAGCCGGATGCGACAGCCGGATCGCGATATCGGTGTCGCCGCCGTGGCCACCGAAGGCCGATTCGTAGCGCACCGAGCGCGCTGCTGACAGCCTGCCCGCCGCATGGCGCCACTTCTTGGTAAACTCCTCGGTTGGCAGCGTCCGGATCTCGGGCGGTTGCAGGAACGCTTTGACATTGATTCTGGTTCCGTTGACGAAAGCGTAGATACCCTGCCCCAACTGCTCGCCGCCGTTCTCGGCGGTGACCTGCTTCGCCGCCGCGATCATCCGGTCACGCACCGCCAGGGTGGTCTCGAGCGGCGTGCCAATAGGCAAGGTCACGATGGCACGCGAATAGTCGCGCGGGATGGCCGGGAACAGGCTCCATCCCATGCGCCCAGTCAGCGGCCAGGCGAGCGCAAGCGCAAGCGCCGCAGCCAACACTGCGGTTGTCGCATAGCGCCAGTTCATAGCAAAGCGCAGGAGCGGGCCATAAACCCTGCGAACAAACCAAGCCAGACCCCGGCTGAAACGCTGCTGGATCCGGATCGGCAGGCTGGCGCGCTTGTTCGGGTCGCGACGGCTGACATTGGCCAGATGCGCCGGCAGCACGAACAGCGCCTCGATCCAGCTCAACAGGAACGCGATCGAGACCACCATCGGGATCACCACCCAGAACTTGCCGAACGTGCCCGGCACCAGCGCCAGCGGAATGAAGGCGACGATATTGGTGAGAATCGAGAAGCTGAGCGGCACCGCGATGTCGCGCGCGCCCTGGATAGCAGCGTCGATCCGGCTCATGCCGCGTTCGAGATATTCATAGATGTTCTCGCCCGCAACGATGGCATCATCGACAACAATCCCCAACGCCAGGATGAAGGCGAACATCGACACCAGGTTGATCGATGCGCCCAAACCGGGCAGGAACAGCAACGTGCCGAGAAAGGCCGTGGGGATACCAACCGCGACCCAGAAGGCGAGCTTGTATTCCAGGAACAGGCTCAGCACGGACAGCACCAGAATCAAGCCGATGAACCCGTTCTTCATCAGCAGGTTCATGCGCTCGCGGAAGTAGGTCGACCGGTCGTTCAGGGTCACCACCTGGATCGCCTCGGGCAAGGTTGCCATGGCGCCGGGCAACACGCGCTTGACCGCGTCCGAGACTGTGATCGGGGTCTCGTCGCCAACCCGGAAGACATTCAACCGGATCGAGGGTTTCTCGTCGAAGGTCGAGACGACATTGCTGTCCTCGAAACCAGGGCGCACCTCGGCCACGTCGCCGATCCGGAGAACAGTGCCGCGGCGGTCTGCGATCAGCGGGATCAGCGCGAATTCACGCGCCGCATCGCGCCGGTCGGCCAGCCGGAGGAGGACGTCGCCACTGCTGGTCTCCAACGTGCCGCCGGAGCGGTCGAGTGCTGCTTCGCGGATGGTGGCGGCGACGCCCGAAAGGGTCAGCTTGTAGGCGCGCAACTCGGCGCGGGAAATTTCGACATCGATTTCCAGGTCGCGGCTGCCCTCGAGATCAACCTGGCTGATCTCGGGCTGCTGCAACAGGGTATTGCGCAGGTGCTCGGCAGCCATGCGCAGCGATCGCTCATCGACCTCGCCGTAGAGATGAAGCTCCACAACTTCGCGTCGCCGGGCGTCGAGGGACACTCGAGGCTCCTCGGCATCATCCGGGAAGGTCGTCACCCGGTCCACCGCCTGCTGGATGTCGTTGTAGACCAGACGCCGGTCACGCCCGGTCGACAACTCGGCAACGACGCTGGCCGAACCCTCGTTCGCCGTGGCGACCAGCTTGTCGATGCCCTGGATCGACCGCAACTCCTCCTCGACGGCCAGGATGATCGACTGTTCGACCTCCTCGGGTGTCGCGCCGGGCAGCGTAATCGAGACGGTTACCGTGTCCTGTGTCGTCGCCGGCAGGAATTCCTGCTTGATCTTGGTGGACATGAAGATGCCGCCCAGGACCAGCACCAGCATCAGCAGGTTGGGCGCCACCGAATGGCGCGCCATCCAGGCGATCGGCCCGGCCGAACGCAGGCTCGGACTCATCCGCCGCCGCCTTCCCGGGCCCCTTCCCGGGCCCCGTCGGCAAGACGGACTTCCATTCCTGGCGCCATGACCGCAAGCCGCGTGGTGATGACCCTGTCACCAGCCACCAACCCATCGCTGATCAGTACCTGATCAGCGCCGCGCCAGGCGATTGTCACCGAGCGTACTTCAAGCCGGTTTTCCCGCGTCATCACCCAGACCGTGTCATTGTCGTGCAGATAGGCGCGGTCGAGGGCAACCGCCGACTCGACCGCCCTGCCCTCGCCGATGGCACGCAGGAAACTGCCGAGCAGGAGACGCGGCTTGCCCTGATTCTCCGGCTTGCGGGCCAGCGGATCATCGATCGCAACGATCAACTCGGCCATGCGCCCCGTCTCGCTCAACCCGGCGGTCAGCCGTTTGACGGTTCCGTCGCGATAGCTGCCCTCGGGCCAGACCCCGGGCTGAGTGAAGCGCAGGATCTGACCGGATTTCGGGTTGATCCAGTCGAGCGCCGATACCGGCACTGCCACCACCACGTGGAACCGGTCGGCGGCGACCAGTGTCGCGGACGCTGAACCGGCGCTAAGCATGGTGCCTTTGGCCACCTCTTCCTCGATCACCAGGGCGTCGAAGGGAACCCGGATCACCGTGTACGACAGCGCCACCATGGCGCGCTCGCGCATTGCCTCGGCGGCGGCCAACTCGGCCTTGAGCGCCGCCATCTGCGGTGCCCGGAGGACCAGTTGCCGCTGGCTTTCGGTCAGCGTGCCTGGCAACCTCAGGAGGTCGCGCTTTGCTCGTTCCTGCTGGCCATCCTCGGTCGCGATCCGGGCCTCGATCTGGAGGATTTCCGCCTGAGCCTGAGCAACGGTGAGGCGCTGCTCACGGTCGTCGAGGCGGACCAACTCCTCGCCTGCCAGCACCAGGCCACCGGGGGTAAGACGGCTGCTGAGCGAAACAATGGTGCCGCCAGCCTCCGGGCGCACCACCAGTGTGCGCGCCGCCACCACCTCGCCCCATGCCTCGATCATCGGGCCCTGAGTAGCGGGCAGGACCTCGATCACTTCGACCAGACGGGGCACTCGGGGCGGCGCCATTCGATCGGCCACGGGGGACGACAGAAACAGTGCCCACGAAACCTTTGCGGCGACGGCCAGAACCGTCAACGGGATCAGAATCTTCAGGATCAGCGAGATCGCCCGGCGCCACAATGCCACCGGCCGCGCGCGATTCGCGGGGCGCAGCTCGAATTCCTCGACTGGTTTCACTTGCGCAGTCAATGCGTTGCCACCTGTTCCGTTTTTTCAAGCATCAAACCGGCTGCTGGCCGGGCAATCGCCGGGGTTTCGCGCCGATCACACTCCAAGTATAACGCATTAGCGCCAATTTCCCGTTTTCCTCAACAGTGCAACCATAGTTACTACAACTACCCACCTTCCTGCTTATTTGGGTAACATCAAGTTTATTTCCTTCGCTGTAGGCACTGTCCAGGAACGCCCACTCTCTAAAATACGCATGCACATACAATTGCGTTCCCAAAGAAACATCCTTCTTCTTGAATAACCGCAAAAAATAGCTGTACCTCCGGCCGTCATTGAAGAAACCATCGTCACCATGGTTATGGACTAATGGGCCGAGAGTTGTGCTGATTCCGGTGTGCCGGTTGTAGCTGACTGTTACGCCTTCCCTAACCGCAACAGCATCTTCCGGGGTTATAGGTCCTGCACAAGCACCCGCTGCAACGGCAATGGAAAAAAACAGCATCCTACAAGTCATGGTTTGTCCCCCTGGGCTTGCCCCAGCCTAAGCCCACAAACTCACAAGCCGCAAGCGCCCCCTCCCCTTTGTCATGCCGTCGTGGCGGGGGTAGGGGCCGGGCGGGCCCTGGTGGCGGTCGATGGCCGGCCCTGCAGGTCCGAACTGGTGCCAGTCGAGGAGCTGGTCGGGGCAGGGCCTGGCATGGGCGCGATTGAGGCGCAGATCGACGGGCCGGGTAGCCCGACTCGAGCAGGTTGACGGCAGGGGGTGGACAGGGGGGTGGCCGGATCCAGACAGGGCTGTCCCGGCGGTGGGCCAGGGTCAAAAATCGCCCCATTCGCCCGGTAACGGAATTTCCCGGCCACGGTCGCTATCGACATGGCCTAACAGCCCGTTGAAAAAGTCGCCATTTACCGGGTTTCACCCCACTTGACCGGGTTTCACCCCACGACGAAACATGACGCGGCGTCGGCGGTTTCGCCATCCTCCGGGACGATGAGGACGATCTGAGCGACCAGAACGGCTCCAGAGGGCGCAACAAGCACGAAAACACCGCCATATCCGCCCGCCACGGCCTGGCGCGGGGTGCCGGCGCCGATGAGTTGGCGCATCAGCAACGAGAGGTTGTGGCCGGCGACGTGAAGCAGGTATCGCTTGTGCACGTTCTCGCGCCGGCGCAGCCAGGTCCGGCGCATGCCGCCGCGATCGAGGCTGTGGGCAAAGCAGCGCTCGACGATCTCGGCGCGCCGCTTGAAGGCCTCGCGGGCGAGCGCGGAGTTGAGCCGCACGCGGTTGTTGGTGACCGCCCGGCGCGCCGCCTGGTCACCGCGCCAGCGCGAAAAGCCCTTCTGCCTGGGCTCGGCGATCCGGGTCTTCCAGGGACTGTCGTCCAGGGCCTTCAAGACCGCCCGTGAGTAATAGCCCTTGTCGGTGACGCATTCGGCCGGGCTCTCTGGGGTCGGCGCCGCAGCCACCGCCTCGAGGTTTGCCTCGGCCGCCGCCAGGGTCCTGGAAAGCGTCGTGGTGTCGCCCTCATCGGCTGGGTGCAACTCGGCCGCCACCACCGCGCCGGTGTCCAGATCCACCGCGTGCTCGGGCTTGTAGGCCAGATGGGTCGTGCCGTCCTTCATCCTGGCGACCCTGGCCTCGGGGTCGCTCCTGGAAACCCAATCCTGGTTCGAGAGCTTCTTGCCCTTGCGCTTGCGGTCCAGACGCGCCAGGTCCTCGGCCGTGGGCGTCTCGATGCCGCTCTCCCGGGCCAGATGCTCCAGCATCTCCCGGTAGCCCTCACCCGTGTCGCGCCGCACGATGTTACGCAGCGCCGCGTTGGCCTCCATGGTCGAGGCATCCACCCCGATGCGGTCGCCCTTCACCAGACCCGCCTCGGCGATCAGCGCCAGAACCCGGTCGAAGACCATCGCGTGCACCTCGTGGGGCAGGCGCGTGCGGGTCTTCGACAGCCAGGAATGGTCCGGCACACGATCCCGGCTCTCCAGCCGCAGAAACTCCCGCAGCGACAGCGAATCCGAGCCGCGCCATTCCAGCCCGCGCTCAGAGTCGATGCCCTCGAAACAGCCCACCAGATGCCTGCGCAAACAGCGCCCCGGCGGCACCGAAGGCGCTCCCGTCCTGACCGCGTAACAGCACCGGCAGGTCGCCTCGACGAAGTCGTCGAAGCCGCCCTCGATCAGGACCGACTGAAGACGGTCGTAAAACACATGACCCGGCGAGCGCGGCATCTCCGCCCAGCCCACCATCAAGTCACCCTGACGATCCTTCCGCAGTCCCATCGACATCGGCGAACCCCCCGGTCAAATCAGAACATCAAAGAATCAGACCAGGCCGCTCGCGTCCAGGGCCGACTTCGTCAACGGGCTGATAGGGCGCATGGATCGATCCGGGAATGCTGCCTAGACGCTGCCGCTCGCCCTTCTCGCGTATATCAACCAGAATGTAGTCGCTCGCAGGCCAGCCCGCTAACAATTGCGCAACCTCGACCACCGGCACCCGGTGCTGCGCCCTGGACCGCAGCCCGACCTTCAGGTTCTCCGGCACCGCCACGTCCATCATGGTCGGGTTCGGAAGGTTGAGATTATTCATGATCTCGGCGTATTCCTCGGCCGAGCCAACCTGGAGCCGCGGGTTATAAGCCTTCTCCTCGCCGATCGTGCTGACCGTGTCGCCCTTGTAATCATGGGCCGGGAACACGAAGGTCGCCTCCGGCAGCTTCAACAGCCGATCGAACAGCGAGTGGTACTGCTCATAAGGATCGCCATTCTGGAAATCGGTCCGCCCGGTCCCGCGAATCAGCAGTGTGTCGCCGGTGAACACCCGGTCGTCCATCATGAAACTGTAGCTCTCGGAGGTATGGCCTGGCGTGTACAGTGCCGTTAACGAAATCCCCTCGATGGTCACCGCCTCGCTGTCACGCACCCGCAGCGACACCACATCCGCCGGGGATTGCTCTCCCATCACCGTGGTGCAACGGGTGGCGTCACGCAGCGAGCCCATCGCCGAGACGTGATCGGCGTGGATGTGCGTGTCGACCACCTTGACCAGCTTCAGGTCCAACTCCTCCAGCAGTTTGAGATAGCGGCCGGTTTGCTCGAACACCGGGTCGATCAGCAACGCCTCGCCGCCCTGGCGGCTGGCGATGAGGTAGGTATAGGTGCTGGAAGTCTTGTCGAATAACTGCCGGAACAGCATGGTACACCCCATTTGCAAAGTGATCTGAATGCCAGGTGCCGATGCCCGGGACGCTAGCAGAGCGCGGGCCGGTTGTCACTTCGACCGAACGCTCGCCAACCCGTCGCCGTCGCGCGCCGTGACGCAGATGCTGACGAGCGTCCGGTGCTCGTCATATGGCCACGGCCGCCCGCGATGCGGCAGTGCGCCCGTCCCAGATCAGCGCGTCGCCGGGGTTCCAGCGGTAGGTGTAGATCGCTGGCAGCAATTCTCATTATGGTTTGATTTTCTGCGATGATGTTTTGTCTTCTCATTTTTGTGTTGTGCTGAGGCTTGAGCGGGTGCTTTAGCGCAGTTTTGGTTCCGGCGGCGGTTCGCCGGTTATCATCGTGCGGATGAGCGCGCCCCGGTCGGTGAACAGGTGATATCTGGTGATGCTCCGCAGGTCCTGGAAGAACTGCCGTCGCGCGCCGAACGCTTCACGTGCCTCATGCCAGCGCTTGCTCACCAGGTCACAGACCGTGTGGAACGCGAAGGCGAGCAGGTTCATGGTTATGAGAAGGTTGGCCAGGTGTTCCTTGCCATGGCCGAAATTGTGCTCCAGATGGTAACCCCTGGTCTTCAGGGTATTGAAAGTTTCGTTCTCGATCTTCCAGCGCGCCCGGCCACAGGTGGCCAACTCGACGACGGTTTCTTCGTTGACCGGCAGATCGGTGACGAAGCTGTTGGTGCAGGTCACCTTGCCGGCTTTGTTGATGATCTCGATCTGAAGCCAATTGACATGCAATGCGTCTTTCCCGTCACGGAGGGGAACATCTTCCATCCAGCGGTAGCGATGAGTAACGACGCTGCGGCCCTTTTTCAGCTTTTTCTCAAGGCTCGGCAATTCGACGCCATGGAGCCATTCGTAGAGACAGCGGTGCGATGAGGCTTTGGCGGTGAAGATGAAATTGCCGCCAACCCGTTGAACCGACTCGCAAATCGGCTGACGGGAATATAGATCATCGCCCGGATAGACCGGCCTGAGATGCGCGTATTGCGGCCCGAAGCGGCAAAGCCAGCGCTTCGTGGCGGCATTTTCGCAGTCCTGTTTGTCATGTCCGTCCTGCGGTGCGATGAACTCCGGTTCAAGCACCATGGCACAATTATGGCCAGGTGCCACCACCGCCGCCGAGAGCATGGAGTGGTAATATTCCATGACGCCGTTATGGCGTTTGCGCTGCGAGCAATTCGGGCAATGAAGCTTTTGCGAGGTGAAATACCCGGTGCCGTCAAGGGCAATCAGAAGCCGTCCGCCGGGCTTCCGAAAATCCTTCAGACCGCCTCTGTCTGCAAGCAAGCCAAGGGCTTGCCCGAACAACGCGAACAGCCCATCTGGTTCCACCGGATCAAGCATCGTGCGAACATGATTGTCGGCAGGGATCTTCTCAATGGCGAATAGCGTCTCGCAGTTCGACCGCGCCCGACGCTTTTCCAACGCCCGCTGATGCGATAAAAAGGACGGGCTCTGCATAAAAAATACCGAAAATGCAGCCATGCCGATATCGGCCATAGTGTCGCTCAAATTGCTCCCCGTGCGCATGTCGGGGAACATCGCGCAGCGGCTACGCAGAGTGTCTATGAGAGAATCGATAACCACATATGGCATCATTCATATATTTTCCGCCTTGGGAATCCCCTTTGTAACGCCATAATGAGAATTGCTGGAGAATTACCCTGATTCTGGATCAAAAAAGTTGAAATTCCCCGTTGTCTTTGAATCTAAAGGGATTTATGATGGTTTTTGCGATTAACTCCATCACCAACGGGGTGAAAATAACATGGCACAGGGCGTTCTTCCTTTCGAGTACGAAAGCGAACCGGGCAGCAGCGATCTGACGGGTTTTGCCGGGATTGGTGTTTACCTTGATTTGATTGAGGCATCGGGACTGGCGGCTGCGGTGCGGCGCGAGGTGCGGGTGGCGGGGCGGCAGGGCTGGCTGGATGTGCAGATGATCATCACGGTGATCGCACTCAATCTGTGCGGGGGTGATCGGGTCGAGGATCTGGAACGCCTGGAGGCGGACGCCGGCTTTGCCGCGACCATGGATGCGGTTGAGCGGCGGCTGTTGGTGCGCCGGGAACGGCGGCAACTGAAGAGCCGGTTTCGGCGCGGTCGCGGGCGCAGCGTGCCTTCGCCGTCGGCTCTGTCGGGCTGGTTGGAACGCTTCCACGACGCAGGCCAGGAAGATCTGCGGGAGGCCGGGCGTGCCTTCATCCCGCGCCCGTCGGCGGGTCTGCTTGGTCTGCGGCGTGTCAATCAGGCGCTGGTGTCATTTCTGCAGCACCATCGCAGGCAGGGCTCGGCGACGCTGGACATGGACGCGACGCTGGTGCAGAGCCACAAGCGCCAGGCGGAATACTGCTACAAGAAGTTCAAGGCCTATCAGCCGTTGAACACCTGGTGGGCGGAACAGCAGGTGATCGTGCATTCCGAGTTCCGCGACGGCAATGTGCCGGCTGGCTATCGGCAGTTGCAGGTGTTGCAGGCCTCGCTGGCGGCGCTGCCTGGGGGCGTGGACAAGGTCTGTCTGCGCTCGGACACGGCGGGTTATCAGAAGGATCTGCTGCTCTGTTGTGGCGCGGGCCGGGACAAGGTTTTCGGGGTGATCGAGTTCGCCGTCGGCGCCAACGTGACGGCGGAGTTCCGGCGTGCCGCCCTGGCCGTGCCGGAGGCTGAGTGGCGGCCGCTGGATCGTGTTTTCGACGGGCAACGCCACGAGACCGGCCAAGAGTGGGCGGAGGTCTGCCATGTGCCGAGTTGGGCGGGCGAGAGCAAGACGCGGGCGGATTACCGCTTCCTGGCGATCCGGGAGCCGCTGGAACAGTTGGAGCCTGGCGATGGGGATCAGTTGCCGTTCCCGACCGCGGCGTTTGCCTCGAAGGGGCGCAGCAAGCTGTTCGCCCTGGTCACCAACCGTGATCTGCCGGGCGATGCGGTGATCTGGTGGTCCCGGGAGCGCTGTGGCAAGAGCGAGGAAGTCCACGCGGTGATGAAGCACGACCTGGCTGGCGGCACCCTGCCCTCGGGTCTGTTCGGAGCCAATGCGGCCTGGTGGGCGATCATGGTGCTGGCGCATAATTTGAACGCGGTGATGAAGCAACCGGTTCCGGGACCGGCCTGGGTGGCACGGCGGATGAAGGCCTTGCGCCTGGCTCTGATCGCCCTGCCTGGCCGGGTGATCCGTCATGCGCGGCGGCTGATCATCCGTTTGGCGAGCGAAGCGGGGCTCGATCTGGTGCTGGGCGCCAGGCGGAAGATCCTGGCCCTGGCGCGCGGCCCGACCTGACGGCTCCGGCCTGCCACGATATCCTTGCTGAAGTGCGATGCCGGCTCCCGGCCAGGGCTCCGCCTGGCCAACGGACAGGCGCGGGACCCGCAAAACGCGTGGCCACCTTGAGACTATCTCCTCGAGCGCGAAATCCGCGGGAGTGGTGCCCGGGCGCGGGGCGAAAACCCCACAACGGTGCCCATCGCCGCCCCTGCCGAGGCGCGTCAGGGACTTAGTTCGGGAATCCTGGATATCTACACTTGCATACAGGTTCCGAACCGGGTTATCAGATTCGAGACACTTGCAATGGACCCACTTATCCAGCGGCCCAGGGGGCGTTTTCATGAACAAGAATGACCTGCGTTCAGCGCGGAGCCACAAGTTTAGCGCAGCGTCCCGGTGCAGCGTCCCGGTGCGGCGCAGTTTTGCCCCCCCCCCCCCCCCCCCCCCCCCAGGTTTATCCGGGCTTCACTCCAGCCCCAGCCAGGCCCGCCGGGCGGAAGGCGTGGCGTGATGCCGGCGGCCCTTCGCCTCGCCGCCCTCCTGCTGGTAGCGATGATGGCATCAATGGGCACCGCCCATGCGCAGGCACCCCTAGCCAACACCGCGCCGACTTCCGATGCGGGACCCGATCAACCTGATGAGGTTGTCGGCAGTCCAGTAACCCTGGACGGCAGCGGCAGCAGCGACATGGAAACCGCCAAGGATGATCTGATTTATTTCTGGTCGCAGTCAGATGGCCCGGATGTCGTATTGAGCAATGACCGCGTTGTTCGCCCGACCTTCACGCCTCCCAAGGCAGGGATTTATACCTTCGACTTGACCGTCACCGATACTGGCACTCCCGCGCTGGGAAGCACACCCACCGACCAGGTAATCATCACCGTGGCCGCGGCCGTGGATGCGGACACCACCCCGCCGATGATTACCTTCGACCGGTTTGAACACACTGGTGGTGTAGTCGTGGGCACTACGACCTATTTGAATGTTGGTGACACCCTCACGGCGTTCGTGAGCTCCGACGAACCGCTTGCCGCCACGTCGCTTGTGGATGCTGCCTTATTTGACTTTGACGGATCAGATCGCTCTGCGCAAGATCTGCGGCCGGTAACCAACGTCGCCAACCAATATATGGCGACCTATACCATCACA
The DNA here is from genome assembly GCA_965247385.1 of Thermohalobaculum sp. GTDB lineage: Bacteria > Pseudomonadota > Alphaproteobacteria > Rhodobacterales > Rhodobacteraceae > Thermohalobaculum. The sequence continues at coordinate 1,246,085 of CBDFHG010000002.1, forward strand.
GCTGCTGATAACGATGCAGGGCCACAATTTAATGTTCGCGGTGTCACGGACACTGCCGACTCCGCGAACACGGCACCTGATTTCAGACATTCTCTCGGAACAGTGACTATCGACACCGTGGCACCGACCATCACTCTGGTGGGCGGCCCAGTTACCGTTGCCCACGGCGGCACATACACCGAAACGGAAGATGCGGGCATTAGTGGGGCGGGGCGGGACGAGACTCCGGCGATGACGACTACCGGACCCGACGCTATGACGGTAGATGGCATAGTAGTGGACACCACCACCCCCGGCGCCTACCTCATCACCTACATCGTGACCGACCCCGCCGGCAATGTCGCCGAGCTGACCCGCACCGTCACCGTGGCCCCGGCACCCGTACCCAACACCGCGCCGACTTCCGATGCGGGACCCGATCAACCTGATGAGGTTGTCGGCAGTCCAGTAACCCTGGACGGCACCGGCAGCAGCGACATGGAAACCGCCAAGGATGATCTGATTTATTTCTGGTCGCAGTCAGATGGCCCGGATGTCGTATTGAGCAATGACCGCGTTGTTCGCCCGACCTTCACGCCTCCCAAGGCAGGGATTTATACCTTCGACTTGACCGTCACCGATACTGGCACTCCCGCGCTGGGAAGCACACCCACCGACCAGGTAATCATCACCGTGGCCGCGGCCGTGGCCGCGACCACGCCTGAACCACCTGTACTTTCTGCAGGAACAACTACTCATAACAGCATAGCACTCTCATGGGGTGCAGTGGATAATGCCGAAAGTTATACCCTGACCAGAGTTGTTGTTGGCGGTGCTGATGTAGTAGTGGCAGCAGCAACCAGTGAATTGACTGCCACTGATACTGGCCTGACTCCTGAGACATCGTACAAGTATGTCGTTACAGCAACAAATCCTGCCGGGACAAGTGCAGATTCTAACGAGGTTGATGCAACCACTCTTGCAGCACCTGTCACTACACCTGAACCAACTGTAACAGCTGAAAGACTACCTGATAATTCCATCGAAGTATCTTGGGATAATATCCCTGGTGTTAATTTTACTATTTATGCAATTAAAACAGGTGAGAATAATGTGATAATTATTGATCTTGTCACTAGTCCACATACTATTGCCACTACTGATCCACTTTTTGACACAGCAAATGATGCTGATGCAATTGGTGTACGTGGTTTTGCCGAGGGTAACCCTGTTGGTGATCATTCAGCGCAGATAACGTCTGACGAAGTACCTGACGAAGCACCTGCCGTGACGGACACCACTCCGCCGACGGTGACCCTCGGCACCATTGCCGAAGGTGTGATTGACACGGCGCAGGATCACGACATTACCTTCTCCGAGGCGGTAACCGGTTTGGCGGTGGGTGATTTCTCCGTTTCCAGCAACATTGAGGCGTCCGGCGACCTCGTGGTGAATAGTGTGACCCCGGCCAGCGGCCCCAGCACCACCTACACCATCAGCATCACCCCGCGAGCGACAGCCTTCACCCTGACCCTTGCCGCCGACAGCGTGACGGACACCGCGACCACCCCGAATATGGGCCCCGCAGAAGCGACGAGCGTAACTGGCACCGCCACCGCCACCGCCGCGCCGCCGGGCGCGCCGACCGGTTTGACGGCGGAAGCTGGCGATGCCACGGTCACGCTGGCATGGACGGCACCGGGCGCAACCGGCGGCGCGGACATCACCGGCTATGAGTATCGCGTAAAAGCAGGCACTGGCGAATATGGCGCGTGGATAGTGGCGACCACCTCGCCGGTCACCGTGGCCGGCTTGACCAACGACACCGCATACTTCTTCGAAGTGCGCGCGGTGAACTCGGGGGGCGAGAGCGAAGCGTCAGACGAAGTCACCGCCACGCCGACCGCGACCAACACCGCGCCGGTGATAGGCACTGCGGATGCGGCGGTGGATTATGCCGAGAACACTCCTGTCGCGACCGCGGTGGCGACTTATACCGCGACCGATGCCGAGGGCGACACCGTCACCTGGACCCTGGGCGGCACTGATGCGGGCGATTTCAGCATTGATACAAACGGGGCTTTGACTTTCAACACGGTACGGGACTTTGAAACCCCGGCCTCCGACGCCACGAGCAATACTTACTTCGTTACCATCACCGCCACCGACAACGGTGATCCAAACGAGAGCGGCACGCTGGATGTTACCGTCACCGTCACCAATGTGGATGACGAAGACGGCGTGGTCGCCATCGCCATCACCCGTGATGGCACAACGGTGTCGGGCGCGCCGCGAGTGGGCGATACCTTGACCGCCAGCGTGACCGATGCGGACAGCGGCTCGGCAGGCGTCACCGGCACGACCTGGCAATGGCAATCCAGTAGCGCCGGTAGTACCACCAACATCAGCGGCGCAACCGATGCGGCCTACTCCCCGGTGGCTGGCGACGTAGGCAGCACCCTGCAAGCCGTCGCCACTTACAACGACAGCACGGGCAGCAGCAAGATCGCCACCAGCGCACCGACCGCGCCGGTAGTGGCCCCCCTGGTGCTGACCGCGCCGGACGACCAGAGCTATACCGTGGACACGGCGATCGCCGCCCTGGAACTGCGGGCGGCCAGCGGCGGCACCGGCACCCTGCGCTACACCCTGACCGGGCCGGCGGACGCCGCCCTGCCGGCGGGTCTGAGCTTTAACGCCGGCACCCGCACGCTGTCCGGCACGCCGACCGCGGCGGCGACCACCACCCTGACCTACACGGTGACCGACGACAATGGCACGGCCATGGCCGACTTCACCGTCACCGTGGCCTTGCCACGGTTTGCCGACCTCAACCGCACGATTCTGCCGGAAGTGGCCCGCGCCATCGCCGGCCACACGGTGGGCGCGATTGCGCGGCGCGTGATACAAGCTCGCGCTGACGGCGGCACCGATAGCGCGGGCAGTTTCAATCTCGGCGGCCAGACCACCGTGGCCGGCGTGGCCGGCGCGCTCGCCAGCCACGGGCAAGCTATGGCTGACGGCACGCTCAGCCTGAAAGATCTGCTCGGCGGCGGCGACTTTGTCTTGCCGCTGAATGCGCGCGCCGCGGCGGGCGCGCCCGGTCTGTCTTCGGTCGCCTTCTGGGGCGCTGGCGACTACAGCAACCTCGACGGTTCCGGCGGGGCGGTGGACTGGGACGGCGACCTGTTCAGCGCCCATCTGGGCGCGGACGCCCGCCTGCGCGACGACCTGCTGGTCGGCCTGGCGGTGTCCTGGAGTCGGGTCGATCTGGACTACAGCGTCCCCGGTCGTAGCGGTGATTATGAGTTGGACCTCACCAGCTTCCATCCCTATGTGGGCTGGAGTGCGCTTTCGGGGAAGCTGGATCTGTGGGCCACCGTGGGCTACGGCTGGGGCGATCTGGAGATCGCCAATGAGGCGCAGCAAGCGTCGAGCGATGTCGAGATGCGCACCGTGGCCGTGGGCGGCCTCGGCCGGTTGTTGAAGGTGGGCGCGACCACGCTCCGGCTCAAGGGCGACGCTTTGCTGACGGAGATGGAAGTGGAGGGTAGCGATGAGATGGCGGCCCTGACGGTGGACGCGCGGCGGGTGCGGATGATCCTGGAAGGGAGCCGGACGCACACGCTGGCAGACGGGGCGCAGCTGGAGCCGAGCCTGGAGGTCGGGGTGCGGCATGACGGCGGCGACGGCGAGACCGGTTTCGGGGCCGAACTGGGTGGCGGCGTGCGCTACAGCAATCCGGTCATGGGCCTGACCCTGGAAGGCCGGGCGCGCACCTTGGTGGGACGGGACAGTTATGGGGAATGGGGCGTTAATGGCCTGATTCGCCTGGAGCGAGGAAACGGGCGCGGGCTGTCGTTCAACCTGAGTCCCGGCTACGGCAAGACCGGCAGCGGCACCCAAAGATTGTGGCAACAGGGCCTGCACGACAAGATCGACGGCGAGCGGGATTACGGCGCGCGCATGGACCTGCGCCTTGGCTACGGGCTGCCCGCGTTCGGCGGGCGCGGTCTGCTGACCCCCTACAGCGAGGTGACCTTCGGCGACTCTGCCAGAAATTATCGCCTGGGGATGGAATGGGAACTTGGCGCGTTGTTTGAGCTGAATTTGACCGGCGAGCGCCACGAGAGTAGCGACGGTGCCGCCGATCACGCGATCATGCTGAAAGGCGAAGTCCGCTTTTAGCGCCGTATCCCTGTCGGCACCAAACAGAATTGACCTTATGGCCTCATGAGAGGCGGCGGTTCTGCGTAAAACCGTCCGTCAAAATTGCTGTTGCCTCCGTATCACGCATCATGGCGAAGCGCTCTTCAAAGGGCGGCAGATCACCCGGTTCCAGTGCCAGCGTATTCCAGCCGGCTTCTGCCCGTTACCGAAGGGAGTTATATCGAATTGTCACATTTACCCCTTCATTCATCGGGATCATAAATTTCCAGCGTTAACAGCCCGTTGAAAAAGTCGCCATTGACCGGGTTTCACCCCACTTGACCGGGTTTCACCCCACTTGACCGGGTTTCACCCCACGACGAAACATAACGCGGCGTCGGCGGTTTCGCCATCCTCCGAGACGATGAGGACGATCTGAGCGACCAGAACGGCTCCAGAGGGCGCAACAAGCACGAAAACACCGCCATATCCGCCCGCCACAGCCTGGCGCGGGGTGCCGGCGCCGATGAGTTGGCGCATCAGCAACGAGAGGTTGTGGCCGGCGACGTGAAGCAGGTATCGCTTGTGCACGTTCTCGCGCCCGCGCAGCCAGGTCCGGCACAGGCCGCCGCGATCGAGGGTGTGGGCAAAGGAGCGCTCGACGATCTCGGCGCGCAGCTTGAAGGCCTCGCGGGCGACCCCGGACTTGAGCCGCACGCGGTTGTTGGTGACCGCCCGGCGCGCCGCCTGGTCACCGCGCCAGCGCGAAAAGCCCTTCTGCCTGGGCTCGGCGATCCGGGTCTTCCAGGGGCTGTCGTCCAGGGCCTTCAAGACCGCCCGTGAGAAATAGCCCTTGTCGGTGACGCATTCGGCCGGGCTCTCTGGCGTCGGTGCCGCAGCCACCGCCTCGAGGTTTGCCTCGGCCGCCGCCAGGGTCTTGAAAAGCGTCGTGGTGTCGCCCTCATCGGCTGGGTGCAACTCGGCCGCCACCACCGCCCCGGTGTCCAGATCCACCGCGTGCTCGGGCTTGTAGGCCAGATGGGTCGTGCCGTCCTTCATCCTGGCGATCCTGGCCTCGGGGTCGCTCCTGCAAACCCGATCCTGGTTCGAGAGCTTCTTGCCCTTGCGCTTGCGGTCCAGACGCGCCAGGTCCTCGGCCGTGGGCGTCTCGATGCCGCTCTCCCGGGCCAGATGCTCCAGCAGCGACAGCGAATCCGAGCCGCGCCATTCCAGCCCGCGCTCAGAGTCGATGCCCTCGAAACAGCCCACCAGATGCCTGCGCAAACAGCGCCCCGGCGGCACCGAAGGCGCTCCCGTCCCGGCCGCGTAACAGCACCGGCAGGCCGCCTCGACGAAGCCGTCGAAGCCGCCCTCGATCAGGACCGGCTGAAGACGGTCGTAAAACACATGACCCGGCGAGCGCGGCATCTCCGCCCAGCCCACCATCAAGTCACCCTGACGATCCTTCTGCAGTCCCATCGACATCGGCGAACCCCCCGGTCAAATCGGAACATCAAAGAATCAGACCAGGCCGCTCGCGTCCAGTGCCGACTTCGTCAACGGGCTGCTAAGCCCCTGCCCGCCCCCGCCCAGCCTGACCGTCCCGTCGATCCGCGTCTCGATCACGCCACCGGCGCTTGCGGCTTGTGGGCTTGTGGGCAGGCTAGGGCAAGCCCAGGGGGATAATCACATGATACGCCTGATAGCGCTCGTTATCGTCTTATGGCTTCCCGGCAATGTCGCCCGCGCCGAGATTGAAGACATAAAGGAGTACGGCAATTGTGTGGTTTACACCGTGCTCGAAGATTTCACGGATGAAAAAGCGGCCGTAGTGACGTGCCGGGAATCCGATAGTTTCGCCTCTGCCAAATGCGAGATGGGTAGGTGTATCGTGTTGTTCGGTGCCGGATTGCAGTTTCACCCGGAAGAAACCATACCTGCTAAATATCGCTTCGACCGCGGGGCGGTTCAAAGCGGGAACTGGAGATATGCCGAAAACGATGCCGCAAATTTCACAGACAGCACGTTCAACGAATTCGCCGACGGGCTGCGCACCGCAGAGAAATTGGTTTTCGAGGTCGGTGACTCATCAACGGTCCGCATTTCACTGAAAGGCTCAACAAAAGCCATGAAGGACTTCGACAAGCGTTGCCGGCAATTAAGGGACTGACAATTCAATCCACGCCGCGCGGGCCGACTATGACCGAAGCGATCAAAGCAGTTTGATAAGCGCCGCCATTGCCGCGACCATCAGCGCGGCTTGGGCCAAAAACATACCAAATACCCAGCGCAGGGTCTCGGACCTGGAGGCTGCGATCTCAACACGGACCTCGGATATCTCAACACGGACCTCGGATATCTCAACACGGACCTCGGATATCTCAGACCGCACGTCGGCGAGCGCGGTCTGCATGTCGGCACGGACTTCGGATATCTCAGACCGCACGTCCGCGATCAGGCCCTTCACGTCCGCCATATCGGCTTTCGTGGCCACCGCTTCATGCAGCGCGGTATCGAGGGCCACCGCGTGCGCCCGCGCCTGGTCCTCGGGCACACCATTCGCTTTCAGGCTGTCGATGTAGGCCAGTTTGTCAAAGGTTGCTAAGTTCATGACCGGAGGCTAGTCGATTGCCGATGCCTGGGCAAGCAGGGACTGACAATATAACCGCCTCTAGTCCCGCCGCACCGTGTGTATTTCCAAATACCGCGACACTCTCCCACCCACCGCCGCCTGGATGAACTGCTGCTGAGGATCTGCGACCACCCTGTCCCGGTTCCGAAAGGGTCAAACCCGGCGGCTGGCTCACTGGGGCCGGTTGTCCAGTTCCTCGATCTCCGCCCGGTCTCCTCTCGATCGAGCTCAGGCGCTTCTCTCAGGTTGAGCTCGTGTGTGGTTATGCGCCAGATCGAGCTCACGTCGATCTCAGAGGTTCTAATTTGGCTCTCTGGGGCCGATTGTGCGGCTCATCTACCACCGGCGCGCCTGGCCAGGCCCGCGCCAATCTGCCCGATCGAGCGATCCGCGCCGGGGAGCTCGCTGCCACCGGCGCGCTCGGCCAGGCCGGTGATGAGGATCGAGATCACCCGGCTCACCCGCTGCCGCCTGGTGCCCTGCCCTACCCCCGCACCGCCCCGCCACGCCATGGCTCGACGGCCCGACAAAGGGGTCGGGCCGACGCGCAACCCGTCATCCCCACAGCCAGGGCTGCGCCCAGCATCGTCTCTCGTACTCTGTTGATCATCACCATCCGTTTCCTCCTCCGTGGTCAGCTCCGCCCCCGCCGCGATCGGCCCCGCCACCCCAGCCGCTTCCACCTTTGTGGTCAGTTCCTCCCCCGGTATCGCAGTAGCGGTTGCCCTGGGCCTCGCCGTGGGTCGCGGAGGGGTGATCGTACAGTACATGATCGCCCACGAGTTTCGCGCGGCCATCCAGACCCCAAGGTACGAGGCGATCTGCGAGAATGCAGGGGGGAAGACCTACGAACTGGTAAGCGATCTTCCCGGCACAAAACACTGTGTGATCTTGATCAAGGCCACCCTGCCCGACGAGTGATCCCTACCCCTGCCTTGTCTTTCTTTTTCTCAGCAATCCATCCTCTCCGTCAACTCCTCCGGGCAAAAACCGGGCGTAGCGCTCTCCGGCGATCTCTGTAGTGTTTGAATCTGTGTTTAGAGTCAGTGTTTGCAAATTATACAAAATTATAATTATTGAAAATAAATGGTTTTAGAGACTTTTTTGTGCTCCGGTGTGTGAAATCACGAAAACTAAGGCGGTGGGCGAAATCACGATCAGTATACCAAGTTTAGGGCATCATGACAGGTAGCGAACAAAAATCCGAATAAGAGTGAGGGCAATGAACAGCGCTCCATGGTCGCGCCGCCCTCAGTTTGGGAAGATTTCGACGCTCAGGCCGCAAAGGAGTTCGGTTTCAAAAAAGGGGAGTTATATCGAATTGTCACATTGACCATATGGTTGACGCCGGCCGACAGGAGAGTCGGCATAGATTTGACACTGAGTTAGCTGCATTCTTGCTCAATTACAGGGCTTAACGCTGGAAATTTATGATCCCGATGAATGAAGGGGTAAATGTGACAATTCGATATAACTCCCCAAAAAAGGCTCGAAGACGAAATTTTTCGTGAAAATCTTCGAACATTACCAAGCCACGAAAAATTCAAAAGATGATATAACCTTACATACGTATCAAACTAATCGGTCTTAGTATTTCCCCTGCCGCAAGCGCCGGTGGCGGGATTGAGGCGCGGATCGACGGGATCGCTCGCCCCAGTCCGCGCCCGACCTCAATCCCGCCCGGTCCGCGAATGTTCGCGCCCCCGATCCGGGTTGGCGCGGCTCAATCCAGTTCGGGGGCGCCGGGATCTTGGAAGTCTGCTAGCTAACTTCCATCTAAGCCCACGCGTGGATCGGCGCGACGGCCGTCCCGTCGATTCGCGTCTCGATCCCCGCTCGACGAGCTCGACTAGGCCCGGCCTCGATCAGGCATGGTCGTCCTGCAGATTTCATGCTATTGTCGCCCCCATGGCCCAGGCTTTCGACACACTAGAAACGGCGCGGTCCCTCGAAGCAGGCGGGTTTGAGCGGGCCCAGGCCGAAGCGTTGGCGGCTGCGATCCGCAAGGCGTCCAGCGCCGGCCACGAAAACTTCGCGACCACAGCCGACCTATACAAGGCCGCGCTCGCCATCGTGGCGGCTAATAGCGCCATCACGTTCAGCTTGCTCAAGCTGCTACTGCCTTAGTCCCGCCGCATCGATCCCGTCCAGTTCGGACCGATGCCGACCTGGCCCGCCATCGATCTCGACGAAAACACGAAAAACGGCCGATTTTTTGGGTCCTCAGTTGGTCGAGAGCGAGGAAACTCGCACCAACTACCCATGACGGCCACCCCAGCGAGCACTCACCGCCTTGATCCCTGCAGTGCAGAATTTCTATCCCAAACCGCTAATCCGGGATCAGCACCGGAGCGGCTCGACGACTCAAAACAGCCGATTTGCCCCCTTTGGGATAGAAAACGGGTCCGGCCAACCCGGCCGTCTCGGCGATCCGCGCCTTGATGCCAGCGCGGGCGGGGAGGAAAACGGGGTGAGTGACGATAGGGCGGGATCCCGGCGCAAGTGTCGCCCCGACCAGCTCCTCGACTGGCACCAGTTCGGACCTGCAGGGCCGGCCATCGACCGCCACCAGGGCCCGCCCCGGCCCCTACCCCCGCCACGACGGCCAGAGACGGCACAGGGTAGGACAAACATGGCAGGACGGCTTCATACGGCACACAGGGCCAAGCCATGACGCCGGGCAGATCGACCAGCCTACGGCGCAGGGTAGGAACACCATGGCATGACATGACGGCTTCACCTGCACCACAGCGCCCAGCCATATTTTCTAGCGCCGCCAGCCGTCGCCTAAGTCTAAGAGAATCGTACAACCCCGATAAGTTCACGAAAGGGTCCACTCTCCGTTCTTTTCAGAAGCCCACATCTCAATACTATTATTCTGGTTTATAACTATGACATCTTGCAGTTCCTGTTTGGTGGCGTCCCGGATCAACCCAGCAATGTCTGGACTTTCGTCACAGTAGGTTCCAGTCGGTGGGTCGCGGAACTTCTTGCGCAAGTTATAACTGGGCGCGCCGTCAAAAAGCTGTTCCATATGCCGCTGGAACAGCTTCCCGATCTTGCCCCCAGCCTGTACGGAAGAGACGGGAAGGATGGCAAAGATTAGGACGATTGCAGTTTTTCGCAGAATCATACGCATAGTTCATTTCTCCATTTCAGATTTCTCATTCTTGAAGATCGGCACCAATCAAACAAGCGCCCGCCCCAGCCCGGCGATCCCCGCCTCGATGCCGACGGCCACCGGGCGAGGATCTCCGCAACGGCCAGGCGGACGGCCAAGCGGGACGGAAAGTGACGATCTCGAGATCCTTGCTGGGTTGGCTTTCGTCGGGGCTGAAAAGGCCCTCGCGGCCGGTGCTAGGATCAGTGCAAATTTTTAGGCCAAGTCGTTTTCAACTGTTTGCCGGGCAATTCCCATTGTCGCGGCAATGGCGCGGATTGTCAGCCCTTCGCCGCGCAGTTGATGGAGACCTCTGCCCGCCGTTGTTCGCGCCGTTCGGCGGGTCCGCTCCCGGCCCGGCGGTTGTACCATGTTGCCCGGCGGATCGCTCGCCCCAGTCCGGGCGGCACCGGATCAAGGGCGCGACCCCGGCGCAGGTGTCGGCCAAGGTCCTCCCCCTCCCGCTCATCCTTCTCCTGATCCGCCCTTTCTTTTTCGTAGCAATCCGTCCTCTCCGCCAGTTCCTCCGGACAAAAGCTGGGCGTAGCGCTCGTCGCCTACCTCTGTAGTGTTTGAATCTGTGTTTGGAGTTAGTGTTTGCAAATTACGGAAAATTATAAATTATTGAAAACAAATAGTTTTTAGATGTTTTTTTGTGTTCCGGTGTGTGAAATCACGAATCAGCTTAGAAGTCACCCACAGCATCCCATGGTGTGAAATCACGAATGGTTTGACCCGGTGTGTGAAATCACGAAAACTAAGGCGGTGGGCGAAATCACGATCAGTATACCAAGTCTTAGGGCATCATGACAGGTAGCGAACAAAAATTCGAACGATCCCCTCTCCTGCCGGATCGGCATCCAGAGCCGGATTTTTTCGTCTGTGATATTTTCGACGCTGCCCCGAAGTCCGACACAGCCTCTAAGGAACACCCGCTTTTTTCGCTTTCCACCAAACCCGATCATACGCCGCGTGAATATCGAAACGGCGATCTTTGTTTAAAGCTTGCCGCCTCCCCTCTTGGGCTGGCTACGGTGCATGATCGTGATGTGCTGATTTACTGCATTTCGCAGTGTATGGCCCGCCTCAACAGCGGCTGGCAGGTCCATAGGACCATGCGCTTCCATGCCCATGATTTGATGAAGGTCACGAACCGCGACACAACGGGGCGCGGCTACAAGAATTTTCGAGATACCCTAAAGCGCCTGCAAGGCACGCAGATAGAAACGAACATTACCACAGGTGGCAAAGCACAATTCTCATACTGGAAAGCTGGTCCTGATCAATGAGGGAGAGTCCGTACAGATGCCTGATGACAGCCTTTTGAACGGTCCCAGCCGCCCGTTCTGCCCGATTTGCGGCAAGACCGGCGCGGAGTCGTGGCGGCCGTTCTGTTCAAAGCGCTGCGCCAATGTTGACCTTGGCCGCTGGCTGGGCGGGCGCTATGCGATTCCCGGCGACCCAGCCGATGTACCGGCCGGCTTGGAGTCGACCGGCTCGGAGTCGACCGGCTCGGAGTCGGATGGATCCGGCTGATCCGCCGTCCGCCTTGGCACGACCGTCGCCGATTCAGACCGGCGTTCAGCCAATCGCCGTTCCTGGGTACGCACCTTTTTCGCCATCGCCGCCGCCGCCGACTCGCGCCCAAAGGCGCACGCGAGGCGTGGGCGAATCACCGAGGCCTCAGCCTCCAGCGCATCGGCCCGCGCCTCCTCGGCACGGGCACGCTCTGCCAGCCGGAGGTCCCAACGCGATGCCGCGGACAAATTCGCTGCCACCTGTGCCCCAATCTGCGGACCAGTCTGTGCCGCAGGCTGTAGGCCGTGCGGGCCTTGCCGTTTCGGTCAAACTTCAGTTTGGCGTCGGTGAGGATTCCGTTGAACATCTTTTTGAATTCATTCGGGAAGAGCCGTTCTGCGGGCTTCGGCTTTTCTAGCCGAGGCTCCTCGGGGTTGTTGTCGGCTGACGCGCCATCAACGGGCCGTTCTCTGTCGCGCAACCGCTCGAAGGGGCGTACCGCGCCGGGCATGCTCTTGCAGTAGCCGACGCCGCGCTTGCCGCGCACCTCGATCTCAAGAATCTTCTGGCCTGAGTATTCATCCTCGATGATCTCCACGTCTCGGAACTCCAGATGCTTCACCTCGTCGGGAAGGCGCCCGGTGTTCGGAGATATGGTTAAATCCACTTGATACGTCGAAGAAATCGTTTTATTGTGGATATTTCTAACGGACAAACAGTGAAGCGTGTAATGGATATTTGGTGACGCCTATAGTAGACAAATGACCACGACATTACAGGTTATCACCAAGAGCAGATGTGAAAGGGACATATGCCTGAACAGGATTATCCACGGCATCTCATTGCAGAACTGGTCGGACGCGGCGAGATCACGCTGGTTGAGGAGGACGAGAATTAACCGCCGAGCACAACCAGCGCCGAGCCGTCCCAGGTAAGGCGCACCCGGTCCTCCCAGGAAATCGGCTCCTCAAACGCGCGGAACCGATTGGTTCGCGCGACCCGCACCAACGCCCCGCTGTCGAGCCGGACGTTATAGACCGACATATCGCCCAGATAGGCGATGTCCTCGACCTCACCGTCGAGGGCATTCGGACCCAGCGCCGAGGCATCGGCCAGGCGCTCGATGGCAATCTTCTCGGGCCGTAGCGCAAGCGCGACCGCGCCGCTCGCAATTTCGTACGCGCCGCCAAGCTGGGCCATGCCACCATCGGCCAGGCGGATCATGCCGGAGCCGGTATCCTCGACCGAACCTTCAAGAATGTTCACATCCCCGATGAACTCGGCGACATAGCGTGAATTCGGCGCCTCGTAGACCTGGTGCGGCTCGCCCAACTGGGCGATTTGGCCATCGCGCATCACCGCCAGGCGGGTCGAGACGGTCATCGCCTCCTCCTGGTCGTGGGTGACGATGACGAAGGTCAGACCGAGGGTCTCCTGGATGTTCACCAACTCAAACTGGGTCGTTTCGCGCAGTTTGCGGTCGAGCGCGCCCATCGGCTCGTCGAGCAGCAGTAATTTCGGCTTCTTGGCCAGCGCCCGGGCCAGCGCCACGCGCTGCTTCTGGCCGCCCGAAAGCTGGTCCGGTTTGCGCCGCGCCAGATTCTCAAGCCGCACCAGGGTCAGCATTTCCTCGACCCGCGCCTTGATCTCGCGCTTCGGCATCCGCTCCATCTGCAAGCCGAAGGCAATGTTGTCATCGACGTTCATGTGCGGAAACAGCGCGTAGGACTGGAACATCATGTTCACCGGCCGCTCATGCGGCGGAATCTCGGTCAGGTCCTCGCCATCGAGCAATATCTGCCCACTATCCGGGGTGTCGAAGCCCGCCAACATGCGCAGCAGCGTGGTCTTGCCACAGCCCGACGGGCCGAGCAGCGCGAAAAACTCACCAGAAAAGATGTCGAGCGACACGCCATCGACAGCCCGGACCGAACCGAAGGTCTTGACGATGTCGGTCAGTTGCAGATGCGGCCGCGCACCCGGATCACGCCAGGTTCCTGCCACCGCCACGCCGCTTCCCTTGCTACCCATGCCGCCCCCTCAGGAAGAAGCGGGGCCACCCGTGGGCCGCCCCGCTTTTCTCACGATCCGGTTTTGATCCGGGTCCAGAGCCGGGTCACCAGGCGCTGCTCACCCGGACCATAGGGGGTGACAACGAACAGGTGCTCCACCGTCTCCGCCGTCGGATAGATCGCCGGGTCGCCGATCACGTCCTCTTCCAGCATCGGCTGCGAGGCCAGGTTGCCGTTGGCGTAGTAGACATAGTTTGACGCCTTGGCCGCCACCTCAGCCCGCATGATGTAGTCGATAAAAATATGCGCGTTCTCGGGATGCGGCGCGTCGGCGGGGACCGCCATCTGGTCGAACCACATCAGCGCGCCCTCAAACGGGATGGTGTATTCCACATTGACACCGCTATCGGCCTCCACTGCACGATCACGGGCCTGGAGCACATCACCCGACCAGCCAACCGCCAGGCAAGCATCGCCATCGGCCAGCGCGTTGATATAGGCCGACGAGTTGAAGCTGGTGATATGCGGGCGGATCGACTGCATCAGCGCCCCGGCGTCCTCGATCAGCGCTTTGTCCTTGGAATCGGGGTCGTGGCCAAGGTAATTCAGCGCCGCCGGGATCATTTCGTCGGAGGCATCCAGCACATGGACACCGCAATCGGTGAACTTCGAGATTTTTTCCGGGTCGAAGATGACCGACCAGCTATCGATTGAATCGGTCCCCAGCCGCGCCTTCACCGCATCGACATTGTAGCCGATACCGGTGGTGCCCCACATGTAGTTGACCGAGTATTCGTTGCCCGGATCGTACCGCGCCGTGCGGGCGGCAATCGCATCCCACATATTTCCGAGGTTGGCGAGCTTGCTCTTGTCGAGCTTCTGGAACACCCCGGCCTGGATCTGGCGTTGCAGGAAACCGCCCGAGGGCACCACCACATCATAGCCGGAACTCCCAGCGAGCAGCTTGGTTTCCAGAATGTCGTTCGAGTCGAAGACATCATAGACCACCTTGATCCCGGTCTCGGCCTCGAACCCAATCAGTATTTCCTCGTCGATATAGTCCGACCAGTTGTAGACGTTGACCACCTTGTCCTGGCCAAAGGCCGCCCCGCTGACCAACGCGAGCGCGGCAGCGCTCATCAGAACCTTGTGCATCTTGTTACCTCTCCCTGTTGCTATCGGCGAGCCCGATGCCAGCCTCGTCCGATTCACCGGAAAGACTAGCGTCCAGATCGATTCCGGGAAAGGGGGCAGCCGCCAGCCGGGAATCCGCTTGCCTGCCGCACCGCCGAAGGCATAGGCTCGGTTGCAATCGGGGAAGAAACGCATGGCGGCGATGGGACGAGGCCGGGCAAATTGGGGACGGCGCCTCACCATCGCCATCCCCTATCTTTGGCTGCTTGCCTTTTTCCTCGCGCCGTTCCTTATCGTCCTCAAGATCTCGTTCTCGCAACCGGTCATCGCCATGCCCCCCTATGTGCCCACATGGGACAGCTGGGAGGCGATCACCAGGCATCTGTCGAACCTGGACTTCAGCAATTACGAGTTCCTGTTTTCCGACCCGCTCTACCTGAATTCCTACTTAAACAGCGTGCGGATCGCCGGGATATCGACCCTGATCACACTGTTGATCGGCTACCCGGTCGCCTATGGCATCGCCCGGTCGTCGCCGAACTGGCGGGCAACGCTGCTGATGCTGGTGATCCTGCCGTTCTGGACCTCGTTCCTAATCCGGGTCTACGCCTGGATCGGCATCCTCAAGACCGAGGGCGTGCTGAACACCTTCCTGCTGTGGACCGGGATCCTCTCGGACCCGTTGATCATTCACTTCACCCCGACGGCAGTCTATATCGGCATCGTCTACAGCTATCTGCCGTTCATGATCCTGCCGCTCTACGCCAGCCTGGAGAAGCTGGATCTCAGCCTGCTGGAAGCCGCATCCGACCTTGGCGCGAGACCGCTGACGGCGTTCTGGCGGATCACCTTGCCGCTTTCCCTGCCCGGCGTCGCAGCGGGCTGTTTCCTGGTATTCATCCCGGCGGTGGGCGAGTTCGTCATCCCCGAACTGCTCGGCGGCTCGTCGACGCAGATGATCGGGCGCACCCTGTGGTCCGAGTTCTTCCAAAACCGCGACTGGCCGATTGCATCAGCGGTGGCGGTCCTGTTGCTGCTGGTCCTGGTGGTGCCCATCGTGATCTTCCAGCGCATCGCCAAACGCGGCGGGGCGGGCTGATGAAGAAAGGTCCGGGCCTGTTCCTGAAGCTATCGATGACACTCGGCTTCGCTTTCCTCTACGCGCCGATCATCATTCTGATCGTCTACAGTTTCAATGAATCCAAGCTGGTGACCGTATGGGGCGGGTTCTCGACCAAATGGTATGCTTCGTTGTGGCAGAACCAGGGGCTGATGGACGCAGCCAGGGTCTCCGCCGCTGTGGCGGTATCTTCCTCGTCGGTGGCGACGGTGCTGGGGGTGATGGCCGGGCTGACCCTGGCGCGGGTGCCGCGATTCTTCGGGCGGACCCTGTTCTCCGGCATGGTGCTGGCACCGCTGGTCATGCCGGACGTGATCATCGGACTGTCGCTGCTGCTCAGCTTCATCGCCATCTCGCTGGATCGGGGCTTCCTCACCATCGTCATCGCCCATGCCACCTTCTCGATGTGCTATGTGGCGGTGGTGGTACAATCTCGGCTGGCGGGCTTCGACACCTTGGTCGAGGAGGCGGCGCAGGATCTGGGCGCAAAGCCGGCAACGGTATTCTTTCGCATCACCCTGCCGCTGATCGCACCGGCGGTGGCGGCGGGTTGGCTGCTCAGCTTCACCCTGTCGCTGGACGATCTGGTAATCGCCAGCTTTGCCTCCGGACCGGGATCGACGACGCTGCCAATGAAGATATTCTCGTCGGTCCGGCTCGGAGTGACACCCGAGATCAACGCCATCGCCACCATCCTGATCGGACTGGTGGCCACTGGTACGGTGTTTTATTCACTGATGCTGAAGCGCGCCGAGGCACAGCGCATCCGGGCCGAACGGGCGATGAAACGTTAAACTGCGCACACCGCTTCTTCGAACAAGATCGCGTGACGCCCGGCCAATCGCACCGGATCGTCGTCATAGCCTCCGCCAACCACACCGCCGAAAGGAACGCCCCGGCCACGCACGGCGTTGATCGCATATGCAGCGCGGGCGCGAATGCCCGCATCGGTCAGCCCCAGCCGCCCCAGCCGGTCGCCGCCCCACACATCAACGCCGGCATTGTAGAACACCAGACGTGGCCTGGCCGCTGCCAGCGACCGCGTTACCCCGTCATGGAACGCCGCGAGATAGTCGGCGTCCCCGGTACCGTCCGGCAGCTCGATGTCCAGATCGGATATCGCCTTGCGCGCCGGGAAGTTCTTCTCCGAATGGATCGAGAAGGTGAAAACCTGACGATCATCGGCGAAAATTCGCGCTGTACCATCGCCCTGATGCACATCGGCGTCGATCACCAGCACCGGGCCCGCGACGCCCTGCGCCAGCAGATTCCGCATCGCCACGGCGATATCGTTGAAGACCCAGAACCCGGCGCCTGCATCCGGCCCGGCGTGATGCGAGCCACCCGCCGGGTTGCAGGCGATGCCATGTTCCAACGCCAACCAGGCGGCGAGCAGCGTACCGGCGGCCAGTAAACGCGCGCGCCGCGCAACCTTCTCGGTCCATCGCAGGCCGATCCGGCGAACCTCCCAGGTGGTGATGCGCTGCGACAACACCCGCTCGACATACCCCGCGTCATGGGCCAGCGCGATCTGCGCCGCCGACGCCATCGACGGCGCGATGTATCCGCCGGGCACCAGCAATCCGCACGCGGCCAGGGCCTCGCGCAGGTAACGGTGTTTCGACATGGGAAACCGGTGACCGGGCTTCAGCGGGGCCAGATAGTCCGGGTGGTGGACAATCGGCAGCACGGGTTGGATCGGGGGTGCCCCGGCGGTATTGCCGCCGGAGCATAGATGGTTGTGATCAGCGTGCGCTGCCGACCAGCCGCCAAATCGTCGGGAAGACGATCACTGCGATCACCAGTTTGATCGCATCAATCCAGAGGAACGGGAACACGCCCCATTCGATTCCCTTGGCTATCCCGTAGCCATTGAACTCCACGATCGCGGGGAACAACGGAAACCCATAAGCGAGCCAAAAAACACCCGGCACGTAGAGAACCGCAAGCCCGATTGTCATGGCCAGCGCCGTGGTCAGGATCGAACGGTCCCAACCACGTTCGGCCAACCAACCGACAATCCCGGCCGCACCGACAAAACCAACGAGGTATCCGCCAGTTGCCCCGAACATGTAGGGAAGACCAACGCCCTTCTCCGGCGTTCCGGCGAAAACCGGCTCTCCCGCTGCTCCAACGGCCAGATAGGCAATCAGAGTAGCGACCCCCATACGAAATCCGTAGGCCATGCCGATCGACATGACGACGAGCACCTGCAGGGTCACCGGAACTGGCTCCAGCGCAATCTTCACCTTGGCGGAAAGCCAAAGTGCCGCGACACCGGCAACGATCATTATCGCCCGCTTGATCCATAGCTTGGTGCCCTCGCTGGGCAGGATCGCCTCGCTCAGGACCTTCTTCGAAACGGTCGTCGCCATGCATTCACTCCTTTGCTGTGCCTCGCCTGCGCCCTCGGCGCCGGGCGAACAGGAAACCTGCGGTTTTATGCCGCCGGCAAGGCGCGCGCGCAAGCGCAAACAACTGCGGTGCCGTCGCAGCGGGGCAATGCTGCGGCATCGTGACGGCTCGAAACGCCGCCGCCTCACCCCCATCTTGAAGATCGTTAAACTCAGAGGACCGCCGTATGCCCTTCACCCGCGTTGCCCTCCCGCTTCTCCTCGTCACGCTGATCGCCGCTCCCGCATTCGCAGGAAGTGTCATCGAGGTCATGCACCCCTGGGCGCGCCCGACCATTCCAAACCGGCCTGGTGTCGCCTATTTCGGGATCCACAACTCCGGCGATGCTCCGGACCGGTTGATCGGCGCGCGGGCCGAGGGGGTCGGCACGATCGAAATCCACAAGGCCGCGCAAACGGGCGCCGTCATGACCATGGCCCCGGTCGATGCGGTTGACATCCCGGCCGAGGGCATGGCGCATCTGGGTGCGGGCGGGTTTCACCTGATGATGTTCGACATCGACCCGCCGCTGAAAGACGGCGATACCCTTGAAATGACCCTGATCTTCGAAACCGCCGGCGAGGTCGCCATCACCGTTTCGGTCAGCAAAATCATGGGCGATCCGCAACATCACGGCGAAGATCACCAGCACAATACGCAACATCAGCACGGCACCACCGGCAACTGACCAGCAGCGAAGTTCCCTGACGCGATGATCGCTGCCTTGTTCCTGGCCCCCCGAATGTAGTAGATTGTGCCCAGGGCATGAAACAGCAGTTGGAGCAGGAGACGTGAGATCTCCGTTCGGCATGGGACGCAGGCAAGCTCGCACCAACCATGATGCGGTGGAGTTGGCGCTCGACCTGACGGCGGACGCAGTTGTTCTGCACGAGCGTTCCTCCCATGATGGCTGGAAGAAGTTTGCCTCGGCCCAGCTTGACGATCCCGAATTCACGATTGTGATCGGGTTGCTGCAAAGCGACGCGGAGGCTCATGCCGGACAGCGCCGGCCCGTGCGCCTCTGGTTGCTTGGCGCGCAGGTGCTTAAGCAGACAATCCGGATCGCGGAGGGATCTCCGGCCGAGCGACTGCAAGCAGCCTTCGAATACATCCGCCGCGAAACCGTCTACCGGCCCGAGGATGTCGCCATCGCGGTCGCACCGGGCAACCGGAACGGTGAAACCACTCTGCTGATCACATTCGCGGAGACCTGGCGCGAGGCCCGGAACCATGCGGCGCACTGGGGCTTCATGCCGGGCGACGTCTCGACCCGCCATCAAGCCATGGATTTCGGCACGGATGGCCCGGCATTCCACCTGAATACGCCAGAGCCGCAGCCTGCCGTTCCAGTGAAACGGCGGCGCATGGCAACGATAGCGCTGGCCACCGCCGCGGCTGGCATCGCTGTCTGGTCGTTTCAGTCCGGTCAGAAGCCACCCGCCCGGTCCGATATGGCGCCCGGCACCGCCGTCGCGATTTCTGCCGCCGAGACACCCCCGGCCACCCAGTCGCTGGTGGATGAACCGACCCCCGCCACCGAACCTAAAACCCGCGCTGAAACCCTGCTCAACGCAGGCATACCGAACAACCCAACGGCAATGCTTCCCGATGATGCCGGCCGCGCCACAATAATTGCAGGCTCTTCAACGTTGGAACCTCGCGTTGCCTTGGCGGCTCTCGCGACGATGGTTGTAGCGCCATCGCCACCGCCAGACACTCTGCCTGCCCCCCTGGCACACGATCCGATTGCTGCATGGACCGGTCCCCTGCCAGCGCCGCCCTCCCCCACATTGCTCGCGCGACTTGCCGCACCAGAGATTTCCCGGGGAATGGACCCTCCGGTCCCGGTCGAAAGAATTGCCGGGCTCGGAGCCAGCGGAACGCCATCACAAAAACCACCGGCGGTGCCCGAGGCGGAGCCAGAGCCCGTCACGGTCGCCGGGACACCCCGGAATGTCCCGATTCCGGTGCCCAGACCAGCGCGCTCCAACCCTGACGGATCCAACCCCAACACCGCCGAAGAGCCACCGCTGGCAGAGCCCCTTCCACCATCGCCCCAAACGGATTCGAACGAACCGGAGCCCGAACCGGCCGAGAACACGGTCGCCACACCGGCGGAACCCGACAATGCCGATGCGCCGACAGAATTCGCAAGCCAGACCACGCCTCTCCCGAAACCCCGGCCAGCACGTCCCGTCATACCGCACGAACTGCCATCGATCACCGAACCCTCTCGACGCCTGATCGGCGCCGAGACCATCGAAGGGGGCCTTCCTCTGGATCGCACAACGCTAATCGGCATCCTCAACCTGGACACGGGCCACAAGGCGCTTCTGCGGCTTCCAAACGGGCGCTATCGCACAGTGATCGTCGGCGATGTTCTCAATGGTTGGCGGGTCAGCATGATCGGCACCGATGCAATGCATCTCACCCGCGACAACAAGGACATGACGCTCCTGCTAGTCAACCGATAGCGGACCACCGCCGCGCCCCGCGCGCCAGGCGTCCCAATCTTCCGGGGTATCCAGATCGGTCGCAGCAGCAGCGCCCGGCAGGGTCACGTCGACCAGGAAATCCGGGTAGTCGTCGATCAGCGACCGGGCCCCGCGATCCCCCTCCAATGCCCGCAACGGCTCGAAGAAACGGCGCCCGAACAACACCGGATGGCCCGGCCGCCCCGCCTCCGTCACAGCCCGGACAATCGCACGGCCCTCGGCCGGATCGAAGGCAGCGATCAGCCGGTCGAAGTCGCGCGCTGTAACCTCCGGCATGTCGGCCAGGACAATCAGCACCGCGTCCGCATCGGCGCGCAACGCCGTGACCCCGGCGCCAACCGACGTCCCCATACCCTCGTCCGCGCGCGGATTTGCCACCATGCGCGCCGCCGTTCCCGCCAACGTGGTCATCCGTTCGCCGGCGTCCGGCGGCAACACGACGACAACCTCATCGACCGCGCTGGCCGACAGCGCCTGCACCACATGCCTCAGCAGCGGCGCGCCCGCCACCGTCTCCAACAACTTGTCGCGTCCGCCCATCCGGCTCGATTGACCCGCGGCCAGCACCAGGGCGGATACCACAGGGCGGCGCGCCGCTTCGGCTCCGCCCGAACGGGGCTCGGGCCGCGACGGGATTTCCTTCAAAAGCCCACCAACCGCCATCGCCGCGATCTCCTCCGTCGTCGGATCCAGACCACAGGCAACCCGTTCTAGCACCCAGTCGGCGCCGTTCAGCTTGGGCGAACGGGCGCAACCCGGCAGGCCGATCACGGGCCGCCCAGAAAGATCGCCAATGAACAGCAGGTTCCCGGGATCGACCGGCATCCCGAACCGGGTCAATCGCCCGCCCGCCGCGATAAGGGCAGCAGGACCGACATCTCTGCGGTCCGAGGTCGCTGATCCAGTCAGGATCAGCACGATCTCCCCTGGCGCATCGGCCACAGCTTGCGCCAGATCGTCGATGGCATGGGGGGTCTGGCTTTCCGAGACCAACTCGATCCCCAGCGCCGTCAGCCGCGTACGCACCGCCTCAATCCCCTTGGTGACCAGCTTTGCCGACATCCCCGGGGTGCGGGTCAGGATCAGGCTGGCGGTCTTGCGGGCCAGCAGATCGACCTGTATCGCGGACCCGTCCGCCAGCATTGCAACAGCCTCTGCCTCTGCCGCCGCCACCGCATTCTCGGGCACCGCGTAAGGGATGATCTTGACCGTCGCCAGCATCTGGCGCGGGGCCACCCGCGCATGGTCAGGCAGGGTTGCCACCGTGATCGCTTCGTCGATCCGGTTCAACCGGCTGATCAGTCCGGCGGCGAGACGCAGAACTCCCTGATCCGCCGCGTAGAGATTGACCCGCCCGGTGAAGGGAACTGAAACAACCAGTCCTTGCGCCTCCGCCGACGGCACCAGCGCGGCACCGATGCGCGCCGCCGCCAAATCCTCCGGCACATCATCCGCGCCAAGCCGTGCGACGGTGACCTCGACCAACCCCTCGGCCATCAGCGCTGCGATATCGGCGGCACTCAGCCGCCGCCCCTTCTTCAACCGACCCGAGGCCAACCCGACCGAATGGGCGAGGATCGCGCCTTCGGCTTCAGCGACAGGGACCGGGCCGAATTTCATTTCTCGCCGCCCCGCCGCGTTGCCGGCCGACGCAACCGCTCGGTCAACTGGGCAAGGATCGCGATCGCGATCTCCGCTGGCGAGCGGCTGCCGATATCCAGGCCGATCGGCGCATCGATGCGGGCAATCTGCGCCTGCGTAAACCCCGCCTCGGTCAGCCGCGCCACCCGCTTGGCATGGGTCCGGGTCGAGCCCAGCGCACCGATGTAGAAGACGCGACTTCTCAGCGCCGCATCCAGCGCCGGATCGTCCATCTTAGGGTCATGGGAAAGGGTAACCACCGCAGTGCGCGGATCGAGCCCGTGCGCGGCCAGCGCGACGTCGGGCCAGTCATGCACCAGATTCCCGCCGGGAAAGCGGCCCTCGCTGGCAAAAGCCTCACGCGGGTCGATCAGGGTTACGTCGTAGCCCGCTGCATTCGCCATCACCAGCAACGGCTGGGCGATATGTGCAGCACCCACCACCGCAAGGCGCAGCGGTGGGTTGTGGACGGCGACAAATCGAGCCGGGGCGGCCTCATCGAAGCCGGATCGGTCGGCATCGAAGCGGGCCGGGCAGGCATCGGTGCCCGCAATCTCGCGGGTCCAGTTCCCGGTGTCGGTGATCAAGGCAACGGCGCGGCGCCCCGCACGGGCGGCGACCAGGTCATCCAACAGACGCGGCTCGACCCCCTGCCCTATCCCGACCGGCTCCACCATTACCCTGATGCGCCCGCCACAGGTCAGACCCACCGCGAAAGCCTCGTCATCACTGACACCAAATTCCGGAATTCGGCAGTTTCCGTCCTCCAGCGCTTCCAGCGCCTCGACCACCACCGCCCCCTCGACGCAGCCACCGGAGACCGAGCCCACGATCTCGCTGTCGCCGGAAACCGCGAGTTGCGAGCCAACCGGGCGCGGTGCCGAGCCCCAGGTTTCCACCACGGTCGCCAGTGCGGCGCCCTTTCCGGCGCGATGCCAGTTGCGGGCAGCTTCGGGAATCTGGTCGTGTTCGGCGATGGTCATTGGTCTCTCACCCTCCGATTACCCCGCAAGACCTGGCGCTCCATTGCGCAGTTGGCAAGCTCGGGGCCATGCTCAGCCAACCCGCAACCCGTCCAGCAGCCGCGCTTTCTCGCCCTGATCGTCGGCGTGGGTCAAGGCTTCCGCCAGCGCCTCCAGGCTATCGACATTATGCGCGGCGCGAAAGCTGTCGACATGGGGCAGCAACGCCTTCACTCCCTGCGCCTTGGCCTCGAAGCCATCCCAGCGCAGCAGAGGGTTCAGCCAGATCAGCTTGCGGCACGACAGGTGCAGTCGCTCCGCCTCGTGCTCGAGCCGGGCCGGGTCGTCGCGGTCCAACCCGTCTGTAATCAGCAGAACCATCCCGCCCTGCCCCAAAACCCGGCGCGACCAGCGTTTGTTGAAATCTTCGAGGCAAGCACCAATGCGGGTGCCACCCTCCCAGTCTCGCGCCGCCGAGCCGGCCCGGGCCAGCGCCTCGTCAGGATCGCGGTGACGCAGATGCCGGGTGATGTTGGTCAGCCGGGTGCCGAAGGTGAAGACATGCACCGAAGACCAGTTCGCGCTCGAAGCATTCGACGCCGCATGCAGGAAATGCAGCAACATGCGGCTGTAACCGGCCATCGACCCGGAGATGTCGCACAACGCCACCAGCGCCGGCCACCGCTGGCGGCGCTTGCGGCGCGCCAACTCACGAACATCGCCACCCTGACGCATCGCTGCCCGCATAGTGCGGCGCCAGTCGGCAATCCGGCCGCGCGCATCGGCAATCGTCCGCCGCGAGGCGATGGGCCGAACCGGAAGCCTCAGCGCCGCGATGGCGCGCCTGGCCTCGGCAGCCTCGGCAGCGGTCATTTGTTCGAAATCGCGGGATTTCAGGGTTTCCCGGGCCGAAAAGGTCAGTTCGGCATCGAACTCGATCTGCTCCTGCTCCTGCTCCTGCTCCTGCTCCACCTCGTCCGCTTGCGGTGGGGTTGTGTCGGTGCCCGCGGTCAGCGCCTCGGCGGCGCGCTCCTCGCCAGCCTTCCTTTCACGCTCGAAGCCGGGCGACCGCAGTTCCGGCAGCATCAGGCTCATCATCTTTTCCAGGATCTGCGGGTCGCGCCAGAACATGTGGAAACATTGATCAAAGACGGCGCGCTGCTCGGGCCGCGACAGGAAGCAGGCTGCCAGCGTGTGATAAAAATCGCCGCGCCGCTCAAAACCACTCACCGCCACCGCATTGACCGCCTCGACCACCCGTCCCGGCCCGACCGGCAGACCAGCGGCACGCAACGCGCGGGCAAAATGCAAGATATTCGCGGCCAGGCGCCCATGCTCCGGAACGGCTATCCCCAGGCGAGACGGCGGCCGCATCACGCCGCCCCGGCCATCGCCTGCTTGACCTCGTCCAGCATTCGCTTGGCCTGCGAGCCCTGGAAGCGGGCGATATCGTCCTGATACTTCAGCAGCGCCCCCAGCGTGTCCGAGACCGTCTGCGGGTCCAGCGCCAGCGCATCCAGCGCCACCAGGCACTTGGCCCAGTCGATGGTCTCGGCGACACCCGGGCGCTTGAACAGATCTTCGCTGCGCAACCGCTGGACGAAAGCCACTACCTCCTCGGACAGCTTGCGGCTGACCTCCGGCGCGCGGGCCTCCAGAATCGCCAGCTCGCGCTCGGCATCGGGGTAATCGACCCAGTGGTAGAGGCAGCGGCGTTTCAAAGCGTCATGGATCTCGCGGGTGCGGTTCGATGTGACGATGACAATCGGCGGCTCCTCGGCCTTGATCGTGCCCAGTTCCGGCACCGTCACCTGGAAATCGCTCAGCGCCTCCAGCAGGAACGCCTCGAACGGCTCGTCGGTGCGGTCCAATTCGTCGATCAGCAGCACCGGCGGGCCACCGGGCTGCGGCTCCATCGCCTCCAGCAACGGGCGCCGGGTCAGAAAACGCTCCGAAAACAACTCCGAGGACAGATGACCACGATCAGCCGTGCCCTCGGCCTCCGCCAAACGGATCTCGATCATCTGGGCCGGGTAGTTCCAGTCATAGACCGCCTGCGCAGCGTCCAGCCCCTCATAGCATTGCAGCCGGATCAACCGGCGGCCCAGCGCCTCGGCCAGCGCCTTGGCGATCTCGGTCTTGCCGACACCCGCCTCGCCCTCCAGGAACAGCGGCCGGCCCAGCTTCAGGCTGAGAAACACCACCGTTCCCAGCCCCCGCCCGCAGAGATAGCCGGTGTCGCCCAGCAACTCCTGGGTCTGGTCGATCGATTTAGGCAAGGCGCGCATGAGCGGTCTCCAAAAAATTTCCCTGCAATGGAAGCCCTGGGGCGCAGGAAATCAAGGTATTCGGGGCTACGGACGGGTTTGACCCGACGCGGCACTTCGCCCGTAATTACTCACTCCTTGTGCCGCCCGGCGATCTCTGAATCAATGGGGCAATGGATCGTGCCGATCCTGAACGCTTGAGCAAAGAACAGTTGGTTGATCTGGTGCTTGAGACTTCCGCGCCCGGCAAAGACCTCGCGGACCTCTTCCAAGCCGCCGTCGAGCGCTAAAAAGGCGCGGCGTCGGCATTCTGAACCCGGCGGCGCCAAGCCCGGACACAAGGGCCATTTCCGCGCTCTGAACGATCATCGAAACCCTGGCCTGACCTCCGCGGTACGCCGGGAAAAAAAGGGCGTGAGCAATTACATGGAAATCGGGATTGGGAATTGTGGCTGGCCGATTCAGATCTCGCAGACACAAGGCTCAATTTCACGGAGCATTTCGAGCTGGATGATGCGGCGCTGCGGGCGGCAGTTGCAGGAATGGGGATGGTGTTAACGTCGGCATTCATGGTTGAAGATGAAGCTGCCGATGGCCGTCTCTGTCCCTTGCCTCACAGCGCAGAAGCCAAGTTGGGGTTCTACACCATACATACGAACGACCGCGACACTGGATTATCCAGACGCTTTGTTCATTGGTTGGGGGCAATCGGCCAGTAACCGGGCGTCAGACATTACTGAGATTGTTGTCAGCACTATGGGTTCAAAGTGCCAGTTCACTGCGTGGCCAACGAATGGCCGTTTGTGGCACGTGGCGGAAATACCCTGATGTGCGGATTTGTGACCGGCGTTGGCACGAAAGCCGACACCCCTGCCCCGCCCGATGGCCTGACTCTCGTTCAGACCTACACGACCCAAAGCAGCGGTCTACAACAACACCGCCGCCGCCAGCCCGAGGAAGACAAAGAACCCCACCACATCCGTTACCGTGGTCACGAATGTGCCCGAGGCCAGCGCCGGATCGGCGCCCAGCTTGTCGAGGCCGATCGGGACCAGGATTCCCGCCATCCCGGCGACCAGCAGGTTGACCACCATCGCCGCCGCAATCACCCCGCCCAGCAGCGCATTGCCATACCAGCCCCAGACGATCGCGCCGATGATCACCGCAAAGGCGACGCCATTCGCCAGCCCAACCAGGGTCTCACGCGCCACGACCCGCATCGCGTTGGTCGCGGTCAAGTCGCGGGTGGCCAGCGCGCGCACCGCGACCGTCAGGGTCTGGGTCCCCGCATTGCCGCCCATCGAGGCGACAATCGGCATCAGCACCGCCAGCGCCACGAAGCTGCTGATCGTCTCGTCGAAGATGGCGATGATCAAGGATGCCAGGATCGCGGTGACCAGGTTCGCCGCCAGCCAGGGGAAGCGGCGCCGCGAGATCGCCCAGACCTTGTCCGATATTTCCTCGTCGCCGACGCCGCCCAGGCGCATGATGTCTTCCTCGGCCTCGTCCTCCAGCACCTCCATCGCGTCGTCGATGGTGATGATGCCGACCAGCCGCCCGGTCTCGTCGACTACCGGGGCCGAGACCAGGTGATACTGGTTGAAGGCATAGGCAACATCCTCCTGCGGCTCCTCGACATCAATGGTGCGGAAGTCGTCCGCCATCAGGCTTTCCAGCGTGACCGGGCGCCGGGTGCCCAGCAGCACGCCGAGCGGAACCGTGCCGATCGGCTTTGCCGCCGGGTCGACGATAATGATGTCGTAAAAATCCTCGGGCAGATCGTCCGAGGCGCGCAGAAAATCGATCATCTGACCGACGGTCCAGAACGGCGGTGCCTTGACCACCTCGCTCTGCATCAGGCGGCCCGCGCTGTCCTCCGGATAGGCCAGAGATTTTGTTACCGCCGCACGGTCGGCGGGCTCCAGCGCCTCCAGCACCTGGCGCTGGGCACCCTCATCAAGATCCTCGAGCAGGTAAACCACATCGTCGGAATCCAGGTCCTTGACCGCCTCGGCCAGCTTTTCCGGCGCCAGGAAGGCAAGAATCTCGTCGCGCACCCCCTCCTCGACCTCGACCAGGATCTCCTGATCGATATCGGCCCAGACCAACTCGATAAAGCGGCGGCGCCGCTCGGAATCGATTTGTTCGGTGAGATCGGCGAGGTCCGCGACATGCAGGTCGGCGATCAGCGCCAGAACGCCGACGCGATCGCCCGCGTCGACCGACTCCATGACCGCCGCAACGAGTTCCGGGTCGAGCGCGTATTCGTCTTCGCGCTCATCCTCTTCGGTTTCGACGGGTAACGGCTCAGTCATCGTCACCTCCCCAAAATCAAGACCCGGTCATGCTGTCTGCATTGCTCATAACCTGCTTTGCCGATGGCGGAAACCGCGACCGGCAGAATTTCTTGTTGTCATCGCCGATGGGAAACTCCAGAAAAGGGGGGCCCGGCATCGCCCCGGGCAAGCCTGGGGTAAAACCGGGCGGAAATACCCGCAGTCGAGACGATGTGCCAGAAAGCGCCGACGAACGGACAGCCTGAACCTCGGCTCGCTTCCGATCGAGGAAAAGTCCTACAAGGATTCCCAGGTCAGTTAAGTTGGAAATCTACCCCCCCCCCCCCCCCCCCCGCCGCGAATCTCGTCGCGGATCCGGGGGTGCGTACGCGAGAACCAGGAGCCACAGCGCTCTGCCTGTCAAGATCACCGCACGCTGCCATCCCGAACTCGAGCGGCTACCGCCGCC
This sequence comes from Thermohalobaculum sp., assembly GCA_965247385.1. Taxonomy (GTDB): domain Bacteria; phylum Pseudomonadota; class Alphaproteobacteria; order Rhodobacterales; family Rhodobacteraceae; genus Thermohalobaculum. Next base: position 1,274,293 of record CBDFHG010000002.1, read on the forward strand.
GCCGATGCCCGCGCTCTGCCCGATTGGCTCAAACGCATGCCGAACGAGGCGGTGTCCGAGACTCTCGGCGGCTCGACCGTCCGGACCTTCAAGCAATACCTTCAAGCAATGCCCTCCAATGTTGGATGCTTACGGACCTGGCATCGTGCTCCCGCTGGTCTGCGACCTCGTGGCGAAGGACGGCGAGCTGTCCTGGGACTGGGATCCTCCCCGGCTGACCGACCACAGCGTCTCTCGCGCACCGATCGGGATGCACTCGCCTGAGCAGGCCCGTGGGGCGCCCTTTGAACCCGGCGGTCTCTTCATCAAGTTCACCAGTTTCTGGACCCTTGAAGCCCCCCGAAGGGTGGCAGGTGCTGTTCACTCACCCGCTCAACCGCCCCGACCTGCCTTTCCAGACCCTGTCCGGGTTGGTCGATGCCGACCGCTTCGGGCGCGGGTATGTCCACTTCCCCGCAAGCTGGCTCGACCCCGATTGGGACGGCACCCTGCCCAAGGGTACGCCCGTCGTTCAGGCGATTCCGATCCCCCGTCAGACGGTCGAGATCGACGCCCGGCCAATGTCTCCGGATGATATCGAGGAGACCGGGAAGATCCAGCATGCTCTCGTCGCCGAGGCCGGGGTTTACCGCAAAACCATGCGGCTGCGCGCCAAACGAGGGATGTAAGCTGCCGAACTCGGGTTCCCGGCACTCAACAGGGCGGGGGCCGGAGAGGAAGGCGGCCGGCACTCAGCCGGATCGTTGCATTCAGGAATGCCCCCCTCAACTCCGGGCGGCCCAACAGCTCGGCGCGAGCCGCGAGGCCTCCGGCGAGCGCAACTCCGAGGCGGCGGTGTACGCCCGGAGCAAGGCGTCGCCATCGCCGGGCGCAAGCTTGCGCAACCCGGCATAAGCGTCCGCCGCACCCTGCCAATCGCCAAGCGCCAGCGCGGCGCGCCCGGCCAGCCGCAGGCAGTCCTGATCCTGCGGCATCAAACGGCCTGCTTCGCGAAAAGCATCCCGCGCCTCGGCAAAGGCCCGGCGGCTCATATTCCAGCGTCCTAGTTCGAATCAGCTCGGCGGGTAGTTGGGGTCGGTCGCGACCGCACGGCGAAACCGTTCGCCCGACTGTTCGGCTTTTCCGCGCTTCATCAGAACCTTGCCGAGGTTACAGAACACAGCGCCTGGCGTGTCCTTTCGCCCGGCGAAGCGGCGCGGCAGCGCTTCGGCTCCCGCCCAGTCCTGTGCGGTCAACAATTCACCAAGCTCGAGCGCAAATGAATCCCACACGCTCAAATCGCTCCCCCGCGCAGCGCCGCCCGGATCGCGCCCTCGATCTCGGCCGCCAGTTCCACTCGCTCCTCCGGGCTGAGGAACGCGCCCAGTTCGATTTCGCGCCCCGGCTCGCGCCCCGCCTCGTACAGCGTCAGGTACTGTTCGACCTTTGCTTCAGGATGGAGCATCAGCCGTACGTGGTAGGGATCAGCGCTCCAGCGCCGCACCTGGCCTTTGGGCTCACGCCGCTCGACCCGGATCTCATCGCGCCAGATGGTGACTTCCTCGGTCAGCCGCGAATCGTACCGGCGGCGCCGAAAGCCAAGCCACAACATGCCGAGCGACGCTGCCAGGAACGGCAACAACCCCCAGAACGCAGGCGTCCCCATCGCCGGCAACAGCGGCACAGCAAGGCCGACCCCGGCAATCCCCAGCGCAACCCGGCGGCCGCCCCGGTCAAGCGAGCGATTTGGCCACAGCCCGGCGCGGTAAAGCGGACGGTCACGCCGGGGCCGCCAGTCGATCCGGTCGCGCGACATGAAAACGGCCGGGGGTCGCCCCCCGGCCGTCGATGTCGGCACTACGGTCATCGCGCTTTAGTGCGACGGCTGCTTGTCCCACATTTCGCGGGTCGGCAGCGTCTCGAAGGTATGCGCCGGGGGCGGGTTCGGCAGGGTCCATTCCAGGGTACCGATCTCGTCATCCCAGTAGTTCGGATTTTCGATCTTCTTACCTGCCCGCACAGTGTAGACCATGATGCTGATGAACAGCAGGAAGCTCGATATCGACAGGAAGGCCCCGTAGGACGAGACCTCGTTCCAGTACGAGAACGCCTCCGGATAGTCGATATAGCGGCGCGGCATTCCCTGACGGCCCAGGAAGTGCTGCGGGAAGAAGGTGATGTTGGCGCCGATGAACATCATCCAGAAGTGAAGCTGGCCCAGCCTCTCCGGATACTGGCGGCCCGACATCTTGCCGATCCAGTAGTAGACCGCCGCGAAGATGCCAAACACCGCACCCAGGCTCATCACATAGTGGAAATGGGCCACGATATAGTAGGTATCGTGATACGCTCGGTCGACGCCCGCCTGGCTGAGCACGATGCCGGTCACCCCGCCCGCGGTGAACAGGAACAGGAAGCCCATGGCGAACAGCATCGGCGTCTTGAAGCTGATCGAGCCGCCCCACATGGTGGCAATCCACGAGAAGATCTTGATGCCGGTCGGCACCGCGATCACCATCGTCGCCAGCATGAAGTAGGCTTGCGCGTTCTTCGACATGCCGACCGTATACATGTGGTGCGCCCAAACGACAAAGCCCAGCGCACCGATGCCGACCATGGCGAAGACCATGCCGGTGTAGCCGAAGATCGGTTTCCTCGAGAAGGTCGAGATCACGTGGCTGACGATGCCAAACGCCGGCACCACGATGATGTAGACCTCCGGATGGCCGAAGAACCACAGGATGTGCTGGTAGAGGATCGGATCGCCGCCGCCAGCCGGGTCGAAGAAGGCGGTGCCGAAATTCCGGTCGGTCAGCAGCATGGTGATCGCGCCCGCCAGAACCGGCAGCGACAGCAGAATCAGCCAGGCGGTGACGAAGATCGACCAGGCGAACAGCGGCACCTTCAGCAACGTCATACCGGGCGCACGCATGTTCAAGAACGTGGTGATCATGTTGATCGCGCCCAGAATCGACGAGGCGCCCGACAGGTGGACCGCGAAGATCGCAAAATCCATCGACATGCCCTGCTCGGCGGTCGAGAGCGGCGCATACAGCACCCAGCCCACACCGGAGCCAAGCTGACCGTTGCCGCCTGGAGTGAGCAGAGAAGTCACCGCAAGCGTGGAACCCGCCACATACATCCAGTAGCTGAGATTGTTCAGTCGCGGAAATGCCATGTCCGGCGCACCAATGTGCAAAGGCATGAAATAGTTACCGAAACCGCCGAACAGCGCCGGGATGACGACGAAGAACATCATCGTGATACCGTGTCCGGTGACCAGCACATTCCACATGTGACCGTTGGGCGAGCCATCGGGCATGGTCATGTACTGCACGCCCGGGTCCATCAACTCGAGCCGCATATAGAACGTGAAGGCGATCGACACACAACCGACGCCGAAGGCCGTCAGTATGTAGAGAATGCCAATGTCCTTGTGATTGGTCGAGCAGAACCACCGGGTGAAGAACCCCGGCTTTTCGTGGTCATGGGCGTGGACCTCCGCGTCGGCCATTCGCTTTCTCCCGTTTCTCTCTTGTCCGGTTTCACACAATCCGGCGGTGTCAGTATTTGGCCATGTGGTTTAGCCCGCATGTCCCGCCCCGGCAAGCAGGCTGATCGTTTGAATGCCACGAATTCGCGGGGCTTTGTGTCGCATGAAGGGTTGGGCAGCAGGAAGGGTTCGGTGAAAAATCAGGTGCAACGGCGCCCGATCGCCACCGGCTGGGGTTACAATACGCCAAGTGTCACCGCGAATTGCCGACGCAGAACCACGTCGAGATCAGCCATCCCGACCGGCAACCCAAGGTCGACAAGGCTTGTCACCCCGTGCTCCGAGATGCCGCAGGGCACGATCCCGGCATAGTGGCTCAAATCCGGGTCGACATTGATCGAAACCCCATGAAAGCTGATCCACCGGCGCAGGCGCACGCCGATCGCCGCGATCTTGTCCTCGGCGGCCCTGCCGTCGGGCAATGATGGCTTGTCGGGCCGCTCGACCCATACCCCGACCCGGCCCGGGCGGCGCTGGCCACGCACCTGAAACTCGCCCAGCGCGCCGATCACCCAATCCTCCAGCGCCGCAACATAGCGGCGCACGTCGCGGCCGCGCCGGTTCAGGTCGAGCATAACATAAGCGACCCGCTGGCCCGGGCCGTGATAGGTATATTCACCACCCCGGCGCGCCTCGAAGACCGGGAAACGGTCCGGATCGACCAGATCCTCAGCCCGCGCGCTGGTACCGGCAGTATAGAGGGCTGGGTGCTCAAGCAGCCAGACGCACTCCTCCGCCTCGCCGGCAAGGATGGCGGTTACCCGCGCCTCCATCCAGACGAGGGCCTCTTCATAGGGGGTCAGCCCCTCACTGATGCGCCATTCGACCATATGCTCTGCCTTGCACCCTGTGACCTGCCCCTGAATATTTGCAAGCGCGGGGCTTCACAAGCGTGGCTCGCTTTGCTACATCGCGCCCCACTGTCCCCATGTGCGGTCGTGGCGGAATTGGTAGACGCGCAACGTTGAGGTCGTTGTGGGCGAAAGCCCGTGGAAGTTCGAGTCTTCTCGACCGCACCATCACCCCGAAGTGTTGGCCTGATCCGAAAGGGAAGTCCCTTCAGGAGCAAGACTGGATGTGAGCGTTCATCAGGTTGTCCATCCGGCCCGCATCGCAGACCACAAAATCACAATGCTGGACCGACTCATGCGGTGGCGTTACTCTCGCTGCCGAGCGCAACTGGCTACGCCCAACCACTCAAGGTCGGAGACGCCGGACGGTCACTGTAAACCGTGTGGGCGGTCTCGAAAGGACATTGCAGATGATCAATACATTGCTGGTCGCCGTCGACGGTTCAAACCACTCGATGAAGGCGTTGGATTACGCCTCGGCAATCGCTGCCAGTTGCAAGGCCAGGGTAATCATTCTCACGGTCGTCAAGGTCCACAATGTCCAGAAACATTCGGCAGAGCTTCGTCAATATGCCGATCTGGAAAATGTCTCTGTGGTTGACTTGAATGCTTTGAAATCGCTTGCCAACGATTTGGTTGTACATGCGACGAAAAGGGCACGCGAGAAGGGCGTTGGCGATATTGTGACTAAAGTGCAGGAAGGCCCCGTCGCACGCACAATTGTCGCCTGCGCCCAGCAGAACGATGTAGACATGATTGTCATTGGTTCCCGCGGTTTAGGCAACATCGAAGCCACTCTGCGCGGCGGCGTCTCGCACCGTGTCGAGCTCTTGGCGAACTGTCCTGTTCTGTCGGTCAAATGATACCCCTCCGGCAAAATTGAAGGCGGGACAGCTTTTTGACCCGGGTTTCCCGGATAGCCACGGCTTCCGGAACCACGCGGAACATGAAAATTAATTCTCATCAGTAAGTTAAACGTGATCGCGGGCGGTTTAGACGTCGGACGCGACGGGTGAAGCGGTATCGGGGGGCGCAGAAAATGGGGGCTTCTTGTTTAAAATATGCCACCGTTCCGATTCTCTTTATAATGCTAATCTCTAGCTCCCCAGGGGTTGCCGCATCTCAAGAGCTATCAGCAAGTGATATCCCAAAAATAATAACCACCTATTATGAAAATAAGCAAGAATTTAAACATGATTATCTTGGAAAGACTCTTACGGCGACGATGTTTTTCAAAAGCGTTCGAGAGAAAGCGTTTGTAACAGGATATTATGTTGGTTTCGACGGAAAGATCGGGTCGGCTGACGTAACTACTCAACCCGGTTGGATCACTGATTTTCCAGCGATGGTGGCCTGGATTGCCTGGAAAGCAGACAGGCCTTGCCGTTTTCCGGTGTTGAGGACGGAGCGAACGTTGGCGTAGAAGTCGGCCCCCCAGTTGGAGCGGAATCCCCCGGTGACCTTGCGGAAGGTGGTTGAGGGGCGGATGGCTTGTTCCGAGCCGTTGTTGGTTGGCGGCACGTCGCGTTCGGTCATGAATGTGAACAGGCTGTCACGGTCTTTGCCGTAGCGTTTGCGCAGGCGAATTCCGTCTTTGTTGGTTGGCTGACAAGCCATAACCTTGTCCATTCGCCGGTCCAGGTCGCCCCGGTATTTCTGAAGTGTAATGTCCTTCAGACGCTTTCGCCGTCGGCCCAGAACACAGGCGCGCAAGATGAGCATTTTCATTGCCGGTGCGAAGATCGCATCGCCAGCGTCGATGGCATACTGGCAGTCGCGCAACTGGTGGGCCAGACAGATTTGCCAGACCTCCCCGAGCCCCCGCTGGCCGCCGTAAAGATCGGACACCCAGATGGCGGGCCGGTGGCCGTCCATCACGTCCTCGGCCACCGCCTTCGCCCGACTGTTGCGGATGACGTGGACGCAGACTTCATCGTTTTGGAAAACCCATTCCCAGGCGTTGCGCCCCTTGATGCGTGCGCCGGTCTCGTCGGAGCAGACGATCCGGCTTTGTCGCAGGCGGGCAAGAACCGCCTGGAACTGGGCGTCAAAGCCGGGCTTGACCCTCTTGAACAGGTTGACCAGGGCGGCTTGGCTGATCGTCAAGCCGTGCAAATCGGCGAACAGTTTCGACAGACGCTGGTAACTGACCGCGTGTTCATAACGCATGTAAACCGCCATCGCCTCGATCGACGGGGTGAACGGAGACCCCGGCTCAAGCCCCGCCGGAACCGGCGCCACAAAGCGCTCCGAACAATGAGGACACCTCGCCGCATACAGTTCCACACGGGTGACAATGGGAGCGGGGCGCGGCAGTTCGATCTTGTCATAAATCGCATGCAACTTGTGATCCTCATCGCCGAGCGCTGAATAACAGTGTGGGCAGGACAGCGCCTTCGCAACCACCCGCTGATCCGGGTCAGGGTGCAGAGGACGCCCACCGCCACCATGCCCCTTGCGCCGTTTTTTGCGGTTGCCCCGGGCCGGTTTCTTGTTCGCCTTGCGCCCATGCGACGGCGGCGTACTGGAGTTGTCCGGCGTCTTCGCAGGCTCACCAAGCTTTGCCTCAAGTTCCGTGACGCGCCTGGCAAAGCCCACGTTCACTGCCACCAGCTCCTGTGCCTGCGTCCACAGCGCGAGGATCAAGGCATCTTTCTCTGCATGCGTCAATCGGCTCAGGTCGGGTAAATGAGTCATAGATAACTTGACGCATATCCACGCCCTCAATGCAAGAAAATTCTCTATATCTGGTGCCGATCGAACCCAGGAACGCAACCTTTGGGGTGGGTTGAGTAGTTACCGGCTGACCTAGCGTGTAATTTTTCCGAAACTATAACAGGTGAATTTATTGATTGGGACGTGGGTAAATCGGTTTCTTTAACTGGTGTCGTATCTGACATCGTACTTGCTGTTCTTTATTTAGAGAGATGTAAATTCGAATAATATCGCGTTTTAGTAGTGAATGTCTTGGCGTATTGTTTGCAACGTCGACGAAGCGATGAATTACCGACCTTGTACCGAAACCGAACCACCCGCCTCCCCAAACAACGAGGACGCCCGTCGGGGCGCCCTCGGAAGCCTGGCGGGAGTCGGCGGGGCAGCCTCCCGCAAAATCCACCGCCCTCTCAGGCACCCGGCTGTGGCCGCATGTCGGCGGGATCGATCCCTGCAACCGCGACCGGTGCCTTCATCGCGTCGCGGCGGAACGGCTCGCCCAGCTCCTGGTTCAGGATCGCCTCGATGAAGGTTGTCACCCCCTCTTCCTGGGCCTTGCAGGCGGTGGCCAGCGCCTCGGTCAGCTCCGCCTGGGTGCGCACGGTGATCCCCTTCAGACCGCAGCCCTCGGCCACCTTGGCGTAGCTCATGTTCAGGTTCAACTCGGTGCCGATGAAGTTGTCGTCATACCACAGCGTGGTGTTGCGCTTCTCCGCCCCCCACTGGTAGTTGCGGAAGATCACCATGGTGACCGCCGGCCACTCGTCGCGGCCGATCGAGCCCATCTCGTTCATCGAGATACCGAAAGCGCCGTCACCGGCGAAACCCACCACCGGCACATCCGGACAGCCGATCTTGGCGCCGATGATCGAGGGGAAGCCGTAGCCGCAGGGGCCGAACAGGCCCGGAGCCAGATACTTCCGGCCCGCCTCGAAAGTCGGATAGGCATTGCCGATGGCGCAGTTGTTGCCGATGTCCGACGAAATGATCGCATTCCTCGGCAGAGCCGCCTGGATCGCACGCCAGGCCTGGCGCGGCGACATGTGATTGGGCTCACGGGCGCGCGAACGCTCGTTCCAGGTGGTGCCCGGATCGTCGTCCTCGTGGTCCATCGAGCTCAGCGTCTGGAGCCAGCGCGACTTGGTCTCGGCGATCAGATCGCGGCGCTCCCGGCGGCCCTCGTCACCGGCGGTCTCGTCAAGCTGGGCCAGGATCTGCTCGGCGACCATCTTCGCGTCGCCCTGGATGCCGACGGTGACCTTCTTGGTCAGGCCGATCCGGTCGGAGTTCAGATCGACCTGGATGATCTTGGCCTCACGTGGCCAGTAGTCGATACCATAGCCCGGCAGGGTCGAGAACGGGTTCAACCGGGTGCCCAGCGCCAGCACCACGTCGGCCTTGGCGATCAGTTCCATCGCCGCCTTCGAGCCGTTATAGCCCAGCGGCCCGGCGAACAGCGGGTGCGAGCCGGGGAAGGCGTCGTTGTGCTGGTAGCCGCAGCAAACCGGCGCATCCAGCCGCTCGGCCAGCGCTTGGCTCGCCGGGATCGCGCCGCCGATCACAACGCCCGCGCCATTGAGGATGACCGGGAGCTTTGCCCCGGACAGGATCTTCGCCGCATCGGCGATTGCCTTGGCACCGCCGGCGGGGCGCTCCAGGCGCACGATCTGGGGCAACTCGATGTCGATCACCTGGGTCCAGTAGTCCCGCGGGATATTGATCTGCGCCGGGCCGGAGCCGCGCCACGCCTTCTCGATCACCCGGTTCAGAACCTCGGCCATGCGCGAGGCGTCGCGTACTTCCTCCTGATAGCAGACCATGTCGCGGAACAGCGCCATCTGCTCAACCTCCTGGAAACCGCCCTGGCCGATGGTCTTGTTGGCCGCTTGCGGGGTCACCAGCAGCATCGGGGTGTGGTTCCAGTAGGCGGTCTTGACCGCGGTGACAAAGCCGGTGACGCCGGGCCCGTTCTGGGCAATCGCCATCCCCATCTTGCCGGTTGCGCGGGTGTAGCCGTCGCAGATCAACCCGCCATTGGTCTCGTGCGCCACGTCCCAGAAGGTGATCCCGGCCCGCGGGAACAGATCGGAGATCGGCATGAAAGCCGAGCCGATGATCCCAAACGAATGCTCGATGCCATGCATCTGCAGGACTTTCACGAAGGCTTCCTCGGTGGTCATTTTCATCTGCGCGGTTCCTTTTACTTTCGCGAGCCGTCGTCGAGTCGAGGCGGACCTCGGCGCATCGACGCGACACCGATATTTCGTAGTGTTCGCATACTGGCGGCGGTCGGGTGGCGGGGCTCCCCACCTGATCGGTTACCGGCAACCTATCGGATGCATTGACCCGGCTTTAGGTCCAGTTGGTACAGAACGGGGAGCCAGCATGTGGGCAGCCCCAAGGGAACCGCCGCCGAAGCATCGTCACTTCATCGCGTCGACCGCCACGCGCAACCGCCGGACACCCTCGTCGATGCGCTCCCCCGGGATCGATGAAAACCCCAGCCGGAAGCAGCGGCGCCCTTCTTCCAGGTCGATATAGAAGGGCGTGCCAGGCTCGATCAGAACCCCATCCGCAAGGGCTCGCGCCGCCAATTCCTCGGAATCCAGGCCTTCCGGCCCGGTCAGCCAATAGCTCGACCCGCCAAATCCGGGAGAGCGCGACCAACCCGGCAAATGCTCCGCCAGCGCCTTCGACATCACCTGCCAGCGCTCGCGATAAACCCGATGAATTCGCCGCACCAGAACATCGTAATGACCGTTGGCCATGAACAGCGCCGCAGCCCGCTGGTTGTTGCCGGGTGGATGGCGCAGCATCAGGCGGCGCAGCGCACGAAGCTCGGCGATCAGCCGCTCATCCGCGACCACATACCCCAGCCTCAGCCCTGGCATCAATGACTTGGACAACGACCCCACATGCAGCACCCTGCCTTCCTCATCCAGAGATTTCAGTGCCGGCAGCGGCGTACCCATGTAGTTGGTCTCGAATTCATAGTCGTCCTCGACAATCACGAAATCATGGCTGCGCGCCGAAGCCAGCAGCGACTTTCGCCGCTCCATGGTCATCGTCACCGTGGTCGGGTAATGATGACTGGGGGTGCAAAAGACCAGGTCAGTCCCTTCCAACAATGAATCGTCAGCCATGCCGTCGTCATGGACCGGCACGCTGCCGACCCGGTCGGAGCGCAGGGTGAGCATGTTGCGCAGATCCGGATAACCAGGGTTCTCGATGACCACCCTGGTGTCCCGATCAACCAATAGCGCCGCAATCAGATACAGCGCATTCTGCGCCCCCAGCGTGATCAGGATCTGATCCGGACGCGCCGCAATCCCCCGGCGCGGCAAGATGCGCCGCGCGATCTCCTCCAGCAGCAACGGGTCATCCTCCGTATACTGATCCACCGTCCAGGCATCCAGCCACCGTTTGCCCATCGCCTGACGCACACAGTCGCGCCATTCGGAGATCGGAAAGATCGCGTGATCGACTTGCCCGTAGATGAAGGGATAGGGATATTTCTGCCAGTCCCGAGGCCGATCGATAAAGCGCTGTGCGCTCATGTGCTTGGCCAGGCGCGGCTCCCAATCGACCGCGCCAGCCGAGGCGCATTCGGTCTGCGCCGGGTTCTCGGTCAGCCCGTCCACGGCCTGGGCATCGACATAGAAACCGCTGCGTTCCCGCGCCACCAGGAAGCCCTCGGAAACCAGCGCCTGATAGGCCAGCGTCACGGTGTTGCGCGACACACCCAGGCGGCGCGCCATCGCGCGGGTCGAGGGCACCGGCTCGTCAGGTAACAGTTGACCGGCGGAGATTGCGGCCATAAGGATTTCGCGTATCTGGGCCTGCAGGGTAGCCGGCTTCGACCGTTCGAGATGGTAGAGCGCGTCGCGCATGTGGCCTCACTCTTCCCGCATATCTGGCACTATTGTAGACCCAACCTATGCCCCTAGGCTTGCAGCAATCAACCTTACTGACAGGACTCGTCCAATGCATGACACGAATTTAGGCGACGCCTCCCGCGCGAACTCGCTCGAAGAGCACTGGATGCCATTTACCGGCAACCGCGAATTCAAGGAAAACCCCCGCCTGATCGCGAAGGGCGAAGGCGTCTATTACACCGACCACAAGGGCAGCAAGGTGATCGACGGCTCGTCGGCGCTGTTCTGCTCGCCCGCCGGTCATGGCCGCACCGAGATCGCCGATGCGGTCCACAAGCAGTTGCTGGCCAACTCCTACACGCCGCCCTTCGGGCTCGCCCATCCCGCCGCCTTCGAACTGGCCCGCAAGGTGACCGCCCTGCTGCCCGAACCGATGAACCACGTGTTCTTCGTCAACTCCGGCTCCGAGTCGATCGACACCGCGCTGAAGATGGTGATGGCCTATCACCGCGCCCGGGGCCAGTCGCAGCGGCTGCGCTTCGTTTCCCGCGAGCGCGCCTATCACGGCGTCAACATCGGCGGCGTGTCGCTCAGCGGCATGGTCAAGAACCGCGAGACCTTCCCGGTCACGATGCCGAACGTCGTGATGCTGCGCCACACCTTCACCGGCAACGAACTGTTCTGCGACGGCCAGCCCCAGTTCGACGGCATTGAGTTGGCCAACGACCTCGATCGCCACTGCCAGACCTATGGCGGCGCCACCATCGCGGCGGTCTTCGTCGAGCCGGTGGCCGGATCGACCGGCACCCTGGTGCCGCCGGTCGGCTACCTCCAGCGCCTGCGCGAGATCTGCGACGAGCACGGCATCGTGCTGGTGTTCGACGAGGTCATCACCGGCTTCGGCCGCCTCGGCTCGCCCTTCGCCTCGCAGCATTACGGCGTGACGCCGGATATCTGCACCATGGCCAAGGCGCTGACCAATGGCTGCATCCCGATGGGTGCCGTGGCGTGCCGCGACGAGATCTACGAGACGGTGACCAACGCCGCCCCCGAGAACGCCATCGAGTTCTTCCACGGCTACACCTACTCGGCCCACCCGGCAGCCTGCGCTGCCGGCATCGCCGCGCTGGATATCTACGAGCGCGAGGGCCTGTTCGAGCGGGCCGCCGAGATGGTGCCCTACTTCGCCAGCGCGATGATGTCGCTGAAGGACCACGCACTGGTGAGGGACATCCGCACCATCGGCATGATGTCGGGCCTGGAAGTCCACCCGCACCCGGCGCCCGGCACCCGCGGCGGGGCACTGCAGAAGGCCCTGTTCTGGAACGGCTGCCACATCAAGTTCACCGGCGACGTGGGCATCATCGCGCCCCAGTTCATCGCCGAGCGCAGCCATATCGACGAGATCATCGACAAGGTCCGCAAGACCCTGGACCAGATTGCCTGAAGCGAGCGACCCCCAATCCACGGGGCCGGTCATCCCGGCCCCGTTTCGATTCCGGCAGGTGGGGTGAAGCCGACGGGCGGGCCAATTTGGAGGCAACCATGAGCGACCCTTTCGATAAAACCGCTATTCGCACCGCTTTGCAAAACGCTTGGTCACTAGTGTCCTGAACCAGAGGTTTTCCGTATTATTGAATTCTGTTTGAATCGAGTACGGAGGATATTGCCATGGCTCGGATTGCGGCGCCTGTGACGTTGAACAAGGAACAAGGGGAGGCGTTGGTGGCCTTGGTAGCGCGTCGCACGACGGCACAAGGTCTGGCCAGGCGGGCCGGGATTGTGCTGGCCTGCGCGGAAGGTCTTAAAGACAAACAGATAGCGCAGCGTTTGGGGGTCCATCAAGAGACGGTGGCGAGGGGGCGGAAGCGCTTCATCGCACATGGGACCGACGGGCTTTATGACGCGCCGCGCCGCGGCACGCCCCGGACGATTACCGATGCGCAGGTCGAGGCGGTGATCGTGCGGACGCTTGAAAGCATGCCGCGTAACACGGCCCATTGAAGCTCCAGGATGATGGCCGGGGAGAGCCACCTCTCGACGTCCAGCGTGCAACGGATTTGGCGTGCCTTTGGCCTGCAACCCCATCGCACGGAGACCTTCAAGCTCTCAACCGATCCCCGGTTTATCGACAAGGCTCGCGATGTGGTTGGGCTTTCCCGCCGGCGGTCGCGGCGGGGGTGGAGCTGACCACGCGGGAGGAACCGGATGGTGATGATGAACGGCATACACACGATACGGAGGGCAAGAATAATGACCAGAATGCACAGGGCGACACTAGGTATGGCCCTGGCGGTGGCTCTGGCGGGTTGCGCGTCGGCCGGGCCGATGGTCGGGCCGTCGAGCCATGACGCTGCCGGTCTCCGGTCGCTGCTCGCGGACCGGGTCAATCTCGCCTATGACGTGGCCGGGCGCGGCCGGGGCCTGCGGATCAAGGTCAATGTGGGCACGATGGCGCATTACTGCGTCCAGGACCGGCTCACAGGATTCGGGCGATACTCCACCGAGGCCTGGACGACGCGGCCGCGGGGAGCGGAGTGGCGCGCCGTCGTCACGCCGGCCGACCAACCGCTCGGCCAAGGTGTGCAGTACGACGCCGTGACCGGCCAGCTGGTCAAGGCTCGCTTTCGACACGAAGTGACCTGGATCGGCCACCTGCAGGAGACGATCCCGCTGGCGGTCTACTCGATCTGCCCGCGCTTTCCGGATCGCGGCGATCTCGGCTTCGAGGTCAACCTGAAGCAGAAGGCGACGGATTACCGGGAGCTGGTTGCCCAGGATCCCGGGGCGGTGCTGAAAGGCTTGTAACTGGCGGGGTGGCACCGGGGGCGGCTGTTTTGGCGAACATGCCCCCGGCGCCTCTTCCCGAAGAGGAAGGTGTTCTTCATGATGTGTATAAAGCGGCGCCTCGAAGCGCCGGCGGATATCCGGCGCGGCGGCGCGCCCCCCGCCCGCTCAGGTGCCGAGCAGGAGCGCCGAGACGATCACGCCCGCGATCGCGACCATGCAGCCGACCATCCAGCGCAACTGCGTGGTCTGGCCCTCGGCGATTTCCGTGCGCAGGCTTTCGATTTTCGTCTCAAGCCGGGACTCGGTGCCGGCGATATCCCCTCGCACCTCGGCGATCTTCGTCTCAAGCCGGCCCTCGGTGCCGGCGATCTCTCCTCGCACCTCGGCGATCCCCACGGCGATCTCCGCGGTGAGGTCGGCCTTGAGGAGCGCGAGATCGTCCTTCGTGGCGAGGGATTCGGTCATGGCGCCGCCAACGGTTTCGATAATGGCCTCGGCCTGCGCCTCTTCGACGCCAGTGGCGGTGAGCCGCTTCATCGCCTTGAGAGTATCGAACGCCATGGTCATCCTTGCCGTCTCCTGCCAACCGCGTCCGCCGCGCGCCAAAAGGATAGACGTTCCGCGCGCCCGCGTCAAAGCCTGCCCGTCCACCCTCCGCGCCCTGCCCTGGCCGCGGCGTCTCTCTCGCCGGTCTCCCATCCAGTGGGACCGGCGCGCGGGCACAGGCGGCCCGACAAAGCGCGAACATTCGGGAACACATGGCGATCCCGCGCTCTCGCCGTCCTCTCCGCCTTCGCCGCGCTCCTGGCCGGGCCGGCGCCGGGCCTCGCCCAGGCGCCGCAAGACGCCGCACCGCCCTCCGGCATGGAGTCCACCCAGACCCGCCCTTCTCCTGATCCGGTCCTTCCGCTTGTGTCTCCGGCCTGTCCGGAAGCGGCTCTCACGGCGGCGCTTTCAGCCGAGTCCGCCGGCGCGGTGCTGCATGCGGCCGAGCGGGCGCGGATTGCGCTCGGGACCTGAACCCGCCGGAGCGGGCCTGGGTGCTCTGCGTCGATGAAAAGAGCCAAATTCAGGCGCTTGACCGGCCGCAACCGGTCCGGCCCATGCGGCCGGGTCAGATCGAACGCCGCAGCCATGATTACAAACGCCACGGCACCACCTCCCTGTTCGCCGCCCTCAACACGGCAACCGGCGAGGTCATCGGCAAATGCGACAAGCGCCACCGGGCCTCGGAGTTCAAGAAGTTCCTTATGGAGATCGAACGCCGGGTTCCCGACGATCTGGAGATCCACATCGTCATGGACAACTACGCCACCCACAAAACGCCGGCGATCCGTGCCTGGTTGGCCAGACGGCCCCTCTGGCATGTGCATTTCACACCCACCTCCGCATCCTGGTTGAACATGGTCGAGCGCTTCCTTGCCGAAATCACCGACCGCCAGATCAAGCGTGGCGTTCACCGCAGCGAGCGCGAACTCACAAAAGCCATCCCGGATTACATCGAAACTCGCAATGAATATCCAAAACCCTTCTCGATTGCCTGGTGCTTAGTCCGGACGATGGCATCTTCGAACCTCTCGTGGTGCTCGAGGACGACGTCGCCGGCGGCCAACCGCTCGGGCGGCTTTACAACCCCATACATCCCGACCGGGCACCGATGGTGATCGAGGCACCGCGGCCGGGCACGGTGATCTGCCATCGGACATTACCAATGACGCGGCCGGGCGATTGCCCATGCATCATCGCGGATGATCTGGATGCCGCCTGAATTCGAGCGAAGGCGCTGTTATGCCCCATCGAAATGTTGCTGTGACAATGCCCCCGGGGCTATTCGACAGGGAAACTCCTCCGGAAAAGGGCGCCCCCGATGGGGCGCCCAAAACACGCGCCATGGCGCCTTAACGCAGGAACTCCATCTCGAACTTGCCGTCATCGCCGATGGTGTTGACCGAGTAGAACCCCGGCACGTCGCCGGCGGCGTCGAAATCGACCGAGCCGCTGGCGCCCTCGTAGTTGACGTCCTTGCCAGCCGCGATCAGCGCCTTGGCCTTTTCCCACTCGCCGGGGCGGATAATCTCGCCCGGTGCGTTGGCGACCTGGGGCAGCGCCGCGGCGATCTTCGCCGGATCAGCCGCACCCGCTTTCTCGATCGCCAGCGCGACCAGGAAGGTGGCGTCATAGCCATGGCTGGCATAGGGTGCCGCCGGGTCCATGCCGGTCCCGGCAAACGCCTTGGCGAAGAGCTGGTAGCTGGCGTTCTCCGGGTCCGAAGCGGACTGTGTGATCAACAGGTTGCCCCTCAGGTTGTCGGCTCCGATCTGCTCGATCACCGAGATGTCGAACATACCGTCGGCGGCCACGAACTTGCCGAAGGCACCGGTCTCCAGCGCGTTGCGGATGATGGTGATGCCCGAGCCGCCATAGTAGGCGAACAGCGCCAGCGCCTCGGCCCCGCTGGCCGAAAGCGTCGTGATCTCGGCCCGGTACGAGGCCTTGTTCGGCTCGTGGACCTGGTTCGCGGTCACAGCACCCCCCAGGCTCTCGAAGCTGGCCGCGAAGACCCCGGCGATGCCGGCATTGTAGTCGTCGTTAGCAAAGGTTACCGCCAGCTTGCGATAACCCGCGTCCCAGGCCACCTGGGCAAGTGCGGCGCCCTGGTAGGCGTCTGAAGGTGCGGTGCGGAACACCAGGTTGTTGTCGTCGAGATCCGTGATCGAGGGCGCCGTCGCCGAATCCGAGACCGACGGAATCCCCGCCGGGATCGTGACCGACTGCACCATGCCGTTGGTCGCGCCCGAGCACGAGGCGCCGACGATGGCGACGACCTGCTCGACATTGACCACCTTGTTGCCGGCATCGACGCCGGCCTTGGGATCGCACTGGCTGTCGGCCAGCATCAGCACCAGCGCATGCCCGTCCAGCAACATGCCCTGGGCGTTGATATGCTCGGCGGCGAGGTTGCGCCCGCGAACGATCGGCGCGGTCAACTCGGCGATCGGGCCAGTGACGCCGGCAACGGATCCGACCTTGATGTCGAGCGCCATGGCGGGTGCCGCGGCGAGGGCCGCCCCGGCGGCCATAATCATCAGATGTTTCATTGTTTCGTTCTCCCTGTGTTTGCCGCCGGGGCACGATCGCCCCGGAGGCGTGGATGCGGTTTAGGCCTCCGCTCCGGTAGAATCCCCTGCGGACGTTTCTGCAGAAGGAATTGCAGTATCAGGCCGATCAAGAAAATCCGCACATAGGCCGAGCGGATGGCGAATTCGTCGGGCAGGCGGCTGGTCAGGATCTCGGTCGCCGACCACACCGTCCACATCAGCATCGCCCCCAGTATGGCACCACGATTGTTGGCCGAGCCGCCCGCGACCAGCATCACAAATACCAGGAACGTCGCAGTCAACGGATCCGACACCTGCGGGTCGATCTGCTTAAGATACTGCGCCATCAGCGCCCCGCCCAGCCCCATCAGCGCAGAACCGATGACGAAGCTCTCGAGCCGGAACCGCTCGACATTCTTGCCCGCCGCCGCGGCCGCTGCCTCGTTCTCGCGGATCGCCGCCATCACCCGGCCCCAGGGCGCTGTGCGGGCGCGTTCCAGCGCCAGGTAGATCATCAAGACGATGAACAGAACCATGCCCAGGAAGGCCAGCGTGTTCCAGGGCTGGGGCAGCCACTCGAATGCCTTCGGGATCTGGCTGACCCCGCGCGGCCCGTTGGTGGCCCAACCCTCGTTCTTCATCACCAGGCGGATGATCTCGGCGATGCCGATGGTGCCGATGGCCAAATAGTCGGCGCGCAGCCGGATGCAGATCTTCGCGACCCCATAGGCGACCACCGCCGAGCCCACCATCGCCGCCAGCATGGCCAGCGGGATCGGCCACTCGTAACCGCCCAGATGGCGCTCGAAGATCGGCGTGGTCAGGATCGCCTGCACATAGGCGCCGACCGCGAAGAACCCGGCGATGCCGGCGTTGAACAACCCGGTGAAACCCCACTGCACGTTCAGCCCCAGCGTCAGCACCGCGTAGATGCCGCCCATGGTCAGCAGGCTCAGCAGATAGAGGAAATAGCCGTAATACTGCTCCATCAGAACTGCCTCCCGCGGAACAGCCCTTGGGGCTTCCAGATCAGCATTGCCACCATGACCGCGAACGCGACGCCTGCCTTGTATCCCGGCGACAGCAGCGGCGTGGTGCCGATCCACGGGTATGCGCTCAGTTCCTCGACGATGCCGATCACCAGCCCGCCTGCGACCGCGCCATAGGGCCGCCCGATGCCGCCCAGGATTGCGGCGGCGAACATCGGCAGCAGCAACTTGAACCCCATCATGGTCTCGACATGGGAATCGAGCCCCAGGAACACCCCCGCTGCCACCGCCAGCGAGGCCGCCATCGCCCAGGTGGCACGGATCACCAACTCGGTGTCGATCCCGGTCAGCGCGGCAAGTTCCGGGTTGTCCGAGGTCGCCCGCATCGCCTTGCCGATCTTGGTCCGTGTCAGCACCAGATGCACCGCCATCATCAGCACTATAGTGGCTGCCATGATCATCACGTGCTTGGGCAGGATGCGCAGCGCATCAAGAAAGATCCAGGGCCGCTGAATGCCGGTCTGGAGCGCCTGCAACTGCACCCCCCAGAAGAACTGGATCACCGAGCGAATCATCAGCATCAACCCGAACGAGGCGATCACCAACATGATCGTCGGGCTGGTCCGGAACGGTTTGTAGAAGGCCCGGTCCAGCCCCAGCACGACCCCAGTGGTCAGAAGCATCGCCACCGGCGCCATCAATAGCGGATGCCCGCCCGTCACCTGCACCAGGCTCAGCGTGATGTAGACCCCCAGCGTCATGGTGTCGCCATGGGCGAAGTTCGAGAACCTCAGGATTCCGAAGGTCAGCGAGATGCCGATCGCCCCGAGCGCGTAGATGCAGCCCAGCACCACGCCCGGGATCAGGTAGAAGTTGAGGAACTCCATCATGCCGGATGCCCCCCGTTTTCCCTGGCGTCCCGGCTCGCCCCCAGGAACATGCGCGCCACCTCGTCGTCCTCGATCAGCGCCTGGCCGGTGCCGGTATGGCGGTTCTCGCCGTCGACCAGCACATAGCCGCGATGGGCGACCATCAGCGCCTGCTTGGCGTTCTGCTCGACCATCAGGATGGTCGCCCCGACGGCGTTGATGTCCTGCACGATCCGGAAGATCTCGCCGCGGTATTTCGGGCTGAGCCCGGCGGTCGGTTCGTCGAGGAGCAGAATCTTCGGGTGCAGCATAAGCGCCTTGCCCATCGCCACCATCTGGCGCTGGCCGCCGGACAGCAAGCCGGCGGCCTGGCGGCGCTTCTCGCGCAAGGGCGGGAACAGCTCGAGGATCTCCTCGATCCGGGCCACCGGGTTCCCGGGCGAGACATAGGCCCCCATCTCGAGGTTTTCCTCGACCGTCAGCGAGACGAAGACATTGGCGCTCTGCGGCACGAAAGCCACGCCCCTGGTCACCACCTGCTGCGGCGGTGTGTTGGTGATCTCGTCCCCAGCCAGCCGGATCGACCCCGCGGTGATGTTCAAGAGCCCGAAGATCGCCTTCATCGCGGTCGACTTGCCGGCTCCGTTGGGGCCGATGATGACGACAATCTCGCCCTGGTCCACATGCAGGTCGATCCCGTGCAGGATCTCGGTCTCGCCGTAACCGGCCGAGATGGCTTCGAGCTCCAGCATCGCGCTCATCCGGCTGCGCCCCCGAAATAGGCGTCGATCACCCGGGCGTCGTTGCTGACTTGCGACATCGGCCCCGTGGTCAGAACCTTGCCCTCGACCAGCACGATCACCGGATCGCACAGCCGCGCGATCAGATCCATGTCGTGCTCGACGATGCAGAAGGTGTAGTCGCGCTCAATGTTCAGGCGCTGGATCATCTCGATGATCTTGTTCATCAGCGTCGGGTTGACGCCGGCACCGGGCTCGTCCAGCAGCACGAGCTTCGAATCCGTCATCATCCCCCGGCCTAACTCCAGCAGCTTCTTCTGCCCGCCGGAGAGGTTGCCCGCCAGATCCTCGCGAAGATGGGTCAGGCCGAGGAAATCCAGCGCGTCTTCCGCCCGCTCCAGCACTTCGCACTCACGCGCCAGCACGCGCGCCGGCGTGAACCAAGTCGCCCACACCGACTCGCCAGGCTGATCGGGGGGCACCAGCATCAGGTTCTCGATCACCGTCAGGCCGCCGTATTCCTTCGGGATCTGGAAGCTGCGCACGATGCCCAGATGGAACAGTTCATGGGTCGGCACGCCAGTGATGTCGCGGCCCTCGAAAATAACGTTGCCGCTGGTCGGGGATTGCGCCCCAGCGATCATGTCGAAGGTGGTGGTCTTGCCGGCACCGTTCGGCCCGATCAGCCCGGTGATCGATCCGCGCCGCACCTCGAAACTGGCGCCGTCGACCGCGATCAGGCCGCCATAGCGCTTCACCAGCTTGTCGACACGCAGGATTGGTGTGCCGCCCATGAACTCCCCGATCCGGCGGCGGCGGCTGCCGCGCTGCCCGCCTTCCTGAAGTAAATTGAAATCCCCCGTTCGAGAATTCCGTTTCAAAGTCTGACCGGGTATACGCAGTATTTCAACCCGAATTGAACTGAACCGCCAAATTCGGAACGGGGCTGACCCGGATAACTACCTTAGCAGCCCGTTGAAAAAGGCGCCATTGACCGGGTTTCACCCCACGACGAAACATAACGCGGCGCCGGCGGTTTCGCCATCCTCCGAGACGATGAGGACGATCCGAGCGACCAGAACGGCTCCAGCGGGCGCAACAAGCACGAAAACACCGCCATATCCGCCCGCCACGGCCTGGCGCGCGGTGCCGGTGCCGATGAGTTGGCGCATCAGCAACGAGAGGTTGTGGCCGGCGACGTGAAGCAGGTATCGCTTGTGCACGTTCTCGCGCCGGCGCAGCCAGGTCCGGCGCAGGCCGCCGCGATCGAGGCTGTGGGCAAAGCAGCGCTCGACGATCTCGGCGCGCAGCTTGAAGGCCTCGCGAACGCCGCCTGATGCTGCCGTCACCAAAAATAACGGTTAGCTCCCGACGCACCCCGCCGGTAATTACAGCGCAAAACCCTGCCCAGGCCAAAGAACCGCGGCCACAAAACCACCTGTCCATAACTTGCCTCGCCAATGTCGCCGAACAAAACACCGCGACAACAGATAAATCCCCATAGATCCGAGCCCGGCGGCCCGCGCTTCAGTTCAATCCGGCTTCAATGAGGTCGCGATCAAGACCGCGCCAACCCACACCGCTTCGCCACGCGACCTCACAGAACCCTTCAGATTCCCAAACCGGCTGAAGTCTGAATCAATGTGGCGAACAGAGGTTCGCCATGGGTTCTGATCCGTGCAAGTTGTATAACGGTAGCTGTTCAGGGTGTAGGAGGCAGTGCGCTTACGCTCATTCTGACTTCATTCAACCTAACTTCAGTTCGTCTGACGCCTCGACCAAGAGAGCGTTGATCTTGTCCACCGCCTCCGGGTCAGGAGCGGTTTCGCCGCCGAACTCGATGCGGAGATTGAATTTGAGATCGTTCCCGACGGCGGCCTTGGTGATGTCCGGAATCTGGTCGGCCAGATCCTGGATGCCGTTGGCTTCCAGGACCGCCTCGGCGATGAGCAATCCTTTAGGTTTCGGCGTGAATGGCTTCCCTTCGCCCTCACCGAGCCCTCGACCAGCCGGCACATGAAGAACCACATGCTGGGCTCCGGCGATGTCGCACGGCCACGAGGCACTGTCGTCGGTGAGCTCGATCCATTGCGCCCGGATACCGGCGTCGATTGCCGATTGCACAGTCGGCCAGGGTAGGGTCCTACCGCGTTTGGTCGAGAGCGCGGTCGAAATGGCGAGGGCGTTGGCCTTACCGTCTTTCCAGGCGTCGGGGATTGACTCGGCCATCAACTCGTCGACGGTGATCGGATCGGGCGGCGGCTGAAGCGTCGCAGATGCGTTGAGGACGCCGGCAGGTACTGGCTCGCCAAGAATTGAGGCAGGCCCATTGGTCAACCACACTAGCCCCCGCTCGACGGCCTGCGAAACGGCATCCTCGACGGACGATGGCTCGCATTTGGGGGTAACAAGCGTCTCTTCGTAGCCTTCTCTTGGTACGATCACTGTGTGGCCGCCGGCGAAGTAATCGGTCACGTCCTTGACGCTGATCTCTTCGGTGGACCAAAGCCCCGGGAGTTTCTGATGCTCGAGAAGATCGGATACGAGTTCGCTAAGCGTTGCAGCCTCCGGCCGAAGGACCTCGAGGCCCGGGTCCTTGAGGGCAGGCTCGTCGATCACAGTTCGCCAGAACGTCTTAGTAGTCCGATCGGGGCGCACGACCTGCGCCACCCAGATTCCTTCCTGGACCCCTTGCACCACGGTATCCAGAATCTCTTTCCGGCGCAGCATCTTGGGCAACTTCGGAAATTGGGCGAAGGCTCCAACCAGGTCCTTGACCCGCCGGGATTTCTCTCCTTCCCGCCACAAGTCGTAGGGTCCGCCGGGCATCATCGCTTCCGAGCTGATGGCGGTTTCCTGGATGCGGGCCCGCTTGTCGGCCTTGATGGTCGTAAACAAGGGCTCATCGGTCACCGTAATCTTGAAGGCGTGGATGTCGTTGCTCTCGTTGACGGTGACGACGATGGAATAGGCCGACCTGATGGAATCGGGAATGCGTTTTCTCGCTGACTCCGTTTCATTGGCCAGCATTTGCTCGCGGATCGGGTCGATCGGCTGATCCTTGAGCTGATCGCGGACCTCCTGCCAACCCAGATATTCCCGGACCCGGGTGCGCGCGGCGTCAAGGCCGTCCTTGGAAGGAACGGCGAGAGCGACCGCGTTGCGATAAACGCGGGGGCGGTCAGGCGCGGTCGTCTCGTCGATGAACCGCTTCGCTTCCGGGTTCGGTTTGCCGGATTCCGAGGACGCTTTCGGGCCGAGGACGCCGTAATGGAACTCGCCGTCGTCCTCGATATCACGCGGCTTCTCCGGCAGATTATGCACTTTGGCGCCTGCCGCAGACGCGCTGGACGTTAGCGCCTTCAGTTTCTCGATGGCGTCGATGATCTGTGATTCAACAAGTGCGGGCGGCACACGGGTGCTACAGGCATCGTGGTGCATCTGACGCAGGTTCGGGCGATTGCCCAGCCGCCACGCCTTCGGCAATTGCGTAGTGCCGTCCGGGTTGGTTTCTCCGGTGCCAACCTCCACCTCGTCCAGGAACCAGGACAGTTCCGTCCAGCGGCGCAGTGCCTTTTCCAACTCGATTCTGTCGGGCTTCATTGCCCCGAGCAGCACGATCAGTTCGTGCGTCAGTGCCTTGTGGCCAATTGGCTGAGAACTCAGAAACACGGAGATGGCGGCCTGCTCCATCTCCCGGTGGTGGAGACCAGTTGCTTCGGACTGAATGGTGCGCGCCTTGGAGAGTTCCCCCTCCAGAATTGGTCCCCATTCCTGGTGCTTGCCGTCGCCGGTGTCCACGCTGGCAAAGGAAGCAAGTTCGCGCGCAGCTTCGGCTAGATCGTTCCTTCCCGGCGCGTTCAGAAACGCGTTTGGCCCGACCAAGGGACTCGTGTCCCACTTCTCAGCATCGCGAAGGGCAATTGCAAAAGTCCGGAGGATGCCACGTGTTCTTTGGAACCCGTCGAGTTGGGTCCAGCGAGTGTAAAAGATCTCGGTGAGGTCTGGGTGGAAGGGATAGCTGTCCAGATAGCGCTCCTCGGCAGCCCCGCGCTCCTTCTTGGTCTGCTCGTCAAGAGCGGCGATGCTGCCGACCACCGAGGTCACGTGCGGGCGGAAGATGCTCGGATCGCGAATGGAATCGGGCTTGAAGAAGCGGCGGCGCAGAACCTCCGCCACGTCCTCCTTGCTCACCGGGCTCGCTTCTTCTTCCATCTGACGGCCGAATACCTCTGATACGTCCGCCAGGAGTTCCTTTCCTAAATCGTCGTATTTCCGAGGATCGGAGGCGAGAAGCGAGGCCACCATGGCGCACCGGTCCACCTTCACGACAGCCTGAGTGAGGTATTGGAAGAAGCCGACCAGGCGTCCACGCCAGGCCGGGTCGGTTTCGGCTTTGCCGCGCAGATACATCAGCACCTCGTCGAGAAGCACCAATGTCGAGAGATCGTCCTCTTGGGGTTTGGACAGCAAATCCACAACAAGCGGCTCCGCCGGTGGTGTATCACGCTCCTCGTCCTTGCCATCGGCGTGGATAAGCTTGAGGCCGTCCGACCCCGCCAACTGATAGGCAAGGATGCTCCACGGGTGCTTGAGCATCCTGACCGTTCCATCGGGACCAAGCGTTTCGATACCCTTCTCCAGGTCGATCTTGTCAAAGCACAGCGCGGCAACCCGCGCTTTCGGTGCCTTGAAGCCGATGTGCGCCTCGAACTCCTGAACGGCCGGCAGGTCGGGCAGACCGGATGGGTCATGCACGAGGTGCCTGAGCGTGATGAGCGTATGGGTCTTGCCGCCGCCGTAGTTGACGGAGAGCTTTCGATACGCCTTGTCGCTTTTGCCCGCTAGGCGGAGGGCGACGTCCTTGACCAGTTCGCGAAGATTATAGGTCGGGTAGGTGAGAGAAAAGAACTCCGCAGGGTCCTCGTAGACCGGCCGCCTGCCCTTCTGCATGACGACGTCGTAAAGGTCGGCGGCAAATACGGCGAGCGAGAGTTCGCCTGTCTTCAGATCGTCGCGCAACTGCACGACTTCATGCCAGGGTTTCCAAGAAGTTTTCATCTTTCGTATCTCCTTACACCAGTTGCCCTTGGCGCGGAGCGCTGATCCCGCCGCGCGCGGCCACGTGGTTGCTCAAGGATTCGAGCAACGAGCGTTCGTCCGAACCACTCGCGGCAAGCTCGATGAGGGATTGCAGAATTTGGTTGAACAAGGCGTTTCGATTGAGCCCGCGACTATCGAGGTAGTCATCGACCTTGACCTGGTCCCCGGCGCGCCACAGGTGCATCAGCCTGTGCACCTGGTCGATGAGAGGCACGGGCCGCCCGCCCGGCGCCTCCAGGCCCAGGTTTCGGCCACGCCGCTGGCTCCATGCCCTGAGCTTCACCTTGGTGCCCGAGCCGCTGCCCTCGTCTTCGCCAGCGTCTTCGGCGGCCTCGTCCTCATCATCTTCGGTGCCAGCGCTCGCTTTTCCCGACTGGCCGAGCACGTCGAACTGGTTGACGAGCGCGGAATCCGACAAGTTGCATGAGAGTGCGTACAGGATGCAGGCCCCGATGGGTGCCTCATCCATCCCGAAGTCGTGACGATGGAGCAGGTAGTACGTAGTCACATCGTCGAGACCGGTCACGACCTCCTCGCCGCCATCGTGGGTAAGCACGCGACCGACGACGAAGTCGACCACCATACGTCGAACTTCGCGCAGAAACTCCGAGACCGTCATCAATTGATTTGGGTCGTTCGCTTTCTTGACGACGGGGTGCTTGCTGAAGGCTTCCAGCGCGGGCCCGGTCGCCGCCCATACGAAATCCGGTCCGCGAATGCCGGCATCCCAGAAGTCGCGCAGCTTTTGGGTGATGTTCTCGCGCATCTCATTGAGAACAGTGTTGTCCCATCCTGGGCGCACAATGGCTGAACGCTTGCGACATACGAGCCACACAGAGGATGACAAGGCAGCGGATGCAATCGCCCGAGTGCGGTTCCCCATCTCCGTCTGAATGGGCCACGACCCATCCACAACAAATCCAGCTCGAATCAGAGCGGAAACCAGTGTTTCCCATGCGTCTGGTTGCTTATTTGCGAAAACGATAACCAATCGACCCTCGGGCGTGAGGGCTGCATGGCAGGCCTTGAAGGCTCGGAACATGCCATCTTCGTAATTGACCTTCGATCGTTTCTTGTCCCCGTCGAAACGGCTCGCATCGTCGATGAGTTCGCCGTCATTCGCTGAGTGGTCCCATTTTGGTCCAAGGGGGGAGGCAAAGGCAGAATCGATGCTGGCCGCCAATCCGTGTGTTGATCGGCGCAACCAGACATAAAAGAAATCCATCAAGTCCGAATAAGGGATCGCATCGTAGTACGGGGGGTCAGTAACGATTATATCGTACAGCCCTTCAGAGTTGATTGCGCTAGCTTGAAAAGCATTTGGCGTTGGAGCATCCAAAAGGGCAAATTGCCCATGCTCAACGTAACGAGCGACCCACTCAAGTTGGCCAGAGTACGAACCTGTTCTACTACTTAATATAGATGCCTCGGAAAAATCCCAGCTAATTGGAAGGCGAAATCCAGTAAAAGTATTGGCGACGGTTTCACGTCCAACGTCCCAGTGGGCGATTGTACTGCTACGGTCTGCTATTCGATCATTGGTAATTACGAGATACGCGATAATCGGCTCGTGCCATTCCTTTGGATAGTCGCTGAGTTCATCAGGCAGATTTCGTACCGATTTTACAAAGATCCCTAGGGCCAGCAATTGCCTATTTGTGAACAGCTTCCGCCACGTGTCGATCCCGTAAAGAGGAACCCGGAAGCCGAGGGCTTCCTTGCCCGGCAAAGGCTCCTCCGGCAAGCCGAATGGTATGTCTGCGTAGAGCTCCCGAAGGTATTCTTCGGATATTTCCGACGCCGCGCGCTCATGGTCCGTCGGCAAGCGGTATTCCTTGCCGTTTGGCCCGTCCACAACGACGGCAGTCATGACCGCGCCCAACCGGCCAGCCCTGCCTTCGAGCCGAATATCTTCCATGGTCATAGTGGGCTGATTGCAGCAGGGGCAAGTTGCTCCCCTTCGGCTCATGGTCCCAGCACCAAGCCGTTTGTCGTTCTCCCGCCGCTGCGCCGCGTTGCCGTCATTTTGTGGAACATCGGTTTGAACGTCGAATACGACGGTCGTTCGACCGGCGTCGGGTTCCATGGTCAGAAGAACGCGCTTTCTGTCTTTCTTGCAAAGCCAGCGCGTCTTGAGCAGCGGCACAGTGGCGCGGCAGTTCTTGCACTTGACGGTCCGGGCCCAGAGGTAGGCAACCGTGGGCTTGGCCACCCAGCGCGGCTTCTGTGGGTCCTTCAAATAGGCTTCATCGAACTCGGCATTCAAAGGGTCAATCTGCGGGACGCCGTTCTCATCGACATCGAGGAGCCGCATCGGCTTTTCCTCGTAGTCTTTGCCTGGCTTCAGCGGCTCGAACTCGGCGTAGGTGGGGTAATAGCGGGCGAGTTCCTTGCGGGCTCTAGCCAGCACCCATCGGCCCCAGGCGCGGACGTGCCAGGCGAGGTCGGCCTTGAGCGTGGGGTCGTCGTGGGGAAGGGCATCAAGTTGAATCTCCCCGCCGTCACCGTGGCCGAACCGCTCGAGGAATGTCCGCAAGCTTGCGCCCTTGAACCCTTTCGCCTTCAAGAATGCATCCATGAACTCGCGGTCATTAAGCGCGAACTCGGGCAGCGGCCTGGTCTGGCCCGCGAGCTTCTGCGGATATTCGAGCGTGCACTTGAGGATGAACCAGGCGACCGGGTTGATGTCGATGGCGGTCACTTCGCACCCCAAGCGCATCGCCTCCAGCGGAATGGCGCCGCCACCCGCGAACGGGTCCAGCACTTTTGGTGCGCGGCCACCGTAAGCCTTGCGGATTTCCTCGCGAAACCAGTCGAGGTCCGGTCCGTTCTCCCGCTTCCAGTGAAGGATGCCGCCGACCGTTTCCTCCTTCACCTTCTCGACCGTGCGACCGCCGACGCGCTTGCGCTCGATCTTCTCGACGACGCGGCCGGCCAGGCGCTCGAGGATCGCCTTTCGTTTCTCAGGATCGCCGGGATCGGGAAGCAGCGTCGAGATCAACGCCGCCCGGCAAGCCGCCAGGGGCCGCCGCGCCGGCCAAATATGCAGTGTGGAAATGTGGCCGTGGCGCACGTTCTTCTCGTGGACGGAGTCGAGCGAGGCCTCCTTGAGGGGGAAGGCGACTTCGATGAGGCGTTTGTCGTTGGTCATGGAGTTCTCTTTATGTTGCGCCGGTGCGAATGTGCCCCGGCATCGATGCGATCACGACCTGCCCGCTCGCATTGTCCCAAAAATAGTAGATGCGCAGGCAGCGATCCCGAACGCGCGTGTTACCGCCATTCTTGATGTGCCAGTCGACATCTCTGTGCACGTCCTGCCATTTGAATTTAAAGCTGTCGGCCCCGCACCGCTCGTTTCGGATGCCGTTTTCGATTGTGATCCGAAGATCGCCATCTCCGCCATCACGCCGCTGTTCGCGATACTCGTTCGCAAGCCAGAGCAAGCACTTCCCCGCTATCGATACGTCGCTGAATAATGGTGCCTTGGTTTCGCGACGGGCGCGGGACGAAAGTAGCACGCGACCCACGAGGTACTTGTCGCACCAGTCGGCGAAGCATTCCCATCTAGCCGGAAGGGAAAGGTTAGAGTCGGGGCTTTCACCGCGTTCCTTCAACTGGTTCGTCAACAGTTGGATCTGGTAGACGGTCGTCGTCAGTTTCGCTTCGGCCAATCTTGCCCGATCTTCCGCGACCCCGTGCTCATCCGAGAGCCATTGCTGTTCGTCCAACGCCTTGTTCAAGTCTTCCTTGAGGTTGCCGATCTGCGCCTGAGCAGCTGCCAGTTTCTGCGTTTCGGTTGCACCTTCCCGTTCAAGTCGAGAGCGATCTAGATCAAGACTCTGTTCCCGAACCGCGGAAAATGACAACACGTCGCGTCCCAAACGAAGTCTACGGAGGCTCTCGTTCGCGGCCACTTGCCGTAGCCGGGCGCCGACACCTGAGGCATTCTCCGGGGTTGCCAGGCGATCGGCGAGGACAAGCTCATGCCCACCATAGGGATTGGCGTCCTCGGTGAAGCCCGGGAGATACACCCGGATCGCACCGTGAAAGACCGACAATCGCTTACCGAACCGATCCGTCAACGCCCAAGTGAAGCGGGCCGGTAGAACGACGACCTTGGCAAGCCCAAGCGTTGCGCGCGCAAGAGGACCCGGATCGAGCAGCGGTGTAACCGGGTCGGTCGCGTCCTCCGGAACGGTCAGAACGAAGGTCGGCATTTCACGCTCGGGAACGAGTAGCATGTCGATCAGTCGTTCGGCATCATCATCCGACTCGACTAACCATGGCTCAGCAACCAGTTCAGCCACGCCGCCGCAGTCAAGGCCACACTGAGCGGCAACTTGCTGGACGAGACCCGGAACCGCTGGCTCTTTCGGCAATTCCTGCTCGGGCGAACTGACCAGCAGCCGGACGCCAAACATCGCCCTCTGGTCCGTTCTGTGGCCGACTGTAACCTCGGTCGTCCAGATTCGCTGGGCTACGTTCTTGTCGGGATCGTCCGCCCGGATCGCCCAGATATCCATGATTTCGTCGGCGATCCGGACCGCGGTACAATTGCGGCCGCCCGCGCGATGCTCAAATCCGTCGTGGTTCCATGCATCAGCTGGAAGGTGACCACCGGTCCGTTTCTCCACCCACTTGAGGACCTCCTGCCGGGCCGCGGCGGCGGAATGCTGCCCGTCGCCTCCTCCCAGAGATGCAGCAACACGAAGAATCTCGCGCTCACGAACTACCCGGGGCATACGTGCCGCCAGAGAGTGAAGTGCGTCGACGAAGGGTGTGTGGCTCATCCGGCGTCATCCCCCGGTTCTGCGGCGGATTGGACTTCCGCACTCGAAATCACCACGCTGCCTTTGGCCTTCACCAAGAGGTTTCGGAACGGATCCCGCACCCGGACGAGCCGCGGCCTCGGACTGGCGCAGTTGAAGGCGACGTAAAGCCAGTACTGGTCCCGAAGGTTGCAAGCCTTGGCCCACTCGTTCTCGGACAACTCGATCTCGCCGACACCGGCCCGTCCCTTGACTTCGATCGCGCGTCGTCCTGCCTCGGGACGGAGGGACAGGAGATCGAAGCCCGGCCAGTCGGTAAGCCCGGCACGCCGTGCAAGTTCGGGCCGCGAGACGTCCTTTACTTCGGCGCCGAAGCTCTCCTCGTAGGCGGCCGCGACTTTCATGGCGATCGCTTCGACCTGGGCGTCGTAACGCTTGACCTCTTCGGAATCCCGGGAGGGCACGACGAGCGCATGGGCGAGAATCTCGACCTCGCCGGCCCGAATGTGGCCCGGTTCGGCCCGTAGTTCGGCGAGACGGCGACTGCGCGCCGCCGTCAGGCTCCGCTGCCGTTCCTTGACCTTTGAGAGTTCCCCCTTGGCGTGCGGGTCGCCAGCACGGGCTTTTTCGGTGAAGCGAGATCGAGCCGCCGCGAGCTCGGCAGTCTGATAGTCGAAGCCTCGATTGACGGACTCCACGCGGGTGGGCAGATCGTCGAGGATCCGCTGTCGGTGTGACTGCACGAGGCGCTCAGTCACCTCGTCGCGGGCGAATCCGGCAGCGTCGGGCGCCATCCTGCGAGCCATGGCGGCAAGCGGCACGCGGCTCGGTGCGAAGCCTTCGGCTCCTCTAAGCAAAAGGAGATGCTCGACCGGCCACTCCTCAACCGCTCCGTCTTTCGTTTGGCGTAACCCGACCAGTTGCGAATCAAGAAGTCTCGCGCCCATTTCGCCGCTGACCTTGGGGACGTCCAACAGATCAGTCGAACTCATACCTTCTTGGCTGTGTGTCTGTTCGACGGAAACGAGGGCAACGTGGAACAGGTACGGCTCGTCTGCGTTAGGGTCTATAAACACGGCCCCCTTCAGTCCGTCGCGCCCGAATCGGCCCAAGACCGAGGCCGAGATTCTATCGAACACCGGCTCGCCAGGGTGCATCCAAACCGCGTCTTCCCGGTCCCGCGGTTTGTACACGGTCAGTCGATCGCGGGTATGCTCGGGATACGTCTCAAGTGCCGGTAATAGGGGATCGAGCGCACGGGGTCGCGCGGGCGCCAAGGTGAAGGTTGTTTCCAGGTCTCCCTCGATTTGTAGGTCAAGCAGCGGCGTCGCTTTCTCCACGAAGCGCCGCACGTAGCCAGGGAGAAGGCGCCGATAGTTTTCCTGCTCCGCCTCATCGTTTAGATGAGCCAATCTCCGACGGACGTCACCGCCTTCTCC
This sequence comes from Thermohalobaculum sp., assembly GCA_965247385.1. Classification (GTDB taxonomy): domain Bacteria; phylum Pseudomonadota; class Alphaproteobacteria; order Rhodobacterales; family Rhodobacteraceae; genus Thermohalobaculum. Next base: position 1,305,063 of record CBDFHG010000002.1, read on the forward strand.
AAAAAGCACGCGCTCCTTTTCTTCAAGGGCCCGGACCTGTTCCTCCGTAAGGCTCCCCTTCAGGCGCTCAGCGGCGGCTTCGGGATCTTCTTCCGTGAGCGCTTGCTCAAGGTAGTCCTTCATGGACACGCCCTCGAACAGGCGGCCTACGACATCGAACACCTTGTCGGATTTGAGCTGCTGTCGGATCGTCTCGAGCTTGTCGAGCAGCGTCTTCAGAACCCGTCCCTCGCGCGTGCTTCCCGCCACTAGATTGACGATGATCACTGGATCGTGCTTCTGCCCGTACCGGTGGATGCGTCCCATCCGCTGCTCAAGCCGTGCCGGGTTCCATGGGATGTCGTAGTTCACCATCAACCAGCAAAACTGCAGATTGATGCCCTCGCCCGCAGCATCGGTGGCCACAAGATAGTTGGCACCCCCTTCAGCTACGGGGCTGCGGAAGAACTCAACCTGTCGCTCGCGCTCCTGGTACGGCATGCCGCCATGAATTAGTGCAACCTGGCCGGTGAAGCCGAGGCCTTCGAGCCTGCGCACCAGGAAGTGTGTTGTATCGCGGTGCTCGGTGAAAATGATGAACTTCTGGTCGGTGTAATCCGGATCGCGGAGCACCTCACGGAGCTTTTCGAACTTGGATTCCTCGCCAGCGTTGAACAGTTTCCGCGCCTTGTTGAGCAGGTCATTGACCTTGAGACGCTCCGCCTCGACCTCGGTGAGGCTGACCGCGATGGTGCCGCCCAGAGCCTTGGCCTCGAAGTCCTCGTGCCGCTCGCCGTCTCCTTCGGAGGTGGCGTCTTCGTCGGCGGTCTGCGTCTCGAACAGGTCCTCAAGGTCATCGAGGCGCCGTTGTTGTCGTGCGAGTTGCTCCTCGGTGAGTCGCCCGTCCCGAATGTCGTCAATCAGACCTTCAAGCTTTTCTTTGCGACGCTCGAACGAGCGCATCAGGGCATAGGTCGAGCTAGCGAGGCGCCGCTGGAAGACGCTCATCGCCAATCTGGCGGCGGATCGATTCAGAACCTGGGCACGGTTGTAGTAATCCCGGATATAGTCCGTCGTTTCGTCGTAGAGTTCCTGCTCGCTTTCCTGGCCTTGCGTCAGGTCGTAGCTCAGCGTGTCGCAGTTCCTCTGAGGATAGAGCGGGGCGCCATCGAACCGGACCATCTCCTCCTTGGTCCGCCGGATGAAAAACGTCCGTCGAGATTCATGGGGAAATTCAGCGAAGGCGTCGTAGGTCGAGAGGGTGTCCGGAAGCAGCAGGCGCCATAGGAAATAATAGGGGTAATCCTTTCCCATGTGTGGCGTTGCCGTCAGCAGCAGCAAATGTTGTGCCGACCAAGGGAGCGCCCAGCGCTCGCCATCCGCCCCGGCGCCGGCAAGGGCTTCTGCCAGCTTGTACCGATCCGTCTTCCGCACCCGGAAATCCGGCTCGCGATTCGCGGACAGCTTGTGAGCTTCGTCGAAAACAACGAGGTCATAGGCCTCAGTTGCCAGGTTTTTGAGGTGCCCGAACATGCGCTCCCCGGCCAACGTGTCCATGCTGACGATGATCCGTTCGCTCTCTGGTTCGACGAAGGGATTACCGGATCGCGCGTCCGCGCCGCTGATGATGCGAAACTGCATGCGAAACAGGTTCCGCATTTCGCGCTCCCAGTTGCCTACCAGGCCGGCCGGGGGAATGATGAGCACGCGACGGATAAGTCGGCGGGACAGCATCTCTCGCACATACAGTCCCGTCATGATTGTCTTGCCGGCGCCCGCATCATCGGCCAACAGAAATCGGAGCGGGGACTGTTGAAGCATGTGCTCGTAGACGGCAATCCGCTGATGCGGGAGCGGATCGATCAGCGACGTCTCAGTCGCGAAAGCGGAATTGAAGAGATGGCCATAGGCGAGGCGATGGGCTTCGGCGACGGCCGAAACGGCGTTCGGGTCAGCGGAAAAGTCCAAGCCCGGCGGTGCCGATGGCCCCTCGTCTGGAATGGTTAGCGCGGCTTCGGTCGCACCCCTGGCCGTCGAGTTCTCAAGTTCGAGAATTCGCCGCCATGCCAGGTTGGTGGGGCGCGATTGTCCATTCTCCCAGCGATTGACGGAAGCGAATGAGACGCCAATAAGTTCCGCGAACTGTGTTTGCGTCAACCCTCTGGTGCCCCGGACGCTCTTGATCCGGCGGGAGTAATCGCTTGGTAGATCGACCGAGGCAACAGATGACATACTCTAAATCTCCGTAGCATCGTAGCACAGAGAAGAGTATCAGAGCATCGCGTGCATGTCAATCCTGCGTACAGCACATGGGATAATCGCTAGTGTTTAAGTTAGGTGGGCACTGGCTTAGAACTGCCATTTGTGCCGGTGAGTGCGACCGCGATGCTCGACGATACCCTGTTTGCCGCCGCCTTGACGGGATCAGCGGCCAGGTGTGCATATCGGGCAGTGGTCTGGACCTGCATGTGGCCGAGGAACTTGCCGATCATCGGCAGGCTCATGCCCTGAGCGACGGCGTTGGAGGCAAAAGAATGGCGAAGGTCATGGATACGCACGTCCTCGATACCGACACGCTTGCGGATGCGCTGCCAGAACTTCTGGATTTCTTTTCTGTAGGTGCCTGGGATTTTATCGCAGATCACCCAAGGGTTATTTGGTTGCCGTTTGAAGTTTGAAAACAGGTCAAGGGCAGGAGGGCCAAGATGCACTATCCTGGCTCCTGTCTTGGAATCGGATAACCGGAGGCAGCCATTCTCAAAATCGACCTCGGACCACTTGAGCGTTATGATCTCGTTGAGACGGCATCCGGTGAATACGAGCAGGCGAATGGCGGTGATGGCGTAGATGTCTTCAACACCGATTTCTTCGGCTTCTGCCAACACGGTGCCGAGAGAAGATAGTTCCTCCTGGCTGAGATACCGTCCCCGTTTCTCCTCCGGGTACTTTTTGATGTGCAGGCGCGGGTTCGACCCGTCCGGTCGCATTCCCCACATTTCGGCTACTGTCCTAAACTAGAGGTTTTTCGTATTATTGAACTCTGTTTGAATCGAATACGGAGGATATTTCCATGGCTCGGATTGCGGCGCCTGTGACGTTGAACAAGGAACAAGGGGAGGCGTTGGTGGCCTTGGTAGCGCGTCGCACGACGGCACAAGGTCTGGCCAAGCGGGCCGGGATTGTGCTGGCCTGCGCGGAAGGTCTTAAAGACAAACAGATAGCGCAGCGTTTGGGGGTCCATCAAGAGACGGTGGCGAGGGGGCGGCTCTTGGCCTCGGGGTTACGCCACCATGGCGGCTGGTCGAACAGCGTCTCGACACGAACAGACCGGAGACGCTCCGCTGTTCGAAGCCGTCCGCAAGGCTCTGGAGACGGTCAAAAAACATCCCAAGCGCATTCTCGAACGTTGGACGTCAATCCACAGCAACGCCCGCATGGAAGCCCCGCATGGAAGCAATGAACGGACTGTTTCAGGCCGCCAGGGCAAGAGCCAGAGGCTACCGCAACACCGAGACCTTCATCACCATGATCTACTTGATCGCAGCCCGGCTCGGAGATGTAATCAAATCCACTTCCAACGTCGAAGAGCAGGAGTCAATTGAGATGGCCGTTGGTATCAGTCCTTGTACCCCTTGGGCTTCACTACAAAGATCGCTGGCTGACCTTTGGCGGATGCCTGGCTGCGGGAGAAACGGTTCGGGCGTCAGCGGCGCGCTGCAACCTTGCCGTCAACACGGCCTTTCGCTGGCGACACCGGTTTTTGCAGGCCACAAGGCAGGCCCCGCAAAAACTCAAAGGGATAGTCGAGGTCGATGAAACCTGTGTTCTGGAGAGCCATAACAGCCCATTGAAAAAGGCACCATTGACCGGGTTTCACCCCACGACGAAACATGACGCGGCGTCGGCGGTTTCGCCATCCTCCGGGACGATGAGGACGATCCGAGCGACCAGAACGGCTCCAGCGGGCGCAACAAGCACGAAAATACCGCCAGATCCGCCCGCCACGGCCTGGCGCGGGGTGCCGGCGCCGATGAGTTGGCGCATCAGCAACGAGAGGTTGTGGCCGGCGACGTGAAGCAGGTATCGCTTGTGCACGTTCTCGCGCCGGCGCAGCCAGGTCCGGCGCATGCCGCCGCGATCGAGGCTGTGGGCAAAGCAGCGCTCGACGATCTCGGCGCGCAGCTTGAAGGCCTCGCGGGCGAGCGCGGACTTGAGCCGCACGCGGTTGTTGGTGACCGCCCGGCGCGCCGCCTGGTCATCGCGCCAGCGCGAAAAGCCCTTCTGCCTGGGCTCGGCGATCCGGGTCTTCCAGGGACTGTCGTCCAGGGCCTTCAAGACCGCCCGTGAGAAATAGCCCTTGTCGGTGACGCATTCGGCCGGGCTCTCTGGCGTCGGTGCCGCAGCCACCGCCTCGAGGTTTGCCTCGGCCGCCACCAGGGTCCTGGAAAACGTCGTGGTGTCGCCCTCATCGGCTGGGTGCAACTCGGCCGCCACCACCGCGCCGGTGTCCAGATCCACCGCGTGCTCGGGCTTGTAGGCCAGATGGGTCGCGGCGTCCTTCATCCTGGCGACCCTGGCCTCGGGGTCGCTCCTGCAAACCCAATCCTGGTTCGAGAGCTTCTTGCCCTTGCGCTTGCGGTCCAGACGCGCCAGGTCCTCGGCCGTGGGCGTCTCGATGCCGCTCTCCCGGGCCAGATGCTCCAGCATCTCCCGGTCGCCCTCACCCGTGTCGCGCCGCACGATGTTGCGCAGCGCCGCGTTGGCCTCCATGGTCGAGGCATCCACCCCGATGCGGTCGCCCTTCACCGGGCCCGCCTCGGCGATCAGCGCCAGAACCCGGTCGAAGACCGCCGCGTGCCCCTCGTGGGGCAGGCGCGTGCGGGTCTTCGACAGCCAGCAATGGTCCGGCACACGATCCCGGCTCTCCAGCCGCAGAAACTCCCGCAGCGACAGCGAATCCGAGCAGCGCCATTCCAGCCCGCGCTCAGAGTCGATGCCCTCGAAACAGCCCACCAGATGCATGCGGAAACAGCGCCCCGGCGGCACCGAAGGCGCTCCCGTCCTGGCCGCGTAACAGCACCGGCATGCCGCCTCGGCGAAGCCGTCGAAGTCGCCCTCGATCAGGACCGACTGAAGACGGTCGTAAAACACATGACCCGGCGAGCGCGGCATCTCCGCCCAGCCCACCATCAAGTCACCCTGACGATCCTTCCGCAGTCCCATCGACATCGGCGAACCCCCCGGTCAAATCAGAACATCAATGAATCAGACCAGGCCGCTCGCGTCCAGGGCCGACTTCGTCAACGGGCTGCTAAGGGACAGCGCAAATTGGGACGCAAGCCCCGCAAACGGGGCGGCAAGGCCAGCAAGCGCGGCCTGTCATGCGAACAGGTGCCGGTTCCGGTGGCCGCCGACCGTAGCGGCACGACATTCAGCACGGTTCTGCCCACAGTGACTGCCGACACGCTGAAACAGGCGATCAGCCCGGTCGTCGACAGGGACATCGTGCTTGTGTCCGACGGGTGTCAAAGCTATCGGCCATACGCGGCGGCAATGGGTGTTCGCCATGAAGCCCTCAATCTGTCCGCCGGCGAACGGGTCCGTGGTGCCTTTCATATTCAGACTGTCAACAGCCGCCACAGCCAACTGAAAGATTTCCTGCGCCGCTACCGTGGCATCGCAACAAAATATCTCGGCAACTACCTGCAATGGTTCCATCTCATCAAACTGGCACCACAGCCTTCGTCGCGCGCCTGTCTTGCCGCCGCAATCGCAAACCGTGCATACGTTTCGTAAACTGAGCCTAGTCTTTTGCTTCATCGTCTGCCTCTTGGTCAAAAAAGCGGCCCGAGCGGCTTTCCCTGCGTAGGCTTGCAAATCTTCATTGGCTTGTTGTCGGCACCACCAATCACGCCGTCTAGGTTCAATATCTTGCTATCAAAAGTGTGTAGCTCCGTCACAGCGGCCCTCTGCGCGGAAGCCAAGTGCACCGCATCGGGTGGTTTGAGATTTACAAGTCCGGTTGTTTGCATGTTCTGCGCACGTCTTCCAATAGCCATCCCTGATTCTGGATCAAAAAAGTTGAAATTCCCCGTTGTCTTTGAATCTAAAGGGATTCATGATGATTTTTGCGATCAACTCCATCACCAACGGGGTGAAAATAACATGGCACAGGGCGTTCTTCCTTTCGAGTACGAAAGCGAACCGGGCAGCAGCGATCTGACGGGTTTTGCCGGGATTGGTGTTTACCTTGATTTGATTGAGGCATCGGGACTGGCGGCTGCGGTGCGGCGCGAGGTGCGGGTGGCGGGGCGGCAGGGCTGGCTGGATGTGCAGATGATCATCACGGTGATCGCACTCAATCTGTGCGGGGGTGATCGGGTCGAGGATCTGGAACGCCTGGAGGCGGACGCCGGCTTTGCCGCGACCATGGATGCGGTTGAGCGGCGGCTGTTGGTGCGCCGGGAACGGCGGCAACTGAAGAGCCGGTTTCGGCGCGGTCGCGGGCGCAGCGTGCCTTCGCCGTCGGCTCTGTCGGGCTGGTTGGAACGCTTCCACGACGCAGGCCAAGGAAGAGCTGCGGGAGGTCGGGCGTGCCTTCATCCCGCGCCCGCCGGCGGGTCTGCCTGGTCTGCGGCGTGTCAATCAGGCGCTGGTGTCATTTCTGCAGCGCCATCGCAGGCAGGGCTCGGCGACGCTGGACATGGACGCGACGCTGGTGCAGAGCCACAAGCGCCAGGCGGAATACTGCTACAAGAAGTTCAAGGCCTATCAGCCGTTGAACACCTGGTGGGCGGAACAGCAGGTGATCGTGCATTCCGAGTTCCGCGACGGCAATGTGCCGGCTGGCTATCGGCAGTTGCAGGTGTTGCAGGCCTCGCTGGCGGCGCTGCCCGGGGGCGTGGACAAGGTCTATCTGCGCTCGGACACGGCGGGTTATCAGAAGGATCTACTGCTCTATTGTGGCGAGGGCCGGGACAAGGTTTTCGGGGTGATCGAGTTCGCCGTCGGCGCCAACGTGACGGCGGAATTCCGGCGTGCTGCCCTGGCCGTGCCGGAGGCCGAGTGGCGGCCGCTGGATCGTGTTTTTGACGGGCAACGCCACGAGACCGGCCAGGAGTGGGCGGAGGTCTGCCATGTACCGAGTTGGGTGGGCGAGAGCAAGACGCGGGCGGATTACCGCTTCCTGGCGATCCGGGAGCCGCTGGAACAGTTGGAGCTTGGCGATGGGGATCAGTTGCCGTTCCCGACCGCGGAGTTTGCCTCGAAGGGGCGCAGCAAGCTGTTCGCCCTGGTCACCAACCGTGATCTGCCGGGCGATGAGGTGATCTGGTGGTCCCGGGAGCGCTGTGGCAAGAGCGAGGAAGTCCACGCGGTGATGAAGCACGACCTGGCTGGCGGCACCCTGCCCTCGGGTCTGTTCGGAGCCAATGCGGCCTGGTGGGCGATCATGGTGCTGGCGCATAATCTGAACGCGGTGATGAAGCAACTGGTTCTGGGACCGGCCTGGGTGGCACGGCGGATGAAGGCCTTGCGCCTGGCTCTGATCGCCCTGCCTGGCCGGGTGATCCGTCATGCGCGGCGGCTGATCATCCGTTTGGCGAGCGAAGCGGGGCTCGATCTGGTGCTGGGCGCCAGGCGGAAGATCCTGGCCCTGGCGCGCGGCCCGACCTGACGGCTCCGGCCTGCCACGATATCCTTGCTGAAGTGCGATGCCGGCTCCCGGCCAGGGCTTCGCTTGGCCAACGGACAGGCGCGGGACCCGCAAAACGCGTGGCCACCTTGAGAATATCTCCTCGAGCGCGAAATCCGCGGGAGTGGTGCCCGGGCGCGGGGCGAAAACCCCACAACGGCACCCATCGCCGCCCCTGCCGAGGCGCGTCAGGGATTTAGTTCGGGAATCCTGGCCATATCGACTGGCACTGTCAGGATGTAAGACCTCTCGAAAAAGGCGGCGAGATTATCGAGCGGATCGTCTTTGACTTCAGGGTTTTTGCAGACTTCTGCCAATGTGAACGCTGATGTGGCAATCTCAAGCTTGTTGTTTTGCGCCATCCGCAGGACCTCGGCGCACATCGCATATCGGTTCTCAATATGGCCCTCGCCAATATCGACCGACTTTTCTTGTGCAATATAGGCGATCCATGCGCACGCATCCCAATAGACTCTTAATACATTAGCCATCTTCGCGAAGCGCCTCTAAATAGGCACCGGCCTCGATGCCGTCTGTGAATCCCGGAGAAACTATCGCGTCCATGTCAGGCAGTTCTTTGTCAGGCTCGAACACGTGAACCCTGTCCACTTCGATGTTTGCAATCTGCTTAAGGTCTTTATAATTCATCAGGCCGTGGACACGAACTCTAAGGCCGCGCAAGACCTCCGCGACTTCAAAATGACCTATGCGATCAAGCCCGCCCTCTCCAGAAATGCACTTTACGATTTGGCCGTCTAACCGGGAGCGGAGCCAGACGATTGGGCGATGGAATCCGTCAAGTTCTACCTTTGCGATGTGGCCCTCTAGAGATCCCAATTCGCGATGCGCGATTGGAGCAGGTTTTCGAATACTCGCGATGTGTTCGACGCCCGCTCTCGCAGTCACCTTGCTTACCTGAAGCTCGGGCACGTCTGCATACTCAGAGAAATCAACAACCGTTTCCGCCAAGCCCTTGGTCACTCGGTTGTAAATCTTCTCGGCTCTGCCGATCACTTGATCGGAAAAGTACATAGGCCGCTCGCCGCTTGTCGCGATAGCTTGAAAGCCCTCTGCGACCGCGCCGACGACTTTTGCGGCGCATTGGTCAATGTTCATCGCGTGGTTCTTCGGGTAGGGCGTAATTTCGAAAGTAAGTGGGGAGTCTTTCGTTGCACCCGTAACTCGCCAGACGATCTCGCCACTACCATTGTCAGAAACGGCGTCTTCAACGCCGTGCAACACCGCGACAAAATCTTGAATTTGAGACATCAAATCTTCAACCGTTGGCGAATCATCGCCCCGGTGACTGGTGCCCCGCACAGTGATTTTGATCGGCTTGGTCAATTTCTGCGCCTTCGGCGCAGATTTTACACGCCAAACGAGGCCCGGTAAAGAAGTCTCTTGCCGCGCTGTCGCGCACAGAAAGCAAAGCGATGTCTGCACGCACTGTGTCATTGGGGCCATTGGCAACTCGGTTGTTGTACCGGAACTCGAACTCAGCAGCATAACGGTGAAGATGGCGTTTACCGCAGTGCTGATAGATGCCCTTCATGCCGCGCTTGAAGATGCTGAAATAGCCCTTGATGGTGTTCGTGTAAATGTCAGGGTTTTGGCGGTTCACATATTTGCCGATGCGGTGACGGACATGGTAAAATCTACATTGGTCGTCTGTTCAAGAATGACGCTGAGCGGCTGGAACATTTGTTCAAGCTTTACGCGCAGATGACCGCCAAGAAGAAGAGGGTGGCAAAATCGTGATCGCATTCTTTGTTGATTTTTTACGAACATCTTCGTATATATGGGTTTCACATGGGATTTAACGAGGTTAAGCGTCGGCTGATAGGAGCTTTGCAGAACGGAACATTCCAGCACGAAGCGCGCGCCGCGATCAATACAAAGAACCTGCTTCAGACGGGTCAGGTTGCGGTGACGGATATTTGCGAATTGGTCAAACGGTGCAATGGGACGCATCACACTCATTGCCGCACCACTCCGCCAAGGAGATAACGGTGCATGTCCTGCGACGCGATGGTTGGTATATCAAGTTCTACTTCGTTGATCCCGATACGATTTTTATCAGTGTTCACCAATGAGGTTTGCAATGAAACTGTATCAGGCTGGCGATACATCCCGTGCGATTTGCGAGGCCTGCAAGGGTTTAGTGCAGACGACATTCGCCTATCGCGATGTGCCGTTCGATGATGGTGCGGGGGATGTCAAAGATATCCTCGTCGGGGTTTGTGACGGCTGCGGCGCGGTGCTGACCATTCCCGCACAATCCACCCCCGCAATTCGTCGCGCCCGCGATGTGGCGGCGATTCCGCTTGAAGTTTTCCTGCCCGCGCCCGTGATTGACGTGCTGGACGCCGCGGCGTTTCGGATCGACCCCACGGCCACCGGGCGGTTTCGCAAGTCTTTGCTGGCCTACTACATCCACAAACTGGCCGGCAATGACGGGGCAGGGGAGACGCTCCGCCAGCTGAGCGAGGGCGTAAAAGCCGGACCCAAGGCTAAAGTGCCGCGCAGGCGCTTGTCCTGCAAGTTTGCGCACCGCACCAATTCGGATTTCGAGGTGCTGATGCAAAGCTCTGGCATGGCGAAAACCAATGTTATTCTTGCGGTCGTGCGGCAGATTGAAAAAGATATCGTGCGGCCAGCAAAGCCAAAGAATTTGAAAACACTCCAGGATATAGCAGCGGTGGTGAATGCCTGATTTTGTAAGAGTAATACCAACGGCCCTAACGATTGACCTGTGCCCATTGTCGTGTGGTGATGGTGGCGATGGCGGCTGTATCGTTTGCGAAGAAGTTCCATGCGGTGCAGCATTTGTCGACGATGTCGGCGTAGCCATCGAAGACGGTTATGGCGAGCTTGTTGGCGCGCAGGTATTGCCAGACGTTTTCGACCGGATTGAGTTCGGGCGCGTATGGCGGGAGGATGAGCGGCGTGACGTTGTCGGGCACCATGAGGTCCTTGCCGGCATGCCAGCCGGCACCGTCGGCGACGAGTGCCGCGTGGGCACCAAGGGCTACGGCGCGGGCGATCTCGGCGAGGTGGGCATTCATCGCCTCGGTGTCGGCGAAGGGCATGACCAGACCGGCGGCGGTGGCGCGGTCAGGGCAGACTGCGCCGAAAATGCAGGCCGATTTGTAGCGCGTGTCGCGGACGGCGCGGGGGCGGGTGCCGCGCTTCGCCCAGACCCTTGTCAGCGTGCCCTGCTGACCCACCCTGGCTTCATCCTGGAACCAGATCTCGAGCGGTTTGCCGTGCGCCGCCTCGGGGAGGGCCGCCGCTACCGTCCGGGAGAAGTTTTTTTTAAACGCCTCCTGCTCCGCGGGGTCGGCCTTCGGGTGCTGCGGACGCACCGACAGCCGCCGATAGCCGAGCGCCGCCAGCTGCTTGCCGACCGTGCGCTCGTGCATGACGACCCCGAACTGCGCCTCCATCCACCGCTTCAGATCAATGCACCGCCAGCGTACCACCCCGTCGACCTCCGGGTCGGGCCCCTTCTCCACCTGCGCGGCGAGCGCGGCCTTCTGCGCCGCCGAAAGCAGTGGCGGCTTGCCGGGAGATGGGCGGTTGGAGAGGCCGGACAGCCCCTCGGCGTTGTAGCGGTGCACCCAGTCGCGCAACGTCTGCCGGTCCATCCCGCAGGTCGCCGCAGCGGTCGCCCGGTCCACCCCCTCCAGCACCAGCGCAAGCGCCAGCATCCGTCGCGCCGCCCGCCCATCCGTCGCGCCCCCCGCCGCCGCTCGCAACTCCGCCGCCGTCATATCCGTGCGTGTAATCTCGACACTTGCCATTGCCATTCCCTCCTTCTCTGCGTCGATCACAGAGAGTCAGATTTTCGCTGATTTGGGAACCCCAAAGAGTCAAGAATCCTAGACGTTTAACCTGTAATTCAGGGCGTCACTTAGGGCGTAATCAGCTACCCTCTGTCATCATCGACAACAACGGAGGGAGGGACAGGCGATGGATGCTCAGGATGTATTGGCTCTTGGCCTCGGGGTCACGCCACCATGGCGGCTGGTCGAACAGCGTCTCGACACGAACAGACCGGAGACGCTCCGCTGCTCGAAGCCGTCCGCAAGGCGCTGGAGACGGTCAAAAAACATCCCAGGCGCATTCTCGAACGTTGGACGTCAATCCACAGCAACGCCCGCATGGAAGCCCCGCATGGAAGCAATGAACGGACTGTTTCAGGCCGCTAGGGCAAGAGCCAGAGGCTACCGCAACACCGAGACCTTCATCACCATGATCTACTTGATCGCAGCCCGGCTCGGAGATGTAATCAAATCCACTTCCAACGTCGAAGAGCAGGAGTCAATTGAGAAGGCCGTTGGTATAATTACGCGCGACCCTTGGTGCAAGAAAGCTATTCCAAATCCGTACCTGGGCAGTTACCAATTTTCTTTATATTGCTGCGGCTTTCTCGTTCTTTTTCGATGTGTTCGTGTATTATTTTTTCTCCCTCTTTTATTTTCTGCGGCGACGCTAAGCGGCCACCGTTTTGACACACGCTCAGATGTTCATATTCAAGCCCAAGTAGGCATGCATTCTGCCCGCCAAAATCGACCGTTTTTGCCACTATCGATTTCGGCTTTCGGGATCGTCCGCATTGGCGGCTTATGGCACACCTGAGACCAACGCCGCCTCGGTCGGTTGATCCGGAAATGGATCAAATACGGACGCCGCGAGTGCTGTGTTCTCGCCCGCGTTCATGAGTGCGCCCTTTCGAGCAAGATGGCTTGAGCGGAATCGCCGCCGGGCCGTCATCCCGTAGGCGCTGCAGCACGCAGTGATGCTGCGCTCGTGCGCGGGATCTCTCGGCGTCTGCTCAGGGTCGGGAGATCCCGGCTCTGCAGCGCAACATTTCATGTTGCACAGCGTCCGGGATGACGGAGGTGGGTGATCGAACCAGGAGTCATCGTGCTCTACCCGAACAGCTCGTGGCACAGCTCCAGCGACTCGACCAGTTTGTCGACCTCGGCGCGGGTGTTGTAGAGGCCGAACGAGGCCCGGCAGGTTGCCGTCACGCCGAGATGGGCCATCAGCGGCTGGGCGCAGTGGTGTCCGGCGCGTACCGCGACGCCCTTACGGTCGATCACCGTCGAGATGTCGTGGGGATGCGCACCACCGTCGAGTGTGAAGGAGAAAATCGCACCCTTGCCCTTCGATTTGCCATGGGTTTGGAGCCAGTTCAGCCCGTCGAGCCGGTCACGAGTGTAATCGCGCAGGTCGCGCTCATGGGCGGCGATGTTCTCCATACCCAGTTCGGTCAGGTAGTCGAGCGCGGCTCCGAAACCGATAGCCTGGACGATGTTCGGAGTGCCCGCCTCGAATTTCATCGGACCATCGGCGTAGGAGATGCCATCTTCTTTCACTTCACGGATCATGTCTCCCCCGCCCATGAAGGGGCGCATCTCGGCCTGGCGTTCCCGCCGGGCATAGAGCGCACCCGCACCGGTGGGGCCGTAGAGCTTGTGGGCGGTGACAACGTAGAAATCACAGCCGATATCGGTCAGATTTATCGGCATGTGCACCGCCGCCTGGCTGCCGTCGATCACCGTTGTGATGCCCCGGGCGCGAGCCTCGTGGCAGATCGTCCTCACATCGACGACGGTGCCAAGAACATTGGACATATGGGTGACGGCGATCAGCTTGGTGCGCGGCGTGATCGCGTCGATTACCGCCTCGGGGTCGAGGTCGCCGTTGACGTCGATATCGACCCATTTCAGCACCGCCCCCTGGCGCTCGCGCAGGAAATGCCAGGGCACGATATTGGCGTGGTGCTCCATTACCGACAGGATGATCTCGTCACCGGGCTCGATCCGTGGTGCTGCCCAGCCGTAGGAGACCAGGTTCAGCCCCATGGTGGTGTTCGAGGTCAGGATGATCTCTTCCTCGGGTGCCACACCCAGGAAGCGGGCGATCTTGCCGCGCACCGCCTCGTAGTTCTCGGTAGCGAGGTTCGAGAGGAAATGCAGGCCCCGGTGGACGTTGGAATATTCCTGGGCGTAGGCGTGGCTGACCGCATTGATCACGGCCTGCGGTTTCTGCGCCGAAGCGCCGTTGTCCAGATAGACCAGATCGACCCCGTTCACCTGGCGCGACAGGATGGGGAAATCAGCGCGAATTCTCTCGACATCATACATTGCGGGGGCTTCCGTCATCTTTTCAGGCAAAGGTGAAGAACATCGACGCAAACATCGACAACGGGATCAAAAGGCCGATGATCGCCGCCAGAACGTTCCGGACCCGGACGAAACCGTGCAACTCGGCGGTAAACGCGGCAAGCAGCCATAGGGTTACGCAGCTGCCGATGAACAACACAAAGAATGGCGCGGCGGGAAATCCGACCGGCTGATCGGGGGCCTCCGCGATGATCCGCATCGCATCGAAAACCCGAATCAACGCGGATTGAATCAGCGGGAAAAGCACACTGGTTACCAACTCGTACCATGCCAGAACGAGGACGGTCTGCGGGAAAGTGCCGGTGCCGCCAAATGCACGGCCAACGAAGCAAATCAGCGCCGAGAAAATCCCGAACGAGATCAGCACACCGCGGATGTTGGCAATGTAGCGCTCAAGCACCGGACCTGGGTGGTCCGGCAGCAAACCAGGGGTGACGATCAGGAATATCTGATTCACCACGAAGACCAAGGCCAGCATGGTCAGCGCCACATCCAGACCATAACCGGCACTCAGCATTCGGCGGACCGACGCACGCGGATGCAGATAGCCGCCGATGATGTTTTCAACCACCGCGCCGATCATGCGAAAGCCTCCGCAATCTTCAGAGACCGGTGGGCCACCCTGGTCTCTCGCGCCATTTGCCTGTCCATCCCGGGGTTTTTCTCACAAAGCCATTACTGCGAACAAGCCGGCAACAAACAAACCGGCCAGGATCGCCACGGCAGCCAGAACGCGCCAGATGCTGGCGAACCCATGCGCCTCGGCGATGCAATGGGCCGTTGTCCACGCAAAGGCCAACGCGCCCAGCATTCTGACGGCCTGGACAACCTGCTCCGGTGATCCTGTGAGCAGAATGGACAACAACATTGCCGCCAGAGTTACCGGTGCCGCAACCAGCGCGGCCCAGAACAGCGCCGCCCGGCTGTCGCGCCAGCCACCACTGCCCCCGGCAGCACGCGCGATCCAACCCACCAGTGCGGCAAGGGCATAGAATGCCAGCGTCCGGAAGAATATGGCGCCGACGAATTCCGCCGCCACCCGGCCGACAAACTGATCTGCCGGGAGGGTCGGTGCCAGCGGGCCATAGGCCAACAGTGCGTATCGGCCAAGGAACCAGATCAGACCGGCGAACATCACATAGAACAGCAACCGCCCTTCAGTTGGCCCACGGTCCAGCTCGGCCCGCATCGAGCCGCGCAAATCGGCCCAAGCGCCCAACATGCGCCAAATCACACCACCGGTGGGAATCGCCGCCTGCTCCATCACGCAGCACCCTCGCTCCGTTCCGCCATCCAACGCGCCACATGGGCGCGCATGGCCTCGGCCAGGGCCGCGTTGCCAATCTCCTCGAAGGCCGCCTCGGCGAATGCCGCGATCAGCATCGCCTCAGCCTCGGCATAAGGCACTCCGCGTGAGCGCAGATAGAACAGGGCTGTCTCGTCGAGCTTGCCAGTGGTCGAGCCGTGGCTGCACTTCACATCGTCGGCATAGATCTCCAGTTCGGGTTTGGCCGAGAACTCGGCGCCCTCGGACAGCAGCACCGACTGGCTGATCTGGTAGCCGTCGGTCTTCTGCGCACCCTGACGCACGAAGATCTTGCCCTGGAAGATGCCGCGCGCCTTGTCGGTCAACACGTTCTTGAACACCTGGCGGCTTTCGCAGTTCAACGACCCGTGGGTCACGAACACCGTGTTGTCGATATGGCTTGCGCCCTTTCCCAGCACCGCCCCGGCGATGTGACCGGACGCGTTGTCGCCGCAGAACTCCATCACCACCTCGTTGCGGGTCATCTCGCCATCGGCGGTCAGGGTGAAGGTCTTGAACTGAGCCTCGGCCCCAAGACGTGCGAAGATATGCCCGGCCGACGGCGCCCGAGGCCCCGCCTGGATGCGCACATGCTGGAAGCTGCCGCCATCTGCGATGTCGACCTCCAGCACCTTGCTGGTCACGGTGCCGGATTCCAGCAGCAACAGCGAGCCGCCGCTCTCGACCCGGATCAGGTGGTGCAGCAGGCTGGAGCCTTCGCCCACATGGTCGTGGCGCAGGTGGACCGGTTCGGCAACCTCGCCGGTGACGTGCAGCACCAGCCCCTCGGTGGCGCAGGCGGTGTTGAGCGCGGCCAGCGGGCGGACGACTTTCTCCTGCCCGGCGGCCTCAAGCTGGCCAAACAGGTCGCGGGCGAAGGAGATATCCTGTTGCAGGGTCTCGGAGAGGGTGGTCACCGTCAGCCCGTCCTGGGCCAGATCATCGGACAGATCGGGCCGGTAATGGCCATTGACGAAGCGAGCGCGCAGGGGATGGATCTCGCCGAACTGGCTATCGAAATCGGGTCGCACCTCGGTGGCATCGACCACTGCGATGGGGGCGGTCAGCGAAGCCGGATCGGTGTATTTCCAATACTCGTCACGGCGCGCGGGAGCGCCCGCCTCCAGCAACCGGGTGCGGGCGGCGGCACGGGCCTCGCGCGCCCAACCGGCTTCGCGCCCCGGCAGGGGCAGGATATGCAGCAGCGCCTCGGCTGCCTTGCGTTTCGCATCGGTCGCCATCATGCCGCCGGTTCCTGCAGGCGGGCATAACCCTCGTCCTCGACCTTCAGGGCCAGTTCCGGCCCGCCGGACTCGACAATGCGGCCATCTGCCATGATGTGGACCACGTCGGGTTTGATGTGATTCAGCAACCGCTGATAGTGGGTGATAATCAGGAAGGACCGGCCCTCGTTGCGGAGCGCGTTGACCCCCTCGGCCACCAGCTTCATGGCATCGACATCAAGGCCGCTGTCGGTCTCGTCCAGGATGCACATGCGGGGCTGGAGGACCGCCATCTGCAAGATCTCGTTGCGCTTCTTCTCGCCGCCGGAAAAGCCGACATTGACCGGGCGCTTCAGCATCGCGGCATCGATCTTCAGCGCCTTGGCCTCGGCGCGCACCAGCTTGAGGAACGCAGGCGCCGACACTTCCGGCTCGCCGCGCGCCTTGCGCTGCGAGTTCATCGCTGTACGCAGGAAGGTCATGTTGCCGACGCCGGGGATCTCGACCGGGTACTGAAAGGCAAGGAACAACCCGTGTGTGGCGCGCTCCTCCGGGTCCATTTCCAGCAAATCGTCGCCATCAAGCGTGGCGGAGCCGTCCGTCACCTCATAGCCAGGGCGGCCCGACAGCACATAGCTGAGGGTCGACTTGCCCGACCCGTTCGGCCCCATGATCGCATGCACGGTGCCTGCCTCGATATTGAGGTCGACACCCTTGAGGATGACTTTGTCCTCTTCCTCAAGTTTCACGTGCAGATTCTTGATATTCAGCATATTTCTTCAGTCCCTATTTCGTTTTTTTCCGGCGATGTAGGCAAACAGGAAAACCAGGCTGGCCAGGGCGCCGATGCCGACGGCAAACAGGATTCGAACGGGCAGACTGGCGCTGACCTCGAGATAACTGCCCAGCCAGTAAACCGCCGTGCTCACGAAGAGGCCGTAGAACAGGCCGCCATAGAGCAGAGTTTTTCCCTGGTTCATGATGCGGACGCTCCATTCATTCTAGTTGTGCCCCCATCGCCACTGCCACTTGCCGTCGTTCTTGACGAATGACAGCGCGACGAAGGCGGCACTTGCGGCGGTCAGGAGAACAGCGCAAAGCGCGATCTGCCAAATCTCGACTGCTCCCCGGATCAGAAATTGCACAAAGACCAGCGCGGCGATAATCGCCGGCTCGACGACGCCGAGTATAGCGACCGCCTTCACAGGCGTCAGGCGCGACCCGCCGTTGCGGGACCGCCTTACAGTCCGCCCGTGGCTCATCACCCAACCGACCCCTCCAACGAGATCGCCACCAGATTCTGGGCCTCCATCGCGAATTCCATCGGCAGTTCCTGCAATACCTCCTTGCAGAAGCCGTTGACCACCAGGGCCACCGCCGCCTCTTCGCCGATGCCGCGCTGGCGGCAGTAGAACAACTGGTCGTCGTCTACCTTCGACGTCGTCGCCTCGTGCTCGCAGCGCGAGGTGCTGTTCTTGACCTCGATATAGGGCACGGTGTGCGCCCCGCAGTCGCCGCCAATCAGCAGGCTGTCGCATTGGGTGAAGTTGCGCGAGTTAGCCGCGCGCGGGTGCATCGAGACCAACCCGCGATAGGTGTTCTGGGCACGGCCCGCCGAGATGCCTTTCGAGACAATGCGCGAGCGTGTGTTCTTGCCCAGATGCACCATCTTGGTGCCGGTGTCCGCCTGCTGGGCGTTGTTGGCGATGGCGATAGAGTAGAACTCGCCCTGGCTCTCGTCGCCGCGCAGAATGCAGGACGGGTATTTCCAGGTGATCGCCGAGCCGGTTTCTACCTGGGTCCAGCTCACCTTCGAACGCGCGCCCCGGCAGTCGGCCCGCTTGGTGACGAAGTTGTAGATGCCGCCCTTGCCGTTCACGTCGCCTGGATACCAGTTCTGCACGGTGGAATACTTGATCTCCGCATCCTCCAGCAGCACCAGTTCGACCACCGCGGCGTGAAGCTGGTTGGTATCGCGCATGGGTGCTGTGCAGCCCTCCAGGTAGCTGACATAGGAGCCCTTGTCGGCAATGATGAGTGTGCGCTCGAACTGGCCGGTGTTCTCGGCGTTGATGCGGAAATAGGTGCTCAACTCCATCGGGCAGCGCGTACCCGGCGGGATATAGACAAACGAGCCGTCGGAAAAGACCGCCGAGTTCAGTGTGGCGAAGAAGTTGTCGGACTGGGGAACCACCGAGCCGAGGTACTTCCTTACCAGCTCCGGATGCTCCTGCAACGCCTCGGAGACCGAGCAGAAGATCACGCCGGCCTCGGCCAGTTCTTCCTTGAAAGTGGTGCCGACCGAGACGCTGTCAAAAACCGCATCTACCGCCACCTTGCGGCCTTCCGCAGCGGCAGCACCCGCGCCCTCGACACCGGCCAGGATTGCCTGTTCCTTGAGCGGGATACCGAGCTTCTCGTAGGTTCGCAGAAGTTCCGGGTCAATCTCATCCAGGGATTTCGGTTTTTCATCGAACCCCTTGGGCTGGGCGTAATAATACTGATCCTGGTAGTCGATCGGATTGATGTTCAGCATGGCCCAGTCGGGCTGCACCATCTGGGTCCAGCGGCGATAGGCAGCGAGACGCCATTCGCGCATCCATTCGGGTTCGCGCTTCTTTTCCGAGATCAGGCGGACGATGTCCTCGTTGACGCCCTTGGGCGCGAACTCGGTTTCGACGTCCGATTCCCAGCCGTACTTGTAGGTGCTGATCGAGCGGACGGCATCAACGGTGTCCTTCTCGACGCCTTCCTTGACAGCGATGTCGTCCAAGGCATTCATGCGGCTCTCCTTATGTCGCCCCCGAGAGGCGGCCCGTAGGGTGCGTGCTTGCACGCACCGCTGTTGTTCCAATGGTGCGTGCAAGCACGCACCCTACGCCGCCCGGCTCACGCGGCGGCGGTAGTGTTCGATCCATGTGTCGGCGAAACCCATCACCTCGGCCTCGGTCGTCGTCGGTCCCATCGAGACGCGGATCGCCGAGGCGGCGGTCTCGTCGTCAAAGCCCATCGCCAGCAACACCTGGTTAGCGCCAACCTTGCCCGACGAGCAGGCGCTGCCGGCGCTGATCGCGAAGCCGGCGAGGTCCATATGCATCACCTGGGTCTCGCCCTTCCAACCGGGTATGGCGAAAAACGACGTGTTGGGCAGACGTGGGACATCGCGTCCGACGATGATCAGATCGGGGGCGGCGTCCTCAAGGCGGGCCTCCAGATCATCGCGGAGCTTTGCGACGTGATCCCAGACACCTGCCTCCAGATCGCGCTGCGCTGCCTCGGCTGCCGCGCCAAATCCTGCGATGCCCATAAGATTTTCCGTGCCGGACCGGCGACGCATCTCCTGGCCGCCGCCTTTGAGAAGGGGCTGGACATCAAACCCATTCTTCGCGACCAGCGATCCCGTCCCTCTGGGGCCCCCAAACTTCTGGGGTGCGATCAAACAATAGGCCCAGTCCACGTCGTCAAGACGAAAAGCTGTTTTGCCCAGAGCCTGTGCTGCATCGACCAGGTTGTTGGTCGAATCATCCCATAGGTGAAGCGGCTGAAGGATGCCGGTCTCGCCATTTGCCGCCTGAATGGCGACAAGCGTATCGGCACCATTCGGCGCTGGCTGTTGCACATGGCCATCGGCGGATACCGCCAGCTCCGACGATGCGTACGCGCAGACGCAATCATGTTCTATCGGAGCGGCCTCGAACCGGGCGAACTGCGCTACTGCCAATGCCATGGCCTCCGTCGCCCCGCTGGTGAACACCACCTCCCCCGGTTCGCATCCCACCAGCGCTGCAACCTGCCCACGCGCCTTCTCGATGATCGACTTTGCCGACCGCCCCTCGCTATGCACGCTCGACGGATTACCCACCGCGTCCATTGCGGCGAGCATCGCATCGCGCGCCTCCGGGCGTAGCGGGGCTGTGGCGTTCCAGTCGAGGTAGGTCCGGCTCACGCCCGCGCCTCCTGTTCATCCAGCAACTCGCTGAAATCGGGCACCGCCGGGCAGGGCACCATGCGGTTTTCGATCACGTCGGCGATGGTGGTCTGGCTGAGGAACACATGGACATGGGCCGAGAGCTGTTCCCAAAGGTCGTGGGTGAGGCACGCCTCCTCTGACTTGCCGCAGCCCTGGCCTTCCTCCCACTTGCCGTCGCAGCCCATGGCGTTCAGGCGCTCATCAACCGCGCCCATGATGTCGGAGATCCGAATCTCGTCCGGTGTGGCGACCAACAGGTAGCCGCCGCCGGGGCCGCGGACTGATTCGACGATCCCGGCGCGGCGCAACCGCACGAAAAGCTGTTCCAGATAGGCCAGCGAGATGTCCTGACGCCCGGATATCTCGGCCAGCGTCACCGGCCGGGCCTCACCATTCAGCGCGATATCGGCCAGCGCGGTCACCGCGTAACGGCCCTTTGTGCTGAGTTTCATCGCTTCCGCTCCATTGGACGACCGGACACTCTCCACAGGCCCTACAGATGTTGACCTGCGCGCCCAACGGTATTACCTCCCTAGCACCGCTCGGGAGGCCGTATCCGGCTGAATCCGGCCGATCTGGAATTGTTCTAAAATACCCGACAGAAGAAGTCAAGCAATTGGGGCCGCGTGTCCCGGCGAGGAAGGGTTCACATGCCAGAGATCATCTTCGCGGGTCCCGAAGGCCGTCTCGAAGGGCGCTACCACCCCCAGGGGGAAATGGACGCGCCGATCGCGCTGATCCTGCATCCGCACCCGAAATTCGGCGGCACGATGAACAACCCGGTGACTTATGCGCTGCACTATGCGTTCCGGGATCTGGGCTTCACGGTGATGCGGTTCAACTTCCGCGGCGTCGGACGCAGCCAGGGCGAGTTCGATCAGGGCATTGGCGAGCTGTCGGACGCCGCCTCGTCGCTGGACTACCTGCAGGCGCAGAATCAGAACGCCAAGGCCTGCTGGGTGGCCGGGTTCTCGTTCGGCGCCTGGATCGGCATGCAACTGCTGATGCGACGGCCCGAGATCAACGGCTTCATCTCGGTGGCGCCGCCCGCCAACATGTACGACTTCTCGTTCCTGGCACCCTGCCCCTCGTCGGGCCTGATCATCAATGGCGACGCCGACCGGATCGTGCCGACCGAGGAGGTCGAGAAGCTGTCGAACAAACTGAAGGCCCAGCGCGGCATCACCATCACCCACACCACGGTGCCGGAGGCCAACCACTTCTTCGAGAAGGGGATGGACGAGTTGAGCGGCACCATCAAGGCATACGTCAAGCGCCGGATGATCGAGGGCGGGCGGTAGTTACTCCGACGCCCCGGACTTGATCCGGGGCCTCGCGCCGCTATGCACCGCCCATCGGGGTCCCGGCTCGAGGCCGGGACATGGCAATCGCGTTTTACGAATTACTGATCCGCCCACCGCAAACCGGCTCGCGGCAACCGGTGGTCGAGGGGGCCGAGGTCGGCAACCCCCGCAGCACCCGCACCGCCAGATAGGCAAATGCCTGCGCCTCCAGCATATCGCCATCGAGGCCGACCGCCTCCACCGGTTCGACCGGAGCGTCGAGGCGTTCGGCTAGCATTCGCATCATGGTCAGGTTCTTGCGCCCGCCGCCGCAGACCAGCCAGCGGGTGGTCGGGCTGGGCATGTGGCGCAGACTGTCGGCCACGCAATCCGCGGTGAAGGCCGTCAGGGTGGCGGCGCCGTCTTCAATGCTCAACTCCGAAACGGCATCAAGGGCTGGAAGAAAATCGTTTCGGTCCAGAGATTTCGGTGGAGTTCTCTCCAGGTAGGAAAACCCGGGAAGGCATGCCAATACATCGCTGGCGATGGATCCGCGCGCCGCGGTGGCTCCGCCGGCGTCGTAACTTGTCCCGGTCCTCGCGGCCATGAAATCGTCGAGCAGCGCATTCGCCGGGCCGGTGTCAAAGGCAAGGAGCGCGCGTGGAGCCTCCGGCGCGTCAGCCGATGGGTCTACCCAGGTGACATTGCCGACCCCGCCAAGGTTCAGAAAGGCGGCAGGCGCGTCGAGATTGGCCCGTTGCGCCAAGGCGAAGTGGAAGAACGGTGCCAGCGGCGCGCCTTCACCGCCAGCCAGCATATCCATCGATCGGAAATCCCACACAGTTGCCACGCCACAGCCGGCCGCCACCGCCGCGCCGTCACCGAGTTGCAAGGTGAAGCCCTCAGTTGGCCGGTGCGACACGGTTTGGCCGTGAAATCCCACGACCTGCGGGGCGCCGCCGAGCCGGCTGATCGCATCGAGATGAACATCAACGGCACTGGTGGCCAGCAGGGTCAGCGCTGGGGGCCAGCACTCGGGGTCGCGCAGGGTCGCGGTTGACGTCACCGGTGCGGCCCGGTTCGCGTCCAGCATCTGCCTTCCGTATCCCTCGTCATAGGCGAGAAATGTGCTTGGCCCCAATTCGGCGATGCTCTCGCCATCAGTTCGGATCAGTGCCGCGTCAACCCCGTCCATCGAGGTGCCGCTCATCAGGCCCAGCGCCCAGATGGGGTTGCCCTGGCTGACCTCGACCATGCCCTTTCCTTCCCCGCCCATTCCGCTATAGAACCCAGCCGCAGAGCATACGGGGACGAACGATGACCTACCAGCCGAAAGCCGAGTTTCTGCGCGTGATGATCGCGCGTGGCTACATGCAGGACTGCACCGATCTGGAGGGCCTCGATCAGGCCCTGATGAAAGGTGTGGTGCCAGCCTATATCGGCTTTGACTGCACGGCACCATCACTGCATGTGGGCTCGCTGGTGCAGATCATGATGTTGCACTGGCTGCAGGAAACCGGGCATCAGCCAATTGCGTTGATGGGCGGAGGCACCACCAAGGTTGGCGACCCGTCGGGAAAAGACGCGGCCCGCCAGTTGCTTGCCGATGAGAAGATCGGTGAGAACATGGCCGGAATCCGCAAGGTGTTTTCGCGCTTCGTCGATTTCGAGGAGGCGGGCGGGAACGCCATCATGCCGAATAATGCGGAGTGGCTGGACGAGCTGGCGTACATTCCGTTCCTGCGCGACTATGGTCGGCATTTCTCGATCAACCGGATGCTGAGCTTCGATTCGGTCAAGCTGCGGTTGGACCGCGAGCAGCCGCTGAGCTTCCTCGAATTCAACTACATGCTGTTGCAGGCCTACGATTTCCTGGAGTTGCATCGGCGCACCGGCTGCTTGTTGCAGATCGGCGGCTCGGACCAGTGGGGCAACATCGTCAACGGCATCGACCTGACCCGGCGCGTGGCCCGGGCGGAGGTCTATGGCCTGACGACGCCGCTGATCACCACCGCCGACGGCGCCAAGATGGGCAAGAGTGCTGCGGGGGCGGTGTGGCTGAACACCGATATGCTGAGTGCCTACGACTACTGGCAATTCTGGCGCAACACCGGGGACGCCGATGTGGGGCGGTTCCTGAAGCTGTTCACCAAATTGCCGCTCGATGAGATCGCTCGGCTGGCGGCGCTGGAAGGCCAGGAGATCAACGACGCGAAGAAGGTGCTGGCCAACGAGGCCACCGCGATGGCGCATGGTGAGGATGCGGCGGAGGCCGCTGAGGCGACCGCGCGGGAGACCTTCGAAGGCGGGCGGGCGGGGGCGGATTTGCCTACCCTGGACCTGACCGCCGACGAGGTCGCCCGGGGCGTCTCGGTGGTGCAGCTTTTCGTGCGTTCCGGGTTGGCCTCCTCAGGCAAGGACGCCAAGCGGTTGATCACTGACGGGGGCGCCCGGTTGAACGACAAGCCGGTCAAGGATGCCGGGCTGATGCTGGGGGCGGAGGCCCTTGCCAAGCCGGTCAAGCTGTCGGCGGGCAAGAAGCGCCATGCCTTGGTGCGGTTGGGGTAAGGCCGCCAAAGCCCGGATTCCATCGGGAGTGCTTTGGGAGTGCTTTGGGAGTGCCGAAACGCGCCTGCCCTTCCGGCGCTCACCGCCGCCCCACCCAGGCGGTCAGCAGCGGAACCGACAGCAGCACGAAGACGATCCGCGCCACGTGGTGGATGGCGACGAAGCCGGGATTGGCGTCGATGGCCAGCGCGATCAGGCTCATCTCGGCGACGCCGCCGGGGGCGTAGGCCAGCAGCGCCACCAGGAAATCCTGTCCGGTCAGGGCTGCCACAGCCAGCGCGAAGACCGCCGAGACCAGCATCAGGATCGAGGTCCCACCCAGGGTCAGCAACCCGAAGCGCAGCAACCGCGAGGGCGAAATTCCGTAGAACCGGGTGCCGATCGAGGATCCGGTGACCACCAGCGCCACCTCGACAAGGTGGTGCGGCAACACCCCCTCGACCAACCCCATCAACCGCAGCATGGCGCTGGCGAGCAGCGGGCCGACCATGTAGGGGATCGGCACATTGAAGCGCTTCATCACCCACATGACCGCGAAGGCCCCAGCGATCAGGATTGCCAGATCGTCCAGCGCGATCAGCGGGCGTTCCGCGATGACAATGTCGCCCGGTGTCGGGTAACCGAGCAGGCCAAAGGCAACCAGCGGCGCCATGCAGACGACGATGGCGATGCGCAGCGACTGGGCCAGCGCCACCTGGCGCTCGTCTGCCCCCAGCGATCCGGAAACCACCACCACGGCGATCAGACCGCCGGGGATCGACGAGCAGATCGCCGTCATCTTCTCCTCACCCGCGATATAGCGGTAGAAAACGTAGGCGCAGGCCGCGGCCACCGGCACATAGAGCATCGCGCCGACAATGGAGATCGGCCATTGCAGAAGCTCGGCGACCTGTACGCCCTCGAAGCTCTCGCCGAGGAAAAGCCCGATCAGGATCAGGAAATTCGCCCGCACCCAGATCGGCACATCAATGGGCGCACCGGCGACACGGGCGAACATGGTGGCAAACAAGGCCCCCAGCATCCAGGCCAGCGGCACGTTAAAATAATTGGCAACCGCACCGCCGATGGCGCCCAGCGCCAGCGCCAGCGCCAGCTTCTTCAACCGGTCGGGGCGAAGACGTTCGGGCCAGCTATCGGCACTCACACCTGAGGTTCCGGCTGCGATATTTCGATTTCCGCCCCGCCGCGGATCGCGGTGTAGAAGCAGGCGCGCCGATTGGTGTGGCAGGCCGGGCCGGTTTGCTCGACAATCAGCAGCAGGCAGTCGCGGTCGCAATCGACGCGCATCTCGACCAGACGCTGGATGTGGCCGGAGGTCTCGCCCTTCTTCCAGAATTGCCCGCGCGAGCGTGACCAGTAGCTGACCCGGCCCGAGTTCAGCGTTTCGGCCACCGTGTCGGCGTTCATCCAGGCCATCATCAGGACCTCACCCGTGCCGTCGGCCTGAGCAATGGCGGGGATCAGGCCCTGGTCGTTGTAGGTCAGCGAGGCGGGGTCGAACGGGGCTGGCGGCGGCTGGGTCATCTGTATTCCTGGGGCACTCTCGGGGGCACTCTTGCGGGCAATCCTGGCATTTTCGGCAACGGAGGGCTTTTCGACCGGCGCGTCAAGGGCTATCTAACCCATTGGGCATTCGGGGACCATTGGGGTGGAAGGCATAGCGGCGGGGTTATCATGGCAATCCAGGAAGACCTGATGAAGCTCTACTCGCAGCGCATCCTGGCGCTGGCCGCGGGGATTCCCCATGTCGGGCGGCTGGAAAGCCCGCAAGGCTCGGCGATGAAGCGTTCACCCTTGTGCGGCTCCACCGTGACGGTGGACGTGATGGTGGATGAAACAGGCGGGGACAACAAGATCACCGAATTCGCCCAGGACGTGAAGGCCTGTGCCTTGGGGCAATCCTCGGCTTCCGTGCTTGGGACCCATGCCATCGGACGAACACGGGCCGAGATCGAGGCGGCGCGGGATCAGCTCAAGACCATGATAAAGGAAGGCGGCTCGGCCCCGGAGACCCCATTCGAAGAACTGGAAGTACTGCGCCCGGCGCGGGACTACAAGAACCGCCACGCTTCGATCCTGCTGGCCTGGGAAGCAACCCTGGCGGCAATGGACGAGGCGGGGGCGCCGGAAAGCTGAACCGGCAAGGCCTGGCGCAGGGGGCCGGACAAGCGCATAAATCCCGACGCATACTACCAAGCTGCGTTCATCCCCTGGCCTTGGCAAGCTCCATCGCGCTAAGGATCATCCGTTTGGACTCGGCGGCATCTCCCCAGCGCTCGATTTTCGACCATTTGTCGCCTTCGAGGTCTTTGTAGTGGGTAAAGAAATGCTCGATCTGGTCCAGGGTGATCCTGGGCAGGTCCGTATAGTCATTGACGTTTTCCCAACGCCTGGAGATCTTGCTGATCGGCACCGCCACGATCTTCTCGTCGCTGCCAGCCTCGTCGTGCATGATCAGCACGCCGATCGGGCGGCAGGCGAGAACGGCGCCGGGCAGGATCGGGCGGGTGTTGGCAACAAGGACATCGACGCGGTCGCCGTCGCCCGAAAGGGTATGCGGGATGAACCCGTAATTTCCGGGATAGCGCATCGGCGTGTAAAGGAACCGGTCGACGAACATTGCCCCGGCGTCTTTGTCCAGTTCGTATTTGATCGGCTCGCCACCAACCGGGACCTCGATGATGACGTTCGGTTCCTCGGGCACTTCCCCGGGTGGATTCTTGCCGACAGGAATGGCATCTGTTCTCACGTGCTGTGTCCTCGCTGTGTTGGGCACCACAGACAGCACGCTCATTGGCACGGACGGGGTAATCGCTGCAATGCCACATTGCGACGCATTCGGGCCGTGGGCGCTCCGGCGCGAAACCAATCCGCCGCCGTAGGAACATCCGGATTCCCGAGCATCGAAACGCCCCGGAGGCTGGAAACTGGCTGATTTCACCGGCTGGAGCGACAAGGCCGAGGCCGAAACCGAGGCGATCCTGATGGGCTAAATCGAGCGAGCCAAAAAGGACTGAACGAAATATGAGCGCCCTGGAAGAGGAGAAATAACGCGTCTCAGCGCGCCCAATGGACGCAATAGCTTGCTTGACAGCGCGTTCTGGTCTTATTTGCGGCGCTCGGAACCGAGAGAGGGAATCACATGCTTAATCTGGCGATCATACTGGGCGGGCTTGCGTCCATCGGATATGGCTACTGGGCCACCAAGTCTTTGCTGGCGACCGATGCCGGCAATGCGCGTATGCAGGAAATCGCAACCGCGATCCAGGAAGGCGCGCAGGCCTACCTGACCCGCCAGTACACAGCCATTGGCATCGCAGGTGCGTTCATCTTCGCACTGGTCTGGTATCTGCTGGGCGCGCTGGTCGCGGTTGGGTTCCTGATCGGCGCCGTGCTGTCGGGGGCCGCCGGCTTCATCGGCATGCTGGTTTCGGTCCGGGCCAATGTGCGCACCGCGCAGGCCGCGAGCAAGAGCCTGGGCGAAGGGCTGGAGGTCGCCTTCAAGTCCGGCGCAGTGACCGGGCTTCTGGTCGCCGGTCTGGCGTTGCTGGGGGTTGCGGTCTATTTCACCATCCTGACCGAATTCATGGGCTACGCATCCAGTGACCGCACGGTGCTGGACGCCCTGGTCGCGCTCGGCTTCGGCGCCTCGCTGATTTCGATCTTCGCCCGTCTTGGCGGCGGCATCTTCACCAAGGGCGCCGATGTCGGCGGCGATCTGGTCGGCAAGATCGAGGCCGGAATTCCGGAAGACGATCCGCGCAACCCGGCCACCATCGCCGATAACGTTGGCGACAATGTCGGCGACTGCGCCGGCATGGCCGCCGACCTGTTCGAGACCTATGCGGTCACCGTGGTCGCCACCATGTTGCTGGGCTCGATCTACTTCGCAGGCACCGCCGTCGGCGAGGCAGTGATGATGTATCCGCTGGCGATTGGCGCCGCCTGCGTGGTGACCTCAATCATCGGCACCTTCGCCGTCAAGCTGGGCGCCAGCCAGTCGATCATGGGCGCGCTGTACAAGGGTTTCTTCGCCACCGGCGCGATGTCGCTTGTCGCGCTCTACCCGGTGACCGCGATGATCTTCCCGGAAGGCATGGCCACGGTGTTCAACGCGCCGGGCATCACCTTCACGGCGATGGATCTGTTCTATTGCGGCGTTGTCGGCCTGGCAGTAACCACGGCGATCATCGTCATCACCGAGTACTATACCGGCTCGACCTATCGCCCGGTGCGGTCGATTGCTCAGGCCTCGGTCACCGGCCACGGCACCAACGTGATCCAGGGCCTGGCGATCTCGCTTGAGGCAACCGCCGCGCCCGCACTAGTGATCATCGCCGGCATCATTGTCGCCTTCCAGTTTGCCGGTCTGTTCGGCATTGCCATCGCGGTGACCACCATGCTGGCGCTTGCCGGTCTGGTGGTGGCGCTGGACGCCTTCGGTCCGGTCACCGACAATGCCGGCGGCATTGCCGAGATGGCCAACCTGCCGGAGGACGTGCGCAAGACCACCGATGCGCTGGACGCGGTCGGCAACACCACCAAGGCGGTGACCAAGGGCTATGCCATCGGTTCCGCCGGCCTGGGTGCGCTGGTGCTGTTCGCGGCCTATACCGAGGATCTGAAGCACTTCGCCGCCAATGCGATGCCGGGCTCGTACTTCGATGGCGTCAGCGTCGATTTCTCGCTGACCAACCCTTACGTGGTCGCGGGCCTGCTGCTGGGCGGCCTGCAGCCGTTCCTGTTCGGCGGCCTCGCGATGACGGCGGTGGGCCGCGCGGCGGGCTCGGTGGTCGAGGAAGTGCGCCGGCAGTTCCGCGAGAAGCCGGGCATCATGGAAGGCACCGAGAAGCCGGACTATGGCCGCGCCGTCGACATGCTGACCCGCGCCGCGATCAAGGAGATGATCATCCCCTCGATGCTGCCGGTGCTGTCGCCGCTGGTCTGCTTCTTCGTCGTCGAGGCGATCGCCGACAAGGACGCCGCCTTCTCGGCCCTGGGCGCGATGCTGCTGGGCGTGATCATCACCGGGCTGTTCGTGGCGATTTCGATGACCTCGGGCGGTGGCGCCTTCGACAACGCCAAAAAGATCATCGAGGACGGTTTCACCGACAAGGACGGCAAGCTCCACGGGAAGGGCTCGGACGCCCACTACGCGGCGATCACCGGCGATACCGTGGGCGACCCCTACAAGGACACCGCCGGGCCGGCGGTGAACCCGATGATCAAGATCACCAACATCGTGTCGCTGCTGCTGTTGGCGGTGCTGGCGCACGGCTGATCCAGGCAGACACTCCGCGAGAATTGAGAGCCCCGCCCCGATGTAATGTCCGGGCGGGGCTCTTTCGCGTTCGATCACAATTTCAGCCAGGCGGTTGACGCCGTAGGTGCCTGTGGCATCATTTCCGATATGAGATGGTGCGCCCTCATCCTGTTCGCAGGCATGCTCGCCGGGCTTACCATGCAGGCGGACGTCCGGGCGCAATCCTCACTCTCCGCGGAAGCCACTGTCGAACGCGACTGGCTGTTCGAGACCTTGCGCACGGCACCGACCGAGGCGGCGGGTCAGGCGGTCGCGCAAATGATCTGGCAATTCTGGATGCGCCAGGTACCGGATGAAACCAGCGCCACGATGATGGCTCGGGCAATGGAGCGGCGGCGCTCGTATGATTTTGCCGGAGCGATGGAGCAACTCGACCAGCTCGTCGCCCACGCGCCTGACTGGTCCGAGGCGTGGAACCAGCCCACCACTGTCCTGTTTTTCCAGGAAAACTACGACCACTCGCTCGACGATGTGGAGAAAGTGCTCGCGCTGGAGCCGTTGCATTTCGGCGCGCTGGCGGGCAAGGTGGTTATTTTGATGCAACAGGGGCGGATCGAGCTGGGCCAACGGGCGCTGCGTGCGGCGCTGGCAATTCATCCGTGGCTGTCGGAACGTCGCATGTTGTTGCCCGAGCCGCCGGGTCAGAATCTCTGAGCAATTGCGCCCCCTCCCCGCCTGCGCTAATCAGCGTGGGAATGCGAGGGGGAGCCACCCGATGATTTACGAGACGCCACAAACCTATCTGGACGCGCCGCAAAAAGCGGTGGCGCTGTTCGGCATGTCGGGCTTGGGCAAGACCCGCACTGCCGCCATGCTGCGCGGCGAGGACGACTGGTTCCACTACTCGATCGATTACCGAATCGGGACGCGCTACATGGGCGAGCACATCGTCGACAACTTCAAGCACGAGGCGATGCGCAACCCGTTCCTGCGCCAGTTGCTGCGGACGGATTCGATCTACATCGCCTCCAACATCTCGTTCGCCAATCTTGCGCCGTTGTCGACCTATCTGGGCAAGCCCGGGGATCCGGGAAAGGGCGGCATCGGTTTCGAGGAATACATCCGCCGCCAGCGCCAGCACCGCAAGGCCGAGATTGCGGCGCTGCGCGATACGCCGCTGTTCATCGAGAAGGCGCGCGATATCTACGGCTACGACCATTTCCTGTGCGACACCGGCGGTTCGATCTGCGAGGTGGTCGACCCGGACGACCCGGACGACCCGGTGCTGGAACGGCTGGCGGGCAATGTGCTGCTGGTGCAGATCCGTGGAACCGAAGTGCAGGCGGATGAACTGGTCCGGCGTTTCGAGAAGGCGCCGAAGCCGATGTACTACCCGGAGCCGTTCCTGCGCGATGTCTGGGCGGACTATCTGGCCGAAACCGGCGCCG
The DNA here is from genome assembly GCA_965247385.1 of Thermohalobaculum sp. GTDB lineage: Bacteria > Pseudomonadota > Alphaproteobacteria > Rhodobacterales > Rhodobacteraceae > Thermohalobaculum. The sequence goes on from CBDFHG010000002.1 coordinate 1,335,990, forward strand.
ACGAGGATAAGGTCGATCCGGACCAGTTCATGGCCTGGGGGTTCTGCCGCCTGCTGGCGCACCGGATTCCGCGCTACGACGCCATCGGCGCGGGCTGGGGGGTGACGGTGGAGGCGGCCGAGATCAAGGCGCTGCGCTCGCCGGCCGACTTCGATGCGCTGATCGCCATGGCGATCGGGCGAAGGTAGCGCACCTTGCGCCATATGCGCACCACTCACCACCCCACGCCCCTTAGCAACCCGTTGACGAGGTCGGCACTGGCCGCGAGCGGCCTGGTCTGATTCTATGATGTTCTGATTTGACCGGGGGGTTCGCCGATGGCGATGGGATTGCAAAAGGATCGTCAGGGTGACTTGATGGTGGGCTGGGCGGAGATGCCGCGCGCGCCGGGTCATGTGTTTTACGACCGTCTGCAGTCGGTCCTGATCGAGGGCGGCTTCGACGGCTTCGCCGCGGCGGCCTGCCGGTGCTGTTACGCGGGCCAGGACGGGAGCGCCTTCGGTGCCGCCGGGGCGCTGTTTCCGCATGCATCTGGTGGGCTGTTTCGAGGGCATCGACTCTGAGCGCGGGCTGGAATGGCGCTGCTCGGATTCGCTGTCGCTGCGGGAGTTTCTGCGGCTGGAGAGCCGGGATCGTGTGCCGGACCATTGCTGGCTGTCGAAGACCCGCACGCGCCTGCCCCACGAGGGGCACGCGGCGGTCTTCGACCGGGTTCTGGCGCTGGTCGCCGAGGCGGGTCTGGTGAAGGGCGACCGCATCGGGGTGGATGCCTCGACCATGGATGCCAACGCGGCGCTGCGTAACATCGTGCGGCGCGACACGGGTGAGGGCTACCGGGAGATGCTTCGGGTTTGCAGGAGCGACCCCGAGGCCAGGGTCGCCAGGATGAAGGACGGCACGACCCATCTGGCCGACAAGCCCGGGCACGCGGTGGATCTGGACACCGGGGCGGTGGTGGCGGCCGAGTTGCACCCAGCCGATGAGGGCGACACCACGACGCTTTTCAAGACCCTGGCGGCGGCCGAGGCAAACCTCGAGGCGGTGGCTGCGGCACCGACGCCAGAGAGCCCGGCCGAATGCGTCACCGACAAGGGCGATCACTCACGGGCGGTCTTGAAGGCCCTGGACGACAGTCCCTGCAAGACCCGGCCCTGCAAGACCCGGCCCTGGAAGACCCGGATCGCCGAGCCCAGGCAGAAGGGCTTTTCGCGCTGGCGCGGTGACCAGGCGGCGCGCCGGGCGGTCACCAACAACCGCGTGCGGCTCAAGTCCGCGCTCGCCCGCGAGGCCTTCAAGCTGCGCGCCGAGATCGTCGAGCGCTCCTTTGCCCACACCCTCGATCGCGGCGGCCTGCGCCGGACCTGGCTGCGCCGGCGCGAGAATGTGCACAAGCGATACCTGCTTCACGTCGCCGGCCACAACCTCTCGTTGCTGATGCGCCAACTCATCGGCGCCGGCACCCCGCGCCAGGCTGTGGCGGGCGGATATGGCGGTATTTTCGTGCTTGTTGCGCCCTCTGGAGCCGTTTTGGTCGCTCAGATCGTCCTCATCGTCTCGGAGGATGGCGAAACCGCCGACGCCGCGTTATGTTTCGTCGTGAGGTGAGTGGGGTGAAACCCGGTCAATGGCGCCTTTTTCAACGGGCTGCTAAGCCTTCTGAAGTGAACTTCCTGGTCTTGCCGCGTCCGCTGGTGCCCGGTCACGGCCTTTTCTTAACGCTCATAACCACCGCCATGAAACAGACTGGCCAGTCAGCCGATAGGCATCCCGGTTGACGGAGGTAATAGCAATTTTGACGGACGGTTTTCCGCAGAACCGCCGCCTCTCATGAGGCCATAAGGTCAATTCTGTTTGGTGCCGACAGGGATACGGCGCTAAAAGCGGACTTCGCCTTTCAGCATGATCGCGTGATCGGCGGCACCGTCGCTACTCTCGTGGCGCTCGCCGGTCAAATTCAGCTCAAACAACGCGCCAAGTTCCCATTCCATCCCCAGGCGATAATTTCTGGCAGAGTCGCCGAAGGTCACCTCGCTGTAGGGGGTCAGCAGACCGCGCCCGCCGAACGCGGGCAGCCCGTAGCCAAGGCGCAGGTCCATGCGCGCGCCGTAATCCCGCTCGCCGTCGATCTTGTCGTGCAGGCCCTGTTGCCACAATCTTTGGGTGCCGCTGACGGTCTTGCCGTAGCCGGGACTCAGGTTGAACGACAGCCCGCGCCCGTTTCCTCGCTCCAGGCGAATCAGGCCATTAACGCCCCATTCCCCATAGCTGTCCCGTCCCACCAAGGTGCGCGCCCGGCCTTCCAGGGTCAGGCCCATGACCGGATTGCTGTAGCGCACGCCGCCACCCAGTTCGGCCCCGAAACCGGTCTCGCCGTCGCCGCCGTCATGCCGCACCCCGACCTCCAGGCTCGGCTCCAGCTGCGCCCCGTCTGCCAGCGTGTGCGTCCGGCTCCCTTCCAGGATCATCCGCACCCGCCGCGCGTCCACCGTCAGGGCCGCCATCTCATCGCTACCCTCCACTTCCATCTCCGTCAGCAAAGCGTCGCCCTTGAGCCGGAGCGTGGTCGCGCCCACCTTCAACAACCGGCCGAGGCCGCCCACGGCCACGGTGCGCATCTCGACATCGCTCGACGCTTGCTGCGCCTCATTGGCGATCTCCAGATCGCCCCAGCCGTAGCCCACGGTGGCCCACAGATCCAGCTTCCCCGAAAGCGCACTCCAGCCCACATAGGGATGGAAGCTGGTGAGGTCCAACTCATAATCACCGCTACGACCGGGGACGCTGTAGTCCAGATCGACCCGACTCCAGGACACCGCCAGGCCGACCAGCAGGTCGTCGCGCAGGCGGGCGTCCGCGCCCAGATGGGCGCTGAACAGGTCGCCGTCCCAGTCCACCGCCCCGCCGGAACCGTCGAGGTTGCTGTAGTCGCCAGCGCCCCAGAAGGCGAGCGAAGACAGACCGGGCGCGCCCGCCGCGGCGCGCGCATTCAGCGGCAAGACAAAGTCGCCGCCGCCGAGCAGATCTTTCAGGCTGAGCGTGCCGTCAGCCATAGCTTGCCCGTGGCTGGCGAGCGCGCCGGCCACGCCGGCCACGGTGGTCTGGCCGCCGAGATTGAAACTGCCCGCGCTATCGGTGCCGCCGTCAGCGCGAGCTTGTGTCACGCGCCGCGCAATCGCGCCCACCGTGTGGCCGGCGATGGCGCGGGCCACTTCCGGCAGAATCGTGCGGTTGAGGTCGGCAAACCGTGGCAAGGCCACGGTGACGGTGAAGTCGGCCGTGGCCGTGGCGCCGTTGTCGTCGGTCACCGTATAGGTCAGGATGGTGGTCGCCGCCGCGGTCGGCATGCCGGACAGCGTGCGGCTGGCCGCATCGAAGGTCAGACCCGCTGGCAGGGCATCGCCCGGGCCGGTCAGAGTGTAGGTCAGTTCGCCGGTGCCGCCGGTCGCTTCCGGCAGGGTCAGGGCGTCGATTGCCGTGTCCAGGGTATAGCTCTGGTCGTCCGGCGCGGTCAGCACCAGGGGGGCCACTACCGGCGCGGTCGGGTCGCTGGTGGCGATCTTGCCGCTGCCCGTGCTGTCGTTGTAAGTGGCGACGGCTTGCAGGGTGCTGTCTACGTCGCCAGCCACCGGGGAGTAGGCCGCATCGGTTGCGCCGCTGATGTCGGTGGTACTACCGGCGCTACTGGATTGCCATTGCCAGGTCGTGCCGGTGACGGCTGCCGAGCCGCTGTCCGCATCGGTCACGCTGGCGGTCAAGGTATCGCCCACTCGCGGCGCGCCCGACACCGTTGTGCCATCACGGGTGATGGCGATGGCGACCACGCCGTCTTCGTCATCCACATTGGTGACGGTGACGGTAACATCCAGCGTGTCGCTCTCGTTTGGATCACCGTCGTCGGTGGCGGTGATGGTAACGGAGTAAATATTGCTCGTGGCGACGGAGGCCGGAGTTTCAAAGTCCCGTACCGTTTTGAAAGTCAAAGCCCCGTTTGTATCAATGCTGAAATCGGCCGCATCAGTGCCGCCCAGGGTCCAGGTGACGGTGTCGCCCTCGGCATCGGGCGCGGTATAAGTCGCCACCGCGGTCGCGACAGGAGTGTTCTCGGCATAATCCACCGCCGCATCCGCAGTGCCTATCACCGGCGCGGTGTTGGCCGCGGTCGGCGTGGCGGTGGCTTCGCCTGACGCTTCGCTCTCGCCCACCGAGTTCACCGTGCGCACTTCGAAGAAGTATGCGGTGTCGTTGGTCAAGCCGGCCACGGTGACCGGCGAGGTGGTCGCCACTATCCACGCGCCATATTCGCCAGTGCCTGCTTTTACGCGATACTCATAGCCGGTGATGTCCGCGCCGCCGGTTGCGCCCGGTGCCGTCCATGCCAGCGTGACCGTGGCATCGCCCGGCCTCGCCGTCAAACCGGTCGGCGCGCCCGGCGGCGCGGCGGTAACGGTTGCGGTCGGGTCGCTGGTGGCGATCGTGCTGCCCGTGCTGTCGTTGTAAGTGGCGACGGCTTGCAGGGTGCTGCCTACGTCGCCAGCCACCGGGGAGTAGGCCGCAGCGATTGCGCCGCTGATGTCGGTGTAGGTACCGGCGCTACTGGATTTGGATTGCCATTGCCAGGTCGTGCCGGTGACGGCTGCCGAGCCGCTGTCCGCATCGGTCACGCTGGCGGTCAAGGTATCGCCCACTCGCGGCGCGCCCGACACCGTTGTGCCATCACGGGTGATGGCGATGGCGACCACGCCGGCTTCGTCATCCACATTGGTGACGGTGACGGTAACATCCAGCGTGTCGCTCTCGCTTGGATCACCGTCGTCGGTGGCGGTGATGGTAACGGAGTAAATATTGCTCGTGGCGCCGGAGGCCGGGGTTTCAAAGTCCCGTACCGTGTTGAAAGTCAAAGCCCCGTTTGTATCAATGCTGAAATCGCCCGCATCAGTGCCGCCCAGGGTCCAGGTGACGGTGTCGCCCTCGGCATCGGTCGCGGTATAAGTCGCCACCGCGGTCGCGACAGGAGTGTTCTCGGCATAATCCACCGCCGCATCCGCAGTGCCTATCACCGGCGCGGTGTTGGCCGCGGTCGGCGTGGCGGTGGCTTCGTCTGACGCTTCGCTCTCGCCCACCGAGTTCACCGCGCGCACTTCGAAGAAGTATGCGGTGTCGTTGGTCAAGCCGGCCACGGTGTATTCGGTCGCGGTGGCGCTGTTTGGAATTGCCATCCAATCGACGACGGCGGCGGAGCCGGTGGTGTCATAGTCGCCCATGGCGTCGCTTTGGCGATACTCATAGCCGGTGATGCCCGCGCCGCCGGTTGCGCCCGGTGCCGTCCATGCCAGCGTGACCGTGGCATCGCCCGGCCTCGCCGTCAAACCGGTCGGCGCGCCCGGCGGCGCGGCGGTAACGGTTGCGGTCGGTGCGCTGGTGGCGATCGTGCTGCCCGTGCTGTCGTTGTAAGTGGCGACGGCTTGCAGGGTGCTGTCTACGTCGTCAGCCACCGGGGAGTAGGCCGCATCGGTTGCGCCGCTGATGTCGGTGTAGGTACCGGCGCTACTGGATTTGGATTGCCATTGCCAGGTCGTGCCGGTGACGGCTGCCGAGCCGCTGTCCGCATCGGTCACGCTGGCGGTCAAGGTATCGCCCACTCGCGGCGCGCCCGACACCGTTGTGCCATCACGGGTGATGGCGATGGCGACCACGCCGTCTTCGTCATCCACATTGGTGACGGTGACGGTAACATCCAGCGTGCCGCTCTCGCTTGGATCACCGTCGTCGGTGGCGGTGATGGTAACGAAGTAAATATTGCTCGTGGCGTCGGAGGCCGGGGTTTCAAAGTCCCGTACCGTGTTGAAAGTCAAAGCCCCGTTTGTATCAATGCTGAAATCGGCCGCATCAGTGCCGCCCAGGGTCCAGGTAACGGTGTCGCCCTCGGCATCGGTCGCGGTATAAGTCGCCACCGCGGTCGTCAAGCCGGCCACGGTGTATTCGGTCGCGCCATCCAATCGACAGGAGTGTTCTCGGCATAATCCACCGCCGCATCCGCAGTGCCTATCACCGGCGCGGTGTTGGCCGCGGTCGGCGTGGCGGTGACTTCGTCTGACGCTTCGCTCTCGCCCACCGAGTTCACCGCGGACCGTTGTGCCATCACGGGTGATGGCGATGGCGCACTTCGAAGAAGTATGCGGTGTCGTTGGTCAAGCCGGCCACGGTGTATTCGGTCGCGGTGGCGCTGTTTGGAATTGCCATCCAATCGACGACGGCGGCGGAGCCGGTGGTGTCATAGTCGCCCGTGGCGGCCATCCAATCGACGACGGCGGCGGAGCCGGTGGTGTCATAGTCGCCCGTGGCGTCGCTTTGGCGATACTCATAGCCGGTGATGTCCGCGCCGCCGGTTGCGCCCGGTGCCGTCCATGCCAGCGTGACCGTGGCATCGCCCGGCCTCGCCGTCAAACCGGTCGGCGCGCCCGGCGGCGCGGCGGTAACGGTTGCGGTGCCAGTTGCGCTCGCTTCTGCCGCGGGGCCCATATTCGGGGTGGTCGCGGTGTCCGTCACGCTGTTGGCGGCAAGGGTCAGGGTGAAGGCTGTCGCTCGCGGGGTGATGCTGATGGTGTAGGTGGTGCTCGGGCCGCTGGCCGGGGTCACACTATTCACCACGAGGTCGCCGGACGCCACAATGCTGTTGGAAACGGAGAAATCATCCACCGCCAAACCGGTTACCGGCTCGGAGAAGGTAATGTCGTAATCCTGCGCCGTGTCAATCACACCTTCGGCAATGGGGCCGAGGGTCACCGTCGGCGGAGTGGTGTCGGCAGGTACTTCGTCAGACGTTATCTGCGCTGAATGATCACCAACAGGGTTACCCTCGGCAAAACCACGTACACCAATTGCATCAGCATCATTTGCTGTGTCAAAAAGTGGATCAGTAGTGGCAATAGTATGTGGACTAGTGACAAGCTCAATAATTATCACATTATTCTCACCTGTTTTAATTGCATAAATAGTAAAATCGACACCAGGTATATTATCCCAAGATACTTCGATGGAATTATCAGGTAGTCTTTCAACTGTTACAGTTGGTTCAGCCACCGGCTCGCTCACGGTGACGGTGCGGGTCAGCGGGTCGGCGGCATTGCCGGCGCTGTCCATCACATTGTAGGTAAGGGTGTACTCACCAGCAGTGTCAACGTCCACGGGGCCATCGGTAATGACAATGTTGGAGAAGGCGATGGGGCCATCAAGAACATCATCGGCGGTTACCGGGTCGTTGTAGGCATCACCCTTTGTTATGGTGACGCTGGCTCCGCCGCCATTCAGGCTAATGGTTGGCTTCACGGTATCATGCATAAACCTGGCAAGCCCGGCAAATTCGGAGACAACGCCATTCACTGTCTGGCGGGCTCGCACCACATTGTCGTTATATGTGGCTTGGGAAGCAGTAAGGTCGAAACTACGGTCGGTGTTGCTGCCGGTGGTGTGAGAGTTGCCACTATTGGAAGACCATTCCCAGGTGTCCCTGTCGTTCTGAAAATCGGCGTGCAGTGTAACCACTATTGATCTGTTTCTGGTGATGCGGTCCGTATTAGTACCACCATCGCGAGCCGTGTCGCTCGCCAGGGCAATGCCTGGTTGTGGAACGGCACGGGCAACGGTGACGGTGTAGGTTTGTGTTGAAGTGTCCTCGGCGGTGACGACGATGGGGATGGTGTTATTGCCAACATCCAAGTCAATCGCTTCACTGGGTTGGCCGCTGGCAACAGGAACGTCGTTCACAGCCACGGCTGCGCCGTCGTCAGTCGTGGTCGGCGTTACCGTAACGCTTGCCACATCAGTGCCCACGCTGACGGCGTAGGCATTGGTGGCAGCATCGAAGGTCGGATTCAGGGTGCCTGCCGAAACATCCAGGGCGGACAGAGTCGAATCCGTAGACGGCGCGGGGGCCACAGCACCGGTCGCCGCGCTGGCAACTTTTTTACCGCCACCTTCGCCGTCGGTGTAAGTGGCGACCACTCGAATAATCCTGCCGACATCACCAACTCCCGGATCGTAGATCGCACCGGTGGCACCGCTGATGTCGGGCCAGGCGGCATCGTCGACGGCGGCGGCGGCGTCGGTGCCGTCCACCGCGCTTTGCCATTGATGCGTAATGCTGGAAACAGGCGTTCCAGCAGGCGGCGAATCCAGGTCAGTCACCGTGCCGGCGGTTAGCGTCACGCCAACCTGCGCGTCGCCGGTAATGGCACTGATGGCACCCGGTTCATCCACGTTGGTAACCGTAATCGTAACTTCCAGACCTTGGGTCACGGGCTGAAGACTGCCGTCTACACCGCGTATAGTGATATTATAGACGTTGTCCGCGCCTTGGTCCCGCGGTGCCTCATAGTCCGGCGAGAAACTTGGTTCGTTATCAAAACGCAGTTCCCCGTTAGATCCAAGGCGGAATAAACCGCCTTCCAGCACGCTAGTAAAAACCGTAAGTCTATCGACATCCGCCGTGGTGGTGTAGCTGCCCAGAAGAGTGTCGTGGGAGGTGTTCTCAGGAATTGACAGGGTCGCAGGACCCGTTATGACCGGCAACGGTGCCGTAGCCGTGCCGGCTTGGCTGGTTTCGGCAACAGGCCACGCGGCGAGGTCGGTCACGCTGCCCGCGGTAAGGATCAGGTTGAAGGATGCCGCAGTCGCGGTGTAGGTGATGGTGTAAGCAGTACCGCCATCGCTACCGCTCACAGCAGTCACCGTGATACCTGTGGAAGCGGAGAAATCACCCGCAGCCAAACCGGCCACCGCCTCGGAGAAGGTGATGTCGTGCGTCTGCCCCGCCCGGTCAATCACAGCACCGGTAATGCTGCCGAGGTTCGCGGTCGGCGCATCAGCATCAATGGTAAATGCATCAAGCCCGGCAAAGTCGGAACGAATGCCATCCACGGTCTGACGCACTCGCACTTGGTCGGCTGCATAATCGGCACTGACTGCGGGTAAAGTGAAACTGGTGCCGGTGCCGGGGACGAAAGCGGTGACACCGCCATCGGTGGAGTATTCCCAGGTGTCACTGTTGGTATTAAAACCGGTTGCCAGCGTAACGTCTATATCTCTGTTTCTGGTGAGGCGGTCCGTATTAACACCACCATCGGCAGCCGTGTCCCTCCTCAGAGCAATGCCCGGAGGCGGGCCAGCGCGGGTGATGTGGATGTTGTAACTTTCGAAGGAGTTGCCGTCCTCGGCGGTAACTTCAATTTCGATTGTGTTGGGAGTACTGCCAACCTCGGTCAGATTCCCCGTAACAGTTACGGGGCTCGGTGATTTATCTCCAGTCACCTGAGCACCATTCACAACCACAACTATGTTCGTGGTGGCGTGAGTCGAGGACGCCGCAATCGTAACGCTGGTCACTCCATTCGCCACGCTGGCGGTGTACGGGGAGTCAACCGAGACGCCAGCCATGAAGGCCGGCGTCAAAGTAATTTCGTTGCCATGGCTACCGGTAAGGGTCAGAGTTGCCAGAGAAGTGTCCGAGGTCGGTGCCGTGGTGGCCGCGGCAGCCACGGTGACGTTGAATGCCCGACCGATTTCATTTGCTGGATCATTCCCGTCGTCGCTCACCCTGTAGGCCAGGGAGGTGGCGCTCGTCACCTCGCTCGGCGTGCCGGACAGCGTGCGGCTGGCCGCATCGAAGGTCAGACCCGCCGGCAGGGCGCCGTCCCCCGGCCCGGTCAGAGTGTAGGTCAGTTCGCCGCTGGCACCGGTGGCCGCCGGCAGGACCAGGTTGATCGCCGTGCCCACGGTATAGAACTGGGCGGGCGGCAGGTTCAGCGCCAGGCCGGCGACCACGCGGATGAGGAATGTCTTGCTGACGGTGAAGCCGTTGGCGTCGGTCACCGTGTAGGCTGCCAGGGCGAACGACACCGTGGTTGGCGTGCCGGACAGCGTGCGTGTGCCGGCGTCAAAGTTCAGGCCCGCCGGCAGATCGTTCAGGGTGTAGGTGTATGGCGTGGTGCCGATGGTGGCCGCCGGCAGGACCAGGTCGACGATCGTCGTGTCCTTGGTATGGAACTGGTCGGGCGGCTTGGTCAGCGCCAGGGGGGCCGCGGCCACGGTGACGTTGAATAGCCGAGTGAATACCTTTGCTGGATCACTCCCGGCGTCGCTCACCTTGTAGGTCAGCTCGGTGGCGCTCGTCGCCTCGGTCGGCGTGCCGAACAGCGCGCGGTTGGCCGCATCGAAGGTCAGACCCGCTGGCAGGGCATCGCCCTGCCCGGTCAGGGTGTAGGTCAGTTCGCCGCTGGCGCCGGTGGCCGGTGGCAGGACCAGGTTGATCGCCGTGCCCACGGTATAGAACTGGTCGGGCGCCCCGTTCAGCGCCAGGCTGGCGGTCACGCCGACGAAGAAGGTCGTGCTGACGGTGGCGGACGGGGTCGCCGAGTCGGTCACCCTGTAGGTCACGGTGTTGTCCGCCACCGCAGTCGGCGTGCCGGCCAGCCTACGGCTGCCGCCGGCAAAGTTCAGTCCGGCGGGGTGCCCGCTCACGCTGTAGGTGTATGGCGCGGTGCCGCCGGTCGCCGCCGGCAGGGTCAGGCCGACGATCGTCGTGTCCTTGGTATGGAACTGGGCGGGCGGCGCGGTCAGCGCCAGGGGGGCGGTGGCACGGCCGATCGCGCTCGCCGCGGTCGCGGGGCCCATATTCGGGATGGTCGCGGTGTCCGTCACGCTGTCTATTGCAAGGGTCAGGGTGAAGGCTGTCGCTCGCGGGGTGATGCTGATGGTGTAGGTGGTGCTGGGGCCGCTGGCCGGGGTCACACTATTCACCACGAGGTCGCCGGACGCCTCAATGTTGGTGGAAACGGAGAAATCAATCACCGCCAAACCGGTTACCGCCTCGGAGAAGGTAATGTCGTAATCCTGCGCCGTGCCAATCACACCTTTGGCAATGGTGTCGAGGGTCACCATCGGCGGAGTGGTGTCGGGGCGCGCTCCAGTCGTGTGAACCGCTCTCGCATAATCTGTACCATGTAATGTAATCCAAATCTCGCCGTCAAAGTCATAGCCAGTTAATATGCTACGTGACACTGGAGAATCTACCTGACCACCAGTGACATTTTGTTGACTGCGTAAAAATGATGGCCTTCCAGTTTGACGCCAGCGAATCTCAAATACACCTGCCTCTGTCGGTGTAAAGGTTACCTGTGTAGTTCCATCTCCATTATAAGTATAGGTCGCAATGTTGTCCTTGACTGGTACTACGGGGGCTTCTGCGGTTATCGTTGTTTCTGCTCTACCATCACACCTACCGCCACAACCGATGGCAGTTACAAAAAATGTGTACGTTTGCCCGTGGACCACTGGTACAGGAGTCGTGGCGACTAATCCTTTTAGATCGTCAATAGTAATTTCGGTATTCGTGGTACTCTGTATATTCAACCTACTCGTAACACCACTGCGCGTAACACCAACAGCTATACCATAATTAAATGGTCCCGTACCAGCGGTGGGTGCCGTCCAACTTAGTGTGATTTGATTATTGAAAGGTCCAGATACCGCCGTAAGGTCGCCTGGGACTGGGTTTTGCGCATGGGCGGTGCCCATTGATGCCATCATCGCTACCAGCAGCGCCGAGGTGAAAACGAATTGGGTGATGAGTTTGTTCATGATGTTTGCCTTATCAGCCCGTTGACGAAGTCGGCCCTGGACGCGAGCGGCCTGGTCTGAATTCTTTGATGTTCTGATTTGACCGGGAGGCTCGCCGATGTCGATGGGACTGCGGAAGGATCGTCAGGGTGATTTGATGGTGGGCTGGGCGGAGATGCCGCGCTCGCCGGGTCATGTGTTTTACGACCGTCTTCAGTCGGTCCTGATCGAGGGCGGCTTCGACGACTTCGTCGAGGCGACCTGCCGGCGGTCGCCGCTGGCAGGACCAGGGCGGTGATCGCCGTGTCCACGGTATAGCTCTGGTCGTCCGGCGCGGTCAGCGCCAGGGGGGCCGCTTCCACGGTGAGCCTGAATCCCCGCCCGAATTGTTCCCCACTCCCGGCGTCGGCCACCGTGTAGGTCAGCTCGGTGCTCGTCGCCACCGCGGTCGGCGTGCCGGACAGCGTGCGTGTGCCGGCGTTAAAGCTCAGGCCCGCCGGCAGGTCGGTGCCCGCCGGCCCGGTCAGGGTGTAGGACAGGGGCGCGGGGCCGCGGGTCGCTTCCGGCAGGACCAGGTCGACGATCGTCGTGCCCCTGGTATAGAACTGGATGGGCGGCGCGGTCAGCGCCAGGGGGGCCGCGGCCGACTGCGCTCCGGCTGGCGATGCCAGCCCGAGCAGCAGGCCGATCACCATTAGCGGGCCCAGCAGGAGGGCGGCGAGGCGAGGGGCCGCTGGCATCACGCCACGCCTTCCGCCCGGCGGGCCTGGCTGGGGCTGGGGTGAAGCCCGGTTAAATCTGGGGGGGGGGGGGGGGGGGGGGGGGGGCAAAACTGCGCCGCACCGGGACGCTGCGCTAAACTTGTGGCTCCGCGCTGAACGCAGGTCATTCTTGTTCATGAAAACGCCCCCTGGGCCGCTGGATAAGTGGGTCCATTGCAAGTGTCTCGAATCTGATAACCCGGTTCGGAACCTGTATGCAAGTATAACAGCAATTCTCATAACACGCAGCGGATACTCGAAGACAGGTAGGAACAAAAAGTGTCCTGAGTCAGCAGTTCGCCGGATTATTTTCGGGTGTGGTTTTTAGACAGAAGCGTTTGACCGCATCAAGGATATCGTCTGCGGTTCGGACCCATTTGAAGGGTTTTGGATCTTTATTGCGAATTTCGATGTAATCCAGGATGGCTTTTGTGAGTTCGCGCTCGCTGCGGTGAACGCCACGCTTGATCTGGCGGTCGGTGATTTCGGCAAGGAAGCGCTCGACCATGTTCAACCAGGATGCGGAGGTGGGTGTGAAATGCACATGCCAGAGGGGCCGTCTGGCCAACCAGGCACGGATCCGGCGTTTTGTGGGTGGCGTAGTTGTCCATGATGAGGTGGATCTCCAGATCGTCGGGAACCCGGCGTTCGATCTCCATAAGGAACTTCTTGAACTCCGAGGCCCGGTGGCGCTTGTCGCATTTGCCGATGACCTCGCCGGTTGCCGTGTTGAGGGCGGCGAACAGGGAGGTGGTGCCGTGGCGTTTGTAATCATGGCTGCGGCGTTCGATTTGACCCGGCCGCATGGGCCGGACCGGCTGCGGCCGGTCAAGCGCCTGAATTTGGCTCTTTTCATCGACGCAGAGCACCAAGGCCCGCTCCGGCGGGTTCAGGTAAAGCCCAACCACATCGCGAACCTTGTCGATAAACCGGGGATCGGTTGAGAGCTTGAAGGTCTCCGTGCGATGGGGTTGCAGGCCAAAGGCACGCCAAATCCGTTGTACGCTGGACGTCGAGAGGCGGCTCTCCCCGGCCATCATCCTGGAACTCCAATGGGTCGCGTTACGCGGCATGCTTTCAAGCGTCCGCACGATCACCGCCTCGACCTGCGCATCGGTGATCGTCCGGGGCGTGCCGGGGCGCGGCTCATCATACAGACCGTCGCTCCCCTTCTCGATGAAGCGCCGACGCCACTTGCCTACCGTCGCCGGGTCAACGCCCAAATCCCGGGTCACCTGCTTGTTCTGCCTGCCCTCGGCGCAGGCCAGAACAATGCGCGCCCGCAGCGCCAGACCTTGAGCCGTCGTGCGCCGTGACGTCAGCGTCAGGAGCTCCTCACTCTGTTCTGGACTCAACGTGACCGGGGGCGCAGCGCGGGGCATGGAAGATCCTCCATCTCAAAATATACCTCCCCTGAATGATACCACGTATTTCTGATCCAGGACAATAGGTTCAATTGCCCAGGATTCCCGAACTAAATCCCTGACGCGCCTCGGCAGGGGCGGCGATGGGTGCCGTTGTGGGGTTTTCGGCCCGCGCCCGGGCACCACTCCCGCGGATTTCGCGCTCGAGGAGATATTCTCAAGGTGGCCACGCGTTTTGCGGGTCCCGCGCTTGTCCGTTGGCCAAGCGAAGCCCTGGCCGGGAGCCGGCATCGCACTTCAGCAAGGATATCGTGGCAGGCCGGAGCCGTCAGGTCGGGCCGCGCGCCAGGGCCAGGATCTTCCGCCTGGCGCCCAGCACCAGATCGAGCCCCGCTTCGCTCCCCAAACGGATGATCAGCCGCCGCGCATGACGGATCACCCGGCCAGGCAGGGCGATCAGAGCCAGGCGCAAGGCCTTCATCCGCCGTGCCACCCAGGCCGGTCCCGGAACCGGTTGCTTCATCACCGCGTTCAGATTATGCGCCAGCACCATGATCGCCCACCAGGCCGCATTGGCTCCGAACAGACCCGAGGGCAGGGTGCCGCCAGCCAGGTCGTGCTTCATCACCGCGTGGACTTCCTCGCTCTTGCCACAGCGCTCCCGGTACCACCAGATCACCGCATCGCCCGGCAGATCACGGTTGGTGACCAGGGCGAACAGCTTGCTGCGCCCCCTCAAAGCAAACTCCGCGGTCGGGAACGGCAACTGATCCCCATCGCCAGGCTCCAACTGTTCCAACGGCTCCCGGATCGCCAGGAAGCGGTAATCCGCCCGCGTCTTGCTCTCGCCCGCCCAACTCGGTACATGGCAGACCTCCGCCCACTCCTGGCCGGTCTCCTGACGTTGCCCGTCAAAAACACGATCCAGCGGCCGCCACTCGGCCTCCGGCACGGCCAGGGCGGCACGCCGGAACGCCGCCGTCACGTTGGCGCCGACGGCGAACTCGATCACCCCGAAAACCTTGTCCCGGCCCGCGCCACAACAGAGCAGCAGATCCTTCTGATAACCCGCCGTGTCCGAGCGCAGACAGACCTTGTCCATGCCCCCGGGCAGCGCCGCCAGCGAGGCCTGCAACACCTGCAACTGCCGATAGCCGGCCGGCACATTGCCGCCCTGGAACCCGGAATGCACGATCACCTGCTGTTCCGCCCACCAGGTGTTCAACGGCTGACAGGCCTTGAACTTCTTGTAGCAGTATTCCGCCTGGCGCTTGTGGCTCTGCACCAGCGTCGCGTCCATGTCCAGCGTCGCCGAGCCCGGCCCGCGATGGCGCTGCAGAAATGACACCAGCGCCTGCCAGCGCCTGATCGACACGCCACAGACCAGGCAGACCCGCCGACGGGCGCGGGATGAAGGCACGCCCGGCCTCCCGCAGCTCTTCCTGGCCTGCGTCGTGGAAGCGTTCCAACCAGCCCGACAGAGCCGACGGCGAAGGCACGCTGCGCCCGCGGCCGCGCCGGAACCGGCTCTTCAGTTGCCGACGTTCCCGGCGCACCAGCAGCCGCCGCTCAACCGCATCCATGGTCGCGGCAAAGCCGGCGTCCGCCTCCAGGCGTTCCAGGTCCTCGACCCGATCACCCCCGCACAGATTGAGTGCGATCACCGCGATGATCATCTGCACATCCAGCCAGCCCTGCCGCCCCGCCACCCGCACCTCGCGCCGCACCGCAGCCGCCAGTCCCGATGCCTCAATCAAATCAAGGTAAACACCAACCCCGGCAAAACCCGTCAGATCGCTGCTGCCCGGTTCGCTTTCGTACTCGAAAGGAAGAACGCCCTGTGCCCTGATATTTTCACCCCGTTGGTGATGGAGTTAATCGCAAAAACCATCATGAATCCCTCTGGATTCAAAGCCACCGGGGAATTTTAACTTTTTTGATCCAGAATCAGGGTTGCCCAGGATTCCCGAACTAAATCCCTGACGCGCCTCGGCAGGGGCGGCGATGGGCGCCGTTGTGGGGTTTTCGCCCCGCGCCCGGGCACCACTCCCGCGGATTTCGCGCTCAAGGAGATATTCTCAAGGCGGCCACGCGTTTTGCGGGTCCTGCGCCTGTCCGTTGGCCAAGCGGAGCCCTGGCCGGGAGCCGGCATCACGCTTCAGCAAGGATATCGTGGCAGGCCGGAGCCGTCAGGTCGGGCCGCGCGCCAGGGCCAGGATCTTCCGCCTGGCGCTCAGCACCAGATCGAGCCCCGCTTCGCTCCCCAAACGGATGATCAGCCGCCGCGCATGACGGATCACCCGGCCAGGCAGGGCGATCAGAGCCAGGCGCAAGGCCTTCATCCGCCGTGCCACCCAGGCCGGTCCCGGAACCGGTTGCTTCATCACCGCGTTCAGATTATGCGCCAGCACCATGATCGCCCACCAGGCCGCATTGGCTCCGAACAGACCCGAGGGCAGGGTGCCGCCAGCCAGGTCGTGCTTCATCACCGCGTGGACTTCCTCGCTCTTGCCACAGCGCTCCCGGGACCACCAGATCACCGCATCGCCCGGCAGATCACGGTTGGTGACCAGGGCGAACAGCTTGCTGCGCCCCTTCGATGCAAACGCCGCGGTCGGGAACGGAAACTGATCCTCATCGCCAGGCTCCAACTGTTCCAGCGGTTCCCGGATCGCCAGGAAGCGGTAATCCGCCCGCGTCTTGCTCTCGCCCGCCCAACTCGGTACATGGCAGACCTCCGCCCACTCCTGGCCGGTCTCGTGGCGTTGCCCGTCGAAAACACGATCCAGCGGCCGCCACTCGGCCTCCGGCACGGCCAGGGCAGCACGCCGGAACGCCGCCGTCACGTTGGCGCCGACGGCGAACTCGATCACCCCGAAAACCTTGTCCCGGCCCGCGCCACAACAGAGCAGCAGATCCTTCTGATAACCCGCCGTGTCCGAGTGCAGACAGACCTTGTCCACGCCCCCAGGCAGCGCCGCCAGCGAGGCCTGCAACTGCCGATAGCCAGCCGGCACATTGCCGTCGCGGAACCCGGAATGCACGATCACCTGCTGTTCCGCCCACCAGGTGTTCAACGGCTGACAGGCCTTGAACTTCTTGTAGCAGTATTCCGCCTGGCGCTTGTGGCTCTGCACCAGCGTCGCGTCCATGTCCAGCGTCGCCGCGCCCGGCCTGCGATGGTGCTGCAGAAATGACACCAGCGCCTGATCGACACGCCGCAGACCAGGCAGACCCGCCGGCGGCCGCGGGATGAAGGCACGCCCGACCTCCCGCAGCTCTTCCTGGCCTGCGTCGTGGAAGCGTTCCAACCAGCCCGACAGAGCCGACGGCGAAGGCACGCTGCGCCCGCGGCCGCGCCGAAACCGGCTCTTCAGTTGCCGACGTTCCCGGCGCACCAACATCCGCCGCTCAACCGCATCCATGGTCGCGGCAAAGCCGGCGTCCGCCTCCAGGCGTTCCAGATCCTCGATCCGATCACCCCCGCACAGATTGAGTGCGATCACCGCGATGATCATCTGCACATCCAGCCAGCCCTGCCGCCCCGCCACCCGCACCTCGCGCCGCACCGCAGCCGCCAGTCCCGATGCCTCAATCAAATCAAGCTAAACACCAATCCCGGCAAAACCCGTCAGATCGCTGCTGCCCGGTTCGCTTTCGTACTCGAAAGGAAGAACGCCCTGTGCCATGTTGTTTTCACCCCGTTGGTGATTGAGTTAATCGCAAAAATCATCATGAATCCCTTTGGATTCAAAGACAACGGGGAATTTCAACTTTTTTGATCCAGAATCAGGGGTGATGCCGGCTCCCGGCCAGGGCTCCGCTTGGCCAACGGACAGGCGCGGGACCCGCAAAACGCGTGGCCACCTTGAGAATATCTCCTTGAGCGCGAAATCCGCGGGAGTGGTGCCCGGGCGCGGGCCGAAAACCCCACAACGGCGCCCATCACCGCCCCTGCCGAGGCGCGTCAGGGATTTAGTTCGGGAATCCTGGTTGGCGGCTGGGCTTGCCTGGACACCGACAACCGACTAGCCTCCCCGGCCATGAGTGTAACAACCTTTGATAAGTTGGCTTACGTGGACAGCCTCAAAGCGCATGGCGTGTCCGAGGACCAGGCGCGGGCGCACGCGGCGGCGCTGGATACCGCGCTACATGACGTAGTGGCGACGAAAGCCGATATAGCGGACGTGAAGGGCCTGATCGCCGAATCCAAGAGCGAGATTCTGCGCTCGGTATTTGGTATGTTTTTGGGCTTCACCACGCTGGTAGTCGTGGCGATGGCGGCGCTTCTCAACCTGCACCACTGAAACCTACCCTTTCCGATGCCGGGATCGGCAAGCACCTTGCGAAGCGGGCGCGCTCTTTGGCGTCGTTGTCTGCCGGGGAGTTTCAGGAAACGCTTGGCCGGTGGCGCGGCAAAGCTGGTGACGAAGATAGCCCTGTTGGGATCCCAACTGGTCTATCTATCCCCGCGCAATCGAGACGCGGATCGACGGGGCGATCATTCTTGCAATCGCAATAATCGGCGGTCCTGCAGCGACCGACCCGCCCGGCGCTGGCCGGAACTGGCCCGGAATACACAGAAACTCCTCACGGCAGGAGAACAATGCGCGGATCGACGGCAGATCGGCACCTCGATCGCGCCCATGCCAGGCCACGGCCCTGCCCGCCCGGTGCCACGGAGAGCGCCATCACAGCTTTGGCCCGGTGGTTTTGTGTTATTGTTGGTATGTGGTTTCATTCTCAAGCTCGCTCACACGCTTTTCGATAAAGGCGATAATCTCAGGAGCCATTTTGCTCTTGGTCTTGGCGCAGGCCACCTTAAAGCGGGTGTGCAGGCTTTCAGGAGCTATGCCCGAGTTTGGGTGACGGGTGATCATGCGGCGGCATGGGTTTGGTCGCTGCTCGCTTCGATTCCGTCGTTGAACCTGACGCCTTCGACGAGCTTTGACAACTGGTGATGGCTTCGCAGGCGGTGCCATGTCTTCGCCGCCGCCATGATCAGCTTGAAAACCATCCACATTGCGGTGTCGTTCGACAGGCATCCCCGGCTGCGGACGGTTCGGTGACGTACGGTTGCAAAGACGCTTTCGATTGGGTTGGTGGTGCGCAGGTGCTGCCAGTGTTCGGCCGGAAAATCGTAGAACGCCAGCAGTTCCGCGCGATCCCTGGTCAGGCATTCGACCGCCTTGGGATACTTCGCCTGGTATTTTGCGGCGAAGACGCCCATCGCCCTGGCCGTATCGGCGCGGCTCTCGGCCATCCAGATGGCACGGAGATCGGCCTTGGCTGTCTTCCGGGCC
The DNA here is from genome assembly GCA_965247385.1 of Thermohalobaculum sp. Classification (GTDB taxonomy): domain Bacteria; phylum Pseudomonadota; class Alphaproteobacteria; order Rhodobacterales; family Rhodobacteraceae; genus Thermohalobaculum. The sequence continues at coordinate 1,355,031 of CBDFHG010000002.1, forward strand.
GATTTCGGGAGCTTGTTGAGAACGTTCGATGTCTTGTGAACCCGGCACCGCTGATGCCTGCAGGTGGGCCAGACTTCATCGAGCGCCTTCCAGAAGCCGAGCGCCGCGCCCAGGCAGAAGGGCTTTTCGCGCTGGCGCGGTGACCAGGCGGCGCGCCGGGCGGTCCCCAACAACCGCGTGCGGCTCAACTCCGCGCTCGCCCGCGAGGCCTTCAAGCTGCGCGCCGGGATCGTCGAGCGCTGCTTTGCCCACAGCCTCGATCGCGGCGGCATGCGCCGGACCTGGCTGCGCCGGCGCGAGAACGTGCACAAGCGATACCTGCTTCACGTCGCCGGCCACACCCTCTCGTTGCTGATGCGCCAACTCATCGGCGCCGGCACCGCGCGCCAGGCTGTGGCGGGCGGATATGGCGGTATTTTCGTGCTTGTTGCGCCCGCTGGAGCCGTTCCGGTCGCTCGGATCGTCCTCATCGTCTCGAAGGATGGCGAAACCGCCGGCGCCGCGTTATGTTTCGTCGTGGGGTAAAACCCGGTCAATGGCGCCTTTTTCAACGGGCTGCTATGACCAGCGCGCCGTCGCTGGCGGCCAGCTCCGGAGCCAGCGTCAAACCGCGGCGCTTGAGACCGAGCAGGACCTCGCGCCAGGACCGGGCGCTCTCGCGATCGCCGTCGGCGATCGCCAGCAGTTCCTTGCGGCCCCACTGGTCGGCGCCGACGATGACCAGGATGCATTGCCTGGCGTGGTCCATGCGCGGCTGGAAGTAGACCCTATCGGCCCAGAAGTAGAGGTAACGCCGGGCCGAGAGGTCGCGCTTTTCCCAGCGCGCCAGTTCGCCTTGCCAGATCTCCTTCAGCCGGGCGATGGTCGAGGCCGACAGGCCCGGTGCCTGCGGACCCAGGAGCGCGGCCAGGGCCTCCGGGAAAGCGCCCGTCGAGATGCCTTTCAGATAAAGCCAGGGCAGCCCTGATTCTGGATCAAAAAAGTTGAAATTCCCCGTTGTCTTTGAATCTAAAGGGATTTATGATGGTTTTTGCGATTAACTCCATCACCAACGGGGTGAAAATAACATGGCACAGGGCGTTCTTCCTTTCGAGTACGAAAGCGAACCGGGCAGCAGCGATCTGACGGGTTTTGCCGGGATTGGTGTTTACCTTGATTTGATTGAGGCATCGGGACTGGCGGCTGCGGTGCGGCGCGAGGTGCGGGTGGCGGGGCGGCAGGGCTGGCTGGATGTGCAGATGATCATCACGGTGATCGCACTCAATCTGTGCGGGGGTGATCGGGTCGAGGATCTGGAACGCCTGGAGGCGGACGCCGGCTTTGCCGCGACCATGGATGCGGTTGAGCGGCGGCTGTTGGTGCGCCGGGAACGGCGGCAACTGAAGAGCCGGTTTCGGCGCGGTCGCGGGCGCAGCGTGCCTTCGCCGTCGGCTCTGTCGGGCTGGTTGGAACGCTTCCACGACGCAGGCCAGGAAGAGCTGCGGGAGGCCGGGCGTGCCTTCATCCCGCGCCCGTCGGCGGGTCTGCTTGGTCTGCGGCGTGTCAATCAGGCGCTGGTGTCATTTCTGCAGCACCATCGCAGGCAGGGCTCGGCGACGCTGGACATGGACGCGACGCTGGTGCAGAGCCACAAGCGCCAGGCGGAATACTGCTACAAGAAGTTCAAGGCCTATCAGCCGTTGAACACTTGGTGGGCGGAACAGCAGGTGATCGTGCATTCCGAGTTCCGCGACGGCAATGTGCCGGCTGGCTATCGGCAGTTGCAGGTGTTGCAGGCCTCGCTGGCGGCGCTGCCTGGGGGCGTGGACAAGGTCTATCTGCGCTCGGACACGGCGGGTTATCAGAAGGATCTACTGCTCTATTGTGGCGAGGGCCGGGACAAGGTTTTCGGGGTGATCGAGTTCGCCGTCGGCGCCAACGTGACGGCGGAATTCCGGCGTGCTGCCCTGGCCGTGCCGGAGGCCGAGTGGCGGCCGCTGGATCGTGTTTTTGACGGGCAACGTCAGGAGACCGGCCAAGAGTGGGCGGAGGTCTGCCATGTACCGAGTTGGGTGGGCGAGAGCAAGACGCGGGCGGATTACCGCTTCCTGGCGATCCGGGAGCCGCTGGAACAGTTGGAGCTTGGCGATGGGGATCAGTTGCCGTTCCCGACCGCGGAGTTTGCCTCGAAGGGGCGCAGCAAGCTGTTCGCCCTGGTCACCAACCGTGATCTGCCGGGCGATGAGGTGATCTGGTGGTCCCGGGAGCGCTGTGGCAAGAGCGAGGAAGTCCACGCGGTGATGAAGCACGACCTGGCTGGCGGCACCCTGCCCTCGGGTCTGTTCGGAGCCAATGCGGCCTGGTGGGCGATCATGGTGCTGGCGCATAATTTGAACGCGGTGATGAAGCAACTGGTTCTGGGACCGGCCTGGGTGGCACGGCGGATGAAGGCCTTGCGCCTGGCTCTGATCGCCCTGCCTGGCCGGGTGATCCGTCATGCGCGGCGGCTGATCATCCGTTTGGGGAGCGAAGCGGGGCTCGATCTGGTGCTGAGCGCCAGGCGGAAGATCCTGGCCCTGGCGCGCGGCCCGACCTGACGGCTCCAGCCTGCCACGATATCCTTGCTGAAGTGCGATGCCGGCTCCCGGCCAGGGCTTCGCTTGGCCAACGGACAGGCGCGGGACCCGCAAAACGCGTGGCCACCTTGAGAATATCTCCTCGAGCGCGAAATCCGCGGGAGTGGTGCCCGGGCGCGGGGCAAAAACCCCACAACGGCACCCATCGCCGCCCCTGCCGAGGCGCGTCAGGGATTTAGTTCGGGAATCCTGGGCAGCAGTTCCTCCAGCTACTTGCGGCGCCGAAGACAGGGCGGCAGGATCGACGAGGTAAAACGGATCTTGCCGCCATCGCCAGCCGCACCCCGGTCGCGCACCCGGGGCTGGCGAACCGCGACCGGCCCGATCCCGGTCTGGATCTCGCGTTCCGGAAGATAGCCGTGACGCACCACGCGGCACCGGCCATCCTCGCCGCGCAGGGCGGCGTGCCCCGCGATGAAAGCCGAGACTTCAGCCTCAATGGCCTGGGCCAGCAGCTTGCGCGCACCATGGCGCAATATCGCCGTCAGGGGATCCCCCGAAATTGATCCCGGCTGACCCAGATCAACAACTCTGTCCTCTTTCATGGCGGATCCTTTCCTTCGTGGATACTGGCGATTCGGCATCGCCAGGATACGCCGCCTTCAATTCACTGCGTCACCAACTTTCTGGTATAGTTCTAAGCGCCGTCGATCCAGACACAAAATGCTCGATCAAACGATCTTGTTTATAGGGACTGAGACGACTCCTGCGCATAGCTTCCATGATAACTCCAAAAATGAGTTATCTGGGTCAGCCCCTCGATCTAAACTTGCCCCGCCGCCGCTTGCGCTTTATCTCAACCGTTCCAGAAACCCAGAAAGACGAGCCGGATCATGCCGATCAAGATCCCCACATCCCTGCCCGCCCATGACGTGCTGAAGCGCGAGGGCGTGATGGTGATGTCGGAGGAGGAGGCCACGCGCCAGGATATCCGGCCGTTGCAGATCGGCTTGCTGAACCTGATGCCGAACAAGGTGCACACCGAGACCCAGATCGCCCGGCTGGTGGGGGCGACGCCGTTGCAGATCGACCTGACGCTGATCCGGATGACCGATCATCGCTCGAAGAACACATCCTTCAAGCATCTGGAGGCGTTCTACACCACCTTTGCCGAGGCCCGCACCCGCAAGTTCGACGGCTTCATCATCACCGGCGCGCCAATCGAATTGCTGGAGTTCGAGGACGTCACCTACTGGGACGAGCTGACCCAGGTGTTCGACTGGACCCAGACCAACTGTCAGCAGACCTTCGCAATTTGCTGGGGCGCGCAGGCGATGCTGCATCACTTCCATGGGGTGCCGAAATATGCACTGGAGGCCAAGGCGTTCGGCTGCTTCCGGCACCAGAACTGCGCGCCGGGCTCGCCTTATCTGCGCGGCTTCTCGGATGATTTCACCATCCCCGTAAGCCGCTGGACCGAGATCCGCGAGGCCGACCTGCCCGAAGGCCAGGGGCTGGACGTGCTGATGAGCGCGCCCGAAACCGGCCCCTGCATGATCGCCGATCCGGGCCACCGGGCGCTGTATATGTTCAACCACATCGAATACGACACCACCTCGCTGGACGAGGAATACCGGCGCGATGTGGCGGCGGGCACGCCGATAGGCAAGCCGGAGAACTATTACCACGACGACGACCCCGCCAGCACGCCGGAGAACCGCTGGCGCAGCCACGCGCATCTGCTGTTCGGCAACTGGATCAACGAGGTCTATCAGGGCACGCCGTATGATTGGGTGTAGGGCGAGGTTCACCCCGCCATTGCCCGACCCGGGATTGGCGGGATTAATCCCGCCCTACGGCCTGGCGGGGAGGAGTGCGCAGATTTGCGCAGGGAGTTAAAGCATTGATATTATTTGAACTCCAGAAGGTAGCGTGCGTGCTTGCACGCACCGTCACCGGCGAGGGACACCGGCAGAGGATGCGAGATTGGTGCGTGCGAGCACGCGCCCTACGCTTGCTGTTCGGGAATTGGATCAACGAAGTGTATCAGGCGACGCCGTATGATCTGGGGGAGATTGGGGGTGAATGTGAGATAATTCATTTGGGGGCTGACCCAGATAATTCATTTTTGGAGTTATCATGGAAGCTATGCGCAGGAGTCGTCTCGGTCCCTGTAAACAAGATCGTTTGATCGCGCATTTTGTGTCTGGATCGACGGCGCTTACAGCGGCCGGTCTGTGTGGCGTGAACCGCAAGACAGCCGGTTACTTTTTCCACCGTCTGCGTGAGATGATTGCCTTGGAACCGGAGGCTGAGAGCGAAGCGATGTTCGGGGGTGAAACTGAAGTGGACGAGAGTTACTTCGGCGGCAAGCGCAAGGGTAAGATTTTTCGTCATGACATGCGGCGTGCTCGGAGATTGCCCGGCAAAGGAAGACCTGCCCAAAGCTGACTTAGACCTGTGTGCGAAGCTCCTTTCTGATCGCTGTGATCGGATTTTCAGCCGCCCGGAACTGCTGGCTATCTGCCATGGAAGCCTTGCCGTATGGATGGCTGAGATCGAACGGCAATTGCCGAACTGAGTCTATGCAGGGTCGCGGATCAACGAGCAACTTGGATTAGGACCAAAACGACACCAACTACCAGAGCCAGTATTAGCAGCTTGCCGCCTAATGGAGTTCGGCCAGTCGTCCTGCGTTGAAGCTCGCGCCGCTGATGCTCCTGCTCCACCGGATCAGTGAGTTTATCCCATTAGCTCTTCATCTGTGCATCCTTCCCTCGGTTCTTGTCATTCTGCCGCGACCGCCTCAACCTTAACATTTCTTACCAAAATATTCCGAACTGTTGCCGCCGCCCAAGCGCCGCTGCGAGCGGTTTTGACACCACGTTCATTGAGTCGGCCCCCCTACCGCGACACGTGCAACTCCGGCACCCTGCCCGCCCACGGCATCGCCGCCTCCAGCGCCGTACCTAGCTGCAGCAGCACATGCTCCTGCGCGTGGGGCGCGCCGAGTTGGATGCCGATGGGGAGGCCGGTGGAGTGCATCGCCAGCGGCAGCGACAGGGCCGGGGTGCCGAGGATGTTGTGGGGGACGGTGAACTGGGCCGGGACGGCGAGGATTTCCTCGACGTAGTTGTCCATGGTCACGTCCGTGCGGCCGAGGTTGTAGAGGCCGTGCGACTCGGCGACCCTGGCGATGGTCGGGCTTAGCCAGATGTCGTGCTGGTCGTAGATCGGAGCCAGGCGCCGGCGGGCGTGGTTCAGTTCGGCCATCGCGGCCAGGAAATCAGCCGGCGTCAGGCTGCGGGAATGCTCGTAGATCGCGTGGGTGACCGGCTCCAGCGTGTCGGGGCCGATGGCGTGGCCGGAGCGTTTTGAAAAGCCCGCCAGCCGTTGTGCGAAGCCAAAGAACCAGATGTTGTCGAATTTGCGCACCGAGGCGAGGCCGTCGAAGTCCGGGTCGGCTTGCGTGACCTCGTGGCCCATGTCGGCCATCAGTTTGGCCACGGTCTCGACCGCGGCGGCGACCTCCGGATCGACCGGCACGCCCATCAGCGGTTTCACCGACCAGCCGATGCGCAGCCGCCCGGCAGGTTTTCCGGCCAGCGCTGCATAGGGCTCGGCGGGTTTCGGGATCAGGAACGGGTCGCCGGTCTGCGGTATCGCCAGACAGTCGAGCATGGCGGCGGTGTCGCGGATCGATTTGGTCTGCACGAAGGTGGTCGACAGGCCGAAGCCATTCTCGTCGAGCATCGGGCCGAAACTGACCCGCCCGCGCGAGGGCTTCAGGCCGACGCCGCCGCACCAGCTTGCCGGGATGCGGATCGATCCGCCGATGTCGGTGCCGTGGGCGATCGGCACCATGCCCGCGACCACTGCCGCGGCAGCGCCGCCCGACGAGCCACCGGCGGAGAAGCCGTGGCGCCACGGGGTCGAGGTGTTGCCCTGAAGCGCGTTTTCCGCCGTCCCGGCCATGGAATATTCCGGCGTGTTCGAGCGGCCGAGGATGTTGAGGCCGGAGGCGCGTAGAAGCTCCGCCAGATGGGCGGTCTGGTCGACCTTCATACCCGCGCAGAGGCGGCTGCCGAACTCGATGGTGCGGCCCTCCTCGTGGCCGAAGACATCCTTGATCAGGAACGGCACGCCGCGAAACGGGCCATCGCCAAGCGCAGCCTCGTCGAGCCCCTTGATCCGGTTGGGATAGGTCTCGACCACCGCCATCACCGCCGGATTGGCGGCCTCGACGGCGCGCATCGCGGTGGCGGCAACCTCGCGCGGCGAGACCTCGCCCCGGGCGATCAGTTCGGCAAGGCCCAGGGCATCAAGGCTGGCGTATTCGGATAGCTGCATTGTTGGGTTCCTTCGTGGCATGGCGTTGGCTGGGTTGAGCCTAGGGCCAATCAGGCGCGCATACAAACCAGAACCGGCGCCGGGTGCTGGTGATCGGAAAATATCGGGGAATACACTTCCCCGACGCCCCGGCCTTGAGCCGGTGCCTCGAAGATTAGCGCGTAGCGGATCGAGGTCCCGGGTCGAGCCCGGGACATGGTGTGGCGGGAGGCGCTGACAGCTTTGATCTCGACCATTGTTCGGGTTAGTCTCACGCAAGCGTGATCCGCTTCGACGGGTAGGCGGCAGGGTCTGGTGCAATGAATGGGGATTATGTAGGAGAGTGCCGAAATGGGGGTTGACATTAGCCGGCATTCTCATGTATTATGTTTGTATTCCAGGAGGATATGGATATGGTGAAGCACAAATCGGCGGGCAAGAGCGACCGCCAGGGCATCAGCCTCGTAGAACTGTTCAAGCGTTGGCCGACCGATGAGGCGGCCGAGGCGTGGTTCATCGCCCGCCGCTGGCCCGAGGGTATCCACTGCCCGCACTGCGGCTCTCTGAATGTGCAGACTGGCGCCAGGCACAAGACCATGCCCTACCGTTGCCGGGAGAAGGAGTGCGCGAAGCGGTTTTCCGCGAAGACGGGCACGGTGATGGAAGGCTCGAAGCTGGGCTTCCAGGTCTGGATGATCGCCACCTACTTGCTCTCGACGAGCCTGAAAGGGGTCTCCAGCATGAAGCTCCATCGGGATTTGAACATCAACCAGCGCAGCGCATGGTTCCTCGCGCACCGGCTTCGGGTTGCCTTGACCGAACGGCAGGGCGCGTTCGCGGGGCCGCTCGAAGCCGACGAAACCTACATGGGCGGGCGCCGGGCCAACATGCCCAAGGCGAAGCGGAAAGAGCTGACGGGCCGGGGCGCTGTAGGGAAGACGGCAGTTGCGGGTGTGAAGGATCGCGCGACAAATCGCGTCGCGGCGCAAGGTGTTCCTTCCACTGACGCCCGGACTCTGCAAGGCTTCGTCCGTGACCATGCCGGGGAGGACGCCGTGATCTACACGGATGAGCATGGTGGCTATGCCGGACTCGGCGCGGAGTTCGAGCACGAAGCCGTCAATCACTCGGTTGGCGAGTATGTGCGCGGCATGGCCCATACGCAGGGCATCGAGTCCTTCCGGGCGGTGCTCAAGCGGGCGCACAAGGGAACATTCCACAAGTTCTCGCCGAAGCATCTTGACCTGTATGTGCAAGAGTTCGCGGGCCGCCACAATGCCCGCGACCGGGACACCATCGACATCATGGCGACCTTCGCCGCTGGCGCGGTTGGCAAGCGCCCGCGCTACCGTGAACTGATTGCAAACAACGGCCTGCCGTCTGGGGCGCGGTCGTGACCCGCGTCGTCATCGAATGCGCCGATAATCTGGCCTTCATGGGAGGACTGGACGATGGCGCGTTCAAGCTGATCGTCACTTCGCCACCCTGCAATCTCGGCAAGGCATCCCTGGCCGCCAAACCGGAGCAGCGCGTTGTTGAAATCGTGCATCCGTCCTACCAGCCGAGCAAGGTGGCGCTGGAAGAGGACATGCGAGTAGACGCCCGTTTCGAGGAAGCCGTGGACGCGCTCGCGCAGCCCGTCAGCACCCGCCACATCGCCCGTCCGAAGCCGGGCCACCAAGCGGCCTCCGGCACTTTCCTACATAATCCCCCAATGAATGACCTGAAGGCATGATTGGATCGATTGGGGCTGGGCCAGCATGTGCAGGTTCTGGCCGAGAACGATGTCGATCTGGATGTGCTGCCACATCTCTCCGACGACGACCTGAAGGAATTGGGGCTGTCGCAGGGTAATCGGCGCAAGCTGTTGGCGGCGCTGTCCACCGCCCCGACCGAAGCTGAGCCTCCGGAAAAAGCTTCGGCACCCGAAGCGGATGCCGAGCGGCGGCAGCTCACGGTGATGTTTTGCGGTCTGGTCGGCTCGACCGAACTGTCGCAGAAACTCGACCCCGAGGTGCCGCGCAGTTATCACGAAACGGTGGCCGGCATCATCACCGGCCATCGGGGCCATGTGGCCAGGAGGACCAGGCGGCGCAGGCCATCCATGCGGCATTGGCCGCGACTGCGGCGGTTGGCGGGATCGAGGTCGCAGGCGAGCCCCTGGCGGCGCGGGCCGGGATCGCGACCGGGCAGGTGGTGATCGGCGACATGGGAGCTGCGAGCCGCGATGTCGTTGGCCCGGCTGTTGCATTCACGCAACCAGCGGGCCGATGCGGTTGCATGCCTGGAACCGGTGTTCAACCAGTTTACCGAGAGCCTGGATTCCAAGGACCTGCGCCAAGCGAGAAACTTGTTGTCCGAGTTGGCATAAAAGGGCGGACTAGTTTCGTAAAAATCGCCAAACGGGTGTTTTCAGTATACCATTTGCAACCAATACAGGTGAATTCTGTGAGCTTGAGGCAACGTAACGTCATACGAATGGCGCCGAAGGGACTCGTCCCCGGTGACAAGCGGCATTATCCTGCTATCGTGAAGGACGAGACTGGCGAAAGACCAAGATGATCCACCACGAAACCTCGCTAAAGGCACAGTTCTATCTGACAACGCCACAGCCTTGCGCCTATCTGACCGGGCGCGAGGAGCGGAAGGTGTTTACCACATTGCAGGGTGCCACCGCCGTCGACGTGAACAATACGTTGTCGCTGAAGGGGTTTCGCCGCAGCCAGTCGGTGATCTACCGACCGGCTTGCGTCGACTGCTCGGCCTGCATGTCGATCCGCATCCCGGTGGAACAGTTCCGGACCTCGCGTTCCCAGCGGCGAATCCTGCGGCGCAACGCGGATTTAGTGCGCCGCCCCTGTGAAGCCTGTGCAACCGAGACCCAGTTCGATCTGTTCCGCCGCTACCTGGAAGACCGCCATTCCAGCGGCGGCATGGCCGATATGGATGCCTTCGACTTCGCCAGCATGGTCGACGAGACACCGATCAACAGCACGATCGTCGAATATGCGCTGGAGGACCGCGAGACCGGCACCCAACGCCTGATCGGCGCCTGCCTGAGTGACATTCTGGGCGAAGGGCTGTCGATGGTTTACTCGTTCTTCGACCCGGACGAGGCGGAGCGCAGCCTGGGCACCCACATGATCCTCGACCACATCCAGTTGGCGGGCGAGATGGGTCTGCCTCATGTCTATCTGGGCTACTGGGTGCCGGGCAGTCCGAAGATGGATTACAAGATCGGCTACCGCCCGTTCGAGCTGTGCGACGGCGCCAATTGGCACCGTTTCACCAGCCGCAAGGAGTATCAGACCTGGCGCAGCCGTCACAAGCGGCCAATCGCGATCCGCTGGCCTGTTAGAGCACGATGAGGTCAAGGTCGGCGTCTCAGTTATGGAAGGCGGCCAGGATCACGGCATCGACGACCAGGCGCGTCGCCGAGCGGATCAGCAGGATTTCCCCATCGACTGCGCCGTAAACGTATCCATAGGGCCGCGGCGACAGGTCGTAGTCGCGCCAATTCGACAGAGGGCGGAAGTAGACATCGCTGGGAAGCGCGCGCCCTTTGGTCCACTTCTTGCTCTGGCCCGGCGGGACACAGCCCTTGTTCGCCAGCCCCGGCGGGCAGAATTTTTGCCCCGCGGCAGCAGGCAGCGGCGTGGTCGCAACAGACAACGCGGTGACGGAGGCAAGCAGCGCAGCACCGATGATCCGGATGGGTTTCATCATTTTGCTCCCGGTTCTTGTCACATCAGGGAATTCCGAAAGAGTTTATCATTTTGAATGCACCAGAGTCCCAAATCCAATTTATCACCTCAAATTCATGTGTCGAATCCGCCCGGCATTGTTCCGGCGTTCTTGTTTAATGAAGGCTCAGTTTACAAAACGTATGCGTTCAAGGTGTGTTCTTTTTGAGTTCAAGGAGATAGCGAATGCCAATGGATAATGAATACTTTCAGGACTGGCTTTCGGTGATAGATAATCTCGGCGATGCGCAGCGCGCTGAGGCTGAAGCGGTGCTTTTGGGGCGGTGCGAGGCGGTTTCCTCGCTTGCCGCAGTCGAACTTGCGGCGGACGATGACAGGTGCTGCCCGCATTGCGAGCGCACCCGGTGCAGTATCACGGGGCAAGGCACGTGGCCTGCGCCGCTATCAGTGCAAGAACTGTCGGCGCACATTCAACGCGGCCACCGGCACCCGCTTGTCCGGACTTCCCTACAAAAGATCGCTGGCTGACCTTTGGCGGATGCCTGGCTGCGGGAGAAACGGTTCGGGCGTCAGCGGCGCGCTGCACCCTTGCCGTCAACACGGCCTTTCGCTGGCGACACCGGTTTTTGCCGGCCACAAGGCAGGCCCCGCAAAAACTCAAAGGGCTAGTCGAGGTCGATGAAACCTGTGTTCTGGAGAGCCATAAGGGACAGCGCAAATTGGAACGCAAGCCCCGCAAACGGGGCGGCAAGGCCAGCAAAGCGCGGCCTGTCATGCGAACAGGTGCCGGTTCTGGTGGCCGCCGACCGTAGCGGCACGACATTCAGCACGGTTCTGCCCACAGTGACTGCCGACACGCTGAAACAGGCGATCAGCCCGGTCGACAGGGACATCGTGCTTGTGTCCGACGGTTGTCAAAGCTATCGGCCATGCGCGGCGGCAATGGGTGTTCGCCATGAAGCCCTCAATCTGTCCGCCGGCGAACGGGTCCGTGGTGCCTTTCATATTCAGACTGTCAACAGCCGCCATAGCCAACTGAAAGATTTCCTGCGCTGCTACCGTGGCATCGCAACAAAATATCTCGGCAACTACCTGCAATGGTTCCATCTCATCAAACTGGCACCACAGCCTTCGTCGCGAGCCTGTCTTGCCGCCGCAATCGCAAACCGTGCATACGATTCGTAAACTGAGCCTTAATGAAAGGGAGTTATATCGAATTGTCACATTGACCATATGGTTGACGCCGGCCGACAGGAGAGTCGGCATAGATTTGACACTGAGTTAGCTGCATTCTTGCTCAATTACAGGGCTTAACGCTGGAAATTTATGATCCCGATGAATGAAGGGGTAAATGTGACAATTCGATATAACTCCCTAATGAAAGGCCGCGCTGAAGCGGTGCGCCGCCACGACATAGAGTGTGCCGTCCGCGCGCGGAACGGCGATGTCGCGGAACCCGGCCGGGCCGGCGGCGAGGAGAGCCGCGTCGGTGTAACCTGGCGGGCGGTGCCCCGCGAGGCGGCCGAGCAGGCCCTCGAGGAAGCCGCCCGGGTTCATTCGGCCAGCCCCTCGAAATTGTCCGGCGCGCCCGGCAGCGGGACGAGCCAGCGCTCGCCGCCGACGTCGTCGTGGACCCGGACGCCGGTCTCCGTGATCTCCGCGACCGTCTCGCCCGAGGCCAGGACATCGCCGGGCGCCAGCTCGTGCTGACCGTCCGATCCCATTACCAGTGCCCGGCACGGGGCGGGGGGCGCGCACCAGATCGCAACCACGCGCATCTCCGCGTGCGCGAGCAGCTGCTCGATGCGGGCGTCGGCGATGACCAGATCCGCCTTGAGGGCGGCGATCCGCGCGGCGTGGTATTCGCTGTCATCCGGGGCATCGGGCGGCGGTGGGGCCAGCGCCGCCGCCACCCGGGCATGATGCTCGGTGATCTCCGCCATCAGCCGGGCGCGGTCGCGGCAGAGCCCGAGCGCAATCCGCGCCCGCTCGGCCGCATGCAGCACCGCGCCGGCGGACCCGGCTGAAAGCGCCGCCGTGAGAGCCGCCTCCGGACAGGCCGGAGACACAAGCAGAAGGACCGGATCAGGAGAAGAGCGGGTCTGGGTGGACTCCATGCCGGAGGGCGGTGCGGCGTCTTGCGGCGCCTGGGCGAGGCCCGGCGCCGGCCCGGCCAGGAGCGCGGCGAGGGCGGAGGCGGAGAGGACGGCGAGAGCGCGTGTTCGCCATGTGTCCCCGAATGTTCGCGCTTTGTCGGGCCGCCCGTGCCCGCGCGCCGGTCCCACTGGATGGGAGATCGGCGAGAGAGACGCCGGGGCCAGGGCAGGGCGCGGAGGGTGGCCGGACAGGCTTTGACGCGGGCGCGCGGAGCGTATATCCTTTTGGCGCGCGGCGGACGCGATTGGCAGGAGACGGCAAGGATGACCATGGCGTTCGATACTCTCAAGGCGATGAAGCGGCTCACCGCCACTGGCGTCGAAGAGGCGCAGGCCGAGGCCATTATCGAAACCGTTGGCGGCGCCATGACCGAAACCCTCGCCACGAAGGACGATCTCGCGCTCCTCAAGGCCGACCTCACCGCGGAGAGCGCCGCGGGGACCGCCGAACTCGACGCAGGGATCGCCGGTGCCGAGTCCCGGCTTGAGAGAAGATCGAAAGCCTGCGTGGGGATATCGCCGGTGCCGCCGCCGAGGCCCGCGCGGGGATCGCCGAGGTGCGCGGGGAGATCGCCGGCACCGAGTCCCGGCTTGAGACGAAGATCGCCGAGGTGCGCACGGAGATCGCCGAGGTGCGGGGGGATATCGCCGGCACCGAGTCCCGGCTTGAGACGAAAATCGAAAGCCTGCGCACGGAGATCGCCGAGGGCCAGACCACGCAGTTGCGCTGGATGGTCGGCTGCATGGTCGCGATCGCGGGCGTGATCGTCTCGGCGCTCCTGCTCGGCACCTGAGCGGGCGGGGGGCGCGCCGCCGCGCCGGATATCCGCCGGCGCTTCGAGGCGCCGCTTTATACACATCATGAAGAACACCTTCCTCTTCGGGAAGAGGCGCCGGGGGCATGTTCGCCAAAACAGCCGCCCGCGGCGCCACCCCGCCAGTTACAAGCCTTTCAGCAGACCAGCCTGCCGGTCTCCGGATTGTATTGGGCGCGTGACCCCGACAACTGGTCGGCTGGCGTGACGACGGCGCGAAACTCCGCGCCCGCCGCCGCCTCGCCCGGTAGAGCAGTAGCGATCCCCGCGCCCTTCACCGGGGTTGTTGCTGTCAGCCGACGGTAGCGGGTGGTCATGACATAGTCCTTGGCGGGGCCCTTCACATCCCACCGGCTGAGCCAGGTACCGATATCCCCCTCGGGGCCGAACTCGTAACTGACGCGGTAGTCGTCTTCTCCGCAAAGATGGGTCGCTTCGGGTTCCTCGGCGGTGAAATCGTGGAATGGGCGGTCGTCCTCGTAGCGCACCTCGATCCGGCCCTGACCGGGAAAGCGCCATAGCGAGACCCGGCCCGAATCGTAACTGGCGCCGCGAAATTGCAGCACGCCCTGCTCGCGGCAGGTCAGGCCTTCGCCGTCGGGGACAAAGGCACATTCACCCCAGAATTCGCCGATCACGCCCTCGGGCACGTTCTCGATGATCCGCATCATCTGCCAGTGACCGCGAAACCAGCCTTGAGTTGCTATTGTCATGGGCCTTTGCTACCCCGCCGGGCAAGGCCCTTGCAATGAAAGTGACACGCATGATCCCTCGCTATTCGCGCCCCGAGATGGTGGCCATCTGGTCGCCCGAGACCAAGTTCCGCATCTGGTTCGAGATCGAGGCCCATGCCTGCGACGCGCAGGCGGCCCTGGGGGTGATCCCGAAAGCGGCCGCCGAGGCGGTGTGGAAGGCCGGTGAGGCGGAGTTCAACGTCGCCCGGATCGACGAGATCGAGCGCGAGGTAAAGCACGACGTCATCGCCTTCCTGACGCATCTGTCCGAACATGTCGGGCCTGAGGCGCGGTTCGTGCATCAGGGCATGACCTCGTCGGACGTGCTCGACACATGCTTCAACGTGCAGCTTGTCCGGGCCACCGACATCCTGCTGGACGACATGGACAAGCTGCTGGCGGCGCTCAAGCGCCGCGCCTTCGAGCACAAGGACACGGTCTGCATCGGGCGCAGCCACGCCGTCCATGCCGAACCGGTGACCTTCGGCCTGAAGATGGCGCAGGCCTATGCCGAGATGGACCGCAACCGGGCGCGCCTGGTGGCAGCGCGGGCCGAGGTGGCGACCTGCGCGATTTCGGGCGCGGTCGGCACGTTTGCCAATATCGACCCGGCGGTCGAGGCGCATGTGGCCAAGGCGATGGGGCTGGGCATCGAGCCGACCTCGACCCAGGTGATCCCGCGCGATCGGCACGCGATGTATTTCTCGACCTTGGGCGTCATCGCCTCGTCGATCGAGCGAATTGCCACCGAGATCCGGCATTTGCAACGCACCGAGGTGCTGGAGGCGGAGGAATATTTCTCGCCCGGCCAGAAGGGCTCGAGCGCCATGCCGCACAAGCGCAACCCGGTGCTGACCGAGAACCTGACCGGGCTGGCGCGCATGGTGCGGGCCTATGCGATCCCGGCGATGGAGAACGTGGCGCTGTGGCACGAGCGGGATATTTCGCACTCGTCGGTCGAGCGCAATATCGGGCCCGATGCAACCGTGACGCTGGATTTCGCCCTGTCGCGGCTGACCGGGGTGATCGACAAGCTGTTGGTCTACCCGGAAAACATGGACGCCAACCTCAACAAATTCCGCGGGCTGGTGCATTCGCAGCGGGTGCTTCTGGCACTGACCCAGAAGGGTGTGAGCCGCGAGGACAGCTACCGGCTGGTGCAGCGCAACGCGATGAAGGTCTGGGAACAGGGCGCCGATTTCATGGCCGAGTTGAAGGCCGACCCGGAGGTCGCGGCAGCGTTGAGCAAGACGGAGATCGAGGAGAATTTCGACCTCGGCTACCACACCAAGCATGTGGGCACGATTTTTGACAGAGTCTTTCACGCAAAAACTCGGCCAAAATCCTAACCTGAAAAGGATTTTTCGTTGCGGCTGTCGATAACCCTGATTCTGGATCAAAAAAGTTGAAATTCCCCGTTGTCTTTGAATCCAAAGGGATTCATGATGATTTTTGCGATCAACTCCATCACCAACGGGGTGAAAATAACATGGCACAGGGCGTTCTTCCTTTCGAGTACGAAAGCGCGCCGGGCAGCAGCGATCTGACGGGTTTTGCCGGGATTGGTGTTTAGCTTGATTTGATTGAGGCATCGGGACTGGCGGCTGCGGTGCGGCGCGAGGTGCGGGTGGCGGGGCGGCAGGGCTGGCTGGATGTGCAGATGATCATCACGGTGATCGCACTCAATCTGTGCGGGGGTGATCGGGTCGAGGATCTGGAACGCCTGGAGGCGGACGCCGGCTTTGCCGCGATCATGGAGGCGGTTGAGCGGCGGCTGTTGGTGCGCCGGGAACGTCGGCAACTGAAGAGCCGGTTTCGGCGCGGCCGCGGGCGCAGCGTGCCTTCGCCGTCGGCTCTGTCGGGCTGGTTGGAACGCTTCCACGACGCAGGCCAGGAAGATCTGCGGGAGGTCGGGCGTGCCTTCATCCCGCGCCCGTCGGCGGGTCTGCCTGGTCTGCGGCGTGTCGATCAGGCGCTGGTGTCATTTCTGCAGCGCCATCGCGGGCCGGGCGCGGCGACGCTGGACATGGACGCGACGCTGGTGCAGAGCCACAAGCGCCAGGCGGAATACTGCTACAAGAAGTTCAAGGCCTGTCAGCCGTTGAACACCTGGTGGGCGGAACAGCAGGTGATCGTGCATTCCGGGTTCCGCGACGGCAATGTGCCGGCTGGCTATCGGCAGTTGCAGGTGTTGCAGGCCTCGCTGGCGGCGCTGCCTGGGGGCGTGGACAAGGTCTGTCTGCGCTCGGACACGGCGGGTTATCAGAAGGATCTACTGCTCTATTGTGGCGAGGGCCGGGACAAGGTTTTCGGGGTGATCGAGTTTGCCGTCGGCGCCAACGTGACGGCGGCGTTCCGGCGCGCCGCCCTGGCCGTGCCGGAGGCTGAGTGGCGGCCGCTGGATCGTGTTTTCGACGGGCAACGTCAGGAGACCGGCCAGGAGTGGGCGGAGGTCTGCCATGTACCGAGTTGGGCGGGCGGGAGCAAGACGCGGGCGGATTACCGCTTCCTGGCGATCCGGGAGCCGCTGGAACAGTTGGAGCCTGGCGATGGGGATCAGTTTCCGTTCCCGACCGCGGCGTTTGCTTTGAGGGGGCGCAGCAAGCTGTTCGCCCTGGTCACCAACCGTGATCTGCCGGGCGATGCGGTGATCTGGTGGTACCGGGAGCGCTGTGGCAAGAGCGAGGAAGTCCACGCGGTGATGAAGCACGACCTGGCTGGCGGCACCCTGCCCTCGGGTCTGTTCGGAGCCAATGCGGCCTGGTGGGCGATCATGGTGCTGGCGCATAATCTGAACGCGGTGATGAAGCAACCGGTTCCGGGACCGGCCTGGGTGGCACGGCGGATGAAGGCCTTGCGCCTGGCTCTGATCGCCCTGCCTGGCCGGGTGATCCGTCATGCGCGGCGGCTGATCATCCGTTTGGCGAGCGAAGCGGGGCTCGATCTGGTGCTGAGCGCCAGGCGGAAGATCCTGGCCCTGGCGCGCGGCCCGACCTGACGGCTCCGGCCTGCCACGATATCCTTGCTGAAGCGTGATGCCGGCTCCCGGCCATGGCTTCGCCTGGCCAACGGACAGGCGCGGGACCCGCAAGACGCGTGGCCGCCTTGAGAATATCTCCTCAAGCGCGAAATCCGCGGGAGTGGTGCCCGGGCGCGGGCCGAAAACCCCACAACGGTGCCCATCGCCGCCCCTGCCGAGGCGCGTCAGGGATTTGGTTCGGGAATCCTGGATAACAAACTGAGTTGACCGGTTTATGTACCATAGCGGGGCCCCGGAGGATGGTGATGATGAACGGCATACACACGACACGGAGGGCAAGAATAATGACCAGAATGCACAGGGCGACACTAGGTATGACGCTGGCGTTAGCGATGACGGGTTGCGCGTCGGCCGGGCCGATGGACGGCCCGTCGAGCCATGACGCGGCCGGTCTCCGGTCGCTGCTCGCGGACCGGGTCGAGGTCGCCTATGACGTTGCCGGGCGCGGCAGGGGCCTGCGCATCGTGGTCAATGTGGGCACGATGGGGCATTTCTGCGTCCAGGACGGCATCGCTCCGCTCGGGCGCTACTTCACCGAAGCCTGGACGACGCGGCCAAGCAAGCAGGGAAACCTTGCCGTCGTCACGCCAGCCGACCAGTTGTCGGGTTCGCTCGTCCAGTACAATACGGAGACCGGCAGGCTGGTCAAGGGCGGCCCGACTCATGGCGTGCTCTGGGCCGGCCACCTGCAGGCGACGATCCCGCTGGCGGTCTACTCGCTCTGCCCGCGCTTTCCGGAGCGCGGCGATCTCGGCTTCGAGGTCAACCTGAAGCAGGCGGCGACGGATTACCGGGAGCTGGTTGCCCAGGATCCCGCGGCGGTGCTGAAAGGCTTGTAACTGGCGGGGAGGCGCCGGGGGCGGCTGTTTTGGCGAACATGCCCCCGGCGCCTCTTCCCGAAGAGGAAGGTGTTCTTCATGATGTGTATAAAGCGGTGCCTCGAAGCGCCGGCGGACATCCGCCGCGTCGGCGCGCCCCCCGCCCGCTCAGGTGCCGAGCAGGAGCGTCGAGACGATCACGCCCGCGATCGCGACCATGCAGCCGACCATCCAGCGCAACTGCGTGGTCTGGCCCTCGGCGATCTTCACATACCGCTCGGCATTCCTGGTATCACTCTCGGCGATCTTCGTCTCAAGCCGGGACTCAGCGCCGACGATATCCCCTCGCACCTCGGCGATCTCCGTGCGCACCTCGGCGGTCCCCACGGCGATCTCCGCGGTGAGGTCGGCCTTGAGGAGCGCGAGATCGTCCTTCGTGGCGAGGGATTCGGTCATGGCGCCGCCAACGGTTTCGATAATGGCCTCGGCCTGCGCCTCTTCGACGCCAGTGGCGGTGAGCCGCTTCATCGCCTTGAGAGTATCGAACGCCATGGTCATCCTTGCCGTCTCCTGCCAATCGCGTCCGCCGCGCGCCAAAAGGATATACGTTCCGCGCGCCCGCGTCAAAGCCTGCCCGGCCACTCTCCGCGCCCTGCCCTGGCCGCGGCGTCTCTCTCGCCGATCTCCCATCCAATGGGACCGGCGCGCGGGCACAGGCGGCCCGACAAAGCGCGAACATTCGGGAACCCCTGATTCTGGATCAAAAAAGTTGAAATTCCCCGTTGTCTTTGAATCTAAAGGGATTTATGATGGTTTTTGCGATTAACTCCATCACCAACGGGGTGAAAATAACATGGCACAGGGCGTTCTTCCTTTCGAGTACGAAAGCGCGCCGGGCAGCAGCGATCTGACGGGTTTTGCCGGAATTGGTGTTTAGCTTGATTTGATTGAGGCATCGGGACTGGCGGCTGCGGTGCGGCGCGAGGTGCGGGTGGCGGGGCGGCAGGGCTGGCTGGATGTGCAGATGATCATCACGGTGATCGCACTCAATCTGTGCGGGGGTGATCGGGTCGAGGACCTGGAACGCCTGGAGGCGGACGCCGGCTTTGCCGCGACCATGGATGCGGTTGAGCGGCGGCTGTTGGTGCGCCGGGAACGTCGGCAACTGAAGAGCCGGTTTCGGCGCGGTCGCGGGCGCAGCGTGCCTTCGCCGTCGGCTCTGTCGGGCTGGTTGGAACGCTTCCACGACGCAGGCCAGGAAGATCTGCGGGAGGCCGGGCGTGCCTTCATCCCGCGCCCGTCGGCGGGTCTGCTTGGTCTGCGGCGTGTCAATCAGGCGCTGGTGTCATTTCTGCAGCGCCATCGCAGGCCGCGCGCGGCGACGCTGGACATGGACGCGACGCTGGTGCAGAGCCACAAGCGCCAGGCGGAATACTGCTACAAGAAGTTCAAGGCCTGTCAGCCGTTGAACACCTGGTGGGCGGAACAGCAGGTGATCGTGCATTCCGGGTTCCGCGACGCCAATGTGCCGGCCGGCTATCGGCAGTTGCAGGTGTTGCAGGCCTCGCTGGCGGCGCTGCCTGGGGGCGTGGACAAGGTCTGTCTGCGCTCGGACACGGCGGGTTATCAGAAGGATCTGCTGCTCTGTTGTGGCGCGGGCCGGGACAAGGTTTTCGGGGTGATCGAGTTTGCCGTCGGCGCCAACGTGACGGCGGAGTTCCGGCGTGCCGCCCTGGCCGTGCCGGAGGCTGAGTGGCGACCGCTGGATCGTGTTTTCGACGGGCAACGTCAGGAGACCGGCCAGGAGTGGGCGGAGGTCTGCCATGTACCGAGTTGGGTGGGCGAGAGCAAGACGCGGGCGGATTACCGCTTCCTGGCGATCCGGGAGCCGCTGGAACAGTTGGAGCTTGGCGATGGGGATCAGTTGCCGTTCCCGACCGCGGAGTTTGCCTCGAAGGGGCGCAGCAAGCTGTTCGCCCTGGTCACCAACCGTGATCTGCCGGGCGATGAGGTGATCTGGTGGTCCCGGGAGCGCTGTGGCAAGAGCGAGGAAGTCCACGCGGTGATGAAGCACGACCTGGCTGGCGGCACCCTGCCCTCGGGTCTGTTTGGAGCCAATGCGGCCTGGTGGGCGATCATGGTGCTGGCGCATAATTTGAACGCGGTGATGAAGCAACTGGTTCTGGGACCGGCCTGGGTGGCACGGCGGATGAAGGCCTTGCGCCTGGCTCTGATCGCCCTGCCTGGCCGGGTGATCCGTCATGCGCGGCGGCTGATCATCCGTTTGGGGAGCGAAGCGGGGCTCGATCTGGTGCTGAGCGCCAGGCGGAAGATCCTGGCCCTGGCGCGCGGCCCGACCTGACGGTTCCGGCCTGCCACGATATCCTTGCTGAAGTGCGATGCCGGCTCCCGGCCAGGGCTTCGCTTGGCCAACGGACAGGCGTAGGACCCGCAAAACGCGTGGCCACCTTGAGACTATCTCCTCGAGCGCGAAATCCGCGGGAGTGGTGCCCGGGCGCGGGGCGAAAACCCCACAACGGCGCCCATCGCCGCCCCTGCCGAGGCACGTCAGGGATTTAGTTCGGGAATCCTGGGAACACATGGCGATCCCGCGCTCTCGCCGTCCTCTCCGCCTTCGCCGCGCTCCTGGCGATCCCGGCACCGGGCCTCGCCCAGGCGCCGCAAGACGGCGCACCGCCCTCCGGCATGGAGCCCACCCAGGCTCGCCCTTTTCCTGATCCGCCCCTGCCCCTTGCGTTTCCGGCCTGTCCGGAGGCGGCTCTCGCGGCGGCGCTTTCAGCCGGGTCCGCGGGCGCGGTGCTGCGCGCGGCCGAGCGGGCGCGGATCGCGCTTGGCCTCTGCCGCGCCCGCCCCGGCTGATGGCGGAGATCGCCGAGGATCATGCCCGGGTCGCGGCGGCGCTGGCCCCGCCGCCCGCCCCGGATGACAGCGAAGGCCACGCCGCGCGGATCGCCGCCCTCGAGGCGGATCTCGTCATCGCCGCCGCCAGGATCGAGCAGCTGCTCGCGCACGCGGAGATGCGCGTGGTCGCGATCTGGTGCGCGCCGGCGGACCAGGCTGAAAGCACCGCCCCGGATGACAGCGAAGGCCGGTGCCGGGCACTGGTAACGGGATCGGACGGTCAGCACGAACTGGCGCCCGGCGATGTCCTGGCCTCGGGCGAGACGGTCGCGGAGATCACGGAGACCGGCGTCTGGGTCCACGACGACGTCGGCGGCGAGCGCCGGTTCGTCCCGCTACCGGCCGCGCCGGACAATTTCGAGGGGTTGACCGAATGAACCCGGTCCGTTTCCTCGAGGGCCTGTTCGGTCGCCTCGCGGGGCGCCGCCCGTCGGGTTACACCGACGCGGCTCTGCTCGATGTTGGCTCGGCCGGGTTCCGCGACATCGCCGTTCCGCGCGCGGACGGCACGCTCCATGTCGTGGCGGCACACCGCTTCAGCGCGGCCTTTCATTCCGAGCACGCGGAACTGGTCCGCACGCAACTCCTGCCCCCGCCCGGCAGGCTCGTGCCGGTGCAGCCGGCCGAGATCGCGCGGATGCGCGCGGTGCCCGGCACCGAGCGCGACCGGTCCGCGCTGACGTCCGGCGCGCGGCGCGTCGAGGCGGCGATCATGGCGGCGGCCGCATTGATTGGCCGCTTTATTGGTAGGCCTGTGGTTAACTGGCTTGGCGTAGCGACCGCCACGAGTCTGGCGCAGGCAAGCCAGTTATCCACAGGCCGGGCCGCCCAGCGGTTTTGTAATTACTCACCCCTTGTGCCACCCGCTGGATAACGCGGATATCGCCACCCTGTTCCAAAAGATGCGTGGCGAAGCTGTGCCGCAGGGTATGCGGGGTTACCAGCTTGTCCAAACCCGCCGCCGCACCGGCCGAGCGCCAGGCGGCATGCAACGAGGTCGGATGCAGGGAAGGCAGACCGGCGCCCGAAATAGCCCCGAAGTATCAGGGACGCCGCGCTGGTAGAGCCGGGGTCAGGAAGCTACTTCATTGACGATCTGGGCCTTGGCCGTGGCAAGGAGGGACTTCATCTGGCCGCGTAATTCGGCTTCCGGAACGTCAGCGCCATGCTCCGCCAGATCGGCGGCGACCTTGCGGTAGACGTCTTCGTCGCCCACCTCCTGCAGATCCGCGATCACCACGGTTTTCGCGTAGGCGTCGGCGGCATCGCCGGTCAGGCCCATCTTTTCCGAAGCCCAGAGGCCGAGCAGCTTGTTGCGCCGCGCTTCGGCCTTGAACTGCATCTCGGCATCGTGCGCGTACAGATTCTCGAAGGCGTTCTCACGGTCATTGAAGGTCGTCATTCCCAGGGCTCTCCCGATTGAAGCGGCACAGGTGGTTGCTCGCTCTATCGATATAGTGAAATCCGGTGCGAAATACCACTGCGTCATAACCACTCTTGTAGAAGCCCGCGGCGGTGCGTATAGACTGCCATGCGAGCGACGGGGCGACCCGGCGCCGTGTTTAGTATTCCCCAACGGAGTTATCGCATGGCGCGGCGCAGAAAGGTCTATGAGGGCAAGGCGAAGATCCTCTACGAAGGGCCGGAGCCGGGCACCCTGATCCAGTATTTCAAGGACGACGCCACCGCCTTCAACGCCCAGAAGAAGGAGGTGATCGACGGCAAGGGCGTCCTGAACAACCGGATCTCCGAGCATATCATGACGGCGCTGAGCGGGATCGGCGTGCCGAACCACTTCATCCGCCGGCTCAACATGCGCGAGCAACTGATCCGCGCCTGCGAGATCATTCCGCTGGAAGTGATCGTGCGCAATGTCGCCGCAGGCTCGCTGTCAAAGCGCCTCGGCATCGAGGAGGGCACCCCCCTGCCCCGGCCGATCATCGAGTTCTGCTACAAGGACGACGCCCTGAACGATCCGCTGGTCACCGAGGAACACATCATCGCCTTCAACTGGGCCAGCCAGCAGGATATCGACGACATCATCGCCCTGGCGCTGCGGGTGAACGATTTCCTCAGCGGGTTGTTCACCGGCGTCGGCATCAAGCTGGTCGACTTCAAGATCGAGTGCGGCCGCGTCTATGAGGGCGATTTCCAGCGCATCATCGTGGCCGACGAGATCAGCCCCGATTCGTGCCGGTTGTGGGACATCAAGACCGGCGAGAAGCTAGACAAGGACGTGTTCCGCCGCGACCTGGGCAACCTGACCGACGCCTATTCCGAGGTCGCCCGGCGGCTCGGCATCCTGCCCGAGAGCGGCAACAAGGTGGCCGGGCCGAAGCTGGTGCATTAAAGCGGTGGCGCGACGCGGAGTGAAACCGGTCGCGCATCCGCCACAATCTCGGGATGGGGTGGTGAGACGCCTTTTGCATTGTCCCTTCCGCCCGGCGGGGTTATGACCTCGGGCAAACGAGCAGGAAAGGCCATCCCCATGAAAGCCCGCGTCTTTGTCACCTTGAAGAACGGTGTCCTTGATCCCCAGGGCGAGGCGATCCGCCATGCGCTAGGTACGCTGGGGTTCGACGGAGTCGAGGGGGTCCGCCAGGGCAAGGTGATCGACCTGGAGCTGGCCGAGACCGACCCGGCACAAGCCGAGGCCGCTGCCGCCGCGATGTGCGAGAAGCTGCTGGCCAACACCATCATCGAGAACTACAGCGTCGAGATCCTCTGACCGGAGCGCCGCCCATGAAATCCGCCGTCATCGTCTTCCCCGGATCGAACTGCGATCGTGATCTGGCGGTTGCCCTGACGCGCGCCACCGGGCGCGAGGCGCAGATGGTCTGGCACAAGGACGCGGCCCTGCCCGGCGGGCTGGACATGATCGCCATCCCTGGTGGATTTTCGTTTGGCGATTACCTGCGCAGCGGCGCCATTGCAGCACGGGCACCGATCATGCGCGCGGTGGTCGGGTTCGCCAACCGGGGCGGGCTGGTGCTGGGGGTCTGCAACGGCTTCCAGGTGCTGGTCGAGGCGGGGCTGCTGCCCGGCACGCTGATGCGCAACCAGACCCTGAAGTTCGTCTGCCGCGATGTGCATCTGTCGGTCGAGACCGCCGACAGCCCGTTCACCAACGCCTATGGCAACCGCCGCGTCATCACCGTGCCGATCGCCCATCACGACGGGGCCTACATCGCCGATGCGGACCTGCTGGAGCGGCTGAGGGGCGAGGACCGCATCGCTTTTCGCTACGTCGATCTGCAGGGCGAACCGGTGGCGCAGGCCAATCCGAACGGCTCGGCCGACAACATCGCCGGTGTGCTCAGCGCCAACCGGCGGGTTCTGGGCATGATGCCGCATCCCGAACGGCTGGCCGACAGGGAATTGGGCGGCACCGATGGCGCGGTGCTGTTCGAAAGCCTGTGCGGGGCGCTGGCGGAGGTGTGATACCGGTGTTCGCACTTGCGAACCCATCCTCCCGCCCCGCCGCAGATTCTTTGCGCCTGTCCGGCCCCCTTCGGTGACCTGCGCAAAAGAATCTGCGGGGTGGCAGGCGCTATCAGATGATGGTTACGGAGCGTGGGACCCGGCACACTTTCAATCGCCGGATCAAGCCAATAAAAGCGGGCGGAATCTGACCCGCCACCGCCGAGGGCATGCATGACCAGAGAGCCGGACGTCACCCAGGAACTGGCCGCAAGCCTTGGCCTGAAATCGGATGAATACCAACATATTCTGGAACTTCTGGGCCGCACGCCCAGCTTCACCGAGTTGGGCATTTTCTCGGCCATGTGGAACGAGCATTGCTCGTACAAATCCTCGAAGAAATGGCTGCGGACGTTGCCGACCGAGGGCCCGCAGGTAATTTGCGGTCCCGGCGAGAACGCCGGCATTGTGGATATCGGGCCCGATGAAAATGGGGTGAACCAGGCGGCGGTGTTCAAAATGGAGAGCCACAATCACCCCTCGTATATCGAGCCCTACCAGGGTGCCGCGA
The DNA here is from genome assembly GCA_965247385.1 of Thermohalobaculum sp. Lineage (GTDB taxonomy): Bacteria > Pseudomonadota > Alphaproteobacteria > Rhodobacterales > Rhodobacteraceae > Thermohalobaculum. Next base: position 1,380,095 of record CBDFHG010000002.1, read on the forward strand.
CCGGGGTGGGCGGCATCCTGCGCGATGTCTTCACCATGGGGGCGCGGCCGATTGCGGCGATGAACTCGCTCAGCTTCGGCGCACCGGAGCACCCGAAAACCCGGTCGCTGGTGGCCGGCGTGGTGGCCGGGGTCGGCGGTTACGGAAACTGCTTCGGGGTGCCGACGGTGGGCGGCGAGGTGCGCTTTCATGCCGCCTATAACGGCAACTGCCTGGTCAACGCCTTCGCCGCCGGACTGGCCGATGCCGACAAGATCTTCTACTCCGCCGCCTCGGGCGTCGGAATGCCGGTGGTGTATCTGGGGGCCAAGACCGGGCGCGACGGGGTTGGCGGGGCGACCATGGCCTCGGCCGAGTTCTCGGACGACGCGCATGAGAAGCGCCCCACCGTGCAGGTCGGTGACCCGTTCACCGAAAAGCGGTTGCTGGAGGCGTGCCTGGAACTGATGGACTCGGGCGCGGTGATCTCGATCCAGGACATGGGGGCGGCCGGGCTGACCTGTTCGGCGGTCGAGATGGGCGACAAGGGCGGCCTCGGAGTCGAGCTGGATCTCGACGCAGTGCCCTGCCGCGAGGAGGAAATGACCGCCTACGAGATGATGCTGTCGGAGAGCCAGGAGCGGATGCTGATGGTGCTGAAGCCTTCGATGGAGGCGCAGGCCAGGGCGATCTTCGACAAATGGGATCTGGACTTCGCCATCGTCGGCCACACCATCGCCGAGGACCGGTTCGTAATCCGCCACGGCGGCGAGATCAAGGCTGACCTGCCGCTGAAGGCGCTGAGCGGAACCGCGCCGGAACATGACCGCCCCTGGGTCGTGACTCCGCCCGCCGCGCCGCTGGGCGAGGTGCCTTCGAGCGACCCGGCAGAGGCACTGGTGGCGCTGATGGGGTCGCCGAACCTGTGTTCGCGGGCCTGGGTCTGGCAGCAATACGACCACATGGTGATGGCCGACACGGTGGTGCGGCCGGGCTCGGACGCGGCGGTGGTGCGGGTGCATGGGACCCGGAAGGCGCTGGCCTTCACCTCGGACGTGACGCCACGCTATTGCAAGGCGAACCCGCTCGAGGGCGGCAAGCAGGCGGTGGCGGAGGCTTATCGTAATTTATCAGCAACCGGTGCAAAGCCTTTGGCATCAACCGATAACCTAAATTTCGGAAATCCGGAACGCCCAGCCATCATGGGCCAGCTCGTTGGCTGTATCCAGGGGATTGGCGCGGCCTGCCTGGCGCTCGACATGCCCATCGTCTCGGGGAATGTCAGCCTCTACAACGAGACCAGCAGCGAGGCGATCCTGCCGACCCCGACCATCGGTGCGGTGGGGCTGCTGGAGAGCCTCGACCAGATGATCGGCATGGCGCCGGGGGCCAGTGACGCGCTGGTGCTGATTGGCGAGACGGCGGGCCATCTGGGCCAGTCCGCATGGCTGTGGGAACTGCACGGCCGCGCCGAGGGCGATGCGCCGCCGGTCGATCTGGAGGCGGAACGCAAGGCGGGCGATCTGGTGCGGGCGCTGAAGCGCCAAGGCCTGATCACGGCGGCGCATGATCTCTCCGACGGCGGCCTCGCGGTAGCGGCGGCAGAAATGGCGCTGGCGGCGGGCTCGGGCGTGAGAGTCGAGGCGGATGGGGCATTGGCATCGTCGGCCTGGTTCTTCGGCGAGGATCAAGGGCGGTATCTGCTTGGCTGCTCGGATGCGGATGCGGTGATCGCAGCGGCGGATGAGGCCGGGATTCGCGCACGCCGTGTGGGCGAAATGGGTGGCGAGGTGGTGCGCCTTGGGGAGTCGGTGGTCGCGCTGGCCGATCTGCTTGCCGCGCATAGCGGCGGCTTCGCGCGAATGATGGGCGAAATCTCGTAGGCTGCCAGTTTGCGCAACCCTACGCACCACCCTCCTGCGCAAACCACGCCTTGGCCAATCGCGGCAGTTGGGCGCGCTTCAGGGCGCGGCGGATGGCATCGGGACCGGTGTGGCCAACCTCGGCGATGGTCTCGCGGATCGCATGCCCGACCAGTTCCGGCTCATGGCTCACCATCTCCCACAGGAAACCGTCCGGGTGGCGCGGGGCGATGCCGTGGACGGCCAGGAGACGGGCGGGGAAGTCGCGCATGTTGAAGGTCAGCAGCACCCCTGCCCCGGCGGCGATGGCGCCGGCGAGGACATGGATGTCGGCGGGGTCGGGGAGGTGGAGGGTTTGCTCGACCGCCGGGTCGGGGGTGACGCTGGCGTCGGGGAAGGCAGTGTTCATGCGCATCACCACCGCATCGACGGTTGATTCAGCAGGCAGACCCCCGTCGCGGGTCGCGGCAATGCGCCATTCCGCCAGAACGCGGCGAGACCAGGCAGGGCTGAACAACCCCGCCTCGGCCACTCGCAGGACGATACCCCGCACCTGGTGTGGGTAGAGGACGCAAGCGTCGAGGAAAACGACAGGCCTATCCATCGAGGCGATAAAACAGCGCCTCGCGCTGGGTCAGGGCTTGGCCGATGCGCGCTTCGAGCCAGTCCGCGTCGATCTCGGTTTCCGGACCGGCATCGATCAGCCGTGCGGCGATGGTGCTGGCCGGGTTGAAGGTGGCGAGGCCCAGCAGACGGTCGCCCTCGGCCAGCCGGCGGCCCTTGCCGGGGCGCAGCTTCACGGTTGGGCGGTCGGTCTGGGTGGTGGGCATTGGCTGGGGGCTCCCGGAGATCGGGTTCCTGCTAGCGTGGATTCGGGCAATTTAAAAGGGCGGGCTCCAGATGGAACCCGCCCATGAAGGCCAGCGCTGCCAGGGAGGAGAAGCGCGACGGCCATCAACTCGATATTGTGATCTTGCTCAGACTTCGGAAGTTGTGGCTGGCGCCGGATCGCGCACTATGACGCGCCGCAACATGGTCCAGAAGCTGGAAACACCGTCACGCAACACACGGGAACGCATTTGCCGCGCATCCTCGAGGATCGCGTCAATATTTCTTTTAGTCGGGTAGTGTGTTTCGTATTCTTCCATAGAATCAGCCATTTCACTAACCTTTCCTTGGTATTCGACAGGGCCTCGGAACCATGGTTCGACGCCAAAGCTCTGTCGAATGAGTAAATGTAGGAAGAATGACTGACATTTGATCAGTCAATATTGCATAGCGGCTTTTCGCAAGTGCGAGATCGAACAAGCGCCGCCGAGCGATACGCACGCCCCCACCCAGCGTCACGGGCTAGCGACGTTGGCTTCATCTTGTCGATCAGGAAACTTCGAGATCTGGGCGCCGGGTCAGAGAGCCCCGACCTCGCTGCCCTCTTTCGAGGATTCTACCAGCCAGTCGAACAGATACTGGGCGAAGGAGCGGAAGCAGACGATTTCCCATTCGTGCTCGGCCTTGCGCCAGAAACCAACGGCAACACCAGAGACATGCGTGCGCCGGGCGGTGCCGGTCGGGAAGGCTGCCGCCGAGAGGTCGAGTGGCGCGCCCTTGGCCAGGACCTCGGCGACACCGGTGCCCGACAGCGTGATCACCGCGCGGGCATCCGAGACATTGACCGCCATGTGATGCTGTCCGGCCAGCGCCTTGCCGAGCGTGGCGACCAATGCATCTGCGTGGTCATAGGCGGTGAACAGCAGCAACTCGTCCGGCGACATCCAGACAGCGCCGGTGTCTTCGTCGAAAGCCGCCATCAGGGGCCCGGGGACGCCCATGCCGGTGGCGGCGGTGACAGCAGCCTGCAGCGCCGCCGACGACAGGTCGCCGCGCAGGGTGACCTGGCCGACCGGGCCGCGATCGGCGATGCGGATGAACCGCCCGGCTTGCGCCGTGGCCCGGTCCAGCGTGGATCGAGGCTCAGACATTTTGCCGTGCTCCTTCCTTGTCGAGGAAAACCGGGTCGACAACCGTGGCCTTCATCACCTTGCCGCCTTGCAGCGGGAAGTTCAGGGTCTCGCCCAACCGGTCCGCCCCGCCCTCGATCAGCGCCATGGCGATGGAGCGGTCCAGGGTCGGAGAGAAATAGGTCGAGGTGACATGGCCGATGGTGCGCATTTTCTGACCGTCGGGCTTGACCTCGGCCACCGCGTGGGCACCGTCTGGCAGCACCTCGCGCGGCTCCTCGGTCGCCAGGCCAACCAGTTGCTTGCGCCCCGGCCGGGTCAGGTCGATGCGCTCATGGGCGCGCTTGCCGAGGAAGTCAGTCTTCTTCTTCGACACCGCCCAGCCAAGGTTGAGGTCCTGCGGGATCACTGTGCCGTCGGTCTCGTCGCCGATCATGATGAAGCCCTTCTCGGCCCGCATCACATGCAGCGCCTCGGTGCCGTAGGGCATGATGCCGAGCGGGCCGCCAGCCGCCAGCAGCGCGTCCCACAGCACCCGGCCATGGTTGGCCGGGGTGGCGATCTCGTAACTGAGTTCGCCCGAGAACGAGATCCGGAAGAGCCTGACCGGGCAGCCCGCGATCCGGCCCTCGACATAGGACATGAAGGCCAGCGCATCGGCGGAGACATCGATGTCGGTGCCCGCGGCTTCCAGCACCTTGCGGGCGTTCGGCCCGGCGACGGCGAACTGGGCCCACTGATCCGTGACATTGGCGGTGTAGACTTGCAGGTCCCACCACTCGGTCTGCAACCATTCTTCCAGATGCCCATGCACCCGGTCGGAGCCGCCGGAGGTGGTGTGGAGCAGGAATTCGTCCTCGCCCGTGCGCACCACCACGCCGTCGTCGAACAGGAAGCCGTTCTCGTCGCACATCAGGCCATAGCGGCAGCGACCCAGCTTCAGGGTCGACATCATGTTGGTGTAGATCAGGTCGAGGAACTTGCCCGCATCCGGGCCCTTGACCACGATCTTGCCCAGGGTCGAGGCGTCGAGCAGGCCGACTTTCTGACGGGCGTTGAGAATTTCGCGGGTTACGGCGGCGTGGCGGTCCTCGCGCTCGCGGCGGTAGCAATAGGGGCGCTGCCAGTCGCCGACCGGCTCGAAGTCGCCGCCGTTATCGGCGTTCCACTCGTGCATCGGTGACTTGCGGATGGGTTTGAACAGCGGCCCCCTGGCCGAGCCGCTGACCGCGCCGAACGAGATCGGCGTGTAGGGCGGGCGGAAGGTGGTGGTGCCGACATCCGGTATTGCCGCGCCCAGTTCATCGGCCAACAACGCCAGACCGTTGATGTTCGACGTTTTGCCCTGGTCGGTCGCCATGCCCATGGTGGTGTAGCGCTTGGTGTGTTCGACGCTCTCGTATCCTTCGCGCCCGGCCTGGCGCACATCGGCTGCGGTCACGTCGTTCTGGTAGTCGACGAAGTGCTTCGCGCCGTGGGCGTAGCTGCCGCGCGACGGGGTGAACCAGTGGGCGGCGATGGGGGCCATCGTGGGGTCGGACGCCTTTGGTGGTTTTGATCTTGCTACCTTGCGCCCGCAATCCTTCGCCGCAGTTCCGCCCACGGCGGTCGCGTCGGCCAACGCGCTGGCGGTGTCCAGATGGCCGTTGGCGGTTCCGGCGCAGAGGGTGGTGACCGCGCCGTCATGGCCGGTGGGTGCGCCACGCTCGGGCGCCGGGCGGAACATCACCGCCTCGTCGTCCCAGATCAGTTTGCCGCCGCAATGCGAGTACAGGTGAACCACCGGCGACCAGCCGCCAGACATGACGACCACGTCGCAGGCGATCTTCTCGGCCCGGCCGCCCATCTGGCCGGTGTCGGTGATGCGGCCGATCTCGACCCCGGTGACCCGCTTGGCGCCGGTGACCTTTGCGATGCCATGGCTCTCGCGCACCGGGATCTGCAATGCGCGCACTTGCTCGGGCAATTCACCGGTGACCTCGGCTCGCACATCCAGCACGGCGGCGACCGATGCGCCGGCCTCGTGCAGGGCGATGACGGTGCGGTAGGCGTCGTCATTGTTGGCGTAGACCACCGCTTTCTGACCGGGCAGCACGCCCCACAGGCGCACATAGTCGCGCACGGCGCTGGCCAGCATCACACCGGGCATGTCGTTGTTGGCGAAGGCGAGGGGCCGCTCCAACGCACCGGTGGCGACGATGGTGCGCTTGGCGCGGACCCGCCACAGACGGTGGCGCGGGGCGCCGGGCTGGCCGGGGCGGTGGTCGGACACCCGCTCGTAGACCAGCGCATAGCCGTGATCGTAGAGGCCCGAGGCCATGGCGCGGCTGCGCAGCGTGACGTTTTCCATCCCCTCCAGCGCCGCGACCTGGGCCTGCGCCCACCCGGCGGCGGGCTGGCCATCGACCTCGATATCGGTCTCGGTGTTGGCGCGCCCGCCCCAATGCGCGGTCTGCTCGACCAGCAGCACCTTGGCCCCGGCCCCGGCGGCTGTGCGGGCGGCGGCAAGACCGGCGAGACCGCCGCCGACCACCAGCACATCGCAGAAGGCGTAGAAATGCTCGTAGCTGTCCGGGTCGGCCTCGGTCGGTGGCTTGCCGAGCCCGGCGGCGTTGCGGATCATCGGCTCGTAGACATGTTTCCACGCGGCGCGCGGAAACATGAAGGTCTTGTAGTAGAACCCGGCCGAGAACACCGGCGCCAACGAGGCGATCTTGGCGTTCAGGCCGCCGACGTCGAAGTTCAGGCTGGGCCAGTGGTTTTGGGATTTCGCGATCAGGCCGTGGAACAGCTCGGTGGTGGTGGCGCGCTGGTTCGGCTCGAAGCGCGGGCCTTCGCCGACGCTCATCAGTGCGTTCGGCTCCTCCGCCCCGCTGGCCAGGATGCCGCGCGGCCGGTGGTATTTGAAGCTGCGCCCGACCAGCACCTTGTCGTTGGCCAGCAGCGCCGAGGCCAGGGTGTCGCCCTCGAAGCCTTGCAACACCTCGCCATTGAACGAGAAACTGATCGGATTCTCGCGGTCGAGAAATGCACCGCCGGAGTTCAGATCGGAGTTCAGACGGTGGGCCATCTCAAGCCTCCCAATCCGGCCGCTTGGCCTTGATCGCGTCGATGATGTGTTTGGGCGGCCGCGTGGTCTGGGCGCTGTAGGTGCCGAATATCTCCAACGTCACCGTGCAGCGGGCGGCGTGGAACCACTTGCCGCAACCGAAGGCGTGGCGCCAACGCTCGAAATGCACCCCCCTGGGGTTCTTGCGCTGGAACAGGTAGCCGGCGAAGTCCTCGTCGGACGAGCCGGGGCCGAAGCGCGTCAGATGCGCCTCACCGCCGGCGGCCAGCTCGGTCTCGGCGCATTCGGCGCCGCAATTGGGGCAGGTTAGTTGGAGCATGATCGTTGTCCGCATTTGATTAAGACTACTAGCCAGTCGCCAAATCCCCAGACCAAGGTTCCGGAGGCAAGACCAATACCTTCGAAGGGTGTTAGGTATTCTCGCTGTGCGGCATGGCCCATATTGTGCAAATTGCCCGCGCCAACGAAGGTAAAAAATTCCGTTTTTTGAGAAACAAAAAATAAAACGACTACGAGGAACACAACAAATTCACCTGCTCTAGAAAAATAATCAGGTTCGGCACTTATGTCTTTCGCAAATGACCATAGGTACACGGTTAAAGCCAAAACAGTGAAATCCCGAGCAAAAGCTTTAAGGGCAGTTGGAATTTGATGTGAGGGTGTCAGCATTTTTTTCATCAGTGCGCCACCGCCGCTGCGACTGACTCGTCGATCATCCGCCCCTCGCTGAACCGGTCCAAACTGAACGGCGCGGCCAGCCCATCCGGCTCGCCCTTGGCCAGCGTCGCAGCCATCGCCCAGCCTGATCCGGGGATCGATTTGAAGCCGCCGGTGCCCCAGCCGCAGTTGATGAAGATGCCCTCGACCGGGGTTTTGCCGATGATCGGCGAGCGGTCGCCGGTCATGTCGACGATGCCGCCCCATTGGCGCAGCATCTTCAGGCGCGAGATGATCGGGAAGGTTTCGCACAGCGCCCGCACGGTCTCCTCGGCGTGGTGGAACGAACCACGCTGGGTGTAAGCGTTGTAACCGTCCGAGCCGCCGCCGATGACCATCTCGCCCTTGTCGGACTGGCTCATATAGCCATGCACGGTGTTGGCCATAACCACGATGTCGAGGCAGGGTTTGATCGGCTCGGATACCAGCGCCTGCAAGGGCACCGACTCGATCGGCAGGCGGAACCCCGCCATATCGGCCAGCACGCCGGAATTGCCCGCCACGATGATGGCCAGCTTGGCGCAAGTGATCGCGCCGCGCGTGGTCTGGACGCCGGTCACGCCATCGTCGTTGCGGTCGATCCCGGTGACCTCGCATTGCTGGATGACGTCGACACCCATGTCGGAGACCGCACGGGCGTAGCCCCAGGCCACGGCGTCGTGGCGCGCAGTGCCGCCGCGCGGCTGCCACAACCCGCCCAGCACCGGATAGCGCGGGCCGTCGATGTTGATGATCGGGCACAGCTGCTTGATCCGCTCCGGCCCGACTATCTCGCTGGCGATGGCGGCCATGCGGTTGGCGTGGGAGGTGCGCTTCCAGGCCCGCAACTCGTGCTCGGTCTGGGCCAGCATGAGGACGCCGCGCGGGCTGAACATGATGTTGAAATTCAGCTTCTGGCTGAGGTCCTCATACAGCGACCGCGACAGCTCGAAGATCTCGGACGATGCGGGCTGGAGGTAGTTCGAACGAATGATCGTGGTATTGCGCCCGGTGTTGCCGCCGCCCAGCCAGCCCTTCTCCAGCACCGCCACATTGGTGATGCCGTGGTTCCTGGCGAGGTAATGCGCGGTCGCAAGCCCGTGGCCGCCGGCGCCGATGATGATGACATCGTAACGCGCCTTCGGCTGGGGGCTGCGCCAGGCGCGCTCCCACCCCTGGTGATAGCTGAACGCCTCTTTCGCGACGGCGAAGGCGGAATAGCGTCTCATGTCTCTCTCCCGTGGCGCGGCGCGCATCTGGAATGGGAGTTAGACTACACCCCGCGCTCCTGCCTAGGGAAATCCGCCGTCTGATCGTCTCGCCGCGACACTTCGGGCCAAACCGGAAGGGGACCACTCACCACCCCGCACCCGCCCAACCCCTCTCAATTGTATCCTTGAAAGGGGGTTGGGCGAGGGTGCGAGGTGGTGAGCGGTCGGCAAAACCGCATATGGGCGGTTTTTGAGTCAGACACTTACCGGCGACGTGCGGCCGCTTGGCGCAACTGCGCCAAGGTTGCCGGTTGAACCGGAACCAACGCACGGTTACCTGTGAGCACGAAGGAGGGCCAAGATGGTTCTGTTCTATGCCGTGGCAGGCGCGCTGGCGCTGGTGACCGTGCTGATCCTGGTTCGGCCACTGATCATGGGCCGTGGCGGAGCCGAAAGGCGCGGGCGCAGCGACGCCCAGCTTTACCGCGACCAACTCGACGAAGTTGAGCGCGATCTTGCCCGCGGCACGATCAGCGCCGACGAGGCGGCGGGCGCGCGGGCCGAGGTCTCGCGCCGCCTGATCGCTGCCACCGGACGCGCCGAAGCGGCCGGTGATCTTGGCCCCGCACCGCGCGGATACTCGCGCCTGCTGGCCGGGATCGCGGTGGTTGGTGCACCGGCTTTGGCGGTGGTGCTCTATCTGGCCAACGGGATGCCAGGGATGCCCGATCGTCCGCTGGCCGAACGCACCACAGCCGGCAGCGAGCAGGCGACCCGCCTGTCGCAAGCCGAGGCGGAGGCCGCACATACCCCCGGCCCGCTCCCGCCTCTGAGCAGCGAGCAACAGGACTATGTCACCCTGATTGATCGGTTGGAAGTCATGCTGGAAGAACGCCCCGACGATGTGAAGGGGCTGGAACTGCTCGCCAGCGGCTATTTGCGGCTGGGGCGGTACGGCGAATCGTGGCGCGCCTATGAGAGGCTGACCGTCCTTGCCGGAGATCAGGCCGAGGCCGCGCTTTATGCCTCGATGGCCGAGGCGATGGTGCTGGCGACCGGCGGGTATGTCTCGCCGGAAGCCGAACAGGCGGTCGGCGCGGCGCTGAGCCGGGACAAGACACTGCCCGCGGCGCGTTACTACGCGGGGCTGCTGATGGCTCAGAAGGGGCAGATCGACGACGCGGTCGCGATCTGGGAAAACCTCAAGGCGGAGACGCCGGGGAACGCCGAATGGCTCGGCTTCCTCGAAGACATGCTGACCGAGGCCAAGGCTTTGCGGGACCGCAGGACCGGCGCGTTGCCGGGGCCGAACGCCGCCGATATCGAGGCCGCCGGGACACTGTCGCCCGAGGAGCGCCAGGAAATGATCGAGGGCATGGTGGCGCAATTGGAGACACGCCTGACCTCGGAGGGAGGCGAGGTCGAGGAATGGCTGCGGTTGATCAATGCCTATAATCAGTTGGGCAAGCGCGACGACGCAGCACGGGTAGCCCGGCTGGGCATCGCGGCATACGGCAACAAAACCGAAGCGGGTTTTCTGCGTGAACAGGCGCTGGTTATGGGGTTGTTCGACCCGTGAGCGCTCCCATTCATGATGACGTGGCGGCGCTGCCGGGACTGCACGGCCCGGTGATGGGGCTGGATCTGGGCACCAAGACCATCGGCGTGGCGGTGAGCGATGATCTGAAAATAACCGCGACAGCGCTGGAGATCGTGCGGCGGACCAAATTCTCCGCCGATGCGGCGCGGCTGGAGGAGATCATTGCCGGGCGCGGCATCGCCGCCATCGTGCTGGGGTTGCCACGAAATATGGACGGCTCGGAGGGGCCACGCTGCCAGTCGACCCGGGCTTTCGCCCACAATCTGGCGGCGCGCATCGCGCAACCCATCGCCTTCTGGGACGAGCGCCTGAGCACGGTGGCCGCCGAGCGTGCGTTGCTGGCGGCGGATTCGTCACGAAAGCGTCGGCGGGAAGTGATCGACAAGGTCGCCGCCGCGTTTATTCTGCAGGGAGCGCTGGATCGTCTGGCGGTTTTGCGGAGTGAGAACGCCGATGACCGATGAACTGTGGGAGCGCGACGAGATCGACAGCCCCTGCGTCAAGATCTGCGTGATTCACCCTGAGACCCGGCTGTGCCTGGGTTGCCATCGCTCGATCAACGAGATCAACCGCTGGTCGCGCATGACTCCGGAGGAGCGCCACGAAGTCACCGCGACCCTGCCGGGCCGGAACCCCGGTCCCGCCCGGCGCAGCGGTGGCGCGGGTGCCCGCCGAGCGGCGCGGCGCCGCCGGTAACACGACATCCCAATTCGTTCACCGCCGAAACCCACCCTGTCAGCGACGCCGGAATCGTGGTGCTTTCCGGCAAAACGACTTGAGGCACCGCCTTTCTTCCGAAAGGTACTCAAGAGCGATATCCGTTCCGGCGCGTTATTTGTAAGAGACAACAAGAGACCGGGAGCAGAACGCGTACAATGCATTTCTGACCGATCCTGATCATCGGACTGGCGATTCTGGCGCTGCTTCTGTCGGGGGCTCCGTCGGACAGAGCCGTCGACGGCGGACAGACGGATATGCGGGTCGTCTATCTCACGGTGCTCTCGGCGGGGCTGGCAATCGCCGGCGCCGGGCGGATGCTTTTGAGCGGCGGGCGCAAGACGCTGGTGCATTCGGCCGTGTGGCTGGGCACCATCGCTGGGCTGCTGACTGCCTTTGTTTTCCGTGACGAGGCGGCGATCATCGTCCAGGAGATCCGGGCCGAACTGATGCCGAGCGTCGCCCTGTCACGCATCGTTGGCCAGGCCGAACTGCGCCGCGGCTGGGATGGCCACTACCGGGCTGACGCCGAAATCAACGGCGTCAAGCTGCGGTTGATGATCGACACCGGCGCCTTGATGGTGCTGATCCCTTTCGAACAGACCCTAGGGCGAATTCCACCCGATCAGGGCCGTTCCAGCCACCAATCCGGATCCTCTTGCGCCGTCATTTCGGGACGGAAATAGATGATCATGCGCGGGCCGGTTTCGGTGGATCTGCCCCAGGGAGCAACACCATGGAGCGATAACCGGTGAGCCAGGTAGGCCTGACCCGGATCTGCATGCAGCGGCACCCGGGGGCAGGTTGCGAACGCCTCGCGCCGGGCGGCGAAATAAGCTGCGGTGACATCTTCCTCCACCCAGTCGGTGGGCGCGATGTCGGAAAATCGGGCGCGGAAAGCCTGGCGCATCAGTTCGTGCGATCCCTCATAGATCGTGAACGGAGCGGCATCCGGGCGGGTCTTGGTGAGGGGAATGCCCAGGATGAAAGCATGGGTCTCGCCCAACTTGCGCCGACGGCCCGACTCGGAGCGGCGCAGACCATCGACATGAGCGGCATCACGGTCGCGGCGAAAGCGGAAGGCGGCCTCGTTCTCGCCTTCCCAGGGTTGGGGATAGCCGGGGAAGCAGATCGAGACCTGGGCCTTGTCCCAGGCGATCCCGGGCAGGCCGAGCGCCTGCCCGATGAAATCCACCGCCGTCCCGGCCAGCGGCGGGACACGGCCTTCGGGCACCGCACCCGAGGTATCGTTCGGCAGGGCATTGACCCCGGCAAACCAGGTTCCTCCGCAGCGCAACCATCGAGAGCGGAGTTCCGGGTCGTGCTGGCTCGCCTCGGCGACCGGGCGGACCGCCTCGACCCAGGCGGCGAGCGCCGGGTCATGATCGAACGCGCACCAGCCCCGCGCGAAGAACTGCCGCGCCCGGGCCTCCATCCCCCCGCCTTCCATCGCCTATTCCGCCGCAGCGTTAAAGGGGGCGCTCTGGGGTGCGATCGCGCTCAGGGCGATCTCGACCAGTTCGACCCCGGCACCAGGCAGGTGTGCGCCTTCGGAAAGGATGCGCCGCCATCGCCGCGCCCCGGGGCGCCCGGCGAAGGCCCCGAGCATGTGGCGGGTGATCCGGGCAAGGCGAGTGCCGGACGACAGTTCGGCCTCGATATAGGGGTACATGCCACGCACCGCGGCCTCGGCCGGAACCGCGCCGCGCTCGATGCCGGTCACCAGCGCATCGGCGCCGCACAGTACCGCCGCCGGTTCGTGATAGGCGGCGCGGCCGACCATGACGCCGGCGAACCCCTCGGCAAGATGCCCGCGCGCCTGTTCGAGCGAGGCGATACCGCCATTGAGGATGACATCGAGCCCCGGCCGCGACTGTTTCAACTGGCGGACCAATTCATAATCGAGAGGGGGAACATCGCGGTTTTCCTTCGGGCTCAACCCGGACAGCCACGCCTTGCGGGCATGGACCGCGAAGACCTGCACCCCAACGGCGGCGACCCGGTCGACAAACGCGGGCAGCACCACCCACGGGTCTTGATCATCGACCCCGATCCGGCATTTCACGGTGATCTCGGGGCCGTCTGCACCCGCCGCGGCGCCGGCAGCCGCAAGCATCGCGGCCGCGCAATCGGCGACCAGGCCGGGTTCGCGCATCAGGCAGGCGCCGAAGGTGCCTGACTGCACCCGATCCGAGGGACAGCCAATATTCAGATTGATCTCGGCAAATCCGAAGGGTGCGGCGATGCGCACCGCCTCGGCCAACTCAATGGGGTCGGAGCCGCCAAGTTGCAATCCAAGCGGATGCTCGGCGGCGTCATGGCGCAACAGATATGGCGCATCGCCACGCATGACCGCACTTGCGGTGACCATCTCGGTATAAAGCAGCGCATGGGTGGTGAACTGGCGATGGAACATCCGGCAATGCCGATCCGTCCAGTCCATCATCGGCGCAACGCAAAGGCGTCTTGCGTTTTTTAGAAATGAGTTAGAGTTGCTCATTCGCAGATTGGTTTAGCTATGGTTCACGGTTCATCATGATTCTTTCCCGCCTGATACCACGAGATCACAGTCACGGTGAACCGATCATCAACCTCGCATTTCCCGGAGATACTGGCGCGCCTTGTGAACCTTGAGCGCACAGTTCTGGTACTCTTCGAACTGTTGCTGGACCTTCGCCGTACCGAGCAGCGTTGCGGCTTTGGTCCACTTCACCGCGCCGCCGAAGCCATCGGACTTCGCCTGGTTCAATTCCCGGGTTCTTCGATGTATCAAGTGGATTTGACCATATCTCCGAGCGGGGCGGCGATCAAGTAGATCATGTTGCCACTTCGCGCCTCGATCATAGCCCCGATGATCTCGCGCTGGGTGATCGCCAGCGAGATGCCTTCGACCCGCAGGTCCGAGATTGCGATCTTGCCGGACCGATCCGAGACCAGCCAGTCGATCGATATCCCCAATCGACGGGTCGGGCGGATTTTGGTATGCACGACGATGCCCCTGGCGCCTGCGTCCTCGACGCCCTGGATGCTTACGACAGCGCGCAGATCGGCGATATCGCCCTCGAACTCGCGGAAATGGCCCGCATAGACGAAAGCCACATAGTTCGAGAAGCTTTCGGTAAAGCGCGCGCGATCAGTATCCGACATCTGGCGCCAGTGACGCCCTGCGGTGAACCGTGCGAGCTGCGCAAGTGCTGTCCTCTGTTCGAAGATCGCGCGCAGTGCCTTGGCCGTCTCGGCGCGTGGCCGGTTGGCGGTGATGGGTTGCAGGATATGTTCGATCGTTGCCTCGACATGCGCGCGCGCCGCATCGGCCTCGAGAGCCCGCGCGGGCCATGCCCCCGACCAGCCGATGGCCGCGAGGAGGCCAAGGATCATCGCCCTGCGGCAAAGCATTTTAACCAGCAACATTGACCTCATACCAACCATGATCTTACCCTGCGATTGCCGATCTAACACACACCGTGACACCGCGTCCAACCTCCGCCCGCGACGGCCGCATCGCGCACCTTGGCCCGGGTCGGCATAACCTTCCAAATGGCACCGTATTGTGCGCGCAGCAACTGGAGACACCACCATGACCGCCTTTGACCCGGGAACCCCCGACGGACGCAACATCAGCTCCGACAGCGCCATTTCGTCCGACGGCGCGGCGATACCGGGGCAGCGCTACGTCGTCCCCGCCCGCTGCGGCGTGGCGGTGCGGCTGGCGGCCGGGCAGCGACTGACGGTGATCAACACCCACGGCACCCAGGTCGGCGACTTCTGGGCCTTCAATGCCGACGACCTGGGCGAGTACATGTCGATGGAGCACATGCATGTGGACCTGGACTCGATCTTCCCGCACGCTGGCGACCGGCTGATCACCAACCGCCGCCGGGCGATCCTGCAATTCGAGCAGGACACCTCGCCCGGCGTCCACGACACGGTGATCGCAGCTTGCGACGCCTATCGATATCAACAGCTCGGCTGCACCGAATATCACGACAACTGCACCGACAACCTGCGCATGGCGCTGATCGCCATCGGCAGGCGGGCGCCCGCGATCCCCGCGCCCTTCAATCTGTGGATGAACATCCCGGTCGCAGGGGATGGCGCGGTCGATTTTCTGCCCACGGTGTCAGCGCCGGGCGACCAGGTCGTGTTCCGGGCCGAGATGCCGGTGATCGCCGTGATCTCGGCTTGCCCACAAGACATGTCGACGGTCAATGGCCCGGACGGCCGGATCATGGACCTCGCCTTCGAGGTGAACTGAGGGGTTAAATCGTTGTGCGCCGAATGCGCTAAGGCAAAGCCGGAATCTCGCGCACGAACAGCTCACGTTCGACCTCTTGCGGGTCGCGCTGGAAATTCCGAGCCGCGAGGTGGCCCGAGAATACCGCATCCGCGATCAGGCCCGGCGCCAGCGCATCACCAATGGTCTGAACACTGCGCAGTGGAAGGCCGGGCTGGGTGGCAAGTCTGCCCCGCAAGCCTTCGGCATGCTGTGCTTCGGGCTGGCGCTCGGTCACGAGGAGCAACGTGGCGCAGGGGATTTGCCGAGGTTGCCCAGTATAGGCGCAGGTCATTTCGACCCAGCCATCTCCAGCCGCAGTTATCTTCTGACTGAGTTGCAGCGAAACCCCGAGCCGGATCAGAGACGCCTGAATGCGCTCCTGCTCCAGCGTATACGCGGTCCAGGGCGAGACGGTGCCGGACGGTGTGACCAGTGTGATATCCGAACAGCTTTCACTCAGGTGATCGGCGATCACACCGCCCATATAGGCTTGGTCGTCGTCATAGATCACCACCGGCCCGGCACCCGGCAATTTGCCCCGCATGATGTCATCCGGGGTCAAAACATTGACCTGATCGAGACCGGGGATGGCCCGGCGCCGGCTCCGCCCCATGCCATCGGCGCGCCAGTGGGCGCCGGTTGCAACGATGACATGGGGGAAGTCGAACTCCAGGATATCCGATACGTCGAGCGCGCTTTCCCGGTAGATGCTAGCATTCGGCCGCTGCACCAGCGCGTGTTCGCGGTAATCGCGCACCCGAAGCCAGGCGCCCAGCCCCTTGAGCCGGGATTCCAGCAACGCCCGCCCGCCAAGCTCGGATTGCGCCTCGGCCAATGCCACCGTGTAACCCCGATCGCTAAGCTGGCGGGCGCATTCGAGCCCGGCAGGCCCGGCGCCAACGATCAGGACACTGTCATCGCTGGTGCGCGTTGTCGTTTTCTCGGGATGCCAGCCGCGACGCCATTCCTCCCCCATGGTCGGATTCTGCGTACACCGGATCGGAACACACAGATTGTCGCTGGAGACACAGATGTTGCAGCCGATACATTCGCAGATCTCGTCGACCCGGCCATCCCGAACCTTGTTCGGCAGGAACGGATCCGCAATCGAGGGCCGCGCGGCGCCGATCAGGTCCAGCACGCCGCGGCGCACTAGCGAGGCCATCCGGTCTGGCGAGGTATAGCGCCCGACACCGACAACCGGCTTGTTGGTCACGGATTTGACGAAGGCGGTGTAGGCCTCCTGATAGCCTTCCTCCGGCGCAAATCGCGATGTCTGCGAGTCGTTGGCCCAGCCGGCCACGTTCACGTCCCAGAGGTCCGGCAAGTCGGCAAGCATCTCGACCACGGCCCGGCCTTCCTCATCTGCCTGCATCCCGTCAGGCCCGTTCATGTCATCGACAGCGAACCGAAAGGCGACGGCGCATTCCCCGGCGGCCTCATCCAGCGAATCCTCCAGAAGTTCGCGGGTCAGGCGGGCACGATTCTCCAGCGACCCGCCATATTCATCGCCGCGCTGATTGAAAATCGGCGACAGGAATTGGTGAGCCGCCGTCAGATGGTGGCCGGCATAGACATATACGATGTCGAACCCGGCCTTCTTGGCGTTGCCGACAGCGCGGCGATGCCACTGCCGCAGCGCGCGAATATCCTCCTTGTCCATCGCCCGCGCCTGCTGCGGATAGAAGCTGCCAACCGAAGTATTCGACGGCGCATACGGTGGTATGCGAGAGCACATGTTCGCCGCGTGTTGACCGTTATGGGCCAGTTCGATCGCCGCCAGAGCATCATGCGCGTGTACCGCCTCGGTCATCAGGCTGAGCGCGGGGATGTCGCGTTCATCCCAGATACGTTGCTCGGAAAAAGGCGACAGGTCCGAGGATGGATGGATCTCCGCCTCCTCGGTACTGACGACACCCCAACCGCCTTCAGCCTTTATCCCGCGCATCGCTGCATGTGCCTGGGGCCGCAAATGCCCCATGCCATTGCAGTGTGGCACCTGATAGAAACGATTTTTGGCCGTGACCGGCCCGATCTGGACCGGCTCGAACAAGACCGAATATCGCGGATCCACGGACATTTTCTCCCCACTTGGACAGAGATTCCAATCGGCACCCATGCAGGTGTTGTCGCCCAAGGTTTCAGGATTAGAACAAGGTCGCACCGCAGGGCAACCAGTCGTTTAGAGCAAGATGAGGTCAAAGTTCTCCAGGGTCTGTTGAGATTCAGGATTCTCATCCCGGCCAATTTCTGAATCAATCTCCCAAGACGAGGGAGCAGTCAATGACCAGAACGATACTGACGGATGCGCAATGGGAGAAGATGGAGCCGCATTGCCCGGGAAAGACATCCGACCCGGGCCGGGCCGGCGACGGGCGGCTGTTTCTGGAGGCGGTGCTGTGGATTGCGCGCACCGGTGCGCCGTGGCGTGACCTGCCCGAGACTTTCGGACACTGGAACTCGGTGTTCATACGGTTCCGCTACTGGGTTCAACGCGATGTTTTCATCAGCGCGGCGCCGGGATCATGATCTCGCAACACCCCAACCGGGTGGCGCCTCGCGAGATCGACACCGAGGCCTGCAAATGGCGCCACCTCATTGAGAATTTCTTCTGTAGTCTCAAAAACTTCAAACGCATCGCACTGCGGGCCTGCAAGACCGACAGCAGTTTCTCGGCAATGATCTACGCCGGTGCAGCCGTGATAAACTCAAGATGAATCTCAACAGACCCTAGTTGACCGGCGCCAACAGGTTACTCCGTACGGCGATTCCGAGGCCAATGCCCCCGCTTGGCGCACGGAGGGTGCCACCTCTGCCAAAGCGCAACCGTGGCGAGGCCAGGTCGCGTGCCAGCAGATAGCCGCCATAGGCGCATTCCGCCGCGATCAGATCGGCCCCGCAGGCCGAAGCCAGCGCCAGCCCGGCTCGGGTCAGTATACTGGTTTCGCCAACGTGGCAGCCGAGGAGTACGCCAAGTCGGCGTTGCCGCGCGATCCGCAGCATATCCAGGCTGCGAAGCAGGCCGCCATGTTTCGACACCCTGAGATTGACGATCCATTGCGCCCCGTCTACGGCGGCAAGGTCTTCGGCGCCGATCGCGCTCTCGTCCAGAATGATCCGGGTGCCGGTCGCCGCTGCGACATCGTTCATCCCGGAAAAATCGCGCGGCGCCAGCGGTTCTTCGATCGCCCAGACCGGGGCTTCGGTGGCTTTGAGATGGGTGACGCAATCCCCAGGGTTCTGAAACAGGTTGTTGGCGTCGACACGCAACCGGGCGCCGGGGCCAAGAACCCGGAGAATGATCGACACCCGGGCGCGGTCTGCGGTCACCTCGCTCGACAGCTTCACTTTGGCATTGGTCATGCCGAACAACCGGTAGCCCGCGCCGATCGCGCCAGCCGCCAGGCGGCTGGTGACGCCGAAAACCGAGGAGATCGTGATCGGGCGCGGCGGCGGCAGGCCGAGATACGCCTCGATGCCCTGCCCCGCGCGTTGCGCAAACAGATCGATCAGGGCGATCTCGACCGCGGCGAAGGCCGAAGGGTTCGCGTCGATCGCTTCGCCATGGGCAGCAATCCAGGCGCGCAGGCCGGGCAGATCGCGGATATCGGATTCGAGACTGGCCCGGTGCGCATTGAAAAACCCGGCGGCGCTGCCGATCGTCTCGCCGGTAACGTAGCCGCGCGGGCACCCCTCGCCGAAGCCGGTAATGCCGTCGGCGCGGGCGATGCAGATGACATTCTCGGTCTCGGACCGGGTTGCCGAGCCGTGGGAGAAGCGCATCCGGAACCGGGCCGGGAAGGTCATCAGGTCGAGTTGCACGACGCTCATTCCCCGCTCTCCCACCGGTGAGGGTTGAAGTCGAACTGCCACCGCGCGGCATCGGCCAGCAGCGGCAGCTTGACCTGCGCCTCGCGCTGGCCGGCAGCGACGGCGGCGGCCTTCACCGCCTCGCCCGTGCCCGGCCTCACGAAGACGACCTCGGCGGGCGACAACCTGCCGGAGAACCGCTTGGCCGCGTATTCGATGTTGCCCTCACATAATGCCGCGTCGAACGCCGCCCCGGCTTCGACCGTGCGGCCCTGCGGCGGCGGCGCATCGGCCTCGTGAAACAGCCGGTAAATGGCCGCTTGCGGGTCGGCAATCGCGATAAAGAAGGCGGGCGCGACGCCACGAAGCCGCGCCACCCGGCGCACCGCTTCGATGACCTGTGTCTCGTGGATTTTCTCACCGGTGATCGAGGTCACGCCCTGCCCCTTGCGCAAAAACCCGATCGTCGGGCACGCGCCGAGGCGACCCGTCACCTCGACCACATCGTTGATGTGATAGCGGTACAGACCCGACGGCGTGGTGGCGAAGACGTAGTAGCAACGGCCCGCCTCGATCTGATCCAGCCAGAGGAAGTTCGCTTCCCCGCGCTCCCAACAGCCCTCCTCGACGAATTCGAACACGGTGTGGCGGATATCCGGCAGGCAAAGATTGGCGCCGGCATCGACATTGATCGTGCCGATAAATTCGCTGGCGCGGTAGCCGATCTCGACCACCTGCAACTCCGGCGGCAGCATCGGCCGAAGCTGGTCCAGCGCGACGCCGCAATTTCCGCCGATCCAACTCGCCATGGTATCGAGCCGGGACCATGCCTGGCCCAGCGGCGCGCCCTGCGCCAGCAAACCTTCCAGCATCCTCGCCCGGCCCGGCTGCGCAGCAATGCTCGACATTGCGCCCTTGGCAATCTCGCCGGGACGCTCGGAGATCGTGAAGCTGCCGTCCGACAAATCGTGCAGCACCGTCTCGGCGTTGTGCTTGATATGGGCAAATACCGACAGCAGCGTCGAGGGGTTCGCCGTGATGATCCCGCTCAGATCGCCGGCACCCAGCATCGACAAGGCGTAGGCATGATATTTCTCGGTCGGGTCGACAATCTCGAAGGCCAGTTCCGGCAACGTAAACTTCTTGCGGACGAACGATGGTGCGGTGGCGTAGGTCTGACCCGAGGCCGAGCCGTAGGGCTGCCCGCTGGGTAACCGGCCTTCGACATGTACGCCGCCAAACCCGGCGATTTGCCCGCTGAAAAACCCGGTCCCGCGATGCAGCGTCGCCGCGAAGACCCGCTGCGCCGCCCGTTGCGCCGCCTGCGCCGCCGC
Source organism: Thermohalobaculum sp. (assembly GCA_965247385.1). GTDB lineage: Bacteria > Pseudomonadota > Alphaproteobacteria > Rhodobacterales > Rhodobacteraceae > Thermohalobaculum. Next base: position 1,400,608 of record CBDFHG010000002.1, read on the forward strand.
CGTGACCGGAAAATCGCGCGCAGGTCCGGTGGTGCCGCTGGTGCGCGCATAAAAGACCGGCGGCGCGGCGGTCAGCATGGCCTCCCCGCTCGAAGCCTGCCGCTGGATCGCCTCGGCAAGGCTGTCATGGGTTTGAACCGGAACCGCGGCGCGGAATGCGTCGGCTGAGGTCAACTGGTCGAAGCCATGCTCGCGCCCGAATTCGGTCGCCGCATTCGCCGCCAGGATGCGGCGCAGGACGCGCTCCTGCGCACGCCGCGGGTCGCGGGCATCGGCCAGGAGCGGACGCCGGTAAAGCAGATTCGCCGCGGCCAGCACAGCACGGGCGGCAAAGCCGAGACTCATGCCGGCCCCGACTCGCTGGAGTCACGATTTGGATCGACCGTGACCGGCGCCAATGTCTGGCCAAGGAAATCCTTCGGATAGGCGCGGTTTTGCAAGCCAATCTCGCCGACCTGCCGATCGGGCAGGAAGCGGGTACCGAACAGTGCATCCCAGATGATCAGGTTGTTGCCGAAATTATTCTCGGATTCGCGCACGACGCGCGAGTGATGCCAGCGGTGCAACTCCGGCCCCGCGACGATCCAGTTCAGCGGACCCAGGCGCACATCGGCGTTCGAGTGCTGGAAGAACCCGTTCACCGAATAGAACACGAAATAGGCCGCCACCACCTCCGGCCTGACTCCGATCAGGATAAACGGCGCGGCGTCGAACAGGAACTGGAGCGATTTCTCCAGCGGGTGGAACCGGCCGACATTGAGGAAATAGAGCTCCTCCGGCGCATGGTGAACCGCATGGAGCCGCCACAGAACCGCCCAGCGATGGGCTGCGCGGTGCAGCCAGTAGCGCATGAAGTCGGCCGCGGCGATCATCAGGATGGCCTGCAGGGCGACCGGCCAATCATGCGGCCAAAGCCCGGCGGCCAGGCTATTGCCAAACGCGCCTGCGGCGGCACCGGCAATCGCCAGTGTCAACGCCGCCGGCAGGGCGACCTGCACCACCAGCAGATAAAGCGCATCCTGGGCGACGACGCGCCGACCTGGCAGCCAAGTATGGCGGTAGGGGGCCGCGAGTTCCAGAACCAGGATCGCCGAGGCGCCCAGTATCACCGGCAAATACGCCGCGAACTGGACCGGGGAATCGTGGCGCCGCAGCCAGAAGAACAGCGCACAAGAGGCAGCCATGACCGCCGGATAGGCCAATGCCTGCGATAGCGCCCGCGCTGCCCGGCGCAGGCGCTCGCGCAATGGCTCACCGGCCAGATGAAAGGCGAAGATCAGCAACCATCCGGCCAGCACCAGATGGAAGGGTGTCGAGACCGGCTTGTCAAACCAGCCGCCCGGCGCGATTCCGGCAGCGCCAATGACGAAACGGCTGCCCATTGCACCGAGATAGAGCGCCCCCACCACGAGAAGGGCCGCCGCCGTGCGCGGATGGGTACCGATCCGGCCCAGGCGCCAGATCGCCACCGCCATCGCGGCCAGTACCGCCACCTGAACAGTTGCAAGGACAGCGTAGGGCACGGTTGCCATGTGCCACATCGCATCGGACGGCAATATCGCGGGGGCGATCGAACAGGCCACCGCCTGCCCCGCCACGCGGGCCAGGAATAACAGCGCCAGCAGCGTCAGCGCGAATCGGGTTCGTGAAATGCTATCCACATACACCTCGCAGCTTCGTTCGACCTCCTCGGGCGACAATACCACATTTGTTGCGGGCTGTCTGTATGCGAAATGCACGGATCAAGGCTGCGTTGCCCGTTCTCACCGACGCGAACACCAACGTCCGCCCGGTGAGATCAGGTATAGGGATTGCATTTCTAGCGGGGCCAGCCCCATCCTTCGGGCCCCATCCTTCCGGCAACGAATCATGCAGGAGACCGTCTATGCCTGACGACCGCCATGTAACGACCGAAACAGACCTCATCGAACGTGCAAGACAGGTCTTGCCAGCCGGAGGGTTCGGCAATTTCGCCACGGATATCGTGATCGCCCGGGGCAAGGGTGGCCGGGTCTGGGATGAAAGCGGCAACGAGTATGTCGATTTCCTGCTCGGCTCCGGCCCGATGCTGGTGGGCCATGGCCATCCGGATGTGCTGGCCGCCGTCGAGCGGCAGTTGCCGAACGGCGTGACCTTCTTCGCCAACAATGCCCAGGGCATCAAGTTGGCCGAGACGATATGCGACGCGGTCGCCTGCGCCGAAAAGCTGCGATTTGTCAGTACCGGCTCCGAGGCGGTCATGTATGCCATGCGCCTGGCCCGCGCGCATACCGGCCGCGACCTGATCCTGAAATTCGAGGGCGGTTACCATGGCATGAGCGAATCGTCGCTAATGAGCCTGGCACCGAAGATACTGGCCAACTATCCGCTGGCGGTGCCGGATTCCGCCGGGATTCCCTCCTCGGTTCGCGACAATGTCTTGGTCGCGCCGTTCAACGACACCGAGGTTGCCCGGCAGCTGATCGATGCCCATGCCGACCAGCTGGCGGCGATTATCGTCGAGCCGTTCCAGCGCCTGCTCGCACCACAGCCGGGTTTCCTGGAATTCCTGCGCGACGAGACCGAACGCCGCGGCATCCCGCTGATCTTCGACGAGATCGTGACCGGATTCCGCCTCGCCTATGGCGGTGGGCAGGAGCTGTACGGCGTGACCCCGGACCTCTGTACGCTGGGCAAGGTCATCGGCGGCGGGTTTCCCTTGGCGGCAATCGCGGGCAAGGACGAGATCATGGCGCATTTCGACATGGAACGGGTGGGCACGGACGGTTTCACCCTCCAGATCGGCACCCTCAGCGGCAACCCGGTCGCCTCGGCCGCGGGGAGTGCTACAATGGAAATCCTGCGCCGCCCTGGCTCCTATGACCGGATCCAGGCGACCGGACGCGCGATCATGCAGGCGCTGGAGGAGAATTTCTCCCGTGTCGGCATCCCGACCCGGATTGCCGGCCTCCCGGCGGTATTCGACGTGGTGTTCACCGACCGGCCAGTGCGCAATTACCGCGACCTCCTTGCCGGCGACGCGGCACGGAAGAATCGCTTCGACGAATTGCTGCGTCAGCATGGCATCCTGAAGTCGCCGCACAAGTTCTACATCTCGCTCGCTCACGACGACGCCGACATCGCCCAAACGGTCCAGGCAATCGCCTGGGCCGCGGATGTGATGGAATCGGAGGCTTGAGAGAGGACGGGAAAACCCATGGAAAGATTGGCTCCGGCGGTTGGATTCGAACCAACGACCCACGGATTAACAGTCCGATGCTCTACCACTGAGCTACGCCGGAATAGCCGATCTTCGGTGAGGTGAGAGGGCGTATAACAAAGGCGGTTGGTGGCGTCCAGTGGATTTAGTCCATCGCTGGACGGGTTGCGTTGCTGGCCGCGTTACCGGGCTGCAACCGGTGCCGCGCCCCCGTAATCACGGGTTGCTTCAAGAGCCACCTGAGCGATCATTCGGCCGAGAATGGGCAACCGGTCGACCGGAATCCGGGCGCTCGGACCAGAAACCGAGAGTGCGGCAACGGCCCGGCCGAACTCGTCGAACAGCGGCGCGGCGACGCAGCGCAGGCCCAGGGCATGCTCTTCGTCATCCACGGCGTAGCCAAGATTGTGGATTTCGTCGAGTTCCTCCTGAAGCCGCCCCCGGTCGGTGATGGTGCGCTGTGTCTCGCGCGGCAAAGCCATGGTCTCGAGGGCCCGCCGCCGCCGCGCTGTCTCCATATGCGCCAGAAGCACTTTGCCGGCCCCCGAAGAATGCATCAGAACCCGACCGCCGACACCGGTAAGCGCCCGCATGGCATGGCGGGATTCGATCTGGCCGATGCAGATCGCCTCGTGGTCGCTCTCGACGAACAGGTTGGCGGTTTCGCCAGACAACTCCATCAGGCGGCGCAGATAGGGGCGGGTGAGGCTGAGCTTGTCCCGGCTGCGGGCAAAGGCGGTGCCGACGAAGAAGGCGGCGACGCCAATGCGCCAAAGCCCGCCCTGGGGGTCGGGCCGGACGAAGTGTTCCGATTCGAGCGTCGTCAAGAGCCGGTGCGTCGTCGATGGCGGCAACACCGCCGACTCGGAAAGCTCGGTCAACGACATGCCGTCGCCGCTTTCCGCCAAGTGGCGCAATAGCGTCAACGCCCGGGTAAGCGAGCGCACCTGCCCGGAAGATTTCGTTTTGCCGTCACTCATTGCCGTCACCTCAGTTTATGAAAACCATTTCCATAAGAGAGGAAATACCGTGTTTTCGGTGTAGGGAAAGGGATTTATATACTTAATTGCACTAAAACATTTGACATAATCTTTCATTATCGGTACAATTAAGTATCAAAAGGAGTTAGGCACTATGAAAGATCATATGAGTATCCCAGAGTTTTACAAACGGTTCCCGACAGAGAACGCTTGTAAGGACTTTATCGTTGAAGAACGCTGGAACGGTAAACCTGTTTGCCCTCACTGCGGCCACGACAAGATTTACAATCTGTCCGGCAAGATGGGCTATAAATGCGGGAATTGCAAAGAACGGTTCAGCGTCCGCACGGGCACTGTCATGGAAAGCTCAAGGCTGCCCCTGCAAACTTGGCTCTTAGCCATCTATATGATGACGACGGCTCGCAAGGGTATCTCTAGCGTCCAGTTCGCCAAGGAATTAGGCATCACACAAAAGACCGCATGGTTCCTTGAGCATCGTATCCGTGAGGCTTGCGTCGGAAGCCAAGCGCCGCTGTCCGGTGAAATCGAGATTGACGAAACCTACATAGGCGGCAAAGAGAAGAATAAACATAGCAAGAAAAAACTCCGGGCTGGCCGGGGCGCCGTCGGCAAGCAACCTGTCCTAGGCATGCGTGAAAGATATGGCCCGGTACGCACCACACTGGTTCAAAAAGCGAACAAGAAGACCTTGCACATTAAAATTCGTCAAAGCGTGACGCTTGGCTCCACGATCTACACCGACGAACATGCTGGATATTGTGGCATGCCCGAATGTAAGCATCGCGCCGTCCGCCACAGTGCCGGTGAATACGTGAACGGACAGGCAAGTACCAATGGAATCGAGTCCTTTTGGGCGCTTCTAAGCGCGGATACTACGGCACGCATCACTGGTGGAGTGTCAAACACACGCATCGCTATATCGCCGAGTACGAACACCGGCAGAACACAATTGGCTTGTCCGGCGAACCCGCGCTTGGTAATTTGATTCGCAAGGGTGACGGAAAGAGGTTGACCTATATTGATCTGATCGCCCAGTCAGGGAGCAGTCATGCCGAAGCAGGAAACGATTTTGCCACTCGAGGAAACCTTTGACGAAGCAGTGCGGAAGGTGGTTCAAAGTAAACCGTGGACGCGCCGCAAAAAGCCTGTTAAAATAAAGTCGGGACAGTCCGACAGTCCGACAGTCCGACAGTCCGACAGTCCGACAGTCCGACAGTCCGACAGTCCGACAGTCCGACAGTCCGACAGTCCGACAGTCCGACAGTCCGACAGTCCGACAGGAAGCCGCGAGGCGTAGTTCATCAAGGTGACTGCCTTGAAATTATGCGCACTCTGCCGGACGAATCGGTCCGGCTGGTTGTCACGTCGCCGCCTTATAACATCAAGAACAGCACCGGAAACGGCCTAAGGAACGGTAGCGGCGGCAAGTGGCCGAAGGCCGCGCTTATAGACGGCTATTCGGGTCATGATGATTGCATGCCGCACGCCGCCTATGTGACCTGGCAACGCAACTGTCTGGCGGAAATGGTGCGCTTGCTCCGGCCCGACGGCGCGATCTTCTACAATCATAAATGGCGGGTGCAGAACGGCCTGCTGCAAGACCGCACAGATATCGTGGCGGGCTTCCCTGTGCGCCAGGTCCTGATCTGGCACAGGGCGGGGGGAATTAATTTCAATCCTGGCTATTTCCTGCCAAATTACGAAGTGATCTACCTGATTGCCAAGCCCGATTTCCGACTTGCCCCCAAGGCCAATGCTGTTGGCTGCGTCTGGCGCATCGACCAGGAAAGCGGCAATCCACACCCTGCTGCGTTTCCCGTCGAATTGGCGGCGCGATGCATTGATGCGGTTGGCGGAGGCCCCGTACTCGATCCTTTCATGGGGTCGGGAACGACGGCAATCGCAGCCGAACAGGCGGGCATCAACTGGATCGGCATGGAGAAGTCGCCAGCTTATGTGGTAATGGCGGACAAGAGGATAGCGCGGATTCTGGGCCGCCTGCCGTGACGGTCATGACCGATACCGATCTGTATGCGCGGCTTCGCGGCGTCCTGAAACGCGGTTGGCTACATCTTCCCGACTACCCGGGATATGGCGGCACCGGAGCTCCAGGCAAGGTGCTGGAAGAGTTGCTTGGCATAGACGGCGGAAATTCAGACACGCCGGATGCCGGAAAGTGGGAGATCAAGTTTCATTCCCGATCCGCGCTGTTGACGCTGTTTCACCTGGAAGCTCAACCCAAGGGGCATATGCACCACATGGTGCGGGAATTCGGATGGCGGGACGACAAAGGACGAACCAGTTTTAGGCACACGATCCACGGACGTTCAGATAGGGGTTTCTACGTGGCGAACGAAAGCAGCCGCATCACGGTCCGCAACGATTCCGTCAGCGACATCGTGTGGCCTTATTGGACACACGATAGCCTGATCAATGCATTTGCGGCCAAGTTCCGGCGTTTGATCGTGGTCAAGGGAACAAAACGGAATAATCAAGTGCGCTATGAAAATGCGCATCTATACCGAGAACCGCAAATTACACTGTTGATCCAGGCCGTTGAACACGGCATCGTCGCTATAGATTTTGACGCGAGAACAAACAACGGTCGCGGCCTGCGCAATCACGGAACCAAGTTTAGAATACGTTACGATAACCTGCGCCATCTCTATCATCGCCGCCAAAAATTCGGTTAAGTGCAATTAAGTATATAATTCCCTAGGGAAAGGTCTACCGAGCGCGAACTGGAAATTTATTTTTGCCCGGTAAAAAATTCCGGAATTCAATGCCGACGCTGGGATGCAAATTGGGAAACCCGCGCGCACAGGCTTAACGGTTCCTTTACTACAATCGCATTATGAAGCGGGCACTCCCTGCCAGGGCAGGCGGAGGGGCGGGAACTCCCCCCGTTCTCACACCCGTTCCAAGGCCGGCTGGTCGGGAGAAAGCCCAATACCCACAGACGGGTACTTCCGCCTCAGCTTCGGCTGGGGCGGTTTGCGTTCTGGTGTGGCGGGCGCCCTCCCCGATCAATGCTCTCCAGGGTCTTTCGGATTCCGATAAAGCATCTTGCGCCAAATGCGCACCACTCACCACCCGGTTTCTTAACCCCCGCCGAGGCCTTCTTACATCAACTCAGGTGTTGCACTCGAAATGTGAATCCAGCGTCTCCTGTCTGGTGAATTGTGCTGTCGGTAAACACCCAACTCTTTCAGACAGGACGCTCCGCCGCAAAACTTCAAACTCAAACACCGCGTGAGCGGTTCAGTTCAATCCCATAAATTCGGAGGCTCCATGCAACAAAGCCAACGTCAGAAATACATTTTGGCGAAATTCGATTCAATCCGAGGCAAAATCGTTAAATTGATGGCTTGGTCCGGGGGTTCACAAATGTGTGACCGGCCCTCCCGCCCGTCCCCCGCCCGTCCCCCCGCCCGTGGCAATCTACCGAAACATGGCGTTCGAGAGAGCGCCCTTGCGTACGGGACTGGCATGGGTTTCGCTTCGCGCGACCCCGCGTCACATAGAACAGCAGCGGCTGCGAAACAGCAGAGATGCCGTATGGTCGCGGGGGCAGAATCCCCCCGCCCGTTTCTCGTTCACGCATCCAGGATGCGGGGCCTGTGCGGCACGGCCATGGCGCCCGACATTCAGGCTGAGGCGGGATAGCCGATCCGTGACAGGGCCGCGGAAATCTCGTCGAGGATCGCCGGGTCGTCGATGGTCGCTGGCACCTTGTAGTCCTCGCCATCGGCGATCTTGGCCATGGTGCCGCGCAGTATCTTGCCCGAGCGGGTCTTCGGCAAGCGTTCGACCACACAGGCGAGCTTGAAGGCCGCAACCGGGCCGATCTCGTTGCGCACCCGCTTCACGCATTCCGCCGTGATCTCGTCATGCGGCCGGTTGCAACCGGCATTCAGGCACAGGAACCCCAGCGGCAATTGCCCCTTGAGCTGGTCGGCGATCCCGATCACCGCGCATTCGGCGACATCCTCATGGCCCGCCAGAACATCTTCCATCGCACCCGTCGACAGGCGGTGGCCGGCGACATTGATGACGTCGTCGGTGCGGGCCATGATGTAGACGTAGCCATCCTCGTCGAGCAGGCCCGCATCGCCGGTCTCATAATAGCCGGGGAAGGTGTTCAGGTAGCTTTTCAGGTACCGCTCATCCGCATTCCACAGCGTCGGCAGCGTCCCCGGCGGCAGCGGCAGCTTGACCGTGATCGCACCCAGCGTGCCTGCTGGAACCGGATGCCCGGCGTCGTCCAAAATCTGGATATCGTATCCCGGCATCGCGACTGTCGGCGACCCAAGCTTGACGGGCATATGCTCGATCCCGATCGGATTGCCGGCAATCGCCCATCCGGTCTCGGTCTGCCACCAGTGGTCGATCACCGGCACGCCGAGCTGGGCCTCGGCCCATTCCATGGTCGGTGGGTCTGCGCGCTCGCCCGCCAGGAACAGAGTCCGGAAACCGGAGAGGTCGTATTTGCGGATAAATTCGCCCGCCGGATCCTCGCGCTTGATCGCCCGGAAAGCCGTCGGCGCGGTGAACAGCACCTTCACGTCATGTTCGGAAATCACGCGCCAGAATGTGCCCGCATCCGGCGTTCCCACCGGCTTGCCCTCGAAGACGATCGAGGTGCACCCGGCCAACAGCGGTGCGTAGACAATGTAGGAATGGCCGACGACCCAGCCAACATCCGATGCCGCCCAATAAACCTCGCCCGGTTCGACGCAATAGAGGTTTTTCATCGTCCATAGCAGCGCCACCATGTGCCCGGCATTGGAACGGATCACGCCCTTGGGCTGACCGGTGGTGCCGGAGGTGTAGAGGATGTACAGCGGATCCTCGCCGCCCACAGGCACGCAGTCTGCGAGTTCGACACCTTCCAGGAACGCCTCCCACTCGAAATCACGGCCCTCGTTCAGCGACGCCGTCTCCTGCGGGCGTTGCAGCAGAACGCAGAAGTCGATCTTGTGGTTTGCCTGATCGAAGGCGGCATCGAGCAGGGGCTTGTATTTCACCACCCGCCCCGGCTCCAACCCGCACGAGGCGGCGATGACCGCCTTTGGCGTACAGTCGTCGATACGCACGGCAAGTTCGTTCGCGGCAAAACCGCCGAACACTACCGAGTGGACGGCGCCAATCCGCGCACAGGCCAGCATCGCAACTGCTGCCTCGGGCACCATCGGCATGTAGATGATGACCCGGTCGCCCTTGGCTACTCCCCGCGCTGCCAGCCCGCCGGCCAGCCGCGCGACGCGGTCTTGCAACTCGGCATAGGTGATCGTCGTCTTGGAGTTGGTGACCGGGCTGTCGTGGATCAGCGCCACCTGCTCGCCGCGTCCGGCTGCGACGTGCCGGTCAACCGCATTCCAGCAAGTGTTGCAGACCCCATCGGCGAACCAGCGGTAGAAGGGCGCCGCGCTATCATCCAGTGCCCGTGAGGGCTTCTCGATCCAGTCAACCGCCTCGGCCGCCTGCATCCAGAACCCTTCGGGATCAGCTTTCGATCCCTCATAGACGTCCTTGTAGCTCATCCTTTTCTCCCAGAGCTGGGGGGCTCTCCCCGTTCGGGCAGGGGCCGTTCCTCAAGCGTAATGCTGCACCGGTGTCCCGGCCAATGCCGCAATGTTCAAAAGCCCGCGTGCAGTCACCGATGGGCTGACGATATGGACCTTGTTGCCCATGCCCATCACGATCGGCCCCACCTCCAGCCCGCCTGCAAGCTGCTTCAGAATGTTGCGTGACCCCGAGGCCGCGTCGACATTGGCGAAGATCAGGCAATTCGCCGAGCCCGTGAGCCGCGAATTGGGGAAGACCCGCGCGCGCACTTCCTCGTCCAGCGCGTGATCGGCATGCATCTCGCCCTCGTATTCAAAATCGACCCCACCGGTGTCGAGGATCTCCAGCGCGCGGCGCACCTTGCGCGCCGACTCCGATTCCAGGCTGCCGAAAACCGAATGGCTGAGCAACGCAATCTTCGGCTCGATCCCGAAACGCTGGATATGCCGCGCCGCCGCGATGGCCGTCTCGGCGATTTGCTCCGCACTGGGCTCATGGTTGATCTGACTGTCACCGATGAATACCACGCCCTGATCGAGAATGACCGGCGACAAAGCGCCTATCGGACGCAGTTTGCCGCCGGAACCGTCCGGCAGCCCTGCAAGGACTTGGGTGACGTATTTCAGGTGCCAGAGATATTGGCCGAAGGTGCCGCAGATCATGCTGTCGGCGTCGCCCCGGTGAACCATAACCGCTGCAATTGCGGTGGTGTTCGTGCGCATGATCGTCCGGGCAAGCTCAGGGGTCACGCCCTTGCGTTCGAGGCGATTGTGATAGGTCTCCCAGTAATCGCGATAGCGCGGATCGTTGGTCGGATTGCAGATTTCGAAATCCTCGCCCGGGGTCACCGTCAATCCGGCGCGTTCGATGCGATGCGTGATCGCATCCGGACGGCCGATCAGGATCGGCCGGTCGATCCCCTCCTGCAACATCGTCTGGGCGGTCCGCAAAACCCGCTCGTCCTCGCCTTCGGCGAAGACGAGCTTGCGGCTGCCGGTGCGGGCGGCCTCGAAAACCGGTTTCATCAGCATTGCCGAGCGGAACACCGACCCGTCGAGCTGGGTTTTGTACGCCTCAAGGTCGGCGATCGGGCGGCGCGCGACGCCGGTTTCCATCGCCGCCCGGGCAACGCCGCAGGCGACCTGGCCGAGTAAACGGAGATCGAATGGCTTCGGGATCAAATATTCGCGGCCAAAGACGATCCGCTCGCCCCGATACACCGAGGCAACCTCGGCCGAGGAGGTCTCGCGCGCCAGGTCGGCCAGCGCCTTGGCGCAGGCGACCTTCATCTCCTCGTTGATCTCGGTCGCGCCAACGTCCAGCGCGCCACGGAAGATGAACGGGAAACACAGCACGTTATTGACCTGGTTGGGATAATCGGACCGGCCGGTGGCAATCATGGCATCCGGGCGAACCTCGGTGGCGACATTGGGCCAGATCTCCGGTATCGGGTTCGCCAGCGCGAAGATGATCGGGTCCGACCCCATCTTCTTGACCATCTCGGCGGTCAGCACATCGGCGCCAGAGAGGCCGAGAAACATATCCGCGCCCTCGATCAGATACGCCAGTGGCCCCTCATCGGTCTTGCGCGCATACCAGCCCTTGGTTTCGTCAATCCCGGCGCGGCCTTCATAGATCAGACCATCCTTGTCGAAGAGCCACACATTCTCACGCTTCAGCCCCATGTCGCAGAGCAGATTGAGGCAGGCGATCCCGGCAGCACCACCGCCGGTGGAGACCATCTTGACGTCCTCAAGTTTCTTCTCCGCCAGCAACAGCGCATTGACCGACGCGGCAGCGACCACGATTGCAGTGCCGTGCTGATCGTCATGGAAAACCGGAATCCCCATCCGCTCCTTGCAGATGCGCTCGACCTCGAAACACTCCGGCGACTTGATGTCCTCAAGGTTCACGGCACCGAAGGTTGGCTCCAGTGCGATGACAATCTCGGCCAGCTTTTTCGGGTCGGTTTCGTTTACCTCGATATCGAATCCGTCGATATTGGCGAATTTCTTGAACAGCGCGACCTTGCCTTCCATCACCGGCTTGGACGCCGCGGCCCCGATATTACCAAGGCCGAGAACCGCGGTGCCGTTGGTGATTACCGCGACCCGGTTGCCGGTGCCGGTGTAGCGGTCGGCATCAGCCGGATTCTCGGCAATCTGCAGACAGGCTTCGGCCACGCCGGGGCTGTAGGCCAGGCTGAGGTCACGCTGTGTGGCCATCGGCTTGGTGACCCGGATCGCCAGCTTCCCCGGTGTCGGAAATTCATGATAGTGCAGCGCGGCCTCTTTCAGCGCGTCGTCTTTCTGTTGGGTCATCTATCGCAAACCTCCGCATGAACCGTGATGTGGCAGCCAACACTTTAGTCGGCTTTGCCATGCCATGACCATGGGTCAAAGACGCACTCCAGACTGCCCGGGCCAGTCATTCGGCGTCCCCCATCACGCCGGGGCCATCACGCCAGGGCGCAAGCAGCGCGGCCACCGTTGCATGGGACGGGGTCTCGACCCCTGCCTCGCGGCCGAGGCGTGCGACGGCCCCGGAAAGCCAGTCAATCTCCAGCCGCTTGCCCGCCGCCAGATCATGCGCCAGCGAGGCGCGGATATCATGCGGCATCCGCTCGGCCATATGGATGGCTTTTTCGATGGTGTTTTCAGGCAGTGCGACGCCACCTGCCCGGCCAACCGCCGCAGCCTCCTCGGCAAGGCACCGAAACAGCGCCCAGAGCGCCGGCGTATCGCGCACGACACCAAGGTCGACACGCGCCACCGCCGTGGTTCCACTGAACGCGGTCAGCACCACGAATTTTTGCCAGAGATCGATGCGCACGTCCCGACGGTTCGGCACACCGATACTCGCGGCCCGTAAATTGCGGATGATGTCGGCAACCCGAGGCGCATCCTGGCGCCCGTTGCTCCCGCCGATCAGAAAATCAGCCAATGGGGTCGCAACCTGGATCACCCCCGGTTCGGCAATAAACGCAGAGATGTGGGCGATGCCGGTCAGCGCCCGGTCAGCGCCATAGGCGTCGGCAAGGAACGCAGGTGCCTCGACGCCGTTCAGGAATGGCAGCGCCAGCGTTTTCGGGCCCATCGCCGGACGCGCGGTCTCGATGGCAGCGGCCAGATCCTGCCCCTTGACCGCGAAGATCGCGACATCGGCCACGCCAAGTGCCGCACCGTCATCGGTGGCAATCGCCGGATGGACCGTCACTTCGCCATCCGTATCGCGCAGTGTCAGACCCCTGTCACGGATTGCGGCCAAATGCGCGCCGCGCGCCAGCACCGCCACCTCGGCCCCAGCCGCCACCAGCTTGGCCGCCAGATATCCGCCGATACCGCCGGTACCGATCATTGCATAGCGCATGTTCACACTTGCTTCCCCGTTCACTCGGCAGCCTGCGGTTCACGCGCCGCCCGGATCAGGTTGATGATATTCTTCGCCGCCTCGGGAATATTGGTCCCCGGCCCGAAGATCGCCTTGACCCCCTTCGAATACAGGAACTCGTAATCCTGCTGCGGGATCACCCCGCCGCAGATGACGATGATGTCGTCCGCCCCTTGCGCCTTCAACGCCTCGGTCAGTTGCGGTGCCAGGGTCTTGTGCCCGGCTGCCTGACTGGAGATGCCGATGACATGGACGTCATTGTCGATGGCATCCTGCGCCGCTTCGTCAGGGGTTTGGAACAGCGGGCCGACATCAACATCGAAGCCGATATCTGCAAATGCCGTGGCGATCACCTTGGCGCCCCGGTCGTGACCGTCCTGGCCCATCTTGACCACCAGCATCCGGGGGCGACGGCCTTCATCCTTGGCGAAGGTCTCAACCTCCCCCTGAATGGCAGCAAACTCCGCATCACCTTCATAGGCAGCGCCATAAACGCCCGACAATGTGCGTATCTCGGCCTGATGGCGTCCGAATGTTTTCTCCATGGCGTCCGATATCTCCCCGACGGTTGCTCGAGCCCGCGCCGCTTCGACGGCGGCGGCCAGCAGGTTTCCTGTTCCCCGCGCGGCCTCGTCCAGCGCCGCCAGCGCGGCGTCGCAGGCGGCCTGGTCGCGGGTGGCGCGGATCGTCTCCAGCCGGGCAACCTGGCTGGCGCGCACCTTGACGTTGTCGACATCGCGAATATCGATCGCGTCCTCTCGGTCAGGCTGGAACTTGTTGACCCCGACAATCACCTCGTCGCCCCGGTCGATGGCGGCCTGGCGGCGCGCCGCGGCCTCCTCGATACGAAGCTTCGGCATACCCGTGATGATCGCCTTGGTCATACCGCCCATCGCATCGACCTCCTCGATCAGCTTCCACGCCTCGGTGGCAAGCTGATCGGTCAGCGCCTCGACATAATACGAGCCCGCCAGCGGATCGATCACCTTGGTTACCCCGGTCTCGTTCTGCAGGATCAATTGAGTGTTGCGTGCGATCCGGGCAGAGTTTTCCGTTGGCAAAGCAATGGCTTCGTCGAACGAGTTCGTGTGCAGGGACTGGGTTCCGCCAAGTGCTGCCGACATCGCCTCGAAGGCGGTGCGGACGATGTTGTTGTAGGGGTCCTGCTCTTGCAAGCTGACGCCCGAGGTCTGGCAATGGGTGCGCAACATCAGGCTACCCGGCTTCTGCGGTTCGAATTCCTCCATGATCCGCGACCACAGCAGCCTCGCGGCCCGCAACTTCGCCGCCTCCATGAAGAAGTTCATGCCGATGCAGAAGAAGAACGACAGACGCCCGGCGAAGCTGTCCACATCCATGCCGCGCGCGATTGCCGCCTTCACGTATTCCCTGCCGTCGGCCAGGGTGAAGGCCAGTTCCTGCACCAGGTTCGCGCCAGCCTCCTGCATGTGGTAGCCCGAGATCGAGACAGAGTTAAAGCGCGGCATGTTTTTCGACGTGTATTCAATGATATCAGCGACGATCCTCATGCTATCATCGGGTGGGTAGATATAGGTGTTCCGAACCATGAACTCCTTCAAAACGTCGTTCTGAATGGTTCCCGACAGCTTGGCCTTGTCGACCCCCTGCTCCTCGCCCGCAACGATGAAACTGGCCAGCACCGGGATCACCGCACCATTCATCGTCATCGAGACCGACATCTTGTCCAGCGGGATGCCGTCGAACAGGATCTTCATGTCCTCGACACTGTCGATGGCGACACCTGCCTTGCCGACATCGCCAACCACGCGCGGATGATCGCTGTCATAGCCCCGATGCGTGGCCAGATCGAAGGCGACCGAGACCCCCATCTGCCCCGCCGCCAGCCCCTTGCGGTAGAAGGCGTTCGATTCCTCGGCGGTCGAGAACCCGGCATATTGCCGGATCGTCCAGGGCCGGCCCGGATACATCGTCGCCCTTGGACCACGGGTATACGGCGCCTCGCCGGGCAGCGAGCCCAGATGGCCAACCCCGGCCAGATCGTCTTCGGTGTAGAGCGGCTTGACCGCGATACCCTCCGGGGTCTCCCACGTCAGATCGTCGGGTGTGCGGGTCTTCAACTCACGCGCGGCCAGCGCCTTCCAGTCATCCAGCCTGGTGTTCGGTGTGTTACTCATGGCGACTTCCTTCTCGTGTGCGTTCAGGACCCCAATATCCGTATTGGCGGTCACTCGAACGAAAATCCGATGCCCCGCAGGAAGTCGCCGAAATCGGCGCGCTGCGGGTCGGTATACTGGCGGCGTTTGTCCTCGCGCCAGCCATAGGTTTCAGCGGTGCCAAATCGCTCCGGATCACGCTGACGCGCATAGGGCGCCGCGGCGATGCGCCGCGCATCATAGGCGGGGCCAAGCCGCGCGAAGGCGTCGCGGTCGTAGCGGTCTTCATGCACCGTGATGCCCAGATCGAGGCGCGGACTGATCGCCGCCTCGCTGGCGGGATATCCCATGCACAGCCCGGCCACCGGGAACACCCGGTCGGGCAGGTCCAGCAACCCGCTGACCCGCTCGGCCCGATTGCGGATCTGGCTAACCGGGCAGGAGCCCAGCCCCGCCAGCGCCGCCGCCGCCACGATCCCTTCCAGAACGATAGCGGCATCGACGGTTGCGTTGAACATGGCGTCGAAATGATCGTTGGGGAAGTCATCACCCTCGAACAGCGAAGCAAACCGCGCTCCATTGGCGCAAACCACCAGAAACACCGGCGTGCGGACAATCCAGTCCGCCCCGCCAATGCCCTCCAGAACCTCGCCGCGCAACGCATCGTCGCGCACCCAAACTACATCTGCCTGCTGCAAATCGCTCTTGGTCGGCGCCGACAGCCCGGCCACCAACAGCAACCGCACCAACCCCTCCGGCACCTCACGCGCCGCATAATCGCGGCAGGATCGCCGATCGAGCAGCCGCGCCACGCCCCCTTGACCAGTGGGGTCGACGCCCTCCGTCGAGATGCCGGGGTCTGCGCCGAAGCGTGCGCGGATGGAATCGCGATGGGTCACCACAGACCTCCTGCGGATGCATCGCCAGGATGCCACTGTTCTGCTCGCTTTGGTTTGATGCGATGCGTGGGCACCTTGTGTGCTGTCCTGCCCAAGCTCCGCCGCTGCCACACACTGGGCCGCATACTGGTTGCCAGGCGGCGGTTCGGCATCATTGATCGAGGGAGATTGAACCCATGCAGCTTATCGGAACCAGCATCATTGAGAGCGCCTGTATCCTCTCGATCGTCATATGCGCCGCTGTGCTGCTCGCGGCGAATCCTGCGCACTCCAACCACATTACTGGGCATGACCCAGATAAATGCGGCGAGTATCCCCCCGGGGCCATCAAGGCACTGACGATTAAACACCCGAGCGCGGAGGTCATCGCCGTCGGTCATTCCGGCGGCGCAAATGCGATCGGTGCCATCATTGGCGAACATCACGGCTTGATCGATACCGCGATCCTGATCGATTGTCCGTGTGACCTCAAGAAATGGAAGTGGCGGCGGGACGGAAAGGTCTTTCCTCCAGAGAGAACGGCGGCCCCCCCAAGGAGCCAATCGCCGTCTTGTTTTTTCGATAAAGTCCGAATCTCGACCCGCGTGATCGCGATGACCGGCGACGACGAAACGAACACCTTCCCGGTTCTTGCGATCAACTACATCCGTGCGCTTAAAAAATGCTGGATCGACGCCCGGTTCATTCCGGTTGCCGGCGCGGGTCATGGTTTCACGAGCATTGCGCCAGCGGTGCTCGCCGAACTGAGTGCCGTCGTCAACAACCGGCAACTGCGCGAACGGGATCCGTTCCCGGAAGTTTATCCAAATTATTGCGGAGCGCCTCCACACACGCATCCCCAGGGGCGCCAAATTTGCCCGAATCCTCGATTGCCGCGGCTGCCAAATCCGGGCTGCGCGGCGGCTACATTCGGTCCGTGGCAAGGGCATTCCGAAAGCACCACCAAAACACCACCGATGGGAAACGCCTGTTTCGTCGGGCCGGGTCATCGGATCACTCGAACTCCATGATCACTTCATCGACCGCCAGCGAGGCCCCTGCCGCCGCCTTGACCGCCTTCACCGTGGCCTTCTTTTCGGCCCGCAGCACGTTCTCCATCTTCATCGCCTCGACGGTGGCCAGCGCCTGGCCCTCCTGCACCTCGTCGCCCTCGGCGACGGCGACCGAGACCAGCACGCCCGGCATTGGGCAGAGCAGCAGATTCGACGTGTCCGGCGGCAGCTTTTCGGGCATCAACCGGGCCAGTTCGGCGGCGCGCGGGGTACGGACCTTCACATCCAGATCGGCCCCGCGATAGCGGATGCGGAAGCCCTCGGTGCGGCTGTCCACCTTCAGCGCCATGCGCTCGCCATCCACGTCGAGGATCGCGAGGCTGTGGCCCGGCGTCCAGTCGGAGGCGACACGGCGCGCCGTCCCGTCCTCGAACCTCACCGTCGCCCCCTGCCGATCCGCTGCGATTTCAACCACATAGCTCTGGCCTTGCAGCGTCACCACCCAGTCCGAGCCAACCACACGTTCGTGGTTCGACATCCGGCCCGAGATGCGGGCGCGGCGAATTTCGACCACCCGATGCATCGCCCCCGCCGCCGCCGCGATCTTGCCCAGCGCCTCCCCGGCCAGCGCGACGCCGCCAAAGCCGTCGGGATACTCCTCCTCGATAAAGGCCGTGGTGATCTCGCCGGAGACAAAGCGCGGGTGGTCCATCACCGCCGACAGGAAGGGCAGGTTGTGGCCAATGCCCTCGATCTCGAACGCGTCCAGCGCCGTGCGCATGACCGCCAACGCCCCGGCCCGGTCCGGCCCCCAGGAACACAGTTTGGCGATCATCGGGTCGTAATACATCGAGATTTCGCCACCCTCAAAAACCCCGGTGTCGTTGCGCACCGCATGGGTCTCATCCGCCACCTCCTGCGGCGGACGATAGCGGCTCAGCCGCCCGATCGAGGGCAGGAAGCCGCGATACGGATCCTCGGCGTAAAGCCGGCTCTCAATCGCCCAGCCGTTCAGCCTCACATCATCCTGGGTTAGCGCCAGCTTCTCGCCTGCCGCGACACGGATCATCTGTTCGACCAGATCGATGCCGGTTATCAGCTCGGTCACCGGATGCTCGACCTGCAATCGTGTATTCATTTCAAGGAAGTAGAAATTTCTGTTACCATCGACAATGAACTCCACCGTCCCTGCCGAGCAATAATCCACCGCCTGTGCCAGCGCCACCGCCTGCTCGCCCATCGCACGGCGCGTCGCCACGTCGAGGAACGGCGACGGCGCCTCCTCGATCACCTTCTGGTTCCGGCGTTGGATCGAGCATTCGCGCTCGCCCAGATAGAGGCAGTTGCCGTGCTTGTCGCCCAGCACCTGGATCTCGATATGGCGGGGCTGGGTGACGAACTTCTCGATGAAGATGCGATCGTCGCCGAAGCTGGCCGCCGCCTCTCTCGATGAGGACTGGAAACCCTCGCGGGTCTCCTCGTCGTTCCAGGATCTCCGCATGCCCTTGCCGCCGCCGCCGGCGCTGGCCTTGATCATCACCGGATAGCCGACCTGATTGGCGATCTTCACCGCCTCGGCGGCGTCCCCGATCAGGCCCATATGGCCGGGCACGGTCGAGACCCCGGCCTCAGCCGCCAGTTTCTTCGAGGTGATCTTGTCGCCCATCGCCTCGATGGCCCCCACCGGCGGGCCGATGAAGGCAATGCCCTCGGCGTCCAGCGTACGGGCGAAATTCGCATTCTCGGACAGGAAGCCATAACCGGGATGCACAGCCCCGGCCCCGGACTTGCGGATCGCCTCGATGATACGCTCGATCACGATGTAGGACCGGTTGGCTTGCGGCGGGCCAATATGCACCGCCTCGTCGGCCATGCGCACATGCAGCGCGTCCCTGTCAGCGTCGGAATAGACCGCGACGGTGGCAATGCCCATCCGACGGGCGGTCTTGATGACGCGGCAGGCAATCTCGCCCCGGTTCGCGATCAGAATCTTGTTGAACATACGCTTATGTCCTTCGGTTACTATTATACGGCATCATTCCGGAGCCTCCGCGCCCACGGTCGCGAACTCGGCGGGCGAGGTGATCTCGACGAGTTCCAGATCGTCGGAATGCGTGACCTCGCGGTGGCGGATGCCGGGGGGCTGCAACACGCAACTCCCCTTGCGCAGGATTGTCTCGCCCTGCCCCTCATACTCGAACACCACCCAGCCCCGGGTTACATAAACCACCTGGAAATCGAGATCGTGAGTATGCCAGGCGGCCTCGGAATGCCGCCCCGGCACAGCGCGGATGACGTGGGCGCCGTACTTGCATTGGGTCGCTTCGCTGATGCCAAGCTGACGGTACTCGAAGAAGGCCCGCAGCCCCTGCCCCTGGAACTTGCCTTCGTCGGCGTGGGCCACGGTAAAAGCCTGGCCTTTCCACATCTGATTCATCGTCATCCCTCCGGACGCTTGGCAATCATGTCGATTTCCACCAGCGCACCCACCGCCAGGGCGGTAACGCCGATGGTGGTGCGGGCGGGCCGCCGGTCAGGCGGGAAGTAGCTCTGGTAGACCTCGTTGAAGGCGGCGAAATCGCGCTCGAACTCGGTCAGGTAGCAGCGGCATTGCAGGACATGGGAGAGATCCAGCCCGACGCCGCCCAGGATCAGCTTCAGGTTCTCCATCACTCGGCGCGTCTGCGCCTCGATGCCGTCCGGCAGCGGTGCATCCGGGGCGGCGGGGTCGGTCGGCATCTGGCCGGTCAGCTTGACCCAGCCATCGCTTTCAACGGCGTGGCTGAAGGGCGCTACCGGCCGCGGGCCGGTGGAGATCATGTGGAAAACAGGATCGCTCATCCGCCCGCCCCCTCATCCAGCACATGGGGAAAGCTGACACGAACCACCGCAAGATCGACCCGCATTTCGGCCTCGTAGGATGCCGGATCGAAATCACTGCCAACCGCGGCAATCTCGCGCCCCAGCAACCAGTTGAGCCGCCCGGCATCCAGATTGCCGCGCTCGAACGGCGCATCGCCATAACGCTCGATCAGCAGGGCGAGGAAGAACGCGTCGACCCGGCGCATATCCGCCTTGCGATCCCGGTAACGCTCGCGCGCCTGCAACAGCGTCGGCTTCTTGCCCGCACGCCGGATCGTCACCTTGTGATCGGTGCCGGGAGCGTATTCCGGGAAGCCTCGGTGCTTGAACATCACATCCTCACAGTGGAATATTGCCGTGCTTCTTCCACGGGTTCTCGAGTTGCTTGCCCCTCAGCGCTGCGAACGCCTTGGCCACCCGGCGGCGAGTGGAATGGGGCATGATCACCTCGTCGATGAAGCCCTTTTCCGCCGCCACGAAGGGGTTGGCGAAGCGGGTCTCGTAGTTCCTGGTGCGCTCGGCGATCTTCTCCGGCTCGCCCAGTTCAGACCGATACAGAATCTCCACCGCCCCCTTGGCCCCCATCACCGCGATCTCGGCCGTTGGCCAGGCATAGTTGATGTCGCCGCGCAGGTGCTTCGATGACATGACGTCATAGGCGCCGCCATAGGCCTTGCGGGTGATGACGGTCACCTTCGGAACCGTCGCCTCGCCATAGGCGAACAGCAGCTTGGCGCCGTGCTTGATGACGCCGCCGTATTCCTGGGTGGTGCCGGGCAGGAAGCCGGGCACATCGACAAAGGTCAGGACCGGGATCGAGAAGCAGTCGCAGAAACGCACGAACCGCGCCGCCTTGCGGCTGCTGTCAATATCAAGGCAGCCCGCCAGCACCATAGGCTGGTTGGCGACAACGCCCACGGTCTGCCCCTCCAGCCGGATAAACCCGGTCAGGATATTCTTGGCGAAATCCTTCTGGATCTCGAAGAAATCGCCCTCGTCGGCGGTTTTGCGAATCACCTCATGCATGTCGTACGGCTGGTTCGGATTCTCCGGCACCAGGCTGTCGAGCGCGTCGTCGACCCGGTCGGGGGCGTCGAAGAACGGCCGTTCCGGCGGCTTCTCGCGGTTCGACAGCGGCAGGAAGTCGATCAGGCGGCGAACCTCGGCCAGGGTCTCGACATCGTTCTCGAACGCGCCGTCGGCGACCGAGGATTTCGAGGTATGGGTCTTTGCCCCGCCCAGTTCCTCGGCCGTGACGATCTCGTTGGTCACGGTTTTCACCACATCCGGGCCGGTGACGAACATGTAGGACGAGTCGCGCACCATGAAGATGAAATCGGTCATGGCGGGCGAGTAAACCGCCCCACCCGCGCAGGGCCCCATGATGACGCTGATCTGGGGCACCACACCGGAGGCCATGATGTTGCGCTGGAACACATCCGCATAGCCGGCCAGCGACGCGACGCCCTCCTGTATCCGCGCCCCGCCGCTGTCGTTCATCCCGATCACCGGGGCGCCTACCTTCATCGCCATGTCCATGATCTTGCAAATCTTCTGAGCGTGGGTCTCGGATAGCGAGCCGCCGAAGACGGTGAAATCCTGACTGAAGACATAGACCTGCCGCCCGTTCACCGTGCCCCAGCCGGTGACCACGCCGTCGCCGGGCACCTTGACCTCGTCCATGGCGAAATCGGTGCAGCGATGGGCGACGAACATGTCGAATTCTTCGAAGCTGCCCTCGTCCAGCAGCAGCTCGATGCGCTCACGCGCGGTCAGCTTGCCCTTTGAATGCTGGGTGTCGATGCGGCGTTGGCCGCCACCCAGGCGCGCCTCGGCCCGGCGGGCCTCAAGCTGTTCGAGAATGTTGGTCATCGCAATTCTTCCTTCCAGGCGCGGTTCTTCCTTCCAGGCGTGGTGGCTTTCGCGTGTTTTCGCGCCCCGCGCCTGCAAAGGCTATAGAAAATGCGAAGGAAATTTGCAAAACTGCAAGGAGCTGACCCAGATAACTCATTTTTGGAGTTATCATGGAAGCTATGCGCAGGAGTCGTCTCGGTCCCTGTAAACAAGATCGTTTGATCGAGCATTTTGTGTCTGGATCGACGGGCTGCAAGACCGACAGCAGTTCCTCAGCAATGATCTACGCCAGTGCCGCCGTGATAAACTCAAGATGAATCTCAACAGACCCTGATGGATCATGCTCTATCTCATTGAATTGCGCGCTTTGCGAGTCGCAAAGTGAACCCACTTTGCTTGAATTCGCTCTAGCGATCCGATGTCTGCCAGCGCGGGTTGATCCATGGCTCGCGGTTCGATCTCGGCAGCGGATCACGGCCCAGGATATGGTCGGCCGCCTTCTCGCCAACCATGATCGAGGGCGCGTTCAGATTGCCGTTGGGGATGCTGGGGAAGATCGAACTGTCGGCAACCCGCAGCCCCTCGACCCCGATCACCCGGCATTGCGGGTCCACCACCGCCATCGGATCGGTGGCAGCACCCATGCGGCAACTGCAACTGGGGTGGAAGGCGCTCTCCGCATGTTCGCGGATGAAGCCGTCCAGTTCGTCGTCGCTCTGCAACGCCGCCCCAGGCTGGATTTCCTTGCCCCGATAGGGCTCGAACGCAGCCTGGCCGAAGATCTCGCGCGTCACCCGGATACTGTGGCGGAAATCGGCCCAATCCTCGTCGTGGCTCATGTAGTTGAACAGGATCGAGGGGTTTTCGCGCGGGTCACCCGAGCGCAGCGCCACCGTTCCGCGCGAAGCCGAACGCATCGGCCCCACATGGGCCTGAAAGCCATGTCCCTCGACCGCCGCCTTGCCGTCATAGCGCACCGCCATCGGCAGGAAGTGGAACTGGATGTCCGGGTAATCGACCCCGGGCTTCGATCGGATGAAGGCAGCGCTCTCGAACTGGTTCGATGTGCCCAGCCCGGTCTTGAAGAACAGCCATTGCGCCCCGATCACTGCCTTGCCGATCAGGTTGTAGTATTTGTACAGCGTGATCGGCTGGATGCAGGTCTGCTGGATGTAAAGCTCCAGATGGTCCTGCAAGTTCTGGCCAACGCCGGGGCGGTCGGCAACCAGTTCGACGCCGTGTTCAGCCAGATGCGCCGCCGGGCCGATACCCGACAACATCAGGATCTTGGGCGAGTTGATCGAGGAAGCGGCGACAATGATCTCGCGCCGGGCCGCGACCACTTCGATGCGGCCGCCGCGCTCGACCTCCACACCGGTGGCGCGGCCATCCTTGATTATCACCCGATGGGCGAAACATCGGATGATGTCGCAATTCGAGCGCTTCAGCGCCGGGCGCAAATAGGCGTTTGCGGTCGACCAGCGGCGGCCCTTCCAGACCGTCTGCTCCATCGGGCCGAAACCTTCCTGCTTCTCGCCGTTGTAATCACCGGTCAGTTCGAACCCCGCCTGGCGCCCGGCCTCGACGAACGCCTTGTACAGAGGATTGCACCGTTTTCCGCGGGTAACATGGAGCGGACCGGATTTACCCCGCCAGTCGCGATCACCGCCATGGCCACCATCATGCCAGGTTTCCATGCGATCAAAATAGGGGGCGACGTCCGAGTAGGACCAGCCATCCGCGCCCATCTCGGCCCAACGGTCGAAGTCGTGTGCATGGCCGCGCACGTAGACCATGCCGTTGATCGAGGACGACCCGCCAATCACCTTGCCGCGCGGACAGGCCAGCCGCCGCCCGCCAAGATGCGGCTCGGGCTCGGACCGGTAGCCCCAGTCATAGCGTCCCATGTTCATCGGATAGCTCAGCGCCGCCGGCATCTGGATGAAGGGGCCCATATCGGTGCCGCCGAATTCCAGCACCAGCACCGAATGCTTTCCATCCTCGGACAGGCGGGAGGCCAAGGCCGCTCCGGCGGAGCCGGAGCCAATGATAACGAAATCAGCGTCCACAAAGCCGCTCCATTTGTGTCGGGGTCATGTCACGCGCAGGCTCTCGTAGGACACCGTGGCGTGCTCGCGGTAGGCCGGGCGCTCCTGCAGCCGGGCGTAGTAGGCATCAAGGTTCGGGGTCGCCGCGCGCTCGAAATCCAGCGTGTAATAGCGGTAGAGGTTGTGGCCCAGCATGATGTCGGCGAAGCAGAAATGCTCGCCATTGAGGTATGGCCCGCCGCCCAGGCGGGCATCGATCATCGGCGTCAGCTTCTTCAGCCGCGCCGCGCCATCGGCGATTGCCGCCGGGTTGCGCTGGGCGGCGGGTGTGCGCACAAGCTGCCAGAACACCTGGTAGATCAGCGGCGGGCAGAAGCTGGTCTTGACCCACTCCGCCCACATGTCCAGCCGGGCGCGCACACCGGGATCGACGGGCCAGAATCCCTCGTCGCCATAACGCGCCGCCAAATAACGCAGGATCGCCGGGCTTTCCCACAGCACAAGATCACCATCTCGGATGGTCGGCACCAGCCCGTTCGGGTTCATCCCCCGGTAATCCGGTTCGTCATTGCCGCCGAACTTGCCGCCCCAGTCGAGACGCTCGTGCTCGAGCCCAAGCTCAGCCACCGCCCACATCGCGACTTGAACATTCGACGAATTCTTGCGGCCCCAGATGGTGATCATCGTCATTCCCCCCTTGGAAAGCGCCGGTTTTCCTCCAGCACGTTAAGATCCATGTGATTGCGCATGTAGCGCTCGGAGGCTTTTTGCAGCGGCTGGAAGTCCCACGGATAGTAGGCGCCGTTCTTCAGCGCGTCATAGACAACCCAGCGCCGGGCCTGGCTCTGACGGACCTCGCAGTCGTATGCGTCCAGATCCCATCTGGCCCCAGCCTGATCGCGCAACGTCTCCAGCGTCTGCCGATGGGCCTCGTCCGCCGCCAGATTGCTCTGCTCGTGCGGATCGGCGTTCAGATCGAACAATTGGTCCGGATCCAGCAGGCAGCGATTGTATTTCCACTTGCCATAACGCAGCGACACCAGGGGCGCATAGGAGCCCTCGGCGGCGTATTCGATGGCAACGGGGGTGTCGCGGGTGCCACCACCAGCCAGTTCAAGCAAGCTCTCGCCATCGGTCCAGGGCATGACATCGTCCATCGACGCACCCACCAGATCGGCCAGCGTCGGGGTGACATCGACAGTAGAGACCGGCGTATCCACCCGTCGCGGCTCCAGCCCGGGTGCTGCGATCATCAGGGGCACCCGCGACGATCCCTCGAAGAAGCTCATCTTGAACCACAAGCCGCGCTCGCCCAGCATGTCACCGTGGTCGGAGACAAAGATCACGATTGTGTCCTCCGCCATCCGACAGCGGGTCAGCACATCGATGATCCCACCGATTTTTTCGTCCAGATAGGAGATGTTGGCGAAACAAGCCCGGCGGGAACGGTGAATGTCTTCCGCCGAAATGTCGAAATTCCGGTAATCATTGGCTAGATAGAGCCGCTTCGAATGCGCATCCTGCTCATCGAACGGAATCGCTCCGATCTTCGGCTCGAGATGCTCGCAATCCCCATAGAGATCCCAGAATTTCTTGCGCGCCACGTATGGGTCATGCGGGTGAGTAAAGCTGACCGTCAGGCACCATGGCCGGTCGCCCTGTCCGCGCGCCAGATCATAGAGCTTCTGCTCGGCGTGATAGGCGACCTCGTCGTCATATTCCATCTGGTTGCTGATTTCGGCCACCCCCGCCCCCGTCACCGAGCCGAGGTTGTGATACCACCAGTCGATCCGCTCGCCAGGCTTGCGGTAATCCGGGGTCCAGCCGAAATCAGCCGGATAGATGTCGGTCGTCAGGCGCTGCTCGAAGCCATGCAGCTGGTCCGGCCCGACGAAATGCATCTTGCCACTGAGGCAAGTGTGATAGCCCGCCCGGCGCAGATGGTGGGCGTAAGTCGGGATATCCGAGGCGAACTCGGCGGCGTTGTCGTAGACCCGGGTGCGCCGTGGCAACTGCCCCGACATGAAGCTGGCCCGCCCCGGCGCGCACAAGGGCGAGGCGGTGTAGGTGTTGGCGAACCTGACCGACCGCTCGGCCAACGCGCGCAAATGCGGTGTGTGCAGAAACGAGGCCGGGCCATCCGGGAACAGCGTTCCGTTCAACTGATCGACCATCAGGATCAGGATGTTGGGGCGCGTCATCGGCGGTCCTCCAGAACGGCCAGTTCGGTATCGACATAGCCCTCGACCAGCGCAATGGCGCTGGCAGGGTCGGGCGGGCCATCCTTCAGTGCGCGGCGAATGTAAAGCCCGTCGATAAACGCCGCGATACCCTCGGCGATGCGCAGGGCATCGGTGCGCGGGGCAAGCCGGGTCAGTGCATCGACCAGGTTGGAATTCAACCTCCGGGCATAGACACCCAGCAGGCGGCGGGCCTGCGGGTCGCTCTGCGCGCGAACATAAAAGGCGAGCCACGCCGCGACGGTCGCGACCGCGAACTGGTCCGGGCCGAAGCTCTGGCGGATGATGGCCGAGATTCGGGTGCGCGGTGCGTCGGCGGCCAGCAATGCATCGCGCACCCCGCTACCGAAGTCCTTCAGCAGGTGGCGCATGGTGGCCAGGAAAAGCTTGTCCTTGCCGCCGAAATAGTGGTGCGCCAGCGCTGGCGAAACCCCGGCCGAGCGGGCGATCTGGCTCATCGTCACGTCAAGATTCCCCTGCGCCCCGATCGTCTCGACCGCAGCTTCGATCAGCGCCTTGCGGCGAATGGGTTCCATGCCGACTCGGGGCATTGAAAGGTCTCCGTTTTTGCCGGTAGGTTATTTTTGATTGATCAAACAATCAATAAAAAATTGCGTGCCTTTCGTGCTTCGGTTATTGATACTTTACCAAAGAAGCGAATCGCATCAACACCACCAAGAGGGAGGATACGGACATGTCGAAACTGAAAATCTCTGTTTGCGCACTGGCAATCAGCGCAATCATGACCGCCCCAGCATTCGCCGCCTGCGAAAAGGTCACCTTCTCGGATGTCGGCTGGACGGATATTACCGCTACCACCGCCACCACCACACTGATGCTGGACGCACTGGGCTACGAGACCGATATCAGGGTACTGTCGGTGCCGGTGACCTATGTCTCGATGAAGAACAAAGACATCGATGTCTTCCTCGGCAACTGGATGCCGACCATGGAAGGCGATGTACGCCCCTATCTGGACGACGGTTCGGTCGAAAGCCTGCGGGTCAACCTGCAAGGCGCCAAATACACCATGGCGGTGCCGCGGGCGACCTATGACGCCGGGCTCAAGACCTTTACCGATATCGCCAAGTTCAAGGACGCGCTGGGCGGCAAGATCTACGGCATCGAGCCGGGCAACGACGGCAACCGCCTGATCCTCGACATGATCGACCAGGATGCCTTTGGCCTGAAGGGCTTCGAGGTCGCCGAAAGCTCCGAGCAGGGCATGCTGGCCCAAGTCGCCCGTTCGGTGAAAAAGGGCAAGGACATCGTCTTCCTCGGCTGGGAGCCGCACCCGATGAACGCCAATTTCGATATGGCCTATCTGGACGGCGGCGATGATTGGTTTGGCCCGAATTACGGCGGCGCGACCGTCTACACCAACATCCGCGCCGGTTATGTGGCCGAGTGCCCGAACGTGGGGGCGCTGCTGAACAATCTCGAATTCTCGCTCAAGATGGAGAACGAGATCATGGGCGCGATCCTGAATGACGGCGCCGACCCGCAGGATGCCGCCAAGGCATGGCTGGCGGGCAACCAGGGCGTCCTCGACGGCTGGCTCGCCGGTGTGACCACCAAGGACGGTGGCGATGCCATGGCGGCGGTGAAGGACGCACTGAACTAAGGCCCTCCCTCTCCCTCCCCCACATCAGGGGGAGGGGGCTTAGCTTCCCGTTACATTGCGCATGACCTCGATACGATCAGGGCAATCGGACCGGGACGCGCACATGCCGAGAGGACCAGGCAATGGAGTGGCTTGAAGAGGCCAAGATTCCCATCGGCAAATGGGCCGCCGATATCGTCGACTGGATGATCGACAATCTCGACTGGTTCTTCGACAACCTGGCGCTTGTCCTCGAGTTGGTCATCAACGCCATCCTCTGGGTTCTCCAGACCCCGCCTCCGCTGGTGGTTGTCGCGGCTGTTGCCGGACTGATCTGGTGGTGGCGTCGCTCGCTCGGGCTGGTCGCCTTCGTGGTGCTGTCACTCCTGTTCATCCTCAATCAGGGCTATTGGGAGGAGACCACCGAGACGCTGACACTGGTGATGACCGCCTGCCTGGTGTGCATGGGGGTCGGTGTTCCGGTCGGCATCTGGGCGGCGCACAATCCCCGTGTGTATGCGGTGATGCGCCCGGTCCTCGACCTGATGCAGACGCTGCCGACCTTCGTTTATCTGATCCCCGCCATCGTGTTCTTTGGCATCGGCATGGTGCCGGGGCTGATCGCCTCGGCGATCTTCGTGGTGCCCGCGCCGATCCGCTTGACGCATCTGGGCATCTCCTCGACCCCCAAGCCGCTGATCGAGGCCGCCGAGGCGTTTGGCGCCACGCCCACCCAGGTGCTCTACAAGGTCGAACTGCCCTACGCGATGCCGCAGATCATGGCCGGGTTGACCCAGACCATCATGCTGTCGCTGTCGATGGTGGTCATCGCCGCGCTGGTCGGCGCCGACGGGCTGGGGGTGCCGGTGGTCCGGGCGCTGAACACGGTAAACACGGCGCTGGGCTTTGAATCCGGCTTCGTCATCGTGGTGCTGGCGATCCTGCTCGATCGGGTATTCCGGCAGGAGGACGCTTGATGAGCAACCCGGTTGTCCGCTTCGACAAGGTCGACATCGTTTTCGGCGACCGGCCGAAAGACGCGCTCCCCCTGATGGACGCGGGCAAGACCCGCGAAGAAATCAAGGATACGACCAGCCAGGTGCTGGGCGTCTCGAACTGCTCACTGGAGGTCGATGAGGGCGAGATCCTGGTGCTGATGGGGCTGTCGGGCTCCGGCAAATCCACCCTTCTGCGTGCGGTCAACGGCCTCAACCCGGTGATCCGGGGGGACTGCCTGGTGCGCCAGAACGGCGAATGGGTGAACCCGGAGACCTGCCCCGCATCCAAACTGAGGTCGCTGCGTGGTCAGCACGTCTCGATGGTGTTTCAGCAATTCGCCCTGCTGCCCTGGCGCACCGTGGCCGAGAATGTCGGCCTGGGGTTGGAACTGGCCGGGATGGGCCTGGACGAGCGGGCGGACAAGGTTCGCGCCCAGCTTGAACTTGTCGGCCTCGCCGAGTGGTCCGACCGCAAGGTCGGCGAGCTCTCCGGCGGCATGCAACAGCGCGTGGGCCTTGCCCGCGCCTTCGCCACCGAAGCGCCGATCCTTCTGATGGACGAACCCTTTTCGGCGCTGGACCCGCTGATCCGGGCGCGCCTGCAAGACGAGTTGCTGGACTTCCAAAAGCGGCTCAGGCGCACCATCATCTTCGTCAGCCACGACCTCGACGAAGCGGTGAAGCTGGGCCGCCGGATCGCCATCATGGAGGGCGGCCGGATCATCCAGATCGGCACCCCGCAGGAGATCATCCTGCATCCGGCCGACGACTATGTCGCCGATTTTGTCGCCCATATGAACCCAATGGGCGTCCTGCGCGCTGCCGAGGTAATGGAGCCGGGAAACGCGCCCGAGGGTGCCGCCCATGCGGATTCCGACACGCCCCTAAAACAGGTGATGCAGATGCGGCTGGATACCGGCATGGCCGTCCGCGTCGGCGACGGCAACGTGATCGACGACGATGCAATCATCCGGGCGCTGCTGGGCCGCTGAACCGGCGAGCGGAACCTCTTTCCGTTTTCTGCGGCCACTCCTAGTGGACAGCATGGAAACATTGCCGTTACCATCCCCCTTCTGAACACAGCCCCGGAGAGGATTCCCGTGAAGATGCAAGGTGAGCGCAGCATCAATGCCAGCCGGGCCGAGGTCTGGCAGGCGCTCAACGACGCGAAAGTCCTGAAAGCCTGCATCCCCGGCTGCGACGAGTTGGAGAAGATCTCCGACACCGGTTTCGAGGCCACCGTCACCCAGAAGGTCGGCCCGGTGAAAGCGCGCTTCAAAGGCGTGGTCGAGCTGTCCGATATTGTCCAGGAGGAGAGCTACACCATCACCGGCGAGGGCAAGGGGGGTGCCGCGGGTTTTGCCAAGGGCGGCGCCAAGGTATGTTTGTCGGATGACGGCGACGGCACCCTGCTCGTCTACGAGGCCGAGGCCAAGGTCGGCGGCAAGCTGGCCCAGCTCGGCGGTCGGCTGATCGACGGGTTCGCCCGGAAACTGGCCAACGAATTCTTTACCCGTTTCCAGGAGACGGTCGAGGGACCCGCGGAAGAAATCCCCGACAAGCCGGAAACCCCGGCGAACAACGACAACGCACCGGAAGAAAAGAAAAAGGGCTGGTTCAGGCGCTTGATTGGCTGACCCGGCGAGATTGAATTCGACAAGGGAGGAAATAGCAATGCCATCCATCAGCATGACCGTGAACGGAAAATCCGTTTCCGGCGATGTCGAGGGGCGCACACTGCTGGTGCAGTTCCTGCGCGAGAACCTACGGCTCACCGGCACCCATGTAGGCTGCGACACCTCGCAATGCGGCGCCTGTGTGGTGCATGTCGACGGCGAGAGCGTGAAGGCCTGCACCGTGCTGGCGGCCTCGGCCGACGGCACCGATGTAAAAACCATCGAGGGCATGGCCAACGCCGACGGCTCTCTGGGGGTAATCCAGCAGTCGTTCCAGGACAATCACGGCCTGCAATGCGGCTTCTGCACCCCGGGCATGGTGATGTCGGCAGCGGATTTGCTGCGCCAGAACGCCAACCCCACGGACACCGAAATCCGGGACTGGCTGGAAGGCAACATCTGCCGCTGCACCGGCTACCACAACATCGTCAAATCGATCCAGGCAGCCGCCGCGAGCTTGAGCGCCTGAGAGATTTAAAGGGAGAACGACATGCCTAAGGACCAAGGAATCGGCGCCAGTTCCAAACGCCGTGAAGACATCCGCTTTCTGACCGGCAAGGGTCGCTACACCGACGATATCAACGTCACCGGACAGGCCTATGCCTATTTCCTGCGCTCGGACGTGGCGCACGGCACCATCAACGGAATCGACACCTCGGCCGCGAGTGCAGCACCCGGCGTGCTGCGCATCTTCACCGCGGCCGATCTGGAGGGGGTGGGCGGCGTGCCCTGCGGCTGGTGCGTGACCGACAAGAACGGCGACCCGATGAAGGAGCCGAAGCACCCGATTCTGGCCGAGGGCAAGGTCCAGCATGTCGGCGACCCGATTGCCGTGGTCGTCGCCGAGAGCCTGAACCAAGCCCGCGACGCCGCCGAACTGATCAATCCCGACATTACCGAGCTTCCAGCGGTGATCGACATGAGGGCCGCGATCGCCGGCGGCCCGGCGATGCACGAGGTGTCGCCCGACAATATCTGTTTCGACTGGGACTTCGTGGCCGAGAACAAGGATGCGGTGGACGCCGCGATTGCCGGCGCCCACCACGTCACCACGCTGGAGCTGGTCAACAACCGCATGGTCACGAGCGCGATGGAGCCGCGCGCGGCAATCGGCGAATACGACGCGGCCCGCGGCGAGCACACGCTCTACACCACCAGCCAGAACCCGCATGTGGTCCGGCTGTTAATGGGCGCCTTCGTCCTCTCGATTCCGGAGCACAAGCTGCGGGTAGTGGCGCCCGATGTCGGCGGCGGCTTCGGCTCCAAGATCCCCCACGGTGCCGAGGAGGCCTTCCTCACCTGGGCCGCCAAGGAGGTCGGCCGGCCGATCAAGTGGACCGCGGAGCGCTCGGAGTCCTTCTTGTCCGACTCCCAGGGCCGCGACCACGTAACGAAGGTCGAACTGGCGCTGGACGAGCACGGCAAGTTCCTGGCCTATCGCAGCATGACGCTGGCGAACATGGGGGCATATCTCTCGACCTTCGCGCCCGTTGTTCCGACCTACCTGCACGGTATTCTACTGGCCGGGAATTACACCACGCCGCTGATCTTCACCAATGTGAAGGCGGTGTTCACCAACACCGTCCCCGTCGATGCCAGTCGCGGCGCCGGGCGGCCCGAGGCGACCTTCCAGATCGAGCGCACCATCGACAAGGCGGCGCGCGAGATGGGGGTCGACCCGATCGAGCTTCGGCGGCGCAACTTCATCGCGGCCGACGCCTTCCCCTACCAGACCCCGGTTGCGGTCGCCTACGACACCGGCGACTACCACGCCACCATGGACAAGGCGGTGGAATTGGCGGACCTCGGTGGCTTCGCCGCCCGCAAGGCCGAGAGTGCCGCGCGGGGCAGGCTGCGTGGCCTTGGTATCGCCCATTATATCGAGGCTTGCGGCATCGCTCCGTCAGCGCTGGTCGGCGCCCTGGGCGCGCGGGCCGGGCTCTACGAGGCGGCGACGGTGCGGGTGAACCCGACCGGCAACGTCTCGGTCTTCACCGGCAGCCACAGCCACGGCCAGGGGCACGAGACCACCTTCGCCCAGATCGTGGCCGAGATGCTCGGCTGCGACGAAAGTGCGGTCGACATCGTCCACGGCGACACCGCACGCGTCCCCTTCGGCATGGGCACCTACGGCTCGCGCTCGCTGGCGGTCGGTGGCTCGGCGATTGTGAAATCGGTCGAAAAGATCATCGCCAAGGCGAGGAAGATCGCCGCGCATCTGATGGAGTCGTCCGATGTCGACGTCACCTTCGCCAATGGCCAGTTCACGGTCGCAGGCACCGACAAGTCGGTGGACTGGGGCACGGTCGCGCTGACCGCCTATGTCCCGCACAACTTCCCGCACGAGACGCTGGAGCCGGGGCTGGAGGAAACCTCGTTCTACGACCCGGCCAACTTCACCTATCCGGCCGGGGCCTATATCTGCGAGGTCGAGGTCGATACCGACACCGGTAAGGTCGATATCCAGAGCTTTGTCGCCGCGGATGACTTCGGCAATGTCATCAACCCGATGATCGTCGACGGGCAGGTCCATGGCGGGGTTGCCCACGGCCTCGGCCAGGCGCTGCTGGAGCACTGCATCTACGACGCCGACGGCCAACTCGTCTCGGCCAGTTACATGGACTACACCATGCCGCGGGCCGACGATCTGCCGGACTTCACCGTCGACAACTCGTGCAACACGCCCTGCACCCACAATCCGCTGGGGGCAAAAGGCTGCGGCGAGGCCGGCGCCATTGGCGCGCCGCCGACGCTGGTCAACGCGGTGGTCGACGCCCTGTCGGACCATGGCGTGACCCATATCGACATGCCCCTGACCCCGAGCCGGGTCTGGGCCGCCATTCAAGCGGCAAAAAACTAAGGGAGAGCAGACATGTACAACTTCGAATATGTAAAACCGGGTTCGCTGGCCGAGGCGGTCGAGGCGTTGAAGGCCGACGAGGCCGTGGCGCTCGGCGGTGGCCAAACCCTGATCCCGACCCTCAAGCAGCGGCTCGCCAGCCCTTCGGTGCTGGTCGATCTGTCAGGGTGTCTGGACAAGGATATCCTGGTCATCCGCAACGGCGATTGCCAGATCGGCGGGGGCGCCACCCATGCCGCCGTCGCGGCCTCGCAGCACACGCCGAAATGGCTGCGCGCGGTGGCCGAAGGCATCGGCGACCCGCAGGTCAGGAACAGAGGCACCATCGGCGGCAGTCTCGCCAATAACGACCCCTCGGCCTGCTATCCGGCGGCGGCCCTGGGCGCGGGCGCGACCATCACGACCAACAAGCGCTCGATCGCCGCGGACGACTATTTCCGCGACCTGTTCGAGACAGCCCTCGATGACGGCGAGATCATCACCACGGTGACCTTCCCGACCGCCTCCAGCGTCAGCCAATCGGCGGTGCGGGCAGCGAACTACCAGAAGTTCGACCAGCCCGCTTCGCGTTTCGCCCTGGTCGGCGTCTTCGTCGCCAAGCGCACCGACGGCGTCCGCGTCGCGGTAACCGGCGCCTCCGAAAGCGGCGTGTTCCGCTGGGCCGAGGCCGAGGCGGCACTCAGCGCCAACTTCTCGGCAGACGCCGTGGCGGGGCTGTCCCCGTCGTCCGACGGCATGATCGCCGACCTCCACGGCGCGCCGGACTACCGCGCCCATCTGGTTGGGGTAATGACCAGGCGGGCGGTCGCCGCCGCCGTCTGATCAGGGGGTGAGCGCCGACGAGGGAGTGCTGACTGTCGAGTTGAAGATCAACCAGCTGGCCCCGCGCCTGATCGCGCGTGGCCGGGTCGAGTGCGCCGGACGGCGGCTGACCGTGGCACGCTCCGATGTCTACGCGGTCACCGGCGGCAACGAGACCCATGTCGCGACGGCAATGGGCACCTTCATGACGATGCGTGGGCTGGTCGACAAGGCATGACCATCGAGACCCATCCTCTGACCCCCGACCGCTGGGCGGAGTTCGAGATGCTGATGGGCCTCAGAGGCGGCGCCGAGGGCTGCTGGTGCATGCTGTGGCGGCAATCGGCGGCGGCCTATCGCGACGGGCGTGGTGCGGGTAACCGCCGGGCAATGGCGGCCCGGGTACGTGACGGCGCGTGCCCGCCGGGGATCCTCGCCTATCGCGACGGTGCGCCCGTGGGCTGGATCTCGGTCGCCCCGCGCGTCGAGTTTCCCCGCATGGCGAACTCGCGCATCATCGGGCCTGTCGATGGCCTGCCGGTCTGGTCGGTGACCTGCTTCTTCATCAAACCCGGCAACCGTGGCAAGGGCGTCGCCACCACCCTGCTGATCGCCGCCAGTGACTTCGCCGCTAGCCATGGGGCCAAACTGATCGAGGGTTATCCCATTGATCCACTCGGAAAACGCTACGCCAACGCTTTCGCCTGGACCGGATTGATGCGGGTGTTCGAGAAGGCTGGGTTCACCGAGGTTGCCCGGCGCTCGGAAAAGCGCCCGGTCATGCGGCGCGCGCTCGCGGCGACCGGTCAATCGCCCGCCACATAGGTTTCCAGAACCCAAGGCGCACCGGGCGCTGTTTGGGGAAAAATTGCGCGCCAATCGATCGGGCTGCGCACATGCTGCCGGATCGGATAGCGCCATCGCCTCGGCCCTGCGCGCATGGGCAAACATGGGCGCGAATTCGGGCTTAAGGAAGGCAAATTGACTCATCCGTCCTCCTCACTGCCAAGTTGCTTTTCGAGGGACTGACGCACCAAACCGATCACATAAGGTAGTTCGTCAAGACTGCTGAAACGCAGCCCTACATCCCCATTTCCCCACTGGCCAATGCCAGATACGTCCTCGCACAGTTCTTTCGGGTCGCTGATCTCGGTAAAACCCATATTCAAGGTAAGCCGAAGTTGCTTGACCTGCGGGACCACATCGGCGAAGTTAGTCTCCGCCTTGTACGCGACATAGCGCTTCAAAAACTCTTCGGTAACACAGGGATCGAGCGCCCGCACTTCCTTGCGGAAGACGTCGAATAGTTCCCGGACATTGCCAGTTTGCAGATGGGGATGGTCTTTTATCGAATAAGTGGCTTTCTCAGAAACCTTCGACCTATAGGTTGCAAGGATTTCAGGGGAAAGCTTCGGTGCCTGCCAGACACGAAGAGCCGTCGCCGCCAGACCAGCAGCGCGCACCTTGATTGCGTTTTCATCCCATTCATTGCGTTGACCCAAACCAGCATTTACTTTCAACGGACTTTCGCAAAAACCACCAGTCATATCGCGCTTCTCAAGGAAGGGTCGATCAGAGTATTCCGAATTGTAGCCGGTTAGGGTCAGGTTGCCGAGCGTATGCAACCAGGTTTCATGAACGCGCTCCCATTCAGGACCAAGTGATTTCTTCCATGCGTCCGAGAGATTCTCATTCTGCGGCATGATGTGTTCAATGGTATACTCATCGACCGCAACACGTTCTTTACGCCTATAATTTTCGAACCGCCTAAGCCAATAACTACGGCTACGGAAGTTATACAGATCGCGCGTCTGCATATCGCGCTCAAACTCATCATCTCTGGGAAAGCGTCGATATGACGGCATTATGAGGAAATGAGCCCGGATACTCTCCAGATATCTGTCCTTCTTCAGGATTTTGGTAAAGGTAGCAAAGGTCTTGTTCAGTGAATTTGTTGGAATAGCACAGATAGCCCGACGGAAAACATAAGCTTCAATGAGTCGTACCGCTTCTACAAAACCATCCCTACACAACACGTTCGTCATATAGTCATGGTAGAGTTCCAGAAGGAATGGATAGGCCACATCGACCTTCAGTTCACGAAGGTCATGGAAGGCAAGATTGAGGTCTTTGTCTGCCTCCGTGCCGAGAGCCATGGCGCAATAATACTTGGCGAAGTCGCGAATATCTTTGACGAGCGCCTCGACCCCGGCTTCTGCGGCTATAGGTGAATGGGCATGGCTCTTGAAAGCCTCGTAGACATCGCTCAGGCGCGGTATTTCTCCTGTCTTTACCGTCAGGTAATGGCGCATAAACGCGTCGAAATGTTTATCATAAGCTTCCTGCCCAAAGGCCACTTCCATTGGTCGCCAGAATTGTTCGTAAAGGCGAGTTTGAAGCTCCGACTCCAGGCCCATTAGTATGAAATTTCGAATGAGATCAGCTTGGCTAAGCTTGCGACCAGTTGAATTCATACTCTCGAAAATGAGCTGAGGATTATCATGGTCGCGGTCGAGCGCGATATCGACCACCATAAGCTTTGCAAGCCCTTTGCATATGACAGTGAGGTCATCCTTATGAGAGGCGATCAGCTTCTCAAACAACTCGAAATTTTGTGACACGCGAACGGACTGATTTTCTGGCGGCTCATTGCCTTCGACAACTGCTTTCAGCGAAATCTTGTCCGTCTGAGAAAGCAACAGCTTGTAGTGCCGTTCTCCAGATTCGTACGGATTGAGCAAATAGTAGTTCCGCAGTTTGCTGGCGGAAAATCCATCAACGGGCTCGCCATCCCCCAGTGCCTTTGTAAGGGCAGCCAGAAGAAGGGTAACCGTTGTTAAGCGCTGCTGACCGTCGATAACAAGCAATGGTGCCTGGTGACTGACCTGTGAAAGCCCTTCCTCAGTATAAACAATCGAGCCAATGAAATGTACCGAGACATCTTCGTTGTCTCCGGTACGAAGAAGTAACTACTCAACCCACCCCAAAGGTTGCGTTCCTGGGTTCGATCGGCACCAGATATAGAGAATTTTCTTGCATTGAGGGCGTGGATATGCGTCAAGTTATCTATGACTCATTTACCCGACCTGAGCCGATTGACGCATGCAGAGAAAGATGCCTTGATCCTCGCGCTGTGGACGCAGGCACAGGAGCTGGTGGCAGTGAACGAGGGCTTTGCCAGGCGCGTCACGGAACTTGAGGCAAAGCTTGGTGAGCCTGCGAAGACGCCGGACAACTCCAGTACGCCGCCGTCGCATGGGCGCAAGGCGAACAAGAAACCGGCCCGGGGCAACCGCAAAAAACGGCGCAAGGGGCATGGTGGCGGTGGGCGTCCTCTGCACCCTGACCCGGATCAGCGGGTGGTTGCGAAGGCGCTGTCCTGCCCACACTGTTATTCAGCGCTCGGCGATGAGGATCACAAGTTGCATGCGATTTATGACAAGATCGAATTGCCGCGCCCCGCTCCCATTGTCACCCGTGTGGAACTGTATGCGGCGAGGTGTTCTCATTGTTCGGAGCGCTTTGTGGCGCCGGTTCCGGCGGGGCTTGAGCCGGGGTCTCCGTTCACCCCGTCGATCGAGGCGATGGCGGTTTACATGCGTTATGAACACGCGGTCAGTTACCAGCGTCTGTCGAAACTGTTCGCCGATTTGCACGGCTTGACGATCAGCCAAGCCGCCCTGGTCAACCTGTTCAAGAGGGTCAAGCCCGGCTTTGACGCCCAGTTCCAGGCGGTTCTTGCCCGCCTGCGACAAAGCCGGATCGTCTGCTCCGACGAGACCGGCGCACGCATCAAGGGGCGCAACGCCTGGGAATGGGTTTTCCAAAACGATGAAGTCTGCGTCCACGTCATCCGCAACAGTCGGGCGAAGGCGGTGGCCGAGGACGTGATGGACGGCCACCGGCCCGCCATCTGGGTGTCCGATCTTTACGGCGGCCAGCGGGGGCTCGGGGAGGTCTGGCAAATCTGTCTGGCCCACCAGTTGCGCGACTGCCAGTATGCCATCGACGCTGGCGATGCGATCTTCGCACCGGCAATGAAAATGCTCATCTTGCGCGCCTGTGTTCTGGGCCGACGGCGAAAGCGTCTGAAGGACAGTACACTTCAGAAATACCGGGGCGACCTGGACCGGCGAATGGACAAGGTTATGGCTTGTCAGCCAACCAACAAAGACGGAATTCGCCTGCGCAAACGCTACGGCAAAGACCGTGACAGCCTGTTCACATTCATGACCGAACGCGACGTGCCGCCAACCAACAACGGCTCGGAACAAGCCATCCGCCCCTCAACCACCTTCCGCAAGGTCACCGGGGGATTCCGCTCCAACTGGGGGGCCGACTTCTACGCCAACGTTCGCTCCGTCCTCAACACCGGAAAACGGCAAGGCCTGTCTGCTTTCCAGGCAATCCAGGCCACCATCGCTGGAAAATCAGTGATCCAACCGGGTTGAGTAGTTACACGAAGAATGTCATCCCAAAGTTGGCGGCACTCTTTCTCGGTCCACGAATAGGTGCGCTGGTAGATGGGAATCACAAACTGTGGAGATTTTTTTAGAAAGGCGAGTAGCCTTGCTTCGGTTGCTTTCATACGCCCCTCTACGATCCGTGAAAAACGTTATCAGAGTTAACAAGATCAGTCAGGTAGGGTGAAAATCCCGCCAACATGATTGACATTGCCACCAAGTCGCGCATTTCGATTTCGCGTAATTGGTTGGCCGCTGTACCGCCATGCCGGATGCCGGGATAATCACATGCAAAACTATAAAGCTTCTTCATCGACTCTTTGACAGCGTCATGTGGCCAGGTCCCAACCTGGTCACAAATTTGGCCCAAACTGTTGCTGGAAACTCCGGGACAATTCTGCCCAATAGCTTCAAGCAGATTTACTTGTTTCTGAATGCAAGACTTGATTTTGCCACTCGACTGATCTGTACGAAGATCACGCACCGCTTCCTCGAATTCTCGCATCGGCCTGCGGTCCATCCAGTTTGTCGTCAAAATGCGCCATGATTGCGGCGCGGTAGGCGGGCCACATCGCGTCGATCAGTGCGCGGCCCTTTTCCGTCAGAGATACCACCTGCCCGCGCCCATCCTCCGGACAACGCTGGCGGCGTGCAAAGCCCGCATGGACGAGCCGATTGATCAGGCGGGACATGTTGTATTGGGTCAGCAGCATGTGCCCCTGCAACTCGAACTGGCGCAGGCCCTCGGGCGCGACCCGGCGCAGCTCCAGCAATGCGTCATACCAGGCCAGAGGCGGGAACCCGGCGGCTTTCAAATCAGCCTCGACAGCAGACAGCACAGCCTGGATGATGCGCATAAATCGCGCCCAGAGACTGGAAATATCGATTTCTGCGGCCTGTTGTTCCATATCGGCAATCCTAACATTAAGATACATACGCATCAAGTTACGTGAACGACCACCGGCTGAAAGCCGGTGGCTTCAGGTTTCGGCTCAAAGCCGGATCGGTCCGCCCTTCGGCGGACTCACGTCACGCCAAAATTGTCATCGGGTTCGGGTGCCCCTCGGTCAGGGAAGCCGTGGCCCCAGATTACCCGGAGCGCCTGTCGGCGTTCTTCGATGGCAAGAGAAGCGCGCTCACGCGGAAATCTGGCCGCATAAGCAAAGGGCGCCCCACCGGGCACCCTTTCCACCAAAAACATCATTTTCTATTTCTATTGTATTTCAACATGTTAACATGGCGTCCAAATGTGGACACCCACTGCTGGCCTGATTCCCTTTGAGGTGCCCTATGGTCATCAGGCAGTCAGCCCCTCCGGCTCCGGCAATCCATTGGCGCGGCAACACGCGGTGACCGTATTGGCCAGCAGGCAGGCGATTGTCATCGGGCCGACGCCGCCCGGCACCGGGGTGATCGCGCCAGCCACTTCCACAGCACTTGCAAACTCCACATCGCCGACGAGCCTGTGCTTGCCCTCGCCCCTCTCCGGCGCAGGAATCCGGTTGATGCCGACATCGATCACCGTGGCGCCCGGCTTGATCCAGTCGCCTTTGACCATCCCCGGACGGCCAACGGCAGCGATCACGATGTCGGCCTGTCGGCACACTCCCGGCAGGTCCTTGGTGCGGCTATGAGCAATGGTCACCGTGCAGCTATCCTTCAGCAGCAGATTCGCCATAGGCTTGCCAACGATGTTCGAGCGGCCCACCACCACCGCATTCAACCCGGACAGGCTGCCCAACCGGTCGCGCAGCATCATCAGGCAGCCGAGCGGCGTACACGGCACCATCGACTTCTGACCGGTCCCCAGCATGCCCACATTCGAGATATGAAACCCGTCCGCATCCTTGGCCGGGTTGAGCGCGTTGATCACCAGATCGCTGTTCATGTGTTTGGGCAGCGGCAGCTGCACCAGAATGCCATGGATTTCCGGGTCGTTGTTCAGCCGATCGATCAGCGCCAGCAGGTCGGCTTCGCAGGTGTCGGTGTCGAGCTT
Organism: Thermohalobaculum sp.; assembly: GCA_965247385.1. GTDB lineage: Bacteria > Pseudomonadota > Alphaproteobacteria > Rhodobacterales > Rhodobacteraceae > Thermohalobaculum. The sequence goes on from CBDFHG010000002.1 coordinate 1,441,193, forward strand.
GTGTTCGGTCGAGTTCATGCCGACCTCAACGGTCTGCCTGGCCTTGTTGCGGACATAAACCTCGCTGGCCGGGTCCTCGCCCACCAGCACAACGGCCAGGCCGGGAGTGATGCCGTGATCGGCCTTCAGCCGGGCCACATGTTCGGCGACTTTTACGCGAACGGTCACCGCAAAGGCTTTTCCGTCGATGATGTCGGCGGTCATTCAGCTATCTCCCTCAGTGGATTGGATGCGGACTCAGCCCCGCCCTCGGTAGGGCTGTACACCCTGATCCGGCAGCCAAACGCCATCAGGGGGGTCACCTGTTTGCCAAAAAACGTCAATCGGAATGCCGCCGCGCGGATACCAGTAACCGCCGATCCGCAGCCAGCGCGGTTTGATCGCGGCGACAATGCGCTTGCCGATGGCAACCGTGCAATCCTCGTGGAAGGCACCGTGGTTGCGGAACGCGCCCAGGAACAGCTTCAGCGACTTCGACTCGACGATGAATTCTTCCGGCACGCAGTCGATCACCAAATGGGCGAAATCCGGCTGACCGGTAACCGGACAGAGCGAGGTAAACTCGGGCGCGACAAAGCGGGTGACATAGTTCACGTCGCGGTGCGGGTTCGGCACCGGATCGAGCCGGGCCTCCTGCGGGCTGGCGGGCAACTCGGCGGGTTGGCCGAGGGCGGCAAGTTTGTGATCTGTCATCCGGGCCAATTAGCGTGCCATTGGCCCGGAAGCAATATGACGCCGCTACTCGAACACCACCCGATGCGACCAGATCGCGCCATCCGGGATCACCAGGTCTTCAAACCCCGGCAGTCTGGCCAGGTCGAACCAGGTGGCGCAAGATTCGATGTTGTCTATGATGACAGAGATCCAAAGCCAGGCCATAGGCGCATCCCGGGGTGGTGTTACGACCAGGATCATGGCGCTGACGGATGCGCCTGGCAATCTTGTCAACTTCGGCCTTCGGCCCGGACAGCCCCGCGACACGGGCGGTGTCGCGGGGCTGATCGACGGGGTCAACCTCGGTGGCCTGATCGCGGACAAGGCGTTCGACGTCAACTCGATCGCCGAAGACCTTGATCAGCGCGGCGCCGGGATCGTGATCTCGCAACACCCCGACCGGGTGGCACCTCGCGAGATCGACACCGAGGCCTGCAAATGGTGCCACCTCATCGAGAATTTCTTCTGCAGTCTCAAAAGACTTCAAACGCATCGCACTGCGGGCCTGCAGGACCGACAGCAGTTTCTCGGCAATGATCTACGCCAGTGCAGCCGTGATAAACTCAAGATGAATCTCAACAGACCCTGGCCGAATGCTCGCCGCCAGACAGATATTGCAGCCCCTGCCGATATCAAACAAGTGGCTGCCACGTCGCCCTGACCAGACCCTGGAACCGAGGCCAGCCGAAGGCCATGACAGGGCAGTTTGGAGACTGAGAGCTTCGCCCGATATCGCAAATCCACCGATTTGGACCAGGCCCCTGGCAAGCTCAGGCAGCGACGATATTATGCTCCGGCCCATAGGGGAAGCCGGTGATGTTCTCGGCCCCGTCCTCAGTCACCACCAGGATATCGTGCTCGCGGTAGCCACCGGCGCCCGGCAGACCCTCCGGCAGGGTCAGCATCGGCTCCATCGACACCACCATGCCCGGCTCCAGCACCGTGTCGATGTCCTCGCGCAGTTCCAGCCCGGCCTCGCGGCCGTAATAATGCGACAGCACTCCGAATGAGTGGCCATAACCGAACGAGCGATACCGCAGCAGGTCGCGCTCGGCGAAGAAGGTGTTGATGCCCTCGCAAATCTCCGAACAGCGCATGCCCGGGCGGATCAGCGACAGACCCAGTTCATGCGCCCCGACATTGGCCTCCCAGACCCGCAGCGAGGCCGCATCCGGCTCGCCCAGGAACAGGGTGCGCTCAAGCGCGGTGTAGTAGGCCGAGATCATCGGGAATGTGTTGAGGCTGAGGATGTCCCCCTGCTCCAGCCGCCGTGCGGTGAGCGGGTTATGGGCGCCATCGGTGTTCAGCCCCGACTGGAACCAGACCCAGTTGTCACGCAACTCCGAATCCGGGAAGGCACGGGCGATCTCGATCTCCATGGCGTCGCGCCCGGCTTGTGCGATCTCGATCTCGCTGACGCCCTCGCGGATCGCCGCGTGGATGGCGTAACCGCCGTGGTCGGCAACCCGGGCGCCCTCGCGAATCAGGGCGATCTCCTCGGCCGACTTGTTGATGCGCTGCGCCATCGTGGCGGCGGCGATATCGACGATGCGGGGCGCGCCCAGGAACTCGCCCAGCTTGGCGCTTTGCGCCAGCGTCAAGTTATCACCCTCGATGCCGACCGACGTCACCGCCCCGACGATTCCACGAACGGCGCGCCAGTAGTTGTCGCGGGTCCAGTCGGTGTAGATCACGTTCTCGTCGACCGATCGACGCCAGGGCTGACCGCCGTCAATACTGGCCGAGACGGTGACACAGCGGTCCGGCGTCACGACACAGGCATAGGGCCGCCCGAACGAGCAATAGAGGAAGCCCGAATAATAGGCGACGTTGTGCATCGAGGTGAGGACAGCCGCCTCGACCCCGGCATCGGCCATGATCCGGCGCAGCTTGGCCAGGCGATTGGCATATTCAGCCTGGCTGAACGGCAACGGGGCCTTTCCGCCATTGTGCAGGGTAAAGAATTCGGGACGCGCGAGCGATTTTAGCATCATAACCTCCTTCCGTTCCCGGAGGGGGTTCTGCCGCCACCAGGAACAAATCCGGGCGTACAGGATGCTGCGGGGTTGTGGCCCGCAAGCTCACCGGAAACCCGGTTGGGACGACGCCATCGTCCCGCGCTCGCGGAACCCTTGCCACGAATCGGTTCTGATACGCTCGTCTGTCTGCGTCAGCAGATGTCGCTTTTGAAAAATTCTGGCATGACCTACCTGCAAACCAACGCGCACCAAAAATTGTTTCAACAACTTACCCCCATGGGCAACCTTGCCCGAATCTCGACGCCTAAAAACCCGCCTGTCCCATCGTCCAGCGATAGACAGTTGCTATCCCCGACCCAACGCCCGCCAGGCGATATCCGTTCGGCAGAAACCTTCCGGCCAATCGATCCGGTCGATCGCCGCATAGGCTCGCTCGCGCGCCTCGGCCAGGTCGCTGCCGGTGGCCGAGACATTCAGCACGCGCCCGCCATTGGCCAGAACCCGGTCGCCGTCGGCCTTGGTCCCGGCATGGAAGATCGTCACCTCCGGGCCCATCCGGGCCTGATCCAGCCCCTTGATCTCGGTGCCCTTCTCATAGCTGCCGGGATAGCCCTCGGCCGCCATTACCACGGTGATCGCGGGCTCCGGGGTCCAGTCCAGCGCCAACTTGTCCAGCCCGCCCTCGGCACAGGCGATCAGCGCGGGCAGGAAGTCGGAGCCCAGCCGCAGCATCAACACCTGGCATTCCGGATCGCCGAAACGGACATTGTATTCGATCAATCGTGGCCCGGCCTCATCGATCATCAACCCGGCATAGAGGACGCCCTTGTAGGGCATGCCACGCCGGGCCATCTCGGCAATGCAGGGCCGCACGATCTCGTCCAGCGTCCGGCACTCCATCTCCGCCGTCATCACCGGAGCGGGGGAGTAGGCCCCCATGCCGCCAGTATTCGGCCCCTTGTCGCCGTCAAAGGCGCATTTGTGATCCTGGGCGGTGGCCAGGGGCAGCACGGTCTCGCCGTCGGACAGCACGAAGAAGCTGGCTTCCTCGCCTTCCATGAATTCCTCGATCACCACTTGCGTGCCGGCCTCGCCGAAGGCGCCACCGAACATGTCGTCGATAGCGGTTTCGGCCTCGGCCAGCGACATCGCCACCACCACGCCCTTGCCCGCCGCCAGCCCATCCGCCTTGATGACGATCGGCGCGCCCCCGGTGCTGACATGGGCGGACCGTACATGGGCAAGCGCCGCACCTGCCTCGGTAAAGCGCGCATGGGCGGCGGTCGGCGCACCGCAGGCATCACAGATCTCCTTGGTGAAAGCCTTCGATGCCTCCAGCCGCGCCGCATCACGCCCCGGCCCGAAGGCCCTGATACCCGCAGCAGCCAGATCGTCCGCCACCCCGGCGGCCAGCGGCGCCTCCGGCCCGACAATCACGAAACCGATGCCGTTTTCCTGACACCAGGCAGTCACCGCCGCCCCGTCCATGGGATCCAGCGCAATGCATTCGGCAACGGCGCCAATCCCCGCATTTCCCGGCGCAGCGTAGAGCTTCTCACATAGCGGGCTCTTCACCACCGCCCAGGCCAGCGCATGTTCGCGCCCACCGCCGCCAAGGATCAGGATGTTCATTCTTGCGTTCTCCCCGTTCCCGGCCGCCGCCTGTTCCAGCGAGACCTCCAAGGTCAGCCGGTCTCGCTGAACCTTGTGCATTTCGTGGCGTAATGAGTTCATCCGACGTTGCAGCACCAGATGCCGCCACAACACCAGCGACACCACCACTGGCAAACAAACCGCGATTATGCTTGCGAGGGAAAGGTCCATTGCGCCACTCTAGGCCGGATCGAAACACGACCCGCCACAAGGGCGCCACAAGGGATCGACATGCCAAGCAGCCTTATCGATGATGCGCCGGAAGGCGTCAACACTCCCGAGTTTTCGGTCTCCGAGATCTCCGGCGCGGTCAAGCGCATGATCGAGGGCGAGTTTAGCCATGTCCGCGTACGTGGCGAGATCGGCCGGGTGTCGCGGCCGCGCTCCGGGCACATTTATCTCGACCTCAAGGACGACCGCGCGGTGCTGGCCTCGGTGGTCTGGAAGGGCGCGGCCGAACGGCTCGACATCCAGCCCCAGGAGGGCGACGAGGTGGTGGCCGAGGGGCGCCTGACCACCTTCCCCGGCCAATCGAAATACCAACTGATCATCGACCGCCTGTCCTACGCCGGCGAGGGTGCACTGCTGGCAAAGCTCGAGCGGTTGCGCAAGGCGCTGGCAGCCGAGGGCCTGTTCGACCCCGGGCGCAAACGCCCGATCCCCTATCTGCCGGGCGTGATCGGGGTGGTGACATCGCCCTCGGGTGCCGTGATCCGCGATATCCTGCACCGGCTGGCCGAGCGTTTTCCGGTGCATGTGCTGGTCTGGCCGGTCGCCGTGCAGGGCGAGAAATGCGCCCCCGAGGTCACCGCTGCGATCCGGGCTTTCTCGGCGCTGGAGCCAGGGAGCCCGATACCCCGCCCAGACGTGCTGATCGTGGCGCGCGGCGGCGGCTCGCTGGAGGACCTCTGGGGTTTCAACGACGAGGCCGTGGTGCGGGCGGCGGCGGAGTGCACGATCCCGCTGATCTCAGCGGTCGGGCACGAGACCGACACCACCCTGATCGACCACGCCGCCGACTTGCGCGCGCCAACCCCGACCGCCGCCGCCGAACTGGCGGTGCCGGTGCGCTCCGAACTGGTCGCCACGTTGGCCGACCTCGCGGCACGCCGCGTCCGGGCGATGTCGCGCGCACTGAAGCAGCACCGCCAGCGTCTCGGCGACCTCGCACGCGCCCTGCCCCGGCCCGAGCAGATCCTGGCCGAACGCCGTCAACGGATCGACTTCTCCGGCCACCGCCTGAAACAGGGGCTGACCGGCCTGATCCAGACCTCCCGCGTGGCCCTGTCGCGTCAAACCGGGCGCTTTTCGCCCCGGCTGCTGTCCGTCCGGACCGAGCGGTTGCGCGACCGGTTCGACGCGACCGCGCGGCTCTACGGTTCGCTCCACTACGAGGAAACCCTGAAGCGCGGCTACGCGGTCGTGCGTGACAACGCAGGTGCGGTGTTGAGCCGCGCTGCCCAGGTCGCCCCCGGAACGGCGCTGAAAATAGAACTTGCCGATGGCACGATCCCGGCGACTTCCGGAGGCGAAGTCCCGCCACGACCCAAAAAGCAGAAGGCCGCGCTACCCGGAAACGGCGGCGGCGCGCAGGGTTCGCTGTTCTGAACGGGAGAACCGGGGACGGGCGAGCCGAGACAGCTGACCAAACAACCGAAGCAGTAACCGAAAGTGGGAGAGAACAATGGCCAAGGGATACTGGATTGCGCATGTGCATGTGACCGACCCGGAGGAATACAAGAAATACGTCAGCGGCGCGCGCGAAGCCTTCATTGCGCATGACGCAAAATTTCTTGCCCGCGGCGGCGAGAACACCGAGATCGAGGGCGCGCTGGGCCGCGAACGCCATGTGGTGATCGAGTTTCCCAGCTACCAGGCGGCGCTCGACTGTTACAACAGCGCCGAATACCAGGCCGCCCGCAACTTCCGCGTCGAGGCCGGCGTCGCTACCATCGTCCTGGTCGAGGGAAGCTGAACCCTCAGATATCCACCACCACCGACCCCGGCTTTTCACCCGCCTCGACCGCGAGGTGGGCGGCGGCGCATTCGGCCAGGGGGAAGCTCTGCGCCACCGCGTGGCTCAACGCTCCGATTTCCAGCCATTCGGTCAACTGCGCTTCGCCCAGGCGGCGCATCGCAGGGTCCAGCATGTAGACGATCAGCATCCACAGCCGGGTGTTCTTGAACATCAGCGGATAGAACGGGATCGACGGCGTCATGTCGGCGGCGCTGGCATAGGCCGCGATGGTGCCGCGCTCGGCGATGATCTTTTCGGCGACCGCAAGATTGGCGCCGAAATCGACCTCGACGATGCGCTCGACACCCCTGCCCCCGGTGATCTCCATCACCCGTTCGGCCACGTCCTCCTCACGGTAGTTGATCACATGATTCGCCGGGCCGGCATGGGCGGCCTTCCCCGGGCCGGAAACGGTGGTAATCACCTCGGCGCCCGCAAGCCGTGCCATCTGGATGGCGTAGCGGCCGACAGTCCCGGCGCCCCCGGTCACCAGCACCGTCTGGCCTTTGACCGGCCCATCGCCCAGCACCGCCGCACAGGCGGTCATCGCCGGGATGCCGAAGCAGGCGGCCTCACTGAACGAGGTGCCATCGGGCAGGAATACCGCCTGTTCGGCGGGCAGTGCGATGTACTCCGCCGCCGTACCGTATTGCCGCCGCCACTGGCCGTTCCAGATCCAGACCCTCTGGCCAGTCCGCGCGGAACCGACGCCCCGCCCCACCGCTTCGATCACCCCGGCGCCGTCGGACTGCGGTACGATCCGGGGGAAGGCCATCACCGACCCGGCCCGGGCACCTGCGCGCAGTTTCACATCCGACGGGTTGACGCCGGAGGCATGGAGCCGCACCAGCACTTCGCCCTCACCGGGTTCCGGCTCCGCTACATCACCATGGGTCAGAACTTCATCGGCCGGGCCAAAGCCGTCGTACCAAACCGCCTTCATCGCACACTCCTGCTCATCTGCTTCAGCCTCAGCTTGGTGATCTGGTGCCGTGTCCGCTCCAGCACCTCGAAGCGCATCCCATGGAAGACGAAGACCTGCCCCTCGATCGGAATAGCCTGGGCTTCGTGGATCATCAGCCCGGCCACTGTTGTCGCCTCCTCGTCGGGCATTTCCCACTCGCAGGCGCGGTTGAGATCGCGGATGGTCATGGCGCCGGAAACAATCACCGAGCCATCGGTTTCGCGGATGATCCCGGTCACCTCAACATCGTGTTCATCGGTAATCTCGCCGACAATCTCCTCCAGGATATCCTCCAGCGTCAGTAGCCCCTGCAACGTGCCGTATTCATCGACCACCAGTGCGAAATGCTGGCGGTGCTTCAGGAAAGCACGGAGCTGGTCGTCCAGGGACCGGGTGTCGGGCACGAACCAGGGCTTCATTGCCACCGACATGACATCGAGCTTGCGCCCGGATCTGGCGGCAGTTTTGGTCCCTTTCCTGGCATCATCCTTCGCGTCCCGAAGCTGCCGATGCTCGGCCCGCAGCAGGTCCTTGGCGTGGATAATTCCGACGATGTTTTCGGGCTCATCCCGCCACAGTGGCGTCCGGGTATAGGGCGAGGCCAGACAGAACTCGATGATCTCCTCCGCCGGTTCATCCGCCGAGATCGCGGCGATATCGCGGCGATGGCGCATCACTTCGGCAACCTCGCGTTCCTTCAGGTCCAGCGATGCCAAAAGCCGGTCGTGCGCATCCTTGTCGACACCGCCCTCGGAATGATGCAGCGCAATCGTGCCCTTGATCTGCTCCATCGGCGCCAGCATCTGGGCGTCCGGGTCGGCCTTGACCCCGACCAGCGCCAACGCCAGGCGCACCAGCAGGCGCACGGCAGTAACCACTGGGGCGAACAGCCGGACCACCACCTGCACGATCGGCGCCACCCGCACCGCCGCCTTCTCCGGGAAGGTGACGGCGTAGGTCTTCGGCGCCACCTCGGCGAAGACCAGCACGAGGAAGGTCATCACCAGCGTTGCCCAGGCGACCCCTGCCTCGCCAAACGCGGTAGTGAACAGCGAGGTCGCCAGGCTGGCGGCCAGAATGTTGACCAGGTTGTTGCCCAGCAGGATCGAGCCGAGCAGACGCTCGTTGTCCTCGGTCAGATGCAACGCGATCCGCGCGCCCTTCGATCCCTTGGCCGAAAGCTGATGCATGGCAGCACGGTTGACCGCGGTCAGTGCCGTTTCACTCCCCGAAAAGAAGGCCGACAGGCCAAGCAGGGCGGCGATTCCAACACAGGTCCACCAGATTGAGGGGTCCATTCTCTTTATCCTTGGATTTTGGGTGGTTCGCCTCATTTATGATGGCAATGCCGGGTTGGGGCAAGGGTGAGACGTTTTGGATAATTTGATCGACCTGGGTACGATCGACGGAGATTTGATCGCGTTCGGCGGGATTGTCTCGAACGCGCATGCACTGACGGCGCTGCGGCGCAGTGCCGTCGCGTGGGGCATTTCGCCCGCACAGATGATCTGCACCGGCGATGTCATTGCCTATTGCGGCCAGCCGGTCGAGACGGTCGCCGGATTGCGCGCTCTGGGCGCTGCGACAATCCGCGGCAATTGCGAGGAAAGTCTGGCTTGGCGCGCAACCGATTGCGGCTGTGGCTTTACCGCCGGTTCGGCCTGCGACCTGCTCTCGCTCTCCTGGTATGCCCATGCGGATGCCTGTCTCGGCGCCACCGAGCGTGCGTGGATGACCACGCTGCCCCGGCTGGCGGTGTTTCGCGCCCATGGGCGGCGTTGGGGAGTTCTGCATGGCGGGGCCACGGCGCTCAACCGCTTCTTGTGGCCAAACAGCCCGGAGGCAGAGTTTGCTGAAGAAACCGCGGCCCTGGAGGCCGTTGCCGGTCCGGTGGACGCGGTTCTGGCGGGTCATTGCGGCCTACCTTTCCGACGCGAGATCGCGGGACGCATGTGGTTCAACACCGGGGCGCTGGGCATGCCGCCAAATGACGGCGACCGGCGCACCACATTTGGCGTCATCGAAGCCAACGGCCCACGCATCGAACGGCTTGACTATGATCATGCGGGTGCGGCTCAGGCCATGCGCTCGGCCGGGTTGACTCAGGGTTATGACCTTGCACTGGAGAGCGGCTGGTGGCCCAGCGAGGAGTCCTGCCGCCGGAATTCCGCCGGGCCGCCTGAGTCTGCCTCAACCGCCCCGCGCCAGCGGGTGCTTCTGCAGCACCAGCGCCTTCAGGCGCTCGTCCAGCACATGGGTGTAGATCTCAGTGGTCGAGACATCCGCATGTCCCAACAACTGCTGGATCGCGCGCAGATCCGCCCCATTGGCGAGCAGATGGGTAGCGAAGGCATGGCGCAGGGTGTGCGGTGAGATCCGGGTGGGATCGAGCCCCGCCGCCACCGCCAACTCCTTCAATGCGTGGTAGAACCCAACCCTGGTCAGATGCCCCAGCTTGCCGCGTGACGGGAACAGCCAGGGCGAGGGCCGCCCGCCAGCGCCGCGCCTCTCGGCCTCGATCGCATCACGGACCACCAGCCAGGCGGCCAGCGCCTCGCGGGCGGGGTCTGACAGCGGCACCATGCGCTCGCGCCCGCCCTTGCCGATGACCAGCATCATGCGCGGATTGCCCCGTGCCGAGGCCGCGGGCAGCGACACCAACTCGCTGACCCTGAGGCCGGTGGCATAAAGCAATTCCATCAGACACAGCCGCTGCGCTCGTTTCGCCACACTGCCAGGGCGGGTCCGCGCGGCGTCAAGCAAATCGTCGACCTCGGCGACCGACAGAGTGCCCGGCAGCTTTCGCTCCGGGCGCGGCCCGCCGACCCGCGCGGCCGGATCGTCAGCTCGCCATCCCTCGGACAGTGCAAAGCGATAGAACTGGCGGATCGCCGACAGCCGCCGCGCCCTTGTTGCCGGCGACAAGCCTTCGGCCTCCAGCGCCACCAGGTATCGCTCTATCTCGGGTCGCTCGACCCGTTCCGGATCGGCGCCCTCAGCGCGCAGCCAAATCGTGAAGTGCTCCAGATCTCGCCGGTAGGCGGCAAGCGTGTTCGCCGCCGCGCCGCGCTCGGCCCCCAACGCCTCCAGGAACGGCGTGATCCAGCGCGATGTGCCGCCGCTCACTTGTCCGCCCGGGGCAGCGGCAGAGTAACCACTTTATCCCCGGTCGGCGCCGGAAGATCGGCAAAAATCGCATAAGCCGCGAAGCCTATTGCGAGGAGGAGAATCAGCCGAAACAGGTATTTTGCGATCTCGCGCATGGGTTTTACTTGCCTGCTTGTCTTTTCTGCCGCGCCGTCGTGGTGTAAAGTGCGGGGTGGAGATACGTTCCGTGTCACCGGCTCCGGGCAAATGTAACCCGCCGACTGGTCGGGAACAACACCCCCGGCACATCATCGGGGAACAACATCCGGGAGCGAACGAGGGAGTCCGATGGTGCAGGCAGCCAAACCACGGGGAATGCCAGCGTCTCGGCTGATCCGGCCAGTCGCGCTGATTGGCCTTATGGGCGCTGGCAAAAGTTCGGTCGGCACCAGGCTGGCGGAGATTTTGGGGGTTCGGTTCCAAGATTCGGATGTGGAGATCGAGAAGGCCGCCAATCTAACAGTTCCGGAAATCTTCGAACGCTATGGTGAGGCACATTTCCGCGACGGCGAGCGCCGCGTGATTGCCCGGCTGCTGGGCGATAGGCCGTTGATTTTGGCGACTGGGGGGGGGGCCTTTCTGGATGCCGCGACCCGGGAGATAATTGCCGGGCGCGCGGTCTCGGTCTGGATTGATGCCAAACTCGAGCTCCTGGTCCAGCGCACCGCCGGGCGCACCCACCGGCCGCTGTTGAACAAGGGCAGCCCGCGGGAGATCCTGGCCGCGCTGATCGAGACTCGTTACCCGGTCTATGCGCAGTCGGATGTGCATTTGAAAAGCGCCCCTGGCCAGACCCACGACAAGATGGCCCGGCGCATCATCACCGGGCTGGAGGACCACGGCGCCCGCACCGGCAAAGGCGCGTTAGAGCAGGGAGATCACTGATGGAGCCGCTCATTCAGACGGTACATGTCGACCTGGCTGGACGCGGCTATGACATCCACATCGGGCCGGGATTGATCGCGCAAGCTGGCGCCCGTATCGGGCCGCTGTTGCCGCGCCCGTTCACCGTGATCGTCACCGATGAGACCGTCGCCGGACAGCATCTGGCGCCGCTCAGGGCCGGGCTGGCGGTCGCTGGCATCGACGCCGAAGTCATCATTCTGCCGCCGGGCGAGGCGACCAAATCGATGGCCAGGCTGACCCAGGTGGTCGAGCGGTTGCTGGAGTTGAAGGTTGAGCGCGACGACCTGATCATCGCGCTGGGCGGCGGGGTGGTCGGCGACCTGGCGGGCTTCGCTGCCGCGGTGTTGCGGCGCGGCGTGGGTTTTGTCCAGGTGCCGACCTCGCTGCTGGCCCAGGTCGACAGTTCGGTCGGCGGCAAGACCGGAGTCAATGCCCCCCAAGGCAAGAACCTGATCGGCGCCTTCCATCAGCCCCGGCTGGTGCTGGCCGACATGTATGCGCTGGAAACCCTGCCCGACCGCGAGTTTCTGGCGGGCTATGGCGAGGTGGCGAAGTACGCCCTGCTGGGCGACGCCACGTTCTTCGAATGGCTGGAGAAAAACGCCGCCCACATGCTGGCGGGCGACCAGGAGGCGCGCATCCACGCGGTGCGCCGCTGCTGCGAGATGAAGGCCGAGATCGTCGCCCGCGACGAGTTTGAGCGCGGCGGCCGGGCGCTGCTGAACCTCGGTCACACCTTCGGCCACGCACTGGAAGCGGCGACCGGGTACTCAAGCCGCCTGCTGCACGGCGAGGGCGTGGCCATCGGCGTGGCGCTGGCCTTCGATGCCTCGGCGCGGATGGGGCTGTGCGCGCAGGAATGCCCGAGCCGGGTGCGGGCGCATCTGACGGCCATGGGGATGAAGAAGGATCTGACGGATATCGCGGGCGACCTGCCCGGCGTGGACGGGCTGATGGCGCTGATGGGCCAGGACAAGAAGGTCCGGCAGGGGCGGCTGACGTTTATCCTTGCGCGGCGGATCGGGGAGGCGTTCGTCGAGCGGGAGGCGGATTTGGAGGTTGTTCAGGGGGTGTTGGGGGATGCGTTGAGTGCAAGGGGGTGAGGGGATGGAGCGCCGTGTTGACACGCTCTACCGGCCGAATTTGTAGCGCGCTTCGAAAAGTGGTATATTCTTGTAATCTATAATCTTTCTCGAGGCACATCATCATGATGGGAATGTTGGAAGGGCTACTCTGAAGCGACCGAAAGAACCGGAAAAAGCAAAAAATAGGCGGTATTATATTTGACAAACCCAGCCTAGACTCCTATATTCGTATCAACGAGTTAGGAGACTGCTATGTTCATTCTGTCCAAAAGCTACATGCACGGCGAAGCGGCGGCGTTCGCCCACGTCGAACGCATGTTGTGGCCTGATGGACCGTTTTGCCCGCATTGTGGCAACGCGGGGCGCGTTTATGCCCTGACTGGTGTTCGCACGAAGCCTAGCAAGAAGCACCCGGAAGGTGCCATTCGCCACGGCCTCAAGAAGTGCAGCGAATGCCGGAAGCAGTTCACGGTTCGCATCGGAACCATTTTTGAGAGCAGCCACATAGAACTTCACAAGTGGTTGCAGGCGATCTTCCTGATGACCTCTAGCAAGAAAGGGATCAGCAGCAACCAGCTTCACCGGACGCTGGGCGTGACCCTTAAGAGCGCATGGTTTTTGTCTCACCGCATCCGCGCCGCAATGAGCGACGATACTCTGGCCAACTTCGGTTCCAACGGCGGCGTTGTAGAAGTTGATGAGACGTTCATCGGGAATGACCGGACCATCAAGCCAAAGCACAGCAAGAAGGGTTGCGGGTACGCGCATAAATTCAAGCTACTGAGCCTTGTTGATCGCACGACTGGCCGGGCCAAGAGCATCGTCGTTGATGACATCAAGGGCGTTTACCAGCACTGTGCGAAACGTCATCTTCATCGTATGCGGCTGAATTTGAGCTTCGGTACAACAATAGGGTTGCAAACGGTTCCGATGATCAGATGCGCGCTTACACCGTCCTGATGTCCGTCCGAGGCAAGAGACTTCTTTACGGGACTCGTTGGGCGCGTAGAATCTCTACGCCGGGAGGCGCTGATGATTGAAGACGCAAATAGGTACACTTTCAAAATAAACGACGCCACGCCCGAAACTATGCCTTTCGGTCGGCTGGTCGAATATTATTTGCAGATCAAGAGGATGATAGGCGTTTCTGATAGCCTTCACCTGATCGAAATTGTTGAAAGCAGCCACAGCAGCCGGTTTGTGATTGACCGAAGTTACGAGAGTGCTTTGCAGGAACGGCTTATCGCCATCAATCAAGACGCTGCGCCAAGGCACGCAAAACGGGCACACGATACCATCAACCGGATGCTCACGGAAGATGAGACCAGCGGTTCCTTCTTCGGCCACGCTGGAGAAAACGTGATTGAGTTTCGGGGTAAAGGTACCGACCACGGCGTGCTAATTCGTATCCGTGATGCAGCAACGTTCACAGGGGAGTTGTATCACATAGCCGGAACGGATACCGATGCGAAGGTCCGGCTCAGTACTGATGCATTCGGCGTTGTATTCTGCACAACGACCAAGGATAGAGCGAAGGCACTAAGAGATTTTCTGTTTGAAAATGTGCGCATCAGTGGCCGGGGGCTGTGGGTTAGGTCTCAAGAGGGCACTTGGAGCATAGATGACTTTGTAATTACGGACTTTGCGCCGGTTGAGGATGAAAATCTACGCAACGCCGTCACTCGACTTCGGGGGCTCGGGATACAGTGGCCAGATGACACTCTGGGGCTGATTGCAGAGCTAAATGAATCCGACGGGGCTGTTTAGTGATTGTTGCGGTAGATAACACATTTCTGTCTCTGATATTGAACCCGGGGACAAAATCGCGGCCGAATCCAGTTACGGGAAAACCGGTTGAACACTGTGCGCAGCGCATCGAAGCTTTGATTGATGCTCACAGCAAACGAAATGACACCGTGCGATCCCAACGCCGTGTCTCGCGGAATTACTGTGTGCTGTGCCTCAGCTGTGCCTGATATCGCGCGGGCTATCAGTGAGATTGACCGTTCGGTAGCGTTCGATGTGGCGTCTTTTGACACCAGGGCAGCAATTGAACTAGCGGATGCAACCAGAAAGGCCATTGCAACCGGTGATAAAAGGACGGGCGTCAACGCCGACTGGCAGAAAGTAAAAATTGACCGCCAGATTGCTGCACTCGCTAAATCTCGTGGGGCCGAAGTAATCTACACGGATGACTCGTCTCAGGCGAGCTTCGCAAAGGGAATTATATGCCAAAGTGCCATTGCCCGTTAATCTTCATCCTTGACAATGACTTGGCGAAACAAGGCTTTGACGGCTTCATCTTGCGAAGCCTTATAGTCAACCGTTTCTTCCTTCTCGGCCTTTGTAGGCTGATAGCTGTGAGGTTTCACCACGACAGTTGGTTTGTCTTTGGAAGTCATTGCTACTCCTTTCACGGCAGTACACCGATTTAAGCCAATGGAACGGCCGGAGCGAGGCCCGCTACCTCCGCAGCGTCTGGGCCTCGATGCTCAATGAGGCATACGAGCGCGGGCGTCTCGGTCTGCGTGTCGATCACCGCTCCTGCAAGGAGCGCGAGGCCGAAGCCCGCGCACGGGGCAACACCATCGAGGCCGACCGCTGGGTACGCGAGGCAACCGAACACATGGGTCCCACCCTCACCCAGGCCGACCGCAAGGCCGCGCGCCAGGCGCGCCGCGAGATACGTCCGGGCACGCCCGGGCCCGGCCCGGTGACCGAGCTCGGTCGGGAGAACCGCCGACGCCGTGCGGCGAGCCTGGAACGGGAGGCCGCCTGCCAGGCGACTGATCCAGCCCAACATTTCTTAGGTCCACCCACGATGGTATGACAGGGTTGCAAGCCCACGAATTGTTCCGTGTCACAAAGGCGGAATGGGTCATACGTTCATCTGGAGTCATGCGATCAACTCCCGCAACCGCAACCGCTTCCCTCTCATTCCAGTTGCTAACGCGCCCATCTGATCGGCGGTATCAGATTCACGGATATTATGGCGCGCGGCAAACTCAACGACATAGCGGCCAAGGTGCTTGCTGCTCATGTGGTGGCAGGTGCCGTGATAGCCCCGCTTGAGCATCGACCAGAAGGATTCGATCCCGTTGGTGTGGGCCATGCCGTTCACATACTCGCCGACACTGTGCTTGACGGTCTCATGCTCGAACGCCATCCCCCGATACCCGCCGTGATCGTCTGTGTAGACTGTCGCCCCCTCGGCAGCGTGATCGCCGACAAACTCCTGAAGCGTCCTGGCGTCCGTCCCGCTTGTCACGGCGGCATTCACGCGGTTGGTTTCGCGGTCCTTGGCCCCCACAATGATCGACTTGCCAACACCACCCCTGCCAGCGCGGAGCTTCTTGTCAGCGTGCTTGTTCTTCTCCTTGCCGCCGATGCAAGTCTCATCGACTTCAACCGGGCCAACGAAAGGAATCTCGCCCGCTTTGAAAGATTTCCGAAGTCGATGCGCCAGATGCCATGCAGACTTTTGCGTGATCCCAAGATCACGGTGCAGTTTCATACTGGATACACCTTTGAGATTTGTGGAAAGCAGATAGATGGCTATTGCCCAGATTTGATAGCCAAGCTTCGATCCTTCCATGACCGTTCCAACTTTCATGGAAAACATTCTCTTGTCGGGGCAGTCGCGGCATCGGTGCGTCATTGATTTGTGCGTTACCAGCCCGTTGACGAAGTCGGCACTGGACGCGAGCGGCCTGGTCTGATTCTTTGATGTTCTGATTTGACCGGGGGGTTCGCCGATGGCGATGGGACTGCGGAAGGATCGTCAGGGTGACTTGATGGTGGGCTGGGCGGAGATGCCGCGCTCGCCGGGTCATGTGTTTTACGACCGTCTTCAGTCGGTCCTGATCGAGGGCGACTTCGACGGCTTCGCCGAGGCGGCCTGCCGGTGCTGTTACGTGGCCAGGACGGGAGCGCCTTCGGTGCCGCCGGGGCGCTGTTTCCGCATGCATCTGGTGGGCTGTTTCGAGGGCATCGACTCTGGGCGCGGGCTGGAATGGCGCTGCTCGGATTCGCTGTCGCTGCGGGAGTTTCTGCGGCTGGAGAGCCGGGATCGTGTGCCGGACCATTCCTGGCTGTCGAAGACCCGCACGCGCCTGCCCCACGAGGGGCACGCGGCGGTCTTCGACCGGGTTCTGGCGCTGATCGCCGAGGCGGGTCTGGTGAAGGGCGACCGCATCGGGGTGGATGCCTCGACCATGGAGGCCAACGCGGCGCTGCGCAACATCGTGCGGCGCGACACGGGTGAGGGCGACCGGGAGATGCTGGAGCATCTGGCCCGGGAGAGCGGCATCGAGACGCCCACGGCCGAGGACCTGGCGCGTCTGGACCGCAAGCGCAAGGGCAAGAAGCTCTCGAACCAGGATTGGGTTTGCAGGAGCGACCCCGGGGCCAGGGTCGCCAGGATGAAGGACGCCGCGACCCATCTGGCCGACAAGCCCGGGCACGCGGTGGATCCGGACACCGGGGCGGTGGTGGCGGCCGAGTTGCACCCAGCCGATGAGGGCGACACCACGACGCTTTTCAAGACCCTGGCGGCGGGCGCAGGCAAACCTCGATGCGGTGGCTGCGGCACCGACGCCAGAGAGCCCGGCCGAATGCGTCACCGACAAGGGCGATCACTCACGGGCGGTCTTGAAGGCCCTGGACGACAGTCCCTGCAAGACCCGGCCCTGGAAGACCCGGATCGCCGCGCCCAGGCAGAAGGGCTTTTCGCGCTGGCGCGGTGACGAGGCGGCGCGCCGGGCGGTCACCAACAACCGCGTGCGGCTCAAGTCCGCGCTCGCCCGCGAGGCCTTCAAGCTGCGCGCCGAGATCGTCGAGCGCTGCTTTGCCCACACCCTCGATCGCGGCGGCATGCGCCGAACCTGGCTGCGCGGGCGCGAGAATGTGCACAAGCGATACCTGCTTCACGTCGCCGGCCACAACCTCTCGTTGCTGATGCGCCAACTCATCGGCACCGGCACCCCGCGCCAGGCCGTGGCGGGCGGATCTGGCGGTATTTTCGTGCTTGTTGCGCCCGCTGGAGCCGTTCTGGTCGCTCGGATCGTCCTCATCGTCCCGGAGGATGGCGAAACCGCCGACGCCGCGTTATGTTTCGTCGTGGGGTGAAACCCGGTCAATGGCGACTTTTTCAACGGGCTGTTAGTCCACACTGGACGTTAAACGAACCGCAATGTGGGCAATAGGGGCCATCAGGCCAATGCCGTTTCGCAAACCACTTTTCGGCGGTTGCGTCATCAGGAAACATCTTTACTAACTGAACAAACGTCAGTCCTTTGCGATGGCTCTTACCGGGTGCGTTTGTTTTCTGCGTCATAACTCGATCTCCTGTTGTGACTCTACTGTAATTCAGTTGCCCCAGGTGGTCAAGCTAATAATGTGACTTTGGTATATAATCCCCTTGTTTTACGTGCGACCGCCTGGTGTCGCAAATCTTGTGACATTTGCGAATCCCGGCCCTTTTCACACGAACGGGCACCGCCGTGTTTTCCGGGTCCGGCACCCAATTCAGTGATCCCGCCGATCCGCGAATACGGCTTCCAGATCAGGGGCATCAAGAACACGGTCCACCCAGCGATCCAGCTCCTCAATGCTCCCCGCCGCAATCTGAGCGACGACAGGCTCGGGCAGGGGGCCAAACCGCTTCACCAGCAGGCGCATCAGGGACCTGGCTTCGCCCCTGGCTTCACCCCTGGCTTCACCCCTGGCTTCACCCCTGGCTTCACCCCTGGCTTCGCCCCTGGCTTCACCTTCAGCCAGTCCCTCAGCTTTGCCCTCAGCTTTGCCCTCAGCTTTGGCGCGCGCCTGGCCTTCCGCAAGGCCTTTTTCACGGCCAAGTATCTCACCGGCAGCCAGCCCTCTGGCTTCGCCTTCAGCTTTACCTTCTTGTTTCAGTGCTTCTGCGATTGTCCCCATCAGCGCTTTGCCTCCACCATCCTTTGCGGTGTCCAGTGCCGCTCTGACATCTTCCAGCGGCACCTCGTATTTTTCGACGATATACCGAAACACGATCTTCTTCAATACGGTCCCGTCCGGCAGGTCGCGCAGCAGCACCGTCAGAACCTCACGGGTCACTTCATCATTGCGTTGTACATAACGCAAGGCGGTCAGAACCGCCCGGACCGGCGCATCGCCCGACAACTCTTCCATCGGGATGGTGCCCAGATCATGCAGCGCGTAGCGAAACGACGGCACGAAGGGCGCGGTATCATCATCCATCTGCACCATCTCACCAAAAACCTGCGGCACGGCCCATGAAGCGCGTCCGTGGTAGAACACCAGGGGGATGATGACAGGCAGGGCGCGCAGCCGTGCCGGTTTGTCCTCAGCGTATCGCGTCCAGATGCGGACCATATAGCCCAGAAGCTGCAACGGCGTGCCGGGTTCTGACACCGATTTATGCTCCACCAAAGTATACACCAGGGCAGGGGGGCCGTCGGTCAGCTTCACCTCAAACAGCCGGTCGCTCTGCGTCATCCGGCTGTGCTCATCCACGAAGGTGCCATCCAGGAGTTTTGGCGGCGCATCGGCCAGGCGCACACTCAGGGCCGGCGGCAGATATTCCCGCAGCAGCGTGGCCGCCCGGTCGGGATCCTCCAGCAAAACCCGGAACAGCGCATCGTGGCTTATCTTTGCCGGGGGCTTTTGATCTGCCGATTCAGCCATGCCGGTTCCTTCCCGGGCCTGAGCGCAAGGCCGCAGCCCGCGCCTGTTCGTCCTTGATCTCGCGGATATCTGTGTTGACCGTAACTTTGCTCGCGCCAAGGATATCCGCAATCTCCTGCGGTGGTAATCCCTGCTGTTTGAGGGCATTGATACGGGCTTTGCGCAATCATGTGATTATCCCCCTTCGGGTCGACTCCGGTAAGGGGCAGAATGACACCCCAAGGAATAGTATCACCGGTTTGGCCACCTGTACTCGCCTGTGAGCAGGATATGTGCCCACCCGAGGGGTGAGATGTGCGTCAGAAGCTCCGGTGAACAGTCCAGCCCGGCACGTTTTCGTTGCGCAGCAGCCTGACCAAGATGAGCCGTGTTCCAGTAGATGATGATGGTGGCGAGGAGATCAAGGCCAGCCATGCGGCAATGTTGACCCTCTGCGCTGCGGTCGCGGATTTCGCCCTGGCGGCCAATGCGCAGGGCATTCTTCAGGGCGTGATGTGCTTCGCCTTTGTCAAGCCCGAGCTGAGCGCGCCGCTGCATGTCGGCATCAAGCAACCATTCGATGATAAAGAGTGTCCGTTCGACCCGTCCGATTTCACGAAGTGCGATGGCAAGGTCATGCCGGCGCGGGTGAGAGGCGAACTTTCGCAAGAGCTGACTGGGTGGCATGACACCTGCCACCATGGTGGCCGCGCTGCGTAATACACCCTAAAACATGGGGATTATATACCAAAGTGCCATTGCCCGTTAATCCTCATTCTTAACAATGACTTGGCGAAACAAGGCTTTGACGACTTCATCTTGCGAAGCCTTATAGCCAACAGTTTCTTCCTTCTCGGCCTTTGTCGGCTGATAGCTGTGAGGTTTCATCACGACAGTTGGTTTGTCTTTGGAAGTCATTGCTACTCCTTTCACGGCAGTACACCGATTAAAGCCAATGGAACGGCCGGAGCGAGGCCCGCTACCTCCGCAGCGTCTGGGCCTCGATGTTCAATGAGGCATACGAGCGCGCGCGTCTCGACCTGCGTCTCGATCACCGCTCCTGCAAGGAGCGCGAGGCCGAAGCCCGCGCACGGGGCAACACCATCGAGGCCGACCGCTGGGTACGCGAGGCAACCGAACACATGGGTCCCACCCTCACCCAGGCCGACCGCAAGGCCGCGCGCCAGGCGGCGCCGCGAGATACGTCCGGGCACGCCCGGGGCCGGCCCGGTGACCGAGCTCGGTCGGGAGAACCGCCGACGCCGTGCGGCGAGCCTGGAACGGGAGGCCGCCTGCCAGGCGACTGATCCAGCCCAACATTTCTTAGGTCCACCCACGATGGTATGACAGGGTTGCCAGCCCACGACTTGTTCCGTGTCACAAAGGCGGAATGGGTCATACGTTCATCTGGAGTCATGCGATCAACTCCCGGAACCGCAACCGCTTCCCTCTCATTCCAGTTGCTAACGCGCCCATCTGATCGGCGGTATCAGATTCACGGATATTGTGGCGCGCGGCAAACTCACCGACATAGCGGCCAAGGTGCTTGCTGCTCATGTGGTGGCAGGTGCCGTGATAGCCCCGCTTGAGCATCGACCAGAAGGATTCGATCCCGTTGGTGTGGGCCATGCCGTTCACATACTCGCCGACACTGTGCCTGACGGTCTCATGCTCGAACGCCATCCCCCGATAGTCGCCCCCTCGGCAGCGTGACCGCCGACAAACTCCTGAAGCGTCCTGGCGTCCGTCCCGCTTGTCACGGCGGCGCTCACGCGGTTGGTTTCGCGGTCCTTGGCCCCCACAATGATCGACTTGCCGACACCACCCCTGCCGGCGCGGAGCTTCTTGTCAGCGTGCTTGTTCTTCTCCTTGCCGCCGATGCAAGTCTCATCGACTTCAACCGGGCCTGAAAAACACTTCAAGCCGCGTGCATCAGATGACTTGCGAAGCCGGTGCATCAAGTGCCAGGCGGATTTCTGTGTGATCTTCAAATCACGATGCAGCTTCATGCTGGACACGCCCTTGAGGTTCGTAATCAGCATGTAAACAGCTATTGCCCATGTCCGATAGCCCAATTTCGTGCACTCAAGTATCGTACCGGTTTTCAACGAGAACCTGGGCTTGTCCGGGCAAGTGCGGCAGCGATGCGTCATTGATTTAGGCGCCGTTCCGACCTGCACATCAAACGACCCGCAATGCGGACAATGCGGGCCTTCCGGCCATATCCTGGATTCGAACCACTCTCTCGCAACATCATCGCTGGGGAACATATCAATCAGTTCAACCAGGCTAATTCCCTTGCGATGGCTTTTACCGGGGGCCTTGTGCATCGTTCACTCCCTTTGCCTTCAGTGTCATTATATTATACGAGAGTCCCATTGAGTGCAATAGCTAAATGGCACTTTGGCATATAATTCCCTTCGCAAAAGAGCTTGGGCTTGCTGTCAAACACACTTGGGATTTAGAATTACCGCCGTCCATTGCGCAGGGAAAGTTCTGGAAACAGGATGATGATGTCTGACAGCGAAGATCAACTCGAACGCTTCAAGAAGTTCAGCCGCGAGCTTGGCTGCGACGAATCCGAGGAACGGTTCAACGAGAGCCTAAAGCGGATCGCGAAGGCGAGGCCGAAGCGCAACAAAAAATCCGACTCGCCCAAACAAGACCCAAGCCAGTGACCAATTAGCTTTACTATGGGACAATCTACAGGTTCTGCGGGGCAGCATCGCCGATGAATCGGTGAATCTGATTTATCTTGATCCGCCCTTCAACTCGAATGCCTCATATAACGTGCTTTTCAAGGGGCCGAAGGGCCACGAAAGCCAGGCCCAGATCGAAGCCTTCGACGATACGTGGCACTGGAACACCTCCGCCGAACAAGCCTTCGGTGAGATGCTGAGTTGTGGCAATTCAGACGCCGCTGAAATGCTGCGCGCCATGCGCACCTTCCTCGTAAGTGTCCGGTCTCGGGGCTCTGGTTCGGTTCAGCGTTGGCCGATTGCGCTCAGGTCTGAGCGAAGCGCCACGGGAGCAACTCGTCGAGTTTGGTGATTTTGTGATCGGCGATGCGACTGAGCACATCGGTCAGCCAGGCTTGGGGATCGACGCCGTTGAGCCTGGCGGTCTCGATCAGGGTACAGGCGATGGCGGCGGATTTACCGCCAGCCTCCGAGCCGACAAAAAGATAATTCTTGCGACCCAGGGCTATCGGCTTCATGGCGCGTTCGGCGGAATTGTTGTCGATCTCCAGAAAGCCGTGGTCGAGATACGGGCGCAGGCGCCTCATCCGGGTCAGGGCGTAACGGATCGCCTTGGCGAGTTCGGACTTGCCGGAGATCTTTGGCAACCGGGTTTGCAGCCAGGCTTCCAGAGCATCGAAGATCGGTTTGGCGCGGGCTTGCCGGAGTTGGACCCGCTCGATGGGCAACCTGCCGCGGGCATCCTTCTCGACGACGTAGAGCCCGGCGATGCGCTTGATGGCTTCCTCGGCGATGATCGAGCCCTCCGACTGGAAGACATCGGTGAACTTGCGCCGGATATGGGCCATGCAGGCGACTTCATCGACACCACCGGATCGGTAGAGCTCGTTGAACCCGGCATAGCCGTCCGCGTGCATCCAGCCCTTGTACCTGGCCAGATGTCTGGTGGGGTGCTCGCCCTTGCGATCGACGGTGAACTGATACCATGCCGCTGGTGGGTCGGCGCCGCGCCATGGCCGTTCGTCGCGAACATAGGTCCAGATCCGGGCGGTCTTGCATTTACCGGTGCCCTTCACCTGCATCTTCAGGGGGGTGTCGTCGGCAAAGATCGCCTGGCCGCGCTGAACATGGCGCCCGACCATATCAGCCAATGGTTCCAGCAGTGCCGCCGATTTGCCGACCCGGTCGGACAGGGTCGAGCGGTCGAGATCAATGCCGTCGCGATCGAATATCCGGGACTGGCGATAGAGCGGGAGGTGATCGGCATACTTCGAGACCAGCACATGGGCCAGCAAGGCCGGGCCGGGACGACCCCGCTCGATCGGGCGCGAGGGCAATGGCGCCTGGCAGATCGCCTCGCAACACGTGCAAGCCATGCGGGGCCGGACAAAGCGGTTCACGATGAACCGGCCAGGGATGTATTCCAGCTCTTCGGTGACATCTTCGCCGAGTTTCTTCAGAACCTCGCCGCACTTGCCGCAGGCCTCGCCGGGCGACAGCACTTGCTCGTTGCGCGGCAAGCTGTCCGGCAACGGTTTGCGCTTTGGTTTGTTCTTCGGCCCGGCGACAGTATCAGGCGGCGCAGGCGGCGCGATCTTCGCCGCCGCGATCTCTTCCTCTTCGAGCCCGAGTTCAAGCTGGTTCATCGTCTCCGACTTCGAGCCAAACCGATGGCGGCGATGACCGGCGAGCTGGTGTTCCAGCCTGGCGATCCGGAGCGCCCGGGACTTGACCGTCGCCACCAATTGCCCCGCGAACACCCTCAATTCCGAGGGATTATCGGGCAGTGATCCGGTCTGGTCCAGCATAGCCATTCCATACCAGAACGCGACACTGAAGGGAATCCCCGAAGCGTCATGTTTCTCTGCTTTCGTTCGGAAAATCATCCTGCCGTCAGGGGCCGCCAGGGGCGCAGCGGCGCGCGCCAGTCGATGCCCTCCAACAGCATCGCCAGTTGCGCCGATGTCACCGACAACCTGCCATGCGCCGGCGATGGCCAGACGAACCTGCCGCGCTCCAGACGCCCGGAAAACAGACACGCCCCTTGCCCGTCCCACCATATGACCTTGATCAGATCGGCGCGCCGTCCCCGGAACACGAACAGGTGCCCGGAATACGGATCCTGCTCCAGAACCTTCTCGGCCAGCGCCGACAAACCGTTGAACCCCTTGCGCATATCGGTAACGCCAGCCGCCAGCCAGACCTTCGTCTGCGCGGGAACCGGGATCATGCGCTCGGACCTCGCGCCAACAGCACCACCATGTCCGGATCAAAGGCACCGCCGAGCGTCAGACGATGGCCCGATGCAAGGGCAATCTCGACCCGGCCGTCGCTGACAGGGCTGATCGGCTCCGGCGCGGCGGTGATCGCAGTCGACATCACCTCGACAGGCAGGAAAAATACCCCATCACCACCCGGCCCAAACCGTGGATCACGACGCCACGCGAACACCATGTTCGCGCTCAGCCCGTGATGGCGCGCCACCGACGCAACCGAAGCCCCTGGCTCAAGCGCCTCGGCCACAACACGGCGCTTGAACGCAGTCGAGTAGCTCCGCCGATTGCCTCTACGATGATCCGTCAAGTTCAAGTGTCCGCGTAATTCAAACGGACACGATCGCCCGCGATCACCCGAAGGCTCGCACGCCAATCACAAACCCTTCAAGGTCGGGGAGGCCGGACGGTTACCCTTCCTCGGCGACAACGACATGATGGCCTATTTGACAATGATGGCAGTAAGGCTGGATGATGATCTTGGCAGCTCAGATTTTCCGGCAGAACATCCGAGGCGGGACCACGTCGAAGCTGGGCTGTGATTACGCGCCCTCTTTTTCCCGCAGCCCCTCCCAAAGCTGCCCCGGCCCAAGCAGAACATCCTTCAACTCCTCACGAACCCGCTCCGAATCCAGCGCCTGCTCACTCATGGTAGAATGAGCTGCCAAGGCGTCGATGATGGCGGTCATGATTTCCCTGGTCAGGTCGGGGGAGTTCGAGAACTGCTCCTTCGTGTTGTGCTGTGCCTGCTGGCGCAACGTCTCGGACTCCATCAGCTTACCCTTCAGGACACCATTGACGTAGACGAGCACGTCATCGTCCGTCAATTTGCCATCGAAGAGGTCGTTGACCCGCCTGATGATCTCGTCGAGGAGGGTCTTCTCCTTCTCTTGCACGACCCCGCTGCCTGTCTCGGTCATTGGCTGTAGCTGGGGCTGTTCTCCCCCTCCCAGCGTCATCGCAGGCTGGTCCCCTTCCCAGACCCGATGGTGCGTGAGGGTCACCTTCGACAGATCGACGCCCTCGCGCTCGCGGCCGAACTCAAGCAACGGCAGGAGCCGCCGGAAGAAGATCGCTTGCTTCTCCAGCTTGGTGTTCCCGTAGTCGAAAATCTGGGACAGGAAGGAATACAGGCGAACGAACGCACCCATGTCCGACTTGAACAAGATCAGTGCGTCCCGCTCGTCCTGTGCATCGCCTTCCGCCTTTTCGTCCTCCTTCGCACGCGCGGCCTTCAGCCCCGTCTGGGCGTCTCTGTAGGCGTTCAGAAGCCGCTCGGCGACAGGTGTGATGGCGGCGATCAGGTCGCCCTGCGTGGACTTGCGGTCCAACTCTACCTTCACGACACGGTCCACCTCGAAGTCGTCGTAGTGCCCGGCCCCGTCCAGCTTGGCGCGGAGGTCGTAGATCAGGTTCGGGTCGGTGACGGCCTCCAGCTCGGCCGTCTCGTAGTAGGCCTTGAAGGCGTCGAGTATCTCCTCGGCGCTGTTGACGAAGTCGAGGATGTAGGTCGTATCCTTCCCCGGATATGCCCGGTTGAGCCGGGAGAGGGTCTGCACGGCCTGGATGCCCGCGAGCCGCTTGTCGACATACATCGCGCAGAGCAGCGGCTGGTCGAAGCCTGTCTGGAACTTGTTGGCGACCAGCAGGATTTGATACTCGGCGGTGTTGAAGGCTTCCCTTATGTCGCGCCCCTTGAGGCCCGGATTGAGTTCCTTGCCGGTCTCCGAGAACGGGTCCGGGCCGCTCTCCTTGTCGATCACCTCGCCGGAGAAGGCGACCAGGGTGCCGATCTTGTAGCCCTGTGCCTTGATGTATTTGTCGATGGCGAGCTGCCAGCGCACCGCCTCCTGTCGGCTGCCGACCACCACCATCGCCTTGGCCTTGCCGCCGAGCAGTGGCGCAACGTTCGCGTGGAAGTGCTCGACCACCACCTGCACCTTCTGGCTGATGTTGTAGGGGTGGAGCCGAACCCAACGCATGATGCTCTTCATCGCGGCATTGCGCTCGACCTCCTTGTGATCGATCTCCTCGCCCTCGTTCGCCAACCGGAAGGCTAGGTTGTAGGGCGTGTAGTTTTTCAGGATGTCGAGGATGAAGCCCTCCTCGATGGCCTGGCGCATCGAGTAGACGTGGAAAGCTGCGGGCAGGTTGTCTGGCCCTGCGGGTATGTCTGGGCGTGGACGGCGACCGAACAGCTCCAAGGTCTTGGCCTTGGGCGTTGCTGTGAAGGCAACATAGGTGATGCCCGCGTCGTTAGCCCGCGCAGCCATCTGGGCGGTGAGCAGGTCTTCCGTGCTGACCTCCTCCAGTGCCTTCATCTCCTCGGCCGACAGGACTTCCTTCAGCTTCGCCGCTGCCTCGCCGGTCTGCGAACTGTGGGCCTCGTCCGCAATGACAGCAAATCGCTTGCCTTTCGTCGCTGCCAGCTCCCGCACGGCTCGCAGGGCGAAGGGGAAGGTCTGAATGGTGCAGACCACGATCTTCTTGCCGCCCGCCAGTGCCTCGGCCAGTTGGGCGCTCTTGCTGCCGCCCTCGTCCTTGATCGTGACCACCACCCCGACCGTGCGCTCGAAGCTGTCCATGGCTTCCTGTAGCTGGCCGTCGATTACCCTGCGGTCGGACACGACGATGACCGTGTCGAAGGTCTTGTTGTCCTCTGCATCGTGCAGGTCCGCGAGGAAGTGAGCGGACCATGCGATGGAGTTGGTTTTCCCCGACCCGGCCGAATGCTGGATGAGGTATTTCCCTCCGGCCCCTTCCTCCAGAACCGTCGAGATCAGCTTCCGGGTCGCGTCGAGTTGGTGGTAGCGGGGGAAGATCAGTGCGGTGATCTGCTGCTTCTTGTCCTTCTCCGCGATCACGTAGCGGCCGAGCAGCTCCAGCCAGCTGTCGCGCTGCCAGACCTGCTCCCAGAGGTAGGCCGTGGGGTGACCGTGAGGGTTCGGCGGGTTGCCCTCGCCGCCAGCGTTGCCCTGGTTGAAGGGCAGGAAGGTGGTGGCAGGCCCCGCCAGCTTTGTTGTCATGTGGGTTTCACTGTTGCTGACTGCGAAGTGGACGAGGGCACCATTCGGGAAGGCCAGCAGCGGCTCTGAGCCTTGTCCCTTGGGCTTCGGGTTCCGGTCGAAGCGGTATTGATCGATGGCGTCCTCGACCGATTGCGTGAAGTCCGTCTTCAACTCGACCGTCGCCACCGGCAGACCGTTCAAGAACAGCACGAGGTCGATGGAGTTTTCGTTCGCCCGAGAGTAGCGAACCTGCCGCACCACGCGCAGCCGGTTGGCAGCGTAGCGGGCGATCAGCTCCTCGTTCATCGCCAGGGCGGGCTTGAACCGGGCGAGGCTGAGACTGCCACGCAGGCCGATCATGTCGATGCCGTGGCGCAGAACGTCGAGGGTGCCGCGCTGATCGATCTGGTGGCGGACGCGGTCGAGTAGCATCGCCTCGGCAGCCGCGCCGTGGGACTTGGTCAGCGCCTCCCACGCCTTCGGCTGGGCCTCCTGCACCCACACGACCAGATCGGCGGGGAAGAGGGCGCGGGCACGGTCGTAGAGGGCCGCATCCCCCTCGGCATGGAGCCAGCCATGGGCGGCAAGGTGGGCGCAGATTTCCCCCTCGAAGCTGATCTCCTTGTGGATGCTCATCGCAAACCCCTGTTATCACCCCCGTTGATCAAGCGGCAATCAAACAAATCCAGGCCATCAGGCTCTTGATTCTCAAAGGTTTTTTCAACTTTCATCGTTTCAGAGGCCTCCTCAGTCAAAAAGCCATCAAACAAACTCAGGCCCAAAATGGCAGGTATCGTGCATTCTTTTTCCCCTGATTGGGATCATAGGGTTTGATTGTGCCTGCGGCGATGGCCTCTCCTCCTCCTATGATGCGCAATGCCTGTGCGCTGTTGTGTTCTTCGATGCCAAAACGCTTGCGCACAGATGTGTTCGTGAGCACCTCACGCATCACATGCCGCAGGCTCGCATGGAGGTAACACGCGTGGATGCGCTCATCGCGGACCATCTCCCGAAGCTCCTTATGTGCAAACAGTATGGCGCGGGACGACTCGCCGCTCACCTCCCACCGAGGAGGAGGTAGCTGGTAGAACTCGGACTCGAACACGACCTTGTCGATGCCACCTCCACGTTCTTCGCACAGGCCAATGCGGCGCATGAATGCGGCAAATGCTTCGTTCCGGGAGCGGGGCGGCTGATCGAGCAGACGCTGGATGTCCCCCAAGGGCACTCCCGGATTGGTGACCTCTATCCGGTCTTCAAACACCTCCACCATCGGGCCGGCCCCGGTGATCGTGAAGTCCTGGTGGATGAGGGCATTCGCGATCAACTCCCGAAGAGCGAGGTCAGGATACATGGGAGCCTCGCGTCGAAACGCATCATCAATGACCTCGTTCCGTGGCAGAAGAGCCTTCAGGAACTCCAAAAGCCCCTCGAAGCCGATCGCGTAACCTTTCTGCCCTTCTTGCTCACGCTTCGTTCTGATGCGTCCCCGTCCCTCATAAAAGATCAGGCGAACCGCCTTCCTCGCAACTGTCGGAAACGACCGCAGGTCGCGGGCGAGCGACACGGCACCAAGATTTGTTACGTCCCAATTCCCGGCACCATTCGGCTTGATCATGTCGTCACCTTGGAGGCCTGTGAGAATACCAGCCCTGTCGGATGGCAGTTGCAGTTCGAGAAGATCAAAATACGCCGGGTAGTCGAGCAGCGTAAGAACCTCGTCGGCGCTCTGATCTGCCAACGCGATCTGCCTCTCGAAAGGCGTCTGATCAAAGCACCGCCACAGCGTCCTCTCGATCCCGGGGACATCCTGGAGCGAGCGCTGGGATGACCCGACGCGGATACGTTCGCGCCCGGCGAAGGCGGTGGGCCGGTCTCTCGCGGCCGGTATCGCAAGCACCACCACCGGCAAGCAATCAATTTCGAAGGCGTGAAACCGTATATGAAGGCGAGGCGTGAGCATCTGGACAAGCCAGCTTTCGAGGTTCTGGTTGCCCCTCCTTGCCCCCGCCGGATTGAACGTCGTGCCGATGATGTCATGCGTCTTGTCGTGAACGCCCCAGACCACATAGGCGGTTTCCACGCCGCGCGGCGGCGGCGCGTTCGAGAGCGACGAAATCAGCTCGCCAATCATCTTCGGGTCAGCGTTGTTGTGCTTGAACTCGACCCACTCGGTCTCGGCCGGAAGGCCACACAACTCATGCACCAGCCTCTCCGAATGGTCAGATCTAGCAGCTTCGGTCATGCTGCCTCCGTTTCTGCCGAGACCAGCCCGCGCACATCGATCTTGCCGGTGACGGATGCCGAAATCAGGGCGCTGCGGCGTTCCTGAAGGAGGGTGATGGCAGTTTCGGCTTCGGCGATGAGGGCGTCGAGCTTTTTTGTTTCGCTCACCAAGAACACGGCGATTTCTTGCTGCTCCTCCACGGGCGGTAGTGCGAGGCGTCGCGATGCCATCTTTAACAGCGAGATGCGAGACCGTGTAGACCCGGAGGTCAAGACACCAGCATCAAAGTCGGCACCCGCGGTCAACTGAGTTGCTACAAACCAAGCTGATGCCCGCTTGGCGAACAGCCTGAACCTGAAGCAATCTGCTTTGACCATTGCCGGCTCGATGCTCGACGGAGCTACACAGGCCCGTCCGACTGTGTTCTTGTCATCACCCAAACCGGCAATCAAAACATCACCACCAACAACGTCATGTCCCTGAACAGCCCGTTGACGAAGTCGGCCCTGGACACGAGCGGCCTGGTCTGATTCTATGATATTCTGATTTGACCGGGAGGTTCGCCGATGTCGATGGGACTGCAGAAGGATCGTCAGGGTGATTTGATGGTGGGCTGGGCGGAGATGCCGCGCTCGCCGGGTCATGTGTTTTACGACC
Source organism: Thermohalobaculum sp. (assembly GCA_965247385.1). GTDB lineage: Bacteria > Pseudomonadota > Alphaproteobacteria > Rhodobacterales > Rhodobacteraceae > Thermohalobaculum. Next base: position 1,471,185 of record CBDFHG010000002.1, read on the forward strand.
GTCTTCAGTCGGTCCTGATCGAGGGCGGCTTCGACGACTTCGTCGAGGCGACCTGCCGGTGCTATTACGCGGCCAGGACGGGAGCGCCTTCGGTGCCGCCGGGGCGCTATTTCCGCATGCATCTGGTGGGCTACTTCGAGGGCATCGACTCTGAGCGCGGGCTGGAATGGCGCTGCTCGGATTCGCTGTCGCTGCGGGAGTTTCTGCGGCTGGAGAGCCGGGATCGTGTGCCGGACCATTCCTGGCTGTCGAAGACCCGCACGCGTCTGCCCCACGAGGTGCACGCGGTGGTCTTCGACTGGGTTCTGGCGCTGATCGCCGAGGCGGGTCTGGTGAAGGGCGAGCGCATCGGGGTGGATGCCTCGACCATGGAGGCCAACGCGGCGCTGCGTAACATCGTGCGGCGCGACACGGGTGAGGGCTACCGAGAGATGCTGGAGCATCTGGCCCGGGAGAGCGGCATCGAGACGCCCACGGCCGAGGACCTGGCGCGTCTGGACCGCAAGCGCAAGGGCACGAAGCTCTCGAACCAGGATTGGGTTTCCAGGAGCGACCCCGAGGCCAGGGTCGCCAGGATGAAGGACGGCACGACCCATCTGGCCTACAAGCCCGAGCACGCGGTGGATCTGGACACCGGGGCGGTGGTGGCGGCCGAGTTGCACCCAGCCGATGAGGGCGACACCACGACGCTTTTCAAGACCCTGGCGGCGGCCGAGGCAAACCTCGAGGCGGTGGCTACGGCGCCGACGCCAGAGAGCCCGGCCGAATGCGTCACCGACAAGGGCTATTTCTCACGGGCGGTCTTGAAGGCCCTGGACGACAGTCCCTGGAAGACCCGGATCGCCGAGCCCAGGCAGAAGGGCTTTTCGCGCTGGCGCGGTGACCAGGCGGCGCGCCGGGCGGTCACCAACAACCGCGTGCGGCTCAAGTCCGCGCTCGCCCGCGAGGCCTTCAAGCTGCGCGCCGAGATCGTCGAGCGCTGCTTTGCCCACACCCTCGATCGCGGCGGCATGCGCCGAACCTGGCTGCGCGGGCGCGAGAATGTGCACAAGCGATACCTGCTTCACGTCGCCGGCCACAACCTCTCGTTGCTGATGCGCCAACTCATTGGCGCCGGCACCCCGCGCCAGGCCGTGGCGGGCGGATATGGCGGTGTTTTCGTGCTTGTTGCGCCCTCTGGAGCCGTTTTGGTCGCTCAGATCGTCCTCATCGTCTCGGAGGATGGCGAAACCGCCGACGCCGCATTATGTTTCGTCGTGGGGTGAAACCCGGTCAAGTGGGGTGAAGCCCGGTAAATGGCGACTTTTTCAACGGGCTGTGAAGGGACGCCCGACAATAGTCCGCATCTATGAATGCGGCGTCGGTGTCGTCAAAATACCCTACACGGATGTTTTGAAGGCGCACGACGCGAACCCCTTCATCGGTGTAATGTTCCGATTTCAGGCCGGAACCAAATGGACCATCACATCGATCTTGAGTAACGCGAGACAGCGCCACTACCTCCCAATGCCCCGGCACATCCCCCAGCCACTCAATCCCCGAGGGCTTCATCGGCGCATCCTGGTTCATGCCCTTGGTGACGGCGTGGGAGATGACGGCCTGTCGCTTCTCCTTCAGCAGCGCGATCAGCCGCCTCTGCTCCGCCACCAGCGCATCGATCTTGCCCGTCTCCCGGTCGAGGAAGGCGACGATGGCCGTCTGTTCGGGGAGGGGTGGAAGGGGCACGGGAAGATTCCCCATGAAATCCCAATTGGCACGCGGCATCTTTGCCCCGAACGTTGATCCATCAACAATTGAGATGAACACTTTGGTCATCATCTGCAGCTGGAGAAAACGACCATCCGTTCCCTTGGCTGGTCGTAGGATATGAAAGTCTCCGACAGCTTCGCCAACCCGCTCAGCAAGCAGAACCTTGGCGAGGTAGGGTCGGAGCTTACCGAACAAGATGTCACCAACGTCGAATGCGACGCCCTCACCCTCGAAGTCGCTTTCAGTCTCGATCAACCTTCCGGTCCAACCTTCCACGTTCTCCAAACCGACCGGGTTGGAACGTCGGTCAGTTTTCTCGGTAAGTAAGCGGGCAACACGCTTGAGTCTTGGCAACTCCCAGTGATCGGGTAACGCACCGAGCCATCCGACGCCGCTGTCTTCGTAGCTCGGGTAGGGCCGAAAACTCACGCCGACAGCTCCTCAATCATCTCCCGGATGCGCCCCGTGACCAGCTTCAGGTCCGCGTCGACCTCGCCCAGGGAACGCGGCGGCTCGAAGATGTAGAAGTGGCGGTTGAAAGGTATCTCGTAGCCGACCTTGGTCTTGCCGTGATCAATCCACGCATCGGGCGCGTGGGGCAGCACCTCCCGCCGGAAGTAGTCCTCCACCTTCTCGGTCAGCGGCACGTTCTCGGTGTCGCGGAGGCTGCTGTCAGGCTGCGGCTTGCCCTTTTGCTTGCCACGGGTGCCGAGCACGACCTTGCCCCGCTCGTCGCGCTGCGGGCGTTCCACGGTGATGGTCCGGTAGCCGAAGGCGTCGTTGGGGAAGATGCGCGAGATCGGCACCAGCTTCACCTTGCCGCCCTCCGGGGCCTGCGGCGGGGCTTTTCCCTCCGTCACCACTTGACGGGCAACCTGCTTGCCATCCGCATCGAAGGCGGTGGCGAGCTGCACCTCCAGGCATTCCCCGAACAGCCGGGTGACGATGGCGATGTCTTCCTCGCCCATCTCGCGGCGCTTCGAGCCGAGGGATTTGCGCATCTTGCGCCAGAAGTGGCTGCCGTCAATGAGCTGCAGCTTGCCCTTGCGGTGGGCGGGCTTGCGGTTCGACAACACCCAGACGTAGGTGGCGATGCCGGTGTTGTAGAACATGTCGGTGGGCAGGGCGACGATGGCCTCGACCAGATCGTTCTCCAGCACGTAACGCCTGATCTCGCTCTCGCCGCCGCCCGCGCCCCCGGTGAAGAGGGGCGAGCCGTTGAGCACGATGCCGAAGCGCGAGCCGCCATCCTTCGCCGGACGCATCTTCGAGAGGAGGTGCATCAGGAACAGCAACGAGCCGTCCGAGACGCGCGGCAGGCCGGGACCGAAGCGGCCGTTGAAGCCCTCGACCTCATGCTCGCGCTTGACCTCCTTCTGGACCTTCTTCCACTCCACACCAAAGGGCGGATTGGAGAGCATGTAGTCGAAGTGGGCGTAGGGATGGCCATCGTCCGAGAGCGTGTTGCCCGCAACGATGTTGGCGATGTCCTGCCCCTTGATAAGCATGTCGGCCTTGCAGATCGCGTAGGACTCGTCGTTCAGTTCCTGCCCGGACATGGTCAGGCGGGCCTGCGGGTTCAGCTCGGCCAGATGTTCGCCCGCCACCGACAGCATCCCCCCGGTGCCCGCCGCGGGGTCGTAGATTGTGCGCACCACACCGGGCTGCGACAGCACCTCATCGTCCTCGACGAAGAGCAGGTTGACCATCAGCCGGATGACCTCGCGCGGCGTGAAATGTTCCCCCGCCGTCTCGTTCGAGGCCTCGGCGAACTTGCGGATGAGTTCCTCAAAGACCAGCCCCATCTGGCTGTTGGTGACCTTGCCGGGGTGCAAGTCGATCTGTGCGAACTTCTCGGTCACCATGTAGAGCAGGCCGTTCTTCGCCAGCCGGTCGACGTGGGTGTGGAAGTTGAACCGCTCGAAGATGTCGCAGACTGGCGGGGAGAATGCCTGGATGTAGGTGAATAGGTTCGAGGCGATGTTGTCCTGGTCGCCCATCAGCCGCTTCATGTCGAGCTGCGAGGTGTTGTAGAAGCCGACCCCGGCCTTGCGCAGCACGAAGGGCTCGGGGTTCAAGCCCTGCTTGGTTCGCGCTGCGAACTCATCAAGCACCGCCTGCTTGGTCGGCGCAAGGACGCAGTCGAGGCGGCGCAGAACGGTGAGCGGGAGGATGACGCGGCCGTATTCGGACTGCTTGTAGTCACCGCGAAGAACGTCCGCGACAGACCAGATGAAAGAGGAGAGTCCGTGCTGGTTCATGCCTGTAATGCCTCTCAACATTGGCCAATGATGATGCCCAAGGAACAACACCCAGGCCCCAGACCCATGGTATGTGATCGGCCCTGCTCGATCGCCTCAAGGACTATGCGGGAAAGGAGTCGTTTGAGGCAAGGCCCGAGGGAGCGGCAAGCCGTTTACCCGAACAGCCCCTCCACTGCCGCCCTCTGCTTTCCCTCCACGGCCTTTGCATAGTGCCTCATGCACAGCAGCGCGTCACAGGTGGCCGGATACCCCGGTATGGGTGGCCGGATGTTGCTGGAACAGGCGGCCGAATACCCCGGAATGCGCAGGTATCCTGGAAGGCTCGGGCCGGGGCAAGCCCAGGGGGATGCGCCGGCGCACGTATGAGCGGCTTCGTGAGGAACACGACGCTTCCTCGGATCGAGCCTTGGTCGGGAGCATGGATCAGATGCAAGGGAATAATCACATGGCAAAACTGGTACGACTGATCACACTCGTTATTATCTTATGTCTTCTCGGAAGCATCTATTGCGCTCTTGGTTTGCGGCTTGCTCTACAAGAAAGCATAGGGCGCGATCCGGCCAAAACGAACCTTTCTGTCATCGGCGCAATCGACCGTTTCTGGACTGATACTGATGTCTGGTGAATTACCTCGGCCACTGTTGCGCAGCGTGCAGCACTCGCAGGACTGTCACAGCGCGGGCATTTTCTGGATAGACCACCAAATAGTTTGGACGCACCACCATCTCGCGGGTGCCATCCACTCGACCGACCCGATAGAGTTGTGGGTTCTCTGGCAGACGTGAAGTATTCGCTTCGATCTCGTCTTTCAGAGCCTGGGCGGCGTCGGGGTTGTCGTCCGAGATGTAGTCGACAATCGCCAGCAAGTCAGCGATTGCCGTGGCCTTCCATTCGAGACTGAGCACGGCGCTTCCCGTCAATCAGCGCCTGTGCATCACTCATGACCCGGCTGTGAGGAACCGAAGGACGCGGATCGTCCAGGGCCTCTTGCACCTTGGCTCGGAACCAGGCGTCGTAGGCGTCCGAATCAGTCGTGAGGCCAGCAGGCAATCCGCCTTCTGTGGCAACACGGGTGAGCAGAATGCGCACGGCATCCGAGAGCGTCAGACCAACGCCAGCAAGGGCGTCGGCGGCTTGGGCCTTGAGTTGATCATCCACGCGGACGTGGAGCATTGAGGTTTGAGCGGGCATAACAAGTCCTCCTGTTCAGGAGGTAAAATGTATCTCAAATGAGATACAGTCAAGGTGTTTTCTTGTAGGTTAATGGCAACGACGCGCGGCGTCTGAAACGAACATTCTAAGCGACTTCCTGTCTCGCAGAAAACCTAAATAAACGCCGTCAGCCCAGAGATACACATACCGCCGCGCTGAGAGATCACGCTTTGACCAACACTCGTAGTCAGCCCACCAGTCTGCCTTCAACCGCGAGATCGTGCTGGAGGACAGGCCACCTGCATCCGGGCCAGGAAGGGCGGCAGAAACGACGACGTGAATCTGATCTTCTCTGTATTTGTGCCCCGATCACGCATGCGAGGCACTTTCACGGCCACCGGGCCGACCCCCGTCATGACCTCGCGCTCGGGAAGATGGCCGTGGCGCACAAGCCGTTGGCGACCTCGTGCGTCGGACAGATGTGCATGCGCGGCCAAAAGTTCGTAACCTCCGCCTCGATGGCTCGAGCAAGAAGGTCCCGTGCGCCTTTGCGCAGAATATCCGTCAGCGGGTCTGGTGAAACTCCAACTGGATCGGCAAAGCCGATAATCGTATCCTTCGTCATGTGGCATATCCTTTTCTCTGCGAGAATCGCGCCGCGTGAACAACGCCATGATATGTCACCCAATCAACCCATCACCAACATTCGGCCATAACTCTTTGGCAGTGCTCCCTGCACGACTTCCGATCCGGTTCCCGAGGCGGGCCCGCCAGCGGCCTCACACCGTCACCACCACCTTGCCGGTCGCCCGGCGGCTCTCCAGCAGGTCCAGCGCGCGGCCCGCCTCGGCCAGCGGCACGATGTGGGAGACATGGGGGGTGATCTTGCCGGCCTCAAACCAGCCGATCAGCTCGTGGAAGCTTTCCGCCAGCACCTCCGGCCTGAAGCGGTAATAGGTGCCCCAGTAAAAGCCGATCACGGTCAGGTTCTTGACCAGCAGGATGTTGGCCGGGATCTGCGGGATATCTCCGCTGGCGAACCCGATGGGGATCAGACGCGCTTCCGGGTTGGCGGCGCGGAGCGCTGCTTTCCAGGCGTTGCCGCCGACCGGGTCGTAGACCACATCGGCGCCGCCCAGCGCCTTGACCGCCTCGCGGATGTCCGTGGTCTCGGAATCGAGCAGGTGATCGGCGCCCATGGCGCGGGCCGCCGCAAGCCGCGAAGCGCCGCGCGCGACCGCGATCACCTCGGCCCCCATCAGCTTGCCGATCTCGACTGCGGTCAGTCCGACGCCGCCGGCAGCGCCCAGCACCAGCAACCGCTCGCCGGGCTGGAGCTTGGCCTTGTAGCCCAGCGCCATGTGGGAGGTGCCGTAGGCGACCTGGAAGGCGGCGGCCTGGGTGTCGCTCATGGCATCGGGCACCGGCACGCAGGCCGCCGCGCTCGCCACCACGTATTCGGCAAAGCCACCCGCGCCGCAATTTGCCGCGACCCGGGTGCCGGGGGCCGGGCCGGGGGCCCCATCGTCGAGGCCGTAACCCAGGGCCTCAACAGTACCGCAGACCTCCATGCCGGGCGCAAAGGGCAGCGGCGGCTTTTCCTGGTAGCGGCCCCTGACGATCAGCGTATCGGCGAAATTCACCCCGCAGGCGTGGACCTTCAGGAGCACCTGCCCCGATCCTGGTTGCGGCTTGGGCACGTCGTCCATCGCCAGCCCCGCCCCCAGTTCGTGAACCCGCATCGTCCGCATGATCGTTCTCCTTCTATGCCGCCTACTTTCCTGGGTCGGGTCCTGCTATAGCTTGACCCGAAGCAGATGGGGAGAGGATGAATGGATCAGACCGGATGGCACTGAAAGGCAAGACCGCGCTGGCGTTCCGGCAGCAGGCAGCGAATTGCCAGCGGCTGGGCTCGCCCTTCACCGCGCATCTGTGCAGGCGGCTGGCGGTTATCCTGGATGACCGTACGGCAATTGGCCGCGCGGTGATGGACTGGCCGCTGGATCCGGCCGAGTCGGCGCTGGCATTGCGGCTGTGCGGGGCGCTCAACCGGGTGGTGCGTGCGGGGAATGCGCCCGGCCTGGCGCGGATATACCCGCCGGTGTCGGACACCGGAGCAGCCCTTGATGCCGGTCTGCTGGAGGCGCTTGCGGAGCGGGGCGACGATCTGGTGGCGCTGCTGGAGAGCGCGCCCCAGACGAACGAGGTGGCGCGCTGCGGCGTGCTGTTGGGCGGGTTGCTGACGATCGCCGCCGAGACCGGCCTGCCGCTGGCGCTGAACGAGATCGGCTCGAGCGCCGGGCTGAACCTGTATCCCGACTGTTACAGGTATGAACTGGGCGGCGGCCGGCGCTGGGGGCCAGCGGACGCGCCCCTGACAATCGCCTGCGACTGGCGCGGCGCGATCCCGCCGCTCGCGGCATCGCTCACGATTGCGTCCCGTGCCGGCTCTGACCTCGCCCTGATCGACGCCGCCGATGAGGCGTCCCGCGAACGGGTGCTGGCCTATATCTGGCCCGACCAGCCAATTCGGCTGGAACGTACCGCGGCGGCGCTTGCCCATGTCGCCGCCAATCCAGCGGTGCTGGAGCAGGCCGAGGCCGCCGATTGGGTCGAAGCCTGGCTGGCGCGGGCGCCGGAGCCCGGCATCGCCCGGGTGTTGATGCACTCGATCACCTGGCAGTATTTTCCGCAGGCGACCCAGGACCGGATCACCGCCGCACTGGCCGAGGCCGGCGCGTCGGCCACGCCGGACACACCGTTGGCCTGGTTGCGCCTGGAGCCGGACGGCATTCGCGGCCCGGCTGCGGTTCTGCTGACCAGTTGGCCGACGGGGCAGACCCGCACCCTCGGACGCGGCGACTACCATGGACGCTTCGCCGACTGGCATGAACGCCTGACGGAAGCGGGCGGGCGGTGAAGGGTAGAGGATGATGATGCCAGAGACGCGTGGGTGCACAGATTTGTTCATGGAGGTAACCTATTGAAATATATCAGTATTAGATAATTTTAACCTTTTCGGACACACGCGTGTGCACACGCACCGCCGCCGATCACGAACCCTATGTCGCACTCTCGCCGCCCGCCTGGGATGGTGGGTCGGGATGACCCGCGCGACCGCTTGACGATCAGCCCCCTTGCTGCCAGGTCAGGATCGCGTCGAGTGGCCAGATCAGCATGATAACGTTGAGTATGAGCCCGTCGCGGATCGCCAGTCCGACCAGCAGCTCGGCCAGGACGAACAGCGCGACCGAAACCAGGGCCGGGGCGCGGGCGGCGATCAGGAAGCCCAGCCCAGCCACATCATGGCGATGTCGGCGCTCGAATTGAGGATGCTGTCGCCAAAATAATCGAGCGCGATGGTCGCCTCGCGGTAGCGCTGGATCATCGCGTCGGTGTTCTCGGCGATCTCCCAGGCGGCCTCGACCATGGTCGCGACGACGAGGCGCGGACCCTGGGTCCAATGCGCCACGAGCCAGTGGAGCGCCATGTAGAACACCAGCCCGTGCAGCACGTGGCTGGGTGAATACCAGTCCGTGAAGTGCTGCGAGTCCTCTGACGAACAGACCACCCCGTGCCACAGCTTGACCGTGCCGCAAGCACAGATCGGCAGCCGTCCCATCGTGTAGAGCACAGCAGCCCCCGCCGCCGCGACCAGCAGCGCCAGCGCTCAATTCCGCCATTCGGGAAGTGCCTTTGCCGTCGCCATGCCCATTCCTCCGGTGCAGCGCCTCGCGTCGCTGTTCCCGCCGTTTTCAGGGATCGTTGGCCGGCGGGTCGCCCGCCCCCGAGCTTTGGCGCACCGAGGCCACCAGTTCGACCGTGTTACCCTCCGGATCCTTCACGTAGACGCTGTCCCAGCCGACCCAGCGGTGTTCCTGGGTCCAGGGTTCCTGTCCATGCGCCCGGTACCAGGTCAGCGCCGGGGCAAGATCCTCGGCTTTGACCGTCAGGGCCAGGTGGTGCAGCGAGGAGCCGATACCGCCTTCCGGCTCGTCCTCATCCTCTTCTGCGGTGAACAGCGCCACCACATTGGTGCGCCCGGCGAAGCCCTCGCCGACGCGCAGGAAGACGATGCTGTCGCTGTAGTCGCCCTCGATCACTTCGAGCCCGACGATATCGCGGTAGAAGGCGGTCATCGTCGCCAGATCGCGGCACCGGATTGCGACTTCTCCGAGATCGCGCACAGTGAATGGGGGAGCGGACATTTCTACCTCGGCTTGGGCTTGAACTCCTGCTCCAGCCTCTCGCGGATCGGCGGCCAAGGCAAGGGCGATGGGCGGGATTTGTCCGTAACATGTGATCTGTCCGGTTTATGTACCAAATGATCTGTCCGGTTTTAGAAGGTCTCCTTGAGACGCCGCGCAGATAGAGGACCGGCAGCACCGCATCCACCAAGCGCGCGCGCCGGGCGAATCTCGGCAGGAGCGCCGAGGAGAACCGCACCGGTTCAGCGCCATCGGCGCCCCGGTCGCGGGTCCTGGCGCGCCGGACCGGCACCGGCCCGGGTCCCGGTGAGGATCTCCCGCTCGGGGCCATGACCATGGCGTACGACCCGCTGGAGGCCCTGGTCGGTCTTCAGGTGAGTGTGCGCCTCCAGATGCGCGCAAACCTCCGCCTCGATCGCCTGAGCCAGCAGCTCGCGCGCGCCCTGGCGCAGGACTTCCGTCAGAGGATCGGCAATCTCCCCTTGCTGGCGAAAGGAAAGAACTGTAGCATCGGTCACGGCGTATCACTCCTTCTCAAGGTGTTTGGCGGCATCAGAAGCCGCCATTATACACCACCTCAAAATCCCGCCGTCACCCACTTTCGGCCATAGCTCATTGGACATCCATGAACAGTCAAGAAGCCCTGAAATTTGTCGAAGCTATGGCTGCAGAAGGCAGGGTCCGGCGCATCAGCTCAGAGGGGCGCGAAACCAAAGCCATTATTTTCCAGACGCTGTCCGGGCGGAACTTTTCTGTCGAAATGAATGATGTGAAATCGAGAGGCTATGCAACGCAAACGAAAATTGTTTGCGAACGCGCTCCGAAAGAGGCCGAACTTCCATGGGATGAAGTTGCCAGCCGAATGCCGATCAAACTTACGGAACGCCAGTTTGCAAGTTCCGCTTACAAACTAAAAGGTGCCAGGCTTGAACCTGGACGTCAGATGTCCGTCTACGTTGAAGATGTTGCATCACTCGAGAAATTCCTTGAATGGTTTGATGGTGCCGGTTTGCCACATCAAACGGAAGGCAACTTCAGCCGGATAGCTATTGAAGCCGCAATGGATGCTTTTGATAGATATCGGAAGAGGGGCGAAAACGAGGACATCTTCGGACACTTTGGCGACCCGCTTGACTACTGGGTTCGGTCGACGCGCGCGCGTGATAATCGCGTGTACCCCACAAAACCGCTTGTGGGGTTCATTCTGAAAAAGACTGAACTGAACGGTGGCTGGGGCCAGAAAGCCGATGCGGCTGCTAGGCTGCACAATGTGGGATTTATCATCGTGGATCAGGATGACAAACCTGTGCCACCGCTAGAACACTACGATCACCTTACGCGAGACGCTGACCGCATACGCTTATGTGCATTGAATTACTTCATCGAACCCGCGCGGGAAAAAGATGCGTTTGATGTTTCCATACGCGCCGGCGATCTTGCTGCTGCCATGGGGTTAAAGGATGCCTTTCCAAATATCTGTCAGGCGCTGAATGGCGAGAAATTCCAGAATTTGGCACGCGTGCCAACCCCGAAGCACACTGAGCCGATCCCAAGTAGTTCAACCATCTTCACTTACCAGCTCGGAGCGCAATCGAAGGCGAACACCATGACAGAGAACTTGATCCTCTATGGCCCGCCTGGGACCGGCAAGACGTACACCACAGCCCGGGAGGCGGTGCGGCTTTGTCTGGGGGGGGAGGCCGCCGCCGCGCTTGAAGACGACCGAGACGCGCTTGTGGCCGCGTATCGACGTCTCGTAAGTGAAGGCCGGATCGAGTTCCTGACCTTCCACCAATCCTTGTCATACGAGGAATTCGTCGAAGGTTTGCGGCCGAGTACGGGCGCAGATGACATTGAAGGGCCTGACGAGACGGATGGCGGCACCGGCTTCCGCCTGAAATGCCATGAAGGAATTTTCAAGCGGATCAGCGAGCGTGCGAGGCTGGATCAGGGCGATAGCGGTGGATCGCAGCGCCTGGACCGTTCTGCTCGTGTCTTTAACAGCCCGTTGAAAAAGTCGCCATTTACCGGGCTTCACCCCACTTGACCGGGTTTCACCCCACGACGAAACATAACGCGGCGTCGGCGGTTTCGCCATCCTCCGAGACGATGAGGACGATCTGAGCGACCAGAACGGCTCCAGAGGGCGCAACAAGCACGAAAACACCGCCATATCCGCCCGCCACAGCCTGGCGCGGGGTGCCGGCACCGATGAGTTGGCGCATCAGCAACGAGAGGTTGTGGCCGGCGACGTGAAGCAGGTATCGCTTGTGCACGTTCTCGCGCCCGCGCAGCCAGGTTCGGCGCATGCCGCCGCGATCGAGGGTGTGGGCAAAGGAGCGCTCGACGATCTCGGCGCGCAGCTTGAAGGCATCGCGGGCGACCCCGGACTTGAGCCGCACGCGGTTGTTGGTGACCGCCCGGCGCGCCGCCTGGTCATCGCGCCAGCGCGAAAAGCCCTTCTGCCTGGGCTCGGCGATCCGGGTCTTCCAGGGACTGTCGTCCAGGGCCTTCAAGACCGCCCGTGAGAAATAGCCCTTGTCGGTGACGCATTCGGCCGGGCTCTCTGGCGTCGGTGCCGCAGCCACCGCCTCGAGGTTTGCCTCGGCCGCCGCCAGGGTCTTGAAAAGCGTCGTGGTGTCGCCCTCATCGGCTGGGTGCAACTCGGCCGCCACCACCGCCCCGGTGTCCAGATCCACCGCGTGCTCGGGCTTGTAGGCCAGATGGGTCGTGCCGTCCTTCATCCTGGCGACCCTGGCCTCGGGGTCGCTCCTGGAAACCCAATCCTGGTTCGAGAGCTTCTTGCCCTTGCGCTTGCGGTCCAGACGCGCCAGGTCCTCGGCCGTGGGCGTCTCGATGCCGCTCTCCCGGGCCAGATGCTCCAGCATCTCCCGGTAGCCCTCACCCGTGTCGCGCCGCACGATGTTGCGCAGCGCCGCGTTGGCCTCCATGGTCGAGGCATCCACCCCGATGCGGTCGCCCTTCACCAAACCCGCCTCGGCGATCAGCGCCAGAACCCAATCGAAGACCACCGCGTGCACCTCGTGGGGCAGACGCGTGCGGGTCTTCGACAGCCAGGAATGGTCCGGCACACGATCCCGGCTCTCCAGCCGCAGAAACTCCCGCAGCGACAGCGAATCCGAGCAGCGCCATTCCAGCCCGCGCTCAGAGTCGATGCCCTCGAAGTAGCCCACCAGATGCATGCGGAAATAGCGCCCCGGCGGCACCGAAGGCGCTCCCGTCCTGGCCGCGTAATAGCACCGGCAGGTCGCCTCGACGAAGTCGTCGAAGCCGCCCTCAATCAGGACCGACTGAAGACGGTCGTAAAACACATGACCCGGCGAGCGCGGCATCTCCGCCCAGCCCACCATCAAATCACCCTGACGATCCTTCTGCAGTCCCATCGACATCGGCGAACCTCCCGGTCAAATCAGAATATCATAGAATCAGACCAGGCCGCTCGTGTCCAGGGCCGACTTCGTCAACGGGCTGTTAAGGTAGCGCTCGGCAAAAGACACGTCCAAGACGACAGGATCCGCTTTGGCCTCGACAACGATTTGATCCACCTTGGGTGGGGCAAAGATATTGATTGGTCCGATGATCGGTTTGATGAATCCAACGAGATTTTATCCGAATGGCGGTCGAAGAAGAGCCCAGACGCCAGCGGCCACGACGGAAACATCGTGTGCACCTTCTCGTTTCGGGCTGATATGCAAGTAGGCGACTATGTCGTCGTTTCTGATGGTCGTGACCGGATCCAGGCATTGGGCAAGGTTGCCGGTGAGTATTACTTCGATCCAGACGCCACTTATCATCCCCATCGGCGCGAGATGGAGTGGCTCTGGCGTGACAATGCAGGAACGGACCGCAGTCGATTTTACCCAAAGGGGTTCAGACGCCATTCAGTTTACAAGCTGAACCAGTCGTTTATCGACTGGGACGCGCTTGAAGAGATTGCGTTCGGCGAAGGCACATCTTTCCGCAGTGAAGATGGCCGGGACTATGTTCTGATCATCGACGAGATCAACCGCGCGAACATTTCCAAGGTCTTCGGTGAACTCATCACCCTGCTTGAACAGGACAAGCGGTTGGGCGCACAGAACGAAGTTCGTGTTCAGTTGCCGTATTCCAAGAAGCGTTTTGGGGTGCCGCCCAACCTGCACATCGTGGGCACGATGAACACGGCGGATCGCTCGATCGCACTGCTTGACACCGCGTTGCGCCGCCGCTTCACGTTTCGGGAGTTGATGCCCGACCCCACAGTGCTGTCAGAGTACGTCGGGGGCATCAAGCTTCGCACCCTTCTGTCCACGATCAACGAGCGCATCGAGTATCTGTTCGACCGCGAACATCAGATCGGCCATGCCTATTTCACCGGCTGCCGCAGTCGGGCGGACGTAGAAGACGTGATGCGCCACAAGGTGATCCCGCTGTTGGCTGAGTACTTCTACGAGGACTGGGCCAAGGTCGCCGCTGTGCTGGGCGACGGACCAGGAATAGCCAAAAAACACTTCCTTGAATCCGTCAGCCTTTCGCCTCCAAAAGAAATGCCCGAGGATGATACGAACGGTGACAAGCTGCGTTGGAGCGTGAAGGCAGACTTTGACTTTTCGGAGTTTGATGGCTGATGCAATCCTATACCGTTCGTGAATGGGACAAACTCGCCTATGGCGACGATGACGGGCAGATCCCAGCACATTTCGCGGACCAGCTTGCGGCTTTGGCTAGGCGCTCTCCCTTCGCTGGAAGGGGCGGCAGCGGGGTGCTCGAGCACGGTAGGCATGCACTCCGCGCACGGGGTGTCGTCGGTATCCTCGCCGCAGGAAACTGTAGTCTTGAGATCCTTCCAAAGATCGATGTTGCTGCGGAAGAAAATGTCGAACAGCAGAATGCGACTATCAGGAAACGGCTGATCCATATGCTGGCCGTCGCTCTGAATCTGAAACTCGATCTCGGGTCGATAACAGAATTAGCGTGGCAGCGAGAAACGTTGCTTGAAATTCTGATCCGGATCTTCTGCGACAAACTTACCGAGGCAGTCCGGAAAGGAATGCCGCGCCGCTATGTCGAGCAAGAGGACGATCTTTCCGCCTTGCGCGGCAGGCTGGACGTAGCACGCCAGTTCACCCGACACGCCGTCAATCCTTCCCGTCTCGCATGCCGTTTTGACGTCTTGTCGGAGGACACGTCGTTGAACCGGATCATGAAGGCCGCCGTGCGGCACCTCTCTCGGATGTCTCGGAGTTCGGGAAATCAACAGCGGCTGCGGGAACTGGCATTCGTATACGCGGACATTGCCGATATTTCACCCTCGGCGTTGCGATGGGATGACGTGGTGATCGACCGCACCAATCGCCGGTGGCGGGAGCTTCTGAGCATGGCCCGACTTTTTCTAGAGGGCCGATATCAGACGACAACTGGCGGCGCGGGGCAGGGAACCGCGCTGCTTTTTGAGATGAACACACTGTTCGAGGAATATGTCGGGCGTCTGATTTCTCGGGCACTGGCTGGGACGGACTTGAGCGTTTCCCTACAGGGTGGGCACCTTTTCTGTCTGTCCGCTGAAACGACAGAGCGAGGGCTTTTTCAGACAAAGCCAGACATCCTGATCCGTCGCGCTGGCACCGTAACTCATGTGATTGACACGAAATGGAAGAGAATTTCCTCCCGGATCGACGATCCGAAACAGGGCGTCTCACAAGGCGATGTGTACCAAATGATGGCCTACGCACAGCTTTACCGCGCGCCTCGTCTTACGCTTCTTTACCCACATCATCCGGGACTGGGTTGCACAGATATTGTTCACGCTCGACACCGAATAACAGGTCACGAAACCATCCTTGAGACCGCAAGCATCGATGTGGCAAATGGTGAAAACATTCTTGATCGACTGCGAAATCTGCTTCTCGTCGACGAGTCTGTGGTCGACCTCGCGATGTAACGGACCGGCAAGCATTTTCAATGCCTTACAGGGTAGAGAAGGTTCGACGGGGGTCCCGTTCCCTCCGCCACTTGCTCTTGCGCCGGAACATAATCGCGCCGTCGGCGGCGCGGCGCGATCCGAGCACATGGATGGCGCGGCCTTCGACATCGCTATGTCGAACCATAACCCGGTCGCGTTCGAGGCAGCAGCACGCGCAGGCGGTTTCATCGGGTTCGGTTCTTACCCGCGCTCAGGCTTCATCCATGTCGATCTCGGGCCGGCGCGGCAGTCGGGCGAACGCTTCCCTGTCCGGGCGACCGCCTTCGCCGAGGACACGCCGCCCGCACGCGAAGTGCTGGCCCAGAGCCGAACCATGAAGGGTGGCGGGGCAGCCGGAGTGGCGACACTGGGCGCGGCGGGGGTTGAGGTCGCGCAAAGCGTGCTTGCCGAGACCTAGTCTGCCGTCCTACCACTGGTGCCATACCTCGATACGCTGCGCTGGGTCTTCATCGCCGTTGCGCTCGTGGGCATTGCGGTCACGATCTATGCACGCCTTGATGACTGGCGCAGGGCGCAGCGATGATCGCCACCTTGCTGCGCGGGATCGCTGCCAGTTCCCAGGCGCGGGCCGCCGTACGCCACGGGGCTGCCGCGCTCGCCATCGTCCTGTTTCTGCTGTCGATCCGCCGCTCCGGCGAGCGCGTCGGGCGGATCGCTGAACGTCTCGAAATCACGGAGAAGACCAATGCAATCCAACGCCGGATGCTGGATGCGGCGGCTCGCCGTCCTCGCAATCGCAACGAGTTGGTTGAGCGGCTGCGCCACGGTGGGTTTTGATGCCGGCGGAGTGGCTGCATGCCCGCCGGTCGGGGAACACAGCAGGGAGTTTCAGGCGCAGGCGGCCGAGGAATCGGCGCTGCTGCCTGATGGATCTGCGGTTGTTGAGATGTTGGGCGATTACGATGTCATGCGGGATCAGGCCCGCGCGTGCATGTCCATTTGAAACGTTAAGAGAGTGGTCGGACCCCACACCTATTCGACAACGGGATAGAACGGCTTGCCCCAGTTTTCATTGGGGTTTTCCATCATGATGTCGATGAACACAGGCATAAGAAACCCAAGGATCTCGGCGCCATCCTGAACCTGCGCCCGGTTCACGCCGCTGTTCCAGGTCGATCCGCCGTGAACAAGCTGATTGCGCAGAACATAGAGCCGGTCGAAGACAAAGCTCAGGACGCGTGCGCTGTCGCCTGCCTGGAAGGACCGCGCGAAGGATCGGGCCGAGGCCTTGAAGCGATCCTCCCAATCCTCGAACCCGTCTATCCCATTGTGAAACTGCCAGAAGGGATTGAAGACATAGCGGTTTTCCATCAGCATTCGCACCGGGCCGGAAAACCGCTGCCAGAACTCATCGTAAATACGCTGGTCTTCATCAAGAGCGACCAGCCGGCGGAAGTAATCGACGAAGGTCGCGCGTTCGCCCGGCGCCACCGCCTGAAACTCCTGCTCGTCTGCATAGGCTGCGTTGAAGGCAATCCAGAGGAAGATGAAGCGCGCATCATTGTCCTCACCACAGGCCTCGGCGCGACCGACCCAGCTGATCGCGCGATGGGCGCGGAGTCCTATGGTTTTGGGGAAGCCTGCACGAATGGCGCGTTGTTTTGTTTTCAGGGCCGCGTGATCGAGACTGTTCTTCATAATTGCTTCCTATTCAAAATGTTCATGGCAGTGCCTCGAAATCCGACCTCTGGTGACCCACAACCAATTCGCGCAAGCCTGCGGGCGCCAAGACTTCCACCTTGTCGCCCCATTGATAAAGGTGCCATGCCATTTCCAGCCAGCCCGCAGCTTGGAACTTGACGATCAGGCTGCCGTCATCCTGTGGCTCGACTACTTGGGTTGGGTGAAAGCGGAATTCGGCGGCGCGCGCTGCGGCCTGAGGGGCGAAGCGCCACACGACATCGCCGTATTGCTCGGGGTCCTGATAGACGCCGAAGGCCTTCGCGGCGTAGTCCTCGAGGGAGAAATCCGGGGCGAGCGGGAAACTTTCGTCCAGAACCTCGGCTTCGTGAATGCGATCCATGCGGAAATTCAGGACGGTTTCTCCGCGCGTAGGTTGCCGCGCCACGAGATAGCTACGATGGCCCAGCAAGAGGCCATGTGGCTCGATCATACGCGGCTCAGCATCCTCCGTTCCGTAGCAGACTCGTAAACGGAACGGTCCGCGCAGCGCCTCAATGACCGCATCTGTCACCGCAGGCTTCAGTGCAACGGTGGGGCCTGGTCTTGTGACCTGACCCAGACCAGCCAAAACCGCCTCTGCATCTGCTTCCGACCGACGAGCATCGCGTGGGGTCAGGCGCGCGCGAAGTCCGTCGCGAAGATCCTCCAGTGCGCGCGAATGCCGTATCCGCCCCTCATCGCGAGCGGTACGTGCCGCGATTTCAAGAGCTTCGAAAGTAGTTTCTTGGCGAGGCTGAAGTCGTTCGGGCAATGGCGTTTCCAGTCGCCAATAACGCCGCCGCTCGGCGTCGTCCATCGTAATTACATTTGCAAAGGTGGCATCCAGTGCCTCGGTCATCCGCTGCACGGTGCGATGCAATACGCCGAACTCGGCGCAAATGCCCTCAAGGCTTACACCCGCACGCCGGGAGGCCGCCATCTGGGCGAGGCGAAGCAGATCCTGCGCTTTGGCGAAAGACATTTGCCCTCCATGTCAGAAATTGACACCATCATAAGTTATTCAAGACCTTGCGATCTGTCGAGGCGATTCCCTCGGAGAGCCACGTAACGCAAGCTTTGGAATGATTGTGAGGGATCTCGACGGTCGCATATTTCTTTCCGCCTCGGACCTCATGCGTTTCATGGGGTGCCCGCACGCAACCATCCTTGATCTGGTATATATGCGCGGCACGGGTCCGAAACCGGGGGAAGACACCGAAGACGCAGCGCTGTTGCAAAAACAGGGCGGTGCCCACGAAGCGGCGCATCTGGCCCGCCTCAAGGAGGCCGGGCGCACCGTCATGGAAATCGAGCGTGGCAAACTTGGCGAAAACGCCGAGGCCACGCGCGCGGCGCTTGCCGCTGGCCCGGATGTGGTGTTTCATGGCGCGTTTTTGTCGGGTAACTGGGGCGGCTGGTCAGACTTCCTTGAGCGTGTCGAGACACCCTCCGCGCTCGGGCCGTTCAGCTACGAGGTGGCCGACACCAAGCTGAAACGTCGCCCCCATCCCAAACATGTGCTGCAGCTGGTTCTATACTCTGATCTGCTGACAGAAATTCAGGAGGTGGTCCCCGAGTTCGCCCATGTCGAACTGGGGGACGGCACCCGCGCGACGCTACGCCTGGCCGATTATTCCGCATACGCACGCATGGCGCGGCAACGGCTGGAAGCCTTCGTCGCTGATCCGCAGCCGACCCGTCCGATGCCTTGTGCCGATTGCGGTCTCTGCAGTTGGGCCGATCATTGCAAAAGCGTGTGGCAGACCGAAGACAGTTTGTTCAACGTTGCCAATATCAGCCGTGGTCAGTACGCACCTTACGAGATTACTGCGATCAAACGCCTGATCACAAAATCCGGGATTGGCGAGGCCTTCCTCGACCGGCTTTTGCGTGAACGCCGCTTCGTCGATCTGTTCGCCGTGGTGCGCGGAGGGCTGATCGGGTCTGAGCCGAACTATTCCATCAAATCGATGGAGTCCTTCTACGACCGCAAGCGGGACGGCGAGGTCAAGACGGCAGGCGCCCAAGTGTTTGCTCTGCCGATCGTTCAGTTCCTCGAGCAGTTCACGGATGGCCTGGCTGGCCTCGGCCAGGGAGAAGAAGCGGCGGTTGCGCAGGCGGGCCAGGATGCGGCGCTCGACCACCTTGGACGCCAACCTCCACCTTGGCCTTGTCGCGGGGCTTGCGTGGCCGTGCCGGCACGATTGCCGTGTCGTAATGGGCCGCCATCTCGCCATAGGTTCGATTGACCTGCGGATCATACAGGCAGGCCTTGACGACGGCGGCTTTGAGATTGTCCGGCACCACCTGGCGGGGCACGCCGCCGAAGTAGCTGAAGGCGCGGGTGTGCGAGCCGGTCCAGTCGGGCAGCTTCTGGCTCCAGGTGGCCTCGGCAAAGGTCAGGGAGGAAGCGCCCAGGGTGGCGACGAAGATCTGGGCCGTTTGAACCTCGCCGGTGAGGGGATCGATCACTTCCAGCGTGGCGCCGGCGTAATCGACGAACATCTTCTCGCCGACGACATGGTTTTGCCGCATGGTCGGGGCGAGTTTGCCCTTCCAGGCGCGGGTGAGCTCGCAGAACCGGCTGTAACCGAAGCCCATGGGGTCGACGGCGCGGTATTCTTCCCACAGCAGCGACAGGGTGACGCCGGCCCGGCGCAGTTCGCAATGCAGTACCGGCCAGTCGGGCGGTGGGCGCAGATGTGGAGAAACGGCCACCGCCGGCGGGAACAGCAGAGCTTCCAGGTCTCCGTCGGAAAACTCTTCCGGCAGCGGCCAGCCCAAACCGGCACGGCTGGCGCGGTTGATATAGTCAGCTCGTTAGCTCGTCTACGAGCCCGCTAGTTGTTATCTGACGACAGTAGCCGTTGATCGCGCGCAGTGAATTGTCATGTCGTTCCTGAGAATATGTCAGGCAGGCATCGGTGACTTGTGTCACCAAATAGCCGAGATCACATGCGTCTCTGATTGCGCTTTCAACGCATTGATCTGTAATAATACCACTGATCACAAGTTGCTTTACACCAAGATTTCGCAACACATAGTCAATATGAGTAGACACAAATACGGATGACGAGGATTTGGGTAGTACAATCTCGTCCTTACCGGGTGCAAGCTGATTGATGACCTTACCGTCCCACGATCCTTTGGGCACGTTGAAACCGGTGATCTTGTAATCAAGTGACCGATCGCGACCGTCCAATGTTAGGCTTTCGATCGTTGTATAGAGCACTTCAATGCCCGCCTTCCTGCAAGCCTTTTGGATATGCTGCATATTGGGGATGACGCGCGTGTTAAGCTCATCAAAAAACCAGCCGTATTTTGACTGGAATTCTCGGTCTGGCATGTCAGAAAACTCGGCTCCATCGCGATGTGCTGCAAAATTTTGTACATCTATGAACAACAGAGCCGACTGATCTGAAATGAGCGGGATATCACGAGAGATGGTCATTCTAAGGTTACTTTCGTTAGGCTCTGGATCGCGCCCGCAAAGATACCAGCCCACCTTTTCTGGCCAGCCTCGGACCCGACAAGATCATTTCGCACTTCGATGAGACTATGCGATATACCACGCGCTTCGCCATGACGGGGCACGAACCAGTCTGATACGTCATCAATTTGGTACGGCTGGTTCATCCCAATGTTCAATTCTGGATGGAGGTTTTGTATATGGTTTCTGAGGTGTTCTGAGCTATTTGAGTCGTGCCGATACAGCAAACCGACATCCCAAGGACGTTCATAACCACAAAGAATTTTTGTAAAGCTGTGAATCGAAATGGCGATACGCGGGCGGCGCCCAACAAAGAATTTTTCAATCTGAGCATGGAATGGTTCAAATATCTCGTTGACACGGGCTTTGTGATCTTCAGCACTCAGATTGACGTTTGCTGGAACAACCACATAATCACTGCTTTCTGGTGCAGAATCTGCAGTATTCGGAGGGCGGTTACAGTCAATCACAAGACGGGTATAACGCTGCAGTATTGCACTTGCATCAAGGTATTCGGCCAAATGCCGCGTAACGGCCGCAGCTCCGATGTCCCAACCGATATGCTTATCAATTTCACCTGCTGGCAATCCCAAATCACCCAGAGCTTGCGGTATTGTTTGACCTGCGTGTTCGCAAACCAACAAAACCGGGCATGTGCTTTCTGGATTAACGATCTCATAAGGAACCGGATCACCACTCGTCAAAAGATGTTTTTCTTCAACTGTCGCAGTCATACTTTTTCGGCCTTCAGTCCAGCAGCAGGGATCAACCCGTTGGGGCGGATGAGAAGCACAAGAACAATGAGCCCTAGCCCGATCGGGTCGCGAAATTCTTGCATTTCGGGCGGTAAAAACGCGGCCAGATAAATTTCAATGAAACCAAGCAGGAAGCCACCAGCGACGGCGCCCCGCAAGCTTCCCAGCCCTCCGAGAATTGCAGCAATAAAGGCCTTCAAAACGGGGGTGAACCCCATCAACGGGTCAACTGAAGCCCGCTGAGACACCCAAAGCACAGCCGCAACACCGGCCAACAATCCAGACAATGCGAAAGCGCCCGCGATTACTGTATTTGCACGGATGCCCATCAACCGCGCCACCGCAAAATCTTCGGCAGCAGCACGCATTGCGATGCCGTTTTTCTGGTGCCTCATGAACCAGTCAAGGAATACCAGCATGACAATGGTGGCGGTGATTGCACTGATCTTGTTGACGCCAATAAAAAATCCACCAACGTTTATGCTGTCTGACAATATCTGCGGCAACAAAACCGGCTGTGATCTCGCTGAGATTAAGTTTTGGAACAAGACTTGCAATATCATTGCCAACGCAAAAGAGGTGACGAGCAATGTGGATCCCGATGCATTCCGAACCGGTCGAAACGCAATACGTTCCATCAATACGGCAGCCACAATCGCGGCGGAAATAGCCAACGCGATTGACAAGACAAATGGCAGCCCAGCCAAACCACAATACATCAGCACGTACCCCGAAATGGTCATCAACTCGCCATGCGCGAAATTGATCAGTCCCATAATCGAGAACACCACGCCCAGACCAAGGGCCAGCAATGCATATGTCCCGCCTAAGGCAAACGCATTTATGGTCTGTTGCAACAGGATATCCATTTACGCGGCTCCCATGTAGGCGTCTTGCATGGTGTCGCTATTTTTTAACTCGTCAGCGCTTCCGCTTGCGACGATCCGCCCATTGGCGAGCAAATAACCACGATCGGCTATCTCTAACGCCTTGCTGACATTTTGTTCGACCAGTGCCAGCGTGACGCCTTGGGCCCTGAGCCGGGTTATTAGCTCGAATACCTGTTCAACAATTTTCGGGGCTAAGCCCAAAGATGGCTCGTCCAACATCAGCAGTTTTGGCCCGCTCATCAATGCTCGCCCAATCGCCAGCATCTGTTGCTGCCCACCTGACAGCGTTCCTGCAAGCTGATCGCGCCGTTCCTGCAATATAGGAAAAAGGTCGTATACCCGGTCCCAAGCTGCAGAAATATCCGCTTTGTCTTTGATACAATATGCGCCCATCAAAAGGTTCTCAAAGACGCTAAGCGTTGGAAATACGCGCCGTCCCTCGGGTGAAAGCGTCAGACCGGCGGGCGCCAGCGTTTCGGGTGCGCAGTCCGTTATATTGTCGCCGTCAAATCGCACTTGCCCCGACGCCACCGGGACCAGTCCGACAATGGAATTTAGGGTTGATGATTTCCCAGCGCCGTTCGAGCCCAGAAAGGCGACGATCTCGCCTTCCCGGATTTCAAAGTCGATCCCGCGCACCGCCTCTACAGCGCCATATCGCACACGCAGTGATTTTGCCGTCAAAAGAGGAGCCACGGGTTTTCGCCTTAATGCATACGAGGTGCGGGGATCAGCGAAGCCGTTGGGCTAGGTTGTCCCACCAACTCACGTTCGCCACCCTTAACTCGAACCAAGGAAACTTGCCGCACCGGCATGCCATCTGTACCTTTGTAAGTGATCAGGCTTGTCGCGCCCTGCACATTTTCAAGGTTCGCGAGAGCATCGCGTATTGCAACTGGATCAGTTGAACCTGCGGCCAGAACAGCCGCTTCGATGACTTTGATCAGGTCATAGCCAACTGCATTAAAGACGGTCTCTGATGCATTCCCTGTCACGTCTTCATAAGTCGCGTTGAATGCCTCCAATGCACTGCCCTTAGTTGCATGTCCTGCCGTGGTGAATACAACACCTTCAACGACATCACCCAGCGAGAACGTCGTTGGACTGTCAATTCCGTCCGAACCAATTACCTGTGCTGTCACACCCGCCGCACGCAGTGCTTTGAGCATTGAAGGGAAATCTGGTTCATACGACGATGTCATGACTACATCTGGCTGCGGATCAAGTGCGGCAACCCGTGTTGCAATGGCAGAGAAATCCTGTTGCCCTATTGCGTGCGTGTCTTGCCCCAGTATATTGCCACCAAGGTTTTCGAACACTTCCGCAAAGTAGAGCGGCATTGTGGTGTACTGGCTGTCTGGCGAGTAAATGATGTAACCATTCTTGAGACCCTGCGCCCATGCCCATTCAGCAGAGACCGTTGCCTGAACATTGTCGCCGGGGAAGTTGGCAAACATGAATTCGCCGCCAACCATCGGCAGCGTGGGCGAAGAAGCACATGTTGAAATGGCTGGGATTTGCGCGGATGATACAACACCAATTGCCGCCAATGACGGATCAGCGTCGCACGGCAGTACCAAAACCGAAACACCGGCATCCACAAGCTCCTGCGCCGCGATGGATGTTTGGGCCGCATCAGAGCGCACATCCTTTTCGATCAGCTCGATCATGATCGACCCACCGATGCCACCTGCGGCGTTGATCTGATCAACGGCAATATGCAAACCTTCAATCACCGGCGCGTCATATGGAGCCAAACCGCCGGTTTGGGCAGTTGCAAGACCTATTTTTAGTATGTCAGCTTGAGCAGGAGCAACAAGTGCCGTTGCTGCCAAGAATGCCGTTGTTATCAGTATCTTTGTCATTGTCTTTCCTCTTTCTCTGTTGTTGTCGGATTTTTACTCATTGCTCTGCCCCAGATAGGCTTCGATTACGGTCGGATTCTTTCTGATCTCATCCGGCTTCCCTTCGGCAATCAATCTGCCTTCATTCAGCACTGCGATACGGTCGCAAAGCTGATTTATTAATTTCAGATCATGGTCCACGAGCAGCACCCCGATACCAAGTTCGTCTGACAGCCCGCGCAGGGTTTCCATAAGGGCGTCCGTCTCTTCACGGTTCATTCCGGCTGCGGGTTCATCCAAAAATAACAGCGAAGGCTGGCAGGCCAGCGCGCGCGCGATTTCAACACGGCGCTGATCGCCATAGGAAAGCGTGTTGGCGTCAGCACCAACCAAGCCAGCAAGACCCATCCTTTCCAGCGCAGCTTGCGCCCGCTGATCGGCATCGCGCCCATCATGGGTAGATAACGCAGCCACCTGAACATTTTGGAAAACTGTCAGATTTGAAAACAGCCGGATGTTCTGAAATGTACGGGCGATGCCCATTTCGGCGATGCGGTGCGATGCAACGCCGTTCAATTGAGCATCGCCTAACCGAAATCGGCCTTCGCACGGCGACAATACGCCCGAAAGCATGTTCAGCAGCGTCGTTTTGCCTGACCCGTTTGGCCCGATCAGGCCCAAAATTTCTCCGGGCTTAAGTGTAAGCGAAACATTATTCACCGCGATCAGACCGCCGAACCGGATTGTCATGGAGTCCGCGATCAGGTTTTCCGTGGTCATCACCGGCTGAACCGGAACGGCATCAAACTTGCTGGCCTTGGGTGGAAACAGTCTTTCTTCCCATTCTTTTAATCCCGCTAGACCCTCAGCCTTTTTGAACATCGCAAAAAGGATGAGCAGCGCAATCCCGATTTGAGTGGTACCGAACACCTGTGGCAGTTCAAAACCGGCAAACTCAATGCCGCCTTCCAGACGCCGCAAAACCTCGGTCACAATCGTAATCAGCACAGCACCTGTCACGGCTCCCGTAACGGTCGTCATGCCGCCAACAATCAGCATTGCCAGCAACTGAAACGTATCAACAAAATAGAATTTTTTCGGGCTAAATGCGCCAAGGAAATGCGCAATCAAAGCGCCCGACAACGCCATAAGCGCGGCGCTCAGAACCCAAGAGAGCAAACGTTCGCGCTTTATGTTTACACCCACTGCGCGGGCGGCAATGGCATTTTCTCGGCTGGCCCGCAAACGCAAACCCGATACGGAATCGCGATAAAGACGCGCCAACATCAATGCAATGAGGCAACCCGCTGCCGCGACCCACATCGAAGTTTCGCGTGGCACACCAAAGAACGATCCTGACCCGCGCGTCACGTCACGCCACCCGATAATCACACCATGTACGATGATCAACAGTCCCAGTGTCGCTATGGTCGCGGCAGAACCGTCCAGCCGACCCAATACCAACCCAATGAGTAAGGCCAAGACAACGGTTACCAGAATTGCAATTGCCGTTGCTGGCAACAACCCCATCTCAATCGCCGCAAGCCACTCGGGCAGATTTGGAAGGGTTGCAACCTTCATCGCAGAAGGAACTGTCATGAGTGAAGATAGGTAGGCACCGACAGCCATAAATGACAAATGCCCAAAGCTAAGAATACCACTATTGCCGCTGTAGACACCAATGCCGACCACAGCGATCAATGAAATAAGAAACACCGTCAAAATACGTTCACTCGCGGGGCCCAAACTCCACGCCGTAATCGAAGCAGCAACGGTCAATACAACCATGGCACCCATTGAACACATGAGATGACGCCTTGAACCGGCGAGCATTACGAATCCTCTCCTCACCCGCCTAAAGGTAGTGAAATATTTTTTACAAAGTCAATATTTTTGTTGTTTTTGATAAATTATTTCATATCATTCTGTCCGTGAGTGCAAGGAAAACCGATGGAAGTTCGCGACAAACTTGAGCAAATTTCAAATGAACTGACCGCAACAGAACGACGCCTGGCGTCAGCGCTGCTCCTTGATTATCCGTTCGCCGGTTTGGAGCCAATTCAGAAATTGGCAGAGCGCGCAAACACCTCGCCACCTAGTATCTCCCGTTTCGTTACGAAACTCGGATTTCAGGGATTTCAAGATTTTCGACAACACCTCATTGTTGAATTGCGGCAAGGTCAACGTTCTCCTGTAGATTTACGCGAAACCAGCAAACCTATGCACGGAGACTATCTTGATACATTTCTGAAAAGGGCTGAACGTATTTTACGCGATTCAACAACAGCCATTTCCGAAGTCCAATTCATGCGAGTCTGCAACTTGCTCGCCGATCAGCGCCGTTCCATTTATGTTATAGGCGGACGAATGAGTGATACGCTGTCCCTGTTTATGTCACGCCACCTGCGCCAAGCCAGAGACAAAGTTCATCATTTGCCACCCGATCCTGAGGCGTGGCCAGAATATCTGCTGCGAATGCGGTCGCGCGATGTCTTGTTCGTTGCCGATTTCCGAAGATACCAGAACAGTCTTCTGCGCCTGTCGAAAAAAGCAACGCGGGACCGCAAGGTTCAGATTATTTTGCTTACAGACCAATGGCTGTCACCTATTTCGAAGAATGCATCAGAAGTGCTCGCAGTACCGATCGACAGTAGCACGTTGTGGGACAGTTATTCAGGTGCATTCGCCGTAATCGAAGCGATTGTTACCCAAATTGCAGATGCCAACTGGAAAACAACAAAACAACGGATCGAACATTGGGATTCCATGCGGCTAGACTTTGGAGAAGACCAAAATGATCTCTAACCCTTTAATATTCGCCGCAACATCAGATTTCGCGGGCAAAACACGCGGCAAAGCTTTCCCAGTTTCTGAACTGGAAAAACGGTTAAAACGCGGCGTCGGATGGACCCCAACGAACGTGCAAATCACCTGCTTTGATACCATTGCAGACAGCCCGTTTGGTGCGCTTGGTGACTTGCTTTTGATGCCTGATGCGAAGGCTGGGATCGAGGTTGATTTTCAGGACGGCGGCCCGGTGGAGCGGTTCATGATCGGAGACATAACCGATCTTGATGGCGAGGCATGGAATTGTTGCACGCGCTCAATTCTAAAAACGGCACTAATTCGTTTAAAGGCTGCCGGGGATATAGGCCTTGTCAGCGCCTTTGAGCACGAATTTCAGTTTAGGGACGGGGAAGTTACCATCGGTGATGGCTACGCGATCGGCGGGTTCACCCGTCGCAGGCAATTTGGCGAGGCTTTGATGGCCGCACTGGAACAGGCAGGTTTGGACGCCGATACATTTATGAAAGAATTTGGCCCCAATCAATATGAGGTCACCAATGGCCCTGCGTGCGATCACAAGTCTTCTGATCAAGCTGTAATCTTGCGTGAGCTCACACGCATGACCGCAAAACGTTGTGGAGAACGCGTTACATTTTCACCAATTCTGGATCCTGAAAGTGTGGGAAATGGTGTTCACATCCATATGAGCTTTGTTGATACCTCAGGCCAACCAGTAACATACGATGCAGATGGTCCGGCAAACATGTCTGCTCTCACAGGGTCCTTCATCGCAGGCGTTCTGAAGTATCTGGACAGCATTGTTGCGCTAACTGCACCCTCGGACATTTCATATTTACGTCTAACCCCGCACCGCTGGAGCGCCGCATACAATAATCTTGGCTACAGGGATCGTGAAGCATCCGTCCGCATCTGCCCGGTAACAGCAACTGACCCGGACAGCATCGCGCGTCAATATAATTTCGAATTCCGTGCCGCAGATGCAGCCGCATCCCCGTATCTGGCGCTCGCTGCGATAGTCCATGCCGGGGCGCAAGGTATAGAAGACAATCTTCCATTTCCAAATGTAACGGAAGAAGATTTGTCCTTGCTCAGTGCCAGCAAACTTAAAGGCAAAGGGTATGTTCGTTTGCCTCAATCACTTGAAGAGGCATTGCAGCGGTTTGAACAAAATGAAGTGGTAACGCGCTGGTTTCCACAGGGGTTTGCCGGGATTTACACATCGCACAAACGCGCGGAAGTTGCTCATTTGGAAGATACCGATGCAGCCGCGCGGTGCGACGCCTATGCAGATGTTTATTGACACAACGGCGATGACGGCTTGAATGCGCCCGTCTCTAAAACAGGAAATAGACAAAATCTCCTATGGTGAGATTGATGGCTTGGTAACAGGACTAAGGACGAGCAGAGAACCTTAACCACCGAACCGGTAACTGCCGTCGGGAGGGAACCGCTGCACCCGTCTTCTCCCGCGATGGTTTCACCGCCCTCAATGCGGGAATAACCGCTCACAGTTGATATGATAAACTCCTTTATTCGAACCTCTGCTCGTTCGCCTCATCCCCTCGACGTTCACACTCGCGCACTCTTTCCACCCAAGCCCGTGCTTCGGCGATCACCCGCGTCGCTGATGCTGCTATCTCGGGGTTCTCATTGTGCGTGAATACCGCCAACGCATTAGTGTGCCGCTCCATGACCGCCGCCCGGCTTCCAGACCCCGCGCTTGGTGTGATCCTGCCAGCGTAGCTGGTGAGGACCTGATCCGGGTTGGGGCTGGCCTCCACGAACCGCTTACTTACGTCGCTGACGGTTAGGGTTTTTTCATCACCTGATGTCACGAACAAATCCACGGCTTTGGCCACACTCTCCCAGATCACAGGATTGTCCTTGGCTCGACACCAGTCAATGATCCGACCGATATCCGTGGTAGCCAAGAAGGATCCATTGATGCCACCATCTTCAAGGAAATGAGTGCGATATCGTCTCTGGGCCTCGTCTCCGCTGAACACACGATCTAGGAACGACTCCGGCATGGTTGCTGCGGTCATCTGTATGGTTTCATCGTATCTGCCGGGCACCCAGCCACATCGCGCGTCCACGCTTGAAAAGATCGCGTCCAACAAAGCCGATTTCTCGGCCCCATTTCCCTCCCGGGGCAAACATGCAGCCATGATCGCCGCCATGTGGTGGTCGATCATGGTGGTATTTCCATCCCTGTCGCGGCTCAGTTGGTTGGTCGAGGCAACCAGCCCGATCCGACGAAGGTCAGGCCCCAGAGTGTCGATGGTCTTGTCTGTGGCGTGGAGTTTCATGCCGAGTGCTTCCAGAACGACGTTATCGCCGTTGGGTTTATGCAGCAACGCTTCCGCGAGTTCCAAGAGTTTCCCAACCGGGAGGGCCGCGAACTCCGGCCCCCACAGGAGGGCGCCACATGACCAAGCATCGACGTCGGGATGCTCTAGAGCCCTGAGGCAGCGGTCGAGGCAGGCTTCGTTGAAATCGTGGGAAGGATGAAGCAACCGGATTGCAGTCCGCAGGAGGGGGTCATCCAAACAACCATCCAGTATCTGCCGGTCGATACCGTGATTGATCCGCCCAGCCTCATCGATGAACCCGGAGAGGACGGAGCAGTTGAAGTTGGTAACGCCGCTCTCCCGCAGGGTGGCGACCATCTCAACCCATGATGCCATGATGTCATGTGAACCCTTAGCCAGACCCGCCCCGAACGCTCTGCCGTAAGGCATCCCGCTGGTTGAGAACAGTTCCGGTCCCAGCTGCCCAACCGACATATTGGAATTTGCAAACTGCTCCCCGAAACCCGTTACAAGACTGGCCAGTCGGGCCATGGCTTGCTCATACTTGGCCGTATCATCGTGGTCGAAGTCTGGGTCGAGTGACCAAAGGTCGAAAATACCCCCGAAGAGGTATGTCTTGATCTTTGCAACCAACTCCCTGGGGGCTAGGAGGTCCCGAAGTTCAGCCAGTTCCGGAGGTAGCGGTGTAGCTTCCATGTTACCGTCTTTCACCCGGTAGTCAAAACACATGGTCGACTGAACCGCCTTCCACCCATCGGTCCAAGGTCGTTGCTCGTTCAACGTTCTAGCTGCGTCGATCAGCCTGCCACGGACAGCAGCATGACGCCACAATCCCCTGAATTCTTGGGCCAGCACGCTACGGGCTCTATCACTTAGGTCGGTGTCGCCATCGAGGCCAGCTTCGAGGGCCACACCCAAGAACATTTCCCTCCAGGTTATGAGTTGTTCGTGGTTCGGTTCAAAACCAAAGTCCCGAGGTCTTGCCCCGAAATCACCCATCCCCATCCCCGTCCAGCGTCGGCCGTTGAGCGTCTTTGAAAGCATCCTGGTGCCCAGGGCCCGCAGGTTCGGGTCTTGCGACCATAGCGATGTCCGGAGGATCGCGGCCCGTTGCTCCATCGTGGCGTGTGTCCCCGATAGGTAGGGCTGAAAGAACTGGACGATCTTGTCGCGAACAGAGTCATGGTTGTTGGCCGGGTCTTCTTGTTCAGCAATCCGAAGCAACAGATTGATACACCGGTCGAAAGGCTGAGCCTCATAGGCCAGTGACACCAGCATGTTCAGGATCGTCGTGCGTCGTCGTGGGTTGTGACGCACCTCCATGCCGCTGGACCCGGGGGCCATGATCTCGGCCTCGATCCGATCAAGCAGAATGTCTGGGCGCACAGGGGCCACATAGTCGAGAATTCTGGTTTTCTCGTCGTCCAGACCGGTGACCGGAACCAACATGCCACCGGGGGCGAGCCATGCATCGACGATCTGTTGGGCCACAGGATGATCGTGCATCAGACCCAAGCGGTGAGCAAACGACTTCAACAGTCGATGGTTGGCCGGGTTTTCGAAGGTAGCCATGAGGGTCTGGATGCGCATCCGGTCCAAAGCCGATTTGGCCAGCCTGTTGGCGATGGCCTGTGGTAGAATCGCGCTCCATCGACCCCGTTTCTGAGCAATCTGTCGATCCAAAAGCGTCTGGGCCGAACTGTAGAGTTGATCGGGCGTTGCCTCACAGAGGGACCCAAGCACTGTAAGCTCATCTGGTTCGCCGTCGGCTCCCTCGACGGCAAAGGAATATGAGAGGGACAGAGCCTCGGCGTGTGCCCGTAGTTGCCCGTCCGGCTCATTCCGCTGCTGGAAGAACCGCTCGAACAGGTTGGCATCGGACAGCAGTGCCAGCGACTCCCCGACCTCCACGCAATCCGCGAGGGCCAACGCGATGCGGGTATTTCCGTTTGAGAACTCTGCCACCTGACGAGCATTCGCCTGACCTATCCCGGGATACCGCCGGAGGACGAGGGCTTCTGCTATCTCAGGCCCATGGGCCTCGATATGAACCACTTCGGTCGTGAGCGGCTTGTCGTCACGGATGTCATATTCAACTGTGATCAGTTTGATACGGTTTTTCGAGCTGGTGATACGGCCGGCCAGGTCGGAATGAAGGGCTGGCGGGCAATCATCGACTACGACTGTAGCAGTTCTTCCATCTTGTATCAGTTGATCGATCATTTGACGGGCAGATGGGTCGGGATCAGCACCGGTATCGGTATAGACTACGGAGGTCGGATCCAGGGCATCTTCACCGATGGTCTCATCGAACAGGGCTTGAACAAACCGGGTTTTCCCCACCCCGGAAAGCCCGGCCACCCGGATCGCCTTATCCGACGTCGCAATGAGGTTCCTCATTGGCGTGATCGCCTGTTCGAGTGTGAGCCGCTGATGCTGATGGGTAGGCAGGACCACCGAGACCCCAGCGGCCATGATCAGGTCATCGGGCATGCCGTTCGGAACATTGCTCCATCGGCCATAAGACTGCCACCCCGACAGTGGTTGACCAAGCACATTCCTGACCCAGAGCATGACGCTAGGATGCTGTCGAAGCCACTGGTGCAGTTGGGAGCGGCCATAGAAATCCAGACGAATCGCATCCTTGTTCGGATGGTCGGCAACTGCGGCCACCATGGCTTGAATACGTGTGTTCAGCGTTGGTTCGGTGCAATCGTCTTCTAGGCTGACGATGACATATGCCCCGGCCAGATCGCACTGTAGGCCAATAACGGCTGACAGATTTCCGTTGGGTATCATTTCCCCAGTGATACGCCCAGCAGGCATGCTGTGTTTCTTGGACTGGAAGATCGTATTGGGCTTTGGAATGTACTTCGAGACGAAGGGGGTCTTCTGCACATCGACCCGAACATCGACACCACCATCAGGTGCGGTGATCGATCCTGAAAACCGCACATCCCCCACGTGGGCCCCATGTCCCGCGACCTCGGCTTCCGCCAGACGACCGATCAACTGTTCAAGCTGCGCATCAGTCATTGCGCGGAGAGCATCTTTCGTCAGTTCCAGGATGGTCATCCAGCACCTCACTACGACATCGACGAGTATTCTCATCGGGAGGCACAACCCCATAGCGCAACCGAAGGAAGAAGTCTGCAAGCATTGAGGGTTGTTTATACGGGACCGCATGAAGGCCCTGGAGCGTGAGAACCGCGAGCGGTGCCAGAGCAACGCCGCGAAGACTGAACAGCCTTTGCCCGAAGCGCCGCCACCGCCACGCCTGATCCCCGATCAACGGGTCAGGCCGGTAAACCAGTCCCGGCTCGGCAGCCTTGTGAATGGCGGAAAAAGGGACGTGAACAATCTTCCCGGTGCCGTCGGTCAGCGATCCGACAGTCGCGGCAAACTGTTGGCTTTCGTTAATTTGCGGCGATGTGACGTAGAAATTTTTCCGGCCGCTGAAGCGAATGAACCCTTCCAGAAAAGACGCGCCGGCGGCCTGGCGGCCCTCGATCTTGTCCTTGCCCGGATTGAAAGCCCTCCGGTCGGTAGACCAGAACAGCGTTGCGGGGATCTTCAAGAATGGTCATGGCTTGGTCCAGATCATTTCCTGATCAGATAGAAACCGCGCGATCTCCGGGGGATGCTCCCTGCGCCGAGATGCCGCTTGCTGTGTCGGACGGTTTGCGTCATAGGCAGCGCCAACTCCCTCAGGAGAATTCCCAATGGATTTGCGCAACATCGCGATCATCGCCCATGTCGATCATGGCAAGACCACGCTCGTCGACGAAGTGCTGAAACAGTCAGGCGCTTTTCGCTCGGGACAGGTAGTGTCCGAGCGCGCAATGGACAGCAACGATATCGAGCGCGAGCGTGGCATCACCATCCTGGCCAAATGCACCTCGGTCGAGTGGCAGGGCACCCGGATCAATATCGTCGATACCCCCGGCCACGCCGATTTCGGCGGTGAGGTCGAGCGAATTCTCTCCATGGTCGATGGCGTGGTGCTGCTGGTCGACGCCGCCGAGGGACCGATGCCGCAAACCAAGTTCGTCACCTCGAAGGCGCTGGCGTTAGGGCTGCGGCCGATCGTGGTGCTGAACAAGGTCGACAAGCCGGATGCCGAGCCCGACCGGGCTTTGGACGAGGTGTTCGACCTGTTCGCCAATCTGGGGGCGGATGACGAGCAACTCGATTTTCCAACGCTGTACGCCTCGGGCCGCTCCGGCTGGGCGGCGGAGACCCTGGAGGACCCGCGCGAGGATCTGGTGCCGCTGTTCGAACTGATCGTCAGACATGTGCCCGCACCGCGCCAGGTGGCGAATGCGGGGAGGCCGTTCCGGATGCTGGCCACCACGCTGGAGGCCGACCCTTATCTGGGCCGCCTGCTGACCGGCCGGATCGAGGAAGGCACTATCCGCGCTGGCACAAGGTTGCGGGCGCTGAGCCGCGATGGTCGCGAGGTGGAGCAGTTCCGGGTCTCGAAGATCCTCGCCTTCCGCGGCCTTGGCCGCCAGCCAATCGACAGCGCCGAAGCGGGCGACATCGTGGCGCTGGCTGGAATGAAAAAGCCGACCGTGTCGGACACGCTGTGTGACCCGGCGCTGGATATTCCGCTGCCCGCCCAGCCGATCGACCCGCCGACGATTTCGGTCACCTTCGGGATCAACGACAGCCCGCTGGCCGGGCGCGACGGATCGAAGGTGCAGAGCCGGGTGATCCGCGACCGGCTGATGCAAGAGGCGGAGTCCAATGTCGCCATCCGCATCACCGACACTCCCGGCGGCGACGCCTTCGAGGTTGCGGGGCGCGGCGAGCTGCAGATGGGTGTACTGATCGAGAACATGCGCCGCGAAGGTTTCGAGCTGTCGGTCTCGCGCCCCCGGGTCCTGATCCGCGAGGAGGGCGGCCAGCGGTTGGAGCCGATCGAGGAGGTCACCGTCGATGTCGATGACGAATTCTCCGGCACCGTGGTCGAGAAACTGAGCTCGCGCAAGGGCGAGCTTGTCGAGATGCGCCCGTCGGGCGTGGGCAAGACCCGTATTGTCGCCCATGTTCCCAGCCGCGGACTGATCGGCTATCACGGCGAGTTCATGACCGACACCAGGGGAACCGGTGTGCTGAACCGGGTGTTCCACGAATGGGCGCCATGGCGCGGCACCGTGCCGCGCCGCCGCGCCGGGGTGCTGATCTCGGTCGAGGATGGCGACAGTGTGCCCTATGCGCTGTTCAACCTGGAAGCCCGCGGCCGAATGTTCATTGGCTCGGGCGAGAAGGTATACCGGGGCATGGTCATCGGCGAGCACTCCCGCGGGAACGACCTGGAAGTCAACCCGCTGAAAGGCAAGAAGCTGTCCAATGTGCGGGCCTCGGGCAAGGACGAGGCGGTGGTGCTGACGACGCCGGTGCGACTGTCGCTGGAGCAGGCGATTGCCTATATTGATGATGATGAACTGGTCGAGGTGACGCCAAAGTCGTTCCGCCTGCGCAAGCGCTATCTTGACCCGCATGAGCGCAAGCGCGAGTCCCGCAAGAACCAGGCCTGATGGCCTGCGCCAGAAGCCGCCTTCCGCGCATGCTTTTCGGCCAAGCAGCCAACCATGCGGACCACAGGCGGGCGGGTGGGTGGGACAGCAAGGCGGGGGCCGGAAAACTTGCGCGTTTCGTGTAGATTTTTCCTCAATTTTGGCAAAACTTCGAGGGGCTGACCCAGATAACTACCTTGGATGCCGCTTAACCCATTGTCTATTTGGTCAGGGCTAAATTCCAGGGGAATCGCTTTTGAAACAGGGCTCTTTCATTTTGGTTCGAACAGATTCATGCGGTGTTCTGGCAGCAGTCAGGAGATATGTCGGAATGAAAGAGTTTTCCAGATTATTTGAAGGTGTTAACGATCCGCGCCGGAGTAATGCGACGCGCCATGATTTACATGAAATGCTGATGATTGCTCTGCTTTGCGTACTTTGTGGCGGCGAGGGCTGTCATGATATGTCGCTCAAGTTCCAGCAGATCCAGAAGTACGAGACGGGGACCAACCGGATCAGCGCCAGCCGCATGTGGGATATTGCGGTGGTGATGGACGTGCCGGTATCGTTCTTCTTCGAGGGTCTCGACGGCCAAACGCCCGACACAGGCGCGGCCCGTGGTGATATCCTGACCGACAAGGAAGCGCTCGAACTGGTTCGTGCCTGTTACTCAATCCCGGAGAACCAGCGCAGACGGTTGTTCGATCTGGCCCGCGTACTCAGCGACGTTGCCTGATCAGAACCGGGATTTTCAACACGGGCCCCGGAAACGGGGCCCGTGTTGACGTTTTGGGGGGCAGCAGGCAGAAGGGGCGCAGGATTCCTGCATTAACCCCCAGCGCGACCCAATGCTCCTCGATAGCGATCTCCCGGTCCTGACCGATCTTGCCTGCCGCCTCGCCGATGCCGCGGGCGCGGTCAGCCTGCCGCATTTCCGCTCGAAAGACCTCGATGCCGGCAACAAGAAGAATGACGGGGGCTTCGACCCGGTGACCGTCGCCGACAAGGCGGCGGAGGCGGCGATTCGCGCGATTCTCGCCGTCGAGCGCCCCGACGACGGTGTCTTCGGCGAGGAACAGGCGCCGACCGAGGGCACCTCGGGACTGACATGGGTCATCGATCCGGTCGACGGCACCCGGGCCTTCATCTCGGGCCTGCCCACCTGGGGCATCCTGATCGCGCTGGACGACGGCGAGACCGGGCGGATCGGCATTGTCGACCAGCCGCATATTGGCGAGCGGTTTGTCGGGGTGAACGATGGGCCGGAAAGCCGGGCCTGGCTGACCCATCGTGGCGAGACCCAGCCGATCACGACACGCCCCTGCCCCGGGTTGGCGGCGGCGACGCTGTACACGACCACGCCGGACATGTTCACGCCGCGCGAATGGGAGGGCTACCGGGAGGTCGAGTCGCGCGTTCGTCTGGCCCGCTACGGCGTCGATTGCTACGCCTATGCGCTGGTGGCGCTGGGTCATGTGGACCTGGTAATCGAGTCGGCGCTGAATGCCTATGACATCGCCGGCCCGGCTGCGTTGATTCAGGCGGCGGGCGGCATCGTCACCGACTGGCAGGGCAGCGACTGCCGCTGGGGTGGAACTGCGATTGCCGCGGGCGACCCCGCGGTCCATGCCGAGGCGCTGGCGGTCCTGAAGGATTTCACTACGTGAGGATTGGTCCGGGCGGCAGCCGGTAGCAATACCGGCGCCTGCTCTCCATCTTCCCATCCCGCCTCATCGCGAGTTTATTGCCCGTGACAAAATCCGCGGGGAGGCGGTGCGCCGAAAGCGCCAGCTTTTGAACAGGCGCAAAAACACGGCGTGGGAGGTGGACGGGTCTCGCTAAGCGAGACCCCGCCTCAGCCCTCGATCCCTTCCGCCTGGCGGATAATTTCCCAACCTTCCTCGGCGGTTTCGACAAAGTGAAACAGGTCGAGGTCCTCGGCCGAGATGGTGCCGGCGTCGGCCAGGGCCTCCCAGTTGATGATGCGCCGCCAGAAGTCTTCTCCGAACAGCAGCACCGGGACCCGCCGCATCCGATCGGTCTGGATCAGGGTCAGCGTCTCGAACAGCTCGTCGAGGGTACCAAAGCCGCCGGGGAACGCCGTCACCGCCCGAGCGCGCATCAGGAAATGCATCTTGCGGATGGCGAAGTAGTGAAAATTGAACGACAGTTCCGGGGTGACGTAAGGATTGGGCACTTCCTCACGCGGGAGCACGATGCCCAGGCCGATGGTCTCGGCCCCGGCCTCGTGGGCGCCCAGGCTGCCGGCCTCCATCACGCCCGGGCCGCCACCGGTGCAGACGACATATTCACGCCCCTGGCGGCGCACCGATTCCTCGCCGACGAGGCGGGCGAATTTCCGCGCCTCCTCGTAGTAATGCGACAACTCACTCAGGGTCTTGGTGCGTGCGGTCTCACGCCGGTCGGGCGCCGGGATGCGGGCGCCGCCGAATATCACCACGGTGGAGACGATGCCGCGTTCACGCAGGATCAATTCCGGTTTCAGTAGCTCGAGTTGCAGCCGCACCGGGCGCAATTCGTCCATCTCCAGGAATTCCGGGTCACGAAAGGCGAGGCGGAACGACGGGGAGAGGGTCTGCGGTGTTTGCGGCAGTTTCCCGGCCCGCTCGGCGTCGTAATCTGCTGCAGGAAATATCGATACGCGTTTTTCGGTCATGGTGCTGCCTCGCCTGTTGCCGGTGCTTGCCGGTCGTTCCCTCTGACCTAATGGCGCAGGCCCTTCATCGCAATCGGGAAATTGACCAGTTCGGTAATGCCTGGCGCATTGCGCGAGGCTGGCAACCGCCCTATAGGCAATCTGGACAGATTGCCCGCCCAGACAACGCCGCCAAGACAACACCACGGCGGCGACCCCAAGGAGACAACCATGAGCCACACCGATCTTTCCACCGCGATCGAAGGTGCCTGGGAAAATCGCGACCAAGTCACCCCGACCACCACTGGTGAGGTCCGCGAAGCGGTCGAGGCCGCGCTGGATCAGATGGACAAGGGCGAGCTTCGGGTTGCCGAAAAGAACGCCCGCGGTGACTGGAGCGTGAATGAGTGGGCCAAGAAGGCGGTACTGCTGTCGTTCCGGCTGAATGACATGGCGCCGATCCCCGGCGGGCCCGGGGACGCGACCTGGTGGGACAAGGTTGCCTCGAAATTCGATGGCTGGGGCGAAAACCAGTGGCGCGCGGCGGGATTTCGCGCGGTGCCGAACTGCATCGTGCGCCGTTCGGCTTATATCGCGCCGGGCGTGGTTCTGATGCCCTCCTTCGTCAACCTCGGGGCCTATGTGGACAGCGGCACCATGGTTGACACCTGGGCCACCGTCGGCTCCTGCGCCCAGATCGGCAAGAAGGTGCATATCTCTGGCGGCGCCGGGATCGGCGGGGTGCTGGAGCCGTTGCAGGCGGGGCCAGTGATCATCGAGGACAACTGCTTCATCGGCGCCCGTTCCGAGGTCGCCGAGGGAGTGATCGTGCGCGAGGGTTCGGTGCTGTCGATGGGCGTCTATCTGGGTGCCTCGACCAAGATCGTCGATCGGGCCACCGGCGAGACTTTCATCGGCGAGGTTCCGCCCTATTCAGTGGTGGTGTCAGGCTCGATGCCGGGCAAACCGCTGCCCAATGGCGCGCCCGGCCCCAGCCTCTACTGCGCGGTGATCGTGAAAAGGGTCGACGAGCGCACCCGCTCGAAAACCTCGATCAACGAGCTTTTGCGTGACTGAGAAGAAGGCCGCCAAGCCCGAGACTGTCTACATCCTGCTGGTCGAGACTGGTCGCATCGACGGCGACGGCCTGCCCGAGAGCGCCACCGGGGCGGCGCTGATGTGTTACGCCTCGGGCCGCACGGAAAAGCATGCGGTGGACGAGACCGTCAAGGTGCTGCGCGAGGCCGGGATGGCGCCGCTGGATGTCTCGTCCTACGGCACCCGGGACGCGCCCGGCCTGGAGCTGGGCGACGAGGAGAAGGCGCTAATGGCGCGGGCCCTGGCCGAGAACGCGGTGATCGTTGCCAATATTACGGTGCTGGAAGATTGAGCGATCGCGGGCGCCCCATTCTGCGCACAGTCTTTCTCGATCTGGACGGCACCCTGACGGACCCGAAACCAGGGATCACCCGCTCGATCCGCCATGCGCTGCACTCCCTGGGCCGCGAGGCGCCGGACGAGGATGCGCTGACCTGGTGCATCGGCCCGCCGCTACACGAAAGCTTCGAGAAGCTGCTTGGTGATGCCGCGCTGGCGGCACGCGCACTGGCGCTTTATCGCGAACGGTTTTCCGAGATCGGGCTCTACGAGAACCGGATCTATGACGGTGTGCCGGAGATGCTGGCTCGGTTGCGAAATGCCGGTTTCCGGCTGTGTCTCGCGACCAGCAAGCCCCACATCTTCGCCACGCGGATCACGGCGCATTTCGGATTGGACAAGTGGTTAGACCGGGTTTTCGGCTCCGAGCT
Organism: Thermohalobaculum sp.; assembly: GCA_965247385.1. Classification (GTDB taxonomy): domain Bacteria; phylum Pseudomonadota; class Alphaproteobacteria; order Rhodobacterales; family Rhodobacteraceae; genus Thermohalobaculum. Next base: position 1,510,288 of record CBDFHG010000002.1, read on the forward strand.
TGACGGCACCCGAGCCGACAAGACGGCGCTGCTGGCCCATGCGTTGGCGCAGACCAGCGCCGAACCGGAGCGGGCAGCAATGCTGGGTGACCGCGAGCACGATATCATCGGGGCGCGGAACAATGGAGTTGCCGGGATAGGTGCGCTTTGGGGCTATGGCACTCGCGGTGAATTGCAGGCGGCCGGGGCCGCTCGAATCGCGACAAACCCCGAAGATGCGGCCAATCTGATGGCCGTGCTTTGACCGCTTGCCCCGCGCCGGGTCAGAAGCTATGGCTGCCACAACGTAACCGTCCGGTCTCCCCGCCCTTGAAGGGTTTGTGATTGGCGTGCGAGTCTTCGCGTGATCGCGGGCGATAATGTCCGTTTGAATTACGAGGACACTTGAACTTGATGGATCATCGTAGAGGCAATCGGCGGAGCTACTCGAATGCGTTCAAGCGCCGTGTTGTGGCCGAGGCGCTTGAGCCTGGGGCTTCGGTTGCGTCGGTGGCGCGCCATCACGGGCTGAGCGCGACCATGGTGTTCGCGTGGCGTCGTGATCCGCGGTTTGGGCCAGGTGGTGATGGGGTGTTTTTCCTGCCTGTCGAGGTGATGTCGACTGCGATCACCGCCGCGCCGGAGCCGATCATTCCATCCAGCGACGGCCGGGTCGAGATTGCCCTTGCATCGGGCCATCGTCTGACGCTCAGCGGTGCCTTTGATCCGGACATGGTGGTGCTGTTGGCGCGAGGTCTGAGCGCATGATCCCGGTTCCCGTGCAGACGAAGGTCTGGCTGGCGGCTGGCGTTACCGATATGCGCAAGGGGTTCAACGGTTTGTCGGCGCTGGCCGAGAAGGTTCTGGAGCAGGACCCGTATTCCGGGCACCTGTTCGTGTTCCGGGGACGGCGCGGCGATCTGATCAAGGTCATATGGTGGGACGGGCAAGGGGCGTGTCTGTTTTCCAAGCGTCTGGAGCGCGGCAGGTTCGTCTGGCCATCGCCGGCGCATGGCAGGTTGTCGGTGACATCGGCGCAACTGGCGATGCTGTTGGAGGGCATCGATTGGCGCGCGCCGCTGCGCCCCTGGCGACCCCTGACGGCAGGGTAATTTTTTGAACAAAAACAGAGAAATATGACACTTTAGGGATTCCCTTCAGTGTCGCGTTCTGGTATAGAATGGCTATGCTGGACCAGACCAGATCACTGCCCGATAATCCCTCGGAATTGAGGGTGTTCGCGGGGCAATTGGTGGCGACGGTCAAGTCCCAGGCGCTCGAGATTGCCAAGCTCAGGCATCAACTCGCCGGTCATCGCCGCCATCGGTTTGGCTCGAAGTCGGAGACGATGGATCAGCTTGAACTCGGGCTCGAAGAGGAAGAGATCGCGGCGGCGAAGATCGCGCCGCCTGCGTCGCCTGATACTGTCGCCGGGCCGAAGAACAAACCAAAGCGCAAACCGTTGCCGGACAGCTTGCCGCGCAACGAGCAAGTGCTGTCGCCCGGCGAGGCCTGCGGCAAGTGCGGCGAGGTTCTGAAGAAACTCGGCGAAGATGTCACCGAAGAGCTGGAATACGTCCCTGGCCGGTTCATCGTGAACCGCTTTGTCCGGCCCCGCATGGCTTGCACGTGTTGCGAGGCGATCTGCCAGGCACCATTGCCCTCGCGCCCGATCGAGCGGGGTCGTCCCGGCCCGGGCCTGCTGGCCCATGTGCTGGTCTCGAAGTATGCCGATCACCTCCCGCTCTATCGCCAGTCCCGGATATTCGATCGCGACGGCATTGATCTCGACCGCTCGACCCTGTCCGACTGGGTCGGCAAATCGGCGGCACTGCTGGAACCATTGGCTGATATGGTCGGGCGCCATGTTCAGCGCGGCCAGGCGATCTTTGCCGACGACACCCCCCTGAAGATGCAGGTGAAGGGCACCGGCAAATGCAAGACCGCCCGGATCTGGACCTATGTTCGCGACGAACGGCCATGGGGCGGCGCCGACCCACCAGCGGCATGGTATCAGTTCACCGTCGATCGCAAGGGCGAGCACCCCACCAAACACCTGGCCGGGTACAAGGGCTGGATGCACGCGGACGGCTATGCCGGGTTCAACGAGCTCTACCGATCCGGTGGTGTCGATGAAGTCGCCTGCATGGCCCATATCCGGCGCAAGTTCACCGATGTCTTCCAGTCGGAGGGCTCGATCATCGCCGAGGAAGCCATCAAGCGCATCGCCGGGCTCTACGTCGTCGAGAAGGATGCCCGCGGCAGTGTGCCCATTGAGCGGGTCCAACTCCGGCAAGCCCGCGCCAAACCGATCTTCGATGCTCTGGAAGCCTGGCTGCAAACCCGGCTGCCAAAGATCTCCGGCAAGTCCGAACTCGCCAAGGCGATCCGCTACGCCCTGACCCGGATGAGGCGCCTGCGCCCGTATCTCGACCACGGCTTTCTGGAGATCGACAACAATTCCGCCGAACGCGCCATGAAGCCGATAGCCCTGGGTCGCAAGAATTATCTTTTTGTCGGCTCAGAGGCTGGCGGTAAATCCGCCGCCATCGCCTATACCCTGATCGAGACCGCCAGGCTCAACGGCGTCGATCCCCAAGCCTGGCTGACCGATGTGCTCAGTCGCATCGCCGATCACAAAATCACCAAGCTCGACGAGTTGCTCCCCTGGCGTTTCGCTCAAACCTGAGCGCAATCGGCCGACGCTGAACCGAACCAGAGCCCCGAGACCGGACGCTTACGCCACAACAGGAGCCCCGGCATGACCCAGATTATCGACCCCATCACGCTAACCGCCGATCTCATCCGCTGCCCGTCGGTAACACCGGACGAGGCTGGCGCCATCGCGTTGCTGGAGGGGTTGTTAGAGCCGCTCGGCTTCGCCTGCACGCGGATCAGCCGGGGCGGGGTCGAGAACCTCTACGCCCGGTGGGGCACGGCCCAGCCGGTCTTCGCCTTTGCCGGGCACACCGATGTGGTGCCGGTGGGCGACGCGGCGGCCTGGAGCTTTGACCCCTTCGGGGCCGAGATTGTCGACGGGGTACTGTGGGGCCGCGGCGCCACCGACATGAAATCCGGCGTTGCCGCCTTTGTCGCCGCCGCGGCCGAGTTCATCGCAGAGAACCCAGTCGGCTCCATCGCGCTGATCATCACTGGCGACGAGGAGGGCGACGCCACCGACGGCACGGTGGCGATCCTCGATTGGATGGCCGAGAACGGCGAGACGGCGGATTTCTGCCTGGTCGGCGAGCCGACCTCGGTGGCGGAGCTTGGCGATACCGCCAAGATCGGCCGGCGTGGTTCGATGAACGCGGTGCTGACCGTGCGCGGGCAGCAGGGGCATTCCGCCTATCCGGAGCGCGCCGCCAACCCGCTGCCGGCGCTGGCGCAGATCTGTGCGGCGCTCGCCGGGCGAGCGCTTGATGAAGGCTCGGAGCATTTCCAGCCCTCGACCCTGGCGCTGACCTCGATCGATGTGGGCAACCCGGCGGGCAATGTGATCCCGGCGGCGGGGCGGGCGGCGTTCAACATCCGCTTCAACGACCTGCATTCTTCGGCCAGCCTGCGCGCCTGGGCCGAGGAGATTGCCGCGCAGAAGGTCGCGCGCACGAAGCTGACCGCGGAGATCCACTGGAAGGTTTCCGGTGAAAGCTTCGTCACCCAGCCCGGCCCCCGGGTCGAGACGGTCGCCGACGCCATCACAGCAGCAACCAACCACCGGCCCGAACTGACGACCGGCGGCGGCACCTCGGATGCCCGCTTCATCAAGGACCTGTGCCCGGTGATGGAGTTCGGCCTGGTCGGCGACACCATGCACCAGGTGGACGAGCGGGTGCCGGTGGACTCGATCCGCGCGTTGAGCCGGATTTATCTGGATGTACTGCGGCGGTTTTTCGCGTAGGGGGGCTCTCCCCTAAGGCGCAATCACTTCCGGTTCGGCAATCCCCATCTGGTCCGCTAGCAGCGTCCCCTCGGCCAGGCGCTTCAGCGCTTGCGTCTCCTGCGCAAGCTTGGCGTGGCAATCCGCCAGCACCGCTTCGGCCCGGCCCAGCGGCACCACTGCGATGCCGTCGTCGTCGCCGAGGATGATGTCACCCGGTGCCACGGGGCAGCCGGCGCAGGCGATCACGCCGTCGATAGTGCCGCCAAAGCCCTTGTGCGGCCCGGCAGGCACCGCGGCCGAGGCGAAGCAGGCGAAACCGGCCTCGCGGATCTCCGCAATGTCGCGCACGGCCCCGTCGATCACGACCCCTGCCGCACCCTTTGACAGCGCCGCCTGGGTCAACAGCCCGCCCCAAAGCGCGGCGTCGGCATAGCCGCCAGCCGCGATCACCAGCACGTCGCCCGGCCCGATCAGCCGGGTGGCGGCATGGATGGCACCGTTGTCGCCGACCATGCAGGCAACGGTGCGGGCCTGGCCGACGAGCCGGGTGCCCGGCGCCAGCGGTTTGATCCGCCCGGCCATGGTCTGGCTGCGGTTCATGCAGTCCGACGCGATGGCAGGCGGAATATTGGCCCAGGCGGCGAGGGCAGTCTCGGCGAGTTGTGTGAAGCGGGTGTCGTGGCGGAACAGAGGCATGTGTCTCTCCGGCGATTGGCGTCAGGAATTTGTGGCAGTCATTTGGTTTAGAACACCTTGCGCCAAAAGCGCACCCCTCACCACCCCACGCCCCGCCTCCCGGCGGGTCTTATGCGCCTATTCGAAAGCTGGCGCTTTCGGCGCGCCGCCTCCCACGCCTCCTCCCCGCCCAACCACCAAGCCTACCGGATGGGATTACGCCTGGTGGTTGGGCGGGGAGGAGGCGTGGGAGGCGGCGCGCAGGTCACCAAGGTGGCCGGGCAGGCGCAAAAGACCCACCGGGAGGCGGGGTGCGCTTTTTGGCGCAAAACGGTCCAGGGCAAAGACAACAAAAAACCCGCCGGGTCTCCCCGGCAGGCTTCGTTTCTCGTCGATGGCAAACGCTTATGCGGCCTTGGCCACCAGCACCGCATCGACCCGTGCCGCCGCGTTGCTCTCGTCAACGCGATCGACCGCCGCGACCTCGCGGGTCAGCCGCTCCAGCGCCGCCTCATAGAGCTGGCGCTCGGAGTAGGACTGCTCCGGCTGGTCGCAGCCGCGATAGAGATCGCGCACGACCTCTGCGATCGAGATCAGATCGCCGGAGTGGATCTTCTGTTCGTACTCCTGGGCGCGGCGCGACCACATGGCACGCTTGACCTTGGCGCGGCCCTTGAGGGTGTCTAGCGCCTTGGCGACCAGGTCCGGGCTCGACAGCGAGCGCATGCCGATGGACGATGCCTTCGCAGTCGGTACGCGCAGAGTCATCTTGTCCTTTTCGAACGAGATCACGAAGAGCTCGAGGCTCGTGCCCGCGATCTCCTGCTTTTCGATGGTGACGATCTTGCCTACGCCGTGCGCCGGGTAAACAACGTACTCGTTAGCGCGAAACTTGTAAGACCCGTGATTCTTCTTCGACATACTCTCTCCAGTGCGAGTTGTTCCAGCCGCAGGAACGGTTGACGCCGCGCGGTTGAAATCGAGTCTCCCGGCACATTGTGCCAAGTGATATTATTTTTTTCGTCGCAAAACACCGACCGCCGATGCCAGTTACCCAGCGGCTTATGAAGATTTGTGCGCTATTTGTGTAACAGATTCGGGTGTCAATTTCCACTCCCGTGCGACGATAAGTACTGCTCGGCACCCTGACATAAGCAAGTTACCGACAAATTAACCCAAATTCGCGTGAAAGTTGCGCCAGGCGGCGTTCAATCGCCATCGCCCGGCGCCTCGGAAAAGTATTTTTCCAGCTTCCCCGATTCGCCGTCGTACTTCTCACCGTCCTCCGGCCCATCGCGCTTGATGGTGATGTTCGGCCAGGCTTCGGAGTATTTCATGTTGAAGCCGACCCACTTCTCCATGTCCGCATCAGTATCCGGACGGATCGCATCGGCCGGGCATTCCGGTTCGCACACGCCGCAGTCGATGCATTCGTCCGGATGGATGACGAGCATGTTCTCGCCCTCGTAGAAGCAATCGACCGGGCATACCTCGACACAGTCCATGTATTTGCAGCGGATGCAGTTGTCGGTCACCACATATGTCATCCGCGGGTCTCCCAAATTCGCTGAACCACAGTTCGTGCCCGTGGGTCCGCTTCGATTGTATCCTAGGCTGTGTTTTAGGGCGGAGGACCCCGCCATTCAAGGGTCGTTGCGCCGCAGTGAATCAATTTCGCGACGTTCTTTCTTGGTCGGCCGTCCGGCACCGGATTCCCGCTCAGCCGGGGGGGCAGGTTTCGGCTCGCGTTTTGCCGCTGGAGCCGCCTCTTCCAGATCTGTATAGAGCGCCCTCGCCTCGGGCGCCGGACCGCGCCGCAATCCCAGCGCCTCGATGCGGATAACGCGGATGCGGGCGCCTTGGGGGAAGGTCAGCACATCGCCCGGGCGTACCGTCTGGGCCGGTTTTACCACATGCACGCTGTTGGTCCGCAGCCGGCCGGACCCGGCCAGCCCGGCAGCCAGGCCCCGGGTCTTGAAGAACCGTGCCCGCCACAGCCATTTGTCGACACGGATTCTCTCGGCGAGCGGTTTTTCCGGAGAAGCAGCCTCGGCCATGCGGTGCTACTTGTCCTTGAGTTGCTGAAGAATTGCGAAGGGGCTGAGCGGGTCGAGCGGCTTTTCTTCGCGGCGCGGGTGGTTGGGTTTCGGTTTTGGTGCGTCATTCCAGCTGGAACGGTCCCGGCGCGGACCCTTGCCCTTGCGGTCGACCTTGCCATGGGCCGAAGCACCCGGCTTGCCACTATATTTCTTGCCCCGCTCGCCACCACTTGCGTCGCCCCCACCCGCCCCGCGACGGCGCGGTCCGCCTGAGCCGGGTTGGTGGCGGGGCCGCAGCTTGAAAGTGTAGAAGACCTCGATCTCCGGAACACCGGTTTCGTCTCCGCCAGCCTGGGTTTCGCTAACCTGGGTTTCGCTGGCTCCGATTTCACCAGTTTCGGCATCAGCACTCACGCTGCCGTCAATGGCTTCGGCGGATTCGGCAGCCTCGGATTCGGCGGCCTCGGGTGCGGCGGGCTCCGGTGCGGCGGCATCCGGTTCTGCAGGCGTCTGTACAACGGGTGCGGCAGCCTCGGCGTCTGGCGTTTCTTTGGTTTCCGGCGTGGATTCAAGATCGCCCTCTGGCCCGACTTCAGATTTCGGAGCGACTTCGGCATCGGTTGCGTCCGCAATGGCTTCTCCAGTGGCCTCGGAGACCACGCGCGCCGCCTTTGGCCGCTCGCCGCGCTCGCCGTCGAAGCCCAGCGACTTCAGCAGTTCAGCAATCTGCTCCAGGGTGCAGCCGGTGATCGAGAGCATATCCGGGGTCGCCTCGAAGCCGCCGCGCACGTCCATCGGGCGGATCAGGTCAGCCAGGCGCTCCAGCATGTCGATGCGCAGCGCGCGGGGGCCGCACAGGCGGTAACCGACCTTCTCGTAATATCTGCGGGGTGCATCGGCCAGCGCCGGGATAGTGACCAACCCCGGCGGCGGCGCCTCGGCGAATACCTCGAAGCCTTCCCACAGGCTCCACAGGATCAGCCGCAACCGGGTCGGCGCCGGCTTCAAGAGCAGTGGCATGAAGATGCTGTGCTGGCCGAAGCGCACCCCGTGCTTGCGCAGGAGCGCGCGTTCGTCCTGGCCAAGTGCCTTGATGTCGTCGGCGATTTGGCGGCGTGGAACGACCCCCATCGCCTCGGCGACCTGGAAGGCGACCCCGCGCGCCAGCCCGGTAACCGCCTCGTCGTCGCGCATTGTCAGCAATGGCTCGAACAACGTGTTGATACGCCGGGTGATCCAGTGGCCCAGGCGCCGTTCGACTTTCTCGGCCACTGCCGGTTCGGCGATTTCGTCGACAAAGACGCGGAGGCGCGGCGCCAGGGCCGAGTCTCCCTTCTCGAGCCGGCCGATGGCGTCCGCGCCCCACATCAGGCCGCCCTGTTCAGTGACCTCCAGTTCGGTGTCGGGGCTGATATAAAGCTTGTCGGCGCGCCGGGCGAACTCTGCCTGCAGCGCGGCCTGGCTGGCGGTGCGCAGGGTCTTGATCTCCTCGCCTTCCGCGGTCTCGTCGACGGTGAACCGGAAACCGTCGAGCCGGCCAAGGAAATGCCCGTCGACACTGACTTCGCCCTTGTCATTCACTTCGGCCACAAGCCGTTCCTTCTGTTTCAGCCGGCGCATCAGCACACTGGTGCGCCGGTCGACAAATCGTTGTGTCAGGCGCTTGTGCAGCGCCTCCGACAACCGGTCCTCGACCTCACGCGTGGTCTCCCTCCAGCCGTCAGGGTCGTCGAGCCAGCGACTCCGGTTGGCCACATAGGTCCAAGTCCGGATAAAAGCCAGTCGTTTCGACAGCGCATCGATATCCCCATCGACCCGATCGATCCGTTTGACCTGCCCGGCGATCCAATCCGAAGGTATTACGCCAGCATCGGCCAACAGGAAACGATAAATACGCGACAGAATTGTGACATGATCCGTGCTCGCCGTCTTGCGGAAGTCTGGAATCTGGCAGACTTCCCAAAGTAGCCGCACGCGGTCGCCGCGCCCGGTCATGTCGCAAATGTCCGGATCGGCCCACAGTTGTTTCAGCGCCGAAAGGTCGTCCGATTCGCGGACCCGCATCAGGTCGGCGGATTGTGGCGGGATCTCGAGGCTAGCGATCAGCGCCGGTACGGTGCCGAAATCCAGGTCTGTATTGCGCCACATCAGCCGGGCCAGCGGCTTGAAGCGGTGGTTTTCAATCGCCTCGACGAATTCGGGATCCAGGGGGCGAGCCTCGGCGGTGACGCCGAAGCTGCCGTCCTTGGTGTAGCGCCCGGCACGTCCGGCGATCTGGGCCAACTCGTTCGGCTCCAGCCGGCGGTGCCGGTGGCCGTCGAACTTGCCCAGCCCGGCAAAGGCGACATGGTCCACATCCATGTTCAGCCCCATGCCGATGGCATCGGTGGCAACGATGTAGTCGACATCGCCGTTCTGGTAGAGCGCCACCTGGGCATTGCGGGTGCGCGGGCTGAGCGCCCCCATCACCACCGCGGTGCCGCCGCGCTGCCGCCGAATCAGCTCGGCGATGGCGTAGACCTGATCGGCCGAGAACGCGACCACCGCGGTGCGGGGTTTCAGGCGCGAGATCTTTCTGGCACCGGTGTAGGACAGCGTCGAGTACCGTTCGCGCCGGTCGAAATGGGCGTGGGGCACCAGGCTGGCGATGCGCCCGCGCATGTTGTCCGAGCCCATGAACAGGGTCTCGTAGCGGCCCCGGGCGTGGAGCAGACGGTCGGTGAAGACATGCCCGCGCTCTGGGTCGGCGCAAAGTTGAATTTCGTCGACGGCAACGAAATCAGCGTCGACCTCCAGCGGCATTGCCTCGGTCGTGCAGACGAAATGGCGCGCGTTCGCGGGCTGGATTTTTTCCTCACCGGTGATCAGCGCCACCTGGCCGGGGCCGCGAGCCACGCAGATACGGTCGTAGATCTCCCGCGCCAGCAGTCGCAGCGGCAGGCCGATAATGCCGCTGGCGCGCGACAGCATGCGCTCGACCGCGTAGTGGGTCTTGCCGGTATTGGTTGGGCCCATGATCGCGGTGATCCGGCCCGGGTCCGGCGGAGGCTGATAGTAGGTGCTCAAGGGGTGGGGGTACCTTGGATGCCTGCGGTCGACCCGCTGCAGGGATGTTCGGTGCCCCTCATATGGCGACGGCGGGGGGTGGGCAAGCCTCTACAATTCGCGTCCATCGACATCGGGCGACAAGCGTTCGACGCCCTCGTTCGCTCCGGGCAGGTTGGGGTGGACCTCCAGCCCGCGCCGGTAGGCCCGCATCGCACCTGTCTTCTCGCCAAGTTGCTCAAGGATAATGCCGAGACCGGACAGCGCCCCGAAATGGCGCGGCTCCAGCGCCAGGGCCCGCTCGATATCGGCCACCGAGTGGCCGAATTCGTTCAGCAGGTAATATACCGTCGCCCGCTTGTTCCAGCCCTCCGGGAATTTCGGCGCCAGGCGCACCAGGTCATTCAGGAACTTCAACGCAAGCTCGAAGTCGCCACTATCCATCGCCTTCCCTGCCCGAAGCAACAGCAGGTCGATCGAAGCCGAGCCACTTTGCGACCACAGCACCAAGATCTGGTTCCGCACGCTCTCCCAGTCCGGGCGCTCCTTTTGGGCCAGCCGCATGAACAATTCGTCGAGCCGGGCTTGGCGCTGGGCTGCCTCTTCCTCGGGGGATTGTGAGCGAAGATTGGGCGCGGCTTCGGGAATGGCGTCAGGTTGGGGTGCAGAGGGCTGGGCGCTCGCGGGCAGGCCAGTCAGGCCCAGGGTCAGACCCAGGGACACAGCGAACAGCAGGAATACAAGGGGCGCGCGCCAATTGGTCATTGCCTAATGATAGGCAAGGCGCTTACCTCTGCAAGGCACAATCGATTGACGGTTTCGAGATTACCTTGACGGAGGATACCCATGAGCGAGGCTTTGCAGACGGCGGCGGCGGCGCTGCGCGATAAATTCGCCGATGCGGATTTTGAAGGCTCGGTGAAGTTTGACATCGAGGACGAAGGCGTGATCCTGGTCATCGATGGTGAGCCAAGGATGGAAGATGGGGATGCCGACGTGACCATCAGCGCCTCGCTCGACACCTTCCGCGAAATATTCGACGGCGAGTTGTCGCCGACCGCGGCCTACCTGACCGGCCGCATGCGGATTGACGGCGACATGGGGTTGGCGATGAAGCTGAGCCAGGTTCTGGGCTAACGGCCGTGGCCGTTTCGCTGGATTTGTTGCCGGGTGGCATCGCTTGGGACGAGACGCTGGAACTGGAAGCCTCCGACGCTGTTCGGCTGCGCGGCGGGTTGTGGCGCGGTTCCGAAAACGGAAGCAGGGGCCTGGTGCTGCTGCTCTGCGGACGCACCGAGTTCCTGGAGAAATGCGCTGTCCCGGCGGCGGAACTGGTCGCGCGCGGCTTTGCAGTTGCCAGTGTGGACTGGCGCGGGCAAGGACGATCGCAACGGCTGATCGAACCGCCGCTGAAGGGCCATGTCGGCGACTACATCGAATATCACCGCGATCTGGCGGCGTTGGTGGCGCATTCGGCGGTGGTGGAGATGCCTGGCCCACGGCTGATGTTGGCCCACTCCATGGGTGGTGCGATCGGGCTGGGTGCGATTGCCCGAGGCCAGATCGCGCCCGACGCCGTGATCCTTTCGGCGCCGATGCTGGGATTTGCGATGAACCAGTTCGCGCGGAGCATGAGCCATGCCACGCTGGTGCTTGCCCGGTTGTTGGGCAAGATGGAAAGTTGGCCCCCCTTTGGGCGCGTCGACCAGCCATATGTCTTCACCGGCTTCAACGGCAATGTGCTGACCGGCGACAGAACGGTGTTTGAGTGGATGGCAGCGGCGCTGCGACGGGAACCGGCGTTGCAGCTGGCAGTTCCGACGCTGGGCTGGATGGGCGCATCCTTTGCCGAGATGGCCTGGCTGACCCGGCAGGGACCTCTGGAATGCCCCGCGCTCTGCCTGCTGGGCAGCGACGAGGCCGTTGTCGATCCGACCGCCGTCCGCGCCGGTGCAGCCCGGCTGGGCGCGGAAATGGTTGAGATCGAAGGTGCTCGCCACGAGGTGCTGATCGAGGCCGAGCCAATGCGCGCCCAGGCCTGGACGGCAATCGACCGGTTCCTGCAGGCGCACGACTTTCGCGCCCTTGCCTGATACGAGGTCTCGCGGAGCGAGACTCATCCGCCCCCGCCCCTCCGCCCCGCGGGTTTTTGCCCGTTACAAAATCCGCGTTGCGGATTTTCGGCACCGCCTCCCCTCCCGGGGAGGCGGCATGGGGCGTTACACTGACTTGCTTTGATCGCAACCTTTCCGCTTGAACCGCGCCGTCCCGGGCTTGACCCTCAGGGCAGCACCTCGAAGCGCAGCAGCAGGGTGCGCTGCGACGCCCGGAAATTGTCGTCCGAAATCAGCCACAGGCGGATCTCGCCTTGTGCGCCACGTTCGATCGAGATGCCCTCCATGTTATCGATGCCGCTGGCAGCCTCGAATGCGGCCAGGGTCTCGGTGCTGTCGGGCAGCGGAAAGCCATCGGGGCCGAGCCGGTAGCGCATGACCCGGATACTGACGCCGAACAACATCGAATATTCGCGCAGCACCAGATAGAGCCACCCATCCGGGCCGATATCGGCGCCGGTTACCGAATGCGGGCCTGCGCGCGGCAGGCGGGATTCGATTGTGTCCCCGGCCGGATCGACCTGAAACATCGGAACGCCGCCGTCATCCGCCCCCTCGGCGAAGACGATCATGCGGCCGTCGGGCAGGGTCGCCAGCGCCTCCAACCCCTTGTTCGAGCGGAACTGCTCGAAGAAACGCGGTTGGATCGTGGTCCCCATGCGCCCGGTGTCGCGCAAAAACATCAGCCGGTGGTCTCGCTCGAACGACACCACCAGGCGGGAGCCCAGGCGGGTCAACCCCTCGGAATCGCCCCCGGCCTTGGTGTAGCGGTCACCATCGCCGTCGCGCATCGGTGCCAGACGGACCTTGGCGAAGCGCAGGATGCCGTCACCCTCGCTCAGCGAAGCGCCCAGCCACCATCCCTTGTCGGAGACCGCGAAAAGGCGGCCCCGCGCCACCAGGAGCCCCGAGAAACCACCAAAATTCGGATGATCGCCCTGCAGCGCCCAGGCGCCGCTGAGGGCCAGCCCGGCAAGCTCGCCGCCGGCGATCTCGACCGGCTCCGCCGTCACCGCCACCGGCACGGCGCCAGACAGCGCCAGATCCCAGCCGGTCGGCAACGGTTCGGCGCGCCCTGCCACCGGGCTGAGCAAAAGTGCGGCCAGCGCTGCAAACCTGGCTGATCTCACTGCAGCACCGTCGCGCGGCAGGCTTGCGGCAGGTCGTCCAGGGTCAGTTCAGGGCGCGGGGTGGTTGAGGGCTTCGGGTGCAGCGCCTCATCGGTGAACCACCAGGCCAACTCGTCGCCGCAGCCGTCGCCGGCTGGCGGCAACGCCTGCGCGACGCACCCCGGCGCGTCCTCGGGACAGTTCAGCCGGACATGGAAATGGAAATCGTGCCCCCACCAGCTACGGATCTTGCGCAACCAGTCGCGCCCGCCCGTGGAGCCACTTGGCGGCTCACCCTCGCACAACGCCCTCTTGATCGCGGCGTTGACAAAGATGCGCGCCACCGCCGGGTCGCGCGCCGCCAGCCGAACAAGTGCATGATGCGCCGGACGCCAGGCATCGTTGACCGCCATTCGATCGTCGCGCACAACCAGTTGGCTGGAAATCTCCTCGCGTTCGCCCGTGCTCAACGCTGCTGGCGCGGGGATGCGCAGCCAGATGTCCGCGTCCAGCCCGATCTGGTGTGAGCGGTGACCGCCGGTCATGGGCCCGCCGCGCGGCTGGCTGATATCGCCGACATAGAGCCGAGGCCAGCCCTCCCTTGCCGCCGCTCGCGACAGGCGCCCGATGAAGTCGATCATCTCCGGATGGCCCCAGTTGCGGTTGCGGCCGAGCCGCATCGCCTGCCAGCCGGGGCCGGTCTCGGGCAGCACCATCGCGCCCGCCAGACAGCCCTTGGCGTAGGAGCCATGTGGCTGGGCAGGATCCGGCGTGGGCAGACTTTGCGCGCCGAAGACATGCTTGGCGAGCGTCGCCGCCCCGACGTTCCCGCCGAAGAAGACCCCGGCGGCAAGAAACATCCAGATATGTCGTGCCGCCCGCATGCCGCCCTCTGGTCTGCCGTTGCTCTCCCGTTTTCAAGTATGCCCACGCAGCGGTCATAACGAAAGGCATTCCCCGAGATAACACAGGTGCATTGTGTAATTTGACACCGCCACCCCTTTCTAGCGACCTAAAGCATGAAGATCAAAAACGTGATCCACAAAGGGTTGCGACGCTTCATCGAAAACGATGATGCCAGCGGGCTACAGCCCGCCGACGTATCCAAGATCAGACGCATGGTCACTTTTCTCCAGGACATGGAGCGAGAGAACGAATTGCGGACAGTGCCAAGCTGGAAATCGCATCTGCTGACCGGCTCACGCCGGGGCACAAGGAGCCTGTTCGTGACGAAGAACTGGCGGATGACGTTTCGGATTGACCAGGAAGAGGTCGAGATCATCGACCTCGACTATGATGATTACCACTAGGAGGCGACCATGAACGCTATTGCTGGATTCCGCATGAAGAACCCCGCTCATCCGGGCGGCTTCATCAAGCACGAGATTATCGAGCCGCTCGGCTTGTCGGTCACGGCGGCGGCCGAAGTGCTGGGCGTGGCGCGGGCGACGCTTTCGACGCTGTTCAATGAGCGCGCCCACCTATCATCCGAAATGGCACTAAGGATGGAAAAGGCCTTTGGCGTATCGATGGACACGCTGATGCGGATGCAGAACAGCTACGACATTGTCCAGGCCCGCAAGCGGGCAGGGGAGATCAAAGTTGCCCCGTTCAAGGGCAAGCCGCTCGATCCGCCACCGGCGATGATCTGATCCGATCATGTCGCTGGAGCGGTTTCATCTCGTCCGCAATGTCGGGCAATTCGACTCTGTCGATGCGGGCGCGCAGCTACCGCTGACGCCTTTCACACTGATTTGTACCGAGAACGGACGCGGCAAGACCACGCTTGATATCAGTCGTCGCCGAAAATCGGCTCCGGCAGGTCGGCCATGTTCCAGCCGAAGATCTCCCAGGTCCGGGTCATGTGCGCCGGCAGTGGTGCCGAGAAATTGATGCGTTGCCCAGTACTTGGGTGGGAAAAACTCAGTCGCGCCGCGTGCAGGTGCAGCTTGCGGCTGATCGCGCCGCCCAGGCCGGCTCCCCAGCCCGAGCCGTCATTCTCCTGCCCGCGCCCGCCATATTTACCGTCGCCAGCGATCGGGCATCCCAGCGTCGCCATGTGGGCGCGGAGTTGGTGCGTGCGCCCGGTCACCGGCTTCATGGCCACCCAGGCGGCGCGGCCGCCAGCCTGGTCGATCACCCGATAGTCGGTGGTGGCGTGCTTCGCGCCCTCGGTTGTCTCGATTTTGTCAGGATGGAGCACGCGCATTTTTTCTCTCTCGCCCTTGCCGCCCGCCTTGACCAATCCGAAGCGGATGGTGCCGCGGGCCGGCTCCGGCCGCCCGGCCACGGCCGCAAAGTAGATTTTCTCGACCGCCCGCGAGCGGAACAGACGCGCCAATTCCACCGCCGCCGCACCCGTACGCGCCAGCACCAGCAAACCCGATGTATCTTTGTCCAGCCGATGCACCAGCCGGGGATCGTCGATGCGATCGAAGCGCAATGCAGGCAGCATCGCGACCAGATGGCGCTGTTGCCCGGTGCCGCCCTGGACCGCCAACCCGGGGGGCTTGTTCAGCACGATCATGTGGTCGTCGCGAAACACTACCGCATCCGCCATCGCCCGCGTCTCGTCGGCGTTTGGCCCGACCGGTCCGATGGGGGTTCCGATCCGATCCGCCAGTGTGGCGGGGGCATCCGGCAGCGGTGGCACCCGGACCTCCTGCCCCGGCCCGATTCGGGCCGAGGTTTTCACCCGACCGCCATCGACCCGCACATCGCCCTTGCGGCAAAGCTTTTCCAGCAGCCCCTGCGTCACCTGCGGGAACTGGCGGCGAAACCAGCGGTCGAGCCGTTGCTCGGCCTCGTCCGGCCCGACGGTCCGATGTTGCACCCGGCTCATGGCCCCCAAACCCCGCGCGCCAGCGTCAGTCCGGCCCAGAGGCCGGCGATCGACAGCGTCACCGAGCCGCCGATATAGGCCACCGCCGCCAGGTTGCGCCCGCGCTCGATCAGGAACAGCGCATCCAGCGAGAATGCCGAGAAGGTGGTGAATCCGCCCAGTACGCCAGTCATAAGAAACGGCGCGAAGCGGCCCCAACTGCCGGGAAAACGTTCCATCATGACCACCGTGGCGACCCCCATCACCATCGAGCCGCCGATGTTTACGATCAGCGTCCCATAGGGAAAGGCCAGCCCCAACGCGTGTCCGGCCCAGCGCACCACCAACCAGCGCAGGCTGGCGCCGATAGCCCCTCCCGCCGCCACCCAGAGAACAACCGTTGGCATCCGCTCCTCCCGCCCAAATCCGTCGCCGCGTTGGTGGCGGGCTACGGGCAAAAGGTCAAGGGAAAGGCTCTAAAATCAGCAATTCTCATTATGGCGTTACAAAGGGGATTCCCAAGGCGGAAAATATATGAATGATACCATATGTGGTTATCGGTTCGCTCATAGACACTCTGCGTAGCCGTTGCGCGATGTTCCCCGACATGCGCACGGGGAGCAATTTGAGCGACACTATGGCCGATATCGGCATGGCTGCATTTTCGGTATTTTTTATCCAGAGCCCGTCCTTTTTGTCGCATCAGCGGGCGTTGGAAAAGCGTCGGGCGCGGTCGAACTGCGAGACGCTGTTCGCCATTGAGAAGATCCCTGCCGACAATCATGTTCGCACGATGCTTGATCCGGTGGAACCCGATGGGCTGTTCGCGTTGTTCGGGCAAGCCCTTGGCTTGCTTGCGGACAGAGGCGGTCTGAAGGATTTTCAGAAGCCCGGCGGACGGCTTCTGATTGCCCTTGACGGCACCGGGTATTTCACCTCGCAAAAGCTTCATTGCCCGAATTGCTCGCAGCGCAAACGCCATAACGGCGTCATGGAATATTACCACTCCATGCTCTCGGCGGCGGTGGTGGCACCTGGCCATAATTGTGCCATGGTGCTTGAGCCGGAGTTCATCGCACCGCAGGACGGACATGACAAACAGGACTGCGAAAATGCCGCCACGAAGCGCTGGCTTTGCCGCTTCGGGCCGCAATACGCGCATCTCAGGCCGGTCTATCCGGGCGATGATCTATATTCCCGTCAGCCGATTTGCGAGTCGGTTCAACGGGTTGGCGGCAATTTCATCTTCACCGCCAAACCCTCATCGCACCGCTGTCTCTACGAATGGCTCCATGGCGTCGAATTGCCGAGCCTTGAGAAAAAGCTGAAAAAGGGCCGCAGCGTCGTTACTCATCGCTACCGCTGGATGGAAGATGTTCCCCTCCGTGACGGGAAAGACGCATTGCATGTCAATTGGCTTCAGATCGAGATCATCAACAAGGTCGGCAAGGTGACCTGCACCAACAGCTTCGTCACCGATCTGCCGGTCAACGAAGAAACCGTCGTCGAGTTGGCCACCTGTGGCCGGGCGCGCTGGAAGATCGAGAACGAAACTTTCAATACCCTGAAGACCAGGGGTTACCATCTGGAGCACAATTTCGGCCATGGCAAGGAACACCTGGCCAGCCTTCTCATGACCATGAACCTGCTCGCCTTCGCGTTCCACACGGTCTGTGACCTGGTGGCCAAGCGCTGGCATGAGGCACGTGAAGCGTTCGGCGCGCGATGGCGGTTCTTCGAGGACCTGCGGAGCATCACCGGATATCACCTGTTCACCGACCGGGACGCGCTCATCCGCACGATGATAACCGGCGAACCGCCGCCGGAACCAAAACTGCGCTAAAGCACCCGCACAAGTCTCAGCACAACACAAAATGAGAAGACCGAAGATCATCGCAGAAAATCAAGCCATATCAAACCATAATGAGAATTGCTGCTAGTGTCCTGAGTCAGAAGTTCGCCGGATTATTTTCGGGTGTGGTTTTTAGACAGAAGCGTTTGACCGCATCAAGGATATCGTCTGCGGTTCGGACCCATTTGAAGGGTTTTGGATCTTTATTGCGAATTTCGATGTAATCCAGGATGGCTTTTGTGAGTTCGCGCTCGCTGCGGTGAACGCCACGCTTGATCTGGCGGTCGGTGATTTCGGCAAAGAAGCGCTCGACCATGTTCAACCAGGATGCGGAGGTGGGGGTGAAATGCACATGCCAGAGGGGCCGTCTGGCCAACCAGGCACGGATCGCCGGCGTTTTGTGGGTGGCGTAGTTGTCCATGATGAGGTGGATCTCCAGATCGTCGGGAACCCGGCGTTCGATCTCCATAAGGAACTTCTTGAACTCCGAGGCCCGGTGGCGCTTGTCGCATTTGCCGATGACCTCGCCGGTTGCCGTGTTGAGGGTGGCGAACAGGGAGGTGGTGCCGTGGCGTTTGTAATCATGGCTGCGGCGTTCGATCTGACCCGGCCGCATGGGCCGGACCGGCTGCGGCCGGTCAAGCGGCTGAATTTGGCTCTTTTCATCGACGCAGAGCACCAAGGCCCGCTCCGGCGGGTTCAGGTAAAGCCCAACCACATCGCGAACCTTGTCGATAAACCGGGGATCGGTTGAGAGCTTGAAGGTCTCCGTGCGATGGGGTTGCAGGCCAAAGGCACGCCAAATCCGTTGTACGCTGGACGTCGAGAGGCGGCTCTCCCCGGCCATCATCCTGGAACTCCAATGGGTCGCGTTACGCGGCATGCTTTCAAGCGTCCGCACGATCACCGCATCGACCTGCGCATCGGTGATCGTCCGGGGCGTGCCGGGGCGCGGTTCATCATACAGACCGTCGCTCCCCTTCTCGATGAAGCGCCGACGCCACTTGCCCACCGTCGCCGGGTCAACGCCCAAATCCCGGGCCACCTGCTTGTTCTGCCTGCCCTCGGCGCAGGCCAGAACAATGCGCGCCCGCAGCGCCAGACCTTGAGCCGTCGTGCGCCGTGACGTCAGCGTCAGGAGCTCCTCACTCTGTTCTGGACTCAACGTGACCGGGGGCGCAGCGCGGGGCATGGAAGATCCTCCATCTCAAAATATACCTCCCCTGAATGATACCACGTATTTCTGATCCAGGACACTAGTTACGGTTTGTATTGACGCTGAGTCCATTATGGCCACAATGGACGGTCAAACATGGGAGCGGTGAATGAAAACACTCGCGGCCCGCGAGGCCAAGTACAACTTCGGTCGGCTGATCGACACGGCCCGGGCGGAGCCTGTGGTCATCAACAAGCATGGGCGCCCCGTCGTCGTTGTCATGGCGATCGAGGAATACGAGCGCCTGAAAACGATCGAATCGGTAAAGGACACCGAGGAGAAATGAAGAGGGAAGCATGGCGAATCTACGGCAAAAGGACCGTTTCGTCGAGGCGCTGACGGGGATCGGCGGATCGGCCGGCAATGGCCGTCTACGCGAAACGCTCGGGTGGGACGAAGAGACCTATTCGGACGTGTGCGCCGCCCTTGTCGAGGAAGGAACGGTCGCCACCGGACGCGGCCGTGGCGGTTCCGTCAAGCTGGCTGGACACCAAGCGACCGAAGATGTTCTCACTGTTGACGAATCCTCGAACCCGCAACCGGAGCAGACGTCGAAGCGGAAATCCGCCAACGCCAACGGCGCCAACCTCGGTTTCGAGGCGGACCTGTTCAAGGCCGCCGACAAGCTGCGCGGAAACATGGAGCCGTCCGACTACAAGCATGTCGCCCTGGGCCTGATCTTCCTCAAGCACATCTCCGACAGCTTCGAGGCCAAACGCGCCGAACTGCTTGCCGAATATCCCGATGGGGCCGAGGACCCGGACGAATACGCCGCCGAGAACGTGTTCTGGGTGCCGAAGGAAGCCCGCTGGTCACACCTCAAGGCCAACGCCAAGGAACCCAGGATCGGCAAACTGATCGACGAGGCGATGCTGGCCATTGAAAGGGTCAATACGAGCCTGAAGGGCGTTCTGCCCAAGGACTACGCCCGACCGGCGCTCAACTCGGTCATGCTGGGCGAACTTATCGACCTCGTTTCCGGCATTGCGCTGGGCGAGGGACAGGACAAGGCCCAGGACGTCCTGGGCCGCGTCTACGAGTACTTCCTCGGCCAGTTCGCCGGTTCCGAGGGCAAGCGCGGCGGCGAGTTCTACACGCCCCGCTCGGTGGTCGCCCTGCTGGTCGAGATGCTGGAACCCTACAAGGGCCGCGTCTACGACCCCTGTTGCGGTTCGGGCGGCATGTTCGTCCAGTCGGAGAAGTTTGTCGCAAGCCACGGCGGACGGATCGGCGACATTGCCATCTACGGCCAGGAGTCCAATTACACCACTTGGCGGCTGGCGAGGATGAACCTCGCGGTGCGCGGCATCGACGCCGACATCCGCTGGAACAGCGACGGCAGTTTCCACAAGGACGAGTTGCCCGACCTCAGGTCCGATTTCATCCTCGCCAATCCGCCCTTCAACATCTCCGACTGGGGCGGCGAACGGCTGCGCGAGGACGCCCGTTGGAAATACGGTCTTCCGCCGGTCGGAAACGCCAACTTCGCCTGGCTTCAGCACATCGCCCACCACCTCAGCCCTACCGGTACGGCCGGCGTGGTGCTGGCTAACGGCTCCATGTCCGCCACCCAGTCGGGAGAGGGCGACATCCGCAAGGCGATGATCGAAGGCGTGAACGGCGCGCCGGAAGTGGTCGACTGCATGATCGCCCTGCCGGGACAGTTGTTCTACTCGACGCAGATCCCGGCCTGTCTATGGTTCCTGACGAAAGACAAGTCGAACGGCCTGACCCGCGACGTTCGCTTGCGCGACCGGCGCGGCGAGGCGCTGTTCATCGACGCCCGCAAGCTGGGCCACATGGTGGACCGGACCCGGAGGGAATTCTCCGACGCCGACATCAGGAAGATTGCGGAAGTCTATCACAGTTGGCGGGAGGGTAAGGGCTACGCGGACGTACCCGGCTTCTGCAGGTCGGCGACACTGGAGGAAATCAAGTGTCACGGGCACGTCCTGACGCCGGGGCGGTATGTTGGTGCGGAAGCGATGGAAGAAGACGCAACGCCCTTTGCCGAGCGCTTTGCGGCCCTGCAGGCAACCCTGGAGACGCAGTTTGCGGAATCGGACCGGCTGACGGTTACAATCCGCAACCAACTCGCAAAGGTCGGTGGGTGAGATGGCGATTAAACTGGATATCACATCTTTTGCCAATGCGATTGAGCGTTTTTCGGAGGGGCTCGATATTCTGAGAGAACAACCAGACAATACCCTGCTCCGGGATGGCGTCATCCAGCGGTTCGAGTTCACGTATGAACTCGCCCACAAGACACTGAAACGGTATCTTGAAATGGCGGCGGCCACCCCGGACGATATCGGTGACATGGTCTTCCAGGACCTGATACGCACGGGCAACGAACAAGGGTTGTTGCTGAGCGACTGGGAAGAGTGGAAGAAATATCGGCAGTCCAGAACCGATACCAGCCATACCTATAACGAGGAAAAAGCCTTACTGGTGATCGAAAAAATCCCGGCATTTCTGGGTGAAGCGCGTTTCTTCCTGAAACAACTCCGCAAACGAACGGAGACAGCGTGAGCAATCAGCCCCTCATTGATGCACGGCCCGATCACCTGGAAATTATCCGGGCGATCATGCACCGTCATGTGCCCGAGCGGAAGGTATGGGCCTTTGGCTCCCGGGTTACCTGGACAGCCAAGGCCTACTCTGACCTTGATCTCGTCGTCCTGGGGGATGAGCCGTTGGACCTTGGGGTGCTGGCATCCCTGAAGGAGGATTTTAGCGAGTCCGACCTCCCCTGGAAGGTGGACGTGGTCGATTGGGCCAGCACCTCGGAGTCGTTCAGGAAAATTATTAGGAAAAACAAGGTTGAGTTTCCGTTGGGTGAGAAATGGCGAAAAACGAAATGGGGTAAGGAAATCAGTCTGGAATATGGCAAGGCCATTCGGGGCTACAAGAATGCCATAGCGCCCTATCGTGTTTTTGGAACGAATGGGCCAATAGGTTGGACCGAAGCTCCCTCAGCCCCTGGTCCGGGAATCATTTTAGGCAGAAAAGGTGCCTATCGGGGTGTTCATTTCAGCCGTGAACCATTTTTCGTTGCTGACACCGCTTACTACGTCAAACCCAAGTCTGAAGAACTGGACATGCGCTGGCTCTATTATGCGATTATCCATTACAACCTGGGTGAAATTGACGACGGCTCTCCAATTCCATCAACGACAAGGGCAGCGGTGTACGTTCGAGACTTGGAAGTCCCCTCTCCACCTGAGCAACGCACTATTGCAGCGACCCTCACCTCCCTTGACAACAAGATCGACCTGAACCGAAGAATGAACGAAACACTGGAGGCGATGGCGCGGGCGATCTTCAAGGACTGGTTCGTCGATTTTGGCCCCACCCGCGCCAAGGCCGAAGGCCGCGCCCCCTACCTCGCATCGGAAATCTGGGAGATGTTTCCGGATCGGTTGGGCGAAAATGGTGTGCCGGTAGGGTGGGAGGAAAAGCCATTGGATGAAATTGCAGACTTTCTTAACGGGCTTGCACTGCAAAAATTTCCAGCAACTGGCCCTGATGACAACTTGCCGGTCATCAAGATTGCTGAACTGCGCAATGGAATTAGCGTGAAAAGTAATCGTGCATCACGGAGCGTTCCCGAAAAATATGTTGTTAACGATGGGGATTTTATTTTTTCGTGGTCAGGCAGCCTGCTGGCGAAGTTCTGGACTGGTGGTGAAGGTGCGTTAAACCAATACCTTTTCAAGGTATCCTCCAAGCATTTTCAACCTTGGTTTTATTCTCAATGGATTTTCCACCATTTGGAAGAATTCCAAAGGGTCGTAAAGTCGAAAGCGACAACTATGGGGCATTTTCAACGCACCCACATCAGCGCAACTGCCACAATCTGTCCGCCCCATGTAACGATTGATAAGTTAGGTGAGACGATTGAACCGTTGATAACAAGAACCACTCGAAACGAGCTAGAATCCCGCACCCTCGCCGCTACCCGAGACCTTCTTCTCCCCAAACTGATGTCCGGTGAAATCCGTGTGCGCGAGGAGTATCTGAGCATGGAAGCGATGCGATAATGGCTGTCTCGTATCATCAGGGTCTTTTCCCGCCGCCCGATCTGGACTGGCCACAGCTTTTGCCGCTGATTGGTCCCGCCAGTGCCGCCGTCGCACACTTTAAGGGTGTACTGCACGGGATTCCCAACCCAAATGTCCTGCTGTCGCCACTGACTTCTCACGAAGCGGTTCTGTCCAGCCGGATCGAGGGAACCCAGGCGACGCTGGGCGAAGTGTTGGAATACGAAGCCGAAGGGTCGCTAGATGATGACAGCACACCGAAAAAGGCCGATATTCGCGAGATTCTGAATTATCGTGCAGCGCTGGCCGAGGCCGCGCAGTTGCTGGGCGACTTGCCGCTGTCGCAACGCCTTGTCCGGCTGACCCACAAACGGCTGATGCAGGGTGTGCGCGGGCGCGACAAGGCCCCGGGCGAATATCGCCGCATCCCGAACTGATCGGGCCCGAGGGGTGCACCATTGAACAGGCGCGCTTTGTGCCGTGTTCCGCCGAGGCCCTGCCGGATGCGATGACCGTGTGGGAGGCTTATATCCACGACCCGGCCCCTGACGTCCTGATCCAGCTGGCATTGATCCACGCCGAGTTCGAGGCGATCCACCCGTTTCTGGACGGCAACGGTCGCCTTGGGCGGTTGATCATCCCGCTGTTTCTGCAATCAAAGGGCATGCTGTCGCGCCCCAATTTTTATCTGTCGGAATTTCTGGAAGGCAACCGCGACGAATATTACGACCGGCTTCTGGCCGTTTCTCGTGATGGGGATTGGACCGGTTGGTGCGATTTTTTTCTGCGCGCGATTACCGAACAGGCGGAATCCAACCAATCCAAGGCACAGGCGATCCTTGCCCTCTACAATGCACGCAAGAACTGGATGGTCGAGGCAACAAGGTCGCAATACGGGGTCCGAGCGCTGGACTGGTTCTTTAATCGCCCGATATTCAGCGCCTCTGATTTCGTGGCACAGGCGAATATTCCCATACCGACCGCCAAGCGCATTCTGCGCCTCGTGCGCGACAACGGGTTGCTGCGCGAGTTGCGACCGTCCAGTGGCAGGCGGCCTGCGGTTCTCGTGTTTCCTGAATTGTTGAACATCTGCGAGGGGTGGTCGACATTTTGAGGATCACTTTTGCACCACAACTCATCTTGTGGGCCGAAATTGCGGCAAAACTGACCTACAACCCATCTTGAGACAAACAAGTGACCCACAACAGCGCAGTATCATCGCCCGGATAGACCGACCTGAGAGGCGCGTATCGCGGCCCGAAGCGGCAAAGCCAGCGCTTCGTGGCGGCATTTTCGCAGTCCTGTTTGTCATGTCCGTCCTGCGGTGCGATGAACTCCGGTTCAAGCACCATGGCACAATTATGGCCAGGTGCCACCACCGCCGCCGAGAGCATGGAGTGGTAATATTCCATGACGCCGTTATGGCGTTTGCGCTGCGAGCAATTCGGGCAATGAAGCTTTTGCGAGGTGAAATACCCGGTGCCGTCAAGGGCAATCAGAAGCCGTCCGCCGAGCTTCTGAAAATCCTTCAGACCGCCTCTGTCTGCAAGCAAGCCAAGGGCTTGCCCGAACAACGCGAACAGCCCATCGGGTTCCACCGGATCAAGCATCGTGCGAACATGATTGTCGGCAGGGATCTTCTCAATGGCGAACAGCGTCTCGCAGTTCGACCGCGCCCGACGCTTTTCCAACGCCCGCTGATGCGATAAAAAGGACGGGCTCTGCATAAAAAATACCGAAAATGCAGCCATGCCGATATCGGCCATAGTGTAGCTCAAATTGCTCCCCGTGCGCATGTCGGGGAACATCGCGCAACGGCTACGCAGAGTGTCTATGAGCGAATCTATAAGGCTCTTCGACGTTGGAAGTGGAGTTCAGGAAGACATTTAGGGCGTAATCAGCTACCCTCTGTCATCATGGACGACAACGGAGGGGACAGGCAATGGATGCTCAGGATGTATTGGCTCTTGGCCTCGGAGTTACGCCACCATGGCGGCTGGTCGAACAGCGCCTCGACACGAACAAACAGCGACATGTCCTGGATATCCTGCTGGAGACGGAGCGTGGGACGGAGTTTCCCTGTCCGGATTGCGGCAAGCTTTGCAAGGCGCCGCTACTGGATATGCGATAAGATCAGTTGGCTCAAAGAGCGCCATCCACATTGGCGTGATCTTACATCAATGGGCTGTGTGACATCGCGCCGGGAGGTAAATGGGAAATCGTCGGTGCAGACGCGTTATACCAAAGGTCATTGATTGTGACTCTTTCGGGGATTTCCATATTTAGTGTTCTGTGCTTCTCTGGACACCCGGTTCGGTGTCTTGGAGGTTTCCCACGATGACTGTTCCCCTACGAGAAGACTATGATGCTGCTCAAGCTCGCTGCCATGCCTCGCGCTGTGATGACAGCAATCAAGCGCGGCGACTGCTTTCAATCGCCGCCGTATATGATGGCATGACCCGGGCGGAGGCGGCCCGGGTCGGCGGCATGGACCGCCAGACCTTGCGGGACCGGGTGCATCGCTTCAACCGCCACGGGCCCGATGGTCTGATGGACGGCAAGGCGCCGGGCGCATCACCGAAGCTAACGCCATCGCAGCTGGAGGAGCTTGCCGCGGTGGTCGAGACCGGCCCCGATCCTTTGTCCGATGGCATCGTGCGCTGGCGGCGCATGGATCTGAAAGGCTGGATCGAGGCCCGCTTCGGCGTTGTCTATCATGAGCGTTCGGTGTCACGCTTGCTGAAGCAAATGGGCTTCTCCCATATTTCGGCACGGCCCCGCCATCCGGGGCAGGACGAGGCTGTGATGGAAGACTTCAAAAAAGGTTCTTCAACTAATTGACTCCCAGCTTTCCACCTGTCACATACTTTCCTCGCAAACATCTTTCGGGAGTCCCGATCTGTCGGGTTACTGCCGAGTAAAACATTCAACATCTATGGCGTGGATTAGCTTCCCACGCCAGACAAATAGGCAGGGACTCCCTCTTTCCGAGAGATGTTTGCAATGGCCCGGCACCCTGCTGGTGTCGAGAGATAATCAGGAGGGGACTATGACCACTAAATTGCTCAGAATATCGTGCGTTGCCATCTTTCTGGTATCGGCAGGATTTACCAATGCCAATGCGGATGGGGTATTTCAAATCGGGCCACAATTCGGCTACTCTGACTTTGACATATCCCCTTCCGCTTACGGAACAGATTTAGGCGATTATGACATGCAGGGCGCATCTGTCGGTTTGGTCGCCCGTTACACCGTTCCCGTAGGCGGGAACGGTATGTTTGTCGGCCTTCAAGCCGGATTCTCCAAAGAATTCGCTTCTGAAAAGGATACTCTCTCAGATACAGTGACCGTCGGTGGTTATGCAGTAATGGGCACCGTAACGGGAAAAACGTCGGCTAACTGGGGTGCGGATATCATGCCCCGCATTGGCTATGTTTTCAACGACTTGTCGCTGTCTCTGGCCGCTGGACTATCATTTGTTCAAGGCAAATTCAGCCTGTCTGGCTCAGGCGCCGTCACTGGTCCCGGAATTGACGGGCCCCTCGTTTTATCTGATAAAGACACGCAATGGCACAGGGGCTGGAAGATCGCACCCGGTATCGATTATCAACTGTCTGAAGATGTTACCCTGTTCGGTCAGGTGTATTACGCTAGATATAAAGCGCAAACCTATACGGTGAGTGGGGTATCTGTTAAAGGGAAACCGGAAATGCGTGGCGTGCGTGTTGGAATTTTGTTAGGTTTCTAATTAACTGGTTCTTCGACGTATCAAGTGGAGTTGACCATATCTCCGAGCGGGGCTGCGATCAAGTAGATCATGGTGATGAAGGTCTCGGCGTTGCGGTAGCCTCTTGCCCTGGCGGCCTGAAACAGTCCGTTCATTGCTTCCATGCGGGCGTTGCTGTGGATTGACGTCCAACGTTCGAGAATGCGCTTGGGATGCTTTTTGACCGTCGCCAGAGCCTTGCGGACGGCTTCGAGCAGCGGATCGTCTCCGATCTGTTCGTGTCGAGGCGCTGTTCGACCAGCCGCCATGGTGGCGTAACCCCGAGGCCAAGAGCCAATACATCCTGAGCATCCATTGCCTGTCCCTCCGTTGTTGTCCATGATGACAGAGAGTAGCTGATTACGCCATAACAGCCCGTTGAAAAAGGCGCCATTGACCGGGTTTCACCCCACGACGAAACATAATGCGGCGTCGGCGGTTTCGCCATCCTCCGAGACGATGAGGACGATCCGAGCGACCAGAACGGCTCCAGCGGGCGCAACAAGCACGAAAACACCGCCAGATCCGCCCGCCACGGCCTGGCGCGGGGTGCCGGCGCCGATGAGTTGGCGCATCAGCAACGAGAGGTTGTGGCCGGCGACGTGAAGCAGGTATCGCTTGTGCACATTCTCGCGCCGGCGCAGCCAGGTTCGGCGCAGGCCGCCGCGATCGAGGGTGTGGGCAAAGCAGCGCCCGACGATCTCGGCGCGCAGCTTGAAGGCCTCGCGGGCGAGCGCGGACTTGAGCCGCACGCGGTTGTTGGTGACCGCCCGGCGCGCCGCCTGGTCACCGCGCCAGCGCGAAAAGCCCTTCTGCCTGGGCTCGGCGATCCGGGTCTTCCAGGGCCGGGTCTTCCAGGGACTGTCGTCCAGGGCCTTCAAGACCGCCCGTGAGAAATAGCCCTTGTCGGTGACGCATTCGGCCGGGCTCTCCGGCGTCGGTGCCGCAGCCACCGCCTCGAGGTTTGCCTCGGCCGCCGCCAGGGTCTTTGAAAGCGTCGTGGTGTCGCCCTCATCGGCTGGGTGCAACTCGGCCGCCACCACCGCGCCGGTGTCCGGATCCACCGCGTGCCCGGGCTTGTCGGCCAGATGGGTCGCGGCGTCCTTCATCCTGGCGACCCTGGCCTCGGGGTCGCTCCTGCAAACCCGATCCTGGTTCGAGAGCTTCTTGCCCTTGCGCTTGCGGTCCAGACGCGCCAGGTCCTCGGCCGTGGGCGTCTCGATGCCGCTCTCCCGGGCCAGATGCTCCAGCATCTCCCGGTAGCCCTCACCCCGTGTCGCGCCGCACGATGTTGCGCCGCGCCGCGTTGGCCTCCATGGTCGAGGCATCCACCCCGATGCGGTCGCCCTTCACCAGACCCGCCTCGGCGATCAGCGCCAGAACCCGGTCGAAGACCATCGCGTGCACCTCGTGGGGCAGGCGCGTGCGGGTCTTCGACAGCCAGGAATGATCCGGCACACGATCCCGGCTCTCCAGCCGCAGAAACTCCCGCAGCGACAGCGAATCCGAGCCGCGCCATTCCAGCCCGCGCCCAGAGTCGATGCCCTCGAAACAGCCCACCAGATGCATGCGGAAATAGCGCCCCGGCGGCACCGAAGGCGCTCCCATCCTGGCCGCGTAACAGCACCGGCAGGCCGCCTCGGCGAAGCCGTCGAAGTCGCCCTCGATCAGGACCGACTGAAGACGGTCGTAAAACACATGACCCGGCGCGCGCGGCATCTCCGCCCAGCCCACCATCAAATCACCCTGACGATCCTTCCGCAGTCCCATCGACATCGGCGAGCCTCCCGGTCAAATCAGAACATCAAGGAATCAGACCAGGCCGCTCGCGTCCAGTGCCGACTTCGTCAACGGGCTGATAAGTGAGACCCTGAATTACACTTCCAACGAAGGGCCATCTATAACCACATATAGTAGGTTCATTCACATATTTGCCGCCTTGGGAATCCCCTTTGTAACGCCATAATGAGAATTGCTGCTCCAAAATGCGGAGCGCGGGTCGAGCGAGACGATATACCGGGAAACCGGGGAACCCGCGCGGTTACCGCCGGACAAAAAACACCGCCCTACTGCTCGCCGCGCCTTTTCGCGAACCACGCCATACGCTTGGCCATTTCGCGTTCATAGCCGCGTTCGACCGGGTGGTAGAGGTCGGCCCGCGCCATGCCTTCGGGGAAGTAGTCCTGGCCGGAGAAGGCGTCCTCGGCGTCGTGGTCATACTGGTAACCTGCGCCATAGCCCTCGGCCTTCATCAGCTTGGTGGGCGCATTCAGGATATGATCAGGCGGCGGCATCGAACCGGTGCGCGCAGCAATCTTCAGAGCCGTTTTGTAAGCAGTGTAGGCGGCGTTCGATTTTGGCGCCAGCGCCAGATAGATCACCGCCTGGGCGATCGCCAGTTCGCCCTCGGGTGAACCCAGACGCTCGTAGACCTCCCAGGCGGCGAGGCACTGGCGCATCGCCTCGGGTTCGGCCAGGCCGATATCCTCGACCGCCATGCGGGTGACCCGCCGGGCGATGTAGCGCGGATCCTCGCCAGCCTCCAGCATCCGCGCCAGCCAGTAGAGCGAGGCGTCCGGGTCGGAGCCGCGCACCGATTTGTGCAAAGCCGAGATCAGGTTGTAATGGCCGTCGCCCGCCTTGTCGTAGACCGGCGCCCGGCGGTTCAGGCGGCGGGCGAGATCGGCGGGCCCGAACAGTCCCTCGCCAAAGCTTTGTACTTGCTCGGTCAGGTTCAGCAACGTGCGGCCATCGCCGTCGGCCATGCTGATCAGGGCGGCGCGGCCCTCCTCGGTCAGCGGCAGCGCACCCTCGGTTTCCTCGGCCCGGGCCAGGATTCGCTCCAGGTCTCCGGCCTCCAGCCGCTT
The DNA here is from genome assembly GCA_965247385.1 of Thermohalobaculum sp. Taxonomy (GTDB): domain Bacteria; phylum Pseudomonadota; class Alphaproteobacteria; order Rhodobacterales; family Rhodobacteraceae; genus Thermohalobaculum. The sequence continues at coordinate 1,539,697 of CBDFHG010000002.1, forward strand.
CAGCCGCAGCACCTGGGCGCGGCTGAGCAATGCCGAGTTCAGCTCGAAGGACGGGTTCTCGGTGGTCGCACCGACCAGCACGATAACGCCCGATTCCATATGCGGCAGGAAACCGTCCTGCTGGGCCTTGTTGAAGCGGTGAACCTCATCGACGAACAACAATGTGCCGCGGCCCTGGGTGTGGCGCAGTTTTGCCGCCTCGAAGACCTTTCTGAGATCAGCGACGCCGGAAAAAATTGCGCTGATCTGCACGAAGTGCATTTCAGTGGCCACGGCCAGCAGCCGGGCGATGGTGGTCTTGCCGACCCCGGGCGGCCCCCACAGCACCAGCGACGACAGTTTCTCCGCCGCCAGCATGTCGCCCAGCGGCGCGCCGGGGGCGAGGATGTGCTCCTGTCCGACCACCTCGTCCAACTGGCGCGGTCGCAGCCGGTCGGCCAGCGGGCGCGGCGCTTTTCCCTCCGTTTCCAGAGATGGGTGCGCCGGGCTGTCGAACAGGTCCGCCATCTCAGCCGCCGATCTGAATCTTGCCGCGCTTGCCTTTGCGTTCGACCTGGAGGTCGAACTTCCCCGAATGCCGCACCGCCGCCTCCAGCGCGTCCACATCGCCGACAGCGCGTCCATTGACCGCCAGGATCAGGTCGCCGGGGCGCAGTCCCGAGCGCCTGGACCGACCACCAACCTCGGTGACCAGGATGCCGGAACTGGCAAGCGGCAGGCGGAACTGGTCGATCACCGCCGGGTTGACGTTCATCACCGCCAGCCCGCGCATCGGGCGAGGGTTCTGCAACACGGTGAGGTCGCGGTCGGGCCGGTCGGGTGCCATGGCCAGGGTAACCGATGTGAGCCCCGGCGCGCCGTCACGCAGGTAACCCAGTTCGGCCTTGCCGCCAATGCCCAAAGTCGCGGTACGGAAAGCCAGCTCGGTCGGCACATTGACCTCCTTGCCGTTGATGGTCAGCAGGATGTCGCCAGTCTCGATTCCGGCCTGGGTGAAGGTGCTTTCCGGATGGATCTGGTCGACCAGGATGCCAGCCGGACGCTCCAAACCCATGGCTTCGGCGATTTCACTGGTGACGGGCTGGGTCTGCAGGCCCAGCCAGGGCCGGTCGAGCACCTTGGCACCTTCCTGCGCGGCAGCGATGACTCGGGCGACCAGGTTGGCGGGAACCGCGAAACCGATGCCGTTGGAGCCGCCGGAACGGCTGATGATGGACGTATTGACCCCGATCAGGCGCCCAGCCATGTCGACCAGCGCGCCGCCGGAGTTGCCGGGGTTGATCGCCGCATCGGTCTGGATAAAGTAACCCTGCTGGTGCCCGCCCGGTGCGCCGGTGCGCGCCAGCCCGGATACGATGCCGCTGGTCACTGTCTGGCCGACGCCAAAGGGGTTGCCGATGGCCAGCACCAGCTCGCCCACCTCCAGCGTATCCGAATTGCGGAGCTCCAGCGCCGGCAAATTGCTGGCGCCCTCCAGTTCAACGATGGCGAGGTCAGCCTCCTTGTCGGCCAGGATCACCCGGCCCTCGAACTCACGCCGGTCGGTCAGCACCACGGTAATCTCATCTGCGCCGCCGACCACATGATAGTTCGAGACCACGATGCCCGAAGGATCGACGACGACCCCGGAGCCGAGCGAGTTCTCGATCCGCCTTCGGGTCCGCGCGCCGAAGAACATATCGCCGAACAGCTGCTCGAAGAAAGGATCGCCAGCGAACGGGCTGGCGCGGCGTTCAACCACCTTGCGGGTGTAAATGCTGACGACCGCAGGGGCGGTCTGGCGCACTACCGGCACGAAGCCGAGGCTGATCTCGGCCTGGCTGTCAGGCACTTTCATGGATTGAGCGAATGCGGGCCCCTCGAAGGTCAACACACTCAACAGGATTAGGGTCGAAATCATCCGCACGATCACGGCATGGCCTCCATCACTCGGGTGGATCATAGGCCATACTTAGAGGCAACGATACACCGCGCCAAGCAGGCGCAAGCAAACGCGCTCACAACGACTTGACGAACAATGCCAGCCCCGCAGCGCCCGAGACCCCAAGCATGGCGTAGCGCACCGCCCCGACCGACATACGCCCGCCCAATGCCTTGCCCACGAAGAAGCCCAACGCCACCCCGGGCACCAGCAGCAGCCCGCGCCAGATCTGCTCCCAGCCCAGAAGGCCGGCGAACCAGAACGATCCCAGCGCCAGGAAACAGCCGAACACGAACACCCCGGCCATGGTGGCACGCACCTTGTCCGGGCGCTCGCGTTGATAGAGGATGATCAGCGGCGGCCCGTGCATGGCGGCTATCGCCCCGGTGGCACCACCGACGAAGGCGGCCGACAGAAGCCGGCCGCGGGTGAGCCTGAGCTGTGGTGCGAACAGGCTCGCAAACACCGCGGTGATGATGATGGCGCCAATCAAAACGCCCAGCCCCCGGTCATCGAACAGTGTCAGGATGCCCGCGCCCGCGAAGGTACCCAGCGTCAGGCCCAGCACCAGCGGCGGTGTTTCCGAATGCTCCAGATGGTGGCGGCCCCGGCTCATGATGGCAACCGATAGCGCGATATTGCAGATCAGCATCGGCGCCGGCACCCACGCCAGACTGATCAATGCCAGGAGTGGCACCGCCACCATGGCGAAACCGACGCCGGTCGCGGCCTGCAGGACGGCGGCGAGGAAAACGACGAGATTGGCGGCGACAAGCTCAAAGGTCATCGCCGCGACCCTTTCGTCAGGATTTACTCTGTGTCGCCCGCGGCCTCGTCCGCTGCGACCCGGGCCCGGTCCCCGGCGCCCTTGGCACCGGTATCGCGATCGACCAGCTCGATGATCGCCATCGGCGCCATGTCGCCATAGCGAAAGCCAGCCCGAATGACCCGGGCATAGCCACCCTGTCGGTCCTTGTAGCGCGTGCCCAGCACGTCAAACAGCTTTTTCACCGCCGGATCCTGGCGGATTTGCGAGGCTGCCAGGCGGCGGGCATGCAGATCGCCACGCTTGGCCAGCGTGATCAGCTTCTCGACATAGGGTTTCATTTCCTTGGCCTTGGGCAGAGTGGTCTTGATCTGCTCATGCTCGATCAACGAGCAAGCCATATTGGCGAACATCGCCTTGCGATGCTCGGCGGTGCGGTTCAGCTTGCGGTGGCCATTACCGTGGCGCATGTCTCATCTCCATCGTTTTATACTTTGTCCGGCCGCATCTGGTGGCGGCCTCCTTGGGGCGGTGTGCCCGGGTCGTCGCACCGCCGCCCCGGTTTTCGCCAGGGCGGCGGTTCGTACTCTTAAAACTGGTCTTCGAATTTCTTGGCCAGCTCCTCGATGTTGTCGGGCGGCCAGTCCGGCACGTCCATGCCCAGATGCAGGCCCATCGTGGTCAGCACTTCCTTGATCTCGTTCAGCGACTTGCGGCCGAAGTTCGGGGTGCGCAGCATCTCCGCTTCGGTTTTCTGGATCAGGTCGCCGATATAGACGATGTTGTCGTTCTTCAGGCAGTTTGCCGAGCGGACCGAAAGCTCCAACTCGTCGACCTTCTTCAACAACAGCGGGTTGAACTCCAGCCCTTCGTCCGCGTCGGCATCAACGGCCTCCTTCGGTTCCTCGAAGTTGATGAAGGTCTGGAGCTGATCCTGCAGGATGCGCGCGGCGAACGCCAGCGCGTCCTCGGGGCTCAGCGTCCCGTCGGTCGCCACGGTGATCGACAGCTTGTCATAATCAAGCACGTGGCCCTCACGGGTCGAGCTAACCTTGTAGGAGACCCGTTTCACCGGCGAATACAGCGCATCCACCGGGATGAAGCCGATCGGCGCATCCTCGGGGCGGTTCTTGTCGGCGGCAACATAGCCCTTGCCGATGCCGACGGTCAGTTCCATGTGGACGCTGGCGCCCTCGTCGAGATGGCAGATCACATGATCCTTGTTGATGATCTCGACGCCCATGACCTCGGCGATATCCGCAGCAGTCACGATGCGGGGGCCGTTGGCGTTGAGCTGCAGGCGCTTGGGGCCCTCGCCGTCCATCCACACCGCCAACCCCTTGAGGTTCAGCACGATATCCGTCACGTCCTCGCGCACGCCGGCGACGGAGGAGAACTCGTGCAGCACACCGTCGATCTGCACGGCGTTCACCGCCGCGCCCTGAAGCGACGACAGCAATACACGACGCAGGGCGTTGCCGAGGGTGAGGCCGAAGCCCCGCTCCAGCGGCTCAGCCACAGCGGTGGCGACACGGTCGGCGTCGGCGCCGGGTTCGACGTCGAGCCCCTGCGGTTTGATCAGTTCCAGCCAGTTCTTGTGGATCATCGTCTTGGCCCTCCATTCCCGTGCCGAACCAGATCCATTTGGTCAGGCACACCCGAGGAAACGGCTAGCGGCCCGCCCGGAATGGACAGGCCAACCGCCGGGAAAATTTTGTCTCAGACGCGGCGTCGCTTTGGCGGACGGCAGCCGTTGTGGGCGATCGGAGTCACGTCCTTGATCGAGTTGATGGTGAAACCCACCGCCTGCAACGCCCGCAGCGCCGACTCGCGGCCGCCACCGGGGCCCTGAACCAGAACCTCCAGCGTCCGCATGCCGTGCTCCTGCGCCTTGCGGCCAGCATCCTCGGCGGCCATCTGTGCCGCGTAGGGGGTCGACTTGCGCGAACCCTTGAACCCCATATGGCCCGACGACGACCAGGCAATGGTGTTGCCCTGCGCATCCGTGATGGTGATCATGGTGTTGTTGAACGACGAGTTCACATGCGCAACCCCCGCCGATATGTTCTTGCGTTCCCTGCGCTTGGGCGCTGCACGCTTGTCTCGAGCCATTCTCCGGTCTCCTTACTTCTTCTTGCCGGCGATCGGCTTGGCCTTGCCCTTGCGGGTGCGTGCGTTGGTGTGGGTTCGTTGTCCGCGAACCGGCAGGCCACGGCGATGCCTGAGCCCGCGATAACAGCCAAGGTCCATCAGACGCTTGATGTTGACGGCCACCTCGCGACGCAGGTCGCCTTCGACCTGGCAATTCGCGTCGATGTGCTCACGGATCGCCAGAACCTCGGCATCCGAAAGCTCGTTGATCCGCCGCGCCTCGGCAATTCCTGCGGCCTCGCAAATCTGCCTGGCCGAGGCACCGCCGATGCCATGGATATAGGTGAGTGCGATATGCACCCGCTTGTTGGTCGGAATGTTAACGCCTGCTATTCGCGCCAATTCACCAGCTCCGTCGTGTTCGGGCCCGCCATTGCGAGCCGAAATTCAAAAGAAGCCGGTGCTTGCACCGGCCGTTCTCGCCCGTAGAGAGTCCAAGCCGACATCCCGCTCCCCGCCAAGAGGTGAAAAATCGTGGCGGAGGCAACTCTCATGTCTCCAGGAAGCGCGCACTATAGTCTTGCGCGCATCCGCGTCAAGCCCCGGAGCAGCCGGGCATTGTGGTTTTTTGCGCTTCAGGCGAGGACCGCCCGAATTGCCTTGGTCACGTCGCCGATATCAGCCATTCCATCGACGGTCTTCAGCTTGCCGGTGCCGGTGTAGTAGCCGATCAGCGGCGCGGTATCGGAGTGGTATGCGGTCAGTCGAGCCCGCACCGTTTCAGCATTGTCGTCAGCCCGGCGCTTGAACTCGGTCGCGCCGCATTTGTCGCAGACACCGTCCACCGCCGGGCGTTTGTGGGTGTCGTGATAACCCTCGGCGCAGGCCCCGCAGGTGAAGCGGCCAGAAACCCGGTCGACCAGCAGGTCGTCGTTCACATCCATCGAAACGACAGCCTCCAGGGTAAGACCCTTCTGGGCCAGCAGAGTGTCGAGCGCTTCGGCCTGCGCGGCGGTGCGCGGGAAGCCGTCGAAGATCACACCCGCTTTGGCGTCGGGTTCGTCCAACCGGTCGGCAACGACGCCGATGACGATCTCGTCGGAGACCAGTTGCCCCGCCTCCATTACCGCCTTGGCCTTCTTGCCGATCTCGGACCCGGCGGTGACGGCGGCGCGCAGCATGTCTCCGGTCGAAAGCTGCACCAGCCCCATCTCGTCCATCAGGATACGCGCCTGTGTGCCCTTGCCCGCGCCCGGCGGGCCAAGAAGAATAACATTCATTGTCGGCCTCCTTGTGTTGGCCACACGCCGTTCAGCGACCACGGATTTTCGATTTCTTGATCAGCCCCTGGTACTGGTGCGCCAACAGATGGCTCTGGACCTGGGTGATCGTGTCCATGGTCACGGAGACCACGATCAGAAGCGAGGTGCCGCCGAAATAGAACGGCACGTTGACCTTCGAGATCAGGATCTCCGGCATCAGGCAGACCACCACAAGGTAAGTTGCGCCGACAACGGAGAGCCGCATCAAAACAAAGTCGAGATACTCAGCCGTGCGTTTTCCAGGCCGGATTCCAGGCACGAAGCCGCCGTTCTTCTTCAGATTTTCAGCAACGTCCTCGGGATTGAAGACAACCGCCGTGTAAAAGAAAACGAAGAAGACGATCAACGCCGCAAACGTCAACAGGAACAACGGTTGGCCACGACCAAGCAGCGCCGCCACGGTGCCGAGCACGCCGGTATCGCCGCCGCCCGCAGAGAAGGTGGCGATCGTTGTCGGCAACAACAGCAACGACGAAGCGAAGATCGGCGGAATGACCCCGGCGGTGTTCAGCTTCAGCGGCAGGTGTGAGTTTTCACCGCCGAACATCTTCGAGCCTACCTGACGCTTCGGATACTGGATCAGGATGCGCCGCTGGGCCCGCTCGAGAAAGACCACCGAATAGATCACCACGACCGCCAGGATCAAGACACCGATGATGACCAGCGTGTTGATCTGGCCGGTGCGGCCCTGCTCGAAGAACTGCGCCAGCGCGCCGGGCAGTTCGGCGATGATGCCGATGAAGATCACCAGCGAGATGCCGTTGCCAATGCCGCGCGCGGTGATCTGTTCACCCAGCCACATCAGGAACATGGTGCCGCCAACCAGCGTGATCACCGCCGAAGCGCGGAAAAAGGCACCCGGGTCGAGCGCCAGGCCCTGGCCTTCCAGCCCGGCGGCGATGCCATAGGCTTGCACGGTAGCAAGAATCACGGTGCCGTAGCGGGTGTATTGATTGATCTTCCTGCGGCCTGCTTCGCCTTCCTTCTTCAGCGCCTCAAGCGACGGCACCATCGCCGTGGCAAGCTGCATGATGATCGAGGACGAAATGTAGGGCATGATGCCCAGCGAGAAGATCGCCATGCGGCTGACCGCGCCGCCGGAGAACATGTTGAAGACGCCCAGGATGCCGCCTTGGGTCTGCTGGATAAAGCGAGCGAGTTGTACCGTGTCGATGCCGGGCATCGGGATGAAAGTACCGAGGCGATAGATGATCAGGAGACCGAGCGTGAAGAAGATCCGTCTTTGCAGATCTTTCGCCTGGCCGAGCGCGCTCCAGCTGAGGTTCGCGGCCATTTGTTCGGCTGCTGATGCCATGTCTCGCTCTTTCTCTTACCGTCGGGAAACCACCGCGAGGGAACCCGCAGCGGCGCATCTCATGGTCCGGACCAGCCCGCGCCTTAATATGGAGGCAGGACGCAAGCGTCTCAAGCCTCGGCGTTCGCCGCTTCCATTGTCTCCGCCGCCGCCGGGGCGGTAACCGTCAACGAGCCCTTGGCCGCCTCGACCGCCGCGATCGCTGGCTTGCTGGCGCCGGTGACCTCGATCTTGAGGCCCTTCGACGTCAGTTCACCCTTGGCCAGAACCCGCACGCCGTCAAGCTGCCGGCGCACCAGGCCCGACCGGACCAACGCCGCCTCGGTGATGGTGGCCTTCGGATCCAGCTTTCCAGCGTCGATGAACTTCTGGATGTTGCCCAGGTTCACCACCGAAAAGCTCTTGGCGAAGATATTGTTGAAGCCCCGCTTCGGCAAGCGCCGGTGAAGCGGCATCTGACCGCCCTCGAAACCCTTGATGGCGACACCCGAGCGCGATTTCTGGCCGTTCATGCCCCGCCCACCGGTCGTACCGGTACCCGAGCCAGGGCCACGGCCGACCCGCTTGCGGTTCTTGGTTGCACCGGGATTGTCGCGCAGTTCGTGAATCTTCATGACGCATTCTCCTCTCACCGGATCAGCGGGCCGATGCGTCCTGCCCCACTGCCACAGCTTTCAGACCTTGGAGCGCTCAGCCGCGCTCCTCGACGATTTCCACCAGATGCGAAATCTTGGCAACCATGCCGCGCACCGAGGGAGTGTCCTCCAGTTCGCGGGTTTTGTGCATCTTGTTCAGGCCCAGACCGATCAGCGTTGCGCGCTGGTCGGCGGGGTGGCGGATCGGGCTACCGATCTGCCTGACGACGATCGTCTTCTTTTTCGCTTGGGCCATCGTACTTCCCTCCCTCACTCGGCCACTGTTTCAGCCGGAGCGGTCTCGGTCTCACGGGCGGGCAGGATGTCGGCGACCTTTTTGCTGCGACGTGCGGCGACCTGGCGGGGCGAAAGCTCCCGGGACAGGCCGTCGAAAGTGGCGCGAACCATGTTGTAGGGGTTCTGGCTGCCGGTCGACTTGGCAACGACGTCGCTGATGCCGAGCATTTCGAACACAGCGCGGCAAGGTCCGCCCGCGATGATGCCGGTGCCTTGCGGAGCGGTCCGCATAACAACCTTGCCGGCGCCATGGCGGCCCTCGATGTCGTGATGCAGCGTGCGGCCTTCACGCAGCGGCACCCGGATCATCTGGCGCTTGGCTGCCTCGGTGGCCTTGCGGATCGCCTCCGGCACTTCCTTCGCCTTGCCCTTGCCAAAGCCGACACGGCCTTTCTGATCGCCCACGATCACCAGCGCCGCGAAACCGAAGCGCTTGCCGCCTTTCACCGTCTTCGAGACGCGGTTGATCGCGACCAGACGGTCAGCGAATTCCGGCTCGCGGTCATCGCGGCGGTCACCCCGCGGACCGCCACGGCCGCCGCGATCCCGTCTTCCTTCACGTTCTGCCATTATCGCCTCCTCAGAACTTCAGCCCGCCCTCGCGGGCAGCATCGGCGAGGGCTTTGACCTTGCCGTGAAACAGATACCCGCCGCGATCGAGATAGACTTCCTCGATACCGGCCGCCTTGGCACGCGCAGCGATCTCGGCACCGATTTTCGCGGCCACCTCGACGTTGTTCTTGCCCGCCAGACCCAGCTTCGGCTCCAGTGTCGACGCGGCGGCCAGGGTACGGCCCTGAGCGTCGTCGATCACCTGGACCGAGATGTTCTTGAGCGAACGATGAACGCTCAGCCGTAGACGACCGTCCGCGACCTTCCTCAGCTTGTTTCGGATGCGCAGGCGGCGCTTCTGGAACAAGGCACGGTTGTTGTTTGCCATCTCTTGCGCTCCTTACTTCTTCTTGCCTTCCTTGCGGAAGATATATTCGCCCTTGTACCTGACGCCCTTGCCCTTGTAGGGCTCCGGCTTGCGCCAGGCGCGGATTTCGGCGGCCACCTGGCCGACCAGCTGCTGGTCGATGCCCGAGATTGCAATCTCGGTCGGCTTGGCGCAGGCAATCTCGACACCGTCCGGGATCGCGTATTCCACGTCGTGGCTGTAGCCGAGCTGCAGTTTCAGCACTTTTCCCTGAATCTGGGCGCGGTAGCCGACACCGGTGATCTCAAGCTCCTTCTTGAAGCCTTCGGTCACGCCAGTCACCAGATTGGCAACCTGGGTGCGGGTCATTCCCCACTGCTGGCGTGCCCGTTTCGACGAGCCGCGCGGCGCGACCCGAATGACGTTTCCCTCGATCTTCACATCGACATCGTCGGTTGCTGTGAAGCTGCGCGACCCCTTTGGGCCCTTGACATCGACGGTCTGTCCAGAGGTCACGGCGGTGACGCCACCGGGCAGGTCGACTGGCCGTTTTCCGATACGAGACATGTGATTTCCCTCCTCAGAATACGGTGCAGAGGACTTCGCCGCCGACATTCTCGGCCCGGGCCCGGTTGTCAGACATGACGCCCTTCGAGGTCGAGACAATCGAGACGCCGAGGCCGTTGCGGACCTGAGGCACATTGCTGACCGAGGCGTAGACGCGCCGACCCGGCTTCGATACACGCTTCAGCTCGCGGATCACCGGCTCGCCGTCGAAGTATTTCAGCGAGATTTCGTATTCCGGCTTGCCAGCGGCATCTTCCATGGCCTCGTAGCCACGGATGTAGCCTTCGCCCGCCAGCACATCGAGTACCCAGCCGCGCAGCTTCGAAGCAGGGGTTTTCACGGTCGACTTGGACCGCATCTGCGCATTGCGGATGCGGGTCAGCATATCGCCGAGAGGATCATTCACAATCATTGGGTCCTCCTCACCAGCTCGATTTGACCATGCCCGGGATCTCGCCATGCGAGGCGAGATCACGCAGCGCAATACGGCTCATCCTGAGCTTGCGGTAGTAAGCTTTCGGGCGCCCCGAGATCTGGCAGCGGCTATGCAACCGGGTCGGTGACGAATTACGCGGCAGTTTCGCCAGTTTCAGGCGCGCTTTGAAGCGCTCCTCCATCGAGAGGTTCTCGTCGCTGGCGATCTCTTTCAGTTTTGCGCGCTTTTCCGCGTACTTCGCCACCAGGCGCTGCCGCTTCTTCTCACGCTCGATCATGCTAACTTTGGCCATCTCCGGTTCCTCCCGATCAGTTCGTGAAGGGCATGTTGAAATGCTTCAACAGCGCCTTCGCTTCGGCATCGGTGGACGCCGTCGTGCAGATGATGATGTCCATGCCCCGAATTTCGTCGACCTTATCGTAGTCGATCTCCGGGAACACGATGTGCTCCTTGATGCCCATGGCAAAGTTGCCGCGGCCATCCAAGTTCTTGCCCCGGATGCCGCGAAAGTCGCGGACGCGCGGCAGGGCGATCATGATCAGCCGGTCCAGGAAATCATACATGCGCGCGCCGCGCAGGGTCACCTTGACCCCGATCGGCATGCCGTCGCGCAGCTTGAAGGTAGCGATCGACTTCCTGGCCTTGTTGATGGCCGGCTTCTGGCCGGCAATCATCATCAGGTCGTCATGGGCCGCCTTGACCTTCTTGGTGTCGGACACCGCTTCACCGACCCCCATATTCAGCACGATCTTGTCGAGCTTGGGGATCTGCATGTCGTTCCTGTAACCGAATTCTTCCTTGAGCGCGGGACAGATGTCGGTTTCATAAAGCGTCTTCAGACGCGGGATATAGGTCGAGCCGTCAGCCATCGATGACCTCCCCCGATTTCTTGGCAAAACGCACTTTCTTGCCGTCTTCCAGGAACTTGAACCCGACCCGGGTCGGGCCGCCATCCTTGGGATCGACAAGCGCGATGTTGGAAAGTCCGATCGGTATCTCCTTCAAGAGCCGTCCGCCCTGATCGTTCTGGGTCGGGCGGGTATGCCGGATCACCATGTTGACACCGGAAACGAGGGCACGGCCGGCGGTCGGTATCACCCGGGTGATCTCGCCCTCCTTGCCCTTGTCGCGGCCAGCGAGCACGATCACGCGATCGCCCTTCTTCAGCTTTGCAGCCATCACAGCACCTCCGGGGCGAGCGAGATGATCTTCATGAAATTCTTTGCCCGCAACTCGCGGACCACCGGGCCGAAGATACGGGTGCCGAGCGGCTCGTTGTTGGTGCCGATGATCACGGCGGCATTGCGATCGAAGCGGATCGAGGTTCCGTCCTCGCGGCGCACTTCCTTGGCGGTGCGCACGACGACCGCTTTACGCACGTCGCCCTTCTTCACGCGGCCGCGCGGGATCGCTTCCTTTACCGAGACGACAATGATGTCACCAACATGCGCATATCTGCGCTTGGCGCCACCGAGCACCTTGATGCACTGGACCCGTCGCGCGCCCGAATTATCGGCAACGTCCAGATTGGTCTGCATCTGTATCATGGCAGTTTCTCCCGACCTTGGCCCATCACGTCCCCAACAGTTTCCGGGGGATCGGGCCTGGTTTCGATAAAACCGGGGGTCGTGTCAGGTCACTCGGCCTGGGTCACGACCTCCCAGCGTTTGGTTTTCGAGCGCGGCGCGCATTCCTGAATGCGCACCAGGTCTCCGGTCTTGAATGCGTTGTGCTCGTCATGAGCGCGATACTTCTTCGTGCTCCGCACCGTCTTCTTCATCGCCGGATGGGTGAAGCGGCGCTCGACCTGGACCGTGATGGTCTGGTCGTTCTTGTCGCTAACGACGGTGCCCGCAAGGATTCGCTTCGGCATGTCTTCTCACCTCACTCGGACGAAGCGGCCGCTTGGGCCTTCTCGTTCAGAATTGTCTTCACCCGCGCCGCGTCACGGCGCACCACGCGCTTGCGCGCTGTATTCTCAAGCTCGCCGGTGGCGGCCTGGAAACGGAGGTTATACGCCTCCCGCTTCAGGCCCTCGAGCTCCTCGCGGAGCTGATCCGGTGTCTTGTCGCGAAGCTCTGCAGCATTCATGCGACATTCCTTCCTTGACAGATATGCCGCCGGGCGTTCCCGACCACATCATTCATCAAAAACCGCAGGCCCTGCAGCCTTTCGGGCGCAGGCCCCTGTTATTACCAGTCCTCGCGGACGATGATCCGGCACTTGACCGACATTTTCATGGCGGCGAGGCGGAGCGCCTCCCTTGCCACAAGTTCGGACACGCCGTCAATCTCAAACATCACCCGGCCGGGCTTGACCTTGGCCGCCCAATACTCCGGCGACCCCTTGCCCTTGCCCATGCGGACTTCGATCGGCTTCTGGCTGACCGGAACATCCGGGAAGATGCGAATCCACACCCGCCCCTGACGCTTCATGTGACGGGTCATGGCACGCCGGGCCGCCTCGATCTGGCGGGCGTTGATCCGGTCGGGCTCAAGCGCCTTGAGGCCATAGGTTCCGAAGTTCAGATCCGAGCCGCCCTTGGCATTGCCATGGATGCGGCCCTTGTGCTGCTTGCGGAATTTCGTTCGCTTTGGCGAAAGCATTGTTCTATCTCCTCAAGCGGTCTCAGCGGCGCGAGCGCCCAGCGCCGCCTTCCTGAATTTCCTGCTGACGACGATCACGGGCCGCCGGATCATGCTCCATGACCTCGCCCTTGAAGATCCACACCTTGATGCCGATGATCCCGTAGGCTGTCTTGGCCTCGCAATGGGCGTAGTCGATGTCGGCACGCAGCGTGTGCAACGGAACCCGTCCCTCGCGATACCACTCGGTGCGGGCAATCTCGGCCCCGCCCAGGCGGCCGGCGGCGTTGATCCGGACACCCTGCGCACCCATGCGCATGGTGTTCTGGACCGAGCGCTTCATGGCGCGGCGGAATGACACACGGCGCTCGAGTTGCTGGGCGATGTTCTCGGCCACCAACTGGGCGTCGAGTTCGGGGCGGCGAATCTCAACGATGTTGAGATGCAGCTCCGAGTCGGTCATCTCGGCCAATTTGAGGCGCAGCTTCTCGATATCGGCGCCCTTCTTGCCGATGATCACACCCGGACGCGCGGTGTGGATCGTCACCCGGCATTTCTTGTGCGGACGCTCGATCACCACGCGGCTGACGCCGGCCTGGGCGCATTCTTTCCTAATGTATGCGCGGATCTCCAGATCCTCATGCAGAAGGTCACCATATTCCTTGGTGTCCGCGTACCAGCGGCTGTCCCAGGTCCGGTTGATGCCGACGCGCAGGCCGATCGGATTGACTTTATGTCCCATTAGGCCTGTTCCTCTACCTGGCGAACCTTGATCGTCAACTGGCTGAAGGGCTTCAGGATCCGCCCATAGCGACCGCGGGCACGAGGCCGGCCCCGCTTCAACACCATGTTCTTGCCGACCCAGGCCTCGACGACGATCAGTTCGTCGATGTCCAGCCCGTGGTTGTTCTCTGCATTCGCCACTGCCGACTGCAGGGTTTTCTTCACGTCCTCGGCGATGCGCTTCTTCGAGAAGGTCAGCATCGAGAGGGCACTGTCGACCGTCTTGCCACGGATCATCTCCGCCACCAGATTGAGCTTCTGGGGGCTGACGCGCAGCATTCGGTTCACGGCCATCGCCTCGTTGTCGGCGCAGCGGCGGGGATTGTTATCCTTAGCCATCGGTTTATCTCCGCTTCGCTTTTTTGTCGGCTGCGTGGCTGTAATAGGTCCGGGTCGGCGAGAACTCGCCGAATTTGTGGCCGATCATGTCCTCGCTGACACTCACCGGTATGTGCTTCCTGCCGTTGTAGACCCCGAAGGTGAGGCCGACGAACTGCGGCAGGATGGTCGAACGCCGTGACCAGATCTTGATCACCTCGTTGCGGCCCGATTCGCGCGACTTGGCTGCTTTTTTCAGCACATAGGAGTCGACGAACGGACCCTTCCAGACGGAACGCGCCATGTGTCGTTCTCCCTACTTGCCCTTGCGCGCGTGACGCGAGCGCAGGATGTATTTGTCGGTCTGCTTGTTCGAGCGGGTGCGGTGGCCCTTGGTGGGCTTGCCCCAGGGGGTCACCGGATGGCGGCCGCCCGAGGTACGGCCCTCGCCGCCGCCATGGGGATGGTCGATCGGGTTCATCGCGACACCACGCACTGCCGGGCGCTTACCCATGTGTCGGCTCCGACCCGCTTTACCGAAGTTCTGGTTCGAGTTGTCCGGGTTCGACACCGCACCAATGGTCGCCATGCATTCCTGGCGCACAATGCGCATCTCGCCCGATGCGAGGCGAAGCTGGGCGTATCCGCCGTCACGGCCGACAAACTGGGCATATGCCCCCGCCGCACGTGCGATCTGACCGCCCTTGCCGGGCTTCATCTCGATGTTGTGGATGATGGTGCCGATCGGCATCCCGGAAAAGGGCATCGCGTTGCCGGGCTTGACGTCGACCTTCTGGCCCGAGACCACCTGATCTCCGACGCCCAGGCGCTGCGGCGCCAGGATATAGGCCTGCTCACCGTCCTCATAACGCACCAGCGCGATGAAAGCGGTCCGGTTGGGGTCGTATTCGATTCGCTCGACCGTCGCCGGCACGTCGAATTTGCGCCGCTTGAAGTCCACGATGCGATAGAGCCGCTTGGCCCCGCCGCCGCGCCGCCGCGCGGTGATCCGTCCGGTATTGTTCCGTCCGCCCTTCTTGGCCAAACCCTCGGTGAGGGTCTTGACCGGGCGGCCTTTCCACAGATCCGAACGGTCGATCAGAACCAGCCCACGCTGGCCCGGCGTCGTCGGTTTGTAGGTTTTCAACGCCATCTTGCTGTCTTCCGTCTCTGTTGCTTAGAGCTTTGCCAACACGTCGACCATGTTACCCTCTTCGAGGGTCACATAAGCTTTCTTCACGTCATTCCGGCGACCGGGACGACCCCGGAACCGCTTTGCCTTGCCCTTGGTCAGGACGGTGTTGACCGCCTTGACCTTGACCCCGTAGATCGCCTCGATCGCCTCTTTGATCAGGGGCTTCGTCGCGCTCTTGTCGACCTCGAAGACGATCGCATTCGCCTCGGAGGCGCGGGTCGACTTCTCGGTCACGACCGGACACCGGATCACGTCGTAGAGTTCTGCCTTGGTGGTCATTTCAGTCGTGCCTCCAGCGCTTCGACACCGGACTTGGTCACAACCAGCAGGTCGCGCCGCAGGATGTCGTAGACATTCGCACCCTGGCTCGGCATCACGTCGATCCCATCGAGGTTACGAGCGGCGCGGGCGAAGTTCTCATCCACCGCTGCGCCGTCGATCACCAACGCCTTGACCCAGCCCAGCTTGCTGACCTTCTCGGCCAGCGCCTTGGTCTTGGGCTCGCCCAGCTTGGCCTCGTCGAGGACGATCAACTCGCCCGCCCTGGCCTTCGCGCTCAGCGCCAGTTTCAGGCCCAGCTTGCGCACGGCCTTGGTCAACTCATGGCCGTGGCTGCGCACGACCGGGCCCTTCGCGGTGCCGCCATGGCGCATCAGGGTGACCCCGCGCGAGCCATGCCGTGCACCACCGGTGCCCTTCTGGCGATAGATTTTCTTGGTCGAATAGCTGGTCTCGCCGCGGCTGAGGGTCTTGTGAGTGCCCGCCTGCCGTTTGGCAAGCTGCCAGCGCACCACCCGGTGCAGGATATCGCCCCTCGGCTCGAGGCCGAAGACATCGTCCGAAAGCTCGACCGAACCCGACGCTTTCGATTCCAGGTTTATTGCCTCGATCTTCATTCCTCACCTCCCTCGGCGGGTGCCTCGGCAGGTGCTTCGACAGAGGCCTCGGCTGCTTCAACGGCGCGAATCGCAGCCGGGGTTGGCAGACCGTCGGGCGCCCGGCGCTTCACTGCGTCACGCACCGTGACCCAGCCGCCCTTCGAGCCCGGAACCGCGCCCTTGATCATGATCAGGCCACGGTCGACGTCGGTTCTGACCACTTCCAGGTTCTGCACGGTGACGCGCGCGGCGCCCATGTGGCCGGCCATCTTCTTGCCCTTGAACACCTTGCCCGGATCCTGACACTGGCCGGTGGAGCCGTGCGAGCGGTGGCTGATCGACACGCCGTGCGAGGCGCGAAGCCCCTTGAAGTTGTGCCGCTTCATCGCACCGGCAAAGCCCTTGCCGATCGAGGTGCCCGCCACGTCCACATACTGGCCACTGACGAAGTGGTCCGCCGTGATCTCGGCGCCGACATCGATCATGTTTTCGGGGGCAACCCGGAACTCGACCAGTTTACGCTTCGGCGCGACATTCGCACGGGCGAAATGGCCGCGCATCGGCTGCGTGGTGTTCTTTGCCTTGGCGTTTCCCGCGCCAAGCTGAACGGCGGTGTAGCCGTCAGTTTCGGCCAGTCGCTGGGAAACGACCTGCAGGCTCTCCATCTGCAGAACGGTGACAGGGATCTGCCGTCCGTCCTCCATGAAGAGCCGGGTCATCCCGAGCTTCTTGGCTATGATACCAGAGCGCATCACGCCCTCCTCAGAGCTTGATTTCGACGTCGACGCCGGCGGCCAGGTCGAGCTTCATCAGCGCGTCCACGGTCTGTGGCGTCGGATCGATGATGTCCAGGAGACGCTTGTGCGTCCGAATCTCGAACTGCTCACGGCTCTTCTTGTCGATGTGCGGACCCCGCAGTACCGTGAACTTCTCGATCTTGTTGGGCAGCGGGATCGGGCCGCGCACCTGCGCGCCGGTCCGCTTCGCCGTATTCACGATCTCCGTCGTGCTGGCATCCAGCACGCGGTGATCGAAGGCTTTAAGCCGAATTCGAATGTTTTGACCGTGCATCTCTCGCCTCTCAGGCTCGCAGGTTCTTCATTGGATGGCCCGGTCAGTCCCGGGCCATCAAGATATTGCCGTCACTCGATGATCTTGGAGACCACGCCTGCGCCGACGGTGCGGCCGCCTTCACGGATGGCGAAGCGCAGTTTCTCTTCCATGGCGATCGGGGCGATCAGTTCGACCTCGAACTTCAGGTTGTCGCCCGGCATCACCATCTCGGTGCCCTCGGGCAACTGAACCATCCCGGTCACGTCCGTCGTGCGGAAGTAGAACTGCGGCCGGTAGTTGGCGAAGAACGGCGTGTGACGGCCACCCTCCTCCTTGGTCAGGATATACGCCTCAGCCTCGAACCTGGTGTGCGGCGTCACCGAACCCGGCTTGCACAGCACCTGGCCGCGCTCGACACCATCGCGGTCGACACCGCGCAGCAGCGCGCCGATGTTGTCGCCCGCCTCGCCGCGATCCAGCAGCTTGCGGAACATCTCGACACCGGTGCAGGTGGTCTTGGTGGTGTCACGGATACCGACGATCTCGATCGGGTCGCCGACATTGACGACACCGCGCTCGACCCGCCCCGTCACCACCGTGCCGCGGCCGGAAATCGAGAACACATCCTCGATCGGCATCAGGAACGGCTGGTCGACCGGGCGCGCCGGTGTCGGGATGTAGTCGTCCACCGCCTGCATCAGCTCGCGGATCGAGTTGGCGCCGATCTCCTCGTCACGCTCCTCGAGCGCGGCCAGCGCCGAGCCCGTGATGATCGGGATGTCGTCGCCCGGATAGTCGTAGGACGACAGCAGCTCGCGCAACTCCATCTCGACCAGTTCCAGCAGTTCCTCGTCGTCGACCTGATCGACCTTGTTCAGATAGACCACCATGAAGGGAATGCCGACCTGGCGGCCCAGCAGGATGTGCTCGCGGGTCTGCGGCATCGGCCCGTCGGCGGCCGAGACCACCAGGATCGCGCCGTCCATCTGGGCAGCACCCGTGATCATGTTCTTGACGTAGTCCGCATGGCCCGGGCAGTCGACATGGGCGTAGTGACGCGCTTCGGTCTCGTACTCCACATGCGCCGTCGAGATAGTGATCCCGCGCGCCTTCTCCTCCGGAGCGGCGTCGATCTGGTCATACGACTTGAACTCGCCGAACTGCTTGGTGATCGCCGCCGTCAACGTCGTTTTGCCGTGGTCGACATGGCCGATCGTGCCAACGTTAACATGCGGCTTCGTGCGCTCGAACTTCTGCTTCGCCATGGTGGCCTCCTTATGATCTTGCCGACCGCGCTCGCCCGGCGGCCTCGTTCCATTGTGTTCCGCGGGTCAGGCGTATTTTGCCTGTATTTCTTCCGAGATATTCGACGGCACCCGGTCGTAGTGGTCGTACTGCATGGTGAACTGCGCCCGGCCCGACGACATCGAGCGCAGCGTGCTGATGTAGCCGAACATGTTGGCCAGCGGCACGAAGGCGTTGATGACGACCGCGTTGCCGCGCGCCTCCTGCCCCTGCATCTGGCCACGCCGCGAGGTCAGGTCGCCGATGATGCCGCCGGTGTATTCCTCCGGGGTCACGACCTCGACCTTCATGATCGGCTCCAAGAGCTTGGCGCCAGCCTTCTTCAGCCCGTCACGCATTGCCGCTCGCGCCGCGATCTCGAAGGCCAGAACCGAACTGTCGACGTCATGGGACGCGCCATCGATCAGCTCGACCTTGAAGTCGATCACCGGGAAGCCGGCCAGCGGGCCTGAGTCCATGACCGAGCGGATGCCCTTCTCGACGCCGGGGATGTACTCCTTCGGCACCGAACCGCCGACGATGCGGCTCTCGAACGAATAGCCCTCGCCGACCGCGGTCGGGGTAATGACCAGCTTGATGCGGGCGAACTGGCCCGAACCACCCGACTGCTTCTTGTGAGTGTAGTCGATCTCGGCCTCGCGGCTGACGGTCTCGCGATAGGCGACCTGCGGGGCGCCGATGTTTGCCTCGACCTTGAACTCGCGCTTCAGTCGATCGATCAGGATATCGAGGTGAAGCTCGCCCATGCCCTTCATGATCGTCTGGCCCGACTCCTGGTCGGTTTCGACGGCAAACGACGGATCCTCGGCGGCGAGGCGCGCCAGACCCTGGCTCATCTTCTCCTGGTCGGCCTTCGACTTCGGCTCGACGGCGATCTCGATCACCGGCTGCGGGAAGGTCATGGTTTCCAGCACCACCGGATGGGTAATGTCGCAAAGCGTGTCGCCGGTGGTGGTCGCCTTCAGCCCGGCCAGCGCGATGATGTCGCCAGCGAAGGCCTCTTGGATCTCTTCTTGTTTGTTGGCATGCATCATCACCATGCGACCAACGCGCTCGCGCTTGCCCTTGGTGGCGTTCAGGATCTGGCCGCCCTTGCCCAGGTGGCCGGAATAAATCCGGGTAAACGTCAGGGTCCCCATGAACGGATCGTTCATGATCTTGAAGGCAAGGCCGGCGAAGGGCTGGGTGTCGTCAGCGCTGCGTTCAATATCGCGGGTCTCGGTATCGTCGCCCGGCTTGAAGCCCTTGTAGGCGGCAACATCGAGGGGGCCCGGCAGATAGTCGATAACTGCATTAAGAAGCGGCTGCACACCTTTGTTTTTGAAGGCAGAACCACACAGAACGGGTACAAAGATCAGCGACAGGGTGCCGGTGCGGATCAAGCGGCGCAGGGTCTCGGTGTCGGGCTCCTCGCCCTCGAGGTAAGCCTCCATCACGTCGTCGTCCTGCTCGACGGCCAACTCGATCATCTCGGCGCGCATGATCTCGGCCTGGTCGCGAAGCTCGTCGCGGATCTCGCGGGTCTCCCAACTCGCGCCCAGATCGTCGCCGTGCCAAACCCATTCCTGCATGGTGATCAGGCTGACGAAGCCCTCGAACTCGTTCTCCGAGCCGATCGGGATCTGGATCGGCAGCGGGGTCGCACCAGTGCGCTCCTTGATCATCTTCACACAGGTGAAGAAGTCGGCGCCGATCTTGTCCATCTTGTTGACGAAGACGATGCGCGGCACGCTGTAGCGGTCAGCCTGGCGCCACACGGTCTCGGTCTGGGGCTCGACCCCGGCATTGGCGTCGAGCAGGCACACCGCGCCGTCGAGCACCGCCAATGAGCGCTCGACCTCGATGGTGAAGTCGACGTGGCCCGGGGTGTCGATAATGTTGAAGCGGAACATTGCCTCGGCCAGCGTGTCGCCATAGCCGCCGTTCGGGGTCTGGCCGTCCTCGGTGCGGAACCAGAACGTGGTGGTCGCCGCCGAGGTGATGGTGATGCCGCGCTCTTGCTCCTGCTCCATCCAATCCATCGTCGCAGCGCCGTCATGCACTTCGCCGATCTTGTGGCCCTTGCCAGTGTAATACAGGACGCGCTCCGTGCAAGTTGTCTTGCCGGCATCGATATGCGCCATGATGCCGAAATTTCGGTAGCGCTGGAGCGAATATTCGCGGGCCATCGTGGTATCCTCGGAGTCAGGTGTTCTGCGTTACCATCGGTAATGGCTAAAGGCTTTGTTTGCCTCCGCCATCTTGTGGGTGTCCTCGCGCTTCTTCACTGCGGTGCCACGGCTGTTGACCGCGTCCATCAGCTCGCCTGCGAGGCGCTCCTCCATGGTGTTCTCGTTGCGGGCGCGAGCGGCCTTGATCAGCCAGCGGATCGCCAGCGCCTCACGGCGCTCGAGGCGAACCTCGACCGGCACCTGGTAGGTGGCGCCACCAACCCGGCGCGAGCGAACCTCGACCGAGGGCTTCACGTTTTCGAGCGCCTCGTGGAACACCTCGACCGGTTCGCGCTTCAGCTTGCCCTCGACGCGCCCGAGCGCGCCGTAGACGATGCCCTCGGCAACCGACTTCTTGCCAGCATGCATCAGGTTGTTCATGAACTTGGTAACAACGAGGTCGCCGAACTTCGCGTCCGGCAGAATCTCGCGTTTTTCGGCGCGATGACGTCGCGACATACCCGTATCTCCTTACTTCGGCCGCTTGGCGCCGTATTTCGACCGGCGCTGCCTGCGATCCTTGACGCCCTGGGTGTCGAGCACACCGCGCAGGATGTGGTAACGCACGCCGGGAAGATCCTTGACGCGGCCGCCGCGGATCAGCACCACCGAGTGCTCCTGCAGGTTATGCCCCTCGCCAGGGATATAGCTGATCACCTCGTAGCCGTTGGTCAGGCGGACCTTCGCGACCTTGCGAAGCGCCGAATTCGGCTTCTTCGGCGTCGTCGTGTAGACGCGCGTACAAACGCCGCGCTTCTGGGGGCACGCCTCCAGATGCACGGCCTTGCTTCTTTTGACTTTCGGCTGCCGGGGCTTCCGGACCAGCTGCTGAATTGTCGGCATATGTGCCTACCCTTGTCTCGTCTCGTGTCTCGTCATCGCCACTTCCACGCGGCTGACGCTTCCAACTGCGGCCTGCACGGCCGAACGGAAACGCAAAACACCGCACGTCGGCGCAGCTTGCGCCGCCTGCGGCAGAAAACCAGAGGACCGGGCCGAAGCCGGATCATGCGTGCCGTGTGTCAGGCAATCTTGTTGCTCGCAGCCAGCATACCGGCGCGAAGTGGGCGGAAACTACTCATCTGCCCCGCCGGGGTCAAGGTGGAAAGTAAGACTTTTTTCAAGAAATGACAGCAAGTCGCAGGCCTGTCTCACAAGTCCATCGCTAACCGCGCCAGGGAAACCGTCGGAACCATGCACTGCTCGCACTTGATCCATGCATCCAGCCCAAGACCAACCCATTTAATGGGGAATTATATGCCAAAGTGCCATTGCCCGTTAATCTTCATCCTTGACAATGACTTGGCGAAACAAGGCTTTGACGGCTTCATCTTGCGAAGCCTTATAGCCAACCGTTTCTTCCTTCTCGGCCTTTGTCGGCTGATAGCTGTGAGGTTTCATCACGACAGTTGGTTTGTCTTTGGAAGTCATTGCTACTCCTTTCACGGCAGTACACCGATTAAAGCCAATGGAACGGCCGGAGCGAGGCCCGCTACCTCCGCAGCGTCTGGGCCTCGATGTTCAATGAGGCATACGAGCGCGCGCGTCTCGACCTGCGTCTCGATCACCGCTCCTGCAAGGAGCGCGAGGCCGAAGCCCGCGCACGGGGCAACACCATCGAGGCCGACCGCTGGGTACGCGAGGCAACCGAACACATGGGTCCCACCCTCACCCAGGCCGACCGCAAGGCCGCGCGCCAGGCGCGCCGCGAGATACGTCCGGGCACGCCCGGGCCCGGCCCGGTGACCGAGCTCGGTCGGGAGAACCGCCGACGCCGTGCGGCGAGCCTGGAACGGGAGGCCGCCTGCCAGGCGACTGATCCAGCCCAACATTTCTTAGGTCCACCCACGATGGTATGACAGGGTTGCAAGCCCACGAATTGTTCCGTGTCACAAAGGCGGAATGGGTCATACGTTCATCTGGAGTCATGCGATCAACTCCCGCAACCGCAACCGCTTCCCTCTCATTCCAGTTGCTAACGCGCCCATCTGATCGGCGGTATCAGATTCACGGATATTGTGGCGCGCGGCGAACTCAACGACATAGCGGCCAAGGTGCTTGCTGCTCATATGGTGGCAGGTGCCGTGATAGCCCCGCTTGAGCATCGACCAGAAGGATTCGATCCCGTTGGTGTGGGCCATGCCGTTCACATACTCGCCGACACTGTGCCTGACGGTCTCATGCTCGAACGCCATCCCCCGATACCCGCCGTGATCGTCTGTGCAGACTGTCGCCCCCTCGGCAGCGTGATCGCCGACAAACTCCTGAAGCGTCCTGGCGTCCGTCCCGCCTATCACGGCGGCATTCACGCGGTTGGTTTCGCGGTCCTTGCCCCCCCCCCACAATGATCGACTTGCCAACACCACCCCTGCCGGCGCGGAGCTTCTTGTCAGCGTGCTTGTTCTTCTCCTTGCCGCCGATGCAAGTCTCATCGACTTCAACCGGGCCAACGAAAGGAATCTCGCCCGCTTTGAAAGATTTCCGAAGTCGATGCGCCAGATGCCATGCAGACTTTTGCGTGATCCCAAGATCACGGTGCAGTTTCATACTGGATACACCTTTGAGATTTGTGGAAAGCAGATAGATGGCTATTGCCCAGATTTGATAGCCAAGCTTCGATCCTTCCATGAGCGTTCCAAGTTTCATGGAAAACATTCTCTTGTCGGGACAGTCGCGGCATCGGTGCGTCATTGATTTGTCCCTTAGCAGCCCGTTGACGAAGTCGGCCCTGGACACGAGCGGCCTGGTCTGATTCTTTGATGTTCTGATTTGACCGGGGGGTTCGCCGATGGCGATGGGACTGCGGAAGGATCGTCAGGGTGACTTGATGGTGGGCTGGGCGGAGATGCCGCGCTCGCCGGGTCATGTGTTTTACGACCGTCTTCAGTCGGTCCTGATCGAGGGCGACTTCGACGGCTTCGCCGAGGCGGCCTGCCGGTGCTGTTACGCGGCCAGGACGGGAGCGCCTTCGGTGCCGCCGGGGCGCTGTTTCCGCATGCATCTGGTGGGCTGTTTCGAGGGCATCGACTCTGAGCGCGGGCTGGAATGGCGCGGCTCGGATTCGCTGTCGCTGCGGGAGTTTCTGCGGCTGGAGAGCCGGGATCGTGTGCCGGACCATTCCTGGCTGTCGAAGACCCGCACGCGCTTGCCCCACGAGGTGCACGCGATGGTCTTCGATTGGGTTCTGGCGCTGATCGCCGAGGCGGGTCTGGTGAAGGGCGACCGCATCGGGGTGGATGCCTCGACCATGGAGGCCAACGCGGCGCTGCGCAACATCGTGCGGCGCGACACGGGTGAGGGCTACCGGGAGATGCTGGAGCATCTGGCCCGGGAGAGCGGCATCGAGACGCCCACGGCCGAGGACCTGGCGCGTCTGGACCGCAAGCGCAAGGGCAAGAAGCTCTCGAACCAGGATTGGGTTTCCAGGAGCGACCCCGAGGCCAGGGTCGCCAGGATGAAGGACGCCGCGACCCATCTGGCCGACAAGCCCGGGCACGCGGTGGATCCGGACACCGGCGCGGTGGTGGCGGCCGAGTTGCACCCAGCCGATGAGGGCGACACCACGACGCTTTCAAAGACCCTGGCGGCGGCCGAGGCAAACCTCGAGGCGGTGGCTGCGGCACCGACGCCAGAGGGCCCGGCCGAATGCGTCACCGACAAGGGCTATTACTCACGGGCGGTCTTGAAGGCCCTGGACGACAGTCCCTGGAAGACCCGGATCGCCGAGCCCAGGCAGAAGGGCTTTTCGCGCTGGCGCGGTGACCAGGCGGCGCGCCGGGCGGTCCCCAGCAACCGCGTGCGGCTCAAGTCCGCGCTCGCCCGCGAGGCATTCAAGCTGCGCGCCGAGATCGTCGAGCGCTCCTTTGCCCACAGCCTCGATCGCGGCGGCATGCGCCGGACCTGGCTGCGCCGGCGCGAGAACGTGCACAAGCGATACCTGCTTCACGTCGCCGGCCACAACCTTTCGTTGCTGATGCGCCAACTCATCGGTGCCGGCACCCCGCGCCAGGCCGTGGCGGGCGGATCTGGCGGTATTTTCGTGCTTGTTGCGCCCTCTGGAGCCGTTCTGGTCGCTCGGACCGGCCTCATCGTCTCGGAGGATGGCGAAACCGCCGGCGCCGCGTTATGTTTCGTCGTGGGGTGAAACCCGGTCAATGGCGACTTTTTCAACGGGCTGTTAGTCCACACTGGACGTTAAACGAACCGCAATGTGGGCAATAGGGGCCATCAGGCCAAGGCTGTTTCGCAAAC
Organism: Thermohalobaculum sp.; assembly: GCA_965247385.1. Lineage (GTDB taxonomy): Bacteria > Pseudomonadota > Alphaproteobacteria > Rhodobacterales > Rhodobacteraceae > Thermohalobaculum. The sequence goes on from CBDFHG010000002.1 coordinate 1,564,544, forward strand.
CACTTTTCGGCGGTTGCGTCATCAGGAAACATCTTTACTAACTGAACAAACGTCAGTCCTTTGCGATGGCTCTTACCGGGTGCGTTTGTTTTCTGCGTCATAACTCGATCTCCTGTTGTGACTCTACTGTAATTCAGTTGCCCCAGGTGGTCAAGCTAATAATGTGACTTTGGTATATAATCCCCTTGTTTTACGTGCGACCGCCTGGTGTCGCAAATCTTGTGACATTTGCGAATCCCGGCCCTTTTCACACGAACGGGCACCGCCGTGTTTTCCGGGGCCGGCACCCAATTCAGTGATCCCGCCGATCCGCGAATACGGCTTCCAGATCAGGGGCATCAAGAACACGGTCCACCCAGCGATCCAACTCCTCAATGCTCCCCGCCGCAATCTGAGCGACGACAGGCTCGGGCAGGGGGCCAAACCGCTTCACCAGCAGGCGCATCAGGGACCTGGCTTCGCCCCTGGCTTCACCTTCAGCCAGTCCCTCAGCTTTGCCCTCAGCTTTGGCGCGCGCCTGGCCTTCCGCAAGGCCTTTTTCACGGCCAAGTATCTCACCGGCAGCCAGCCCTCTGGCTTCGCCTTCAGCTTTACCTTCTTGTTTCAGTGCTTCTGCGATTGTCCCCATCAGCGCTTTGCCTCCACCATCCTTTGCGGTGTCCAGTGCCGCTCTGACATCTTCCAGCGGCACCTCGTATTTTTCGACGATATACCGAAACACGATCTTCTTCAATACGGTCCCGTCCGGCAGGTCGCGCAGCAGCACCGTCAGAACCTCACGGGTCACTTCATCATTGCGTTGTACATAACGCAAGGCGGTCAGAACCGCCCGGACCGGCGCATCGCCCGACAACTCTTCCATCGGGATGGTGCCCAGATCATGCAGCGCGTAGCGAAACGACGGCACGAAGGGCGCGGTATCATCATCCATCTGCACCATCTCAGCAAAAACCTGCGGCACGGCCCATGAAGCGCGTCCGTGGTAGAACACCAGGGGGATGATGACAGGCAGGGCGCGCAGCCGTGCCGGTTTGTCCTCAGCGTATCGCGTCCAGATGCGGACCATATAGCCCAGAAGCTGCAACGGCGTGCCGGGTTCTGACACCGATTTATGCTCCACCAAAGTATACACCAGGGCAGGGGGGCCGTCGGTCAGCTTCACCTCAAACAGCCGGTCGCTCTGCGTCATCCGGCTGTGCTCATCCACGAAGGTGCCATCCAGGAGTTTTGGCGGCGCATCGGCCAGGCGCGCACTCAGGGCCGGCGGCAGATATTCCCGCAGCAGCGTGGCCGCCCGGTCGGGATCCTCCAGCAAAACCCGGAACAGCGCATCGTGGCTTATCTTTGCCGGGGGCTTTTGATCTGCCGATTCAGCCATGCCGGTTCCCTCCCGGGCCTGAGCGCAAGGCCGCAGCCCGCGCCTGTTCGTCCTTGATCTCGCGGATATCTGTGTTGACCGTAACTTTGCTCGCGCCAAGGATATCCGCAACCCTGATTCTGGATCAAAAAAGTTGAAATTCCCCGTTGTCTTTGAATCCAAAGGGATTCATGATGGGTTTTATGAATAACTCAATCACCAACGGGGTGAAAATAACATGGCACAGGGCGTTCTTCCTTTCCAGTACGAAAGCGCGCCGGGCAGCAGCGATCTGACGGGTTTTGCCGGGATTGGTGTTTAGCTTGATTTGATTGAGGCATCGGGACTGGCGGCTGCGGTGCGGCGCCAGGTGCAGGTGGCGGGGCGGCAGGGCTGGCTGGATGTGCAGATGATCATCGCGGTGATCGCACTCAATCTGTGCGGGGGTGATCGGATCGAGGATCTGGAACGCCTGGAGGCGGACGCCGGCTTTGCCGCGACCATGGAGGCGGTTGAGCGGCGGCTGTTGGTGCGCCGGGAACGTCGGCAACTGAAGAGCCGGTTTCGGCGCGGCCGCGGGCGCAGCGTGCCTTCGCCGTCGGCTCTGTCGGGCTGGTTGGAACGCTTCCACGACGCAGGCCAGGAAGATCTGCGGGAGGCCGGGCGTGCCTTCATCCCGCGCCCGTCGGCGGGTCTGCCTGGTCTGTGGCGTGTCGATCAGGCGCTGGCAGGCGCTGGTGTCATTTCTGCAGCGCCATCGCGGGCCGGGCGCGGCGACGCTGGACATGGACGCGACGCTGGTGCAGAGCCACAAGCGCCAGGCGGAATACTGCTACAAGAAGTTCAAGGCCTGTCAGCCGTTGAACACCTGGTGGGCGGAACAGCAGGTGATCGTGCATTCCGGGTTCCGCGACGCCAATGTGCCGGCCGGCTATCAGCAGTTGCGGGTGTTGCAGGCCTCGCTGGCGGCGCTGCCTGGGGGCGTGGACAAGGTCTGTCTGCGCTCGGACACGGCGGGTTATCAGAAGGATCTGCTGCTCTGTTGTGGCGAGGGCCGGGACAAGGTTTTCGGGGTGATCGAGTTCGCCGTCGGCGCCAACGTGACGGCGGAATTCCGGCGTGCTGCCCTGGCCGTGCCGGAGGCTGAGTGGCGGCCGCTGGATCGTGTTTTCGACGGGCAACGTCAGGAGACCGGCCAGGAGTGGGCGGAGGTCTGCCATGTACCGAGTTGGGTGGGCGAGAGCAAGACGCGGGCGGATTACCGCTTCCTGGCGATCCGGGAGCCGCTGGAACAGTTGGAGCCTGGCGATGGGGATCAGTTGCCGTTCCCGACCGCGGCGTTTGCTTTGAGGGGGCGCAGCAAGCTGTTCGCCCTGGTCACCAACCGTGATCTGCCGGGCGATGAGGTGATCTGGTGGTCCCGGGAGCGCTGTGGCAAGAGCGAGGAAGTCCACGCGGTGATGAAGCACGACCTGGCTGGCGGCAACCCTGCCCTCGGGTCTGTTCGGAGCCAATGCGGCCTGGTGGGCGATCATGGTGCTGGCGCATGATTTGAACGCGGTGATGAAGCAACCGGTTCCGGGACCGGCCTGGGTGGCACGGCGGATGAAGGCCTTGCGCCTGGCTCTGATCGCCCTGCCTGGCCGGGTGATCCGTCATGCGCGGCGGCTGATCATCCGTTTGGGGAGCGAAGCGGGGCTCGATCTGGTGCTGAGCGCCAGGCGGAAGATCCTGGCCCTGGCGCGCGGCCCGACCTGACGGCTCCGGCCTGCCACGATATCCTTGCTGAAGCGTGATGCCGGCTCCCGGCCAGGGCTCCGCTTGGCCAACGGACAGGCGCGGGACCCGCAAAACGCGTGGCCACCTTGAGAATATCTCCTCAAGCGCGAAATCCGCGGGAGTGGTGCCCGGGCGCGGGGCGAAAACCCCACAACGGCACCCATCGCCGCCCCTGCCGAGGCGCGTCAGGGATTTAGTTCGGGAATCCTGGGCAATCTCCTGCGGTGGTAATCCCTGCTGTTTGAGGGCATTGATACGGGCTTTGCGCAATCATGTGATTATCCCCCTTCGGATCGACTCCGGTAAGGGGCAGAATGACACCCCAAGGAATAGTATCACCGGTTTGGCCACCTGTACTCGCCTGTGAGCAGGATATGTGCCCACCCGAGGGGTGAGATGTGCGTCAGAAGCTCCGGTGAACAGTCCAGCCCGGCACGTTTTCGTTGCGCAGCAGCCTGACCGAGATGAGCCGTGTTCCAGTAGATGATGATGGTGGCGAGGAGATCAAGGCCAGCCATGCGGCAATGTTGACCCTCTGCGCTGCGGTCGCGGATTTCGCCCTGGCGGCCAATGCGCAGGGCATTCTTCAGGGCGTGATGTGCTTCGCCTTTGTCAAGCCCGAGCTGAGCGCGCCGCTGCATGTCGGCATCAAGCAACCATTCGATGATAAAGAGTGTCCGTTCGACCCGTCCGATTTCACGAAGTGCGATGGCAAGGTCATGCCGGCGCGGGTGAGAGGCGAACTTTCGCAAGAGCTGACTGGGTGGCATGACACCTGCCACCATGGTGGCCGCGCTGCGTAATACACCCTAAAACATGGGGATTATATACCAAAGTGCCATTGCCCGTTAATCTTCATCCTTGACAATGACTTGGCGAAACAAGGCTTTGACGACTTCATCTTGCGAAGCCTTATAGCCAACAGTTTCTTCCTTCTCGGCCTTTGTCGGCTGATAGCTGTGAGGTTTCACCACGACAGTTGGTTTGTCTTTGGAAGTCATTGCTACTCCTTTCACGGCAGTACACCGATTAAAGCCAATGGAACGGCCGGAGCGAGGCCCGCTACCTCCGCAGCGTCTGGGCCTCGATGCTCAATGAGGCATACGAGCGCGAGCGTCTCGACCTGCGTGTCGATCACCGCTCCTGCAAGGAGCGCGAGGCCGAAGCCCGCGCACGGGGCAACACCATCGAGGCCGACCGCTGGGTACGCGAGGCAACCGAACACATGGGTCCCACCCTCACCCAGGCCGACCGCAAGGCCGCGCGCCAGGCGCGCCGCGAGATACGTCCGGGCACGCCCGGGCCCGGCCCGTTGACCGAGCTCGGTCGGGAGAACCGCCGACGCCGTGCGGCGAGCCTGGAACGGGAGGCCGCCTGCCAGGCGACTGATCCAGCCCAACATTTCTTAGGTCCACCCACGATGGTATGACAGGGTTGCAAGCCCACGAATTGTTCCGTGTCACAAAGGCGGAATGGGTCATACGTTCATCTGGAGTCATGCGATCAACTCCCGCAACCGCAACCGCTTCCCTCTCATTCCAGTTGCTAACGCGCCCATCTGATCGGCGGTATCAGATTCACGGATATTATGGCGCGCGGCAAACTCAACGACATAGCGGCCAAGGTGCTTGCTGCTCATGTGGTGGCAGGTGCCGTGATAGCCCCGCTTGAGCATCGACCAGAAGGATTCGATCCCGTTGGTGTGGGCCATGCCGTTCACATACTCGCCGACACTGTGCCTGACGGTCTCATGCTCGAACGCCATCCCCCGATAGTCGCCCCCTCGGCAGCGTGACCGCCGACAAACTCCTGAAGCGTCCTGGCGTCCGTCCCGCTTGTCACGGCGGCGCTCACGCGGTTGGTTTCGCGGTCCTTGGCGCCCACAATGATCGACTTGCCGACACCACCCCTGCCGGCGCGGAGCTTCTTGTCAGCGTGCTTGTTCTTCTCCTTGCCGCCGATGCAAGTCTCATCGACTTCAACCGGGCCTGAAAAACACTTCAAGCCGCGTGCATCAGATGACTTGCGAAGCCGGTGCATCAAGTGCCAGGCGGATTTCTGTGTGATCTTCAAATCACGATGCAGCTTCATGCTGGACACGCCCTTGAGGTTCGTAATCAGCATGTAAACAGCTATTGCCCATGTCCGATAGCCCAATTTCGTGCACTCAAGTATCGTGCCGGTTTTCAACGAGAACCTGGGCTTGTCCGGGCAAGTGCGGCAGCGATGCGTCATTGATTTATGCGCCGTTCCGACCTGCACATCAAACGACCCGCAATGCGGACAATGCGGGCCTTCCGGCCATATCCTGGATTCGAACCACTCTCTCGCAACATCATCGCTGGGGAACATATCAATCAGTTCAACCAGGCTAATTCCCTTGCGATGGCTTTTACCGGGGGCCTTGTGCATCGTTCACTCCCTTTCCTTCCGTGTCATTGGATTATACGAGAGTCCCATTGAGTGCAATAGCTAAATGGCACTTTGGCATATAATTCCCATTTAATGGCGGGATTGCCGGGCCACGCCCAGGAGTGCCCAACAGGGGATAAATCCCGTCGGGGGCAACAAGAGCTCTCAAGAATCGTGGTGTTCCGCGAATTCCTCCATAACCAGCCGCCACCAGTCGATGGTGACGGCAAGGTTGACGCTGGTGACGCCGCCAGGGAGGTTCACGCTGATCTCGACGGCGGCATGACCGTCTTCATCCAGATAGGCCTTGCCGAAGCGCTTTTCGCGATTCCGGTCGGCCATCATCTCATCGGTGACGTCCTCGGCTTCCCACTCGGCTGCGAAAGTCAGGGTCGAGCAGTCCCGGCCCACGCTGCGGCCATGGAAAAACAGCCGGTGTTCCTTCTCGCCAATGCGCCCCTCGATCGGCGGATCACCGAGGTCGTCGGTGGTGAGAGTGGCCTCACCGAAGGGCAGCACGACCGCCAGGATTCGCGCCGGGTCGGTGGCATCGATGATCTCATCGGCAACGGCGGCCGGTCCAGCCGGGATCACCGCCAGGATAGCCGCCTGCAGGGCAAGGCCAAGGATCAGATTGTGCATGTCGCTCTCCCGTCGCTCCGGCTCATCGCTGGCGACCTTGGCGGCCATATGGTTTCCAAAGTATGAAAAGGGGCCCGGCGCAGCAACGCCAGGCCCCGGTTCCCGATTATGCTGGAAGTATCAGAAGATTTCGTCGAAGCCGCTGCCAGTGGTCGTTGCCGGTTCGGTCATTGCCTCGTCCTCCTCCTCCGGCACCTCGATCACCTCGAGCGCAGCAGCCGCCGCCGCCGCCGCCGCTTCACGTTCGGCGATGACCACCTTGTCGCGGGCCGCCGCGACCTGCTTGATTCGGGTTGTGGCGCCGCCGGTGCCCGCCGGGATCAACCGGCCGACGATGACGTTCTCCTTCAGCCCGACCAGCCGGTCACGTTTGCCCTGGGTCGCCGCCTCGGTCAGTACCCTGGTGGTCTCCTGGAATGAGGCCGCTGAGATGAACGAACGAGTCTGCAGGCTGGCCTTGGTGATGCCCAGCAGCACCGGCGCACCTTGCGCGGGACTCCGGCCCTCGGCCTCGGCCTTGGCGTTGATCTCGCCGAACTCGGTGCGATCGACGTGCTCACCAGGCAGAAACGTGGTATCGCCCGAAGCCGAGATCTCGATTTTCTGCAGCATCTGGCGAACGATCACCTCGATGTGCTTGTCGTCGATCTTCACGCCCTGCAGCCGATAGACCTCCTGGACCTCGTTGGTCAGGTAGTTGGCCAATGCTTCGCGGCCCATAATGGCGAGGATATCATGGGGGGCGGGATTGCCGTCCATGATGTACTCGCCCTTGGTGATGATGTCACCTTCCTGGACCGCAATATGCTTGCCCTTCGGGATCAGGTATTCGCGCGTCTCCGCGCTCTCGTCGATCGGTTCGATGGCGATCCGGCGCTTGTTCTTGTAGTCCTTGGCAAAATGCACGGTGCCGCCGATCTCGGCGATGATGGCGTGATCCTTCGGACGCCGGGCCTCGAACAGTTCGGCGACTCGCGGCAGACCGCCGGTGATGTCCTTGGTCCGGGCGCTCTCGCGTGGGATACGGGCGATGACCGCTCCGGCTTTGATCTCCTGGCCTTCCTCGACCGACAGGATCGCATCCACCGACATGAAGTAATGCGCCGGATTGCCGTTATCGAGCTTGATCATGTTGCCGGAAGTATCGACCAGCGTGATCGCCGGCTTCAACTCGTTGCCCTTTGGCGCCGACCGCCAGTCGCTGACGATGCGCTGCGAGATACCGGTGGCATCATCGGTCTCCTCACGAAGCGAAAACCCGAGTTCGAGATCGATGAACTTCGCCACACCTCCCTTTTCGGCGATGATCGGCAGCGCGTAGGGATCCCACTCGGCCAGACGCTGACCGCGGGTGATCTTCTTACCCGCCTTGACCAGCAGCTTCGAACCATAGGCGACCTTGTGAGTGGTCCGCTCGCGGCCCATGTCATCGACCACGGCGATCTGCATGTTCCGCGACATGATGACGACTTCGCCGTCGCTGTTCTTCAGAGTGCTGGCGTTGCGGAACTTCAGCTTGCCCTCCTGGGTCGATTCCAGGAACGACTGGTCGGCCACATTGGCAGCGCCGCCGATGTGGAAGGTCCGCATGGTCAGCTGTGTGCCCGGCTCACCGATCGACTGGGCGGCGATGATGCCGACCGCCTCGCCGATGTTCACCCGGGTCCCGCGAGCCAGATCGCGCCCATAGCACTGGGCGCAAATGCCGTCGCTGGCCTCGCAGGTCAACGGCGAGCGGATCTTGAACGACTGAACCTTGGCCTCGTCGATCGCAGCCGCCTCCGGTTCCTCGATCATCCTGCCGCCGGGGTGGATCACTTCGCCGGTCTCCGGATCGACCACGTCATCAACCGGCACCCGGCCCAGCACCTGCTCGCCAATGGTGGCGATGACATTGCCGCCATCGACCACCGCTTCGGCGGTGATGCCCGTTTCGGTGCCACAGTCCTCGACCTTGATGATGCAGTCCTGCGCCACATCGACCAGACGCCGGGTCAGATAACCCGAGTTCGCGGTCTTCAGCGCGGTGTCCGCCAAGCCCTTGCGCGCCCCATGGGTCGAGTTGAAGTATTCAAGAACGGTCAGACCTTCCTTGAAGTTCGAGATGATCGGCGTCTCGATAATCTCGCCCGACGGCTTGGCCATCAGGCCGCGCATGGCGGCGAGCTGGCGCATCTGGGTCGGAGAACCGCGGGCGCCGGAATGGCTCATCATGTAGACTGAGTTCATATCCTTCTCGCGCCCGGTCTCTTCGTCGACCTTGACCTTTTTGATCTCGTCCATCATGGCGTCGGCGACCTTGTCGGTGCACTTCGACCAGGCATCGACGACCTTGTTGTATTTCTCTCCCTGGGTGATCAGGCCGTCCTGATACTGCTGCTCGAATTCCTTCGCCAGGGTACGGGTCTGGTTGACGATCTCCCACTTGGTGTCGGGGACCACCATGTCATCCTTGCCGAACGAAATGCCGGCCTTGAATGCCTCGGTGAACCCCAGGCTCATGATTCGATCGCAGAAGATCACCGATTCCTTCTGACCGCAGTGGCGGTAGACGGCATCAATCACCTCGCCAACTTCGCGCTTGCGCAGCACCCGGTTGACAATATCGAACGGCACGTTCGAGTTCTTCGGCAACAGGTTGGCCAGCATCATACGGCCCGGGGTGGTGTCGACCCGGCGCACAAAGTCTTTGCCGTCCTCGTCCACCGTGTGGAAGCGGGTTATGATTTTGGTGTGCAGGTTGATCATCTCGGCGTGGAGCGCATGTTCGATCTCGGCCTGGTCGGCCAGCATCATGCCCTCGTTGGGCTCGCCGGCCTTTTCCAGGCTGAGGTAGTACAGGCCGAGAATCATGTCCTGCGAGGGCACGATGATCGGCTTGCCGTTGGCCGGCGACAGCACGTTGTTGGTCGACATCATCAGGACGCGCGCTTCCAACTGAGCCTCAAGGCTGAGCGGAATGTGAACGGCCATCTGGTCGCCGTCGAAATCGGCGTTGAAGGCGGCGCAGACCAGCGGATGCAGCTGAATCGCCTTACCCTCGATCAATACCGGCTCGAAGGCCTGAATGCCCAGGCGGTGCAATGTCGGCGCGCGGTTCAGCAGAACCGGGTGCTCACGGATCACCTCGTCCAGGATATCCCAGACCTCGGGGCGTTCCTTCTCGACCAGTTTCTTCGCCTGCTTGACGGTCGAACTGAGACCCTTGGCGTCAAGTCGCGAATAGATGAACGGCTTGAACAGCTCCAACGCCATCTTCTTCGGCAAACCGCACTGGTGCAGCTTCAGTTCCGGCCCGGTCACGATGACCGAGCGGCCCGAGAAATCGACCCGCTTGCCTAGCAGGTTCTGGCGGAACCGGCCCTGCTTGCCCTTCAGCATGTCGCTGAGGGATTTCAGCGGGCGCTTGTTGGCGCCGGTGATGACCCGGCCGCGGCGGCCGTTGTCGAACAGCGCATCGACCGATTCCTGCAACATCCGCTTCTCGTTTCGGATGATGATGTCCGGCGCGCGCAGCTCGATCAGCCGCTTCAGGCGGTTGTTGCGGTTGATGACCCGGCGATACAGGTCATTCAGGTCCGAGGTAGCGAAGCGGCCACCGTCCAGCGGCACCAGCGGGCGCAGCTCGGGCGGGATCACCGGCACCACGGTCAGCACCATCCACTCGGGTCGGTTGCCCGACTCGATGAAGTTCTCAACCAGCTTGAGGCGCTTGATGATCTTTTTCGGCTTCAACTCGCCGGTTGCCTCGGCCAGGTCGACGCGCAGGCGCTCGGCCTCGGCCTCCAGATCGATCGCCGACAGCATCTCGCGGATCGCCTCGGCGCCGATGCCGGCGCGAAAAGCGTCCTCGCCATAGGCGTCCTGGGCGTCGAGGTACTGCTCTTCGGTCATTGTCTCGCCATGGGCCAGATCGGTCATACCCGGCTCGACCACGACATACTGCTCAAAATAGAGAACCCGCTCCAGCTCGCGCAGCGTCATGTCCAGCATCAGGCCGATGCGCGAAGGCAGCGACTTCAGGAACCAGATATGCGCCACCGGTGCGGCGAGCTGGATGTGGCCCATGCGCTCGCGCCGCACCTTTTGCAGCGTGACTTCAACACCGCATTTCTCGCAGGTGACGCCACGATACTTCATGCGCTTGTATTTGCCGCAGAGGCACTCGTAATCCTTGATCGGGCCAAAGATGCGGGCGCAGAACAGGCCATCGCGCTCCGGCTTGAAGGTTCGGTAGTTGATCGTCTCCGGCTTCTTGATATCACCAAACGACCACGACAAAATCCGCTCCGGGCTGGCCAGAGAGATGCGGATCTCGTCAAAGGTCTTCGCCGGCTCCACCGGGTTGAAGATGTTCGTCAATTCCTGGTTCATGGAAGGCTCTCCATAATCCCCCTGGGTTCAGGGACACCCCACCCTCCTGTATAAAGGGGGAGCTCTGCGCAGGGGGTGCGCAAAGCCCGGGGCCGGGGTGTTTAGATTTCTTCGTCGCCGTCGAGCAGTTCGACATTCAAACCAAGCGAGCGGATCTCCTTGACCAGGACGTTGAACGATTCCGGGATACCGGCCTCGAAATCATCCTCGCCCTTGACGATCGACTCGTAGACCTTGGTCCGGCCAGCGACATCGTCCGACTTGACGGTCAGCATCTCCTGCAGCGTGTAGGCGGCGCCATAGGCTTCCAACGCCCAGACCTCCATCTCGCCGAAGCGCTGACCACCGAACTGTGCCTTGCCGCCCAGCGGTTGCTGGGTGACCAGGCTGTACGGGCCGGTCGAACGCGCGTGGATCTTGTCATCCACCAGGTGATGCAGCTTCAGCAGGTACTTGTAGCCCACCGTCACCAGCCGCACGAAGGCATCGCCGGTGCGGCCGTCAAACAGGGTCACCTGCCCGCTTTCGTCCAACCCGGCCATGCGCAGATGCTCGTTGACATCCGCCCCCTTGGCACCATCGAAGACCGGGGTCGCGATCGGCACGCCGCCACGAACATTGTCGGCCGCCTCGATCAGTTCGGCGTCGGTCATATCGCCGGTCGCAGCCGAGAAGACAGTCTCGCCATAGACCATCTTCATCGCATCCTTGACCGGCGACATGTCGCCCGAGCGTCGGTAGGCGTCGAGCGAGTCTCCGACCATCCGGCCCAGATTCGCCGCCGCCCAACCCATATGGGTCTCCAGGATCTGGCCGACATTCATCCGGCTCGGCACACCCAGCGGGTTGAGCACGATATCGACCGCGGTGCCGTCGGCGAGGAACGGCATGTCCTCCTCCGGCACGACCTTCGAGACCACACCCTTGTTGCCGTGGCGCCCGGCCATCTTGTCACCCGGCTGCAGCTTGCGCTTCACGGCGACGAAGACCTTGACCATCTTCATCCCGCCCGGCGGCAGATCATCGCCCCGGCGCACCTTCTCGACCTTGTCCTCGAAGCGCGCTTCCAGCACCTTCTTGGCCAGGTCATATTGCAGGTTCAGGGCCTCGACGCGGGTGGCGTCGGCCTCCTTCGGCAGGGCGAGTTGCCACCACTGGCCGCGGCTCAGGCTGGCCAGCAGATCCTCATCGACCTTTGCGCCCGCCTTGACGCCCTTCGGCCCCTTGACGCAGCTCTTGCCGAAGATGATGTCCTTCAGCCGCGCATAGATGTTGCGCTCCAGGATCTCCAATTCGTCGTCCCGGTCGCGGGCCAGACGCTCGATCTCGTCGCGCTCGATCTGAAACGCACGCTCGTCCTTCTCGACGCCGTGGCGGTTGAAGACGCGAACCTCGACCACGGTGCCGAAATCGCCCGGAGGCATGCGCAGACTGGTGTCGCGTACATCCGAAGCCTTGTCGCCGAAGATGGCGCGAAGAAGCTTTTCCTCCGGCGTCATCGGGCTTTCGCCCTTCGGCGTGATCTTGCCGACCAGTATATCCGCCGGTCCAACCTCGGCACCGATATAGACGATTCCCGCTTCGTCGAGGTTGCGCAGGGCCTCCTCGCCGACGTTCGGGATATCGCGGGTGATCTCTTCCGGCCCCAACTTGGTGTCGCGGGCCATGACCTCATATTCCTCGATGTGGATCGAGGTGAACACGTCATCCTTGGCGACCCGCTCGGAGATCAGGATCGAGTCCTCGTAGTTGTAGCCGTTCCAGGGCATGAAGGCGACGAGGATGTTCTTTCCCAGCGCCAGTTCGCCCAGATCGGTCGATGGGCCGTCGGCGACCACGTCACCGGCCTTGACCAGATCGCCCACTTTCACCAACGGGCGCTGGTTGATGCAGGTGTTCTGGTTCGACCGCTGGAACTTGCGCAAGCGGTAGATGTCCACGCCAGGATCACCGATCTCCATCTCGTCGGTGACCCGGATGACGATACGCATAGCATCGACCTGGTCGATCACGCCGCCGCGCCGTGCGGCGATGGCGGCACCCGAATCACGGGCAACCTTGGCCTCCATGCCAGTGCCGATATACGGCGCGTCCGCCTTCAGCAGAGGCACCGCCTGGCGCTGCATGTTCGAGCCCATCAACGCACGGTTGGCATCGTCGTTCTCCAAGAAGGGGATCAACGCCGCGGCGACCGAGACAAGCTGCTTCGGCGAGACATCGATCAGGTCGATGTTTTCGCGCGGGCTCAGCATGAACTCACCTGCCTTGCGGGTCGAGGCCAGCTCGTTTTTGAAGGTGCCGTCGGGGTTGAGCTGCGCATTCGCCTGGGCGACGGTGTAGCGCATCTCCTCGGTGGCCGAGATATAGATCACCTCGTCGGTCACCTTGCCGTCCACGACCTTGCGGTAGGGGGTCTCGATGAAGCCGTATTTGTTCACGCGGGCGAACGTGGCCAGCGAGTTGATCAGGCCGATATTCGGCCCTTCCGGCGTCTCGATCGGGCACATGCGGCCGTAATGGGTGGGGTGCACATCGCGCACCTCGAAGCCCGCACGCTCGCGCGTCAGGCCGCCGGGTCCAAGTGCTGAAAGGCGCCGTTTATGAGTAACCTCCGACAACGGGTTCGTCTGGTCCATGAACTGCGAAAGCTGGCTCGAGCCGAAGAACTCGCGCACCGCCGCCGCCGCCGGCTTGGCGTTGATCAAATCCTGCGGCATCACCGTGTCGATCTCGACCGACGACATTCGCTCGCGGATTGCCCGCTCCATGCGCAGCAAGCCGACCCGGTACTGGTTCTCCATCAGTTCGCCGACCGAGCGCACCCGGCGGTTACCCAGATGATCGATGTCGTCGATTTCGCCGCGGCCATCGCGCAGGCCGACCAGCGCCTTGACGACCGCCAGGATGTCTTCCTTGCGCAACGTGCGCTGGGTGTCCGGTGCATCCAGTTCCATGCGCATGTTCATCTTGACCCGGCCGACGGCCGACAAATCGTAGCGCTCGGAATCGAAAAACAGCGACTGGAACATCGTCTCGGCCGCGTCAAAGGTCGGCGGCTCACCCGGGCGCATTACCCGGTAGATGTCCAAGAGCGCGGTCTCGCGGCTGGCGTTCTTGTCCAGCGCCAGCGTCTTGCGAATGTAACCACCGACGGTGATGTTATCGATGTCCAGTGTCTCGATGGTCTTGAACCCGGCGTCGAGTAGCTCCTGCAACTGTTCAGCGTCGAGCTCGTCTCCGGCCTCGACATAGATCTCGCCGGTTTTTTTGTTGATCATGTCGCAGGCGACGAAACGGCCCTCGATCGCATTGAAAGGCACCAGCACCTTGTCGATCTTGCCCCCGGCAAGTTTCTTCAGGTCGCGCGGCTTGAGCTTGGTTCCAGCGGGAGCAACGACCTTGCCAGTTTTTGCGTTGACAATGTCATAGACCGGGCTCGACCCCTTTAACCGCTCGACATTCAGGGGAACCGACCAGCCGTCGCCATGGCGGACATAAGCGACACGATCGTAGAAGTGGTCGCAGATCGCCTCCTGATCCATTCCCAACGCATACAACAGTGTCGTCACCGGCAGCTTGCGGCGCCGGTCGATGCGGGCATGGACGATGTCCTTGGCGTCGAATTCGAAGTCGAGCCACGAACCGCGATAGGGGATCACCCGGCTGGCGAACAGCAATTTGCCCGACGAATGGGTCTTGCCCTTGTCGTGGTCGAAGAACACGCCCGGGGAACGGTGCATCTGGCTGACGATGACCCGCTCGGTGCCGTTGACGACGAAAGTGCCGTTTTGGGTCATCAGCGGCATGTCGCCCATATAGACGTCCTGCTCCTTGGCGTCCTTGACCGACTTTGCGCCGGTGTCGTCGTCGATATCGAACACGATCAGGCGCAGGGTGACCTTCAGCGGCGCCGCATAGGTCATGTCGCGCTGCTGGCACTCCTCGACATCGTATTTCGGCGGCTCCAGATCGTAACGCACGAACTCCAGTACCGCGGTCTCGTTGAAGTCCTTGATCGGAAAGACCGACTGGAACACGCCCTGCAGGCCCTCGCCGTCCTGCGGAGTATCGGCATCGCCGCTGTTCAAGAAGAGATCGTAGGAGCTTTTCTGAACCTCGATGAGGTTCGGCATCTCCGCGACTTCGCGAATCTTGCCAAAATGCTTCCGAATACGTTTGCGACCGGAAAAGATCTCGCCCATGTGCGTCCTCGGTTTATCGTTCATCCGCCACTAGCCGCCGGGGGGACGGCGGCCTTCGGCTGTCTACGCTCTCGCGGGTCCTATCCTGCGTACTGGCGGCCCCCGCCAGACGTGTCCCGAACCCTTAAATCCGCGTCCTCCAAGGCCCTGGTTCAACCCAGGGCCCGAGACGACGCGGGCTGGACCCACCTCAAGCAGCGGATCCAGCCAATCTCGTCTGACCAAACGCGGGGTCGCCCCCGCACCGGATCACTTCAGCTCAACCTCGGCGCCAGCCTCTTCAAGCTGCTTCTTGGTTGCCTCGGCCTCGTCCTTGTTGACGCCTTCCTTGACGGCCTTGCCGCCGGCCTCGACCAGATCCTTCGCCTCTTTCAGGCCCAGGCCGGTAAGGGCGCGGACTTCCTTGATGACGTTGATCTTCTTCTCGCCGTAGGACTTGAGGATGACATCAAATTCGGTCTGCTCCTCGGCGGCTTCCGCCACCACCGGACCGGCTGCGACCGCAACCGCACCAGCGGCTGGCTCGATGCCATGCTTTTCCTTCAGCAGATCCTTCAGCTCGACGGCTTCCAGAAGGGTCAGTCCGACGATTTCGTCGGCAAGTTTCTCAATTTTCGACATGTCTCGTTTCCGTTCTGTCTCGTTTCGTGGTCCCGGACGTCATGCAATCGCACACGCACCGGCTCACGGGTGTTGCTTCAACGCTTATGCCGCTTCCCTCTCGGCGAGGGTTTGGGCAATCGCTGCCATATTCGCGCCGGGCGCCGAAATCGCGCTGACGATGTTGCCGGCCGGGGCCATCAGCATACCGGCGACCGAGGAAAGCAACTCCTCGCGCGACGGCATTGCAGCCACAGCTTCGACACCACTTACATCGAGCACCGTCTCGCCCATTGCGCCGCCGATAATCTCGAACCTCGAATTATCCTTGGCATAGGCTTTCACGACCTTGGCCGCAGTGACGGGGTCCTCGGAGTAAGCGAGCACCGTCTGCCCCTTGAGAAACTGAGCAATTCCCGAATTGGGCTTGCCCTCAAGGGCGATCTTGGCGAGCCGGTTCTTGGCAACGCGGACCCCACCACCGGCTTCACGCATCCGGTTTCTGAGGTCCGACATCTGAGCAACCGTGAGGCCGGCGTAGTGTGCAACCACCACGACACCAGAGTCCGCAAAGATCTGGCCAAGGTTCTCGACCACAGCTTCCTTTTGGGCTCTTTCCACAGTCTTCTCCAAGTTACTGGCAGCCCCGAAAGACCACCGGCTCATTTTCAACATCGGCCGCGACTGCGCCCGATGCCTGGTCCCCATCCGGGGACCGGCCAAGATCGCGCACCCCGAAGGGTCGAATCTCGTACCTAATCCCCGTCTATGGCGGGATTTCCGCCCCCACTTGCATCTGGGGGGCTACCCACCGTCTTGGACAGGCCGGAAGGGCGAACCCCTCCGTGGTAACCCCGGCTCCCAGGCCGGGGGATCTCGTCTGATCAGCCGGCCAGACTGTCCAGCACCACGCTGATGCCGGCGCCCATGGTCGAACTGATCGAAACCTTCTTCAGATAGGTGCCCTTGGCACCCGTCGGCTTGGCCCGGTTAATGGCATCGACAATGGCGCGGACGTTCTCCACGATCTTGCCCTCGTCGAAGCTGGCCTTGCCGATGCCCGCATGCACCACTCCCGCCTTCTCGACCCGGAACTGCACCTGGCCGCCCTTGGCGTCATTGATCGCCTGGGTCACGTCCATGGTGACCGTGCCAACCCGCGGGTTCGGCATCAGGCCGCGCGGGCCGAGGATTTTGCCCAGCCGTCCGACGATCGGCATCATGTCCGGGGTCGCGATGCAGCGGTCGAAATCGATCTTGCCGCCCTGGATCTGTTCCATCAGATCCTCGGCACCGACGATGTCGGCCCCTGCCTTGGTCGCTTCCTCGGCTTTCGGGCCCTTGGCGAACACCGCGACGCGCAGTGTCTTGCCAGTGCCGTTGGGCAGGTTGACCGTGCCCCGGACCAGTTGATCCGCATGGCGCGGATCGACACCCAGATTCAGCGCGATCTCGACGGTCTCGTCGAACTTCGCGGTGGCGTTGGACTTGACCAGGGCAACAGCCTCGTCGAGCGGCAGCAGCGACTTGCCTTGCACCGATTCGCGAATGGCCTTCGTGCGTTTTCCAAACCTGGCCATGACTTACCCCTTGACCTCGATGCCCATCGACCGTGCCGAGCCGAGGATGATCTTCATCGCCGCCTCGACCGAGTTGGCGTTCAGGTCCTTCATCTTGGCCTCGGCGATCTCGCGCACCTGCTTGAGTTTGACCGTACCGGCGGTCTCGCGGCCCGGCAGGTTGGCGCCGGATTTCAGCTTCGCCGCCTTCCTCAGCAGAAACGACGCCGGCGGCGTCTTGATCTCGAAGGTGAAGGATTTGTCCTGGAAATAAGTGATGATCGTCGGGCACGGGGCGCCCGGTTCGATGTCCTGGCTCTTGGCGTTGAACGCCTTGCAGAACTCCATGATGTTGATGCCACGCTGACCAAGTGCGGGACCGATCGGCGGCGATGGATTCGCCTTGCCGGCCGGAACCTGCAGTTTCAGCGTGCCGATGACTTTCTTGGCCATGCGACAGCTTTTCCTCTCTCCATGCCCGCCCGGCGCGCCGGACGGCTATTTCAGGATGTGGTCCGGTCCGGACAGCGCGCTGCCCTCGCCTCCCACGGGGTTGACCCTCAGCCCGCTTTCGCGACCTGCGAGTATTCCAGCTCGACCGGAGTCGCCCGGCCAAAAATTGATACCGTCACCTTGAGACGGGAATTGTCCTCGTCGACATCCTCGACCATGCCCGTGAAGTTCTCGAATGGGCCGTCGGTGACGCTGACCTGCTCGCCGATTTGGAAGGTGATCGACGGGCGCGGGTGATCCAGCCCTTCCTCAACCTGGTTGAGGATGCGCGCGACCTCCGAGTCGCGCAGCGGCGTTGGGCGGCCCTGGGGGCCGAGGAAGCCCGTGACGCGCTGGATGTCGTTGACCACGTGATAGGCCCGGTCGGTCATATCCATCTTGACCAGCACATAGCCGGGCATGAAGCGGCGCTCGACATCGACCTTCTTGCCTTTGCGTATTTCGACGACCACCTCGGTCGGCACCAACACGTCCTCAATCTCGTCCTCGAGGCTCCGGACGCGCACGGCATCGCGGATCGATTCTGCCACCTTCTTTTCGAAGTTTGACAGAACGTGAACCGAATACCAACGTTTGGACATGCGCCGCGCCCCTTGCCTCTGCCCTGAGTATCCCAAATGGAATACCAGGTTTTTCACACTTAACCCCTTGTCAGATCAGTGGTTTTGGTGCGGGCCTCAATCCTAAAGGCGCGCAAGCCGAATCGGTGCGCGCCATTTCATTCTGTGAAGTGTTGAGCCGATAGACCCAAATCCCCGGAAAATCAAGCCCTATAGCTTCAGAATCATGTCAGTTCCGAAGCGCAGGATCAGATCGATGAAAAAGAAGAAGATCGCCGCCAGCAGCGCCATGATGAACACCATCATTGTGGTGATCCCGGCTTCCTTGCGGGTCGGCCACACCACCTTGGCCGCTTCCGAGCGGACCTGGGCGATAAACTGGGCGGGATTGATCATGTGCTTCGCCTTCTCCATTTCCGGTGCCGCTGGCAGGGGCGGAGGGTCTCGAACCCCCGACCTACGGTTTTGGAGACCGTCGCTCTACCAACTGAGCTACACCCCTATCGTCGCGGCCCTGCGCATTTACGAACAAACTGGGTGGAGTGCAAGGGGGGGGCGCAGGGCGGGTCACGACCCGCCCTGCCCGCTGTCGAAGGCCATGGCTTCAACAGACGCCACCCTGCCATAATCGGCATTCCGCTTCCGGCACGCTCAAACAGGAGGGGCAAACAGGAGGGGCAAACAGGAGGGGCAAACAGGAGGGGACAGAACAACAAGCCGCCTAGAACCGCTGGGCGGCACGGCCCGTGGTTAACTGGCTTGCCTGCGCCAAACTCGTGGCGGTCGCTACGCCAAGCCAGCTAACCACAGGCCTGCCAATAAAGCGGCCAATCAATATGGTACATAAACCGGTCAACTCAGTTTGTTGTTGACACCGGCCGCTGGCGCCCTCGCTCAACTGTTACCACAGGTTGCGGCTCAAGATCCGCCCTGCTCCACCGCCGCCCGGAGCCACCCCAACCGATCCTCGGTCCGCCCTGCCGGGCGATATTCGCAACCCACGAACCCCTCATATCCCAACCGGTCCAGAATCCCGAACAGGTGCGGATAATTCACCTCGCCCCTGTCCGGCTCGTGCCGCTCCGGCACCCCCGCCACCTGGATATGGACAATCCGCGGCATCAACGCCTCCAGCCGCCGGGTCAGGTCGCCCTCGGTGATCTGGGCGTGGTAGAGGTCGAACTGCAGGCCGAGATTCCGCGCCCCGACCGCGTCCAGCACCGCCACCGCATCCGCCGAGGTGTTCAGGTGGTATCCCGGGATATCGCGGCTGTTGATCGGCTCGATGCAGAGGCCCTGCGCCCCCGCCGCTTTTGCCGCATACGCAAGGTTCTCCAGATACACCGCCCGCGCCTCCGGCCCCTGGGCAATCCCCGCCATGACGTGGACCCGCCCGGGTCGTAGCAGTGCTGCATAGTCCAACGCCCGGGCAACACTGTCGCGGAACTCCGCCTCGCGGCCCGGAATCGATGCCGTCCCGCGCTCGCCCACCTGCCAATCTCCGGGTGGCGTATTGAACAGTGCCAGCGCCAGTCCGCTGCGATCCAGCGCGCCACGGATCTCGGCCGCCGGATTGGCATAGGGGCGCAGAATCTCCACCGCCTCGAAGCCTGCCGCCGCCGCCGCATCGAAGCGCTCGATGAATGGGAGCTCGGTAAACAGCATCGAGAGGTTGGCGGCGAAACGGGGCATGGGGGGCTACCCCTCAAGTTTGTGGGCTTTCATCCGTTCATAATGGGGCGTGCACTCGGCGACGACCCCCTTCAGCCCCTCGGGCACTGGCCCGGGCGGTTGGTAGGGCGCAAACCCGGTAGACCGGTTCACCCGCGCATACCAATGCGCCGCCCAGACCCCGTCGCTGTCGCGCGGCCCTGCCGGCCAGGCCAGCATCGCCGTGTCAAACACCACCCCCAGCGCCTTGCACAACCGCCGCAGCATCGCCTCAGGTGCCTCCAGAACATCGCAGGCCTCCAGCACCGGAGGGGCTTCGCCGCTGGTCTGGCAGATATGATCAAACAATTCGGCCTGGCGCCGGAACCCCAGGTCGTCGGCGCCCATCCCGGCCCAGCCCTTGTGGAACGAGGCAGCCACTGCTTCCGGTGGGCGGATCAGGAAGGCGTGGCGGCAAACCGCCATCCAGCCCAACGGTGCGTCGGCGATCATGTGCTGGCACATGTGCTTTTGAAAATGCACGGGCGCATCCCCGGCGCCCGCGGCCAAATCCCCGGCACAAAACCGCGCGCACACTTCCCAGTCCACCGGCTGCGCCGCGATCACCGCCGCGCGCATCGGATGGTCCAGCCCGGAGGCGGCCAGGTAGGCGGCATAGAACGGCTCGTCGGTCACGCGGCAGTCGGCCCGGTTCTCCCAGGCACGCATCATCGCGGTCGAGATATTGCGCGGCCCCGACCACATGGCAATGCGGATGCTCGTGGCAAGCGGTTGATCGGTCACGGGTGGACGGTCTCTCGTGGTTTCCTGGCGCAAGTTCAAGTCGGGTGGATTCGCTCAGCGACTTGGTAATTTAACGGGATAACTATATTGTCAAGAAGCGTCGCGCCGTCCACCGGCTTGTGCCACGCTTCAACCTCACGCCATTCCAGCGCCTGGCCTTGAAGCTTATCGCCACCGGAGGCCGGGCGCGCCGCTTTCTTTGCTTCCTCACCGGAAGCCCGGCGGGCCGTCTTAACATCCGTGTCGAGTATCGTTACCCGGACATCCAGGCGTCTCGCTTCGGACTTTCGCTCAAGCTCATGTTCGGCCGTCGGCAACTTGGCCAGGCGCTTGACTGTTTGCTTGTAGTTGTCGCCGGCGGGCGCTGGCGCCTCGACACCGGGCAGCGCCTCAATCTTCGGCGCGGGGGTTCGCCGTTTATGTGACGGATTGCGCGATGTGTTTTTGGGGGCTGTAGTGGGCATTGGCTTACCGCCTTTCCTTTGGGGGTTATATACAATAGTGCCCACGTTGCCGGTTAATCGTCCGGCTCGCGGCGCTCCGCACCGCCTTTGAGAACCGCAGTCGCCAACCTTTCAGGCGTCGTTGGAATGCTAACATCGGTTTCCATTTCTGCCTTCGTCGGATGGTAATCGGGATTGGCGAGCTTTCCCTTCAACGTCATATCTTCCGCAATTTTCGTCATGGTTTTTTCCCTCCGTTTACGGGTTCCCAGGTTTTTGTTTGAGCCAATCTAAAGCCTTGCGCTGATCATCGTTCGATGCCCTTCGTATCTGTGCCTTAAGCAGGCTCCAGCTTGGCGGCTCTTGGCTGGTGTTTTTGGCTCCTTGATTGCAGGCACTGCACAAGGCCCGCAGTTTGCTCAAAGTGTCAACGCCGCCATGGCTCTTGTCCACGATATGGCCCACATGCAGGCGCACTGGCCGTCCGGTGCGGTCGTCAGGATCACCCGCAATTGCGCCACACATCTGGCAGAGAAAGTTGTTGCGCTCCAATACCTGAACACGCAACGAGCCGCTGATATTGCGTGAGAACTTTAGCGGCGGCTTGCTCGGTGGCCATGTCACGAGTCGATATTTCCCTGGTTTGAGGTCGGTCGAATCGTGATGCGATTGAATCGGCCAGCCCTCCTCATCACGCAGTTCCCGCAGTCGGCGCGAATACTGCACTTGCCCGCCACTGGCACCTTGTATTTCCTCCGTTCTCACGATTTGTCCAATGTGATCGAGGAGAAACGCGCGGATTCCGTTCTTGCCGGTCAGCCCAGACATTTTGCCAACACCTGCCCGACCGAAGCAGCCAAGGGAGGCGGCAGGGCGTTGCCGATCTGACGACATTGCTGCGTCTTGCCGCCGACAAAGGTCCAGTCATCGGGAAAGCCTTGAATCCGCGCGACCATGCGGGCCGTAAGTCGCGGTTTTCCGCCAAAACGGGGGGGCGGGGGGGGGTGATTTGCTATACCGCCGCCGTCCACTCCTATTTCGGCCCATTCGCGCCGCGCACGGGTGGGGCCGAGGTCGGGGCCACCGTGTTTTTTCGAGCCGCCGACGATGGTTGGTGCTGGGAGCGATGCTTGTGCTGCCCACGTCTTTGCGTTGTGCCAGCCGCCCTCGGCCATCAGGTCGCCAATGGCGTCACCGACGGTAACGCCGGACCGTCACCGTCTGGAAAGGCCATTGCAGCTGTCTGGTCTCGCCCCTGCGCAGCGCGATTAGGAACACTCGGCTGCGATTCTGCGGTACGCCAAACTTGACCGCGTTCAATAATGCCCAATGTGGCTGGAAGCCGAGCCTGTGCAGGGTTGCGTCAATGCTCTCGCGCATGGGCGCAAACTTGGCAGTCAACAGCCCGCGCACGTTTTCGATCAAGACGGCGCGAGGGCGTGCGCGCTCGACAATACGCAGCATTTGGGGAAATAGATCGCGCTCGTCGTCGCTGCCGCGTTGTTGCCCTGCCAAAGAATATGGTGGGCAAGGCAACCCGCCCTATAGCAAATCGACTTGCGGCCAGACGGACAGGTCGAATTGCCGTAAATCGGCCTCGACGGCGTTCCACGCTGGACGGTTGCGGCGTAACGTCATGCAGGCATGCAGATCATTGTCAATCAGCAGCGTTGGGTGGAAGCCCGCATGTTCAAGGCCGAGCGAAGTCCCGCCAGCACCGGCGCAAAGCTCAATACTCGACAGCATCCTGGACACCGATCAAATCATTGTAACGCAACTGCTTTCCGATCATGCCTTCAACCATATGACCCATCTGATCGGCGGTATCAGATTCACGGTCATTGTGGCGACCCGCGAACTCACCGACATAGCGGCCAAGGTGCTTGCTGCTCATGTGGTGGCAGGTGCCGTGATAGCCGCGCTTGAGCATCGACCAGAAGGATTCGATCCCGTTGGTGTGGGCCATGCCGTTCACATACTCGCCGACACTGTGCTTGACGGTCTCATGCTCGAACGCCATCCCCCGATACCCGCCGTGATCGTCCGTGTAGACTGTCGCTCCATCGGCAGCGTGACCGCCGACAAACCCCTGAAGCGTCCTGGCGTCCGTCCCGCTTGTCACGGTGGCGCTCACGCGGTTGGTTTCGCGGTCCTTGGCTCCGATAACGATCGACTTGCCGACACCACCCCTGCCAGCGCGAAGCTTCTTGTCGGCGTGCTTGTTCTTTTCCTTGCCGCCGATGTAGGTCTCATCGACCTCGACCGGGCCGGAGAACAAGCTTTCGCTGCCGTTTTTCCAAACGTTACGCATCCTATGCGCCAAGTGCCATGCTGATTTCTGGGTGATATCAAGGTCGCGATGCAGCTTCATGCTGGATACGCCCTTAAGGCTTGTGGCCAGCAGATAAATAGACATGGCCCAAATCTGATAGCCCAAGTTTGAACTCTGCATGCATGTGCCAACCTTAACGCTAAATCGCTTGCGACATTCGCGCTCGCGGCATCTATACGGCATGGTTGCATGCGCCGCGCCGGATTGAATGTTGGTCGAGCCGCAATGCGGACAGTGTGGCCCGTTTGGCCAACGGCGTTTTGTGAACCATGCCTCCGCCGTCGCATCGTCCGGAAACATCTTCGTCATTTGAACGAGGGAAACTCCCTTGCGGTAGCTCTTTCCGGGGGCTTTCGTTGATTTTGACATCATCATCTCCTGCTGACACCTAATAGTGCCCAATTTGATGTGCCGTGTCAACGGAGATTTGGGCACTATTGTATATAATCCCCTTTCCTTTGGGGGTTGGTCATGTCGGTTCCTGTTGGCTTGGGGGTTGATGATCCTGGACCTTATCAGTCCGACTTTCTATCCCCCCGCCGGTTTCACCCCCGGGCGGGGTTTCCATTTGTATGTTCTATTTCCTATCCGTTCTTCTCTCCCCTAGGTCTGTCCCCGCGCGTGCCGGGGGGACCTTGCGTCAATGCATCAATTGATTTCCCACCGGATAGCTCACGGATTCGGCGATCTTAATCGCACGTAGGCGCAAGATCATCCGGTTTGCTGTTGGCCATCCAACCCCCAGTTCCATCCTCAACTGTTCGGGGTTGATGTCAGGTCGGCCGGATTGCGAAGGGTGACAACCGTTGTCAGGGTGGGGGCATGATACAGGGGCATGACCGCTCACCGATCTCCGGCGCCGATAAAGCCCGCCATCGCCGCCGCTTGCTCCAGGCTGAACCCGGCATCGATCAGCGCCTTCGCCGATCGCGCCTTGCCCTGAATGTCGGCCGCCATCAGCCGGCTGAAATCAAACGTAACCGCAGGGTCCGGCTTGGCCCGCGCCTCGACGGCGATCACACTGGCGAGCGGTTGAAGCGTTGAGTGCAGGAATTGCCGCAGCGCCTCCCGCGCGCCCGTGGCGCCGGATCGGGCAGAGAACAGCGCGGCCGGCACGCCGGCGGCCGACAACACGCTATCATGAGACGCCTGGCGCAGTTCGACCAGCGTTTGCGGAAAGTCTGCGCCCAGGCGGTTCGATTTCCAGTCCGCCGGCGCTCCACCTTTGCCTTCGCCCCACGCTTGCGACATTGCAAGAGTGTCCAGCCAGATTCTGTTCAGAGCGAAAATCGCCCTAAGGATTAGGATGCAAGCGAGAATTCCGCGCCGCTGTCAAGCCATGCATCAAATGCAATCATGAGCCCCATGCGGTGGGCGATCAGGAACTCGCCTGACGGAGTCACCCGAAGCAGCGCGTTAGCAACCCGTTGACGACGTCGGCACTGGACGCGAGCGGCCTGGTCTGATTCATTGATGTTCTGATTTGACCGGGTTTCACCCCACGAGTGGTAGCGTGCGCAGCCCGATCCGCATTCATCTGTTCAACAGTGTCGCGCAGCATCACGATCCGCGACAGCAGCAGTGCCGCCCTGCCCTGTTGCATCGGAGTTCCGATTTCCAGCGAAATCTCCGCCGCCGCGCG
This sequence comes from Thermohalobaculum sp., assembly GCA_965247385.1. GTDB lineage: Bacteria > Pseudomonadota > Alphaproteobacteria > Rhodobacterales > Rhodobacteraceae > Thermohalobaculum. The sequence goes on from CBDFHG010000002.1 coordinate 1,589,413, forward strand.
AGCGTCGGCTAGGAAGGCGACGAGTTCGCCGGGCCCGCCGCGCCGCGCCGCGCCGCACCGGCCCTGCCCGGTTCTCGTAACCGGTGCAGGCTTGTGAGAAAATTATGCGCTCAGCGGCGAGGATGAAGATTCTGACGCAAATCCCCCGCCGCCCCGAGCACAAGGCCGGTCGCCACAACAATCATCACTGGCCGGATCATGAAAACCGACACCCCACCCGTCAGAAGTCCCCGGATGAACGGGACACATGGCATTCAAGTTGTCACGAAAAATACTGTATTATCAATAATTTATAGAAATTTCTCCACATTCTGGCGGACGCCGGGTTTGCTTGCGCGCCTGCCAACCGGTTGCTATATCTCCGCTGCCATGACCGATGCATCCCCTACCCCGGATCCAGATTCGGATCGCTACCGGCCCGGCTCTGGCATATTGCCCGCCGAGCGCAAGCGGTACGCCAGGATGGAACGCTTTGGCCGACCGCTCGTCACCCGCCAAGATCGGCTCCGCGCCTGGTTCGACATGCTGTTCGTCGATCACGGGATCGTCCGGTTGGCATATCTGAACCTGCACCGGGTCGCCGACGGCGTCTGGCGTTCCGGGCAGCCGACGCCGGGGCAGCTGCGCGCCTTTGCCCGGCGCGGCGGGCGCTCGGTGGTGTCGCTGCGCGCCGGACGCGGCTTCGGCTCGCTGCCGCTGGAACTGGAGGCCTGCGACGCCACCGGCCTGACTTTCCGTAACCTGGTGATCCGCTCCCACGCCCTGCCCAGCCGCGACGAGTTGAGCGCGGCGGCCCGACTGTTCGAGGTTATGGAGCGGCCGGTGTTGTTGCATTGCAAGTCTGGGGCCGACCGCAGTGGTTTTGCGGCGGCGCTCTATCTGATGTTGGCCGAGGGCTGCCCGGTGGCCGAGGCGCACAAGCAGCTTTCGCCCAGATACGGCCATAACCGGCACGGCAGAGCCGGGCTGCTCGACGCATTCTTCAATACTTATCAACGTGATACGGAAGACCACCCGCTGCCGCTGATGGAATGGGCCAAAACTCTGTACGACCCCGACGCCATCGCCACCGGGTTCAAGCCAACGCCCCTTGGCGCTCTGATCGGCAACCGGTTGCGGTGGCGCTGAGCGCGAATCCATCGGTGGTGTTCTGGCAGTGCTTTGGTAGTGGCAATTGATCGGTAACGACAACCACCCTGGCGCCCGAACCCGAGCCATCAAATCCCGTGATCCGCCCCATCAGCAAATGGCGTCTTGCCTTTGGCGCGCCGGTGGCTAGCTTCGGGGGCTGTTTCCGGCACTCATTCGAAAGCTCGTACAAATGTCTCTCCGCTACGGTCGTCCTCTTGTCGCCATCCCCGGCCCCTCGGTGATCCCTGATCGGGTGTTGAACGCCATGCACCAGCCAATGCCGAACATCTACGAGGGCGCGCTGGTCGAGTTGTCCACCGGCATCCTCGACGAGGTCGGCTCGATCGCGCGCACCACCGGCCGCAGCTTCATCGCGGTGGCCAACGGCCACGGCGCCTGGGATATGGCCCTGGCCAACACGCTGTCGCGCGGCGACAAGGTGCTGGTGCTGGAGTCCGGCCGCTTCGCCATCGGCTGGGGCGAGCAGGCCGAATTTCTCGGTGTCGAGGTCGAACTGCTGCATGCGGCGCCGCGCCGGGCGGTCGATCCGGCGGCGGTGGAGGAATGCCTGCGCGCCGACACGGCGCACCGAATCAAGGCGGTGCTGGTGGTGCAGGTCGACACCGCCTCTTCCGTGATCAACGATATCGCCGCGATCCGCCGCGCCATCGACGCCGCCGGGCACCCGGCGCTGTACATGGTTGACTGCATCGCCTCGCTGGGCTGCGTGCCCTACGAGATGGATGCATGGGGTGTCGACGTCACCGTCGGCGGCTCGCAGAAGGGACTGATGGTGCCTCCCGGCCTGGGCTTCAACTGGGCGGGCGAGAAGGCGATGGCGGCACATGAGAGCGCCGGGCTGCGTACCTCATATTGGGACTGGACCAAACGCATCACCGGCGAGTCGCATTACTGGCGCTATCACGGCACGCCACCGATTTCGCATCTCTACGCGCTCCGCGAGGCGCTCGACATGATTGCCGAGGAGGGGCTGGAGAACGTCTGGACCCGCCACCGTGTGTTCGGCGAGGCAATCCGTACGGCGGTCGAGACCTGGGCGGCGCCGGGTGGACTGGAGCTCAACGTCACCGATCCGGCGGCCCGCGCGGACTCGGTCACCACCATTCTGACCGGATCGGTCGATCCGGGCCGCCTGCGCCGAATTTGCGAAGAAGAGGCCGGGCTGACGCTGGGCATCGCGCTGGGCGAGGAACACGAGGGGGTTGCCTTTCGCATCGGCCATATGGGCCACCTGAACCCGCCGATGGTGCTGGGCACGCTGGGCACCATCGAGGCGGCGCTGATCGCGATGGCCGCACCAATGGCAGGCTCGGGCGTGGCGGCGGCGGCGGCCCGGATCGCCCGGGCGATGCAGACCTAGCCATCCCCATGGCCCACGCCAACAAGGTCACCCGCTCGATCGAGACGCCAGACGGCGGGCGCTGCGTCGACCTGTTCCGCCGCCCCGACGAAAGCTTCGGCTTCAAGGAGTACCGCCGCGACGTCGAAGACGGCGGCGGCTGGTTTCCGATCGGCTTTCATGCCGAGGCGGTCTTCGCCACCGAATCCGAAGCGCTGGCCGAGGCCCGGCGGCGTGTGGGGTGGCTGGAGCTGGTGCTGGATTAGAGTCAAGATGAGGCGTAACCGCCCAGGTACGGATTTGGAATAGTTTTCTTGCACCAGGGGTCGCGCTGTGATTCATCTGTTTTATGACCGTGTCAAATCCTTCTGACCTGTTTGTTTCCGCACGGGTCTTTGAAGACCTGAAGCTGGAGTATGCGCGTTTGCGGTCGGCTTATTAAGCCCGTTGACGAAGTCGGCACTGGCCACGAGCGGCCTGGTCTGATTCTTTGATGTTCTGATTTGACCGGGAGGCTCGCCGATGTCGATGGGACTGCAGAAGGATCGTCAGGGTGACTTGATGGTGGGCTGGGCGGAGATGCCGCGCTCGCCGGGTCATGTGTTTTACGACCGTCTTCAGTCGGCCCTGATCGAGGGCGGCTTCGACGGCTTCGCCGAGGCGGCCTGCCGGTGCTGTTACGCGGCCAGGACGGGAGCGCCTTCGGTGCCGCCGGGGCGCTGTTTCCGCAGGCATCTGGTGGGCTGTTTCGAGGGCATCGACTCTGAGCGCGGGCTGGAATGGCGCGGCTCGGATTCGCTGTCGCTGCGGGAGTTTCTGCGGCTGGAGAGCCGGGATCGTGTGCCGGACCTGGCTGCGCGGGCGCGAGAACGTGCACAAGCGATACCTGCTTCACGTCGCTGGCCACAACCTCTCGTTGCTGATGCGCCAACTCATCGGCACCGGCACCGCGCGCCAGGCCGTGGCGGGCGGATATGGCGGTGTTTTCGTGCTTGTTGCGCCCGCTGGAGCCGTTCTGGTCGCTCGGATCGTCCTCATCGTCTCGGAGGATGGCAAAACCGCCGGCGCCGCGTTATGTTTCGTCGTGGGGTGAAACCCGAGCTATGGTGCCTTTTTCAACGGGCTGATAAGGGCTGCGTCACAATATGAACGGACGTAAAGGAAACAGACGAAGCATAAAACCCAAAGGGGCAGCGTCGAGCGGCATATGACGGTCGTGGCAACGAGTTTGGCGCGTCCTCTGTCCGAGCGCATGAAAGCCGCATTGAGTCTTCCCAATGACACGCGCTTCTATCGCTGCGCTTTGCAGGTCAATCCGTTTGCCTATCTCGGTAGGCACAACAAGCAAACATCCTTCCACTCCCAGGATTCCCGAACTAAATCCCTGACGCGCCTCGGCAGGGGCTGCGATGGGCACCGTTGTGGGGTTTTCGCCCCGCGCCCGGGCACCACTCCCGCGGATTTCGCGCTCGAGGAGATATTCTCAAGGTGGCCACGCGTTTTGCGGGTCCCGCGCCTGTCCGTTGGCCAAGCGAAGCCCTGGCCGGGAGCCGGCATCGCACTTCAGCAAGGATATCGTGGCAGGCCGGAGCCGTCAGGTCGGGCCGCGCGCCAGGGCCAGGATCTTCCGCCTGGCGCTCAGCACCAGATCGAGCCCCGCTTCGCTCGCCAAACGGATGATCAGCCGCCGCGCATGACGGATCACCCGGCCAGGCAGGGCGATCAGAGCCAGGCGCAAGGCCTTCATCCGCCGTGCCACCCAGGCCGGTCCCAGAACCAGTTGCTTCATCACCGCGTTCAAATTATGCGCCAGCACCATGATCGCCCACCAGGCCGCATTGGCTCCGAACAGACCCGAGGGCAGGGTGCCGCCAGCCAGGTCGTGCTTCATCACCGCGTGGACTTCCTCGCTCTTGCCACAGCGCTCCCGGGACCACCAGATCACCGCATCGCCCGGCAGATCACGGTTGGTGACCAGGGCGAACAGCTTGCTGCGCCCCTTCGAGGCAAACTCCGCGGTCGGGAACGGCAACTGATCCCCATCGCCAAGCTCCAACTGTTCCAGCGGCTCCCGGATCGCCAGGAAGCGGTAATCCGCCCGCGTCTTGCTCTCGCCCGCCCAACTCGGTACATGGCAGACCTCCGCCCACTCCTGGCCGGTCTCCTGACGTTGCCCGTCGAAAACACGATCCAGCGGCTGCCACTCAGCCTCCGGCACGGCCAGGGCAGCACGCCGGAATTCCGCCGTCACGTTGGCGCCGACGGCGAACTCGATCACCCCGAAAACCTTGTCCCGGCCCTCGCCACAATAGAGCAGTAGATCCTTCTGATAACCCGCCGTGTCCGAGCGCAGATAGACCTTGTCCACGCCCCCAGGCAGCGCCGCCAGCGAGGCCTGCAACACCCGCAACTGCTGATAGCCGGCCGGCACATTGCCGTCGCGGAACTCGGAATGCACGATCACCTGCTGTTCCGCCCACCAGGTGTTCAACGGCTGATAGGCCTTGAACTTCTTGTAGCAGTATTCCGCCTGGCGCTTGTGGCTCTGCACCAGCGTCGCGTCCATGTCCAGCGTCGCCGAGCCCTGCCTGCGATGGTGCTGCAGAAATGACACCAGCGCCTGATTGACACGCCGCAGACCAAGCAGACCCGCCGACGGGCGCGGGATGAAGGCACGCCCGGCCTCCCGCAGATCTTCCTGGCCTGCGTCGTGGAAGCGTTCCAACCAGCCCGACAGAGCCGACGGCGAAGGCACGCTGCGCCCGCGACCGCGCCGAAACCGGCTCTTCAGTTGCCGACGTTCCCGGCGCACCAACAGCCGCCGCTCAACCGCATCCATGGTCGCGGCAAAGCCGGCGTCCGCCTCCAGGCGTTCCAGGTCCTCGACCCGATCACCCCCGCACAGATTGAGTGCGATCACCGTGATGATCATCTGCACATCCAGCCAGCCCTGCCGCCCCGCCACCCGCACCTCGCGCCGCACCGCAGCCGCCAGTCCCGATGCCTCAATCAAATCAAGGTAAACACCGATCCCGGCAAAACCCGTCAGATCGCTGCTGCCCGGTTCGCTTTCGTACTCGAAAGGAAGAACGCCCTGTGCCATGTTATTTTCACCCCGTTGGTGATGGAGTTAATCGCAAAAATCATCATAAATCCCTTTGGATTCAAAGACAACGGGGAATTTCAACTTTTTTGATCCAGAATCAGGGACTCGGAAGCCGACTACAACAAGGCGATCGTAACGGCATGCCTTGAAACAGGTGTTGAAGTGATCGGGGTGACGGACCACTACCGCGTACAGCACTCCGAAAATCTGGTGCATGCCGCTCGCAACGCAGGCTTGTGGGCCTTCAGTGGATTTGAAGCCGTGACAAAGGACGGCGTTCATTTCCTGTGCCTGTTCGATCCCGACAAGGACGATGTGCTGGAGAGGTTCATCGGCGAATGCGGCATTCACGATGCCGACCAAGCCTCGCCGACAGGAAGCCTGGATACCACGGAACTTCTGGAGTGTTCAAAGAAATGGGGAGCCGTCTGCGTTGCTGCGCATGTGGCGTCCGAGGGCGGTCTGCTGAAAAAGCTATCGGGACAATCACGGATTAATGTCTGGAAATCGCCGAATTTGCTTGCCTGCGCACTACCGGGACCTATTAGTGACGCACCGGATGGGATCAGGCAAATTTTCGAAAATAAGGCCGCTCAGTACAAACGCACGCGCGCCCCGGCCATTGTCAACGCATCGGATGTGAATGACCCCGAAGACCTAAAAAAGAACGGGGCGTCCTGCTTAATAAAAATGTCGAACGTGTCCGTCGAGGCTTTTCGCCAGGCATTCCTTGACCCGGAGTCCCGCATACGGTTGCACAGCGATCCTCGACCGGAGCCCCATGCCGAGTTTCTGGCGATGACATGGGAAGGGGGGTTTCTGGACGGCACCTCGGTGCATTTCAATGGAAATCTCAACGTGCTAGTCGGCGGACGCGGCACGGGCAAATCGACGATGATCGAGAGCATGCGCTATGCGCTTGGACTTGATCCGCTCGGAGAAGAGGCCCGCAAGGCTCATGAGGGGGTGGTTCGGCATGTCCTTCGCTCCGGCACGAAGATCTTTCTGCTAGTGCGATCGCACAAACCGTCCGAGCGTTGCTACACAATCGAACGTTCGGTGCCGAATCCGCCCATCGTCAAAGACGAGACCGGCGAAGTGCTGACGCTCTCGCCGCGAGATGTGACGCCCGGCGTGGAAGTGTTCGGTCAGCACGAAATCTCCGAACTCACCAGGAGCCGCGAAAAGCTGACCTTGTTGCTGGAACGGTTCGTAGACCGCGATCCGTCTCTGTCGGGACGCAAGGCAAAGGTCCGTTTGGAGCTTGAGAGGTCCCGAAGCCGAATCGTGGATGTGCGGCGCGAGATGAAGACGCTCGATGAACGGCTTGCGGCGCTGCCTGGTCTCGAAGAGACGCAGAAACGCTTTCAGCAAGCCGGACTGGAGGAGCGGCTTAAGGAAAAGAGCTTGCTTATCCGGGAAGAACGCCTGTTCTCGGATATCGGGGAACGGCTGGAGCCGATCCGAACGCTTCACAGCGAACTGGTCGAGGGGCTTCCGATCGATACGGCCTTTGTCTCCAAAAGGGCGCTCGAAGGGCTGCCAAATGCGGACATTCTAGCGGAGGTAGAGAGAATTCTCGGGGCACTGAGCACGCGGTTCAAGGCGGTTGGCGACCAACTTACGGAGGTGCTGTCCGAAGCCGACCGCGCAATCGCAGAAACTAAATCGCGGTGGAACGAGCGACGCGAGGCTATCGAGGAGACCTATGAAAAGCTCTTGCGGGAGCTTCAAAAATCGAAGATTGACGGCGCCGAATTTATCCGGCTGCGTCAGCAGATTGAGGAACTGCGCCCGCTGAAGGACAAAAACGGAAGCCTCGAACGCAATCTGTCTACGCACGAGTCGCACCGCCGCAAGCTGCTCTCGGAATGGGAGGACATCAAGGCCAGCGAATACCGGGAAATTGAGAGCGCAGCCAAGAACGTGTCGAGGAAGCTTCGGGGCCGGGTTCGGGTCGAAGTAACGATGGCCGGGAACCGCGGTCCGCTTGAACAGGTATTGCGCGAGGTCGGCGGAAATCTTGCCGCTGCGCTCGATCGCCTTCGTGGGCTTGAGCAATTGTCTCTGCCGGAATTTGCGCTGCGTTGCCGGGAAGGGAAAGAGTCCCTGATGAAGAACTACGGCCTCCCCGCAGGATCGGCCGAGCGGATAGCACGGGCCGGTCTTGACCTCTTCATGGGGATCGAAGAGCTGGAGCTTCCGGCAACGACCAAGATCGAACTGAACATTGCGGCGGAAGGCGAGTCGCCAGTGTGGCAGGCGCTGGAAGCGCTTTCCACCGGGCAGAAGGCGACAGCAGTGCTGCTGCTCCTACTGCTCGAATCCGAAGCCCCGCTTGTTGTCGATCAGCCCGAAGATGACCTGGACAACCGCTTCATCACCGAAGGGGTCGTGCCAATCATGCGGCAGGAAAAACGGCGGCGGCAGTTCATCTTCTCGACACACAACGCAAACATTTCGGTGCTTGGCGATGCCGAACTGATCATCGGCCTCACCGCATCCGGCGAGGCGAAGGAAGGCCACGCCGGGATAGGACCCGAACATATGGGCTCTATCGATTCCCAGCCCGTCCGGGAACTGGTCGAAGAAATTCTGGAAGGTGGCAAGGATGCTTTCGAGATGCGCCGCTCCAAATACGGGTTCTGAGGCATGACAACGCGGACGGAACTTCTGGAACTTATCGAGAACGGCGAAAACTCCGGTGTAGAGTTCAAGCGGGACGATCTACGATCCCAGGATCTAGCGAAAGAACTTGTCGCTTTCTCGAACCTTGACGGCGGTAACGTACTTCTGGGTGTCGAGGATGATGGGAGTGTATCGGGGCTCGCTAGGTCTGATCTGGAAGAGTGGGTTATGAATGTGTGCAGAGACAAGATCAGGCCCGCTATCATTCCTTTTTTTGCGGTCATACGAGAGATCGATGAAGGTAAGGATGTTGCGGTCGTGCGTGTAACGCGCGGCTATGATGTGCATGCTCTTTGGCACAACGGTACCAACAGATATCTCGTGCGAGTTGGAACTCAGAGCCGGGAGGCAAGTCAGGAAGAACTCGCGCGTCTATTCCAGAAGCGAGGCTCGATCCGAGCAGAGCTGCAACCTGTTTCAGGCGCAACGATCGCGCACCTAGACCGGCGTCGGCTGCGAGACTACTTCGGCCACATTCGTCAGCAGGACGTGCCTCCAGATGAAGATGAAGCTGCTTGGCAGTCTCTCCTCGTGAACACAGAAATAATGACCGAAGAAGGGGTGACCGTCGGGGGAATATTGCTTTTTGGCACGACGCCAAACCGGTTTCTGCCCCATGCAGGTATAGATGCCGTTGCATATCCAGGAACCGAAAAGGACTACGACGCACAAGAACGCACCGCTTTGCGCGGCCCCATGACGCCATTGTTTAGCGAAGCGGAGGAAGTTGTCGAAAACGGCATAGTCGAGCAAGCATTAGAGTTTGTACGACGTAATACGAGGATGAGTGCTGAACTGGAAGGTGGCAGACGCATAGACAGGCCTGTCTATCCTCCCGAAGCCCTGCGTGAAGGCATAGTAAACGCCCTAATTCATCGCGATTATTTTCTCACCAGCACCGACATCGAATTAGCGATATATAGCGACAGGCTGGAAATCATCTCACCCGGCAGACTCCCGAACGGCATAACGCCGGAACACATGCGCGCCGGAACGCGGGCTGCTCGAAACCAGCTCCTAAAGGACATAATGCGTGACTACAGATATCCGGAACATACAGGGATGGGGGTCCCTCGAAAAATCATCAGAGGGATGAAAAAGCACAACGGCTCCAATCCGGAGTTAATCGAAGAGACCGAACGTTTTGTGGTGCGGTTGTTTTCCGGTCCAACAGGAAGCTGATTCGTCGTTCAATTCTATGTGCTCAAGCGGCTCGCAGCGTTGGATTTCCATAAGGTGCAACCTCCCCTCGCACCACCAAAATCGGCAAGGCGGGGACGCAAGAAGCGTCGGACAGGGCATAATCTGGCATTACGATTGCGCGATCACAAGGAAGGAACCCGACCAGGATTCCCGAACTAAGTCCCTGACGAGCCTCGGCAGGGGCTGGCATCCCCTCTCCCCCGTAGGGGAGGGGCACAGGGAGGGGGGTAGTCTCGCCAACCTCCTGGGATCACTCCTCCTCCGGCCGCCCCCGCAGTCGCTTGACAGTGCCGCGCTTGGCCTTGGCCACCAGACGGCGGCGTTTGGAAGCCAGGGTTGGGCGGGTTGGCACCCGGCGCTTCGGGCGTATCGCCGCCTCGGCGATCAGCGCCACCAGCCGGGCTTGTGCATCTTCGCGGTTGCGGGCCTGACTGCGGTGGCTTTCGGCCTGGATCACCAGCGCCCCGTCCGCCGTCCAGCGCCGCCCGGCCAGGCGGCGCAGGCGCGCCTTCACTGCAGGGGCCAGGTTGGGCGAGCGCGCCGCATCGAAGCGCAGCGTCACCGCGGTCTCGACCTTGTTGACGTTTTGCCCGCCCGGCCCCGAGGCGCGGTTGAAGCTCTCGCTCAACTCCCATTCGGCGATGCTGATCTCGTCGGTGACGCGGATCATCCGGCACCCTCGGCGATCCGCTGCGCCACCAGGTCGTGAAAGGCCGCGAAGATGCGTTCCAGCGGTTCCGGCGGCATCGCCAGATCCGGCGACACGCCATGGGTCGGGTGTGGAAAGATCATCGCCGCCGGGAACTCGCGCTGTTCCAGGGCCACCGCAGCCGGTAGCCCGATCAGGTCCGCGTCATCGGGCGTTGCCGCCGCCAGCGCCTCGTAGGCCGCCCGCCCCGCGCCGAGCCGCCCCGCCGGGTGGAGCGAAAGCGCCTGCTTTCGGTTGTCTGGGGTGTTCTCCAGCACTTCGGCCGCTCCATATTCCAATCCGGGTGTCCCCATCCGGGTGTCCCCATCCGGCAATCTGCGCCAGCCGGACAGGAATAACCGACCGGCCGCATTCGGTCGACAACCGATTTTCGGTTGCGCAAAGCTATCGGACGCAGCCTCGCAGAGCGAGACTCATGCCACCGCCCATGTCTTTTGCGCCTGTTCGAAAGCTGACGCTTTCGGCGCGCAGGTCACCGCAGGGGGCCGGACAGGCGCAACGAATCTACGGGGTGGCGGGCGGGTGCGCATTGGGCGCAAAACGATTTGGATGCATTTCGTTGCGGAAAACCTGCTAATACCCCTGCAGAGGCGTTTACTTCGAACGAAGGGGGTGGCGGTGTCGGATCGAGGTTCATTTCCGGTGCCGCCATAGCATGAGGAGCGAATGCGCCTGTTCCTGATCTCCGCCAGCGTGGCGGGGCTGATCATATCCGCCGGGCACTCCCTGGCGACAGTCGTATCGCCGCATGAAGCGGTGATCGGTTTGGTTGTAGCTGTGGATGCCGGTGGCGGTGTCCGTGCCACCGGACAAATGCCGCGCGAATTTCCCCTGGCGGACCTCAAAAAGCAGATCCCCGAAATCGACCTCTCCGGCGGCGTCGTTAACGACGGCAACGGCGACACGGAGAATTGGGTGCGCGCGATCGACGCCCTGACCATCGTCCTCCCCCGCCTGCACGAAGGCGATGCGCGGATCGCCGGGCGACGGGTCGTGATTTCCGGAATTCTCCGACCCGGCTTCAACGCCGAAGCGACGCGAGGCGCGATCCGGCTGGCGCTCGGCTCTGCCTGGGAGGTGGAATTCGCGCTTGAGGAAGCCCCGCCACCGGCGGCGCTTGTGTTGGAGAAGACCGCCCATGGGATCGTGATCAGCGGCATCCTGCCCACCGGAATCGACCCGCCGGGGGCACTGGCTCTGTTGGCCAGCGAACAGGATGGCGGCCTGACCAGTGGCGGAGGCGGCGATGCTGCCGCCTGGGGCAAGGCGCTTGCGAATCTAGGGGAACTGGTCGCCCTGTATGCGGACGCGACTTGCCGCATCTCCGATGGCGCTGTCGAGATCGAGGGCACGTTGCTGCCCGGATACGAGGCCGACAGGCTGGGGGAGTGGCTTGGCCTGCAACTTGGTGATGGGTGGCAATTAAGCTTCTCCGGGCAAGAGAATCCGGCGCGCGAAGGCGATACCCGTCGCGACCTCGACTCCGGTGGAACCGAACGTCTGCGCCGTGGCCGCTGGCTGCCAGAGCTGGCGTTCGAACCGGGACCAGCGGCCTGCGCCAGCCAGGCCAGCAGCGCCAGGGCGGGTGGTCAGGTGACCTTCGTCATCGGCAAATCGCAAATCGAACCGGCGGCACGACCGCTGCTGGACCGGCTGGCAGGCGTTGCCATCCGATGCCTGAACGAGGGCGGGCTGAAGCTGGAGTTCGGCGGGCACACCGACAATATGGGCGACGACGCCGACAATATCGCGCTGTCGCAGAAGCGCGCGATGGCGGTGCTGCTCGAATTGATCGATCGCGGTGTGCGTGCCGATGCAATGTCCGCCATCGGCTTCGGCGAGAGCCGCCCGGTGGCCGATAACGGCACCGAAGACGGGCGGTCGACGAACCGCCGGATCACGCTTGAGTGGTCGGAGTGATCCCGCCTCCGGCAGGTTTTACGCCCGTGAAAAAATCCGCGTTGCGGATTTTCGGCGGCGCGCCTCCCACCGGGTTTTATGCGCCGTGCTGCGGCAGGTAGAGGCCGCCTGCGTAAAGGTCGGTGGCAATATGCGCGTGTTGCTCGGATTTCGGCACGATGTGCGCCACCATCCCGAACCTTGGCGCCTCGGTTTTAGCCCAGCCCGCCAGCCGGTCGAAATGCCGGGGCGAACCGACGGCCACAAAGCGCCCGGTCTGACGGTACATAGTCTCGCCGACAGCGCTCGATCCGGCCGCGGCTGAACTCCAGCGATATTTGCGCCTCGCGCAGCACCGCGGTTGCGGTCTCCTCGCCATAACGCCTGGCGAAGGAGGCGATGCTGGCGCGGTGGCCCCAGCCGAACATGCCGCCATTGCGAGTCGAGGCCCCTGCCCCGGGCGGTCCGGCCTCCAACACCACCGCCTCGCGGCCCGTCTCGGGCCAGCGCCAGGGCACAGGACAGCCCGGTGAACCCGGCGCCGACGATGACCACGTCCGCCTCGGCCGGAGCCTCGGCCCCGCTGGGCTCCTCGGGCGGGGCCGCCTCGTGCCAAAACGGCGTCGTCTTCATTTCCTCCACCCGGTCCGTCTTCCTAACCCTTCCGATGCGTCATGGCCGTAGAGCCAGTCGAGCCGCCCAGCGGCAAAGCCCGGCGCCAACCGGGAGACGGTCGAGACCAGGCCCCAATGCCCGACCCGGCCGATTCCCGACGGTTTGTGAAAAAACTGCCCGTTGGCAAGGCTTCTGTGCTGCACCTGCGTGACCCTTGACCAGCGGCGTTTCTCATAGGCCAACAGAGCGTCCGGCAGGCCACTGCCGGTTTGCAGTTCGCGCACCAGCACGGCGACGTCCTCCAGCCCCATCGCCGCGCCCTGGGCCATGAAAGGGAGCATCGGATGCGCCGCATCGCCGATCAGCACCACCGGCCCATCGACCCAGCGAACCTGCTCCGGCCGCCCGAACAGGCCCCACAGGAAGGTGGTCTCGATTTGATCGAGCAGCCCGGTCACGTCGGGATGCCAACCGGCGAAACCACGCCGCAATTCCTCCGGATCGCCAGGCGCCGACCAGCCTTCGGCGGTCCATTCCGCCCGCTCCTCGACCGCGACGAAGTTCACCAGCGAGCCGCCGCGCAGATAGTAGGTCACCAAATGCCGCCCTGGGCCGGCCCAAACCGTGGCGTTGGGCGCGACCAACGCGTCGGGCAACCGTTCCGCCGGGATGGTGCCGCGCCAGGCGACCTGGCCTGTGAACTCCGGCTCTTCGGGGCCGTCGAGCTGGTTCCGCAAGACCGAGCGGATGCCGTCGGCGCCGATCACCAGATCGCCGGTCAGGGATTCGCCGCCGGCCAGCTTCAGCACGGGCCCCTCGGGGCGCCGCAGATAGCCCTCGACCCGCGCCGCGCCGCGTATCTCGACCCCGGCGTCGCGCGCCGCGTCGGTCAATGCCGCCAGCAGATCGGCCCTGTGGACGTGAAGATAGGGGGCACCCCAACGCGCCTTGGCGGCCGCGCCCAGCGATGCCCGGTAAATACGCGCACCCGATCGGCCGGCACGCAGTTCCGCCACCTGGGGGTGGAACGCCGGACCGGACACGGCGTCGAGTACGCCGAGCCAGCGCAGCACCTTGGCGGCGTTCGGACTCATCTGAAGCCCGGCGCCCACTTCACCCGGTGCCGCCGCCTCCTCGCACACGGTCACCTGCCAGCCCTCACGCACCAGCGCAAGCGCCGCGGCCATTCCGGCGATCCCGCCGCCTGCGATCAAAGCCTTGTTCATGCCTACTCTCGGCGCCCACTCTTGGCACCAACCCTTGGCGCACTGCATTATTCGAATGCGTTCCCAGCTACGCATCGCCGCAGACCACGATGCCCACGGACTTGATCTGCCGCAAGTGCCGTGTTTTGGCGCAGCCTCGTTGGGCGGAAGGCCAGAGTTGCAGGATTGTCAGGGACAGGACAAGGCACCCGCTACTGCTGGATGCAAAACTCAGCCGCCAGGACGAACCAACCGCAATCGCGGCTCCGGCCGGTCGCCGGTGGCATCGCTCGCGGTGTCGTCCTTCACGTCGAATAGCTGGCGCTTCGATGACGCGGGGGCCGGGCGTGGTAACAGCTCCCAATAAGGTCGGCTGGAATGCGGACCCGATTCGCGTCGGTTCAGGCGCACCATGATGTCTCCGGCCTTGCCGTAGACGGCACCGTCGTTCAACTCGGCGTTCTCGTCGATCACCGCGCTGGCCAGCGCGAAGACTTGGTCCAGCATAACGTCGCGGTCGCAGCTCGACGGCGGCGCGATGATCTCGGAGCCGATGAAGGCCGTCAGCCCCATGGTGGCGACGCCCGGGTTCAGCGCCTCGCCGCTGAGTTCGCCGAATTCGTACTCCGCCTGCACCGGCGGCGGCAGAACCTGCCAGCGCACCCAGAACTGCAGCGGCGCCTGCCCGTCGATGAAGCGTTCCATCTCGGAGCCGAACGTGACCATCGGGACGGCGTTTCGCGCAGGCAGCCAGATCACCCCTTCGGCCTCCGCCAAGTTAGCGACCGCCGCGGTCGCCAGGGTGACCGCGGTGGCGCGATCGAACATGGCGTCGCGGCTGTTGCCGCTGTCCCGACCCCCGGCCCGGTCCTCGGCCTCGGCGACAAGCAGATGTGACCGATGACCGGTCATGCCTGCCAACCCACCGCGCCAGATTGCGGGATTGATGAAAGAATGCATGGTCGATGCGCTGCACAGCGGCCGCGCGACCGCGCGGATGATCAACTGAACACCGGCGATCTCGCATATGAATTCAGAAGGGCCGGCGCGCAGCCCGGCCAGAATGCCGCGCTTGCGCGGGCCATCGTCGAGCATCCGGACCCGGGCACCAGCCTGACCGACCAGGTCGCACAGCGCATCGTGCAAGACTTCCCGATTCAGCTTGACCCGTTTTGCCAGCGGAACGGCAGCACCGTAGACTGGCTGCTGGCCCGCTTTCTCCCTTGATACGGCCATCGGAAGCCCTCCTGAACCGAACTCACCCGCACCGGTCGGCGCAAGATGCAGACCGGGTCGATCCCGACAAAAAACGAATGGCGGTGTCCCGCATCTCCCGGGCCGCCTCCACACCCACCTAGTTGCCACTATAGTCCGAAACCGGGGTCAAACGGAACACTGGTGTTCCCGAGACCCCCTAAATTCACAAACCAAGTGCAACACCGGTATGCTCCGGAGTTGCGAAGGGCAAGGCCAAACACCGAGCGCCGGCACAAGGCGCACAAAATTGCGTCATCATGATAAACCGCTCCCTTGCCGCGAACCGCATGCCATCGATCAATTATCGCATCATCAATCCAAAGCGTCAGTGAGCCGCGTTCGACAAGAGAGGCATTGTAATTGCGCCAGTTGGTGATCCGGTGTTGGGGCTTCGGCGAAGCAAATCGTTTTGGTAATTGTTTGTCCATCAACAGGATAAATCACAATTCGAGGGCTCTGGATAACTATTCCACACTGAGCCAGGATTTGCTCTATTTCCGGCATGAGAAAACCCTTTGAAACCCAGCCTGCGTTGTTCGTTTGCAGCACAGCGCTTGATCACCCGTCATTACATGCTCTGGACGCCACCGAAGCGGTGTTGGACTGGACTGAGCTTGAAGCCTTGATGGGCGAAAATATGCCTCGGAGACGGGCTGCCCGAGCTACCCGCTGCTGACCCTGCTGCGCAGTCTTCTGCCGGGTATCTGGTATAAACTGTCGGACCAACAACTTGCTTCGAGTCTGGCGCGGGATCTTCTGTTTCGCCGTTTCTGCCGCCTTGAGGTTATCGTCCGACATTCCTGATGCGACCACGTTGGGGCGTTTTCGCCAGCAGCTTGTGGACCGCGATTTGTGGGAGAAGTTACTGGGCGAGGTCAACCGGCAATTAGAGGCCCAGCATATCATCATGGCTGAGGGCCGGGTCAGTATTATCGATGCGACACCTGTTGAAGCGGCGCAATCGGGTCCGGGCAAGGGAGTTGATGGCAACCCGACGAAGGACGGGAAGCGGGTTGGCACGTTAAGCAGGGCAGCCGTGGCAAGCTGAAGTCCACCTATGGCTACAGTGTGCATACGGGTGTTGATGAGGATGGCTTTATTCATCGCCAGACGGTGACGCCGGGCAATGTGCATGACAGCCGGGAGCGTGACACCCTGCTGCCGGGTGATGAGAACGAGCTTTACGCCGCCGCGCCCTGCAGTTCGGCTGAGACCCGCGACAAGCTGGCCCGGTTTGGAATTTCCGATCGTGTTCAACGCAAGGGCTACCGCAACCATCCCCTGTCGGCGGGCGATCATGAGCGCAACAAGGAAATCGCTGTAACCCGCAGCGGCGCGGAGCGCCCGTTCGCCACGTACAAGGAGCGGTTGTATGGCCTGGCCCGGACGCGGTTCATGGGATTGGACAGGAACCGGACATTCTATGGCCTAGCAGCGATGGCGAGCAACATCCGCAAAGGTGCCAAATTCCTCACGCTATATGGCATTCGAGAACCGGTCCCCATAGGATAAGTGCGGCAAAATTCCGGAAATTCCCCGAATAGCGGTCAAAATCACCGGATAACCGCTGGGGCGGAGCAAATTATCACGCCAATTCGCATGTTCGGTTGAAACCCCGAGCCATATTGGGCCTTATGCAGGGGTCTCTGTATATGAACTTTTGGTTCTTCAAGAAAAATGTTCAGTTATCTTTGCAACATTATACCCCTTGGGAGGGCTTAGCCAAGGGGTGTCGCAATTCAGCCGCCAGCAAGCGCTCTTTCTACAGCCGTATAGTCGCTCATGATAACTTTCAGCAGAACTCTTGCCGGACCGTCAGGTTGGCGACGGCCCTGCTCCCAATTTCGTATGGTTCCGAGGCTGAAACCAAAGCGAAGAGCAAACTCCTCTTGGCTCATACGTAATCCCACCCGAACAGCACAAACATCGATATGATGGACATACACGTCGTGTTTTTTATTCGGCCCCTAGTCCCCTTGGCGTCAACAGCATCCCTGAGGCCTTCGATGATTTTCGCTCCTGTGGACATCGAAATTCTCCCCTTCGGCATTATTCTCAGGCTAAGGAAAGGCCGCCGTAGCCAGTTCCATTTGGTAACTACTCAACCCACCCCAAAGGTTGCGTTCCTGGGTTCGATCGGCACCAGATATAGAGGATTTTCTTGCATTGAGGGCGTGGATATGCGTCAAGTTATCTATGACTCATTTACCCGACCTGAGCCGATTGACGCATGCAGAGAAAGATGCCTTGATCCTCGCGCTGTGGACGCAGGCACAGGAACTGGTGGCAGTGAACGAGGGCTTTGCCAGGCGCGTCACGGAACTTGAGGCAAACCCTGGCGAGCCTGCGAAGACGCCGGACAACTCCAGTACACCGCCGTCGCATGGGCGCAAGGCGAACAAGAAACCGGCCCGGGGCAACCGCAAAAAACGGCGCAAGGGGCATGGCGGCGGTGGGCGTCCTCTGAACCCTGACCCGGATCAGCGGGTGGTGGCGAAGGCGCTGTCCTGCCCGCACTGTTGTTCAGCGCTCGGCGATGAGGATCACAAGTTGCATGCGATTTATGACAAGATCGAACTGCCGCGCCCCGCTCCCATTGTCACCCGTGTGGAACTGTATGCGGCGAGGTGTTCTCATTGTTCGGCGCGTTTTGTGGCGCCGGTTCCGGCGGGGCTTGAGCCGGGGTCTCCGTTCACCCCGTCGATCGAGGCGATGGCGGTTTACATGCGTTATGAACACGCGGTCAGTTACCAGCGTCTGTCGAAACTGTTCGCCGATTTGCACGGCTTGACGATCAGCCAAGCCGCCCTGGTCAACCTGTTCAAGAGGGTCAAGCCCGGCTTTGACGCCCGGTTCCAGGCGGTTCTTGCCCGCCTGCGGCAAAGCCGGATCGTCTGCTCCGACGAGACCGGCGCACGCATCAAGGGGCGCAACGCCTGGGAATGGGTTTTCCAGAACGATGAAGTCTGCGTCCACGTCATCCGCAACAGTCGGGCGCAACAGTCGGGCGAAGGCGGTGGCCGAGGACGTGATGGACGGCCACAGGCCCGCCATCTGGGTGTCCGATCTTTACGGCGGCCAGCGGCGGCTCGGGGAGGTCTGGCAAATCTGTCTGGCCCATCAGTTGCGCGACTGCCAGTATGCCATCGACGCTGGCGATGCGATCTTCGCACCGGCAATGAAAATGCTCATCTTGCGCGCCGGTGTTCCGGGCCGACGGCGAAAGCGTCTGAAGGACATTACACTTCAGAAATACCGGGGCGACCTGGACCGGCGAATGGACAAGGTTATGGCTTGTCAGCCAACCAACAAAGACGGAATTCGTCTGCGCAAACGCTCCGGCAAAGACCGTGACAGCCTGTTCACATTGATGACCGAACGCGACGTGCCGCCAACCAACAACGGCTCGGAACAAGCCATCCGCCCCTCAACCACCTTGCGCAAGGTCACCGGGGGATTCCGCTCCAACCGGGGAGCCGACTTCTACGCCAACGTTCGCTCCGTCATCAACACCGGAAAACGGCAAGGCCTGTCTGCTTTCCAGGCAATCCAGGCCACCATCGCTGGAAAATCATTGAGCCAGCCGGGTTGAGTAGTTACCTTGGGCGCTATGTGAGCGAATTTGAAGGCCGAAAAATGGTGCGCGGCATGAACACGATTGATCAAATGAAGTTTTTGGTTAAAAGTATGTTTTGCAAGTGGTTGCTCTATCGGGAACTGGTTTCGTAAAACCAGCGGAGCGACAAAACGGGAGGAAGACGGAAAATGAACACCCAACCAGAAATTCGCGTAAAACCACGCGGCTATCAGCCGACAAAAGACGAGTTGAAAGAGCCTGTCCGGGTCATTGGAACGCCAGAAGAACTTCGTGCGGTGTACTGAAATCCGCTCACGTCATTGAAGACAAAAACGCTTGAGTTTTTTCAGGAGAAAAGCATGAGTGCTGTTACAATCATCGTTCGCGCGGCGTGGGATGCGGATGCCCACGTATGGGTTGCCCAAAGTCCTGACTTGCCCGGTTTGATCTTGGAGGCACCTTCGCAGGATGCACTTCTGGAAAAGCTGCAACACGCGATTCCTGATCTCATTGCTGAAACTGAGATTGAAACTCAGGGCCTTCTGGAGATCCCGGTAGTTCTGATGTCTGAGGCTCTGACAAGAGTGCGTGTTAACACCTGATGCCGAGCTTTGAAAGAGATGTCCGAAGGTTATTGCGAGAACACGGCTGCACAATCGTTCGAAGAGCCAAAGGCGATCATGAGTTTGGTGCAGCCCGATCACAAAACTAAAAATCACTGTCGATAATAAGATAAAATCTCGGCACACAGCCAACGGGATCATGAAGCGTGCCGGGATCGATCACAAATTCTGATCCCTACACCCACACGGGCGACCAGGAAGACCGCGTGAGGCATGCATAACTGGGCGGTAAAGAGTAAAAAGACGGCACTACTCTTAGCCGCATAATCAGGAGCTATACCCGCGTTTGGGTGACGGGTGATCATGCGGCGGCATGGGTTTGGTCGCTGCTCGCTTCGATTCCGTCGTTGAACTTGACGCCTTCGACGAGCTTTGACAACTGGTGATGGCTTCGCAGGCGGCGCCATGTCTTCGCCGCCGCCATGATCAGCTTGAAAACCATCCACATTGCGGTGTCGTTCGACAGACATCCCCGGCTGCGGACGGTTCGGTGACGTACGGTTGCAAAGACGCTCTCGATCGGGTTGGTGGTGCGCAGGTGCTGCCAGTGTTCGGCCGGAAAATCGTAGAACGCCAGCAGTTCCGCGCGATCCCTGGTCAGGCATTCGACCGCCTTGGGATGTTTCGCCTGGTATTTTGCGGCGAAGACGCCCATCGCCCTGGCCGTATCGGCGCGGCTCTCGGCCATCCAGATGGCACGGAGATCGGCCTTGGCTGTCTTCCGGGCCGATTTCGCGAGCTTGTTGAGAACGTTCGATGTCTTGTGAACCCGGCACCGCTGATGCCTGCAGTTTTCAGACCTACATGCGGTGAACGCCATCCACTTCTAGTGGGTGGCGTTTTTGTTCATACGAGAAATTTTTTGTGGAGGCCACAACCGAACTACAGAAAAGTCACCTTATACCAATCGCCCTAACGATTGACCTGTGCCCATTTTCGTGTGGTGATGGAGGCGATGGCGGCTTCGCTCGGAAATGCAATCAAATCCACTTCCAACGTCGAAGAGCAGGAGTCAATTGAGAAGGCCGTTGGTATTACACCAACGGCCCTGGAGATTGACCTGTGCCCATTGTCGTGTGGTGATGGTGGCGATGGCGGCTGAATCGTTTGCGAAGAAGTTCCATGCGATGCAGCATTTGTCGACGATGTCGGCGTAGCCATCGAAGACGTTTATGGCGAACTTGTTGGCACGCAGGTATTGCCAGACGTTTTCGACCGGATCGAGTTCGGGCGCGTATGGCGGGAGAATGAGCAGCGTGGCGTTGTCGGGCACCATGAGGTCCTTGCCGGCATGCCAGCCGGCACCGTCGAGGACGCGTACCGCGTGGGCGCCAGGGGCTACGGCGCGGGCGATCTCGGCTGCAGCTTCACGCCCTCGCCTACAATCTCGCCACCTTCATGCGGAGGCTGGCTTTGCCGAAGGAGGTCGAGCACTGGTCGCTGACCACGCTGCGGGAGAAGTTGGTAAAGACCGGTGCCAAGGTGGTCAGCCATGGCCGCTACGTCACGTTCCAATTGGCCGAGGTGGCGGCGGCGAGGGAACTGTTCCGGAAAATCTTGAGCCTGATTGATGATCTGCGACCAAGACCCGCCCCGGCGTAGGCCGGGGACATCGACAGCGAGGTGAAAACGACAGCAGGGGGGTGTCCGAATGGCGGCAAATCCGGCCAAATGGCCTTCCAACCGAGGGCTGATCGCCAAAATCAAGCCATCGGATGGCGGCAAAGGGAATACAGTTCCCTCAACGGTGGTACGGGGGTGTGATCTCCACAAACCTGGAAGTCATCTGGGAAATGTCGGCTTCAAGACGGACTCAGTTATCGAGGAACGACCGCAGCTTGCGCGAACGCGACGGGTGCTTGAGTTTGCGCAGCGCCTTGGCCTCGATCTGGCGGATGCGCTCGCGGGTGACCGAGAACTGCTGGCCGACCTCCTCGAGCGTGTGATCGGTGTTCATTCCGATGCCGAAGCGCATGCGCAGCACCCGCTCCTCGCGCGGGGTCAGGCTGGCCAGAACCCGGGTGGTGGTGTCCTTGAGGTTGGTCTGGATGGCGCTGTCAAGCGGCAGGACCGCGTTCTTGTCCTCGATGAAATCGCCCAGCTGGCTGTCTTCCTCGTCGCCGATCGGAGTCTCAAGGGAGATCGGCTCCTTGGCGATCTTCATCACCTTGCGAACCTTCTCCAGCGGCATCTGCAGTTTGGTCGCCAGTTCCTCCGGGGTCGGTTCGCGGCCGATCTCGTGCAGCATCTGGCGCCCGGTCCGGACCAGCTTGTTGATAGTCTCGATCATGTGGACCGGGATGCGGATGGTGCGCGCCTGGTCGGCGATCGAGCGGGTGATCGCCTGGCGGATCCACCAGGTCGCGTAAGTGCTGAACTTGTAGCCGCGCCGGTACTCGAACTTGTCCACCGCCTTCATCAGGCCGATGTTGCCCTCCTGGATCAGGTCGAGGAACTGCAGGCCGCGATTGGTGTATTTCTTGGCGATCGAGATCACCAGCCGCAGGTTGGCCTCGACCATCTCGGTCTTGGCGATGCGGGCTTCCTTCTCGCCCTTCTGAACGGTCTGGACGATGCGGCGATACTCGGGGATATCGACGCCGACATGCTGGCCGATCTCGCCGATCTCGGCGCGCAATGCTTCGATACGCGCCCGCTCGTGCTCGACCATCCGTGCCCAGCCCTTGCCGGGGAGTTGCTCGATCCGGTCGGTCCAGCCGGGGTCGAGCTCGGAGCCGCGATATTCCTCGATGAAATCGCGCCGGTTCACCCGATGGTGGTCGGCCATCTTCATCAACTGGCCTTCCAGGGTCATCAGCCGGCGGTTGATGCCGTAGATCTGGTCGACCAGGGCCTCGATGCGGTTGTTGTGCAAATGCAACGAATTGACCTGTTCGACGATATCGTTGCGAAGGCGCTGATAGTCGAGCTCCTGGCTGGTCGAGAAGCTGGCCTTCTCGCTCAGGGCGGCGTCAATGCGCCGGGTCTGCATATCGCGCAGGGTTTCGTAGGCGTAGGCGATCGAATCAAGGGTCTCCAGCACCGCTGGCTTCAGCGCCGCTTCCATCGCCGCCAGCGACAGGTTGACCTGGGCATCGTCGTCTTCGTCGTCGGCATCGGCAGCGGCCTCCCCAACTTCACCCTTGACGGCGTCCTCACCGGTCGCGCGAGCAGGTGCCGGCGTTTTGCCCTCGTCGGAGGTGCCATCCCCGGCAGCATTCTTTTGCCCGGCAGCATCGCCGGCATCGTTTTCGGATTCATCGCCCTCGCCGGGAGTAACCCGGGCCGTCTCGTCATTCTCGGTGAACTCGCCGAAGGTGGTCTCCAGATCAATCACGTCGCGCAGGAGGATCTTCTCCTCCAGCAACTCCTCGCGCCAGATGGTGATCGCCTGGAAGGTCAGCGGGCTTTCGCAAAGGCCGCCGATCATGGTCGCCCGGCCGGCCTCGATACGCTTGGCGATGGCAATCTCGCCCTCACGCGACAGAAGCTCCACTGTGCCCATCTCGCGCAGATACATGCGCACCGGGTCATCGGTGCGGTCGACTTCCGTCGGGGTGGCGGCCGTGGTGGTTACTTCGCGGCTTTCGGACTCCTCCGGCTTCGAAGCAGTGTCCTCCTCGCCATCGCCGTCGCTTTCACCCTCGCCCTCAACGACATTGACCCCCATCTCGGACAGCAGCGACATCACGTCCTCGATCTGCTCCGAGGAAAACTTGTCGGAGGACAGACCACGGTTCAACTCGTCATAGGTGATGTAGCCCTTGGTCTTGGCCTTGGTGATCATCTTCTTGACGTCGGCCTGGCTCATATCGAGCATCGGGCCGGAGGCTTCGGTCTGCTCGGTCTCGGTCTGGGCTTCGTCTTTCGGGGACATCAGGCACCTTTCGTCACTGGCCGCAGGGCATCACGGGCGGGGTGGCGGCAGCCGCTCCACCGGCGGAAAAACCGACGCCGCCGATCACGCCCAACCGGGCGATCAAGCCGCGGGGATCGGGCAAACCGGAGAATCGCTGATTCGGGGGCTGCATGTAGAGCTGTTTAGAAAACGAATCACTGATTCGGAAGAGTTGCTCAGTGCTTTTTTGATTTGTAGACCTGATTGTCGAGCATTCGTTGGATTTCGCTCACAGTTTCGCCCTTGTCATCGGTGGAATCGGCGGACCCGAGCCGTTCCGCCTCGTGAAGCTGGTGTCCCGCCTGCTTGATGCGCCAGGTCCAGTCCTCACCCTCGGCTGCGGGCAGGTCGCGGGTTGCCTCGACCATCTCGGCCTCGAAGGCCAGCGCCGCCTGATGGCGCGCGATCGCCTCGGTCAGAACTTCGGCCACCCGCGCGGGCGGCTGGTTCGGACGCGCCAACGGATGCGCGCGTGCCTGCGGTAACTTCCCGAGCAGCTCGAACGGGTCAAGCCCGGTGCGCTCACGCACAGCCCCCGCCAGATCGGCGCCATCGACAAGGGCGGCCAGAATGGCGTCGCGCAGCGGGCCGAACTCGGGGGTCTGCAGCGTCATCTCCTCCAGCGCTTGCTCGACCGGACCCAGTGCGCCGGGATTATGGCAGGCGATCAGCAGGATGCCGCCCTCACGAATGCGCGCCTCGGCGTGACGCCCGGCACCGCCGGACCGCGCAAGATCGGATTTTCGGGTCTCGGCCATCGGCAGGGTGGGCCCAAAGCCTCGTTTTTGCCCCCGGGTTTGACCCCGGTCCTGATATGACCCCTGATACTGGCCCTGCTGGCGGCCCCGCATCGGCGCGCGGGCGGGCCTCTCGACCCGGAACAGCTCGGCCCGGCGCGCCTTGATATCCGCGGTGTAGTGGTTGCGCACCGAAGTGTCGGCGATCCGTCTCAATGCCACCCGCAACCGCTGATCCAGCGCAGCCCGCCGCTCCGGCGTTTCTAACGCGTCGACGCCGGTCTCGCGCAGCCACAACATCTCGACCAGTGGCCGCGCCGAGTCCAGTACCCGTTGCATCGCCGCGGGACCCTCGGCACGGATCAGGTCATCGGGGTCGCGGCCCTCGGGCAGGACGCAAAAGCGCAGGCTCTTGCCCGGCACCAGCATCGGCAGCGCCAGATCGACCAGCCGCTCCGCCGCGCGCAGCCCCGCATCGTCGCCATCCAGAGCGATCACCGGCTCGTCGGCGGCGCGCCACATCAGCGTCAACTGCTCTTCGGTCACCGCGGTTCCAAGCGGCGCCGCGGAGTGATCGAACCCGGCAGCCGCCAGGGCGATCACGTCCATATAGCCCTCGGCAACGATCAGCCCGCCCACTTTGCCAGCCGCCTCACGCGCGGGACCGTAATTGTAAAGTGTGCGGCCCTTGTGAAACAGCTCGGTCTCCGGCGAATTCAGGTATTTCGCCTGGGCGTTCGGGTCCAGCGCCCGCCCGCCGAAGGCGATGCAGCGCCCACGCGGATCGCGGATTGGAAACATCAGCCGGCCCCGGAACCGGTCGTAGGGCGCGCCGCCATCGTCGGGCTTGATCAGTAATCCGGCGGCGATCGCCTCGTCCAGGACGCCCTTGTCCTTGAAGTTCCGGGTCTGGTGGTGACGCGCATCCGGCGCAAAGCCAATCTCGAAACGTTTCAGGGTCTCAGCCGACAGCCCCCGCTTGGCGACATAGTCGCGCGCGCCCTGCCCCGCCGCCCCACGAAAGGCGAGGCCGTAGAGCTGCACCGCCTGCTCCATCACCTCGGCCATCCGGGTCAGCCGGTCCTTGCGCTCCGCCGCTTGCGGGTCGTGACGCTGCTCGGGCATCGGGATTCCGGCATCGCGGGCGAGGATCTCGACTGCCTCGATGAACGAGACGTTCTCGACCTCCTTGACGAAGGTAATGGCATCGCCCTTCGCCTGACAGCCAAAGCAGTAGTAGAACCCCTTGCGGTCATCGACATGGAACGATGGGGTCTTCTCCTGATGGAACGGGCACGGCGCCCAGAAATCCCCCTTGGCGGCATTCGACTTGCGCTTGTCCCACAGCACCTTGCGCCCGACGACGTCGGACAGCGCCAGGCGGTTGCGCAGCTCGTCGAGGAATCCGGGCGGGAGCGACATGGGGGGAATATCGCGGGTGGGGGGCGAGTCGGCAAGCGCCGTCACCCGGTCCGGTGCACCCAACTGCGAAACAGCGCACTGGCGGCACCTGCCAGTTTTGGCTGTGGTCCGCGGCCCGGCGGCCTGATCCACGCCGCTCACAGCAACAGCACCCGCCGCACCACCGCCTCACACGCCTCCCAGCCCTCTACCCGGTGATGCGCCGCCGGGCTTTCGGGCAGGATGCGGCGCAGGTGGCCGGCACCGACGAAGTGGATGCGGGTGACCTCCGGCGCACGGCGGGCCGCACTTTCGTGCTGTTTCAGCGAGTCATCGACGAAGGCCGCCGGCGCCGCCGCCGCCCGGGATGCCATCCAGAACAGCGCCCGGCCCTTGCCGCCAGCATTCTCGACCATTGGGTAGTCCATCCCCAGCGCCGCCAGGTTGCGACGGCGCAAATCGCGGGCATGGCGGGGTACATTGGTCAGCACAATCACCTGCACCAACCCCGACAGCCGCGCCAGCGCCTGCACCGCGCCGGGCAACGACTTCTGGTTCAGGGTCTCGTCGTGGAAAAAGCGATCAATCAGACGCAGGCAGTCGTCGAAGGGCACCGGAAATTCCGAATCCACCGGAAAGATCGAACCCTCAAGCTGATACTGGGTCAGCCGGATCCGGAAACCGATGGTCGGCAGGTAACGCTCCAGATGCGCGGCAAGATAGACCAGCACCTCGTCGGCATCGACCGCCAACAGCGGCCGCCCCGATACGATCGGCAGGGCGCGGAGTTGGCCCAGCACCTCCGGATCGAGGCTCGCTTCGATCGCCTGGATGGTCATCGGCGGGGTCATGCTTCAGGTCCAGTTTGGCAACGCGCCGCCGGGCAACGCGGCGCGGGCGCGCATCGGCAGATCGGGACGGATGTTCTCTGCCGCCGCGAAGACGATCAGCGCCGCCTCGTCTGCCAGCAGGAAATCCAGCACGAAGCCCAGAAATTCGGGCTCGGCGGCGCGGGCGCGCAGATCGCCAGGCCCGGCGCCGGTCGTGGCCAGAAACCGGCCAATCAACTCCTCGTCGCCCGCCATCCAGGCCAACGCCCGCACCGCCAGCGCTTCGGCTTGTGGCCTGGCCATCGGCTCCGGTCTCATCGCATCTCCCCTCTTGGTCGTTTTGGTCGATCGATCGGGTGTTTACCCGCCTGCAGTTAACGTTTCAGCACTCTGTGCCGGGTTCGTAAAGGAAGTGTTAACGCTTTTCACTTCTGATCGGGGACGAACGCAACCGCTTTCTCGGTCGCCGCCCGAACAGCCGCTACCGCATGAGGTCCAGACCCGATGCCCGGCAGAATTCTTGTGGTCGATGACGTCGCGACAAACCGGATGATCGCCCGGGCCAAACTCACGGCCAGCTATTTTGATGTCGTCGAGGCGGACTGCGGCGAACGGGCGACCGAGTTGGTGACAAGCGAACAACCCGACCTGATCCTGCTCGACGTTCTGATGCCCGGGACCGATGAGTTCGAAACCTGCCGCAGGCTGAAGGCGGCCCATGCGACCCTGCATATCCCGGTGGTGATGCTGACCGCGCTGGACAATCAGGCGGACCGACTACGCGGGCTCGACGCCGGGGCCGATGATTTTCTGTCCAAGCCCTATCCGGACATGGCGCTGTTCACCCGGGTCTCCAGCCTGATCCGGATGAAGCAGATGGTCGACGAACTGCGTCTGCGCCACGAGACCTCACGCGAGCTTGGGCTGGAAGGCATGACCAGCGTTGATTCCGGGTTGAACTTTGCCGATTCCTCGGTGCTGTTGGCCTGCAACGGGAACGATCTCATGGCCGGAACCGTGGAGGAAAACCGCACCCGCCTCGGCTGTGCCATCGAATCCGCCGAAGGCGAAACCGCGGCGCGGGCGCTGCTGGCCTCGAACTGGACCTGTCGCGAGTAAGTTCCGGCCACTTATCTCATTCCGGCCGCCTGTCGCTCGAAGCGGAGCGGGCTTTTCCCGCCGAGGGCTGAGTGCCGTCTGCGGGGATTGTAGAAGCCGTTGATGTATTCGAACAGGGCCATTGCCGCCTGTCTCCTTGTGTTCCACTTGTGGCGCCAGATCAGTTCGCCCTTAACAGCCCGTTGACGAAGTCGGCCCTGGACACGAGCGGCCTGGTCTGATTCTTTGATGTTCCGATTTGACCGGGGGGTTCGCCGATGGCGATGGGACTGCGGAAGGATCGTCAGGGTGACTTGATGGTGGGCTGGGCGGAGATGCCGCGCTCGCCGGGTCATGTGTTTTACGACCGTCTTCAGTCGGTCCTGATCGAGGGCGGCTTCGACGACTTCGTCGAGGCGACCTGCCGGTGCTATTACGCGGCCAGGACGGGAGCGCCTTCGGTGCCGCCGGGGCGCTATTTCCGCATGCATCTGGTGGGCTACTTCGAGGGCATCGACTCTGAGCGCGGGCTGGAATGGCGCGGCTCGGATTCGCTGTCGCTGCGGGAGTTTCTGCGGCTGGAGAGCCGGGATCGTATGCCGGACCATTCCTGGCTGTCGAAGACCCGCACGCGCCTGCCCCACGAGGGGCACGCGGCGGTCTTCGACCGGGTTCTGGCGCTGGTCGCCGAGGCGGGTCTGGTGAAGGGCGACCGCATCAAGGTGGATGCCTCGACCATGGAGGTCAACGCGGCGCTGCGCAACATCGTGCGGCGCGCCGGGCGGTCCCCAGCAACCGCGTGCGGCTCAACTCCGCGCTCGCCCGCAAGACCTTCAAGCTGCGCGCCGAGATCGTCGAGCGCTCCTTTGCCCACAGCCTTGATCGCGGCGGCATGCGCCGAACCTGGCTGCGCCGGCGCGAGAACGTGCACAAGCGATACCTGCTTCACGTCGCCGGCCACAACCTCTCGTTGCTGATGCGCCAACTCATCGGCGCCGGCACCGCGCGCCAGGCTGTGGCGGGCGGATATGGCGGTGTTTTCGTGCTTGTTGCGCCCGCTGGAGCCGTTCCGGTCGCTCGGATCGTCCTCATCGTCTCGGAGGATGGCGAAACCGCCTGCGCCGCGTTATGTTTCGTCGTGGGGTGAAGCCCGGTCAATGGCGACTTTTTCAACGGGCTGTTAAGGGTCTTGAAGAAGGTCTCGACGACGGCGCTCGCCATTGTCGCTCGGATCAATGGCGCGACAAGGCTCGCTCGCAGCAATTTCCCTTGCCGCTCATCGAGACCAGGAAGCCGTGTTTCTTGAGGCTTTTCTGATAGTCGCCCGAGCAGTACTGGCTGCCGCGATCGCTGTGGTGAATGCACCCTGGCGGCGGTTGGCGAAGGGCGACGGCCATATCCAGGGCGCGAATGGCAAGGTCCCGTTTCAGGCGGTTGCTGACCGCCCAGCCGATCACACGACGGGAGTAGAGGTCGAGAATGACGGCCAGATACAGCCAGCCTTCTCCGGTCCAGATGTAGCTGATGTCGCCGGCCCATTTCCGGTTGGGCGCATCGGCTGAGAAATCCCGGTCCAGCAGGTTCGGTGCCACGGCGAAAGAATGATTGCTGCCCGTGGTCGCCTTGTACTTCCTCGTCCTCACTGCTTTTATCCCGTTCTCACGCATCAGCCGGCCGACACGCCGGTGGCCGACCTCAAGACCCGGCTCCAGCAGTTCTTCGGTCATCCGCGGTCGACCATAACTGCCGAGGCTGAGCCGGCGCTGTTCGCGGAGATGGGACAAGATGACCATGTCATCCCGCTGACGCTGACACATCGGACGGTCGCGCCAAGCGCGATATCCCCGTGACGACACCCGCAGCACACGGCAGAGAAGCTCGATCGGCCAGGCCTTCCTCCAAGCGTCGATGTAAGCAAACCGCTTCATCTTTGGCTCGCGAAGAAGACCGCCACCTTTTTCAGGATCCCCCCTCTCCTCCTTGAGAACTCGATTCTCCTTGCGAAGGCGCGCGATCTCTTTCTCGACATCATCGTGGGGGCCAGCCATCAGTCTCAGCATCGCGTCCTGCGCAACGTCCTCCGCCTCCGCCTCGTCGCCCAGAATGCGCCAGGCATGGCGCAGCACCCCTGGCAGCAACTGATCGGTCAGAAGGGGCTGACCCGGATAACTACCTTAGATGCCGCTTAACCCATTGTCTTGTTTGGTATAATTTGATTGATGGGTCACTGTTGTTAAAACGCCACTCAGATTCCTTCACATACAGGCAAATACAGGCCGAACTGGGCCTTCGGGACACCGTTGAATTTGCCCATATGACGTTTTGCCTGGCGCCAGAAATTCTCGATGCCGTTGATGTGATTTTCATCGTCGGCGAACAGCTTTGAGTGGGTGATCCGAAAGTGCTTGAAGTCGGATACATCCAAGACGTTGTCGCCCTTCCAGCCGTCAGAACAGACGATGCTGTCGGGGATCACCTTGCGCTCGATGATGGGTATCAATGTTGCGCTTGAGGCATTGGCAACAATCTTTGCGTATACCCGCCCACCCCGCTTCAACAGGCCGAATACAGGGGTTTTTCCAGCCGCACCCCGACCACGCTTGGCCTTGCGCTTGCCGCCGAAGTAACTCTCGTCCACTTCAGTTTCACCCCCGAACATCGCTTCGCTCTCAGCCTCCGGTTCCAAGGCAATCATCTCACGCGGACGGTGGAAAAAGTAACCGGCTGTCTTGCGGTTCACGCCACACAGACTGGCCGCTGTAAGCGCCGTCAATCCAGACACAAAATGCGCGATCAAACGATCTTGTTTACAGGGACCGAGACGACTCCTGCGCATAACTTCCATGATAACTCCAAAAATGAGTTATCTGGGTCAGCCCCGGTCAGAATACGCGCCGCATCCTGATCGCCCACGGCGAACCGGGCCAGAAGCAGGGCGTTGTCGTCGGTCCGCGGCGTGTCCCGCCTGGTTTTCGACCGCGTGTCCAGCATGGCCGGCATCTATTCTGCTATGCACCGGTCCTCATTCGTCCGGATGCCTGTCATTGTGCCAACCCCGCGGTCCCCCATTCGGCCGGGTGCGGATTTTCCCACACAATACTCGGCCATCGCCGTCGCTGTCGAGGCGGACGAATTGCGCAGCGCTCCGACTACCAAACTCGGCATCAAACTCGGCGCGCTCGACCCGACCATCGCCGTTCCTGTCCATTCTGGCAAATTTATTGCCGATCCGCCTGGCGATCCGCTCCTGCGCCGATACCAACATCTCTTCCTCGGTGACGCCGCCGTCGCCATCGGCGTCCAGTCGCAAGAAACGCACAGCCCGCACCGCGTCGGCCTCGGTCGGGGTGGTCTCGCCGTCGCCGTTCAAATCGGCGCGCTGAAGCATCCGGTCGCCGCGCCCGCACCGGCCTTCGGCAATCGCCGGCAATGCGACGGCGATCATACCGGTGGCGGCAAATACGGCAAATGCAACACGGCGTTTCATATTGGCCTCATCCTATGGTGCGGGCTCAGCTCCGGGGTTTTACCCTGTCCGGGCTCCTGTATTCCGGCCGGATATCCATCGACCCGCACTTCAGAAACGTCCTCACGCACAAATTCCGTCGCGGGCCGCTGCAAAAATGCCCCCCTGCCTCCATGCTTCACTGCTCGAAGCGACATGGTGCCGCAACACCGATTGCGCAGGTGCGCATCCCGCGTTGCGCGCCTACATTTCAGCAATGGGCCAGAACCTGATTCTCGATGTCATCGGCTCGACCGACCGCACGGACGCCGCCGGCACCGGTGAGCGTGCATTGCTGCCCGCGCTGATGCGCGGCTGGCGGCGGCGCTGCCCGAACTGCGGCGGCGGCCCGATGATGGACGGGTATCTGAACGTGCGTCACAGTTGCGCCGCCTGTGGCGAGGAACTGCATCACCACCGCGCCGACGACTTGCCCGCCTGGGCGACGATCCTGATCGTCGGGCATTTTCTGGTCAGCGGCTTGATCATGGTCGAATCCAACTTCATGCCGCCGCTCTGGGTGCACTGGTCGATCTGGCCGGTGGTGACCTTGGGGCTGACCATGTGGTTTCTGCCGCGCGTCAAGGGCATGATCGTAGCTCTGCAATGGAGCAAGCGAATGCACGGTTTCGACGACCGAGCCTAGAGAGCAGGCTCAACCCGAGCAGGACTTGCTATGGACAGCCTTGATGCCACGCTCCATAGTCCGCGCGACCATCCCCCGCCGGTTATGAGATGCCAGACACCCAACCCCCGAAAGATGCCCTGCGCGATGCCGCGACGGTGATTCTGGTTCGCCGCGACCGGAAAGCGCCACGCGTTCTGATGGGCCAGCGGGGCAAGGGCGCGGCCTTCATGCCGTCGAAG
Source organism: Thermohalobaculum sp. (assembly GCA_965247385.1). GTDB lineage: Bacteria > Pseudomonadota > Alphaproteobacteria > Rhodobacterales > Rhodobacteraceae > Thermohalobaculum. The sequence goes on from CBDFHG010000002.1 coordinate 1,621,122, forward strand.
TTTGTCTTCCCCGGCGGCGCCCTCGATATTGAAGACCGCGACATCCCCGCGGCAGCCCTACTGCCGGGGCCGACCGCCCGCCGCCTGCGCCTGCGCGCAGACCCGGGCCTGGCCGAGCCTCTGGCGATGGCGGCGATCCGTGAGCTGTGGGAGGAGACCGGGCTCGCGCTCTCGCACCCGGCCCCCAAAATTTCGGCTCCCGATCAATCAGCCAGCTACCGGCCCGGCACGTTGACCCCCGCCTGGCAATCCTTCTTCGACGCCGGGCACCGACCCGCCGCCGATGCGCTGGAGTTCATCTTCCGGGCCATCACGCCGCCCGAGAGGCCGCGCCGTTTCGACGCCCGTTTCTTCCTGGCCGACGCCGCTCACATCACCGGATCGCTCGACGATTTCTCGCGCGCCGGTACCGAGCTGACCTTCCTCAACTGGCTGACCCTGGCCGAGGCCCGCAAGCTGGACCTGCCCTTCATCACCGAGGTGGTGCTGGCCGAGGTCGAGGCCCGGCTCGCCAACCCCACCGGTGACGAGCGCCCTGCCCCCTTCTTCCACCACATCGAAGGCAAGTCCTTCATCGACGCGCTCTGAGCGGCGGCCAAATGGCGCGCCTCATTGATCTCAGGGATCTCAGGGATCTCCGCGCCCCGATCGCGGCCATCACGATGTTCGGGATCTCGTTTTCGATGAGCTACCCGCTGTTCGGCCTGATGCTGGAACGCATGGGCGCCAGCGGCGCGCTGATCGGGGTCAATACCGCGACCGCGGCCATCGCCATGGTCGCCGGTGCGCCGGTGATGCCTTCGCTCCTGCGCCGGTGCGGTTTCGGCCTGCTGATGATCGGCGCGGCGCTGGTGCTGGCGGCAATGATGCTGGCGGCGCCGCTGTATCAGGGGTTCTGGTACTGGACCGCGGTGCGGCTGATCTACAGCTTTGCCGCGACCGTGCTGTTCTTCGCCTCGGAATACTGGATCGTGACTGCCGCGCCGGAGGTGAGCCGGGGTCGCATAATTGCGGTCTACGCGCTGTGTGTTTCCGGCGGCTTCGCGCTTGGTCCGCTGATCCTCAGCCAGACCGGGCTCGATGGTTTCCTGCCCTTCGCCGCCGCTGCTGCTGTGGTTCTGGTGGGGCTCGTGGCGATCCTCCTGGGATTGTCGTCAGCCCCGGAAACCGGTGACGAGGCCCCACCTCCGCCATTTGCCGCACTTCGCGTCTTCGCCACCGACCCGGGCGTGGTCTTCGCCGTGGTCCTGTTCGGCGTCATCGAGTTCGGCGCCATGGCGCTGATCACGGTCTGGGGTGTGCGCAGCGGGTTGAGCGAGGCCGACGCCGCCATCCTGCTTGCGGTGTTCGCCTTCGGAGCGATGGTGCTGCAACTGCCGCTGGGCTGGGCCACCGACCGGTTCAACCGCCGCAAGTTGCTGGTGGTGATCGCGGCGGGCTCGGCGGTGGCACCCCTGGCGATGGTCGCCGCCGGGCCGACGTTCTGGCTGATGGCGACGGCGGCGGCGGTCTGGGGGGGTATTTCGGTCGGGCTCTACTCGGTCGCGCTGACCGAGATGGGCGCGCGCTACAAGGGTGGCGAGCTGGCGGTGGCAAATGCGACAGTGATTCTGGGCTACGGGGTCGGCGCGCTTGTCTCGCCGGTGCTGTTCGGCCTGGCCATGGACGCAATCCCGCCGGACGGCCTGCTGTTTGCCTCGGCGGCATTTGCGCTGGCCTATCTGGTTCTGATGCTGGCGCGGGTGGTGCGGGGGAGACCCCCGGGGTAGGCCCTGATTCTGGATCAAAAAAGTTGAAATTCCCCGTTGTCTTTGAATCTAAAGGGATTTATGATGGTTTTTGCGATTAACTCCATCACCAACGGGGTGAAAATAACATGGCACAGGGCGTTCTTCCTTTCGAGTACGAAAGCGAACCGGGCAGCAGCGATCTGACGGGTTTTGCCGGGATTGGTGTTTACCTTGATTTGATTGAGGCATCGGGACTGGCGGCTGCGGTGCGGCGCGAGGTGCGGGTGGCGGGGCGGCAGGGCTGGCTGGATGTGCAGATGATCATCACGGTGATCGCACTCAATCTGTGCGGGGGTGATCGGGTCGAGGATCTGGAACGCCTGGAGGCGGACGCCGGCTTTGCCGCGACCATGGATGCGGTTGAGCGGCGGCTGTTGGTGCGCCGGGAACGGCGGCAACTGAAGAGCCGGTTTCGGCGCGGTCGCGGGCGCAGCGTGCCTTCGCCGTCGGCTCTGTCGGGCTGGTTGGAACGCTTCCACGACGCAGGCCAGGAAGATCTGCGGGAGGCCGGGCGTGCCTTCATCCCGCGCCCGTCGGCGGGTCTGCTTGGTCTGCGGCGTGTCAATCAGGCGCTGGTGTCATTTCTGCAGCACCATCGCAGGCAGGGCTCGGCGACGCTGGACATGGACGCGACGCTGGTGCAGAGCCACAAGCGCCAGGCGGAATACTGCTACAAGAAGTTCAAGGCCTATCAGCCGTTGAACACCTGGTGGGCGGAACAGCAGGTGATCGTGCATTCCGAGTTCCGCGACGGCAATGTGCCGGCCGGCTATCAGCAGTTGCGGGTGTTGCAGGCCTCGCTGGCGGCGCTGCCTGGGGGCGTGGACAAGGTCTATCTGCGCTCGGACACGGCGGGTTATCAGAAGGATCTACTGCTCTATTGTGGCGAGGGCCGGGACAAGGTTTTCGGGGTGATCGAGTTCGCCGTCGGCGCCAACGTGACGGCGGAATTCCGGCGTGCTGCCCTGGCCGTGCCGGAGGCTGAGTGGCAGCCGCTGGATCGTGTTTTCGACGGGCAACGTCAGGAGACCGGCCAGGAGTGGGCGGAGGTCTGCCATGTACCGAGTTGGGCGGGCGAGAGCAAGACGCGGGCGGATTACCGCTTCCTGGCGATCCGGGAGCCGCTGGAACAGTTGGAGCTTGGCGATGGGGATCAGTTGCCGTTCCCGACCGCGGAGTTTGCCTCGAAGGGGCGCAGCAAGCTGTTCGCCCTGGTCACCAACCGTGATCTGCCGGGCGATGAGGTGATCTGGTGGTCCCGGGAGCGCTGTGGCAAGAGCGAGGAAGTCCACGCGGTGATGAAGCACGACCTGGCTGGCGGCACCCTGCCCTCGGGTCTGTTCGGAGCCAATGCGGCCTGGTGGGCGATCATGGTGCTGGCGCATAATTTGAACGCGGTGATGAAGCAACTGGTTCTGGGACCGGCCTGGGTGGCACGGCGGATGAAGGCCTTGCGCCTGGCTCTGATCGCCCTGCCTGGCCGGGTGATCCGTCATGCGCGGCGGCTGATCATCCGTTTGGGGAGCGAAGCGGGGCTCGATCTGGTGCTGAGCGCCAGGCGGAAGATCCTGGCCCTGGCGCGCGGCCCGACCTGACGGCTCCGGCCTGCCACGATATCCTTGCTGAAGTGCGATGCCGGCTCCCGGCCAGGGCTTCGCTTGGCCAACGGACAGGCGCGGGACCCGCAAAACGCGTGGCCACCTTGAGAATATCTCCTCGAGCGCGAAATCCGCGGGAGTGGTGCCCGGGCGCGGGGCGAAAACCCCACAACGGCACCCATCGCCGCCCCTGCCGAGGCGCGTCAGGGATTTAGTTCGGGAATCCTGGTAGGTGAAACCCCTTGACAGGGCGCGGCAGATGAGTAGGTAACGGGGCCTTGGAATTCTTCGCGCACCGGCGATTGCACGGGTGCGCCTGCAAGAGGGGGCGGAACCCCTCGGGAGACTGGAAAATGGCCAAACCGACCACGGTGAAAATCCGCCTCAACTCGACCGCGGGCACGGGCTTCTTCTATGTGACCAAGAAGAACTCGCGCACCATGACCGAGAAGATGACGGTGCGCAAATACGACCCCGTGGCGCGCAAGCATGTCGAGTTCAAGGAAGGCAAGATCAAGTAGGCTTTTTTCGTGCCTATGAGGGATAAGAGGGCGGCGGCAGCGCCGCCCTTTTTGCGTAGCCGATTCCGGGGCTCCGGCACCCTCGCGAAGGCTGTATCACGATGTTATACCAATCGCCCTAACGATTGACCTGTGCCCATTTTCGTGTGGTGATGGAGGCGATGGCGGCTTCGCTCGGAAATGCAATCAAATCCACTTCCAACGTCGAAGAGCAGGAGTCAATTGAGAAGGCCGTTGGTATTACACGTCTTAATATGCTGTTTTCAAACGATTATCAAAAAATGAACAACTCATGAAGGCCACAGAGACACAAACCATCACATGCAAAAGGGCCGGGGAAAACCCCGGCCCTTTCGTCATTTCAGCCCTGTTCGAGCGGCGTCACTCGCGATTGCCGAGGAAATGCAGCAGGAACATGAACATATTCAGGAAGTCGAGATACAGCCTCAGCGCGCCCATCACAGCGCCCTTTTCCAGCCAGGCTTCCCCGCCCGGGGTGGTCCGCATCGTCAGGTACTCGTTCTTGATCTTCTGGGTGTCATAGGCGGTCAGGCCAGCGAAGATCAGTACACCGATCACCGAGATCGCCCATTGCATCGCCGCGGACGCCAGGAAGAGGTTCACGACCATGGCGACGATCAGGCCGATCACACCCATGATCAGGAACGAGCCCCAGCCCGAAATGTCTTTCTTGGTGGTATAACCGTAGAGGCTGAGTCCGCCGAAGGCGATCGCGGTGATGAAGAAGGTCCGCGCAATCGAGAATCCGGTATAGACCGCGAAGATCGAACTGATCGACAGCCCGATCAGCGCCGCGAAGCCCCAAAACACCAACTGTGCGGTGCTCGCGCTGATGCGGTTGATCATCGCGCCGAGGCCGAACACGACCGCCAGCGGCGCGAAGATGATAACATACATGAGCGGCGGGGTGAACATCGACACCAGCACCCCTTCGGGGATCAGCGCCGGCGCCTGGCCGTTCCCCAGCGCCTTGAAATCCATACCCACCACATAAGCCACCAGGCCCGTGATGATCATCGCGCCTGCCATCAGCGCGTAGACCTTGTTCATATGGGCGCGCAGGCCGGCGTCGATTTCCGCGGTGCGGGTGATCGTCCGGGTGCGCACGTAGTTCGGGTTCGCCATTTGTTGCCCTCTGGTCAGCTGTTGACGGTCGCAATTGCGCGCGGGCGCCGGAATGGCGTCCGCTCAAGAGAGAATATCGGTGAAACGGGCTCGGTTTTCAAGAGATTCCTCCCAATCATCCAGGGCAATCGCTTTTAAACCTGAACATCGGCCCGGATCATGTTGAGCATGAAGTCATCGCCCGATCCGGCTTTTTTGATCTTGCCGCGCATTGATCCTTTTGTGGGTTCGGCTCTTGCAAGGTTCAGGGCGATACGGCGTAGCAGGGCGAGGTTTTCCGCACCATTGCCGTTTTGATTTCGCGCCTGATCTTCGTTCATGGTGACATCAAGCACCCAATGCAGGGAATTCTCAGTACTCCAATGACTGTTCTCCAATGACTGCGGGTGACGTCAAGAAACCGCTCCGGTTTCAAGGGCAGGCTGAGCAGAAAACAGCGGGTATGGCTGGTCTGTTTGCCACCGATTTCGCGCGTCGCTGTCACCTTGCCAATGGCGCGAAGGCCGGGCCAGTTGTGGCGTTCTTGCAGCCAGTCAATATCGCCTGAAACCGTAGCGTGTCTCAATGCGGCCATGACCTGCGTCAACAGCTGGAAAGGACCGGAAATTGTCGTGGCCTCTCTGTGGCCTCTCTGTGGCCTCTCTGTGGCCTCTCTGTGGCCTCTCTGTGGCCTCTCTGTGGCCTCGGGGTCGTCCAGAAAAAGCTTCACGTCCTCAAACAGCGTACCCTGATTGGCATTGAGAGCCAGAACGTAATCCCCACCCTTGGCGCAGACAGCCTTTGCCGTGGAAAGTATAATCCACGATGTCGAGATGCCCGGAGCGCCCGTCCCTGGCGTTGAAAACATGGCGGAGGGCGTCGAGGCCTTCGCCGACCGTCCACGGCGGGCCGGTCTCCACGTCGCGTCCGGCGATCCGGGCGCGCACCCGACAATCATCCCCGCCGAGCACGATCTTCAAATCGGAGGCCCGGTCGGCGGCCGCTGCCAGGATCGCCGCCTCGACGCACCGCGCGCCGGACGTCAGCGCGGACCGGTCGCGCTCGGCACCGGGCACCGCGCGCATCCGCGCGATCTCGGCCGGCTGCACCGGCACGAGCCTGCCGAGCGCGGGCAGGATCTGCGCGCGGACCAGTTCCGCGTGCTCGGAATGAAAGGCCGCGCTGAAGCGGTGCGCCGCCACGACATGGAGCGTGCCGTCCGCGCGCGGAACGGCGATGTCGCGGAACCCGGCCGAGCCAACGTCGAGGAGAGCCGCGTCGGTGTAACCTGACGGGCGGCGCCCCGCGAGGCGACCGAACAGGCCCTCGAGGAAGCGGCCCGGGTTCATTCGGTCAGCTCCTCGAAATTGTCCGGCGCGGCCGGTAGCGGGACGAGCCAGCGCTCACCGCCGACGTCGTCGTGGACCCGGACGCCGGTCTCCGTGATCTCGACCGTCTCGCGCGAGGCCAGGACATCGCCGGTCTCCAGCTCGTGCTGCCCGTCCGATCCCGTTACCAGTGCCCGGCACCGGCCTTCGCTGTCATCCGGGGCGGTGCTTTCAGCATGGTTCGCGGGCGCGCACCAGATCGCGACCACGCGCATCTCCGCGTGCGCGAGCAGCTGCTCGATCCTGGCGGCGGCGATGCCGAGATCCGCCTCGAGGCCGGCGATCCGCGCGGCGTGGTATTCGCTGTCATCCGGGTCCGCGGGCGGCGGGGCCAGCGCCGCCGCCACCCGGGCATGATGCTCGGTGATCTCCGCCATCAGCCGGGCGCGGGCGCGGCAGAGCCCGAGCGCAATCCGCGCCCGCTCCGCGGCGTGCAGCACCGCGCCCGCGGACCCGGCTGAAAGCGCCGCCGTGAGAGCCGCTTCCGGACAGGCCGGAAACACAAGCGGAAGAACCGGATCAGGAAAAGGCTGAGCCTGGGCGAGGGCCGGGGACGGGATCGCCAGGAGCGCGGCGAGGGCGGAGGCGGAGAGGACGGCGAGAGCGCGGGATCGCCATGTGTCCCCGAATGTTCGCGCTTTGTCGGGCCGCCTGTGCCCGCGCGCCGGTCCCACTGGATGGGAGATCGGCGAGAGAGACGCCGCGGCCAGGGCAGGGCGCGGAGGGTGGACGGGCAGGCTTTGACGCGGGCGCGCGGAACGTATATCCTTTCGGCGCGCGGCGGACGCGATTGGCAGGAGACGGCAAGGATGACCATGGCGTTCGATACTCTCAAGGCGATGAAGCGGCTCACCGCCACTGGCGTCGAAGAGGCGCAGGCCGAGGCCATTATCGAAACCGTTGGCGGTGCCATGACCGAATCCCTCGCCACGAAGGACGATCTCGCGCTCCTCAAGGCCGACCTCACCGCGGAGAGCGCCGCGGGGGTCGCCGAACTCGACGCGGGGATCGCCGGCGCCGAGTCCCGGCTTGAGACGAAGATCGCCGAGGTGCGCACGGAGATCGCCGAGGTGCGGGGGGATATCGCTGGCAGCGAGTCCCGGCTTGAGACGAAGATCGAAAGCCTGCGCACGGAGATCGCCGAGGGCCAGACCACGCAGTTGCGCTGGATGGTCGGCTGCATGATCGCGATCGCGGGCGTGCTCGTCTCGACGCTCCTGCTCGTCGCCTGAGCGGGCGGGGGGCGCGCCGCCGCGCCGGATGTCCGCCGGCGCTTCGAGGCGCCGCTTTATATACATCATGAAGAACACCTTCCTCTTCGGGAAGAGGCGCCGGGGGCATGTTCGCCAAAACAGCCGCCCCCGGTGCCTCTTCCCGAAGAGGAAGGTGTTCGCCATGTGTCCCCGAATGTTCGCGCTTTGTCGGGCCGCCTGTGCCCGCGCGCCGGTCCCACTGGATGGGAGATCGGCGAGAGAGACGCCGCGGCCAGGGCAGGGCGCGGAGGGTGGCCGGGCAGGCTTTGACGCGGGCGCGCGGAACGTCTATCCTTTTGGCGCGCGGCGGACGCGATTGGCAGGAGACGGCAATGATGACCATGGCGTTCGATACTCTCAAGGCGATGAAGCGGCTCACCGCCACTGGCGTCGAAGAGGCGCAGGCCGAGGCCATTATCGAAACCGTTGGCGGCGCCATGACCGAAACCCTCGCCACGAAGGACGATCTCGCGCTCCTCAAGGCCGACCTCACCGCGGAGAGCGCCGCGGGGACCGCCGAACTCGACGCAGGGATCGCCGGTGCCGAGTCCCGGCTTGAGACGAAGATCGAAAGCCTGCGCGGGGATATCGCCGGTGCCGCCGCCGAGGCCCGCGCGGGGATCGCCGAGGTGCGCGGGGAGATCGCCGGCACCGAGTCCCGGCTTGAGACGAAAATCGAAAGCCTGCGCACGGAAATCGCCGAGGGCCAGACCACGCAGTTGCGCTGGATGGTCGGCTGCATGGTCGTGATCGCGGGCGTGATCGTCTCGGCGCTCCTGCTCGGCACCTGAGCGGGCGGGGGGCGCGCCGCCGCGCCGGATATCCGCCGGCGCTTCGAGGCGCCGCTTTATATACATCATGAAGAACACCTTCCTCTTCGGGAAGAGGCGCCGGGGGCATGTTCGCCAAAACAGCCGCCCCCGGCGCCTCCCCGCCAGTTACAAGCCTTTCAGCACCGCCCCGGGGTCCTGGGCGACCAGCTTCCGGTAATCCGTCGACTTCTGCTTCAGGTTGACCTCGAAGCCGAGATCGCGGCGATCCGGAAAGCGCGGGCAGAGCGAGTAGACCGCCAGCGGGATCGTGTCCTGCAGGTGGCCGATCCAGCCCACGGCGCGATACGATCCGCTCTTGACCAGCCTGCCGGTCTCCGGATTGTATTGGACGAGCGAACCCAGCAACTGGGCGGCTGGCGTGACGACGGCGCGAAACTCCGCTCCCCGCGGCCGCGTCGTCCAGGCCTCGGTGGAGTATCGCCCGAACCCTGTGAGCCCGTCCTGGACGCAGAAATACCCCATCGTGCCCACATTGACCACAATCCGCAGACCCCAGCCGCCCCCGGCCGCGTCATAGGCGACCTCGACCCGGTCTGCGAGCAGCGCCCGGAGACCGGCCGCGTCATGGCTCGACGGCCCGACCATCGGCCCGGCCGTCGCGCAACCCGTCAGCCCCATCGCCAGGGCCGCGCCCAGCATCGTCTCTCGTACTCTGTTGATCATCACCATCCTCCTCCTCCTCCTCCTCCTCCTCCTCCTCCTCCTCCGTGGTCAGCTCCACCCCCGCCGCGACCGCTGGCGGGGCCGCCGCCGCTGCCGCTTTCGCTGCCGCCGTTGTCGGCACCGCCGCGGTCCTCCGGGTGTGGCATTGCGTCAGCAGTAATGATCCGGTCTTTGACGTCCAAAAGCGAGCAGTTCAGGAATTGCGGTAATCTCGTTTGATTTTTCATCCACCGCGACCGGCCCGAGCACGAGCCGTGCCTCCGCCGCAAACGCCTGCACCAAATGCAGCGGCAAGTTGCCTGATGCGCGGCAAAACGAACGGCGCAACGCCTTGCCATCAATCGCAATGACACCCGCAAGGTTGCGGGCAAAATCTCCCGGAAGGCGTAGCATCACCGGCTGGAAACTCTTCGGATCAAGTGCATTGAACAGGTCTGAAAACGCGTCATGGCTGGGAATGCCGTGCTCCAGGGCGATAAAACGGCGCAAAAACTTCTCCTTTGAGCGTCCGAACAGCGACATATCATGACAGCCCGCGCCGCCACAAAGCGCGCAAAGCAGAGCAATCATCAGCATTTCATGTAAATCATGGCGCGTCGCATTACTCCGGAGCGGGTCGTTAACACCTTCAAATAATTTGGAAAACTCTTTCATTCCGACATATCTCCTGACTGCTGCCAGAACACCGCATGAATCTGTTCGAACCAAAATGAAAGAACCTGTTTCAAAAGCGATGGCCCTGCCCAATTATCCCGCCGCGCGGCGCAGCACCTGCCCCGGGCGCAGCCGCAACGGACCCGCAGCGAAGAGCAACCCGGCCAGCAAGTTCAGGCCGGCGCCCCCGGCAACCACGGCCAGCGCCGCGCCGGGCTGGAAGACGAAAGGTCCGTCCAGCACGAAGCGCGTCGCGGCCCAGGCCGCGATCAGCCCCCAGAGCAGCGCCACGACCCCGGCCACGACGCCCAGCAGCCCGGCGCGGAGCGCGAAACTGGCCAGGATGCGCTGCCGCCCGGCCCCCAGCACCTTCAGGATCGCCGCCTCGGCCACTTGCCGCTCGGCCGCCGTGCCCGCAGCGCCGATCAGCACCACCAGCCCGGTTATCAGCAGCACCGCCGAGGCCCAGCGGGTTGCAGCACCCAAGTCGTCCAGCGCGTCCGAAACCCGGTCGATCTGATCGCGCACCCGGACTACGGTGACATTGGGCAGCACCCGGCTGACCGCGCGCATGACCTCGGCTTCGACCCCGGGCACTGCGTGAACCGTGGCGATAAAACTGTGCGGCGCGCCCGCCAGCACCGCCGGATTCAGGACCATCAGGAAATTGATGCCCAACCCGCGCCACTCGATCTGGCGCAGACTGGCGACGCGCGCGACGATTGGGCGCCCCAGCACGTTGACCGTGATCGTGGAGCCGACCGACAGCCCCAACTCCTGCCCCTCATGGGCCGAGAAGCTGACCAGCGGCGTGCCCGAGTAGTCTTCCGCCCACCAGGATCCTTCGGTGATGACCGCGCCCTCCGGCAGCGCGGCGGCATAACTGACCCCGCGATCGCCGCGCAGCGCCCATTCAGCGCCGGGTTCGATCTCCACCTCGGCCACGGGAACCCCGTTCAGATGGGTGATGATACCGCGCATCATCGGCGCATTGTCGATCTTGCCGACGCCGTCGATGCCGCCCACCAGCGCCCGGAACTCGTCGAGTTGATCGTTCTGGATATCGACGAAGAAGAAGGCCGGGCTGGACTCGGGCAGTTGCGCGCGGATCAGCCGTTGCAGGTTGGCGTCGATCTGGCCGATGGCGGCCAGCACGCCCAGCGCCAGCCCCAACGCCAGCACCACGTCGCCGGTCTGCCCGCCCGGCGCGCCGATGGCGCCCAGCGCCAGCCGCATCCCGGGCTGGTGGCGCAACGCCTGCGCATGAGCCAGCCGCCGCGCCAGCCGCCGCGCCGCCCAGGCCATCGCGCGCAGCGCCACGAAGCCCGCGGCTATCGCGCCGATTACCCAGGTTGCCAGCCGGGGCGCCCCGGACAAACCGACCACCGCCGCCACCAGCGCCAGCGCAATCAGGCCCAGCACCACGAGCATCCACCGGCGGGGCAACCGCGCACCGCCCTCGCCCATCTCGCGAAACAGCATCGCCGGGCGCAACTCACGCAGCCGGGCCAGTGGCCACAGCGTGAACAGCGCGGCAGTCAATACTCCGTACAGGCCCGCCACCGCCAGCGGCCGGGGGTAGACGGAAAACTCCGCCGGCACCGGCAGCCCGCTGGCCAGCATCGGTCCCGCCAGCGCCACCAACCCTGCCGCCAGAAGCAAACCGGCAGTGATACCGATCCCGGCAATCACCCCGACCTGCAATGCATAGGCGGCGAAAATCTCTCCGGCCCCGGCGCCGATGGTGCGCAGCGCCGCGATGGTCCGGGTCTTGCGGTCGAGATATCCACGCACGGCCGCACCGACGCCGACCCCGCCGACCGCCAGCGCCGCCAGCCCGATCAACGTCAGGAAAGCCCCCAGCCGGGTGACAAAGCGCTGGACCCCCGGCGCCGCGTTCCTGCGGTCGCGCCAGCGCCCGCCGCCTTCCGGGAACGCCGCCGAGAATTCGTCCTCCAGGGCGTCAAGGTCCGCCGGACCGTCCAATCGCAGCCGGTAGAGCGCCGAGAAAAGCGTTCCCGGGCCCATCAGACCGGCCGCGCGCAACCCCTCGGTCAGCACGATCACCCGCGGCCCCAGGGCGAAGCCGCCCGAGGCACGATCGGGTTCGGTCGCCAGAATCCCGCGAAACTCGAAAATCCGCCCTGCGAGGCGAACCCGGTCGCCGGACGACAGCCCCAGCCGCTCCACCAGCACCGTCTCGGTCACCAGCCCGTAGACCGGCCCGTCGGCGGTGACGCGCGGGGCCAGCGCCTCGGCCAACGACTCACCCTCCGCCAGCGTCACCGAACCGGCCAGAGGATAAGCGCCGTCGATCCCCTTGACTTGGGCCAGCGCCCGTTCGCTCTCGGCGTCTGCGCCCCCCAGCATCGAGCGCAGATCGACAATTTCCGAGACCGTCCCGCGCGCCGCCAACCAGGCGCGTTCATCCGCCTCGGCGAAACGATAGGAATAGGCGACCGACACATCGCCGCCCAGAACCTCGCGCCCCTCGGCCCCCAGCCCCCGCTCGATCGCCGCCGTCACCGAACCGACAACGGCAATGCCACCGACACCGAGGATCAGGCAGACCAGGAACACCCGGAACCCGGCCAGCCCGCCGCGCAATTCACGCAAGCCCAGCGAGACCCAGAACGGCCTCACGCGACCGCCCCTTCGTGTCCGATGGCCCGGTCATCGGAAATACGTCCGTCCGCCATGGTCAGCACCCGCGAGCATCGCTGGGCCAGATCGGGTGAATGGGTGACCAGCACCAGTGTCGCCCCCTGCTCGCCCGCCAGCCGGAACATCAGATCGGCCACCGCTGTCCCGGTGCGCCCGTCGAGATTTCCGGTCGGCTCGTCCGCCAGCAGGAGCGACGGACGCGGCACCAGGGCGCGCGCCAGCGCCACGCGCTGCTGCTCGCCGCCGGACAGTTGCGCCGGATAGTGGCTGGTGCGGTGATCCAGCCCGACCTCGGCCAGCATCTCCGCCGCCCGGTCGAAGGCATCCGCCCGCCCGGCCAGTTCCAGCGGCGTCGCCACATTCTCCAGCGCCGTCATCGTCGGGATCAGGTGGAAGGTCTGGAACACCACGCCCATGTTATCGCGCCGAAGCCGCGCCAGCCGGTCCTCGCCCAATTCGCCAAGCTCCGAGCCAAGCACCCGCACAGCCCCCGAGGTCGCGCGTTCCATGCCACCGATGATCATCAGCAGCGAGGATTTTCCGGAGCCCGAAGGGCCGACAATCCCGACCCGCTCACCGGCCCGGACGATCAGGCAAATGGTACGTAGTATCTCGACATCGCCTGCCTGGCTTGGCAAGGTCAGGCAGATGTCCTGCAGTTCCATCAGCGCCTGATTCATGATCTCCACCCGGTTTCTCGTCTCCGTGACATATGGCCTGCTGCATGCCGCGCGCAACCCGGTCATGCTGTCGCTGGTTCTGTTTTTCACGCTTCTGGCGCTTCCTGGGAGGATCGATGCCCAGCCGCGCATCGTGGCGTTCGGCGACAGTCTGACCGCCGGCCACGGGCTGGAACGTGACGACGGCCTGGTGCCGCAACTCCAGCGTTGGCTCGACGCGAACGGTGGATCCGGGTTCGAGGTGGTGAACCGGGGGGTTTCCGGCGACACCACCGCGGGCGGGCGGGCGCGCCTGGAGTGGGCGCTGGCGGACGGCGCCAGGGCGGTGGTTCTGGAACTCGGCGCAAACGACATGTTGCGTGGAATCGATCCCTCGGAGACCCGGGCAAATCTTGATGCGATCCTCGCCGAACTCGCGGCGCGCGACCTGCCTGTTCTGCTGGTCGGGATACGGTCGACAACAAATTTCGGGGCCAGCTACAAAACCGCCTTCGACGCCATCTATCCCGATCTGGCCGAGCAGTATGGAACGCTGCTCGACCCGTTTTTTTTCGAGGGACTGATTGACGAACCGGCATATTTCCAGGAGGACGGCCTGCATCTCAGCGCAGCCGGAAACGCCCGGGTTGTCGAGCGGTTCGGCCCGCTGGTGCTGGAGCTGATTGCCAGGATCGAGCCCAGGGCCGAACAATGATTCGCGCCTTCGCCAGCATCGCGTTGTCCGCCCCGGTAACCAGCGCACTGACCGCCGCTCAGGTTGGGCTGCCTTCCGGACGGCCTGTGGCGCCGGAGAATTTCCATATCACCCTGGCCTTTCTGAACGAGCACCCGGAGCCGTTGGTCGAGGACCTGCACCTGGCGTTCGACGCCATCCGCGCACCTGCCTTCGAATTGTCGCTCGGCGGCGTCGGCCTGTTCGGCGGCGTCCGGCCACGCGTGCTTTATGCCGCCGTTCGTCCCGAACCGGCGCTCAATCTGCTGCGTAAGAAGGTGTTGCGGGCGGCGCGGGGTGTCGGGCTCAACCTGCCCGGGAGGCGCTTCAGTCCGCATATCACCCTGGCGCGGTTCAATTCGCCGCTGACCGGAAACGAGGCGCAGGAAATGCGCGATTTCACGGCCCGGCGGATGGATTTCACCGCCGGGCCCTTCTTGGTGGGCGAGTTGCTGCTGTTGCGTTCGACGCTGGGCCGCAATGGCCCGATCTACGAGGAACTTGCGGCCTATCCTCTGGACGAGCCCCTCAAGGGCGCTTAGCGGCCCTTCGGCACGCCCCGGAACGGGCGCGCGATTTCCGTGGACGCCGTCGCCGCGTCGATTCCGATGTCGCGGAGATGGTGCTCGGGTAGTTTCGCCAGCGACCGGCGTTCACGGGAGACGCGGACCCACTGACCCAGCGGCAGGCTCACCGAGAGCGAGCGGAAGGTGGGTCCGGACAGGATCGAGGCGAACATGGTCATGGCGTTCTCCATTCAGTTACTTGATGCTTCTGGTCGTTCAGATCCAGACGATCCGGCGAACCGCCAAAACAACGGCTGAACCTTTGCACCGCATGAAGGTAAGATCGTTGCGTCGCTGGCGATAGATTGCGGATCGTCATATCGTCAATCATACGCTGGCGTAGAGGGCTTTTGTCAGTCATCGGGGTCTCCTGTCCGGTGAATTGTGCTGTCGGTAAACACACAACTCTTTCAGACCGGACGCTCCGCCCCAAAACCTCAAACTCAAATACCGCGTGAGCGGTTTAGTTCAATCCTGAATCTCAACAGACCCTAGCGCATGGCGCTCGCGCGCCCCGCCCCCTTGCGCGACGCCAGCAGGATGCTGGTCTCGGTCACGGTGATGCCCTCAACCTCGCGGATTCGCCGCAGGGTATCGTCGAAGGCAGGCAGGCTGGTGACTTCCAGTTCGGCCACCACGTCCCAGCGGCCATTGGTGGAGTAGAGGCTCCGCACTTCCGGGAATCCGCGCAGCCGCCGGATCACCAGTTCGGCCGAGCGGCCCTCGACCTCGATCAGGGTGATGGCGCGCACGCCCTCGGCGCCGGGGTCGTTCAGCACTACGGTGAAGCCCTGGATGACGCCGTCCGCCGCCAGCCGGTCGAGGCGCGCCTTGACGGTGGCCCGGCTGATGCCGAGTCCTGCCGCGAGGCCCGCCACTGGCGCGCGCCCATCGGTGCGCAGCAACGCGATCAGGTCACGGTCGAGAGCATCCATTGATCGATTCGCCATGTTGGCTATATCAAAGTGGATACTCTTATACGCAAATTAATCAACTTTTCAACTATCTGTCACCACCCGAATCCCTCACATTGGCGGCAACAATCCACGAGGAACCCCACCATGGCCGCACAACGTGACATCGAACTGATTGGCATCCCGATGGAGGTCGGCGCCGGGCGGCGCGGCTGCATCATGGGGCCTGACGGCTACCGCACTGCCGGGCTGGCCAGTACGCTGGCCGAACTGGGCCACATCGTCACCGACCGGGGCGACATTACCCCCGACACCTTCCGGCAGGTCGAGGTAATCGGCAACGCCCGCAATGCCGGTGCGGTCGCCGCCTGGACCCGCGCCATCGACGCCGCCGGGGCCGCGGCAGGCGACGCCACGCCGATCTTTATGGGCGGCGATCATGCCCTGTCAGCCGGTTCGATCAACTCGATGGCACGCCGGGCGAAGGCCCAGGGGCGCCCGCTGATTGCTCTCTGGCTCGATGCGCATTCAGATTTCAACACCCCCGCCACTTCGCCGTCGGGCAACATCCACGGGATGCCGGTGGCAGCGCTGACCGGCACGCAGTATCTCGACTTCCTGTTTGACGGCATCGAGCGCGCCATTCTGCCGCCCGAAGCCTTCCACATGTTCGGCATCCGCTCGGTCGACGCCGCCGAGCGCCGGGCGCTGCGCGCCCACGGTCTCAACGTCATCGACATGCGCCAGATCGACGAGTTGGGCACCGCCCGTCTGATGGCCGGGATCATCAAGCAGGCGGCCAAAGCCAACGCCATGTTGCATGTCAGCCTCGACGTCGATTTTCTCGAACCCGCCATCGCCCCGGCTGTCGGCACCACCGTGCCCGGCGGCGCGACCTACCGCGAGGCGCGCCTGGTGATGGAGATACTGGCCGACAGTGGCCTGGTCACCTCGCTGGATCTTGTCGAATTGAACATGTTCATGGACCATGAGGGCAAGTCCGCCCGGCTGATGGTCGACCTGGTGGCGAGCCTGTTCGGCCGCTCCATCATGGATAGATAGGCGCTTGGCGCGCACCGCGTCCCGCCCCGGCCTCCCCGCCCAACCACCGATGGTCCCCGAGACTTCTGTGGTTGGGCGGGGAGGCCGGGGCGGGACGCCGCCAAACAAAAGGAGAGCTCCAATGAATGCGATCGCACAGGACCTGATCCAGACCGAGATGAGCCTCGGTGCCCACAACTACAAACCCATTGACGTGGTCCTCAGCCGCGGCGAGGGCGTCTGGCTGTGGGATGTCGATGGCAACCGCTATCTCGACGGCCTCTCCGCCTATTCCGCCGTCAACCAGGGCCATTGCCACCCGCGCATTCTCAAAGCGATGGTCGAGCAGGCCCAGCGACTGCCGCTGACTTCGCGGGCGTTTCGCAACGACCAATTGGCGCTGTTCTACGAGGAGATTGCGCAACTGACCGGCAGCCACAAGATTCTGCCGATGAACTCCGGCGCCGAGGCGGTGGAGACCGCCGTCAAGGCGGTGCGCAAATGGGGCTACGAGGTCAAGGGCATGGCCGGCGACGAGGCCGAGATCATCGTCGCCAGCAACAACTTCCATGGCCGCACCCTGGGCATTGTCGGTTTCTCGACCGACCCGGTGGCGCGCGGCGGCTTCGGCCCCTTCGCGCCCGGATTCAAGGTGGTGAAGTTCGGCGACATCGCGGCCTTCGAGGCGGCGCTGAACCCGAACACCGTTGGCTTCCTGGTCGAGCCGATCCAGGGCGAGGCCGGGGTGATCATCCCGCCCGAGGGTTATTTCACCCGGGTGCGCGAGCTTTGCACCGAGCAGAACGTGACCCTGATCATCGACGAGATCCAGACCGGGCTAGGCCGCACCGGCAAGATGCTGGCCGAGGAGCATGAGGGCATCGAGGCCGACGTGACCCTGGTTGGCAAAGCGCTGTCGGGCGGCTTCTACCCGGTCTCGGCGGTGCTTTCGAACACCGAGGTGCTGGGGGTTCTGAAGCCCGGCCAGCACGGCTCGACCTTCGGCGGCAACCCGCTGGCCTGCGCCGTGGCGCGCATGGCGCTGAAGGTGCTGGTCGACGAGGGCATGGTCGAGAACGCCGCCGAGCAGGGCGCCTACTTCATGCAGGGCCTGGAGCAGGTCCGCTCGAACGCGGTCAAGGAAATCCGCGGCCGCGGCCTGATGCTGGCGGTCGAACTGCACCCCGAGGCCGGCGGTGCCCGGCGCTACTGCCACGCCCTGAAGGAGCGCGGCATTCTGTGCAAGGACACCCACGAACACTCGATCCGCATTGCCCCGCCACTGGTGATCACGCGCGAGCAAGTGGACTGGGCGCTGGACCGGTTTGGCAAGGTGCTGACCGAGATGGGGTGAGGGGCCGTTGGCCGGGGTGCACATGCATCTTTCTGAAATCCCGCTCGCTGCATCCGGCCCCGGAATCGACCGATCCAGCAGATAGCGCACCGCAAGATCGGGCGACCCTGCAATGATCGCCGATCCATGTTATCCTCCAAGACCTGAGCCGTAGTTATCGGAGGATCGATTATGGTCCGGTCACGCTTTAGAAAAAGACAGGGATGATGGATGGGACAAACGGCGTGAAAATCTTGAGCGCGCGGCCGCACGCGACCGGGCGCGCACCAAGCTCGAAACGGAGCTTTCCACCACGAATGCGACCTATCGCAGTTGGGCTACGGGTTCTGGTTCAGCGGAGATTCCGGATGATCCTCCGCCTAAATTGATACTGCCCGATGAACCAAGACCGAAGGCACGATTGATCGGTCCGGGAACTAAAAAAGACCGTGAAAAGGAAAAGTCATAACAAAAATCCGAGATCAAACGATCTTGTTTACAGGGACTGAGACGACTCCTGCGCATAGCTTCCATGATAACTCCAAAAATGAGATATCTGGGTCAGCCCCAAACATTTCTCCAATATCTTTATTTTCTCCAGAAGTACTTCAAGAAAGTTAATCCGAAACCCGATAAAACAGACAAGAGCGAAGTCAGCTTTATCATCAGCATGCTCCAATTCTCGATCGGCTTCGCGAAACACAAAGAAGTGACGGAAGCCGAGCAGACATTCGCCGGTCTCCGTCATTCATTCGGGATGTTAACGCGCAAATGCAGATAGCCGCTGGCGGCGGCATCGAAATGCGCCCAACGCGCGGTCCTCACCCACCCAATTGCTCGATGCTTTCCGGCTGCCGCCCGATCCACCACTCCGCCCCTCGCGCCGTCGAGACGTATTCCGGCCAGCGGTAGTCGATGGGCGGCGGTGTTGTGGCGTCGAAGAAAGGCGGTAGCCAGTCATTGCCACCGACCCCCCCTTCAGTTCGGCGGTTGAACTCGCCCCTGATCGCCGCCAGATGCGCCGGCTCCGTCAGCAGGTCAAGCGCTGTCGAGGCAATGGTCCGCCCCGCCACCGCCGTCATCGGGTCGATTGCCGCCGGGAAACCGCCCAGCGCATTCATCGCCCAGTCGGGGTAGCGGAACCCCGGTGCTGGTGGTGCCAGCATCGGGCGACCGACGAAGAAGCGCACCGTTGGCGTGTGCCAAGTGTATTCGACGTAGTCGTCGTTGGTGAAGTGATCCACATCCGCTTGCATCATGGTGCGCAGCCAGCGCTCCGCCTCCTGCGGCTCGATCAGGTCGGTCACCTCGGCCAGGAACGGTTCGTCCAGCGGCTCGGCGCCCAGGTTCGACTGGATCTCGCGGGCGAATTGCTTGGCCGCCTCGGGCATCACCGGTCCGCCGATGCGCGCCAGATTGTGATAGGTCAGTGCCGCGAATTCGTGGTTCGGCAGGCCTGGCCGGGTGCGCGAGACCCAGCCGTCCTCGACCCGGCAATGGGCCATCTCGGCGGCCAGGCGCGCGTTGCGGTCCAGCACCGCGAAAATCCGCTCCAGCATCTCCAGTTTCGGCGCCCGCGCCGCGTAGGCGATTTGCGAGATGTGCGGTGCCAGATTGTCCGCCGTTGCCTGTCCGCCGATCAGGATCGCCTCGTTCAGGCTCCAGGCCCCGGAATGCGCCCACATGGACTCGCGGGTCAGCTTGGAGGACGAATACATCTGCACCAGCGCATCCGTGGCGCCGGGCGCGCGGGCGGTGGTGTGGGCCAGCGGGATCGGCGCGCCGGGATCGACGCTGCAATCCTCGGGCCGGTCGCAGATGAAGGTATAGACCTTGCCCCAGTTGGCCCCGCAATGCACCGTCCAGGCAGCCGTGTTCGACAACGGCAGCATATAGGCCGGGTGGAACGAAAACGCCGCATCCAGCCCGTCGTAATAGCCCCGCGCGGCGTGGAACGGCTTCGAGCCGCAGACCTTCTCGGCCGGTTCGCCGAAGAACACCAGCGAGCCGCCGAGGTTCTCGGCCTCCATGACATGCTTGAGCGCCAGGAACCCGATCAGCGAGCCGATGCCCAGTGCCGAATGCGGGTCGGTATGCCCGGCGGCGAAGCGCGACAGTCCCGCGCGTGGCTGCGGGTACGGCACCGCCGCCTGACAGTTGCCCGGAACGGCGTCGTATTCCGCATAGCCGCCGAGGGTTGGCCCCTTGCCGTTGGACCCCGCACTGTTCGACCACCGCGCACAGAACGCGGTCGGCATGCCACCGGAGGCCTCCTCGACCTCGAAACCCTCGGCCCGCAACAGGTCGACATAGAACCGGGCCGAGCGGTATTCGCGCCAGACCGGCTCGCCGAACCCCCAGATCGTCGCGCACCACTCCGACCAGCGCGGGGCGTTCTCTGCAATCCAGGCGTCCGCCCGTGCTTTCAATGCGTCTGTGGTCATCGGCCTTCCCCGCTGCGCTGGTCCACCCACAGCTATGCGGCAGGCATCCGGTTCGGACAAGGGAAGATAACCCCATTCACCCCGAGCAACGCGCCCCGCCCAGGACGCAGAACTTGGCGCAATGGGGATGGTTGAGGGCAACCTCGCCCCCTGCCCTACCGGTCGCCTCGGCCAGGGTCTCGCCCATCTCGAACCGGGGGTCGTAGGCGAGCAGCGTGCAGGCCAGCACCGTTGGCCGCTTCGCACCCCGGCGTTTGACCACCATGCGGGCGGAAGCGCACATCACGCTGTCGGGGCTTTTGCCGAGGATGCCCCAGCAGGCGGTGGTGATCTCGGGCACCTGCGCCCGCTCGTCCATCTCCGGGAACAGCACGCATTCGGCCGGGCTCGATGCGTCGATGGCGAACCCCTCGCGGGCGAACAGCGCCGCATAGCCGGCCCGCGCAGCCGCCGCCTCGTCCTCGCCCCAGATGGTGCGCCCGGCGACCGCCATGCGAAGTCCTGTGCCGCGCAGCCAGCGCATCCCCGCCAGGGTCACCTCGAAGCTGCCCGGCCCGCGCTCGGCATCGTGGCGCTCGGGCGTATAGTGGTCGAGCGAGACCCGCAACACAAGGCGTGTGCCAAAACGCCTCCCCAACCCGGCCAGCCCCTCACGCAGTTTGGGCCGCATCATCGGGCGCATGGCGTTGGTCAGGATCAGCACCCGGTGGCCGCGCACCAGCGCCGCCTCGGCCATGGCGATGATATCGGGGTTCATGAACGGCTCGCCGCCGGTGAAGCCGATCTCGGTCGTGGGCAGACCCAGCGCCGTGATCTCGTCGAGATAGGCAACCACCTCGGCCAGCGTCAGATAAGCCAGCGCGTCGTTGGTGGGACTGGAGAGGATATAGCAGTTGCGGCATTCGATATTGCAGAGCGTTCCGGTGTTGAACCACAGCGTCTCCAGCGCCTTCAACGCCACCTTCGCCCGCGGTTCACCCGTGGCGGTCCAGTCCGGATCGGCGAACTTCTCCAGCGGTCCTGCCGGGAGCTGTGTCGTTGCCTGATCGATTTGCCTGTTCATCGCTCGCCTTTTCTCGTGCTCGCGGGAATCTGTTGTGCCCGGCACGGTCTGTCAAACCCGAAGCGGGCGAACTGAAGGATTTGTGATCCCGGCACCCGGCCGCAGCCTGGAGCCCGATCCGACCTGATGGAATCAGGCCGGAGGGGCTTTGTTGCATGGAAGTGGACACCTCGATAGACGTCGATTTTGAGATGATACAAGAGCGAGTATGTGACCTGAAACAACCGTGGTGAGAGGATTTGATGGTCCGCACGGGAATTTGGGGTTGTTTCACACCGATTGCCCCTCGTGAGAGGGTAGTTCCCGGATTTCAGGCAGAGTCAGGCCATGACCTTTCGTCGTTCATGGAAGATCGGGCGGCGGAAATTATCGCCGGGATTGGCGATACCGATCCTGGTTGCTGCTGGTGCGAGGCCGATGGTGCGGATGAAAAGCTCCATGGGCCCTTTCTGGAAGCCAGAGACATGCTCGACGCGGGCGCGGAGTATTGACCGGGTCGCGTTCCCCCGCTGGA
Organism: Thermohalobaculum sp.; assembly: GCA_965247385.1. Lineage (GTDB taxonomy): Bacteria > Pseudomonadota > Alphaproteobacteria > Rhodobacterales > Rhodobacteraceae > Thermohalobaculum. The sequence continues at coordinate 1,642,878 of CBDFHG010000002.1, forward strand.
TATGTTCAGGCATTGGCTTGCCTTTGGGTTTCTTGTGATGGATGTGGGAGATGAACCCATTGTCCTTGAGCCATGCTTCGGTCTTCCCGGAGCGATAGGCCGGGTCCGCCCAGACCTTGCCTGAGCGGTTGTCTTTGCTCAGCACGGAGCGGAGTTCATGCCCATCATGGCGCGCGCCATCTGTCGTCGTCTCCCCTCGGATGAAGCGGAATTTGCGATCAATGCTGATGTGGTTCCTGTCGCCAAACTGCGGTACAGAAATATCAACCAGACCGGCATCTTTCTCACCCTCTTTGGTCTTGCGGGCCTTGGAAAACTTGACCGTCCAGCGGGCATCGGTGTCCTTTTGCGCCGCACGGGCCGGATGGTCGGCCCAGATATCGGCCGCACTCTCGCCGGCCTTGATCCGCGCCTTCTCGTCCCCGGTGTTGCGCTGACGCGGGGCTGAGATCAGCGTGGAAGCGACAATTTGACCGCCTGCGGGCTTACAGCCCCGGTCCTGCAGGGCCGCATCGAAGGTGGCGAACAAGATCTTGATCGCCCCCGCTTCCGTCAGCTTCTCCCGGAACAGCCAGATCGTCTTCTCATTCGGGGTCTCATCCCCAAGATCAAACCCCGGAAACCGTCCGCCAGGTAATACGGTCCCGGATCAGAAATTCCATCCGGCCATCTGACAGATTGTGCAGCGATGCCAAAACGAGAACCTTGAACATCATCACAGCGTCACAGGGAGGCCGGCCTCCCTTGGGCCGGTCGCCGTAGTTCAACGCCGCTTTCAGCGGCGCACGAAAAATCCCGAAATCCCCGTGCTCCGCCAGCGCTTCCAGCGGGTCGCCGCATTTCGAAATCCGTGCAAGGTGATCCGAAAAATCAAAAAACCAGCCTGAACCAGCGCAAATCCTCCCAATCACAGTGAATCACATCAAGGTGACAAATGCGAGGTTTCTAAAGGCGTCCAGGTTCAATCCGGCGCGCCTTTTCTGGAACCGGAGGAACTGCTTGTCGTCGCGGGTTTCCATCAGCCCATGGACCAGGGCGGCGGCGGTTATGAAGCCGACCGAGAGGCCCTTCTGACAGGCAGCCAATCCCGGGCCAAGCGCGACATGGGTCTTTCCGGTGCCTGAATTGCCGCGTGCGATGATGTTCTCCCGGCGCTCGATGTAACCGCAGCGGGCGCGTTCCAGCCCGAGAGGTTTGTTGAGGCTGGGGATGGCCTTGAAGTGGAAGCTGTCGAGGCTTTTGACGGTGGGAAAGCGCGCCTCGACCAAGAGCTTCTTCCACTGATCGATCATCGTCGGGTGAACGCCGTACCGGCTCGCCAGCTCGGCGACCGTCCGTTCCCCCTTCACCGCCTCCAGCGCCACACGTGCCTTGAACTCGGGATTGTGCTGTCTGCGTTTCGACATGGCCGATCTCCTTCTCGCTGAAGACCAGCAGAACCAATTCCAGAACTTGCGTCACTGTCGATCTCCGGGGAGTAGCTCAATCATCTCACGCAGACGGTGAAAAAGGTAAGCAGCTGTCTTGCGGTTCACGCCACACAGACTGGCCGCTGTAAGCGCCCGTCGATCCAGACACAAAATACGCGATCAAACGATCTTGTTTACAGGGACCGAGACGACTCCTGCGCATAGCTTCCATGATAACTCCAAAAATGAGCTATCCGGGTCAGCCCCAGGCATTTTTCCGGAATGCAAGCAACCAAACCGAAGAACAATCGACTCGCCTACAGGCAGAGATTGCATGCGGCCAAGCCCCTTGAAATCCAGCTTTGAATACGCCGAATTACTGCCGCCAGGAGTATTTCACCATAAGATCGCATGGATGCTTCATGGCAAATTCGGTTTTTTGCTGGAGGATCAAGGCCCTGAATACTGCCTACGTTGTCACTCGCGATCGCCTGGCGGCTGCCCGGGACATCTCGATCTCTCGGAAATCCACTCGTTGGTCAAAGAGTGCGGGTCAAGAAGTCCAACAGGGGGCGGTTGAACAGCGCCGGGTTTTCGGCAAGGCCCATGTGGCGAAGTCCCCGGAGGACCACCGCCTGGGCACCCGGGATGGCCTTGGCCATGCTATGGGTCATGGCTGGCGAACTGCCGGAATCCTGATCGCCGGTCATCACGAGAGTGGGACAGCGGATCGTGCCAACCGGTTCGGCAAGTTCGGCATCCGCCTCGGCCATCACCTGATAGATCGCCGGGTAGACATCCGGCCTGTTGGCCAGCACCCAGCTGCGCACCAGGCTCATAACCTCCGGGTTCGCCTCGCGGAACGGTTCGGTGAACCAGCGCTCAAGCGCCGCCTCGACGGTGGCGCCGGGGCCATTGCGGCGCGCCATCTCGACCCGGAGCATGATGCCCGCACGCTGCTCTTGCGTGCGATCGTGGGCCGAGGCCAGGATTGCCAGCGCGGTCAGGCGATCGCCATGATCCACCGCGAAGCGCCGCGCGATCATGCCGCCGAGCGAGAAGCCGACGACCGCGCAACACTCGACGCCGCAGTGATCGATCAGCCCCAGAAGCTGCTCGCTGAACATCCGCAGATCCGGAGTGATCCTCGGGTCCGGACTTTCTCCATGACCGGTCAGGTCGTAGGTCAGTACGCGATAGCCAATTAGCTCCGGCGTCAGCCATTGCCACATCTGGCGATTGAGTCCGAGGCCGTGGACCAGCACCACATCCGGTCCGCTCCCGGCAATTTCGTAGATTGTCCCATCGGGCGCGATCATCGGTCAGACAGAGGCCCGGATCGGCTTGTAGGCAATGACCTCTACCTCGACGCGCACGTCGACGAGGAGATCGCTCACTACCGCCGAGCGCGTTGGCGACTCGTGCGGGAAATACTCGGCATAAACCGCGTTGAAGCCGGGGAAATCCGCCCGGTCGGTCAACCAGACCATGGCCTTTACCACGTCAGCGAGATCGCAGCCCGCTTCGGCCAGGGTGCTTCGAATGTCGTCGAGCACGGCGCGAGTCTGTTCCTCGATAGCGCCGGTGGTCAACGGCGCGCCGTCACGCATCGGGATCTGGCCAGTCAGAAAGACGAAATCCCCGGCCCTGATCGCGCGCGACAGCGAAAGCCGCCGCCCGCCGATCACCAGCGGGCCGCCGATCACCTGTTTCACATTCGTCATCGGCGGCATCCCATCCAAGCTCCCATTTTGGCGAAGCGTATCCCCGGGAATTCTCCGAGATGCAGAAATTTCGCCACCGTTCGACGAAAAATTCGTCTTTCACATCGCCGCGGTGCCTGAATATGGTGATAATCCGCAATTCCAGAGGGATCCGCACCCATGACCGGTCTCAGCCAATATCAGATGTTCATCGACGGGGGCTGGGCAGATGCCAGCGACGGCAGCACCTTCGAGAGCGTGAACCCGGCTACCGGCGAGCCCTGGGCCGAGATCCCCGAGGCCACCGCGGACGATGTGGACCGGGCGATCCGGGCCGCCCACCGCGCCTTCAGCGAAGGCCCCTGGGCCACCATGACCCCGACCGAACGCGGGCGCTATCTGCGCCGCCTGGGCGACCTCTTGGCGGATAAATCGGAGGAGTTGGGCCGGGTCGAGACCATCGACACCGGCAAGATGCTGAAGGAGACCCGCTGGCAGGCCAAATACATCTCCGAGTTCTTCCACTACTACGCCGGCTGCGCCGACAAGATTCAGGGCGCCACCCTGCCGATTGACAAGCCGGACATGCTCGCCTTCACCACCCGCGAACCATTGGGCGTGGTCGCCGCCATCGTTCCGTGGAACTCGCAGATGTTCCTGGTGGCGGTGAAGCTCGGCCCGGCACTGGCGGCGGGGAACACGGTTGTGCTGAAAGCCTCCGAGCATGCCTCGACGCCGCTGCTGGCGTTCGGCAAGCTGATCGAAGAGGCGGGCTTCCCTCCCGGCGTCGTCAACATCGTCACCGGCCATGGCGAGCCCTGCGGCCGGGTGCTGACCGCGCATCCGCTGGTCACCCGGATCAGTTTCACCGGCGGGCCGGGTTCCGCGCGGCACGTGGTCCGCAACTCGGCCGAGAACTTCGCACAGGTGTCGTTGGAACTGGGCGGCAAGTCGCCGGTGGTGGTGTTCGAGGACGCCGATATCGAGAGTGCGGTGAACGGCTCGATCGCCGGCATTTTCGGCGCCAGCGGACAGAGCTGCGTTGCCGGATCGCGGATCTATTTGCAGGACAGCATCGCTGACGAATTCCTTGATCGCATGGTCGGGCTGGCCCGCCAGATCCGCATCGGCGACCCGCTGGCGGAGGAAACCCAGATGGGGCCGCTGGCAACCACCGGCCAGCTCGAGTGCATCGAGCGCGAGGTCGCCCGGGCCCAGCAGGAGGGCGGCAAGCTGCTCCATGGCGGCAAGCGCCCGGCGGAACCGAACCGGGGCTTGTACTACGAGCCGACAATCATCGAATGCCCCCGGCAGAACCTGCACATCGTCGACACCGAGCTGTTCGGGCCGGTCCTCAGCGTGCTGCGTTTTCGCGACGAGGAGGAGGTGATCGGGTTGGCCAATGACAGCAAGCATGGGCTGGCGGCGGGCATTTTCACCCGCGACGGCGCGCGCGCGCTGCGGGTGGCGCGGGCGGTTCAGGCCGGAATTGTCTGGGTCAACACCTACCGGATGGTCTCGCCGATCGCCGAGTTCGGCGGCTTCAAGGAGTCCGGCTATGGCCGCGAGAGCGGGCTGCAGGCGATCTACGACTACACCCGGCCTAAGACCATCTGGATCAACACCTCCAGTGTACCAATGGCCAACCCATTCGTCATGCGGTGACAGCAAGTTTGTTAGTAACACTTCGACAGAATCTGCGTGACGAAGCGCGATGACGGTCGTATCTTCCTTCATGGCGTATCGCTCCTTTCCTGGAGGTTCTGGCAGGCTCAGCGCCCGCCACGATACGCCGCCTTCTCAGGCTCCATCACCCAAATTCGTGCATAGCTCAGGCCGGTTACAAGCCGGCCTCTGCGGATCGCATCGCCTTTGCGCGACGAAGACGGCTCTCACGGATCGAGCGCCTGAGCCCGCCGGGGGATCATGTCCGCGACCACCTTGCGATGGGCTGGTCGCCAGAGCAGATCGCCGGCAGGCTCAGACTGGAAGGATCCGAGCACCGAGTGAGCCACGGTGAGATCTATTCGCTTCATCTACCGCTGGGCCGGTGCGCCGTGAGAAGCTGCATCGCTACCTGCCTCGGGCCAAGGCGACCAGGGGCCGGCGCTGTTTCAAACGCCGGCGCGGCCCGATCCCGCGCCGCCGCTCCATTCATGAGCGCGGACAAGCCATTGATACCCGCGCTCAATTCGGCCATTGGGAGGGCGACCTCATGCAGTTCCACACCCAGCGAGGCAATCTTCTGACCGCCGTCGAGCGCAAGACCGGCCTGACCCTCGCCACCGGCTTGCCGCGCAAGACCGCCGAGGCCACCGCCGCCAGCCTCACCGGCTTCCTCGAAGGCCTGCCGGGGGCCGCCAGGCGCTCCATCACCTGCGACAACGGCCCGGAGTTCGCCGAGCACAAGAAGCTGGAATGTGATCTTGGAATCCCGACCTTCTTCCGCGATCCGCACTCGCCTTGGCAGCGCGGTTCGATCGAGAACGCCAACGGCATTCTCAGGCGCGACCCGCCACGCAAGATAGAACTCGCCGACGACACCGAGCAGGACATCCAGGATATCGTCTGGGCCAACAACACAACACCCCGAAAACGCCCCGGTTTCTTAACCCCCGCCGAGGCCTTCCTGCATCAATTCAGGTGTTGCACTTGAAATGTGAATCCAGCCTCCGCCGTTTCAATCAGTTGGTGGATTCGGTCCACGAGACGTTTTTCAAGCATTACAATTGTCCCACATTTTGGCACACATTATCCGATGAAGCCGCGATGAATATTAATTAAGATATTGTTTTTATACCAACGGCCCTAGAGATTGACCTGTGCCCATTGTCGTGTGGTGATGGAGGCGATGGCGGCTGTATCGTTTGCGAAGAAGTTCCATGCGGTGCAGCATTTGTCGACGATGTCGGCGTAGCCATCGAAGACGGTTATGGCGAGCTTGTTGGCGCGCAGGTATTGCCAGACGTTTTCGACCGGATTGAGTTCGGGCGCGTATGGCGGGAGAATGAGCAGCGTGACGTTGTCGGGCACCATGAGGTCTTTGCCGGCATGCCAGCCGGCACCGTCGGCGACGAGTGCCGCGTGGGCACCAGGGGCTACGGCGCGGGCGATCTCGGCGAGGTGGGCATTCATCGCCTCGGTGTCGGCGAAGGGCATGACCAGACCGGCGGCGGTGGCGCGGTCAGGGCAGACTGCGCCGAAAATGCAGGCCGATTTGTAGCGCGTGTCGCGGACGGCGCGGGGGCGGGTGCCGCGCTTCGCCCAGACCCTTGTCAGCGTGCCCTGCTGACCCACCCTGGCTTCATCCTGGAACCAGATCTCGAGCGGTTTGCCGTGCGCCGCCTCGGGGAGGGCCGCCGCTACCGTCCGGGAGAAGTTTTTTTTAAACGCCTCCTGCTCCGCGGGGTCGGCCTTCGGGTGTTGCGGACGCACCGACAGCCGCCGATAGCCGAGCGCCGCCAGTTGCTTGCCGACCGTGCGCTCGTGCATGACGACCCCGAACTGCGCCTCCATCCACCACTTCAGATCAATGCACCGCCAGCGTACCACCCCGTCGATCTCCGGGTCGGGACCCTTCTCCACCTGCGCGGCGAGCGCGGCCTTCTGCGCCGCCGAAAGCCGTGGCGACTTGCCGGGCGAGGGGCGGTTGGAGAGGCCGGACAGCCCCTCGGCGTTGTAGCGGTGCACCCAGTCGCGCAACGTCTGCCGGTCCATCCCGCAGGTCGCCGCAGCGGTCGCCCGGTCCGCCCCCTCCAGCACCAGCGCCAGCGCCAGCATCCGTCGCGCCGCGCGCCCATTCTTCGCGTCCCCCCGCCGCCGCTCGCAACTCCGCCGCCGTCATATCCGTGCGTGTAATCTCGACACTTGCCATTGCCATTCCCTCCTTCTCTGCGTCGATCACAGAGAATCAGACTTTCGCTGATTTGGGAACCCCCAAGAGTCACTTGAGAGGGCCGTTACTCACCTTTTGTAGGCTGGAGCGGGTGATGGGAATCGAACCCACGTCGTAAGCTTGGAAGGCTTCTGCTCTACCATTGAGCTACACCCGCATGGGCCGTCTCCCTACACCAGCGGGGACCGCCCGGCAATCCCGGAAAGCGGCTTGCGGCGGGCGCGCCAGGCTGTATCGTCCGGGGAATACCGCGAACACCTGAACGGAGACGACATGGCTGGGAAGAACAATGGCGGGCTGACGGTGATCAACCACCCGCTGGTCGAGCACAAGATCACCCTGATCCGCGACAAGCGCACGCCCACCGCCGTGTTCCGGCGGCTGTTGCGCGAGACCTCGATGCTGATGGCCTACGAGGCGCTGCGCGATCTGGAGCTGGAGGAGGTGGCGATCGACACGCCAGTATGCCCGATGATCGCGAGGAAACTGGCGGGCAAGAAGCTGTGCTTCGTCTCGGTGCTGCGGGCTGGCGACGGGCTATTGCAAGGATTGCTGGAGCTGGTGCCTTCAGCGCGCGTCGGCCATGTGGGTCTCTACCGGGACCACAAGACCCTGCTGCCGGTGACCTACTACTGTAAGCTGCCGGACGATATCGAGGCGCGCACCACCGTCGTGGTTGACCCGATGTTGGCGACGGGAGGCTCGGCGGCGGACGCGGTGGCCAAGGTCAAGGCCGAGGGCGCGAAGGATGTGCGGTTCCTGGCGTTGATCGCGGCGCCTGAGGGGATCGAGACCTTCCGCGCCGCCCACCCGAACGTGCCGATCTTTGTCGGCGCGCTGGACGAGAAGCTGAACGAGAAGGGCTATATCGTGCCGGGACTGGGGGATGCGGGGGATCGGTTGTTCGGGACGAAGTAGCGGACCTGGATTGCTGGGGTGGGCGTTCGCGCCCTGCTAGTTGTTTGGTCCCGGGATGAGATTGTCGGATTGAAGTCTGAACCGTTCTGGCTCGGAAGACCACTTGCTTGAGATGAACTCAAAGACGGTGAGACCTTTGAGCGTCTTGAGGTGTGGTATTTCCAGAGAAGTTCCCAAGTAACCGAGATCGCCCAAAACCAGTACACTTGGAGGCTTGTCTACACGGGCCTCGTCATAGATACGCTTGAGGTTCTTGCAAAACTGTCTTTTCGAGGGGATTTATTTTTGCGCCTTTTGTGTTGAGCGCAAGATAGTGCACCCCGCCCGCATGTTGTTCTGGTATATTGGTTTTGACCGAAACAACAACCAGAACAGGACAGCGGGCGATGTCGCTACGGAAAAGTCTATCAGCATATTGGGGGCATATTCAAGGCGAGCTTTTCCCCTGCAGCAATTCTCATTATGGCTTGATTTTCTGCGATGATGTTTTGTCTTCTCATTTTTGTGTTGTGCTGAGGCTTGAGCGGGTGCTTTAGCGCAGTTTTGGTTCCGGCGGCGGTTCGCCGGTTATCATCGTGCGGATGAGCGCGCCCCGGTCGGTGAACAGGTGATATCCGGTGATGCTCCGCAGGTCCTGGAAGAACTGCCGTCGCGCGCCGAACGCTTCACGTGCCTCATGCCAGCGCTTGGCCACCAGGTCACAGACCGTGTGGAACGCGAAGGCGAGCAGGTTCATGGTTATGAGAAGGTTGGCCAGGTGTTCCTTGCCATGGCCGAAATTGTGCTCCAGATGGCAACCCCTGGTCTTCAGGGTATTGAAAGTTTCGTTCTCGATCTTCCAGCGCGCCCGGCCACAGGTGGCCAACTCGACGACGGTTTCTTCGTTGACCGGCAGATCGGTGACGAAGCTGTTGGTGCAGGTCACCTTGCCGGCCTTGTTGATGATCTCGATCTGAAGCCAATTGACATGCAATGCGTCTTTCCCGTCACGGCGGGGAACATCTTCCATCCAGCGGTAGCTCTGAGTAACGACGCGGTGGCCCTTTTTCAGCTTTTTCTCAAGGCTCGGCAATTCGACGCCATGGAGCCATTCGTAGAGACAGCGGTGCGAGGAGGGTTTGGCGGTGAAGATGAAATTGCCGCCAACCCGTTGAACCGACTCGCAAATCGGCTGACGGGAATATAGATCATCGCCCGGATAGACCGGCCTGAGATGCGCGTATTGCGGCCCGAAGCGGCAAAGCCAGCGCTTCGTGGCGGCATTTTCGCAGTCCTGTTTGTCATGTCCGTCCTGCGGTGCGATGAACTCCGGCTCAAGCACCATGGCACAATTATGGCCAGGTGCCACCACCGCCGCCGAGAGCATGGAGTGGTAATATTCCATGACGCCGTTATGGCGTTTGCGCTGCGAGCAATTCGGGCAATGAAGCTTTTGCGAGGTGAAATACCCGGTGCCGTCAAGGGCAATCAGAAGCCGTCCGCCGGGCTTCTGAAAATCCTTCAGACCGCCTCTGTCTGCAAGCAAGTCAAGGGCTTGCCCGAACAACGCGAACAGCCCATCGGGTTCCACCGGATCAAGCATCGTGCGAACATGATTGTCGGCAGGGATCTTCTCAATGGCGAACAGCGTCTCGCAGTTCGACCGCGCCCGACGCTTTTCCAACGCCCGCTGATGCGACAAAAAGGACGGGCTCTGCATAAAAAATACCGAAAATGCAGCCATGCCGATATCGGCCATAGTGTCGCTCAAATTGCTCCCCGTGCGCATGTCGGGGAACATCGCGCAGCGGCTACGCAGAGTGTCTATGAGAGAATCGATAACCATATATGGTATCATTCATATATTTGCCGCCTTGGGAATCCCCTTTGTAACGCCATAATGAGAATTGCTGTTTCCCCTGGCTGGATGAGGTGGTTGGGCCGCTGACGGCGCGGCACCGTCATCTGATCACGGTGCTGGAGGTGGCGCGGGTCGAGACGTTTCTGCGCCATCGGCATGGCTGCCCCGGCCGACCGCCGGCGGGTCGGTCGGCGCTGGCGCGGGCCTTCATGGCCAAGGCGGTGTTCGGGCTGGCGTCGACGGAACTTCTGGTCGAGCGACTCGCGGTGGACAAGTGCCTGCGGCGACTGTGCGGCTGGGAGCGGGCCGGAGACGTGCCGAGCGTGCCGACGTTTTCGCGCGCCTTCCTGGAGTTTGCCACCATCGCCTTGCCGTCGCGGCTGCATGCGGCGGTGATCGAGGTGAGCCAGGGCGCGCGCCTGATCGGGCACATCTCGCGTGACAGTACGGCGATCCGGGCGCGCGAGAAGCCGCGCAAGGTGGTCAAGGAGGAGAAGCCGAAGCGCCAGCGCAAGGGCGAAGAGCAGGCGCGCGAGGCCGGGATGGGAGCGCCTTCGGTGCCGCCGGGGCGCTATTTCCGCATGCATCTGGTGGGCTGTTTCGAGGGCATCGACTCTGAGCGCGGGCTGGAATGGCGCTGCTCGGATTCGCTGTCGCTGCGGGAGTTTCTGCGGCTGGAGAGCCGGGATCGTGTGCCGGACCATTGCTGGCTGTCGAAGACCCGCACGCGCCTGCCCCACGAGGGGCACGCGGCGGTCTTCGACCGGGTTCTGGCGCGGACCGCCGAGGCGGGTCTGGTGAAGGGCGACCGCATCGGGGTGGATGCCTCGACCATGGATGCCAACGCGGCGCTGCGTAACATCGTGCGGCGCGACACGGGTGAGGGCTACCGGGAGATGCTTCGGGTTTGCAGGAGCGACCCCGAGGCCAGGGTCGCCAGGATGAAGGACGGCACGACCCATCTGGCCGACAAGCCCGGGCACGCGGTGGATCTGGACACCGGGGCGGTGGTGGCGGCCGAGTTGCACCCAGCCGATGAGGGCGACACCACGACGCTTTTCAAGACCCTGGCGGCGGCCGAGGCAAACCTCGAGGCGGTGGCTGCGGCACCGACGCCAGAGAGCCCGCCGAATGCGTCACCGACAAGGGCGATCACTCACGGGCGGTCTTGAAGGCCCTGGACGACAGTCCCTGCAAGACCCGGCCCTGCAAGACCCGGCCCTGCAAGACCCGGCCCTGCAAGACCCGGATCGCCGAGCCCAGGCAGAAGGGCTTTTCGCGCTGGCGCGGTGACCAGGCGGCGCGCCGGGCGGTCCCCAGCAACCGCGTGCGGCTCAAGTCCGCGCTCGCCCGCGAGGCCTTCAAGCTGCGCGCCGAGATCGTCGAGCGCTGCTTTGCCCACAGCCTCGATCGCGGCGGCATGCGCCGAACCTGGCTGCGCCGGCGCGAGAACGTGCACAAGCGATACCTGCTTCACGTCGCCGGCCACAACCTCTCGTTGCTGATGCGCCAACTCATCGGCGCCGGCACCCCGCGCCAGGCTGTGGCGGGCGGATCTGGCGGTATTTTCGTGCTTGTTGCGCCCGCTGGAGCCGTTCTGGTCGCTCGGATCGTCCTCATCGTCTCGGAGGATGGCGAAACCGCCGACGCCGCGTCATGTTTCGTCGTGGGGTGAAACCCGGTCAATGGTGCCTTTTTCAACGGGCTGCTAAGCCTTCTGAAGTGAACTTCCTGGTCTTGCCGCGTCCGCTGGTGCCCGGTCACGGCCTTTTCTTAACGCTCATAACCACCGCCATGAAACAGACTGGCCAGTCAGCCGATAGGCCTCCCGGTTGACGGAGGCAACAGCAATTTTGACGGACGGTTTTACGCAGAACCGCCGCCTCTCATGAGGCCATAAGGTCAATTCTGTTTGGTGCCGACAGGGATACGGCGCTAAAAGCGGACTTCGCCTTTCAGCATGATCGCGTGATCGGCGGCACCGTCGCTACTCTCGTGGCGCTCGCCGGTCAAATTCAGCTCAAACAACGCGCCAAGTTCCCATTCCATCCCCAGGCGATAATTTCTGGCAGAGTCGCCGAAGGTCACCTCGCTGTAGGGGGTCAGCAGACCGCGCCCGCCGAACGCGGGCAGCCCGTAGCCAAGGCGCAGGTCCATGCGCGCGCCGTAATCCCGCTCGCCGTCGATCTTGTCGTGCAGGCCCTGTTGCCACAATCTTTGGGTGCCGCTGACGGTCTTGCCGTAGCCGGGACTCAGGTTGAACGACAGCCCGCGCCCGTTTCCTCGCTCCAGGCGAATCAGGCCATTAACGCCCCATTCCCCATAACTGTCCCGTCCCACCAAGGTGCGCGCCCGGCCTTCCAGGGTCAGGCCCATGACCGGATTGCTGTAGCGCACGCCGCCACCCAGTTCGGCCCCGAAACCGGTCTCGCCGTCGCCGCCGTCATGCCGCACCCCGACCTCCAGGCTCGGCTCCAGCTGCGCCCCGTCTGCCAGCGTGTGCGTCCGGCTCCCTTCCAGGATCATCCGCACCCGCCGCGCGTCCACCGTCAGGGCCGCCATCTCATCGCTACCCTCCACTTCCATCTCCGTCAGCAAAGCGTCGCCCTTGAGCCGGAGCGTGGTCGCGCCCACCTTCAACAACCGGCCGAGGCCGCCCACGGCCACGGTGCGCATCTCGACATCGCTCGACGCTTGCTGCGCCTCATCATCGGCGATCTCCAGATCGCCCCAGCCGTAGCCCACGGTGGCCCACAGATCCAGCTTCCCCGAAAGCGCGCTCCAGCCCACATAGGGATGGAAGCTGGTGAGGTCCAACTCATAATCACCGCTACGATCGGGGTCGCTGTAGTCCAGATCGACCCGACTCCAGGACACCGCCAGGCCGACCAGCAGGTCGTCGCGCAGGCGGGCGTCCGCGCCCAGATGGGCGCTGAACAGGTCGCCGTCCCAGTCCACCGCCCCGCCGGAACCGTCGAGGTTGCTGTAGTCGCCCGCGCCCCAGAAGGCGAGCGAAGACAGACCGGGCGCGCCCGCCGCGGCGCGCGCATTCAGCGGCAAGACAAAGTCGCCGCCGCCGAGCAGATCTTTCAGGCTGAGCGTGCCGTCAGCCATAGCTTGCCCGTGGCTGGCGAGCGCGCCGGCCACGCCGGCCACGGTGGTCTGGCCGCCGAGATTGAAACTGCCCGCGCTATCGGTGCCGCCGTCAGCGCGAGCTTGTGTCACGCGCCGCGCAATCGCGCCCACCGTGTGGCCGGCGATGGCGCGGGCCACTTCCGGCAGAATCGTGCGGTTGAGGTCGGCAAACCGTGGCAAGGCCACGGTGACGGTGAAGGTCTGGCTGGCGGTGGCATTGGCGTCGGTCACCGTGTAGGTCAGGGTGGTGGTCGCCAGCGCAGTCGGTGTGCCCGTGAGCCTGCGGCTGGCCGCATCGAAGGTCAGACCCGTCGGCAGGGCGGCACCCGCCGGCCCGGTCAGGGTGTAGCTCAGGGCGCCGCTGCCGCCGGTCGCCGCCGGCAGGGTCAGGGCGGCGATCTCGGTGTCCACGGTATAGTTCTGGTCGTCCGGCGCGGTCAGCACCAGTGGTGCGGGCGGGCGCGGATCGCTCGCTTCGGTTGCCGTGGCGGGGCCTGTGTTGCCGGCGGTGTCCGTTGCGCCATTGGCGGCGAAACTGAGGGTTACTTTGCCAGCCATGACTGGCGTGTAGGCGATAGTGTAGGTCGTGGCGTCGACGCTGCCGGTGACGCTATCAATGGTGGCGTTGGTGGCGCTGAAACCCGCCGCATCCACACCAGTGACCGGCTCGCTGAACTCAATATCATCGGTCGCCTGCCGGCCTGCCGTGAGGCTGCCGCTGATGTCGAAGCTACTCACCGTCGGCGCGATGGTGTCAATGACGATGGCGCTGGGTTGCTCGCCCGGGTCAAAGTCCGCGCCGGCGTCCATGGAAACCAGGAGGCCGATGTCGTAGGTCACCGCGCCTTGCACGTCCGCGACATCCGGCGCCACAACCGTGTAGGTTGCGGTGTATTCATTTGCGTTTGTGGTGACGGGTGCCGTTTGCCCGGCGATGGTCGCGGTTGGTGTCGCCGACAAGGCTTTGGAGACGGTGAAGGTCAGGGTCAGGGTGTCGCCGGCTTTGGCGTAGCCCGTGTTGGCGTTGCTGGTGGTGAGTGCCTGTGCGGTGACGCTCGGCGCGGCGATCGCCACTACCGACGCGGTCGGTGCGCTGGTGGCGGTCTTGCCGCTGCCCGTGCTGTCGTTGTAAGTGGCGACGGCTCGCAGGGTGCTGCCTACGTCGCCAGCCACCGGGGAGTAGGCCGCAGCGGTTGCGCCGCTGATGTCGGTGTAGGTACCGGCGCTACTGGATTGCCATTGCCAGGTCGTGCCGGTGACGCCTGCCGAGCCGCTGTCCGCATCGGTCACGCTGGCGGTCAAGGTATCGCCCACTCGCGGCGCGCCCGACACCGTTGTGCCATCACGGGTGATGGCGATGGCGACCACGCCGTCTTCGTCATCCACATTGGTGACGGTGACGGTAACATCCAGCGTGCCGCTCTCGTTTGGATCACCGTCGTCGGTGGCGGTGATGGTAACGAAGTAAGTATTGCTCGTGGCGTCGGAGTCCGGAGTTTCAAAGTCCCGTACCGTGTTGAAAGTCAAAGCCCCGTTTGTATCAATGCTGAAATCGCCCGCATCAGTGCCGCCCAAGGTCCAGGTGACGGTGTCGCCCTCGGCATCGGTCGCGGTATAAGTCGCCACCGCGGTCGCGACAGGAGTGTTCTCGGCATAATCCACCGCCGCATCCGCAATGCCTATCACCGGCGCGGTGTTGGGCGCGGTCGGCGTGGCGGTGGCTTCGCCTGACGCTTCGCCCTCGCCCACCGAGTTCACCGCGCGCACTTCGAAGAAGTATGCGGTGTCGTTGGTCAAGCCGGCCACGGTGTATTCGGTCGCGGTGGCGCTGTTTGGAATTGCCATCCAATCGACGACGGCGGCGGAGCCGGCGGTGTCATAGTCGCCCGTGGCGTCGCTTTGGCGATACTCATAGCCGGTGATGTCCGCGCCGCCGGTTGCGCCCGGTGCCGTCCATGCCAGCGTGACCGTGGTATCGCCAGCCTCCGCCGCCAGGTTGGTCGGCGCGCCCGGCGGCGCGGCGGTAACGGTTGCGGTGCCAGTTGCGCTCGCTTCTGCCGCGGGGCCCATATTCGGGGTGGTCGCGGTGTCCGTCACGCTGTCGGCGGCAAGGGTCAGGGTGAAGGCTGTCGCTCGCGGGGTGATGCTGATGGTGTAGGTGGTGCTGGAGCCGCTGGCCGGGGTCACACTATTCACCACGAGGTCGCCGGACGCCACAATGTCGTTGGAAACGGAGAAATCATCCACCGCCAAACCGGTTACCGGCTCGGAGAAGGTAATGTCGTAATCCTGCGCCGTGTCAATCACACCTTCGGCAATGGTGCCGAGGGTCACCGTCGGCGGAGTGGTGTCCGTCACGGCAGGTGCTTCGTCAGGTACTTCGTCAGACGTTATCTGCGCTGAATGATCACCAACAGGGTTACCCTCGGCAAAACCACGTACACCAATTCCATCAGCATCATTTGCTGTGTCAAAAAGTGGATCAGTAGTGGCAATAGTATGTGGACTAGTGACAAGATCAATAATTATCACATTATTCTCACCTGTTTTAATTGCATAAATAGTAAAATTAACACCAGGGATATTATCCCAAGATACTTCGATGGAATTATCAGGTAGTCTTTCAGCTGTTACAGTTGGTTCAGGTGTAGTGACAGGTGCTGCAAGAGTGGTTGCATCAACCTCGTTAGAATCTGCACTTGTCCCGGCAGAATTTGTTGCTGTAACGACATACTTGTACGATGTCTCAGGAGTCAGGCCAGTATCAGTGGCAGTCAATTCACTGGTTGCTGCTGCCACTACTACATCAGCACCGCCAACAACAACTCTGGTCAGGGTATAACTGTCGGCATTATCCACTGCACCCCATGAGAGTGCTATGCTGTTATGAGTAGGTGTTCCTGCAGAAAGTACAGGTGGTTCAGGCGTGGTCGCGGCCACGGTGACCATGAAGGTCTGGCTGTCGGATTCGCCAAGGGTGTTGCTACCATTGTTGTCGGTCACCGTGTAGGTCAGGGTGGTGGCGCTCGCCGCCTCGGTCGGCGTGCCCGTGAGCTTGCGGGTGTCCTCATCGAACCTCAGACCCGCCGGCAGGGCGGCGCCCCCCGGCCCGGTCAGGGTGTAGCGCAGGGTGCCGGTGCCGCCGATGCCCTCCGGCAGGGTCACGTCGACCGCCGTACCCACGGTATAGAACTGGTCGTCCGGCTTGTCGGGCAGCGCCACGTCGTCGTTCACGATGATGGTGAGGTGGGCCATGGCCGTGGCGCCGTTGTGGTCGGTTGCCGTTTGGGTCAGCACGGTGACACCGGCCTCGGTCGGCATGCCGGACAGCATGCGGTTGCCGGCGTTAAAGCTCAGGCCCGGCGGCAGGTCGGCACCCTCCGGCCCGGTCAGGGTGTAGGTCTTGGGCAAGGTGCCGCCGGTGGCTTCCAGAAATTGCAGGTCGTTGATTTTCCTGCCCACGCGATAGAACCGGGTGGTCGTCGGCGAGATCAGCGCCAGGCGGTCGTACACGGTGACGAAGAAGGCGACCGCGGTGCTGGCGCCATTGGCGTCGGTCACCATGTAGGTCACGATGGGGCCGGGGACAGCGCGCTCGGTCGGCGTGCCGGACAGCGTGCGGGTGCCGGCGTTAAAGCTCAGGCCCGGCGGCAGGTCGGCGCCCCCCGGCCCGGGCAGGGCGTAGGTCAGGGGCGCGGTGCCGCCGGTGGCCACCGGCAGGGTCACGTCGACCGCCGTGCCCAGGGTATAGCGCTGGTTGCCCACCGCCGCGCTCAGCGCCAGGGCGGCGGTGGCACTGCCGATCGCGCTCGCCGCGGTCGCGGGGCCCATATTCGGGGTGGTCGCGGTGTCCGTCACGCTGTCGGCGGTAAGGGTCAGGGTGAAGGCTGTCGCTCGCGGGGTGATGCTGATGGTGTAGGTGGTGCTGGGGCCGCTGGCCGGGGTCACACTATTCACCACGAGGTCGCCGGACGCCACAATGCTGTTGGAAACGGAGAAATCATCCACCGCCAAACCGGTTACCGCCTCGGAGAAGGTAATGTTGTAATCCTGCGCCATGCCAATCACACCTTCGGCAATGGTGTCGAGGGTCACCATCGGCGGAGTGGTGTCCGCGGCAGGTGCTGCAAGAGTGGTTGCATCAATCTCGTTAGAATTTGCACTTGTCCCGGCAGAATTTGTTGCTGTAACGACATACTTGTACGGTGTCTCAGGAGTCAGGCCAGTATCAGTGGCAGTCAATGCATTGCCTGAAAACACTACTACATCAGCACCGCCATCAACAACTCTGGTCAGGGTATAACTGTCGGCATTATCCACTGCACCCCATGAGAGTGCTATGCTGTTATGAGTAGGTGTTCCTGCAGAAAGTACAGGTGGTTCAGGCACCGGTTCGCTCACGGTGACGGTGCGGGTCAGCTCGGCGACATTGCCGGCGGGGTCGGTCACGATGTAGGTGATGAGGTAGTCGCCTGGGGTGGTGGTGTCCACTACTATGCCATCTACCGTCATAGCGTCGGGTCCGGTAGTCGTCATCGCCGGAGTCTCGTCCCGCGCCGCCCCACTAATGCCCGCATCTTCCGTTTCGGTGTATGTGCCGCCGTGGGCAACGGTAACTGGGCCGCCCACCAGAGTGATGGTCGGTGCCACGGTGTCGATAGTCACTGTTCCGAGAGAATGTCTGAAATCAGGTGCCGTGTTCGCGGGGTCGGCAGTGTCCGTGACACCGCGAACATTAAATTGTGGCCCTGCATCGTTATCAGCAGCTGTGATGGTATAGGTCGCCATATATTGGTTGGCGACGTTGGTTACCGGCCGCAGATCTTGCGCAGAGCGTACTGATCCGTCAAAGTCAAAAAAGGCAGCATCCACAAGCGACGTGGCGGCAAGCGGTTCGTCGGAGTTCACGAACGCCGTGAGGGTGTCACCAACATTCAAATAGGTCGTAGTGTCCACGACTACACCACCAGTGTGTTCAAACCGGTCGAAGGTAATCATCGGCGGGGTGGTGTCCGCAGCCACGGCCGCGGCCACGGTGATGATTACCTGGTCGGTGGGTGTGCTTCCCAGCGCGGGAGTGCCAGTATCGGTGACGGTCAAGTCGAAGGTATAAATCCCTGCCTTGGGAGGCGTGAAGGTCGGGCGAACAACGCGGTCATTGCTCAATACGACATCCGGGCCATCTGACTGCGACCAGAAATAAATCAGATCATCCTTGGCGGTTTCGCTGTCGCTGCTGCCGCTGCCGTCCAGGGTTACTGGACTGCCGACAACCTCATCAGGTTGATCGGGTCCCGCATCGGAAGTCGGCGCGGTGTTGGCTAGGGGTGCCGGGGCCACGGTGACGGTGCGGGTCAGATCGGCGACATTGCCGGCGGGGTCGGTCACGATGTAGGTGATGAGGTAGGCGCCTGGGGTGGTGGTGTCCACTACTATGCCATCTACCGTCATAGCGTCGGGTCCGGTAGTCGTCATCGCCGGAGTCTCGTCCCGCCCCGCCCCACTAATGCCCGCATCTTCATCTTCGGTGTATGTGCCGCCGTGGGCAACGGTAACTGGGCCGCCCACCAGAGTGATGGTCGGTGCCACGGTGTCGATAGTCACTGTTCCGAGAGAATGTCTGAAATCAGGTGCCGTGTTCGCGGGGTCGGCAGTGTCCGTGACACCGCGAACATTAAATTGTGGCCCTGCATCGTCATCAGCAGTTGTGATGGTATAGGTCGCCATATATTGGTTGGCGACGTTGGTTACCGGCCGCAGATCTTGCGCAGAGCGTACTGATCCGTCAAAGTCAAAAAAGGCAGCATCCACAAGCGACGTGGCGGCAAGCGGTTCGTCGGAGTTCACGAACGCCGTGAGGGTGTCACCAACATTCAAATAGGTCGTAGTGTCCACGACTACACCACCAGTGTGTTCAAACCGGTCGAAGGTAATCACCGGCGGAGTGGTGTCCGCAGCCACGGAGGCCGCATTCACGTCGAGCGGGAATTGCCGACTGAATTCTTTCAAACTCGCGGCGTCCTGGACACGGTAGGTCAGGGTGGATTGCTTAGCCGTGGTCGGCGTGCCCGTGAGCCTGCGGGTGGCCGCATCGAAGGACAACCCGTCGGGAAGACCGCCAAAGCTGGTCAGCCGGTAGATAAAGGTGGGGCTGGAACCGGTGCCGCCGGTGGCTACCGGCAGGGTCAGGGCGGTGATCGGCGTGCCAACCGTGTAGCTCTGGCCGGCCAGCGCGGCGGCAAACCCCAGCGCGGCGAAATCCGGGGGTGTGCAGACCGTTGCGCCACCTGTGCTCCCGCTCCCCTCGCATACCGTGACCTTGACGAAGATGATGGCGAAGCCACCACCCGCCGAGGAGTTCACCCTGTAGGTGAATGCAAAGCCGTCGCCTGCTTGACCCGCGCCCGCAAGCTTCGGTGTGCCCTTGAAGATGCGGGTGGTCGGATCAAAGCTAAACCCCAGTGATTCGAGTCCGGGGTTTCCGGTCACAGAGTAGATCAGGCCGCCGGTACCGCCGGTGGCTATCGGAAACTCGATGTTATCGGTGGCCACCCCAAACCGGAAATACAGGTTGATGGTTCTTATTTCGTCGGGTGTCGCACCGATTCCCACTGGCTGCGGGAACGACTGCGCTCCGGCTGGCGATGCCAGCCCGAGCAGCAGGCCGATCACCATTAGCGGGCCCAGCAGGAGGGCGGCGAGGCGACGGCGAGGGGCCGCCGGCATCACGCCACGCCTCCCGCCCGGCGGGCCTGGCTGGGGCTGGAGTGAAGCCCGGTTAAATCTGGGGGGGGGGGGGGGGGGCAAAACTGCGCCGCACCGGGACGCTGCGCTAAACTTGTGGCTCCGCGCTGAACGCAGGTCATTCTTGTTCATGAAAACGCCCCCTCGGCCGCTGGATAAGTGGGTCCATTGCAAGTGTCTCGAATCTGATAACCCGGTTCGGAACCTGTATGCAAGCACCCATGATTCCCGAACTAAGTCCCTGACGAGCCTCGGCAGGGGCGGCGATGGGCGCCGTTGTGGGGTTTTCCTGCCCGGAGGGCTCCGCGCTTTTTGGCTTGCACCGCGCCCTTTTGCGGCCCGCGCGCTGTTCTGCGCCGCGTTATGTTTCGTCGTGGGGTGAAACCCGGTCAATGGTGCCTTTTTCAACGAGCTGTTGAGGCATTGGCAATAATCTTTGCGTATACCGCGCCCCACCCCGCTTCAACAGGCCGAATACAGGGATTTTTCCAGCCGCACCCCGACCACGCTTGGCCTTGCGCTTGCCGCCGAAGTAACTCTCGTCCACTTCAATTTCACCCCTGAACATCGCTGCGCTCTCAGCCTCCAGGTCCAAGGCAATCATCTCACGCAGACGGTGGAAAAAGTAACCGGCTGTCTTGCGGTTCACGCCACACAGACTGGCCGCTGCAAGCGCCGTCGATCCAGACACAAAATGCGCGATCAAACGATCCTGTTTACAGGGACTGAGACGACTCCTGCGCATAGCTTCCATGATAACTCCAAAAATGAGCTATCTGGGTTAGCCCCGTCCGGAATATCTCCAGCGCCCCGACAAAATCCGCGGCGAACCCGGCAAATCCGGCGACGCTTTCCTTGGTTCGCACACCGGCGACAAAGGCCACCGGAATGATCAGAAATACCGGCATCGAAGCCGAGAACACAAACCCCGCCGCTGGCGAGAACCGCTCGATAATCAACCCGGCAGCGACGGTCCCGGCGGACGTTGCAAATAGATGCACCCCCCTGAATCGCGCCACCATATGCACCAGGTCGGCCTTGTTCACGTTGGCATGGATCAGACCGTCATGGGCGAAGTGATAGAGCATCCGAAACGTAGACACCAAGATCACCACCAAAAAGAACCAGATCAGCGACAGGTTCAACCCCCCGGCCAATACCAGCCCCAACACCAGAAGGGGCAGAGAAATCAGCAAGTGCGCTACAATGGCTACATGTTTGCGGTTGTAGCGGTCGGCAATGACACCAACCAGCGGCCCGGCCAGTATGTTGGTCAACATCGCAACGATGAATGCCTGACCAACCCTCGCGACGTCATTGCTGACGATCAGCGCGGTCCACCCGATGCAGACAAGATACGAGCCGCGCGCGAGCCCGGAAAATACCTCCATCAGATAGAGGAACCTCAGGTTTTTCTGGGCCGTTATCAAGAAAACCCCTGCAATCGGAGCAACCGCCTAGCCATTACCTCTTTCCGAGTTGGCATGGCAGGGTTACGCTGCTTTTGCAGCGAAACACAATGGGAGAAGCCCGCCGATCCAGGTAGTTAACCCACCCTCAACTCCTCGATTTTCTCGTGCAGCACCAGCGGCACCTCGATCCCCGCCTCCGGCGTCTCCAGCCGCGCGATCAGGCGGCGGTCGCCCGGCAGCCTGACCCCCTCCTGTGCCAGCATCCGGGCGAACAGGCGCTCGCCGTTGTCCACCGCATCCTCGCCACCAAAGCGCGCCGGGTCGAGTGCCAGGATCAACTCGCCGCCGGTTGCCGGACCGCCGTCGGCGTTGTCCTGCTCACCGATCTCGAAGCTGCACACCTCGCCGATCAGCGGGCCGGCCAGCAGGTCGACCATCATGGCGATCGAGCCACCCTTGTAGCCGCCGAAGGGCAGTTGCGCCCCGGCGAGGATTGCCGCCGGGTCGTTGGTGGGGTTGCCCTCGGCATCGATTCCCACCCCGTCACCCACCTGATGCCCGTCGCGGAGCGCCATCTGAAGTTCGCCCCGCGCCATGGCGGCGGAGGCCTGGTCGAAGGCCATCGGGGGTTTGTCGCGGCGCGGCCAGGCGAACGACATCGGGTTGGTGCCGAAGAACTTCGACTTGCCGCCAGCGGGCGCCAGGTAAGGCGGCGACGACGTGAAGGCGAAGGCGACAAAGCCCATTTCGGCCAGCGCCTGGGTCTCGGGCCAGAGCGCCGCGAAATGGTGGGTCCGGGTGATCGCCAGCGCCGCCATGCCGGTCTCGCACGTGACCTCGACCAGCGGCGCGCGGCCGATCTCCTGCGCCAGCGGCGCGAAGCCCCGGTCGCCATGCACCCGCACCACCGAGGGCGCCAGACGCTCCACCGACGGCGCGGCGCGGCCATTGACCTTGCCGTTGCGAAGGCTGGTGACATAGCCGGGCAGGCGGAACAGCCCGTGGCTGTGACAGCGGTCGCGCTCGGCGGCGGTCATGGTGGCGGCGATGGCGTTGGCGTTCGCCTCGTCGCAGCCGTGGCGCATCAGCACCTCGATGCCGATATCGCGGCACTGATCGAGTGTCATTCGTACTTTGCTCATTTCGCTCTCCTCGCCCACCCGGTGCATATACTCGGGGCCATGAACTCCGGTTATAGAAGCGCATCACCGACCCATTGCGCAATTGATTCCACGGGTAGCACACCCTAATGGAACTGGCGGCCAGGACTTTGGGATTTATTCCAGCACTGCGACCGGCACCTAAGCAAAGGGCGAAGATAATGGCCGACCCTGAGATCGGGATGAAACGCACCACGCGCAGCGTACCCGTCTGGGACATCTTCGTGCGCGTCACACATTGGAGCGTGGCGGTGCTGGTTATCGCCGATCTGACCGTTTTCGACGATGACTGGGCGGTTCATCGTTGGGCGGGTTATGTGGTGCTGGCGCTGGTCGCGCTGCGGCTGGCCTGGGGGTTGGCCGGCCCCCGGCACGCCCGCTTCAGCGCGTTCCCGCCCAACCTGCAGGCGGCGCGGGCGCATATGGCGGGGCTGTTGCGGGGGCGGCGCGAAGTGCATCTGTCGCACAACCCGCTGGGTGCGCTGATGGCCTGTAACCTGTGGGCCTCGCTGATCGTGGTCTGCGTTTCCGGGATTCTGACAACGGCATACAAATTCTGGGGCATCGAGCTGGTCAAGGGGCTGCATGAGGTCGTCGCCAACTGGGTGCTGATCTCGGTCCTGCTGCATATCGCGGGAGTGGCGTTCGACACCTGGCATTCCAAGGTGAACCTGGTTCGGGCGATGGTCACCGGAGTGAAGGAAATTCCCGGCCCCGAAGAATAACCGCGGCGGTCAGCCGCCGCCCCGGCGCGCTGCCGGGACGGCGAGAAGGGTTTCAGCTGGCGATCCGGTCGGGCTGGAAAAGACCCGCAGGCGGGCGGGCGGCGGTGCGACCCTGCTGTCCGGACTGGGGCAACTCCACCACATCGGCGTCGCGGCGGGCAGCAACGAAGCTTCGGGTTTGGCGCAGCTCCGCGATTGTCACACCGGCCTCCGGCAACTCAGCGGCGATCGCTTGCGCGATGCTGCCGATCTCCGAACGCGAGAACCCGATGTCCTGCAACTGACGGTCGTTGAGGTGGCTCAGCGCCCCATAAGTCTCGCGTTTGCGGCGGACCCGACGCAAGGCCTCGATGAACCTGCGCAAGGGGGCGGTGACCGCGCGCCAGGCGGCGTAGAAGGCGGCCGAGCGTTCCTCGTTCGCCCTGCGCAGATGGCCGCGCAGCTCCGGATTGGCGTTGTACCAGATTTGATTGATAACCATGACAAGGCTCCTTCGGCGTTGACGGCATGTCGCCGTTATGGTTTAGAAAGATTTGACGGTGCCCTGCTCACTTTCGGGCAAGATCCTTTCCTATTCGTTGATATTGTGCGTAAGATGCTGTTTTACAAACGAGAAGTTATTGCACGATGAGTTAGGAATACTAATGTATAAGGAGACCCATGAACCGCCACCTGCCCCCGCTCAACAGCCTGCGCGCGTTCGAGGCGTCGGCGCGGCATCTGAGCCTCAAGAAGGCCGCCGAGGAGCTGCACGTGACCCCCGCTGCGGTCAGCCATCAGGTTCGGGCGCTGGAGGAGTTCATCGGAGCGCAGCTTTTCCGCCGCCTGACCCGTGCGCTGAGGCTGACAGAAGCCGGGCAGGCCGCACTGCCGCTGCTGCGCGAGGGCTTCGACAAGCTGGCGGAAGCTGCCGACGCTATGCGGGCGGAGGAGCAGGCCAGGGTTCTCACCATCAGCGTGGCGCCCTCCTTCGGGGCGAAATGGCTGATCCCCCGGCTCGACCGGTTCCGCGCCATGCATCCTGAGTTCGATATCCGCATCGATGCCACCGACGCGCTGGTGAACTTCGCCGATGACGGGGTCGATGTCGCACTGCGCTTTGGCCGGGGCACCTATCGCAACCTGCGCTCGGTATGCCTGATGCCCGAGGTCTCGGTGCCGGTCTGCAGCCCGCGACTGCTGGAGCGGGATCCGCCGCTGAGGCGGCCCGAGGATCTGCGCCACCACACATTGCTGCATGTGCAGTGGCGGACCGAGGACGACGCGGCACCGAGTTGGCGCATGTGGCTGCGCGCCGCCGGGATCGATGGTGTGGACGCCGGGCGCGGGCCCCGGTTCAGCGCCGAAGGCATGGCGCTGGAGGCGGCGATCGCGGGCCAGGGCGTGGCGCTGGCCAGTGCTGCGCTGGTCGAGGGTGACCTCAAGGCCGGACGGTTGGTGCGGCCGTTCCCTCCGTCGGCCAGCCAGGCGACAGAGTTCAGCTATTATCTGGTCTATCCCGAGGCGAAGGCTGGCGACCCCAAGGTGATGGCGTTTCGGGGCTGGGTGCTGGCCGAAGTGGGCCGGGGCGAGAACGCGGCGGTGGCGCCGACATAACGCAAAGGCCAAGCGGGCGGGATGATGTGTTCACGCCGGTTGGTGCAAAATGAACTGTCGCGAGCCGGATCGTGGCTGCCATGCAGCGTCAGGCTTTCACCTGACATATTGGAATCCGGCAATGAGGTTCCGGTTTCAGACTGAGACGCTGCCGTTGCGCCCTGATTCTGGATCAAAAAAGTTGAAATTCCCCGTTGTCTTTGAATCTAAAGGGATTTATGATGGTTTTTGCGATTAACTCCATCACCAACGGGGTGAAAATAACATGGCACAGGGCGTTCTTCCTTTCGAGTACGAAAGCGCGCCGGGCAGCAGCGATCTGACGGGTTTTGCCGGGATTGGTGTTTAGCTTGATTTGATTGAGGCATCGGGACTGGCGGCTGCGGTGCGGCGCGAGGTGCGGGTGGCGGGGCGGCAGGGCTGGCTGGATGTGCAGATGATCATCGCGGTGATCGCACTCGATCTGTGCGGGGGTGATCGGGTCGAAGATCTGGAGCGCCTGGAGGCGGACGCCGGCTTTGCCGCGACCATGGATGCGGTTGAACGGCGGCTGTTGGTGCGCCGGGAACGTCGGCAACTGAAGAACCGGTTTCGGCGCGGCCGCGGGCGCAGCGTGCCTTCGCCGTCGGCTCTGTCGGGCTGGTTGGAACGCTTCCACGACGCAGGCCAGGAAGAGCTGCGGGAGGTCGGGCGTGCCTTCATCCCGCGCCCGTCGGCGGGTCTGTTTGGTCTGTGGCGTGTCAATCAGGCGCTGGTGTCATTTCTGCAGCACCATCGCGGGCCGGGCTCGGCGACGCTGGACATGGACGCGACGCTGGTGCAGAGCCACAAGCGCCAGGCGGAATACTGCTACAAGAAGTTCAAGGCCTGTCAGCCGTTGAACACCTGGTGGGCGGAACAGCAGGTGATCGTGCATTCCGGGTTCCAGGGCGGCAATGTGCCGGCCGGCTATCGGCAGTTGCAGGTGTTGCAGGCCTCGCTGGCGGCGCTGCCCGGGGGCATGGACAAGGTCTGTCTGCGCTCGGACACGGCGGGTTATCAGAAGGATCTGCTGCTCTGTTGTGGCGAGGGCCGGGACAAGGTTTTCGGGGTGATCGAGTTCGCCGTCGGCGCCAACGTGACGGCGGAGTTCCGGCGCGCCGCCCTGGCCGTGCCGGAGGCCGAGTGGCGACCGCTGGATCGTGTTTTCGACGGGCAACGTCAGGAGACCGGCCAAGAGTGGGCGGAGGTCTGCCATGTACCGAGTTGGGCGGGCGAGAGCAAGACGCGGGCGGATTACCGCTTCCTGGCGATCCGGGAGCCGCTGGAACAGTTGGAGCCTGGCGATGGGGATCAGTTTCCGTTCCCGACCGCGGAGTTTGCCTCGAAGGGGCGCAGCAAGCTGTTCGCCCTGGTCACCAACCGTGATCTGCCGGGCGATGAGGTGATCTGGTGGTCCCGGGAGTGCTGTGGCAAGAGCGAGGAAGTCCACGCGGTGATGAAGCACGACCTGGCTGGCGGCACCCTGCCCTCGGGTCTGTTTGGAGCCAATGCGGCCTGGTGGGCGATCATGGTGCTGGCGCATAATCTGAACGCGGTGATGAAGCAACCGGTTCCGGGACCGGCCTGGGTGGCACGGCGGATGAAGGCCTTGCGCCTGGCTCTGATCGCCCTGCCTGGCCGGGTGATCCGTCATGCGCGGCGGCTGATCATCCGTTTGGCGAGCGAAGCGGGGCTCGATCTGGTGCTGAGCGCCAGGCGGAAGATCCTGGCCCTGGCGCGCGGCCCGACCTGACGGCTCCGGCCTGCCACGATATCCTTGCTGAAGCGTGATGCCGGCTCCCGGCCAGGGCTTCGCCTGGCCAACGGACAGGCGCGGGACCCGCAAAACGCGTGGCCACCTTGAGAATATCTCCTTGAGCGCGAAATCCGCGGGAGTGACGCCCGGGCGCGGGGCGAAAACCCCACAACGGCGCCCATCGCCGCCCCTGCCGAGGCGCGTCAGGGATTTAGTTCGGGAATCCTGGTTGCGGCTGCTTCCTTGCAAATGTTCATGATTTGTTTACACTTGCTCGACTCGCATTCCCGGCGCGAGTTGTTATCTGTGTGCGGGTGGCGGAATCAGACAGCAGGACATGGCCGAGCGAAAGTTCATATCAGTCAGGGGGGCGCGCGAGCATAACCTCAAGGGAATCGATGTCGACATCCCGCGCGACACGCTGACGGTGATCACCGGGCTGTCGGGCTCGGGCAAGTCGTCGCTCGCCTTCGACACCATCTATGCCGAGGGCCAGCGGCGCTATGTCGAGAGCCTGAGCGCCTATGCCCGCCAGTTCCTGCAGATGATGCAGAAGCCCGAGGTCGATCATATCGAGGGGCTGTCGCCGGCGATTTCCATCGAGCAGAAGACCACCTCGAAGAACCCGCGCTCGACCGTCGGCACGGTGACCGAGATCTACGACTACCTGCGGCTGCTGTTCGCCCGCGCAGGCACCCCCTATTCCCCCACCACCGGCCTGCCGATCGAGGCGCAGCAGGTCTCGGACATGGTCGACCGGGTGATGACGATGGAGGAGGGCACCCGCGCCTTCCTGCTGGCCCCGATCATCCGCGACCGCAAGGGCGAATACCGCAAGGAGTTCCTGGAACTGCGCAAGCAGGGCTTCCAGCGGATCAAGGTAGACGGCGCGTTTTACGACCTGGACGAGCCGCCCACCCTGGACAAGAAGTTCCGCCACAATATCGACGTGGTGGTCGACCGGATCATCGTCAAACCCGGCATCGAGACCCGGCTGGCCGACAGCTTCACCACCGCACTCGGGCTGGCCGACGGCATCGCCATCATCGAGATCGCCCCCCCCGCCGGGAAAACCGCAGAGGATGGCGACGAGCCGGAGCGGATCACCTTCTCCGAGAACTTCGCCTGCCCGGTCTCCGGTTTCACCATCGCCGAGATCGAACCGCGGCTGTTCTCGTTCAATGCCCCGTTCGGGGCTTGCCCGGAGTGCGACGGGCTGGGGGTTGAACTGTATTTCGACGAGCGGCTGGTGGTGCCGGACGAGTCCATCAGCCTGATCCAGGGCGCGTTGGCCCCATGGTCGAAGTCGAAGACCCCGTATTTCCGCCAAACGCTGGAGGCGTTGGCGAAGCATTACGGCTTCAGCCACGCCACCCCCTGGGGCGAGTTGCCGGACGCGGCGCGCCAGGTCATGCTGTACGGTTCGGGCGAGGACGAGATCACCTTCCGCTACGACGATGGCGGCCGGGTCTACCAGATCAAGCGGCCCTTCGAGGGCATCATCCCGAACATGCAACGCCGCAACCGCGAGACCGATTCAAGCTGGGTGCGCGAGGAATTCGAGCGTTACCAGACCAACCGCCCCTGCCACACCTGCGGCGGCCATCGGCTTCGCGCCGAGGCGCTGGCGGTGAAGATCGGCGGGCGGCATGCCGGGCTGGTGACGCAGATGTCGATCCGCGAGGCGCTGGACTGGGTCATCGGCGTGCCCGCCGACCTCAGCGCCCAGAAGAACCAGATCGCCGGGGCGATCTTGAAGGAGATCCGCGAGCGGCTGGGTTTCCTGGTCAATGTGGGCCTCGATTACCTGACCCTCAGCCGCAACTCCGGCACCCTCAGCGGCGGCGAGAGCCAGCGTATCCGGCTGGCGAGCCAGATCGGGTCCGGGCTGACCGGCGTGCTCTATGTGCTGGATGAGCCCTCAATTGGCCTGCACCAACGCGACAACGGGCGGCTGCTGGAAAGCCTGAGGGGGCTGCGCGACCAGGGCAACACGGTGATCGTGGTCGAGCATGACGAGGAGGCGATCCGCAGCGCCGAATATGTGATCGATATCGGCCCCGGCGCCGGGGTTCATGGCGGCGAGATCATCGCCACCGGCACGCCCGACGATATTTGCGCCGCCCCCGGCTCGATCACCGGCGACTATCTGGTCGGGCGGCGCGAGGTGCCGACCCCCGGCGCGCGCCGCGCCGGGACGGGCAAGATGCTGGTGGTCGAGGGCGCCACCGGCAACAATCTGAAAGACGTCGATGCCGAGATGCCGCTGGGCACGTTTACCTGCATCACCGGGGTCTCCGGCGGCGGCAAGTCGAGCCTGATCGTCGAGACCCTGTACAAGACCGCCGCCAACCGGCTGAACGGGGCGCGGCTGCAACCAGCGCCGTGCCGAACCATCCGCGGGCTGGACCAGCTCGACAAGGTGATCGACATCGACCAGTCGCCGATCGGCCGCACCCCGCGCTCGAACCCGGCCACCTATACCGGCGCCTTCACCCCGATCCGCGACTGGTTCACCGGCTTGCCGGAGGCCAAGGCGCGCGGCTACAAGGCGGGGCGGTTCTCGTTCAACGTCAAGGGCGGGCGCTGCGAGGCCTGCCAGGGCGACGGAGTGATCAAGATCGAGATGCACTTCCTGCCCGATGTCTACGTCACCTGCGACACCTGCAAGGGCGCGCGCTACAACCGCGAGACCCTGGAGATCAAGTATCGCGGCCATTCCATCGCCCAGGTGCTGGATATGACCGTCGAGGACGGGGTGAAGTTCTTCGAGGCGATCCCGTCGATCCGCGAGAAGATGGAGACGCTGCAACGGGTCGGCCTCGGCTACATCAAGATCGGCCAGCAGGCGACCACGCTGTCGGGCGGCGAGGCGCAGCGGGTCAAGCTGTCGAAGGAGCTGTCGCGCCGGGCCACCGGGCGCACCCTCTACATCCTCGACGAGCCGACCACCGGGCTGCATTTCGACGATGTGAGGAAGCTGCTGGAAGTGCTGCACGAACTGGTCGACCAGGGCAACACGGTGGTGGTGATCGAGCACAACCTCGACGTCATCAAGACCGCCGACTGGATCATCGACCTCGGCCCCGAAGGCGGCGACGGGGGCGGGCGCATCGTGGCGGCGGGAACACCGGAGGAGGTGGCCGAGTTCGAGGACAGCCACACCGGGCGGTACCTGCGACCGATGCTGATCAAGGCGGGCCGGATGGCGGCGGAGTGACCCCGGAGACCCCCGTCCAGATTTGGACGGGAGGTTAAGGTATTGATATCATTGGAATAGCGATTTTAAGGTAGTTTATGGTTAACGGGGGAGGGGCAGTGAACTCAATGATCGCGGCTGCGTTTCGCCGCGCTGCGATGTCGGATTCCAAAGCCAACCGGACGAAGCCGCTTTCGCGGCAATGGCGTTTGTCGCTGGTGTTGCGCGCTGAGCGGAGCGTTGTAATTTTGTGCTCTGCCGAACCTGGTTGACGATTGGGACGTTCTCGATCGATTGACGGGAGGTTCCGATGACAGAGGAGAAGATCACACCGCTTCGAGAGCGGATGATGGAAGATATGCGCATCCGTGGGATGGGCGACAAAGCCCGGAAGTCCCATATCCGGGCCATCAAGGATTTTGCTCGGTTTCTGAAGCGATCTCCGGATACGGCAACGCCCGAGGAGCTTCGGGCGTATCAGTTGCACATGACGGACACGGGCGTTACGGCCTCGACGTTCAACACCCGCATTGTGGCGCTGCGGTTCTTTTTCGGGATGACCTGCGGGCGTGAAGATATGAAGCGGTTCATGCAGTTCCGGACCCGGCCACGCAAGCTGCCGGTCGGGTTCAGCGTTGAGGAGGTCTCGGACCTGTTGATGGCGACCCCGGGGGCGGGTCTCAAATACCGAGCGGCGCTGGGTATCTCATATGGCGCCGGCCTGCGGCCATCCGAGGTATGCAACCTCAAGGTCAGCGACATCGATAGCGATCGCATGCTCATCCACGTTGATCAGGGCAAAGGTGGCAAGGACCGGAAAGTCATGCTGTCTCCAGGGCTTCTGAACCTGCTACGGGATTATTGGTGCGAGGCGCGGCCAGAGGGATGGCTCTTTCCCGGGAATCCCAGGATCAATCCGATCTCCTCACGGCAACTGAACCGCGCATTCACGTCAGCCAGGAACATGGCGGGCATTTCCAGGCCCGCGACTTTGCATACCTTGCGCCACAGCTGCCACCCATCTGCTGGAAGCCAATACCGATATCCGCGTCATTCAGGTGCTTTTGGGCCATGCCAAACTGACGACCACCGCCCAGTATACCGATGTCGCGACCAAGACGATCAAGGATACCGTGAGCCCCTATGAGATGCTCGCGAACCCGCAGGATCACACGGCCAGGCGAGGGTTGGAGTAGCGCCCGGGGCAGTGCCCCGCCCGAAGTTGGAGATTGCCGACATCTTTCGCGCCTGTGGCCCGGCGTGGCGGCGGGCTCACGCCGGGCATGTCAGGTTATCCCGATTGAAGGTCATGTCGGCGATTGAGGCCTGCCGGACCGAGGTGCTCGGTGGGCATGTGGCGGCGTGTTGCAAATGCAATCACCAGCATATCGCGTGCAATTCCTGCAAGAACCGGCCCAAGAACCGGAATTGCCCGAAGTGTCAGGGGCCAGTTGCACGGAACGGGATGGCGGCTCGGGCCGAAGACCTGCTGCCCGTGGAATATTTCCACGTCGTCTTCACGCTTCCCGCTGAGATCGCCCGGATCGCGTACTGGAACAGGAAAACGGTCTATGGGCTGCTGTTCAAGGCATCGGCAGAGACGGTCACGACCATTGCCGCCGACCCCAGGCGCCTCGGCGCCCGGACCGGCATGACCAGCGTGTTGCATACCTGGGGGTCGGCGCTGACCCGTCATCCTCATGTTCACATGATTGTGCCGGGCGGCGGGCTGTCGCTGGATGGCACCCGCTGGATGGCCTGCCGTCCCGGGTTCTTTTTGGCAGTGCGAGTTCTGTCTCGATTGTTCCGGCGGCTTTTTCTCGAAGGGCTGGCGGCGGGGCATCGGGCCGGTAAACTCATCGTCTTCGGTGAACTGGCGGGCTTGCGCAGAACGGACGCCTTCGCATCATATCTTGCCCCGCTACGCAAATCCGAATGGGTGGTCGACGCCAAACCGCCCTTTGGCGGAGCCGAAGCCGTGCTCGCTTGTCTCGGTCGATACACCCACCGTGTCGCCATTTCGAACCGCCGCCTGATCGGCACGGATGCCCGGACCGCCGTGTTCCGCTGGAAAGACTACCGCGTCAAATCCGGCGACCGACCGATGACAATGTACCTCGCCACCAACGAGTTCATCCGCCGCTTTCTGATCCATGTCCTGCCAGATGACTTCCACCGCATCCGTCACTACGGCCTGCTCGCCAGCGCTGGTCGTAGCCAATATCGCGAAGACCCGCGCCTTGCCCGGCGCGGAACCGGCCAGGCAGGAAAACCCGCAAGCCGCCGAAATCATCGCGCTCAAACTTCGGGAGCCATGCCCCGGCTGCGGCGGCCCGATGCGCATCATCGAGATATTCCGCCGAGGCGAGCGCCCTTTGACACGCGCACCACCAACGAGGCAGGCAGCATGATGAAACGCCCGTCACTCCACCAAAACCGGATCCTGAAACGCACCTCGTTCCGGGTTGGTCTCGATTTGTGCTCTGCCGCGACGAACACGCTCAAATGGTTCGAAACGACAGCAAAAAACACCGGTAAATGTTGGAGAATTACACCAAAACCCATTCTCGCCATGTCAACAAAGCCCTGGCTGTCCCCGCAAACAGCATCAACCGGCACAACCCTCGTCATGCTTTGCCCATAGAAACCGCCAGGCCCACGCTCCTTCCACCCCGGGAGGATTTCCAACGCGGGCCACAGTCAGTCCACGCCGAAATCTTGCACCCTGGCCCGCAGCGAAAATCCTTCACAAGAGGCGACATTCGCATGGAAACTCTGGATGTCTGATGTCGGGCGTCGTCCCGGCATATGAACTTCCGGGCTGGCCTTCGGACGCGCGCCGTGTTTTCGAGTGTATGTTTCGAAAGAGACTTTAATTCAACAGCTTAACCCCTGCACAAATCTGTGCACACGCCACTCCGGCACCCCTGCTCCCTCCCGGCTGGGGGCTTTGGGTCAGGGCCGCCGCTTCACGTCTGCGAATTCAGCCTGATCCGGTTGCCCTCGTTGTCGCGGAACCGGGCGATGAAGCCGTAGGGGCCGATCGGGGACCTGGGGTCAGGACATCGCCGCGGTGAACCGCTCGAACAGGTAATAACTGTCCTGCGGGCCGGGGCTGGCCTCCGGGTGGTACTGCACCGAGAACACCGGCCTGTCCGCGGCCCGGAGACCGCAATTCGAGCCGTCGAACAGTGAGACATGGGTTTCGATCACACCCTCCGGCAGGCTCGCCGCATCAACCGCGAAGCCGTGATTCATCGAGGTGATCTCGACCTTGCCGGTCTCCAGGTCCTTCACCGGGTGGTTCGCCCCGTGATGGCCGGTGGCCATCTTCACGGTCTCGGCCCCCAGCGCCAGCGCCAGGATCTGATGGCCGAGGCAGATGCCGAAAATCGGGATCGATGCCGCCAGCACACCCTGGACCATCGGCACCGCATATTCCCCGGTTGCCGCCGGGTCGCCGGGGCCGTTCGACAGGAACACCCCGTCCGGCCCATGCGCCAGCACTTCCTCGGCAGTGACGGTGGCGGGCATCACCGTCACTTCGCAACCGGCGCTGGCGAGGCAGCGCAGGATATTCCGCTTGGCGCCGAAATCGACCGCCACCACCTTGTGGCGCGGCGCCTCGGCCTGGGCGAAACCCTGGCCCCAGGCCCAGCGGGTCTGGTCCCAGCGATAGGATTGCGCGCAGGTCACGTCCTTGGCCAGATCCGCGCCCTCCAATCCCTTGAAACCCTTCGCCTTGGCGATCAGCGCTTGCGTGTCGAACACCCCGTCCGCGGCATGGGCCAGGACCGCATGGGGCATGCCCAGGTCGCGGATGCGCCGGGTCAGCCGCCTGGTGTCGATGCCCGACACCCCGATCCGCCCGCGCCGCGCCAGCCAGATCGACAGATGTTCGGCCGCGCGCCAGTTCGCCGGCTCGGTCACGTCCCATTTCACCACCATGCCCAGCGCCACCGGATCAGCGGTCTCGTCGTCCTCCCGGTTGGTGCCGACATTGCCGATATGGGGGAAAGTGAAGGTGACCATCTGCCCGGCATAAGAGGGGTCGGTCATGATCTCCTGATAGCCGGTCATCGCGGTGTTGAAGCAAAGCTCGCCCACCGCCGTGCCGGTGGCACCGAATCCATAGCCGAAGAACAGCGACCCGTCGGCCAGCGCGATGCAACCGGTGGGCTGCGCGCTCCGCGAACGCGCGCCGAAGATATCCGATTGTTCTGGCAGGATTACTGACGACATTTCCGGTCCCATAAGGAAGCCAGATCCGCGCCCCGGGCATCCGGGAGCTACCAGCCTAAGGCCATCCAGAAGCGCAACCTAGAGACCCGTCAACAGGGCGTCAAGCATTTGAAGAAATAATATTATCTATTTATTTCAGTATGTTATATGTGATTCGTCCTGTTGCCCGAGCCGATTTGCTGGTGTAGTCTCCGTCTTCCGGGTCGCTGGCAGCGGCGCAACCGTTCAAGGATTTCATGCGCGATCGCATCAATGCCGCTCTCAAGGAAGCCATGCTCGCCAAGGACAAGCTGTGCGTTTGCACGATTCGGCTGATGATGGCGGCGATCAAGGATCGCGACATCGCGCTGAGGGGCGAGGACACGGCCACTGGGCTGGACGACCCCGGGATCATGGCGCTGCTCGGCAAGATGGTGAAGCAACGCGAGGAATCGGCCGCCACCTACGAAACCGCCGGGCGGATGGAACTGGCGGAAACCGAACGCGCCGAGATCACCGTCATCAAGAGCTTCCTGCCCAAGCCGCTCTCCGCCGACGAAGTTGATACGGCGATCAGACATGCGATGGCCGAGACTGGTGCCTCGTCGATCCGCGACATGGGCAAGGTGATGGGCGCGCTCAAGTCGAAATACGCCGGGCAAATGGATTTCGGCGCCGTCGGCGGCCAGGTCAAGGCGACCCTGGGCTGAGACGCTAGCAGGCGGATTTCGGCCGCTCCCGTTTCCCTACATTCCGGCGATCTCTCCAGATCGTGACGCGCGCGTGATCGCCACGGGCGCGCAGCGCATCACTTCTCAGGCGTGGGTGGGCGAACCCGAAACCAACTGCTCCGCTCAGGGGGAGATAGAAATCCCGAAAACCTGTAATCACGAACATGGTCCGCAACTCGATCCGATCGAGGTCGTGAACCGCCGTGGATTCCTGACGAAATCCGCCCTTGCCATTGCCGCAGGCGGGGCCGCCGGCGGGGCCGCGCTGGCCAGCCCCGCAGCGGGCCAAAGCGACGCCCCCTACGCCAATCCGCCGAAACCGGCGTCCCGGCCACCGATGTCGAGGTGACGCTGGCCAACACCGTGCTGGTCGTCACCGACCCGCAGATCCACTTCCTCAGCCCGGACGGAGTGACCTGGGGCGTCGTCGGCACCAGCGTCGAGCGCCATAATACGGTCGCCAGTATCGGCCGCCTGCTGGCGGCGGCCGAGGCCAAGGGCATGACCGTGGCAATCTCGCCGCATTACTACTACCCCACCGACCACGGCTGGCGATTTGGCGGACCGCTGGAGAAGCTGATGCATGCCATCGGCATGTTCGACCGCAAGGGGCCGCTCACCACCGACCGAGTCGAGGGCTCCGGGGCTGATTTCATGCCCGAATACAAGCAGTACATCCTTGATGGCAAAACCATCATCGCCTCGCCGCACAAGGTGTATGGGCCAGAGGCCAACGACCTCAATCTCCAACTTCCGCTACATCACCAACGCTCTCTGGGCCACGGACGAAGCCGCTGAACGGATCGGGGCGGCGGTCTGAGGGGCGTTAGCGATTGATACCCTGGGGTGCCCGGACGCAGTTCGGGCACCTTTGGCGCCCGCCTCGAAAACCATTCCCCCGGGCCGTGCGCGCCGATAATTCTTCGACCCCGCGCCCAAAGAGCGGTATCATGTTATTAGGCGATCCTGCATTAATTGTGTGACATTCGCGGGGCACATGGTAGCGGTGGATATCCCGATGGTGAAGCGAGCGGACGGGCGAAAGCAATGCTGAGTTTCAAGTCCGGGCTGAGTTTCCTTGTCGAGCGGGTTGTTCCCCGCCTTTGCGTCGCCGTCCTTTGTTCAATCCTCATGGCGGCGCACACCCCCGCGGCCCAGGCCCAGACGCGGCTTCCCGGGGTGGCAACCACATCCGATTCCGAACCCGCGATCAAACTCCCCACCGATCTCTCGCCGGAGATGGTCGATGCGCTGATGGCGCGTCTCACCGACGCCGAAATCCGCGCGTTGCTGCGCGAGGAGTTGCACCGCCGGGCCGACGAGCGGGCCGAGGCCGAGGCCACTGACGTCAAGACGCTGGCCAGCATCCGCACCCGGCTTACCGAAATGGCCATCACCATCGAGACCCGCGTCACGCGCTGGATCAAGGCGCTGGGCAACCTCGGCTCGCGGCGCGAGAAGATCGCGGCAAGGCTGGCGCTCGCGACAAGCGGCACAGGCGGTATGATCGCCGCCGCCCTGGCGGTCGCCGCGTCGGGCATCGCCGCGGCATTCGCAACCATATGGGCAAGTGTGCTCTGGCGGCGCTGGCTGGTCACGCCACCGTTGGGAGGCTACCGCGATAGCAAATACTGGGACCGGGTGGCCCGCACGATTGCGCTCGGCCTGCTCGAACTGGCCCCGGTCGTCGCCTTCGTCTTCGCCACGGTCAGCGTCGCCCCGATGGTCGCCGGGGCGCTTGGGCCGCTTGTCGACTACGTCTGGATATATCAGGTCGGCGTCTCCTACAGCTGGGGCTTCATCGTCATTGTCCGGCGCGCCTTCGCCCCCGATGCGCCGACGATCCGCATCGCCCACCTGACCGACGAAGGCGCCAGCCGGATTCACGCGATTTTGCGCCGGGCCGTGCTGGTCGGCGCCGCCGGCTGGCTCGTCGCCGGGCTGTCGCCAACCCTCGGGCTCGGCTTCCCACCAGCGCTGATCACGGTTGCGCTCGCTGGGACGGCGGTCGCCGGGTTGCTGCTGGCGGCAGCGGTGCGCAACCGCGGAAACATTCGCGAGGCGGTGTCCGGACTGCTCATCGAAAATAACCCCGAACCGGGCGCCTTCGCGCGGATCGCGGTTGCCGCCGCGCCGGTTATCGTGACTGCCTATCTGGCGGGTGCCTATCTCTATTGGCTCGCGCATTGGCTCGAGCGCGGCCAGCAGCGGCTCGACGGCCCGGCAGGCACGCTGATCTTTGTCCTGCTGATCCCTATCCTCGACCGGCTCGGCCTGGAACTCGCCCGAAGCTTGATCCGCAACAGCTCCCCAACCGCCATACGCTATCGCGAGGTCATCCACGGCGCCTGGCGGATGCTGCTCGGCATTGCCACTGTCTTCGCCATCGCCGGGCTGTGGAGCCTGGACCTGTACACGCTGGCCAAGGGCGAGCGCGCGCCGCAATGGGCGGACACGCTGTTCGACATCGCGATAACCCTGCTGGCCACGCACATCGTCTGGCGGCTGATCCTCGCCGCGTTGCATCGCGAGCGGCCCCTGATCTCCGGCGACGCCGAGGATGTCTCGGTGGGCGAAGCCGCATCCAGGCTCGACACTCTGGTGCCCTTGTTCCGGAACGTCCTGCTGACCGCGCTCGCCATCGTCGTGGTCATGATCCTGCTGTCGTCCGTCGGCGTCGATATCGGCCCGCTGCTCGCCTCGGCCGGCATCATCGGCATCGCCGTCGGCTTCGGCGCCCAGACGCTGGTGCGCGATGTATTCTCAGGCGCCTTCTTCCTGTTCGACGACGCCTTCCGGGTAGGCGAATATATCGAGCTCGACAAGGATCTGCGCGGCGAGGTTGAGTCGATCTCGGTCCGCTCGCTGCAGCTACGCCACCACCGCGGCCCGATCGTCACCATCCCGTTCGGCGAACTGAAAAGCGTCACCAACCACAACCGCGACTGGGTGATCTACAAGATGAGCTTCCGGATGGAGCCCGACACCGATCCCAAACACGTCAAGAAGATCGTCAAGGAGGTCGGCAAGGAGTTTCTCGCTCATCCGGAACACGGCCCGAAATTCATCGAACCCTTGAAGAGCCAGGGCGTCTACATGATCGATGACGATTCGGCGCAGGTGTTCCGGGTCAAGTTCAAGTGCAAGCCGCGCGCCCAGTTCGTGCTGCGCCGCGAGATCTACCACCGCCTGCGCGAGGTCTTTGCGGAAAATGGCGTCCACTTCGCCCGGCGCAAGGTCGAGGTGGTTTCGTCGGATGGCGGCGACGTGGGAGCTCTCCCGGAAGATGTTGTGACCCCGCCGCCTGCACAGTCGGCCTGAAGCGCGGGCATCATATAACGTAAGGTGCGGCTCCGCCTCGTGTCTTTTGCGTCTGTCCGCCCCCTGCGGTGACCTGCGCGCCGCCTGGGGGTGGCGCACCCTCTCGAGCTCACGGCCGAGGGTATCGGCAAGGCGGCCCATGCCGGAGACGCCTAACCTGGCCTCTGCACTGGTGTTGTAGTTGGTGTTGGTATTGACATCATAGGTGTAGATGCGGCCCTGCGCGTCGCGAATGAACTCGATGCCGGTGACCTCGATGCCGTTGGCGGCGATCATGGCGCGGTGGCGGGCAAGAATGGGATCGTCGAAGCCCGCAATGATCTCGAACCTCTCGCGCCCGTCCGGCAGGTCGCAGGCATCCGCCGGGCAGAACTCGAACCCCTGGCTCGTGTTGACGCGAACTGCGTAGCAGAAGCCACCGCCAGTAAACTCGCAACGGGTGATTGCCGGTTCGTCGGCGCGGACATATTGCTGGACCAGCCAGGTGCCGTCGAGCGGCTGCGCGGTGGCTGGATCATTGAGCCCGCGGCGAGCTGGTCGATGCTGTCGATCAGTTGCACCCCGGCCCCAGCGCCACCGCGAACGGGTTTGAGTATGAAGGGCGCTTGTCCGCGGTCATGCGCGGTCAGTTCCCGGGCGGCCTGGATCACCTGATCGCGCCCGACCGCGCCGATGGTGCGGGGCGTGCGGATGCCGTGAGCTTCCAGCGCGGCGTATTGCGCCAACTTGTCGATTTCAAGCCGGATCGCTCCGGTGCCGTTGATGGTGCGCCGCCCGTGGGACTCGAGCCAGGTCAGCACATGGCGGGCCAGCTCCGGCGCAAAGCGATGGTCGCGCGTGTGCGACGAGGCGCTCATGCGGTTATAAACCACGCCCTCCGGCGGGATTGCGCGCGGATCGACCCGACCGGTGTCGAGGTGCCAGTTCTCGAACGGCAGGTTCCGGGCCTCGAGCGCTGCGAACAGCGGCGCAGTCCAGGCCTCGTTCTCGCGGATGACGTGTATCTTTATTACACAGTTTTTGTAAGTGGTTAAAACACGGATCGGTAGATACAACGTAAAATGTAACATATTTACACAAAATTCAAGGGCATGGCCTATGCGGTCGCCTCTTCATTCGAGACACGACCACCCCTCCGCTTGCCCCATCCCCGCCGATCCGCTAGGGAACGCCTCGACCTCGAACGCGGGACAGAAGGCGGATCCGGCCCATGGCGAAGGACAAGAAAAAGAAGACCCCGCGCCCGCGCGCCAAACCCCCGGGCGGCTTTCGCGACACTTTC
The DNA here is from genome assembly GCA_965247385.1 of Thermohalobaculum sp. Taxonomy (GTDB): domain Bacteria; phylum Pseudomonadota; class Alphaproteobacteria; order Rhodobacterales; family Rhodobacteraceae; genus Thermohalobaculum. The sequence goes on from CBDFHG010000002.1 coordinate 1,681,946, forward strand.
GGCGCCGATGTCATCGAGCGCTGCGAGATGCTCGACCGGATTTGCGAGGTCTACCGCCATTACGGCTTCGACCCGCTCGAGACCTCCGCGGTCGAGACCGTCGAGGCGCTGGGCAAGTTCCTGCCCGATGTGGACCGTCCGAACGAGGGCATCTTCGCCTGGCAGGATGACGACGATGCCTGGCTGGGCCTGCGCTATGACCTGACCGCACCCCTGGCCCGGGTCTTCGCCCAGCACCGGCTGGACCTGCCCAACCCGTATCGGCGCTACGCGGTCGGCCCGGTCTGGCGCAACGAGAAACCGGGGCCGGGGCGCTACCGCCAGTTCTACCAGTGCGACGCCGACACCGTGGGCACCCCCACCGTCGCGGCGGATGCCGAGATCTGCATGATGCTGGCCGACACCTTCGACGCCGTCGGCATCGCGCGGGACGACGTCATCGTGCGGATCAACAACCGCAAGGTGCTGAACGGGGTAATGGAGGCCATCGGCGTGCTCGACCCCGCCGACCCGGAGGCCAACGCCCACACCCGCAGCACCGTGCTGCGCGCGATCGACAAGCTCGATCGCCTGGGCGAGAACGGGGTACGCATGCTGCTTGGCACGGGCCGCAAGGACGGGTCCGGCGACTTCACCAAGGGCGCCGAGCTTTCGCCCGAGCAAGCCGACATCATCATGGGCTTCGTCTCGGCGCGACGCGACACCGGGCGCGACACCGGGGGGACCACCTGTGCGCGTCTGCGCGAACTGGTTGCCGCCTCGCCCACCGGCGTCGAGGGCGTCGCCGAGCTTGAGGCCATCGCCGAGCTTCTGGAGGCCCAGGGCTACCAGTCCCGCGCCATCATCGACCCCTCGGTGGTGCGTGGGCTGGCCTATTACACCGGCCCGGTCTACGAGGCCGAACTTACCTTCCAGATCATCGGCGACGACGGCAACCGCCGCCAGTTCGGCTCGGTCGCCGGGGGCGGGCGCTATGACGATCTGGTCAAGCGCTTCACCGGCCAGGCGGTTCCCGCCACCGGCATCTCGATCGGCGTCGACCGGCTGCTGGCGGCGCTGCGCGAGATCGGCCACACCGGGCGCGATGTCGCGGCAGGCCCGGTGGTGATCCTGGCGATGGACCGCGGACAGATGGCCGCCTACCAGACCATGTGCGCCGAGCTGCGCAACAACGGCATCCGCTCGGAGGTCTTCCTCGGCGGCGGCAACATGGCCAAGCAGTTGAAATACGCCGACAAGCGCGCCGCGCCGATCGTCATCATCGAGGGCAGCGACGAAAAGGCCGAAGGCGTTGTCACCCTCAAGGATCTGGCGCTGGGTGCGCGCCTGGCGGCCGAGATCGAGACCCACGAGGAGTGGAAAGCCCAACCCGCCCAGATCACGGTGCCCCGCGCCGGTCTCGTCGCCGAGGTCCGGCGGATGCTGGCCCGCGCCGGGGGCTGAGCGCGATGAACGCGGTGCGCCAGGGCGAAGACCACGCCGCCATCGAAGCGGTGCTCGCCACCCTGGCGGCGTTGTTCGCCGGTGCGGGCTATGCCCCGGTCGCCACCGCCCACCTGTTCGAAGCCGACACCCTGATCGACCTTTACGGCGAGGATATAAGGGGCCGCGCCTTCCTGTTTCCCGGAACTGGCGCCAGTGCAGGCGGGGGTGCAGGCGGGGGCGAGCTGTGCCTGCGCCCCGATTTCACCGTGCCGGTTGTCCGCGCCCACGGGGCGACGGGGTGGGATCGCGCCGCCCGCTACGCCTATCAGGGCCCGGTCTTCCGCCGCCAGGATCCCGGCTCGACGCGGCCGATGGAATATCTGCAGTCCGGCATCGAGAACCTCGGCGCAACCGACGCCGCCAGGGCGGATGCCCAGGTCTTCACCCTGATCTCGGAAGGTCTGAAAGCGGTGAACGCCGGCCCGGTCAATGTAATGACCGGCGATCTCGGTATCGCCTTCGCTCTGCTCGACGCCCTGCCAATGCCGGTGCGCCGCCGCCACCAACTGCGCCGCCACTTCTGGCGCCCCCGGCGCTTTCATGAACTGATCGCCGAGGCCATCGCCGGCCCGGCCGCGCCAACACCCCAGCGCGCCCGCCTGATCGCCGCCGCCAGTGGCTCCATCGCTGCAAAGGACGACGCGGCAAACGCCATCACTGCAATGGACGGGGCCGCGAACGCCATCGCCGCCATCGCAACGGATGCGGGCGAGCCCCTGGGCTTGCGCGAAATCGACGAGATCGTTACCCGCACCCTCGCCCTGGCCGACGCCGCCACCTTCGCCCCAATGCCCGCCGAACAGGCCCAGTTGATCGAGACTGCGCTCTCCATCAGCGGCCCCGCAGGCAACGCCCTCGCCCGGCTCCGCGCCCTTACCGCCGAGGGCGGCTCCGACATCACCCCCGCACTCGACCGCTTCGAGGCCCGCCTTGCAGCACTCGAGCAGGCCGGGGTCGATGCCGCCGCCTTGCCGTTCGACGCCGCCTTTGGCCGCAACCTGGAATATTACGAAGGCTTCGTCTTCGAGATCACGGCGCAGGGCCGCCCCGATTTGCCGCCGCTGGCCGGAGGTGGGCGCTACGACGCCATGACCCGGCGCCTCGGCGCAGGCCGCGCGGTGCCCGCCGTCGGCGCCATGATCCGCCCCGAGGTGGTCCTCGAGGCCGCCCTCGCGGCACGGGAGGGCACCGAATGACCACGCTCACCCTCGGCCTGCCCTCGAAGGGCCGCCTGCAGACCGACACCATCGCCTGGTTCGCTGCGCGCGGCATCCAGATCGCCCGCACCGGGGATGCCCGCCAATACGCCGCCCAGGCGCGCGGAATCGAGGGGCTCGAGGTGGTCATGCTGTCGGCGGGCGAAATCCCCCGGGAGTTGGCGGGCGGCCGCATTCACCTCGGCGTCACCGGCGAGGACCTGATCCGCGAGCGCATCCCCGGCTGGAATGACCGCATCATGCTGGCGGCCGGCCTTGGCTTCGGCCATGCCGACCTGATCGTCGCGGTGCCCGCTTTCTGGGCCGATGTCGAGACCATGGCCGACCTCGACGAAGTGGCCGAGGCGTTCCGCGCCCGCCACGGCCACGGCCTGCGCATCGCCACCAAATACCACAACCTGACCCGCGCGTTCTTCCAATCGAAGGGGGTCGCCGACTACCGCCTGACCGACAGCCAGGGCGCCACCGAGGCCGGACCGGCAAACCAAAGCTGCGAGGCCATAGCCGACATCACCTCCAGCGGAGAGACCCTGCGCGCCAACCACCTGAAGCTGCTGTCCGACGGGCTGATCCTGCGGTCCCAGGCAACGCTCGGCGTCAGCCGGGAGGTGGCGTGGGGCGAGGGTGAGCAGGCGGCACTGGCGCGGCTGGCCGAGAAACTGGGCATGCCGCTGGCGTTGTAACGCTGACGGTTGGGGCAAAATGGAACAATCTCCCGTTCGGCGCCGAACGTCGGTTGTGCGGTGGAACAGCGCGGTCACCGAAATGTCCCGGCCTTGAGCCGGAACCCTTATGAAAGGCGAGTTGCGGGTCGGGGCCCCGGCTCAAGGCCGGGGCATAGCAGCCCGTTGACGAAGTCGGCCCTGGACGCGAGCGGCCTGGTCTGATTCTTTGATGTTCTGATTTGACCGGGGGGTTCGCCGATGTCGATGGGACTGCAGAAGGATCGTCAGGGTGATTTGATGGTGGGCTGGGCGGAGATGCCGCGCTCGCCGGGTCATGTGTTTTACGACCGACTTCAGTCGGTCCTGATCGAGGGCGGTTTCGACGGCTTCGCCGAGGCGGCCTGCCGGTGCTGTTACGCGGCCGGGACGGGAGCGCCTTCGGTGCCGCCGGGGCGCTGTTTCCGCATGCATCTGGTGGGCTGTTTCGAGGGCATCGACTCTGGGCGCGGGCTGGAACGGCGCTGCTCGGATTCGCTGTCGCTGCGGGAGTTTCTGCGGCTGGAGAGCCGGGATCGTGTGCCGGACCATTCCTGGCTGTCGAAGACCCGCACGCGTCTGCCCCACGAGGTGCACGCGGTGGTCTTCGATTGGGTTCTGGCGCTGATCGCCGAGGCGGGTTTGGTGAAGGGCGACCGCATCGGGGTGGATGCCTCGACCATGGAGGCCAACGCGGCGCTGCGCAACATCGTGCGGCGCGACACGGGTGAGGGCTACCGGGAGATGCTGGAGCATCTGGCCCGGGAGAGCGGCATCGAGACGCCCACGGCCGAGGACCTGGCGCGTCTGGACCGCAAGCGCAAGGGCAGGAAGCTCTCGAACCAGGATCGGGTTTGCAGGAGCGACCCCGAGGCCAGGGTCGCCAAGATGAAGGACGCCGCGACCCACCTGGCCTACAAGCCCGGGCACGCGGTGGATCCGGACACCGGCGCGGTGGTGGCGGCCGAGTTGCACCCAGCCGATGAGGGCGACACCACGACGCTTTTCAAGACCCTGGCGGCGGCCGAGGCAAACCTCGAGGCGGTGGCTGCGGCGCCGACCCCAGAGGGCCCGGCCGAATGCGTCACCGACAAGGGCTATTTCTCACGGGCGGTCTTGAAGGCCCTGGACGACAGTCCCTGGAAGACCCGGATCGCCGAGCCCAGGCAGAAGGGCTTTTCACGCTGGCGCGGTGACCAGGCGGCGCGCCGGGCGGTCCCCAACAACCGCGTGCGGCTCAAGTCCGGGCTCGCCCGCGAGGCCTTCAAGCTGCGCGCCGAGATCGTCGAGCGCTGCTTTGCCCACAGCCTCGATCGCGGTGGCATGCGCCGGACCTGGCTGCGCCGGCGCGAGAACGTGCACAAGCGATACCTGCTTCACGTCGCCGGCCACAACCTCTCGTTGCTGATGCGCCAACTCATTGGCGCCGGCACCGCGCGGCCAGGCCGTGGCGGGCGGATATGGCGGTGTTTTCGTGCTTGTTGCGCCCTCTGGAGCCGTTCTGGTCGCTCAGATCGTCCTCATCGTCTCGGAGGATGGCGAAACCGCCGACGCCGCGTTATGTTTCGTCGTGGGGTGAAACCCGGTCAAGTGGGGTGAAGCCCGGTCAATGGCGACTTTTTCAACGGGCTGATAGGGTAGTACGGTCGTAAGCGTCCGGTCTCGGGGCTCTGGTTCGGTTCAGCGTCGGCCGATTGCGCTCAGGTCTGAGCGAAGCGCCACGGGAGCAACTCGTCGAGTTTGGTGATTTTGTGATCGGCGATGCGACTGAGCACATCGGTCAGCCAGGCCTGGGGATCGACGCCGTTGAGCCTGGCGGTCTCGATCAGGGTATAGGCGATGGCGGCGGATTTACCGCCAGCCTCTGAGCCGACAAAAAGATAATTCTTGCGACCCAGGGCTATCGGCTTCATGGCGCGTTCGGCGGAATTGTTGTCGATCTCCAGAAAGCCGTGGTCGAGATACGGGCGCAGGCGCCTCATCCGGGTCAGGGCGTAGCGGATCGCCCTGGCGAGTTCGGACTTGCCGGAGATCTTTGGCAGCCGGGTTTGCAGCCAGGCTTCCAGAGCATCGAAGATCGGTTTGGCGCGGGCTTGCCGGAGTTGGACCCGCTCAATGGGCACACTGCCGCGGGCATCCTTTTCGACGACGTAGAGCCCGGCGATGCGCTTGATGGCTTCCTCGGCGATGATCGAGCCCTCCGACTGGAAGACATCGGTGAACTTGCGCCGGATATGGGCCATGCAGGCGACTTCATCGACACCACCGGATCGGTAGAGCTCGTTGAACCCGGCATAGCCGTCCGCGTGCATCCAGCCCTTGTACCCGGCCAGGTGTCTGGTGGGGTGCTCGCCCTTGCGATCGACGGTGAACTGATACCATGCCGCTGGTGGGTCGGCGCCGCCCCATGGCCGTTCGTCGCGAACATAGGTCCAGATCCGGGCGGTCTTGCATTTGCCGGTGCCCTTCACCTGCATCTTCAGGGTGGTGTCGTCGGCAAAGATCGCCTGGCCGCGCTGAACATGGCGCCCGACCATATCAGCCAATGGTTCCAGCAGTGCCGCCGATTTGCCGACCCAGTCGGACAGGGTCGAGCGGTCGAGATCAATGCCGTCGCGATCGAATATCCGGGACTGGCGATAGAGCGGGAGGTGATCGGCATACTTCGAGACCAGCACATGGGCCAGCAGGCCCGGGCCGGGACGACCCCGCTCGATCGGGCGCGAGGGCAATGGTGCCTGGCAGATCGCCTCGCAACACGTGCAAGCCATGCGGGGCCGGACAAAGCGGTTCACGATGAACCGGCCAGGGACGTATTCCAGCTCTTCGGTGACATCTTCGCCGAGTTTCTTCAGAACCTCGCCGCACTTGCCGCAGGCCTCGCCGGGCGACAGCACTTGCTCGTTGCGCGGCAAGCTGTCCGGCAACGGTTTGCGCTTTGGTTTGTTCTTCGGCCCGGCGACAGTATCAGGCGACGCAGGCGGCGCGATCTTCGCCGCCGCGATCTCTTCCTCTTCGAGCCCGAGTTCAAGCTGATCCATCGTCTCCGACTTCGAGCCAAACCGATGGCGGCGATGACCGGCGAGTTGATGCCTGAGCTTGGCAATCTCGAGCGCCTGGGACTTGACCGTCGCCACCAATTGCCCCGCGAACACCCTCAATTCCGAGGGATTATCGGGCAGTGATTTGGTCTGGTCCAGCATAGCCATTCTATACCAGAACGCGACACTGAAGGGAATCCCTAAAGTGTCATATTTCTCTGTTTTTGTTCAAAAAATTACCCTGCCGTCAGGGGTCGCCAGGTGCGCAGCGGCGCGCGCCAATCGATGCCCTCCAACAGCATCGCCAGTTGCGCCGATGTCACCGACAACCTGCCATGCGCCGGCGATGGCCAGACGAACCTGCCGCGCTCCAGACGCTTGGAAAACAGACACGCCCCTTGCCCGTCCCACCATATGACCTTGATCAGATCGCCGCGCCGTCCCCGGAACACGAACAGGTGCCCGGAATACGGGTCCTGCTCCAGAACCTTCTCGGCCAGCGCCGACAAACCGTTGAACCCCTTGCGCATATCGGTAACGCCAGCCGCCAGCCAGACCTTCGTCTGCACGGGAACCGGGATCATGCGCTCAGACCTCGCGCCAACAGCACCACCATGTCCGGATCAAAGGCACCGCTGAGCGTCAGACGATGGCCCGATGCAAGGGCAATCTCGATCCGACCGTCGCTGACAGGGCTGATCGGCTCCGGCGCGGCGGTGATCGCAGTCGACATCACCTCGACAGGCAGGAAAAATACCCCATCACCACCCGGCCCAAACCGCGGATCACGACGCCACGCGAACACCATGGTCGCGCTCAGCCCGTGATGGCGCGCCACCGACGCAACCGAAGCCCCAGGCTCAAGCGCCTCGGCCACAACACGGCGCTTGAACGCATTCGAGTAGCTCCGCCGATTGCCTCTACGATGATCCATCAAGTTCAAGTGTCCTCGTAATTCAAACGGACATTATCGCCCGCGATCACGCGAAGACTCGCACGCCAATCACAAACCCTTCAAGGGCGGGGAGACCGGACGGTTACGTACGGTCACACCTCCGAATGCAGCCCGATCCGGTTGCCCTCGCTGTCGCGGAACTGGGCGATGAAGCCATAGGGGCCGATCGCGGTCTTGGGGTCGAGCACAGCACCACCCGCCGCCTCGACCCGGCCGAGCGGGCGCGACAGGTCGCCCTCGCAGGCGAAGAAGACAATCGGCCCGTCAAGGCCGGGCGGGGTCGGGCCGCCGGTGATCGCGCCCATGGCGCCATAGGACTCACGGTCGCCCGGCAGGAAGGCCATCGGGTGGCCCATATCCTCGTTGATCTCCAACGACAGCCCGAAGGTCCGATTGTAGAACGCGACCGCGCGGGCCACATCGGTGGCCGGGATGCTGACCCAGCCGATGGGATTCGGTTTCAACATGGCATGGTTCCGTTATATATGGGAATTATATAGTTGAGTGACCATTCAGCGTCCTCGACCGTTATATAGCCCGTCTCGACCCCTGCAACTTAGAATTTCTATCCCTGAACCATTATCCGGGATCAGCGCCGGGGCAAAACGCAGGAGGACTGGCACTGTGGTCACTCAACTATATAGTTTCCATCCATAAACGCTAACATATTGAAATAACTGGATGTATCCGGATTATTTTGTTGAAAGTTCCGGCGGTTTCAGGTATGAATTCGGTGTAACCCATTGAAGTCAATACAAACCTGTTACCGCCGGAGACAACAATGCGCGAAAAACGCACCATCCAGGCCAGTATATTCGATGTTTTCTCAAAACACGAGCTTGGCCGTGAACTGAAGGCGATGTCCGCCTGGCTTGACGAGCATTGCGAGGTGCTGGGCCGGGTCGGCGCTGATCTCGGTCGCCACGGCGTCAAGCCGACTGGACGCAAGGGGTTGTCGGCGGAAGCGGTTCTGCGCTGCGCCTTGCTCAAGCAACATCGTCAGTTGAGCTACGAGGAATTGGCGTTCTATCTTTGCGATTCCACCTCATTCCGGGCTTTCGCTCGTCTGCCGGTCCATTGGACGCCAAAGAAATCGGTGTTGCAGAGTACCATCAGCGCCATCAGCGCCGAGACCTGGGAAGCGATCAACCGTTGCCTGATGAGCCATGCCATGAAGGCCAGGGTCGAGGACGGCAAGATGATGCGCCTTGACAGCACGGTTGCCGACGCGCCGGTCCATCCCCCCAGCGACAGCTCTCTTTTGGGCGACAGTATGCGCGTGATGGTGCGCTTGTTACGCCGCGCCGATGCCGACCTGCCGGGGCTGAGGTGGCGCGATCACAGCCGGTCGGCAAAACGGTGCTGCCTCTCGATCGCTTTTGGCCGTGGCGCCGACAAACGCCAAAAGCTGTACCGCGACCTCATCAAGATCACCCGCACCACCCTGGACAGTCTGCAGGTGGCCGCGCGGCGGCTTGGCCCGGCGGCGGGAACTGGCATTGAGGCCGAGGCCTGGCAGGCCGAGACAAGGCATTACGTGGCCTTGATCGAACGCATCATCGCACAGGCCGAGCGCCGGGTGCTGGACGGCGAACAGGTTCCCGCCGGCGATAAACTGGTCAGCTTGTTCGAGCCCCATGCCGATATTATCGTCAAGGGCGCGCGCAAAGTGCAATATGGCCACAAAGTGAACCTGAGCACGGGCAAGACCGGCATGATTATGGATCTGGTGATCGAGGCCGGCAACCCGGCCGATGCCGAGCGTTTCCAGCCCATGCTGGATCGTCATATCAAGCATTATGGCAAAGCGCCACGCCAGACCGCCGTCGATGGCGGTTACGCCAGCACCGCCAATCTGGCCTACGCCAAGGCCAAGGGTGTCGAGGACGCGGCCTTCCACAAGAAGCGCGGGCTGAAAATCAAGGACATGGTCAAGAGCCGATGGGTGTACCGTAAGCTGCGCAACTTCCGCGCCGGGATCGAGGCCAATATCTCCTGTCTCAAACGCGCCTACGGGCTCGGTCGTTGCACCTGGAAGGGACTGGAGCACTTCAAGGCTTACATCTGGTCCTCGGCGGTCGCCTACAATCTCGCCCTCTTCGCCCGCCTGAAACCAACATAGCCCAAGCCGCCGGCCCAATCTCGAAAAACCGGCGCCGCCCGGCCTGTACGCATGCCTGCAGCCTTCAGGCCAATGAAAAATCTGTCGGAAAATTCAACCTGGACACGAAAAATGGCATACACCACCGCTAAACCGGACAGATCAAGCCGCCGAGCCAGCGACCCCTTGAAAGTAAACCCAAAAATCATGGCGTTTATGGATGGAAACTAGTTCGGGAATCATGGGTGCTTGCATACAGGTTCCGAACCGGGTTATTAGATTCGAGACACTTGCAATGGACCCACTTATCCAGCGGCCTGGGGGGCGTTTTCATGAACAAGAATGACCTGCGTTCAGCGCGGAGCCACAAGTTTAGCGCAGCGTCCCGGTGCGGCGCAGTTTTGCCCCCCCCCCCCCCCCCCCCCCCCCCCCAGATTTAACCGGGCTTCACTCCAGCCCCGGCCAGGCCCGCCGGGCGGAAGGCGTGGCGTGATGCCGGCGGCCCCTCGCCTCGCCGCCCTCCTGCTGGGCCCGCTAATGGTGATCGGCCTGCTGCTCGGGCTGGCATCGCCAGCCGGAGCGCAGACGCGCCCGGTTATAATGGGTCCTGCGACCTTGGAAATTCCTGAGAACACCGACTTCAACACTGTTCTGGCGACCTACACCACCACGGCCACGGATTTTTCAACCTGGACGATATTATTCGCAGCGCCCGATGGCGATTTATTTAGGATTTTGGGTGGGGAATTGACTTTTAACAGTTCCCCGCGTTTCTCGCCGGATTATGAGGCAGCGGCGGACCAAGGCGCGGACAACGTCTATAATATCACTTTACGCGGCCACCGCACCGATTTTCGGGCCGCGACCCAAGATCTGGAAGTTACGATTACGGTTACCAACGTGGATGAACCGGGTGCCATCAGTGCCATTACCGGCGACGCGCAGGTTGGCGCGACGCTAACCGCCGGCACGGTGACTGACGAGGATTCGCCGGCTGATGGAACGCCTGTTTCCAGCATTACGCATCAATGGCAAAGCGCGGTGGACGGCGCAGACGCCGCCGCCGACGTCGACGATGCCGCCTGGCCCGACATCAGCGGTGCCACCGGTGCGACCTACGATCCGGTTGTTGGTGATGTCGGCAGGATTATTCGAGTGGTCGCCACTTACACCGACGGCGAAGGTGGCGGTAAAAAAGTTGCCAGCGCGGCGACCGGTGCTGTGGCTGCCGCGGCCACCACCCTGCCGGTGATTACCTTCGACCGGTTTGAACACACTGGTGGTGTAGTCGTGGGCACTACGACCTATTTGAATGTTGGTGACACCCTCACGGCGTTCGTGAGCTCCGACGAACCGCTTGCCGCCACGTCGCTTGTGGATGCTGCCTTTTTTGACTTTGACGGATCAGATCGCTCTGCGCAAGATCTGCGGCCGGTAACCAACGTCGCCAACCAATATATGGCGACCTATACCATCACAACTGCTGATGACGATGCAGGGCCACAATTTAATGTTCGCGGTGTCACGGACACTGCCAACCCCGCGAACACGGCACCTGATTTCAGACATTCTCTCGGAACAGTGACTATCGACACCGCGACCCCGACCATCGCTCTGAATGGCGGCCCAGTTACCGTTGCCCACGGCGGCACATACACCGAAACGGAAGATGCGGGCATTAGTGGGGCGGGGCGGGACGAGACTCCGGCGATGACGACTACCGGACCCGACGCTATGACGGTAGATGGCATAGTAGTGGACACCACCACCCCCGGCGCCTACCTCATCACCTACATCGTGACCGACCCCGCCGGCAATGCCGCCGAGCTGACCCGCACCGTCACCGTGGCCGCGGCACCCCTAGCCAACACCGCGCCGACTTCCGATGCGGGACCCGATCAACCTGATGAGGTTGTCGGCAGTCCAGTAACCCTGGACGGCAGCGGCAGCAGCGACAGCGAAACCGCCAGGGGTGATCTGATTTATTTCTGGTCGCAGGCAGAGGGCCCGGATGTCGACTTGAGCAATGACCGCGTTGTTAGCCCGACCTTCACGCCTCCCAAGGCAGGGACTTATCGCTTCAACTTGACCGTCACCGATACTGGCACTCCCCCGCTGTTAAGCACCGACCCGGTAATCATCACCGTGAGCGAGCCGGTGGCCGCGACCACGCCTGAACCACCTGTACTTTCTGCAGGAACACCTACTCATAACAGCATAGCACTCTCATGGGGTGCAGTGGATAATGCCGACAGTTATACCCTGACCAGAGTTGTTGATGGCGGTGCTGATGTAGTAGTGTTTTCAGGCAATGCATTGACTGCCACTGATGAGAACCTGGATGCTGACACAGAGTACAAGTATACCATTACAGCAATAAATTCTGCTGGGATGAGTACTTCTACAGAGTTTTCTGCAAGGACTGTTGCAGCACCTGCCGCGGACACCACTCCGCCGATGGTGACCCTCGGCACCATTGCCGAAGGTGTGATTGGCACGGCGCAGGATTACGACATTACCTTCTCCGAGGCGGTAACCGGTTTGGCGGTGGATGATTTCTCCGTTTCCAACGACATTGTGGCGTCCGGCGACCTCGTGGTGAATAGTGTGACCCCGGCCAGCGGCTCCAGCACCACCTACACCATCAGCATCACCCCGCGAGCGACAGCCTTCACCCTGACCCTTGCCGCCAACAGCGTGACGGACACCGCGACCACCCCGAATATGGGCCCCGCGGCAGAAGCGAGCGCAACTGGCACCGCAACCGTTACCGCCGCGCCGCCGGGCGCGCCGACCGGTTTGACGGCGAGGCCGGGCGATGCCACGGTCACGCTGGCATGGACGGCACCGGGCGCAACCGGCGGCGCGGACATCACCGGCTATGAGTATCGCCAAAGCGACGCCACGGGCGACTATGACATCACCGGCTCCGCCGCCGTCGTCGATTGGATGGCAATTCCAAACAGCGCCACCGCGACCGAATACACCGTGACCGGCTTGACCAACGACACCGCATACTTCTTCCAGGTGCGCGCGGTGAACTCGGTGGGCGAGGGCGAAGCGTCAGGCGAAGCCACCGCCACGCCGACCGCCACCGATGATACCACCCTGAGGGTGAATGCCGGCGAGGATCAAGTTGATGTGCTGGAAGGCGCCATGGTGAATCTGGAGGGCACCATCACCAATCCTGGCACCAGCCCGGTCATTTTATGGACGCACACCAGGACCAACGGCGCAGACGTAACGCCGGGCGAAGCCCTCGCCATCACCGACTCGGACGACATAGAGGATGCGAGTTTCACCGCGCCTTATGTAACCGCCGACACCACCTTGACTTTTGAGTTGAGCGTGACCCCGGCAGTCGAGGGCAGCACCCCCGTTACCGACATGGTGGACATCATCATCCCCAATGTGGCGCAACCGCGCGCCATTACCATCGTCAGCGTCAACGACGTGGGCTCGCCCGCCGATTTTGCCTTAGCGGTGTCCTGGGGGCAAGGACCCGACACCGACAAAGACCCGACCACCGGCTTTGATGTGGAATATAAAGTGACCAGCGCGGACGACGACACCTACACGGCTACGAATGTCGTGGTGACTGCCGAGACCGCCGCCATCACCGGCTTGACGGCAGACACCGGCTACACTGTGCGCGTGCGCGCCAAAGCCGGCAGCGGCACCACCGAAGTGGCAGGCGATTATGTGACCAACACGGGAACGACCGCCGCTGACACAACAGTGCCCGGCGCCCTGGCGCTGCCCGATCCGGACGACCAGGGCTATACCGTGGACACCGAGATCACCGCCCTGGAACTGCCGGCGGCCAGCGGCGGCACCGGCACCCTGAGCTACACCCTGACCGGGCCGGCGGGCGCCGACCTGCCGGACGGACTGGACTTTAACGCCGGCACACGCACACTGTCCGGCACGCCGGGCACGGTGGCGACCACCACCCTGACCTACACGGTCACCGACGACAATGGCACGGCCATGGCCGACTTCACCGTCACCGTGGCCTTGCCACGGTTTGCCGACCTCAACCGCACGATTCTGCCGGAAGTGGCCCGCGCCATCGCCGGCCACACGGTGGGCGCGATTGCGCGGCGCGTGACACAAGCTCGCGCTGACGGCGTCACCGATAGCGCGGGCAGTTTCAATCTCGGCGGCCAGACCACCGTGGCCGGCGTGGCCGGCGCGCTCGCCAGCCACGGGCAAGCTATGGCTGACGGCACGCTCAGCCTGAAAGATCTGCTCGGCGGCGGCGACTTTGTCTTGCCGCTGAATGCGCGCGCCGCGTCGGGCGCGCCCGGTCTGTCTTCGGTCGCCTTCTGGGGCGCGGGCGACTACAGCAACCTCGACGGTTCCGGCGGGGCGGTGGACTGGGACGGCGACCTGTTCAGCGCCCATCTGGGCGCGGACGCCCGCCTGCGCGACGACCTGCTGGTCGGCCTGGCGGTGTCCTGGAGTCGGGTCGATCTGGACTACAGCGTCCCCGGTCGTAGCGGTGATTATGAGTTGGACCTCACCAGCTTCCATCCCTATGTGGGCTGGAGCGCGCTTTCGGGGAAGCTGGATCTGTGGGCCACCGTGGGCTACGGCTGGGGCGATCTGGAGATCGCCAATGAGGCGCAGCAAGCGTCGAGCGATGTCGAGATGCGCACCGTGGCCGTGGGCGGCCTCGGCCGGTTGTTGAAGGTGGGCGCGACCACGCTCCGGCTCAAGGGCGACGCTTTGCTGACGGAGATGGAAGTGGAGGGTAGCGATGAGATGGCGGCCCTGACGGTGGACGCGCGGCGGGTGCGGATGATCCTGGAAGGGAGCCGGACGCACACGCTGGCAGACGGGGCGCAGCTGGAGCCGAGCCTGGAGGTCGGGGTGCGGCATGACGGCGGCGACGGCGAGACCGGTTTCGGGGCCGAACTGGGTGGCGGCGTGCGCTACAGCAATCCGGTCATGGGCCTGACCCTGGAAGGCCGGGCGCGCACCTTGGTGGGACGGGACAGCTATGGGGAATGGGGCGTTAATGGCCTGATTCGCCTGGAGCGAGGAAACGGGCGCGGGCTGTCGTTCAACCTGAGTCCCGGCTACGGCAAGACCGTCAGCGGCACCCAAAGATTGTGGCAACAGGGCCTGCACGACAAGATCGACGGCGAGCGGGATTACGGCGCGCGCATGGACCTGCGCCTTGGCTACGGGCTGCCCGCGTTCGGCGGGCGCGGTCTGCTGACCCCCTACAGCGAGGTGACCTTCGGCGACTCTGCCAGAAATTATCGCCTGGGGATGGAATGGGAACTTGGCGCGTTGTTTGAGCTGAATTTGACCGGCGAGCGCCACGAGAGTAGCGACGGTGCCGCCGATCACGCGATCATGCTGAAAGGCGAAGTCCGCTTTTAGCGCCGTATCCCTGTCGGCACCAAACAGAATTGACCTTATGGCCTCATGAGAGGCGGCGGTTCTGCGTAAAACCGTCCGTCAAAATTGCTGTTGCCTCCGTCAACCGGGAGGCCTATCGGTTGACTGGCCAGTCTGTTTCATGGCGGTGGTTATGAGCGTTAAGAAAAGGGAATTATATAGTTCAGTGACCATAACATTTGACACCAGTAGCTTGGGAAAAGGGTGCTAATGCGAGCTTCAAACTTGCTAAAAAACCAGGCGCATTACACAAAATAGATAGCTTTGACACTGAATTAGCTGCGTTCTTGCTCAAGTACAGGGCTTAACGCCGGAGGACTGACACTGTGGTCACTCAACTATATAATTCCCTTATATATACAGGGGCTGACCCGGATAACTCATTTTTGGAGTTATCATGGAAGCTATGCGTAGGAGCCCCGTGCGGAAACAAACAGGTCAGAAGGATTTGACACGGTCATAAAACAGATGAATCACAGCGCGACCCTTGGTGCAAGGAAACTGTTCCAAATCCGTACCTGGGCAGTTACTGTTTAACGCACCGAGAAAAAGGTGCGGCAAATGACTGGTTTTTCATTCATTCACGCAGCGGACATTCATCTCGACAGTCCCCTTTCAGGCCTGTCAGCCTATGAGGGTGCTCCGGTTGATTTGTTACGCAACGCGCCTAGGGCGGCCTTTGGCAATCTGATTGACGAGGCGATTAGGGAACGCGTTGACTTCATGGTGGTTGCTGGCGACCTCTATGACGGCGCCTGGCGGGATTTCAACACTGGATTGTTTTTCGCCGGAGAAATGGGGCGTTTGAAGCGGGAGGAAATTCCTGTCTTCATCGTGCACGGCAACCACGATGCCGAAAGCGAGTTAACCAAACAGTTGATGCTCCCAGACAATGTAAAAGTGTTTTCGACGCGAAAAGCCGAAACACATCAACTGGAGCATCTTGGCGTCGCATTACACGGTCAGGGTTTCCGCAAAGCAAAAACCGAAGAAAACCTGGCGATCGATTACCCACCAGCGATGCCCGATTGTTTCAATATCGGCGTCCTGCATACCGCTGTGGAAGGACACGCTGCGCATGCACTATACGCGCCCTGTTCCCTGTCGGACCTCACAGACAAAGGTTACGATTACTGGGCCTTGGGCCATGTTCACGAGCACAAGATTCTAAGCGAAGTCCCGCCTGTCGTGTTCCCGGGCAACCTTCAGGGTCGTCATATTCGTGAGACTGGGCCGCGCGGGGCGCTGCTGGTGACGGTCGAAAATGGAAAGCCTACTATTGAGCGCCTGTTCGTTGACACCATTCGTTGGCATCGAATTGAAATAGATGCGGGGGCAGCCAGTACCCTTCGAGATGTTGTGCTTCTGGCGCGCGACGGGCTGGAAACTCTGCTCCGCGAGAACGCCGATGGACGGCCGCTTGCGACGCGCGTTATCTTCACGGGCCGCTCCCGAGCCCATGGCGAACTTTTTGGCTTGGAGACCCAGTTGCGCCAAGAAATTCTGGCCGTCGCCAATACATTGGACGACAACGTGCTTTGGATCGAGAAGGTCATCCTTAACACGACACCCGAATTGGATGCCGTTGCTATTGAGGCACGCTCCGACGCTATTGCGGATTTGCAAAGCATCCTGGCCAAAGCCGGAAGCGCGCCGGAAATCAGGCAACGTATTATCGACGACTTGATGGAACTGGTCGGCAAGGCCCCCCTTGAGTTAATCGATGCAGTTCCTGAACTCGGCGCGATCAAAGCAGGAGAAATCGATGATCAACTGGGAAAAGTGTCCCAGAGTCTCATTGCCCACATGGCCAGCAAAAGGGAATCACGATAATCATGCGCTTTCGCCGCCTTGATCTCATAGCCTATGGCTTGTTCACCGATCATGTCATCGACCTCCCTGGACCGGACGGAGATGGTCAGCCGGACTTTCATCTGATTGTTGGTCCGAATGAGGCCGGAAAATCCACCATTCGTCACGCTGTTTCCGATCTTTTGTTCGGAATTAAACCCCGTACTCGTTTCGATTTCCTACACGGCAAGAGTGAGATGCGCCTCGGCGCCATGCTTGAAAATGACGACGCCCAACTCGAATTCCATCGGTTGAAGCGCAACATGCAACCGCTTCGCGGGCTAGATGACACGACGTTACCCGACGACGCACTGGCCTCCTTCACAGGCAACGCGGACCGCACCTCGTTCGAGCGGGAATTCTGCCTCGACCATGCCCGACTGGCGGCGGGTGGCCAAAGCATCCTCAATTCCAAGGATGACGTAGGTCGCATGCTGTTCGAGGCATCTGCCGGAGTCGGTGTGTTTGGCGACTTCCTCAACCAACTGGACGAGGAAGCAACAGGCCTATGGAGCCGTCGCTACTCAAAGGACCGGGAGTTTTATAAAGCACTTGGCGCTTTCAACGACGCGAAGAAAGCAATCAAGGACGCCACCGCGCGAACCAAGGAGTGGAAGGATGCCAACAAGAAGGTTGCCGAGGCTTCGGAAGCTCTGGCCGCTGCCAAGGACGACTACGAAGCACTGGAACAGACCCGAACGAGGCTCGACCGGGTCCGCCGTGTCGCGACGCATTTTCAGACACTCAATGCGAAAATCGCCGATCGTGCTGCACTCGGCGACGTAATTGTCCTGCCTGAAAACGCTGCCGAGGATCTTAACGCCGTCCAGATCGACATGGTAAACGCTGACCGATTGCTCCTCGAATACCAAGCGTTGATCGACAAGGCTGTCAAGGACCGGGATGGTGTTTCCGTGGACGTGACTCTGCTGGGTCGTAAGGATGACATCATCGCGCTGCGGGACGAAAGAAGCCGCTTAAAGGATCACCCACTCGGCCTTGCTAAACGAGAAGCAGAATCCCAGGCTCTGAGCAAAGACATCAAAACGCTCGTCTTTGATCTTGAATGGGACATAACCGACGAGGATAGCCTTGACAGCGCGCTTCCATCGGCGATCGCCCGGAAAGACATCGACACCCTGGCGACCACGCATGGAAGGCTCGACGGAGCGGCTACCAGTACAGCAGAGAACGTGAGAGGAAAGGAACGCGACCTCGCTGCTTCGGCCGATGACCTTATGACCCTGCCCGATCTTCAGCTTCCGCCGGACATTAAGTCATCGCTGGCGGAATCGCGCGCGCTCGGAAACACCGAAGATGCAAGGGTCGAGTTCGAAAACCGTATCAAGCTCGCCAGCGACCAACTTGAAAATCAGTTCGCCAAGATGCGCCCCTGGACCGGCTCAGTTCGGGATCTGCGCCAGTTGGCTGTTCCGAGTGATGAAGAGGCCCAGGAGTTCAAGAACAAAGAGCGAGACATCGACATCGAACAAAAGGGCATTCAGGAGCAACACGAGGAAACCGAAGACGAACTCAAGGCCCTCGAAATCAAGGAAGACCGTCTCCAGGAAGGTCGGCAGCCCATTACACCCGAGGACATCGCGTCATCGCGCCGGAACAGAGACGATCTGTGGGCGAGAATCCGATCCGCAACGAAAACCGTGGGCGAAGCTGGCGACGATTACGAAGCCCGCGTCACCGCCGCCGATGACTTGACAGACCGTCGCTACCGGACCGCCGAGGAAGCAAAGGAACTGGAACACCTACGCAGCGAAATCGCTCGCCTGAGGCAAAAACGTGACAAACAGGACGGAAAGATCGAGAAAATCGAGGAGCAACGCCGAAACCTGATGACCGACTGGGGCCGGATCACAGAGAAACTGGGCCTGGGCGATATGAGCATATCTGCCGTTCAGACCTGGTTGGGCCACTACCGAATCGCTCTGAGCGAAGCGGAAAAGCTGACAAATGAGGAGACGAGCCTACGCGGCCTTGAAACCCGAGAAACAGCGGCGGCGACTGGCATTCGACAGGCCCTCGCGCAAGCCGGTATTCAAGAGGAGACGACCGCGCCGCTCAAGCTGCGGCGGCTGATTGAAGAAGCTGAAACCATCGTTTCAGAGGCAGAAAGGGCAAAATCCCAACGCGAGCAGCTAGAAGAGCAGCTCCAGCGGGGGCGCAATGATCTGGTGCGCCTCAAGGATAAGGCCACCAAAGCACAGCAGGAATTGGACGCCTGGGACGCGTTGTGGTTGGAAAAAACACAAACTGCCGGATTGCCCGATAAGGTTACCCCGCAGACCGCGAATACGGCATTGGCTCTGATGAGCGAACTGAAGGGGAAGCTGAAGGAAAACCGAGACTTGAAGAAAAACCGCATCAAGACCATGCAACGGGATATTGAGCGCTTCGAACGCAGCGCCGAAACATTGGCACAGGCCGTTGCGCCGGATTTGACCGGGCAATCCGCCGAAGGCATCTGCTCCGCGCTTTGCCAACAGCTGACCGAGGCCGAGAACGAACAGAGCACTTTGGAAAAAGCGGAACACGACATTGAGGAAAACACGGCACATCGAAACAAGTCACAAACGTTGAAGGATGAGGCAGAAGCACGGCTCGCCCCCCACATGAAGCGGGCGAAAGTCGATACCATCGCCGACCTCGAAACGGCGATTGAACACTCCGAATGTCTTCACCTGCTCACCCGCGCCATTGATGACGCAACAAGCATCATCCTCGATCTCGGCGACGGCTTGTCCCTGGACGATTTGGATGCAGAGGTTACCGAAGAAGACTTGTCTACCATCGCCGCACGCCTTGATGACGTGAAAGAACAAAGCGGCGCGGCCATGACTCTCCGCGACGATTGCGTGTTGCAAAAGAAAGACGCCGAAGCAGAAAAAGCCATGATTCACGGCCAAGCGGACGCGGCGACGGCGGAATCCCAGCGCCAGGAAGCCTTGGCGCGAATGGCTGAGGTGACAGAGAGATTTATTAAAGTTCACATGGGCGCTCTGCTGCTACGGTGGTCGATTGAACGTTACCGCGAAGAAAAACGCGGACCGTTACTCGAAAGAGCCAGCAAAATATTCTCGACCCTGACCCTGGGATCGTTCCAAACCTTGGAAATCGATTACGACGGCGACACGCCACAGCTAATGGGCCGACGCCCCGACGGAAAACATGTGGATTTTGACGGGTTGAGCGATGGCACTGGAGATCAGCTTTTCATGTCGGTCCGTCTCGCCGCTGTCGAGATGCAATTGCAGCATGCCCAACCTCTCCCCTTCATCGCCGACGATCTTTTCATCAACTACAGCGACGATCGTGCTGCTCAAGGCTTCAAGGCGCTTAGCGACCTGGCGACAAAATCCCAGGTTATTTACTTCACCCATCACGACCACCTGATCGAGGTTGCGCGTGGAGCCATTGGCAAGGAGTTGAGCGTGACCCGGCTTTAGTTCGAGGATCGTAAGACTTGTTTCCTCCAAGCCGTCACTGTTCCCGGGCAATCGGAAATCGAAGTGACATGTTCTAAGTTCCTGTCAGTCATAAGTAGAGTCCTTAGTAACCGTCCGGTCTCCCCGCCCTTGAAGGGTTTGTGATTGGCGTGCGAGTCTTCGCGTGATCGCGGGCGATAATGTCCGTTTGAATTACGAGGACACTTGAACTTGATGGATCATCGTAGAGGCAATCGGCGGAGCTACTCGAATGCGTTCAAGCGCCGTGTTGTGGCCGAGGCGCTTGAGCCTGGGGCTTCGGTTGCGTCGGTGGCGCGCCATCACGGGCTGAGCGCGACCATGGTGTTCGCGTGGCGTCGTGATCCGCGGTTTGGGCTAGGTGGTGATGGGGTGTTTTTCCTGCCTGTCGAGGTGATGTCGACTGCGATCACCGCCGCGCCGGAGCCGATCAGCCCTGTCAGCGACGGTCGGATCGAGATTGCCCTTGCATCGGGCCATCGTCTGACGCTCAGCGGTGCCTTTGATCCGGACATGGTGGTGCTGTTGGCGCGAGGTCTGAGCGCATGATCCCGGTTCCCGTGCAGACGAAGGTCTGGCTGGCGGCTGGCGTTACCGATATGCGCAAGGGGTTCAACGGTTTGTCGGCGCTGGCCGAGAAGGTTCTGGAGCAGGACCCGTATTCCGGGCACCTGTTCGTGTTCCGGGGACGGCGCGGCGATCTGATCAAGGTCATATGGTGGGACGGGCAAGGGGCGTGTCTGTTTTCCAAGCGTCTGGAGCGCGGCAGGTTCGTCTGGCCATCGCCGGCGCATGGCAGGTTGTCGGTGACATCGGCGCAACTGGCGATGCTGTTGGAGGGCATCGACTGGCGCGCGCCGCTGCGCACCTGGCGACCCCTGACGGCAGGATGATTTTTTGAACAAAAACAGAGAAATATGACGCTTTAGGGATTCCCTTCAGTGTCCCGTTCTGGTATGGAATGGCTATGCTGGACCAGACCAAATCACTGCCCGATAATCCCTCGGAATTGAGGGTGTTCGCGGGGCAATTGGTGGCGACGGTCAAGTCCCAGGCGCTCCGGATCGCCAAGCTGGAACACCAGCTCGCCGGTCATCGCCGCCATCGGTTTGGCTCGAAGTCGGAGACGATGGATCAGCTTGAACTCGGGCTCGAAGAGGAAGAGATCGCGGCGGCGAAGATCGCGCCGCCTGCGTCGCCTGATACTGTCGCCGGGCCGAAGAACAAACCAAAGCGCAAACCGTTGCCGGACAGCTTGCCGCGCAACGAGCAAGTGCTGTCGCCCGGCGAGGCCTGCGGCAAGTGCGGCAAGTGCGGCGAGGTTCTGAAGAAACTCGGCGAAGATGTCACCGAAGAGCTGGAATACGTCCCTGGCCGGTTCATCGTGAACCGCTTTGTCCGGCCCCGCATGGCTTGCACGTGTTGCGAGGCGATCTGCCAGGCACCATTGCCCTCGCGCCCGATCGAGCGGGGTCGTCCCGGCCCGGGCCTGCTGGCCCATGTGCTGGTCTCGAAGTATGCCGATCACCTCCCGCTCTATCGCCAGTCCCGGATATTCGATCGCGACGGCATTGATCTCGACCGCTCGACCCTGTCCGACTGGGTCGGCAAATCGGCGGCACTGCTGGAACCATTGGCTGATATGGTCGGGCGCCATGTTCAGCGCGGCCAGGCGATCTTTGCCGACGACACCACCCTGAAGATGCAGGTGAAGGGCACCGGCAAATGCAAGACCGCCCGGATCTGGACCTATGTTCGCGACGAACGGCCATGGGGCGGC
Organism: Thermohalobaculum sp.; assembly: GCA_965247385.1. Taxonomy (GTDB): domain Bacteria; phylum Pseudomonadota; class Alphaproteobacteria; order Rhodobacterales; family Rhodobacteraceae; genus Thermohalobaculum. The sequence goes on from CBDFHG010000002.1 coordinate 1,703,968, forward strand.
GCCGACCCACCAGCGGCATGGTATCAGTTCACCGTCGATCGCAAGGGCGAGCACCCCACCAGACACCTGGCCGGGTACAAGGGCTGGATGCACGCGGACGGCTATGCCGGGTTCAACGAGCTCTACCGATCCGGTGGTGTCGATGAAGTCGCCTGCATGGCCCATATCCGGCGCAAGTTCACCGATGTCTTCCAGTCGGAGGGCTCGATCATCGCCGAGGAAGCCATCAAGCGCATCGCCGGGCTCTACGTCGTCGAGAAGGATGCCCGCGGCAGTGTGCCCATTGAGCGGGTCCAACTCCGGCAAGCCCGCGCCAAACCGATCTTCGATGCTCTGGAAGCCTGGCTGCAAACCCGGCTGCCAAAGATCTCCGGCAAGTCCGAACTCGCCAAGGCGATCCGCTACGCCCTGACCCGGATGAGGCGCCTGCGCCCGTATCTCGACCACGGCTTTCTGGAGATCGACAACAATTCCGCCGAACGCGCCATGAAGCCGATAGCCCTGGGTCGCAAGAATTATCTTTTTGTCGGCTCAGAGGCTGGCGGTAAATCCGCCGCCATCGCCTGTACCCTGATCGAGACCGCCAGGCTCAACGGCGTCGATCCCCAGGCCTGGCTGACCGATGTGCTCAGTCGCATCGCCGATCACAAAATCACCAAACTCGACGAGTTGCTCCCGTGGCGCTTCGCTCAGACCTGAGCGCAATCGGCCGACGCTGAACCGAACCAGAGCCCCGAGACCGGACGCTTACAGTCCTTAGGTACTATATTTTGGTTCTCCGGCCAAAGAATTTAGCCTGCTACCAAATCAACCAACTTGCACTGATCAGAACCCATGGCGAACCTCACTTTGCTAGAAATTGCTCTTATGACCGACAAACCGATCAACCTGCGTCGCCGCCGCAAACAGAAACAGCGTGATACGGCACGCGCCGAAGTGGATGCAAATGCCGCCCGGCACGGCCTGAGCAAGCTTGATCGGATGCTGTCCACAGCACAAATGAGACTGAATGACAGCCGCCTGGATGGACACAGGATCGAGGATACGGATGAGCAGGAGTGACAGGCCGGTCAAACGCTCGCTGACCCTCCAGGGCCATCGCACCTCGGTCAGTCTCGAGGCGGTCTTCTGGATCGAATTTCAGCGCCTCGCCGAAGCCAGGGGCAAGTCGATCAACCGGCTTGCCGCAGAGATCGACGCCAGACGTACGCCGCCGGGTTCTCTGGCCAGCGCGATCCGGGTCTATGTGTTGCAAGCGGCGAAGGTCGGGGATTGATCAGCCGCCAAACGTTAGGGCGATTTCAAGCAAAGTGAGTTCACTTCGTGACTCGGAAATCGCGGCAAGCCAATGAGATAGGGCATGATCGACAGGGCAATCGCTTTTAAACCTGAACATCGGCTCGGATCATGTTGAGCATGAAGTCATCGCCCGATCCGGCCTTTTTGATCTTGCCGCGCATTGATCCTTTTGTGGGTTCGACTCTTGCAAGGTTCAGGGCGATACGGCGTAGCAGGGCGAGGTTTTCCGCACCATTGCCGTTTCGATGTCGCGCCTGATCTTCGTTCATGGTGACATCAAGCACCCAATGCAGGGAATTCTCAGTACTCCAATGACTGTTCTCCAATGACTGCGGGTGACGTCAAGAAACCGCTCCGGTTTCAAGGGCAGGCTGAGCAGAAAACAGCGGGTATGGCTGGTCTGTTTGCCACCGATTTCGCGCGTCGCTGTCACCTTGCCAATGGCGCGAAGGCCGGGCCAGTTGTGGCGTTCTTGCAGCCAGTCAATATCGCCTGAAACCGTAGCGTGTCTCAATGCGGCCATGACCTGCGTCAACAGCTGGAAAGGACCGGAAATTGTCGTGGCCTCTCTGTGGCATCTCTGTGGCCTCTCTGTGGCCTCTCTGTGGCCTCTCTGTGGCCTCGGGGCGTCCAGAAAAAGCTTCACGTCCTCAAACAGCGTACCCTGATTGCCCTTGAGAGCCAGAACGTAATCCCCACCCTTGGCGCAGACAGCCTTTGCCGTGGCCATCTGGGGCGCCGACGATAAACAGCTTGGCGTAGTTTCCGGTGACGCACTTTGATCCATGTCAGGTTCCACACGCTTTCCGGTCGCCGTGTCCCAAGACCATTGGACCGGCCCCGAACTGCCGCTATAGAGGGCGCTCGAAATCTGGAGAACCAAATGGCGCGCATCCTCATCACCTCGGCCCTGCCCTACATCAACGGCATCAAGCATCTGGGCAACCTGGTCGGCTCGATGCTTCCGGCGGACGCCTATGCCCGCTACATGCGCGCGCGCGGCCACGAGGTGCAACTGATCTGCGCCACCGACGAGCATGGCACCCCGGCCGAACTGGCCGCCGCCAAGGCGGGGCAGTCGGTTGCCGATTATTGCGCCGAGATGTGGGCGGTGCAAAAGCGTCTCGGCGATGGCTTCCGGCTGTCGTTCGATTATTTCGGCCGATCGTCGTCGGAGCGCAATCACCGTCTGACCCAACATCTTGCCGCCCGGCTGGCCGATGCCGGGCTGATCGATGAGCGGTCCGAAAGCCAGGTCTTTTCGAAGGCCGACGGGCGCTTCCTGCCGGACCGCTATATCGAGGGCACCTGCCCCAATTGCGGCTACGACCGCGCCCGCGGCGACCAGTGCGAGAACTGCACCAAGCAACTCGACCCGATCGATCTGATCGACCCGCATTCGGCGATCTCCGGCTCGACCGATCTGGAGGTGCGCGAGACCAAGCATCTGTATCTAAAGCAATCGGCCATGCGCGAACGGCTGAGCGACTGGATCGATGCGCAGATCGACTGGCCGCTGCTGACCACCTCGATCGCCAGGAAATGGCTGAACGAGGGCGGCGGGCTGCGCGACCGCGGCATCACCCGCGACCTCGACTGGGGCATCCCAGTCAAACGCGGCACGGACGACTGGCCCGGCATGGAGGGCAAGGTCTTCTATGTCTGGTTCGACGCCCCAATCGAGTACATCGCCGCCACCGCCGAATGGGCCGACGCCGAGGGGCTGGGCGACGATGCCTGGCAGCGCTGGTGGCGCGAGGACATGGGCGCGGGTGACGTGCGCTACGTGCAGTTCATGGCCAAGGACAACGTTCCGTTCCACACGCTCAGCTTCCCGGTCACCATGATGGGAGCTAATTTCGACGGCAGGGAGCCCTGGAAGCTGGTCGATTACATCAAAGGTTTCAACTGGTTGACCTATGAGGGTGGTAAGTTCTCGACCAGCCAGGGGCGCGGCGTGTTCATGGACCAGGCGCTGGAGATCCTGCCCTCGGACTACTGGCGCTGGTGGCTGCTGTCGAATGCGCCGGAGGGGTCGGACAGCGACTTTACCTGGGCCGGATTCCAGTCCGGGGTGAACAAGGATCTGGCCGATGTGCTGGGCAACTTCGTCAGCCGCGTGACCAAGTTCTGCCGCTCGAAATTCGGCGAGGCGGTGCCGGAGGGCGAGGAATACGGCGCGGCCGAGCAGGAGGTAACGGTGGAAATCTCCCACCGGGTAAGGACTTACGAGGACCACTGGGAGGCGATGGAATTCCGCAAGGCCGCCGCCGAACTGCGCGCCATTTGGGTTGCCGGAAACGAGTACCTGCAGGCGGCCGCCCCCTGGTCCACGTTCAAGGAAAACCCCTTGAACGCAGCGGGTTCGATCCGCTTCGCGCTGAACCTGATCCGGCTATACGCGGTGCTGTCCCGCCCCTTCGTGCCGGACGCCTCGGACACCATGCTGGCCGCGTTGGGTTTGGAAAGAGCCGACTGGCCGGATGATGTGGAGGCGGCGCTGGACACCCTGCCGGCGGGGCATGGGTTCACGGTGCCCGACAACCTGTTCGCGAAGATTTCGGACGAGGCGCGCGAGGAGATGGAGGCGCGGTTCGCGGGAAGTTGACGTCCAACAATGAACGCGCCAGACTCGGGACGTTCATTGGGGGGCACCTTTGGTGGAATTCGGCGACCATAAATTCAGAGACCTCACCGAGTCTCAGCGGCGATCGGCCATAAACAGCCATCGCGCCCAACTCGAATGGGATGCGCGCGAGTCAACCTACGGCAACATCGCATTCCTGCTCCGCATCCGTGCGGATGCCGCCGCGATGCGCGCAAACTGGATGCTGTGGGTATTGATTGCGGGGCTGACCCAGATAGCTCATTCTTGGAGTTATCATGGAAGCTATGCGCAGGAGTCGTCTCGGTCCCTGTAAACAAGATCGTTTGATCGCGCATTTTGTGTCTGGATCGACGGCGCTTGCAGCGGCCAGTCTGTGTGGCGTGAACCGCAAGACAGCCGGTTACTTTTTCCACCGTCTGCGTGAGATGATTGCCTTGGAACCGGAGGCTGAGAGCGCAGCGATGTTCGGGGGTGAAATTGAAGTGGACGAGAGTTACTTCGGCGGCAAGCGCAAGGCCAAGCGTGGTCGGGGTGCGGCTGGAAAACCCCCTGTATTCGGCCTGTTGAAGCGGGGTGGGCGGGTATACGCAAAGATTATGTCAATGGCGGCGTAATAACCGACACGCGGCGGCGCAAAAGTATACCATTTTGGCTCGGTGAGGAACTTGTCCCCGAAGTCCATAGGAGGGTCCGGCGCGCGGCTCGGACTGCTTTCATAGAGCAAAGGCCGTGGCGCGCGTGGGAGGTGCCTGTGGTCCCTCGGGGTCAAGCGGATGGCGCTCAGGCGGTTTTCTTTTTGCTCTGTTTCAGGCGGAAGCTCTCGCCATTCATCTCAAGGATATGGACGTGATGGGTCAGGCGGTCGAGGAGTGCGCCGGTGAGACGTTCCGATCCGAAGACCTCGGTCCATTCATCGAAAGGCAAGTTGGAGGTGACCAGTGTCGAGCCACGCTCATAGCGCGCCGAACTCGACTATATAAATCCACTGAGTACATCCGCCGCCTTTCAATCCGATCTCATCGAATTCAAAGGCTATGATCTCCGGCCCAATTCTGATCCGCCGCGGCAGAATTATCCCGCCGCCTCAGTGGCACAGTCTCTCACCGCCGCTTACACGGCCTGGCGCTTCCAGTGGCCGCAGCACCCGGATCGGCCAGCGCCGTCGGTGGCGTGGTATCGACCGGCGCGAGTTCGGCGGCACCGCCAATCGCGCGCAACGAGGCAAACGCATCGGCGGGTTGACCGGCCGGGGCTTGCTCCAAGCCGCCGGAATCGATCTGCGGCAGGCCGACACGCGGCACATTCGCGTCCAGCCCAGCGATCTCTCGCTCGATTCGGGGGGTGGCCGTCTCGCCTGCGCCAGCGGCGGCCGGATCGATCCGCGCGAGGATGACCGAAGCAATCGAATCATCCCCGTTTCCTGTGGCCAGCGTTGCGATATCCGCCGTGCTGGTCGCGCCCAATCCGGGCGGTGTGTCCGTGTTGTCCGCTGGGGGCGGGGCGGGTTGCCGAACCGTGGCGCCCGAGATGCCCTGCGCCTCCGATGTGGTCAGGGTAGGGTCATCCGCTTGCACGTGGTCCGGCAACACTAGTGCCGGTTGGCCAATTCAGGCTGGCTGGGGGCCTCCGGATTGGGCGCCGGTATCGCCGGAACCGTGGAAATCTCCGAAGCTTCGCCCAAGGGGGCTGCGGGCGCGGCCATGCTGGGTGCCTGGCCCGAGCTGCCGAGGGCGCCGCCCGCAGAACTAAATCCGCCGCCGTTCGCCCCGCCCGTCGATCCCGCGCCGGACGCCGTGTCGGGCAGGCCCGTGATGGCCGGAGCCTGTGGCCGGGGCGCCGCCGGCGCCTGTACAACGGCGCCATCGGAATCAGCCGCCGCCGCGAGTTTCCTGTCGAGCAGTGCCGGGGTCTCGACTACGCTCTGCTGGATGGCGCGCGGGGCCGCCGGAACCGCCGTTGGAATGTCGCGCTGGGCATCGGCGGCGACCTCGCTCTGGGTCGGCTCGCCCAGACGGACAACGATCGCCACCTCGCCGATCTGATCCTGGCTGCGCCCGGAGATGGCGTATTTGAAGCTCTGGGAACCGACGCAGCGTTCCGCTGGCAGATACCGCGCCTGCCCATCACGCACGAAGACGCGCCCGCAGGCGGGCTGTCCGACGATGATCAATCTCTTGGCATCGCCATCCCTGAGGCCAAGGTCATTCGACAGGACATCGATGCCACCAAGGGTGTTGGCGCGCACGATCGCCTCGTCGCGCCGAAGTTCCAGCGCGGTCCCTCCCCCGCCGAAATACGTGCCAAGCACGTCGGCGCGCTGGATCATGGTGCCAATGGCAACCATGATCATCAAGAAGGTGAGCATCGACATCATTCGGTCGTCTTTTAGCACGCGGACGGTCTCCCAATTCCCCAGCCAGCCATTTTCAATTAGATTTCCACAGTGAAAACAAAGTGTTGCATTTATGTCTGAAAGTCGCCTGCGATGCACCCCGCAACCTGCCCAATCGTGGACGCTTGACCCCGGAGTGTTCCAATTTAACCTGTGGCCAGCGAGTTGCGGAGAATGCTCATGAAATTCGAGGTCGGTCAACCCGTCCGGCGGCGCGAAAACCCAGGCGGTCCACGCGCAAACGGCCAGTATAATGGTGACATCTCCCTGCCCCGGCGGGCTCATGCACCCCGGGGCTGCGAAACCGTGCCGCATGAGTGGATAGGGGCGCCCGACATCTCGGCGGGGCGGGGGCTGCGGGATACGCCACCGGGCTTGGGCCGGAACGACACGGATCATCTGGAGAAATATCTGGAGACGGTGGCGGGATGACCGGAAAGGCGGGCGACAGGTCACGGGCGGGGGGAAACGCGGCCGGGAGGTATCCGCGCAGTCTGGTTTTTGTCTCCGACGGCACGCTGTCGACCCTGAGGCGTGGGGAGGAGAGCAATGCCGGGATACTCTACCGGCTGCTTGACGAGATCGGCCCGCGCCCGGCGCAGCAATTCGACTATGACCGTGGCGTGCAGGGGACCGGGCTCGCCAAGTGGTTCAATGCGGTCACCGGCATGGGCATCAACCTGTCGATCCGCCACGGCTACGGCTTCCTGGCCAGCCGCTTCCGCCCCGGCGACCGGATCTACCTGTTCGGGTATTCCCGCGGCGCTTATGCGGTGCGCTCGCTGGCCGGGATGATCGGCTCGGTCGGGCTCTTGCGCCAGGAGAACGCGACGCAGCGCAATATCAGGTGGGCGTTCCGCCTGTATCAGCGCAATGGCGATCCGGCCGTGTTGAGACGCCGCGCCGATTTCATCGGCCGCCTTTGCCACGAGAACGTCACGATCGAGATGCTGGGCGTCTGGGACACGGTCAAGACCCTGGGCCTGCCCTACCCGGTGCTGTCACGTTTGGGGCAGATGGCGACCGAGTTTCACGATCACGCGCTGGGGCATCACATCGCGCTCGGCTACCACGCCCTGGCGATCGATGAGGACCGCACTGCCTTCACGCCGATCCTGTGGCAGCGCAGCGACCACTGGGCGGGGCGGCTGGAGCAGGCCTGGTTCCCGGGCGCCCATTGCGATGTCGGCGGCGATATCAGGAAGGTGGCGCAGGCGCGCGCGCTTTCGAACATCCCGCTGAACTGGATGCTGCGGCGCGCCGAGCGGCACGGGCTGATCCTGCCCGAGGGCTGGGAGGCACGCTTCCCCGAGGATCCGGCGGCACCGCAGATCGGCAGCCGCAGCGGCGTGGCGCGGTTGTTCCTGCTGCGCCGCCCGCGCGTCACCGGCAGCGGCGACGGCGAGACCATCCACCTGAGCATCCGCGACCGCATGGCAGCGCTGCCGGGATATCGGCCGGTGGGGCGGATTGAGGGGGAGTAGTAGTGGGGGGGGAGACGCTGCCGGAATTTCGCCACTACGCGGTTCGGGTTCGGATTGCTGCATTCGGCGCCGACCTAGTCCATGGCTGATGGAAGCCCGCGACGACAAGCAACTCCTCCAGTTCCAGAAAAGGCGCGCCGGATTGAAGCTAACGAGCGCTATCAGGCGTGTCATGTGATTATCCCCCTGGGCTTGCCTAGGCACCGGCAACCGGCTATCTTTCGGTCATGACCTTAGCAACCTTTGACAAGCAGGCACATGTTGACAGCCTGAAAGCGAGTGGCGTGTCCGAGGACCAGGCGCGTGCGCACGCGACGGCTCTGGATACCGCGCTACATGACGTAGTGGCGACGAAAGTCGATCTGAAGATTGAGATCTGCGCTGCCAGGAACGATTTTCTGCTAATGATGCTCGGCCAAACCGCGCTGCTGATCGCGGTAATAGCGGTGCTTATCAAACTGCTTTGATTCCCCCAGCCTATAGCGGGCGACCCGCGACAGCATTCTGGCGGTTGGTCATTCGCTGATTGAGGCCAAGGCGCAACTTCCGCACGGCGAGTTCGAGGCTATGGTGGCGGAGGATTTGCCGTTCTCGGTCACCACAGCACAAAGACTTATACCAATCGCCCTACCGATTGACCTGTGCCCATTGTCGTGTGGTGATGGTGGCGATGGCGGCTGTATCGTTTGCGAAGAAGTTCCATGCGGTGCAGCATTTGTCGACGATGTCGGCGTAGCCATCGAAGACGGTTATGGCGAGTTTGTTGGCGCGCAGGTATTGCCAGACGTTTTCGACCGGATTGAGTTCGGGCGCGTATGGCGGGAGAATGATCAGCGTGATGTTGTCGGGCACTATGAGGTCCTTGCTGGCATGCCAGCCGGCACCGTCGGCGACGAGTGCCGCGTGGGCGCCAAGGGCTACGGCGCGGGCGATCTCGGCGAGGTGGGCATTCATCGCCTCGGTGTCGGCGAAGGGCATGACCAGACCGGCGGCGGTGGCGCGGTCAGGGCAGACTGCGCCGAAAATGCAGGCCGATTTGTAGCGCGTGTCGCGGACGGCGCGGGGGCGGGTGCCGCGCTTCGCCCAGACCCTTGTCAGCGTGCCCTGCTGACCCACCCTGGCTTCATCCTGGAACCAGATCTCGAGCGGTTTGCCGTGCGCCGCCTCGGGGAGGGCCGCCGCTACCGTCCGGGAGAAGTTTTTTTTAAACGCCTCCTGCTCCGCGGGGTCGGCCTTCGGGTGTTGCGGACGCACCGACAGCCGCCGATAGCCGAGCGCCGCCAGTTGCTTGCCGACCGTGCGCTCGTGCATGACGACCCCGAACTGCGCCTCCATCCACCACTTCAGATCAATGCACCGCCAGCGTACCACCCCGTCGACCTCCGGGTCGGGACCCTTCTCCACATGCGCGGCGAGCGCGGCCTTCTGCGCCGCCGAAAGCAGTGGCGGCTTCCCGGGCGAGGGGCGGTTGTAGAGGCCGGGTAGCCCCTCGGCGTTGTAGCGGTGCACCCAGTCGCGCAACGTCTGCCGGTCCATCCCGCAGGTCGCCGCAGCGGTGGCCCGGTCCGCCCCCTCCAGCACCAGCGCCAGCGCCAGCATCCGTTGCGCCGCGCGCCCATCCGTCGCGCCGCCCGCCGCCGCTCGCAACTCCGCCGCCGTCATATCCGCGCGTGTAATCTCGACACCTACCATTGCCACTCCCTCCTCTGCGTCGATCACAGAGAGTCAGACTTTCGCTGATTTGGGAACCCCAAAGAGTCAAGAATCTTAGACGTTTAACCTGTAATTCAGGGTGTCACTTAGGGCGTAATCAGCTACCCTCTGTCATCATCGACAACAACGGAGGGGGTATGAATGCTTTGTGAGCGACCAAACGCCCTGAATTTGCCAGGAGATTTGGGGAGGCGGACAGGTCTCAGGCTGAATCGCCTTTTAGGGCATTGCGACCCTGTAACGGAGCTTGGCCTTCGCCTGTTTCCGAACAGCCCACGTAAGGCCCGGTTTTGGCCGGTGACCCTGGACAGGAGCTTGGTTTGGCCGTTCACGCCCCTTTCGGGGCTCCGCCTCCTAGCAACGGGAGTATAGCAATGGCTTTTATCGGTGTCGATCTTCATACGAATTCCTTCACCATCTGCCGTCGTGAGGCGGATGGCTCGGAGGCTTTCGCAACGTTCCGACTGTCTGCATCAGATCTGGAGAGATTCTGTCTGAGCCTCGACGCGGATGACGAACTGGCGGTCGAGGCCACGGGCAATACGGCCTGGTTCTGCGACGAGGTGCGCCCCTGTGTGCGCTCCTGTGTGGGCCGCATCGTGGTGGTTAATCCGCGCCAGTTCACGGTCATTCGGAAATCCGTAAAGAAAACCGACCGCAATGACGCCGGCGCTCTGGCGTTTTTCCTGTCGAAAGACATGCTGCCGGAAACGCGGCTGAAATCCACTGCCGAGGCGGAACTGTCCTCGGTGGTCCAGACCCGCGATGTGCTGGTCAAGCAGCGCACCATGCTGTTGAACAAGATCCATGCCATGTTCGTTCGGCGCGGCATGAAGCTGAAGAAGGAATGGCTCTCCAGCAAAAAGCGCCTGCGCGAGCTTGGCCTCAGCCAGTTCACCGAGCTGGAGCAGGTCGAGCTTGATGTGCTGCGCCATCAGGCCCTCGCTCTCACGGAGACGCTGATCCGTCTCGACAAGGTCATCGAAGCGGCCGCAGCGGCGATGAAGGGGTTTGAGCAACTGATCAGCATCAAGGGCATTGGCCCCAGGTCGGCGGCGATCCTGCTGTCCGGGATCGGGAATGTCGATGACTTTCCGGATGCAGACAAGCTGGCCGCCTATGTGGGCATCGTGCCCAAGGTCAGCAACTCAAACGAGACCGAACACCATGGACGGATCACCAGGCGTGGCAACAAGCTCATGCGCACCACCCTGGTGCAATGCACCTGGATCGCCATTCGCTATTCCGGCTATCTCAACAGCCATTACCAACGCATCAAGGAACGCCGCGGGGCCGGAAAAGCCATCATCGCAACTGCCCGCAAACTGCTTTCCATCATCTATGACACGCTGAAAAACGGCTGGATATTCGAAGATTTTCCGGCGTTCGAAATCAAACAAAATCAATGTCCTGCTGGACATTCATCATAGGAGACAGGCAATGGATGCTCAGGATGTATTGGCTCTTGGCCTCGGGGTCACGCCACCATGGCAGCTGATCGAACAGCGTCTCGACACGAACAGATCGGAGACGATCCGCTGTTCGAAGCCGTCCGCAAGGCTCTGGCGACGGTCAAAAAGCATCCCAAGCGCATTCTCGAACGTTGGACGTCAATCCACAGCAACGCCCGCATGGAAGCCCCGCATGGAAGCAATGAACGGACTGTTTCAGGCCGCCAGGGCAAGAGCCAGAGGCTACCGCAACACCGAGACCTTCATCACCATGATCTACTTGATCGCAGCCCGGCTCGGAGATGGGATCAAATCCACTTCCAACGTCGAAGAGCAGGAGTCAATTGAGATGGCCGTTGGTATTAGAGCCATTGCCGTGGACCCGAGGATTTCAAATACGGCGCACGCGTCGTGTTTGCCCACATCATGGAGGGCGTGGGAAGGCGCTGTCACATAAACAGCGTAGTGGCGGCACCGCAGCCGATGGGGCGAAAGGATCATCGCGGAAGATGACCGATCACGAGTTCTACAGGAATTCCATGTGGCGACCTGGCGCCGCAGAGAGGAGCGCCTTGGTGTAGCTGTTCTGCGGGTTGGAATAGACAGCGCTGGTGCGGCCCTCCTCGACGACGACGCCGTTCTGCATGACCATGATCCGGTCGCAGACCTGGGCCGCGACCCGCAGGTCGTGGGTGATGAAAAGCATCGCCAGGTCAAAGCGTTCCCGGACATCGTCGAGAAGATCGAGAACCTGGGCCTGGACCGAGACGTCGAGGGCCGACACTGCCTCGTCGGCGATCAGCACCCTGGGTTCCATGGCCAGGGCGCGGGCTATGCAGATGCGTTGGCGCTGGCCGCCGGAGAACTGGTGCGGAAAACGGTCGAGCGCCTCGGGCGACAGCCCGACCACGCGCATCAGTTCCCGCGCCCTCTCCAGAGCCTCCACCTGCCCGATGCCGAAGTTCATCGGCCCCTCGATGATCGACTGGCCGACGGTGCGGCGCGGATTGAGCGAGCGATAGGGATCCTGGAACACGATCTGGATATCGCGCCGATAGGGCCGGAGTGCGGATTCGCCGAGAGCAGCGATATTCTGGCCGGAAATCAGTAGCTCGCCGCTGGTCGGATCGACCAGGCGGACAATGCAGCGGGCGACGGTCGATTTGCCTGACCCGGATTCGCCGACAACCCCAAGGGTCTCGCCACGATAGACGACCAAATCGATATCCTTCGCCGCATGGACGACACGCCCGCCGCCAAACCAGCCAGCCGCGCCATAAATCTTGTTCAGGCCCCGCGCCTCCAGTCCCGGCTCAGAATGGCTTGCCGCTTCTCGCTCGGGCGGGGTGAGGCTTGGGACCGATCCAATCAGCATCCGGGTGTAGGGGTGTTCGGGGCGGGTGAGGACCTGCTCGGCCGATCCCTGTTCGACTATCTTGCCGTGCTGCATGACCACCACCCGATCGGCGATCTCGGCGACGACGCCGAAATCATGGGTGATGAACATGACGCCGGTGCCGTGGCGGTGCTGGATCGTCTTGATCAGCTCCAGTATCTGCGCCTGTGTCGTGACATCCAGCGCCGTGGTCGGCTCATCTGCGATCAGCAGTCCCGGTTCCAGCGTCAATGCCATCGCGATCATCACCCGCTGGCGCTGCCCACCCGAAATCTGGTGCGGATAGCTATGGAACAGCAATTCCGGATCAGGCAGGTTTACATCCTGCATGGCGGCGATCACCTGGTCGCGGCGCTCACGCGCGCTGAGCAAGCTATGAATTTCCAGCATCTCGGCAATCTGGTCGCCCACCTTCATCACCGGGTTGAGCGCGGTCATAGGCTCCTGGAATATCATCGCCATTTTCTCGCCACGCAGCCTGCGCATCTGGCGCTCGGACTGCTTCAGCAGATCGACCCCATGGAGCAGAATATCACCAGCGACCGGTTTCACCTCCTTGCGCGGGTTAAGGCCCATCACGGAAAAGGCGGTGACCGATTTGCCCGATCCGGACTCGCCGACTACGCAGACGATCTCGCCGGATTCCACGGAAAGGCTGACATCCTCGATGGCAAATTCACGGTCGGCGCCCTTGGGCAGGCTGACAGTCAATCCCTTGATCTCGAGCACCGGGTGCCGGGCATCTCCGGTTGGGTTGGTTTCACGGTGCACGGTGATCACATCTTTCTCGCGATGCGCGGGTCGAGCGTGTCGCGCAGTCCGTCGCCGACGACGTTGACCGCCAGCACGGTCAGCGCCAGCGCCACACCAGGGTAGAAGATGATCCACGGGCTGATCTGGAAATAGGTTCGCCCCTCGGACATGATGTTGCCCCAACTGGGGATTTCCGGCGGTATACCGGCGCCGAGGAAGCCGAGAATGGATTCCGTCAGCATTGCCGAGCCGCAGATATAGGTGGCCTGTACGATCAGCGGCGCAATGGTATTGGGCAGGATGTGGCGTGACAGGATGAGCGGCAGGCGGGTGCCAGCCGCGATCGCAGCCTCGACATATGGCTCTTCGCGCACGGTCAGCACCACCGATCGCACCAGCCGCACGACTCGGGGTATCTCGGGGATCACGATGGCGAGGACGACGGTGCCCAGGGATGCGCCGGAAAGCGAGATCAGTGCAATCGCCAGCAGGATGCCGGGGATCGCCATCAGACCGTCCATCACCCGCATGATGATCGCGTCCATCGCCCGGATGTAACCCGCAATCATCCCCAGGACGAGGCCGGTAGAGACCGCCACCAGTGCCACCGCCAGGCCAATCACCAGCGATATCCGGGCACCGTGAATAACCCGGGCGAACACATCGCGGCCGAGAAAATCGCTGCCGAAGAAGACCGCTGCCGAAGGCGGCTTCAGGCGATTCATCGGGTGCAGAGCGATAGGATCGACGGTGAACAATGGGCCGACGATCGCAACCAGCACCATCAACCCCAACAGAATGCCACCCCAGTATACGCCACGATTGCCCAGCAAAAGGCTGAGGACACTCGGGTTCTTGCGATCCGAAAGCTTTGCCTCGGCGGAGAGAGCCGCCGGAACGGTATGGTCAGTTGCGGCCATCAGTAGCGTATCCTCGGATCAAGCAGAATGTAGGACAGATCGATCAGCAAGTTGATGAGAATGTAGACGAAACTGAAAAACAGGATCAGCCCCTGAATGATCGGATAGTCGCGCGCAAGGACCGCATCGAGCACCAACCGGCCGAGGCCCGGGATGTTATAGACGCTCTCGGTCACCACGACGCCGCCAATCAGCAGCGCGATGCCGATGCCGATCACCGTGACGATCGGCACCGCCGCATTGCGCAGCGCGTGCCGCAGTAGAATCTTGAACTCGCTTTGCCCTTTTGCGCGGGCGGTGCGGATATAATCTTCCTGCAATACCTCCATCACCGAGGCCCGGGTCATCCGGGCGATCAGAGCGATGAAGATCACGCTGAGCGTCATCGTTGGCAGAGCAATATGGCGCAGAAAAGCCGGGACGCCAAATTCGAACATGCTCTTGTAACCCTGCACCGGCAGCCACTTCAGTTCCATGGCGAGGACGTAGATCAGGATATAGCCGAGCACGAAGACCGGTATCGAGAAACCGCCAACCGAAAACATCATGACGAAACGGTCGATCAGGCTGCCCGATTTCCAGGCCGCGAGCGTACCCAACGGAACCGCCACCAGTACTGCGAAAGTGATTGTGGTCAGGCCAAGCATCAGGGTGGGTTCGAGGCGCTGTCCGATCAGGGTGGTGACCGGCAGGTTGGAGAAGATCGACGTTCCCAGGTCGCCCTGGGCGAGGGTTGCTACCCATTTCATAAACTGTATCGGGATCGCCTCGTTAAGTCCGAGTTTCTCACGAATCCGCATCACATCTTCGGCCGTCGCATAGTCGCCGGCTATTACCGCGGCTGGGTCGCCGGGCGCGAGGCGCAGCATCAGGAAGACAAAAATTGCGACGACCCCCATGACCGGAATGGTCGCAAGAACGCGCATCAGGATGTAACGCAGCATGGTTTGCTTCCAGGCGGGATAGTCCGGCCACATGAGCGTGGCCGGACCATGTTTGAATTTACTCGACCGACATGTTCCAGAAGAACTGGACCGGCGACTTGATCAAGCCCTTGACGTTGTCCCGGTAAGCAACCGGCACAAAGAACTGGCCAAGCTCGCCGGATGCCCCGATTGCCCAGAGACGTTCCTGGACCTTCTTGGCCAGCGCCTGTTTCTCCTCAAGGCTGCCGGCCACGGCGAACGCTGTACGCGCCGTTTCAAGCTCTGCGTCCGTGGGCCAGCCGAACCAGCCCTTGTCCGGGTTGCCGGAGAAGGCGATCGCCATCGGATCGATCACGTCGGCACCGATCCACCAGGTGTGGAACATGTTCCAGCCACCGTCGGCGACCGGGTCACGCAGGGCGCGGCGCGAGGTCAGGGTCGACCAATCCATCGCCTGAACCTCGACGGTCATACCGATCTTGCGCAGCTTTTCCGCGCTCACCAGCGAGAAGGCAGACAACAGTGGAATGTCGGTGGGCTGCATGATCACCACCGGCGTGCCGTCATAGCCAGCCGCCTTCAACGCCGCCGCCGCCTTGCCAATGTCGGCGGTCTTGATGACCTCGGAGCCAACCTCGTTCGCCAGTGGCGTGCCGCAGGGATAGACCGAGTAGCAGGTCTTCCAGAACTGCGCGTCACCGACCGCAGCCGCCAGATAATCCTCCTGCTTCATCGCCATGATCGCAGCGCGACGCACTTCGACATTGTCGAAGGGCGGCAGCAGGCTGTTGAAACGGGCGAAGCCGATATTGCCGAGCGGATCGTTGATCTCGACCACCACCTCTGGGTTAGAGTTGAGGATCGGCATCAGATCGTTTGATGGCGATTCGAAGTAGTCCACCTCGCCAGCCAGAAGCGCGTTCATCGCCGTCGACTGATCCGGAAAATACGTCCATTCTACCCGGTCAACCTTGGCGATCTTGCCACCGGATGCTGCCGAAGGCGCCTCGGAGCGCGGGACATACCCCTCAAACTTCGTGTAGACGACCTTCGAGCCGGGAACCCATTCGTCCTTCTGGAAAACGAAGGGTCCGGAGCCGATGTATTCGCCCACCTGCTCGAACGGATCCGTCGCGGCGACCCGTGCCGGCATGATAAAGGGCACATTCGACGAGATCTTGCCGATCGACTCGAGCACCAGCCCGAACGGCGAACCGAGGTTCATCACAAAGGTCTTGTCGTCCTTTGCCTCAATGCTTCCCATCGCACCGAAAAGCTGCTGCCCCATACCGTCGCGTTTGCCCCAACGTTGGAGCGAGGCAATCACATCGGCGGAGGTTACCGGCGCTCCATCATGGAACATCAGCCCATCACGCAGGGTGAAGGTCCAGGTCATCGAATCGTCCGAGACTTCCCAGGTATCGACCATCTGCGGCTGCGGCGTGAAGCTTTCGTCCATCGCGAACAGCGTGTCGTAGATCAGGTAACCGTGGTTGCGCGAGATGTAGGCAGTGGTCCAGATCGGATCGAGGTTCTTCAGGTCCGCATGCGGGATTACCCGAAGCACGGTTTCTGCGGCTGCCTGTGTCGACGCGCCGGTGGTTCCGATTGCAAGTGGGACCGCAAGGACCGCCGCGGCCAGCGCCTGGCGTTTTGTCCATAGTCGCATTGTTAGGTCCTCCCATAGATTTTCGGTTATTTTTCAGCCGGGTCGGCTTCGCCATAAACACCCGGACGCTTTGATTAACGCAGCGTCATTATCACCTGTCAACAGGCTTGGCGGTGTATTAGAATGGTTCTGGACAGTGCCGTAAAACCTTCATCGTCTAACCTCCCGTGAACTTCCACAGCATATATGACAGAAAAAACACTATCGTGAAACGGGTCTGGTCATAAAACAGATGAATCACAGCGAGACCCTTGGTGCATGAAAACCAGCAATTCTCATTATGGCTTGATTTTCTGCGATGATGTTTTGTCTTCTCATTTTTGTGTTGTGCTGAGGCTTGTGCGGATGCTTTAGCGCAGTTTTGGTTCCGGCGGCGGTTCGCCGGTTATCATCGTGCGGATGAGCGCGCCCCAGTCGGTGAACAGGTGATATCTGGTGATGCTCCGCAGGTCCTCGAAGAACTGCCGTCGCGCGCCGAACGCTTCACGTGCCTCATGCCAGCGCTTGCTCACCAGGTCACAGACCGTGTGGAACGCGAAGGCGAGCAGGTTCATGGTTATGAGAAGGTTGGCCAGGTGTTCCTTGCCATGGCCGAAATTGTGCTCCAGATGGTAACCCCTGGTCTTCAGGGTATTGAAAGTTTCGTTCTCGATCTTCCAGCGCGCCCGGCCACAGGTGGCCAACTCGACGACGGTTTCTTCGTTGACCGGCAGATCGGTGACGAAGCTGTTGGTGCAGGTCACCTTGCCGGCCTGTTGATGATCTCGATCTGAAGCCAATTGACATGCAACGCGTCTTTCCCGTCACGGAGGGGAACATCTTCCATCCAGCGGTAGCGATGAGTAACGACGCGGCGGCCCTTTTTCAGCTTTTTCTCAAGGCTCGGCAATTCGACGCCATGGAGCCATTCGTAGAGACAGCGGTGCGATGAGGGTTTGGCGGTGAAGATGAAATTGCCGCCAACCCGTTGAACCGACTCGCAAATCGGCTGACGGGAATATAGATCATCGCCCGGATAGACCGGCCCGAGATGCGCGTATTGCGGCCCGAAGCGGCAAAGCCAGCGCTTCGTGGCGGCATTTTCGCAGTCCTGTTTGTCATGTCCGTCCTGCGGTGCGATGAACTCCGGCTCAAGCACCATGGCACAATTATGGCCAGGTGCCACCACCGCCGCCGAGAGCATGGAGTGGTAATATTCCATGACGCCGTTATGGCGTTTGCGCTGCGAGCAATTCGGGCAATGAAGCTTTTGCGAGGTGAAATACCCGGTGCCGTCAAGGGCAATCAGAAGCCGTCCGCCGGGCTTCTGAAAATCCTTCAGACCGCCTCTGTCTGCAAGCAAGTCAAGGGCTTGCCCGAACAACGCGAACAGCCCATCGGGTTCCACCGGATCAAGCATCGTGCGAACATGATTGTCGGTAGGGATCTTCTCAATGGCGAACAGCGTCTCGCAGTTCGACCGCGCCCGACGCTTTTCCAACGCCCGCTGATGCGACAAAAAGGACGGGCTCTGCATAAAAAATACCGAAAATGCAGCCATGCCGATATCGGCCATAGTGTAGCTCAAATTGCTCCCCGTGCGCATGTCGGGGAACATCGCGCAACGGCTACGCAGAGTGTCTATGAGAGAATCGATAACCATATATGGTATCATTCATATATTTGCCGCCTTGGGAATCCCCTTTGTAACGCCATAATGAGAATTGCTGCATGAAAACTATTCCAAATTCGTACCTGGGCAGTTACGTTTAAAGTTCGCGAAGATGTTTCCAAAAAACCGTGGATTAGAGCGTGAGACGAAAGCCAGCCAGGGATGGGGTGAGATTTCTTTTGGGCACGTTGATTTCCCGTGATCAGAAGCCGAACGAGATCGTTGACTCTGCCTCCTTAAACCGACCTCACCCCGACGACACATGGACACCGCTGGAGGCGCCCGAGGAATCAGACGGAACTAGATTTTCGGAGTCGGTGCCACCAATGCGCCATGCATCTGAACTTCATCCCGACGATTGGTTCGAGCCGGTGGTCACAAACACATCTGCCGCAACCCCGGCGACCGAAATCGAGCGGACTTCCGATACATATCCAACCAGCGCTCCCGCATATGGGGCAGAGGCGGTAAACTTGGACTCGGAACTCTCCGCCGGGCACGACGAGGATTTCCGTGAGGCCGCCAACCTTGTTGACGCGATCCTTGCGCGGGAGCCGGAGCCGCCCATCCAAAGTGAATCGCCCGAATACTACGAGGAACCGGAGGCATTGCTCATCGGCGAACTAGCCGAGGTCGTAGATGAACCTATGGCCTTCGCGCTGAACGATCTCGATCCAATTTCTCCGGAAGAGGCCGAAGGGAAGCTACCGGAGAGTGACGATTGGTTGTTCGACGATGGATTGCCGGACCTCGAGCTAGGCCTCCAACCAGACCGCACCTCTCCAGTACCGGAGGACTTGCTCACTGAACTTCTCGACGAGCGGCGCTACTTCGTCCCAGATCTGGTTGAGGAGCCCAACTGGCGCATTAATCAACGTGCGGCAAACCTCGTTTTCCGGCTTCCGATCTTTCGGAGGCACGATGTGCAACCCGCGCTAACACGACTGCGGACCCTGCTTTCAGATTTTCGTCACGGCGCAAGTCATTTTGCCATCTCATCCTTGGTCGACGAAGGCCTGACACTCGATGCGCTCGAGGAGATTGCCAAACTCAAGCGCTTTTGGATTGCTGAGCCGGCGTTGTGGCTGTACCGAAAATATGACAGGCTCCAGTCATGCTGGAGTGTCATGCAGCGTGATCGGCGCGGTCAGAATGACATGACATGGCGCCTTGCTCGGTATCTCCTCACTAAGTCTGCGCTCGAGACGGTGCAGGACTCCCTGATAAGCGAATGGCGATCCGAGTGGTTGCGTCTCGACATCTCTGACTTCAGAGGAAGCGAGGAAGTGCTGCCTTCGTTCTATTACTACTCAGCATATATTGCCTTGCGCCGCGTCGGCGGCGTTTTAGCGGACCCAGATAGATGGCCTCATGAACACTTGGCGGATCGCAGCAACTACTGGCGCGAGTTTCCTTGCGACGGAGATGGCCATCGCCTTATCGACCCCCCGACGTTGGCGTTCTGGACTGACCGAAGGTAACTACTCAACCCACCCCAAAGGTTGCGTTCCTAGGTTCGATCGGCACCAGATATAGAGGATTTTCTTGCATTGAGGGCGTGGATATGAGTCAAGCTATCGATGACTCATTTACCCGACCTGAGCCGATTGACGCAAGCAGAGAAAGACACCTTGATCCTCGCACTGGAGCTATGACCGAAAATCGGTGACGGCGGAATTTAGCGGTGTTGGATGACATCTTGTGCGAGCGTTTCGAGCGGACGGTGAGAAAGGACAACTGTGTGCACTTTGAAGGACGGGTGCTGCTGATCCCGGCAGATCGTCACCGCTGCCATTATGTGAAGGCGAAGGTCCGGGTTCTGCGTTATACCGATGGCAGCCTATCGATTCACCACGGTCCCCGGGAACTGGCAAGGTATGACGCCCTGGGTCAGGTAATATCAGATGAACTCCCGGTTGCAGCATAATGTCTGCGGCTCAGCCGGTCGTTGGGAGGCACCTCTGGGAGCTTTCCAGAAATCAAACCAAAAGCAGACACTCTATGTGCTACAGAACCGGACATTTCTGTTTGGTGCTGACAGGAGACTTCGCCGTGAGCCATCCATCTATCCCAGTTCTCCATTGCGTCGTCCGTACGAATGGTGGAGAGGTCGGCAAGGTAATTGGCCTGCGTCCGGAGCGCACACCAAGCGAAGTCCACTTGACAATCAGCGACGGCCGGAAAGTTTGGTGCGCAATTGAGGAGGTGCGATCCGGGTTCTCTGTTGGGATGCAAGTGGAGCATACTCCACACCGCGAAATTCGCGGCGGCTTCGGTGTCGGCATGGTCGTTCAAGTTCGGAGCATTGCAGGTGCCGACCAAGTCTTGGTGCAGTTCGCGGAGAGCGGCGAAACGCGGTGGCTGCCGTTCCAGGCCCTGCGCTTTGTCATGCCAGTTGAAAAACGATTGGAGCTCGGGAAACTGGGAAAGCACGCCGACCATGCCGAGCGGTTCCGCCTGCGGGTATTGGCGAAGGCGTTGGAGAGTTGGGACGCGAATACCGGCGCCTTCGGCCGTCTCGACATCGATCCACTGCCGCATCAGCTCCATGTTGCGCAGAAGGTGGTGACATCGGGCGAGCCGAACTGGCTGATCGCCGACGATGTGGGCCTCGGTAAAACGATTGAAGTCGGCTTGATCCTTCACGCCCTGACCCAACGTAACCGTTGTAGGCGGGTCCTCATCGTCTGCCCAGCGGGCCTTGTCCAGCAGTGGAAGGACGAGATGCGCGTCAAGTTCGATCGCGCCTTCGAGATCTACGGCCGCAACTTCATGCCAGAGTATCCAAACGAACTGAGGCAGCGCGACAACGTTATCGTATCGCTCGACCTTGCAAAACGCAAGGAGCACCGCGACCTGTTCTGCGCTGCGGGCGGATGGGATGTGATCGTCTTCGACGAGGCACACCGCCTTGGGCGTTCGGAGACTGGCGCGCGGACGGAACGGTATCGTCTGGCGGAGGCGCTCCGTCGACTAACCCCATCGCTTCTTTTCCTCACCGCGACGCCGCATCAGGGAAAGAGCCGGCGATTTGCCGCGCTGCTGGATCTCATCAGACCCGATCTCCGGGAAAAGATCGCCACACTTGATGCCAACCCCGAAGTCGTGGGCGAGATCGTCATCCGAAACCGTAAGACCAAAGTCACTGATGCACAGGGGAGCCCCATCTTCCGAGGTCACGACACGCAGCGGGTGATGATTGCGCCTTCTGATCAAATGAATGCCTTTGACGGCGAACTCCAACGCTATCTGCGCCGGGGCTATAATGTGGGTGCCATGGGCGGCGGCCAAGGGCGCGCAATCGGCTTTGTAATGACTACCTATCGCAAGCTTGCCTCTTCATCGATCGCCGCTATCGAGCGCGCGCTGAACCTGCGCTGCGACCGGCTTATGAACGAAACGGCGATAGCTGGCCCTGCGCAGAGTATCGAGGCTCTCCTCGACAGCGGCGATCTTGAAGGTGCGGACAATCTCTCGGACCTCCGCGAGCTTTATGACCATCGCGCCTTCTTCGAAGACGAGGTTAAGCAGGTGGAGCGGTTGGTCACGCTCGCCGATGCAGCGAAACCTCACGACGAGAAGCTCCGCTGCTTTCTCAATGACGTTGCGCGCCCGCTGCTTGACCGCGGCAAGAGTCTCCTGGTCTTCACAGAGTACCGCGCCACGCAGGCATATTTGGCAAAGGCTCTCGAAGCGGCGAATGCTGAGGCTGGCCAAGTTGCGCTTATTCACGGCTCTATGTCGCTTGAGCAAAAGCTCGAGAACGTTGAACGGTTCAACGAACGCGAGGCCAGCATTTTGGTCTCGACCGAAGCCGGCGGAGAAGGCCTCAACCTGCACCAATCTTGCCACGTAATGGTAAATTTCGACCTGCCGTGGAACCCGTCGCGCCTCGTGCAACGGATTGGCCGCCTCTATCGGTATGGGCAGACTCAACGGGTACAGGTGATCAACCTTCAGGCTGATGATGGCTTCGACAACCAAGCGATCAACTTAATGCTCGACCGCGTCGCCACCATTGCCCGCGACATGGCGGCGGTCGCTCCGGAGAACCACGAGGCACTCGCGACCGACATTCTAGGTGAGCTCCTCTCGAACATCGACATGGAAGCGATCCTTGAACGAGCACAAACCCTTTCAATCGAACTTACCGAAGGCGAGATCGCGGCAGCCATCAAGTCGGCGCGGGAGGCGCGGCGTATTGAACAAGACATCCTCCAATATGCCGACAGTCATACGGGACCAGTAGCCGGCGGGCTCGACAGCCGCCACATGCTCGCCTTCGCTGAAGGGATGCTCCCCCACCTAGGCGCACGGGTGCGGTCGCAGTTGAGGGGAGGGCGGGTGCTGGAGGTGGAGCTGCCTGAGGGGCTCGTTGGTCGATTCTCCGAGTTCGGGAGGCGGCAGATAATCAGTGTTTCTGCGGATCCGTCTCTCGCACGAAGGCTTCGCGACGTGTTCCCCCTCGACTTTGAGGGTGGTCTTGTCCGGTTGATGGTTGACGCAGCAAAATCTCGGCGCTTCGATGGCCTCTATGCGGCCGCTACCGGAGACCCGGGATTCGCCGCCCTCGGCGTCTATCACCTCCGCTGGCAAGATCTTGAGGGACAGCTATTAGAGGATGAACTAGTGCCAATTGCCATCGACACCGAGGGTGGCGATTCCCGTCTCTCGGACGACGCGTTCGGCGTGCTACTTTTGACATCGCTCAACAGCTTGGCGGTGGAAACCGCCCCCTGTCCTCCCAATACAGCGGAGCGGCTACTTGCAGCCTTTGAGCGGTCCATCGCTACTGCGGCAACAGACCGGCGTATCCTAGGGTCGATTTTTTTGGCTGCAGCCCTTCGGAGTTCTAGAGCGCTTTCCACTTAAGCAGAGTCAATATGGGATTGAACTAAACCGCTCACGCGGTATTTGAGTTTGAGGTTTTGGGGCGGAGCGTCCGGTCTGAAAGAGTTGTGTGTTTACCGACAGCACAATTCACCAGACAGGAGACCCCGATGACTGACAAAAGCCCTCTACGCCAGCATATGATTGACGATATGACGATCCGCAATCTATCGCCATCGACGCAACGGTCCTACCTTCATGCGGTGCAAAGGTTCAGCCGTTGTTTTGGGGTTCTTCGACGTATCAAATTGATTTTACTATATCTCCGAGCGGGGCCGCGATCAAGTAGATCATGGTGATGAAGGTCTCGGTGTTGCGGTAGCCTCTGGCTCTTGCCCTGGCGGCCTGAAACAGTCCGTTCATTGCTTCCATGCGGGGCTTCCATGCGGGCGTTGCTGTGGGTTGACGTCCAACGTTCGAGAATGCGCTTGGGATGTTTTTTCCGTCTCCAGCGCCTTGCGGACGGCTTCGAGCAGCGGATCGTCTCCGATCTGTTCGTGTCGAGACGCTGTTCGACCAGCCGCCATGGTGGCGTAACCCCGAGGCCAAGAGCCAATACATCCTGAGCATCCATTGCCTGTCCCCCTCCGTTGTTGTCTATGATGACAGAGGGTGGCTGATTATGCTCTACATGGCACCCTGAATTCCACTTATAACGTCGAAGAGCCCCAGATGATCTGTCCGGTTTTAGAAGTTCTCCTGAGGCAGGATTTCGATGCGCTGGACAGATCAGGCACAAGGACTGAGACGGATGAAGTTTGCAGGGATTTATGAACGCACGACCGGTCGAGAGCTGAGCCAAGAAGAAGCGGCGCTGATACTGGGTGTATCGGCGCGGACGTTTCGGCGATGGCGCGGGTGGTGTTGGAAAGGGGTGGTGGCGGCCCATAGCGGATTGATATCCTCTACCTGATTTGTCCATGTTGACGTCGCTCTACTCCGGCCTGCAATCTGCCGGTCTCCGCTAACCGGACCGGGGGCCGAACAGGGAGTTGGATGATGCGCATTCTCGCGGCGATGATGAAGCACGAGACCAATTCGTTCTCGCCGGTGCCCACTGACATGGAGAGATTCGAGGCCTGGGGGCTCTACCGTGACGCAGCCGCGATTGCCGCCTATCGCGGGACCGCCATGCCGGTATCGGCCTATTTCGATCTGGCGGAAGCGCATGGCGCCGAAATCATCTGCCCGCTGATCGCCGAGGCAATGCCAAGCGGGTTGGTCGAGGAGGAAGCTTACGAGCAATTCTGCGAATGGATTCTGGCGCCGTTGCGCGTGGGCGGGGTCGATGCGGTATTTCTCGATCTGCACGGGGCGATGACGGCCGAACATGTTGCTGACGGCGAGGGCGAGTTGCTGCGCCGGGTGAGGGAGATTGCCCCCGATCTGCCGGTTGCCGTGACCCTCGACATGCACACCAATTGTACCGCCGCGATGGTCGCGAACGCCGATGCGATCATCGGTTACAAGACCTATCCACACACCGACATGTACGAGGTCGGGCGGCAAATCGGTACTGTACTTTGGGACAAGATCAAGGCCCGCGCAAATCCGGTGATGGTCTGGGGCGCGGCGCCGATCCTGGCGCAGACGCTACGCATGGGGACAGCGGACGAGCCGATGAAATCGCTACAGGAGGCAACCCGGCGCGAAGAGGCTGCACCGGGGCTGTTGGCGGCGACGGTGCTGGGCGGCTTTCCGATGGTCGATGTCCACCATGCCGGCCTGTCGGTGGTGACCGTCGCAGATGGCGACCTGGCACAGGCCGAGGCGGCGCGCGACCGGCTGCTGACCCACGCCTGGGAGGTCCATGAGGAGCTGGTCTACCGCCCGAAGGGGCTGCGCCGGTCGATCGAGACGGCGCGCGCGGCGAACAAGGCGCCGGTGGTTCTGCTCGACCACGCCGACAATGTTGGTTCGGGCGGCACCTCAGATGTCATGGCGGTCATCGAGGCGGTGCTGGCGGCAGGGCTCGATCGGGTTGCGATGGCCGCGGTTTGCGACCCCGCGGCGGCGGTGGCGATGCATGCCGCGGGTGAGGGTGCGGAGATCACCCTCGATCTCGGTGGCAAGACCAACATGCCGGCGCTCGAACTGGCGGCGCGTCCGCTGCGCCTGACCGGACGGGTGCTGAAGGTAAGCGATGGATGCTGGACGGTCGAGGGGCCGATGTACACCGGCGTCGAGGTCGATACCGGGCCGACCGCGGTCTTCGAGACATGGAGCATGAAGACGGGGAGCGTAAAAATCGTCGTCACTTCGCGCCATCACGAACCTTGGGACGTGGGTATCCTGACCAACAACGGCATCGAGCCGGCAGCCTGTAACTACATCCTGCTGAAATCGCGCATCCACTACCGGGCCGGGTTCCAGCCCATTCAGCCTGACCTCGGTGCCCACTTCACGTTGGATGGCGAGGGGGTGACGACTTCTGACAACTCGATGCTGACCTACCGGAATCTGCGCCGGCCGATCTATCCGCTCGATCCCGCGCACGAGATCACTTTCCCTTGAAATCTCCCTCCAGCGGAGACCGCACATATGCCCGACATCACGCTGTTTCAGGCGCAAAGATCGTCACCATGGACTGCAATCGGCCGGAGGCAACCCATGTGGCGACCCATGTGGCGGTGCGTGACGGGCTGATCCTGGCGGTCGGCGGGCCGGATTGCGCAGAGGGCTGGGGAAAGACGCGGATCGACGACCGCTTTGCCGGCAAGGTGATGCTGCCGGGTCTGGTCGAGGCCGACAGGCCCGGTGCCTGCGGACCCAGGAGCGCGGCCAGGGCCTCCGGGAAAGCGCCCGTCGAGATGCCTTTCAGATAAAGCCAGGGCAGCAGTTCCTCCAGCTACTTGCGGCGCCGAAGACAGAGCAGCAGGATCGACGAGGTAAAACGGATCTTGCCGCCATCGCCAGCCGCACCCCGGTCGCGCACCCGGGGCTGGCGAACCGCGACCGGCCCGATCCCGGTCTGGATCTCGCGTTCCGGAAGATAGCCGTGACGCACCACGCGGCGCCGGCCATCCTCGCCGCGCAGGGCGGCGTGCCCCGCGATGAAAGCCGAGACTTCAGCCTCAATGGCCTGGGCCAGCAGCTTGCGCGCACCATGGCGCAATATCGCCGTCAGGGGATCCCCCGAAATTGATCCCGGCTGACCCAGATCAACAACTCTGTCCTCTTTCATGGCGGATCCTTTCCTTCGTGGATACTGGCGATTCGGCATCGCCAGGATACGCCGCCTTCAATTCACTGCGTCACCAACTTTCTGGTATAGCTCTCTGGAAGGGCGACAACGTCCTGGAGGTATCCGCCTTCAAGCACTTTCGGATCAACCACTCAAAGCTGTTCGCCGACGATGAAAATCGCATCAACGGCATCGAGAATTTCTGGCGCCAGGCAAACCGTCATATGCGCAAATTCAACGGTGTTCCGAAGGCCCGGTTCGGCCTGTACTTGAAGGAATGTGAGTGGCGTTTTAACAACAGTGACCCATCAATCCAGTTATACCAAATAGACAACGGGCTGTTAAGATGGATGGCGAGATCGGATCGATTCAGACCGGCAAACGGGCCTGTTTCTGTTTGCTCGACGACGACCCGCTTGCCGTGCCGCCCGAGGCGCTGAAGGACATCCCCGTCGCCGGCACTGTGCCTGGCGGGCAACAGACAGGTGACGTATGACCAGGCCGCGTATCGCAATCGCCGGCTTCCAGCACGAGACCAACACCTTCGCACCCCTGCCGACCCGTTTCGCGGATTTCGCCCGCGGCGGAGCATGGCCGGCGCTGACCATCGGGCAGGACGTGATCGAGGTATTCACCGGGCTCAACATTCCGCTCGGCGGGTTTATCGGCGCGACCGAGGGGTTCGAACTGGTGCCGGTCCTGTGGGCCGGGGCGGAGCCGGGCGGCTATGTCGAGCAGGCCGGTTTCGATCGCATCGCCGGGATGATCTGCGAGGGGATTGCGGCGGCGGGCGCGATCGACGGCGTTTATCTCGACCTGCACGGCGCGATGGTGACGGAAGATTTCGAGGACGGCGAGGGCGAACTTCTGCGCCGGGTCCGTGACGTTGTCGGCCCCGCTCTGCCGCTCGCGGTCAGCCTGGACCTGCACGGCAACATGACGCTTGAATTTGCCGAACATGCGTCCTTGGTGGCTATCTACCGCACCTATCCCCATGTTGACATGGCCGAGACCGGCACGCGGGCGGCGGCGCTCATTCGCGAGGAACTCACGCGCGGCGAGCCCTTTGCCAAGGCGTTCCGGCAAGCCGGTTTCATCCCGCCGATCACCGACCAGTCGACCCGGCGTGAACCGGGGGCGCGACTCTACGGTCTTTTGCCCGGACTTGCTGGCCCGGGGGTCAGCTCGGTCGATTTCGCCTTCGGCTTTCCGCCCGCCGACATCTGGCATTGCGGGCCTTCGGTTTTCGCCTATGGCAGCGACCAGGACGCCGTAGACCGGGCGGCGGATGCGATGCTGGCGGCGGTTCACGCAGCCGAGGGCGAATTCGGCAACCCCCTGGTGCCCGCCGCCGAGGCAGTGCGCCGGGCGATGGCGCTGAGCGCCGGGGCCACGCGCCCAGCAGTGATCTGCGATCCTCAGGACAATCCCGGCGCCGGTGCGGTGGGCGACAGTACCGGCCTGCTCGCGGCCCTGCTCGACGAAGGGGCGGTGGACGCTTGCATCGGCGTGATCTGGGATCCTGACAGCGCCGCCCAGGCCCACGCCGCCGGGGAAGGCACCATGATCGAGGCCAGCATCGGCGGCAAATTCCCGGAGGTTGGCGGACCCCCGGTACGGATCACCGCAGAGGTCGAGCGACTGTCAGATGGCCACTTTACCTTCACCGGGCCTTTCTACGGCGGCTCGACCGCCAATCTGGGACCGATGGCCTGTCTTCGTGTGCGTCAGGGGCAAGCAGACCTCCGAATTGTCATCGGCTCGGCGCGTGCGCAGAACGCTGATCAGGAGATGTTCCGCGTCGTCGGCATCGAACCCGGTGCGCAGCGGATCGTGGCAGTCAAAAGCGCAGTGCATTTCCTGGCTGATTACGAACCGATCGCTGAAGAGGTGATCTTCGCCGCGGCGCCGGGGGCGAACCCCTGCGCGCTGGACCGTATCCCCTATCGGCGCCTCCGGCCCGGTATCCGCCTCGGCCCGCTCGGCCCGCCATACTGTCCAGAGCGCAAGGACCCGGAATGAACGCCATCACCCCCGGAGACCTCGGCCCCGCCATGGAGGCGGAGATTATCGCCGCCGTCGATGCAGGATTCGACGAGCAGATGGAATTCACCCGCGAACTGGTGCGCCACCGATCGCTTCGCGGCCGCGAGCACACGGCTCAGGAGATGGTCCACGACGCACTCAGGGAACGCGACTATTCGGTCGAGCGTTGGGCCATCAATGTCGAGGAAATACGTCATCATCCGGGCTTCTCGCCGGTCACCGTCGACTACGAGAACGCCATCAATGTCGTCGCCACCCACCGCCCACCCGAGACCCAGGGCCGCTCACTGATCCTGAACGGTCATATCGACGTGGTGCCGGAGGGACCGCTTGATATGTGGAGCCGCCCACCCTTTGATCCGTATCTGGAGGGCGACTGGCTTTACGGGCGCGGTGCCGGCGACATGAAGGCGGGCCTTGTGGCCAGTATTTTCGCCCTCGATGCGCTGAAGCGCCTCGGCTGGCAGCCCGCTGCCACGGTCTATCTGCGGTCGGTAACGGAAGAGGAATGCACCGGCAATGGTGCGCTTTCCTGCCTGGTGCGCGGTTATCGGGCCGATGCGGCGATCATCACCGAGCCGACCGATGCCAGTCTGGTGCGCGCCAATGTGGGCGTGATCTGGTTCCAGGTACGAATGCGCGGCCATCCGGTGCATGTGCGCGAGGCCGGCAGTGGATCGAACGCCATCGAAGCCGCCTACCGGATCATCGCGGAACTGCGCCAGCTTGAGGCCGAGATAAATGCCGAACAGGCCGACTGGCCGCCCTTCACCGAATACGATCATCCGATCAACCTGAATATCGGCAAGATCGCCGGCGGCGACTGGGCGTCGAGCGTGCCCGCCTGGTGCGACATGGATTGCCGCCTCGCGGTCTATCCGGGGCAGAATCCGGCAGATGTGGCACGCCGGATCGAAACCGCAGTTTCGACCGCCTGCAAAAATCATCCTTTCCTTTCGAATAATCCTGCAGCAGTTAAATATAACGGCTTTTTTGCCCGTGGATTTATTCTTGAGGAAGGTTCCCAGGCCGAGGCGACGCTGGTCGCGGCGCACCGGAGAGCCACCAACGGCGCGGGGCTCGAATCCGATCTCGCGCCCGCATATCTCGATGGCCGGGTCTTCGTTCTCTATGATGACTGTCCGTGCCTGGTCTATGGTCTCCGTTCCGAGAACATTCATGGTTTCGACGAACGGGTGAGCCTGAGTTCGATCCGCCAGACCACTCGCAGCCTGGCGCTGTTCACCGCCCGCTGGTGTGGGCTGACGCCAGCATAGCGGCACCTGAGAGGAGGCCCGGAAAATGGCAACCGAAGCAATGATCGTCACCGCCCAGCCCGAAGCCTCGGAGGCTGGCGCCCGAGTGTTGATGCAGGGCGGCAACGCGGTCGATGCGGCGATGGCCGCAGCGCTGGTCCAAGGGGTGGTCGATCCGCAGATGTGCGGCATTGCCGGTTTCGGCTCGTGTCAAATCTACATGCCGAGCAAGGGCATCCATACCTGCATCGACTTTCACGGCAAGACACCGCTTGCTGCGACGCCGGAGATGTGGGCCGACCGGATCGAGGGCGAGACGCGCGACGGTTTCGGCTTCGTGTTGCGCGGGAATGTCAACGATCTCGGCTATCAGGCGGCCACCACGCCGGGCTCGCTGCTGGCCTGTTCCGAGGCCGTGCGCGATTTCGGAAGCTGGGGCTGGGCCGATATCTGTGCCCCGGCCATCCGGCAGGCCGAACAGGGTTTCGCAGTGCGTCCCCACGTGCATTTCTGGTGGTGCGAAGGCGCCGATAAGGGGCGGGTCGAAGTGGCGGAGCGGATTGCGTTCTCCGCTACCGGACGGGCGATCTATTTCCGCCCGGACGGCAGGCCGAAGCGCGTCGGCGAGCATGTCGAGAACCCGGACCTCGCACGCATTCTGGCCCGCATTGCCCGCGACGGCCCGGATGTCTTCTATCACGGCGAGATTGCCGAGCGGATCGACGCCGACATGCGGGCCAATGGCGGGCTCCTGCGCCGCGAGGACCTGGAGAGCTACCGCACCACCCGCACCGAACCGCTCCGCGGCAGCTATCGCGGCCATGACATCGCCACCAATCGGCCACCCGGCGGCGGCATCATGTTGGTCGAGATGCTGAACATCCTCGAGAATTTCGATCTCGGCAGGACCGGCCACAACACGACGGAATATATCCGCGTGGTCGCGGAGGCGATGAAGGCGGCGACCGCCGACAAGGATGCCCATGTGGGCGACCCGGCCTTTGTCACGATTCCCGAGCACCTGACGGAAAAAGGCTATGCCGCTGACATCGCCGGGCGGATCAGGGCCGGTGAGAAAATCCGTGTTCCCCGGTTGGGGTTGCCGGAGCCCCGCGACACCACCCATGTCGCGGTGGTCGATGGCGCCGGCAATTGCGTAACCATGACCCATTCACTGGGTATGCCCTCGGGGGTCATCACCGATGGCCTTGGTTTCATGTATAATGGCTGCATGGGGGTGTTCGACCCGCGCCCGGGCCGGGCTGGCTCAATTGCACCGGGCAAGAGCCGGTTTAGCTCGGTTTGCCCGACTATTGTCTTCAGGGACGGTGCCCCCCGGATTGTCATCGGCGCCCCCGGGGGCACCCAGATCGCCATGGGCGTGTTGCAGGCTCTGCTAAACGTGATCGACTTCGACATGAGCATGACGGAGGCGGTATCGGCGCCGCGATTCTCAGCCACATCGGACGCCATCGACATCACCAACCGTATTCCCGATTATGCGGTCGAACCGCTGCTCGCCGATGGTTACGAGGTGATCCGCTCGGCGCTGACCTTCGGAATTGGCGCTGTCCATGGCATCCGGATCGATGACGGGCGGCCGTCCGGCGGCGCCGACCCGGGCCATGACGGGGTGGCGCTCGCTGTCCAGCTCTGAGAATACCCAAGGAGGACCCTGATGAATGATCCGGTTTGCCTGATCGGCGGCGAAACCGTCGCGACGGAGCGGACGCTTCCGGTGATTGATCCCTCGACGGGTGAGGAAATCGGCGAAATCGCACGCGGCGGCGCGGCTGAAATCGATCAAGCGGTCGGCGCGGCAGAAGTGGCGTTGGGGGGGGACTGGGGACGGCTCGACGCGTCGGAACGGGGTATTTTGCTGCATCGGCTCTCGGTGCTGATCCGCGAGAACGCCGAGAGCCTGGCCAATGCCGAGGCGCTCGATGTCGGCAAGCCGCTGGGCCAGGCCCGTGCCGATGCGCTGGCCTGCGCGCGCTATTTCGAGTTCTACGCCGGTGCCGCCGACAAGGTTCATGGCCAGACCATCCCCTACCGTGCGGGATATACCGTGCTGACCCTGCGCGAGCCCCATGGCGTGACCGGTCACATCATCCCCTGGAACTATCCGATGCAGATCATCGGCCGCTCGGTCGGCGCGGCACTGGCGATGGGAAATGCTTGCGTCGCCAAGCCTGGCGAGGATGCCGCGCAGACGGCGCTGATGCTGGGCCAGCTGGCGGGCGAGGCCGGCCTTCCGCCCGGCGCACTCAGTATCGTGCCGGGACTGGGAGCGGAGGCCGGGGCGGCGCTCTCCGGCCATCCGGGCGTGGGTCACGTCTCTTTCACCGGCTCGGGTGCGACCGGCGCGCTGGTGCAGAAGGCGGCGGCAGACAATGCCGTTCCGGTGACGCTCGAACTCGGCGCCAAGTCGCCGCAGCTGATCTTCGCGGATGCAGATCTTGAAGCGGCGCTGCCCTTCCTGGTGACAGCGGCGGTCCAGAACGCGGGCCAGACCTGCTCGGCCGGATCGCGCCTTCTGATCGAGGACAGCGTCTATGACGAGGTCACCGCCAGCGTCGCCGAGGTCTTCCGGGGCCTGCGCATCGGCTCCGCGATCTCCAATCGCGATGTCGGGCCGCTGATCAACGGGACGCAGCGCGACCGGGTCATGGGCTATCTGGCAGCGGCGGGTGACCTGCCAGTCCTGGCCCAGGCCCCGCTGCCGCAGGATCTTCCGGGGGGTGGTTTTTACGTGCCTCCGACGATGATCGGCGAGGTTCCCCCGGAGAGTCCGCTGGCCATGGAGGAAATCTTCGGCCCGGTGCTCGCCTGCATCCGGGTCCGCGACGAGGCCCATGCTGTCGAGGTCGCCAACGCCACGCGCTACGGGCTCGTCGCCGGTGTCTGGACCCGCGACGGCGCCCGCCAACTGCGTCTCGCCCGAGCACTCAGAGCCGGGCAGGTTTTCATCAACAATTACGGCGCCGGCGGCGGCGTCGAGCTGCCTTTCGGCGGGGTTGGGGGCTCGGGCCATGGCCGCGAGAAGGGATTCGAGGCACTTTACGGCTTCTCGGCTCTGAAGACGGTGGCGATCCGCCACGGCGAGATACAGTGACGGCGAGAACGGTTCCAACGTCAGCGGCGCGGCTCTAGGCACTCGTGCTCACCCGTTCAACCGATTTGGAAAGGAGTGCGGCCCGCGAGGAAATTGAGCGTGTTGCACGGCCAGGGCCCGAATTTCCCAGACCGATTGCCGGTTCGGAGACCTGAAGCGGTGCGTCCACCGGTCGGTAGATTTCCTGATTGAACACGTTCTGCAGGAAGAACAGGCCGACGAAGCAGATCAGCCCGGCGATGACCGGGGTCGCCATCCAGCCGAAGCCGATGCGGCTGAGCATCCGCCAGCGGATCGTGCGGCCGCCGCGAAGCAGACCAATGCCGAGCACGGCGCCGACGACGGCCTGCGAACTGGACACCGGGACCAGCGGAATGGTCGGCAGGCCGGCATTCGCGAGCAGGGATTCGAGCTCCTGCGACGAGAACACGAAAAGCACGATGGAATGGGCCACCACGACGACCCAGGCGGCAACCGGCGACAGCGGCAGCAGCCGCCCGCCGACGGTCAGCATCA
Source organism: Thermohalobaculum sp. (assembly GCA_965247385.1). Taxonomy (GTDB): domain Bacteria; phylum Pseudomonadota; class Alphaproteobacteria; order Rhodobacterales; family Rhodobacteraceae; genus Thermohalobaculum. The sequence goes on from CBDFHG010000002.1 coordinate 1,737,237, forward strand.
CCCGCTCGGAATACGTGATCACCCCGACCGCGATCGCCACGGCGCCGAGCAGGAACAGTTGCTGGACCGACGAGAAGGTGCCGAGCCCCATCAACTCGAAATCCGTGAATGGTGTCACCGGCACGAACACGCCCATGACGTTGGCGATGTTGTTGGCGCCCAGGCTGTAGGCGCCAAAGGCGCCGGCCAGGACAAGGCCCAGGCGGGTATAGGCGTCCTGGCGCAGCAGGTGCGGCTTGACGCTCCGGATGATCTTGGTAGTCAGCTTGAACAGGGCCGCGGCGATGCCCGCGGCGAGCAGCGGGCAGATGATCCAGGTGCTCAGGATAGTGATCAGGGTGGCGGTGTCGGTGCGGGTTCCGGTGAACAGGTTCCAGCCGATGATGGCGCCGACGATGGCCTGTGTGGTGGAGACCGGCAGGCCCGCCTTGGTCATCGCAAACACTGCCAGCGCCGCCGCACCCGCCGCCATGAAGGAGCCGCCGAGCGCGTTGATCGCGCCCAGTTTGCCGAGCGTATGGGCCGCACCACTGCCGCTGAGGACCGCACCGAGGATCACGAAGACGCTGCAGATCGCGGCCGCCGTGCCGAAGCGCACCATGCGCGTGCCGACTGCGGTGCCGAACACGTTGGCGGCATCGTTGGCGCCCAGCGACCAGCCCAGAAACAGCCCGCTGGACAGGAAGAAGAGTACGGTGATGTCCATGACGCCTCAGAATCTGCGCTTGATGGTGTAAACGGCAAGCCGGTCCGCCACGTCCTCGGAGCGATCGGCGACGTTGTCGATATGCTCGGCGAAGTTGCGAAGGTGGGCCTTGCGGTACAGCGGCAGGTCAGTGGCGAAGATCGCGCGCTTGAGCTTGCTGCTGATCTTGTCGGCCTCTTTCTCGTAAAACATGACCTTGTGCATGTGATCGTGGACCGCCTCGATGTTGCGGAAGAAGGCGCGCGATGCGAGCACGATGGATTCGGCCGCGTTTACGGCCTGGTCGCACAGCGCCGCAAAATCGCGGCGGAACTCGGCAGGGATGTCAGGCCGCTCGATGGAGAAGCTCCAGAGCGTGCCTTCCTGCAGGTTGATCAGCCTGTCCAGGTTTTCCAGAAGCCCCAGCACATCACCGCGGGATTCCGGGATCAGGGTCTGCGTGTAGAGCTGGGTCACGATCGAGCGGCGCAGCTTGTCGGCCTCGCTTTCCAGCCGGTTGACGTCCTGGAGCTTCTCTTCGAACTCGGCCGAAACGCCTTCGTCCAGATAGATCTGCACCGCGCGCTTGAACAACAACCCGGACTCAGAGAGCCTGTCGAGGAATGCATCGATCTCGGTCTCCAGCGCCCTGGTGCGCCGGAACGGCGACAGGCTGCCGCCCATCATGGAGTCTTTCGCTGCCATATCTCTAGCCTCCAAAACATCGACTGTAGCATTTTCCAGCCTAATGGAATCAGGCCGGATGCCCTATCCTATGGTCCTGCGCGATTTCCGCATCGCAAAAAGAACCCATTTGGCTTGAAATTGCACTCGCGAAGTACAAACGGGCGGAACACCTCAAAAGCCAATCGCCACCTGAGCGGCCAGGCCGCGCCTCAGCGACACCCGCCGTCCGCAGGGGGCAGTTCAGGATTTCAATGTGCAGGGGATTGGTAGGGCAGCGGCGCCAGCGCCCAGGATACTCCGTTCAGCGGCAAGCAAAACCCATGCCGATCTCGGAGCCGATGATCTCGAATTCAGACGGCTTGGCACATTGCGTGTTATTATAACAACGGGATGCAATATCCCCATTTTCGTTGGCGGTTTGCCGCCCGCGCAACGAAAACCCATCAAGCGTCCGAATGATGATTTTGTCGGGGAAAATTACCACGACGAGGACGATGCGCTCGGCTGGCCGCTTCAGGCATTGAGCAATGGCCGCAACGCCCTGGTCCGAGACATCGAGGTGAATGCTGGTGGCTTCTTTAGCAGTCGGAGCCCGCTCAGCCATACCAAATACCGGACCGATTCGGACGTTCAGGAACCTCTTGCCGAACATCTGAAATCCCTGTTGGTGCAAGCTTGAGAATCGGGCCCACCAATGTGAGCCCCTACCGCCCCCTCACCCCCACCGTCACATAATTCACCGACAGATCCCGCTCAGATATTCCCCACTCCCAGCGCATCGGGTTGAACACGAACCCCTTGGCATCCACCGGCTCCAGCCCGGCCTGCGCCAGCATCGTCTTCAACTCCGAAGGGGTGATGAACTTGGCCCAGTCGTGGGTGCCCTTGGGCAGCCAGCGCATCACCTGCTCGGCGCCGACGATCGCTACCAGGTAGCTCTTGGGGTTGCGGTTGATGGTCGAGGTGATCATCAGCCCGCCGGGGCGCACCAGCGCCGCGCAGGCATCCAGGAAGGCCTGCGGGTCGGGCACATGCTCGACCACCTCCATGTTCAGCACCGCATCGAAGCTCTCGCCCGCCTCCACCAGCGCCTCGGCCGTCGTCACCCGGTAGTCGATCTCCAGCCCCATCTTCTCGGCGTGGACCTGGGCCACAGGAATATTCCGCGCCGCCGCGTCGGCGCCCACCACCTCGGCACCCAGCCGCGCCATGGGCTCCGAAAGCAACCCCCCACCACAGCCGATATCCAAGATTTGCAACCCTTCGAAGGGCCGCAAAAGCTTCGGGTCGCGCCCATGTTGGGCGGCGATTTGCGCCACCGCATAGCTCAACCGGCAGGGGGTCATCATGTGCAACGGCTTGAACTTGCCGTTCGGGTCCCACCATTCCTCGGCCATCGCCTCGAATTTGGCGATTTCGGCCTGATCGACACCCACGGCTTGCGGCATCTTGTTCACTCCCGGCACTTCGCCCGCTTGAATGCGCAGGCCACCATGACATAGTGCAAGGGACCGACCGGCGCCATGCCGCCCGAACCCGAGCCTGAACCCGAAACCGGAGACCCCTGCCCGTGCTGCAAGGATCCGACCCCAAGACCGCGCCCAGGCTCTATCCCGCGATCGAGCCCTACAAGCGCTTCCACCTGCGCGTCAGCGAGGGCCACGAGCTTTATGTCGAGCTCTGCGGCACCCCCGGCGCCACCCCCGCCCTGGTCCTGCATGGCGGGCCGGGAGCTGGGATCAGCCCCTTCATGCGGCGATTTTTCGACCCCGCCCGCTACATGATCGTGCTGTTCGACCAACGCGGCACCGGGCGTTCGCGCCCACGTGGCGGGCTGGAGGAGAACACCACCTGGCACCTGGTCGAGGACATCGAACTTATCCGCAAGCATCTGCGCCTCGGGCGCTGGCATGTCTTCGGCGGCTCCTGGGGCTCGACCCTGGCACTGCTCTACGCCCAGGCCCACCCGGACCAGGTCGCCTCCCTGGTCCTGCGCGGCCTGTTCACCATGACGAAGGCCGAACTCGACTGGTTCTACGGCGGTGGCGCGGCGCGGTTCTTCCCGGAGGAATGGGCCGATTTCACCGCCCCGATCCCGGCCGCCGAACACGACGATCTGATCGGTGCCTATTACCGCCGACTGACCAGCGCCGACGATGCCGGGCAGACCCGCGTGGCCCGCCAATGGGTGCGTTGGGAATCCGCCACCGCGGCGCTGCGCCCGAACCGGGCCGGGTTCATCGACGCCGCCTACGCCCGTGCCTTCGCCCGGATCGAAAGCCACTACTTCGTCCATGGCGGCTGGCTCGAGGAGAACGATCAGATCCTGCGCGACATGCCTCGCATCGCCGCCATCCCCGGGGTGTTGGTGCATGGCCGCTACGACATGATCTGCCCCCCGCAAATCGCCCACCGCCTGGCCAGGGCCTGGCCTGGGGGCGTGCTGAAGCTGGTCGACGACGCCGGCCACGCGCTCTCGGAGCCCGGCATCGCCGCCGAACTGATCCGCGCCACCGACCGGCTGGCGGATCTGAAATGAGGGGTGCGGGAGAACAGGATGCCGTTCCGTGGCGGGAAACCGACCGGCTGATACCCGAAGAACCGTTGGTTTGGGTCGGCAAGGATGGTGGCCGGACCGCCCGCGAACGCCCATTGCCACTGGCGATGGCGACGCAAGGCTGCGGCTGGCACCACGCCTCGCTCGAAGCGGTAGAGCATGCTGGAATTCCCTACCGATTTGCGTATATCCCGGAGTTCTTCAGCGCCCGGTTGGCCGCTGTACTGGCTGATCTCGCCATTGCGCCAATGCCCCGCTGCCAGATCAAGGCAGGGCTGGTTCAACGCCTCGCGGCTGACGGGCTGCCCGAGACCGGAACCTGCCGCGTCGCGATCCGAATGAGCCATGATCCCTCCGACGCCACCCTGGCGCTGGCGGATCGGGTTGCCGGGAACTATAGCACGATCACCCATAGACGACGCGTTGCATGATGCTTCCCGGCCACATCATCCTGATCACCGGCGCGGCGGGCACGCTCGGCCGGGCCACAGCGGCAGCAATCCGCGCGGCGGGTGGCACCGTCATCACCACCGACCTGCAGCCCGGCGACGATATCGACCTCCCCCATGACGTCACCACCGAAGCCGGCTGGGCCGCCGTGATCGCCGAGGTAGAGGCCCGCCACGGCCACCTCGACGGCCTCGTGAACAACGCCGGCATCACCCATCTGGGCTCGATCGAGGACACTTCGCTGGCCGACTGGAAGCGCGTCATGTCGGTTAATGCCGACGGCGTCTTCCTCGGCTGCAAATCCGCCTGGCCGCTGCTGAAACGCAGCGCCACTCCCGCCATCGTTAACCTCTCGTCGGTCTCCGGCCTGGTCGGCGGCGCCAATCTGGCCGCTTATAACGCCTCGAAGGGCGCGGTCCGGCTGCTGACCAAATCCGTCGCCCTGCATGGCGCGCGGCTCGACCCGCCGATCCGCTGCAACTCGGTTCACCCGGCCTTTGTCGCGGGCGCCATGGCAGACGGCCTTGCCGAAGCCACCAACGATCCGGTCCGGACCCGCGAGAAGATGGCAGCGTCGATCCCGCTCCGCCGCATGGCGCAACCCCACGAGGTTGCCGCCAGCATCGTCCACCTGCTCTCACCGGCGGCCTCGTTTATCACAGGCTCCGAAATGGTGATCGACGGCGGGCTGGTAGCGGGTTGACCTCAGCCCCCTGACCGGGCCAAGAGTTCGCCTGGTTTCATCCGGGAGCGACGCCTATGAGAATCCTGCCTTGGCTGCTGCAGCGGCTGGTAAAAAGCGGCACCGTGACCCTGATCGCTCCCGATGACCGAACCCAGGTTTTTGGCGGCGACGGTCCAGGGCCTGACCTGACCGTCCGCGTCACCGATTCCAACCTCGACTGGAAGATGCTGCGCAGCCCCCGGCTTGCCATCGCCGAGGCTTACATGGACGGCGGGATCGAGTTCGAGAAGGGCGGCATCAGCGACCTGTTTGAGCTCTACCAGATCAACAAGGCGCGCCGAGGCCGGACCGTCGCCGAGGCCGGATGGAAGCGCACCCTGCGTGCCACCCGGCGCTACCTCACCCCCAACAACCCGTTGCGCGCGGGCTATAACGCGCGGGCGCATTACGATCTCGGCAACGACCTCTACCGGCTGTTCCTCGACCCCGACCTGCAATATTCCTGCGCCTATTTCCCCAAGGGCAACGAGACCCTGGAGCAGGCCCAGCTTGCCAAAAAGCGCCACATCACCGCCAAGCTGATGCTCCGGCCCGGCCAGCGGGTGCTGGAGATCGGCTGCGGCTGGGGCGGCATGGCACTCTACATGGCCCAGGTGGCGGATGTCGAGGTGCTGGGCATCACCCTGGCCGAAGAACAGCTCAAGGTCGCCCGCGAACGGGCCGAGGCGGCGGGGCTGTCGCACCGGGTCCGGTTCGAGATTCAGGACTATCGCAGCGTCACCGAGAAATTCGACCGCGTCGCTTCCGTCGCCATGCTCGAGGCGGTGGGCGCCTCCAGCCTCGGCACTTATTTCCAGACCGTGCGCAACTGCCTGAAACCCGACGGCATCGCGATGATCCATTCGATCATGACGATCAAGTCCTCCAGCCACACCGACCCCTTCACCCAGAAGTACGTCTTCCCCGGCGGCTATGTGCCCGGCGCCTCCGAAACCCTCACCGCGATCGAGCGGGCCGGCCTCTGGCCCCTGGATTTCGAGGTTTGGCGCAAGCACTACGCCTTCACCCTGCGCCAATGGTACGAACGGTTCATGGATCAGCGCGACGCGGCCAAGGAAATGTATGACGAACGCTTCTGCCGCATGTGGGAGTTGTACCTGCTGGGCTTCGAGTCCTCGTTCCTGACCGGGAACCTTGCGATCATGCACCTCCAGCTTGGCCTCCAGCGCGACGCGGTTCCCCTCAGCCGCGACTACATGGTGGATGAGGTGCAGCGCATCATCGCCCGCGAAGCCCCCCCCGGCTGAAATCGAAGGATAGCGCCATGCGATTCCTGCCCTGGCTGTTGCGCCGCGTGGTCCAAACCGGGTCACTGACGTTGATCGACCCGGACGGTGTCTCCGAAGCCTTCGGCGGCACCAATCCGGGACCGGAGGTCACGATCCGGATCACCGACGCGGCGCTTGACCACAAGCTGATGTTCAACCCCGAACTGCGCTTCGCCGAGGCCTATATGGATGGCGGGCTTGAGGTCGCGTCCGAAGACCTGCGCGACCTGCTTCGCCTGTTCAAGCTGAATCAGGGGCGCTTCAACCGCGTGCCGTTCCAGGCGGTCGTGCGCCGCGTCGCGCGGGTGGCGAAGCGAGTCATCCGCAACAACCCGCTGCGTTCGCGCCGCAACGTCGCGGCGCATTACGACATCGGCAATGACCTCTACCGGCTGTTTCTCGACAGCGACATGCAGTACTCCTGCGCCTACTACCCGGAAGGCGGCGAGACCCTGGAGCAGGCTCAACTCGCCAAGAAACGCCACATCGCCGCCAAGCTGCTCCTGAAGCCTGGCCAGCGGGTGCTGGATATCGGCTGCGGCTGGGGCGGCATGGTGCTGTATCTGGCCCAGGTGGCGGATGTCGAGGTTGTGGGGGTCACCCTGGCCGAGGAGCAACTCAAGGTCGCCCGCGAGCGGGCCGAGGCGGCAGGACTGTCGAACCGGGTTCGGTTCGAGCTTCAGGATTACCGCAAGGTCACCGGGCATTTCGACCGCATCGTCTCGGTCGGCATGATGGAGCATGTCGGCAAAGCCAACCTCGGCACCTATTTCGCGACCGTCCGCGACAGGCTGGCGCCGGACGGGGTGGCGCTGATCCATTCGATCATGCGGGCCAAGGCCTCCGGCGTCAGCAGCCCTTTCGCCAGGAAGTACATCTTCCCAGGCGGCCATATTCCAGCGCTGTCGGACGCGCTGGCGGCGGTCGAGCAGAACCGCCTCTGGCTGCAGGACTGTGAGATCTGGCGCAAGCATTACGGCTATACCATCGAGGAATGGGCCAAACGCTTCGCCGCCAACCGCGACGCGGCGAAGGAGATGTATGGCGAACGCTTCTGCCGCATGTGGGAGCTCTACCTCGCCGGCGTCGAGGCCTCGTTCCTGACCGGCCGCATGGCGGTCATGCACTTCCAACTCGGCCTTGAGCGCGACGCCGCCCCCCTGTCGCGGGACTACATGGTGGCGGAAACCGAAAGGTTGAAGGCGCGCGAAGCGGAAGCAGGTTTGGCCTGAACCCGCTACCGGCCGGACAGAGGGGCTTGCAACCACCCCGACTCAGGTCTATATCACCCCAACATCGCGGCGGCCTCGCTGGACCAGCGGGACCCCCACCGGGTTTACGAGGCGGGCCGCGAAGCCCGCTTTTTGATTCGTATCCCGGAGGAGAGACGCACCGCATGTCCGCACCCGTGACCAGCATGGTTGCCAAGGCCCACATCGACCAGCACCTGGCCGCGATCGTCACGCCGACGGTCGAGGGCATGGGGTTCCGGCTGGTGCGGTTGCGGCTGATGGGCGGCAAGCGGATCACGTTGCAGATCATGGCCGAGCGTGAAGACGGCACCATGGAGGTCGAGGATTGCGCCCAGCTTTCGCGCGCGCTCTCTGCCGCCCTCGACGTCGAGGATCCGATCGAGGGTGAATACCGCCTCGAGGTCTCGTCGCCGGGCATCGACCGGCCGCTGACCCGGTTCGACGACTTCACCCGCTGGGAAGGCTGCGAGGCCCGGCTGGAGACCGCCGAAATGATCGACGGCCGCAAACGCTTCAAGGGGACGCTGGCGGGGGTCGAGGGCACCGAGGTGCTGATCGAGATCGACGACCCGACGATCAAGCCCGGTCTTGGGGGCCCCATCGGGCTGGAATTCGACTGGCTGGCCGACGCCAAGCTGGTGTTGACCGACGCGTTGGTCACCGAGAGCCTGCGCGCCCGCAAACGCGCCTTTAACGAGGCCGAGTTCGACGTGATCGAGCCCGCCGATACGGAAGCCGATGAAGAAACGGATGGGGATATCGGAACCCCCGCATTGCAGCCCGAATTACAGAAGGACGCTTGAGATGGTCAGTGCAAACCGGCTGGAGCTGTTGCAGATCGCCGACGCGGTTGCCCGCGAGAAGCTGATCGAGCGCGATCTGGTGCTCGAAGCAATGGAAGACAGCCTCGGCAAGGCCGCGCGCTCGCGCTACGGCGCCGAATACGACATCCGTGCTTTCATCGACCGCAAGACCGGCGAGATTTCGATGAGCCAGGCGATGGAGGCGGTCGAGGAGGTCGAGAACCACTTCACCGAGATCCCGCTCGCCGAGGCGCGGCTGAAGAATCCGGAGGCCGAGGTCGGCGATTTCATCACCGAACCCCTGCCGACGATGGATTTCGGACGTATCGCCGCCCAGACCGCCAAGCAGGTGATCGTCCAGAAGGTCCGCGAGGCCGAGCGTGAGCGTCAGTACGAGGAATTCAAGGACCGCGTCGGCGAAATCATCAGCGGCGTCGCCAAACGGGTCGAGTATGGCAACGTCATCGTCGATCTGGGCCGCGCCGAAGCGATCATCCGCCGCGACCAGTTGATCCCGCGTGAGACCTATCGGATCGGCGACCGGGTGCGGGGTTATATCCGCGACGTGCGCTCCGAGACCCGCGGCCCGCAGATCTTCATGAGCCGCACCGCGCCGGAATTCATGGCCAAGCTGTTCGGCATGGAGGTGCCGGAGATCTATGACGGCATCATCGAGGTCAAGGCGGTTGCCCGCGACCCCGGCTCGCGCGCCAAGATCGGCGTGATCAGCCATGACAGCTCGATCGACCCGGTCGGTGCTTGTGTCGGTATGCGCGGCTCGCGCGTCCAGGCGGTGGTCAATGAATTGCAGGGCGAGAAGATCGACATCATCCCCTGGAACGACGACGCCGCCACCTTCATCGTCAACGCGCTCCAGCCTGCCGAAGTCACCAAGGTGGTGATGGACGAGGATGCCCAGCGCATCGAGGTGGTGGTGCCGGACGAGCAGCTCTCCCAGGCCATCGGGCGGCGCGGCCAGAATGTGCGGCTCGCCAGCCAGCTCACCGGCTGGGACATTGACATCATGACCGAGGCCGAAGAATCCGAGCGCCGCCAGACCGAGTTCAACGAACGCTCGGCGATGTTCATCGAGCACCTGAACGTCGACGAAATGGTTGCCCAGCTTCTGGTCTCCGAGGGCTTCACCTCGCTGGAGGAGGTCGCATATGTGGTGCTTGACGAGTTGACCACGATCGACGGCTTCGACGACGAAACCGGTCTCGAACTGCAGACCCGTGCCCGTGAGTTCCTGGAAAAAGCCAACCAGAAGGCCCTGACCGAGGCCCGCGAACTTGGCGTCGACGACACCCTGATCGGGTTCGAGGGCCTGACACCGCAGATGGTGCTGGTGCTGGCCAAGGACGGGATCACCAATCTCGAAGAGTTCGCCAAATGCGCCGACTGGGAGCTGGCCGGCGGCTTCACCACCATCGATGGCAACCGTGTCAAGGATGACGGGCTGTTGGAGCCCTTCGAAATCAGCCTCGAGGAGGCACAGTACCTGGTGATGAAGGCCCGGGTCGAGATCGGCATCGTCGATCCGGCCGTCCTCGAAGTGGCTCCGGATGAGGGTGCCGAAGGCGAATCGAGCGCGGATGCGGGCAGCGAGACCCCAGAGGACGCCGGGGTGGGGAACGTCGGGTTGGAGGAGGCCGGGTTGGCGTAGGCCTGCCCGGAACCTTATGACCCGGGGCGGGGCCGCCAAAACCCAGGACGAGCCGGAACGGCGCTGCATCGCCACCGGCGAGCGCGGGCCAACCGACCGGCTGGTCCGCTTCGTGCTCGGCCCGGATGCCCAGGTGGTGCCGGATCTGGCGGCGAAGCTGCCGGGGCGCGGGGTTTGGCTGACGGCCGAGCGCGCGCTGGTCGACAAGGCGGTGGCGAAGAAGCTGTTCTCGCGCGCCTTCAAGGCCCAGGCAGCGGCGCCCGCCGACCTGGCCGACCGGCTCGAGGCGCTGCTGGCCGCACGGCTGATCGACGTGATCAGCCTGGCCCGCAAGGCAGGCCAGGCTGTAACCGGGTTCGAGAAGGTCCGGGCCCGGCTGAAGGACGGAACCGTCGGCGCGCTGATCCATGCCAGCGACGGCGCCGTGGATGGAAAATCCAAGCTCAACCGGCTGGCAATCGGGCTGGCGGGTGGGGTGCCCGGCGAGGCCCGGGAAATTGATGTGCTGGACTCAACGGAATTGGGTTTGGCTTTTGGCCGCGATTTTGCGATACATGCCGCGCTCGACCGGGGTGGCTTCGCGGATCGTGCGATCGGGGAGGCGGCGCGGCTCAATGGTTTGCGCCCCACCGCTCCGAAAACGGATGCGACGCAGCAGGTGCCCGTGCGGATGGGCGCACGGACGAGTGACACAAGGCAAGCGGGGCCAGCGACGGCCCCCGGACAAGGTGATCGATGAGCGATACGGACAGCGGCGACAACAAGATTAGCGGACGTGGGCGTGGACCCGGCGGCGGGCGTGGTTCCGTGCGCCAGAGCTTCAGCCATGGGCGCTCCAAGGCGGTTGTCGTCGAGACCAAGCGCAAGCGGTTCGTGGCCCCGCGCGACGGTGCGCCGAAAGCAGCCCAGGCAGCCGCCACCACGCTGACGGCAAAGCCGACGGTGCAGGCCGTGGTGCCGGTGGCGAAGCCCGGGCAGCCGGTCAGAAAGGATGCCAAACCACGCAAAGACCGTAGCGGCAACGTCCTGCGCACGCTGTCCGACGAGGAATATGCGCGCCGCCTCGTGGCCCTCAAGCAGGCCAAGAAGGACGAGGAGATCCGCCGCAAGCGTAATGCCGAGGAGGTCGCGCTCCGCGCCGAGAATGACGCCCTGCGCAAAGCCGAGGAAGCCGCCAACGAGCGCAAACGCCTGGAGGCCGAGGAAGCCGCGCGCAAACAGCGCGAGGCCGGGGAAGCTGAAGCCGAGGCCACCAAGGCAGCGGCCGCCGAGCAGGCTGAACCGGCCCCGGAGCCTGCCTCGGAGCCTGCCCCCGCGACGCCGGCTGTGCCGCGCGCCGCGCCGCGCCCACCCGCCGGTGGACAGCAGGAGGAGAGCCGTGGACCGGCGCGCGGCCGTGGCGCCACCGGCGGTCCTGGTGCTGCGAAAAAGCCCGCGCCCTCGCGCAACCGTGGCGACGACAAGCGCCGCACCGGCCGCCTGACGATCTCGAAACTCGGCGACGAGGAAGGTGGCCGCCAGCGCTCGATGGCCGCGATGCGCCGCCGCCAGGAGCGCGAGAAGCGCAAGCTGATGGGCGGCCCGGTCGAGCGCGAGAAGGTTGTGCGCGATGTCCGCGTACCCGACGCCATCACCGTGCAGGAGCTCGCCAACCGCATGGCCGAGCGGGTCACAGATGTGATCAAGTCGCTGATGAAAATGGATATTATGGCAACCCAGAACGAGTCGATCGACCCCGACACCGCCGAACTGGTGATCGAGGAGTTCGGCCACAAGATGATCCGGGTCTCGGAATCCGACGTCGAGAACGTGATCAAGACCACCGATGACGACGAGGCCGATCTGAAGCGTCGCGCGCCGGTCGTCACCATCATGGGCCATGTCGACCACGGCAAAACCTCGGTGCTGGATGCGCTGCGCAAGACCAGTGTGGTCGCCGGTGAGGCCGGTGGCATCACCCAGCATATCGGCGCCTACCAGATCACCACCGACGACGGCCACGATATCACCTTCCTCGACACTCCCGGCCACGCCGCCTTCACCTCGATGCGTGCGCGCGGCGCCAATGTCACCGATATCGTCATCCTGGTGGTGGCGGCGGATGACTCGGTCATGCCGCAGACCGTCGAGGCAATCCACCATGCCAGGGCGGCAGGTGTGCCGATGATCGTGGCGATTAACAAGATGGACCGCCCCGGCGCGGATGCGCACAAGGTCCGCACCGAGCTTCTCCAGCACGAGGTTCTGGTCGAGGCGATGTCGGGCGAAGTGCTCGATGTCGAATGCTCGGCGATCACCGGCGAAGGGCTTGACAAACTGGTCGAGGCCATCGTCCTGCAATCGGAATTGCTGGACCTCAAGGCCAATCCCGACCGCCCGGCCGAAGGCGCCGTGATCGAGGCCAAGCTCGATATCGGCCGCGGCCCGGTGGCAACCGTTCTGGTTCAGCGCGGCGCCCTGAAGCTGGGCGACATCTTCGTCGTCGGCGAACAGTGGGGCCGGGTCCGCGCCCTGATCAACGAGTCGGGTGACCGGATCGAGGAAGCCGGTCCGTCGATCCCGGTCGAGGTGCTGGGCCTGCAGGGCACACCCGAGGCGGGCGATACCCTCAACGTCGTCGAGGACGAGGCCAAGGCGCGCGAGATCGCAGACTACCGCTACCGCAAGTCCCGCGAGGCCCAGGCGGCGCGCGGCACTCGCACGACGCTGGACCAGCTTCTGGCCCGAGCCGAGTCCGGGACCAACCTCAGCGAACTGCCGATCGTCGTCAAGACCGATGTGCAGGGCTCGGCCGAGGCCATCGTCCAGGCGCTGGAGAAGATCGGCAATGACGAGGTGCGGGTCCGCGTGTTGCATTCCGGCGTCGGCGCGATCACCGAATCGGATGTGACCCTGGCGGACGCGTCGAGCGCCCCGATCATCGGCTTCAACGTTCGCGCCAACACACCGGCACGCGAGGCATCGAACCAGAAGGGGGTCGAGATCCGCTACTACTCGATCATCTACGACTTGGTCGATGATGTAAAAAAGGCAGCCTCCGGCCTGCTCAGCCCGGAGGTCAAGGAATCCTTCATCGGCTACGCCCGCATCAAGGAGGTCTTCAAGGTCTCCCATGTCGGCAAGGTGGCTGGCTGCGAGGTCTCCGAAGGCATCGCCCGGCGCTCGGCTGGCGTCCGCCTGCTGCGCGACAACGTGGTAATCCACGAGGGCAGTCTGAAAACCCTCAAGCGCTTCAAGGACGAGGTCAAGGAGGTCAATGCCGGCCAGGAATGCGGCATGGCCTTCGAGAACTACGAGGACATCCGCGAAAACGACGTCATCGAGATCTTCGAGAGGGAAGAGGTCGAGCGGACGTTGTAATACCAGGGCGCGTTGAGATTTATGCGCCTGCCCGGTCACCTGCGCGCCGCCTCCCGCCCCGCATCCCCGCCCAACCAACAAGCGTAATCCCATCCGGTAGGCTTGGTGGTTGGGTGGGGAGGGTCTTACCAAGGCGCGTTGATCGTGACTGATCCAAGGAACCCGTCAGAAGGCGAGTCCGGCGGCCAGTTCCGGGTCGCGCGGTCATCCTCATCTATGCAACCGGGAGGGGTTCGGGCTGCGCCGGTGTTCCCGTATAAAACCAGCTTGCGCGAAGGCTGACTCATTTTGGGAATTGAACTAAACCGCTCACGCGGTATTTGGTCCGCTGTTAAGAAGCCGATTTGAGCGCTGATTGTGGTGTTATGGCGGCCACCATCGCCGCCGACCCCAAACATCCGGGCGCGCGCATCGGCCAGATCGCCGTGCTGCATAGCTGGGGCCGGAACGTGTCTTGTCATCCGCATCTGCACTGTATCGTGCCCGGCGCCGCGCGGTCTGGTGACGGGCGCGAATGGATTGCCGGCAAACCCGGCTTTTTCCTGCCCGTACGGGTATTGTCCCGCTTGTTTCGTCGTTTGTTCCTGGAAGCATTAACCGCCGCTCACGAGGCCGGTGAGCGGCAATTCCTCGACCACCTGGCGTCGCTGAACGGCAGCCAGGCTTTGGCTGCCCATCCCGGCCCGCCGCGCAAAGCCAATCGGGTGGTTTACCCCAGGCGCCCCTTCGCCGGGCCGGAACAAGTCCTCGCCTGTCTCGCCCGCTATACCCATCGCGTCGCCATCGCCAACAGCCGCCTGATATCTTGGAATGATAACGCCATCACCTTCAAATGGCGCGACGATCGCCATCGTCAGCGGCGGAAAACCATGACATTGAAGCCAGACGAGTTCATCCGCCGCTTCCTGCTTCATGTTCTGCCCCTGGTTGCCATCGTATCCGTCATTACCGCCTGCTCGCCAACGCTCGGCGCCGTGCCAAGCTGGCGCGCGCCAGAAAACCAATCCAGATCCCCGATCAACCCGACTTCCCGGAAGCCGCCCCGGAAGCCGCCAATGACAATAAATCCGTGCGACGCTGGGCGCGCAAGAGAACCCGCCCCAGCGCACCCCACGACCAGCGCACCAAATGGGCCAGCATATTCGGGGCCATAGGCCCCGCCAAAGGTAACGGCGCTGGTCTGCTCATGCCTTGGTGCGACATCCCGGCGATGGACTGCATCTGGCCGAGATCAGCAAGGCCGTCGACCCCGGCGCCCACGCCGTGGTGATCGCCGTGGTGATTGTCGACCAGGCCGGATGGCATATGTCCGCCAAGCTCACCATACCGGACAACATCACCCTGCTGCCGCCTCCGCCACGATCACCAGAACTTGGAGAATGTCTGGCAGTTCATGCGCGACAACTGGCTCTCCAACCGTATTTTCCAATCCTACGACGACATCGTCGCGCTCCGCTGCGAGGCCTGGAACAAGCTCATCGAACGGCCGTGGAAGATCACATCCATCGGAATGCGAGAATGGGCACATGGGTTCTGATCAGTGCAAGTTGGTATTATGGGCCATGCGTTCAGGGGGGGGAATACGGTGACGGTCCGACGCTGGAGCACAAACAGCGCGTCCTCCAGAAATCAGCGTTCAGCGTTATGCTCATTCGGTAATCACCTCCTATGGGTACAGGCGCGATGATTGATCATCATCATGATGGGGTTCTTCGTAACGACCCTGAGAGCTTATGCCGTGATGCTCGCGTGTGCTTCATTGAAAGACTGCTGCATACCCGGCTGACGATCTCCCAGCCCTTCAAGGCAATAGGCGTTCAAAAATTGCCGCCCCGCAAACAGAGCCCGGTCCGTCGGGCTGAGTTCGGCGGCATCGCAGGTTTCGGCCCATTGCTTGGCAATTGTTATTATCTGCTCTTCGATGATTGAGGCAGCTGTGTCCTCGGTCAACTGATAGTCAGGGGCCGCTGCAAGGCAAGTTGCCAGAGAGCTAAAACGTGAGTCTCCCTTAATCAGCATGGCTTGCGTAGCTTCGTTGCCGGTACGGCCTTGCGGGCAAAGATCATAGGCAGGTGTTAGCGTGAGCATATTACCGTCCCAGAAGGCAGCGTGGTTGCGGGCATGATCGTCGGTGTTGCCGCACAGAATGTTAAAGCAAATTCTGCCGTAAAGTTCCTTGAGCGTGTCTTTGGGGTCGGTAAAATTGTGCCGGATGAGTTCTGCGAGGTCCTCATAAGAAGCGTAGCGCGCCATCATCTCGTCAAGGCCGAGCATGGTCAGGGCAGAAACCATGGCGCGGCGTTTCCAACTGCCGTCAGAGTTGATCCGGTCGAAACGCTCAATGAGAAGGACGTTTTTGCCCGCCGCGTTAGTCAGTGAAACAGGGGCGACCGAAAGACCGCAATCCGCACCCAGGCGCATAGCTATAAATTCTGCTTTTACGACACTGTACAGGTCAGTGCTCGAAAAAAACTTGGCAATGAACTTCCTGCCATTGTCTTCGATCAGAGCTTTTGGGCGCGCGCCGCCAATCGAGGTGCCATGGTTTAGAGCCTGATCAAGTGCCACGGTGAGTGGTAGTCCTTTTTCGATGCGCTCCGCTGCAGCAATCAGTTCTTCGAAGGAGGCTCCGGCAGAAAGGCGCGGCACATATTCGGTTGCCGATATTTGAAAATCCAGAGCGCCGATACGGTCAGAGCCTGATTGAAGCAAATAGGTCAGTTCGCTGATGTGGGGCGCATTTCCTTCATCGGCCGTCGCGCCTGTTAGTTTATTGATGATAACGCGGCGTCCCCAGGCGTCAGGGGAACCGTCTCGAATGCAACTTGGCATCGATAGCCCGTTGATAGGCTCAATGAGACCCTCGCGTAGCGGAAGCTCCGGTTCAAAGATCGGGATGGCGTTTTCGCCGGCGCGGTATTTTGCGCCGTAAATAAAGGACAGGCAATCTCCGTCCTTAATGAGGCGTCCGGCGACAACGGGCTCGGTTTCGCCCGGCAGCCAAATCCACACATAGGCCTGTTCGGGTTCCACAAGCTTAGAAGTCATCATTGATCTCCCGTGACTTGGGCCGAACACTCTTTGGTAGCAACGTCAGCTTTTCATCCAGCCGTGCCTTATGCATGGCCAGCGTTCTTTCGTCGTATTCAAACAGGCGCACGCCGACGAGGGCAGCAATCTCGAAGACAGTGCCAACTTCTGGACCTGGCTCACCTTTTTCTACATTGTATAGGGTGGTGCGGCTGATACCGGCGCGATTCGCTAGCTCTTGCGCGGTCATGCCGCGTTCCATCCGGCCTACCCGAATGAGTTTACCCAGGATCGTGAGTGCTTGACGCGTGATGCGTGAATAGCTTCTCTTGCGTTTCATCGTTAATCTGCCTTGTTTGTTCATTACACTGCACGTGAAGAAGTTTCACGTACAGTATATTGAACATCTTACACTGATCGTATCTGTAGGTCAAATTGATGTTCATTTAAGTGGACGTGAGGGAGTGTTGCGTTCAGTTAAATGGACATATTGGCGTATTTTTATGAACAGGCGTGGAATAAGGACGCTCGCAGGCATTGTTGGTGACCTCGAGTTGGCCGGGAAAGTCCAGGAACGTCAGCCGTCGTGGGCTGGCGCGGGCGAATTTGGCGCGCCGCTTCTCGGCCACCTCGCAGGTCGGTCTGGCGCGCAAAATATCAGCCGGCGCAGCCTCGCCCTGAGGCTTTTTCGCCATCAGCGTAGTGGCCGCATAGCTCTCGATGTTACGGGCCGGCGCGAGCCGCTTATCAAGCCACAATTTCAGGCGAAACGGCCGCTGATCATCGCTGGCCTGCAACCCATAGGCCAGGTCTCGGGCCAGATGGGCCAGGCATGTCTGTTGATCGACGCGATGATTTTGTTGTGCCGAACAGGCCTCCGAGAGCCAGACCTTCGCCCTGTCCCCGCGCCCTGTGCCCGGCCATCACATCGCCAACCACCTGGCCCGCCCGGCTCATCCGGGCCTGGTGCACGACCGCGTCCGGACTGAGGAAGACCCATTGATAGCTGTTGAGCGCCTCAATGCGGATGCCGGTCTCATCGGAGGCGAGCATCTCGGCACGGCGCCGGCGCGCGATGATGGCCGGCTTTTGCGCGGCAAAGGGTTTGTCGCTGCGGGCCGGCATCCTGGCCCGCGCGCCCGGGCTGATCTTGAGCCCGAATACATCCTCGAACAGGGCGCTCAGCCGGGCGAATGACAGCGCCTGGAAGGTCTTCAGATAAAGCGCCAGACCATGCCGGCGCGGCCCGAATGGCGCGCCGGTGGCGGGGCTGGGCAATGAGGCGTCGACACGGGCTGCGCATTCCGGGCCCGGCAATGGCGGCACCTGACCGTCAAACGCAGGTGACGGCGGACAAACGGCGTGACCTGTGGCAACTCGATTTCGTCGTAATCACCAACAACCTCGCCCTCGAGGCTGGCATCGAGTTTGCCTTGGCAGGCCGGGCAACTGGCAGGGCGGTGTGCAATCGTCTCATCGGGATGTTCCGCCAGAGCGCGGAAATGGCCCTTGTGTCCGGGCTTGGCGCCGCCGGGTTTGGAATGCCGCCGCCGCGCCTTTTTATCGCTCGACGGCGGCTTGGAAGATGGCCGCGAGGTCTTTGCCGGGCGCGGAAGTTTCAGCACCAGATCAACCAACTGTTCTTTGCTCAAGCGTTCAAGCCCGGAACGATCCATTGCCCCATCGATTCAGAGATCGCCGGGCGGCACAAGGGGTGAGTAATTACCTTCGTTTTTGGTTTTGTTCTGAGATCGACGCCAACGTCGTCGTCGCCACGAAGGCGATTGCTGTCTCCGCCGCTGTTGCCGAGATTAGGCCTGAAGAGCGGGGAGTGGGTCGATGGGGTTATTATCATCTCAATCGTGCTGCCATTCCGCGCTTGGGGAGTTTGCGCTCACTGCGCCTGATAATGAGAATATATTGTGGGGCTGACCCAGAAATTATTTTGATCGTCGCATTGCTCGGAGTATATTCCGCCTCCTCCCGCGCCACCCCCTCAATACGTCGCCCTTCCCCCTGAAATGTCGAACACGCCGCCGGTGGTGAAGCTGTTCTCGGCGCTGGCCAGCCAGGCGGTCATGGCGGCGATTTCCTCGACCAAGACGAACCGTCCGCGCGGCACCTTGGACAGCATGAAGGCGATGTGCTCGTCGGTCATCTGGTCGAAGATCGCCGTTCGCGCCGCCGCCGGGGTGACGCAGTTGACGGCGATGTCGTGGGCCGCTAGCTCCTTGCCCAGCGCCTTGGTCAGCGCGATCACGCCTGCCTTCGAGGCGGAGTAGGCGCCAGCGTTGGCGTTGCCCTCCTTGCCGGCGATCGAGGCGATGTTGACGATGCGGCCATATCCCTGCCCGACCATCCCCGGCACCACCGCCTTGCAGCCGTGGAAGACGCCGGTGAGGTTGAGGTCGATGATCCGCCGCCATTCCTCGACCGGGTATTCGGCCACCGTGGTGTTCATCCCGGTGATCCCGGCATTGTTGACCATGATCTCGATCGCGCCCATCTCGGCCGCCGTGCGCGCCGCCGCCGAACGCACCGCATCCCAGTCGGTCATGTCGACCTGAACGAACGCGACCGTGCCGTCGATCTCTCCCTTGGCGATCTCCTCGGAGGCCGCCTCGGCCAGCTCCCGGTTGCGGTCCCAGATCGTCACCTGCGCCCCGCTGGCGGCAAACCGCTCGACGATGGCGCGGCCAATGCCCTGCGCGCCGCCAGTCACCACCGCCTTGCGGCCATCCAGATCGATCCGGTTCATCTGCCTTGCCCTTCCTTGACCGCCCGCCAGCGCCATCGCAAAGTCGATTAGAAGCCGCGCGCGCCGCGAAGGCAATGCTTGTGCGAAAGGGACTTCGATGACCAGCGACACCCGCGCCAACCGCGAACTGCGAAGCCAGGAGTGGTTCGACAACCCGAACAACCCCGGCATGACCGCGCTCTATGTCGAGCGCTACCAGAACCAGGGCTACACCCGCGAGGAGCTGCAGTCCGGCCGTCCGATGATCGGCCTCGCCCAGACCGGCTCGGATCTGGCGCCGTGCAACAAGATTCATCTGTTCCTGGCCGACCGGGTCAAGGCCGGCATCCGTGACGCCGACGGCGTGCCGATCGAGTTCCCGGTGCATCCGATCCAGGAGACCGGCAAGCGCCCGACCGCGGCGCTGGACCGCAACCTGGCCTATCTGTCGCTGGTCGAGGTGCTGCAGGGCTATCCGATCGACGGGGTGGTGCTGACCACCGGCTGCGACAAGACCACCCCCGCCATGCTGATGGGGGCGGCGACGGTGGACCTGCCCGCCATTGTGCTCAGCGGCGGGCCGATGCTGGACGGCTGGTGGAAGGGTGAACTGGCGGGTTCGGGCACCGTGGTGTGGGAGGCCCGGCGGCTGCTGGCCGAGGGCAAGATCGACTATGAGGAGTTCATGAACCGGGTCTGCGCCTCGGCGCCCTCGCTTGGCCATTGCAACACCATGGGCACCGCCAGCACGATGAACGCGCTGGCCGAGGCGCTGGGCATGAGCCTGCCCGGCTGTGCCGCCATCCCGGCCCCGTTCCGCGCCCGGATGGAGATGGCTTATGCCACCGGCAAGCGCATCGTTGCCATGGTCGGGGAGGATCTGAAGCCGTCCGATATCCTGACGCGGGCGAATTTCGAGAACGTGATCCGGGTCAACACCGCCATCGGCGGTTCGACCAACGCACCGCCGCATATCCAGGCGATCGCGCGCCATGCCGGGGTGGCGCTTGGCATCGAGGACTGGCAGGATCAGGGCTATGCGTTGCCTTTGCTGGTCAATATGCAACCGGCAGGCAAGTATCTCGGCGAGAGCTTCCAGCGCGCTGGCGGCGTGCCGGCGGTGATGGGCGAGATGCTGGCCGCCGGGCTGCTGCATGGCGACGCGCCGACCGTGACCGGGCGCAGCGTTGCCGAGAATCTCACCGGTATCCGCAGCGCCGACACGGAGGTGATTTGCACCGTCGCCGCGCCACTGCGCCGGGAGGCGGGGTTCCTGGTGCTGGCGGGCAACCTGTTCGACTCCGCGCTGATGAAGTCCTCGGTCATTTCGACTGATTTCCGCCGCCGCTTCCTCTCCAGACCCGGTATGGAAGGAGTCCACGAGGCCCGCGCCGTTGTGTTCGAGGGGCCGGAGGACTACCACGCCCGGCTGAATGACCCGGCCCTGGAGATCGACGAGAATTGCATCCTGTTCATCCGGGGCGTCGGTCCGGTGGGCTATCCAGGTTCGGCCGAGGTGGTCAACATGCAGCCGCCCGACGCGCTGCTGAAGGCCGGAATCGAGCATTTGCCGACAGTTGGCGACGGCCGCCAGTCGGGCACTTCGGAGAGCCCGTCGATCCTGAATGCCTCGCCCGAGGCGGCAGTGGGTGGCGGGTTAGCGGTGCTGCAAACCGGCGACCGGGTGCGGCTCGACATCCCGGGCCGCCGCCTCGACGCCCTGGTGCCGGATCGGGAATGGGCCGCGCGGCGCGCCGCCTGGAGCCCGCCCGAGTTGGAGAACCAGACCCCGTGGCAGGAGCTGTACCGGAACCATGTAGGCCAGTTGGCCGAGGGCGGCTGCCTGGAGTTCGCCACCAACTACCACCGCACCTCGCGGCAGTTGCCGCGGGACAATCACTGAAACGGCAGCACGCCGCCTCCCACCCCGCCTCCCCGGCAATCCCTATGACGGCCACACCCTGAAAGAGGTCATCGAGGAAACCGAGGCGCTGACCGGACGCGAAATCGAGCGGGCTTATGTCGACAAGGGCGACCGGGGCCACGGCGCACCAAAGCCGGGCCGGGTCTTCAAATCCGGTCAGAAGCGCGGCGTCCATGGCCAGATCAAGAAGGAACCGAGGCGGCGATCCGCCATCGAGGCGGTGACCGGCCATTGCAAGACCGACGGCCACCTGGAGCGAAACTTCCTGCACGGCCGACTCGGCGACCAAATCAACGCCGTCATGAGCGCCGTCGGCTACAACCTCCGCCTCATCCTCAAGTGGCTGAGGAAACTTTTGTGGAAAATCATCGCCGCAATGGTGACCGCCATAACACCACAATCAGCGCTCAAACCGGCTTCTTGACAGCGGACTCAGTAACGCCAGCCGCCAGCCAGACCTTCGTCTGCACGGCAACCGGGATCATGCGCTCAGACCTCGCGCCAACAGCACCACCATGTCCGGATCAAAGGCACCGCTGAGCGTCAGACGATGGCCCGATGCAAGAGCGATCTCGACCCGGCTGTCCCTGACAGGGCTGATCGGCTCCGGCGCGGCGGTGATCGCAGTCGACATCACCTCGACAGGCAGGAAAAATACCCCATCACCACCCGGCCCAAACCGCGGATCACGACGCCACGCGAACACCATGGTCGCGCTCAGCCCGTGATGGCGCGCCACCGACGCAACCGAAGCCACAGGCTCAAGCGCCTCGGCCACAACACGGCGCTTGAACGCATTCGAGTAGCTCCGCCGATTGCCTCTACGATGATCCGTCAAGTTCAAGTGTCCGCGTAATTCAAACGGACACGATCGCCCGCGATCACGCGAAGGCTCGCACGCCAATCACAAACCCTTCAAGGTCGGGGAGACCAGACGGTTACCTACAATCTCGCCACCTTCATGCGGAGGCTGGCTTTGCCGAAGGAGGTCGAGCACTGGTCGCTGACCACGCTGCGGGAGAAGTTGGTAAAGATCGGTGCCAAGGTGGTCAGCCATGGCCGCTACGTCACGTTCCAATTGGCCGAGGTGGCGGTGCCGGGGGAACTGTTCCGGAAAATCTTGAGCCTGATTGATGATCTGCGACCAGGACCCGCCCCGGCGTAGGCCGGGGACATCGACAGCGAGGTGAAAACGACAGCAGGGGTGTGTCCGAATGGCGGCAAATCCGGCCAAATGGCCTTCCAACCGAGGGCTGATCGCCAAAATCAAGCCATCGGATGGCGGCAAAGGGAATACAGTTCCCTCAACGGGGGTACGGGGGTATGATCTCCACAAACCTGGAGGTCATCTGGGAAATGTCGGTCAAATTATATTTGCATTTTTCTTTGCAATCTGAGTTTTCCCACAATGCCGGGGTCAGATAGCAAGCGCAAATAGCGATCACTTGCCGCACCCTGAATTTGATTTAACGACTCCCACCTTTTTATGGACGCGACACCGATGCCAGTCAGTTCAGCCCAACCGGCTTGGGAATATCCAGCATTCCCGCGAATTTCGCGAAGCTCAGTAGGCGTTAAACGACCGAGGTGCCGACACACTACATCGTGCCGAATTATCTCCGCGTCATCGTCTTCATACTGCTCGCCGCATTCCTGGCATGTCCATACGGGTACCGTTGCGAGCAACGTCACTTGCTGCTCGCCGACTCCGTACTGGAACTCCTGCTTCAGAGATACGCGCTTGATGGTATCTGATTCACAGAATTGGCAGAAACTCTCATGAGCCTGGTTTGAAGACTTATTTAGTAAAGTAAACATATATCCACCTATACTAATCATGACTTATATGAAAGCTTCGCCCAGCAACCTTGTCGGAAAGAATTTGTAACTTAACGTAAATCGTTATGTTTTTTACCTGACTTCGTAGATGCATTACATAACCCTTCTTTCCGGCGGGTTTATCGAGCGTAATGACATCAACGGCCACGCCTTCCTCAAGTTGATCAGCGACGTATTCCCAAGCAGCGTCGTCCGTGAAATATTCATTGCTTCGATTTGGATGCAAGATTGTCATCGGATTCCAGTCAGTCGGTGCTTTAGCCGTAAACTTTGCGGTCCTAGTGCCTCGTGATCTGCATCGTCGTGCCAACTCTTGTCGAATCTCTGAGCTTATAGACATGCCATCACCCCATGTCGCGTCTCGGGGTGACACTCTCTTGGTATCATATGATACCGATTCTGCGCTCGGTCAACTTTTTCCCGCATCCTACGGTACCTTATTTAACGAAATGCTTATCATCTTAGGGGGATAGTTCCACAACCTCTGCCGTTCGACACCACATATTGAGGCAGTGTATCCCGCGTCATCAAGTATTGGAAGGCTTGGCACTGCCATCCACGTCATTCTCACAATAGACGCGGAGCCCTGACTGAGCGCGTACCATGTGGTGGAGCTACTGGATATCGGGCCGTATTTAGGTCTTGATCTTCTGAACCGTACCGAACTCCACAACCTACAAACTTGGCTGTTTTACGGATACCGCGCCCAGCTTGGAGATGTCGCCGGATTTCCGTAACAGCCCGTTGCCGAAGTCGGCCCTGGACGCGAGCGGCCTGGTCTGATTCTTTGATGTTCTGATTTGACCGGGGGGTTCGCCGATGGCGATGGGACTGCGGAAGGATCGTCAGGGTGACTTGATGGTGGGCTGGGCGGAGATGCCGCGCTCGCCGGGTCATGTGTTTTACGACCGTCTTCAGTCGGCCCTGATCGAGGGCGGCTTCGACGGCTTCGCCGAGGCGGCCTGCCGGTGCTGTTACGCGGCCAGGACGGGAGCGCCTTCGGTGCCGCCGTGGCGCTGTTTGCGCAGGCATCTGGAGGGCTGTTTCGAGGGCATCGACTCTGGGCGCGGGCTGGAATGGCGCGGCTCGGATTCGCTGCTCGCTGCGGGAGTTTCTGCGGCTGGAGAGCCGGGATCGTGTGCCGGACCATTGCTGGCTGTCGAAGACCCGCACGCGTCTGCCCCACGGGGTGCACGCGGCGGTCTTCGACCGGGTTCTGGCGCGGGTCGCCGAGGCGGGCCCGGTGAAGGGCGAGCGCATCGGGGTGGATGCCTCGACCATGGAGGCCAACGCGGCGCTGCGCAACATCGTGCGGCGCGACACGGGTGAGGGCGACCGGGAGATGCTGGAGCATCTGGCCCGGGAGAGCGGCATCGAGACGCCCACGGCCGAGGACCTGGCGCGTCTGGACCGCAAGCGCAAGGGCAAGAAGCTCTCGAACCAGGATCGGGTTTGCAGGAGCGACCCCGAGGCCAGGGTCGCCAGGAGGAAGGACGCCGCGACCCATCTGGCCTACAAGCCCGGGCACGCAGTGGATCCGGACACCGGGGCGGTGGTGGCGGCCGAGTTGCACCCAGCCGATGAGGGCGACACCACGACGCTTTCCAGGACCCTGGCGGCGGGCGCAGGCAAACCTCGAGGCGGTGGCTGCGGCACCGACGCCAGAGGGCCCGGCCGAATGCGTCGCCGACAAGGGCGATCACTCACGGGCGGTCTTGAAGGCCCTGGACGACAGTCCCTGCAAGACCCGGCCCTGGAAGACCCGGATCGCCGGGCCCAGGCAGAAGGGCTTTTCGCGCTGGCGCGGTGACCAGGCGGCGCGCCGGGCGGTCACCAACAACCGCGTGCGGCTCAAGTCCGCGCTCGCCCGCGAGGCCTTCAAGCTGCGCGCCGAGATCGTCGGGCGCTGCTTTGCCCACAGCCTCGATCGCGGCGGCATGCGCCGGACCTGGCTGCGCGGGCGCGAGAACGTGCACAAGCGATACCTGCTTCACGTCGCCGGCCACAACCTCTCGTTGCTGATGCGCCAACTCATTGGCGCCGGCACCCCGCGCCAGGCCGTGGCGGGCAGATATGGCGGTATTTTCGTGCTTGTTGCGCCCGCTGGAGCCGTTCTGGTCGCTCGGATCGTCCTCATCGTCTCGGAGGATGGCGAAACCGCCGACGCCGCGTTATGTTTCGTCGTGGGGTGAAACCCGATCAATGGTGCCTTTTTCAACGGGCTGTTACCCGTCTATCTATGCTATGAAGAATCGAATGTTCTCTCTATGTTCAACACGGAGCTAGGCTGTGCCGCAATCGCTCACCTTACAACCATCATTTTCGGGGTTCTGTCCGGTTGCCGAGGCCGTTGAGGAGTTGGCAACACGAGGCGGCATCGAAGAACGCGGGGCGATCTATACGCGCAGCGAAGTTGTGGATTTTATTCTCGATCTTGTGGGCTATACAGCTGATCGGCCGCTCACGAAGTACCGACTTCTCGAGCCATCCTTTGGGGATGGTGATTTTATACTCCCTGCCCTGGAACGCCTTCTTGAGGCTGCAAAGCGGGAGCACGAGGGATTGAGCTTCGCGACGCTCAAGTCTGCGATACGCACGGTTGAGCTCCATCGCAGTACCTTCGAGCGAAACCGCCACGCAATGCTATCGCTCTTGCTGCGTTCCGGGGTCACGCCATCCGATGCCACTAAGCTCATTGAAACGTGGCTTTGGCAGGGAGATTTCCTTCTCGGAACCTTCGATCACCGCTTTACCCACGTTATCGGCAATCCGCCCTATGTTCGTCAGGAGAGTATCCCAGATGTTCTTATGGGTGAATACCGCAAGAGATTTTCGACAATCTACGATCGTGCGGATATCTATGTCCCCTTTATCGAGCAGTCCTTGGGCCTCTTGGACGAAGACGGGAAGCTTTGCTTCATTTGTGCTGATCGATGGATGAAGAACAAATACGGTAAGAAGCTCCGAGAGCTTGTGAGTCGGAATTTCAACCTGAAAATCTATGTCGATATGGTCGATACCGACGCGTTCCACTCGGAGGTGAGTGCTTATCCAGCGATCACGGTCTTCGAGCGGGGCTGGCCCTCCAGGACACGGGTATTCGCCAGGCCCGCCATCGATGCGGCCGGGCTCAAGGCACTGGCGGTCGATCTCACTCGCAAAACCCTTTTGAAAAAGAGCGCCATCCGGGAGATCGAGGGCATTACCCAAGACAGCGGGCCATGGGTGCTGGATTCCTTTGACGAGTTGGCTCTAGCCCGCCGCCTTGAGCGGGAGTTTCCGGTTCTCGAACAAGCTGGATGCAAGGTCGGAATCGGCGTGGCAACGGGGGCCGATGAGGCCTTCATCGGTGACTATGACGCACTGGATGTGGAACGGTCACGAAAAATCCCGCTTGTGATGACCAAGGACATCCTGTCTGGTCAAGTTGAATGGCGGGGTAGGGGAGTGGTGAATCCCTTCGGGAGTGACGGGAGGCTTGTGTGCCTCGAGGACTTCCCGAAGCTTCGTGCGTATCTGGAAGAGCGCAAGGAGAAGATTGCCGCCCGTCATGTTGCGGAGAGGGCTCCACACAACTGGTATCGAACGATTGATCGCATCTATCCCGAGATTGCAGACCGAGAAAAGTTGCTCATTCCCGACATCAAAGGCGATGCATCAATCGTTTACGAGGAAGGCAAGCTCTACCCGCACCACAATCTTTATTTCATCACGTCCAACGAATGGGATGTGCAAGCCCTGCAAGCGGTCCTGCGATCAGGGATTGCCCGGCTTTTCGTATCCCTCTACTCGACCAAAATGCGCGGTGGATATTTGCGCTTCCAGGCGCAGTACCTTCGGAAAATTTGCATCCCGCATTGGCATGACGTGAGCGCTGCCTTGCGAAAGCGTCTCGCGAAGGTTGCCGAGACCGACGACCAACACGAGCGAAACGCGATTGTCTCCGAGCTCTATCGTCTCAGCCCTGATGAGTTGCGATTGATCGAGGGGAACCCCAAGCATGACCCTTGATCTGACCGACTATGAGACCTGCGCCCATGAGGCGGTAAAGCTGTTCTGGGGCAACAGGAACGCTGCCGTCGAAAAACAGATTGCCTCTGGCAAGCATGACGCCGGAACGCGGGGGGCGTAACCGCCGGCAAGAACATGGACGGGTTTCTCGACTTGGCGCGCATCTTGGTCGAAGCCAATGGTCTGTTGATGGCCGATATCTGTGTACGGCGACGCGTGCTCACACTTCCTGGCTTTTTCAGACCGACGAAGCTCTGGGATATGTTGGTCATCTATCAAGGACGGCTGGTCGCTGCCCTCGAGTTCAAATCTCAAGTTGGGCCGTCTTTTGGGAACAACTTCAACAACCGATCCGAGGAAGCGATCGGAACCGCCCATGATCTATCAGCCCGTTGACGAAGTCGGCACTGGACGCGAGCGGCCTGGCCTGATTCCTTGGTGTTCTGATTTGACCGGGGGGTTCGCCGATGGCGATGGGACTGCGGAAGGATCGTCAGGGTGACTTGATGGTGGGCTGGGCGGAGATGCCGCGCTCGCCGGGTCATGTGTTTTACGACCGTCTTCAGCCGGTCCTGATCGATGGCGGCTTCGACGGCTTCGCCGAGGCGGTCTGCCGGTGCTGTCACGCGGCCAGGATGGGAGGGCCTTCGGTGCCGCCGGGGCGCTGTTTCCGCATGCGTCTGGTGGGTTGTTTCGAGGGCATCGACTCTGGGCGCGGGCTGGAATGGCGCGGCTCGGATTCGCTGTCGCTGCGGGAGTTTCTGCGACTGGAGAGCCGGGATCGTGTGCCGGACCATTCCTGGCTGTCGAAGACCCGCACGCGCCTGCCCCACGAGGGGCACGCGGCGGTCTTCGACCGGGTTCTGGCGCAGATCGCCGATGCGGGTCTGGTGAAGGGCGACCGCATCGTCTCGGAGGATGGCGAAACCGCCTGCGCCGCGTTATGTTTCGTCGTGGGGTGAGTGGGGTGAAACCCGGTCAATGGCGCCTTTTTCAACGGGCTGTTAAACCCGGTCGTTCGCCGGTTCGTTAATGCTGACCGGCGTGGACCTGTGAACGGACATCCCCACGCGCGACACCGGTTCACCAGCCCATGCCCCGGGCTGGCTGTCAATCAGCCCGTAACCCCGATACCGGCCCGGCGCGGATCGCCCGCAGCGCGGACGTTGCCGCGCCCGTCGCGGGTCACCGCATGCACCCCGCCATAGAACATCGAGCGTTCGGCCCAGCCGCGCGCTTGCCCGAAGGCGGCGAGGATGGCGACGCGGTCCTCCTCGGCCAGACCGGGCAGTTCAAAATCGACCGCCAGCGGCGCGCCCGCCTCCACGTGCAGCCGCGGCGACACGACCGCATCGTCCAGCGCCATGCCCCGGTCGAGCAGGTTGACCAGCACCTGCGCCAGTGCGGTGCGGATGCGGTTCGAGCCGCCGGAGCCGAGCATCGCCAACCCGCCGTCGGGCCAGTTCACTGCCATTGGCGTCATCATCGAGGACAGTCTTTTGTCGGGCGTCCAGGAATGCCAATCGCCGGGAACCAGGTCGTCCTCGCCCAGCATATTGTTGGGCATGATACCGGTGCCGGGGATGATCGCCCCGTTGCCCTCGCCGTTCGAGATGGTCAGCGCCGCGCCCATGCCGGTGCCGTCGATCACCGAGATCTGGGTCGTGCCGCGCGTTGTCGCCTTGCGGCCCAGCAACTCGGCCCGGTAGCGGGCGACCAGCGCAGGTGACAGCAGCCGCGCCGCGCCGTCTTCGGGATCATCGCGCAACCCCGCCTCGATCCGCGCCCGGGTGGTCGCCTCGAAGGCGCGCGCCAGATCGGTGGCGCGGGCATTCTCGCCGATCAGTTCCAGCGCGAAGGCAACCAGGACACCGCCAAGGGCTGGTGGCGGGTTGACGGAGACCCGGGCGTTGCCCCGGTTTATCTCGACCGGGCGACGCCACTCCGGGTGGTAGGCCCTCAGGTCGTCGCGGCTCAGATGCCCGCCAGCGCCGGCCAGCGCCAGCAGGCCAGAGGCAACCTCGCCCTCGGTCACAAAACGCGGGCCCTCATGGCCGAACACCTCCAGCACATCGGCGAAATCCGGGTTTCGGTAAGGCGCGCCGGGGGGCAGCGGCTCGCCGTCCTCGCCGCACATCAGGGCGCGCGAACCCGTTGTGGCCTGGAGAATGGGCGAGATGATCCGCCCCAGGCTGGCCTGGAACGCGGTCACCGCCACCCCTTCGCGCGCCGCGCGCACCGCTGGCGCAACCAGTTCGCGCAGCGGCATCCGGCCGAACCGGGCATGGGCCTCGGCCAATCCCGGCGCCAGGCCGGGGGTGGCGATGGCCCCGGCGCCGATGTGGAACTCCTGCGTCGTCTCGCCGAAATCCACATCGATGGCGTAGAAATCCAGTTCCGCCTCCGGCAGCTTGCGCTTTGGCGCCTGGACGAAGCAGTCGAGCAGTTCGGCCCGGCCCTCCGGAGGGTGCACCATCAGGAAGCCGCCGCCCAGCAACCCGGCCAGCACCGGCTCGGTCACGCAAGCCGTCAGCGCCCCGGCGACGGCGGCGTCCACGGCACTGCCCCCGGCGCAGAGAACATCCTCGCAGGCGGCAGCGGTGACCGTGTGTCCGGCGGCGATGGCAAAGTTGGGCATCAGGTTCATTCGGGCTGGAATTGAGTCACAAGCTGATTATCTTGAATGCTAGCCGGATGGAAGCCCGGGGGGTTTCCCAGGGGGGTCCCGGCGGGTTTCCTGGTGGATTTCCCGGGGGCTTGCCCGGATCAATTAGAATGGAGCGCAAAACATGCCCGATGACCCCAAATCCAAACCCCGCCTGCTCGGCATCAACCACGTGGCGCTGGAGGTGGGCAACATCGACGAGGCCCTGGCCTTCTACCGCCGGTTCTTCGATTTCAAGCTGCGCGGGCGCGGTGAGACGATGGCCTTCATCGACCTTGGCGACCAGTTCCTGGCCCTCATCGCGGGTCGCAAGCAGCCCACCGACGATGAAAGGCATTTCGGCCTGGTGGTCGACGACCGCGAGGGCCTGCGCGCCAGGATGGAGGCGGCCGGGGTCGAGTTCGTCGCCGAGAAGAGGTTCGATTTCCTCGACCCCTGGGGCAACCGCTTCGAGATCGTCCCCTATGACGACATCCAGTTCCTGAAGGACCGCGCGGTGTTGCAGGCATTGGGCGCCGATGCCTCGCGCAAGACCGAAACGGCGCGCGAGGAACTGCGCGAGAAGGGGATCGAGCCGCCAGCGGAGGCGTGAACCGTCGATTCGGCAGGGTGCGCATCCTGCGCACCATCCCCTGCCCCAACCCTCTTGATCGGTGCGCAAAATGCGCACCGCACGCGAAGCCCCGGCGCCCGCTCAGGCCGCGTGGGGTGCCGCCGCCTTCACGTCGTCGTCGACATGGGGCTCGTACTGCGCGAAGTTCTTGACGAACATCGACACCAGCTCCAGCGCCTGGCGGTCATAAGCCTCGGCATCGTCCCAGGTGCGGCGCGGGTCCAGCAGGATGTCGGCGACACCCGCCACCGCAACCGGCACCTCAAAGCCGAAATTGGCATCCGTGCGGAATTCGGCCCCGTTCAGCGAGCCATTCAGCGCCGCCGCCAGCAGCGCCCGGGTCGCCTTGATCGGCATCCTTGAGCCAACCCCGTAGGCGCCCCCGGTCCAGCCGGTGTTGACCAGCCAGCAGGTCGAGCCGTGCTTGGCAATCTTGTCGCGCAGCAGGGCGCCGTAGACCTCGGGCCGGCGGGTCATGAATGGCTTGCCGAAACAAGTCGAGAAGGTCGGCTGCGCCTTGGTCACGCCCTTTTCCGTGCCCGCCATCTTGGCGGTGAAGCCGGTCAGGAAGTGATACATCGCCTGCGCCGGGGTCAACCGGGCGATCGGTGGAAGCACACCGAAGGCGTCGCAGGTCAGCATGACGATGTTCTTCGGAATGCCCGCCACGCCGGTCTCGGAGGCGTTCGAGATGTAGTGCAACGGATAGGCGCAGCGCATGTTGGTGGTCCGGCTGTTGTCCTCGAAATCCAGCGCGCGGGTGTGCGGGTCGTAGACCATGTTCTCGATCACGGTGCCGAACATCGCCGTGGTCTTGTAGATCTCGGGTTCGGCCTCGGGCGACAGGTGGATGGTCTTGGCGTAGCAGCCGCCCTCGAAGTTGAAGATGCCGCTATCGGTCCAGCCATGCTCGTCATCGCCCAGCAGTGTGCGGTCGGGATCAGCCGAAAGCGTGGTCTTGCCGGTCCCCGACAGGCCGAAGAAGACAGTGCTGTCGTTGGCGTCACCCGGCGCATGGTTGGCCGAGCAGTGCATCGGCATCACGCCCCTGCCGGGCAGGAGGAAGTTCAGGATCGAGAAGATACATTTCTTGTTCTCGCCAGCATAGGAGGTGTCGGCGATCAGCACCATCCTGCGCTCGAACGAGACCGCTATGATGGTCTCGGAGCGGCAGCCATGGCGCGCCGGGTCGGCCTTGAATGTCGGGCAATTCACGATGGTGAATTCGGGTGTGAAACTCGCCAGTTCCCCGATCTCCGGACGGCGCAGCATGTGGCGGATGAACAGCCCGTGCCAAGCCAGCTCGTTCACCAGGCGAACGTTCAGCAGGTGCGCCGGGTCGGCGCCGGCATAGAGATCCTGCACAAAATACTCGCCACCCTGCATATGGGCGAACATGTCGCGGCGCAGACGCTCGAAGGCATCCGGGTCCATGGCTGGGTTGTTCTCCCACCAGACATCCGCCTCGACCGAGGGCTCGCGGACAACAAATTTGTCCTTGGGTGAACGCCCGGTGTGCTTGCCGGTGTTGCACAGGAAGGCACCGCCGATACCGATCTCCCCCTCGCCACGACGAACCGCCGCCTGCATCAGGCCCGCTTCAGTCAGGTTGTAGTGAACCGCCCCGATTCCGAACATTCCTGCGTCTTCAACACGTTGCGCTGGGTTGAAGATCCCCGAATTCATCATGTCTCTCCTCAGAGCTGCAAACCATCAAGGCAATCAACCGACCGTTGTGGCCGTACTGCCCGCAGGTTTCCATGTTCCGCTCGGCGACAAGCGCCAGTCGATACAGTCGCGACCGTGCAAGGGGAAACCGCCGATTCCCCAAAATCTCTCCCATCCGGTCGCGGGGCAGTCTATAGCAACGGAATTATTCCAATCCAACCAAATAGAGGTGAATCGTGACGGGCTGTCGCAGCTTTCGAACTCGAGCCTGTCTTATTGCAGACAAATTGCCTTCAAACCCTCGCCATGCCATCATGCGAAGCACGACCGTGCGGCAAAGCCATCGGCACCGCAGAAAACAACTGAAGCAGCGGCGAAAATGCGCCAGAAATCCGAGAGATCGTATGCCCAGCATTGCTCTGGTCGATGATGACCGCAACATTCTCACTTCGGTTTCGATGGTTCTCGAAGCCGAAGGATATGATGTCGACACCTATACCGACGGTGCATCCGCACTGGCTGCGCTGACGCAATCCCTGCCGGATCTTGCGATCTTCGATATCAAGATGCCGCGCATGGACGGAATGGAACTGCTACGCCGCCTGCGGCTGAAAAGCGAATTGCCGGTAATTTTCCTGACCTCGAAAGACGAGGAGATCGACGAGGTCATCGGCCTGCGCATGGGTGCGGATGACTATGTGCGCAAGCCGTTCTCTCAGCGCTTGCTGATCGAGCGGATCCGCGCCGTGTTGCGCCGCCGGGCAGCCAACGAGGACGTCAATTTCGAACGGGCGGAATCCGAGAAAGTCGTCCACCGCGGCAAACTCGAGATGGACCCGATGCGCCACTCCTCGCTGTGGGAAGGCCAATCGGTGACCCTGACGGTGACCGAGTTCCTCATCCTGCGCGTGCTGGCCCAGCGCCCCGGTTTTGTCAAAAGCCGCGACCAGTTGATGGATGCGGCCTATGATGACCAGGTCTATGTCGACGACCGCACGATCGACAGCCACATCAAGCGTATCCGGAAGAAATTCCGCGACGTCGATGACCATTTTAATTCGATCGAGACACTCTACGGCGTCGGGTACCGGTACCGGGAAGTCTGAGGCTTCGATTGGAAGGGGGGCGGACATATAGCCAAAGGGGCGAAGGCCCCGTCGGCCTGGATGCTCGCCCCCGCCCAGCCTTGATGCGATCACGGATTGTTCAGGGGCTGAAGCAGTCGGCGCCGTTTTCGTCGCTGCAACGGCGGATCATCTTCTTTAACCTGATCGGCCTGGCGATCCTCGTCATCGGCGTGATGTATCTCAACCAGTTCCGCTCCGGCTTGATCGAGTTGCGCGTCGAGGCGATGCGCATCCAGGGCGAGATTATTGCCATTACCATCGCCGAATCCTCGGCGATCGGCCCGGGTCGGCCGGATTATGATCCGGTGCGCGCCAATGTGGTGCTGAACCGTTTGGCGCAACCCACCAGCGTGCGTGCCCGGCTGTACGACCGCCAACTTCGTCTGACCGGTGACACTCGCAATCTCGCCCCTTCGGGCGCGCCGATCGAGGTTCTGCCGCTAGCTCCACCGGGCGAGGAGCCGTCAGATGGTGTGCTCAGGCAGTTGGAGAGCGCCTACAAGAAAGTGCTCGAACTGTTTCGCAAGCAGCCACCGCTCTACATCGAGGTGGCTACAGCAGGCATCAGCCGCGACCATGAGGTGCGCGAAGCGGCGCGCGGCAAGATCAGTCATGCGGTTCGGCTTAACAGTCAGGGCGAACTGATCGTGTCGGTCGCCATGCCGGTGCGCCGCTTCAAGGCGGTGCTGGGGGTACTGGTGCTGTCGACCCAGGGCGAGGACATCGACGCCATCGTCCAGAACGAGCGCATCGTCATCCTCCAGATCTTCATCATCGCCACCCTGGTCAGCGTAGCGCTGTCGGTACTGTTGGCGAACACCATCGCCAACCCGATCCGCAGGCTGGCGGAAGCGGCCGATCCGGAAGGGACCAGCGGCGCCCGACCGTTGAACCCGGATCGGATCGAAATCCCGGACCTGACCAACCGCAGCGACGAGATCGGAGATCTGTCCGCGGCGCTGATGCGGATGACCCATGCGCTCTACCGGCGGATCGAGGCGATCGAGGCTTTCGCGGCGGATGTAGCGCACGAGATCAAAAATCCGCTGACCTCCTTGCGCTCGGCCGTGGAAACCATGGAATTTGCTCGGACGCCGGAGCAGAAAAAGAAGTTGATGGAGATCATCCAGAAAGACGTTCGGCGGCTGGACCGGCTGGTAACCGACATCTCGAATGCGTCGCGGTTGGATGCCGAACTGGTGCGCGAACGCATGCTCGCCTTCGATCTCGGCACCATGATCACCGCGTTGGCGGAGATGACTCGCAGCCAGGGAGAGGAGCGCGAGGTCAAGGTTGTTGCCAACCTTCCCAAAGGAACACTGATCGCCCACGGGATTGAAGGGCGCGCCGCGCAGGTCGTCACCAACCTGCTCGGCAACGCGTTGTCGTTCGCGCCCGACGGCAGCACGATCACCATCACCGGTGCGCGCCTGCCGCGTGGAATGACCCGCATCACCGTCGAGGACCAGGGACCGGGCATCCCGGCGGATAATCTGGAGTCGATCTTTGAGAGATTCTATAGCGAACGGCCGTCAGCCGAGACGTTCGGCAACCATTCCGGCCTGGGCCTGAGCATATCGAAGCAGATCGTCGACGCCCATGGCGGCCGAATTTGGGCCGAGAACATCCGCGAGGAGGATGCGCGCAGCAATAGCCCGGTCGAGGGAGCACGCTTTGTCCTGGAGTTGCCAGCTTGACCGTCGAAACGCCTGGCTCTGGACCGGGGCAAGGGATCGAATCGGTTGCTTTTCTCCACGGTAGCGCAGTCGCCGTCGGCGATCAGGCACTGTTGATCACCGGCTCTTCCGGCACTGGCAAGACCACGCTAGCGCTCGAGATGATCGCGCTCGGCGCCCAACTGGTCGCCGACGACCGGGTTGATGCCAGGCCGGGCGAGGATGGCCGGCTGTGGCTGTCCACGCCACCCAGTATCGCCGGATTGGTCGAGGTCCGGGGCTTCGGCCTGGTGCGGCTTGCAACGCACCCTTGCGCGGCGTTGAAACTGATCGCCGATCTCGACCATGCCGAGACCGAACGTCTGCCGCCGCGGCGCGAGCGGGTCTTGTCGGGCATTGCCTGCCCGGTCATCCTGTGCAAGGGAAGACCGGGCTTGGCGGCGGTGCTCACCTGTCTGCTCCGCGCCGAGGGCTGGTCCGGGCCGGAGTTGTTTGCCGGAGACTAGTTTGCCCAGTGGAGGATAACCGGGTGACAGATGGCCGGGTGGAAGATGGCTGGGAGAGCGTTGCAATGAATTCCGCCGGCGAAACAGCCGATCAAGATGCCGGGCCGCGCCCCGCGCAGATGGTCGTGATCGTCACCGGCATGTCCGGGGCCGGGCGAACAACCGCGATCAACGCGCTTGAGGATCTCGGCTTCGAAGCCCTGAACAATTTCCCCCTGTCCCTGATCGACCGGTTGGTAAAGCCAATCGACGACGAGCCCCGGCCGATCGCCATCGGGGTCGAGACCCGGACCCGGGGCTTCTCGACCCGGGCGCTGACCGGTGCGGTTGACAGGTTGCGCGACCGCCAGGGCACTGGCGCGCTGCTGATCTTCCTCGACTGCACCGACGATGCGCTGCTGACCCGGTTCAACCAGACCAGACGGCGCCACCCCCTGTCGCCGGAGGAAGATGCCGCCACCGGCATTGCCCGCGAACGCGACATCCTGGCCGAGGTCCGGGCCCGTGCTGATATGGTGATCGACACCAGCGAGCTCACCCCGCATACGCTGAAAGCCGAAATCGAATCGCACTTCTCGCGGCAGATCTCCTCCGACCTGGCGGTCTCGGTCCAGTCGTTCTCGTATAAGCGTGGCGCGCCGCCGGAAGCCGATATGGTGCTGGACTGCCGCTTTCTCAGGAATCCCTACTGGGAAGCGAAACTCAGAGACCTTGACGGACGACACACACGGATACAGGATTTCGTCCAGGACGATCGGCTCTTCGGGGCCTTCTTCGAGAAATTATGCGAGATGCTGCTCATGCTGCTGCCAGCCTACAAGGCGGAGGGGAAGGCCTATTTCTGCGTTGCGCTCGGTTGTACCGGGGGCCGGCATCGCTCGGTCACCGTGGGTGAACTGCTGGCGAAGCGTCTGCGGGTACAAGGCTGGCCGGTCGCGCTACGCCACCGTGAGCTCGAATTCTTCCGCGCCGGCGGCGACCGCGGGGGACGCGGAGAATGATCGGCCTGGTCATCGTCGCCCATGGATCGCTGGCACAATCGCTGTTGGATGCGACCGAGCATGTGGTCGGCAGAATGCCGAACGCCCATGCGGTGTCGATCGAGGCCAGCGACGACCTGCATGCGCGCCAGGCTGAAATCAACGAGCTGGTCGCGGCGGCCAACACCGGTGACGGGGTGGTGCTGATTACCGACATGTTTGGCGGCACCCCCTCGAACATGGCCCTCGGCGCCATCAGCAGCCCGGATATCGAAGTGATCTACGGCGCCAACCTGCCGCTTCTGGTCAAGCTGGCGAAGATGCGCAACCAGCCGCTGCAACAAGCGGTTCGCGGGTCATTGGAGGCAGGCCACAAATACATCGATTCCGCCGCCAATATCCTGGACCCGGAACGCGGCCGTTGAACATGCCGCTCACCCAGACGCTGACCCTATGCAACGCCAAGGGCCTGCACGCGCGGGCCTCGGCCCGTTTTGTCGAAACCGTCGAAAGCTTTGACGCCACCGCCACGGTACGCCGCGACGGCCAGTCGGTGGCGGGAGATTCGATCATGGGCCTGCTGATGCTGGCGGCAGGTCAGGGCACCACCATCGATGTCACCGTTGACGGGCCGCAGGCCGACGCTCTGATGTCGGCGCTCGACGCCCTCCTCGCCGACCGCTTTGGCGAGGAATGCTGAGTGTCTGACCCCTTTTCGGTCGGGCTCTGAGCGCTACCAACCAACCCGCGCCGCCTCCGCCGCGCATTCACCGTGCTGCGGACAACCAACCAGATGATCGTTGAAGATGCCCGCCGCCTGGGCGAAGGCATAGACGATGGTCGGCCCGCAAAAGCGGAACCCCGCCGCCTTCAGCGCTTTCGACATTTCCTTTGAGAGTGGGGTCTCGGCGGGCACTTCGGCCATGCTCCGCCAGGTGTTCTGCTGCGGCTTGAAATCGACGAATTGCCACAGAAACCGGTCGAAGCCGCCATCCGCCTCGACCTCCAGCCAGGCGCGGGCATTGCCGATGGCTGCCTCGATTTTGCCGCGGTGGCGCACGATACCCGCGTCGCCGAGGGCGCGCTCCACCTCCGGTTCGCCCCAACGCGCAATGCGCTCGGGTGCGAATTCCTCGAAGGCGGCACGGAAGTTGTCGCGCTTCTTCAGAATGGTCAGCCAGCTTAGCCCGGCCTGAAAACCATCCAGCACAAGTTTCTCGAACAATGCCCGGCTGTCGGTCTCCGGCCGGCCCCATTCCTGATCGTGATAGGCAATATAAATCGGCTCCTTGCCGCACCAACCACAACGCTCGCCCATGCTTTTCCCTTCACAGTTATCGTTAGCACAAATTTAGATCATTTATTAAGACGATTCCAGCATCGGTGGGTGTCGATCCAGGTCCGAGGAAGGTGGCATGAACAGGCAGCGTGTATTTCGCCGGAATGGCCAGCCGCTCCGCTCCCAGCTTGGACAACGCAAATCCGGCCCGCACGCGTTGATCATCCTCGGAATCGACAACATCGGCGCGCTGGAGGATCTGTTCGGCGAACCCCTGGGCGATGAGATCATCGACACGGTGGAGACACGCATCGCCTCCGCCCTGCCCGACCGCGCGCGCGGTTGTGCCGATCTGGCCCGGGTCACGGTGGACACCACGGTGGACCTGCCCGACCGCGCGCGCGCGGTTGTGCCGGGCCCGCACCCGCGGCGTGGAGGATCTGCCGTCCCGTCGGCACCGGGTCGTCGATCTGCACGCCCGTGAACTCCAAATCCTTGTTCCCGATCCGAACCCGGTACGGGCCGTGATCGCGCGGCGCTCGCCCTTCCATAAGGCAGGCCGTGATGTCTTCCAATTCAACCGTTGACGTTGTCATTTCTCGATATCATCATGTTACACGCCAGCCTTCGCCAGCTCATGGCGATATATATATGGCCATAATTTAGCTAGTCAATAGCTACTATATGGTTATTTTATGATTGGCAATAGGCTGCAATATAGCTATGTAACCCGTGAAACGGAGATGATGAGCATGAGCAAGAAGACGATGACGCTCAATCTCACGGAAGCGGAGATGGGCGTGTTAGAGACCCTCTGCGACGAGAAGGGCTTGTCGAAGACAGCGCTCGTGCGCCAGGCGTTACGTCTTTACAAGTCGATCGATGAACGCCTCGCGCGCGGCGAAAAGGTCTTCATGGAGAATGCGGACAAGACCGAGAAAGCCGAGTTAATGGTTCTGTGAAGCGACACATCAGCGCCGTTTCGCTTAAGACACAGAGTGCTCGGTACTTACGAAGACGTAGACCTGTTTCAAGGTGTGGACGCAGCGACCCTCAGGAGCATCGATAGGGACTGGAAGCCGATCTTCGACGACATGGCCGATGAAGATAAACCCGAAGACGCGCACTGGGAATGGCGGGCAAAGACCCTCTACGCTCAGCGAGACCCGTTCATTTACGAGCTGTTTTCGGTGGAGGCCGAGCAGATTCACATTCCAAAAATCGGCCTCGAAATCTGTCACATGCGTATTGGCCGTAGGACCGCTTTGTTCGATGCGCTTGTACCAACGGAAACGTTCGATAAATGGCGCCGTATGGCACAAAGCGATCAAAAATGGGGCCACTTCCATTGCCTGCACTCGGCCGAGCGCCGACCATCAGTGTGTATCTTTACACGCGTCGCGTCCGTCAAGGTGGTGTAATTTCCGGGAGAGCCCTCATTCCTTCGTTGAAGCGGACCGGCTGGAAGCCGGTGGTTTGGGACCATCAGATGGACAATCAACGGCTTGCAGCTTGCAGGACCAAAATCCGAAGGGGTTCAATTGGGACAGATCACCGGGCCGCAAACCGGTCGCCGGCGCCCCCGCGGTGATCCATGCCCGGATCTCGACCTCGGGCCAACCCTGTGACCGCTAGGTGGCTGACCTGACCGCCTTTCGCCGAGCGTGGCGGATACGCTCCGGCTGACCGGCAAGGGGGCGGCCGAAACCGCATCCGCGTGCATGACGCATACAGCCTGACAATGCCGGCGGTGGCCGTTTCTCCACATCTCCGCGTCAACGGACTGTTAGGCATCGCGGAAAGTCGTCCCTCTTGTATGGCGTTCACCAATGCGGATTTCGCTGCGTCATAGCCTTGAGGTCGGTCGTGTGCATCCCACCCCTCGACATATTCTCCCACACCATTTTCGCCAGGATCGAGGCCGACGATAAGCAAAGCCGCATGAATAATGGATAGCTCATCGCAGATGCGCCAATAGTCGAGACCGTTCATTTCGATCTGGTACTCCGATCTATTTCCACTAGTTCCGCCGAGTTAAGCCGGAATGGATCACATTCTCGGCTACGTTGTGGCTCCGGTTGGCCCCGGCGATCACCCGCTCCGGCGGGTTGTTCTTCTTCCTCCGAACCTCAGAGCACAGTTACGCAGACGGAATCGCGGGATGCCAACGGGGGGATCGGCATGCGCGGACAGCTGCGGCACCTACTCCACGATGTGCCGCGTCTACTCCCGCCACATGGTTGAATCACAGCCACACAAGAACTGGATAGTTACAGCGTTTCGGACAAGCAAATCTTTATCGTTGGCCCAGTCACTGTCGGTCGCGTTGGTAACCGGAACGCCTTCTTTGCATGACAGGGCCGCGAATTTTCGGTCACTGCGGTCAAAGTCTGAGTCGATGATTTCGTCAGCAAGATCGGTAAACTCACCATCGGCTCGCTTTGAAAGTTCAATCCGCTCCGTCCGATCATACCGCTGTATTATCAATTGATAGAACCGATCACCGGTACCCGGCTGACCAGACGGATTTGGGTACCGTCGGTACTCATCTTGAATTTCGCCAGAGGCATCGAGCAGCACGAACCCTCGTTCCATGACCGTCAGCAAGAACTCAATCGACGCTTCCCGGCCGGACAACCGTACCTGACGCTCGCCATCATCGCGTCCGTTGGCGACAATCGGAACATTTGTGTCGATGATGTATCGCGTCATTCAGCAGCGGTCTTCATGCGGCGAACGCGCGCCAACTCCGCTTTGGCGGTTTCTGTAAAGACATCACCCATGAAGCGGTCCGGCCAATTCTCAATATTGCCGAAGATATCAAGCTGCAATCGTTTAATCTCTGAAAATCCTTTGGAGCAGTCGCAGAAGTATAGCTTGACGTCGTCAGCTTTAATTTTCTCTTCAGCTATACGTCGTTGTAGACGAAGCAACAGATGTTCAGAGTGGCTTTCTAGGATTATCTGCACATTTCGATGCGTGGCGACATTGATAATTAAATCAGCGAGGCCTGCCTGAGCTAACGGATGCAAGTGAATCTCTGGCTGCTCAAGGATGACAGTCGATCCTTCAGGCACGTAATATAGCAATGTGATCACCGGCAGCACCTGCGAAACGCCAAAACCTACGTCGGTCAGCAGCACTTCGTTCGATTTTTTCTGGGTGCGAACCTTTGCTTGCCAATGATTAGTCCCTTTCGCTAATTCTTCCACGCTAAATGCTTCAATGAGGCCCATCTCCTTGAGCCAATACGCGACCATCTCAGAAAATCTTTTGTGATGGGCTTTTGGTTTCAGGTTGAAGGTTCTATTGGCCGCTTGTGCAGCTAAGATGGCATCAATCGCTCTTTCGCCTCGCTGACCGACACCCTTCGGACTTGAACGCGCCCAGAGGTAGTCACGCTGAGGATACTCTCTCAGCGGGCCCAGGTAGAATAATTGGTCGAACTGCTCTTCAAACGAATTCTCAAGATCGGCTAGGAAGCTCGCATTTTGGTGATACAGTCGCGCCTGGTCCGGAAACTGGTAGGTCTTCATTGGACCCGGCAAACTCCAAGCACGGCCTGTCGAGCGGATGAAGCGAAATTCATCGGTATTCGTGGCTCGGAGTCGATATTTTGATCCGTCACTTGGTAGATGATCGAGGATGAATTTCGCGTCAGCGAGCTGATAGGCTAGAAAGTCTCCCTTCGGTGCTTGAACGCGAGAGCGGACGTCAGCGGCAATGCTTAAGTCCCTTGAGCGAGCAATCACCGATGCACGCGCCTTGCTCGGGTCGGAGATCACGAGCTCTTCGTCGAGCAGCATGTCGACTTCAAAACTCAACCGGAGTTTCTCGTCGTGTCCGAACAGGACGTCCGCCATCGTTCCGAGTTCAACGTATGCGCCGTTGAGATCCAAGGCGACGTTTCTGTCTGTGCTCTCCATGGTCTGCTTGAGCATTAGGAGCAACTGGGTGAGGCTCGATTTTCCGGAT
This sequence comes from Thermohalobaculum sp., assembly GCA_965247385.1. Lineage (GTDB taxonomy): Bacteria > Pseudomonadota > Alphaproteobacteria > Rhodobacterales > Rhodobacteraceae > Thermohalobaculum. The sequence continues at coordinate 1,778,741 of CBDFHG010000002.1, forward strand.
GAATTGGTCCCGAACAGCCCCGTTATCCGGCCAAACGAAAGCTCAGCCTCTTTCCAAGATTTGAAGTTCGTAACTTTGAGACGCGTGAACATAAGAAACGCCTACGGACCTAGACGCGGAACTTCAATAGGACGTTTCCGCTCGAATGCCCGTTTCGGGGATATTCGGGCGACGCAGCGAGCGTCGCCAAAGGGCCACCCTCGACGTGCTGTGCCACGGCATCAACATGATCGGTTTGCGTGGCAGTCGACGTTGTGACTATCGACCGATCAGGTCATCAAGAAACTCGGACCCTGGCTCCGCCCCCGTCACCAGCAAGCAATCGCGAGCCCTAGTGCAGGCGACATAAAGAAGGTGCCGCTCGGTGTCGTGTACCTCCTGGAGATTCGGAACTGGTATCAGGCACTACGAGAGCGAACAGGATACCCTGTTTGCGCAGAACCGCCTTCTTACATCAACTCAGGTGTTGCACTTGAAATGTGAATCCAGCGACTACGTACACTGCTGAGTAGGTGGGTTCGGCCTCGTAGAGAGCCGCAATCAGACCGCATATGAGTGTTGTATTGGCCTCAGCGCACAATAAGTGCCAGGCGCGAAAGTCACGCTTGGTCGACTTCTGGCCCATGGCCGAAGCTCGGAGCGCCACGCCAAATCGTCCGCTTGGCCTCCTACATCAGCCCCCGGCGCAACAGGTTGAGCCCGGCCACGCACAGCACACCCAAGGCAACTTTGCGGAACAGCGCCTGGTCCATCCGGTCCTGGTAGCGCAGCCCGATCGCCATCCCTACCGCCACCGGCAGGCACATCGCCAGCGAGAACGGCAGCGTCAGGTCGTCGAGGATGCCGCTCTTGAAATGGGCCGGAACCAGGATCGCCGAGCCGACCAGGAAGGCCAGCCCCAGCGAGCGAATTTGCAGGGTCTTCTCGGCCCCAAGCGAAATCAGGAAGAACATCACCGGCGGCCCCCAGACCCCCGACAGCCCACCGCAGATGCCGGCGAACAGCCCCGCGGCGATCTCCAGAACGGTTCGCGGTTTTGCTGCCGCCGGGGCGCGCGGCTGCCAGCCGAAAAGCTGCAGCCCGGCCGCCGCGCTGACCAGGCCGCCGAGAAAGATGAACAGGCCGGCCGACGGGATCTGCGGCACAAGCTGGGCGGCCAGACCGATGGTCAGCCCCAGCAGAAGGTTCAGCTTCCAGAATTGGCGCAGCGTCAGCAGCGCCGGACCAATCCCCTGTCGCAAGGTCTGCCACAGGTTCGAGAACAGCGTCGGAAACAGCAGGGCCGCCACCGTCTCCTGCGCCGGCATGAAGCTGCCGATGCCGCCGATGCCGATCATCGGCAAGGCAAACCCGACCGCGCCCTTGACGAATCCGCCGACCAGCATGATCGCGGTGGCGGCGATCAGGATCATCGGGTCGATCTGGGCGAGAGGAGAGAAGAAATCCAAGCGGGGTCTCGGTTTGTGGTCGGGTGGGGCCGGGTGGGGTCGGGCCGTCTTACGCCGCAGCGCCAGCAATGTCCCGCGAAATATCGTCAGCGACACTTCCTGTCGCGGTTGGCAAAGCAATCGTTGTGCAGGCGGTGCCGGAATGGTGGGGACTCGACGGAGCATCGGCCATGATTACCGCCAGCAACAGACCTGACCCGGAAGCTTTCATCGACCTCGCCCGGTATCCGGTCGACCGGCCCGGCACCGCCGATTACGCGACGCTGCTGGCGGAGGTGCGGGCCGGGCTGGAGGCGGACGGCTGCGCGGTGCTGAAGGGTTTTGTTCCCACCGGGCGCATTGCCGATCTGGTGGCGGAGGCCGACCGGGTCTCGCCGGCGGCGTACCGGTCCTACAACCGGACCAACGCCTATTTCACCACCGACGATCCGGCCTTGCCGGAGAGCCATCCGAAGCGGCGCTTCTACGACCGTTCCAACGCCTTCGTCCCGGCGGATAACCTTGGCCCGGAATCGATCCTGCGGACGATCTACGAATGGCCCGCCTTCGCGCCCTTCGTGCAGGCGGCGTTGCAGGAGCAGCGGTTCTATCGTTATGCCGACCCGCTGGCCGACGTGATCGTCAATGTGGTCGAGGAGGGCGGCGGTTTCCCTTGGCATTTCGACACCAACAACTACACCGTCACGCTGGCGATCCAGAATGGCGAGGGAGGTGGCGCGTTCGAATATGCGCCCTGGCTGCGCGATGCGACGGACGAGAACTACGATGGTGTCGAGGCAGTGCTGGACGGACGTTCGGACAGGGTCAAGTCGCTGGTGCTGGAGCCGGGCGATCTGCAGATCTTCAAGGGCCGCTATGCGCTGCACCGGGTCAACCCGGTCGAGGGCACGCGGGCGCGGTACGTGGGCATATTCAGCTTCGTCGCGGAGCCGGGGATGGTCGCCAAGCCCGAGCGCTGCCAGCAGCTTTACGGGCGTGTGCTGCCGATCCACACCCAGCGCGCCGGGGTTCGGGCCGATACCCTGCTTGACTGAGAGTTTGTCCGAAAAGCCACCCAAAAGTAACTTTGCAGACCGCCCGCCGCCCCGCCGGAAGGCGGGTCTTGTTCGCCTGTTCGAAAGCTGACGCTTTCGGCGCCCCACCTCCCGCCCCACCTCCCCGCCCGACCACCAAGCGTAATCCCATCCGGTAGGCTTGGTGGGTGGGCGGGGAGGTGGGGCGGGAGGTGGGGCGCAGGTCACCGAATGGGGCCGGACAGGTGCATGAAACGCGCCGGAAAGGGGGTGGCGGGCGCGACATCTTCTTGCGTCGATTGTTGACGCCCCGGCGGGCGGACGATAGAAAATTTCGCAGATGCGAGAGTAGGTCCGCGCCGCAACAAATCCGGCAGCGTGACGACACGACACCACACAGGATAGGGACCCGCCCGATGAACGCCGAGCCCGCGATTTCCGCTGATGCGCCCGTCCACGCAGACCCCGGGCTGACCGCGCTGGCCGAAGCCGCCGCCGAGGCGGCGCAAGCGCTGATGCGTGAGGCGCGGGGCGTGCTGGCCGGGCGGGTCAGTGCCCAGGGGCGAGTCTCGGGGCGGATGCTGGAGGCGGAGCAATACGCCGCGCACGGGCTGGCCTGGCTGGCCACCTATGGGTCGAGCCTGGCGCAGATGGCGGGTTGGGCGACGCGGTTGGAGGCCGCTGCCAGGTTCGGCGAGGTCGAGCGACTGATCCTGAGCATCGGTTTCGGCGAGTATCTCAGCCAGATCGCCGGGGGCATTCCGATGAGCCAGGGCGAGATCATCCGCCCGGCCGAGATCGGTGTCGGCGAGGCGGCGCTGGCGGCGTTCCGCGCCGACCCGGCGGTGGCGCGTTTGAGCGCGGGCAACTCGGATGCGGCGCGGATGCGGCTGGTGGCGGTCATGGCCGAGCGCGAGGGCGTGGCCACCTTTGGCGACAGCGGGCTGGACGAGGAGTTCGAGATGGTGCGCGAGCAGTTCCGCCGTTTCTCGGACGACCGGGTGGTGGGGGAGGCCCATGGCTGGCATCTGCGCGACGAACTGATCCCGATGGGGATCATCGACGAGATGTCCGAGATGGGCGTCTTCGGCTTGACCATCCCCGAGGAATTCGGCGGTTTCGGCATGGGCAAGACGGCGATGTGCGTGGTCTCGGAGGAGCTCTCGAGGGGTTATATCGGGGTTGGTTCGCTGGGCACCCGCTCGGAGATCGCGGCGGAGTTGATCCTTGGTGGGGGAACGCAGGCGCAAAAGGAATACTGGCTGCCGAAGATCGCCTCGGGCGAGATCCTGCCGACGGCGGTGTTTACCGAGCCTAATACCGGGTCGGACCTCGGCGCTTTGAAGACCAAGGGATATCGCGACGGCGATGATTGGGTTCTGAAGGGCAACAAGACCTGGATCACCCATGGCGGGCGCACCGATGTAATGACCGTGCTGGCGCGGACCAAACCGGAGACCGACGACTATTCCGGCCTGTCGATGTTCTTGGCCCCGAAGACCCGGGGCACGGCGGAGGAACCGTTCCCCGATGCCACCATCCATGGCGGCGAGATCGAGGTGCTCGGCTATCGCGGGATGAAGGAGTATACGCTGGCTCTGGACGACCACCGGGTGCCAGGCGATGCGCTGCTGGGCGGGGTTGAGGGGCAAGGCTTCAAGCAGTTGATGCGGACCTTCGAGAGCGCGCGTATCCAGACCGCTGCGCGGGCCATCGGGGTGGCGCAATCGGCACTGGAGATCGCGCTGCGCTATGCCCAGGAGCGGGTGGCGTTCGGCAAGCCTTTGATCGCGTTCCCAAGGGTTGCGGCGAAGCTGGCGATGATGGCGGTCGAGGTGATGATCGCCCGCCAGCTCACCTATTATGCGGCCGCCGAGAAGGACGCCGAGCGGCGTTGCGACCTTGAGGCCGGGATGGCCAAGCTGTTGGGCGCCCGGGTGGCCTGGGCGTCGGCGGATAACGGGCTGCAAATCCACGGCGGCAACGGGTTCGCGCTGGAGTACCCGATCAGCCGGGTGCTGTGCGACGCGCGGATCTTGAACATCTTCGAGGGGGCCGCCGAGATCCAGGCACAGGTGATTGCAAGGCGGGTGTTGGAGGGGAATTGAGGGGTGGGGAGGGTCGAATGACCCACCGATGCGGGAGGGTGTTTGCGGGAGGTGCACAGATTTTCGCACATACTTAACATATTGAAAGATAACAATAATCAAAAATTTTAGCCTTTTCGAAGGAGAGAAAAACCCGCTCGGTGCCGCGGCGTGCGTGCTTGAATCGGGTCCGGCGGCCTGCGGCGCGGCCGGTTGGGTGGAACCCACCATGCGGGGGCGTTTGCGGGGGAATGGTGGGGTGGCACCCACCCTTGTCTCTTTGATTTGTGCGATGTTTGATCTTGGCGGACGAGACCCCGGACCTCTGACGAACGTCCGTGCCGACGGGCTGGCAACCTATTACGTTATGGTCGCGGAAGACGGCGGAATCGAGTTTTCCTGCCCCATTATCGAGAACAAGACGTTCCCCGACTTCCATGAGCGCCTTTTTGTCCACGACCTGAATGAGCCTTGGGAAGATGCGATTGACACCGAAAACGGCCCGGTCGACGACTTCGACGTTCTTGTAACCCTCAAAGACAAAGCGTGATGTTCAATGCTGGGAGACTCAAGCTTGCCAGACAAAGGCAGCGACTGACTGGTAAGAAGCTGGCCGAACAGGCTGGCCTTACTCCTGTGACAATCTCGAAAATCGAACACGGCCATCACCCCGACGAAGACACGATTGACCGTCTGGTCAGTGCATCGGGGAGCTATGCCCGAGTTTGGGTGACGGGTGATCATGCGGCGGCATGGGCTTGGTCGCGCTATGGTCGAAGCGCATGACCAAAGCGAATACAGCAGAAGACCTCGCAATTCCTCTTGAAGATGTTGAAAGCCTGATCTTCGGCCTATCTGGGCCCGTAAACACAGGCCGTAGCGAAGGGCCAATCAGCCTTGTTTCGGAGCGCCCCCTGCCGGTGCCTCATTTTATCGGTTCGGCCACTCTAAAATACGAGGCCCATCTCTTGGCTCACCCCCGAAAACACCGCATCGAACATCTCGGGCGTCAGGCGTCTCGTGTTGGTGTTGTAGCGCGAGCAGTGGTAGCTGGATGTTACTGCATAGCCGCCGATCCGGCTGGTGGCGTTGTGGCCGAAGGGGTTGGCCGCTACCTTTCCGCCCAAGCCTCGCACCGTCGAATCGTGGGCGATCTTGCCCAGGGTGATGATGTGGGTCAGGCGCGGCAGGGCTTTGATGCGGGCGGTCAGGAACGCCCGGCAGGCGTTCACCTCGGCCCCGACCGGTTTGTTCTGGGGCGGCACGCAGCGCACGGCGTTGGTGATCATGGCGCCGGTCAGTTCGAGGCCGTCATCGGGGCGGGCGTCGAAGCTGCCCTTGGAGAAACCGAATTTCGCCAGGGTGGGGTAAAGCAAATCCCCGGCCCAGTCGCCGGTGAAGGGGCGACCAGTGCGGTTGGCTCCGGTGACGCCGGGGGCGAGGCCGACGATCAGCAGGCGGGCGGCTGGATCGCCGAAGCTTTCCACAGCGCCATTGTACCAATCGGGGTGGGCCGCGCGGTTTGCCGCGCGGTAGGCCACCAGTCTGTCGCAGAAAGTGCAGTCGCGGGGGGCTTCCGCCCCTGCGGGTCCGGTCATATCCTGGGGGGCTTGCGTCCCCACAGGTTTATTCGCCATTCGCCGCCATTTCTTCGACCGGCGCGTGGGCCGGCATCGGGCGTGGCGGGCGACCGATCACGTCCTTCAACTCCTCCAACTCGATGAAGTTGTCGGCCTGGCGGCGCAGGTCGTCGGCGATCATCGGCGGGCTGGAGCGGATGGTCGAGACCACCGAGACGCGGACGCCCTTCTTTTGCAGGGCCTCGACCAGGGGACGGAAGTCGCCATCGCCCGAGAACAGCACGATGTGTTCCACATGCTCGGCCATCTCCATCGCGTCGACCGCGAGTTCGATGTCCATGTTGCCCTTGATCTTGCGCCGGCCGGACGAATCGGTGAACTCCTTCGCCGGTTTGGTCACCAGCGTGAAGCCGTTATAGTCGAGCCAGTCGACCAGCGGGCGGATCGGCGAGTATTCCTCGTGCTCGATCAGGGCGGTGTAATAGAAGGCTCGGACCATCTTGCCGCGGCGCATGAACTCGCTGCGCAGAAGCTTGTAGTCGATGTCGAAGCCGAGGGCCTTGGTAGCGGCATATAGATTAGAGCCGTCTATGAAGAGCGCCAGGCGCTCGTCGCGATAAAACATGTTAACCTCTAATTCTTTCCGGTTGTCGTCTTGCATCCCACCCGGTCAGGCCACCATACACCAGCCTGTGAGTCGAATCGATTTACATCTATGTCGACTTTTCGGCCGTGTCTATACATCAAATATTGTGAATCAGGGGAATCGCATGAAGGTTATGCGGTCAAAATGGATTTGAGGAATTGATTGTTCCAGACCGGCTTTTTTGCGCATAACCTTCATGCGATACCCCTGTATCGTGAATGTGATGAATGCGCTGATTTCATTGGGAGCTAACGTAGCGTCAACCGGGCGATCCCTGGTGGAATCGCTCGAATTGGCGTTGAGTTTGCTGGCGGACGCGGATGATATCATTTTCACTGCGCGCAGCCGCTGGTTCCGCACGCCGGCCTTTCCGCCGGGATCGGGGCCGGACTTTGTCAACGCCGCCGCCGTGCTGGAGACCGCGCTCGGTCCGGAGGCTGTGCTGGCCGCCCTGCATGGCACCGAGGCCAAGCTGGGGCGGATGCGCCCATCGCGCTGGGCGCCGCGGGTTTGCGACCTGGATCTGATCGCCATGGAGGACATCGTCCTGCCGGACCACGAGACCCTGGCGCGCTGGATGGTGCTGAACCTGGGCCAAGCCCAGACGGTGGTGCCGCCGCACCTGATCCTGCCCCATCCGCGGATGCACGAGCGGGCTTTCGTGCTGGTGCCGCTGGCCGATGTGGCACCGGATTGGCGTCATCCGGCGACCGGGAAAACGGTGGCTGGGATGCTGGCTGCCCTGCCCGCCGGCGAACTGGCCGGGATCACGCCGCTTGAGTGATGTGGGGGGAAGGTGGGGCGGGCTGCCGCATGACCCGGTTCCGGCGTCCTAAAGGCTTGCAATATTGGCCACGCCGCCTTATCTGTCGGCCACTTCCGTCAACCGCCCCTGAACTGGAGTGCCGCTCATGGCCCGCGTCACCGTTGAAGATTGCGTCGACAAGGTTCCGAACCGTTTCGATCTTGTCATGCTTGCAGCGTATCGCGCTCGCTCCGTTGCCGATGGCGCGCCGATTACAATCGAACGTGACAACGACAAGAACCCGGTGGTAGCGCTGCGCGAGATCGCCGAGGAGACCATGGGCGTCGAGGAACTGCGCGAGCAGGCGATCCAGAGCAATCAGCGCCACATCGAGGTCGACGAGCCGGAAGAGGACAACATGGCGCTGCTGATGGGCGGGTCCGTGAACTCGGCGATGGCGTCGACCGACGATCTCGACGAGGAGAAGCTTCTGCGCGCATTGATGGCCGAGCAGGAACGAAAGTAACCCGTCAACACGCCCGGCAGCACCTTCTTCAGGTCGCCGGGCCCATTGGAGCCGGCCTGTGATCCGTCAGTTCGAACTTGTCGAGCGGGTCAGGGAGTATAACCCCAACACCAATGAGGCGTTGCTGAACCGGGCCTATGTGTTCGGCGCCAAGGCGCATACCAACCAGACCCGCGCCAGCGGCGAGCCGTATTTCGGGCATCCGCTGGAAGTCGCGGCGATCCTGACCGATCTGCAACTGGACGATGCATCGATCGTCACCGCCCTTCTGCACGACACCATCGAGGACACCCCGGCGACGCGCGAGGAAATCTCCCGGCTGTTCGGCGCCGAAATCGCCGATCTGGTCGATGGCGTCACCAAGTTGACCCAGTTGGAACTGGCCTCGACGGAGACCGCCCAGGCGGAGAATTTCCGCAAGCTGCTGCTGGCGATGGCGGCGGATGTGCGGGTGATCCTGGTCAAGCTGGCCGACCGTGTCCACAACATGCGCACCCTGGGCCATCTGTCGCCCGAGAAGCGCCACCGCATCGCCCATGAGACCATGGACATCTACGCCCCGCTGGCCGGACGCATGGGGATGCAGTCGATCCGGGTGGAACTGGAGGATCTGGCCTTCGAGGTGCTGAACCCCGAGGCGCGCACGTCGATCATGCGCCGGTTCCTCAAGCTGAAGCGCAACACCGGCGATTTGATTCCGCAGATCAGCGACGAAATTTCCGAAACCGTCGATGTCACCGGAGTTACCGTCGAAGTGCAGGGGCGCGAGAAGAGGCCCTATTCGATCTGGCGCAAGATGGAGGAGAAGCAGACCAGTTTCTCGCAACTCTCCGACATCTACGGTTTCCGCGTTCTTTGCGACACCGAGGAGGATTGCTACCACGCCCTGGGTGCAATCCACCGCCATTGGCGCAGTGTGCCGGGGCGGTTCAAGGACTATATCTCCGGTCCGAAGGCGAACGGCTACCGCTCGATCCACACCACGGTGTATGGCGCTGGCGCAATGCGGGTCGAGATGCAGATCCGAACCGGCGCGATGCACGAGGTGGCCGAGACCGGCGTCGCCGCCCACTGGGCCTACAAGGATGGGCGCCGGGTGCAGAACCCCTTCGCGGTCGATCCGTTCAAGTGGCTGCGCGACCTGGTCGCCCGGCTGGAGAAGGGCGACGAGCCGCAGGAGTTCCTGGAGCATGTCAAGCTCGACATGTTCACCGACCAGGTGTTCTGTTTCACCCCCGAGGGCGATGTGGTCGGGCTGCCCAGGGGCGCGACGCCGATCGATTTCGCCTATGCGATTCATACCAATGTCGGCGACCACTGCGCCGGGGCGCTGATCGACGGGCGCCGGGTTCCCCTGTGGACCAAGCTGCGAAACGGTCAGCAGATCGAGATCATCACCGCCAAGGGCCAGACACCCTCGCCGCACTGGGAGGACATCGCGCAGACCGGACGGGCGAAGGCCGCGATCCGCCGGGCGTTGCGCGACCGGTTGCGTGACGAGCAGGTCGCGTTGGGCCGCGACCTTGCCGAGCAGGGCTTCGCCCACGCCGGGCGCAGCGGCGGCGAAAAGGCCTTCGCGGCCGCGGCCGCCAAGCTGGGCTTCAGATCGGTCGACGAGATGCTGGTGCATCTGGCGACCGGCGAGGCGACCGGGCGGCAATTGGTCGAGGCGGTCTATCCCAGTCAGCCCACCTCCAGCCCGACCGAAGGAGCCGCCGCGGCACGGTTTGAACCGACACCGTCCAAGACCATCGTGCGCGGTATCCGGCGTGGTTCCGCGATCCGCTTTTGCACCTGCTGCTGGCCGATCCCGGGTGACCGGATCATCGGCCTGTCGCGCAAGGGCGGGGTGGTGGTGCATGCGATCTCGTGCCCGCTGCTGGCCGAGTTCGAGGATGATCTGGAGCACTGGCACGACCTGACATGGGATCCGGAAGCTTCGAAGAAGGCGACCAATGTCGCCCGGCTCGACCTGACGCTGGCCAACCAGCCCGGTACGCTGGGCACGGTCTGCACCCTGGTAGGCGAGCAACAGGCCAACATCGACAATCTGGGGGTCACCACGCGCAAGCCGGATTTCTTTCTGATGAGTGTGGACGTCGAGGTCAGGGATGTGAAACATCTAAGCGATATCCTGACCGCGCTGAGGGCGCAGAGCTTCGTCAACCAGGTCGAGCGGGCGACCACGCCGCCCGAGCGTGAGGACGAGGAGGCGGTCGAGGGGCAACCGCGGCTGCCGCTGGGGTCGAGCCCGGCGCCGCATCATTGACACAGACTGGCAGTATGTTGGGTCGCTTGGGGACGGGGAATTTGCGGGTGGTCGGCGGACATGATCTTTAAACGGCGTGACAAACCCCCGTTTTTGGGGCGACTGCGCGAAGTGCTGTTTCCGCGCAAGGGGCTCTGGCGCGGCATGGCCTATATCCGCAATCGCCTGCACCGGTTGCCGGACAGCCCGCACCGCATCGCGCTAGGCTTCGCCTGCGGGGCCTTCGCCTCATTCACACCGCTGTTTACCTTGCATTTCTTCTTGGCCGCCGGGTTGGCCTGGGTATTTCGCGGTAATATTCTGGCGTCGATCTTTGGCACCGCGGTTGGCAATCCGCTGACCTTTCCGCTGATCGCGACCGGGTCGCTGTGGCTTGGCCGCGCCGTCATGGGCCGGGGCGGCGAGAAATCGAATTTCGAGGCGGTCACCCATGCCTTTGCCGAGGCGTTCAATTCGCTGTGGGCGACGATGCAAAGCTGGTTCGGATATGGTCCGTCGATGGTCGATGGGCTGCTGCTGTTCCTGGACGATGTTTTTCTGCCGTATCTGATTGGCGGCATCGGGCCGGGCCTGATAACCGCGGTGATCTCCTATTGGACCATCGGGCCAATCGTGGCAGCATATCAGGCGCGCCGCAGCAAGAAGCTGGCCGCACGGGCCAAGCGTGTCCGGCGGGCGGCATTCGAGGAGCAAGCGGCCTATGACGCCAATGATGATGGGGAGGGTGACGATGCCTGATCAGGTGTGCAGGACAAGCCCGCTGGGGCGACTTCGTCTGGGAGTGAACATCGACCATGTGGCGACCATCCGGAACGCCCGAGGCGGGGCGCATCCGGATCCGATCCATGCCGCCCGGATCGCCGAGGCGGCCGGCGCCGACGGCATCACCGCGCATCTGCGCGAGGACCGGCGCCACATCACCGATGCCGATATCGAGGCGTTGACGGGAATCCTAACGGTGCCGCTGAACTTCGAGATGGCGGCGACCGACGAGATGCAGGCGATTGCGCTGAAGCACCAGCCGCACGCGGTCTGCATCGTGCCCGAGAAGCGCGAGGAGCGCACCACCGAGGGCGGGCTGGACGTCGCTGCGGACGACAACCGGCTGGCCCATTTCATCGCGCCCCTGCGCAAGGCAGGGTGCCGGATCTCGATCTTCCTCGCCGCCGACCGGCACCAGATCGAGGCTGCGCACCGGATCGGCGCGCCGGTGGTCGAACTGCATGCCGGGGCCTATTGCGACGCCCATAGCGAGAGCCGATTCGACGAACGCGACACCGAACTGGAGCGCCTGCGCGAGATGTCGGTCTATGCCCATTCGCTGGGGCTGGAGGTGCATGTGGGCCACGGCCTGACCTTTGAGACCGTAAGCCCGGTCGCCGCCTTCCCCGAGGTGATGGAGTTGAACATCGGCCATTTCCTGATCGGCGAAGCGATCTTCTCCGGCCTCGACAGTTCGATCCGGCGGATGCGCGCGATGATGGACCAGGCCCGGCGCGACGAGTTTGGCGAGGGAGTGGCGTGAGCGTGGACGGCCTGGCTTATCTTCTGGCGCCTGCTGTGACGTTTCTGATCGGCCGGTTCTCCGGGACCCGCCATCCTTGCCGTGACCGCGACGGCGATGGCGCGGGGACGCCCCGCAGCGCTTTGGTGCGCGGCGCCGGATTGGCGGTCGGGCTGGCGCTGTGGGGCGCCGTGGCGGCTGCGGGTCCGGGCGTGCTGATGCTGCATTGGGCGCCTGTGCTTCTGGTCCTCGGGATCGCCGGTGGCGCGTTCCTGATCTGGCTCGCGTGGAACTCGGCGCGGAGCGTGCTGATCGCTGCGCCGGCCGTGGATCAGGGCCTGCCGGCGGCGCGCCCCGGCGCGTTGTTCCTGCGCGGGCTGCTGCTGAACGCGATGAACCCGAAGGCGGTGCTGGCCTGGACCGCGGTGATCGCGACCGGCCTGCCCGCCGGCACCGGTGCGGCGCAGCTTTGGGCCATCGTGGCGGTCTGCGCGGCGCTGGGTGTTGCGGTGAATGCGCTCTATGCGGTCGGGTTTTCAACCCAAGCGGTCACGGCAGGCTATCGGTGCGCTCGGCGCGGCCTGGAGGCGGCGTTCGCGGTTTTCTTCGGCTATGCCGGTCTCAGGCTGATGTTCTGGCGCGTGGAAACGCCATGATCATCGGTATCGGCTCCGACCTGGCTGATATCCGCCGCATCGAGCGGACCCTGGAGCGGTTCGGCGACCGCTTCGTCCGGCGCGTCTTCACCGAGGTCGAGCAGTCGAAATCCGAGCGCCGCCGCGCCCGCGCGGCCTCCTACGCCAAGCGCTGGGCGGCCAAGGAGGCGTGCTCGAAGGCGCTGGGCACCGGGCTGCGCATTGGGGTGGCCTGGCGCGAGATGGGGGTGGTGAACCTGCCCTCGGGCCAGCCGACCATGCATCTCGTCGGCGGTGCGGCAGCAAGGTTGCAGGCATTGATGCCGCCCGGGTTGCAGCCGCGCATCCATGTCACCATAACCGACGACCACCCTTGGGCACAGGCCTTCGTGGTGATCGAGGCGGTGCCCATCGACACGCCCCAACTTCAGGGCGGCGCGCCGAAAGCGGCAGCTTTCGAATAGGCGCAGAAAACCCGCCGGCAGGCGAAAGGCGGCGCGGTCAGGGCAAACCCTGACCTGGCTTGACTTCGCCAGGATCGGGCGGCACATAGCCCCGACTTCAACAACCCGACACCAACCCGATTGGAAATAACCCCTCATGACCGGAACCAAGACCAAGAATGACGGCATCTGGGAAACGCTGAAGACCATCTTCTGGGCGCTTGTCATCGCCATGGTTTTCCGCTCGGTGCTGTATCAGCCGTTCTCGATTCCGTCGGGATCGATGAAACCGACCCTGCTGGTGGGCGACTATCTGTTCGTGTCGAAATTCGCCTATGGCTATTCGCATTACTCGCTGCCCTTCGCGCCGGACTGGTTCGAGGGCCGGATCTGGGAGACGCTGCCCGAGCGTGGCGACGTGGCGGTGTTCAAGCGGCCCGGCCGGGATGCCTGTACCCAGGGGCCGGTCGGCATGGTCGTGGCGCTGGTCAAGTCGGTCGCCGGCAGCGGGGGCCGGGGGCCGGACGACTGTATCGACTATGTCAAGCGGGTGATCGGACTGCCCGGCGACCAGATTCAGGTCAAGGCCGGTGTCCTGCACATCAACGGCCAGGCGCTGCCCACTGTGCGCGACGGGGACTTCATCGAGACCAAGGCACGGCGCGGCAGCCCGCCATCGTTACCCAATTGCATCAACGAACCGGTGCCGATGGGCGGCGACTGCGTCAAGGAGCACTGGCGCGAAACCCTGCCCGGGGGCGAAGAGGGCGGGCGGGTGCATTCGGTGCTGAACCTCAACGGCATCGTCGGTGACACCAGTGCGCCGCGCTATTCCAGCGCCGACAACACCCCGGTTTTCACCGTTCCCGAGGGATATCTGTTCTTCATGGGCGACAACCGCGACAATTCGGTCGACAGCCGGTTCCCGCAGGTTGGTGTGGTGCCGATCGAGAATCTGATCGGCCGGGCCGAGATTGTCGCGCTGTCGGCTGACGGGGCGTTCTGGCAATTCTGGAACTGGCGCTTCGACCGGTTCTTCAAATCGATCGAGTGAACTGGGGCGCGTGAGCATGGGTTATGGCGGCAGAATCTCCTGGGGCAGGCTGATCCTGGGCGGACTGCTGGCCCTGGTGGTTGCCACTACCCTGGTGGTTCTGATCGGCCCGCTGGTCGCGGTGCAGATCTCCGGCGGCAGCAACTACCGGATCCAGAGCGTCGAGGTGACCCCGACCCTGCTGCCGGGCGATTGGGTTCTGGCCGAGGCGCTGGCTCCGGACCAGACCCCGCCGCGCGGCGCCATCGTCGTCTACGGAGACCTGCAAAGACAGGGCCCGGACCGCATCATGCGGGTCATGGGCCTGCCGGGCGAGCGCGTCCAGATGCGCGGCGGTGCCCTGTTTATCGACGGCCAACGGGCCACGATGGAGCGGCCCGAAGACCGCGTGATCAAGAACCTGCCGCCGGACCGCCGGCTGCCCATGCCCTCCTGCATCAACGCCCCGGTCAAGCTCAACGGCGATTGCCGTCAGGAGCGGTGGCGTGAGACCTTGGCGGACGGCACGACCGAGGTATTGCTGAACACCCAGCGCAAGATCGGCGTCGCGCGGATTTCCGGGCGCGCGCATGCGGATGACACCACCGTGTTCAAGGTGCCGGACGATGAGGTCTTCGTGATCGGCGACAACCGCGACATCGCGGTCGAGTGATGGCGATGCGTGATACGGCTGTGGCCCTGGACCGGCTGGCCAAGGTGCTGGGCCACCGGTTCGACGATCCGGCGCTGCTGGAGCAGGCGGTGACCCATCCCTCGAACACCTCGCCGTCGCGGCCGGACAACCAGCGGCTGGAATTCCTCGGCGACCGGGTGCTGGGATCGATCGTTGCCGAGGCGCTGCTGGAAGCTTATCCGGGCGAGGCCGAGGGCACGCTGGCGCCGCGTTTCAATGCGCTGGTGCGGCGCGAGACTCTGGCCGAGATCGCTGTCGAGATCGAATTGGGCGGGTTTCTGCGCCTGGGCCGGTCCGAAGCGACCGGGGGCGGGCGCAAGAAGAAGGCAATCCTGGCCGACGCCTTGGAGGCGGTGATCGCGGCGCTGTTTCTCGATGGTGGAATGGCGGTGGCGCAACGCTTTGTGCTGGCGCGCTGGCAGGGGCGCATCGAGGCGCCCGAGACGGCGCCGATAGACCCCAAGACCCGGTTGCAGGATTGGGCCCAGGGGCGCAGCATGGCGCCGCCCGGCTATGCGGTGACCGGGCGCGAGGGTCCGGACCATGCACCGCGCTTCACCATCGAAGCGCGGCTGGAGACCGGCGAGGTCGCCGAGGGCAAGGCAACCTCGAAGAAACAGGCCGAACAGATTGCCGCCGAAGCGCTGCTGGCGCGGATCGGCGTACCGAGTGGTGAAAATGAGTGAAGCTGAAACACCTGGACCCGATACGCGCTGCGGCTTCGTCGCCGTCATCGGCGAGCCGAATGCGGGCAAGTCCACCCTGGTCAACGCCATGGTCGGATCCAAGGTCTCGATCGTCACCCACAAGGTGCAGACCACCCGAAGGCGCATCCGCGGCATCGCGATCGAGGCGGCGAGCCAGATCGTCTTTGTCGATACGCCCGGCCTGTTCCAGCCGCGCCGCCGACTCGACCGGGCGATGGTCGCCTCGGCCTGGGGTGGGGCCAAGGATGCCGACATCGTGGTCCTGATGATCGAGGCCCATCGCGGGGCGACCGATGGGGTGCAGGTGATCCTTGATGGGCTTGACGCCCATGTACAGGCCGGCAAGCCGGTGGTGCTGGCGATCAACAAGATCGACCGGGTCAAACGCGACCGCCTGCTGGCGCTGACCGCCGATCTGAACCAGCGCCACGCCTTCGCCGAAACCTTCATGATCTCGGCTGTGAAGGGATACGGGGTGACCGACCTGCGCCGCTGGCTGGCCTCGAGCCTGCCGGAAGGCCCGTGGCACTACCCCGAGGACCAGATCGCAGGCCTGCCGCTGCGGACGATCGCCGCCGAGATCACCCGCGAGAAGCTGACCCTGCGGCTGCACCAGGAATTGCCCTACCAGATGACGGTCGAGACCGAGGACTGGGAGGAAAAGAAGGACGGCTCGGTGCGGATCGCGCAGATCGTCTATGTCGCCCGCGATGGCCACAAGGGCATCGTGCTGGGCAAAAAGGGCGAGACCATCCGCCAGATCGGCGCCGAGGCACGGGCCGAGATTGCGACCCTGCTGGAGCGCCCGGCGCATTTGTTCCTGACCGTCAAGGTCCGCCCCGGCTGGCTCGACGATCCCGCGCGCTATCGCGAGATGGGGCTCGACTTCTCCGACGAGGGCTGAGGGGGGCGCGCCGCGCATGGCCAGACTTGCGACCGGCATTTGGGTTTCGGCCTATCTGGTGCGCCTTTCGGTCGAGGGCATCCATGCCCATGTGGCGCGCAAGGGCGACGAGACCGCCGGGGCGGTTGCCGTGAAGGTCGCAACGATGAATGGCCGGGCCTCGTTCTTTACCCGCGGTTATGGTCCTGATGGCAGGGTCGCCTGGCAGGCGCAGGCCGAGGACGCGGAGGAGGCTGAGATCGATGCCGCGCTGGCTCGCCAGCGCGGCTATGATCCGGACCTCTGGATCGTCGAGGTTGAAGACCCGCGTGGGCGGCATATGCTCGACGCCCCGGGGATTGATCACGACTGGAAAGAGTGAGCGCAGACATGGACTGGCGCGACGAGGGTATTCTGCTGGCAGTGCGGGGCCACGGCGAATCGAGCGTAATCATCGAGACGCTGTCGCGTGAGCACGGCCGCCATGCCGGGCTGGTGCGGGGCGGCAAGGGGGCGAAGCTGTCACCGGCGCTGCAGCCGGGCACCCAGCTTGCGCTGGAATGGCGGGCGCGGCTGGCCGAGCATCTGGGATATTTCCGCATCGAACCGCTGCGCTCGCGCGCCGCTGCCATCATGGCCGACCGCACGGCGCTGGCGGCGCTGAACGCCATCGGCGCGTTGCTGGTCACCCTGTTGCCCGAACGCGAACCTAACCCGGAGATCTACGACCGGACCGTGGCGCTGGCCGAAGCGTTGGCGGCGGGTGAGTGGGACTGGCCGGCGCGCTATGCGCATTGGGAACTGGCGTTGTTGGCGGCGCTGGGCTTCGGGCTCGACCTGACGCGCTGTTCCGCCTCCGGTGTGACTGCGGATCTGTTCTATGTCTCGCCGCGTACCGGCCGGGCGGTCAGCCATGAAGCCGGCGGCGCCTGGGCCGACAAGCTGCTGCCGCTGCCGGGATTTCTGATTGGCCGGGGGGAGCCCACGATCGGCACCGTGCGCGAGGCGCTGCGGATGAGCGGCTTTTTTCTCGAGCACTGGGCCTGCCCCGCCTTCGAGCGCAAGGCCCTGCCCGAAGCGCGCGACCGCCTGACGCGGCTGTTGGAAAACCATGAGATGGTGGCGCCGGGATAGGTTGTTTCCGTTCGGAGAACTCATCTCGTCCAACCTTCCAATATCTCCCAATGCTCCCTCACGGCACCAGCGGGTGACCCGCCTACACCCCCCTAGGATGCCTGATGCGGCACCAGTGGGTCGGCTCGCAGGACCCGAGAGCCAGCTCGTTCCTCTTCAGGTCTTCGAACACCCAGTGAGGCTTGACGTTGCCCTCCTGCAGAGAGTCCCACCACCCGACCAGATACTCGACCGCTCCTCGGGGATTACTCAGGCGAACGAGGACAGGCCTGCCGATGGTGGGGCGGAGTTGGTGATAGCCGTCCAATTCATCTCTCACTCTCCCTTCTGATGAACCTGGCTTCAGATAGGTGGTCATGGCAGAGCTTCAGGGAAGTTGGTAGTGTCTCAGTTTGAAATGTTCCGGGTTTGTCCTCGTGTGGCCCAATGCGGCAGTGTTTCAGTTTAAATTTTTCAGCTCAGTGTTAGCGAGTTGATAACCTGACTCACTGACAACACATAGAGTCCGCAAAAACTCTTGACATCGCGAGTCGTAAGCACGTCACAGACTCGTGAAATGTTTCACCTGCGCAACAAAAAGTTGCGTGTCGGGCTGTTGCAATAATGAAATCTGTGCTCAACTGTTTACTGAGTGTCACGTTGACTCTCCAAGTTCAGAGGCCTAACCAAGGGGAGTTATATCGAATTGTCACATTTACCCCTTCATTCATCGGGATCATAAATTTCCAGCGTTAAGCCCTGTAATTGAGCAAGAATGCAGCTAACTCAGTGTCAAATCTATGCCGACTCTCCTGTCGGCCGGCGTCAACCATATGGTCAATGTGACAATTCGATATAACTCCCTAACCAAGGAGGGCGAATGTCCAATGGACCACACGGCCAAAAACGTCCAGCAGACGTAATCGGCTGTACTGTAGCGGTGGCGCGCATTGCCACTGGAGAAGACGAAGACACGAGGCTTGACCAGCCCGCCAAGCAGAAGAGCGGCAAGGCCCGTGCGGAATCTTTGTCTAGGGACAGACGACAGGAGACCGCCAGAAAGGCGGCAGACGTGAGATGGGGATGAAAGCGATGACTGGAGCACGAAATATCTTGAGGATCGAACTTCTCGGAAATGAGTTCGAGGACGGTCGGATTCTGTTCAAGAGCCCGGATCTAGAGGGGTTCTATTTCGTCGTAAACGCTGGCGAAGACCCGTTCACTGTTATGAAGGAGCCGCTGATGCAGTTTATTGCGCTGTATCTGAATGCGGAGGGACGTGTCCGAAAAATTGAGCCGCTTCAGACGCCGCGGGAGTATCGGCAGAAGATGCTTGGGATGTTTGATATTATGTCGCGACCGTACCGTGATTATTCGGTCGTTGCGGAAGTCGCATGAAGTTTGAAGAGGTAGACGCGAACGAGGCCAGGGCTGTTTTTTTTAAGACTCCTTGGCCTTTCTCATATGGAGGGATCAAATAACCAAAGATTTGAGATTTGGTTGTCCGAGTCGGGGAGTCCCTACTATTTCCCTTATGGGAACCGCGGCCCAAATACGTTTGTGAAGAAAGCATTTGACGAGATTGTAGATAGCCTGACTTAAAACGGGCCTTCGATGTATCAAGTGGATTTGACCATATCTCCGAGCGGGGCTGCGATCAAGTAGATCATGGTGATGAAGGTCTCGGTGTTGCGGTAGCCTCTGGCTCTTGCCCTGGCGGCCTGAAACAGTCCGTTCATTGCTTCCATGCGGGCGTTGCTGTGGATTGACGTCCAACGTTCGAGAATGCGCTTGGGATGCTTTTTGACCGTCGCCAGAGCCTTGCGGACGGCTTCGAACAGCGGATCGTCTCCGATCTGTTCGTGTCGAGACGCTGTTCGACCAGCCGCCATGGTGGCGTAACCCCGAGGCCAAGAGCCAATACATCCTGAGCATCCATTGCCTGCCCCCTCCGTTGTTGTCAATGATGACAGAGGGTAGCTGATTAGTGACCGCTTCAAGCTGGGCAAATGCGCACGGTGTCAACCGTCCAGGAACCCATCCTGAAAGAAGTCGTGCGATATCAGAATTTCATGATTCACCGTCTTGGTCGAGAAGATGGAGAGCCAGAAGCCTTGGACGATGCCGCCAGGCCCGGACACGGGCCTGGCTTTCATTGCCTGCGCGGGGCGACCGAAGCGCGACTGCACCAGGGCGCGTAAGTTCGACCCCGCCGAATGGCGGATTCGCGTCGCGGCTTCGTACATCGAACACGTGCTCAGAGAGCCGCAGCCGTTGTGGCATAGAAGAACGCATCAAAGTTGCGCAGGTCTGGTTTGCCGGGCAGATCAATGACACGGTTTACGATGAACGGAACGGTCTGTTCGGTCAGACCACCGTGACTGCGCAGCGGCTCGTTCAGCGCGGCCAGATCGTGCCGATGCTCGGACGTGCCGATGCAGATATTTTCACCCGAAACCATCACGATGTCGCCGATGCGGTCCCCAGGTAACTCGAAACGCTTGATGGCATCCTCCTTTTCGAGCACCAGTATGATGCCGTCGGTCGCTTCCAGCTTTGCAACGATATCGGATCTGTTGACTTCTGCAGGCAAATAGGCAGTCGCAAACCCCCCCAGCGCACCGTGGTGTACGACATAAGGGTCGGTGATCGGCAGGATCACACGCACGACCGCCTCGCCCAGCCACTCATCCATCAGTTCTTGAACGTAGACAACCTTGGGTGAGCCATCTTCATGATGTTTCGGCTTCATGCCGTGATCGGCCGTGACGACGATCGCAGCGCCAAGAGCGTCGAGCTCGGTCAGGTATTTGTCGAACATCTTGTAGAAGGCTTTTGCCTCGGGGTGATCCGGGGCGTATTTGTGCTGCACATAGTCTGTTGTGGTGAGGTACATCAGGTCCGGCTTCCACTCTTTCAGAAGCTTCACACCTGCTGCAAAAACGAACTCGGACAGTTCCGCCGAATAGACTTCCGGTTGCGCCATGCCCAACCACTCCGAGGCCTTCTCCTGGCCATGAACTGCGGTGGTAGACGTGTCGGATTTCTCGGCCGAGAAGCACTTGGCCCGGTCGTCGTCGAAATTCAGACCGGCACCCAATAACGCGCGCAATTTATCCTTGGCAGTGACAACCGCGACCTTGGCACCCGCATCGTAGAATTGTTTGAAGACGGTCGGGGCGCGCAGGAAGCGGACATCGTTCATCATCACCTCTTCGCCGGTATCCGGGTCAAACAGGAAGTTGCCGCAAATACCATGCACGATCGGTGGGCGTCCTGTGGCGATGGAGAGGTTGTTCGGGTTGGTGAAGGACGGGATCACCGAATGGGCCAAACGGTCGGTCCCGGTCTTGCGCATGCGCTCCAGGGTCGGCATCAGGCCATCGGCGATGGCTACGTCCAAGTAGGCTGGCTCGCAGCCATCGAGGCAAATCGCAATCGCCGGAACCTTGGGCACCGGATATACACGTTCGTTTGCCTCGACAGGAGTTCGGATCGCCATGCTTCGGTTCCTCTCGCAATCGTTGTCATTTGGTGTGGTCTGCGTCATTCGGTTTCGTCTGGGGTTTTGAGAGCAGCAGGCCGGTTGTTTCTTCGCAGGGCGTGAAAAACCGCTCTTCATGCTCAATCCAGATTTCAGTTCACGCCGTTCCACCGGATTTTCTGCGTCATGTCCAATATTCTTTTCGGATTTTGTCATGCCAATATGGCATAGCAAGAAGGGTGAAAAAGTCGTCTCCAAATGTAAGTAATTAAATAAATGCTAATAAAACCACTCGCCGCGAGTATGCGCGGCACGGCGACCGATATGCAAGTGACCTGACGGACCGGGAGTGGGCGCTTGTCGCGCCATTCCTGCCGGCGCGCAAGGAAGATCGGCCGGCCGCGCCCGACGGAACTGCGCGATGTCTATGACGCCATCCTCTGCATGGCCTCGACGGGCTGCCAGTGGGCGATGATTGCGAACGATTTTCCGCCGCCCTCGACGGTTCAGCGTTACGTCCACGACTGGTGCGACAGCGGCCTGCTCAGGACGATCAATCATCACCTGGTGATGGCGGCGCGGGAACTGGAGGGGCGCGAGGCTAGCCCCTCGGCCGGCGTGACCGACAGCCAGAGCGTGAAAACGACCGGGAGTGGAGGGGTTTGCGGCTGTGACGCCGGCAAGAAGATCAAGGGCCGCAAGCGCCACATCGTCACCGACACGCTCGGCCTGATGGTCGGGCTGATCGTCCACAGCGCCGATATTCAGGACCGCGACGGCGCGCCGGAGGTGCTCAAATCGATCCGCCACGCCTTCCCCTGGCTGCGTCACGTCTTCGCCGACGGCGGCTACGCAGGACCGAAGCTGCGCGGCAAACTGGCAAAGATCGGCGACTGGACAATGGAGATTGTCAAACGCTCCGACACCGCCGAGGGTTTCGAGGTCATCCCCCGCCGATGGGTGGTCGAGCGCATGTTCGCATGGCTGAACCGATGCCGGAGATTGGCGAAAGACCGGGAAAAGACCAGCGCCAGCGCCGAGGCGTGGATTCTCATCGCTCATATCCGCCTCGTCACCCGATGCCTCGCAAGGTATTGCCATATCTCATAGAGTTTCGAGTCGGACACTTAGAATGGCGGAATTTTACTCCGCGACGGTCAGACGAACCGACCGTTTCCGTGGTCCAGTATTGCTCCGGGATTTACAGGTTACAGATCCGAAATTTTTGACCTGTCATCAGTTCGCGGTGTTAGTAACAAATAGAAATGTCCGGTTCTGTAGCATATAGAGTGTCCGCTTTTGGTTTGATTGAAAATGGTCATCTTGCGCGCCTGTGTTCTGGGCCGACGGCGAAAGCGTCTGAAGGACAGTACACTTCAGAAATACCGGGGCGACCTGGAACGGCGAATGGACAAGGTTATGGCTTGTCAGCCAACCAACAAAGACGGAATTCGTCTGCGCAAACGCTCCGGCAAAGACCGTGACAGCCTGTTCACATTCATGACCGAACGCGACGTGCCGCCAACCAACAACGGCTCGGAACAAGCCATCCGCCCCTCAACCACCTTGCGCAAGGTCACCGGGGGATTCCGCTCCAACCGGGGAGCCGACTTCTACGCCAACGTTCGCTCCGTCCTCAACACCGGAAAACGGCAAGGCCTGTCTGCTTTCCAGGCAATCCAGGCCACCATCGCTGGAAAATCATTGAGCCAACCGGGTTGAGTAGTTACCGACAGGGATACGGCGCTAAAAGCGGACTTCGCCTTTCAGCATGATCGCGTGATCGGCGGCACCGTCGCTACTCTCGTGGCGCTCGCCGGTCAAATTCAGCTCAAACAACGCGCCAAGTTCCCATTCCATCCCCAGGCGATAATTTCTGGCAGAGTCGCCGAAGGTCAGCTCGCTGTAGGGGGTCAGCAGCCCGCGCCCGCCGAACGCGGGCAGCCCGTAGCCAAGGCGCAGGTCCATGCGCGCGCCGTAATCCCGCTCGCCGTCGATCTTGTCGTGCAGGCCCTGTTGCCACAATCTTTGGGTGCCGCTGCCGGTCTTGCCGTAGCCGGGACTCAGGTTGAACGACAGCCCGCGCCCGTTTCCTCGCTCCAGGCGAATCAGGCCATTAACGCCCCATTCCCCATAGCTGTCCCGTCCCACCAGGGTGCGCGCCCGGCCTTCCAGGGTCAGGCCCATGACCGGATTGCTGTAGCGCACGCCGCCACCCAGTTCGGCCCCGAAACCGGTCTCGCCGTCGCCGCCGTCATGCCGCACCCCGACCTCCAGGCTCGGCTCCAGCTGCGCCCCGTCTGCCAGCGTGTGCGTCCGGCTCCCTTCCAGGATCATCCGCACCCGCCGCGCGTCCACCGTCAGGGCTGCCATCTCATCGCTACCCTCCACTTCCATCTCCGTCAGCAAAGCGTCGCCCTTGAGCCGGAGCGTGGTCGCGCCCACCTTCAACAACCGGCCGAGGCCGCCCACGGCCACGGTGCGCATCTCGACATCGCTCGACGCTTGCTGCGTCTCATCGGCGATCTCCAGATCGCCCCAGCCGTAGCCCACGGTGGCCCACAGATCCAGCTTCCCCGAAAGCGCGCTCCAGCCCACATAGGGATGGAAGCTGGTGAGGTCCAACTCATAATCACCGCTACGACCGGGGACGCTGTAGTCCAGATCGACCCGACTCCAGGACACCGCCAGGCCGACCAGCAGGTCGTCGCGCAGGCGGGCGTCCGCGCCCAGATGGGCGCTGAACAGGTCGCCGTCCCAGTCCACCGCCCCGCCGGAACCGTCGAGGTTGCTGTAGTCGCCCGCGCCCCAGAAGGCGAGCGAAGACAGACCGGGCGCGCCCGCCGCGGCGCGCGCATTCAGCGGCAAGACAAAGTCGCCGCCGCCGAGCAGATCTTTCAGGCTGAGCGTGCCGTCAGCCATAGCTTGCCCGTGGCTGGCGAGCGCGCCGGCCACGCCGGCCACGGTGGTCTGGCCGCCGAGATTGAAACTGCCCGCGCTGTCGGTGACGCCGTCAGCGCGAGCTTGTGTCACGCGCCGCGCAATCGCGCCCACCGTGTGGCCGGCGATGGCGCGGGCCACTTCCGGCAGAATCGTGCGGTTGAGGTCGGCTGGTTCAGGCGCGGAGCCCGCGGCTGTGCCGGTTATCCTGGTCTCGGCAACGGGATTGCCGGCGAGGTCGGTCACGCTGCCCGCGGCAAGGGTCAGGGTGAAGGCTGTCGCTCGCGGGGTGATGCTGATGGTGTAGGTGGTGCCATTGCTTGCCTTGTCACTCGCGCTTGCCCGGCGAGTCGCTCGCGGGGTGATGCTGATGGTGGTGCTGGGGGCGCTGGCCGGGGTCACACTATTCACCACGACGTCGCCGGACGCCACAATGTCTTTGGAAACGGAGAAATCATCCACCGCCAAACCGGTTACCGCCTCGGAGAAGGTAATGTCGTAATCCTGCGCCGTGCCAATCACACCTTCGGCAATGGTGCCAATCACATCTTCGGCAATGGTGCCGAGGGTCACCGTCGGCGGAGTGGTGTCCATCAGAGTCCTTGCAGAAAACTCTGTAGAAGTAATCATCCCAGCAGAATTTATTGCTGTAATGGTATACTTGTACTCTGTGTCAGCATCCAGGTTCTCATCAGTGGCAGTCAATGCATTGCCTGAAAACACTACTACATCAGCACCGCCATCAACAACTCTGGTCAGGGTATAACTTTCGGCATTATCCACTGCACCCCATGAGAGTGCTATGCTGGTATCAGTGATTGTTCCTTCAGAAAGTACAGTTGGTTCAGGCGGGGTCGCGGCCACGGTGACGGTGAAGGTCTGGCTGTCGGATTCGCCAAGGGTGTTGCTACCATTGTTGTCGGTCACCGTGTAGGTCAGGGTGGTGGCGCTCGCCGCCTCGGTCGGCGTGCCCGTGAGCTTGCGGGTGTCCTCATCGAACCTCAGACCCGCCGGCAGGGCGGCGCCCCCCGGCCCGGTCAGGGTGTAGCGCAGGGTGCCGGTGCCGCCGATGCCCTCCGGCAGGGTCACGTCGACCGCCGTACCCACGGTATAGAACTGGTCGTCCGGCTTGTCGGGCAGCGCCACGTCGTCGTTCACGGTGACGGTGAAGGTCTGGCTGGCGGTGGCGTCATTGGTGTCGGTCACTGTGTAGGTCAGCACGGTGCTCGCCGCCGCGGTCGGCGTGCCGGACAGTGTGCGTGTGCCGGCGTTAAAGTCCAGTCCGTCCGGCAGGTCGGCACCCGCCGGCCCGGTCAGGGTGTAGCTCAGGGTGCCGGTGCCGCCGGTGGCCGCCGACAGGGCCAGGGGGGTGATCAGCGTGCCCGCGGTATAGCTCTGGGCGGGCGGCGCGCTCAGCGCCAGGCCGTCGCTCACGGTGACCATGAAGGTCTGGCTGGTGGTGGCACCATTGGCGTCGGTCACCGTGTAGGTCAGTTCGGTGATCGCCGCCGCGGTCGGCGTGCCCGTGAGCCTGCGGCTGGCCGAATTGAAGGTCAGACCCGCCGGCGGATCGGTCAGGGCGTAGATCAGGGGCGCGGTGCCGCCGGTCGCTTCCGGCAGCTCCAGGTCGGTGATCGTCGTGTCCAGGGTATAGCCCTGGTCGCCCGCCGTGGTCAGCACCAGGCCGTCGTTCACGGTGACGGTGAAGGTCTGGCTGGTGCTGGCACCATTGGCGTCGGTCACTGTGTAGGTCAGCACGGTGCTCGCCGCCGCGGTCGGCGTGCCGGACAGTGTGCGTGTGCCGGCGTTAAAGTCCAGTCCGTCCGGCAGGTCGGCACCCGCCGGCCCGGTCAGGGTGTAGCTCAGGGTGCCGGTGCCGCCGGTGGCCGCCGACAGGGCCAGGGGGGTGATCAGCGTGCCCGCGGTATAGCTCTGGGCGGGCGGCGCGCTCAGCGCCAGGCCGTCGCTCACGGTGACCATGAAGGTCTGGCTGGTGGTGGCACCATTGGCGTCGGTCACCGTGTAGGTCAGTTCGGTGATCGCCGCCGCGGTCGGCGTGCCCGTGAGCCTGCGGCTGGCCGAATTGAAGGTCAGACCCGCCGGCGGATCGGTCAGGGCGTAGGTCAGGGGCGCGGTGCCGCCGGTCGCTTCCGGCAGCTCCAGGTCGGTGATCGCCGTGTCCAGGGTATAGCCCTGGGCACCCGGCGCGTTCAGCGCCAGGCCGTCGTTCACGGTGACGGTGAAGGTCTGGCTGGCGGTGGCGTCATTGGTGTCGGTCACCGTGTAGGTCAGTTCGGTGATCGCCGCCGCGGTCGGCGTGCCCGTGAGCCTGCGGCTGGCCGAATTGAAGGTCAGACCCGCCGGCGGATCGGTCAGGGCGTAGGTCAGGGGCGCGGTGCCGCCGGTCGCTTCCGGCAGGATCAGGGCGTCGATTGCCGTGTCCAGGGTATAGCCCTGGGCACCCGGCGCGTTCAGCGCCAGGCCGTCGTTCACGGTGACGGTGAAGGTCTGGCTGGCGGTGGCGTCATTGGTGTCGGTCACTGTGTAGGTCAGCACGGTGCTCGCCGCCGCGGTCGGCGTGCCGGACAGCGTGCGGCTGGCTGCGGTAAAGGTCAGACCCGTCGGCAGCCCGGTCAGGGTGTAGGTCAGGGTGCCGGTGCCACCGCTGGCTTCCAGCAGGACCAGGTTGGTGATCGCCGTGTCCACGGTATAGCTCTGGTCGTCCGGCGCGGTCAGCGCCAGGCTGTCGTTCACGGTGACGGTGAAGGTCTGGCTGGTGGTGGCACCATTGGCGTCGGTCACCGTGTAGGTCAGTTCGGTGATCGCCGCCGTGCCCGGCGTGCCGGACAGCGTGCGGGTGCCGGCGTCAAAGCGCAGCCCGTCCGGCGGATCGGTCAGGGCGTAGGTCAGGGGCGCGGTGCCGCCGGTCGCTTCCGGCAGGGTCACGTCGACCGCCGTGTCCACGGTATAGCCCTGGTTGTCCACCGCCGCGCTCAGCACCAGGCGGCCGTTCACGGTGACGGTGAAGGTCTGGCTGGTGCTGGCGTCATTGGCGTCGGTCACCGTGTAGGTCAGTTCGGTGATCGCCGCCGTGCCCGGCGTGCCGGACAGCGTGCGGGTGCCGGCGTCAAAGCGCAGCCCGTCCGGCGGATCGGTCAGGGCGTAGATCAGGGGCGCGGTGCCGCCGGTCGCTTCCGGCAGCTCCAGGTCGGTGATCGCCGTGTCCAGGGTATAGCCCTGGGCACCCGGCGCGTTCAGCGCCAGGCCGTCGTTCACGGTGACGGTGAAGGTCTGGCTGGCGGTGGCGTCATTGGTGTCGGTCACCGTGTAGGTCAGTTCGGTGATCGCCGCCGCGGTCGGCGTGCCCGTGAGCCTGCGGCTGGCCGAATTGAAGGTCAGACCCGCCGGCGGATCGGTCAGGGCGTAGGTCAGGGGCGCGGTGCCGCCGGTCGCTTCCGGCAGGATCAGGGCGTCGATTGCCGTGTCCAGGGTATAGCCCTGGGCACCCGGCGCGTTCAGCGCCAGGCCGTCGTTCACGGTGACGGTGAAGGTCTGGCTGGCGGTGGCGTCATTGGTGTCGGTCACTGTGTAGGTCAGCACGGTGCTCGCCGCCGCGGTCGGCGTGCCGGACAGCGTGCGGCTGGCTGCGGTAAAGGTCAGACCCGTCGGCAGCCCGGTCAGGGTGTAGGTCAGGGTGCCGGTGCCGCCGGTGGCCGCCGACAGGGCCAGGGGGGTGATCAGCGTGCCCGCGGTATAGCTCTGGGCGGGCGGCGCGCTCAGCGCCAGGCCGTCGCTCACGGTGACCATGAAGGTCTGGCTGGTGGTGGCGTCATTGGCGTCGGTCACCGTGTAGGTCAGCACGGTGACATCGGCCATGCCCGGCGTGCCGGACAGCGTGCGGTTGGTCGGATTGAAGGCCAGACCCGCCGGCGGATCGGTCAGGGCGTAGATCAGGGGCGCGGTGCCGCCGGTCGCTTCCGGCAGCTCCAGGTCGGTGATCGTCGTGTCCAGGGTATAGCCTTGGTCGCCCGCCGTGGTCAGCACCAGGCCGTCGTTCACGGTGACGGTGAAGGTCTGGCTGGTGCTGGCGTCATTGGCGTCGGTCACCGTGTAGGTCAGTTCGGTGATCGCCGCCGCGGTCGGCGTGCCCGTGAGCCTGCGGCTGGCCGAATTGAAGGTCAGACCCGCCGGCGGATCGGTCAGGGCGTAGGTCAGGGGCGCGGTGCCGCCGGTCGCTTCCGGCAGGATCAGGGCGTCGATTGCCGTGTCCAGGGTATAGCCCTGGTCGCCCGCCGTGGTCAGCACCAGGCCGTCGTTCACGGTGACGGTGAAGGTCTGGCTGGCGGTGGCGTCATTGGTGTCGGTCACTGTGTAGGTCAGCACGGTGCTCGCCGCCGCGGTCGGCGTGCCGGACAGCGTGCGGCTGGCTGCGGTAAAGGTCAGACCCGTCGGCAGCCCGGTCAGGGTGTAGGTCAGGGTGCCGGTGCCACCGCTGGCTTCCAGCAGGACCAGGTCGGTGATCGCCGTGTCCACGGTATAGCTCTGGTCGTCCGGCGCGGTCAGCGCCAGGCTGTCGTTCACGGTGACGGTGACGGTCTGGCTGGTGCTGGCGTCATTGGCGTCGGTCACCGTGTAGGTCAGTTCGGTGATCGCCGCCGTGCCCGGCGTGCCGGACAGCGTGCGGGTGCCGGCGTCAAAGCGCAGCCCGTCCGGCGGATCGGTCAGGGCGTAGATCAGGGGCGCGGTGCCGCCGGTCGCTTCCGGCAGTTCCAGGTCGGTGATCGCCGTGTCCAGGGTATAGCCCTGGGCACCCGGCGCGTTCAGCGCCAGGCCGTCGTTCACGGTGACGGTGAAGGTCTGGCTGGCGGTGGCGTCATTGGTGTCGGTCACTGTGTAGGTCAGCACGGTGCTCGCCGCCGCGGTCGGCGTGCCGGACAGCGTGCGGCTGGCTGCGGTAAAGGTCAGACCCGTCGGCAGCCCGGTCAGGGTGTAGCTCAGGGTGCCGGTGCCACCGCTGGCTTCCAGCAGGACCAGGTCGGTGATCGCCGTGTCCACGGTATAGCTCTGGTCGTCCGGCGCGGTCAGCGCCAGGCTGTCGTTCACGGTGACGGTGACGGTCTGGCTGGTGCTGGCGTCATTGGCGTCGGTCACCGTGTAGGTCAGTTCGGTGATCGCCGCCGTGCCCGGCGTGCCGGACAGCGTGCGGGTGCCGGCGTCAAAGCGCAGCCCGTCCGGCAGATTGGTCAGGGCGTAGGTCAGGGGCGCGGTGCCGCCGGTGGCCGCCGGCAGCTCCAGCTCGGTGATCGTCGTGCCCAGGGTATAGCCCTGGTCGCCCGCCGTGGTCAGCACCAGGCCGTCGTTCACGGTGACGGTGAAGGTCTGGCTGGCGGTGGCGTCATTGGTGTCGGTCACTGTGTAGGTCAGCACGGTGCTCGCCGCCGCGGTCGGCGTGCCGGACAGCGTGCGGCTGGCTGCGGTAAAGGTCAGACCCGTCGGCAGCCCGGTCAGGGTGTAGGTCAGGGTGCCGGTGCCACCGCTGGCTTCCAGCAGGACCAGGTCGGTGATCGCCGTGTCCACGGTATAGCTCTGGTCGTCCGGCGCGGTCAGCGCCAGGCTGTCGTTCACGGTGACGGTGAAGGTCTGGCTGGTGCTGGCGTCATTGGCGTCGGTCACCGTGTAGGTCAGTTCGGTGATCGCCGCCGTGCCCGGCGTGCCGGACAGCGTGCGGGTGCCGGCGTCAAAGCGCAGCCCGTCCGGCGGATCGGTCAGGGCGTAGGTCAGGGGCGCGGTGCCGCCGGTCGCTTCCGGCAGGATCAGGGCGTCGATTGCCGTGTCCAGGGTATAGCCCTGGTCGCCCGGCGCGGGCAGCGTCACGCCGTCGTTCACGGTGACATCAAAGGTCTGGCTGGTGCTGGCACCATTGGCGTCGGTCACTGTGTAGGTCAGCACGGTGCTCGCCGCCGCGGTCGGCGTGCCGGACAGCGTGCGGCTGGCTGCGGTAAAGGTCAGACCCGTCGGCAGCCCGGTCAGGGTGTAGCTCAGGGTGCCGGTGCCACCGCTGGCTTCCAGCAGGACCAGGTCGGTGATCGCCGTGTCCACGGTATAGCTCTGGTCGTCCGGCGCGGTCAGCGCCAGGCTGTCGTTCACGGTGACGGTGAAGGTCTGGCTGGTGCTGGCACCATTGGCGTCGGTCACCGTGTAGGTCAGTTCGGTGATCGCCGCCGTGCCCGGCGTGCCGGACAGCGTGCGGGTGCCGGCGTCAAAGCGCAGCCCGTCCGGCGGATCGGTCAGGGCGTAGATCAGGGGCGCGGTGCCGCCGGTCGCTTCCGGCAGTTCCAGGTCGGTGATCGCCGTGTCCAGGGTATAGCCCTGGGCACCCGGCGCGTTCAGCGCCAGGCCGTCGTTCACGGTGACGGTGAAGGTCTGGCTGGCGGTGGCGTCATTGGTGTCGGTCACTGTGTAGGTCAGCACGGTGCTCGCCGCCGCGGTCGGCGTGCCGGACAGCGTGCGGCTGGCTGCGGTAAAGGTCAGACCCGTCGGCAGCCCGGTCAGGGTGTAGGTCAGGGTGCCGGTGCCACCGCTGGCTTCCAGCAGGGCCAGGTCGGTGATCGCCGTGTCCACGGTATAGCTCTGGTCGTCCGGCGCGGTCAGCGCCAGGCTGTCGTTCACGGTGACGGTGAAGGTCTGGCTGGTGCTGGCACCATTGGCGTCGGTCACCGTGTAGGTCAGTTCGGTGATCGCCGCCGTGCCCGGCGTGCCGGACAGCGTGCGGGTGCCGGCGTCAAAGCGCAGCCCGTCCGGCAGATTGGTCAGGGCGTAGGTCAGGGGCGCGGTGCCGCCGGTGGCCGCCGGCAGCTCCAGCTCGGTGATCGTCGTGCCCAGGGTATAGCCCTGGTCGCCCGCCGTGGTCAGCACCAGGCCGTCGTTCACGGTGACGGTGAAGGTCTGGCTGGCGGTGGCGTCATTGGTGTCGGTCACTGTGTAGGTCAGCACGGTGCTCGCCGCCGCGGTCGGCGTGCCGGACAGCGTGCGGCTGGCTGCGGTAAAGGTCAGACCCGTCGGCAGCCCGGTCAGGGTGTAGATCAGGGTGCCGGTGCCACCGCTGGCTTCCAGCAGGACCAGGTCGGTGATCGCCGTGTCCACGGTATAGCTCTGGTCGTCCGGCGCGGTCAGCGCCAGGCTGTCGTTCACGGTGACGGTGAAGGTCTGGCTGGTGCTGGCGTCATTGGCGTCGGTCACCGTGTAGGTCAGTTCGGTGATCGCCGCCGTGCCCGGCGTGCCGGACAGCGTGCGGGTGCCGGCGTCAAAGCGCAGCCCGTCCGGCAGATTGGTCAGGGCGTAGGTCAGGGGCGCGGTGCCGCCGGTGGCCGCCGGCAGCTCCAGCTCGGTGATCGTCGTGCCCAGGGTATAGCCCTGGTCGCCCGCCGTGGTCAGCACCAGGCCGTCGTTCACGGTGACGGTGAAGGTCTGGCTGGCGGTGGCGTCATTGGTGTCGGTCACTGTGTAGGTCAGCACGGTGCTCGCCGCCGCGGTCGGCGTGCCGGACAGCGTGCGGCTGGCTGCGGTAAAGGTCAGACCCGTCGGCAGCCCGGTCAGGGTGTAGGTCAGGGTGCCGGTGCCACCGCTGGCTTCCAGCAGGACCAGGTCGGTGATCGCCGTGTCCACGGTATAGCTCTGGTCGTCCGGCGCGGTCAGCGCCAGGCTGTCGTTCACGGTGACGGTGAAGGTCTGGCTGGTGCTGGCACCATTGGCGTCGGTCACCGTGTAGGTCAGTTCGGTGATCGCCGCCGTGCCCGGCGTGCCGGACAGCGTGCGGTTGGTCGGATTGAAGGCCAGACCCGCCGGCGGATCGGTCAGGGCGTAGGTCAGGGGCGCGGTGCCGCCGGTGGCCGCCGGCAGCTCCAGCTCGGTGATCGTCGTGCCCAGGGTATAGCCCTGGTCGCCCGCCGTGGTCAGCACCAGGCCGTCGTTCACGGTGACGGTGAAGGTCTGGCTGGCGGTGGCGTCATTGGTGTCGGTCACTGTGTAGGTCAGCACGGTGCTCGCCGCCGCGGTCGGCGTGCCGGACAGCGTGCGGCTGGCTGCGGTAAAGGTCAGACCCGTCGGCAGGGCGCCGGTCAGGGTGTAGGTCAGGGTGCCGGTGCCACCGCTGGCTTCCAGCAGGACCAGGTTGGTGATCGCCGTGTCCACGGTATAGCTCTGGTCGTCCGGCGCGGTCAGCGCCAGGCTGTCGTTCACGGTGACCATGAAGGTCTGGCTGGTGCTGGCGTCATTGGCGTCGGTCACCGTGTAGGTCAGTTCGGTGCTCGCCGCCGTGCCCGGCGTGCCGGACAGCGTGCGGGTGCCGGCGTCAAAGCGCAGCCCGTCCGGCGGATCGGTCAGGGCGTAGGTCAGGGGCGCGGTGCCGCCGGTCGCTTCCGGCAGGATCAGGGCGTCGATTGCCGTGTCCAGGGTATAGCTCTGGTCGTCCGGCGCGGTCAGCACCAGGCCGTCGTTCACGGTGACGGTGAAGGTCTGGCTGGCGGTGGCGTCATTGGTGTCGGTCACTGTGTAGGTCAGCACGGTGCTCGCCGCCGCGGTCGGCGTGCCGGACAGTGTGCGTGTGCCGGCGTTAAAGTCCAGTCCGTCCGGCAGGTCGGCACCCGCCGGCCCGGTCAGGGTGTAGCTCGGGGTGCCGGTGCCGCCGGTGGCCGCCGACAGGGCCAGGGGGGTGATCAGCGTGCCCGCGGTATAGCTCTGGGCGGGCGGCGCGCTCAGCGCCAGGCCGTCGCTCACGGTGACCATGAAGGTCTGGCTGGTGGTGGCGTCATTGGCGTCGGTCACCGTGTAGGTCAGCACGGTGACATCGGCCATGCCCGGCGTGCCGGACAGCGTGCGGTTGGTCGGATTGAAGGCCAGACCCGCCGGCGGATCGGTCAGGGCGTAGATCAGGGGCGCGGTGCCGCCGGTCGCTTCCGGCAGCTCCAGGTCGGTGATCGTCGTGTCCAGGGTATAGCCCTGGGCACCCGGCGCGTTCAGCGCCAGGCCGTCGTTCACGGTGACGGTGAAGGTCTGGCTGGTGCTGGCACCATTGGCGTCGGTCACCGTGTAGGTCAGTTCGGTGATCGCCGCCACGGTCGGCGTGCCGGACAGCATGCGGGTGCCGGCGGTAAAGGTCAGTCCGTCCGGCAGGGTGGCGGCGGCCCCCGGCCCGGTCAGGGTGTAGGTCAGGGTGCCGGTGCCGCCGGTGGCCGCCGACAGGGCCAGGGGGGTGATCAGCGTGCCCGCGGTATAGCTCTGGGCGGGCGGCGCGCTCAGCGCCAGGCCGTCGCTCACGGTGACCATGAAGGTCTGGCTGGTGGTGGCGTCATTGGCGTCGGTCACCGTGTAGGTCAGCACGGTGACATCGGCCATGCCCGGCGTGCCGGACAGCGTGCGGTTGGTCGGATTGAAGGCCAGACCCGCCGGCGGATCGGTCAGGGCGTAGATCAGGGGCGCGGTGCCGCCGGTCGCTTCCGGCAGCTCCAGGTCGGTGATCGTCGTGTCCAGGGTATAGCCTTGGTCGCCCGCCGTGGTCAGCACCAGGCCGTCGTTCACGGTGACGGTGAAGGTCTGGCTGGTGCTGGCGTCATTGGCGTCGGTCACCGTGTAGGTCAGTTCGGTGATCGCCGCCGCGGTCGGCGTGCCCGTGAGCCTGCGGCTGGCCGAATTGAAGGTCAGACCCGCCGGCGGATCGGTCAGGGCGTAGGTCAGGGGCGCGGTGCCGCCGGTCGCTTCCGGCAGGATCAGGGCGTCGATTGCCGTGTCCAGGGTATAGCCCTGGTCGCCCGGCGCGGGCAGCGTCACGCCGTCGTTCACGGTGACATCAAAGGTCTGGCTGGTGCTGGCACCATTGGCGTCGGTCACTGTGTAGGTCAGCACGGTGCTCGCCGCCGCGGTCGGCGTGCCGGACAGCGTGCGGCTGGCTGCGGTAAAGGTCAGACCCGTCGGCAGCCCGGTCAGGGTGTAGCTCAGGGTGCCGGTGCCACCGCTGGCTTCCAGCAGGACCAGGTCGGTGATCGCCGTGTCCACGGTATAGCTCTGGTCGTCCGGCGCGGTCAGCGCCAGGCTGTCGTTCACGGTGACGGTGACGGTCTGGCTGGTGCTGGCGTCATTGGCGTCGGTCACCGTGTAGGTCAGTTCGGTGATCGCCGCCGTGCCCGGCGTGCCGGACAGCGTGCGGGTGCCGGCGTCAAAGCGCAGCCCGTCCGGCGGATCGGTCAGGGCGTAGATCAGGGGCGCGGTGCCGCCGGTCGCTTCCGGCAGTTCCAGGTCGGTGATCGCCGTGTCCAGGGTATAGCCCTGGGCACCCGGCGCGTTCAGCGCCAGGCCGTCGTTCACGGTGACGGTGAAGGTCTGGCTGGCGGTGGCGTCATTGGTGTCGGTCACTGTGTAGGTCAGCACGGTGCTCGCCGCCGCGGTCGGCGTGCCGGACAGCGTGCGGCTGGCTGCGGTAAAGGTCAGACCCGTCGGCAGCCCGGTCAGGGTGTAGGTCAGGGTGCCGGTGCCACCGCTGGCTTCCAGCAGGGCCAGGTCGGTGATCGCCGTGTCCACGGTATAGCTCTGGTCGTCCGGCGCGGTCAGCGCCAGGCTGTCGTTCACGGTGACGGTGAAGGTCTGGCTGGTGCTGGCACCATTGGCGTCGGTCACCGTGTAGGTCAGTTCGGTGATCGCCGCCGTGCCCGGCGTGCCGGACAGCGTGCGGGTGCCGGCGTCAAAGCGCAGCCCGTCCGGCAGATTGGTCAGGGCGTAGGTCAGGGGCGCGGTGCCGCCGGTGGCCGCCGGCAGCTCCAGCTCGGTGATCGTCGTGCCCAGGGTATAGCCCTGGTCGCCCGCCGTGGTCAGCACCAGGCCGTCGTTCACGGTGACGGTGAAGGTCTGGCTGGCGGTGGCGTCATTGGTGTCGGTCACTGTGTAGGTCAGCACGGTGCTCGCCGCCGCGGTCGGCGTGCCGGACAGCGTGCGGCTGGCTGCGGTAAAGGTCAGACCCGTCGGCAGCCCGGTCAGGGTGTAGATCAGGGTGCCGGTGCCACCGCTGGCTTCCAGCAGGACCAGGTCGGTGATCGCCGTGTCCACGGTATAGCTCTGGTCGTCCGGCGCGGTCAGCGCCAGGCTGTCGTTCACGGTGACGGTGAAGGTCTGGCTGGTGCTGGCGTCATTGGCGTCGGTCACCGTGTAGGTCAGTTCGGTGATCGCCGCCGCGGTCGGCGTGCCCGTGAGCCTGCGGCTGGCCGAATTGAAGGTCAGACCCGCCGGCGGATCGGTCAGGGCGTAGGTCAGGGGCGCGGTGCCGCCGGTCGCTTCCGGCAGGATCAGGGCGTCGATTGCCGTGTCCAGGGTATAGCCCTGGGCACCCGGCGCGTTCAGCGCCAGGCCGTCGTTCACGGTGACGGTGAAGGTCTGGCTGGCGGTGGCGTCATTGGTGTCGGTCACTGTGTAGGTCAGCACGGTGCTCGCCGCCGCGGTCGGCGTGCCGGACAGCGTGCGGCTGGCTGCGGTAAAGGTCAGACCCGTCGGCAGCCCGGTCAGGGTGTAGCTCAGGGTGCCGGTGCCACCGCTGGCTTCCAGCAGGACCAGGTCGGTGATCGCCGTGTCCACGGTATAGCTCTGGTCGTCCGGCGCGGTCAGCGCCAGGCTGTCGTTCACGGTGACGGTGAAGGTCTGGCTGGTGCTGGCGTCATTGGCGTCGGTCACCGTGTAGGTCAGTTCGGTGATCGCCGCCGTGCCCGGCGTGCCGGACAGCGTGCGGGTGCCGGCGTCAAAGCGCAGCCCGTCCGGCGGATCGGTCAGGGCGTAGATCAGGGGCGCGGTGCCGCCGGTCGCTTCCGGCAGTTCCAGGTCGGTGATCGCCGTGTCCAGGGTATAGCCCTGGGCACCCGGCGCGTTCAGCGCCAGGCCGTCGTTCACGGTGACGGTGAAGGTCTGGCTGGCGGTGGCGTCATTGGTGTCGGTCACTGTGTAGGTCAGCACGGTGCTCGCCGCCGCGGTCGGCGTGCCGGACAGCGTGCGGCTGGCTGCGGTAAAGGTCAGACCCGTCGGCAGCCCGGTCAGGGTGTAGGTCAGGGTGCCGGTGCCACCGCTGGCTTCCAGCAGGACCAGGTCGGTGATCGCCGTGTCCACGGTATAGCTCTGGTCGTCCGGCGCGGTCAGCGCCAGGCTGTCGTTCACGGTGACGGTGAAGGTCTGGCTGGTGCTGGCGTCATTGGCGTCGGTCACCGTGTAGGTCAGTTCGGTGATCGCCGCCGTGCCCGGCGTGCCGGACAGCGTGCGGGTGCCGGCGTCAAAGCGCAGCCCGTCCGGCAGATTGGTCAGGGCGTAGGTCAGGGGCGCGGTGCCGCCGGTGGCCGCCGGCAGTTCCAGCTCGGTGATCGTCGTGCCCAGGGTATAGCCCTGGTCGCCCGCCGTGGTCAGCACCAGGCCGTCGTTCACGGTGACGGTGAAGGTCTGGCTGGTGCTGGCACCATTGGCGTCGGTCACTGTGTAGGTCAGCACGGTGCTCGCCGCCGCGGTCGGCGTGCCGGACAGCGTGCGGCTGGCTGCGGTAAAGGTCAGACCCGTCGGCAGCCCGGTCAGGGTGTAGGTCAGGGTGCCGGTGCCACCGCTGGCTTCCAGCAGGACCAGGTCGGTGATCGCCGTGTCCACGGTATAGCTCTGGTCGTCCGGCGCGGTCAGCGCCAGGCTGTCGTTCACGGTGACCATGAAGGTCTGGCTGGTGCTGGCACCATTGGCGTCGGTCACCGTGTAGGTCAGTTCGGTGATCGCCGCCGTGCCCGGCGTGCCGGACAGCGTGCGGGTGCCGGCGTCAAAGCGCAGCCCGTCCGGCAGATTGGTCAGGGCGTAGGTCAGGGGCGCGGTGCCGCCGGTGGCCGCCGGCAGGGTCACGTCGACCGCCGTGTCCACGGTATAGCCCTGGTTGTCCACCGCCGCGCTCAGCACCAGGCCGTCGTTCACGGTGACGGTGAAGGTCTGGCTGGTGCTGGCGTCATTGGCGTCGGTCACCGTGTAGGTCAGTTCGGTGATCGCCGCCACGGTCGGCGTGCCGGACAGCATGCGGCTGGCTGCGGTAAAGGTCAGACCCGTCGGCAGCCCGGTCAGGGTGTAGGTCAGGGTGCCGGTGCCACCGCTGGCTTCCAGCAGGATCAGGGCGTCGATTGCCGTGTCCACGGTATAGCTCTGGTCGTCCGGCGCGGTCAGCGCCAGGCTGTCGTTCACGGTGACGGTGCGGGTCAGCGGGTCGGCGGCATTGCCGGCGCTGTCCATCACATTGTAGGTAAGGGTGTACTCACCAGCAGTGTCAACGTCCACGGGGCCATCGGTAATGACAATGTTGGAGAAGGCGATGGGGCCATCAAGAACATCATCGGCGGTTACCGGGTCGTTGTAGGCATCACCCTTTGTTATGGTGACGCTGGCTCCGCCGCCATTCAGGCTAATGGTTGGCTTCACGGTATCATGCATAAACCTGGCAAGCCCGGCAAATTCGGAGACAACGCCATTCACTGTCTGGCGGGCTCGCACCACATTGTCGTTATATGTGGCTTGGGAAGCAGTAAGGTCGAAACTACGGTCGGTGTTGCTGCCGGTGGTGTGAGAGTTGCCACTATTGGAAGACCATTCCCAGGTGTCCCTGTCGTTCTGAAAATCGGCGTGCAGTGTAACCACTATTGATCTGTTTCTGGTGATGCGGTCCGTATTAGTACCACCATCGCGAGCCGTGTCCCTCGCCAGGGCAATGCCTGGTCGTGGAACGGCACGGGCAACGGTGACGGTGTAGGTTTGTTCTTCGACGCCGTCCTCGGCGACGACCAGGATGGTGATGGTGTTATTGCCAACATCCAAGTCAATCTCTTCGGGTTGGCCGCTGTCAACAATCGCGTCGTTCACAGCCACGGCTGCGCCGTCGTCAGTCGTGGTCGGCGTTACCGTAACGCTTGCCACATCAGTGCCCACGCTGACGGCGTAGGCATTGGTGGCAGCATCGAAGGTCGGATTCAGGGTGCCTGCCGAAACATCCAGGGCGGACAGAGTCGAATCCGTAGACAGGGCCGCGGCAGCCACAGCACCGGTCGCCAGGCTGGCAACTTTTTTACCGCCACCTTCGCCGTCGGTGTAAGTGGCGACCACTCGAATAATCCTGCCGACATCACCAACTACCGGATCGTAGGTCGCACTGGTGGCACCGCTGATGTCGGGCCAGGCGGCATCGTCGGCGGCGTCGGTGCCGTCCACCGCGCTTTGCCATTGATGCGTAATGCTGGAAACAGGCGTTCCATCAGCCGGCGAATCCTCGTCAGTCACCGTGCCGGCGGCTAGCATCTCGCCAACCTGCGCGTCGCCGGTAATGGCACTGATGGCACCCGGTTCATCCACGTTGGTAACTATTATCGTTACCGCCGTCGGGGCGCTGGTCTCGGACTCGCTGTCGGTGGCGGTTACGGTGATTTCATACCTGTTGTCGATGTTGGCATCCGCCGGTGCCTCAAAGTTTGGCGGTTCCCTGAAGGTCAAGACGCCCCTTGGGCTGTCAAGCATGAATTCAAGCATGAAGTGTCCCGCATCGGTTCCGCCGAGGGTGAAGCCGGTAATGGTTCTGGTGCCAGTCGCGATCGCAGTGAAGGTCGCCACAGTGCCCGTGGCATTTTCGGCAAACTCTCTTACAACTGGTGGTGTAGCAAGAGTGGTTACATCAACCGCGTCAGAATCTGGACTTGTCCCGGCAGAATTTGTTGCTGTAACGACATACTTGTACGATGTCTCAGGAGTCAGGCCAGTATCAGTGGCAGTCAATGCATTGCCTGAAAACACTACTACATCAGCACCGCCATCAACAACTCTGGTCAGGGTATAACTGTCGGCATTATCCACTGCACCCCATGAGAGTGCTATGCTGGTATCAGTGATTGTTCCTGTAGAAAATTGAGGTGGTTCAGGCGTGGTCGCGGCTACGGCCACGGTGACGGTGAAGGTCGTCTGGCTGGTGGCGCCATTGACGTCGGTCACCGTGTAGGTCAGCACGGTGATCGCCGCCGTGCCCGGCGTGCCGGACAGCGTGCGGGTGCGGGCGGTAAAGTCCAGTCCCGCCGGCAGGGCGCCGTCGTCCCCCGGCCCGGTCAGGGCGTAGGTCAGGGGCGGGGAGCCGCCGGTCGCTTTCGGCAGGATCACGTCGACCGCCGTGTTCACGGTATAGCCCTGGTTGTCCACCAGGGGCAGCTCCACGTCGTCGAAGACGATGATGAGGAAGGATTCCGTGGTGCTGGCGCCATTGGCGTCGGTCACCGTGTAGAACACGCGGTTAAAGTCAGCGCGCACGGTCGGTGTGCCGGACAGCGTGCGGCTGGCGGGGGTAAAGGTCAGACCCGCCGGCAGGGCGCCGGTCAGAGTGTAGGTCAGTTCGCCGGTGCCGCCGGTCGCCACCGGCAGGGTCACGTCGACCGCCGTGCCCACGGTATAGAACTGGAGGCGCGGCCGCGTCAGCGTCACGTCGGCGTTCACGGTGACGGTGAAGTCCTGCGTGGCGACGACGGGCGTGGTCGCCGAGTCGGTGACCGTATAGGTCAGGATGGTGGTCGCCGCCGCGGTCGGCGTGCCGGACAGCGTGCGGCTGGCCGGATTGAAGGACAGACCCGCTGGCAGGGCATCGCCCGGCCCGGTCAGAGTGTAGGTCGGTTCGCCGATGCCGCCGGTGGCCGCCGGCAGGGTCACGTCGACCGCCGTGTCCACGGTATAGTTCTGGTCGTCCAGATCGGGCAGCACCAGGGGGGCGGGCACGGTGACGGTGACGGTGAAGTCCTGCGTGGCGACGACGGGCGTGGCCGCCGAGTCGGTGACCGTATAGGTCAGGATGGTGGTCGCCAGCGCAGTCGGTGTGCCCGTGAGCCTGCGGCTGGCCGCATTGAAGCTCAGGCCCGCCGGCAGGGCGTCGCCCATTGGCCCGGTCAGGGCGTAGGTCAGGGCGCCGGTGCCACCGGTCGCTTTCGGCAGCTCCAGTTCGGCGATCTCGGTGTCCACGGTATAGCTCTGGTTGGCCTGCGCGGGCAGCGCCAGGGCGGCGGTAACGGTTGCGGTCGGTGCGCTGGTGGCTTCGTCGGTGTTGCTGCCAAAACCATCGGTGTAAGAGACAACCACGCGCAGGGTGTCGCCTGCATCAGCAGCCACCACCTCGTATGTATTTTGATCATCACCGATGTTTATGGGCACGCCGCCGCCGGACGGCAATCGTTGCCATTGATAGCCGCTAATCGCGCCCACGCTATCCTCGTCGGTTACCGTGGCGGTCAGGGTCATCCCGACCTGCGCGTTGCCGGTGATGCTGACGC
The DNA here is from genome assembly GCA_965247385.1 of Thermohalobaculum sp. Lineage (GTDB taxonomy): Bacteria > Pseudomonadota > Alphaproteobacteria > Rhodobacterales > Rhodobacteraceae > Thermohalobaculum. Next base: position 1,818,825 of record CBDFHG010000002.1, read on the forward strand.
TGCCGGGATCTTCCGCATCAGTAACCCTTATCGTTACCTCCCTCGCGAGGTTGTCATCGAATATGCTGTCGTCGGTGGCGGTTACGGCGATTTCATACCTGTTGTCGGTGTTGGCATCCGCCGGTGCCTCAAAGTTTGGCGGTTCCCTGAAGGTCACGACGCCCCTTGAGAGGCGTCTGCCAGGTATGAATTCAACCATGAAGTGTCCCGCATCGTCTCCGCCGAGGGTGAAGCCGGTAATGGTTCTGGTGCCAGTCGCGGTCGCAGTGAAGCTCGCCACAAACCTCGTGGTATTTTCGTCAACCGTTATTAGAAATGGTGCAGGTCCAAGTGTAGCAAGAGTGGTTGCATCAACCTCGTTAGAATCTGCACTTGTCCCGGCAGAATTTGTTGCTGTAACGACATACTTGTACGATGTCTCAGGAGTCAGGCCAGTATCAGTGGCAGTCAATGCATTGCCTGAAAACACTACTACATCAGCACCGCCAACAACTCTGGTCAGGGTATAACTTTCGGCATTTGTCACTGCATCCCATGAGAGTGCTATGCTGGTATCAGTGATTGTTCCTGCAGAAAGTACAGTTGGTTCAGGCCTGGTCGCGGCCACCGGCTCGCTCACGGTGACGGTGCGGGTCAGCGGGTCGGCGGCATTGCCGGCGCGGTCCATCACATTGTAGGTAAGGGTGTACTCACCAGCAGTGTCAACGTCCACGGGGCCATCGGTAATGACAATGTTGGAGAAGGCGATGGGGCCATCAAGAACATCATCGGCGGTTACCGGGTCGTTGTAGGCATCACCCTTTGTTATGGTGACGCTGGCTCCGCCGCCATTCAGGCTAATGGTTGGCTTCACGGTATCATGCATAAACCTGGCAAGCCCGGCAAATTCGGAGACAACGCCATTCACTGTCTGGCGGGCTCGCACCACATTGTCGTTATATGTGGCTTGGGAAGCAGTAAGGTCGAAACTACGGTCGGTGTTGCTGCCGGTGGTGTGAGAGTTGCCACTATTGGAAGACCATTCCCAGGTGTCCCTGTCGTTCTGAAAATCGGCGTGCAGTGTAACCACTATTGATCTGTTTCTGGTGATGCGGTCCGTATTAGTACCACCATCGCGAGCCGTGTCGCTCGCCAGGGCAATGCCTGGTTGTGGAACGGCACGGGCAACGGTGACGGTGTAGGTTTGTGTTGAAGTGTCCTCGGCGGTGACGACGATGGGGATGGTGTTATTGCCAACATCCAAGTCAATCGCTTCACTGGGTTGGCCGCTGGCAACAGCAACGCCGTTCACAGTCACGGTTGCCTTGCCGGTGTCAGTCACGGTCGGCGTAACCGTAACGCTGGTTTCCCCAGTGCCCACGCTGACGGCGTAAGCGTCGGTGCCGGACGCGAAGGCCGGATTCAGGGTGCCTGCCGAAACATCCAGGGCGGACAGAGTCGAATCCGTAGACAGGGGCGCGGCAGCCACAGCACCGGTCGCCGCGCTGGTGGCGGTCTGGCTGAGGAATCCCGGGACGCCGGTGTAAGTGGCGACCACTCGAATAATCCTGCCGACATCACCAACTACCGGCTCGTAGGTCGCACTGGTGGCACCGCTGATGTCGGTCCAAGCCGGGTCGTCGGCATCGGCGGTGGAGGCGGTGCCCGGCGGCGCGCTTTGCCACTGGTGGGCGGGGGTGACACTAACATTGCCATTCGTGTTGGTCGCGGTGACGGCATCCGGGTCCCTTTCAACGGTGCCAGCGGTTAGCGTCGCGCCAACCTGCGCGTCGCCGGTAATGGCACTGATGGCACCCGGTTCATCCACGTTGGTAACCGTAATCGTAACTTCCAGATCTTGGGTCGTGGGCCGAAAATCGGTGCGGTGGCCGCGTAAAGTGATATTATAGACGTTGTCCGCGCCTTGGTCCGCCGGTGCCTCATAATCCGGCGAGAAACTTGGTGCGTCTTTAAAAGTCAATTCCCCACCCGAAATCTCAAATAAATCGGCATCAGGCGCTGTGTTTACTATCGCCCAGAGTGAAAAACCCGTGGCCGTGGTGGTGTAGGTGCCCAGAACAACGTCGTCGGCGGTGTTCTCGGGAATTGACAGGGTCACAGGACCCGTTATGACCGGCAACTCGGGCGCGGTCGGCGTGGCGGTGACTTCGTCTGACGCTTCGCCCTTGCCCCCCGAGTTCACCGCGCGCACCTGGAAGAAGTATGCGGTGTCGTTGGTCAAGCCGGCCACGGTGTATTCGGTCGCGGTGGCGCTGTTTGGAATTGCCATCCAATCGACGACGGCGGCGGAGCCGGCGGTGTCATAGTCGCCCATGGCGTCGCTTTGGCGATACTCATAGCCGGTGATGTCCGCGCCGCCGGTTGCGCCCGGTGCCGTCCATGCCAGCGTGACCGTGGCATCGCCCGGCATCGCCGTCAAACCGGTCGGCGCGCCCGGCGGCGCGGCGGTAACGGTTGCGGTCGGGTCGCTGGTGGCGATCGTGCTGCCCGTGCTGTCGTTGTAAGTGGCGACGGCTTGCAGGGTGCGGTCTACGTCGCCAGCCACCGGGGAGTAGGCCGCAGCGGTTGCGCCGCTGATGTCGGTGTAGGTACCGGCGCTACTGGATTTGGATTGCCATTGCCAGGTCGTGCCGGTGACGGCTGCCGAGCCGCTGTCCGCATCGGTCACGCTGGCGGTCAAGGTATCGCCCACTCGCGGCGCGCCCGGCACCGTTGTGCCATCACGGGTGATGGCGATGGCGACCACGCCGTCTTCGTCATCCACATTGGTGACGGTGACGGTAACATCCAGCGTGTCGCTCTCGTTTGGATCACCGTCGTCGGTGGCGGTGATGGTAACGGAGTAAATATTGCTCGTGGCGACGGAGGCCGGAGTTTCAAAGTCCCGTACCGTGTTGAAAGTCAAAGCCCCGTTTGTATCAATGCTGAAATCGCCCGCATCAGTGCCGCCCAGGGTCCAGGTGACGGTGTCGCCCTCGGCATCGGTCGCGGTATAAGTCGCCACCGCGGTCGCGACAGGAGTGTTCTCGGCATAATCCACCGCCGCATCCGCAGTGCCTATCACCGGCGCGGTGTTGGCCGCGGTCGGCGTGGCGGTGACTTCGTCTGACGCTTCGCTCTCGCCCACCGAGTTCACCGTGCGCACTTCGAAGAAGTATGCGGTGTCGTTGGTCAAGCCGGGCACGGTGTATTCGGTCGCGGTGGCGCTGTTTGGAATTGCCATCCAATCGACGACGGCGGCGGAGCCGGTGGTGTCATAGTCGCCCGTGGCGTCGCTTTGGCGATACTCATAGCCGGTGATGTCCGCGCCGCCGGTTGCGCCCGGTGCCGTCCATGCCAGCGTGACCGTGGTATCGCCAGCCTCCGCCGCCAGGTTGGTCGGCGCGCCCGGCGGCGCGGCGGTAACGGTTGCGGTCGGGTCGCTGGTGGCGGTCTTGCCGCTGTCCGTGCTGTCGTTGTAAGTGGCGACGGCTTGCAGGGTGCTGTCTACGTCGTCAGCCACCGGGGAGTAGGCCGCAGCGGTTGCGCCGCTGATGTCGGTGTAGGTACCGGCGCTATCGGACTGCCATTGCCAGGTCGTGCCGGTGACGGCTGCCGAGCCGCTGTCCGCATCGGTCACGCTGGCGGTCAAGGTATCGCCCACTCGCGGCGCGCCCGGCACCGTTGTGCCATCACGGGTGATGGCGATGGCGACCACGCCGTCTTCGTCCACATTGGTGACGGTGACGGTAACATCCAGCGTGTCGCTCTCGCCACCGTCGTCGGTGGCGGTGATGGTAACGAAGTAAGTATTGCTCGTGGCGTCGGAGGCCGGGGTTTCAAAGTCCCGTACCGTGTTGAAAGTCAAAGCCCCGTTTGTATCAATGCTGAAATCGCCCGCATCAGTGCCGCCCAGGGTCCAGGTGACGGTGTCGCCCTCGGCATCGGGCGCGGTATAAGTCGCCACCGCGGTCGCGACAGGAGTGTTCTCGGCATAATCCACCGCCGCATCCGCAGTGCCTATCACCGGCGCGGTGTTGGGCGCTTCCACGGTGACGGTGAATTGCCTCTTTGATTGTAGCCCATCCCTCCCGGCGTCGAACACCGTGTAGAACACTTCGGTGCTCGCCACCATGCTCGGCGTGCCGGACAGCGTACGGTTGACCGCATCGAAGGCCAGACCCGCCGGCAGGGGGCTGCGCACCGGCCCGGTCAGGGTGTAGGTCAGGTCGCCGAGGCCGCCGGTGGCTTCCGGCAGTTCCAGGGCGGTGATCGCCGTGTCCACGATATAGAACTGGTCGAGCGGCACGTTCAGCGCCAGGCCGGTGGTCGCGCTGGCGGTGAAGTCGGCCGTGGCGGTGGCGTCATTGGCGTCGGTCACCGTGTAGGTCAGGGTGGTGGCGTTTACCATGCTCGGCGTGCCGGACAGCGTGCGGCTGACTGCATCGAAGGTCAGACCCGCCAGCAGGGTGCCGCCCATTGGCCCGGTCAGGGTGTAGGTCAGGGGCGCGGTGCCGCCGGTGGCTTCCGGCAGGATCAGGGCGGTAATCGCCGTGCCCTTGGTATAGGACTGGCGGGGCAGCTCGGTCAGCGCCAGGCCGGCGTTCACCGTGACGGTGAAGGTCTGGCTGGTGGTGGCGTCGTTGTCGTCGTTCACCGTGTAGGTCAGTTCGGTGCTCGCCGCCGTGCCCGGCGTGCCGGACAGCGTGCGGCTGCCGGCGTCAAAGGCCAGCCCGTCCGGCAGGGCGCCGTCGTCCCCCGGCCCGGTCAGGGCGTAGGTCAGGGTGCCGCTGCCGCCGGTCGCTTCCGGCAGCTCCAGCTCGGTGATCATCGTGCCCGCGGTATAGTTCTGGTCGTCCGGCGCGGTCAGCGCCAGGGGGGCGGCCACGGTGAGCGTGAATTCCAGCAAGAGTTGTTCCCTACTCGCGGCGTCTGTGACACCGTAGGTGATGATGGATTCCGCAACCGTGGTCGGTGTGCCGGACAGCCTGCGGCTGGCGGCGTTAAATCTCAGTCCGTCCGGCAGGGCGCCGGCGCGGGTGGCGTCGCGCAGGGTGTAAAGGTACAGAGGGGTCGTGCCGGTGCCGCCGGTGGCTTCCGGCAGGGTCAGGTCGACCGCCGTGCCAACCGTGTAGCTCTGGTCGGCCAACCGCTCGGAAAACCCCAGGTTGACGAACCTCGGGTATGGGCAGAACGATGCGCCATCTGGGTTCGCGCGCGCCTCCTCGCATACCGTGACAAAGACGGTGATGCGGCTGGAGCCACCGTTCGTGTCGTCCACAAAGTAGGTGAGTTCAAAGCCATCTGTCCTTGTTGGACCCGCGCCCGCAAGCGTCGGTGTGCCCTTGAAGATGCGGGTGTCCGGATCAAAGCTAAACCCCAGTGATTCGTGCGGCCCAACCAGAGAGTAGGTCAGGGCGCCGGTACCGCCGGTGGCTGCCGGAAAGACAATGTCCTCGGTGGCCGCCCCCACCTGGAAATACAGGTCGATGTAGCCATCCGTGGGCGCATAACCGATTCCCAAGTTACCCGGGAACACCGGGTCCGTCTGCGCTCCGGCTGGCGATGCCAGCCCGAGCAGCAGGCCGATCACCATTAGCGGGCCCAGCAGGAGGGCGGCGAGGCGACGGCGAGGGGCCGCTGGCATCACGCCACGCCTCCCGCCCGGCGGGCCTGGCTGGGGCTGGAGTGAAGCCCGGTTAAATCTGGGGGGGGGGGGGGGGGGGGCAAAACTGCGCCGCACCGGGACGCTGCGCTAAACTTGTGGCTCCGCGCTGAACGCAGATCATTCTTGTTCATGAAAACGCCCCCTGGGCCGCTGGACAAGTGGGTCCATTGCAAGTGTCTCGAATCTGATAACCCGGTTCGGAACCTGTATGCAAGCACCCAGGATTCCCGAACTAAGTCCCTGACGAGCCTCAGCAGGGACTTATACCAATCGCCCTAAAGATTGACCTGTGCCCATTTTCGTGTGGTGATGGAGGCGATGGCGGCTGTATCGTTTGCGAAGAAGTTCCATGCGGTGCAGCATTTGTCGACGATGTCGGCGTAGCCATCGAAGACGGTTATGGCGAGCTTGTTGGCGCGCAGGTATTGCCAGACGTTTTCGACCGGATTGAGTTCGGGCGCGTATGGCGGGAGAATGAGCAGCGTGACGTTGTCGGGCACCATGAGGTCTTTGCCGGCATGCCAGCCGGCACCGTCGGCGACGAGTGCCGCGTGGGCGCCAGGGGCTACGGCGCGGGCGATCTCGGCGAGGTGGGCATTCATCGCCTCGGTGTCGGCGAAGGGCATGACCAGACCGGCGGCGGTGGCGCGGTCAGGGCAGACTGCGCCGAAAATGCAGGCCGATTTGTAGCGCGTGTCGCGGACGGCGCGGGGGCGGGTGCCGCGCTTCGCCCAGACCCTTGTCAGCGTGCCCTGCTGACCCACCCTGGCTTCATCCTGGAGCCAGATCTCGAGCGGTTTGCCGCGCGCCGCCTCGGGGAGGGCCGCCGCTACCGTCCGGAAGAAGTTTTTTTAAACGCCTCCTGCTCCGCGGGGTCGGCCTTCGGGTGTTGCGGACGCACCGACAGCCGCCGATAGCCGAGCGCCGCCAGCTGCTTGCCGACCGTGCGCTCGTGCATGACGACCCCGAACTGCGCCTCGATCCACCGCTTCAGATCAATGCACCGCCAGTGCACCACCCCGTCGACCTCCGGGTCGGGACCCTTCTCCACCTGCGCGGCGAGCGCGGCCTTCTGCGCCGCCGAAAGCAGTGGCGGCTTCCCGGGCGAGGGGCGGTTGGAGAGGCCGGACAGCCCCTCGGCGTTGTAGCGGTGCACCCAGTCGCGCAACGTCTGCCGGTCCATCCCGCAGGTCACCGCAGCGGTCGCCCGGTCCGCCCCCTCCAGCACCAGCGCCAGCGCCAGCATCCGTCGCGCCGCCCGCCCATCCGTCGCGCCCCTCGCCGCCGCTCGCAACTCCGCCGCCGTCATATCCGTGCGTGTAATCTCGACACCTACCATTGCCACTCCCTCCTCTGCGTCGATCACAGAGAGTCAGACTTTCGCTGATTTGGGAACCCCAAAGAGTCAAGAATCTTAGACGTTTAACCTGTAATTCAGGGTGTCACTTAGGGCGTAATCAGCTACCCTCTGTCATCATAGACAACAACGGAGGGATGGACAGGCGATGGATGCTCAGGATGTATTGGCTCTTGGCCTCGGGGTTACGCCACCATGGCGGCTGGTCGAACAGCGTCTCGACACGAACAGACCGGAGACGCTCCGCTGTTCGAAGCCGTCCGCAAGGCTCTGGAGACGGTCAAAAAACATCCCAGGCGCATTCTCGAACGTTGGACGTCAATCCACAGCAACGCCCGCATGGAAGCCCCGCATGGAAGCAATGAACGGACTGTTTCAGGCCGCCAGGGCAAGAGCCAGAGGCTACCGCAACACCGAGACCTTCATCACCATGATCTACTTGATCGCAGCCCGGCTCGAAGATGTAATCAAATCCACTTTCAACGTCGAAGAGCAGGAGTCAATTGAGAAGGCCGTTGGTATTAGTTCGGGAATCCTGGACTCCTCTTGGGTTAGACGGCTCTCCGTCCATCCACTATAAGCTTCCTCGAACCTCATCAGTCGGGTCTCCTGTAGCCACTCTGTCCGTCTCATAAGCACCCCTCCGGCACTATGAAAACCGGACAGATCATGTGTTACTAACATGTTCACCAGTGAGCTATGGCGTTCCCTTTTAGCGTTGATTAGGATTTACCAAAGCAAGGCTCAGAAAACTTGTTCTTTACCTGACGCAATGAGCGAGGACCCATGGTGCCGTGCGCATACAAGAAACTACGACAGTAAGGGGAAGACGATGATCCGCACCGGCACCGAGTACCGCGACTCGCTCCGCGATAGCCGCGAAGTGTTCATCAATGGCGAGCGGGTGAAAGATCTCGCCACCCATCCCAGCTTCAAAGTGACCGTCCGGTCTCGGGGCTCTGGTTTGGTTCAGCGTCGTCCGATTGCGCTCAGGTCTGAGCGAAACGCCAGGGGAGCAACTCGTCGAGCTTGGTGATTTTGTGATCGGCGATGCGACTGAGCACATCGGTCAGCCAGGCCTGGGGATCGACGCCGTTGAGCCTGGCGGTCTGGATCAGGGTACAGGCGATGGCGGCGGATTTACCGCCAGCCTCCGAGCCGACAAAAAGATAATTCTTGCGACCCAGGGCTATCGGCTTCATGGCGCGTTCGGCGGAATTGTTGTCGATCTCCAGAAAGCCGTGGTCGAGATACGGGCGCAGGCGCCTCATCCGGGTCAGGGCGTAGCGGATCGCCCTGGCGAGTTCGGACTTGCCGGAGATCTTTGGCAACCGGGTTTGCAGCCAGGCTTCCAGAGCATCGAAGATCGGTTTGGCGCGGGCTTGCCGGAGTTGGACCCGCTCGATGGGCACACTGCCGCGGGCATCCTTCTCGACGACGTAGGGCCCGGCGATGCGCTTGATGGCTTCCTCGGCGATGATCGAGCCCTCCGACTGGAAGACATCGGTGAACTTGCGCCGGATATGGGCCATGCAGGCGACTTCATCGACACCACCGGATCGGTAGAGCTCGTTGAACCCGGCATAGCCGTCCGCGTGCATCCAGCCCTTGTACCTGGCCAGATGTCTGGTGGGGTGCTCGCCCTTGCGATCGACGGTGAACTGATACCATACCGCTGGTGGGTCGGCGCCGCCCCATGGCCGTTCGTCGCGAACATAGGTCCGGATCCGGGCGGTCCTGCATTTGCCGGTGCCCTTCACCTGCATCTTCAGGGGGGTGTCGTCGGCAAAGATCGCCTGGCCGCGCTGAACATGGCGCCCGACCATATCAGCCAATGGTTCCAGCAGTGCCGCCGATTTGCCGACCCGGTCGGACAGGGTCGAGCGGTCGAGATCAATGCCGTCGCGATCGAATATCCGGGACTGGCGATAGAGCGGGAGGTGATCGGCATACTTCGAGACCAGCACATGGGCCAGCAGGCCCGGGCCGGGACGACCCCGCTCGATCGGGCGCGAGGGCAATGGTGCCTGGCAGATCGCCTCGCAACACGTGCAAGCCATGCGGGGCCGGACAAAGCGGTTCACGACGAACCGGCCAGGGATGTATTCCAGCTCTTCGGTGACATCTTCGCCGAGTTTCTTCAGAACCTCGCCGCACTTGCCGCAGGCGGCGCCGGGCGACAGCACTTGCTCGTTGCGCGGCAAGCTGTCCGGCAACGGTTTGCGCTTTGGTTTGTTCTTCGGCCCGGCGACAGTATCAGGCGGCGCAGGCGGCGCGATCTTCGCCGCCGCGATCTCTTCCTCTTCGAGCCCGAGTTCAAGCTGATCCATCGTCTCCGACTTCGAGCCAAACCGATGGCGGCGATGACCGGCGAGCTGGTGTTCCAGCTTGGCGATCCGGAGCGCCTGGGACTTGACCGTCGCCACCAATTGCCCCGCGAACACCCTCAATTCCGAGGGGTTATCGGGCAGTGATCTGGTCTGGTCCAGCATAGCCATTCCATACCAGAACGCGACACTGAAGGGAATCCCCAAAGCGTCATATTTCTCTGTTTTTGTTCAAAAATCATCCTGCCGTCAGGGGCCGCCAGGTGCGCAGCGGCGCGCGCCAGTCGATGCCCTCCAACAGCATCGCCAGTTGCGCCGATGTCACCGACAACCTGCCATGCGCCGGCGATGGCCAGACGAACCTGCCGCGCTCCAGACGCCTGGAAAACAGACACGCCCCTTGCCCGTCCCACCATATGACCTTGATCAGATCGCCGCGCCGTCCCCGGAACACGAACAGGTGCCCGGAATACGGGTCCTGCTCCAGAACCTTCTCGGCCAGCGCCGACAAACCGTTGAACCCCTTGCGCATATCGGTAACGCCAGCCGCCAGCCAGACCTTCGTCTGCACGGCAACCGGGATCATGCGCTCAGACCTCGCGCCAACAGCACCACCATGTCCGGATCAAAGGCACCGCTGAGCGTCAGACGATGGCCCGATGCAAGGGCAATCTCGACCCGGCTGTCCCTGGATGGAATGATCGGCTCCGGCGCGGCGGTGACCGCAGTCGACATCACCTCGACAGGCAGGAAAAATACCCCATCACCACCCGGCCCGAACCGCGGATCACGACGCCACCCGAACACCATGGTCGCGCTCAGCCCGTGATGGCGCGCCACCGACGCAACCGAAGCCCCTGGATCAAGCGCCTCGGCCACAACACGGCGCTTGAACGCAGTCGAGTAGCTCCGCCGATTGCCTCTACGATGATCCGTCAAGTTCAAGTGTCCGCGTAATTCAAACGGACACGATCGCCCGCGATCACCCGAAGGCTCGCACGCCAATCACAAACCATTCAAGGGCGGGGAGACCGGACGGTTACGCTGATTACGCCCTAAATGACTCCCTGAATTCCACGTTAAGCGTTGAAGAGTCGTTTTTTTGAAGTCTTCCATCACGGCCTCGTCCTGCCCCGGATGGCGGGGCCGTGCCGAAATATGGGAGAAGCCCATTTGCTCCAGCAAGCGTGACACCGAACGCTCATGATAGACAACGCCGAAGTGGGCCTCGATCCAGCGTTTCAGATCCACGCGCCGCCAGCGCACGATGCCATCGGACAAAGGATCGGGGCCGGTCTCGACCACCGCGGCAAGCTCCTCCAACTGCGATGGCGTTAGCTTCGGTGATGCGCCCGGCGCCTTGCCGTCCATCAGACCATCGGGCCCGTGGCGGTTGAAGCGATGCACCCGGTCCCGCAAGGTCTGGCGGTCCATGCCGCCGACCCGGGCGGCCTCCGCCCGGGTCATGCCATCATATACGGCGGCGATTGAAAGCAGTCGCCGCGCTTGATTGCTGTCATCACAGCGCGAGGCATGGCAGCGAGCTTGAGCAGCATCATAATCTTCTCGTAGGGGAACAGTCATCGTGGGAAACCTCCAAGATACCGAATCGGGTGTCCAGAGAATCACAGAACACTAAATATGGGAATCCCCGAAAAAGAGTCGCAATCAATGACCTTTGGTATGACTTCGATTCGAGCTACGTCGGCCAATTGAGGAGGCTTGTCGGCAAACGGCTTCTGCTGGTGCCCGGGGCACGGATCATTGTTCGGGATGCCGAGGGTTGTAGTCTCCTCCAGAAACGCAGTGATTTCGGTGCCTGGGGATTGCCTGGCGGGAACGCCGAAGAGGGCGAGAACCTAGAGACCGTGATCGTGCGCGAAGTGAAGGAGGAGACCGGCCTGGAGGTGCATGACGTCCAGCCATTTGGCTTCGGGAGCACGCCCTCGTTGGAAACCTTCACCTTCCCGAACGGTGACCGGGCGCAGCACTTCGTGATGAATTTTTTCACTCATCGCTATGACGGGGAGCCGGAAATCCTGGACGACGAGAGCACCGGCCTGGCATTGGTTCCCGCGCGCGAGCCTACCCGAAATGCTGCCCAACATGCGCGAGAGCGTCGCAGCCTACGAGCGCCACCTGACCTCTGGCCAGTTCCAATTGTTCTAACAGGTGCTGAAAAACGATTTACGGGTTCCGGCCAATGAAAACGGTTGCCTGGAGCGGTATCGTTATCGGCTCCGGTCCCAAACGATTTTGGAATTCCTCGATAATGGCGGTCATCACAGCGCCCGCATCGACGCCGCCACGCTGCTGGATCTCGTCGATCAACGGGTTTCCGAAGACCATCCCGCGGGCGAATCCGGCCAGATCGGTCACAGTCTTCCGGAGCGCGATGGTGTCGTGTTCGACATCCGCCCAACCCGCCGCTTGCAGATCCGCCGTCACCGCCCCCGGATCGGCGTAGGAAAACGGCACCCGGTAGAAGCCGGGCGGGTTTTCAGGAAAGAACCGCGCGGTCACTTCATGTGCGATCTCGGAAAACGGATTGGCCGCCATCGAGCCCCAGGTGTTGAAGATGTAACGCCCGCCGGGGCGCAGAACTCGTGCCGCCTCTCGGTAGGACGCGACCTTGTCGGGGAAGAACATCACGCCGAACTGGCAGACGATCAGATCGAATTCCGAGTCGTCGAAGGGCAACGCCATGGCGTCAGCCGAAGTGAACTCGACCTCCTCGTCATCGCGGAACTTGCCGCGCGCGACCTCTAGCATCGGCGGGTTCAGATCGCTGACCACCAGCCGGGCGCCGGGTGCGAGCGCATCGCGCAGCTTCCTGCTGACGATACCGGTTCCGGCGGCAAGCTCCAATACGCTGCGTGCCCCGGAGGCACCGGCGCGCCGGGCAAGATCCTCGGCATAATCGTGGAAGATGTTCGGCCCAAGGCCGTTGTCGTAGTTGCCGGGAATGCTGCCGACGAACCGGTTGGATGTTTCGGCCATGAAGATTTTCCCCGCCTTCAGATAAATCAGTCGGATCTCTCGCCTCCGACCATATGACTGCGGAGCGGCCCTTTCCGAATCATTTGTGCATGTTCATGCAGTTGACGGCCCAGTCTGGGCAGAGCCCCGGTTTTCGGATTGGGCCATTCTTCGCAGTTTCGCCCCCGGTCACCGCCCCCGGTCACCGCCTCGGCATCAGCGCCCAGTAGTCGAAATCCAGCACCACGCCGGGGGTGTATTTGCCGTCCGGCCCGCGCAGGATCATCTCGCCTGCCGGCGCATTCTTGACCGCCACAAGCCGCAACCGCAGCGCGCCGACCGAGGGCGTGGGGGTCTCGGCCTTGTCCAGCACATCGGACCAGGCATAGACGGTGTCGCCAGCGACGCAGGGCGCTGCATGGGTGCCGCTATTGATCCCGGCGATCAGTTGCGCATTGCCCAGCCCGTTGAAGCTGAGCGCCCGCGCCATCGAGATGATATGCCCGCCATAAATCAGCCTGGGCTCACCATCGCGGGCCGCCGGGTTGAAGTGGACCTTGGCGGTGTTCTGCCACAGCCGGGTGGCCATCATGTGCTCCGCCTCCTCCAGCATGCAGCCGTCCACATGGTCGATCTTCTCGCCGGACGCGTAGTCGTCCCAGTAGTGGGGCGAGCCTGCCAGGGTCCTGTCGTAACTGGAGAAGTTCAAATTCGAAGGCACCACCAGATCGCGCGCGGCGACCGCGCTGGCCAGTGCCGGAACCACCGGGGCTGGGGTCGGGTTTTGGGCCGGATCCGGGGAAGCCGCGTCGCGCTTCCTCACCATGACCCAGCGGCAATACTCGAGCACCGCCTCGCCGCGCTGGTTGGCGCCGGTCGAGCGGACCCAAACCACGCCGGTCTTGCCGTTGGAATTTTGTTTCAGGCCAATGACTTCCGAAGTCGTGGACAGGGTGTCTCCGGGATAGACACGCTTCAGGAACCGCCCCTCCGCATAACCCAGATTGGCCACCGCGTTCAGCGAGATATCCGGCACCGTCTTGCCGAACACCACGTGGAACGCCGCCAGATCGTCCAGCGGGCTGGCCGGGAGCCCGCAGGCGCGGGCAAATTCATCCGAGGAATGCAGTGCGAACCGGCTCGGATACAGCGCTCCGTAAAGCGCCCGGTCGCCCAACGTCACCGTGCGCGGCGTGGCGTGGGTCAACCGCTGGCCGACATGGTAGTCCTCGAAGAAGTTGCCCGGGTTGGTTTTTCTCATTTCCGTTTCCGTATCAAAGGCTTGATGCAGATCGCGGGTCACCGGGGGAAGGTGTAGACACCCAACAGCGGCCCATGGATCGCAACGATCACCGCGAAGACTACCACGGTGATGACCCCATGCCGGAGCAACCCGGCCGTGGTGCCCTTGGCGGGCCGCTCCCACGCCCCGTCGCGGCGGTTCGAGCCGATCATCGCCACCACCGCCCAGCCCAACATGCCACCGAACAGGACGATCGAGGCCAGATCGCCGTTGACCAGCAGATGCGCGACCGCCCAGACCTTTACCGCCGTCAGCATCGGGTGGCGGATGAAATGGCGGGCGCTGCTCTTGGCCTGCTTCGCACCCATCAGGAAAACCGCCAGCAACATCAGCAGGTTGTTGAGGTGCATGGTCCAGCCGGGCGGGGTCCAGACATTGATGAAAGCGGCCTTCTGGTAACCCAGCACCATGAAGGCGATGGCGAAGACCGAGAAAATCGAGAAGGCGATCATGTACAGCTTCCCGCCCAGCCAATCGAGCGTGGCGGCGCGCTTGCCCGGCAGGTAGATCGGGTACAGATGGCTGGCCCACCACAGGGCGAGGCCGATAATCATCAGGGTCATCGGGAAACTCCTTTTGTGCGCTCAGGCGGCGCCATGCATCTCTTCAATCGCCTCGGCCTGGTCGAGCAGACGCTTGGCGTTCTCCACATGCAGGTTCTCGACCAGCTTGCCGTCGACCACCGCCACCCCGCGCCCGGCCGCCTCGGCCTTGCTGAAGGCATCGACATAGCGCTGGGCAAGGTCGAGGTCGGCTTGCGATGGTCCGAAAACCTGGTTGGTGACTGCGATTTGCGCCGGGTGGATCAGGGTCTTGCCGTCGAACCCCATCTCGCGGCCCTGGGCACAGCTCGCCCGCAGCCTGTCCTCGTCCTTGATGGCGTTATAGACCCCGTCGAGGATCGACAGCTTGTAGGCCCGCGCCGCCAGCACACACAGCCCCAGCGCGGTGGCGACTGCGGTGCGGGTTTCGGTGTGCTCGGCGTGAAGCTCCTTGACCAGATCGTTGGTGCCCATCACCAGACACGAGAGCCGGGCTGATGAGCCGGCGATCTCGGGCGCGTTCAGCATCGCCAGCGGGGTCTCCATCATCGCCCAGATCCTGGTGCGCTCGGGCGCGCCCAAGGTCGCCAGCCGGGCCGCGACCTGCTGCACCGTTGCGGCGTTCTCGACCTTCGGCACCAGGATCGCGTCCGGCCCCATGAAAGCCACCATCTCCAGATCGGCCGCGCCCCAGGGGGTGTCCATGCCGTTGATCCGAATGACGACCTCGCGCTTGCCGAACGGCCGGCGGCGCACCGCTTCGGCCACCAGACCTCGCGCGGTCTCCTTCTCCGACAGCCCGACCGCATCCTCGAGATCGAGGATCAGCCCGTCGGCGGGCAGGGTGCGGGCCTTCTCCAGCGCCCGCTCCTTCGAGCCGGGCATGTAGAGAACTGAGCGGCGCGGGCGCGAGGTGTTTGGCATGTGGCGCGGTCTCCAAAATCCGGCCAGACCCTATGGTGCAGCGCAGAACTGCGCAAGACCCCCGTCCTGGTATTATGTGGCCCGGTGTTGTGTGGCAGGCCCGCGAAGGGCAGGATCGCGGGCAAGGAACCAAGAGGTCGGACAATGACAAAAGATGACATCCTGCCGCCGGAGGGCGACGGCCGCCCTGACGCCGATGCCTTCGGCCGGGCGCTGGGGCCGGGGATCGGATTGAACCTGCTGGTCGGCGATGTCGAGAAGGCGGCGCGGTTTCAGGCCCGGGTGCTGGACGCGGTGGTCGATTACTGGGACCAGGATTTCGCCATCCTCCGGGCGCACGGTGCGGTGTGGATGCTGCACAGCGACCGCAGCTACCGGGACCACCCCCTGAGCGGCATCACCGCCGACGCCGAGGGGCGCGGCGCCGGGGCCGAGCGCGGCTCTATGGCCGCGACCCGGACGTTGCCGAGGCGGTGGCGCGCGATTTGGGCGGCGTAATTTTGCCGGCTCCGCCGACAAGCCGCACGGGGTGCGCGAGGCCTGTATCCTGGATCCGGAGGGCTATTGCTGGGTGCCGACAGTTCCGAAAACGGGTCCGAAAACGGGCCCGAAAACGGGCGGTTAACGCTGTGTTAGGTTGGCCCTGTCAATCTGAACGGAGCGAATCGCCCTGGGGAACCCTGGGGTTCTCCGGGGCAGCCGGTCCCGCCCCAGCACCGAGAGGCACCCGGGCCCGAGGCACCAGAACCGGCGTTTTTATCCTCTCACCCCGTGCGGCCCCCATGAACGGGAAATGGTGCCCGCAAAGGTGACCGCGATGAAATGCGCTTTCGTGCCTGCCCTCGTAGTTTCGGCCCTGGCCGGATTTGTTCTCTGCGCCACCCCGGCGAATGCGCAAATGTCTGGCGGGCCACTGGTTTGCGGCAAGCGAAGCGACATGGTCCGCCAGCTTGGCGAGAAATATGGCGAGACCGGCCGCTCGCTCGGCCTCGCCGAGGGCAGCGGGGTGGTCGAACTCTACGCCTCGGAGGAGGCGGGAAGCTGGACCATTCTGCTCACCAACCCACAGGGCACCGCCTGCATGATGGCTGCCGGCCAAGCGTTCCGGATCGAACCGGTAAAGGCGGCGGGCAGCCCCGTTTGAGGCGGTGCCGCCTGAGGCGTCGGTCCCAGGGGCCGGCTTGCCCGGGTAATCCAATCTCATTTTCGATGGCTGAGGACCTGGATGCCCGTGTCAAGCACGGGCATGATATGGGCGAGCGTTAACGCGCCGTGTTTTATGCGCCTGTCCGGTCACCTGCGGTGACCTGCGCGCCGCCTCTCGCCCCTTCCTCCCCGCCCAACCACCAAGCCTACCGGATAGGATTGCGCTTGGTGGTTGGGCGGGGGGGCCGGAAATCCGCGGAAGCGGATTTTGTCACGGACAAAGAACTCTCCAGGGTTGGCCCGCCCCTGATTCTGGATCAAAAAAGTTGAAGTTTCCCGTTGGCTTTGAATCCAAAGGGATTCATGATGGTTTTTGTGATTAACTCAATCACCAACGGGGTGAAAATAACATGGCACAGGGCGTTCTTCCTTTCGAGTACGAAAGCGCGCCGGGCAGCAGCGATCTGACGGGTTTTGCCGGGATTGGTGTTTAGCTTGATTTGATTGAGGCATCGGGACTGGCGGCTGCGGTGCGGCGCGAGGTGCGGGTGGCGGGGCGGCAGGGCTGGCTGGATGTGCAGATGATCATCACGGTGATCGCACTCAATCTGTGCGGGGGTGATCGGGTCGAGGACCTGGAACGCCTGGAGGCGGACGCCGGCTTTGCCGCGATCATGGAGGCGGTTGAGCGGCGGCTGTTGGTGCGCCGGGAACGTCGGCAACTGAAGAGCCGGTTCCGGCGCGGCCGCGGGCGCAGCGTGCCTTCGCCGTCGGCTCTGTCGGGCTAGTTGGAACGCTTCCACGACGCAGGCCAGGAAGATCTGCGGGAGGTCGGGCGTGCCTTCATCCCGCGCCCGTCGGCGGGTCTGCCTGGTCTGCGGCGTGTCGATCAGGCGCTGGCAGGCGCTGGTGTCATTTCTGCAGCGCCATCGCGGGCCGGGCTCCAGCAATTCTCATTATGGCTTGATTTTCTGCGATGATGTTTTGTCTTCTCATTTTTGTGTTGTGCTGAGGCTTGAGCGGGTGCTTTAGCGCAGTTTTGGTTCCGGCGGCGGTTCGCCGGTTATCATCGTGCGGATGAGCGCGCCCCAGTCGGTGAACAGGTGATATCTGGTGATGCTCCGCAGGTCCTCGAAGAACTGCCGTCGCGCGCCGAACGCTTCACGTGCCTCATGCCAGCGCTTGGCCACCAGGTCACAGACCGTGTGGAACGCGAAGGCGAGCAGGTTCATGGTCATGAGAAGGTTGGCCAGGTGTTCCTTGCCATGGCCGAAATTGTGCTCCAGATGGTAACCCCTGGTCTTCAGGGTATTGAAAGTTTCGTTCTCGATCTTCCAGCGCGCCCGGCCACAGGTGGCCAACTCGACGACGGTTTCTTCGTTGACCGGCAGATCGGTGACGAAGCTGTTGGTGTAGGTCACCTTGCCGGCTTTGTTGATGATCTCGATCTGAAGCCAATTGACATGCAATGCGTCTTTCCCGTCACGGAGGGGAACATCTTCCATCCAGCGGTAGCGATGAGTAACGACGCTGCGGCCCTTTTTCAGCTTTTTCTCAAGGCTCGGCAATTCGACGCCATGGAGCCATTCGTAGAGACAGCGGTGCGAGGAGGGTTTGGCGGTGAAGATGAAATTGCCGCCAACCCGTTGAACCGACTCGCAAATCGGCTGACGGGAATATAGATCATCGCCCAGATAGACCGGCCCGAGATGCGCGTATTGCGGCCCGAAGCGGCAAAGCCAGCGCTTCGTGGCGGCATTTTCGCAGTCCTGTTTGTCATGTCCGTCCTGCGGTGCGATGAACTCCGGCTCAAGCACCATGGCACAATTATGGCCAGGTGCCACCACCGCCGCCGAGAGCATGGAGTGGTAATATTCCATGACGCCGTTATGGCGTTTGCGCTGCGAGCAATTCGGGCAATGAAGCTTTTGCGAGGTGAAATACCCGGTGCCGTCAAGGGCAATCAGAAGCCGTCCGCCGAGCTTCTGAAAATCCTTCAGACCGCCTCTGTCTGCGAGCAAGTCAAGGGCTTGCCCGAACAACGCGAACAGCCCATCGGGTTCCACCGGATCAAGCATCGTGCGAACATGATTGTCGGTAGGGATCTTCTCAATGGCGAACAGCGTCTCGCAGTTCGACCGCGCCCGACGCTTTTCCAACGCCCGCTGATGCGATAAAAAGGACGGGCTCTGGATAAAAAATACCGAAAATGCAGCCATGCCGATATCGGCCATAGTGTCGCTCAAATTGCTTCCCGTGCGCATGTCGGGAAACATCGCGCAGCGGCTACGCAGAGTGTCTATGAGAGAATCGATAACCATATATGGTATCATTCACATATTTGCCGCCTTGGGAATCCCCTTTGTAACGCCATAATGAGAATTGCTGGCAGGGCTCGGCGACGCTGGACATGGACGCGACGCTGGTGCAGAGCCACAAGCGCCAGGCGGAATACTGCTACAAGAAGTTCAAGGCCTGTCAGCCGTTGAACACCTGGTGGGCGGAACAGCAGGTGATCGTGCATTCCGGGTTCCGCGACGGCAATGTGCCGGCCGGCTATCGGCAGTTGCGGGTGTTGCAGGCCTCGCTGGCGGCGCTGCCTGGGGGCGTGGACAAGGTCTGTCTGCGCTCGGACACGGCGGGTTATCAGAAGGATCTGCTGCTCTGTTGTGGCGAGGGCCGGGACAAGGTTTTCGGGGTGATCGAGTTCGCCGTTGGTGCCAACGTGACGGCGGCGTTCCGGCGTGCCGCCCTGGCCGTGCCGGAGGCCGAGTGGCGACCGCTGGATCGTGTTTTCGACGGGCAACGTCAGGCGACCGGCCAAGAGTGGGCGGAGGTCTGCCATGTACCGAGTTGGGCGGGCGAGAGCAAGACGCGGGCGGATTACCGCTTCCTGGCGATCCGGGAGCTGCTGGAACAGTTGGAGCCTGGCGATGGGGATCAGTTGCCGTTCCCGACCGCGGCGTTTGCCTCGAAGGGGCGCAGCAAGCTGTTCGCCCTGGTCACCAACCGTGATCTGCCGGGCGATGCGGTGATCTGGTGGTCCCGGGAGCGCTGTGGCAAGAGCGAGGAAGTCCACGCGGTGATGAAGCACGACCTGGCTGGCGGCACCCTGCCCTCGGGTCTGTTCGGAGCCAATGCGGCCTGGTGGGCGATCATGGTGCTGGCGCATAATTTGAACGCGGTGATGAAGCAACTGGTTCTGGGACCGGCCTGGGTGGCACGGCGGATGAAGGCCTTGCGCCTGGCTCTGATCGCCCTGCCTGGCCGGGTGATCCGTCATGCGCGGCGGCTGATCATCCGTTTGGCGAGCGAAGCGGGGCTCGATCCGGTGCTGAGCGCCAGGCGGAAGATCCTGGCCCTGGCGCGCGGCCCGACCTGACGGCTCCGGCCTGCCACGATATCCTTGCTGAAGTGCGATGCCGGCTCCCGGCCAGGGCTCCGCTTGGCCAACGGACAGGCGCGGGACCCGCAAAACGCGTGGCCACCTTGAGAATATCTCCTCAAGCGCGAAATCCGCGGGAGTGACGCCTAGCAGCCCGTTAAAAAAGTCGCCATTTACCGGGCTTCACCCCACTTGACCGGGTTTCACCCCACGACGAAACATAACGCGGCGTCGGCGGTTTCGCCATCCTCCGGGACGATGAGGACGATCCGAGCGACCAAAACGGCTCCAGAGGGCGCAACAAGCACGAAAACACCGCCATATCCGCCCGCCACAGCCTGGCGCGGGGTGCCGGCACCAATGAGTTGGCGCATCAGCAACGAGAGGTTGTGGCCGGCGACGTGAAGCAGGTATCGCTTGTGCACATTCTCGCGCCCGCGCAGCCAGGTTCGGCGCATGCCGCCGCGATCGAGGCTGTGGGCAAAGGAGCGCTCGACGATCTCGGCGCGCAGCTTGAAGGCCTCGCGGGCGATCCGGGTCTTCCAGGGACTGTCGTCCAGGGCCTTCAAGACCGCCCGTGCGTGATAGCCCTTGTCGGCGACGCATTCGGCCGGGCCCTCTGGCGTCGGCGCCGCAGCCACCGCCTCGAGGTTTGCCTCGGCCGCCGCCAGGGTCTTGAAAAGCGTCGTGGTGTCGCCCTCATCGGCTGGGTGCAACTCGGCCGCCACCACCGCACCGGTGTCCGGATCCACCGCGTGCTCGGGCTTGTCGGCCAGATGGGTCGTGCCGTCCTTCATCCTGGCGATCCTGGCCTCGGGGTCGCTCCTGCAAACCCAATCCTGGTTCGAGAGCTTCTTGCCCTTGCGCTTGCGGTCCAGACGCGCCAGGTCCTCGGCCGTGGGCGTCTCGATGCCGCTCTCCTGGGCCAGGTGCTCCAGCATCTCCCGGTAGCCCTCACCCGTGTCGCGCCGCACGATGTTACGCAGCGCCGCGTTGGCCTCCATGGTCGAGGCATCCACCCCGATGCGCTCGCCCTTCACCAGACCCGCCTCGGCGATCAGCGCCAGAACCCGGTCGAAGACCATCGCGTGCCCCTCGTGGGGCAGGCGCGTGCGGGTCTTCGACAGCCAGGAATGGTCCGGCACACGATCCCGGCTCTCCAGCCGCAGAAACTCCCGCAGCGACAGCGAATCCGAGCAGCGCCATTCCAGCCCGCGCTCAGAGTCGATGCCCTCGAAACAGCCCACCAGATGCATACGGAAATAGCGCCCCGGCGGCACCGAAGGCGCTCCCATCCTGGCCGCGTAATAGCACCGGCAGGCCGCTTCGGCGAAGCCGTCGAAGTCGCCCTCGATCAGGACCGACTGAAGACGGTCGTAAAACACATGACCCGGCGAGCGCGGCATCTCCGCCCAACCCACCATCAAGTCACCCTGACGATCCTTCTGCAGTCCCATCGCCATCGGCGAACCCCCCGGTCAAATCAGAATATCATAGAATCAGACCAGGCCGCTCGTGTCCAGGGCCGACTTCGTCAACGGGCTGCTAGGCGCGGGCCGAAAACCCCACAACGGTGCCCATCGCCGCCCCTGCCGAGGCGCGTCAGGGATTTAGTTCGGGAATCCTGGACAAGTTCGGATTGACAGTCGAGGAACGCGACGAGATACTCCCAAGCGGGAAGCAAACAACTATCAGTAACCACGCCCATCTTGGTGTCCAATATCACGATGTCATACTTCGATCCGACGCCACAACGTAAGCACTCACCGTCAACAACCCTTTCGGTTCACACAATGTAACCACTGGAAACACAAGATGAATTTCGACCGGGTCCTGATCAATCTAGCAATAATCAAAACCAACTGGGACGAAGATCAATCCAGCATCCTTGACAATTTTATGCCAATTATCGGCTGCGCAATTCAGCAATTGCCCGACCAAGAGATTTCCGAAATTGAACTTAAGCAAAAGGTTGAAGAGTTTTCCGGATTTAAAATTCCGGGAGGTGCTCTCTCTGTGCTGATTAGGCGTGCGTCCAAAGAACGCTATGGCTATGTCATGCGGGAGCACGGACTCTTTCTCAAGAATAACGCTACTCTTTCGAAGATCGATTTCGAGAGCAGGAGGCGTCTGGCCGAAACCAGTATTTCGGAAATCAAATCGAGATTTACGAGTTTCTGCAAAGAGCGCTTCAAACTCGTTGATCAAGGTATCAGATTTGAAGACGCGTTCATTGACGTATTATCCGATATAGCCCCCGCTTTAGTAAATTCACTCAGTAATAATGACGCACTAACACATAATAAATACAATAAAGATACCATGAATTACTATGTTTCATCATTCATAATAAACTCAAGAGAGAAAGATAACGAATTATTTGAAAAAATTGTGAATATATCAAAAGGTGCCATCATTGCAGAGCTTCTACACTATACTGACGAAAACATGAGTAAAAAGAAAATGAATAATGTTAAAATATTTTTTGATACAAAATTATTGTTACAAATACTTGGTTATGCCGAAACATACGAAGTCACATCTTCTAAAGAATTGATAAAAATGCTTGGTGATATGAACGGTAAGTTTCGATTATTTAACCACACCTTCGATGAATTGCACGGAATCTTCTTTGCAGCATCTCGTGCGGCTATGAAAGGATGGAAGATAATATACCGGCCCGGCGATGCCTTTGACATTCTTTGCCGAAGGGGATGCACAAGTTCCGATATTGAGCTTATCATATCGACGTTGGATAAACAGTTGGAAAAATATAATATTCTCCGAGAAGACGCGCAGAAAATAGATGAAACCATACATATCGATGTAAATAAACTTGACGAACTTATCAAAGAGAGCATACCTAATCAGACTAAAAAGTCGCGAGATCATGATACAAGAGCACTGAGCGCCATTAATCAATTGCGAGACGGAGAACCAAAGAGATATTTTGAATCGTGTGACGCAATATTTGTTACACCAAACTCTTCCCTCGCCAGTGCGTCGACTCATTTTTTCAACGAGGAAATTGGCATTTCGCATGCGCCGGTTTGTATGCCAAGTCACGTATTTACTATGTTGATGTGGTTAAAAACCGTTAACAAAAAACCTGATTTGCCGACCGAAATCTTACTGGCTAATTCGCTGGCCGCTTTGGACCCGTCCTCGTTGCTTTGGGATAGGTATATTTCCGAGGCAAAGCGGCTAAAAGATTCGGGCGCTATCACCGAAGACGATTTCCATTTGTTGGCACGGGAATTGGAAGCGAAGGCCGTACTTATGGATATCACTCGCGGGGATGCCGAAACCATTACCGACGGAACTGTCAAAGATGTCTTGGTAACTACTCAACCCGGTTGGATCACTGATTTTCCAGCGATGGTGGCCTGGATTGCCTGGAAAGCAGACAGGCCTTGCCGTTTTCCGGTGTTGAGGACGGAGCGAACGTTGGCGTAGAAGTCGGCCCCCCAGTTGGAGCGGAATCCCCCGGTGACCTTGCGGAAGGTGGTTGAGGGGCGGATGGCTTGTTCCGAGCCGTTGTTGGTTGGCGGCACGTCGCGTTCGGTCATGAATGTGAACAGGCTGTCACGGTCTTTGCCGTAGCGTTTGCGCAGGCGAATTCCGTCTTTGTTGGTTGGCTGACAAGCCATAACCTTGTCCATTCGCCGGTCCAGGTCGCCCCGGTATTTCTGAAGTGTACTGTCCTTCAGACGCTTTCGCCGTCGGCCCAGAACACAGGCGCGCAAGATGAGCATTTTCATTGCCGGTGCGAAGATCGCATCGCCAGCGTCGATGGCATACTGGCAGTCGCGCAACTGGTGGGCCAGACAGATTTGCCAGACCTCCCCGAGCCCCCGCTGGCCGCCGTAAAGATCGGACACCCAGATGGCGGGCCGGTGGCCGTCCATCACGTCCTCGGCCACCGCCTTCGCCCGACTGTTGCGGATGACGTGGACGCAGACTTCATCGTTTTGGAAAACCCATTCCCAGGCGTTGCGCCCCTTGATGCGTGCGCCGGTCTCGTCGGAGCAGACGATCCGGCTTTGTCGCAGGCGGGCAAGAACCGCCTGGAACTGGGCGTCAAAGCCGGGCTTGACCCTCTTGAACAGGTTGACCAGGGCGGCTTGGCTGATCGTCAAGCCGTGCAAATCGGCGAACAGTTTCGACAGACGCTGGTAACTGACCGCGTGTTCATAACGCATGTAAACCGCCATCGCCTCGATCGACGGGGTGAACGGAGACCCCGGCTCAAGCCCCGCCGGAACCGGCGCCACAAAGCGCTCCGAACAATGAGGACACCTCGCCGCATACAGTTCCACACGGGTGACAATGGGAGCGGGGCGCGGCAGTTCGATCTTGTCATAAATCGCATGCAACTTGTGATCCTCATCGCCGAGCGCTGAATAACAGTGTGGGCAGGACAGCGCCTTCGCAACCACCCGCTGATCCGGGTCAGGGTGCAGAGGACGCCCACCGCCACCATGCCCCTTGCGCCGTTTTTTGCGGTTGCCCCGGGCCGGTTTCTTGTTCGCCTTGCGCCCATGCGACGGCGGCGTACTGGAGTTGTCCGGCGTCTTCGCAGGCTCACCAAGCTTTGCCTCAAGTTCCGTGACGCGCCTGGCAAAGCCCTCGTTCACTGCCACCAGCTCCTGTGCCTGCGTCCACAGCGCGAGGATCAAGGCATCTTTCTCTGCATGCGTCAATCGGCTCAGGTCGGGTAAATGAGTCATAGATAACTTGACGCATATCCACGCCCTCAATGCAAGAAAATTCTCTATATCTGGTGCCGATCGAACCCAGGAACGCAACCTTTGGGGTGGGTTGAGTAGTTACATGTCTTGCGTAGGACAAAAGAGAAAATTGTTCAAGATGCAGAGGAGAAGTACCGTGATAGCAATGAGCGGAGAAAAAAGTTTTTTAGAACTGTAACATTGCTTGTAAAGAGAGGGCTTGAAGCCATCGTAACGATTTTGCTACTTCTATTTGTTGTATTCATACTTAGCCGAACAGACCCAGCCATCATTTTTCAGCCAAGATGGCACGTGGATTATTATCTCTCAGTTGCGGGGGTTGGCATTTCAGCTTTGTCGCTGGTTGTTGGGTGGTCGTTTCGACGGTTGATTGACAAGGGGTGCGAGAACATTTCGGCACTGCTAGAGGCTAGGCTTCGAGCATGGATGTGGTAGGTGACCGCTTTGTTGGCTGACCGATGTTTTGGTGGCCGTGCAAAGCAGGGGGCGAGCAGAATGTTTAGTAGACTCGATTCACAATAGCACGTGGCATCCAGGATTCCCGAATCTAAATCCCTGACGCGCCTCGGCAGGGGCGGCGATGGGTGCCGTTGTGGGGTTTTCGGTCCGCGCTTGGGCGCCACTCCCGCGGATTTCGCGCTTGAGGAGATAGTCTCAAGGTGGCCACGCGTCTTGCGGGTCCCGCGCCTGTCCGTTGGCCAAGCGGAGCCCTGGCCGGGAGCCGGCATCGCGCTTCAGCAAGGATATATGTTTGATTTCGAACGCCGGAAAATCTTCGAATATCCAGCCGTTTTTCAGCGTGTCATAGATGATGGAAAGCAGTTTGCGGGCAGCTGCGATGATGGCTTTTCCGGCCCCGCGGCGTTCCTTGATGCGTTGGTAATGGCTGTTGAGATAGCCGGAATAGCGAATGGCGATCCACGTGCATTGCACCACGGTGGTGCGCATGAGCTTGTTGCCACGCCTGGTGATCCGTCCATGGTGTTCGGTCTCGTTTGAGTTGCTGACCTTGGGCACGATGCCCACATAGCAGCCCGTTGACGAAGTCGGCACTGGACGCGAGCGGCCTGGTCTGATTCTTTGATGTTCTGATTTGACCGGGGGGTTCGCCGATGTCGATGGGACTGCGGAAGGATCGTCAGGGTGACTTGATGGTGGGCTGGGCGGAGATGCCGCGCTCGCCGGGTCATGCGTTTTACGACCGTCTTCAGTCGGTCCTGATTGAGGGCGGCTTCGACGGCTTCGCCGAAGCGGTCTGCCGGCGCTGTTTCCGCATGCATCTGGTGGGCTGTTTCGAGGGCATCGACTCTGGGCGCGGGCTGGAATGGCGCTGCTCGGATTCGCTGTCGCTGCGGGAGTTTCTGCGGCTGGAGAGCCGGAATCGTGTGCCGGACCATTGCTGGCTGTCGAAGACCCGCACGCGCCTGCCCCACGAGGGGCACGCGGCGGTCTTCGACCGGGTTCTGGCGCTGATCGCCGAGGCGGGCCCGGTGAAGGGCGAGCGCATCGGGGTGGATGCCTCGAGCATGGAGGCCAACGCGGCGCTGCGCAACATCGTGCGGCGCGACACGGGGTGAGGGCGACCGGGAGATGCTGGAGCATCTGGCCCAGGAGAGCGGCATCGAGACGCCCACGGCCGAGGACTTGGCGCGTCTGGACCGCAAGCGCAAGGGCAGGAAGCTCTCGAACCAGGATCGGGTTTGCAGGAGCGACCCCGAGGCCAGGATCGCCAGGATGAAGGACGCCGCGACCCATCTGGCCGACAAGCCCGGGCACGCGGTGGATCCGGACACCGGCGCGGGGCGAAAACCCCACAACGGCGCCCATCGCCGCCCCTGCCGAGGCTCGTCAGGGATTTAGTTCGGGAATCCTGGCCGCAGGTCCCTCTTGCCTTCGGCGCTGAAATGATGCAGTGCGGCACCCGGATATGCCTCGATCCCCCCTGGGCGCAAACGAGTGGTGCCGACCAGCGGCGTATGAGGCCGGATCGAGTGAAATTCTGAATCCAATGCCGAGAGAAATACGGGAGACATCTATGTCCAGAAGCAAAATAGCGCTGATCGGCGCGGGTCAGATCGGCGGCACGCTCGCGCATCTGTTGGGTCTGAAGGAACTCGGCGATGTGGTGCTGTTCGACATCGTCGAGGGCATCCCGCAAGGCAAGGCCCTGGACATCGCTGAATCCAGCCCTGTCGATGGTTTCGATGCCGATTTCTCGGGCACCAACGACTATTCCGCCATCACCGGCGCCGATGTCTGCATCGTCACCGCAGGTGTGGCGCGCAAGCCGGGGATGAGCCGCGACGACCTGCTGGGCATCAACCTGAAGGTCATGAAGTCGGTCGGCGCGGGCATCGCCGAGCACGCCCCGGACGCTTTCGTGATCTGCATCACCAACCCGCTCGACGCCATGGTCTGGGCGCTGCAGAAGTTCTCCGGCCTGCCCACCGAGAAGGTCGTCGGCATGGCCGGTGTGCTCGATTCGTCCCGCTTCCGCCATTTTCTGGCCGAAGAGTTCGAGGTCTCGGTCAAGGACGTGACCGCCTTCGTTCTCGGCGGCCACGGCGACACCATGGTGCCGCTGACCCGCTATTCCGCCGTTGCCGGGATTCCGCTGCCCGATCTGGTCAAGATGGGCTGGAGCACGCAGGAGAAGATCGACGCCATCGTCCAGCGCACCCGCGACGGCGGGGCCGAGATCGTCGGGCTGCTGAAGACCGGCTCGGCGTATTACGCCCCCGCTGCCTCGGCCGTCTCGATGGCCGAGAGCTACCTGAAGGACCAGCGCCGGGTGTTGCCCGCCGCGGCCTATGTGGATGGCGCTTACGGGCTGAAGGATCTCTATCTCGGGGTGCCGGTGGTCATCGGTGCGGGCGGCATCGAGAAGGTGATCGAGATCAGCCTGGACAAGGACGAGAAGGCGATGCTGGACAATTCCGTCGCCGCTGTGAGCGTGCTGATCGAGGCCTGCAAGGCGATCGATTCGAGCCTGAGCTGAGGCTTGGCCGGGACATCCCCCGGGGCATTTCTCGGGGTTTCGAGAGACTGCCCGGCGAAACCGAATAATGACGCAATCGTTCGAAAAGGGGCGGCCTCGGCGAGGTCGCCCCTTTCCCGTCGGGTCAGGGTCTGCTATCTCTGGTATACCACATACCTGAGGGAGGCGGCAGAAACGGAGAATGCTCGCGGAGAATGATTGCGACGACCCGCGCCACCATCGTGGTTGCCGCTTACCGGCGGCCACTGTAAACCAATGGCGCTATATGGGCGAGGAATGTCGTAATCGGAACTTTTCACTCATCTTTACACTGAAAAGATGCCGAGAGTTATTTTGCGCGGTTTTTTGCGGCTGCCATCTCGCGCGGTGCGCTTCTGGGAGGACGACACTGAAATGAATATTCACGAGTACCAGGCGAAGCAGATTCTCAAGGCATATGGCGCGCCGGTTTCCGGCGGGGTTGCGGTGCTCGACGCCGCGAATGCCCGCGCCGCTGCCGACGAGCTTGGCGGGCCGGTCTGGGTCGTGAAGGCCCAGATCCACGCCGGCGGGCGCGGCAAGGGCACCTTCAAGGAGGCCGAGGCCGGGGACGCGGGCGGTGTGCGGATCGCGCGCTCGGCCGACGAGGCCGTCGCCTTCGCCCAGCAGATGTTGGGCAACACCCTGGTCACCCACCAGACCGGCCCGGCCGGCAAGCAGGTCAACCGCATCTATCTGGAGGACGGCGCCGCCATCGCGCGTGAGCTTTACCTCTCGCTTCTGGTCGATCGCGAAACCTCGCGGATCTCGTTCATCGTCTCGACCGAAGGTGGCATGGACATCGAGGCGGTCGCCGCCGAGACACCGGAGAAGATCCTGACCTTCTCGGTCGATCCGGCCACCGGCATCCAGCCGTATCACGGCCGCAAGGTGGCCTTTGCCCTGGGGCTGGAAGGCCCGGCGGTCCGCCAATGCGTGCAGCTCATCAACACCCTCTACAAGGTCTTCACCGAAAAGGACTGCTCACTGGTCGAGATCAACCCGCTGATCGTGACCGAGGCGGGCGACCTGATCTGCCTCGATTGCAAGATGAACTTCGATAGCAACGCGCTGTATCGCCGCAAGGACGTGCTGGAGTATCACGACGAGACCGAAGAAGACCCGAAGGAACTTGCCGCCGCGAAGCACGACCTGAACTACATCGCACTGGACGGCGAGATCGGCTGCATGGTCAACGGCGCCGGGCTGGCGATGGCGACCATGGATATCATCAAGCTCTACGGCTCGGAGCCCGCCAACTTCCTCGATGTCGGCGGCGGGGCGACCAAGGAGAAGGTGACCGAGGCATTCAAGATCATCACCTCGGACCCGAAGGTGAAGGGGCTGCTGGTCAACATCTTCGGCGGCATCATGCGCTGCGACGTGATCGCCGAGGGCGTGGTCGCCGCAGTCAAGGAGGTGGGGTTGCAGGTTCCCCTGGTGGTGCGGCTGGAAGGCACCAACGTGGAACTGGGCAAGCAGATCATCAACGACAGCGGCCTGAACGTGATCGCGGCGGATAATCTGGCGGATGCGGCGGACAAGATCGTTAAAGCGGTGAAAGGCGGGTGAAGTCGTGAACCCGTTGCGGCGGACGGACAATTATGGCTTTCAATCTACTGCTGCTCATATGCGCAGTGGCGATCATCATGGCGATGGTCGCTCTGGGCTTGAACTGGATTGTTCGAAGGCTGGCACCTTTCGGAGAGATGCCGGACGAACGATTGTCGATTCTCATTCTCGGATTACCCGCATTCGGCGGGGTGTGGTTCTTCAGGTCGTGCCGCTTCGTGGCGACCGGACCGGAGTCCGGATACAACACTTGCGACGGTCCCGGCGAATTCATGGCCGCAATGATGAGCGGCGCGCTCGGGGTGGCTTCCATTGCCGCGTCGGTCATCGCCCTCGCCGCACACTTTATGTGGCTCTCGCGAAAATGATGCCGCTCGTGACAAAATTTGCGCGAACTCCCACCAACCACTTGCACGAACAGGGATAAAAATGGCCGTACTCGTCGACGAAAACACCAAGGTGATCTGCCAGGGCTTTACCGGCGCGCAGGGCACTTTCCATTCCGAGCAGGCGATTGCCTATGGCACCCAAATGGTCGGGGGCGTGACGCCCGGCAAGGGCGGCATCGACCATATCGGCCTGCCGGTCTTCAACTCGGTCGGCGAGGCGGCCGCGGCCACCGGCGCCAATGCCAGCGTCATCTACGTGCCGCCGCCCTTCGCCGCGGATGCGATCCTCGAGGCGATCGATGCCGAGATACCGCTGATCGTCTGCATCACCGAGGGCATTCCGGTGCTGGACATGATGCGCGTCAAGCGGGCGCTGGACGGCTCGCCATGCCGTCTGATCGGGCCGAACTGCCCCGGCATCATCACCCCGGACGCCTGCAAGATCGGCATCATGCCAGGCCATATCCACCGGCGCGGCAATGTCGGCATCGTCAGCCGCTCGGGCACCCTGACCTACGAGGCGGTGGCGCAGACCACGGCCGCAGGGTTGGGCCAGTCGACCTGCATCGGCATCGGCGGCGACCCGATCAAGGGCACCGAGCATATCGACACGCTGGAGATGTTCCTGGGCGACCCGGAAACCGAGTCGATCATCATGATCGGCGAGATCGGCGGTTCAGCCGAGGAAGAGGCCGCCCAGTTCATCGCCGACGAGCGCAAGGCGGGCCGGGCCAAGCCGATCGCGGGTTTCATCGCCGGGCGCACCGCCCCTCCGGGACGGCGCATGGGCCATGCGGGCGCGATCATCTCGGGCGGCAAGGGCGGCGCCGAGGACAAGATCGAGGCCATGCGATCAGCCGGGATCGTCGTTTCCGACAGCCCGGCGGGTCTGGGCGAGGCGTTGCTCAAGGCGATTGGCGGGTAGGCGAATCGCGGCCGGGCGGCGAGACTTCTATCGACTCGGCTGTTGAAAGCGTACTGCCGGGTGTGCCGGTTGCTCGGGGAATCACGGTTTTGATCAAGCTGCCCGGCAGGCACGGGCCGAATCGGGTCGATTAGGCAATGTCTGATCGACGAAAGGGCGGATTTCATATCCCGACTCCGGCACCGTTTTGGTTGCGACGCAGCACCGGGGATAACCAGAAGCCACCCAATCTTCCGATTTCGCCGTATCCAGGTGCCCGGCAGGCTCTGGTGGGGCTTTGCTTAATGCAAATGGTGGGTAATACTGATTCGGGCGACCCGTGGGCGGGCCGCCTGAAACATCTTGGAGCAGATCTGTGCTCCACCACCAGAGGACAGGGGGGTTGCAAAGCTCCTCCGACGATCAATGAACGATCAAAGCCCGAACGGCCAGTTCCACGCCTCTTCCTTCCTTCAGGGCCAAAACGCCCAATATGTCGAACAGCTCCACGCCCGTTACGCCATGGATCCCGCCTCGGTCGATCCGTCCTGGGCAGCGTTCTTCGATGCGCTGGGCGATGAGCCGTCGGATATCGCCGACGAAGCCGGCGGCGCCCCCTGGGCGCGGCCCGACTGGCCGCCCGTCGAGGCCAGCGAAACGGTCGCGGCGCTGGACGGCAACTGGGATGCGGTGCCCGATCCCGGCAAGCTGGCCCAGAAGATCAAGGGCAAGGCCGCGGCCAAGGGCGGCATCAGCGACGCCGCTCTGCGGACCGCGGTGCTCGATTCGATCCGCGCGATCAAGTATATCCGCGCGTTCCGCGAACGCGGGCACCTGGCGGCGGACCTCGATCCGCTGAAACTGCAGGGCCGGGTCGAGCATCCGGAACTGAATCTGAAGTTCTACGGCTTCCAGGACGGCGACCTCGACCGGCCGATCTTCGTCGACAACGTCTTGGGGCTGGAATCCGCCTCCATGCGCGAGATCCAGGCGCTGGTCCGGCGCACCTATGCGAGCACCTTCGCATTGCAGTTCACCCATCTGAGCAATCCGGAGGAGAAAGCCTGGCTGCAGCAGCGCATCGAAGGCTATGGCCAGGAAATCCAGTTCACCAAGATGGGCCGCAAGGCGATCCTGAAGAAGATGATCGAGGCCGAGGGCTTCGAGAAATTCCTCCACGTCAAATACATGGGCACCAAGCGCTTTGGCCTGGACGGCAGCGAGTCGGTGATTCCGGCGATGGAGCAGATCATCAAGCGCGGCGGCTCGCTGGGGGCCAAGGAGATCATCTTCGGCATGCCACATCGCGGGCGGTTGAGCATTCTTGCCAATGTGATGGCCAAACCCTACCGGGCGATCTTCAACGAGTTCCAGGGCGGCAGCTTCAAGCCCGAGGATGTCGATGGCTCCGGCGATGTGAAATACCATCTCGGCACCTCATCGGATCGCGAATTCGATGGCAACAAGGTGCATCTCAGCCTGACCGCCAACCCCTCGCATCTGGAGGCGGTGAACCCGGTGGTGCTGGGCAAGGTGCGCGCCAAGCAGGAGCAATACGGCAATGACCGCACGTCGGTGATCCCGATCCTGCTGCACGGCGACGCCGCCTTTGCCGGGCAGGGCGTGGTGGCGGAATGCTTCGGCTTGTCGGGCCTGAAGGGTCACAAGACCGGCGGCACCATCCACATCATCGTCAACAACCAGATCGGCTTTACCACGGCGCCGCATTTTTCGCGCTCGTCGCCTTATCCGACCGATATCGCCAAGATGGTCGACTGCCCGATCTTTCACGTCAACGGCGACGACCCGGAGGCAGTGGTCCATGCCGCCAAGGTCGCCACCGAGTTCCGGCAGAAGTTCCAGCGCGACGTTGTGCTCGACATCTTCTGCTATCGGCGCTTCGGCCATAACGAGGGGGATGAGCCGATGTTCACTCAGCCCATGATGTACACCACCATCAAGAAGCAGAAGACGACTCTGCAGCTCTACTCCGAACGCCTGGTCGCCGACGGCTTGATCGCCGCGGGCGAGGCGGAGGAGGCGAAGGCTGCGTTCCAAGCCTATCTCAACGACGAATTCGAGGCCGGCAAGGACTATCGCCCCAACAAGGCGGACTGGCTCGATGGGCGCTGGTCCGGGCTGGAGACCTCGGAGGGTGACTACCAGCGCGGCCAGACAGCAGCGCCGATGAAGGCGCTGAAGGAAGTTGGCGCGGCGCTGACCCGGCTGCCGGAGAACTTCAAACCGCACCGGACCATCGGGCGTCTGCTCGAGCAGAAGCGCCAAATGATCGACAGCGGCGAAGGCATCGACTGGACAACCGCCGAGGCGCTGGCCTTCGGCTCCCTGTTGATCGAAGGTTTCCGGGTGCGCCTGTCCGGTCAGGATGTGGCGCGCGGCACCTTCAGCCAGCGCCACTGCGGTATCACCGATCAGGAAACCGAGGAGCGTTACTATCCGCTCAGCCACATCCGCGAGGGGCAACGCGAATTCGAGGCAATCGACTCGATGCTGTCGGAATACGCGGTGCTGGGCTACGAATACGGCTTCACCCTGGCCGAGCCCAATGGGCTGACGCTGTGGGAGGCGCAGTTCGGCGATTTCGTCAACGGCGCCCAGATCATGATCGACCAGTTCATCTGCTCGGGCGAGCGCAAATGGCTGCGCATGTCGGGGCTGGTGATGTTGCTGCCGCACGGCTTCGAAGGCCAGGGGCCGGAGCATTCGTCGGCCCGGGTCGAGCGTTTCCTGCAACTCTCGGCCGAAGACAACTGGATCGTCGCCAACGTCACCACGCCGGCGAACTATTTCCACATCCTGCGCCGCCAGTTGCACCGCAGCTTCCGCAAGCCGCTGATCCTGTTCACGCCGAAGTCGCTGTTGCGCCACAAGATGTGTATCTCGAAACTCAGCGAGATGGCCGAGGAATCGAGCTTCCACCGGGCGCTGTGGGACGATGCCGAACTGGGCAACTCGGAGCTGAAGCTGGTGCCCAACGAGGATATCAAGCGGGTCGTTCTGTGCTCCGGCAAAGTTTATTACGACCTGCTCGCCGCACGCGACGAGGCGGGTCTGGAGAACATCTATCTGATGCGGCTGGAACAGTTCTATCCCTTCCCGGCGCTGAGTCTGACCCGCGAACTGGCTCGCTTCAAGAACGCCGATGTGGTCTGGTGTCAGGAAGAACCGAAGAACCAGGGGGGCTGGTTCTTCGTCGAGCCGAACATCGAATGGGTGCTGGGCCGGATCGGCGCCAAGGCGGGGCGCGCCATCTATGCCGGCCGGTCCGCGTCGGCGTCGCCCGCGACTGGGCTGGCCGCAAGGCACAAGGCGGAACAAGAGGCGCTGGTCGAAGCCGCGCTGACGCTATGAATGCGTGTCAAAAAGGAGCGAAAGGATTGAGGGATGACGGTTGAAGTCAGGGTGCCCACGCTGGGCGAGTCGGTCACGGAAGCCACGGTTGCCAGCTGGCTCAAGCAGCCGGGCGAGGCCGTGGCGGTCGACGAGATGCTGTGCGAACTGGAGACCGACAAGGTAACCGTCGAGGTTCCCGCCCCCGCCGCCGGTGTACTGGGCGATCACGTCGCCAAGTCCGGCGATACGGTGGGTGCCGACGCACTGCTCGGCACCATCGAGGAGGGCGCAACAGCAGCCGCTACGGCGGCCCCGGCCCCCAAGGCGGAGGCCCCTGCACCTGCTGAACCGGCTCCGGCTCCGGCCCCGGCCCCGGCGGGCAAGGATGTCGAGAACGCCCCCGCGGCGAAGAAGATGATGGCCGAGGCCGGGCTGACCGATGTCCGGGGCACCGGACGCGACGGGCGGGTGATGAAGGAAGACGTGCAAATAGCGGTGGCCGCTGCCGCCGCTGCGCCACCACCAGCACCAGTGCCCGCGGCCGTACCGCGTGCGCCGGTGGCCGGGGATGACGCGGCGCGCGAGAAGCGGGTGCGGATGACCCGGCTGCGCCAGACCATCGCGCGCCGCCTGAAGGACGCCCAGAACACCGCCGCCATGCTGACCACCTATAACGAGGTCGACATGGGCACCGTGATGGATCTGCGCAACGAATACAAGGTGTTGTTCGAGAAGAAACACGGCATCAAGCTGGGCTTCATGTCGTTTTTCGTGAAGGCCTGTATCCACGCGCTGAAGGAAATCCCCTCGGTCAATGCCGAGATCGACGGCACCGACCTGGTCTACAAGAACTACTACCATGTCGGGGTCGCCGTCGGCACACCCACCGGCCTGGTGGTGCCGGTGGTGCGCAATGCCGACCGCCTGAGTTTTGCCGAAATCGAGAAGACCATCTCGGAA
Source organism: Thermohalobaculum sp. (assembly GCA_965247385.1). Classification (GTDB taxonomy): domain Bacteria; phylum Pseudomonadota; class Alphaproteobacteria; order Rhodobacterales; family Rhodobacteraceae; genus Thermohalobaculum. Next base: position 1,853,381 of record CBDFHG010000002.1, read on the forward strand.
CTGGGCCTGCGCGCCCGCGACGGCAAGCTGAGCATGGCGGACATGCAGGGCGGTACCTTCACCATCTCGAACGGCGGCGTTTATGGCTCGCTGATGTCCAGCCCGATCCTGAACCCGCCGCAGTCGGGTATCCTCGGCATGCACAAGATTCAGCAGCGCCCGATGGTGGTCGGCAGCGAGATCGTTGCCCGCCCGATGATGTATCTGGCGCTGAGCTACGACCACCGCGTCATCGACGGCAAGGAGGCGGTGACCTTCCTGGTCCGGGTGAAGGATTCGCTGGAGGACCCGCGGCGGCTGCTAATGGACCTTTGAGGTCAGGCCCCTTCGATGAATGCCGAGCGCAAAATCCTCTCCATCGGCATCGACGGCATGTGGATGCCGATGGAGTTCGCGTGGCTATTGCATCTCGCCGTCCGGTTCCACCGGATGGAGCAACTGGTCCATCTTTCGAAGACCGGCGGGCCGAATTTCTTCGACGACCGGCTGAATGCCATGGTGCTGAAATACCTCGCTGCCTTCGACTGGGTCGCGTCCCCGCTGATGAGCGAGAGATTCAACGAAAGCCTCGCCCGGTCCGAGGATTTCGTGCGCGGTTTCGGGGTCTCCGACCTGCGGGTGCGCCGGATCAGCTATGACACAACCGGGGACTCCCGGGGGCATATCGAATTCTCGGGAATCGAATCGATCATCGACAGGATCTTCGATGTTTTTCACAACGTGCTGCGGATCAAGCAAACCAGCCCGGTCATCGGCGATGACAGTCAGGGTAAATTCGCCGATATCGAGGTCATGTATGCCAGCAACATGAAAAACAAGGCGAATTTGATGAAGGATATGGGTTACTCGGATGCGGAACTACATGCGATTATCTCGCCCTCGACCAAGGATCTGCATTTCCTCTCGAATGCGATGACGCAGGGGAAAATCGTGGCGGTGGAGAAATCGCCGGTGGATCGTTAGGATTGATTGCCAGGTATGAATGGCGGATGTGAACGGAGGACACCCTATGGCCGAGTATGATGTCGTTGTGATCGGGGGCGGCCCGGGGGGCTATGTCTGCGCCATCCGGGCGGCCCAGCTTGGCCTGAAAGTGGCCTGCGTCGAGGGCCGCGGGGCGCTGGGCGGCACGTGCCTGAATGTCGGCTGCATCCCATCGAAGGCGCTGCTCCATGCCACCGAGATGGTGCATGAGGCGGAGACGAACTTCTCCAGGATGGGGATCACCGCCAAGGGGATCTCGGTCGATGTGGCGCAAATGCTCGCCTACAAGGACAGCACCATCAAGGCCAACACCATGGGCATCGAGTTCCTGCTCAAAAAGAACAAGGTCGATTACGTCAAGGGCTGGGGCGAGATCGTCTCGGGATCGGAGGTCAAGGTTGGTGACCAGACCCTGAAGACCAAGAACATCGTCATTGCCACCGGCTCCGAGCCCGCCAGCCTGCCCGGCGTCGAGGTCGACGAGGAGCGGGTGGTCACCTCCACCGGCGCGCTGGAACTGGGCAAGGTGCCGAAAAAACTGGTCGTGATCGGCGCCGGTGTGATCGGGCTGGAACTAGGTTCGGTCTGGGCGCGGTTGGGCGCGGAGGTGACGGTGATCGAGTTCCTCGATGTGGTCACCCCCGGCCAGGATGGCGAGGTGCAGAAGCATTTTCAGCGCATCCTGAAAAAGCAGGGCATGACCTTCATCATGGGCGCCGCCGTGCAGGGGGTCGAGAAGCTGAAATCGAAGCTGAAGGTTACCTACAAGAAGCGCAAGGACGACAGCGAACACACAATGGACGCCGATGTGGTGCTGCTCGCCACCGGGCGGCGTCCCTACACGCAACGGCTGGGGCTGGAGGCCGCCGGGGTCGAGACCGAACGCGGCATGGTCAAGACCGATGCCCATTGGCGCAGCAATGTACCCGGCATCTGGGCCATCGGCGATGTGATTGCCGGGCCGATGCTGGCCCACAAGGCCGAAGACGAGGGCATGGCGGTGGCCGAGGAGATCGCCGGCAAGCATGGCCATGTGAACTACGGGGTCATTCCCGGCGTGATCTACACCGCCCCGGAGGTTGCCTCGGTCGGCCAGACCGAGGAGCAGTTGAAGCAGGCCGGGCGCAAATACAAGGTTGGCAAGTTCCCCTTCATGGCCAATGGCCGGGCCAAGGCAAATTTCGCCTCCGAGGGCTTCGTCAAGCTGATCGCCGATGCCGAGACCGACCGTATCCTCGGCTGCCACGTGATCGGCCCGGCGGCGGGTGACCTGATCCACGAGATCTGCGTGGCGATGGAATTCGGCGCCTCGGCCCAGGACCTGGCGCTGACTTGCCACGCCCACCCGACCTTCTCGGAGGCCATGCGCGAGGCGGCGCTGGCCTGCGGCGACGGGGCGATCCACGCCTGAAATGTGACGAGAGAGACGAATGGCCAAGCTTCTCGGGATTTCGGGCTCGCTGCGCGCGGGCAGCTACAATTCCATGCTGGTGCGCGAGGCGGCGCGGGTGTTTGCGCCGGTCGAGTTCACCTTCGCCGATCTGCGTTTGCCGCTCTATGACGGAGATCTGGAGGAGCAGGGGATGCCGCAATCCGTGTGGACGCTCTGCGACCAGATCAGCGCGGCGGATGCCATCGTGATCTCTACGCCGGAGTACAACAAGAACCCCTCGGGGGTGCTGAAGAACGCACTCGACTGGGTCAGCCGGGTGCGCCCGGTGCCGCTGGTTGGCAAGCCGGTTGCCGTGGTCTCGGCGGCGGCCGGGCTGGCCGGGGGACAGCGTGCGACAGCGGCACTTTGGCTGATGCTGATCCCGTTCAAGGTTCGGCTGGTGGCCAAGGTCGAGGTCGCCGTCGGCAATGCGGGTGACCGCTTCGACGACGATGGCAGGCTGAACGACGAGCGTCTCGCCAGGGCGCTCGACAAGCAGTTGCGGGCCCTGCGCGCGGCAATCTGACCGGAGTCCTGCCCGAGCGCCGGGATGGTCAAGGATCACGCTGCGTTTTGAGCATCTTATCGTCTCGTTAACGATTTTCCAGTAACCCGGTCCAGTTGAAGCAGATTGGGGCGTGTGAACGATGAGCGGGATCGTAACACGGCGATTTTTGCAACGGCGGTTCTGGATTGCGACGCTGCTGCTGACGACGCTTGCCACTTCGCCCGGAACCGTGATCCTGGTACGGCTGCCGACGGTGCGGAGGCGGTGCAAAGGTCATCCAAGCAACCCTACGAGCTGATCCTGATGGACATCCGGATGCCGATCACGGATGGCCTTGACGCAACCCGCCAAATTCGCGCTCTGGACGGGCCCGCGGGCCAGGTTCCGATCATCGCGCTGACCGCGAACGCGCAGGGCGACGAAATGGCCGAGTACTACGCTTCGGGCATGCAGGATGTTGTCGAGAATCCGATCGATCGGGACATCCTGCTGGCAGCCATCGATGCGGCGCTGGATGCGGCCGGCAGCGCAATCGGGCAATCGGCCGCCGAACCAATTCCCCAAGCGGTGGCCGAGTAACCCGGTTGCGCTGCCGGAGACAAGATCATCCGGGTCATCCGGCCTTTCCGCGCCCGCGCGGATGCGCCCTCTCGTAGACCTCCATCAGCCGCGTCTCGTCGACCTCGGTATAGACTTGGGTCGACGACAGCGAAGCGTGCCCGAGCAGTTCCTGGATCGCCCGCAGGTCGCCCCCCGCCGCCAGAAGCTGGGTGGCGAAGGAGTGGCGCAGCGCGTGCGGTGTCGCCGAGGGCGGCAAGCCCAGCGCCATGCGTGCCGCCGCCATCGCCTTTTGCAGCAGCCGCGGGTTCAGCGGCCCGCCACGGACGCCCAGGAACAGGGCGTCGTTGCGGCCCGGGGCGTGAGGACAAAGCGCCCGGTAGTGCTCGACCGCCTGGCGCGCGGCGGGCACCACCGGCACCTCGCGCTGCTTGTTGCCCTTGCCAGTGACCCGAATCACATCACGCAGCGGCGCATCGCCCTGACGCAGTCCCAACGCCTCGGAGATGCGCAGGCCCGAACCCCAGATCAGCGTCAGCGCCGCCTGATCGCGGGCGGCGATCCACGGCTCGGCATCGGCGCTGACGGTGGAGACAATCGCCCGCGCCCCGGTCTCCGGCACCGGCCGGGGCAGGCGTCGGGGCAGTTTCGGGCTGCGCACCACATGGACCGCGGCGCAGTCAACGCCCTCGACCGCGTCGAGCCATTTGTAAAACGCCCTGACCGCCGACAATGCCCGGGCAAGCGACCGCGGGGAAAGGCCGCGCCCGCGTTCCGCCGCCATCCAGGCCCGAAACCCGGTCAGGGTCACGTCGCCGAGAGCGGCCACCCCCATCGGCCCGCCCTGATATCCGGCGAGAAAACCCAGATAACCGGCCACGTCGCGCCGGTAGGCCTCGACGGTCTTCGGGCTGCGCTGGCGGACGGCGGACAACTGGGCAAGCCAGCGCTCGAGCAGGTCGGCGGCACCTGCCGAGGGGTCAGCCATCACTCCGCGTCCGGAACGCCGAGATGTCGGGTAAGCAGGCGTTCGACGACGTTGGCGAAGAAGGTGAGGAGATCAACACCCTGGTCCGGGCCGAAGCGGTCCGGATCGGCGGCGCCAAAAGCCAGCATCCCGGTGCCCCCCCCGCCGAGTTCAAGCCGGAGCAGCGCCTCGGAACGGGTTCGGGTCCGGCTGCCGAAGAAAATCTCCGCCTCGACCCCGCAGGGGCGCAGCGTCACCTGCCCGGGCGGGGCGTCGCCCTCCAGTCGCAGGTATTCGCCCACCGTCGCCTCCGGCACCAGCAGCACCCGGCCGGCGAGGCCCTCGCCCAGACTGTCCGCCGGGCGGATGTCATCGACCTCGACCTCCAGGCACAGCCGCGCGTCATCGATCCCCACCATGGCGGGAACCTCCCGGGTCAGACGGCGCAGGAATTCACCCAGATCCGGCGCATCGATCAGGGTCAGCACGGCGCGGTGCACCTGTTGAGTGCTCGCGACGTGCTCGTAGGCCGCCGCGATGACGCTGCGATTGGTGTGGACCAGCTTGTCGAGCCGTTCCTCCAGCCGCTCGACCAGCTTGTCGCGCAGATCGACGATATTGCGCGCGCCCTGGGCGGTTGCGCCCAGCAGCGCCCGCATCACCATGTCGTCGGACAGTACCAACTCCGGATCGGCCAGGATCAGCGACCGGATCAGTTCGCGCTCCTCGGTGTCGAGCGCGAGGGTCTCGCGGACTGGTTCGCCAGAGGTCTCGGGGCCAGAGGTCTTGGGGCCGCGGGTCTTGGAGGTGGTCATCGGCGCACCGTCACGACAAAATCTTCTGGCCGGTCTTGGCCCAGTCTGCCAGAAAGGCGTCGAGGCCCTTGTCGGTCAGCGGGTGATCGGCCAGTTTGTTCACCACGCTGGGCGGAATCGTCGCCACATCCGCTCCGATCTTCGCCGCGGTCGCGACGTGGTTCACGGTCCGGATCGATGCGGCGAGGATCTGGGTCTGGAAGTCGTAGTTATCATAGATCTGGCGGATGTCGGCGATCAACTCCATGCCATCAAGGCCGATATCGTCCAGCCGCCCGATGAACGGCGAGATGAAGGTTGCCCCCGCCTTGGCGGCCAGCAGCGCCTGGGTGGCCGAGAAACAAAGCGTGACATTGACCATGTGCCCATTGTCGCTCAGCGCCTTGCAGGCCTTCAGCCCGTCCCAGGTCAGCGGCACCTTGACCGCGATGTTCGGGGCGATGGCGGCCAATTTGGTGCCTTCGGCGATCATCGCTTGCGATTCGGTGGCGGTGACCTCGGCCGATACCGGGCCGTCGATGATGGCGCAGATCTCGCGGGTGACCTCGATGATCTCGCGGCCTGACTTCAGGATCAGCGATGGGTTGGTGGTGACGCCGTCGACCATGCCAGTCGCCGCCAGCTCCTTGATCTCGTCAATCTCGGCGGTGTCGATGAAGAATTTCATTCGGTGGTTCCTTACGCTCGCCGGCTGCCTCCCCGGCTGTTTCGGGGGCAATCTAATCCAAGGCACGGGCAGGGGCCAAGCCCGGAATGCGGCGGCGCGGCGAAATGAGTGAATCCCGGTTCACGGCTGGCGCGAGGGTCGGCGTGGTGCTGCCGATGCCCTTCGACGAACCACTGGATTACGCGGTGCCCGAGGGGATGACCCTGGGTGCGGGCGATTTCGTCCTGGTCGAGTTGGGAACTCGCCAGACCGTGGGCGTGGTCTGGGGACCGGGCGGGCAGTATGGGACACGGGCTGGAACACGGGCTGGAACACGGGCGATCGCACGAATTCGGCTGAAGAAAGTAACCGAGCGCCTGGCGGTGCCGCCACTGTCCGCGGCCATGCGCCAGTTCCTGACGCGGGCGGCGGAGTACACCATGACGCCGCCCGGCATGATGCTGCGGCTGGCGACCCGGGTGCCGGAACTGGGCGCACCACCGAAGATGGTGACGCGCTGGCATTTAGGCGCGGCCCGACCTGAGAAAATGACCCCGGCGCGCCAGCGCGTCGTCGCGGTTCCGGAGAAGCCTGGCGGCATGGGCTTCGCGGCGGCCGAGTTGGCGCGGCTGGCCGGGGTCACGCCCTCGGTGATCAAGGGGTTGGCGGCGGCGGGGGCGCTGGTCGCCCGTCAGGTGCCCAGCGACCAGCCCTATCCACCGCTATGGGGCCGGGCCAAGGGCCAGCACCTGTCCGAAGCGCAGGCGGCGGCGGCGGAGATCCTGCGCGCCGATGTGGCGGCGCGGCGCTTCAGCGCGACCCTGCTCAAGGGCGTCACCGGGTCCGGCAAGACCGAGGTCTATCTGGAGGCGGTGGCCGAGTGCATCGTCCAGGGCCGTCAGGCGCTGGTGCTGTTGCCCGAGGTGGCCCTGACGCCCGGTTTCCTGGCCCGGGTCGAGGCGCGTTTCGGTGCCCGGCCAGCGGAATGGCACCACGGCGTCACCGGCGCCGAGCGGCGGCGCTGCTGGCGCGCGGTGGCTTCGGGTACGGCGCAATTGGTGGTGGGCGCGCGCTCGGCCCTGTTCCTGCCGTTTCGCGACCTCGGCCTGATCGTCGTCGACGAGGAGCACGAGGTCAGCTTCAAGCAGGAGGATATCGTCCTCTACCATGCCCGCGACATGGCCGTGCTGCGCGCCTCGATCGAAGGTGGTGTGGCGGTGCTGGCCTCGGCAACCCCGGCGCTGGAGAGCTGGGCCAACGCCGACAGCGGCAAATACAAGCGCATCGATTTGCCGGAGCGGTTCGGCGCCGCCAAGCTGCCGGAAATCCGGCTGGTCGATTTGCGCGCCAACCAGCCGGGGCGCGACCGCTGGCTCAGCGAGCCTCTGGTCGAGGCGGCACGGGCGCGGATCGGGCGCGGCGAGCAGGTGTTGCTGTTCCTGAACCGCCGGGGCTACGCGCCGCTGACGCTGTGCCGCGCCTGCGGGTACCATTTCGGCTGTTCCCATTGCGATGCCTGGCTGGTGACGCACCGCTACCGGGCGCAACTGATGTGCCATCAATGCGGGCATTCGGAGCGCCTGCCGCGCGCCTGCCCCAATTGCGGGCGCAACGACCGGATCGCGGCTTGCGGACCCGGGGTCGAGCGGGTGGCGGAGGAAGCCGCCAGCCTGTTCAAGGGTGCGCGGATCGAAATTCTCTCCTCGGACCTGACCTCGGGCCCGGCGGAGCTGAAGGAACGCCTGTCGGCGATCGCGCGGGGCGAGGCGGATATCATCATCGGCACCCAGATGGTGGCCAAGGGGCATAACTTCCCGCTGCTGACCCTGGTCGGGGTGATCGATGCCGATATGGGGCTGCATGGCGGCGATCTGCGCGCCGCCGAGCGCACCTTCCAGATCTTGCGCCAGGTCGCCGGGCGCGCCGGGCGCGCCGACAAGCCGGGAACCGCGATGATCCAGACCGCCAGTGCCGATCACCCGGTGATGCAGGCGATCCTCTCCGGCGACGAGGAGGCATTCTGGCGCGCCGAGGCGGCGGCGCGGCGCGAGGCCGGGGCGCCGCCCTATGGCCGGATGGCGGCGGCGATCGTCTCCGGCCCGGACGAGACCAAGGTCTGGAAGATCGCCAATGCCCTCGGGCGGGCTTGCACGATGCTGGAGGATGCCGGCGCCGAGGTCTTCGGCCCGGCGCCGGCGCCGATCGCCCGGGTCCGCGACCGCACCCGGGTGCGCCTGCTGGTAAAGGCGCCGAAGGGGATGGCGCTGCAACAGGCGCTGGCGAAGTGGCGTGGCTCGGTCAAGGTCCCGGCAGCGGTACGGGTGGTGATCGATATCGATCCACAGAGCTTTTTATGATGGTTTTGAGCCTGTTTCGTAAGTTGATGCTTTGGTCGCTCCGGCCCGTGTGTTTTGCGCCTATTCGAAATCTGACGCTTTCGGCGCATCGCAGGTGACCGGACAGGCGCATAAGACCCGCCGGGAGGCGGGGTGGGAAGCGGCGCGGCGAAAATCCGCAATGCGGAGTTTGTCACGGGCAAATGACCGGCCCGGAGACGGGGTGGGGGGCGGAGCCGCGTCCAAGGAGCGCGAAGCAGGCTTTGGATCAGGCACAAAAGACCCACTCGGTCCCTCCGGCGCAACAGACCGCCAGCAAAACCACCAGCAACAGGAAACCCACCGCACGATTCGGGTCGCCACGGCCACCGCCACGCGCCACCTTGCCCCCACCTGACACCTCGGAGAAACAGATGACCAACGCTCCCCGCTTTACCGCCCTGCCGACCGAAACTGTTCGCGCCGGGCGCGCTGGCGCCCCGGACGCCAACGGCATGCCCGCCGAACGCACCGTCTCCGATGGCACCGGCAACCCTTGCCGCCATTGCCTCCGGGATGTCCCGGAGGGAGCCGGGATGCTGATTCTCGCTCATCGGCCCTTCCCCGAGTTGCAGCCCTACGCCGAGACCGGACCGATCTTCCTCTGCGCCGACGCGTGCGAACGCTGGGAGGGCGAGGGCGTTCCGCCGGTGCTGGCTGGCCGGGTGGGCTACCTGATCAAGGGCTATGGCGCCGATGACCGCATTGCCTACGGAACAGGCCGTATTGTCCCGGCAGCGGGGCTGATCGATGGCGCGGCGGCGTTGTTCGACGACCAGCGGGTGCGCTACGGCCATGTGCGCTCGGCGACCAACAATTGCTATATCTGCCGGATCGAACCGGAATAAGCGCGCGCGGTTGCGTCTCCGCGACCCCTCTCTGCGACGATCTGCCCGCCCGTCCGGCGGCATTTCCCCTTCACAAAA
>CBDFHG010000003.1:0-350496 GCA_965247385.1 Thermohalobaculum sp.
CCTTCTCATCCAGATGATCAAGGGGTGTCTCGACTTCCCTGAAGATCGGCCGGACATTCATGAGGTGCTGCGGCTGTTGGAGCAGGCCAGGGCTGAGATCAGAGATGAGGAGAGTGACATGAATAAGCTGGAGTTGGTACGAGCCCTTCACAGCCAGCCCAGGAACCAGGTGAGGGACAGTCGACTCCTTTTTACAGACTTTCAGAGTGGTGTATCTGAGAGGTAGTCTTGCCTTGTTCTTTTTTCTTGCACAGAGTTTGGAGCGAGATCTCCAGACCAGGGTGAGGGAGATTGCTGATCTGCAGCAGCAACTGAAACGACAGGTGAGTCTAGTCTGAACTATATGTCATGTGGTGTGTGTTTCTGACTTGAGGTTGTCCCTGACTACAGGAGGCTGAGAGAGATGCCAAGGACAGGGAGCTAGCACAGGCACAGCAGCAACTGAGACGACAGGTGAGTCTAGTCTGAACTACATGTCATGTGGTGTGTGTTCTGACTGGAGGTTGTCCTGACTACAGGAGGGCTGAGAGAGATGCCAAGGACAGGGAGCTAGCTCAGGCACAGCAGCAACTGAGGAAACTGGTAGGTTGAGACCTATTGACCTATTGAATGAGAAGTGATGTGTAGTGACTGCTGCATTGGCTCATACAGAGTGAGTCTAGCCGGAGGGAGATTGGTGATCTACAGTGGCAGAACCAGGAACTAAGACAACATGTGAGTCTAGTGTAAAGACTGTATCGTAATGCTTATTTAAATGTAGCATGTTGCTATGATTATTCAGGAGCAGTCTAGCAGGAGGGAGCTGCAATCCAGCGAGGCTCTAGTGGCTGACTTCCAGAAGAGTCTTCAGCAGAAAGACTCAGAGCTGGAGGCACTGAGGGCAAAGGTCACCACTCACAATGAACAAGCTGTGTTAAGGCCTGTCCACACTGTACAAAATTGAATGTGCATTGAATCCGCTTCCGCTGAATGCGCATTCAATCCGGTACCGTTCTCGTCCACACTGCTATTTTCCGTAACTGAATCACATTGCGTGTGACCGAGTACGCGGGTTCAATCTTATAGCGTATGATATAATATCATATGATATTCACTTGCTCGCTGCGCCGCGCTGTCAAGCCCAATGCAATAATGGCATATCTTGGGCCGGGCATGGCAGCATGTGCATGTTTTGGTCACCATTCTTTTTCTCTGGAACGCTCTTCTGTGCCTACGCAAAGACTCATCCAACCCAGAGACGAATGAGAGCAGGAATGAGGCAGCATAGATTCCGTGAACCAATGCAAGAGTTTTAACTTGAAAGACAGAGAAGACTGCGGTAAGCAGTCAAAAAAGTAGAATGAGCTTAGTTCCCCCAGCTATTATAAATCAAGGCCTGTGTCCCTAGGGCTACATTACTCCCCTTTCTGTATAAATTTGAGGCCTATGCATCAGCTTTTTGGTTTTTCGGGCGGCACTGCTTCCTCGAAAAACTCGTAGCCCGTCTCTGTGCTATTTCCCTCGCTATGCTATTCTTTTGAAGACCACGGGATTTCGCGTAACGCCATCGCGCTCACCCTGTTGGTCTGGCTCCATACACCAACCAACGACCTGGTTTGTTCATAAGAGCAATCGCCAGGCATCACTGGTGCTCTTGCAAACGCTAATTACACATATACATATGCGTACATGCACGTGACTGCACAGAAACACACCGCGAAGTGGATTCGATCCACTTCAAACCACCTCGTGAAGTGGTTTGGGTGGAACCGGTTTGAATGCGCATCACGCCAATGTGCATTCAGTGTGGACACAACTGATCCGGATTGAATGTGCATTCAATGCGCATTGAGCAGCCAGTGTGGACAGGCCTTTACTCCCAGCCTATGAATATTGGTATCTGTGGTCTAGAAGTGTGACTATTGCTCCATCCTCCATTCCCAGACACCGAGTGCTTCATTGCCCTCTCCCCAGCCCAGGACACACGCCACCAGAGACACCTCTCACCCAACTCAACTGGTACAGGTATGGGTGGACTCTTACACAATGTCATGTACATAGATATAGGTCAGTTTCATGTATTATGTAGAGCTAGCTCAGTTTAATGACATGTATATAATTATAGCCTCGATTTCCAGGCTTACTCCTTCACTCGTACAAATTGTAGCATGACCTTTGACCCCACCGAGCGAGGCAGAGAGCCTGGAAATCGAGGCTATATAGTCTATTGAGCTAGACCCTCCTCCCGCTCGCGCAATTTCAGCACGTGCATAATTAAACGGTGGAGGGAAGCGGGAGAGAGTGTCTAGCAGATGTCATTAGTATTCATGATATTCATAAAAGAATTGACCAATCAGATTGGAGTACCCAGAACCCGGATACTTGCTGACAGTGCATTCAAGTGGATGGTGGTGTGTGCATGCTAACAGTCTTTGCTCCATTTCTGGCAGATAGTGGAGGCGAAGAGCAAGACGATGGATTCTCTGGGTTAGGCGTAGGCCCCTACTGTCTACCTATCGCAAAATAAGTGGCTGTCTCTCATTGCTTTGACTGGAAAAGCTCTTTTTGTCAGGACGGAAAATGGTTATAGGCCGTGAATCCCCAACGTATGTCAAGTTTTTGTAATTGATTGTAGAGAAGCTGATGCTTACCCTGCGAGAAGTAAGTAGTAGAGGCCTTCATCTAATCCAGCAATCCATCGCCTTGCTCTTGCTCCCCCGTTTAATTACGCGCGTACGGAAATTGGCGCGAGCGGGAGGAGGGTCTAGCTCAATAGAATCAAGGCTATATAATTATTTGCTGCCGATAGATGATTTCCACATTTGTTTTTGCCTCCATTCCATTCCAGCCTCATCAACCTCATCCCGGACCCATTCCCCCAGTGATAGTTGGTTGCAACTGTCTCCCTCCGTCTACTCAGAGAAAGGTATTCCATTACTTACCTCCTCTATGCATTCATTCTAGAACATGGCTCTATGTAGCAAGTGGCTGCATTTGGCTATCTAGGATATGACAGGACACACAAGGGAGGGAGCCTGGGACAAGGCTATATCTAGGGTATGTTGTGATTTCAAGGGAAGTGAGGGAGCGATGTGAGAATCATTTTACTACCTCTAACATGTATACACTTCCTTTAAAGTGAATGTCACCGTATTTAAGGACCTTGCGCGAGCGGGAGGAGGGTCTAGCTCGATAGAATCAAGGCTATATATTTGCTGCCGATAGATGATTTCCACATTTGTCTTGCCTCCATTCCATTCCAGCCTCCTCAACCTCATCCCGGACCCATTCCTCCAGTGATAGTTGGTCTCAACCCTCTCCCTCCGTCTACTCAGAGAAAGGTATTCCATTACTTACCTCCTCTACTCCCGTTTAATTATGTGTGTGTGGAAATTGCGCGAGCGGGAGGAGGGTCTAGCTCGATAGAATCAATGCTATATATTTGCTGCCGATAGATGAATGTCGCCGTATATAAGGACCTAAATTTAGAATTTGTAGCTAAAAAAAGGTTTAGTCATGAGAAACACATTGTGAAAATGCAATTAAGCACGTTTCGTATTGCTTATTTTACACATGCGGAATGATTTTGCGCTATGTACGGAGCGGATAACTACCACACACACTATGATTACCACACGACTGGATGCAAGTTCTACAAATAGTTCCTTATATACAGCGATATTTGATTTAAAGGTACCATCCGATGGCTCGCGCGCAATTGCGCACTTGCCTATTAGTCTTTACTACCGTCTCCTGTCTGTCTAGTCTTGTCTCTAGCCAACTTGCTGTGCCGTTCTACGCGTTCTTTGGGGCTGAACAAGCGTAAGTAAGTCGGCAGCGCTCGCGATCTTGTGATGAACTGTGGGACGGATAATGGGTGTGGTCTACGCAATGACCAATCAGATCGCTCACTACCACGTGGTCGAGAATTGAATCTTGATTTCACCGGCCGATGATTCAAGATTACGCGTGCCCATCGGATGGTACCTTTAACATTACACAGTTCATTGCTTGGTTTGGACACCTAATACTTTGTTACTATAAATATTTAGGTATTGTTACTATATTTAGCTCTATGCAGAGTGTAGGTAGGAAGATGTACAATATGGTAGGTGTAAGCAGCTAATAACAATGAGTACCATCATGGGAGGGAACTGTGTAGCTATTTATAGTAACATATTCCTATCATAATTATAATTCCATTGTTATACAATTATTATCATTACATGTCATGTGATCTCCCCTCAGCTCACTGTGCAGTGCCACACACAGAAGAAGAAAGCACCATGTGAAATATGCAGGGGTTCAGCTGTCGCAGACCTGAATATTGTGTATTGCATGACAAACTACTCCAACTCAGTCTATCGCTATCAGTTGAGGGAAGACCAATGGAATGATCTGCCTTCATGTCCATATATGGACTCAGGACTTGTCGTTATTGATGGTATATTGACTGCTGTGGGGGGAAGCGATGGATCTTGTCGCACAAACAAACTATTCACATTATGACAGAGCGATGGGTTGAGCGCGAACTCGGCCGGGTCGCCCCAGTTCGGTATGCCGAGGTCGCCAACGCCGATCTCCTCGCCGGACCCGACATGCACCGGCGCGCCGTGGGCATGGGCATACCGGCTGGTGATCTCGATAGCCTTGTCGACCTGGTCTTCCGGGATCGGCCGCATCGAGACGACCATGGTGCCGCGGAACGGGCCGACAGGCGTCAGCGCGAGGTTGGTGCGGTACATCGGCACCGTCCGGTTCGCCGCGATATGTTTCATGGCGATGCCGGCCTCCGCCAGCGCTCGCTCGAAGGTGAACGAACAGCCCAGCGCGAAGGCGACCATGTCGTCGGTCCAGAGTTGCGAGATGTCGTGTGGTGCCTCGTCCAGATCACCGTCACGGAAGATGTTGTAGCCCGGAACGTCGGTGCGGATGTCGATATCGCCCAGCATGCCCATCGACGGGTCGCCGCGGCGCGAGACGCCGACCAGCGGGCAGGGCCGCCCGTTCGCCAGGCAGAACTGGTGGAAGTCGTCGGCGAAGCCGGCACCGAGGATGGCGAGATTTGCCTGCAACTTGCCCGGCGCGAGGCCGGCGGTCTGGCCCCGATAATTGCCAGCGCGGATCTGCCGCCTGATCTCGGCAATCGGTTGGCGTTTCAGGGTCTCGTAGTCGATCTCGGTCATGGCGTCGCCTCCGGTGCGTCAACCATTCTGTGGGCCGCCACGCCGGAATGCAATCAGTCAACGAATTTGTGGCTTCCCTTTCTGCGTTCGACGCGGCTAGGGTACCCAACCACGGCGGCGCGACGATCGCCTGATAATTCGGGAGAATGATAGTATGAGACTGGCACTCGGCGCGGCATTTGCCGCAACGCTCGCAATCGCGGCCCCGGCCCTGGCGGACGAGATCGACACCCGCGAATTCGCCGTCGTCGGCACTTGGGGCAACCTGATTAACTGGAAGGAACATGAAAGCCGTTTGTGGGCAGATGTGCTGACGGCGGCCTCGGGCGGCAAGCTCACCGCAAACGCCAAGCCCTACACGGAACTCGGCCTTTCGGGCTACGAGGTCATCAAGCTCCTCAAGCTCGGCACCATGGACGCCGTGCACGCGCTGACCACGTATACCTCGCAGGACAGCCCGGCGCTGGAGGGAATCGATCTGGCCGGCGTGTTCCAGGACTTCGACACCTACCGCGCCGCGCTCAAGGCCTACGAGCCGATCATCCGGCGCGAGTTGAAGGTGAAATACAATGCCGAGCTGATCATGCTCTACACCTTCCCGAGCCAACAGCTCTGGTGCAAGCTCGAGGAAGGCGAGGGCTCGCTCAAAAGCCTTGCCGGCAAGAAGATCCGCACCTATTCGACTTCTCTGGGCGATTTCATCGAGGGGCTGGGCGCCGCTGCCGTGACGCTGGCCTTCGCCGAGGTCGTGCCGGCGCTGCAGAAGGGCGTCGCCGATTGCGGCATCACCGGCACTGGGCC
Source organism: Thermohalobaculum sp. (assembly GCA_965247385.1). GTDB lineage: Bacteria > Pseudomonadota > Alphaproteobacteria > Rhodobacterales > Rhodobacteraceae > Thermohalobaculum. The sequence goes on from CBDFHG010000003.1 coordinate 5,967, forward strand.
AGCCTACAACGCCAAGTGGTGGCAGGTCGTGACCCACAACGTCCAGGTCCGGCTCGGCTATGCCGCGACCTTCATGGCCTTCAACGGCGACACCTGGGCGAGCCTCTCCGATGACACCAAGGCGCTGATCAAGAAGACCGCGGCCCAGGTCGAGGGCGAAATCTGGGACTCGATCGTGACCACCGACGCGACCGCACTGGCCTGCAACGCCGCCGGCCCCTGCCCCTGGGGCGAGCCCGGCGGCATGACGCCGGTCGAGCCCTCGGCAGCCGATCAGGCCTTGCTGAAGGACATCGTCGAGAACTTCGTCCTGAAGCGCTTCGCCGAACGTTGCGGCCGAGCTTGCGCCGAGGAGTGGAACGCCACGATGGGTGAGATCGCCGGCGTCAAGGCGCCGATCGAGTAAGCGGCCTACGGCCCCTCTCCCGACGGCGCCGCCTGGCGCCTCCCTCCTCCCTTGCGGGGGAGGGATGGGGATGAGCCGCCCGCCTGAGCACATGGAACAGTTCGCCCGCATCCACCGCATCTTCGAGCGGCTTTCGCTCTGGGCCGTCTGGCTCGGCGGCGGTGCGCTGATGCTCGCGGCGATCATGGTGACCATCGACGTTCTGGCGCGGAAATATCTGAACGTCACCATGTCAGGGTCCGACGAGATCACCGGCTATGTCTTCGCCGGGGTCACGACATGGGCCTATGCCTACTGCCTGCTGCACCGCTCGAACATCCGCATCGACGCACTCTACAACATTTTCCCGCGCGGGGTGCGCGCAACGCTCGACATCGTCGGGCTGATCGGGCTGCTGGTGTTCATGGGGTTCTTCACGTCCAAGGCGGTGGGAGTCGTCAGCGAAACATGGATTAACAATTCCGTCTCGGTCACGACGTTGCTCACGCCCTTGTGGATCCCGCAGATCGTCTGGCTCGGCGGATTGCTGTTCTTCAACGTCACTCTGATCTTCTTGATCGTCTACGCGGTGCTCTCGTTCATTGTCGAAGGCCCTGGCGCGGTGCAGAAGCTCGCCGGCACCATGAGCGTGCAGGACGAGGTTGCTGAGGGGACCCGCGGTATCGAGGAGATGGATCAGTGAGCGATTCCTGTCATCGCGCCGCCCCGGGGCTGCCCCGCGATTGCATCAAGAATTACCGGGAAACTCGCTAGATGGCTGGCTGGATCGTTGTCGCCCTGCTGGTTCTGGTGCTGGCCGCAGTTCCCGTGGCGGCGGTGCTGGGGCTTCTGTCGATGGGCCTCGACCAGGCCTTTATGGATGGCCGGCTGAGCCGGGCGATGGGCGAATTCATCTGGGACAAGCAGAAGGAGTTCATCCTAGTCGCCATCCCGATGTTCATTCTGCTGGGCGAAATCATGCTGCGCGCCGGTGTCGCCCGGCGGATGTACGCCGCCGTCGCCCAGTGGCTGAGCTGGCTGCCCGGCGGGCTGATGCACGCCAACATCGGCTCGTGCGCGATCTTCGCGGCGTCCTCCGGCTCGTCGGTTGCGACAGCCGCGACCGTCGGAACCGTCGCCTACCCGGAGATCGAGAAGCGCGGTTATCACGAGGGGCTGTTCCTCGGCTCGCTCGCGGCGGGCGGCACGCTCGGCATCCTGATCCCGCCCTCGATCAACCTGATCATCTACGGGCTGATCACCAACACCTCGGTGCCCGAGCTTTACTTGGCCGGGATCATCCCAGGGCTGGTGCTTGCCAGCCTCTTCATCTTGATCATCATCGTCGCCTGCGTGATTCGGCGGAGCTGGGCCGGCGAAAAGTCCGAGACCTCCTGGGCCGAACGCTGGCGCTCGCTGCCCGACCTGCTGCCGCCGATCCTGTTGTTCGGCGCGGTTGTCGGATCGATCTATGCCGGCATCGCGACACCGACCGAGGCAGCCTCGATCGGCGTGGTCTTCGCGCTGATCCTCGCCGCCTGGACCCGCACCCTGAATTTGCGCATGCTGCGCGATGCCTTCGAGGGCACGATGCGTACCACCGCGATGATCATGCTGATCATCCTGGCGGCGGTGTTCCTGAATTTCATCCTCGGCTTCATCGGGGTCACGCAGGCGCTGATCAACTTTATCGGTGAACTGGGATGGACATCGCTCGAGACGATGATCGCGCTGGTGATTTTCTACCTGATCCTCGGCATGTTCATGGAGACGCTGTCGATGCTCTTGACCACCGTGCCAGTAGTTTTTCCGCTGGTGGTGCAACTCGGCTATGATCCGGTCTGGTTCGGCATCCTGATCACGGTCTTGATGGAGACGGCGCTGATCACGCCGCCGATCGGCGTAAACCTCTACGTTGTTCACGGGGTCCGCACGCGCGGCGGCAAGTTCAACGATGTCGCCTGGGGCGCACTTCCATTCGTCCTGATGATGATCGCGATGATCGCGCTGTTGATCGCCTTTCCAGAAATCGCGCTCTACCTGCCGCAGCTGGTATACTGAGCGCCTATCCAACCTTCATCCCGTTTTCGGCATGCCAGGCTTCCACGTCGAAAGCGACGTGATCGCCGAAGTGATCGACCGTGACCTCGCCGGGCAACGTTTCCGGCGCATAGGCCGCCTCGGCGGAGTCCAGGCGCCGGACGTGGGGTTGCATGGATAGCCATTGCTCGACCGGCAACAGCGTGCTCTGCCGCTGCACGACGTTCCAAGTGCAGTAGTGATGCGGAACGACGATCCTCGGCACCAGGCGCGCGACGATCTCGGCAACCATTGAGTTTCCCATCACGTGCTGGCTGTCGTCGACAGGCATCAGAAGGATATCGACCGGTCCGATCCGCTCCCAGACCTCCTCGGGCGGATTATGGCGGTTGTCGCCCCAATGCAGGATGCGCAGCCCGCCCGTCTCGACCACGATCAGGCAATTGTCCCAGGACCGTGCGTTGCCCGGCGGATCCAGCCGCTGACCACCGAAATAACTGTTGATCCGGTGGAAGTCATAGACCGCATGGGAAGGGTCGATCGCGTGCTTGTCGGCAATGCCGGTGATCCTCACATCCGCGAATTCATAGCTCCCGATCAGGCGGTCGAGCAGGACCGAGGCGTCCAGCCGGTGCAAGGCATCATGGTCAAAATGGGCGTGGGTCGAGACCCCGATGTCTACCGCCGTCATGGGGAAGTCGTGGAAATACCAATCCCACTTGCCGGTCGGCAAGTTGCGCCAGGGATCGATTATTACCGTCAGCCCGCTCGGTGCGGTGATCCGAAAGGCCGAGGAGCCGAAGAATGCCAGCTTCACCGGGCCCGTCGCCGGTGCCGCGTGCTGGAATTCGATCATCCGGTTCTGGTTGGACTGGCTCCGCCACGCACTGGATCCGCTGTCGATGCTCATCAGGCTCTCCCTTGACCCCGTCCCCGAGGGTCATCATCCTTTGGTCAGGATTGCCCCGTCAAGGAGAACTCAGATGCCTCGCGTCCGCACTGTGCCCGCCCACGAAGTGACCGGCAAGGCCCGGGAGATCTATCATAGATCCAGCACCTACGGGCCGTTCTCGGGCCTGGCCGGCGTGATGGCCAACCGCCCACCGGTGCTTGAGCACACATTCGGCCTTCTGCTGGACCTCAAGGCCGAGGGTGTCCTGCCCGCCCGCTATCTGGAGCTGGCGCTGGTCACCGTATCGAAGTTGAACGCCTGTGCTTTCTGCGTCTCGAACCACACGCCACGCCTGAATGCCTCGGGGGTCAGCCAAGACGCGGCTGAGAGCATTCTGGACTATGACACGGTCGAGGAATTCGACGCTGTGGATCGGCTGGTGATTGAGTACGCGATTGCGGTTACGAATGATTTCCACCGCGTACGGGACTCGATGATGGATCGGCTGCATGAACATTTCGACGACGCGCAGATCGTCGAGTTGACATGGCGGATTGCGCTCTGCGGCGCCTTCAATCGATTTAACGATGTCCTGCAGACCGAAATCGACGACGGGGTTGCGGTGCCGGCACAAGACAACGCACCGGCAACATGACCCCATCGCTGAGGCAGGTTTTGACCTTGGCCGGAATATCAACCAGGTCTGCGGTCGGCGTAGCGTGACAAAGATCGACAAAGCTTTCAGGGGCTTCCGAAATCAGCATGACCGACACAGAGAACGGATGGCAGTTCTGGATCGACCGCGGCGGTACCTTTACCGATCTGGTGGCGCGGCGGCCGGATGGCCGCGTGGTCACTCACAAGCTGCTGTCGGTCAACCCGGAACGCTACGACGATGCCGCCGTCCAGGGCATCCGCGAGTTGATCGGAGTGGCGCCGGACCAGGACATTCCCCCCGCGGCGATCCAGAGCGTCAAGATGGGCACAACGGTGGCGACCAACGCCTTGCTGGAGCGCAAGGGCGACCGCACGGTCCTGGCCATCACGAAGGGGTTCGCCGATGCCTTGCGCATCGGCTATCAAACCCGCCCCAAGCTGTTCGCACTCCACATCGTCCTGCCGGAGCCGATCTATGAATCGGTCGTCGAGATCCCGGAGCGGATCGGTGCCAATGGCGATGTCGTGCAGCCGCTCGACGAAGCGGTGACACGACGGGGGCTGCAAGCGGCCTATGACGATGGAATCCGCGCTGTCGCCATCGCGCTGATGCATAGCTACCGATATCACGACCATGAAGACCGGGTTGCCCGGATCGCCGGGGAGATCGGTTTCACGCAGGTGTCGGTCTCCCACCGCGTCAGTCCGATGATGAAGCTGGTCAGCCGGGGCGACACTGCCGTGGTAGACGCCTATCTGTCTCCCATCCTGCGCCGCTATGTTGGCCGGGTGGCCGGTGAGCTGGATGCCGATGGAGGCCGCGGACCCCGGCTCATGTTCATGCAATCCAATGGCGGCCTGACCGATGCCCATAGGTTCCAGGGCAAGGACGCGATCCTGTCCGGTCCGGCGGGCGGTGTGGTTGGCATGGCCAGAACCGCGGCGCTGGCCGGTTTCGACAGGGTCATCGGGTTCGACATGGGTGGCACGTCAACCGATGTTTCCCATTTCGACGGCGAATTCGAGCGCAGCTTCGAGACCATGGTGGCCGGCGTGCGCCTGCGCGCGCCGATGATGCACATCCACACGGTCGCCGCTGGCGGCGGATCGATTCTGCATTTCGACGGCGCGCGCTACCGTGTCGGTCCCGACAGCGCCGCCGCCGATCCCGGCCCGGCGAGCTATCGCCGGGGTGGCCCTCTGACCGTGACCGACTGCAATGTCATGCTGGGCAAGCTGCATCCCGGCCACTTCCCCGCCGTCTTCGGGCGCGATGGAGACCAGCCACTGGATGTCGATGTCGTTCGCGGGAAGTTCGAGGCGCTGGCTCGGGACATCGCTGCGGCAACTGACGCGCCGACGCAACTGCCGGAAGCGGTCGCGGAGGGTTTTCTGCGCATCGCCGTCGAAAACATGGTCAACGCAATCAAGAAGATTTCGGTCGAGCGCGGCTATGACATCACCGCCTACACGTTGAATTCCTTTGGCGGCGCCGGTGGCCAGCATGCCTGCCTGGTGGCCGACAGTCTGGGCATGAGCACAGTAATGCTGCATCCCTTCGCAGGCGTCCTGTCCGCATACGGCATGGGCCTGGCCGATGTGCGCTCGATCCGCGAGCGGCAGCTGGACCTGCCTATGTCAGCTGGTGTAGGGGAGGTCCTGGACCAGGCGTTCGGCGAGCTTGCCCGACAGGCTCGAGACGATCTGCTGTCCCAGGACCAGCCCGGGGAACGGATCACGCTCGTCCACAAGGTGCACCTGCGCTACGCTGGCACGGACAACCCGCTATTGATCGATCCCGATCCCGACAACGCGGTAATGGTCCGGCGCTTCGAGGATGCCCATCGCCAACGCTATGGCTACATCGCACTGGGCCGGGAGTTGTTCGTGGAGGCGATATCGGTGGAAGCCATCGGCGCCAGCGAGCAGGACGAGGATGCGGCGCAATTTGACGGGACGCACCCCGCGGAACCGGGATCGGCCGCTGCCCAAGTGCATATGTTTGCGGGCGGAGAGCGGCAGACGGCACCGGTCTATCTTCGTCAGGATATGGCCACCGGCCAGCGCATCGACGGCCCCGCGATCATCGCAGAATCAACCGCAACGACGGTGGTCGAGCCCGGTTGGAGGGCGGAATTGACACCCCGGGGCGATTGCCTGCTGAGACGCATCGTGCCGCGACAGAAGCGCGAAGTGATTGGCATAGAGGCCGATCCGGTGTTGCTCGAGGTCTTCAACAATCTCTTCATGACGATCGCGGAGCAGATGGGGGCCACGCTGGCCAACACCGCCTATTCGGTCAACATCAAGGAGCGTCTGGATTTTTCCTGCGCGATCTTCGCCCCGGACGGTAGCCTCGTGGCCAATGCGCCGCACGTGCCGGTGCACCTGGGCTCCATGGGCGCTTCGATCAAGACGGTGATCCGCGAAAACGCCGGCCGGATGAAGCCGGGGGACGCCTATGTGATCAACGCCCCTTACAATGGCGGCACCCATCTGCCGGATCTTACCGTGGTCAGCCCCATCTTCGACAGCGAGGGGCGCGACATCCTGTTCTACGTGGCGTCGCGCGGCCATCATGCCGACATTGGCGGGCGCACGCCCGGCTCGGCCCCTCCCGACAGCACCTCGATTCACGAAGAAGGTGTGCTGATCGACAATTTCCTCATGGTCGAGAACGGTGTGCTGAAAGAGAAGGAAACCCTGGAACTCCTCAACTCGGGGCGGTACCCCTGCCGAAACCCAGCCCAGAACATGGCCGATCTGGAAGCCCAGGTCGCCGCCAACAGCACCGGCACCTATGAAGTGCTGAAGATGATCGAGCATTTCGGCCTCGATGTGGTGCAGGCCTATATGCAGCATGTCCAGGACAATGCCGAAGAGTCCGTGCGCCGCGTTCTGGCTGGGTTGAGTGGCGGTGCGTTCACATATCCGATGGATAACGGGTGCCAGATCCAGGTCAGGATCGAAGTTGATCAGGCCGCACGCGAGGCGGCGATCGATTTCACCGGCACCTCACCGCAATATCCAGGCAACTACCACGCGCCCACCGCCGTCTGCCTTGCGGCGGTGCTCTATGTCTTCCGCTGCCTGGTGGACGACGATATTCCCCTGAACGAAGGCTGCCTGAAGCCGCTCAAGGTCATTGTACCGCCAAGATCCATCATCTCGCCGGAGTACCCGGCCGCGGTGATCGCCGGTAATACCGAGGTCAGCCAATGCGTCACCGACGCCCTGTTCGGCGCGCTCGGGGTGCTCGCCTCCTCGCAAGGGACGGTCAACAACTTCGTCTATGGAAACGATGTCTATCAGAACTACGAAACGATCTGTGGCGGCACCGGCGCCGGCCGCGACCATCCGGGAACCAGTGCGGTCCACAGCCACATGACCAACACGAAGATGACCGATCCGGAGGTCCTTGAGTGGCGTTTCCCGGTGCGCGTCGACAGCTTCTCCATCCGCCACGGTTCCGGAGGCAGAGGGCTGCACGACGGCGGTGAGGGCATCAGACGCGAGGTTACCTTCCTCGAGCCCATGAAGGTGACCCTGCTGACCAGCCATCGCCATACCGACCCCTACGGCCTGGCCGGAGGCGGAGCCGGGGCACGCGGCCATAATTCCGTCCGCCGCAACGACGGGCGCCTGGACGAACTCTCAGGCAACGACGAAACCGACATGATGCCGGGCGATACATTCGTCATGGAAACGCCAGGCGGCGGCGCATACGGTATCAAGCTGGCGTAGCCGGTTGCCGGACTCCAGGCACGGAAGGTATGCGGCCGGGTTTACAGGGTTTTACGGGTTCACATGGAGGTTGATTTGTTTGGGCATTTTTAGGGCGCCGTCGGCAAGGCCTCCCATCTCAAAACTGCCCCCCGAGACCGATCTCCACGAGAGGCGTTAGGCGGCGCTTGTCGTGCTCGAAGGCGACGAGTTACGCGAAGGCGACGGCGCCGCGATCAGCGATGGATTGTCACATTTGCAGCAGGATCGCACAAACTGACGGTCGGCTTTCCATCCGAAGGCAGACATCCCGCGGAAAGAGACAGTCGAAGCTAGCCGAAAACGGGAGCTATGTCCGTTCATGGCGGTGGTTTCAACCGATCGACGCAACACACTGAGCGAACTTCTCTGCTGGTGTTTGATATTGCAAGGTCTTGCGTGGCCGCTCATTGAGTTGCCGTGCAATCGCGCTCAGCTTTGCCTGGGAATGAACCGACAGATCGGTACCTTTCGGCAAATACTGCCTGAGCAACCGGTTGGTGTTTTCATTTGAGCCGCGTTGCCACGGAGCGTGGGGATCACAAAAATAGACATCAATATCGGTCGCGAGTGTGAGACGGGGATGATCTGCCAGTTCCTTGCCGCGATCCCAGGTGGGGGATTTGTAGAGTTCGCGAGGCAGCCGCTGCGACTGTTTGATCAACGCTGAGATGGCGCTTTTGGTGTCTTTGCTGGCGACCTTGGCCAGCATGGCATACCGGGAATGGCGCTCGACCAGCGTCGCGATGCAGCTGTTCTTCGACCCGCCGATCAGGCCACCCTCCCAGTGTCCCGGAAAGGCACGGTCTTCGACGCAAGCGGGTCTCTGGCTGATCGACACAGCATCCTTGATCTGACCCAATCCGCTCCGTTTCAAGCTGGCGTGTTTGGACCGGCGGATCGTGCGTTTGGCGCGCAGATGTTCCAACAGTTCCTTCTTCAGAACGCCGCGCGCCTGGATATACAGGCTTCGATATATAGTCTCGTGAGACACTTGGCTTTGCGCCTCTCCCGGGAACGCGCGTTTGAGCCAGCCCGCAATCTGCTCAGGAGACCATTTGCGCCATAACTTGGCCGATACTCTGTGGCTCAGGGACGGGTGACAAGCCAGCTTGCACGACTTGGGACGCAGCGCCCGGCCCCATGCCGCCTGATCCGAGGTTGCTGCGCGATAGCGAGCAGAGCCGCCGTTGCGCCTGACTTCGCGGCTTATGGTTGATGGCGCACGCCCAAGCTGGCGAGCGATCGCACGCAGCGAACGCCTGATGCTGAGCCCTCTGGATATCTCCTCGCGTTCGTGAAGGCTCAAGGCCAGCTTCCCACGCGTTCGATCTACCGGGCGAATTCCGCCGGTCGGCGAGATCAGCGAAAACACAGAGGACGAATGCCGGTCAAACCGTCGGCCAATTGAACTCATCGGCTCTCCGCGTTGCCAGCGATCCCATATCTCAGCCCTCTGCGCCGCGGAATAGTAAATGCGACGACGATACTTCATGCTCAACACTCCATCTTTCCCTAAAGACTAAAGTGGTGCGTCCACCCGTTGAGCCCGCCGCACAAAAACCGAAGTTCAGCCCGGAGCGTTTGAAGGGACGGGAATCGCCGCATTGCCGACGCTCAGGGCTGAATGTCGAGTCACCGCCGGAAAACCGACCTAATTCCGAGCCGGTGCGAATGCACACAAATAACCCAGCCTGTGTAAAAACGCGTGAGCGGTGTATACTTCCTCGACGGACGGGGGAGGTTTCATGAAACGGTTTGTCGAGGGTGTTGACCGGGGTCAGGGAACGTTGTTTCCGGAGCGCCTGGAGGACTGGATCGGCGAAGATAATGCGGTTCGGGTGATCGATGTTTTCGTCGACGAGCTTGATCTGGGCGGGCTTGGTTTTGGTCGGGTTCGACCCGAGGCGACGGGCCGGCCGGGGTATCATCCGGCGATGCTGCTGAAGCTCTACATCTACGGCTGGTAGTGTCTCAGTTTGAAATCTGATCGGCAACAAACGGCGCAAAGCCGTCATTCGTGGCCGGTCAATTTTGAACTTTGACCGGCAGGTTTTTGACCCGAAGCCGCCGCACGGTCTTTTTGTTGTTTCGGCAAAAATGACGTTTTCGCGTCCCAGTGATCGTCTCGATGCCACCCGCAAGATTTATGACGCTTTTAGAACACCGTGTCGCAACCGCACCAGACACGGTTTGATTTTGCGCATCTAATCGCCGGATTAGCCGAACGGATTCTCCATGTTCCAACGCCGAATCCCAGAATGGTTGCGCCATGCACCAGCACCCAGCGTGCGCGGCTTCGCTGTGCTTGCAGGCGTCGAGAGCGCCGCCAGGGGCATCTTGGTCTCGGTGTTCCCAATCGCGATGTACAGGACCTTTGGCGACAGCCGCACGGTCTCGGAGATCTATTTCCTGATCGGCATCTGCTCACTGGTCACCGTGCTGCTGGTGCCGTGGCTGACGCGCTTCGTACCGCGGCGGCGAATGTACACCGTGGGCGTGCTGTTGATGATCGCGGGTGGGGTTTGTGCGGCGCTGGGAGGGCCGCTGCTGTTGCCGCTCGGACTTGTCGGCTGCACGATGGCGACGGTGATCATGTTCGTTTGCTTCAACGCCTATGTGCTCGATTATGTCGAACGCGCATCGCTGGGCGAATCCGAAACCCTGCGCCTGTTCTACAGCGGTCTGGCTTGGACTGCCGGTCCCTTCCTAGGCATCTGGCTGATGAAGCAGTGGACGCCCGCGCCTTTCGTCTTGTCGGCGGTGGCGGCGGCGATATTGCTGGCCGTCTTCTGGATCATGCGCCTCGGCAACGGCAAGCTAATCACCAAGGCGCGGGCGCCGCAACCCAACCCGCTGGCCTATCTGCCCCGCTTCTTCGCCCAGCCGCGTCTGATCGCGGGTTGGAGCTTCGCCGTGCTGCGCTCCTGCGGCTGGTGGGTCTATGTGGTGTACCTGCCGATCTACGCGGTCGAGAGCGGCTACAGCGACCAACTCGGCGGGTTGTTGCTGTCGATCACCAACGGGCTCCTGTTCGTGACTCCGTTGATGCTGCACTGGATGCGCGCCCGCTCGGTGCGCCACGCAGTCCGGATCGGTTTTTTCGGCAGCGGCGCGGCATTTTTCCTGGCGACGGTTATGGGCGGGCAGCCGATGATCGCCATCGCGCTCCTGATGGTCGGGTCGTTCTATCTGATCCTGCTCGATATGTGCGGCGGGCTGCCGTTCCTGATGGCGGTAAAGCCATCCGAGCGGACCGAGATGTCGGCGGTCTACGCGACCTATCGCGATGTCTCGGGCGTTCTCACACCTGGTGTCGCCCGACTGGTACTGGCCGTCGCTCCCTTGCCGGCGGTGTTCGCTGCGACGGCGCTCGGCCTTGCCGGTGCGCTCGTGATCTCCACCCGTCTGAACCCGCGGCTCGGGGTGCGGCGGGAGTTTGGCAACTGAGGCGGGGATGCAGGCTGCGGAAGTTGATTCCCAACGCGGCCTCATCCATCCCCTTCAAATCAACTGTGTTCGTAGCGATGAGTGCAAGTGATGTTCCCCCAAAATCCACGGTGCCAATGATGAATAGTCTACCAATGCTCGGCGTCTCCCTCGATCTCGATGACCTGACCCGCGTTGAGGGCCTGTGCGAATTCATATTCGACGGTCATCGCGATGTCGAAATTCAAAACTTTCACCGCCCGAAATCGCTTTTGGGCGACTGGCGCATGCAAGCCGAGCGCGCCAGAAAAGCCTTTGATGGCCATCGGGGTCGCTTGGGGGTTCATGGGCCATATGAGGGCTTCAACCTCGATGTGAGCGACCCTGAAATCCGCGCGATTGCCAAAGCTCGCCTTGATGCCTGTGTTGAGGCTTGCCGGATCATTACCGATGGCCGGGATGGTGGCTTCATGGTTGTTCACAGCCCATTTACGACGTGGCACTGGTACAACCGCGGAACGCGCCTCGCATCCACCGATCAAACACGTGAGCTGACACATCTTTGCCTGCGCGATGCTGTCGAAAAGGCTGAAGATTTCGGGATTACCATTGTTCTTGAGAACATTGAGGACAAGGCTCCTTACGAACGGGTGGCCCTTGCTGCATCGTTCGACAGCCCTTCCGTGAAAGCGTCGCTCGATACGGGCCATGCGCACTACGCGTATGGTGTGACGGGCGCACCACCGGTCGACGCCTTCGTGCGGGCGGCCGGAAATGCGCTCGCTCACGTTCATCTTCAGGACACTGACAGCGTTGCTGATCGTCACTGGGCAATCGGACAGGGCACGATTTGCTGGCATTCGGTGTTCCGAGCACTCGATGAGCTTAATGAAATGCCGCGTTTAATCCTGGAGCTGAATAAAACCGCAGACGCGTTGCCGTCGGCGCATTGGCTCAAAGCGCAGGGACTTGCGATCTAATGCGCCCCCGATTGACACATTCCGAGAAGCCGAGCAAAGGTCCGAAAATGGCACAAGGGGACTAAGCCGCTCGCACGGCAGGGGCGTTTGTCGCTGGTGTTGCGCGCTGAGCGGAGCGTTGTAGTTTTGTGCTCTGCCGAATCTGGTTGACGATTGGGACTTTCTCGATCGATTGACGGGAGGTTCCGATGACAGAGGAGAAGATCACACCGCTTCGAGAGCGGATGATGGAAGATATGCGCATCCGTGGGATGGGCGACAAAGCCCGGAAGTCCCATATCCGGGCCATCAAGGATTTTGCTCGGTTTCTCTGAAGCGATCTCCGGATACGGCAACGCCCGAGGAGCTTCGGGCGTATCAGTTGCACATGACGGACACGGGCGTTACGGCCTCGACGTTCAACACCCGCATTGTGGCGCTGCGGTTCTTTTTCGGGATGACCTGCGGGCGTGAAGATATGAAGCGGTTCATGCAGTTCCGGACCCGGCCACGCAAGCTGCCGGTCGGGTTCGGCGTTGAGGAGGTCTCGGACCTGTTGATGGCGACCCCGGGGCCGGGTCTCAAATACCGAGCGGCGCTGGGTATCTCATATGGCGCCGGCCTGCGGCCATCCGAGGTATGCAACCTCAAGATCAGCGACATCGATAGCGATCGCATGCTCATCCACGTTGATCAGGGCAAAGGTGGCAAGGACCGGAAAGTCATGCTGTCTCCAGGGCTTCTGAACCTGCTACGGGATTATTGGCTGGAGGCGCGGCCAGAGGGATGGCTCTTTCCCGGGAATCCCAGGATCAATCCGATCTCCTCACGGCAACTGAACCGCGCATTCACGTCAGCCAGGAACATGGCGGGCATTTCCAGGCCCGCGACTTTGCATACCTTGCGCCACAGCTGCCACCCATCTGCTGGAAGCCAATACCGATATCCGCGTCATTCAGGTGCTTTGGGGCCATGCCAAACTGACGACCACCGCCCAGTATACCGATGTCGCGACAAAGACGATCAAGGATACCGTGAGCCCCTATGAGATGCTCGCGGACCTGCAGGATCACACGGCCAGGCGAGGGTTGGAGTAGCGCCCGGGGCAGTGCCCCGCCCGAAGTTGGAGATTGCCGACATCTTTCGCGCCTATGGCCCGGCGTGGCGGCGGGCTCACGCCGGGCATGTCAGGTTATCCCGATTGAAGGTCATGTCGGCGATTGATGCCTGCCGGACCGAGGTGCTCGGTGGGCATGTGGCGGCGTGTTGCAAATGCAATCACCAGCGTATCGCTTGCAATTCCTGCAAGAACCGGCCCAAGAACCGGCATTGCCCGAAGTGTCAGGGGCCAGTTGCACGGAACGGGATGGCGGCTCGGGCCGAAGACCTGCTGCCCGTGGAATATTTCCACGTCGTCTTCACGCTTCCCGCTGAGATCGCCCGGATCGCGTACTGGAACAGGAAAACGGTCTATGGGCTGCTGTTCAAGGCATCGGCAGAGACGGTCACGACCATTGCCGCCGACCCCAGGCGCCTCGGCGCCCGGACCGGCATGACCAGCGTGTTGCATACCTGGGGGTCGGCGCTGACCCATCATCCTCATGTTCACATGATTGTGCCGGGCGGCGGGCTGTCGCTGGATGGCACCCGCTGGATGGCCTGCCGTCCCGGGTTCTTTTTGGCAGTGCGAGTTCTGTCTCGATTGTTCCGGCGGCTTTTTCTCGAAGGGCTGGCGGCGGGGCATCGGGCCGGTAAACTCATCGTCTTCGGTGAACTGGCGGGCTTGCGCAGAACGGACGCCTTCGCATCATATCTTGCCCCGCTACGCAAATCCGAATGGGTGGTCGACGCCAAACCGCCCTTTGGCGGAGCCGAAGCCGTGCTCGCTTGTCTCGGTCGATACACCCACCGTGTCGCCATTTCGAACCGCCGCCTGATCAGCACGGATGTCCGGACCGCCGCGTTCCGCTGGAAAGACTACCGCGTCAAACCCGGCGACCGACCGATGACAATGTGCCTCGCCACCAACGAGTTCATCCGCCGCTTTCTGATCCATGTCCTGCCAGATGACTTCCACCGCATCCGTCACTACGGCCTGCTCGCCAGCGCTGGTCGTAGCCAATATCGCGAAGCTCCGCGCCTTGCCCGGCGCGGAACCGGCCAGGCAGGAAAACCCGCAAACCGCCGAGATCATCGCGCTCAAACTTCGGGAGCCATGCCCCGGCTGCGGCGGCCCGATGCGCATCATCGAGATATTCCGCCGCGGCGAGCGCCCTTTGACACGCGCACCACCAACGAGGCAGGCAGCATGATGAAACGCCCGTCACTCCACCAAAACCGGATCCTGAAACGCCCCTCGTTCCGGGTTGGTCTCGATTTGTGCTCTGCCGCGACGAACACGCTCAAATGGTTCGAAACGACAGCAAAAAACACCGATAAATGTTGGAGAATTACACCAAAACCCATTCTCGCCATGTCAACAAAGCCCTGGCTGTCCCCGCAAACAACATCAACCGGCACAACCCTCGTCATGCTTTGCCCATAGAAACCGCCAGGCCCACGCGGCTTCCCCCCCGGGAGGATTTCCAACGCGGGCCACAGTCAGTCCACGCCGAAATCTTGCACCCTGGCCCGCAGCGAAAATCCTTCAACAACTGCCGGGGGCGCGTACTTGGCGGGCTTGCAGACCTAGCGCGAATGGCAGGTTTCGGTCTCATTATACCAACGGCCTTCTCAATTGACTCCTGCTCTTCGACGTTGGAAGTGGATTTGATTGCATTTCCGAGCGAAGCCGCCATCGCCTCCATCACCACACGAAAATGGGCACAGGTCAATCGTTAGGGCGATTGGTATAATACGCTTTCGTGGTCAATCTGCCGCAAAATTGTTCGATCCAGCCCCGGCACTGGTTCACCTCAGTCGTCTTGGCGAAAAACCATCTGTATAATTGAGCAATGTCAAATACATCGAGCTCGCGGGCCTTTCGCTTAATGGTTCTGGCAACGTTGCCTTGAACGCATAATCTGATTGGGAGTTCACTATTTTGGAAGTGTAACGATGCAGAATCCGGATTGCCTTTGGGTCCTGGGGCCGGAGTTCGGTAACGGGCAGAAGCCGGCTGGAATACGCTGGCACTGGAACCGGGTGATCTGCCGCCCTTTGAAGAGCGCTTCGCCATGATGCGTGATACGGAGGCAACAGCAATTTTGACGGACGGTTTTACGCAGAACCGCCGCCTCTCATGAGGCCATAAGGTCAATTCTGTTTGGTGCCGACAGGGATACGGCGCTAAAAGCGGACTTCGCCTTTCAGCATGATCGCGTGATCGGCGGCACCGTCGCTACTCTCGTGGCGCTCGCCGGTCAAATTCAGCTCAAACAACGCGCCAAGTTCCCATTCCATCCCCAGGCGATAATTTCTGGCAGAGTCGCCGAAGGTCAGCTCGCTGTAGGGGGTCAGCAGACCGCGCCCGCCGAACGCGGGCAGCCCGTAGCCAAGGCGCAGGTCCATGCGCGCGCCGTAATCCCGCTCGCCGTCGATCTTGTCGTGCAGGCCCTGTTGCCACAATCTTTGGGTGCCGCTGCCGGTCTTGCCGTAGCCGGGACTCAGGTTGAACGACAGCCCGCGCCCGTTTCCTCGCTCCAGGCGAATCAGGCCATTAACGCCCCATTCCCCATAGCTGTCCCGTCCCACCAAGGTGCGCGCCCGGCCTTCCAGGGTCAGGCCCATGACCGGATTGCTGTAGCGCACGCCGCCACCCAGTTCGGCCCCGAAACCGGTCTCGCCGTCGCCGCCGTCATGCCGCACCCCGACCTCCAGGCTCGGCTCCAGTTGCGCCCCGTCTGCCAGCGTGTGCGTCCGGCTCCCTTCCAGGATCATCCGCACCCGCCGCGCGTCCACCGTCAGCCCCGCCATCTCATCGCTACCCTCCACTTCCATCTCCGTCAGCAAAGCGTCGCCCTTGAGCCGGAGCGTGGTCGCGCCCACCTTCAACAACCGGCCGAGGCCGCCCACGGCCACGGTGCGCATCTCGACATCGCTCGACGCTTGCTGCGTCTCATCGGCGATCTCCAGATCGCCCCAGCCGTAGCCCACGGTGGCCCACAGATCCAGTTTCCCCGAAAGCGCGCTCCAGCCCACATAGGGATGGAAGCTGGTGAGGTCCAACTCATAATCACCGCTACGATCGGGGATGCTGTAGTCCAGATCGACCCGACTCCAGGACACCGCCAGGCCGACCAGCAGGTCGTCGCGCAGGCGGGCGTCCGCGCCCAGATGGGCGCTGAACAGGTCGCCGTCCCAGTCCACCGCCCCGCCGGAACCGTCGAGGTTGCTGTAGTCGCCCGCGCCCCAGAAGGCGACCGAAGACAGACCGGGCGCGCCCGCCGCGGCGCGCGCATTCAGCGGCAGGACAAAATCGCCGCCGCCGAGCAGATCTTTCAGGCTGAGCGTGCCGTCAGCCATAGCTTGCCCGTGGCTGGCGAGCGCGCCGGCCACGGTGGTCTGGCCGCCGAGATTGAAACTGCCCGCGCTATCGGTGCCGCCGTCAGCGCGAGCTTGTGTCACGCGCCGCGCAATCGCGCCCACCGTGTGGCCGGCGATGGCGCGGGCCACTTCCGGCAGAATCGTGCGGTTGAGGTCGGCAAACCGTGTCAAGGCCACGGTGAGCTTGAATTGCCCATAGAATTCTTCCCTACTCGCGGCGTCTATGACACCGTAGGTGAGGATGGATTCCGCAACCGTGGTCGGCGTGCCGGACAGCACGCGAGTGGCGGCGTTAAAGCGCAGCCCGTCCGGCACGTCGCGCAGGGTGTAAAGGTACAGAGGGTTCGTGCCGGTGCCGCCGGTGGCTGCCGGCAGGGTCAGGGCGGTGATCGTCGTGTCAACCGTGTAGCTCTGGTCGTCCAGATCGGCGACAAGCCCCAGCGCGGCGAACGGCGGGGGTACGCAGTCCGATGCGCCATTTGGGTTCGCGCTTCCCTCGCACACCGTGTAAAAGAAGTTGATGTCGTCGGACCCACCGCCCTCGTCGTCCACCGAGTAGACGAGTTCAAAGCCGCCTGTCTTTGTTCGACCCGCGCCCGCAAGCGTCGGTGTGCCCGAGAAGATGCGGGTGTCCGGATCAAAGCTAAACCCCAGTGATGCGTACGGCCCGTGCAGAGAGTAGGTCAGGTCGCCGGTGCCGCCGGTGGCTGGCGGAAAGACGATGTTATCGGTGGCCACCCCCAACTCGAAATACAGGTCGATGTGGTCTTGGGTGGGCGCCGCACCGATTCCCACTTGAGTCGGGAAGGTTACGGGCGGCAGCGCGGCCACGGTGACGATGAACTTCTGGGTGGCGGCGGCGCCATTGGCGTCGGTCACCGTGTAGGTCAGTTCGGTGCTCGCCACCATGCTCGGCGTGCCGGACAGCGTGCGGCTGCCAGCGGTAAAGGTCAGACCCGCCGGCAGGGCGGCACCCTCTGGCCCGGTCAGGGTGTAGGTCAGGTCGCCGGTGCCGCCGATGGCCGCCGACAGGAGCAGGGGGGTGATCGGCATGTCCACGGTATGGTAGCTCTGGTCGTGCTGCGGGGTGGTCAGCGTCACGCCGTCGTTCACGGTGACCATGAAGGTCTGGCTGGTGCTGGCGCCATTGGCGTCGCTCACCGTGTAGGTCAACTCGGTGCTCGCCTCCGCGGTCGGCGTGCCGGACAGCGTGCGTGTGCCGGCGGTAAAGTCCAGTCCGTCCGGCAGGGGGCCGCCCCCCGGCCCGGTCAGGGTGTAGGTCAGGGGCGCGGTGCCGCCGGTGACCGCCGACAGGACCAGGGGGGGGGTGATCAGCGTGCCCGCGGTATAGCTCTGGGCGGGCGGCGGGGTCAGCACGGCCAGCGTCACGTCGGCGTTCACCGTGACAGTGAAGTCGGCCGTGGCCATGGCACCACTGGCGTCGGTCACCGTGTAGGTCAGGGTGGTGGCGCTCGTCATCGCGGTCGGCGTGCCCGTGAGCTTGCGGCTGCCCCCATCGAAGCTCAGGTCCGGCGGCGGATTGGTCAGGGTGTAGATCAGGGGCGCGGTGCCGCCGGTCGCTTCCGGCAGGGTCACGTCGACCGCCGTGTCCACGGTATAGCTCTGGGCGGGCGGCGCGTTCAGCGCCAGGCCGTCGTTCACCGTGACGGTGAAGGTCTGGCTGGTGCTGGCGCCATTGGCGTCGCTCACCGTGTAGGTCAGCACGGTGACATCGGCCGTGTCCGGCGTGCCGGACAGCATGCGGCGGTCCGCATCGAAGGCCAGACCCGCCGGCAGGGCGGTGTCCCCCGGCCCGGTCAGGGTGTAGGTCAGGTCGCCGGTGCCGCCGGTGGCCGCCGACAGGGCCAGGGGGGTGATCAGCGTGCCCGCGGTATAGCTCTGGGCGGGCGGCGCGGTCAGCGCCAGGCCGGTGTTCACGGTGACGGTGAAGTCGACCGTGGCCATGGCGCCGTTGGCGTCGGTCACCGTGTAGGTCAGCACGGTGACATCGGCCATGCCCGGCGTGCCGGACAGCGTGCGGCTGCCAGCGGTAAAGGTCAGTCCGTCCGGCAGGGCGACGCCCCCCGGCCCGGTCAGGGTGTAGGTCAGGTCGCCGGTGCCGCCGGTGACTTCCGGCAGGATCAGGTCGGTGATCACGGTGTTCACGGTGTAGCCCTGGGCACCCGGCGCGCTCAGCGCCACGTCGGCGTTCACGGTGACCATGAAGGTCTGGCTGGCGGTGGCGCCGTTGTCGTCGGTCACCGTGTAGGTCAGGGTCAGGGTGGTGGCGCTCGTCACCGCGCTCGGCGTGCCGGACAGCGTGCGGCTGCCAGCGGTAAAGGTCAGTCCGTCCGGCAGGGCGGCGCCCGCCGGCCCGGTCAGGGTGTAGGTCAGGGGCGCGGTGCCGCCGCTGGCCGCCGACAGGACCAGGGGGGTGATCAGCGTGTCCGCGGTATAGCTCTGGGCGGGCGGCGGGGTCGGCTCGGTCAGCGTCACTCCGGCGTTCACGGTGACAGTGAAGTCGGCCGTGTCCATGGCACCACTGGCGTCGGTCACCGTGTAGGTCAGGGTGGTGGCGGACGTCATCGCGGTCGGCGAGCCCGTGAGCTTGCGGTCGTTCGGATCGAAGCTCAGATCCGCCGGCGGATCGGTCAGGGTGTAGATCAGGGGCGCGGTGCCGCCGGTCGCTTCCGGCAGGGTCACGTCGACCTCCGTGTTAACCGTATAGCTCTGGGCGGGCGGCGCGGTCAACTCCACGGCGGCGTTCACGGTGAGCTTGAATGACTTAGATAATTGTAACTCACTCGCGGCGTCTTGGACATTGTAGAAGATGGTGGATTCCTCAACCTTGGTCGGCGTGCCGGACAGCACGCGGGTGTCCGCATTGAAGGACAACCCGGCGGGAAGACTGGGAAATCTGGTCAGCCAGTAGAGCAAGGTGGGGCTGGAACCGGTGCCGCCGGTCGCTTCCGGCAGGGTCAGGTCGACCTCCCTGTCAACCGTGTAGCTCCGGGCGACCAGCCCGGTGACAGCCAGGGAGCTGAACGCCGGGGGTGAGCAGGAGCTTGCGCCATTTGAGCTCCCGCTTCCCTCGCACACCGTGACATAGACGGTGATGGCGGCGTGGCGACCGGCCGTGTCGGTCGCCCTGTAGGTGAATTCAAAGCCTTCTCCTAGACCCGGGTTCCCAGGGTTCAATGAACCCGCGCCCGCAAACTCCGGTATGCCCTTGAAGATGCGGCTGAGCGGATCAAAGCTAAACCCCAGTGGCGCGTTCCCTCCGGCCAGAGAGTGGGCCAGGTCCAGTTCGTAGCGCGGGGTGCCGGTGCCGCCGGTGGCTTCCGGAAAGACGATGTTATCGGTGGCCACCCCTACCCGGAAATACAGGTCGATGTAGCCTTCTCCGGGCGCAAAACCGATTCCCACTCGTTCCGGGAACACCGGGCCCGACTGCGCTCCGGCTGGCGACGCCAGCCCGAGCAGCAGGCCGATCACCATTAGCGGGCCCAGCAGGAGGGCGGCGAGGCGAGGGGCCGCCGGCATCACGCCACGCCTCCCGCCCGGCGGGCCTGGCTGGGGCTGGAGTGAAGCCCGGATAAATCTGGGGGGGGGGGGGGGGGGGCAAAACTGCGCCGCACCGGGACGCTGCGCTAAACTTGTGGCTCCGCGCTGAACGCAGGTCATTCTTGTTCATGAAAACGCCTCCTGGGCCGCTGGATAAGTGGGTCCATTGCAAGTGTCTCGAAGCTGATAACCCGGTTCGGAACCTGTATGCAAGTGTAGATATTGGCCAGGATTCCCGAACTAGTTTCCATCCATAAACGCTAACATATTGAAATAACTGGATGTATCCGGATTATTTTGTTGAAAGTTCCGGCGGTTTCAGGTATGAATTCGGTGTAACCCATTGAAGTCAATACAAACCTGTTATACCAACGGCCTTCTCAATTGACTCCTGCTCTTCGACGTTGGAAGTGGATTTGATTACATCTCCGAGCCGGGCTGCGATCAAGTAGATCATGGTGATGAAGGTCTCGGTGTTGCGGTAGCCTCTGGCTCTTGCCCTGGCGGCCTGAAACAGTCCGTTCATTGCTTCCATGCGGGGCTTCCATGCGGGCGTTGCTGTGGATTGACGTCCAACGTTCGAGAATGCGCTTGGGATGTTTTTTGACCGTCTCCAGAGCCTTGCGGACGGCTTCGAGCAGCGGAGCGTCTCCGGTCTGTTCGTGTCGAGACGCTGTTCGACCAGCCGCCATGGTGGCGTGACCCCGAGGCCAAGAGCCAATACATCCTGAGCATCCATCGCCTGTCCCTCCCTCCGTTGTTGTCGATGATGACAGAGGGTAGCTGATTACGCCCTAAGTGACACCCTGAATTACAGGTTAAACGTCTAGGATTCTTGACTCTTTGGGGTTCCCAAATCAGCGAAAATCTGATTCTCTGTGATCGACGCAGAGAAGGAGGGAATGGCAATGGCAAGTGTCGAGATTACACGCACGGATATGACGGCGGCGGAGTTGCGAGCGGTGGCGAGGGGCGCGAAGAATGGGCGCGCGGCGCGACGGATGCTGGCGCTGGCGCTGGTGCTGGAGGGGGCGGACCGGGCGACCGCTGCGGCGACCTGCGGGATGGACCGGCAGACGTTGCGCGACTGGGTGCACCGCTACAACGCCGAGGGGCTGTCCGGCCTCTCCAACCGCCCCTCGCCCGGCAAGCCGCCACGGCTTTCGGCGGCGCAGAAGGCCGCGCTCGCCGCGCATGTGGAGAAGGGTCCCGACCCGGAGGTCGACGGGGTGGTACGCTGGCGGTGCATTGATCTGAAGTGGTGGATGGAGGCGCAGTTCGGGGTCGTCATGCACGAGCGCACGGTCGGCAAGCAGCTGGCGGCGCTCGGCTATCGGCGGCTGTCGGTGCGTCCGCAACACCCGAAGGCCGACCCCGCGGAGCAGGAGGCGTTTAAAAAAACTTCTCCCGGACGGTAGCGGCGACCCTCCCCGAGGCGGCGCGCGGCAAACCGCTCGAGATCTGGTTCCAGGATGAAGCCAGGGTGGGTCAGCAGGGCACGCTGACAAGGGTCTGGGCGAAGCGCGGCACCCGCCCCCGCGCCGTCCGCGACACGCGCTACAAATCGGCCTGCATTTTCGGCGCAGTCTGCCCTGACCGCGCCACCGCTGCCGGTCTGGTCATGCCCTTCGCCGACACCGAGGCGATGAATGCCCACCTCGCCGAGATCGCCCGCGCCGTAGCCCCTGGTGCCCACGCGGCACTCGTCGCCGACGGTGCCGGCTGGCATGCCAGCAAGGACCTCATAGTGCCCGACAACATCACGCTGATCATTCTCCCGCCATACGCGCCCGAACTCAATCCGGTCGAAAACGTCTGGCAATACCTGCGCGCCAACAAGCTCGCCATAACCGTCTTCGATGGCTACGCCGACATCGTCGACAAATGCTGCACCGCATGGAACTTCTTCGCAAACGATACAGCCGCCATCGCCACCATCACCACACGACAATGAGCACAGGTCAATCTTTAGGGCGATTGGTATTAGAGCTGCGGCAGCGGTGCAATCCGATTGCCATTCGGCCAGGGTTATCCACAAAAGCGTGAGAAACGCGCTATGCGATACTTCGAGGATCGTGATGGCGTTTTAGATGGTCGTGTGTTCGAAATCCGCGGTGCCGGCTGCCACGCCGGAAAAAAAGTCCCATATGGCCCTGCCCGTTTCGTCGAGCCGGTCTGGAGCGGCGAAGATGGACAGGTTCAGGCGTTCTTCCCAGCACTCGTCGCCGGCGATCATCAGGTGGCCGGACTGAAACGCCGCGGCAATGGAACGCTCCGGCAACCAGGCGACACCGCAACCCTGCAGGGCAAGGCTTTTCAGAGCCTGCGCGAAAGCATCCATGTGTCGGGTGTCAAGCGCCGCTTTCGATCGCTTGAGCAGATGATCGACGACCGAACCCAGAAATGACCCCCGAGCATAGGCGAGATGCGGGATCGGTGCGCTTTTGTCGCCAGGCAAGCGCCAACGGGGCTGGCCGTTCGGGCCGGGTATGCAGACGGGCAGCAGGATTTCGGCACCGAGATCGATTCGGACAAACGAGGCTTCGTCGAGTGTCAGCGGCACGGAGGGATGCCTGTAGCAGAGCAGGAAATCGCAGGCGCCCTCGGTCAGAATCTGACAGCAATCGTGCAGATCGTTCGATATGACCGTCGTTCGCGCTCCCGGACACACCTCTTTCAGTTGGCCGAGGTAGCTGGCGAGGTGGGTCACCGAAATTGAATGTGGTGCCGCGAAGCCGTGGAACTGAAGGCCGCCCCGGTCGAGATTGCGCAGATCGTCCCGAGTCTTGAGCATCTGGATCAACATGGTCTTGGCCACCGGCAGGAATTCCTCACCGGCAGAGGACAGCCTGACCGGATAGGAGGACCGGTCGAACAGTGCGGTGCCAGTCCAGATTTCCAACGATTTGATCCTGCGCGAGAAAGCGGACTGCGTGATGTGTCGCTCCTCGGCCGCGCGGGTAAAGCTGAGTGTGCGGGCAAGACAGACGAAATCCTCGAGCCATGTCAGTTCCAATGCCTAGGTCCTCATCGAGTGACGGTCATTCTCGGAAGGTTATGCGAGTTTGGAATAAATGTATGTAGGCAATGAATTGGACATTCAGAGGCAGCGATTCCTAAAGTCTGGCTCGGGCGCCCACTGTGCGGGAGCCTACGAATGATCCCTATGGAGGACTGACATCATGCACCTGGCGCGTTTCGGAAGACTGTCGCTTGGCCATTTTCCGACGCCGTTGGAGAAGATGGAGAACCTGACCCGGCTATTGGGTGGGCCGGACATCTACATCAAGCGCGATGATTGCACAGGGCTCGCTACCGGTGGCAACAAGACCCGCAAGCTGGAGTATCTGGTCGCCGACGCCATCGCCAAGGGCGCCGATACGCTGGTGACCCAGGGAGCGACGCAGTCGAACCACGTGCGCCAGACCGCCGCCGCCGCGCGGCGCGTCGAGATGCCTTGCTATGCGCTGTTGGAGCGGCGCGTCACCAATATGGGCGACGGGTACGAGGTCGCCGGTAACGTGCTGCTCGACGACATGCTGGGCTGCATCTACGAGTTCCGCGACGAGGGGCTGGACATGAACGCTGAAGCGGTGGCGCTGGGTGTGCGGTTGCGGGCGGATGAGCGCAAGCCCTATGTCATCCCCGGCGGCGGTTCGAATCCGATCGGCGCGCTCGGCTATGTCGGCTGCGCGGCCGAGCTGGTGCAGCAGGCGGATGCCCAGGGCCTCCGGATCGACAAGATCGTCCACGCCACTGGCAGCGCAGGAACGCAGGCGGGATTGGTGGCAGGGTTGCATGCACTGAACGTGCCGATCGGCGTGGTCGGCATCTCGGTTCGGGCGAAGCGCGAGGCGCAGATCGACAACGTTCACCGGCTGGCCTGCGCGACCTCGGAGCTTCTGGGTGTGAAGGCGGAGCTGCCCCGAGACCTAGTGCTCGCCCACGATGATTATGTTGGACCGGGCTACGGCCAGCCGACGCCGGAGATGGTCGAAGCGATCCGGATGCTGGCGTCGGCCGAGGGAATATTTCTCGACCCGGTCTATTCGGGCAAAGGCATGGCCGGGCTGATCGGGCTGATCCGCCAGGGCGCGCTGAAGAAGGGTGAAACGGTCGTCTTCATCCACACCGGCGGGTCAGCAGCGCTGTTCGCCTATCAGAGCCTGTTCAGCGGCAGGAATGCAGCATGATGCAGGCACCGGGCACGAAGCGGCGAGGGGACCTCCCAAGTGGGGCTGCGGGTCTGGCCAGCGATCGCCGTAACCATCTCGCCTTTACCCGGGGGGGGCGTGGCGCCCCCCTGGTCCTGGTTCACGGCTATTTCGGCGGCGCGGCGCATTGGCGGGACCAGATTGCTCAATTAAGCAACCGGTTCGACGTGGTCGCCCCGAACCTCGCCGGTTTTGGCGGCAGCGCGGGCCTGACTGCGCCGGACAGCATTCCGGGCCACGCCCGGCTTGTCTGGGAGTTGCTGGACGAGTTGGGTCTGGAGCGGGTGCATCTGCTCGGCCACTCGATGGGCGGCATGGTCGTGCAGGAGATGACGGCGATGGCCCCGGAGCGGGTTTCCCGGCTAGTGCTTTACGGCACCGGGCCGGCCGGCGTACTGCCGGGGCGTTTCGAGACCATTGAGACCTCGCGCCAACGGCTCACCACCGAAGGGATCGAGGCAACGATGCGGCGGATCGCGGCGACCTGGTTCGTCGACGGTGCCAAGGCCGAAGGTTATGAGATCTGCGTTGCCGAGGGCCTCAAGGCAGCCGCGCAGGCCGCCGCCGCCAGCCTAACCGCCTGGGAGGAATGGGACGGCACCGCCGCGCTGGCGCGCATCGCCGCGCCGACGCTGGTGCTGTGGGGCGACCGCGATCGCTCGTACCAGTGGAGTCAGCCGGAGGCACTTTGGCGCGGCATCTGCGACAGTTCGCTGGCGGTGCTACCGGGCTGCGGGCATGCGGCCCATCTGGAAAAGCCAGCGCTGTTCAACGCGCTGCTGGAGGATTTCCTCGGCGCAGGAGCAATCACGGGTGCGGAGACGGAGAGCAAGATTCACCAAATGCAATGACGAACCTGAACCAGAACACCTGCGAGGCAAAAGCAGGGCAAACGAAGAGAAACCGAACACGGAGTACACATCATGAGAAACACGATTCTGGCGACCATCCTCAGCTCGGCCATCGCGCTGGCGGGGCCGGCGGCCACCGCCGCCGAGAAGGTCAATATCGGCGCGCCGAACTGGACCGGCGCCCAGGCGATCGCGCATCTGATCCAGCAGATTGTGACAACGCGCATCGGCGGCGAGGCGAACCTCGTGCCCGGCAACAACGCCAACATCTTCCAGGCGATGGATCAGGGCAAGGGTGACATCGACGTTCACCCGGATGTCTGGCTGCCGAACCAGGAGAGCTTCACCAAGGAGTATGTGGACGGCAAGGGCACCGTCATCCTCAGCTCGAACCCCTACGAGGGCAAGCAGGGCTTCTGCGTCTCGAAGGTGTTTTCCGAGGCCAACAACGTCACCTCGATCTTCGATCTGACCCGGCCTGACGTGACCGCGCTGATGGACAGCGACGGGAACGGCAAGGGCGAGATCTGGGTCGGTGCGCCCGGCTGGGCCTCGGCCAATGTGAACGAGGTCAAGGTCCGCGACTATGGATTGACGCCCTTCATGGACGCGATCCGCGCCGAGCAGGCCGTGATGGTCGCCAGCGTCGGCGACTCGATCACCAAGAACCAGGGCTACGCCTTCTATTGCTACGCCCCCCATGCGATCTGGTTCATGTTCGACATAGTTCGACTGGAGGAGCCCGCCTATGACCCCGAGCAGTACAAGATGATCCAGCCCTCGGACGACCCCGATTGGTTCTCGAAGTCTTTCGTCGCTTCCGAGGATGCGCTGAAGCAGGTCCAAGTCGCCTATTCCAAGAGCCTGGTCGAGCGATCGCCCGCGATCGCCGAGTTCCTGTCGCAGATGCAGCTCGATACCGAAACGGTCAGCGGCTTCGCCTTCGAGATCGCCGGAAACGGGCGCGATCCAGCCGAGGTGGTCGCCGAGTGGATCGCGGCGAACTCGGACCGCGTCGATAGCTGGCTTGGCCTCTGAGCCGGGATGCAATTGAGAACGGCGCCAACGGGTTCCCGTTGGTGCCTATCTTCTGTCGGTTTTCCCGCCGAGCCAACTTCGGTTTGCTTGGAGATCGATACAGGCGGGAAGCCGCAATCGCTGGAAACATGTCGTGATGGATCAGACAACGGATTTTGCCGCTGACGCCGAAACTGCCATCCGGATTTCGGGGGTGTGGAAGATATTCGGCACCCGCGCCACGCAGGCGCTGGAGGACATCCGCGCCAACGGCATCGGCAAGGCCGAGGTGCTGCGAAAGCATGATTGCGTCGTCGGCGTCGCCGATGCCAGTTTCGACGTGCGCAAGGGCGAGATTTTCTGCGTCATGGGGCTGTCCGGCTCGGGCAAGTCAACCCTGGTGCGCCACATCAACCGCCTGCTGGAGCCGACCGTGGGGCAGATCATCGTGGGCGGCCAGGATGTGATGGCGATCCAGGGCGAGGAGTTGCGCCGGTTTCGCAACGAACACATCGCCATGGTGTTCCAGAACTTCGCGCTGATGCCGCACCGCTCGGTGCTGGACAACATCGCCGTGCCGCTGGAGATCCGCGGCATCAACAAGAACCAACGCATGGAAGTCGCGGAGCGGTGTGTCGCAATGGTCGAGTTGACCGGCTGGGGCAACAAGTTTGCGCATGAGCTCTCGGGCGGCATGCAGCAGCGCGTCGGCCTAGCGCGGGCGCTGGCCGCCGACCCGGAGGTGCTGCTGATGGACGAACCGTTCTCGGCGTTGGATCCGCTGATCCGGCGGCAGTTGCAGAACGAGTTCATGCAGCTGGCAGGGCAGATGAAGAAAACCACGGTCTTCATCACCCATGACCTCGACGAGGCGGTGCGTATCGGCGACCGCATCGCCATCATGAAGGATGGCGTGATCGTGCAGATCGGCACGCCGGAAGAGATCGTGATGCGCCCGGCCGACGACTACGTCGCCGATTTCGTCGCCGGAATCTCGCGCCTCAAGGTGGTTCGCGCCCATGCGGTGATGAAACCACTGGCGGAGTTCGAGGCGGCGAACGGCCCGCTGGCCGAGACCGCGCCCAGCTTCGCGGAGGATGTCAATCTCAGCGCCCTGATCACCGCCGCCATCGACTCGGAATCGCCCATCGCCATCACTGATGCCGACGGTGCGCGGATTGGAGCGATCACCCGCGCCGACCTGTTGCAGACCGTCATCGAAGGGACGGAAACATCATGAATGACACCCGGTTCAGCAGCCCCGAACCCGGCCTGAGCGAAAGCCGCATCGACCTGGTGACGGAGTTCGTCGGCTCGAATGCGGACTATTACAGCGGCCAGTTCACGCGAATTGGCGCCAGTTCCCGTTTCCCCTGGACCTTCAATTGGGTCGCGGGCGCCCTTGGTCCGGTCTGGCTGGGGATGCGCGGTCTCTGGAACTGGGCTTTGCCCTTCGTGGTGCTGGAAGCCTTCGCAGTAATCCAGATCGCCCGCGGCCTCTGGGGCGACCTCGGTGCCGACGCCCGCGAGCGGATCGCCCAGGTCGAGGGTACGCTGAACCTCCGCCGCGAGCAGCTTGAGGCGGCGATCCAGAAGAACGCCGCCAATGTCGACGTGTTCCGCCGCAACGTCGAATCGTTGGAAAACGCCATCGGCGACTTCCGGTTGGACGTGGAGTTGGCGGAGGCATCGGCCATCTGGGTCGCGGCGTTCGGATTCGCCATGCTGGCGGTGGTCAAGTTGGCGCAGGGGGTTCTTGCCAACCCGCTGCTGGAGAGGCGCTTTTCCGACTGGCTGTCGGACAGCACCATCGCCTCGGGCCTGGATCCGCTGCGCACCGCGATCAGCGCCGGTTTCGCCTCGGTGATCCTGGGCATCGGCGCCTTGCATTTCGCCAACACGGCGGCGTTCCCGATTCTGACCGAGTTCCCGACCGACCCGGCCTACCGCCTGACCGCAATCGACTGGGTCGAAGCCTTCATCGACTGGCTGAAGCTGGGCAGCGTCTGGTTTTTCGAGAACGTGACCTTCGTCATCCGGGTCATCCTCGATGCGCTCGAACTGATCTTCGTCGAGACCCCTTGGATCATCGTCTGCAGCTTCATCGTGTTCCTGACCGGGCTTGCCGCAGGGCCGCGTGCGGCGATCTGGTCCGGCACCTTCCTCGCCTATATGGGCCTACTGGGATTCTGGGAGAAGGCAATGACCACCCTGGCGTTGCTTGGCACTGCCGCCTGTATCAGCATCGCCCTCGGCATCCCGCTGGGTATGTTTTGCGCCCGGAGGCCACGGTTCTATGCGATCATCCGGCCGATCATGGACTTCATGCAAACGATGCCCGCCTTCGTCTTCATGATCCCCGTGATCGCCTTCTTCGGCGTCGGCAAACCGGCGGCGATCGTGGTCACCATGATCTTCGGCGGCACCCCCGTGGTGCGGTTGACCGTGCTGGGCCTGCGCGGCGTGCCGGAGACGATCCGCGAGGCGGCGATCGCGTATGGTGCCTCGAAGTGGTATTTACTGACTAAGGTCGATCTGCCGCTGGCGGCGCCCTCAATCCTGGCTGGCATCAACCAGACCATCATGCTGTCGCTGGCCATGGTTGTGGTCGCCTCTCTGATTGGCGCCAAGGGGCTCGGCGAGGATGTGCTGGAGGCGCTCCAATATGCGTCGGTCGGTCAGGGTATCCTGGCAGGATTCGCCATTCTGTTTTGCGCTATGATCCTGGACCGGGTGGTGCAGGGCAAACGGGCTTGACCGGATCGTTATCGAGTTGCTGGTGAATGCCTGTCGACGCAATGGCCCTTTGCCACGCAGCACGTGATCTCTACCATCGAATGCAAACGCTGATGACGAATGAAGCGGAGCCGTTATCTCGATCTTCGGCTTCGGTTTTCTCGATTGCAATCTGCGACAGGGGATTAAGTGTGCTTTGAGGCGACGGGACCCGGGCCACCACATCAATGTCCAACTTTGAAGGCGAAACCGCTGTTCAAGCGACCGTCTGGAACGTCCATGGGGCTAATGCGTGCATTGCCGCAACCGTCAGTGGCAAGCTCCGATCGTCGAATTTGCGGCAGGATGGCTCAGACTTGAGGGTCGCCATTCCACCCGAAGGCAGACATCGGCTATCTGAAGCATTCAGAACCAGCCTGAAACGGGGGCTATGTCGCCCTAGTGGTCGACGCCAAACCGCCCTTTGGCGGAGCCGAAGCCGTGCTCGCTTGTCTCGGTCGATACACCCACCGTGTCGCCATTTCGAACCGCCGCCTGATCGGCACGGATGCCCGGACCGCCGCGTTCCGCTGGAAAGACTACCGCGTCAAACCCGGCGACCGACCGATGACAATGTGCCTCGCCACCAACGAGTTCATCCGCCGCTTTCTGATCCATGTCCTGCCAGATGACTTCCACCGCATCCGTCACTACGGCCTGCTCGCCAGCGCTGGTCGTAAAGCCAGTATCGCGAAGACCCGCGCCTTGCCCGGCGCGGAACCGGCCAGACAGGAAAACCCGCAAACCGCCGAGATCATCGCGCTCAAACTTCGGGAGCCATGCCCCGGCTGCGGCGGCCCGATGCGCATCATCGAGATATTCCGCCGCGGCGAGCGCCCTTTGACACGCGCACCACCAACGAGGCAGGCAGCATGATGAAACGCCCGTCACTCCACCAAAACCGGATCCTGAAACGCACCTCGTTCCGGGTTGGTCTCGATTTGTGCTCTGCCGCGACGAACACGCTCAAATGGTTCGAAACGACAGCAAAAAACACCGGTAAATGTTGGAGAATTACACCAAAACCAAAACCCATTCTCGCCATGTCAACAAAGCCCTGGCTGTCCCCGCAAACAACATCAACCGGCACAACCCTCGTCATGCTTTCCCCATGGAAACCGCCAGGCCCACGCAGCTTCCACCTTTGGAGGACTTCCAACGCGGACCACAGTCAGTCCACGCCGAAATCTTGCACCCTGCCCCGCATCGAAAATCCTTCACTTTTCCGACTTTCGGCGCTACGTTGGCCTCGGCCGTTTGTTGCCGAACAGATTTCAAACTGAGACACTACCCTACGGCTACCTCAACCGGGTGCAATCGAGCCGTCGGCTGGAGCGAGAAGCGGGCCGCAATGTCGAAGTGATGTGGCTCACGAGCCGCCTGGCGCCGGACCACAAGACCATCGCCGACTTCCGCAAGGACAATGGGGCGGCGATCCGCAAGGTCTGTGCGCAGGTAACTGCCCAGGTACGGATTTGGAATAGTTTTCTTGCACCAGGGGTCGCGCTGTGATTCATCTGTTTTATGACCGTGTCAAATCCTTCTGAGCTGTTTGTTTCCGCACGGGTCTTTGAAGACCTGAAGTTGGAGAATGCGCGTTTGCGGTCGGCTTATGAAGCTCAGCAACAAACGAATGCACGGCTTGTGGCGCGGATTGAAGATCTGGAGCGTCGCCTCAAGCTTGAATAGCAGCAACAGCAGCAAGCCGCCTTCAAGCGACGGGCTAACAGCCCGTTGACGAAGTCGGCACTGGACGCGAGCGGCCTGGTCTGATTCCTTGATGTTCTGATTTGACCGGGGGGTTTGCCGATGGCGATGGGACTGCGGAAGGATCGTCAGGGTGACTTGATGGCGGGCTGGGCGGAGATGCCGCGCTCGCCGGGTCATGTGTTTTACGACCGTCTTCAGTCGGTCCTGATCGAGGGCGGCTTCGACGGTTTCGCCGAGGCGGCCTGCCGGTGCTGTTACGCGGCCATGACGGGAGCCGCTTTCGGTGCCGCCGGGGCGCTGTTTCCGCATGCGTCTGGTGGGCTGTTTCGAGGGCATCGACTCTGAGCGCGGGCTGGAATGGCGCGGCTCGGATTCGCTGTCGCTGCGGGAGTTTCTGCGGCTGGAGAGCCGGGATCGTGTGCCGGACCATTCCTGGCTGTCGAAGACCCGCACGCGCCTGCCCCACGAGGTGCACGCGGCGGTCTTCGACCGGGTTCCGGCGCTGATCGCCGAGGCGGGTCTGGTGAAGGGCGAGCGCCTCGGGGTGGAAGGTGGTGCGCGCCCAAAAGACGCGAAGCAGCTTGGAACAGACGCAGGAGACCCGGGGTGGCGGCGGGGCCGCGCACAAAAGCCGCGATACGGCTTTTGGATCAATTACATAAGACGAGCGGCAAAAACCTCAGTGATTGCCGCGCACCACCTGCTCGTAGCTCTTGGCGATGTCCTGGACCAGGGCGCCGACCTCGAAGTTGTAGGGGCCGATCTCGCCCACCGGGGTGACCTCGGCGGCAGTGCCGGTCAGCCAGCATTGCTCGAAGCTCTCCAACTCGTCGGGCATGATGTGGCGTTCGACCACCTCCAGCCCCCGTTCCTTCATCACCCCGATCACGGTCTGCCGGGTGATGCCGTTCAGGAAGCAGTCCGGGGTCGGGGTGTGGACAACACCATCGCGCACGAAGAACACGTTGGCCCCTGTCGCCTCGGCGACATAGCCGCGGTAGTCCATCATCAGACTGTCCGAGCAGCCCTTGGCCTCGGCGGCGTGCTTCGACATGGTGCAGATCATGTAGAGCCCGCTGGCCTTGGCGTGGCAGGGGATGGTCTCGGGGCTTGGCCGCTTCCACTTCGAGATGTCGAGCTTGGCGCCCTTCTGCTTGGCGTCGCCGTAATAGGCGCCCCATTCCCAGGCGGCGACCGCCATGTGGACCGGGTTGCGCGCCGACGCGACGCCCATGTCGAGGCCCGAGCCGCGCCAGCACAGGACACGGATATAGGCGTCGTTTTCCATGTCGTTGGCGCGCATTGTGTCGGCCTTGGCCTTCTCGATTTCCGCGACCGTGTAGGGGATCGGGATATCCATCGCATTGCCCGAATCGAGCAGGCGTTGCGAATGCGCCTCGGATTTGAAGATGCGCCCGCCATAGGCGCGCTCGCCCTCGAAGACCGCACTGCCGTAATGCAGCGCGTGAGTCAGCAGATGTACCTTGGCCGAGCGCCATTCCACGAGGTTGCCATCCATCCAGATGAACCCGTCGCGATCATCATATGCGCTTCCAGGCGCCATGGCCTGTCTCCTTCTACATGCAAATCCCGCGCGTGATGCACGGGACGGGACCGTATCTTGCGTAATCAGGGCAGCATTCGAAAGAATCTGTATTCCCCCCTCCCGCAACCCGTAACATCGGGCTTTCAATCAGTCAATAAGGCTGACATAATTATTTGCTGGCCGAACGCGGGAATCAGTGGGGGGAGGTGAGAGATGCAGGCTTCGACGACCAGAGGGACGCCTATGCTAAGCCGCCCCGACCAGCTTCTGTTCCTGACCGACGAGCAGTTGCGCCAGGGCATTGAGTTGCTGTTCTTCGCCTATCGCGATTCCACCGGCGATCCGGATGCGGTGCTGGTCGATCGTGGCTATGGTCGGGCGCATCACCGGGCGATTCATTTCATCAAGCGCCGCCCCGGCGTCACGGTCGCCGGGCTGCTGGAGATCCTGGCCGTCACCAAGCAATCGCTGAACCGGGTTCTGCGCCAGCTGATGGAGGACGGGTTGGTGACCAGCACCACCGGCACCGCGGACCGTCGTCAGCGTCATCTGCGCCTCAGCCCGGCGGGCGAGGAGTTGGAGCGCGAACTGTCGGAGCCGCAGCGCGCACGGTTGCGCCGGGCCTATAGCGAGGCCGGACCAGAAGCAGTGGCGGGTTTCCGCGAGGTGCTGGAGCGGATGATCAACGAGGCGGGCCGCGATGCGGTTCTGTCGCTGGTCGGGCGGGACGGATCATGACTGTCGTGGCGACGGCAACCGAGGGCCCGGCCCATATCCTGGTGGTTGATGATGACGCCCGCATTCGCGATCTGCTGAAACGATTCCTGTCGCGCAGCGGCTACCTGGTGACAGTGGCGCGCGATGCGGCGCATGCCTCGCGGCTGTTGGAAAGCCTGGCCTTCGACATGCTGGTCATCGACGTGATGATGCCGGGCGAGGACGGTTTCAGTCTGACCAGGCGTATCCGCGAGGAGATCGACACGCCAATTCTGCTGCTGACCGCGCGCCACGAG
Organism: Thermohalobaculum sp.; assembly: GCA_965247385.1. Classification (GTDB taxonomy): domain Bacteria; phylum Pseudomonadota; class Alphaproteobacteria; order Rhodobacterales; family Rhodobacteraceae; genus Thermohalobaculum. Next base: position 39,266 of record CBDFHG010000003.1, read on the forward strand.
ACCGGCGATCGCATCGAGGGGCTGGAGGCCGGGGCCGACGACTACCTGCCGAAACCATTCGAGCCGCGCGAACTGTTGCTGCGCATCGCCGCAATCCTGCGCCGCGCAGCACCACCGCCGGTGCCGGACGCGCCGCCCAAGACCCTGATGCTGGGCGAGGCGCATTTCGACATCCTGCGCGGCGAGTTGAAGCGCGGCGACGAGGTCGTTCGCCTGACCTCGACCGAACAGGCGCTGATGCGGGTTTTCTCGCGCCAACCGAACGAACCGGTCAGCCGCACCCGCCTGGCCGAGGAACTGGGCGGCACGGCGGGCGACGTGCAGGAGCGCGCGGTGGACGTGCAGATCACCCGGTTGCGGCGCAAGATCGAGGTCGATCCGAAGGTGCCGCGTTATCTGCAAACGGTACGCGGGTCGGGATATATGCTGACGCCGGACTGAGCGGTGGCCGGGGGCGAACAATCACGTCCGCCCTACCGGACTTGCGGCAATCAGGTCATTTGTACCGGGAGCCCAACGCAGGCATCGTTAGTCGACGGGAGGTTGCTGCCATGCTCGAAAGCGAGATTGGATCATCGGCTTGGTGGAACCATTGCGTGTTTCAACAGGACGCGGGCGCTGCGCGCCCAGTCCATTTACCTCGCCCACCGATCCGGTCTAACCTGCCCTGATGTCCATTCTGATCCTCACACACCCGTCCAGCCACCGCCATGTCACCCCGTCCGGCCACCCGGAGCGGGTGGCGCGAATCGAAACTGTCGATCGGGTGTTGGCGGCCGCGCCCTACGACGCCCTGCCACGCGCCGAGGCGCCTGCCGCCAGCGATGCGCAGGTCGAGCGGGCGCATGACGCGGCCTATGTTGCGAGGGTCAAGGCCAGCGCGCCGGTGCAGGGCTGGGCCAGCCTGGACCCGGATACCCATATGTGCCCGGACAGTCTGGAAGCGACGCGTCATGCCGCAGGCTCCAGTATTGCCGCTGTGGAGGCGGTGGCGGGTGGTGCGCACAAGGCCGCTTTCTGTGCGGTCAGGCCGTGCGGGCATCACGCCGAGGCAAACCGCGCCATGGGGTTCTGCCTGTTCAATAATGTCGCTGTCGGCGCGTATCATGCGTTGGAGGAACTGGGGGTCGGCAAGCTGGCGATCGTCGATTTCGATGTGCATCACGGCAACGGCACGCAGGATATTTTCTGGGAGGAACCCCGGGTGATGTTCGCGTCGTCGCACCAGATGCCGCTCTATCCGGGCAGCGGGGCGGCGCATGAGACCGGGGTCGGTAATATCTTCAACGCGCCGCTTGCACCGATGAGCGGCGGGCGCGAGATGCGGGCGGCCTATGAGGGGATCGTGTTCCCGGCGTTGCGGGCATTCGCGCCCGAACTGATCATGATTTCGGCCGGTTTCGACGCCCATCGTGACGATCCGCTTGCCAATCTGAACTGGCTCGCCCAGGATTTCGGCTGGGTGACAACGGAAATTTGCAGGATCGCGGCGGAATGCTGCGACGGCAGGGTGGTCTCGACATTGGAGGGCGGCTATGACCTCGATGGGCTGGCGGAGTCCACGCGCGCCCACCTCGACGCACTGATCGCCCATGCGGAGGCATATGCATGACCGAGAAACCGATTGACGGGATGAGCTTCGAGGAGGCGCTGGCGGCGTTGGAGCAAGTGGTTGGCCAACTCGAAGGCGGCCAAGTTCCGCTGGAGCAGTCGATCGCGCTCTATGAACGCGGCGATGCGCTGAAAAAGCATTGCAATGCAAAGCTGGGCGAGGCGGAGTTGAAGGTCGAGAAGATCGTTGCCGGTGGCGAGAGCTCCGTCCCCTTCAACACTGAGTGAGCGGTGCCGCGCGGCATTGCCATCGAAACTGCAATCTGCCAAGCAGAGGCTGTTGATCACTAAGGAGAATTTGGTGAGCGTCCAGCCAAAAACCCCACTGCTGGATCGCGTGAATGTCCCTTCGGATCTCCGCGCCTTGACGGATTCCGAGTTGTCGCGGCTCGCCGACGAGTTGCGGGCGGAAACGATCTCCGCCGTCTCGGTGACTGGCGGGCATCTGGGCGCCGGGCTGGGGGTGGTCGAGCTGACGGTGGCGATCCATGCGGTCTTCGATACCCCGCACGACAAGCTGATCTGGGATGTCGGCCACCAATGCTATCCTCACAAGATCCTGACCGGGCGGCGCGATCGCATCCACACCCTGCGCCAGGGTGGAGGCCTGAGCGGTTTCACCAAGCGGGCCGAGAGCGAATACGACCCGTTCGGCGCCGCCCATAGCTCGACCTCGATCTCCTCGGCGCTGGGGTTTGCCGTGGGGCGGGAACTGGGTTGCGACACCGGGGACGCCATCGCAGTGATCGGCGACGGGGCGATGACCGCCGGCATGGCCTATGAGGCGATGAACAATGCCGGTTATCTGTGCAAGCGGCTGATCGTCATCCTGAACGACAACGAGATGTCGATCGCGCCGCCGGTCGGCGCCATGTCGGCCTATCTGTCCCGGCTCTATGCCCAAGCGCCGTTCCAGGACCTGCGCGCCGTTGCCGAGGAAGCGGTAAACTGGCTGCCCGAACCGCTGCGCGAGGGCGCGCGCCGGGCGCGCGAACTGGTCAAGGGCATGGCGGTCGGCGGTACGTTGTTCGAGGAACTGGGCTTCGATTATGTCGGCCCCATCGACGGTCACGACATGAACCAGCTTTTGCCGGTGCTGCGCACGGTGCGGGAGCGGGCGACCGGGCCGGTGCTGATTCACTGCATCACCAAGAAGGGCAAGGGCTACCCCCCGGCGGAGAACTCGGCGGACAAGTATCACGGGGTCGCCAAATTCGACATTGTCACCGGCAGGCAGTCGAAGTCGGTTCCGAATGCGCCCTCCTACACCAAGGTTTTCGCCAATGCGCTGATCCGTGAGGCGGAGGAGGATGAGCGCATCGTCGCCATCACCGGAGCGATGCCGGACGGCACCGGGCTCGACCTCTTCGGCAAACGGTTCCCGGAGCGTTGCTTCGATGTCGGGTTGGCCGAGCAGCATGCGGTTACCTTCTCCGCCGGGCTGGCGGCGGCCGGGATGCGGCCGTTCGCGACGATCTATTCCACCTTCCTGCAGCGCGCCTACGATCAGGTGGTGCACGACGTGGCGATCCAGCGCCTTCCGGTGCGTTTCGCCATCGACCGGGCCGGATTGGTGGGTGCCGACGGGGCGACCCATGCGGGCAGCTTCGATATCACCTATCTGTCCTGCCTGCCGGGCATGGTGGTGATGGCGGCGGCGGACGAAGCCGAACTGGTCCACATGGTCGCGACCGCGGTGCAGATCGACGACGGCCCTTGCGCCTTCCGTTACCCTCGTGGCGAAGGTGTGGGCGTGGACCTTCCGGAGCGCGGCCAGCCGCTGGAGATCGGCAAGGGCCGGATCGTGAAGGAGGGCACCAAGATCGCGCTGTTGTCCTTCGGCGCCCGGCTGGCGGAGTGCCTGAAGGCGGCGGAGGAGCTGGAGGCGCGGGGGTTGTCGACCACGGTCGCCGATGCGCGCTTCGCCAAGCCGCTGGACCGTGATCTGGTGCTGCGCCTGGCCCGCGAGCACGAGGCGCTGGTGACAATCGAGGAGGGCGCTGTCGGTGGCTTCTCGTCCCACGTGCTGCAACTGCTCGCCACCGAAGGGATGCTTGACCAGGGCCTGAAAATCCGCCCGATGGTGTTCCCGGATATTTTCATCGACCAGGACAAACCGGCGGCGATGTACGACGTGGCGGCAATGAACGCGCCCCACATCGTCGAGACCGCGCTGCAGGCGCTGGGTGAGGCGGCGGCGGCGGCGCGGGCGTGAGCAGAACGTGCTGGTCAGCACTCGATCCCGATGAATGGCGGCGGCATCCGCTCAACCGAATCGGCGGCTGGCTGATCCTCGTCGTCCTCTGGCTCGCCATCGCGGGGCCGCTGACGGGCACCCTTCTGCTGGCGGGTGCCGTGGCGGAGATCGAGACGTTCTCATCGTTTCTCGATGACGGGGTTCCTGATTGGTTCGAATGGACGCAAATTCTTGTGCCGACCGTCGGTGGAACGTTGCTGCTTGGCCTGATGTTCCTGCGGGTGCGGCGCTTTGCCGAACTCTTCCTCGCGCTTCGCGGACCCGCTTGTCTCGTCGCAATTGCTGGCGGCGCATTCGCGGTCTCGAGCCTTTCGTGGGTGTGGGCTGTCAAAGCCGTGCTGATCGGCGTTGAAATTGCGCTCGTCGTGTATCTCTTTCGGGGCGCGCGGCCGAACGCCGTTTTCAACCGCCGGCTCCGCGATGCGGGTTGACCAGCACCTCGTCGAGACCGGGTTGGCAGGTGACGGGCGAGGCTTCGAGCCCTATAGAAGGGGGCGATGGCAACCGGGAGCTCCTGATTGCGGCCCGCAAAGCCGTTGTTGGAAACCGGAGCGTTGAGTGATCGCCGGAGCGAGGCAATTGGCGGACGAGGTCGAGATCGAGAGCCTGGGTGCCCGGGGCGACGGGGTCGCCGAATCCGGCGCGCTGTATGTGCCCTATACCCTGCCGGGCGAGCGGGTCCGCGTTGTGCGCCATGGAGATCGCGGGCGGGTCGAAGCCGTGCTGACGCCCTCGACGGAGCGCATCGCGCCGGTTTGTCCGCATTTCGGGACTTGCGGAGGCTGCGCGCTGCAACACGCTTCCGAGCGGTTCACGGCGCGGTGGAAGCGCGACCTGATCGCGGTTGCGCTGGGCGCGCGGGGGATCACGGAGGTGGCGATCCGGCCCATGGTGACCTCGGCCCCGGAAAGCCGCCGGCGCATCACCGTCGCGGCGCGGCGAACCCGCAAGGGCGTATTGATCGGCTTTCACGCCCCCGCCGCGACCGACATCGTGCCCATCGAGACATGCGCTGTGGCCGAACCGTCGCTGATCGCCGTGTTGCCACGGTTGGAGGAGCTGGTCGGGCTGGCTGCCAGCCGCAAGGGTGAGGTGCGGTTTACCCTGACGCTGACCAAGGGCGGCATCGATGTGGCGGTTGCCGGAGCGAAGCCGTTGGAAGGCCCGGCCAAGGCATTGCTGGCGGGGGTGGCGGCGCGGGCCGGGATCGCCCGGTTGGGCTGGAACGGCGAGGAGATGGCGGTCATGCAGACGCCGGATGTCGCCATGGGCCGGGCCCGGGTGGTGGTGCCGCCGGGGGGCTTTCTGCAACCGACCCGCGAAGGCGAGGCGGCGTTGCGGCAGGCTGTGGGCGAGGCGGTCGGTGAGGCGCGGCGGATCGCTGACCTGTTCTGCGGCTCCGGCACCTTCACCTTGCCGCTTGCCGAACAGGCGGAGATACATGCGGTTGAGGGCGAGGCGGAGGCCTTGGCGGCGCTCGACGCCGCCTGGCGGGCGACCCCGGGGCTGAAGCGGGTGCGCTGCGAGCGGCGCGACCTGTCCCACCGGCCGCTCTTGCCGGATGAGTTGAAGGGAGTGGAGGCGGTGGTCATCGACCCGCCCCGCACCGGCGCCCGGACGCAAGCGGAGCAACTGGCGCGCGGCAAGGTTCCGCGGATCGCCGCGGTGAGTTGCAACCCTGCCACCTTTGCCCGCGACGCGCGGATCCTGATCGATGGCGGTTACCGGTTGGAGTGGGTGCTGCCGGTCGATCAATTCCGCTGGAGCCCGCATGTGGAACTGGTGGCGGCGTTCCGCAGGTAGGGGGCCCTACCGGGTCAACGGCACACTGAGATAGACGCCGAACTCCTGGCCGATGTCGCAACTTACCCGCGCATGGACCCGGCCCTGGCGGTCGAGGAAGCGTTGCCGATCCGCGGCCGGGAAAATTCCCTCGTGCCAGATGTTGGGATGGATGTAGAGGCCCCTGGTTCCGTCGCACCAGAAGGCGACCACCTTGTCGGGCGTCAGGTCGTCGCCGGGCAGGGCTGCGGGAACGACGAAGGGCTGGCGGTCCAAAGGAAAGAACAACTGCCCGCCATCGGGGTGGTAGTTCATATGCCACAGCAGAACCTGAGCGCGCGGGACGGTCGCCCGCCCGGCGCTGGCCTGCTGCGGGTCGCGGCTCCAGCCGAGGACGTACTCGCCGTTGACCGCCTCGTTGCGGCCCATCAGCACGTCGCCGTGCCATTCACCGTGGAAGATGCCTTCGACGGCGCCGCCTTCATTGCCGGTGCCGTCATCCACCGGCCGCCAGCCTTGCGCGGGCCAGCGGGTGATCTCTATCTCGAACCCGTCAGGGTCATCGACCAGGCAGCCATAGCCTTTCACGCTGTCCTCGGTCGCTTCGATCAGGGGGACCGGGTGCAGCGGCAGCGAGGGCTTGTCGGTCGCCTCGAAAATATAAGCGGGGGCGCTGTTCATGGTGGTCGTTCCGTTTGTTGGGGGCGGTATCGTGCAGAATTGCTTCGAGGTCACGAATGCAAGTGCCGATCTAGACATTGACTCCGTCCAAATCAAATTGAAAGTCATGTGCGAAAATCACAATTGGATTTATAACAGATGACCTATGCGCAACTCCGAGCGTTCCATGCGGTCGCCGTCGTGGGCAGCTTCCAGAAGGCGGCGGAGCGGTTGCGCCTCACGCAACCGGCGATCTCGATTCAGGTCCGCAACCTCGAACAAGAGAACGCGACCAATCTGTTTCGCAGGGGCGGCCAGGAGGTCAGTCTGACCGAGGACGGGCAGGCGCTGTTCGCTTTGACCGTGAGGATGTTCGGGGCCGAGGCAGATGCGCGCCTGCTGCTGTCGGGTGGGGCCGGCGGACCTGCCCACGCCCTGCATCTTGGGGCGGACGGCCCGCATGTCGCCCTCGACCTGATTTCTGCCCTCCAGAGGGTCGCGCCGGATGCGCGGGTCCGGGTCTCGCTGGCCAATGCCGACCAAACCTGGGCGAAGCTCCACGCGCTTGAGGTGGACGCGGCGATCATGGCCAACGCCAGGCCCGACCGGCGACATGCCGCCGAAGTGATCTGTCGGCAAAGCCTGATGGCCCTGGTGCAGGGGGGCCATGCGCTGTCGGGCCGCGACTCCATCGCACTGGAGGAGCTGGCGGACGGTCCCCTGATTTTCCGCGAGAGCGGCTCGAACACCCAGCGGATCATCGAGCGCGGCTTTGCCGCGCAAGGAATCGCCGTGACGCCCTTCCTGGTGCTGGAAAGTCGTGAGGCGGTCAAGGAGGCGGTCATGTCCGGCCTGGGCATCGGATTCCTGTTTGACCGCGAGGTGGGCCGCGACCCGCGCTGCGCCGGGATTAGGATCAGGGGCTTCGAGAATACCAACACCGACATGCTGATTTGTCTCAAGGAGCAGAGGTCGAACCCGATGGTGGATGCGCTGTTCGGTGTGCTCGGAAGTGAACGCGGCACCAGGTGCAGCGACGGCTTGTCGGCGGCCTCGAAGATACAGGTGTGGGCACTGTCCACGGAGTGGCTCCGGTTGGCAGGGCTTACAGAGGCCGGCGGGCCACACTAATCACCGTTTTCGATCAAGATCTTGATGTCGTTGCTGCGCAGACGCTGGATCAGGGTGTGGATACAGGCGAACGCCTCGTTCGGGTCGGGCTCCAGCAGATCCATCATTTCATCGGAGGTGTAGGTGACGCAAACGGTGTCCTCAACGGCGATGGCCGAGGTCGAACGGGGCGAATCGTCGATGATGCCGATCTCTGCGAACACGTCGCCATGGCGCATTGTCTGGGCGATAATGTTCCGCAACGCGCCGCTGTTGTCATATGAGGAGATTTCGATTTTCACGGTGCCCGAAATCACCTTGTAGCATCGGTCGCTTCGGTCGCTGGTTGAAGATGACGTGGCCTTCTTCGAAATCTATCCGCTTCATGACGTGAACTCCCCTCGATCGGGTATTCGTAACACCTACAACGCCGGAAAAAACCTCCCCGCAGGCGACAGAGTAAAGATATCACAGCCCTCCTCGGTGACCCCGACGGAGTGCTCGAACTGGGCCGACAGAGAGCGGTCGCGCGTGACCGCGGTCCAGTTGTCCGACAGGATCCTGGTCTGCGGCGCGCCCAGGTTCACCATCGGCTCGATGGTGAAGAACATGCCGGGCTTCAACTCGGCCCCCGCGCCACGACGGCCGTAGTGGAGCACGTTGGGGGCATCGTGGAACACCAGCCCCAGGCCGTGGCCGCAGAAGTCACGCACGACCGAGCAGCGCGCGTTCTCGGCATAGGTCTGGATGGCGTGGCCGACATCGCCGAAATGGCCACCGGGCCGGACCTCGGCGATGCCGCGCATCAGCGCTTCGTGGGTGACCTCGATCAGCCGTGTGGCACGGCGGTTGGAACGGCCAGCCACGAACATGCGCGAGGTGTCGCCGTGCCAGCCGTCCAGGATAACGGTGACGTCGATGTTCAGGATGTCGCCGTTCTTCAGGGTCTTCGCGCCGGGGATGCCATGACAGACCACATGGTTGATCGAGATGCAGACCGATTTCGGGTAGCCGCGGTAGCCGAGCGGAGCGGGCGTCGCGCCGTGGTCGGTGATGAAGGCGTGGCAGAGCGCGTCGAGGTCTTCGGTGCGCGCGCCCGGCTCCACATGGGGGCCGATCATGTCCAGGGTTTCCGCCGCCAACCGTCCGGCCCTGCGCATGCCCTCGAAGTCCGCGCTGTCGTGCAGGCGGATGCCTTCGGTGGTGCGTCGCTCGCCGCCGGTGCGCATCAAGGTCATGTCTCTCATACCCGTGTCCCCTTCAATACTGATCGATCCGGACGGGCCGATCAAGCGTGATCCCGCCGGGCGAGATGGCGCAGGCCCAGGCCATCGCCTCGACACCGGCGGCGCGCGCGCGGGCGAAGGCCACCGCATAGCCCGGGTCGAGATCGGCAGCAAGGGCCAGCCGGGCGCAGTCGGTGCGCTGTACACAATAGAGCATTACCGCCCGGTGGCCCGCCGCCACCATCGCCGCCAGTTCGTCCAGATGTTTGGCGCCGCGCTTGGTGACTGAATCCGGGAACTCCGCCAGTCCGGGCCGGCGCATCAGGTGGGCATTCTTGACCTCGACATAGGCGTCGGGAAGGTCTGGGCCGGTCAGCAGGAAGTCAACCCGGCTGCCTTCGCCGTAGCGGACCTCCGGGCGGACATGCCCATAGGCGGCAAGCTGGGGGATGCGGCTTGCGCGCAGGGCGTCGCCGACCACCTTGTTCGGGACGGCAGTATCGATGCCCACCCAGTGCGCGCCGAATTCGACCAGCCGCCAACCGTATTTCAGCTTTTTCTTTGGGTCGTCATTGGGCTCGACCCAGACCTTCAGACCGGGCATGTTGAGCCCCAGCATGGCGCCGGGGTTGGCGCAATGGGCGGTCACGGTTTCTCCGCTGGCCAGTTCGATATCGGCGAGAAAGCGCTTGTAACGTCGAACGAGGCGGCCGGGGATGAGGGGTGTGTTGAATTCCATGCCCGCACACTACCTGGCGGCGGGATGCAGGCAAGGGGCCAGAGAATGAATCAGCCAACTGCGGCGATGCTGGTGATCGGCGACGAGATCCTGTCGGGCCGGACCCGCGACGCCAATGCCCACCTCCTGGCGGGGGTGATGACCGAGACGGGCATCCGGCTGGACGAGATCCGGGTGGTGCCGGACGACCGTGACGTCATCGTCGCTGCGGTCAACGCGCTGCGAGCACGGGTGGATTACCTGTTCACGTCGGGCGGCATCGGCCCGACCCATGACGATATCACCGCCGACTGCATAGCCGCTGCTTTCGGGGTGAATATCGATATTCGGGCCGATGCGCTGGCGATCCTGGAGGCCTATTACGGAGCGACCGGGCGCGAGATCAACGAGGCGCGGCTGCGTATGGCGCGGATACCGGACGGGGCGGCGTTGATCGACAATCCGCTTTCCCACGCGCCGGGCTTCATTTTGGCCAATGTCCATGTCATGGCGGGGGTTCCGGCGATCTTCGCGGTGATGCTGGAGGGGCTGCGACCGCTGCTGAAGGGCGGCGCGCCGGTGCTCAGCCATTCGTTTCGCGTCGAGGCGCCGGAGGGTGATCTGGCCGGGCCGTTGCGCGCGCTGGCCGAGGCGCATGAAGGGGTTTCGATGGGCAGCTATCCGTTCTATCGCGGTGGTCTTGGCGCAACCCTGGTTCTTCGCAGCGCCGACCGGGCGGCGCTGGGCCAGGCGGCGGAGGCGCTCCGGGCGGTGCTGGCCGGGATGGGGGTCAAGGTCGAGGAAACCCTGCCAGCATAAAGCAGGGTCAGGATGAGGCCGGCCAGGATAAGGTGGGGCAGGGCGAGGAGCAGGGGCATGACAGGGTACACGCTGACCATTTTCGATTGCGATGGCGTCCTCGTCGACAGCGAGGAGGCGGCCAACCGGGTGATGGTCGAGATGCTGGCCGGGACCGGCTTCGAGATTACTCTGGAGGACTGCATGGCCCGCTTCGTCGGCAAGTCGATGAAGACCGTGCAGGCCGAGGTTATGGCGGAAACCGGGAAGGCCTTTCCCCCCGGCTGGACCGAGGCGATCCGCGCCCGCACCATCGAGACCTTGCAACGCGAGCGGGTCGCCGCGATCCCCGGCATCCGCGCGGTGGTCGCGGCGCACCGGGCCATGGGCCGGCCCTATTGCGTGGCGTCCTCGGGACGGGTCGAGAAAATGCATGCAACCCTGGGCAGCTCCGGGCTGCTGGAGCTGTTCGATGACGTGCTGTTCTCGGTAACGATGGTGGGCCGGGGCAAACCCGCGCCGGACCTGTTCCTGCATGCAGCCGAGGTGATGGGGCATCCGCCTGGGGCTTGCGTGGTGGTCGAGGACAGCCTGCCCGGCGTGCAGGCAGGTGTGGCCGCGGGGATGCGCGTCTGCGCCTACGCCGCGGCGCCCTATGTTGATGCGGCGGCCTACCGCGCCCTGGGGGCGGAGGTGTTCACCGACATGGGTGAGTTGCCGGGGTTGCTGGGGTTGGGTGCCCCTGGAGGGTAATCATCTCGAACTGGATGTCGACGGTGCTCGGATCGGCGTCGTACACACCATCGAGAAGGCTCGTCGAATCCGATGCGCAGGTGATCAACGTGCCTTCTGCGACGAGTTCGGCGGTTGGTGTGAAGGTCTCATTGACGAGGAACAGGATCGAGTCGCTGCCTGCACCAGCGCCGGCATTGAAGTTGTAAACCATATCATCACCATCGCCACGTGCCGAAGGGTCGTCGCCGGCGACACCGTCAGTGTTGTAGCGCAGGAAGATCAGGATATCGCTCTCGCCATCGTTGCTGCTGCTCACAACACTGTTCTGAGCATCCGGCACAGCGCTTCCGGCATAGATGACATCGTCGTCGAGGCTGCCGTAGAGGGTGTCCTCTCCTGCATTGGCGATGACCACATCCTCGCCGCGTGCGCCAACATAATAGTCGTCGTCACCGGTTCCGGTCATGACGTCGTCGTAATTTGCCCCGTGAATTTCCTCGACCCTGACGCTCTCATCACCGGCACTTGTCACGTGGTCGAACTCGCCACCCCCGGTATGCTCCTGGAAGACAAGGCCGACAGAACAGAGGCCTGTGTCGGTATCCAGCGTAGCTGTGATCTCGACAAGGGACGCAACGTCGTGATCGTCCAAGCCTTCATCCGGGCCGGTTTCATCTGGCCCGAGGCCGCCATCCATCACGTCGGCGCCAACGCCGCCATGCAGCATGTCGCTCCCCGCGCCGCCGTAAAGCTCGTCGTCGCCTTCCCCGCCATGCAGACGGTCGTCGTCATCCTCGCCGCAGAGGATGTCGTTGTCGTTGCCGCCAACCAGCCGGTCGTTGCCGCCGCGCCCGAAGAGTGTGTCATTCCCGTCCCGGCCTCAGATGTTGTCGTCGAAGTCGCCACCGATCAGGGTGTTGCCGTTCTTGTTGCCGTTTAGGCCGGGCGGCCCGTCGTCCTTTGGGGGCTTGCCGCAGCCACCGCCACCTCTACCTTTGCCCTTGCCTGGCATGTCACGCACTCCACGAATGAACAGAACCTGATCCTCGCCGGAACAGAGCCCAAGTATATCAAAGAGGATTTCCACTCAACTTGAGAAAAAATTTCAAAAATTCCGATCAACCTGCTGGAATCATGTCAAAATTCCGATCTGACCAAGAATTTCAAATGAAAACTATCCAGGAACTGGCCGGAAACCTCTTGGTTTCTTCGCCCGGCGCGTGTTCACTCAATGTGCCTCCGCCCAGCTTGCGCCCTGGCCTGCGTCCACCACCAGCGGCACGTCCAGATGCACCGCCGGGTGGACGGCACCCTCCATCACCCTGCGGACGGTTTCGGCGGTGGCATCGGCCTCCGCCTCGGGCACCTCGAACAGCAGCTCGTCGTGGACCTGAAGCAGCATCCGGCCGGTATGCCCCGCCGCCGCCATCGCGCCGGGAATGCGGATCATCGCCCGGCGGATCACGTCCGCTGCCGTGCCCTGGATCGGCGCGTTGATCGCGGCGCGTTCCGAGAACCCGCGCCCCGGGCCCTTCTGGTTGATGTCGGGTGTGTGGATGCGCCGCCCGAACAGGGTTTCCACATAGCCCTTCTCGCGTGCGTGCTCCTTGGTCGCGTCCATATAGGCGCGGATTCCGGGGAAACGCTCGAAATAGGCATCGATGAAGGCCTGCGCCTCGCCGCGCGGGATGCGGAGCTGGTTCGACAACCCGAAGGCCGAGATGCCGTAGATCACGCCGAAATTGATCGCCTTGGCCTGGCGGCGCACCATCGGGTCCATGCCCTCGATGGGCACGCCGAAGACTTCGCTTGCGGTCATGGCGTGGATGTCGAGGCCAGCGTGGAACGCCTGCTTCAGGGCGTCGATCCCGGCCATCTGGGCGAAGATGCGCAGCTCGATCTGGCTGTAGTCGAGGCTGAGGATCACGTTGCCCGGTTCGGCGACGAAGGCCGTGCGGATCTGGCGGCCTTCCTCGGTGCGGATCGGGATGTTCTGCAGGTTGGGATCGGTCGATGCGAGCCGTCCGGTGGATGTCGCCGCCAGCGAAAACGAGGTATGGACACGCCCGGTTTCCGCATTGATATGGGCCTGCAAAGCATCGGTATAGGTCGATTTCAGCTTCGAGAGCTGGCGCCAGTCGAGCACCCTCGCGGGCAGGTCATGACCCTCGGCCGCCAGCACCTCCAGCACGCCCGCGCCGGTGCCCCAGGCGCCGGTCTTGCCCTTCTTGCCGCCCTCCAGCGCCATCTCGTCGAACAGGATTTCACCGAGTTGCTTGGGCGAGCCGATATTGAACGGGCGTCCCACCAGTTCATGAATCTCGACCTCCAGCCCGGCCATCGACTGGGCGAAGCTGTTGGAGAGGCGGCTCAGCACGTCGCGGTCGACCCTCATCCCCGCCAGTTCCATGCTCACCAGCACCGGGATCAGCGGGCGCTCCAGCGTATGGTAGACGGTCGACACCCGCTCCGCCGCTAGCCGGGGGCGCAGTGTATGCCACAGCCGCAGCGTGATATCGGCATCCTCGGCGGCGTAGGTGGCGGCCTTGTCCAGGTCGACCTTGTCAAAGGTGATGGCCGACTTGCCAGATCCGAGCAGCTCCTTGATCGGCAGCGCATGGTGGCCGAGATGGCGTTCCGAGAGCACGTCCATGCCGTGCCCGTTGAGGCCCGAGTCCAGCGCGTAGGACATCAGCATGGTGTCGTCGATGGGGGTGACTTCGATGCCCTGGCGGGCCAGCACCTTGATGTCGTATTTCAGGTTCTGGCCGATTTTCAGGATCGCCGGGTCGGCCAGCAGCGGTTTCAGCGCCGCCAGCACCGGCTCCAGCGCCATCTGGTCCGGCACCCGCTCGACCATGCCCAGCAGGTCGCCGTCGCCGGTGACATGGCCAACCGGCACATATGCCGCCCGGCCCGGCGCCGTGGCCAGGGCGACGCCGACGATCTCGGCCTTCATTTCGTCCAGCGAGGTTGTTTCCAGGTCAACGCAGACGAGGCCGGCCTCGACGATCTCGGCGATCCAGGCGGCAAGTGTGCCCGCATCGCGGATGGTGACATAGGCGTCGCGGTCGATGGGCGGCATCTCGCGCACTGCGCCGGGGCCATCCGAGGCGGCTGGCGGTTTCACCGCGGCGGGTGCCTCCGGCGCTCCGACCACCGGCGGTTTCGCTCCCATGATCTCGGCGACCCGGTTGGTCAGCGTGCGGAATTCCATTTCCGCAAGGAATCCCAGAAGCGTGTCCGGGTCCGGTTCCGCAACGACGAAACCGCTGATTGGCTCTACCCCCGGCACGTCGTCCTTCAGCAGGACCAGTTCGCGCGACAGACGGATCTGGTCGGCGTTCTCGATCAGCGATTCCCGGCGTTTGGGTTGCTTGATCTCGCCGGCGCGCGCCAGCAGCGTGTCGAGATCGCCATATTCACCGATCAGCAGGGCGGCGGTCTTGATCCCGATCCCCGGCGCGCCGGGCACGTTATCTGTGCTGTCACCGGCCAGCGCCTGCACATCGACCACCCGGTCCGGCCCGACGCCGAATTTCTCGCGCACCTGGTCGGGGCCAATGTCCTTGTTCTTCATCGGGTCGTGCATGTCGATGCCATTGCCGACCAACTGCATCAGGTCCTTGTCGGACGAAACCACGGTAACCGTCGCCCCGGCCTCGGCCGCCTGGCGGGCATATGTGGCGATCAGGTCGTCAGCCTCGTAGCCCTCCATCTCGATCGAGGGCAGGCCGAAGGCCCGCGTCGCATCGCGGATCAGCGGGAATTGCGGCACCAGATCTTCGGGTGCGGGCGGCCGGTTGGCCTTGTATTCGGGGTAGAGGTCGTTGCGGAAGGTCTTGCCCGAATAGTCGAAGATCACCGCCAGATGGGTCGGGCCGCCGGTGCCGAACCCGGCCAGCATCTTGTGCAGCATGTTGCAGAACCCCGCCACCGCGCCCACCGGCAATCCGTCCGACTTGCGGGTCAGCGGCGGCAGGGCGTGATAGGCGCGGAAGATGAAGCCCGAGCCGTCGATCAGGTAGAAGTGATCGCCCTTTCCAATTCCGCCCGGCTTGTCGTCGGCCATCGGCTCAGTGGTCCGCCGCGTCCGGGCCGAGGACAAACTTTTTGTCGCAATACCCGCATACGACAAAACCTTCCTCGCCGATCTGAAGCCAGACCCGCGGATGGCCATAGGCTGCACCGCCGCCGTCGCAGGCGATGCGGCGGGTGGAGACTTCTTCGGTTTCGGGGGCTTCGATTGTGCGGTCGGACATGGCGGCGGGGTCTCCGTAATGGGCGAGGCTTGGGGTGGCGGCCGATTGACCGGTGTTGGCGCTGCATGATAGCGATCCCGTCTCGCCGGGCAAGCCATGTGCTGCCTTTCTCGCCACGGAGACCGCCACTTTCATGCCCGAACTCGCCATCGAGGTCCGCAATCTGGTCAAGACCTATGCCGGCACCCGCCGGATGGCGCCAATGCAGGCGCTGAAGGGGGTTGATCTCGATATCCCGGCGGGCTCGATTTTCGGGCTTCTGGGGCCGAACGGGGCCGGCAAGTCGACCTTCATCAACATCCTGGCGGGTCTGGTGGTGAAGACCTCCGGAACGGTCGGGATCTGGGGCTTCGATCAGGACCAGAACCCGCGCCACGCCCGCGCCGCCATCGGCGTGGTGCCGCAAGAGCTGAACATCGATCCATTCTTCACGCCGCTGGAATCGCTCAAGGTACAGGCCGGGCTCTACGCGGTGCCGAAATCCGAGCGGCGCTCGCTCGAGATCCTCGCCCGGGTCGGGCTGGCCGAGCACGCCCACGCCTATACCCGCTCGCTGTCGGGCGGCATGCGGCGCCGCCTGCTGGTCGCCAAGGCGCTGGTCCACAGCCCGGCCGTCCTGGTGCTGGACGAGCCGACCGCGGGGGTGGACATCGAACTGCGCCGGATGCTGTGGGACTATGTGCGCGAGCTCAACGCCGCCGGCACCACGGTGATCCTGACCACCCATTACCTGGAGGAGGCGGAGGCGATGTGCGACCGCATCGCCATCCTGAACCACGGCCAGGTGGTCGCCTGCGAGGACACCCCCGACCTGCTGGCCCGGATCGACGCCAAGACCCTGCTGCTGCGCCTGGCCGAGCGGCGCCAGGCGCCCCCCGATCTTGGCCCCGATCTCGGCCCCAAGGTCACGGCGGAAATGCGCGCCCCCGATCTGCTGGCGCTGACCTATTCGCGCCACCGCGCCTCGGCCCCGGCCCTGGTTGCGGCGGCGCAGGCGGCGGGGCTGGAGATCACCGACATCACCACCGAGGAGCCAAAGCTGGAGGAGGTCTTCCTGTCGCTGACGCAGGCGGTGCGGGCGGAGTAACCCTCAGCGTGCGCTATGGGCACCTTGCGGGCACCTTGCGCCAATTGCGCACCACCCCCGGCCCGCCTCCGGCGGGTCTTATCAGCCCGTTGAAAAAGTCGCCATTTACCGGGCTTCACCCCACTTGACCGGGTTTCACCCCACGACGAAACATAACGCGGCGTCGGCGGTTTCGCCATCCTCCGAGACGATGAGGACGATCCGAGCGACCAGAACGGCTCCAGAGGGCGCAACAAGCACGAAAACACCGCCATATCCGCCCGCCACAGCCTGGCGCGGGGTGCCGGCACCGATGAGTTGGCGCATCAGCAACGAGAGGTTGTGGCCGGCGACGTGAAGCAGGTATCGCTTGTGCACGTTCTCGCGCCCGCGCAGCCAGGTTCGGCGCATGCCGCCGCGATCGAGGGTGTGGGCAAAGGAGCGCTCGACGATCTCGGCGCGCAGCTTGAAGGCATCGCGGGCGACCCCGGACTTGAGCCGCACGCGGTTGTTGGTGACCGCCCGGCGCGCCGCCTGGTCATCGCGCCAGCGCGAAAAGCCCTTCTGCCTGGGCTCGGCGATCCGGGTCTTCCAGGGACTGTCGTCCAGGGCCTTCAAGACCGCCCGTGAGAAATAGCCCTTGTCGGTGACGCATTCGGCCGGGCTCTCTGGCGTCGGTGCCGCAGCCACCGCCTCGAGGTTTGCCTCGGCCGCCGCCAGGGTCTTGAAAAGCGTCGTGGTGTCGCCCTCATCGGCTGGGTGCAACTCGGCCGCCACCACCGCCCCGGTGTCCAGATCCACCGCGTGCTCGGGCTTGTAGGCCAGATGGGTCGTGCCGTCCTTCATCCTGGCGACCCTGGCCTCGGGGTCGCTCCTGGAAACCCAATCCTGGTTCGAGAGCTTCTTGCCCTTGCGCTTGCGGTCCAGACGCGCCAGGTCCTCGGCCGTGGGCGTCTCGATGCCGCTCTCCCGGGCCAGATGCTCCAGCATCTCCCGGTAGCCCTCACCCGTGTCGCGCCGCACGATGTTGCGCAGCGCCGCGTTGGCCTCCATGGTCGAGGCATCCACCCCGATGCGGTCGCCCTTCACCAAACCCGCCTCGGCGATCAGCGCCAGAACCCAATCGAAGACCACCGCGTGCACCTCGTGGGGCAGACGCGTGCGGGTCTTCGACAGCCAGGAATGGTCCGGCACACGATCCCGGCTCTCCAGCCGCAGAAACTCCCGCAGCGACAGCGAATCCGAGCAGCGCCATTCCAGCCCGCGCTCAGAGTCGATGCCCTCGAAGTAGCCCACCAGATGCATGCGGAAACAGCGCCCCGGCGGCACCGAAGGCGCTCCCGTCCTGGCCGCGTAATAGCACCGGCAGGTCGCCTCGACGAAGTCGTCGAAGCCGCCCTCAATCAGGACCGACTGAAGACGGTCGTAAAACACATGACCCGGCGAGCGCGGCATCTCCGCCCAGCCCACCATCAAATCACCCTGACGATCCTTCTGCAGTCCCATCGACATCGGCGAACCTCCCGGTCAAATCAGAATATCATAGAATCAGACCAGGCCGCTCGTGTCCAGGGCCGACTTCGTCAACGGGCTGTTATGCGCCTGTTCGAAAGCTGACGCTTTCGGCGCTCCGCCTCCCGCCCAACCACCACGCCTACCGGATGGGATTACGCTTGGTGGTTGGGCGGGGAGGAGGGGCGGGAGGCGGAGCGCAGATCACCGCAGGTGGCCGGACAGGCGCATATTTCCCGCCGGGAGGCGGGGCGGGCGGAGGCGCTGGCATCGCCACGCGAGATCGGATAAATCACGCGCCAAGGCGCACCGCGCGCATTTTCGACAGGACAGGCGGCCAGGATGCTTTCGGAAGTCACCGAAAAACTCGCCCATAAACTTGTCGGCCGCCAGCGCGCCGGATTGCTGTACCGTCTGGTCTCCGAGAATGCCTGGGCTCACCGTCGGGCCTATGCGCTGGCGCTGGTTCTGATGGCGCTGGTCGCGGCCACCGGGGGGGCCGTGGCACTGATCATGGAAAACGTCATGGACGACGTGTTCATCGAGCGCCGGCC
Organism: Thermohalobaculum sp.; assembly: GCA_965247385.1. GTDB lineage: Bacteria > Pseudomonadota > Alphaproteobacteria > Rhodobacterales > Rhodobacteraceae > Thermohalobaculum. Next base: position 57,557 of record CBDFHG010000003.1, read on the forward strand.
CGGCATGGTTGCCGTTATTGCCGCATGGGTGCTGGTGATCTTTCTGGTCCGGGGGGCCTCGGCCTATGGCCAGACGGTGTTGTTGGGGCGCATCGGCAACCGTATCGTCGCCCGGCTGCAGACACGGATCCATGACAATGTGCTGGCTCAGGGCATGGGTTTTCACACTGGCCAGGGATCGGGTCAAAGCGCGGGCCAGGGATCGGGCCAGGGATCGGGTCAAAGCACCGGCGAGCTGACCACCCGCATCACCTACAACTGCACTGCTGCGCGCCAGGCGCTGGACCTGGTGGCGACCCGGCTGGGCACCGATCTGCTGAGCGTGCTGGTGCTGGTGGGAGTGATGTTTTGGCAGGACGTCACCATGTCGCTGATCGCGCTGGTCGGGTTGCCCATGGTACTGGGCGGGGTCGCGGCGCTGGTGCGCCGGGTGCGCAAGCTGTCGCGTGACGAGGTTAGCCTGCAGGCCCGCGTCATCGGTGCCATGAGCGAGACCATCCAAGGTGCCCGCATCATCAAGGCATTTCGTCTGGAGGGCGCCATGCGCGCGCGCATGGGCGCGGCGGTCGACGGGGTGCGCGAGCGCGCCGACCGGATCGCCCGGCTGCGCGGATTGGTCAGCCCTCTGATGGAAGCGGCGGCGGGAATCGCGGCGGGGGCGGTCATCCTCTATGGCGGCTGGCGGGTGATCGGCGGGACCATGGAGGTGGGGACATTCTTCTCCTTCGTCACCGCGCTGTTCCTGTGCGCCGATCCGGCGCGGCGCCTGGCGGCGCTCAGCGTTCAGCTTCGCCAGCATCTGGCGGGGGTCGATGCCATCTATGCGGTGCTCGACGCGCGGACCGAGATCGCCGATACGCCGGGGGCCACCGAGTTGGCGGTCGCACAGGGTGCGATCCGGTTCGAGGACATTCATTTCAAATATGGCAGCGCGCCCGCCCTGCGCGGCCTGAACCTTGATGCCCAACCCGGCGAGGTCACCGCGCTCGTCGGCCCGTCCGGCGCGGGTAAATCGACCGTTCTGGCACTGATCGAGCGGTTCTACGATGCCGATGGCGGGCGTATCAGCATTGATGGGCAGGACATCCGCGGGGTCACGGTGGCCTCGCTGCGCCGCCAGATCGCGCTGGTGACCCAGGAGACCTTCCTGTTCGATGCAACGGTGGCCGAGAACATCGGTTTCGGCCGATCCGGCGCGACGCGGGCCGAGATCGAGGCCGCCGCCCGCGAGGCCAATGCGGATGGGTTCGTCATGGCGATGGAGCAGGGCTACGACACGCCCGTCGGCGAGGGCGGATCGCGGCTCTCGGGCGGCCAGCGCCAGCGCATCGCCATTGCCCGCGCAATGCTTTGCGACGCGCCGGTCCTGCTGCTGGACGAGGCCACTTCGGCGCTGGACGCCGAGGCTGAAATCCGGGTACAGGAAGCATTCGAGCGGCTGATGGCCGGGCGCACCACCATCGTGATCGCGCACCGGCTGGCCACCGTGCGCCGGGCGCAACGGATTTTCGTCATGGAGGACGGGCGTGTGGTCGAGCAAGGCACGCATGATGTATTAGTGGCCAAGGGGGGCCTCTACGCTCGCCTCGCGGCGCTGCAATTCGGCCCGCAATCAGAAACGGGAGAGGAACCCGCATGACCGGCAAACCCGCGCTGACTCTCTACCTGGCTGGACCACGAGGGTTCTGCGCTGGTGTGGTGCGGGCCATCGAGATCGTCGAGATGGCGCTGGAGAAATGGGGCGCGCCGGTCTATGTGCGCCACGAGATCGTTCACAACAGATACGTCGTCGATGGGTTGCGCGCCAGGGGGGCGGTGTTCGTCGAGGAGCTTGACGAATGCCCCACCGACCGCCCGGTGGTGTTCTCGGCGCATGGCGTCCCGAAGGCGATCCCAGCCGAGGCCGAGAGGCGCGAGATGGTCTATCTCGACGCCACCTGCCCGCTGGTCTCGAAGGTTCATGTCGAGGCCGAGCGCCATTTCCAGAACGGGTTGCAGATTGTGATGATCGGCCATTCCGGCCATCCGGAAACGGTCGGCACCATGGGACAGTTGCCGGCCGGAGAGGTGATCCTGATTGAAATCGTCGAAGACGTCGCCCGAATCATTCCGCGCGATCCGACAAAGCTGGCCTTCATCACCCAGACCACGCTGTCGGTCGACGATACCGCCGATGTGGTGGCAGACCTGGTCGCCCGCTTCCCCGGCATAATCGGACCGCACCGGAAGGACATCTGCTATGCCACCACCAACCGCCAGGAGGCGGTTAAGGCGATGGCGCCGGGAATCGACGCCCTGCTGGTGGTCGGTGCGCCCAACTCGTCGAACTCGAAGCGCCTGGTCGAGGTCGGCAGCGCCGCCGGTTGCCCCTATGCCATGCTGGTGCAGAGTGCGGCGGATATCGACTGGCGGTCGATCGAGGGCGTGGGCGCGGTCGGTCTGACCGCTGGCGCCAGCGCGCCGGAAGTGCTGGTCGATCAGGTGATTGCCGCCTTTCGCGACCGCTATGAGGTGACCATCGAAAAGGTCGTCGTGGCGGAAGAGAACGTCAGCTTCAAGGTGCCCCGCATCCTGCGCGTCGATGCGTGAGGGGCGTGCGCGCAGGATGACCGCAGATAACAAGACACTGGCCTTCTACGACGGCGAAGCGCAGGCCTACGCCACCGATGCCTCGGACAAAGTCGAACGGGTGTGGCTGGCGCGGTTCGCCGCACGGCTGGTGCCCGGCGCTTCGGTGCTGGATTTCGGCTGCGGCTCGGGCTGGGCGGCGCATGTGTTCGCCGGGCAGGGGTTCCGGGTCAGCGCATTGGATGGATCGGCGGGGCTGGCCGAGGAAGCCCGGCGGCGCTACGGCATCAAGGTCCGGGTGGCCCGCTTCGAGGCGCTCGACGACGCGGCCTTGTATGGCGGCGTCTGGGCGTCGTTCTGCCTGCTGCACGACACCCGTGACGCCATGCCGGGGCATCTGGCGCGGCTGCACCGAGCGCTGATCCCCGGCGGCCGGCTGTATCTGGGCCTGAAGCAGGGTGAGGGCGAGAGCCGCGACCGCCTGGGCCGGCACTATACCTATTTCGGCGCGGCCGAGATCGAAACGCTGTTGTGCGCCGCTGGCTTTCCGGACATCGAGATCGCTGCCGAACAATCCACCGGTTACGATGGCAGCAGGACCGGCGTCCTGCACATCCTCGCGCGGCGCGGCGGCTGAGCCCGGTGGCCGAGGTTTTCGCCTATACGGACGGTGCCTGTTCCGGCAATCCCGGCCCTGGCGGCTGGGGCGTGGTTCTGGAAGCCTGGGACGACGGCACCCTGGTCAAGGCGCGTGATCTCGGCGGCGGCGAGGCGGACACCACCAACAACCGCATGGAGATGATGGCCGCAATCGCCGCGCTGGAGGCGCTGGAGCGGCCCAGCGTCATCACCGTGGTCACCGATTCGACCTATGTGAAGGACGGCATCACCGGCTGGATCCATGGCTGGAAGAGGAATGGTTGGAAGAATTCGGCCAGGAAGCCGGTCAAGAACACCGACCTTTGGAAGCGGCTGGACACGGCTCAGGCCCGCCACCAGGTGAAATGGGAATGGATCAAGGGCCATGCGGGCCACGAACAGAACGAACGCGCCGACGCGCTGGCGCGGGCCGAAATCAAGGCGCTGAAGGCGGCGGCGGAGGATGGAGCGGAGTAAGGGTGCCAAATCGAAGTCCTGGGTGCTGAAAGCACGAATTTACTCCTATGTCAGCATGTTGATCGAAGGCTGCCATCACTTCGGTGCGGCTTCCACCCTGGGAGGATTTCCAACGCGGGCCACAGTCAGTCCACGCCGAGTTCTTGCACTCTGGCCCGCATCGAGAATTCTTCACAGATCGCGAATTTCGCGTGGCGACCGTGGACGTCTGTTTGTGGGTATCCTGCCGACTTCGACCGCTCTGCCTTCACCATCGAATGCCGACGCTATGAAATCGTTAAAATTTCGTAATATCATTATGGTTCTTCGACGTATCAAGTGGATTTGACCATATCTCCGAGCGAGGCTGCGATCAAGTAGATCATGGTGATGAAGGTCTCGGTGTTGCGGTAGCCTCTTGGCTGGCGAGCCGCACCGAGAAGATCGGCGTCGGTCTCCTGATGGATGTGGGCGGGGATGATATCCGCCCGGTCAGCCGGGCGGGCTCCCAGACAATCGTCGACTTCATTGAGGGCCTCTCCCCCCCGATCCCCGCACCTTGCAACGCGAGTTCGATGCCAGCGACTGGCAAGGCGAGATCGTGGCGGCGAACTCGCGGACCGGGTCGAGGTCGCCTATAACCCAGCCGGGCGCGGCTGGGGCCTGCGGATTGTGGTCAATGTGGGCACGATGGGGCATTTCTGCGTCCAGGATCGGTTCACAGGGTTCGGCCGCTACTTCATCCAGGTCTGGACGACGCGGCCGCGGGGAACGGAGTTTCGCGCCGTCGTCACGCCGGCCGACAAACCGAGCGGCCAGCGTGTGCAGTACGACGCCGTGACTGGCCGGATGGTCCATGGAGACCGCGCCCGCGGCGTGCTCTGGGCCGGCCACCTGCAGGAGACGATCCCGCAGGCGGTCTACTCGCTCTGCCCGCGCTTTCCGGATCGCCGCGATCTCGGCTTCGAGGTCAACCTGAAGCAGAAGTCGACGGATTACCGCGACCTGGTCGCCCAGGACCCCGCGGCGGTGCTGAAAGGCTTGTAACTGGCGGGGAGGCGCCGCGGGAAGAGGAAGGTGTTCTTCATGATGTATATAAAGCGGCGCCTCGAAGCGGCGGCGGACATCCGACGCGGCGGCGCGCCCCCCGCCCGCTCAGGTTCCGAGCAGGAGCGTCGAGACGAGCACGCCCGCGATCGCGATCATGCAGCCGACCATCCAGCGCAACTGCGTGGTCTGGCCCTCGGCGATCTTCGTATACCGCTCGGCATTCCTGGTATCACTCTCGGCGATCTTCGTCTCAAGCCGGGACTCGCTGCCGGCGATCTCCCCTCGCACCTCGGCCATCCCCTCGGCGATCTTCGCATGCCGCTCGGCATTCTTGGTATCACTCTCGGCGATCTCCGTACGCACCTCGGCGATCCCCGCGGCGATCTCCCCGCGCACCTCGGCGATCCCCGCGGCGCTCTCCGCGGTGAGGTCGGCCTTGAGGAGCGCGAGATCGTCCTTCGTGGCGAGGGATTCGGTCATGGCGCCGCCAACGGTTTCGATAATGGCCTCGGCCTGCGCCTCTTCGACGCCAGTGGCGGTGAGCCGCTTCATCGCCTTGAGAGTATCGAACGCCATGGTCATCCTTGCCGTCTCCTGCCAATCGCGTCCGCCGCGCGCCAAAAGGATAGACGTTCCGCGCGCCCGCGTCAAAGCCTGCCCGGCCACCCTCCGCGCCCTGCCCTGGCCGCGGCGTCTCTCTCGCCGATCTCCCATCCAGTGGGACCGGCGCGCGGGCACGGGCGGCCCGACAAAGCGCGAACATTCGGGGACACATGGCGAACACGCGCGCTTGCCGTCCTCTCCGCCTCCGCCCTCGCCGCGCTCCTGGCGATCCCGGCCCCGGCCCTCGCCCAGGCTCAGCCTTTTCCTGATCCGGTTCTTCCGCTTGTGTTTCCGGCCTGTCCGGAAGCGGCTCTCACGGCGGCGCTTTCAGCCGGGTCCGCGGGCGCGGTGCTGCGCGCCGCGGAGCGGGCGCGGATTGCGCTCGGGCTCTGCCGCGACCGCGCCCGGCTGATGGCGGAGATCACCGAGCATCATGCCCGGGTGGCGGCGGCGCTGGCCCCGCCGCCGCCCGATGCCCCGGATGACAGCGAAGACGCCACCGCGCGGATCGCCGGCCTCGAGGCGGATCTCGGCATCGCCGCCGCCAGGATCGAGCAGCTGCTCGCGCATGCGGAGATGCGCGTGGTCGCGATCTGGTGCGCGCCCGCGAACCAGGCTGAAAGCACCGCCCCGGATGACAGCGAAGGCCGGTGCCGGGCACTGGCTCTTGCCCTGGCGGCCTGACACAGTCCGTTCATTGCTTCCATGCGGGCGTTGCTGTGGATTGACGTCCAACGTTCGAGAATGCGCTTGGGATGTTTTTTGACCGTCTCCAGAGCCTTGCGAACGGCTTCGATCCGCGGATCGTCTCCGATCTGTTCGTGTCGAGACGCTGTTCGACCAGCCGCCATGGTGGCGTAACCCCGAGGCCAAGAGCCAATACATCCTGAGCATCCATCGCCTGTCCCTCTCCGTTGTTGTCAATGATGACAGAGGGTAGCTGATTACGCCCTAAATGATTCCCTGAATTCCACTTCCAACGTCGAAGATCATTATATTCAACCACTTAATCCCATGCACAAATCTGTGCACCTCAGTGCCGCGCGGCAAGGGGCCGGGTGAATGGCGGCGCCTAGCCTTGTTTTGGCCGGGTTCGGACCAGGGCGGGCCCAAAGCCCGCCAGCCCTTGACCTGCACCCCCATTGCGCTTCATTTACCGGCAGTTTCGGAAACCGGACCTCAAATCCTGCCAGGACCCCCCAGAGGAGACCCCCAATGTTTGACCTCACCGCGAGAAACCTGCTCGAAGGCCGCTCCTATGTGGACGGCCAGTGGATCGACGCCGACAGCGGCGCGACCTTTGCTGTCACCAACCCGGCCACCGGCGAGGAGATCGCCCAATGCGCCGATCTGGGGCAGGCCGAGACCGCCCGCGCCATCGACGCGGCCTATGCGGCGCAACCTGCCTGGGCCGCCAGGACCGCCAAGGAACGCGCTGCCATCCTGCGCCGCTGGTTCGAGCTGATTGTCGAGAATGCCGACGACCTGGCCCGCCTCCTGACCGCCGAGCAGGGCAAACCCCTGGCCGAGGCCAGGGGCGAGATCATCTATGGCGCCAGCTTCATCGAGTGGTTTGCCGAGGAGGCCAAGCGCATCTATGGCGACACCATCCCCGGCCACCAGGCCGACAAGCGCATCGTGGTGCTGAAGCAACCGATCGGCGTGGTCGCCGCGATCACGCCCTGGAACTTCCCCAACGCGATGATCACCCGCAAGGCGGGACCGGCGCTGGCGGTGGGCTGCACCATGGTGCTGAAACCGGCCAAGCAGACCCCGCTTTCGGCCACCGCCCTGGTGGTGCTGGCCGAGCAGGCCGGGATGCCCAAGGGTGTCTTGAGCGTCATCACCTCGAATGACAGCCGGACCATCGGGGTCGAGATGTGCGGCAACGACAAGGTGCGCAAGCTGACCTTCACCGGCTCGACCGAGGTCGGCCGGGTGCTGATGCGCCAGTGTTCCGAGCATATCAAGAAGCTGGGGCTGGAACTGGGCGGCAACGCTCCGTTCATCGTCTTCGACGACGCCGATCTGGATGCGGCGGTCGATGGCGCGATGATGTGCAAGTTCCGCAACGCCGGCCAGACCTGCGTTTGTGCCAACCGAATCTATGTCCAGGCCAGCGTCTATGACGCGTTCTCCGAGAAACTGAAGGTCGCGGTTTCGAAGCTGAAGGTTGGCGATGGCTTCGGTACGGGCGTCACGACCGGCCCGCTGATCGATATCGCCGGGCTGGCCAAGGTCGAGGAACATGTCGCCGACGCCACCGCCAAGGGCGCCAAGATCGCCGCTGGTGGCACGCGCCACGAACTGGGTGGCAGCTTCTACCTGCCGACCATCCTGACCGGGGTGACCCAGGAGATGGCGGTCGCCCGCGAGGAAACCTTCGGCCCGGTCGCACCCCTGTTCAGCTTCGAGACCGAGGAAGACGTGATCGCCATGGCCAACGACACCGAGTTCGGGCTGGCGGGGTATTTCTACTCCCGCGATCTGGGCCGGGTGTGGCGGGTCGCCGAGGCGCTGGAATACGGCATTGTCGGCATCAACACCGGCATCATTTCGACCGAGGTGGCCCCTTTCGGCGGCATCAAGCAGTCGGGCCTGGGCCGCGAGGGCTCGAAATACGGCACCGACGATTTCCTCGAGATCAAGTATCTCTGCATGGGGATCTGAGGGAGAGTGCGGCGGACAGCCATGTCCGCCCTACCGCCCCGCCAGCGCGTTCAGGATCGGGCAATCCGGTGCGCCGTCGCCCTTGCAGGCGTCGGCCAACCGGTTGAGGTCGTCGCGCAGCGCCGACATTTCGCGCATCTGCGCCTCCAGCCGTTCGATACGCTGGAGCGTCAGCCGCTTGACATCGGCGCTGGCCCGATTGCGGTCGGAACAGAGGCTCAGCAGTTCGCGGCATTCCTCAACCGAAAAGCCAAAGGCTCGCGCCCGGCGGACGAATTGCAGCCGCTGAACCTCACTGGGTCCATAGGCGCGATAACCGTTTTCGCCCCGGCCGCGCGGCGCTACCAGTCCGATATCCGCATCGTAACGCACAGTCTTGGTCGGAAGGCTGCTTTCGCGCGCCGCAGTTCCGATGTTCATCAGACGCCTCCATTATCCGGTTGACCTTCCATCTCGTGGAAGGAGTAAGCACGGATCGATAGAGGATCAAGGAGGGAGACATACGGCGAAATCACCTTGCCCTGGCGGGGATCGCAGGCGCGGCGGTTCCGGGCGCTGGAACTTGTCTCGCGATGTCGGCGTCTCAGGGCGGCGGCGTTGTCATCCCCCAGTTGACCGAGGCCGGCGCCCGGGGTCAGGCGGCGTTCGGCAAGTTATACGCAACCTGCCACGGGACCGACGCCGGAGGCACCGGAAGCGGATCGCCGCTGATCCACAAACTCTACCATCCGGGACACCACGGTGACATGACCTTCGCGATGGCGGCGAAGCGTGGCGCCCGGGCGCATCACCGGGACTTCGGCAACATGCCGCCGGCAGCAGGGATCACAGACGCCGAGATTGCGGATATCGTCGCGTTTGTTCGTAAACGCAGTACGCCAACGGAGTTTACTGACCACCTTCACCCCAGCCGCACGCCGCTTGGCACCGGACGGCCGCGCAGGAAGGTGCCTGCATCCATCGGGCCCTTCCCGGCGCGTTGCAGGGTGACCAGCCGCAAGGCACCAGTTCCGCAGGCGACCAGCAGGTGGTCATCCAGCGCCTCGCCCGGGAGACCCGTACCGCCCTCGGGCCGCGCCATCAGCAGTTTCACCCGCTCCCCACCGATCTCGCACCAGGCGCCAGGGAAGGGGCTGAGGCCGCGGATATGGGCATCGAGTTCCGCCGCGCCGCGGGTCCAGTCGATTCGCGCCTCGGATTTGTCGATCTTGGCAGCGTAGGTGACGCCTGCGTCCGGCTGCGGGACGGCTGTGATTGTGTCCGCTGCCAACGCCACCAGCGTTTTGGTCATCAGCGACGCGCCGATCTCCGCCAGCCGGTCGTGCAGGGTCTCGGCGGTATCCTCCGGCTCGACCGGCGTTGCCTGTCGGGCCAGCACCGGGCCGGTGTCGAGCCCGGCCTCCATCTGCATGACACAGACACCCGTGTCCGTGTCGCCCGCCATGATCGCCCGCTGGACCGGCGCAGCACCACGCCCGCGCGGCAGCAGCGAGGCGTGGAGGTTGATGCAGCCGAGCCGGGGGGCGCCGAGCGCCGCCCGGGGAAGGATCTGGCCATAGGCGACGACCACCGCCGCGTCGAGATTCAGCGCGGCGAATTCCGCCAGCACGGCTGGGTCGCGAAAGCTCTCTGGTGCGGTGACCGGCAGACCCAGCGCCTCGGCAGCTTTCGCAACCTGCGAAGGGCGCCACGCCTTGCCGCGCCCGGCGGGGCGCGGTGGTTGGGTGTAGACGCGGATGATTTGGTGATCGGCGTCAACCAGCGCCCGCAGCACCGGCACGGCGAATTCCGGAGTTCCCATGAAGGCGAGGCGCATGGTTCCGGCTCCCGCGCGAGGCCGTTACTCGGCGGCGGCGCGGGTGCGGGCGCGCTCGCGTTTCAGCTTCTTCATCTTGCCGGTGATCATCTGACGGCGCATGGCGCTGAGATAGTCGATGAACAGCTTGCCGTTCAGATGGTCGATCTCGTGCTGCAGGCAGGTCGCCTGGACGCCGGCGAACTCGCGTTCTTCCTCGACATTCTCGCGGTTCAGGAATCGCACCCGAATGGCGTCTGGCCGGGTGATCATGGCGTAGATGTCCGGGATCGACAGGCAGCCTTCCTCGTGCTCGCGGATTTCCTCGGAAAGCCAGGTGATCTGGGGGTTGGCGAGGCAAATCGGGTCGGGCTTCTCGTCTTCGCCCCTGGCGCAGTCGATCGCGATGACCCGGTTCATGACGCCCACCTGTGGCGCTGCCAGGCCGATACCCGGCGCATCATACATGGTTTGCAGCAGGTCCGCCATCAGTGCGCGAACGGCGTCGTCGACCTCCGGCACGGGGGCGCAGACCTTCTTGAGGCGCGGGTCGGGGTGGAGCAGGATGGGTCGGATCATGGCGGTCAACTAGGGGTTTCGGCGGGGAAATGCAAGCCGTGGGAGGGCTTCCCCGAGGTGACTGACGAGGGGATTGACGCTGGGATTGACGAGGTGATTGACGGGTTGGGGGCAGGGACTTACGTTGCGCCGCAACATTGCACCATGACAGTCGGCTACAGGAGCCCGCCCGATGAGCTTTACCCTCCAGCCCAGCCCGCCGGCGCGCGCCAACCGTTGCCAGTTGTTCGGCCCCGGTTCGCGCCCGGCGATCTTCGAGAAGATGGCGGCCTCGGCGGCGGATGTCATCAACCTCGACCTGGAGGATGCGGTGGCGCCCGCCGACAAGCCGCAGGCGAGGAAAAACATCATTGAGGCGGTCAACGATGTGGATTGGGGCCGCAAGACGCTGTCGGTGCGGATCAACGGGCTGGACACCGAATACTGGTATCGCGACGTCATCGACCTGCTCGAGAATTGCGGCGAGCGGATCGACCAGATCATGATCCCGAAGGCGGGGAATGCGCGTGATATCTACGCGGTTGACGCGGTGGTGAGCGCCATCGAGGCGGCCAAGGGGCGCAAGAAGCGCATCGGTTTCGAGGCCATCATCGAAACCGCCGCCGGGCTGGCCCATGTCGAGGAGATCGCCGCCTCCAGCCCCCGGATGCAGGCGATGAGCCTGGGCGCGGCGGACTATGCCGCTTCGATGGGGATGGCCACCACCGGGATCGGCGGCACCCAGGAACGCTATTACATGCTGGAGGATGCCCGCGAGGGCGGGGCCGCACGCGCGGTGCATTGGGGCGACCCGTGGCACGCGCCCACGGTGGCGATCGTCGCCGCCTGCCGCACCCACGGGCTGCTGCCGGTCGATGGCCCATACGGGGATTTCTCCGATGACGAGGGTTTTCGCGCCCAGGCGCGGCGTGCGGCGACGCTGGGCATGGTGGGCAAATGGGCGATTCACCCGAAGCAGATCGCCCTGGCCAACGAGGTATTCACGCCGTCTGACGAGATGGTGGCCCAGGCCAAGCGCATCCTGGAGGCCATGGAGACGGCCCAGAAGGAAGGCGCAGGCGCGGTGACCCTGGACGGCAAACTGATCGACCTCGCCTCGATCCGGCAGGCCCAGGTGATTGTCGGGCAGGCGGCGTTGGCGGCGTCTGGAGGGTAGGGAGCCGCCTCGCCGGCTGGTGTTGCGAGTGGCGGCCCGCCCACAGGTCGACAGCAGCCGGTCGCAATGGACTCGCCGAACGGCTGGGTTGGACCCTCAGCCGCCATCCGACCATCTAATACCAATCGCCCTAACGATTGACCTGTGCCATTTTCGTGTGGTGATGGAGGCGATGGCGGCTTCGCTCGGAAATGCAATCAAATCCACTTCCAACGTCGAAGAGCAGGAGTCAATTGAGAAGGCCGTTGGTATGAGACACTAAATAGAAAGGCTCAGTTTACGAAACGTATGCACGGTTTGCGATTGCGGCGGCAAGACAGGCGCGCGACGAAGGCTGTGGTGCCAGTTTGATGAGATGGAACCATTGCAGGTAGTTGCCGAGATATTTTGTTGCGATGCCACGGTAGCGGCGCAGGAAATCTTTCAGTTGGCTGTGGCGGCTGTTGACAGTCTGAATATGAAAGGCACCACGGACCCGTTCGCCGGCGGACAGATTGAGGGCTTCATGGCGAACATCCATTGCCGCCGCGCATGGCCGATAGCTTTGACAACCGTCGGACACAAGCACGATGTCCCTGTCGACGACCGGGCTGATCGCCTGTTTCAGCGTGTCGGCAGTCACTGTGGGCAGAACCGTGCTGAATGTCGTGCCGCTACGGTCGGCGGCCACCAGAACCGGCACCTGTTCGCATGACAGGCCGCGCTTGCTGGCCTTGCCGCCCCGTTTGCGCAGCCTGGTCTGATTCCTTGATGTTCTGATTTGACCGGGGGGTTCGCCGATGGCGATGGGACTGCGGAAGGATCGTCAGGGTGACTTGATGGTGGGCTGGGCGGAGATGCCGCGCTCGCCGGGTCATGTGTTTTACGACCGTCTGCAGTCGGTCCTGATCGAGGGCGACTTCGACGGCTTCGTCGATGCGACCTGCCGGTGCTATTACGCGGCCAGGACGGGAGCGCCTTCGGTGCCGCCGGGGCGCTATTTCCGCATGCATCTGGTGGGCTACTTCGAGGGCATCGACTCTGAGCGCGGGCTGGAATGGCGCTGCTCGGATTCGCTGTCGCTGCGGGAGTTTCTGCGGATGGAGAGCCGGGATCGTGTGCCGGACCATTCCTGGCTGTCGAAGACCCGCACGCGTCTGCCCCACGAGGTGCACGCGGTGGTCTTCGATTGGGTTCTGGCGCTGATCGCCGAGGCGGGTCTGGTGAAGGGCGACCGCATCGGGGTGGATGCCTCGACCATGGAGGCCAATGCGGCGCTGCGTAACATCGTGCGGCGCGACACGGGTGAGGGCTACCGGGAGATGCTGGAGCATCTGGCCCAGGAGAGCGGCATTGAGACGCCCACGGCCGAGGACCTGGCGCGTCTGGACCGCAAGCGCAAGGGCAAGAAGCTCTCGAACCAGGATCGGGTTTGCAGGAGCGACCCCGAGGCCAGGATCGCCAGGATGAAGGACGCCGCGACCCATCTGGCCTACAAGCCCGAGCACGCGGTGGATCTGGACACCGGCGCGGTGGTGGCGGCCGAGTTGCACCCAGCCGATGAGGGCGACACCACGACGCTTTCCAGGACCCTGGCGGCGGCCGAGGCAAACCTCGAGGCGGTGGCTGCGGCGCCGACGCCGGAGGGCCCGGCCGAATGCGTCGCCGACAAGGGCTATTTCTCACGGGCGGTCTTGAAGGCCCTGGACGACAGTCCCTGGAAGACCCGGATCGCCGAGCCCAGGCAGAAGGGCTTTTCGCGCTGGCGCGGTGACCAGGCGGCGCGCCGGGCGGTCACCAACAACCGCGTGCGGCTCAAGTCCGCGCTCGCCCGCGATGCCTTCAAGCTGCGCGCCGAGATCGTCGAGCGCTGCTTTGCCCACAGCCTCGATCGCGGCGGCATGCGCGGAACCTGGCTGCGCCGGCGCGAGAATGTGCACAAGCGATACCTGCTTCACGTCGCCGGCCACAACCTCTCGTTGCTGATGCGCCAACTCATCGGCGCCGGCACCGCGCGCCAGGCTGTGGCGGGCGGATATGGCGGTATTTTCGTGCTTGTTGCGCCCGCTGGAGCCGTTCTGGTCGCTCGGATCGTCCTCATCGTCTCGGAGGATGGCGAAACCGCCAGCGCCGCGTTATGTTTCGTCGTGGGGTGAAACCCGGTCAATGGCGCCTTTTTCAGCGGGCTGTGAAGGGTGCCGCTGCCAAAGTGCTGGGGGCCACGATCCAGCGCTGCCGGGTGCACTTTATGCGCAATGCGCTGGCCTGCGTCGGCAAGAAGGACCGCCCCATTGTCACGGCGGCGTTCAGGACGGCCTTCGATCAGGACACCCTGTAGACTCGAAGGAACACTGGGCCAAGCTGGTCGAGGCCTTCCAGCCGCGCCATCCCAAGCTCGCCGAACTGATGCTGCGCGCCGAAGACGACGTGCTGGCCTACAAGACTTTCCCGCAGGCTCACTGGCGACAAATCCACTCGACCAATCCACTCGACCAATCCTTTGGAACGACTGAACAAAGAGATCAAACGCCGCACCAATGTCGTCGGTATTTTCCCCAATGAGCCGAGCATCAGACGTCTCGTTGGTGCGCTGATGCTGGAACAGAATGACGAGTGGGCGGTTACACGCCGTTACATGACACTGGAAACCGTCGCCGCCATCTGCGAGGATACCACCATGGACCCGGCGAAAATCGCCGCCCTGTAAACCGGCTCAACACTCAGCCGGAGAACAATTTACACCACTCCGTGGGGGCACTACCTTTGGAGCACAGCGGAGGTCGCGAACTGCGGTTTGTTGACCCACAGGAGACAAACGGACAGCAAGCCGGTAATGTCAGTTCTCATAGCTGGAAGAGGCAGTAGGCCCGTACCGATTCAAAAAGCGTTGCGAGGAGAATAACGATGGCGCGACTTACCGAGCAGGAACAGCAGGAGATCATCCGCTTCATCGAGGCGGACTTACTATCGTATTGTATGTTGATTCAGCAGCGAGCTGTGGCATGACCGACCAGTGCCTAGGACCTCTCATCTCAGGCGATGAGATTGCATCCGAACTGAGGAGCCGGAAGAACAAGGACGTGTACAAGAAGGTCTCGGGTTTGACGAAGAAGCGCATCGCCGAGAAGGTCAAGCTGGAAGAAGCCGACGGCTGGCACTTCGTCAAGAAGCTCGCCAACTCAACACGGATGGGCAAGTCCAAGCCCGCGGACGAGCAGTTTGAAGACGAAGTTTGGAGCATCCTTGCCCGGATGGGCTTCAAGGAGATGAGCCTGGGTCGCAAATTCAAGATAAACGTTGGCCGAGGGTTAGAGCCACGTCAGATCGACGTCTTTGCAAAAGACGATGAAACCGTTGTGCTAGTAGAGTGCACTCAGTCAGATACTCCGGGAAAGAAGACGCAACGGATCAGCAGCCTGATTGAAAAACTGTGCGCCATTCGGGGAGACATTCTGAAATCCATTCAAGCTCACTACGGCAACACCACCAAGCTCAAGGTCCGCCCCGTAATTGCCACGCGAAATATCAACTGGGGTGAGGCCGACAAGAATAAATGTGATGAAGCTCAAATACTGCTACTCACTGACAGTGAAATTGAATACTATAATCGACTGGTGTCCCTATACAAGACGGCTGCACGATACCAGTTTTTGGCACATGCCTTTGGCGGCTTCAAAATCGAGGGACTTAGGCAAGTGGTCCATGCTACGAAGGGTACAATGGGGGGGACGCCCTATTACACCTTTCACATAAAGCCGGATGACCTTCTGAAGACTTCCTACATCGGGCACAAGTCAAGCCGCACCGCTGACGACCTCGCTACTTATCAGCGGCTTGTTGTGCCAAAGCGCCTGAAGGAAATTGCGAAATACATAAACGATGGTGGAAAATTCCCAACCAACATAGTTGTGAACATCAAGACGAAGAAGGGAACCTCTTTGTCTTTCAACAGCCTTGGGAAAATCGGCGAGGACGTATACGGTGAGCTCACACTTCCGCCTATTTATGGAAGCGCCTGGGTGATTGACGGGCAGCACAGGCTTTATGGATATGCGTACGCGCGCGAACCAGATGCGAATGGTTTCGCCGATGACCGCACAACGCTTCCGGTTCTTGCTTTTGAGAACCTGGGTGCGAAAGAGGAGATGAAGCTCTTTGCTGATATCAACAGCAAACAAGTCAACGTGAAGCGAGACCTGCTTGAAGAGATTCACGCTGACTTGTTCTGGAAATCGTCTGACCCGGAGCGAGGCTTCAATGCACTCCTTTCTCGCATTCCCGCGGAACTCAATAGCAGTACCATGTCGCCGCTTCATGAGAGGATGAAGTCCTCGGCCCCGGGCAAGTCGCGCAAAACTCCGAGCAGGTGCCTGACGCTTACATCGCTTCGGGACGGGCTCGATGACGCGGAATTGGCGGGCTCGCTACACAAAGGCTCGATTCATCACGGCCCATTCGTGACAGGAGTTGGCAAAGATTATACGGCGAATTTAGAGAAATGCGTTTTTATCCTAAGTTCGTGCTTAAACGTCATTAGAGATACCGCACCAGACCATTGGAAATTGGGGGATGCCCCTGGCGGATACCTATGCACAAACAACGGTATCCGAGCGACGTTCCTTCTTTTGAAGGCTCTTTGTGACCACATTGAATCGAAAACCGGAGAGAGCTTCTTTAAGCTGAGCGCAGAAGATGTGAGCGCTAAGCTCACCCCGTACCTGAAAGTTCTCGCAAAGCACTTCGATGGGGCGAGCACATCGCAGGTTTCTAGAATTCGAACGGGTGTATCGTCTAAATCTGCCGTGGTGATACAAAAATTAGATTTGGCTGAAATCATTTGGGAGCAGATCCCGGATTTCTCGCCTCGTGGACTCAAGGAGCACATTGAGGCCCGCGACATGGATGGCACTGAGAGAGCCAGGACAATCATCGACAATATATCGCTCACACTGAATAACTTCATGCGTAGGATCCTGAAAGAGAAATATGGGAAGGAGCACAAAGATTGGTGGGCACCCCATATTCCCGTAGAGGTAATGACCAAGGCAAGCAAGCGTCGTGATGAGGACAAGTGGGCAAACCTAGTAGAAACTTATGTTGACCTTGGGGATTACCGGAAAATTGCCAACGCGAACTGGGAGCTCATGGGCAGCGTCTTTGCTCTTGGGGACAAGAACGTCGACGACAAGAAGAAGGTCACAAATTGGATTGACAAACTTGTTCGGATCAGGAGGACGACCCACCACCCGGAAAAAGGTGCTGCCAAAAAAGATGAAGTGCAATTTGTCGATGATGTCTTGAAAAAGGTGCAAGCGCATTTCCCTGAAGAGGACTTATCCCTGAAGAGGACTTAATGGGCGGCTGGCGCTGCTCGTCAGCGTACCCTCCCCTTGAGTCGAAAGTCTGGATCGACAAGGCGCCCGGCGCTAGGTAGAGTGGCCAAGAAGAAGAATCGAGGCGAAGCGTGGCCAAGAAGAACATCCTGCTTGTCGAACCGGGCTATAGGAACAAATACCCGCCGCTTGGGTTGATGAAGATTGCCCAATATCATGGCTCGAACGGTAAGAGGGACAATGTTCGCTTTGTGAAGGGCGAAGACGCTTCAGCCTACGAGACGGCCTGGGACCGCGTCTACATCACGACCCTTTTCTCCTTTGAGTGGGAGCGGACAGCACGCAGTATCGATTACGCGCTTGATTTGGTGGGTGGTCAGGCGCACCGTGTTTTTGTCGGCGGCATTGCCGCATCTCTGATGCATGAGAAGTACATCGCCGAACCGAAGTGGCGCGGAGTGCGCTTCATCAAGGGACTTCTCGGCGAAGCGCCGGCCATCTCGCTCGGTCTCGACCCGTTTGAGGAAGAACTCTATGCCGACGATGTGAACGGGAAGCCGATTGAGGATTTGGTGCCCGATTACAGCATTCTGGACCACATCGAGTACGAGTATCCGGTTTTGGATGCCTATTTCACCTATGCCTCACGCGGGTGCATCAGAAAATGCGCGTTCTGCGGCGTGCCGAAGCTCGAAGGCGGGCAGCGCGATACGAATTTGCTGACCGAAGTCGTTGAAGGTGTCAATCGTCTTTACGGCGAGAAGCGCGACCTAATCCTCATGGATAACAATGTGGTCGCTTCGGCAAACTTCAAAGACATCATCGCTGAGATCATTGATCTTGGCTTTGAGCGGGGAGCAACACTCAAGCGCGGGCGCTACGAACTTCGGCGCCGGGTGGACTTCAATCAGGGCGTCGATGCCCGGATTCTTTGCAAGGACCCGATGTACTTGCAGCAGCTTTCGCGCATTGCGTTAAAACCGCTGCGGATTGCCTTCGACCATCTCGGGGTGAAGAAACCCTACGCGCAAGCGATCCGATTTGCAGCCGAGGCCGGGATTACAGAGCTGTCGAATTATATGCTCTATAACTTCCATGACAGCCCGAGTGATCTATTCGAGCGGATGCGCCTTACTGTGAGCCTGAATGAGGAGCTCGGCGTTCGCATCTTCTCATTCCCGATGCGCTATCAGCCGGTCACGCGCCCGGACAGAGGCCATGTCGGCAAGAACTGGAATACATACTATCTGCGCTCGATGCAGGTCATTCTCCAGGCGACACATGGAATCGTCAGCGGTGCCCCGGAATTCTTCAGGAAGGCGTATGGCGATACCTATGAGGAGTTTGAAGGCATTCTGTTCCGGCCGCACCATTATATCTTCAACCGGTACTGGTATGAGCAATTTGATGGCCGGGCGGAGTTTGACTCGTTCCAGGCAGCGATGGGGGCGCTCGCGGCCGATGAGCGCACCGAGCTTCTCGAATATCTGTGTGCGCGCGGCAAGAATGACTATGCATGCGACCTGAACCTGCTTGCTGCTGGCAGACTGCGGACCGCCGCGCAGTATTTTGTCCCAATGTCCAAGTCCGATGAGGCGCGGATTTGGGAGGTGCGGAAGCGCCATCGCGTCGAGGACATCAATGCCTATCTGGTGCCTGAAGATGAGCGCGTCGAAGATGCGGCGCTGACCGATCAGGATGTCCAGCCGGGCAGGAAGGCAAAACAGCAGCTGAAGCGCGTCACGCAAGTCTATGCGTGAATAAGTGGGGGTATCGAAAGGATGATTGAAGCGAAGATGATTGAAGACGAAGGCCTTGCCGAGCCCGAGATATTCGTGGGCAAGGACGTTCTGGAGCTCTTGAGCAACTCCATGTACGTCAATCCTCTGTCGATCTTCCGTGAGTATGTGCAGAACGCCACCGACGCCATCGATGAGGCCGTGGCATTAGGCCTACTGTCGTCGATTGATAAGGGGGTGATCGAAATCAATCTCGATCATGTCGACCGTCGAGTCGTGATCCGGGACAATGGCAACGGACTGTCAAACAAGGACTTTTCCAAGCGTATGCTCTCATTTGGGGCGAGCGAAAAGAGAGGCACGGACGCGCGAGGTTTCCGTGGCGTCGGGCGTCTGTCTGGCCTTGGATATGTCCAGCATCTCGTGTTCCGGGCCAGAGCCAAGGGTGATACCAAGGTTTTTGAAGCCGCTTGGAATGGACGTGTTGTTAAGCGGATGCTTGCTTCAAATGATAGCGATATCGACCTTCGAACGATTGTGAGGGAGTCGGTCACGCTGAAGCAACTCGACCCCGACGATTTTCCGGCTCACTTCTTCGAGGTTGAACTCGTTAAACCGCGCCGTATTGCCAATGATCTATTGTTGAATGAGCTTGAGATCGGAGCGTTCATCGGACAGGTCTGTCCCTGCCCATTCTCGCCTGATTTTTCGTTCGGAAACGAGATCACAGCGCTTCTTGCGCCTCACGGACGGGCTGGCGAGTCCTGCATCATCCACATCAATGGCTCTGAGACGCCTGTTCATCGTCCCTACCGCGATGAAGTCGTGTATTCGGATACAAAGAAAGGCGCGCTGCGCAATCTCGAGTCCTTCGAGATTGAAAGCATCGAAGGTGACATCGCTGCGGTCGGCTGGCTCATCCACCATGATTATCAGGGGGCGATACCGGTCGCGCAAGGCATTCGAGGTTTGCGCGCCCGTGTCGGCAATATCCAGATCGGTCACGATCGTCTGTTTCTTGAGATATTTCCCGAAGACCGTTTCTGCTCGTGGGCTATCGGAGAGGTTCACGTTCTCGATGGGCGGGTGGTCCCAAACGGGCGAAGAGATGAGTTTGAAAGCAATGCCCATTTGGACAACATCATTGCGCATCTGCGTCCTGTCGGCGCCGAGATAGCGCGGGAGTGCCGTGTCTCTTCCCAGAAACGCACCCGCCTAAAGACCTTCGAACTCGGGGCTGACAAGGTCTATGAGAAGCTTGACGTGATCAAGCAAGGCGCTGTTTCCGAGCGTTACGCCAAATTCACCAAAGCTGAGATCGGCACGCTACTTGCCGAGATGAGAAAGGCGGTAGATTTCGAGTTGTTCGAGGATGAGGACCGCGGCGCTCTCAGGGGGCGCCTTGCTTTGATCGAAAAGGCTGTCGATTCGCACACAACGAAGGCTGACGGCAGCATCCTCCAAAGCCTTCCTGCGCGCAAAGGGACGACTTACAAAGAAGTCTTTGAACTGATCTACGATTGTTCAGTGAATCAGGTGGCCGCGAAGAGCCTGATAGACCGTATGTTAGATCGGCTATCGCTGCCTTAATACCAACGGCCTTCTCAATTGACTCCTGCTCTTCGACGTTGGAAGTGGATTTGATCCCATCTCCGAGCCGGGCTGCGATCAAGTAGATCATGGTGATGAAGGTCTCGGTGTTGCGGTAGCCTCTGGCTCTTGCCCTGGCGGCCTGAAACAGTCCGTTCATTGCTTCCATGCGGGGCTTCCATGCGGGCGTTGCTGTGGATTGACGTTCAACGTTCGAGAATGCGCCTGGGATGTTTTTTGACCGTCTCCAGCGCCTTGCGGACGGCTTCGAGCAGCGGAGCGTCTCCGGTCTGTTCGTGTCGAGACGCTGTTCGACCAGCCGCCATGGTGGCGTAACCCCGAGGCCAAGAGCCAATACATCCTGAGCATCCATCGCCTGCCCCCTCCGTTGTTGTCTATGATGACAGAGGGTAGCTGATTACGCCCTAAGTGACACCCTGAATTACAGGTTAAACGTCTAGGATTCTTGACTCTTTGGGGTTCCCAAATCAGCGAAAATCTGATTCTCTGTGATCGACGCAGAGAAGGAGGGAATGGCAATGGTAGGTGTCGAGATTACACGCACGGATATGACGGTGGCGGAGTTGCGGGCGTCGGCGGGCGGCGCGACGGATGGGCGCGCGGCGCGACGGATGCTGGCGCTGGCGCTGGTGCTGGAGGGGGCGGACCGGGCGACCGCTGCGGCGACCTGCGGGATGGACCGGCAGACGTTGCGCGACTGGGTGCACCGCTACAACGCCGAGGGGCTGTCCGGCCTCTCCAACCGCCCATCTCCCGGCAAGCCGCCACTGCTTTCGGCGGCGCAGAAGGCCGCGCTCGCCGCGCAGGTGGAGAAGGGTCCCGACCCGGAGGTCGACGGGGTGGTGCGCTGGCGGCGCATTGACCTGAAGCGGTGGACCGAGGCGCAGTTCGGGGTCGTCATGCACGAGCGCACGGTCGGCAAGCAGCTGGCGGCGCTCGGCTATCGGCGGCTGTCGGTGCGTCCGCAACACCCGAAGGCCGACCCCGCGGAGCAGGAGGCGTTTAAAAAAACTTCTCCCGGACGGTAGCGGCGGCCCTCCTCGAGGCGGCGCACGGCAAACCGCTCGAGATCTGGTTCCAGGATGAAGCCAGGGTGGGTCAGCAGGGCACGCTGACAAGGGTCTGGGCGAAGCGCGGCACCCGCCCCCGCGCCGTCCGCGACACGCGCTACAAATCGGCCTGCATTTTCGGCGCAGTCTGCCCTGACCGCGCCACCGCCGCCGGTCTGGTCATGCCCTTCGCCGACACCGAGGCGATGAATGCCCACCTCGCCGAGATCGCCCGCACCGTAGCCCCTGGTGCCCACGCGGCACTCGTCGCCGACGGTGCCGGCTGGCATGCCGGCAAAGACCTCATGGTGCCCGACAACATCACGCTGCTCATTCTCCCGCCATACGCGCCCGAACTCAATCCGGTCGAAAACGTCTGGCAATACCTGCGCGCCAACAAGCTCGCCATAACCGTCTTCGATGACTACGCCGACATCGTCGACAAATGCTGCACCGCATGGAACTTCTTCGCAAACGATACAGCCGCCATCGCCTCCATCACCACACGACAATGGGCACAGGTCAATCTCTAGGGCGATTGGTATAATCGTTTCTATCCACTCGCGTGCAGCGCGAATGCTCTTGAGATCTCGCTGATCGACATGAGAGAGGAGCCAGACCTCACGCTCCGGCAGAGGCGTCATTCCACCCACATCGACGGCCTGAAGTCTCGGATCGCCCGACCCTGTAACCAACGGAAGAACTGCCTTGCCGATGCCGCATGCCGCAGCCTCGATAGCGGTTTCGGCATTC
Source organism: Thermohalobaculum sp. (assembly GCA_965247385.1). Classification (GTDB taxonomy): domain Bacteria; phylum Pseudomonadota; class Alphaproteobacteria; order Rhodobacterales; family Rhodobacteraceae; genus Thermohalobaculum. The sequence goes on from CBDFHG010000003.1 coordinate 79,537, forward strand.
GAAGTTGGAAGCCGGTGCGTGGTTTGATTGCGCGCACGATCTTGTCGGCGACACTTTTAATAGCTTGACGAGTACCGATATTCAAAAAGAATACTGGCAACTAAAGGAGGATTGATATGCCGACACCTGTCTTTGACGCGTCCACTGATGAAATCTGTATAAATTCACCACCGGATATTCACCGCCGGCACGATGTGAGTTCTTACGTTGACGATTGGTCGCTGGAGGAGCATGACGAAATCCTCTCGCTTAGCGATATTTCTTATGTCCGTTATATCGACCCTTCAATTAACCTGGCCAAGAAGCAACATGATATTGCTCAAAAGCACGTCAAGGCGTTTCAGGCTTCGACGGCGCGTTTGAACGAACTGAAAAAAGACGCGCGCACTGAGGGGCATACCGTGTCATCGGGATCAGAAAAGGATCTAATGACATTTCTGAGCGAGCATATTTTCACGTGTCGTCCCTTCATCACGCTTCTTGACAACGGCAATTTCCGTGCTCTCTGGAAAACCCCGGAAGGTGAGCAGATTGGCCTGCAATTTCGTGGTGGCAACGAAGTTCAATACGTTCTTATTGCCGATAGGACGGACAGAGGTTTTATGGCGCGTTCGTCTGGTCGCGACGCGCTCTCGGACATCGATGGCCATATCAATGTCCACAATCTCGAACGATTGTTGGCCGCATGAAAGGTGATCTAGTCCCCTGTCTAGCCCTCTGTAATGATCACATTCTCCGGTATGTTGGCGGCAACCATGTCGAGAAGGATGAAGACGGTTTGCCAGTCATCACTGGCGGCGGTTTTATCGCCAAGCCTAGGGACGACATCAAGCCATCCTAGGCTCGAAAGCCTCGAGGGCTCTTTGGATGAACAGGTTCAAATGGTTCGCGACGCGGCCCGCCTCGACCATGGGGCTAGGTGTGAACCGGCGTGGAATACTGACCCCTTATCGGGGGTAATCGGCGTCCAGTATTGACCCCCCACCTTTCTGCCTGATGTTTGAGTTTTTGAGCATCGGGTACTCGGGGGATGTTGATAGTGGAGACGACCGCGAAGGTTCGGCGGGACCATATTGTTGATAAGAAGAGTACCTGGCATAGGTCGAGCCACCGGTGTTCGACGAGTAGTTGAAGGTGATATGGGCGGTGGGCCAGTCGGTCAGTTTCAGCAGATCGACTGCGATCAGGTCGTCCCACAGCGCAAATGCATCGCGTGCCGCCGCCTCCATCGCCGGGGTCATCGCCACATAGCCCGACATCTCGTCGGTGTATTCCGCGTGGATCGGGTCGACCTGGCCGGTGCCGATCGAAAAGGAGATGATGTCGACAGACCAGGCAAGCGATGGCGCCGTGCCGTCCTGGGTGGTCAGGGCGGAAATGACCTGGTCGTTGTCGTAGACCGGCTGGTGCACGGTGCTCTCCTGGATCCACGGCCATGTTCTCCGTGTCGTGCAAGGGGCCGGTTCCCGGGCCAGTCGAAGGGATCTCGGGAAATGTCTATGGCTTGAACCTTGGGGTGCACTTAAGATTCAGCGTAAAGAGCGCGTTAATTGCCGTGCTGCCGGGCGCGGATTGCAATAAACAGGTAAATGCCATAGTCGGGCGCGACCGCGATCTTACGCGATCTTACGGACGCCAAGATTTGAGGGACTGACACGAATGCAGACTTATCTCGACTTCGAGAAGGGACTGGCCGAGCTGCAAGGCAAAGCCGAGGAACTGCGCGCGATGGCGCGCCAGGATCCCGAACTGAAGACCGGGACCGAGGCTGACCAACTCGACCGCAAGGCCACCAGGATGCTGCGCGATCTCTACAAAGAGTTGACCCCATGGCAGAAATGCCAGGTCGCGCGCCACCCGAACCGGCCCCACGCCCGCGAATACATCAATGCGCTGTTCACCGAATTCACGCCCTTGGCCGGTGACCGGAATTTTGCCGAGGACCATGCGGTGATGGGCGGGCTGGCGCGCTTCAACGACCGTCCGGTGATGGTGCTCGGCCTTGAGAAGGGCTCGGACACAAAATCGCGGCTCGAGCACAATTTCGGCATGGCCCGGCCCGAGGGCTACCGCAAGGCGGTGCGCCTGATGGAGATGGCCGATCGCTTCGGCCTGCCGCTGATCACCCTGGTCGACACGCCGGGCGCCTACCCCGGCAAGGGTGCCGAGGAGCGTGGCCAGGCCGAGGCCATCGCGCGGGCGACCGATATGTGCCTGAAGCTGCACGCGCCGTTGATATCGGTGGTGATCGGCGAGGGCGGCTCCGGCGGCGCCGTGGCATTCGCCACCGCCAACCGGTTGATCATGCTGGAGTACGCGATCTATTCGGTGATCTCGCCCGAGGGCTGCGCCTCGATCCTGTGGAAGAACGCCGACAAGATGCGCGAGGCCGCCGCAGCACTACGACTGACGGCGCAGGATCTGCTGGAGCTTGGGGTGATCGACACCATCGTCCCCGAACCGCTGGGCGGCGCGCACCGCGACCGCGCGGCTGCGATCGCTGGCGTCAGCGAGGCGATCCAGGCGGCCCTGATCTCGATGAACGGGTTGTCGCCGGTCCAGATCCGGGGCGCACGGCGTGAGAAGTTCATCGGCATGGGGGCGAAGGGGTTGGGATGAGGGGGCTGTAGCCGGAGCGAACGATTTCTCCCGCGAAACCAAGGACGACACACGCATGATCGTCTGTCCTTAGTGCCTGAGCGCCGCTGTTGGTGTTTTGCGGAACGTAACAGAAATATCCGTGCTGTCTTTTGTCAACCCGATTGCCCTGGGCGCCCGGCCATTCGCGGTTGGATTCATGGCGATCAGTGGCAGCGCCGGGCGGGAGGATGTATTCAGGCGCGCGGACTTCCGGTGATTTATTCGCAGACCACGCCGTCGCGGTCCGCGTCGTGCATGAACGGGTAGGCCGGATGGCCGCGCGGCACGGGCGCGATGCCGTGGCGTCTTGCTTCCTTGCATGTAATGCGGCCGTTGGCGTTGTCATCCCAGCGCAGAAGCGCATCGGTACCGGTGGACGGGGCAATCGGCGACGGGTCCGGCCGGCCGGATACAGGATCGGACGCGCGACGCGTCCCGGCGGCACCGGGCCCGATCATCTCCGTGGTATCGCAGTGGGCAAGAACGCCCTTGAGCGCGACGGCTTCGCGGCGGTCGACGGTGAGGCCGTATTCGCGCTTGACCGCGACGACCCGGGCGGCGAACCAGCAACGGTTCATCGGCGGCAGCCAGCCGGCCGCGTCATGCCCGCATTTGGCGCCGCGTGCGCAGCGGTTCACCGCCGGGGCGGCGAGCGTGAGGTTGCGAAGATCGGTCGCGAAGCGCCGGCGGGTGGCGGGACCGGCGGCGCAGAGCCCGCTGTCGTGGGCCTCGGACAAGGAGACGATGTGTTCGATGTCGGTCTGGCCGGTGGAAGCGAAGGTCCGCCCGGTGTAGGGCCCATACACATGCCCGTCCTGGGCGGCCACAATCCGCGCTTCGATAGATTGCGGATAGCGATAATCGGCGCGTCTGTAAGGAGCGCAACGATACTCGGGACCGACGGTGATGCCGGCGAGCGGGTCGGCCGACGCCGGGCTGTCAAGCGATACGGTCATGGTGAACGCCGCACAGGCGACGGCAAGGCCCACAACCGGAATTGCCGCCGCGCGGCGGCGGTATGGATGCAGGCGTTTCATGTCGGGCTCCATTGTGTTGCCTGGGTTCGCGCCCGGCAATCGCCGGGCTCCGCCGCCGGAACCGGGACCGGGCGCACGGGTCTGGCCGTGCAAGGCTCGATGCGCCCGCTCGCCGTTGAGCCGTTCGCCGATGGGCCGGGCGGCGAGAGCGGTCCAGGCCTCCCGATTGAGGCCGAGGCGGATGTTGAGTCTGTCGCAGATGGTCCCGGCTTTTTCAATGGCGAGCGTGACCAACCGGCAATTCTCATTATGGCTTGATTTTCTGCGATGATCTTCTGTCTTCTCATTTTTGTGTTGTGCTGAGGCTTGTGCGGGTGCTGTAGCGCAGTTTTGGTTCCGGCGTGCGCATTCCGGGGTATTCGGCCGCCTGTTCCAGCAACATCCGGCCACCCGTACCGGGGTATCCGGCCACCTGTGACGCGCTGCCATGAGGCCCTCGATTTCAGTGTCAGTTGATGGGTGTTTCGTCAACTGTTTTGGCTTTCGTTTTTCGCATGGATTGCCCGCCCAGCGTGAGGCGGCAAGCATTGTGGACGAGCCGGTCCAGGATCGCGTCGGCGAAGGTGGGTTCTCCAATCACATCGTGCCACGTGTCGATGGCAAGCTGGCTTGTGATCAGGGTAGATCCGGCATCATATCGGTCTTCGACGATTTGGAATTGCCCCGGATTGTCGCCGCCTGACATCGACTCGCTCCGCGCTTTCACGTCGCGAATCTCCAGATAGCGTAGCGACTCGTCGCCGCTGGCACCATGATCGCTGGTCTCGCCATCAAGCACAATGGTCTCATCCGCCTGCTGAATCAAAGGCAGTGCCAGCGCCGCCGCACGGGCCGCCTCGACCGAACCGTTCCAGGCAATGGCGATACGCTCGCCCGGTACCTGCCCGCCGCCTTCAGCGTGTTGACGCCGAGATTGCGGTCCCGGTCGGGCTTCGCCACGACCACCAGACCGGCGAGGCGGCGGTGGCGCTTGATCACGTCCACCTGCTTGCCCTGTTCCTCGCACCGTTCGGCGCTGGGCCGGTCGCGGGGTGGGATGCCGGTCTCGATCAGGTCGAGACCAAGACGGGCGGAGACGGTCCCGGAACCTTTCTTGCAGATTGGCTTCCTCGACATTCGCCCGCTCGATTGCCTGTGCCTCGAGTTGCTCGCGCAGGGCCGGTGGCACGGCGACCCCGTGGGGGATTACATCCTGTGGCCGGGCCCGGCAATGCACCGCCTCGATATGTGCGTTATGCTTGCTCGCAATCGCGGCGGCGTGGGCGAGAACGTTCTCGCCCACGCCGCCGCCGCGAATCGGCACGAGTATCCTGGCAATCGATATCTCTCTCCTCTTCAGAACAGTCCTTCGATTTCGCCCCGATCGTTCAGGCAGATTGATTCGGCGGCCGGGACCCTCGGCAGGCCGGGCATGGTCATGATCTCGCCGCAGATCGCCACAATGAAGCCGGCCCCGGCCGAGAGCCGAACCTCGCGGACTGGCAGGCTGTGCCCGTTCGGTGCGCCGCGCTGGGTTGGGTCGGTGGTGAACGAATACTGGGTCTTGGCCATGCAGACCGGAAGATTGCCGAAACCGTCGTCTTCCCACTGCTTGAGCTGATCGCGGACCTTCTTGTCGGCGACCACCTCGTCGGAGCGGTAGATGCTCCTGGCGACGGTTTCGATCTTCTCGAACAGGCCCATCTCGTCCGGATAGAGCAGCGCGAATTGGGCGGTCCCGGCATCGATGATTTCGACCACCCTGTGGGCTAGATCCTTGATGCCCTCCGAGCCATGCGCCCAGTGCTTGCACAATATTGCCTCCGACCCATGGGAAGCGACATAGTCGATAATCGCCTGGATCTCCGCCTCGGTGTCGTTGATAAAATGGTTGATGCCGACCACGGCGGGCACGCCGAACTTCTGCACATTCTCGATGTGGCGGCCCAAATTCGCACAGCCGGCCTTCAGCGCCTCGACATTTTCGTTGCCCAGATCACCCTTGGCGACGCCGCCATGCATCTTCAGCGCCCGGACGGTGGCGACAATGACCACCGCTTTCGGTGCCAGCCCGGCCTTGCGGCACTTGATGTCGAAGAACTTCTCGGCCCCCAGATCGGCACCGAAACCGGCCTCGGTGACCACGTAATCAGCGACCTTCAGCGCCGTCGCAGTGGCCATCACCGAGTTGCAGCCGTGGGCGATATTGGCGAATGGGCCGCCATGGACAAAGGCCGGATTGTTCTCCAGCGTCTGCACCAGATTTGGCTGCATCGCACCTGCCAGCAGCACGGTCATCGCGCCATCGGCCTTGATGTCGCGGCAGGTCACCGCCGAACGGTCGCGGCGATAAGCGACGATGATGTCGCCCAGGCGGCGCTGCAAATCGACCAGATTGTTCGAGAGGCAAAGGATCGCCATCACCTCGGAGGCCACTGTGATGTCGAATCCGGCCTCACGCGGGAAGCCGTTCGAGACGCCACCCAACGAGGCGGTGATCTGGCGCAGTGCCCGGTCGTTCATGTCCAGGACCCGGCGCCAGGCGACACGGCGGGTGTCGATCTCCAGCGAGTTGCCCCAGTAGATGTGGTTGTCGATCATTGCCGACAGCAGGTTGTGCGCCGAGGTGATGGCGTGGAAATCGCCGGTGAAGTGGAGGTTCATGTCCTCCATCGGAACGACCTGGGCATAGCCACCGCCGGCCGCTCCGCCCTTCATGCCGAAGCAGGGGCCCAGCGAGGCTTCGCGAATGCAGATCGCCGCTTTCTTGCCGATCGCGTTCAGCCCGTCGCCGAGACCAACCGTGGTCGTGGTCTTGCCCTCGCCGGCCGGGGTCGGGGTCATCGCGGTGACCAGGATCAGGTGGCCATCCTTGCTACCCTGAACCGACTGGATGAATTCCTCGGAGACCTTGGCCTTGTCATGGCCGAAGGGCAGCAAGTGCTCGCTGGGAATGCCCAGCTTGGCACCGATCTCCTGGATGGGCTGTTTGTTTGCCTTTCGGGCGATTTCGATATCCGACATGTGCTACGTTTCCAAAATTGCGTTGCTGACCGGTCAGGAGCCCAGCTTCGTGCCCGCCGATACCCCCGCTTGCGATGCCCATTCCGCGGCGGTGATCTTTCCTCCACCGGCGGGCCGCACACGTTTTACGAGGATTCGACCGCCGCCGCACTGCACAGTTACGCCATCCTCGGACACAGAGACGACTTCGCCGGGCTCTGCATCGAGATTAGCGCCGCCCTCGGTGCGGCGGGTATCTAACAACTGCACCTCGGCGCCCGCCAGCGTGGTCCAGGCGCCGGGCTGCGGATTAGCGCCCCGGATCAGGTTGTAGACATCGGCGGTCGGACGGCCCCAGTCGATCCCGACATCCTTCTTGCGGCACCAGGACTCGTAGGTCGCATTCGACTCGTCCTGCGCGCTGCGCGGCGGGTCGCCGGCGCGGATCAGATCACAGACTTCGAGCACCGAACTGACTGCCGCCGGGAATATCTTCTTGAAATAGACATCCCCCAACGTGTCGTCCGGTCCGACTTCCACCTCGCGCTGCAGCAGGATATCGCCTTCATCCAGCCCGCCGGTCGGGTAGAACCAGCTATAGCCCGTCTTTGTCGAGCCCCAGATGATCGGCCAGTTGATCGAGGACGGTCCCCGGTGCAGAGGCAAGAGCGAGGGATGGAAGCAAATCGAGCCATGCTTGGGGATGTCACGTGCCGTCTCGGGCAAGATGATGCTCACATAGGCCATGACCATCAACCCGGCATTGCGGGCCCGCATCTGATCGAGGACGGCCTCGTCCTTGAAGTTCGGCGGCTGGTATACCGGAATCCCCTTTTCCAGCGCCAACTCTTTCAGCGGATCAACCGGACGGCCTTCGTCGTCGGGGGCGCAATAGACCGCGACCACCTGGTCCACGCCGGCGTCGAGAATCTTGGCCAGGGCTTCCCGCCCAAAAGCCTGCTGGCCCATGACGATGAGACGCATGTGTCTCTCCCTTTGTCGTCCGCCGGGTTGTCCCGGTCTTCGTTCCGTCGTCTTGGGAACGACCTCCGTCCCCACTACCCGATCATTCCGCCGCTTGTCGGCAATTCTCCGACCGCACCCGAAGCACCAATCCCGGCGATCTCCTCGCTGGAATAGCCCAGCACGTCGCGTAAAATTTCCCCGGTATGCTCACCCAGAAGCGGTGAACGCGTGACCTCCACCGAGCTGTCGGACAGTTTGATCGGGTTGCCGACGGTCAGATATTTGCCCCGGGTCGGGTGATCCACTTCGACCACCGTGCCGGTGGCCCTCAGCCCCGGGTCCTCGGCGATCTCTTTCATGCTCAGGATCGGGCCGACGGGTATGTCCAGCGGGTTGCACAAATCCATGACCTCGAACTTGTCCTTGGTCATGGTCCATTCCTCGATGGTGCCGAAGATATGGTCGAGCTTGTCGAGCCGCTCCAGGTGGGTGGCATAACCCGGCTCTTGCTTCCACTCCGGCTTGCCGATCAGATCGCAAATCTTCGGCCAGGCCGCAACCTGGGTGATGAAATAGGTATAGGCGTCGGGATCGGTCTCCCAGCCCTTGCACTTCAGGACCCGCCCCGGTTGGCCGCCGCCGGAATCGTTCTCGGCGCGAGGCACCGCGTCGCCGAAGGGAATGCCCTTGCCAGCCTGCGAATACTCGTTCAGCGGCCCGGCCTTCAGCCGCTGCTGGTCGCGCAGCTTGACCCGACAGAGGTTCAGTACCGAGTCCTGCATCGCCGCCAGGACTTTCTGGCCGCGGCCGGTTTGTTCCCTCTGGAACAACGCGGCAACGATGCCAAGTGCCAGGTGCAACCCGGCGCCCGTGTCGCCGATCTGGGCGCCGGTGACCATCGGCAGCCCGCCCCGCATTCCGGTGGTCGAGGCCGAACCGCCGGCGCATTGGGCGACGTTCTCGTAGACCTTGCAATCCTCGTATTTACCCGGCCCGAAGCCCTTGACCGAAGCCATGATCATGCGCGGATTGATCTTCTGGATCGCTTCCCATCCGAAGCCCATGCGATCCAGCGCGCCGGGGGCGAAGTTCTCGACCAGCACGTCGCATTCCTCGATCAGCCGGGTCAGAACCTGCTTGCCGGTCTCGTTCTTCGAGTTCAGTTCGATCGAGCGCTTGTTGTGGTTCAGCATGGTGAAATACAGGCTGTCCGCACCCGGCACGTCGATCAACTGCTTGCGCGTCGCATCGCCCACACCAGGGCGCTCCACCTTGATCACATCGGCACCGAACCAGGCCAGGAGCTGCGTGCATGTCGGGCCCGATTGAACATGGGTGAAATCCAGTATTTTCACTCCATCCAGTGCTTTGCTCATGGGTTCTCCTTCACTTTGCAGAGGCGTGGAAACCTTTGCCTCAACCTCTTCGATTCCAGACGCAACCAACCGAGCGAACGGTTTGCCAAAGCGATTTGGCCATACTCCCGATCGGCATCAGCGTCGCAATTTGTGCTGTCGAGCCGCCAAGCATGCGCCGCCTCGGACTCAAGCCCGGCGCGGCGTTGGCGCAATTTGCGGTCTTCCTGGAACCTGCTGGTCTCATCGCGGATAAAAGCAGCGATTGCCGAGACTTGCCCGTCATCATCGAACATCAGCGCGACGGAAAATCCGATCGACATCGAACGGCCTGCGTTGTCGATGGCGGGAACGCGCAAAAGGTCTTCCCCGTACTTGGTCTGTCCGGTTTCCATCGTCTTGCGATAGCCGTCCCCGTGCCACCAGCGCACTGTGCGACATTCTCACAAACCTTGAGGTCTTCGTAGTGATGGCCGTCGCTGAAACCCTTGACCGACGCGAGGATCATTCCGGGGTTCAGTTCAAGAATGCGTTCCCATGTGAAGCCCATCCGGTCCAGCGCACCCGGGCCGAAGTTTTCGACCATGATGTCAGACCCTTTGACAAGCTTTTCAAGACCTTCCTCGCCACCTGCGGTCTTGGTGTTGAGAGTCAGCGAGCGCTTGTTGCTGTTCAGCATCGTGAAGTACAGCGCATCGGCATCAGGAATGTCGCGAAGCTGGCTGCGCGTGACATCGCCCGAACCCGGCCGCTCGACCTTGATCACATCGGCACCGAACCAGGCCAGCATCCGGGTGCAGGCCGGTCCCGCCTGAACGTGCGTGAAGTCGATGATCTTGATTCTTTCGAGTGCTTTCATTTCGCGCTCTCCTTAGTGTGTGTTGAGTTGTTTCATGTGCGTTGTTTCTTGGAAACCACGCTTTGTGGATTCAGATTGCCGATGCGACCGCTCTCGGTGCCGGCAGTTTCGTCAATGATCGCGTTGATGAGGGTCGGCTTGCCGGAATCCATGGCCTCGTTCACGGCGCGGCTCAACTCATCGGGCGTTGTCGCATAGACGCCGACGCCGCCGAACGCTTCCATCATCTTGTCGTAGCGGCTGTCTTTTACCAATACGGTTGGTGCAACGTCCGAACCGCCAGTGGGATTGACATCGGTTCCACGATAGATTCCGTTGTTGTTGAAGACGACCACGCAAATCGGCAGATTGTACCGGCAGATCGTCTCCACCTCCATGCCGGAGAAACCGAAAGCACTGTCGCCTTCAACGGCGAGCACGGGCTTGCCGGTCTCCACCGCAGCCCCGACAGCCGCGCCCATGCCGATGCCCATGATGCCCCAGGTGCCGACGTCGAGGCGCTTGCGCGGCTGGTACATGTCGATGACGCCACGGGCGAAATCGAGTGTATTTGCGCCTTCATTGACGAGAATGGCATCCGGTCGTTCTTTGATGATGGTGCGCAATGCGCCAAGCGCGCTGTGGAAATCCATCGGCACCGAATTGTTCATCAGCCGCGACGCCAGCTTGGCAAGGTTCTTTGCCTTGCGCTCATCGATCGCATCGATCCATTCAGCCGGAGGGGCGGGCCAGCTACTGCCCATGCCCTGCAGGAGAGCGGATACGCAGGAGCCGATGTCACCGACCAGGGGCGCGGCGATCTCCACATTGCTATCCATCTCCCTGGGCTCGATGTCGATCTGGATGAACTGCTTTGACCCGGGCGCACCCCAGGTTTTTCCCTTGCCGTGCGACAGAAGCCAGTTGAGGCGGGCGCCGATCATCATCACGACATCGGCTTCTTTCAGCGCCAACGAGCGCGCCGGGCCCGCCGACTGTGGGTGCGTGTCGGGTAACAGCCCCTTGGCCATGCTCATCGGCAAATAGGGAATGCCGCTCTGCTCGACCAGGGCGCGGATATCCGCATCGGCTTGCGCGTAGGCCGCGCCTTTGCCGAGGATGATCAGAGGGCGCCTGGCGCCCCTCAGCAAATCGAGCGCACGTGCGACAGCCTGCGGAGCGGGAAGCTGGCAAGGTGCCGGATCGACGACTTTGACCAGTGACTTGGCGCCCGCCGCCTCGTCCATAGTCTGGGCGAAGAGTTTGGCCGGCAGGTCAAGATAGACGCCACCCGGACGGCCGGAAACGGCCGCGCGTATGGCGCGCGCCACGCCGATGCCGATGTCTTCGGCATGCAGCACACGGAAGGCTGCCTTGCAGAGAGGTTTGGCAATGGCCAGCTGGTCCATCTCCTCGTAGTCGCCCTGCATCAGGTCGACGATCTCGCGCTCGGATGAACCGCTGATCAGGATCATCGGAAAGCAGTTGGTCGTGGCGTTGGCCAACGCAGTCAGACCGTTGAGGAAGCCAGGAGCCGACACCGTAAGACAGATGCCGGGCTTTTGCGTCAGGAAGCCGGCGATTGCAGCCGCATTGCCTGCGTGCTGTTCGTGCCGGAACGAGATGACTCGCATACCTTCGGCCTGCGCAAGACGGCCCAGGTCCGTGATCGGAATGCCCGGCACACCATAGATCGTATTGATGTCATTGAGCTTGAGCGCGTCGATCACAAGGTGAAAGCCGTCCGTCAGCGCGTTTGTTGCGTCTGAGGCTGTGCTATCGTCCGTGCTCGTACTGGCCTGCGTGTCGTGAGCGGTGCTCGATTCCACAGCCATCTGCATTCTTCCTTGAATTCTCGTGTTGTCCGGTCATATCGCAGCCGGTGGAATCGGCCCGACGATGAATTTCCAGCGCCGGTGGATATAGGTGTGGAGCCTGAGCGTATGCTCGCGTACCAACTTGGAGGCGAGGTCGGCATCCCTGTCTTCGACCGCCTCGATGATGTTCATGTGATCGACCACCGAACGACCGGCGCGCGACACATCGCGCAGCGCCTTGCGCCGCACCGCCCTCAGATGGTTGAACAGACCCTCGGCGATGTCATGCAGCATCTGGCATTTCGACAGGCCCAGTATGCAGAGGTGGAATTCGATATTGGCCTCGGAATACTCACTCAGCTGCGCCTTGGCTTTGTCCTTGGTGAACTGGGTGCCGATCTGGCGCAGACGGGAGATTTCCGATTCGCTGGCCCGCTCACAGGCCAGCCGTGCCGCCAGGCTCTCCAGAGCTGCCCAGACGGTGATCATCTCCAGGACCTCGTCCAGGCTCTTGCGCTTGATATAGACACCCCGGCGCGGCGCGATCTCGACAAAACCCTCCTGCTCGAGGCGCATGATCGCCTCGCGAATCGGCGTACGGCTGATCCCCAACCGGTCAGCCAGGTTCCTCTCGTCCATGCGCAGATTGGTGTCGGGATCATAGATATCCAGATCCATTATGCTGGTCTTCAGCACATCATAGATGTGCTCCTTCAGGCTGAAGGAACCGTCCACCGGCTTCAGTTCAAGCATCTTACCCAGGGCTTCCTCCCATCGGTCTCGCATCCTCCCATCCGCTTGGGTGGCGGGTTTTCACTGAATCAGGTGCCGATGTTCTTGGTATACCATGCACCATGAGCCGGGAAGTCGCAACCCGAGTATCCGGGATTCCACGTTTCAATGCCGAGAAATTCGCCCATCTGCGGAAATTTTTGCATTCCACCCCTCCCGAGTTCATTCTCTGCACCCATGCTATCAAGGCCCGTGCTATCGAGGTGGCGGGCAGGGGGCGCGAATCCGCACCCGAATCCGAACACGAATTCAGTAGGCGGGCATGAACGAATCCACGGCCATCACTCCGATGATGGTGCAATTCCTCAAACTCAAGGCGGCGCACGCCGACGCCCTGCTGTTCTATCGCATGGGCGACTTCTACGAGATGTTCTTCGACGACGCGGTGCAGGCAGCGGCGGCGCTGGATATCGCGCTGAACAAGCGCGGCAAGCATCTTGGCGAGGATATCCAGATGTGCGGCGTCCCGGTCCATGCCGCCGAGGGCTACCTGTTGACGCTGATCCGCAAGGGCTTCCGCGTCGCCGTCTGCGAGCAGATGGAGGACCCGGCCGAGGCAAGGAAACGCGGCTCCAAATCGGTGGTCAAGCGCGAGGTGGTGCGCCTGGTGACCCCCGGCACCCTGACCGAAGACACGCTACTGGACGCACGCCGCCACAACTTCCTCGCCGCCTGGGCCGAGGTCAGGGGCGAGGGCGCGCTGGCCTGGGTCGATGTCTCGACCGGCGACCTCACCGTCGCGGCGACCACCCGCGCTGCGCTGGGGCCGGGGCTGGCCCGCATCGCCCCGAGCGAGGTTCTGGTGCTGGAAACCGCTTTCGAGGATCCCGCCCTGCTGACACAGATCGAGGAGGCCGGCGCTGTTGCCACGCCACTGAGCCCCGCCAGTTTCGATTCAGCCGCCGCCGAGGACCGGCTGAAGGCGTTGTTCCGGGTCGCCGCGCTGGATAGCTTTGGTGCTTTCGAGCGACCCGAACTGGCGGCGCTGGGGGCGTTGGCCGATTATCTCGAGTTGACCCAGAAAGGCCGCCTGCCAATGATCCGACCACCCCGGCGCGAGACGCCGGGCGGGGTCATGCGGATCGATGCGGCGACCCGGCGCAACCTGGAACTGACCCGGTCCCTTTCGGGCGGGCGCGACGGCGCGTTGCTCAATGCCATCGACCGGACACTGACCGGCGTCGGCGCGCGGCTTCTGGAAACCCGCCTCGCCGCGCCGCTGACCGTGGTTGCCGAAATTTCCGGGCGACTCGACGCAGTGGCATATCTGGTCGAGGACCGCCGCCTGACCGACACCCTGCGCGAGTGTTTGCGCCAGGTGCCGGAGATCGAACGTGCGCTCGCCCGGCTGGTGCTCGACCGCGGCGGCCCACGTGATCTTGGCGCAATCCACGCCGGACTGGCCCAAGCGGGTGAACTGGCCGCGCTTGTGGAGGGGGCCGGCGAGCTTCCGAACCTGCTGTCCGATGCCGCCGCCCGGATGAAGGGCCACGAGGAAACCGTCGAACTCCTGGAAACCACCCTGGTCGCCGAGCCGCCGATCCTCGCCCGCGACGGCGGCTTCGTCGCCGCCGGTCTCGACGCGCCGCTGGACGAGGCGCGCAAGCTGCGCGACGAGGGCCGCGGCGTCATCGCGGGCATGCAGGCGGACTACGTCGCCGAAACCGGCATCGACGCGCTGAAGATCCGCCACAACAACGTGCTGGGCTATTTCATCGAAACCACCGCGCGCCATGCCGACAAGATGCTGGCCCCGCCGCTTTCCCAGACCTTCATTCACCGCCAGACGCTGGCCAACGCGGTGCGCTTCACCACCGTGGCGCTGTCCGAGTTGGAAAGCCGCATCGTCAATGCCGGGGGCCGAGCGCTTGAGATCGAAAAGCGCATATTCGCCGAACTTCGCGCCGCCACGCTGGCCCACCAGGCACAAATCGCCGATACCGCCCGAGCCTTGGCCGCCCTCGATGTCGCCGCCGCCAACGCAGTGCTGACAACGGAAGAAGGCTGGGCGCGGCCCATGGTCGAACCCGGCCGCGCTTTCGAGATCACCGGCGGCCGCCACCCCGTGGTCGAGGCGGCGCTGCGCCGCCAGGGTGAAAGTTTCGTCGCCAATGGCTGCGACCTTGGCGCCGGGAACAACGGCCCGGCCCCGGTCTGGCTGCTGACCGGCCCCAACATGGCCGGCAAGTCGACCTTCCTGCGCCAGAACGCCCTGATCGCCATTCTTGCTCAGAGCGGCAGCTATGTGCCCGCCGCCAGCGCCCGTATTGGTGTCGTCGATCAGCTCTTCAGCCGGGTCGGGGCGGCGGACGACCTGGCGAGGGGCCGCTCGACCTTCATGGTCGAGATGGTCGAGACCGCCGCGATCCTCAATCAGGCCGGGCCGAAGGCGCTGGTGATCCTCGACGAGATCGGTCGCGGCACCGCCACCTATGACGGCCTCTCGATCGCCTGGGCGACACTGGAGCATCTGCACGAGATCAACCGCTGCCGGGGCCTGTTCGCCACCCATTATCACGAACTGACCGCGCTGGCCGAAAAGCTCGACCAGCTCCACACCGCCACGGTAGCGGTGCGCGAATGGGAGGGCGAAGTGATCTTCCTCCACGAGGTCCGCCCCGGCGCCGCCGACCGCTCTTACGGGGTCCAGGTGGCGCGGTTGGCGGGGCTGCCCGACAGTGTCATATCGCGCGCGCACGAGGTGCTGGAAAAGCTGGAGGCGACCGAACGCGAAGGCGGCACGGCCAGCCTCGCCGACGCCCTGCCGCTGTTCCAGGCCCGGGTTACACAGGCACCGCCGCCAGTGCGCGACTCCGGCATCGAGGCGCGGTTGAAGGAGATCGTCCCGGACCACCTGACCCCGCGCGAGGCGCTGGACCTGCTCTATGAGTTGCGCGCCCTGCTGCCCGGCAACGATTAGAGCGACTCGCCGGGTATGTGACCGGCGGCGGGTGGGTGCACAGATTTGCGCATGGCGTTAACCTATTGAAATATATTAGTATTCTAAGATTTTGACCTTTTCGGACACACGACACGACAGCGGGGGCGGTTGGTCGAGAGGAAAGTGCGATCCGGATCGACCTCATCTTGCTCTAACTCTCGGGCCCCTCTGGCCGGGTCAGGATAAAAACGCTCACGCCCCCCAGCACCAGCGCCTGCCCCGCCAGCACCCAGGCCGTGAAGCCGATCCCGACCGCCAGGGCAAAGCTCAACCCGATCGCCACCATCGCCATCCGCTTGGCCGGCCGCCGGATCGCGCCATGCCTGTGCCAGTCCTGGATCGCGGGGCCGAACCGGGGATGGTTCATCAGCCAGTCATGCAGCCGATTTGACCCCCGTGCGAAGCAGAAGACCGCCACCAGCATGAACACCACTGTCGGCAGAAACGGCAGGAACACCCCGACCACACCGATGGCGAAGAAAGCCAGGCCAGCGATGTTCCACAGCATGCGCCTCAAGCTTCAGCCTCCACCCGCCGTCACGCCAGCAACTCGGCCAGAACCCGGTTCAACACGATCCGCCCCCGCGCCGTGGCTGCCAGCCTGTCGCCGCTCTGGAGCACCAGCCCGTCCCCGGCCAGCCCGGCGACCCGCCCCGGGTCAAGTGCCGACCCCGCCAGCCGCTCGTAGCGTGCCAGATCGGCGCCCTCGGTCAGGCGCATCGCCATCAGCATGTATTCGGTCGCCTGCTCTTGCCGGTTGACGGTGGTTTCCTCGACCACCGCGTGGCCGTTCTTCGCCACCGACCCGAGCCAGTCCGCCGGCATCCGTCGAGTCACGGTTGCAACCCGCCGCCCATCGGGCAGCGTCAACCGCCCATGCGCACCCGGGCCGATCCCGGCATAATCGCCATTGCGCCAGTAGACCAGGTTGTGCCGGCTTTCCGCCCCCGGCCTGGCGTGGTTCGAAACCTCGTAGGCGGGAAGCCCGGCCGCCGCGGTCATCGCCTGGGTCAACTCGTACATCTCGGCAGCGGCCTCGTCTTCCGGCACCTTCAGGCGCCCGAGGTCGTAGAGCTCGCCAAACCATGTCCCTGCCTCGACGGTCAACTGGTAGAGCGAAAAATGGTCCACTGCCATCCCCAGCGCGCGGGTCAGTTCCGCCTCCCAGGCGGCAACCGTTTGACCCATCCGGGCATAGATCAGATCGAAACTGACCCGCGCGAAGGCCTCCCGCGCCACCCCGAACGCCGCCTCGGCCTCGGCCACCGAATGCATCCGCCCCAGCGCCTTCAGATCGGCGTCGTTCAGCGCCTGCACCCCCATCGACAACCGGTTGACCCCGGCACCGGCATAGGCGCGGAACTTCCCCGCCTCAACGCTGGTCGGGTTTGCCTCGAGCGAGACCTCGGCGCCCGAAGCCAACCCCCACAGAGCGTCGGCCTCGTCGATCAGTGCCGCCACCGTGGCCGGCTCCATCAGGCTGGGCGTGCCGCCGCCGAAGAACACCGTGTCCACCCGTCGCGGCCCGGTCAGCTCCCGCATATAGCGCATCTCGGCCACCAGCGCCTTGCGCCAGGCGGCATGGTCCACCACCCGCGAAACATGGGAGTTGAAGTCGCAATATGGGCATTTTGCCAGGCAGAACGGCCAGTGGACATAAAGCCCAAAACCGCTCACCTGCGCGTTGGCGCTCATCTTCCGGTCCAGACCGCCCGCCCCGCCCAAACCAGCCCCAATACCCCCGCACCCACCGCAAACGGGTTCTGGAGCATTATGCCGAGCAGCAGCACCGCCCCACAGGCCGGGATCAGCCAAAGCGCGTGTGTGCGAGCGAAGCCGCTGGGATCCCGCTTTGCCATCGGTTCACTCTCCGGAACTATCCGAAAAACAGGCGGCGACGAGTTGGCGAAACGCATCCGCCCGGTGGCTCATGGCATGTTTCAGCTCTGGCTCCATCTCGCCAAAGGTAATGTCATCGCCGCTGGCAACAAAGACCGGATCGTAGCCGAATCCCTTGCCGCCCCGCGGCGGCCAGACAAGCCGCCCGGAGCACGTGCCCAGAAAGGTCTCGTCATGGCCATCCGGCCAGGCCAGAGTCAGGGCGCAATGGAATGCCGCCCGGCGCGGCTCCGGCGCAGCGATTGCCTCCAGCCGATCCCAGACGGCCTGCATCGCATGGCCAAAGTCGCGGCCCCCGGATTTGTGAGTTTCGGGGGTCTGCGCCCAGCGCGCCGAGTAGATGCCGGGCTCGCCCCCCAACGCATCCACCGCCAACCCGCTGTCATCGGCAAGCGACGGCAAGCCCGAAAGCCGGGCTGCCGCCCGCGCCTTCAGCCGGGCATTGCCCTCGAAGGTGACCTCGGTCTCCTCCGGCTCCGGCAGGTCCAACTCGGCAGCCGAGACCGTCTCGACCCCGAAGGGTCGCATCAGATGACCGATCTCGCGTACCTTGCCAGCATTGTGCGAGGCGACGACAAGCCGGGGTTCGCGAAAGACCCGCGTCACACCAACGCCGCCTTTTGTGCCGCCACCAACTCGGCCACGCCTTTCTTGGCCAGCGTCAGCATGTCGTGGAACTCGGCCTCCGAGAAGGTTGCACCCTCGGCCGAGGCCTGGACCTCGACCATGCCGCCGTCGCCGGTCATGACAAAATTGGCGTCGGTCCCGGCCTCGCTGTCCTCGGCATAGTCCAGGTCCAGCACCACCTGGCCGTTATGCACCCCGCAGGAGATCGCAGCGATGTGCTGGCTGATCGGGTTCTCGATGCACTCCTTGGCGTCCACCAGCTTCTGCGCCGCCAGCCACAACGCCACCCAGCCGCCGGTGATCGCGGCGGTGCGGGTGCCGCCATCGGCCTGCAACACATCGCAATCGATCATGATCTGGCGCTCGCCCATAACCACCCGGTCAGTCCCGGCCCGCAGCGCCCGGCCGATCAGGCGCTGAATCTCCTGGGTGCGCCCGGTCTGGCCGTTCTTGGCCTCGCGC
Source organism: Thermohalobaculum sp. (assembly GCA_965247385.1). Taxonomy (GTDB): domain Bacteria; phylum Pseudomonadota; class Alphaproteobacteria; order Rhodobacterales; family Rhodobacteraceae; genus Thermohalobaculum. The sequence goes on from CBDFHG010000003.1 coordinate 97,893, forward strand.
CGGTTGCGGGTGTTGGTGGCGCGCGGCAGCATGCCGTATTCCGCCGTCACCCAGCCCAGCCCGCTGTTGCGCAGCCAGCGCGGCGCCTTGGCGTCGACCGACGCGGTACACAACACATGGGTGTCGCCGAACCGGATCAGCACCGAGCCCTCGGCATGGCGGGTGAAGCCGGTCTCGATGGAAACCTGGCGCAACTCTTCGGCGCGGCGGCCCGATGGGCGCATGGTGTCTCTCCCTGTTGCATTCCGGGGCGGTGTTTCGAAGTCGCGCCGTGTTTAGCCGCCCGGCACCCGGGCGTCCAGCACACGAACCGCTACAATTGCCGCTACAATTGACCCGGCATTTCCGCATCATTAGGTCTAGCAGCCCGTTGACGAACTCGGCACTGGACGCGAGCGGCCTGGTCTGATTCTTTGATGTTCTGGTTTGACCGGGAGGCTCGCCGATGGCGATGGGACTGCGGAAGGATCGTCAGGGTGATTTGATGGTGGGCTGGGCGGAGATGCCGTGCTCGCCGGGTCATGTGTTTTACGACCGTCTTCAGTCGGTCCTGATCGAGGGCGGCTTCGACGGCTTCGCCGAGGCGGGTCTGGTGAAGGGCGAGCGCATCGGGGTGGATGCCTCGACCATGGAGGCCAACGCGGCGCGGCGCAACATCGTGCGGCGCGGCACGGGGTGATGGCGACCGGGAGATGCTGGAGCATCTGGCCCGGGAGAGCGGCATCGAGACGCCCACGGCCGAGGACCTGGCGCGTCTGGACCGCAAGCGCAAGGGCAGGAAGCTCTCGAACCAGGATCGGGTTTGCAGGAGCGACCCCGAGGCCAGGATCGCCAGGATGAAGGCCGCCGCGACCCATCTGGCCTACAAGCCCGGGCACGCGGTGGATCTGGACACCGGGGCGGTGGTGGCGGCCGAGTTGCACCCAGCCGATGAGGGCGACACCACGACGCTTTCCAGGACCATGGCCGGCGGCCGAGGCAAACCTCGAGGCGGTGGCTGCGGCGCCGACGCCAGAGGGCCCGGCCGAATGCGTCACCGACAAGGGCGATCACTCACGGGCGGTCTTGAAGGCCCTGGACGGACAGTCCCTGCAAGACCCGGCCCTGCAAGACCCGGATCGCCGCGCCCAGGCAGAAGGGCTTTTCGCGCTGGCGCGGTGACCAGGCGGCGCGCCGGGCGGTCCCCAACAACCGCGTGCGGCTCAACTCCGCGCTCGCCCGCGAGGCCTTCAAGCTGCGCGCCGAGATCGTCGAGCGCTGCTTTGCCCACACCCTCGATCGCGGCGGCATGCGCCGGACCTGGCTGCGCCGGCGCGAGAACGTGCACAAGCGATACCTGCTTCACGTCGCCGGCCACAACCTCTCGTTGCTGATGCGCCAACTCATCGGCGCCGGCACCGCGCGCCAGGCCGTGGCGGGCGGATATGGCGGTATTTTCGTGCTTGTTGCGCCCGCTGGAGCCGTTCTGGTCGCTCGGACCGGCCTCATCGTCCCGGAGGATGGCGAAACCGCCGGCGCCGCGTCATGTTTCGTCGTGGGGTGAAACCCGGGCAATGGCGCCTTTTTCAACGGGCTGTTAGAGCCTGCATCGAAAATGCTTAAGGATGTAGCTTGCCTCTAGCCATCGCCTTTCGCCGCAAGTCCTGCGATTTCGCTTTCTTCTGGCTCTTGCTCAGGCCTTCAAATTCGGCGTGTGAATGGTGGGGATTGTTTTCGAGAGGGCTCTCAAAGCATTCAATCGGACAGGGCATCTCCGAGAATTCCTTCGGTGTAAGGCCGTAGACACCGTCTGAATTCAGCCCCAACGCCTTGAAGTCGTCGAATGATGCTTTGGCGGTAGTGGTCGCCGATCGGTCCATCGACAGCTTGCTCCAATCTTTCTTTGTGGGGATAAACGCCAAGCGGCTTGGCCCGTCTTCTTCCGTCCAGCCTGGATTAATCTGCCGAAACTGGATTTCATCCTGATCGTAAATTTTTTCCATTAATGCCCCCCGAAGACATAGTGTCGAATTCTTCAAAGAATTCTGGAGAAAATTCATCAAAGGACTTGGCCTCAAATGTCTGCCCAGATTCAGAGCTTCCGTCAATTTCAAGAGAGCCATCCGGCATTATTTCTACGGCAAAACTCCAGCCATCCTTATCGAACTCAAGGGAGATTCCGCCGTCTTCGGTGGGAAATATGCGAAACAGCTTAGCAAGATCAGCGCGCATGAAAATGAGTTGGGCCGCGCGCATTCCCGCCAAGTGAACTAGTTGCTCACCCTGTTGCTCGCCCAGCCAACCTTTTTCGATCTTTGCAAGTTCCTGCAATCGTTTCACACACCGCATAACGTCTTCACCATGTGGGCTGACTAAATCAACAGAGTGAACCGCTTCAATCGCCTTGAAATCATCATGAGCATCTAAGGCGACAGACAATGAAAACTCGACTGAGGTGTGCAGGTTTCCATCAAACTGTTCAGCCGGCATTGACACGCCATCAAGAGGCAGGCGAAGCTCACCATACTTTTCAGTTTGGACTTGAATAGTATTATGCGAAGCATCCACACCTGTGAGCGTTCCAACGCTTTCAAACTCTGCAGTGTATGTCTCCCGAACACGTGTTAGAAGCTTTTTCCTTCGGACGGCGTCAAGGCTGACTACCTTTCCATCCGCGCCCTTGGTTCCAACGAACTCAATGCGTTCGTCTTTTTGAATATTCGCGCCAAGTTTTGACAGTGCGTAAATAGCATCTTGGGGAAGCGCCAGCGGAAATGTATTGTATGCTGCGTCGTCAAATATTTTTGCGACACGTTTAAATGCTTGCCCGACGATTTTCTCCATTTCGCCGCCAATATTTGGAAGATTTTGTTGAGCCATTTCATGATCAAGGGAGAGAACTGGGGTCGCGCTTCCGTCCTCAATATCGGTCAGGGCAAAAGATATACTCCTGTCGAATCCTTGAGGGACGCGTTTTCGATCGGGATTGTTTTGCCTGAATTCTTGTTTTGCGAGGGCTGCTATGAGGTCTCTGAACGCGCGCAAGTCCCCCAATACGTCCAATGGCAGGCGCGTGCGGTTGAACCTGCGACCCACATAACGCAATGAATAGGATTTGCTCTCACCTTCCATGCCCCTTGACTCGCACGTTATGTCCAAGGGCGTCAAGCTTGTCAGCGGCACTGTAGAGGTGTCCAGCTAAACTCTTCTCACTGTCCGTTCGCTGACCCTAAACAGCCGCGCAATCTCCGAGATTGCCCGTCGTTCGTCATCGCGCATGCGGCGCACCTCGGCCTTTTGGGCATCGGTCAGGGCAGAGGGGCGGCCACCCGACCCGCCCACGTGCCTTGGCGGACTGCAGGCCCTCCCTCGTGCGTTCAGCGATGCGCTCGCGCTCGAATTGGGCGATGGAAGCAAAGACGTGAAAGACGAGGCGTCCGGCCAGCGTCGTCGTGTCGATGTCTTCGGCCAGGGAGCAAACCTCGTCCGCCTGCGCCTCCGAATCCAGGCCGAGCGGATCCGCCGGCCGCGCTCGGCGCGTGGCCGCCGCCCTGGCCCGTCCCGCGCGCCAGTCGCGCCACATGACCCGCCCCCAGCGCCCCATGAGGAGGGTGGATATTCCGATGACCACCCCGGCGAGCAACTGTCCGGCGGGCATGCCGGGCGCGAGCGCCTCCCGGAGACCCTGCCCGAGGCCTGGCCAGCGCGGCGGAGGGCCCGCAAGCACGAGGAAGGTCACGCCGGCGAGTGCTGCCAGGGCATAACAGCCCGTTGACGAAGTCGGCACTGGACGCGAGCGGCCTGGTTTGATTCCTTGATGTTCCGATTTGACCGGAGGCTCGCCGATGGCGATGGGACTGCGGAAGGATCGTCAGGGTGACTTGATGGTGGGCTGGGCGGAGATGCCGCGCTCGCCGGGTCATGTGTTTTACGACCGTCTTCAGTCGGTCCTGATCGAGGGCGGCTTCGACGGCTTCGCCGAGGCGGCCTGCCGGTGCTGTTACGCGGCCAGGACGGGAGCGCCTTCGGTGCCGCCGGGGCGCTGTTTCCGCAGGCATCTGGTGGGCGACTTCGAGGGCATCGACTCTGGGCGCGGGCTGGAATGGCGCGGCTCGGATTCGCTGTCGCTGCGGGAGTTTCTGCGGCTGGAGAGCCGGGATCGTGTGCCGGACCATTGCTGGCTGTCGAAGACCCGCACGCGCCTGCCCCACGAGGGGCACGCGGCGGTCTTCGACCGGGTTCTGACGCCGACCCCAGAGAGCCCGGCCGAATGCGTCGCCGACAAGGGCGATCACTCACGGGCGGTCTTGAAGGCCCTGGACGACAGTCCCTGCAAGACCCGGCCCTGCAAGACCCGGATCGCCGAGCCCAGGCAGAAGGGCTTTTCGCGCTGGCGCGGTGACCAGGCGGCGCGCCGGGCGGTCACCAACAACCGCGTGCGGCTCAAGTCCGCGCTCGCCCGCGAGGCCTTCAAGCTGCGCGCCGAGATCGTCGAGCGCTGCTTTGCCCACAGCCTCGATCGCGGCGGCCTGCGCCGGACCTGGCTGCGCCGGCGCGAGAATGTGCACAAGCGATACCTGCTTCACGTCGCCGGCCACAACCTCTCGTTGCTGATGCGCCAACTCATCGGCACCGGCACCGCGCGCCAGGCCGTGGCGGGCGGATCTGGCGGTATTTTCGTGCTTGTTGCGCCCGCTGGAGCCGTTCTGGTCGCTCGGATCGTCCTCATCGTCTCGGAGGATGGCGAAACCGCCGGCGCCGCGTTATGTTTCGTCGTGGGATGAAACCCGGTCGATGGCGCCTTTTTCAACGGGCTGCTAACGGGAAACTGCCTCGCAGGGAGATGGATTGCCGAATGGCCGAATCCGCGCCCAGCCTTGACGACCTGAACGAACGCAGCCGGGCAATCTTCCGGCAGCTCGTCGATACCTATCTGGCCACCGGCGACCCGGTTGGCTCGCGCACACTGGCGCGGGCGATGGAGGTCAGCCTGTCGCCCGCCACCATTCGCAACGTCATGCAGGATCTCGAGGAACTCGGCTTGCTTGGCAGCCCCCATGTCTCCGCCGGGCGGGTGCCGACCCAACAGGGCCTGCGCCTGTTCGTCGATGGCGTGCTGGAAATCGGCGCCATTTCGCAAACCGAGCGCGAGCAGATCGAACGCAGCGTCGCCAGCCACGAGGACGATCTCTCCGCCATGCTCGATGAGGCTGGATCGATGCTGTCTGGCCTGTCGAGCTGCGCCAGCCTGGTCTTCGCGCCCAAGCACGAGGCGCCGGTTCGCCATATCGAGTTCATCACGCTCTCTCCCGACCGGGCGCTGGCGGTTTTGGTCACCGAGGACGGCGCGGTAGAGAATCGCATCTTCGACCCGCCGCCCGGTCTTACCCCGTCGGCCATGCGCGAGGCGGCGAACTTCCTCAACGCCCATCTGCGCGGACAGACCATCTCCGAGGCGCAGGGCCTCATCGCCCGGTGTATCGAAACCTACCGGGCCGAGTTGGACACCTTGGCCGCCAGCCTGGTCGAACGTGGCGTCGCGCTGTGGAGCGAGGGTGACCCCGGTGCGGTGGAGCGCCTCATCGTGCGCGGCCGCGCCAACCTGCTGGAGGAGGGCCAGGGTACCGAGGAACTGGACCGCATGCGCCAGCTTTTCGACGATCTTGAATCCAAGCGCGACCTTGCCCAATTGCTGGACCTGGCCGAAGAGGCCGAGGGTGTACGGGTGTTCATCGGGTCCGAGAACAAACTCTTCTCGCTCTCGGGCTCGTCATTGGTTATTTCGCCCTACACGGATTCGCGCCGCCGGATCATCGGTGCCATTGGCGTGATCGGACCGACCCGGCTGAACTACGGTCGCATCGTGCCGATCGTCGACTACACGGCGCGGCTGGTCGGCAGTATGCTGGGCAGGCAGGCAAAAGACGAAAGAGGCGATTGATGTCGGACAAGAACATCGACAAGGCGGAAGTTGAGGAGGTGACGCCGGAAACGGCCGCCGATGCACCTGTGAACATCCCGGACATCGAGGGTATCATCCCCGGTCTGGCGGGAGAGATCGAGGCCGCCGCAATCGAGGCTGGGGCGGCCGGGCTGACGGTAACCCCGGCTGGGGTGATTGCCCAACTCGAAGCCGATTGCTTCGAGCTCAAGGACAAACTGCTGCGCGGGCTGGCAGAATCCGAGAACATCCGCCGCCGGGCCGAACGCGACCGCAAGGATGCCGAGGCCTATGGCGGAACCAGGCTGGCCCGCGACCTGCTGGCTGTGTATGACAACCTCGACCGCGCGCTGGCCCATATTACCGACGCCCAGCGCGCACAGGCCAAGGACTTCATCGAGGGCGTCGAACTGACCCAGCGCGAGCTGCTGAACGCCTTCGCCAAGCACAAGATCGAGAAGGTCAGCCCGGCGATGGGCGAGAAGTTCGATCCCAACCGCCACCAGGCCATGTTCGAAGCCCCGGTCCCCGGCGCTGGTCCCGGCACTGTGATCGAGGTCATGCAGGCCGGCTTCACCATCGCCGGCCGCCTGCTCCGTCCGGCAATGGTCGGCGTCGCCAAGGCGGCGCCTCGGCCGGCGGCGGAGGAGACCAAGGACGCACTCGAGGGGAACGCGGCCCCAAAAAACCAGGCGAAAAACCAGGCGAAAAACCAGGCGAAAAACGAAGCAGAGAACGACGCGAAATAAGATCGCAGGGGCAAGGGAGGCCCCGCCCCCATGCCCATCACCACCGAAACCCGCCTGCGCGAGATCTACGGCCCGGCCGTGCCGCGCTCGCTGGCCAAGCAGATCGACCATGTCGACGGCCACTGCCGCCGCTTCATCGCCGCCAGCCCGTTCCTGCTGATGGCGACCTCGGATGGCGAGCGTCTCGACACCTCGCCCAAGGGCGACCGCGCGGGCTTTGTTGTGGTCGAGGACGACAAGCATCTGCTGATCCCGGACTGGCCGGGAAATTCGCGTATCGACGGCTTGCGCAACCTCCTTGTTCACCCGCATATCGGCCTGAACTTCCTGATCCCGACCGTTCGCGAAACCCTGCGCATCAATGGCACCGCCACCATCCATGACGATCCGGCACCGCTGGCAGCTTGCGCCAATCAGGGCCGCCTGCCCCTGACCGTGATCCGCGTTGCCGTCGAGGAGGTGTTCCTGCATTGCGCCAAGGCGCTGTTGCGCTCACATCTGTGGCAACCGGAGACCTGGCCCAGCGAGCGTCCGGTTCCGTCGATGGGCGAAATGATCCGCGACCATGCCGATTCCGACGGCCCGGCCGAAACCGATGAGGATATGATCGCCCGCTACACCAGGGCGCTGGCGGCGGAGGGGCGCGGGTAGGGGAGGCGTCGCGCTGGGTCTTTGCGCCTGCGCGCTCCACCCCTCGCCTCGTCTCCCCGCATGTCTTTTGCGCCTGTTCCAAAAACCGCTTCGTGTCTTTTGGGCGCGCCGCCACCCGGCCCTCCTCCCCGTCCGACCACCAAGCGTAATCCCATCCGGTAGGCTTGGTGGCCGGGCGGGGAGGAGGGCCGGGTTGGTGGAGCCGGAAATCCGTGGATATGGATTTTGTCACGGGCAAAAAACAACTGGGTCAGTTCCAGACAACTTTCTCGGCCATAAATCCCGCTCGAATCGTTTTTCGTGTATTTCAATATCTTAAGCACGTGTCCAGATCTGGACACCGTCCGCCGCTGATCTCATACCCCGCGAAACGCTCGACCTCACGCACTCCGCACGACCCGCAGCGTCAGGTTGATCCGCCCGCCGCCCGGCAACAGGCCGCCGTCGCCGAACATCACCCGGTCGATGCCGTGATAGGCCAGCCGCGCCGGCCCGCCCATCACCACCACATCGCCGGAGTTCAGCACCACGCTCTCGGTCGGGTCCTTCCGGCTCGTCCCGCCGATGCGGAACCGTGCCGGATCGCCTAGCGAGATCGAGACCACCGGTGCTGCGAACCCTGCCTCGCCCTCGTCGGCGTCCCGGTGCAGGCCCATCCGGGCGCGTTCTCCGTACCAGTTGATCAGGCAGCAATCCGGATCGCCGTCCCAGCCCGAGACCGCCCGCCAGACCTCCAGCACGCTGTCCGGAATCTGCGCCCACGGCGTGCCGGTTTCAGGGTGCCGCGCCGCATAGCGGTACTTTCCGCGCTCGATCACCCAGCCGAGCCGCCCGGCCGAGGTCATGCGCACACTCATCGGCTTGCCCCAGGGCGTCACCGGCTGCACCAGCGGCGCGGCGCGGATGATGTCGCGCACCGCCTCGGCCATGGCGGATTGCCCCGGCCGGTCGAGAAACTCCGGCAACAGCCGGAACCCCATGATCTTGCGTTCACCCGCTTTGGTCATTTTGCGCCGTTCCACTCCGTTCGAGATTGCCCGCGCCCGCCCCCACCGCTTCTGTCGAAATCCAATGCACCAAATCGGGATCTCGCCGCCATGTTCCACCGGTTTCTCCCGGCTCTCGCCCTGCAGCTCACCCTCGGTGCCTGCCTGCATGGCGAAGGCACCTATGAATTCGCCGCCGTCGATCTGACCCTCACGGTTTCCAGCAGATATACCGTTGCGCTTCCGTCATCGACCAGCGGCCCTATGTGGTCAATGGCAAGGAATCGCCCCGCTTCGTTGGAACCGCGTGCGGAAACTACAGCAACACCGCTGATATCGAAACCGAATCGGGCCGCGCGTTTGCCGAGGAACTAACCGATGCGGTGGTCCGCGGTCTCGGTCAACGCGGCATCGCCTCCAGCCCTCTGCCGCTGCTGAAAGGCAGCCACGACGAGGCGCTGCGGACCGCGTTCCAGGCCCAGGGTTCCGAGCGCCTGCGCGCCATCCAGATGTACGAATGGAAGACCACCAGGGCCTACACCCGGGTCACGTCGCGCCGGGCATTCGAGGCGGTCGTCTACGATCGCTCCGGAACCATACTGGCCCGGCAGGGCTCGCAGGGGTTTGAGCAGGTCGGCATGACCAACCTGCAAAGCGACAGCAGCGCGGTCGCCATCAGGGAAGTTTCACAAAAGCTGTCGGATCCGCTCAATCATCCGGCGATCACAACGGCCCTGGCCCAATAACCTTCCACAACGGCCAACAGGCCCGCCAGAACACACTCCCGCATTGAGTGTATCTTTGTTGCCGCGTAATGTTGCAGCACCGTCCCGGACTGCCTATATAGCCGCCGAAACCAAACCATATCTGATGTGAGATCGGGGTGGCAGCCAGGGGCCGTTTTTCGGACCGGGCAGCCAACTGCCAGAGAAGGGAAACAGGCATCATGTCGAAAGTCATCGGAATCGACCTCGGAACCACCAATTCCTGCGTCGCCATCATGGACGGAGCCCGGCCGAAAGTGGTCGAGAATGCGGAAGGCGCGCGCACCACGCCCTCGATGGTGGCCATCATCGAGGATGGTGAGCGCCTCACGGGCCAGCCGGCCAAACGCCAGGCGGTCACAAACCCGGAAAACACCCTCTTCGCCGTCAAGCGCCTGATCGGGCGCCGCCACTCCGACCCGATGGTGGCCAAGGACAAGAAGATGGTCCCTTTCAACATCGTCAAGGGCAAGAACGGCGACGCCTGGGTCGAGGCCCATGACGAGAAGTACTCACCCAGCCAGATTTCCGCCTATATCCTCCAGAAGATGAAGGAAACCGCCGAGCAGTACCTCGGCGAGACGGTCACCCAGGCGGTGATCACCGTTCCGGCCTATTTCAACGACAGCCAGCGCCAGGCGACCAAGGACGCGGGCAAGATCGCCGGGCTGGAAGTGCTGCGCATCATCAACGAGCCGACGGCGGCGGCGCTTGCCTACGGGCTCAACAAGGAGGGCAGCAGGACCATCGCGGTTTATGACCTCGGCGGCGGCACATTCGACATCTCGATCCTGGAAATCGATGACGGGCTATTCGAGGTTAAATCGACCAATGGCGACACCTTCCTCGGCGGCGAGGATTTCGACATGCGCCTGGTCGAGTATCTGACCGACGAGTTCAAAAAAGACCAGGGGATGGACCTGCGCAACGACAAGCTGGCCCTGCAGCGCCTGAAGGAAGCCGCCGAGAAGGCCAAGATCGAGCTTTCCTCCAGCGCCCAGACCGAGATCAACCTGCCCTACATCACGGCGGACGCCTCGGGGCCGAAGCACCTGACCCTGAAACTCACCCGCGCCAAGCTGGAGAGCCTGGTCGATGACCTGATCAAGCGCACCATCAAGCCGTGCAAGAGCGCGCTGAAGGATGCCGGTGTCTCGCCGGCGGACATCGACGAGGTGGTCCTCGTCGGCGGCATGACCCGAATGCCGAAGGTTTTCGAGGCGGTGCAGAGCTTCTTCGGCAAGGAACCCCATCGCGGCGTCAACCCGGACGAAGTGGTGGCACTCGGCGCCGCGATCCAGGCGGGCGTGTTGCAGGGCGACGTCAAGGACGTGGTGCTGCTCGACGTGACCCCGCTCAGCCTCGGCATCGAGACCCTCGGCGGCGTCTTCACCCGGCTGATCGACCGCAACACCACCATCCCGACCAAGAAGTCCCAGGTCTTCTCGACCGCCGAGGACAACCAGTCGGCGGTGACCATTCGGGTCTACCAGGGTGAGCGCGAGATGGCGGTGGACAACAAGATGCTGGGCGAGTTCAATCTGGAAGAGATCCCCCCGGCGCCGCGCGGCCTGCCGCAGATCGAGGTGGCCTTCGACATCGACGCCAACGGCATCGTCAACGTCTCGGCCCGCGACAAGGGCACCAACAAGGAACAGAAGATCACCATCCAGGCCTCCGGTGGCCTGTCGGACGCCGACATCGAGCGCATGGTCCAGGAGGCCGAGGAGAACGCCGAGGCCGACAAACTCAAGAAGGAACTGGTCGAGGCCCGCAACCAGGGTGAAAGCCTGATCCACGCAACCGAGAAATCGGTCAAGGAGCATGGCGACAAGGTGGACGAGGAAACCCGCGAGACCATCGCAACCGCCGTCACCGACCTGAAATCGGTCCTCGAAGGCGAAGACACCGAAGTGATCCAGACCAAGGCCCAGGCCCTGGCCGAAGCGTCGATGAAGCTGGGCGAGGCAATCTACAAGGCCAAAGCCGAGGAAGAAGCCGCCGCCGAAGACGCGGAACCTGCCGAGGGCCAGATGGCGGAGGAAGACGACGACATCGTCGATGCCGAATTTGAAGAGGTCGAGGAAGACAAGAAGTCCTGACCGGTGGCCGCTGGTGTGGCGACATCTGGCATGGCCGTGGTCGAGTCCCGGGGCACCGTTCGCGGCGCTCCTGCGCTTGATCATCGTGTTTCGCGACGAAACCCTGCATTGGCGATCTGCGCTCGCATTCCGGTTCTGGCGCTCTCGCTTCTGACAGGTTATGTCGGGTCACGACAAACGAAACCCGGCGTCCTTCAGACCGCGCCCGCACCGGGGCAAGGCGGAGACACGGCGACCCGTACACCGGTGGATTTAGGCGTATACCATGGCGAAGCGTGATTTCTACGAGGTGCTCGGCGTCTCGCGCGGCGCCGCCGCCGACGAAATCAAGAAGGCCTATCGCCAGAAGGCGAAGGCACTGCATCCGGACCGCAATCAGAAAAATCCCAACGCCGAGGCCGAATTCAAGGAAGTGAACGAGGCCAACGACATCCTCAAGGATCCGGAAAAGAAGGCCGCCTACGACCAGTTCGGCCACGCCGCTTTCGAAGGCGGCGTGGGCGGCCCGCGTAGGCCGCGAGGCCCAGGGGGGCAGGGAGGCGGCGACTTCTCCAGCGCATTCTCGGACGTGTTCGAGGACCTTTTCGGCGACTTCATGGGAGATGGCGGACGCGGTGGCCGTGGTGGGCATGGGCGCGGCGGCGTAAGGCGGGGTGCCGACATGCGCTACAACCTGCGGATCTCGCTCGAAGACGCCTTCACCGGCAACCAGGCCACCATCTCGGTTCCCGGCTCGGTCAAATGCGATCTCTGTGAAGGCACCGGCGCCGAGGGCGGCGCCCAGCCACAGAATTGCCCGACCTGTGCCGGACACGGCAAGGTCCGCGCCCAGCAGGGCTTCTTCACCATCGAGCGCACCTGCCCGACCTGCTCGGGCCGTGGCCAAATCATCAAGAACCCTTGCGCTGCCTGCGGTGGCCAGGGTGCCGTGCTCAGGGACCGGGCGCTGAACGTCTCGATCCCGCCCGGCGTCGAAACCGGCACCCGTATTCGGCTGGCGGGCGAGGGCGATGCGGGCGCGCGCGGCGGCCCGCCGGGCGATCTTTACATCTTCGTCGAGGTCGCCGATCACGAGATCTTCAAGCGCGAGGGCCCGCACCTGCACTGCCGTATCCCGGTGCCGATGACCACCGCGACTCTGGGCGGCGAGATCGACGCCCCCCTGCTCGACGGCGGCCGCACAAGGGTCAAGGTGTCCGCCGGTGTCCAGAGCGCCAAGCAACTCCGTCTGCGCGGCAAGGGGATGCCGGCCTTGCAACGCCCGGGCCAGCAAGGCGACCTCTATATCGAACTGATGGTCGAGACCCCGATCAACCTGACCACGCGCCAGAAGGAACTGCTGCGCGAGTTCGAGCAGATAAAGGCCGACAACAGCCCGCAAAGCCAGAACTTCTTCACCAAGGTGAAAGGCTTCTGGGAAGGCATGACGGGGTAGGGCGGTCTCCACGCAACACACGGCTCCGACCCATCCCGGCAAGGTCCAGGTTGTCGCCGTCTGGCGCGGCTTGCGCCAAATGCGCACCACCCGCCACCCCACGCCCCCTTTTCCCACACCCCCGAGGCTGATAGTCAAGCCAGACTCGCGCGAGACCCTGGGGAGACAGACCATGACCGGACAGATCCCGCTTTCCATCGCCGTCACCGGGGTTTCGGGCCGGATGGGGCAGATGCTGGTGGGTGCGATCGCCGAGCGCGCCACGAATCAGGGGGATGCTGTTCTGGCGGGCGCCACCGAACGCCCCGGCCACCCCTGGATCGGCCGCGATCTGGGCGAAGCAATGGGCGGGGCCGCCAACGGCATCACCGTCTCCGACGACCCGCTGGAGGTCTTCGCGGGGGTCCGCGCAGCGTTGGACTTCACCGCGCCCGAGGCCACCGTCGCCCATGCCGAGGTTGCCGCCCAGGCCCGTCTGGTGCATGTCATTGGCACCACCGGCTTTCGCGACGAAGACCTCGCGCGCCTCTCCGCCGCCGCCCGCCACGCCACCATCATCCGGGCCGGGAACATGTCGCTTGGGGTCAACCTGCTGACCATGCTAACTCGCAAGGTGGCCGCCGCGCTGGACCCGGATTTCGACATCGAGATCGTCGAGATGCACCACCACCACAAGGTCGACGCCCCCTCCGGCACCGCCCTGATGCTGGGCGAGGCGGCAGCCGAAGGCCGGGGCGTGAAGCTGAGCGACACCGCCGACCGGAGCCGCGACGGCCATACCGGCACCCGCAAGCGTGGCGATATCGGCTTTGCAGCCCTTCGGGGCGGCGATGTGGTCGGCGAGCACGACGTGATATTCGCGGCGGCGGGCGAGCGCATCGTCCTGCGCCACATTGCCACCGACCGGATGATCTTCGCCCGCGGTGCGGTCAAGGCAGCACTGTGGGGGCAAAGCCGCAAACCGGGCGAGTACACCATGCTCGACGTGCTCGGCCTCGGCTGAACCGACTTCCCGACGGCAAGGACCACCGATGCCCGACCCAACAAAACCGACCCTGCACCTGATCAAACTCTGTGTCGGAGTCGATACCGTCGAGGACCTGGCGAACTGGCAATCGCGACGCAGCGCCGAGCGCCTCGCCGGCGGCCTCGACCCGCACCCCCGCCATGTCACTCGCAGCAGGCCGCGCCGAGCGGATGAATTGTTGCGCGGCGGTTCGCTCTACTGGGTGATCCGCGGCGTCGTCCGGGTCCGCCAGCACATAGCCGCGCTGCAAGAGGTCACCGGCGAAGACGGCATCCGGCGGTGCGCCATCGTCTTCGAGCCCGCCCTGATCCCAACCGCACCGCGCCCGCGCCGCCCCTTCCAGGGCTGGCGCTACCTCTTCGCCGCCGACGCACCGCCGGACATCGGCACCGCCCCGGGCGACGAGCCGGACCTGCCCCCGGGCCTGCGCGAAGCGCTGTCGAATTTTGGTGTTCTGGGCGGGTAGGAACGTTCCCCAAGCCGTCGCCACCCACAAGCGCAAGCACAACTCCAATCTGCGCCGCACCGCGGCCACGGCGTTGGTGTAGCGAACGGCCATGGCGTGCATGCTATCGGCACCGATACCAATGTCGAAGTACGAAACGGCACCGTCACCGGCTGGACCAGCGGCGTTGTAGCTGATCCGTCGGTTGTGGGCATCATCGTCGAACGCGTGCGCGCCATCGACAATAATGGCGTCGGCATCAATGTGAACGAAGATGCAATTCTGACCCGGAGCTACGCTGCCGGAAACCTCAATTTCGGTATCCTGTTCGGCGCGGGCAGCCTGGTGATGCGCAATGTCACCAACGGCAATATGGGCGGGACGGGGGCGGGCATGCAGGGGGCTTGCGATTCCCTGGTGATGTTCAACACCTCGGTCGGCAACAGCGGGGCCGATCTCGGCATCACCGGCAGCGCTGTCGACGTCAATTGCGTGGTCAACGAAAACGCGACAACGACGCCGCCGTAAATCTCACCAAATGCTCCGCCCGCCCCGGCGGGCGGAGATCAAAATACGCAGCTCTGAAACCGCGCAGGGTTTCCCCCAACACCAACCCACATTACATTCTCCCCATGATCACACTCGACATCATCTCCGATCCGATCTGCCCGTGGTGCTATATCGGCAAGGCCCGGCTCGACCAGGCCATCGCCGAGGCTGGAGTCGATCCCTTCGACGTCTCCTGGCGGGTCTTCCAGCTCAACCCGACCATGCCTCGTGAAGGCATGGACCGGCAGGAGTATCTGGAAACCAAGTTCGGTGGTCCCGAGGGTGCCGAGCGGGCCTACTCCCATGTGCGCCAGACCGCCGCCGACACCGGTCTGGAGCTCGACTTCGACGGTATCAAGCGCACCCCAAACACTTTCGACGCCCACCGGCTGATCCGCTGGGCCGCCACCACCGGGAACCAGTCGGTGGTCGTCCAGCAGTTGTTCCGCCGCTATTTCGAGAACGGCGAGGACATCTCCAACCACGAGACCCTGCTCGCCGTCGCGGAAACCGCCGGAATGGAGCGCCCCGTCGTCGCCAAACTGCTGGCTGGCGACTCCGACCGCGACACCCTGATCAAGGAGGAGAATGCCGCCCGCAACATGGGTGTCACCGGCGTGCCCTGCTTCGTCGTCGGCGGGCGCTATGTGATGCGGGGCGCACAGGATGTGGAGACCTGGAAGAAGGTTATCACCGAGACCGGCGAAACGCAGGCCCAAGAGGCTGCGCAAGTAGCGTCAAACCCATGAGAACGCTGATCGAAAGTTTGCATGAGGTCGGAAAAAACCCCTGTTCCTAAAGCGATATCCAGCAAAGTGAATTCACTTTGCGATTCGGAAATCACGAAAAATCAATGAGATAGAGCACGATCCATGAATCGGAGATTGTGGATCGTGCTTTAGTGGGTGGCCGGGTTGATCGCCGTAGTGGCACCGTTCAGCTTCTACAAGTGGCGCGCCTGCTATGGGTGCACGCCCTGGTCATGGTAAGACGACGATGGGGCTCAAACTCATCGTCGGGGCCGTGAAATCGGGCGGCCATGGTGTATTCTTTACTCTCGAATACAACGCGGACGAAGCTTCGAACAACATTCGAACCATCTGCGGTGATCCTTCGATTTATGGCGATCGGTTCGAGTTCGACAACCCCGATGACATCAGATCTGATTACATCATCAATCGGCTGGTATCCGCACCGCGGGGAACGGTGGTTGTCATAGATTATCTACAGCTTTTGGATCAGAAACGAGAGAACCCGGAACTCATGGTGCAGGTTCGTGCGTTGAAGGCCTTCGCAAGCGAGAGGGGGTTGATCATCGTATTCATCTCCCAGATTGATCGGTCTTACGATCCATCGGCAAAGCCATGCCCTGACATCGGAGATGTCCGGTTACCGAATCCCTTGGACCTCACGCTCTTTAACAAAACGTGCTTCCTTGACGACGGGGAGGTTCGGATCAAGGCGATGAGTTGACTCCTCTCAATTCAGTAGGGCTCTAACCCGACTCCCTTCTTTGAGTACAGAGCCTGCTCCTACCCCTTTCCCACACCCTCGCGCCCGTGCGTAGACAGCAAATCGACTCCCGGCCCCGCCGGTACGATCCGGGTCGGGTTCACGCTCTCGTGGCTGGCGTAGTAGTGGAACTTGATGTGATCCAGCCGTGTGGTCGCGGCCACCCCGGACCACTGGTAGAGCTCGCGCAGGAACCCCGACAGCGCCGGATAGTCGGCGATGCGCCTGATGTTGCACTTGAAATGCCCCACATAGACCGGGTCGAAGCGCACCAGCGTGGTGTAGAGCCGCCAGTCGGCCTCGGTGATCCGGTCTCCCATCAGGTAGCGCTGGTGCGCAAGCCGCTCCTCCAGCCAGTCCAGCGTCTCGAACAGCGCCGTCACCGCATCGTCATAGGCGGCCTGGGTGGTGGCGAACCCGGCCCGGTAGACGCCGTTGTTCACCGTCTCGAAGACCCGCGTGTTGACCGCCTCGATGGCATCGCGCAGCCCCTCGGGATGATAGTCGTCCCGGTTGCCGGTCAGCGCGTCGAAGGCGCCGTTGAACATCCGGATGATCTCGGAGGACTCGTTCGAGACGATGGCGCCACGTTCCTTGTCCCACAACACCGGCACCGTCACCCGCCCGGTGGCGTGCGGGTTCGCCGCCAAATAGACGTCGCGCAGGAAACCGTTGGCGCCCACCGGGTCCCCGGTCGCACCGTCGAAACCGGTCTCGAAGGTCCAGCCGTCGGCGAGCATCAGCGGATGCACCACGGAGACGCCAATATGCTCCTCCAACCCCTTCAGCGCTCGGAAGATCAGGGTCCGGTGCGCCCACGGGCAGGCATAGGAGACATAGAGGTGATAGCGCCCGCTTTCGGCTTTGAACCCGCCCTCGCCGCTCGGCCCCGGGCAACCGTCGGCGGTGACCCAGTTGCGGTAACGCGCCGCATCGCGCACGAATGCACCACCCGACTTCCGGGTATCGTACCATTTGTCCTGCCAGACGCCGTCGACCAGAAGTCCCATGCCGCTCTCCCTTTTTCACTGCCTTCCACTGGAACATAGTCCCTAATCCTGCCGCCACAGCCCCTGCCGGCGCAAAACATTCTTGCCGTGTCCGCAACACCAGGCAAAGAATGGACGTGCAACAGAGGGACAGTCCCATGCGCGACACCAAGACCATCCATACCGTCTCCGTCCATGCCGAGGGCGAGGTTGGTGACGTGATCACCGGCGGCGTCGCACCGCCACCCGGCGATACCCTTTGGGAACAATCGCGCTGGATCGCCCGTGACCAGACCCTGCGCAATTTCATGCTGAACGAGCCGCGCGGCGGGGTCTTCCGGCACGTCAATCTGCTGGTGCCGCCGAAGCACCCGAAGGCTGATGCCGCGTGGATCATCATGGAACCCGAGGACACCCCGCCGATGTCCGGCTCCAACTCGATCTGCGTCGCCACGGTGCTGGTCGAGACCGGCATCGTGCCTGTCACCGAGCCCGAAACCGTGTTGACGCTGGAGGCCCCCGGCGGCCTGATCGAGGCCCGTGTCGCTGTCCGTGACGGCCGGGCCGAGCGCGTCACCATCCGCAACGTCGCCAGCTTCGCCGACCGGTTGGGGGTGGCGTTGGAGGTTCCCGGTTTCGCCGCCCTGACCGTCGATACCGCCTATGGCGGCGACAGCTTCGTCATCGCCGACAGCACCGCGCTCGGCTTTGCCCTCACCCCCGACGAGGCCCGCGACATCGCCGAGACCGGCATCCGAATCACCGCCGCCGCCAACGAGCAACTCGGCTTCACCCACCCTTCGATTCCGGACTGGAATCACATCTCGTTCTGCCAGATCGCCGCGCCGGTCGAGGTGCGCGGCGGCGTGGCCACGGGACGCAACGCGGTCGCCATCCGCCCGGCCAAGATCGACCGCTCGCCCTGCGGCACCGGCTGCTCGGCCCGCCTCGCGGTGCTGCACGCGCGCGGCCAAATTAAAACCGGCGACCGCTTCACCGGCGTCTCGCTGATCGACTCCGCGTTCCACTGCGCCATCGTCGGGGTGACCACGGTGGCGGGCCGCGCGGCGATCATCCCGACAATCTCGGGCCGTGCCTGGATCACCGGCACCCACCAGCACACGCTGGACTCCACTGACCCCTGGCCCGGTGGCTACCGCCTGTCCGACACTTGGCCGCAGATCGGGCCGCGGATCGGGCCCCAAATCGGGCCCCAAACCAGGTAGACCGGCCTACCCCACATACCCGCCAATCTCGCAAATCAGCCGCCATTCCGCCTCGGAGACCGGCACCACCGACAGTCGCGACTGGCGCACCAGCGCCAACTCCGACAAACGCGGCTCGTCCTTGACCTCGGCCAGGGTCACCGGGCGGGGAAAGCGTGCCACCGCCTTGACATCGACGCATTCCCAGCGCGGATCGTCCGTGGTGCTGTCCGGATGGATCTCGGCACAGACCTCGACCACGCCGACGATCTGTTTCTCGTTGACCGAGTGATAGAAGAATCCCAGATCGCCCAGCTTCATTTCCCGCATGTTGTTCCGGGCCTGGTAGTTACGCACGCCGTCCCATTCCTCGCCCAAATCGCCCTTGGCGACCTGATCGTCCCAACCCCAGGTATTCGGCTCCGATTTGAACAGCCAATAGGCCATGGTGGTTCTCTCCTTCTCGATCCCGTTCCGATGATATCTATCCGTCCAGCCCGGCCATGGCCATATCCAC
The DNA here is from genome assembly GCA_965247385.1 of Thermohalobaculum sp. GTDB lineage: Bacteria > Pseudomonadota > Alphaproteobacteria > Rhodobacterales > Rhodobacteraceae > Thermohalobaculum. The sequence continues at coordinate 116,744 of CBDFHG010000003.1, forward strand.
CACAGCCTCCGGGCTGCCTCCTGCCGCAAGCAGGTGCCAGTGGATTTGGCCGAGGTCATAGCCGGTCTGGTCCTCGACTACCCGCGCATCGGCGTCCGAAGCATCCGCCTCTCGCCCCGTCATCCGGGCCGTCGCCCGCGCTTTCAACCGCGCGACCGGCGCGTCCAGCCAGAACCCATGAAACGGCACCTCCGTGCGCCCTGCGCCACCCGCCGCCAGCGCCGCCGCCCGGTCACGCTCGCCGGCCTTCAGATGCGCCGCGTCCAGGATCACCGTGGCGCCACCCGCCAGCGCCATCCCCGCGCGTTCCAACATTGCCCGGTAAACCCGCGCCGTGACCTCCGGCGCATAGGCCTCGCCCGGCAGTTTCTCGGTCTGCTCCACGTCCCGGATCCCCATGCGGATTGCGTCGGAGCGCAGCACAACCGCCCCCAGCCGTGCCGCCAATGCCCGGGCAAGCGTCGATTTGCCCGATCCCGACAATCCGCCCACCGCAATCAATCGGGCGGGCGGCGCTTCGGTCAGATAGCGGATCGCCAACGCCAAATATGCCCGCGCCTCGGCCAGTTCCCCGGCACAGTCCGCCAGATCGCGCCCACGCAACGCCAGCGCGCCCACCTTGGCCCGGATCCCGGCTCGGCATGCCTTGAAGAACGGCAACAGCGCCAACCCGCCATAGGCCGAGCCGACCTCGGTCCCCGGTTCCGCCGCCATGCGTTCCGCCCAAGCGTTGAACACCGTGATCGCCAACGCGCCATGGCCCCGGTGATCGAGGTCCATCAACAGGAACGCCAGATCATAGAGCGGGTCGATATCGGTAAAAGCATCGTTGAAATCGATGCAGTCGAACGGGGCAGGGCGACCCTGCCACAAGACGATGTTCCGCAGATGCAGGTCGCCATGGCAACGCCTGGTGCCGCGACGCGCAGCCAACCCGGCACAAGCCTCGGCCCCCAGCAGATCGGCCAATCGCACCAGTTCACTGGTCTCGCGCCCGGCAAATGCAGGCAGACGGCCCAGGCCTTCACGCCCGGGCGCGGCCTTGTGCATGTCGGCCACGGCACGGCCAGTGGCACGCATCAACTCCGACGTCAGCCGGCCATCCGCAGCCATGCGGTCGAACAGATCCCGCGGGCGGAACTGTTGCATCACCACCACCGGCTCGGCGTGTTCAGGCAGGTCGCCCGGCTCGATCAACCGCCACCCGCCCCGATCCGCCCCGATCCCGGCCAGGCCGGTGTAAAGCCCCGGCGCAGTGGCCGAATTCAGCGCGATTTCCCGCTCGGCGCATTCGCGCCGCCGCACCAGCGTCGCGTAGTTCAGCCGACCGTAATCCACCGGGCGGCGCAGTTTCCAGGCCCGGTCCCCGGCGACAACCACCGCCGCCGTATGGGTATCGATGCGCTGCGTTTCCGCCCCACCATGGGTTGCGGGGTCGGCGAGCAAAGCCGCCATCGCCCGCCAGTCGGCCCCGGGGTCGGACATCGCCTCAGCCGACAACCTTCTTCCAGGGTCTCACCTCGACGCTCTGGAACAACCCCGCCGCCGCATAAGGGTCCGCTGCCGCCCAGGCTTCGGCCCCGGCCAGATCCCCTTCATAGATCAGCAGCGAACCGCACATCTCGCCATCCGCATCGAGGAATGGTCCGGCCTGCACGATGGCGCTCCCGGCGCCCCGGATGTGCCCCAGATGGTTTTCTCTATTGGCTTTTCGAACCTCCAGCGCCCCCGGCTTGTCGAGGCAGATGATAGCATACAGCATTGATGGCTCTCCCTCTTCACTCCCGCCGCAGCGGGCGATTGAACAGTTTCCCGACAGCTTCCGGCACCGTCAATTCGCCCGCCACAAGGGCGGCAACCATCGCCGCCACCGGCATCTCGATACCCAGACGCGCCGCCATTGCAGCTACCGGCCCGGCGGTCGCCGCGCCCTCATAGGTGCGCCCGTCCGCAGCCAGCTCGGCCGGCGTCGAGCCACGCCCCAACGCCAGCCCATAGCCAAAATTGCGTGAGCTTTCCGAGGCCGCCGTCAGCGCCAGATCGCCGAACCCGGAGAGTCCGCCCAGGGTCTCCGCCCGGCCACCCAGTGCAATGCCCAGCCGCACCATCTCGGCGAATCCCCGGGTCATCAGCGCTGCCCGGGCGCTCTCGCCCAACCCGGCGCCGATCGCCGCTCCGCAGGCAATCGCGATCACATTCTTCACCGCGCCGCCGATCTGCGCGCCGGGCACATCGTCGCTCAGATAGGGCCGTAGCGACCGCGTCGCCAGACGGCGCTGCAACGCCTCTCCCAACACCCCGTCCGCCACCGCAAGCGTCACCGCCGTCGGCAGCCCGGCGGTCAGGTCGGTGGCGAAACTTGGCCCGGTCAGAACCCCCACCGGATGCCCCGGCGCCACCTCCGCCGCGATCTCCGATTGCAGCTTCAGGGTACTTTTCTCCAACCCCTTGGCGGTCAGCACCAGCGAAGCGCCCTCGGGCAGTGCCGGTCCCAACTCCGCCAACACTCCGCGCGTCGCCTGTGCCGGCACCGCCGACAGCACCATCGCAGCGCCCGCCAGCACCTCCACCGATCCACCGCGCCGCCAGAACCGCACTTCGGCGCCCGCGTCGGACAAAGTTCGCCCCAGCGCCGTACCCCATGCGCCCTGCCCCAGAATCGCAACGACTTCGCTCACGCCTTCGCCCCTTTCTTGCCCGACCCCAGCATCGGCTCGGCGCTGCGGTCCAGCGGCCAGCGCGGACGCGGCACCACTGGCGCATCGGCCTTGCCAGCAGCGATCCGTTCGATCCCGGCCCAGCCAATCATCGCCGCGTTGTCGGTGCACAGCGCGATCGGCGGCGCGACCATGCGAAACCCCTCCGCCTCCGCAGCCTCCGCCAGCCCGGCGCGCAAGCTGCGATTGGCGGCGACCCCGCCCGCCACCGCAATCACCCGCTCGGCCACCCCCGGATACTCGTCCACAAACTGCACCATCGCGCAGCGCGTCTTGGCCGACAGCACCTCGCGCACCGCTTGCTGGAACGACGCGCAAAGGTCTGCCACATCGCGCCGGTAAAGCCCGCCCTGCGCCCGCACCAATACGTCGCGCGCTCGAACGGCGGCGGTCTTCAGCCCGGAGAAGCTCATATCGCAGCCCGTCCGGCCCATCAGCGGCCGGGGCAGATCGAACCGCGCCGCGTCGCCCCTCTCCGCCCATCGCTCCACCTCCGGCCCACCAGGAAACCCCAATCCCAGCATCTTCGCCGTCTTGTCGAATGCCTCGCCCGGCGCATCGTCGATGGTGCCGCCCAACCGACGATATTCCCCCAACCCCGCCACCGCGATCAACTGGCAATGCCCGCCCGAGGCCAGCAGCAGCAGATAGGGATATTCCACCCCACCGGTCAGCCTCGGCGTCAGCGAATGGCCCTCCAGATGGTTCACCGCCACCAGCTTCAGCCCGGCCCCGGCCGCGATCCCCTTCGCCGCCATCACCCCGGACAGTACCCCGCCGATTAACCCCGGTCCGGCGGTCACCGCAATCGCATCCAGACCGTCCAGCCCAATCCCCGCTTCCTCCAGCGCCCGCATCACGACCAGATCAACCCGCTCCGCGTGGGCCCGCGCCGCAATCTCCGGCACCACGCCGCCGTAACGCGCATGCAGATCGTCCTGCCCGAAGATGGCATTGGACAGAATCTCGCCCGGCACGACGGCCTCGCCCCCTCTCACCTCGGCACGCACCACCGCCGCGGCGGTCTCGTCGCAGCTCGATTCGATGCCGAGTATGGTGATCTTGCCAGCCATGGCTCCATTCCGTCGCATTGCGCGCGCCTGTCGGCCCTCTTACTAAGGGATTGTCGTGAAGACCAGCCGCTCGCCCGGCCTCGTGACCCGGCCACCGATTATCCCCCGGTGCTCGATTGGTGGCCGGATGACGAAGCCGGGCGGGCGGCGGCGCCGCGACGGGCAACAGAAAGACCGAAAATGACTGCGCCGCTTCCCAGCCCGGATAATCCGCTGAAGATCGGCACCCGTGGCTCGCCCCTGGCGCTGGCCCAGGCGCACGAGACCCGCGACCGGCTGATGGCGGCACACAGCCTCCCCGCGACGGCCTTCCTGATTACCGTCATCAAGACCACCGGCGACCGCATCACCGACCGTTCGCTGTCCGAGATCGGCGGCAAGGGCCTGTTCACCAAGGAGATCGAGGAGGCCCTGCTGGCGCGTGGGCAGCCGGGCGGAATCGACATCGCGGTCCATTCGATGAAGGACATGCCCACTATCCTCCCGCAGGGCCTGACCATTCCCTGCCTGCTCCCGCGTGAGGATGTCCGCGACGCCTTCGTCAGCCTGACCCATGCAAACTTGGCCGAGATGCCGCCGGGCGCCGTCGTCGGCACTTCGTCGCTGCGCCGCCGGGCCCAGCTATTGCATCTTCGCCCCGACCTGAAAGTCGTCGAGTTCCGCGGCAACGTGCAGACCCGGTTGCGCAAGCTTGACGAAGGCATGGCGCAAGCAACCTTCCTCGCCTGCGCCGGGCTCCACCGCCTCGGCCAGAGCGAACTCATCCGCGCCGCCATCTCGCCCGACGAAATGCTGCCCGCCGTCGCCCAGGGCGCGATCGGCGTCGAAACCCGCACCGCCGACACCGCCATCCTGGCCCTGCTCGCCCCGATCCACGATACCCCCACCGCTTCCCGGATAGTCGCCGAGCGCGCCTTCCTGGCCGCACTCGACGGTTCGTGCCAGACCCCGATCGGCGGGCTCGCCGAGATCACCGGCGTTGACCTGCGTTTCCGGGGCGAGATCATCCGCCCGGACGGCACCGAACGCCTCGCCACCGAGCGGCGCGGTCCCGTGTCCGACGCCGCCGCCCTGGGAGCGGATGCCGCTGAAGAGCTGCGGTCCCGCGCCGGGCCGGGTTTTTTCGAAACCTGACATGCCCATAGGTGACATTTCCGTCCTGCTGACCCGCCCGCTGGAAGACAGTCGCATCCTCGCCGATGCTCTCGAATCGGACGACATCGCCCCGCTGATCTGGCCGCTGACTCGTATCGTGCCCGCCCGGGCAGAATCCACCGGGAAGCCCCTGAAACTCCCCAATACGGCGGGCGGCCTGCTGTTCACTTCCGCAAACGGCGTCCGGGCGCTTGCCACCCTGACCGGCCGGCGCGACCTGCCCGCGCTCTGCGTCGGCAAGGCCACGGCGCGGGCAGCGCGCAAGGCCGGATACCTGAACTGCATCTCCGCCGATGGCGACGCCCGCACCCTGGTCGAACTGGCCCGGCAAAGCGGCATCCGCGAGTTTTTCCACCCCCGTGGCCGCGACGCCGCCGGCGACCTCAAGGGTTGGCTGGCCGAGACCGGGCAGCGGGTTACCGAGGCGGTTGTCTATCATGCCGAGGAAACCGGTCCGCCCCCCGCACCCATCGCCGCAGCCCTAACTCGGGGCATCGTCGATCTCGTCACCATCTGGTCGCCCCGGGGTGCCGCCATCCTTGCCCGCTACCTCGCCAACACGGAAGCGACGCTGGATACCACCGGCCTCCTCGCCATCTCGCCCGCCGCCGCCGAATCGCTGGCGGCGGCGGGATTTCGCCGGATTCTGATCGCCGAAGCACCAAATGCGGCAGCCATGTTGGCCGAAATCCGGTCGTATTCCCCTGGCGCAAGGCAATAAACCGGCAATGACGATTGCAGCGGGGCTCCGCGCTTCTTAATCTAAACGAATATGCACCTGAGTCTCTCTGGCCCAAAATCGTTAACCGAGTATTCTAGCTGCGACCGGAAACACGAAAGGGATCACTCGATGAAGAAGCCCAAAGATCCCAAGACCGTCGAGCAAAAGAAAACGGCAGGGCCGGCGCCCGAAGACGATAGCGCCGAGAACGCACCAGAGGCTGTGACCAAGCCCGAAACCGCGACGGAGCCCGAAGCCGAACCGGAGGTCCCCGGGACCGAAACCGAACCAGAAGCCCCGGACGCGCTCCCACAATTCGACGCCCCGGATGACGAAGCCCTGCACGACGATCATCCGCAGGACGAGGAGCACGGGCACCGCAGCCTGGCCGCCACCGCATTGATGGTGCTCGTCGGCATCATCGTTGTCGCCAGCCTGACACTTTGGGCCGCGCCCAAGCTGGCGCCGCAGCTGCCCGAGGGCGTGGCGCAATACCTGCGTCCAGGCCAGATGGATACCGAGGGCCGCTTCGCCACGCTCGGTGGCGAACTGGCCGCCGGCGCTGCCAAGTCGGACGCGGAGATCGCCGCGCTGAACGACGAACTCACCGCACTGTCCAGCCGCCTCGACACCACCGAATCCAGGCAGGCCAGCGCCAGCCAGACAGAAGCCGCCCTCGCCGCCGCGCAATCGGCCGCGCAATCCCTCGCCGCCCGCCTCGATGCGGCCGAGACCGAACTGATTTCTCTGCGCGACGAATTCACCGCTATCTCCAACGCGCTGGCGGATGCCGGTACCGGCGAAGGCACCGCCCCGCCGGAGATCGCCGCCGCGGTTGCGGCCCTCGGCGCCCGGCTCGACAATCTCGCGGCTTCGATCGAGGGCGGCACCGCCGCCCTTTCCGCCCGGATCGACGCCGTCGAGTCGCGCGCCGCCGACGCCCGCGACATACAGAGCGAGGCGCTGGGCAAAGCCTCCTCGGCACTCCAGCAAGCCCGGCTCCAGGCCGCCGTCGATGTGTTGGCCAGCCGGTTGACCGGCGGATTGCCCTATGGCGCAAAGCTGGACGAGACCGCCGCCATGGCCGGGGCCGAAGCGCCAGAAGCGCTGGCCATCGGGGCCGATTCCGGTCTGGCGACCGCCGCCGCACTGGAAGCCAGCTTCGGGCGCCATGCCCAGGCCGCGGTCGCCGCCGATGTCCAGGCCGGCGCCGGCGAGGGCACCGGCCTGCAAGCGCTCGCCTGGCTAAAGGCCCAGGTGGCCGGCCGCCCGACCACCGAACAGGCTGGCGACAGCGTCGGTGCCGTCACCTCGCGCATTGCCGCGCGGATCTCGGAGGGCAAGCTGACTGAGGCGCTGGACGAAGCCGAAGCCCTGCCCGATCATGCCCAAACCGGGCTCGGCGGCTGGCTCGACCAACTCCGCGCCCGGGTCGCTGCTGATTCCGCGCTGGCCGACTGGCGCACCCAAATCGGTGCCGGCGGTTGAGCCAGGGAGAAATCACATGCTGATATCAGCCTTTCGCGTGTTCCTGTTCCTGGCCCTGGTCACCGCCGGGATCTGGGGCATCGTGCACCTGATCGAAGACCAGGGCGGCATCACCGTCCAGTTCGCCGGGCAGGAGTATTTCTTCGCACCAATCCATTTCGCGGTGCTGCTGGTGATCGGCTTTGTCGCGCTCTGGCTGGTCCTCAAGATCGCCGGGCTGATCCTTGCCGTGCTCCGCTTCATCGACGGCGACGAGACTGCGATCAGCCGCTATTTCGACCGCTCGCGTGAGCGCCGGGGACTGGAAGCGATGGCGCGCGGGATGACCGCGCTCGCCGCCGGTGACGCTCGGGTCGCCCGGGCCAAGGCCGAGAAGGCCGAGCTTCTGTTGCAACGCCCGGAATTGACCCGTCTGCTGAACGCCCAGGCGGCGGAATTGGCGGGCGACGACCTGCGCGCCGAGACCTATTACCGGGCGCTGGCGGAAGACCCGGCAACCTCGTTCATCGGGGTCCGCGGCCTGCTCAACCGGGCGCTTGAGAAGGACGACACCGAGCGCGCACTGAAGCTGGCCGAGAGCGCGATGAAGCTGCGCTCGCGTGAGGCGTCGGTGCTGGAAACCCTCTACATGCTGCAGAGCCGCAAGTTCGACTGGGCTGGAGCCCGCAAGACCCTCGACTCCCAGCGCCGCGCCAAGCTGCTGCCCAAGCCCGAGGCCAACCGCCGCGATGCTATGCTGGCGCTGGCCCAGGCCGAGGACGCCGAGGAGGTGGGTGAGGCCGACCACGCCCGCAAACTGGCGCTCGATGCGGCCAAGCTCGACCCAACCAATTCCGAGGCAGTCTCGACCGCCGCACGCCACCTGATCACCGCCGGTTCGAAACGCGCCGCAGCCAAGATGTTGATCGATGCCTGGCGCCGCAAACCCGCCTCCAAGCTCGCCGCCGCCTATGCTGCCATCGAACCCAACGAAAGCGCACACGAGCGCCGGTTGCGCTTCGGCAAGCTCCTGAACGCCTTCGCCTCGCACCCCGAGTCGCAACTCCTCGCCGCCGAACTGGCCTTGGTGACCGAGGATTGGACCGGCGCGCGAATGGCCATCGCAGGCCTGAAAGAATCCGAACCGACCGCCCGCGTCTGCACTGTCATGGCTGCCATCGCCCGGGGCGAGAACGCGCCCGAGGCCGAGGTCCGCGGCTGGCTCGCCCGGGCACTCGACGCCCCGCGCGGCGACGCGCTCGACACCGACATCAACCACGCCGCAATGCTCCCGCTGCTGATCGGCGGCGACGAGGCGGCCGCAGTCGAGGAAGCCGAGGAACTCGCCAGCGCAGAGGACGCGCAGACCGCCCCGGACGCAACCGAAGACCCCCGCGAAAGGCCTCTATCCGCAGCCTGAAACCCGCTTGCCAAAGCCCGGACCACCAACTATGTTTCGCACGTCTCAAACACCCCGGGCCGGTGTAGCTCAGCTGGTAGAGCACGTCATTCGTAATGATGGGGTCGTAGGTTCAAGTCCTATCACCGGCACCATCTTTTTCCACTAAACTATTGTATTATCTCGCAAATTTAAATGATTGAGCTATTTGATCGTAACCGTCCGGTCTCCCCGCCCTTGAAGGGTTTGTGATTGGCGTGCGAGTCTTCGCGTGATCGCGGGCGATAATGTCCGTTTGAATTACGAGGACACTTGAACTTGATGGATCATCGTAGAGGCAATCGGCGGAGCTACTCGAATGCGTTCAAGCGCCGTGTTGTGGCCGAGGCGCTTGAGCCTGGGGCTTCGGTTGCGTCGGTGGCGCGCCATCACGGGCTGAGCGCGACCATGGTGTTCGCGTGGCGTCGTGATCCGCGGTTTGGGCCAGGTGGTGATGGGGTGTTTTTCCTGCCTGTCGAGGTGATGTCGACTGCGATCACCGCCGCGCCGGAGCCGATCAGCCCTGTCAGCGACGGTCGGATCGAGATTGCCCTTGCATCGGGCCATCGTCTGACGCTCAGCGGTGCCTTTGATCCGGACATGGTGGTGCTGTTGGCGCGAGGTCTGAGCGCATGATCCCGGTTCCCGTGCAGACGAAGGTCTGGCTGGCGGCTGGCGTTACCGATATGCGCAAGGGGTTCAACGGTTTGTCGGCGCTGGCCGAGAAGGTTCTGGAGCAGGACCCGTATTCCGGGCACCTGTTCGTGTTCCGGGGACGGCGCGGCGATCTGATCAAGGTCATATGGTGGGACGGGCAAGGGGCGTGTCTGTTTTCCAAGCGTCTGGAGCGCGGCAGGTTCGTCTGGCCATCGCCGGCGCATGGCAGGTTGTCGGTGACATCGGCGCAACTGGCGATGCTGTTGGATGGCATCGATTGGCGCGCGCCGCTGCGCACCTGGCGACCCCTGACGGCAGGATGATTTTCTGAACAAAAACAGAGAAATATGACGCTTTTGGGGTTCCCTTCAGTGTCGCGTTCTGGTATAGAATGGCTATGCTGGATCAGACCAAATCACTGCCCGATAATCCCTCGGAATTGAGGGTGTTCGCGGGGCAATTGGTGGCGACGGTCAAGTCCCAGGCGCTCGAGATTGCCAAGCTCAGGCATCAACTCGCCGGTCATCGCCGTCATCGGTTTGGCTCGAAGTCGGAGACGATGGATCAGCTTGAACTCGGGCTCGAAGAGGAAGAGATCGCGGCGGCGAAGATCGCGCCGCCTGCGCCGCCTGATACTGTCGCTGGGCCGAAGAACAAACCAAAGCGCAAACCGTTGCCGGACAGCTTGCCGCGTAACGAGCAAGTGCTGTCGCCCGGCGAGGCCTGCGGCAAGTGCGGCGAGGTTCTGAAGAAGCTCGGCGAAGATGTCACCGAAGAGCTGGAATACATCCCTGGCCGGTTCATCGTGAACCGCTTTGTCCGGCCCCGCATGGCTTGCACGTGTTGCGAGGCGATCTGCCAGGCACCATTGCCCTCGCGCCCGATCGAGCGGGGTCGTCCCGGCCCGGCCTTGCTGGCCCATGTGCTGGTCTCGAAGTATGCCGATCACCTCCCGCTCTATCGCCAGTCCCGGATATTCGATCGCGACGGCATTGATCTCGACCGCTCGACCCTGTCCGACTGGGTCGGCAAATCGGCGGCACTGCTGGAACCATTGGCTGATATGGTCGGGCGCCATGTTCAGCGCGGCCAGGCGATCTTTGCCGACGACACCACCCTGAAGATGCAGGTGAAGGGCACCGGCAAATGCAAGACCGCCCGGATCTGGACCTATGTTCGCGACGAACGGCCATGGGGCGGCGCCGACCCACCAGCGGCATGGTATCAGTTCACCGTCGATCGCAAGGGCGAGCACCCCACCAAACACCTGGCCGGGTACAAGGGCTGGATGCACGCGGACGGCTATGCCGGGTTCAACGAGCTCTACCGATCCGGTGGTGTCGATGAAGTCGCCTGCATGGCCCATATCCGGCGCAAGTTCACCGATGTCTTCCAGTCGGAGGGCTCGATCATCGCCGAGGAAGCCATCAAGCGCATCGCCGGGCTCTACGTCGTCGAGAAGGATGCCCGCGGCAGTGTGCCCATCGAGCGGGTCCAACTCCGGCAAGCCCGCGCCAAACCGATCTTCGATGCTCTGGAAGCCTGGCTGCAAACCCGGTTGCCAAAGATCTCCGGCAAGTCCGAACTCGCCAAGGCGATCCGCTACGCCCTGACCCGGATGAGGCGCCTGCGCCCGTATCTCGACCACGGCTTTCTGGAGATCGACAACAATTCCGCCGAACGCGCCATGAAGCCGATAGCCCTGGGTCGCAAGAATTATCTTTTTGTCGGCTCAGAGGCTGGCGGTAAATCCGCCGCCATCGCCTATACCCTGATCGAGACCGCCAGGCTCAACGGCGTCGATCCCCAAGCCTGGCTGACCGATGTGCTCAGTCGCATCGCCGATCACAAAATCACCAAGCTCGACGAGTTGCTCCCCTGGCGTTTCGCTCAAACCTGAGCGCAATCGGCCGACGCTGAACCGAACCAGAGCCCCGAGACCGGACGCTTACATTTGATCCACCTTTAGAAGTCGGCTCCCCAGTTGGAGCGGAATCCCCCGGTGACCTTGCGCAAGGTGGTTGATGGGCGGATGGCTTGTTCCGAGCCGTTGTTGGTTGGCGGCACGTCGCGTTCGGTCATGAATGTGAACAGGCTGTCACGGTCTTTGCCGGAGCGTTTGCGCAGACGAATTCCGTCTTTGTTGGTTGGCTGACAAGCCATAACCTTGTCCATTCGCCGTTCCAGGTCGCCCCGGTATTTCTGAAGTGTAATGTCCTTCAGACGCTTTCGCCGTCGGCCCGGAACACCGGCGCGCAAGATGAGCATTTTCATTGCCGGTGCGAAGATCGCATCGCCAGCGTCGATGGCATACTGGCAGTCGCGCAACTGTGGGCCAGACAGATTTGCCAGGCCTCCCCGAGCCCCCGCTGGCCGCACCTGGCGCCGCACCGCAGCCGCCAGTCCCGATGCCTCAATCAAATCAAGGTAAACACCAATCCCGGCAAAACCCGTCAGATCGCTGCTGCCCGGCTCGCTTTCGTACTCGAAAGGAAGAACGCCCTGTGCCATGTTATTTTCACCCCGTTGGTGATTGAGTTGTTCATAAAACCCATCATGAATCCCTTTGGATTCAAAGCCAACGGGGGGACTTCAACTTTTTTGATCCAGAATCAGGGTTGGGGCGGGCCCTCTACGAGGATCTTTACTGTGCCCGGGGCGAGATGGAGAACCGGATCAAGGAATGCCAGCTCAACCTGTTCGCTGACCGCACATCGGCCGGCACCATGCGTGCCAACCAACTGCGCCTGTGGTTCGCGTCCTTCGCCTGTGTCCTGATGGAGGCGATCAGGCGCCTGGGTTTGCAACAGACGCGGTTGAAAAATGCCACCTGCGGCACGATCCGCCTGAAACTGCTGAAGCTCGGCGCCCGGGTCGTGGTGCCGGGTCGTGGTGAGTGTGCGCCGCGTCGTCGTCTCGATGGCAACCAGCCATCCTTGTCAGAGGGAGTTCGCCCAGGCCCACGCGCGATTATCGCGCTGAAACGCCGATACCCCGCCGCTTCAGCACACCGGCCCGGCCGCCGGCCGGCTCGCCGTGGCCGAAACACGCCAAACTTGCCATTACAATGGCGCCGCGGTGACGCCGTCGCCAACGCGGCGCGCGGCAAGGCCGAAGAACCGTGCCGGGCAGAGATACCTGGGGCAAAATCAGCAAAACCGCTGCACAAAATCCATAGGGTGAGAAGTGCGGGCTAGTAGATCAAACAGACAAAGACGCAGACGGCGAGGAAAAGGCAAAGCCATGGAGGCCGCCCGCCCGCAATACCATCCACAATGAAATCGTGACCTTGAGCATGGTGCTGAAAACGGCCCATCGCAACTCCGGAGCATACCAGTGTTGCACTTGGTTTGTGAATTTAGCCACCTTTGCAGGACATCGTGCGCAACTGCACCCAACTGGTCCCTTTCTACTCCGGTGCAGTGGCCCTAATTTGCTCCGGCGTTGACACGCCTCGCAGTTTTTGATGAATAAGCCTCGTTGCCGACGGAAGGTTGGCGCGAACCAATAGTTCATTCTCAACGAGTACTTTAATCGCGCCGCCCTGGACACGATACTCGGCTATACCGCGGTCAGCCGGATGATCGGAGGTAAGCGGACCTGACAAAGCAATAATATGTTTTAGACCATCTGCATTTTCAGTAAGAATAGGCGCAATTATTGATCCGCCGCTATTCGTCGGCACATCAACAAATCTCTCCAGTTTCAAACCGCCGTCATTCTGCCTTTCAAGATCATTTGCCAGCAATGTTGTCGAGTTTCTGACTCGTTCGGGATGGAACTCCGGTTGAACGCCGGTCAGCAGGTAGTTGATCAATTCAGCGCCGACATGCCGGTCAAGCAGGTTATGTTCGAACTTGTTCTTGAAGCTACGAAGACAACGGTAGCAAGATGCATCGCAGTTTTCGGGACAATGTTGAAGCAGCTTCAAGGCTCGGTCGAACAGTTCGAGACCACGATCTGCTGCTTGGCTGGCAAACCCTGCGCCGCCCGGCAGCGTATCATAGAGGAAGATTTCCGCCTCCAGACCGCTCGTGCCTGCAAGGGTCAGAGCGGGACGATACTCCGCCATAAGCTCGCCGGGCTCAATTTCGAGCATCTGGCATGCCGCCTTCGCCAGCGCCTCACTCACCGTTCTAAGAGCAACATCTGTTGGATACTGGCCAGGCCTGAGATTTATCGGAGCTGTTACTCTCGCAGAAAACAGAACAATGTCTGTGATGAAGTCGGTCCCAAGCACCAAGTGTCTGGTCAGGCTTGTTCCATCGCAGATCAACTCGTCATCCTTACCAGGATACGGTTTCCGATGAGATCCTGCCAGAGCGGGTGTTTGGGTGCTGCTGGCCTCTATGCGACCGCACTTGACGCAATAGGTGTAACCTTCTTTTCCAGGCCCGGTGTTAGAAACAAGAAGGTGTGTTCGAGACCTTAGCGCACGCACTCGCTCGTTGGTTTGAATCCAGCCGCCGTCATCCTCGGGGGTTCCCATGGTCAGTTTTGCCCGCGTCGCATAGCTCGTTTCGGGCATGTCGTCCGGAGATGTAACCTCCTCCTCGTTGATCGGATGCGCAAACCCCGGCGGTCTCATCCAGTTACGGGCAGGCCCGAAAGAACTCTCGCCACCGCAGGCTTCGCAGTCCGTCACATTGTTTGTTGCCATTTCGCCCTGCGCGAGGGTCTTGGCGAAACCGCATTCACTGCACTCCATATAGATGCGGCGCGACTGCCAAGCATCGAAGCGGTCGTTCTTCATGACCGAGTAGATCGCCCCGGATGTATAGCATTTGCCGGATATCCAGACCTGTTTGCCCGGCGCATACTGAGAAAGTGCGATTGGTAAACCTTGCGAAGGTGCGAATTTCATAATGGGACGATAGGGAGTGGACCGGGCTCTATCGAAGACATGGAACGTGGCCACGTCTGTTGGGAAAGCGTAGCGCGGCAGCATGCCGCAATAGAGAAGGCGATCCAGCAACTTGTCGGGCGCAGAAGCCCCCATACTGTGCTCTTCGCCTGCTTCAGCGCCCTCTTCAGCACCGCCCTCGTCCGCCTCGCCATCGCTGTCTTCTTCGTCCCCAGCTGCGGGTCTGATGGCATCATCTATGGCCTTTATGCAGTCCACGACCATGCCCGAAACCAGCATGGCGCGGTCGGAGGAATTCAACTCACCGGGTATCCATGCCGCCACACGTTTGGCAAGGGAGGCCTCGTTCGTCTTAAGCCAAGCATCAAGGTCGTCACGGTTGAGAATCGACCCGGCCTTCCGGAATTCGTCCACAGTGCCGAGAACCGAGAAGAGATCGTGGCGCTGCTCTGGATCAATCTTGGGAAGGCGGGCCTGATGATAGGACTGGAGAAGGAATGCCCGGATATGGCGCTGTACGATGTTCGGGTTATCAAGTGTTAATTTCGGGTCAACAACATCCCCGCGGATCATGCCATCCGGTTCGGAGAAGTAGTGCTCGTCATGGCTGTCGGCGCTGCCGAAGGCGACGACGGTCGCAACAGCATTGCCGCGACGCCCGGCGCGACCTGCGCGCTGCTGATAGTTGGCGCGTCCTGGTGGCATATTGCGTAGGGCCACACCTGAGAGCGCACCTAGGTCGATACCGACCTCCATAGTGGTTGTGCTTGAGAGAATATCGATGGCGTTCATCTGGCGACTTCGAGCGGCTAGCTCTATGTCCTGAAACAAAAGCTCGTTCTCTTCCGCCTTTGAGAAGACATCCTCATTCTGCGGAGCGTTCAATTGCGCCGTGTGCTCGGCCACGATTAGGGCCATCGGCTTTCGAGGAGGCGTTCCGAGGGCATCGATCACAGGCTTGCGGTAATATCCCTTGCGGGCAAGGAAAACGGTATCTGTGTCTGGCACGAGGTCCCGCGTTGCGTGTTCACCGCAATCAAGGCAATGAGACAGTCCCAGTATCGGCCTGTGTACCGATTTACAGCTATCACAATGCACCCAGCCCCCTTCAAACTGAAGAGAAAGTTCACTGCCGCTCAATCTTTTCTTACCTCCGCCCATGTCCTGGGTGAAGGTTTTCAGGAGTACCGGAAGCCATTTATCCGAGAACAGTTTTCTTGCGGCTTTATCTTGGATGATTACCGACATGGCAGTTGAAAATCCGCCCTTGTCGCCCCGGACCGACGTGCCCTCGGAGCTTGAGCGCTCCCACCAGCCACCCGGCATTCTGCTCAGCCAGAAGCCCTTTTTCTGCCAGCAACGCAGCCAAGCCCGGCCCAGCGCAAGCTTGGTCTCCGGGTCTTCCGCTAGACTGGCAATGTCCGGAAGCTCCTTGAGCTTCTTTGTGTGCTTGGCCCTCTCTGCTATCGAGGCCAGCGCCAGTGCCTCAAAGCCAAGAAACCGGTCGCGCAAAGAGGCAACGATATCTTCAAGCAGCGCTTCGGGCGGGCTCTCGCTCCGCATCTCTATCAGAAGGTTCAGAAGGGCAGAATCGTTATCAAGAACACCGTTTGCGATCGCCTCTGCGACTTTGGCTTCCGCATCGAAGTTTTCTGCCGACTTCAACTCTGGGCGGAGCCGAACACCCAGTTCCTTGGAAGCCAGCAGAACAGCAAGATATAGGTCGTCGAGACACAGGTTAGGTTTCAGGACATCTACGCGCTGCAGGCGGCCATATCCCCAGGCGATCATTGGGCGGAGGGAATCCCTAACCGAGTACATTTGGAGGTTTGGAGCAAGACGCGCCGCCACCTGCCGAGAATCCGAGAACGCGAGAACTTTGCGGCCCTGAAGGGGGGCAAAGCTGGTGGCTTTTACGGGCGCCGGAGGCTGTATTTGTATCTGCCGCGCAACGATGGCTTGAAACGGCTGATCGCCCTTCGTCTGGTGATCTTGAACCGAACTGCGCCCGAAACTGGCCGTGTTGCCGCATACGCCGCAAGGGATAAACTGCCCCCGTGTTTCCATGCTTCTGTCGGCTTCGTCCTCCTCATCCGCAGCATCCGACAAGCGATCTTGCCTAATATAGACCGTGCGCATCCGGGAACCCATTACGGGAGGATTGAGACGACCTGTCTCAAGATCATAGTTTGCCGGTTCGGCAACCCCCTCTTTGGAGGGTTCCGCGAGCAACAAATCCAAAGGCAGCAACGGGGTGGTTTCGCCGCTGGACATACGGACCTTCTGGCCAGGCTCGGACCACAGAGCGGACAGTGTGTCGATGTCATCACTATATGCGCGTCCGTAGGCTGTTCCGCAGTTTCTACAAGTGAATAGCTCAAGCACCCGCGCGCCGCAGCCACAGCGCTCATGTGGCTGCGAGTACATCTTGCCGCATATACCACTACGTTGCGCATCTGCCAGTTCCGTGCACTCCGCGTCCATGCAAACCCACAGTCCTGGTAAACCGCGAAAAAAATTATGGATACGGCAGGGCAACAGGCTAGGCAAATGCTGCTCCGGCCTTGCGGTGCTGCCCAAGGCCATTAAATTCGTTACCGCCGCGTCAGCAATCTCTTGTGAAACGCTGGGAAAGAGAAACGCCCCAAGATCGCCAATAGGCTTTGCTTCCTTCATGGTCGCATTTACGAGATGCCCCATGGGGCCGAAATCCTTGAGCGCTGCATAGAGCGACGCCTCGGCGTCTTTTGCGGCTGCTACACCGCGATATTCCAGCAAGGGCTTGACCGCTAGCAACCGTGCCTCATCTGAAGAGGCTTCCTGGAACTGCGCAAGATTGACGGATGCAAGTGCCGTTGCATCCGGCCCCGAACCATCTGCGTCGTTCTCCTGAAGCGCGAGGCTGCCGGTGATCGGTTTGAAGGTCTCTGCCGGAAGGCCTGAAATCTGGGCACCAAAATCCGGTGCGTATTTCGGGCTCCTGAAGCTTGCCGTTGCGCAGATGACCTGGAAGCGCTCCGGCGGTATGCCGAGCCTGTCGCGCAAGCGCCTGATGAGAAGACCGACTTCGGCTCCAGCAGCCCCGCGGTAGAGGTGCGCCTCATCGAGAACAACGAGGAAAGTTTCATCTTTGTTGGCGGTTAGCCATTCGCGTGTGCGATCGAAGATCGGTCGCTCGACAGGTCGCATAAGCATGTACTCAAGCATAGAATAGTTGGTGACGAGAAGATCGGCAGGAACTGCCTGCACTTCGTGCCGGGTTAGAAGTTCAGTGTCGTCCGGCTGAGTAACCGCCCTCCTGAACTCGCCGGTCTTTCTGTCCTGCCAATGAGATCCCTTCTCACCAAACCATGCGGCCAAATCAGCCTTCGCAGGCCATTTTCCCTTGTCCTTCAGAGCCGCCAACAGTTCCTGCGAATCTTTGCGCTTGACATCATCCTCACTCTCACAGCCGCGCAGTATTTCGACGTAAAACTCGTCGAATGCTTTCAGGCGTTGCGAGTCCTTTTTCGCCGTGCGCAGACCGGCATAAGGTGTCCGGCTTGTGTAGCGTGCAAATCTGGCCGGGCGTCCACTCCACTTTTTGAACAGTTCAACGAGACGTGAATCACCGAACAGCGACCTAAGGCGGCCTAGCTGATCGTTCACCAGCGCATTCATTGGGTAGAGAACAAGCGCCCTCATCGCTGGATAGTCGTGGAAGCTCTTGGGGCTCTCTTGCGCTTCGCGGGCAAGCTTACCCAAAATAGGAAGAAGGAACGACTCGGTTTTCCCGGACCCAGTTCCGGTCATAATCACAAGGTTCTTCTTCTCGACTAGATTATACTGAATGGCTTGCGCCTGATGTTTGTACGGAGGGTCATAAAGCAACCGCGCTAGATCACCCTCTTTCTTAGACAGGCTCAGAAAGGCCTCAAGCGCAGCCGGAGACAGGCTCTCGATCCCCGAGAACGTTGATCCAGGCTGGTAGCGGGGCGTTGACTCAAGGTAGGGGACTTGATGAATGACCCCCGCCTTGTCCAGCAGTTCCTTTCTTTGCGCGATCAGTTTTGGCGCACTGATGTGGTACGTTGCCTCAATGTATTCAGAGAGAGAGTCATGTAATTTTGCAACCGTTTCATGGATGGTCTGTGCCATAGCTCTCCCTCACTGGCATTTGTGGTCGCTAAATTCACAAACTAAGTGCAACACTGGTATGCTCCGGAGTTGCGATGGGCAAGCACTATGACCAGTTCGATCTTGATGATCGTCGATCAAGATATTAGACTCGATTCACAATAGCACGGTGGCATAGAGACACGGTTTCCCCCAATCCCATTCTGTCAGGCTGGTTTCAAGTTCAGGTTTGCCAGTGCTCCTCCTATATTCTTGGCAATCATGTTTTCCTGTCCGTTTTGGCGATAAATGTCGGCGAATATCCTGAACTTTTTCATCCGCCCGATGCCATGCTCGACGCCGATGCGCAGCTTGGCATGCCATGTATTGTGGTCTTTATCCTGCTTGCTCAGGGGGCGTTTTTTGGATGCCTTTTGTGGTGTTTTCAGAGAAGTTCCCAAGTAACCGAGATCGCCCAAAACCAGTACGCCTGGAGGTTTGTCTACACGGACCTCGTCATAGATACGCTTGTCATGTTTGCGCCCGTCCTGGGCGGGTCCAACGGCCAGAATGCGCTTGTTGCTGTCGGTGATAATCTGGTGCGATACGGTGTGGCGTTTCTTTTTCCCCGAGTATTTTGCTTTGCGTTTTGAGGGTTTTTGGCGGCGATGAACGGGCCGCCCGGTGCCATCGATCATCAAGTGAAGCAGATCCTCTTTCCCCTCTTCTGAAAGCTTGACCTTACGCTCCGGGAGCCGAAAATGCCCCGCCATGAGCCCCGTCATCGCGCGCACATGGCGGCATACCGTCGGTGCGGAGACACCAAAGACAAGTGCCATAAAAACATGGCTGGTACAGGTCCGGTAATAAATCAAACACAGCAACAATTGCTCGGAAAACGTCAGGCGATATTTCATGCCGCCACCGATGGCACGGAGCCGACCTTTGCCTGACAGGCGCCTGGTTTCGCGGCAAAGCCACATCGGGTGCAATTTTACAACCAGGGCATCGAAATCAGCCAGTCGGATGCCTGATAGTCAAAAAAATAGCTCTGGACGGTGCCGTAAAACCTGTAAAACCTTCATCGCCTAACACTCCCGTTCCACAGCATATATGACAGAAAAAGCACTATCGTGAAACGGGTCTAATGATAGGGAATTATATACTTGGCTACCCAGCCTAACCGAGCGGTACATCCTGGTCGAAACAGCCGACGGGCAAGGTCTTCCGGTTCGCCGACGCTGTGACGCACTGCCTCATGGCCGCGGTTCATGCCCTTATATGCTGCGGCATCGTCCGTGTAGACCTTGGCGTTATCGGTGGTGCGATCCTTGATGCCGGCCACAGCAGTCTTGCCGACCGCGCCGCGTCCAGCCCGCAGCTTCTTGCTGGAATGCTTGTTCTTCTCGCGTCCGCCGATATATGTCTCATCGACCTCAACCGGGCCAGCGAACTTCATGCAAGGAATGTCCATTGCCTCACGGATACGATGCAGCATGAACCAAGCCGTCTTTTGCGTCACACCAAGGTCGCGGTGCAGCTTCATGCTGGACACGCTTTTCAGGTTGGTGCTGCACAGATAGATTGCGATCGCCCATTTCTGCAACGGAACCTTCGAGTGGTGCATCACTGTGTTCACGCGAACGCTGAAATGCTTGCCGCACCCCCGGCATCGGTAGGGCATCGGCTTATGGCCCTTGACCTCGAAAACATCGACGCAACCGCAGTGGCCGCAAACAGGGCCGTCCGGCCAGATAACACTCTCCAACCAGAGACGCGCCTTATCCTCTGTGGAAAACGTGATGAAAAGTTCGGGAAGGGTGACCCCTTTCCTGTGGTGCTTTCCGGGTGCGCTGTACGCCATATGATATTGCCTCCGTTGCTTAATTTCCATTATAGGCTATCGGCTTAGGTAGGCAAGTATATAATTCCCTATGATAACGCCATCACCTTCAAATGGCGGGACGATCGCCATCGTCAGCGGCGGAAAACCATGACATTGAAGCCAGACGAGTTCATCCGCCGCTTCCTGCTTCATGTTCTGCCCCCTGGTTGCCATCGTATCCGCCATTACCGCCTGCTCGCCAACGCTCGGCGCCGTGCCAACCTGGCGCGCGCCAGAAAACCAATCCAGATCCCCGATCAACCCGACTTCCCGGAAGCCGCCCCGGAAGCCGCCAATGACAATAAATCCGTGCGACGCTGGACGGCATGGCGCAGCTGCGGCGGCGGGATGATCGTTGTCGAAGTCCTGACCAGGCCGGACCGACATCATCGCATCAAAAGGCTCGACAGTTCATGAGCGCCATCAAGCGCGCCGTTGCGGACAAACCGTGCCGATCCTTGCGCCGGCAACGGCACCTCTTTGTGCCAACTCTATCGCCCCGACGCACCCCGCCGGTAATTACAGCGCAAAACCCTGCCCAGGCCAAAGAACCGCGGCCACAAAACCACCTGTCCATAACTTGCCTCGCCAATGTCGCCGAACAAAACACCGCGACAACAGATAAATCCCCATAGATCCGAGCCCGGCGGCCCGCGCTTCATCTCAATCCGGCTTCAATGAGGTCGCGATCAACACCGCGCCAACCCGCACCGCTTCGCCACGCGACCTCACAGAACCCTCCAGATTCCCAAACCGGCTGAAGTCTGAATCAATGTGGCGAACAGAGGTGGAGGAGGAGGGTCGCCATGGGTTCTGATCAGTCCAAGTTGGTATGAGTTGCCTTTCCGCACCCGGCAGCATCGCGTCTATACGCCAAGCTTTATTCGGTCATCAGAATTCAAACACCGCTCCGAGAAATGAAGTTCAGAGTTGCGCACCTCGACTCAAACCCCACATCTTGTGCCATTGGAGTGAAATTCGACTATACATTCGTGTATCCAATGGATATACTACCGATCTATGAAGGATGCTGGGCTCCAGATAAGGGTACAGCGCGAACTGCGGGAGGCCTTTTTGGCAACTTGCAAGGCGCAGGACAAGTCCGCGGCACAGGTTTTGCGAGAGTATATGCGGTTGTATGTTCAGCGGAGCGCGGAGCCAGCCACTCGCGCAAGCGAAAACAAAAAATTGGAGTCGAGCGGGCGTAATGAAAGACGTTAATTGTGAGAAAGTGATTAGGGTTGCTTCGCGAGAGGCCAATCTCAAAAGAAAGCTTAGGAATCATTTGAGGTCGCTAGGATTTAGCAAGTCGGAAGACGGCTCGCTTGTCATAGAGCAATCTGGGAAGGATGTTATCCGGTCGCTGCACAGATTACAGCGGAGCGAGAGGTTAAGAAGCAACAGAAAATTCATTGAAGCTAATGCATCGAAACTGACAAGGCATTTTGCTTCGGGTGCTGACGTGGAGCCAGGCAAAATCGCTCCAGTCGTAGAGAGAGTCTTCTCCGGAACCTGGCAAGGTGATTTGTTTCGGCTCGCCTCACTTACCTGGTCTGTGCCCGTTTCCAATGGATTCGGACGCCGCCTTCGGTATCTAGTGTGGGATCGCCATAACAATAAGCTGATCGGGCTGATCGCCATCGGAGACCCGGTCTTCAATCTGTCGGTCAGGGACAGGCTGATTGGTTGGGACGTTCATGCCCGCACCGATAGGCTGGTCAACATCATGGACGCCTACGTACTTGGCGCGCTGCCGCCGTACAACACGCTGCTGGGCGGCAAACTTGTTGCCTGTTTGCTTAGAAGCCGGGACATCTATGATGACTTCGCCGCTGTTTATGGCGGTACGACCGGCATCATTTCACAAAAAGAAAAAAATGCGCGGCTCCTAGCCGTCACGACATCATCATCTATGGGGAGAAGTTCTGTCTACAACCGGCTCAAGCTGGATGGCAAACAGTATTTAGAGCCTATCGGTTACACGGGCGGCTGGGGTCACTTTCATATTCCAGATCGACTCTTCCAAGAATTGAGGGGTTATCTTCGGGATTCGGGTCACAGCTACGCCGATTTGCACCAATACGGCCAAGGTCCAAACTGGCGTATGCGCACCACTCGCGCAGCTTTGGATTCCCTAGGCTTCAAAACAGACATGCTGCGCCACGGCATAAAGCGTCAGGTGTTCATTTCGTTTCTCGCGCACAACGCGAAAGAGATCCTCAGTGCTGGTGAAGGCGAACCGGATATTGATGGCTTGCTGTCTATTGAAGAGATCGGAGCTCTCGCTAAAGAGCGCTGGATGCTGCCTCGCTCGGAGCGGCGGTCTGATTTCAGACAATGGGATGTCACCGATCTTTCTGATCTGTATGGAAGCCAGAGCGCAATGATTGTGAACAGGCGTGGAATAAGGGCCCCTGTATCGGGGTAATCGGCGTCCAAACGGGGCCCCCTTGATACGAGGGTCCATTGTGCTTCCGGAGCAATTCGGGAGCAAAGATTGGGATGCTGGTTGTGGAGACGATCGCGAAGATCCGCCGCGCATATTTTCATCAGAAGAAGCCAATCAAGCAGATTTGCCGAGAGCTGAAGCTCTCCCGGAAGGTCGTCCGCAAGGTGATCCGGTCAGGCAAGACCGAGTTCACCTGCGAGCGATCTGTTCAGCCGATGCCGAGGCGAGGCCCACGGCGAGATGATCTGGAGCGCCTTCTCGAAGAGAACCCGCGTCAGTCGAAGCGTGAGCGCCTGACGCTTGTCCGGGTCTTCGAAGAGCGGCGCGGTCTCGGCTACGAGGGCGGTTATGACGCTGTCCGGCGGTACGCGGTGTCCTGGAGCCGGCGCGCGCACGAATCAGTGGTGACAGCGTTCGTGCCGCTGATCTTTGATCCGGGCGAAGCATACCAGTTCGACTGGAGCCATGAGATTGTTGTGATCGACGGCGCCACCACGACGGTGAAGGTGGCGCATGTGCGGCTCTGCCACAGCCGGATGCTGTTCGTGCGCGCCTGTCCCCGTGAGAGAGCCAGGAGATGGTATTCGACGCCCATGATCGATGATCGGGCGTTCGCCTTCTTCAGAGGCACCGGCGCGCGAGGGATCTACGATAACATGAAGACGGCGGTAGACGCGATCCTCGTGGGCAAGGAGCAGCAATTCTCATTATGGCGTTACAAAGGGGATTCCCAAGGCGGCAAATATATGAATGATACCATATATGGTCATCGATTCTCTCATAGACACTCTGCGTAGCCGTTGCGCGATGTTCCCCGACATGCGCACGGGGAGCAATTTGAGCTACACTATGGCCGATATCGGCATGGCTGCATTTTCGGTATTTTTTATGCAGAGCCCGTCCTTTTTATCGCATCAGCGGGCGTTGGAAAAGCGTCGGGCGCGGTCGAACTGCGAGACGCTGTTCGCCATTGAGAAGATCCCTACCGACAATCATGTTCGCACGATGCTTGATCCGGTGGAACCCGATGGGCTGTTCGCGTTGTTCGGGCAAGCCCTTGGCTTGCTTGCGGACAGAGGCGGTCTGAAGGATTTTCAGAAGCTCGGCGGACGGCTTCTGATTGCCCTTGACGGCACCGAGTATTTCACCTCGCAAAAGCTTCATTGCCCGAATTGCTCGCAGCGCAAACGCCATAACGGCGTCATGGAATATTACCACTCCATGCTCTCGGCGGCGGTGGTGGCACCTGGCCATAATTGTGCCATGGTGCTTGAGCCGGAGTTCATCGCACCGCAGGACGGACATGACAAACAGGACTGCGAAAATGCCGCCACGAAGCGCTGGCTTTGCCGCTTCGGGCCGCAATACGCGCATCTCAGGCCAGTCTATCTGGGCGATGATCTATATTCCCGTCAACCGATTTGCGAGTCGGTTCAACGGGTTGGCGGCAATTTCATCTTCACCGCCAAAGCCTCATCGCACCGCTGTCTCTACGAATGGCTCCATGGCGTCGAATTGCCGAGCCTTGAGAAAAAGCTGAAAAAGGGCCGCAGCGTCGTTACTCATCGCTACCGCTGGATGGAAGATGTTCCCCTCCGTGACGGGAAAGACGCATTGCATGTCAATTGGCTTCAGATCGAGATCATCAACAAGGCCGGCAAGGTGACCTACACCAACAGCTTCGTCACCGATCTGCCGGTCAACGAAGAAACCGTCGTCGAGTTGGCCACCTGTGGCCGGGCGCGCTGGAAGATCGAGAACGAAACTTTCAATACCCTGAAGACAAGGGGTTACCATCTGGAGCACAATTTCGGCCATGGCAAGGAACACCTGGCCAACCTTCTCATAACCATGAACCTGCTCGCCTTCGCGTTCCACACGGTCTGTGACCTGGTGAGCAAGCGCTGGCATGAGGCACGTGAAGCGTTCAGCGCGCGACGGCAGTTCTTCCAGGACCTGCGGAGCATCACCAGATATCACCTGTTCACCGACTGGGGCGCGCTCATCCGCACGATGATAACCGGCGAACCGCCGCCGGAACCAAAACTGCGCTAAAGCACCCGCTCAAGCCTCAGCACAACACAAAAATGAGAAGACAAAACATCATCGCAGAAAATCAAGCCATAATGAGAATTGCTGGGCAAGGAGCGCACCTGCAATCGCCGGTTCCAGCAGATGTGCGGCCACTATCTGGTCGACCCGGTCGCCTGCACTCCGGCGTCTGGCCGGAAGAAAGGGCGGGTCGAGAACCAGGTCGGCGTGGTGCGCCGGCGGTTCTTCACGCCGCGGTTGAGGTTCGAGAACCATGCGGAGCTGAACGCCTGGCTGCTCGACCGATGCGTCGCCTGGGCCAAGGCGCAGCCGCATCCGGAGATGCGGGACAAGACGGCCCGGGAGATGCTCGAAGCGGAATCAGGCAAGCCTCGGGCCCTGCGTCGGACCCTTCGACGGGTTCCACGCCGCCATTGACACCGTCGCGGCTTCGGTCTCCAGGACCTGCCTCGTGCGGCTCAACAGTAACCGCTATTCGGTCTGCGCCAGCGCGGTTGGGCGCCCGGTCGAGATCCGGGCCGATGCCGAGCGGATCGAGTTCTGGCAGGAAGGACGTGTCGTCGGTCAGCACGCGCGCGTGTTCGGGCGAGGCAACACGGTCTATGACCCCTGGCACTACGTTTCGGCGCCGGCCCGCAAGCCCGGCGCCCGGCGCAACGGCGCGCCATTCAAGGACCGGGTGCTGCCGTCGTCCCTGAAGCGGGTACGCCGAAAGCTCCAGGGCGCCGCGAACGGCGACCGCCAGCAACGATCGCACCGCCTGATGCGCTGCGCCTCACCCATGAACCTGCGGTGGATTGCGCGCGCTACGACAAACCCAGGAGGCCCGGGAATGGAACGATCCGCTCGCCATTGTCCTCGGACCGATGGCGGACAATGGCTCGCCCTGGAAGCAATGGGAAAGCCAAAGCTCTACGGCATGAAGGCCGCCGATGACGAGATTCTCACCATGGCGGTCAAGCGCCAGCACGAGCCCCAGAGGATCATCGCGATCTTCTCGCCGCCGAGATCAGCGAAAAGCCGGCCCGCTCCATCAAATACCAGATGACGATCGCACGTCTGCCGCTCGCCAGGGAGATCGACGAGGTCGACTTCGCAGACACGCCGATCAACGAGACGCGGGCCCGTGACCTCGCCGGCGGAGACTTCCTGCAGCATCAGCGCAATGTCGTGCTGACAGGCAGAACAGGAACCGGCAAGACCCACCTCGCCGTCGCCATCGCACGCACCTGTATCCGCAACGCCGCGCGTGGCCGCTTCTTCAACAGCGTCGACCTGCTCAACAAGTTCGACGCGAAAGCCCGCACCGAACGACAGGGTCGGCTGGCCGGTTTCCTCTGCCGCCTCGACGTCCTGATCCTCGACGAACTCGGCGACCTGCCCTTCGCTCAGACCGGCGGCCAGTTGCTCTTTCATCTGATCAGCCGTCTCTATGAGCGGACATCCATCGTCGTCACCACGAACCTGGCGTTCGGCGAATGGCCCAGCGTCTTCGGTGATGCAAAGATGACCACCGCGCTCCTCGACCGTCTGACCCATCACTGCGACATCCTCGAGACCGGCAACGAGAGCCGGCGCTTCAAGAACCGAGCCTGATCGCCTCGGAAAGGCTGGCCCGAGACGGCTGCGCCACATGGAAAGCTACGCCGCCTCGGGCCAGCCCACGTCGCTCCAGACGGGTCCCTTTTGCGCGCCGATCAGGGATCCCGTTTCAATGCCGCTTGACAGCAATGATGAGGCCCGCCACTTTGGAAGGGGCCGAGAACATGCTGGCTTCAGCGAAAGGTTAGGTTTCTATGCCTGTCGTCCTTGAGGAATGGCAGAAGGCGCTGAAGGCCCATTTTCAAGGCCTGGCCGAAGAGCGAGCCAAAACAGGTTATCCGCTTTTTGCACTGGAGCATGGACTAAGTGAACCCGAGATTGATGAGATTTCGATCCAGTTGCGCGCGCGACTGAAGCAGGGTACGCCTCTATCCCGGCATTGGTTGCCATGGGTCGTCTACGCGACCGAGCGCGGCTACAGCTATGCAGGCGATGAGTATTGGCGGTCCTTCGAAGAACAGACCCCAGACTGGGAGGGTGCCCATAGATATAGTCTCGCACGCTGTTTCCGCCGTTTTCTTACGACATACAACGGTGTGAAACCATCCGGTCCGTGGGCAGAGCATTTCAGGATTATTGCGCTTCCTATAACGCACGCAATTCTACCTCGATATTTGCAGTTGAAATTCGCCAAAATCCTGTACGAGCTACGCTTTCAGCTTGCGCGGCTGGATGAGATAAGCCCTGGCCGTATTGGGCGGGTCCTGTCGTCACATGGGTACCACAGTTCCACTCGATTTCAGGAGTTCTTACAGCAGGAAGAACTGACCGGACGTATCGTACTAGGCCTGCTGCATTCAGAACCCGTGCAGGGTAAGGTGCCCATTTATCCCGCCACCCTCAACCGCATAGTGGCAGACTTGGAGAAAGTACGGAACGCCCGAGAGTGGCTGAAAGAGGCAAGGCGCACTGTTGTTGATCGTTTTGCGGGCCTCAGCAGAAGCCCAGCAATCGGGACGTTCGGAAGCAGTGGAAGGGTGCCCGGTAGCAAGACGGGGAGAGAAACACACCCGGAAGTCCGGCCGAGCTTCTTCCTTCGATACAACGGCAGTTCAAATTGGTCGGTCATTCTGGAGATGCCGTCCTTTAGGGGACTGGGTGCACTAAACGTTGAAATTCGGCGCTTCCTGCAGAGCAAGCGGTGCCGACTGAACGGAGCAAACGACTACAAGCCGAGCGGTTGGCTTTTGTCCGGTTCTCAAAGGGGCGTCCTGAAGCGCTGGCCAGATCACCGAAAACCTCTGATAGAATTTGAGGAATCTGACAGCACAGTCGATCACATTCTCAGCAATGAGTGCCGCATACACGAAGGACCTTATTGGCTCTTCCGAATTGGTCGTGATTGGCTGGCAAGAGAAATCTCTGGCCTTATTGTTCGGCCCGGTCGAGATTATGTCATTGTGAGCACCGGTGATTTTCCGGAACTGCGACCAGAGGCCTCACCGTGTAATCTTGCGTGCGAAGGTGTCAAGGCCATCTGGGTCAATGTCCCTGCTAATGTGACTTCCGAACATATCAGATGGTTCGGCAAGCTTGGTGTGCAGGTAGCCCGAACTATCCGCATCTGGCCTGCCGGTCTGCCCGGACGAGGCTGGAGCGGCGAGGGCAGCAGCGAATGGCTAACGAGCGAACGACCCTGCCTCGGGATTACGCACGACCATCCCATAGACGCCTACGAACTGTCTCTGAGCGATGGGTCACGCGTTGTCATCGAAGCGGGTAGGGTTGGACATCCCGTCTTTGTTCAGCTTCCCGAACTTAGCGCAGGAACGCATGCGCTGTCCGTCAAAGCACGGAGGAGCAATTCCCTAAGTTCAGTCATAACCTCGCCACCAGCCGAGGGTTTCATGGAACTCCGGGTGCGCGGGTCGATACCATGGGTTCCCGGCACGACTGCTCATTCGGGCCTTGTTGTCACAGTCGATCCCTACGACCCGGACCTGGCAACGTTCTGGGAAAACCAGATTGACCTGTCGGTGACAGGCCCTGCCAGCCATCAAGTTGTTTGCGAGGTGGCTCTGGAGAATGCGCGCGGAGAAGAGATTCTTTCTGATACCGTGGGCAGAGCTCTTGATCTGCCGGTAACTCCGGCAACCTGGAGGAGTAGGTTCGCCAGTTTCGTTCGCCGGGAAGATTGTGCAGAGCGCTATCTGGAGGCCTCTGCCGGATCGCTGACAATTCGCGGGGACGAACTTGGAGAATACAAGCTGCAGTTTGAGCACCAGGTTCGTCCATTACGTTGGGTGGCAAGGCGGGATGGAGATGCAACACTTCTCAGGCTCATCGATGACACGGACAGCGAGAAATCGTCGGCTGCGTGCTTTAGAATTGATATGGAGGTGCCCGCATCCCGTCGAAAGCTGGATCCAGAGGAAGCTCTCAAAGGGATAAAGGTAAAGGCTCCAGGAGAGCTCTTCACAGCGCAGCACGGTGAGTACAAATCCGAAATTGCCATCGCTGCGGGCCTGGCGGGCAGCGGTCTCCAAGGGCTAAACGTAAGGCCGAATGTTGAGAATGTGGCGCATGGCGATGTCTCAGTACCTGATGCGTTGCTTGTGCTGAGCACCTGGAAAGATGCGCCTATAGCCGGCCCGCTCGCCGATATCCGACGTTCGACTGTCGTAGACTCCGTGATTGAGGCTATCGTCGGTGTGATCGCAGGGTCGCGCTGGCTGGATTTCGAGCGCCGCTACGCGACAAATCCCACCCTGAAACAATCACAAGAACTCTTGCAGGCCAACGTATTCAGGCGCAGTGGTTTTGCAGCGGTCTTACAGCGTGACCATGCAAAAGCCGCAGAAGGCAATCAATCCGGCTGCCAGTGGTTTTGCGAGGTTGCTCACAGATTTGATATCTGTAGAAACCGCGACATCAGCACCTTCGCCTATGAACTTGCTTTTCACCCAGAGGGTGTATTTGATAAATATAGCAATAAATGCAATGCCCTAACCAACTCTCTGAAGAAAGACTCAGCCCTGTTTAGGGGGGCAAGGCTTCTGGCATTGAGAAATAAATTTGAAGAGACTGACAAACCTGCCGGGGTAGGAGAGGTATGTGATTAGAGAGATCGAGCAGAACGATGTGTTGGCGGGATGTTACGAGACACTGGGCTTTTCCGGAAATGTTTCACAGCCGCTGACTGATGATTTTCTTGCGGCGCTATTGCGCCGATCGGCGGGAATTAATTGCCCGTGCTCCCGTGCCACTTTGCGTGCATCTCTAGCCGAGTGCCTGCAAGCTCTTGATGATGATCAATCCACGCTTCCCGACAGGATTGATGGCGCAATTGAAGGGCTTATTGTTGCAGGGGACCTTCTCGAATTGAGCGATGTATCGACCGATGATTCCGGAGCGAAATCGACTTGGGTCTTCGCTGCGCCGCCCTCATTTGTTCTTCGTCCGGGAGGCAGTGCTTACTTGTTGGGAGTCGTTCCGGATCAGGACGCCTTCCTGCCCGAGTCATTAACGAAACGCATAGTCTGTCGAGGTTTCACACGCCTGCTGGAACCGGAGGCAGACGAAGACATCAGAGGCGCACTTTTCGGCTTGGGTCTTCAGCAGCTTTCTACGGAAGTCTGGCTACGGTCTCCTAAGGCTCAGGAGCCGGATGAGTTACTGACACCGATGGAGCATCGCCTGCGGGCGCAGGGTCCGAGCGGTACGATCAGCGATCTGGAGGTCATCGATCATATAGCGCCGGTACACTACTACAGGGGAAGATGGTCCACTCCCGGAAGCCTAAGCGGCGTGTACGTTGGCAGGCGACCACAAATGTATGGTGCACCTCTGTGGTCTCTGGTTGCGCTTGTTGAAGGCGAGCCGCATCATTTACTCGACCTTCCTTTGCCGAGATCACGGTGGCGCGGCTGTGACGAAGCGTGGCGACTTCAAATAGCGTATGATTACAGGAACGGAAATCCCCAGAGATTTCGTACTTCGAAAGTTGATAGCGAGGTACGCATCGACTTTTTCTCACCAATTCCACAATGGGCGGAACGAAGATTGATGGTATTTGGGCGCCCTTGCCAACCCGAAAAGTGTCTCTTTTCTTACCTGTTGCCTGGAGCCGAAGCAAAAGAAGAAGAGACCTTCCTTCGTAATATTGTCTGGCTTGAGCCGGCGGGATATCTCGAGTAATTACTCACCCCTTGTTCCGCCCGGCGGTCTCTGAATCAATGGGGCAATGGATCGTGCCGATCTTGAACGCTTGAGCAAAGAACAGTTGGTTGATCTGGTGCTGAAACTTCAGCGCCCGGCAAAGACCTCGCGGCCCTCTTCCAAGCCGCCGTCGAGCGATAAAAAGGCGCGGCGGCGGCATTCTACACCCGGCGGCGCCAAGCCCGGACACAAGGGCCATTTCCGCGCTCTGGCGGAACATCCCGATGAGACGATTGCACACCGCCCTGCCAGTTGCCCGGCCTGCCAAGGCAAACCCGATGCCAGCCTCGAGGGTGAGGTTATTGGTGAATGCGATGAAATCGAGTTGCCACAGGTCACGCCGTTTGTCCGCCGTCACCTGCGTTTGACGGTCAGGTGCCGCCATTGCCGGGCCCGGAATGCGCAGCCCGTGTCGACGCCTCATTGCCCAGCCCCGCCACCGGCGCGCCATTCGGACCGCGCCGGCATGGTCTGGCGCTTTATCTGAAGACCTTCCAGGCGCTGTCATTCGCCCGGCTGAGCGCCCTGTTCGAGGATGTATTCGGGCTCAAGATCAGCCCGGGCGCGCGGGCCAGGATGCCGGCCCGCAGCGACAAACCCTTTGCCGCGCAAAAGCCGGCCATCATCGCGCGCCGGCGCCGTGCCGAGATGCTCGCCTCCGATGAGACCGGCATCCGCATTGAGGCGCTCAACAGCTATCAATGGGTCTTCTTCAGTCCGGACGCGGTCGTGCACTAGGCCCGGATGAGCCGGGCGGGCCAGGTGGTTGGCGATGTGATGGCCGGGCACAGGGCGAAGGTCTGGCTCCCGGAGGCCTGTTCGGCACAACAAAATCATCGCGTCGATCAACAGACATGCCTGGCCCATCTGGCCCGCGACCTGGCCTATCAACTCGTTGAAAAAGGCACCATTGACCGGGTTTCATCCCACGACGAAACATAACGCGGCGCAGGCGGTTTCGCCATCCTCCGAGACGATGAGGACGATCCGAGCGACCAGAACGGCTCCAGCGGGCGCAACAAGCACGAAAACACCGCCATATCCGCCCGCCACAGCCTGGCGCGGGGTGCCGGCGCCGATGAGTTGGCGCATCAGCAACGAGAGGTTGTGGCCGGCGACGTGAAGCAGGTATCGCTTGTGCACGTTCTCGCGCCGGCGCAGCCAGGTCCGGCGCAGGCCGCCGCGATCGAGGCTGTGGGCAAAGCAGCGCTCGACGATCTCGGCGCGCAGCTTGAAGGCCTCGCGGGCGACCCCGGACTTGAGCCGCACGCGGTTGTTGGTGACCGCCCGGCGCGCCGCCTGGTCACCGCGCCAGCGCGAAAAGCCCTTCTGCCTGGGCGCGGCGATCCGGGTCTTGCAGGGCCGGGTCTTGCAGGGACTGCCGTCCAGGGCCTTCAAGACCGCCCGTGAGTAATAGCCCTTGTCGGTGACGCATTCGGCCGGGCTCTCTGGCGTCGGCGCCGCAGCCACCGCCTCGAGGTTTGCCTCGGCCGCCGCCAGGGTCCTGGAAAGCGTCGTGGTGTCGCCCTCATCGGCTGGGTGCAACTCGGCCGCCACCACCGCGCCGGTGTCCAGATCCACCGCGTGCCCGGGCTTGTCGGCCGGATGGGTCGCGGCGTCCTTCATCCTGGCGATCCTGGCCTCGGGGTCGCTCCTGGAAACCCGATCCCGGTTCGAGAGCTTCTTGCCCTTGCGCTTGCGGTCCAGACGCGCCATGTCCTCAGCCGTGGGCGTCTCGATGCCGCTCTCCCGGGCCAGATGCTCCAGCATCTCCCGGTCGCCCTCACCCCGTGTCGCGCCGCACGATGTTGCGCCGCGCCGCGTTGGCCTCCATGGTCGAGGCATCCACCCCGATGCGGTCGCCCTTCACCAGACCCGCCTCGGCGGTCCGCGCCAGAACCCGGTCGAAGACCATCGCGTGCACCTCGTGGGGCAGGCGCGTGCGGGTCTTCGACAGCCAGGAATGGTCCGGCACACGATCCCGGCTCTCCAGCCGCAGAAACTCCCGCAGCGACAGCGAATCCGAGCAGCGCCATTCCAGCCCGCGCTCAGAGTCGATGCCCTCGAAACAGCCCACCAGATGCATGCGGAAATAGCGCCGGCAGGCCGCCTCGGCGAAGCCGTCGAAGTCGCCCTCGATCAGGACCGACTGAAGACGGTCGTAAAACACATGACCCGGCGAGCGCGGCATCTCCGCCCAGCCCACCATCAAGTCACCCTGACGATCCTTCCGCAGTCCCATCGACATCGGCGAACCCCCCCGGTCAAATCAGAACATCAAGGAATCAGACCAGGCCGCTCGCGTCCAGGGCCGACTTCGTCAACGGGCTGATATGGGTTGCAGGCCAGCGATGATCAGCGGTCGTTTCGCCTGAAATTGTGGCTTGATAAGCGGCTCGCGCTGGCCCGTAACATCGAGAGCTATGCGGCCACTACGCTGATGGCGAAAAAGCCTCAGGCCGAGGCTACGCCGGCTGATATTTTGCGCGCCAGACCGACCTGCGAGGTGGCCGAGAAGCGGCGCGCCAAATTCGCCCGCGCCAGCCCACGACGGCTGACGTTCCTGGACTTCCCCGGCCAGTTCGAGGTCACCAACAATGCCTGCGAGCGCGCCCTGCGTCCCGCCGTCATTCAACGCAAAGTGACCAACGGCTTCCGCTCGATGTGGGCCGCAGAAGGCGACTGCGCCGTCAGAACCGTCACCGACAAACTCGCAGGCAAATCCCCGTATCAAACGATCATCGAAACCTTGGCCTGACCTCCGAAATACGCCGGGGAAAAAGGGGCGTGAGTAATTACTAGACCCGTTTCACGATAGTGCTTTTTCTGTCATATATGCTGTGGAAGTTCACGGGAGTGTTAGGCGATGAAGGTTTTACAGGTTTTACGGCACCGTCCAGACCTATTTTTTTGACTATCAGGCATCCGACTGGCTGATTTCGATGCCCTGGTTGTAAAATTGCACCCGATGTGGCTTTGCCGCGAAACCAGGTGCCTGTCAGGCAAAGGTCGGCTCCGTGCCATCGGTGGCGGCATGAAATATCGCCTGACGTTTTCCGAGCAATTGTTGCTGTGTGTTTGATTTATTACCGGACCTGTACCAGCCATGTTTGTCTTTGGTGTCTCCGCACCGACGGTATGCCGCCATGTGCGCGCGATGACGGGGCTCATGGCGGGGCATTTTCGGCTCCCGGAGCGTAAGGTCAAGCTTTCAGAAGAGGGGAAAGAGGATCTGCTTCACTTGATGATCGATGGCACCGGGCGGGCCGTTCATCGCCGCCAAAAACCCTCAAAACGCAAAGCAAAATACTCGGGGAAAAAGAAACGCCACACCGTATCGCACCAGATTATCACCGACAGCAACAAGCGCATTCTGGCCGTTGGACCCGCCCAGGACGGGCGCAAACATGACAAGCGTATCTATGACGAGGCCGTGTAGACAAGCCTTCAGGTGTACTGGTTTTGGGCGATCTCGGTTACTTGGGAACTTCTCTGGAAACACCACAAAAGGCATCCAAAAAAACGCCCCCTGAGCAAGCAGGATAAAGACCACAATACATGGCATGCCAAGCTGCGCATCGGCGTCGGGCATGGCATCGGGCGCATGAAAAAGTTCAGGATATTCGCCGACATTTATCGCCAAAACGGACAGGAAAACATGATTGCCAAGAATATAGGAGCACTGGCAAACCTGAACTTGAAACCAGCCTGACAGAATGGGATCGGGGAAAACCGTGTCTCTATGCCACCGTGCTATTGTGAATCGAGTCTACTGTTGAACAGATGAATGCGGATCGGGCTGCGCGCGCTACCACTCGTGGGGTGAAACCCGGTCAAATCAGAACATCAATGAATCAGACCAGGCCGCTCGCGTCCAGCGCCGACTTCGTCAACGGGTTGGTAAGGCCGAACTGATCTTCCGCATCGGCAACCTCTTCATTGGACTCCCTTCCGCTCAAAAAGAATGCCAGGGTAACCCGGTTAAGGATCGCCTCGCGGCAGTTTTGTCTCAGGTGAAAACAGGGTGGCCGGATACCCCGGAATCCCCGGCCGGATCAGATCGGTACGGGTGGCCGGATGCTATCGGAATCAGTGGCCGGATGACCCCGGAATGAAGAGGTTTCTATGAGGCACGACGCAACACGGGCCACGCTCACGCGGTCACCGGTGCCTCATCGGAACCTGATTGAACTAAACTGCGGTTGACTTGGTGCTATGGGTAAAGTTGAAACAGGCCCGTCGAATTCGGGTGACATTTGATACGGTTTGGGCCGGGAACGGCTCCGGGTCTGCTCTCCAGGCTGGCAGGAGCGGTAATTTGAATATGGACGGAGGCAGATCGCTGAGCGGATGTGCCCACCGTTCTGATATTTGGCCCCTACGGTCCGGATCAGGACAACGGCCTTTACTCCGCGCCGATTTCGGGTCGGGCAGAGCGTGATTGTGGGTGGCAAAAGATGCGGTGACCAGCAGATGTGTCATGGTGCTCTCGCCTCTTGATCGGTTCGAGAGTTTGCTGTTCTCGGGACTGGAAGTGCGCGGATCATGGTGCCTCCGCAACGGGGGCACGAAGGCGGTTGTACGGTCTCGAAGCGTCCCGCTGTGCGGTTCGGTTCCGGGTGGGGAGCGTCAGTGTTTTTGGCCAGGAGCGCACGACATTGCGCAATCCTGGCGGTGCGGTGTCTATTGGCCATAAAGCCAAAATGGCGGATGCGGTGGAACCCTGACGGCAGAACATGCAAGAGGAAGCGCCGTATGAACTCGTTGGCCGCCAGCGTCATGACCTTGTTGACGCCTTTCTTGCGGTAATCCTTCCAGCGGAACCGGACCGTGTCGCCGGTCATGTCCATCAGGCGGCTGTTGGTAATGGCAACGCGATGGGTGTAGCGTAACCGTCCGGTCTCCCCGCCCTTGAAGGGTTTGTGATTGGCGTGCGAGTCTTCGCGTGATCGCGGGCGATAATGTCCGTTTGAATTACGAGGACACTTGAACTTGATGGATCATCGTAGAGGCAATCGGCGGAGCTACTCGAATGCGTTCAAGCGCCGTGTTGTGGCCGAGGCGCTTGAGCCTGGGGCTTCGGTTGCGTCGGTGGCGCGCCATCACGGGCTGAGCGCGACCATGGTGTTCGCGTGGCGTCGTGATCCGCGGTTTGGGCCAGGTGGTGATGGGGTGTTTTTCCTGCCTGTCGAGGTGATGTCGACTGCGATCACCGCCGCGCCGGAGCCGATCAGCCCTGTCAGCGACGGTCGGATCGAGATTGCCCTTCCATCGGGCCATCGTCTGACGCTCAGCGGTGCCTTTGATCCGGACATGGTGGTGCTGTTGGCGCGAGGTCTGAGCGCATGATCCCGGTTCCCGTGCAGACGAAGGTCTGGCTGGCGGCTGGCGTTACCGATATGCGCAAGGGGTTCAACGGTTTGTCGGCGCTGGCCGAGAAGGTTCTGGAGCAGGACCCGTATTCCGGGCACCTGTTCGTGTTCCGGGGACGGCGCGGCGATCTGATCAAGGTCATATGGTGGGACGGGCAAGGGGCGTGTCTGTTTTCCAGGCGTCTGGAGCGCGGCAGGTTCGTCTGGCCATCGCCGGCGCATGGCAGGTTGTCGGTGACATCGGCGCAACTGGCGATGCTGTTGGATGGCATCGATTGGCGCGCGCCGCTGCGCACCTGGCGACCCCTGACGGCAGGATGATTTTCTGAACAAAAACAGAGAAATATGACGCTTTTGGGGTTCCCTTCAGTGTCGCGTTCTGGTATAGAATGGCTATGCTGGATCAGACCAAATCACTGCCCGATAATCCCTCGGAATTGAGGGTGTTCGCGGGGCAATTGGTGGCGACGGTCAAGTCCCAGGCGCTCGAGATTGCCAAGCTCAGGCATCAACTCGCCGGTCATCGCCGCCATCGGTTTGGCTCGAAGTCGGAGACGATGGATCAGCTTGAACTCGGGCTCGAAGAGGAAGAGATCGCGGCGGCGAAGATCGCGCCGCCTGCGCCGCCTGATACTGTCGCCGGGCCGAAGAACAAACCAAAGCGCAAACCGTTGCCGGACAGCTTGCCGCGCAACGAGCAAGTGCTGTCGCCCGGCGAGGCCTGCGGCAAGTGCGGCGAGGTTCTGAAGAAACTCGGCGAAGATGTCACCGAAGAGCTGGAATACGTCCCTGGCCGGTTCATCGTGAACCGCTTTGTCCGGCCCCGCATGGCTTGCACGTGTTGCGAGGCGATCTGCCAGGCACCATTGCCCTCGCGCCCGATCGAGCGGGGTCGTCCCGGCCCGGGCCTGCTGGCCCATGTGCTGGTCTCGAAGTATGCCGATCACCTCCCGCTCTATCGCCAGTCCCGGATCTTCGCTCGCGACGGCATTGATCTCGACCGCTCGACCCTGTCCGACTGGGTCGGCAAATCGGCGGCACTGCTGGAACCATTGGCTGATATGGTCGGGCGCCATGTTCAGCGCGGCCAGGCGATCTTTGCCGACGACACCACCCTGAAGATGCAGGTGAAGGGCACCGGCAAATGCAGGACCGCCCGGATCTGGACCTATGTTCGCGACGAACGGCCATGGGGCGGCGCCGACCCACCAGCGGCATGGTATCAGTTCACCGTCGATCGCAAGGGCGAGCACCCCACCAAACACCTGGCCGGGTACAAGGGCTGGATGCACGCGGACGGCTATGCCGGGTTCAACGAGCTCTACCGATCCGGTGGTGTCGATGAAGTCGCCTGCATGGCCCATATCCGGCGCAAGTTCACCGATGTCTTCCAGTCGGAGGGCTCGATCATCGCCGAGGAAGCCATCAAGCGCATCGCCGGGCTCTACGTCGTCGAGAAGGATGCCCGCGGCAGTGTGCCCATCGAGCGGGTCCAACTCCGGCAAGCCCGCGCCAAACCGATCTTCGATGCTCTGGAAGCCTGGCTGCAAACCCGGCTGCCAAAGATCTCCGGCAAGTCCGAACTCGCCAAGGCGATCCGCTACGCCCTGACCCGGATGAGGCGCCTGCGCCCGTATCTCGACCACGGCTTTCTGGAGATCGACAACAATTCCGCCGAACGCGCCATGAAGCCGATAGCCCTGGGTCGCAAGAATTATCTTTTTGTCGGCTCAGAGGCTGGCGGTAAATCCGCCGCCATCGCCTATACCCTGATCGAGACCGCCAGGCTCAACGGCGTCGATCCCCAGGCCTGGCTGACCGATGTGCTCAGTCGCATCGCCGATCACAAAATCACCAAACTCGACGAGTTGCTCCCGTGGCGCTTCGCTCAGACCTGAGCGCAATCGGCCGACGCTGAACCGAACCAGAGCCCCGAGACCGGACGCTTACGGTGTAGCGACCCAGATAGGCCAGCACTTGTTCGGGTCCGCCAAAAGGGCGTTTTGCATGAACGATCCAGTCGATCCGCCGCAGGTCGGCACAATGCGCCTTGAAGGTTACCTGATCCACAAGGTGAGCAAGCGCCCCGGAGAACCGGAGCTTGCCTGCCATATGGGCTCGGTTGAGATGTTCGAGAAACAGCCGCCGAAATAGACCGCCCAGTACCCGCACCGACAGGAAAAACCCCTCCGGGCAGGCGATCCAGCGTGATCTGTCCGGAGTAAGGCCGCCGCCGGGCACGATGCAATGCAAATGGGGGTGGTGGTGCAGGGCCTGCCCCCAAGTGTGCAGTACTGCCACCCCACCGATCTGCGCGCCCAGATGTCGGGGGTCAGCTGCGATGGTTCGCAACGTTTCGGTCGCGGCACGAAACAGGATGGCATAGACCACCTGCTTGTTGTGACAAGCGATCTCGGCGACCGGGGCTGGCAAGGTGAATACCACGTGGAAACAGGGCACGGGCAACAACTCTGTACGCCGCGCCGCAACCCATTTGGCCCGGGCCGTCCCCTGACACTTGGGGCAATGCCGGTTCCGGCAGGAATTGTATGCCACCTTGTTGTGGCCGCAGTCGTCACACTGCCAGACATGGCCACCGAGCCCGGCGGTTTGGCAGGCTTTGATTGCGCCCATCACACGACACTGTTGCAGGTCGAGATGTCCGGCATGCAACACGTGACAAGCCGGGCCATGATGACGGAATACATCCGCCACTTCCAGAGAACTTCCCATGAAGCGTGGTGGCCTACGCTGGCACGACTTCCAGCCTCAGCCGCTCAAGCGGGCTTTGCGTTTTCTGAATCGTGCTGGCCGCCACTTGCGTGTAGCGCGCTGTCGTCGATAATTGCGCATGCCCTGACAGCACCTGAATGATGCGGATATCGACGCCGCTTTCCAGAAGATGGGTGGCGAAGCTGTGACGTAATGTGTGTACCGTCACCGGCTTGTTTAGGCCAGCTGCACCCCGCGCAGATCTACAGGCCGCATGCAAAACAGTCGGATCAATCGGCCGTGTGCTGTCTCGCCCTGGAAACAACCAGACGTCAGGGCGGGTGCGTCGCCAGTAGCCACGCAGAATGGTAAGCAGGTGATCGGAGAGCATGACGTACCGATCTTTCCCGCCCTTGCCCTGCACGATGTGGATCATCTTGCGTGCACTATCGATGTCGCTGATCTTCAGGCGTGAAACTTCTCCAGCCCGCAAACCGGCTCCATAGGCTGTCGTCAGCGCGATGCGTGCCTTCAAGCTGGGCACCGCTTCGAGAAATCGCACGACCTCATCGGCACTCGGAACAACCGGCAAACGTCGAGGTCTGCGGGCGTAGGGAATAAGTTCAGGGGTTTCCTCGTATCCAAGCGTGATACCAAAAAAGAAACGTAGCGCACAGACCGTCTTGTTCAAACTACTCCAGGCAACCTCCTTCGATGCCAGGTGCACCTGATACGTGCGCACATCCTCCAGAGTCAGATGATCCGGGGATCGATTGAAAAATCGGCTGAATTTTGAAACTTCGTAAACGTATGATTGCTGGGTCGCTGGCGAAAGATTGCGGATTGTCATATCTTCTATCATACGGCGGCGTAGTGCACTTATCTGGGCCATTGAAAAGCTCCTCCTGTTTGGCTGTGGTTGTGGAAACCAAAGCTTGCCAGACAGAGGGCACCCCTTCAAATACAGGCACCAATACCGCGATAGCGGTTTAGTTCAATGCGCAGTCTGCGTTTCGACATGGCCGGTCTCCTTCTCGCTGAAGGCCAGCAGAACCAATTCCAGAGCTTACGTCACCGTCCGATTTCCGGGGGGTAGTTCAATAATGACTCGAAAATGATCTATTTTGATATATCAAAAGATGAAAATAATATATTAGATAGATCATACTTGAAATCTTGATCTCAAAATAATATAGTAAAGTAGATCAAATAAATTATCTGATATGTTTGGATAGATCGAGATGACCTATGAGGCCGAGAAAATAGCCGCCACACTCAAAGCGGCGCGCGAGAAGAAGGGGCTGAGCCAGCGCGCGCTCAGTGCCCGTTCTGGTGTACCGCAGTCCCATATCTCCAAGATAGAAAACAGCGGGGTCAATCTAAAAATCGCGAGCCTTGCAGCCATCGCAAATACACTCGATCTCGAGATCGCACTCGTGCCGCGCAAGGCTCTTCCGGCTGTGAAGTCTATCACTCGCACCATTGATGACGTGCCACGGGTAAGTTCGGATACGCGGAAAGAGATGGCGCGGATCGCCAAGCAAATAGACTGCCTAAAAGGATTGAATATCGACACAACGGCTCTCGGTTCATTGCAGCGGCACTTCCGCGAGATGCAGCAGTTTCAGAACCTTCTTAAGGACACTGATGCTCTTCGCAGTATCAGAAAATCTCTCAAAACCGTTGAAGATGCCAGCGGCATAAAGGCGTTGCAGCAAGCCGGGATGCAGATGGCAAATCTGCGCAATGCCCTCGCGCACGCCAATATCTCGGAGGACATGGTGAGGCTCCCGCGCCCTGTTTACCGCCTGGATGGAGACGATGATGCCTGATGTCTCGGTTCTCAACGTCAACCTTCACGGCGAGACGATTGGTACACTGACCAATGTCGGCGGTGACCGCACGATCTTTGCCTTTACAGACGCCTATATCGAAGATGAGGGGCGCCCGGTCCTGGGGCTGTCCTTTAAGGATCAGTATGGTGAATTGATCACGGACTTCAGGCCATTTCGGATGCGGATGATGCCTTTCTTTTCGAACCTTCTACCTGAAGGTCACCTGCGCAAATATCTTGCCGAAAGAGCAGGTGTGAACCCCAAGCGGGAATTCTACCTGCTTTGGGCGCTTGGCCGTGATCTGCCGGGCGCTATCACGGTTACGCCCGCTGACGGCGAAGCGTGGCCGCTAGACGCCGCCGATGGCGACGATGACCATAGTGACCGTCTTGAGAATGCGTTGCGCTTCTCCCTTGCCGGTGTGCAACTGAAATTTTCTGCCGTCAATGAAGCCACAGGCGGTCTAACCATTCCTGCCTCTGGTGTTGGCGGCTCCTGGATCGTCAAGTTGCCGTCCCGGGAATATCACGGGGTTCCTGAAAATGAATTCTCAATGATGACTCTGGCCGCCAAGGTCGGGATGAACGTGCCGCAGATTGATCTGGTCGAACTCGGCGCGATCAAAAATCTGCCCGAAGGCGTCGAGAAGATCGGCAGCCATGCCTTCGTGATCGAACGATTTGATCGTCTGCCGGATGGTTCAAGTGTCCATATGGAGGATTTTGCCCAAATCTTCGATGTTTATGCCGATGACAAGTATAGCAGCGGCAGCATGCGCCGCATCGCTCAGGTCATAGCGGCGGAAGGCAATGATGCCGACGTGACCGAGTTCATACGGCGCGTTACTTTCAACATGATCATCGGAAATGCTGACATGCACCTTAAGAACTGGTCAGTGATCTATCCCGATAGGCGTCATGTATCGCTTGCTCCGGCTTATGACTTTGTGGCGACCGTGCCCTACATTTCAGGTGATGCCACCAATATGAAGATCAGCCGTGCAAAGGTTTTCTCAGCCTTTACGGTCGATGAGTTAACTCACCTCGCGGTGAAAGCGGCTATCCCCAAGAAGATGGTAATCGATACGGCGAAAGAGACAGTGGCGCTGTTTCGTGAGCACTGGAATGTCGAGAAAAAGAACTTGCCGATGAGCGATGATGTAAGAGCTGCGATCGATGCGCACATCAATACCATTCCTATTGTGAAAGAGCTGTAGGTTCAAGGGAGTTCAGGGACCCAGGATTCCCGAACTAAATCCCTGACGCGCCTCGGCAGGGGCGGCGATGGGTGCCGTTGTGGGGTTTTCGCCGCGCGCCTGGGCACCACTCCCGCGGATTTCGCGCTCGAGGAGATAGTCTCAAGGCGGCCACGCGTTTTGCGGGTCCCGCGCCTGTCCGTTGGCCAGGCGGAGCCCTGGCCGGGAGCCGGCATCACGCTTCAGCAAGGATATCGTGGCAGGCCGGAGCCG
Organism: Thermohalobaculum sp.; assembly: GCA_965247385.1. Taxonomy (GTDB): domain Bacteria; phylum Pseudomonadota; class Alphaproteobacteria; order Rhodobacterales; family Rhodobacteraceae; genus Thermohalobaculum. The sequence continues at coordinate 158,464 of CBDFHG010000003.1, forward strand.
TCAGGTCGGGCCGCGCGCCAGGGCCAGGATCTTCCGCCTGGCGCTCAGCACCAGATCAAGCCCCGCTTCGCTCGCCAAACGGATGATCAGCCGCCGCGCATGACGGATCACCCGGCCAGGCAGGGCGATCAGAGCCAGGCGCAAGGCCTTCATCCGCCGTGCCACCCAGGCCGGTCCCGGAACCAGTTGCTTCATCACCGCGTTCAGATTATGCGCCAGCACCATGATCGCCCACCAGGCCGCATTGGCTCCGAACAGACCCGAGGGCAGGGTGCCGCCAGCCAGGTCGTGCTTCATCACCGCGTGGACTTCCTCGCTCTTGCCACAGCGCTCCCGGGACCACCAGATCACCGCATCGCCCGGCAGATCACGGTTGGTGACCAGGGCGAACAGCTTGCTGCGCCCCTTCGAGGCAAACTCCGCGGTCGGGAACGGCAACTGATCCCCATCGCCAGGCTCCAACTGTTCCAGCGGTTCCCGGATCGCCAGGAAGCGGTAATCCGCCCGCGTCTTGCTCTCGCCCGCCCAACTCGGTACATGGCAGACCTCCGCCCACTCTTGGCCGGTCTCGTGGCGTTGCCTGTCGAAAACACGATCCAGCGGTCGCCACTCGGCCTCCGGCACGGCCAGGGCGGCACGCCGGAACTCCGCCGTCACGTTGGCGCCGACGGCGAACTCGATCACCCCGAAAACCTTGTCCCGGCCCTCGCCACAACAGAGCAGTAGATCCTTCTGATAACCCGCCGTGTCCGAGCGCAGATAGACCTTGTCCACGCCCCCAGGCAGCGCCGCCAGCGAGGCCTGCAACACCCGCAACTGCCGATAGCCGGCCGGCACATTGCCGCCCTGGAACCCGGAATGCACGATCACCTGCTGTTCCGCCCACCAGGTGTTCAACGGCTGACAGGCCTTGAACTTCTTGTAGCAGTATTCCGCCTGGCGCTTGTGGCTCTGCACCAGCGTCGCGTCCATGTCCAGCGTCGCCGAGCCCGGCCCGCGATGGCGCTGCAGAAATGACACCAGCGCCTGCCAGCGCCTGATCGACACGCCGCAGACCAGGCAGACCCGCCGACGGCCGCGGGATGAAGGCACGCCCGACCTCCCGCAGATCTTCCTTGGCCTGCGTCGTGGAAGCGTTCCAACCAGCCCGACAGAGCCGACGGCGAAGGCACGCTGCGCCGCGGCCGCGCCGGAACCGGATCTTCAGTTGCCGACGTTCCCGGCGCACCAGCAGCCGCCGCTCAACCGCATCCATGGTCGCGGCAAATCCTGCACGAACAGATTAATCGCCGTGCCGCCTTTGAGGGCAAAGCATGTCTCCTCCGCAACGATTGGCAAAATGCGAACGAGGAATCGGGCCTGCTTGAAATAGACGGTGTTTCTATTCATGCATCAGATCCGGCACGGTGTTTAAATATTTCTTGTCGAGCTTGCCCCCAACTGCCAGAACGCGCTTTCCGCTACCCAGCCGATAGTCATTGGCCTCCAGCTTCTTTCGCCATTGATGTTGGCGCCGGTCGGCGAGCCAGAAAAAAAGGCGCACAACCTTTATGCTCTTTGTGCGCTCTAACAGCCTGTCCAGGCGATGTGGAGACAGGGTGGTCATGCCTTGCATCAACTGGTCGGCGTGTTCAAAAGAGATTTGATCCGGAACGCTGCGAAGGACTTCCAGGAAAGCCTTCTCCGGCGTCGATAACCAGGGGCTATTCACTGTCACCCCAGTTCATTTCCAAGTCAAATTCAGTCAGATGCGACGCCTGGCTATGCCGGACAAATTTCACGTCAGGCAGTAATTTATTTGCCCAGGCAGGCAGTTTATCATGGCCATAAAGATGGATCATTCTGGTTTTGGACAGTGGCAAATAATGGGCAAACCCCTGCATTTCGAGCGCCATCAATCCACCGACACTCAAATCAAGCCCCATACGCTGCATGGAGAAAACAACGCCCTGCCATGTGAGGTTGGTTTCATGGCGCTTATAAACGCCGGAACACAAGGGGTATGAGTTGCTTGGCTTTGACCAGATTATCGATGCTGTGCCGCGTAAGCCCCTGCTTTACCAGCCATGCTTTGGTCGCCACCAAACCATATGGCACCAGTTTTATCAGTTCTGACCTTGTTTCAGCATGTAACGGCATAGTTTATATTTCTTTCAGGATGCGGCGATCATCGCCGCAAATCAGCACTTTCATAAACTATAATAACACGAACTGAAAGTTTAGCAGGGCTTATTTTTGCGGTGATCATCGCCGAAAATTAGAATATTAGTAAACTAAAGACTCTCAAGATAACGATAGCTGCCTGGCTTTGGCTTTTGGCGTTAGTGTCCTGAACCAGAGGTTTTCCGTATTATTGAATTCTGTTTGAATCGAATACGGAGGATATTGCCATGGCCCGGATTGCGGCGCCTGTGACGTTGAACAAGGAACAAGGGGAGGCGTTGGTGGCCCTGGTAGCGCGTCGCACGACGGCACAAGGTCTGGCCAAGCGGGCCGGGATTGTGCTGGCCTGCGCGGAAGGTCTTGAAAACAAACAGATGGCGCAGCGTTTGGGGGCCCATCAAGAGACGGTGGCGAGGGGGCGGAAGCGCTTCATCGCACATGGGACCGACGGGCTTTATGACGCGGCGCGCCCCGCAAGATCACCGATGCGCAGGTCGAGGCGGTGATCGTGCGGACGCTTGAAAGCATGCCGCGTAACACGGCCCATTGAAGCTCCAGGATGATGGCCGGGGAGAGCCGCCTCTCGACGTCCAGCGTGCAACGGATCTGGCGTGCCTTTGGCCTGCAACCCCATCGCACGGAGACCTTCAAGCTCTCAACCGATCCCCGGTTTATCGACAAGGCTCGCGATGTGGTTGGGCTTTCCCGCCGGCGGTCGCGGCGGGGGTGGAGCTGACCACGCAGGAGGAAACGGATGGTGATGATGAACGGCATACACACGATACGGAGGGCAAGAATAATGACCAGAATGCACAGGGCGACACTAGGTATGGCTCTGGCTGTGGGGCCTGGCGGGTTGCGCGACGGCCGGGCCGATGGTCGGGCCGTCGAGCCATGACGCGGCCGGTCTCCGGGCGCTGCTCGCGGACCGGGTCAATCTCGCCTATGACGTGGCCGGGCGCGGCCGGGGCCTGCGAATCTTGGTCAATGTGGGCACGATGGGGCATTTCTGCGTCCAGGACCGGCTCACAGGGTTCGGGCGCTATATCACCGAGGCCTGGACGACGCGGCCAGCGGGCGCGAAGTTTCGCGCCGCCGCCAGCGCTGCCGACAAACCGGGCGGCCAGCGTGTGCAGTACGACGCCGTGACCGGCTGGCTGGTGAAGGGAGACCGCGCCCGCGGCGTGCTCTGGACCGGCCACCTCCAGGAGACGATCCCGCGGGCGGTCTACTCGCTCTGCCCGCGCTTTCCGGATCGCCGCGATCTCGGCTTCGAGGTCAACTTGGCGCAGAAGTCGACGGATTATCGGGAACTGGTCGCCCAGGACCCCGGGGCGGTGCTGAAAGGCTTGTAACTGGCGGGGTGGCGCCGCGGGCGGCTGTTTTGGCGAACATGCCCCCGGCGCCTCTTCCCGAAGAGGAAGGTGTTCTTCATGATGCATAAGAAGCGGTGCCTCGAAGCGGCGGCGGACATCCGGCGCGGCGGCGCGCCCCCCGCCCGCTCAGGTGCCAAGCAGGAGCGCCGAGACGATCACGCCCGCGGCCGCGACCATGCAGCCGACCATCCAGCGCAACTGCGTGGTCTGGCCCTCGGCGATCTTCACATACCGCTCGGCATTCCTGGTATCACTCTCGGCGATCTTCGTCTCAAGCCGGGACTCGGTGCCAGCGATCCCCGCGCCGAGCTCGGCGATCTCCGCGGTGAGGTCGGCCTTGAGGAGCGCGAGATCATCCTTCGTGGCGAGGGATTCGGTCATGGCGCCGCCAACGGTTTCGATAATGGCCTCGGCCTGCGCCTCTTCGACGCCAGTGGCGGTGAGCCGCTTCATCGCCTTGAGAGTATCGAACGCCATGGTCATCATTGCCGTCTCCTGCCAATCGCGTCCGCCGCGCGCCAAAAGGATAGACGTTCCGCGCGCCCGCGTCAAAGCCTGCCCGGCCACCCTCCGCGCCCTGCCCTGGCCGCGGCGTCTCTCTCGCCGATCTCCCATCCAGTGGGACCGGCGCGCGGGCACGGGCGGCCCGACAAAGCGCGAACATTCGGGGACACATGGCGAACACGCGCTCTCGCCGTCCTCGCCGCCGCCTGCCTCGCTGCGCTCCTGGCGATCCCGGTGCCGGGCCTCGCCCAGGCGCCGCAAGACGGCGCGCCGCCCTCCGGCATGGAGCCCACCCCACCCAGGCTCACCCTTCTCCTGATCCGGTCCTTCCGCTTGCGTTTCCGGCCTGTCCGGAGGCGGCTCTCACCGCGGCGCTTTCAGCCGGGTCCGCGGGCGCGATGCTGCACGCGGCCGAGCGGGCGCAGATTGCGCTCGGGACCTGAACCCGCCGGAGCGGGCCTTGGTGCTCTGCGTCGATGAAAAGAGCCAAATTCAGGCGCTTGACCGGCCGCAACCGGTCCGGCCCATGCGGCCGGGTCAGATCGAACGCCGCAGCCACGATTACAAACGCCACGGCACCACCTCCCTGTTCGCCGCCCTCAACACGGCAACCGGCGAGGTCATCGGCAAATGCGACAGGCGCCACCGGGCCTCGGAGTTCAAGAAGTTCCTTATGGAGATCGAACGCCGGGTTCCCGACGATCTGGAGATCCACCTCGTCATGGACAACTACGCCACCCACAAAACGCCGGCGATCCGTGCCTGGTTGGCCAGACGGCCCCTCTGGCATGTGCATTTCACACCCACCTCCGCATCCTGGTTGAACATGGTCGAGCGCTTCCTTGCCGAAATCACCGACCGCCAGATCAAGCGTGGCGTTCACCGCAGCGAGCGCGAACTCACAAAAGCCATCCCGGATTACATCGAAATTCGCAATGAAGATCCAAAACCCTTCAAATGGGTCCGAACCGCAGACGATATCCTTGATGCGGTCAAACGCTTCTGTCTAAAAACCACACCCGAAAATAATCCGGCGAACTGCTGACTCAGGACAATAGCCAGCGCTCTCATCCCTCCCGCCGGTTCCACACCAGATACGCCGCTCCATTCTCCTCGAACAGCGCCGCGCGGATGGGCTCGGGAAAGCTCGGGTCGTCGAGCAGGACGCTGAGATAGTCCCGTGGCTCGTCACCATTGGTTTGCGCCTTCCAGGCGGCCCCGAGTTCGGTGCGTCCGGCGTAGATGCGATAATCCGGCGCGGCCTCGCTTTTCTTGTTGTCATTGGCAACGATCCTGGCCTTGACGTTGACTGTCAGGGTCCGGATCGTTCCGACATAGCCGTCCTTGCCAGCGGAAAAACTTCCTATCGTGGCCATAATTCAGGTCTCCTTCGTCTGGGTTGATGTTGTCTGTGTGCGTGTGTCTTCGAGTTGCTTTCGCGCACGTTTGAAGCCGTGGCCGGCATTCAGGAACGCTTCCAGCATGAATGGGATGAGTTCGGCGACACCCTCCTTCTGGCCGTAGGTGCGCCGATGGATTTCGGCGCAATCGCCCAACGCCGATTTGAGTTCAGGATTGGCCGTGAAATTGATCTTCACGGCGTTACGGTCTGGGAGTTGCCCGAGTTTGATCGTCATGGGGTGTCTCCTGATCTGCCGTATGGTCTGAGCACTAGGTCAGAATGGACAATGATGCGCAGCGGCCATCCGGGGCGGATGGTGATGGTGGGCTGGACAGTTCGGGTGAGAGGACCGCGTCCGCTCCCGGTTTCAGCCAGAAATTTTTTTCGACCGGGTCGCGGGCGGGTCGCTGAGCGTTCTCAACTGGCCGTTCCTTCTGGGCTGCAGCGCGACGGTGTTGTTCGTGCTGGGCGGCGCGATCAAGGCGGCCGTGGCCGGGCGGCATTATTTCTGAGCACGCGGGCGATGCGGGCGGAGTCGATCTAATCCGCTTACCGGCGCTCAACCGATCTTCGGGGCTGAATGTCGGTTGCCCGCAAAGCCCGAGACTTTGATGAGAAGCGAATGACCCAAGAACAGATCACCGAAGCCCAGAGGTTCGCCCGTGAGTGGATGCCGAAGTAAGGCGGCGCAGAAGCATGTGTGCCCCCTAATAGGTCCGGCCGTTCATAGGAAGGAGGTTGATGCGGCGCGGTGCGCCATTCAAAATTCCCTGGTTCACCATCACCCGACAGGTGAAACCATCGCAGAATTGGATAGACTGCATGTCATCGCAACACGCTGGTCGAGAGAATGGATGGCCATGATTGATCTGGAAGCAAGAGACGGGCATAAATTCGGTGCATATCGGGCGCGACCCGACGGGGATGTACGCGCCGGTCTTGTCGTCATTCAGGAAATTTTCGGCGTCAACGGCCATATCCGTAACGTCGCCGATCATTTTGCGGCGCAGGGCTTCGATGCGCTCGCGCCGGCGCTGTTCGACCGAGCCGAGCGCGGCGTCGAACTTGGCTATCAGCCCGATGATATCGACCGCGGACGCAAGATACGGGCGCAGGTATCGACCAACGAGGCGCTACAGGATGTGGATACCGCAATTCAGTTTCTCGCCCAGACTGGGCGGCGTTGCCGCGGTTGGTTATTGTTGGGGCGGATCATTGGCATGGGCGGCGGCTACGCGGCTGCAGGGAGTATCCTGTGCGGTTTCCTACTATGGTGGCCAAGTAGCAGAATTGGTAAACGAGCAGCCGCAATGCCCGGTGATGCTGCACTTCGGCGAGACCGATCAATCGATACCAATGGAACAGGTCGAGGCTGTGCGGGCGAAGCATCCCAGTTTGCCGCTATTCACCTACCCCGCGGGGCATGGCTTCAGTTGCGACGCACGTGGGTCCTTCGATGCCCCCAGCGCAAAGCTGGCATTCAACCGGACTGTGGAGTTCCTAAAGACCCATACCGTAGACAGATGCGCGACGCCCGCGCTCCAAGCCCAAAGTCGCATAAGACCCGTTATGGTTAGACGCGAATAAGTCGAACCGTGTGGCTAGCCCGCTCGCCAAAATTGCTGGCGAGACCGATCTACAGGAGAGACGTAATGCGGCCCACTGACAGATCCGGCCGTTCATAGGGGGGAGGTTATCTCGACCGCGCCGCCCCGGATTTCGCTCCGGCGAAATTCCGGGTGTTGGCGTTCTCGATCGGGCCCTTGATCGAGCTGGATTGCGGATCGAACTGCCCCGGCCGGATTATCGGACCCGGCAAGCCTGCGGCCGCCTGGCGTTTTTTAATCTTTTGCGCGGCCTTGGCTTTTGCCCGTTGGCGGGCCTTGGCTTTGGTCATGGGGTCGGTACCTTTCCGGGTTGCTGGGGGAAGCTTAGCGGTATCCTGGCCCGATGTCCTAATTGGCGATCCTGCAGATCGCCCCTAGCAGCCCGTTGAAAAAGTCGCCATTGACCGGGTTTCACCCCACGACGAAACATAACGCGGCGTCGGCGGTTTCGCCATCCTCCGAGACGATGAGGACGATCCGAGCGACCAGAACGGCTCCAGCGGGCGCAACAAGCACGAAAACACCGCCATATCCGCCCGCCACAGCCTGGCGCGGGGTGCCGGCGCCGATGAGTTGGCGCATCAGCAACGAGAGGTTGTGGCCGGCGACGTGAAGCAGGTATCGCTTGTGCACGTTCTCGCGCCGGCGCAGCCAGGTCCGGCGCAGGCCGCCGCGATCGAGGCTGTGGGCAAAGGAGCGCTCGACGATCTCGGCGCGCAGCTTGAAGGCCTCGCGGGCGAGCGCGGACTTGAGCCGCACGCGGTTGTTGGTGACCGCCCGGCGCGCCGCCTCGTCACCGCGCCAGCGCGAAAAGCCCTTCTGCCTGGGCTCGGCGATCCGGGTCTTCCAGGGACTGTCGTCCAGGGCCTTCAAGACCGCCCGTGAGAAATAGCCCTTGTCGGTGACGCATTCGGCCGGGCTCTCTGGCGTCGGTGCCGCAGCCACCGCCTCGAGGTTTGCCTCGGCCGTCGCCAGGGTCTTGAAAAGCGTCGTGGTGTCGCCCTCATCGGCTGGGTGCAACTCGGCCGCCACCACCGCCCCGGTGTCCAGATCCACCGCGTGCTCGGGCTTGTAGGCCAGATGGGTCGTGCCGTCCTTCATCCTGGCGACCCTGGCCTCGGGGTCGCTCCTGGAAACCCAATCCTGGTTCGAGAGCTTCTTGCCCTTGCGCTTGCGGTCCAGACGCGCCAGGTCCTCGGCCGTGGGCGTCTCGATGCCGCTCTCCCGGGCCAGATGCTCCAGCATCTCCCGGTAGCCCTCACCCGTGTCGCGCCGCACGATGTTGCGCAGCGCCGCGTTGGCCTCCATGGTCGAGGCATCCACCCCGATGCGGTCGCCCTTCACCAGACCCGCCTCGGCGATCAGCGCCAGAACCCAATCGAAGACCACCGCGTGCACCTCGTGGGGCAGACGCGTGCGGGTCTTCGACAGCCAGGAATGGTCCGGCACACGATCCCGGCTCTCCAGCCGCAGAAACTCCCGCAGCGACAGCGAATCCGAGCAGCGCCATTCCAGCCCGCGCCCAGAGTCGATGCCCTCGAAGTAGCCCACCAGATGCATGCGGAAATAGCGCCCCGGCGGCACCGAAGGCGCTCCCGTCCTGGCCGCGTAATAGCACCGGCAGGTCGCCTCGACGAAGTCGTCGAAGCCGCCCTCAATCAGGACCGACTGAAGACGGTCGTAAAACACATGACCCGGCGAGCGCGGAATCTCCGCCCAGCCCACCATCAAATCACCCTGACGATCCTTCTGCAGTCCCATCGACATCGGCGAACCCCCCGGTCAAATCAGAATATCATAGAATCAGACCAGGCCGCTCGTGTCCAGGGCCGACTTCGTCAACGGGCTGCTAGGGTCCGTTGAGATTCATCTTGAGTTTATCACGGCTGCACTGGCGTAGATCATTTCTGAGAAACTGCTGTCGGTCTTGCAGGCGCTCCACCGGCGACTTCCAGGCGGCGCTGGGCGCGATCCTGGGGCCCGATGCGCCGAACCTGTCGCCGGGCGTGGTCTCCAGGCTGACTGCGGGTTGGGAGAAGGGGTATGATGCCTGGCAGCACCGCGATCTCTCGGCCCGGCGTTACGTCTACATCTGGGCCGACGGCGTCTACCTCCAGGCACGAATGGAACCCGAGGCCGAGTGCATCCTGGTCATCATCGGCGCGACACCCGAGGGCAAGAAGGAGCTGCTCGGATTCCAGGTCGGCATCCGCGAGAGTGCGCAGAGCTGGCGCGAGTTGCTGGTCGACATCAAGGCGCGCGGGCTGGCCATGGCGCCCGAGATCGCGGTCGGTGACGGTGCCATGGGGTTCTGGAAGGCTCTCGACGAGGCCTTCCCCGGCACCCGCCATCAGCGTTGCTGGGTCCACAAGATCTCCAACGTGCTCAACAAGTTCCCCAACTCGATGGCGCCGGCGGTGAAGGTGGATCTCCAGAACATCCACCACGCCGAGACCCGGGCCGACGCCGTGGCCGCGCTCGAGACGTTCAGGGAAAAGTACCGGGTCAAGTACGCCCCGGCGGCGACATGCCTGACGAAGGATGTCGATGCGCTGTTGGCCTTCTACGATTTCCCGGCCGAACACTGGGACCATCTGCGCACCTCCAACCCGGTCGAGAGCGTCTTCGCCACCGTCAGGCACCGGACCGTACGCACCAAGGGCGCGCTGTCGCAGAAGACGGTGAAGCTGATGGTGTTCAATCTCGTCCAGGCGGCTTCAAAGACCTGGCGGAGGTTGAACGGGAGGAATCAGTTGCCGAAGGTCATCGAAGGCATCAAGTTCACTGATGGTGTCGCCGTCATTGACACCATCGAAACCAGCGCCGCCTGATCAGGCCGCGTCACCCAAAATCAGGCATAGCTCCGCTCGACCTGCCGCACCCACTTGCGCAGCGTCTCCCCAGTGCAGCCGATCTTCGATGCGATCGAGTTCATCGCTGCCCATTGCGACGGGTAATCACTCTGATGTTCAAGCACCATCCGCACGGTACGCGCGCGCACTTCCGGTGAATATCTCGCTGAGGTCTGCTTTGTCATAGCTCCAGTCTCTCAAGAGTTGGAGCCGCCGGCAAACCCGGTGCGGTTCAAGGGTGATCGGCGATCCAGTCCCACGTCTGACGCCGCCGCCAACACACGCTTTAGCCCCAAGACCGACGCTGACGGGGAGGTCTAGAATGCCCGCTGATCCTCAGATGGCCGACATTCGACCGCACCACGACATTCGGCCGAGTTTGACCCTGAGCGAACTCTCTTGATGGTCGGACGACCGCATGCTCGCTATGCCACGTTTCAATTGGCAGGGGTTGCCGTTCCGAGTGGTTTGTTTCGGAAAATCCTGAGCCTGATTGATGATCTGCGCTCAAGGCCCGCACCAGCGTAGGTCGAGGAAATTCATGGAGAGGAAGAACGATGCGCGAGATGCGTCTGGATAACGAAAAGCCGGGCCGAATGGGCTTGCGAACACGGTCACATCACCGAAATTGGGCTGCAAAAAGGGCGGAGGCAGCTCTCTGTCGAGTGTGAGCCCGCGTCGGTGGATTGGGAGGTCGAACGCGCACGGGTCGAGAATCGATGCACTGCCCGCGAGGTGCGGTGGGCTCGACAGGTCGCCGCAACACTCTGGTTTCATGAGAAAGATGGAGTGTCAGCAATGAAACAACGGCGCTGGAGAGCCGGTCCTGGCGGTACACTGTTAGCTGAACCTCCAAGCGATTTACCGCCCCGCATCGTCACCCGCCACGATCCCGACCCAACTGCTTCGCCGCTTCCTCGCCCAGCCGGTTCGACGCCGCCTCGATCTCGGTCTCCACCCGGTGCATTACCTCCGTGCGAGGCAGGCCCGGCGGCAGGGTTTCGAGGAATTCCAGAACCGCGGTGCCGGGGTGCCGGAGAATGCCCTTCTTGGGCCAGAACCAGCCCACATTGGTTGCCGCCAGCACCATTGGCAGGCCGAAACTCTCGTAAGCCAACGCGGCGCCTCGCCGATAGGGCCGCATCTCGCCCGGCGGCACCCGGGTGCCCTGGGGGTAGATCACGATCTGGCCGCTGCCCTTATGCCGGTTGGCGAGCCGGCGCATCATCGTCTTGCCCTCGCCGCGTTTCTCGCGGGCGATCCAGATACAGCCTGCCCGCAGCGCATAGAGCCCGAACACCGGGGCCCAGACCAACTCGCGTTTCATCACGAAATGCGGCTCGGGCAGGGCCTCGTAGAGGATCAGCACATCGAGCAGAGACTGATGCTTCGCCGCAATCACCGCAGCACCGGTGGGCACCGGGCCGCGGCGCTCGACCCTCAACCCGCAAAGCCAGCGCGACAGCGCGAACACGCCGCGCGCATAAAGCTTCATCCAGCTTACGGTCCAGGCGCGCGACCACAGCACCAGCGGCGCGCCGACAATGCCCATCACCCCCATCAGGAAGTAGGTCAGGACAACCAGGATTGCTGAGCGCAGCCACTGCATCGCCATCGCCTCAATACATCTGCCGCAGCAACAACCGCACCGAATGGCGCGCCGTGGCCCAGGCAATCGCCGCCGCTGCCGCCGGGATCGCCAGCAGCAGGATCGCCCAGCCCACCGGACCCGGACCCAGCGCCAGCGGTGTGCCCGGTGCCAGTTCCGGCATCAGCGCCACCGAGCTGCAGCCCAGCGCCGCCCCCGCCAGCCCACCCAGCGTCGCGCGGGCGGCCAGGCGGCGCAACGCCGTCGCCGCTCGCACCAGCGGCTCGCGCCACAGCGCATGGTCGTCATAAACCGCGCCCGGCGCTGTCGCGTCAAGCTGCGCCTGCAGGGTGGTGGCGTCGGGGCCCGGCGCGTAGATCCGGACCTCGATCAGACGGGGCACCGGCAAGTCGTCGAGCCAGTCTCCGGCCCCAAGCCAGGGCTCCAGCAGGAGCAGGTGCTCGGCATCCGACAGGAGCCGCGCATCGGCAACGCCCGGCGCTGTCGCCAGCACTGCCAGCACCGCTGTTACCCGCGCCTCCAACGCATCGGCCGGCACCGAGATCCGCACCGTCGCCACCCCAGCCAACTCGGAGCGCCAGGTTTCGGCCAGCCGTTCGGCGGCAATCCCGGCCGAGAGTGTCAGAACCGCCAGATAGCTCATCGCCAGCGCGGTCAGCGCCGCCGCCCAGCCCGAGCGCGGCACAATCGGCGGGTCATCGCCGCGGCGCAGAAAGGCGAATGCCGGTCGCATGCTCATAGCGCCGCCGCCCCCTGTGCCAGCCGCCCGTCCGCGAGGCGCAGCGTCCGGGCCGACACTGCCCCCTTGGCCGAACGGATCAGGCCGAGGTCGTGGGTCGCCACGATGATCGTCTTGCCGAGACCATTCAATTCGACCAGGAGGCGCAGAATGCGCGCACCCATCTCCGGATCGACGTTGCCAGTGGGTTCATCCGCCAGAACCAGGTCCGGCCCGGCGGCAGCGGCGCGGGCGATGGCGGCGCGCTGCTTCTCGCCAGCAGACAACTCGGGCGGGCGCGCGGCGCTGCGTTTGCTCAAGCCGACCCGGTTGATCAACTCGTCGATATCGCCGGCGTGCGCGGCCGTGTCCTTTCCGGCCACGCGGAGCGGCAAGGCGACATTTTCGCGCAAGGTCAGATGGTCGAGCAGCCGGAAGTCCTGAAACACCACGCCAATTCTCCGGCGCATCCGGGTCAGTTCCCGGGCGTCGAGCCGGGTCGGATCGTCGCCAAAAAGCATCAATTGTCCGGAAACTGACCGGTGTTCCAGGTAAAGCAGCTTCAACAGCGTGGTCTTTCCGGCACCGAAGGGGCCGGTCAGAAAATGAAACGATCCCGGCGTCAGCCGGACCGTCAGGTCGCTAAGCGTAGTGTGGCCGTCATAGCCGAAGCTGACCTGTTTGAATGAAATCACTGCCTGGCCCGAGGTTGTCGTGTGCCTATTTTCCCCGTGAACCACCATATTTGCCGCGATTTGGCAACAGTGACCGGCTTCTGACCGCTTGGAGTCTTGTCGATGTCGGTTTATACAGGAAGATAGAAGATTGCTCCAAGGGTTTGGAGGTAAACCATGATTGAGATTGTTTGCCCGTCGTGTCAGGCGCGGTATCAGCTACCCGACGGTGCGATCGGGCCGCAAGGCCGCAAGGTCAGTTGTTCCAGTTGCTCACATAAATGGCGCGCGAACGCCGAGGGCGCCGCGCCCGCCATGCCGGCAGCCATATCCGAAGCGGAGCCTGCAAGCGTATCTGTGGGCGCACCTGAAGCCATGGCCGACTCCGCGTCCATGGCGGCGGTTTCGGCGCTCGGTGGCGAAACCGCCGTGCCCATTGCTTCACCACCTCCCGCGACCGGCGACCGTGAAGATCAGATGGCGACAATTCGCCAGATGCTTTCCGACCTCAAGGAAGGCGCCGATGCGGCGCCCGAGCCGGAAACAGAGGAGCGTCCCGCCCCCGTCGAGCCGGTGCCGACCATGCGCAAGCGCGCCGGTGACGACGACGATGACCGTGATCCGCTGAAATCCCGGATCGACCACCTCAGCCAGACCGGACGATCCGCGAAGGGCGCGGCCAGCGAAACGGGTTACGATGCCCAAAAATTGCGTCGCTTGCACGAGAAACGAGCCAAGAAGCTCCTGCGTTCGCGGGAACGAAAGAAGAAGTCGGGTGCGTTGATGACCGGGTTCACCCTGGTTTCGGTCGTGACCGCGACCCTGGTCGGGCTCTATGTCATGAAACCCCAGATCGTCACCGCATCGCCGCGGATGGCGCCAGCGATGAACGAATATGTGGTGGCGGTCGACCAATTCCGGGTCGACTTCAACGAGAAGACCGCCGAGTGGAGAGCCTGGCTGACCGAGCGGACCGGCAAGCTCGGCAGCGACGAGGAATAGAACGAAGTCCGGGCAGGCGCATAAATCCCAAGGCGCGCTGACGCCGCCCATGTCAAACCAGGGACGGCGCGTTTCAAGCGGAAAGGTTGCAATCAAAGAAAGTCGGTATCAGGCGCCCTAAAACTGATCCATCAGCCGGTCGAGGTAATCGAGCTCGATGCGCGGGCGATGTGGTTCGGCGGCGCGGCGGCGCAATTCCTCCAGAACTTTCCGGGCACGGTCGAGAACCGAGCGGTCGGGCACGTGGGTGTCGCGGCCGTCGATTGCGCCAAAGGCGCCGGTCGGGCGGTCGAACGGGTCGCTTTGCAGATCGCGAGCCTGGCCGTCGCGCCGTCCTCGCCCCCGGTTCGCGGTGTCGCCCTGGCCGTTTCGCAGCTCCTCGGCCAGCGCCTGGGCGCCCTCGTTGAGGCGGTCGAGCGCTTCCATCTGGTCCTCGACCGCGTCACCCGGGTTCTGATCGTCCAGGTCGTCGCGGGCCTCGCCCATGGCCCGGGCGGCATCCTCCAGCGCCTCGTCGATGTATGAACCGCCGTCCCCCGGCAGCTGCCGCGCCAGTTCCTCGAGCGCCCGGCGCAGCGCTTCCTGCTCGATGGCGATGCCGCCTTGCTGGCCCTGCCCGCCCTGACCCTCACCGCGTTCATTTGGCTGGGGCTGGCCGCCACGCCCGGGGCGCCCGCCGCGCCGGTCGTCGCGGCGTTGCTGGCGCAACTCGTCGAAGGTGCGGTCGGCGAGATCGCGCTGGCGCTGGATCATTTCCTGCAGCGCCTCCAGCGACCGCTGGCCGCCGCCGTGCTGCTGCTGTTGCCGGCCGGCTTGCAGGTTGTTCAACATCCGGCTCAGTTCCGCCAGCATGTCGCGGGCCTGGTCGCGCAACCCGGATTCCGCGCGACGCTGCAATTCGTCGAGCATCTCCTGGAGATCCTGCCGGCTCATCATCTGCTGGTCGCCGGCGTTCTGCTGGTCGGGTTCCAGCCCGCGTTCCAGCGCCTGGCGGACCATTTCCTCGATATATTCCTGCATCGCCGCGCGCAGTTCTTCCATCGCCTGGCCGATATCCTCGTCGGTGCCGCTCTCCAGGGCCCGGCGCAGCGCCTCTTCGGCCGAGCGCAACCGCTCCAGCGCCGAGCTGAGATCGCCGTCCTCAAGCGTCAGCGCCGCAAGCCACAGGATCTCGACCACCTCCGGCGTAACCTCGGAGACCTGGTCCGCGCCCACCCCGTTGGCCAGTCGGCGGATCGCCATGCGCACCCCAAGAAAGGCGCTGAAATCGTCGTCGAATATTTCCTCCGGGCGCCGGGTCACCGCTTGCAGCATGTCCAGCACCCGGATGCCCTGCTCGAACGCCATCGCCAGCTCGCGGCGCTGTTCGACCACGGCGCGGGCCAGCCGGTGGGTGAAACGCCGCCCCGGCAGGCGCAGCATGACGGGCCCGGCGGTGGCGCGCTGCCCGGCGGCATCTTCGGCGAACAGCGTCAGTTCGACCCAGGCCCCGGTCCAGGGATGGTCGCCAAGGTCATGGATGGCGCTGTCCACCACCTCCAGCGCCCGCCCGGCGATCGGCATCGGCAGGGCGAAGGTGATCGGTTCCAGATCCAGCCCCTTGCCCGGCACGATTCCGCCCACGGGGACGATCTCGGCCCAGGCGGTGTCGATGCCGTAATCGTCGCGGGCCTCGAAGGGCACCTCCAGCGCCCCGGCCGGGGTGGCGCTGGGCAGATCGGGGAGCGAGATGGTGGGCGGGGCGTCGGGAACAACGGTGATACTCCAGCCAGCCAATACCGCGCCGCCGCCGGTGATCTCGACCCGGCCCGAGCCGGTCAGCACACCGCGCGCCTCGGCCAGGGCACCGCCGAAGTCGGTGAAGCCCTCGAACCCGGTCAGGCCGGGGGCCGACAGCTGGGGCGCGACGCCAAGATCGGTCACCCGGATAATCAGATCCGAGCCTTCCGGCAGGTGGATATCCACACCCGTCTCAGCCAGTTTGTTCAGATAGACCGTGCCCTGCCCGGTATAGGCAGGGGCAATCGCCCAGCCCTCGGCCATCGGTATCCGCGCCGCCGCAGCTGGGACGCTGCCCGGCGCTTCGGGGATCGGAGCAAACAGGGTTTCCAGTTGCTCGGCCCAGCGGTCGCCCGCGCCGATCAGCCCGGCGATCACCAGAACCGGCGCGAACATCCGCAATGCCCAGCGGTCGAACCGGGCCAGGCGCAGGTCGGGCGCCGTGGCGCGCAGCCTTGCCGCGGCCCGTTCGGCGCGGCGCTGATGCTCGACCCAGATGCGTTGCGAGATGCTGTCGTCTTGGCCTGCCGACAGATTGTCGTTCAGGGTGGCGATCGGATGAACCGGGTCGCCGGTATCGAGGCGTCGCGCCGCCGCCGCCCGGCTGGGCATCCGGAATCGCAACGCGCCCCAGATCAGTGTGGCAGCGAGCAGGCCGATGGTGAGCAGAATCGCAATCCGGTGAGCCGAGGCGTCTAGCTGCGCGAATCCACCCAGCAGCGCCGCTGCCAGCGCAAAGCAGACAACGGTGAAGGCCGGCCACAATGCCTGCGCCAACCCCTCCGCCATGAGTGCCAGGCGGCTCAGCCGCAGTGCCTGACGGGTCGCCTTGCCCAGCGACCGTCTCTGCCCTGCGAAACTGAACGTCGCCATGTTTTTTTCGTCGATTCCGCTACATTCGCCGCGCGCGGGAGGGTGTCAATCCGCCTGCGGCTCGTCCAACCATGCCGGCAGAGTATCACGCGCCAGCATCTCTGTATATGTAGGGCGTTCGCGGATCACCGCAAACTGATCACCGTTGACCAGTATTTCCGGGATCAGCGGCCTGGTGTTGTATTCCGATGCCATCACCGCGCCATAAGCTCCGGCCGAGCGGAAGGCGAGCAGGTCGCCCGCCGCCAGATACGACATCTCGCGGCCCTGGGCGAAGGTGTCTCCGGTTTCGCAGACCGGGCCGACCACGTCGACCGGGCCAACGGGGGTGTCCGGCCCCGGCTCGACCACCGGCACGATGTCGTGCCAGGCGTTGTACATCGCCGGGCGGATCAGGTCGTTCATCGCCGCGTCCAGGATCAGGAAATCGCGGCCCTCGCCTGCCTTGCGGTAGATCACAGCCGCCACCAGCAGCCCGGCATTGCCAACGATCAGGCGGCCCGGCTCGATCTGGATCTCGCAGCCGAGGCCGCCGACTGTGCGCTTGATCAACAGGCCATAGTCGAACGGCAGTGGCGGCGCTTCGTTGGTGCGCCGGTAGGGAATGCCGAGCCCGCCGCCGAGATCCAGCCTGCGAATATCATGCCCGTCCGCGCGCAAGGCTTCGGTCAACTCGGCCACCTTGGTGAAGGCGGTCTCGTAGGGCGCCAGGTCGGTGAGCTGCGAGCCGATGTGCACATCGATTCCGGTGATCTCGATCCCCGCCATTCCGGCGGCGCGGGCATAAACCTCTCGGGCGCGCGAAATCGGCACGCCGAACTTGTTCTCGGCCTTGCCGGTGGCGATCTTGGCGTGGGTCTGGGCGTCCACATCCGGGTTCACCCGGATGGTGATCGGAGCCACCTTGCCCATCGACCGGGCGACGCTGTCCAGCACCTCCAGCTCCGGTTCGCTTTCGACATTGAACTGGCGGATACCCGCCTCCAGTCCCTGGCGCATCTCGTCCGCGGTCTTGCCGACGCCGGAGAAGACGATCCGCTGCGGCGGCACGCCCGCCGCCAGCGCCCGCATCAACTCGCCTCCCGAGACCACATCGGCTCCGGCCCCCAGACGCGCGAGGGTGGCGATCACCGCCTGGTTGCCGTTTGCCTTCAGCGAATAGGCGATCAGGTGGTCGGTGCCCGCCAGCGCCTCGTCGAAGACCCGGTAATGCCGCTCCAGTGTCGCCGTCGAATAGACATAGAACGGCGTGCCCACCGCCTTGGCGATGCGCGAGATGGGCACGTCCTCGGCGTGGATGTGGCCCGACCTGTAGGTGAAATGATCCATGCTCTCCCGGGGCCTTAGTTGGTGGTCTGCTTCTTCTTGACGTCTTCCTCCGAGCCGGGCTGGATCGGGTCGCCCTTGATGCCGCAGGCGGAAAGCCCCAGTGCGGCGGCCAGAAGTGCTGTCATGGCGATGCGTGCGACGGTCATCCCAACTCCTCCTGCCCCAGCCTGATGTGCCAGAGTTCGACCTGTTCGCGCACCCGCACCGGTGCGGTGCCGCCATAGCTGGTGCGGCTGGCGCTCGACGCCTCGACGCTCAGCACGTCGTAGACCGCCTCGGTTAGCCTTGGCTCAACCGCCTGCATCTTGTCCAGCGGCAGTTCACCCAGATCGCAACCCTCGGCCTCTGCCAGGGTGACGATCCGCCCGGTGATGTGGTGGGCATCGCGGAACGGCAGCCCCAGCACCCGCACCAGCCAGTCGGCCAGATCGGTGGCGGTAGAAAAGCCGCTGCCCGCCGCGGCCTGCAGCCGTTCGGGGTTGGGGGCCATGTCGTGCGCCATCCCCGCCATCGCCGCCAGCGCCAACGCCAGCGAGTCCGCCGCGTCGAACAGGGGCTCCTTGTCCTCCTGCATGTCCTTGGAGAAGGCCATCGGCAAGCCCTTCATCACCAGAACCAGCGCCACCAGCGCACCGGCGATGCGCCCGACCTTGGCACGGATCAGTTCGGCGGCGTCCGGATTGCGTTTTTGCGGCATGATCGACGAGCCGGTGGTGAACTTGTCCGACAGCTTGACGAAGCGGAACTGGACCGACGACCAGATCACCAGTTCCTCGGCAAAGCGGCTGAGGTGACCGGCGCAGATCGTCGCCGCCGCCAGGTACTCCAGCACGAAATCCCGGTCGCTGACCGCATCCAGCGAATTCGCCGATGGCCGGTCGAAACCCAACGCGCTTGCGGTCATGTCCCGGTCGATCGGGAACGAGGTCCCGGCCAGCGCCGCCGCCCCCAGCGGGCATTCGTTCAGCCGCGCCCGGGCGTCGGAAAAACGCCCCCGGTCACGGTTGAACATCTCGACATAGGCCAGCATGTGGTGGCCCCAGGTCACCGGCTGGGCGGTCTGGAGATGGGTAAAACCCGGCATGACGATATCGGCCCCGGCATCGGCCTGCGCCACCAGCGCGCGCATCAGGGCGGTCAGCATGGCGTCGGTCTGGTCGATGGTCTTCCTGACCCACAACCGGCAATCGGTCGCCACCTGATCGTTGCGCGAGCGCCCGGTATGCAACCGCCCGGCAGGCTCGCCAACGATCTCCTTCAGCCGCGCCTCGACATTCATGTGGATGTCTTCCAGGTCGGTCGAGAAGGTGAACTCGCCGCCTTCGATTTCAGCCAGAACCTGAACCAGACCGGCATCGATGGCATCCCGGTCGGCGTCCGAGATGATCCCCTGGGCTGCCAGCATCGCCGCATGAGCGCGGCTCCCGGCGATGTCTTCGGCGGCAAAGCGTTGGTCGAATCCGATCGAGGCATTGATCTCGGCCATCACCGCATCCGGCCCGGCGGCGAAGCGTCCTCCCCACATTGTGTTCGCGGTCATACCCGGTTGGGGCTGGTTCTGCACGCTGGAATCACTATGTTCTGCCATGACTTCGTTCCTGTCAGCCTGGTGGAGCCCCCAATGAGGCCATCACGATGAAACGATCACCCTTCAGCCTCGCATTCGCGGCCCTCCTATACGGCGCAATCAGCCTGACTGCAAACGCCGTTGCCGCTGTTGAGTTGAGCGCCGCCGACCGCGCCACCCTCAAGGAACTGCGTGGCGGTGACATGGCCAAGCTGGTGGTCCATGCCAAACCGAGGGACCGTATCGCCGAGACCTTCCGTGACCTCTACGGCAACCCCATCACCCTGGCCGACTATTCCGGCAAGGTGGTGTTGCTGAACATCTGGGCCACCTGGTGCCCGCCTTGCCGGGCGGAAATGCCTTCGCTCGACGATCTGGCGGGCGAGATGGAAGGCCCCGACTTCGCGGTGATCGCGCTTTCCACCGACCGTGCCGGGCCCGGGCGGGCAGCTCGGTTCTACGAGGATTTGCGGATCGAGAACCTCGAGGTCATGCACGACCGCAGCGGTAACGTTTCGCGCCAGGCCGGGGTGCTGGGCCTGCCGGTGACGCTTGTTCTCGACCGTGAGGGCCGCGAGATCGCACGCCTCCTCGGCGACGCCGACTGGGGCAGCCCGGAGGCGCGGGCGATTCTGCAACGGATCATCGAGTTGACCGGGCAAAATACCGGGCTGGACCACGCGTGAGCCCGCTGCCCGCTTCCGCCCAGCGGGTGCAGGACGCGCTGGCAGCACTCGGCTGCACGGCACGGGTGCGCGAGATGCCCGGCTCCACCCGCACCACCGCCGACGCCGCGGCTGCCTGCGGCTGCGATGAGGGCGCCATCGTCAAATCGCTGATCTTCCGGGGTGTAGAGAGCGGGCAGGGCATTCTCGTCCTGACCTCCGGCACCAACCGGGTGCATGAGAAACGCCTCGGCCGCCAGCTCGGCGAGAAACTGGCCCGCGCCGATGCCGATTTTGTCCGCGCCGCAACCGGCTATGCCATCGGCGGGGTGCCGCCGCTGGGCCATGCGACGCAATTGCGCGTGGTGATGGACCGCGATCTCCGCGCCCATGCGCAAATCTGGGCCGCCGCCGGCACCCCCAGCGCCGTGTTCCCGACCACGCCCGAGGAACTGGCGCGGCTGACCGGAGCGGAGCTGCGCGAGGTGACGTGAAGCGCGGAGCGGCCGCTCGAAATCGTAGAATACGAGCGGGGAGGCCCCCTCGACCAGGGTTCAATTTTCCAACAGTGTAATGATCCACGCCGAATTCGAAACCGCCCCTCGCCCAACCAACACTGCTGCGCACGCCATGGTTCTCGGTCCAGGGATCAGCAGACCGGTGAACCGCTCCGGGTTTGCCGGAGTTCCCAAACCTTGAGAAGGTGGAGCCATGACGAAGACCTCATCACCATATTCCGCAGGAGTGCGCTCGCGCCCACGCGTCACGGGGTTCTGGCTTCACTTCAATCAATTTTGCGGGTACATGAGATTTAAGCGCCTGTTAGAATTTCATACATCGAAAATTCTGAACGCTGGTGGAAATTTTCGAGTGCGCGAGGGAAAACAAGTATGAACGCCGTTGAAATCGAAGAGGCCATTTCCGCATTAGCCGAGCAGCCCTTCGATCACGATGAATTCCCTTTCGCTTTCCTTGAAGCCTTTGGCAACAAGCCGACGACCATCAGCCGGTTGCGCAGCGGATCATCGAACAAATCCGACCTGGGTGGCGTACTCCAGACCAGCAACATCCACATCACCGTATGCCCTATGGGCGAGGTCACAAAGATCCTTGCCGCGCTGAAGGCAAGCCCGGCTACCACCAAGGCCAAGGCGAAGTTCGTGCTGGCCACTGATGGGATCGATTTGGAAGCCGAAGAAATGGCAAGCGGCGAGACCATCGCCTGCGCCTATGCCGACTTCCCGGACCATTTTGGCTTCTTCCTGCCTTTGGCGGGCATCAGCACCGTCAAGCAAATCCGCGAAAGCTCGTTCGACATCAAGGCAACCGGTCGCCTGAACCGGCTCTATGTCGAGCTTCTGAAGGATAACCCCGATTGGGGCACAACCGAGCGCCGCCCTGACATGAACCATTTCATGGCGCGGCTGATCTTCTGCTTCTTCGCCGAGGATACGGACATCTTCCTCAGTGACAACCTGTTCACCGCCAGAATCGACCAGATGAGCGCACGGGATTCATCAAACACCCATGAGGTGATCGGCGCGTTGTTCCGCGCCATGAACACAAAGCCTGACAATCGTGCCGCCGCGAACCTGCCCCGTTGGGCGGATGTATTTCCCTACGTCAATGGCGGGCTGTTTTCCGGCAGCACCGAGGTGCCGCGCTTCAGCCGGATCGCACGCTCCTATCTCCTGCATATCGGCAATCTTGACTGGAAGAAGATCAACCCGGACATTTTCGGATCGATGATCCAGGCGGTCGCGGATGATGAGGAACGTGGCGCGCTTGGCATGCACTACACCAGCGTGCCGAACATCCTGAAGGTGCTTAATCCGCTGTTTCTCGATGACCTGCGTGAGCGGTTGGAGGAAGCGGGGGACAACCCTCGCATGCTGTTGAACCTGCGCAAGCGCATGGCAAAAATCCGGGTGTTCGATCCGGCCTGTGGGTCGGGCAATTTCCTTGTGATCGCCTACAAGGAAATGCGCGGCATCGAGGCCGAGATTAACCATCGCCGCAATGAGCCTGAACAGCGCTCTGAAATCCCGAAGACCAATTTTCGCGGCATCGAACTGCGGGATTTCTCCGCCGAGATCGCACGGTTGGCGCTGATCATCGCCGAATATCAGTGCGACGTGACATATCGCGGCCAGAGGGAGGCCCTGGCCGAGTTTCTGCCCCTTGATGCGCAAAACTGGATCACCAGCGGCAATGCCCTGCGGCTGAATTGGCTGAGCATCTGCCCGCCCACGGGTACGGGGGTGAAGCATCAGGCAGAAGACCTGTTCCATATACCTCTGGATCAGGCACAGATCGACTTCGAGAACGAAGGCGGTGAGACATATATTTGCGGCAACCCGCCTTATCTGGGGAGTACATGGCAATCAGGCGAGCAAAAGGCCGACCTGAAGCCAATCTTTGAGGGGCGCACGAAAAATTGGAAGTTGCTGGATTACGTGTCGGGCTGGTTCATGAAGGCGGCGGATTATGGCACCCATACAAATGCGGTGGCGGCCTTTGTGTCCACCAATTCTCTCAATCAGGGGCAACAGGTTCCGATCCTCTGGCCACTGATCTTTGACACAGGGCATGAGATTGCCTTTGGCCATACCAGCTTCAAGTGGGCAAACTTGGCGAGTCACAATGCAGGCGTCACGGTTGTCATTGTAGGGATTTCAAATCACGCGGGCCGAGTGCGGTGTTTGTTTTCGGTCTCGGATGATGGTGGCGTGATTGCGAAAGAGGCGGGTAATATCAATGCATATATGGTGCCCGGGCCGAATGTGATTGTCGGGAAAGCCTCTAAGCCATTTGGCCAACTGGCCGAGATGAGCTTTGGAAACAAACCAGTGGATGGCGGGCATTTGCTTCTAACCGGTTCCGAGCTTAACGCCCTCGACCTTTTTCCGGATCAGCACGCCCGTTTCATCCGCCGGATTTATGGTTCTGCAGAATTCATCAAAGGACTTGAGCGACATTGCCTATGGATCAAAATTGATGATCTAGATGAAGCGATGGCTATCCCAGAAATTGCCCTTCGTATTGAAGCGGTACGGCAAAATCGGCTAGCAAGCTCAAAAGTTACAACCCAAGCATTAGCAGACTCCGCTCATCGTTTTGGGGAAGTGCGACAGCGGGGCGATGAAGTCGTGATTGCGGTCCCACGCGTTAGTTCTGAAAGACGCGAGTACCTGCCAATTGGACTACTTCCAGAAAAGTCAATCGTTTCCGACCTCGCCTTCGCGCTCTACGACGCCCCCCTCTGGAATATGGCGCTGATCGCCTCGCGCCTGCATCTTGTGTGGATCGCTACGGTCTGCGGCAAACTCAAGACCGACTTCCGTTATTCCAACACTCTTGGCTGGAACACCTTCCCCGTTCCCACGCTCACCGAAAAGAACAAGGCCGATTTGACCGCCTGCGCCGAAAACATCCTGCTGGCCCGCGAGGCACATTTCCCCGCCACCATAGCCGATCTCTATGCGCCTGACAAAATGCCCGTTGATCTGCGCGCAGCCCATGAGCGTAACGATGAGGTGATGGAGCGCATCTATATCGGTCGCCGGTTCCGCAACGACACCGAGCGGCTGGAAAAGCTGTTCGAGATGTACACCAGGATGACCGCCGAAAAAGGTTTGAAGAAAACCAGTTCCAGAATGAAAGCCTGATCCATGCCCAGTTCCAAATCCGTCCCATCCGTCGCGGTTTCCTATGCCCAGACCGGCAGTTCGACCAAATCCAACGAGTTGGGCATGCGGGCGATGCAGGTGCGGGCTTACGAAAAACGGGGGGAGCAATACCTGCTGATCAAGTCACCCCCGGCCTCGGGAAAGAGCCGGGCGCTTATGTTCATCGCGCTCGACAAGCTCCACAATCAGGGGCTCAAACAGGCGATCATTGCGGTGCCGGAGAAGACAATTGGCGCGAGCTTCAACGACGAGCCGCTTTCCAAATTCGGTTTCTGGGCCGATTGGACGGTTCAGCCGAAATGGAACCTCTGCAATGCACCGGGCGAAGACGGTGGCAAGGTCAACTCTGTCGGAGCGTTCCTTGAGAGCGACGATCGGATTTTGGTTTGCACCCATGCAACCTTCCGCTTTGCGGTGGATAGATTCGGGGTCGAGGTCTTCGACGACCGGTTGATCGCCGTTGACGAATTCCACCACGTTTCGGCCAACCCCGACAACAAGCTGGGCAAGCATCTCGGTGAATTCATGGTCCGCGACAAGGTGCATCTGGTTGCGATGACCGGCTCATATTTTCGCGGGGATGCCGGAGCCGTGCTGGCCCCGCATGACGAGGTGAAATTCGATACCGTCACCTACACCTATTATGAGCAACTCAACGGCTACAAATACCTGAAGAGGCTCGATATCGGCTATTTCTTCTATGCGGGCCCCTATGCGGACGACCTCCTGAAGGTGCTCGATCCCACCGAGAAGACCATCGTCCACATCCCGAACGTGAACTCCCGCGAGAGCACGAAGGACAAGATCAAGGAAGTCGATCACATCATCGAGGAGCTTGGCGACTGGCGCGGCACCGACCCCGCGACGGGGTTTCACCTGGTCGAGACTTCGGATGGGCGGACGCTGAAGATCGCCGATCTGGTCGAGGATGATCCATCAAAGCGGGACAAGGTTTCGGCGGCCCTCAAAGACCCCGCTATGAATAAGGACCGGGATTATGTTGACATCATCATCGCCCTTGGCATGGCCAAGGAAGGCTTCGACTGGATTTGGTGTGAGCACGCGCTGACGGTCGGTTACCGGTCCAGCCTGACAGAAATTGTACAGATCATTGGTCGCGCAACGCGGGATGCTGAAGGCAAGACCCGCGCCCGCTTCACCAACCTCATCGCCGAGCCCGATGCTTCCGAAGCGGCTGTCGCCGAGGCAGTGAACGACACCCTGAAGGCCATCGCCGCAAGCCTACTCATGGAGCAGGTGCTCGCCCCGCGCTTCAATTTCACGCCGAAGAACCCGAACAACGGCCCCGCTGAGGGCTTTGACTATGGCGAAGGTGGGTATGATCCCGACAAGTGCAATGTTGGTTTCAATGAGGAAAGCGGGCAGTTCCAGATCGAGATCAAGGGGCTGACGGAGCCCAAGAGCAAGGAGGCCGAGCGCATCTGCCAGGAAGACCTGAATGAGGTCATCACCGCCTTCGTCCAGGACAAGACTGCCATCGAGCGAGGACTGTTCGATGAAGAGCTTGTGCCCGAGGAGCTGACACAGGTCCGTATGGGCAAGATCATCAAAGACCGGTATCCTGAGCTTGACGAAGAGGACCGCGAGGCAGTTCGGCAGCATGCCATCACCGCCCTGAACCTGACTCAAAAGGCGAAGGAGGTTGCCCTTTCAGGGGGAGCGGAGGAAACAAGTGGAAATACGGCCCTCATCGATGGTGTGCGCAAATTTGCCATGGACGTGCGCGAGCTAGACATCGACCTGATCGACCGGATCAATCCCTTCGGCGAAGCCTATGCGATCCTGGCCAAGACCATGAGCGAAGAAAGCCTCAAGCAGGTCGCCGCCGTCATCTCCGGCAAGAAGGTGCAACTAAGCCTCGAAGAGGCCCGCGAGCTAGCCAAACGCGCCCTGAAATTCAAACAGGAGCGTGGACGGCTTCCTTCGATCACGTCCCCTGATGCCTGGGAAAAACGCATGGCCGAAGGAGTGGCCTTCCTACAACGTAAGACCGTAGAGGCAGACAATGGCTGAGATATCTGACCAGGAGCTACTCGACGCTCTTGGCGTGAGTGCAGAACCGGAGAAGAAGGCGGTTCGTTCACCGCGTGAAGAGCGCATCATTGCTGGTTTCGAGGAAGTGCAACGCTTTGTCGAAGAGCATGGCCATGCGCCGCGCCATGGCGAGGAACGCGATATCTTCGAACGCCTGTATGCCGTGCGGCTTGATCGTATGCGTGAACTGGAGGAATGCCGAGCACTGCTAGAGCCGCTTGACCATTTGGGACTTCTATCAGGCCAGAAGATCGCTCTCGCTCCGGTCTCGGATGAGATTGACGACGAGGTTCTTCTTGCGGAGCTTGGCGTAGCATCGGAGACGGCTGGGATTACTGAGCTGCGACATGTCCGATCCAGTGTAGAGAAACGCGCTGCCGAAGAGATCGCAAATCGGCAGAAGTGCGAGGATTTCGAGACCTTCAAGCCCCTGTTTGAACAGGTTCAGAAGGAGCTGAACGCAGGCACTCGCGCGACACGGGCATTCGAGCTCAAGGCCGAAATCTGCTCCGGCAGCTTTTTCATTGTGGGTGGCCAGAAAGCATATGTCGCCGAGATGGGCGAGATGTATTCCAATGCCCAGGGCCGCACCGATGCACGTCTTCGCGTGATCTTCGACAACGGCACCGAAAGCAACATGCTCATGCTTTCCTTGCAACGCGCTCTCCACAAGGATGAAGCGGGCAGGCGGATCACCGACCCAACCGCAGGACCGTTGTTCGCCGATCAATCCGCTGACGGCGACGAGGCGAGTGGCACAATTTACGTGCTGCGCAGCAAGTCTCAGCATCCCGTGGTCGCAGAAAAACGGGGCCTGCTGCACAAGATCGGCGTCACGAGCGGCAAGGTTGAGCGCCGCATCGTAAACGCGAAACTCGATCCCACGTTCCTGATGGCGGATGTCGAGGTTGTGGCGACCTATAAGTTGTACAACATCAACCGCATCAAGCTGGAAAACCTGATCCACCGTATCTTCGATGCCGTACGGCTCGACATCGAAATCAAAGATCGCTTCGGCAACACCGTCGTTCCCCGCGAGTGGTTCTTCGTGCCTCTTTCTGTGATCAATGAAGCTGTCGAGAAAATAACAGACGGGACGATTTCCAACCATAGATACGACCCTCAAGGGGTGTGTTTCAAACAGGTGGGCTGATGGAAATGCTTGAGAAGATCAATGGCTGGACTTGTCGTGAAAAGGTTCCGGTCATCCGCCCGACCCCGCATATGGAAGGGCGACGTAGCTGGCGACCATGGTTCTAGCAGCTCTTTGAAAAATGCGTATCAATGCGAAAGGCTCTGGTTCGGGCTGGATGACAATTTAGTGGCAGGTCAGAAAGTACTCCGCGAACAAAGTTGCATGTAGAATCGTGTTCCAAGCTCCGCACTAACTGCGGACTCTATGGCATGAATAACCTCATCAGTGCAATTCATGTTGAAAATTCCGCGCTAAGAGCGGATAATACGACATGGTTCATGATCAACGCTCTGCACTCTCAAGCTATGTAAACCGACTGCTTTCGCTCGGCCGCACTGTATTCACAGCCGAAGACGCCGAGATTGAGCTCGAAGTCGGTCGTGGTGCATTTTTGGATGCGGCAGAGCGACTTCAGCGCCGCGGGTCCATCCTAAGTCCGCGCCGGGGCTTTTATGTGATCGTCCCACCTCAATTCACATCCTGGGGTGCTCCCCCACCTGCTTGGTATATTGACCCATTGATGCGCCATGATGGCGAGGCGTATTATGTGGGGCTGCTCAAAGCAGCGGAACTTCACGGTGCCACCCATCAGGCTGTTATGGAGTTCCAGGTTGTCTCGTCCAAGCGGCTGCCAAAGATTCGGGCTGGCCGCAGCCTGATCCCCTTTTACTATCGCAAAGACCTTAAGGCAGTCGCCACAGGAATTGAGGATCGCAAAACCGAAACGGGTAAGATGAAGATCTCTTCGCCCGCACTGACCGCGCTAGACTTGTTACGCTATCCACAGGCGTCGGGTGGCATCGACAATGTAGCAACAGTCCTATCTGACCTGATCCCCGAGATCGACGCAGCCCAGCTTTCGGGTTTATCGATCTCCATGGAACGCCCGGTTGTTCAACGACTGGGCTATCTGATGGATTGGCTTGGTCACAATCAAATCGCAGCGCAGATGCACAGCACTCTCCTATCACGCGGAGTACCGCGCTGGACCCATCTTGATCGAAAAGAAGCTTCGGACCCGGATTTCGCGCCCGAACCACAAGAGCGCAACGACCGGTGGCGCGTCCAGGTGCACCGTATTCCGGAGATCGACGAATGATACCAGCACAAAACATTATCGCGTGGGGCGTCACCCAAAATCAGGCATAGTTCATTCGGTTGACACCGGCGCACCCTCGTCAATACAACATCGCGAACACTGGTGGGCCAACAGCGGCCTCTGACTTTCGTTTCGAAGATGAAGAATGATGCCGGATTTCCTGCTCGCCAACGAGCCGATCATACGTTTGTCCGTCTTCCTCGGCATTCTCGTCGTCATGGCGGCATGGGAGGTGGCGGCGCCGCGACGGCGGCGCGAAATTCCGCGCGTCCTGCGCTGGACCAACAATCTCGGCGTCGTCGTGGCCGACACCATCCTGGTTCGCCTGACCTTCCCGATCGCGGCGGTCGGCCTGGCGCTGTTGGCCGAAGAGCGCGGGTGGGGCGTCTTCAATGTGATCGAGGCGCCCGGTTGGGTGGCGTTCATTGTCTCGGTGGTTGTCCTCGATCTCGTCATCTACCTCCAGCATGTCCTGTTTCATGCGGTTCCTGCGCTTTGGCGGCTGCACCGCATGCACCATGCCGATCTCGACTTCGACGTGACCACCGGTCTGCGGTTCCACCCGGTGGAGATCGTGCTTTCGATGGGGATCAAACTCGCCGTCGTCGCGGTGCTTGGTCCCCCGGCCGCGGCGGTCCTGGTATTCGAGGTAATCCTGAACGGCACCGCGATGTTCAACCACAGCAACATCCGCATTCCGCTCGGGCTCGATCGCATCCTGCGCTGGATCGTCGTCACCCCCGACATGCACCGCGTCCATCATTCTGTCGTTCCGCAGGAGACCAACAGCAATTTTGGCTTCAATCTGCCCTGGTGGGACCGCCTGTTCGGCACATACCGCGCACAGCCGGCGGAAGGGCATGACGGCATGACGATCGGCATCGAGCTGTTTCGCACCCGGCGCGACCTGTGGCTCGACCGCATGCTGATCCAGCCTCTGCTCGGCAAGGCCGGGAACTACCCGATCAACCGGCAGGGACGCGAGAAGTGATTTCGCGCCGCGCGCTCCCGCGTATCGCCTTCGCCCTTGCCCTCGCGGCCGCGGTGGTCTGGGCAGTCCTCCTCAACCGCGAGACATTCGATATCGACGCGATCGAGGGCTGGCTCCAGGATTTGGGCTTCTGGGCGCCTGTCGTCTTTGTCCTGCTCTGGGTTCTGTGGGCCCTTCTGTTCTTGCCGGGGGCCTTGCTGGGTCTTGCCGGCGGCGCCCTGTTCGGCCCGGTCTGGGGGGTTTTCTGGACTCTGACCGGCGCTACCCTGGGCGCCAGCCTGGCCTTCCTGGCCGCCCGCCTCGTCGCCTCGGATTGGGTTGCGGCGCGGGCGGGTGGCCGCCTGAAGCCGCTGCTCGACGGCGTCGATGCCGAGGGCTGGCGTTTTGTCGCGCTGACCCGTCTGGTGCCGCTGTTTCCGTATAACCTGCTGAACTATGCACTCGGCCTGACCGGCATCCGGTTCCCGGCCTACGTACTCACGACTCTGGTGTGCATGGCGCCCGGGACGATCGCCTTCACCTATCTCGGCTATGTCGGGCGCGAAGCCGCGGCTGGTGGCGAGGATTTTTTCCGCAAAGCCCTGCTGGCGTTCGGACTGGTGGCCGCCGTCGCGTTCCTTCCACGCCTGGTCCGCCGTCTGCGTGGCAAGTCCTGATACCGGTGTTCGCTAGCGCGAACTCATCTCGCCTCCCAGCGGATGACGCGGGATCGGGCGCGGGCGCGACCGGACTCTGATTGACATTGAGGCACTATTGACCGGATATGGATTCCGGGCGAACGATGTTTTCAGCCCTCCTGGACAATTTCCGCCCCCGAAAATTCCTGCCCCGCGACGGAGCGTGACAATGCGCACTGCCAGCTTGCCGATGTACGACCTTCCGGAGGTCCGCGCCGCGACCACCGCGTTCTGGGCATTGCTGGCAGCGAATCTGCGGCGCCACGGTCTCGCCGATGTGCCGGACCATCTTGTCCATGACCGCCCGGTGAGCGATCTCTGGAGCGACCCGAACCTGCTGATCAGCCAGTGCTGCGGCGCTGACGTCATGCACAGCTACAAGAACCGGTTGCTGCCCATCGCGACCCCGGAATTCGCCGCACCGGGCTGCCTGGGCGGGAGCTATTGCAGCATGGTTGTGGTTGCCGACAAGTGCCCATTCGATGATGTGCGCGATATGCACGGTGCGGTCGCGGTGATCAATGGCCCCGAGTCGCATTCGGGCATGAGTGCGCTGCGCCACCTGGTCTCGGGCCGCCATGTCGACGGCCATTTCTTCGCGGGCGTGAAGATCAGCGGAAGCCACCTGGCCAGCCTCGAGATGATCCGGCAGCGTGAGGCCGATGTCGCCGCGATCGACAGCGTAACCCTGGCGCTGATCCAGCGCCATCTCGATGGCGCGATGTGCGGAGTCCGCATTCTCGGGCAAACCTATCGAGCTCCGGCTCCGCCCTATGTCGTGCGCGTGTCGATCCCGGCCGACGAGATCGAGAAAGTCAGGGCGGCACTTGTGGAGACCTTCGACGACCGGTCCCTGGCCGATTGTCGCGAGACCCTGCTGCTGAACGGCGTAACCCTGGCCACTCAGGAGGACTACTGGGTGCTGGACGCATTTAAGGATCATGCCGGCAGTCTTGGCTACCCGGTCCTTCAGTAACCGCCTGCCGGATCGAACGACGCCCCGGCGGGTCTTTTGCGCCTGTCCCGAAGGCTGCTTCGCATCCTCTGGACGCGCACCGCCTTCCCTTCATGTGTCTTATGTGCCTATTCGAATGCTGACGCTTTCGGCGCATATGACACTGGGCGCGAGGCGGCGCGCAGATCACCGCAAGGGGCCGGACAGGCGCATAATACCATGGCGCCTCGGACTCACCGTCCCAGGATCATCCTTCTCAGCAGCCCGTCGCGGCGCACGAACTGGTGGCGCAGCGCCGCCGCCACATGGCCCGTCAGGATCGCCGCCATCGCGAAGGCGGCCCAGGCGTGGATCGACTTGAAAACGCCCTCCAGCCCCTTCGAGCCTGGCTGGAACGGGTCGGGCAGTTCGAACCAGATAAACACCAGGTTCTTCAGCCCGTAGGTGTCCTGCAACGGCGAGGCCGAGGCCATCAGCCAGCCGGTGACCGGCTGCAGCACGATCAGCACGTAGAGCGCCAGATGGGCGCCGCGCGCCAGCGCAACCTCCAGCGGGCTCATGTTCGCGGGCAACCCCGGCGGCTTGTGGGTTGCGCGCCACAGGATCCGGACCAGCGCCAGGGTGAAGATGACGAAGCCCCAGCTCTTGTGGGTCTGATACAGGTCGAACTTCTCGGCGACGTCACTGACCAGGCGCACCATCCTGAAGCCGAGCCCGAGCTGGAACAGGA
The DNA here is from genome assembly GCA_965247385.1 of Thermohalobaculum sp. Classification (GTDB taxonomy): domain Bacteria; phylum Pseudomonadota; class Alphaproteobacteria; order Rhodobacterales; family Rhodobacteraceae; genus Thermohalobaculum. Next base: position 189,975 of record CBDFHG010000003.1, read on the forward strand.
TCAGCCCGGCCATGACCCAGTGCAATAGCCGCGCCGGCCAACCCCAGTTTGTCGCCGTGTTGCCAATGCCCGTTTTGCCAGTACCCATCCCGTCTCCGATCAGCGCGCCGGATACGCGGTCAACTCGAAGCGCACCGCAACCTCGCGCCGGATATCGACGAACAGCGCCGAGGGGCCGACACCGAGCCAGTAATCCTTGCGATCCATCCGCAAGCTGCCCGAGGCACGGGCCTTGTCGCCACTGTCGCCGGTGCCAATCTCGAGGGTGATCGTGGTCTCGATCGGCCGGGTCCGCCCCCGGATCGTCAACGTGCCTGTCGCGTGGTACTCGTCGCCGCCCTCCGGTGTCAGCTTCAGCAGCCGGTAGATCACCAGCGGGTGGTTCGCCGAATCGAACCATTCCGCCGAGGTGGCGAAGGCGCTGGCCAGGGCGTCGTTCAGGTCGATGCTGGCGCTCTCGATCCGCAACTCCAGTGTCGCGTCGCCGGGGGCATCGGGATCGAACAGGCCCTTGCCTGTGAACACGGCGAAGCGCCCCTCGGCCGATTGATTGTTTCGCTGGTAGTCAAACAGGACGCGCGACTGCTCCGGCGCGACGATCCACTCCATGGGTTGCGCGGCGGCGGGTGCAATGGCCAAAGCGATACCGAGCGCGATGCCGAGTGCGCCGATGGTAGCTTGCCGCCAATGCGCGTGCCTGGAGTGGAAAGTGGTCATTTCGGGCAAGGCCCTCAGGTCTTCGATCTCGTTTTGATGTCGATCTGGATCGGAATCCGCGCCTCGGCATTACTCGGGTCGAGGTCGATATCGGCGTCGAAGCCGCGGAACTGGCCATCCACCGTCGAGAATCCCGGATAATCGACGCCGAAGGTCACGAAGGCGTGGCGCTTGTCCACCAGGTAGGGTTCGGCCGAGGTGGCGCCGGGCAGCGAGAAGCAGATCAGGGCGGCGAGGGCGAGAGAGGGCAGGTGCATGGTACCGGGTTCCGAGTGCGGTTTCGGCCATTCTAACGGGGAAATCTAACGATTCCGGCGCCGCATGAAAGCATTGCCCCGGCAAAATTTCGTGATCGCCCGAAACATCCGCGCCTTGTTAGCGCGTCGGCACCGGCGGATCGCTGCGGTAGTCGTAAAAGCCCCGGCCGGATTTACGCCCCAGCCAGCCGGCCTCGACATACTTCACCAACAGCGGGCAGGGCCGGTACTTTGTGTCCGCCAACCCCTCGTGCAGCACGTTCATGATTGCCAAGCATACATCCAGCCCGATGAAATCGGCCAGTTCCAGCGGCCCCATCGGGTGCCGGGTGCCCAGTTTCATGGCGGTATCGATGCCCTGAACCGAGCCGACCCCCTCGTAGAGGGTGTAGATCGCCTCGTTGATCATCGGCAGCAGGATGCGGTTGACGATGAATGCCGGGAAGTCCTCGGAATTCGTCGCCGTCTTGCCCAGATCGGCCACGACCACCTTCATCGCCTGGAAGGTCTTGTCGCCGGTGGCGATGCCGCGGATCAACTCGACCAGTTCCATCACCGGAACCGGGTTCATGAAGTGGAGCCCCATGAAACGCTCGGGCCGGTCGGTGGCGCTGGCCAGTCGGGTGATCGAGATCGACGAGGTGTTCGATGTCAGGATCGTCTGGTCGCCCAGATGCGGGGCGAGGGCGGCGAAGATCTTGTGCTTGGTCGCCTCGTTCTCGGTGGCGGCCTCGATGATGAGGTCCAGCGGGCCGATCTCGGTCAGTTCCAGCGTGGGTTTTATTCGGGCCAGGGCCGCGTCCCGCTTGTCCGCGGTCAACTGGTTCTTTTCGACCAGACGGCCATAGCCCCAGGCGATCTTCTCCATCGCCTGGTCGAGGTGCTCCTGACCGATGTCGTTCAGCCAGACCTCGTACCCCGCCTGCGCGAACACCTGGGCGATCCCCGCGCCCATCTGACCGGCGCCAACAACGCCCACCGTTCGGATCTGCATGCCTTGCTATCCCCTAGTTTCCGGCTCGACGACCCGGTCATTGCGCCCCTAATGGTGCGCTGCAACAAACAAGTATGCCGGAGGCGTGACGTAATGCAAGCGGAGAGGCCGAAAAATCTGGGTAATTTTGTTTCGCAATTTTTCCGCACAAGGTTTGCGGTGACACGGCCTGTTGACCGTGTCGCCAAAGCGTGGAGCGGGATTGGCGGCATCGGAGATTTGAGGAGCAATCTGTTCTGGACGGCGTCATGGAGCAGCCGCACAATGAAGGAATCTGGTCAGTTCAGGATTTCGAGCGCGTCGGGAACGGCGCCGATGTCATCCGGGCCAAGCCCGGGGGACGGCATGGCCGTCCCCGGCGCGAAGCTGCCGGGTGCGGCGAGACAGAACGTCAGCACGGGTTCGTGATAGGGCCAGGACCGGACCCGGAACATGATGAGCACAACCGGCCCCGCGACCCAGCCCAGGAGGAGCGACACCAGCAGGGTCAGCACCCGGAATCGCCTCCGCTCGGCGCGCGGTTTCAGCAGGATCGCCGCATCCGACAATAACCGGGGACAGGCGACATCATCGAGCGCTTCGGTCGCGGGAGACCCCGGCAGATGCACGCGCGCAGGAAGCGCCGATGGCACGCCAGAGCTTGAGCAGATAGAGGTGCAGATAGATGTAGATGGCCAGGATCAGGATCGGCGCGGCGACAAAAAAGCGTATTGTGGGAACGGAAACTCCGACCAGCGGCAACTTCGTCTCGACCCCATAGGTAAAAAAGGGGAATTATATGCCAAAGTGCCATTGCCCGTTAATCTTCATTCTTGACAATGACTTGGCGAAACAAGGCTTTGACGGCTTCATCTTGCGAAGCCTTATAGCCAACCGTTTCTTCCTTCTCGGCCTTTGTGGGCTGATAGCTGCGAGGTTTCACCACGACAGTTGGTTTGTCTTTGGAAGTCATTGCTACTCCTTTCACGGCAGTACACCGATTAAAGCCAATGGAACGGCCGGAGCGAGGCCCGCTACCTCCGCAGCGTCTGGGCCTCGATGCTCAATGAGGCATACGAGCGCGCGCGTCTCGACCTGCGTGTCGATCACCGCTCCTGCAAGGAGCGCGAGGCCGAAGCCCGCGCACGGGGCAACACCATCGAGGCCGATCGCTGGGTACGCGAGGCAACCGAACACATGGGTCCCACCCTCACCCAGGCCGACCGCAAGGCCGCGCGCCAGGCGCGCCGCGAGATACGTCCGGGCACGCCCGGGCCCGGCCCGGTGACCGAGCTCGGTCGGGAGAACCGCCGACGCCGTGCGGCGAGCCTGGAACGGGAGGCCGCCTGCCAGGCGACTGATCCAGCCCAACATTTTTTAGGTCCACCCACGATGGTATGACAGGGTTGCCAGCCCACGAATTGTTCCGTGTCACAAAGGCGGAATGGGTCATACGTTCATCTGGAGTCATGCGATCAACTCCCGCAACCGCAACCGCTTCCCTCTCATTCCAGCTGCTAACGCGCCCATCTGATCGGCGGTATCAGATTCACGGATATTATGGCGCGCGGCAAACTCAACGACATAGCGGCCAAGGTGCTTGCTGCTCATATGGTGGCAGGTGCCGTGATAGCCCCGCTTGAGCATCGACCAGAAGGATTCGATCCCGTTGGTGTGGGCCATGCCGTTCACATACTCGCCGATACTGTGCCTGACGGTCTCATGCTCGAACGCCATCCCCCGATACCCGCCGTGATCGTCTGTGTAGACTGTCGCCCCCTCGGCAGCGTGATCGCCGACAAACTCCTGAAGCGTCCTGGCGTCCGTCCCGCTTGTCACGGCGGCATTCACGCGGTTGGTTTCGCGGTCCTTGGCCCCCACAATGATCGACTTGCCGACACCACCCCTGCCGGCGCGGAGCTTCTTGTCAGCGTGCTTGTTCTTCTCCTTGCCGCCGATGCAAGTCTCATCGACTTCAACCGGGCCTGAAAAACACTTCAAGCCGCGTGCATCAGATGACTTGCGAAGCCGGTGCATCAAGTGCCAGGCGGATTTCTGTGTGATCTTCAAATCACGATGCAGCTTCATGCTGGACACGCCCTTGAGGTTCGTAATCAGCATGTAAACAGCTATTGCCCATGTCCGATAGCCCAATTTCGTGCACTCAAGTATCGTGCCGGTTTTCAACGAGAACCTGGGCTTGTCCGGGCAAGTGCGGCAGCGATGCGTCATTGATTTATGCGCCGTTCCGACCTGCACATCAAACGACCCGCAATGCGGACAATGCGGGCCTTCCGGCCATATCCTGGATTCGAACCACTCTCTCGCAACATCATCGCTGGGGAACATATCAATCAGTTCAACCAGGCTAATTCCCTTGCGATGGCTTTTACCGGGGGCCTTGTGTATCGTTCACTCCCTTTCCTTCAGTGTCATTGGATTATACGAGAGTCCCATTGAGTGCAATAGCTAAATGGCACTTTGGCATATAATTCCCAAATTTTTGGACCCTAAAAAAGAAGATAAATTCCGGCTGTAACGCAATGAGCTTTGCCCCGCCCAGAGTGGGGTCTGTTCCGGCTGAGTGCCAAATGACACCCCCGTCAGTCGGTGAGTGGGGAAACCCCGACAGAGCGCGGCCCTTCTTTTGGCCGGGGCGTGGCACTCATGGGCTGGGGTTGGATGGTCCCGGCCCGTTCTACAGCAGCTTCACCAGTGCGGCGACAAGGGCAGCTTGGCCCAGCAACAGGGGAATGAGCCATTTGATCAGGCGCATTTCGCTTTCCCTGATCTGGCCGACAAGCCGCGCTTCCAATTCCTTGAGATCGCGCTTCAACGCGACTTCCAAGTCCTTGAGATCGCGCTTCAACGCGACTTCCAAGTCCTTGAGATCGCGCTTCAACGCGACTTCCAAGTCCTTCAAGTTCCGCTTGGTCGCAAGGTTGTTTTCAATGAGGTTGGTCTGCTCGTCGGCCAGCACTTCAGCTTGCGCCTCCGGCATTCCGGCGGCGGTCATGCGTTTGACGAACAGGTGCGTATCAAAAGCCAAGGTGTTCATGGCCCGAATTTGGACGACCAGATGGATACCGTCAACCACAGATATTGCAGGCCGCCCGATCCATAGCCCCGCAAATGGCCCTGAGAGCGATTTTAAGAGCCGCTGAGTGTCCTTTAGCGATTTTCGATTGGGGGCAAAATGTCCTTCCGGCGCTCTACGGGCTCCCTTGCGCCCCCTCTGGTCCCGTGGGGGCCGTTCTGGGCGACCAAGGGACAGCGCAGAAGACCGGCTTTGGATTTCCCGAACAGTCCATCCGAGAGCAAAACCGAAGTTTGAGAGAGGCACGTTTCTACGCGAAATTGCATTTCGTGTTGACGGCGATTTCCGGACCCTTGGTTTCAGGGGCTCGCGGCTTGGCAAAATGTCCCGAACATCCGCCACTTTCCCTGCCCTTTTTTTGGGGATTATGTAGGAAAGTGCCGGAGGCCGCTTGGTGGCCCGGCTTCGGACGGGCGATGTGGCGGGTGCTGACGGGCTGCGCGAGCGCGTCCACGGCTTCCTCGAAACGGGCGTCTACTCGCATGTCCTCTTCCAGCGCCACCTTGCTCGGCTGGTAGGACGGATGCACGATTTCAACAACGCGCTGCTCCGGTTTGGCGGCCAGGGATGCCTTGCCGAGATTGCAGGGTGGCGAAGTGACGATCAGCTTGAACGCGCCATCGTCCAGTCCTCCCATGAAGGCCAGATTATCGGCGCATTCGATGACGACGCGGGTCACGACCGCGCCCCAGACGGCAGGCCGTTGTTTGCAATCAGTTCACGGTAGCGCAGGCGCTTGCCAACAGCGCCAGCGGCGAAGGTCGCCATGATGTCGATGGTGTCCCGGTCGCGGGCATTGTGGCGGCCCGCGAACTCTTGCACATACAGGTCAAGATGCTTCGGCGAGAACTTGTGGAATGTTCCCTTGTGCGCCCGCTTGAGCACCGCCCGGAAGGACTCGATGCCCTGCGTATGGGCCATGCCGCGCACATACTCGCCAACCGAGTAATTGACGGCTTCGTGCTCGAACTCCGCGCCGAGTCCGGCATAGGCACCATGCTCATCCGTGTAGATCACGGCGTCCTCCCCGGCATGGTCACGGACGAAGCCTTGCAGAGTCCGGGCGTCAGTGGAAGGAACAACTTGCGCCGCGACGCGATTTGTCGCGCGATCCTTCACACCCGCAACTGCCGTCTTCCCTACAGCGCCCCGGCCCGTCAGCTCTTTCCGCTTCGCCTTGGGCATGTTGGCCCGGCGCCCGCCCATGTAGGTTTCGTCGGCTTCGAGCGGCCCCGCGAACGCGCCCTGCCGTTCGGTCAAGGCAACCCGAAGCCGGTGCGCGAGGAACCATGCGCTGCGCTGGTCGATGTTCAAATCCCGATGGAGCTTCATGCTGGAGACCCCTTTCAGGCTCGTCGAGAGCAAGTAGGTGGCGATCATCCAGACCTGGAAGCCCAGCTTCGAGCCTTCCATCACCGTGCCCGTCTTCGCGGAAAACCGCTTCGCGCACTCCTTCTCCCGGCAACGGTAGGGCATGGTCTTGTGCTTGGCGCGTCTGCACATTCAGAGAGCCGCAGTGCGGGCAGTGGATACCCTCGGGCCAGCGGCGGGCAATGAACCACGCCTCGGCCGCCTCATCGGTCGGCCAACGCTTGAACAGTTCTACGAGGCTGATGCCCTGGCGGTCGCTCTTGCCCGCCGATTTGTGCTTCACCATATCCATATCCTCCTGGAATACAAACATAATACATGAGAGTGCCGACTAATGCCAACCCCCATTTCGGCACTCTCCTACATAGTCCCCTAAAAAAGGCCCGGTCCTCGACCCCCAGCACCGCGATGGCGCTGAACACCAGCTCCCGAGCATCCCGAACCAGGTGGCCGGGCGTTCTTCGACACCTCCTCGATATGCTTTGACCGGGCGTCGTGGTTTTTGGCGCCGCCGCTCATCGCAATTCCCCCGGACACTCTGCACCAATGCCAGCCGAGTTGCGCGCCGCTGTCATTCGGCGTGTTGTCCTCGACTTTCCCGGGCGCTGCGCAACATGAAATGTTGCGCTGCTGATCCGCGGCCCCGAGGGTCGGCGCACAGCTGCGCGAGGTCCCGGGTCTGCACCGCATCACTGCGTGCTGCGGTGCGCACGGGATGACAGGGTGCCAAGCCCAAACGCAAAACGGCCCGCACCGGGGTGCGGGCCGTTTAAATTGGTTCGTCGCGCAGATGTCAGTCCAGCGCCGCCGCCAGTTCCGGCAGGGCCACGAACAGATCTGCCACCAGGCCGTAGTCGGCGACCTGGAAGATCGGCGCCTCGTCGTCCTTGTTGATGGCGACGATGACCTTGCTGTCCTTCATCCCCGCCAGATGCTGGATCGCACCCGAGATGCCGACCGCGATGTAGAGGTCCGGGGCGACCACCTTGCCGGTCTGGCCAACTTGCCAGTCGTTCGGGGCATAGCCGCTGTCGACCGCCGCGCGGCTGGCGCCGGTGGCCGCGCCCAGCTTGTCGGCGACCGCCTCGATCAGGGCGAAGTTTTCCTTCGAGGCCATGCCGCGACCGCCCGAGATGACGATCCGGGCCGAAGTCAGCTCCGGCCGGTCGGACGAAGCCACCATGTCCTCGATCCAGGCCGAGACGCCGGAGTCGCCTGCCGCTGCACCGGTCTCGACGGCGCAGGGGGCCTGCTCGCCGGTGGCGTCCAGGCTGGCACCACGCACGGTGATGACCTTGGTGGCGTCGGTCGACTTCACCGTCAGGATCGCGTTGCCGGCATAGATCGGCCTGACGAAGGTGTCGGTATCTACCACCTCGGTGATGTCCGAGATCACCATCGCGTCCAGCAGCGCCGCGACCCGGGGCATCACGTTCTTGCCCGAGGTCGTGGCCGGGGCCACCAGATGGCTGTAGTCGCCGGCCATCGAGACCAGTAGATCGGCCAGCGGCTCGGCCAGGCGGTGGCCATAGGCCTCGCCCTCGACATGGATGACCTTGGACACCCCCTCAAGGGTGGCGGCCTCGGCGGCGGCGGCGGCGCAATCATGGCCCGCGACCAGCACGTGGATGTCGCCGCCCATCAATTTGGTGGCGGTGACGGTTTTCGACGTGGCCTCGTTCAGCGAGGCGTTGTCATGCTTGGCAAGGATCAGGACGGCCATATCAGAGCACCCCCGCTTCGTTTTTCAGTTTGTCCACCAGTTCGGCGACCGAGGCGACCTTGACACCGGCCTTGCGCGCCGGTGGCTCGGTGACCGAGACCACGGTCAGGCGCGGGGTCACATCGACGCCGTAATCGCCGGGCGTCTTCATATCCATCTGCTTGCGCTTGGCCTTCATGATGTTGGGCAGGCTGGCGTAGCGTGGCTCGTTCAGGCGCAGATCGACGGTGACGATGGCCGGCAGCTTGACCTTGATCGACTGCAGACCGCCGTCGACCTCGCGGGTCACGGTGGCATCATCGTCGCCGACCTCCAGCTTCGAGATGAAGGTCGCCTGGGCCCAGCCGGTCAGCGCCGCCAGCATCTGGCCGGTGGCGTTCATGTCGTTGTCAATGGCCTGCTTGCCGCAGATCACCAGGCCGGGCTGTTCCTCGTCGATCACTGCCTTGAGCAGCTTGGCGACCGCCAGCGGCTCGATATCAGTGTCCACCGTCTCGGCCGCCTCGATCAGGATCGCCCGGTCGGCGCCCATGGCGAGTGCGGTGCGCAGCGTCTCCTGGCTCTGCTTGACGCCAACCGAGACGGCGATGATCTCGTCGGCCTGACCCGCTTCGCGCAGCCGGATCGCCGCCTCGACGGCAATCTCGTCGAACGGGTTCATCGACATTTTCACATTGGCGAGATCGACGCCCGTGTTGTCCGCCTTGACGCGAACCTTCACATTGTAGTCGATCACGCGCTTGACCGGCACCAGCACCTTCATCTCGGCGTATCTCCTCGGTTAACGGCCCAATATTTACGACCGGGGCCCCGGCGAACCGAGGTGATTCATGCGGCAGGCTTATCCTCAAAGCGGGTTGATAGCGACTCTGGCGGCAAAGCCTGTTGAAAAAACGACGGGCCATTTCAGGGAATCGCCAAAATCCCCGTTTCGCGCGCCCGGAATAGGGCCGCATGGGGCCCGGGTCAACGGGATGGGGTGTCGCAGGGAGCTCTGGCGATGCGTCGACCCGCACCGATGTCCCGGCCTCGAGCCGGGACAACCTGCACCATGCGGTTATGCCGGTTTCGCAACCGTGACGAACCGGCCCGTGAAGTTCATCATCTCATCCTGCTTGACGACGGCAATTTCCGGGTGGTCGCTCCGGCAAAGCCTCAGCCGGATAAACCGGTCATAGGGGTAACCTTCGTCGTCAACGCCAGTGCCGGGAATCAATTCGAAAATAATCTGGCATGCCCCGCCGGCGAACGCGTGGCTCAGGAATGTGTAGAGCGCATCTCCGATATCGATCTTGCCGCCGGTGCACGTAAAAGGGACTTTTCTGATGCGCTGAGGCTCTCCGGAAAGTGACGAGGGCTCATCTTCCATCAGAACTTCGAGACGACACGTTTCAGCAGATAGTGCATAAAAGTGGTTCACACTCCCCTCTCTCCATGCGAGCCCCTGATCATAATGTTCAGACGTGAACTTGTTGTTCGACGCGGCCAAATCGGCACGACAAACAACCAGCGTGTTGTAGGAAACGGGGCAACCGTTGATCAGAAACAATTTCAGTCAAATTTCCCTTGGAACAAGGATACTGCCTATCTGTAATCCTTTTGACTGATTTTCCATTTTCCTCCAGAGTCGCGGTTTTCCAGGGCCCGAATTCAGCGAACGCCGGTGCCTCCAGCGGCGTCAGCGGTTCGCCCCCGGCACCCACAGCACGTCGTCCTTGCCGTTGCCGTTCGCCACCCGCGAGGCGACGAAGCACCAGTCGCTGAGGCGGTTGAGGTATTTCACCGCTGCCGGGTTGACCTCCTCGGTGGCCGCCAGTTCGACGCACAGTCGCTCGGCCCGGCGCGACACGGTGCGGCACAGATGCAGATGCGCAGCCAGCGCCGAGCCGCCCGGCAGCACGAAGCTCCGCAGCGGCTGCAGGCCCGCATTCATCGCGTCGATCTCCGCCTCCAGCCGCTCGACCTGGGCCGGCGTCACCCGCAGCGGCGGGTATTCGGCGGCGGCGTCCTTGGCCATCTCCGGGCGGCACAGATCCGCGCCGAGGTCGAACAGGTCGTTCTGAATGCGGGCCAGCGCCGCGTCCATCTCGCGGCCCATGATCCCGGCACAATGCAGCCGCGCCAGCCCGACGGTGGCGTTGGTCTCGTCGGTGGTGCCGTAGGCGGCGACCCGGACCGAGTGCTTCGCCACCCGCACGCCGTTGCCCAGCGCGGTCTCGCCGCCATCGCCGGTGCGGGTGTAGATCTTGTTCAGGACGACCATGCCGCTCATCTCCCCGTCATCCCCGCGCGAACGGGGTTCTCTCGCCATTGCCCGCCGGGCTCCCCGCCTTCGCCGGGATGACGGCCTGCATCAGGCCCCGTTACGCGCCGCCCAGGCCATCAGCATGAACAGGACAATCGCCACGAACTGGGCAATGATCCGGTAACGCATCAGCCGGTTCGAGAACCGCGCGCCCTCCACGCCGCCGCGGCTTTTCGAGCCGAAGCCGCCAATCCCGACGGCCAGCACGCCCAAGGTCACCAGGCAGGCGGCCGCGGCCAGATAGAACAGAATCCCGGACATCGTCTTTCCTTTTTCAGTCGGGCATCAACCGGGCCTCAGCCGCGCAGCAGGATGCGGTCGCGCATCCGCGTCGGCAGCAGGCGATTCATTATACCCGCAATATAGGTCGGCGTGGTCACATAGTAACGCGCCCGCGGGCGCGGGTGCTCCAGCGCGTGGATCAGCTTCGCCGTCGTCGCCTCGCAGGTCAGGTCGAACGGGTCCGGGTCGGGGTTCTCGGCATAGAGCCTGGGCTCCAGCACCTCCTTGTAGGTCTTCGCCCAGACCGAGTTCCCGGCGTCGATCCAGCGCGCGTAATGGGCCCGGGAGTTCTGGCGGATATTGGTGCGGATCGGCCCCGGCTCCAGCAGGATCGCCTCGATCCCGGTGCCGTCCAGTTCCAGCCGCAGGGTGTCGGTGTACCCCTCGACCGCGTATTTGGTCGACACATAGGCCGCCCGCATGCGCAGCGCCAAGAGGCCCAGAACCGAGGAGTTCTGCACAATCCGCCCGTGCCCCTGCCGGCGCATCACCGGAACCACCAGCCGGATCAGGCTGTGCCAGCCGAAGAAGTTGGCCTCGAATATCTGGCGCAGCGCCTGGGTCGGCAGGTCCTCGGCAGCGCCGGGGATGGCGTAGGCGCCGTTGTTGAACAATGCATCCAGCCGCCCGGCGGTGCGCTCCATCGCTTCGGCGAAGGCGGCGTCGATGCTGTCGGGTTCCTCGTAGTCGAGACGGAAGCTCTCCAGCCCCTCACCGCGCAGGCGCTCGCAGTCGGCCTCCTTGCGGCAGGTGGCGAGCACCCGCCAGCCCCGGCCCTTCAGGGCATGGGCCAGATGATTGCCGATGCCGGTCGAGCACCCGGTAATCAGGATTATGCGTCCCGCTTCGCTCATGGTATCCGATCCTCCCCCCGCAACCCGCAACCCGCCCCCTCGCCCCCAAATTCCCGCCGCGCGGAGGAGGGCAGGGCGGGGGCACCGAAGGCGTTCCTCTACCCGCTTTCCGGCTCCCGCGCCAGCCTTTGCCGCCGCCGCCCGCCTGGGGCCAATCCCGGAAAATCACCGCCCGGCCACCAGTTTCCCCTTGATCTTGGCCCCGGCCCTGCCTCAAATCATCGCCGCAATTCTGCCGCGGAGCGCGCCACATGACCGAACCGACCCCCGAACCGACCACCCGACCTACCGTCGTCGACAGCTGGAACGAGTGGGACCCGCTCCGGCACGTCATCGTTGGCCGGGCCGACAACGGCCACATCCCGCCGCCGGAACCGGCGCTGGACGGCAAGGTGCCCGAAGACAGCGACATGCGCGGCCAGTGGGGGCGGCGCCCGCAGGAGACCATCGACCGGGCCAACGAGTTGCTGGACAGTTTCGCCTCCATGCTGGCCAGGCGCGGCATCCGGGTCGACCGCCCGACCCCGACCGATTTCTCCCTGCCCGCCACCACGCCGGATTTCCACACGATGAGCCAGTTCGGCTGCATGCCGCCGCGCGACGTGCTGCTGACGGTGGGCTCCGAGATCCTGGAGGCCACCATGTCGTATCGCTGCCGCTGGTTCGAATACCTGTGCTACCGGCCCCTGCTGCAGCGCTACTGGCAGGAAGACCCCAACTTCCGCCACGAGGCCGCCCCCAAGCCCCGCCTGACCGATGCCGACTACCACCCGGACTACCTCGCCGGCGATATCGGCGAGGCCAGGCGGGTGGAATGGACCGCCGACAAGTTCTTCGTCACCACCGAGGAGGAACCCCTGTTCGACGCCGCCGACGTGCTGCGCTTCGGCCGCGACCTGGTGGTGCAGCACGGCTTCACCACCAACCTCAAGGGCATCGAGTGGCTGCGCCGCCACTTCCCAAACCACCGGGTCCACGCGGTGAACTTCCCCGGCGACCCCTACCCGATCCACATCGACGCCACCTTCACCCCGCTGCGCCCCGGCCTGATCCTGAACAACCCCCAGCGCCGCCTGCCCGACGCGCAACGGGCAATGTTCGAGCGCAACGACTGGCAAATCCTCGACGCCGCCCAACCCGCCCACAACACCCCGCCGCCGCTGTGCTATTCCAGCGTCTGGCTATCGATGAACGTCCTGGTCCTCGACCCCAAAACCGTCTGCGTCGAGGCCAGCGAGGTATGGCAGGCCGAGCAACTGGACAAGCTCGGCTTCGAAGTGATCCCGGTGGAGCTAAGGGATGCCTACGCCTTCGGCGGCGGGCTGCACTGCTGCACGGCGGATGTGTATCGCGAGGGCGGGTGCGAGGATTATTTTGGGGTGGGGTGAGGGGTGCCAAGCCTCGTCGCACTGAACCTTGTCTCTTTGATTTGTGCGATCTTTGATCTTGACGGACGAGACCCCGACCCACCCTTGGTCCATGAGACCGTGGCGTAGCGTGGGGCTCGCCGACGAAGGTCCAGCCCTCGACCCATTTCACGCGCGTTTTCATCAGCATTCCCCCGGCATCAGGATCCGCCCGCCCGCCCCGATTCGGCGCGGGGCTCTGGCGGGTTTTCGGTAAATTTTCGCCAATCGGCCCGGGCCGGAAAACAGCACTACCAAACCACTACCAAAGGACTACCGAAGCACTACCAAAACACTACCGTTGGAATCGGGTGGAATCGGGTGGAACCGGGTGGAACCGGGCGACAAAAACTGGACGCCTTACCGCCCCGCCGCTCAGATCTTCTCCGCCGCCAGGTGGTCGCTCACCTCGAACGGCACCCCCGGCTCGTCCTTGGCCGCCCGGATCACCAGCGAGGTCTTGACGCTGGCGACGTTAGGGGCCGAGGTCAGGTTGCCGGTCAGAAAGCTCTGGAATGTCAGCAGGTTAGGCGCCACGCATTTCAGCAGGAAGTCGATCTCGCCGTTCAGCATATGGCATTCGCGGACCAGCGGCCAGCTTCGGGCCAGGTCCTCGAAGGCCACCAAGTCGGCCTCGGCCTGGCTCTTCAGGCTGACCATGGCGAAGACCAGCACCTCATAGCCCAACTCGCGGGCATTCACCCGGGCATGGTAACCATCGATTAACCCCGCCTCCTCCAGCGACCGCACCCGCCGCAAACAAGGCGGCGCCGAGATCCCGACCCGACGCGAAAGCTCGACATTGGTCATCCTGCCGTCGCCCTGAAGCTCCGTCAGGATCTTGCGGTCGATGGGGTCGAGCTTGGTGCCTGACATTCTGAGGTTCCCTCGGTTCCCGTGCGGCTCGGAGCAAACTCTCTGGCCAGCACTGTGATTTTTCGATATTTAGGCTGGCAGGCTCTTAAGCGCAATAAAATTGCGAGATCGCGCAAGATATGGAAAGCCGGACGCTGAAAATTTGGGCCATCACCGATGGCCGCGCCGGGAACGAGGCACAGGCCATGGGGTTGGCCGAGGCGATTGCGCGGCGTCGCCCTGCCTCCATCGCCATCAGGCGGGTGGCGCCGAAGGCCTGGACTGCTCGGCTGCCGGCTGCCATGTGGCATGCGCTTGGCCCCCGCGAGGGCGGCTGGCCGTTCACCGCCTACAACGCCCGGGTCCGGCGCATCAAACCGCCCTGGCCGGACCTGGTGATCGGCGCGGGACGGCGGATCGCGCCGCTGGTTGCGGCGCTCCGGCGACTCCACGGCGTGGGTGCGGTTCAGATCCTCGATCCGTGCATGCCGCTGACCGATTTCGATCTGGTGGCGGTGCCGGAACATGACCGGGTGACCGGGCCGAACGTGCTCGCCACCGCCGGCTCGATCGGGCGGGCCACACCGGACACCGTCGCGGCGGCGGCGGAGCATTGGCGCGACCGGCTCGCCCTCCTGCCCCAACCCCGGCTCGCGGTGCTGCTGGGGGGACCCGGCGCCGGTGCGCGGTTCGGCGGCGGCGCGGCGGGGCGGCTGCTGGTGGCTTTGGAGGCGCTGGCGGATCAAGGCCAGGGGCTGATGGTAACGCCCTCGCGGCGGACGCCGCAGGGCTTGGTGGCGCGTCTGCGCGACCTGCTGGGAGACAGCGCCTTCGTCTGGGACGGGACCGGCGACAACCCCTGTCCGGGCATCCTCGGGCTGGCCGATGCGGTGTTGGTGACCGAGGATTCAGTCAACATGGTTTGCGAGGCCGCTTCGACCGGCAAGCCGGTGCATGTGTTTCCTTTGTCGAGGGTTGCGGCCAAGATCCGCCGCTTCCACACAGCGCTGGAGGCGCGCGGCGCGGCGCGGCGGTTCGACGGCAAAATCGAAGCATGGGACTACCCACCGCTGGCAGAGGCCGACCGGGTAGCGGCGGAGATTGACTTGCGCTTGCTTTCGGGCGTGGATTCCGCTGCGGCTGCCGGCTAGATAGCGCGCCGGAGGGGATCGGAAGGCAGCGTCGCCTGGCCGCCATTCTTGTCGCCGACATCGTCGGTTTCGCGTGCCTGATGGAGGCGGACAAGCGGGCGCGCGGCTGCCCCCTTGGCGCGGGCGCGTGCTCGGTCTATCTAAGGGCGAACCACCCCTCAGGAGACTGCCCCCATGCCCGAGACCCGCACCACCCGCTGCCTGATCATCGGCTCCGGCCCGGCTGGCTATACCGCTGCCGTCTATGCCGCGCGGGCGCTGTTGGAGCCGGTACTGATCCAGGGCATACAGCCGGGCGGCCAGCTCACCATCACCACCGAGGTTGAGAACTGGCCTGGCGTCATCGAGACTCAGGGCCCCGACCTGATGGTGCAGATGGAGGCTCATGCGAAGGCAGTGGGGACCGAGGTGATCGCCGATCATGTGATGACCCTCGACCTGTCGCGCCGCCCCTTCGTGGCGGCGTGCGACAGCGGCATTATCTGGCACGCGGATACGGTGATCCTGGCCACTGGCGCGCAGGCCAGGTGGCTGGGGCTGCCCTCGGAAGAAAAATACAAGGGCTTCGGCGTCTCGGCCTGCGCCACCTGCGACGGGTTCTTCTATCGCGGCAAGGAGGTCCTGGTGATCGGCGGCGGTAACACCGCGGTCGAAGAGGCGCTTTATCTGGCCAACCTCGCCTCGAAGGTGACCCTGGCGCATCGCCGCGACGAACTGCGGGCCGACAAGATCCTGCAGCAACGGCTGTTCAACAACCCGAAGGTCGACATCATCTGGGACCATGTGCCCGACGAGATCCTGGGCTCGCCGGCCGACGGCGTCACCGGCGCCCGGTTGAAACATGCGAGAACCGGCGAGCCGCGCGAAGTCGCGGCATCGGGCGTCTTCATCGCCATCGGCCACACGCCCGCTTCCGAACTGGTGAAGGACCAGTTGGAGACCCATATGGGCGGTTATGTGGTCACCAAGGGTTTCTCGACCGCGACCTCGGAGCCCGGCGTTTTTGCCGCGGGCGATGTGACCGACCATATCTTCCGCCAGGCGGTGACCTCGGCGGGGATGGGCTGCATGGCGGCGCTGGAGGCGGAGAAGTTCCTCGCCGAGCAGGCGGATGCGGCGAGGCAGGCGGCAGAGTAACACCAGCCGCCCCTACCTTTGACGACGGCGATGGCCGCGGTGCCGGTGACCGAAACGGTAGCCGAAATACGGATAGTGTGGGTATCCGATACCAAAACCGAATCCGTAATATGGGAAACAGTTGGCGGGCCGCTCTTTCCTGCCCTGCTCGTAACCTTGCAGGAAAGCGGGTTCCTGTTCAGCTGGGCAAACCTTGTGATAGCGTCGGCCCGCATATCCTACCTCGTAGCCGTTCTCGACCGTGCAATAGGATCCAAGCCCCTCGACGCGACCGGCCTGGTAGGCAACCATATCGACGGGATGGCCAAGCTCGGCGCAATCGGCGAATTTCCTTGTACGCTCGCCGGATGCTAGCCCCAGAGTGCCGTCGTTCTGGCCATAATTGGCCCAATCGGTCGCCTGACAGGCGGCGGTGCGCTGCGCCACCGTCAGCGTCGTGCAGGCGGCTGCCCCGAGTAGGGCGAGAAGCAAAAAGATATGGCGGGCGCGGTACGGCATGAGGGCATCCTCCGGGGCCATTCCAGCTATATACAGCAACGGCGCTGCGGCAGGGCAGCGGTCTTGCGCAGGTTTTGACGCGTAGAGGCAGGAACCGAATGACGTCGTGACCGGATGCGTTGCTCACCCGCAGCTTGCCGTTCCAGTTTCGCAGTCAGCCCGGCAAGGCCGCCGAGTACCCAGAGCGTGCGGAGCCGCCCACCGTCGGTCTCGAACAACGCCGCGCCCTCCCACGCGACCTCCGTCCCGGTGGGCCCTGAGCCCAGGAACCGGCTGACCAGGCGGCGCGGTTCCATCTCAGCGCCCGCCGGAAATGTTGATGGTTGTTCCGGTAACGTAGGAGGCAGCCTCTGACATCAGCCAGATGATCGCCTCGGCCACCTCGCCGGCGGTGCCTGCCCGGCCCATTGGCGCGGATGGCCCCAGCAGCGCCGCCCGGTCGGGCTCGCCGCCCGAGGCATGGATATCGGTCTCGATGATGCCAGGGCGCACCCCGTTGACCCGCACACCGCTCGGCGCCAGTTCTTTGGCCAGCCCGATGGTCAGGGTATCGACCGCGCCCTTTGATCCCGCATAATCGACATACTGGCCCGGCGAACCCAGCGTGGCGGCCATGGACGACACATTGACGATCGCGCCACCTTTTCCGCCCCGGTCAACCGGCATCCGCCGTGCCCCCTCGCGGGCGACCAGATAGGCGCCCAGCACGTTGATGTCGAAGACCCGGCGCATGCGCTCCAAAGCCATGTCGGCCAGCGCCGATCTTACCTCGACAATCCCGGCATTGTTAACCAGCGCGGTGACCGGACCGAAAGCGGCCTCGATGGCGTCGAACATGGCGATCACGTCGCGTTCCAGCGACACATTGCCGGGGAGGACGACGGCCTGCCCACCAGCGGCGACCACCGCCCGCGCGGTCTGCGCCGCAGCTTCGGCGTTGCCGACATAGTTGACGCCGACCCGCCAGCCCAGCCCGCCGGCCAGGATCGCGGTGGCACGGCCAATACCGCGCGAGCCGCCGGTGATGAGGATGGTTCTGCTCATGGCGCCTCCCTGAGCCTGTTGCAATGGCTGAGGGGCCGTCTGTCAGGCTCGTCCGCCCCCGCTTCGCCTCCCCGGTTCACAAGTTTTCCGTCATCCCCGTGAAGGCGGGGATCTCGTTTCAATGGCGAGAGATTCCCGCCTTCGCGGGAATGTCGGCGGTAGGCTGAGGGCGGGCGCCGCGAAGGGCCGGACGGATCAATGCGTACGGGTGCCGGCCGGGCTGTTGGAACAGACATCACCTGAACCGGTTGTCGCGCGGGAAGCCGTACGGGGCCATGCGGCCGGTGCTGGCACGTTTGCCCTGATGCTCGACCAGGTCGCGCTCGGTCCGGGTGCGCCCGGCCGGGTCCTTCCAGGTCAAACCGTCGGAGATGGCGAAGCAGAGCGCATCGGAGAGCCCGCCATCCTTGTATTTCTGCAACCGCACGCCCTTGCCGCGGGTCCTCTCCGGCAGTTCCGCCAAGGGGAAGACCAGCAGCTTGCGGTTCTGGCCGACCACCGCCACATGATCGCCGGTGACCGGCTGGCAGACCACCGCCGTCACGCCTTGCTTCAGGTGCAACACTTGCCGACCGCGGCGGTGCTGGGCGATGACTTCGTTTTCCTCGACAACAAAGCCGTGCCCTGCCGACGAGGCAACCAGCAGCCGCTCGCCAGGCCGATGAATGAACAGCGCCACCTGGTCATCGTCATTGGCCAGATCAAACATCAGGCGCACCGGCTCACCCATGCCGCGCCCGCCGGGCAGGCGGTCGGCGCCGATGGTGTAGAAGCGGCCATTGGTGGCGAATGCGAGCAACCGGTCGGTGGTCTGGGCGTGGAAGACGAAACGGCCCTCGTCGCCGTCCTTGTATTTCAGTTCGTCGTCCAACGCCACATGGCCCTTCATGGCGCGGATCCAGCCCTGGGCCGAGCAGACCACGGTAACCGGCTCGCGCTCGATCAGCGCCTCGGCGGGGACGTTCTTGATGGTCGGCGCATCGGCGAATCCGGTGCGCCGGGCACCCGCCGGATAGGAGTCGTGGTCGAGCCGGGCGGCGGCAAGGTCCTCGGCCAACCGCAGGTGGCGCATCGCCGGAGGCGCGCCGAACTTGTCGCGCATGGCGCGGATCTGGTCGGCGATGCGGCCCCATTGCAAGGCCTCGTCGCAAAGCAGGTCTTCCAGTTCGGCGCGTTCCACCATCAACCCGTCGCGCTCGCGGCGAAGCGCCATCTCCTCCAGGCGGCGCAGGCTGCGCAGGCGCATATTGAGGATTGCCTCGGCCTGCACGTCGGTCAGGCGAAACTCTGCCATCATGATCGGCCTGGGTTCATCCTTGTTTCGGATGATCTCGATCACCCGGTCGAGGTTGAGGAAGGCAGTGATATAGCCCTCCAGCACCTCCATCCGGTGACCGATCTTCGCCAGACGGTGGCGCGAGCGGCGCAGCAAGACCTCGCGCTGGTGGTCGAGGAAGGCGCGCAGCACCTCCGCCAGCGAACACACCTTCGGGGTGCGCCCATCGATCAGGACGTTCATGTTAAGCGGGATGCGGTTTTCCAGGTCCGATTGCTTGAACAGGGTCTCCATCAGCATTGCGGGATCGACGGTGCGCGCCTTGGGCTCCAGCACCAGACGGATATCCTCGGCGCTCTCGTCGCGGACATCGGCCAGAATCGGGATCTTGCGGGCGTTGATCAACTCGGCGATGCGCTCGACCAGCTTCGATTTCTGCACCTGGTAGGGGATCTCGCTCACCACGATCTGCCAGGTGCCGCGGCCCAGTTCCTCGACCGCCCATGCGGCGCGCAGACGGAAGCCGCCGCGCCCGATGCGGTAGGCCTCCAGAATGCTCTCGCGCGGCTCGATCAGTACACCGCCGGTGGGGAAATCCGGGCCGGGGATCATCTCGGCCAGCGTCTCCGTGCGCGCATTGGGGTGGCGAATCAGGTGCAACAGCGCCTCGGCCAGTTCGCCCAGATTGTGCGGCGGGATCGAGGTCGCCATGCCGACAGCGATGCCTGTGGCGCCGTTGGCCAGCAGGTTGGGGAAGGCGGCGGGCAGGACCTCGGGTTCCTCGTCCTCGCCGTTGAAGGTGGGCCGCAGATCGACCGCGTCCTCGTCCAGCCCCTCCAGCATGGCGGCGGCGACTTCGGTGAGCCGGGCTTCGGTATAACGGTAGGCCGCCGCCCCGTCGCCGTCGATATTGCCGAAGTTCCCCTGGCCGTCGATCAGCGGATAGCGCAGCGAGAAATCCTGCGCCGCGCGGACCAGCGCGTCATAGACAGCCTGGTCGCCATGGGGGTGGTATTTGCCGATCACGTCGCCGACGACACGGGCCGATTTCTTGTAACCCTGCGAGGGGTCGAGCTTAAGCTGGCGCATCGCCCAGAGCAGCCGCCGGTGAACCGGTTTCAGCCCGTCGCGGGCGTCGGGCAGGGCCCGGTGCATGATCGTGGACAGCGCGTAGGTGAGGTAGCGATCCCCCAGCGCGCGGGCCAAAGGTTCGGCGACCACCCCCTGCATGTCGTCGTCGGGAAGGAGTGTGCTCATAGATGTTGTGTAGCTCAGCGAAAGGGTCCGGTCCAGATCGTTTGACGCCGATCAGGTCTTGCATTTAGCCCCGAAAACCATGATAGTCCCGCGCGCTATCGATCACTAATGGGAATCACTGTCCGTCTCTCGAGGCTGCCGGTCTTTCTGATCTGACCGAGAAGCTACAGCCGCGGCATCCCGCGCGCGGCATCTAACGTAAGGAGACACGGACATGGCCACTGGCACCGTGAAATGGTTTAACGCCACCAAGGGCTTCGGCTTCATTCAGCCGGACGATGGCGGCAAGGACGTCTTCCTGCATGTTTCGGCCGTCGAGCGCGCCGGACTGCAGAGCCCGGGCGACGGGCAGAAGATCGAATACGAGCTCGAGAGCGGCCGCGACGGCCGGACCTCGGCCGGGAACATCAGCTACGTCTGAGTTGCTGGCAACAGCGCCGGAAGATACGAACCCCGCGGGCCTGCCCGCGGGGTTTTCGCTTTTGCCGGGATGACTGTTCCGTTCCGGAACACAGACGAGCGAGCGCAACCTTGTCGGATACCTGTAACCGTCCGGTCTCCCCGACCTTGAAGGGTTGCGGCGATCTGATCAAGGTCATATGGTGGGACGGGCAAGGGGCGTGTCTGTTTTCCAAGCGTCTGGAGCGCGGCAGGTTCGTCTGGCCATCGCCGGCGCATGGCAGGTTGTCGGTGACATCGGCGCAACTGGCGATGCAGTCTGGAGCCATGAGGCGACCAACAAGGCTGCCGAGTTGGCCGCTGAACTGGGTTACCATCACGTGTTTTCACCGAGCAAGGATTTCGGTGAAACGAACCCCGACAATTATTATGAGAAGGGCGTTGGCTTCGGCAAGCCAGTCCGCTTGGCATACAGGGCTTCGATCTCAGACCAATTGTGTACCAAGGGTTGAAACACGAGGTGCAGGATGAACCAGCATGCGTACACATAGTCATGGCCCCAAAAGCCACCAGCACCTACCTTGCCGTGCGCCAATTCATTCCGTACCGATGGCCCGCCCCGGAAATTGAACAGCAGATCGATCTCGTGCACGATGGGTGGGGACATGACCGTTTCTAGCTGCTCCCGGAACCTTCCAAGAAGCCCTGACAGCGTAGCCTCGGTCTGAATCCCGTCTTGGTCGATACTGGTCGTATCCACGCCAACCTGACTCAGGACGTAGCGCAGTGAATTCTCAAGCTGCGGGATCAGGAGATGCGCGGCCTCCATATCGGCACCACCCATGAAGCGTAATGCACCAGTGGCGTACAGGTGCTCGTGCTCCGGTTGCACGAACGGGCTGTGCTCCATGACCAGCATCAGATCATCGACCGAGACCGGGTGTTCCGTGGTGATTACACGCCGGATTGGATCGATTGCACCGGCAACGGCAAGCTGGCGTCGTATCCCGTCGTTCCGCGCCATCAAGAACCGGATGTGGGCTTCATCGTCACCACCATCAATGCTAAACCCCGGGGATGTGAAAACCACTCGCCCTTGGCTATCATGAAATGATACTGGAACATTCGACACGATTGAGCTTTCCTCGCGCTGCTTCAGGACTTCACGGCGAAGCCCTTCCGGGTCGGGGGCGCTGTCACACATCATGAGTTGCAAGAGTGCCCATGGCAGCGAACGGCCCATCACCGTCTTCCCCGCTCTCTCAACGATCTCTGTAATGTCGCTTTCGTGCGAAATAACCCCCATCTCGTCATGAATCGCAGGTTGAGCCTCACGCATAAGAGCGTGTAGTTCCGCACGCCGTTCCTTGGTCGCACGGATGGGGCGCATCACCTGAATCGCCTGCTCCAGGTACGAGGACCGGATCATGGCTGATCCTTTGGCCAAGTCGGCCTGATGCACAAAGCATTCGGCGGACTCAATCTGGCACCGGTCGGCTTCCTCTTCTTTGTGGGAGAGGTGGTACCCTCTTACAGCGGTCTCCCAGAGCCGTTTGCGGGTATCCGGATGCTCCGCCGCAGACTGACTGACAACGATGCCTTCAGCCATGACGGCTATATCCGAAGGATCATGCACCCGCCAGTCAAGGTTGACGCGTGCGATGCGAATGAACCCGTTCGGGTCTTCCTCGTGAGCAGCGACCTCGGTTATCTCGATGATGAGTGCCTTCAGCCGAGCGAACTTTGCTTTGTCCCAACCCATCGTGTGGGCAATCATCGCTGCGCGGGTTAGATACTGGATGGCATGGATATCGAGGGCCTTGTCCTGTTCGAATGCGAGGGTCGCTGTGCCATCAATCAGCCCGGCGATACAGTCACAGTAGGAACTGACCGCTAGGAAACCCATCGGGGCATCCTGACGATTCATGAACCAAGCCACGTCGGCTAGCCGGGCCCGCAAACCGGGGTTCGTTATACCCGGCGCAACATCGGAAATCACTGCGATCTGTTCCGGGTGTAGGTCACTCGGGACAAGACTTCGGGTTGACCCGAACTGGATCACCGGCATGAACGGCTGGACACGGTCGTTCGGCACGAAGTAGTAATTCATGAGGCCAGCCAGTAGCTGGAAAACGGGCATCGCCAGGTCATCACAAGTTGACTGCGCCCCTTGGAGTAACCGATGCAGGTCCACGCAATCCACGCTGGTTGAGCCATCGAGAACTCGTTCTGGCTGGACCGCGACGATATCCTCAGCCGTGACAATGAAGTCTATACCAGGATTGGATTGTGGCGAAACAGGTTGATCGGTCGTATCCGTCATCAGGTGCTAACCTCCGGTTCCTCGCAGGGTGCTCGGCAGCACCTTGATCCCTCCCCCGCCGGTTTAAGTTCGACGGGTAAATCTGTCAAATGCATCCTCCGCTGCGCATTACGATCCAAAACGGCCGCCGATTCCGATCCAAAACGGCCGGTTCGATTGGGCCTGTGACCGACCTCGTCGGGTGACCCTGACAGGGGTTATCTTCGTGCCTTTTGCAAAGGAGCGAAGGATGCCCGGAGAGAGGTTGCCCATGCGTAAAATACGTGATGCCCTGCGCCTGCATGCTGGCGGGTTGTCGAAGCGGCAGATTGCCGTCAGTTTGAACATCGGCCGCACCTCGGCCGGTGACTATATCAACCGCGCCAGCCGCGCCGGTTTGGGCTGGCCGCTGCCGGAAGAGCTTTCCGACGGAGACCTGGAAGCTCTGCTGTTCCCGCCGGCGGTGGCCGTTTCTCCACATCTGCGCCCACCGCCCGACTGGCCGGTACTGCATTGCGAACTGCGCCGGGCCGGTGTCACCCTGTCGCTGCTGTGGGAAGAATACCGCGCCGTCGACCCCATGGGCTTCGGTTACAGCCGGTTCTGCGAGCTCACCCGCGCCTGGAAGGGCAAACTCGCCCCGACCATGCGGCAAAACCATGTCGTCGGCGAGAAGATGTTCGTCGATTACGCCGGCACCACGCTGGAAGTGATCGATCCCCTCACCGGCGAGGTTCAAACGGCCCAGATCTTCGTCGCCACCCTGGGCGCTTCCTCCCTGACCTTTGCCGAGGCCACCTGGAGCCAGAAGCTGCCCGACTGGACCGGCTCGCACACCCGCGCCTTCAGCTACTTCGCCGCCGTGCCCCGCCAGGTGGTGCCGGACAATCTCAAAGCCGCCGTCGTCAAGGCCTGCCTGTATGATCCGCAGGTCAATCGAACCTATGGCGAGATGGCGGCCCATTACGGCACGGCAATCGTGCCGGCACGGCCACGCAAGCCCCGCGACAAGGCCAAGGTGGAGGTTGGCGTCCAGGTGGTCGAGCGCCGCATCCTGGCCCGCCTGCGCAACCGCCGCTTCTTCTCCCTGGCCGAGGCCAACCAGGCCATCCGTGAACTGCTCGAGGAACTGAACGATCGGCAGAGCAAACATCTGGGCGCCTGCCGCCGGCGGCTGTTCGAGGAGTTGGAACGCCCGGCCCTGAAGCCGCTGCCCGCCCAGGCTTGCGAATACGCCGAGTGGAAGCGTAACCGTCCGGTCTCCCCGCCCTTGCAGGGTTTGTGATTGGCGTGCGAGCCTTCGGGTGATCGCGGGCGATAATGTCCGTTTGAATTACGAGGACACTTGAACTTGATGGATCATCGTAGAGGCAATCGGCGGAGCTACTCGAATGCGTTCAAGCGCCGTGTTGTGGCCGAGGCGCTTGATCCAGGGGCTTCGGTTGCGTCGGTGGCGCGCCATCACGGGCTGAGCGCGAACATGGTGTTCGCGTGGCGTCGTGATCCGCGGTTTGGGCCAGGTGGTGATGGGGTGTTTTTCCTGCCTGTCGAGGTGATGTCGACTGCGATCACCGCCGCGCCGGAGCCGATCATTCCATCCAGCGACGGCCGGGTCGAGATCGCCCTTGCATCGGGCCATCGTCTGACGCTCAGCGGTGCCTTTGATCCGGACATGGTGGTGCTGTTGGCGCGAGGTCTGAGCGCATGATCCCGGTTCCCGTGCAGACGAAGGTCTGGCTGGCGGCTGGCGTTACCGATATGCGCAAGGGGTTCAACGGTTTGTCGGCGCTGGCCGGGAAGGTTCTGGAGCAGGACCCGTATTCCGGGCACCTGTTCGTGTTCCGGCGGCGGCGCGCCGACCTGATCAAGGTCATATGGTGGGACGGGCAAGGGGCGTGTCTGTTTTCCAGGCGTCTGGAGCGCGGCAGGTTCGTCTGGCCATCGCCGGCGCATGGCAGGTTGTCGGTGACATCGGTGCAACTGGCGATGCTGTTGGAGGGCATCGACTGGCGCGCGCCGCTGCGCACCTGGCGGCCCCTGACGGCAGGATGATTTTTTGAACAAAAGCAGAGAAATATGACGCTTCGGGGATTCCCTTCAGTGTCGCGTTCTGGTATGGAATGGCTATGCTGGACCAGACCGGATCACTGCCCGATGATCCCTCGGAATTGAGGGTGTTCGCGGGGCAATTGGTGGCGACGGTCAAGTCCCGGGCGCTCCGGATCGCCAAGCTGGAACACCAGCTCGCTGGCCACCGCCGTCATCGGTTTGGCTCGAAGTCGGAGACGATGAACCAGCTTGAACTCGGGCTCGAAGAGGAAGAGATCGCGGCGGCGAAGATCGCGCCGCCTGCGCCGCCTGATACTGTCGCCGGGCCGAAGAACAAACCAAAGCGCAAACCGTTGCCGGACAGCTTGCCGCGCAACGAGCAAGTGCTGTCGCCCGGCGAGGCCTGCGGCAAGTGCGGCGAGGTTCTGAAGAAACTCGGCGAAGATGTCACCGAAGAGCTGGAATACATCCCTGGCCGGTTCATCGTGAACCGCTTTGTCCGGCCCCGCATGGCTTGCACGTGTTGCGAGGCGATCTGCCAGGCACCATTGCCCTCGCGCCCGATCGAGCGGGGTCGTCCCGGCCCGGCCTTGCTGGCCCATGTGCTGGTCTCGAAGTATGCCGATCACCTCCCGCTCTATCGCCAGTCCCGGATATTCGATCGCGACGGCATTGATCTCGACCGCTCGACCCTGTCCGACTGGGTCGGCAAATCGGCGGCACTGCTGGAACCATTGGCTGATATGGTCGGGCGCCATGTTCAGCGCGGCCAGGCGATCTTTGCCGACGACACCACCCTGAAGATGCAGGTGAAGGGCACCGGCAAATGCAAGACCGCCCGGATCTGGACCTATGTTCGCGACGAACGGCCATGGGGCGGCGCCGACCCACCAGCGGCATGGTATCAGTTCACCGTCGATCGCAAGGGCGAGCACCCCACCAAACACCTGGCCGGGTACAAGGGCTGGATGCACGCGGACGGCTATGCCGGGTTCAACGAGCTCTACCGATCCGGTGGTGTCGATGAAGTCGCCTGCATGGCCCATATCCGGCGCAAGTTCACCGATGTCTTCCAGTCGGAGGGCTCGATCATCGCCGAGGAAGCCATCAAGCGCATCGCCGGGCTCTACGTCGTCGAGAAGGATGCCCGCGGCAGTGTGCCCATTGAGCGGGTCCAACTCCGGCAAGCCCGCGCCAAACCGATCTTCGATGCTCTGGAAGCCTGGCTGCAAACCCGGCTGCCAAAGATCTCCGGCAAGTCCGAACTCGCCAGGGCGATCCGCTACGCCCTGACCCGGATGAGGCGCCTGCGCCCGTATCTCGACCACGGCTTTCTGGAGATCGACAACAATTCCGCCGAACGCGCCATGAAGCCGATAGCCCTGGGTCGCAAGAATTATCTTTTTGTCGGCTCAGAGGCTGGCGGTAAATCCGCCGCCATCGCCTATACCCTGATCGAGACCGCCAGGCTCAACGGCGTCGATCCCCAGGCCTGGCTGACCGATGTGCTCAGTCGCATCGCCGATCACAAAATCACCAAACTCGACGAGTTGCTCCCGTGGCGCTTCGCTCAGACCTGAGCGCAATCGGCCGACGCTGAACCGAACCAGAGCCCCGAGACCGGACGCTTACGGATACCTCACCAAGCGCCCGCACTGCCAAATCGACCGCGCGGCCCGCATTGTAACCCCGCGCCGCCGCCGGAGTTGGAGAATAGCCGAAGTCTGCGCGAAAGACGGTGACGAAGGCGGCAGCGTCCGGATTGTCGAACCGGTCGGGCGGAACCGGCCCCGCGGCAGGTGGGCAGAAGGCCACCGGCGCACCATCAGGGGCATCAGCGATGCCGCTCACCGGGACGGCGGTCGTGACGATATCCAGGCGCAGCTCCAAGACCTGCTGGCGCAACCAGGCGGGATCACTCGCCGCGGCGCTGTCGACAGGGCGGAGATGGCTGTCAAGCCCGCCGAGATGGCCGTCGGGGTCTCGTCCGGATGGCCGTCACGCTCGCGCGCGTTGCCAACCGGATGCCGTCGAGCGCCTGCTGGCCAGCGGCGCTGTCGGAGCCCGACATAGGCAGGATCACGCCGAGTTGGAAGCTGTGTGCAAGGGCCGGGGAAGGTGCGGTCAGAAACACCGCAAGAATTCCCGCAAGAATTCCGGCGAATGCGATGGGCCGCATGATGATCTTTCCCACCAAGGGATCGCCAACGCGGATCACGACAACACCCGGGGCTTGCCCGCCTCGTCGATTGCCACGAAAGAGAACACCGCCTTGGTCACCCGCATGTGGTTTCCCGCCGGCAGGCGGGTGATCCAGGCCTCGACGGCAATGCCCATCGAGGTGCGGCCTTCACGCTCCAGCACCGAATGGATCGCCAGCACGTCGCCCACCTTCACCGGCTTGTGGAAAACCATTCCATCGACCGCCACGGTGGCCACCCGGCCGCGCGCCCGGGTGCGCGCCAGTACGCTGGCGCCGAGGTCCATCTGCGCCATCAGCCAGCCGCCGAAGATGTCGCCATTGGCGTTGCTGTCGGCCGGCATGGCGATGGTCTGCAGGGTGATCTCGCCTCTCGGGCCGGTTGTTTCGGGTTCAGTCATCGGTTTCCCTCTCTCCACTCCGCCGCAGCCTGCCCCGCGCGAAAGCCGGTGGCAAGGCAGGCGGTCAGCAGATAGCCGCCGGTCGGCGCTTCCCAGTCCAGCATCTCGCCCGCCGCGAAGACGCCTGGCAAGTGGGTCAACATCAGGTTTGCGTCCAACTCCGCCCAGGCAACGCCCCCGGCCGAGGAAATCGCTTCGGCGACCGGGCGCGGGCGGATCAGCGGCAATGGCAGTGCCTTGATCGCCCGGGCCGCATCGTCCGGCCCGTCGAGCGCGTCCGGCGCCAATTCGCGCAGCAGCCCGGCCCGGACGCCAGTCAGGCGCACCGTCTTGCGCAGGTGGCTGGCCAGCGAATTTTTACCAATGGGTCGCGACAGGCGGCGGTAAAGCTGCGCCTCGCTTCGATCGGGTGCGAGGTCGAGGGTGAGAACCGCGGGACCTGTCTCAAGCGCGTCACGCAACGGCGCGGAGAGGGCGTAGACGGCACTGCCTTCGATGCCCGTCCTCGAGACGACGAATTCACCCTTGACCGAATGGCCACCGAAGCTCAGCCGCGCGGGTTTGACCGGCTGGCCCGCAAAACGGTCGCGGAAATGCGCCGACCAGGCGATGTCGAAGCCCATATTGGCGGGACGAAACGGGAAGATTCCAACCCCGCGCGCGGTCAGCCACGGCACCCATGCGGCGTCGGAGCCAAGCCGGGGCCAGCTCGCCCCGCCCAGCGCCAGAACGGTAACACCCGGCTTGACCCGGCGCGGCCCCGCCAGGGTGTCGAAGGCCAGGGTGTCGCTGTCCCACCCGGTCCAGCGCCAGCGGGTGCGCAGATCGGCCCCCGCCAGCCGTGTGAGCCATTTGCGCAACAGCGGCGAGGCCTTCATTGCCTTTGGGAACACCCGCCCCGACGTGCCGGTAAACAGCGGTTGCCCCAACCCCTCGGCCCAGGCCCGCACCTCGGCTGGTCCAAAGGTTTCTAGCATGGGGCGCAGGTTCGGTGCGGCTTCGCCAAATGCAGTGATGAAGCGGGCGCGGTCCTCGTCCCGGGTCAGGTTCAGCCCCGACTTTCCCGCCATCAGCAGTTTGCGGGCGGCGGTCGCCTTGGCCTCGAACAGCACCGGACGCACCCCCGCCGCCATTAACGACTCGGCGGCGGCCAGCCCGGCCGGGCCAGCGCCGATCACGGCGGCGTCGATGTGTTCGCTCTCCATGGCGCAGCCCTATCCGGTGCGGTGGGTCTGCGCAACGATGGCGCACAACCGGTGCCCGCGGCACCGCAGGCGCGGGGGCAGGCGGTGGCGGGGGTGGTGGCGGGCCTGGTCTTGAGACACGGTTACGCGTCAGCGTAAGCGGGGCGTGAGACGAGGCCCGGATGATCGGCAGTCAGGCCATCGCCGCCGGGCGCAACTCCACACCCTCGACGGTCACCCGGTGCATCAACCGCCTGTGCCCGCCGGCTTTCAGGTCGCTGCCGCTGCGACCGGCACGTTGCGTCCGTCCGGCTGACGGATGCCGCCCCGCAGGCTGCCTGCGGTGGTATCGCCGAACAGCACGGCGTGGCTTGCCGGCAGTGGCCGTGAGTTGGCCATCGAGATTCACATACGATAGAGCAGTCGCTTGCCGCCACCGGCCCCGCCCGCCCCGTCTTCATAGGCGGTGCGGCCATGGTAGAGGATGTGATTGTTGAGGTATTGGATGTCGCCGGGCTGGAAACGGTGGGTCAGGCAAAGCTCGTGGCCCAACTCGTGCAGCAGATCGAGAGCCTCCACTGCGCATCGGTCATGCGCGGGACTTGCGGGACCTTCTGGCCAGCCTCGACATAGGTGCGCGAGTAATGGGTGGTGAAATGGCCCTGCTCAAGGGCAAAGACCGGCAGCATGTAGTAGGCAGCCTCGCCGCCGATCTCTTCGTCCAGACGGCTGCGCGGGATGTCGCGGTAGAGTTCTTCGGCCAGATCGGGCGGCGCGCCAGCATGGTGTCGTGGATGGTGATGGCGCTGGCGATCTCGGACAGGCCGCCGGAGATCGACTGCTCGGCGCAAAGCAGCGTCACCACGTCGGTGCGGTCGGTGTGAAAACGCAGGACTCCGGTGGTCTGTACCCGGGCGCGCGACGACAGGAAGGGCTGATCGCCACCGGTGCTTTTCCCCGAATGCGATCCCGAACCGGGTAACGTGCCCCGCGCCAGTGTGCCGGCGCCCTCGTCGGTAATCTCACCGATCAACTCGCCGTTTGCCGACTGGTAGACCGGTGTGCCCGGATGGCAGGCCAAACCATGATGGATGCACTTCAGGGCCTCGGCACCGTAGCGCCCGACCGGCAGACCGCGCAACAGGGCGATGCCGCGACCATGCTCCAGTTCCCGGGCCATATCGGCGACGCGGGGGGCGAAGTCGCCTGGGTGTTTGGTCCCGGGATGAGATGGTCGGGTTGAAGTCTGAACCGTTCTGGCTCGGAAGACGCGATCGCTGAAGAGCTTGATGTCTGTATTGCCAGACGTCGCGAAGAGATCGGGACTGACGAACCGTGAACTATAGCGGTTGAAGCCAGAACAACGCTGCGGCGGGTGCCTTATCAGGGCACCTGCTGCGCGTCATCGCCGGACCTGGCACCTCTGGTGGGCGGGTCTGAAAACAACGGATGTCAGAGTTGATCGAACAGACGCCCGGGCACCCCATTATGCCGGGGGATATTAAGTGCTTTCATTAAGCAAAACATCATCGCCTGGTTTGATGTGACCACCGTTTTGTCAATGGCAGCCTCGATCTGCTCGATGGCCTCGACCGAGCGCATGTCAGTGCAGCTCAGCACGATGGCCTGCGCGTCCGGGTGATCGGCCTTCAGGGCGAGGTCACAGACTTCATCCGGCGTGAGTTCGCCCTGCCCATAATTATCCAGTTCGCGATTGATATCAGCGCATTTCACGGTTTCGATGTGGTTTTTGTTCAGAAAAACTATGGCCTGCTCATTGATCGCACCAAGATAAGGAGAGGAAAACCCTACCTTTTTTGCATCAATCGCCTTGAGGGCGGTCATCAAACACCCGGCTGCGGTCAGTGAAACCGCCCCCGTGCCGGCCTTAATTTGCGCCGCAAGACCGGCATCAAAACCCGGGCCATGGGTCAGTGTTGCCGAGGTGCAGCCATAAAGCACCACGTCGGGCCGCACGCCGGCAATCATCCGCAAGTCATGGCGGATGTCCGCCGCACCTAACGCCGCCATCTGATCGGAACCGGGAACTTTGTCGGCGTCATAGCCACCCATACGCTGAAAATGCACCGTTGTATCTGGTGGCCGCATCAACATCATGTCAGGTTCGAGATTGGTATTCGTGAAGGGGACGAGTACGCCGATTTTGGCGCGGGTTCTGGTTTCATATGTCATGACAGCACATCCCTGAGCACCGATAGGGCGCGTGCCATTACCGGCGCGTTGCAAACAGTGGCGCGCAGGCAGTCGCCAAGGCCATATCCGCCCATGCCCCGCACCAAAAGTTTGTTCGCCCTCAGCGCCCCGTCGGCGCGTTGCACTGTTTCAATGCTGTCAAAGCGCAGCAAAACAAAATTCGTGTTGCTTTGCGGCACCGAAAGGCCAAGGTCGCGCGCACCACTCGCGAACTCATCACGGATTTTTGCAGTTTTTGCGACGCAATCCGCCATATATGCTTGGTCGCGCATGGCGGCCGTCGCGGCGGCCTGGGATTGGATCGAGATATTGTTTGGGTTGAGCAGCTTGCGCAGCTCCCTCCCGATGTCCGGCGGGAAATACCCCCAGCCAGCCCGCGCACCAGCCAGACCGTAGGCCTTGGAGAATGTACGGATCACAGCCGTGTCCCCACGTTGCGCAAGAGCAAAGATTTCAGCAGGATCATTGCTGGCATCGGTAAATTCTGCGTAAGCCTGATCAACCACCAAAAGAACGTTGCCCGCAAGGTTGTTGCGGAGCCTGAGGATTTCGGAATTGGGAATAAGCGTTCCCGTCGGATTACCCGGGTTGCAGACAAAAACAATCTTTGTATCCCGGGAAGTTGCGGCAAGGATATCATCCACTGATATGGTCAACTCGCGTTCACGCGCTTTGACAATATCTGCCTGACACTGTGCTGTGGCAGACGTGACATAGGCATAGCCATAATCAGTTCCCAGCACCTGATCGCCCGGACCGGCAAATGCGCGGATGAGACAACCAATCAACTCCATCGAACCCGCCCCACACAGGATTCTTTGAGGATCGAGGTTATGCACCTCAGCAATGGCGGCCCGCATCCCGGACCAATTGGGATCAGGATAGAGCGGCAACTGTTCCAGCGCGGTCTTGCCCGCGGCCACGGCAGCGGGGCTGGCCGGAAAAGTACTTTCGTTCTGGGCGAGCGAGATGAAGTCTTGTCCGCCAGGATCAGCCAGAGCGTAGGCCGCCATGGCACTGACGTGTGAAACAGGCTCAATCATGTCGAACTCCCATAGTCTGCCGCCGCACGGTCTTTGGTTACGAGACCGCGTTTGACATCCAGCGCCAGTGCCTTTGGATCGCGTTCGGACGGCGTACCAAATCCGCCGCCACCAGGCGTGTCGAATATCAGATAGTCGCTGCCTTCGACACGCAGTTCGCCTTTGCCGGGAATGTCTTCGGGGCGCCCCTTAATGCGAATGCGCCCCGGCGCGCCGGGCTGGCCGCCTTTCCGTCCCAGTGCGGGGAATTTCAAACGCTCCACCGACAGGAAAACGATGAAAGGCGCATCATTGGCCGAGGACATTTCGATCCGTTGCCCCAGTCCGCCACGATACTTGCCTGCACCACCTGAGTCTGGCAACAGTTCGCGCTTCCACATGATTACCGGTGCCACGGATTCAGTGATTTCAACCTGCGAGCCGAAGACACCAGACGGGTAGGCGGTGGCTGAAAGGCCGTCAGAATGTGGGCGTGCACCGGTGCCGCCGTTGTGAACCGGTTCGATGGCGAACTCATGGCCGCCATTGGCTGCCACCTCCGGGGCACTTCGCATGGGTAAGTCAAACATGCAGGACGCGCCCTCGGCAGGTATCCGGTCTGGCAGCGCCTGATGCAGGCAACCCAGAACCAGATCAGGCGTCATTTGCCCCAGCGTGTGGCGCATGGCCACCGGCACTGGTCGCTGCGCATTCAGGATACACCCCTTTGGACCGGTAACGGTGAAGGGCTCCAGTGACCCCGCGTTGTTCGGGATATCTGAACCGACAATGCAGCGTATCGCAAACACGGTATAGGCGGTGGCATAGTTCAAAGGTACGTTAATACCCTTTTTTGAACAGCCTGAAGTGCCGTCAAAATCGACATGCATTCCGGCGCTGGTCACCGTCAGGGTCGCGTGCAGCTCCAGTTCGTTTTCATACCCATCCATTTTCAGGGTGTTTTGATAAACACCCGCCGGGACTTCGGCGATGGCCTCTATGGTGCCACGCCGCGAGGTTTCAATGATGTATTCCCCAAGCGCATCAAGATCGTCGATCCGGAATTCCTCCATCATGTCGACCAAACGCGTCACCCCTGCTTCGCAACATGCGATAAGCGCGTAGATGTCACCTTCGTTGGCGATGGGTTCACGGCTGTTGGCGCGAACAATATCCATCAACAGGGCATTCAGTTTGCCCTCTTCGACCAGTTTACAGGGCGGGATCAGCAAGCCTTCATCATAGATGTCCGAGCCTTCCGGCCCCATACCCAGGCCACCAAGATCAACCAAATGTGAGGTGCAGGATGTATACCCCACAACCCGCCCGTTTTTGAACGCGGGCATCATCAAAAGGAAGTCGTTCAGATGCCCCGAGGCCAGCCAGGGGTCGTTGGTCATATAGATGTCGCCGGGCTTCATGTTTTGCACCGGAAAGTGATCGTGCAGATACAGGACTGCCTCGGCCATTGTATTGATATGCCCGGGGGTGCCGGTGACTGCCTGCGCAAGCATGCGTCCGTAAGCGTCAAAAATACCGGCGGAAATGTCTCCGCATTCGCGCACGATCGGGCTGAATGCAGCCCTGATCAGGGTCTGGCCCTGTTCTTCGACAACGGCAAGCAGCCGGTTCCACATCACTTGCAGACGGGCAGGGGTAAGAGTATCCATCATGCTGTTTCCTTCTGGTCCTGAAGCAGGACAAGGTTATAGCTGGCATCGACGTATGCAGAGAAATCGGCCGAGACGAGCGTCGTTGTCTGTGGTTCGGTCACCAACGCAGGGCCCTGAACATGATCGCCCGGTTTCAGGTCGGCGCGGGCGACGAAAGCGGCGTCCTTGGCGGTGCCGTCCACGTCACAGATTATCGGTCTGGTGTCGCCGGTTTTGATCGTCGTCAGCGGCGGGGTGTCCGGCACATGCGGCACGGCTTCCTCAAGTGTCGCGACACGCACGGCCCAGTTGAGAATCTCAATCGCCATTCCGGGAACCGGGCGTGAAAACTGTTTGCGATATTCTTCTTCAAACGCCAGAGTCAGCGGCGCGGCGTCTTCGGATGTCAAGGCTCTGTCCGGCAGAGTAATCTCGATTTCGTGGCCCTGACCGTTGTAACGCATGAAGGCGGTACGCAGTGTCTGTGTTGGCGCGTCGCCCGCACCCTGCGTTACAACCGACCTGGATTCCGAAATCATTTCTGCAAAGAGGCTGTTGATGCTGACAAAATCCATCGCGCTCAGCAGCGAATAACGACTGCGCACGATTTCAAAACTGACGGGTGCGAACAGGAACCCCACGGCCGATCCGACGCCGGGGTTTGGCGGTATCACAATCTTGGACACCCCGGCCGAACGCGCCACCCGGGTGGCGTGAAGCGGGCCGTTGCCACCAAAGGCAATCATCGTGCGTGAGCCCAGATCCTTACCGGATTCGACCGCGTGCATCCGCCCTGCCGAGGCCATGCTTTCGTCGACGATACGGCTGACGCCGTCGGCAGAACCGATTGCGTCCGTCTCCAGTTTCGCGCCAATCACGCGCGTCAAAGCCTCTTTCGAAGCTTCCGGATCGACCGCGATGAAACCTTCGGCAAAGGTGTCAGGAACGATATACCCAAGAGCAACATCGCTGTCGGTCACGGTCGGCTCGGTGCCGCCTCGTCCGAAGGCAGCCGGCCCAGGTTCAGACCCGGCACTTTTGGGCCCGACAGTCAGGCGCCCAAGGCGGTCTACGCCTGCAATTGATCCACCTCCTGCGCCGATCTCGATCATCTCGATTACCGGGATACGCACTGGCATTCCTGATCCCTTGATAAAGCGGGCTGCACGGGCGATTTCGAACTGACGCGAGGTTTGCGGACGGGCATTGTCAATCAGGCAGAGTTTGGCTGTTGTACCGCCCACATCAAAAGACAGGACTTCCTCCAACCCTGAACGTGCGGCTATGCGTGCGGCAAGGATCGCACCTCCGGCCGGGCCGGATTCGACCAGCCGGATCGGAAAACGTGCGGCCGTCCGGATCGTGCACATACCGCCACCTGCAGTCATCATCAGGATCGGGCAGGTGACACCTTCTGCGGTAAACCGTTCGGCAAAACGCTCCAGGTAAGTCCCCATCAGGGGTTGTATATAGGCGTTGGCCAGCGTTGTGCAGAGGCGGTCAAACTCTCTTGCCTCCGGACTGATCTCCGAAGAAATCGACACCGTCAGGTTCGGGCGCTTCCTGGTCAGGATGTCACGCAGACGACGTTCGTGCGCCGGGTTTGCGTAGGCATGCATAAGGCAAATTGCGATTGCCTCCGCTTCGCATGAATCGATCTCGCCGAGCAGCGTCCCGACAGACGCCTCGTCCAGTTCGATCAGAACTTCCCCGCCGGCAGACATACGTTCACACACAGTCAGTGCGCGTTCGCGTGGCACCAGAAGGTCGGGCTTGACCAAGTCGATGTCATATTGTGAGTAACGCCGTTCATACGCGATTTCCAGGATATCGCGGAATCCTTCGGTTGTCACAGTCGCAACCGATGCTCCGCGCCGTTCGATCAATGCGTTGGTCGCCAGTGTGGTGCCGTGGATGAAACCTGTTACTTCACCCAGAGACCGGCCCGATTGCGACATCACCCGCGCGGCACCTTCCGTCGCGCCATCGGCAGGATTTTGGTGGGTTGTCAGTGTTTTAGTGGACGCAAGGATTGTGTCGTCGCCGAGCACCAGAACAGTGTCAGTAAAAGTGCCGCCTATATCGATGGCCAGCCGAAGTGCATGAGATGCAGTCATTTATCATTCCCAAAAATCGAAATCCGAATGTTGCAAAGCTCCGTACAGGAGCTCTGTCAGTATCGGGTGACCAGATCGCAGCGCGTAGCACGACGATCCAAACGTTTTGGAATGCAAATCTGTTTCATGCGTTATTCCTGCTCCCCGTATAGCCCGGCTTCTATCGAAAAAGCGACGCAGCGGCCTGCAAACGACATCGAAATGCGCTTGCAGGCAATAGCTCCGGGGAAATCTCCCCAAGAGCGAACCAACTCAGGAGAACCACCAGCGTTCAGCTGCCTTGGCTCCGTCCATTTCCCAGTTAGCGGCGACTTCGCCATGAGCGACAGACTTGGACACACCCATGATGTGATTGGCAAACATGGGGACAAGTGCGCCGCCGTCATTGTGGATGAGCGTTTGCGCCTCTGCATAGAGCTATGCCTGATTTTGGGTGACGCGGCCTGATCAGGCGGCGCTGGTTTCGATGGTGTCAATGACGGCGACACCATCAGTGAACTTGATGCCTTCGATGACCTTCGGCAACTGATTTCTCCCGTTCAACCTGCGCCAGGTCTTTGAAGCCGCCTGGACGAGATTGAACACCATCAGCTTCACCGTCTTCTGCGACAGCGCGCCCTTGGTGCGTACGGTCCGGTGCCTGACGGTGGCGAAGACGCTCTCGACCGGGTTGGAGGTGCGCAGATGGTCCCAGTGTTCGGCCGGGAAATCGTAGAAGGCCAACAGCGCATCGACATCCTTCGTCAGGCATGTCGCCGCCGGGGCGTACTTGACCCGGTACTTTTCCCTGAACGTCTCGAGCGCGGCCACGGCGTCGGCCCGGGTCTCGGCGTGGTGGATGTTCTGGAGATCCACCTTCACCGCCGGCGCCATCGAGTTGGGGAACTTGTTGAGCACGTTGGAGATCTTGTGGACCCAGCAACGCTGATGGCGGGTGCCGGGGAAGGCCTCGTCGAGAGCCTTCCAGAACCCCATGGCGCCGTCACCGACCGCCGCCGTTCCCGGATGTGTTCGGGGTCATCATCGGCCAGGGTGTAGTGCCGGAGCAACTCCGCAACTTCATCGTAGGCAGATCAAAAAGGGCGGCGCGTTGGCGCTCGGTGAGAATGGTGCGGTGCGCCATGTTTCTTTTGCTTTCTACTGGGGGATTGTCTATTTTTGTTTGAAATATGGGATAAGGAATAATTTCTATGGTCGAAAGCACCGATCCGCACCGAGCATCTCGAACGTTCGTTTGTGAAACGTGCTGATCGGTTACGCCCGCGTCTCCAAATCGGACGGAAGCCAGTCCCTCGACCTTCAGAAGGATGCCTTGCTTGCGGCGGACGTGCCTGACGACCAAATCTATTCGGATCAGGCTTCGGGAAAGAAAGATGATCGCCCGGCCTCGAGGCTTGCCTCCTCGACGATCTGCGCGATGACTACCCCCGCGCGACGTGGAAGGGCTTCCAATGCTAAGCCCGAGGCAGCGCCCCTCGCCGGTCCCGCCGGGGCCTGACGCAGATCGGGATCATCCTGTCGCTGTCCATCGCCGCGCTGGTGCTGGGAAGCGCCGCGGGGGTATACAACGGGGCCATGGCCGAGATCGAGGCCGACCGCCAGTCCCGGCGCTCGGCCACCGCGGTCCGGGTGGTGCTGGACCTGGCCGAAATGCGGAACAATACGGCCAATTTTTCTTACGAGGGCGACCTTGACGAGATGCGGCCCGGTCAGCGGCAGATGGTCTGCCCCACGCCGCGCCAGGCGGCGTTCCGGATCATGGAGCATGCGCCGGATGATGACGGCCCCGGCGGCGTGCCCGACGGCCTTCCCGATGACATTTTCGGCAATCCGATGCGCACCTTTATTCACTGCGAGGATGGACCGATCTATGCCGGCGACGTGCCGAGCCTGCGGGTGGCGGTGCTGGTGGTGACCGAGCGCCCGGCGGGCGACGAGCCCCATTACACGGCCCCGCCCGGCGGATGGCTGGCGAGCCGCACCGAGAAGATCGGCGTCGGTCTCCTGATGCCTGATGCCGGGGATGTTATCCGCCCGGTCAGCCGGGCGGGCTCCCAGACAATCGTCGACTTCATTGACGGCCTCCCCGGTTCTGCGTTCGTCGCCGCCGAACATCAAGGCGAGATCGTGGCGGCGAGCGCGCGGCTCATCGAGGGCACCGCTCCGCCGCGGCGCATGGTCCCGCCGCCGGGTTATGGCATCGCGCGCTATCCGAAAGATTTCACAGAAGGCCTGCCGACCGCCTGCGGGACGGAATGGCCCTACGGGCTGAAGCCCGGCTGCTATAATGTCCGCCACGACGACGAGGCGGAGATTGTTGCGCGGGCCTGTCCGGCGGGCCAGACCGGCAGGGTGGAGGTCCTGCGGGACCGGTCGCGCCGGATTCGGGTCTACGAGGACGAGCGCCCCGATTTCCCGCACGAGGAGTGGGCGGCCTGGGTGGACGGCGAGGAGGTCTCGCGGTCCTGCCGGGCGCCGCCCCCACCGCCACCATCCGGCGGCAACGGAGGCTCGTGCAGGGGTGGCAACGACGATAATGGATACTTCACCGGCGTCTGGTACACCCAGCAATCCGGCGAGGGCCGGGGCAACCGCTCCTGCCAGCGCCCCCGTCGCGAGCAGGGGGGCATTAACACCTCGGGGCCGGGCGCGGACGTTGGACCCGATGGCATGGACAACGGCCGGGGCGGCGAAGGCGCCGGCGGCGGCGGGAGCGGCGGGAGCAGCGACGGCCCCAGCGGCGGACCTTTCTGACAACGGAGAGGAGGAATATGATGATGATCAACAGAGTACGAGAGACGATGCTGGGCGCGGCCCTGGCGGTAGGGCTGACGGGTTGCGCGTCGGCCGAGCCCTTTGTCGGCCCGTCGAGCCATGACGCTGCCGGTCTCCGGGCGCTGCTCGCGGACCGGGTCGAGGTCGCGTATGACGTGGCCGGGCGTGGCTGGGGCCTGCGGATTAAAGTCAATGTGCGCACGATGTCGCATTACTGCGTCCAGGACCGGCTTACAGGGTTCGGGCGCTACTTCACCGAGGCCTGGACGACGCGGCCGGCGCGCGCGGAGTTTCGCGCCGTCGTCACGCCAGCCGACCAGTTGTCGGGTTCGCTCGTCCAATACAATCCGGAGACCGGCAGGCTGGTCAAGGGCGGACCGACTTATGGCGTGGGCTGGATCGGCCACCTGCAGGACACGATCCCACAGGCAATCTACTCGCTCTGCCCGAGCTTTCCGAAACCCCGCGCTCTCGGCTTCGAGGTCAACCCGAAGCAGACATCGACGGATTATCAGGAGTTGGTAGCCCAGGACCCCGAGGCGGTGCTGAAAGGCCTCCTGCACGAGCCCTTTGTCGGCCCGTCGAGCCATAACGCGGCCGGTCTCCGGGTGCTGCTCACGGACCGGGTCGAGGTTACCTACGACGTGGCCGGGCGCGACTGGGGCCTGCGCATCAAGGTCAATGTGGGCACGATGGGGCATTTCTGCTTTCAGGACGAGCTCACAGGGTCCGGGCACTACTTCACCCGGGCATGGACGACGCGGCCGCGGGGCGCGGAGTTTCGCGCCGTCGTCACGCCGGCCGACGAACCGACCGGATGGCTCATGCAGTACACCGCCGTGACCGGCAGGCTGGTCAAGGGCGGCGGGACTTATGGCGTGCTCTGGGCCGGCCACCTGCAGGAGACGATCCCGCAAGCGGTCTACTCGCTCTGCCCGAGCTTTCCGAAACCCCGCGCTCTCGGCTTCGAGGTCAACCTGAAGCAGGCGGCGACGGATTACCGGGAGCTGGTCGCCCAGGACCCCGGGGCGGTGCTGAAAGGCTTGTAACTGGCGGGGAGGCGCCGGGGGCGGCTGTTTTGGCGAACATGCCCCCGGCGCCTCTTCCCGAAGAGGAAGGTGTTCTTCATGATGTGTATAAAGCGGCGCCTCGAAGCGCCGGCGGACATCCGGGGCGGCGGCGCGCCCCCCGCCGGCTCAAGTGCCGAGCAGGAGCGCCGAGACGAACACGCCCGCGATCGCGACCATGCAGCCGATCATCCAGCGCAACTGCGTGGTCTGGCCCTCGGCGATCTTCACATGCCGCTCGGCATTCCTGGTATCACTCTCGGCGATCCCTGCGGCGATCTTCGCATGCCGCTCGGCATTCCTGGCATCACTCTCGGCGATCTTCGTCTCAAGCCGGGACTCGACGCCGGCGGTCTCCCCTCGCACCTCGGCCATCCCCTCGGCGATCTTCGCATACCGCTCGGCATTCCTGGTATCACTCTCGGCGATCTTCGTCTCAAGCCGGGACTCGGTGCCGGCGATCTCCCCGCGCACCTCGGCGATCCCCTCGGCGATCTTCGCATGCCGCTCGGCATTCCTGGTATCACTCTCGGCAATCTTCGTCTCAAGCCGGGACTCGGCACCGGCGATCCCTGCGTCGAGTTCGGCGGTCCCCTCGGCGCTCTCCGCGGTGAGGTCGGCCTTGAGGAGCGCGAGATCGTCCTTCGTGGCGAGGGATTCGGTCATGGCGCCGCCAACGGTTTCGATAATGGCCTCGGCCTGCGCCTCTTCGACGCCAGTGGCGGTGAGCCGCTTCATCGCCTTGAGAGTATCGAACGCCATGGTCATCATTGCCGTCTCCTGCCAACCGCGTCCGCCGCGCGCCAAAAGGATAGACGTTCCGCGCGCCCGCGTCAAAGCCTGCCCGGCCACCCTCCGCGCCCTGCCCTGGCCGCGGCGTCTCTCTCGCCGATCTCCCATCCAGTGGGACCGGCGCGCGGGCACAGGCGGCCCGACAAAGCACGAACATTCGGGAACACATGGCGATCCCGCGCTCTCGCCGTCCTCTCCGCCTTCACCGCGGCCGACCAACCGAGCGGATGGCTCATGCAGTACACCGCCGTGACCGGCAGGCTGATCAAGGGCGGCGGGACTTATGGCGTGCTCTGGGCCGGCCACCTGCAGGAGACGATCCCGCAAGCGGTCTACTCGCTCTGCCCGCGCTTTCCGGATCGCCGCGATCTCGGCTTCGAGGTCAACCTGAAGCAGGCGGCGACGGATTACCGGAAGCTGGTCGCCCAGGACCCCGGGGCGGTGCTGAAAGGCTTGTAACTGGCGGGGTGGTGCCGGGGGCGGCTGTTTTGGCGAACATGCCCCCGGCGCCTCTTCCCGAAGAGGAAGGTGTTCTTCATGATGTGTATAAAGCGGCGCCTCGAAGCGCCGGCGGATATCCGGCGCGGCGGCGCGCCCGCCGCCCGCTCAGGTGCCGAGCAGGAGCGTCGAGACGATCACGCCCGCGATCGCGACCATGCTGCCGACCGTCCAGCGCAACTGCGTGGTCTGGCCCTTGGCGATCTCCGTGCGCAGGCTTTCGATCTCCGTGCGCACCACGGCGATCTCCGCGGTGAGGTCGGCCTTGAGGAGCGCGAGATCGTCCTTCGTGGCGAGGGATTCGGTCATGGCGCCGCCAACGGTTTCGATAATGGCCTCGGCCTGCGCCTCTTCGACGCCAGTGGCGGTGAGCCGCTTCATCGCCTTGAGAGTATCGAACGCCATGGTCATCCTTGCCGTCTCCTGCCAATCGCGTCCGCCGCGCGCCAAAAGGATATACGTTCCGCGCGCCCGCGTCAAAGCCTGCCCGGCCACCCTCCGCGCCCTGCCCTGGCCGCGGCGTCTCTCTCGCCGATCTCCCATCCAGTGGGACCGGCGCGCGGGCACAGGCGGCCCGACAAAGCGCGAACATTCGGGAACACATGGCGAACACGCGCGCTTGCCGTCCTCTCCGCCTTCGCCCTCGCCGCGCTCCTGGCGATCCCGTCCCCGGCCCTCGCCCAGGCTCACCCTTTTCCTGATCCGGTTCTTCCGCTTGTGTTTCCGGCCTGTCCGGAAGCGGCTCTCACGGCGGCGCTTTCAGCCGGGTCCGCGGGCGCGGTGCTGCGCGCCGCGGAGCGGGCGCGGATTGCGCTCGGGCTCTGCCGCGACCGCGCCCGGCTGATGGCGGAGATCACCGAGCATCATGCCCGGGTGGCGGCGGCGCTGGCGCCGCCCCCGCCCGATGCCCCGGATGACAGCGAAGACGCCACCGCGCGGATCGCCGGCCTCGAGGCGGATCTCGACATCGCCGCCGCCAGGATCGAGCAGCTGCTCGCGCATGCGGAGATGCGCGTGGTCGCGATCTGGTGCGCGCCCGCGAACCAGGCTGAAAGCACCGCCCCGGATGACAGCGAAGGCCGGTGCCGGGCACTGGTAACGGGATCGGACGGTCAGCACGAGCTGGCACCCGGCGATGTCCTGGCCTCGGGCGAGACGGTCGAGATCACGGAGACCGGCGTCCGGGTCCACGACGACGTCGGCGGTGAGCGCTGGCTCGTCCCGCTACCGGCCGCGCCGGACAATTTCGAGGAGCTGACCGAATGAACCCGGGCCGCTTCCTCGAGGGCCTGTTCGGTCGCCTCGCGGGGCGCCGCCCGTCAGGTTACACCGACGCGGCTCTCCTCGATGTTGGCTCGGCCGGGTTCCGCGACATCGCCGTTCCGCGCGCGGACGGCACGCTCCATGTCGTGGCGGCGCACCGCTTCAGCGCGGCCTTTCATTCCGAGCACGCGGAACTGGTCCGCGCGCAGATCCTGCCCGCGCTCGGCAGGCTCGTGCCGGTGCAGCCGGCCGAGATCGCGCGGATGCGCGCGGTGCCCGGCACCGAGCGCGACCGGGCCGCACTGACGTCCGGCGCGCGGTGCGTCGAGGCGGCGATCCTGGCGGCCGCCGCCGACCGGGCCTCCGAAAGGCTCTACGGCAGGGCGATGTGCTGGTTGTCTGGAAAC
Source organism: Thermohalobaculum sp. (assembly GCA_965247385.1). Classification (GTDB taxonomy): domain Bacteria; phylum Pseudomonadota; class Alphaproteobacteria; order Rhodobacterales; family Rhodobacteraceae; genus Thermohalobaculum. Next base: position 232,520 of record CBDFHG010000003.1, read on the forward strand.
TGAATCGCCTCGGGCGCAGTCTACACCACCTGGTCAAGACCGTCACCGCATTGTCAGATCGCGGTATCGGCCTCAAAGTGCTGACCGGACAGGGGGCGCAAATCGACACAACAACAGCCGCTGGCCGGTTGTCCTTCGGCATCTTCGCTGCCCTCGCCGAATTCGAAAGCGAACTGATCCGCGAGCGTACAATGGCCGGACTTCAGGCCGCCCGTGCACGCGGACGGAAAGGTGGGTGAAAGTTCGCTCGACAAAAGCCCAGGTCCGACTGGCACAAACCGCCATGGCAAACCGCGACACCTCGGTGCCCGAGCTGTGCGAAGAACTCGGCATCAGACCCGTTACACTCTACCGATACGTCGACCCGAACGGAAACCTGCGAAACTACGGAAAACGCGTACTCGGGGCTTAGCAGCCCGTTGACGAAGTCGGCCCTGGACACGAGCGGCCTGGTCTGATTCTATGATATTCTGATTTGACCGGGAGGTTCGCCGATGTCGATGGGACTGCAGAAGGATCGTCAGGGTGATTTGATGGTGGGCTGGGCGGAGATGCCGCGCTCGCCGGGTCATGTGTTTTACGACCGTCTTCAGTCGGTCCTGATTGAGGGCGGCTTCGACGACTTCGTCGAGGCGACCTGCCGGTGCTATTACGCGGCCAGGACGGGAGCGCCTTCGGTGCCGCCGGGGCGCTATTTCCGCATGCATCTGGTGGGCTACTTCGAGGGCATCGACTCTGGGCGCGGGCTGGAATGGCGCTGCTCGGATTCGCTGTCGCTGCGGGAGTTTCTGCGGCTGGAGAGCCGGGATCGTGTGCCGGACCATTCCTGGCTGTCGAAGACCCGCACGCGTCTGCCCCACGAGGTGCACGCGGTGGTCTTCGACCGGGTTCTGGCGCGGGTCGCCGAGGCCGGGTCTGGTGAAGGGCGACCGCATCGGGGTGGATGCCTCGACCATGGAGGCCAACGCGGCGCTGCGCAACATCGTGCGGCGCGACACGGGTGATGGCTACCGGGAGATGCTGGAGCATCTGGCCCGGGAGAGCGGCATCGAGACGCCCACGGCCGAGGACCTGGCGCGTCTGGACCGCAAGCGCAAGGGCAAGAAGCTCTCGAACCAGGATCGGGTTTGCAGGAGCGACCCCGAGGCCAGGATCGCCAGGATGAAGGACGCCGCGACCCATCCGGCCGACAAGCCCGGGCACGCGGTGGATCCGGACACCGGCGCGGTGGTGGCGGCCGAGTTGCACCCAGCCGATGAGGGCGACACCACGACGCTTTCCAGGACCCTGGCGGCGGGCGCAGGCAAACCTCGAGGCGGTGGCTGCGGCGCCGACGCCAGAGAGCCCGGCCGAATGCGTCGCCGACAAGGGCTATTTCTCACGGGCGGTCTTGAAGGCCCTGGACGACAGTCCCTGGAAGACCCGGATCGCCGAGCCCAGGCAGAAGGGCTTTTCGCGCTGGCGCGGTGACCAGGCGGCGCGCCGGGCGGTCCCCAGCAACCGCGTGCGGCTCAAGTCCGCGCTCGCCCGCGAGGCCTTCAAGCTGCGCGCCGGGATCGTCGAGCGCTCCTTTGCCCACAGCCTCGATCGCGGCGGCATGCGCCGAACCTGGCTGCGCCGGCGCGAGAACGTGCACAAGCGATACCTGCTTCACGTCGCCGGCCACCACCTCTCGTTGCTGATGCGCCAACTCATCGGCGCCGGCACCGCGCGCCAGGCCGTGGCGGGCGGATATGGCGGTGTTTTCGTGCTTGTTGCGCCCTCTGGAGCCGTTCTGGTCGCTCAGATCGTCCTCATCGTCTCGGAGGATGGCGAAACCGCCGACGCCGCGTTATGTTTCGTCGTGGGGTGAAACCCGGTCAAGTGGGGTGAAACCCGGTCAATGGCGACTTTTTCAACGGGCTGTTAGGGTGTCATTTGCCACTCAGCCGGAACTGACCCCAGTCGACGGCGGCCTCTTCGATCAAACTGATTTCGTCCAGATCGCAGTTTTGTGGAAAAACCACCAAATTGGTGCTGGCGTGTCTAGCGTTTGGCACCCGCATCGCTTCGAATCCGAGAAACCCGACCGCCTCGCCGATCTTTTGGGTATGTTCGTAGAGAATCTCCCTGTAGCGCGTGGGATCGACACCAAGTCTAATCAGAAGGTCCATGTCCGACAGATCGAGCGTGCGGTCGAACCGGCCGCGCATCCTGTGGACTGTCGAGGTCAGTCGGCTCGGAAAGACCGATTGTTGGCGGCTGATGTGGAAATGGATCTCTGAAAGTGCCCTATCCTTCTCCAAGGCACAGTAGAGCACTTCGCTTTCCCTGAGATTCCATCGTCCGGCGCCCTTTGAGCCGTCGATTGGTGATCTGACCCCGTGAACAACGCGCCAAATGTCACCCTCGAAGGAGACTTCGGGAAGCTCACTCAGCGGGTCGAGTAGCGAGATGTCATGGCTCGTACGCCGCGTCGGCATTTAAAGGAAGACCCCGCTTTCCAGGCGATCAATGACCTCCAAAACTTCGGCGGTACGATGCTCGTTGATGAGGTCATAGGGCTTTTCTCCGTTGAACTGCGGATGCCCGGTTTGCAGCCACAGGCGCGCCTCGTCTGGTTCATAGAAATCGGACAGACGTTCGGCCACCCATCGCAGCTCGGCGATGAGTTGCTGTTTCTCAATAGTGGGAGAACCTTGGCCCTTACTCCAACGATGAACGGTTGGCGGCGAGACACCCACGATGTTCGCCAAATCGACATTCTTCAGACCGCCAAGTTGTTTCAACTCACCGACCATTCGGGAAACCGCGGTAGATCTTTGGGCGGTGGCACTCATGGTTTTTTCCTCGTGATTGTGCCCGATGGCGCGATTGAAGACGGCAGGGTGGCCTCGGGGGCGAAGGGGATATGTCCTGTCCGTTGTGAGGTTTGTTCGAGAGCAGTTTTCATTCTTGTGAGCCTGATTGTCGCTTTTTCAGCTTTTTTGAGAAAATCGTCGGGTGCTTTCTTGAGCCGCACAGACCGTTCGGCTTTGACGCGCATCGTATCCAGATAGTTGTCGAGATAGAAGTCTGGGCGGTGGGCTTCCGGCACTTGGCTCAGATCAGAAGCGGACTTCTGCTGCTCGCGCAGCATCACGTCGATGCTGCTGCAGCATCCCGTATCGCGGCAACCGTAGACAGTTCGGGCGGTCGCAGAGGCGTCGAAGAGGGCTTTCATCTCTTTCACAGGCACGCGGCGATCAAGACCTGATACGAAAACGGCACGGTCATTCCCGCCGCCTCCACCGCCGCGCGGCTTGAGCCAGCCACCGGTTTGAAATCCGTCTTTGCCTTTCAGGCCATTGGTGTAGCCACTGGTCACACCGAAAGACGAAAGCGCGAGTGCGGTGAGACCACCCAGACGATCCATGATTATCGGGATACCCAACTGATGAAACTGCAGCACGGCCCGCGCCATCTTGTCGACGCCCGCACCTGTTGCATCGACGCCGAAACCAGCCACGCGCAACCACAAGGCCGCAATAGGCAGATCTTTAAGCCCGGCAACGATTTGCTTGACCAGGTCCGCATCCTTGATCTGAGCATTGTCGAGGATCAGCGCGTAATTGATTCCGATCCGTTTACCTCCCTCGCGGTCGAGTGCATTGCGCACTGCCTCGCAGCTGCGACGGTCGATGTCGAACCAGAAGAACTGGTCGCCACCAAGATAATGAGCTGGGCTCAAGATCGTGTGAAATCCTTTCGAAACCGCAAAGCGAGAAATCGGTTCCAGTACGCTCCGGTTCGGTCCCGCCTGAAAATCATCAGCTTCGAGGGGCCTGTCCTTATGCGCCCAGGGCGCGTTCGCCACGGTCCCAGAGAAGCGCCCCGGGACGCTTTGTTCTGCGACATCCGTATCGAGGATCAGTTCACGCCCTTCCAACCGTAGATCCTGGATGAGATCGGCTTGTGTTTCAGCGTGGCAGGCATCGAAGACAAAACCCTGACCTGCAAACCGCCCCTCTGCTCGCATCCGGTCGCCGAGAACATGTTCTCGAAAGCCGATGCGCAGGTAGTGGGCAATTTTTTGGGGTGGGGGTAGAGGGGTGGGGGGGTAGAGATGGACGATGTTGGACATGGGAACGACTCCTTCGAACCAGAGATGCAAAAAAATTTCACGAGTGTCAATATGCGGAATTTTTTTGTGCCCGCTCACCAAACAAGTGCACCGCTGTTGCCTAGAGTTCTCAGTGTCCGGTTACTCTACCAGTCCGTTGACGAAGTCGGCCCTGGACACGAGCGGCCTGGTCTGATTCTATGATATTCTGATTTGACCGGGGGGTTCGTCGATGGCGATGGGACTGCGGAAGGATCGTCAGGGTGACTTGATGGTGGGCTGGGCGGAGATGCCGCGCTCGCCGGGTCATGTGTTTTACGACCGTTTGTAGTCGGTCCTGATCGAGGGCGACTTCGACGGCTTCGCCGAGGTGGCCTGCCGGTGCTGTTACGCGGCCGGGACGGGAGCGCCTTCGGTGCCGCCGGGGCGCTGTTTCCGCATGCATCTGGTGGGCTGTTTCGAGGGCATCGACTCTGAGCGCGGGCTGGAATGGCGCGGCTCGGATTCGCTGTCGCTGCGGGAGTTTCTGCGGCTGGAGAGCCGGGATCGTGTGCCGGACCATTCCTGGCTGTCGAAGACCCGCACGCGCCTGCCCCACGAGGTGCACGCGATGGTCTTCGACCGGGTTCTGGCGCTGATCGCCGGGGCGGGTCTGGTGAAGGGCGACCGCATCGGGGTGGATGCCTCGACCATGGAGGCCAACGCGGCGCGGCGCAACATCGTGCGGCGCGGCACGGGGTGATGGCGACCGGGAGATGCTGGAGCATCTGGCCCGGGAGAGCGGCATCGAGACGCCCACGGCCGAGGACCTGGCGCGTCTGGACCGCAAGCGCAAGGGCAGGAAGCTCTCGAACCGGGATTGGGTTTGCAGGAGCGACCCCGAGGCCAGGGTCGCCAGGATGAAGGACGCCGCGACCCATCTGGCCTACAAGCCCGGGCACGCGGTGGATCCGGACACCGGCGCGGTGGTGGCGGCCGAGTTGCACCCAGCCGATGAGGGCGACACCACGACGCTTTTCAAGACCCTGGCGGCGGCCGAGGCAAACCTCGAGGCGGTGGCTGCGGCGCCGACGCCAGAGAGCCCGGCCGAATGCGTCACCGACAAGGGCTATTTCTCACGGGCGGTCTTGAAGGCCCTGGACGGCAGTCCCTGCAAGACCCGGCCCTGCAAGACCCGGATCGCCGCGCCCAGGCAGAAGGGCTTTTCGCGCTGGCGCGGTGACCAGGCGGCGCGCCGGGCGGTCCCCAACAACCGCGTGCGGCTCAACTCCGCGCTCGCCCGCGAGGCCTTCAAGCTGCGCGCCGAGATCGTCGAGCGCTGCTTTGCCCACACCCTCGATCGCGGCGGCATGCGCCGGACCTGGCTGCGCCGGCGCGAGAACGTGCACAAGCGATACCTGCTTCACGTCGCCGGCCACAACCTCTCGTTGCTGATGCGCCAACTCATTGGCGCCGGCACCCCGCGCCAGGCTGTGGCGGGCGGATATGGCGGTATTTTCGTGCTTGTTGCGCCCGCTGGAGCCGTTCTGGTCGCTCGGACCGGCCTCATCGTCCCGGAGGATGGCGAAACCGCCGACGCCGCATTATGTTTCGTCGTGGGGTGAAACCCGGTCAATGGTGCCTTTTTCAACGGGCTGTTATGGATGTCTGAATCACACCCAGGATACGCGACCTAATCCTCCGTCACCAAAATTCGCGGTTAGCTCACCCGGGCGCGAGATACCGCAGAGTGGCATCAAAGCAGGATTTCGGATCCGCTCTTTTCCATAGTGCAGCCGCTTTACCAGTCGGCCGGATCGCAGCTGCTAGCAGGAGACCCAGTCGCGACCCTAGACTGTGCTCCGCAGCGTGAACGACCACCGGCTGAAAGCCGGTGGCTTCAGGTTTCGGCTCAAAGCCGGATCGGTCCGCCCTTCGGCGGACTCACGTCACACCAAAATTGTCATCGGGTTCGGGCGGCTGTTGGTTCGTGATGTCGTCCAGCCACATCTCGTCCGTTACGTTCCCGCTGCTGGTCACCCGGTAGCCACGTGCCCAAAGGTGCTGTCCCCGGTAGCGCTTGCGCAATGCCCCAAACTCGCGCAGCAACTCATGCGAACTGCGGCCCTTCAGATACTGCACCGACCGGCTGACCGACAGGTTTGGCGGGCCCGACAGCAACAGGTGGACGTGGTCTCGGTTGATCGAGCCAGCGCGAATCACCATCTCGTGGCCACCCGACGTCTCCCGGATCAGTTCCCGGCAGCGGTGGCCGACATCGCCGCCAAACACCGGGTAACGATATTTCGTGATCCACACCAGATGATACTTACAATCCCAAACCGTGGCCACCGCGTTTGTACGATTCCATCCCCGCAGTCTATACCGCAACCCAAGATACCCATGCCGGCTAAAGCCGTGGGATTTACTGATCCCCTATCGGGGACTTTAAAACTCACACCAAAGCCTGGCCGAGGATCCATCCCTCCCAGCGAGTGACTGCTGGGACATCAGGACACCCATCGGGCCGGCGTTCATCAACTACGTCCAGCATGCCAAACAGGCCTATGATCGCGTCGAACCGATCTTCGCTGTCAGATAACCCGGGAAAGCCGGCTGCAATGAAGTCTCGCAACCCTGGTTCTGGGTCGACTGGGCGCGTATCGAGCCACTCTAGGAGTGCACCCGAAACAAGCTTTCGCCGGATACCTTTCGCTTGCTCCAAACTGGGCGTCGCAAAATTCCGAGGTGACCATAGACCTCCCCCGGATAGGTCTCGGCAACCACGACATCACTTTGCTCCAGCAAATCGTTCAACAATCCGTCGAACGGCCATATGTTGATCTGATCGCTCTTCGGGGCCAATAGTTCGCGCCAACCGGAAATCGCCCCTTTGCCGACCTGGTTGCCACCGAGCGTCCAGAAGAGCATGCAGGCTGCCTGGCGTTCGTCAGTTTTTCTGTCGCAGATCCGAAGGAGTAGATCCTTCTCCCGGAAACCCAGGCCGTTAAAGAGATGCTGTAGTTTCCGACCTCCAGGACGGTATGGGTAAAATGGCCGCTGAATCGAAATCTGCCGCCGGTCCTCACATACGGAGTACCAGTCGGCCCATGCGCCGCTACCAAAGTTCTTCAACGCATCTTTGAAGTCGCTGAAACCGGTACGCTCGCCATAGGCCTGCGGTAGCCCGATCGGAAAATCGAAACCGATGAACAAGGAGCCACGCTGATCTCGACGCTGGCGCAGCCGCGAGAATAAGTTGGCGGTCTCGCCGACACACTCCGGTATCGCGATTTTCCACCGATCTACTTCTCGCGTGGCGACCGCCATCCAGCGTTTTTTCGGGTGCATGCTCCAGTCACAATGAGCAACAATCGCAGGTACGTGCGTCAATTTCTCACTCCACAAAAAGTGCGCGTTTGGGCGAACTCACTCACTAGATGCTGCCAAGATTTTATCTTCAACCCAAATTTTCAACGCAGGCCAAAGGTCGCTCGAAGGCGAAGCATTACAGGCCAATTGAATGATACATTGATAGGAAAGAGGGATCACGGATTGCTTTGTTCCTCGCTTCATCGCATCCAGTGCACCAGTTCTTATCTTCTTGGCCATAGTGAAATTTGGCCCGTCGGCGAAGGCAGCGACAACCACACTTCACAACCCCATACGCTCACCAACAACGTGGGCAAGAACGGCGTTCCGCATCCATTGATATGTATCCTTGGCAAATGGGCAGGGTGAATGATCGATGTCAGCATCGAGTTCCATCATCGCCGGAATATTTTTCCAGTACCGAATGCCCTTGACAGTCAAGGCGCAGCGAGACTTCAAGCCATTTACAGGATTCACTTGCTCCGAAAAATTTCCATTACATTGCTTCTTACCGGCGCGCTGCTTGGTCTGGCTGCAGGTCCCGCCTCCTTCCGGGAATTTGCATTCGATCAACAAGACCGCCGACTGGCCTACCGCCTGCGCAATGCCAGGCTGCGCCACGCGGAGGCCTCGATCGAGGATATCGATTACCGAAGTCCCCGCCGCCTTGATAAGGGAATTATATAGTTGAGTGACCACAGTGTCAGTCCTCCGGCGTTAAGCCCTGTACTTGAGCAAGAACGCAGCTAATTCAGTGTCAAAGCTATCTATTTTGTGTAATGCGCCTGGTTTTTTAGCAAGTTTGAAGCTCGCATTAGCGCCCTTTTCCCAAGCTACTGGTGTCAAATGTTATGGTCACTGAACTATATAATTCCCCTTGATAAAGCCCTGTTCCAGCAGCTGGCGCGGGGGCAATGGATTGCCAGCAAGCAGAACCTGATCATCACCGGCCCTTGCGGCGTTGGCAAGTCATGGCTGGCCTGCGCCCTGGGTCAAAAGGCCTGCCGTGACGACCGCTCCGTACTCTACAAACGGCTTCCGAGGATGTTTGCCGAGCTCGAGATGGGTCGTGCCGATGGCCGCTACCCGCGTCTGTTCCGGGCCCTGACAAGAGCCAACCTGTTGATCCTCGATGACTGGGGGCCGGAACGCCTGAATGCCGAGCAGCGCCGTGATCTGATGGAAATCGTCGAGGACCGCCACCAGAACGCCGCCATCCTGATCACCTCCCAACTGCCGTTGGCGAAGTGGCACGAGATCATCGGCGAGCCCACGTTCGCCGACGCCATCCTTGATCGCATCGTTCACAATGCCCACAGACTCGAGCTTGACGGACCCTCGATGCGCAAAACCATGGCCGAGCAAAATGGTCTCGCAACCATTGACCAACCGAAAGGAAAATGACAACAAGAGATCACCCAACGGTGTCGATCACACCGCCCAAATCGAGCCGCGGTAAAAGTGGCCGTTCTGGATCGGAATCACTGGCCGCTTTCCGTCGGAACAGGTGGCCGTTTTCATCGGAATGAAGAGGTTTCTATGAGGCACGACGCAACACGGGCCACGCTCACGCGGTCACCGGTGCCTCATCGGAACCTGATTGAACTAAACTGCGGTTGACTTGGTGCTATGGGTAAAGTTGAAACAGGCCCGTCGAATTCGGGTGACATTTGATACGGTTTGGGCCGGGAACGGCTCCGGGTCTGCTCTCCAGGCTGGCAGGAGCGGTAATTTGAATATGGACGGAGGCAGATCGCTGAGCGGATGTGCCCACCGTTCTGATATTTGGCCCCTACGGTCCGGATCAGGACAACGGCCTTTACTCCGCGCCGATTTCGGGTCGGGCAGAGCGTGATTGTGGGTGGCAAAAGATGCGGTGACCAGCAGATGTGTCATGGTGCTCTCGCCTCTTGATCGGTTCGAGAGTTTGCTGTTCTCGGGACTGGAAGTGCGCGGATCATGGTGCCTCCGCAACGGGGGCACGAAGGCGGTTGTACGGTCTCGAAGCGTCCCGCTGTGCGGTTCGGTTCCGGGTGGGGAGCGTCAGTGTTTTTGGCCAGGAGCGCACGACATTGCGCAATCCTGGCGGTGCGGTGTCTATTGGCCATAAAGCCAAAATGGCGGATGCGGTGGAACCCTGACGGCAGAACATGCAAGAGGAAGCGCCGTATGAACTCGTTGGCCGCCAGCGTCATGACCTTGTTGACGCCTTTCTTGCGGTAATCCTTCCAGCGGAACCGGACCGTGTCGCCGGTCATGTCCATCAGGCGGCTGTTGGTAATGGCAACGCGATGGGTGTAGCGACCCAGATAGGCCAGCACTTGTTCGGGTCCGCCAAAAGGGCGTTTTGCATGAACGATCCAGTCGATCCGCCGCAGGTCGGCACAATGCGCCTTGAAGGTTACCTGATCCACAAGGTGAGCAAGCGCCCCGGAGAACCGGAGCTTGCCTGCCATATGGGCTCGGTTGAGATGTTCGAGAAACAGCCGCCGAAATAGACCGCCCAGTACCCGCACCGACAGGAAAAACCCCTCCGGGCAGGCGATCCAGCGTGATCTGTCCGGAGTAAGGCCGCCGCCGGGCACGATGCAATGCAAATGGGGGTGGTGGTGCAGGGCCTGCCCCCAAGTGTGCAGTACTGCCACCCCACCGATCTGCGCGCCCAGATGTCGGGGGTCAGCTGCGATGGTTCGCAACGTTTCGGTCGCGGCACGAAACAGGATGGCATAGACCACCTGCTTGTTGTGACAAGCGATCTCGGCGACCGGGGCTGGCAAGGTGAATACCACGTGGAAACAGGGCACGGGCAACAACTCTGTACGCCGCGCCGCAACCCATTTGGCCCGGGCCGTCCCCTGACACTTGGGGCAATGCCGGTTCCGGCAGGAATTGTATGCCACCTTGTTGTGGCCGCAGTCGTCACACTGCCAGACATGGCCACCGAGCCCGGCGGTTTGGCAGGCTTTGATTGCGCCCATCACACGACACTGTTGCAGGTCGAGATGTCCGGCATGCAACACGTGACAAGCCGGGCCATGATGACGGAATACATCCGCCACTTCCAGAGAACTTCCCATGAAGCGTGGTGGCCTACGCTGGCACGACTTCCAGCCTCAGCCGCTCAAGCGGGCTTTGCGTTTTCTGAATCGTGCTGGCCGCCACTTGCGTGTAGCGCGCTGTCGTCGATAATTGCGCATGCCCTGACAGCACCTGAATGATGCGGATATCGACGCCGCTTTCCAGAAGATGGGTGGCGAAGCTGTGACGTAATGTGTGTACCGTCACCGGCTTGTTTAGGCCAGCTGCACCCCGCGCAGATCTACAGGCCGCATGCAAAACAGTCGGATCAATCGGCCGTGTGCTGTCTCGCCCTGGAAACAACCAGACGTCAGGGCGGGTGCGTCGCCAGTAGCCACGCAGAATGGTAAGCAGGTGATCGGAGAGCATGACGTACCGATCTTTCCCGCCCTTGCCCTGCACGATGTGGATCATCTTGCGTGCACTATCGATGTCGCTGATCTTCAGGCGTGAAACTTCTCCAGCCCGCAAACCGGCTCCATAGGCTGTCGTCAGCGCGATGCGTGCCTTCAAGCTGGGCACCGCTTCGAGAAATCGCACGACCTCATCGGCACTCGGAACAACCGGCAAACGTCGAGGTCTGCGGGCGTAGGGAATAAGTTCAGGGGTTTCCTCGTATCCAAGCGTGATACCAAAAAAGAAACGTAGCGCACAGACCGTCTTGTTCAAACTACTCCAGGCAACCTCCTTCGATGCCAGGTGCACCTGATACGTGCGCACATCCTCCAGAGTCAGATGATCCGGGGATCGATTGAAAAATCGGCTGAATTTTGAAACTTCGTAAACGTATGATTGCTGGGTCGCTGGCGAAAGATTGCGGATTGTCATATCTTCTATCATACGGCGGCGTAGTGCACTTATCCGGGCCATTGAAAAGCTCCTCCTGTTTGGCTGTGGTTGTGGAAACCAAAGCTTGCCAGACAGAGGGCACCCCTTCAAATACAGGCACCAATACCGCGATAGCGGTTTAGTTCAATGCGCACTCGGCGCGATCACAACGCACGGCGATGCATTGAAATGGAACACATTGAAGCTGAAACAGGGAGGCTTCTCGGGTCTACTATCAACGATAAACAAGCCAGTATTAAAGCCACCTTTGGTCCTGGTGATGTCCTGTTTGGCAAGTTGCGCCCCTACCTTCGGAAGTTTTTTGCGCCTGACTTTGAAGGTGTTTGTTCAACTGAAATTTGGGTCCTTCAGCCGAAGGGAGACGTACTGTCTTCATCTTTCCTGCACGGGTTGGTGCAATCGGTTGGCTTTATGACAGAGGCCGAAAAGTCTGCTGGTTCGAAGATGCCACGGGCGGATTGGAAAATCGTCTCCGATTACCACTTCAAGTTGCCAAGCTTATCGGAACAAGAAGCTATAGCCAGTGTTGTGAGTGACATGGGGAATGAGATCGAAGCTCTCTATGAAAGCATCACCAAACTCCGCACCGAGAAGAAAGCCCTGATGCAGCAGCTTCTCACGGGGAAGCGGCAGGTAGTGGTCTGACGTGGCAGAGTTCTCTGATTACATTGTTTATGTGGATGAAAGCGGCGATCACAGCCTGACCTCCATTGACGCAGACTTCCCTGTGTTCTCACTGTCTTTCTGCGTGGTGAAGAAATCTGACTATCTGGATGCCGTGGTCCCGTCAGTGCAGGCGTTGAAGTTCAAATACTGGGGCCACGACTCCGTTGTTCTGCACGAGCATGAAATCCGTAAATCCAAGGGGGACTTCACCTTCCTTCTGACGGATCGCACGGTACGCAAACAGTTCTATGAAGACCTCAATCAGGTCATGGTTGATGCCCCGATCACCATTATCGCGTCGGTGATCGACAAGGTGAAGCTGACCAAGAAGTACCCGAGTCCGTGGAACCCTTATGAGATCGCACTTCACTCCTGTCTGGAACGATTGTTGATGTTTCTGCGTGACAACGACCAGACGGGCAAACGGACACATGTCGTCTTTGAGGGTCGTGGGAAGTCCGAGGATGCAGAGCTTGAATCAGCATTCCGTCGTATTGTTGCGGGAGAGAACGGCTGGGACTGGGTGAAGCGGGACTTCTCCTCCATGGAGTTTGAACCAAAGTTCGCCAAGAAGTCTGTCAACTCAACAGGATTGCAACTGGCTGACCTGACTGCACGACCCATTGCCATCAAGACTTTACGTCCCAAACAAGCAAACCGTGCATACGATGTGATCTTGACCAAGATGGGGGCAATCAAAGAGTTCCCATGACCCAGAAAAGCAAAAGGGCACCAGTTTCCCAGCACCCCAATGCCGACCAGGTAATTCCCAATCCATGGTCGATATATAGGATCAACGTTACCCTAACGCAAGTTTTTTATCCGATGAATATTTTTCATGACCAATCAACACACGCCTGACACCCGTGAGAAAGCAGCCTCTAAACTGCCTGCTCTGCATGTCCTCATGGTCATGGGGTGGACCTACCTGCCACCTACTGAAGCTCTGGTCATGCGTGGGTCGGAATAGGTGGCCGTTTTCATCGGAATGCGCAGCTGGAGAGCCGGGATCGTGTGCCGGACCATTCCTGGCTGTCGAAGGCCCGCACGCGCCTGCCCCACGCGGGGCACGCGGCGGTCTTCGACCGGGTTCTGGCGCTGATCGCCGAGGCGGGTCTGGTGAAGGGCGACCGCATCGGGGTGGATGCCTCGACCATGGAGGCCAACGCGGCGCGGCGCAACATCGTGCGGCGCGACACGGGTGAGGGCGACCGGGAGATGTTGGAGCACCTGGCCCGGGAGAGCGGCATCGAGACGCCCACGGCCGAGGACCTGGCGCGTCTGGACCGCAAGCGCAAGGGCAAGAAGCTCTCGAACCAGGATCGGGTTTCCAGGAGCGACCCCGAGGCCAGGGTCGCCAGGATGAAGGACGCCGCGACCCATCTGGCCAATCAGGCCGAAAGCTACTTCTCACGTCTGCGCCGGATGGTCCGTGGTCAGCATCACCACGTCTCGCACAAATACCTGCACCAGTATGCGAACGAGGCCGCATGGCGCGAAGATCATCGCCGGATCGATAATGGCGGGCAGTTCAACCGGACCCTCGGCGCGGCCCCGCATTCGCCGGTTAGCCGGAACTGGAAGGGCTATGGGCAACGGGCAGCATAGTCACTAAACATCCCTTACAGAAACGATCGGTTAATTTTTCCTCAGCCAATATTTTGCCAGTGTTGCATAATATATGGTGATGGGTCAGCTACAGACAGGGGAGACGACCATGAACGCTTCAGCTAAAGCTGAAACGACCACTCAGAGAATCGTGGAGATCGTTGAGCGCGAGGCGCAGAAGCGTTTTGCAAAGGCAGTCATTGATCGCGTTCTGGTTGGTGAAGGCGTTGATGGTGATGAGGATAGCGTCCTTAAGCTTTATGTTGTCATGGATAACCCGGATAAGATGGACACGAAGAACATCGTCGGGTTCATAGGTCATTTGCGCAAAACCCTTGAGGGTGAGGTCGGGGATGACAGGTTCCCCTTGGTTTCGTATTTCTCAAGGGACGAAGCAGCGGAACTGTTCCCTGAAACCGCTTGATCTACTCACTACGGCTGAAGTGCTCGCCGGGCATGGTGCGGGCAAGCCGCTTGATGCGAATCTTCGCCGTTCTATTACGCACTTCACCCCAATGGGACCTTATGACATGCCGTGCTGCTCTAGGGGTATAGTATGGTCGCTGATTTGCTACGCTGGTTCAGCGACCGAAACCTCGATTGGTTCGAAGCCGTATGGGCAGCGAACTCAACGCACAGTAGATGAGCATTCTTTCCGGTTTGTCAATTCTCCTGACCCGGTGCCTGGAAAACGTGAAGAACGTGTGATCTTCGTGCATAGGTGTATTTATGGCTGATTTTCAACGTCCCGACACCCGCGAAGAAGCAGCAGCCAAGCTCCCCGCGCTGCACATCCTGATGGTGAATGGTAGGTGTCGAGATTACACGCACGGATATGACGGCGGCGGAGTTGCGAGCGGCGGCGGGCGGCGCGACGGATGGGCGCGCGGCGCGACGGATGCTGGCGCTTGCGCTGGAGGGGGCGGACCGGGCGACCGCTGCGGCGACCTGCGGGATGGACCGGCAGACGTTGCGCGACTGGGTGCACCGCTACAACGCCGAGGGACTGTCCGGCCTCTCCAACCGCCCCTCGCCCGGGAAGCCGCCACTGCTTTCGGCGGCGCAGAAGGCCGCGCTCGCCGCGCAGGTGGAGAAGGGTCCCGACCCGGAGGTCGACGGGGTGGTACGCTGGCGGTGCATTGATCTGAAGTGGTGGATGAAGGCGCAGTTCGGGGTCGTCATGCACGAGCGCACGGTCGGCAAGCAACTGGCGGCGCTCGGCTATCGGCGGCTGTCGGTGCGTCCGCAACACCCGAAGGCCGACCCCGCGGAGCAGGAGGCGTTTAAAGAAAACTTCTCCCGGACGGTAGCGGCGGCCCTCCCCGAGGCGGCGCACGGCAAACCGCTCGAGATCTGGTTCCAGGATGAAGCCAGGGTGGGTCAGCAGGGCACGCTGACAAGGGTCTGGGCGAAGCGCGGCACCCGCCCCCGCGCCGTCCGCGACACGCGCTACAAATCGGCCTACATTTTCGGCGCAGTCTGCCCTGACCGCGCCACCGCCGCCGGTCTGGTCATGCCCTTCGCCGACACCGAGGCGATGAATGCCCACCTCGCCGAGATCGCCCGCGCCATCGCCCTTGGTGCCCACGCGGCACGCGTCGCCGACGGTGCCGGCTGGCATGCCGGCAAAGACCTCATGGTGCCCGACAACATCACGCTGATCATTCTCCCGCCATACGCGCCCGAACTCAATCCGGTCGAAAACGTCTGGCAATACCTGCGCGCCAACAAGCTCGCCATAACCGTCTTCGATGGCTACGCCGACATCGTCGACAAATGCTGCACCGCATGGAACTTCTTCGCAAACGATACAGCCGCCATCGCCACCATCACCACACGACAATGGGCACAGGTCAATCGTTAGGGCGGTTGGTATTACACCCTACCGATACGTCGACCCGAACGGAAACCTGCGAGACTACGGAAAACGCTGCTCGGGCTCAGCCGGAACAGACCCCTATTCACTCAGATCGTCGATCCGTCGCAGTAGGTCCGGATCGCCCCCTGTCCCGGAGAGCATTTCGATTAGATCGTCCACAATGGCCAGCTTCGCCTGGCCCTGCGTGACCGAGCGAACGCGTTGTGCCAGCCGTTTTCGCGCCTCGGCAAGCGCCACTGCGAACTCGCGCGCGGCAGGCTCCCGATCGGCGACCAGCGCCCAAGGCGACACCTCCCTATAACGGAGAAGTCCGGTCACGGCCATCAGTACGTATTTGAAGTCTTGCTCGAAGCTACGGCCGTTCGCAAGTTCTTGGAGATGAGCTAGCAGTTTTTCGGCGATCCTGCGCGCTAGGTCGTCGGTGAGGGCTTCGGGGGCCTCCTTGCGCCGCGACAGCACAAAGGACATCGCCGCCCGGGTATGCATGTTCTGCGGCGTTCGAGCTTCCAGGATGCTCAACAGCCGCGCGACCCGAATCGGACTATTAGTCGCGCGTCCGGCACCCTGCTGGAGGATCGTTTGTGCCATCTGCATGGCGAGCAGGGGGTGGGGCTGATCCGCGTTCCAGGCTTCCAGCGCATCGAGCATCGCGTTCTGGACCGGCTCGGGGCACAGCGTGAAGCACCAGGTCAGGCACAGGAATCCCCGGTTGCTGCTCGAAATTTGCCCCGCTTCGAGGTAACCGGAAAACTCTTCCTCCAGCCGTTTCAGCTCCTCCAGCAACTGCTGGCGCTCTGCCGCAGACAGTTGTTCCGGTAAGGTGCCGTCGGTCCCGACCGGTCGGAAGGTTTGCCGGGAGCCGCGATGGGAACCGAAATCTGCAATGTCCCGCCCGGTCCGCCTGAGTCCCTTGTAGAGTTGCCCCGAGTCGCCTCCCATCATGGCGGTTAGGCCCGGCTCGATCAGTGTGCCGTCCCAGAACCTGATGTGGGGATGCTCAACAACCCGAACCGGGACGATCGGTCTCGGGCGTTTCAGCGTCTCCAAGATTTCTTCAGGGCTGCGCGGGTCCGGATCGAGCGCATCCCAGTCGAGATTTATCGGGGCCCGGGCCAACGGCTCCCATTCGGAAGATGACACCGACAGCTTTGCCCAGCTCTGCCCGGGCATCTGCCGCAGCTGGAGTATCACGGCGACATTCTTCTCTGGACCGACCTCCTTGGTGGCGATCCAGCTACGCACCTCGCGTTCGCCCTTCAGAACATAAAACTCTATCTTCTTTTTGTCCGCATCCCAGAAAAAGCCCGGCATCGGCTCCGAGACGAACTCCCGATTGGCCGGCACGTTGCTGCCGCGTGGAATCAGCGGCACGAAGGAGGCCTCGTCCCGTCCGAGCACCGCGAGTGAAATCGGCTCAAGCCGGTCAAGGTAATGCGGCAAGCCCTTCTCGAACAGACGCCCGGCGCGCAGAGCGCCCAACGCGATCCCTTCCCACGGCAACGCCTGCAGACCAGGGAAGTGCGATTCGAGACACGCCAGCAGAGCGGCACGCGGCGGCGGGGCCAGCGGAGAGGCGACAAAGGTCAGGTCCGCTTCACCGAGTGCGGCTCCTGCCGCAGCCTCGGGTACCAGTGCCGCGCCATCGTAGTCCGGGGCAAACACTTCCGCCCAGGTACCGTTATCGCGCCGCAGAATCTCGACCTCTCCGGCCTGAACCGACTCGCAAAGCAGCCTGACCGGAAGGCGGCTGGTCTCGATACGGCCTTCGGAGATCACCGAATTCCGACGCAACACGATCCTGTCCGCTATGTCAAAGGATCGCGCCAGTCCGAGTTCGGGGTGCAGCAGGACCCCGAATCCGTCCCGCTCCGGCGCAAGATGCCTAGGGAACCCGTCCGCCTCCGCCAGCCGAAGCGTCTGCACCTCAATCCCCTCCTCGGCATGGATGAGTAGCCGAACCCGCAGTCCGACCCGGTCCCGAGGGATCGTGCCATCACTGAGCGCGTGCAGGAAAAGCGCCACACTTCGCCAGAGCAACAAGCTGCGCGGCCGTTTCGGCCCCTTCAAAACGCGCAGCACCCGTCCCTGGGCTGCCTCCGCGAAGCCCGGATGATCCGGCACCGTCAGCATGATCCGCTCAGCTCCGCGCGTCAGGGCATCGACCGCGGCGGCAAAGCCCGGTGCAGCATCGCGTCCATTCGCGATCAGGTCACGCCACAGGGCGGCCATTGTCCGCCTGTTGTCCGCATGGCCCAGATCACCCCAGCCGCGCCCGCGCCCATGCGGAGCCAGCAGGGCCTGCGGGCCGCCGATCCAACGCCCGCTGCGGTTGCGGATGGCCACCGACCCGGCCCCGCCATCAACCAGCGCGGGCTCGGCCAACTGCTCGTCGACATCCTCGGCATCCCAGTCCCTTGCGGACCAGTCCCGCCAGCCATTGATGTCGACCCCCATCCAGCGCTGCATTACCGCGCCCCCTCCAGCATGAGTTCGGAGAGAAACTCCGTTAGCACGGTCAATCCATCGCGCAGCTCAGTATTTCGAACCCCAAGGCTCAGAGCGATCACGCCGGACTCCAAATCGAAATCGGCACCGCCGTCATGCGGGGTCGGACGAATAACGACCGCTGCTTTCAGACCATCCTTGCGACGTCTCGTCAGAAGTCCGGCAATCTCGGCCAGATCGTCCGACACAAGCCCGCCTGCAACATCCCAGATCGGCCAGACGGCTACGAATTTGTGGAACGAGGTCGGATCATTGGTGCGCCCGAATCTAATCCATACTGGTGCAGCAAGATCGGCGCGCCATCCTCCCGGCTTGGCGAGGCGATACTGCACCTCGGCCACCAGCCCCTGATCGGGCAGATGGAAGGCGCCGAGCGGGTTGTCGTGATCGATCCATGAGCCTCGCTGCTGCTCGTCGAGGAACCGAACTGGCGAGGCCGCGAACAGGCGTGCGCCGGGCACACCTTGAAGCGCCACCATCACCGCGAGTGCGGCAATTTCCTCCCAGGACCGTGCCTGCCAACGCCAGAGTTCGTCCTCAATGCTCTCTTGCCGGAGCAGTTCCTGCCATGCCTTCCATATCTGGCGATAGCGGGCGTTTTCGAGTAACACGAAGTTGGGCGTCACGCCCGGCTCGGCCCGCCGCACGCCACGCTCCGCGAGGTCGCGCGACAGGCGCCGGCAGCGTTTGTCAAAGTCCTTCACCAGTCGGTGGCGGCGGGTTGTCGTCTTCTTCTTGTTTCGGTCTAGGTAGTCTCGCGCCACCGCCTGCGCCTTCTCGGCATAGGCCCGCAGCACCCGGTTCTCTAGAGTATCAAAGTTCTCCTCACGCGCGACTGCAAGGATGCGCTGGGCATCGCCGGCCCGCTCTGCAAGGGTTTCGCCCGGCTGGCGAGTTAACCAAGTCAGGGCGCGCCGGTCCATTTCCTGCGCGCTGGCGACAGGCACCATCCGGTGGGTTCTGCGTAGGATCCGCCTTGGCGCCCGGTCCAGCGCCTCCAGGATAGAACCTAGCCGCCGCGACTGGCGGACGATCACATCCATCCGCGGCTCGTCCTCGTCGTGATCCTCGGTCCAGCGGTGGCGCAGTTTCGCCCAGAGAGTGATTGGGTCGGCGAGCGCCGTTTCCACTTCGGCAAGCCGGTCCCACACGGTTTCAGCACGCTGGAACAGATTGCGCGCCGCAATCTCCTCCTCGGTGCCGGGGTCGATGGTGCTCGGCAACCTCTCAGGTGCCTCGTTCCAAACCAGCCGCGTTACCTTGCCGGTGGTGCCGATGGCCACCCCGGGTCGTCGCTTCAGCGCCAGCGGCAGTAGACCAAGCGCACGGCTGTCATCCACGGTGAAGCTGGTTACCGGCTCAGTCACGTCGCTGCGGCCATCTACGCGCTCCGGTCCACCCGTCCGAGCGTAGAGCCAGAGCGGCCCCCGGTGGCCGTCCGGAACTGCTGCCCCATCACCCGGTTCCAGCCCGTGCCGGTGCTGCCGCGCATAGAGCGCCCAGGGCCGTGTCCAGAGTTCCGCCACTGCTCAGCCCCGCCGGGTCAGCCCACGCCAGACGAAAAGGCCGCTCCCTTTCGACTGAACCTCCACAAGGCCGTCAAGGCGATCGGCAAACTCGGAGTCGCTCAGATCATTCCGGATCATGGTGCCCAGCGCCTCGAAGCCTTCGCGGTTGCTGTCGATCTCGACCCCCCGCAGCTTCGGCATGACACGGAACTCGATCTGGTCCGCCAGCGGCACCCGGACATCGGAGCCGGACGGGCCATCGTCCGGATAATTCGCGGCATAGGCGAGAATCGCGTCACGCAATCGGTGACCAAAGGGCCGGCCGACGCCCTCCATGATCCCGGCGAGTTTCTTGATCAAATCGTCGGCCCTGGCTTGGTCCGCATCCCCCAGGCGGTTGTCCGGCGTCACCCAACTCCGCCATTCTACAAAGCGCTGCGCCTGTTCGTCTGGCGCCACGTCGCCTAGCGCGGCGGACGAGGACGAGTCGAAGTTCCGGGGCGCAGCAAACTGCAGAACATTGCTGCGATCCAGCACCTTGTCGGACAATGCCTGGGTGCTCTCGTCATCGTTCATCGTGCCTGCGAACAACACGTTATGCGAGGGGAATAGAGCGATCTCGCGCTTGAGTTTACGGATGTCCATCGGGATCAGCGCATCCTTGCGCTTGCGCTCTTCGTCGGCTTCGGCGACGGGCGGGCGTGCTTCCAACCGACTAAGGAACTCGGAGAAATAGTATTCGACCCGCGCCAGGTTCATCTCGTCCAGCAGCACCAGCGCCATGTGATCGCCCCGCCCGCTCTTGGCCAACTGCGCCGTTTCATAGGGGTCCATGTGGACCAGAAGCCGCGCGAGGTCGGTCGCGCGGTAGCGCTTCTCGATGTAGTTGTAGAAGCCCAGCAGGTCCTGCGGGCTGTCCCAGCGGGGCTCGACCGCGATTTGAAGGAAGTGGATGCCCATAGCCTCGGCATAGCGCCGCGGCAGTAGGCTCTTGCCGGTACCCGAGACCCCGGCAAGGACGGTCATCTGCGCCTTGTCATTGATTTTCATCGCGGTGTGGAACCCGAACACCGCACGGTGGTGATAGTCCAGCCCAAGTTCCAGGAGGTATTTGCTCACATCCGAAAGCGCATCGCGTTCAGTCCGGGGGGCCTCGCGCACCATGGCGGGTAGTTCAAGGCAGGTGGGCTGCCGGGCCAGATCGTCAAGCAGCTCCTTTTCCTCCTCCGGCGACGGCGCGCCGGTGGTCTCGGCCGCCAGCTGCGCCTTGCGGGCAATAAGGCGGGTAACATCTTCGCCCAACTCGGTAACCCTCTGACGTTTCTGCGCCAGTTCGGCCGCCAAACCGCCGATCTCGGCTTGCTTCTCCGCAGCGTTGTCAAGCAATCTCTCGCTATTGCCCTCCAGCCGCTCGATCTCGGTCTCCAGCGCCGCCTTGGTCGCCTCGAAGGCTCGCAATTCTTCAATGACCCGCAGGGCGGCTTCTCGTTCAGCCCGCAGGGGACCAAGTTCTTTCTCGATCTGGCCGCGTTCTTCACTCAGCCGGGCGATCTCTTCCCGCCGGTCGGTGATCTGGCGCTCAAGGGTGGCGAGGTCCTCGCGGCGCTTGTCGATCCCGGCCGACATTTTGTCCCATTCGTCCTTGATGCTGTCGCGCTTCTGCACCGCCTCGGCATATTCCGCCGCCATCTCGGCGGCCTCACGCTTTACTGTGTCGATCTCGGCGCGAGCCGAATCCAGGCCTGCCAGCTCCGCCTGAAGGCCGTCGCGGCGCTCTTCCAGGGCCGAGACCTCGGCGATCAGCCGGTCCTTTTCGTGAATTTTCTGGTCAACGGCACTGATCTCTGCCCGCCGCTCGACCAGCAACCGCTCCTCCTGGGCGCGCAGCTCACGGACATGCTCGAATCGGGTGGCGTCGGGCAGCCGGGCGCGGCGGACATGGAAAGTGATAGCGATGCCACTCATCGTCAGAGCCAGCGCCACGAGGGCGAGTAGAGCCGGTAACAGCATGGTCGAGGTTTCGAAAGAGGTTAATTCTGTCATTATCAGTTATCCTCGTCCGGTTGGGTCTGGTGGGCGTCAGCCGGGGTGTTCGGAGGCGCGCTCGCGGGTGTCGGAAGCGCAGTCAGCTCGTTACGGCGTGCTGCAAGATCGGCTTCCACGGCGGCCAGCCTGTCCTTAATGTTGCTTAGGCGAACAGTCTCACTTTCGATCTCGGCCGTTAGCGAACTTAACTCGTTACGGCGTACCGCGAGATCGGCTTCCACTGCGGCCAGCCTGTCCTTGGTGTTGCTTAGGCGAACAGTCTCACTTTCGATCTCGGCCGTTAGCGAATTTAACTCGTTACGGCGTACCGCGAGATCGGCTTTCACTGCCACCAGCCTGTTCTTCGAGTTGCTTAGGCGAACAGTCTCACTTTCGATCTCGGCCGTTAGCGAATTTAACTCGTTACGGCGTACCGCGAGATTGGTCTCCACTGCCACCAGCCTGTCCTTCGAGTTGCTTAGGCGAGCAGTCTCACCTTCGGTCTTAGCCCTTGCGGTGCTGAGGGCCGTCTGCTGCTCTTCGACCAGCTTTATCGTCTCCGTCTCGCGTGCCTCTAGCAGTCCAATGCTAGCGGTAAGCTCCGCTCGGCGCGCTTCGGCGGCGTCTGCTTCTGCACGGCCGCGGGACGCTTTAGCCTCGATAGTGCTCAGTGTCGATTCAGCGTTGATGCGCCTCTGCACGAGATCATTGAGTTCAGCCGTCAATTTTGTCTGGCGCTGCTCGGCCGCTGTGACATTCTGGTCGATATTCTGCAGAAGCGATTGTTGTTCGCGAAGAGTGGCCAAATGCGCACTGACTTGATCACGCTCGGTCCGGCGCACATCCAAGTCTGCGCTCATCTCTGCGAGATCAGCTTTCGCTTCCGCGTGGGCTTGGCGGGCCGCTTGCGCGGCCGCCTCATCGCTCTGGATCACGTCTGCCAGCGTTCGTAAGCGTTCCAACTCAGATTTTGCTGTCGCAAGTGCCGAGGTCTTTTTGCTCAGGTTGGCGCTCGCCATTTCCACTTCGTTTTGTTTTGCTTTGAGGTCCGCGTGAAGTTGATCAAGATCAGATTGGGCCTGTCCCACCTCATTCTTCCGGGCGGTCGATTGATCCCTAAGTGAAGTGTTTTCAGTGCGGAGCGAGTCGCGCTCCTGTTCCGCTTCTGCCCACCGCGTCTCAGCCGCATCGGCACGTTGCTCAACAACCAATGCTCGCTCATCAGCAGCGCGCGCGCGCTGCGCTGATTTATCCGCAGTATTACTCGCCTCCACTTCAGCAGTTTCAGACGCTGTCAGCCTTACGCGTGCCTCCTCGAGTGCCTCATGCCTCTTGTTGAGTTGCTGCTGCAATTCCATCAACTCATTCTCTACGCGGTCGCGCTTTTCCTCTGCCAAACTTTGGGCAGTGGCCGCCTTCTCTGCCGCTTGGAGCGCTCTGTTGGCGGCAGACCTAGCCTTTTCTTCTTGCTCGCGGTTGTTCTGCAGGTCTCCTGATACCCTTTTTAGATCGGCCTGTGCCGTGAACCGTTGGGTCCTTAAACTAGAAATGTCGGCTTCGATCTTTGCGCGTTCAGCCTCGGAGACCTTGGTGGCATGCTCCGCCTCGTCCAGGCTCTGGCGATCCTCCACCAGCTGGTGAGCTAGTTCGTCACGTTGCCGCCTGACACTATCGGCATCGTCCGCCGCGAGACGCGCCTGACGCTCGCGTTCGCGTGCCTTTGCCATCTTCTGCTCGAGATCAACGATGTCGTTGTCGAGGCCATTGCGTTTTGCCCCCAGAGCTTGAACCGCTAGCTCCAGAGATCGCACTGCCAGCTCGCGTTTCTCCAGCGCAATCTCTTGGTCGGCCATGGCGCCCTGCTGGCTCTGAACCAGCTGAAAAACCAGCAAGTTCAGCACAACGACAACGACCGCCAGCAGCGCAATCAAGACGATCCAGAGTTTCCCACCCGTCTTTTCGCGGGCCAGGCCCGCATCAGCGGCGGCCGAGTTCTCGTTCGATCCGGTCAAGGCATCCCTCCATATTGTCCGACAATTCATGCACCCAGAAACGTAGCACTTTCCAGCCGCGCACCCGCAATTCGATGTCCCGCATACGGTCCGCGCTCTTGCGGTTGCCATCCGGATCAGTATGCCAGCGCCGCCCGTCTACCTCAATGTCGAGCTTGCAGCCCTCCGGGTCGAGCGCGAAGTCCAGATAGTGCGTGCCAACCGGATATTGCGGGATCGGCTCCAGCCCGCGTCGGCGCATTGCCGTATCCATCCGACGCTCCCAGTCGCTGTCGAAGGGCGGGCGCGGCGGCGACCAGGGAGTGGTCGCGCGATGGGCGAGGCGCTGGATGTGACGCACTCCGCAGCCTTTCGCATAGGCAAGGTGGCCCACGACCAGGCAAACCGCGTGTGCTCGGCTGACCGCGACGTTCAGCCGGCGGCGCTCCTGCTTCAGGAATGTCTTCGCCAAGTGCGGCGCGTTCGGTGCCAACACCAGCGAGAACAGGATCACATCCGCCTCGCCGCCCTGAAAGCGGTCAATGGTGGCGACACGCAGTTTCAAGCGCTCACGGTCCCCCTCCGACAGCTTCGCCCGCACGGTCCGCTCGATCCGCTCGATCTGGGCGTTGAACGGCGATAGTACGCCAACGCTTCCCTCGAAGCCGCGCTGGTCTGCAAGCTGCTGCAGCAGTTCGGTGATCCGCTCCGCCTCAGCGACATTGACATTGCCCCCTTCTTCGCGCGTGACTTGGCCCGGTACATCCTCCCAGGCGAGGCCCGGTTTGTAACCCGCGGGTGGCCGGAAGCTGTCGTCGCCGCAGCGGCCTTGGAGACCCTGGCGGGTGTAAAACTCCTCGTTGAGATAGCCGACGATCGCTGGCGCCGAGCGGAACTGGTCCTTCAGGAATAGCCGCCGGGCGGCCGGGCGGCGCTCGGCGAAGTCGAAAAGCGAGTTGATGCTCTGTGCGATGGCGGCACGCCCGGTCTTCGGCAGCCCCGCGGCGTCCATCAACGAATGCTCCGCTGCGTTGCCGAGCGACGGCACGAAGCGCAACTGCATCGGGTCGCCGACCACCACTGCCTGCCGAGCGCGGGCGAACAGCGGCAGGGCCGAGGCGATGTCACATTGGCTGGCCTCGTCGAAGATCACATAGTCGAACAACCCCGGTACTAGCGGCATCCGCGAAGGAACGGACAATGTGCTGATCGCCCAGACCGGGCGGAGGGCGATCACCGCACGGGCATCCTCGGCATTGAGCCGGCGCGCCGATCTGATCTGGGCGAAATCGAGCTCCTGAAGACGTTGCGACAGATGCTGCCAGGCTGGATCGTCCGGCGCGGTGACATGGCCAGCCCAGCGCGGGATCAGCGGCAGCAGCGTCTTGCCGAGGTCTGGCGGGGCGTCATCGTCAAGCTGCACAGGCTGCACCCTTGGGTCTGTGAGTAGCCGCCGAACCTCCAGGACACGGCCCTCGATCTCGGCCAGCGGCACATCGTCGGTCAGCGCCGCCGCCGAGTCAGCGGGCCGACGCCTGAGCAGGTGCGCCAAAAAAACCTTCAGGCGCGCCAACAGTGACAGCCGGCCACCCGTAGACTGCGACCCCGACAAGTGGTGCCAGATCGCGTCCCGACGCTCGACCAACTCGCTCAGGGCAAGGTGAAGACGCGTCCGCTGTCGCACCGCACGGCGCAGCGCGGCCTGTTCGGCGCCAGTTTGCAGCACAGCGCTGCGCTCCGCCTCAAGATCGGAATCCTCCATGACGCGTGCTTCGCCGTGAACGATCTCGCGCAGGGCCTGGAGCGCACTAGTGTTGCGCTGACCGTCCGAATCCCTCCCACGGGTCAGCAAAGGAGCATCCGGCACGATCTGGCGCAGGCGAGTTTCGACCTCGTCCAGCGCTTGGTGGTTTTTCGAAGCGAACAGAACCGAGCGTCCGGAGAGGACAGCCGACAAGATTAGGGTGAGTATGACGTGGCTCTTGCCGGTACCAGGCGGCCCCTGAATCACGGTCAGCGGCCCGGCCAGCGCTGCTTCGGCGGCATCCATCTGCCGGTCGGTCAACGGTGTCGCAGATAGCACCGGGACTTCGCTGTCTGCGGGCTGTGGCGCAGCGACTGTGAACAGCGCCGCCAGTACCGTGTCGCGCCGCGCCTCCTCCGACCAGTCGCGCAATGCTTCCAGGTCCTCCGCCGCACCCTTGGTAAAGTTGCCGTCTTCCGGCAAGAACAGCGCAGCCGCGTTTTGCAACCGATCGGCAGTGATCTCCGCTTCCCCGGCCAGATCACCCGGTTTCAGCAACCCGCCGCCCAGCGTTGCCAGCGCATGGCGCAACCGATCCGACACGGCCCCAAGATCGTCGGGCTCGCCCTCGGGGAACAGCCGCTTGATCAGCCCGGCCTCGGTCCACGGGGTCCTGCGGCGCACTTCCCGGAGCCAGGAAGGGTTCAGTGTCGGGCGCCCACCGTCCAGCCGCAGCACCAGGTCCGCCCCTGCGATGTGCCATTCCACCGGCAAGATCAGGCCGGGCATCGCCGCCACGCCCTCTGCCGTCTCGAAGAACGACAGCGGCCAGCCCATCGCCGCACTTTGCAGCTTGCGTCGCATCAGCGACTCGCGGAAGGTCTCGGGGAGCGACTCCATTGTGATCGTCAGGCGCGCACCGGACCACCAGTGCCCGCCAGTGCGAATCAACTGCCATCCGGCCGCATGCCGGTCCAGGAACTCGGCGATCCGGCCGCGCGGGTCCCGGCGCTGGGTCGCGGCGTAATACTCCAGCAGGCTTGACCAGTCCGGTAGCGCGTCAAGGCTGGCCTCCTCGCCGGTTGAAAGGGCAAAACCGTCGGACGCCTCGGGGGTCTCCATGTGGCAAGTCGCGGCGACGGCATAGAGCCAGCCTCCGCCGTCGCCAGCAACTGCACCCGGCGAGTCCGAACCGCGGGACCTGTCCGTTGACCGGGTTTCAGGTCTAACGACCTGCCACCTACCAGAGGGATCGCGGATGACCTCACCACGATCCGAGAGGCTGGTCAGTCCATGAAGCAACTCCTCCGCAGGAACCCGTAGGCCGGCATCGCGCAGCCGCCACAGCAACTGACGATCACTTGCCCCACGAGGGTACAGATCGAGCAGGCGTCGTATGTTTACGTCCAGCACCAGTCAATACTTTCGGAAACCGAATTGAGCGGCCAACATACTTCTTCAAACCAACTCCTAGCGCTAGGGGCTTGATTCGAAAACAGTTGATAGGGGTCGTTGCAAACGTGATTCATACTGGTGCATTCGGAATGAAGTTAGGCATCGAAGATAGGTCCTGCAGCTTCTGGTTCGTCAGGCTGCCAGTTATCCGCATTCAACGCCTTGACGCGATCGGCGAAAACTCGGTGCATTTTGTTCAATCGCTTTGCCAACCACTCATGTTGCCGGGGCCAATCCGTCTCATCCTCCGGGTCTACATCGTTCCGGTAAGCCGAAATGCGGCAATCGCGGCGGGTCGGCAATTCCTCCCATTCCAGCGGATCGCCTAGCTCCCGCTCAATATCGCTCTTCTGCTGCTTCAGGAGACCGAAGAACGCCTTTGCGTTGTCACCCGAGATGTAGAGTTCAGCCCGAACCTGGTTCTTCTGACGAACCATCACAGCACCGAGATTGAAGCCGCTGCGGCCGACACCGTAGGCCATCCAGGACTGCGGCTTTCGGTTGCCGGAGACAGGCCCGTCCGCTGTATCGAGAGCTAGGTGTAACGCAGCCCAGTATTCCCGCTGCTTGATTTGGATCTCGGTCAGCTCTGCATCTTCTATTGCACGAGCGCCTCGCGCGACCGAGCGCGACCAGTCGTTGGGCTTCGAGATGATGTTGAACTTCGGCGCGGCGGGCGATTCCCCGATCCGCCAAAGCTCCACCTCCAGCCCGAAGAAACGGAAGCTTTCGTCCGTGATCTTATTCAGCCAATCGAGCGTTGCACGGTGCTCCTCTGTGAAGCGGGCGGCGATCCAGACGATGGTGACGGCCTGAAGGCCCGACGCATAGGTCAGCAACTGCCCGAGATGGCTGTGATCTGTGCGCTCCAGCCGGTTTTCAACCAGCACCCAGGCGTCGGTGCCGATGTCCTTGCACAGAATGTCGGCACGGAAGGGACCCACTGCTTTCTCCTGCGCCTCGAACTCCAAGTCTATACCAAGCGTCTCACCCAGTACCGAGAGGTTATCGGGCCGCGCGAGCCACGGGGTGAAGCCCGTCGCCTCGCTGGTCCAGATGTCGCGCAGATCGACGCGGGTAAGGCGACTGAGGGGCGTATCGATCATCTATTCCTCCACTCCGCGGACAAGCATCAGAAGCCTCTTGAACTCCTCGTTGTCGCTGTCGCTCTTCCAGAAGTTCACAAACCGGCAGACCACCTGCAGGTTTTCTCTTTCGTAGTGTCCGCTACTGTCTTTCCGATCGAGCGAAGGCAGCAAATTCTCGTCTGTGTGTTCTCCTCTCACCCTACCACCAATTCCAGCGGCATCCGACTCAGTGCCTCCGCCCCGGTTTCCGTCACCAGCGAGGTTCGGCCCAAAGTTATCGCAGTGCCGCTGTCGCTGTCCATCAGGATCATGTGCAGGAAGAACACCATGCCCGGCTTCATCTCCGTCGGGGCGCCCTCGTAGAACATCTGCGCCTCCATCCATGAAGGCGAGAAGCGGGGGCCGAGGGAGTAGCCGCAAGCGTTGAGGCGATGGGCGGAGAGGCCCGCTTGGTCCATCACTCGGGCATGGGCGTCGAAAACATCTGCCATCGGGCGGCCAGGTTGAAGTGCCGCTTCGCAGGTCAGCAGCGCGTCCTCGGCCGCCGTTTGCATCGAGAGGTGCTGCGGGCGGGCTTGGCCTATCACGATCGTCTTCATGTTGGCGGCATGGTAGTGACGGTAGACTCCGGCCCATTCCAGGGTCAGCTGGTCGTCGGCGTCCAGCTGACGCCGCCCGGACTGGTAGCGGCACAGCAGCGCCATCTCGCCCGAGCCGATGATGAATTCGTTGGCCGGATAGTCGCCGCCGCCGGTGAAGATCGCGTCGTGCATGGCACCGAGGATCGCGCCCTCGTCGGCTCCCGGATGGGCCCGTGCCATGGCCGCGTCCCAGGCCAGATCGGAAAGTTCCGCCGCTTTGCGCACATAGGCGATCTCGGCCGGGCTTTTCACCAGCCGCAGCATCCCCATCAGGTCCGAGGCGTCGATCAGCGGGTTCAGCCCGTTGAGCCGTGCGGCCAGCCGGGCGCCGTGCAGGTGGGTCAGCCCCTGGGTGCCGGTCTCCCACCCGATTCGCTTGCCCGTCAGATCCATCCTGCCCAGCAGCGCCACCAGATCCTCGGTTGGGTCTGCCGAGGCCTGGTCCTTCCAGATGTGGATGTCCTTGATGGTCGAGGTCAGCTGTGCCTGGCGCAAATCGGCCGAGCGTGTCAGCAGCACCGGCTCGCCGTCACTGATAACGAGGCACTGGAAAAAGCAGAAACCGAAGGTGTCGTAGCCGGTCAGCCAGTATTGGCTTTCGGGGGCAAACAGCAGCAACGCGTCAAAGCCGCGGCGCGCCATCTCGGCGCGAGTGCGGGCCATACGGTCGTCGAACTCGGTTTGCGTAAAATGAAGCATTGGTATCCCCTTGTTACAAAGCGATGGCGGCGACGAGGCGGCCGTAATCGGCCTCGCCCCGGTGGCAGGTACGACGATAGCTGAAGAACCGCGCCGCGTCGGAATAGGTGCAGTGGCCGGTCCATTCGGCAAGCCCGACACCTGCCTCGCGCAACCGTTTCAGGCAATAGCCCGGCAAGTCGAACATCGCCCGGTCACCCCCACCAACATTGGCACCGCCGGCGAAGAAGCGGGCGTATTCCGGATCCTCGTCGAGGAAGCGCTCGACAAATTCCGGGCCGACCTCGTAAGCCCGCTGCGAGATTGTCGGGCCGACAACGGCTGTAATGCGATCGCGTTCTGCACCCAACCCGATCATAGCCGAGACGGTCGCCCCCAGCACGCCATGGAGCGCTCCCTTCCAGCCCGCATGGGCGGCACCCACAACTCCCGCTTGCACGTCGGCGAACAGCACCGGGGCGCAATCGGCGGTGAGGACCGCCAGCCCGACGCCGGGCCGGTCCGTCGCCATCGCATCCGCCTGCGGCCTCGCGCCCGGCCACGGTCCTGAAACCACCTTGGCCCGGTTGCTGTGGAGTTGATGCACGGAGATCAGACGCTCGGTCCCCAGATGTGCCGCGATCCGGGCGCGATTCTGGTCCACCGCCGATGCGCTATCCAGCGACCCCAGACCGCCGTTCAACGCCGTGTAGATGCCGGTCGAGACCCCGCCTTGCCGGGTGAAAAACCCGTGCGAGACGCCATGCAGGCTGTCAGCGAGGACGGGACTCAGGGTCATGCGGTCTCCTCAAAGCCAGGTGGCGTGGGCTGACTTTCGGGCCACGCGGCCAGCGCCTTGAAGAGGGTTCCCATTTGATCCGCTCCCGTCAAGCGTTCGAGCGCCCCAGCGACTTCATTGGCGGCGATGGCACCAGCCTCGTCCGGTCGTGCCGCCGCCAATGCGGCCGCCCGCTGGCCGATGCCGAGACGGGCGAGAAATGCACCCTGCGGCGCAGAGGCGGTGGCGAGCGGCTTCAACTGTGCCGCGAGCCCGTCGAAATCGATCAGCCAGGTCAGGTCGGCCTCGCCGGGCGTGTCCAGCGGATCGGTGGGCGCATGGCGGCGCAATGCCTGCAGGGTGAACCCCGGAGGCCGGTCAGCCATGCGGTAACCGTAGTCGACAAGCAGCGCCGCGCCGCCGTGTGCCGCTATCCGCGCGGCGATCTGTTGCGCCACTGTGTCGGCCAGCGCCGATTCCTCGCGCCATGCGCCCTCCGAAGCATCGCAACCGTCGGGCAGGGGCGCCGACAGCCCCCAGAGCAGCCCGCCCTCGCTCAGCCCGACGCGCTTCTCGCGCCAGCCTTGGGCCGACGCGATGAACTGGCGCATCGGCAGGGCGTCGAGGAATTCGTTGGCGACCAGCAGGCACGGGCCCTCCGGTACCTCGTCCAGCCGCTCCGCCCACTGCGCACGCCCATGTGTATCGGTCAGCCGCTTGGCCTGCTCGGCACGCAACGCGGGCGAGGTCTCGACCAGCCACAGGTCCGCTGTCTCGGCAAACCCCGGTACCGCCCGGGCGGCCCGTAACGCGTCGGCCATCAATGTGCCCCGCCCTGGCCCCAGCTCGACGAGCCGGAACGGGGCCGGGCGGCCCGCATCGACCCACACCTGCACCAGCCACAGCCCGATCATCTCGCCGAACATCTGGCTGATCTCGGGCGCCGTAGTGAAATCGCCCGCCGCCCCCAGCGGATCACGGGTGGTGTAGTAGCCGTGCTTGGGGTGGCCGAGACACAGCGACATGTAGTCGGCCACCGACATCGGTCCGGTCTCGCGGATCTGGGCGCGGATTATATCCAGGAGCGCGCTCACACCGGTCTGTTTTCGGGCCTGCGCCGGGCGTTCCAGATGAAACCAATCCCAATCAGGATCATCGGCAACGACAGAATCTGTCCCATGGTCAGCCCGCCGGAGCCGGTCTCGATCACATAGCCGAGATGTGTGTCCCATTGGCGGAAGTTCTCAACCACGCTGCGCGCTAGCCCGTAGCCGACAAAAAACACCCCGATCACCGCGCCGGGCTGCTTCAGCCAACCGTGCCTCAGCGCCAGCATCCACATAACCCCGCCCAGCAGCAGCCCCTCCAATCCAGCCTCATAGAGTTGGCTCGGATGGCGCGGCTCCGGTCCGGCGGCGGGGAAGGCCATCGCCCACGGCACATCGCTGACCCGCCCCCAGAGTTCGCCATTGATGAAGTTGGCGACACGCCCGAAGAACAGCCCCGCGGGTGCGGCCAGCGCCACCGCGTCGCCTGCCTGCAACAGCGGGATGCGATGCGAACGAGCGAACAGGATCAGGCTGACGATCACACCGATAAAGCCGCCGTGGAATGACATGCCGCCCTGCCAGACCTGGATGATCTCGGCCGGATTGGCCAGAAAATAACCGGGATTATAGAAGATCACATAGCCGAGCCGCCCGCCCAGCACGACGCCGAGGATCATCCAGGTCAGCAGATCTTCGGGCTGCGCCGGGGTCATCGGCGACTTGTCGTTGGGCCACAGCCCGGGCCGACGCATCAGCCGTACCATCAGCCGCCAGCCCAGCACCAGACCGGCGATGTAGGCGAGCGCGTACCAGCGCAGGCTGAACTCGAAGCCACCGATGGCGAGGGTGAACAACGCTGGATCGATGTTGGGGAAGGGGATGGCGAAGAGCATGCGTACTCCAATCTGGATCCCGCCGATGTGCGGGACCGGCCCAGTGCTGTCAAGGTGGGCTGTCGGCCAGGATTCCCGAACTAAGTCCCTGACGAGCCTCGGCAGGGACTTAGTTCGGGAATCCTGGGTCTGCACAGGTTTTTGCGAGCAAGTGGAACATCGCATAATATGCAGTACTGACAGCGCGACGCAGGTCAGCCTGCCTCGGCCTGTGCCCGCCGGATTTGGATAACCGGCGGGCCGTTCCGATTAGGTCAAGCGGCAGCAGGGCGATTCTTCTCATCGTCAGCCTTTGAGATGAAAGACAGCAGCGGGAATCTGCTCTCTTGAATCTCATCAAGCCTTGATCGGATGTGGCGCAGCAATCCTGATGCCTTGCGTGCATTCAGTTGGCCTGAATCGGTCTCATAAACGATTTTCAGAATCAGAATCGGGTCGCCATCGCTATCGATATCTTCCGAAATGTCGACAGACAGAATCTTAGCGTCGTCGCCAAACTGCTGAATGACAACGGATTTTACGATGTCTACGATTGCATCCTCTGTCGGCATCATGGCTTCTGACTCCCACGATTTTTTGTCAGCATATATCATGTAGTGTCCAATGGGAATCCGCCAGGCCCTTCCTCAGCCCCACCTCTGGCCAGACGCCGGTAGCGGGTGCTCGGATCCCGGTCAATTCGACCACCGCAATCGGGTTATAATTCAAAGGCTGCTCACACCCCATAAAACGCCCCTAAAAACCGGGTTTACAGGCTGTTCACACCCCATTTTACGCCGGATTCTTAGAGACTTTCGCCCGCGCACCGTCAACGTCACAGGCCTTCCATCCCCTGCCAATCCGTTGAAACGTAAGGCCTATACACCTCATCACGCATTCTCAGCGACTTCTCTCCGTCTACATGGGCGGTTGCGCGGTGGTGGGTCAGACACATATATGTGACGGGAGACCAACCGGAAGAGGCACCCATGCAGACCCGCGACAAATTCCTCGACGACATCAGCCAACTTATGACCAACGCCGCCGGCATGGCCCAAGGCGTGAAGACCGAAGCCGATACGGCGATGAAAAGCTGGTTCGAACGCTGGCTGGCGGAGTCCGATCTGGTTTCCCGCGAAGAATTCGACGCGGTGCGCGAGATGGCGGTCAAGGCCCGCGAGGAGAACGAGAGTCTGGCCGCCCGGATCGCCGAGCTCGAGGCGCGGTCGGCGGACAAGGCCGACGACTGACCGGGGCCACCTAACGCCAACACCATGGCGACAGGCGCGCCCTACGACGCCCGGGACCGCCGATCCGCATCGACTTCCCCGACACCACCTTCGCCGCCTGCGCCGCCGCCTGCGCTCGGGCGGGCGCAAGCCCGACCCGGCGGACGCCTTCGGTCAGCGCATCGCCAAGGACGTCGACGACGGCGCTGGCGGGCGCGAGGTCACGGCCTGTGTCCTTGACGGCCCCGACATCCTGATGGAGTTCGACGGCACCGGTGGCTTCCCGGCCAGCTACGCCCCTGACGACCGGGTCGACCAACCGCTGGTGATGACCCGCGGCGGGCAGGACTATTACATCCAGGCCGACCACCAGGGCTCCGTGATACGGGTCACTGACAGCGCCGGGGCGGTGGTGAACTCATACGAGTACGACGCTTTTGGCCAGCGGTTCACGGCGCTCGATGGCGTCGAGATCGCCTGCAGCTACAACGCCGTCGGCGCGATCACCCGGATTGCCGAGCCCGCCGCCGCCGACCGCAACTTCGGCTACGACGCGCTCCAGCGGCTGGTCTCCGGCGGCACCGTGGCGAGCCCCGAGACCTGTTCTTACGACGCCGAGGGCAACCGGCTGGCCATGCGGGGTTGTCAATTTGAGAACACTGGTTCCAGGCAAACCGGGGTGACGCAGTTTTTCAACCCACTTCGCAATGAGCGCCCAATCAATGGTCTGAAGGCCGCCCTTTAGAGTTACTTCTGGCAAAGTGAGTTCACATTGCGACTCGGAAATCGCGAAATTCAATGAGATAGAGCATGATCGATGAATTGGAGATCATGGATCATGCTCCATGGACCATGTTGATGCCTCTGACGGCGCGGGGGGCTTGCCGCGCTCGCTCTCCTGTGGTTCAATGCGGGGGCGGCGGCGCCCTGCGGCGTGGCGCTAGGGAGGACCGATGGCCAACAACCCAACCGGCTGGAGCACATTGGCCGACAAGCGGGCCGTCGAGGCGGTACCGCTGGCCGACCGCCTGCCCGCCGAAACCGTTTACGCCATGTTGCGCGAAACCACCGCCGCCCATCCCCGCCGCCCGGCGATCAGCTTCCAGATCAAGTCGGGGCCGCAGGACAAGGCCGAGACCCTGGACTGGACCACGCTTGCCGACCGGGTGACCCGAAGCGCCAATCTGTTCCGCCGTCTTGGCATTGGCGAGGGCGACGTGGTCGCCTATCTGCTGCCGAACTGCAACGAGACGGTGCTGGCGCTGCTGGGCGGCGTGACGGCGGGGATCGTCAACCCGATCAACCCGCTGCTGGATGTGGCGCAGATCGCAGCGCTGCTGCGCGAATCCGGCGCGCGCGCGCTGGTGACGCTGGCGCCCTTCCCGAAGACCGACATCGCGAGCAAGGCCCATGCGGCGGTGGCATTGGTGCCCTCGGTGAAGACCATTCTGGAGGTCGATCTCAAGCGCTATCTCACGCCGCCGCTGTCGTGGCTGATCCCGCTCATTCGCCCGAAAGTCATCCACGGGCACAGCGCCCGGGTGCTGGATTTCAACGCCGCCCTGATGGCCGAGGACGGCGCGTCGCTGAGCTTCGCGGAGGGAGATGGCAACCGCGTCGCCGCCTATTTCCACACCGGCGGCACCACCGGAATGCCGAAGATCGCCCAGCACCGCCAGCGGGGCATGGTCTATAACGGCCTGATCCCGGCGATGTCGGTCACCACCGAAGCGGATGTGCTGATCTGCCCGCTGCCGCTGTTCCATGTCCTCGCCGCCTATCCGGTGCTGATGGCCTGCGTCGCCTCGGGCGCGCATATGGTCATGCCGACCCCGGCGGGCTATCGCGGCGACGGGGTGATGGACAATTTCTGGGCCCTGATCCAGCGCTGGGGGGTCAGCTTCATGGTGATGGTGCCGACCGCCGCCACGGCGTTGATGCAGCGCCCGGTGGACGCGGATGTCTCCAGCCTGAAATACGCGCTTTGCGGCTCGGCACCGCTGCCGGTGGAGTTGTTCAAGCGTTTCGAGACCGCGACCGGGGTCAAGATACTGGAAGGCTACGGCATGACCGAGGCAACCTGCCTGATCTCGTTCAACCCGATCCAGGGCGAACGCAAGATCGGCTCGGTCGGCCTGCCGGTACCCTACACGGAGGTGAAGATCCTCGATTGCGAGACCGACAGCACGATCCGCCGCGAATGCGCCACTGACGAGATCGGCGAGATCTGCATCGCTGGCCCTGCCGTGTTTCCGGGTTACACCGACGAGGCCCGGAACAAGGGGCTGTTCGCCGAGCCGGGGTACTACCTGCGTTCCGGCGATCTCGGCCGGATCGACGCCGACGGCTATGTCTGGATCACCGGGCGGGCCAAAGACCTGATCATCCGGGGCGGCCACAACATCGACCCCGCCCTGATCGAGGAGGCGATGGCGGCCCACCCGGCGGTTGCGTTCGTCAGCGCCATCGGACAGCCCGACGGCCATTCCGGCGAACTGCCCTGCGTCTATGTGGAACTGGTCGACGGCGCAGGGGCGACGCCCGGGGAGTCGATGGCCGAGGAGTTGATGGCCTTCGCTAGGGAGAAGGTGCCCGAGGACGCGGCAATCCCGAAATACATCGAGATAATGGACGAACTGCCGAAAACCGCCGTCGGCAAGGTCTTCAAACCGGCGTTGCGCAAGATGGCGATCACCCGGGTCTATGGCGCGGCACTGGCAGCGGCGGATATCGATGCCGCTATCGAGATTGTCGAGGACAAGACCCGGGGCCTGGTGGCGCGTGTCACACCGAGGGATGGTGCTGACGAGACCGACATCGGCGCGGCGCTTGGCTGTTTCGCCCGGCCCTGGGAAATGGCCGGGTAGGGGTTCATTTGGCAGCGTCGGCCTTGTTGCCGGTCCGGGCGAGACCTTCCAGGGCTTGCGTCAGGTGCGCGATCGCCTCGCGGCGTTCCGTCTCCGATAATTTCTCCGGTTCCTTGGCGGCGAGGGCTGCCCAATCGACCTCTCGTTGCGATGAGGGCTGGGCCGTCGCATCGCGTGTTCCCACCACCTGACAGGTCGCGACCGGATAGGCGATGCCCTTGACCTTGACCTCACCCTTCTCCTCGCCGGCGATCTTGCCTTCCACATGGGCGCAGGTCTCGCAGGAGATCAGGATTTCGCCCGGCGTCGCCAGCGATTCCAGCCGTGAGGCAATGTTCACACCGCGCCCGATAATGGTGTAGTCGAGCCGATCGGGATTGACAGCCGCCCGGACGACCCTGCCGGGCTGAGGAAGCTCGCTGCCGGTCGCCTCGATGCAGTTTTTTCGAATCGAGACCGGGGTTGGGAGATTGTCGCCGCCGAGGGGTTGGACGGAAAGGTCCGCTACGCCGGGCAGCACAAGGCGATCCTCTACTATTTTGGGATCACCGGGGAGTATCCGCATAAGGATGTCGTCGACCGCCTGTTCGATGTCTGGCGGGCGCTGTTCGCCAGCGGCGAGGCGCAACGGATCATCGAAGGTTATGGGCTGGAACCGGTGCCGGTCGAACAGCCACCTTGCCGGGCCTCAGTTTCCACATGTTCCGGTCGCACCCCCATGCCGATCAGCCGGGCCGGGAAACGGCGCAGCCAGGGCCAGGTATTCAGCAGGCGCAGCAGCAGCGGTGGGTGGGGCGCTTCGGTCGCGTTCAGGGCATCGGCGATGATCTTTTTTTGTATTATCAGTTGCAGCCGCTGGGTCACTCTGGTTGGCCATAGCCGCCGCTCCTGCACCCGCCTCAGCGCAGCCAGTTCCGGCGGTCCTTCCCGTAGCGGCCCGGCCAGCAGGTTGGCCGTCGCCACCGCGTCCTGGATCGCCAGGTTGATGCCGACCCCGGCCACCGGCGACATCGCATGGGCGGCGTCGCCAATGCACAGCAACCCCTCCCGGCACCAGTCGTTCAGCCGGTTCACCTCGACCGTCAGCAGCTTGACCTCGCCCCATCCGCCAAGGCGCTGAAGGGGGCCGACGAGATCCGGCATCAGCGCCGCCAGGCGGGCGCAGAATGCCTCGAAGTCGCCGGACCGCAACGCGGCATCGCCGCCCTTCGGAATGACGTGGCCGCATTGCCAGTACTCGCCGCGCGGCAGCAGCACCAGCATGCCGCCGGGGCCGATGGCGCCAAGCGGCATCTCGCCCGCCCCCTTCGGGCGGTCGAGCCGGAACCATTGCACGTCCATCGGCGCGCCGAACTCCTCGACCTCCAGCCCGGACTGCGCCCGCAGCGTCGAATCGCGCCCGTCCGCTGCGACCACCAGGTCCGCGCGGATCTCCAACGCCTCGGTGGGGCTTTCGGCGGTGACCCCGGCGACCCGGCCACATCCCTCCAACTGGCCGGCCTCGATCAGTCCGGTCGCCTCGGTGTGCATGCGCAGGGTGAAGCCCGGCCAGTCCGAGGCCTCGCGGGCCAGGAAGTCGAGGAAATCCCATTGCGGCATCAGGGCAATGAACGGGCAGGTGACGGCCAGGCGACGGAGGTCGGCGACCTCGACCCGCCGGCCGCCGAAATCCAGCCCCAGGGTCTCGACCCGCTGGTGGGGCAGTGCCAGCAACCCGTCCAGCAGCCCCAACTCGTGGATCACCTCCAGCGTCGAGGGGTGCAGCGTGTCGCCGCGAAAATCGCGCAGGAAGTCGCGGTGTTTCTCCAGCACCACCACCTCGACCCCGGCGCGCGCCAGCAGCAGGCCCAGCATCATCCCGGCGGGGCCGCCCCCGGCGATGCAACATTGGGTGGTGACAGTCGTGGCCATCGGGCTCCCCGCTTGTTCTCATAGCTGTCCGCCAGGCAAGCCGAGTGTCCCGCGCGGCCTTTCGGAGGTCAAGCTGCCGCAGTTGACATCACTGGGGGCATCCGTATAACCCCCGCCATCGCTGCCGTCCGTTAGGGCGGCGGTAAGTTGTTGGTGCTCGTGGCCCGTGCAAGCGGGAACCTGTCGCCCGGTCGGGAGAGCCCGGCAGGGAGAGGAGGGTGCCGTGAACATTAACGATAAGGAGACCGGCAAGTGACCAAGCGCACTTCCGCCAAACACAAAATCGACCGCCGCATGGGCGAGAACATCTGGGGCCGTCCGAAAAGCCCGGTGAACCGCCGCGAATACGGCCCCGGCCAGCACGGCCAGCGCCGCAAGGGCAAGATGTCGGACTTCGGCATCCAGCTACGCGCGAAGCAGAAGCTGAAGGGCTATTATGGTGACCTGACCGAGAAGCAGTTCCGCCGCATCTATGCCGATGCCGTGCGCACCCGCGGCGACACCGGCGAGATGCTGATCGGCCTCTTGGAGCGCCGCCTGGATGCGGTGGTCTACCGCGCCAAGTTCGTCCCCACCATGTTCGCCGCGCGCCAGTTCGTGAACCACGGCCATGTCCGGGTCAACGGCCAGCGCGTCAACATCCCCAGCTACCGGGTCAAGGAAGGCGACGCCATCACCGTCTCCGAGAAGGCCAAGCAGATGGGTCTGGTGCTGGAAGCGATGCAGTCGGCCGAACGCGACGTGCCCGACTATGTCGAGGCCGACCACAACAAGTTCACCGCCACCTACCTGCGCGTCCCCAGCCTCGGCGACGTGCCCTACGCGGTCCAGATGGAACCGCACCTGGTGGTCGAGTTTTACGCCAAGAACTGATCCGGCGAACAAGTCGGACGAGGGACCAGCGGCCAGCCTTCAGGGCTGGCCGTTTTGCGTTGCTGGGGTTTGGCTCAGGGGGTTCAATTGCTGGGGCTTCAATTGATCGTCACACTTCTGGTTTCGGGTTGGGTTTTGATGCCAGCGGCATTGATCGAATGGCCGGAAAATTCGCGGACCCCGGGGCCCAACCCCAGATAATTCTGATGGAACTGATTGGCTGTCGAGTCGTACAGCGCCCTGATCTCATCGGCCTCCAGGACCCGGTTGAAGATCAACACTTCGTCGACCAGGCCGTCCCAAGCTTTTTACCGATCTTCCGGCATCACGATGGCGAGTTCCAGATCATTTCCATACCCGGTGGAAACCACACCCTCGGTCTTGGTGTCGATCCACTCGCCATCCAGGTAAAGCCGAATGCTCGGTACCGTGCTGTCGTAAACTCCGACCACATGCACCCACACACCGGGCGCCACCGGGCACCACCGGGTGGCGTCGGAGCCGTGCCCATATCCGAATCCGGCACAGTTCGGACCCTGGGGCCGGCCGGCCGGACACCCCGTCTTTCAGCGCTTGGATGACCTCTCAGCCAGCCTCCACCGCCGCCAGCCCGGCCAGCGCCTGCTCCAGTGCGGTCTTGCGGTCGGGGCAGATGTTCCCAGCCTCCAGCTTGTCGAGCACCCCCAGACCGTTCAGTGTCTTTTTGATCGTTTCAGACAGGCCGGACATGTAGCAGGTGACCCCGGCCTCCAGCGCGTCGGTGAGCAACTCGTCGATCGCATAGGCCGCCGAGGTGTCGACATGCGCAGCTTGGGTGAAATCGAAAATCGCCGCGTGGGGTCCGTGCAGGATGCCGCCCAGAACCTGGGTCAGCTGCCGGGCCGAGGCGAACGAGAAGTTGCCGCGCAGCCGGATCACCTCGATCTGCCCCTCGGCCCGCTTCAGCAGCGCCCGTTCCTCCGCGTCCAGCGGGTCCGCCTCGCCGTTGGCCAGCGAGATGCGGCTGATGCCTTTCAACTCCTCACGTTCCATCCAGCGCGCTGTGACGAAGCCGGACAGGATCAGGCCGACGGCGACCGCCGTGATCAGGTCGACGAAAACCGTCAGCCCCAGGGTCACCAGCATCACCACGATCTTGTCGCCCGGGGCGTGGCGGATGCGGCGCAGATAGCTCCAGTCGATGATGTCCCAGCCGACCTTCATCAGGATCCCGGCAAGGGCGGCATGGGGCACCCGCTCGGCCAGCGGGCCCAGCCCCAGCAGCACCGCCAGCAGCACGACCGCATGGAATGCGCCGGATAGCGGTGTCCGGCCGCCGGCCCGCACATTGATTACCGTGCGCATGGTCGCACCCGCGCCCGGCAACCCGCCGATCAGCCCGGCGACCATGTTGCCGATACCCTGGCCGATCAGCTCGCGGTCCGAATTGTGCCGGGTGCGGGTGATCGAGTCGGCCACCAGCGAGGTCAGCAGGCTGTCGATCGAGCCCAGCAGCGCCAGCACCAGTGCTGCCTGCACAATCTGCGGCAGGTCGGCGATTGGGAAGTCAGGGACCATCACGTCAGGCAGCCCCGTCGGGATCTCGCCGATCACCGGCGCGCCGGACAGGAACACCACGCTCATCAGCGTGCCGATGGTCAGCGCCGCCAGCGCCGGGGGCACCTGCGCCGCCAGCCGTTTCGGCCAGGCAATCATGGTGACCAGGCTAACCAGTGCGATCGCGAGGGCCTCCAGGTTCAACGCGCCGGGAATCCCCGGCCATGCCCGCATGGAGCCCAACGGCCCACCCCCAGCGGTAGCGAGGCCAACGAAGGGCAAGGTATGGATCACGATGATGATGACCCCGATCCCCGACATGAAGCCGGAAACCACCGAGTAGGGTGTATAGGAGACGAAGCGCCCAACCCGCGCCAGCCCGAACATCACCTGGAACGCGCCGCCCAGCAGCACGATGGCGAAGGCTTCCGGCAGGTTGTGGGCGTATTGCGCCACCACCGCCGCCATCACCACAGTCATCGGTCCGGTCGGTCCGGAAACCTGCGCCCGCGTACCGCCCAGGATCGCGGCGAAGAAGCCGACTGCGATGGCGCCGTAAAGCCCGGCGATGGCGCCCGCACCGCTCGCCACCCCAAAAGCCAGCGCCAATGGCAGGGCCACGACGGCGGCGGTCAGCCCGCCGAACAGGTCACCGCGCAAGTTCGAGAATATCCCCATGGCCATGCCGACGCCCTCCCCGAAGGCAACCCGTTCCGGCCACCTGGCCATCTGCTACCAGCCTCGGGCGATGCCCGCAACAGGCCCAACGGTCACACTGCGCCACCTTTCAGGCGCGTGCAATGTCGAGCAGCACGCCCTCTTCCCTCCACCGCCTCATGGCGCTAAACCTCGCGCCCGAATGAAAACCGCAGGATAAATATGGCGCGCAAGCACAAAGGCAACCCGGTTGATGGCTGGGTGGTGATCGACAAACCGGCCGGGGTGACCTCGATCAAGGCGGTCTCCAAGGCGCGCTGGGCGTTCAAGGCGGGCAAGGCGGGTCATGCGGGTACGCTGGACCCGCTGGCCACCGGCGTGCTGGCCATTGCCTTCGGCGAGGCGACCAAGACCGTGGCGCTGGCGCAGGAGGGGCTGAAGACCTACCGCTTCACCATCCGGCTCGGCCAGGCCACCGCCACCGACGATGCCGAGAGCGCGGTGACCGCGACCTCGGACCACCGCCCGACCGATGCCGAGATCGAGGCGGCACTGCCCGCCTGTACCGGCGATATCGAGCAGGTGCCGCCGCAGTTCTCCGCCGTCAAGGTCGCGGGCGCGCGCGCCTATGACCTGGCCCGCGAAGGCGTCGCGCTGGAACTTGCCGCCCGCCCGCTTTACGTCGAACGCCTCCAACTCGCCGCCCGCCCCGACCCGGACCACGCCGAGCTTGAGATGGTCTGCGGCAAGGGCGGCTATGTGCGTTCGATCGCCCGTGATCTGGGGCGCGACCTGGGCTGCCACGCCCATGTGACCATGTTGCGCAGGCTGGCAAGCGGTGGATTCACCCTCGACGATGCGATTTCCTTTGAAATGCTCGACGAAATCCGCCATAGGGGCGGCTCCGAGCATCTGCTGCCGGTTTCGACCGGGCTGGACGACATCCCGGCTCTGGCCGTCTCGGCAGCAGTAGCGGCCAAACTCCGTCAGGGGCAGGCCGTTCCGGTTCCGGCAATCGACCTGGAGTACGGTGACATCGCCTGGGCGCGCCTCGATGGCCAACCCGTCGCGATCGGCACCGTGAAAGCAGGCCAGTTGTATCCGGACCGGGTGTTCAACCTGGGGCCCAAAAGCCTGAAATACTGAAGAAGGAGACCCCGATGTCGGTAACGCCTGAGCGCAAGGAAGCGCTGATCAAGGAATTCGCCACCAAGGAAGGCGACACCGGTTCGCCCGAGGTACAGGTCGCGATCCTCACCGAGCGGATCGTCAACCTGACCGAGCATTTCAAGGTCAACAAGAAAGACAACCACTCGCGTCGTGGCCTGCTGAAGATGGTGGCCCTGCGGCGCAAGCTGCTGGATTACACCAGAAGCAGGGACGAGGAGCGTTACAAGACGCTGATCGGTCGCCTCAACATCCGCCGCTAAGGCTGAAAAGATAAGGGCACGCGCCGCGGGGTGCGCGCCTTTGCGCATAGCAATGACCCGAGGGCCGGTTCGCGGGCCCCGCCCCGCGCCACAAACGGCGGGCGCAAAGCGCGGACATCACGTCCGTTCGTTTCCGCACCTGACCCCGGGTGGAAGCGTTGGGATAAATGAAATCGGGGTCCATCCCGGGAAAGGGATGTTGCACGGCCGCCGCCATCCGGGCGCCGGTTGTCAGGAAGGAAAACGGAATGTTCAATATCGTACGCAAGGAAATCCAGTGGGGCGACGAGACGCTGACGCTTGAGACCGGCAAGATTGCCCGGCAGGCGGATGGCGCGGTTCTGGCCACCTATGGCGAGACCACGGTGCTGGCCGCCGTGGTGTTCGAGAAGAAACCGAAGGTCGGCTTCGACTTCTTCCCGCTGACTGTTCACTACCAGGAAAAATACTACGCCGCCGGCAAGATCCCGGGCGGCTTCTTCAAGCGCGAGGCGCGTCCGACCGAGAAGGAAACGCTGACCTCGCGGCTGATCGACCGGCCGATCCGGCCGCTGTTCGTGCCCGGCTTCAAGCACGAGACCCAGGTGATCTGCACCGTGCTGTCGCATGATCTCGAGAACGACCCGGACATCGTCGCCATGGTCGCCGCTTCGGCGGCGCTGACGATTTCGGGCGCGCCGTTCCGCGGCCCGATCGGCGCCGTGCGCGTTGGCTTCCGCGATGGCGAGTACAAGCTCAACCCGACGGTCGACGACACCAAGGAGCCGGAAAGTCGCCTGAACCTGATGATGGCCGGCACCAAGGACGCGGTGATGATGGTCGAGTCGGAGGCCCACGAGCTTTCCGAGGCCGAGATGCTGGGCGCGGTGAACTTTGGCCACGACGCCATGCAGCCGGTTATCGACATGATCATCGATCTGGCCGAGGAAGCGGCGAAGGAGCCGTTCGACTTCCAGCCCGCCGACACCTCGGCGCTTTACGCCCGGGTCAAGGAACTGGGTGAGGGCGCCATGCGCGCGGCTTTCGCCATTACCGACAAGCAGGAGCGTACTGCGGCAGTCTCGGCGGCGCGCGCGACGATCCGCGAAGGGTTGACCGAGGACGAGGCCGAGGACGAGAACGGGGTCAAGGGCTGCTTCAAGGACCTGGAAGCCGAGGTCGTTCGTGGCGACATCCTCAACACCGGCCGCCGGATCGACGGGCGCGACCTCACCACCGTGCGCCCGATCGTCTGCGAGACCGGCCTGCTGCCCCGCACCCACGGCTCGGCGCTGTTCACCCGCGGCGAGACGCAAGGATTGCTGATCACCACGCTGGGCACTGGCGACGACGAGCAGATGATCGACGCGCTCGAGGGCACCTACCGC
The DNA here is from genome assembly GCA_965247385.1 of Thermohalobaculum sp. Classification (GTDB taxonomy): domain Bacteria; phylum Pseudomonadota; class Alphaproteobacteria; order Rhodobacterales; family Rhodobacteraceae; genus Thermohalobaculum. The sequence goes on from CBDFHG010000003.1 coordinate 276,236, forward strand.
TCGAATTTCATGCTGCACTACAACTTCCCGCCCTACTCGGTCGGCGAAGCGGGCCGCATGATGGGCCCGGGGCGGCGCGAGATCGGTCACGGCAAGCTGGCCTGGCGGGCCTTGCAGGCGGTGCTGCCGGCAGCGACCGACTTCCCCTACACCATCCGCATCGTCTCGGAGATCACCGAGTCGAATGGTTCCAGTTCGATGGCCACCGTCTGCGGTGCGTCCCTCTCGATGATGGATGCCGGTGTGCCCCTGAAAGCGCCGGTTGCCGGCGTGGCGATGGGCCTGATCCTGGAGGGCGAGAAGTTCGCGGTGCTGACCGATATCCTCGGCGACGAGGACCATCTCGGCGACATGGACTTCAAGGTCGCTGGCACCGAGGCCGGCATCACCTCGCTGCAGATGGACATCAAGGTCGCGGGCATCACCTCTGAGATCATGGAGAAGGCGCTGGCCCAGGCCAACGACGCCCGCAAGCACATCCTGGGCGAGATGGCCAAGTCGCTGACCGAGGGCCGCGCCGAGTTCTCGGTTCACGCCCCGCGCATCGAGACCATGCAGATCAACCCGGACAAGATCCGTGAAGTGATCGGCTCGGGCGGCAAGGTGATCCGCTCGATCGTCGAGGAGTCGGGTGCCAAGGTCGACATCAACGACGACGGCATCATCAAGCTCGCCTCGCCGGACGCCACCTGCATCGAGAAGGCCCGCGAGTTGATCAACTCGATCGTCGCCGAGCCGGAAGCCGGCAAGATCTACGACGGCAAGGTGGTCAAGATCATGGACTTCGGTGCCTTCGTGAACTTTTTCGGCAAGCGCGATGGGCTGGTCCACATCTCCCAGATGACCTGGGAGCGCGGCGCCAACCCGAAGGACCTGATCAAGGAAGGCCAGATGGTCAAGGTCAAGCTGATGGGCTTCGACGACCGCGGCAAGGTCCGGCTGTCGATGAAGGTCGTCGACCAGGAGACCGGCCTCGAGATCAAGCGCGAGCACGAAGGCGCCTGAGGGCTGAAGCCCGAGCCGCCACCGGAAACGGAAACGTCCCGGCAGGGTTGCCGGGGCGTATCGTGGTAACAGAACCACAATAATCAGGCCCGCACCCACCGGTGCGGGCCTTCCTGTTTCGAAGGGGGTCGATTGCCCGATCGGCGCTTTCAAACTCCTGGCTGCGCATCCTGGCCCGGTTGCAGCCGAATACGATCCTCTGGACCTGTCGCGAACAAGTTCCGGCCACTTGTCTCGTTCAGACCGCCGGTCGCTCGAAGCGGAGCGGGCTTTTCCCGCCGAGGGCTGAGTGCCGTCTGCGGAGATTGCAGAAGCGGTTGATGTATTCGAACAGGGCCATTTCCGCCTGTCTCCTTGTGTTCCACTTGTGGCACCAGATCAGTTCGGCCTTAACAGCCCGTTGAAAAAGGCGCCATCGACCGGGGGCTCGCCGATGGCGATGGGACTGCGGAAGGATCGTCAGGGTGATTTGATGGTGGGCTGGGCGGAGATGCCGCGCTCGCCGGGTCATGTGTACTACGACCGTCTTCAGTCGGTCCTGATCGAGGGCGGCTTCGACGGCTTCGCCGCGGCGGCCTGCCGGTGCTGTTACGCGGCCAGGATGGGAGCGCCTTCGGTGCCGCCGGGGCGCTGTTTCCGCAGGCATCTGGTGGGCTACATTGAGGGCATCGACTCTGGGCGCGGGCTGGAATGGCGTGGCTCGGATTCGCTGTCGCTGCGGGAACACCTGGCCCGGGAGAGCGGCATCGAGACGCCCACGGCCGAGGACCTGGCGCGTCTGGACCGCAAGCGCAAGGGCAAGAAGCTCTCGAACCAGGATCGGGTTTGCAGGAGCGACCCCGAGGCCAGGACCGCCAGGATGAAGGACGCCGCGACCCATCTGGCCTGCAAGCCCGGGCACGCGGTGGATCCGGACACCGGGGCGGTGGTGGCGGCCGAGTTGCACCCGGCCGATGAGGGCGACACCACGACGCTTTCCAGGACCCTGGCGGCGGCCGAGGCAAACCTCGGCGCGGTGGCTGCGGCACCGACGCCAGAGAGCCCGGCCGAATGCGTCACCGACAAGGGCGATCACTCACGGGCGGTCTTGAAGGCCCTGGACGACAGTCCCTGCAAGACCCGGCCCTGCAAGACCCGGCCCTGGAAGACCCGGATCGCCGAGCCCAGGCAGAAGGGCTTTTCGCGCTGGCGCGGTGACGAGGCGGCGCGCCGGGCGGTCACCAACAACCGCGTGCGGCTCAAGTCCGCGCTCGCCCGCGAGGCCTTCAAGCTGCGCGCCGGGATCGTCGAGCGCTGCTTTGCCCACACCCTTGATCGCGGCGGCATGCGCCGGACCTGGCTGCGCGGGCGCGAGAACGTGCACAAGCGATACCTGCTTCACGTCGCCGGCCACAACCTCTCGTTGCTGATGCGCCACCTCATCGGCGCCGGCACCCCGCGCCAGGCTGTGGCGGGCGGATCTGGCGGTATTTTCGTGCTTGTTGCGCCCTCTGGAGCCGTTCTGGTCGCTCGGATCGTCCTCATCGTCCCGGAGGATGGCGAAACCGCCGGCGCCGCGTTATGTTTCGTCGTGGGGTGAAACCCGGTCAATGGCGCCTTTTTCAACGGGCTGATAGAGGTGGTCCTGCTTCTTTGGACCATCTTGGCGGCAAGATAATACCAACGGGCGCTGATCAACCGTTGGAGGCCGAGCGGCGAGGTCGCCCGCCCTTACGCCCATTCTCTCTGGACGCGGCTGCCTTGGCCGCTGTTGTGGCTTTGCCGCCAGATTTACCGAGCTGTGCTGCCATCCAGCGGTTTGAGCCAAAAGCACCTTGCAGAAGCGCGGGCACATAGACATCTGCATCCAGCATGGGCCAATACAGGCCGAGGCCAGACGGGCTAATTTCGATTTTGATCAGATCATCCGGCGAAGCGCCGGCCAAACCTTCGGTCAACCGCACGGGGATCGCGATCTGCACGTCATTGCTCAATCCAATAACCACCCGTTTCGCGCGACGATCATAGCGCACATCAACGGCATATCCAGCGTGTCGCAGGTCTGCGGCACGAGCCTGGGCTTGTTGAAACTCCTGTTCAGTAACAGCCATGAATTTCACTCCATTTCTGGCATAAATTGGTCAGGTGCGTTGCCAGATCATTCTGGATGCGGCTGACTGTCTGACGATTGAAGCTGTGGCTCTCCCGCAGGGACAGAGGCCCGTCTGGGCAATTCAGGATGAACACGGCTTCTCCGCCCGCCTCCATAACGTGAACATGCGCGGGTCGGTGGTCGTTCGGGTAGATGGCAACCCGCAGGCCATTGAAACGCAGAACAGTCGGCATGAGGTGATATAACAAAACCCAAACGGTTAGGATAGTGTGTTGACCAGGATTCCCGAACTAAGTCCCTGACGCGCCTCGGCAGGGGCGGCGATGGGTGCCGTTGTGGGGTTTTCGCCCCGCGCCCGGGCGTCACTCCCGCGGATTTCGCGCTCGAGGAGATATTCTCAAGGCGGCCACGCGTCTTGCGGGTCCCGCGCCTGTCCGTTGGCCAGGCGAAGCCCTGGCCGGGAGCCGGCATCGCGCTTCAGCAAGGATATCGTGGCAGGCCGGAGCCGTCAGGTCGGGCCGCGCGCCAGGGCCATGATCTTCCACCTGGCGCTCGGCACCAGATCGAGCCCCGCTTCGCTCCCCAAACGGATGATCAGCCGCCGCGCATGACGGATCACCCGGCCAGGCAGGGCGATCACCGCGTTCAGATTATGCGCCAGCACCATGATCGCCCACCAGGCCGCATTGGCTCCGAACAGACCCGAGGGCAGGGTGCCGCCAGCCAGGTCGTGCTTCATCACCGCGTGGACTTCCTCGCTCTTGCCACAGCGCTCCCGGGACCACCAGATCACCTCATCGCCCGGCAGATCACGGTTGGTGACCAGAGCGAACAGCTTGCTGCGCCCCCTCAAAGCAAACGCCGCGGTCGGGAACGGCAACTGGTCCCCATCGCCAGGCTCCAACTGTTCCAGCGGCTCCCGGATCGCCAGGAAGCGGTAATCCGCCCGCGTCTTGCTCTCGCCCACCCAACTCGGCACATGGCAGACCTCCGCCCACTCCTGGCCGGTCGCCTGACGTTGCCCGTCGAAAACACGATCCAGCGCCCGCCACTCGGCCTCCGCCGCGGCCAGGGCGGCACGCCGGAACTCCGCCGTCACGTTGGTGCCGACGGCGAACTCGATCACCCCGAAAACCTTGTCCCGGCCCGCGCCACAACAGAGCAGCAGATCCTTCTGATAACCCGCCGTGTCCGAGCGCAGACAGACCTTGTCCACGCCCCCAGGCAGCGCCGCCAGCGAGGCCTGCAACACCTGCAACTGCCGATAGCCGGCCGGCACATTGCCGCCCTGGATCTCGGAATGCACGACCACCTGCTGTTCCGCCCACCAGGGGTTCAACGGCTGACAGGCCTTGAACTTCTTGTAGCAGTATTCCGCCTGGCGCTTGTGGCTCTGCACCAGCGTCGCGTCCATGTCCAGCGTCGCCGCGCCCGGCCCGCGATGGCGCTGCAGAAATGACACCAGCGCCTGCCAGCGCCTGATCGACACGCCACAGACCAGGCAGACCCGCCGACGGGCGCGGGATGAAGGCACGCCCGACCTCCCGCAGCTCTTCCTGGCCTGCGTCGTGGAAGCGTTCCAACCAGCCCGACAGAGCCGACGGCGAAGGCACGCTGCGCCCGCGGCCGCGCCGGAACCGGTTCTTCAGTTGCCGACGTTCCCGGCGCACCAACAGCCGCCGTTCAACCGCATCCATGGTCGCGGCAAAGCCGGCGTCCGCCTCCAGGCGCTCCAGATCCTCGACCCGATCACCCCCGCACAGATCGAGTGCGATCCCCGCGATGATCATCTGCACATCCAGCCAGCCCTGCCGTCCCGCCACCCGCACCTGGCGCCGCACCGCAGCCGCCAGTCCCGATGCCTCAATCAAATCAAGCTAAACACCAATCCCGGCAAAACCCGTCAGATCGCGGCTGCCCGGCGCGCTTTCGTACTCGAAAGGAAGAACGTCCTGTGCCATGTTATTTTCACCCCGTTGGTGATGGAGTTATTCATAAAACCCATCATGAATCCCTCTGGATTCAAAGCCAACGGGGAATTTTAACTTTTTTGATCCAGAATCAGGGGGGCGCGAAAAGATGGCAAACCCCACCGGCACCCCGTCAAACCACCGGCCCGAGGAAAGCAGGATCGATGAAAAATTATCAATATCCCAATGCTTTAGTCAATCTATCCAGGGGCACTCAGTTCGCCAATGTGCGAACCATTCAATCGGTTCAGTTTTAGTCAGAAAATCATGCCCGCCATGTGGGATCCGTTTGCCAAGGTCCGCCTCTGGCATAAATCAGCCGCGACCCTCCATCCTGGAACACGGCAAATTTGCCTTTGAATGCCAACACATGAAGGCCACCCCTGAATCCACCCTTGCCGCCGACACAACACACGCTAGTGTGCGCACGACCACAGGGGGGATCGCCCATGACCGATGACACCAAGGCCGGTGAGGCCGAGCTTTACGCGCTGCTGGACGCGAACGCCATCGCCTACAACCACCACACCCATCCGCCCCTGTTCACCGTGGCGGACTCCCAGGCGCTGCGCGGCGAGTTGCCGGGCGGGCATGTGAAGAACATGTTCATGAAGGACAAGAAGGAGGCGATCTGGCTCGCGACCTGCCTCGAGGACCGGCGGATCCGAATCCGCGATCTGGAGAAGGAGATCGGCGCCAAGAACCTCTCCTTCGGCAAGGAAGAGCTTCTGTGGGAGGTCCTTGGGGTGCGCCCGGGTGCGGTCACCCCCTTCGGGCTGATCAATGACCGCGCGGAGCAGCGGGTGCGGGTGGCGCTCGACGCCCAGATGCTGGAGCGCGATCCGCTGAACTTCCATCCCCTCCACAATGAGGCGACGACGACGATCTCGAAGGACGGCTTCCTGAAATTCCTTGCGCTGACCGGCCACGATCCGGTTCTGGTCGATTTCGACCGGTTGGAGGAGCAGGAGCGCGCCCGGCAGGCGGCCCAACAATAGCCCGTCACAATATCCGGCAGCAATTGCCGTGGTGCGCCGCAGGCTCTATGTGGAGGCGAAAGCGGACGACCATCGAGGAGCGAAAATGATCGAACTTGGCAGTGCCCCGGCAGCCCCTGGAGGCCCGGCTGCAACCGATGGCTCCCCGGTGAAAGACGCCACCGACGCCAGTTTCATGGCCGACGTCATCGAGGCATCGCGTGAGACGCCGGTGATCGTCGACTTCTGGGCCCCCTGGTGCGGCCCTTGCAAGCAGCTCACGCCGCTGCTGGAGCAGGCCGTTATGGCCAGCCGCGGCGCGGTGAAAATGGTCAAGGTCAATATCGAGGAAAACCAGCAGGTCGCGGCCCAGATGCGGGTGCAATCGATCCCGGCGGTGTTCGCCTTCCACGGCGGCCAGCCGGTGGACGGTTTCATGGGCGCGCAACAGCCTTCCGAGGTTACCGAATTCGTCAAGCGGGTGGCCGCCATGGGCAATAGCGGCAACGGGCTGGACGCGGCGCTGGAACAGGCGGAGGAGATGCTGGCGGCCGGTGCCGCCGCCGATGCCGCCCAGATCTTCGCCGCCGTGCTGGCCGAGGATCCGGCCAACCCGCGGGCCCTGGGCGGGCTGGCGCGCGCCCACCTCGCAGCCGACAATATTGAACAGGCGAGGCAGACCCTCGAGATGGCCCCGCCGGAAATCGCTGACGACCCGGCCATCACCGCCGCCCGCTCCGCCATCGAACTGGCCGAGCAGACCCAGGATACTGGCGAGGTGGGCGAGGTTAAGGCCCGGCTGGAGGCGAGCCCGGACGACCACCAGGCGCGCTATGACCTTGCGCTTGCGCTGTTGGCGGGCAAGGATCGGGAGGCGGCCGTCGAGACCCTGCTGGAATTGTTCCGCCGCGACCGCGAGTGGAACGAAGGTGCTGCCAAGGAGCAGCTTTTCAGGCTGTTCGACAGCTTCGGCCCGAAAGACCCGCTGACCCTGACTGGGCGGCGGCGGCTATCGTCCATGATCTTTGCTTGAGGCGGGGATCTTTGCCTGAGGAGAGAATCGTTGTCTGAGGAGGGCCGATGACGCGGCGTTTCGCCCTTGCGGATTTACCTGAAGTCATCCCGGTATTCCCGCTGCCGGGGGCGCTGTTGCTGCCCCGGGCGCGGTTGCCGCTGAACATCTTCGAGCCGCGCTACCTGGCGATGCTGGACCATGTGTTGCGCTCGGATCACCGGTTGATCGGCATGGTGCAGCCCTTCGAGGGCCCGGCCCCGCAGCCGAAGCTCCATGCCATCGGATGCGCCGGACGGGTCACCAGCCTGAGCGAGACCGAGGACGGGCGCTACCTGATCGCGCTGACCGGGCTCTCGCGTTTTCGCATCGGGGCCGAGCACGACGGCTTCACCCCGTACCGACGGGTCCGGGCCGAATGGGCCGACTTCGCCGTCGACCTCGGTCCGGAGGAGGGTGTGGCCGGGTTCCGCCGCAAGGACTTCATGGCCGTGCTCCGGCGCTATTTCCAGACGGTGCGGCTGGCGTCTGACTGGGACGGTCTGAGCGACGCCGAGCCGGAGTTTCTGGTCAACTCGCTGTCGATGATGTGCCCGTTCTCGGTCGAGGAAAAGCAGGCGCTGCTGGAGGCCCCACGCCTCTCGGACCGCGCCGAGACCCTGACGGCGCTGATGCAGTTCGCCATCGCCTCGGGTGGCGGCGAAGACAACCAGGTGCAATGATCAGGTGTCGCGACCAGGAGCGATGAAGTGACCGATACCCTGCCCGATAACCAGCCTGATAGCCAACCGGACAGCCAGAGGGTCAGCCCCAAGCTGCTGGAGGCGCTGGTCTGCCCGGCCACCGGCGGGCGTCTGGAATACGACGCGGCGAAAGCCGAGCTGATCTCGAAGACGGCAATGCTCGCCTACCCGATCCGCTCCGGTATCCCGATCATGCTGATCGACGAGGCAAGGAAGATCGAGGGGTAAGGCGGGACGGGGCGACCCGCCGTCTTTTCCCAATCACACGGCATATCTTGGCGGGCACTTCTGTCGTTGTGGAGACGGGCCTTGAGAATCTCGACTGCCGCATCTTTGATCGAGGAGTCCTCTGTCGCTGATATGCGGGTGAGACGCCGCGTTAGCTCAAGGCTCTGCGCGTCGAAATTATCGACAAGACCCCACGAAAGAGCGAACAGGAAAACTTCCAGTTCCCGATGGCAAACCCGTTCCCCGCGCAGCCGGCGCAGATAGTAGCTGGCATCCAGGCCTATCCAAAAACCTGTCGCTACAAAAACTTCCCTAAATTTGCTCCATGGAAATTGTGCCGACACCGGATAGCCATATCAAATGAATCGCGATTACCCGACCGGATGGATTCAAAAAATCTATTGAAGGTATCGTGATCGGATCGAGAATTAGACCTCTGGATTGCGTCTACGAAACGGTCATTGATCTTGCAGGCTGGTACATCGATCTGCAAATCAGGTGCTTGTGTGGCGTAAGCTGATTGCACTCCCGGAAGGGCAAGGAATATCGGCGCAGAGATTCCCGAATGTTTTTCGATTCTCATTGCCGTGGGGCTCCACCGGGGCAATTTTTCAATGCGCTGCCAATTTAAAAGCCACCAACGCCGCAACCCGCATACTGACGCGATCCATCGTACGCCTCAACCCCGCTTTCCGCGTCGTGCCCGATGCTGCGGGTTGTCATGGAACAGCACGAGCGGTCGGATGAGTGGGCCAGACCTACCATCCGCAACAGTGCAACCAGATCCGCTGGCCCGAAGCGACCTGCCCAACGCTCCGAAATGCAACCACAACACGCACCAACGTCATTTTGACCCTCGTCCCGTGCGGGCAGACCCGCTAAACTCCTCACCGCAAGGGCCGAATTCATTCCCGGCTGGAAGTACTGTGGCACGTCATGGGTGCGATCAAGGGTGCGCTGGGCCTGTTCGGGGGAACGCTGCGCGACCTTGCTCCGATTGTCGTGATCGTCGCTTTCTTCCAACTCGCGGTTTTGCGCCAGCCGGTCGACAACCTGGGCGAGATCGCCATCGGCTTCGTCTTCGTGCTGCTCGGGTTGGCGATCTTCATCCGCGGCCTGGAGATGGCGCTGTTCCCGATCGGCGAGGCCCTGGCGGATGCCTTCGTGCGCAAGGGCTCGCTGGTCTGGCTGCTGCTGTTCTCGTTTGCGCTGGGCTTCGGCACCACCATCGCCGAACCGGCGCTGATCGCGGTCGCGCTGAAGGCCAGCGAGGTCTCCGGCGGCACCATCGGCACCTGGGGGCTGCGTCTCGCGGTGGCCCTCGGGGTCGCGGTCAGCCTGGCGGTCGGGTCGTTCCGGATCGTCACCGGCACGCCGCTCTATCTTTACATGGTCGTCGGATATGTGATTGTCGTCGTGCAAACGCTGTACGCGCCGCGCATGATCGTGCCGCTGGCCTACGATTCCGGCGGGGTGACGACATCGACGGTGACGGTGCCGCTGGTCGCGGCGCTGGGTCTCGGGCTTGCCTCGACGGTGCCGGGGCGGAGTCCGCTGCTCGACGGCTTCGGCATGATCGCCCTGGCCAGCCTGTTTCCAATGATCACGGTGATGGGATATGCCCAGATCGGCGAATGGATGGCGAAGAGAAATCTACGTGCGAACGCCCGCAATGGTGCGCGTGAGGGAGGGATCAACCCATGAAGTTCAAACTGCTCGTGGTTATGACCGATGACGACTTGGCCAGTAAGGTTATCGAAAGGGAATTATATATTTGAGTGACCAAAATGGTTGACGTCAGCAAATTGCCACGCTATGGTGACTCAAGAATCAAAACAGGAGCCGATAATGTCGAATGCACCGGGCAAGAGTTTTCGGAAGGGAATGTCGATCGCCGAACTGTTTCGGATGTTTCCCGATGACGAAAAGGCGGAGGCATGGTTCATTAAGACGCGCTGGCCGGACGGGATTTCCTGCCCGAAATGCGGTTCGACAAATGTGCAGGTAAAAACAACGCATCGTTCAATGCCGCATCGGTGCCGGTCGTGCCGTAAGCACGGGAGCGGGTTCTTTTCTGTTCGCACCAATTCCAAAATGGAAGATTCACATATCGGCTATCAGGGCTGGGCGATTGCGATTTACCTTTTCGCCACCAACCTGAAAAGCGTGTCCAGCATGAAGCTGCATCGTGATCTCAACATCACGCAGAAGTCGGCATGGTATCTCGCGCACCGTATCCGCAAAAGCTACGACAATTTCGACGCGCTGTTTGTCGGTCCTACCGAGATCGACGAAACCTATATGGGCGGCAAAGAGAAGAACAAACACGCTGACAAGAAGCTCCGCGCTGGACGCGGCGCGGTCGGTAAAACGCCGGTTATTGGCGCAAAGGATCGCTCAACCAATCAGATCGTCGCCAAAGTCATTCAAGGCACCGACAAAGAAACGTTACAAGGCTTTGTGGCTGAACACACGGCAGAGGAGTCAACTGTCTACACGGACGAGGCCACAGCCTACCGCGGCATGAAGAACCGCACCCATGGTGCCGTGTGTCATTCCGCCGGGGAATATGTAAACGGCATGGCGCACACGAACGGGCTGGAGTCATTCTGGGCAACGCTCAAGCGCGGCTATCACGGGACATTTCACCATTTCTCGGCGAAGCACATGAACCGCTATGTCAGCGAGTTCGCACGGCGTCACAATATCCGCGACAAGGACACCATCGACATGATGGAGGTCATTGCCGCCAACATGGTTGGGGTTCCGCTGCGCTATAGGGAGTTGATCGCACCTTCGGGAGCGCGCAGCTAATGCCCGAAATCACAGTTCTCAACGGCGACTGTCGCGCTGTCCTTCGGGAAGTCGATGAATCATCGGTGCAATGCTGCGTGACTTCTCCACCATATTGGGGCCTTCGAGACTATGAGCATGAGGCTCAAATCGGTTCCGAAGAATCGCCAATTGAGTATGTGAAAAACCTTGTCGATGTGTTCCGCGAGGTTCGCCGTGTTCTTCGGCCTGACGGTCTGGTGTGGCTTAATCTCGGCGACGGATATGCTCGAAATGGCGGGACGGGTACTCACGGGCCAAATGCTGTCGTGGGAAATACAAAGAAACTAATCCAACACCGGAACTGTAAAGTTCCCCCAGTTTGGGGATTGAAGCCGCTTGATCTTATGGGAATCCCATGGCGCGTTGCCTTCGCTCTTCAAGAAGACGGCTGGTTTCTTCGGTCGCATATCACATGGGTAAAGACGGCCGCTATGCCGGAGAGCATGAAAAACCGGCCAACGCGATCAACGGAAGATGTATTCCTTCTGTCGGCCTCTCCTAAATACTTCTATGACTCACACGGGTTTCGGCAAGATTCCGGTGCCAATCTTAGAAACTCTTGGATCATAGGCCCAGACCCTAGCAACACAGGACACCCGGCCGCATTTCCCCGCGAACTCGCCAAACGTTGCATTTTACTCGGTTCCCGGCCTGGCGACACGATATTGGACCCCTTCGGAGGATGCGGAACAACGGGCGTTGTGGCGGAGAGTCTGGGTCGAAATTCAGTGCTGGTCGAACTATGCCAACGGTGGAGTGCCGTGATTGAGAGTCGGGTTCATGGCACGCTCGGCTAGTTCAAAGGGGAGGATTCTCGCGTTCTTTCTCGACAACCCCAAGGTCGTCCTTCGATCACAAGACATTCAAGATGCCAGCGGTGGCGCGGTAGAATGGGCGCGGCGCTTGCGTGAGCTTCGCGCCGAAGGATGGCGTATCCTCACCAACAATGATCGAGCCGATCTCAAGCCCGGAGAATACATTCTCGAAGACGAGACGCCACCAAAGGACTTTCGCTTCGAGCGCCCCATATCCCGGCGCTTGCGGGCGCAGGTCTTCGAGCGCAACGGCTACACCTGCCAGATGTGCGGGATCGGCGCGGGCGACCCCACAGAGGAGGGAGGGACGGCGCGGCTGCACATTGGGCACATCAAAGACCGTGTCCACGGCGGCAAAGACGAAACAACGAACCTCCGTGCCTTGTGTAGCGACTGCAATCAGGGCGCGAAGAATCTGGTTCAAGAGCCGCCCAGCCACATATGGCTGCTCGGGCAAATTCGGCGCGCGACTATAGATGACCAACAGGCCGCGCTCGCGTGGCTCAAGTACAAATTCAGGGAGGATACGCCATGACGGAAGAACGCCGGGATGTGCGGGTGAAGCCGCCCGCGCCTTGCTCCAAACAGAAATACGACAAGGAATTTCCGGCGATCAGCGATACGCCGGAAAACATCGCGAGACGCCTGTTTGATAGCCCACTGGAAGGATCGGCAGGACCAAAAGAGCCGCCACTGGAGGACTGACGCCATGGTCACTCAAATATATAATTCCCTATCGAAACTGCCCGCGCCAACGGGGCGACCGGCTGCACGGTGATCACCAATGCCAGGGGGCGAGGGCCTGAAACCCACAAAAACCTTCCTCGGGCTCACCGTCGCCGGGCATCGCGACGTGATCCTGCTGCTGGTCGAGGAGCACCGCAGCCGCGACATCCTCGAAAAGATCGGCACCGAGTGCCGGTTCGATACCGACCCGGGCGCCGGGGTCGCCTTTCAGATCGATATCGAAGACGCCATCGGGCTGCGTGCCCAGATCGAAACCATCGAACAGGAAATCGGCGAGGAGGAACTGTGATGGACAAGCCGGTCGTCAAGGTCGCCGACCTGATGCGGACAACGCTGCACACTGTCGATGGGTTGGCCAGTGTGCGCGATGCAATCGATCAGATGAATGGCCTCGGGGTCAGTTCGCTGTTGATCGAGCGCCGTCACCCGGGCGACGAGCACGGCGTCGTGACCGTGCGCGACATCGCCAGGAAGGTCATCGCGGCGAACAGGTCGGTCACCCGGACAAGTGTCTACGAGGTGATGACCAAGCCGGCGCTGACCGTGTCCGCCGACATGAACGTGAAATACGCCATACGCCTGTTGTCGCGGTTTGAAATCAACCGGGCGCTGGTAACCCGGGAGGATGAATTGATCGGCCTGGTGACCCTTCGCGACATGGTGGTCGGATATGCCGGCGAGGTGCCGTCGGTGGACTGATCCCCGCCCGGCCTTGCCCAGGTATCTTTGCGGAACGGGAACACCCGTTTGAACTGACATGTTGCGACACGCGCAGGGGGGAGCGTTATGGAACTTTGGATTCCAATCACCATTGCCGCGGCGTTCCTGCAGAATCTCCGTTCGGCCTTGCAGAAGCACATCAAGGGGCGGCTCTCGACCTCGGGTGCTGCCTATGCCCGCTTCCTCTACGCCTGGCCCTTCGCGCTGGTTTATGTCTGGAGCTTGAACAGCCTAGGCGGGCTGGCGCTGCCCGCGCCGAACGGGCTGTTCCTGCTCTACTGCCTGCTCGGCGGCGTCAGCCAGATCCTGTTCACGGTGCTGCTGCTGTGGATGTTCTCGTTCCGCAGCTTTGCGGTCGGCACCACATTCTCGAAGCTCGAGGTTATCATGGTCGCCGGGCTGAGCGCGGCGATCCTCGGTGACGGGCTTTCGGTGCTGGCGGTGCTGGCGGTGGCGCTCAGTGCGGTGGGCGTGATCTGCCTGTCGATGAACCGGGCGAACCTGACCCTCGGCACACTGCGATCCGGTCTCACCGAGAAGCCAACGCTGATCGGCCTCATGTCCGCGGCCTGCCTCGGCGCCTCGTCGGTGTTCTACCGGGGTGGCGCGCTGGCGCTTGACCACGACAACATCGCCATGGCGGCCGGCTTTACCCTCGCGGTCAGCGTTGTTTTGCAGGCGCTAATGATGGGTATCTGGATCGTCTGGCGCGAACCCGGCGAGTTTGTAAAAGTTTTGCGGCACTGGCGCTGGGCCGCGCCGGTAGGGGTCGCGGGGGCGCTGGGCTCGATCTGCTGGTTCACCGCCTTCACGATCCAGAACGCTACCTATGTGCGTGCCGTGGGCCAGATCGAGCTGGTCTTCACCTTCATCGCCACCATCGTCTTCTTCCGTGAGAAAGTCAGCCGCATGGAGGTCATAGGCATCCTGCTGATCGCCGGCGCAATCCTGTTGCTGTTGCTGGCCGGGTAGAGCGGGCGTCAACGCGCCATGGGTTTATGCGCCTGTTCGGCCCCCTTCGGTGATCTGTGCGCCGCCTCCCGCGCCGCCTTTTGCGGGTCTTTTGCCCGTGATAAAATCCGCTTATGCGGATTTCCGGCTCCACCTCCCGCCCAGCCACCAATGGTACTCCACTGGATAAATAGTACCATTGGTGGCTGGGCGGGGAGGAGGGGCGGGAGGCGGAGCGCCGAAAGCGCCAGCTTTCGAACAGGCGCAAAAGACCCGCCGGGAGGCGGGGTGGCGCGCATTGGGCGCAAGGTGCGCTAAACTACGTGCTCGAGTTTCCTGGTGTATGTCCTCACAACGCTTGCCCCCGCAGCAGTCGAGGCACATCCCCCTCTATCCCCGCAGCCTCGCGCATGAAGGCACGGCGCAGCGGGCCGGTGCGGTTGATGGCGGCCAGGCCGGTGTCGCGGGCCAGTTTCAAGGCCGGGTTGCGGTTCGAGAACAGCCGGTTGAGCGCGTCCATCCCCAGTGCCAGCGATGTGGCGTCGAAGCGGCGCCAGCGCTGGTAGCGCTCCAGCACATTGGCGGCCCCGATATCCTCGCCGATCCTCACCGCCTCGACCAGCACCTCGGAAAGTGCCGCAACATCGCGCAGGCCGATGTTCAACCCCTGCCCGGCAATCGGGTGGATGCCATGCGCCGCATCGCCCGCCAGCGCCAGCCGGGGGACGACATAGCGTTCCGCCAGCGTCAGGTCCAGCGGGTAGGCCGATCGGCGGCCGACCAGTCCGATCCGGCCCAGCCTCGGCCCGATCCGCGTGGCGATCTCTGCCGTGAAGGCGTCATCGTCCAGCGCCTGGAGCCGGTCTGCCTCCGCCGTCCGCTCCGACCACACCAGTGAGGACCGGTTGCCCAAGCCTTCATCGGGCAGCGGCAACACGGCGAACGGGCCGCCGGGAAAGAAGCTCTGATGCGCCAGCCCGTCGTGGGGCAGGTCGTGTTCGATGGCGTTAACCAGCCCGGTCTGGTCGTAGCCCCAGCGCAGCCGCCGGATGCCCGCCGCCTCCGCCGTCACCGAGCGCCGCCCGTCGCAGGCGATCACCAGCGGTGCAGTCAGCGCCCGGCCGTCGGCCAGCCGCACCGTCGCCCCGGTGCCATCGCGGTCGACCCCCGCCATCTCGACCGGGGCCAGTTGGGTGATGCCTTTGGCCACCTCCATCGCTGCCAGCAGGGCGCCGCGCAGCCAGCGGTCCTCGACGATCCAGCCGACCCGGCCCTCGTCCAGTTCGCGCGGGTCGAAATGCAGCAGCGGCATTCCTTCAGGTACGCCCTCGGAAACATGGATATCGCGGATCGGCTGGGCCTTGTCCTCGACCGCGCTCCAGACCTCCAGCGCCCGCAACAGCCGCATCGATCCCAGCGCGACCGCATAGGCACGGCCGTCGAAATCCGGCTGCGCCCGGCGCTCGGCGGCCACCCGGTCCAGCACGGTCACCCCGAACCCTGGCTTGGCCAAGGCCAGCGCCAACGCCGGGCCGATCAGCCCGCCGCCGATGATGATGATGTCGGTTCGTGTCCGGGGCTTGGCATTCATGGTCTTTACTATCTGCCGGGTCTGGCGGATTGTCCATAACGGCAACCGGTTGGGGGCTGCGGCAGATCGAACGGGAGACAGGCATGAGTGAGACATGGCGCAGCAAAAGCGCGGCGGATCTGGGCCGTGGCATCGGCGCCGGCGAGATCGACCCGCGCGACCTGGCCGAGGTGTTCCTCGCCGCCATCGATGCCCATTCGGACACGCCGCGCATCTACGCCCGAACCACACCCGAACGCGCCCGCGCCGGGGTCGAGGGGGCATCCCGGCGGGCCAGATCCGGCACCCGCCTCAGTCCGCTGGATGGGGTCCCGATAAGTTGGAAGGACAATTACGACATTGCGGGCGAGGTCACCGAGGCCGGCTCGATGCTGCTGAAGGGCAAGGTTGCCACCCACGACGCCACCGCCTTCGCCGCCGCCGCCGCGAGTGGTTTGATCTGCCTCGGCAAAACCCATATGTCCGAGCTCGCCTTCTCCGGCCTCGGCGTGAACCCGGTCACGGCCACGCCGCCCAACGCATTCGAGCCGGAACGTGCTCCGGGCGGCTCAAGTTCCGGCGCTGCCGTCTCGACCGCGCTGGGGCTGGCGGCGGCGGGGATTGGATCCGATACCGGCGGCTCGGTACGCATCCCGGCGGCGTG
Source organism: Thermohalobaculum sp. (assembly GCA_965247385.1). Classification (GTDB taxonomy): domain Bacteria; phylum Pseudomonadota; class Alphaproteobacteria; order Rhodobacterales; family Rhodobacteraceae; genus Thermohalobaculum. Next base: position 292,565 of record CBDFHG010000003.1, read on the forward strand.
GAATGGGCTGGCCGGGCTGAAGACCACGGCGGGGGCGATTTCCTGCGAGGGGGTGGTGCCGCTCTCGACCACGCTGGACACCGTCGGCCCGCTGTGCCGCACGGTAGAGGACTGCGCCTTGCTGTATGCCGCATTGGCCGGGTTGCCGCCCGAGGTGCCCGCTGCGGCACCGCTGAACGGCGCCCGGTTCCTGATCCCCGAAACCGCCGTCCTCGACGGGTGTGACGCCGAGGTCGCCGCCGCCTTCGAGGTGGCGCTCGACGCCCTGGCGGAGGCCGGCGCCACGCTCACCCGCGCGCCCGTCCCGGAATTTGCCGAGAGCTTCGAAATCGGCGCCCGCATCTCCCCCATCGTCAACACCGAGGGCTGGCGCATCTGGGGCGAGACCATCGAAGCCAACCCCGGCGTGATGTTCCCGCTGATCGAACAGCGTTTCCGCATCGGCAGCGCCGGCAGCATCAAGCGTGACCACGAGGCCCTGGCCGAATACGCCCGCCTGTCGCGCGCGGTGCAGGGGCGGATCGAGGCCGACGGCATCCTGGTGATGCCGACATCTCCCTGCCTGCCGCCCCCGGTGGCGCAATTGCTGGCTGACGACGACTACTTCGCCGAGCGCAACCTGCTGGCCTTGCGCAACACCCGGCTGGGCAACATGCTGACCCTCGCGGCCCTGACGGTGCCGATGGCCACCCCCATGACCGGGCTGATGCTGGTCGCCGGGCCGGGACAGGAAGACCGCCTGCTGGCGCTGGGGCAGGGTGTGGAGCAAACGCTTCTGCCGAGATAAGCTGCAAATTCATTCGCTGCGGAGAGCCGCCGCCGGTTCGTCGTGGCTCACAAGTTCTGACTGAACAGACACCTCTCATAGCGATCGGGCGCAACCATCATGTCTCAGGATATCGTATCCGAACTGGCCCCAGGCGGTACGCTGCGCGCCGGCATCAACATGGCGAACATCCTTCTGGTGACCGGCTCCACACCGGCGGGCGAGCCCACCGGCGTTTCCCCCGGTATGGCGCGCGCAATCGCCGAGCGGTTGGGCGTCGCGGTGAGCTATGTGCGGTTTGCCTCACCGGGAGAGGTGGCGGACGCGGTGGCCGCCGATGCATGGGATATCGCCCTGATCGCCGCCGATCCGGCGCGCGCCGAGACAATAGCGTTTTCCGCCGCCTATGTGGAGATCGAGGCGACCTATCTCGTGCCGTCGGGCTCTCCGATCCGGTCGATCGGGGATATCGACCGGCCGGGCGTGCGGATCGCGGTGTCGGATCGAAGCGCCTATGACCTCTACCTCGCCCGCACCCTGAAACACGCTGGACTCCACCGCGCGAAGGGGCTGAAGGGCGCATTCGACCTGTTTGTCGACGAGGGGCTGGATGCCCTGGCCGGGCTCCGTCCGGCGCTGAACGGGAACGCCGAAGATCTGCCTGGAGCGCGCGTTCTGGATCGGCGCTTCACCACGGTGCAGCAGGCAATCGGCACCAAACTGGAAAATACCGCCGCCGCCGCGTTTCTGCAGGCGTTCGTGGCGGAGGCAAAAGCGAGTGGGCTGGTCGCCCGCCTGATTGAACGCCACGGGGTGACGGGCCGGCTCCAGGTGGCCTCCGACGCATAAGACCATTGTTCGCTATCGCGAACCCCTCCTCCCGGCGGGTCTTTTGCGCCTGTTCGAAAGCTGACGCTTTCGGCGCGCCGCCTTCCGCCCCGACGCTGGACCTTTGGCCGCCAAACCGGTATCTTCGTGCCCGAGAGCGCGTAAAGCGCCCGTATTGTGAGGCAGATGATGCAGTTCCCGACCCGGTTCGCGGACTTGCCGGAATATGCGTTCCCACGCCTGAGGGCGCTTCTCAAGGACACCGAACCCGGTGGCCCGGTTATTCCTATGTCGATCGGCGAGCCACAGCACGCCATTCCGGATTTTGTTCCCCGCATCATGCTGGAGCATTCCGCGACGCTGTCGAAATACCCCCCGAACGAGGGCATTCCCCAACTTCGCGAGGCGATCTCCGGCTGGCTGGGTCGCCGCTATGGCGCGGCTAAGAGCTACCGTGACCCGGAGCGCAATATCCTGCCGCTGAACGGCACCCGCGAGGGGTTGTTCAACACCTGCCTGGCGCTGTCGCCGGAGGCCAAAAGCGGTCAGCGCCCCGCCGTGCTGCTGCCCAACCCGTTCTACCAGTGCTACGCGGTGGCGGCGGCGATGGCGGGGGCCGAGCCGATCTACCTTCCCTGCACACCGGAAACCGGCCATCTGCCGGATTTTGCGGGGCTTCCGGCGAACGTGCTGGATCGCACCACGGTTGCCTATGTTTGCTCCCCCGCCAACCCGCAGGGTGCGGTGGCGGATCGGCCCTATTGGAAAACCCTGCTGGACCTCGCCGAAAAGCACGATTTCCGGGTCTTCGCCGACGAATGCTACTCCGAGATATACCGCGACCTGGCCCCCACCGGCGCGCTGGAGGTGGCCGCCGATATCGGCGCAAATCCCGACCGGCTGGTGGTGTTCCACTCGCTCTCGAAACGCTCGAACCTGGCCGGCCTGCGCTCCGGCTTCGCGGCAACCGGAGCGGGTAATATGGCGCGGATGATACAACTGCGATCCTATGCCGGTGCCGCGATGCCGATTCCGGCGCAGTATGCTGCTGCGGCAACATGGGCCGACGAAAGTCACGTCGTGGCCAATCGGGCTCTCTATCAGGAGAAATTTACGCTCGCAGATGATATACTGGGCAATATGCCGGGTTACATGTCGCCCCGGGCCGGGTTCTTCCTGTGGCTTCGGGTCGGTGACGATGGTGATGGCGGCGGCGGCGAGGCGGCCGCACTGCGCTTGTGGCGCGAGGCAGGGGTGCGCTGCTTGCCCGGTGCATATTTGTCGCGTCCCGCGCCCGGATGGCTTGGTGGCGGCGATCCGGGTTCCGCGTATGTGCGTCTGGCGCTGGTTGCGCCCGCCCCCGACGTGCGCCGGGGACTGGAGGCCGTGCGTGCGGTTCTGAGCTGACGCGCCCGAACGAGCGGCCGGGAGAGGAACGAGGAAAGACGAGATGGCATTTTTCTCTGGCGAACGCGCCACACCGCTGGTCGACAGCGAGATGTCCGAGGCCATGCGCCGCCGGCTGGGCGAACTGACCGGGCTGGGCTGGGCCGCGCTGGCGATCGCGCTGGGCGTTTGCCTCGCCAGTTACGATATCAATGATTCCAGCCATTTCAGTTCGACCGCCGCGCCGCCTTCCAACTGGCTTGGCCGCGTCGGAGCGATCCTTGCGGACCCGATGATGCGCGCTTTTGGCGCCGCAAGCTGGGGTCTGGTGGTATTCCTCGGCGCCTGGTCCGTGCGCTTCCTGTTCCATTTGGGCGAGCGCCGCCTGGTGCGCCGATTGCTGATTGCGCCATTGGCGTTCCTGATCGGCACGTTCTTCGCCTCGACCCATGCGCCATGGGACAGTTGGCAGCTTTCCTCCGGCCTTGGCGGGTTCGTCGGCGACACCGTGGTGGTCTCGCTGATCGGCATCCTGCCGATGGGCGCGACGGCGGCATTGCAGAGCCTGTCGGTGGTCTTCGGCGCCAGTCTGACCGCCGCCGCCGGTGCGGCGTTGGGTATCACCGCCCCGGAGGCCTGGTCCATCGCCCGCTGGATGTCGCGCTCGCTGTTGCAGACCGTGCGCCAATGCCTGAGCGGTCTCGGTGGATTGCTGCGGGCGCTGGTGGCGAAGTATCGCGCCTGGCGGACCCGGCCGCGCTCCGAGCGGATGGCTCCGGCCGAGCCGACCGGAAGCTGGAAACAGCGGATTCTGGCAGCCAAACGCACCCCGCGCGGCGAGCCGCCGATGACCCGCGACGGGGCCGATGATGATCATGCGGACGCCTACGATGACGACGGCGAGGACAACCATTCCGGCGCGACCCGACAGGATCAAGCGCTCAACAGTGCCATCCGCGCCCTGACCGGAATCGTGGGCGAGCCGGAAACGCCGGCGCCACGTTCGCGCCCGAAACCGGTCGCTGTGGCGCCGGTTGCAGTCGCGACCGGGGCGGCGCGCAGTCCGGTCGCTCAGCGCAAGGCCCGCCCAGCCAAGATGAGCCGCCGCGCAACGCGCGAGCAGGAGCCGATGTTGTTCGAGAGCCTGAACGAGGCCGAAGCCTATGAGGCGCCGCCGCTGGGGCTCCTCGAGAAAGCGGTCCCGGTGATCCGTCCGCAGACCTCGGGCAACGCTCTGCACGAGAATGCGCGGATGCTGGAGACCGTGCTGGAGGATTATGGCGTGCGCGGCGAGATCACCGCGGTCAAACCCGGGCCGGTGGTTACCCTCTACGAACTGGAACCCGCGCCGGGCCTGAAGGCCAGCCGGGTCATCGGCCTGTCTGACGACATCGCCCGCTCGATGTCAGCTCTGGCGGCGCGCGTCTCGACCGTGCCGGGGCGTTCGGTGATCGGCATTGAGTTGCCCAATGCCGAGCGCGAAAAGGTGCTGCTGCGTGAGTCGCTGGAAAGCCCTGCCTATGGTGACAGTCAGGTCAAGCTGGCGCTGGCACTGGGCAAGGACATCTCCGGCCAGCCGGTGGTGGCCAACCTCGCCAAGATGCCGCATCTGTTGATCGCCGGTACCACTGGCTCGGGCAAGTCGGTGGCGATCAACACCATGATCCTGTCACTCTTGTATCGGCTCAGCCCGAAGCAGTGCCGCATGATCATGATCGACCCGAAGATGCTGGAGCTCTCGGTCTACGACGACATCCCGCACTTGCTTGCCCCGGTGGTTACCGACCCGAAGAAGGCGCTGGTGGCGTTGAAATGGGTCGTCGCCGAGATGGAAGAGCGCTACCGCAAGATGTCGAAGCTGGGGGTGCGCAACATCGACGGCTACAACGCCCGGGTCCGTGATTCGCTGAAGAAGGGCGCGGATTTCAGCCGTGTCGTCCAGATCGGTTTCGATGAGAGCACCGGCGAGCCGGTTTACGAGAGCGAGAGCCTGACGCCCGAGGAGATGTCCTATATCGTCGTCATCGTCGATGAACTGGCCGATCTGATGATGGTCGCAGGCAAGGAAATCGAGGCCTGCATCCAGCGCCTGGCGCAGATGGCGCGGGCCTCGGGCATCCACCTGATCATGGCCACCCAGCGGCCCTCGGTCGATGTCATCACCGGCACCATCAAGGCCAATTTCCCGACCCGGATCTCGTTCCAGGTCACCTCGAAGATCGACAGCCGTACGATCCTGGGCGAGCAGGGGGCCGAGCAGCTTCTGGGCATGGGCGACATGCTCTACATGGCTGGCGGCGGGCGCATCACCCGCGTTCACGGCCCCTTCGTCTCGGACGAGGAGGTCGAAGAAGTGGTGCGGCGCCTGAAAGGCCTCGGCGTGCCGGAATACGTCGGCGCGGTCACCGAAGGCGGCGATGAGGAAACCCAGGCACTGATCGACGAGAAACTTGGGCTGGCGGTTGCGGGCGACAGCGAAGACACCCTTTACGACAAGGCCGTGTCGATCGTCGCGCGGGACCGGAAATGCTCGACCAGCTATATCCAGCGCAAGCTCGCCATCGGCTACAACAAGGCCGCCCGCCTGGTCGAGCAGATGGAAGGCAATGGCATCGTCAGTCCGGCCAATGCCGTTGGCAAGCGCGACATTATGATCGAGGAGCAGTAAGATCGCCGTTGTATTGCCAGAATTCATTGCCAAGTAAGGCCCATGACCAGACGAATCTTTCTCGTCGGCGCACTCGCCGCCCTGCTAATGCCCGCATTCACCCAGATGGCGGCGGCCCAGATGTCGGGGGCCGACGCACGCGACCTCGCGCGTATCTCGAACTATCTCAACGGCGTGAAGACGCTGGAGGGCAGCTTCGTCCAGATCGGCCATGACGGCGAGTTGTCCGAAGGGCTGTTCTACCTGCGCCGCCCTGGCCGCATCAGGTTCGAGTACAAGCCGCCGAACCCGGCGCTGGTCGTCGCCGACGGGACCTGGGTCGGGGTCTACGACACGCGGCTGAACACGCTCGACCGAATACCGCTGAAATCGACGCCGCTGTATCTCCTGCTGCGCAAGAAGGTCGATCTGCGCAAGGACGGCGCAATCCGCTCGATCGAGCGCGGCCCGGGCCTGATGCGGGTCACCGCGATCGACCCGGACGAGCCCGACCAGGGTTCGATCACCATGGTGTTCGCCGAGAACCCGCTGGAACTGCGCCAATGGATCGTGGTCGACCCCCAGGGGCTGACGACAACGGTGGCGCTGAGCGAGATGCGCTCGAACGTCGAACTCGACCCGAATTTATTCTTTATCGAGGACCCGCAGTAGGAGGGATGCGCCGGGACATGCCAGGCACTAGCCATATCGCGAAGCAGAGCCTGAGGAAGTAAGCGATTGATATGTATCACGACGTCGCGGCATTTTTGCTCGTAGTAAGTTTTCCGGCGATCATTATTGTGGAAATCCGCTGGCGAATCTTATCGAAAATACGATTGCGCGAACTTTTGCCGAATGAACCGGACATTTTGCGCATGCCTTTCCTTTTCGATATCGTCCCTCAATCGGTTCCTGACACGGAAAATGGTCGAAAGTTTCTCGCTCAACGACGCCAGAAACTTAAAAAATGTTTGTCGTCGACGGCGTGATAACGGTCGTTGCGATGATCGCTATGGCGATCATGACTATCTGGCCAAAGTAGGGCGCGTGCGAGCGGCGCCCGAGCTAACCGCGAATTTTGGTGACGGCGGATTAGGTGGCGTATCCTGGGTGTGATTCAGACATCTATAAGTTCCATGAAAAGAAAGATACGCCATGACGACTTCTACAGTTACGCCTCTGGTTCAGCCGGGGAAGTTTTCCGATCTGTTGACGGAGGTTCTGCGTTCGGGCGCGCAGCGTTTGCTTGCCGATGCGGTTAACAGCCCATCGGGTTCCACCGGATCAAGCATTGTGCTCCATGATTGTCGGTAGGGATCTTCTCAATGGCGAACAGCGTCTCGCAGTTCGACCGCGCCCGACGCTTTTCCAACGCCCGCTGATGCGATAAAAAGGACGGGCTCTGCATAAAAAATACCGAAAATGCAGCCATGCCGATATCGGCCATAGTGTCGCTCGAATTGCTTCCCGTGCGCATGTCGGGAAACATCGCGCAGCGGCTACGCAGAGTGTCTATGAGCGAATCGATAACCACATATAGTAGGTTCATTCATATATTTGCCGCCTTGGGAATCCCCTTTGTAACGCCATAATGAGAATTGCTGCTACACTTGCATACAGGTTCCGAACCGGGTTATCAGATTCGAGACACTTGCAATGGACCCACTTATCCAGCGGCCCAGGGGGCGTTTTCATGAACAAGAATGACCTGCGTTCGGCGCGGAGCCACAAGTTTAGCGCAGCGTCCCGGTGCGGCGCAGTTTTGCCCCCCCCCAGATTTATCCGGGCTTCACTCCAGCCCCAGCCAGGCCCGCCGGGCGGGAGGCGTGGCGTGATGCCAGCGGCCCCTCGCCTCGCCGCCCTCCTGCTGGGCCCGCTAATGGTGATCGGCCTGCTGCTCGGGCTGGCATCGCCAGCCGGAGCGCAGCCGGCGTTCTTTGGTCGAGTGGAAATCGGTACGGTGGCCACCGCAGGCTACATCGACCTGTATTTCCGGTTTGGGGTGGCCACCGATAACATCGTCTTTCCGGACGCCATCGGCGGCACCGGCGACCTGACCTATTCTCTGGCCGGAGGAGACCATTCACTGAAATCACTGGGGTTCAGCTTTGATCCGGCCACCCGCACCCTCTCGGGCACACCGACGCTGGCGGGCGCGGGTGAAACAGAGAGTGATGGCTTTGAACTCGTCTACGCGGTGGACGACACGGCCAGTGGCCGCGACACCATCACCGTCTTTGTCACGGTGTGCGATGGACGCGGGAGCCCAGATGGCGCAACGGTCTGCTCACCCCCGGCGTTCACCGCGCTGGGGCTTGCCGAGCGGGTGGCCGGCCAGAGCTACACGGTTGGCACGCCGATCACCGCCCTGACCCTGCCGGAAGCCACCGGCGGCACCGGCACTACCCCTCGGTTCCTTTACACCCTGCGCGACGTGCCGGACGGGTTGTCCTTTGATGCGGCCACCCGCAGGCTGTCCGGCACGCCGACCACGGTTGCGGAATCCACCATCACCTACCGTGTCCAGGACGCCGCGAGTTTGAAAGAAATCTCGCCGAAATTCAAGCTCACCGTGGCCGCGGCCCCCCTGGCGCTGACCGCGCCGCCCGACCAGAGCTATACCGTGAACACGGCGGTCGACGTGACCCTGCCGGAGGGCAGCGGTGGCACCGGCACCCTGACCTACGCCCTGACCGGGCTGCCGGCGGGCCTGAGCTTCGATGCGGACAGCCGCGTCCTGTCCGGCACGCCGACCGCGGCGGCGAGCACCGAACTGACCTACACGGTGACCGACGACAATGGCGCCACCAGCCAGACCTTCACCGTCACCGTGAACGCCGGCCTGGTGCTGACCGCGCCGGACGACCAGAGCTATACCGCGGGCACGCCGATCACCGCCCTGATCCTGCCGGAAGCGACCGGCGGCACCGCGCCCCGTACCTACACCCTCCTCGGCCAGCCAGACGGACTGAGCTTTGAGCCGAACTCCCGTACGCTGTCGGGCACGCCGACCGCGATGACGCCAGCCACCCGGCTGGAATACAGGGTAACCGACGCCAACGGTGCCACCACCAGCCAGATCTTCACCGTCACCGTGGCCGCGGCCCCCCTGGCGCTGACCGCGCCGCCCGACCAGAGCTATACCGTGGACACGGCGATCGCCGACCTGACCCTGCCGGCGGCGACCGGCGGCACCGGCACCCTGAACTACACCCTGACCGGGCCGGCGGGCGTCGCCCTGCCGACGGGTCTGACCTTTACCGCAACCACACGCGCGCTGTCGGGCACACCGACTGCGATGGCGACCACCACCCTGACCTACACGGTGACCGACGCCAACGGCGCCACGGCCACGGCCGACTTCACCGTCACCGTGGCCTTGCCACGGTTTGCCGACCTCAACCGCACGATTCTGCCGGAAGTGGCCCGCGCCATCGCCGGCCACACGGTGGGCGCGATTGCGCGGCGCGTGACACAAGCTCGCGCTGACGGCGGCACCGACAGCGCGGGCAGTTTCAATCTCGGCGGCCAGACCACCGTGGCCGGCGTGGCCGGCGCGCTCGCCGGCCACGGGCAAGCTATGGCTGACGGCACGCTCAGCCTGAAAGATCTGCTCGGCGGCGGCGACTTTGTCTTGCCGCTGAATGCGCGCGCCGCGGCGGGCGCGCCCGGTCTGTCTTCGGTCGCCTTCTGGGGCGCGGGCGACTACAGCAACCTCGACGGTTCCGGCGGGGCGGTGGACTGGGACGGCGACCTGTTCAGCGCCCATCTGGGCGCGGACGCCCGCCTGCGCGACGACCTGCTGGTCGGCCTGGCGGTGTCCTGGAGTCGGGTCGATCTGGACTACAGCGACCCCGGTCGTAGCGGTGATTATGAGTTCGGTGATTATGAGTTGGACCTCACCAGCTTCCATCCCTATGTGGGCTGGAGCGCGCTTTCGGGGAAGCTGGATCTGTGGGCCACCGTGGGCTACGGCTGGGGCGATCTGGAGATCGCCAATGAGGCGCAGCAAGCGTCGAGCGATGTCGAGATGCGCACTGTGGCCGTGGGCGGCCTCGGCCGGTTGTTGAAGGTGGGCGCGACCACGCTCCGGCTCAAGGGCGACGCTTTGCTGACGGAGATGGAAGTGGAGGGTAGCGATGAGATGGCGGCCCTGACGGTGGACGCGCGGCGGGTGCGGATGATCCTGGAAGGGAGCCGGACGCACACGCTGGCAGACGGGGCGCAGCTGGAGCCGAGCCTGGAGGTCGGGGTGCGGCATGACGGCGGCGACGGCGAGACCGGTTTCGGGGCCGAACTGGGTGGCGGCGTGCGCTACAGCAATCCGGTCATGGGCCTGACCCTGGAAGGCCGGGCGCGCACCCTGGTGGGACGGGACAGCTATGGGGAATGGGGCGTTAATGGCCTGATTCGCCTGGAGCGAGGAAACGGGCGCGGGCTGTCGTTCAACCTGAGTCCCGGCTACGGCAAGACCGGCAGCGGCACCCAAGGATTGTGGCAACAGGGCCTGCACGACAAGATCGACGGCGCGCGGGATTACGGCGCGCGCATGGACCTGCGCCTTGGCTACGGGCTGCCCGCGTTCGGCGGGCGCGGTCTGCTGACCCCCTACAGCGAGGTGACCTTCGGCGACTCTGCCAGAAATTATCGCCTGGGGATGGAATGGGAACTTGGCGCGTTGTTTGAGCTGAATTTGACCGGCGAGCGCCACGAGAGTAGCGACGGTGCCGCCGATCACGCGATCATGCTGAAAGGCGAAGTCCGCTTTTAGCACGCACTTCTCACCCTATGGATTTTGGGCAGCGGTTTTGCTGATTTTGCCCCAGGTATTTCTGCCCGGCACGGTTTTTCGGCCTTGCCGCGCGCCGCGTTGGCGACGGCGTCACCGCGCGCCATTGTAATGGCAAGTTTGGCGTGTTTCGGCCACGGCGAGCCGGCCGGCGGCCGGGCCGGTGTGCCGAGGCGGCGGGGTATCGGCGTTTCAGCGCGATAATCGCGCGTGGGCCTGGGCGAACTCCCTCTGACAAGGATGGCTGGTTGCCATCGAGACGACGACGCGGCGCACACTCACCACGACCCGGCACCACGACCCGGGCGCCGAGCTTCAGCAGTTTCAGGCGGATCGTGCCGCAGGTGGCATTTTTCAACCGCGTCTGTTGCAAACCCACGCGCCTGATCGCCTCCATCAGGACACAGGCGAAGGACGCGAACCACAGGCGCAGTTGGTTGGCACGCATGGTGCTGGGCGATGTGCGGTCAGCGAACAGGTTGAGCCGGCATTCCTTGATCCGGTTCTCCATCTCGCCCCGGGCACAGTAGAGATCCTCGTAGAGGGCCCGCCCGTCATATTCATCATCAGTCGCGCTGGCGAGGAGCTTTGGAATCGACTCAAGCAGCAGCTGAAGGCGTGAAACTACGAACCCGAGCTCTCCAATCACGATGAGCGTCCTCAAGAAACGATGGTTCTCGCGACCGGGTAGTATCTTAAAGCCCTATGATCGATTTCTGTATCAGGCATTGGCCGACCATGTGACGGATCAGTTGGAGGAGAGCCTCTTCGTCGACCTGATCGAATGGAAGAAACCGCTCGCCGCGCAGTGCCTCGAATGCTTCTTGTGCAGCCCGGTGCTGATCAGCTGTCAAGGCCCGCACATCAAGCGTGTGGGAGCCAAATTCAGGCGCTGGACCGGGAACAGCCGGTGTTGCCGATGATGCCGGGCATACCCGAGATGCGGACCCACAATTATGTTCGCCATGGCACCACCTCGCTGTTTGCCGCCCTCGATGTGGCGACCGGCTTCGTCATCGGCAAATGCTACAAGCGTCACCGCGCCAAGGAGTTTTTCGATTTTCTGAAACAGATCGACGCCAATGTGCCCGACGAATTGGATGTCCATATCATCATGGACAATTACGCCACCCACAAAACCCACCGAATAAAAAATAACGGTTAGCTCAGCGCGCCCCCCTACAACTCAAAACTCGCCAGCACCGGAACGTGGTCCGACGGCTTCTCTGCCCCGCGCCAGTCGCGCAGGATGCGGCTGGAGCCCGGCACCGCCGCAACCCCGCCCCGGCTCCAGATGTGATCGAGCCGCCGGCCGCGGTCGGCTTCGGCCCAGTCGCGGGCACGGTAGGACCACCAGGAATACAGCCGCTCCGGCGCGGGCAGATGGGCCCGGGTCACGTCGGTCCAGTTGCCCGCTGCCTGCACCCGACCCAGCGCCTCGACCTCGACCGGGGTGTGGCTGACCACCTTGAGCAATTGCTTGTGCGACCAAACATCGTCTTCCAGCGGCGCGATGTTCAGGTCGCCGACCAGAATCGCCGGGCCGTCCTGTGCCGCGCCCCAAGCGGTCATTTCGTCGAGGAACTGGAGCTTGTGGGCGAATTTCGGGTTGGTCTCCGGGTCGGCCACGTCGCCGCCCGCCGGAATGTAGAAATTGTGCAGCACCGTGCCGCCGGGCAGCTTCGCGGCCACATGGCGGGCATCGCCCTTGGCGCAAAAATCCACTTGGCCGGCATCCTCCAGCGGCACCCGGCCGAAGATCGCGACGCCGTTATAGCCCTTCTGCCCGCGCACCACCGCGTGGCTGTAGCCCAGCTCCGCGAATACCTCGTAGGGGATCTTCTCAACGGGTGACTTGAGCTCCTGGAGGCACAGGACATCCGGCGCTTCCGCTTTCAGGAAGTCGGCGACCAGCCCGGCCCGCAGCCGCACAGAGTTAATGTTCCAGGTCGCAATCGTCAGGGGCATATTGGGTTTCCTCGGTTCCGGGCGGGCGAGAATGGACTGCCGTGCCGTGTGGCTCAAGTGTGATTCTGCGCGCGGGGGGGGGGGCGCGCCCAAAGGATGCAGAGCAGCCTTTGGAACAGGGTAAGCGTCCGGTCTCGGGGCTCTGGTTCGGTTCAGCGTCGGCCGATTGCGCTCAGGTCTGAGCGAAGCGCCACGGGAGCAACTCGTCGAGTTTGGTGATTTTGTGATCGGCGATGCGACTGAGCACATCGGTCAGCCAGGCCTGGGGATCGACGCCGTTGAGCCTGGCGGTCTCGATCAGGGTATAGGCGATGGCGGCGGATTTACCGCCAGCCTCTGAGCCGACAAAAAGATAATTCTTGCGACCCAGGGCTATCGGCTTCATGGCGCGTTCGGCGGAATTGTTGTCGATCTCCAGAAAGCCGTGGTCGAGATACGGGCGCAGGCGCCTCATCCGGGTCAGGGCGTAGCGGATCGCCCTGGCGAGTTCGGACTTGCCGGAGATCTTTGGCAGCCGGGTTTGCAGCCAGGCTTCCAGAGCATCGAAGATCGGTTTGGCGCGGGCTTGCCGGAGTTGGACCCGCTCAATGGGCACACTGCCGCGGGCATCCTTCTCGACGACGTAGAGCCCGGCGATGCGCTTGATGGCTTCCTCGGCGATGATCGAGCCCTCCGACTGGAAGACATCGGTGAACTTGCGCCGGATATGGGCCATGCAGGCGACTTCATCGACACCACCGGATCGGTAGAGCTCGTTGAACCCGGCATAGCCGTCCGCGTGCATCCAGCCCTTGTACCCGGCCAGGTGTTTGGTGGGGTGCTCGCCCTTGCGATCGACGGTGAACTGATACCATGCCGCTGGTGGGTCGGCGCCGCCCCATGGCCGTTCGTCGCGAACATAGGTCCAGATCCGGGCGGTCTTGCATTTGCCGGTGCCCTTCACCTGCATCTTCAGGGTGGTGTCGTCGGCAAAGATCGCCTGGCCGCGCTGAACATGGCGCCCGACCATATCAGCCAATGGTTCCAGCAGTGCCGCCGATTTGCCGACCCAGTCGGACAGGGTCGAGCGGTCGAGATCAATGCCGTCGCGATCGAATATCCGGGACTGGCGATAGAGCGGGAGGTGATCGGCATACTTCGAGACCAGCACATGGGCCAGCAAGGCCGGGCCGGGACGACCCCGCTCGATCGGGCGCGAGGGCAATGGTGCCTGGCAGATCGCCTCGCAACACGTGCAAGCCATGCGGGGCCGGACAAAGCGGTTCACGATGAACCGGCCAGGGATGTATTCCAGCTCTTCGGTGACATCTTCGCCGAGTTTCTTCAGAACCTCGCCGCACTTGCCGCAGGCCTCGCCGGGCGACAGCACTTGCTCGTTGCGCGGCAAGCTGTCCGGCAACGGTTTGCGCTTTGGTTTGTTCTTCGGCCCGGCGACAGTATCAGGCGGCGCAGGCGGCGCGATCTTCGCCGCCGCGATCTCTTCCTCTTCGAGCCCGAGTTCAAGCTGATCCATCGTCTCCGACTTCGAGCCAAACCGATGACGGCGGTGGCCAGCGAGCTGGTGTTCCAGCTTGGCGATCCGGAGCGCCCGGGACTTGACCGTCGCCACCAATTGCCCCGCGAACACCCTCAATTCCGAGGGATCATCGGGCAGTGATCCGGTCTGGTCCAGCATAGCCATTCCATACCAGAACGCGACACTGAAGGGAATCCCCGAAGCGTCATATTTCTCTGCTTTTGTTCAAAAAATCATCCTGCCGTCAGGGGCCGCCAGGTGCGCAGCGGCGCGCGCCAGTCGATGCCCTCCAACAGCATCGCCAGTTGCACCGATGTCACCGACAACCTGCCATGCGCCGGCGATGGCCAGACGAACCTGCCGCGCTCCAGACGCCTGGAAAACAGACACGCCCCTTGCCCGTCCCACCATATGACCTTGATCAGGTCGGCGCGCCGCCGCCGGAACACGAACAGGTGCCCGGAATACGGGTCCTGCTCCAGAACCTTCCCGGCCAGCGCCGACAAACCGTTGAACCCCTTGCGCATATCGGTAACGCCAGCCGCCAGCCAGACCTTCGTCTGCACGGGAACCGGGATCATGCGCTCAGACCTCGCGCCAACAGCACCACCATGTCCGGATCAAAGGCACCGCTGAGCGTCAGACGATGGCCCGATGCAAGGGCGATCTCGACCCGGCCGTCGCTGGATGGAATGATCGGCTCCGGCGCGGCGGTGATCGCAGTCGACATCACCTCGACAGGCAGGAAAAACACCCCATCACCACCTGGCCCAAACCGCGGATCACGACGCCACGCGAACACCATGTTCGCGCTCAGCCCGTGATGGCGCGCCACCGACGCAACCGAAGCCCCTGGATCAAGCGCCTCGGCCACAACACGGCGCTTGAACGCATTCGAGTAGCTCCGCCGATTGCCTCTACGATGATCCATCAAGTTCAAGTGTCCTCGTAATTCAAACGGACATTATCGCCCGCGATCACCCGAAGGCTCGCACGCCAATCACAAACCATTCAAGGGCGGGGAGACCGGACGGTTACGGAACAGGCGCATAAATACGTGAGGCGGGAGGCGGCGCGCGTAAAATCCGTTCAGCGGATTTTGGCACAGGTAAAAAAGTAGCGCCCGATGCGGGGGAGCACCGGGCGCTTGCCCGTTTCGGGCGGGCCACGGATAGGACGAGGGGAGCCCTATCCGCTGGCAGCGGCGGGTTCGGGGGGAAATGGCCGCTGCCTAAAGAAGGATTTAGGACCTCCTGTCCCGGCTTCAAGGGCAGGCCGGTTCACATTCCCAGCCGATAGCCTCCGGCATCGGTGAGCAGAATCGAGGCATTGGACGGATTCGGTTCGATCTTTTGGCGCAGGCGATAGATGTGGGTCTCCAGCGTGTGAGTGGTGACGCCAGCGTTGTAACCCCAGACCTCGCGCAACAACACCTCGCGCTCGACCGTACGCCCACTGGACCGGTAGAGGAACTTGAGGATGTTGGTTTCCTTCTCGGTCAGCCTGATCTTTCGGTCGTTTTCGTCGAGCAGCATCTTGGTTCCGGGGCGGAAGCTGTAGGGGCCGATGGCGAAGACGGCGTCCTCGGATTGCTCGTGCTGGCGCAACTGGGCACGGATGCGGGCCAGCAGTACCGGAAACTTGAATGGTTTGGCGACATAGTCGTTGGCCCCGGAGTCGAGCCCCAGAATGGTGTCCGAATCCGTGATGTGCCCAGTGAGCATGACCACCGGGCATTTCACCCCCTGTTTGCGCATCAGTTGGCAGACCTCGCGCCCGTCGATATCCGGCAGGCCGATATCGAGGATGATCAGGTCGTGCATCTCGGCCTTGGCGCGCTCGATGCCGCGATGGCCATCCTCGGCCTCGTAGACGTCGAACTCCTCCATCATCATCAACTGGTCGGCCAGCGCCTCGCGCAGATCGGCGTCGTCATCGATCAGCAGAATCTTCTTGGCAACGGTCATCTCGAGCCCTCTCATGCGCCAATTCGGCTTCGGGTTAATTCCTTCAGAATTGGGCTTTATGACCGCAAATCCCAGCAATTCTGACAAATCCTCACCAATCTGTGTCCGGCGCCCGGCTTTGTTACGAAAGTCGCGGGCATTCTGGAACGGTCTCCCATATATTGTTATCAGATCCAACTTGGCGAAGTTTACCCAGAAAGACGCGGGGAATGCCACTGAACACGCCGTTATCCCTGACCGCGGAGGAACTGGTCGCCCGTGCCCGCGCCGATCTGAGGATCGGCGCGCCGGTGGCGTTGACGTCGGCCTCCGGGGGCGCCCTGGTAGCCGCTGCCGAGACCCTGTCGGCGCAGCGCCTGGCTGCCCTGCGCACGGTGGCACCGGAGGCGCTGGACCTCGCCGTCTCGCACCGCCGGGCGGAGACGCTGCGCGCACGGGCCTATGATGGTGAGCTGGCCCGCATCGTCGTGCCCGGCGATGCCGATGCCGCCTGGGTGCTGGCCACCGCCGACCCGTCGCGCGACCTGGCCACGCCGCTGAAGGGGCCATATACGACCCGGCGCGAGGGGCCGTCCGACCTCCACGCGCTCGCTCTGGCGCTGGCCAAGCAGGCCCGCCTGCTGCCTGCGGTCGTGGTCGCGGTGTGGCGCAAAGCCGGCCCGGTTCAGGCACTGGCCGCCGAAGCCGGACTGACGGTGCTGACCGAGATCATCCTGCGCCGCGCCGCCGAGGCCGCCCCGCAGATGCAACGGGTTTCGGACGCCCGCGTGCCGACTCGCTTCGCTGAAGCCGGGCGCTGCCACGTGTTTCGTCCCGCCGATGGCGGCGAGGAGCATTACGCTATCGAGATCGGCCGCCCGTCGCGCACAGCGCCGGTGCTGGCGCGGTTGCATTCGGCGTGTTTCACCGGGGACGTGCTCGGCTCGCTGAAATGCGATTGCGGCGCGCAGCTTGCCGCCGCCATGACCCAGATGGCGGCGGAGGAGTCCGGCATCCTGCTCTACATGAACCAGGAGGGGCGCGGCATCGGGCTGGCCAACAAGATGCGCGCCTATGCGTTGCAGGATCAGGGTTACGACACGGTCGAGGCCAACCACCGGCTGGGGTTTGAGGACGACGAGCGCGATTTCCGGCTTGGCGCCGAGATCCTGAAGGCGATGGGTTTTGCTGCTGTGCGCCTGATGACCAACAACCCGGCCAAGATCGCGATGATGCGCGAGGCGGGGGTCGAGGTGACCGAGCGGGTGCCGCTGAAGGTCGGCCGAACGGCGCAGAACGAGGCCTATCTGGCCACCAAGGCGGCGAAGAGCGGGCATCTGATGTGACCTGCCCCCCGCGGGCGCGGCCCGGCGACCTGGTCGTTGGTCCCTGGCGCGCGCGGTTCCTCGGGCGCCGCTTTCCCTGTTCCATCGGGCGTGGCAGTATCGTCCCGGCGCAGGCGAAAAGCGAGGGCGATGGCGCCAGCCCGGCGGGGGCCTGGGCGTTGACCCGGCTCTACTGGCGCGCCGACCGGGGTAGACGCCCGGTGACTGCGCTGGCGGCCACGCCCCTCGGCCCACGGCAAGGGCTGGGCAGAGGTGCCGGAGGACCCCGCTTACAACCTCCCCGTCCGCCATCCGCACCGGTTCCCGGCTGACCGCATGGCGCGCGGCGACCCGCTCTACGATATCTGTGCGATCACCGACCACAACGCCGCCCTGGTGGTGCCGGGGGCGGGCAGCAGCGCCATCTTTGTCCATCTGTGGCGGCGTCCGCGTTGGCCGACAGCGGGGTGTGTCGCTTTCCGGAGGTGGGATCTGGAGTGGATATTGGCCCGCTGGCGGCCCGCCTCGCGGTTGGTGATCCGAATGCGTGGCGGGATGTGAGGCAAACGGCGGTGGAAAAGAGAGAGAAATTGCTTGATCGGCGGTGAAATCCGGCATTGAGATGCACGGACAGCAGGGCGCTGTCTGGCGCGCCGCGCCGGAGGATTCGCCCATGCCCGATATCGACCTGCCCTTCACCCGCGACGAATACGCCGGGCGTCTGGCCAAGACCCGTGCCGCCATGGAGGCCGCCGGGATCGAGGTGCTGTTCACCTGCGATCCCTCGAACATGGCCTGGCTGACCGGCTATGACGGGTGGAGTTTTTATGTGCATCAGGGGGTCGTCGTCGGGCCGTCGGACGATCCCGTCTTCTGGGGGCGCGGCATGGACGCCAACGGGGCGCTGCGTACCTGCTATATGAGCCCGGACGACATCGTCGGCTATCCGGACCATTTCGTCATGTCGACCGAGTTCCACCCAATGGACCATCTGGCGGAGCTGATCCGCGAGCGGGGTTGGGGCGGGTGCAGCCTCGGGGTCGAGATGGAGAACTACTATTACTCGGCCAAGGCCCATGCAGTGTTTGGCGCAGCGCTGTCGGGCAACCGGATCATCGACGCCACGGCGCTGGTCAACTGGTGCCGGGCGGTGAAGTCGCCGGCCGAGATCCTGTTCATGCGCCGCGCCGCGCGGATCGTCGAGCGCATGCATGCGAGGATTCTCGAGGTCATCGAGCCGGGCAAGCGCAAGAACGAGCTCGCGGCGGAGGTGTTCCATACCGCGATCTGGGGGGCGGAGTTCGAGGGCGTCAGCTTCGGCGGCGATTACCCGGCGATCACGCCCCTTATGCCCACCGGCAAGGACGCCTCGGCGGCGCATCTGACCTGGGACGACCGCCCGTTCGAGACCGGGGCGGGGACGTTCTTCGAGATCGCGGGGGTTTATCGGCGCTACCACGCACCGCTGTGCCGGACGGTGTTTCTGGGCACTCCGCCGAGCGACATGCTGGCCGCCGAGGAGGCGGTGCTGGAGGGCATTGAGGACGGCATCAGCGCGGCGCGGCGCGGCAATACGGCGGGCGACGTGGCGCGGGCCTTCTACGACGTGCTGGAGAAGCGCGGGATCAAGCGCGAGGGGCGCTGTGGCTATCCCATCGGGTTGAGTTATCCCCCCGATTGGGGCGAGCGGACGTTCTCGATTCGGCCGGTGGATACCACCGTGCTGGAGCCGGGCATGACCTTCCATTTCATGCCGGCGCTGTGGATGGAGGACTGGGGGCTGGAGATCACCGAGATGCTGTTGATACGTGACAGCGGCCCGGCGGAGTGCCTGGCGGATTATCCGCGCGAGTTGTTCGTCAAGCCATGAGTTTGTTGATCGATACCCGCGAGATTCTGGCCGAACTGATCGGCTTTCCGACCATCTCGTCGGACTCGAACCTGGCGCTGATCGAATGGTGCGCCGCGCGGCTGGAGGGGTCGGGGGCGCACTGCGAGATCACGCGCGACGCGGCCGGGGCAAAGGCGAACCTGTTTGCCACCATCGGGCCGGATGTGGATGGCGGGGTGGTGCTGTCGGGCCATACGGATGTGGTGCCGGTCGAAGGGCAGAACTGGTCGAGCGATCCGTTTGTCGCGGTCGAGCGCGATGGGCTGATCTACGGGCGCGGTTCCTGCGACATGAAGGGGTTTCTGGCCGGTGCGCTGGCGCTGGCACCGCGAATCGCGGCGGCGAACCTGAAGCGCCCGGTGCATTTCGCGCTGAGCTATGACGAGGAGGTCGGCTGCCTGGGCGCCCGGGTCATGCTGAAGGCGCTGGAGGCTTCGGGGCGGCGACCCGGCATTTGCATCATTGGCGAGCCGACCGAGATGCGGATCATTGAGGGGCACAAGGGCTGCAACGAGTATACCACCCGGTTCAGTGGGTTGGCGGGTCACAGCGCGGCCCCGCATCTGGGTGTGAGTGCTGTGGAGTATGCGGTGCTCTACGCCGCGCGGCTGATGGCGCTACGCGAGGCGCTGATTGCGCGCACCTCGCCGGGCTCGCGCTTCGAGCCGCCTTGCACGACGCTTCAGGTGGGTGGGATGCGGGGCGGTATCGCCCATAATGTGATCGCCGATCAGTGCGAACTGGACTGGGAGATGAGGCCGGTGGTTCCGGCGGATGCGGAGTTCGTCAAACGCGAGATCGGCGACTATGTGGACAGCACCCTGCTGCCTGCCATGCGGGCGGTCCATGCGGATGCCAGCATCGAGACCGAGGTGATCGGCGAGGTGGTGGGTTTCGAGCCGATGCCGGAGTCGGAAGCCTGTGAACTGGTCGCGGAACTGACCGGCTCGAACACCCGCGAGGTGGTCTCGTTCGGGACCGAGGCGGGGCTGTTCCAGACGATGGACATCTCGACGGTGATCTGCGGGCCGGGTTCGATCGGCGAGGCGCACAAGGCGGACGAGTTCGTGGCGGTTGAGCAGCTTCGCCAGTGCCTGGAGATGATCGAGGGGCTGGTGGCGTGGCTGGAGCGGTGAGCGCTGTGCCGAGGCCCCTGCCTTGGGTCCGGAGCCTCGATCCGGGCTGGTAAAAAATACCAGTGTCCGCACTCGCGAACCCACCCCGCCACCCTGCTCGGCCACCAATGATACGGTGTCTCCAATGGGTGCCATTGGTGGCCGGGCGGGGTGGTGGAGTTGGGGGATAGGCTCGCGAGTGCGAACACTGGTAGAATTTACCTGCTTTGGAAACGGCCCCCGCCGCCGCGCCGAGATCAATGGTGCGCGAAAATGACCCTTGCGCCGCCCGGCGCCGGTTCATATTTCGCAATTCCTGTCCGGCAACGGAGTGCCGGGCGGACCAACCTATCACAGGCGCTGACAGATGATCCCACTCTCTCGCCGCCGGTTCATGGCAGGTACTGCTGGAGCGGTATTGGCGGCGGCGGCCCGGCCGGCGTTTTCGGGGGTGCTGACGGAGGCGGATATTACGCGCCTGCAGGTTGGTACCCGCCAGATCGAGGTCAACGGCAAGGCCGCGACGGCCTACGATCTGCGGCAGTCCGGCGGCGTTCAGGGGTTGTTCACCGAGATTGGCAGCGAATTCGCGGTACGGTTGGAAAACAATCTGACGGAGACGACGCTGGTTCACTGGCACGGCCTCACACCGCCGTGGCGTCAGGATGGTGTGCCGGACGTCTCGCAGGACGCGCTGAATCCCGGAGGGTCCTACGACTACCATTTTGTGCACAACCGGTCCGGCACCAATTGGATGCACTCCCATGTCGGCCTGCAGGAGCAGGAGCTGCTCGCGGCACCGCTGATCGTGCGCGATCCGGCCGAGCGTGGGGTCGACGAGCAGGAAGTCGTGATCCTGCTGCACGATTTCTCGTTCACGCCAGCTCTGCAGATTCTGGCCGACCTGAAGGGCGAAGGCGGTGGCGGCGAGAGCGGGACCGACATGGGCACCATGGGCAGCATGGCGAGCGGCGCCATGGCGTCGGCGGAGCAAGGTGCGATGTCTGGCATGGAAGCGGACATCAACGATATCGAGTATGACGCCTATCTCGCCAACGACCGCACCCTCGACGACCCGGAAGTGGTGGCGGTCGAGGGCAACGGGCAGGTGCGCCTGCGCATCATCAACGGCTCCACCTCGACCAACTTCACCATCGACCTCGGCGAGTTGCAGGGCGAGCTGATCGCCGTTGACGGCAATGATATCCAGCCGGTGCGCGGCAGCCGGTTCCCGATCTCGGTCGCCCAGCGCGCCGATATCCGGCTCGTGGTTCCGGCGGGCGGCAAGGCGCATCCGGTGCTGATGCTGCGTGAGGGCGCGCCCGAGCGCACCGGCATCATCCTGCGACCCAAGGGCGCGAGTGTGACCAGGATTGCCAGTGTGGGCGCGCAGATGAACCCGGTTCTGGATCTCGGCTTCGAGCGCGGCCTGCGCGCGCTGGCGCCGCTTTCCGCGCACAAGGCCGACCGCAGCATCGCGCTCGACCTGACCGGCGTGATGGCGAACTATGTCTGGGGTCTGGCGGTCAATGGCGAAGATGGCGCGAAGATACGGGTCAAGCGCGGCGAGCGGGTCGAGATGGTGATGCGCAACCGCACCATGATGTCCCACCCGATGCATCTGCATGGGCATCATTTCCAGGTCGTCGAGATCGGCGGCGAGCGCATCTCCGGGGCGCTCCGCGACACTGTCCTGATTCCGGGGGTGTCGGAGGTCACGGTCGCCTTCGACGCCGACAATGCGGGCAACTGGGCGTTCCACTGCCACAACCTCTATCACGCCGCCGTGGGCATGTTCACGACGGTCGAATACGATAACGTGACTTGATGCCAGGCATTGCCCGGGCGTGCGAGAGGCCGGTGTTGACGCCGGAGCGGTGACGTTTTGCGGGTGCCCCGGCCTTGCGCCGGGGCACCCTTCCTCCACCAACGAAAATGGGCGCAACGGCGCGTGGCCCCGGCTCGGCGGCCGGGGCTGCATTGTTGCGTCGATGGCCAAAACAATCGGATCGGTTTTGCTACGGAGGCAGTCTGGCCGTGGGAGGCCGAAGTCCTTAAATATTGGTCTTGGCAGCACAGCAAGGAGACCAGCGATGTCGATCAGACCGGTGAAGCGAATCGAGGCGGCGACGCCCACGATGGAGGGTGCGGGGGTGCATCTGCACCGGGCATTCGGCTTTGGCGACACGTCGGAGCTGGACCCGTTCCTGCTGTTTGACGATTTTCGCAATGAACGGCCCGAGGATTACCTGAAGGGGTTTCCCTGGCACCCGCATCGCGGCATCGAGACCATTACCTATGTGCTGGCGGGCACCGTCGAGCATGGCGACAGCCTGGGCAATACCGGCACGCTGGGGGCGGGCGATGTGCAGTGGATGACCGCTGGCAGCGGCATCATGCATCAGGAGATGCCCAAGGGCGATGCGGACGGGCGGATGCATGGGTTCCAGTTATGGGCCAACCTGCCCGCGTCGCTGAAAATGACGAGCCCGCGTTATCAGGACGTGCCGGGGGCGGAAATCCCCGAAACAGTGGACGATGACGGCACCCGCGTGCGTGTGGTCTGCGGGTCGTTTCGGGGTCAGCGCGGGCCGGTGGACAGCGTCGCGGCGGATCCGCGCTATCTGGATATCTCGGTGCCGCCGGGGGTTAGGAAGACCCTGAGGGTCGAGGTCGAGCGCCATGCCTTTGCCTATGTCTTCGCCGGATCGGGCCGCTTTCGCGATGCCTCGAAGCCGGTTGGGGTGCTGCTGGAGAAAGAGGTTGGCGGCGAAGAGGTGCTGATCCGCGATGGCACCGGCAACCGCTCGCTGGTGGTGTTCGACCGGGGCGACGAGATTGTCGTGCAGGCTGGCGACGAGGGGGTACGCTTCCTGCTGATCTCGGGCAAGCCGATCCGCGAGCCGGTGGCTTGGTACGGGCCGATCGTGGTAAACACCCAGGCCGAGTTGAACCAGGCCGTGCGCGAGTTGCAGTCGGGTGGGTTTATCAAGGATAGATAGGAGGCGGGGACAGATTTGCCGGCGGAGTCCGGCGGCACGGTTGCAAGCGTCTTCCTCATCCCCTCTTCCAGTGGGAGAGGGGTGCTACGAGCGGAACGGGCGGTTCTCGCCTCTTTCGCCGGGACGGAGGCGGGGTGCTTCCGGTTGGAAAATTGTCTCTTTCCGGCGCATCCCAGCCTGATAGTGTGCCCGCGGGCGGCAACATCAGGCAGATTCACATGACCGACGACAGCGACCTCAAGGTCACCCCGTTTTCGACCCATTGGGGCACCTATTACGCCGAAGTGCGGGGCGGGCGGCTGACCGGTGTGCGCGACTATGCGGACGATCCGGACCCGGCGGTGATCGGGCCGGGGATTGTCGATATGATCGACCATCCCACCCGGATCGCGCAGCCGATGATCCGCAAGAGCTACCTGGCCAAGGGCAGGCAGGCCGACCGCGCCGGGCGCGGGCGCGAGCCGTTTGTCGCGGTGCCCTGGGACGAGGCGCTGGACATTGCCGCCGCCGAGTTGATGCGGGTGTGCGAGACCCATGGCAACGGGGCGATCTTTGGCGGTTCGTATGGCTGGGCCAGCGCCGGGCGGTTCCATCATGCCCAGAGCCAGATGCACCGGTTCCTGAACTGCATGGGCGGCTATGTCGCCAGCACCAACACCTACAGCCATGCGGCGGTGGATGTTCTGAGCCCGCATGTAGTGGGCAAATTTCGCAGTCTCCTGCTCGACCGCGCGACCTCGTGGCCGGTCGTCATCGAGAACACCAAGCTGATGGTGATGTTCGGTGGATTGCCGGAGAAGAACGCGCAGATCACCTCGGGCGGGGTCGGGCGGCACACCATGCCCGGCGCTTTGCGTGCAGCGAAGGCGCGGGGGGTGGAGTTTGTCTCGATCAGCCCGATCCGGTCGGACACCAGCCCGGTGATCGAGGCGGAGTGGCTGGCGCCCCGGCCCAACACCGATATGGCGGTGATGCTGGGGTTGGCGCACACATTGGTGGCCGAGGGGCTGCACGACCAGGGGTTCCTGGCGCGCTATACCGTGGGGTTTGAGCGGTTCCTGCCCTACCTGATGGGTGAGACCGACGGCCAGCCGAAGGATGCCGAGTGGGCGGCGGGGATATCCGGGCTGGGCACCGGGGCGATCCGGGCGTTGGCGCGGCGCATGGCCGGGACGCGGACGATGATTGCCGTGGCCTGGTCGATCCAGCGCGCCGACCATGGCGAGCAACCGTGCTGGATGGCGATCGCCCTGGCCGCGATGCTGGGGCAGATCGGGCTGCCGGGGGGCGGGTTCGGCATCGGCTATGGCTCGGAGAACGGCATCGGCAACCCGGTGCGGCTGTTCCGGTTTCCGGCGCTGCCGCAGGGGGAGAACTCGGTGGCGGCGTCGATCCCGGTGGCGCGGATATCGGATGCGTTGCTGCATCCGGGCGAGGCCTACGATTTCAACGGCGAGCGGCGGGAGTATCCTGACCTGCGGCTGGTCTACTGGTCGGGCGGCAATCCGTTTCATCATCATCAGGACATCAACCGGCTGGTGCGGGCGTTCCGCAGGCCCGAGACGATCATCGTCAACGAGATCTGGTGGACCCAGATGGCGCGCCATGCCGACATCGTGTTCCCGGTGACGACCATGCTGGAGCGCGAAGATATCTCGATGACCCATTGGGAGCCGCTGATCGTCGCCATGCACAAGGCGCTGGCGCCGGTGGGTCAGGCGCGGGACGATTATGCGATCCTCTCCGGGCTGGCCCGGCGGGTGGGGGTCGAGGAAGCGTTCACCGGGGGGCGCAGCCCCGCGGACTGGGTGCAGCATCTGTGGGACCAGGCGCGCCAACGGGCGGCGGAGGCGGGGTTCGAGCTGCCGGGGCTGCAGGAGTTGCGCGAACGCGGCACCGTCTCACTGCCGCCTGCCGAGCGCGAGGCGGTGCTGATGCGGGACTTCCGGGAAGACCCGGAGGCGAACCGGCTGACGACGCCGAGCGGGCGGATCGAGATCTTCTCCGAACGCATTGCATCGTTCGGCTATGACGAATGCCCTGGCCATCCGGTCTGGGTCGAGCCCTATGAGTGGCTGGGCGGGGCGATGGCGAAGGAATATCCGCTACACCTGATCTCGAACCAGCCGCGCACTCGGCTGCATGGCCAGCTCGATCCCGGGCGGGTCAGCCGGGCGAGCAAGATCAAGGGGCGCGAGCCGATGGTGATGCACCCGGAGGACGCTTTGGCGCGAGGCATCGCCGATGGCGACGTGGTGCGGGTGTTCAACGGGCGCGGCGCCTGTCTGGCCGGGGTGACCCTGTCGGACGAGGTGATGCGCGGCGTTGTGCAGCTTTCGACCGGGGCCTGGTATGACCCGGAGCAACCTGGGGTGGATGGCAGCCTGTGCAAGCATGGCAACCCGAACGTGCTGACCCGCGACATCGGCACATCCCGGATCGGTCAGGGGCCGTCGGCGCAGACGGTGCTGGTCGAAGTGGAGCGCTTTGAGGGCGAGCCACCGCCGGTGACGGCGTTTGTGCCGCCGGTGATCGAGGAGCGTGGGTAAGGGCGTAAAGGGGGAGCGCGCCCAATCGGCGCAACGCGTTTACTGGAACAGGCGCAAATGGCGCGGGGTGAGCCGGCGGAGCCGTCAGGAAAATAACTGGACTCGCGCGCGAATCGCGATTCTGTGGAATACTGCTCCGAAAGAACACGCGGCGGGGAAGCCGCCACTGGACCCGTTCACTGGAGGAAAACAATCATGGGACCGATCCGATTTCTCGCCGCGATCACGGCGATTGCCGCTCTCGCCACGCCGGCCGCCGCCGACTTCACCCTGACCATCCTGCATACCAACGACATCCACAGCCGGATCGAGCCGATCAACAAATATGACAGCGGATGCTCGGCCAAGGACGATGCCGCGGGCAAGTGCTTTGGTGGCTCGGCCCGGCTGGCCACGGCGATCCGCGCGCGCCGCGCGGCAGTGGCGAATTCGATCCTGGTAGATGGCGGCGACCAGTTCCAGGGTTCGCTGTTCTACACCTACTACAAGGGCCAGGCCGCAGCCGAGATGATGAACGCGCTGGGCTATGACGCGATGACCGTTGGCAACCACGAATTCGACGACGGGCCGGAGGTGCTGCGCGGGCTGATTGATGCGGTCGAGTTCCCGATCCTGCTGGCCAATGCGGATATTTCGGCCGAGCCGTCGCTGGCGGGGGTGCTGATGCCCTCGACCGTGATCGAGGTTGGCGGGGAGCGCATTGGGCTGATCGGGCTGACGCCGGAGGACACCGACGAGCTGGCCAGCCCTGGCCCGAACATCACCTTCTCCGACCCGGCCGAGGCGCTGAGGCGCGAGGTGGCACGGCTGACCGCAGAGGGCATCGACAAGATCGTGGTGCTGAGCCATTCGGGCTATGCCGCCGAACAGCGCATCGCCGCCGAGGTTTCCGGTATCGACGTGATCGTCGGTGGGCACTCGCACACCTATCTGTCGAATGTGTCGGACCGTGCAGCGGGGCCGTATCCGACCTGGGTCGAGGCGCCGGATGGCAACCGGGTCGCTATTGTTCAAGCCTATGCCTTTGGCAAGTATCTGGGTGAGTTGAACGTGACCTGGGACGATAACGGCATCGTCACTGCCGCGACCGGCGAGCCCACCACGATAGATGGGCAGGTGGCGGAAGATGGCGCGCTGAAGGCCCGCATCACCGAACTGGCCGGGCCGCTGGAGGAGATCCGCCAGCGGGTCGTCGCCGAGGCCGCCGCCGTGATCGACGGCAATCGCGAGAACTGCCGGGTGCGCGAGTGCGAGATGGGCAACCTGGTCGCCGACGCCATGCTGGCGCGGGTTGCCGGGCAGGGTATCACCATCGCCTTCGCCAATGGCGGCGGGCTGCGCGCCTCGGTCGATGCCGGGCCAGTGACCATGGGCGAGGTGCTGACCGTGCTGCCGTTCCAGAACACCCTGTCGACCTTCAAACTGACCGGCGCCGATGTGATCGTGGCGCTGGAGAACGGGGTCAGCCAGGTAGAGGAGATCAAAGGCCGATTCGCCCAGGTCGCCGGGCTGAAATATGCCTGGAGTCGCGTGGCGGCGCCGAATTCCGGCCGGATACTGGCGGTGCTGGTGCGGTCGGGCGATAGCTGGGTGCCGATCGATCCGGGCAAGGTCTATGGTGTCGTTGCCAACAACTACATCCGGGGTGGCGGCGACGGTTACGTGGTCTTCGCCGAAAGCGCCATCGACCCTTATGATTTTGGCCCGTCGCTGGAGGATGTGGTGGCCGAGTACCTGGCCGCTGGCGGGGCCTACCAGCCCTATCTCGATGGACGGATCGAGGAGCGCTGAGGCGGCGCACTGCACAAGGGCGGAATGATTGTCCGCCCTTGTCGGCCGCCCTGACTTTTCAATCGACGATCAACGGGTGGCCGAAACCGAGCTCGTCGCGCAGGCGCGCGATGATTTCGCCGTGGCTGGCGCCCGCCTCGGCCGCATCTACCACACGGGCATAGAGGTTCTCGCCAGGGTCGCGGGCGGCATCGGTCAGGGTGTCGATTGCGTGGGCGACGGCGTCGTTGTCGCGGGTTTCCTTGTAGCGGCGGAAAGCGGCGACATGGGCCTCCATCGCGGTGCGGTCGGGGCGGTAGGGAGTGGGTTCGGACGCCTCGTCGTCCTCGGCGTAGCAGTTGACGCCAACGATCTTCTCCACGCCGCTCTCCACCTGCTCCTGATGCGCCAGGGCCGAGGCGCCGACCATGCGCTGGACCAGCCCGGCCTCGGCGGCGGCATACATGCCGCCCGCCTTGTCGATGGTTTCGATGACCTCAAGGATCGCCTCCTCCATCTGGTTGGTCAGGGTCTCGACATACCACGAGCCCGCCAGCGGATCGATCACATCGCACAGATGGGCCTCCTCGCGCAGGATGTTCTGGGTCGCGACCGCGATCCGGGCCGGGCCTTCGCTGGGGCTGGCGATGGCCTCGTCATAGCTGTCCGTGTGCATCGACTGGAGCCCGCCGAAGATACCGGCCATGGCCTGGGCGGTCACCCGGGCGATGTTGTTTAGCGGCTGCTGTGAGGTGAGATCCGCGCCCGAGGTCTGGCCGTGGAACTTGAAGCGCCAGGACTTCGGGTCCTTCGCGCCCAGCCGCTCACGCGCGATCCGCGCCCAGATGCGCCGCCCGGCGCGGAACTTGGCGATCTCCTCGAAAAATGAAATCGAGATGTCGAAGAAGAAGGTCAGGCGGGGCAGGAAGCTGTCCGGCTCCATGCCCGCCGCGATGCAGTCTTCAGCGTACTGGATGGCGGTGGAAAGCGTCAGACCCATGGTTTGCGCCGGGGTCGCGCCGGCCTGCTGCATGTGCTGGCCGACCACCGAAATCGGGTTCCAGCCTGGTACATGCTGGCGGCAGAACGCTACGTGGTCGGAGAAAACCCGCCGGGCGCCGGGCAGGGCCAGGCGAAAGAACATGTGGTTGGCGACGAAATGCGACAGGTAGTCGGACTGGTTGGCGGTGCCGGTGATCAGGCTCCACGGCACACCGCGCCGTCTGGCGACGCCCAACAGGAAGGCGAAGAGGGTGAAGGGCGTGGGATCGTTCATGGCAGTGGAGATCGAGCCGACCGGCACCCCGTCCAGCGCCCGCTCCATGTGATCGACGCTGTTGACCACGGTGCCGCAGGTGCCGAGCAGCGGCAACGGAACCTGGTCGCAGTCGATGCCGCGAAAGCCGGAATTGCACGGGATCAGGCTGATCGCGGTGGCACCGTGGTCGATGATCTTCAGCACCCGCTGGTTGTAGTCGGCCGGGGTGCCCAGCCCGATCAACTGACGCTGGGTCCAGGTTCGGCCGCGATGCATGGTGGGGTAGATGCCACGGGTGAAGGGGGGCTGGCCTGGGAAGCCGAGGTCCTGGGCATATCGGCCCTGGGGCCAGTCTTGTGGCGTGTAGAGGGGTTTGACCTCGATGCCGGAGCGGTTGCGGACGGCGCGGTCATGGTCGCTGCCATGGTCGCCGCCTGGGCCAATCTGGGCATCGTAGGCTTTGCGCCATGCCGTATGACCCCGGTCGAGGGGCGCTCTCCGGGGGGTCTTCGGCGTTTTGTTCATGGAACCTCTCCTTCAACCGGCTCGCGCTTGTGCCGTGCGTTGGCGGCGGCACGGCAGACGGTGTCGATAATATCTTCGCGCGCTGCGCCGGGGCCGAAGATGGCCGCGACCCCGACGTCGAGCAGCACCGCGTGTTCCGGTTTCGGCACGATGCCGCCGACGATGACCGCGACATGGCTCAGCCCCGCCGCCCGCAGCGCCGCCATCAGGTCCGGCACGATCAGGTGATCGGTGGCGAGCGAACTGATGCCGATGACATCGGTCTCGCCCTTCACGGCCAGCGCCACCACGTCGTCGATGTTTTGCCAAGGGGGCGTGTAGGTCACCGCCATCCCGGCCTCGCGCAGGTAGCTGGCGACGACGCGAGAGCCGCGGTCGTGGCCGTCGAGGCCGATCTTGGTGACCAATACCCGTTCGGGTTCGTTCAGGCGGTGGAAGGGGGCGGTCATTTGTGTCTCTCGGGGAGGGCTTCGGCGGGATCGCGCAGCAGGCGGACCAGCGAGACGGCGATCTCGCCGGGGCTTTGGCCGCCCTCGTGGCGCCAGAGCTGGACGTGGTTGGCCGCACCCAGCAGGAACAGGCGGAACAGCCGCCGGTCTGTCCCTGGCGCCAAGGGCAGGCGTGCGACGATTTCGGCGATGCGGGCCTCATATTTGTCGCGCAGTTCGATCAGCCGGGCGGTGGCGCCCGGGGCGGCGTCGGGCAGCACTCGGATCATCACGCGGGCATAGGCCGAACGGTCGAGGATCGCCTCCACATGGGCCGCCATCACCGCTTCCAGCCGGGTCCAGGGCAGCGCCGTCTCACCCAGATCGGCGGCATCGACGCGGGCCAGCAGGCGATCGACGCCCTCCTCGTAGACCGCTGACAACAGATCCTCCTTCGAGGGGAAGTGGTAGTAAATCGAGCCCGGCAGCATTCCGGCGCGCCGGGCGATGTCGCGCATGGTTGTTTCGTGGAAGCCGTTTTCCGCGAACAGCTCGGCTGCAATGTCGCGGACGACACCGATCCGGTTGTTTGCACGGGTCGTGGTATTTGCCATGAGCGAACAATAAACAAACGCTTGTTTGGTGTAAACCGGCAACGATGACACTTTGACGCGGGCTAAATTACTGAATGCCCTTGCATTTCGGGCCGGGGCTGCGCATATCCCTGCGACGCACCGCCCGCCGGGAACCGGAAATCGGGCTACGGGCCGAGAATAAGCCCCAAGAACACACTCCGGTGCGACACCTCTCTTCTTCCCGCAAATGACGGCAAGCAGGGAACACCGCCGAGCGATAGTCGCGCGGCAGCGATAGCGCAGAGCGCGTAATCCGCGCCCCGTCGCACCAGAACCGTCCCCGCCAGATGCGCTTGGCTTGTGACAGAACCGCGGTTGCCTGCATGGAAGCGGGAGCCAGCGGAAAGGATACGTTTTGACTACTACATCTTTCGCGGAGTTCGGCCTTGCCGCCCCGCTGACGGCTGCGCTGGAGCGCGCCGGTTTCAACACCCCGACCCCGATCCAGGTGCAGGCGATCGGCCCGCAGCTTGAGGGGCGGGATATCCTCGGCATCGCCCAGACCGGCACCGGCAAGACCGCTGCTTTCGGGCTGCCGATCCTTCACCAGATCCTGGGCCTGCCGGGCCGCCCGGCGCCCAAGACCTGCCGCGCCCTGATCCTGGCCCCGACGCGCGAGCTGGCGGTGCAGATCGAGCAGCATCTGCGCAGCTTTGCCGGCGGCGCCCGGATCACCACCGCGCTGGTACTGGGCGGGGTCTCGCGCATGGCGCAGATCCGCCAGCTGGCGCGCGGGGTCGATATCCTGATCGCCACCCCTGGCCGCCTGACCGACCTGGTCGGCGACGGCCATATACGTCTCGACGAGGCGCGTTGGGTGGTGCTGGACGAGGCCGACCGGATGCTCGACATGGGTTTCATCCGCGAGGTACGCAAGTTCATCGCGGCCCTGCACCCGCGGCGCCAGTCGGCGCTGTTCTCGGCCACCATGCCGCCCGAGGTGGCAAAGCTGGCCGAAGGGCTGCTGAACGATCCCCTGCGGGTCGAGGTGGCACCGCAGGGCAAGACCATCGATCGTGTCGAGCAGTCGGTCGAGATGATTCCCACAGCGGAAAAACGCAGCCGGTTGGCGGCGATCCTGTCCGCGCCTGACGCCAGCCGCGTCATCGTCTTCGCCCGCACCAAGCATGGCGCCGACAAGGTGGTGCGCAACCTGGGCAAGGACGGAATCGAGGCCGAGGCGATTCACGGCAACAAGGCCCAGAACGCCCGGCAGCGGGCGCTCAACGCGTTCCGCAATGGCCGCGTCCGGGTGCTGGTCGCCACCGATATCGCCGCACGTGGCATCGATGTCACCGGGATCAGCCACGTTATCAACTACGATCTGCCAGACGACGCCGAGAGCTATGTCCACCGCATTGGCCGCACCGCGCGCAACGGCGCCGACGGCATGGCGATCACGCTGTGTGCGCCGGAGGAGCGCGACAAGCTGCGCGCGGTCGAGAAGCTGACCCGCACCCGGCTGGGCCCCGATGGTCCGGTGGATGGCCCGGTCGAGGACGAGCGCCCGCGCCGCGGAAACAGGCCGGCGAACGGGCCAAAGCGTTGGAACAACGCTGCTTCGGGGCCCAATGGTGGCTCAAGCGCAGGGCCGGGCGGAGACGCCAAGCCCAAGCGCAACCGCCGCCGCCGGCCAGCCCGGCGCGCTGCCGCCTGACCGGGGTATCTTCCGGCCTGATGATTGACGAGACTTGAGGCCCCGGCTTATGGCCGGGGCCTTTGCTTGTGGGGTGCTGTTATGCGTGGGGTAGTGCACACGTTGTGCATGTGGATAGGTTATTGAATTATTTTATAAATTTAAAAAATGAGCCTGACCCGGATAGCTCATTTTTGGAGTTGTCATGGAAGCTATGCGCAGGAGTCGTCTCAGTCCCTGTAAACAAGATCGGTAACTGCCCAGGTACGGATTTGGAATAGTTTTCGGGGCTGACCCGGATAACTACCTTAGATACCGCTTAACCCATTGTCTTGTTTGGTATAATTTGATTGATGGGTCACTGTTGTTAAAACGCCACTCAGATTCCTTCAAGTACAGGCAAATACAGGCCGAATTGGGCCTTCGGAACACCGTTGAATTTGCGCATATGACGTTTTGCCGAGCTCCAGAAATTCTCGATGCCGTTGATCTGATTTTCATCGTCGGCGAACAGCTTTGAGTGGCTGATCCGAAAGTGCTTGAAGCCCGATACATCCAAGACGTTGTAGCCCTTCCAGCAGTCAGAACAGACGATGCTGTCGGGGGTCACCTTGCGCTCAATGACCTTTGGCATTGGATAGGTATGTAAATCTGCGCACACACCGATGCGCGCGGCCCGCCGAGGTCCCCGCTCGAGGCCGGAACATCTGGTGATACGGAGTCTCGCGGAGCGAGCCTCATCCACCTCCCCGGCACCTCCCCGGATTTTCTGCGCAGGTGACCGGGCAGGCACCTTACCCGAAAGCGCGTTGCCGCTTTCCCCCCCTACTCCGCCGCGTCCATATAGGCCTCGATCGGCGGGCAGGTACAGACGAGATTCCGGTCGCCATAGATGTTGTCGACCCGGTTGACCGGGGGCCAGTACTTGTCGACCCGGAAGGCGCCGGGGGGGAAGCAGGCTTGTTCGCGGGTGTAGGCGCGGTCCCAGTCGCCGACCAGATCCTCGACCGTGTGGGGGGCGTGGCGCAGCGGGCTGGCCTCGATGGTGATCTCGCCCCGCTCGATGGCGCGGACCTCGTCGCGGATGGCGATCATGGCGTCGCAGAAGCGGTCGAGCTCGGCCTTGGTCTCTGATTCGGTCGGCTCGACCATCAGCGTGCCGGAGACCGGCCAGCTCATGGTGGGGGCATGGAAGCCGCAGTCGATCAGCCGCTTGGCGATGTCGTCCACGGTCACTCCGGCGCTGTCCGCCAGCGGCCTGGTGTCGATGATGCATTCATGCGCCACCCGCCCCTGCGGCCCCTTGTAGAGCACGTCGTAATGGCCCTCCAGCCGGGTGGCGATGTAGTTGGCGTTCAGGATCGCCACCTTGGTCGCCTGGGTCAGCCCCTCGCCGCCCATCATCAGGCAATAGCTCCACGAGATCGGCAGGATCGACGCCGAGCCCCAGGGTGCGGCCGAGACCGGCCCCTCGGTCAGCCCGTCATCGGCCTCTGCATGGCCTGGAAGGAACGGCGCCAGGTGCGCGCCGACCCCGATGGGACCCATGCCGGGGCCGCCGCCACCGTGGGGGATGCAGAAGGTCTTGTGCAGGTTGAGGTGGCTGACGTCGCCGCCGATCTTGCCCGGCTGCGCAATGCCGACCATGGCGTTCATGTTGGCCCCGTCGAGATAGACCTGGCCGCCATTCTGGTGGACGATCTCGCAGACCTCGCGCACGGTTTCCTCGAAGACGCCGTGGGTCGAGGGGTAGGTGATCATGCAGGCTGCAAGGTTTTCGGCGTGGAGTTCCGCCTTGGCCCGGAAATCGTCGATATCGATATCGCCGTTCTCGCGGGTTCCGGTGACCACCACCTTCATCCCCGCCATCTGCGCCGAGGCCGGGTTGGTGCCGTGCGCCGAGGACGGAATCAGGCAGACATTGCGGTGCCCCTCGCCGCGCGAGCGGTGATAGGCGCGGATCGTCATCAGCCCGGCGAACTCGCCCTGCGCGCCGGAGTTCGGCTGCATCGACAGCGCGTCGTAGCCGGTGATCTGGCACAGCTTGTCGGAGAGGTCGTCGATCAGCTCCTTGTAGCCCAGGGCCTGATCGGCGGGCACGAAGGGGTGAATCTCGGCGAATTCCGGCCAAGTGATCGGCAGCATCTCCGCCGTGGCATTCAGCTTCATGGTGCAGGAGCCGAGCGGGATCATCGCCCGGTCCAGCGCCAGGTCGCGGTCGGCCAGGCGGCGCATGTAGCGGGTCATCTCGGACTCGGCCCGGTTCATGTGGAAAACCGGGTGGGTCAGGTACTCGGACTCCCGCATCAGCGCCTTGGGCAGGCGGTATTCCGGGTAGTCCTCTATGTATTCGAGGTCATAGCCGCCGAAGGCGCGGTAGACCTGCTTCAGGGTTCCGGGGCGGGTGCGTTCGTCGACGGTGACGCCGATCTTGTGCTCGCCGACAGCGCGCAGGTTGATGCCGTTGTCGACCGCGTTTTTCATGATCAGGCCCTGATAGGGGCCGACCTCGACGGTGATGGTGTCGAAGCATTCCTTCGGCGCCACCTCGAAGCCCATCGACTCGAGCGCATCCGACAGCCTCGCGGCCTTGCGGTGAACCCGTTGGGCGATCGCCTTTATCCCGCGCGGCCCGTGGAACACCGCATACATTGAGGCCATTACCGCCAGCAGTACCTGGGCGGTGCAGATGTTCGAGGTCGCCTTCTCGCGGCGGATGTGCTGTTCGCGGGTTTGCAGCGACAGCCGGTACGCCTTGTTGCCGTGGGCATCGATCGAGGCCCCGACCAGACGGCCCGGCATTGAGCGCTTATAGGCGTCGCGGGTGGCCATATAGGCCGCATGCGGCCCGCCATAGCCCATCGGCACGCCGAAGCGCTGCATCGAGCCGATGGCGATATCCGCACCCATCTCGCCCGGCGGCTTCAACAGCGTCAGCGCCAGCGGGTCGGCGGCCATGGCGGCCAGCGCCTTGGCGTTATGCAGACCCGCGATCACATCGGTGAAGTCGTGGAAGTCGCCGTTGACGCCGGGATACTGGAACAGCGCGCCGAACACCGCCTCCGGGTCTAGATCGGTGAAGGGATCGCCGACGATCACCTCCCACCCCATCGGCTCGGCCCGGGTGCGGATCACCGCGATGGTCTGGGGCAGGGCATGGTGATCGACGAAGAAGGCGTTGGCCTTCGACTTCGCAATCCGCCGGCACATTGCCATCGCCTCGGCGGCGCCGGTGGCTTCGTCCAGCAGCGAGGCATTGGCGATCTCCAGCCCGGTCAGGTCGCTGACCAGGGTCTGGAAGTTCAGCACCGCCTCCAGCCGGCCCTGGCTGATCTCGGGCTGGTAGGGGGTGTAGGCGGTGTACCAGGCCGGGTTCTCCAGGATGTTGCGCTGGATCGCCGGCGGCGTGATGGTGCCGTGATAGCCTTGGCCGATCAGCGAGGTCAGAACCTTGTTCTTGCCTGCTGTCACGCGCATCCGGTCCAGTGCGCCGCGCTCGGAAAGCGGTGCGCCGAAGTCCAGTGCCTCGGGCGCGCGGATGCCCTCGGGCACTGTTTCGCCGATCAGCGCATTCATATCAGCGACGCCGACGGCTGCCAGCATTTTCTCTATCTCGACCGGGGAGGGGCCGATATGGCGGCGGTTGGCAAAGTCATAGGGTTCGTATTTCGCGACGGTCATGGTCGTATCCTCCCCGGCTTCTCAGCCAACCAACGCCTTGTAGGCGTCCTCGTCCAACAGTGCATCCGCCGCCGAGGGGTCGGCCAGTTTAAGCTTGAAAAACCAACCCTCGCCCATGGGGTCGGAGTTGACGATCGACGGGTCATCGACGATCGCCTCGTTCGACTCGACGATCTCGCCGGCCAGGGGGGCGTAAATGTCCGAGGCGGCCTTGACCGATTCGAGCGTTGCGGCGGTGTCGCCCTGCTCGAACTCGGTGTCTGTTTCGGGCAGTTCGACGAAGACCAGGTCGCCCAACTGCTCGGTGGCGTGGGCGGTGATGCCGACGGTGGCGACGCCGTCCTCGATCTTCAGCCATTCGTGGTCGTCGGTGTACTTCAACATGCGAATTTCCCTCGTGGTGGTTGGTTGTGATTTGGCTCAGGTCCGTTTTTCGGCTCAGCCCCGTTTATAGTTTGGTGTGATGAAAGGCATGGCGGCGACCGTTACCGGCAGCTTCTTGCCGCGTACCTCGGCGAACAGGTGGGTGCCGGTGGCGGCGACATCGCTGGGCACATAGCCCATGGCCATTGGTCTGCCCAGGCTAGGCCCGAAGGCGCCAGAGGTCACGATGCCGGCCGGCTCCGAATCCTCCTCGCCCGCGAACAGCGGCGCGCCGCCGCGCACCGGGGCGCGGCCCTCGGGCAGCAGCCCGACCCGCTTGCGGCTGACGCCGTCGGCGAGCTCGCCCAGAATGCGTTCGGCCCCCGGGAACCCGCCCGCGCGCGCGCCCCCGGTGCGGCGCGCCTTCTGCATCGCCCAGACCAGCGACGCCTCGACCGGTGAGGTATCGGTATCCAGATCGGAGCCGTAGAGGCACAGCCCGGCCTCCAGCCGCAGGCTGTCGCGGGCGCCGAGGCCGATGGGGGCGACGGCGTCATGCGCCAGCAGGGCCCTGGCCAGCGTCACCGCATCCTCGTTCGCAACCGAAATCTCGAACCCGTCCTCGCCGGAATAGCCCGAGCGCGAGACGATGCACTGCGCCCCGGCCAGGGATAGGTCGCGGACATCCATGAAGCGCATATCCGCGCTCTCCGGCGCCATCGCGGCCAGAACTGCCCCGGCCTGTGGCCCTTGCAGGGCCATCAGCGCACGGTCGTCGAGGCGCTCGATATCGCAGGTGTCGCTGAGATGCGCCCGCAAATGCGCCTCGTCGGCGTCCTTGCAGGCGGCGTTGACCACCAGGAAAAGATGGTCATGGCGGTTGGCGATCATCAGGTCGTCGAGGATGCCGCCGTCGGGGCTGGTGAACAGGGCGTAGCGCTGCCGCCCCTCGGCGATGCCCAGCACGTCGACCGGCACCAGCCGCTCGAGCGCCAGCGCCGCATCGGCCAGGTCGCCGGACTTCGGCCGCAGCACGACCTGGCCCATATGGCTGACATCGAACAGCCCGGCGCTGACGCGGGTATGCAGATGCTCCTTCATGATGCCAAGGGGATACTGCACCGGCATGTCGTAGCCGGCGAACGGTGTCATCCGGGCGCCAAGTTCCAGATGCAATGCATGGAGCGGGGTTGTCAGAACATCTGAATTGGCCACGGCATATCCTCCCAAGCTGCCTTGCCGGGAAGTCTGCTGTGAGACTGGTTCCGGCGCAAGTCATTCACGCGATCACATGATCGCGAAGATTTACGCCCCCTCTGTCTTTTCGCCTGAGAAAGTTATCCCGTCGGCGGGTGCTGCCGCACCTCTCTCCAGAGTGTCTCTTGCCCGTTGGTCCTTTTGCCTGAGAGTTTCCGGGGCGGTTACTCCGTCGGCGCCGGTTTGGGCCTCTCCCAGCAGGCGGCGCGAACCTAGGCGGGGGGCGCAAGGATGGCAACCAGCCGAATTGCCGCATGGGCGCAGAAGGCGAGGTGCCACGCCTTTTCGGGTGGGGCGCCCCGTCTCCGGTCGCCAGTTCCGGCGCCACTGCCAGGCCACGGGCTTTCAGCCCTCTCGGCAACTCGCCCCAGCTCCGGGCGCTCTCGCGAAAGCCGGTC
Organism: Thermohalobaculum sp.; assembly: GCA_965247385.1. Lineage (GTDB taxonomy): Bacteria > Pseudomonadota > Alphaproteobacteria > Rhodobacterales > Rhodobacteraceae > Thermohalobaculum. The sequence goes on from CBDFHG010000003.1 coordinate 330,244, forward strand.
TGCAAGCCCACCAGCTCTTTCTTGCCCTCCGGCGTCGCACCGACCAGCACCAGCATGCACTGGCGGGCATCCTCCATGCGGCCCTGGAAGTAGATGCCGTCAGCCCGGAGATACACGTAGGTCGGCGCCGAAAGATCACGCGCCTGCCAGCGGGCGTGGTCGGCTTTCCATTCCGATTTCAACCGGCCGGGCGCCTGGCCCGACAGACTGCCCGCATCCGCGCCGACCAGGGCTTGCAGCGCCTCTGCCATGTCTCCGCTCGAGACGCCGCGCAGATAGAGGGCCGGCAGCACCGCGTCCACCAGGCGCGCGCGCCGGGCGAATCTCGGCAGGAGCGCCGAGGAGAACCGCACCGGTTCAGCGCCATCGGCACCCCGGTCGCGGGTCCTGGCGCGCCGGACCGGCACCGGCCCGGTGTCCCGGTGAGGATCTCCCGCTCGGGGCCATGACCATGGCGTACGATCCGCTGGAGGCCCTGGTCGGTCTTCAGGTGAGTGTGCGCCTCCAGATGCGCGCAAACCTCCGCCTCGATCGCCTGAGCCAGCAGTTCGCGCGCTCCCTGGCGCAGGACTTCCGTCAGAGGATCGGCAATCTCCCCTGGCTGGCGAAAGGAAAGAACTGTAGTATCGGTCACGGCGTATCACTCCTTCTCAAGGTGTTTGGCAGCCTCAGAAGCCGCCATGATACGCCACCTCAAAATCCCGCCGTCACCCACTTTCGGCCATAACTCGTGCGAGCCTTACATCAAACTAAGGCTTCACCGAACTCCGCAGCGGGATCCCGGAGCACGCGCCGGGCCACAAAGAATCCGACGATCTTTGCCTCCGAAAATCGCTCTCTGAGGATGTGCTGCATCGCTTTGAAGTGGGTGCCAACCGTTAGAACGTCGTCGATGATGGCGATCTTTTGTGGCGCGGGCTCGCAGAGCGCCTCCTGCAACTCATAGTTTGCGACCAGATCGTCGACCGAATGGCGGTGGTCGCTTTCGTGGTCTGCAACCATGGTTTCGCGCTGGAGAATCAGTTCGCGAATGTCGAGACCCGGATCGATTGCCCGGCATATGCGCATGATCCGGTCATCGTACTCCGGATGACCTTTTGTCTTCGAGGGCGGTATCGGCACGAAGCACGCCTCGGCAATCCACGTCAGTTGAATGTTGAGTCGAAATAGCCCCCCGAGATTTCGAATATCTTGCGCTTTGTATCGGTAATGGGATTTGCCGCGCTGCGAGACCTTCTTTTTCAGGTTCCGGATCACTTGATTGCCGACGCTGTACTCCGCCTGCCTTCCCGAAGTGTACTCGTAGAAAAAACAGCACTCATCATCAGGCCCCAACCGGTAGTGCTGGGATCTGAGCGTTTCGTCGATCTCGGTCAGCTCTGCTAATCGTCTATCGCCCCCAGGATGTCATCGGAACTCTTGACGCGAATGGCACCAAGCTCTTGGAAGCGGGCTGGCCAAGTGATGTCTTTTCTGTGGAAGCACGAGTCCAGGATAAACAGCTTTCTGCCCTGGTGCAGCGCGGCCCGCGCCTGGGTGAGCGTTCCAGACATTTCGCCAGCTTCGACGATGATGGTCGCCTCTGTCAGGGCGCTCATAGTCGCGTTGCGCTCGGGGAAAAAGAAGCGATTGGTCTTAATGATCCCGGCACGATGACGCAGGACCGGCACCTGGGAGATCAGCAGGTGATCGCGCGCGATCTGATGCTGCAGCCTGGCATTCTCGGCCGGGTAACATTGGTGCAACGGGGTTCCAATCACGGCGATCGTTCGACCCTTTGCCGCGATCGCCGCGGTATGGGCCGCACGATCGATACCGGCCGCAATGCCGGACGCCACCACGAAGCCTGAGGCGACCATCTCGGTCGCCAGGCGGCTGGCGCGCGCTATCCCCTCGTCGGAGGGCTTCCTGGAGCCGATGATCGCGACGCTCTTTCGCTCGGCAACCTCCCAGTTGCCCGCGTAGTAGAGCAGTTCAATGGGGTGTCGCGCATCCCTGAGCCGGACGGGGTACTCGCCGGCATGATTGATCCGTACCCCGAACCGCGAAATGCTGGCTTCGGCGAAAATCCTGACCACTTCGCGGCCGCGCTCAATCGCTAATGCTATCGGTGTGAAATCCGAGGGTAGGGTGCCTGGATCGGCCCGAAACCGATCTGCAATCGTCTTGAACGATGCGCCGCGTTGTTGCCACAGCCACTCATAGGCACCAATCTCGATAAGGATCGAGACCGGCTTCACCGCAGCGCGCGCTTCCATTATCCCCATGACAGAACCGTAACCCCTCCAGAGTAGGTCAAAGGTTAATCGGGCATTTTACCAATGGCCACGCCCAAGCCGCGACAAAGTGTTTTTATCCCCAATATCCTCGTAATTCACATGAGCGGGCAGCATAAGAACAAATACAGAACAAATAGCATTTATGCAATGAAAATATGAGGTGTACGTCATTAGATGCCGTCCGCCCCGCCCCTCGCGAGGCCCGTTCGCGGAGCGGGCGGTTAACCGACGCTCAGGCCCGGCGTTCGGTTATCAGGCGATAACGTACCTTGATATTATGCGCCTGTCCTGCGCGCCTCCGCCGCATTGGACTGCGTTCACGTGGGCGCGTATATGGTGCAGCGCAACAATTCAGCGGCGCGAGGCTTCGGAGATCATCAATGGGCAAGATCGTTCTTTTCGTCCAGCAAAAGGGCGGGGCCGGCAAAACCATGCTTCTGACTCAGCTCGCCGCCCATTTTGCCGGGGACGGGGCTGGTGTCACGCTGATCGACCTCGATCCGCAACGCTCGACCACCGCATGGTTCGCCGAACGCGCGGCGACTGCGGTGGGGATGGACCTGATGGAGAGCGCCGAGTGGCGCGCCGGTGGCGATATGCGCGATGCCGCGCGCAAGGCCGACTGGATTCTTGTCGACGCACCCGGCTCGGCGGACGTTCTGGGCCGGGGCGCGATGCGCGAGGCGGATTTCGCCCTGATCCCCTGCCAGCCCGCGATGGCCGATGTTTGGGCCACCGCCGCGACGCTGGAGATGGCGGCCAAGGAAAAACTGCCGCACGCCGTGGTGCTGAACCGCTTTCCCCCACGCGGCCGCGCCGCCGAGGCCGCCGCCGCCGCGCTGGTGGCCAGCGGCGCCCCGCTTCTCGCACCGCGCATCGGCGCCCGCGCCGCCTTCGCCGACGCTTTCATGCAGGGCGCGGGGGTAACCGAGACCGCGCGCAGCTCCAAAGCGGCGGCGGAAATTGCGGCGTTGGCCGCGGCGCTGGAGACTGCATTGGATTAGTGTGCTGGAGCATACCGAGGTGCGCTGGGAATTATGCGCCTGTCCAGTCACCTGCGGTGACCTGCACGCCGCCTCCCACCCCGCCTCCCCGGAGAGTTTTATCCGCCCATTCGAAAGCTGACGCTTTCGGCGCCCATTCGGCGGACCGCAGTTGGGAGGTTGATGTCGTGGCGCCTCCTGGAGCGCCCTGCAAGGGCATCGCCCAGCAATTGATTGCGTTCCCGTTCGAGGTGGCGATGGGCGGCGGGGGGTGCGGCGTCAGGGCAAAAGGCAGGTCCAGGGGGATTGCGTCCCGCCGTGCGCAGGCTATTAATGACCTCAGCCGGATACTTGGCGCCGCGAACACAGAATCCAGGGCAACATTCAGGAAAATCCGCATGAACGACCGACTTCCCCATGAAAAGGGGTTCTACGTCTCCTGGGAACAGATCCACCGTGACAGCCGGGCGCTGGCCTGGCGGCTCGACAAGCAGGGGCCGGGCCCCGACGGCGCCTGGCGCTCGGTCATTGCCATCACCCGGGGCGGCATGGTGCCTGCCTGCATCGTCGCGCGCGAGTTGAACATCCGCCATGTGGATACGGTCTGTGTGAAGTCCTACGACCACCAGAATCAGGACGACGCCGAGGTGCTGAAGGCACCCGATCCCAGCGTCGGCGATGGCAATGGCGTGTTGGTGATCGACGATCTGGTCGATACCGGAGGAACGCTGGAAATGGTGCAAAAGCTCTACCCCAAAGCCCATTTCGCCACCGTCTACGCCAAGCCCCAGGGCAGGCCGCTGGTCCAGACCTTCATCACCGAGGTCAGCCAGGACACCTGGATCTTCTTCCCCTGGGACATGGCGCTTCAGTATGTGGAACCGTATCGCGGGACGGATTAGGCGGCTGCTATGATCGCTCGTTTTGACAGGGTCTTCTATGGAATGAATTGGATTGCATGGCGAACGGTGCCGTTTCGCCAGCCAGGCGGTGCATGCCGGGCGCTTTCGAAAGATCTTGACTATCATAAATACCCATATGTCAGAGAAGTAGACTGTCATGCGGCTGTATTTTATTTGCCGCCATCCCAGTAGTTCTGACAGTTCCCTAACCTGGGCCCAGCGTGTCTTGTAACCGGGCACGCTGGGGCCGGAAAACGACGTCCGGCCAGGGATGGTGTCAGTTCAGAAGGCCGCCAGAAACCGCGTAGGTTCAACCGCCTACACTCTCGCGCACCATCCGATGTTCCAGTTACGTGGGTCGTATGTGGGTTGCTTGGGGCCAGCCATGGCACCGACTGGCAACCGGTTATGAACTTCGGGAGATCGAAATGAGAAAACCAGGACTGGTAGCAGCTATCGTGGCACTGGCGATGTTTGGGCCGATGCATCCCGCGGCGGCGTTCTCCGACAACGACAGCGTCAACGACGGCGATGACACCACCCCGGATGGCGTCGATATCCTGGTACTGACCGCAGTATCCGACGGAGACGGCGGGGGTCCGGAGATTGGCGAGATCACCGTGACGATGGCGCTACAAGCCGCTTCAAGCGTCGATGGCGCGAAGTACAAAGTGTACTTCGACTACACCGGCGATCTGGTGACTGACCAAACTCCAGGATCGGGTGGTTGCGAATTCGGGAGCACCGCCGATGCCACGATGAAGACCAAGAACGCCAATAAGGGAGGCGGCGCGCCGAAAGCGTCAGCTTTCGAACAGGCGCAAAAGACCCGCCGTCAGGCGGGATGGCGGGTCCCTTTTCGGCCGCGCTCTGACGCATGCGTCACTTTCTTGCGACATGTCGGTTATATTTCCAGGCGTTCTTGAGAGCGGCCGCCAGAATTGCTAGATTAGTTTCCATCCATAAACGCCATGATTTTTGGGTTTACTTTCAAGGGGTCGCTGGCTCGGCGGCTTGATCTGTCCGGTTTAGCGGTGGTGTATGCCATTTTTCGTGTCCAGGTTGAATTTTCCGACAGATTTTTCATTGGCCTGAAGGCTGCAGGCATGCGTACAGGCCGGGCGGCGCCGGTTTTTCGAGATTGGGCCGGCGGCTTGGGCTATGTTGGTTTCAGGCGGGCGAAGAGGGCGAGATTGTAGGCGACCGCCGAGGACCAGATGTAAGCCTTGAAGTGCTCCAGTCCCTTCCAGGTGCAACGACCGAGCCCGTAGGCGCGTTTGAGACAGGAGATATTGGCCTCGATCCCGGCGCGGAAGTTGCGCAGCTTACGGTACACCCATCGGCTCTTGACCATGTCCTTGATTTTCAGCCCGCGCTTCTTGTGGAAGGCCGCGTCCTCGACACCCTTGGCCTTGGCGTAGGCCAGATTGGCGGTGCTGGCGTAACCGCCATCGACGGCGGTCTGGCGTGGCGCTTTGCCATAATGCTTGATATGACGATCCAGCATGGGCTGGAAACGCTCGGCATCGGCCGGGTTGCCGGCCTCGATCACCAGATCCATAATCATGCCGGTCTTGCCCGTGCTCAGGTTCACTTTGTGGCCATATTGCACTTTGCGCGCGCCCTTGACGATAATATCGGCATGGGGCTCGAACAAGCTGACCAGTTTATCGCCGGCGGGAACCTGTTCGCCGTCCAGCACCCGGCGCTCGGCCTGTGCGATGATGCGTTCGATCAAGGCCACGTAATGCCTTGTCTCGGCCTGCCAGGCCTCGGCCTCAATGCCAGTTCCCGCCGCCGGGCCAAGCCGCCGCGCGGCCACCTGCAGACTGTCCAGGGTGGTGCGGGTGATCTTGATGAGGTCGCGGTACAGCTTTTGGCGTTTGTCGGCGCCACGGCCAAAAGCGATCGAGAGGCAGCACCGTTTTGCCGACCGGCTGTGATCGCGCCACCTCAGCCCCGGCAGGTCGGCATCGGCGCGGCGTAACAAGCGCACCATCACGCGCATACTGTCGCCCAAAAGAGAGCTGTCGCTGGGGGGATGGACCGGCGCGTCGGCAACCGTGCTGTCAAGGCGCATCATCTTGCCGTCCTCGACCCTGGCCTTCATGGCATGGCTCATCAGGCAACGGTTGATCGCTTCCCAGGTCTCGGCGCTGATGGCGCTGATGGTACTCTGCAACACCGATTTCTTTGGCGTCCAATGGACCGGCAGACGAGCGAAAGCCCGGAATGAGGTGGAATCGCAAAGATAGAACGCCAATTCCTCGTAGCTCAACTGACGATGTTGCTTGAGCAAGGCGCAGCGCAGAACCGCTTCCGCCGACAACCCCTTGCGTCCAGTCGGCTTGACGCCGTGGCGACCGAGATCAGCGCCGACCCGGCCCAGCACCTCGCAATGCTCGTCAAGCCAGGCGGACATCGCCTTCAGTTCACGGCCAAGCTCGTGTTTTGAGAAAACATCGAATATACTGGCCTGGATGGTGCGTTTTTCGCGCATTGTTGTCTCCGGCGGTAACAGGTTTGTATTGACTTCAATGGGTTACACCGAATTCATACCTGAAACCGCCGGAACTTTCAACAAAATAATCCGGATACATCCAGTTATTTCAATATGTTAGCGTTTATGGATGGAAACTAGATTAGGGGTGTTGGCAGTGCTGTGCCACGGACCCGATGGGGGTCCGGCAGCCTGGGCGACAATCAGACCGGTGGAGGTTACGGAACTGACTGGACAAGTCGTTACGGGTGCGGCGGACACCCAGACCGCGAAGGTGCCGATGCGCGCCTCGCAGGGCGAAACCGGAAGCGAACAGCTTCTCTCTCTCATCACATCATCCCTCGATCAGGACGGGGCCGAGGACATCCTCGAGATCGCGCTGGCTGGCAAGTCGGCGGTGGCCGATTACATGGTCATCGCCACCGGCCGCTCGACACGTCATGTCGCCGGGATCAGCGAAAATCTGGTCGATCGGATGAAGCACAAGGCGGGTGTGCCTTCGCGCGTCGAGGGCAAGGAGGCCGCCGACTGGGTGCTGATCGATGCGGGCGATATCATCGTTCACGTCTTCCGGCCCGAGGTGCGCGAGTTCTACCAGTTGGAGAAGATGTGGCTGACCGCACCGGACAAGACCGCGCGCAAGGCTTGATTGGGGATATGCGGCGCGCCGCCTCCCGGCGCATAAATCCCAGCGGGAGGCGGGGCCGACAGGGAAAATGCCGAGAACCCGCCCATGAAAGTCACCCTCGCCGCAGTCGGGCGCATGAAGCCCGGCCCCGAGCAAACGCTGCTCGACGACTACCTCGCCCGCGCCGGTCAGGCGGGACGGTCCCTGGCGCTCGGCCCCTTCACCGTTGCGGAAGTCGATGAGCGCAAGGCGCGCGGCCGGGCCGCCCAGTCTGCCCGCCTGATCGAGGTGATTTCCCCCGGCGCCACCGCCATCTCCCTGGACGAGCGCGGCAAGACCCTCTCCAGCCCGGAGTTCGCCAGAATGCTGGCGACCCTGCGCGACCAGGGCGCCGGCGAAGTGTGCTTTCTGATCGGCGGCGCCGCCGGGCATGACCAGACGCTGCGTGACCGGGCGGACCGGTTGCTCTCGTTCGGGCCGATGGTCTGGCCGCATATGCTGGCCCGGGTGATGCTGGCCGAACAGCTCTACCGCTCCGTGTCAATCCTCGCGGGCGGCCCCTATCACCGCGTCTGAGCGCCGGGGTTTGGGCTCGTGACAAAATCCGCGTTGCGGATTTTTGACTCCGCCCGCCTTCCGGCGGGTCTTTTGCGCCTGTTCGAGAGCTGGCACCACGGCCCGTTGCGGTGGGTTCAAGTAAAGCCCGACGATATCGCGCACCTTGTCGATGAACAGCGGGTCGATGAACAGCTTGAAAGTTTCGGTGCCATGCGGCTGCAGGCCGAAGGCGCGCCAGATCCGCTGCACGCTGGAGGTCGATATCCCGCTTCGCCTGGCCATCATCCGAGAACTCCAGTGGGGCGCATTGCGCGGCGTGCTTTCCAAGGTGCGAATGATCACCGCCTCGACCTGCGCATCGGTGATCGTCCGGGGCGTGCCGGGGCGCGGCTCATCATACAGACCGTCGCTCCCCTTCTCGATGAAGCGCCGACGCCACTTGCCCACCGTCGCCGGGTCAACGCCCAAATCCCGGGCCACCTGCTTGTTCTGCCTGCCCTCGGCGCAGGCCAGAACAATGCGCGCCCGCAGCGCCAGACCTTGAGCCGTCGTGCGCCGTGACGTCAGCGTCAGGAGTTCCTTACTCTGTTCTGGACTCAACGTGACCGGGGGCGCAGCGCGGGGCATGGAAGATCCTCCATCTCAAAATACCCCCCCCTGAATGATACCACGTATTTCTGATCCAGGACACGAGTGTTCGCACCCCCAGCAGGGCAAACTCTTTCATTCCGACATATCTCCTGACTGCTGCCAGAACACGGCATGAATCTGTTCGAACCAAAATGAAAGAACCTGTTTCAAAAGCGATTCCCCTGGCACCCCCAGTTGCGCAGCCCAACGTCAAAGGTTACATCCCATGCCGAGCAGTTCCGAAGGCCGAGGCAGATGCCAGCACCCGCCCACCGACCCGTCATCCTGATGATCCTTGACGGCTGGGGCCTGTCCGACGGCACCACGGACAACGCGCCATACCTCGCCAGCACCCCCAATTTCGACCGCATCTGGCGCGATTGCCCCCGCGCCACCCTGTCGGCCAGCGGCAGCGATGTCGGTCTGCCCGACGGCCAGATGGGCAATTCCGAGGTTGGCCACACCAATATCGGCGCGGGTCGGGTGGTGTGGATGGACCTGCCCCGGATCGACGCCGCCATCGCCGACGGCAGCTTTGCCGCCAACCCGGCGCTGGGCCGTTTCGCCGACCGGCTGCTGGCGACCGGCAGTACCGCCCATGTCATGGGCCTGATGAGCCCCGGCGGCGTGCATTCCCACCAGCGCCACATGGCCGAGACGGCGCGCCTGCTGGCGGCGCGCGGCGTGCCGGTGGCATTGCACCTTTTTCTGGATGGCCGCGACGTGGCACCGAAATCCGCCCTTGGCCAGGTCGCTGAACTGGACCTTGATCTGGCCGGCGCGGGCGAGGTTGCGACCGTCACCGGGCGCTTCCATGCCATGGACCGCGACAAGCGGTGGGCGCGCGTCAAAGCCGCCTACGATGTCATTGTATCGGCCAGCGGCAAGCGCGCCGCCACCGCCGCCGAGGCTGTCACCGCGGCCTACCAACGCGGCGAGACCGACGAGTTTGTCCTGCCGACCGCCATCGGCGGCTACGCGGGCGCCAGCGACGGCGACGGCCTGCTGTTCGTCAACTTCCGCGCCGACCGGGCGCGCGAGATCCTTGGTGCGCTGGTAGATCCCGATTTCGACGACTTCGATACCGCCGTCCGCCCGAATTTCACCGCCCGGCTCGGCATGGTCGAATACTCCGACCGGCTGAACACCCTGATAGAGGTGATGTTCCCGTCGGTCGAGATCGTCAACACGCTGGGCAAATGGGTCTCGGCCCATGGCAAGCGCCAGTTTCGCCTGGCCGAGACCGAGAAATACCCCCATGTCACCTTCTTCCTGAACGGTGGCATCGAGGCCCCAGAGCCCGGTGAGGATCGCCACATGGCACCCTCGCCCAAGGTTCGCACCTATGACCTCGCGCCGGAGATGTCCGCCGCCGAGGTAACCGATCACCTGACTGCCGCGATCCGCGCGCGTTATGACCTGATCGTGGTCAACTATGCCAACCCCGACATGGTTGGCCATACCGGCTCGATCCCCGCCGCCATCGCCGCCTGCGAGGCGGTTGACCAGGGATTGGGCGCGGTGCTGGCGACGCTGGAGCAGGTCGGCGGCGCCCTGCTGGTTACCGCCGATCACGGCAATTGCGAGGTGATGATCGACCCCGCGACCGGCGGCCCGCACACCGCCCACACCACCAACCTGGTGCCGCTGGTGCTGGTCGAGCATGGCCCGGCCAGCCGGGGCTGGTGTATCCGTGACGGCCGTCTGGCGGATATCGCACCGACGCTGCTGGCGCTGATGGGGCTGGGCCAGCCGCCCGAGATGACCGGCGTCTCGCTTCTGGCAGATTCGGGGTTGGCAGATTCCGGGCTGGCAGGTTCCCGGCAGTCGGGGCCTGGCGCATGAGCCTCCAGCGCCTTGCACCTGCGACAGTGCTGGCGACAGTGCTGGCGGTGATGCCGGGTATTCCTTCGGTGTCTGCGCAGTCTCAGGCGCAATCTCAGGCGGGCGGCGCCGACCAGATCGCACGCGCCCAGGCACTGCTGACCGACGCCAGCGCCGCGCTCAGCGCCGCCAGCGGGGACGAGACCCGCCTTTCCGCCCTCGGCCGCGCGGCCACCGCCCATCAGGCGGCGCTGTCGGCGCTGCGGGCGGGGCTGCGCAAGATGGCCGCCACCGAGCGCGCCATGACCGGTGAAATCGACGCCGAGGCGCGGACGCTCGACCGTCTGCTCACAGCGCTTCAGTCCCTCTCCCGCGCCCCGGCATCGGCCCTGTTGGCGGTGCGTGGCGGCCCGATCGAGGCCACCCGCGCCGCCAAGTTGGCCTCGGAGCTTGACCGCCGTGGTCACCGCGCTGGACCAGCGGTTCCAGGCGCTGCAAGCCCTGCGCGGCCGTCAGCAGGAGGCACGGGCTCAGGCCCGCAATGCCCTCGCCGCCCTCCAGAACCTGCGCACCGAAACAGCAATGCCCCGGGGCGGCGCGATCGCTCCGGCCTGGTCGCCCGGCCCGAGCTTCGCCGCCAGGCCGAGGCCGCCGCAACCCGTGCCCGAGGTCTCGACGGGCTGGCCACGGCCTTGCGCGTCGCTGGCATGAAAGCCGGCACCGGTTTCTCCGCCGCCCCGCTGCCGGTGGCAGGCCAGATCAGCGCCGGATTCGGAGCGCCCGACCCCTGGGGCCGCCCCGGCCACGGCTGGAGCATCGAGGCCCCAGCCTTCGCCCAGGTCGGTCACCGCCCCCTGGGACGCCACCGTTCGCTATGCGGGGCCGCTGATCGACTATGGCCAGGTGGTGGTTCTGGAGCCCGGTCCGGGGTATCTTCTGGTTCTTGCCGGGCTCGCGCATGTCGCCCGAAGCGCCAGCGAGACGGTCCTGGCCAGGGAAAAGTTAGGTGATATGGGCGGCCCGCTGCCCTCAAGTGATGAGATTTTACTTGAAGAAGCGGCCGAGGGTGGGCAGATCAGACAGGAAACACTCTATCTGGAGTTCAGACGGTCGGGGCAGCCCCTCGACCCGGCTGATTGATTCGACGCGACAGGAAGCGAGGCAATTCGATGATGCACAAGACGGTGATGGCACTTCTCGCCGGTGTGGCCCTGGGCACGATGGTGCCCCAGATTATCGCGACGACCGCGGCACAGGAAAATTCTGCACGCAATACCTATGAATATCTCGACCTGTTCGGCGATATCTTCGAGCGCGTCCGGGTTGCCTATGTCGAGGAGGTCGACGAGCAGAAGCTGATCGAAGCGGCGATCAACGGCATGCTCGCCTCGCTCGACCCGCACTCGGCCTACCTGCCGCCGAAGAACTTCCAGGACATGCGCGAGCAGACCAAAGGCGAGTTCGGCGGTCTGGGCATCGAGGTCACGATGGAGAACGGCTTCGTCAAGGTGGTTGCCCCGATCGATGAAACTCCGGCTGCGATCGCCGGGCTGGAGGCAGGCGATTTCATCACCCATATCGACGGGGAATCGGTGCTCGGGCTGACCCTCTCCGACGCAGTCGACAAAATGCGCGGGCCAATCGGTTCGGAGATCATCGTCACCATCAGCCGCGAGGGTGCGGAGGAGCCGTTCGACGTCAAGATTGTCCGTGACATCATCAAGATTCGCGCCGTGCGCGCCCGTACCGAGGGCAATGTTGGCGTTCTGCGGATCACCACCTTCAACGAACAGACCTATGACAACCTCGAAGCCGGCATCGCCGAGATCAAGGAAGAGATCGGCGAGGACAAGGTCGCCGGTTACATCGTCGATCTGCGCAACAACCCCGGCGGGCTATTGAACCAGGCCATTGCGGTTTCGGACGCCTTCCTGGAGACCGGCGAGATCGTCTCGACCCGTGGCCGCGATCTGGAGGAGGCCGACCGGGTCAACGCCCGGCCCGGCGATCTGACCGACGGCAAGCCGATCGTGGTGCTGATCAACGAGGGGTCGGCCTCGGCCTCCGAGATCGTCGCGGGCGCATTGCAGGACCAGCGCCGGGCGATCATTCTGGGCGCCAAGAGCTTCGGCAAGGGCTCGGTCCAGACGGTGATGCGCCTTGGCGACAAGGGTGCGATGAAGCTGACCACGGCGCGCTATTACACGCCCTCGGGCCGCTCGATCCAGTCGCTCGGCATCGAGCCGGACATCCTGGTCGAGGAGCGCAAGATCAACGGGGCCGAGGAAGACACCGGCCGGCGTACCCGCTCGGAGGCCGACCTGCGCGGCAGCCTCACCAACGAGCTCTCCGATGACGAGCGCAAGCTGCTCGAGGAGGAGCGCGCCCGGCACGAGGCCACCGCGCTGCTGCGCCAGGAAGACTTCCAGTTCGCCTATGCGCTGGACCTGCTGGCCGGGCTGGCGATCTACGACAACAGCACCCGATGACGGTGCTCGATGTAGTTGAACGGGGAGCCATCTGCGGCGCCCCGCTTCTAGAGCACCTTGCGCCAAATGACGAATCCCATGGCGGTTGAGCTCAGCGACCTTGACATCGACGCCCTGTCCTACCGACCCGGCGTCGGGCTGGTGATCCTCGACCCGGCGGGCCGCATTTTCGCCGGTCAGCGCATCGACGGCATGTACGACGCCTGGCAAATGCCCCAGGGCGGCATCGACGCGGGCGAGACCCCCCGCGAGGCGGGCTTGCGCGAAATGACCGAGGAGACCGGGATCACCCCAGACAAGGCCGAGATCCTCCGCGAGAGCCGCGAATGGCTGCCCTACGACCTGCCCCGCCACCTGGTGCCGAAGCTGTGGGGCGGGCGCTTTCGCGGCCAGAAACAGCGCTGGCTAGCGATCCGCTTTCGCGGCGCGGACACGGATGTGAACATCGAGACCGACGAGCCGGAATTCCGTGTCTGGAGCTGGATGGCGCATGACGAGTTGATCCGGCGCATCGTGCCCTTCAAGCGCGACATCTATATGCGGGTGTTCGAGGAGTTCGGTGATCTGTTCTGAGTGCCCGCGATCCCGGGCCTGCACCCCACCTTGGTATTGTGCGCTGGGATTTATCCGTTGAGTTTCATGCGCCTGCCCGGTCACCTGCGCACCGCCACCCCCGCCCAACCACTAAGCGTAGTCCCATCCGGTAGGCTTGGTGGTTGGGCGGGGATGAGGGGCGGGAGGCGGATCGCCGAAAGCGTCAGCTTTCGAACAGGCGTAAAAAACGCGCAGCGGAATCGCTGCGTCCGGCCCACAAAAATACACCGACTACAGTGAATTGAGCCATCGAGGGAGCGCCCGAGATGGCCGGTTTCCGTCTGTTTTTGCACACTGCACGACAGTATTTTCTGAGGGTGGCTCAGGTTGTTTTCTGGAGGGCTCTTCTTCGCCAAAAGGAGCGTCCCTTGGTCCTGCAAGCCCTCGCCACCCTCGGCCGAACTCTATACCCGCATATCCGATTGAGCCATAGCCGGATGGAGACGCTTTGCCTTCTGATCGTGGCGATGGTGAGCGCCCGGACGGTGACCCTCAGCCGCCTGGCGAGTGAGCGCCATACAACAAGCAAGATCGCCTCCACCTATCGTCGGCTTCAGCGGTTCTTTCAGCATGTTGATCTCGGGTCCGACTGGTCCGCCCGGCTTGTTGTCGCGTTGCTGGGGCTGGCCGCACCGTGGCATTTGTGTCTGGACCGGACCAATTGGAAGGTCGGCTGCAAGGAGGTGAACATCCTCATGCTGGCCATCGTCACGCGGCGTCATCGGGTGGCGCTGATGTGGACGGTTCTGGACCGGGCCGGCACCAGCGACACAGACCAGCGGATTGCTTTGATGCGGCGCTATCTGGCCCTGTTCGGCGCCGCCAGCATCAAGCTGCTTCTGGCGGATAGAGAGTTCATTGGCGTGTGCTGGCTGCGGTTTCTCAATGAAAACAATGCCCCCTTTGTCATTCGGGTGAAGGAAGGCCTCAACGTTGTCACCGAGGATGGGCGCAAGCTGACCCTGGGATCGCTGTTGCGCAAAGGCCGGGGCGCGCGGCAGTTCTCCGCCTGTTTCGCAGGGGCGATATCGGACGCCCCGCTCAAACTCAATTTCGCCGCCAAGCGCATCAAGGGCAAGGAACTGCTCATCGTCGCCTCGAACGCGCCAGCACGCCACGCGCTTGGCGCCTATCGGAAACGATGGGCCATCGAATGTCTCTTCGGAGATGCAAAAACACGCGGGCTCAATCTTGAGGACACGCAGTTCACATGCCCGCGAAAACCGGACCTGCTGCTCGGGATCGTCGCCCTCGCCATGGCCCGGGCGAGCAAGACCGCATCCCGCCTCATCGGAACCGGCAAGATGCCCCGAAAAAAGCACGGGTACTACGCAAAGTCGTGGTTCAGGGTCGGCCTCGATCAGATACGAAGGCTGCTACGCACCGACCCCACCGCCGCAATCGAACCATGGCGCAAAATCAGGCATAAATGTACGAGAGTCGTGTAGTGTGCTGTTTTTGGGTACTCGGCGGCTTTGTTGCATGGAGCCTCCGAATTTATGGGATTGAACTGAACCACTCACGCGGTATTTGAGTTTGAAGTTTTGGGGCGGAGCGTCCTGTCTGAAAGAGTTGTGTGTTTACCGACAGCACAATTCACCAGACAGGAGACCCCGATGACTGACAAAAGCCCTCTACGCCAGCGTATGATTGACGATATGACGACGAAGCGGGGCCATAACCACGTCACCGTATTCATCGACGCGGATCACAGGAACGAGCCAGTGATCTTCGCCACGCCGGGCAAGGGCAAGAAGACAGTCAGGCAATTCAAGGCGTTCCTGAAGGAGCGCGGTGGCAAACCGGAGCGCATCAGGGAGGTGGTCTGCGACATGTCACCTGCGTTCCTCGGCGCCATCGGCAAGGCGTTTCCCGACGCCGCTGTCACCGTGGACTGGTTCCATGTAGTGCAGGTGTTCACCAGGGCGGTGGACGACGTGCGCAAGGCAGAATACAAGCGGGTGAAAATGCCCGCCGCCACTCGCCGGGCAGTATCAAAGGCTGCTGACGGCAAGTTGACGGACAAGCAGGCGATGGCATTGGCCGAACTGGAAGCAGGTGATTTCCTGACCGCCACGGCTTGGCGGATCAAGGAAAAGCTGCGTTGGGTGCGTCGTGCGAGAACCCCACATGCAGCCCGCTGGCGGCTGTCGCACTTCCTGCGTCACGCCCATGAACAGATCGGAGACGATCCGCTGCTCGAAGCCGTCCGCAAGGCGCTGGAGACGGTCAAAAAACATCCCAAGCGCATTCTCGAACGTTGGACGTCAATCCACAGCAACGCCCGCATCGAAGCAATGAACGGACTGTTTCAGGCCGCCAGGGCAAGAGCCAGAGGCTACCGCAACACCGAGACCTTCATCACCATGATCTACTTGATCGCAGCCCCGCCCGGAGATATGGTCAAATCCACTTGATACGTCGAAGAACCAATATTCATATCACTGTTCATGCGATACCCCTGACGTCGGGATCGCGGCAACACGGCGGGTGAGGGCGTCGCCGCGCAAATGCAAAAGGGCCCGTCCACGGTGCGCCCCCTTGTCATGCCCGCACTTGGCTGGTCGCCTCAGCCCGGAACCTGGCCTAGCAGCGCTTTGTAGTCGTTCAGCTTCTGCATTGCGGCCTGTTTGCGGGCCGGGGCCGCGTCGGCCAGGGCCTGCTCGGACTGGGTGATCTTGTCGTCGATGAAGGCGCGGTTCACGGTTTCCCTCTCGACGGCCTCCTCGGCCAGCACCGAGACGGTGTTTTCCGAGATTTCGGCGAACCCGCCGGTGACGAAATAGCCGTCCTCGGACGACCCGTTGCGCACCACCACATAGCCAGGGCGCATATTGGTCAGGAACGGTGCGTGGTTGGCCATTGCCGTCAGGTCGCCCATCATGCCGGGAATGGTCACCGCCTCGGCCTCGACCGAGGCGAGCTTGCGCTCCGGGCTGACCAGTTCGAATTTCAGCGTCTCCGCCATCTCATCCCTCTCCAACGGCAATTGCCGTCTCGAACATACCAGCCGCCGTCTCGAACTTATCGCGGCAGCCCGGGTTGCAGAACCCCACCACGTTGCCGCGATACAGCGTCAGGCTGTCGGCCGCGACCGGCTTGCCGGACCAGGGGCAGACCGTGTTGATACAGTCCGCCAAGTCCAATTTCGCCGCCGCGCCCATGTTACGCGGCCTCGGCGGCCATCTTCTGGGCCTTCTCTATGGCATCGTCGATGTCGCCGACCATGTAGAACGCCGCCTCCGGTAAGTGGTCGAAATCGCCAGCCGCCAACCGCTTGAAGCCATCGATGGTCTTGTCGACGGTCACGTATTTGCCTTCGAGGCCGGTGAACACCTGCGCGACGAAGAAAGGCTGGCTGAGGAAGCGCTGGATCTTGCGGGCGCGGGCCACGGTCAGTTTGTCTTCCTCGCTGAGCTCGTCCATACCAAGAATGGCGATAATGTCCTGCAACGACTTGTATTTCTGCAGGATGCCCTGGACGTCACGGGCCACATCGTAGTGCTCCTGCCCCAAAACCTGCGGGTCAAGGACACGCGAGGTCGAGTCGAGCGGATCGACCGCAGGGTAGATGCCAAGCTCGGCGATCTGACGCGACAGAACCGTGGTTGCGTCAAGGTGGGCGAATGAAGTCGCCGGCGCCGGATCGGTAAGGTCATCCGCAGGCACGTAGATCGCCTGCACGGAAGTGATCGAGCCCTGTTTGGTCGAGGTGATCCGCTCCTGCAGCGCGCCCATGTCGGTGGCCAGGGTCGGCTGGTAGCCCACCGCCGAAGGGATACGGCCCAGCAGCGCCGACACCTCGGAACCAGCCTGGGTGAAGCGGAAGATGTTGTCGATGAAGAACAGCACATCGGCACCGGATTCGTCGCGGAACTGCTCGGCCAGCGTCAGACCGCTCAGCGCCACGCGCATGCGCGCGCCCGGCGGCTCGTTCATCTGGCCATAGACCAGCGCCACCTTCGATTTAGTCATGTCATCGGGAACGATGACACCGCCCTCGATCATCTCGTGATAGAGGTCGTTGCCCTCGCGGGTACGCTCGCCGACACCGGCGAACACCGAGAAGCCGCCATGGCCCCGGGCAATGTTGTTGATAAGCTCCATGATCAGCACGGTCTTGCCGACGCCAGCGCCGCCAAACAGGCCGATCTTGCCGCCCTTGGCGTAAGGCGCCAGCAGATCGACGACCTTGATGCCGGTCTCCAGCATCTGCGATTCGGTCGACTGCTCGACAAAATCGGGTGCCGGACGGTGGATCGGGCGGCGTTCTTCCGCATCGACCGGGCCCTTTTCGTCAATCGGCTCGCCGATCACATTGATGATGCGGCCCAGCGTGGCCGGGCCGACCGGGACCGCGATCGGATTGCCGGTATCCGTCACCGCGGTGCCGCGCACCAGGCCCTCGGTGGCGTCCATGGCAACGGTGCGCACCGTGTTTTCGCCGAGATGCTGGGCGACTTCCAGCACCAGCCGGTTGCCCTTGTTCTCAGTGTCCAGCGCGTTCAGGATCGCGGGCAGGTGCTCGTCGAACTGCACATCGACGACGGCCCCGATCACCTGGGTGATTTTGCCGACAGCCTGGCTCATCTCTGTCTCCTCAATCTTGGAGCGCTTCCGCGCCCGATATAATCTCGATCAGTTCGTTGGTGATCGCTGCCTGGCGCGAACGGTTGTACTGAATGGTCAGGCGGTCGATCATGTCACCGGCGTTGCGGGTGGCGTTGTCCATGGCGGACATCCGCGCGCCCTGCTCCGAGGCGCCGTTCTCCAGCAGCCCACGGAAAATCTGCACCGTCAGGTTCTGCGGCAGCAGGTCGGCAAGGATTTCGTCCTCGTCGGGCTCGTATTCGTAGTTGATGGCAGGACCGCTATCCTCGCTGTCGCCAACGGCGGCGGGAATCAGGCGCTGCTCGGTCGGGATCTGGCTCATCACCGACTGGAATTCACTGTAGAACAGGGTCGCCACATCGAATTCACCGGCATCAAAGCGGGCCAGAACGTCCTCGGCGACTCCGTGGGCGTTGCCGTAGCCCAGACGGCGAATGCCGCTCAGGTCCACATGGCCGACGAAATATTCGCCATATTCGCGCCGCATCTGCTCGCGGCCCTTCTTGCCGACGGTCAGGATCTTGACAGTCTTGCCCTCGCCGATCAACTGCGCCGCGGCCTTCTTCGCCAGCTTGACGATCGACGAGTTGAAGCCGCCGCAAAGCCCGCGCTCGGCGGTGGCGACGATCAGCAGGTGCACCTGCTCGGCGCCGGTGCCGCGCAGCAGCATCGGTGCCGTCTGGCTGCCCTTGGCGGCGCGGGCCAGGTTGGTGAGGACCGCGTCCATGCGCTCGGCATAGGGGCGCGCGGCCTCGGCCGCTTCCTGCGCCCGGCGCAGTTTTGCAGCCGCGACCATCTTCATCGCGCTGGTGATCTTCCGGGTCGATTTGACCGAGTTGATCCGGTTTTTCAGGTCCTTGAGGTTCGCCATGCCCTCGGGTTCCTCTCAGTCTTCCGCTTTCGGTATCCGCCTCAGATGTCAGGCTCTGACGCCCGCCTTAGCAGCCCGTTGAAAAAGTCGCCATTTACCGGGCTTCACCCCACTTGACCGGGTTTCACCCCACGACGAAACATAACGCGGCGTCGGCGGTTTCGCCATCCTCCGAGACGATGAGGACGATCTGAGCGACCAGAACGGCTCCAGAGGGCGCAACAAGCACGAAAACACCGCCATATCCGCCCGCCACAGCCTGGCGCGGGGTGCCGGCACCGATGAGTTGGCGCATCAGCAACGAGAGGTTGTGGCCGGCGACGTGAAGCAGGTATCGCTTGTGCACGTTCTCGCGCCCGCGCAGCCAGGTTCGGCGCATGCCGCCGCGATCGAGGGTGTGGGCAAAGGAGCGCTCGACGATCTCGGCGCGCAGCTTGAAGGCATCGCGGGCGACCCCGGACTTGAGCCGCACGCGGTTGTTGGTGACCGCCCGGCGCGCCGCCTGGTCATCGCGCCAGCGCGAAAAGCCCTTCTGCCTGGGCTCGGCGATCCGGGTCTTCCAGGGACTGTCGTCCAGGGCCTTCAAGACCGCCCGTGAGAAATAGCCCTTGTCGGTGACGCATTCGGCCGGGCTCTCTGGCGTCGGTGCCGCAGCCACCGCCTCGAGGTTTGCCTCGGCCGCCGCCAGGGTCTTGAAAAGCGTCGTGGTGTCGCCCTCATCGGCTGGGTGCAACTCGGCCGCCACCACCGCCCCGGTGTCCAGATCCACCGCGTGCTCGGGCTTGTAGGCCAGATGGGTCGTGCCGTCCTTCATCCTGGCGACCCTGGCCTCGGGGTCGCTCCTGGAAACCCAATCCTGGTTCGAGAGCTTCTTGCCCTTGCGCTTGCGGTCCAGACGCGCCAGGTCCTCGGCCGTGGGCGTCTCGATGCCGCTCTCCCGGGCCAGATGCTCCAGCATCTCCCGGTAGCCCTCACCCGTGTCGCGCCGCACGATGTTGCGCAGCGCCGCGTTGGCCTCCATGGTCGAGGCATCCACCCCGATGCGGTCGCCCTTCACCAAACCCGCCTCGGCGATCAGCGCCAGAACCCAATCGAAGACCACCGCGTGCACCTCGTGGGGCAGACGCGTGCGGGTCTTCGACAGCCAGGAATGGTCCGGCACACGATCCCGGCTCTCCAGCCGCAGAAACTCCCGCAGCGACAGCGAATCCGAGCAGCGCCATTCCAGCCCGCGCTCAGAGTCGATGCCCTCGAAGTAGCCCACCAGATGCATGCGGAAATAGCGCCCCGGCGGCACCGAAGGCGCTCCCGTCCTGGCCGCGTAATAGCACCGGCAGGTCGCCTCGACGAAGTCGTCGAAGCCGCCCTCAATCAGGACCGACTG
>CBDFHG010000004.1:0-13817 GCA_965247385.1 Thermohalobaculum sp.
GCCCTCGCCCCCACAAACCCCCTACCGCCAACCGACTCGTCCTGCAGAAAGGCCGACGGCTGAATCACGCTGGGATTGCTCTCACCCGGCTGACCTGGTCAAGCGTCGGCTCACCTGGTCAAGGCCGGGATCGCTCGTGTCCGGGTGCCGGTTCCTTTGTGCGCGGGCAACGGCGCGCACACAGCGCCGCGATGTGCATTATCCTGAAGAAGGTGGCGTACTTTGGGCGGTGGTTGCCACGATAATTTAGCCCAGAGGTTGCAGAGCAGATTTTCGCTCAGAACTTTTTGAAGCTCAGATAGTGGGGGGTGCGCCCGTCGAGTAGTGCCTTTGCCTCGTACCGGGTGCCGGACCAGCCGGGCCACGGCGCGCGCCAATCAGCCGGATGTTCGGCCAACCAGCCGAATCGCCCGTCGCGCTCGATCACATCCAGAGAATGACGCACATAGTCGCCGATATCGGTCGCCAGACGCAGAATCGACCCCGGAGCCATGATCCGGGCAAGCTGGTCGAGATTCTCCGAATTGATGAAGCGGCGCTTGTAGTGGCGTTTTTTAGGCCAGGGGTCCGGATAGAGCAGGAAGACCTGCGACACCGATTCGTCCGGCAGCACGTCCATCAGGTCGCGGGCGTCGCCGGGATGGATCGCCAGATTGGTGACACCGGTGCGTTCGATCCCGGACAACAGCATGGCGACGCCGTTGATAAAGGCATCGCAGCCGATGATGCCGACATCGGGATGGGCGGCGGCGGTGTGGAGCATGTGCTCGCCACCGCCGAAGCCGATCTCCAGCCAAACCTCGCGGGCGTTGGGAAACAGCGCCTTCAGGTCAATCGGATTGCGGTCCGGGTTCTCGGCCCAACTCACGCCTTTCGGCGCCAGTTCGGCCAGCCGGGTCTCCAGCAGCGCCTTCTGGCCCTTGCGCAGGGTCTTGCCGTGGCGCCTGCCGTGGAAGTTACGCCACGGCGCGCCGTCCTCGCGGTCGGGGCGTTCAGGTCCGGTCATTTCAGGCTCTCGTTCGGGTTGTCACCCGGGTTGTCGTGCGGTCAGATCGCCGCCTTCAGGGCATCCACCAGGTCGAGCCGCTCCCAGGAGAAGCCGCCATCGGCTTCGGGCGCGCGGCCGAAATGGCCATAGGCCGCGGTGCGCCGGTATATTGGCTTGTTCAGGCCCAGGTGGATGCGGATACCGCGGGGCGTCAGGCTTACGGTGTCACGGATCGCCTTTTCGATCTGCTCCGGCGCGACCTGCCCGGTGCCGTAGGTATCGACATAGATCGACAGCGGTTCGGCGACGCCGATGGCGTAGGCGAGCTGGAGGCAGCATTTTTCGGCCAACCGGGCAGCGACGACATTCTTGGCGACATACCGCGCCGCGTAAGCCGCCGAGCGGTCGACCTTGGACGGGTCCTTGCCCGAGAAAGCGCCACCGCCGTGGGGTGCCGCACCGCCATAGGTATCGACGATGATCTTGCGTCCGGTCAGCCCGGCGTCGCCGTCCGGTCCGCCGATCACGAAGCGCCCGGTCGGATTGACGTGCCAGACGGTATCGGCATCGGCAAAGCCCTCCGGCAGCGCGTTCAGCACATAAGGCTCGATCACCTTGCGCACATCGCCTGATTCCATGTTCGGGTCGGTGTGCTGGGTCGAGACCACGATGGTGTGGGCGCGCACCGGTTTGTCGTCGCGGTACTCGACGGTGACCTGGCTCTTGGCGTCGGGGCCGAGCAGGGGTGCGGTGCCGGAGTGGCGCGCGTCGGCCATCAGCTGCAGGATGCGGTGGGCATAGAGGATCGGCGCGGGCATCAACTCCGGGGTCTCGTTGGTGGCGTAGCCGAACATGATGCCCTGGTCGCCCGCGCCCTCGTCCTTGTTCTCGGCGGCATCGACGCCCTGGGCGATGTCGGAGGACTGCTCGTGGACCAGACAGTCGATCGAGCAGGTCTTGAAGTGGAAGCCCTTCTGCATGTAGCCGATCTCGCGGATCGTCTCGCGGGCGGCGTCGCACATTTCCTCGGGGCTGGGAGCGTTGGACTCGGAGACGTTGATCTCGCCCATCATCACCACCTTGTTGGTGGTCGCGGCGGTCTCGACGGCGACGCGGGCGCCGGGTTCGCGCCCGATGATCAGGTCGACAATGGTGTCGGAAATCTGGTCGCACACCTTGTCGGGATGGCCTTCGGAAACCGACTCGGAGGTGAAGAGATAGTTCTGACGGGCCATTGGTCGCCACTCCATGCAACGGGCTACAGGGACGCCCGGTGCGGGCGCGCAATGGAAAATCCTTTGGCATGCCCTGCGGGTTCGGGTCAACCGGCTTCGGGGCCGTGTGGCAGCGAGAGGATCAAAGGGTGGATCGCAAGCCACGCCGCCGGGTGCAGAGGAAGAAGACAAGCACTACCAGCGACATGGTCGGAACGTCGCCGGTGCGGGAATAGAGGGTGGGTGGCAGCGCACCGGGCAGCCGGATGTCGAAATAACCGTCGGTTTGCATCGGGATTTGCTCCAGCACCCGGCCTTGAGCGTCGATCGCCGCCGAGATGCCTGTATTGGCGGCGCGCACCACCGGCAAGCCCTGCTCGATGGCGCGTATGCGGGCTTGGGCCAGGTGTTGCTGCGGGCCGCCGAAGGTGCCGAACCATCCGTCATTGGTGATCTGCAACAACCATCCCGGACGTTGATCCGCTGGAACCACCTGGGACGGAAAGATCATCTCGTAGCAGATCAGCGGCGAGAACGGCGGCAGGCCCGGAACCTCCAGCACCTGCGGCCCCGGGCCGGGGGTGAAACCGCCTTGGTTCACAAGCTGGCGCAAGCCGATCAGGCCGAGGATGTTCTCGTAGGGCAGATACTCGCCGAAGGGCACAAGGTGTTGCTTGTCATAGCGCGGGCCGAGATTGCCGTCGGGCAGGATCGTTGTCAGCGTGTTGTACCACCGGTCGCCGTCGTCGCCGCGCTCGCCATGGAGCGCGCCCAGGATCACGGGCGCACCGCGCGCCGCCCTGGCGATCTCCGCCCGGCGCTCGGACTCGTAGGCGGGCAGGAAGGTCACGGCGGTCTCCGGCCAGATCACCGCCACCGGGGCACCCAGGGTGGGGTCCGGCGGGGCGGCTGTCGCCGCCAGCAGGCGGGCATAGAAGACCTTGGCCTGGTCGGGTTTCCATTTCAGCTTCTGTTCGGCATTGGGCTGGACGATGCGCAATACCGGGCGCGGGACCGGGCCGGCGCCGTCATCTTCCGCGGCACCCAGCCGGGTCTCGCCCGCAGCCCACAGAACGGCGAGACCGGCCAGCGCGATCAGGCCGGCGCTCCACTTGCGCTCGACCGCGCCGACCAGCGCCAGCGGCATCAGCGCCAGGGTCAGGAAGGTCATGCCGTAGGGGCCGGCCCAAGCCGCGGCCTGCATCACCGGGGTTTCGACCCAGACATAGCCAGGCAGACCCCACGGAAAACCGGTCAGCATATTGCTGCGGGCGTATTCGACCAGCGTGAGGCAAGCCGCCAGCGCCACAGCGCGCCACCAGCGCCCCGCGGGCCAGATGCGTCGCGCGAAGGCAAAGGCCGCAGCCCAGAACAGGCCCAGGAACGCGGGCAGCAAGGTGACCGCGAACGGCATCAACCAGGCAAATTTTTCAGCATCTACCAAGAAGGCATAGCCAATCCAGTAGAGGCCGGTGACGAAATAGCCGAATCCCGCACCCCAGCCCACCAGAGCCGCCGCGCGCGGGCCGGGCGCCACATCGATCAGCCAGACCAGGACCGGAATCGCCAGGAACAGCGCCCAGGGGATGGAAATCGGCGGTTGGCCCAACGTCATGGCAGCGCCCGCCAGTATCGCCACGCCGAGACGCGGCCATCGCCCTTGCCGGGCGAGCCAGCGGGCGGCCCCGGCGGCGCCATCGACTGCGTAATCCATCCGGCGTCCCCGCTCCGTTCGGCTACTCGGCTGCTTCTCGCGGCACTGTGCCGTGCCGGTTTCCAGCCCCATTCAGGGTCATGCGCAGGCGCTTGACCCGGCGCGGGTCCGCGTCGGTGATCTCGAATTCGTAGCCGTCCGGATGGGCGATGATCTCGCCGCGCGCCGGAACCCTTCCCGTGAGCATGAAGACCAGGCCGCCGAAGGTATCGATATCTTCCTCCCATTCCTCGAGCAGGAGATGAACACCCTCGGAACTTTCAAACTCGCGGATATCGGCTCGGGCATCGATGACATAGACGCCGGGGGCCTCCTCGGACCACTGTTCGGCGTCCTTGATGTCGTGCTCGTCCTCGATGTCGCCGACAATCTGTTCAACCAGATCCTCGATGGTCACCAGCCCGTCGACACCGCCGAACTCATCGATCACCAGCGCCATGTGGATGCGCACCGCCTGCATTCGCTGCAACAGCGCGGCGATGCGCATCGAGGGTGGCACGAACAGTGCCTTGCGGATGTGGTCGGTCAGCCGGAAATCTTTCGCGGCACGCCCGGAGCCGACACCATAGGCCAGGGCGATATCCTTCAGGTGGACGAAGCCGATCGGATCGTCCAGCGTCTCGCGATACACCGGCAGCCGCGACAGCGAGCCTTGCTCGAATGCGGCGATCGCGTCGGCCAGCGGCGCGTCTACCGGCACGGCCACGATATCGGCGCGCGGAATCATCACGTCGTCGACCCGCAGTTCGTGCAGGCGCAGGATGTTCACCACCATCGCCATTTCGGCGGCGGTAGTATCCCGGAAGGCGGGGCCAAGTTCAGCCCGCAACCGCGCGTCCGCTTCGCTATCGGAGGTCAGGGCCCCAGAGGCCCGATGGAACAATCGTGTCAGGAAAGATCGGCCAGGCGGACTTTCGTCGCCGTCGGCATCGGTCTTTCCACTAAATGCGCCCTCCACGGAGGGCGTTGGACTTTGTCCTTCTTCCATCTCTCTATCAGTCTGGATGCGGCTGGCCCGCATTGCTTCGCAAATAGGGATCGGCGACGCCAATGCGCGCCAGTGCGCACGTCTCGATCCCCTCCATTGTCTCCGCATCCTCGTCGGTTTCGTGATCAAAACCTAAAAGATGCAGGCACCCGTGTAAGATCAGATGAATGACATGATCTTTCAAGGGGTTTGCGTTGTCTTCGGCTTCGCGGCGCGTGGTCTGAAGCGCAATAGCAACATCACCGAGCAGCCGGGGTGGGCCCGACATGGCCTGCGGAGGCGGCGCCGGATGCGCCCCTGGATGCTCCGGCGCCAGTTCGAATGCAGGCCACGACAGCACGTTGGTGGGCGTCGAATGGCCACGGAACTCGCAATTCAGCTCGGCGATCTTGACATCGTCGCAGGCCAATAGGGAGATGGTCCAGCGCTTTGGATCCAGGCCAGCGGCTTCCAGCGCCAGTTGCGCAGCGGTATCCGCGGCTGCCTGGAGACCGGGCAGCGCTTCGGCCCAGGCGCGTTCCTCGATGACCAGATCGACCAAGCCGTCACAAATTGGGCGGTCACCAATAGGGCGGTCGCTCACCGGCCCGCTTGTCCTTTGGCGTCATATGCCTCGACAATGCGCGCAACCAGTGGATGGCGGACCACATCCGCCGAAGAGAAGCGTACTAAGCCGATCTCCTCGACCGTCTCCAGAACCCTCAAGGCCTCCATCAGGCCCGAGCCGGTGCCGCGCGGCAGGTCAACCTGGCTGGGGTCGCCGGTGATTGCCATGCGGCTGCCCTCGCCCATGCGGGTCAGGAACATCTTCATCTGCATTTCGGTGCAGTTCTGCGCTTCGTCGAGCACGACGAAGGCGTTGGCCAGTGTGCGACCACGCATGAAGGCAAGGGGCGCAACCTCGATCTTGCCCTCTTCCATCAGCTTGCCGAGCTGTTTGGCCGGGATCATGTCGTCCAGGGCGTCGTAGAGTGGGCGCAGATAGGGGTCGATCTTCTCCTTCAGGTCACCAGGCAAGAAACCCAGCCGTTCGCCTGCTTCGACCGCCGGGCGTGACAGGATGATGCGGTCAACCTTCTGTTCGAAGAACATTGAAACTGCCGCCGCCACCGCCAGATAGGTCTTGCCGGTGCCCGCCGGGCCGATGCCGAAGACCAGTTCACGGTTGAAGAGATCGGCGACATAGACTTGTTGGGTATGCGAGCGCGGCCCGATTATCCGTTTCTTTGTGCGGATTTCCATCCGCCCGCCGGGGAACATGTCGAGTTGACGCCCGGCTTGGACCTCGACACCTTCTTTCGGCAAAACCCCCAGGCGGATCACTGCCTCAATGTCTCCCTGTTCGATCTGGCGACCGGATTCCAAGCTTTGATACAGCGCCTCCAGCCCCGAAACCGCCCGCTCGCGCTGATCGCCGGGGCCGTGAAGCGCCAATTGGTTGCCGCGCCGCATGATAACCACGCCGAATCCCTGCTCGAATGCCGCGAGATTGCGGTCGAACTGGCCGCAAAGCTCGATCAGCAGTCGATTATCGGGGAATTCGACAAGAGTTTCGTCCAGCGCCTCGGGCATGTTCATGTCCTTGAGGGTGGAGTTTGCCACGTACTTCCTGTGTCCCTTGCCATTCACACAACAACATGTTGACGCAGGTGCCGGAGGTTCGCAAGGGGAAAGGCCGTCACAGGAGAAAGACCATCACGGAAGGGACAAATACTTGTGCCCCGGCCGGGTTAATGCGCCGCGGATGGTGGCGAAATCAGCCGCTACCCGCTGCCCCGCCAGCGAATTCGGCCCTGCCGAGGTGATTGTGACATCGACAATCCGCCCGGTTAGCCCGGTCTCGCAGTCCAGATGCACCGCTTGCAGATAGGGTGAGCGCCCGACCATCTGACCGGGGTGGCGGCCGGGCTTTTCGATCAGGATCGGAAGGGTGCGACCGATGCACTCCACCTGGAATTCGGTCTGTTGCTCGGTCAGCAGCGCCTGTAGCCGCGCCAGCCTGTCGGCTTTCTCGGCCTCAGGCACCTGTTTGGCGCTGGCGGCGGGGGTGCCGGGGCGCGGCGAGTATTTGAAGGAATAAGCCTGGGCGTAGCGGACCTCGCGCACCAGTTCCATGGTCGCCTGGAAATCCGCCTCGGCCTCACCAGGGAAGCCGGTGATGAAATCGCCCGAGATGGCGATGTCGGGCCGGGCGGCGCGGATGCGCTCGATCACCCGGATGTAGCTCTCGGCGGTGTGGCGGCGGTTCATTGCCTTCAGCACCCGGTCGGAGCCCGCTTGAACCGGCAGGTGCAGATAGGGCATCAGCTTGGCCACCTCGCCATGGGCGGCGATCAGGTCGCCGGTCATGTCGTTAGGGTGCGAGGTGGTGTAGCGGATGCGCTCCAGCTCGTCGATCTCGGCCAGCGCCCGGATCAGGCGGGCCAGGCTCCAGTCCGTCTCGGGGCCAGCCCCGTGATGGGCCCCGTGATAGGCATTAACGTTCTGGCCCAGCAGCGTGATCTCGACCACGCCACGCGCCACCAGATCGTGGGCCTCGGCCAGAATTTTGGCCACTGGACGCGACACCTCGGAGCCGCGCGTATAGGGCACCACGCAAAAGGCGCAGAACTTGTCGCAGCCCTCCTGCACAGTCAGAAAGGCGGCGGGCGCACGCCGTGTTTTAGACGCTTGCGGCAAGTGGTCGAACTTGTCCTCTTCGGGGAATTCGGTGTCGATCTCGGCGACCCAGGGTTCGGACCCGGTTTCGCGCGCGCGGGTCACCATCGCGGGCAGGCGGTGATAAGCCTGCGGCCCGACCACCAAATCAACCATAGGTTGTCTCGCGACAATTTCGGCGCCCTCCGCCTGGGCGACACAGCCGGCCACGGCAATGGTCATCTTGCCGCCCTCGGCGGCCTTGGCCTCGCGCAGCGGGCGCAGGCGGCCAAGATCGGAATAAACCTTCTCCGCCGCCTTCTCGCGGATGTGGCAAGTGTTGAGGATGACGAGGTCCGCATCCTCCGGGCGGTCCGTCTCGACATAGCCGTCCGCGGCCAGCGCCGAACCCATGCGCTCGCTGTCATAGACGTTCATCTGGCATCCGTAGGTCTTGATGAACAGCTTCTTCGGATCGCCCATCATGTGCGGCCACCTGCAAAGGAAAACGACGCGCCGATCACCGGCGCGCCGTCTCATTAGCGCGGTACAGCGTTTCCCGCAACGACTCGGATCAACGGTGTCCGGTCATTTTTTCTTCGGCAAGCGACCCAGACCGATCTTCTTCGCCAGTTCCTGCCGCTTCTTTGCGTAGTTTGGGGCGACCATCGGATAGTCGTGGCCCAGACCCCACTTCGCCCGGTAGCCTTCCGGGGTCAGGTTAAAGGCAGTTTTGAGGTGGCGCTTCAGCATTTTCAGCTTCTTGCCATCCTCAAGGCAGATCAGATAGTCGTCAGTCAACGACTTCTTGATTGATACCGCCGGTTTCAACTCGACGACAGGCTCAGCGGGTTCGCCGCTGAGACCCGACAAAGTTCCGAACACCATCTCGATAAGCCCCGGAAGTTCCGTACCCGGGACCGCATTGTTCGAGACATGCGCAGCGACGATATCAGAAGTAAGTTCAAGGAGCTCGCTATGGTCAATTATGGTTTCGCCCATTATTTTATCTCCGTTCTGTATTCACTCGAACCCGGTACCCGGCAGCTTACGCAGAAAAAGACACGATTGCCGACAACCGAATTAACTTAAGATATACTTCGGTGGCAGGCATTGCAATGAATGTACGGTTTTTTATTCCAACTGCCGAAAATTTCGTATCGGAACTAACGCGCGTTTTTCTGCACCTCATCCGACTTCCACCGGCTTACCATGCCCGACACTGTTTGCATTGCGCCTTCAACCAGTTCTTTCGCAAGTAATCGTTTGAGATTGGCAGGCTTGGGAAAATCCAGCGCGTGAGCCGTCTCGTGGGTAAATCCGAAACGCCGGTAGTAGGGCTCATCGCCAACCAGAAGAACCCGCTGCCATCCCAGCTCGCGGGCCCGGTCGAGCGTTTTCACGATCAGCAGTGCGCCCAGCCCTTCGCCCTGCCGAGTCGGGTGAATCGCGATCGGACCAAGCAGCAACGCCAGGTCGCCCGTTGCACCAATCTGGACCGGCCAATAGCGGATCGCACCGGCTACTGTGTCGAATTCGTCACGCGCGATGGTCGACAATTCGGCAATCGGCGCCACTCCATCGCGGAGCTGATACGAACTCAGCGCCATACGTCCGGGCGCAAAGGTGAGGTCGAGCAGCATCTCGACCTCGAAGCTGTCGTCGGGCGTTTCGGGGAGGACGCGGAACATCTCTGCAGCTGCGAGTGTGGTTTCGGCGGTTGCGTCAGCGGTTGCGTCAGCGGTTGCGTCAGCGGTTGCGTCAGCGGTTGCGTCAGCGGTTGATTCTGGGCGGCACGGCGTTATCACTTGGCATCGGCGTTATCATGTCGGCATGTTGCTGACCAGAGGGGGGCTAACCGCATGTTCTACCGCCCGGCCGATGGCCATGGCCTGCCACACGACCCGTTCAAGGCCATCGTCACGCCGCGCCCGATCGGCTGGATATCGTGCGTCGACGCCGGGGGGCGGGCCAATCTGGCACCTTACAGTTTTTTCAACGGTTGTGGCGACGCGCCACCGATGGTGATGTTCGCTCAAACCGGCCGCAAAAGCCGCCCGGAACCGGTCAAGGACTCGGTTGCCAACATTCGCGAGACCGGCGAGTTCGCCTGCAACATCGTCAGCCGGGCACTGAAGGAGGCGATGAATCTGTCGTCGGGCACCTTTCAACCGGAGGTTGACGAATTCGAGGTGGCCGGGTTGACCAAGTCCCCGGGCAAATCGATCGCCGCTCCCCATGTCGCCGAGGCCCCGGCGGTGCTGGAATGCAAGGTGGTGAAAATCATCGACGATCTGCCGAGCTGGCGCGAACATGCCTTCAACATCATGGTGATTGGCGAGGTCGTGGGGGTGCATATCAAGGATGCCTATCTGAAGGACGGCCGCGTTGATGTGCTCGGCTTTAATCCGGTCGCCCGGATGGGTTACATGGACTACACCACCGTCGCCGATGTCTGGGCGATGGATAGACCCGGCTGAGAGGGAGTCATATGGGAAATGCGAAGATCGGTGTGATCGGGGGCAGCGGCCTTTATGCGATCGAGGGATTGCGGGATGAGGCGTGGATCACGGTCGACACCCCATGGGGGGCGCCGTCGGACCAGATCCTTACCGGGCAGGTTGGCGAGACGGAGGTTGCGTTCCTGCCGCGCCATGGCCGTGGCCACCGGCACAGCCCGACCAGCATCCCCTACCGTGCCAATATCGATGCGTTGAAGCGGATCGGGGTAACGGACGTGATCTCGGTCTCGGCCTGCGGCTCGTTTCGCGAGGAAATGGCGCCGGGGGATTTCGTGCTGGTGGACCAGTTCATCGATCGCACGGTGAACCGCGAGAAGAGCTTCTTCGGCGCCGGCTGCGTCGCCCATGTCAGCGCCGCCGAGCCCACCTGCGCACGGCTGCGCGGGGCGCTGGCCGCGGCGGCGGATGCCATCGGCGTCAAGGCGCATCTTGCCGGCACCTATCTGGTTATGGAAGGGCCGCAGTTCTCTACCCTGGCCGAGAGCCGGATGTATCGCGAGCATTGGGGCGCCGATATCATCGGCATGACCAACATGCCCGAGGCCAAACTCGCCCGCGAGGCCGAGCTTTGCTACATGACGGTGGCGATGGTTACCGATTACGACAGCTGGCATCCGGACCATGGCAAGGTCGATATCACCTCGATTCTGGCCACCATGCACGCCAGTGTCGGCCACGCCAGGAACCTTCTGGAGCAGGTAATTCCTGCGTTGGCGGGCGCGCGGACGCCCTGCCCCCATGGCTGCGACCGGGCGTTGGAATTCGCCGTGATGACCGCGCCCGAACAACGCGATCCGGCGTTGCTGGCGAAGCTGGATGCGGTTGCTGGACGCGTTCTCGGCTGATCCGGTGACCACACGCGGATTCCTCCTCGGCAATTTCATGCCGCCCCATGCCGGGCATGTCGCGCTTTGCGGGATGGCAGCGACACTGGTGGACGAACTGACGGTGATGGTTTGCACGCTGGAGAGCGAGCCGCTGCCGGGTGGGTTGCGAGCGGCGTGGATGCGCGACCTGCTGCCCGGCGCCAACGTGGTGCACCATGACCAGGATCTGCCGCAAGAACCGGGGGATCACCCGGATTTCTGGCCGATCTGGCGCCGGGCGATCAAGACGGCACATCCCGAGCCCATCGACTACGTCTTCGGCTCCGAGCCCGATGTGGCGCGGCTGGCAGAGGAGTTGGGCGCGCGTCCGGTTCCGGTTGATCTTGGGCGCCGCGCCTTCCCGATCTCCAGCAGCGAAATCCGCGATGACCCAGCGGGGAATTGGCGCCATATCCCCGGTCGGGTCCGGCCGTGGTACCAGAAGCGCGTCGTGATATTCGGGGCCGAGAGCGTTGGCAAATCGAGCCTGGCCGACCGGTTGGCAGCGGCGCATGATGGCCCGGTTGTCGCGGAATACGGGCGGATCTACGAGGGCACCCGTGGGGGTGGACCGTGGAGCGCGCCCGAACTGATCGAGCTTGCCCATCGGCACGAGGCCCACCGCGCTGCCATTGCGCCCTGGGGCGGGCCGGTGCTGATCGAGGACACCGATCCGCTGCTGACCGCGGTCTGGGCGCAGATGCTGATCGGCGAACGGGTTCCTGAACTGGAGGCGCGCCCGATGGCGGACCTGTATCTGCTGCTCGACGCCGATGTGCCCTTTGTGCAGGACGGCATCCGTTACTTCGCCGATGGCGGCGGGCGGCGGCGGTTCCAGGCGCTGTGCGAGGCAATGCTGGAGCGCATCGGCACCCGCTATGTGCGCATCACCGGCGGCTGGGACGAGCGAGACCGGCAGGCACAGGTTGCCGTCGATGGTTTGCGCGCCGAGCCGTTTCCGGGCCGCTGGACCCTGTCGCCGACGCTGTGGCCGGTGCTGGTGGGCGATCCGTAATTTCTTGAAAGAATCGGTGCCGCTGCCTGACCCTGTTCAAATTCGCTCAAACAGAAGGAATTTTGGGGCTTATACCAACGGCCTTCTCAATTGACTCCTGCTCTTCGCCGTTGGAAGTGGATTTGATCCCATCTCCGAGCCGGGCTGCGATCAAGTAGATCATGGTGATGAAGGTCTCGGTGTTGCGGTAGCCTCTGGCTCTTGCCCTGGCGGCCTGAAACAGTCCGTTCATTGCTTCCATGCGGGGCTTCCATGCGGGCGTTGCTGTGGATTGACGTCCAACGTTCGAGAATGCGCCTGGGATGTTTTTTGACCGTCTCCAGCGCCTTGCGGACGGCTTCGAGCAGCGGAGCGTCTCCGGTCTGTTCGTGTCGAGACGCTGTTCGACCAGCCGCCATGGTGGCGTGACCCCGAGGCCAAGAGCCAATACATCCTGAGCATCCATCGCCTGTCCCTCCCTCCGTTGTTGTCTATGATGACAGAGGGTAGCTGATTACGCCCTAAGTGACACCCTGAATTACAGGTTAAACGTCTAAGATTCTTGACTCTTTGGGGTTCCCAAATCAGCGAAAGTCTGATTCTCTGTGATCGACGCAGAGAAGGAGGGAATGGCAATGGCAAGTGTCGAGATTACACGCACGGATATGACGGCGGCGGAGTTGCGAGCGGCGGCGAGGGGCGCGAAGAATGGGCGCGCGGCGCAACGGATGCTGGCGCTGGCGCTGGTGCTGGAGGGGGCGGACCGGGCGACCGCTGCGGCGACCTGCGGGATGGACCGGCAGACGTTGCGCGACTGGGTGCACCGCTACAACGCCGAGGGGCTGTCCGGCCTCTACAACCGCCCCTCGCCCGGCAAGCCGCCACTGCTTTCGGCGGCGCAGAAGGCCGCGCTCGCCGCGCAGGTGGAGAAGGGTCCCGACCCGGAGATCGACGGGGTGGTACGCTGGCGGTGCATTGATCTGAAGCGGTGGATGGAGGCGCAGTTCGGGGTCGTCATGCACGAGCGCACGGTCGGCAAGCAGCTGGCGGCGCTCGGCTATCGGCGGCTGTCGGTGCGTCCGCAACACCCGAAGGCCGACCCCGCGGAGCAGGAGGCGTTTAAAGAAAACTTCTCCCGGACGGTAGCGGCGGCCCTCCCCGAGGCGGCGCGCGGCAAACCGCTCGAGATCTGGCTCCAGGATGAAGCCAGGGTGGGTCAGCAGGGCACGCTGACAAGGGTCTGGGCGAAGCGCGGCACCCGCCCCCGCGCCGTCCGCGACACGCGCCACAAATCGGCCTGCATTTCCGGCGCAGTCTGCCCTGACCGCGCCACCGCCGCCGGTCTGGTCATGCCCTTCGCCGACACCGAGGCGATGAATGCCCACCTCGCCGAGATCGCCCACGCCGTAGCCCCTGGCGCCCACGCAGCACTCGTCGCCGACGGTGCCGGCTGGCATGCCGGCAAAGACCTCATGGTGCCCGACAACGTCACGCTGCTCATTCTCCCGCCATACGCGCCCGAACTCAATCCGGTCGAAAACGTCTGGCAATACCTGCGCGCCAACAAGCTCGCCATAACCGTCTTCGATGGCGACGCCGACATCGTCGACAAATGCTGCACCGCATGGAACTTCTTCGCAAACGATACAGCCGCCATCACCTCCATCACCACACGAAAATGGGCACAGGTCAATCGTTAGGGCGATTGGTATAATACATCCCATACATGACGCATGAGGTTGCTGCTCCCCCCGAGAGCGTTGAAGCTTTCTGGGGGAAACCCCGGAAAAGGAGAGCAGCGATGGAATATTATGTTGGATTGGATGTTGGCCACAGGCGGACTTCGGTTTGTGTGCTTGACGGTGATGGCGGTTTGGCCTGGCGTGGTGAGACG
>CBDFHG010000005.1:0-188316 GCA_965247385.1 Thermohalobaculum sp.
GATCGAGGACGCGCTGTGGGTCAGTCGCGCCGAGATGGCCATGGCCTTCCGGGGCGAGCATTCCCGTTTCGCCGCGCCGCGCCCGGATTCTATCGCCCGCTGGATCCTCTCAGCCTGGGTTGCCGGCGAGATCGCGGAAAACGCGGCGGCGTGATAGAGTCGCGGCGGCGCCCCACCGCCATCCCCACCGGATTCGGCCGCGGATTCGGTACCAGACGGGGTAAGGAGACCCGATGTCCGACCTGACCGAAACCCAGACCTTCGACGACGCCGACAAGGCCGTTGCCCACATCGCCGAGATCTACGAACTCAGCGTCAATCGCCTCCACGACGGCTTTGACAAGGCCGCCAGCGGCAAGCTCTCCGCCCCGGTAAGCGCGAACTACCCGTTCGTCGGCTTCTCGGTCAGCCATGGCGAGTTGAACACCGATGCCCGGCATTCCTACGGCGTGCTGCTGGAGGCAGGCGACTACCGCGCCACCGTGACCCGGCCAGACCTGTTCGGCGCCTATTACCGCGAGCAGATCGCCCTGGTGATGCGCCGCCACGACATCCCGGTCCAGGTCGGCCTCAGCCACCGGCCGATCCCCCTGCCCTATGTGGTCGAGAGCAGTGTCATCGATATCGGCGAGCCCGAGGTCCGGGCGCTCCAGGAAAACTTTGCCCTGCCCAACCTGAACACAACTGACGATGCCATTGCCAATGGCACGCTCACAGGACGCGGGCAGCGGCCAAACCCGCTGGCGCTGTTCACCGCCGAGCGGGTCGATTATTCGCTGGCGCGATTGCACCACTATACCGGCACGTCCGCCGAGCATTTCCAGGGCTTCATCCTGCTGACCAATTACCAGCGTTATGTCGAGGCCTTCGTCACATACGGCTGCAAACAGATCGGCAGCGACGGCTACGACAGCTTCGTCGGGCCGGGCAACCGAATCGACACCCCCGGAGCAGAGCCGCGGGGCGACACCCCCCGCCACCTGCCACAGATGCCCGCCTACCACCTGACCCGCCCCGGCGGCGACGGCATCACCATGGTCAACATCGGCGTCGGGCCCTCCAACGCCAAAACCATCACCGACCACCTGGCGGTGCTGCGCCCCCAGTGCTGGCTGATGCTGGGCCATTGCGCGGGACTGCGGCGCAGCCAGCTCCTCGGCGACTATGTGCTGGCGCATGGCTATGTGCGCGCCGACCATGTGCTCGACCACGCCCTGCCGCCCTGGGCGCCGGTGCCGCCCATTGCCGAGGTCCAGCAGGCGCTTGAAGAAGCGACTGCGCTGGTCACCGGACTCGAGGGCCCCGAAATGAAGACCCGGATGCGCACCGGCACCGTCTTCACCACCGACAATCGCAACTGGGAGCTGCGCGCCGGCGAGCTGTTTGGCCAGCTCAATCAGAGCCGGGCCATCGCGGTTGATATGGAGTCGGCCACCGTTGCCGCCAACGGATTCCGCTTTCGGGTACCCTACGGCACCCTGCTCTGCGTCTCCGACAAGCCGCTGCATGGCGAGTTGAAGCTCGGCGGCATGGCCAATAATTTTTACCGCGAGCGGGTCAGCCAGCACCTCAGTGTCGGGCTGGAGACCATGCGCATTCTGCGCGAGCGTGGCGTTGACCGGCTGCACTCACGCAAATTGCGCGGATTCGACGAGCCTGCATTCCGATAAATGGAGCTCCGGAAACGGGTTTCCCCGAGCGCCGCTTGCGCCAAATGCGCACCACGCCCCACCCCCGCCTTCCCGGCGGGTCTTTTGCGCCTGCCTGGCCACCTTCGGTGACCTGCGCGCCGTGCGTATTCGCACGATCTTGGGCGGACTGAGCAATTCAATTTGGCCTCATCTTTCTCTAATACCCGCAGCACATACTCCGGGCCGGCGAGCAAGCTGTCATGCCCGGACCAGGTCCGGACATGCAATCTTCAAAGGCTGGATTACCGGGCCAAGCCCGGCAACGTCCTTGCTCCTCACGCCGCAGCGTAAACTCGGTTCCGTCAGCTGGTGCTGATCTTGGCGACCGCTTCCTTGAACGGCTTGACCGGCTTGATCGCGGCAACGGTGGTCGCCGGCGAAATCATGCTGGCGCCAGTCGCCGGGTTGCGCACGGTGCGCGCCGCGCGGTGACGTGCAACCAGCTTGGCAACACCCGGCAGGGTCACCGCATCATTGGCAAGCGCCGACAACAGGACGCTCGGAAGTGCCTCCAACACGGAATCAACCGCAGCCTTGCTCTGCCCGGAAGCCTCCGCCAGTGCATTAATAAGTTCGGATTTTTTCATTTGCCCCTCCCAAGGTGCCACGCGATTTCGTCGCGCACGGTTGTGTCACTGCCAAACGAATCGGAAGTCGGCTCCGGGATCAATGATTATTTTGCCCAAATGGCAATCTTGCCCGCACTGTGGGCAAAAAATGGGCAGTTTGCACCGGTTTTGACGATTCAATCCCGGCGTCCGATACCTTAAAGTGACCCGGCACCGCCAAGGACACAGACTCATGACACCACCTGAAGCCGACAAAATCGCCCTGCGCCAGGCGCTCGGCGCTTTCGCTACCGGCGTGACCATCGTCACCACCCGGTTGCCGGACCGCGGTGAACCGGTCGGTTTCACCGCCAACTCCTTCACCTCCGTATCGCTCGAGCCGCCGCTTCTCCTGGTCTGCCTCGCCCACACCGCCGCCAGCTACAAGATGTTCTGCGAAGCCGAAAGCTTCGCGGTCAATGTGCTGGCCGCCGAGCAACAGGAAACAGCGATGTTGTTCGCCACCCGGGGCGCCGACAAGTTCGGCGCCACCCGCTGGCACCCCGGCGCCATGGGCGCACCGCTCATCGAGGGCTGCCTGGCGCGCTTCGACTGCGCCATGCACCAGCGCGTCGCCGCCGGTGACCACGACATCATCATGGGGCGCGTGATTGGCTTCTCCCGCCACGAGGGCGAGGCCCTGCTCTACCACGGCGGGGCGTTTCAGCGGCTGGGATAGCAGGGGAGACAGCACCTTGGTATTGTGCGCCTGTCCGGCCCCCTTCGGTGACCGGACAGGCGCATAAATCCCAGCGGGAGGCGGCGCGCCGAAAGCGTTAGCTTTCGAATCGGCGCAAAAGACACGGGGCGTGGTGCGGTGTGTGGTGCGGATTTGGCGCAAGGTTCCTTTAAACCTTCAGTTCCTGCTTGATCTCGCCATAGGCATTGGTCACCGCCGCCAGCCGCTGCTCGGCCAGGCGCCGCGCCTCCTCCGGCACGCCGCGGGAGATCATCCGGTCCGGATGCAGCTCGCGCACCAGCACGCGATAGCGTTTGCGCACCACATCGCCACCGGTTCCCGGCGCCAGCCCCAGCACCGCCCAGGGGTCGCTCTCGCCCGGCAAGTGGCGCGCCCGGATGGCCCGGAACTCGACCTCATCGATGCCGAAAATGCGCGCCACCGCGCCCAGGAAATTCGCCTCTCCCGGGTGGTATTCGCCATCCGCCGCGGCGATGAAGACCAGCCCCTCCAGCAAATCGGCCAGTACTTTCGGCTGGTCCTTGAACATCCGCGCCACCTGGGCCGCGTAAGCATCGAACCCGGCAACCTCGGTGCGCGCCATGTTGTAGACGCGCGCCGCGCTGGCCTCGTCTTCCTTGGGAATATGGAACACCCGGCGGAACGCCGCGATCTCGTCGCGGGTCACCCGCCCGTCGGCCTTGGCCATCTTGGCCCCCAACGCGATCACCGCGATGGTGAAGGCGACCGAGCGCTCGGGCGGCGTGGTCAGCCGCCCGAACACCGCCGACAGCGGCTCGCCCTTGGCCAGCGCGCCGACCGCATCCCTGATTCGTGTCCAGATCGACATGGTGTGGAGCCTAGAGCACGATGTGGTCGAATTGAAACGCTCAGTTCCCCACGCCCCGCCTCCCGGCGGATCTTCTGCGCCTATTCGAAAGCTGGCGCTTTCGGCGCTCCGCCCCGCGTGTTTTGCGCCTGTCCGGTCACCTGCGGTGACCGGCGCGCCACCTCCCGCCTATTCCCCCGGCGATCTCCGTGCCAAACTGCGCCGGTTGCCACGACAGGAGAGGAAGGCGCATGGCTCCGGCACCCGAACGCAGCAGAATCTACCAGAACCATCATCTCGACAGCACCCGCTGGGAGGCCTTCACGCCGCGCGCCGACGACATCGTCATCGCCACCTCCTACAAGGCCGGCACCACCTGGACCCAGGCGATCGTCGCCAATATCCTGTTCCCGGACCAGTCCTTCCCGGCGCAACCCTGGCAAATGTCACCCTGGCTCGACTATCGTCGGCCGCCTCTGCAAGAGGTGCTGGAAAAGCTGGAGGCACAGCACCACCGGCGCTTCATCAAGACCCACCTGCCGCTGGACGCGCTGCGCTACTTTCCACAGGTGAAATACATCTTCGTCAGCCGCGATGGCCGCGACGTCTTCATGTCGATGTGGAACCACTACTCCAACTACACCGACGAGACCTTCGCCAGGCTCAACGGCACTCCCGGCCGCACCGGCGCCGAACTGCCGCGCCCGCCCTCGGATATCCACGCCTTCTGGGAGGGTTGGTGCACCCGCGGCTGGTTCGATTGGGAGACCGACGGCTGGCCATTCTGGTCGCATCTCGCCGTAACCCAGTCGTGGTGGCGGCACCGGGCGCTGCCCAACATCCTGACGCTGCACTTTGCCGACATGAAGGCCGACACCGCCGGCGCGGTCCGCCGCATTGCCGAATTCATTGGTGTCGAGCTCTCGAAGCCCCGCCTCGCGAAGATCGTCGCCGCGGTCTCGTTCAAAGCGATGAAGAAGCGCGGGGAAGACTACGCACCCAGCGGCGGCACGACCTGGAAGGGCGGCGCGGACACCTTCCTGAACAAGGGCACCAACGGCCGCTGGCGCGATGTCCTCTCGGCCA
Organism: Thermohalobaculum sp.; assembly: GCA_965247385.1. Lineage (GTDB taxonomy): Bacteria > Pseudomonadota > Alphaproteobacteria > Rhodobacterales > Rhodobacteraceae > Thermohalobaculum. The sequence continues at coordinate 4,894 of CBDFHG010000005.1, forward strand.
GCGAGTTGGCCCTCTACGACACCGCCTGTGACCGCGCCCTCAGCCCGGATTGCCGGGAGTGGCTGGAGACTGGCGGGGTGGTGTAAGGGAACGAACGGCGCATGGATTCCTCCGCAGATCGTCGCCAAGCTTCCCGGTAGGATGGAATCCGATGGAATGCCGCGCCGTTCAACCCGACGCGCGCCGCATCGAGTTCCGCGTTGGCGTCAACCTGAGCGATGTGTTGCACTTTGCGGATGAACCCATCGGCAGTCGTTACCCGGAGTGTTCAAAGGGGTGAGATACGGGCATGGCCTCTATTCGTGGGGTTTTGATCGACCTGGGTGGTGTCATCTACCGGGGCAAGGCGGCCCTGCCTGGCGCCATCGAAGCCCTCGGGCGTCTTGGCGCCCATGGAATTGCAACGCGGTTTCTCACCAACACGACCAGCGTACCCCGCAGCACAATACTGGCCAAGCTTCAGTCATTCGGTGTTAGTAAGATTCAAGCGGCCTACGACTTGGCTGCTTGGGACGCTCAGAGTACTCTCAGCGGCCATCTACACTGTGGTGTTGGTCTCGGTGAGCGTGCTGGAGGCAGGGACAATCGGGTCGGTCAGCGGAGCCAATGATCACAATCGCAGTTCGGATGATATTCGGGCGGCGACCTGCACGCGGTGAATGGCTGGGCCATCCGGCGATACTTTGTGCCGTCGTCGTGCTTCTTGTCAGTCTCCAGGGTGCCATCCGGTATGCGGTTGCAGGGCTGATGTTGTCCAATGCCTTTTGTCTGGTTGCGATCGCCATCTTGGCTGAGCGGCATCCTGACAATATGTCGGATCGACCTGGGGTGCGGCTGCGTTTTACAGGCGCGGTCCTGCTCGTGACGGCCGCCCTGTTTTTTGCCATGCGGCTCGTCGTCGATGCAGACGATGGCACCTGGAATGTGCAGCTTGTAACTGTCAGCGTTGCGGTTGGAGTGTTGCTTCGTGCTCCCTCGATGTTTCTTTCGCTCTGGTCGATCAGGCTGATCGGCGCTCAGAATTACATGGCCGCGATTTCCTTTCTGCCGCTCCTCGGCATGGCTTTCGAGGAGGTAGCCTTTGCGACCGGAGTGCTTGATGTCTCGGTTTCAGGTGGGGACATTGTTTCTCGCCCTGGGCGTTGTTGCCGGAACACTTATGGTGCTCTTCGCGCGTGTGCTGGCGGTGCAGCCGGCCACAACTCCAGCCTCTCAGGGTAAGAAAGCGCCATGAACACCCGGGCCAACCCCGTCACCGCTCCGCGCCATCCAGATCCAGAACCATCAGCACCAGGTCCAGTCGCTTGCCGCGCTTGAGGCCGACGCCCTTCAGCCGCCCTTGCTCCGCAAAACCCAGTTTTCGGTGCAGCCCGATGCTGGCGGGCTGGTCGGCGCTGACACCGCCGACCATGCGGGTCATCCCCGCCTCTCGCGCCTGATCGATCAGCCGCACCATCAGCAGGCGCGCAATCCCCTGGCTCCGCGCCGATCGCGCCACATAGACCGAATGCTCCACCGTCTCGCGGTACCCCTCGCCACGGCGGAACGGGCCGAAGCTTGCATAACCCAGAACCTCGCCACCGTCCCCGGCGACCAGAACCGGATAGCCCGCGGCGATGCGCTGGTCGAACCAGCGCGCCATGTCGTCAGCGGTTTTTGGGGTCTCGGTCCAACTCGCGGTACCCGAGCGGATCTCGATATTCAGAATCTCGCCGATTGCCGCCAGGTCGTCCGGGCCGGCATTCCGAAGGATCACGGGAGCACTACCAAACCACTATCAAAACACCACCAAAGCACTACCGTTGGAATCGATGGTCAACCAGGATCGGCACAAGCTCGTGCTCGGGCGTTTGGTCCGGCCGGAAGGCGGCCAGAACCAAGGCAAATCCAGCGATACCAATCAGGATGCACATCATCGGATCCTCCCAGCATCGTCCACGTCTTTCCCCTGTCATCGTAATCATCTATGCCCGAATCGTCGAGTCGGAATATTGCAGTGCGGCACAGTCGCGACAGTCGCACGGAGGTTGAAATGAGCGAAGGCGCATGGGATTTCTGGATCGACCGGGGCGGCACCTTCACCGATGTGGTGGCGCGGCGCCCGGACGGAACGCTCGCCACAGCTAAGCTGCTGTCCGAAAATCCCGAGCGATATCAAGACGCTGCACTCCAGGCGATCCGCGATTTCCTGGGGCTCGGCAAGACCGATCCGATCCCCGCCGACCGGGTCAACCGCGTCAAGATGGGCACCACCGTCGCCACCAATGCATTGCTGGAACGCAAGGGCGACCCAACCGTTCTGGTCATCACCCGCGGCCTCGCCGACCAGCTCCGCATCGCCTACCAGAACCGCCCCGAGCTGTTCGTGCGCGAAATTGTCCAGCCCGAGATGCTGTATTCCCAAGTCATCGAGGCCGATGAACGCATCCGCGCCGACGGCACCGTCGAGGCCCCTTTGGACGAGGCCCGCCTCCGCGCCGATCTCCAGGCCGCATATGACACCGGCATCCGCGCCGCCGCCGTGGTCTTTGTCCACGGCTATCGCTACACCGATCACGAAGCCCAAGCAGCTGAAATCGCCCGGGAAATCGGCTTCTCCCAGATCTCGGTCAGCCATGTCGTCAGCCCGCTGATGAAGATGGTCAGCCGCGGCGATACCACCGTGGTCGATGCCTATCTCTCGCCCATCCTGCGCCGCTATGTCGACCGGGTGGCGGCGGCCTTTGATGGTGACGCAGCCGGCAAGCTCATGTTCATGCAGTCCTCCGGCGGCCTGACCGATGCCCGGATGTTCCAGGGCAAGGATGCCATCCTCTCGGGCCCCGCAGGCGGCGTCGTCGGCTGCGTGCGCACTTCCGAGATCGCCGGGTTCGAAAAGATCATTGGCTTCGACATGGGCGGCACCTCCACCGATGTCTGCCACTATGCGGGCGAATACGAGCGCGTGCTGCTGACCCAGGTCGCGGGCGTGCGAATGCGCGCGCCGATGATGAATATCCACACAGTCGCGGCGGGCGGCGGCTCGATCCTGCAATTCGATGGCACCAGAATGCGGGTCGGGCCCGAGAGCGCCGGAGCCAACCCCGGCCCGGCGGCCTATGGCCGGGGCGGCCCGCTGGCAGTGACCGACGCCAATGTCATGACCGGCAAGCTGCGTCCCGAGTTCTTTCCCGCCATTTTCGGGCCGGACGCCAACCAGCCGCTCGACGTCACCGCCACCCGCGCAAAATTCGAGGCGTTGGCGGGCGAGACCGACAAGACTCCGGAGGAACTGGCCGACGGTTTCCTGAAAATCGCCGTCGAGAACATGGCCAACGCGATCAAGAAGATCAGCGTCCAGCAGGGTCACGATGTTACCGAATATTGTCTCACGGTGTTTGGCGGCGCAGGGGCCCAGCACGCCTGCCAGATCGCCGATACCCTGGGCATGGAAACCTGCCTGATCCACCCCATGGCGTCGCTTCTGTCGGCCTATGGCATGGGTCTGGCCGACATCCGCGCCAGCCGCGAACAGGCGGTCGAGGCGCTGCTGTCCGACGAGAGCCGCCTCCAGGCCGCCGCCGATCTGGACCGGTTGGGCTCCGACGCGCTGGGCGAGGTCGAGCGCCAGGGCATCGCCGCACACGCCATCCGCACCGTGTGCACCGTCATGCTGAAGGTGCAGGGTACCGACACTGCACTCTCCGTTCCTTTCGGCACCGTATCCGAAATGCAGGCAGGCTTCGCCAAGGCCCACCGCGCCCGCTTCGGCTTCGATGCGGGCGACAAGCCGCTGGTGATCGAGGCGGTGGCCGCCGAGGCCATCGGCGAGGCCGCCGACCTCTTCGAGGACACGCATCCCACCGCCAGCCGCGACGAGGCGCAACTCGAGACCGCCCTGACCGCCGATTTCTATTCCGACGGCGATTGGCACAGCGCCCGCTATGTGCGGCGAGAAGCAATGCGCCCCGGCGACACCCTGACTGGCCCCGCCGTGCTGGTCGAGCCCCACACCTCGATCGTCATCGAGACCGGCTGGCAGGCGCGCGTCACCGCTCACGACCACGTCGTGCTGACCCGCATCACCGCCCGCGAAGGCCGGGCAATCGGCACCGAGGCCGACCCGGTGATGCTGGAGGTCTTCAACAACCTCTACATGTCGATCGCCGAGCAGATGGGCGCGGTGCTGGAAAACACCGCCGTCTCCGTCACCATCAAGGAACGGCTGGATTTCTCCTGTGCCGTATTCGACGCCGCCGGCGACCTGATCGCCAACGCCCCGCACATGCCGGTGCATCTGGGCTCGATGGCCGCATCGGTCAGGACCATCATGCAGTTGAACCCGGATATGACCCCAGGCGACGTCTATGTGCTGAACGCCCCCTATAACGGCGGCACCCATCTGCCCGACATCACTGTCGTCACCCCGGTCTGGGATGACGAGGGCTCACGGGTGCTGTTCTACACCTCGGCGCGCGGCCACCAGACGGATGTCGGCGGCCTCACCCCCGGCTCGATGCCCCCGGACAGCCGGGTGGTCGAGGACGAGGGTGTGCTGATCGACAATTTCAAACTGGTGGAAGGTGATGGAAAAGGCGGGGGCCATTTCCGCGAGGCCGAAGTATACGAGATGCTGACCTCGGCCAAATACCCCGCCCGCAACCCGGTGGAGAACATCGCCGACCTCAAGGCCCAGGTCGCCGCTTGCGAAAAGGGCGTGGCGGAACTTCGCAAGATGGTCACCCATTTCGGCCTTGATGTTGTCCAGGCCTATATGACCCATGTCCAGGATAACGCCGAGGAACTGGTGCGCCGCCGCATCCTCGCCCTGCGCGACGCAGAATATGTCTACGAGATGGACCCGGATTTCGACGGCAATCCCCGCGCCATCCATGTCAAGGTAACGGCGGATCACGAAACCCGCTCGGCCACCATCGATTTCACCGGCACCACGGGCCAGCTCGCCACCAACTACAACGCACCCGAGCCGGTGACCCGAGCCGCCGTGCTCTATGTCTTCCGCTGCCTGGTCGACGACTCGATCCCGATGAATGAGGGAGTGATGAAACCCCTGAACATCATCCTGCCCACGGGCACCATGCTCAGCCCGGAATACCCCGCCGCCGTGATCGCCGGGAATGTCGAAACCAGCCAGGCGGTCACCTCGGCGCTGTTCCTGGCGCTGGGGGTGATGGCCGCCGCCCAGTCGACCATGAACAACACCACCTGGGGCAACGCGAAATACCAGTATTACGAGACCATCTGCGGCGGCTCCGGCGCGGGCGTGCTGAACGACGGCACCGGACACAACGGCACCTCCGCCGTCCACACCCACATGACCAACTCCCGCCTGACCGACCCGGAGGTGCTGGAATGGCGTTTCCCGGTGCTGTTGGAGCAATTCTCCATCCGCCCTGGCACCGGCGGTCAGGGAAAATTCCACGGCGGCGACGGTACCGTGCGCCGCATCCGCTTCCTGGAAGACATGACTGTCGCCGTTCTGTCGGGCCACAGGGTGGTGCCGCCGCCGGGCCTCGCTGGAGGCCCGCCCGGCGCCCTGGGCCGCACCCGCATCCTGCGCGTCGATGGCGCCGTCGAGGAACTCCGCTCCGCCGACAAGCGCGAGGTCAGGCCGGGCGATACCTGGCTGCTGGAGACACCGGGCGGCGGCGGGTACCTGCCGGTGGACAAACGATGACGCTCGTCTTCTACGCTGGAATTGCCATCACGCTTCTCGGCCTGGCGGGGATACTGTGGTTCATCCACCGCGTCCGGCGGTTCAAGCGAACTGACTCCGACGACGCAACCCTTCAGGCGGAATTGCGCGCGTTGGTGCTGCTGAACATGGCCGCCGCGGGACTGGCCTTCCTCGGCCTGGCGATCACCGTGGTTGGGCTGATTCTGACGCCGTAGGGTTTTTTGCCGGAAAACGGCGGCGCTCCCAACACCCCGCCGTTCCGGCCCACCGCCGGGACACCAGGCAGAGCCCCCGCCTCAGGTCTCGTCGTCTTCGCCGTCCTTCCCTGCCTTCGGCAGGTTGAACAGCGAATCCGGATCGACCTTGGCGGCAGCGGCAGCCTCGCCCTCGCCACCGCGCGGATCGTTCAGGCTGAAGTTTTCGAACGCCGCCAGGCGGTGCGGCATCGCCGGTTCATCCTGCGCCAAGAGCGACTGGGCGGTCGACATCAGGCTGATTCGCTCCTCGGCGGTCGGCACTGTCTCCTGTGCTTTGGCCTTCTTCTCGGCCGCCTTCCTGACCGCCGCGTCCAGGTCCATCTGTTTGCACAGCCCCAGCGCCACCGGGTCAACCGGCTGGATGCTCGAGATGTTCCAGTGGGTGCGGTTGCGGATCGACTGGATGGTCGGCTTGGTGGTGCCGACCAGCTTGCCGATGTGGCTGTCCTCCATCTCCGGGTGATAGCGCACCAGCCAGGCGATGGCCGAGGGCCGGTCCTGACGCTTCGACACCGGCGTATAGCGCGGCACACGGCGCTTCGGCGGCGGCGCCACCTCGCGCTTCAGCAGCGTCAGGCGGGCCGCCGGATCGGCCTCGCAGCGCTTGATGTCCTCGGCGTCGAGCTGTTTGTTGGTGATCGGATCAAAACCCTTGATGCCGATCGCCACCTCGCCATCGGCGACACCGGCAATCTCAAGTTCGTGCATGCCGCAGAAGTCGGCAACCTGACGAAAGGTCAGGGTGGTGTTGTCGACCAGCCAGACAGCGGTCGCCTTGGGCATCAGGGGCAGATCGGTCATGTCGTCCAACCTTTGCGTATTCGTTGCGCCAAACACGGCTCCGCCGCGCTCCGAGAACCGGGCGCCAAGCGCAACGGACGGTTTCGAGGGTAATCCAAGGCGCTATATAGGTGGGGACAACACGAAAATAAAGCGGAATTCCAATGTGGCGAACGGCGCTCTTCCTGATCCTCCTGACCCTGGCCTTATCCAGTGGGTCCGGCGCTGATGCCCAGACCAGGGGCCGCGCCAGCGATTTCGACTGTTACGTGCTGGCGCTTTCCTGGAACGCAGCCTGGTGCGAGGTTGACGCCATCGTCTGCGGCATCGGCACCGGGGGCACCTTCACCGGCGTCTCCGCGGCGCTGAAGCCCCGCCGTCCGGGCTTGCAGATGGTCGCCGTGGAACCCACCCTCGGCCCGGTGCTATCGGGCGGCGAGCACTCGCCCCATGTGATCCAGGGCAACGGCGCGGGCTTCATCCCCGAGATCATGAACACCGACGCCATCGACGAGATCGTCGAGGTCGCGAACGACGACGCGGTCGAGACGGCCCGCGCGGTCGCCAAGCTCGACGGCATCCCGGTCGGCATCTCGGGCGGCGCCATCATCTGGGCCGGGCGGCAAGTTGCCAAGCGGCCTGAAATGGCAGGCAAACGGGTGATCACCGTGATCCCCGGTTTCGCCGAACGCTACGTCTCGACGGTGCTGTTCGAGAAAATGTGGCCCGGTAGGGCAGGCATGATTGTCCGCCTTTGGCGCGACATGGCGGAAAATCATGCCCGCCCTACCGGGCCGCTACAACGTCTCCAGCGCCCGCGCGAACATCTCCGGGTCCACGTTCCCCCCGCTCACCGTGCAGATCACCGCATCCCCCTCGATTTCACTTGTACGGTACAGCGCCGCCGCCAGCGCCACTGCGCCGCCCGGCTCGGCGACAATCTTCAGTCGCAGGAATGCCTGACCCATGGCCCGCAGCGCCTCGTCATCGGTTACCGCCAGCCCCGGCCCGGCCAGGCGTTGCAATACCGGGAAGGTCAACACCCCCGGCATGGGTGACAGGACGGCGTCGCAGATCGAGCCGCTCTCGGTGGGGTTGGCCACCCGCTCGCCCGCCGCCAGAGATCGCGCCGCGTCGTCGAAGCCCGCCGGTTCGCAGGTCCGCACCCGCAGACCCGGCGCATCGGCCTCCAGCGCCAGCGCGATGCCCGACGACAGCCCGCCACCGCCGCAGCAGACCAACACATCGGCCCGCTCGACCCCGGCCTCGCGCGCCTGCGCCGCGATCTCCAGCCCGCAGGTGCCCTGTCCCGCCATCACCATCGGTTCGTCAAAGGGCTGGATCAGGGTCATCCCGCGCTCCGCCGCAATCCGCTGGCAGATCTCCTCGCGGTTCTCGCCGCCGACGCGGTCATAGAGCACCACTTCCGCCCCATGCGCCTTGGTGTTGGCGATCTTCAGCGCCGGCGCGTCCTGCGGCATCACGATCACCGCCGGCGCCCCCGTCAGCTCCGCCGCATGGGCCACCCCCTGCGCATGGTTGCCACTGGAGAAGGCCAGCACACCGCGCCGCCGCGCCGCCTCGGGCAGTGCCGAGATCGCCGACCAGCCGCCCCTGAACTTGAAGCTGCCGGTCCGCTGCAGGCATTCCGCCTTGACCAGCACGCGGCGCCCCGCCAACTCGTTCAGGTGCGGGTTCTCGAGCAATGGCGTGACCCGCGCCGCGCCGGCCAGCCGGTCACGCGCGGCGCGGATTTCGTCGATGGTGATCGCGTCCGTCATTTCGCATGACTTTCCAGAAATACATCGATCTCGGCCACCGCCGCCGCCTCGTCGAGAAACGGCACATGGCCCCGGTTCGCAAGTGTGACATGGGCCATGTCCGGCCGCCGCCGCGTCATCTCGGCCAGGGTTTCCGCCGACAGGATATCGGAATTCGCGCCCCGGATCGTCAGCACCGGCAGCCCCGCGAGCGCGTCGAACAGCGGCCACAGATCCGGCGGCCCCGCCTGCATCCCCGCCGCCACCGCGTCGCGCAACCGGGCATCATAGCTCAACCTCGGCCGCCCCTGCTCGTCGCGGTAGATGGTCCGGGCGAAACCCAGCCACTGAGTTGCCGACAAATCGGGAAACCCGGCGCCCATCGCCCGCTGCAAAGCCGCCGCCGCCGCATCGAACCTCTCGGCCCGCGGCTCAATACCGAGATAGTCCATGATGATGGCCAGACCACGCGGCTCGACCACCGGGCCGATGTCGTTCAGCACCAGACAACTCATCCGCCCCGGCGCGGTGGCGCCGATGACCATCCCCAGAACGCCACCCCGCGAGGTGCCGATGACCGCCACCCGCGCCACGCCCAGATGATCCAGCAAAGCCAGCGCATCCCTGGCCTCGACCGGCACCGTGTACTCGGCGATCGGGTCATCGGCCCATTCGCTCAAGCCCCGCCCGCGCGAGTCCAACCGCAGCACCCGATAGCGATTCGCCAGACGCGCCGCCACCCCGGCGAAATCCCGCGCGCTCCGGGTTAGCCCGCTCAGGCACAGCACCACTGGCGTGGATGTTTCATCCGCTCCATCAGAATCTCGGGGTCCCCCGGTATCCTGATAGGCTAGCCGCCGACCATCGGGGGCTTCGAAAAACCTGGTCATGCCGCCGCGATATCCGGGATCGTCGTCAGGTCGCCGATCACATGCTGCGGCTTCCACGGCAACCGGTCCATCGGCTCCCCCGCCCGGTTGGCCCAGGCAGCGGTGAAGCCGTACCCCGCCCCGGCGCAGGCGTCCCAGCAGTTCGACGACACGAACAGCACGTCGGATGCCGGGCAGCCAAAATATTCGCCAACCAGCCCATAGACCGAACGATGCGGCTTGAAAACGCCGAGCGACTGCACCGACAGGCAGGCATCCAGCACATCGCCGATACCGGCCGCCGCAACCGCGCCCTCCAGCATGTCCGGTGTGCCGTTCGACAGGATGGCGGTGTTCCAACCCGCCGCCTTCAGCGCCTTCAGCATGGCGGGAACCTCCGGGTAGGCCGACAGCTCCCAGTAAAGTTGAAGCAGCCGCGCGCGCAGGCCGGGATCGGCCAGGCCCTGCTCCTCCAACGCATAGTCGAGCCCGTTCTCGGTGACGGTCCAGAAATCCTGATGCACCCCGGCAGTGGCGCGCAGCCAAGTGTATTGCAACTGCTTCAGCCGCCATGTCCGCGCAATCGCCGGCCAATTCGCGGCGAAAGCCTCGCGCCCCGGTTCGGCCGCTGCTTCGCGGGCGGCGGCGGCGACGTCGAACAGTGTTCCATAAGCATCGAAAACACAGGTGGTGATGGGCATGGATATCCTCCGTTCTGCAGCTGAGCATGGCCGAGACACGGCCCGTTGGAAACCCCCGTCAAGCACAGCACGCGCGTTCCCGCCCGTGATACTGGAGTGTTTACGAACCCGCCGCCGCCAGTCATGCTATCGATCCGTTATGCACTCCGCGCCGCCATCAGAGAATCACCGCCCTTGACCAAATTTACCGCTCTCCTCCACATTTGCGGCGCGTTGCTTGCAGCCGCCACCGTTCTCGTGCTGGCGACCACGGGGGCCAGCGCATGTGGCCGCGATACCGACTGCGTGATCGGCGAACGCACCTACCGCATCGCGCTCCCCGAGGGCCGTGACCCAACCACCCCGATCGGCGCCATCATCTTCTTTCACGGCTATCGCGGCACCGCCAAGGGGGTCATGCGAAACAAGGCCCTGACAGCGCTTGCTTCCGATCTTGGCGTGGCACTCATCGCCGCCCAGGCGGACGGCAGCGATTGGGACCTCCCCGGCGCACCCAGCCACCACGCCCATGATAGCGCCCAAGATGGTGCCGGCGAACTGGCCTATGTCGATTCGCTGATCGCGGATGTGCCCGCCCGTTTTGCCATCGATCGAACCCGGCTCGGCGCCTCCGGCTTCTCATCCGGCGGAATGATGGTCTGGCACCTCGCCTGCCAGCGCGGCAACGTCTTCGCCGGGTTGGCGCCGATGTCCGGAACCTTCTGGGCGCCGGTCCCGGAGACCTGCCCGACCGGTCCTGTCAACCTGATCCACTATCACGGCGACGCGGATCCGGTGGTCCCGCTGCAGGGCCGCCAGATCGAGGAATGCCCGTCAGGGCAGTGTCACCGAGGCAATCGAACTCATCGCCCGGCTTGGCGACTACCAACCGGTCGAGATCGAACAGACCACCGGGCTGGATTGCTCACGCCGCGCAACCAACGACGGGAAGCTCCTCGAGTTCTGCCAGTTCGCGGGCGGGCATCAGATGAAGGCAAAGCATCTCGCCCGTGCGTGGCGGATATTCATGGGCGATCGGTAGAGCGGACATGTTTGTCCGCCCCTTTCGCCGATACGGCGGACAAACATGTCCGCTCTACCGTACCCCGCGTGCCAGATCCTGTTCGATGGTCATCGCCCCTGCCGCACCGGACAGCCGTGAGCGGTAAACAAAAAGCGACTCCATCACCCGTTGCACATAGTTGCGGGTCTCGCCGAACGGGATGGCTTCGATCCAGTCGATCATGTCGACCCCGGGCAAGCGCGGGTCGCCATAGGCGCCGATCCACTGATCAACCCGGTACGGCCCGGCATTATAAGCCGCCGCGGCCATGACATAAGAGCCGCCGAAGGTAACGATCTGCTCGGCCAGGTAGCTCTGGCCAAGACGGGCATTGTACTGCCAGTCCTCGGTGAGCCGGGCGCGGGAATAGTTCTCGCCGATTTGCCTCGCCACTTTCTTGGCCGTCGCCGGCATCAACTGCATCAGCCCGCGCGCGCCTGCCGGGCTGATCGCGTTCTGGTTCAACTCGGTCTCCTGACGCGCAATCGCCATCGCCAGCGCCGGCTCGATCTTGCTGGCGTACCCCGCCAGTTCGGTTATCGGGTAATAGGCCGGATATATCAGGATGCCCCGGCGCGCCGCGTTCTTGGCCACCCTGACCGCGTAATGCGGCTGGCCCAGTTCCAGCCCCAACCGCGCCAACGCCCCCAGGGCAGCTCCCCCCTCCATCCGGCGGCCCAGATGGCTGAACATCTGGAACGCCAGCTTGTCCTCTCCGGCATAGTGCAGCAGCACCCCGGCGCGCACATCGTCCGAGCGCAGCGCCGGGCTCTTTTCCCAGTCCGGCAGGTCACTCGAGGTGATCAGCGGATTGCCCGCAAGCCCCAGCTTCGCCGCCGCCAACTGGCCGTAGAACGAGGTCTGGTGCGCCGCCGCCGCGCGATACCACTCGCTGGCATTTGCCGGATCACCCATCGCTTCATAGGCCCGGCCCAGCCAGTAGCCGCCGCGGCCCAGGCTGATCGGCGTCCTGACGTTTTCGTTGAAGCGCTGGAAATGCGCCAGCGCCCGCTCCGGCTGTCGCATCTTGCGCAGTGCGATCCACCCGGCCAGCCATTCCAGTTCCGGATAAACATACCCATCGCTTGGGCCAAGATGATGCCGGCTTGCCAACGCATAGCCCCGTTCGGCACGGCCCGAGCGCGCCGCCCGCCGGACCAGAATCTCGCGCCGCTTGGCCCAGGTCGCCGGTGTCCCCAGCTTATGCCGGTCACCGGTGATCTTTTCCAGCAACCGCTCCGCCTGGTCGAACCTGTCGCGCCGCCAGAGCCTGCTCATCCGCTGCCAGTTCGCCGCTGCAGCACCCGTCAGCCCGACCGGCTCATCGGCGCCACCGCTCTCGCCGGTCACGATCCGGGCCAGCACCTCCTGCCCCGGCCAGCCCGACCGGCGCGCGGTGAAGGCGTCGTATTCCGCCATCGAACCCGCGCCCGCGCGCAGCTTGTGCCATAATACGATGTCACGGATCACCGGGTCGGAGCTACGTTCCGCCACGGCTGCGGCCCCAGCCCAATCGCCCCTCTCGCCAAAATCCGACGCCTCGGCGATGACCGCGCCACCGGCCCTGGCCTCGGCCAGAACCAGCGCATCGGCCTGAAGTGGCGTGAAGAAACCCGAACAAACGAACGCAATCAAAAACGCACGGATGCGTGAGATCATGGCAATGGCCCTTTCCTGCTCGAAGACCCGTCCCGCCGGTCACAGCGATTTGCCTGTAATTTTTCGACGATTTTAACACAGCTTGCCAGTTGCGTATCGAAACTCTCTGGATTTTTTGAAAATTAAATCAACCCGGCACCCTACGCGCCCGCCCTCAACTACCGCTTATGCACGATAGTCCGGTACCACAAGATGTTGCATCGGCTGGATGGTTGAGTTAATATGTTCCTGATTTGTTCTATATGCAGGAGAGTTCCTCATGGACCGTTTTCCCGACAACCTGGCTGTCTGTTCAGAATTCGCGGTCCAGCCGCAACACCTCAAGGGCCGGGCATGGTGCTGGATACAAGTTTTGCCAACCATGGCAGGATGAGAAAGGCAAGAATGGCTCCACCGATCAATTTGATCCATTTGAGGTCGGCCTTCACTTCCGTCATATCGGCCTTCACTTCCGCTATATCGGCTTTCGTCGCCACTACGTCATGTAGCGCGGTATCCAGCGCCGCCGCGTGCGCCCGCGCCTGGTCCTCGGACACACCATTCGCTTTCAGGCTGTCGATGTAGGCCAGTTTGTCAAAGGTTGCTAAGTTCATGACCGGGGAGGTTAGTATGTTGCCGGTGCCTAGGCGATGAGGATCGAAATCACCCGGCTCACCCGCTGCCGCCTGGTGCCCTGCCCTACCCCCGCCGCGCCCCCAGCGCTTGCGGGTTGTTTGCTCCGCCTGTTTTTTATCCTGGGTCGTTCTTTTCCATTGGCACGAACAGGGTGGAACTGGTGAGGATCTGCCCCGCCCATCGTCCAGGTCCGCGCCGCGCTGGGATCGAGCCGGGCCGGATCGGGGGCGCGATCCGGCCTGCCCGTCCCCGCCAGGCCGTCGCAAGCGCGCCTCCCCGGCGCACAGAGAGCCGCACAGGGCGGTTCCGCCCCCACCCCCACCTACTACGGGCAAAAACAGCGCCACCCATCAGGCGCGGCGGACCAACCGATCTGTAAACAACGCCATCGAAAACAACTTCCACGTTGGCATCCACCCCGGCCCACCTCCTGCCGTCAACCTGCCCGAGTCGGGCTGGCCATGGTGCCCGAGAGCGCGGTCGGTGACGGCACCATGGGGTTTTGGAAGGCTCTCGACGAGGTCTTCCCCGGCACCCGCCATCAGCGTTCCGCAGGGCGTAATGGGTCAGACGCCCGAAGACCGTAGCCGTATCATGAGGGCGCGTGTTTGCCATGTGTCCCCGAATGTTCGCGCTTTGTCGTGCCGCCCGTGCCCGCGCGCCGGTCCCACTGGATGGGAGATCGGCGAGAGAGACGCCGCTGCCAGGGCAGGGCGCGGAGGGTGGCCGGGCAGGCTTTGACGCGGGCGCGCGGAACGTCTATCCTTTTGGCGCGCGGCGGACGCGATTGGCAGGAGACGGCAAGGATGACCATGGCGTTCGATACTCTCAAGGCGATGAAGCGGCTCACCGCCACTGGCGTCGAAGAGGCGCAGGCCGAGGCCATTATCGAAACCGTTGGCGGCGCCATGACCGAATCCCTCGCCACGAAGGACGATCTCGCGCTCCTCAAGGCCGACCTCACCGCGGAGATCGCCGTGGGGACCGCCGAGGTGCGCACGGAGATCGCCGAGGTGCGAGGGGAGATTGCCGCGGGGATCGCCGAGGTGCGAGGGGAGATTGCCGCGGGGATCGCCGAGGTGCGCGGGGAGATCGCCGGCACCGAGTCCCGGCTTGAGACGAAGATCGAAAGCCTGCGCGGGGATATCGCCGGTGCCGCCGCCGAGGCCCGCGCGGGGATGGCCGAGGTGCGAGGGGAGATCGCCGGCACCGAGTCCCGGCTTGAGACGAAGATCGCCGAGAGTGATACCAGGAATGCCGAGCGGTATGTGAAGATCGCCGAGAGTGATGCCAGGAATGCCGAGCGGTATGCGAAGATCGCCGAGGGCCAGACCACGCAGTTGCGCTGGACGGTCGGCTGCATGATCGCGATCGCGGGCGTGCTCGTCTCGACGCTCCTGCTTGGCACCTGAGCCGGCGGGGGGCGCGCCGCCGCGCCGGATGTCCGCCGGCGCTTCGAGGCGCCGCTTTATACACATCATGAAGAACACCTTCCTCTTCGGGAAGAGGCGCCGGGGGCATGTTCGCCAAAACAGCCGCCCCCGGCGCCTCCCCGCCAGTTACAAGCCTTTCAGCACCGCCCCGGGGTCCTGGGCAACCAGCTCCCGATAATCCGTCGACTTCTGCTTCGGGTTGACCTCGAAGCCGAGATCGCGGCGATCCGGAAAGCGCGGGCAGAGCGAGTAGACCGCCCGCGGGATCGTCTCCTGCATGTGGCCGGCCCAGAGCACGCCATAAGTCGGGCCGCCCTTGACCAGCCTGCCGGTCACGGCGGTGTACTGCATAAGCCATCCGGTCGGTTCGTCGGCCGGCGTGACGACGGCGCGAAACTCCGCGCCGCGCGGCCGCATCGTCCAGGCCTCGGTGAAGTAGCGCCCGAGCGGGGCGATGCCGTCCTGGACGCAGAAATGCCCCATCGTGCCCACATTGACCACAATCCGCAGGCCCAAGCCGCGCCCGGCCGCGTCGTAGGCGACCTCGACCCGGTCCGTGAGCAGCACCCGGAGACCGGCCGCGTTATGACTCGATGGCCCGACAAAGGGCTCGTCCAGGAGGCCTTTCAGCACCGCTCCGGGGTCCTGGGCGACCAGCTCCTGATAATCTGTCGACGTCTGCTTCGGGTTGACCTCGAAGCCGAGATCGGCGCGATCCGGAAAGCTCGGGCAGAGCGAGTAGACCGCCTGTGGGATCGTCTCCTGGATGTGGCCGACCCAGAGAACGCCGCTGGGGTCGTCTCCCTTGATCAGCTGGCCGGTCAGGGCGGTGTACTGCACACTTTGGCCGCTATGTTCGGCGGCAGGCGTGACGACGGCGCGAAACTCCGCGCCCGCCGGCCGCGTCGTCCAGGCCTCGGTGACGTATTGCCCGAACCCTGTGAGCTGGTCCTGGATACAGATATGCGCCATCGTGCCCACATTGACCTTGATGCGCAGGCCCCAGCCGCGCCCGGCAGTGTGATAGGCGACCTCGACCCGGTCCGCGAGCAGCGACCGGAGACCGGCCGCGTCATGGCTCGACGGCCCGACAAAGGGGTCGGCCGTGAGGCCTTTCAGCACCGCCCCGGGGTCCTGGGCAACCAGCTCCCGATAATCCGTCGACTTCTGCTTCAGGTTGACCTCGAAGCCGAGATCGCCGCGATCCGGAAAGCGCGGGCAGATCGAGTAGACCGCCAGCGGGATCGTCTCCTGCAGGTGGCCGGTCCAGCCCACGCCGTGGGCGCGGGTTTCATGGACCACCCGGCCGGTCACGGCGTCGTACTGCACACGCTGGCCGCCCGGTTTGTCGGCAGCGCTGGCGACGGCGCGAAACTTCGCGCCCGCCGCCCGCGTCGTCCAGGCCTCGGTGAAGTAGCGCCCGAACCCTGTGAGCCGGTCCTGGACGCAGAAATGCGCCATCGTGCCCACATTGACCACGATCCGCAGGCCCCTGCCGCGCCCTGCCGCGTCATAGGCAACCTCGACCCGGTCCGCGAGCAGCGCCCGGAGACCGGCGGCGTCATGGCTCGACGGCCCGACCATCGGCCCGGCAAGTATAGGCTGGGGCAAGGGGGATAATCACATGATACGCCTGATAGCGCTCGTTATCGTCTTATGGCTTCCCGGCAATGTCGCCGGTGCCGATAGTGAAACGGAAGAAAAAATAACCGGAGTGACGTGCCGGGAATCCGATAGTCTCGCCTCTGTCAAGGGCGGCGGCTTGAATTGCAAGATGGGTAGGCGTTTCGTGTGGTTCACTGCCGGATTGCAGTTTCCCCCGGAAGAAACCATATTGCAGTTTCACTTGGGAAAAACCATGCCTGTCAAATATCGCTTCGACCGCGGGGCGGTTCAAAGCGGGAACTGGGGATATACCGGAAACGTTGCCTTTTCTCGCACAGACAGCACGTTCATCGCCGACGGGCTGCGCACCGCAAAGACATTGGTTTTCAAGGTCGGTGACTCATCAACGGTCCGCATTTCACTGAAAGGCTCAACAAAAGCCATGAAGGACTTCGACAAGCGATGCCGGCAATTAAGGGGCTGACTATGACCGAATCGATCAAACCAGTTTGAGAAGCGCCGCCATCACCGCGACCATCACCGCGAGTTGCAGGGCGGTTTGGGCCAGTAGCCAACGCAGAATCTCAACCTTCACCGCCGCCAGATCGGCTTTCGTCGCCACGGCTTCCTGCAGCGCGGTATCGAGGGCCGCGATCAAAGCAGTTTGATAAGCGCGACCAGCAGCGCGGTTTGCCCCAACATCATACCAAATACCCAGCGCAGGGTCTCGGACCTGGAGGCTGCGATCTCAACACGGACCTCGGATATCTCAGACCGCACGTCCGCGATCAGGCCCTTCACGTCCGCCAGATCGGCTTTCGTGGCCACCGCTTCATGCAGCGCGGTATCGAGGGCCGCCGCGTGCGCACGCGCCTGGTCCTCGGATACGCCATTCGCTTTCAGGCTGTCGATGTATGCCAGTTTGTCGAAGGTTGCTAAGTTCATGATCGGGGGGGCTAGTATGTTGCCGGTGCCTAGGCAAGCAACTCCGCCGCGCCCCCAGCGCTTGCGGGTTGTTTGCTCCGCCTGTTTTTTATCCTGGGTCGTTCTTTTCCATTGGCACGAACAGGGTGGAACTGGTGAGGATCTGCCCCGCCCATCGTCCAGGTCCGCGCCGCGCTGGGATCGAACCGGGCCGGATCGAGGGCGCGATCCCGCCTGCCCGTCCCCGGAACACGAACAAGTGCCCAGAATACGGGTCCTGCTCCAATACCTTCTCGGCCAGCGCCGACAAACCGTTGAACCCCTTGCGCATATCGGTAACGCCAGCCAGACCTTCGTCTGCACGGCAACCGGGATCATGCGCTCAGACCTCGCGCCAACAGCACCACCATGTCCGGATCAAAGGCACCGCTGAGCGTCAGACGATGGCCCGATGCAAGAGCGATCTCGACCCGGCTGTCCCTGACAGGGCTGATCGGTTCCGGCGCGGCGGTGATCGCAGTCGACATCACCTCGACAGGCAGGAAAAATACCCTATCACCACCCGGCCCAAACCGCGGATCACGACGCCACCCGAACACCATGTTCGCGCTCAGCCCGTGATGGCGCGCCACCGACGCAACCGAAGCCCCTGGCTCAAGCGCCTCGGCCACAACACGGCGCTTGAACGCAGTCGAGTAGCTCCGCCGATTGCCTCTACGATGATCCGTCAAGTTCAAGTGTCCGCGTAATTCAAACGGACACGATCGCCCGCGATCACCCGAGGGCTCGCACGCCAATCACAAGCCCTTCAAGGTCCGGGAGACCGGACGGTTACTCTTCCACGGCCGTTCGATGAGCTTGTTCCAGGCCTCGCAGCAGAGCGCGACGATGTCGTCGTAGGATTGGAAAATACGGTTGGAGAGCCAGTTGTCGCGCATGAACTGCCAGACATTCTCCACGGGGTTCAGTTCTGGTGATCGTGGCGGCAGCGGCAGCAGGGTGATGTTGTCCGGTATGGTGAGCTTGGCGGACATATGCCATCCGGCCTGGTCGACAATCACCACGGCGTGGGCACCGGGGTCGACGGCCTTGCTGACCTGAGCTATGCTCAAAAGTTGGTGACGCTGTGATCAGGCGGCATGTTTTTCTGCTTGATCCCGTCCTTGAACGCAACCCCTTCGATGATTTCCGGCATTCGAATTGCTCCGTCCAGTTGTTTAGTAACACATACCCCTGATTCTGGATCAAAAAAGTTGAAATTCCCCGTTGTCTTTGAATCTAAAGGGATTTATGATGGATTTTGCGATTAACTCCATCACCAACGGGGTGAAAATAACATGGCACAGGGCGTTCTTCCTTTCGAGTACGAAAGTGCGCCGGGCAGCAGCGATCTGACGGGTTTTGCCGGGATTGGTGTTTAGCTTGATTTGATTGAGGCATCGGGACTGGCGGCTGCGGTGCGGCGCGAGGTGCGGGTGGCGGGGCGGCAGGGCTGGCTGGATGTGCAGATGATCATCGCGGTGATCGCACTCAATCTGTGCGGGGGTGATCGGATCGAGGATCTGGAACGCCTGGAGGCGGACGCCGGCTTTGCCGCGACCATGGATGCGGTTGAGCGGCGGCTGTTGGTGCGCCGGGAACGTCGGCAACTGAAGATCCGGTTTCGGCGCGGCCGCGGGCGCAGCGTGCCTTCGCCGTCGGCTCTGTCGGGCTGGTTGGAACGCTTCCACGACGCAGGCCAGGAAGAGCTGCGGGAGGTCTCGGGCGTGCCTTCATCCCGCGGCCGTCGGCGGGTCTGCCTGGTCTGCAGCGTGTCAATCAGGCGCTGGTGTCATTTCTGCAGCACCATCGCAGGCAGGGCTCGGCGACGCTGGACATGGACGCGACGCTGGTGCAGAGCCACAAGCGCCAGGCGGAATACTGCTACAAGAAGTTCAAGGCCTATCAGCCGTTGAACACCTGGTGGGCGGAACAGCAGGTGATCGTGCATTCCGAGTTCCGCGACGGCAATGTGCCGGCTGGCTATCGGCAGTTGCAGGTGTTGCAGGCCTCGCTGGCGGCGCTGCCTGGGGGCGTGGACAAGGTCTATCTGCGCTCGGACACGGCGGGTTATCAGAAGGATCTACTGCTCTGTTGTGGCGAGGGCCGGGACAAGGTTTTCGGGGTGATCGAGTTTGCCGTCAGCGCCAACGTGACGGCGGAGTTCCGGCGTGCCGCCCTGGCCGTGCCGGAGGCCGAGTGGCGACCGCTGGATCGTGTTTTCGACAGGCAACGCCACGAGACCGGCCAGGAGTGGGCGGAGGTCTGCCATGTACCGAGTTGGGCGGGCGAGAGCAAGACGCGGGCGGATTACCGCTTCCTGGCGATCCGGGAGCCGCTGGAACAGTTGGAGCCTGGCGATGGGGATCAGTTGCCGTTCCCGACCGCGGCGTTTGCCTCGAAGGGGGCGCAGCAAGCTGTTCGCCCTGGTCACCAACCGTGATCTGCCGGGCGATGCGGTGATCTGGTGGTCCCGGGAGCGCTGTGGCAAGAGCGAGGAAGTTCACGCGGTGATGGAAGCACGACCTGGCTGGCGGCACCCTGCCCTCGGGTCTGTTCGGAGCCAATGCGGCCTGGTGGGCGATCATGGTGCTGGCGCATGATTTGAACGCGGTGATGAAGCAACTGGTTCCGGGACCGGCCTGGGTGGCACGGCGGATGAAGGCCTTGCGCCTGGCTCTGATCGCCCTGCCTGGCCGGGTGATCCGTCATGCGCGGCGGCTGATCATCCGTTTGGCGAGCGAAGCGGGGCTCGATCCGGTGCTGAGCGCCAGGCGGAAGATCCCGGCCCTGGCGCGCGGCCCGACCTGACGGCTCCGGCCTGCCACGATATCCTTGCTGAAGCGCGATGCCGGCTCCCGGCCAGGGCTCCGCCTGGCCAACGGACAGACGCGGGACTCGCAAAACGCGTGGCCGCCTTGAGACTATCTCCTCAAGCGCGAAATCCGCGGGAGTGACGCCCAGGCGCGGGCCGAAAACCCCACAACGCCACCCATCGCCGCCCCTGCCGAGGCTCGTCAGGGATTTAGTTCGGGAATCCTGGATACGCGCCCGCCCTTGCGGAACCCGCCGATTGCGCATAGGTTCGCGCCGCCTGATAAAACCCGCATAAACCGGACCTGACCCCCATGTTCAAAGGATCGTTTGTCGCCCTTGTGACCCCCTTCAAGGATGGCGCCATCGACGAGGCCGCTCTGGAAGCGCTGGTCGAGTGGCACATCGCTGAAGGCACCCACGGGCTTGTGCCGGTCGGCACCACGGGTGAAAGCCCGACCCTGTCCCATGCCGAGCACGAACGTGTCATCGAGATCGTTGTGAACAAGGCAGCAAAGCGGGTGCCGGTGATCGCCGGCGCGGGCTCGAACAACACCGCCGAAGCGATCCGCTTCGCGCAATATGCCGAGCGTGTCGGCGCCGATGCCGCCCTGGTGGTGACCCCCTATTACAACAAGCCGACCCAGGCCGGGCTGATCGCCCATTTCACCGCGGTCCATGATTGCTGCAATCTGCCGATCATCATCTACAACATCCCGCCCCGCTCGGTGGTCGACATGTCGCCCGCAACCATGGGCGAACTGGCCAAGCTGCCCCGCATTGTCGGGGTCAAGGACTCCACGGCCGATGTCACCAGGGTCTCGCTGCAACGCCAGACCTGCGGCAAGGATTTCATCCAGCTTTCGGGCGAGGACGCCTCCGCCATCGGCTACAACGCCCAGGGCGGGTTTGGCTGCATCTCGGTCACCGCGAACGTCGCCCCGGCGCTCTGTTCGCGGTTCCAGGAGGCGACGCTGGCGGGCGACTACGCCACCGCGCTCGACTACCAGGACCGGTTGATGCCGCTCCACACCGCCATTTTCGCCGAGCCTGGCCTCGCTGGCGCAAAGCACGGTCTATCGATCCTCGGGCGCTGCTCGGAGGAGGTGCGCTCGCCGCTCCTGACGGTGAGCGCGCCGGTCGGCGCTCAGATCCGCACCGCGATGGTCCATGCCGGGCTAATCAATGCCTGACCGGATGGCTACCAAAAAGAAGGGCCAGTCCAACCGGATCGCGGCCGAGAACCGCAAGGCGCGGCACAACTACTTCATCGAGGACAACCTTGAGGCCGGCATCATGCTGGAAGGCTCCGAGGTCAAGTCGCTTCGCGAGGGCAAAGCCAACATCGCCGAAAGCTACGCCACTGTGGAAGGCACCGAGCTTTGGCTGATCAACAGCTACATCCCGCCGTTCTCGCAGGCCATGTCGGCGGCCTTCAGCCACGACCCGCGCCGCCGCCGCAAGCTGCTGGTCCACAAGCGCGAGTTGGCCCGGCTCTGGCAGGCAGTCGGGCGCGAGGGCATGACCCTGGTGCCGCTGAAGCTGTACTTCAACGACAAGGGCATTGCCAAGCTGGATATCGGGTTGGCCAAGGGCAAGAAACAGGCCGACAAGCGCGAAACCGACAAGAAACGCGACTGGGCCCGTGAAAAAGCGAGGATTCTGAGGAATAAAGGGTAGCCCGCACACCAAGGTTTCTCGCTTGGGGCCAGCGTGCGCATCACTCGGTTTCATTGGCCCCTAGCAGCCCGTTGAAAAAGTCGCCATTGACCGGGCTTCACCCCACTTGACCGGGTTTCACCCCACGACGAAACATAACGCGGCGTCGGCGGTTTTGCCATCCTCCGAGACGATGAGGACGATCTGAGCGACCAAAACGGCTCCAGAGGGCGCAACAAGCACGAAAACACCGCCATATCCGCCCGCCACGGCCTGGCGCGGGGTGCCGGCGCCGATGAGTTGGCGCATCAGCAACGAGAGGTTGTGGCCGGCGACGTGAAGCAGGTATCGCTTGTGCACATTCTCGCGCCCGCGCAGCCAGGTTCGGCGCATGCCGCCACGATCGAGGGTGTGGGCAAAGGAGCGCTCGACGATCTCGGCGCGCAGCTTGAAGGCCTCGCGGGCGAGCGCGGACTTGAGCCGCACGCGGTTGTTGGTGACCGCCCGGCGCGCCGCCTGGTCACCGCGCCAGCGCGAAAAGCCCTTCTGCCTGGGCTCGGCGATCCGGGTCTTCCAGGGACTGTCGTCCAGGGCCTTCAAGACCGCCCGTGAGAAATAGCCCTTGTCGGTGACGCATTCGGCCGGGCCCTCTGGCGTCGGCGCCGCAGCCACCGCCTCGAGGTTTGCCTCGGCCGCCGCCAGGGTCTTGAAAAGCGTCGTGGTGTCGCCCTCATCGGCTGGGTGCAACTCGGCCGCCACCACCGCCCCGGTGTCCAGATCCACCGCGTGCTCGGGCTTGTAGGCCAGATGGGTCGTGCCGTCCTTCATCCTGGCGACCCTGGCCTCGGGGTCGCTCCTGGAAACCCAATCCTGGTTCGAGAACTTCTTGCCCTTGCGCTTGCGGTCCAGACGCGCCAGGTCCTCGGCCGTGGGCGTCTCGATGCCGCTCTCCCGGGCCAGATGCTCCAGCATCTCCCGGTAGCCCTCACCCGTGTCGCGCCGCACGATGTTACGCAGCGCCGCGTTGGCCTCCATGGTCGAGGCATCCACCCCGATGCGGTCGCCCTTCACCAGACCCGCCTCGGCGATCAGCGCCAGAACCCGGTCGAAGACCATCGCGTGCACCTCGTGGGGCAGGCGCGTGCGGGTCTTCGACAGCCAGGAATGGTCCGGCACACGATCCCGGCTCTCCAGCCGCAGAAACTCCCGCAGCGACAGCGAATCCGAGCCGCGCCATTCCAGCCCGCGCTCAGAGTCGATGCCCTCGAAGCAGCCCACCAGATGCCTGCGGAAACAGCGCCCCGGCGGCACCGAAGGCGCTCCCATCCTGGCCGCGTAACAGCACCGGCAGGCCGCCTCGGCGAAGCCGTCGAAGTCGCCCTCGATCAGGACCGACTGAATACGGTCGTAAAACACATGACCCGGCGAGCGCGGCATCTCCGCCCAGCCCACCATCAAATCACCCTGACGATCCTTCTGCAGTCCCATCGACATCGGCGAACCTCCCGGTCAAATCAGAATATCATAGAATCAGACCAGGCCGCTCGTGTCTAGGGCCGACTTCGTCAACGGGCTGCTAGGGGACAGAATTCAACATTTAGTACAAAGCGTTTTGCGATCGACTTGAAGCACACTTTCTTAACCTTAAATCACTCTTGAATCAGTTTGTGTGGTATTTCAATATGTTAGGCATGCGTGCACATTACACACATGCCGCTGCGAGTTGAACGACGAGATTCCGGGGAACGCCAATGCAGCGATCACTCCACTTCCTGGCATTCGGCCTGACAGCCACGCTCCTTCTGCTGACGCTGGCAGGTTTCGCCGGGCGCTGGCATCCCGCCTTCGAGGTAATCGAGAATTTCCGCCTGCACCTGGCGGTTCTGGCGGGCCCGCTGGTCGTCGTTCTGGGCCTGACGCGGTTGCGGCGCAGCGCCGGGCTGGCGCTTCTTACGGTACTGATTGCAACCGCGGGCCCGGGCCCGGTGTTCGACCCGGCCGAGCGCCCTGGCGTGGGCCGCCCGCTGACACTGCTCTACGCCAATCTCTGGGACCAGAACCCGCAACCGCAGGCCCTGGCGGCGATGTTGATTGCCGCCGATGCCGACATCCTGATTACCTCGGAAACACAGCACATCGTAACGCAAGGCGCCGCAAGCCTGAGTGCCGCCTACCCCTACCGGTTGCTCCACTTCGGCACCGGTCCGGCACTTCGCACCGCGATCTGGTCAAAATACCCACTTCTCGACGGCGAACTATACCTCAATAACACCATCGCCCCGACCGCCGCCGCCGCAACCGCCGACCTCGGTGACGGCACCAAGCTCGGCCTGATCGGCGCTCATTTCTCACGCCCCTTCGAGAGGTTGCACCAGACCCAGGTCGAAGCCCTCGGCCCCATGTCGCAAAAGCTGGCGGCCCCACTCGTCGTCGTCGCCGACTTCAATGCATCTTCCTGGTCGCGCCTGGTCGCCAGCGCCGCCGAGGTGACCGACACCAGAATCCTCGGCGGCTACCGGGTCCACCTGGAAGGGTCACTACCAGACCCTTCTCGGCCCGCTGCCCGAGCCCTGGGGCCACCAGATCGACCAGATACTGCTGTCCGCCGGGATCGGCGTCGAGAAAATCGAAACCTTGGACCTCCCCGGATCCGATCATCTAGGGCTACTGGTCCGCCTGCGCATCCCGATGCGGTGACCCCTTCCAGCAACCGGAAAACCTCCCTATGTTACACTGCAATCGAAACCTCTTACGCGAGACACCCATGCTGATTGGCATTCTGGAGACCGGGAGGGTCAGCGAGACCCTGATCCCCCGCTATGGCGAATACGTGCCCATGTTCGAGGCGTGGCTGCGCCCGGCCGACCCGGGGTTTTCGTACCGCGCCTACGCCACCGTCGATGGCGAGATCCCGGACAGCCCGGTCGAATGCGACGCTTGGCTTGTCACCGGATCCAAACACGGTGTTTATGACGACCTGCCCTGGATTGCGCCGCTGAAGGCGTTCCTGCGCGCCGCCCGCACCGCTGGCCAGCCGATCGTCGGTGTCTGTTTTGGCCACCAGATACTGGCCGAGGCGTTGGGCGGCTCGGCGGTGAAATCGGCCAAGGGCTGGGGTGCCGGGGTTCACGACTACGAGGTGCTCCACCGCCCGAACTGGATGGCAGATGCGCCCAGCAGCTTCGCCATCCACGCCATGCATCAGGATCAGGTGACGGCGATCCCCGAGGATGCCACCGTGCTGGCCGCCAGCCCGTTCTGCGAATTTGCCATGCTGGCTTACGGCGATCTGGAAGCGCCCGACGCGATCTCGATCCAGCCGCATCCGGAGTTCGACGAGGACTACGCGAGGGCGCTAGTGGAAATGCGCACCAGCGTCGCCATCCCGGAGGATCGCAGCGCTGCGGCGCTGGCAACCTTCGGCCGCGCCGTCCATCAGCACGAATTCGCGCGCTGGTGTGCGGGTTTTCTCCGCAACGCCGCCGTGCGGCGGAATGCTGCATGATTTTCGCACCGGATGTGGCTTGTGCCAGTGTCCGCCAGGGTCTGTTGAGATTCGTCTTGAGTTTATCACGGCTGCACTGGCGTAGATCATTGCCGAGAAACTGCTGTCGGTCTTGCAGGCCCGCAGTGCGATGCGTTTGAAGTTTTTGAGACTACAGAGAAATTCTCGATGAGGTGGCGCCCTTTGCAGGCCTCGGTGTCGATCTCGCGAGGTGCCACCCGGTTGGGGTGTTGCGAGATCACGATCCCGGCGCCGCGCTGATCAAGGTCTTCAACGATCCAGTTGACGTCGAACGCCTTGTCCGCGATCAGGCCACCGAGGTCGACCCCGTCGACCCGCCCCGCGCCACCGACCGTGTCGCGGCGCTGTCCGGGCAGAAAGGCGAAATCGACAAGATTGCCAGATGCATCCGTTAGCGCCATGATCCTGGTCGTAATACCACTCCGGGATGCGCCTGTGGCCTGGCTTTGAGTCCGCCTTTTGCGCCCTGTCCGTGGCGGTGGGCCTTGACGATGGTACCGCCTGTCATTGCGAACTCCATGTCCGGGTTGTCCGATACCGCGCCGAATATGCGTTTGAAAACATTGCGTCGAACCCAGTAGCGGGACCGTATGAACACCGAGTTCCGGTGTCCGAAAGTCTCGGGCAGGTCACGCCACGGCGCACCGGTGCGCGCAATCCACAGCACCGCCTCCAGAAACAGCCGCCCGTCGCCGGTCCGGCCCGGATTTCTTTCCCAGGCAATGCGGCTCCATCTTCTCCCATTGCGCATCCGTCAGTATCATTCTGGTCATTGACTGCTCCCTCGTTCTGGGCTTCGTCTACGTGGCGTTCGTGATCGACACCTTCGCCCGACGGACCGTCGGCTGGCGGGCTTCGCGCACCGCCCATACGGACTTTGTCCTGGACGCCCTGGAGCAGGCCCTCCACACGACCGCCGGCCGGTTGGAAAGGGGCGCCCTGGTTCATCACAGCGACAGGGGCAGCCAGTACGTCTCCATCCGCTACACCGAACGCCTGGCCGAGGCCGGGATTGAACCATCAGTCGGCAGTGTCGGCGACAGCTGCGACAACGCGCTGGCCGAGACCATCAACGGCCTCTACAAGACCGAGGTGATCCATCGATGCGGCCCGTGGCGCAGCTTCGAGACCGTCGAGATGGCCACCCTCGAATGGGTCGACTGGTTCAACAACCGCCGCCTGCTCGAACCCATCTGCAACATTCCACCCGCCGAAGCCGAAACCCGCTACTATGCGCAGATCGATGAGCTCGCTATGGTGGCGTGACTCAAATCAAACAGCCTCCGGCAAACCCGGAGCGGTTCAAACTGCCGCGCCCCGCTCCCATTGTCACCCGTGTGGAACTGTATGCGGCGAGGTGTTCTCATGTTCGGCGCGCTTTGTGGCGCCGGTTCCGGCGGGGCTTGAGCCGGGGTCTCCGTTCACCCTGTCGATCGAGGCGATGGCGGTTTACATGCGTTATGAACACGCGGTCAGTTACCAGCGTCTGTCGAAACTGTTCGCCGATTTGCACGGCTTGACGATCATGTGGGGTGGGTCGAGTGGTAGGAACGAAACAAAAGAATCCCTGACCCCTCATCACCCCTCATCGGCAAGGTGATCTGGTCTGGCGGGGTGCGATGAATAAGTAGAACGAACCACCAACCAACGACACAAGGAACCCCACCCATGAACAAATCCCGCGCCCGCCGCCCGCCCGCGCCGTGAGGTGAATTGATGGCTGTTCAGGATAAGGCACGGTAACGATGCCTAAAAAGAAGTCGTTCCTGGAACGCATGATGGGCAATCCGAAAATAACTGGACAATTGGCAATGTCGAGGCGCTATGTCGGCAGGAAGGCTTGGACATCAGAAAACCGTCGGGCGGGTCACATTACGTCGCGTCGAGCCGGTGGTTGCGGGATTCTGTTTGCGTCCCCTTCAACAGGCCCATCAAGGTGATTTATATCAAGCGCCTGATTTCGTATTCCAGGATCCACACGGAAAGAAAGGCAGAGCAAGATGAATAGCGAATATCCACTGGTAATTGCGCCTTTGTCCGAAGAAGACGGCGGTGGGTTTATTGCGATCTTTCCCGATTTACAGGGATGCTTTTCGGATGGCGAAACGCAGGAAGAGGCTGTGGCCAATGCCAAAGACGCCATCCGGTGCTGGATGGAAGTGCAAAAAGAGAGAGGTGTTGAAATCCCCGATGCAGGGCGGTCCGCCCTCCATGTGCAGAACAAAATTGCGGCTTTATTCGATGCCCTGAAGACGCTGATAGAATATTCCGAACACGCAGATGATCGGATAGAAAGCCTGGAACGCAAGCTTTCCGACCTGAAAACCCGGTTGCAAAGCGACTGGCGCGAGACCGACGTGTTCATTGCCCATGTCAGCGCGGCAAAGCACAGAGCCGGCGGCAAAGCTTCACTAAACAAGTTCCCACGCGACACGCCCGCGAGTTGACACCTGAGTCTGGCGGGGGGTGATAATGGCGGCATGGAACCGAGCCAATCTCCCCTGAATGTGGCGGCGCACCTTCTGTGGATTCTCCGGGATATCCTCTCAACGCCAATGCACCTGCTGAAGCTGACCTATATCAGCCACGGCTGGATGCTGGGGCTCTACGACTAGGCACTCATCAACGAGTCCGTGGAGGCGTGGCCCTACGGCCCTGTCGTGCCAAGCATCTATCATCGCTACAAGTCCTTCGGCGGTGATCCAATTACTGCCGTACCCATTGATTGCTCAGATAAATTCGATGATTGGCAACGCGGACTGATTACGGATGTCGCCGAGGCCTATGGCACGTACACGGCCTTGCAACTGTCCAACATCACGCACCAACCGGGAACGCCGTGGGACATTATGCGGCGCGAATACGGGACCGGAACAATCATCCCCAATGAGTTGATCCGCGACTGGTACCGAAAACGGGCGGAGGCGCCGACGTGACGGAAATATCCGCCCGGAACGCCCGGTCGAAGAAGGCGATACGGCTGAAATCCGGGCCATGATCACATTACACGACTCTCGTTCGTTTTGGCCTGATTTGGCGCCATGGCTCGATTGCTGTGATCGGGTCAGTGCGTAACAGCCTTCGTATCTGATCAAGGCCGACCCTGAACCAGGATTTTGCGTAGTAACCGTGCTTTTTCCGGAGCATCTTGGCCGCTCTGATCAGGCGGGATGCTGTCTTGCTGACCCATGCCATGGCGAGGGCGACGATGCCGAGAAGCAGGTTCAGTTTTTGTGGGCGCGTGAGCCGCGTGTCATCGAGATTGAGACCGCGTGTTTTCGCGTCACCGAAGAGACATTCGATGGCCCATCGTTTGCGATAGGCGCCAAGCGCGCAATCCGCTGGCGCGTTCGACGCGACGATGAGCAGCTCTTTGCCCTTGATGCGCTTCGCGGCGAAATTCAGCTTGAGCGGAGCGTCCGATTTCGACCCTGTCAGAGAGGCGGAAAACTGCCGCGCACCCCGACATTTGCGCAACAGCGACTTCAGGGTCAGCTTGCGCCCATCCTCGGTGACAACGTTGAGGCATTCCTTCACCCGGATGACCATGGGGACATTGTTTTCATTGAGAAAACGCAGCCAGCACACGCCAATGAACTCTCTATCCGCCAGAAGCAGCTTGATGCTGGCGGCACCGAACAGGGCCAGATAGCGCCGCATCAAGGCAATTCGGTCGTCCGTGTCGCTGGTGCCGGCCTTGTCCAGAACCGTCCACATCAGCGCCACCCGATGACGCCTCGTGACGATGGCCAGCATCAGGATGTTCACGTCCTTGCAGCCGACCTTCCAATTGGTCCGGTCCAGACACAAATGCCACGGCGCGGTCAGGCCCAGCAATTCGACGACAAGTCCGGCGGACCAGTCAGACCCAGGATCAACATGCTGAAAGAACCGCTGAAGCCGGCGATAGGTCGAGGCGATCTTGGTGGTTGTCTGGCGTTCACTCGCCAGGTGGCTGAGGTTCGCCGTCCGGGCGCTCACCACCGCAACGATCAAAAGGCAAAGCGTCTCCATCCGGCTCTTGCTCAAAGGGACATGGGGGTGCAATGTTCGGCCGAGGGTGGCGAGGGCTTGCTGGACCAAGGGACGCTCCTTTTGGCGAAGAAGAGTCCCAGAAGACCACCTTTCGCCACCATCAGCCACTACTGTCGTGCAGTGTGGGCCATGATGCTCCGGCAACTCGACGCTCACAGCAGCATTCGTGAACGCGTTGCATCTCTGGAAGAAGCGGTGCGGCATTCCGCCTCGAAGGCCGATGTTGCCAACGTGAAAATATGGGCGCTCACAGGCATCATCGGTGCTCTGCTGGCAGCCGGGTTTGCTCTTGTAAGGTTGGTCTTTTACTCTTGAAAAGGCCGCTCTGTCGTGGCGTGGACTCGCGCACCGCTAGAGTAGCTTGAGTTGTCGCCCACCCGGTCGATGCTCTATGACTTCCAGTATTGTCCGCTCAAGGTGCAGTCCTTTTGGCGAGGTGCGTTGGACAATTTTTACGGGAAACGTAAACATCACCTTTTACAAAAGAGACCTCATTATTTGCGACTTTGTTCAGGAAAACTACATCTTCAATCGCGGCCAGAAATGTTTCATCGCCTGCCGTAAAGCGCCATTTATTTCCGTCTTTGAAGGTGATCTCGCGCGCCTGCAATCGCATTTCATGTTCGCACCCCGTCACTTCTTCCTCGCCCTCATCCGGATCTGGAACTTAAAGTATTGGCGTTCGGATTTTTCGATAGTGAGGCGTGTGAAGTCACCTATGCCTTGCTCATCAAATGAGGCGTTTTGGGAGCTTAAATCAGAAATTAGCCGGGATGGGAATCCTGAATCTCAACAGACCCTAGAGCGATTTCAAGCAAAGTGGGTTCACTTTGCGACTCGGAAATCGCGGCAATTCAATGAGATAGAGCATGATCCATGAATCGGAGATCATGGATCATGCTCTAACGCGAACCCATTCACCCACGCCGCCTCCCGCTGGGATTTATGCGCCTGCCCGGTCACCCTCGGTGACCGGCAATCAACCCGCACTGACGCACAAAGGATCACCACGCAGCGCCGTCAGGGCAGATGACCTGACATCGAAGCGCGTCCGAGCATACCGAAAACTGCTAGCGGGCTTTCGTCACCATAAAAAAGGACCGGTCGCACCGGCCCCCTGCTCACGCGTGTGTCGCAAGCTTGGTGATTTCTTCCTTCAAGAGCAGCTTTTGTCGTTTCATCGCCGTGATCTGGAGATCATCGCTGCCAGGCCTTTGTTGTTCGTCTTCGATCTTTTTCGAGAGAGCCTCATGTTTTTGGCGCAACTGGCTGAGATGAGACGACGCGCTCATGGGCAGTCCTCCTTTGTCGCAGTCCTGATGAGGGAATTACAGCAGTGTTTCACGGCATTGTCACTATCGAGTATGATTCTCCGGGAGATTCAGGGGCTTGACCGCACTACCCACAGGTTTTCCACAGACCGGACCCCGCGACTCACCCCCCCACATAGAATCCGCGCCGCCCGCGCAAGCGCAAGTATCCTCCACCGGATCCAACGCTAAACAGCCGTCCGTGGCAGGGCCTTCTCGACCAGCCGGGCCCAATAGGCGACCCCCAGTGGCGCTGCCTCATCATTGAAGTCATAGCCGGCATTATGCAGCGGCTTGCTGTCGCCATTGCCGATCAGCACATAGCAGCCCGGCACCTCGCGGGCGAAAAACGAGAAGTCCTCGCTCGCCATGGTCAGTTCATGGCCGCGATGCACATTGGCGTCGCCGAAGGCGTCGCGCATCACCGTTTCGGCGAAATCCGCCTCTGTCTCGTCATTGATGGTCGGCGGATATGGGGTCGGGTCGCGCTCGATCTCGATCTCCACCCCCATGGCGGCGGCGATCTGGGCGCAGATCCGGTCCATTTCATCTTTGATCAGCCGCTGCACACCCTCGTCGAAACAGCGCGTCGTTCCCATCAGTTCCGCCCGGTCCGGGATCACGTTATGGGTCGTCCCGGCGCTGAACCTGGTCACCGACAGCACCGCCGGCTGCAGCGGATCGACAACCCGGCTGACCACCGTCTGCAAGGCGGAGACCATCTGCGTCCCGGCGACAATCGGGTCGCGCGCTTCCTGTGGACTGGCGGCATGGCTGCCACGCCCGGTGATGGTGATGGTGAACATGCTGGCCGCAGCCAGCACCGGCCCCTCCTTCACAGCGAACTGGCCAACGGCCATCCCCGGCCAGTTATGCATTCCGTAGACGGCGCGCGGGGGGTAGCGGTCGAACAACCCGTCCTCCAGCATCGCCTTGGCGCCGCCGCCGCCCTCTTCCGCTGGCTGGAAGCAGAAATACACCGTGCCGTCGAAGTTTCGCGTCTCGGCCAGGTGCTTGGCCGCGCCCAGCAGCATTGTGGTGTGGCCGTCATGGCCGCAGGCATGCATCGTGCCAGGCGTGGTCGAGGCATACGCCGCCCCGGTCGCCTCCTCGATCGGCAGGGCGTCCATGTCGGCGCGCAGCATGATCGCCTCGCCACCCGGTCCGCCGCGCCCGTGCAATACTCCCAGCACACCGGTGCCGCCGATGCCGGTCTCGACCCCGTCGAAGCCGAGTCCGGTCAGTCGCTCGGCCACTTTTGCCGCCGTCCGGTGCTCCTCGTAGCGCAATTCCGGGTGACGATGGAAATCCTGGCGCCACTCGGCCAATTCATTCGCCTGGGCGGCAATCGAGTTGGGAATCGGTTTCATGGAGTCCTTTCCTGAAAATCAAGCGCCGCCGCTTCGCGGAGAATCGAAGCCATCGCGGGCGAATAGTCGTCCTCATCCCGAACATGTGCGCTGCCGGCATGGATCACAAGAGGCGAAAGCATGCGAAAATGCCCCCTTGCCCCCTTGCGCGCCCGAATGATCACCCGCCCGGCATCGCGTCCCGCCCGGGCCACCAGCGGCAGCAGCGCGATTGACCCGGCCGGACCGTCCAGCAGGCGCAGCAACTCCGGCGCCCGCTCGGCGCGGTGGATCACCGTCAGCCAACCCTTCGGCTTCAGCCGCGCCAGCGCGGCGGCGGTCCAGTCGCCCATGGCGGCACCATCTTCACCCCGGCGCTCTCGATGCGCCCGATCTCGCCCCGGCACGGGCGAGGCCACGGCGGTCGCGGCGTGATAGGGCGGATTCATCATCACATGGTCGAAATCGAGTTGCCGCAGCGCCCGTGGCGGCGCCGCCACGTCACCCTCGTGCAACGCGATCTCTATACTGTTCAACCGTGCATTCTCCAGCGCCAGCGCCAGATAGGCGGGTTGGATTTCCAGCCCGTGCAGCGCCAACCCCGGCACCCTTGCGGCCAGGCAGAACACCGCCGCACCGGCGCCGCAGCCCAGATCCAGCACCCGCTCGCCCGGCTGCGCCGCGACTGCCGCCGCCAGCAGCACCGGATCGGTCGCCGCGCGGTAGCCCTGCAACGGCTGAACCAACCGCACCCGGCCGCCGAGCAACCGGTCCTCCCGGGTATCGTCCGGAGCAAAAGCGGCGCTCAAATCCACGCCTCGGGCTCATAGGGCTCGACCCCGTTGTCACGCAGGATCGCCCGGGCCATGAACAAATCCTGGCGCATCACCATCAGCCGGCGCGGCAAAATGCCAAGGCTGCCCTCCAGGATGCTCATATTTACGTCGAAGACGAAGCAAGTTATATCCTCGGCGTCCAGCAACGCTTGCGCGTAGGGGACGAGGGTCGGGTCGGTGGTGCGCAACAACTCTTCCATGGCAGACCAGAGTTAAGCGATCGGAAGGGCGAGGTCGAGCCGCCTCCGCGACAAGGAACCCAAGTACCGATGACCGCGACCCCCCCATGACCGGCGCCAATGCAGGCTCCCCCCCCGGCCCATTCGAACGCCTGTTCGCCCTGGTCACCGGCGACCTTGCTCTGGTCAACGCCCTGATTCGCGACCGCATGTCGTCCGAACACGCGCCCCGCATACCGGAAATCTCCGCTCATCTGATCGAGGCCGGGGGCAAGCGGCTGCGCCCGATCCTGACGCTGGCGGCCAGCCAGCTGTGCGGCTATGCGGGCAGCGACCATATCAAGCTGGCGGCGACGGTGGAGTTCATCCACACCGCCACGTTGCTGCACGACGACGTGGTCGATGAGAGCAGCAAACGCCGGGGCCGCGCCACGGCCAACATCCTGTGGGACAACAAATCCAGCGTCCTTGTCGGCGACTACCTGTTCGCCCGCGCCTTCCAACTGATGGTCGAGACCGGGTCGCTGGAGGTGCTACGCATCCTTTCCAACGCCGCCGCCGTAATTGCCGAAGGCGAGGTGCTGCAACTGACCACCGCAAATGATCTCACGACCGACCTTGCCCGCTACGACCAGGTGATTCGCGGCAAAACCGCAGCACTCTTCTCCGCCGCCACCGAAGTCGGCGGGGTGATCGCCGACGCCGATGCCGACAAGGTGACGGCGCTGCGCACTTATGGCGACGGGCTGGGCATGGCCTTCCAACTGGCCGACGACCTGCTGGATTATGGCGGGTCCTCCGCCGCACTGGGCAAGAACACCGGCGACGATTTCCGCGAGGGCAAAGTCACAATGCCGGTCATCCTGGCCTTCGGCCGGGGCGACACCGAAGCCCAAACCTTCTGGCGTCGCACCATTGCGCGCGGCAAGCAGGAAGCGGACGATCTGGAGCAAGCCATGGCCTATCTCCGCCAGACCGATGCCCTGGCCGACACCCAGGTGGCGGCGCGCGGCCATGCCGATCGGGCACTGGCGGCGCTGGAGGGCTTTCCGGCGGGCGCGTTGCAGACCGCGCTGGAGGACATCGCCGAATTCGTAGTTGGCCGGACGGTGTGACCGGCATCAACCCTTGACACCCGGCCCCAAAGCCCGCCCTGTATCGGGAGCAGGGAGGCCATGGACCGTGCCGAAAATCGACCTCGACACCGTTGAACCCGAAACCGGATCGACCTACCCGGAACCCTACGCCTCGCAGATGGGCGGGCGCGCGTTCCAGGGCCTCGGCGACACCGCCGGGCTGACCCAGTTCGGCGTCAACCTGGTGACGATGCCGCCGGGCGCGATATCATCGCTGCGCCACTGGCACTCCGGAGAGGACGAGTTCGTCTGGGTCACCTCCGGCGAGTTGGTGCTGGTCCAGGACGGTGGCGAAACCGTATTGCGGGAGGGCGACGCGGCGGGCTTCAAGGCCGGCGACCCGGACGGCCACCACCTGCAAAACCGCTCGGGTTCGCAGGCCAGCTTCCTTGCCATTGGCACCAGAGGCGGCGATGACACCTGCAGCTACTCCGATGTAGACCTGATCAACCACACCGAAGGCCCCCGCAACTGGTTCACCCTGCGCGACGGCACCTTCGTCAAGGACGGCTCCTGACGGGAGAAAACCACGTGAGCGAGATATTCCACTACGCCGCCGCCAGTACTAAGAACGGCGACACCATCGCCACCATCACCTGGGACCTGCCCGGCGCCTCGATGAATGTGCTGAACGAGCAGGGCATCGCCGAACTCGACGCCCATGTCGATACCGCGCTGGCCGACGATACGGTCAAAGGCGTCATCATCACCAGCGCCAAGAAGGATTTCGCTGGTGGCATGGACCTCAACGTCATCGCCCGGATGAAGCGCCAAGCCGAGGCAAAAGGCGGCAACCCCGCCGAGACCGTATTCGGCTTCGTCATGGGTCTCCACGGAGTTTTGCGCAAGATCGAGCGCGCCGGGGCCGACCCCAAAACCCACAAGGGCGGCAAGCCCTTCGTCTGGGCCGCGCCCGGCACCTCGATGGGCATCGGTACCGAGATCGGACTCGCCTGCCACCACCGCATCGCTGCCGATAACCCCAATGCGAAAATCGGCCTGCCCGAAATCCTCGTCGGCCTGTTCCCCGGCTCCGGCGGCACCACCCGGCTGGTGCGGATGCTGGGCGTCATGGGAGCGGCCCCCTTCCTGCTGGAGGGCAAGACGCCGGTGCCCAGAAAAGCCAAATCCGCCGGGCTGATCGACGCGGTCGTCCCTGCCGAAGACCTGCTCACCGCCGCCCGCGACTGGCTGACGGAGGCCACTGAAAAGGACGCCGTCAAACCCTGGGACCAGCGCGGCTTCAAAATCCCCGGCGGCGCACCCTACACCCGCGACGGCTTCAACATCTTCCTCGGCGGCATCGTCATGGCCCATGGCAAGAGCCAGGGCGCCTACCCGGCACCAAAGGCCCTGCTCAGCGCCGTCTACGAGGGCGCGCTGGTCGATTTCGACACCGCCATCCGCATCGAGGCGCGCTGGTTCACGTCGCTGCTGATGAATCCCTCGTCCGAGGCAATGATCCGCTCGCTGTTCATCAACAAGCAGGCGCTGGAGAAGGGTGCTGTCCGGCCCAAGGACATCCCCGACATGGCGGTAAAAAAGCTCGGCATTCTTGGTGCCGGAATGATGGGCGCCGGGATCGGCTTCGTCTCCGCCCGCGTTGGCATCGAGGTGGTGCTGATCGACCGCGACCAGCCCAGCGCCGACAACGGCCGCGCCACCATCGAAGGCATCCTCGACGAGGGCGTCAAACGTCGCAAGGTGACGGCCGAACAAAAGGACGAAATCCTCGCCCGCGTGCTGGCCACTCCCGACTATGCCGCGCTAAAAGGCTGTGACCTGATCGTCGAGGCGGTGTTCGAGGACACGCAGGTCAAGGCCAAGGTCACCGCCCTAGCCGAAGCGCATCTCGACGAGTCTGCGATCTTCGCCACCAACACCTCGACCCTGCCGATCTCCGAACTGGCCAAGGCCAGCCAGCGCCCGGAGCGCTATATCGGTATCCATTTCTTCTCGCCGGTCCACAAAATGCCGCTGATCGAGATTATCCGCGGCAAGCAAACCGGTGACGAAGCGGTGGCCAAGGCGCTTGATTTCGCCCGCCAGCTCCGCAAGATGCCCATCGTCGTCAACGACGCCCGCTTCTTCTACGCCAACCGCTGCATCATCCCCTATATCAACGAGGGGCTGATCATGGTCACCGAGGGCGTCGCCCCGGCGCTGGTGGAGAACGCCGCGCGGCAACTCGGAATGCCCGTCGGCCCCCTGCAACTGACCGACGAGACTTCGCTGGAACTGGGCCTCAAGATCGCGCGGGCCACCGAGGCTGCGATGGGCGACGCCTATCCCCGCTCCGGCGCCGACGACCTGCTGACCGAACTGGCGGAGAAACGCGGCCGCCTGGGCCGCAAATCCGGCGGCGGCATCTACGCCTATGACGACAAGGGCAAACGCACCGGCCTGTGGCCGGGTCTCGCCGAGATCTGGCCCACCGCCGCCGAGCAGCCCGAACTGGAAGACGTACAGAACCGGCTGATGATGGCCCAGGCGCTGGAGGCGGTGCGGGCGCTGGAAGAGGGCGTGCTGACCGATATCCGCGAGGGCGATGTGGGCGCGATCATGGGCTGGGGCTTCGCCCCCTGGTCCGGCGGCCCGCTAAGCTGGCTCGACATCATCGGCGCGGCACGGGCGATCGCGATCTGCGACGACCTCGCGGCGCGCCACGGCCCACGTTTCAAAGCCCCCGACCTGCTGCACGACCTAGCCGAGAACTGCGACAGCTTCTACACCCGCTTCACCCCACTCGCCTGACCGCGCCCGCCTGACTGCACACTGTAAATGCAGTGATTTCCGCAGGCCAAAACGTCCAACCTGCCCTGCGACTTCAGTTTCGCGACGGGTAAACCCCAACTACGGCAATGCAGTATTTGAGAGCAAAAAACGCCGAGCGATTTTCCTGCGCCTGACCGCCGCCGGCGGGGGCAACCGCTGTCGCCGCCACGATCGAGGTAGCGTCCATGGTCGCATCCGTCGGTCCCGGTCCATAGATCTTGGTGTTGTTTCTCGCGGCCAGATCGGCTGGGCGGTCAGCAACCGCCTGAAACGGGACCTTGCCATTCGCGCCCTGATATGGCCGCCGCCCTGCGCCAACCGCCGCCAGGGTGCATTCACCACAGCGATCGCGGCAGCCAGTACTGCTCGGGCGACTATCAGAAAAGCCTCAAGAAACACGGCTTCCTGGTCTCGATGAGCGGCAAGGGAAACTGCTACGAGCGAGTCTTGTCGCGCCATTGGTCCGAGCGACAATGGCGAGCGCCGTCGGAGGCTGTTTCGCCGCAACTCGCGGCCGATTGTCGAAGTCGGTCGGCCCATCATGCGGCCAATCGCGCTGCGAGATATCCCGCCTGCATGCAGGCGGCCAATCTCGATACGATCATCAAGATCGAGTTGGTCATAGTGCTTGCCCATCGCAACTCCGGAGCATACCAGTGTTGCACTTGGTTTGTGAATTTAGCGCCTGGTGGCTCGAACTAAGTGCGCCGCAACCAATGCGGAATGCCACCGGCCACAGGTTCTGATTCTCTTCCAGTATCTGGCGGGACGTCTATGGTAATGGGAGATTGCGTTGCTAGTTCTGGTTCGGTCGGCTGTTGAGGTTCCTTGTCCAGTTCGGGGTCCGGTTCCATCGTCTCAGCAATTTTCGGAGGTGGGGCGACCCAGGCTTGGAGACGCTGACCAACCTGCTGGTAGAACTCAGGAACGGCTGTCTCAATGCCCTCGATGAAGGTACGCGCGCCGGACATCTTTCCGGCAAGGTCACGGACCAACTGAACCTCAAATGCATTTGGTTTGAGGCCTGGGAAACCTGCTTCGAGCAATTGTGGATCAGCTCTCGCCTCCTCTAAACCGCAATGGGTGCGCGCGGAACGCCCCGGCCAAACCGTGCTCACGAATACCTCGGAAGCGCTCGATCCACCAAGCTGCCTGAGAATCCAATTGGTCCTGGCACGAGCAGTCTTCTTGTCCTTTGGAGCGTCTATCCGCATGCCGCAGGTCACCACGCGCCGCCGCAGGTCCACGGATATCTCAAGGGGAGCGGCAGCGTCGGGAATATCCAATTTACAGTCCAACGTGGCTGTCTTCGCCAGTTGATCACTGTCATCCTTCAGGCGCAGTGCGGGGTCGTTCTTGTGCTTGTTGGTCAAACGGAGTGTCACATCGCGTTCGACCAGTCGGCTCATAATCAGTGCAAGGTCACGGGTCTCCTGGTGCCATGCAGCCACCGAATTGGTAACCTCCGGCTTGGTCTTGGCCAGCGCCCCGCCGCTTCTGACCTTGAGTACAAGCTCCTTCCATTCCGGGTTCATGCGATCAAAGCCGAACACCCCGACGCTCGCATGTTCGAAGTACCGGACCATTTCATCAAGAACAAAACGTTGGGCGTGGGAAGTGAAGTTGCCTTCCATGGCGACAAGGGTTGCCTGAGTGAGAATATGCATCCAGGACCAGTGGTACAACTCAACCCCGCGCATCACGGACCTTGGCAAGATAACTGGATGGTGGGTTGGGAGTGCGGCAAACTGATTGGAAACTGTGATGACAGCATCAATTCGATTAAGCTTAGCCAGTTGAAGGTATGCCCCGATCTGGTCGGCACTCAGTTGCGCCCGGCCTATCTTTGCCTCAACGAGGGCGCTCCAGGACCGGCTGCCGACTTTCACGACAATCAGTCCATCTGGACGAAGTCTGCTTCCCTCTGGTTTTACATTCGGAACAACTTCTGTGTAACAACGGACAGTTGCCCGCCTGCCGAGGCGCTGTCCCAACCCACCTAATAACGCTTGGCTCAACGGATCGACCGTCATCATTCCTGCCAATAGGATTGCCGCGGCTCTGTTCTCTTTGCTGGTATCGGCGACCACGGGTATTAAGCGCACCGGTTCCCCAGATTGAAGGATATCTGGCAGGTAGTGCATTGCAAATTCCCCGAGAGCTAACCGATATTTTTGGGGTGGCATCAGGCGGCGCTTTGATTGTTCTGATTTAGCT
Organism: Thermohalobaculum sp.; assembly: GCA_965247385.1. GTDB lineage: Bacteria > Pseudomonadota > Alphaproteobacteria > Rhodobacterales > Rhodobacteraceae > Thermohalobaculum. The sequence goes on from CBDFHG010000005.1 coordinate 44,091, forward strand.
GTTCGATTCCGTCACTGAATTTGACACCGGTGATGAGTTTTGGCAATTGATTTTTCCTCGTGTTAGTAACACATAAACTGTCCGGCCGGTAGAGCCTTACGTTTATGCCGAATGGAAGCAGAGCCGGGCCGGAAGCGCATCAAAGCCGCCTGTGCACGGGCAACCGAGATCAACGCCCGATCCTGCTCATCCCTGCATTCCATACTCAAGAATGGTCTGGATCGCCAACCTCGACACCACGCCACGGACGAGCCCGCGATCACCCATCCCAACATCCGTGGCGCAGAATACTTCCACTGAAGAGGAGGGGGTATGAATGCTTTGTGAGCGACCAAACGCCCTGAATTTGCCAGGAGATTTGGGGAGGCGGATAGGTCTCAGGCTGAATCGCGTTTTAGGGCATTGCGACCCTGTAGAGGAGCTTAGCCTTCGCCTGTTTCCGAACCGCCCACGTAAGGCCCGGTTTTGGCCGGTGACCTTGGATAGGAGCCTGGTTTGGCCGTTCACGCCCCTTTCGGGGCTCCGCCTCCTAACAACGGGAGTGATGATTTTGTTGTGCCGAACAGGCCTCCGAGAGTCCAGACCTTCGCCCTGTGCCCGCGCCCTGTGCCCGGCCATCACATCGCCAACCACCTGGCCCGCCCGGCTCATCCGGGCCTGGTGCACGACCGGGTCCGGACTGAGGAAGACCCATTGATAGCTGTTGAGCGCCTCAATGCGGCTGCCGGTCTCATCGGAGGCGAGCATCTCGGCACGGCGCCGGCGCGCGATGATGGCCGGCTTTTGCGCGGCAAAGGGTTTGTCGCTGCGGGCCGGCATCCTGGCCCGCGCGCCCGGGCTGATCTTGAGCCCGAATACATCCTCGAACAGGGCGCTCAGCCGGGCGAATGACAGCGCCTGGAAGGTCTTCAGATAAAGCGCGACCATGCCGGCGCGGTTCGAATGGCGCGCCGGTGGCGGGGCTGGGCAATGAGGCGTCGACACGGGCTGCGCATTCCGGGCCCGGCAATGGCGGCACCTGACCGTCAAACGCAGGTGACGGCGCAGATTTTGGTCAAAATCTGACAGGCACGTTTACACAATAAATCTGATGCGTCGGATGTTCGGCACTGGATTGGCTCCAACAGGCTTTTGAGACGCGCACATAACCGATCAACAAGGTATCATCCTCCACCAAGCAGCACCTGATGCATAACGCGGCCAGGCAACAGCGTGAACAAGCCTGTCAGTACCAGAGCTAAGAAAAAGAGATATCGCATGATCGTACGATGGCGTCGGATATCTCCCTGTCTGACGGCCCTAATGGCCAGCCACAGGCTGACCAAAACCACCGGGATAAGCAGATGGAGTGGGGAGAACTGCCCCCAAATCTTCAATTCATGGATAAACGGGGCTGTGATGGCAGTGCCAGCCATCAGGCCAACCCAGATGTACCCAACGATCCGATGAAGGCTTGTCCCCTTGGCTGAAATCATCTGGGCGGTTCCGAGGGCGAGCGCAGCCATCGCCATTATTGCATGCGGTGGGATAGGAAATTTTGTGATCCACAGATACGAGAATTCTATCATGCGTCGATGCTCTCCCTGATTCTGGATCAAAAAAGTTGAAATTCCCCGTTGTCTTTGAATCTAAAGGGATTTATGATGGTTTTTGCGATTAACTCCATCACCAACGGGGTGAAAATAACATGGCACAGGGCGTTCTTCCTTTCGAGTACGAAAGCGAACCGGGCAGCAGCGATCTGACGGGTTTTGCCGGGATTGGTGTTTACCTTGATTTGATTGAGGCATCGGGACTGGCGGCTGCGGTGCGGCGCGAGGTGCGGGTGGCGGGGCGGCAGGGCTGGCTGGATGTGCAGATGATCATCACGGTGATCGCACTCAATCTGTGCGGGGGTGATCGGGTCGAGGATCTGGAACGCCTGGAGGCGGACGCCGGCTTTGCCGCGACCATGGATGCGGTTGAGCGGCGGCTGTTGGTGCGCCGGGAACGGCGGCAACTGAAGAGCCGGTTTCGGCGCGGTCGCGGGCGCAGCGTGCCTTCGCCGTCGGCTCTGTCGGGCTGGTTGGAACGCTTCCACGACGCAGGCCAGGAAGATCTGCGGGAGGCCGGGCGTGCCTTCATCCCGCGCCCGTCGGCGGGTCTGCCTGGTCTGCAGCGTGTCAATCAGGCGCTGGTGTCATTTCTGCAGCACCATCGCAGGCAGGGCTCGGCGACGCTGGACATGGACGCGACGCTGGTGCAGAGCCACAAGCGCCAGGCGGAATACTGCTACAAGAAGTTCAAGGCCTGTCAGCCGTTGAACACCTGGTGGGCGGAACAGCAGGTGATCGTGCATTCCGAGTTCCGCGACGGCAATGTGCCGGCTGGCTATCGGCAGTTGCAGGTGTTGCAGGCCTCGCTGGCGGCGCTGCCTGGGGGCGTGGACAAGGTCTATCTGCGCTCGGACACGGCGGGTTATCAGAAGGATCTACTGCTCTGTTGTGGCGAGGGCCGGGACAAGGTTTTCGGGGTGATCGAGTTTGCCGTCAGCGCCAACGTGACGGCGGAGTTCCGGCGTGCCGCCCTGGCCGTGCCGGAGGCCGAGTGGCGACCGCTGGATCGTGTTTTCGACAGGCAACGCCACGAGACCGGCCAGGAGTGGGCGGAGGTCTGCCATGTACCGAGTTGGGCGGGCGAGAGCAAGACGCGGGCGGATTACCGCTTCCTGGCGATCCGGGAGCCGCTGGAACAGTTGGAGCCTGGCGATGGGGATCAGTTGCCGTTCCCGACCGCGGCGTTTGCCTCGAAGGGGGCGCAGCAAGCTGTTCGCCCTGGTCACCAACCGTGATCTGCCGGGCGATGCGGTGATCTGGTGGTCCCGGGAGCGCTGTGGCAAGAGCGAGGAAGTTCACGCGGTGATGGAAGCACGACCTGGCTGGCGGCACCCTGCCCTCGGGTCTGTTCGGAGCCAATGCGGCCTGGTGGGCGATCATGGTGCTGGCGCATGATTTGAACGCGGTGATGAAGCAACTGGTTCCGGGACCGGCCTGGGTGGCACGGCGGATGAAGGCCTTGCGCCTGGCTCTGATCGCCCTGCCTGGCCGGGTGATCCGTCATGCGCGGCGGCTGATCATCCGTTTGGGGAGCGAAGCGGGGCTCGATCTGGTGCTGAGCGCCAGGCGGAAGATCCTGGCCCTGGCGCGCGGCCCGACCTGACGGCTCCAGCCTGCCACGATATCCTTGCTGAAGTGCGATGCCGGCTCCCGGCCAGGGCTTCGCTTGGCCAACGGACAGGCGCGGGACCCGCAAAACGCGTGGCCACCTTGAGAATATCTCCTCGAGCGCGAAATCCGCGGGAGTGGTGCCCGGGCGCGGGGCGAAAACCCCACAACGGCACCCATCGCCGCCCCTGCCGAGGCGCGTCAGGGATTTAGTTCGGGAATCCTGGCTCTCTTGAACGCTTGTCCAGTGTTCCCAAATGTGCCACAATGGGAATATGGATACGAGAGTACATACACGCATTGATGCTGACCTCAAAGCAGAAGGTGATGCTTTGCTCAAACAGCTTGGGATGACCAGTGCGGAGTTAATCCGAATGACCTACCGCCAGTTGGTTATGAGAAAGGGCCTGCCTTTTGACGTGAAAATACCGAACGCCGAAACCATCGAATCTTTCAACGAAGACCTGAGTAAAAAAAAGGCACTATCAGCAACCGACTTTAAAACCAAATATCAGAAGCTTGCAGATGAAATCGGTCAAGGAAACCAATAAATTCTCAAAAGATTTCAAGCGAATGATTAGAAGGGGTAAGAATCCCTCTAAACTGTTTGAAATACTTGATGATTTGGTACTAGATAATAACTTGCCAAACCGTTGCCACCCTCACAAGCTCATCGGTAATTACGCCGAAAAGTTGGAATGCCACATAGAACCCGACTGGCTTTTAGTTTACGAAAATACCGATGAGCTTGTCACTCTCCACAGAACAGGAACGCACTCGGATTTATTCAACAAGTAAACGGTGGTTTTTCGAGGCTGTTCCCCTATCAACCCGTTGACGAAGTCGGCACTGGACGCGAGCGGCCTGGTCTGATTCTTTGATATTCTGATTTGACCGGGAGGTTCGCCGATGTCGATGGGACTGCAGAAGGATCGTCAGGGTGATTTGATGGTGGGCTGGGCGGAGATGCCGCGCTCGCCGGGTCATGTGTTTTACGACCGTCTTCAGTCGGTCCTGATTGAGGGCGGCTTCGACGACTTCGTCGAGGCGACCTGCCGGTGCTATTACGCGGCCAGGACGGGAGCGCCTTCGGTGCCGCCGGGGCGCTATTTCCGCATGCATCTGGTGGGCTGTTTCGAGGGCATCGACTCTGAGCGCGGGCTGGAATGGCGCTGCTCGGATTCGCTGTCGCTGCGGGAGTTTCTGCGGCTGGAGAGCCGGGATCGTGTGCCGGACCATTCCTGGCTGTCGAAGACCCGCACGCGCCTGCCCCACGAGGTGCACGCGATGGTCTTCGACCGGGTTCTGGCGCTGATCGCCGAGGCGGGTCTGGTGAAGGGCGACCGCATCGGGGTGGATGCCTCGACCATGGAGGCCAACGCGGCGCTGCGCAACATCGTGCGGCGCGACACGGGTGAGGGCTACCGGGAGATGCTGGAGCATCTGGCCCAGGAGAGCGGCATCGAGACGCCCACGGCCGAGGACCTGGCGCGTCTGGACCGCAAGCGCAAGGGCAAGAAGCTCTCGAACCAGGATCGGGTTTCCAGGAGCGACCCCGAGGCCAGGGTCGCCAGGATGAAGGACGCCGCGACCCATCTGGCCTACAAGCCCGAGCACGCGGTGGATCTGGACACCGGGGCGGTGGTGGCGGCCGAGTTGCACCCAGCCGATGAGGGCGACACCACGACGCTTTTCAAGACCCTGGCGGCGGGCGCAGGCAAACCTCGAGGCGGTGGCTGCGGCACCGACGCCAGAGAGCCCGGCCGAATGCGTCACCGACAAGGGCGATCACTCACGGGCGGTCTTGAAGGCCCTGGACGACAGTCCCTGCAAGACCCGGCCCTGGAAGACCCGGATCGCCGCGCCCAGGCAGAAGGGCTTTTCGCGCTGGCGCGGTGACCAGGCGGCGCGCCGGGCGGTCCCCAACAACCGCGTGCGGCTCAAGTCCGCGCTCGCCCGCGAGGCCTTCAAGCGGCGCGCCGAGATCGTCGAGCGCTGCTTTGCCCACAGCCTCGATCGCGGCGGCCTGCGCCGGACCTGGCGGCGCGGGCGCGAGAACCTGCACAAGCGATACCTGCTTCACGTCGCCGGCCACAACCTCTCGTTGCTGATGCGCCAACTCATCGGCACCGGCACCGCGCGCCAGGCCGTGGCGGGCGGATCTGGCGGTGTTTTCGTGCTTGTTGCGCCCTCTGGAGCCGTTCTGGTCGCTCGGACCGGCCTCATCGTCCCGGAGGATGGCGAAACCGCCGGCACCGCGTTATGTTTCGTCGTGGGGTGAAACCCGGTCAATGGCGACTTTTTCAACGGGCTGCTAAGGCTGTATTTTGACCGTCGACTCAAGCTTGAGTTGCACGGGTCCAGGGTCACTACTGACGCCGGTTTGCTTGCTTGCCGAGAGCTTGATGCCTCCGTTGCACTTACTGAGATGGCTGGCGATGTTGTTGCCGACAGTCGTACCGGCAAGAACGGGCGGCATGGCATGGTCGGGCAGTTCCGCCAGTCCGTTTTTGGCCGTCCTGGTGGCGACGACGACGTGAACGACGCCGACCGTCTGGGCCGTGACCCCGCCATGCGTTGGATTGTTGGTGGTCATGCCATCAAGGGGCGGGCGGCATCTACCAGCCAGATGGGGCGCTTCGAGACGGAGGTTCTGGCCAGCGAGGAAAACCTCGCCGCGCCTGGTGATCTTTCCGGCCAATGGATGAGCGCGTTCATGACCGTTGCCGGCCGAAGAAGATCGTTCTCGACCTGGACAGCAGCGTCAGCCCGACCCATGGCGACCAGGAAGGAACGGCCGACAACGGTCACTTCGGCGGCACCTGCTATCATCCCCGGTTCCTGTTCAACCAGTTCGGCGCCCTGGAACGGTGCGCGCTGCGTCCCGGCAACGTTCACAGCGCCGATGGCTGGCGCAAGGTGCTGGAGCCGGTCGTCGACCGATACCGGGACCGCAAGCTGCGGCGCTCCTTCCGCGCCGATGCCGCCTTCGCCTCGCCGCAGGTGTACGAGTTGGTGGAAGACGAGGGCTTCCTGTACGCGATCCGTTTGCCGAAGAACCAGGTTCTTCTGGAAAGCATCGCGGCCCTGCTCACACGCCCCGTTGGCCGTCCGCCGAACCCTGTGCGGCGCGATTACGCCAGCTTCAGCTATCGGGCCGGAAGCTGGAGCAAAAAGCGCCGGGTGGTGGCCAAAGTCGAATGGCCCCCCGGCGCGCTGTTTCCCCGTGTCGGGTTCATCGTCACCAACCTGTCGCGACCGGCCGAGCGGGTGACATTGTTCTACAATCAGCGGGGCAAAGCGGGGCAGTACATCAGGGAAGGCAAGAACGCGATCAAATGGACGCGGCTGTCGTGTCGCAGGTTCCGCGACAACGCCGTGCGGCTGCAGCTTCACGCCCTCGCCTGCAATCTCGCCACCTTCATGCGGAGGCTGGCTTTGCCGAAGGAGGTCGAGCACTGGTCGCTGACCACGCTGCGGGAGAAGTTGGTAAAGATCGGTGCCAAGGTGGTCAGCCATGGCCGCTACGTCACGTTCCAGTTGGCCGAGGTGGCGGCCGGCGAGGGAACTGTTCCGGAAAATCTTGAGCCTGATTGATGATCTGCGACCAGGACCCGCCCCGGCGTAGGCCGGGGACATCGACAGCGAGGTGAAAACGACAGCAGGGGTGTGTCTGAATGGCGGCAAATCTGGCCAAATCGCCTTCCAACCGAGGGCTGATCTCCAAAATCAAGCCATCGGATGGCTGCAAAGGGAATACAGTTCCCTCGACGGGGGTACGGGGGTATGATCTCCACAAACCTGGAAGTCATCCGGGAAATGTCGGATAAACTGTCCGGTCTTGCAGCACATGATCTGTCCGGTTTTCATAGTGCCCCGAGGAGGGGTGGTTCACAAACAGAGGCGCTTGCCAATTCCATCCCCATGTCCGAAATTGACGCTGCGATACGGTATCGCTTCAACAGCGTATCCCCCGGGAGAAATACCGCATGAGAGATACCTCCCCCCTGTTCCGCCCGATTCTGACCGGTGCGGTCGAGTTGCCCAACCGCGTCCTGATGACCCCGCTCACCCGAAATCGCGCCAAGGCCGACGGGACCCCGAACGCCATGGCCGAGGAGTATTATCGCCAACGCACCTCGGCTGGGCTGATCGTGACCGAGGCGACCCAGGTTTCTCCCGAGGGCAAGGGCTATGTCGATACCCCCGGCATCCATGATGACTCCCACGTTACCGCCTGGCGCCGGATAACCGATGCCGTTCACGCCGGTGGCGGGCGTATCTTCCTGCAACTCTGGCATGTGGGGCGGATCAGCCATGTCTCGCTTCTGCCGGGCAGACAGGCGCCGGTAGCGCCTTCGGCTATCCGGGCGAAGACGCAAACCTTCAACGCCGACGGGTTCGTGGATACATCGCAACCCCGGGCGCTGGAGACTGAAGAAATGCCCCGCATCGTTGCCGACTTTGCAGATGCCGCCGAACGCGCCAGGGAGGCGGGCTTCGATGGGGTCGAGGTCCATGCTGCGAACGGCTACCTGCTGGACCAGTTCCTGCGCGACGGCTCGAACCAGCGGACCGACGCCTATGGCGGCAGCGCCGGGAATCGTGCGCGCCTTGCCCTGGAGGTCACCGAGGCGGTGGCGCGGGTCTGGGGCGCCGACCGGGTCGGCATCCGGCTGTCGCCCTTCGGCGCTTTCAACGACATGTCGGACAGCGCACCGGAGCAGACGTTCTCCACGGTCTACCGGCAGCTGGACCGGCTCGGGCTCGCCTATCTCCACGTGGTCGAGAGTTTCACTGGCTCCGAATACAGCGCCCGGGACGCCGCGGCACTCAACCGTTTGCGCGCGCTGTGGTCGGGGCCGTATATCGCGAACGGAGATTTTGACGCCGCCCGGGCGGTGGAGTGGATCGAACGAGGCCGCACGGACGCCGTCAGCTTCGGCCGCCCGTTCATAGCCAACCCTGACCTGCCGGAGCGCTACCGCACGGACGCGGCGCTGAACGCTCCCGATCGGGCAACGTTCTACGGTGGTGGCGCCGAGGGATACATCGACTACCCGTTCATCGACCGCGAAGCCACCTGAGCGAAACGGCCAACCGAAAAGGGGCACCCGACAGGGCACCCCTTTTTGGCAAACAATCCGTCTCCGTCAGCCGCCGGTCACATTCATGTGCCGCACGACCTGGCCCTCGACCCGCTGGCGCGAATAGTCGAAATCGTGGCCCTTGGGTTTGCGGGTGATGGCTTCGCGGATGGCGTCTTCCAGCCCGGCACCGCCTTTTTTTTCGCGCATCACTGCGCGCAGATCCGCGTCGTCGTCCTGGCCCAGGCACATATAGAGCCGGCCAGTGCAGGTAAGGCGCACCCGGTTGCAGCTTTCGCAGAAATTATGGGTCAGCGGGGTGATGAAGCCGATGCGCTGGCCGGTTTCCTCGACCCGGAAATACCGCGCCGGGCCACCGGTTTTGTAATCGGACTCGGTCAGGGTCCAGCGCTGGCCCAGATCGGCGCGCAGGTCATCCAGCGCGTAATACTGATCCAGCCGGTCCTCCTCGCCCATCTCGCCCATCGGCATGACCTCGATGAAGGTCAGGTCCATGCCCATGCTCGCGCACCATTCGGCAAGGCTATGGATCTCGTCGTCATTGGTGCCCTTCAGCGCCACGGCGTTGATCTTGACCCTGAGGCCCGCTTTCTGCGCCGCCTCAATGCCGTCCAGCACCTGCGCCAGCCGTCCCCAGCGGGTGATGCGCTTGAACTTGGCCTCGTCCAGCGTGTCGAGCGAGACGTTGACCCGCTTGACCCCGGCATCGGCCAGCGGCTGGGCAAAGCGCGCTAAAGCACTTTGGCCAGCGTGACTATCGCCCCCACCGCCAGAATAATCATCCCGCCCAAGCGAATGACAATGCGCTGTTCCATCTCTCGCAGTTCACTTTTTAACGCGACCTCCAATTCCTTGAGGTCTCGCTTGGTCGCTAGGTTGTTCTCGATCAGGTTAGTTTGCTCATCGGCCAGCACTTCGGCCTGAGCCTCTGGCATTCCGGCGACGGTCAGGCGTTTGACAAAACCGTGGGTGTCAAAAATTATTGCGCTCATGCGCTTTCCTCCTAATCTAACGCGCTTGGTCCTCGGCCACACCATTCGCTTTCAGGCTGTCGATGGAGGCTAGTCTGTTGCCGGTGCCTAGGCAAGCAACTGCTGGGCTCCGGCCCTCAATTGCCCCCCACCCCCCCTTACGGGCAAAAGCCGGGATCGCGCTCTCCGCAGCTCTCAGGCCGCCCCCGGCGCCACCCCGCCAGTTACAAGCCTTTCAGCACCGCCCCGGGGTCCTGGGCGACCAGCTCCCGATAATCCGTCGCCGTCTGCTTCAGGTTGACCTCGAAGCCGAGATCCGGAAAGCGCGGGCACAGCGAGTAGACCGCCAGCGGGATCGTCTCCTGGAGGTGGCCGATCCAGAGCACGCCGCGGGCGCGGGATCCCGTGACCAGCTGGCCGGTCACGGCGTCGTACTGCACACGCTGGCCGAGCGGTTTGTCGGCCGGCGTGACGACGGCGCGAAACTCCGCGCCCGCTGGCCGCGTCGTCCAGGCCGCCGTGAAATATCGCCCGAACCCTGTGAGCCCGTCCTGGACGCAGAAATGCCCCATCGTGCCCACATTGACCACGGTCCGCAGGCCCCAACCGCGCGCGGCAGCATAATAGTCGACCTCGACCCGGTCCGCGAGCAGCGCCCGGAGACCGGCCGCGTCATGGCTCGACGGGCCGACCATCGGCCCGGCCGACGCGCAACCCGTCAGCCCCACCGCCAGGGCCGCGCCCAGCATCGTCTCTCGTACTCTGTTGATCAGCTGTCTCCTTCTCCCCGGATATAGTTCAGTCATAGTGACCCCTTTCAGAACTCATCTTCCAAGCAACCTCTTGAAAAATCCTTTTGTGCTCTGATTAGACAGGAGTGCGGCAACTCTGGCTTCTGCTGCTTCCGCACGGTTTTCGGCTTTGTTTCGCTGCTCCTTCAAATCGTCAACATAGCTCTCCAAAGTTTCCAGCTTGCCTTTAAGATAATACTGTTCATTGGTGTTCTCTATACTGTTCATGGTGGTCAATTCAGGGTGTTCTTTATCAGGTAAAGATATTCGGGTTTTGTAGACGCGAGACAACTCAGATGTGTCTATCATCCATGTTCCTTTTCCATCCTTTTTACCAGAAATTTTGCCATTATTAAGGGGATTATGTAGGAAAGTGCCGGAGGCCGCTTGGTGGCCCGGCTTCGGACGGGCGATGTGGCGGGTGCTGACGGGCTGCGCGAGCGCGTCCACGGCTTCCTCGAAACGGGCGTCTACTCGCATGTCCTCTTCCAGCGCCACCTTGCTCGGCTGGTAGGACGGGTGCACGATTTCAACAACGCGCTGCTCCGGTTTGGCGGCCAGGGATGCCTTGCCGAGATTGCAGGGTGGCGAAGTGACGATCAGCTTGAACGCGCCATCGTCCAGTCCTCCCATGAAGGCCGGATTATCGGCGCATTCGATGACGACGCGGGTCACGACCGCGCCCCAGACGGCAGGCCGTTGTTTGCAATCAGTTCACGGTAGCGCAGGCGCTTGCCAACCGCGCCAGCGGCGAAGGTCGCCATGATGTCGATGGTGTCCCGGTCGCGGGCATTGTGGCGGCCCGCGAACTCTTGCACATACAGGTCAAGATGCTTCGGCGAGAACTTGTGGAATGTTCCCTTGTGCGCCCGCTTGAGCACCGCCCAGAAGGACTCGATGCCCTGCGTATGGGCCATGCCGCGCACATACTCGCCAACCGAGTGATTGACGGCTTCGTGCTCGAACTCCGCGCCGAGTCCGGCATAGCCACCATGCTCATCCGTGTAGATCACGGCGTCCTCCCCGGCATGGTCACGGACGAAGCCTTGCAGAGTCCGGGCGTCAGTGGAAGGAACAACTTGCGCCGCGACGCGATTTGTCGCGCGATCCTTCACACCCGCAACTGCCGTCTTCCCTACAGCGCCCCGGCCCGTCAACTCTTTCCGCTTCGCCTTGGGCATGTTGGCCCGGCGCCCGCCCATGTAGGTTTCGTCGGCTTCGAGCGGCCCCGCGAACGCGCCCTGCCGTTCGGTCAAGGCAACCCGAAGCCGGTGCGCGAGGAACCATGCGCTGCGCTGGTTGATGTTCAAATCCCGATGGAGCTTCATGCTGGAGACCCCTTTCAGGCTCGTCGAGAGCAAGTAGGTGGCGATCATCCAGACCTGGAAGCCCAGCTTCGAGCCTTCCATCACCGTGCCCGTCTTCGCGGAAAACCGCTTCGCGCACTCCTTCTCCCGGCAACGGTAGGGCATGGTCTTGTGCTTGGCGCCAGTCTGCACATTCAGAGAGCCGCAGTGCGGGCAGTGGATACCCTCGGGCCAGCGGCGGGCGATGAACCACGCCTCGGCCGCCTCATCGGTCGGCCAACGCTTGAACAGTTCTACGAGGCTGATGCCCTGGCGGTCGCTCTTGCCCGCCGATTTGTGCTGCACCATATCCATATCCTCCTGGAATACAAACATAATACATGAGAGTGCCGACTAATGTCAACCCCCATTTCGGCACTCTCCTACATAATCCCCATTATTAAGGGCTTTTGTGAGGGTGGGGCGGGAGACCTGAAATTCTTTTACGGCCTCTCTTATTGAAATTTATCCCATTTATCAGCCCCTTACCTTATCATGTTAAAGCATGTTCCTTGTGGTCAACCTTTACATGTTCTTTCCTGTAAAGAGTAACAGGGGAGTGGAGGGGAAAAGTCCGCATGAGCGAGGCCACAGGTATCGAGCGATTGTGGGGTTTTCAGAGTTGCTATCGGTAAATTTCTCGGCGGTGCCCAGCTTCGACAACCAGCACAATCAGCTCGGTGTCGTGTAGCTCGCAGAGTATACGATAATCTCCGACACGATACCGCCAGTAGGAACCGAGTTCTGAGCCTTGCAGGGGTTTGCCCAACTGGCGGGGGTGATCAAGCAACGCAATACGATCTCGCAGATAATCCCTGATCCGCCTGGCGTCTGAGGCCCCTAGTTTTTTGATCTGCTTTGCCGCTCTCTCGGTAATCTCAATTTCCCAAGCCAAGCTCGGCATCCAGTTCATTTAGGGAGAGGGTACGGCCACCGGATTGACGATGTGCAATGGACGCCTGTTCGGCGGCATACAGGTCTTCTAGGTCTTCCAGATGCTCTTCAACGGCTTCCCGAATGTAGAACGTGGCTGTTCGGCCCGTCCTCTCAGCAAGAGTTTTCAGGCGGTTGTAGGTTTCGTCGGGTAGACGTACAGCGGTTTGCTTGGTCATGGAAATTCCTCTTTGGGATACACGTATACCAAAGAGAGGTTGACGTCTAGTGGATTGAACCCCCAGGATTCCCGAACTAAATCCCTGACGCGCCTCGGCCGGGGCGGCGATGGGCACCGTTGTGGGGTTTTCGACCCCGCGCCCGGGCACCACTCCGGCGGATTTCGCGCTTGAGGGGATGGCCTGCAGGCGGCCACGCGTTTTGCGGGTCCCGCGCCTGTCCGTTGGCCAGGCGGAGCCCTGGCCGGGAGCCGGCATCGCACTTCAGCAAGGATATCGTGGCAGGCCGGAGCCGTCAGGTCGGGCCGCGCGCCAGGGCCAGGATCTTCCGCCTGGCGCTCAGCACCAGATCGAGCCCCGCTTCGCTCCCCAAACGGATGATCAGCCGCCGCGCATGACGGATCACCCGGCCAGGCAGGGCGATCAGAGCCAGGCGCAAGGCCTTCATCCGCCGTGCCACCCAGGCCGGTCCCGGAACCGGTTGCTTCATCACCGCGTTCAAATTATGCGCCAGCACCATGATCGCCCACCAGGCCGCATTGGCTCCGAACAGACCCGAGGGCAGGGTGCCGCCAGCCAGGTCGTGCTTCATCACCGCGTGGACTTCCTCGCTCTTGCCACAGCGCTCCCGGTACCACCAGATCACCGCATCGCCCGGCAGATCACGGTTGGTGACCAGGGCGAACAGCTTGCTGCGCCCCCTCAAAGCAAACGCCGCGGTCGGGAACGGCAACTGATCCCCATCGCCAGGCTCCAACTGTTCCAGCGGCTCCCGGATCGCCAGGAAGCGGTAATCCGCCCGCGTCTTGCTCTCGCCCGCCCAACTCGGTACATGGCAGACCTCCGTCCACTCCTGGCCGGTCTCCTGACGTTGCCCGTCGAAAACACGATCCAGCGGCCGCCACTCGGCCTCCGGCACGGCCAGGGCGGCACGCCGGAACTCCGCCGTCACGTTGGCACCAACGGCAAACTCGATCACCCCGAAAACCTTGTCCCGGCCCGCGCCACAACAGAGCAGTAGATCCTTCTGATAACCCGCCGTGTCCGAGCGCAGACAGACCTTGTCCACGCCCCCAGGCAGCGCCGCCAGCGAGGCCTGCAACACCTGCAACTGCCGATAGCCAGCCGGCACATTGCCGTCGCGGAACTCGGAATGCACGATCACCTGCTGTTCCGCCCACCAGGTGTTCAACGGCTGACAGGCCTTGAACTTCTTGTAGCAGTATTCCGCCTGGCGCTTGTGGCTCTGCACCAGCGTCGCGTCCATGTCCAGCGTCGCCGCGCCCGGCCCGCGATGGCGCTGCAGAAATGACACCAGCGCTCAGGTGCGCTCCAGGTCCTCGACCCGATCACCCCCGCACAGATTGAGTGCGATCACCGCGATGATCATCTGCACATCCAGCCAGCCAGCCCTGCCGCCCCGCCACCCGCACCTCGCGCCGCACCGCAGCCGCCAGTCCCGATGCCTCAATCAAATCAAGCTAAACACCAATCCCGGCAAAACCCGTCAGATCGCTGCTGCCCGGCGCGCTTTCGTACTCGAAAGGAAGAACGCCCTGTGCCATGTTATTTTCACCCCGTTGGTGATGGAGTTATTCATAAAAACCCCATCATGAATCCCTTTGAATTCAAAGCCAACGGGGGACTTCAACTTTTTTGATCCAGAATCAGGGGGTGATGAAGGTCTCGGTGTTGCGGTAGCCTCTGGCTCTTGCCCTGGCGGCCTGAAACAGTCCGTTCATTGCTTCCATGCGGGCGTTGCTGTGGGTTGACGGCGAAAGCGTCTGAAAGACAGTACGCTTCAGAAATACCGGAGCGACATGGACCGGCGAATGGACAAGGTTATGGCTTGTCAGCCAACCAACAAAGACGGAATTCGCCTGCGCAAACGCTCCGGCAAAGACCGTGACAGCCTGTTCACATTCATGACCGAACGCGACGTGCCGCCAACCAACAACGGCGCGGAACAAGCCATCCGCCCCTCAACCACCTTGCGCAAGGTCACCGGGGGATTCCGCTCCAACTGGGGTGCCGACTTCTACGCCAACGTTCGCTCCGTCCTCAACACCGGAAAACGGCAAGGCCTGTCTGCTTTCCAGGCAATCCAAGCCACCATCGCTGGAAAATCAGTGATCCAACCGGGTTGAGTAGTTACCCGTGCCTTGCGCGGTTTAGCACTTTCGGCAGCACGAAACGGGTTATCAACCATAACACCACAATCAGCGCTCAAACCGGCTTCTTAACAGCGGACTTTTTAGTTACGGTTTGCTCAGAGTTGTGGCCGGGAAGTCCAAATCTGAACTGCACTCAGCCCCTTGATTTCTTCCCCGCGCTCTCCTGATTGGGCGGATTGGACGGCGGCTTGGCTGGCGCACCATGGCTGGTGGGCTGGTGGCCGCCCTGCGGGCGTGGTTTATAGCCTTTGGTAAGGAACTTGGGCTGATAGTCTTTCTGTTCCCGGCTCCGGGGATGGGTGGGTTTGTCATCCATGCTCATTGGCATTCTCCTGAGGATTGTAGGGCCAAAATTCTACTGTCCTGATCTCGCCAGCGGCGATGAGAAGGCCGTTCTCTCCGCGCCGGGACCAGTTGTTGTTGTCATCAATATCGTAAATCCATTGGATGTAGATATCGCGTTCGGCAGGATCGGAGGACATGAAGGAGTCGTTTCCACAGAAGCCAGCAAAGCGCGTTCCGTCCTTCAGGATGACGATAACCCACTGATCGGTCGTGTGGCCGAATTTCCAGTCCCAGGCCGTTGGTATGACGTGTACGAGATTGAGGCCGCACCGCTGCTGCCCGGCTCGCTTTCGTACTCGAAAGGAAGAACGCCCTGTGCCATGTTATTTTCACCCCGTTGGTGATCGAGTTAATCGCAAAATCCATCATAAATCCCTTTAGATTCAAAGACAACGGGGAATTTTAACTTTTTTGATCCAGAATCAGGGACCCCCAGGATTCCCGAACTAAATCCCTGACGCGCCTCGGCAGGGGCGGCGATGGGTGCCGTTGTGGGGTTTTTGCCCCGCGCCCGGGCACCACTCCCGCGGATTTCGCGCTCGAGGAGATATTCTCAAGGTGGCCACGCGTTTTGCGGGTCCCGCGCCTGTCCGTTGGCCAAGCGAAGCCCTGGCCGGGAGCCGGCATCGCACTTCAGCAAGGATATCGTGGCAGGCTGGAGCCGTCAGGTCGGGCCGCGCGCCAGGGCCAGGATCTTCCGCCTGGCGCTCAGCACCAGATCGAGCCCCGCTTCGCTCCCCAAACGGATGATCAGCCGCCGCGCATGACGGATCACCCGGCCAGGCAGGGCGATCAGAGCCAGGCGCAAGGCCTTCATCCGCCGTGCCACCCAGGCCGGTCCCAGAACCAGTTGCTTCATCACCGCGTTCAAATCATGCGCCAGCACCATGATCGCCCACCAGGCCGCATTGGCTCCGAACAGACCCGAGGGCAGGGTGCCGCCAGCCAGGTCGTGCTTCATCACCGCGTGGACTTCCTCGCTCTTGCCACAGCGCTCCCGGGACCACCAGATCACCGCATCGCCCGGCAGATCACGGTTGGTGACCAGGGCGAACAGCTTGCTGCGCCCCCTCAAAGCAAACGCCGCGGTCGGGAACGGCAACTGATCCCCATCGCCAGGCTCCAACTGTTCCAACGGTTCCCGGATCGCCAGGAAGCGGTAATCCGCCCGCGTCTTGCTCTCGCCCGCCCAACTCGGTACATGGCAGACCTCCGCCCACTCCTGGCCGGTCTCCTGACGTTGCCCGTCGAAAACACGATCCAGCGGCCGCCACTCGGCCTCCGGCACGGCCAGGGCGGCACGCCGGAACGCCGCCGTCACGTTGGCGCCGACGGCGAACTCGATCACCCCGAAAACCTTGTCCCGGCCCTCGCCACAATAGAGCAGTAGATCCTTCTGATAACCCGCCGTGTCCGAGCGCAGACAGACCTTGTCCACGCCCCCAGGCAGCGCCGCCAGCGAGGCCTGCAACACCTGCAACTGCCGATAGCCAGCCGGCACATTGCCGTCGCGGAACTCGGAATGCACGATCACCTGCTGTTCCGCCCACCAGGTGTTCAACGGCTGACAGGCCTTGAACTTCTTGTAGCAGTATTCCGCCTGGCGCTTGTGGCTCTGCACCAGCGTCGCGTCCATGTCCAGCGTCGCCGAGCCCTGCCTGCGATGGTGCTGCAGAAATGACACCAGCGCCTGATTGACACGCCGCAGACCAGGCAGACCCGCCGACGGCCGCGGGATGAAGGCACGCCCGACCTCCCGCAGATCTTCCTGGCCTGCGTCGTGGAAGCGTTCCAACCAGCCCGACAGAGCCGACGGCGAAGGCACGCTGCGCCCGCGGCCGCGCCGAAACCGGATCTTCAGTTGCCGACGTTCCCGGCGCACCAACAGCCGCCGCTCAACCGCATCCATGGTCGCGGCAAAGCCGGCGTCCGCCTCCAGGCGTTCCAGATCCTCGATCCGATCACCCCCGCACAGATTGAGTGCGATCACCGCGATGATCATCTGCACATCCAGCCAGCCCTGCCGCCCCGCCACCCGCACCTCGCGCCGCACCGCAGCCGCCAGTCCCGATGCCTCAATCAAATCAAGGTAAACACCAATTCCGGCAAAACCCGTCAGATCGCTGCTGCCCGGCGCGCTTTCGTACTGGAAAGGAAGAACGCCCTGTGCCATGTTATTTTCACCCCGTTGGTGATTGAGTTATTCATAAAACCCATCATGAATCCCTTTAGATTCAAAGCCAACGGGGAATTTCAACTTTTTTGATCCAGAATCAGGGACCCGCATTTCCCATTAGCTTCGCAGCGATTTTTGGTTCTTGCAGTAAGCGACGAAGGCCGCGCCTACATTTTTGGGCGGATTGCCCTTGGCGGTTTCTGCCTTGGTGAACGCCAGCCAGTTGGCAGGCCAAGACTGGACGGGATGATTTCAAGCCTATTTTTTTTTACCACTCCCGTAAACCAGATGGCGCATGTCCGATTATATGATCTTACCCATTGCCTACTAAGGGCACTCCTTATTGCTCTGCAACGCCTCAAGCTCACCGAGCCTTTCCATTCCCGACAATTCTGCCGCGTCGCCCTCCATCACGTTGCCGATTCCGAAGTCTCCCAAGAATCCGAGAATATGTGCACCACTAGTGTCGAGCCGCTGCTGTTGAATATCGGCGATGAAAAAAGTGGTCTTTTCGATTTCGAGTACGATTTGCTCACAGGTGAGCGAACTGCGCTCACCCGGTGAAACAGAGGTTGCGCGGCCATACCGCTGAGTTGCGCATGCAGTCAGCGAGAGCATGAGGAGGCTGGCAAACCAGCGATCATTGTCCATTTAATGGATCTTTCATGTATTTTCATTTCGGATATTCTCCCCTGTGATCAAACTTGAAATCCCGACCGGGTGGCCAGGGCTGAGCTTGGAGCTATGCATAAGATATGCCCCGCCTATTTCCTGGCAGGTAGCTACTCCTGCATGGATAGAAAGGTATTTTATTCGGTGGGCAGCCCGACAGAGCGGGATGCACTGTGATCAGGGGGAATATTGGGAAATATCCTATCAAGTCAATTATGGATTTCGAACCGACCATTGCCCGCCCCAATTACTAGGACCTTAAACTGGGTAATTCCGTATTATTATATTCGCGCAACGATGCTTGATTGAATGACACGCTTGGAATCCACGTATTATCTCAAATTATGCCTCAGAGACGGGCTGCCCGAGCTACCCGCTGCTGACCCTGCTGCGCAGTCTTCTGCTGGGTATCTGGTATAAACTGTCGGACCAACAACTTGCTTCCAGTCTGGCGCGGTGAACCGCCCCGGGTTTGCCGGAGGCTGTTTAGTTTGAGTCACGCCACCAAGGCGGGCTCCCTAAATTCACAAACCAAGTGCAACACTGGTATGCTCCGGAGTTGCGATGGGCAAGCACTATGACCAGTTCGATCTTGATGATCGTATCGATTGGCCGCATGATGGGCCGATCGACTTCGACAATCGGCCGCGAGTTGTGGCGAAACAGCCTGCCAAAGGCCGGTTACAAGCCGGCCTCTGCGGATCGCATCGCGCCTTTGCGCGACGAAGACGGCTCTCACGGATCGAGCGCCTGAGCCCGCTGGGGATCATGTCCGCGACCACCTTGCGATGGGCTGGTCGCCAGAGCAGATCGCCGGCAGGCTCAGACTGGAAGGATCCGGGCACAGAGTGAGCCACGGTGAGATCTATCGCTTCATCTACCGCTGGGCCGGTGCGCCGTGAGAAGCTGTATCGCTACCTGCCTCGGGCCAAGGCGACCAGGGGCCGGCGCTGTTTCAAACGCCGGCGCGGCCCGATCCCGCGCCGCCGCTCCATTCATGAACGCGGACAAGCCATTGATACCCGAGATCAATTCGGCCATTGGGATGGCGACCTCATGCGGTTCCGCACCCAGCGAGGCAATCTTCTGACCGCCGTCGAGCGCAAGACCGGCCTGACCCTCGCCACCGGCTTGCCGCGCAAGACCGCCGAGGCCACCGCCGCCAGCCTCACCGGCCTCCTCGAAGGCCTGCCGGGGGCCGCCAGGCGCTCCATCACCTGCGACAACGGCTTGGAGTTCGCCGAGCACAAGAAGCTGGAATGTGATCCTGGAATCCCGACCTTCTTCTGCGACCCGCACTCGCCTTGGCAGCGCGGCTCGATCGAGAACGCCAACGGCATTCTCAGGCGCGACCTGCCACGCAAGACAGAACTCGCCGACGACACCGAGCAGGACATCCAGGATATCGTCTGGGCCAACAACACAACACCCCGAAAACGCCTCGGTTTCTTAACCCCCGCCGAGGCCTTCCTGCATCAACTCAGGTGTTGCACTTGAAATGTGAATCCAGCTAGAGCGATTTCTAGCAAAGTGAGTTCACTTTGTGACTCGGAAATCGCGGCAATTCGATGAGATAGAGCATGATCCCGCTAATCGCGCACCACCAGCACCGACTGCTTGGCATGGCGCACCACTCGGGAAGCATTCGGCCCCAGCAGGTAGTCGTGAAGCTCCGGCCGATGTGCTGCCAGCACGATCGCATCGCACTCCAGCTTGTCGGCCAAGCGCATGATTTCGTCATAGATCGAGCCATGGGCCAGATGCACCTCGCTCGCCACCTCCTCGGGAACGTGGCTAGACACCCAGGACTTGAGCTGGCCGGACATATCCATCAGCGCAGCGCCCTCGAAGTCCTTGTCGAAGTAGGAGCCGACGATCGACATGCCAAAATCCGGAAGCACCGACATCACATGCAGCACGCCGCCACCGCTGCGCGCCAATTCGACCGCCACCGCCAGTGGCCGCTTCCAACTCGGCTCGGACGCTAGATCGATAGGCAAGAGAATTGATTTGAACATGGTTCCCTCCCTCAGAATGCCGGTTGCGTTGCACGGCGGCGCTGCACCAGGATAAGCAACACCAAAAGCAGGAGCGCGGGCAGGAAGAACCACTCCTTCCGCATCCGGTCAGCCGCAACCTCGGCCCGCACAATCAGCACCGGCTCGTCGCCGTAGAAGTCGTACTGCTTGCTGAGCTTCTCGAAATAGGGCGAGCCGAAAGCCGGATCCTCGACCTTGAGAATTCCGTCTTCGGAAATGGTCGCCAACCCGCTCTCGCCAAGTCTGGCGGCACCGTCATCCCCTGCTGGCAAGACCGGAACGAAGGTCGAACTGGTGATCTTCCCACTGTCGAAATCGGGGCCGGACACCACGATCCGTATCTTGCTGCCCTCCGGCAGCTTACTGGCCTGCTCGATCACGGCAGCGCCCGCGAAAAGGTTATAGGGTGCCTGGATCTGGTCGAGCCAGTAGCCGGGGCGGAACAGGGTAAAGGCCACCAGCAGCAGAACCGGCACCTCCCAGATCTTGTTGCGGGCAAAGAAATAACCCTGGGTCGCGGCGGCGAAGCACATCATCGCCACAACCGCGATCACGAAGACCATGATCCCCTGCGCCCACCCCACATCGATCAGCAGCAAATCGGTGTTGAAGATAAACAGGAATGGCAGCAGGGCGGTGCGGATATCATACATGAAGCCCTGGATGCCGGTCTTGATCGGATCGCCACGGCTGATCGCCGCCGCCGCAAACGCGGCGAGGCCCACGGGTGGCGTGTCGTCGGCGAGGATGCCGAAGTAGAACACGAACATATGCGCCGCGATCAACGGCACCACCAGGCCCGACTGGGCCCCCACAATCACGATCACCGGCGCCATCAGCGACGAGACCACGATGTAGTTCGCAGTGGTCGGCAGGCCCATGCCCAGCAGCAGACTCATCATCGCCACCAGAATCAGCATCAGTATCAGGCTGCCGCCGGAGAGGAATTCGACCAGTTCGCCCACCATCTGGTGCGCGCCGGTCAGCGAGACGGTACCGACCACGATACCGGCAGCCCCGGTGGCGACGCCGATGCCGATCATATTGCGCGAGCCCGAGATCATCCCATCGACCCACTCGCTGATGCCGCGCCGGATGGCACCGCTCAGGGCCGCGCCGTCACCGCGCATGATCGCCTTGATCGGGTGCTGGGTCAGCGCGACGATAATCATCGAGATCGTGGCCCAGAATGCCGACAGCGCCGGCGACAGCCGCTCGACGACAATGCACCAGATCAGGATCACGATCGGCAGGATGAAATAATAGCCGGTGCGGGCAACGTCCCCGGCAACCGGCAGTTCGGTGATCGGCGCATTCGGGTCGTCGATCTCCAGATCCGGGCGCTTCGAGGCGATCCACAGCAGGAACAGATATCCCACCGTTACACCGATGCTGACGATCAGGAAGGCCTGCTCAGGCGCCACCACCTTGATCCAGCCGATCCCGAATTTCACCGCCGTCGCCAGCGCTACGATGGCGAGGAAGCCGGTCAGGAAGCCGATCAGTTTGTTCGCCAGCGTCAGCGTGGAGGGGGGCTTCGGCAGGCCTTTCAGGCCCATCTTCAACGCTTCGAGATGGACGATGTAAACTAGCGCGATATAGCTGACCAGCGCGGGAAGCAGGGCGATCTTGATAATTTCGGTATAAGGCACGCCGGTGAATTCGGCGATCAGGAACGCCGCCGCGCCCATCACCGGCGGAGTGAGCTGGCCGTTGGTCGATGAGGCGACCTCGATCGCGCCCGCTTTTTCCGACGAGAACCCCGTGCGCTTCATCAGCGGGATGGTGAAGGTGCCGGTAGTGACCACGTTGGCGATCGAGGAGCCGGAGTAGAGCCCGCTCATCGCCGAGGCGACCACCGCTGCTTTCGCCGGGCCGCCGCGCAGATGGCCCAGACAGGCGAAAGCGATCTTGATGAAATAGTTGCCCGCACCCGCCTTCTCCAGGATGGCGCCGAACAGCACAAAGAGGAAGATCAGCGAGGCCGAGACGCTGAGCGCGACGCCGAACACGCCCTCGCCCTGCATCCAGAAATGCCAGGTCGCCTTATTGAATGAGGCGCCCTTCCACTGCATCACCTCGGGCAGCCAGCGTGCGTCGCCGAAGAAAACGTAGCAGACAAAGACCGTCGCCACGAGCATCAAGGGCAGGCCGAGCGCGCGGTAGACGGCGCTTGCCAGGATCAACATGCCAATCGAGGAAACCAACAGATCGTCCGTGGTCGGCAGACCAGCGCGCAGCGCGATGGACTCGCGAAATACCACCGCGTGCAGAGAAACCACGATGCTCAGCGCGATGATTACCCAATCATACCAGGGGATCCGGTCACGCGGGCTGGTCTTGAACAGCGGGAATGCCATGGCCGCCAGCACCAGCGCGAAGGCGAAATGGATCCGCCGTGCGTCGGAGTTGGTGACAATCATCCATTTCAGTCCGGTGTTCTCGGCCATCCAGAACGGAAGGTTCGAGGCGATGTAAAGCTGGAACACCGCCCAGATGAAGGCGATACAAAGGATCACCTTCCCCAGCACACCCGCCGGACTGCGCGCTCCGGTGTCGGCCTGGGCAACCAGATCAGACGCAGTGGTGTCGGCAATCGGGTCGGTTCTCGGTTCTTCCGTCGACATCGTTCTCTCCCCTCCCGCTACTCCTCGCGGCGTATTGAAAAACACTTCCACATATTTCCGGCCCGGGCGAACAATTTCCGCCCTGACCT
The DNA here is from genome assembly GCA_965247385.1 of Thermohalobaculum sp. Taxonomy (GTDB): domain Bacteria; phylum Pseudomonadota; class Alphaproteobacteria; order Rhodobacterales; family Rhodobacteraceae; genus Thermohalobaculum. Next base: position 66,744 of record CBDFHG010000005.1, read on the forward strand.
TACCATCCGCAATCCTCGGCCAATGCATTGCCATAGGCAAATATTGCGGGCGTGCCCCCGGTATGCAGGAAAATCAGCGTCTCGGCCGCGCTGCCAAAGCGAGCTCGGTCAAGGAACCCCGCCATCGCCTTGCCGGAATAGACCGGGTCCAGCATCAGCGCCTCGCGCGATGCGCCCATCAGGATGGCGTCGCGGGTCGCGGTGTTGAGTTGGCCGTATCCGGGGGCGAGAAATGCGTCCGTGACCTGTATATCCGCCTCGGTGACCGGCGATGGCACGCCGAGGAGGGCTGCAATCTCGTTGCAGCGGGCCTCCAGGCGCGGCAACTGCACTACTGCCATCCGGCGCACGCAGACGCCCAGCACCGGCGCCTTGATCCCACATGCACGCAGCCCGAACAGGAACCCCGCATGGGTCGCGCCGCTGCCCGAGGGAACGACGATGGCGCTCGGTTCGATCTCCATCTCCGCAAGTTGACCGGCAATTTCGCGTGCTGCAACCACGTAGCCCAGCGCGCCAAGAGGCGGATGCCCCGGCGCCAGGTGGATTACATATGGAGTGCGCCCCTGCGCGCGCAGCTCGGCGGAGATTTCCTCCAGCCGGGCATCGGCCCCGGCCTCGTCCTCGCCATGTTCGTAGGAATGCAGGGTCGCGCCCAGCATGCGCGCGACCAGTACGTTGCCGGACGTGCGGTAGAGTGGGTCGGTGTCCGGAACCCGATCCTCCATCTGGATGTGGCAATCCATGCCCAGCCGGGCGGCGAAGGCAGCGCAGGTACGGCAGTAATTCGATTGCACCGCACCGGTGATCAGAACCGTGTCGGCACCCTGCTGGCGGGCTTCGCCGAAGTAGAATTCAAGCTGGCGCACCTTGTTGCCACCGAAAGCAATGGGCTGGGTGTCGTCACGTTTTACGTAGAGCTTCGGTCCAGCGATCTCGCGCTCGATATTCGGCAACCGCTCCAGCGGGGTCAGGTCGGATGCGAGGTTTATCCGGGGTAACGCGTCGAGGCTGTCAAAAACGTCAGCCATGACATTTCTCCCCTGCTGGCGCACCATGGAACGAGATCGTCACAACCGGGCCGGTCGGGAACTGGATTTTATTGAAAATCATTCGATGGGGCTCCGGACGGGGCGACATGTGCCCCGCCCGAAAGGCCGGATTACATCCAGCCGCGCTCCTTGTAGTACTTGACCGCGCCGTCATGCAGCGGGGCCGAGAGACCGTCAGAGATCATCTCCGATTCCTTCAGGTTCTTGAAGGCCGGGTGCAGGGCCTTGAACTGGTCGAAGTTATCGAACACCGCCTTGACCAGGACGTAGACGACCTCGTCCGGCACACTTGCCGAAGACACGAAGGTCGCGCCAACACCGAACGTGGTGATGTCCGGGTTGTCGCCATACATGCCCGCCGGGATGGTCGCGACCCGGTAGTACGGTGTGTCGGCGATCAGCTTCTCGATCGCCGGGCCGGTCGCATTGACCAGAACGGCGTCACAGGTCGCCAGCGATTCCTGGGTCAGGGCGGACGGGTGCCCGACGAGCCAGAAATAGGCGTCGATCTTGCCGTCGCAGATCGCCTGCGCGGTCTCGGCCGATTTCATTTCGGCGGCCAGCTTCAGATCGTCCCGGGTCCAGCCCATCGCCTCTTCCATCACCTCCCAGGTGCCGCGCGTGCCGCTGCCGGGGTTGCCGATATTGACGCGCTTGCCCTTCAGGCCGGTCACATTCGTGATGCCCGCGTCGCCCCGTGCGATGATGGTCACCGGCTCCGGATGCACCGAGAACACCGCGCGCAGGTCGCTAAACGGACCCGCATCGGCGAATTTCGAAGTGCCGTTATAGGCGTGGAACTGCCAGTCCGACTGGGCGACGCCGAATTCAAGCTCACCGGCCCGAATGGTGTTGATGTTGTAGATCGAGCCGCCTGTCGACTCCGCCGAGCAACGGATGCCGTGCTCCTTGCGGTTCTTGTTGACCAACCGGCAGATCGCGCCGCCGGTCGGGTAGTAGACACCGGTCACGCCGCCGGTTCCGATCGAGACGAACTGCTGCTGTGCGACGGCCGAGCCCGCAGCCATCGCAAAAGCCGCGAGGCCACCTGCCACGAAATGCTTGATCTTCATCTTCGTTTATCTCCCTGTCTGTTTTACGAGCCGAGACAACATTCGAGCGCCGGTCCTTGAAGACCCCGGCGTGCCCCCGCCTAGCGCCATCATTGCCGGAGCCGTGCAGCGATGCAAGACCATTAACCCAATTTGAACTCTGGCGGGACCGGCCTTAGTGCCGCCGTCGCCAGCCTTGTCGCCTTCGCCTGCCAGAATCCGGGTTCGGACATTTTGGCGTCTGCTGCCCCTGCCGCCACCCCTGCCGCGCATTACCCGCAACAAATAATCCGCATTGTCCATTTGCGACAAAACCGTTCGTTTTGGGGCCGGACACCTGTGTCCAGAACCCCGATACTCTCGGTGATTCGACACCGCGCGTGAAAAGCCGCGCCAATAAAGGATACCGCCGATGACCGTCCACGCCAGCGACCTTGCCGCCGTTACCCAGCCCGTCAGCAGCGCGCGCGGTTTGCCGAATTCGTTCTATATCGACCCGGCGGTTTTCGAGGAGGAAAAGAAGCGCGTCTTCTTTCGCAACTGGGCGGCACTTGGCTTCGTCTCCGATACCCCTGACCCGGGCGACGCGAAGCCGCTTACCTTTCTTGGCCAGCCGCTGGTCATGATCCGCGACAAGGATGGAACCCTGCGGGTTTTTCAGAATATCTGCCGCCATCGCGGAATGATTCTGATCAGCAAACCAGGCAAGATCGAACGCGCGATCCGCTGCCCCTATCACTCGTGGTGCTACGAACTGGACGGGCGGCTGCGTACGACCCCGCATGTCGGCGGTCCCGGCACCAACCGGCACGACGCCATCAAACGCGACGAGCTTGGTCTGTTCGAGGTGCGCAGCCACGTCTGGCTGGGGATTGTCTTCGTCAATCTCGACGGCAATGCCCCTGAGTTCGAGGATTATGCCGCCGGTGCCATCGCGCGGTATGCCGATTTCGACCGGCCGCTTTTCAAATGCGGTGACGAAGGCACCTTCACCATGGCGGTGAAGGGGAACTGGAAACTGGCAATCGAGAACGGAGCGGAGAGCTACCATCTGCCGTGGATTCATCCGGGTCTGAACAGCTATTCCCGGCTCGAGGACCACTATCATCTTGATGCCGACGGCCCTTTCTGCGGCCAGGGCACGACGGTCTACAACCCTATGCTGACCGAGGACGGCCGGCGCTTTCCCGCGTTCGGCGGTCAGGACGAGAAATGGGCCACGGGCGCCGAATACCCGATGTTCTTCCCCAATGTGATGATCGGCCTGCAGAACGATCACACCTATGGATTCATCGTCGTTCCCGAAAGCCACGACCGCTCGCTCGAGCACGTTCAAATCTACTACACCGACCCGAAAGTTGCCGGCGAGGAATGGCGGGAAATGCGCGAGATCAATGCCCGGACCTGGCGCGCCGTGTTCGACGAGGACATCTTCGTGGTCGAGGGGATGCAGCGGGGCCGCCATGCCTCGATGTTCGATGGCGGCAAGTTCTCGCCGGTCATGGATAACCCGACCCATGATTTCCATGCCTGGATCGCCCGTCAGATGATGGCGCGATGAACCGGGCAGCACTGGACGCGGCGCTGGTCGCGGCGCATGAGGCGGGGGACAAGCCCCGCCTCGTCTCGCTCTACACCCAGGCGGCGGATCAGGCCGAGGCTTTGGGCGACATCGACGCCTGCTGCTTTTTCCTGACCCAGGCTTATGTCTTCGCGCTGGCCTGCGGCGCGCCGGAGGCAGATTCCCTCCACGCCCGCCTGTTGACCCATGGCCGCGAGGAGTGACCGGAATCCGCTGTCGCCCACAGCGTTGCGCCGGGATATGCGACCAGCGGCGTGTGTGGGCAAACTTGCGCACAACCCTAACATATTGAAAGACAACAGAAATCGATTCAAGGGTGAATCATGGTAAGGAAAGCGTGAATCAGATCGACCGCGAAACGCAGGTTCTTCGACATATCAAGTGGATTTGACTATATCTCCGAGCGGGGCTGCAACCAGTGGAACCCACCGTGCAATGTGCACACTCACCGCCACTGATCTCATATCCTGCAAGATGCCCTGGAAACTGGATGCCCGTGTCAAGCATGGGCATGACATCGGTATTGATCAATACGGGCGGGTATTGTCCTCACCCTCTTTCACCGCCATCAAATGCCGGGCAATAAACCGCCCCGCGCGATCAACCGTGCTGTTGGCCTCGACGATCATCCCGGCGAACAGCGGCCAGGCGTGGGGCATGTTTTTCCACAGCTCCAGCGCCACATCGCCGCCAGCCTCGCGCAGGCGGTCGGCCATGGCCACTGCGTCGTCGCGCAGGATTTCCGATTTCGAGGCGGTGACCAGCGCAGGTGGCGGGGCGTCAAAATCTCCGTAGACCGGCGAAGCCAGCGGGTCGGTGGACATCGCCCCCTGCAGGTAATGCTCCACGACCTCGCGAAATCGGCGCACCGGCAGCATCATGTCGCGCCGGGCATTTCGGCGCAGGCTGCCGCGGGTCATGGTCATGTCGGTCCAGGGCGAGAAGGCGACCACGCAGGCGGGTTGGGGCAATTCCTGCTCCGCCAATTTCAGAAGCAGCGAGAAAACCAGCCCGCCGCCCGCGGAATCGCCCGCTAGCGCGATATGCCGGGCCTCGTGCCCCGATGCCAGCAGGTGCTTGTAGACGCAAAACGCGTCTTCCAGCGCCGCCGGAAAGGGGTGCTCGGGGGCCAGCCGATAATCGAACAGGACCGAGCGCACCCCGGCGGCGCCAGCCAGATATGCGGCAAGATGACGGTGGGTTCGGATCGACCCCGCCAGAAATGCCCCGCCATGAAGGTAGAGGATCACCCGGTGCCGGTCGGGCCGCCCCCGGCTGGCCCACAGCGCCTCGATCAATTCGCCCCCGCCTGCGGTCTGAATGCCGTCCTCGCCGTTTCGGCGGATCGTATCGGCAACGAAATTGGCATCCTCGGGCGGCTTGAAGACCCGTGCCGCGGCGCGCTCGAAACGGGCGCGCATGACCTGCGGCGTTTTCATCAGGCCCAGCGCGGTCTTGACCGCCAGCCGCAGGAACAGGCTCAGCAACCGGAGGCGGATGGATCGCCGCATCAGGTTGCCCGCCGCCCTTCGATTGCCTCCCAGATCACCGCGGCGACATTGGTGCCGTCGAAGCGCTCCAATTCCTGGATACCGGTGGGTGAGGTGACGTTGATCTCGGTCAGCCAGCCGCCAATGACGTCGATCCCGGTGAAAATCAGCCCTTTCTCGCGCAGGATCGGTTTGAGCCGGTCGCAGATCTCGCGGTCGCGGTCATCCAGGTCGATCTTTTCGGGCCGGCCGCCCACATGCATGTTCGAGCGGGTCTCGCCGGGTAGCGGCACCCGGTTGATCGCGCCGACCGGTTCGCCGTCGATCAGGATTATCCGCTTGTCGCCTTTCTCCACATCGGCCAGGAACTTCTGTGCGATCAGCGGCTCGCGGGTGATGCCGGAGAACAGCTCGTGCAGCGCGCTCAGATTGGTGTCTGAACGACCCAGCCGGAAGACCCCGGCACCACCATTGCCGTAGAGCGGCTTGAGAATGATGTCGCCGTGCTGCTCCTTGAAGGCACGCAGCGGCGCGAGGCTGCGGGCGATCAGGGTTGGCGGAGTCAGGTCGAGGAAATCCAGCACCAGCAGCTTTTCCGGGCAGTTGCGCACCCAGAACGGGTCGTTCACCACCAGCGTCTTGGGGTGGATCATCTCCAGCAGGTGAGTGTTGGTGACATAGCTCATGTCGAAGGGCGGATCCTGGCGCAGCAGCACCACGTCCAACTGGCTCAGATTCCGGGTCTCGCGCGGGCCCAGGGTAAAGTGGTTGTCCTGCGCGTTGCGAACCTCCAGCGGCCAGCCCGTGGCCATCACCCTGCCGCTGTCCCAGACCAGGTCGGGCACATTGTAATAGAACAGCTCATGCCCCCGACCCTGCGCCTCCAGCGCAATGCGGAAGGTTGAATCGGCGGCGATGTCGACGGCCTCAATCGGGTCCATCTGGATGGCGACGGAAAGCGGCATTTACCCTCTCGCGGTGGTCATGTCAGGCAAGCCGCGCCCACCGCCGGGGGCGGGTGCGGCGATGGTTTCCGGCTCAGCCGGTGGCGGCGCCAGTGTCGCCAACCGCGCGCACCCGGCGCGGGTCGTCGATGGTCAATACATGGCTTACCACACGCTCGACACCGCTCACCCCCTGCGCCCGGCGGATCACCTGATCAAGCTCGTCCTTCGATTTGGCCAGCCCGGTGAGATGCACCACGCGGTTGACCGTTACGACATTGTAGTTCACCGAGTTCACCTTGGCATCGGTCAACAGCGCGAGACGCAGGGAATTCGAGATCCGCACATCCACCAGGAAGGCCCTGATGCCGCTGTCTTCGGCCACTGTCAGCTCGTCCTCGACGGCGGTGACGCCCTGGGTTTCCCAGGCGATGCGCGATGCGGCGATCTTGTGTTCGCGCTTCGGAACCGAACCGGTCAGCAGCACGCGGCCTTCGACCACATCGACCGAGACATCACGAAACAGCTCGCCGGAATGGTTCAGCAGCCCGTTCACCAGGGTTATCTTGACCTCAGTGTCCCTGAGCGCGTCCATGGTGGTGCGCTCCTGAACCACAGAACGGGCGACGACGGCAGTGGTTCCGATCACCGCGCCAGTAGGTGTGCAAGCGGCGAGTGCAGGCCCGAGAAGGCTTGCAGCCACCAAGATGGCCTTGATTTTCATTTGTTTGCTCCGCCTCAATGCTCGTCGAAACTGCGGGCGTTTTCGATGATCTCCAGGCGGCCATCGGCACCGGCAAGCGCGGCATCAAAGCGGCAACCACGGATCGTGCCCGTCTCGTTACTGTGAGTCATCATATAGTGAGTTGCCGCCAATCCCAAGCGTTGCCATTGCCTTTCTGTAATGGATTCAGCCAATTCGGCCCGATTTTTGCGGCATTAGGTAGCAAAAGCACCAAAATTCCGACCGATTTTTCGCCGTCCACGGGCTAACAGCCCGTTGAAAAAGTCGCCATTGACCGGGTTTCACCCCACGACGAAACATAACGCGGCGTCGGCGGTTTCGCCATCCTCCGAGACGATGAGGACGATCCGAGCGGCCAGAACGGCTCCAGAGGGCGCAACAAGCACGAAAACACCGCCATATCCGCCCGCCACAGCCTGGCGCGGGGTGCCGGCACCGATGAGTTGGCGCATCAGCAACGAGAGGTTGTGGCCGGCGACGTGAAGCAGGTATCGCTTGTGCACGTTCTCGCGCCCGCGCAGCCAGGTTCGGCGCATGCCGCCGCGATCGAGGCTGTGGGCAAAGCAGCGCTCGACGATCTCGGCGCGCAGCTTGAAGGCATCGCGGGCGACCCCGGACTTGAGCCGCACGCGGTTGTTGGTGACCGCCCGGCGCGCCGCCTGGTCATCGCGCCAGCGCGAAAAGCCCTTCTGCCTGGGCTCGGCGATCCGGGTCTTCCAGGGACTGTCGTCCAGGGCCTTCAAGACCGCCCGTGAGAAATAGCCCTTGTCGGTGACGCATTCGGCCGGGCTCTCTGGCGTCGGTGCCGCAGCCACCGCCTCGAGGTTTGCCTCGGCCGCCGCCAGGGTCTTGAAAAGCGTCGTGGTGTCGCCCTCATCGGCTGGGTGCAACTCGGCCGCCACCACCGCGCCGGTGTCCGGATCCACCGCGTGCTCGGGCTTGTAGGCCAGATGGGTCGTGCCGTCCTTCATCCTGGCGACCCTGGCCTCGGGGTCGCTCCTGCAAACCCAATCCTGGTTCGAGAGCTTCTTGCCCTTGCGCTTGCGGTCCAGACGCGCCAGGTCCTCGGCCGTGGGCGTCTCGATGCCGCTCTCCCGGGCCAGATGCTCCAGCATCTCCCGGTAGCCCTCACCCGTGTCGCGCCGCACGATGTTGCGCAGCGCCGCGTTGGCCTCCATGGTCGAGGCATCCACCCCGATGCGGTCGCCCTTCACCAGACCCGCCTCGGCGATCAGCGCCAGAACCCAATCGAAGACCACCGCGTGCACCTCGTGGGGCAGACGCGTGCGGGTCTTCGACAGCCAGGAATGGTCCGGCACACGATCCCGGCTCTCCAGCCGCAGAAACTCCCGCAGCGACAGCGAATCCGAGCAGCGCCATTCCAGCCCGCGCTCAGAGTCGATGCCCTCGAAGTAGCCCACCAGATGCATGCGGAAATAGCGCCCCGGCGGCACCGAAGGCGCTCCCATCCTGGCCGCGTAACAGCACCGGCAGGCCGCTTCGGCGAAGCCGTCGAAGTCGCCCTCGATCAGGACCGACTGAAGACGGTCGTAAAACACATGACCCGGCGAGCGCGGCATCTCCGCCCAGCCCACCATCAAATCACCCTGACGATCCTTCTGCAGTCCCATCGACATCGGCGAACCCCCCCGGTCAAATCAGAATATCATAGAATCAGACCAGGCCGCTCGTGGCCAGTGCCGACTTCGTCAACGGGCTGCTAAAATGCCCGCATGGAAGACAACACGATCATCAATGGGCTGCTCAAGATTCGGACTGAAACAGCCCAGCAGGTCGGATACGCCCGTAAGCGCCTGGCAGAGCTCCTATCTCACGACTTGGAAGCCATCGAAACGTGCTAACCGTCATGGGGCACTATGAGCGGCCACCAACGCCGCTGGCCTATGCCGGACAGTTCAGCCGGGGCGTGCGGCGCATGTTCATCATGGAGTTGTTGGGCAAGCGCGGGCCGCTTACGTCCGGCGATATCGCGAAAGAGTTTCTAACCCGCAAGGGCCTCAATCCGGATGACAAGACGCTGTTCCGTCGCCAGCAAGAGGGTATCCACCACGCTCAATCAGATGAAGCAGCGGGGGGTTGTGATACACGAGGGGCGAACTAAGGATGGGAAGGTGCGGCGACGAGGAGTCAAGCCGCTGAAGAAAGGGTTGACCGGGCTTAATCGCCCGGTCAGTTCTTGTTAGTATACTGCTTACTGTTCGTAAACGGGCGCGCTGCCAGACCTTTTCACCAGGTTGATGGCGTGAAGGCAATCCACCTTGTTGTGGTAGCTCTCGCCTGAGTCCGCGATGATGCGGTTGTTGGCAGCAATCAGACGCCAGCGCCACTGGTGCGCGGCGTCTTTGTAGATCAGGTATCGCATGATCGGTATTCCTTCTTCTAGAGACCGTATCTACTTGTTCAGCTACGGTTTCCGGGGCACCAGATGGTCTCTGGAAATCCCGGCAGAGAGCGCGCCGAGGCTCAATTCCGGCTTCGGAGTATGGCCCGCGCTGATTTTGACGGCGAGGTCAAGCTCAAAGTCGGGGTGCCGTCAGGCCCAATCTCCCGACTGGCGGAATGGTGGCGCCTGCGGCGTTTTTCTCGCCTCTGAAAGCATTATGGTGCCTCTTGAAAAAACACCATAATGGTGCTATGTGAGGTATTGTGACTGAAAACCGCAAGCCGACCTGTGACCTGGATGCTATCAAATCGACCTTCAGCACAGCAAAAGGCCTTAATGCGACGGGCTCTGCCATCCGTTCGGCTGCCGCGCTCGGTTTGGGAAGTGCTGAAATCGTTGAGGTCATCCAGTCAATTGAGCGGCGCGATTTTCAGAAATCGATGACGTCCTATGCTGATCATCGTGTCTGGCAAGATGTCTACTATGTGCCTTCGGAAGTGGGCGAACTTTATGTGAAATTCACGACCGATGTCGTGAGTGAGTTCTTATTGTTGTCGTTCAAGGAGAAAGACGATGGCTGATCCAATTTGCCCGGAAACCGGGGCTCCGATGGTTCGGGATACGCGGTTCATGACGATTACCTATAAGGGGAAGTCGACCACGTTCGACATGCCCGGTTGGTATTGTGATGCAAGCGACGAGAGCATCCACGACGGTGCGGATATGAAAGTCTCCGACAGAGCTCTCACGGAATTGAAGGCCAAGGTTGAAGGCCGACTGGCACCCAAGGCTGTCAAACGCATTCGCAAACGGCTGAAGCTGACTCAGAAAGATGCAGGACGCTTGATCGGCGGCGGACCGAATGCATTTCAAAAATATGAGAGCGGCGACATCCTGGTCAGCCATGCGATCACGAGCGCCCTGTTATTGCTCGACCGAGATCCTACTGGTCTAGAAGTGCTTCAAGAGAAAAACAAGGGAATTATATAGCCAGGATTCCCGAACTAAATCCCTGACGCGCCTCGGCAGGGGCGGCGATGGGTGCCGTTGTGGGGTTTTTGCCCCGCGCCCGGGCACCACTCCCGCGGATTTCGCGCTCGAGGAGATATTCTCAAGGTGGCCACGCGTTTTGCGGGTCCCGCGCCTGTCCGTTGGCCAAGCGAAGCCCTGGCCGGGAGCCGGCATCGCACTTCAGCAAGGATATCGTGGCAGGCTGGAGCCGTCAGGTCGGGCCGCGCGCCAGGGCCAGGATCTTCCGCCTGGCGCTCAGCACCAGATCGAGCCCCGCTTCGCTCCCCAAACGGATGATCAGCCGCCGCGCATGACGGATCACCCGGCCAGGCAGGGCGATCAGAGCCAGGCGCAAGGCCTTCATCCGCCGTGCCACCCAGGCCGGTCCCAGAACCAGTTGCTTCATCACCGCGTTCAAATTATGCGCCAGCACCATGATCGCCCACCAGGCCGCATTGGCTCCGAACAGACCCGAGGGCAGGGTGCCGCCAGCCAGGTCGTGCTTCATCACCGCGTGGACTTCCTCGCTCTTGCCACAGCGCTCCCGGGACCACCAGATCACCTCATCGCCCGGCAGATCACGGTTGGTGACCAGGGCGAACAGCTTGCTGCGCCCCTTCGAGGCAAACTCCGCGGTCGGGAACGGCAACTGATCCCCATCGCCAAGCTCCAACTGTTCCAGCGGCTCCCGGATCGCCAGGAAGCGGTAATCCGCCCGCGTCTTGCTCTCGCCCACCCAACTCGGTACATGGCAGACCTCCGCCCACTCCTGGCCGGTCTCGTGGCGTTGCCCGTCAAAAACACGATCCAGCGGCCGCCACTCGGCCTCCGGCACGGCCAGGGCAGCACGCCGGAATTCCGCCGTCACGTTGGCGCCGACGGCGAACTCGATCACCCCGAAAACCTTGTCCCGGCCCTCGCCACAATAGAGCAGTAGATCCTTCTGATAACCCGCCGTGTCCGAGCGCAGATAGACCTTGTCCACGCCCCCAGGCAGCGCCGCCAGCGAGGCCTGCAACACCTGCAACTGCCGATAGCCAGCCGGCACATTGCCGTCGCGGAACTCGGAATGCACGATCACCTGCTGTTCCGCCCACCAGGTGTTCAACGGCTGATAGGCCTTGAACTTCTTGTAGCAGTATTCCGCCTGGCGCTTGTGGCTCTGCACCAGCGTCGCGTCCATGTCCAGCGTCGCCGAGCCCTGCCTGCGATGGTGCTGCAGAAATGACACCAGCGCCTGATTGACACGCCGCAGACCAAGCAGACCCGCCGACGGGCGCGGGATGAAGGCACGCCCGGCCTCCCGCAGATCTTCCTGGCCTGCGTCGTGGAAGCGTTCCAACCAGCCCGACAGAGCCGACGGCGAAGGCACGCTGCGCCCGCGACCGCGCCGAAACCGGCTCTTCAGTTGCCGCCGTTCCCGGCGCACCAACAGCCGCCGCTCAACCGCATCCATGGTCGCGGCAAAGCCGGCGTCCGCCTCCAGGCGTTCCAGATCCTCGACCCGATCACCCCCGCACAGATTGAGTGCGATCACCGTGATGATCATCTGCACATCCAGCCAGCCCTGCCGCCCCGCCACCCGCACCTCGCGCCGCACCGCAGCCGCCAGTCCCGATGCCTCAATCAAATCAAGGTAAACACCAATCCCGGCAAAACCCGTCAGATCGCTGCTGCCCGGTTCGCTTTCGTACTCGAAAGGAAGAACGCCCTGTGCCATGTTATTTTCACCCCGTTGGTGATGGAGTTAATCGCAAAAACCATCATAAATCCCTTTAGATTCAAAGACAACGGGGAATTTCAACTTTTTTGATCCAGAATCAGGGATAGTTGAGTGACCATTCAGCGTTCCCGACCGTTATATAGCCCGTCTCGACCCCTGCAACTTAGAATTTCTATCCCTGAACCATTATCCGGGATCAGCGCCGGGGCAAAACGCAGGAGGACTGGCACTGTGGTCACTCAACTATATAAGTCCCAAAAACAAGGCGACGCACACCGCCTAACAGGAATCCCACTCGTGTCAGAAATTCTCCGAAAAATGATGGAAGACGAGGAACGGCTGCGAAAGCTAACTAGTTTCCATCCATAAACGCTAAGATATTGAAATAACTGGATGTATCCGGATTATTTTGTTGAAAGCTCCGGCGGTTTCAGATATGAATTTGGTGTAACCCATTGAAGTCAATACAAACCCGTTACCGCCGGAGACAACAATGCGCGAAAAACGCACCATCCAGGCCAGTATTTTCGATGTTTTCTCAAAACACCAGCTTGGCCGTGAACTGAAGGCGATGTCCGCCTGGCTTGACGAGCATTGCGAGGTGCTGGGCCGGGTCGGCGCTGATCTCGGTCGCCACGGCGTCAAGCCGACTGGACGCAAGGGGTTGTCGGCGGAAGCGGTTCTGCGCTGCGCCTTGCTCAAGCAACATCGTCAGTTGAGCTACGAGGAATTGGCGTTCTACCTTTGCGATTCCACCTCATTCCGGGCTTTCGCTCGTCTGCCGGTCCATTGGACGCCAAAGAAATCGGTGTTGCAGAGTACCATCAGCGCCATCAGCGCCGAGACCTGGGAAGCGATCAACCGTTGCCTGATGAGCCATGCCATGAAGGCCAGGGTCGAGAACGGCAAGATGATGCGCCTTGACAGCACGGTTGCCGACGCGCCGATCCATCCCCCCAGCGACAGCTCTCTTTTGGGCGACAGTATGCGCGTGATGGTGCGCTTGTTACGCCGCGCCGATGCCGACCTGCCGGGGCTGAGGTGGCGCGATCACAGCCGGTCGGCAAAACGGTGCTGCCTCTCGATCGCTTTTGGCCGTGGCGCCGACAAACGCCAAAAGCTGTACCGCGACCTCATCAAGATCACCCGCACCACCCTGGACAATCTGCGGGTGGCCGCGCGGCGGCTTGGCCCGGCGGCGGGAACTGGCATTGAGGTCGAGGCCTGGCAGGCCGAGACAAGGCATTACGTGGCCTTGATCGAACGCATCATCGCACAGGCCGAGCGCCGGGTGCTGGACGGCGAACAGGTTGCCGCCGGCGATAAACTGGTCAGCTTGTTCGAGCCCCATGCCGATATTATCGTCAAGGGCGCGCGCGAAGTGCAATATGGCCACAAAGTGAACCTGAGCACGGGCAAGACCGGCATGATTCCGGATCTGGTGATCGAGGCCGGCAACCCGGCCGATGCCGAGCGTTTCCAGCCCATGCTGGATCGTCATATCAAGCATTATGGCAAAGCGCCACGCCAGACCGCCGTCGATGGCGGTTACGCCAGCACCGCCAATCTGGCCTACGCCAAGGCCAAGGGTGTCGAGGACGCGGCCTTCCACAAGAAGCGCGGGCTGAAAATCAAGGACATGGTCAAGAGCCGATGGGTGTACCGTAAGCTGCGCAACTTCCGCGCCGGGATCGAGGCCAATATCTCCTGTCTCAAACGCGCCTACGGGCTCGGTCGTTGCACCTGGAAGGGACTGGAGCACTTCAAGGCTTACGTCTGGTCATCGGCGGTCGCCTACAATCTCGCCCTCTTCGCCCGCATGAAACCAACATAGCCCAAGCCGCCGGCCCAATGTTGAAAAACCGGCGCCGCCCGGCCTGTACGCATGCCTGCAGCCTTCAGGCCAATGAAAAATCTGTCGGAAAATTCAACCTGGACACGAAAAATGGCATACGCCACCGCTAAACCGGACAGATCAAGCCGCCGAGCCAGCGACCCCTTGAAAGTAAACCCGAAAATCATGGCGTTTATGGATGGAAACTAGCTAATGGGACAATTTCCGGTCAAGGCGTCTATGACTTGACTTCGGACATTATTAACCAACACTGAAAGATAGAGTTGCATGGATGTATCAAATTCTTGCGATTTATACCAAAGGTCATTGATTGTGACTTGAGCTATGCACGAATTTGGGTGATGGCGCCTGAGAAGGCGGCGTATCGAGGCGGGTGCTGAGCCTGCCAGAACCTCCAGGAAAGGAGCGATACGCCATGAAGGAAGATACGACCGTTATCGCGCTTCGTCACGCAGATTCTGTCGAAGACCCGCTGACTGAGATTGCTCGTGAGGGCGCTCGGCGCATGCTGGCCGAGGCGCTGAGGGCCGAGGCAGACGCGTTCGTTGCCAGCTTCGCGGATGACCTGCTGCCCGATGGCCGCCAGAGGATCGTCAGGCATGGTTACGGGCCGGAGCGGTCGATACAGACCGGGATCGGCGCGATCGACGTCCGCCGGGCCAAGGTCCGGGACCGGCACCCGAACGTTGCCGATGCCGGGAAGGTGCGCTTCACGTCGAACATCCTGCCGAAATGGGCGCGACGCACGAAGAGCCTCGATGTGCTGCTGCCCATTCTCTACCTGCGTGGTATCTCCACCGGCGACTTCCAGGCGGCGCTGGGCGCGATCCTGGGGCCCGATGCGCCGAACCTGTCGCCGGGCGCGTGGTCTCCAGGCTGACTGCGGGTTGGGAGAAGGAGTATGATGCCTGGCAGCACCGCGATCTCTCGGCCCGGCGTTACGTCTACATCTGGGCCGACGGCATCTACCTCCAGGCACGAATGGAACCCGAGGCCGAGTGCATCCTGGTCATCATCGGCGCGACACCCGAGGGCAAGAAGGAGCTGCTCGGATTCCAGGTCGGCATCCGCGAGAGTGCGCAGAGCTGGCGCGAGTTGCTGGTCGACATCAAGGCGCGCGGGCTGGCCATGGCGCCCGAGATCGCTGAGATAGCCGCGCCGGGCGCTCATCGTTTTACCATGTCCAAAGCCCGGGCGTAGACATCGCGCCGGGGCAGGCCGAGGCGGGCGGTAACCTCGCGGGCAGCGTCCTTGACCGAAAGGTTGGCCAGCGCGACCGTCAGTTCGCCGTCCAGCGAGGCGGTGCTTTTCGCCTGTAGCGCCGCCGGGTCGGGCGGGCCGACCAGAACCACCACCTCGCCCTTCGGTGCGGCCTCGCTGGCGTACTCCTGGGCGAGGTCACCAAGCGGCGCGCGCCGCACCTGCTCGAATTTCTTGGTCAGTTCGCGGGCCACCGCCGCCGGACGCGCGCCGCCCAACGCCTCGGCCATATCGGCCAGCGTCGCGGCCAGGCGGCGCGGGCTTTCGTAGAAGATCAGCGTCGCGGGCACAGTTGCCAGTTCCCTCAGCGCTTTCTGTCGTGCGCCACGCTTGGGCGGCAGGAAGCCGGCGAACATGAAGCGGTCGGTCGGCAGCCCGGCCAGCGACAGCGCCGCCAGAACCGCCGAGGCCCCGGGGATCACGGTCAGGCCAAGCCCTTCGGCCACCGCCGCCTCGGCCAGGCGGTAACCCGGGTCGGCGATCAGCGGCGTCCCGGCGTCGGAGCAATAGGCGACGCTCTTTCCCTCGCGCAGCCAGGCCAGGATCTGCGGCCGCCGTTCGGCACCATTGCGGTCGTGGTACGAGACTATCCGCCTGCCCGCCAGGGCAATGCCGTGCATTTTCATCAACTTGCGGGTCTCGCGGGTATCCTCGGCGGCGATCGCATCGGCGCGGGCCAGAACATCGATGGCCCGCAATGTGATATCTGCGGCATTGCCGATCGGGGTGGCCACCAGGTAGAGGCCCGATTCCAGGCCCGATTCCTGAGGTGTGGGCGCACCACCGGAATCGGCGCTCAGAAGGCTGGCGCCGCTTGCTCTGCGTTTACTTTCCGGCGTGGCGCTCATAACGTCCGACAAACTGTTGCCCGGTTTGGGCAGGACAAGGCCTCTTCTATAGTATCCGCGCGGCCAAAAGAGAATGAGAGGTTGTCATGCTTCGTTCGCTCTCCATCCTCCCAAGCCTGGTCTTTGCTGCCGGGCTGGTTCTTTCGGTTGCTTCTTGCGGAACGACCACAACATCGCGACCGTCGCCGCCCGCGGCGCCATCGCCGGCGCGGACCGCGCCAGTGCTGCCCACTGGCAGTGTCGATCCGAACCGGCCGGTGATGGTGGCGCTGCTGGCGCCGCTGACCGCTGCCGACCAAGGGGCCGCAAGTGTCGGCAATGCGCTGGCAAATGCGGCGCGGATGGCGGCGGTTGATCTGGCCGATCCAACGATGGAAATCCGGGTCTACGATACCGCCGGCAACGCGGCGACCGCGCGCGCGATGGCGCAAAAGGCGGTTGGCGATGGCGCGGCGCTGATCCTGGGGCCGTTGTTCAGCGCCAACACCGGCGGGGTCGGCGATGTTGCCAGCGCCTCGGGCATCAACGTGATCTCGTTTTCGACCGATAGTGCGGTGGCCGGGGGACCGGTCTTCCTGAGCGGTTTCCTGCCCGAGGCCGAAGCCGAACGTATTGTCGGCTTCGCCGCAGCGCGCGGGCTGGACCGGATAGCAGTGTTCTATCCGCAGACGGATTATGGATCCGCCGCGCTGCGCGGCACCGACGAGGCGGTGCTGTCGAGCAGCGCCCGGGTAGTGGCCTCCTCTGGTTATCCCCGTACTTTCGAGGGCATCCGGAGCTCAGCCGAGCCATTCGCCGGCGCGGCACTGGCGGCGGGCGTTACCACGATCCTGCTGCCGGACAGTGGCCAGGGGCTGCGCTCGGCGGGCGCATTCATCAACTACAGCGGCCTCGATCCGGCTGATGTGAAATATCTCGGCCTCGGCAAGTGGAACTCCAGCGCCACATTGCAGGAGCCTGCGCTGCAAGGCGGCTGGTTCCCCGCACCCGACCCGGACAAGCTGGACACGTTCTCCAGCCTTTACGCGGCGCGTTTTGGCACTCAGCCGCCGTTCATCGCGGTCCTGGGTTACGACGCGGTGCAGGTGGCCGGGCAGCTTTTGGCGGGGGCGCGGCGGGACGGCTCGATTACACCCTTTGGCCGCGCCGAACTGACCCGCATCGAGGGCTTTCAGGGTACATTGGGGCCGCTGCGCTTCGAACCTGACGGCCTGAACCATCGGGCAATGGCTATCATGGAGGTCGGGCAGCGCAGTTTCGAGGTGCTCGACCCCGCACCTGTGCGCCTTGGCCTGGGTTCGTGAGGACAGATTGGTCGCGAGAGCACAGCGAACGCGCAAGGAGACCGCAAACCCCACATTCGCGGGGCTGGCGCATCTGGTCGCATCGGCGGAGGAACTGGCCGACCTGGGCCGTCTGACCAAGGCAATCGACCGAGCCATCGACGCTTCCGCGCAAACCGGGTCTGCCAAGACATTGCATGGCAATGTCATCCGGCTGGTCGGCGAGCAGCTTGCCGAGGGCCGCGACAAGGTCCGCGCGGAGTTGCTGCAGCACCCCCATGCCGGGCTGCGGGCGGCGCGCGGCTATACCCATATCATGGACGTCGTGGTCGCCGCGGTGTTCCACTACTGCGCCACCCATCTTCACCCGGCGCCGATCCGCACCAAGGGTGAAAAACTGGCTGTGGTGGCGGTCGGTGGCACCGGTCGGGGCGAGATGGCGCCATTTTCGGACGTCGATCTGCTGTTCCTGACGCCCTACAAGCAGACCGCCTGGGGCGAGAGCGTGACCGAGAGCATGCTCTACGTCCTGTGGGACCTGAAGCTGAAGGTCGGCCAGTCGGTGCGCAGCGTCAACGACTGCATACGGCTGGCGGGAACCGACCTGACAATCCGCACCGCGTTGCTGGAAAAACGATTCCTCTGTGGTGACCGGGAGCCGTTCGACGAGTTGGACATGCGGTTGTGGAAGGACCTGTTTCTGCGCACCGGCCACAAATTCGTCGAAGCGAAGCTGGGCGAGCGAGACCAGCGCCACAGCCGCCACGGCGGTTCGCGCTATCTGTTGGAGCCCAACATCAAGGAGGGCAAGGGCGGGCTGCGCGACTTGCAATCGCTGCACTGGATCTCGAAGTATCTCTACCGCACCGATACCGCCTGGGATCTGGTCGAAATGGGGGTGTTCGAGCAGGACGAAGTGCAGCGCTTCGCCGATGCCTCGAAGTTCATCTGGGCGGTGCGCTGCCATCTGCACGACCTGGCCGGGCGGGCGCAGGAAAAACTGACCTTTGACCGCCAGGTCGAAATCGCCGAGCGCATGGGATTCGAGGACCATGACGGGTGCATGGCGGTCGAGCATTTCATGCAGGCCTATTTCCGCCACGCCAAGAATGTCGGCGACCTGACGCGCATCTTCTCGGCCGCGCTGGAGGCACAGCACGCCAAGGCGCCGCCGCGATTGTCGATGCTGTTGCGGGCGCTCAGCTTCCGCAGCGTGACCAGCGATCCGGGTCAGCCCTTCGTGGTGCGCGACGGGCGCCTAAGCGTGCGCGACGATCAGGTGTTCTCCAGCAATCCGGTCAACCTGTTGCGGCTGTTTCGCGATGCCGCAAGGCTGGATGCGCATATCCACCCGGCGGCGCTCAGGCTGGTCACCCAGAATCTGGACCTGATCGACAACGACCTGCGCGCCAACCCCGACGCGATCGCGCTGTTCCTCGAGATGCTAACCGACCCGATCAATGGCGAGTGGCTGCTGCGGCGGATGAACGAGACCGCCGTGCTGGGCCGCTTCGTCCCCGAGTTCGGCCGCGTCGTCGCGATGATGCAGTTCAACATGTACCACCACTACACGGTGGACGAGCACACCATCCAGACCATCGCGACCCTGGACCGGATCGAAAAACTGGAGGCCAGCGAGGAACACCCGGTCGCCACCGGGATCATCAAGGGCGGCTTCAATCGTCGCGTGCTCTACATGGCGTTGTTCGTACATGACCTGGGCAAGGGCGACCCGCGCGACCACTCCGAATACGGTGCCGAGATCGCCGCCACGGTCTGCCCGCGACTGGGGTTCGACCGGGCCGAGACCGAGATGGTCGCCTGGCTGGTGCGCCACCACCTGCTGATGTCGGACGTGGCGCAGAAGCGCGACATCGCCGACCCGCGCACGGTCAGGGACTTTGCCAACATCGTACAAAGCCCAACCCGCCTGCGGCTGTTGCTGGTGCTGACGGTCTGCGACATCCGTGGGGTTGGCCCGGGGGTCTGGAACAACTGGAAGGCCCAGCTTCTGCGCAAGCTCTACTGGGATACCCGCGATTTCCTGACCGGCGGCTCGGATGAGATCAGCCGTGCAGCGAGGGTCGACGAGGCGCGCGCCGCATTGGCCGAACGCCTGGCGAACTGGCCCGAGGCCGACCGCAAGTCCGAGATGGAGCGCCACTACCCGCCCTACTGGCTTGGCCTGGACACCGACACCCAGGAGATCATCGCCGAACTGGCCCGAAAGGCGAAAAGCACCGACAAGTTCTCCAACCGTTTCCAGCCTGACGACAGCCACGACGCCACCAAGGCCTGCCTCTACATGGCTGACCACCCGGGCATCTTCTCGCGCATGGCCGGGGCCTTCGCGCTGGCCGGGGCCAGCGTCGTCGATGCGCGGACCTACACCACCGCCGACGGCATGGCCTGCTCGACCTTCTGGATCCAGGACCGCGAGGGCCATCCCTTCGAGGCCAGCCGCCTGCCGCGCCTGAAGCGCACCATCGAGCGCATCCTCAAGGGCGAGGTGATCGCCCGCGATGCGCTGAAGAAGCGCCGCCGCGACAAGCCGCGCGAGATGTCGTTCACCGTGCCGACCCGGATCGTCTTCGACAATGAGGCGTCCGAGCTCTACACCCTGATCGAGGTCAACGCCCGCGACCGGCTGGGGCTGCTGCACCTGCTGACCCGCAGCCTGACGACACTGAACATCAACATCTTCTCGGCGGTCATCACCACCTACGGTGAGCACGCGGTCGATGTCTTCTATGTAAAGGACCTGTTCGGCCACAAGATCCGCAGCAAGCAGAAACTGAACCTGATCGAGCGCCGCCTGATTGAGGCGATCAAGGTCATCGCTCCCGAAAAGGCCGCGCGCAAATGAACGCGCCGCCAATCCGCCTGCTGCGCGGTTTCGCGACGGTCGGCGGCTGGACCCTGGTCAGCCGGGTGCTGGGCTTCGTGCGCGACATCATGATCGCCACCTTCCTTGGCACCGGGCCGATGGCGGAGGCCTTCTTCGTCGCCTTCCGTCTGCCCAACATGTTCCGCCGCTTCTTCGCCGAGGGCGCTTTCAACATGGCCTTCGTGCCGCTGTTCGCCAAGAAGCTCGAGGGCGGCGGCGCAAGCGAGGCCAAGAACTTCGCCGAAGAGGCAATGGCAGCCCTGCTGACGGCGCTGATCGCGCTGACGGTGATCGCCCAACTGGCAATGCCGTGGTTCGTACTGGCGCTGGCCAGTGGCTTCGACGATGCGGGGGATCAGTCTGGACGCTTCGACCTTGCGGTCGCGTTCTCACGGGTGGTGTTCCCCTATATCGTGTTCATCTCTCTGGCCGCACTGTTCTCCGGCATTCTGAACTCCTTCGGCAAGTTCTCGGCGGCGGCGGCCGCACCGGTGCTGCTGAATGTGATCCTGATAGGCGGCATCTCGCTGGCGGCAGGGATGGGGTGGGAGATCGGCCCGGCGCTCAGCTGGGCCGTCTTCGCCGCAGGAATCGCCCAGCTTGGCCTGGTGGTCTGGGCGGCGCGGCGAGCGGGCATGACCCTAAGGCTGCGCTGGCCGCGCCTGACCCCGGACGTAAAACGCCTGGTGGCGCTGGGCATCCCGGCGGCGCTGGCCGGTGGGGTGATGCAGATCAATCTGTTGGTCGGTACCCAAGTCGCCAGCTATTTCGACGGTGCGGTCAGCTGGCTCTGGTATGCTGATCGGCTCTACCAGTTGCCGCTGGGCGTGGTCGGGGTGGCGATCGGGGTGGTGTTGCTGCCCGAGCTGTCGCGCCGGGTGCGTTCGGGCGACGCCGCCCGCGCCGCCGGCGCGATGAACCGGGCGGCGGAGTTCTGCCTGATACTGGCCCTGCCCGCCACCGTGGCCCTGATTGTTCTACCCAACCTGATCACCTCGGTGCTGTTCGAGCACGGCGCATTCACCGCATCGGATACCGCCGCCACGGCGGCCGCACTGGCGATCTACGCCCTCGGCTTGCCCGCCTTCGTGCTGCAAAAGGTGCTGCTGCCCGCCTTTTTCGCTCGTGAGAACACCCGCACGCCGTTGCGCTTTGCGGTGGTCTCGATGGTGGTGAACGTGGTCATCGCGGTCGGCGGCGCGCCCGTCGCGGGCTATCTGGCCGCCGCCGCCGGCACCACTGTCGCCGGATGGGTGAACCTCGCGCTGCTGTGGCGCGGCACGCGGAATTTCGAGGACGAGATCGCCATCGACGCCCGCCTTGCCGCGCGCTGGCCACGCATTGTGGCGGCCTCGCTGTTGATGGGCACGCTGGTGCTGGGACTGGTCGAGGTGCAGGTGGCGATGCTGCCGGATTGGCGTGCGCTGGGCCTGGTGGTGATCGTGGTCGGCGGGGCTGTGGGCTACGCAGTGGCAGCGGTGGCGCTGGGCGCGTTCCGGCTGTCCGATATCCGCGATGCGATGTCGCGCGGCTGATACGGAGTCTTGCAGAGCGAGACTCATCCATCTCCCGGCGTGTTTTTTTGCGCCTGTTCGAAAGCTGGCGCTTTCGGCGCGCCACCTCCCGCCCCGTCTCCCCGCCCAACCACCAATGGTACCTGGTTCCAGTGACGTACCATTGGTGGATGGGCGGGGAGGCGGGGAGGCGGGGTGGGAGGCGGTGCGCAGGTCACCAAAGGTGGCCGGACAGGCGCAAAAATACCCGCCGCGATGCGATGTAGCGCGGCTGAGTGGTCAGGCGGTCTGCAACGACCCATACCGGGGCCGGAACACCCCGGCCAGCAGCCATCCCGCGACCCAGCCGCCGAGATGCGTCTGCCAGGCCAGCAAACCGCCGAGCCCGAAGGCCAGTGCGACGTTCAGCGCCACCAGCCCGCCGATCCGCCGCCAGATCATCGCCCGGCTCAGGCCCGCATGCCGCAAGCTGCGCTCCTGCCAGGCAGTCAGCACTGCGAGCAGACCGAAGATCGCTCCGGAAGCGCCGACCATTGGGCCATTGGCCTCGGCGATCAGCCCGAAGGTCAGCGCTCCGGCAATGGCGGTGACCGCAAAAATGACGAGAAACCGCCCGATCCCGATCATCCGCACCAGCGCATGGCCGAGGCCGAGGAAGGCGGCGCCGTTCATCCCCAGATGCAGCCATCCGCCATGAAGAAATGCGTAGGTAAGGAAGGTCTGGAGGCGCAGCATGTCATTCGGCTGCCCAGACAGGAAAATCATGCGCTCAATGCCGCGCCAATGATCGAAAAGCATGTCCGAGAAGGCGAAGCGGTAATACATGTGCCCTCGCCCAAGGGTTTTGGACAGCATCTCCGCATCGACGGCCGCAAACATCACCTCGAAGCCGATCATGACCGCGATCATGATCCACAGCACCGGATGCACCGGGGTGCGACTCTCTGTCGGGGTGGGGGTGTCTTCGGCGACGCTCATCCTTCGCCATCTAATGCCTTGCCGCCTGCAACACCATGGCTTCTCTTGACGCTGAACCGGGCGCGGACCATAGAAGGCCGCTGAAATTCCGTCAGGCGAGAGACACCAAGCCATGAGTGAGGCCAGAACCCACACCCCGCGCGTCTTCTCCGGCGTCCAGCCCTCCGGGGCACTGACGCTCGGCAACTATCTCGGCGCGATCCGGCGCTTTGTCGAGCTGCAGGACAGCGGCATGGAGACGATCTACTGCGTCGTCGACCTGCACGCGATCACCTCCTGGCAGGATCCGGCGGGGCTGAAGGACGCCACCCGGCAGGTGACGGCGGCGTTCCTCGCCTGCGGCCTCGACTCCGCCCGCTCGATCCTGTTCAACCAGTCCCAGGTGCCCGCGCACGCCGAGCTTGCCTGGGTGTTCAACTGCGTCGTGCGATTGGGTTGGCTGAACCGGATGACCCAGTTCAAGGAGAAGGCTGGCAAGAATCGCGAGAACTCCTCCGCCGGGCTGTTTGTTTATCCGGCGCTGATGGCCGCGGACATCCTGGCCTATCGCGCCACCCATGTGCCGGTGGGCGAGGACCAGAAGCAACATCTGGAACTGGCCCGCGACATCGCCGCGAAGTTCAATAACGACTTCGGCGACCCGGAGTTTTTCCCCCTGCCCGAGCCCCTGATCGGCGGCCCGGCGCCCCGGGTCATGAGCCTGCGCGACGGCACCAGGAAGATGTCGAAGTCTGATCCCTCGGATATGAGCCGGATCAACCTGACCGACGACGCCGACGCCATCGCCGCCAAGATCCGCAAGGCCCGCACCGACCCGGAGCCGCTGCCCGAGACCCTGGAGGGCCTGGCCGAGCGCCCCGAGGCGCGCAACCTCGTCGGCATTTATGCTGCACTCTCAGGCACCAGCGCCGAGGCGGTAGTGGCCGGGTTTGCGGGCAAGGGCTTCGGTGCCTTCAAGCCGGCGCTGGCCGAACTGGCAGTCAGCCACCTGACCCCGATTACCGCCGAGATGAGTCGCCTGATGGCCGACCCGGCCGAGATCGACCGGGTGCTCGGCGACGGTGCCAACCGCGCTGCCGCGCTGGCCGATCCGATCCTGACCGAGACCTACGAAAAGGTCGGGTTTTTGCGGTCGCGGGGCTGAGGCTCAGCCCCCAGCCCGCGATATGCTCGCCGTCAACGAGGCTTGGGGAATTGTCCGGCTTTTGGCAAATCCACCGCCCGGCTGCGGCAAGGGGTTGCACCCTCTTGCTTGCACGCCACCAAAACTGCTGTCATCCTCGCAGGGCCGATACGGTCTGACCAGGAGCATCCCGTGCGAAAGTTTCTCATCGTTGTCGACGAGACCCCTGAATGCATAAACGCCATGCGCTTCGCCGCGCGCCGTGCTCAGAAGACCGGCGGCGGCATGACCATGCTCTACGTCATCGAGCCGGACGAGTTCCAGCACTGGATAGGGGTCGCGGAGGTCATGCGGAGTGAAGCGCGCGAGGCCGCCGAGGCGCGCCTACTGCAACTTGCGGACGAAATGCAGGCGCTCAGCGGCGTGACCCCGGAATTTGCCATTCGCGAGGGCAAGAAGGCCGAGGAGGTGCTGGCCATCATCGAGGAGGACCACAACATCGGAGTTCTGGTTCTCGGTGCCGGCGAGGGCGATGGCGAGGGCCCCGGCCCGCTGGTCAGCTATCTGGTGACGAAGATGGGCCACCGCCTGCCGGTGCCGGTGACGGTGGTCCCCGGCGGCATGACCCTGGAGCGGATCGACGCGGTTTGTTGAGGGTTTGTGCCCTGACGGCCCCGCCATTCCATTGATTCTTGTGCCGCGCCCAAAAAATCGCGAAGCGGGCTTTGGAACAGGCGCATAAGACATGGGATGGCCGGGGGAACGCGCACAGGCGCACAACACTCTCGCCGCCAGAGCCGCCCCTCACCGGTCCGCCAGGAAGGGCGCGACCACGGCGCGGGTTTGGCGGCTGGGCACTACGGGGACGATCTCGAAGGTGGCGCCCCGGTGCCTCGCCAGCCCAGCACCCATTCCTGCAACAGCCGCGCGTCGGCGCATTCCATTAACTGGAAACAGCGGCTGAAATTCGCCTCGATCCAGCTATCGACGTATTCCAGCCCGTCGGGCAACTGGCGGCCACTCTCCTCCGGCCATTTGTAGATTGGAATCATGTCGTCCCCCTCGAAATGCTCGATCACCATGAACAACATGCGATGCACGCTCCTGTCCGATTCGCTCCATCAGGTGACGGAAGTTTAGAATGATTCTTGCTTTTTTGCGCCTTCCGGGCCATCTGTTGGAGCAGAAACGGGAGACGTGCATGTTTATCCAGACCGAAGCTACCCCGAACCCCGCAACGCTGAAGTTCCTGCCGGGACAGCCGGTGATGCCGTCCGGTTCGGCGGATTTTCCCAGCCGCGAGGGTTCTGATGCCTCACCTTTGGCGGGCCGGTTGTTCAAGGTCGATGGCGTGACCGGCGTATTCCTCGGAACCGATTTCGTCACGGTGACCAAGGGCGACGTTGAATGGGCGCATATCAAGCCAGCCTTGCTTGGCGCGATCATGGAGCACTATGCCTCCGGTGCCCCGGTCATGAAGGGTGACAGCCACGCGGTGACCCATGCCGAGCATGACGGGCCGGATAGCGAGATCGTCGGCCAGATCAAGGAACTACTCGATACCCGGGTGCGTCCGGCGGTGGCCCAGGACGGTGGCGACATCACCTTCCACGGTTACGACAAGGGCGTGGTTTACCTGCATATGCAGGGCGCCTGCGCCGGTTGCCCGTCCTCGACCCTGACGTTGAAGGCCGGCATCGAGAATCTGCTTCGCCACTATATCCCGGAGATCGTCGAGGTCCGGCCCGTGGGCCTCTGACCCGTTTGCGATGACCCCAAAATGATTCTCGGCATCGACACCTCGGCGGCGCAATGCGCCGTCGCTTTGCTTGGCCCCGCGATCGAAACCGGTGATCCTGTCATCGAGCGCCGTGCCATGGAGCGCGGCCATGCCGAGCATCTGTTCCCGATGATCGATGCCGCGCTGAAGCGGGCTGGAGCCGGCTATCACGCCCTTTCCCTGATCGCCGTCTGCACCGGGCCGGGATCTTTCACAGGGGTGCGGATCGGCGTCGCGGCGGCGCGCGGGATTGCTCTGGGCCGAGGCATACCGGTGATCGGGATCAGCCGATTTGAGGCGCTGGCCGCCCAGGCGCTGACGATTGGCGCAGGCGGGCCGGTGGCGATCTGCCTGGCCGGGCGTGGCGGCGCGGTTTATTGGCAGGCCTTCGACGTGGACGGCGAACCGATGAACAGCCCGCAGGCCTCGACCGAAACCGCCCTCGCCGCCGCGATCCCGTCAAGCTGTATCCGCTTCGCTGGAGATGCGGCGCGGTTGCTGCCGGAGGGCGATGGGCTGCTGCCCGATGGTTTGCCCGACCCGGCAATCCTTGCGCGGCTTTCGGAGGGCCGCGACACCGCTGCTCTTCCGGCCCCACTCTACCTGCGCGGCGCCGACGCGGATCTGCCGCGCGAAGGGCCGCCGGCGCTGCTGGATTAAGCGATGGCCCGCGTCATTACCGCCGATCCATCCAACGCCCAGCGCCTTGCCGAGATCGCGCGCCAAGCCTTCGACGGCCGCGAAAGCACATGGAGCACCGTCGACCTGCTCGCGCTTGGCGGCCCGCCGAACGCGGCGATGATTGTCGACGACGCCTTTGATGCGGGCCTGCTGATATTGCGGATGGCGGCGGACGAGGCCGAGATCCTGGATTTCGGCGTCCTGCCCCCGGCGCGCCGCAAGGGCCTGGGCCGCGAACTCCTGATGGCGGCGCAGGATTTTGCCCGGCAATCTGGCATCAAGCGGATATTTCTCGAGGTTGCCATCGACAACGCAGCAGCACAGGCGCTTTACGCGGGCAGCGGCTTCAGCCAGGCCGGACGTCGCAAGCACTACTACCCGCGACCTGGCGGAACGCGCGCCGATGCGTTGATCCTTTCGCGCGGGCTGTAAGCGACGCCTGCCCACACTTGCGGTCTCGGGTGCTTGCGGTCTCTGGCGACTGGGAGTAACACTCGCCTCCATGACGTATCAGGGACGCATCGTGATTGATCTGGCCGACCGCGCCCGCCTGCCTTGGCGCTTCAATGGGGCGGGTGACTTGCGCCGACCTGCCGGGGTGGCTGGATCCGTCCGGCGCCATCTGGCGCCGCCTTCCACCAAAAGCCGATACGCCCAGGAGAATTCATAATGAGCGCGCCGAAGACACTGTATGACAAAATCTGGGATGCCCACGTGGCCGACCAGTCCGGGGACGGCACCTGCCTGCTCTATGTCGACCGCCATCTGGTCCACGAGGTCACCAGCCCGCAGGCCTTCGAGGGCCTGCGCATGACCGGCCGCACGGTCCGCGCGCCGGGCGCGACGCTGGCGGTGCCGGACCACAATGTTGCGACCACCCTCGATCGCAACGAGGGCATCAAGGATGAGCAAAGCCGGATCCAGGTCGAGACGCTCCGCAAGAATGCCGCTGACTTCAACATCGAGATTTTCGACGTCGACGACCCGCGCCAGGGCATCGTCCACATCATTGGCCCCGAGCAGGGCCTGACCCAGCCCGGCATGACCATCGTCTGCGGCGACAGCCACACCGCCACCCACGGCGCTTTCGGCGCGTTGGCTCATGGTATCGGCACATCGGAAGTCGAGCATGTGCTGGCAACCCAGACGCTGATCCAGAAGAAATCGAAGAACATGAAGGTCGAGATCACCGGCACCCTGGGGCCCGGTGTGACCGCCAAGGACATCACGCTGTCAATTATCGGCGAGACCGGCACCGCGGGCGGCACCGGCCACGTCATCGAGTATTGCGGCGAGGCGATTCGCAACCTCTCGGTGGAAGGCCGGATGACGGTCTGCAACATGGCCATCGAGGGCGGCGCGCGGGCCGGTCTGGTGGCCCCGGACGAGAAGACCTTCGAATATCTGAAGGGCCGCCCCAAGGCGCCGAAGGGCGCGCAGTGGGAGATCGCGCTGGCCTGTTGGCGGACGCTGTTCACCGATGAAGGTGCCCATTTCGACAAGGTGGTCACGCTGAAGGGCGAGAACATCGCCCCGGTGGTGACTTGGGGCACCAGCCCGGAGGACGTGTTGCCGATCACCGCAGCCGTGCCGGACCCGGCCGATTTCGCCGATCCGGGCAAGCAGGCGGCGGCGCAGCGTTCGCTCGACTACATGGGGCTGACGCCGGGCACGCCGCTGTCGGAAGTTGCCGTCGATACGGTCTTCATCGGCTCCTGCACCAACGGTCGGATCGAGGATCTGCGCGAGGTGGCGAAGATCGTAGAGGGCAAAACGGTCAAAGACGGGTTGCGCGCCATGATCGTGCCCGGCTCGGGTCTGGTGCGCGCTCAGGCCGAGGAGGAGGGCATTGCCGACATCCTGATCGCGGCGGGTTTCGACTGGCGGCTGGCGGGGTGCTCGATGTGCCTTGGCATGAACCCGGACCAGTTGGCCCCTGGCGAGCGTTGTGCCTCGACCTCGAACCGCAATTTCGAGGGGCGACAGGGCCGTGGCGGACGCACCCACCTGGTCAGCCCGGCAATGGCCGCTGCGGCCGCGCTGACAGGGCGGTTGACCGATGTACGCGAACTGATCTGAACCTTCAGCACCGTTCGAGGCTAGAGCATGATCCATGATCTCCGATTCATGGATCATGCTCTAGCTCATTGAATTGCCGCGGTTTCCGAGTCGCAAAGTGAACTCACTTTGCTTGAAATCGCTCTAATGGAGAGGCGGCCCGTGGGCCGCCTCGAGTCTTTTGCTTGGCGCCAATTCCCGCTGGATTCACGCTATTCCCGCGCCGCGATTTCCCGCCCCGCATCCACAACCGCATCAACCAGAATGACCAGGTCCGCAAATGTTGTCCGGTGGTTGGTGATGTTGACCCGGATCGCGAGTTCGCCTTTCAGGGTTGTGGTCGAGGGAGCTGCGATGCCGCGCTCCTGCAGGTCCATAACGATCTCGCCATTGATCGCATTCAAATCGTCGCTCGTCCTGCCGGGCGCGACGAAGCGGAAGCAGACAATGTTGAGCGAGACAGGTGCGGCCAACTCCAGCTCCGGATGGGCCTCGACCTCTGCCGCCAGATAGGTGGCCTGGTTGCAGTTGTCTTCGACCTTCTCGGCAATGCGGCGAATGCCATGCTCCTTGAGCGCGAACCAGATTTTCAAGGCACGGAAGCCCCGCGACAGCTCCGGCCCGTATTCGCATGGCCAGGGGTTGCCGGCGGCAAGGCCGCGCGGGGCCGCGGTCAGGTATTCGCGCCTCAGCGTGAAGGCTTCGCGGTGCAGATCCTCACGGCGCACCAAAACAAACCCGGCATCGTACTGAACATGCATCCATTTGTGGAAGTCGAAGGCAATCGAGTCGGCGCGCTCGATCCCCTTGAGACGCGGGCGCAGCTTTTCGCTTAGGGCCGCAACCGCGCCGAAGGCGCCGTCGATATGGAACCAAAGGTCGAACTCGGCGCAGATATCGGCGATCGTGTCGAGATCATCCACCGCCGCCGTGTTGACCGTTGCTGCTGCCCCGACCACACAGAACGGGCGATTTCCGGTCTCGATATCGTCGAGGATCGCCCGGCGCAACGCATCCGTATCCATCCGGAATTCATCGTCGACCGGAATCACCCGCAACGCATCCTGTCCGACCCCCATATAGTCAAAGGTCCGGGCGATACAGCTATGGGCTTCGGACGAGGTATAACCGACCAGCTTGTGATCGCCCGGTTGGACGCCCTTGTGGCGGACATCATAGCCCGCCTTGTCGTAGCGCGCCGTGGTCAGCGCTATGAGCGTCGCCATCGAGGTGCCGCTCACCACTAGCCCGCTGGCGCTGTCGGGAAAGCCGAACAGCTTGCGGCACCAGTCGGTGACCTGGCGCTCGACATAGATCGCACCGTGATCGCGCCCGCCAAGATTGGCGTTCATCGCCGCGGCGAGGCTGTCGGCGATGATCGCGCCAGGCGTGCCCGCGCCATGGACCCAGCCGAAGAACCGCGGATGGGTGTTGCCGGTCGCGTAGGGCAGCACCAGGTTGACGAAATCGTCGCAAACTTTCTCGGTGCCTTGCGGCACCATTGGCGGCGCTTCGGCGAGGGCCTTTTTCACATCGTCGGGCACCGGGGTCCAGACCGGCCGGTCGCGATAGCCTTCGGCGTGATCGAGCGCGACATCCAGCATGCGGTGGGCGAGAGCGCGAAACCCGGGCCAGTCGGCAGGATCAAGCGAGCCTGTCTCGGCGGCGCGGTGCGGTTCGTTCGTCATCTGCGACTCCCTTGCAACCGGTTGAGTTTCTGTGGGGCATTGTTGCGGGCAGACTGGCACCACATCTGGCGCTTTTTTTGACGCCCGTTCACGTCGGCATATCTTTCATCCGATTGATGCGGCATGTCATCTGAAAAGCATGGTGATGTGGAGACACTGGAGAGTCGGCACCCTGTCGCCGGAGCGCCCTCACGCCATCTCCACCTGCAGCCGCCCCCGAACCATCACGAACACTCCCGAACCCATCAAACACCACAGCGCAAAGCCCCAGGTCTGGTCCGGGAACATGATTCCGGCATCGATCAGCATCCCCGTCACCCCCGGCCCCAGTGCTGTCGCGAACACCATCGCCGAGGTCGCCAGCGCCTTGATCGCGCCGAGGTTCCGGGTGCCGTACAGGGTGGGCCAGAGTGCGCCCAGAAGGGCAATAGAGCCGCCCTGGGTCAGCCCGATCAGCGCCATCATCATATACCACGACCCGACACTGTCGCCGGGGGCGATGATGATGATTCCCGCCGCCATCGGCAGCAGGTAGAACGGCAGCAGGTTGACCGGCCCGATCCGGTCCACCAGCCAGCCACAGGTCATCGACGAGATCACCGTCAACGCGGCATAGGCCGGGTAGCCCAGGGTCATGATCGCCAGATCCCAGTCTTTCACATCGCTGACATGGACCTGGTGGAAGAACGCCGAAGTGCCGATGAAGTTCGGCGCCAGGATGCCCGGCATTAGAGCCCAGAACAGCCAGTGTGACAGCACCTCGCGGCGGCGCCAGTGCCGCCCGTCCATGCCCGCACTGAGATCGACCTCGGCCACGCCTTTCGGGCGGCGGCTCTCGTTCAGCAGCCACATCGACAGCGGCACGAAGACCAGCAACAGCACCCCGGCCGCTATTCCCCAGCTGGCGCGCCAGCCGATCCAGGCGATCAGCGCCACCACCATGGCGGGCAAAACCGCCTCGCCCAGCGAAGAGCCAAGCCCGGCCACCGCCACCGCCCTCCCGCGATGGGCCTGGAACCAGCGGCCCATGGCGGTCATCGCGATATGGCCGACCATTCCCTGGCCGCAAAACCGCAATCCGGCGATCAGCACGACCAGCAAGAGCACGGAACTGTTGAGCGCCATACCCGCCGCCACCACGACGTAAAGCGCCAGCACCAGCAGCGTCAGGCGCCTCAGCGGCACGGTATCGGCCAGTCCGCCGGCCTGGATCAGCACCGCGGCGGAGGTCAGGGTCGCCACCGTATAGATGCTGCCCCAGCCGCCGTCGGTCAGCCCATAGACTGCCTTGATATGCCCCGCGAACAGCGAAATGAAAAACGTCTGCCCGAAGGACGAGCAGAGCGTCAGCATCAGCCCCGCCGCCAGCCAGCGGGCATTGTCGCGGTAGAACCGGCCCATCGGCCCGGTCTAGGACATCGCCGCGCCGCGCGCCAGCGTCATCGGCGGCCCGTTTCCGGGCCTCGCGGCTTCATCTGGTTTCCGGCGTTGCGATCAGTGATGGTCGAGTGTGTTCAGCAACAGGATCACGCCCAATGCGACCCCGCCCAGGATACAAGGCGCGGCATTGTTTCCGCCCCCGTGCCCGTGATGACTCCGGTTGCGATGGTAGTGTTGCCGGCCATAGCGGCTATAGCGGTCACCGCGATAATCCCCGCGATAATCCTTCGCCGGTCGCCGGAGCTGTGGCCGACCTCGATCACGTCGGCTCCGGCGAACACGCTAGCTGCCTTGTCCGTCGCCGGGGCCGCGAATGCAGCCGGAGCGGCGAGAGCGATTGCGGTTCCGATCAACGCCGCGGCTACGATCCGTTTCATCGTGACGCCGTTTCCTGCCGTTTCAATCGAATCTTCAACGGATGGCAGCGCGGCTTCCGGCGCATGGAATGTGGCGCTCTCGCAAGGGTGAGCGCTTGCGCGGGCGCGCGGCGCGTGCTTTACCGGGGCCGATATTTCTCAAGGAGCGCGGAGCCATGGAAAAATTCACTACGCTCACCGCCGTCGCGGCGCCGCTGCCGATGATCAATGTCGATACCGACATGATCATCCCGAAGCAGTTCCTGAAGACGATCAAGCGTTCGGGCCTGGGCAAGAACCTGTTCGACGAGATGCGCTATCTCGACGACGGCAGCGAGAACCCGGACTTCGTGCTGAACAAACCTGCCTACCGCAGCGCGCAGATTCTGGTCGGTGGCGAGAATTTCGGCTGCGGTTCCAGCCGCGAGCACGCCCCTTGGGCGATCGTGGATTTCGGTATCCGCTGCATCGTCGCGCCGTCGTTCGCCGACATCTTCTACAACAACTGCTTCAAGAACGGCATCCTGCCCATCGTTCTGCCGCCGCAGGATGTGGACAAGCTGATGGACGACGCCGCGCGCGGCGCTAACGCCATCGTCACCGTCGACCTGGAGAGCCAGACCATCACCGGGCCGGATGGCGGCGAGATCGGCTTCGAAGTCGATTCGTTCAAGAAGCATTGCCTGTTGAACGGCCTCGACGAGATCGGCCTGACGTTCGAGAAGGAGCAGGCAATTACTGATTTTGAGGCCCGGCACCGCGCCGCCATGCCGTGGCTGGACACCGCAAACGGGTGAGAACGCTCCGGGCGCTGCTCCTCGGCCTGACTCTTGCGGGTTGGGCCGACGGGCCGGTGGATGCCGTCGAGCCATGGTTGGATCGGGTGCCCGACACAATCCGCATCGCCACCTTCAATGCCGGGCTCGTGCGCAAGGGCGCGGGCGTGCTGGTCCACGAGATGGATGCCGGCAGTGCCCAAATCGATGCTGTGGCCGAGATCATCCTGCGGGTGCGACCCGATATCCTGATTCTCAACAAGTTTGACCGCGACCCGGCACCCCGTGCAGTGACCGGCTTTGCCGAGTGGTTGCGGGCGGGGATTGCCGGTTTGGAGGGGCTGGATTACCCGTTTCTCTATCAGGGGCCGGTCAGTACCGGACTGCCCTCGGGTCATGACCTGGATGGCGACGGTAACCAGCGTGGCCCGCGCGACGCATTCGGCTATGGCCACTTTCCGGGGCAGTACGGGATGGCGCTGCTCAGCCGGTTTCCCATCGACTATGACCGATTGCGCGGCTTTCGGCGTCTCCTCCGAACCATGATACCGGGTGCGGACCGGCCGGTGAATGCGGACGGGACGCCCTGTCACCCAGACCGGATATGGCGCGCTCTGCGGCTCAGTTCGGTCAGCCAGTGGGATGTGGTCCTGCATGTGCTCGCCAGCCATCCGGCGCCGCCGGTGCTCGACGGACCGGAGGATTTTAACGGACGGCGCAATGGCGATGAGATCCGCTTGACCCTGAGCCTGATCGATGGTGCGGCATGGTTGCGCGACGATAGGGGGCAGGGCGGTGGGTTGCGGACGGGCGATCTGAACGCCGACCCCTTCGACGGCGAGGCCCGGCGCGAGGCGATCGGTGCGCTTCTGAGTCACCCCCGGGTGCAGGATCCGAAGCCGGCAAGCGCAGGCGGGGCGGAGGCGGCGCTGTTAGGCGGAGCCAATGCCGGGGTGCTCGGCCGCCCGGGGCAGGACACCGCCGATTGGCGCGACGTTCCCGGCCCAGGCAACATGCGGGTGGATTACGTGCTGCCCTTGATCGGGCTGCAGATCACCGGTTCGGGTGTCTTCTGGCCCGAGGCGGACAGCCCGCTGGCCCGCCTGATCGCCAAGGATCCGACGGGTGGCCGCAGGCCCGCCAGTTCGGATCATCGAACGGTGTGGGTGGATATCGTCGTAAAGAGCGAGTGAAGTCAGCGCGACCCGCAAACCGGACAGCCCGGCCGCTTCGCCAGCTTGATTGTCCGCGTCTCCGCCTGCAGCGCGTCATACAGCATCAGCCGCCCGTCGAGGCTGGCGCCTGTCTGAGTGATCAGCTTCACCGCCTCGACCGCCTGCATGGCGCCGACCACCCCGGCCATGGCGCCCAGAACGCCTGCCTCGGCGCAGGCGGGAACCAGTCCCGCCGCCGGGGGTTCCGGGAAGATGCACTCGTAGCAGGGGCCGCCAAGCCAGGGCTGGAAGACACTGATCTGCGCCTCCCAGCGGCCGATGGCGGCGAAGACCAGCAGTTTATGCAGCCGCGCCGCTGCCCGGTTGACCAGATAACGGGTGGCGAAATTGTCCGAGCCGTCGAGCACCATGTCGTAGTCGCCGATGATCTGCTCGGCGTTTGCCTCGGTCAGCCGCACCGCATGAGGTACAAAGCTCACATTAGGGTTGATCCGCGCCACCGCGCGGCCGGCGCTCTCGACCTTCGGTTGATCGATCTCGCCGGTTGCGTGCAGTACCTGGCGCTGGAGGTTCGACAGCGACACCGTGTCGTCATCAACCACGCCTAGCGTGCCCACACCGGCTGCCGCCAGATAAAGGATCGCGGGCGAGCCCAGCCCGCCAGCGCCGATCACCAGAACCCGCGCCGCCTTCAGCTTCTGCTGCCCCGGCCCGCCGATCTCGTGCAAGACGATGTGCCGGGCGTAGCGTTCCAGTTCATCGGCTGAGAATGCCATCACACACCATCAAATAGCGCGGTTGAGAGATATCGCTCGGCGAAGTCCGGCAGGATGGCGACGATGCGCTTGCCCGCCAT
This sequence comes from Thermohalobaculum sp., assembly GCA_965247385.1. Taxonomy (GTDB): domain Bacteria; phylum Pseudomonadota; class Alphaproteobacteria; order Rhodobacterales; family Rhodobacteraceae; genus Thermohalobaculum. The sequence continues at coordinate 101,305 of CBDFHG010000005.1, forward strand.
GGCCTTGCGTTCGGCGATCTCGACCGATGCGGCGACCGCCGCGCCCGACGATATGCCGCCCGGAATGCCCTCGATCCGGGCCAGTTGCCGGGCCATCTCGAACGAGGTCTCGTTGCCGATGGTCAGCACCTCGTCGATCAGGCTGGTGTCCATGATCACCGGGATGAAGTCCGCGCCGATGCCCTGGATCTTGTGCGGGCCGGGGTCGCCGCCGGACAGCACCGCGCTGTCCTCGGGCTCGACCGCGACGATGTGGATATCAGGTTTGCGCGCGCGCAAAACCTGGCCGACCCCGGTGATCGTGCCCCCGGTGCCGACCCCGGCGACGAAGACATCGATATCGCCGCCGGTGTCGACCCAGATCTCCTCGGCGGTGGTCTCGATATGGACCTGCGGGTTGGCTGGGTTCTCGAATTGCTGCGGGATCACCGCGCCATCGATCTCTGAAGCCAGCTTCTCGGCCAGCCTGATCGCGCCGTCGATGCGTTCCTCCGCCGGGGTCAGTTCCAGTCGTGCGCCCAGCAGCCCCAACATCTTGCGCCGCTCGACCGACATCGAGTCCGGCATGCAGAGGATCACTTTGTAGCCCCGCGCAGCACCAGCAAAGGCCAGCGCAATGCCGGTATTTCCCGAGGTCGGTTCGATGATGGTCGATCCCGGAACCAGGTGGCCCGCCGCCTCCAGCGCGTCGATCATCGCGACGCCGATGCGGTCCTTGACGCTGGCAGCGGGGTTGAAGTACTCCAGCTTGCCGCAAATCTCCGCCGCCACTCCCATCGCCGCCTGTAGCCGCGACAGGCGCACCAGCGGCGTCGCGCCGATGGTCTCGGAGATGTTGCCGTAGATACGTCCGCGCGGATGAGCGGTGTACATGTCGCGACCCCCCCGGCCGAACCCCGGCCGAAATCGTCAAATGTTGAAGTCCGGTTTCAGCCTGGTACCGTGGGCGATGTCCAGTTTGCGAGCGCGGCGGCAGAGGTCCTCCATGGTGATCTCGTCCAGCCTCGACAGGATCGCGTCCTGTGTCTCGGCCCATAGTGGTGCGACGACCTTGTCGCCCAGTTCCGCCTTGCTGATCGGCTCGCTGTCGGCCTCGGCGGCGAGGCGGTCGATGATGCGGACCACATCGCCCACTGTGATGCGGCGGCGCTCGCGGGCCAGCGTGTAACCACCCTTCGGTCCACGCACCCCCTTGAGGACACTTTGATGGACAAGCTGCTGCATGACCTGTTCCAGATAACGCTGCGGGATGCCCTGGCGCGCGGTGATGTCCTTGGACTGGACCGGATCGGGGCGGGCGTTATAGGCCACGTCCAGCACCGCTTCCAACGCCAGCATCGTCTTGCGCGACAGTCTCAGCATTCACTCCCTCCCTGCGTCATTTTTTCAGCCAACCCCAGTGGAGCCGAATCCCCCGGTGCCGCGTTCGGTTCCGGGCAGCGAGCCCACCCGGACCACCGGCATCTGGACCACCGGCGCGATCACCATCTGGGCGATGCGCTCGCCATGGCAGATCGTGAAGGTCTCGGCGCCGAGGTTGATTAGCAGCACCATCACCTCGCCCCGGTAATCGCAATCAATGGTGCCGGGGCTGTTGGTGAGCGTAATGCCGTGGCGCGCGGCAAGGCCCGAGCGCGGGCGCATCTGCCCTTCGAAGCCGGGTGGGATCGCCATTGCCAGCCCGGTTGGCACCATCACCCGGCCTTGACTCGGCAGTTTGATGCCCGGTGCACGGTCGTCGGGTTGGAGTGAGGCGCGCAAATCCATCCCCGCAGCGCCTGTGCTTTCGTAGGCTGGCAGCGGCAGCGCCGGATCGAAGTGGCCGAGCGGCATCACCGCGATCTCGGGCGCGCTCACGCTACCCCCTCCGTGTCGAGCACATCGGCGATCCGCTGGGCCAGCCTCCGGGCGACCTCTGTCTTCGAGTTACGCGGCCAATCCTCGGCTCCTTCGTTCGTCACCAGCGTCACAGCGTTCTCGGAGCCACCCATGATGCCGGTTTCGGGCCTGACATCATTGGCGACGATCCAGTCACAGCCCTTGCGGGCGCGCTTGGCGGTGGCGTTGGCGATCACGTCATCGGTTTCGGCGGCGAACCCAACCACCAGCGCCGGGCGCTTTGCGGGGGGGAGTTGCGACACCGTTTTCAGGATATCGGGGTTTTCGGTCATCTCCAGCAGTGGGCAATCGCCCGAACCGTCCTTCTTGATCTTCGAACCGGAGGCGTTGACCACTCGCCAGTCGGAAACCGCGGCAGCGAAAACCGCACCGTCGGCGGGTAAGGCGTCTTGCACCGCTGCCAACATTTCGACGGCCGATTCGATCTGCACGATCTGTGGGCCCACTGGCAGGGGGGCCGTGGCCGGACCAGTGACCATGACCACCTCGGCTCCCAATTCATGCAATGCCGCCGCGATTGCCGAGCCTTGCGTTCCGGAGGAACGGTTGGCGATGTAGCGCACCGGATCGATCGGCTCATGGGTCGGGCCGGAAGTGACGATGACGCGCCGCCCCGCCAGCCGCCCGGAGCGACCCAGCCGTGCCTTGATGGCAGCGAAAATCTCCGCCGGTTCCGCCATCCGCCCCGGCCCGTACTCGCCGCAGGCCATGTCACCCTCGTTCGGGCCGACGACGGCGATGCCATCGGCGGCGAGCGTCGCGCGGTTGCGTCGGGTCGCCGCATGGCCCCACATCCGCACATTCATCGCCGGGGCGATCAGGACGGGCGTGTCGGTCGCCATCAACAGGGTCGATGCCAGGTCATCGGCGTGCCCGCTGGCCATCTTGGCCATCAGATCGGCGGTCGCCGGGGCCACCACCACCAGATCGGCAACCCGGCTGAGTTGGATATGGCCCATCTCGGCTTCATCGGTCAGGTCGAAGAGGTGGTCATAGGCCTTCTCGCCCGCCAGCGAGGCGACCGACAACGGCGTCACGAACTCCGTCGCCGCACGGGTCAGCACTGGCGTCACCGCGCCGCCCGCCTTGCGAATCAGCCGGATCAGCTCCAGGCACTTGTAGGCAGCGATGCCGCCGCCGATGATCAACAGTATCCGTTTCCCCTGCACCAGGGTCTCCCGTGAGGATTATTGACTATGCGGTTTCGGCGCGGTTTCGGCAAAAACCCACCGTGGCACTGTAATATCCGCGCAGGCAGCGTTTCAACAGGTAAATTTGGTGGAATCCTCTCCGGATGATCACGACTACATGACTGATGACAAGGCGAGCCCTTCCCTGCGCTCATCCCTGCGGCGCGCCTCCAGGGTCCACCCATCGGGCGACGTCAACCCGGCTTCACCCGAGGTCGATCACCGTGATCTCTGGTGGAATGCCCGGCCTCACGGGCAGGATCGAGCATCCCAGGCCGCCGGAGATGACGATATCGCGTCCACCTTCCCGCACATGCCCGCAGGCAAAACGGTTGCCGTAGCGCGATGGCACCAGCGGCAAGTAGCCGAACAGCCGAACCTGCCCGCCATGGGTGTGGCCGCTCAACGTCAGGGCCACCCGGTCCGGAACCCGCGGGAAGATGTCCGGCTCATGCGCCAGCAGGATGGCCGGAGCGTCATCGGTGATTTGCGCCAGCGTGCCGGGCAGGTCTTCGACTCCGGCCCGGTCCCGGCCCGGGCCCGGGCCCGGGAACGCAAGCTGGTCGCCCAGACCCAGCAGCCAGAACGGGACCGGACCAGCCTCGATCCGGATCGCCTTGTTCTCCATCACCGGCATTCCCGCAACCCCGAAGGCCAGATGGGCCTCGGTCGGCCCGGTGCCGCGCGCCTGGGCCGGGGCGTCGTGCCACCAATCGTGATTGCCGAGGATCGCATGCACACCTGGCGGCGCTTGCAGCCGCGACAACACCCGTGCGGCATCGAAGAGCGAGACCTTGCGCGAGACAAACCGGTACCCGGCCTCGTAGTCGCCGAGCAGGACGATCAGATCGGCCGGCAGCGAATTGACCCGATCGACGATCGTTTCGAGTCGCGACAGCGGCATATACGGCTCGCCCATATGTGGATCGGCGACGGCGACGATCCTCAGCCGCACCGCGCGGCCAGCCCCGGGGCAAGACACGATGAGACTTCACGATCAGCCGGAGCCCAGGTTCGATGCCGAAGGCGTAGCTTGTCGTCGCCAGACCCAGGGGCCCGGCGACCCAACTCAAGAAGGCGCGCCGCGTGATCATCCTGCGCCAGTCATGCAGAGTGCGCCGCTGGTCATCCCCGACAGTATTACGCTTCTGCCTCCGCCGCCAAGATCGAATGACCAAGATCGAATGAACTGAACCTGATCGTGAGCATCCGGCAGTTCATGCGCGACAGCTGGCTCTCGGTCCGCATCTTCCAATCCGACGACGACATCGACGCGCCGGGCCGCGAAGCGTGGAACCAGCTCTTCGAACGGCGGTGGAAAGACAAATCCATCGCCATGCGCAGGTGGGCGCATGAGTTCCGGTCATGGCAAGCTGGTATCAGACCCCATGCGCCCCATCGGACAGCGTTTTCACGAACGCCAGCACTTCCGCCGCGCTGTCGCCCCTGGCGATGCGGTCGACAATGGCGGTGCCAACCACGACGCCGTCGGCGATGGCAGCGATGGCGGCGGCGTTTTCCGGGGTCCTGACGCCGAAGCCGACGCAGATGGGCAGGTCGGTCGCCGCCTTGATGCCGGCGACCTCGGGGGCGACGGCGGCGGATTGGGCAGCGGCGGCGCCGGTGATGCCGGTGATCGAGACGTAGTAGACGAAGCCGGAGGTGTTCTGAAGCACCTTTGGCAGGCGGCGGTCATCGGTGGTAGGTGTCGCCAGGCGGATGAAGTGCAGGCCCGCCTTGGCGGCGGGGAGGCACAGCTCGTCATCTTCCTCGGGTGGCAGGTCGACGATGATCAGGCCGTCGACGCCAGCCTGTTTTGCCGCCGCCAGGAAGGTGTCGACGCCCATCGAGTAGATCGGGTTGTAGTAACCCATCAGGATGATCGGCGTTTCGGCGTCGCCTTCGCGGAAGGCGCACACCATTTCCAGGGTCTTCGCCATCGTCTGGCCGGCGCCCAACGCGCGTTGCCCGGCAAGCTGGATCGAGGGACCATCGGCCATCGGGTCGGTGAAGGGCATGCCCAGTTCAATGACATCGACGCCAGCGGCGGGCAGGCCGCGCACGATCTCCATGCAGGTTTCGAAGTCCGGGTCGCCCGCCATGGTGAACGAGATGAAGGCGGATCTGCCTTCAGCCTTCAGGCTGGCGAAGCGTGCGTCGATGCGGGACATTGTTTTCCCCCTTGGTCTGTATCGGCTGTCGTCGGCAACCCCCACCCTGTCCCTCCCCCTCTCTGGGGGAGGGGACGCCAGTAGCAGGGGTCGTGCCCAGTACCGGACTTAACCCGGTCGCTCAGCCGTCGTCCTTGCGGAAGTATTTCTTGTCGCGGGGCTTGCCGTCCCAGCCGGTCTTGCGCGGAGGGCGGTCGTCGCCGCCGCGATCACGGTCTCCACCACGATCCCCGCCACGATCCCTGTCGCCGCCGCCGCGGTAAGGGGGCTTGCCGCCCCGGTCGCCGCCCCGGTCGCCGCCGCGGTCGCCGCCGCGGGGTGCGCCGCGTCCGCCGCCGGCATCCTCGCGGATTTCCCATTTGTTGATGAGCGCGGGGTTGAAGCTGTCGCGACCGATGACGCCCTCGTTGCACCAGATGGTCGAGACGCTGTCGTCGGTGCATTCCTCGACGCACATGCGCATCGAGCCGGATTTCAGGACCACCAGATCCCCAACATTGAACTTTGCCACGTGTATTTCCTCAGATCTGGGCGCCCAGCGCCTCTGCCACGGTAAAGATGTCCTTGTCGCCCCGGCCGCACATGTTCATTACCAGCAGATTGTCGGCGGGGAGAGTCGGCGCCAGCTTGGCCACATGCGCCAAAGCGTGACTGGGTTCAAGGGCCGGGATGATGCCCTCAGTGACGCAGCTAAGCTTGAACGCCTCCAGCGCTTCCTGGTCGGTGACGCTGGCATACTCGACCCGGCCCATATCATGCAGCCAGGAATGCTCCGGCCCGATGCCCGGATAGTCGAGCCCGGCGGAGATCGAATGACCCTCAAGGATCTGGCCGTCGTCGTCCTGCAACAGGTAGGTGCGATTGCCGTGCAGCACGCCGGGGCGGCCGCCGGTCAGGCTGGCGGCGTGCTCCATGCGTTCGTCGACGCCGTGGCCGCCGGCCTCGACGCCGATGATGCGGATATCCGGGTCGTCGAGGAACGGATGGAACAGTCCCATGGCGTTGGAGCCGCCGCCGATACAGGCGACCAGGGTGTCGGGCAGACGGCCCTCGCGCGCCAGCATCTGTTCGCGGGTCTCGCGGCCGATGATCGACTGGAAGTCGCGTACCATCGTCGGATAGGGGTGCGGGCCCGCAACGGTGCCGATACAGTAGAAGGTGTCGCGCACATTGGTGACCCAGTCGCGCAGCGCCTCGTTCATGGCGTCCTTGAGCGTGGCGCGCCCGGCGGTGACCGGGATAACCTCGGCACCCAGCAGCTTCATGCGGAAGACGTTGGGCATCTGGCGCTCGACGTCTGTTTGGCCCATGAAGACGACGCATTGCAGTCCGAAGCGGGCGCAGACGGTGGCGGTCGCCACCCCGTGCTGTCCGGCACCGGTCTCGGCGATGATGCGCTTCTTGCCCATGCGCCGCGCCAGCAGGATTTGGCCCAGCACGTTGTTGATCTTGTGCGCGCCGGTGTGGTTCAGTTCGTCGCGCTTGAGGTAGATCTTGGCGCCGTCGAAATGCGCGGTCAGGCGCTCGGCGAAGTACAAGGGCGAAGGGCGGCCGACATAGTGCTTCCACAGGTCGTCCATCTCGGCCCAGAAACCGGTGTCGGTCTTGGACTTCTCGTATTGGGCCTCGAGGTCGAGGATCAGCGGCATCAGCGTCTCGGAGACGAAGCGCCCGCCGAAGTCGCCGAAGCGGCCGCGCTCGTCGGGGCCGGTGCGGTAGCTGTTGGGTGCGGCGTCGTTCATACCGTGGGTTCTCCTGCCGGAAACTCAACGCCTCTTTAGCGCTCCCGATCCGATCCGTCATCAGGGATTGCGCGTTGCAGGGGCGAATGTGGGGCGGCGAGGTCCGTTATGTGACCGCGCTTTTGAAGGAACTCGCCGGGAAACGCCGTCTTTCCCGCACCTGCGGCCACAGCTGCGGGCCCACAGTTGCGGGGATGACGCCACGCCCGTGTGGCCGACGGCCGGTCCGAATGCGCGCCGGGAATACCCGATACGGGATTTCACCCGGTGCTCCGCCACCGCTGAAAACCGTGTAACGCGCGTGCAAGTTGTGTTAACTCATTTATAATACAGCATTATCTAAAAAACATGTTATCGGGCGGGCAAGCAAAACCGGGCCGTGAAGGCTGGCGGCCCCCGCCCGACGCCCGGGTCGGCTAAAACCGCCGCGCCATTCATTTTCCTGGAGCACGCATGCTGGGCTTGTCGGGGTCGACAGCGACGAGGACGTCATCCAATGTCGACTGAACTTTCTCCGACTGTACTACTCCGAGGCCCTTGGCGTGCAGGGTGAAGGCTAAATCCCACCCTTTTCCGGCTTCTCCCTGTCCAGGGAGAACCGGGTTTCACTGATCCCGACTCCTCGAACCGAGGATGCGCTGTCCCGGATCAAGCCCGGGACGGCGCGGCTCAAGTGGATAGGTTCCGATCAGGGAAATATTCTCTAAAGCACCCGCTTCATGCCCCAGTGAGATGGTTCGAAACCCAGGCGCTCGTAGAAGCGCAGCGCATCGGTGCGGTTGCGGTCGGTGGTGAGTTGCACCAAATTGCAGCCGGTGGCAGCGGCGCACGCGAAGGCGGCCTCGAACAGCGCCTCGCCGATTCCCCGTCCGCGGTGATTCGCATGGACACGGACGCCCTCGATCCGGGCCCGCGAGGCGCCCTTGCGCGAAAGCCCGTGGATGACGGTGAATTACAGGCAGCCGACGAGCGTGCCGCCCTGACAGTCTTCGGCGGCCTCAGCCACCAGATAGGCGTTGCCGGGTTGTGCCGACATCGCCTCGAAGGCGCGTGGGTAAACCGGGTCGCCCGGGGGGCCTCGCGGCCCCGGCCCAGGCCGTCATCGGCCAGGAGATGGGCGATGGCGGCTATATCGGCCTCGACTGCGTCACGAAAAATCATATGCCCATCATGATTTTGGGGAAGCCGCGCAAATGAAGGCGGTGATTTTGTCCAGATCCTTGACGCCGGGGGTACTCTCGACGCCGGAGGAGACATCGAGCTGTTCAGCCCCGGTCAGCCGGACCGCCTCGGCCACATTCGCCGCCGTGAGTCCGCCCGCCAGCATCCAGGGGCGCGCCCAGTTCCGGTTGGCGATCAGGCGCCAGTCGAAGGTGAGGGCATTGCCACCGGGGAGAAACCCCGCGCCTTCGCGCGGTGGCCTGGTGTCAATCAGGAGTTGGTCGGCGACCGCCTCGTAATCGACGATCTGCGGCAGGTCAGCGGCATCGCGGATGCCAACGGTCTTTATCACCGGCAGAGCGGTGCGGGTGCGAACCTCCGCCACCCGCTGAGGGGTCTCATGGCCATGGAGTTGCAGCATGTCGACGGGGATTTCGGCGACGAGCTTGTCGAGGAAGCTGTCCTCGGGGTCAACCAGCACTGCGACCTTGTTGATCCCGGCGGGCGCGGCCAGGACCAGTTCGCGGGCGGCGGCCAGTTCCAGCGAGCGTGGCGAGGGCGGGTAGAACATAAAGCCAATATAGGCCGCGCCATCATGGGCAGCCTGCGCCACCGCGGCGGCAGTGCTCAATCCACAAATTTTGACCTTGATTGGAATGATCCGGCGCCCTCAAACGGCGGGGATGCGCGGCAGTTCGTCGTCCCGGTCGCCCAGTTTTGCCTGCAGCCGGGAGAGCTCGTGGCGAAGCTGCACGATCTCGCGCCGCTTCTCCTCGGCCACCTTGCGCTGCCTGTGCTCGCGCAGGAACTCGATCACCAGCCCGACCAGGATGCCCAGCAGCACGGCTGCAAGAATCACCACCGCCAAGGGAAGCCCCTTGATGCTGAAGCCGTCTCCGAACAACGCCGCAGGCAGCAGATAGAGATCGACAGCTGCCATGTTGGCGACGCCGAGGGCAATGAGAATCATGGCCAGCAGGCCGAGTACGATCAGCTTGATCGTTCGCATCTTCGACTTCCCGGTTTGGGCGGACCGTTCAGTCTCACCCGTTCATGCGCTCGCGCAACTTCTTGCCGGCCTTGAAGAAGGGAACCGACTTCTCAGGCACCGGCACGGCTGCGCCGGTTCGCGGGTTCCGCCCCTTCCTGGCACGCCGTTTCTTCACCGAGAACGCGCCGAATCCGCGCAATTCCACCCGATCGCCCCGCTCAAGCGCGACCGTTATCTCTTCGAAAAGCGTCGAGACGATTCGCTCGACATCCCGCTGATAGAGGTGCGGATTGTCTTCGGCGATCTGTTGAATGAGCTCCGACTTTATCATTTGTTCCCCCGGTCGGTCGATTTGTTGTGATTCTTATAAGTCCCTGTGCGACTTTTAAAGTTGTCACGCCGGATCGGTATCCGTCAACGTTATGGACGAATTTTCCTATTGAATGATAGCATATAGTCGGTGCCCCGGGAAAAAAATGGCCCGTGAAGGCATAAAGCTGCCCAAACTTTCTTCCAGCAGAGAGGCAGGCCAAGGCAAGGGCGATTCGTTCCAATCGTAGTCGACGGTGGCCAGATCGGTGGGCAGGTCGCGGTTTTCAGAGAGCCATTCGCGCGCGGAATCCTCGTCGCCGATCGCGTCGATCAGGCCCAGTTCGACCGCCTGACGGCCGGTGAAGACGCGCCCGTCAGCAACCTCGTCGAGCGCTGCTCCGGAGAGGCTGCGCCGTTCAGTCACCAGTGCCTTGAACCAGGCGTAGCTGTCCTCGATCAGCGCCCGTTGGGCGCTGAGTGCCGCCGCGTCCGGGCGCGTTGTAAAGCCGGGCTCGGCTTTCAGCGGGGCGCTTTTGACCCGGGTTACGCCAACTCCCAGCATTTCCATCAGCCCGGCGATGTTCGGGATCTCGGCAACGACGCCGATCGAACCGGTCAGGGTATTGCCGCGGGCGACGATGAAATCGGTGGCGATCGCGGTGATGTAGCCGCCGGAAGCCGCGGCCTCGGACATTACCGCGACGACCGGCTTGCGCGCCGCCACCTTGCGCAGACTCTCGTAGAGCGCCTCCGACCCGGCAACGGTGCCGCCTGGGCTGTTGATGTGGACGATCACCGCCTTGACGCGCTTTGATTCGGCGAGGCGGCGCAACGCCGCGTCGCGCAATTGGTCGTCGAAGATCATGCCCTCGATCCGAACCCGGGCGAGATGGTCGCTGCTGACCGGGCCGACAGCCTTGGGAATCACGGCGATGGCGGCGACGACGATGGCAACGATCGCAAGGATGCGCCAGAACGCGAGACGGCGCCGAACCCGGCGCCGCTCAAGGATGAGATCTGCTGTCGCACTCATCGTATTCGTACCCATCATATCGGTGCCCACCGCATTGGTGGGCAGGGTGTCGGGATCAGTCGTCCTGCTGCTGCTTCAGTGCGGCACCAAGGATATCACCCAGCGACGCGCCGGAGTCGGACGACCCGAACTGCTGGACCGCTTCCTTCTCTTCGGCGATTTCGCGCGCCTTGATCGAGAAGCTGACCTTGCGCGAAGCCTTGTCGATATTGGTGATCTTCGCGTCGATCCGGTCGCCGGCCGAGAACCGGTCTGGCCGCTGCTCGGCCCGATCGCGGCTGAGATCGGACCGGCGGATGAAGCTCTTCATGTCGTCGTATTCGACCTCGATGCCACCATCCTCGATCGCGGTCACACCGACCGTGACCACCTGGCCGCGCTTGACGCCCTGAGTGGCTGCGGCGAAGGGATCGCTGCCAAGCTGCTTGATCCCGAGCGAGATCCGCTCCTTGTCGGTGTCCACGTCGAGCACCACGGCCTTGACCATGTCACCCTTGTTGAACTCCTGCATCGCTTCCTCGCCGGAACGGTTCCAGGCGAGATCCGAGAGATGGACCATGCCATCGATATCACCCTCAAGGCCGACGAACAGGCCGAATTCGGTGATGTTCTTGACCTCTCCCTCGATCTCGGTGCCGGCTGGGGAGTTTTCGGCGAAGCTGTCCCACGGATTATCCATGCACTGCTTCAGGCCCAGGCTGACCCGGCGCTTCTGCGGGTCGACGTCCAGGACCATGACCTCAACCGCCTGGGAGGTGGAGACGATCTTGCCGGGATGCGCGTTTTTCTTGGTCCAGGACATCTCGGAGACATGCACCAGGCCCTCGACGCCAGGCTCCAGTTCGACGAATGCACCGTAATCGGTGATGTTGGTGACCCGACCGGTGAACTTGGTTTGCAGCGGGTATTTCGCCTCGACGCTCTCCCAGGGGTCGGCCTGCAACTGCTTCATACCGAGGCTGATTCGCTGGGTCTCTTTGCTGACCCGGATGATCTGGACCTTGATGGTCTCGCCGATCGAGACGATCTCGGAGGGATGGTTGACCCGGCGCCAGGCCATGTCGGTGACATGGAGCAGGCCGTCAACGCCGCCGAGATCGACGAATGCGCCGTAATCGGTGACGTTCTTGACCACGCCGTCGACCACATCGCCCTCGGTGAGCCTGGCGACAATCTCGGCGCGCTGCTCGGCGCGGCTCTCCTCGAGTACGGCGCGGCGCGAGACGACGATGTTGCCGCGACGGCGATCCATCTTGAGAATCTGGAACGGCTGCGGCACACCCATCAGCGGGCCGACATCGCGCACCGGGCGGACATCGATCTGGCTGCCGGGGAGGAAGGCAACCGCACCGCCGAGATCGACGGTGAAGCCGCCCTTGACGCGGCCGAAGATGGCGCCCTCGACGCGCTCCTCGTTCTCGTTCGCTTTCTCGAGCAGGTCCCAGGCTTCCTCGCGGCGGGCTTTCTCGCGGCTGATCGCGGCTTCGCCGCGGGCGTTCTCGACCCGGTCGAGAAAGACCTCGACTTCATCGCCGACGACGATTTCGGAGGGTTTGCCGGGGGCGGCGAATTCCTTGAGATCGACGCGGCCTTCAACCTTGAAGCCGACATCGATGATCGCCTGGCCGTTTTCGACGGCGATCACTTTTCCTTTGACGACGGTCCCCTCTTTCGGGGTATCGCGTTCGAGGCTTTCGTTCAGCAGGACCTCAAATTCGTCCATGGACGCGGTAGCGGACATATATGTAGTCTCCTATCAGGATCTTTTCGGGCCAGCCGGTTGTGTCCGGCGGTCTTCGGGTTTCTGTGTCAGGGCAGCACGTCAAAAAAAGACCACCCAGCCGGGAGCTCGCTATTGCGCCCGGTCAAGTGCCTGCTCGATGATCTGTGCCGCCTTGTCGACGGCCGCGTCTATAGCCAATTCCGTCGTGTCCAGCAAGTGGGCTTCTTCATCCTGGCGCATCGGCGCATCGGCGCGTCCGGCGTCGCGGGCATCGCGTGAGCGCAGATCGACCCGAACCTGATCGATGGTGGCGTCTTCTCCGCGTTGGAGAAGTTCCCTGTGCCGCCGTCGGGCGCGGGTCTCGTCGCTGGCGATGACGAACAGCTTCACATTCGCCTGAGGGCAGATCACCGTGCCGATGTCGCGCCCGTCCAGCACCGCGCCACCTTCGCGCGCGGCGAAGCGGCGTTGGAAATCCAGCAGGGCCATGCGCACTTCCGGGACTGCCGCCACTTTCGAGGCAGCGCGCGCAACCATGGCGCCGCGCAGGCCTTCCGCCTCAAGGTCGGCGGGGGCCAGCTTCTTGGCGATCAGCGCTGCGACACCCTCATCCAACACACCGCGCCCCTGATCCATCGCCTTCTTGCCGACGGCGCGGTACAGCATCCCGGTATCCAGATGGGCAAAACCGAATCGCGCCGCGACCGCCCTGGCGATGGTTCCCTTGCCGGCAGCGGCGGGGCCATCGATGGCGACGACGAACTTCATCAGCGGTTGACCTTGGTAATGATCGCGCCGAGATCGGACATAAGCCTGGTGAAAGACGGAAAGCTTGTAGCGATCGGTCCGGCGTCATCGATTGTGACCGGGTTCCGCGCGGCCAGGCCAAGGCACAGGAATGCCATCGCAATCCGGTGGTCGAGATGGGTCGCGACCATGCCGCCGCCGGGAACGCCGCCCCGACCGTCGACCGGGCCACGGCCGTGAACGATCATGCTGTCCGGTTCCTCGGTCACCTCGACGCCATTCGCACGCAGTCCCGCCACCATGGCCGCGATGCGGTCGGATTCCTTCACCCGCAGTTCGCCGATCCCGCGCATCACCGTGTCGCCTTCGGCACAGGCGGCCAGCACCGCCAGCACCGGATACTCGTCGATCATGCTGGCGGCGCGCTCCGGCGGCACGTCGACGCCCTTCAGCAGCGAGAACCGGGCGCGCAGGTCGGCGACCGGTTCGCCACCCTCCTCGCGGAGATTCTCGCGGGTCAGATCGGCGCCCATTTCGGTCAACGTCTGGTAGAATCCGGCCCGCGTCGGATTAAGGCAAATGTTAGGCACAGTGATCTCGGAGCCCTCGGCGATCAGGGCAGCCGCGACCGGGAATGCGGCGGAGGAGGGGTCGCGCGGCACAGCGATCTGCTGGGGTTCGAGCTCGGGTTGACCGGTCAACCGGATCGCCCGGCCTCCGCCCGACGCCGCCGAAAGTTCCTCCACTACCACCTCGGCGCCAAAACCGCGCAGCATCCGTTCGGTATGGTCGCGGGTTGCCTCGCGCTCGATCACCACCGTCTCGCCGGGGGCGTTGAGGCCCGCCAGCAGCACCGCCGATTTCACCTGCGCCGAGGGCACCGGCAGGGTGTACTCGACTGGCACCGGATTGGCCGCCCCGGTCAGGGTCAGCGGCAGCAGGCCGCCGGAGCGCCCCGCGAACCGCGCGCCGAACAGCGTCAACGGGTCGAGGATGCGCCCCATCGGACGCCGCCTCAGCGAGGCGTCGCCGGTAAATGTGGCGCTGATCGCGGTGGTCGCCACCATGCCCAAGATCAACCGCACAGCAGTGCCCGCATTGCCGCAATCGATCATGTTTTCGGGCTCCGCAAGGCCCCCAACGCCAACACCATGGATGGTCCAGGCTCCCTCGCCGGTGCGTGTTACGCCAGCGCCGAAGGCCCGCATGGCCTGCGCCGTGCCCAGCACATCCTCGCCTTCGAGAAGTCCGGTCACCCGGGTCTCGCCAACCGCCAAGGTGCCAAAGATCAGCGCGCGGTGCGAGACCGACTTATCGCCCGGCACCTCGGCCGTGCCCGAGAGGCGGGCGGCGCGCCGTGCGGCAACGGGACTGGGGGCCAGGGGGTGAGACATGTGGCAGGGCTCCGGAACGGGCAAGCATGGCGGCATATAGCGCCATCGGGGCCGCGCCGTCCAGCCGCCCGGAAAAGCCGCCGGGAAATGCGAAAGGCGTCGATCCGAAGGCTCGGGTCAACGCCCTTACGCTAAGCACACAGCACTGAATTCGCGTAGTAAATACCTGGCGATGCAATTCGTGGCAGCCCTCAAACAGCAGGGATTACCACCGCAGGAGATTGCGGATATCCTTGGCGTGAGCAAAGTTACGGTCAACACAGATATCCGCGAGATCAAGGACGGACAGGCGCGGGCTGCGGCCTTGCGCTCAGGCCCGGGAAGGAACCGGCATGGCTGAATCGGCAGATCAAAAGCCCCCGGCAAAGATAAGCCACGATGCGCTGTTCCGGGTTTTGCTGGAGGATCCCGACCGGGCGGCCACGCTGCTGCGGGAATATCTGCCGCCGGCCCTGAGTGCGCGCCTGGCCGATGCGCCGCCAAAACTCCTGGATGGCACCTTCGTGGATGAGCACAGCCGGATGACGCAGAGCGACCGGCTGTTTGAGGTGAAGCTGACCGACGGCCCCCCTGCCCTGGTGTATACTTTGGTGGAGCATAAATCGGTGTCAGAACCCGGCACGCCGTTGCAGCTTCTGGGCTATATGGTCCGCATCTGGACGCGATACGCTGAGGACAAACCGGCACGGCTGCGCGCCCTGCCTGTCATCATCCCCCTGGTGTTCTACCACGGACGCGCTTCATGGGCCGTGCCGCAGGTTTTTGGTGAGATGGTGCAGATGGATGATGATACCGCGCCCTTCGTGCCGTCGTTTCGCTACGCGCTGCATGATCTGGGCACCATCCCGATGGAAGAGTTGTCGGGCGATGCGCCGGTCCGGGCGGTTCTGACCGCCTTGCGTTATGTACAACGCAATGATGAAGTGACCCGTGAGGTTCTGACGGTGCTGCTGCGCGATCTGCCGGACGGGACCGTATTGAAGAAGATCGTGTTTCGGTATATCGTCGAAAAATACGAGGTGCCGCTGGAAGATGTCAGAGCGGCACTGGACACCGCAAAGGATGGTGGAGGCAAAGCGCTGATGGGGACAATCGCAGAAGCACTGAAACAAGAAGGTAAAGCTGAAGGCGAAGCCAGAGGGCTGGCTGCCGGTGAGATACTTGGCCGTGAAAAAGGCCTTGCGGAAGGCCAGGCGCGCGCCAAAGCTGAGGGCAAAGCTGAGGGCAAAGCTGAGGGACTGGCTGAAGGTGAAGCCAGGGGCGAAGCCAGGTCCCTGATGCGCCTGCTGGTGAAGCGGTTTGGCCCCCTGCCCGAGCCTGTCGTCGCTCAGATTGCGGCGGGGAGCATTGAGGAGTTGGATCGCTGGGTGGACCGTGTTCTTGATGCCCCTGATCTGGAAGCCGTATTCGCGGATCGGCGGGATCACTGAATTGGGTGCCGGACCCGGAAAACACGGCGGTGCCCGTTCGTGTGAAAAGGGCCGGGATTCGCAAATGTCACAAGATTTGCGACACCAGGCGGTCGCGCGTAAAACAAAGGAAAAATCCATTGAAAAACATATGTGCGGCTCGCCAGTGCAACAGCTGGCTAAATCCAAGGAAGCAACCCTAATTCAGAAATGAGGTGAACGATACAATCTGATATGCACTTTTACGGAACTTATGTTTTGGCGCGAGCTGCCGGTATTTCAAAAGATGATGCAGGTGTGATTGCGTACGCGGCTCAGTTTGTTGACGATTCAACTAAAACTGACAGCCAGACCCACAAAGATGGCGGGCTTCTTTACGGTACCGCGACTGTCCATAGCAAAATGCAGGCTGTTGCGAACGCCAATGTTGATCGACTTGAACAACGACGGGTTTGGGTGCCGTTTCATTTTCTGCCAGGAGGCCAAGGTGATACTCTGGAAGAGCGCCTTCTCTGTGTAAAAAAACAGCGATATCGCAAACTCAATGCTCACTCACCATATTGAGACAGCCGCGAATGGACAATGCAAATTTGCACTGGAACTGGTTGGTGTTGCGGCACATGTGTATATGGATACATTTGGTTCTTCGACGTATCAAATGGATTTGACTATATCTCCGAGCGGGGCTGCGATCAAGTAGATCATGGTGATGAAGGTCTCGGTGTTGCGGTAGCCTCTGGCTCTTGCCCTGGCGGCCTGAAACAGTCCGTTCATTGCTTCCATGCGGGGCTTCCATGCGGGCGTTGCTGTGGATTGACGTCCAACGTTCGAGAATGCGCTTGGGATGTTTTTTGACCGTCTCCAGAGCCTTGCGGACGGCTTCGAGCAGCGGAGCGTCTCCGGTCTGTTCGTGTCGAGACGCTGTTCGACCAGCCGCCATGGTGGCGTGACCCCGAGGCCAAGAGCCAATACATCCTGAGCATCCATCGCCTGTCCCTCCCTCCGTTGTTGTCTATGATGACAGAGGGTAGCTGATTACGCCCTAAGTGACACCCTGAATTACAGGTTAAACGTCTAGGATTCTTGACTCTTTGGGGTTCCCAAATCAGCGAAAGTCTGATTCTCTGTGATCGACGCAGAGAAGGAGGGAATGGCAATGGCAAGTGTCGAGATTACACGCACGGATATGACGGCGGCGGAGTTGCGAGCGGCGGCGAGGGGCGCGAAGAATGGGCGCGCGGCGCAACGGATGCTGGCGCTGGTGCTGGAGGGGGCGGACCGGGCGACCGCTGCGGCGACCTGCGGGATGGACCGGCAGACGTTGCGCGACTGGGTCCACCGCTACAACGCCGAGGGGCTGTCCGGCCTCTACAACCGCCCCTCGCCCGGCAAGCCGCCACTGCTTTCGGCGGCGCAGAAGGCCGCGCTCGCCGCGCAGGTGGAGAAGGGTCCCGACCCGGAGATCGACGGGGTGGTACGCTGGCGGTGCATTGATCTGAAGTGGTGGATGGAGGCGCAGTTCGGGGTCGTCATGCACGAGCGCACGGTCGGCAAGCAGCTGGCGGCGCTCGGCTATCGGCGGCTGTCGGTGCGTCCGCAACACCCGAAGGCCGACCCCGCGGAGCAGGAGGCGTTTAAAAAAACTTCTTCCGGACGGTAGCGGCGGCCCTCCCCGAGGCGGCGCGCGGCAAACCGCTCGAGATCTGGCTCCAGGATGAAGCCAGGGTGGGTCAGCAGGGCACGCTGACAAGGGTCTGGGCGAAGCGCGGCACCCGCCCCCGCGCCGTCCGCGACACGCGCTACAAATCGGCCTGCATTTTCGGCGCAGTCTGCCCTGACCGCGCCACCGCCGCCGGTCTGGTCATGCCCTTCGCCGACACCGAGGCGATGAATGCCCACCTCGCCGAGATCGCCCGCGCCGTAGCCCCTGGTGCCCACGCGGCACTCGTCGCCGACGGTGCCGGCTGGCATGCCAGCAAGGACCTCATAGTGCCCGACAACATCACGCTGATCATTCTCCCGCCATACGCGCCCGAACTCAATCCGGTCGAAAACGTCTGGCAATACCTGCGCGCCAACAAACTCGCCATAACCGTCTTCGATGGCTACGCCGACATCGTCGACAAATGCTGCACCGCATGGAACTTCTTCGCAAACGATACAGCCGCCATCGCCACCATCACCACACGAAAATGGGCACAGGTCAATCGGTAGGGCGATTGGTATTACTTCCAGGATGCGATGACGTCCTGGTTTTTCTCAACCCACTCGGCGGCGGCCTCTTCCGGGGACATGCCGTCAACATCGACCATCAGCGATGCGGCGACGATCTGGGCGTTGGTGAAGTTGATCTTCTGCATCACACCCCAGGCGGCCGGCCACTCGTCGGAAATGCCCGACCAGGCAGCTTTCTTCAGCCAGCCGCCGCGCGGTGCGCCGCAATCGCCGGTCGCGTTCGGGTTCGGACCCCATGACGCGTCGTCGAAGCAGGCCGGCACCGGCTCGGGGAAGTCAACAAAGGTGCCTTCGAACTTGCTCTCGATGAAGTTCGGGGTCCAGTTGAACAGAACGATCGGCTCCTTGCGGTCATAGGCCGATTGCAGCTCGGCCCAGAGGCTCGCCTGTCCGACATTGATCGCCACCATATCCATCTCCAACGCCGTGATCCGGTCGGCGGAGTTCTTGCCCCAATCTGGCCCGACGAACCGGCCCTTGGGGGCGGTCTCGGCGGTGGCGAAGATCGCTGCGCAGGCGTTCAGCCCATCCCAGGTGCCCGCCGCCGGGCAGACATCAAGCACATAGCTCGGAATCCACCACTCCTCACGTGTCTTCGCATCATGGGCGCCGGCGTCGATCATGCCTTCATCCGCGACGGCCGCCTCGAAAGCGGTCTTCATCGAACCTTCCCAGGCTTCGATCTGGAAATGCATGTCGCCATTGGCGATAGCACTGAACTGAAGCTGGCTGTCGGACGGGGCGTATTCGACGGTGTAGCCCATGTCCTCGAGCACCAGCCCGACCACGGTGGACAGCACCAACTGGCTGGTCCAGTTGTTTTGCACGATGATGATCGGCTCGCTGGATTCCTGAGCCATTGCCGCCGGCGCCATCAGCGCGGCAGCGGCCACGCCCAGCGCAAGCTTGTGGAAAGATTTAGTCAACGGAGCGAACGTTGGCGTGGAAGTCGGCTCCCCGGTTGGAGCGGAATCCCCGGTGACCTTGCGCAAGGTGGTTGAGGGGCGGATGGCTTGTTCCGCGCCGTTGTTGGTTGGCGGCACGCCGCGTTCGGTCATCAATGTGAACAGGCTGTCGCGGTCTTTGCCGGAGCGTTTGCGCAGACGAATTCCGTCTTTGTTGGCTGGCTGACAAGCCATAACCTTGTCCATTCGCCGGTCCAGGTCGCCCCGGTATTTCTGAAGCGTACTGTCCTTCAGACGCTTTCGCCGTCGGCCCGGAACACCGGCGCGCAAGATAGCTTGACTCATCGATAGCTTGACTCATATCCACGCCCTCAATGCAAGAAAATTCTCTATATCCGGTGCCGATCAAACCCAGGAACGCGACCTTTGGGGTGGGTTGAGTCGTTACCTTGCAGGTACGACTCGAGCGAGTCGTCCAGCGCGTCCTTCCATGGCGTATGATGCGCCGGCGCCATCGTCCCGGTGATCACCGAGCGGTAGCTGTTGTTACGGAAGGTCATGATGTCTGCCTTCTTGTGCTTCTTCCACTGGAAGAAGGCGTCGTTGGCACTGTCGATATCGAAGCTGGGATAGTCGGTCTCGGCGATCAGTTCGCCGGTATAGGCGCCCTGGTAGCGGATGCAGGCGTAGTCATCTTCGAGCGCGTCCTCGGTCGCAATCCGGTCGTCCACATCGGCGACCAGCGTCGCCTTGTCGGACGGGATCTCGATCCGGCCCATGATCACGTCGCGCACCCACCAGGCCTGGGCGTCGAACATGTTGAAGGTGTACCACTGGTCCTGCATGCCCAGATAAAACAGCTTCGGGTTATGGACCCAGGCCACGCCCTTGTAGAGGTCGGCGGTCGCCAGCCGGTTGGCGGTTTTCAGCCGCAACGCGTCCGGCAGGAACGGGAAGTGGTGGATGTAGCCGGTGCAGAGGATGATCGCATCGACATCCTTGGTCGAGCCATCCTTGAAGGTGCAGGTATTGCCCTCGACCTTTTGGAGCAGCGGCACCTCGGCCCAGTTGTCGGGCCAGTTATAGCCCATCGGTGCGGTGCGGTGGCTGACGGTGACGGACTTGCAGCCATATTTCCAGCACTGCGAACCGATGTCCTCGGCCGAGTAGCTGGTGCCGATGATCAGAATGTCCTTGCCCTTGAATTCCATCGCATCGCGGAAATCATGGGCATGCAGAACCCGGCCGTTGAAGCTGGTGAAGCCCTCGAAATGCGGCACGTTCGGGGTCGAGAAATGCCCGGAGGCGACGATGACGTTGTCGAATTCCTCGTCGTATTCATGGTCGTCGATCAGATTGTCCGCGGTGACGGTGAACTTGCCGGCTCCCTCGTCATAGGCGACATGGCGCACCGCGGTGTTGAAGCGGATCATGTCGCGCACGTTGGCCTTCTTCACCCGGCCCTCGATATAGTCGAACAGCACGGCGCGCGGCGGGTACGAGGCGATCTGCTTGCCGAAATGCTCCTCGAAGGAATAATCGGCGAACTCCAGCCCCTCCTTTGGGCCGTTTGACCACAGATAACGGTACATCGAGCAATGGACCGGTTCGCCATGTTCGTCCAGCCCGGTGCGCCATGTGTAGTTCCACAGGCCGCCCCAGTTGTCCTGCTTCTCGAAGCAGACGATCTCGGGAATTCCGGTGCCCGCCTTGGCAGCCGACTGGAACGCCCTGAGTTGCGCAAGCCCCGAAGGCCCGGCTCCGATTATCGCGACGCGTTTCGTCATATTGCGCTTTCTCCCATTTATTTGATCGTCATACCGGAGATGGATCAGCGCTGGATCGCGCCCAGCCCGGCTCGAAGCCGAGAATGATCGTGTCCGCCGCCAGGCCCGGATTGAACAACAGGTTGTGCCAGTAGGTCGCCTGGTGAAGCGGATTGCGCCCGGCCAGGGTCCAGACCCGGCATTCCAGGTCATAGCGCTGGTTGCAGGCTTCGAAGGTCAGGGTCACGCGGCCTGCCTCGCGGATGCTTGCCGCACCCGGCGATCCCGGCGGGAAGGTCGCGGTCAGGGTATCCGAGAACTCCGCCGCCTTCTGGTAGTAATATTCGCTGAAGAAGGTCAGCGCCGACTCGCGCCGCAACGCCGGGTCGTTGGTCTTGCGCACCAGATGGCGCATCTCGGGTGTCTTGGAAAATTTCGGCGACTTCGACATCAGGGTTATGATGTGACCCATCGGCGTGTCGTCCCCCGCCAGGGTCAGGGCCGGTGTGATGCCGTCGCCCGGGCGGCCCCGGTCATCGCGCATCATCATCTGGCGCACCCGGCACTGCCACCGCATGAAGCTGTCCCGCAGCGGGTTGCTGATGCCCTGCATCCGTAGCATTTCGCCGGGTTGAGCCATCATCTCACGAAACCGCCTTTGCCAATTCCGCTGGCCGCCGATAGTCGCGGTCATGGGTGAGGCTGGGAATCTTCGCGCGTGCGGCGCCTACCGCATCCAGATCAATGGTCGCCTGAACCACTCCCGGACCGGTGCCGCCGTCGCCCAGCACCTCGCCCCACGGGTCGACGATCAGCGAATGCCCATATGCCGCACCGCCGCCAGGACAAGGGCCGTGGGCGCAGGGCGCCACGACGAAGGCGCCATT
This sequence comes from Thermohalobaculum sp., assembly GCA_965247385.1. GTDB lineage: Bacteria > Pseudomonadota > Alphaproteobacteria > Rhodobacterales > Rhodobacteraceae > Thermohalobaculum. The sequence continues at coordinate 122,870 of CBDFHG010000005.1, forward strand.
CTCGATTGCCCGCGCCCGGTTCAGCACATGCCAGTGCACCTCGCCGGTTTTCTGGGTGAAAGCCGCCGGTACGGTCAGGATCTCGGCACCCGCCTGGGCCAGGTCGCGATAAAGCTGCGGGAAGCGCAGGTCGTAGCAGATGGTATGCCCGATCAGCGCCCACGGCGTCTGCTCGACCACCGCCTCGGACCCGGCGGTGACATAGCTCGATTCGCGGTAAACCTCGGATTCGGAAAGCTGGATGTCGAACATGTGGATCTTGTCGTAGCGGGCGCGGATCGCGCCGTTCGCATCGACCAGGAACCCGCGATTGATGATTGTGTCCCCGGTGGCATTTGGCGGCCCGTCGACCGCAATCGAGCCGATCTGTATCCAGACCCCGGCCTCGGCGGCGAAGCTGCACAGCTCCGCCAGAACCGGGTGGTTGTCCTCGACCGATGCTGGCGGCACAATTGCGCCATCGCGGCTCAACAGCCCTCCGCAATATTCCGGCAGGCACAGCAACTGAGCCCCGTTATCGACCGCCCGCTGCGCCAGAGGCAAAGCCTCCGAGATTGCCGAATTGAAATCCGGCATCGGGCGGGTTTGCAGGCAGGCGATGGTTAGCGGTCGGGCCATGTATCCTCTTCAGCGGCAACTCCCAGGAAGGCCCCCTCTCCCCGAGACAGGGAGGGGCAGGTCCAGTCAGGAATTCAGAACTTCATGTAGGCCTTGCGGAGCTGCACCAGCGGGTGACGCTCGGACATCTGGAACTTGACCAGCAGTTCGCGCGCGATCATGTCGCGGTCCTGCTGATTGTCCGGCATATCTATGGTGTCCGGCACCCGGACCCACCCATTGATATTGCGGTCGAACACCGCCGGATGGCCTTCCTCGTAGCCCATATGGACATCTTCGAGCCAGTTGAGATCGTCCCAGCCCATGACTTCCATATACTTGGTCAGGAAAGCCGTGATCCGGTTGTAGTCCGGCACCAGGTTCACGTCATAGCGATAGCCGATATGCTGGCCGATTTCCTTCTCGCGTGAGCTTTCCAGCCCGTCGGTTTTCAGGAACTGATCGACATCCCGGATCCCGGAACCCTTGTAGCTAGTGCCCGCCATGGTTCAGCCCTCCTCAGAGATGGTGGTAGTCGGCGACGCCGACAGTGTGGTTGGTGCCGGCCAGCGGCACCCCTGCCATCGCCGAGGATTCCATCGTCAGCGCCGCCAGATCTTCGGGCTCCAGCGAATGGATGTTGGTCTTGCCGCAGGCGCGCGCGAACAACTGCGCCTCGATGGTCAGCGTGTGCAGGAAGTTATAGACCCGCTCGGCCGCATCATCCGGGTTCAGGCGTTTGCGCAACTCCGGGTCCTGCGTCGCCACGCCAACCGGGCAGCGTCCGGTATGGCAGTGGTAGCAATAGCCGGCCTCGACCCCGATCTCGGACTCGAAATCGGCCTCCGGGATGTCCTTGTTGCAGTTCAACGCCATCAGGGACGAATGGCCAATCGCGATGGCCTCGGCACCCAGCGCGATGGCCTTGGCGACATCGGCACCGTTGCGGATACCACCGGCATAGACCAGCGTGATCTCGCCGCGCTTGCCGAGATCGTCGATGGCTTTCCGGGCCTGGCGGATCGCCGCCATGCCGGGTACGCCGGTGTCCTCGGTCGCCAGATGCGGACCAGCCCCGGTGCCGCCTTCCATACCGTCGATATAGATCGCATCGGGATCGCATTTCACCGCCATGCGCACATCGTCATAAACACGGCTGGCGCCGAGCTTGAGCTGGATCGGGATCTGCCAGTCGGTGGTTTCGCGGATTTCCTGGATCTTGAGCGCCAGATCGTCCGGCCCCAGCCAATCCGGGTGCCGAGCGGGCGAGCGCTGGTCGATGCCGGCGGGCAACGAACGCATCTCGGCGACCTGATCGGTAACCTTCTGGCCCATCAGATGGCCGCCGAGGCCAACCTTGCAGCCCTGGCCGATGAAGAACTCGCAGGCATCGGCCAGCATCAGATGGTTCGGATTGAAGCCATAGCGCGACTGGATGCACTGGTAGTACCACTTGGACGAATAGCGCCGCTCGTCGGGGATCATGCCGCCCTCGCCCGAACAGGTTGCAGTGCCCGCCATGGTGGCGCCCCGCGCCAGCGCAATCTTGGCCTCGAAGCTGAGCGCGCCGAAGGACATTCCGGTGATGTAGACCGGAATATCCAACACGATCGGCTTTTTCGCCCGCGGTCCGATGACCGTCTTGGTCTCGCATTTCTCGCGATAACCCTCGATCACGAAACGGGTCAGCGTGCCTGGCAGGAAGGTCAGGTCATCCCAGTGCGGGATCTTCTTGAACAGCGAGAAGCCGCGCATCCGGTACCGGCCCAGTTCGGACTTGATATGGATGTCATCCATCACCCGCGGTGGGAAGATGAAGCTGTCCCCCAGCCGGTTCGTGTCGCGGTTCAGCAGTTTTTTGCCCCCGGGGGTACCACCATCAGCCATTGTCAGTGCCTCCTTCAGAGGATCATCTTTTTCTCGTTCGGCTCGAGATTGTCGTAGTTCCACAACTGTTTACCCGCGACGATCTTGGTAAAATGGTCGACGCCTTTTTCAGGCAGCAGGCCGTGCTGGGTCAGCTTGCGGGTCAGCCAGGCCTTGTCGAGCTCGGTCAGTTCGGCCTCGACCGCATCGACACCGAGGCTGCGGATGCTGCCGCCGATGTAGATCGTGCCGTCATACATCGAGTCGCCCAGGTCCTTGCCGGCATTGCCGCACACAACCATCCGGCCGCGCTGCATCATGAACCCCGAGAGCATGCCGGTATCGCCGCCGACGATGATGGTGCCACCCTTCTGGTCGATCCCGGTTCGGCTGCCCACATGGCCCTTGCAGACCAGGTCGCCGCCGCGTATCGCCGCGCCGAAGGTCGAGCCGGCGTTTTTCTCGATCACCACGGTCCCGGACATCATGTTCTCGGAACAGGACCAGCCGACCCGGCCGGTGACCCGGACATTCGGGCCGTCGATCAGCCCGGTCGAGAAATACCCGGTCGAGCCATTGATGATCAGGTTCAGCCGGTTCAGGATGCCGACGCCGATCGAGTGCATTCCGCGCGGATTCTGGATCACGATGGTGCCGTAGCCCTCGGCCATCAATTCGCGAATGCGCGTGTTGACCTGGGTCGCCGTCAGATCGTCGGCGTCAATCTCGGCGCGCTTGTTGAAATCCACATCCTGCGCGAAGGCATAGGTGTAGTTCTCGTCCTCGGTCGACTCGAAAAAGACCTCCATCGAGCGCCCGGTAAGCTGCTCGGACATCATGCCAAGCTCGCGGGCGCGGGCCTCCTGCTTGTCGCCGTATTCCAGATCGGGGGTTATGCCTGCCATACCCGGACCTCCTCGTCATATGGGTCGTAGGTGTCGATTTCCTGGGGAAGAATCGCGCGGATCGAGACCTCTTCCGAGGCCAGCGCGATCAGATCGTCGGATTCGTAGAGCACCAAAGGCTTGGCAGCCATGGTGTCCTTGGCGAAGCCGAGTTGGTCCTTGGTTGCCACCAGATAGGTGAACACCCCGTCGATCTCCTTGATCGAGCGGCGCAGGCTGTCCTCCAGGGCGACCCCGTTGGCCAGGTTGTCGGCGGTGTAGACCGCCAGCAACTCGCTGTCGCAGTTCGACATGAAGCGATGGCCCCGGTGTTCCATCTCGCGGCGCATGATCCAGTAGTTGGTGATCTGGCCGTTATGGACGACCGAGACGTCGTTGTAGGGGAACGCCCAGTAGGGATGCGCCGAGCGGATATCGACATCCGACTCGGTGGCCATTCGGGTATGCCCGATGGCGTGGGTGCCATGGAAGTTGCCCAATCCGTACTGCTCGGAAACTTCGGTCGCGTCACCCAGATCCTTGATCAGTTCCAGCGCGTTGCCCATCGACAGGATCTCGACGCCCTCGATTTCCTCGATGTGCCGGGCCATTTCCTCGGTGTCGCCGTCATGGCTGATGAGGTAGCGCAGCGCATATTCGGTTGCGTTTTCCCTGGCCTTGACCGTCGCGCCATGCTCATCGAGGCGCGCCTCGACCTCGGCGATGCGATCTTCGATCTGGGCGTGGATGCGATGGCCCTTGGCCATGTCTTCATGCTCCGCCACCTTGACTCGCATGATGTAATCACCTGCGGTGGGCTCGCCATAGACGGCAAACCCGGTTGAATCCGGCCCGCGATGCTTTAGGGCCAGCAGCATCGCGGTCATCTCGGAGCCCACATTCGAGTTGCGGCCGCGATGGATCAGTCCTGCGATTCCACACATGGTATTGTGCTTCCTTCTGCTTTCGTGGGTTGGCATTCCGGCCCGGCGATCGCGCCGGGCCGGATTTCGATGCCGGACGGCCTTATGGCAGGCATTCCATGTAGGTGTCCGCATCCCATTCGGTGACGGTCGACATGAAGCGGGCCCATTCGTCCGATTTGTACTCGTGATAGAGGCGATACATCTCACCCGGCATGCCGCGCTGGACGACCTCGTCGGCCTCGAGCGCCTCCAGCGCTTCACCCAGCGACATCGGCAATTTCTTGACCTGCTTGCCCTGCTCAATCGCCTCGTAGATGTTGCGCTCCTCGGGCTCACCCGGATCGAGCTTGTTGTCGATTCCGTCATCGGCAGCGGCGAGGATGGTCGCGCCCATGATGTACTGGTTCACCATACTGTCGACCGAGCGGTACTCGAACCGCCCCGGCGCCGAGACCCGCAGGCCGGTGGTGCGGTTCTGGAAACCCCAGTCGGCAAAGACCGGCGCCCAGTAGCCCGTGTCCCACAGGCGGCGGTACGAGTTCACCGTCGAACAGCCGATGGCGGTCAGCGCGCGCAGGTGTTGCACGATGCCGCCGATGGCATCCAGCCCCGCCTTTTGCGGCATCTGCGGGTCGTCGCCATCAGGCATGAAGGTGTTGTCGCCACCCTTCACATACATGTAGTTGTCTTTCATGCCCGGCAGATTGTCCGGGTCGTTGCCGGCGCGCACGAAGTGATCCTCACCGCCCCGCCACAGCGACATATTGTGGTGGCAGCCGTTGGCTGAGACGCCCATGAAGGGCTTGCTCATGAAACAGGCGAAAATGCCGAATTCGCGCGCCACCTGGGCGCAGATCTGGCGGTAGGTTGTCAGGCGGTCGGCGTTGCGCATCACATCGTCATACATCCAGTTCAGTTCGAGCTGCCCCGGCGCGTCCTCGTGGTCGCCCTGAATCATGTCGAGCCCCATCTTGCGGCTGTATTCCATGACCTTCATGTAGACCGGTCGCAGGCTCTCGAACTGGTCGATGTGGTAGCAGTAGGGTTTCGAGTAGCCGTCCTTCGGCTTGCCGTTCTCGTCGAATTTCAGCCACATCATCTCGGGCTCGGTGCCAATCCGCAGGCTCAGGCCATTGTGCTTGGCCTTGAACTGTTCATGCAGGCGTCGCAGGTTGCCACGGCAATCTGCCGTCAGGAAGCCGCCGGGGTTCTTGCGCTCCTCGCGGTTGCGGAACAGGGTGCAGTAGAACCGCGCCACACGCTTGTCCCACGGCAGCTGCATCATGGTTTCCGGCTCCGGGATACCGACCAACTCGGCGGCCTCGGGGCCGTAGCCAAGATAATCGCCAGTCCGGTTGGTGAACAGATTCATGGTGGAACCGTAGACGAGCTGAAAACCCTTCCTGGCGACGGTCTCCCAATGGTCCGCCGGGATGCCCTTGCCCATGATCTTGCCGGTGACTGAGATGAACTGCAGATACAGATACTCGATCCCCAGATCGTCGATCATCTTGCGGACTTCCGCTACCTTGGCGTCGCGCCCCTCGGCATCGACAAAGGCTTCCAGATCCGTTCTAGCCACAGCATCCTCCCTTGATATGCGCCGCTGTTTTCCCGGAATGTCGCCACTCCGGCACGGCCTCGTTCAGTGTCCCGCTTGCAGTGTCCCGCTTGCGCGGGCACCCGTGGACGACCAATTCCCTCCGGTCGCCCTCGGTCCGGTCGCCTTCGGGCGGCATTTGAACCAGAATCAACAATCGGATCAAGCCAAAAATATACTGATTCGCGAATTTTGGTTCAATTTTTCGATTCTTTTCGAATCCTCCCTCCCCTACCCTGACCAATTGTTGACCACAGCACAACCAGATTTGTGCCTTTTGCAATCGTTTGGTATATGCAAAGCTGGCCCTCTCGAAGCGAGCGAGACGCAGAAATCAGGGGCAACATGACCGGGCTACGCTGCAAGAGAGGGAGCGAATGAACGCCGCCGACATCGCCGGCTTTCTGCGCGAGCAGATCATCTCGGCCCAATTCGCCCTGAACGACCGGTTGCCGCCGGAACGCACGCTTGCCGGTCAGTTCGGCGTCGCCCGCGGCACCATCCGCGAGGCCTTGAAACAGCTTGAAGACACCGCATTCGTCGAGCGGCGCGCGGGCTCCGGCACCTATGTCACCTATTCCGATCGCGACGAGGTCCGTTCGATCGTCGAAACCGCCCGCCCACTGGAACTCATCGACGCGCGCTTCGCCGTCGAACCGCAAATGGTCCGCCTGGCGGTGCTTCACGCCACCGAATTCGACCTCGCCAAGGCCGAGGCGCATTTGCAGACGATGGAGACCTGTGGCAGCGATGCCATCGCCTTCGCCGATGCCGACGACCGCTTTCATCTGGCCCTGGCGCGCTGCTCGCAGAACGCCCTGATCGTCTGGATGATGGAAAAGATGCACGAGGTCCGCAGCCACGCCCAATGGGCCCGGATGCGCACCATCACGCTGGATGCGGAAATCATCAAGCACTACAACCACCAGCATCGCAGCATCATCGACGCCATCCGCTCACGCAATGCCGAGGCCGCCGGGCGTCTGATGAAGGAACATTTGGAATCTGCCCGCCGCTCGCTGATCGAAGCGGCAAGCTAGAGCCTCCGACCTGATAGAATCAGACCGGAGGCTCTGGCTCTTTGGTTTCACGCAATTTCCGAGTCGCCAAATGAACCCGTTTGGCTCGAAATTGCTCCAGGACACCCAACGGCCTCACCCCACCCGTGCCGCCGCTTGCAGCCAGTTCATATAGACCCGTTCGGCAATGGTCTTGAAATCCACCAACCGCGCGGCACAATCCGCCACCATGCGGTCTACCCCGCCTGGACCAAACGCCGCATCCAGCGCCTCCCTATAGGCCTCGATCGCGACCCAGTTCTCCACGGTGTCCGCCTCGACCTCCAGATGGAACTGCATCGACAGCGCCCGCGGACCCCAACTCATCGCCTGCACAGCACAATCCGGCGACGTCGCCAATATCTTGGCACCCTCCGGCAGCCGGATGACCTCGGCGCTGTGCCATTGCAAGCTACGGAACACCTCGGGCAGGTTATCGAGGAAAATGCTTTCGGCGCCCATCTCGGTCTGCTGTACCGGCAGAACCCCGATCTCCGGCACTTGGGATTTTCCACACTCGCCGCCCAGCGCGCAGGCCAAAAGCTGGTGGCCAAGACAGAGGCCCAGGAAGGGCATGCCCCGCTCCTCGACCGCCTCGCGGATCAGCGCTTTCTCGCCCACCAGCCAGGGGTGCGCGTCCTCCTCCCAAACATCCATCGGCCCGCCCATGACCCAGAGCGCGTCGAACCCATCCAGTGTTGGGGGCGTCTCGCCCGCATCCAGCTCGACCGGCACCCATTCATGCCCGTCCTCAGCCAGAAAGCGGCGAAACTCGCCCGGATGTTCACAAGCAGCGTGCTGCAGGACCAGGATCTTCATCAGCGGATACCTCAAGCGATGCCATTTCGATTCGGACCCGGAGGAAAACCCGAAATCCGACCCCGTGGCAACCGCCCACCACCCGCCTCGCCTTCCGGTGGGGGCGGCGCGCAGGCCACCGAAGGGGCCGGGCAGGCGCATAACACCAAGGCGGAGTGGGCGGATGGGTTCGCGAGTGCGAACACTGGTATGATCCCCCTGTTGGCATGCGCGCCTGCCCCGGATAGCTTCGCTTTACGGTGCCAAGGAAATTTTCAGTTTTCTTTTCGTCGCGCGCCTGATGAATGGGCATGGGCGCGATCAGGCAGCTTGGGGGAGGCGGATGGCAACGGCACGGACGCTCAAGGATTATCTCGCCGAGCACACCACGCCGGAGACCGGCGCGGTGGTCCTCGGCCTGTCCTCGACCGCCGCCGAACTCACGACGCGGATCGCCGGTTTTGGGAGCGGCGCGGCGCTGCGGGCCGAGGCTGACACCGCCTTCGCCGCCCGCATCGCCCCCCTCAGTGTGCGTTTCCTCGCCAGTCACCCGCAGGGCGGCATCACCGAGATCAACCCCAACGGCACCTTGGCCGTCGCCATCGACCCGCTCGACGCAACCGGCTTCGAGACCAACACCCCGCCCGGCACCCTGTTCTCGCTCTACCCGGCCGCCCCCGGCCTGGCCGAGGCCAGCTTCCTGCGCCCTGGCACCGATCAGATCGGAGCCGGGATTTTCCTCTACGGCCCGCTCAGCACGTTGATGCTGACCACTGGCCAGGGCACAGCGCTGTTCGTTCTTGACCATGCAATCGGGCTTGACCATGCAATCGGGAGCCGCACTTCCGCCGCCTTCCGCCTGGACACACCGGAGCTCCGCATCCCCACCGGTATCGCTGAATTTGCCGCCAACACAGCCGATTACCGCCACTGGAACCCCGCGGTCCAGCGCTTCATCGACGATTGCCTGTCCGGCATCGAGGGCCCCCGTCAGCAAAACTTCGACATGCGCTGGACCGGTTCGCTCGCAGCCGAGGCCCAGCGTATCCTCATGCGCGGCGGCATCTACCTCGCCCCGCATGGCACGCAGGCACCACGATCGCTGGTCCATCACTGCCATCCCGTCGCCCTGCTGACCGAACAGGCGGGCGGCCAGGCCACCGATGGCCGGACCCGCCTGCTGGACACAACTACCCCGGCGCTCGACGCCTACAGCCCGCTGGTTTTCGGCGATCCCGGCAAGGTCGCCCGCATCGCCGCCTTTCACGACCTGCCCGACAGCGAAGCCTCGCCACTGTTCGGCCAGCGCGGCCTGTTCCGGCTTTGACGGAGTTTACCCATGTCGCTCAAGCACCCAGTCATCTCGGTCACCGGCTCGTCAGGCTCGGGCACCTCGACCATCAAGCACACCTTCGAGCAAATCTTCCGCCGCGAAGGGGTCGAGGTGGCCAGCGTCACCGGCGACGCCTTCCACCGCTACAGTCGCAGCGACATGACCGCCGAATTGGCCCGCCGGGTCGATGCGGGCGATCACTCCTTCAGCCATTTCAGCCTCGACGCCAATACTCTCGACGATCTGGAAACCCTTTTCCGCAGCTATGGCGAAAACGGAACCGGCCGCATTCGCCACTATGTCCATGACGATGAGGACGCCCGGCGATTCGGCGTTCCCCCGGGCAACTTCACCGAATGGGAAGCGGTGCCGGAGAATACCGACCTGCTGTTCTACGAGGGCCTGCACGGTGCCGTCGCCATCGACGGACTGAATATCGCCCAGCATGTTGATCTGAAGATTGGCGTTGTCCCGGTGATCAACCTCGAATGGATCCAGAAAATCCACCGCGACAAGTCGGCGCGTGGCTACACCACCGAGGCGGTGACCGACACCATCCTGCGCCGCATGCACGATTATGTGCATGTGATCTGCCCGCAATTCACCGAGACCGACATCAACTTCCAGCGCGTCCCGGTGGTCGATACCTCGAACCCCTTCATCACGCGCTGGATCCCGACCCCGGATGAAAGCCTGGTGGTGATCCGCTTCAAGAACCCGCGCGGGATCGATTTCCCCTATCTGATCTCGATGATCGCAGGCGGCTGGATGAGCCGGGCCAATTCCATCGTCATTCCAGGCAACAAGCTGGATCTGGCCATGCAGTTGATCCTCACCCCCTTGATCAATCGCCTCGCCGACCGCGCCCGGCGCGCCCGGTAATCTGATCATACCCTGACCGCTCCGGCTGGTTTTTTTTGCGCAGGTCACCGAAGCGGACCGGACAGGCGCATAAGACCCGCCGGGAGGCAGGGTGGCAGGCGGAGCCGGAAATCCTCACAAGCGGATTTCGTCACGGGCAAATGCCGCACAAATACCCTCAGACCACGATGCGGGCCTCGACGAACTGGATCAGCGCGGCGAAGTCGTGGAAAATGAAGCAATCCTCGAACAGGGCGAGCGGACGCTTGCGGTAGCCGCCCGAATAGAGCGCAAAAGCCATACCCGCCGCCGCCGCGGTGTCGGCGTCGGTCTCGCTGTCGCCAACATAGAGCGTCTCGTCGATGCCGGCGCCGAGCAGGCTGGCGCAGTGGCGCAACGGTTCCGGTTCCGGTTTCATAACTTTCAGGGTGTCGCCGCCGACGACGGCGTGCAAGTGGCGGTCGAGCGCAACGCCCTCCAGCACCTGCCGCGTCAACGCCTCGGGTTTGTTGGTGCAGACGCCGAGTTGCAGGCTGCGGGCGCGGAGTGCGCCGAGCATCGCCTCGACCCCGTGATAGGGGTGGGTCAGATCGGCCGGGGCGGCGCCGTAGAGTTCCTTGAACCGCATCACCGCCTTGCCCAGCGCCTTGCCCTTGGCGGGTTTCCCGGCAGCGTCGAGGCTGCGCTCGACCAGCCTGGGGATGCCGTTACCGACGAAACTGTGAACCTGGGCCAGCGTCACTGGCGGTGCACCCAACTCCTTGAGCAGGGCGCGCGTCGCTACGTGCAGGTCCGGGGCGCTGTCGACCAGTGTGCCGTCCAGGTCGAATATGACCGCGCGGATCATCTGGGCACTCCCTGAAAAGATTGGAATCCTGGCCTTTTCACCCGATCCGCGCCCCATGGCAAGGGCGCTCATGCAGCTTTTCCCTGACGGCTCCACCTGCCCACCCTGGTCGCGACGGCGGACAAACATGTCCGCCGTCTGATTTCTTTGCCCTTCCCGCCCAGCCGCGCTACCACTGCATTCATGGACCGTGACCCCACAGCACCTGAATTCCTGACCTCAAGCGAGATCGCCGCGCTATTGCGCGTGAAGCAGCGCAAGGTCTACGACCTTGCCGCTGCGGGGCAGATCCCGTGCCGCCGGGTTACTGGCAAGCTGCTGTTCCCAAAGGCCGAGATCGAGGCTTGGCTCTCCGGCGGACGCGCCGCCCCGGTGAATGCCCCGCTCGCACCCGATGTCGTCAGCGGCAGCCACGACCCCCTGCTCGACTGGGCGCTAAGGGAATCCGGCAGCGGCCTGGCCAGCTTCTTCGACGGCAGCCTTGATGGGCTGGACCGGTTGGTGGACGGCGAGGCAATCGCCTGCGGCATGCATGTGTTCGAACCCGAAACCGGGGATTGGAATCGAAGCCACGTCAACACCCGGCTGCACGATGCGCCGGTGACCCTGATCGAGTGGGCAAAACGCAGCGGCGGGCTGATCCTGGCGCCGGGGCAGGACATTACCGGCATCGCCGACCTGAAAGGCCGCCGCGTCGTGCTGCGCCAGCCCAAGGCGGGCGGCCAGATCCTGTTCGACCACCTGCTGGCCGAGGCCGGTCTCGACCGCGCCGACATCGAAACGGCCCCCGATCCGGCCCGCACCGAAGCCGACGCCGCTGCCGCCGTCGCCTCCGGCCAGGCCGACGCCGCGCCAGGGCTGGAAGCGATGGCCCGCCAATTCCGACTCGGGTTTTTGCCCTTGGTCACCGAGCGCTACGACATCGCCATCGAGCGGCGCGCATTTTTCGAACCGCGCTGGCAAACCCTGTCCGCCTTCTGCCGCACCCCCGCCTTCGCCGCCAAGGCGGCGGAGCTCGGCGGCTACGACCTCTCCGGCCACGGGCAGGTCCACTGGAACGGCCCCTAGCTCGTTGAATTGCCGCGATTTCCGAGTCGCAAAGTGAACTCACTTTTGTCAATGGCGGCGGAATAACCGACCACGCGGCGGCGCAAAAGTGCACCACTTTGGCTCGGTGAGGAGCTTGTCCCCGAAGTCCATAGGAGGGTCCGGCGCGCGGCTCGGACTGCTTTCATAGAGCAAAGGCCGTGGCGCGCGTGGGAGGTGCCTGTGGTCCCTCGGGGTCAAGCGGATGGCGCTCAGGCGGTTTTCTTTGGGGAATTATATAGTTGAGTGACCACAGTGTCAGTCCTCCGGCGTTAAGCCCTGTACTTGAGCAAGAACGCAGCTAATTCAGTGTCAAAGCTATCTATTTTGTGTAATGCGCCTGGTTTTTTAGCAAGTTTGAAGCTCGCATTAGCGCCCTTTTCCCAAGCTACTGGTGTCAAATGTTATGGTCACTGAACTATATAATTCCCTTTTCTTAACGCTCATAACGTAACTACTCAACCCGGTTGGATCACTGATTTTCCAGCGATGGTGGCCTGGATTGCCTGGAAAGCAGACAGGCCTTGCCGTTTTCCGGTGTTGAGGACGGAGCGAACGTTGGCGTAGAAGTCGGCTCCCCGGTTGGAGCGGAATCCCCCGGTGACCTTGCGCAAGGTGGTTGAGGGGTGGATGGCTTGTTCCGAGCCGTTGTTGGTTGGCGGCACGTCGCGTTCGGTCATGAATGTGAACAGGCTGTCACGGTCTTTGCCGTAGCGTTTGCGCAGACGAATTCCGTCTTTGTTGGTTGGCTGACAAGCCATAACCTTGTCCATTCGCCGTTCCAGGTCGCCCCGGTATTTCTGAAGTGTAATGTCCTTCAGACGCTTTCGCCGTCGGCCCGGAACACCGGCGCGCAAGATGAGCATTTTCATTGCCGGTGCGAAGATCGCATCGCCAGCGTCGATGGCATACTGGCAGTCGCGCAACTGGTGGGCCAGACAGATTTGCCAGGCCTCCCCGAGCCCCCGCTGGCCGCCGTAAAGATCGGACACCCAGATGGCGGGCCTGTGGCCGTCCATCACGTCCTCGGCCACCGCCTTCGCCCGACTGTTGCGCCCGACTGTTGCGGATGACGTGGACGCAGACTTCATCGTTTTGGAAAACCCATTCCCAGGCGTTGTGCCCCTTGATGCGTGCGCCGGTCTCGTCGGAGCAGACCATCCGGCTTTGCCGCAGGCGGGCAAGAACCGCCTGGAACCGGGCGTCAAAGCCAGGCTTGACCCTCTTGAACAGGTTGGCCAAGGCGGCTTGGCTGATCGTCAAGCCGTGCAAATCGGCGAACAGTTTCGACAGACGCTGGTAACTGACCGCGTGTTCATAACGCATGTAAACCGCCATCGCCTCGATCGACGGGGTGAACGGAGACCCCGGCTCAAGCCCCGCCGGAACCGGCGCCACAAAACGCGCCGAACAATGAGAACACCTCGCCGCATACAGTTCCACACGGGTGACAATGGGAGCGGGGCGCGGCAGTTCGATCTTGTCATAAATCGCATGCAACTTGTGATCCTCATCGCCGAGCGCTGAACAACAGTGCGGGCAGGACAGCGCCTTCGCCACCACCCGCTGATCCGGGTCAGGGTTCAGAGGACGCCCACCGCCACCATGCCCCTTGCGCCGTTTTTTGCGGTTGCCCCGGGCCGGTTTCTTGTTCGCCTTGCGCCCATGCGACGGCGGCGTACTGGAGTTGTCCGGCGTCTTCGCAGGCTCACCGGGCTTTGCTTCAAGTTCCGTGACGCGCCTGGCCAAGCCCACGTTCACTGCCACCAGCTCCTGTGCCTGCGTCCACAGCGCGAGGATCAAGGTGTCTTTCTCTGCTTGCGTCAATCGGCTCAGGTCGGGTAAATGAGTCATCGATAGCTTGACACATATCCACGCCCTCAATGCAAGAAAATCCTCTATATCTGGTGCCGATTGAACCTAGGCACGCAACCTTTGGGGTGGGTTGAGTAGTTACCAGATTTAATATCCTCAAAGGCTGTTGGGTCAGTGCCCCTAAATGCGAGGTAAGCGACCTTTTTTGAACCCCCATCTGCTTTTGCAACATTTCTCGTACATAAAAAAGCCTGTGTTCCGCTTTCGGAAAACGTATTCTCCAACTTAAAATCTGCTGCATCCAAAATTTCTCGCAGGACCTGCTCGCTTTGTTTTTCGGTACCGGGTATCTGTGATATGATCAAAGCAAGGCCACTTTTCAGTTTGCTGGCACTGCTTTCGTCCTTAACGAAGAAGTCAACTATTTCTTTTGCTTGGCCGAGCGGGTGCCCACCCTCAAATTTGAAATAGGCTAATTTTGACAGTTCAGCACACACATAGGCCATACGGTCGCTAAATGCTGCGCGCTCTACTGGTGCTTCTAGGAGTTTTTCGATTCAAAATAGGTGTTTGGCATTCTACCGCCCTCTTCTCTTTCTACGAAGCTACATAAGTCTCAAAAGTGCATGAACTTACACAGGTAGTTGTTATGTAACTACTCAACCCGGTTGGATCAATGATTTTCCAGCGATGGCGGCCTGGATTGCCTGGAAAGCAGACAGGCCTTGCCGTTTTCCGGTGTTGAGGATGCGGAGCGAACGTTGGCGTAGAAGTCAGCTCCCCAGTTGGAGCGGAATCCCCCGGTGACCTTGCGCAAGGTGGTTGAGGGGCGGATGGCTTGTTCCGAGCCGTTGTTGGTTGGCGGCACGTCGCGTTCGGTCATGAATGTGGGGTCTGTTCCGGCTGGCACCCCCCGGTCTGGCGTTACAACCCGAAGCCCCGCCCCGGAAAGGGCGGGGCTTCGGCCAAGCTGGACCCCGCGGTCACGTTCGACTTTTCACGGCTCATGGCGGCCAATATCCAAGGCAAGGCGAGATCCGCGAAGGCGCTGGTAGACGCCGGTTTCAGCCTGGAGCAGGCGGCAGCGATGACGGCCTGAGAGAGCTGCGGAGAGCGCGATCCCGGCCTTTGCCCGTAGGTGGAGGGTGGGGGCGGAAGCGCCCTGTGCCCCTCTCTGTGCGCCGGTGAGGCGCTTGCGACGGCCTGGCGGGGACCGGCGCGGCCGCCGGCGCGCGAGAAGCGCTCAGACCGGGGGTGTCTGGCGGCCAGACAGGGGTGTCCGTCATTACGCTCTCCTGCATGTGCAGGCCGTAATGAATGACACGGCCAACCGGTCATCCTAGTTGTCGTCAGGCGGTCATCATAATTGTCGTTGCACAATCTGATCTGTCATCAAGAATCGCCTTCTTTGTTAGGTTCGTCCTACAACGGAGTTTCTTTGGAGATCACACTGAAAGGAGCAGTTCAACCATTGCATCCAGGTTTCGTTTTGTACCTCGCCACCCTGGCACATGCCGGTCCAGCAGGGCTGTGAACTCGGGGCTATGGTCATGGACCTTGAGATGGACAAGCTCGTGGATGATAACGTAGTCCACTGCTGCCCTCGGGGCTTTGACAAGATGTGGGTTCAGAATGATCTGACCCGACGTTGAGCAGCTTCCCCACTGTCGCTTCATCTCCAGAAGCTGAAGCGGCGGGGGTGTGTTCACCCAAGGTAATCCAGCCGATATATCACCAATGCGGCGGTGGAAGTAGTCTCGGGCGTGGTACCTAAACCAGGCTCGTAGCCGGGCTTTGACAGCCTTCGGTGTGGTGTCTTCAGTTCGAACTTCCAGACGGCCTGCTACCAGCTTCACTGATCGATTGGCGCGTTCGGATTGGATCACCTTCAGGACATATTGACGACCAAGGTAAAGCACCTGCTCGCCGCTAACATACTCCCTTGGTTGGACATGGCGAGATCGGTTCTCGGCATCCTCTACATGACGCACGATCCACCTTGCACGTTTCCGGACAGCCCGGTGGATCGACTCATCTGGTGCGTCCGTTGGTGCATCCACGATCACCGAGCCGTCTGGATCAACATGGATTGCAATCCGGCTGGTTCGGGATGGATCGCACACGACCCGGAAGGGGATTACCTTATCCCCGTAGGTTAGAGCCTGGCTCGCCATCACCGCGACCCCCGAGTGATCCCCGCCCGGACGATGGTGATAATCTGGTCGATCAGGGCATTGGCTTGGTCCAATCCACCCAGAAGCGTGAAGTACCTGGGCAGCAGGGCCTTCCGGATTTCTGCTTCAATGTTCTGTGGGTTGATGGAGTGGGTCCGGATTGCCTCGTCCACGGTCTGGTCGATATGGAATGCCTCCTCGACCAGTGTGTCCTCTGGGATGCTTGAGACGCCGTCATCACCAACGATGAGATGAAACGCCCCGTAGTAGGCTTGTGCGTGGTGGTTCTCACCGAACTCGTTTGGCACCGTGGGCGTCGCGCGATCTTTGATCTGCTGTTCAAGGTCCTTGAATAGCGTGTACTGCGTTACCGGGTGATCGAAGAGCGCCTCGGCCTCGCGGATCGCCTCTCGAAGCATTTCGGAAAAGACCTTTTGGGCATATGGATCGTCGATCAAGTCTTGTTCGATGGTCTTCCGCAACCGGGTCTTGATCAGGTCTGCTTCGGTACGTGCCTTCTCCTCCGACCAGGTATCCGGATCGGTGTCGGAACCCAGTCCACCCACCATGATCACACCATCAGGATCGACGATTTCCTGGCCGATGACCTGCTTGTCCACCAGGCGGCGAATCTGGTCCTCGTACTCGGAGAAGTCCACTGTTTCCTGGGCATCCCGTTTGGCCTGCACACGGATATCGGTGAAGAACTTCAGATCGAGCTTGTACCGCCGGATCGTCTCCTCGCTGAATGATCCATCTTCGAAGAATGACCGGGACGACAGCGCCAGTTTCAGGCACATTCCGAACCCGGTCAGTGCGTCATAGAAGTCCTCACGAACCTTCTGGTGCACATCGTAGCTGGTCCCGGCCTCGTCTTCCTCAAACCTGGGCATGAGAACCCGGCGGAACTGTTCCCGGTCGGCTTTGTTTTCGACCCCGGCGAAGATCGCCCAGAGCGCATCATGCAGTGCAGGCAACCGTTTGTATTCGGTTGCCACGTTCGCATACGTGCCGAGCAGATCGTCGATCTCGTATCCTGCCTGGGTCTGGGCGGCGAGGTCCTGGTAATCCTGGATCGACGTGTCCAGTTCCGCAAGGATGCCCCGGTAGTCGATCAAGAACCCGAACTGCTTGGCGTCGTGCAGCCGGTTCACCCTGGCGATGGCCTGCAACAGGCTGTGACCCTTGAGGTACTTGTCAATGTACAGCACCGCATTACGGGGCTCATCGAAGCCGGTGAGGAGTTTATCCACGACGATCAGAATGTCCGGCTGCCCGTCCTGGCCAAAATCCTCGATAACACCGACCTCATACGCCTGAGGATTGTTTCCTACATTGGCCCTCCACCAGGCCTGGACCTCTGGAATCTTGGTCTCGTCGGTATCATCATGACCCTCCCGGGTGTCGGGGGCCGAGATAACCACCGCACTGGTTACCATGCCGGTGGCATCCAGAGCCTGTTTGTACCGGATGGCGGAGAGTTTGCTATCTGTGGCCAACTGCGCCTTCAGGCCAAGATCAAGCTTGCCGAAGTTCTCGGTAAAATGGGTGGCAATATCCCAGGCAATCAGTTCAATCCGGTTGGCGGCCCCATAGACCTGACCACGGGTAGCAAATCTCTTCTTCAGATCGGACCGCTGCTTGTCGGATAGCCCGGTGGTAATCTTGTCGAACCACGCATCGATGGCCGCCTCGTTGATATCGACTACCGGCTTTCGTTCTTCATAAACCAGCGGGGTGACAGCGCCATCCTCGACTGCCCGCTGCATTGTGTAGGGATGCAGGATAGGGCCGAATTTGTTCCGGGTCTTGTCGTCTTTGAGCAATGGGGTACCGGTGAACGCGATGTACGCGGCGTTGGGGAGCGCCTTGCGCATTCGTTCATGGTTTTCGCCACCCTGGCTGCGATGCCCCTCATCGACCAGCACGATCAGCTTGTCCGATGGATTGAAACACTCCGGCAGTCGAGTGGCCGGGGTGAACTTCTGGAGCATGGTAAACATGATTTGCTCGGTCCCTGAGCCGATCCGTTTTGCCAGGTCCCGTCCCGACTCCGCCTTGGCCTTCTCGCCGTCCTTCTTCGTGGCAACATCCGAGCCGAATGCCCCACTGGTGAGGAAGGTGGCCGATAGTTGTTTCTCCAGGTCAATCCGGTCCGTCACCAAGATGATCCGGAAGTCGGCCAGGCTCTCATCCTGCACCAGGGCCTTGCACAGGAATACCATCAGACTCGATTTGCCAGACCCGGTGGTGTGCCAGATCACACCCCCTTCTCGCCCACCATCAGGTCGCCGTTTCGATACCCGGTTCAGTATCGACTTTACCCCGAAGGCTTGCTGGTACCGGGCCGCGATCTTCCCGACTTTCTTGTCGAACAGGATGAAGAGCCGGATGAACTCCAGGAGCCGGTCTGGCCGCAGGAGGCTGATCAGTAGCCTATCCTGCTCTGTGGGCAGCACAGAGCTACTGTGGAGCGCCTCGAACTGTTCTCGTGAATTTGTCCGGTCAGCAAAGATGGTCTGCATCTGCGTCTCTGTGAGTCGCCGGTCCTTCAGTGCACTGACATCATTTTCGGTAATCTCTTCCTCACGCCATGCGGGCCAGAACTTCCTTGGGGTATCCGTGGTGCCGTAGCGGCCCTCGGTCCCTGAGATCGACAGCAGAAGTTGTGCATAGGCGTAGAGGTCCTGGATGCCGTCACCCATCTGGTTGCGCAGATGTTGGCTGATACCCTGGTCAACCATGGACTTGTTGGGGTCCCCGGACACGGGGCGCTTCGCCTCGATCACCACCAGGGGGACGCCATTGACATAACAAACAATGTCCGGACGATACCGGCCCAACCCGGCGGGTCTCTCAACACTGATTTCCTCAGTCACCTGGAACCGGTTGGCCGAGATGTTGGTCCAGTCGATCAGCGGAACGGTCACTGAATGGCGATGGCCATCTATGAATTCCGTAACGGTAACACCAAGGGTCAGATGCTGATAAATCGCCTTATTGGCCGCCAGCAGCCCCTCGCTGAGGCCGGTGGCGGATATGGTACGGATGACCTGGGCCACCCCGGTGGGGGAAAGAGCATGCGACTGCCCCTTGTAATCGAACCTATGGCGGCTGAGGTGATCCCGAAGCACTTCCTCCAGCAGTACCGCCCGCTCTGAACCACGCAGGGCCAGGCATGCAGCCGGGGGCAGATAATCCCACCCCATTACCATCAGGATGTGCAGGGCAGGCAGCTTGGCTGTGGCTTCTTCGCGGGTGTCGGGAATGCTCATTATCGACCTTCTCCAATGCACATGATCCTCACAGGCCAATCGAAGAGCGAAGAATTTTTCAGCACCTTGCGCTCGATGTTCGATCAACTCAGCAAGTTCCACGGATACATCCGGGAATAGGTGGCTGTTCTGTTTGTCGAACCATCTACCAATGATTTCCATTTTGCCGGGGATCGCATCGATCTTCGCCAGGTGAACAGTCTCTTCCTCGTGATACGGCGCTGCTAGCCCATCATGGGTGTCCGCGTCTCCCACGATGGCGTAGTTGAACGCTTTGCAATCAGTAGGATTGATGGATATCGAGGTCCCTTTGATTGGTATCGTCCGTCCGGGTTCGACACCGACCCGGAACACCTTGGGGAGTACGATTTCATAGTAAGCTGGCCGAGACATCGGACGATGGAGCCACAAGTGGCTCGGCGATATGGTCTCGACATCAACCCAGAATTTCAGGCAGCGATCTCTGTCCTGGGGGGTTTGTCTCGGAACCTCAAGGGCGGTCGCAAAGGCTGGGTGGTCGGGAGCATTCGTCGGAAGGAAGTGTGCGATTCCACTGTTCGACATGGCGATTTCTTGAAGATGAAGTTCGTGCTGAATTCTGGAGATGCACGTGAAATACCCGTAGGCGATGTTCTTTAGCTTTCTGGTTCCCTGGATGTTCCAGGGAGAACTCCAGAGTTCCCGGCTGGACCTAATGCCCTTCTCACCTGCTTCGTTCGTATGGTGGTAAAGAGCTACTTCAAATTTCTGCTCACGCTTCCGCCATTCCTCCTGTCCGGGAGGTAGCGCGGCTCCGGCAACAACCCTGAACGCGCATTTGTATATGAAGGAATTATCCGAGCACCTCTTGACCAGTCCACGGCGAAAGAAGGCTATCTCCAGGTCGATACGACCGAGCAACCCCACGGTGAAGCGACACAGGTCTGCCGAGCCGTTACCGCCGAAGAACGTTATCTGGTTCGGCTGGAAGAACTGTGGCGAGTAGAACTTCTTTTTGAATCCGCTCGCCATCAGTACGTCAGGCAGGACAAAGGATCGGTCCTGCATGTGCACCAGGCGGCACTTCAGGTACCCGTGCCTGAAGTCGTCTGACCGGAGAGCATTTGAGTATGAGATGATCGGCACTTCGATATCCTCGTCCGTCATGGAATGATGCTCCTAAACCATAATCATTTCGTCAAACTTTCACCCGCCGTTTACCCGTCAGCAACTGCTGCATCAGGGCTTTCTTCTCGGCGCGGAGTTTTTTGATCTGGCCGGATATGACCTCCTCCTCCGCGTCGGCCAGGGCAATAGCTTCTCCAATCCGGCATTGCTCCACAGGCGATGGTATTGAAACCGGTATCCTCCGCAGCGTTTCACGAGATAGGCTCGGCACACCTGATGCTTCGTTGTATCGAGCAAGATGGATTGACCGGAGCCAGGCAAATACCCAACGAAGGTCATTACCATTCTTCGTGTGGCAGTGATAAGTGGTATCGATAGCCCAGAAAGGGCCTTGAACCCACTGGGGTTTGTCGATTGTACCCTTGCGACCGATGATTATTGCGGGACCGTCTGCAATGGCCGATTCACTCCATCCAGTTTTGCCCCCAGTTCCAAGGATTGGATAAGACCCGGCCTCAACAATCACGTCCTTGGGCGATTTACCGTAAGTAATTTCCAGAACATCACCAAGATGGCCTGTCTTCCACTCCTGCCCCTCGAACTCAGGGAACCGGCGTTTACCAGTAAGGAGGGCTTGCATCAGGGCGCGTTTCTGGGCCCGGACGGTGGTAAGTAGCGCCTCGGTCGTCTCAATGGCCCGGTCCCAGGTCGAGAGGATGTCCGCGATCTTCCGTTGTTCGGGGAGTGGGGGGATGTCCACCGGAACACGCTTGAAGTCATTGAAGTAGAGGCGGAGACGGTCGTTGGTTATGCCATAGGAGTAGGCCCAAAACCGGTGGATCATCTCCGGTGACTTGAACAGGTACGCTGCAAATACGGGGTCAATGCTCTCTTTCGGCGCGAGGACGATGTAGGCCGGACTAACCAGTGCTTCCTCGTGGGCAATGCCGGATGCACCCTGCCACATGCGCATCATGTTGTAGGCGATATCACTACGGTGAACCCTGAGATGCTCCTTCGGTGTGAGGTTGGTGTCGGTCTTACGTTCAAGGCTGCTACGAGGGGCAAGCCCACGATCTAGGGTAACCGACAGCGTTGGTAGGCCGGGCACACCTCTCTGACGGCGGCTGGTAAAAAAATCCCCAAGACGTTGATCGTGGCCATTCATGCCAAGTCAAGCTCCCGGAGATACCCCCCCATCCGGGTTTCCAGGTCGGCCAGTTCCGCCTTCAACCGGGTTCGTTCTTCACGAACGGCCATCAGATCGATTTCTTCTTCCTCCTCGAAAGTGTCCACGTAGCGGGGGATGTTCAGGTTGAAATCGTTCTCCCGGATGTCCGCCGCCGTGCCACGGAAGGCGTATTTCTCCACCGTCTCCCGTGCCTGGTAGGTGTCGATGATCTTTGCCAGATGCGCCTCGGTCAGGGCGTTCTGGTTGGTCCCGGCCTCGAACTCCCGGCCGGCATCGATGAAGAGCACGCTGTCGTCCGTCTTGCGCTTCCGGAACACCAGTATCGCCGCCGGGATGCCGGTGCCGAAGAACATTTTTTCGGGCAGGCCGATTACCGCATCGAGGAGGTTTTCCTCGATCAGCTTCTGCCGGATTTTCCCCTCGGATGAACCACGGAACAACACCCCGTGGGGGACGACCACACCCATACGGCCCGTGCCGGGTTTCAGGGTCTCGATCATGTGGAGGATGAAGGCATAATCACCCTTGGTCTTGGGTGGAATACCCCGGCGGAAACGGGAGAAACGGTCAGTCTCCGCCGCCCCTGTCCCCCATTTGTCCAAGCTGAAGGGAGGATTGGCCACGACCACATCAAAATGGCGGAGGGTGTCGTCGGAGGTGCGGAGCTTGGGGTTGCGGATCGTGTCCCCCCATTCGATCTGGTGGTTCTCCTCGCCATGCAGGAACAGGTTCATCTTGGCCAGGGCCCAGGTGGAGCCGATGGCCTCCTGCCCGAACAGGGCATATCGGCGGGTGCCAGTATTTTCCCGGATCAGACGCCCACATTTCATCAGCAGCGAGGCCGATCCGCAGGTGGGATCACATATCTCATCCCCCTCCTGGGGGTCTACCAACCGGGCGATGAGTTCCGATACCGCAGCAGGGGTGTAGAACTCCCCGGCTTTCTTGCCCGCCGATGCCGCAAATCGCGATATCAGGTATTCATATGCACCACCAATGATATCCAGGTTCCCCACCCGGGATGGACGGAGGTCCAGGGAGGGTTTGGCAAAATCCTCCAGGATATGCCGGAGGATATCGTTCTTCTGCTCCTCATCGCCCAGCTTGTTCGAGTTGAACGAGATGTCCTGGAACACGTCCCGCAACTTGGCGATGTTGGCTTCCTCGATGGCATGCAGGGCCTTGTCGATCCGTTCACCATTGCCGGGTTGATGCCGCCGTTCATGGAGCCAATCAAAACTGGCGTGGGCCGGGAGGACGAATGCTTCGTTCTTCATTAGCTCATCCACAAGTTCCGGATGCCCGGGGTGCTCGGCTTCGTAGCGTGTGCGATGGTCGTTCCACACGTCACTGATGTATTTCAGGAAGAGCATCGTCAAAACAAAATCTTTGTAAATTGAAGGATCGACCACCCCCCGGAAGGTGTCACATGCGGCCCATGCGGCCTTGTTGATCTGATCTTGGGATATCCTGCTCATCAATGCCCCACGGTATTGTCTACCCCGTGCGAGAATCCCGGATGTGGGGTGGAAAAGCAAGCGTTCCTATCAGTCTGGCCAACTTGCACCCACGGAGCCCGCTCACTTTATTTTTCGCACAGCTTGCGGTTGTCGAGAAGCTGACGTGGGCGCTTAGCAGCCCGTTGAAAAAGGCACCATTGACCGGGTTTCACCCCACTCACCCCACGACGAAACATAACGCAGCGCCGGCGGGTTCGCCATCCTCCGAGACGATGAGGACGATCCGAGCGACCAGAACGGCTCCAGAGGGCGCAACAAGCACGAAAACACCGCCATATCCGCCCGCCACGGCCTGGCGCGGGGTGCCGGCGCCGATGAGTTGGCGCATCAGCAACGAGAGGTTGTGGCCGGCGACGTGAAGCAGGTATCGCTTGTGCACGTTCTCGCGCCGGCGCAGCCAGGTCCGGCGCAGGCCGCCGCGATCGAGGCTGTGGGCAAAGCAGCGCTCGACGATCCCGGCGCGCAGCTTGAAGGCCTCGCGGGCGAGCCCGGACTTGAGCCGCACGCGGTTGCTGGTGACCGCCCGGCGCGCCGCCTGGTCACCGCGCCAGCGCGAAAAGCCCTTCTGCCTGGGCTCGGCGATCCGGGTCTTCCAGGGACTGTCGTCCAGGGCCTTCAAGACCGCCCGTGCGTGATAGCCCTTGTCGGCGACGCATTCGGCCGGGCCCTCTGGCGTCGGCGCCGCAGCCACCGCCTCGAGGTTTGCCTCGGCCGCCGCCAGGGTCTTGAAAAGCGTCGTGGTGTCGCCCTCATCGGCTGGGTGCAACTCGACCGCCACCACCGCGCCGGTGTCCAGATCCACCGCGGGCCCGGGCTTGTCGGCCAGATGGGTCGCGGCGTCCTTCATCCTGGCGACCCTGGCCTCGGGGTCGCTCCTGGAAACCCGATCCTGGTTCGAGAGCTTCTTGCCCTTGCGCTTGCGGTCCAGACGCGCCAGGTCCTCGGCCGTGGGCGTCTCGATGCCGCTCTCCCGGGCCAGATGCTCCAGCATCTCCCGGTAGCCCTCACCCGTGTCGCGCCGCACGATGTTGCGCAGCGCCGCGTTGGCCTCCATGGTCGAGGCATCCACCCCGATGCGGTCGCCCTTCACCAGACCCGCCTCGGCGATCAGCGCCAGAACCCAGTCGAAGACCATCGCGTGCACCTCGTGGGGCAGGCGCGTGCGGGTCTTCGACAGCCAGGAATGGTCCGGCACACGATCCCGGCTCTCCAGCCGCAGAAACTCCCGCAGCGACAGCGAATCCGAGCCGCGCCATTCCAGCCCGCGCCCAGAGTCGATGCCTTCGAAGTAGCCCACCAGATGCCTGCGGAAATAGCGCCCCGGCGGCACCGAAGGCGCTCCCGTCCTGGCCGCGTAACAGCACCGGCAGGCCGCCTCGGCGAAGCCGTCGAAGTCGCCCTCGATCAGGACCGACTGAAGACGGTCGTAAAACACATGACCCGGCGAGCGCGGCATCTCCGCCCAGCCCACCATCAAGTCACCCTGACGATCCTTCCGCAGTCCCATCGCCATCGGCGAACCCCCCGGTCAAATCAGAATATCAAAGAATCAGACCAGGCCGCTCGCGTCCAGTGCCGACTTCGTCAACGGGCTGATAAGTGACCTGACCTCGCTCCGAACTTTCGTCACGGAGTTTGCAGGGCATATCGCGAGCGTGGCAGCAAGGTAGGAGAATTGTCATGGCCCGTCGAATTTCGCCTTCACAGATGCGAAGCAAGCTGCGCCAGGTTCAGTCGAAAATCCGACAAACTCAGACAAAGCATAAGCAAGCCATAAATAAACTGAACCAGGGGATTCGTACCTATAACTCGAAGGTACGCGCTCATAATGCCCGAGTGCGGGCCAACCGTGAACGGTTGAAAAGGGAATTGCAGAAGCTTGCTCGTACAGCATCAAAGCCGCAGTACGTGACCTTCCGAACCTCGGTCGAAACTGTGCAACGGTCGTACACTGCGCTCGAAAGCCGCGCAGATGCGGACGTGTACGGCGAGCGGTTTGACCGCTTCCTCGACCTATCAGAACGCGAAGCCGCCAACTCGGTTAGCGTAATGAACGCGCTCGAGGGAGAAACGCCGGAAAACGAGACTAACGATGAGCCACCCGCTTCGGAAATTGACCATATCCTTGATGCAATTTCGCAAGACGTTCACGACCGCTGGCACGGGGCGCTTTACTCTTTGAGCCCCAAAAACCCCGATGCTGCTCGACATTTCTGCACGAGTGCCCGCGAGCTTCTGACAAAAATTCTATGTGAAGGCCGAGCCCCGGCTTGACCCCGTGCAGCGCATCGACCGCGCCGAAGCTTTCTTTGCCGCGACCGGAGTCGACATCCGGCATGGTGGCAATCAGGCATATTACAGCGTCACGCACGACCTGCTTCGCCGGGACAGGTGGCCCCGGCACGACATGGCAAGAACGGCCGTTGGGCGAGAAAATCCTCCTTGGGATCGGCTTTGCCGGTTTCTGCGCCATTGCTTTGGCAGCCGGAGGGTTTTGCGCCTTCTGACAGTTTGTTTATGGGGGACGGGATGGTGCGGGGTGGTAGTTATACAAACTCTCAAACCCCGAGATAGCGGTTGGAGACCGCGTCATCGAGAGCGCCCGGCGCTCCTTGCCAGACCGTCGCACCACGCTCCAGGATCACGCAGTCATCGGCTAGCGGCAACAACTCCTTCAGGGCCTTGTCGACAATCAGGATCGCCTCGCCTTCGGCCTTCAGCCGCGCCAGCGCCGCCCAGATCTCGGCCCGGATGGTTGGCGCCAGCCCCTCGGTCGCCTCGTCCAGGATCAGCAGTTTCGGGTTGGTCATCAGCGCCCGGCCAATCGCCAGCATCTGCTGCTCGCCGCCCGACAGGGTTCCCGCCATCTGCCCGCCACGCTCGGCCAGGCGCGGGAACAGATACTCAACCGCTGCACGATCCCAGGGGCCGGGGCGCTGGGTGGCGATCAGGTTCTCGGCCACGGTCAGACTGGTGAAACAGCGCCGCCCCTCGGGCACCAGCCCCAGCCCCAGCCGCGCCGCCTGGTGCGGGCTGAGGCCCGCCATGTCGCGGCCCTCGAAACTGATCCGTCCGCGCGCATGGGGGCTCATTTGCAAGATCGAGCGGATCGTCGTGGTCTTGCCCATGCCGTTGCGGCCCATCAGCGCCACCACCTGTCCCGCCGCGACCGAAAGGTCGACGCCGAACAGCGCCTGGACCGGGCCGTAAAAGGTCTCGACGCCCTCCAGCCGCAGCATCTCAGTCCTCCACACCCAGATAAACCTCACGCACCACCGCACTGGTGCGCACAACGTCCGGCGGGCCGGAGAAAATCACCCGGCCCTCGGCCAACACGCTGATCCGGTCGGCCAGGGCGAAAACCGCGTCCATGTCATGCTCGATCAGCAGCATCGGCACGGTCTCGCGCATCGCCCCCAGCACCTTGGTCAGTGCCGGGGTGCCACCGGCGCCCATCCCCGCCATCGGCTCGTCCAGCAGCAGCACACGCGGTTCCAGCGCGAAGGCCATCGCCAGTTCCAACTGCCGCCGCTCACCATGGCTCAAGGCCGATGCAGTTACATTGGCGCGATCCTCCAATCCGAACCGCGCCAGCACCGCATGCGCCGGGTCCAGCAACCGCCGGTCGCGCATCACTGGCGTCAGAAAGCCGAGGCCCAGCCGCCCCTGCACCGCCAGCATGATGTTGCGCAACGCCGAGAACTCCAGCGCCAGCGACGAGACCTGAAAGGTCCGCCCCAAACCCAGCCGCGCCCGCCCGGCAACAGACATGCCGGAGATTTCCCGCCCGCCCAGAAAGATTTCACCCTCATCCTGCGCCAACTGCCCGGCGATCTGCGCCACCAGGGTCGATTTGCCCGCCCCGTTCGGCCCGATCAGCGCGTGGATCTCGCCCGGCTCCAGCGTCAGCGACACCCCGTCGGTCGCCTTCAGTGCACCGAAGTTTTTTTGCAACCCCCGAACCTCAAGCACTGGCTCACCCATGGTGCGCCTCCCCGGCCACCATGCCGATCAGCCCACCGCGGGCGAACAGCACCACACCCAGCAGGATCAGACCCAACAGCAACTGCCAATGCTCGGTCAGCCCGCCCAGGACATGCTCCAGCAACACATACAGCGCCGCCCCCGCAACCGGCCCGAACAGCCGCCCGACACCACCGAGGATGACGAAGACCATGATCGCACCGGAGGTGTGCCAACCCAGCATCGAGGGGCTGACGAACCCGTTCAGGTCGGCGAACAGCGCCCCCGCCAGCCCGGCGATCATGGCAGAGATCACGAAGGCGGTCAGCTTTACCGGAAACGGCTCGATCCCCACGGTCGCCAGCCGTTCCGGGTTCATCCGCGCGCACATCAGCGCCGCCCCGAACCGCGTCCCCATGATCCGCCAGTTCGCTGCCAGCGCCAGCATCAGGCAGCCATAGCAGATCAGGAAGAAGCTGAGCGGGTCGTAGGTATCGATGCCGGGGAAACCGTTCCTCACAGTGATCGACAACCCATCCTCGCCGCCATAGGCGGGCCAGGAGATGGCAAAATAGTAGATCATCTGGGCAAACGCCAGGGTGATCATGATGAAATAGACGCCGGAGGTGCGCAGGCTGATCGCCCCGATCGCCGCCGCCACCGCCCCGGTCACCGCCATTGCCGCCAGCCAGATCGGCGGCATGATGTCGGTGCCCATGATTTCCACCGGCCACGAGATCACCGCCGCGCCATTGAACGCGCCTTGCGCCGCGATACCCGCCACATAGCCGCCAATGCCGAAAAACGCCGCATGGCCGAAGCTGACCATGCCGCCATAGCCCAGCGCCAGGTTCAGACCCACCCCGGCCAGCGCCAGGATCGCCACCCGGCTGGCCAGATTGGCGTAGTAGGGCTCGCCGACGCCCAGCGCCGCCAGCGGTGCTGCCAGCAGCAGGACCGCCAGCACCGCGTTCAGAATTGATTCGCGCAACTCAGCCATGGGCCGGGAACAGGCCCTTTGGCCTGACCGCCAGTATTGCCGCCATCATCAGGTAGATCAGCATCGAGGCCAGCGCCGAACCGATCGAGGTTGCCGACGAGGGGTCGGTGAACAACCCGAACAGCACCGGCAGAAAGATCCGCCCCATGGTATCGACCACGCCGACCAGCACCGCGCCCACCAGCGCTCCGCGGATCGAGCCGATGCCGCCGATCACGATGGTAACGAAGGCCAGGATCAGTACCGGCTCGCCCATCCCGACCTCGACCGATTGCAAGGCCCCGATCATCGCCCCGGCCAGCCCGGCCAGCCCGGCCCCGAGCGCGAACACCACCGTGTAGAGCCGGGCGATATCGACCCCAAGGGCGGCGATCATCTCGCGGTCGCTCTCGCCAGCGCGGATACGCATCCCGAGCCGCGTGCGCTGGATCAGCACGTACAGCCCCGCCGCCACCGCCAGACCGGCGACGATGATCGCCAGCCGGAACACCGGGTATACGGCGCCGCCGGGCAGGCTGACATGGCCACTCAGCGCCTTTGGCATGTCGAGCCACAGCGGCTGCGCCCCGAACACCATCCGGGTGCCCTCGGAGAAGATCAGGATCAGCGCAAACGTCGC
Organism: Thermohalobaculum sp.; assembly: GCA_965247385.1. Lineage (GTDB taxonomy): Bacteria > Pseudomonadota > Alphaproteobacteria > Rhodobacterales > Rhodobacteraceae > Thermohalobaculum. Next base: position 151,391 of record CBDFHG010000005.1, read on the forward strand.
CAGCACCTGATCCAGATGGCCGCGTCCATAAAGCCGGCGCATCACCCCGATCTCGACCAGCGCCCCCAGCGCCGCCGCCGCCAGCGTCCCGGTGCCGAGCCCGAGCCAGAACGAGCCGGTCGCCCCCGTCACCGTGGCGCAGACGAAGGCACCGGCCATGTAGAGCGAGCCATGGGCCAGGTTGATCAGTCCCATGACCCCGAACACCAGCGTCAGCCCGGCCGCCATCAGGAACAGCATGACGCCAAACTGCACCCCGTTGAGGAGTTGCTCGATAAGGAGGGCGGTGGTCATGGGGAGATCAATTCATCTGACCCGCAATGCCCCGGCCATGAGCCGGAGCCTCGCGCCGCCAAGCGCTGCCCATCAAGGTCCCGGCGCAAGGCCGGGACATTGGCGTTCCTCACATCGTGCACTCGCCCGCATAGGCGTCCTGGCGGTTCTCGATGGCGATGCCGACCAGTTTGTTGGTCGGTTTGCCGTCCCCGGCCACCACTTCGCGCACATAGATGTTCTGGATCGGGTGGTGGTTCGGCCCGAATTTGAAATCACCGCGCACCGAGGTGAACGCCGCCGCTTCAAGCGCCGCGCGGAAGGCGTCCGCGTCCGAGGGCTGGGCCGTGTCCAGCGCCGACAGGATCAGGTTCGCAGTGTCGAAGCCCTGGCTGGCATAGAGCGTCGGCGTGCGGCCATACTCGGCCCGGAAGCTCTCGACGAAGGCCGCGTTGGCGGCGTTGTCCAGGTCATAGGCCCATTGCGAGGTGTTCTTCACCCCCAGTGCCGCGTCGCCGACCGCGCCCAGGATGATTTCGTCGAACGAGAAGGCGGGCCCGTAGACCGGCAGATCCACGCCAGCGCCCGCATACTGCTTCATGAAGGCGATGCCCATGCCGCCGGGCAGGAAGAAGAACACGCTGTCGGCACCCGAGGCCCGAATCTGCGCGATCTCGGCCGCGTAGTCCTTCTGGCCCAGCTTGGTGTAGATCTCGCCCGCGACGTTATCGCCGTAAAGGCTCTTGAACCCGGTCAGCGCATCCGTGCCAGCCGGATAATTTGGCGCCAGGATGAAGGGGTTGGCCAGCCCGGCGGTCTTCATATACCCGCCCATCGCCGCGTGCAGGTCGTTGTTCTGCCAGGCGACGTTGAAATAGTTCGGGTGGCAACCCTTGCCCGCCAGCGCGCTCGGCCCGGCATTGGCCGACAGGTAGAACACCCCTTGGCGTACTGTCGGCGGCACCACCGCCATGGCCAGGTTCGACCAGATGATCCCGGTCATGATGTCGACCTTGTCGCGCTGGATCATCTCGTCGGCGATCTGCTTGGCAAGATCGGGCTTGCGCGCATCGTCCTTGACGATCAGTTCCACATCGGCGCGCCCGGCCTGCTTCATCGCCAGAGCGAAGCCATCGCGCACATCGATCCCCAGATGCGAGCCGCCGCCAGAAAGGGTGGTGATCATGCCGATCTTGACCTCGGCCCCGGCCGAACCGGTTATCGCGATCCCGGCGGCCAGCAAGGCGCTTCCCAGTATCTTTTTCATCTCGTGTCCCTCCTATGGGTGGATATGGTCTGATGTTGTGTCTTCGGAGTGTGACTTGACCGCGACTCGGCGCATTTTTCCACCCCACCTGGCCAGGAAGGCGAAGAAAATTCCTCGGAACCAACGCTATTCTCGCAAAATGGACTGGGATGACGCCTATAACAACCGCGACCATATCCCCGACGCGGAAAGCTACCCACCGCGCTTGGCAGCGGCAGCGGCGGCGTTCCGCAAGCGGCTGGCGGCGACGGGCCGGGCCCGGCTCGACATCGCCTATGGCGCCACGGCGCGCGAGCGGTTCGACCTGTTCCTGCCGCAAGGCGCGGCGCAGGGGCTGGTGGTCTTCGTCCATGGCGGCTACTGGCGCGCCTTCGGCAAGTCCGACTGGTCGCATCTGGCCGATGGGCCGCTGGAACGCGGCTGGGCGGTGGCGATGCCGGGCTACACGCTGTGCCCGCAGATCCGCATCTCCGGCATCACCCGGCAGACCGGCGCGGCGATTGCAGCGGCGGCACGCGAAATGGATGGGCCGATCCGGCTGACCGGGCATTCGGCGGGCGGGCACCTGGTGACGCGGATGCTGTGCCAGGACGCGCCGTTGCCCGATGTGGTCGCCGCGCGGATCGTCTCCGTCACCTCGATCAGCGGCGTCCATGACCTGCGCCCGCTGATCCATACGGCGATGAACGCCGACCTGATGCTCGACCGGACCGAGGCGACCGCCGAAAGCCCGGCGCTGCTGGAGCCCCGATCCGACATACCGCTCACCTGCTGGGTCGGCGCCGCCGAGCGCCCCGAATTCCGCCGCCAGAACGCGCTTCTGGCCAATATTTGGACCGGCTTCGGCGTGAAAAGCCGCGCGGTGGAGGAACCCGACCGCCACCATTTCAACGTCATCGACGGGTTGCAAGAACCCGGCAGCCCGCTGACCAAGGCGCTTCTGGCAGGCTGAGGCAACCGTCGCCGCCGCCATGTCGGCTCTCTTTTGCCCGCGCCCAATGGATGCGAAGCAGCCTTTGGAACAGGCGCAAAAAACACCGGGCGGGGGGTAAAGGGATCTCACTCGGCGAAACCCCGTATCACGCATCCGCGCTCACAACGCCTGCGAATAAATCTCCAACGCCGCCTCGTAGGTCATCTCGCACGGGTTGTTGACCAGGAGGCGCTCCTGCTTCATCGCGTCCTCGGCCAGCATCGGCAGGTGGTTGTGGTTTACGCCGACCTCGCTGAGGCACGTGGTCATGCCCAACTCCGGGCCCAGCGCCTTGAAGTTGTCGATCATCCCGGTCACGCGCATCTCGCCGTCAAAACCGGCCAGTTCCGGGAAGATGATCGGCGCCAGTTCGGCATACATCGCCGCCGCGCTGGCGCGATTGAAATCCAGCACGTATGGCAGCACCATGGCGTTCGACAACCCGTGCGCCACATGGAAATGCCCGCCCAGCGGATAGGCCAGCGCATGGACCGCCGCCACCGGCGCATTGGCGAACGCCATCCCCGCCAGCATCGAGCCCAGCAACATGTTGCCCCGCCCCTCCAGGTCGCCCGGATCGGCGCAGGCCGTGCGGATATTGGCCCCCAGCAATTCCAGCGCCTGGCGCGCCAGGCAGTCCGAGACCAGGTTCTTCCTGTGCTTCGAGGTAAACGCCTCGATGGCATGGACCATGGCGTCGATCCCGGTCGCCGCCGTCACCGCCGCGGGCAGCCCGATGGTCAGGCTGGCGTCCAGCACGGCATAGTCGGGCAGCAACTGACGGCTGACGACGCCCTTCTTCTCGGCCGCACCGGTGGTGACGATGGCGATCGGCGTGACCTCGGAGCCGGTCCCCGCCGTGGTCGGCGCCAGCACCAGCGGCAACCGCTCTCCCTTGACGTTGGCGATGCCGTACATCCCGGCAATCGGCTGATCCTCGCCGAGCAGCACGGCGATCAACTTGGCGGTGTCCATCGGTGAGCCGCCGCCGACCGAGACCACGCCATCGACCTCAGCCTCGCGGCAGGCGGCCACCGCATCCAGGACTTTCGCTTCGGGCGGGTCGGCAATGACATCCGACCAGGTAAAAACCTCGACCCCAGCCGCCGACAACCCACCCAGCGCCGCCTCGGCCAACCCCAGCCCCAGCACCCCCTCATCGGTCACCAAGGCGACCTTGCGGCAATCCAGTTCGGCCAGGATGCCGCCGATCTTGGCAGTGGCCCCCACCTCGGACAGGATCGAGCGGGTGGTCTGGAAGCTGAAGGGGGTCATGGCGGTCTCCGGTGTGTCGCTTGAAAAGCAAACCCCATTCAAGGCCGATGCGCAAGCCCGCCTGGAACCATCTTCTCAGGGATAAACCCGGACCTCGCAGCGCTCGAACCGGTCGCATTCGAGCCAGCGCCCGTCGCGCTCGCCCCCCACCCGCATGCCGCGATCCATAAGGCCGTTTTAACTTGACGCAGCAGCCGAATGTAGAGAACGAGCGCACGGTCGGCAAGCAGCTGGCGGCGCTCGGCTATCGGCGGCTGTCGGTGCGTCCGCAACACCCGAAGGCCGACCCCGCGGAGCAGGAGGCGTTTAAAAAAACTTCTCCCGGACGGTAGCGGCGACCCTCCCCGAGGCGGCGCGCGGCAAACCGCTCGAGATCTGGTTCCAGGATGAAGCCAGGGTGGGTCAGCAGGGCACGCTGACAAGGGTCTGGGCGAAGCGCGGCACCCGCCCCCGCGCCGTCCGCGACACGCGCTACAAATCGGCCTGCATTTTCGGCGCAGTCTGCCCTGACCGCGCCACCGCCGCCGGTCTGGTCATGCCCTTCGCCGACACCGAGGCGATGAATGCCCACCTCGCCGAGATCGCCCGCGCCGTAGCCCCTGGTGCCCACGCGGCACTCGTCGCCGACGGTGCCGGCTGGCATGCCAGCAAAGACCTCATAGTGCCCGACAACATCACGCTGATCATTCTCCCGCCATACGCGCCCGAACTCAATCCGGTCGAAAACGTCTGGCAATACCTGCGCGCCAACAAGCTCGCCATAACCGTCTTCGATGGCTACGCCGACATCGTCGACAAATGCTGCACCGCATGGAACTTCTTCGCAAACGATACAGCCGCCATCGCCACCATCACCACACGACAATGAGCACAGGTCAATCTCCAGGGCCGTTGGTTAGGCGAGGTTTTCAGGCGTTCGCGAGCCAACCCTTGTTCTGAAAAGTCTGAAAAGCAATGCCGATCTGGCGTGGCGAGAAGCGCTTCTTCCGCTCGTTCCAGGCATAGACCTTGGCCATCGCGTCCTCCGTGCTGACGGCGTTCTCGCGGGTCGTTACCCAGTGCACCGTGGCGAGAAGTTCCAGGCCGAACGGCGTCTCGAACCCTTCCACGAGTTCGGCCACACGATCGACGCGAGCTGTCGTGTCTTGCTTGTCCGACAAGAAGGACTCGGCGTCCTTCACCGCGCCCGGGACCAGCTCCAGCTGTTTGTCGGGCGCGTCGCCGCCATCGGCGTAGCCGGACACAAGGTGCCCTTCGACCGTGCGCAGGACATGGTGAAGGTTCTCGGCATACGGGCCATACGGCGCCTTCGCATACTGAAGCCGAAGCGGTTCACCCGCCTCCTGCATGAAGTACAAGAGCTTGTGCACCTCGAGCAGCGTCACGAACGGGTCCATCAGTCCGTCAAGATAGCGGTTCATCAGAACCACCAGCGCGGCTCGGCCAGGGCTCATAGCGGGGACTTCACGCGACTTGGTCGTGACCGGAGCGCTGTTCGGCTCGAAGACGATGACCTCCAGGTCCGGAACGTCGCGTAGCGCTTCTTCGATCCGGAGACGAACATCCCTCCATTCCAAGCCACCGAGGCCGCTTCCAAGCGGCGGGATGGCGGTCGACTGGATGCCGCGCTGCCGGACCTCTTCGGCAAGTGCGACAAGCCCGGAGTCGATGTCTTCCATCCGGCTCTTGCCGCGCCAGTGTCGCTTGGTCGGAAAGTTTATGATGTATTTCGGGTTCGTGAAGGTACCTGTTTCAAAGACAAACATCTTCCCTGGCTGAACCTCGTCTCGCTTGCAGGCCGATTCGTATGCTTTGAAGTTCGCCGGAAATGCATTCTTGAACTGGAGGGCGATCCCACGGCCCATGATGCCGACACAGTTGACCGTGTTGACGATCGCTTCCGCATCCGCCCTCAAGATGTCTCCTGTCGTGTATTTGATCATGGCCATCCTTCCCTCAGTAATACCATTCTCTTCGGATTTCGACCCTCGGACGGTGGCCGGCCCCGTTCATGGCAACACAAACCCGCTGAGCAACGCCCTGTGAGTGAACGCCGATCCTTTCGACCAGGAACTCAGCTTGTTTACCTTACCTTGACCGATCGAGAAACCCCATTGCCAGACCACTGGCTCGCTTGGACCGCATCCCAATTGATCTCCTCAAGGGCTTCAATGTCCGAGCGATCCTGGAGGTAGTAGGCGCCCGCATTGGACAGCGTGAACGCCCATCGTTTGTTACTGGCTGCAGCCCATGCAACCGTTTCCGCAAGATCTGCCTCAAGAAGGCTGAGACCATGCTGAAACTCGACCGATTGCCCGAACGCACGCCCGTCAAGCTGTCCATCCAGATTACTCCGGCGCTGAACGCCGAGTTGCAGGACTATGCCGCCATTTATGCCAAAGCCTATGGCAAGGACGAATCCGTCGCGAATTTGATCCCGTTCATGCTCGAAGCCTTCATTGCCGGCGATCCCGGATTCAAGAAGGCCCGGCGCGCATTGAATGGCGACAGCAACACCCAGTTATCCAAACTAGCCGGAGAAAAATGATCATGGCCACGATCGGAACATTCACCGCCGCCAAGGACGGCTATGTCGGCACTATCCGCACCATGACCATCAACGTGAAGACCAAAATCGTCGCCAATGATCAAAAAAGTAACGAGAAAGCACCCGACTTCCGGGTCTATGCCGGGGGCGCGGAACTCGGCGCCGCGTGGCGGGAGAAAACCAGTGGTGACGAGCCGAAGGGTTACCTTTCCGTGCTGCTTGATGATCCCGGTTTTGCGGAGCCAATCAGAGCAGCGTTCTTTGAGAATGTGGAAGAGGGAACCGGGGTTCTGGTTTGGAGCCGACGTTAGCTGGATCCGTCAGCCTTTCGCAATTCGAGCCTCAACTGCACACGCCTATTGATACTTTCGCATGACTTCTATTGACAATTTCGCACGAATCGTATTGGTATTTCTGCAGCATGCCTAATAGCATTTCGGCACACATGCTGGTTGCCGCATTCCGCTGTCAATCTGCATTGCCCGTAGAAGGGAAGTTGCATGGCGACTGCGATACTGCCGAGACATCTCAACAAGGAAATCGACGAAGCGCTTACCTCCGCACGTGTTGTCAATATCGTAGGACCACGGCAATCAGGCAAGACCACGCTTGTCCGGGATTTGCTGGGCAAGGGGCGATTTGTCACTCTTGATGATGAGGCGGTTCTCACGGCAATCGACGCTGACCCGGTTGGCCAACTTCAAGGCCTGGTTGCTGAGACCGGCAATGCGCCGCTTGTTATTGACGAAGCGCAACGCTCCGCGCGACTGGCCTTAGCGATCAAGAAGCTTGTCGATGAGAACCGCCGTATGGGGCAGTTCGTTTTAACGGGCTCGTCGAATATTTTTACCTCTGCCGGGGTCGCAGATTCATTGGCCGGGCGTGTTCGCACACTCAAGCTACTTCCGTTGAGCGCCGCCGAGATCCACCAGCAAGGACCAGCAAGACTGCTTGATTGGGCGGGGCGCGCCAATCCTGATCTTGCACATCTGCCACCGCCCGGCGTGATCACACGCGATGTCTATATCGATCTCATCCTCCGCGGCGGTTATCCTGAAATCCGTGACTTCGACCAGCGTCCACGGCAAAGGCGATACCGCGATTATCTCGATGCCGTCATTGATCGCGATGTTGCTGATGTCCTTAAAGTTCGGAAGACAGACGCGCTGCGGCGGTTGGTCGATCAGATCGCTGTCCGTACCGGTGAGGAACTCAACATTCAACAACTCACCGGCATCGTCGGCGTTCGCCGGAGCACGCTCGACCAATATCTGGACGTGCTGACGCGCCTGTCCATTATGGCTCGTTTGGGTGCCTGGGCATCTGGAGAGGCGCGTCGGGAAATCCGAAATGCAAAATCACATATGCTGGATACAGGTCTTGCGGCCGCATTGCGCAGACTGACTGATCGTTCTTTCGCACCGGATGCAAGTCCGACGGCCTTGGGCGGACTGGTGGAAAGTTCTGTCTATGTCGAACTGCTCAAATCCATTCCCTATCAAGCAGAGGATTGGCGCCTCTACCATTGGCGCGGAGCAGGGGGCAGGGAAGTTGACATTCTTGCCGAGAGCGATCGCCGGCTGGTTGCATTCGAGGTCAAGGCGTCAACGACGGTGGTTGATGCGGATTTCAAACATTTGCGCTGGTTCGCCTCCGACGGGCCGGGCGCATCATGGCGTGTCACTGCAATCGTCATCTATCTGGGGGAACGGCCCCTAAGTTTTGGCGAACGGCTGTTTGCTCTGCCGTTGTCTTCGTTTTGGGGGTTCCCTCCCGAACGGTGACGCTGTCAATACCGTTCAGTGCCTGATCGATACGGGAGCTTATCTGTTCGGAGGCAGACCTTAACGGGTGATCCGCCAAGTGAGTGTATCGGGCAGTGGTTGACGACTGAGTATGCCCGAGCAGAGCCCCGATGATCGGCAAACTCAAACCTCCCGCGGCGGCGATGCTTGCAAAGGTGTGACGAAGATCATGCAGGCGCACATCATCGAGGCCGGCCTTGGCACGCAAGCGCACCCAAAAATCATGGCCCCTGATTCTGGATCAAAAAAGTTGAAATTCCCCGTTGGCTTTGAATCCAAAGGGATTCATGATGGGTTTTATGAATAACTCAATCACCAACGGGGTGAAAATAACATGGCACAGGGCGTTCTTCCTTTCGAGTACGAAAGCGCGCCGGGCAGCAGCGATCTGACGGGTTTTGCCGGGATCGGTGTTTACCTTGATTTGATTGAGGCATCGGGACTGGCGGCTGCGGTGCGGCGCCAGGTGCGGGTGGCGGGGCGGCAGGGCTGGCTGGATGTGCAGATGATCATCACGGTGATCGCACTCAATCTGTGCGGGGGTGATCGGGTCGAGGATCTGGAACGCCTGGAGGCGGACGCCGGCTTTGCCGCGACCATGGATGCGGTTGAGCGGCGGCTGTTGGTGCGCCGGGAACGGCGGCAACTGAAGAGCCGGTTTCGGCGCGGTCGCGGGCGCAGCGTGCCTTCGCCGTCGGCTCTGTCGGGCTGGTTGGAACGCTTCCACGACGCAGGCCAGGAAGAGCTGCGGGAGGCCGGGCGTGCCTTCATCCCGCGCCCGTCGGCGGGTCTGCCTGGTCTGCGGCGTGTCAATCAGGCGCTGGTGTCATTTCTGCAGCACCATCGCAGGCAGGGCTCGGCGACGCTGGACATGGACGCGACGCTGGTGCAGAGCCACAAGCGCCAGGCGGAATACTGCTACAAGAAGTTCAAGGCCTGTCAGCCGTTGAACACCTGGTGGGCGGAACAGCAGGTGATCGTGCATTCCGAGTTCCGCGACGGCAATGTGCCGGCTGGCTATCGGCAGTTGCAGGTGTTGCAGGCCTCGCTGGCGGCGCTGCCTGGGGGCGTGGACAAGGTCTGTCTGCGCTCGGACACGGCGGGTTATCAGAAGGATCTGCTGCTCTGTTGTGGCGAGGGCCGGGACAAGGTTTTCGGGGTGATCGAGTTCGCCGTCGGCGCCAACGTGACGGCGGAATTCCGGCGTGCTGCCCTGGCCGTGCCGGAGGCCGAGTGGCGGCCGCTGGATCGTGTTTTTGACGGGCAACGTCAGGAGACCGGCCAGGAGTGGGCGGAGGTCTGCCATGTACCGAGTTGGGTGGGCGAGAGCAAGACGCGGGCGGATTACCGCTTCCTGGCGATCCGGGAGCCGCTGGAACAGTTGGAGCCTGGCGATGGGGATCAGTTGCCGTTCCCGACCGCGGCGTTTGCCTCGAAGGGGCGCAGCAAGCTGTTCGCCCTGGTCACCAACCGTGATCTGCCGGGCGATGCGGTGATCTGGTGGTCCCGGGAGCGCTGTGGCAAGAGCGAGGAAGTCCACGCGGTGATGAAGCACGACCTGGCTGGCGGCACCCTGCCCTCGGGTCTGTTCGGAGCCAATGCGGCCTGGTGGGCGATCATGGTGCTGGCGCATGATCTGAACGCGGTGATGAAGCAACCGGTTCCGGGACCGGCCTGGGTGGCACGGCGGATGAAGGCCTTGCGCCTGGCTCTGATCGCCCTGCCTGGCCGGGTGATCCGTCATGCGCGGCGGCTGATCATCCGTTTGGCGAGCGAAGCGGGGCTCGATCTGGTGCTGAGCGCCAGGCGGAAGATCCTGGCCCTGGCGCGCGGCCCGACCTGACGGCTCCGGCCTGCCACGATATCCTTGCTGAAGTGCGATGCCGGCTCCCGGCCAGGGCTCCGCCTGGCCAACGGACAGGCGCGGGACCCGCAAGACGCGTGGCCGCCTTGAGACTATCTCCTCAAGCGCGAAATCCGCGGGAGTGGTGCCCGGGCGCGGGGCGAAAACCCCACAACGGTGCCCATCGCCGCCCCTGCCGAGGCGCGTCAGGGACCTGGTTCGGGAATCCTGGCTACCTGTCTTCGAGTATCCGCTGCGTGTTATGAGAATTGCTGTTATACTTGCATACAGGTTCCGAACCGGGTTATCAGATTTGAGACACTTGCAATGGACCCACTTATCCAGCGGCCGAGGGGGCGTTTTCATGAACAAGAATGACCTGCGTTCAGCGCGGAGCCACAAGTTTAGCGCAGCGTCCCGGTGCGGCGCAGTTTTGCCCCCCCCCCCCCCCCCCCCCCCCCCCCAGATTTAACCGGGCTTCACTCCAGCCCCAGCCAGGTCCGCCGGGCGGAAGGCGTGGCGTGATGCCGGCGGCCCCTCGCCGTCGCCTCGCCGCCCTCCTGCTGGGCCCGCTAATGGTGATCGGCCTGCTGCTCGGGCTGGCATCGCCAGCCGGAGCGCAGACGGCCGCGGCCCCCCTGGCGCTGACCGCGCCGCCCATCCAGTTCTATACCAGGGGCACGACGATCGTCGACCTGGTCCTGCCGGAAGCGACCCGCGGCCCCGCGCCCCTGACCTACACCCTGACCGGGCCCCGGCGGGCACCGAACCTGCCGGCGGGCCTGAGCTTTAACGCCGGCACACGCACGCTGTCCGGCACGCCGACCGCGGTGGCGACGAGCACCGAGCTGACCTACACGGTGGCCGACGCCGGGAGTGGGGAACAATTCGGGCGGGGATTCAGGCTCACCGTGGAAGCGGCCCCCCTGGCGCTGACCGCGCCGGACGACCAGAGCTATACCGTGGACACGGCGATCACCGCCCTGGTCCTGCCAGCGGCGACCGCCGGCAGGTCGCCTCGACGAAGTCGTCGAAGCCGCCCTCGATCAGGACCGACTGAAGACGGTCGTAAAACACATGACCCGGCGAGCGCGGCATCTCCGCCCAGCCCACCATCAAATCACCCTGACGATCCTTCCGCAGTCCCATCGACATCGGCGAGCCTCCCGGTCAAATCAGAACATCAAAGAATTCAGACCAGGCCGCTCGCGTCCAGGGCCGACTTCGTCAACGGGCTGATAAGGCAAACATCATGAACAAACTCATCACCCAATTCGTTTTCACCTCGGCGCTGCTGGTAGCGATGATGGCATCAATGGGCACCGCCCATGCGCAAACCCCAGTCAAGGACAACATTGCGACCTATACTGATAATGGAGATGGAACTACACAGGTAACCTTTACACCGACAGAGGCAAGTCTATTTGTGATTCGCTGGCTTCAAACTGGAGGTACAGTAGTTTTCCACGTTCAACAAAATGTCACTGGTGGTCAGGTAGATTCTCCAGTGTCACGTAGCATACCAACTGGCTATGACTTTGACGGCGAGATTTGGATTAGATTAAGTAGTGGTGATACAGATTATGCGAGAGCGACTCACACGACTGGAGCGCGCCCCGACACCACCCCGCCGACGGTGACCCTCGGCACCATTGCCGAAGGTGTGATTGGCACGGCGCAGGATTACGACATTACCTTCTCCGAGGCGGTAACCGGTTTGGCGGTGATTGATTTCTCCGTTTCCAACGACATTGTGGCGTCCGGCGACCTCGTGGTGAATAGTGTGACCCCGGCCAGCGGCCCGAGCACCACCTACACCATCAGCATCACCCCGCGAGCGACAGCCTTCACCCTGACCCTTGCCGCCGACAGCGTGACGGACACCGCGACCACCCCGAATACGGGCCCCGAGACCGCGGCGAGCGTGAGCGGCACCGCCACCGCCGCGCCGCCGGGCGCGCCGACCGGTTTGACGGCGAGGCCGGGCGATGCCACGGTCACGCTGGCATGGACGGCACCGGGCGCAACCGGCGGCGCGGACATCACCGGCTATGAGTATCGCCAAAGCGACGCCATGGGCGACTATGACACCACCGGCTCCGCCGCCGTCGTCGATTGGATGGCAATTCCAAACAGCGCCACCGCGACCGAATACACCGTGGCTGGCTTGACCAACAACACCGCATACTTCTTCCAGGTGCGCGCGGTGAACTCGGGGGGCAAGGGCGAAGCGTCAGACGAAGCCACCGCCACGCCGACCGCGCCCAACACCGCGCCGGTGATAGGCACTGCGGATGCGGCGGTGGATTATGCCGAGAACACTCCTGTCGCGACCGCGGTGGCGACTTATACCGCGACCGATGCCGAGGGCGACACCGTCACCTGGACCCTGGGCGGCACTGATGCGGGCGATTTCAGCATTGATACAAACGGGGCTTTGACTTTCAACACGGTACGGGACTTTGAAACCCCGGACTCCGGCGCCACGAGCAATACTTACTTCGTTACCATCACCGCCACCGACGACGGTGATCCAAACGAGAGCGGCACGCTGGATGTTACCGTCACCGTCACCAATGTGGATGACGAAGCCGGCGTGGTCGCCATCGCCATCACCCGTGATGGCACAACGGTGTCGGGCGCGCCGCGAGTGGGCGATACCTTGACCGCCAGCGTGACCGATGCGGACAGCGGCTCGGCAGGCGTCACCGGCACGACCTGGCAATGGCAATCCAGTAGCGCCGGTAGTACCACCAACATCAGCGGCGCAACCGATGCGGCCTACTCCCCGGTGGCTGACGACGTAGACAGCACCCTGCAAGCCGTCGCCACTTACAACGACAGCACGGGCAGCACGATCGCCACCAGCGACCCGACCGCAACCGTTACCGCCGCGCCGCCGGGCGCGCCGACCGGTTTGACGGCGAGGCCGGGCGATGCCACGGTCACGCTGGCATGGACGGCACCGGGCGCAACCGGCGGCGCGGACATCACCGGCTATGAGTATCGCCAAAGCGACGCCACGGGCGACTATGACACCACCGGCTCCGCCGCCGTCGTCGATTGGATGGCAATTCCAAACAGCGCCACCGCGACCGAATACACCGTGGCCGGCTTGACCAACGACACCGCATACTTCTTCCAGGTGCGCGCGGTGAACTCGGGGGGCGAGAGCGAAGCGTCAGGCGAAGCCACCGCCACGCCGACCGCGGCCAACACCGCGCCGGTGATAGGCATTGCGGATGCGGCGGTGGATTATGCCGAGAACACTCCTGTCGCGACCGCGGTGGCGACTTATACCGCGACCGATGCCGAGGGCGACACCGTTACCTGGACCCTGGGCGGCACTGATGCGGGCGATTTCAGCATTGATACAAACGGGGCTTTGACTTTCAACACGGTACGGGACTTTGAAACCCCGGCCTCCGACGCCACGAGCAATATTTACTCCGTTACCATCACCGCCACCGACGACGGTGATCCAAACGAGAGCGACACGCTGGATGTTACCGTCACCGTCACCAATGTGGATGACGAAGCCGGCGTGGTCGCCATCGCCATCACCCGTGATGGCACAACGGTGTCGGGCGCGCCGCGAGTGGGCGATACCTTGACCGCCAGCGTGACCGATGCGGACAGCGGCTCGGCAGGCGTCACCGGCACGACCTGGCAATGGCAATCCAGTAGCGCCGGTAGTACCACCGACATCAGCGGCGCAACCGCTGCGGCCTACTCCCCGGTGGCTGACGACGTAGACAGCACCCTGCAAGCCGTCGCCACTTACAACGACAGCACGGACAGCGGCAAGACCGCCACCAGCGACCCGACCGCAACCGTTACCGCCGCGCCGCCGGGCGCGCCGACCGGTTTGACGGCGAGGCCGGGCGATGCCACGGTCACGCTGGCATGGACGGCACCGGGCGCAACCGGCGGCGCGGGCATCACCGGCTATGAGTATCGCCAAAGCGACGCCATGGGCGACTATGACACCACCGGCTCCGCCGCCGTCGTCGATTGGATGGCAATTCCAAACAGCGCCACCGCGACCGAATACACCGTGGCCGGCTTGACCAACGACACCGCATACTTCTTCGAAGTGCGCGCGGTGAACTCGGTGGGCGAGAGCGAAGCGTCAGACGAAGCCACCGCCACGCCGACCGCGGCCAACACCGCGCCGGTGATAGGCACTGCGGATGCGGCGGTGGATTATGCCGAGAACACTCCTGTCGCGACCGCGGTGGCGACTTATACCGCGACCGATGCCGAGGGCGACACCGTCACCTGGACCCTGGGCGGCACTGATGCGGGCGATTTCAGCATTGATACAAACGGGGCTTTGACTTTCAACACGGTACGGGACTTTGAAACTCCGGCCTCCGTCGCCACGAGCAATATTTACTCCGTTACCATCACCGCCACCGACGACGGTGATCCAAACGAGAGCGACACGCTGGATGTTACCGTCACCGTCACCAATGTGGATGACGAAGACGGCGTGGTCGCCATCGCCATCACCCGTGATGGCACAACGGTGCCGGGCACGCCGCGAGTGGGCGATACCTTGACCGCCAGCGTGACCGATGCGGACAGCGGCTCGGCAGCCGTCACCGGCACGACCTGGCAATGGCAATCCAGTAGCGCCGGTAGTACCACCAACATCAGCGGCGCAACCGATGCGGCCTACTCCCCGGTGGCTGGCGACGTAGGCAGCACCCTGCAAGCCGTCGCCACTTACAACGACAGCACGGGCAGCGGCAAGACCGCCACCAGCGCACCGACCGCGCCGGTAGTGGCCCCCCTGGTGCTGACCACGGCGGGCGACCAGGGCTATACCCTGGGCACGACGATCACCGAGCTGGAGCTGCCGGCGGCCACCGGCGGCACCGCGCCCCTGACCTACGCCCTGACCAATCTGCCGGACGGGCTGCGCTTTGACGCCGGCACCCGCACGCTGTCCGGCACGCCGGGCACGGCGGCGATCACCGAACTGACCTACACGGTGACCGACGCCAATGGTGCCAGCACCAGCCAGACCTTCACCGTCACCGTGAACGACAGCCTGGCGCTGAGCGCGCCGCCCGCCCAGAGCTATACCGCGGGCACGCTGATCACCCCCCTGGCCCTGTCGGCGGCCACCGGCGGCACCGGCACCCTGAGCTACACCCTGACCGGGCCGGCGGGTGCCGACCTGCCGACGGGTCTGACCTTTACCGCAGCCAGCCGCACGCTGTCCGGCACGCCGACCGCGGCGGCGAGCACCGTGCTGACCTACACAGTGACCGACGCCAATGGTGCCAGCACCAGCCAGACCTTCACCGTCACCGTGAACGACGGCCTGGTGCTGACCACGGCGGGCGACCAAGGCTATACCCTGGGCACGACGATCACCGAGCTGGAACTGCCGGCGGCCACCGGCGGCACCGCGCCCCTGACCTACGCCCTGACCAATCTGCCGGACGGGCTGCGCTTTGACGCCGGCACCCGCACGCTGTCCGGCACGCCGGGCACGGCGGCGATCACCGTGCTGACCTACACAGTGACCGACGCCAATGGTGCCAGCACCAGCCAGACCTTCATGGTCACCGTGAGCGACGGCCTGGCGCTGAGCGCGCCGCCCGCCCAGAGCTATACCGCGGGCACGCTGATCACCCCCCTGGCCCTGTCGGCGGCCACCGGCGGCACCGGCACCCTGAGCTACACCCTGACCGGGCCGGCGGGTGCCGACCTGCCGACGGGTCTGACCTTTACCGCAGCCAGCCGCACGCTGTCCGGCACGCCGACCGCGGCGGCGAGCACCGTGCTGACCTACACAGTGACCGACACCAATGACGCCACCGCCAGCCAGACCTTCACCGTCACCGTGAACGACGGCCTGGTGCTGACCACGGCGGGCGACCAGGGCTATACCCTGGGCACGACGATCACCGAGCTGGAGCTGCCGGCGGCCACCGGCGGCACCGCGCCCCTGACCTACGCCCTGACCAATCTGCCGGACGGGCTGCGCTTTGACGCCGGCACCCGCACGCTGTCCGGCACGCCGGGCACGGCGGCGATCACCGTGCTGACCTACACGGTGACCGACGCCAATGACGCCAGCACCAGCCAGACCTTCACCGTCACCGTGAACGACAGCCTGGCGCTGAGCGCGCCGCCCGCCCAGAGCTATACCGCGGGCACGCTGATCACCCCCCTGGCCCTGTCGGCGGCCACCGGCGGCACCGGCACCCTGAGCTACACCCTGACCGGGCCGGCGGGTGCCGACCTGCCGACGGGTCTGACCTTTACCGCAGCCAGCCGCACGCTGTCCGGCACGCCGACCGCGGCGGCGAGCACCGTGCTGACCTACACAGTGACCGACACCAATGACGCCACCGCCAGCCAGACCTTCACCGTCACCGTGAACGACGGCCTGGTGCTGACCACGGCGGGCGACCAGGGCTATACCCTGGGCACGACGATCACCGAGCTGGAGCTGCCGGCGGCCACCGGCGGCACCGCGCCCCTGACCTACGCCCTGACCAATCTGCCGGACGGGCTGCGCTTTGACGCCGGCACCCGCACGCTGTCCGGCACGCCGGGCACGGCGGCGATCACCGAACTGACCTACACGGTGACCGACGCCAATGGTGCCAGCACCAGCCAGACCTTCACCGTCACCGTGAACGACGGCCTGGTGCTGACCACGGCGGGCGACCAGGGCTATACCCTGGGCACGACGATCACCGAGCTGGAACTGCCGGAAGCGACCGGCGGCACCGCGCCCCTGACCTACGCCCTGACCAATCTGCCGGACGGGCTGCGCTTTGACGCCGGCACCCGCACGCTGTCCGGCACGCCGGGCACGGCGGCGATCACCGAACTGACCTACACGGTGACCGACGCCAATGGTGCCAGCACCAGCCAGACCTTCATGGTCACCGTGAACGACAGCCTGGCGCTGACCGCGCCGGACGACCAGAGCTATACCGTGGACACGGCGATCACCGACCTGGTCCTGCTGGAAGCCAGCGGTGGCACCGGCACCCTGACCTACACCCTGACCGGGCTGCCGACGGGTCTGACCTTTACCGCAGCCAGCCGCACGCTGTCCGGCACGCCGACCGCGGCGGCGAGCACCGTGCTGACCTACACAGTGACCGACGCCAATGGTGCCAGCACCAGCCAGACCTTCACCGTCACCGTGAACGACGGCCTGGTGCTGACCACGGCGGGCGACCAGGGCTATACCCTGGACACGGCAATCGACGCCCTGATCCTGCCGGAAGCGACCGGCGGCACCGCGCCCCTGACCTACGCCCTGACCGATCCGCCGGCGGGTCTGACCTTCAATTCGGCCAGCCGCAGGCTCACGGGCACGCCGGGCACGGCGGCGATCACCGAACTGACCTACACGGTGACCGACGCCAATGACGCCAGCACCAGCCAGACCTTCATGGTCACCGTGAACGACAGCTTGGCGCTGACCGCGCCGGACGACCAGAGCTATACCGTGGACACGGCGATCACCGACCTGGTCCTGCTGGAAGCCACCGGCGGCACCGGCACCCTGAGCTACACCCTGACCGGGCCGGCGGGTGCCGACCTGCCGACGGGTCTGACCTTTACCGCAGCCAGCCGCACGCTGTCCGGCACGCCGACCGCGGCGGCGAGCACCGTGCTGACCTACACAGTGACCGACGCCAATGGTGCCAGCACCAGCCAGACCTTCACCGTCACCGTGAACGACGGCCTGGTGCTGACCACGGCGGGCGACCAAGGCTATACCCTGGGCACGACGATCACCGAGCTGGAACTGCCGGCGGCCACCGGCGGCACCGCGCCCCTGACCTACGCCCTGACCAATCTGCCGGACGGGCTGCGCTTTGACGCCGGCACCCGCACGCTGTCCGGCACGCCGGGCACGGCGGCGATCACCGTGCTGACCTACACAGTGACCGACGCCAATGGTGCCAGCACCAGCCAGACCTTCATGGTCACCGTGAGCGACGGCCTGGCGCTGAGCGCGCCGCCCGCCCAGAGCTATACCGCGGGCACGCTGATCACCCCCCTGGCCCTGTCGGCGGCCACCGGCGGCACCGGCACCCTGAGCTACACCCTGACCGGGCCGGCGGGTGCCGACCTGCCGACGGGTCTGACCTTTACCGCAGCCAGCCGCACGCTGTCCGGCACGCCGACCGCGGCGGCGAGCACCGTGCTGACCTACACAGTGACCGACACCAATGACGCCACCGCCAGCCAGACCTTCACCGTCACCGTGAACGACGGCCTGGTGCTGACCACGGCGGGCGACCAGGGCTATACCCTGGGCACGACGATCACCGAGCTGGAGCTGCCGGCGGCCACCGGCGGCACCGCGCCCCTGACCTACGCCCTGACCAATCTGCCGGACGGGCTGCGCTTTGACGCCGGCACCCGCACGCTGTCCGGCACGCCGGGCACGGCGGCGATCACCGTGCTGACCTACACGGTGACCGACGCCAATGACGCCAGCACCAGCCAGACCTTCATGGTCACCGTGAACGACAGCCTGGCGCTGAGCGCGCCGCCCGCCCAGAGCTATACCGCGGGCACGCTGATCACCCCCCTGGCCCTGTCGGCGGCCACCGGCGGCACCGGCACCCTGAGCTACACCCTGACCGGGCCGGCGGGTGCCGACCTGCCGACGGGTCTGACCTTTACCGCAGCCAGCCGCACGCTGTCCGGCACGCCGACCGCGGCGGCGAGCACCGTGCTGACCTACACAGTGACCGACACCAATGACGCCACCGCCAGCCAGACCTTCACCGTCACCGTGAACGACGGCCTGGTGCTGACCACGGCGGGCGACCAGGGCTATACCCTGGGCACGACGATCACCGAGCTGGAGCTGCCGGCGGCCACCGGCGGCACCGCGCCCCTGACCTACGCCCTGACCAATCTGCCGGACGGGCTGCGCTTTGACGCCGGCACCCGCACGCTGTCCGGCACGCCGGGCACGGCGGCGATCACCGAACTGACCTACACGGTGACCGACGCCAATGGTGCCAGCACCAGCCAGACCTTCACCGTCACCGTGAACGACGGCCTGGTGCTGACCACGGCGGGCGACCAGGGCTATACCCTGGGCACGACGATCACCGAGCTGGAACTGCCGGAAGCGACCGGCGGCACCGCGCCCCTGACCTACGCCCTGACCAATCTGCCGGACGGGCTGCGCTTTGACGCCGGCACCCGCACGCTGTCCGGCACGCCGGGCACGGCGGCGATCACCGAACTGACCTACACGGTGACCGACGCCAATGGTGCCAGCACCAGCCAGACCTTCATGGTCACCGTGAACGACAGCCTGGCGCTGACCGCGCCGGACGACCAGAGCTATACCGTGGACACGGCGATCACCGACCTGGTCCTGCTGGAAGCCAGCGGTGGCACCGGCACCCTGACCTACACCCTGACCGGGCTGCCGACGGGTCTGACCTTTACCGCAGCCAGCCGCACGCTGTCCGGCACGCCGACCGCGGCGGCGAGCACCGTGCTGACCTACACAGTGACCGACGCCAATGGTGCCAGCACCAGCCAGACCTTCACCGTCACCGTGAACGACGGCCTGGTGCTGACCACGGCGGGCGACCAGGGCTATACCCTGGGCACGACGATCACCGAGCTGGAACTGCCGGAAGCGACCGGCGGCACCGCGCCCCTGACCTACGCCCTGACCGATCCGCCGGCGGGTCTGACCTTCAATTCGGCCAGCCGCAGGCTCACGGGCACGCCGGGCACGGCGGCGATCACCGAACTGACCTACACGGTGACCGACGCCAATGACGCCAGCACCAGCCAGACCTTCATGGTCACCGTGAACGACAGCTTGGCGCTGACCGCGCCGGACGACCAGAGCTATACCGTGGACACGGCGATCACCGACCTGGTCCTGCTGGAAGCCAGCGGCGGCACCGGCACCCTGACCTACACCCTGACCGGGCTGCCGACGGGTCTGACCTTTACCGCAGCCAGCCGCACGCTGTCCGGCACGCCGACCGCGGCGGCGAGCACCGTGCTGACCTACACAGTGACCGACACCAATGACGCCACCGCCAGCCAGACCTTCACCGTCACCGTGAACGACGGCCTGGTGCTGACCACGGCGGGCGACCAGGGCTATACCCTGGGCACGACGATCACCGAGCTGGAACTGCCGGCGGCCACCGGCGGCACCGCGCCCCTGACCTACGCCCTGACCAATCTGCCGGACGGGCTGCGCTTTGACGCCGGCACCCGCACGCTGTCCGGCACGCCGGGCACGGCGGCGATCACCGAACTGACCTACACGGTGACCGACGCCAATGGTGCCAGCACCAGCCAGACCTTCATGGTCACCGTGAACGACAGCCTGGCGCTGACCGCGCCGGACGACCAGAGCTATACCGTGGACACGGCGATCACCGACCTGGTCCTGCTGGAAGCCAGCGGTGGCACCGGCACCCTGACCTACACCCTGACCGGGCTGCCGACGGGTCTGACCTTTACCGCAGCCAGCCGCACGCTGTCCGGCACGCCGACCGCGGCGGCGAGCACCGTGCTGACCTACACAGTGACCGACGCCAATGGTGCCAGCACCAGCCAGACCTTCACCGTCACCGTGAACGACGGCCTGGTGCTGACCACGGCGGGCGACCAGGGCTATACCCTGGGCACGACGATCACCGAGCTGGAACTGCCGGCGGCCACCGGCGGCACCGCGCCCCTGACCTACGCCCTGACCAATCTGCCGGACGGGCTGCGCTTTGACGCCGGCACCCGCACGCTGTCCGGCACGCCGGGCACGGCGGCGATCACCGAACTGACCTACACGGTGACCGACGCCAATGGTGCCAGCACCAGCCAGACCTTCATGGTCACCGTGAACGACAGCCTGGCGCTGACCGCGCCGGACGACCAGAGCTATACCGTGGACACGGCGATCACCGACCTGGTCCTGCTGGAAGCCAGCGGTGGCACCGGCACCCTGACCTACACCCTGACCGGGCTGCCGACGGGTCTGACCTTTACCGCAGCCAGCCGCACGCTGTCCGGCACGCCGACCGCGGCGGCGAGCACCGTGCTGACCTACACAGTGACCGACGCCAATGGTGCCAGCACCAGCCAGACCTTCATGGTCACCGTGAACGACGGCCTGGTGCTGACCACGGCGGGCGACCAAGGCTATACCCTGGACACGGCAATCGACGCCCTGATCCTGCCGGAAGCGACCGGCGGCACCGCGCCCCTGACCTACGCCCTGACCGATCCGCCGGACGGGCTGCGCTTTGACGCCGGCACCCGCACGCTGTCCGGCACGCCGGGCACGGCGGCGATCACCGAACTGACCTACACGGTGACCGACGCCAATGGTGCCAGCACCAGCCAGACCTTTGATGTCACCGTGAACGACGGCGTGACGCTGCCCGCGCCGGGCGACCAGGGCTATACCCTGGACACGGCAATCGACGCCCTGATCCTGCCGGAAGCGACCGGCGGCACCGCGCCCCTGACCTACGCCCTGACCGATCCGCCGGCGGGTCTGACCTTCAATTCGGCCAGCCGCAGGCTCACGGGCACGCCGACCGCGGCGGCGATCACCGAACTGACCTACACGGTGACCGACGCCAATGACGCCAGCACCAGCCAGACCTTCACCGTCACCGTGAACGACGGCCTGGCGCTGAACGCGCCGGGTGCCCAGGGCTATACCCTGGACACGACGATCACCGACCTGGAGCTGCCGGAAGCGACCGGCGGCACCGCGCCCCTGATCTACGCCCTGACCGATCCGCCGGCGGGTCTGGCCTTCAATCCGACCAACCGCACGCTGTCCGGCACGCCGGGCATGGCCGATGTCACCGTGCTGACCTACACGGTGACCGACGCCAATGACGCCACCACCAGCCAGACCTTCATGGTCACCGTGAGCGACGGCCTGGCGCTGAGCGCGCCGCCCGCCCAGAGCTATACCGCGGGCACGCTGATCACCCCCCTGGCCCTGTCGGCGGCCACCGGCGGCACCGGCACCCCGAGCTACACCCTGACCGGGCCGGCGGGTGCCGACCTGCCGACGGGTCTGACCTTTACCGCAGCCAGCCGCACGCTGTCCGGCACGCCGACCGCGGCGGCGAGCACCGTGCTGACCTACACAGTGACCGACACCAATGACGCCACCGCCAGCCAGACCTTCACCGTCACCGTGAACGACGGCCTGGCGCTGAACGCGCCGGGTGCCCAGGGCTATACCCTGGACACGGCAATCGACGCCCTGATCCTGCCGGAAGCGACCGGCGGCACCGCGCCCCTGACCTACGCCCTGACCGATCCGCCGGCGGGTCTGACCTTCAATTCGGCCAGCCGCAGGCTCACGGGCACGCCGACCGCGGCGGCGATCACCGAACTGACCTACACGGTGACCGACGCCAATGACGCCAGCACCAGCCAGACCTTCACCGTCACCGTGAACGACGGCCTGGCGCTGAACGCGCCGGGTGCCCAGGGCTATACCCTGGACACGACGATCACCGACCTGGAGCTGCCGGAAGCGACCGGCGGCACCGCGCCCCTGATCTATGCCCTGACCGATCCGCCGGCGGGTCTGGCCTTCAATCCGACCAACCGCACGCTGTCCGGCACGCCGGGCATGGCCGATGTCACCGTGCTGACCTACACGGTGACCGACGCCAATGACGCCAGCACCAGCCAGACCTTCACCGTCACCGTGAACGACGGCCTGGCGCTGAACGCGCCGGGTGCCCAGGGCTATACCCTGGACACGGCAATCGACGCCCTGATCCTGCCGGAAGCGACCGGCGGCACCGCGCCCCTGACCTACGCCCTGACCGATCCGCCGGCGGGTCTGACCTTCAATTCGGCCAGCCGCAGGCTCACGGGCACGCCGACCGCGGCGGCGATCACCGAACTGACCTACACGGTGACCGACGCCAATGACGCCAGCACCAGCCAGACCTTCATGGTCACCGTGAACGACAGCCTGGCGCTGACCGCGCCGGACGACCAGAGCTATACCGTGGACACGGCGATCACCGACCTGGTCCTGCTGGAAGCCACCGGCGGCACCGGCACCCTGAGCTACACCCTGACCGGGCCGGCGGGCGGCGCCCTGCCGGCGGGTCTGACCTTCGATACGGCCCCCCGCAGGCTCACGGGCACACCGACTGCGATGGCGACCACCACCCTGACCTACACGGTGACCGACGCCAATGACGCCAGCACCAGCCAGACCTTTGATGTCACCGTGAACGACGGCGTGACGCTGCCCGCGCCGGGCGACCAGGGCTATACCCTGGACACGGCAATCGACGCCCTGATCCTGCCGGAAGCGACCGGCGGCACCGCGCCCCTGACCTACGCCCTGACCGATCCGCCGGCGGGTCTGACCTTCAATTCGGCCAGCCGCAGGCTCACGGGCACGCCGACCGCGGCGGCGATCACCGAACTGACCTACACGGTGACCGACGCCAATGACGCCAGCACCAGCCAGACCTTCACCGTCACCGTGAACGACGGCCTGGCGCTGAACGCGCCGGGTGCCCAGGGCTATACCCTGGACACGACGATCACCGACCTGGAGCTGCCGGCGGCCACCGGCGGCACCGCGCCCCTGATCTACGCCCTGACCGATCCGCCGGCGGGTCTGGCCTTCAATCCGACCAACCGCACGCTGTCCGGCACGCCGGGCACGGCGGCGATCACCGAACTGACCTACACGGTGACCGACGCCAATGACGCCACCACCAGCCAGACCTTCACCGTCACCGTGAGCGACGGCCTGGCGCTGAGCGCGCCGCCCGCCCAGAGCTATACCGCGGGCACGCTGATCACCCCCCTGGCCCTGTCGGCGGCCACCGGCGGCACCGGCACCCTGAGCTACACCCTGACCGGGCCGGCGGGTGCCGACCTGCCGACGGGTCTGACCTTTACCGCAGCCAGCCGCACGCTGTCCGGCACGCCGACCGCGGCGGCGAGCACCGTGCTGACCTACACAGTGACCGACACCAATGACGCCACCGCCAGCCAGACCTTCACCGTCACCGTGAACGACGGCCTGGTGCTGACCACGGCGGGCGACCAGGGCTATACCCTGGGCACGACGATCACCGAGCTGGAGCTGCCGGCGGCCACCGGCGGCACCGCGCCCCTGACCTACGCCCTGACCAATCTGCCGGACGGGCTGCGCTTTGACGCCGGCACCCGCACGCTGTCCGGCACGCCGGGCACGGCGGCGATCACCGAACTGACCTACACGGTGACCGACGCCAATGACGCCAGCACCAGCCAGACCTTCACCGTCACCGTGAACGACGGCCTGGTGCTGACCACGGCGGGCGACCAGGGCTATACCCTGGACACGACGATCACCGAGCTGGAGCTGCCGGCGGCCACCGGCGGCACCGCGCCCCTGACCTACGCCCTGACCGATCCGCCGGACGGGCTGCGCTTTGACGCCGGCACCCGCACGCTGTCCGGCACGCCGGGCACGGCGGCGATCACCGAACTGACCTACACGGTGACCGACGCCAATGGTGCCAGCACCAGCCAGACCTTCATGGTCACCGTGAACGACAGCCTGGCGCTGACCGCGCCGGACGACCAGAGCTATACCGTGGACACGGCAATCGACGCCCTGATCCTGCCGGAAGCCAGCGGTGGCACCGGCACCCTGACCTACACCCTGACCGGGCTGCCGACGGGTCTGACCTTTACCGCAGCCAGCCGCACGCTGTCCGGCACGCCGACCGCGGCGGCGAGCACCGTGCTGACCTACACAGTGACCGACGCCAATGGTGCCAGCACCAGCCAGACCTTCACCGTCACCGTGAACGACGGCCTGATGCTGACCACGGCGGGCGACCAAGGCTATACCCTGGGCACGACGATCACCGAGCTGGAACTGCCGGCGGCCACCGGCGGCACCGCGCCCCTGACCTACGCCCTGACCAATCTGCCGGACGGGCTGCGCTTTGACGCCGGCACCCGCACGCTGTCCGGCACGCCGGGCACGGCGGCGAGCACCGAACTGACCTACACGGTGACCGACGCCAATGACGCCACGGCCACGGCCGACTTCACCGTCACGGTGGCGGAGGGTCTGGCTTTGGCCCTGGTGGCCGACCAGAGCTATACCGTGGACACGGCGATCACCGACCTGATCCTGCCGGCGGCGACCGGCGGCACCGGCACCCTGACCTACACCCTGACCGGGCTGCCGGCGGGTCTGACCTTCGATACGGCCCCCCGCAGGCTCACGGGCACACCGACTGCGATGGCGACCACCACCCTGACCTACACGGTGACCGACGCCAACGGTGCCACGGCCACGGCCGACTTCACCGTCACCGTGGCCTTGCCACGGTTTGCCGACCTCAACCGCACGATTCTGCCGGAAGTGGCCCGCGCCATCGCCGGCCACACGGTGGGCGCGATTGCGCGGCGCGTGACACAAGCTCGCGCTGACGGCGGCACCGATAGCGCG
Source organism: Thermohalobaculum sp. (assembly GCA_965247385.1). Lineage (GTDB taxonomy): Bacteria > Pseudomonadota > Alphaproteobacteria > Rhodobacterales > Rhodobacteraceae > Thermohalobaculum. The sequence goes on from CBDFHG010000005.1 coordinate 176,871, forward strand.
GGCAGTTTCAATCTCGGCGGCCAGACCACCGTGGCCGGCGTGGCCGGCGCGCTCGCCAGCCACGGGCAAGCTATGGCTGACGGCACGCTCAGCCTGAAAGATCTGCTCGGCGGCGGCGACTTTGTCTTGCCGCTGAATGCGCGCGCCGCGGCGGGCGCGCCCGGTCTGTCTTCGGTCGCCTTCTGGGGCGCGGGCGACTACAGCAACCTCGACGGTTCCGGCGGGGCGGTGGACTGGGACGGCGACCTGTTCAGCGCCCATCTGGGCGCGGACGCCCGCCTGCGCGACGACCTGCTGGTCGGCCTGGCGGTGTCCTGGAGTCGGGTCGATCTGGACTACAGCGACCCCGGTCGTAGCGGTGATTATGAGTTCGGTGATTATGAGTTGGACCTCACCAGCTTCCATCCCTATGTGGGCTGGAGCGCGCTTTCGGGGAAGCTGGATCTGTGGGCCACCGTGGGCTACGGCTGGGGCGATCTGGAGATCGCCAATGAGGCGCAGCAAGCGTCGAGCGATGTCGAGATGCGCACTGTGGCCGTGGGCGGCCTCGGCCGGTTGTTGAAGGTGGGCGCGACCACGCTCCGGCTCAAGGGCGACGCTTTGCTGACGGAGATGGAAGTGGAGGGTAGCGATGAGATGGCGGCCCTGACGGTGGACGCGCGGCGGGTGCGGATGATCCTGGAAGGGAGCCGGACGCACACGCTGGCAGACGGGGCGCAGCTGGAGCCGAGCCTGGAGGTCGGGGTGCGGCATGACGGCGGCGACGGCGAGACCGGTTTCGGGGCCGAACTGGGTGGCGGCGTGCGCTACAGCAATCCGGTCATGGGCCTGACCCTGGAAGGCCGGGCGCGCACCTTGGTGGGACGGGACAGCTATGGGGAATGGGGCGTTGATGGCCTGATTCGCCTGGAGCGAGGAAACGGGCGCGGGCTGTCGTTCAACCTGAGTCCCGGCTACGGCAAGACCGGCAGCGGCACCCAAAGATTGTGGCAACAGGGCCTGCACGACAAGATCGACGGCGAGCGGGATTACGGCGCGCGCATGGACCTGCGCCTTGGCTACGGGCTGCCCGCGTTCGGCGGGCGCGGTCTGTTGACCCCCTACAGCGAGGTGACCTTCGGCGACTCTGCCAGAAATTATCGCCTGGGGATGGAATGGGAACTTGGCGCGTTGTTTGAGCTGAATTTGACCGGCGAGCGCCACGAGAGTAGCGACGGTGCCGCCGATCACGCGATCATGCTGAAAGGCGAAGTCCGCTTTTAGCCCGCACTTCTCACCCTATCGCGGCGGGGATCGCTTCGGTGTCTCTCTCGTTGATCTCGCGGGCGGTGGTCCGAGTTTCAGGATTCTACTCAACGAGAGAGAGAAATTCGGTCTAAAACGGCCGTTTTCTTCGAGCGACCCGGCGCGGCGCGATCCAGCCGCCGGCCTGGTCGAGGCGAGACCTGCGCCGGCCTTTCTGCAGGGGATACTCGATCCCGGGGAGTTGCCGGCCTGGTCGTCTCTGGCCGGAAGCTGCGGGGATCCTGCTGAGGTCTGCGGGCTGGGACCCGGTCACCAAGCGGCGAAGTCAGTTCCGTATCCGGCACAATATGCTGACTTCTCTCTACAAGTGTGCGAAAAACAGCACCTTGACCCAGGTTTAAAAAGTGAGCTGGAATCTGACCCGGCCATGCGGAAATCGGTCCTGTACAATGCAAAGAAAACGAAACAGCACGGAATCGTGGCCTAAGTCGTCATCTTGGCGATCAGAGCGAGCAGCTCCGTTCGAACGCTTCCGCGACCGCTACGCCGGGGAGTTGATCCTCTACCACAAGGGCGGCCGCAAGAGCCTCGACGCCATCGCCGCGCTCCTGGCCATCCCGGCGCAGGGCCTCGCCCAGGTGCCGCAAGACGGCGCGGCGGCCATAGAAGGGCGCAAAGCCGCCTGGGCCGAATTGCAGCGGCCCCGCGTTGGCCGCAAGGCGCGGCTCGCCGGGACCGTCGAGGATTTGGCACCGGATGATGAGGCACCGGAGTGACAACCAAAAATTTCCTCACCGGCACCGCCATAGTCATGCTCGGGTCGACCGGCATAGGCTACCTCCGCGGCATCTTCTCCGCCTCGACCGCCCTCGAACTCGCCGCCGTCGGATATATCGGCGTGATCATTTTGGTGCTGGCGATACAGACAGCCCGCGCCGCCGCCGCCAGACAGCCCGGGGCGGTGCCAGCCACCGGACAGCGAGGTGCCGGATCGCCGCCCGGTCAAATCCTCATCCCAGTGCCCGCCGCCGCCACCGTCGGCGCGCTGGTCGCGCTCGTCATCGATCTGACCTGGGCGAGTCATTGGCAGCCCTGGCTCTACTACCGGGAGATCCCCGCCTTCGCCGTAACCGTCCGGTCTCCCCGCCCTTGAAGGGTTTGTGATTGGCGTGCGAGTCTTCGCATGATCGCGGGCGATCGTGTCCGTTTGAATTACGCGGACACTTGAACTTGACGGATCATCGTAGAGGCAATCGGCGGAGCTACTCGACTGCGTTCAAGCGGCGTGTTGTGGCCGAGGCGCTTGAGCCAGGGGCTTCGGTTGCGTCGGTGGCGCGCCATCACGGGCTGAGCGCGACCATGGTGTTCGGGTGGCGTCGTGATCCGCGGTTTGGGCCGGGTGGTGATGGGGTATTTTTCCTGCCTGTCGAGGTGATGTCGACTGCGGTCACCGCCGCGCCGGAGCCGATCAGCCCTGTCAGGGACAGCCGGGTCGAGATTGCCCTTGCATCGGGCCATCGTCTGACGCTCAGCGGTGCCTTTGATCCGGACATGGTGGTGCTGTTGGCGCGAGGTCTGAGCGCATGATCCCGGTTGCCGTGCAGACGAAGGTCTGGCTGGCGGCTGGCGTTACCGATATGCGCAAGGGGTTCAACGGTTTGTCGGCGCTGGCCGAGAAGGTTCTGGAGCAGGACCCGTATTCCGGGCACCTGTTCGTGTTCCGGGGACGGCGCGGCGATCTGATCAAGGTCATATGGTGGGACGGGTAAGGGGCGTGTCTGTTTTCCAGGCGTCTGGAGCGCGGCAGGTTCGTCTGGCCATCGCCGGCGCATGGCAGGTTGTCGGTGACATCGGCGCAACTGGCGATGCTGTTGGAGGGCATCGATTGGCGCGCGCCGCTGCGCACCTGGCGACTCCTGACGGCAGGGTAATTTTTTGAACAAAAACAGAGAAATATGACACTTTAGGGATTCCCTTCAGTGTCCCGTTCTGGTATAGAATGGCTATGCTGGACCAGACCAAATCACTGCCCGATAATCCCTCGGAATTGAGGGTGTTCGCGGGGCAATTGGTGGCGACGGTCAAGTCCCAGGCGCTCCGGATCGCCAAGCTGGAACACCAGCTCGCCGGTCATCGCCGCCATCGGTTTGGCTCGAAGTCGGAGACGATGGATCCGCTTGAACTCGGGCTCGAAGAGGAAGAGATCGCGGCGGCGAAGATCGCGCCGCCTGCGTCGCCTGATACTGTCGCCGGGCCGAAGAACAAACCAAAGCGCAAACCGTTGCCGGACAGCTTGCCGCGCAACGAGCAAGTGCTGTCGCCCGGCGAGGCCTGCGGCAAGTGCGGCGAGGTTCTGAAGAAACTCGGCGAAGATGTCACCGAAGAGCTGGAATACGTCCCTGGCCGGTTCATCGTGAACCGCTTTGTCCGGCCCCGCATGGCTTGCACGTGTTGCGAGGCGATCTGCCAGGCACCATTGCCCTCGCGCCCGATCGAGCGGGGTCGTCCCGGCCCGGGCCTGCTGGCCCATGTGCTGGTCTCGAAGTATGCCGATCACCTCCCGCTCTATCGCCAGTCCCGGATATTCGATCGCGACGGCATTGATCTCGACCGCTCGACCCTGTCCGACTGGGTCGGCAAATCGGCGGCACTGCTGGAACCATTGGCTGATATGGTCGGGCGCCATGTTCAGCGCGGCCAGGCGATCTTTGCCGACGACACCCCCCTGAAGATGCAGGTGAAGGGCACCGGTAAATGCAGGACCGCCCGGATCTGGAGCTATGTTCGCGACGAACGGCCATGGGGCGGCGCCGACCCACCAGCGGTATGGTATCAGTTCACCGTCGATCGCAAGGGCGAGCACCCCACCAGACATCTGGCCAGGTACAAGGGCTGGATGCACGCGGACGGCTATGCCGGGTTCAACGAGCTCTACCGATCCGGTGGTGTCGATGAAGTCGCCTGCATGGCCCATATCCGGCGCAAGTTCACCGATGTCTTCCAGTCGGAGGGCTCGATCATCGCCGAGGAAGCCATCAAGCGCATCGCCGGGCTCTACGTCGTCGAGAAGGATGCCCGCGGCAGTGTGCCCATCGAGCGGGTCCAACTCCGGCAAGCCCGCGCCAAACCGATCTTCGATGCTCTGGAAGCCTGGCTGCAAACCCGGTTGCCAAAGATCTCCGGCAAGTCCGAACTCGCCAGGGCGATCCGCTACGCCCTGACCCGGATGAGGCGCCTGCGCCCGTATCTCGACCACGGCTTTCTGGAGATCGACAACAATTCCGCCGAACGCGCCATGAAGCCGATAGCCCTGGGTCGCAAGAATTATCTTTTTGTCGGCTCGGAGGCTGGCGGTAAATCCGCCGCCATCGCCTATACCCTGATCGAGACCGCCAGGCTCAACGGCGTCGATCCCCAGGCCTGGCTGACCGATGTGCTCAGTCGCATCGCCGATCACAAAATCACCAAACTCGACGAGTTGCTCCCGTGGCGCTTCGCTCAGACCTGAGCGCAATCGGCCGACGCTGAACCGAACCAGAGCCCCGAGACCGGACGCTTACCCTTCGCCGACCCGTCCTTCTTGGACTGGGTATCCGCGCACCCGCATCCACCCTGGCACATCCTGCGGCACAGCCCGCTCTGGCTGTGGCTCGCCCCCGGCTCCGCCTGGGGTCCGGTCAATATCTGGTACGGCTACGCCTGGTCGGCCTGGAAAGCACCGGTCGCCGGAGCGCTCGCCGCTGCCATCTTCGCCACCCCGCCGCCGCGCTCGCCGAAGATAGTCGCCTTCTCCGCCCGCGCCGTCCGCCGCGCCGACGCGCTCCTTATTGGCGTGGTGATGCTCCCCATCGACGGCGCCCGACTGGGATGGCGATTTCTGAGACCGCCACCGCCGCTGCCCGCCCAGCCGGAACCGCGTCCGGTATCTGCGCCCATCGGAGCGCTCGCCCGGCTCAGGGCGGCCGTCGGAGAGATCAATGCCGATGCCGCCCTGACCGGGGAGATCGAGTTGGCGCTGATCGCGCGCCATCCCGCCCTGGGCGAGGTTATTCACCCCCTCGACCCGGCGGACTATAGTATCCTCGACACCGCGCTCCGAACCTCGGGGCGCTGGGAAACCGTGCGCCGCCGCTATGGCGGCGGGGAGAAGATACAGGTCTGGCGGCGGCGGAAGTCCACGTCCTCGACCGAACGGAGGGGGTATGAATGCTTTGTGAGCGACCAAACGCCCTGAATTTGCCAGGAGATTTGGGGAGGCGGACAGGTCTCAGGCTGAATCGCCTTTCAGGGCATTGCGACCCTGTAGAGGAGCTTGGCCTTCGCCTGTTTCCGAACCGCCCACGTAAGGCCCGGTTTTGGCCGGTGACCCTGGACAGGAGCCTGGTTTGGCCGTTCACGCCCCTTTCGGGGCTCCGCCTCCTGACAACGGGAGTATAGCAATGGCTTTTATCGGTGTTGATCTTCATACGAATTCCTTCACCATCTGCCGTCGTGAGGCGGATGGCTCGGAGGCTTTCGCAACGTTCCGACTGTCTGCATCAGATCTGGAGAGATTCTGTCTGAGCCTCGACGCGGATGACGAACTGGCGGTCGAGGCCACGGGCAATACGGCCTGGTTCTGCGACGAGGTGCGCTCCTGTGTGGGCCGCATCGTGGTGGTTAATCCGCGCCAGTTCACGGTCATTCGGAAATCCGTAAAGAAAACCGACCGCAATGACGCCGGCGCTCTGGCGTTTTTCCTGTCGAAAGACATGCTGCCGGAGACGCGGCTGAAATCCACTGCCGAGGCGGAACTGTCCTCGGTGGTCCAGACCCGCGATGTGCTGGTCAAGCAGCGCACCATGCTGTTGAACAAGATCCATGCCATGTTCGTTCGGCGCGGCATGAAGCTGAAGAAGGAAGGGCTCTCCAGCAAAAAGCGCCTGCGCGAGCTTGGCCTCAGCCAGTTCACCGAGTTGGAGCAGGTCGAGCTTGATGTGCTGCGCCATCAGGCCCTCGCTCTCACGGAGACGCTGATCCGTCTCGACAAGGTCATCGAAGCGGCCGCAGCGGCGATGACGGGGTTTGAGCAACTGATCAGCATCAAGGGCATTGGCCCCAGGTCGGCGGCGATCCTGCTGTCCGGGATCGGGAATGTCGATGACTTTCCGGATGCAGACAAGCTGGCCGCCTATGTGGGCATCGTGCCCAAGGTCAGCAACTCAAACGAGACCGAACACCATGGACGGATCACCAGGCGTGGCAACAAGCTCATGCGCACCACCGTGGTGCAATGCACCTGGATCGCCATTCGCTATTCCGGCTATCTCAACAGCCATTACCAACGCATCAAGGAACGCCGCGGGGCCGGAAAAGCCATCATCGCAACTGCCCGCAAACTGCTTTCCATCATCTATGACACGCTGAAAAACGGCTGGATATTCGAAGATTTTCCGGCGTTCGAAATCAAACAAAATCAATGTCCTGCTGGACATTCATCATAGGAGGGGCTGATGATGCCAGATAGAACCGACGAACAATGGATCGAGCTCTTCCGGGCCGGCGGCCCGCGGCGTCCGCCGAAAGAACCGGGCCGATGGCCATCCAGCCATCCGACGTACAACCAGCGCCGCTACCGTCAATGGCGGGCCACCGGCGCTCCGACCCCGGGCGTACGTCCACAGATCGTCGGCCGTCACGGGTTTACTCCGGGCCGGTCTACGGCGAGGGATTTTTCCATCTCGAAATCAAGGTCCACTCCCGCCGCGCCGGCAGCAGCGTTATGGCAGGCATCGCCTACCGCACCGCTGAACGGCTCCCTGCGCACCGGGACGAAGATCTCGACCCCACCGGGGATCGAGCCGCCGGTCACGCTTTCGATCCCGCCGCAGCACACGCCGCCTATCAAACCGGCACCGTCGTCGACATCCACGATTATTCCCGCAAGAGGGGCGTCACGGACTGGTACACGCTCATCCCGGCGGGTGCGCCCGATTGGATGACCTGGCCCGAGCACCTGGGTGATGTCTGGGCGGCTGTCGCCGCCCGCGAGGACCGGAGCACGCGGCGGGCCACGGCGACCGAAGCCCGCGAAGCGGTGCTTGGCCTTCCCGCCGAACTCGGCCCGGAAACCCGCGCCGATCTCGCCCGTGATTTTGCCCAGACGCTCGTCTCGCGTTATGGCGTCGTGGCCACTGTCGCGCTGCATGAGCCCGGCCGCGACGGCGACCGGCGAAACCACCACGCGCACATCATGATCTCCGACCGGCGCTGTGGCCGGCTCGGCTTCGGCGAGAAGGCCCGGGAGTTGCATTATGCGTCTGGCGGCCGGGACGAGACCCGCTACCTCCGCGCCGTGTGGGCGTCGATGCTCAACGAAGGCTACGAGCGCGATGGAGTCGACCTCCGCGTCGATCACCGCTCCTACCGAGATCGCGAGGCCGACGCCCGCGCTCGCGGCGACAGCATCGAGGCCGAATGGTGGGCCCGCGAGGCGACCGTGTACATGGGGCGCACCCTCACCCAGACCGAGCGCACCGCCGACCGGCGCGGGCCGGTGACCGAGCTCGGCCGGAAGAACCGCGACCGCCGCGATGCCAGCCTGGAGCGCGAGCGCGTCTACCAGGAGAAGGCCATCGGCCGTGACCCTGACCGTGACCGTGATAGCGACCGGGGCCGAGAGATTCCGCTCCCCGGCGAGCCCGACTGGTGGTGAGCCTGGCCACCACCCGGTCCCGATCCCGCCGTACCCCCTTCACGAGGTTCGCCGCATGATCCGCCGGCGGCGAATGGGGCGATTTCTGACCCAGACAACCCTGTCTGGGCGCTGTCCGCCCCCCTGGACATCCCGGGCCGCCCCGGCCCGCTTCCCCATTGCCCGAAGGGTAATAGCCAAGTGCACCTTCTTTTTTCACTCATCCGGTCACCCCCCTGCCCACAACCTGCCCGAGTCGACCGTCCAGACAGCCCCCTGTCCCAGTGCTGGGACAGGCCCGGCCACCCCCCTGTCCAACCCCACTCGCGCCGATCTGCCCGGTGATGAGTGATCAAGGATGAGCGATCCCGGATCCCCGTCACCCATCCCGCTGCCTGCCGATCAGGCTCGCCCAGACACTCATCCGCCGAACTGGATAAGCCGGCACCGATCCTCAGCAGCAGTTCATCCAGTTCGATGATCGCCAGCTCGTCCTGCAGAAAGGCCGGCGTTTCGGTCACCGCCCTGTCCCGGTTCCGAAAGGGTCAAACCCGGCGGCTGACTCACTGGGGCCGGGTGTCCAGCTCGTCGAGGCGGGGATCCTCGTCGATGCCGGCATCCAGGCGGGGCCGGGCTGACCTGGCCGGGGATCGAGCCGGGCCTGGTCGAGCGCCGGGGGCAGGATCGGGGCGGGGGCCAGCCTGGCCGAACCCGGCTTTTCTATCCCAAAGGGGGCTAATCGGCGGGATCGAGCTGCCGGTCCGCTCCGGTGCTGGATCTGAAAACGGGTTTAGGGCGAGAAAATCTTTGCGGTAGGGGTTGGCGCATCACACTCGTGATGGCAATTCGATTTTCAATCACAAGTGTGATCGCTGGCCGGGATCGAGGCGGATCGAGGCGCTGGGTGCTCTCTGTGTGCGCCTTCATGGGTAGTTGGTGCGGGATTCGTTGCTCAAGGTCATTGTAGGGCGCAAAAAACCGGCGTGATTCCGGGTTTTCGGCGGGATCAAGCGGGATCGAGGCGCGGATCGGCGCGACGGCCAGGCTGGGCTTGCCTGGAAACCGACAACATACTAGCTTCCCTTCATGACCACAATCTTTGACAAAATGACCTACGTTGACAGCCTCAAAGCGAATGGTGTGGCCGAAGATCAGGCGCGGGCGCACGCGGTGGCCCTCGATACCGCGCTGCATGAAGCGGTGGCCACGAAAGCCGATATGGCGGAAGTGAAGGCCGACCTCAAATGGCTCAAATTGATCGGTGGAGCCATTCTTGCCTTTCTCATCCTGCCATGGTTGGCAAAACTTGCATCCAGCACCATGCCCGGCCTTTGAGATTCGCTTTCGTGCCGAGCGCCGAAAATAAACGGGATTCAAAATACCCCGTTTAATTCCACTCTCGAATCCGATGGCATTGGCAAGAACCTTGCCAAGCGTGCTCGTTCGCTGGCGTCGAAGAAGCCCATGCCGAGGCCTTCATCGAGACCTTCGGTGCCGCCATGACCGAAACCCTCGCCACGAAGGACGATCTCGCGCTCCTCAAGGCCGACCTCACCGCGGAGATCGCCGGGGAACGCCGAGAGTGATACCAGGAATGCCGAGCGGTATGTGAAGATCGGCGAGGGCCAGACCACGCAGTTGCGCTGGACGGTCGGCAGCATGGTCGCGATCGCGGGCGTGATCGTCTCGATACTCCTGCTCGGCACCTGAGCTGGCGGGGGGCGCGCCGCCGCGCCGGATATCCGCCGGCGCTTCGAGGCGCCGCTTCTTATACATCATGAAGAACACCTTCCTCTTCGGGAAGAGGCGCCGGGGGCATGTTCGCCAAAACAGCCGCCCCCGGCGCCTCCCCGCCAGTTACAAGCCTTTCAGCACCGCCCCGGGATCCTGGGCGACCAGCTTCCGGTAATCCGTCGCCTTCTGCTTCGGGTTGACCTCGAAACCGAGAGCGCCGGGTTTCGGAAAGCTCGGGCAGAGCGAGTAGACCGCCAGCGGGATCGTCTCCTGCAGGTGGCCGGCCCAGAGCACGCCATAAGTCCCGCCGCCCTTGACCAGCCTGCCGGTCACGGCGGTGTACTGCATGAGCCACCCGGTCGGTTTGTCGGCCGGCGTGACGACGGCGCGCAACTCCGCGCCCCGCGGCCGCGTCGTCCAGGCCTGGGTGAAGTAGCGACCGGACCCTGTGATCTCGTTCTGAACGCAGAAATGCCCCATCGTGCCCACGTTGACCTTGATGCGCAGGCCGAAGCCGCGCCCGGCGACGTCATCCACGACCTCGACCCGGTCCGTGAGCAGCACCCGGAGACCGGCCGCGTTATGGCTCGACGGGCCGACAAAGGGCTCGGAGGGCTCGGCCAGGAGGCCTTTCAGCACCGCTCCGGGGTCCTGGGCGACCAGCTCCCGGTAATCCGTCGACTTCTGCTTCAGGTTGACCTCGAAGCCGAGATCGCGGGGTTTCGGAAAGCTCGGGCAGAGCGAGTAGATTGCCTGTGGGATCGTCTCCTGCAGGTGGCCGGTCCAGAGCACGCCGCTGGGGTCGTCTCCCTTGATCAGTTGGCCGGTCACGGCGTCGTATTGCACACTTTGGCCGCTATGTTCGGCGGCAGGCGTGACGACGGCACGAAACTCCGCGCCCGCTGGCCGCGTCGTCCATGCCTCGGTGAAGTAGCGGCCGAACCCTGTGAGCTGGTCCTGGATACAGATATGCGCCATCGTGCCCACATTGACCTTGACCCGCAGGCCCCAGCCACGCCGGGCAGTATGATCGGCGACCTCGACCCGGTCCGCGAGCAGCGACCGGAGACCGGAGACCGGAGACCGGTGGCGTCATGGCTCGACGGGCCGACAAAGGGCTCGGCCGACGCGCAACCCGTCAACCCCACCGCCAGGGCCGCGCCCAGCATCGTCTCTCGTACTCTGTTGATCATCATCATCATATTCCTCCCTCCTCCGTTGTCAGAAAGGTCCGTTGCCGCCGGAATCGCTGCCGCCGTCGGCCTCGTTGCCGCCGCCTTCGCCGCCATCGGCATCCCCCGTCTCGGGGCCTTGGTTGGGGCCTTCGCCGCCGCGATTTAAGCCTTCGCTCTCGTTTCGGTTGTGCGGGACGGCGCAGCTGCGGTCACCCCTGTGCTCGCCGTTCTGCACGGTGTGCCAGAAGCCGGGCGCTGACCCGGCGTCCCGGCCCTCGGTACTGGTCCAGGTGGACGTACACGGGCATCCGTCGGCCCTTGGATTGCCGCCGCAGGGGTCCACCACAGGTGTCGGCGAGGGTGGGGGGGCGGTGGCACCCGGCAGGACCGCGAGACCACCCCGCCGTCCACCCAGGCCGCCCCACTCCTCGTGGGGGAAATCGGGGCGCGCGTCCTCGTAGACCCGAATCCGGCGTAACCGGGCCCGCAGGAACTCCACGCTGCCGGTCTCCGGATTATATTGGACGAGCGAACCCAGCAACTGGTCGGCCGGGGTGATGGCGGCGACCTTGTCCGGGCCGCGCGGCAACGCAGTCACGCTCGGCGCAGGTCAGTCATC
>CBDFHG010000006.1:0-433223 GCA_965247385.1 Thermohalobaculum sp.
CTATGCTGGTATCAGTGATTGTTCCTGTAGAAAATTGAGGTGGTTCAAGCGTGGTCGCGGTCGGCGTGGCGGTGACTTCGTCTGACGCTTCGCCCTCGCCCACCGAGTTCACCGTGCGCACCTGGAAGAAGTATGCGGTGTCGTTGGTCAAGCCGGCCACGGTGTATTCGGTCGCGGTGGCGCTGTTTGGAATTGCCATCCAATCGACGACGGCGGCGGAGCCGGTGGTGTCATAGTCGCCCGTGGCGTCGCTTTGGCGATACTCATAGCCGGTGATGTCCGCGCCGCCGGTTGCGCCCGGTGCCGTCCATGCCAGCGTGACCGTGGCATCGCCCGGCCTCGCCGTCAAACCGGTCGGCGCGCCCGGCGGCGCGGCGGTAACGGTTGCGGTCGGTGCGCTGGTGGCTTCGTCGATGTTGCCGCCAAAACCATCGGTGTAAGAGACAACCACGCGCAGGGTGTCGCCTGCATCAGCAGCCACCACCTCGTATGTATTTTGACCACCACCGATGTTTATGGGCGCGCCACCGCCGGGCGGCAATCGTTGCCATTGATAGCCGCTAATCGCGCCCACGCTATCCTCGTCGGTTACCGTGCCAGCGGTCAGGGTCATCCCGACCTGCGCGTTGCCGGTGATGATGCTGACGCTGCCGGCATCTTCCGCATCAGTAACCCTTATCGTTACCATCCTCGCGAGGTTGTCATCGAATATGCTGTCGTCGGTGGCGGTTATGCTGATTTCATAGCTATTGTCGGTGTTGGCATCCGCCGGTGCCTCAAAGTTTGGCGGTTCCCTGAAGGTCACGACGCCCCTTGAGAGGCGTCTGCCAGGTATGAATTCAACCATGAAGTGTCCCGCATCGTCTCCGCCGAGGTTGAAGCCGGTAATGGTTCTGGTGCCAGTCGCGGTCGCAGTGAAGCGCGCCACAACGCCCGTGGTATTTTCGTCAACCTCTAATAGAGATGGTGCAGGTCCAGGTCCAGGTGTAGCACGAGTGGTTGCATCAACCTCGTTAGAATTTGCACTTGTCCCGGCAGAATTTGTTGCTGTAACGACATACTTGTACGGTGTCTCAGGAGTCAGGCCAGTATCAGTGGCAGTCAATTCACCGGTTGTTGCCACTACTACATCAGCACCGACCTCAACAACTCTGGTCAGGGTATAACTTTCGGCATTTGTCACTGCACCCCATGAGAGTGCTATGCTGGTATCAGTGATTGTTCCTGCAGAAAAAAGTACAGGTGGTACAGGCGTGGTCGCGTCCACGGCCACGGCCACGGTGAAGGGCCGCATGACGGCGACGGGCGTGACCGCCGAGTCGGTGACCGTATAGGTCAGGGTGGTGGTCGCCTCCACGGTCGGCGTGCCGGACAGCGTGCGGCTGGCCGCATCGAAGACCAGGCCCGCCGGCAGGGTGCCGCCCCCCGGCCCGGTCAGGTCGTAGCTCAGGTCGCCGGTGCCGCCGGTCGCCGCCGGCAGGACCAGGGCGATGATCGCGGTGTTCACGGTATAGCCCCGGTCGACCGGCCGGGGCAGATCCAGGCCGCTGTTCACGGCGACGGTGAAGGTCTGGCTGATGCTGGTGCCATCATTGTCGTCGGTCACCGTGTAGGGTCAGGATGGTGGTCGACTCCACGGTCGGCAAGCCGGACAGCGTGCGGCTTGCCGCATCGAAGGTCAGACCCGCTGGCGGGGCATCGCCCAACGAATCGGTCAGGGTGTAGCTCAGGTCGCCGGTGCCGCCGGTCGACTTCCGGCAGGATCAGGTCGGTGATCACGGCCTGTTCGACGGTGTAGCCCTGGGCACCCGGCGCGCTCAGCGCCAGGGGGTCGGCGTTCACGGTGACCATGAAGGTCCGAGAGACTGTGCGGTGGCATAACCGTCCCGTCGTCGGTCACCGTGTAGGTCAGGGTGGTGGCGCTCGTCACCGCGCTCGGCGTGCCGGACAGCGTGCGGCTGCCAGCGGTCAAAGGTCAGGTCCGTCCGGCAGGGCGGGCAGGGCGGCGTTGCCCCCGGGCCCGGTCAGGGTGTAGGTCAGGGGCGCCGGTGCCGCCGCTGGCCGCCGACAGGACCAGGGGGGTGATCAGCGTGTCCGCGGTATAGCTCTGGGCGGGCGGCGGGGTCGGCTCGGTCAGCACCACTCCGGCGTTCACGGTGACAGTGAAGGTCGGCCGTGTCCATGGCGACGGGCGTGTCCGCCGAGTCGGTCACCGTGTAGGTCAGGGTCGGTGATCGCCGGCGCGGTCGGCATGCCGGACAGCGTGCGGGTGTCGGCGTTAAAGGCTCAGGCCCGTCCGGCAGGGCGCCGCCGCTCCCCGGGCCCGGTCAGGGTCGTAGGTCAGGGGCGCCGGTGCCGCCGGTGGCTACCGGCAGGGTCCAGGTCGGTGACCGCCGTGTTAACCGTGGTATAGCTCTGGGCGAGCGGCGCGGTCAGCTCCAGGGGGGCGGCGTTCACGGTGAGCTTGAATGACTTAGATAATTGATCTCCTATCACTCGGGAGCGTGGCGTCATCTGCGGCATCTGTAGTTGATGCTGTATTCCGCAACCTTGGTCGGCATGCCCGTGACAGCTTGCGGGTGTCCGGATTGAAGGCCAGTCCAGGCGGGAAGACTGGGAAAGCTGGTCAGCCAGTAGAGCAAGGTGGGGCTAGTGAACCGGTGCCGCCGGTGGCTGCTGGCAGGGTCAGGGGGGTCGATCCTCCGTGTCAACCGTATAGCTCTGGTCGGCCAGCCCGGTCGACAAGCCCCAGGGGCGTTGAACAGCCGGGGCTGAGCAGGACGTTGCGCCATTTGAGTTCCCGTTTCCCTCGCACACCGTGACATAGACGTTGATTTCGGTGCGCGCTCACCGGCCGTGTCGAGTCGCCATGTAGGTGAATTCAAAGCCTTCTCCTGGACCCGGGTCCCCACGTTGCAATGAACCCGCGCCCGCAAACTCCGGTGTGCCCGAGAAGGTGCGGGTGACCGGATCAAAGGCTAAACCCCAGTGGCGCGTTCCCTCCGGCCAGAGAGTCGTGGTCAGGTCCAGTGCGTAGGTCAGGTCGCCGGTGCCGCCGGTGGCGATCCGGAAAGACGATGTTATCGGTGGCCGCCCCCAACCCGGAAATACAGGTCGATGGTAGCGGCGGTCCGTCGGGCGCATAACCGATTCCCAAGTTACCGCGGGAACACCGGGCCCGACTGCGCTCCGGCTGGCGACACCAGCCCGAGCAGCAGGCCGATCACCATTAGCGGGCCCAGCAGGAGGGCGGCGAGGCGAGGGGCCGCCGGCATCACGCCACGCCTCCCGCCCGGCGGGCCTGGCTGGGGCTGGAGTGAAGCCCGGATAAATCTGGGGGGGGGGGGGGGGGGGGGGGGGGGGGCAAAACTGCGCCGCACCGGGACGCTGCGCTAAACTTGTGGCTCCGCGCTGAACGCAGGTCATTCTTGTTCATGAAAACGCCCCCTCGGCCGCTGGATAAGTGGGTCCATTGCAAGTGTCTCGAATCTGATAACCCGGTTCGAAACCTGTATGCAAGTGTAGATATTGGCCCTGCATCCCTGATTCTGGATCAAAAAAGTTGAAATTCCCCGTTGTCTTTGAATCTAAAGGGATTTATGATGGTTTTTGCGATTAACTCCATCACCAACGGGGTGAAAATAACATGGCACAGGGCGTTCTTCCTTTTGAGTACGAAAGCGAACCGGGCAGCGGCGATCTGACGGGTTTTGCCGGAATTGGTGTTTAGCTTGATTTGATTGAGGCATCGGGACTGGCGGCTGCGGTGCGGCGCGAGGTGCGGGTGGCGGAGCAGCAGGGCTGGCTGGATGTGCAGATGATCATCACGGTGATCGCACTCAATCTGTGCGGGGGTGATCGGGTCGAGGACCTGGAACGCCTGGAGGCGGACGCCGGCTTTGCCGCGACCATGGATGCGGTTGAGCGGCGGCTGCTGGTGCGCCGGGAACGTCGGCAACTGAAGATCCGGTTCCGGCGCGGCCGCGGGCGCAGCGTGCCTTCGCCGTCGGCTCTGTCGGGCTGGTTGGAACGCTTCCACGACGCAGGCCAGGAAGATCTGCGGGAGGTCGGGCGTGCCTTCATCCCGCGCCCGTCGGCGGGTCTGCCTGGTCTGCGGCGTGTCAATCAGGCGCTGGTGTCATTTCTGCAGCGCCATCGCAGGCAGGGCTCGGCGACGCTGGACATGGACGCGACGCTGGTGCAGAGCCACAAGCGCCAGGCGGAATACTGCTACAAGAAGTTCAAGGCCTGTCAGCCGTTGAACACCTGGTGGGCGGAACAGCAGGTGATCGTGCATTCCGAGTTCCGCGACGGCAATGTGCCGGCCGGCTATCGGCAGTTGCAGGTGTTGCAGGCCTCGCTGGCGGCGCTGCCTGGGGGCGTGGACAAGGTCTGTCTGCGCTCGGACACGGCGGGTTATCAGAAGGATCTGCTGCTCTGTTGTGGCGCGGGCCGGGACAAGGTTTTCGGGGTGATCGAGTTCGCCGTCGGCGCCAACGTGACGGCGGAATTCCGGCGTGCTGCCCTGGCCGTGCCGGAGGCTGAGTGGCGGCCGCTGGATCGTGTTTTTGACGGGCAACGTCAGGAGACCGGCCAGGAGTGGGCGGAGGTCTGCCATGTACCGAGTTGGGTGGGCGAGAGCAAGACGCGGGCGGATTACCGCTTCCTGGCGATCCGGGAGCCGCTGGAACAGTTGGAGCCTGGCGATGGGGATCAGTTGCCGTTCCCGACCGCGGCGTTTGCCTCGAAGGGGCGCAGCAAGCTGTTCGCCCTGGTCACCAACCGTGATCTGCCGGGCGATGCGGTGATCTGGTGGTCCCGGGAGCGCTGTGGCAAGAGCGAGGAAGTCCACGCGGTGATGAAGCACGACCTGGCTGGCGGCACCCTGCCCTCGGGTCTGTTCGGAGCCAATGCGGCCTGGTGGGCGATCATGGTGCTGGCGCATGATTTGAACGCGGTGATGAAGCAACCGGTTCCGGGACCGGCCTGGGTGGCACGGCGGATGAAGGCCTTGCGCCTGGCTCTGATCGCCCTGCCTGGCCGGGTGATCCGTCATGCGCGGCGGCTGATCATCCGTTTGGCGAGCGAAGCGGGGCTCGATCTGGTGCTGGGCGCCAGGCGGAAGATCCTGGCCCTGGCGCGCGGTCCGACCTGACGGCTCCGGCCTGCCACGATATCCTTGCTGAAGCGCGATGCCGGCTCCCGGCCAGGGCTTCGCCTGGCCAACGGACAGACGCGGGACCCGCAAGACGCGTGGCCACCTTGAGACTATCTCCTCGAGCGCGAAATCCGCGGGAGTGACGCCGAGGCGCGGGCCGAAAACCCCACAACGGCACCCATCGCCGCCCCTGCCGAGGCGCGTCAGGGATTTGGTTCGGGAATTCTGGTGATCTGAGGCTCTTGCAAAACTATTGGCATAATCGGTTGGGAGGAACGCCATCGGAGCGGTTTTCTGTTCGGTCAGTGATGCTTGTGTTGCTGCGATGCTTGATATGAGGGTGGTGTTCTTTTGGATACCCTCGTTGAGGGCGGATCGGCGCACGGCGAACCGCCCTCCAGCGCAGTTGTGGAGGCGGGACCGATGGGGCTGTCAGCGCGTGCAGCAGCTTGGATGATAAGCCGCATCGACTGATTGATGGTGAGCGCCCGGATGCCGAACATCAGGTGGCAGTTGACCTTGTCGTGGCCACGCACCCGTACGGTGTTGCCGCCGAAGTCGTCCTTGAGCCGACCGTTGACCCGTTCGACGGCGGTGCGTTGGTTGTAGCGGGTCTGCTCGGCCAGCTTGTAGCCGGCGCGGGCCTTGCGCTTCGCTTCGCCCGTCAGTTCCTGCTTGTTCTTGCTGCCGCGCGGGCTGGTGTCGATGATCGGGACATGGCCCAGGGCGCGGCTGTGCGCTTTGATCTCCGGGGCGTCGCAGGCGCTGTCCATCAGATCATGGAGGCTGTCGACCCGGCGCGCCGTCATGGTTGCCAGGGGGATCGCCGCCTGGCTGTCGTGCAGGGAAGCAGATGTCAGCAGGCAGCTGATCGGGATGTCGCCGTCGGCCACGTCGATGTGCAGCTTGTAGCCCCGCCAGCTCTCGCTGTGGCCCTTCGAGTTGCGCTTGCCGCCCGGTGGCGCAATGCCGCGGCAGGTCGGCCAGCATCGCCTCCAGGCTCATACCCGGCTGACGTTCGAGCCGGCGCACCGGCTTGGTCTCGCGCGCCTGCTCTTCGCCCTTGCGCGGGCGCCCGTGCTTGCGCTTCGGCTTCTCCTCCTTGACCACCTTGCGCGGCTTCTCGCGAGCCCGGATCGCCGTACTGTCACGCGAGATGTGCCCGATCAGGCGCGCGCCCTGGCTCACCTCGATCACCGCCGCATGCAGCCGCGACGGCAAGGCGATGGTGGCAAACTCCAGGAAGGCGCGCGAAAACGTCGGCACGCTCGGCACGTCTCCGGCCCGCTCCCAGCCGCACAGTCGCCGCAGGCACTTGTCCACCGCGAGTCGCTCGACCAGAAGTTCCGTCGACGCCAGCCCGAACACCGCCTTGGCCATGAAGGCCAGCGCCGACCGACCCGCCGGCGGTCGGCCGGGGCAGCCATGCCGATGGCGCAGAAACGTCTCGACCCGCGCCACCTCCAGCACCGTGATCAGATGACGGTGCCGCGCCGTCAGCGGCCCAACCACCTCATCCAGCCAGGGGAAAAGCTCGCCTTGAATATGCCCCCAATATGCTGATAGACTTTCCCGTAGCGACATCGCCCGCTGTCCTGCTTCTGGTTGTTGTTTCGGTCAAAACCAATATACCAGAACAACATGCGGGCGGGTCGCACTATCTTGCGCTCAACACAAAAGGCGCAAAAATAAGGGACTTATATAGTTGAGTGACCACAGTGCCAGTCCTCCTGCGTTTTGCCCCGGCGCTGATCCCGGATAATGGTTCAGGGATAGAAATTCTAAGTTGCAGGGGTCGAGACGGGCTATATAACGGTCGGGGACGCTGAATGGTCACTCAACTATATAATTCCCAAAAATAAACCCCCTCGAAAAGACAGTTTTGCAAGAACCTCTACTTGCAAACGGTTGATGGAGATAAGGGGCGCATTGAAACCCGCCGCTACTGGATATGCGATAAGATCAGTTGGCTCAAAGAGCGCCATCCGCATTGGCGTGATCTTACATCAACAGGCTGTGTGACATCGCGCCGGGAGGTGAATGGGAAATCGTCGGTGCAGACGCGTTACTTCATCAGTTCACTACCTGCGGATGCGCCCGTATTTGCCAACGCCGTTCGGTCGCATTGGGGGGGTATCGGAAACCGCCTTCATTGGGTGCTGGACGTCGTATTCAGGGATGACGATTGCCGGGTGCGAAAAGACCACGCTCGCAAAAACTTCACCGTCATCAAACACATGGCGATGAACTTGCTCAACAGGGCAAAACAGAAAAAATCACTCGGGGTCATGCGCAAAAAACCGGCTGGAACAATCAATTCCTCAAATCCATTTTGACCGCATAACCTTCATGCGATTCCCCTGCTGGCCCTGTCCGTAACATGTGATCTGTCCGGCGCATCGAAATCCTCCCTCAGGAGAGACCTTCTAGTTCCGGACAGATCAGGTACAAGGACTAAGAGCCCGATTCAAAAGTTCATGAGACATGGCAATACCTTGCGGAGCCTTCGGGTCATCAGCTTGATGCTTGCGATGAAGGCCCAGGCTGTCGAGCTTTCGATGGATGCCTCGCAATCCTTTGCCAGCCTGCGGCAGCGCCCGAGCCAGGCGAAGGTGCGCCCGACCACCCGGCGGCGGGGCAAGACCTCGAAACCGCTGGCGATGTCAGACCGCTTGATGGTCTCGATGGCCCAGTCGCCGCGGCGCTTGAGCGCGGACCTCGGTTTCTCCCCGGCATAGCCGCCGTCGGCGAAGACGCGGCGAAGACGCGGCGAAGCCAGGGGAAGCGATACCGGATGGCCCCGGGCACGTCCGGCGCCCCGTCGCGGTCCTGAATATCGGCGCCATGGATCACGGCGAACAGCATCAGGCCAAGTGTGTCGGTGGCGATGTGGCGCGTGCGGCCCTTGACCCTTTTCCCGGCGTCATAGCCGCAAACCCCTCCACTCCCGGTCGTTTTCACGCTCTGGCTGTCGATCACACCCGCCGCCTGTATGATAATGGGGGCTGGCTTCTCGGCCTTCCAGCTTGCGCGTGCCGGCAACCAGCAGATGGTTGATCGTCTGCCACAGGCCAGCGTTGCGCCACGCATAGACATAGCCCCGGACCGTCGAGACCGGCGGGAAATCCTTCGGCAGCATCCGCCACTGACAGCCGCTGACCCCGATATGGAAGATCGCATCCGTGACCGCGCGGAGGTCCGATGTCCTCGGTCGGCCACCGCGCCGGGCGGGCGGCAGAAGTGGTGCAATCAGCGTCCACTCGCGGTCGGTCAAATCGCCTGGATAGCGCGTGCAATCCCGTCTATGCTCAACACGAGCGGTATCGTCCCAGGGCATTCGATCCTCCATCTTCTCGTCAAAGACGGGGAATCACAACCTGCCGATATCGCTCAACAACTTTTAAATCGGGCTCTCGGACTTGGGGGTGGACGCCGCAGGCGTCTCCGGAACCAAAAGAGCGGCCATTGGGGCCGCTCCCGAACTCCTGCTGCAAACGCTTCTCAGAGCGAGCCGGTAATCCAGCTCTCGATGCCGCGCTTCGAATCGGCGCCGACCTTGCGATCGACCAGTTCGCCGTCCTTGAAGATCAGCAGCGTCGGAATGCCCCGGATGCCATAGCGCGACGGCGCCTGGGGGTTTTCGTCGATATTCACCTTGGCGACCCGGATCTTGCCGCCCATCTCGGAGGCGATCTCCTCCAGCGCCGGACCGATTTGCTTGCAGGGGCCGCACCATTCGGCCCAGAAATCGACGACGACCGGAACATCCGCACCCAGGACGTCGGCTTCGAAACTGTTGTCGGTAACGGCCATGGTGACCATCGGTCTTCCCCTTCTTGAGAGCCCCACCGATTATCTCGTTCGGGGCGGTCATCGTAGTTCGACAAACTAGGGGCGAGGCCTCCGGGAATCAAGCGCTCTGCGTCGCGTAATCAGCAAGAGCCCGGTCGACCAGCGCCCGGTCCAGCGGCATCAGAACCGGCCCGGCGGTCCACAGAATCACCGTATCCACGACGCGCTCCGGGTAAAGTTCCGCCAGTCCTGCGCGATAACAGCCAAGCTGAAGCAGATAACCCTCCGAAACGGCATTCGCCGCAGTGGGCGGGCGCGCATCGGTCTTGAAGTCCACCACCAGAACCCGCTCGGGCCGGATCACCATCCGGTCGATTCGGCCCAGCATCGGGATGGGCGAGATCGCTGGCAGCTCCTGCACCAACCCGACCTCGGCCAGCGAATCCGGGCCGAAGATTTCCCCGGCAAAGGGGGCGTCGAACACCGCCAGCGCCTCGGCCACCGCGCCGGCGGCGATATCGGCCGAAAGATCTGGAAATTCCTGGCCAATCAACCGCTCGGCCAGCGCCGCGCGCGCGGCCACCGGCCGGTCGGCCAGCTTCTCGAGCAGCAGATGCACCGCCAGCCCGCGGGTCAGCGCCAGTTCGCGGCCCAAACCCGCGCCGCCTTTCCCGGGATGTTCGTGGGCGTGTTCCGGGGCATGCTCATCGAGGTTTGACGGGTTGGCCCGCCGGATCCGCGCTTCGTGCGGCGCGGGGGTCAGCCAACCGGGGCGCGCGGGCCCAGGCTCGATGATCGCAGTATCGTCAACCTCCGGCGTCCCGCTCACCGGCACCGGGTTGTCCTCGCGCCGCCGCACTGGCCCGGCCAGGCCCTCCGGCCCCGGTATCTTCGCCCCACCGCCCAGAGCCTCCATGCCCGCTGTCAGCATCTCGTGCCAAGTGCCTGCCTTGCGGCCGGCCGATCCCGCCCCGCACAGGATCAGCCAGTCCTCGGCCCGGGTAAGCGCCACATACAGAAGCCGCTTGCGCTCGGCGGCGTCGCGCGCCTCCGCCTCGGCCCGGGCGGCGCGGGTCACCGGGTCGTCGTCCGGTTTCGCCGCTGCCCACAGCATCAGCGGCGGTGCGTTGCCGCCTTGCCCGGCGGGCAACAACACCGGCCTGCCGCCACCCCCGCCGCCTTTCGCCATGGTGTCGGGCAGGATCACCACCGGCGCTTCCAGCCCCTTGGCGCCGTGCACTGTCATCACCCTGATCTCGTCGACGCCCCGTTCCATCTCGCGCTTGACCTTGATGTCACCGGCCTCGATCCAGGCGATGAAGCCCGCCAGCGAAGGCACCTCGCGGGCCTCGTAGGCCAGCGCCTGGACCAGCAGTTCGTCGATCGGGTCCTCCGCCTCGTGGCCCAGCCGCGCCAGCAGCCGCCGCCGCCCGTCATGCTGGATCAGCACCCGCTCCAGAAATTCGTATGGCCGCAGATAATCCGCCTGCCGCGCCATGTTGCGCAACATCGCAACCGTCTCCGGATGCTGCGCTTGCGCCGCCAACACCGCCCGCCACAGCGATCCCTCGCGCCCATGCGCCAGCGCGAATAACGCGTCCTCCGAGACATCGCACAGCGGCGAGCGCAGCAGCGCCGCCAGGCTCAGATCGTCCCCTGGCGTCGTCACCACCTTGACCAGAGCCAGCAGGTCCTTGACCGCCAGCTCCTCGGCCAGGCTCAGCCGATCCGACCCGGCCACCGCCAACCCCCGGCTTTTCAACTCTCGGATCAGCCCCTGTGCCAGCGCGTCACGCTGGGTGACCAGCACCAGAATGTCGCCGGGCCGCAACTGCCGCCCCGGCCGCCCCGCCCTTGCAGGCAACCGGTCCTGGTCGATCATCCGGCGGATCTCGTCGGCCAGCATCCGGGCCAGCTTTACCTTGGCGCTGCCCGGCGGCGGGATATCGACCGGCACCTCCCAGGGCGGTGGCTCAGGCGCGACGTCCGCCTCGACCAAGGGCCACAGATCAACCCGTGATGCATCCGTCGCCCGATGCGCCTCGTGGATCACCGCATCGCCGCGGACCGTCAGTCCCGCTGCCGCCTCACCCGCGAACACCGCATCCACATAAGTCAGAATCCCCGGTGCCGAGCGGAACGAGGTCACCAGATCGGGACGCGCCAGCTTGCCCCCCATCCCCTCCAGCCAATCGCCGAAATGTTTCCGGTTCTCGTCGAATGCCTGCGACTCGGCGCCCTGGAACGAATAGATCGACTGCTTTTCGTCGCCGACCACGAACAGCGTCCGGTTGACCGCCCGCGCGCCCTCCCCGGCATTGAACTCATGGGCGATGGCCCGGATCACCGCCCATTGCCCCGGCGAGGTGTCCTGCGCCTCGTCCACCAGAATATGATCGATCCCCTGATCCAGCCGGTAAAGCGCCCAGGCCGCCATGTCGGAGCGGGTCAGCAATGCGCGGGCCAGGGTCACCAGATCATCGAAATCCAGCAATGCACGGGCATCCTTGGCCCGGCGATAGCGGGCCAGCAGGGCATTGGCGAAGGCATCCAGATTGCGGGCGCGGGCAGCGGATTCGCAGGCCCGAATCATGTCCAGGAACCCGCACGCCCAACCGATCATCGCATCGGTGAACGGGCCGGCATCCGGATTGGCATCGGTGATCGTCTTGACCGGGAACCCCCGACGGCTGCGCGGCCCGCCCGCCTTGGTGGTGAAGGCGGCGGCCAGCCGCCATGCCGCTTCCAGCGGGGCCGCCTCGCGCAGCGCCCGCGCCTCGCCGATTGCCATTGCGGCGGTCTTGTCGCCCGCGCCGCCATCCGCCAACAGCGCGGCGAATATCCCCAGATGCTCCCAGTCCACCCGGCCCAGTTCGGCCTCCGCCAGCAACTCCGCCCCTTGCCGCACCACCGCGCCAAAATGCGCCGCGAGCCGGTCATCGATCTCGCCATCGGTAAATTCCGCCCGCCCCGCCAGCACCGCGCCGATCAGACCGTCGACGTCGTTCAGCCGCTCGGCCACGCCGTCGAAACTGGCATCTATCCCGGCCTCGGCATCCGCCGCCATACCGGCCCGGATCGTGGCGATCATCAGCGCGCTCTGGCGGTCGTCCAGCACATCAAATCGGGGCGAGACCCCGGCCTCAAGCGGGAACCGGCGCAACAGCGCGTCGCAAAACGCGTGGATGGTTTGGATCTTCAGCCCCCCTGGCGTCTCCAGCGCCCGGGCGAATAACCGCCGCGCGCGGGCCAGAGACTCCGCATCGGCAACTGGCTCCCCGACCCCGGCAATCGCCGCCAGTTCCTCCCCCAGCCAACCGTCCGGCGCCATCGCCCAACCGCCCAGCATCTCGAACAGCCGGTTCTGCATCTCGGCGGCGGCGGCCTTGGTGTAGGTCAGGCACAGAATGCGTTGCGGATTGACCTCGGTCAGCAACAACCGGGCCACCCGCTGGGTCAGCACATGGGTCTTGCCCGACCCCGCATTGGCCCCGACCCAGGCCGAGACCACCGGATCGGCAGCGGCAATCTGTGCCCCGGTCGGGCGCTGGACGTCACGGTGAGTGGTCATTCCACACCCCCACCGCCGTCCCACTCGCCGCGCCGCGCCAGATGGTCGTAATCCCCCTCGAAGCTCTGTTTCTCGGCCCGCCCGCGCGAGATGTAGGGCGTCTCGATCCGATCATAACAGGCGATCAACGCCGCCAGCCGCTCCATATGCGCGGCGACCTCCGCCGACAGATCCTCGACCGCCCGCAGCTTGCCGCCCTCGTCGGTGCCCGTCAGCCCCAGATAGGCCCCGTTCCGGGCGTCCAGCCTGCCGATATCTGCGAACCCTCCTCCCATCAGGATCGCCGCCTGAAGATGGAGCTGCTGGTTGAAGCCCTGCTCGATCTGTTTCTCGCTCGGCGGCGCGCCGGTCTTGTAGTCGTAGATCGCCGCCCCACCCCCGGCCAATCGGTCGATCCGGTCGGCTTTTGCGGTCAGGGTGAACGCGCCCTGCGGTGCCGCCATCGGCAGCGCGCCCTTGACCTCCAGCCCCGCCGGCCAGCCGGCCAGCTGGCGCTCCGCCTCGCCTTCCAGGAACCAGTTGGCGAAGCGTCCGACCCGGGCGCGCCAGATTCGCCTTGTGTCGGGCCAGGGCACATCCTCGGCCAGTACCGCGTCGGCTATTCTCAACATCTGCGCCCGCGCTTCGGCCATTTCGGGCAACTGACCCCGGGTCTCCCTAACAAAACGCTCCAGGATGTGGTGGACAACCGTGCCCCGCTCGCGGAAATCCGGTGGGCGTCCCAGCGGGTCGAGCGGCCTCAGCCCCAGCACCTTGTAGGCATAGATCGCGTAGGCGTCGCGGACCAGCGTCTCGATCTGTGTCACCGATAACTGGCGCGGCCGCGCCTCCACCGGCGGGCGTGGCATCGGGCGCGGGGCGCGTTCGACCGGCGCCTCGGGCTGATGCACCAGCGCCACCAGCCCCAGCAGTGCCTCGCCTCGCCCGCGCATTGCCGCCAGCGCGGCACCATCCCCCAACCCGCCCAGCAGATTCTCCATTCGGATCAGCCAGCGCGAGGCAACCGTCGGCGCCCCGTCGACCTTTCGCGCCCGGGTCAGGATCACCTCGTCGCGCACAACGCCCTGGAGGAAATCATGCGCCGAAAGCCCGATCTCGCGGTCCTGGCTCGGCAGGCCCAGCTTGTCGCGCATCGGGCGGCTCAACCACGGGTCGGGCGGGGGCGCGGGCGGCCATATGCCGTCATTCAGCCCGCCAAGGATTGCCAGATCGGCCTCCTGAATCCGCGCCTCATGGGTGCCCCAGATCATCACCCTGGGATGCGGCCGCTCCGCCTCGGGCGGCAAATTCTCACGGCCCAGCAGGTTGTCCAGCAACGCCAGATACCCCTCCGCCACCCCCTCGCCATAGGCGTCGGCATTGCGCGCCAACCGCTGCATTACCTCGCAAAGCGCCGCCCCCGCCGGTTTCTCCCAAACTTCCGGACCCGTATCGTCGCTCTCCCGGCTCAACGCCTCCACCGCCGCGATATGCGCCGCCGTGACCTCGGCCAGCGGCGCTCCCCCAAGCTGTCCGGCAAACTCGCCAAGGACAGCCTCGATCCGCGCTCGCCAAACCGTCTCCGCCTCCGACGCCTCGGGCCAGGCAGGCAGATGCCCCGGTGGCAGGCCAGGCTGAGGCCGCCAGCGTAAAATCTTCATCTCATAGCGCCGCGCCAACGCCAGATGCTCGGCCCTGGGCAACCCCGGCCGGGTCAGCGGGTGCTGCAACAGCGCCGCCAGCCGCACCGCCGCAGCGCCCTCCGCCGCCACATCGGCGACCAGCCGCAGGAACACCCCCGCCGGGCTCTGCGCCAGCGGCTGTCCCAGCGAGTCGTCGGGCAGGATGTCAAAACGCGCCAATTCGGCGGTCACCCGCCGCGCCAGCACCGCATTCGGGGTGATCAGGGCGATGCGTTTGCCCGGAACCTCCAGCGCCCGGCGCACCGACAGCGCGATGGCGGCGGCCTCGTGGCGCGGTGTCGGGGCTTCGATCAGGGTCAGCCCGGCGGTAGCAGGCCCCGCCTCAGCCGCCAGCGCTGATGCGTCCCGCTGCCAGGCATCGGTCACCGGGGCCGGGCGCAGCGCCTGGGTCAACAGCCGCAGACGGGGGTTCCCCCGGGGGATGGGGACAATCCCCGGCACCCAGGGCTGCACATCCGCGGGCTCCATCTCCAGCAAGCCCAGCAGCCGCCGGAACGGTGCCATCGGATGCTCCGGCCCCATCTCGTGCCAGATCTCCGGCGCGACGCCCGCATCGAAACCCGGCAGCACCACCGCCCCGTGCGGAAGCCGGGCAATTGCCGCCAACAGCTCCGCCGTCGAGGACACCGACCCGGTTGAACCCGCCGCGATAATCGGATGAGACGGGGGCGCATCCCACCACTCCGCCACCAGCCGCTCGATCACCAGCCGTTGCCGCGCCTTCGGGTCCAGCGCGCCGCCCTCTGCCTCGGTGCGGATATCGGGCCACGCCTTGCGAATGATGTCGACGAAATGCAGTGTTCCCTGCCAATGCGCGGCGGCGCGTTCGGGCAGTTCCCCGGCCACCAGCCCATCAAGCGCGGTGGCGTCGATCCCGTTCTCCTGCAACTCGTCCAGCAGATGCCCCAGCGCCTCGGCCAAGGCCGGTGCGGCGGTAACCGGTGCGCCCTCGGCCCCCCCCTCAGTCATGGTCAGGTACATTTCGACCAGCCGGGTCAGCCGCAACTGCCGCCGCATCGGGTCTATGGCAGGGGGCAGGTCGGCGGCTGCCAGCGGGTCCTCGCCCAGTTCCGACAACAGCGACAGCCGGGGCAACAGCGCCCCCCCCCCGGCGCCATCGACCAGCGCATCCTCGATAGCCCGCAGGCCACGGCGGGTGTTGACCATCACCTCGACCCGCGCCATCGCCTCTGGCGCAGCGCCGCCCAAACGGTCGCGCAAGCCCCCAGCGAACGCCTTGGCGAAATCGATCCCCGGCGGCAGGGCGAACAGGCTCATGCGCCGCTCTCGCGCAGCGCCGCTTCCGCCTCGGCCAGCCCGGCAGGCGTGCCGACATCGACCCAGCCACCATCATAGGTCACCGCCGCGACCCGATCCCACGCCGTCAGCGCCTCCCACAGCGGGAAGGGCCTACGGGGTGCTCCCTGGGACGCGTTGCCAAACACCCCCGGCGCGATGATCTGCGCCCCGGTATAGACCATTGGCGCGACCTCGGAATCGCCCCGCCAAATCGGCGTATCCCCTTCACTGGAAAGGAAAAAGTCTCCCATCCTGGTATAGCCCTGGGCCCGTCCGCGCGGCACCAGCAACAGCAGCGCATCCATCCGCTCAGGGTTCCACGCGGCGGCCAGCGCCTTCAGCGGGTTCGACCCCACCCACACTGCATCGCTGTTGATCGTGTAGAACGGTGCCGCCCCCAGCAGGGGCAATGCCTGTGCGATTCCACCACCAGTGTCCAGAATCTCCGGCTGCTCGTCCGAGAACAGGATCTCCGGCACCTCGCGCTCCGCCAGATGGTCCCGGATCATTCCGCCCAGATAATGCAGGTTGACCACCGCGCGCCTCACCCCCGCCGCCGCCGCATGATCCAGCGCCAGGTCGATCATCGGGCGGCCACGCAAGGGCAACAGCGGCTTCGGGCATTTGTCGGTCAGGGGCCGCATCCGGGTGCCCATCCCGGCGGCCAGGATCATTGCGGTGTCTGGCCCCGTCATCGCGCCACCCTCGCCGCTATCCGCGCCAGCGTGGCAGGCTCCGGCGGTGGCACATGGCGCGCCACCCATCCCGCCAACCCAGCCAGCGCCGGGTGCGAGAGGTCACGCATCAGGTGCCGCCAGACCCGCGGGATCAGGTCCAGATAGCGCGCCTTTCCATCACGGATCGCCAAGCGGGCGAAAATCCCCACGATCTTCAGGTTTCGCTGTGCGCCCAGCGCCGAATAGGCCGCCCGGAACGCTTGCCGGTCGATCTCCGGGCGGCAGTCCAGATAGCGTGCGATCATCGCCTCCCGCAACTCCGGCGAAGTATCCCGCCGCGCGTCTTCCAGCAGCGACATCAGATCATAGGCGGCATGTCCCGCCAGCGCGTCCTGATAGTCCAGCAACCCGACCCGCGCGATGCCGGTGCGCCCGGGTAGCCAGATCAGGTTGTCCGCATGGTAGTCGCGCAGCACCAGCACATCGCGCGTTGGCTCGACATCCAACGTTGCCTCCGCCACCAGCCCACAGAATTCCGCCGCCAGCCCCTCCTGCGCTCCCGCTCCGGTCGCGGCAGGTCGCCACCATTCAAGCACCAGTGCCGCTTCGCGCGCCAGCACGGCGGCGTTGTATGGTGCAAGACCTACCCGGCAATCTTCGGGGCCAATCGCTTCGGGTGCCGGAATCGTCGCCAGTTCGGCCAGCAGATCAACCGCGGCTCCATAGAGCTCGAGCTCCAACCCCGGCATCCCCGGAACCCGGGCCAGCAGTGGCGTGTAGAGATCGTCGCCCAGATCCTCCAGCAGCAAGAAACCCTGCGCGGTGTCGGCGGCGGTGATCTTGGGAGCGGAGAACCCATTTTGCCGCAACCAGTGGGTCACCGCCACGAAGCGGCGCACATCCTCGCCGGTTTCGGGCGGCGCATCCATCAGCACGGCGGCCTGCCGCCCTTGCACGGGTCCCAGCCGCAGATAGCGCCGGTTCGAGGCATCGCCCGCCAGCGGCCGGGCAGCCTCGGGCGGCCATCCGGCGATGCGGAGAAAGGCGGCAATCTCGGCGTCGCGCAGTTCCATACTCACGACCATGCCTCCAGCACCCCGGCGATGGCATCCCATGCCGGCCCAACCAGTGTGACGACCGCATCGCGCCCACCCGATTGCGGTGCAGATAGCGCGATGTCCAGGTACCGTTGCGCTAGCGCCCCTCCCAACCGCTCCGGCCATTCGACGAGAACCAGCGACGTGGCCATTGCCTCGGTCAGCCCCAGTTCCTCCAGCTCGTCCGCCTCGCCCGACAGGCGGTAGAGATCGGCATGCCAGACCTGACCACGAGCGGTCTCGTAAATATTGATCAGGGTGTAGCTGGGCGAGGGTATTTCGGCCTCCGCATCGCCCAGTGCGGCCCCGATCACCGCCCGTGCCAGTGCCGATTTCCCAGCCCCCAGTTCACCGCACAAAAGCACCGTGTCGCGGGGTCCCAGCAGCGGCGACAGCACAGCGCCAAGCCGCGCGGTCTCCCGCTCGTCGGTCAGATGAATGGCGAATCGTCTGGGATGATCTGTCGAGAGCATGGGTATTTGTTCGTGGGGCGTTCCGATTGCGGGTCTCCCCTGTTAGCGCGAATGTCGCCACCGAAATACCCCCGTTCGCCAACCTTTGCGCCTGCCGGTCAATCCGGCGCCTCCCGGGTGCGGAACCAACACACCGCGCTCCTCAACGTCACCGTGCCCTCCCCGGCGCGCAGTTCGAATTTGCCGCCCTCCCGCGCCGCCAACCGACGAATGAACGGCAGGGTCAGACTGGTGGCTTCGACCCGTTCCGGGTCGGTGATCTTGCCGCCATGGCAGGTCTCACGGGTATAGATATCGACCCCACCACCCGCACCGGCGCTGGCACCCAATTCGACGGAGCCGCCGTCGCGGCAGCGGTTGATTGCGTCGGTGGTCATGTTGAAAACGATCTGGCGCAACCGCGCCGCGTCGCAGGCCGGCTCGCCGCCGCTCTCCGGTCGTGACGATCTGCAGCGCAACACCCTCCTCGGTCGCGCGCTTCTCCAGCAGCCGCCCGGTCAGCATCAGCGTGTCGCCCAGCGACAGCTCCGATCCATGGTCATGCAGCGAGTCGATCTCCAACGCCGCCAACTCGGTCGCATCGTCGACGGTGGCCAGCAGATGCCGCGCCGATTCGAGGATTTTCTCGGCATAGCCGCGCTGCACCTTGGTCAGCTCGCCGAAGCGGGTGTCGGCGATGAACTGGCCGAAGCCGAAGATGGTGTTCAGCGGGGTGCGCAACTGGTGTGAGATCTGATCCAGCACCGCCCCACGCATCCCCTCCGCCGCCTCCAGCGCCTCGTTGCGCTCGCGCAGGGCCAGTGCGGATCCGTTCGCTGTCGGTGACATCGCCGAACACCGCCATGGTCGCGCCGTCCGGCAGCGAGGCGAAGCGCGCACCCAGGATGCGTCCGGTGCCCAGTGTCAGCCGCGCACCCCAGGCTTGGCGCGTGTCGGCACTGGTGATGAAGGTTATCAACCGGTCCCAGACATCGGTTTCCACCGTCAGCCCACGCACCAGTGGCAGCAATTCGCTGGCGTGCATCGAGGGCCGCACCGTCTCGGCATCGGTGCCCCAGATGTCGTGGAAAGCGGAATTGACCAGCTGCAACAGCCCGTCCGGCCCGAACACCGCCAGCCCTTCGTCCAGCCGGTCCAGCGTCGCGTGGCGCAAATCGACCGAATGCCGGAACTGCTGCTCCAGGCGCATCCGCTCGGTCACGTCGTCGAACACGAAGGCCAACGAGCCATGCAGGTAGCGTCCTCAGAAAAAAGAAAGGTGGCGGGGGAAGCGTCCGAAAATGGCCCAACGGAGCAGGTTGAGAGCAAAGACATCAATTGGAACACATTTGGCACCAAAAAACTGCGAACAGACATTGATGTCCCAACCGTGATGCAATCTTTCCCGGGATTTGCTGAACTGGCCCATGATCTGTCCGGCTTTGTGCATGATTGGAACGAGCTACATCGCGCAGTGGGCAAAATAAGGCCAATGATTGGTATTTCTGAAGCAGCTTGGAACATCGCCCAGGATCGGTTGGGGCCTTACGTCGCGGCGGCGGCCGTGGCCCTGATCTACGACAAGCACAATTCGGGGGAAGTCGCCTCTCCAGGGGGATATCTTCGGGGGAATGGTCGAAAAAGCTGGGGCAGGGGAGCTGCATCTCGATCGCAGTTTCTACGGGCGGCTGAAAGAAAGTCGGGCCGCGTAATGATGCGTAATATCCGGCGTGTTCAACGAATTTGCTTTTTGTTGAACACACGTGAATTTCGGAGTTGAGGAATGCTTCTGGAGATCGCAACGCTGAGAGATAAACCTTGCAATTCTTCCACCGTGAGGAATAAATACAAGGTATGATACAGCGAACTCATACAAAAACCGTCGAAAACGCACTGTCCAATCAGGCGGGTGTTGTTCTGTTGGGCCCACGCCAGGTTGGCAAAACCACGCTCGCGCAGGAAATCGCAGCGACCCGCGACGCTGTCTATTTGGACATGGAACGATCCGCAGATCGGCAAATTCTGGAGGAGCCGGATCTGTATCTGGATGAACAGATGGGCCGCCTGGTGGTCATCGATGAAGTTCAGCTATTGCCGAACTTGTTTGGGACTTTACGGGGGCAAATCGATCGACGGCGCCAAAAAGGGTATCGGACGGGTCAATTCCTGCTTTTGGGTTCCGCTGCCAATACATTGCTGCAGCAGAGCGCTGATTCACTTGCTGGTCGCGTGAGTTATCATGAGCTTACACCGTTCCTTCTTCCGGAAGTCGGATCCGACGACGTTAACCGGCTTTGGCGACGCGGAGGATTTCCAGACAGCTACCTTGCTTCAACCGATCGCGTCAGTTTGATTTGGCGGGAAGACTTTATTCGAACCTACCTGGAGCGTGATATTCCGTCCTTTGGTTTACGGATTCCGGCCGAAGCGTTGCGCCGGTTTTGGACAATGTTGGCACACAGTCAGGGAGGGTTGCTCAATGCAGCCAAACTTGCATCTGGACTGGGAATGTCCGGCCAAACCGTAGGGCGTTATCTTGATTTGCTTGTTGATCTCATGCTGGTTCGTCGGCTGGCCCCGTGGCATGCCAATGCAGGCAAGCGACTGGTTAAATCGCCCAAAGTATATGTTCGGGACAGCGGTTTGGCCCACGCGCTTTTGGGAATTGAAACGGCCGAAGGATTGCTAGGTCATCCAGTGATTGGTGGCAGTTGGGAAGGCTTTTGCATCGAGAACCTGATTGCAGCCGCGCCCCGAGGGACCGAGCCAAGCTTTTATCGCTCTTCAGCTGGCGCTGAAATAGACTTGGTTCTGAGGCCGCCAAGTGGAGAGCTCTGGGCAATAGAAATCAAACGAACAACCTCGCCAAAGGTCACGCGCGGGTTTCACATCGCCGCCAAAGAACTGGGCGCAACACACCAGCTTCTTGTC
Source organism: Thermohalobaculum sp. (assembly GCA_965247385.1). Classification (GTDB taxonomy): domain Bacteria; phylum Pseudomonadota; class Alphaproteobacteria; order Rhodobacterales; family Rhodobacteraceae; genus Thermohalobaculum. The sequence continues at coordinate 20,660 of CBDFHG010000006.1, forward strand.
TACGCAGGTACTGAGGAAGTGCCGGGGCAGGGGGGTGTACGCGCAATGCCACTGCAGAATGCGATCGACCGGCTAACACCGGCGTAAGATTACCTCACAACCCCGCCGCCTTGCTTAAATTAACGCGGAATCTGTCACACCGCCGCTTGTAAGCGGCGGTGAGAAACTGTGCCACTGAGGCGGCGGGATAACTCTGCCGCGGCGGTTCAAAATTGGGCCGGAGATCATAGCCTTTGAATTCGATGAGATCGGGTTGAAAGGCGGCGGATGTACTCAGTGGATTTGTATCGTCGAGTTCGGCGCGCGTGCCATGTGGAGGATATGTCCATTCGCGCGGCCGCGCGGGTTTTTGGTCTTCACCGCGAGACGGTCTCCAGGATGCCTTTGTATTCGGCGCCGCCGGGCTATCGGCGTAGCAAGCCAGTTCGCCGTCCCAGGCTGGATGCCTTCACGGGTGTGATTGATCGCATTCTCGATGAGGACCGTTCGGCGCCGCGCAAGCAGCGGCACACGGCCAAACGGATCTTCGGGCGGCGGCGCGACGCGCATGGCTTTACGGGCGGCTATACCATCGTCAAAGACTATGTGCGTGAGAGGCGACGCTTCAGTTCAATCCGGCTTCAATGAGGTCGCGGTCAAGACCGCGCCAACCCGCACCGCTTCGCCACGCGACCTCACAGAACCCTCCAGATTCCCAAACCGGCTGAAGTCTGAATCAATGTGGCGAACAGAGGAGAAGGAGGTGTATAACGGTAAGCGATGTTCTGTGGCCGTTCAGGTTTCTGGTTGACTTTGTGCCCAAGGCAGCAACTCGTCGATATGGCTTTGCAGGTGGCCTTGTGCGATGCGTGTGAGGGTCTGTTCGATGTAGGCCCGTGGATTGACGTCATTCAATTTGCAGGTCTCGATGAGTGAGGCGATGATGCCCCGGTTTTTTGCCCCCTCGTCATGGCCTGCGAAGAGAGCGTTTTTGCGGTTGAGGGCAATTGGCCGGATTGAGCGCTCGACAACATTGCTGTCGGTTTCGATGCATCCGTCATCGAGGAAGAGTTTCAAGCCGTCCATATGTTTTGCAATGTAGCTTAGCGCTTCGCCAAGCCGGGACCGGCGGGAGACGCGGGCACGATTGCCCTGCCAGCCAATCCCCAAAGGCTACGACCAGCGGCTTTGTCTGTTCTTGCCGCGCTTTGCGGCGTGCCGGGGCATTTTGTCCACAGATCAGCGCTTCTGTTTTGTAGAATGCCACGATCTGTTTCAGACCGGCTTCGGCAATCGGAGCCTTGCCGGGCCCACCCGTTGATTGGGCAATATCGTAAAGTTTTCTCCTGGCATGAGCCCAACAGTAGGCAAGCTTGATCGTGCCGCCCACGTGCCTTTGATCGGCAAGGCGGTTGTAACCGGCATAACCATCCACTTGCAGCGTGCCTTGGAAGCCTTCGAGAAAGCCCTCGCCATGTTTGCCAGCCCGGCTTGGTGCGTAAAAACAGGCAACGCCGGGCGGATCAGCACCACCCCAGGGTCGGTCGTCACGGGCCAGAGCCCAGAGATACCCAGTTTTAGTCTTGCCCCGTCCCGGATCAAGCACCGGCACCGGGGTTTCGTCCATGAACAGCTTGTTTGATCTCTTCAGATGCGCTGTCAGGCGTTCAAACACAGGCCTGAGTTCAAAAGCCGCCCGGCCGACCCAGTCGGCCAAAGTCGAGCGGTCAAGATCAATGCCCTGGCGGGCCATGATCCGGGCTTGTCTGTATAACGGCAAATGATCAGCGAATTTGTCGACCAGGACTTGCGCTATCAGCGCTTCCGTGGGCAGACCACCTTCAATCAAAGGGAGTTATATCGAATTGTCACATTTACCCCTTCATTCATCGGGATCATAAATTTCCAGCGTTAAGCCCTGTAATTGAGCAAGAATGCAGCTAACTCAGTGTCAAATCTATGCCGACTCTCCTGTCGGCCGGCGTCAACCATATGGTCAATGTGACAATTCGATATAACTCCCAAAAAATAGCTCTGGACGGTGCCGTAAAAACCTGTAAAACCTTCATCGCCTGACACTCCCGTGAACTTCCACAGCATATATGACAGAAAAAGCACTATCGTGAAACGGGTCTCCTGTATCTTCCATCGTCAAACCTCCTGAAAAACAAAGAGACTGACTCATCTTATTCAGCTGCGGAAGATGGGGTCAGAACACCGCTTACGTAGTCCTCTGTGAACATCTCGGACGCCATTGATTTGGCGTGATTTTCCGTTGATTTGAAGTAACGGGGTTTGCAAGAAACCTTGTTTTTGTCGATCGTTTTCTTGCGATTTGGGATTCATTTTTCGGTCCGTTTGTGATTCCCTGAAGGGGTTCCATTCGGGGGTTCAAATGCGACCGAAACAGCAGCAAAGAGCGCGTCACGACGATCTTTTCCGGGCGCGCCTCGATCAGATCATCAATATGAAACACGAACTTGCCATCCTGGCGGACAAGATCGGCTGGGCCTGGCTCGACGCGCAACTGGCGGAGAGTTTTTCCGACCAGGGCCGCCCGGCGGAGCCGGTGCGCTTCATGATCGGCATGTTCCTGTTGAAGCACACCTACGCCCTCTCCGACGAGCAGGTCTGGGCCCGCTGGGTGCACGACCCCTGTTTCCGGTACTTCACCGGCGAGGAATTTTTCCAGCATGACCTGCCGCACGAGCGTTCCGGCATGAGCCACTGGAGAAAACGCATCGGCGACAAGCTGGAGGTTCTGCTGCAGGAAAGCCTGAGGATTGCCCACGACACCGGTGCCTTGAGCAAGCGCGATCTGGCCCGGGTCACGGTGGACACCACGGTGGACACCACGGTGCAGCCCAAGAACGTCACCTTCCCGACCGACGCGAAACTTCTGGAGACCGCGACCCGCCAGCTCGGCAAGCTGGCCAAAGAGCATGATGCGCCGCTCCGGCAGTCTTGTGCGCGCCTCGCCAAGCGGGCGGCGATGATGGCCGGGCGCTACGCCCACGCCAAAACAGTTCAAGCGCATGAACAGGCAAATCAAGTTCCCGCGCCCCCGCCTGGGCCGGATCATTCGCGACATCCGACGCAAGACCGAAGGCGACGAGGATCTGCCGGAAGCCTTCGCCGCAGCCTTGTCCAAAGCCTCGCGAATCCGTGGCCGGAAGCAGCGCCAACGCGGCTGGAAGCTCTGTTCCCGGCACGCGCCCGAGACCCGAGTGCATCGGCAAGGGCAAGGCGCACAAGCCTTGTGAGTTCGGCGTCAAGGTCTCGCTCACGACGACCAACAGGCGTGCCAGGGGCGGGCAGTTCATCCTCCATGCCAGGGCGCTCCCCGGCAATCCCCGGCAATCCCTGTGACGGCCACACCCTGAAACAGGTCATCGAGGAAACCGAGGCGCTGACCGGACGCGAAATCGAGCGGGCTTATGTCGACAAGGGCTACCGGGGCCACGACGCACCAAAGCCGGGCCGGGTCTTCAGATCCGGTCAGAAGCGCGGCGTCCATGGCCAGATCAAGAAGGAACCGAGGCGGCGATCCGCCCATCGAGGCGGTGACCGGCCATTGCCAGACCGACGGCCACCTGGAGCGAAACTTCCTGCACGGCCGACTCGGCGACCAGATCAACGCCGTCATGAGCGCCGTCGGCTACAACCTCCGCCGCATCCTCAAGTGGCTGAGAAAACTTTTGTGGAAAATCATCGCCGCAATGGTGACCGCCATAACACCACAATCAGCGCTCAAACCGGCTTCTTGACAGCGGACTACGTATAACGGGCAGAAGCCGGCTGGAATACGCTGGCACTGGAACCGGGTGATCTGCCGCCCTTTGAAGAGCGCTTCGCCATGATGCGTGATACGGAGGCAACAGCAATTTTGACGGGACGGTTTTCCGCAGAACCGCCGCATCTCATGAGGCCATAAGGTCAATTCTGTTTGGTGCCGACAGGGATACGGCGCTAAAAGCGGACTTCGCCTTTCAGCATGATCGCGTGATCGGCGGCACCGTCGCTACTCTCGTGGCGCTCGCCGGTCAAATTCAGCTCAAACAACGCGCCAAGTTCCCATTCCATCCCCAGGCGATAATTTCTGGCAGAGTCGCCGAAGGTCAACTCGCTGTAGGGGGTCAGCAGACCGCGCCCGCCGAACGCGGGCAGCCCGTAGCCAAGGCGCAGGTCCATGCGCGCGCCGTAATCCCGCTCGCCGTCGATCTTGTCGTGCAGGCCCTGTTGCCACAATCTTTGGGTGCCGCTGCCGGTCTTGCCGTAGCCGGGACTCAGGTTGAACGACAGCCCGCGCCCGTTTCCTCGCTCCAGGCGAATCAGGCCATTAACGCCCCATTCCCCATAGCTGTCCCGTCCCACCAAGGTGCGCGCCCGGCCTTCCAGGGTCAGGCCCATGACCGGATTGCTGTAGCGCACGCCGCCACCCAGTTCGGCCCCGAAACCGGTCTCGCCGTCGCCGCCGTCATGCCGCACCCCGACCTCCAGGCTCGGCTCCAGCTGCGCCCCGTCTGCCAGCGTGTGCGTCCGGCTCCCTTCCAGGATCATCCGCACCCGCCGCGCGTCCACCGTCAGGGCCGCCATCTCATCGCTACCCTCCACTTCCATCTCCGTCAGCAAAGCGTCGCCCTTGAGCCGGAGCGTGGTCGCGCCCACCTTCAACAACCGGCCGAGGCCGCCCACGGCCACGGTGCGCATCTCGACATCGCTCGACGCTTGCTGCGCCTCATTGGCGATCTCCAGATCGCCCCAGCCGTAGCCCACGGTGGCCCACAGATCCAGCTTCCCCGAAAGCGCGCTCCAGCCCACATAGGGATGGAAGCTGGTGAGGTCCAACTCATAATCACCGCTACGATCGGGGTCGCTGTAGTCCAGATCGACCCGACTCCAGGACACCGCCAGGCCGACCAGCAGGTCGTCGCGCAGGCGGGCGTCCGCGCCCAGATGGGCGCTGAACAGGTCGCCGTCCCAGTCCACCGCCCCGCCGGAACCGTCGAGGTTGCTGTAGTCGCCCGCGCCCCAGAAGGCGAGCGAAGACAGACCGGGCGCGCCCGCCGCGGCGCGCGCATTCAGCGGCAAGACAAAGTCGCCGCCGCCGAGCAGATCTTTCAGGCTGAGCGTGCCGTCAGCCATAGCTTGCCCGTGGCTGGCGAGCGCGCCGGCCACGCCGGCCACGGTGGTCTGGCCGCCGAGATTGAAACTGCCCGCGCTGTCGGTGACGCCGTCAGCGCGAGCTTGTGTCACGCGCCGCGCAATCGCGCCCACCGTGTGGCCGGCGATGGCGCGGGCCACTTCCGGCAGAATCGTGCGGTTGAGGTCGGCAAACCGTGGCAAGGCCACGGTGACGGTGAAGGTCTGCGTGGCGACGACGGGCGTGGCCGCCGAGTCGGTGACCGTATAGGTCAGGGTGGTGGCGCTCGTCACCGCGGTCGGCGTGCCCGTGAGCTTGCGGGTGTCCGGATCGAAGCCCAGACCCGCCGGCAGGGTGCCGGTCAGGGTGTAGGTCAGGTCGCCGGTGCCGCCGGTCGCCGCCGGCAGGGTCAGGGCGGTGATCGCCGTGTCCACGGTATAGCTCTGGTCGTCCGGCGCGGTCAGCGCCAGGGGGGCCGCGGCCACGGTGACGGTGAAGGTCTGGCTGGCGGTGGCATTGGCGTCGGTCACCGTGTAGGTCAGGGTGGTGGTCGCCAGCGCAGTCGGTGTGCCCGTGAGCCTGCGGCTGGCCGCATCGAAGGTCAGACCCGTCGGCAGGGCGGCACCCGCCGGCCCGGTCAGGGTGTAGCTCAGGGCGCCGCTGCCGCCGGTCGCCGCCGGCAGGGTCAGGGCGGCGATCTCGGTGTCCACGGTATAGTTCTGGTCGTCCGGCGCGGTCAGCACCAGTGGTGCGGGCGGGCGCGGATCGCTCGCTTCGGTTGCCGTGGCGGGGCCTGTGTTGCCGGCGGTGTCCGTTGCGCCATTGGCGGCGAAACTGAGGGTTACTTTGCCAGCCATGACTGGCGTGTAGGCGATAGTGTAGGTCGTGGCGTCGACGCTGCCGGTGACGCTATCAATGGTGGCGTTGGTGGCGCTGAAACCCGCCACATCCACACCAGTGACCGGTTCGCTGAACTCAATATCATCGGTCGCCTGCCGGCCTGCCGTGAGGCTGCCGCTGATGTCGAAGCTACTCACCGTCGGCGCGATGGTGTCAATGACGATGGCGCTGGGTTGCTCGCCCGGGTCAAAGTCCGCGCCGGCGTCCATGGAAACCAGGAGGCCGATGTCGTAGGTCACCGCGCCTTGCACGTCCGCGACATCCGGCGCCACAACCGTGTAGGTTGCGGTGTATTCATTTGCGTTTGTGGTGACGGGTGCCGTTTGCCCGGCGATGGTCGCGGTTGGTGTCGCCGACAAGGCTTTGGAGACGGTGAAGGTCAGGGTCAGGGTGTCGCCGGCTTTGGCGTAGCCCGTGTTGGCGTTGCTGGTGGTGAGTGCCTGTGCGGTGACGCTCGGCGCGGCGATCGCCACTACCGACGCGGTCGGTGCGCTGGTGGCGATCGTGCTGCCCGTGCTGTCGTTGTAAGTGGCGACGGCTTGCAGGGTGCGGTCTACGTCGCCAGCCACCGGGGAGTAGGCCGCATCGGTTGCGCCGCTGATGTCGGTGTAGATACCGGCGCTACTGGATTTGGATTGCCATTGCCAGGTCGTGCCGGTGACGGCTGCCGAGCCGCTGTCCGCATCGGTCACGCTGGCGGTCAAGGTATCGCCCACTCGCGGCGCGCCCGACACCGTTGTGCCATCACGGGTGATGGCGATGGCGACCATGCCGTCTTCGTCATCCACATTGGTGACGGTGACGGTAACATCCAGCGTGTCGCTCTCGTTTGGATCACCGTCGTCGGTGGCGGTGATGGTAACGGAGTAAATATTGCTCGTGGCGACGGAGGCCGGAGTTTCAAAGTCCCGTACCGTGTTGAAAGTCAAAGCCCCGTTTGTATCAATGCTGAAATCGGCCGCATCAGTGCCGCCCAGGGTCCAGGTAACGGTGTCGCCCTCGGCATCGGGCGCGGTATAAGTCGCCACCGCGGTCGCGACAGGAGTGTTCTCGGCATAATCCACCGCCGCATCCGCAGTGCCTATCACCGGCGCGGTGTTCGCGGTCGGCGTGGCGGTGCCAGTTGCGCTCGCCACGGTCGCGGGACCGGTGTTGCCGGCGACATCGGCCACGCTGTCTATGGCAAGGGTCAGGCTGAAGCCTGCCTCGGTCGGGGTGAAGTGGATGGTATAGGCACGGTCGGAGCCGCTGTCGAGGGCTACGCTATTCACCATGGCGCCATCGGCGGTGATGTCGGCGCTAACAAAGTCCACCGCTTCGGAGAAGGTGATGGGGTGCATCTGCGCCGTGCCAATCACGCCTGCGGCAATGGTGCCGAAGGTCTCCACCGTCGGCCGAGTGATGTCCACGGTAACCGCGCCGAGTAAGACAGGTTCGGTGCCCTCTCCAATCTGAGTGACTTGCACATCGTCATCGTCATATACGCCTTCATCCAGGGTGAAACCGGTGCCGGTGCCGGTGTTGGAAGTAGTGCCGCCATCGCTGGTGTATGACCAGCCGGCCCCGGGGTTCATCACATTCACCTTGCCATTGCTGGTGATGCCATCGCCGTCAATGCCAGTGTCTGCCTCCAGGGCGATGCGAAACGTTCCCGGCGCGAGCACGGTGATGGTTACCGTGTCGGTGCTTGTTTCCTGGGGAGTGCCGGCATCGGTAACGGTCAGGCTGAATATCAACTCATCTCCAAGAGCCGGCGCGGTGAAGGTCGGCATGGCGGTATCAGCACCGCTCAAGGTGACATCCCTGCCTTTGGTCTGCGTCCAGGCATAACTCAGCGCATTGTTATCACCATCGGGGTCGTCGCTGCCAGAGCCGTCCAGAGTCACGCGCGCGCCGGTATCCACATTCCGCTGATCGGGCCCGGCATCGGCAACCGGCGGCGTGTTGATCGCGCTCATCGGCGTGGCGGTTATGGCGGCTGCTACCTCTCCGGGACCCGTGGCGTTCCTGGCTGTCACCGTGAAGGTGTATGTCGTGCCGTTGGCAAGACCCGTGACGACGGCACCGGTTCCGGCGCGTACGCCGTCATCAAACGTCTCCGTGCCGTCACCGTCATCGTATGTGACCACATAATCGGTGATGTCCGCGCCGCTGCCACCGGTTGTGCTCGCCGCATCCCAGGTCAGCGTGACCGTGGTATCGCCGGGCACCGCCGCCAGGTTGGTCGGCGCGCCCGGCACGGTGCGCTGCTGGGCGTTGGTCACATAAGCGCCTGCCACTTCGGTGGTGGTGCCGCTGCCGGCTTTGGCGCGCACGCGCACAGTGTAGCCGGTGCTTGCCGTCAAGCCGGTGATGGCGGCGGTCTCGTCAGTCACCACGACATTCGTAGCCGTGTAGGTGTCGTCGCCCGCGCCGGTCACTTTATATTCCACATCAAAGCCGGTGGTCGGGTCTTTGTCGGTGTCGGATCCTTGCCCCCAGGACACCCCTAAGGCAAAATCGGCGGGCGTGCTCACATCGTTGACGGTGACGCCGGTAATGGCGCGCGGTTGCGCCACATTGGGGATGATGATGTCCACCGTTTCGGTAACGGGGGTGCTGCCATCGACTGCCGGGGTCACGCTCAACTCAAAAGTCAAGGTGGTGTTGACGGTTACATAAGGCGCGGTGAAACTCGCATCCTCCGAGTCGGTGATGGCGAGGGCTTCGCCCGGCGTTACGTCTGCGCCGTTGGTCCTGGTGTGCGTCCATAAAATGACCGGGCTGGTGCCAGGATTGGTGATGGTGCCATCCAGATTCACCGTGGCGCCTTCCCGCACACCAGCTTGATTCGCGCCGGCATTCACCCTCAGGGTGGTATCGGGGGGGGTGACTTCGTCTGACGCTTCGCCCTTGCCCACCGAGTTCACCGCGCGCACCTGGAAGAAGTATGCGGTGTCGTTGGTCAAGCCGGCCACGATGACCGGCGAGGTGGCCGCCGCTATCCACACGCCATATCCGCCAGTGCCTGCTTTTACGCGATACTCATAGCCGGTGATGGCCGCGCCGCCGGTTGCGCTCGGCGCCGTCCATGTCAGCGTGACCGTGGTATCGCCAGCTTCCGCCGTCAAACCGGTCGGCGCGGACGGCAGGCCGCCGACGATGATGTTGAATTTGCGGGTCAAGGTGGAAGGCGAGGAGTCGAAGGTAGCGGTATAGGTCATCGGGTAGACCCCCGTCACGGTCGGCGCTCCCGTCAAGAGTCGGTTGCTTGAATCGAAATCCAGCCCGGGCGGAAGGTCGGTCAGGGTGTATGACGGCAGGCGATCGCTGCCATGACCGGAAAGGGGGGGGAACTGCCCTAAGATCCCAACATCCTCATTCACGCGCAATCGCAGAGTGCCAAACTTGAAGTATGTCCCCCCACCAAGGAAAAACGGTCCCTCCACTCGCAACTCGAATTGCAGCCTTGCCGTCCTGCCGGTGTCATCCGTTGCCGTGTAGGTATATGTCGTGCGCTTGCCCACGGTCGGTGTGCCGGACAGCGTGCGGCTGTCCGCATCAAAGATTAGTCCGTCCGGCAGGTCTGGCCTCAGAGTGTAGGTCAGTCCAGTGCCGCCGGTGGCTGCCGGCAGGACCAAGTCGGTGATCTCGGTGTCCACGGTATAGCTCTGGTCGTCCAGCGCGCTCAGCGCCAGGGGGGCGATCACGGTGACGGTGAAGGTCTGGCTGGTGCTGGCGTCATTGGTGTCGGTCACCGTGTAGGTCAGGGTGGTGATCGCCGCCGCGGTCGGCGTGCCGGACAGCGTGCGGCTGCCAGCGTCAAAGCGCAGACCCGCCGGCAGGGCGACGCCAGCCGGCCCGGTCAGGGTGTAGCGCAGGGTGCCGGTGCCGCCGCTGGCCGCCGACAGGACCAGGGGGGTGATCAGCGTGTCCGCGGTATAGCTCTGGTCGTCCGGCGCGGTCAGCGCCAGGGGGGCGGCGGTAACGATTGCGGTCGGTGCGCTGGTGGCTTCGTCGGTGTTGCCGCCAAAACCATCGGTGTAAGAGACAACCACGCGCAGGGTGTTGCCTTCATCAGCAGCCACCACCTCGTATGTATTTTGGTCACCACCGATGTCTATGGGCACGTCGCCGCCGGACGGCAATCGTTGCCATTGATAGCCGGAGATGCTAATCGCGCCCACGCTATCCTCGTCGGTTACCGTGCCGGCGGTTAGCATTGCGCCAACCTGCGCGTTGCCGGTGATGGTGTTGACGCTGCCGGCATCTTCCGCATCAGTAACCGTTATCGTTACCATCGTCGCGGCGCTGGTCTCGGACTCGCTGTCGGTGGCGGTTACGGTGATTTCATAGCTGTTGTCGGTGTTGGCATCCGCCGGTGCCTCAAAGTTTGGCGGTTCCCTGAAGGTCAAGACGCCCCTTGGGCTGTCAAGCATGAATTCAAGCATGAAGTGTCCCGCATCGGTTCCGCCGAGGGTGAAGCCGGTAATGGTTCTGGTGCCAGTCGCGATCGCAGTGAAGGTCGCCACAGTGCCCGTGGCATTTTCGGCAAACTCTCTTACAACTGGTGGTGTAGCAAGAGTGGTTACATCAACCGCGTCAGAATCTGGACTTGTCCCGGCAGAATTTGTTGCTGTAACGACATACTTGTACGATGTCTCAGGAGTCAGGCCAGTATCAGTGGCAGTCAATGCATTGCCTGAAAACACTACTACATCAGCACCGCCATCAACAACTCTGGTCAGGGTATAACTGTCGGCATTATCCACTGCACCCCATGAGAGTGCTATGCTGGTATCAGTGATTGTTCCTGTAGAAAATTGAGGTGGTTCAAGCGTGGTCGCGGCTACGGCCACGGTGACGGTGAAGGTCGTCTGGCTGGTGGCGCCATTGACGTCGGTCACCGTGTAGGTCAGCACGGTGATCGCCGCCGTGCCCGGCGTGCCGGACAGCGTGCGGGTGCGGGCGGTAAAGTCCAGTCCCGCCGGCAGGGCATCGCCCCCTGGGCCGGTCAGGTCGTAGGTCAGGGGCGGGGAGCCGCCGGTCGCTTTCGGCAGGATCACGTCGACCGCCGTGTTCACGGTATAGCCCTGGTTGTCCACCAGGGGCAGCTCCACGTCGTCGAAGACGATGATGAGGAAGGATTCCGTGGTGCTGGCGCCATTGGCGTCGGTCACCGTGTAGAACACGCGGTTAAAGTCAGCGCGCACGGTCGGTGTGCCGGACAGCGTGCGGCTGGCGGGGGTAAAGGTCAGACCCGCCGGCAGGGCGCCGGTCAGAGTGTAGGTCAGTTCGCCGGTGCCGCCGGTCGCCACCGGCAGGGTCACGTCGACCGCCGTGCCCACGGTATAGAACTGGAGGCGCGGCCGCGTCAGCGTCACGTCGGCGTTCACGGTGACGGTGAAGTCCTGCGTGGCGACGACGGGCGTGGTCGCCGAGTCGGTGACCGTATAGGTCAGGATGGTGGTCGCCGCCGCGGTCGGCGTGCCGGACAGCGTGCGGCTGGCCGGATTGAAGGACAGACCCGCTGGCAGGGCATCGCCCGGCCCGGTCAGAGTGTAGGTCGGTTCGCCGATGCCGCCGGTGGCCGCCGGCAGGGTCACGTCGACCGCCGTGTCCACGGTATAGTTCTGGTCGTCCAGATCGGGCAGCACCAGGGGGGCGAGCACGGTGACGGTGACGGTGAAGTCCTGCGTGGCGACGACGGGCGTGGCCGCCGAGTCGGTGACCGTATAGGTCAGGATGGTGGTCGCCAGCGCAGTCGGTGTGCCCGTGAGCCTGCGGCTGGCCGGATTGAAGCTCAGACCCGCCGGCAGGGCATCGCCCATTGGCCCGGTCAGGGCGTAGGTCAGGTCGCCGATGCCACCGGTCGCTTTCGGCAGCTCCAGTTCGGCGATCTCGGTGTCCACGGTATATCTCTGGTTGGCCTGCGCGGGCAGCGCCAGGGCGGCGATAACGGTTGCGGTCGGTGCGCTGGTGGCTCGGTCGGTGTTGCTGCCAAAACCATCAGTGTAAGAGACAACCACGCGCAGGGTGTCGCCTGCATCAGCAGCCACCACCTCGTATGTATTTTGATCATCACCGATGTTTATGGGCACGCCGCCGCCGGACGGCAATCGTTGCCATTGATAGCCGCTAATCGCGCCCACGCTATCCTCGTCGGTTACCGTGGCGGTCAGGGTCATCCCGACCTGCGCGTTGCCGGTGATGCTGACGCTGCCGGGATCTTCCGCATCAGTAACCCTTATCGTTACCTCCCTCGCGAGGTTGTCATCGAATATGCTGTCGTCGGTGGCGGTTACGGCGATTTCATACCTGTTGTCGGTGTTGGCATCCGCCGGTGCCTCAAAGTTTGGCGGTTCCCTGAAGGTCACGACGCCCCTTGAGAGGCGTCTGCCAGGTATGAATTCAAGCATGAAGTGTTCCGCATCGTCTCCGCCGAGGTTGAAGCCGGTAATGGTTCTGGTGCCAGTCGCGGTCGCAGTGAAGCTCGCCACAACGCCCGTGGTATTTTCGTCAACCTCTAATAGAGATGGTGCAGGTCCAGGTCCAGGTGTAGCACGAGTGGTTGCATCAACCTCGTTAGAATTTGCACTTGTCCCGGCAGAATTTGTTGCTGTAACGACATACTTGTACGGTGTCTCAGGAGTCAGGCCAGTATCAGTGGCAGTCAATTCACCGGTTGTTGCCACTACTACATCAGCACCGACCTCAACAACTCTGGTCAGGGTATAACTTTCGGCATTTGTCACTGCACCCCATGAGAGTGCTATGCTGGTATCAGTGATTGTTCCTGCAGAAAAAAGTACAGGTGGTACAGGCGTGGTCGCGTCCACGGCCACGGCCACGGTGAAGGGCCGCATGACGGCGACGGGCGTGACCGCCGAGTCGGTGACCGTATAGGTCAGGGTGGTGGTCGCCTCCACGGTCGGCGTGCCGGACAGCGTGCGGCTGGCCGCATCGAAGACCAGGCCCGCCGGCAGGGTGCCGCCCCCCGGCCCGGTCAGGTCGTAGCTCAGGTCGCCGGTGCCGCCGGTCGCCGCCGGCAGGACCAGGGCGATGATCGCGGTGTTCACGGTATAGCCCCGGTCGACCGGCCGGGGCAGATCCAGGCCGCTGTTCACGGCGACGGTGAAGGTCTGGCTGATGCTGGTGCCATCATTGTCGTCGGTCACCGTGTAGGTCAGGATGGTGGTCGACTCCACGGACGGCAAGCCGGACAGCGTGCGGCTTGCCGCATCGAAGGTCAGACCCGCTGGCGGGGCATCGCCCAACGAATCGGTCAGGGTGTAGCTCAGGTCGCCGGTGCCGCCGGTCGCTGCCGGCAGGACCAGGGGGGGGATCGGCCTGTTCGACTTATAGCTCTGGTCGGGCAGCGCGGTCAGCGCCAGGGGGGCGGCGTTCACGGTGACGGTGAAGGTCCGAGAGACTGTGCCGTTCATAACCCTCCCGGCGTCGGTCACCGTGTAGGTCAGGGTGGTGGCGCCCGTCACCGCGGTCGGCGTGCCGGACAGCGTGCGGGTGCGGGGGTCAAAGCTCAGGCCCGCCGGCAGGGCGGGCAGGGCGGCGTTGCCCCCGGGGCCGGTCAGAGTGTAGGTCAGGTCGCCCATGCCGCCGGTCGCCACCGGCAGCTCCAGCTCGGTGATCATCGTGTCCACGATATAGCTCTGGTCGTCCGGCACGTTCAGCGCCAGGGCGTCGTTCACGGTGACGGTGAAGGTCTGCGTGACGGCGACGGGCGTGTCCGCCGAGTCGGTGACCGTATAGGTCAGTTCGGTGATCGCCGCCGCGGTCGGCGTGCCGGACAGCGTGTGGCTGCCGACGTTAAAGGCCAGCCCGTCCGGCAGGGCGCCGTCGTCCCCCGGCCCGGTCAGGTCGTAGCTCAGTTCGCCGATGCCGCCGGTCGCTTCCGGCAGCTCCAGGGCGGTGATCTCCGTGTCCGTGGTATAGAACTGGGCGGGCGGCGCGGTCAGCGCCAGGGGGGCCGCGGTCACGGTGAGCTTGAATTCCTGAGAGAATCGTCTCCTATCATTCGGGAGCGTGGCGCCATCTGCGACATGGTAGGTGATGGTGGATTCCGCAACCGTGGTCGGCGTGCCGGACAGCGTGCGGGTGGCGGGGTTAAAGTTCAGTCCGTCCGGCAGCCCGGTCAGGGTGTAAAGGTGCAGAGGGGTAGTGCCGGTGCCGCCGGTGGCTTCCGGCAGGACCAGGGGGGTGATCATCATGTCCACGGTATAGTTCTGGTTGGCCACCCGCTCGACAAGCCCCAGCGCGTTGAACAGCGGGGGGTCGCATTCCGATAAGCCATTTGGGTCCCCCTCCCCCTCGCACACCGTGACAAAGACACTGCGTTGGTCGCGCTCACCGTCCGTGTCGAGCACCGCGTAAGTGAGTTCAAAGCCAGATCCTGATTGACCCGCGCCCGCCAGCGCCGGTGTGGCCGAGAAGGTGCGGGTGGTCGGATCAAAGCTAAACCCCAGTGTTTCCAGTGATAGTCGTGTTGGGGTCAGAGAGTAGGTCAGGTCGCCGGTACCGCCGGTGGCGATCGGCAAGACGATGTCCTCGGTGGCCACCCCCAACTCGAAATACAGGAAGATGGTGCGGCGGTCGTCGGGCTCCGCACCGATTCCCACTGGCCGCGGGAACACCGGGCGCGACTGCGCTTCGGCTGGCGACGCCAGCCCGAGCAGCAGGCCGATCACCATTAGCGGGCCCAGCAGGAGGGCGGCGAGGCGACGGCGAGGGGCCGCCGGCATCACGCTATGCCTCCCGCCCGGCGGGCCTGGCTGGGGCTGGAGTGAAGCCCGGGAATCTGGGGGGGGGGGGGGGGGCAAAACTGCGCCGCACCGGGACGCTGCGCTAAACTTGTGGCTCCGCGCTGAACGCAGGTCATTCTTGTTCATGAAAACGCCCCCTCGGCCGCTGGACAAGTGGGTCCATTGCAAGTGTCTCGAAGCTGATAACCCGGTTCGGAACCTGTATGCAACCAGCAATTCCCCTGATTCTGGATCAAAAAAGTTGAAATTCCCCGGTGGCTTTGAATCCAGAGGGATTCATGATGGATTTTGCGATTAACTCCATCACCAACGGGGTGAAAATAACGGCACAGGGCGTTCTTCCTTTCGAGTACGAAAGCGAGCCGGGCAGCAGCGATCTGACGGGTTTTGCCGGGATTGGTGTTTACCTTGATTTGATTGAGGCATCGGGACTGGCGGCTGCGGTGCGGCGCGAGGTGCGGGTGGCGGGGCGGCAGGGCTGGCTGGATGTGCAGATGATCATCACGGTGATCGCCCTCAATCTGTGCGGGGGTGATCGGGTCGAGGACCTGGAACGCCTGGAGGCGGACGCCGGCTTTGCCGCGACCATGGATGCGGTTGAGCGGCGGCTGTTGGTGCGCCGGGAACGTCGGCAACTGAAGATCCGGTTTCGGCGCGGTCGCGGGCGCAGCGTGCCTTCGCCGTCGGCTCTGTCGGGCTGGTTGGAACGCTTCCACGACGCAGGCCAGGAAGAACTGCGGGAGGCCGGGCGTGCCTTCATCCCGCGCCCGCCGGCGGGTCTGCCTGGTCTGCGGCGTGTCGATCAGGCGCTGGTGTCATTTCTGCAGCACCATCGCAGGCAGGGCTCGGCGACGCTGGACATGGACGCGACGCTGGTGCAGAGCCACAAGCGCCAGGCGGAATACTGCTACAAGAAGTTCAAGGCCTGTCAGCCGTTGAACACCTGGTGGGCGGAACAGCAGGTGATCGTGCATTCCGGGTTCCAGGGCGGCAATGTGCCGGCCGGCTATCGGCAGTTGCAGGTGTTGCAGGCCTCGCTGGCGGCGCTGCCCGGGGGCGTGGACAAGGTCTGTCTGCGCTCGGACACGGCGGGTTATCAGAAGGATCTGCTGCTCTGTTGTGGCGCGGGCCGGGACAAGGTTTTCGGGGTGATCGAGTTCGCCGTCGGCGCCAACGTGACGGCGGCGTTCCGGCGTGCTGCCCTGGCCGTGCCGGAGGCCGAGTGGCGGCCGCTGGATCGTGTTTTCGACGGGCAACGCCACGAGACCGGCCAGGAGTGGGCGGAAGTCTGCCATGTACCGAGTTGGGCGGGCGAGAGCAAGACGCGGGCGGATTACCGCTTCCTGGCGATCCGGGACCCGCTGGAACAGTTGGAGCCTGGCGATGGGGATCAGTTGCCGTTCCCGACCGCGGCGTTTGCTTTGAGGGGGCGCAGCAAGCTGTTCGCCCTGGTCACCAACCGTGATCTGCCGGGCGATGAGGTGATCTGGTGGTCCCGGGAGCGCTGTGGCAAGAGCGAGGAAGTCCACGCGGTGATGAAGCACGACCTGGCTGGCGGCACCCTGCCCTCGGGTCGGTTCGGAGCCAATGCGGCCTGGTGGGCGATCATGGTGCTGGCGCATAATCTGAACGCGGTGATGAAGCAACCGGTTCCGGGACCGGCCTGGGTGGCACGGCGGATGAAGGCCTTGCGCCTGGCTCTGATCGCCCTGCCTGGCCGGGTGATCCGTCATGCGCGGCGGCTGATCATCCGTTTGGCGAGCGAAGCGGGGTTCGATCCGGTGCTGGGCGCCAGGCGGAAGATCCTGGCCCTGGCGCGCGGCCCGACCTGACGGCTCCGGCCTGCCACGATATCCTTGCTGAAGCGTGATGCCGGCTCCCGGCCAGGGCTCCGCTTGGCCAACGGACAGGCGCGGGACCCGCAAAACGCGTGGCCACCTTGAGAATATCTCCTCGAGCGCGAAATCCGCGGGAGTGACGCCCGGGCGCGGGCCGAAAACCCCACAACGGCGCCCATCGCCGCCCCTGCCGAGGCGCGTCAGGGACCTGGTTCGGAAATCCTGGGCAAGTGTAGATCCTGGCCCTGTCCGTAACATGTGATCTGTCCGGCGCATCGAAATCCTCCCTCAGGAGAGACCTTCTAGTTCCGGACAGATCAGGTACAAGGACTAAGAGCCCGATTCAAAGAGTTCATGAGACATGGCTATCAGCCCGTTGACGAAGTCGGCCCTGGACACGAGCGGCCTGGTCTGATTCTTTGATGTTCTGATTTGACCGGGGGGTTTGCCGATGGCGATGGGACTGCGGAAGGATCGTCAGGGTGACTTGATGGCGGGCTGGGCGGAGATGCCGCGCTCGCCGGGTCATGTGTTTTACGACCGTCTGCGGTCGGTCCTGATCGAGGGCGGCTTCGACGGCTTCGCCGAGGCGGCCTGCCGGTGCTGTTACGCGGCCGGGACGGGAGCGCCTTCGGTGCCGCCGGGGCGCTATTTCCGCAGGCATCTGGTGGGCTGTTTCGAGGGCATCGACTCTGAGCGCGGGCTGGAATGGCGCTGCTCGGATTCGCTGTCGCTGCGGGAGTTTCTGCGGCTGGAGAGCCGGGATCGTGTGCCGGACCATTCCTGGCTGTCGAAGACCCGCACGCGCCTGCCCCACGAGGTGCACGCGGCGGTCTTCGACCGGGTTCTGGCGCTGATCGCCGAGGCGGGTCTGGTGAAGGGCGACCGCATCGGGGTGGATGCCTCGACCATGGAGGCCAACGCGGCGCTGCGCAACATCGTGCGGCGCGACACGGGTGAGGGCGACCGGGAGATGCTGGAGCATCTGGCCCGGGAGAGCGGCATCGAGACGCCCACGGCCGAGGACCTGGCGCGTCTGGACCGCAAGCGCAAGGGCAGGAAGCTCTCGAACCAGGATCGGGTTTGCAGGAGCGACCCCGAGGCCAGGGTCGCCAGGATGAAGGACGCCGCGACCCATCTGGCCTACAAGCCCGGGCACGCGGTGGATCCGGACACCGGCGCGGTGGTGGCGGCCGAGTTGCACCCAGCCGATGAGGGCGACACCACGACGCTTTCCAGGACCCTGGCGGCGGCCGAGGCAAACCTCGAGGCGGTGGCTGCGGCACCGACGCCAGAGGGCCCGGCCGAATGCGTCACCGACAAGGGCGATCACTCACGGGCGGTCTTGAAGGCCCTGGACGACAGTCCCTGGAAGACCCGGATCGCCGAGCCCGGGCAGAAGGGCTTTTCGCGCTGGCGCGGTGACCAGGCGGCGCGCCGGGCGGTCACCAACAACCGCGTGCGGCTCAAGTCCGCGCTCGCCCGCGAGGCCTTCAAGCTGCGCGCCGAGATCGTCGAGCGCTCCTTTGCCCACACCCTCGATCGCGGCGGCATGCGCCGAACCTGACTGCGCGGGCGCGAGAATGTGCACAAGCGATACCTGCTTCACGTCGCCGGCCACAACCTCTCGTTGCTGATGCGCCAACTCATCGGCGCCGGCACCCCGCGCCACGCCGTGGCGGGCGGATATGGCGGTATTTTCGGGCTTGTTGCGCCCGCTGGAGCCGTTTTGGTCGCTCAGATCGTCCTCATCGTCTCGGAGGATGGCGAAACCGCCGGCGCCGCGTCATGTTTCGTCGTGGGGTGAAACCCGGTCAATGGCGCCTTTTTCAACGGGCTGCAATACCTTGCGGAGCCTTCGGGTCATCAGCTTGATGCTTGCGATGAAGGCCTAGGCTGTCGAGCTTTCGATGGATGCCTCGCAATCCTTTGCCAGCCTGCGGCAGCGCCCGAGCCAGGCGAAGGTGCGCCCGACCACCCGGCGGCGGGGCAAGACCTCGAAACCGTTGGCGGTGTCAGACCGCTTGATGATCTCGATGGTCCAGTCGCCGTGGCCCTTGAGCGCGGACCTCGGTTTCTCCCCGGCATAGCCGCCGCCGGCGAAGACGTGGCGAAGCCAGGGGAAGCGATACCGGATGGCCCCGAGCACGTCCGGCGCCCCGTCGCGGTCCTGAATATCGGCGGCATGGATCACGGCGAACAGCATCAGGCCAAGTGTGTCGGTGACGACGTGGCGCGTGCGGCCCTTGACCCTTTTCCCGGCGTCATAGCCGCAAACCCCTCCACTCTCGGTCGTCTTCACGCTCTGGCTGTCGATCACACCCGCCGCCTATATGATAATGGGGGGCTGGCTTCTCGGCCTTCCAGCTCGCGCGTGCCGGCAACCAGCAGATGGTTGATCGTCTGCCACAGGCCAGCGTTGCGCCACGCGCAGACATAGCCCCGGACCGTCGAGACCGGCGGGAAATCCTTCGCCAGCATCCGCCACTGACAGCCGCTGATCCCGATATGGAAGATCGCATCCGTGACCGCGCGGAGGTCCGATGTCCTCGCTCGGCCACCGCGCCGGGCGGGCGGCAGAAGTGGCGCAATCAGCGTCCACTCGCGGTCGGTCAAATCGCCTGGATAGCGCGTGCAATCCCGTCTATGCTCAACACGAGCGGTATCGTCCCTGGGCATTCGATCCTCCATCTTCTCGTCAAAGACGGTGAATCACAACCTGCCGATATCGCTCAGCAACTTTTAAATCGGGCTCTCAGACCGAAACGCTTGTTCCGGCCCAATGGGCGGCGGGCGATCTCCTTCGGGGTTACCAGGATTGAAGCCGGCCAGATCAGCTCGATGATCGCGCCCGGCGGGTGGGTCAATTCTGGCAGGGCTCCCGGGTCAGTGCCGCGCCGGCGCCGTGCGTCGCTGCCGTTGGCGAAAGAGATCTGGGCCCCGGTCCGCTCGAGCAGGGTTCGGGCAATAAACAGGCCCAGCCCCATACCCTCGTACTCGCCGTCAGCGTCTCCGGACGATCCATTTCCAGATTTTCTGCGCTCGCCGCGGCGTCGGGTGCTGACATAGGGTTCGCCAAGGCGTGGCATGATATCAGGACTGAAACCGGGACCGTCGTCGCCGATGGCGATGCGCAACTCCTCGGTGTCGAAATCTATATCGACCCACACCATGCCGTCGGCAAAATCGACCGCATTCTGAATCAGGTTGCGCAGCCCGTGGATCAGCTCGGGGCTGCGGGTGGCCATCGGCTCGTCGTCATGCGGTTCGTCCGCCATGGCGCCGTCGACCCGGATGATCACCCTCTTGCCCCGGTTCAGGTGCGGTCTCGCAGCCTCTTCGACGATGGCCGAGACCGGCGCGTTCCGGATCTGGCTGTCGTCCCGCCCACCTTGGCTGAGATCGGCCATGATCTCGCCGCAGCGGTCGGCCTCGCGCTGGATCAGGGCAACATCCTCGGCCAATTCGTGCTGGCCCTTCAACTCGCGCGCCAGTTCCCCCGCGACCAGCTTGATGGTGGCCAGCGGTGTCCCCAACTCATGCGCCGTCGCCGCCGCGATGCCGCCGATCGCCGACAGCCGCTGCTCGCGGGCCAATTCGACTTGGGCGGCGGTCAGCGCCTGGCTCATGGCATAGCCCTCGACCGTCACCCGGCGGGCATAGATCGACAGGAAGACCACCGCGATGGCCAGTGCCGCCGAGGCGCCGGTGCGGAATATTTCGGGCACCTCCAGCACCGTCCCATCGGCATCGACCAGCGGTATATAGAGCACCGACATCAGGGCAACCGCCCCCATCGCGGCGAATCCCAACCACAGGGTCGAGGACAGCCTGAGCGCTGTGGCCGAGATCGTGACCGGGGCCAGAATCAGCACCGCGAAGGGATTGTTCAATCCGCCGGTGACGATCAGCAGCGTCACCAGTTGCGCCAGATCGAAGAACAGCGACAACAGCGTGCCCCGTTCGCTCAAGCGCTTTCCCGACGGATAGATGACCTGCACGACCACATTGACCGTCGCCGAGGCCGAAATCAGCAGCGCGCAATAGGCCAGCGGAAGCTGGAAATCCATTCCCTGGCTGGCCACGATCACCGCCGCGATCTGCCCGGCAATGGCGATCCAGCGCAAGGTGACCAGGGTGCGCAGGCGCACCCAGTCGCCGCGCGCCTCCATGTTGAAAAGATATTGGCGGCCGCTGTCGGACATAGGCCCGAATATCGTCGGGCTTGGACACAAAGGAAAGCGCCGATGCGGCCTGAGGTCACAACCGGCGCGCATGACCCTTGCAATCCGCGGCAAAGCGCCATTTGTCAGGGTGGGGTCGCGGTCAAGGTTCGATATCAGGGGCCGGCTTGGGAACAACGGGAAGGAATACGATGCGAAACGCCGTGATGGCGCTGGCAGGGCTCGCATTCGTCGCGCTGGCTGCGGCGGCGATCTTCCTGGCGCTGAAGGAGCCCGACGGCCCACTTTCCCCCGCCGCCGTTAACATCGCCGGTGCCGACATCGGCGGCCCGTTCGCTTTGACCGACCATACCGGCGCCCGGATTTCCAGCGCCAAGCTGATCGACGGCCCGGTCCTGATCTATTTCGGCTATACCTTCTGCCCCGACATTTGCCCGGTCGATGTTACCGTAATGGCCTCGGCGGTGGACCTTCTGGCCGAGCAGGGTTTCGACGTCACCCCGGTTTTCATAACCATCGACCCGGCCCGCGACACCCCCGAGGCACTGGCCTACTATGCCGAGGCAATGCATCCCCGGATGATCGCCCTGACCGGCACCGGGGAAGAGGTGAAGGCCGCCGCCGCCGCCTACAAGGTCTTTTACCAACAGGTCGATCTGGAGGATTCGGCGGCAGACTACCTGATGAGCCACAGCACTTTTACATATTTCGTCACGCCGGATGGGCTCAAGGGACTGTTCCGCAACAGTTTCCCGCCCGAGGAAATGGCGGGCGAGGTTGCCCGCATCCTCAGCCGGTAGGGCGGCTGCGCGAGAAAATTCGCCCAAATGCCTGGGGCCGGTTGACCATCAGAACGCCGATCGTCGTGACCCCAACCCCGGCGATCTCGACCCACCCCAGAACCTCGCCAAATATGCCCCAGGCCATCAGCGCGGTCGTCGGCGGAACCAGGAAGAAAAGGCTGGCCACATTGCTCGCCGCCCCCCGTCGGATCAGGAACAGAAGCAGCGTCAGCGCCCCCAGCGACATCACCAGCACCAGCCAGGCCATGGCCAGGATCAACTCGCCCGTCCAGGTGACCTCGCGGGTCTCGAAGATAAAGGACAGCGGCACCAGCACCGCCAGTGCGGCGGCGAACTGCATCAGGGTGCTGGCGCGCACAGGATGATCGGCGGCCCGGGTCTTTTGCAGGATCGAGCCGATCGAGATGCCGGCCAGCGAGCCAAGGCACAGCGCCACCCCGCGCCAGTCGCCGATCCCCGCATCCAGCTTGCGGGTCACCACAAGAGCGACCCCGAAGACTCCCAGCGCGATACCGGCCCACTGCACGGGCGACAGGCGCTCGCCCAGGAACTGGCGGGCGATGAAGGCGGTCAACACCGGTTGCAGACCGACGATCAGCGCCGAGACCCCGGCTTCGACGCCCAGATCGATGGCCTTGTAGACGCCACCCAGATAAACCGCCTGAAACAAAATGCCGATGACCGCAGCGTCGCGGGCCTGGGCGAAGGTGAGCAAGGCAGTTCGCGCCAGAACCACCCACAGCGCCAGCGCCACCGCAACAAAGACGAAGCGCAGCACCAGAAAGGTCACCGGCTCGATATAGGGCAGGCCGTATTTCGCACCGATGAAACCGGTGCTCCACAGCAGCACGAACAGCGGGGCCGCCAGGATTTCGAGGCGAAATGGCAGGGTCATTTGTCCTGGGGTTGCAGAGATTGTGACTGTCGAAATTGACATGCGACCGCATTGCGGGAAAAATCAAGGTCGAATACCGTGACCGATGACCATTTCGAGCAACGCCCGGGAGAAAATACATGACCAATGAACTCGCCGGGATTGGCGACGACAACTCACTCCTCATTCTCGACGACGACGCGCCGTTTCGCCAGCGCCTGGCTCGGGCCATGGAAAAACGCGGCTTCGCCCCGGTCATGGCCGAGAGCGTTGACGAGGGCCTTGCCGTCGTTCGCTCGAAGCCGCCGGCTTATGCGGTGATCGATCTGCGGCTGGAGGACGGCAACGGCCTCGACGTGGTCGAGGCTCTGCGGGAGCTCCGGCCCGATTGCAAGGCGGTGGTGCTGACCGGCTATGGCGCCATCGCCACCGCCGTGGCCGCGGTCAAGATCGGCGCCACCGACTATCTGTCGAAACCGGCGGATGCGGATGACGTGGAAAAAGCGCTGCTCAGTCGTGGCGACGACAAGCCACCGCCGCCGGAAAATCCGATGTCCGCCGACCGGGTGCGCTGGGAGCATATCCAGCGGGTGTTCGAGCTCTGCGACCGCAACGTCTCCGAGACCGCGCGGCGGCTGAGCATGCACCGCCGGACCCTGCAACGGATCCTCGCCAAGCGCAGCCCGCGCTGACGGCCTCGCCATCCCCGCCTGCCGGCGGGTCTTATGCCCGTGACAAAATCCGCGCTGCGGATTTTCGGCGCTCCGCCTCCCGCCCCGCCGGCAGGCGGGGCGGGAGGCGGCGCATTTGGAGCAGCACTCTAGATTCGCTGGCTGTCCGCCGCCGCGCTCTCACCGGCCAGTTTGCCGAAGACGGTGCCCGCCATCAGCCCGCTGCCGCCGGGGTAGTTTTCATAGAACAGCCCACCGACCAACTCACCCGCCGCATAGAGTCCGGGGATCGGCCGGTCGCTGAGATCCTGGACCGCGCCGCGTTCGTCGATGCGCAATCCACCGAAGGTGAAGGTGATGCCGGTGGTGGTGACATAGGCCTCGAAGGGCGGCTCGCTGATCGGCAATGCCCAGTTGGTTTTGTTCGGGGTCAGTCCCTTGGTGGTTACCCCGTCGAGGATCGCGGGGTTGAAATCCCCCGGTTGGCAGGCGGCATTGAACCCGTCTACCGTGGCCTCGAGCGTGGCGGGTTCGATCTTCAGCCCTGCCGCCAGCTCGGCGATCGTGTCCGCCCTGACCTTGGTGACCTGGCGGATGCGGTACTCGTCGCGCAGCAGGGGAACTGTTTTGTTATCAAATATCTGGATAGCCGTCCGATGCGGCTGCCCCATGATCTCGCGGCCGAATTTCACGTAGGTATGGTTGCGTAAATCCTCGCCTTCGTCGACAAAGCGCTGGCCGTTCTGGTTGACCATGATGCCCCAGGGGTACGAGTGTTTCTGGAAATTATCGAGCACCACCCGGTCGCCATAGGGCGGTGCCGAAATATCCCAACCGACCGAATGACAGCCGGACCAGTTGCCATAGGGTTCGGCGCCGATATCCAACGCCATGCGGATGCCGTCGCCCATGTTGTGCCGCGTGCCGCGAACCCGGCACAGGTCCCAGCCGGGGCCAAGATAACGCACCCGCATCTCCGGATTCGACTCGAACCCGCCGCAAGCCAGCACCACGGTCTTGGCCGAAATCTCCTCGTAGCCATTGGGGCCACGCACCTCGATTCCTGTCACCCGGCGCTGGCTATCCTGAATTAGTCGTGTTGCCCCAGTACTATAGAGAATTTCACAGCCAAGCTGGGCGACCCGCTTCAACTCCGCCTCGACCAGCCCGGCGCCGCCGCCGACCGACTCGATATTTACCCCGCCATAGAAGTGGTGCTTGCCGTCGATCAGGAAGGACTGGCGACCGAACATCGGAATGAAGCGGATGCCGTGGCCGCGCAGCCAGGCCATTGCCGGGCGCGAACCGTCAATCAATCGCCAGGCCATGTCCTCGTTCGACTGGTGGCGGGTGACCTTCATCAGCGTGTCGTAGAACACCTTGCTGTCATGGAGCGGCATGGCGATCAGCGCCCGCTCGGCCTCGGAGAGGTCGGTCAAAACATCCACCGCCAGATCGTCGATGCCAGTATGGCAGAACCGAAATCCACCCGCGGTGAAATAGGAATTGCCGCCCTTCTCGTCCTCATGGGCCTTCTCCAGCACCAGCACGCCGGCGCCGTTCTCACGCGCCGCCATCGCGGCACACAGCGCCGCGTTTCCTGCACCGACGATCACGACATCATAGGAGGAGTCCATGGCCAATCCCTTCGATCAAGCGATCAGGCTCAACAGAATAACGGCGGTTGTCAATTCCTGGGCGGGCGCTTGCTATCTCATACGGGATCAATATCATAGGCTGAATTTGCCGAACCGACACTGGACAAACACAACAGGAACCGAGCCATGGACATTGACGGAAGCTGTCATTGCGGCCGCATCACCTACCGCGCCCGGATTGATCCGGCGGCGGTTTATGTATGCCATTGCTCCGATTGCCAGGCGATCTCGGGCTCGCCGTTCCGTTGGGCGGTGTCGGTGCCGAAAGCGCAGTTCGAACTGCTCACTGGCACGCTGAAAACCTATGTGAAAACCGGCGACAGCGGCCTGAAAAACCACCAGCGGTTCTGTCCCGACTGCGCTTCACCGATTTATTCGACGATGCCGGAGCGGGAGCCAACGACCTTTAATCTTCGCCTTGGAACGGCGCGCCAACGCGACCAGTTGCAGCCAGGCAGGCAGCTGTGGTTCCGCTCGGCCCAGGATTGGGCAACCGAGATCCCGAACGCCGAACCCATCGAGAAGCAATAGGTGGATGGGTTCTCTTCGAACCCGCCCTGCCATCTAAGCCAAGCCTGCCGGCAGCGTCACCACACCGTCCTGCGTAATGGTAATTTCATCGCCAGTGCGCAGTCGGGGATAGTCCTCCGGGGCGACGACCAGAACCGGCGTTGCGCGCTCATACAAGCGCTCCGCGACCATGGCGCCGATGGCGATATTGATGTCGGCGACACCAAGCAGGATCGCCGCGGGTCCGACGCCCCGGCGGATCGCTTCGGCGATACCCGCGGGAGTTCCGGCAGAGCCCCGGCTACCGGGCATCACCAGCGCCATCCCGGCAACCCTCTCGCCGCGCTGCGGGTGGTGCTTGTCGATGATCCCGCCATCAACGGGGTCGAAACCGCCCCAGAAGCTGAGCGGTTCATCGAGCACCATAATCCGTGCCCGGCACTGGCCTGGGTTGAGGATGGTGGTCTGGATGGTCATCTCACATTCCCCAGGCGCGGTCGGACCAGACGCTGTCGCGCCGGGTGACTTCACCCCGGACCGCGGTCTCGACGCAGTCCTCCAGAGCACCGAAGGCGACCTCGACCGGCAGCAAGCCCGGGGCGTAATAGGCCCATTTTGCCGAATTGGTCATCACCCGCCCCTTCGCCGCCCTCACCGCGGGGGCGAAATAGGTGCAGGTATCGACGAGGATGGTGACCCCGGCCCGCTCCAGCGTCTCACGCCAACCGTTTTGCGCCGCAAGCTCGGCGATGAAGCGGCTGGTAGAGATATAGACGGCAATATCCGGGTTGACCTTGCGGCCCTGGATCAGGTTGGCGGCGCGTTCAAACTCGGTCAGCGAGAAATGCGGTGTCCCCAGCGCGACCATCGAAACCGGGCCGTCACTGGCCGGGGACAGTGCGTCACGGGAGGCGATCAGCATCTCCGCTGTCACCGTGACCGTCTCCTCCAGGTCGCGGCCGCCGGTCGCAGCCTCCAGGGTTGGGGCCTCCGGGGTAACCCCGACGGCGTGGAACATCGCGATCCCGCCCGAAGAAGCCCCGGCGGCGGCGATGGCCTTGAGGCTGTCCAGCGGTGTCTCGGGCGGCAACCCGGAAATGACCGGAACCCGAGATCCGGCGATCCGGCCCATCAGGTGGCCCAGCACGTGGCAAAACAGCTCGGTCTGGCGCAGGGCCTCGGGCAGGGCGGCGATGTCGAAGCAAATGCGCGCCCGGCGGCCCGCATCGGTGTGCAGGCCAGCGAAAGGCACCCGCCCGGTCAGCCCGGCGCAGACATCGAGGAAATCGCCGTATTTGTTGGTCCGCGCACCAACCACCGAGTTGTAGTAAGCAACCGCGTTCGACTCACCGACGATGATGTTGTCGCCCAAGCCCGGCCCACCCGGCAATTGATACGGCGCGCAGGTCCAGACCGGGCGGCAGCCAAGCCCGGTGTAGAGCCCGGCCAATGCGCGCGAATCGGCCACCACCACGGGATCGGCATCCTCGCGCACCTCCGGCGGCATCAGGCTGACGGTCAGGGTGTTGGTCCAGGTCGGGATCCCGAACCGCGCGCCCCGGTCGACGAAGAACTGGGCAAAATCCAGATGCGCCCGGCCATAATAGTGGCAAGCGTCGATATGGGCGAAGCTGGCATCGATCAGGTGCGGTGCCGCCATGATCCGGGCAGCCCGGACCACCACCTGCATGGCGAATTGCAGCGCCTCACCCTGTGCTCCGTCGAGCATTGCGCGGTCGGTTTCGGTCAGATGCAGGGTCTCCATGGGCGCTCAACTGCCGGCGGTCAGGGTTGCCGTCAGGCGGCGCAGGGTTGCAAGGACGCTGTTGGCGACGATGCGGCCCGTCCTGGGATTCTCCCGCGAGGGGATATTGCGCATGGTCATGGTCGCATCCCCGGCATCCGAAGTGATGGTGACAGTCTGGATATTGCGACCGACGCCGGGGTCGGCCCAGACCGTGACCTCGGTGCGGTCGGGGCCGATGCCCGCCAGCGCCAGCGCTGCGGCGACGTTGACATTGGCCGGGAAACCCCGCGCCGCCTCGCGGGCGGAGCCGTGGAAGACCCGGAACGGTTCGGTCAAATTGCTGATATCTATGTTGTTTTCAACAAGATGCGGCGCGCCCAACAACCCCGCCGGGGGTTTGCGGGTTTCCAGAACCACCCGGGTGATCTCGCCCTCGGCCATGGCGCGCACGGTGTCGAGGCCGATCAGCGCGCCGGTCGGCACGATGATCCGGGCGCCGGTGGTCTTCGCCCGTTCGGCCAGATCCATGTGGTTCAGCAGCGCCGCGGCGGACAGCGGCATGAACACCCGGCCCTGCTCGATAGCGGCTCCGGCGACCTCGGCGAAGACCGCCGCCGGGGCGCATTCGACGATGATATCCGCCAGCCCCGCCAGTTCTGCCAGCGGCACAACGGCGGGCGGGCTGGCGAGCCCGGCAAGGCGCGCTGCCGCCCGCGCCCGGTCATTGGCCGAAACGGCGGTCAGACGGATGCCGGGAACCTCGCCGCGACCGACCGCCATCGTGACGCGCAGGCCAATCGCACCGAGCCCAGCGATGGCCAGCGTCAGACCGGCGTTCTGGGTCATTCCGTTCCCTTTTCCGTTTGCGGTGCCGCCTCCCGCCCCAGCTCCCCGCCCATCCACCGATTATTCCCCGGTGTCCCATCGGTGGATGGGCGAGAGGCGGCACCCGAAGGGCAATTACAACAGCGAGCGTCTCAGCATGTCGAGACCGATAACGAACAGCGCAACGAAGAAGATGCGCTTGAACCTCTCCTCGGAGATATGGTGGCGGTAGCGCTGGCCGAGCGCAAGCCCGGTGGCCGTTGGCACCAGCGCCGTCAGCGACATCAGCACCAGATCCTGGGTCATCAGGCCACGCCCGGTCAGCGAGGTCCCCAATGCAAGCGTGATGGTGACGAAGATGATCCCCAGCGCCTGCACGAAGACATCACGCCGGAACCCCAAGGTTTGCAGATAGAGGATTCCCGGCACGATGAAAATGCCGGTCATGCCGAACATCACGCCGCCCAGCCCGCCCATCAGCGGGGACATCCAGGGCTCACGCGCGCCCGGCGGCGGCATCTGGGCGCGCAGCACAGTGACCGCGCAATAGATGCAGAGGGTCACCCCCAGCAGCGTCACCATGGTCTCGCTCCTGGCCCCGGCCAACACGCCGACGCCGAACCAGATGCCGACACCGGCGGCGGCCAAAAAACCCCACAGACGGCGGACCAGCATACCGAAGGCGGGCCCCGCCAGCGCCTGCCAGGTATTGGTGGAGAGGCTGGGGATCAGCATGATCGTCAGCGCCTCGCGCACCCCGAGGGTCGAGCCGAGGAAGGCCAGCACCACCACCGGCAGGCCCATGCCGACGACGCCCTTGACGAACCCGGCCAACAGGAAGGTGGCGACCACCATCGCGACGATTTCAGGTTGCCACATCCTGGCTCATCCAGATTTGCGGAGCGCGCCCAAAAGACGCGAAGCGGCTTTTGGAACAGGCGCGCAAGAGATCAGGCGGGGTGGGTAAGCGGAGCCATCAAGGCAAAAATCGTTTTTCATACAGCCTTGGCCCGGCGCACCGCCTTCCAACCGAGAAAGACCCCGACCACCACGCAAAGCCCGGCGAGCCACGGGCGTACCGCGCCGCCCATCATTGCCAGCGGCAGCGCGGCGGCGATTAGCATGGCGGGGGCGTAGAACGCAGTCCAGCGCGCACCCCTGGCGCTGGCGGACTGGAACCAGGGGAAGGCCGCCGAGAACAATGCGATGGTCAGGAAGAACAGCGACCAGGGCCGGGTGACGAACAGCGTCAGATCGTCCGAGATCGCTACAGCCCGCGCCAGGTTCAGTTCGGCGATATTGCCCAGCACCACGCCCAGGATCATCGGCGCCAGCGGAAAGCCGAACTGGCGCATCAGGAACCCGAC
This sequence comes from Thermohalobaculum sp., assembly GCA_965247385.1. Lineage (GTDB taxonomy): Bacteria > Pseudomonadota > Alphaproteobacteria > Rhodobacterales > Rhodobacteraceae > Thermohalobaculum. The sequence goes on from CBDFHG010000006.1 coordinate 49,918, forward strand.
GATGCCGAACCAGAACAGGGTCCATACATCGAAGGTCACATTGTTGAGTGCGAAGACCCCAATCGAGGCGAAACCAAGGATCACCCCGGCCAGCATGTACATGCGGATGCGGGTCACCAGCACGAACACCCGCAACATGCCGGACTGCATTCCCAACATGATGAAATTCGCCCCGAAGAAGGCGATGAACATCGAATAGGCCAGCACCGGCTCCTCGGAGATGAAGCTCGGGCTCGGCACCACGTCGTGGATCAGCAGCGCGCCCAACATGATCGCCGCCGTGACATCGCCGGGGATGCCCAGCGCCATCAGCGGCGTCAGGGCGCCGCCCTCGACCGCGTTGTTCGACGTTTCCGGGGCGATGATTCCCTCGGGCACGCCGGTGCCGAATTCCTCCGGATGTTTCGAGGCTTTTTTGGCCTGATCATAGGCAAGGATGTTGGCGATCGAGCCGCCGGCACCGGGCAGGATGCCGACAAAGACGCCGATAAAGGCCGAGCGCAGCACCGTGACCCAGCGCACCGCCAGCGCCTTGATGGCGCGCCAGTGCTCGATCCGCACCTTGATATTTCCCCGGTCGGTCAGCGAGCGGCGCGCCGCGACCGGGTCGCGCACATCCGACAACAACTGGCTGAAGGCGAACAGCCCGATCAGCACGGCGATGAAATCGAACCCGCCCAACAGTGAATCGATGCCGAAATCGAAGCGCGCCATGCCGACCGCCTCGTCCTCGCCGACGGTGCGGACCAGCAGGCCCAGCGCCCCGGCGAGCAGGCCCTTGATCAGGTCCTTGCCCGCCAGGCTGGCGGTCACGGTCAGGGCGAACATCACCAGCATGAAGAAATCCCAGGGCTGGAACTCCAGCCCGATCCGCGCCAGCTGCGGCGCGAACAGGACCAGCATCACCGCCGAAACCATGCCGCCGCAGAAAGACGACCAGACCCCGAGGCCGAGCGCGAAGCCGGGCGCGCCGCCGCGCGCCATCGGGAAACCGTCGAAGGTGGTCGCAACCGACGAAGGCGTGCCCGGGATGCCGGTCAGGATGCCCGACATCAAGCCGCCCGACAGGCCGCCGACCAGCACACTGATCATCATCGCCAGCCCCTGCTCCGGCGGCATCGAGAATGTGAAGGGCAGGGTCAGCACCACCGCCATGGCAATGGTGAAGCCGGGGATCGCGCCGGCCAGCAGCCCGGCGCCAACGCCGACGATCATCAACAGCAGTGTCTTGATGTTCGCGATCTCGGCGAATGCGAGCAGCAGGTTGTCATAGACCATTGCGGCGTCCCCTTGGAGCAGGATGAGGCCAAATCGAATCGCTCAGTCCGCCCAGGATCGTGCGAATACGCGCGCCGGGCGCGACATGCATATCGGGCATACGGATGGCGCGCGTGGCGCCCGGACGCGGGCGATCCTGGGCGGGTCCCGAGGGGCCTCGCGGATTTCCCCCGATCCCGGCGCGAGGCCGCTTGCCCGTAGCGCCATTACGCGCTGCGCGTCCGCGCTTGGTCTCGGGCGAAATCCGGGAGGCCGAGCGTTTCAATTTGACCTCATCTTGCTCTAGAACCGGCCCAGGATTTCACCGGGCGGCAACAGCACCTTCAGCCCGAAGGTGAACAGCGCCCACATGCCGCCCACCGTCACCAGGGCGATCGCCGCGTGCAACGCCAGTTGCCTTGGCTGCCAGCCCCCCAGGGCGTTCAACAGCAGGAAGACGAAGGCCAATCCGCCGATCAGCATCCCCAGATAGGGCATGGTCAGCAGATAGGCGAGGAACAGTGCAAAGCACCAGAAGACGTTGCGCCAGTAGGCGAAGAACCCGGCGATTCCAACCGGACCGGTTTCGTCTCCGGTTTCACCTTCTGCCGGCTCGGGCACGCCCTTGCGGATCGACTGGACCAGATAGATTACCGACAGCAGGGTCAGGATGCCAACCACCACCCGGGGCCAGGTGGCCGGGCTGAGTTGACCGTAATCGGGTTCCCTGATCTCGAAGGTGGCCGCCGCGAAGACCGCGCAGCCGAGCAGCAGGACAACGGCGATCACGGTATCGCGGTTCACGCGGGTCATCGAGGCACCGATCGTTCAGAAGGTGGAACAAATCCCGGCGGCGTCCGCGACAAGCAGGCGCCGCCGGGCCAAATCAAGCAGGATCAGGCAGGTTTACTTCTTGTACATGCCGATCTTGATCGCGACGGTCTCGAAGTCGGAATAGAGCGCGTCGGCCCAGGCGCGGTACTCGTCCGGATCCTGATACGACACGCCGGTGCCTTTGGCGTCCATTTGCGCCAAGAGGTCCGCATTCTCGGCGGCCATCTTGAAGATCGCCGACCAATGGTCGATCACGTCCCTGGGCGTGCCCTTGGGCGCCACGATGCCGCGCTCGAGCGCGAACAGCATATCGACGCCACTCTCCTTCAGGGTCGGCATCTCGGGCAGGAACTTCGAGCGTTCCCCGGCGGCGATGGCGAAGCCCTGCAACTCGCCCTGCTCCATGTATTTGCGGCCCGAGGCAACGTTCAGAACGCCCATGTCGATGGCGCCGGACAGAAGCGCCGTCATCCGCTCGCGGGTGCCGTCATAGGGCACATAGGAGAACTCGACGCCCAACTTGTCGGCCATGATCAGCCAGATGAACTGGCTGGTCGAGCCGAAGGTGGCGCCGACCTTGATCTCGCCGGGATGCGCCTTGGCATAGGCGGCGAATTCCCCGAAATTCTCGAAGGGGGTGCCGGCCCGGGCACCGACGATGTCCGGGGTCGATGTCAGGTTGGCGACGGTGTCGAAGCCGTCATACTGGAAATCGATCCGGCCGTTCAGGTAGCTGGTCACCGCCGACTGGTGGATGGCGAACAGTGTGCAGCCGTCGGGCTTGGCCTTGGCCGCCTCCTTGGCGCCCTTGTTGCCGCCCTGGCCGGGGATGGTCACGACCTGGATTTTCGGCGTGACGTCGAGGTCCTGGATGGTCTTCTCGAAGATCGAGAATATCACATGGGTGCCGCCACCCGCCTTCCAGGGCACGATCAGCTTGGCGGTGCTGCAGGGGATGTCGGCGGCCGCCTGTGCCGCCGTCGTGCCGGCCACGGCAAGTGCCGCGGCGGACAGAACCAGAGTGGAAAACAGCTTTTTCATCGGTCTCTCCCTTTCAACTTCGCACCAGGTTGAATGCGAAATTCCTGATTATTTGCCGCCCTGTGGAAATCCGGATCGAATTCCGGCGGGCGACATTTCACTGCAAGCCACTATAGTCGCGCCCGACAGTACTGCAATCATCGCGGGCCGGAATTCCACAAGGCGGCAATCAGCTATCGGCGAACAGCCTGCGCCAAAGAGGACGGAAAACAATGCGAAATCTCGAACTGCCAGGCCGCTCGCCGGTTCATGCCACCGAAGGCATGGCCTGCACCTCACAACCGCTGGCCAGCCAGACCGCCATCAGTGTGTTGAAGGCGGGCGGAAATGCGGTCGACGCAGCGGTGGCTGCTTGCGCGGTGCAATGCGTCGTCGAGCCGGAGTCGACCGGGATCGGCGGCGATTGCTTTTGCCTGTATTCACCGGGCGGCTCGGCGGAGATCGTCGCCTATAACGGTTCCGGGCGCGCCCCGGCGGCAGCCTCGGTGGAATGGTTCGCCGAACGTGCCATCGCGGAAATCCCGCGCGAGAGCCCGCATTCTGTGGTCGTGCCCGGCGCCGTTGACGCCTGGGACCGGCTGATTGCCGAACACGGAACCAGACCACTGGCCGACCTGTTGCAGCCGGCGATCCGCTACGCGCGCGACGGCTACCCGATCTCATCAAGGGTGCATGTGGACATCGCCGTGAGCGAAGCGATGCTCAAGCGCAACGAGCATACCGCGCGCATCTTCCTGCCCGGCGGGAAGGTCCCCGGGGTCGGCGCTCTGCATCGCCAGCGCGAACTGGCCGCGAGCCTCGAACGGATCGCCAAGAACGGCCGCGACGAGATGTATACGGGAGAGACAGCCGAGGATATCGTGCGGACCCTGCAGGCGCATGGCGGGCTGCACACGCTGGAGGATTTCGCCACGGCGCGGGGTGAATACGTCAGCCCGATTTCGGCCACCTTCCGCGATCACCGGGTGCATCAATGCCCGCCGAACGGCCAGGGGGTGATCGCGCTCCTGCTGCTCAACATCATGAGCGAGATCGCCACCGGCGAGGGCGGGCCGATCGCGCTGGAACGGATGCATGCGGAGATCGAGGCCGGGCGGCTGGCCTATGCTGCGCGCGACGCCTGGTTGGCGGACCCGGCCATGGCGGAGGTACCGGTCGAGCAGTTGCTCTCGGTGGACTACGCCGGGGCCTTGCGCGACGCCATCGACCCGGCCCGGGCGCAAGAGCGGAAGCTGCTGCCCGACCTGCCAAACCACCAGAGCACGGTCTACATCTGCGTGGTCGACCGTGACCGCAACGCCTGCAGCTTCATCAACACGCTCTTCGACAGCTTCGGGTCGGGCATCTGCACCCCGACCGGCGTGACCCTGACCAACCGGGCACAGGGCTTCAGCCTCGACCCGGCCAGCGCGAACCGGATTGAAGGCGGCAAGCGGCCAATGCACACCATTATCCCCGGCATGGTGTCGAAGGACGACAAGGTGGTGATGCCCTTCGGGGTGATGGGCGGGCAGTACCAGGCCATGGGACACATGCAGTTCCTGACCCGGTTCTTCGACTATGGCATGGACATCCAGGAGGCGATGGACACGCCGCGTTTTTTCCCCAACCCGTTCAAAGGGAATGTGGATGTAGAGAGCAGCGTTCCAGCGGAAATGCACCAGCAACTCGCCGCAATGGGCCACCGCGTCATCCCGCCCCCCAAGCCCATCGGCGGCAGCCAGGCGATCTGGATCGATTGGGACGAGGGCGTGCTGACCGGTGGTTCGGACCCGCGCAAGGACGGTTGCGCGATCGGGTATTGACGAAGGGCTGTGTCGCCCCGGACCTGATCCGGGGACTCGATCCGCTGTGCGCATCGTTGCACATACTGGATCGAGGTTCCGGCTCGAGGCCGGGACATCGGTGAAAAGTGCTGTTGGAGGGATCATGACGCAGGACCGAATTGCCATTCTGATGCCCGGCGACATGGGCCACGGCGTCGGCCGGGCTCTGCGCCAGCACCGTCATGACGTGATGACCTGCCTCGCGGGTCGCAGCGCCCGGACCCGAAGCCTGGCCGAGGCGGCGGGGATACGCGACATCGGCAGCCTCGAGGCGCTGGTGGCCGAGACCGACCTGATGCTGTCGATCCTGCCGCCGGACGCCGCTGTCGCCCAGGCCGGGGCGGTCGCCGCCGCGATGACCGCGACGGGCGCCCGGCCGGTCTATGTGGATTGCAACGCGATTTCGCCGATGACCGTGCGCGAGGTCGGCGCGACCATCGCTGCGGCCGGTGCGCCGTTCATCGATTGCGGCATCATCGGGCTTGCTCCGGGCAAGGGGAAAACACCCCGCTTCCACGTCTCGGGCCCCGACACCGCGCCGATGGAGCGCCTCGACGGCAAGGGGATCAGCGTGATCGCGATGGGTTCGCAGATCGGCCGCGCCTCGGCCCTGAAGATGGTCTATGCCGGCCTGACCAAAGGCACCATGACGCTCCACACGGCGATGCTGCTGGCGGCCCGGCAACTGGGTGTCTACGACGAGACGGTGGCCGAATACACTGACAGCCAGCCCGCCGCACTGTCGGCGATGCGGGGCCGGGTGCCGAAAATCCCCGCCGATGCCGGACGCTGGATCGGCGAAATGGAAGAGATCGCCGCGACCCTGGCCTCGGTCGGCGTCACCCCCGGTTTCCACGATGGCGCGGCGGAGATCTGCCGCCTCCTCAACCGCACCCCCTTCGCCGAGGAAACCCGCGAGACGCTGGATCAGTCACGCACCATCGACGAGGCGATCCCGGTCTATGCGCAACATCTGAAGATGAACGATCCGTAGGGCGCATGCGCGTCACGCACCTTGGCCACAAACGAATGGTGCGTGACGAGCACGCACCCTGCGGGATGCGGTTCCGCGGGGCGGTTGTCACCGCCCGCGAATGCGCGGGTCCAGCGCGTCACGCAGCCCGTCGCCCATGAAATTCACGCTCAGCACCGTCAGCGAGATCGCCAGTCCCGGCCACAGCACCCGGACCGGCGTCAGCGTCAGGAAATCCTTGCCGTCGAACAGCAACCGGCCCCAGGTCGGGAAATCGGAGGGGAACCCCAGCCCGAGGAACGAGAGCGCCGATTCGGTGATGATCGCGTTGGCCAGACCCAGCGTCGCCGACACCATGATCGGGCTCAGCACGTTGGGCAGGATGTGCCGGGTGATCACCCGGCGCTCGCGGGTACCGATCGAGCGCGCCGCCAGAACGAACTCGCGTTCCTTCAGCGCCAGCACATCGCCACGCACGATCCGCGCCGTCTGCATCCACGAGGTGATGCCGATGACAAAGACGATCAGCAGGAAAATCCCGGTCTCGGGCCCGAAGGCACGACGCAGCGTGTCGCGGAACAGCATGATGATGACCAGCAGCAGCGGCAGCAGCGGCAGCGCCAGGAACAGATCGGTCAGCCGCATCAGCGGCCCGTCAAGCCAGCGGAAAAACCCCGCCAGCACACCAATGAAGGCGCCCACCAGCAAGGACAGCGCCATGGCGGTAACACCCACCGCCATGCTGACGCGCCCGCCCGCCAGCACCTGCGCCAGCATGTCCCGGCCCAGATTGTCGGTGCCGAACGGATGCCCCCAGCTTGGGCCCAGGTTCTTGGCGCGGTAGTCCAGATAGGTCGGATCGACCGTGTGGAGAAAAGGCCCGAGGCTCACCGCCAGCACGATCAGCGTGAAGACGGTAACCCCGGCCAGCGCGCCGCGATGGGTGCGAAACTGCGCCCAGACATCGTACCACAGCGAACGGTGCGGCTTCAGCGCCTCCATGGTGGTGGTGGTGGTGGGCGCGTCAGTCATAGCGGATCCTCGGGTCCAGGATGCCGTACAGCAGATCGGCGATCAGGTTGAAGCCGACGATTAGCACCGCGAAGATGAAAGTCAGGGTCTGAACCAGGGGAATATCCGCCGCCTCGATGCCGCCGATCAACAGCGCGCCCAGCCCGTTCACCCGGAAGATCTGCTCGGTGATGATGGCGCCGCCGAAAATCTGCGGCACGCCGAGTGCGATCACCGTCACCACCGGGATCAGGCTGTTGCGCAGCACATGGACCATCACCACCACATGCTCCCTCATGCCCTTGGCGCGCGCCGTGCGCACATAGTCCTGATTGAGATTGTCGAGCATCGACGAGCGCATGAAGCGGCTGATCTGGGCCGCATTGAACAGCGCCAGCACCATGACCGGCATGGCCATCTGTTTGACCTGGAATACAAAACTGTCCCAGCCGGTCACGCGGTGGGTGGTGTCGTAGATCATCGGCAGCCAGTTCAGGTTGACGCTGAAGATCACGATCAGCACCAGGCCGGTGAAGAAGGTCGGCACCGAGAAACCGATCATCGAGAACAGCGTGCCCGCCTGGTCGATCCAGGAATACTGCCGGTAGGCCGAGATCACCCCGATCGGGATCGCGATCAGGATGCCGACCACGTAGGACATGCCGACCACCCACAGGGTCTGCGGTGTGCGCTCGATGATAAGATCGACAACCGGCGACCGGGTCGACCACGAGCGGATGCGCAGCCGGCCTTCGCTGTCGCCAAGCTCGATGCCCCACCACTCTTCCATGATGTTCAGCGGTTCGTTGACGAAAAACTGGTTGAGCCAGGCGATATAGCGGATGTGGAAAGGTTCACCGAGGCCAAGACTGATGCGGATCTGCTCGCGGGTCGCGGCGTCGATGGTCAGCGGTAGTTGGGCGGTTGGATCCCCCGGCGCCAGATCGAGCAGCGCAAAGATGATGAAGCTGATCACGATCAGGGTCGGGATCGCGAACAAAAGCCGCCTGATCGTGTATCTGAACATACCGCTATTCCCGGGTCGGATCAGACGGCCCGCGGTGTGATCCGCGGGCCGTCGAACTCATGGTTCAGGACGGGTTCAAGCGATGCCAGTCCTTGACGTTCCACAGTTCGCTGTCCCATTCGTTCATGAGGACACCGCCCAGGGTGATCGCATGAGCCGAGACGCCGCCACGGTGGATCAGCGGGATGATGGCGCCATACTCCATCAGCATGTCGTTCATCGCCTTGGCGAGCCTGGCGCGGTCATCCAGCGACGCGGTCGTGGACAGTTCCGCCGCAAGCGCGTCATAGGCCGGGTCGCAGAAACGCGGCATGTTGTTGCCGAGCCACTGGTTGTCCGGTGACGGGATCTCCTTGCAGGTCCAGCTGTTCATGTACTTCTCGGGGTCGGTGCCATCGAAGTTGTTGGTGTACATCTCGATGTCGGAGAAGAACTTCTGGAAGGTGTCCGGGCTGGACTGATCGCCGCCGAAGAAGACCGAGGCGGAGATGTTCTTCAACTCGGTCTCGACGCCGATCTCGGCCCACATCTGCTTGAGCAGCGCCTGGGTACCCTGGCGCACCCCGTTGGTCGAGGTCTGATAGAGGATCGAGAGGCGGACCCCGTCCTTGGCGCGCACACCGTCGGAGCCGCGAACCCAGCCCGCGTCATCCAGCAGCTTGTTCGCCCCGGCCATGTCCTGGGTCTTGCACCAGTCGTTGGCGGTCGAGGCGAAGATCGCCGGCGCCGGCAGAACGTTGCAGGTCACCTGCCCGGCCGCACCGTAACCCGCATCGACCAGAATCTGGCGGTCGATGGCCAGGCTCAACGCCCGGCGTACCGCCGGATCGGTCAGGAACGGATGCGGATGCGCGACCGTGCCGCGCTCGTCACCCAGCGCCGCGTCGGGGTTGGTGCTCTGCACCATCAGCCGCTCGACCGAGGTGCCGAAGGCGGTGACCACGACACCCTTCCCGGCAGCAACCATCTGAGCCAGAATTTCCGGCTCCACTTGCAGGTTCCAGGCATAGTCGAACTCGCCGGTCTCGAGCACCGAGCGCGCGGCACTGGCCGCATCGCCACCACCCTTGAACAGGATGTTCGAGAAGTGCGGCTTGCCCTCCTCGCGGTAGTTCTTGTTCATGTCGTACAACACGACGTCATTGGCCTTGAACTCGGTCACCTTGTAGGGGCCGGTGCCGATCGGGCCGAAGTTCTGCTCGGTGCATTCAGGTGCCTTGGCACCCATGCAGTTCTCGAACTGCGCTTTCTGGATGATCGGTACCGTGGTGCCGACGAAGGGACCATAGGGGAACGGTTTGGCGACACTGAAGGTGACCTTCACGGTCAGTTTGTCGAGCGCCTCGATCGAGGCCACGTCGGTGAAGTTCGTACTGGCGTTGCAGCCGCCCTCGGGATGCATGCAGTAGTCCCCCGAGAACACCACGTCGGCCGAAGTGAAAGGCGAGCCATCCGACCAGATGACGCCAGGCTTCAGCTTCCAGGTTATCGAGGTCAGATCGGCGGAGACGCCGCCATTCTCGACCGTCGGGATGTCGACGGCCAAGGCCGGAACCATGGCGCCGGTTTCATTGTAATAGGCCAGCGGCTCGAGCACCAGCGACGAGCTTTCGATATCCTTCGTGCCACCCGACAGATACGGGTTCTGGATCGACGGTGCCTGCCAATACAGAATATTGAGCTGGCCGTCCGCGCCGCGCTCGGCGGCCATCGTGGGCGTGGCGAGTAGCGCCACCGCCGCCACCGACATAAGAAGCATTTTCGATCTTGGCATTTCTCATCTCCCTGTTGTTTATCAAGATCCCGGGTGATTCTTTTTGTCCCCGGGCAGTTAAGAGCCGGAATTGTACCCATAATTATACACAGCGCCAGCCGTGCGGAAAGAACATTTCCGAGGCTGACGTAGCGGCATTGCCTGTTCCGGGCCCATTCCAGGGTGGGCCAGGGCGGGCCAGGGTGGGCCAAGGGTGGGCCAAAACAAGGGTGGGGTTGTCGGCATGGCCACTCACTCCGCCAGATGACAGGCGACATGACGCCCGCCCTCCAGCTTTCTCCATTCGGGTTCGACGGAATGACATTTTTCCACCGCCACCGGGCAGCGTGTGCAGAACCGGCAGCCCGCCGGCGGGTTCGCCGGGCTGGGCACATCGCCGGTCAGGATGATGCGCGACCGGCGGGCCTCGACTACCGGATTCGGGATAGGCACCGCCGATAGCAGCGCCTTGGTATAGGGGTGCTTGGGGTCGGAATAGAGCGCGTCGCGGGTCGCCAGTTCAACCACCTTTCCCAGATACATCACCGCCACCCGATCAGCGATATGGCGAACCATCGAAAGGTCGTGGCTGATGAACAGATAGGTCAGCCCCAGTTTCGCTTGCAGATCCTCCAGCAGATTCACCACCTGGGCCTGGATCGAGACATCCAGCGCCGCGATCGGTTCGTCGCAGACGATGAATTCCGGGTTCAGCGCGAGTGCGCGGGCGATGCCGATGCGCTGGCGCTGGCCGCCGGAGAACTCGTGCGGGTAGCGGTTGGCGAAGCGCGGGTTCATACCGACCGCGTCCAGCAACTCGCTCACCCGCACCTGTTTGGCCTTGCCGGTGACGGCGCGATGCTCGTCCAGCGGCTCGGCGATGATCGAGCTGACCGTCATGCGCGGGTTCAGGCAGGCTTGCGGGTCCTGGAAGATCATCTGCATACGCGGCCGGGTGCGGCGCAGTTCCTCGCCGCTCAGGGTCGCGATGTCCTGGCCGCCGAACAGGATGCGCCCGCCAGTGGCGTCGTAGAGGCGCAGGATGGTCCGGCCCGCGGTCGACTTGCCGCAACCGGACTCACCGACCAGCCCCAGGGTTTCGCCCTTGCGGATGTCGAAGCTAATTCCATCGACTGCCTTGATGACCCCGACCTGGCGGCGAATGATGCCCTTGTAGACCGGGAAATGCTTGCTGAGGTTCTCGACACGCAACAGCCCTTCGGCGTCCTGCCGGGGCCGCTCCAGGGTGGCGGTCTCAGGCGTCATGGCGGGCCTCCCCATGCGAGGAAGGCTCGTCAGGGCGCCACCAGCAGGCAACATCATGTCCCTCGGACACCGCCACCAGTGGCGGGTTCTCGGCGCGGCAACGGTCGTGGACATGGGCGCAACGATCCGCGAACGGGCAGGACGAGGGCGCCGCGGTCATGTGCGGCGGCTGGCCGCCGATTGAGCGCAGCTTCTCGGCCCTTGTGCCGTCAAGTCTGGGCAGCGTCTCCAGCAACGCGCGCGTATAAGGGTGCAGCGGCCGGGCGTAGAGATCCGCCACCCGAGCGTGCTCGACCACCAGCCCGCCATACATCACCATTACCCGGTCGGCGATCCCGGCGACGACGCCCAGATCATGGGTGATCCAGACGATCCCCATGCCCAATTCCTGACGCAGCTTTTTGACCAGTTCCAGGATCTGCGCCTGAATGGTGACATCCAGCGCCGTGGTCGGCTCGTCGGCGATCAGCACCTTGGGGTCGCAAGACAGGGCGATCGCAATCATCACCCGTTGGCGCATACCGCCGGAGAACTGGTGCGGGTAATCGTTCAACCGGTCCTCGGGCGACGGGATGCCGACCAGGTGCAACAGATCGATCGCCCGCGCCCGCGCTGCCTTCTTGCTCAGCCCCAGATGCTCGCGCAGGGGCTCGCTCAGTTGGAAGCCGATAGTGAAGACCGGGTTCAGCGAAGTCATCGGGTCCTGGAACACAAACCCCACCTCGGCCCCGCGCACCCGGCGCAGGTCGCCTGCCTCCAGTTGCAAAAGGTCGCGCCCCTCCAGCCGGACGGTGCCCGAAACGATCTCGGCGGGGGGCTCCGGCAGCAACTTCATCAGCGACATCATGGTGACGCTCTTGCCCGAACCGCTTTCGCCGACAACCCCGACCAACTCGCCCGCGCGGAGATGAAAGCTGACCCCGTTGACTGCGTGGATTGTGCCCTCCTGGGTGTGGAAGATTGTCTTCAACCCCTCGACTTCGAGGATCGGCGGTTCCGTCTCGCTGATGGCGGGAGTGTCCACGCGCCTGATGTCTCCATGTTTCCAACGGTCAAGCACCCATATGACACCGATCCGATCGTAGGCCGCAACAACAAGTTTGTGATTTATCGCATAAAACATCCCCGATTGACACCACGACCGCTTGACCTGCGGACAAACGGCGTCAGGATTTGCATCCCCGAAGCAGGGGACAGGACAGGGAGCGAATACGCATATGCCGGAACATCTGAACGCGCGCGGAATGCTGGAACGGCTCGTTGCCTTCCCGACCGTTTCACGCGATTCCAACCTGGATCTGATCGCCTTCGTACGGGATTACCTCGCGGGTCACGGGGTCGAGAGCAGGCTGGTGCATGACGCGGAGGGCACCAAGGCCAACCTCTACGCCCAGATCGGCCCGTCGGTGCCGGGAGGCGTGGTGCTGTCCGGCCATACCGACGTTGTGCCGGTGGATGGCCAGAACTGGACCAGCGACCCATTCCAGGTGGTCGAGCGCGACGGCAAACTCTACGGTCGTGGTACCTGCGACATGAAGGGATTTGATGCGCTGGGCCTGGCGCTGGTGCCGGAAATGCTGAAGGCTGGCCTGAAGCGCCCGATCCAGATTGCGCTCAGCTATGACGAGGAGGTCGGCCACCGCGGCGTGCCCTCGCTGATCGCGGCGATGGGCGAGTCCCTGCCCCCGGCGGCGGCGGTGTTCGTCGGCGAGCCAACCTCGATGCAGGTGGTCACCCAGCACAAGGGCGGCTGCAGCTTCAATACGCGGTTGCGCGGCTTCGAGGTCCATTCCAGCCTGGTTCATACCGGCGTTTCAGCGGTGATGAACGCCGCCCGCCTTGTCAACTGGCACGCCGAGCGGATGGCTGAGAACCGCGCCGCCGCCGAGGCGTTGGGCGAGGATGCGCCCGGTGCGCTGTTCACCCCGCCTTACACCACGCTTCACAACGGTATGATCGAAGGCGGCACCGCCGGTAATATCACCGCCAAGGATTGCTGGTTCACCAGCGATATCCGCTGCCTGCCGAACGAGAACGGCGAAGACTGGCTGGCGCGCTATCGCGCCGAATGCGCCCGCATCGAGGCTGAAATGCAAGCCGTGCAACCGGATTCCGGCATCTCGATCGATGTCCGGCTCTGCGCGCCCGGTTGCAGCCAGGAAACCGACGGCGAGGCCGAGCGACTGGCGCGGATGCTGACCGGCGACAATGGTGCGCACGCGGTCTCCTACGGCACCGAGGCCGGGCATTTCCAGAACCAGGGCGGCTATTCGACCTGCGTCTGTGGTCCCGGCTCGATCGAACAGGCCCACCAGGCGGACGAATTCATATCCATCGACCAGCTTGAGGCCGGCGAGGCGTTTATGCGCCGTTTGATCGGCCGCCTTTCCACCTGAGATTCCAACCAACCGAAAGTGACCCCCATGCCCATCATCAACCGCATCGCCGATCTCCAGGACGAGATCACCGAATGGCGCCGTGACCTGCACGAAAACCCGGAACTTCAGTTTGACGTCCACCGCACAGCCGGGATCGTGGCGGAGAAGCTGCGCGCGTTTGGCGTTGACGAGGTGGTCGAGGGCGTCGGGTTGACCGGCGTCGTCGGGTTAATCCGGGGCCGCGAGACCGGCTCGGGCCGGACGATTGGCATGCGCGCCGACATGGACGCGCTGCCGATCATCGAGGCCACCGGGCTGCCGCACGCCTCGAAGGTCGAGGGCAAGATGCATGCCTGCGGCCACGACGGCCATACGGCGATGCTGCTGGGTGCGGCCAAATACCTGTCCGAGACCCGCAATTTCGACGGCACCGCCGTGGTGATCTTCCAGCCCGCCGAGGAGGGCGGCGGCGGCGGCGAGAAGATGGTGCAGGACGGCATGATGGACCGCTTCGGCATCCAGCAGGTCTTTGGCATGCATAACGCTCCTGGTCTGCCGGTCGGTCAGTTCGGTTTGCGCGCGGGCGCCCTCATGGCCTCGACCGATGAGTTCACCATCGATGTCGAGGGCAAGGGTGGCCACGCGGCCAAGCCGCACGATTGTATCGACACGACGCTGATTGCGGCGCAACTGATGCAGGCGTTGCAGTCAGTCGTGGCGCGCAATGTAGACCCTATGGAGTCCGCGGTGCTGTCGATCACTTCACTGCATACCGGTGGCGACAGCTTCAACGTGATCCCGCAGACGGTGCACATGAAAGGCACGATCCGAACCCTGAAGGAGGAGATCCGGGGGCTGGTCGAAAAACGACTGCGCACAATGACAGACGGCATCGCCGCCGCATTCGACGCCACGATCACACTGGGGTTCGAACGTGGCTATCCGGTGACCGTGAACAGCGAGGCGGAGACCGCCTTCGCGGCGGATGTGGCCGCGACCGTCGCTGCCGGCGGGCAGGTCGACCGCGAACGGGCAGCGGTGCTGGGTGCCGAGGACTTTTCCTACATGCTCAACGCGCGTCCGGGTGCCTTCATCTGGATCGGCAATGGCGACACCGCGATGGTGCATCACCCGAAGTACGACTTCAACGACGAGGCGATCCCCTACGGCGTCTCCTACTGGGCGAAACTGGCCGAGACGGCGATGCCTGCGAGGTGACCGGAGGCTCCGCCCGCGCGATCCACGCGGAGCCGAGATCGTTTTGCGCCTGTTCGAAAGCTGACGCTTTCGGCGCCGAAGGTGGCCGGGCAGGCGGATAAATCCAACCGGGAGGCGGGGCGGGGGTGTGGTGCGCATTTGGCGCAAGGTCCCGGCCGCTGTCACGAAGCCCGTTGCACGCGTGCAACGTTGGCTCTCCCTAGCCCTGATTCTGGATCAAAAAAGTTGAAATTCCCCGTTGTCTTTGAATCTAAAGGGATTTATGATGGTTTTTGCGATTAACTCCATCACCAACGGGGTGAAAATAACATGGCACAGGGCGTTCTTCCTTTCGAGTACGAAAGCGAACCGGGCAGCAGCGATCTGACGGGTTTTGCCGGGATTGGTGTTTACCTTGATTTGATTGAGGCATCGGGACTGGCGGCTGCGGTGCGGCGCGAGGTGCGGGTGGCGGGGCGGCAGGGCTGGCTGGATGTGCAGATGATCATCACGGTGATCGCACTCAATCTGTGCGGGGGTGATCGGGTCGAGGACCTGGAACGCCTGGAGGCGGACGCCGGCTTTGCCGCGACCATGGATGCGGTTGAGCGGCGGCTGTTGGTGCGCCGGGAACGGCGGCAACTGAAGAGCCGGTTTCGGCGCGGTCGCGGGCGCAGCGTGCCTTCGCCGTCGGCTCTGTCGGGCTGGTTGGAACGCTTCCACGACGCAGGCCAGGAAGATCTGCGGGAGGCCGGGCGTGCCTTCATCCCGCGCCCGTCGGCGGGTCTGCTTGGTCTGCGGCGTGTCAATCAGGCGCTGGTGTCATTTCTGCAGCACCATCGCAGGCAGGGCTCGGCGACGCTGGACATGGACGCGACGCTGGTGCAGAGCCACAAGCGCCAGGCGGAATACTGCTACAAGAAGTTCAAGGCCTATCAGCCGTTGAACACCTGGTGGGCGGAACAGCAGGTGATCGTGCATTCCGAGTTCCGCGACGGCAATGTGCCGGCTGGCTATCGGCAGTTGCAGGTGTTGCAGGCCTCGCTGGCGGCGCTGCCTGGGGGCGTGGACAAGGTCTGTCTGCGCTCGGACACGGCGGGTTATCAGAAGGATCTACTGCTCTGTTGTGGCGAGGGCCGGGACAAGGTTTTCGGGGTGATCGAGTTCGCCGTCGGCGCCAACGTGACGGCGGAATTCCGGCGTGCCGCCCTGGCCGTGCCGGAGGCTGAGTGGCGGCCGCTGGATCGTGTTTTCGACGGGCAACGCCACGAGACCGGCCAGGAGTGGGCGGAGGTCTGCCATGTACCGAGTTGGGCGGGCGAGAGCAAGACGCGGGCGGATTACCGCTTCCTGGCGATCCGGGAGCCGCTGGAACAGTTGGAGCCTGGCGATGGGGATCAGTTGCCGTTCCCGACCGCGGCGTTTGCTTTGAGGGGGCGCAGCAAGCTGTTCGCCCTGGTCACCAACCGTGATCTGCCGGGCGATGCGGTGATCTGGTGGTCCCGGGAGCGCTGTGGCAAGAGCGAGGAAGTCCACGCGGTGATGAAGCACGACCTGGCTGGCGGCACCCTGCCCTCGGGTCTGTTCGGAGCCAATGCGGCCTGGTGGGCGATCATGGTGCTGGCGCATAATTTGAACGCGGTGATGAAGCAACTGGTTCTGGGACCGGCCTGGGTGGCACGGCGGATGAAGGCCTTGCGCCTGGCTCTGATCGCCCTGCCTGGCCGGGTGATCCGTCATGCGCGGCGGCTGATCATCCGTTTGGCGAGCGAAGCGGGGCTCGATCTGGTGCTGAGCGCCAGGCGGAAGATCCTGGCCCTGGCGCGCGGCCCGACCTGACGGCTCCGGCCTGCCACGATATCCTTGCTGAAGCGTGATGCCGGCTCCCGGCCAGGGCTCCGCTTGGCCAACGGACAGGCGCGGGACCCGCAAAACGCGTGGCCACCTTGAGAATATCTCCTCGAGCGCGAAATCCGCGGGAGTGGTGCCCGGGCGCGGGGCGAAAACCCCACAACGGCACCCATCGCCGCCCCTGCCGAGGCGCGTCAGGGATTTAGTTCGGGAATCCTGGCTAGCCAATTCTCGCCAACAGTCCACCATCGACCGGCAGGCAGACCCCGGTGATACATGCGGCCTCGTCGGAGGCCAGGAACGGCGCCGCGTTGGCCACATCCTGCGCCGTGCCCATGGCGCCCAGCGGCACCGTCTCGTCTCGTTTGCGGCGGATTGTATCTTTCGGGACACCCCGCTCCTTTGCGCGGCGCTCGATCGCCATGGGAGTGTCCATCAGTCCGGGCAGAATGGCGTTGACCCGGATTCCGAACGGGGCGTTCTCGGTCGCCATATGCTGGGTCATGGTGTTCACCGCGCCCTTCGAGGTCTTGTAGGTGATGGTCTGGCGCGCGGCGATGGACGATGTGGATGAGACATTAAGGATCACGCCGCTTTGCTGATCGCGCATCACTGGCAGAACATGCTTGCAGGTCATGAACATCCCTTTCAGGTTCATGGCCATCAACTCGTCCCACATGTCCGCATTCATCTCCGTGGTACCTGCGTCGCCCTTGGATTGGCCGACATTGTTGTGTAGAATGTCAATCTTGGCATAGTGTTGGCGACAGGTGTCCGAGTGCGTTCATAAATCCCTGCAAACTTCATCCGTCTCAGTCCTTGTACCCGATCTGTCCGGCGCATCGAAATCCTCCCTCAGGAGAACTTCTAAAACCGGACAGATCATTTGGGTACATAAACCGGGTAACTACTCAACCCGGTTGGATCACTGATTTTCCAGCGATGGTGGCCTGGATTGCCTGGAAAGCAGACAGGCCTTGCCGTTTTCCGGTGTTGAGGACGGAGCGAACGTTGGCGTAGAAGTCGGCCCCCCAGTTGGAGCGGAATCCCCCGGTGACCTTGCGGAAGGTGGTTGAGGGGCGGATGGCTTGTTCCGAGCCGTTGTTGGTTGGCGGCACGTCGCGTTCGGTCATGAATGTGAACAGGCTGTCACGGTCTTTGCCGTAGCGTTTGCGCAGGCGAATTCCGTCTTTGTTGGTTGGCTGACAAGCCATAACCTTGTCCATTCGCCGGTCCAGGTCGCCCCGGTATTTCTGAAGTGTACTGTCCTTCAGACGCTTTCGCCGTCGGCCCAGAACACAGGCGCGCAAGATGAGCATTTTCATTGCCGGTGCGAAGATCGCATCGCCAGCGTCGATGGCATACTGGCAGTCGCGCAACTGGTGGGCCAGACAGATTTGCCAGACCTCCCCGAGCCCCCGCTGGCCGCCGTAAAGATCGGACACCCAGATGGCGGGCCGGTGGCCGTCCATCACGTCCTCGGCCACCGCCTTCGCCCGACTGTTGCGGATGACGTGGACGCAGACTTCATCGTTTTGGAAAACCCATTCCCAGGCGTTGCGCCCCTTGATGCGTGCGCCGGTCTCGTCGGAGCAGACGATCCGGCTTTGTCGCAGGCGGGCAAGAACCGCCTGGAACTGGGCGTCAAAGCCGGGCTTGACCCTCTTGAACAGGTTGACCAGGGCGGCTTGGCTGATCGTCAAGCCGTGCAAATCGGCGAACAGTTTCGACAGACGCTGGTAACTGACCGCGTGTTCATAACGCATGTAAACCGCCATCGCCTCGATCGACGGGGTGAACGGAGACCCCGGCTCAAGCCCCGCCGGAACCGGCGCCACAAAGCGCTCCGAACAATGAGAACACCTCGCCGCATACAGTTCCACACGGGTGACAATGGGAGCGGGGCGCGGCAATTCGATCTTGTCATAAATCGCATGCAACTTGTGATCCTCATCGCCGAGCGCTGAATAACAGTGTGGGCAGGACAGCGCCTTCGCAACCACCCGCTGATCCGGGTCAGGGTGCAGAGGACGCCCACCGCCACCATGCCCCTTGCGCCGTTTTTTGCGGTTGCCCCGGGCCGGTTTCTTGTTCGCCTTGCGCCCATGCGACGGCGGCGTACTGGAGTTGTCCGGCGTCTTCGCAGGCTCACCAAGCTTTGCCTCAAGTTCCGTGACGCGCCTGGCAAAGCCCTCGTTCACTGCCACCAGCTCCTGTGCCTGCGTCCACAGCGCGAGGATCAAGGCATCTTTCTCTGCATGCGTCAATCGGCTCAGGTCGGGTAAATGAGTCATAGATAACTTGACGCATATCCACGCCCTCAATGCAAGAAAATTCTCTATATCTGGTGCCGATCGAACCCAGGAACGCAACCTTTGGGGTGGGTTGAGTAGTTACTAAACCGGACAGTTTATGTGTTACTAACATGAACATCGGCCAGACTAGCCAATCGGCGGAACCGCTTATGCACGATAGTCCGGTACCACAAGATGTTGCATCGGTTGGATGGTTGAGTTAATATGTTCCTGATTTGTTCTATATGCAGGAGAGCCTCTCATGGACCGTTTTCCCGACAACCTGATCGCAATCGTAGTCCGAATAAAACCGGTCAGCTACAACATGTTGAGCCAACCGGAAGATCATGCATAAGCGGTTCGCCGGAATCCGTGCGATTCTTCCCTTGGTGCTTTTGCTACCTAATGCCGGGAAAAGGAGGTAGAGATGATACTAACAGATCGGCGAATTCGCGAAACCTGCGAAGCGGGCGATATCGTCATTGATCCATTCGATGCGGACCAGGTTCAATCGGCAACCTATGATTTGCGCGTCGGCGGTCAGGGCGCGACGGCAAGCGCGAAGAAATTGGTCAATATAAAAGAAGAGGGGTATTTATCATTGGCTCCTGGCGATTTTGGAGTGATAACCGTCTTTGAGGAGATCAAACTGGATGCCCAACATGTCGCTCGTTTTGGGCTGAGATCGAAATATGCACGGAAGGGACTGATCGCGACGACAGGCCCGCAGATCGATCCCGGATTCCGGGGCCGCCTGATCATAGGGATAACAAATCTGACACCAAAGTCTGTTTCTCTACCGTACAAGGACGATTTTGTATCTGTCGAATTTCATAAACTTGAAGAACCCGTCACCAAACCATATGACGGCCCATACCAGGACAGACTGGAATTGGGTCCGGAAGAAATTGAATTCATAACCGAAAGCGAAGGAATGGCTCTCTCCGAGGTGATGACCACATTACGGTCTCTGAGCCAAAACGTCGGCACTTTAGCGACTGATATTGCTCAGCTAACCGCAGAGGTAAGGGCATTTAAGTGGAATGTTCCTATTATTATCGCACTTGGCTTGGGAATTATTGGCGCAATTGTTGCCCTCAAATAGCTGCACGATCTTATCGTGCCGCTGCCATTTTCTCACTGAAAGGCCAAACCCATGATCTGCGGCGATTTTCTTGATGGAATTTCCTGGATTGAATCCACTAGCGTTCCCGCTCGTGGCCGCGATTACGGGCGCGTCAGTATATATTCTGAGATTCGGGTATTTTTTGTTTTTCCTGAGCTATGCCCGAGTTTGGGTGACGGGTGATCATGCGGCGGCATGGGTTTGGTCGCTGCTCGCTTCGATTCCGTCGTTGAACCTGACGCCTTCGACGAGCTTTGACAACTGGTGATGGCTTCGCAGGCGGTGCCATGTCTTCGCCGCCGCCATGATCAGCTTGAAAACCATCCACATTGCGGTGTCGTTCGACAGGCATCCCCGGCTGCGGACGGTTCGGTGACGTACGGTTGCAAAGACGCTTTCGATTGGGTTGGTGGTGCGCAGGTGCTGCCAGTGTTCGGCCGGAAAATCGTAGAACGCCAGCAGTTCCGCGCGATCCCTGGTCAGGCATTCGACCGCCTTGGGATATTTCGCCTGGTATTTTGCGGCGAAGACGCCCATCGCCCTGGCCGTATCGGCGCGGCTCTCGGCCATCCAGATGGCACGGAGATCGGCCTTGGCTGTCTTCCGGGCCGATTTCGGGAGCTTGTTGAGAACGTTCGATGTCTTGTGAACCCGGCACCGCTGATGCCTGCAGGTGGGCCAGACTTCATCGAGCGCCTTCCAGAAGCCGAGCGCCCCGTCTCCGGTCGCCAGTTCCGGCGCCACTGCCAGGCCACGGGCTTTCAGCCCTCTCGGCAACTCGCCCCAGTTCCGGGCGCTCTCGCGAAAGCCGGTCTGCAAGCCCACCAGCTCTTTCTTGCCCTCCGGCGTCGCACCGATCAGCACCAGCATGCACTGGCGGGCATCCTCCATGCGGCCCTGGAAGTAGATGCCGTCAGCCCGGAGATACACGTAGGTCCGCGCCGAAAGATCACGCGCCTGCCAGCGGGCGTGGTCGGCTTTCCATTCCGATTTCAACCGGCCGAGCGCCTGGGCCGACAGGGGCCGACAGGCTGCCCGCATCCGCGCCGACCAGGGCTTGCAGCGCCTCTGCCATGTCTCCGCTCGAGACGCCGCGCAGATAGAGGACCGGCAGCACCGCGTCCACCAAGGGCGCGCGCCGGGCGAATCTCGGCAGGAGCGCCGAGGAGAATCGCACCGGTTCAGCGCCATCGGCGCCCCGGTCGCGGGTCCTGGCGCGCCGGACCGGCACCGGCCCGGTGTCCCGGTGAGGATCTCCCGCTCGGGGCCATGACCATGGCGTACGATCCGCTGGAGGCCCTGGTCGGTCTTCAGGTGAGTGTGCGCCTCCAGATGCGCGCAAACCTCCGCCTCGGCGGCCATCTGCGCCAGGCGCAAATCCTTTGCCATCAGAGCAGCGGCAAAGCCGGGTGCATAATCATGTGAGGAGGGCGCGCCCGGCACCGCGCCGGGGACCGGACAGCGGTTTTCCAGCACCCAGCTTTGCGCGGCGGCACCCTTGCAAAGCGTGTGAAACCGATCCGCATCAAGACCCAGGGCCTCGGCCAGTGCAAACCCTTCACAGACCGCCATGGCGATGATACCGCAGATCATGTTGTGGCAGGCCTTGGCCGCCTGACCCGATCCGGCCTCGCCGAAATGCTGGATTTTCGCACCCATATGTTCCAGCAGCGGTTTCGCTCGGGCAAACGCGGCATCGCTGCCGCCGGTCATGAAACTCAGTTTGCCCGAACCCACCGCTTCCGGGCCGCCGGAGACCGGTGCGTCAAGCATGTCGAACCCATTCTTCGTCGCCTTTGCCGACAATTGCCGTGTTGTTTCCACATCGATTGTCGAGCAATCTACATTGGTCGTCTGTTCAAGAATGACGCTGAGCGGCTGGAACATTTGTTCAAGCTTTACGCGCAGATGACCGCCAAGAAGAAGAGGGTGGCAAAATCGTGATCGCATTCTTTGTTGATTTTTTACGAACATCTTCGTATATATGGGTTTCACATGGGATTTAACGAGGTTAAGCGTCGGCTGATAGGAGCTTTGCAGAACGGAACATTCCAGCACGAAGCGCGCGCCGCGATCAATACAAAGAACCTGCTTCAGACGGGTCAGGTTGCGGTGACGGATATTTGCGAATTGGTCAAACGGTGCAATGGGACGCATCACACTCATTCGCCGCACCACTCCGCCAAGGAGATAACGGTGCATGTCCTGCGACGCGATGGTTGGTATATCAAGTTCTACTTCGTTGATCCCGATACGATTTTTATCAGTGTTCACCAATGAGGTTTGCAATGAAACTGTATCAGGCTGGCGATACATCCCGTGCGATTTGCGAGGCCTGCAAGGGTTTAGTGCAGACGACATTCGCCTATCGCGATGTGCCGTTCGATGATGGTGCGGGGGATGTCAAAGATATCCTCGTCGGGGTTTGTGACGGCTGCGGCGCGGTGCTGACCATTCCCGCACAATCCACCCCCGCAATTCGTCGCGCCCGCGATGTGGCGGCGATTCCGCTTGAAGTTTTCCTGCCCGCGCCCGTGATTGACGTGCTGGACGCCGCGGCGTTTCGGATCGACCCCACGGCCACCGGGCGGTTTCGCAAGTCTTTGCTGGCCTACTACATCCACAAACTGGCCGGCAATGACGGGGCAGGGGAGACGCTCCGCCAGCTGAGCGAGGGCGTAAAAGCCGGACCCAAGGCTAAAGTGCCGCGCAGGCGCTTGTCCTGCAAGTTTGCGCACCGCACCAATTCGGATTTCGAGGTGCTGATGCAAAGCTCTGGCATGGCGAAAACCAATGTTATTCTTGCGGTCGTGCGGCAGATTGAAAAAGATATCGTGCGGCCAGCAAAGCCAAAGAATTTGAAAACACTCCAGGATATAGCAGCGGTGGTGAATGCCTGATTTTGTAAGAGTAACCTACGGTAAGACCGGTGTCAGCCAAAGCGCGAACCCGATGGGTATGCGCGCCATGCAGGAACGGGTCTATCAGGATCGCGGCGCGCAATATCTGCTGGTCAAAGCCCCGCCCGCTTCGGGCAAATCTCGCGCGCTGATGTTTGTCGGGCTGGACAAGCTGGAAAATCAGGGTAGGAAAAAGGTGATTGTGGCGGTGCCGGAACGCTCGATCGGGTCATCGTTCAAAACAACCCAACTGACGGATCACGGATTTTACCGCAATTGGCAGGTTGAGGATCAATGGAACCTCTGCACGCCGGGCAGTTTATGGCAAGCAGTTCCGAAGTTCTGGTCTGCCCCATGCAACGCTGCGTAATGCGTTTTCTCAGATTGGTGTCGCAGCGTTTGCAGATTGCCTTGTCGCAATCGACGAACTTCACCACGCTTCCGCCGATGCCGATAACAAGCTGGGTGAGGTGGTTCGCGCACTAATGAAGGATGGCAAAGCGCATATCGTGGCCATGACCGGATCGTATTTTCGCGGCGACCGCACGCCGGTTCTGCGCCCCGAGGACGAAGAGAAGTTCACCCGCGTCAGTTGTACATTTTATGAACAGCTCAACGGCTATTCGTTTCTGAGCACGCTTGGCATCGGCTATCATTTCTACCGTGGCCGGTATCTGGACGCGATTGGCGAGGTGCTGGATCCAACGAAAAAGACCATTATTCACATTCCAAACGTCAATGCCGGTGAATCCACCAAGGAAAAATACGATGAGGTGGACCGGATCATCGACATTCTGGGTGAGGTCGTGAAGACCGACCCAAAAACCGGCTTTCACCATGTGCGCCGCGCTGATGGCACGGTCCTGAAAGTGGCCGATCTGGTAGAAGATGAGTTGAAGAGGCGCGACGTGGTGATGGGCTCGCTGCGCAATATCGAGAAGCCGGAGGATGTCGATATCATCATCGCCCTTGGCATGGCTAAGGAAGGTTTCGATTGGGTCTATTGCGAACATGCCCTGACAGTCGGCTATCGCGGATCGCTGACCGAGATCATCCAGATAATCGGGCGAGCCACCCGTGACGCGCCCGGCAAGCCCCATGCGCAATTCACCAACCTGGAGAATCGGGGGCACTCCCAAGCGCATGCACTGCGGCCCGCCGGTAGGGCGCTGCGGTTGCTACGCATCACTAGGAGTCTTGCGATGCACGAAATGCGCAGTTGTGTCATTCAACGCAGTTAAATGCGTGTCCGAGATCGCCTTGCACTGCGTCTCGTCTCGTCGGCGATGTCGGCGGCCAGAACGGACGCTCTGCCACCACGTTCCATGATCATGCTGGCGGTCTCGGCGGCCAGGCGCTCATCGATATCGACAACAAGCACAGTTGCGCCCTCGGCGGCAAAACGGAGTGCCACCGCACGCCCGTTGCCCAGCGTTTCGCCTGGCTGCTGTCCGCCACCGACCACGATTGCGATCTTGTCCTGAAGTCGCATGGGTTCTTCTCTCCGGCTTTCCTCAAGTCTCCGCGATTTTCTGTTCTCCGCCATCACGGATGAAACTGAAAATATGGGTAAAATCACTGTCGGGCAGATGTTCGTTGCAGGTTTCCAGAATCCTGAACACATGCTGCGCCAGATAATCGGGCGTCCCCGCCTGCCGGACATTTTCCATGTAGAGACGGACATCCTTGGTGATCAGCGAAGTGGCGAATCCGGCCTCGAATTTTCCGCTGAGTATCTGATCGGGGAATTTGTCCCGAGTTGCCGTGTTCTGACCGGTGGATACGTTCACCGTTTCCAGGATTGTCTTCATCTCGAGACCCTGGGAGAGGCCAAACAGCACCGCCTCGGTTGTCGCCGCCATGGCGGTCGCGGACAGGAAATTGTTCAGCATCTTCAGTGCCTGTCCCTGACCCGGTTCGAGCCCGACATGGAAAGGGCGCTTCGCAAAAGCCGAAAGGACATCGGCGTGGTCATCGAATGTCTCTCTCGATCCGCCCCACATCAGGCTGATTGATCCGGCGATCGCGCCTTTGCGGCCACCGGATACGGGGGCGTCCACATACTCGACCCCGACGACCTTCAGGATGGCGGCAGTTTCGACGGCGGCACCGATACCGATGGTCGAGAGATCGATCACCGTTCGAACCCTCAGGTCTTTCGTCGACGCGATTTCCCTTGCAATCTCGAGGGAAGCGGCGCCGTCAGGTACGCTCAGAAAGATCGTGTCGGCGACGCGCGCGAGGTTCGCCACGCTCCCGGCAACCATCGTTCCCTTGGGCGCGAGGGCCTGCGTACCGGCCATGTCGAAGACCTGGAGCGGGAGTCCGCGGCCCGCGATATTGGCCGCCATCGGTCCGCCCATTTGTCCAAGTCCAACGAACCCGTAAACGCGCTCAGCCATGACCATTACCCCACGTCGATTTCATTGATTGCACTGACATCGGTTCGCTCGGCGTCGAACACCTGTGATTCTTCGTTGAACGCGCCCAGGTTGCCCAAGCTTCGTTATGCTGGATGCCATGAAACGATGTCAGTTTCCGCCGCTTTCCAGCAAGGCGATGACCGGGGCCATTTCGGGTTGGTTTTCAAGATCGATCAACGCGGCAAAGACCCCGCCCGCCTGGTCTTCGGTGACCGCGAGTGCTGCACAATCCATGAACTTGCCGCGCAACTCGTCGACCGACATTGCATTGTCACCGCTGCGTCCGACCATCCCCTCTACCCGGCGCACGAGACGGCGGCCATCCGCGAGGGTGATCGCGACCTCGGCATCCCAAAGCCCGGCAAGCCCGGGACCGTCATCGTTCAGCGGCGCTGCCGTTGTCATATCCAGAAGGCGCCTGATCTCCGGCTGCGCGTATGCGCCTTCCTCGAAGTCCTTCAGCCGCACCGAGCGATCAAGCAGGGCGCGCGCCACCCCATACTGAACGCTGAATTTTGCTTGCAGCGCAGTTTGAGGGACCGGCGTGTCGGTATGGCGGAGCCGGCGCGCATGCGTGCCGATCTCGATCCTGCGCACATCGTTCGCGTCGATATCGGCCTCGCGTGCCAGACCGGTCATTGCGAAGATCGCCTGATGCGTGCTGCCGCAGCAAGGGAACTGCTTCAATCCCAGGCTTGGCAATTCGATGTCGAGAGGGCCTTCCCAGGCATCTGTCAGCGGTGTCGGATCATAGAAACCCGGTCCATTGAAGACGTCGAGAAACCCCTGGTCGTGCTCCATCGCTCTGGGGTTTGCGTCGAAGCCTCGTTCGGCCAGGAAAACCGCCATCAAGCCGCTACGCGCCGAATGCCCGATATGCAGTGGCTTCGTCATGGTGCCGAAATTGGCCTTGATCCCGCTTGCCAGCGACGCCGCAATTGCCAACGCGGTTGCGATTTTCCCGGAGTTGAGCCCGAGCGCAAATGCCACCGCCGCCACGGTCCCGAAAATCCCCAGCGTCGCGGTCGGATGCCACCCCTTGTCGTAGTGATGCGGATGCACGGCGCGGGCGAAGCGGTGCGCGACCTCAAGCCCGACAATGTATGCATCGATAATCTGCCGGCCGGAAAAGCCGCGCTCCTCGGCGAGTGCGAATAATGGGGCCACGAGCGGAACGGATTGATGCCCCCCCAGGATAGAACTGAAATCGTCATAGTCGAGGGCATGGGACGCAGTGCCGTTGATCAGAGTTGCGTCCAGTGCGCTGGTACGCTGTTTGGTGCCGAACACCAGCGCCGGCCCCGATGCATCGCCAATACCGGGCGTCGCCAGCAAGATTTGCGTGCAGGGTTCAGGCATGCCGCCAAGTGCGACGCCGATGGTGTCGACGACCCCGGCCTTGGATGTGGCCAACGCCTGTGGCGTTATCCGGTCTGGATCAAATGATGCAATATTCGACGCCAAGCACGCGAGAACGCTGCCCGCTTCCTGCACCGGAATTCCATCCATATCTCATGCCTTCCGTTCTGAGTGTCCGACTCGAAACTCTATGAGATATGGTGATATCTTGCGAGGCATCGGGTGACGAGGCGATATGAGCGATGAGGATCCACGCCTCGGCGCTGCGATGGTCTTTTCCCAGTCTTTCGCCAGTCTCCGGCATCGGTTCAGCCATGCAAAACAACCTCGATCCAAATTTTCCAGCTCACGCACTAAACGAAGATCCAAAGGGGGTTCTGGATATCCGAGACGTTTCAGCAGGTTTGCAATCTGTTGATCAATATCGTGGGCCGCCTTGGCCTTATCAGCCCGTTGACGAAGTCGGCACTGGACGCGAGCGGCCTGGTCTGATTCTATGATGTTCTGATTTGACCGGGGGGTTCGCCGATGGCGATGGGACTGCGGAAGGATCGTCAGGGTGACTTGATGGTGGGCTGGGCGGAGATGCCGCGCTCGCCGGGTCATGTGTTTTACGACCGTCTTCAGCCGGTCCTGATCGAGGGCGGCTTCGACGGCTTCGCCGAGGCGGCCTGCCGGTGCTGTTACGCGGCCAGGACGGGAGCGCCTTCGGTGCCGCCGGGGCGCTGTTTCCGCATGCATCTGGTGGGCTGTTTCGAGGGCATCGACTCTGGGCGCGGGCTGGAATGGCGCTGCTCGGATTCGCTGTCGCTGCGGGAGTTTCTGCGGCTGGAGAGCCGGGATCGTGTGCCGGACCATTCCTGGCTGTCGAAGACCCGCACGCGCCTGCCCCACGAGGTGCACGCGATGGTCTTCGACCGGGTTCTGGCACTGATCGCCGAGGCGGGTCTGGTGAAGGGCGACCGCATCGGGGTGGATGCCTCGACCATGGAGGCCAACGCGGAGCGGCGTAACATCGTGCGGCGCGACACGGGGTGAGGGCGACCGGGAGATGCTGGAGCATCTGGCCCGGGAGAGCGGCATCGAGACGCCCACGGCCGAGGACCTGGCGCGTCTGGACCGCAAGCGCAAGGGCAAGAAGCTCTCGAACCAGGATTGGGTTTGCAGGAGCGACCCCGAGGCCAGGGTCGCCAGGATGAAGGACGCCGCGACCCATCTGGCCTACAAGCCCGGGCACGCGGTGGATCTGGACACCGGGGCGGTGGTGGCGGCCGAGTTGCACCCAGCCGATGAGGGCGACACCACGACGCTTTCCAGGACCCTGGCGGCGGGCGCAGGCAAACCTCGAGGCGGTGGCTGCGGCGCCGACGCCAGAGGGCCCGGCCGAATGCGTCACCGACAAGGGCTATTACTCACGGGCGGTCTTGAAGGCCCTGGACGACAGTCCCTGGAAGACCCGGATCGCCGAGCCCAGGCAGAAGGGCTTTTCGCGCTGCCGAGGCTCCGCCACCGGTCACCCTCCTTCTATCCATCTGGCTCATGAAATTTGTTCAGCGATGCCGGCTGATACAATTTGTGTCGACCTTTGTCTTGATGGTGCTCGTCTTGTTCAGATGGAGGCAGGCCACGTTACATATGAAAGAACAAGATCGCAAACATGTTTTCGGCGTTCGTTCAACCAATCCGGGTCAGAAACATCTCGACCATAGGTTATCGTGATAGTGTGACGGTTGGAGAGGTGCAAATAGCTCAATGACAGGATTGAAATGTATAGCTGAAATGCATCAATACCCTCGCGGAACAGATTTTCATTGACACCTCGCTCAAGGATTTCCTCGATGGTTTCAACCAAATCAATGGCAGCATTTGCCACCAGGGGTAGTTGTTTGACAAACTTTCCGCGTTGGGTGTTTTCGACGCCAGCAATGTGTACAAACTCAGGATTGCTGCGCATATGGTCGAAGGTAAATAGGACGAGCCGTTGAACGGCTTCGACAGGGCCCAACTTGCGAAGGTTTAGATACCGTTCTTCGGCCCGAATTCGCGAGTAGACACGATCCAAGCAAGCGATGTAGAGGTTCTGCTTTCCGCCAAAGTAGTGATAAATCATTCGAATGTTGCATTTAGCGCGCTTTGCAACAAGTGCGGTCCGTGCGCCTCCATACCCCTTGGTGCCAAACTCAGCCATGCCTGCACGTAGGATGCGTTCCTTCGTGGCGGCAGGATCTCTCTTCACTTTTAATTTTGTGTTGGTCAACGGTAGCTCGCTTTGATGTTTGATCGTCCGATTATTTTATCCATTCGGGAAGGAACAAGACAATTTGAGGAAAGGTCATCAGGATTGCAATCAGTAGAAACTGGATAAGCACGATCGGAATCGCGGCACGGTAAATTTCAGAGATTCTCAGGTGCTGCTGGACACCTTTCATGACAAATAACAACACGCCGAACGGTGGAGTTATCCCAGCCAGTTCAAGCTGCACCAGTATGAGGACCGAGAACCAAATCGGGTCAATGCCAAGCACCGCGACGATCGGCATGAATACAGGGATTGAAACCAGCATTATCGAAATCGTGTCAATGAAACAGCCGAGTAGTAGCACTATTAACTGCATCGCAATGACCATCAGAATCGGCGCTAGATCAAGTTCACCGACTGCGGCAACCAGAGACGATGTTGTACCGGTTAGGGCCAACAATTGACTGAATCCGGTCGAACCAACGATTACAAGCAGCATCATCGATGTGGTAGTCATTGTAGACATAAGTGCGGCTTTGACCGCTTCCCAGGTTAAGCACCGGTAACAAGCAGCCAACGCCATAGTGGCTACCGCACCCATGGCAGCAGATTCAGACGGCGTAGCAATACCGAGAAATATCGTTCCAGTTACAACCGCTATCAAGCTGAACAATGGGGAAACCGACAATAGGGCCCTAAATTTTTCACCAAGGGTTGTTGGTGGCGCGATGTAAGGCGGGGCAAGATCGGGTTGCAGCTTTGCCCTAATTACAAAATATGCAAAATACAAAGATGCTAACAGCAGGCCGGGCAGTATACCGGCAAGAAGTAGGCTGGCGATCGATACTTTGGCCAATGCACCCAGCAGCACGCCAAGTGCACTAGGCGGGATAAGTACCGCCAGCCCGCCGCCGCCCAGAATTGCCCCGACCGACATAACCGGTTTGTAACGGCGCTTGGTCATCTCCGGCACCAAAGTGGAGCCGAGCATTGCCACTGAAGCCATGCTGGCACCGCTCAATGCGCCAAACAACGTTCCGCCGCCAACTGCGGAAAGTGACAACCTGCCCGGCACCCGTCCAATCCAGTGGTCGACCGCATCTACTGTCTTGGCCGCAAGGCCAGTGCGCATCAGCAGCTCCCCCATAAGAATAAACAAGGGGATTGGAATCAATGCGAACTGTCCGACGGATGTGAACGGACTAGTTGCCAGCAAAGCAAGCGCACTACCTCCGACGAAAAAATACAACCCGATAATGTTTAATGTCAAAAACCCAAACGCGACTGGTAAGCCGCTGAGCATCATCAACATCAGCACACCAAAAAAGAGCGCAAGATTGTAGGCCCATTCAAGTTCCATTTATTTTCCTAATGTTCAACGGGAGTGCCGGATTCCTGTCCAGCCGATGCGGCAGCTCGTAACTCTGCTTCCGGATCCGAGCTGGTTATGTAGTGCGAAAGCCGGACAACGAACGCCAAGGTAAGCATCGCGCTGCCGGTCGGAATGATTATGTACGGCCAGATACGTGGGATCCGCCAGATTCGTGGCATCATAACATCGTTTTGATAGTACTCGACCGCAGCTATACCTGTACGCCAGGCTAAAACTGCACAGATACATATGGCGATGATCGAAACGACGATCCCAAAGATGCGTTGAATGGCTACGGGGATTGCGTCGACCAAAAGCTCTATTCTGACGTGACGATCTTGCAGAAGAACCCAGGGAGCGCCAAGGAACGTTACCCAAACCAGCGCATATTCTGACAAATCAAAGAACCAGGGAGAGCCAATACCAAACAGGTTCCGGGCCAGTACGTCATAGGTGATCCAGAAACTCATTGCGAGAATTAGGGATGCGGCGATACATGCAAGGATCAAGCTAAGACGCTCGAACACCTTGCGGAGATTTTCGAAGGTCAATTTGATATCTCCGGTTAGAGCAAACTCCCTCAAGCGGTGAGAGCGCAGGAATTGTACAAAGACTTATCCTGCACCCTCCCTTGGGAGATATTTTTCAGCCTGCCTTGTCAAAGAGCGGCTTCAGGCGAGCTCCATCGTCCGGTGCCAACTCCATGATCTTTGCCCAAAGTTTTTCTTCGGTCAGGCCCACGAATTTTTTTGTTTCACTGTCAGACAGAGACACAAATTCGACTCCAGCTTTCTCCATTTCGGCGTGCTCGGCATCTCGTTTCTCCTGTGCCCATTTAGCGCCGATCTTATCGGCGGAAGCCGAGGCTTCAACCAGCACTTTTTGCAAAGGTTCGGGCAGGCCGCCAAACGAATTCGGGTTGATCAGATGCACCGTGCGCAGCTGATAGAACGTGGGCAGCATTACGAACTTTGCCTGTTCATAAAACTTGAAATCAAGAAGACCTATGTCCGGCCATCCCAGACCATCCACAACGCCGCGCTCCATGGCGGTGTATGCTTCGGCAGGAGAAGTGGTTACCGGGATTGCGCCAAGCGATTCCAAAATGGGGTCGTAGAGCGGGATGGAGCGGATTTTCTTTCCCTTGTAATAGGAAAGTTCGCCCGGATTTCCGCGCACCTGGAACACATATCCGACACCGCTAAGTGGAATTCCGAGCACCTTCACGCCGCGCTGTTGCATGACGATGTCTGAGTAGGCTTCAATGGCTCCCGAAGCTTGCAAAGCCTCTGCTGATGCGTTCCCGCTTGCCAATGATATGGATGATGGTACTGCCCCAGCGAAATAGGAATTCGCAGAATGGCTGATGTCAAACACGCCGTTGGCGATTGCCTCCGGCGCGTCAAAACCACCAATCACATCGGAGCCACCGGTGTATTCAATTTCGAGCTCACCGCCAGACAACCGGTCCACTTCGGCGGCAAGAAAGTCATAGGGTTTGCCCCAAACTGTATCGCGATTGATGAACGCGATGTATTTCAGTTTGGTTTTGCTGGCACCAATCGCTGGTGCAATTCCACCAAGAAACGCTGCACCTGCCGCAGCACCCGTGGTAGCAATCATTTGCCGGCGTGTCAGGCCGGTCTTTTTTTGATGTGTCATTGTCTTCTCCCTGTTTGAACCAAATCCGCCTTATGCGGATCTATCTGATGCCCTCCGCATCTACTCCGCTGCGACGGCCGACAACGCTGCCAATACCCTGTCGGGGGTCGCTGGAATATCATGAACTCTTGCGCCTGTTGCATTGGCGATGGCATTTATGATTGCCGGGATTGGCGATATCCCCGGGTGCTCCGCCATGCTCTTGGCGCCAAACGGCCCACGCTCCAACGGGTCTTCCACATAAAGCCGCGTGACATTGGGTGAAACATCTTGTGTCGTTGGAAGACCGTATCCCCCAAGCGTTGCGGGATTGTCCGGATGGAATCGTTCTGTCAAAGCAAACCCGATCCCGAAAGCAATCGCACCGTCAATCTGTCCATCAACTGCCTGGGGATTGATCCGGGTCCCCGGATCACAGACATTCACATGATTAAGCAGAGAAACCTGGCCGGTCTCCGTATTAACATCCAGTTCAATCAGCCCGGCGTTGTAGCCGTATAGAATGGTCGGTGCCTCACCGGCCCATGTAATCTCAGATTCACAAAGGCTCGATTGGTTGGTTTGTTCAAAATGATCGGCAATTTCCTTCAATGTTACCCGAACATCAGGGTTGTCAGTTACAAACGCTGCATCTGCCTTAATAGAAATTTTTGATGCATCGTTTTGCAGGAGCTCCGCCGCTGCAGTGAGAAGCTTCTGACGCAGTTTTTCTGCCGCAATCTGCACCGCCTTACCGGTACCAACGGTTGAAATAGAACTAAACGTTGGAACTGGATATGGGGCCTCCTCAGTGTCACCCAACGTGATGCGCATTTGCGCCATACCAACCCCGATGGCGTCCGCTGCAATCTGCGCAAATTGCGTGGTTGGTCCCTGACCCTGCTCAACCGTGCCTGCCATGACGTGAACTTTGCCGTCCGGGTCGAGTCTTGCACCCGCGGTGATGGTCGTGTTCAGGTAACCGATGTTACGCCAACCGGCGCCCATACCTAGCCCCGGTTTCCAGGGGGCTTCTGCTTCATTTTTCCGTTTTTCCAGCCGCTCACGCGCCGCTTCATAATGCGGGCGGAGCATTTCAAGCTCTTTGACCATTGAGACGCTCTCGGTCAGTTCCTGACCAAAATGGGTTTTTGAACCGGTGCGAATGGCATTTGTCACTCGCACGTCTATCGGATCAAGGTCCAATTTTTCGGCGACCAGGTCAATTTGTGATTCATAGGCCAGCGGAAGATAGTTTGCATTCGTACCGCGCAGGGGAACATATCGTGGACCGTTTGTCAGAACATCCCAGGCACGTGCGCGAACATTTGCAATTTCGTACGGACCGGTCGCATGAGAAAGCAATGCACCAAGCGTTTCATAGTAGCAAAGTTCAAATCCCTTGGTGGTTTTGTCAATCAAAAAAGGCGCCCACCCACCAGCGCCGTGCAAAACCTCAACATCCACTGCAACGATGCGGCCATCTTTCATGGCACCTGTTTTGTAGCGTATGTTTACTGAAGGGGCTTTGCAGGACCCCAAAATTGATTCCGCTCTGCTGAACACAATCCGAACCGGCTTACCGGTCTTTTGAGCCATCAACCCCGACGTAACAGCAATTAATGTGTCACCGCGGGTGCCGAAGTTTCCGCCCATCGCAGGGCAGGCGATGCGGACATCGCTTTCTTTCATGTTGAGATTGTTGGAAATCGACTCGGTGCCTTGAACAAAGGCATGATACAACCCCGTCCTCAAAATCAATTTACCATTTTCCTCATAGGCAAGTGAAGCTTCCGGTTCCATTGCGGCGTGTTCGCGAACGGGTACCGTATAATCGTTTTGTACGATCACATCCGCTTTGGCAAAACCAGATTCTATATTCCCACAGGCAACTTCTTCAGGTGGCGAGATCCGGGGCAAATGATCATACAATGGAACTGCATTGGGATTAACCGCATCAACGATTTCTACTGAGTGCGGAAGTTCTTCAAACACCACCTTGATAAGTTTAAGCGCTTTTTCAGCAATTGCTTCGGATGTGGCGGCAACACCCGCTAGCGCCTCACCCTTGAACCGAATCCGATCCTCGGGGAAGACATAAACTTGCGGCTGACAGTTCGGTAAAAAAGGTGTGCCGGGAACATCATCTGCCGTGATCACACACTCCACACCTTCCAGTGCCTCTGCCTCGCTAACATCAATTGAGATAATCTTGGCATGATGGACTTCTGAACGAAGCAGTTTGCCATAAAGCATGCCAGGCATTTTCATATCGGCTGCATATTTTGCTGCACCGTTGACAGTTGCAGGACTATCCAGTCGTGCGACATCAACACCGACAACATGGCCATTGGGTTTGGCGAAGCCCTCCGAATTTTTGCCGTCTTTGATCAGCTCGGCTGCATATTCGACCGCCTCAATAATTTTAGTGTATCCGGTACATCGGCACAGGTTTTTCGACAGACCTTTAACTATTTCTTCGCGACTCGGATCAGGTTTGATCCGAAGCAGCGTGTGGGTTTTCATGATCATGCCAGGAATGCAGAAGCCACATTGGGTTGCCCCTTTTTCAAGAAACGCCTGCTGGATTGGATGCAATATCGAAATGTCATCGCCAGCCTGGATGTTGCTTGCATTCGGCGCCATTCCTTCAATAGTCAAAATTTCTTTATCTGCAGCTCGGCTGGCGGGAAGTAGGCAGGATTTTGTCGGCTTGCCATTCATCACTACGATGCAACTGCCACATTCTCCATTGTCGCAGGCTTTTTTGGCACCGGTCAGGTCAAGGTCTTCCCGCAGGACATCAAGGAGAGTACGCTCGCTATCTGCACAATCAACGTGAATGTGTTGGCCGTTTACAGTCATTGGTGTGGTTTCCAAATTTTCAACGGACACGGTAAGAACCCTCCTAGGACCGGTTGGCGTATTGCCAAACAAATTTTGTAATTAAATAATTACTTAATTGTTGATGCAAGTCAACTGAAATCTCCATGAACGGCTATTTTCGAGGGTCTACGGGGATCGATGGTTGGCTCGATAATGTTGACATACGAAAATATGTAAGTAATAAAACGCTTACTTAGTAAATTTATGCGGCAACGATGGAGACCTGAAAATGCCGGAAATCCCCGCCGAATCGCGATTAGGTTTGCCGGCGGTTTCACCATCGGGAGCGCAAGGCACGAAATCATCGGCCCCACAGCTTGCCGACGGCCAGGTAGTCACCTCGGTCATTCACTGGACGGATAGATTGTTTTCATTTCGGGTCACCCGCCCCCCGAGCCTGCGGTTCAGATCGGGGGAATTCTTGATGATCGGGTTGCCCGGTCCAAACGACAAGCCGATCATGCGCGCTTACTCCATTGCAAGTCCGGCTTGGGATGAACAGCTTGAGTTCTTCTCGATAAAGGTCCCCGACGGTCCTCTTACTTCGATGCTCCAGCGGATCGAGAAAGGCGACCAAATCATTCTTCGCCCGAAGCCCACGGGAACCTTGGTGTTGGATGCTCTGATACCAGGAAAACGCCTTTACATGTTTGCGACCGGTACTGGTA
The DNA here is from genome assembly GCA_965247385.1 of Thermohalobaculum sp. Taxonomy (GTDB): domain Bacteria; phylum Pseudomonadota; class Alphaproteobacteria; order Rhodobacterales; family Rhodobacteraceae; genus Thermohalobaculum. Next base: position 85,240 of record CBDFHG010000006.1, read on the forward strand.
TTGCCCCCTTTGCATCGTTAATCCGGGATCCTGAGACCTATGAAAAATTCGATCAGGTGATTCTCACCCATACCTGCCGTGAGATCGCCGAACTCAGTTACGGCAATGCATTGGTGGCTGACCTTAACAACGACCTATTGGTTGGTGAAGAAGCGGGAAAGAAACTCCGCTTTTACACAACCGTGACCCAACAGGATTTCAATCGCAATGGACGCGTTACAGATCGAATTACCGATGGAAGGCTATTTGAAGATTTGGATGTGCCACCATTTGACTCGGTTACTGACCGGGCAATGATCTGTGGATCGATGGGCCTCAATAATGATTTAAAAGTCCTGGTAACTACTCAACCCACCCCAAAGGTTGCGTTCCTGGGTTCGATCGGCACCAGATATAGAGAATTTTCTTGCATTGAGGGCGTGGATATGCGTCAAGTTATCTATGACTCATTTACCCGACCTGAGCCGATTGACGCATGCAGAGAAAGATGCCTTGATCCTCGCGCTGTGGACGCAGGCACAGGAGCTGGTGGCAGTGAACGAGGGCTTTGCCAGGCGCGTCACGGAACTTGAGGCAAAGCTTGGTGAGCCTGCGAAGACGCCGGACAACTCCAGTACGCCGCCGTCGCATGGGCGCAAGGCGAACAAGAAACCGGCCCGGGGCAACCGCAAAAAACGGCGCAAGGGGCATGGTGGCGGTGGGCGTCCTCTGCACCCTGACCCGGATCAGCGGGTGGTTGCGAAGGCGCTGTCCTGCCCACACTGTTATTCAGCGCTCGGCGATGAGGATCACAAGTTGCATGCGATTTATGACAAGATCGAATTGCCGCGCCCCGCTCCCATTGTCACCCGTGTGGAACTGTATGCGGCGAGGTGTTCTCATTGTTCGGAGCGCTTTGTGGCGCCGGTTCCGGCGGGGCTTGAGCCGGGGTCTCCGTTCACCCCGTCGATCGAGGCGATGGCGGTTTACATGCGTTATGAACACGCGGTCAGTTACCAGCGTCTGTCGAAACTGTTCGCCGATTTGCACGGCTTGACGATCAGCCAAGCCGCCCTGGTCAACCTGTTCAAGAGGGTCAAGCCCGGCTTTGACGCCCAGTTCCAGGCGGTTCTTGCCCGCCTGCGACAAAGCCGGATCGTCTGCTCCGACGAGACCGGCGCACGCATCAAGGGGCGCAACGCCTGGGAATGGGTTTTCCAAAACGATGAAGTCTGCGTCCACGTCATCCGCAACAGTCGGGCGAAGGCGGTGGCCGAGGACGTGATGGACGGCCACCGGCCCGCCATCTGGGTGTCCGATCTTTACGGCGGCCAGCGGGGGCTCGGGGAGGTCTGGCAAATCTGTCTGGCCCACCAGTTGCGCGACTGCCAGTATGCCATCGACGCTGGCGATGCGATCTTCGCACCGGCAATGAAAATGCTCATCTTGCGCGCCTGTGTTCTGGGCCGACGGCGAAAGCGTCTGAAGGACAGTACACTTCAGAAATACCGGGGCGACCTGGACCGGCGAATGGACAAGGTTATGGCTTGTCAGCCAACCAACAAAGACGGAATTCGCCTGCGCAAACGCTACGGCAAAGACCGTGACAGCCTGTTCACATTCATGACCGAACGCGACGTGCCGCCAACCAACAACGGCTCGGAACAAGCCATCCGCCCCTCAACCACCTTCCGCAAGGTCACCGGGGGATTCCGCTCCAACTGGGGGGCCGACTTCTACGCCAACGTTCGCTCCGTCCTCAACACCGGAAAACGGCAAGGCCTGTCTGCTTTCCAGGCAATCCAGGCCACCATCGCTGGAAAATCAGTGATCCAACCGGGTTGAGTAGTTACAAGTCCTGCTAGAGGAAAGGGGTTTAACTGAAGGTGCAAACAATCGCCCTGCCGAATACGTTCTTGAAAAAGCTTTCGTTGGTTAAATTGGGAAGGAATTATTTATGACCTACGTCGTTGTTGAAGCCTGCATCAAATGCAAACACACCGATTGTGTTTCTGTCTGCCCGGTAGACTGTTTTTACGAGGGTGAGAACATGCTGGTGATCCACCCAGATGAATGTATCGATTGCGGCGTTTGTGAACCGGCTTGATGTGTTCTCACGCATCACTAGGAGTCTTGCGATGCACGAAATGCGCAGCTGTGTCATTCAACGCAGCTAAATGCGTATCTGAGAAAACTGCCGGTGGGACACAAACAACGTACATTATCTGCATCAAAGATATTTGAACGGTGTCTCGTTCAAAATATGTGTGTCAAAATTAATTTTGCTGGATAAAAATGCTGGATGCGCATCTTAACAGCCCGTTGAAAAAGGCGGCATTGACCGGGTTTCACCCCACGACGAAACATAACGCGGCGTCGGCGGTTTCGCCATCCTCCGAGACGATGAGGCCGGTCCGAGCGACCAGAACGGCTCCAGCGGGCGCAACAAGCACGAAAACACCGCCAGATCGGCCCGCCACAGCCTGGCGCGCGGTGCCGGTGCCGATGAGTTGGCGCATCAGCAACGAGAGGTTGTGGCCGGCGACGTGAAGCAGGTATCGCTTGTGCAGGTTCTCGCGCCCGCGCCGCCAGGTCCGGCGCAGGCCGCCGCGATCGAGGCTGTGGGCAAAGCAGCGCTCGACGATCTCGGCGCGCCGCTTGAAGGCCTCGCGGGCGAGCGCGGACTTGAGCCGCACGCGGTTGTTGGGGACCGCCCGGCGCGCCGCCTGGTCACCGCGCCAGCGCGAAAAGCCCTTCTGCCTGGGCGCGGCGATCCGGGTCTTCCAGGGCCGGGTCTTGCAGGGACTGTCGTCCAGGGCCTTCAAGACCGCCCGTGAGTGATCGCCCTTGTCGGTGACGCATTCGGCCGGGCTCTCTGGCGTCGGTGCCGCAGCCACCGCCTCGAGGTTTGCCTGCGCCCGCCGCCAGGGTCTTGAAAAGCGTCGTGGTGTCGCCCTCATCGGCTGGGTGCAACTCGGCCGCCACCACCGCCCCGGTGTCCAGATCCACCGCGTGCTCGGGCTTGTAGGCCAGATGGGTCGCGGCGTCCTTCATCCTGGCGACCCTGGCCTCGGGGTCGCTCCTGCAAACCCGATCCTGGTTCGAGAGCTTCTTGCCCTTGCGCTTGCGGTCCAGACGCGCCAGGTCCTCGGCCGTGGGCGTCTCGATGCCGCTCTCCTGGGCCAGATGCTCCAGCATCTCCCGGTAGCCCTCACCCGTGTCGCGCCGCACGATGTTGCGCAGCGCCGCGTTGGCCTCCATGGTCGAGGCATCCACCCCGATGCGGTCGCCCTTCACCAGACCCGCCTCGGCGATCAGCGCCAGAACCCAGTCGAAGACCATCGCGTGCACCTCGTGGGGCAGGCGCGTGCGGGTCTTCGACAGCCAGGAATGGTCCGGCACACGATCCCGGCTCTCCAGCCGCAGAAACTCCCGCAGCGACAGCGAATCCGAGCAGCGCCATTCCAGCCCGCGCTCAGAGTCGATGCCCTCGAAACAGCCCACCAGATGCATGCGGAAATAGCGCCCCGGCGGCACCGAAGGCGCTCCCGTCCTGGCCGCGTAATAGCACCGGCAGGTCGCCTCGACGAAGTCGTCGAAGCCGCCCTCAATCAGGACCGACTGAAGACGGTCGTAAAACACATGACCCGGCGAGCGCGGCATCTCCGCCCAGCCCACCATCAAATCACCCTGACGATCCTTCTGCAGTCCCATCGACATCGGCGAACCTCCCGGTCAAATCAGAATATCATAGAATCAGACCAGGCCGCTCGTGTCCAGGGCCGACTTCGTCAACGGGCTGTTTAGGCACCGTCAGGCCAGACAGCCCCATCAATCGACGTTGAGACACACCAAAAACTCCGGCCAATTGATAAAGCGTCCGTGGTTCCGGCTCATAGCTTGGGTCGTGTTCTATGTTCATCAATTCCGCAAGTTCGACGTCAGCTTTTTCAGCCAACTCCTCCAAAGTCAGGTTATCATTGCGTCGCTTGAGCTGCACGAAACGGCCCAGAGCCACACGTGCATCATCCAAAATCGTTACATTGGCTTCGTCGGATTGAAGAACCGGATCAGCACCGATTAGACCAGCGCCGACCTCGGCGCCCGCCTCATGTTTGGCCATGGTTTCGCACCAGCCTTTTGAGATATCCAGTTTCATATCATTCTCCTTTTCTAACGAACGCTTCCGCTTGATCCGGTGTCATCTCGAAATAGCGAAGGTTCTCGTAGTCCGCATCCAAACCCAAATCTGTCATGCCTACTTTGTTGGCATAGAAGTCATTGGCTTGTGGCAATGAATGCAATCCAAGACGGCCTTTGAAGCCTTCCAGTTTACTATGCTCGATGGCCGCGCGGATAAGTATAGAGCCTGATCCAGCAAAGCGCGGGATTGCATCAAGCATCTCACGCCTGTTCCACGGGGCAGTTTCCAGAAAATCGATATAAACAAGGTGGTCGTTTTTCTGGGTTTCGATTCTGGCCCACCGGGTCAGTTCAGTGATCATCATCGCCTGAGTCATGCCTTGGCACACGATCGAAAAGCACTGGTTGTCCAATCTGGACTCGATTGCCTTGGTTTTTGTTCGCCAATCCCAATGTCTACTTTGCGGCCAGAACTTGCGCTCAACACCTTTGCGATTGAGCGCCTTTATGAGATCGACCAATTCAGGAATCCATTCGGCATCCCAATCACCCAAATTCTTTTCAATGATGGCATCCCACAGCTCAGCATCAACCATCGCTTCGGATTTCGGGTCGTAGAGCTGGATGGGCGGTGATGTCAGGACCAGTGGTCATAACATCATGATCTCAGCTTTTTCAGCTGTGGCTTCATCTTCGAAAAACAATTTGTCGCCCTTTTCAAGGCGCTCCTCGATACGCTGATAAAGCCGCAAAGCCTGCCGCATAAGCACGGTCTTGCTCAAATCTTTCTTCTCACAAAGCGCCTCGAGCACGTCCATTTCAGCTGCTGTCAGGTTCAGCGTCATTGTCTTTTTGCTCATGGCATGCCTCCGTTCGGAGATTATTTAGGCGATTTTTCCCTATTTGTCAATCAAAAATAATTTATGAAAAAGCTATTAATTAGCTAATAATAGCTACTATATATGAATCTCAGGCGTGCATGACGCACGCTGACAAGCGAAAGGACAGCTCAATGGCTGACACAATCGACTTGGAGAATTGGGCGCGGCATTTTTGGGTGCGGGGCGGTCGGATACAATGGTGTTGAGTTAGCGAGCTTTCGGCAGTCTGTTTTGACGAGTGTTGGTACTAACCGGTGCCCCAATTTGGCGAGAGAATTTTCTGCTACGGGTAAATGGCAAGAACCGCTTGTTCGAATTCGTCTGGTTACAACCCAATAGCAATCCCAGCCGCCCTTTTCAGTTTGATGGCCTTGCGCCACGGCACCAACGAAAATTCCTTGCCATTCTGCACAATAGCAAATCGACCAGAAGCCATCTTGATGGACCGCCGAACTTGCCGTTTCAGGTACTTGCCCCTGATTCTGGATCAAAAAAGTTGAAATCCCCCGTTGGCTTTGAATCCAAAGGGATTCATGATGGGTTTTATGAATAACTCAATCACCAACGGGGTGAAAATATCAGGGCACAGGGCGTTCTTCCTTTCGAGTACGAAAGCGCGCCGGGCAGCGGCGATCTGACGGGTTTTGCCGGAATTGGTGTTTAGCTTGATTTGATTGAGGCATCGGGACTGGCGGCTGCGGTGCGGCGCGAGGTACGGGTGGCGGGGCGGCAGGGCTGGCTGGATGTGCAGATGATCATCGCGGTGATCGCACTCAATCTGTGCGGGGGTGATCGGGTCGAGGACCTGGAGCGCCTGGAGGCGGACGCCGGCTTTGCCGCGATCATGGAGGCGGTTGAGCGGCGGCTGTTGGTGCGCCGGGAACGTCGGCAACTGAAGAGCCGGTTCCGGCGCGGCCGCGGGCGCAGCGTGCCTTCGCCGTCGGCTCTGTCGGGCTGGTTGGAACGCTTCCACGACGCAGGCCAGGAAGATCTGCGGGAGGTCGGGCGTGCCTTCATCCCGCGCCCGTCGGCGGGTCTGCCTGGTCTGCGGCGTGTCGATCAGGCGCTGGTGTCATTTCTGCAGCGCCATCGCAGGCCGGGCTCGGCGACGCTGGACATGGACGCGACGCTGGTGCAGAGCCACAAGCGCCAGGCGGAATACTGCTACAAGAAGTTCAAGGCCTATCAGCCGTTGAACACCTGGTGGGCGGAACAGCAGGTGATCGTGCATTCCGAGTTCCGCGACGGCAATGTGCCGGCTGGCTATCGGCAGTTGCAGGTGTTGCAGGCCTCGCTGGCGGCGCTGCCTGGGGGCGTGGACAAGGTCTGTCTGCGCTCGGACACGGCGGGTTATCAGAAGGATCTACTGCTCTATTGTGGCGAGGGCCGGGACAAGGTTTTCGGGGTGATCGAGTTTGCCGTCGGCGCCAACGTGACGGCGGCGTTCCGGCGCGCCGCCCTGGCCGTGCCGGAGGCTGAGTGGCGGCCGCTGGATCGTGTTTTCGACGGGCAACGTCAGGAGACCGGCCAGGAGTGGGCGGAGGTCTGCCATGTACCGAGTTGGGCGGGCGAGAGCAAGACGCGGGCGGATTACCGCTTCCTGGCGATCCGGGAGCCGCTGGAACAGTTGGAGCCTGGCGATGGGGATCAGTTGCCGTTCCCGACCGCGGAGTTTGCCTCGAAGGGGCGCAGCAAGCTGTTCGCCCTGGTCACCAACCGTGATCTGCCGGGCGATGCGGTGATCTGGTGGTCCCGGGAGCGCTGTGGCAAGAGCGAGGAAGTCCACGCGGTGATGAAGCACGACCTGGCTGGCGGCACCCTGCCCTCGGGTCTGTTCGGAGCCAATGCGGCCTGGTGGGCGATCATGGTGCTGGCGCATAATCTGAACGCGGTGATGAAGCAACCGGTTCCGGGACCGGCCTGGGTGGCACGGCGGATGAAGGCCTTGCGCCTGGCTCTGATCGCCCTGCCTGGCCGGGTGATCCGTCATGCGCGGCGGCTGATCATCCGTTTGGCGAGCGAAGCGGGGCTCGATCTGGTGCTGAGCGCCAGGCGGAAGATCCTGGCCCTGGCGCGCGGCCCGACCTGACGGCTCCGGCCTGCCACGATATCCTTGCTGAAGCGTGATGCCGGCTCCCGGCCATGGCTTCGCCTGGCCAACGGACAGGCGCGGGACCCGCAAGACGCGTGGCCGCCTTGAGAATATCTCCTCAAGCGCGAAATCCGCGGGAGTGGTGCCCGGGCGCGGGGCGAAAACCCCACAACGGCGCCCATCGCCGCCCCTGCCGAGGCGCGTCAGGGATTTAGTTCGGGAATCCTGGTTGCCAACGGCTGTCGACTGATAGCTTGATCCGAGATCCTTCTGAAGTCTCTGAGCAACCCGGTTCACCTCCCGTCGCTGCAGTGTTTCTAGCAGTTTTCGCCGAGCTGCAATTTGGCCGCCTTGCTCCGTCATCAGTTCCTCCCTGATCAACCATTGCTGGCGCAATCGCAGTGCTCGGTGCGCGTTAGCAACTGGAATGAGAGGGAAGCGGTTGCGGTTCCGGGAGTTGATAGCATGAGTGCTGTTAAAAGTGGTCTCGCGCACAAAGATAACATTCAATTCATGCGTCGATTGTCAAACGAGAAATTTAAATTGATCATAAAGCATCTCAGCTTTTACGTTTCAGATATAATTGATGTAGGAATCGAAGTTTTGCCGATGAAAGAAATGCAACGTGAGATGTCCAGCGGCATCCCTTATTACGAGCGTGATCTCCTGAATGTTATCCGACAAGGGCGGGGCGTACCAGCCGTTCCATTGGCTTTAATCGGTGTACTGCCATGAAAGGAGTAGCAATGACTTCCAAAGACAAACCAACTGTCGTGGTGAAACCTCGCAGCTATCAGCCGACAAAGGCCGAGAAGGAAGAAACGGTTGGCTATAAGGCTTCGCAAGATGAAGCCGTTAAAGCCTTGTTTCGCCAAGTCATTGTTAAGGATGAGGATTAACGGGCAATGGCACTTTGGTATATAATCCCATGTTTTAGATGTATTACGCAGCGCGGCCACCATGGTGGCAGGTGTCATGCCACCCAGTCAGCTCTTGCGAAAGTTCGCCTCTCACCCGCGCCGGCATGACCTTGCCATCGCACTTCGTGAAATCGGACGGGTCGAACGGACACTCTTTATCATCGAATGGTTGCTTGATGCCGACATGCAGCGGCGCGCTCAGCTCGGGCTTGACAAAGGCGAAGCACATCACGCCCTGAAGAATGCCCTGCGCATTGGCCGCCATGGCGAAATCCGCGACCGCAGCGCAGAGGGTCAACATTGCCGCATGGCTGGCCTTGATCTCCTCGCCACCATCATCATCTACTGGAACACGGCTCATCTCGGTCGGGCTGCTGCGCAACGAAAACGTGCCGGGCTGGACTGTTCACCGGAGCTTCTGACGCACATCTCACCCCTCGGGTGGGCACATATCCTGCTCACCGGCGAGTACAGGTGGCCAAACCGGTGATACTATTCCTTGGGGTGTCATTCTGCCCCTTACCGGAGTCGACCCGAAGGGGGATAATCACATGATTGCGCAAAGCCCGTATCAATGCCCTCAAACAGCAGGGATTACCACCGCAGGAGATTGCGGATATCCTTGGCGCGAGCAAAGTTACGGTCAACACAGATATCCGCGAGATCAAGGACGAACAGGCGCGGGCTGCGGCCTTGCGCTCAGGCCCGGGAGGGAACCGGCATGGCTGAATCGGCAGATCAAAAGCCCCCGGCAAAGATAAGCCACGATGCGCTGTTCCGGGTTTTGCTGGAGGATCCCGACCGGGCGGCCACGCTGCTGCGGGAATATCTGCCGCCGGCCCTGAGTGCGCGCCTGGCCGATGCGCCGCCAAAACTCCTGGATGGCACCTTCGTGGATGAGCACAGCCGGATGACGCAGAGCGACCGGCTGTTTGAGGTGAAGCTGACCGACGGCCCCCCTGCCCTGGTGTATACTTTGGTGGAGCATAAATCGGTGTCAGAACCCGGCACGCCGTTGCAGCTTCTGGGCTATATGGTCCGCATCTGGACGCGATACGCTGAGGACAAACCGGCACGGCTGCGCGCCCTGCCTGTCATCATCCCCCTGGTGTTCTACCACGGACGCGCTTCATGGGCCGTGCCGCAGGTTTTTGCTGAGATGGTGCAGATGGATGATGATACCGCGCCCTTCGTGCCGTCGTTTCGCTACGCGCTGCATGATCTGGGCACCATCCCGATGGAAGAGTTGTCGGGCGATGCGCCGGTCCGGGCGGTTCTGACCGCCTTGCGTTATGTACAACGCAATGATGAAGTGACCCGTGAGGTTCTGACGGTGCTGCTGCGCGACCTGCCGGACGGGACCGTATTGAAGAAGATCGTGTTTCGGTATATCGTCGAAAAATACGAGGTGCCGCTGGAAGATGTCAGAGCGGCACTGGACACCGCAAAGGATGGTGGAGGCAAAGCGCTGATGGGGACAATCGCAGAAGCACTGAAACAAGAAGGTAAAGCTGAAGGCGAAGCCAGAGGGCTGGCTGCCGGTGAGATACTTGGCCGTGAAAAAGGCCTTGCGGAAGGCCAGGCGCGCGCCAAAGCTGAGGGCAAAGCTGAGGGACTGGCTGAAGGTGAAGCCAGGGGCGAAGCCAGGGGCGAAGCCAGGGGTGAAGCCAGGGGTGAAGCCAGGGGTGAAGCCAGGGGTGAAGCCAGGGGCGAAGCCAGGTCCCTGATGCGCCTGCTGGTGAAGCGGTTTGGCCCCCTGCCCGAGCCTGTCGTCGCTCAGATTGCGGCGGGGAGCATTGAGGAGCTGGATCGCTGGGTGGACCGTGTTCTTGATGCCCCTGATCTGGAAGCCGTATTCGCGGATCGGCGGGATCACTGAATTGGGTGCCGGACCCGGAAAACACGGCGGTGCCCGTTCGTGTGAAAAGGGCCGGGATTCGCAAATGTCACAAGATTTGCGACACCAGGCGGTCGCACGTAAAACAAAGGAAAAATCCATTGAAAAACATATGTGCGGCTCGCCAGTGCAACAGCTGGCTAAATCCAAGGAAGCAACCCTAATTCAGAAATGAGGTGAACGATACAATCTGATATGCACTTTTACGGAACTTATGTTTTGGCGCGATCTGCCGGTATTTCAAAAGATGATGCAGGTGTGATTGCGTACGCGGCTCAGTTTGTTGACGATTCAACTAAAACTGACAGCCAGGCCCACAAAGATGGCGGGCTTCTTTACGGTACCGCGACTGTCCATAGCAAAATGCAGGCTGTTGCGAACGCCCATGTTGATCGACTTGAACAACGACGGGTTTGGGTGCCGTTTCATTTTCTGCCAGGAGGCCAAGGTGATACTCTGGAAGAGCGCCTTCTCTGTGTAAAAAAACAGCGATATCGCAAACTCAATGCTCACTCACCATATTGAGACAGCCGCGAATGGACAATGCAAATTTGCACTGGAACTGGTTGGTGTTGCGGCACATGTGTATATGGATACATTTTCGCATTACGGTTTTTCAGGTATTAGCTCCAGTCTAAACTCAGTGGATGGTGACACCTGTGAGCTATGTCCGAGTTTGGGTGACGGGCGATCATGCGGCGGCATGGGTTTGGTCGTCGCAGGGCGGCACTTCGTTGGATGGATCAGCATGCCTGGCTTTTTGGACACAGCACCGGATTCTGACACCGTCACCGACTATGATCGTCAGTGTTTCATACTTTACATCATGCTGACCGACGCCGACGCCGCCGGCGCATCATGGCAAGAAACCTGCGAATGGCTCTTCCAATCGGAAACTGGCCAAAACAGTAAAATGGCCAAATCTCGGTATCATTCCCATCTGCGACGGGCCCGATGGATGACGACGACGGGATATCGACAAATCCTATGACGCGACGGAATGGCCGCAACTGGATTTTTGGTGGTGACCTGGTGATGACCTGCGCAACAGATTGCCGTCGGGCTTGAAATTTACCGGCAGATATAGTATTGTAATTATTGAGGAATTTGGCGCACCCGACAGGATTCGAACCTGTGACCTCTGCCTTCGGAGGGCAGCGCTCTATCCAGCTGAGCTACGGGTGCACGGGGCCGCCTATACACCGGGTGCCGGGTTGGCGCAACCGGGTCTTTCCGGGGTCAGATCAGCGCCATAGCGCGGAAGCTGGCATCCCGTTCCTTGCCAACGATCACATGGTCATGCACGACCACGCCAACCGCGCGGGCGGCCAGTTCGATCTGCCGGGTCATGTCGATATCGGCCTGGCTGGGGGTCGGATCACCAGAGGGGTGATTGTGAATGATCCTGCTAATCTTCATATCTACCTGAAATTATTTGGTATATTTCAGTCTTCCTGTTTGCTGGTGCCTGTTGCTGGGATCGAAAAGTATGTTGATCCCCCGGTGGTTCACTGCCGGTGCCTGACGCTCACGAGCCGTCGCGGCAGCACACGGGCATACCACAGGAATATGCTGGGATGACCTCTGATTCGGCACAGGCTGAACGGGAACGAACTGGGTCATCCTTGGGCTGGTAGTGTCTTGCCAGGCATGGGCGCACAGCACTCGAACAACTATAAAAAACAAAATAGTATGCCACCTGTTGATAGCGCTGGCTCAGCGCTGTTCTGATTATCTGACGGTCTCGAATGTGGCACTGAATAAACTCATACTTGGCCGCGCACGTACATACCGACCTGGCTTTCTTGCGCGGATGTTTCCTTCCGGAAAATGGAAGCTGACCCTGGACCCCAAGCTGTCCGGGCGGATTCGGCTGAGCCAGGGTGGCGATGTTGATCTCAGCTGCCTCGAAATCGTGTCGATTTCGACCAGCAAGGCGCTGCTGTGGTATACTGTCGAGATCCGCGCACGTGGCAGAACGGACAATCTGTCGGGTCTGTCGGGGGACGTGTCCGAGCAACTGGCCAAAGACCTTCAAGCGTTCATCAACACCCATCTCTTCGACCTCATCGGCACAGCGACGGATCATTTGCTCGATGTCGATGCCAGGCTTCGGGAGATCACCGAAGGCAACAGACGGTATCTCGCGCAGGCCGATCTCGGCCGGGCCATCGCCAGCGTGCCCGGCAGCGCCGCTGCCGCACTTTCTCACCCGCTTCTGGATCCACAATTGATGCCGGCCGGGCTCAAGGCCTCCCTGCCGGCTTCGTTCGTCATGCTGACCGACCCGGGCGTTCGCCACGCCTACAATGAAGCGTTCGTCACCTCAGAGTTGCTCAAATTCCAGCCATTCTTCGACGATCTCGACGGGCGCTCCTTTTCCGATCAGCAACGCGAGGCATGTATCCGCCTGGAGGACAATAATCTGCTCGTCGCCTCGGCCGGGTCGGGCAAATCCGCGACCATGGTCGGCAAGGTGGCCTATGTTCTGGAAAGGCAGCTCTACCGGCCTGATGAGATCCTGCTTCTGGCCTTCAACAAGAGCGCAGCCGATGAACTCAGGACCAGGATCGCACGACAGCTACAGGTCGAGGAAAGCGCGCTGGAGTGCCGCGTCACGACGTTTCACGCGCTTGGACGGGGCATCATTGAGGGGGTCGAAGGACGTCCGCCCCAGCTTGCCAACTGGGTCGATCATCCCGCTGGCGAAGCCAGAGTCATCGAAGAAATCATCCGGCAGCTATTCGAGACCGATCCGGAATTCGAGCGATTGTGGAGCGATCTGCTCGCGGTGCATCCCAAAGCGGACATCCCGGCCGAGGTTTTCGACTCGGAGGCTGACTACCGTCGCTATGTCTCGGATCGGCTCAGGAAGGGCGAGGCCACGACCGGCTCGCTTGCCGGCGTAATCGTCAAGTCGCTGCAGGAGCAGAAGATCGTCAACTGGCTCTGGCTGCATTCCGTCGCATTCGATTATGAACGGCAGATTGCGGTCGAGGAAGATGACGGGACGGTCCGCCATCTGCATCCCGACTTCTACTATCCGCTGACCCATACGGTACATGAGCATTTCGCGCTCAACGCCGATGGGACCTCACCCTTTGCGGATTATGTCCATCACGCCGAGAGCAAACGTCAGGCCTATCGCCGCAAAGAGATCGATTTCTTCGAGACGACTTCAGCCCAGGCCAGCAACGAGACACTGCTCAGCATACTCGAGGCAGAACTGGCGCGGCGCGCGGTACCTTTCGAGCGCAAGAGCTACGCCGAGATCACCCATGCGATCGAGCCTGTGGTGATCAAGCACTATCACAAGCTCATATCCACCTGCATCAAGCATATTCGCGCCAGCCATCTCACGCTCGATATGCTGCTCGAGCGCGCCAAGACCCTGCACGACAAGCAGCGCGCGAAGCTCTATGCGCGCGTCGTGTGGATGATCACGAAGGGCTATTCGCGAAAACTCGAAGAATCCCGGCGGATCGACTTCGATTCAATGATCGCCGACGCGGTCCGGCTGGTCGAGACCGGGCAATATCAGAGTCCCTATTCCCTGATCCTCGTTGACGAGTTTCAGGACATATCCGAGCCGCGCGCCAACCTCATCAAGGCGCTCAAGCAGCAAAAGGCTTTCAACAAGGTGTTCGCAGTCGGAGACGACTGGCAGTCGATCTACCGCTTTGCCGGATCGGACATCACGATCTTCACGCAGTTCGAGGCCAGTTTCGGGGCAAGCTGGCAGGGACGCCTGGAACAGACCTATCGCTGCAATCAGCTCATTGCCGAGACGGCCGCGACATTCGTTCAGCGCAATCCCGAACAGATCGCGAAGTCGGTTCGTTCGACACGGCCTGCTATTGCGCGGTCGATTCGGGTCATTCCCATTGATGACGAACGCGGCAGGCCCGAATTCGCCCGGGTTTGCCATCGCCTGCTCGAACGGCTCGACATCGCGCTGGGGAGCATCGCCGAGCAGTGGCGCAGCGAACCAGACGCCAAGCTCAAAGTTCTGGTTCTATGGCGGTACAATCTGCTCGATCCGTTCGGCAGGATCCCACCTTCCTTCGCCAATATCGAGGTTTTGGGCCAGTCCTTTCACCGCGCCAAAGGGCTTGAGGCGGACTACACAGTTCTGCTTGATGTGAGTGAAGGCGATTATGGCGTGCCGAGCCGCATCGAGGACGATGAACTGCTCGACCTAGTCATTCCCCAGCCTGAAACCTTCGCCTATGCTGAAGAAAGACGCCTGTTCTACGTCGCGCTCACGCGCGCCAGCCGGGGCGTGTATCTCATCACCAACAGCCGCCAGCCGTCCCGCTATATCCGGGAACTTTGCGAGATAGCCGGGGATGAGGTTCGCTTCGAGACGATCGAAGGCGCGGCCTTGCGCCAATGCCCGGTGTGCTTGGTGGGGCAGATGGTCGAGAGGCGCAACAGGAACGCAACAGTGTTTTGCGGATGCAATCAGTTCCCCGATTGCAAGCACAGCGAAGGGGTTCCGGCGCAATCGACGGCGCGCCTGAAGTCAAGATCAACGCCCGGACGGGCAATGCTGCTGAAGTAACGATGAAATCTGCTCTGTGGCCGGGATGTGGTGCGGCGTTCTGCGGCATGGCGAGCGGCACCTTCGCCGCCGCCGTTCCCCAGGGCTGGACCCAAGGCACGCGGCCCGCTTCGAGTTCGGCGATGATCCTGTCGGTGATCTCGGAATAGAGGTTGGTCCGGTCGCGCCTGGCGCCGGCGTTTCGCTTGTGTCTGGACATCGCGATTCTCCGCGACGGGCGCCAAGGTCCTCTCCCTCGGCTTCCAACCCGTCACGGAAACCCGGTCCGCACTCTCACTCTCGGGGCGTTGCGGGGTGTCCCCGCAGAACGGGTCGGCCGAGACCTTGGCTCGGCCGCAGGGGAAGGCTTTCCCCTCCCAGGGCATCCAGATCGCGATTCGCAGAATTCCAATTAGCGGCCCGTTGACTCCCAATCAGCCGAAGGGGATAGTTCCAAACTGTCGAGGATCCGGGGATGAGATGTTCAAGCGGTTTGTAGAGCGGCGGGCGGAGGAAGCCCTTTCGGATACGCCCGTGGTCCTGATCGTGGGGCCGCGCCGGGCAGGCAAGACCACGCTCGTCAAAAAGATGAGGGAAGCCGGTCGAGACTATATCACGCTCGACGATCAGACCGTGCTCGAGGCTGCCCAGTCCGATCCGGCCGGTTTCATCCGGGGCCTCGACCGGGCCATCATCGACGAGATACAACGCGCTCCCGACCTGCTGCTGGCGATCAAAAAGACGGTTGACGAAGATTATCGTCCGGGCAGGTTTCTCCTCACGGGCTCGGCGAACGTGCTGACCCTGCCGCGGACCGCCGACAGTCTCGCCGGCCGAATGGAGACCCTCCAGATGCTGCCGCTGGCGCGGGCCGAAGTCGAAGGCCGCACGCCGACTTTTCTGGAGCGCCTCTTCGAGGGAAAGCTGCAAAATCAACGCAAAGCAATTGTCGGCGACGATCTTGCCCACCTCGTTCTACTCGGCGGCTTTCCCGAAGCGATCGCCCGAGAAAGCGAGCGGCGGCGGCAGGATTGGGCGCGATCCTATCTCACCTCGATCCTCACGCGCGATCTGCGGGACATCGCGGACGTGGAGAAGCTGACCGAGCTTCCGAAATTCGTGCGGCTCCTCGCCGAGCACTCCGGTCAACTGGTCAACTATTCGCAGTTTGGGGCCGGCATCAATGTCAGTCACAAGACCGGGCAGCGCTATGTCGGGCTGCTCGAACAGGTGTTCTTGATCGCGACTTTGCAGCCCTGGTTCACCAATGCGCTGAAGCGCATCGTAAAGACGCCGAAGCTGCATTTCCTAGATTCCGGGCTGTTGGCTTCCGCGCGCGGTCTGACCTTCGACAGAGTGAAGGCGGATCGCGGAACATTCGGCGGGTTGCTCGAGAGTTTCGTATTCTCGGAAGTGCTGAAGCTGATGACGGCCTCGGACCTGCGGCTGACGCCTCACCATTTTCGGGATCGGGACATGCGCGAAGTGGACATCGTGCTGGAGCGCGATGACGGGCTGATCGCAGCCATTGAGGTCAAGGCGAGCGCCACAGTCAAGTCCGGTGATTTCAGCGGTCTGCGGGCGCTGGCTGAGGCTTGTGGGGACCGCTTCGCCTTCGGTGCCGTCCTTTATGACAGCACGGATGTCGTGCCGTTCGGCGACCGGCTGGCGGCGGCGCCATTGGCCTCCCTGTGGAGTTGAGGGCCATGCGCCGATCTACAAATCGATCACGAGCGCGGCGCAACCTGCAAATCGAACCTGCCCTAGGATGGACCTATCTGTCGCGCGAGGCGCTGACTCGCGCGAAGGCGCAGATGGATACGGAATCCATGGGCGTGCGTGATGAGATCGGCGGACAGTTCCTGACGGGCTTTCCCTTTACGCACCCCGTACTCCTGCACGCCAAATGCCGCTAGCCACGTAATACCAAAGGTCATTGATGATGACCGTTATGGGGCCAATCCCGGAGTCCGATTGAGATGATTTGCCATGGCTGGTCGGCAAGACGGTTCCAGGCTTGGCAGGCTGCTTCAACGATCTCGTCATAGTCTTCAAGAACACGGTTCGAGAGACAGGTCTGGCGTAGGAACTGCCAGATGTTTTCGACCGGATTGAGTTCTGGAGCGCGGCAAGGCAAAAAGACGGGGGTAATGTTTCCCGGCATGTGGAGTTCTCCCGTGGTGTGCCAGCCGGCGCGGTCCACCAAGAGGACAGCATGGGTGCCCGGCGCCACGGCCAGGGATATCTCATTCAGGTGGGCCTGCATGGCATGGGTATTGGCGTATGGCATGACCAATGCCGCGCCGCGTCCCCTGGCCGGACAGATGGCGCCAAAAAGACATGTGCTCTGATACCGTTGATCCTTGGGTTGGCGGGGCTTGGTTCCACGCCGCGCCCACTGGCGTACCAGACCATTCTTCTGGCCCAGTCTCATCTCGTCCTGCCACCAAAGTTCGATGCTGGTGTCGGGAGGCAGATGCCCTATGGACGCCGCCAGCGTGGGGGCAAGTCTTTTTTGAAGTCTTCCATCACGGCCTCGTCCTGCCCCGGATGGCGGGGCCGTGCCAAAATATGGGAGAAGCCCATTTGCTTCAGCAAGCGTGACACCGAACGCTCATGATAGACAACGCCGAAGTGGGCCTCGATCCAGCGTTTCAGATCCACGCGCCGCCAGCGCACGATGCCATCGGACAAAGGATTGGGGCCGGTCTCGACCACGGCGGCAAGCTCCTCCAACTGCGATGGCGTTAGCTTCGGTGATGCGCCCGGCGCCTTGCCGTCCATCAGACCATCGGGCCCGTGGCGGTTGAAGCGATGCACCCGGTCCCGCAAGGTCTGGCGGTCCATGCCGCCGACCCGGGCCGCCTCCGCCCGGGTCATGCCATCATATACGGCGGCGATTGAAAGCAGTCGCCGCGCTTGATTGCTGTCATCACAGCGCGAGGCATGGCAGCGAGCTTGAGCAGCATCATAGTCTTCTCGTAGGGGAACAGTCATCGTGGGAAACCTCCAAGACACCGAACCGGGTGTCCAGAGAAGCACAGAACACTAAATATGGGAATCCCCGAAAAAGAGTCACAATCATTGACCTTTGGTATAAAGGTCTCGCCTGATTTGGTTACCAACCGGTTATTGTTGACCCACCCAGAGAAATTTCGAGCCAAATTGCTTCAATTTGCCACTCGAAGATGCGCGATCATAAATGGATAATTCGTCCTGCCGGTTTCTATCAGTTCGGAAGATACCGTAGATTGCTCCTGACGGCTAACCGCCGCACGGCCTATTCCTTAGGGGATTATGTAGGAAAGTGCCGGAGGCCGCTTAGTGGCCCGGCTTCGGACGGGCGATGTGGCGGGTGCTGACGGGCTGCGCGAGCGCGTCCACGGCTTCCTCGAAACGGGCGTCTACTCGCATGTCCTCTTCCAGCGCCACCTTGCTCGGCTGGTAGGACGGATGCACGATTTCAACAACGCGCTGCTCCGGTTTGGCGGCCAGGGATGCCTTGCCGAGATTGCAGGGTGGCGAAGTGACGATCAGCTTGAACGCGCCATCGTCCAGTCCTCCCATGAAGGCCAGATTATCGGCGCATTCGATGACGACGCGGGTCACGACCGCGCCCCAGACGGCAGGCCGTTGTTTGCAATCAGTTCACGGTAGCGCAGGCGCTTGCCAACAGCGCCAGCGGCGAAGGTCGCCATGATGTCGATGGTGTCCCGGTCGCGGGCATTGTGGCGGCCCGCGAACTCTTGCACATACAGGTCAAGATGCTTCGGCGAGAACTTGTGGAATGTTCCCTTGTGCGCCCGCTTGAGCACCGCCCGGAAGGACTCGATGCCCTGCGTATGGGCCATGCCGCGCACATACTCGCCAACCGAGTAATTGACGGCTTCGTGCTCGAACTCCGCGCCGAGTCCGGCATAGGCACCATGCTCATCCGTGTAGATCACGGCGTCCTCCCCGGCATGGTCACGGACGAAGCCTTGCAGAGTCCGGGCGTCAGTGGAAGGAACAACTTGCGCCGCGACGCGATTTGTCGCGCGATCCTTCACACCCGCAACTGCCGTCTTCCCTACAGCGCCCCGGCCCGTCAGCTCTTTCCGCTTCGCCTTGGGCATGTTGGCCCGGCGCCCGCCCATGTAGGTTTCGTCGGCTTCGAGCGGCCCCGCGAACGCGCCCTGCCGTTCGGTCAAGGCAACCCGAAGCCGGTGCGCGAGGAACCATGCGCTGCGCTGGTCGATGTTCAAATCCCGATGGAGCTTCATGCTGGAGACCCCTTTCAGGCTCGTCGAGAGCAAGTAGGTGGCGATCATCCAGACCTGGAAGCCCAGCTTCGAGCCTTCCATCACCGTGCCCGTCTTCGCGGAAAACCGCTTCGCGCACTCCTTCTCCCGGCAACGGTAGGGCATGGTCTTGTGCTTGGCGCGTCTGCACATTCAGAGAGCCGCAGTGCGGGCAGTGGATACCCTCGGGCCAGCGGCGGGCAATGAACCACGCCTCGGCCGCCTCATCGGTCGGCCAACGCTTGAACAGTTCTACGAGGCTGATGCCCTGGCGGTCGCTCTTGCCCGCCGATTTGTGCTTCACCATATCCATATCCTCCTGGAATACAAACATAATACATGAGAGTGCCGACTAATGTCAACCCCCATTTCGGCACTCTCCTACATAATCCCCATTCCTTACGCCACACCTATATCTGCCGTCGCCTCATGGAGGGCGCCGACATCTACCAGATCGCCAAGAGTTGCTGCACCAGCGTCGAGATGATTGAAAAATACTACGCGGTGCATATCCACACGGCGCTCGACATCACCGCGATCAATGTCTGGCGCGAGCGTCCCCAAAAAAACCCAAGACCGATCACCGCCAGGCGCCGAAATCTCCTCCTAAGATTAATTCTAGCGACCCGGCAGAGCCGCCGCTATACAGGGCAGACTTGCGGGCGTGGCGGAATTGGTAGACGCAACGGACTTAGCCTAAACTTGAGTGCTCTGCCGGGAAACCGGCGATGCAGAACTGCTCAAATTCGGGGAAACCTGTAAAATGGCAATCCCGAGCCAAGCCCGTCCGGAGAACCCCGGACGGGAAGGTGTAGAGACTAGACGGGCAGCGCCTAAGGCCCGGCACCATGCCGGGATACGGTGAAGGGATAGTCCAGACCACAAACCCGCCAACGCGCCGGTGGCGCAAAGGTGGCGGCGGCGAAAGCCGTAGATGGTAAGAAAATCCGTTGGGCTTATGCCCGTGGGGGTTCGAGTCCCCCCGCCCGCACCACCACCACCCTTCTCTGCCTGCTATTGGCAAGGTGTTTTACGTAACGCTAATCGCCAGAACAATGTCATCCCTGGAAGGTAATCTTGGGGCGGCTCCATCGGCGCGGAAGCTGCTAGCTGTGCAACCTCAACAGGTTGCTCCCGGTCAGGCCGAGTCTGCTGATTGGTTTGGCTTTGTTGCATGGAAGTTCAAAGGCTGCAGAAGGTTTTCAAGTAGTTTTTTCAACTGATCCTGATGGTTTCAGGCATGCCCAGTTCCATGAAGGTGTTGAGAATGGCGACACCGATTGCGGCTTCTGTCTTCTGGGTTTCGAATTTTCGACTGCGTAATTTGGCGCCAATGATGGTTTTGAAACGGAACATGGCGGTCTCGGCCAAGGATCGCCGGGGATAATTGCTTTCCTTATCGCCGCCGCATGGGCCCGGTCGCGCCGGATCCGGGTCTACGAGGACGGGCGCACCGAGCACCCGCACGAGACCTGGCCGGACTGGGAGGAGGTCTCGCGGTCCTGCATGAGGGTGCCGCCCCCATCGCCGGCTGAGGTGGACCCCTGTGTCAGCAATTCAAGGACCGTAAGGGCGCGGGCCGCCGGTGGCTGCCCGTGTGAGTTCCACGGGAGCGAGGGTGAGCGGTGGACCGGCGTCTGGCGCATCAACACCAACCCCGGCGATAATATCGGCAATCACTTCTGCGATAGAGGCCACGGCGATGACCGTGGCCCCCCAGCCTCGGCGACTATTCTAGCGGCCACTCTGGCGTCGAGACCCCTGGTCCCGAGTCCGGCGGGCGGGCTGATAACGATAACGGCGGAGAGAGCGGCGGGTCCGGACCTAGCTGACAGCGAAGGAGGAGGAATATGATGATGATCAACAGAGTACGAGAGACGATGCTGGGCGCGGTCCTGGCTGTGGGGCTGACGGGTTGCGCGTCGGCCGGGCCGATGGCCGGGCCGTCGAGCCATGACGCTGCCGGGCGCGGCTGGGGCCTGCGGATCAAGGTCAATGTGGGCACGATGGGGCATTTCTGCGTCCAGGACGGGATCTCCCCGCTCGGTCGCTACTTCACCCAGGCATGGACGACGCGGCCGCGGGGCGCGGAGTTTCGCGCCGTCGTCACGCCGGCCGACGAACCGACCGGCTGGCTCATGCAGTACACCGCCGTGACCGGCAGGCTGGTCAAGGGCGGCCCGATTCATGGCGTGCTCTGGGCCGGCCACCTGCAGGAGACGATCCCGCTGGCGGTCTACTCGATCTGCCCGCGCTTTCCGGATCGCGGCGATCTCGGCTTCGAGGTCAACCTGAAGCAGAAGGCGACGGATTACCGGGAGCTGGTCGCCCAGGACCCCGGGGCGGTGCTGAAAGGCTTGTAACTGGCGGAGTGGCGCCGGGGGCGGCTGTTTTGGCGAACATGCCCCCGGCGCCTCTTCCCGAAGAGGAAGGTGTTCTTCATGATGTATATAAAGCGGCGCCTCGAAGCGCCGGCGGACATCCGGCGCGGCGGCGCGCCCGCCGCCCGCTCAGGTGCCGAGCACGAGCGTCGAGACGAGCACGCCCGCGATCGCGATCATGCAGCCGACCATCCAGCGCAACTGCGTGGTCTGGCCCTCGGCGATCTTCGCATACCGCTCGGCATTCCTGGCATCACTCTCGGCGATCCCCGCGGCGGTCTCCCCGCGCCCCTCGGCGATCTCCGCGGCGATATCCCCACGCACCTCAGCGATCTTCGTCTCAAGCCGGGACTCGCTGCCGGCGATATCCCCACGCACCTCAGCGATCTTCGTCTCAAGCCGGGACTCGCTGCCGGCGATCTCCCCGCGCACCTCGGCGATCTTCGTCTCAAGCCGGGACTCGCTGCCGGCGATCTCCCCGCGCACCTCGGCGATCCCCTCGGCGATCTTCGCATGCCGCTCGGCATTCCTGGTATCACTCTCGGCGATCTCCGTGCGCACCTCGGCGATCCCCACGGCGATCTCCGCGGTGAGGTCGGCCTTGAGGAGCGCGAGATCATCCTTCGTGGCGAGGGATTCGGTCATGGCGCCGCCAACGGTTTCGATAATGGCCTCGGCCTGCGCCTCTTCGACGCCAGTGGCGGTGAGCCGCTTCATCGCCTTGAGAGTATCGAACGCCATGGTCATCATTGCCGTCTCCTGCCAATCGCGTCCGCCGCGCGCCAAAGGGATATACGTTCCGCGCGCCCGCGTCAAAGCCTGCCCGGCCACCCTCCGCGCCCTGCCCTGGCCGCGGCGTCTCTCTCGCCGATCTCCCATCCAGTGGGACCGGCGCGCGGGCACAGGCGGCCCGACAAAGCGCGAACATTCGGGGACACATGGCGAACACGCGCTCTCGCCGTCCTCGCCGCCGCCTGCCTCGCTGCGCTCCTGGCGATCCCGGTGCCGGGCCTCGCCCAGGCGCCGCAAGACGGCGCGCCGCCCTCCGGCATGGAGCCCACCCCACCCCGGCCCGCCCTTCTCCTGATCCGGCCCTGCCGCTTGCGTTTCCGGCCTGTCCGGAGGCGGCTTTCCATTCCTTGCGTCCGATCTGATGGATGCGTCGAACAATCTGGCCACGGGTCGGTGGCGGGTCCTTCAAATTTCGCGGCACCACGATGGATGCCCCCTTTCGTGGCGCGATCATCGGCCTGGCCGTGGCGTGTCCCGGCTGCCGAAAGCGTTCGGGCGCAATGTGCATCCGCCCAAGCGGCCACCGCGCAAGCGATTTTCACTTGAGCCGAAAAGGCGGAGGCCGATCGCGTGTTCATCGCGTGTTCATCGACCCGCAGGGCCCTGATGCAAGCATTGAGGATTTACCTGAAGGATGGACAATCGACCCGCAGGGCCGCGTCGGCATCCGTCCACAGCCAGCGCAGCTTTCGCTCGTCTGATTTTTTGTTTCCTTGTGGTGAGGATAACTTTGGCCCCGCTGCGGCGGGGCCTCTTTTTCGCATTATCGTTGCCGAATATTCATTATTGCATTGCTTGAATATTCGCTTTGGGATATACATATGGAAACAAAGGAGAACCACGCTATGCCGCTCTATATCCGCGACGACACCGTAGACGCCTTGGCCACGAAGGTCATGAAGGCCACAGGTGCAGAGACAAAAACCGAAGCTGTCCGCAATGCTTTGATAGCCCAGCTTGAGGCCGAAAAGAACAAGAAACCAATGATTGATCGCCTTCGTGAAATCCAGGCCAAAGCCGACCAAATCGGTCCCGTCGATCCTGACTTTGACCTTAAGAAATACACAGATGAAATGTGGGACGGACTCTGATGTTCATCGACACTTCTGCTATCATTGCGATGATCAACAACGAACCCGGTTCCGATGAGATTTTGCGTCGCATCGAAGATCACAAGGGGGAGCGGTTGATTTCTCCGCTCGTGCGGTTCGAAGCCGTTGCCAGCCTTGCACGTATCCGTTCCGGTGCCAGAAAACCAACGCCCGAACAATTTGATGCTGCTGAGACTGTCGTAAAAGAGTTCGTTGACATGCTTGAAGCAAGGGACATATCGATCACCCCTGCCATCGGTCAGAAGGCGCTTGTTGCCGCCCGCACCTACGGCAAGCATGTTGGTCACGAGGCTGATCTGAACTTTGGAGACTGTTTTTCCTACGCATGTGCCATCGCGTACGAGGCCCGCCTGATCTACAAGGGCAATGATTTCGCGAAAACCGACCTCAGATAAAGCCGTTTTGGTATCGCCCTTTGGCAAGACTCTTTGGAGTATCACAGTTGAAACTATCAACGAGGTTGGTGGATCAGCTACGCGCGATAATCTGATGGCTGCCGAAGATGAAATTACAGAGCAATTCTTTGCACAGATTATTAGGGGTGGCGTCTGATTGCCCTGCCGAAACAGGGACACGCCCCTGCCCTGTCAGGGCCTGCGCTGTTCGCGCAGAACCGCTATCGCGGGATCAACACCAGCTCTGACGCCTTCCGCCCTCATAGGCCCGCGCCAATCCCTCTGACGTGAGAATTTCCGCGACGTTTCGCCCGCCTACGAAGAACCGCGCGAGACCTCGGCCGTATTTGTCGCGCCCGGGCAGAACAGCCAGGTCGAGGACACTCCCGGACCCAACCAGTTCAACCAGCCGCGCCGTGGCTGCGTGACCGAGCGCCAACTCGTAATCACACTGCGCACGGTAAGTCTCAGGCGTGTCTAGCCCCACCAGCCGAAACCTGTTGCCGTCAACGTCAATCGTGTCGCCGTCAATCACATAGATCGAAGCGGGGCTAATCGTTTCTGCCACAGCGGCAGTCCCGATCAGCGAATACAGCACCGCGCCTGCCATTGCATTGTGCAGTGCCCGAAGGACAGGCCATGTGGCCGGCGCCTCGTTTCCTGTCTTTTTCCATCTGCGTATCAAAGTCTGTTCCCGTCCGTCGTTGCTCGAAATCCCATCGGTGCCGCAAGTTTTCCAAAACTGTTGGACACCCCGCGCGTGACCATGCTCAGGGCCAGTCTTTCGCCCTTGCCATTCTATTGAAAATCATCTGTTCCAGCCAGGCTAAGAAGCCACCGTTGTTGTCCTTGCGAGATCCTTTGCCAGCGTCACCGCGCCGACACCGCCAACTTCCATATCGCTCATATCGCCTCGTCACCCGATGCCTCGCAAGGTATTGCCATATCTCATAGAGTTTCGAGTCGGACTCTGAGATTTGCCAAGGCGGGCTGCGGTCGAGTTCGGCGCAGCCCAAATTCGCTAGATCGTTTTTTCGCCCAATGCTGTCCTTCGTTCGCTATTCGCGAAGCCGATCCCAAATCGCCTTTTACTCCTTGGCCTTCGAAGGCCGGAGGATCACCTTGCGGGAGGGAGCAAGGGCGCATGGCGGTTGACGTCCTTGTACAGCAGGTAGCGGAAATTGCCGGGTCCGCCCGCATAGCAAGCCTGCGGGCAAAAGGCGCGCAGCCACATGAAGTCGCCAGCCTCGACTTCGACCCAGTCCTGATTGAGGCGGTATACGGCCTTGCCTTCAAGCACGTAGAGCCCGTGTTCCATTACATGGGTTTCGGCAAAGGGGATGACCGCCCCGGGCGCGAAAGTGACAATGGTAACATGCATGTCATGACGCATGTCTTCCGGATCGACGAACCGGGTTGTCGTCCATTTTCCCTCCGTGCCTGGCATCGGTGTCGGGGCAACTTCTGTTTCGCTCGTAATGAAGGCGTTTGGCGCCTCGATACCCTCGACGGGCTCGTAGGCCTTCCTGATCCAGTGGAACCGGGCGGTCTCCGAACTTTCATTTCTGATGGTGAGGGTGCTTTCCGGCGGGATATAGGCATATCCGCCGGGTCGCATCACGTGGGTCGTTGTGTCAAGCCCGATGGTCAACTCGCCTTCCACGACGAAGAATACGGCTTCGGCACCGGTGTCAGGTTCCGGCTTGTCGCTGCCGCCCCCCGGGGCAACTTCCATGATGTATTGCGAGAAGGTCTCGGCGAAACCCGAGAGCGGCCGCGCCAGCACCCAAGCCCGGGTGTTTTCCCAAAACGGCAGATAGCTGGTGACGATGTCGCGCATCACACCTTTGGGAATTACGGCATACGCCTCGGTGAAGACCGCGCGATCCGTCATCAGATCGGTCTGCCTCGGCAGCCCCCCATGCGGCGCGTAGTATGTGTGGTTTGCCACCGGCCTCTCCTTCAATCGGTCATTCATGAGAGCGACATGCCCTTGGTCCGCTCCGTCGGCACTCATCTATCGTCGGCGCAGCGAACCGCTCGCGCCCCAACCGGGGCGAGGCGAGATTAATAGCGTCCTGTTGCCATGCGTGCAATGCAACCAGAGGCGCGATGATGCTGGACATTGGCGCAATTGGCGCAAACGATCTCGGCGCATCGACCCTCGGGGCGCGTTTCGAATGTCAATGGTGGGCCACCACGGTGAGCCCCAGTATCAGGGCGCATCGAAGTCAGGATCAGGCGTTCCGGCTGCTGCACGGACTGTCGGCGGTAGAGAGCTTGACCCAGGTTGGCATCCGCAGCCGGCGGAGCCGCCCGCAGGACATAAGCGACGCGCAGGAGGCAGGGAGCCAAGTCATCGCGATGGCGGAGTTCCGGAAGCTGTCGCTCGACGGCATCGCCGCGACCGGACCGGAGGGGGCGGCCTGCTATGTCAGCATCGATGTGGACGCGATGGACATCTCGCTGGTGCCAGGCTGCGTCTCCGGCGCGCCGGACGGGATGACATATCCAGAGCTTGCTGGCACGCTAAAGGTGCTGGCGGAGCGGACCGAGATCGTCGGTTTCGACTTTGTCGAGGTGAACCCAATGCTCGACGTGGCGAGCGGGGCGACCTCTTGTCTGGGCGCGCTGACGGTGATTGAGTTCATGGGGCATATCTGTGCCCAGCCGCGGTGGCGGGCGGGGCGGGGGTAGTTCCGACCGTGATGCTGATCGGATCAAGGCCGGGACAGCGTGGGAGGGAAATCACCCCTTCCGCCGGGCCAGCAACCTCCGGGTCATTTCCGGTGCCGCGCCAAGATAGTTCGCCGGATCGACCAGCCGGGCCAGCGCCTCGCGGTCGATGACCTCCGCAATCCGCGGCTCGGCGGCGAGCGTGTCGAGGAAGGGCGTGCCCGTCGTCAGCGCGGCCCGGCAACAATCATAGACCAGATCATGCGCCATCTGTCGGCCGAGCGCCGGGGCCAGCCCCATCATCACCGCCTCGGCGACGATCAGCCCGCCGGTGGTCTCCAGCACCCTTCGCATCGCCTCGGGGCGCACCTCCAGCCCCTCCAGCACTTCGCGCGCCGCGCGCAAGCCCCCGGAGGCAACGATGAAGGCGGTCGGCAACGCCTGCCACTCCACATGCCATTGGCCAGTGGCGCGTTCGTGGTCCTGGACCATGGCATCTAGCATCAAGCCGTGCTGCTCGCGCACGATCTTGGCGGCGGCCAGCATCATTTCGGACGAGATTGGGTTGCGCTTCTGCGGCATGGTCGAGGAGGCCCCGCGCCCGGGCTGAAACGGCTCCAGCACCTCGCCGGTCTCGGTTTGCATCATCAGCATGATGTCGTAACCGATTTTTCCCAGGCTGGCGGCGACCAGCGCCAGGAACCCGGTGACCTCGGTGAAACCGTCACGGATGCTGTGCCAAGTGATGTCGGGGCACGCAAAGCCGAGTTCCTCGGCCAGCATTTTCTGGGTAGCAAGGCCGTCTTTTTCACCCAGAGAGGCAAGCGTGCCCGCTGCCCCGGAAAAGGAAACCACTTCTACCCGGGGGCGCAGCTCGTTCAATCGGGCGCGGTGGCGGTCGATGCCGGAGAGCCAGGTCGCCGCCTTGTAGCCGAACGAGACCGGCAGGGCGTGTTGCAGATGGGTGCGCCCGGCCATCGGCGTCTCGGCATGATCATCGGCCAGCTTCGCCAGAGCCGCCGCCACCGCGTCCAGATCGGCCGAGATCAGGTCCAGCGCGTCGTGAATCTGTAGAACGTCGGCGGTATCCATGATGTCCTGTGTGGTGGCGCCCCAGTGGCACCATTGACCCAGCCCGCCCTCGGCCCAGCCCGATAGCTGCTCGACCAGCGGCAGAATCGGATAACCGACGATCCGGGTGCGGACCGAGAGCCGGTCCCAGTCGATCCGTCCGACCTCGGCCACCGCCGTGATCGCCTTCGCTGCGTCTGCGGGCACGATGCCGATCCGCGCCTGGGCACGGGCCAGCGCCGCCTCGACATCGAGATAGCGTTGCACCATGGCCTCGTCGGAGAACAAGACCCGCATTTCGGCAGTGCCGAACATGTCGCCCCAAAGCTTCGAGCCGATGACTATGGACGGCATTGTCAGGCCCTCATCGCATCACGAAGGGGTTGCCCGGAGGGGCGTCGGAGATGGATATCCACACTGATTTGGTCTCCAGATACGCGCGGATCGCCTCGATCCCGCTTTCCCGGCCGATGCCGGAATGCTTCACCCCGCCGAACGGCATCATGTAGCTGACGGCGCGGTAGGTGTTGACCCAGACCGTGCCCGCCTTCAGCGCTTTCGACATGCGGATCGCCCGGGCGATGTCCTTCGTCCACACGCCTGCCGCCAACCCGTAGATTACGTCGTTGCCGATCTCGACGGCCTCGGCCTCGTCCTCGAAGCCGATGATCGACAGGACGGGACCGAAGACCTCCTCCCGGGCAATGCGCATCTGGTTGGTGACGTCTGTGAAGATGGTCGGCTGGACGAACTGGCCGCCGGAAATCCCTGGTCCCTCGGCAGGACCGCCGCCAAACAGGCAGCGTGCGCCCTCGCCCCTGGCGATGCCGATATAGTCGAGGATCTTCTGATACTGCGGCGCGGTCGTGACCGGGCCGATACTGGTGTCGGGCAGCATCGGATCGCCGATCCTGGCGGTCCTGGCGATGGCGATCACCTTTTCGGTGAATTCGTCGCGGATCGCGTTCTGCACCAACAGGCGCGAACCCGCAACGCAGGTCTGCCCGGTGGCGGCGAAGATGCCGGATACCGCGCCCGCCGCCGCCGCGTCCAGATCGGCATCGGCGAAGACGATGTTGGGTGACTTTCCGCCAAGCTCCAGCGAGACCCGCTTGATGCTCTTGGCCGCCTGCGCGTAAATCGCGGCGCCGGTGCGATCCGAGCCGGTGAATGTGATCTTGGCGACATCCTTGTGATCGACCAGCGCCGCACCTGCCTCCAGGCCAAGGCCCGCGACGACGTTGAAGACACCGTCGGGGATGCCCGCCTCCTTGACCAGAGCGGCGTATTCCAGGGTCGAGGCGGAGGTGAACTCGGACGGCTTGATTACCACCGAACAGCCCGCCGCCATCGCGGGGGCGCATTTCCAGGCGATGAACAGCAGCGGCGAGTTCCAGGCGGTCAGCGCACCGACCACGCCCACGGGCTCGTGCATGGTGAAGGTGACGACGTCGGGCTTGTCGATCGGGACCACCGCGCCCTCGACCTTGTCCGCCAGCCCGGCGAAGTAATACCACCACTCCGGGTGGTAGCGCATCTGGCCCAGCATCTCGGACATCAGCTTGCCGTTGTCGCGAACTTCGATCTCGGCCAGCCGCTCGGCGTTCTCCGCCACAAGGTCGCCAAGCTTTCGCAGGCATTTGCCTCGGGCCGAGGGGGTCATACTGGCCCAGGGACCGGTGGTCATCGCTCGCTTCGCCGCCGTGACTGCCCGGTCCACATCATCGGCGCAGCCGCGCGGGATGCGGGCCCAGACGTCGCCCCGGTATGGATCGGTCGAATCGAACCACTCAGCCCCGGCGGGGTCGGAACAAGCGCCATCGATGAAGTGCTGGTAGGTTCTCATCGCAGAAAATCCCTGTATTGCCGCGCTGGGCGGGCCGGTCGTCATCCCGACCGGGATCATAGGTGGGATTGGCTGGAACCAAAGCCCTTGTTTTGATATCGATGCGCAAAATTCTCGCAGGGTGAGGATTCGTGAGGATTCTGGCGATCCCCGGCTTGACGCCGTCTGGTCGCCGTCGTTAGTTACGATTCCGGTCGCACCGTGCAAATCGCACCGTGCAAATATCGTACGAAAATGCCGACCATTGGCCGAAACACCTGAGATTTGGGAAGTATCACGCATGAGGTACGAAGCGCCACGGACGCTGGACAGCGCTGTCGCATTGCTGGCGGGCGAACCTGGTTCCGCGCAGATTCTCGCAGGCGGCACCGACCTGCTGGTGCGGATGAAGACGGGTTTCGCCGAGCCCGATCTGATCGTTGACATCAAGCGGATCGACACAATGAGCGCGATCACCGCCGAGAATGGCGGCTGGCGCGTCGGCGCGGCGGTCTCCGGGGCCGAGTTGGGCGAACATGACGGCGTCAGCGCCGACTGGCCCGGCGTGGTCGAGGCTACCGAGCTGATTGGCTCGACCCAGATCCAGGGCCGGGCGACGATGGCGGGCAACCTGTGCAACGCCTCGCCGGCGGCGGACAGCGTTCCGGCGCTGGTCGCGGCAAATGCGGTGGTGCGGGTCGTTGGCCCGAACGGCACCCGCGAGGTCGCAGTGGGCGACATCGCCACCGGGCCGGGCAAAACCTCGCTGGCCAGGGGCGAGATTGTAGAGTCGATCTTCCTGCCGGCGCGGCCGGAAAATTCCGCCGATGCCTATCTGCGCTTCATCCCGCGCACCGAGATGGACATCGCCGTGGTCGGCGTTGGCATCAGCCTGACGCTGGACAATACGGGCATCTGCACCGCGGCGCGGGTCTCGTTGGGCGCGGTCGCGGCGACGGTCTTGCTGGTCGAGGACGCGGCGGCGACGCTGGTTGGCACCCCGGTTGACGACGCGGCGCTGGGGCAGCTGTCGGCTGCCTGTTCAGCTGCCGCGAAACCGATCGATGACAAGCGCGGCACCATTGAGTTCCGCACCAGGATTGCAGGCGTGCTGGCCAGGCGCACCGCCGGAATTGCCCTCGAACGGGCGAAAGGCTGAAAAATGACCCAGATCCACGTTTCCACCAAGATCAACGGCGATGCGACCGAATTCCTCTGCGAAGCCGACGAGACGCTGCTGGATGTGTTGCGCGACCGACTGAGCCTGACCGGCTCCAAGGAGGGCTGCGGCACCGGCGATTGCGGCGCCTGTTCGGTCACCGTCGACGGGCGGCTGGTCTGCTCGTGCCTGATGCTCGGGGCCGAAGCCGAGGGCCGCGAGGTCACCACCATCGAGGGCATGGCGGATGGCGAGACCCTGCATCCGCTGCAGCAGAAGTTCCTGGAGCACGCAGCCCTGCAATGTGGCATCTGCACCCCGGGAATCCTGGTCGCGGCGAAATCGCTGCTGGAGCAGAACGCCGATCCGACCGAAACCGAGGTCCGTTACTGGCTCGCCGGCAACCTCTGCCGCTGCACCGGCTATGACAAGATCATTCGCGCCGTTATGGATGCGGCCCAGGAAATGAGGGAGGCCTGAGCATGGCACTCGACGACAAGCACGAAGCCGAAGGCCGCATTTTCAAGGTCGTCGGAACGCGCCCGATCCGGCCCGACGGCATCGACAAGGTGACCGGCCGCGCCCGCTTTGGCGCCGATATGAGCGCGCCGGGCATGTTGACCGGCCTGATCCTGCGTAGCCCGCACGCGCATGCCCGCATTCGCAGCATCGACACCACGAAGGCCGCGGCCCTGTCCGGCGTCAAGGCGGTAATTTCCAGCGCGGATTTTGCCGATGTCTCCGACGATCTGCGCGACACGCTGCACAACGTTATGGCGCATGGCACGGCACTGTATGACGGCCATGCGGTGGCGGCGGTGGCGGCGAGCAGTGCCTCGGTAGCCAAGAAGGCGCTGAAGCTGATCGATGTCGATTACGAGCTGTTGCCCCATGTCACCGATGTTGACGAGGCGATGAAGCTGGACGCGCCGGTGTTGCATCAGGGGCGCTCGGACGAGACAGTGCCGGAAGGCATGTCGGCCAACGTCATGCACCGTTTTGAGTACGGCCACGGCGATGTCGAGGCCGGTTTTGCCGAGGCCGACATGGTGGTCGAGCGCAGCTTCAAGACTGCTGCGACCCATCAGGGCTATATCGAACCACATGCCTGCATGGCCACGATGGGGCCGGACGGGCAGGCCGACCTGTGGTGCTGCACCCAGGGCCACTACGCGGTGCGCAATACTTGCGCCGGGCTGTTGGGGCTGGACGCCAGTCAGTTGAAGGTCACCGCCTCCGAAATCGGCGGCGGCTTTGGTGGCAAAACGGTTGTGTTCCTCGAGCCTGTGGCACTGGCGCTGGCGCGCAGGTCGGGCCGTCCGGTGAAGATGGTGATGACCCGCGACGAGGTGTTGCGCGCCACTGGGCCGACCTCCTCGACCTCGACGGACGTGAAGATCGGCATGAAGCGCGACGGCACCATCACCGCCGGATGGGCCGAACTGCGCTACCAGGGCGGCGCTTTCCAGAGTTCGCCGGTGCAGTTCGGTGCCATGAGTTGCTTTGCCGCTTATAACCTGGCGAATGTTCAGGCCATCGGCTGGGACGTGGTGGTCAACCGGCCCAAGGCCGCTGCCTATCGCGCGCCGGGTGCGCCGATGGGGGCCTATGCGGTCGAGAGCGTGGTCGACGAGTTGTGCGGCAAGCTGGGTCTCGACAAGCTCGATGTGCGGCTGAAGAACGCCTCGCGGGATGGCACCAGGGCGGCCTATGGACCCCGTTTCGGCAAGATCGGTCTGACCGCGACGCTGGAGGCCGCCAAGGCCCATCCGCACTACACTGCACCGCTGGGGCCGAACCAGGGCCGCGGCATCGCCTGCGGCTTCTGGTTCAACTTCGGCGGCGACACCTGTGTCACGCTGAACGTGAACGCCGATGGTACGGTGGGCGTCTCCGAGGGCAATCCGGATATCGGCGGCTCGCGCGCCTCGATGACGATGATGGCGGCCGAGGAACTGGGCATCCCCTACGAGCGGGTGCGCACCACCATCGCCGACACCAGCGCACTGGGCCAGAACGAGGTGACCGACGGCAGCCGCGTGACCTTCGCGGTCGGGTTGGCGACCATCAAAGCGGCGCGCGACGCAATCACCAGGATGTGCGCCCGCGCCGCCAAGATCTGGGGCATCGATCCGGACGCGGTGGTCTGGGAGGACGGCCATGCCAAACCCGCCGGGCCGAACGCGGGCCAGTTCCCGCCGATGTCGCTGGCCGAGATCGCCGCGGTCTACGCGAACACCGGCGGGCCTATCGCCGGGCACCACGAGGTCAATGCCGAGGGCGCCGGGGTGAGCTTCGCCACCCACATGGTCGATGCCGAAGTCGACCCGGAGACCGGAGCGGTGCAGATCACCCGCTACACCGTGTTCCAGGACGCGGGCAAGGCAGTGCATCCGGCTTATGTCGAGGGCCAGTTCCAGGGTGGTGCTGTGCAGGGCATCGGCTGGGCACTGAACGAGGAGTACATCTACGGCGAGGATGGCCGGTTGCAAAATCCGGGCTTCCTCGACTACCGCGTGCCGGTCGCCTCGGACCTGCCGATGATCGACACAGTGATCGTCGAAGTGCCCAACCCGGGCCACCCTTACGGGGTGCGCGGAGTCGGCGAGACCTCGATCGTGCCGCCGCTGGCGGCCATCTCCAACGCGGTCTCGGCGGCGGCGGGGGTGAGGATGACCGAGCTGCCGATGTCGCCGCCGATGGTGCTGAAGGCGATCGACTCTGCTGGCGCCTGACCCGTGGTCCGGGTCGCGATCTGGGGCTCGCTGCGCGCCGCCACTGGCGGGCTCGCCGAGGTCGAGATCGATGCTGGAAATCTCCGCGAAGTGCTCGACCGGCTCGCGGAGGCCTATCCCGGCATCCAGCCGCAGATTGACCGGGGCGTCTCGATCTCGATCGACGGGCTGATCTACAACGATTCCTGGTTCACCCCGGTTGGGCCGGACAGTGAGGTGGTGCTGTTGCCCCGGATCGTCGGAGGGTAGGGCCACGTTGAACAATACCGCAGCCGAGATTGCCCATTGGACGGCCGTGCTGGCCGAAACCCACGGCATCGCCGCGCGGCTCGAATCCCTCGACGGTGAACACGACCTTAACTACCGCGTCATCGCCGATGGCCGTCCCTGCCACGTGCTGAAGGTCATGCGTCCCGGTTGCGACCTGAGCTTGGTCGATCTGCAATGCGCGGCGCTGGCGCATCTGGCGCGGACCGCACCGGGAGTGCCGTTGCCGCGTGTGGTTCCGGCGTTGGATGGCGGCCTCAGTGTGGCGTGTGACGGACCGGACGGCCAGCCGCGCCTGCTGTGGTTGATTACGTTGCTGGACGGCGTCGCCTATGGGAGTTTTGCGCCGCATGGGTTGGAGTTGCTGGGGGACCTTGGCCAGAGGATCGGTGACCTCGATGCCGGGTTGGCGGATTTCAGCCATCCCGCCCTTGAGCGCAGCTTCAAGTGGAACCTGACCGAGGCGGGCTGGATCAGGCCGCATCTCGACCTGATCGACGGTGCGCGCCGTCAGATCGTAACGCGCATCTGCGACGATTACGAGGCACGGTTGCGTCCGGCGCTGGCCGGGTTGCCTGCGGTGCCGGTCCATAACGACATCAATGATTACAACATCTTGGTTGCGCGGGATGCCGCTGGTCAGCCGCACATCTCCGGCCTGATCGATTTTGGCGACATGGCTGCCGCCCCCGCCGTTTGCGAGGTCGCCATTGCCGGGGCCTATGCGGTGTTGGGACAGGAAAGGCCGCTCGACGCATTGGCGGCGCTGGTGGCTGGGTATCATGCCGTGCATCCGCTGGCGGAGGACGAACTGGCGCTGGTCTGGCCGCTGTTGCTCACCCGGCTGGCGGTCAGCGTGGTCAACGCGGCGATGATGAAACGCGAGCGGCCCGATGACCCTTATGTGGTGATCTCCGAGGCACCCGCCTGGCGGTTTCTGGAGATATCACAGGAGTTTAACCCGGAGATGGTGTTGGCGCGGCTGCGTCTTGCCTGCGGCGCGCCTGTCCTGCCTGCGGCCCCGCGTATCCTTGGCTGGCTGGCGGCGCGGCGCGGCAGTTTCGCGCCTGTGCTGGACGAGGATCTGAGCCGGGCGCCCATGGCCGATCTCTCGGTCGGGCGCGCGCCGGTACCGCGCGATCCCTTCGCGTTGACACCTGACGAGGCGGCGATCTTGGGGGGTGTGGTCGCCGAGGGCGAACCGGCGCGGCTGGGATACTATGCCGAGCCGCGGTTGATCTATACAGGAAATGCTTTCCGCAGAGGGGTTTACGGCGCTAGCAACCGGCGCACCGTGCATCTGGGCGTGGATATCTTCGCCCCTGCCGGGCGGCGGGTACTGGCGCCGGTCGCGGGCACGGTCGAGGCGGTGGCCGATCGGGCGGAGCGATTCGACTATGGCGGGGTGGTGATCCTGCGCCACGAGACCGATGCGGGCGATAGGTTTTTTACCCTCTACGGGCATCTGAACCCGGATGTCGTGGGGCGTTTGGCCACCGGGCAAGAGATCGCGCAAGGCGAAGCCTTCGCCACATTGGGCGCACAGCATGAAAACGGCGGATGGGCGCCGCATCTGCATTTCCAACTTGCACTGAGTATCAGCGGTATTGGCCATGACTGGCCCGGCGTCGGCGACCCGGACGAGATTTCCCTGTGGACGGCGATATGTCCTAACCCTGCGCCCTTGTTGAATATTTCGGATGAGACGACCCTGTATCGGGGGCCGGATCTCGGCGCGCTTCGCGCCGGGCGCGCGACCCGTCTCGCCGCCAATCTGAAGCTCTCCTACCGCGAGCCCTGCATGTTTCTGCGTGGCTGGAAGCATTATCTGTTCGACCAGATGGGGCGACCGCATCTGGACGCCTACAACAATGTGCCCCATGTGGGCCACGCGCACCCCCGCATCCAGGCGTTGGCGGTACGGCAGATGGCGATGCTGAACACCAACACCCGCTACCTGCATCCGGCCCAAATTGCCTTTGCCGAGACACTGACGGCGAAGTTGCCGGAGCGGCTGTCGGTGTGCTTCTTCGTCAATTCCGGCAGCGAGGGCAATGAGTTAGCCCTGCGACTGGCGCGCGCCCATAGCGATGGGCGCGACATGGTGGTGCCGGATCATGGGTATCACGGCATGACCACCGGGGCGCTGGACCTCAGCGCCTACAAGTTCAACGGGCCGGGTGGCGTCGGTGCGGCCGACTGGGTACATCTGGTCGAGGTCGCCGATCCCTATCGCGGATGCTACCGGGGCGACCCGGAGGCGGGCGAAAAATATGCCGCAGAGGTGGATGGGGCGCTTGGCCGGATCGACGCGCGGGGTGGCAAGCTGGCCGGGTTCATCGCTGAGAGCTTCCCCAGCGTTGCCGGGCAGATTATCCCGCCTGCGGGGTATCTATCTGCGGTATATGGGAAAATCCGCGCCGCTGGTGGCGTTTGCATCGCCGATGAGGTGCAGACCGGGCTGGGACGGCTGGGAAAATACTACTGGGGTTTCGAGGAGCAAGGGGCGGAACCGGACATCGTCGTCCTGGGCAAGCCGCTGGGCAACGGCCACCCCTTGGGCGCCGTGGTGACGACGGCGGAGATCGCGGCTTCGTTCGCGAACGGGATGGAATTCTTCTCGACTTTCGGTGGCTCGACGCTGTCCTGCATGATTGGCCGCGAGGTGCTGACAATCGTCGACGACGAGGGATTGCAGGCCAATGCCGGGGCGGTGGGAGATCGGATTCTTGTTGGATTGCAGGAGCTTAAAAAACGCCACCCGGTGATCGGCGACGTGCGTGGGGTGGGGTTGTTTCTGGGGGTTGAGGTGGTGCGGGAGCGTGAAACGTTGGCGCCTGCAACGGGGGTCGCGAGCTACATTGCCAACCGCCTGCGTGAACACCGCATCCTGATCGGCACCGAGGGCCCGCACGACAACGTGCTGAAGATCCGCCCGCCGCTGACCTTCGGGCACGAGGATGCCGATATGTTACTGGATCGATTGGATAAAATCCTGGCTGAGAATGCCTGCCGCGTTGGGTAGGACCAGTGTTCGGCAACGCAAATCCATCCCCGCCTCACGGCGTGTTTTTGCGCCTGTTCGAAAGCTGACGCTTTCGGCGCGGGGCGCAGGGAGTTATGCCTGATTTTGGGTGACGCGGCCTGATCAGGCAGCGCTGGTTTCGGTGGTGTCAATGACGGCGACACCATCAGTGAACCTGATGCCTTCGATGACCTTCGGCAACTGATTCCTCCCGTTTAACCTCCGCCAGGTCTTTGAAGCCGCCTGGACGAGCTTGAACACCATCAGCTTCACCGTCTTCTGCGACAGCGCGCCCTTGGTGCGTACGATCCGGTGCAGTGGCGCTAATTTGCTCCGGCGTTGACACTGGAAGGATCGCAAGGCCGTCGCCACCGGTCTGCGCACGATTTGCAGCACCGCTGCGGCGGACCAGGCGGCCGCCGCCCTGAACGCATTCGAGGAAAAGTGGGCAGGGAAATACGCCTCGATTGCCCCGGCCTGGCACAGGGCCTGGGCTGAGGTGATCCCGTTCTTCGCCTTTGATCCGGCGCTCCGAAAGATCATCTACACCACGAATGCCATCGAGAGCCTGAACCGCGTGATCCGCAAATCCATCAAGACCCGCGGATCGTTTCCGACCGAGGCGGCCGCGACCAAGCTGATCTACCTGGCGATCCGAAACTTCGAGAAAGGCGGCAGAAATATCCGGGAATGGTTTGCCGCCCGCAATCAATTCGCTATCATGTTCGAGGATCGCTTCAATGCGTGACTGTAAATGCGTGACTGTATCTGGAATCCGCATGGGCCAGACCAGATACACAGAGTTCAGGACACGCCCCACCTACCATCTGAAATGCTAGTAATCTCCCTCGCCCGGAACAGCTTTGGGTTCTCAAAGCCCATCACCCGTTCCAGAATTCCAAGACGGATAAGCCGGTCCACGTTCTTTTTCGCAGACTGGTAGCTTGTTCCAGACACCTTTGAAGCATCAGTTATGGAAACCACCGGGCGCTCGAACAGATGATCGCTGATAGACAGCGCAGAAACAGACTTTGTCTGCTCCTGGATCAGCCCACGATATCGCTCCTGTAGCTCATTCAGCTTCCCGATTGTTCGCGTTGTTTCCTCGCACGATGCTCTTATTGTGATTAGGAAGAACCGAAGCCACCTTTCCCAGTCACCAGTTGAAGACACAGCGAACATTGCATCAATGTACTCATCTTTATTGGCCTCAATGAAGGGGCTTAAATAGAGCAACGGGGTGTCGAGAAGAGAGAGGCTGAGAAGTTGAAGGGTTATCAACATGCGCCCCACCCGACCATTTCCATCACCAAACGGGTGAATCGCTTCGAACTGATAGTGACTCAATCCTGCAGAAATGAGTGGCGGCACTCCTGCGGCCTCTGAATTTAAAAATGCCTCAAGATCATCCATGCAGTGCAGCGATTGCTCAGGTGGTGGCGGGATGTATCGAGCTCCCTGGATTTGCAACGCTCCTATCCAGTTTTGATGAATCTTGTATTCTCCGGGGCGCTTGTTTGCGCCTCTTGCCTTGGTAGCCTTTGCGAAAAGTGCGCCGTGCATTCCTCGAATGACGCGGTGTGAGACCGGCAGGGTTCGGAGCTGCTCGATTGCGTAGTCGATGGCGCGAATGTAGTTATACACTTCTCGGGTGGCGTCATTCGATGATGCGCTGTCCAACGCTTCAGCGATGGCCAAGTTATCGGCTGTGGAGAAGGTACCTTCCATAGCAGAAGAACGAAGCGCCTCATTCCGTTGAAGCGGTCTGATCACCATGTAGGGGTTGGCAATTGTGTTGCCAATTTCGCGCAGACCTCCAAGTGCTGCTGATGCTTCGCCGAATTCATTGATGATGCAGTTCAGGTCCAGCTCGGGCGGCAGTGGGTTTGGAACAAAGGCTTGCATGCCCTTGATCGTGGGCACCAGTTTACCAGTTCTGCTTTCTCCAAACTGCGATACATCCATCTTTGCACCTTCGTTCAATAGCTCCCATGAGCATTTAACCTTACACGGGGTAAGGTTCAATACCATAGTGTGAGATTGAACTCTCGGTCAACACGATTACACTAAATGTAGTGGGCAGTGCGCAGGTCACCACAGGTGACCGGACAGGCGCGAAAGACTATGGGGCGGGAGGCAGGCTGGCGCCGGTGGTGCGTGCGATGCAAGGGCGGCGATTCCTTCGGTGGTGTTTTGGTGGTGTTTTGGTAGTGTGATTTTGTCGGCTTGCCGGCCGGAGCGGCAGAGCGAGGCTGCTCTTCGCCGCTCTTGTGCAGGTGCGAATTCGCGCGGTATGACGGGCGCATGAAAGAAGACGCAACCGGTATCGGATGGATCGGCGAAGGCGAGCCCCCCCTTGCCGCCGGAATCCATGGTGAGAAGGCGGCCTGGTTGAGTCAGGCCGCGGCTCTGGGCTTGCCGGTGCCATCTGGTTTTGTCATCCCCGCCGCGCTGACCGCCGATCTGGACGCCGCCCAGCCCGCGATCGAGACGGCGCTGGCCGAGTTGGAGGCACGAACCGGGACGCGGTTGGGAGATGTGGACGCGCCGCTATTGGTCTCGGTCCGGCCTTCGGCCCCGGGCGGCGGCGGGGGAACCTCACCGTCGATCCTGAACATCGGCGCCTCGAATGCCACCCTGCCCGCGCTGGCGGCGCGCCATGGCGAGCATGTCGCCCATGACCTCTACCGCCGCCTGATCCAGTCCTACGGTTCCGGCGCGCTGGGGGTCGAGGGCGAGGATTTCGAATATGCCCTCTACGACGCGATGAAATATGCCGGGGTCGAGAGCGAGACCGAGCTTTCCACCACCAATCTTGACGAACTGGCCCAGACTTGCCTGACCCTGATCGAGGACGAGGGAGGGTTCTTTCCGCAGGACGCCCGCGATCAGCTTTGCGTGGCGGTCGCGGCGATGGCTGCGTCGTGGAACAGCCCGCGCGCAAGGTTGCACCGAACGGCGCGGGGCCTCGATGAGAATTCGGGCCTGTCGCTGGTCGTGCAGGCGATGGTGCTGGGTCTGGGGCCGAACACCGGGCAAGCGCTCAGCGGTGCTGGCGTTGCCCATCCGCGCGACGAAACCACTGGTGAGAAGCGGCTTTCCGGGCGGTTCCTGATGTCAGCGCAGGGTGAGGAGGCGCTGATGGGGTTGCGCACCCCCACCGTGCTGACCGTTGCCGAGCGCGAGGCCGAGGGGCTGACCGAGCCCTCGCTGGAGGAGCAGTGCCCCGCCGCCGTGACCCTGCTGGCCGACGCTGCTGACCAACTGGAGGTGGCGTTCGGCGAGAGCTTCAGCCTGGAGTTCACCATCGCTGTGGGCGAGACCTATATCCTGGAGGCGCGCCCTGCCCGGCGCTCGGCCCGCGCCGCGTTGCGGATTGCGGTCGAACTGGCCGAGCGCGGCGCGATCAGTCGCGAGGAGGCGCTGTTGCGGGTCGATCCGGCCTTCCTCGACGATCATCTCCACCCGTCGATCGCCCCGGATGCCGAGCGCGACCTGATCGGCCAGGGATTGCCCGCCTCGCCGGGTGCTGTCTCCGGCCCGCTGGTGTTCTCGCCCGATGTGGCGGAGGCGGAGGCGGCGGCCGGGCGCCCGGCTGTACTGGCACTGATCGAGACCAGCCCCGGGGATATCCGCGGGATGCACGCAGCCCTCGGTGTGCTGACCGTGCGCGGCGGCATGACCAGCCACGCCGCGGTGGTGGCGCGCGGGTTGGGGCGGCCTTGCGTGGTGGGGGTCAAGGACCTGACGCTGGACGGCAAGGCGGGCACGCTTCGCGCGCGAGGTGGGCGGGTCTTCCACGAAGGCGATGTGGTCACGGTGGACGGCGGCGAGGGCCAGGTGCTGGCGGGCCGGATCGAAACCGTGCCGCCCGAGATCACCGGCGCCTTCGCCACCCTGATGGAGTGGGCTGACTCCGAGCGGACCATGGGTGTGCGCGCAAACGCCGATACCGGCCACGACGCCACCATTGCGCGCGGCTTCAATGCCGAGGGGATCGGGTTGTGCCGGACCGAGCACATGTTCTTCCAACGGGGCCGAATTTCTGCCATGCGCGAGATGATCATGGCCGAAAGCGAGGCCACCCGGCGTCGTGCGCTGGAGACGCTGTTGCCGATGCAGCGGGACGATTTCATCGATCTGTTCGTGGTGATGGCCGGTCTGCCGGTGGTGATCCGCATGC
The DNA here is from genome assembly GCA_965247385.1 of Thermohalobaculum sp. Taxonomy (GTDB): domain Bacteria; phylum Pseudomonadota; class Alphaproteobacteria; order Rhodobacterales; family Rhodobacteraceae; genus Thermohalobaculum. Next base: position 125,596 of record CBDFHG010000006.1, read on the forward strand.
TCGATCCGCCGCTGCACGAGTTCCTGCCCCATGGCGAGGCCGAGATGGCGGAGATGGCGGAATCGCTGGATGTGCCGGTGTCGAAGGTCAAGGCCCGGGCGCTGGAGCTGGCCGAGTTCAACCCGATGCTGGGCAGGCGCGGCTGCCGCATCGGCATCGCCTACCCCGAGATTTACCAGATGCAGGCCCGCGCCATCTTCGATGCGGCCTGCGATGCGGCCAAGCGCACCGGCCAGCCGGTTCGCCCGGAAATTATGATTCCGCTGGTCTCGGCGGTGCGTGAACTGGAGCTGCTGAAGCGCCATATCGAGGCGGTGGCGGCGGAAGTTCGGGCGGAGCGCGATGAGATGGTCGAGTATCATGTGGGCGTGATGATCGAGACCCCGCGTGCGGCACTGCGTGCCGACGACCTCGCCGACGAGGCGGATTTCCTCAGCTTCGGCACCAACGACCTGACCCAGATGATCTATGGCCTGTCGCGTGACGATGCCGGGCGGTTCATCCCCGACTATGTCGCCCAGCAGGTCTTTCAACACGACCCGTTTCACACCTTGGACCTCGACGGAGTCGGCGAGATCATGCGGATTGCCACCGAGCGCGCCCGCTCGCATCGCCCGGATATCTCGATCGGGCTGTGTGGCGAACATGGTGGCGACCCGGAATCGGTGCGTTTTTGTGAGGAATCCGGATTCGACTATGTCTCGTGCTCACCATTTCGGGTGCCAATCGCCCGCCTGGCCGCGGCACAGGCGACGATCCGGGCCCGGCGGAACGGCTCCGGGCGGTGAATTCTGCGGCAGATTTGTAACACTCGACCCCGTGATCCGGGAAATTTGCGGCAAATCTGTCGAAGTTCTGCGACGTAACGGCGCATCCGGGTGTTGTCCCAATGTCCGAAGAGGTAAATGATCATCCGGAAGACCCAGATGATAGCGGACCCCGCAAGTCATTGCTGATCGCAGGTCGTCAATCGTGTGCCAGTCGCCAGCTATCGGAACCACCGTGCCACATTGTTCAGGAGCCGCTGATGTCGATGAGGGAGACCATGAGTAGCATGCCCATGTTGCGTCTGCCCGCGAAGGGCGTTGCCGGCTTTTTTCTGACAGCCCCCTTCGTGGCAGTCGCCGTGGTCACCGCGGCGCTGGTTTTCGCCGGTGGTCTGGCGATGGCGGAGACGCAGCGTTGGGATCCGGCTAGTCGTGCCCAGGACCAACGGGTGATCCTGACCCTTCTGGGCGACGACCGTTCGGCTTTTGCGGCCTTCTCGGAGACCGAGAGCTTCCGCCGTGTTGCCGGTCTTCCGGCGGCGAAGGTGGCGATTGATGTCAACCAGGACGCTGCCGCCAATGACGGCAAGACCCGGGACACGCTGGCCGCACTGACCGCGCAAGATGCCGAAACCGCTGCCGAGGTGACCGGCGCGCACAGCCAGGCCATCACCGATCTGCTGGTGACCGATGTGGGCGGGGTGATCGACCTGTCCGAGATAGACGAGGTCAAGATCGGCCGGCGCTCGAAGCAGTGGCGCTGCCTGACCGAGGCGCTGTATTTCGAGGCCCGGGGCGAGAATCTGGTGGGTCAGGTTGCGGTGGCTGAGGTGATCCTGAACCGGGTCGACAGCAAATCCTATCCGAATTCTGTCTGCGGCGTGATCCAGCAAGGCCAGAGCAAGCGCAACGGCTGCCAATTCTCGTTCATCTGCGACGGCAAGGTCGAGCATATCGGCGACCGGAAATCCTTCGAAGAACAGGGCAAGGTCGCCTGGGTGATGTTGCAGGGTAAGCCGCGCATCCTTACCGGCAAGGCGACCCACTACCATGCGACGTCAGTGCTGCCGCGCTGGGCCAAGCGGCTGGTGCGCACGGCGCGGATTGGCGATCACATCTTCTATCGCCAGGCGCTGAAACTCTCGAAACGCTGAGGCGGTCTGACCTTGCACGTGGCCTGGAGCAAGCTCTGGGCGATTTTTCTCACGCGGGGGCGTGGGGTGGGCCAGAACAGCCGCGAACTGACATTCGCGGCGGGGGAAGACACTTCGGGAACCTCCCTCAGAACAGACATTCGCCTTTATGTTCAAGGCCCGTCTCGTGAGCGCGGGCGCTACTGCCCCAGCAGCCCCCCCGCCACCTCCAGGAACTCCCACATCTCGGCCGGGTCAGGCTCCTCGCTGGTGTAGGCGACCAGATAGGTTTGCAGCAGGGTGAAGCGGGTCTCGAAGGGTTCGTTCTCGATCAGGGCGTAGTAGCCGATCTGCATGAAATAGATGATGCGGGCGCGGGTGAAGGCCTCGGTTTCCTCGAAGCCGTGCCGCTGGAACATGTCGCGGATGGCGCCGACCCGGGCGTTGTCGGCGGCGTCGAGGCGGATGCGGACCTGCGCCGAGCGCCGGGCCCATTCGCGCACGGCGAAATCCAGCCGGGGGTCGAACTGGTTGGCGTCGATGAAGCATTCGAACAAGTGCATCACCGCCCGGCAGATGTTGCCGGCGGGCCGTGCCGCGTGGTCGAGGACGGCGCGGGTGTTCTGGCCCTCCCAGCGCTCCAGCAACTGGTCGAGCAGGTCCTCGTGGCTGCCAAAGTACCAATAGAAGGACGAGCGCGAGACGCCGAGTTGGTTCGCCAGCGTCAGCACCTTCACATGGCTGACGCCGCGCTCGATCAGCACCCGTGCTGCCAGGTTCAGCCAGTCCTCGCGGGTGACCTTGACGTTCCCTTTCAGCGTGTCTGGTCCTTTCAGCGTGTCTGGTCCTTTCGGAGGGTCTGAGGTGGCGCCCATGGGGGCCATTCTAAAGGCTCTGGACAATAGTGTCTAGACGAGGTGTCCAGCTTTGCGTAGAGTTTCCGCCGACACCTGAATCGGCAGACGGAGATGGCGATGAAATCCCAGTATCGCGTCGTGGTCATCGGCGGCGGCGTGGTCGGCGCTTCGGTGCTGTATCATCTGGCCAAGCTCGGCTGGACCGACATCGCGCTGATGGAGCGCAGTGTGTTGACGGCGGGCTCGAGCTGGCACGCGGCGGGGGGCATTCATGCGCTGAACGCCGATCCCAACATCGCGGCGCTGCAGGCCTACACCATCAACCTGCTGCCGGAGATCGAGGCGGAGTCGGGCCAGAACATCGGGTTGCACATGACCGGCGGCGTCAACTTCGCCGCCGCCCCTGAACGGTGGGAGTGGTTGCAGCATTCCTACCGGGTGTTCCAGACCATGGGCATCGACACCTGCCGGCTGGTCGGCCCGGAAGAGATCAAGGAGATGCTGCCGGTGATCGACATCGAGGGCGTGCTGGGTGGCCTCTATGACCAGAAGGAGGGCTATGTCGACACCTACGGCGTCGTCTACGCCTATGCCATCGCCGCCAGGAAGATGGGCGCGACGGTGGTCGAGCATAACCGGGTGCTGGAGTTGAACCCGCGCGGCGACGGTACCTGGGACGTGGTGACCGAGCACGGCACCATCATCGCCGAGCATGTGGTCAATGCCGGGGGCCTGTGGGCCAGGCAGTGCGGGCGGATGGTGGGAATCGACCTGCCGGTGACGCCGCTGGAGCATCACTACCTGGTGACCGAGACCATCCCCGAGGTGGCGGCGCTGGGCAAGGAGCTGCCGTTCGGGATCGATCTGGAGGGCTATACCTATATGCGCCAGGAGGGGAAGGGGATGTTGCTGGGCATCTACGAGACCTCCTATCAGCACTGGAACATGGACGGCGCGCCCTGGGATTACGGTGTCGAGTTGATCCAGGAGAACATCGACCGCATCTCGGACGAGTTGGAGAAGGGTTTCGCGCGCTATCCCTGCCTGGCCAATGCGGGGATCAAGAAATGGGTCAACGGCGCGTTCACCTTCACCCCCGACGGCAATCCGCTGGTCGGGCCGGTGCCCGGCGTGCCGAACTACTGGGCCGCCTGCGGGGTGATGGCGGGCTTTCTGCAAGGGGGTGGCGTCGGCAAGAGCCTGGCCGAGTGGATGATCCATGGCGAGCCGGAGGCGGATATCTACGGCATGGATGTGGCGCGCTATGGCGCGTTTGCCTCGCAGCGGGAATACCTGCGCCAGATGACCGGGCAGTTCTACTCGCGCCGCTTCGTGATGAGTTATCCGAACGAGCAGCTTTGGGCCGGGCGGCCGCTGAGGAAAGCGCCCGCCCATGACGCAATGGCAGCCAATGGCGCGCGTTGGGGCTGTTCCTGGGGGCTGGAGGTGCCGATCTACTTCGCGCCCGAGGGCTTCGAGGAAACGCCGACGCTGAAACGCTCGAACGCCGACGCCATCGTCGGCGAGGAATGCCGCCGGACCCGCGAGGGCGTCGGGATCATCGATATCTCCGGCTTCTCGCGCTTCGAGGTGCGGGGGCCGCGGGCGGAGGCATGGCTGGACCGGGTGATGGCCTCAAGGCTGCCGGGTCCGGGCCGCGCCCGGCTGGCACCGATGCTGGCGCCGAACGGCAAGCTGAAAGGCGATCTGACGGTCTTCAACTGGGGCGACGGGACCTGGTGGATCATGGGGTCCTATTATCTGCGCGAATGGCATATGCGCTGGTTCAAGGATCACATCGAGGATGGGGTCGAGGTGCGTGATATATCGGATGGGACGGTGGGTTTCGGCCTGGCCGGGCCACTTTCGCGCGAGATGCTGGCGAGCCTGACCCATCAGGACGTTTCCAACGATGCGATCGCGTTCATGGGCTGCACCACGGTGGATATCGGGCTGATCCGCGCCAAGGTCGCGCGGATGTCGGTTTGCGGTGAGTTGGGGTTCGAGATCAATTGCGGCGCGGCGGAGCATGTCAGCCTGTACCGCACCCTGAAGGCGGCCGGGGCGGAGTTCGGCGCGGTCGATTTCGGTTTCAACGCCATGCTGTCGATGCGGATCGAAAAAAGCTTTGGCATCTGGTCGAAGGAGTTCACCCAAGGGTATACCGCCGCCGAGACCGGCATGGATCGTTGGATCGCCTGGGACAAGGGTGATTTCAACGGCCGCGATGCGGCGCTGGGTGAGCGCGAGGCCGGCCCGGCGCGCAGGCTGGTGACGCTGGAGGTGGATGCGCCGGATGCCGATGCCGGGGGCTACGAGCCGGTCTGGCAGGATGGCCGCAATGTGGGTTTCGTCACCTCGGGCGCCTATGGCCATTGCCTCGGCAAATCGCTGGCAATGGCGCTGGTCGAGCCGGGGCTGGTCGAGCCGGGGACCGAACTGTCGGTCCATATCGTTGGCGTCGAGCGGGCCGCGCGGGTGGTGGCGCCCTCGCCCTATGACCCGGCGGGCGCGCGGATGCGGGGGGTAAGGCGATGACCGGCGCGGCACGGACCGGACGGCGGGGACGGCGAAACGCTGCCGCCACACCGATGCGCTCGGTCAGCTACCATCCGATCTTCAACCGGTTACCGCATCCGGAGGTGTTCTCGGCCGATCAGGTGGCCTCGATCCACGACACCGCGCTGAGGGTGCTGGAGGAACTGGGGATCAAGGTGCTCCACGCCGAGGGTCGGCGGCGGTTGCACGAGGCCGGGGCGCTGGTCGATGAGGACAGCCAGATGGTCCGCATCGACCGGGGGCTGGTGGCAGAGGCGCTGGCCGGCGCGCCCGCCGGGTTTACCCTGGCAGGCGGCGGGCCCGGGCGCGATATCCCGGTTGGCGGCAACAGCCTGATGTTCAGCGCCGGGGCGGGGTGCCCCAACATCACCGATCTGGAGCGCAGGCGCAGGCCCGGTACCCTGGCGGACTTCATCGAGACCACCAAGCTGCAGCAGAGCTTCGATATCTTGCCCAAGCTGGCCCCGGCGATCGAGGCGCAGGACGTGCCGGTGGCGCTGCGCCATCTGGTGACGATGCGCGTTCAGTTGACGCTGTCGGACAAGGTGCCCTTTGTTTACGCTCGCGGGCAGGGCCAGGTGCAGGACAGCTTCGAGATGCTGCGGATTGCGCGCGGTGTCGATGCGGAGGGCTTCCGGGCGGCGCCCCATACCTTTACGGTGATCAACACAAACTCGCCTCGCCAGCTCGACCGGCCGATGACCCAGGGAATCATCGATTTTGCCGAATGGGGCCAGCCTTTGGTGATCACGCCGTTCTGCCTGCTGGGCGCGATGGCGCCGATTACCATTGCGGGCGCGCTGACGCTGAGCCATGCCGAAGCACTGGCCGGGATAACCCTGGCGCAGATCGTGCGGCCCGGTGCGCCGGTGGTCTATGGTTCGTTCGCCTCGAATGTGATCATGAAGTCGGGCGCTCCGGTCTTCGGCACGCCGGAGCATATTCAATCCAATTTCGGCGCCGGGCAATTGGCGCGCCATATCGGCCTGCCCTGGCGCTCGGCGGCGGGGACCGCCTCGAACGCGCCGGATGTGCAGGGGGATTACGAGACCCAACAGGCCCTGTGGGGGGCTGTGCTGGCCGGAGCCAACATGATCTTCCACGCCTGCGGCTGGCTGGAGGGCGGGTTGACCCTCTCGCTGGAGAAGTTCATCACCGACATGGAGGCGATGCGGACCATCGCCGAGGTGATGCAGCCGGTGGATTGCGGGCCGGACGAGATCGGTTTCGACGCCATCGCCGAGGTGGCGCCGGGCGGGCATTTCTTCGCTGCCACCCAGACCATGGAGCGGTATCAGACCGCTTTCTACGAGCCGCTGGTCTCGGACTGGTCGAATTTCGGGCAGTGGGCCGAGGCGGGCGCGAAGACGGCGACCGAACGCGCCCGCGATATCTGGAAGCGCAAGCTGGCGGAGTTCGAGCCGCCATCGGTCGACCCCGGGGTGGCCGAGGCGCTGGACGATTTCGTTGCCCGCCGGACGGCGGAGGGCGGCGCATCGCCGATGGATTGAGCCGCGAGCCGCCGCCGCAAGCCCCTATCCGAAACGAAACGCGGTCGGCGGGAGCACCGCCGGCCTATCGTCTGGTTATCCCGGTTCGACCGGGGCGTCAGTGCACCAGGGCGACTGACAGGGCCCGCGCACCGCCGCTGGAGTCCGCGCAGAGGCCATACTTGCCGACAGCGGCCGATCCGCTGGCGAGGAAGACATCGCCGGTCGCCTGGATACTGGTGCCGCTGGGGCTGTCCGACGAAGCGGCGAAGTGAACATCACCCTGGGCCAGGATTCTAAGATTCGCGAACTGCCCGTCGGGCGCGAGGTTGATGTTGCCCAGCGAATACATTTCGTTCCCGCCGACGCAGCCTGCGGAGCCGAGGTTGATCTTCGCTGATCCGCTGATGGATGCGTTGTTCCCGTTCGACACGTAGGTCGACGCGATCAGGCTGCTGGTGATGTTGTATACGCCGCCCGTCGCGAATGAAATCGGGCAATTCGCGATCACCGCGACGTTGGCGTAATTGCCTTCCGGCATCACATAGCCGCTCTTGGGGCAGTTGAGGTCATAGATGGTATACTTCACCAACTCGGCTGGCAGAACGGGAACGGATTCGCGAATCGTTACGCCCAGATCGCTGGCGAGGTATTCGTAGCCAGAATAATCGATGAATTGGTCGTTCCCTTTCATCGCAGTTATGAAAAGGTCAAAGTTCTCGTAAGTGGAAATGCTGAGCACGGCGTCGACGTACTTGCCGACGTTCATGGCGTCTAACGGCAAGGTCGGATCCTCGTAATTGCCGCCATAATCCATCTCGAAGGCATTCAAAAAATCGTCGTTTTTCAACACCTGGGTGCCCGGCCCGATGCACTTTTTACTGGTGTCCTCGCACCCAGCGCCGATATAGACTTCGTCCCCGAACGAGGTGCCATTGTTTCTGAACCAGAATTTCTCGTGACCGATCAGGCATATATCATCGTAGAATTCGATGTGTGTCTTCACGTCCAGCGCTCCGCCAGCGATGATGCCTTTGTCCAGGCACTCATCGATGCCGATCGCGGCAATGCCCTCAGCGCGCACATTCCAGTAATTGAGCCCGATGATGCGCAGGAAATTCGTCGCCACCGGGTTCCCGTTGTTTGCGTCGCGGTGCGTGACCGCGCGGACGGCATTCGGGTCTTCACCGCCCACCGAGAAGGTCCGCGTGGTGAAATCCCACGTGCCGATATCGACATCGGTGGCTTTGAGGACGTTGCCGTGGACGCTTGGCACCATGTTGAAATCTGAGTAGATTAGCGCCCAGGAATCCACCTCGGTCTCGTCACTCAGCGGCGACATAATTCCGGCAAGCGCCGCAGAGTCGGCCGTCGCCTGGAGCAAGCTCTGATGGCGGTAGCCATCGGTAATATCGACCGCGAGGCCCCCGATCCCGACATAGAGAATGAACCAGGTCAACCCCCAGATAGTGTGAGCCACCACCCTCATCGCGCAGGAACCGGTCAAGATGTTTCTCCAACATAGCGACAACTCCGATTGTCATTGGAGGCGCGGCCGCTTCGGCGGGCCGCCGCCCGTTTAACTGGCCTCGATCAGCCGCGTTTCTCTTCTTACGGACGCGGTGGCAACGAGCGCCTTACCCATGATCGGTTCGAAAAACGCACCGAAGAATGTAGCCTGGGCAACGCTGACCGCGATGCTGACCGACATCACACCGCCGAAGTTCGGTTCGATGAAGTATGTACGCGCGCCCAGGGACAGATGTTTCGCAGCATACTCTTGCACATCGGACGGGGTCTCCAGTTCATGAGTCGCCATTCGCCGTGCGATGTCGCGCGCGGCGTTGTACATCTCGGAATGTGTCAGATAGATGACGCTCGTATCCGTGAAAAAGACCATAAGGAACACAAAGACCGGCACGAGGACGGTAAACTCGATGGTCACAGCACCCTTGCTGTCCTTGATGAAGCGGTCAAAGCTGCGCATCGTATTAACCTCACATTGTTCTGGTCCATGATGGCCCGCGTCTAAACGATGGCTGTGCTCCTAGCGCTCGAGCGTTCGCCGGGAGGTCAAACGGAACCACTGTAGTCGACTGTTGGGTCGGGCCGCATGATGACGCGCGCTCGAATCACAGCGCTGTTGATCGCCACCGGGTTGAGGTAGCCGATGATCCCGATAGCGCCCGTCCGAATCGCGATGGTGACGTCGGCGCCGATGTCCGGGTCAAAGGTCGCAGTGACCGTATAGGGGTAGTTGCGCAGGCGCATTTCATTGACCGCATGGTCTATGGCCATCCCCGGCGAGAGCCCCTTGATTATGCGCCGCGCCGTATCGCGCGCGACGGTCTCCATCTCGGTATGGGTGATATAAATCGTGGTGGTGTCCATCACTATTATGAGTAGCCCGACGAAAATCGGAACCCACAGCATAAATTCAATAGTCTGCGAGCCGCGGTCATCGCGGACGAAACCTAGAATGCTGCGCATTGTTCCAACCCCATCTCGAACTCCCCCGCTAGAGAGCGCAAATTGCAAAACGAACCGCGTTTCGCCAGTAAGTATAAGTTAAAACGTTAGTTTCCACCATTAAGTAGAGTAGAATTTTCGTTCCAATTGTGAACTTTTTTGAGAAAATTGATCCAATTCAGTACGCTAACGAGTGGCGGCCCGGTGGTCGGGAGCCGTTTCTTACCCCGGTCGGATTGCAATCACGCGCTGATACGCAGTCCCGCAGAGCGGGAACAACCCACCTCCCGCGCCGCCTCCGCGCGTATTTTTGCGCCTGTTCGAAAGCTGACGCTTTCGGCGCAAGCGGATGTTCCACGAGCAAAAGACCCGCCGGGAGTCGGGGCGGGAGGATGGGTTCGCGAGTGCGAACAGCGGTGTTGGAGTACCATGAGTTCAGGCGATCTCGGCGCCGAACTGGGCTGCCGACTCGGCAAGGATCTCCCAGACCGCCAGTCCGAAGCTGCGCAGCACCAGGATGTCGAAACCGTCGTCGCGGGCCAGGATGGTGACGCCGACATGGTGCAGGCCGGTACTCGCGACCGATCCCTCGGGGAACGCCGCCAGGCGAAGGTCCAGCGATACCATGCGCGCCATCAGGTCCAGGGACTTCGGGCCCGAGACATGGATCACGGTGCGGGCATGGCTGAGTTCCAGCACGGTGCCATCCGCGGGATCAATCACCGGGGCGGCGGTCTCGTCCTCGCTGATCAGCAGCCATTTCAGCGGCTCGATGCGCAGCAGGGTGCCACCCGGGCCGGTGACCGAAGCGCCAGCGCCGGCGGCGGCGGCGACACCCGTCGCCTGCGCCGCCACGACCCCGGTTTCGGCCAGCCGCTCAGGCCATGCCGCGATCAGCCAGAGGCTGGCCAGAGGCCGTTCGCTGAGGTGGATGCCAGGGCCATCCTGACCGATCAGGCCAAACTGGCGCGGGGCAACATGGCCATCAAGGGCCGAAACGCGCTCAACCATGCATCCGTTCTCCCTTGGGATCGTATTGGTGCGGGCTGGCAACCCGGGCCTTGATCTCGCTGCCGCGCACCGGATCGGCAATGACGACCTCTTTGCCTTCCCAGGCGTGGTAGCCGCCTTTGATGAAACCGATGCCAAGCCAGCCGCCGCCCAGCGCCGGGGCCACCGTTGCGCCGGTGATCCAGCCCAGCCCGTGGCCCTTGACCTCGCCCTCGGCGCAAACCACCGCTCCGATGGAGAACTTCTCGCCCTCGGTGACGGGATGGAAATGGGCGAGTTGCGGGCGGTCGCCGCGCGCGAGATCGGGGCGTTTGCGCAGGATATTTCCGATGAAGGGCTTCTTCGTCGATGCCATTTTGCCGAGGCCCGCATCCTCCAGCGTCACACGCCCGTCAAGCTCGGCCGCAGTGACATGCCCCTTTTCGATGCGCAGCGCCCCCAGTGCCTCCGTGCCGTAGGCGCAACCGCCACTGGCCTGTACCTGGGCCAGCAGTGCGCGCCACATCGCCGGGCAGTGGCCGGAGCGGGCATAGACCTCGAAAGCCATCTCGCCGGAGAAGCTGATCCGGGCGATCAGCACCGGAATCTCGCCATCCTCGACCTTCAGCCTGGCATTGGTGATGCCCATGAAGGGCAGACCCTCGCCCGAGATGTCTCCTTCAGCCAGCGCCGCCTGCAACGCGGTGCGCGAGCGCGGTCCGGCAACCGCGGCGCCGCCCCACTGATCCGACAGCGAGGCGATGTTGACACGAAGTTCGGGCCAGCGGGTCTGGAGCAGGTTCTCGAACCAGGCCATGGCGGTTGCGGCATGGGCTGTGGTGGTGGTGGTCATGAACTCGTTTTCACCCAGGCGCCAGGTCACGCCGTCGTCGAAAACGATGCCGTCGTCGCGCAACATCACGCCGTAGCGGCACTTCATCACCGGCAGCTTGCCGAAACCGTTGACATAAACCCGGTTCAGGAACTCGGCCGCATCCGGGCCCTGTACCGCGATCTTGCCGAGGGTGGTAACATCGATCAGCCCAACAGTCTGTCGCACCGCGGTCGTCTCGCGGACATATGCTTCCCCAAGGGTCTCGCCCTCGTGGGCCGGGTGGTACCAGGCGCGCTTCCACAACCCGGTGTCGATCCATTTCGCCCCGGTGTCCGCCTGGGCCTTGTGCATCGGGGTCTGGCGCTCGGCCTGGTAGTGTTGGTCGCGGGCGCGGCCGGCGAAGGCGCCGATCGGGATCGGCGTGTAGGGCGGGCGGAAGGTGGTGATGCCGGTCTGCGGGATCGTCTGGTCCAGCGCTTCGGCCAGCAGCGCCAGGCCGATGACGTTGCCGACCTTGCCCTGGTCGGTCGCCATGCCCAGCGTGGTGTAGCGCTTCATATGCTCGGGCGAGACGTAGCCCTCGCGCGCGGCCAGGCGCACATCAAAGGTGGCGACGTCGTGCTGCGGATCAACGAAGCTTTTCAGCTTGCGGTTCGGGACAGTCACCTCCCACAGCGGCTGGATCGGGTTGGCCCAGCCGCCTGGTTCCGGCGCCCTGGCGGCACGCGGCTTTTTGCCTGTCAGCGCCTTGACCGCCTCGGCGGCGGCGGCCTGGCCGTGGGCGATGCAATCATGCGTACGCCATACGCCAGCGACACTGCCCGCGACATCGACACCCTCGGGGATCATCCCCGGAAGGAAGCAGGCCATATCGGCGTTCCAGGCCGGTCTTGCGCCGCGATGCGACAACAGGTGGACCGCCGGCGACCAGCCGCCGGAGGTGCCGATGCAGTCGCAGGGCAATATGCGTTCGGGGCGGATATGGCCGTCGCGCGCCGGGTGGCCGATCTGCAGGCCCTTGACGACGTTGCGGCCCTGGGCCTCGACCGGGACATAGGCGGAATGGACTTCGACCCCGGCCGCCGCCGCTGCCGCCGCCAGTTCCGGCGGGGCGATCTCGCGGGCGTCGAGCAGGGTGGTGGCAACCCCGGCTGTGGCCAGCGCGATGGCGTCGTCATAGGTGCTGTCGCCATTGCCCGAGATGACGGCGCGCCGCCCCGGCGCGACGCCGAAACGGTTGACATAGGTTGCCATCGCACCCGACAGCATCACCCCGGGACGGTCGTTGTTGCCAAAGGCGACGGGCCGCTCGATCGCGCCGGAGGCGAGGATGACCCGGGCCGGTCGGACGATGCGGATACTGGCGCGCGGCAGCGCCGTGTCGACGCCGGTTATATGGTCCGATACTCTCTCGTACAGCCCGACCACATTGGTATCGTAGAGGCCGAAGGCAGTGGTTCGGGGCAGGATGCGCACGCCCTTCAACGCGGCGATGCGTTCGTTCAGCCAGACATTGGCGGGTTTGCCCTTGATGGTCCCGGTCGAGGCCAGCAGCGAGCCGCCCAGGGCGAAATCCTGCTCGACCAGCATGACGTCGAGGCCGTTGCCCGCCGCCAGTTCAGCCGCCGCCAGCCCGGCGGGGCCGGAGCCGATAACCAGCAGATCGCAATGGTCGTGGACGAGGTCGTAGCTGTCCGGATCGGCCTCACGCGAGGCGGTGCCCATGCCGGCTGCCTTGCGGATGAACTTCTCGAAGAACATCCACTGGCTGGTGCCGCGACCCAGCCCCATGAAGGTCTTGTAGTAGAACCCCGCGGCGAGGAAGCGGTTGAACACGTCGTTCACCCGGCCAAGGTCGAAGCGCACATTCGGCCAGGCGTTCTGGCCGCTGGCCACCAGCCCCTGACAAAGCTCGATCTGGGTCGCTTTGGCGTTCGGATCACGCCGGGCGCCGGCGCCCACGGTGACCAGCGCGCCGCCTTCCTCGGGGCCCGCCGACATGATGGCGCGCGGGCGGTGATACTTGAAGCTGCGCGACAGGATGCTCTCGCCGCTGGCCATCAGCGCCGAGGCCAGGGTGTCGCCTGCCAGCCCTTGTTTCACCCGCCCGTCCCAGGTGAAACCCAGCGGGCGGGCGCGGTCGACGATGCCGCCCTGGGCAAGCCTGTAGCCGCTCATTTGAGGGCCTCCCCATTTATCAAGGCATCCGCAGTGGGTTGGTGGGCGAGACGCGCACCGGTGATCTCGTGGGTCAGGGTGTCGCGCTCGACGATCAGGAAGGACCGGCAGCCCTGCAAATGATGCCAGACCTCGCTATGGGGCCCGCGCGGGTTGTCGCGCAGGAAAACCGCTTCGAACCACTCCTCCTCAGAGGCGTCGAGCGCGGGATAGATCACCGTCGCGTCGCCCTCGTAGGAGAACTCGGTGTGGTCGCGGGTGCCGCAGAAGGGGCAGGGGATACGCAACATCAGAGATGCTCCTTTGGGGGGTCAAGCCGCATACCGGTGCTCCACGCCGTCAAGCCCTGCGCTTCCCAGAAGCGGTGGGCATGATCGGCTGTTGATTCAAGACGGATTGCGGTGCCGGGCGCAAGGATCTCCGCGCGAAAACGCGCGAAGAGTGCGGCACCAAGTCCGCGGCCGCGGGATGCCCGCTCGATGACGTAGTTTCGGATGAAGACATGATCGCCCAGATCGGCCCAAAGCACGAAACCCAGCGCTCGATCACGGTTCATGAACAGCAGGGTGTTCAGCCCGGCGCCAATCGATTTGCGTAGCTTCGCCGAGGCGTCGGCCGCGGTTATCTCGCGACCATGCGCTTCATGCATCTGAACATAGAGCCGTGCGAGCGTCGGCAACTCCGCCGCCCCTGCGGGCGTCAGGGTGACCTCCTCGGGCCGGATTTCGAGAACCCCTGTCATTAGTGCGCTTTCGGGGACGGGCCGTGGCCGGTCTCGTCGATCTGGCGACCTTCGCGGTAGCGGTTGAGGGTCAGCCCGGCGTTTGCCCAGTGCGCTTCGTCACGCGCGATGGTGTGGGCGAAGGTGTGGCCCGAGCCCGGGGTCGCCTTGAAGCCGCCATAGCACCAGCCGGCGTTCAGGTAGAGCCCCGGAACATCGGTCCTGGTGATGAAGGGCGAGCCGTCCATCGACATGTCCATCACGCCCGCCCATTGGCGCAGCAGCTTGACCCGGCCGAGGCAAGGCAGGATCTGCATACAGGCGGCCATGACGTTCTCGTAGACCGGCAGGTTGCCCTTCTGGGCGTAGGAATTGTACTTGTCGAGGTCGCCGCCGAACACCATGCCGCCCTTGTCGGACTGGCTGATGTAGAAATGCCCGATGTCGCCGAAGACGATCACCTGGTCGACGATCGGCTTGATCGGCTCGGAGACATAGGCCTGCAGCTTGTGGGTCTCGATCGGCAGCTTGCCCAGCCCCGCCTTGTGCGCCAGTACCGAGGTGTGGCCAGCGACCGCGAGGCCGATCTTGTCGGTGTAAATCTCGCCTTTTCTGGTCTCGACACCAATCACAGCGCCCGCCTTGTGGATGAAGCCGGTAACTTCGCAGTTCTGGATGATGTCGACACCCAGCGCCGTGGCGGCGCGGGCATAGCCCCAGTTCACCGCATCGTGGCGCGCCGTGCCCGCGCGTGGCTGCACATAGGCACCGAAGATCTGGAAGCGGCCATGGTCGTAGTTCAGATGCGGGATGCGGCGGCGCAGTTCAGCCGGATCCCAGAACTCGCCGTCGATGCCGTTCAGCCGCATCAGGTTGTAACGCCGCGCCATGGCATCGCGCTGCCCGGGGCTGAACACCAGGCCCACATGCGCCCGCTGGCTGAACATGACGTTGTAGTTCAGCTCGTGGCTGAGGTTTTCCCACAGCTTCAGCGAGTGCTCGTAGAACTCGGTGTTGCCCTCGATCATGTAGTTCGAGCGCACGATGGTGGTGTTGCGCCCGGCATTGCCGCCGCCGAGCCAGCCTTTTTCCAGCACCGCCACATTGGTGATGCCGTGTTCCTTGGCCAGGTAGTACGCAGTGGCGAGCCCATGGCCGCCGCCACCGACGATAATCACGTCGTAATGGCTCTTCGGTTCCGGCTGGCCCCAGACCGGTTTCCAGTGCTGCTGGCCGGTCAGCCCGCCCCAGAGAACCGAAAGGGCGTTGTAGCGTTGCATCAGCCGCGCATCCTTTCCGCGTTGGCGTCCCAGATCGGTGCATGTTGCACATGGGCTGGCAACCGTTCGCCCAGAAGTTCGATCTGCCACGGCCCTTGCGCGTTTGCATGTTCCTTCGGAACATACCCCAAAGCCATCGATGTGCCAGAATTATGCGCATAGCCGCCCGAGGTGACCCAGCCGACGACCTCACCATTCAGCGAGATAGGTTCGTCGCCGATCACGTCGGCGTCCTTTGCCTCGACGATAAACATCTTGAGGCGCAGAGTGCCGCCATTGTCGCGTTCGGCTGTTGCGGCTTCCTTGCCGATGAAGTCGGCCGGCTTGGAATAGGCGACGAAGCGGTCCAGCCCAACCTCCAGCGCACCGTAGAGCGGGCGATACTCCCGCGCCCAGCCGCCGAAGTTCTTCTCCAGCCGCATGGCGTTCAAGGCGCGCAGGCCGAACAGCCTGATGCCGAACTCGGCACCCGCTTGCATCAGTTGGTCGAAGACATGGCGCTGGTATTCCGGTTTCATCCAGATCTCGTAGCCGAGATCGCCGGTGAAGCTGACCCGGCCGACCAGGCAGGGGGCGAAGCCCAGCTCCATCTCGCGGATCGCCATGAAGCGGAACGCGCCTGACGAGATATCCGAATGGGTGATCTTCTCCAGCACCTTGCGCGCGTTCGGCCCGGCGATGGAAAGGCCGCTCAGGCCCAGCCCGATGGCATCAAGGACGACCGAGCCGTCATTTGGCAGGTGGTCCTCGAACCAGCGGCGGTAATAGACCTCGGCCATGCCCGAGCCCGCCAGGAAGAAGTCGCCTTCCTTGATGCAGGCAATCGACAGGTCGCCGATCAGCTTGCCGTCATGCTTCAGCATCGGGGCCAGGGTCATGCGGCCGGGGTTGGGGATCTTGCAGGCCAGCATCTTGTCCAGCCAGTCCCGGGCGCCGGGGCCGGTGACGCCGAATTTGCTGAAGCCGGAGATTTCCATCATCCCGACACTGTCGCGCACGGCGGCGACCTCGGCTTTCACATGTTCGAAGTCGGTCGAGCGGTGCCAGGAGAACGCGTCCTTCACCCCCTCGGGCGCGAACCACAGCGGCGCCTCCAGGCCCCAGCTGTCGCCCATCTGTGCGCCAGCGGCGATCATGCGGTCATGGATCGGGGTGGTCTTGTAGGGGCGGGCCGCGGTCAACTCCTCGTTCGGGAACTTGATCGAGAAGCGCCGCGAATAGTTCTCCTGCACCTTCTTGTTGGTGTAGGCCATCGTCGTCCAGTCGCCGTAACGGGCGATGTCCATGGCCCAGACATCGAAGCCGGGATCGCCATGGATCATCCAGTTCGCCAGCGCCAGACCGACACCGCCGCCCTGGCTGAAGCCGGCCATGACACCGCAGGCCGACCACATGCCCGCCAATCCGCGAATGGGCCCGACCAGCGGGTTGCCGTCGGGGGCGAAGGTGAAGGGGCCGTTGATGATCTGCTTGATTCCGGCGTTCTGGAATGCCGGGAAATGCTCGAAGCCGACCTCCAGGCTGGGCGCGATGCGGTCGATGTCGGGTTGCAGCAACTCGTGGCCGAAATCCCACGGGGTCTGGCGCTCGGACCAGGGCACGCAGGCCTTCTCGTAGGTGCCCATTAACATGCCGCCGCGCTCCTGGCGCAGGTAGAGCTCGCCGTCGAAATCGACCGCGTGGACCACTTCCTTGCCGGTCGAGGCGTTGATCTCGGCGACCTCGGGCATGTCCTCGGTGATCAGGTACATGTGCTCCATGGCCAGGATAGGCAGCTCCAGCCCGACCATGCGGCCGACCTCGCGCGCCCACAGGCCACCGGCATTGACGACATGCTCGCAGGTCATGTTGCCCTGGTCGGTGATAACCTGCCAGCCGCCGTCGGGCAGGCGCTGAATGTCCTGGACCATGGTGTGGGTATGGACCGTGGCGCCAAGCTTGCGGGCCGCCTTGGCATAGGCGTGGGTGACGCCGGAGGGGTCGAGGTGGCCGTCGACGAAGGTGCGCACGGCGCCGCAGAACTGCGCCGGGTCCAGCAGCGGCAGGTCCGCATGGGCCTCCTCGGGGGTGATGATCTCGGCCTCGATGTCGAGATAACGGCCCTTGGCGGCGGTGGATTTCAGCCAATCGAAGCGCTCCGGGGTGGTGGCCAGCATGACGCCGCCGGTCATGTGGAAGCCGGTCGCCTGCCCGGACAGTTCCTCGATCTCCTTATAGAGGTCGATGGTGTATTTCTGCAGCTTGGCGACGTTCGGGTCACCATTGATGGTGTGGCAACCGCCCGCTGCGTGCCAGGTCGAGCCCGACGTCAACTCCGAGCGTTCCAGCAGGACCACGTCGGTCCAGCCCTCGCGGGCCAGATGATACAGCACCGAACAGCCGACGACACCGCCGCCGATCACGACCACGCGGGCATGGGTCTTCATGGGTTTTCCTCCGGAATTCGATTTCGCTGCATCTGAGCAATTTTTACCACAGGCGTTACGCATATTCTCGTCGCTTGGTGTCGGAATTCCGTCAGGCCGGGGCCCTGTTCGTGATCTCCGGATAACCGGCAAGGCTCGAACTTGCCGGTTTGTCGCGATTAGCCTGCCGCAAAGTGAAGCCACTTTGCTGGATATCGCTCTAAGCCATGGACCCGTTAACTGGTGCTGCAGGCGGCATTGTCTGCTCGCAGGTCCACTCCGGCCGCCCGTAACGGACCCGGCGAATGACCGGGTTTGCCGGTGAGTTCAACGGATCGCCGCAACACATTCCGCAAACCTCTCTGCGGGCGTTTGATATTGTAGCGTCTGCGGGGCCTCTCATTTGGTTACCGTGCGACGGCGCTGATGGTTGAGGGCGCCCGACCCAACTGGCGGGCAAGAGAACGTAACGAACGGCGCGTGCCGAGACCTGTGGATTCACGGGTGGAGCCAGTAGGTGGTCCCGTAGATGTTGCTGTTATCTCTAAGGGAGACGGGTTATTTGGATAAAAAGAAAGCATTATTTTGATTCTAAGTTGAACATAGACTTTTCAACTAGGAGAAGAATGCGGAGGGGCGGGAGCCAGATAGATGGAGATAACGATGGAGAATAACCCGGAGCGCAAGCAAAGCGTTTTACAGGAGGTTCGGGCAATGCTTGGTGTTGCGCGAGAGCCGCTGCCCATCAAGGAAGAGATTGAACGCACAATTGCGCGTGTAAGCGATGAGATGGATAGGGTGCGGCAGGAAGCAAAAGAAAATGACCGTAATGCTTGACGCTCAAGCATAACGGTCATTTATCAAGCTGCCCCTCGAAACCCGCACCCTGATCCTCCGTTGCCTCGTTGAGGGTAACAGCACCCGCTCGACGGCCCGTCTGGCCGACGTGAGCAAGAACCCGTCAACAAGTTGCTGATCGACGCGGGCAAGGCTTGTTCACTCTACCACGATGCTAATGTGCGCGACGTTAAGGCGTCGGTGATTCAGTGCGACGAAATCTGGTCTTTCACCTATCAGCCCGTTGACGAAGTCGGCCCTGGACACGAGCGGCCTGGTCTGATTCTATGATATTCTGATTTGACCGGGAGGTTCGCCGATGTCGATGGGACTGCAGAAGGATCGTCAGGGTGATTTGATGGTGGGCTGGGCGGAGATGCCGCGCTCGCCGGGTCATGTGTTTTACGACCGTCTTCAGTCGGTCCTGATTGAGGGCGGCTTCGACGACTTCGTCGAGGCGACCTGCCGGTGCTATTACGCGGCCAGGACGGGAGCGCCTTCGGTGCCGCCGGGGCGCTATTTCCGCATGCATCTGGTGGGCTACTTCGAGGGCATCGACTCTGAGCGCGGGCTGGAATGGCGCTGCTCGGATTCGCTGTCGCTGCGGGAGTTTCTGCGGCTGGAGAGCCGGGATCGTGTGCCGGACCATTCCTGGCTGTCGAAGACCCGCACGCGTCTGCCCCACGAGGTGCACGCGATGGTCTTCGATTGGGTTCTGGCGCTGATCGCCGAGGCGGGTCTGGTGAAGGGCGACCGCATCGGGGTGGATGCCTCGACCATGGAGGCCAACGCGGCGCTGCGCAACATCGTGCGGCGCGACACGGGTGAGGGCTACCGGGAGATGCTGGAGCATCTGGCCCGGGAGAGCGGCATCGAGACGCCCACGACCGAGGACCTGGCGCGTCTGGACCGCAAGCGCAAGGGCAAGAAGCTCTCGAACCAGGATCGGGTTTCCAGGAGCGACCCCGAGGCCAGGGTCGCCAGGATGAAGGACGGCACGACCCATCTGGCCTACAAGCCCGAGCACGCGGTGGATCTGGACACCGGGGCGGTGGTGGCGGCCGAGTTGCACCCAGCCGATGAGGGCGACACCACGACGCTTTTCAAGACCCTGGCGGCGGCCGAGGCAAACCTCGAGGCGGTGGCTGCGGCACCGACGCCAGAGAGCCCGGCCGAATGCGTCACCGACAAGGGCTATTTCTCACGGGCGGTCTTGAAGGCCCTGGACGACAGTCCCTGGAAGACCCGGATCGCCGAGCCCAGGCAGAAGGGCTTTTCGCGCTGGCGCGATGACCAGGCGGCGCGCCGGGCGGTCACCAACAACCGCGTGCGGCTCAAGTCCGCGCTCGCCCGCGATGCCTTCAAGCTGCGCGCCGAGATCGTCGAGCGCTCCTTTGCCCACACCCTCGATCGCGGCGGCATGCGCCGAACCTGGCTGCGCCGGCGCGAGAACGTGCACAAGCGATACCTGCTTCACGTCGCCGGCCACAACCTCTCGTTGCTGATGCGCCAACTCATCGGCGCCGGCACCCCGCGCCAGGCTGTGGCGGGCGGATATGGCGGTGTTTTCGTGCTTGTTGCGCCCTCTGGAGCCGTTCTGGTCGCTCGGATCGTCCTCATCGTCTCGGAGGATGGCGAAACCGCCGACGCCGCGTTATGTTTCGTCGTGGGGTGAAACCCGGTCAAGTGGGGTGAAACCCGGTCAATGGCGACTTTTTCAACGGGCTGCTATGCCAAGCGGCATCTCCGCCCAGCCCACCATCAAGTCACCCTGACGATCCTTCCGCAGCCCCATCGCCTTCGGCGAGCCCCCGGTCAAATCGGAACACCAAAGAATCAGACCAGGCCGCTCGCGTCCAGTGCCGGCTTCGTCAACGGGTTGTTAAGCGCGATGCTGGCTCCCAGCCAAGGCTCCGCTTAGCCAACGGACAGACGCGGGACCCGCAAGACGCGTGGCCGCCTTGAGGCTATCTCCTCAGGCGCGAAATCCGCGGGAGTGGTGCCCGGGCGCGGGCCGAAAACCCCACAACGGCGCCCATCGCCGCCCCTGCCGAGGCGTGTCAGGAACTTAGTTCCGGAATCCTGGTTTCGATCCGCGGTTCCATCAATGCCTCAGAGGTATTATCCTGGTCTCTCCGCATGCCGGTTTTCCATGGTTGTTTGGCTGCTTTCATGGAAAACCGAGATGACGAATTGCCCCGCGCCAGGGCATCCCCCGGCGCGGGGCTCAAACAAATTTCCAGACCTCAGGGCACACAAGCCGGGAGATATGACCATATGAACGATTCAACCGCACGAGACACTCTTCGACTCGAAGTGGCGAATTTTGGTCCGATCGTCAAAGGCGAGGTAGATCTGCGTCCGCTGACGGTGTTCGTGGGGCTCAGCAACACCGGCAAGTCTTACATGGCAATCCTTATCTACGCGCTGCATCGGTATTTCAGCAATAATGACGGAGTACAACGCCACACATACCTGTTTGACCAACTGTTTGAGGACGAAGAAAAGATACTGTCCAAAACAGCAATGGACGCTCTTATTGCATGGATGGAACAGGAATTCCCGAAATCGGAAACCCTGGATTCTCTATTCGATACCAGGGAACGAGGTACGGACAAAACACCTTTCATTCTACCCGACTCTGTAACCAGATTGATTCAGTCCGTATTCGACACACAAGGCGATCCGCTCAGTCTTGAGATTCGCAGGTGTTTCGGATCCGACATAGATCAACTGATCCGAAAAGGGAGCAGGTCGGATAGCCGAATCGTTTTGCGACGAGAGCTTTCGAACGATTCGGTTCGATTCGAACTTGGATTGACGTCAAAACATCGAGCACAGGGTTTGCGATCAACGATCCCCAGCAATCTCGAACTGGAAATTCCCAATCGCGAGATTTACCATCTCCACCATCTCCACCATCAGTTTGATCGCTTAAGATTACGGCATGATGAAACCGAGCGAAAGCTCATTTTTTTGATGCTACTCGAAAGCCTTGCCGATCTTGCCCTGCCTCACCTGGTCGGTCCACTGCATCGTCCCGCCTTCTATCTTCCCGCTGACCGAACCGGGGTGATGCATGCGCACAGTGTGGTCGTAAGTGCCCTGATCGGGAACGCCACAAGGGCTGGTCTGCGTCCGGCCGCGCACACGCCCATGCTCTCGGGTGTGCTCGCTGATTTTCTTGAACAGTTGATCGAGCTTGATGACCCCCGGCACCGGCGTGGGAAAGCCCGAGAAGATCACGGCACGCCAATCGAAGAGGCCATTCTCTGCGGATCCGTGCTGATGGAAAAGTCGGATATCAACGGATATCCGCGTTTCACCTATCGGCCGGATGGATGGAAAGACAGTCTGCCGTTAATGAACGCCTCGTCGATGGTTTCGGAACTTGCACCGGTCGTTCTGTATCTGCGCCACGTGGTCATGCCCGGCAACGTGCTGATCGTCGAGGAGCCGGAATCGCATTTGCATCCGGCCATGCAGGTCGAATTCAGTCGTCAACTTGCGGCACTCGTCCGGTCGGACATCCGGGTGATCGTCACCACGCACAGCGAATGGGTGCTTGAGGAACTCGCCAACATCGTGCAGCGACCCAGGCTTCCCGAGAAGCAGGGGAAGCAAGTCTCCGTCAGTGATGTCGCGCTTCGCCCGGATCAAGTAGGGGTATGGCTGTTCAAACCAACAAGCGACCGCAAGGGATCGGAGGTGAAGGAAATCCGTCTCGACGAATCCGGTCTTTACCCGTCCGGCTTCGATGAGGTGGCGGCGGCACTCCACAACGACTGGGCCGAGATTTCGAGCCGGACCGGAGAGGCCGAATGACGGGGTTGGTTGAGGCTGTTGCCGCTAAGCTTCGCAAGAACAAGCTTGGCAAGAGTTGCATGGTATCCGGCCGATTGAGAAAGCAGGGTTGTGGGGTTTCGCTCAAGGATGCGCCTGAGCCGCGTTTGATCGTGGATTTCGACAAACCGGGATCACCGCTGGGGCAAAGTGAGACGCGCTGCGATTATCTCTTTGTCGCCAATGGCGGAAGATGTGCGGATTGGATCGCGCCTCTCGAGTTAAAAAGGGGTAGCTTGCACGCTGGCGACGTCGTCCGGCAGCTTCGGGCCGGCGCGACAGCGGCGGAAGGGCTTGTCTCCCGGAACAAAAAGGTGAGGTTTCGCCCCACCGCCGTTTACGGAAGCATACATCCGGCTGAAATAAAGAGGCTGAGAGCCGACAACAACAAGGTGGAGTTTCATGGCCACGTTGTGGCCATTCGACTGATCAAGTGCGGCGCCCCGCTGACCGATGCGCTCTGGTCATGACCGTTTCTTCGAAGAAAAAACTGCCCGAGGTCGCTCTCCCGCTCGACGCGATCAACGCCGCGTCGGCGAGGGAAAAATCCATCCGCCACGGCCACCCGTCGACGCTGCATCTGTGGTGGGCCCGCCGCCCGCTGGCGGTCTGCCGGGCGGTTCTGTTCGCGCAACTGGTCGATGATCCTTCCAGCCATCCCGAGAAGTTTCCGACCGTGGAGGCGGTGGAGGCGGAACGCGAGCGGCCACAAGGCGTATCTGGAAGCCGTTGAGGGCGCGTTTGGTGGGACTCCCAGTTGGTGAAAATCTATGGCAAGCCGACCGGCAAGGACAGCGAGCGCCGCTATAGCCCCGCCGTATGCACTGGTGCCAAAAAGCGCAGTTGTGGAAGGCAACCCGGACAAGGCGCTGGTTTCCACGTCACATGTTGAACGCCAGAACCTGACCATGCGGATGCACATGCGGCGCTTTACCCGTCTGACCAATGCGTTCTCAAAGAAGGTCGAGAACCATTCCTACGCCGTCGCGTTGCGCTTCATGTATTGCAACTTCGTCCGGGTCCATCAGACGCTGAAGGTTAACACCGGGCGATGGAAGCTGGCCTGACTGATCGCCTTTGGGATATCAATGATCTGGTCACGCTGACCGATGCAAACGAGGAAGCACCGAAAAAACGCGGCCACTACAACAACCGAACTTCAAATCGCTTCAATTTAAGCCTCCTGAAACTCAACACCGGACGCCCGCGCCGGATCGCGCCGTCTAGCTTTGCCTCCGTGCCGCCTTCTCGGCAATGCCGGAGACTCCCTCGCGCCGTTCAAGCTCGGCCAGAACATCGTTCAGCGTCAGGCCGCTGGCGGCAAGCATGACAAGGAAATGATAGAGCACATCGGCGCCCTCGCGGGTCAGCGCTTCGCGGTCCCCGCGAACTGCTTCCACGATGGCTTCAACGGCCTCCTCGCCAAATTTCCCGGCGCATTTCGCCGGGCCCATGGTCAGCATCGCGGCGGTGTGCGAGGTGGCCGGGTCGGCCCCAGCCCGCGCGGCAATGGTCGCGGCCAGTCTTTGCAGGATATCGCTCATGCCGAACCCCACGGTGATTTTCCGCCGTCATGCCCCGGCTTGACCGGTGCATCCAGTCGCGCGCTGCCGGGCCGCAAACCGGATTGCCGGGTCAAGCCCGGCAACGACACGCCCGAAGGCGACACAGTCTGTGCATAACAGGGTATCATAACCGTACCGCAACGCCATGTTGCGCCATGTGCTGCTTGGCCTCGCGGATGGTGTGCTTGCCAAAATGGAAAATCGAGGCGGCCAACACGGCCGAGGCATGGCCTTCGGTCACCCCCTCGACCAGATGATCCAGCGTGCCGACACCGCCCGAAGCGATTACCGGAATGTTTACCGCATCGGCGATGGCGCGGGTCAGGGGAAGGTTGAAGCCCTCGCCGGTGCCGTCGCGATCCATCGAGGTCAGCAGAATCTCGCCCGCGCCCATTTCCTCGACCAAAACCGCGTATTCCACCGCGTCAATCCCGGTAGCCTCGCGCCCGCCATGCGTGAATACCTCGAAATGGGCGCCCCCCGATTCGGAATCGACGGATTTGGCGTCGATGGCCACCACGATGCATTGCGAACCGAACTTCTGCGCCGCCTCGCGCACGAAATCCGGGTTCTTGACCGCGGCGGTCATGATCGAGACCTTGTCGGCCCCGGCCAGCAGCAGGTTGCGGATATCCTCCAGCGTGCGCACCCCGCCGCCGATGGTCAACGGCATGAAGCACTGCTCGGCGGTGCGCCGGGCGACATCGAGGATGGTGCCCCGGTTCTCGGTGCTGGCGGTTATGTCGAGAAAGCACAACTCGTCGGCCCCGGCGGCGTCATAGAGCCTTGCCTGCTCGACCGGGTCACCGGCATCGACCAGATCGACGAAGTTGACGCCCTTGACGACACGGCCGTCCTTGACGTCGAGGCAGGGGATGATGCGGGTTTTCAGCATGCAATTACGGGCGAACCGAGAGCTTGAGTCCGATCAACGGGTGGAACACCGAGTCCCAATACGCTTCCTCAAGATGAAACGAACGTAACGTAAGCGGTGGCTCCTTCTCCAAATGAATCACAAGATCACCAGGGATTTTACACCAGACTTCGAACGCGCTTCCGCGCGCTTCGGCGAGCCACAAACCTCGGGCTATCAACTCATGCTTGCGTGTTCGCTTGCCGTTTATGGTATCAATAATTCCGTTCCACCGTGTTCGTAGGTGGCCGCGCGTCATGCCGATTTTCAACGCCTGGCCATCGGCTCGAATCGCCACATAAACGACCCCTCGCGAATCGGCCGCAGATGATGCGGATACGATCTCCGCGCGCCCTGCGCCATCGACCGTAACCTCAAGTGCCTTCACGAAGCACCTGTTAGCAATGTTGAATGCTGTCATGTCTACTCCGCCAAAACTGCCACCGCCGTCGCCACGTTGATCCGTCCATCATAGACCGCCCGGCCCGAGATGACACCATCGAGCTTCGCGCCGCAGTTCTTTAGGGCCATCAGGTCGTCCATCGACGACACCCCGCCCGAGGCGATCACCGGGATCGACACCGCGTTGGCCAGCGCCGCCGTGGCCTCGATGTTCGGGCCCTGCATGGCGCCGTCGCGATCGATATCGGTATAGATGATCGCGGCCACCCCGGCATCCTCGAACCTGCGCGCCAGGTCCAGCGCGGTAATATCGGTGGTCTCGGCCCAGCCCTCGACCGCGACCAGGCCGTTGCGCGCGTCGATGCCCACCGCAACCTGGCCGGGGAAGGCGCGGGCGGCCTCGCGCACCCGCGAAGGGTCGCGCACTGCCACGGTGCCGAGGATCACCCGGGCCAGGCCTTTGGCCAGCCATCCCTCGATGGTCGCCGTATCGCGGATGCCGCCACCAAGCTGGGCCGGGATAGCGATCGCCCCCAGAATCGCCTCGACCGCGGCGCCGTTGACCGGCTCGCCTTTGAACGCCCCGTTCAGGTCAACCAGATGAATCCATTCGCAGCCCGCCACCACGAAGGCACGGGCCTGCGCGGCGGGGTCGTCGTTGAACACCGTGGCCGCGTCCATTTCGCCGCGCAACAGGCGCACACACTGGCCATCCTTGAGGTCTATCGCGGGGTAAAGGATCATCCGGAGTTCCCTTGTCTCACCGATCCCATATCGCGGCGGATCGGGAATTTGAAGCCGGACGGCAAGAAAACGTGATTCGCTGACATACAATTGTGGACTATTCTTTGCGCCAACACGGCACACAGGAACGGGAAATGACAATGTTGAAGAAATTTGCCCTTGGCGCGGGCTTCGCGCTGACCGCCCTGCCCGCGCTGGCCGCGCAGGGCGAGCGGGTGCAGATCACCGGTGAGATGATCGACACCTGGTGCTATTTCTCCGGCGTCATGGGCGGGCCCGACGCGGTGGTCGGCTCGGCGCATCATACCTGTGCGCTTTGGTGCGCGGCCGGGGGCATCCCGGTGGGGATGCTGGCCGATGATGGTACCGTCTACATGGTGCTGAAATGGCAGGGCTCCGCCGACATCGCTGACGGCAAGACCCTGTTGAGCGTGCAAAGCCACCGGCTGACCGCCGACGGTGTGGTCTATGAACGCGACGGCATCAACTATCTGATCGTCGAGAAGGTGGTGGCCGACGAGGGCATCGTGAACCAGAACCATGAGGACTATGGTGCCGTCCCCGATTTTTCGTTCCCGGACCCGACCGAGTGAGGGTGGCCATGATGAAACGCATGATCGTCGCTGTTGTCCTGCTCGCGGCCTCTCCTGCCCTTGCCGACGGAGAATTCGCCGCCGGCAGCAAGGCGAAAAGCTGGAACTTGTTTGGCGAGGAGAACGCGCTGTTCGAGGGCAAGGTGGTCGACGCGCTCTGCGCCCTGACCGGCGACTGTCCGGAAGATTGCGGCGCCGGCAAACGCCAGATGGGCATCCTCCGCGCGTCGGATGGGCGCTTCCTGCTGGCCAACAAGAACGGCCAGCTCGCCTTTACCGGCGCCACGGTCGATCTCGCCCCCTATTGCGGTCAGACCGTCGAGGTCGATGGGCTGCTGGTTGGCGACACGGAAGTCACCCCTGGCCTCGGGGACGGAAAGCTGCTCCAGATCCAGACCATTCGCGCCGCTGGTGCGGACAAGGCTGCAAAGACCAATCTTTGGACCAAGGACTGGAAAAAGCGCAATCCGGATGTGGGCGGTAAGGGCCCGTGGTTCCGGCGTGACCCGAATGTGGGAGCCGAGATCGAGGCGAATGGCCGTCTCGGCCTCGGCGCCGAGCCGGATCGGTTGTATATTGAGGAGAACTTCTGATGCACCGTGCGCTGGCGCTGATCGTCGCCATGGGCCTATCCGCCCCGGTGCTGGCGCATGACGGCGCGGCCCATGCGACCACGGCGGAAGCGACCGCCCACGAGACCGGCCCGGCCCATGAAGCTGATTTGACTCTGCCCTTCCCGGTTGCGTTCACACCGCGCTTTGATCTGATCGACCACACCGGCAGCGCCGTCACCGAAGCGGATTTCGCCGGGCGGCCGATGGCAATCTTCTTTGGTTATGCCAATTGCGAGGCGATCTGTTCGGTCGCCCTGCCCAGTCTGACGGCGGCGCTGGACCTTCTGGGGCCGGAGGGTGCCGAGATCGCGCCGATCCTGATCACCGTTGATCCGGCCCGCGATACGCCGGAAGCAATGGCCCGGCGATTGCCCGATTACCACCCCCGCCTGATCGGGTTGACCGGCAGCGAGGCAGCCCTTGCCGAGGCCAGGGCGGTGTTCCAGATCGATGCCAAGCAAGTGGCCGAGACCCCCGAGGGCGCTCCGCTCTACGCTCATGGCAGCTTTATCTACCTGGTCGGGCGTGACGGGGTGGTGAAGTCGCTGCTGCCACCGATCCTGGCGCCGGAGCGAATAGCGGACTTGATGCGGAAGTATCTCTAGTCACCTGGAACTGAGGTTCGCCGTATAATAATTTGAGTAATTTGCTATCCTTCCTTTAGTGAATCGTCAAGGGAGATTTTAGCTATGCCTGTTGGCTCTGGTGGTGGCTGGATTCACATTTCAAGCACAACACCTGAGTTGATGTAAGAAGGCCTCGGCGGGGGTTAACAGCCCGTTGAAAAAGGCGCCATTGACCGGGTTTCACCCCACTCACCCCACGACGAAACATAACGCGGCGTCGGCGGTTTCGCCATCCTCCGGGACGATGAGGACGATCCGAGCGACCAAAACGGCTCCAGAGGGCGCAACAAGCACGAAAATACCGCCATATCCGCCCGCCACAGCCTGGCGCGGGGTGCCGGTGCCGATGAGTTGGCGCATCAGCAACGAGAGGTTGTGGCCGGCGACGTGAAGCAGGTATCGCTTGTGCACGTTCTCGCGCCGGCGCAGCCAGGTTCGGCGCATGCCGCCGCGATCGAGGCTGTGGGCAAAGCAGCGCTCGACGATCTCGGCGCGCAGCTTGAAGGCCTCGCGGGCGAGCGCGGACTTGAGCCGCACGCGGTTGTTGGTGACCGCCCGGCGCGCCGCCTGGTCACCGCGCCAGCGCGAAAAGCCCTTCTGCCTGGGCTCGGCGATCCGGGTCTTCCAGGGACTGTCGTCCAGGGCCTTCAAGACCGCCCGTGAGAAATAGCCCTTGTCGGTGACGCATTCGGCCGGGCTCTCTGGCGTCGGTGCCGCAGCCACCGCCTCGAGGTTTGCCTCGGCCGCCGCCAGGGTCCTGGAAAGCGTCGTGGTGTCGCCCTCATCGGCTGGGTGCAACTCGGCCGCCACCACCGCGCCGGTGTCCGGATCCACCGCGTGCCCGGGCTTGTAGGCCAGATGGGTCGCGGCGTCCTTCATCCTGGCGACCCTGGCCTCGGGGTCGCTCCTGCAAACCCGATCCTGGTTCGAGAGCTTCCTGCCCTTGCGCTTGCGGTCCAGACGCGCCAGGTCCTCGGCCGTGGGCGTCTCGATGCCGCTCTCCTGGGCCAGATGCTCCAGCATCTCCCGGTAGCCCTCACCCCGTGTCGCGCCGCACGATGTTACGCCGCGCCGCGTTGGCCTCCATGGTCGAGGCATCCACCCCGATGCGGTCGCCCTTCACCAGACCCGCCTCGGCGATCCGCGCCAGAACCCGGTCGAAGACCGCCGCGTGCCCCTCGTGGGGCAGGCGCGTGCGGGTCTTCGACAGCCAGGAATGGTCCGGCACACGATCCCGGCTCTCCAGCCGCAGAAACTCCCGCAGCGACAGCGAATCCGAGCCGCGCCATTCCAGCCCGCGCTCAGAGTCGATGCCCTCGAAACAGCCCACCAGATGCCTGCGGACGGCTATGCCGGGTTCAACGAGCTCTACCGATCCGGTGATGTCGATGAAGTCGCCTGCATGGCCCATATCCGGCGCAAGTTCACCGATGTCTTCCAGTCGGAGGGCTCGATCATCGCCGAGGAAGCCATCAAGCGCATCGCCGGGCTCTACGTCGTCGAGAAGGATGCGCGCGGCAGTTTGCCCATCGAGCGGGTCCAACTCCGGCAAGCCTGCGCCAAACCGATCTTCGATGCTCTGGAAGCCTGGCTGCAAACCCGGCTGCCAAAGATCTCCGGCAAGTCCGAGCTCGCCAAGGCGATCCGCTACGCCCTGACCCGGATGAGGTGCCTGCGCCCGTATCTCGACCACGGCTTTCTGGAGATCGACAACAATTCCGCCGAACGCGCCATGAAGCCGATAGCCCTGGGTCGCAAGAATTAGGGTTACGACGGTCTCTTATTCCACCACACTCGACGAGCCGGTCAAACGACCAGTCAGCCAATGCTACAAGATCATCCTCAATGGCCTTGGGACGTTTATAATGTGTTCCATCTTGTTTCGCTTACGTAGGGGCTCGATGACCATCTGCTTCAACTTCTCACATTGTGCTCTGCCCGGCTCTGTTTTTAACACAGATGCTCGATCCGATTATTCATCGACAATGGCGTAATCGCAACGAAGGCCGCTGGACACAACTCTGGGGAGTCGAATGACCGCTAAAGGTATGCCTCGCTGCAACTTGTGATCCAATAAGGAATGTCCGCAATCGGGCCGTTTGTTCAAATTTGCCTTCGGCGGAGTTTTCGAGAGCGGTTGCATGTTACGGCTGCAGAGGAGAAGTTGCCTACGCTTCTCGTATCTCATCCAGCATTTCCCCCAACCCAATTGCTTCTATGCCGTCACCCTTTGGGTAGCGGTCTTCGCCACCGTGGACGATGAATGAACGGGCGGGTTGAATGTCGCCCAAGGCCTGCCTGAAGCCCTTTTCGATCTTGGCGGTCAGGCCGCGCTTGATCTCGATGGCCCAGAGGCCGCGCTTGGCGCCCATGTCGAGGACGAGATCGATCTCGGCGCCCGCGGCCGTGCGATAGAAATACGCCTGGGTGCGGGCAGGGGCCACGCCTAGGATATTCTCAATCACGAACCCCTCCCAGCTTGCGCCGACGACCGGATGGCCCATCAACTCGTCAAGGATCTCGATTCCGAGGAGCGCATGCACAAGGCCACTGTCGCGGATGTAGGTCTTTGGTGACTTGGTCAGGCGCTTGCCGACATTCGCGTGGTAGGGTTGCAGCCGCCGGACCAGCAGCAGATCGCAGAGAAGATCGATATAGCTGGTCACGGTTGGGGAGGAGAGGCCGAGATTGCGTGCCAGTTGTGAGGCATTCAGGAGAGTGCCCTGATTGTGGGCAAGCATAGTCCAGAGCCGCTCCAGAGTCTCGGTCGAGGCGCGGGCACCGAACATCGGGATGTCACGCTCGAGATAGGTGCGGATGAAGTTCTGGCGCCGCCGGAAGCTTTCCTCCTCATCGGCAAGGAAACTGCGCGGGAAGCCGCCCTTTAGCCAGAGCGCATTGCGCGTCTCCGGTGTTTGCGCGTCGAGTTCTGTCAGACCAAGAGGGTTGAGATCGACATACTCGATCCGCCCCGCGAGGGTTTCGGACTGGCGCATCAGATCGATCGAAGCCGAACCGAGTAGCAGAAATCTACCCGTGCCCTTGCCGCTGCGCCGGCCCTGGTCGATGAGACCGCGCAGCGCCTCGAATAGATGTGGCACGCGGTGGATCTCGTCGAGGATGACCAGCTTGTCCTCGTGCAGTTGGAGGAACTGGGCGGGGTCGGAGAGCTTGTCGCGGTCGGCCATCGCCTCCAGATCGAGATAGATCGAAGGGCGGGTCTCGCCGATTTCCATCGCAAGTGTCGTCTTGCCGACCTGGCGCGCACCGATGAGGGCGACAGCCGCCTCGCGGTCGAGCGCCTGGGTGAGATCTGTCATTTTGGAGCGCGGTATCATCCGTGCTATATTAAAATACTGATTTAAATATGCAAGGAGAATATATTCCTATCAATGGGGCTTGGAGCAGCCGAATGAGTAGCCAGCCTCATCCCAACTCATAGTCTCACAGCACAATACGCGACGGGTCGTATCGGTGTTTGGCGCGTCCCTTCCGGGACCGGGCTGTCGTGAACCGAGCCCCGAGAACGAGCTTCTTGGGGGGCGGGTCTCGGGCCTTCGGGCGTCCATCCTTCGCGCGTCTGTCGGGATCTGGCGGCAAGGCTGGCCTCGGGTAAACGACCGTGGTGGTCTCGGGTGTTTATAGCGGGCAGGTCCGATCCACTAATGGGTCCTGGTCGATGGATGAGACAACCATTTTTCAGAATGCTCGTGGCCAACCTTATCGGCTCACTCGGCGGAGTCTTTGGTCGTGGATTTTATAGTCAGTCGCAGCCCGACTGCATTGACAACCTTGAGAACGGTAGCGAACTCTGGGTTTCCATCCAAGCTTATCAGCCCGTTGAAAAAGTCGCCATTGACCGGGCTTCACCCCACTTGACCGGGTTTCACCCCACGACGAAACATAATGCGGCGTCGGCGGTTTCGCCATCCTCCGAGACGATGAGGACGATCTGAGCGACCAAAACGGCTCCAGAGGGCGCAACAAGCACGAAAACACCGCCATATCCGCCCGCCACGGCCTGGCGCGGGGTGCCGGCGCCGATGAGTTGGCGCATCAGCAACGAGAGGTTGTGGCCGGCGACGTGAAGCAGGTATCGCTTGTGCACATTCTCGCGCCCGCGCAGCCAGGTCCGGCGCATGCCGCCGCGATCGAGGGTGTGGGCAAAGGAGCGCTCGACGATCTCGGCGCGCAGCTTGAAGGCATCGCGGGCGACCCCGGACTTGAGCCGCACGCGGTTGTTGGTGACCGCCCGGCGCGCCGCCTGGTCACCGCGCCAGCGCGAAAAGCCCTTCTGCCTGGGCTCGGCGATCCGGGTCTTCCAGGGACTGTCGTCCAGGGCCTTCAAGACCGCCCGTGAGAAATAGCCCTTGTCGGTGACGCATTCGGCCGGGCTCTCTGGCGTCGGCGCCGCAGCCACCGCCTCGAGGTTTGCCTCGGCCGCCGCCAGGGTCTTGAAAAGCGTCGTGGTGTCGCCCTCATCGGCTGGGTGCAACTCGGCCGCCACCACCGCGCCGGTGTCCAGATCCACCGCGTGCCCGGGCTTGTCGGCCAGATGGGTCGCGGCGTCCTTCATCCTGGCGACCCTGGCCTCGGGGTCGCTCCTGGAAACCCAATCCTGGTTCGAGAGCTTCTTGCCCTTGCGCTTGCGGTCCAGACGCGCCAGGTCCTCGGCCGTGGGCGTCTCGATGCCGCTCTCCTGGGCCAGATGCTCCAGCATCTCCCGGTAGCCCTCACCCGTGTCGCGCCGCACGATGTTGCGCAGCGCCGCGTTGGCCTCCATGGTCGAGGCATCCACCCCGATGCGGTCGCCCTTCACCAGACCCGCCTCGGCGATCAGCGCCAGAACCCGGTCGAAGACCATCGCGTGCACCTCGTGGGGCAGGCGCGTGCGGGTCTTCGACAGCCAGGAATGGTCCGGCACACGATCCCGGCTCTCCAGCCGCAGAAACTCCCGCAGCGACAGCGAATCCGAGCCGCGCCATTCCAGCCCGCGCTCAGAGTCGATGCCCTCGAAGTAGCCCACCAGATGCATGCGGAAATAGCGCAGTTCGAGCGTGAGCGGATATCGGAGCGCACCAGGGAGGGGTTAACGGCGGGGAGAGCGCGAGGGCGGATAGGCGGCAGGCCTCCTGCCCTTTCATCCGCACAACGCGCTGAAGTTCGCCGGATGCGTGATGATGACCAGCGGCCATTGGGAGAAATCGCGGGGCTCTTCAAAGTCAGTGTCAAAACTATTCGCCGTGTGGAACCAACAGGCGGCTGAGCCTCGGGGTTGAACAATGCTGCAGCGTGATGCATTCTGCTGCGATGGTGAAGTCTAGGAAGAGCACACGAATCACGGTCAACCTGCGCGAGGAAGAGCATGCGGCGCTCTCGACCTTGGCTGAACAGCATGATGTTTCGCTCTCCAGGATCACACGCCAGGCCATCACGGAATTCCTGGAGCGCCACAGCAATGGCCTGTTACAGATCCCGCTGAAGTTTCCAGCGGCGCGCAGGCCGGGTGGTCTTTGATGCAACCTGCCTTTGCCGACACCGCCGATTTCTACCGCGTAGATGCTTCCTCGAAGCTTGACCCAAAGAGACGGGCGGGGCTGGGGCAGTACATGACCCCGGCCCCGATTGCGCGCTTCATGGCGAGTCTGGTTGACGACATTTCAGGCGACATGCGTGTGCTCGACCCCGGGGCTGGCGTCGGCTCACTGAGCGCGGCGTTGATCGAACGATGCTCGCACGAGAAGGAGAAGCCGCGGTCTGTTTCACTGACCTGTTATGAGATCGAACCTCTATTGATCGATTACCTGGAGTCCACGCTGCAGGAGGCGGAAAGCCAGGGTAGAGCGGCGAAGATCGTCGTCAGCGGCCAGGTCTATGCGGACGATTTCATCCTGGCCCACGCTCACGGCAGCCAAGACGACTTGTGCGAATCTGGCGAGGGCCGGGAGGGCGAGTCGTTCACGCATGTGATCATGAATCCGCCGTACCGGAAGATTAATTCGGCATCAGGGCACCGGGCGGCACTCCGCCAGGCTGGCCTTGAAACCTCGAATCTCTACAGCGGGTTCATGTTCCTGGCAGCTCAGCGCCTGCGCGCCGGCGGCGAAATGGTCGCGATCGTGCCCCGGTCGTTCTGCAATGGACCGTACTTCAAACCGTTCCGAGAGCAATTCTTCTCGATGATGGGTTTGCGCCAGGTCCACGTGTTCGAGAAGCGAAATTCGGCCTTTAAGGGTGATGAGGTGCTGCAGGAAAACATCATCATTCATGCGGTCAAAGGGGCCGCGCCGGCGGCGGTGAAAATCACAACTAGCCGGGGCGGGGGGTTCGAGTTCGCGGCGGATTCCCGTGATTGCGTCGGGGAAGACATGACGCAAAGGACCGCGGCCTACATATCGGTAATTCGACCGGGCGATCCTGACGGCTTCCTGCATATTGCATCGAATGATCTGGAGCAGGGGATCGTCGATCGCATGGCTCACTTTACGGCCACGCTCGGTGACCTGAGTTTGAAAATATCCACTGGTCCGGTCGTCGATTTCCGCTTGCGCAAGGATCTTAGAGCCGAACCAGAGAGGGGCACGGTGCCGCTTTTGTACGCGGCGCATTTCCGGGGCGGGACGCTCGAATGGCCCAAGACAATGAAAAAGCCGAACGCGATCGCGGTGACGGAGAAAAGCCGCCGGTGGCTCTATCAGAATGAAGGTCACTTCGTGGTGACGCGGCGCTTTACTTCGAAGGAAGAGAAGCGCCGCGTTGTTGCCTCGATCTATGCCTCCGACCTCCCTGGGGAACTGGTCGGGTTCGAAAATCATTTGAATGTTTTTCACGCCAATCAGAAAGGGTTTTCCCGATCGTTGGCGGCAGGGCTGAGCATCTATTTGAACAGCAGCCTTGTTGATCGCTATTTCCGCCAGTTCAACGGGCACACCCAGGTGAACGCCACGGATCTGCGAGCGCTTCACTATCCAGATCGGGAGGTACTAGAGCGTATCGGAAAAACGACGCGGAAGACCACATTCTCCCAGCAGGAGATCGACAATCTTATTGAGGGGGAGCTTGCACACATGACCAACGACGAAAACCCGCTAGATGCGCAACAGAAAATCGATGAAGCCCTTGCAATCATAAAAGCACTGGGGATGCCACGCGGCCAACAGAATGAACGCTCTGCGCTTACCCTGTTGGCGTTGCTTGGCCTCAAACCAGACGGCGTATGGGACGTTTTGCAAAAGCCTCTAATGGGGATCACGCCGATCATGGAGTATTGCCGCGAGCACTATGGCCGCGAATACGCACCGAACACCCGTGAGACGTTTCGTCGTCAATCGATGCATCAATTCGTCGAAGCGGGCATAGCGCTGTATAACCCGGATAAACCCGAGCGCCCGGTGAACAGCCCGGACGCGTGTTACCAGATCAGCGCGGAAGCCTTCGCCGTCATTCAATCTTTTGGGACTGGCGGCTGGCAAGCGACCTTGGATCAATACCTCGCAGAACAGCAGACACTTGCGGCGAAATGGGCCAGGCATCGCGAAATGCAGATGATACCGGTTCAGATCGCGGACGGTCAGGAAATCAACCTTACTCCTGGCGCTCACAGTGAGTTGATCAAACAAATCATTGAGGAGTTTGCACCGCGTTTTGTACCGAATTCCGAAGTGATCTATGTCGGCGACACCGGTTCGAAGATTGGCTATTTCCAGGAAGAACGGCTTGCCGAGTGTGGTGTGAGTGTTGATCATCACGGCAAGATGCCCGATATCGTTCTGTATTTTGTTGAGAAAGATTGGTTGCTCATGATTGAGTCTGTCACCAGTCACGGCCCTGTGGATGCCAAACGCCACAACGAACTTGCCGAGCTCTTTGCAGGCGCAAAGCCCGGCCTTGTTTACGTCACGGCTTTTCCCGATCGCGGCATCATGGGCCGGTATCTCAGCGACATTTCATGGGAAACGGAGGTTTGGTGTGCAGATGCTCCCACGCACCTCATTCATTTCAATGGTGAGCGGTTCCTGGGACCCTACGAGGCATGACGTGGTCAACAAGCACAAACATCTCACGCGGCTAAGTGATAATAGTCATTCCCGAAAATAGCGCAGGCAATCGATGGTCCGAACTGGGCGGGGCTAATTTGATCCAGGCCGATCTGGAGGAGGCGGATCTGACTGGCGCGGACCTGGTCAAGGCCGACCGGGCAGATGCCAATTTGACCCGGGCCAACCTGTCACGGGCCAGCCTGGACAGCGCCGATCTGACCGAGGCCGATCTGATCGACGCCACGGTCGCGCTCCTCGATGCCCGGTGGGTGCGGGTTTCCGGATTCGGTCTAAAACGATCGTTTTTGTCCGCCTGCCCTGCCCCGTGGGAAATCAGCAGCTTAGCCGGGACAAAACTCCAGGACAAAACGATTGCTCTTTTGGGATGTTTTTGACACCATGCGGCATGATCATTGGATATGCCCGCGTTTCGACCGAAGACCAGAAGCTTGATGCCCAGTTCGACGCCCTGAGGGACGCTGGAGCCGAGCGGATGTTCTCGGAAAAGGTCAGTGGATCGACCCGTGACCGGCCAGGGCTGGACCGGATGCTTGACCAACTCCGATCCGGTGATGTGGTGGTGGTCACGAAATATGATCGGTTGGCGCGGTCCCTGCGCGATCTTCTGGACATTGTGGAGCTAACCAGGGAACGTGGGGCCGGCTTCAAATCACTAGCCGAAGACATCGACACCACATCGTCGGCAGGCCGACTGGTTTTTCACGTCTTCGCCTCTATCGCCCAGTTCGAGCGCGAGCGGATTTCCGAGCGGACTAGGGAAGGGCTGACAGCAGCTCGCAACCGAGGCCGTGTGGGTGGTAGACCCCCTGCCCTTTCATCCGCACAACGCGCTGAAGTTCGCCGGATGCGTGATGATGACCAGCGGCCATTGGGAGAAATCGCGGGGCTCTTCAAAGTCAGTGTCAAAACTATTCGCCGTGTGGAACCAACAGCATGACTCGTTCGCCTTTCGACAAAGATGGCATTCGTAGAGTCATTGAGTTGAGTGAAAGCCCTGCCTTGAAATTGGCTCGCGAGATGGAAAAAACTTCCATCGCTCGACTGGCTAGAGATAGCTCCTCGATTTCTCGATTGGCGAAGGATGCTGAAAACTCGGCGGCCATGAGAGCGGCATGGATGCTCGAACAGAATGACCACCTTCAAAAACTCACCGCTTCGGTGACCCAACAGGCTGCAGCACTTCAGAAGATTGATCAAATCCTGCGAGATAGTGCCCTCGCTGCCAATCAAACAATCATACCTTTTGCAGAACAACTTCGGCACCTTTCTGTTACAGCTGCGCAGGCTGTTCAGCCGCTTCAAGCCCATTTCGAGCACATGGAGACCTGGCAAACATCTCTGGCCAGTAGAATGGCTGAGCTTACGACGCCATGGGCACTTGAGGATCATCTGGAAGTTTCCGTCGTCGGCTTTGCGCGGATCGCTCGCCTGCACGACATTTCAACCGGATCAGCGCCATTTGATCCGGTAGGAGGCGAGATATTCGAGGAAGAACTCGGATCACCAGTTCCGTTTAACGAAGATGCGACACCAGATGATCGCGAGTCCGCGAGGATAGATGCAGGTCTGAACCCAGAGGTTATTGCATTCCCTCCCTCCTCCTATTCGAGCGTCCTATTCTCCGCCGGGTTTGAGCTACGCATTGAAGCTATCGCACCGATCAGGTCTGATGGCGGGGATGACAGCGGAAGTCTTGACCCACAGTACGCCAGTCTGTTCAGCCAAGTTGAAAACCGCCTCCGAGCGGTTATTGAAGCCGAGCTTCGCAAGCTGGCGGGCGCCCGTTGGCAGCGGACGAGGGTCCATGGCAACACCTGCAAAAAATGGCAGGATCGGAAGACCAAGGATCACGATCAGAGAGGCGACTCCTATTCTCTGCTCTATTACGCTGACTTCATGGAGCTTTCAGACGTGATCTGCCAGGGGAATAACTGGAACGAAGCCTTCCAGCGGTTTTTCAGGTCGAAATCAGATTTTCAGGTCTCCATGCAGCGCCTCTGCCCGGTTCGGAACGCAATTGGCCATAACAGGCCGCTTGTACGTGCTGACCAGGTTACGCTGTTTGGTGAAGGTTTCAGGATTTTGAATGCTTTGGGCGTTCGACTTCATTAGTAGTCGCAAAGTTCCTATCCTGTCCTCTGACGGAGATCCTGCGCCAGGGCGCGCGCGAACTGCTGGCTCAGGCGGTCGAGGCGGAGGTTTGCGCGCATCTGGAGGCGCACACTCACCTGAAGACCGACAAGGGCCTCCAGCGGATCGTACGCCATGGTCATGGCCCCAATCCGATTGGTTGCCGCGCGCAGGGGTTCGTCTTCTCAGCGCCGCCCCGGAGCCCCGGCTATTTATACTGTGCATCGTTCAACGCCCAGTAAGCGTCCGTTCCTTCGACCTTGTCGTTCTTTCCCGCTTCGTCAAAAGGTGTCTCTCCGCCGTTACTTTGTGACCTGCCCGAAGCGCCCGCGTTCATAAGTGCAACGATAGATTCGGGCGTTCCATTCGCTGCTGCTGAGTGCAGTGGGGTCCTCCCGTGTATATCGCGCGCGTTGACGTCGGCACCGGCATTAAGGAGAAGAATGATCGCCTCTGGATTCCCTTGGAAGGCTGCCATGTGAAGGACAGTGGAGATCTTACTATGCGCGTTAACGTCGGCACCTGCGTTCACAAGCGCATGAATATTGTGGACTTTCCCTCCAAGCACCGCCGCCAAGTAAAGGGGTGTCCCCCCACGATTGTTACGAGCATTGACGTCTGCTCCTGCGGCGAGAAGAGCAGCAATGCCATCAGGTGTACCTCTTATTACCTGCGCGAACAGAGCGGTCTGCCCATCCTTGTTGCGTGCATCGACTTCGGCCCCGGCGTTCACAAGGGCTGTGATGTTTTCGGGCGTTGCAGCTGGCAACATCTTATTCAGGGGCGTCCGCCCATCCTTGTCGCGTGCATCGACTTCGGCCCCAGCGTTCACAAGGGCTGTGATGTTTTCGGGCGTTGCGGCCAAGTGCAGGGCGGTCCGCCCGTATATATCGCGGGCGGCAACGTTTGCTCCCGCGGCTACCAGGGCGGCGATGTCATCAGGTGTCCCAAAATCTGCTTGAATAAACAGGGCGGTCTCCCCGTGCTCATTACGAGCATTGACATCGGGAGCGTTTTGAACCGCAACAGCATACTCGGCCGCGCTCATTTTGCGCACCTTTTCTTGATTCAACAGTATGTTTGCCGGATCGGCAAATGCCGTCGGACATGCGAACAACAACACGGCGGTGAGGAGAAACTGTTTCATCTGCCGGCCTCTAATGTTGCGCATTCCGGCAACATCCGGCCTGGCGATATTGCCGGGAAAACATAAGACGAAAGCTCGGGCGATCAGGCGTATCATGTGATTATCCCCCTGGGCTTGCCCCAGCCTAAGCCCACAAACCCACAAGCCGCAAGCGCCGGACCCCCCTTGTCATGCAATCATGGGTGCCGGCGTGGCGTGGGCCAAGTCGAGGCTGGGCCGATGGTCCGAACTGGGCGAGATCGAGGGGCGAGAGAATCTTGCCCGTCAGCGCCAGGCTGATCTTGGCCCCGGTTGCGGCGCGGCGTTTGAGCAGGGCCGCACAGACCGCCGCTCGGTGCGACGGTGAGAGCGCCTTGCCCTTGTGAGTGGCGCTGATCGCCGATCGGTGGGCGAGCGAAAGCGATTTGCCGCGCTTGCCCGCGCTGATCGCGGCCCGATGCTCCGGCGTGAGCGACCTGCCCACATGAGCGCGGCTCATCCTGCCGCGCGTCTCCGCCGAGTGAGATCGACCGGCGAAACCTTTGTTGGCGGTCGCCATCACCGACGCGACCGAAACGGCAGGATCTCGTCCAACTCGTCGAACTCGTGCAACTGCCGTCGTGGCTGTGGGGGGTAATCGCCATGCGGCGGATTACCTCGTCGCGACGGCGCGCTACCTCATTAGACGTACAGTCTTTGTCGTCCGCGTTAGTTGGCATCGGCGGACCAGGTCACGCGGCAATACCGCGAAATGGCTCTACAACCCCGGGCGTTTTAAGGTCATTGCAAAAGATCATCACTTCATCGCCCTTGTAGTGGGTTTGTGCAGAGTATTGTAGATCAAATGTTTGCCGACGGTATTGAGAATATAATTTGCAGAGTGCGGTGGAATTGTCATAGGACACAATCCATTTCTGCCGAATGGTTCCCACTAGCTTTGAAATCTTTGCGTGATCGTCGTGCTGGTAGTGATTTTCATACAGCTTCTGCCCCTTAGAATAATAGGGCGGGTCTAAATAGACGAGAGCCGACTTAGGAATCCTTGTGAGGGAGGTAGTCAAAAATTCTGCCGCATCCTTGTTGTATAGACTAATTCGAGGTCCGTAGCTCGCTATTTTTTCAATGCGCCGTACGAGATTTTCACGATTGAACCTGGCATCTATTTTCCAAGCGCCAGCTTGTTTTTTTCCTCCAATGATTCCGCCGCGTATGATTCCTGAGCGATTTGTTCGATTCAAAAAGAAGGTTGAAAATCCTAGAGCCAGCGTGTCGGCACCCGGTGAGGTTTGAATTTCCTTTTGATGCTTCCATTCTCTCACTGTAACCGGCGTGTCTTTAATGAGACGGCACATAGCCTCAGGTTCATTTTTGACAGAGTGCCAAAATGAGAACACTGATTTACTAAGGTCGTTGAGATGGATATGGCTAGCGTATTCAAGGTAAAGCAATGTAATCGCAACCCCCGCGCCTCCGGCGTAAGGCTCAACATAATGAGTCCCGACAAGACCATTCATCTCGATTAGGTCAATGACATACTGCGATAAACGACCTTTTCCGCCAGGATACCGCAATGGACTGTAAAACATGGGCACCTCCGTTCGGGCCCATTTTAGCGAGGTCTGACCCCAATGGCCAGCGCCATGATCAGCGGGCCTCGTGAAGCAGGCGGAGGTAGTTTTCCCAGGCGTCCCAAGCTTCTTTGATCGCTACTGCGTCAGGTATCATGTGGCGATTGTGAAAGTAGCTATGCAGGGTGCTTATAGAGAAGGTGGCTTGGCTATTCGGGTCGCGGGCGACCCTCGCCTGTTGAAGCTTACTGTCCCTGCTTGTCGGATCGATAAGATCGAGAACAGCACCGATCTTCATCGACAGGGTGATTCCAACATCATCCCAATTGGACTTCCCCGTCCTGGCCGCCGCATTAGGGATGGAGACACCTTTCTCGACCAGCAGTGCCTCACTGCTTAACTCAATGAACACGCGCAGCAGTAACGCGGCTGCGTTCTCGTGTCCCTTAACAGTAATTTTGCGGCACTCCTTGTAGAGCACGTTGAGGCGGTCACCGGCAACCTTGAAGGTACAGCTTCCGCTCTTTGGGGCCAATGTAGTTCTGGGTGTGAGGGTGAGTTTAATCCTTCTCCGCGACGGTGCCGGCTTCACTGGCGGAGCGGGCTTCGGAGCCGGTCCTCCCTTATTCTTCAGCTTCACCGAAAAAGCCGCAAAACGATTGACGAAATTTTCGCGGTCAACATCGGTGTCAATCTCAGCGAACTTGAACTCCGGCTTGGCTATCTCATGGAGTACGCGCCGGAGAAGAGACTTCCCAGCATCAACATTACTATTCTCGAAGGTGATTAACCCAGTCTTGAGGTCGATATTGATCCCTAGGACTGTTGGAAGGGTTGAAGCATTGAGAAGCCGGTCGACAGTGGTCCATTTCGAGTCGAGAACGTCCGAAAGGCCGGCCCATTCCTCGCTGTCATCTTGAAGAAATTCAGACACCGCGAGGAAGCGGGGGGCCTTCACGCCCTGATCTCGGTTGGCCCTGGCCTTTGCCATGGGTTTCCAACCTTGAAGGCCAACCCCGGAAGCCGAAGTAAGGTGCCGCCGCCGCTGCCATGGTTGCGCCTCCTCCCGCGTAGGAAACACGCAGGCTTCCAACTCTCGGATTGGGTTCTCCGCGTATTGCTTAGCGAGTATCGTGAAGGCTTCTTCGACCACCGTACCATCGGCGAGCGCCGGAGTTTCAAGTATCTTCAACGCAGCCACTCGGCGGTTGCCTTCAAGAACGACGTACATGCCCCGCTTGTTGATGTCTCGCGTGACCCAGATCGGCTCTCCTGGGCTAGGACCTTTCATAGCCAAAAGGTCCTCTGCAAGATTTGTCAGCTTATGCTCTTGGTCCTCGATGATGGCGGCGAACGCGTCACGCTGGTTCGATGTCTCGCCAGTCCGGTAGTTTTGTTGGTCAAGCCGTAATTCTGAAAGCCGAAACGTTTCCCAGATGGACATTGTTCCACAATCCCAAATCATCCCCTGTAGACAGGCTATGAAATGGGCGATGTGCGGTCAAGGTGATAACTCCCAAGATTATCACGCCAATTCGCATGTTCGGTTGAAACCCCGCGCCATATTGGGCCTTATCAGCCCGTTGAAAAAAGCACCATTGACCGGGTTTCACCCCACGACGAAACATAACGCGGCGCCGGCGGTTTCGCCATCCTCCGAGACGATGAGGACGATCTGAGCGACCAAAACGGCTCCAGAGGGCGCAACAAGCACGAAAACACCGCCATATCCGCCCGCCACGGCCTGGCGCGCGGTGCCGGCGCCGATGAGTTGGCGCATCAGCAACGAGAGGTGGTGGCCGGCGACGTGAAGCAGGTATCGCTTGTGCACGTTCTCGCGCCGGCGCAGCCAGGTTCGGCGCATGCCGCCGCGATCGAGGCTGTGGGCAAAGGAGCGCTCGACGATCCCGGCGCGCAGCTTGAAGGCCTCGCGGGCGAGCGCGGACTTGAGCCGCACGCGGTTGCTGGGGACCGCCCGGCGCGCCGCCTGGTCACCGCGCCAGCGCGAAAAGCCCTTCTGCCTGGGCTCGGCGATCCGGGTCTTCCAGGGACTGTCGTCCAGGGCCTTCAAGACCGCCCGTGAGAAATAGCCCTTGTCGGCGACGCATTCGGCCGGGCTCTCTGGCGTCGGCGCCGCAGCCACCGCCTCGAGGTTTGCCTGCGCCCGCCGCCAGGGTCCTGGAAAGCGTCGTGGTGTCGCCCTCATCGGCTGGGTGCAACTCGGCCGCCACCACCGCGCCGGTGTCCGGATCCACCGCGTGCCCGGGCTTGTCGGCCGGATGGGTCGCGGCGTCCTTCATCCTGGCGATCCTGGCCTCGGGGTCGCTCCTGCA
Source organism: Thermohalobaculum sp. (assembly GCA_965247385.1). Lineage (GTDB taxonomy): Bacteria > Pseudomonadota > Alphaproteobacteria > Rhodobacterales > Rhodobacteraceae > Thermohalobaculum. The sequence goes on from CBDFHG010000006.1 coordinate 168,634, forward strand.
AACCCGATCCTGGTTCGAGAGCTTCTTGCCCTTGCGCTTGCGGTCCAGACGCGCCAGGTCCTCGGCCGTGGGCGTCTCGATGCCGCTCTCCCGGGCCAGATGCTCCAGCATCTCCCGGTAGCCCTCACCCGTGTCGCGCCGCACGATGTTGCGCAGCGCCGCGTTGGCCTCCATGGTCGAGGCATCCACCCCGATGCGGTCGCCCTTCACCAGACCCGGCCTCGGCGACCCGCGCCAGAACCCGGTCGAAGACCACCGCGTGCACCTCGTGGGGCAGACGCGTGCGGGTCTTCGACAGCCAGGAATGGTCCGGCACACGATCCCGGCTCTCCAGCCGCAGAAACTCCCGCAGCGACAGCGAATCCGAGCAGCGCCATTCCAGCCCGCGCCCAGAGTCGATGCCCTCGAAGTAGCCCACCAGATGCATGCGGAAATAGCGCCCCGGCGGCACCGAAGGCGCTCCCGTCCTGGCCGCGTAATAGCACCGGCAGGTCGCCTCGACGAAGCCGTCGAAGTCGCCCTCGATCAGGACCGACTGAAGACGGTCGTAAAACACATGACCCGGCGAGCGCGGCATCTCCGCCCAGCCCACCATCAAATCACCCTGACGATCCTTCTGCAGTCCCATCGACATCGGCGAACCCCCCGGTCAAATCAGAATATCATAGAATCAGACCAGGCCGCTCGTGTCCAGGGCCGACTTCGTCAACGGGCTGTTAACGCCCGGTAAAGGCTTTCCCGTGCCAGACCTGTCTCGTTAGATATTTGGCTCATGCTACATGCTCGCGCAAGATTGCCAAGCGTAGTGACAACGGTCCTCGGGTCGCTTCCAGCCAAGGCGGTGTTGATCTTCGAAATCACTTCCACCTCCGCTTGCATGTCGCGCCCGTCTTCGGCTGGTGCAGTTGGCCCGGAATAATCTTCGTCAAAGAAGCTTGGCTGAGCCTCCATTTCAGTAACCCGCCATTCGTCGGGCGTCGCCCGCTTACGAAGATCACTTTCTTGCCCCACGTCGCAGTGGATCAAAAACGCCTTCAAATCAGCCACCGCCTTGAAGGTTGTTGCTTCCTTTTCTTTAGCTTTAAGCAATACGGCCTTCTTTCCAGCCTGAATCAGGCGCAGCACGTTTAGCACCGTACCTGGACTCTTTCCGTCCCAGATCATGAGGCCGAAATCTGCCGTCCGCGCCATCTCACGATCCTTCGCCGCATAGAAATTGAATCCCTTTGTAGCCGTAGGCAAGGGAATGTTTTGCGTCGGCCAATTACCAAGATTGTTCCGGCAACGGTTACCAGAGCAGAACACAGTTACCTTTTCATAGGCAGCATCAACCAGGTACCTTTGAACCGCTTTATCTGCCCCGTTGGCGTCTCCAACAATCACATCGAAGCCACTACCAATGACATTATTTAGGGGATTATGTAGGAAAGTGCCGGAGGCCGCTTAGTGGCCCGGCTTCGGACGGGCGATGTGGCGGGTGCTGACGGGCTGCGCGAGCGCGTCCACGGCTTCCTCGAAACGGGCGTCTACTCGCATGTCCTCTTCCAGCGCCACCTTGCTCGGCTGGTAGGACGGATGCACGATTTCAACAACGCGCTGCTCCGGTTTGGCGGCCAGGGATGCCTTGCCGAGATTGCAGGGTGGCGAAGTGACGATCAGCTTGAACGCGCCATCGTCCAGTCCTCCCATGAAGGCCGGATTATCGGCGCATTCGATGACGACGCGGGTCACGACCGCGCCCCAGACGGCAGGCCGTTGTTTGCAATCAGTTCACGGTAGCGCAGGCGCTTGCCAACCGCGCCAGCGGCGAAGGTCGCCATGATGTCGATGGTGTCCCGGTCGCGGGCATTGTGGCGGCCCGCGAACTCTTGCACATACAGGTCAAGATGCTTCGGCGAGAACTTGTGGAATGTTCCCTTGTGCGCCCGCTTGAGCACCGCCCGGAAGGACTCGATGCCCTGCGTATGGGCCATGCCGCGCACATACTCGCCAACCGAGTGATTGACGGCTTCGTGCTCGAACTCCGCGCCGAGTCCGGCATAGCCACCATGCTCATCCGTGTAGATCACGGCGTCCTCCCCGGCATGGTCACGGACGAAGCCTTGCAGAGTCCGGGCGTCAGTGGAAGGAACAACTTGCGCCGCGACGCGATTTGTCGCGCGATCCTTCACACCCGCAACTGCCGTCTTCCCTACAGCGCCCCGGCCCGTCAGCTCTTTCCGCTTCGCCTTGGGCATGTTGGCCCGGCGCCCGCCCATGTAGGTTTCGTCGGCTTCGAGCGGCCCCGCGAACGCGCCCTGCCGTTCGGTCAAGGCAACCCGAAGCCGGTGCGCGAGGAACCATGCGCTGCGCTGGTTGATGTTCAAATCCCGATGGAGCTTCATGCTGGAGACCCCTTTCAGGCTCGTCGAGAGCAAGTAGGTGGCGATCATCCAGACCTGGAAGCCCAGCTTCGAGCCTTCCATCACCGTGCCCGTCTTCGCGGAAAACCGCTTCGCGCACTCCTTCTCCCGGCAACGGTAGGGCATGGTCTTGTGCTTGGCGCCAGTCTGCACATTCAGAGAGCCGCAGTGCGGGCAGTGGATACCCTCGGGCCAGCGGCGGGCGATGAACCACGCCTCGGCCGCCTCATCGGTCGGCCAACGCTTGAACAGTTCTACGAGGCTGATGCCCTGGCGGTCGCTCTTGCCCGCCGATTTGTGCTGCACCATATCCATATCCTCCTGGAATACAAACATAATACATGAGAGTGCCGACTAATGTCAACCCCCATTTCGGCACTCTCCTACATAATTCCCATTATTTAGACGTTCTTTTGCCGACGACGGTAGGCGTGAAACATGGCGCGAGCCACCGATAAAGATCGTACTCATCGGTTCCTCCGGGTCTTTGTTATCGTAAATGAAAGGCCGCGCTGAAGCGGTGCGCCGCCACGACATGGAGCGTGCCGTCCGCGCGCGGAACGGCGATGTCGCGGAACCCGGCCGAGCCGGCGGCGAGGAGAGCCGCGTCGGTGTAACCTGGCGGGCGGCACCCCGCGAGGCGGCCGAGCAGGCCCTCGAGGAAGCCGTGCGGGTTCATTCGGCCAGCCCCTCGAAATTGTCCGGCGCGCCCGGCATTGAGGCGAGCGGCCGCAGGTCGCCGTCGCGGGCACGGACCCGGACGCCGGTCTCCGTGATCGCCACGACCGTCTCGCCCGAGGCCAGGCCATCGCCGGGTGCCAACTCGTGCTGACCGTCCGATCCCATTACCAGTGCCCGGCACGGGCCGGACCCGGCCGCCGGTCCCGTCGGCGCGCACCAGATCGCGACCACGCGCATCTCGGCGTGCGCGAGCAGCTGCGCGATCCTGGCGGCGGCGATGCCGAGATCCGCATCGAGGCCGGCGATCCGCGCGACGTGGTCTTCGCTGTCATCCGGGGCATCGGGCGGCGGCGGGGCCAGCGCCGCCGCGACCCGGGCATGATGCTCGGTGATCTCCGCTATCAGCCGGGCGCGGGCGCGGCAGCGGCCAAGCGCGATCCGCGCCCGCTCGGCGGCGCGCAGCACCGCGCCCGCGGACCCCGCGGCCAGTGCCGCCGTGAGAGCCGCCTCCGGACAGGCCGGAAACGCAAGCGGCAGGGCCGGATCGGCGGACGGCGCCTGGGCGAGGCCCGGTGCCGGGATCGCCAGGAGCGCAGCGAGGCAGGCGGCAGAGAGGACGGAGAGGACGGAGAGGACGGAGAGGACGCGTGTTCGCCATGTGTTCTCGAATGTTCGCGCTTTGTCGGACCGCCCGTGCCCGCGCGCCGGTCCCATTGGATGGGAGATCGGCGAGAGAGACGCCGCTGCCAGGGCAGGGCACGGAGGGTGGCCGGGCAGGCTTTGACGCGCGGGGGCGGAACGTCTATCCTTTTGGCGCGCGGCGGGCGCGGTTGGCAAAAGACGGCAATGATGACCATGGCGGTCGATACTCTCAAGGCGATGAAGCGGCTCACCGCCGTCGGCGTCGAAGAGGCCCAAGCCGAGGCCTTCATCGAGACCTTCGGCGTCGCCATGACCGAAACCCTCGCCACGAAGGACGATCTCGCGCTCCTCAAGGCCGACCTCACCGCCGAGATCGCCGAGAGTGATGCCAGGAATGCCGAGCGGTATGTGAAGATCGCCGAGGGGCAGACCACGCAGTTGCGCTGGACGGTCGGCTGCATGATCGCGATCGCGGGCGTGCTCGTCTCGACGCTCGTGCTCGGCACCTGAGCGGGCGGGGGGCGCGCCGCCGCCCCGGATGTCCGCCGCCGCTTCGAGGCGCCGCTTTATATACATCATGAAGAACACCTTCCTCTTCGGGAAGAGGTGCCGGGGGCATGTTCGCCAAAACAGCCGCCCGCGGCGCCTCCCCGCCAGTTACCAGCCTTTCAGCACCGCCCCGGGGTCCTGGGCGACCAGCTCCCGGTAATCCGTCGACTTCTGCTTCAGGTTGACCTCGAAGCCGAGAGCGCCGTGATCCGGAAAGCGCGGGCAGAGCGAGTAGACCGCCCGCGGGATCGTCTCCTGGAGGTGGCCGATCCAGATCACGCCGCGGGCGCGGTCTCCCTTGACCAGCCGGCCGGTCACGGCGTCGTACTGCACACGCTGGCCGCTCGGTTTATCGGCTGGCGTGACGACGGCGGGGCCAGTTGATGGCCGCGTCGTCCAGGCCTCGGTGATGTAGCGACCGAGCGGGGCGATCCCGTCCTGGACGCAGTAATGCCCCATCGTGCCCACATTGACCACAATGCGCAGGCCCCAGCCGCGCCCGGCCGCGTCATAGGCGACCTCGACCCGGTCCGCGAGCAGCGACCGGAGACCGGCAGCGTCATGGCTCGACGGGCCGACCATCGGCCCGGCCGACGCGCAACCCGTCATCCCCACCGCCAGGGCCGCGCCCAGCATCGTCTCTCGTACTCTGTTGATCATGACCATCCTCCTCCTCCTCCGTGGTCAGCTCCGCCCCCGCCGCGACCGCCGCCGCCGGTATCGCCGCCGGAATAGCCGGCGCTGCCGAAACCGTCCGCGTCGAGACTGCCGTCGGCAGCGGCAGTGTCGAACCCCGGCACCCCGCTCTGAATGCCGCTTTCGCCGCCGCCGCGGCGGCTATAGCAGTAGCGGGTGCCCATGGCCTCGCCGTTGGTCACGGTGTACCAGACGCCGGGCGCGGACCCGGCGTCCCGGCCCTCGGTCATGGTCCAGGTGTGCGTACACGGGCATCCGTCGGCCGTTGGATTGCTGGCGCAGCGGTCCACCACAGCCGGCGGCGGGGGCGTCGCCCGGCAGGACCGCGAGACCGCCTCCCCGTCCTCCCCGTCCGGCCAGGTCTCGTGCGGGCGCTCGGCGCGCCCGTCCTCGTAAGACCCGGATCCGGCGTGACCGGGCCTGCAGGAACTCCACCGTGCCGGTCTGGCCCGCCGGACAGGCCCGCGTAACAAACTTCGTCTCGGCCTCGTGGCGGACCTTGTAGCAGCCGGGCTTCAGCCCGTAGGGCCAGTCCGTCCCGCCGGCGGGCGAGGGCGGCAGGTTATCCGTCGAGTCGGGATAGGCGGGGATCCCGTAGCCCTCCGGCGGCACCATGCGCCGCGGCGGGGCGGTGCCCTCGATGAGCCGCGCGCTCGCCGCCACGATCTCGCCTTGCTTGGCGCTGGCCTCGAACTCGATTTGCCCGTCGCGGTACGCGAACTTGTTGAAGCCGTCAATGAAGTCGACGATCACCTGGGAGCCCGCCCGGCTGACCGGGCGGATCTCTCCGCCCACATCCATCAGAATCCCGACGCCGATCTTCTCGGTGCGGCTCGCCAGCCATCCGCCGGGCGGGGCCGTGTAATGGGGCGCGTCGCCCGCCGGGCGCTCGGTCACCACCAGTACCGCCACCCGCAGGCTCGGCACGTTGCCGGCATAGGTCGGCCCTCTCTCGCACCGAATAAAGGTGCGCATCGGATTGCCGAAGATGTCATCGGGAGAGCCGTCGCCGTCGCCGTCCGGCGCGTGATGCGTGATCCGGAGCGCCGCCTGCTCTTGCGTGGGGCAGACCATCTTCCGCCAGGACAGGTTCGGAGGCGTGTCGCCGTCGTGCGGCAGAGCCCGAGCGCAATCCGCGCCCGCTCGGCCGCGTGCAGCATCGCGCCTGCGGACCCGGCTGAAAGCGCCGCCGTGAGAGCCGCCTCCGGACAGGCCGGAAACGCAAGCGGCAGGGCCGGATCAGGAGAAGGGCGAGCCTGGGTGGGCTCCATGCCGGAGGGCGGCGCGCCGTCTTGCGGCACCTGGGCGAGGCCCGGCGCCGGCCCGGCCAGGAGCGCGGCGAGGGCGGAGGCGGAGAGGACGGCAAGCGCGCGTGTTCGCCATGTGTCCCCGAATGTTCGCGCTTTGTCGGGCCGCCCCTGCCCGCGCGCCGGTCCCACTGGATGGGAGGATCGGCGAGAGAGACGCCGCGGCCAGGGCAGGGCGCGGAGGGTGGCCGGGCAGGCTTTGACGCGGGCGCGCGGAACGTATATCCTTTTGGCGCGCGGCGGACGCGATTGGCAGGAGACGGCAATGATGACCATGGCGTTCGATACTCTCAAGGCGATGAAGCGGCTCACCGCCACTGGCGTCGAAGAGGCGCAGGCCGAGGCCATTATCGAAACCGTTGGCGGCGCCATGACCGAAACCCTCGCCACGAAGGACGATCTCGCGCTCCTCAAGGCCGACCTCACCGCGGAGAGCGCCGCGGGGATCGCCGAACTCGACGCAGGGATCGCCGGTGCCGAGTCCCGGCTTGAGACGAAGATCGAAAGCCTGCGCGGGGATATCGCCGGTGCCGCCGCCGAGGCCCGCGCGGGGATCGCCGAGGTGCGCGGGGAGATCGCCGAGGTGCGCGGGGAGATCGCCGGCACCGAGTCCCGGCTTGAGACGAAGATCGAGAGCCTGCGCGGGGATATCACCGCGGGGATCGCCGAGGTGCGAGGGGAGGTCGCCGGCACCGAGTCCCGGCTTGAGACGAAGATCGAGAGCCTGCGCGGGGATATCACCGCGGGGATCGCCGAGGTGCGAGGGGAGGTCGCCGGCACCGAGTCCCGGCTTGAGACGAAAATCGAAAGCCTGCGCACGGAGATCGCCGAGGGCCAGACCACGCAGTTGCGCTGGATGGTCGGCTGCATGGTCGCGATCGCGGGCGTGATCGTCTCGACGCTCCTGCTCGGCACCTGAGCCGGCGGGGGGCGCGCCGCCGCGCCGGATGTCCGCCGCCTTGAAACACCGCTTCTTATACATCATGAAGAACACCTTCCTCTTCGGGAAGAGGCGCCGGGGGCATGTTCGCCAAAACAGCCGCCCCCGGCACCTCCCCGCCAGTTACAATCCTTTCAGCACCGCCCCGGGGTCCTGGGCGACCAGCTCCCGGTAATCCGTCGCCGCCTGCTTCAGGTTGACCTCGAAGCCGAGATCGCCGCGATCCGGAAAGCGCGGGCAGATCGAGTAGACCGCCAGCGGGATCGTCTCCTGCAGGTGGCCGATCCAGCCCCGGCCGGTGCGTCTGCCGCCTTTCACGAGCTCGCCGGTGACCGCGTCGTACTGGACGCGCGAACCCAGCAACTGGTCGGCCGGCGTGACGACGGCGCGAAACTCCGCGCCCCGCGGCCGCGTCGTCCAGGCCTCGGTGAAGTAGCGCCCGAACCCTGTGAGCCGGTCCTGGACGCAGAAATGCCCCATCGTGCCCACATTGACCTTGACCCGCAGGCCCCTGCCGCGTCATAGGCGACCTCGACCCGGTCCGCGAGCAGCGCCCGGAGACCGGCCGCGTCATGGCTCGACGGCCCGACAAAGGGCTCGGCCGTCGCGCAGCCCGCCAGCCCCACAGCCAGAGCCATACCTAGTGTCGCCCTGTGCATTCTGGTCATTATTCTTGCCCTCCGTGTCGTGTGTATGCCGTTCATCATCACCATCCTCCTCCTCCTCCGTGGTCAGCTCCACCCCCGCCGCGACCGCCGGCGGGGCCGCCGCTGTCGCTGTTGCCGCTGTCGCTGGCGCCGCCGCCGTCGTAGCTGGCGCCGGCGGTGGCGTCGAACCCAGCGTCCGCGTGCGGCCCCGAGGTGGAAATAGCAGATCCGGTTTCACGTCCTCGCGGGCCGGCGCAGATGCGGTCACCCCGGCCCTCGCCGTGGGACACGGTGCCCCAGACGCCGGGGATGTTATCTTCGCGCTGGCGGTAGACCGTACACGGGCATCCGTCGGCCCTTGAATTGCCGGCGCAGCGGTCCACCACAGCCGGCGGCGGTGCCCGGCAGGACCGCGAGACCGCCTCCCCGTCCTCCCAGGCCGGCCAGCTCTCGTGCGGGCGCTCGGCGCGCTCGTCCTCGTAGACCCGGATCCGGCGCGACCGGGCCCGCAGGAACTCCACCCTGCCGGTCTGGCCCGCCGGACAGGCGCGCGCAACAAACTCCGTCTCGACCTCGCGCCGGACATTATAGCAGCCGGGCTTCAGCCCGTAGGGCCATTCCGTCCCGCAGACGGGCGAGGGCGGCAGGCCTTCCGTGAAATCTGCTGGATAGCGCGAGATCCCGTAACCCTCCGGCGGCACCATGCGCCGCGGCGGAGCGGTGCCCTCGATGAGCCGCGCGCTCGCCGCCACGATCTCGCCTTCAAAGTCGCCGGCGGCGAAGGCGGGATCGCCGATGCCGGCAATGAAGTCGACGATTGTCTGGGAGCCCGCCCGGCTGACCGGGCGGATAACATCCCCGGCATCAGGCATCAGGAGACCGACGCCGATCTTTTCGGTGCGGCTCGCCAGCCATCCGCCGGGCGGGGCCGTGTAATGGGGCTCGTCGCCCGCCGGGCGCTCGGTCACCACCAGCACCGCCACCCGCAGGCTCGGCACGCTGCCGGCATAGATCGGTCCATCCTCGCACCGAATAAAGATGCGCATCGGATTGCCGAAAATGTCATCGGGAAAGCCGTCGGGCCGGTCAAGGTCGTCCGGTGCATGTTGCATAATCCGGAGCGCCGCCTGGTCTTCCGTGGGGCAGACCATCTGCCGCTGACCGGGCGGGGCGTCGTTGTTCTCGTCGACGTAACGAAAATCGGCCGTATTGTTCGACAGTTCGGCCAGGTCCAGCACCATCCGGACCGCGGTGGCCGAACGCCGGGACTGGCGGTCGGCCTCGACCTCGGCCATGGCCCCGTTGTAGACCGCCGCGGCGCTGCCCAGCACCAGCGCGGCGATCGACAGCGACAGGACGATCCCGATCTGCGTCAGGCCCCGGCGGGACCGGCGCGGAGCCCGGCCTCGAAGGCTCAGCATTGGAAGGCCTTCCACGTCGCGCGGGGGTAGTCATCGCGCAGATCCACGAGCCGGGAGACCTGCGCCGCCCGCCCCGAGGCCGTGCGCTTGTTGCAGCCGACCAGCTTCGCCTCGACCGTGTACACCGGCGGATCGCCACCATTCGAGACCGGGCGGAGATGGATCGTGTCCGGCACCCAGCCGGGCCGGGCGACGAACACACAGGAACCGTCAAGGGTCTCGGTGATATTATGGCTCTCGGGATCGGACGGCGGATCGTCGTCCGTCGCCGGCACCCCGCGCCAGGCTGTGGCGGGCGGATCCGGCGGTATTTTCGTGCTTGTTGCGCCCGCTGGAGCCGTTCTGGTCGCTCGGATCGTCCTCATCGTCTCGGAGGATGGCGAAACCGCCGGCGCCGTGTTATGTTTCGTCGTGGGGTGAGTGGGGTGAAACCCGGTCAATGGCGCCTTTTTCAACGGGCTGATAGGCGCAGTAGCCACCGAATTGCGGGGCATAACGCACCGGATCGGCGACGAAGGCGTCGCGGTGCGCCGCCGAGGCGAACAGCTAGGTGGCGCCGTGCCAGGCATAGGAAAACGCCGCGTCGCCCGGTTGCGGCTGGCCATCGGAGAAATAAGCGACCGTGTCGTAGCCCTGGACCGCACGGCCCGCGTCATCGACGGCGATGGGCGGGTTGTCGGCATGGGCAAGTACGCTGAACAGGATCAGCCCGGCGGCGAGGCTGGCGCCGATGAAGCGGATGATGGTGGGCATGGCGGCCTCCGATCCGGGCTGCGCCTGCAATAATGATACGCGCGTCGGGTTTTGTAAATACTCGTTGGCGCTGTGAAAAGTCGCGGTTTTCTCAAGGTTTCCAATTGAGGAAATTCGCGATCAACCGGAGGCCGGTCCGCTGGCTTTTCTCCGGGTGGAACTGGGTGCCGACCATGTTGCCGCGTCCGACCACTGCGGCGACCATCTCGCCATATGCGGTATGGGCCAGGCGTTGCTCGGGATTACGCGGGCGCAGGTGGTAGGAGTGAACAAAATAGACGTGATCGCCGGTCTCGATCCCCGCCAGCACCGGGTGGTCGCCCACGGACAGCTCGTTCCAGCCCATATGCGGCACCTTCAGCGCCGGGTCGTTCGGCGTCAACCGCACCACGTCGCCGTGGATCCAGTCAAACCCCGGGGTCTCGGCGTGCTCCAGCCCACGGGTTGCCATCAACTGCATGCCAACGCAGATGGCGAGGAACGGCGCGCCTTGATGGACGCGCGCCTCCATTGCCTCGAACATGCCATCGACCGCCATCAATCCGGCCCGGCAATCGGCAAAGGCGCCAACGCCGGGCAGCACGATGCGATCGGCTTTCGCGACAACACCCGCATCGGAGGTGACAACGACGGCGCCGCCATTAGTCTCGGCGCTCATGCGCTGGAACGCCTTCTCGGCCGAGCGAAGATTGCCGGAGCCGTAATCGATAATTACGGTGGTCATGCCAGCTCGCCCCTCAGGAACAACTCCTCCGCGCCCTCCGGCGAGTACGCCTCGACGGTGCCCACCTCGCGCCAGCGCCGCAGGCGCAACTCGGTGCGGCGCACAGCACCCCCCTCGAAGCCGAGGATCACAGCCAGCCCGGTGAATGCCGGCGCCATCGCCAGCGGCGACCACAGCGCCGCCAGCGCGACCAGCAGGGCCTGAACCGCCAGCGTGATCCACAGCCCATGCCACACCGCCCAGAGCGGCGGCAGAGTCAAGGCGAAGGCGTCGAACCTGTCGGCGAGCGCCCGGACATCGCCGGAGCCCTTGTGATGCACGGTATAGAGCCGCATTTCCATGCCTCAAAGCGTGCCCTTGGTCGAGGGAATCGCGTCGCCCTTGCGCGGATCGGCTTCGACCGCGTCGCGCAGCGCCCGGGCCACCGCCTTGAAGGCGGCCTCGGCGATGTGGTGGCTGTTGATGCCCCTGATCCCGTCCACATGCAGGGTGATGCCGCCGTTCATGGCGAACGCGGTGAAGAACTCGCGAACCAGTTCGGTGTCGAAGTTGCCTACTTTCGCCGCGGTGAAATTCACCTCCCACGCCAGATAAGGCCGCCCCGAGAGATCCAGCGCCGCGCGTACCAGGGTATCGTCCATCGGCAGCAGGCAAGCGCCGTAGCGCCGGATGCCACGCTTGTCACCCAGCGCCTCGACCAGTGCCTTGCCCAGTGCGATGCCCACATCCTCGACCGTGTGGTGGTCGTCGATATGGGTGTCGCCCTTGGCTTTGATGGTCAGATCGATCAGCGAATGCCGCGCCAACTGGTCCAGCATGTGATCGAAGAACCCGACCCCGGTCCGGTTGTCATAGAGCCCGGTGCCGTCAAGGTTCAGCGACACCTCGATCGCGGTTTCCGCGGTCTTGCGCGATTGCGTCGCTTTGCGCATGTGCCTGGCCCCCTTCTCGATTTCGCCCCCCATATACTGCGCGCATTTGTTCGATGCCAGCCTAACATGTTCCGCGGGTGATTTCTTGCTCGGGTCCGGTTATATGGAAGGCAACGAAAACAAGAACAAAGGCGTACGGGCGATGGATGAGCGGTTTCCGGGGTGGCATGGCACCACCATTGTCGCCGTCAAGAAGGGCGACCAGGTCGCGGTGGCGGGCGATGGGCAGGTCAGCCTTGGCCAGACGGTGATCAAGGGCAACGCCCGCAAGGTGCGCCGCATTTCGCCCGGCGGGCAGGACGTTGTCTGCGGTTTCGCCGGCGCGACGGCGGACGCCTTCACCCTGCTGGAGCGGCTGGAAACGAAACTGGAGGCAGCGCCCGGCCAGTTGATGCGCGCCTGTGTCGAGTTGGCCAAGGACTGGCGCACCGACAAGTACCTGCGCAATCTGGAAGCCATGCTGATCGTGACCGATGGGGCGACCTTGCTGGTGGTGACCGGCGCCGGTGACGTGCTGGAACCCGAGGGCGGCATTGCCGCCATCGGCTCGGGCGGCAACTACGCGCTGGCCGCAGCCCGCGCCCTGGCCGATACCGACACCCGAGACGCCGAGGCCACTGCACGCCGGGCATTGGAGATCGCCGCGGAAATCTGCGTCTACACCAATGGCAACATGATCGTCGAGGTGATTGGTGGCTGAGGTGGCGCTGACCCCCGAAGACCTGCGCGCCGCGGTCGCGACCGGGCATCTTACCGAGGCCCAGGCAGCGGGGCTGACCGCATTGGCGCAGGAGCGCGCGGGACGCCGCGCCGCCATGCCGAAAATCGACGAGCCGTTCGAGCTGTATCGGGGGTTCAACGAGATCTTCGTTAGCATCGGGGTGGTTCTGTTGTTGTTCGGACTGGGGTTCTTCGCACCCGATAACCTGTTATCCGCATTCAGGTTCTCGAGCCCTGCCCAAGTAGTGCCGGCTGCCGGGTGGACAGTGTTCATGGGCGCGCTGATTTGGGCGCTGGCCGAGTATTTCACTCGCCGACGCCGCATGGTCGCGCCGTCGATCATCCTTGTGTTGTACCTGACCTATACGCTGGGAACCGGCGGCGCGCATACCCTGATTGGCCTCGCCGGACTCGACGCGACCCAGGCCCTGACCGCCGCCTTCGCCATCGCTGCCTTGGCCGCTGCCGCGTTTCATCTGCGCTTCGGCTTGCCCTTCGCGCTGTTCCCGACCGGGGCCTGTACGCTTGGCGTTGCTCTTACCGCCGCTGGGCTGCTCGATGAGACAGGCCTCGACCAGCTCAACGATGAAGGCTTGAGCGTGCTCGTCGATATCGGCGCGGGCGCCGCATTTCCGCTGGTCACGCTGGTCTTCGGCCTGGCAGGGTTCGCGCTGGCAATGCGCCATGATCTGCGCGATCCACACCGGATCACCCGGCACGCCGCCTGTGCCTTCTGGCTGCACCTGCTGGCGGCTCCGGCCATCGTGAACACCGCAGCCTTCACGCTTTATTCAAGCGATGGTGCGGTTGCGACAATTGGATTGATTGTCTTTCTTCTGGCGATGGCCGCGGTCGCACTGGTGATCGACCGGCGGTCGTTCCTGTTGTCGGGCATCGGTTATGTGGCGGCGCTGATGATAGTCGGCTTGGGCGACCAGAATTTCGCGGTTGTGCTGATCCTGCTTGGCGTTCTGATCCTCGGCCTCGGCGCCGGATGGGTGCCGTTGCGCGCTGCCCTGATGCAGGCGCTGCCCGGGTTCCCCGGCAAGGACCGCCTGGCGCCCTATGCGCTGAGCAAGGAGGCAGCAGCATGAGGCCGGCCCGCGTCCGGTCCGGCCGCCGGGCGGCCGCTGGAGAACCGGCGCAGGCAGGGCATTCAGGCGCTGTGTATCGTGGCGGGGTGGATCACCGCCATGCTGGTGATCTTCCGGGCCACCGGCGGGCACGCGCGGGACGGGGCGGCGGTGCCCTGGCTGATCGCCGTCGGGTTCGTCTCCTGGATACTGGCCGAGCATATCGCCGGGCGGCGCGGGTTGGTCTGGCCCGGCAGCGCGCTGGGGACCGTCGGGGCGCTCTCGGCGGGACTTGGGATGAATGTTTTTACTCCGGACATTCGGGCGGCGCCGCCGGAGGAGCAGTTGGCGGTGCTTGCAGGGACGCCGGCGCTGTTGATGTCTCTGTTCCGGTTCCGGTTCCGCCTGCCGGGGTTGGTCTCGCCGGTAGTGACGTTCACCATTGTGGCGTTGTTCCCCGGGCTCTACGGGACCGGTCCCGAAAGGCTCCGCGAGGTCGAGGGGTTCAGCCCGCGCGGCATCCTGGCGGCGATGATGCGCTCGCCGGCCTGGGTGGCGGGATTCGGCATAATCTCGGCGGCGGCGGTGATCGCGGCCCGGCGGCTCGACCTGAAGGGCGACGATTTCGGGCTGGCCTCGGCGCGCCCGCTGCACCTGATCGGCGCTGGCGTGCTGGCGCTGGTGATCGGCCGGGGACTGGCGCTGCTGCCCCAGCCAGTGGACCTGCTCTTGCTGGCAATCGAATGGGTTGTCATCACCATATGGGCGCTGCGGATCAACCGGATCGGGGTCATGTTCACCGCCCGACTGACGATGACCCGGCCCATCGTCATCGCCATCATCGGGCCAATGGGGCTGTCTCTCGATCGGACCGACTGGCTGTGGACCCTGCCCGGCATCATCGCCTTCGGCCTGGCCGCCTGGCCGTGGATGCACGAGCAATCGCTCCGGCGCGGCTGGACACTGGGGCCGGGGCGGCGTATTCCGCAGCCGCACGACAACTGGGACTGGCGCTACTGGCCGTACTCTTGACCTAACAGACCGGCGAACGGAAAATATGTCCGAGTTGACCCCCCGCGAAATCGTCTCCGAGCTTGACCGCTTCATCATCGCCCAGCGCGACGCCAAGCGCGCCGTTGCGGTCGCCCTGCGCAATCGCTGGCGCCGCAGGCAGCTGGAGCCGGAACTGCGCGAGGAGGTCTACCCGAAGAACATCCTGATGATCGGCCCCACCGGCGTCGGCAAGACCGAGATCTCGCGCCGCCTGGCCAAGCTGGCCAATGCCCCCTTCGTCAAGGTCGAGGCGACCAAGTTCACCGAGGTCGGCTATGTCGGGCGCGATGTCGAGCAGATCGTGCGCGACCTGGTCGAGACCGCCATCGTCATGATCCGCGACCACAAGCGCGAGGAAATGCAGGCCACCGCCCGCAAGGGCGCGGAGGAGCGGGTGGTCACCGCGCTGGTGGGCGAGAACGCCTCCGAGACCACCCGCAACGCCTTTCGCAAGAAACTTCTGGCCGGGCTGCTGGACGACACCGAGATCGAGCTGGAGGTGGCCGACACCGCCTCGCCGTTCCCGATGATGGATCTGCCGGGGGGAGGCGGCCAGATGGGAATGATGAACCTGGGCGATATCTTCGGCAAGGCAATGGGCGGGCGCACCAAGAAGCGCAAGATGACGGTCAAGAACAGCTACGAGCTGCTGGTCGCCGAGGAGGCAGACAAGCTGATCGACGACGAGCTCATCACCCGCGAGGCCATCGAGGCGGTGGAGCAGGACGGCATCGTCTTCCTCGACGAGATCGACAAGGTCTGCGGGCGCTCCGAACGCTCCGGGGGTCATGGCGGCGGCGGCGATGTCAGCCGCGAGGGCGTGCAGCGCGACCTGCTGCCGCTGATCGAGGGCACCACGGTGGCGACCAAGCACGGGGCGGTGAAAACCGACCATATCCTGTTCATCGCCAGCGGCGCCTTCCACATCGCCAAGCCCTCGGATCTGCTGCCGGAATTGCAGGGCCGCCTGCCGATCCGGGTGGAACTGCGCGCCCTGACCGAGGCCGACTTCGTGCGCATCCTGACCGAGACCGACAACGCCCTGACCCTGCAATACACGGCACTGCTGGCGACCGAGGGCGTCGAGGTGACCTTTGCCGAGAGCGGGGTGGCGGCGATTGCGCGGATTTCAGCCGAGGTCAACGCCCAGATCGAGAACATCGGCGCGCGGCGGCTCTATACGGTGATCGAGCGGGTGTTCGAGGAGCTGTCGTTTACCGCCCCGGAACGGGGTGGGGAGAAGGTGGTGATCGACGAGGCGATGGTGCTGGGGTCGCTGGGGGATCTGGCGACAGTGACGGATGTGAGCAGGTATGTGTTGTGAGGACTTGGGCTGGCAGCTCGGTGTCCCCCATTTTTGAGTTAGTCGACCGACCTAAAATCTGGCAACCCGAGGATTGAAATGAAACCCTGTTCACGCAACGTTTGCACCACACTGGCGGCGCTTTTGCTTGCGCGGCATTTCTTCCATGTGCCCGGACCTGTGGAAGTCGATGAAACTTGCCTGGGAGGGAAGGAACGGAACCAGCACGCCAAAGCCAAACTTCGCGCTGGGCAAGGCCCAATCGGCAAGACTGCCATTGCAGGAATACGGGACAGGAATGCCAATCACGTCATGGCAAAGGTCGTCAAGCGTACGGACAAGAAAACCATGCAAGGTTTCATTAGAGGTAAAAAATGTTCGGCAATGGTATTACCCATCACGTACTCAGTAAGTGTGGTTTGATCATTCATCAAACATTCAACCAACGCCTACCCGCCTCCATTGAGGAGCTTGCAAATCTACCAAAGCACAACCGCGATCTTGGCTGCCATGACATCCGAATTGGGAATGAGCCAGACCAACGCATGCAAAAGTTCATTGGCCACGGTCTACTCGCAGTGCTCCCCGAGATGCGTGAGCGTTTTGATCATTACTTTGACCTCATTGAAGCATATGCCAGTGGAGAGATGGAGTACAAAGAATTCGCAGGGCGCGCTAAGTGCCGTAGTCAAGGCGTCGATGAAGATGGCGACAAACCTTGGGAGCAGGGCGAGCAGGGCGAACTTGTTAATGTCCGATCCGAATTGCTCGTCAAACCAATGCGTCCCAGCGCCGCCATAGATAGGTGGAGCGAGATTGGTCACTTCGATGGCCCCTCGCTGACACTTTCACCGTCGCGATATTTGTGGGACAGTCAAATCTTGACGGATTTGCGCTTCAAACGTGCTCCACCGCAAGTGACCGTTCGACGCCAGAACTGCACGAGGAACGCCGTTGATCCCGCTTGAGAGACCACCGCAAGGCGAAGACATCGTCGCCCAAGGGCCCGGCGATGCGACCGCCGATGAGCCCCTCGTTCGCCGCAGCGCAGACCTCAAGCGTGCCGTGAAGGTGCTCAATTGGAACTCGCCGTGGAGTCTCACGAGACGCCTGCGAGTTTGCAGGAAGTTGATCGACGCCGAATCGACCGGCCAAGCTAGCTTGGACGCCTTCTTCCAGGATCTAACATTCGAGGAACGCCACTACTGGATAAGCTCGCTGTACGCCTTGTTGATGCCTGCAAAACGCCGCAAACTCATAGCGGCCTACTTCACGCCACCGTATCTCTGTCGCCAGGTGATTGACCGCATGGTCGAGCATGGTCTCGACCTATCTAGTCACAACGTGCTGGACCCCGCAGCCGGTGGAGCCGCATTTCTGGTTCCCTTAGCTCACCGCGTGCGTGAAAAATTGGCCGAGCGCGGAGCGGATCCGCAAACAATCGTGCGGTCGGTAGAGGAGAGGCTCTCAGGTAACGACATCGAACCGGGCCTTACTCGCCTGTGCCACATGTTGCTTTCAGAAGTCTTGCGAGAGGAACTAATGGTTGTGGGGGAGCCCCTCGCCGAGATCGTGACACGGGTTAACACGCTTAAGAAACCGGTGGATCGCCTCTACGACGCGGTAATCAGCAACCCCCCTTACGGCCGCGTCCTGCAACCATCTACACGGACGCTTTCAAGGTGGAGCGACGTCATCTCCGAAGGACATGTCAATTGCTACGCACTGTTTGCAGCGGCTGCCTTAGAGCGCACACGACCCGGCGGACTCATCAGCTTGGTGATCCCGACGAGCCTAACGGCGGGGCCCTATTTTCAAGCGTTGAGACGGCACATTCGCCAGCAAGCCGAGATAGTGGCCCTGGACCTCATCGAACGCAGGTCAGACGTGTTCGTGGACGTCGTGCAGGACACCTGCGTTCTTGTCCTTAGGCGCAGGACGCTTCGTCCTCGCCGCCCGGTGCCGCCGACCGTCTCCATCGTCCAACCTTCGGGTGGACATCGTGAGCTTGGCACACTCGAACTCCCATCTAGTCAAGCGGATGTATGGGTCCTTCCCTCTCTTGATGCGGAGAGCGGAAGCACCAATGTGTCCTTCTTTGATAAGCGGCTCAAGACCATAGGGGATTACGGTTATAGCATCAGATCCGGCTATTTGGTCTGGAACAGATCCCGTGATCGCCTCCGCAACTGTGATCATCCAGCGCAAGGCGAAGTGCCCCTTATCTGGGCTCACTGCGTGAGGCGGGATAGGACGGTGGTCCTATCTGCGGGACCGAGGCACAATCCGAGTGAAGGGCGTTTCTCAGCGGTGAAGATAGACGCATCCAGCACTGCCATCATTCGAGGGCGGGCAATTATCTTTCACCGGACGACGAACCGAAACCAGCCGAGGCGCCTTATCGGGGGGCTTGTTTCAGAGGACTTTGCTCGCAAATATTCTGGATATGTGACAGAGAACCACACCATCGTGGTGTTGCCGCAAGCTGACCCGAAGCCGATGGTGTCGATTGAGACTATGACCGCACTTCTGACTAGTAAGGCAGTCGATGCTTGTTTCCGGCGGGTGTCGGGAACGGTGAGCGTAAGTACGAAGGTATTGAGAACCCTGCCGCTCCCAGACCCGAAACGGCTCATCGACTGTCTGGCAAAGTACTCTGACGTGGACCAAGCCGTCAGAATCGCTTACGATTTGACTGTCGATGACTATGCTACGCCTTCAACCATGGATGCGGGCAAGCCCAAAAAGGGGGCTCATGAATGAACAAGTCGGTGGGAACGAAGCAACTCTTGAGTTCCGAAGAGCTGTCGAGCTCTCTTCGGTTCGCTCCTTCCACGCTTGTTCATCTTGGGGAACGCTTGGTCGCAAATATCGACCAGGGTATCTCGGAACTCGTTAAGAATGCCTACGATGCCGATGCTTCGGGATGTGAGGTTAGCGTCGACAATCGTGAAGGGGGGTGGCTGCGTGTAAGCGACGATGGGTTTGGGATGACGAGCGGTGAGCTCGATCTCGGCTGGCTCGTCCTGGGACGATCAGAGAAGCACTCGAAGAAGCTCACACCGAAGTTCAACCGCGTACCGGTCGGCGATAAGGGCTTAGGTCGCCTGTCGGCTTTACGTTTGGGTCGGGTCGCGACTATCGAAACACGACCCGAATCTCAGCCTGGTGTCCAATACTCCGTTTCCCTCGACTGGGATGACTATGACGGGGCGCAAACGGTCGAGGCGGTCGAACTCAAGATTACCACCGTCCCAACAGAGCGAGCGCCCGGAACTGACATTTTGGTGGACAAGCTTAGGCGCCCACTTGATCGGGTGGAGATGGAGCGGTTGGCCCGCACTTTGATCTTGCTTTCCGACCCCTTTGTGGAGGTGCAGGGCTTTCGAGCCACGCTCGCCGTGCCTGAGTTTGAGGATCTATCTAATAAAGTGCGCGGCTCTTATTTTGGAGACGCTCATTTCCACGTCAGAGCCACGCTAGACGTGAATGGTGGGGCCCACTACGAACTGCTTGACTGGAAGAACGAAGTTCTAACGTCTGGGGAAGGGACAAAGCGCGAGAATTGCGTGCCAGCCGCTTTTGATCTCTGGATATACCTTTTGGACAGGCGAAGCTTCTCAACCAGGGATTCAACTATCTCTGAGGTTCGCGATTGGCTCAGTATTGTCGGTGGGGTTCACGTGTTTGAAGGACCAATCCGCGTTTCTCCTTACGGAGAAAGAGGTGTCGACTGGCTCGAGATGAACCTTCGGCGCGCTCAAAGCCCCGAAGAACGCCCGTCTACCAACACGAGTGTAGGCCGCGTGGTGGTCGACAACAGCTCTGGAAAACTTGAACAGAAGACGGACCGCGTCGGCTACATTGAGAACGAAACCTTCGCAGAACTTAGATCCTTCGCAAAAGAAGCGTTGAACTGGGCTGCAAAATACCGGCTCCAAGTTGCTGAGCGGCGCAGGCAGGAGGATAGGAAAAAAGCAACTGCTCAGCGTCAGACCGTTACCGCGCGAGTTGATCAACTTTTGGAGACGGTCGCAGAGACCGAACGCAAGCCTCTCAAGCGCGCTGTCGAAAAGCTGGTGGCGGTCAGCGAGCGGCAGGAAAAGCGACTTCGGGCCGACCTTCAGCTTTATCGCTCGTTGGCGACGGCAGGCATGACCGCAGCGGTCTTTGCTCACGAGATTGGAAAGCCGCTTGGCGTCCTTACGAGAACCCTTCCGAGCATGGTGAATGACTTCCCGCCTGAACTGCAAGAAAAAGCACAGAAAATCATCAGCTTTGCCGTCAATGCGGCCGCGCGTCTGGGAGCCTACGTGTCACTGCCGCTCAACCTGTTAAAAAAGGAAAAGCGGCGGCCCGGCCGAGTCGATCTTGGTGCAGCAGTTAGCGACATTATCACGACCTTCGATCCCATTTTCGTTAATGCTCGGATTAACGTGGATATTCCTCACTTGGAACCGACGCACATAAATGGAAGCCTGGCACTTGTTGAAGGGATCATGGCCAACCTATTCGCCAACTCAATCACTGCATTTGAACGTGAGGGTGTTGATCAAACGGGCCGGAAAATAGTGGTTGCCATAGAACCGGGGGGAGACCATGTAAACATTCGCGTGTCCGACAATGCTGGCGGAATTCGGGGCGTCGAGCTCGATCAAATTTGGCTACCTGGTGTGACCACAGCGCCGGAAGGTACAGGGTTTGGACTTACAATCGTGAAAGACTCAGTTACAGATTTGGGCGGTACTATTAAAGCGATTGTGATGGGTGAATTTGGCGGCGCAGAGTTTCTGATGCGCTTTCAAAGGTTATAGTCTGCAATGTCCGTTCATCAGGCCATCGAAAGCACCGAACATCCGCCCATCGTCACTGTGGTCGACGACGATGAACTAATGAGAGAAGACCTTGCTTACTGGTTGGAACAGGGTGGATTTGAGCCGCGTCCATTGAATGGCCCATATGGCCGTGACCTTGACCGTCTTGTCGAAGACGCGGCGAAGGGTGCGGACTTTGTCCTCTGTGATAATCGTCTGGCGACGCATGGGTTCTTGGAGTATCCGGGAACGGAGGTTGTGGCGAGGCTCAATGCGAGGCGCAAGCCGACCGTGTTGGTTACGCAATATGCCGGTCCCGACGCAGCCCGGATCAAACGATTCCTACCACAAATGCCGATCATCATTTCGCGGGCGGAGTTAGACACGGTTGATTTTCGTTCGGCCTTTGAAGCCTGTGAGCAGGAGCTCAACGGTTCGCCGCCACCACAGCGCAAGGCGTACAGAACAATTGTTCAGATCGACAGCGTCGGCGATAGTGAGCCCGGTACGGTGGTCGCCTTTGTTCCGAGTTGGAAACTCGAGGATGCCGTCACCTTCCCGTTAAGCCTGTTTCCGAAGGAGCTCAGGGGCGCTGTACTTCCCGGCGTTAGTTTTTTTGCCGAAGTCAACATCAACGCCGAATCGGCAAGTGACCTATTTTATCAACATTTCGAGATAGCCCCGGAGCCGCAAGACCGTGGCTTCTGAGTTAAGAATTCTGGACGTTGGGCACGGCAATAGCTCGCTGATTCTCTCAGAGCTTGCCTGCGTCGTGGACTGCCCGAACAATACCGTCCTCCTCGATACACTGGTCGAACTCCAAATCACCAAGCTGGACGTCGTGCTTGTTTCGCATCCAGATGCCGATCACCTTGTGGGTATCACCAACCTGCTTCTGGCAACAAAGATTGAGATCGGCACGATCCTCGCCAACCCCAATTCCGAGAAGCGGTCCAGAGCTTTCACCGCTTTCCTCACTGCCATAGAGGACGCTATCCAGCGAGGAGCTGTGGCAAAGCCGGTCCTGACCGCTGAAGAGCCGGGTGAGATCGTGATCGGAGATGTCTCGATCCAGATACTCTCGCCGGGGGGGGCGAACGCCTTCGTTGGCGCAGGCGGCGTCGGGACCGGCGGTAAGCAGATTACCACCAACTCCGCGTCTGCCGTGCTCAAAGTGCTGAAGGATGGTCAACCAAAAGCATTGCTCGCTGGTGACATGACTTTGGCAACGTTGGAGGACTTGGTTCGGCGCGACGTTGATCTGCGAGCGCCGATATTGGTGTTCCCTCACCATGGGGGAAGGCCAGAGACTGGAGACGCCATCAAGTTCACCAATGATCTAGTAGAGTTGGTCGATCCAGAGTTGGTGATCTTCTCCCTTGGACGTGGAAAGTATGCGATGCCGCGTCCGGACATCGTCGAGGCGCTTCGCCGGGCGAGACCAGACTCGCGTCTGGTCTGTACACAGCTTTCAAAGCATTGCGCCGAGAAACTCGAAGGCTTGACGTTCGACCATCTTGACCCGTCACCCGCACTTGGCAAGAGACAGGGTGCAAGCTGTACTGGATCGCTTACCTTTGTATTTGACGCTTCCTTGCCGGATCACAAACACCTCACCGCACATTCAGGCTTTCTAGCCGCTCAGGTTCCAGGCGCTCTCTGCCGTAGGGCTCTGCGTTGACGTAACGCACCCTGCTTGCGCGTTCGGATAAGCCCGCTATGCATAGTGGCTGACCACTTAAGGATGGCGTGAGGGGATTGCGGGAAGTCGGGGTGGATGGCCATTATAAACTCTATTCAGTCAGGACGGCGGTAACCAGTATGCTGGCGAATTCAATCAAGTCAGCGGCGCGTATTTTAACCACCATTTCCACTTGTTGGTAATCAATATCCCGATATTGATGAACCAGGATGTTTCTAAACCCCACCATGCCGATTAACTTCTTTTCCATCCCGGCGTCTATGAGGTCTGCTTGCCGGAGCAGGGTAAAACTCCCGGCGCTGTCTTTGGGCCACCCCAGCTTTTTCGTGCGTATCGTATAATTCGCCATATCCAGCACTTGTTCGCAGGCCCGTTGCAAATTCAAAATGACGATGTCCTGTTTGTCGTAGTCTTCCTCAAATGGTAGTTTCGACGGCTTCTCCCATGCGCTACGGGCACGTTTCAAACAGCGTTCGATGGTCTGTTGCTTTGATAGTAAAATCTCGCTCATGGCGCGAACACCCGCCCGCTGGTAATGATTTCCCGGCGAATTTCGGCGCGCTCTGCGTTCAGTTTGTGATGCATTGAAAGAACAAGCGCCTCAAAATGAAGCCGCGCATCCTCGTCGGCACAGTACAGCACTCGTCCGGTACGCAAAATTTCTGCCTGAAAGGTCGTATCCACGCAACGCAGATTGATCAAATCCGCATGTTCAACATGAATTCCTGTCGCCACCTCGGTCGCCAGCAAATGCCACTGCCAGCTATCTGTATTTTTGGATTCACCCTGTGGCAGCAACACGGCAATATCCAGATCGCTATTCCGTCGCCGATACTCGGTGCCCCATGTGCCGTAGAGATAGATGGCCCGGGTGTCAGGGTGGGCGGCAAGGATGGGGGCGGTGATTTCCTGATAATTCATAATTGACTCCTTTCACTCACCGAAAATATCAGTTTTCAACTCTTCATAAATGGCTGTGTCTGGCGTTATCAACGGTGCTAAATGTTCGATCAGAAAGGTTGTATAAAATTTTCCGGGATGCGGGATACCAAGCTGATCTTCCGCTCCTTCATAAATTTTTGCCGCCGCAGCTTTTGCCTTACCGGTGCGCACATTATCGCCCGTTATGTTGTCATCGCGCAACTTAATCAATTTGTCAGTGATTTCTGGACAGCCGGCCTGATCACATAGAAGTTTAAGAACCTCATCATCAAGCAGATAGTTTTCCAACTCCCGCCGCTTTAGCATTCGCCAACCTTCTTGCCGCGCCTTTCCCCGTTCAGCGTCAGTGAGTCTATCCCGGTCAGTCAAGGAAAATACCTCGCTGCCTTCGGCGATGGCCTGGATGACAGGGACCAAAATCTTAACCTGACCTCTGCCACGCGCCAAGACAAAAAGCGTATCGGAGAATTCCTCGCCAAAAATCTTGTTATAGCATTGGGCATCAAATCCCTCCGCGCCCGCGTCGCCCTCACAGAGAATGATACGCGCAGGCACGACCAGAGCGGCAAGGTCATCTAGGGCGATTTTATAGGTCATTTGCCAGAAAGCGCGTGTGGGTTCGGTGGGCTCAATCACTTGGGGAATATCAAAATCCCTGTCCCCTAAATCCAAAAATACGACCTCTTCGGGATTGTCGCGTTGAATTTCCTGTGCCTTGCGCATCATGCCAAGGGAATGGGTGGCTATCCAGAGTTGACAGTTTGGTGGGATAAGCCCGTAAAGAGATGCCAGCAAATCTTTTTGTAAGCGAGTACTCATATGCGCTTCTGGCTCGTCAATGCAAAATACCGTGTCATCGTATTCCCGACGTTTGACAACCAGATCAAGAAACAGGTCAAACGCTGCTTTTTCGCCTCCTGAAAGATTTTCATAAGTGAATCCGCTTATTGCTCCTTTGTCGAAGCGGAAAGTCGCGTTGCCTGACAATGGATTGCCTAAACTATTTAAGATCAGGTTCGGAAACAGACCCTGAATTGCGCTCTGTATATCAGCCAGTATTTCCTCTCTAAATATCCCCAAAGTTTTTTCACTGTCCGCGTCTTCAAAAACGGCCTCAAATCCCTGTGAAATCAAGCGCGTATAATTGCGACTTGTGGTTTGGTCGTTGTCAATCATTCTTTGAACGCGGGTTTCTTGCAGGGAAGAGCCCATATTTTCCAAGTGACCAATCGAAAAAGAAGGATCGTTCCGGTGAGCAGAACGAACGTACACGGCTTTACGGTAAGCCGTTTCATCGTTGGGCTGCTCTCCATGAAAAGATACGACGACGCCTTGCATGGCGCGGTTTGCATCCGAGCGTACACTTATACGATCATAGTAGCTGCCAAACGATTGGAGACCAACGTAGCGCGCTTGTATTTTGCCATAAATAGCATCAAACAAAGATGACTTACCGCAACCATTAGGCCCGACCAGCACCACCAGTTTAGCCGATTCCGGCAGGTTTAAAATCGCCAACTGCTTGAATCGTTTGAAATCCTTGAGTTGAATACTTTTTATTTTCACACCCCCACCTCCACAATGGTCATTGTGTCATTGCCGAAAATATCCACCACCTTGACCGCGACCTTGGGGTCGACTCCGGTAAGGGGCAGAATGACACCCTAAGGAATAGTATCACCGTTTTGGCCATCTGTACTCGCCGGTGAGGATCTCCCGCTCGGGGCCATGACCATGGGTACGATCCGCTGGAGGCCCTGGTCGGTCTTCAGGTGAGTGTGCGCCTCCAGATGCGCGCAAACCTCCGCCTCGATCGCCTGAGCCAGCAGTTCGCGCGCGCCCTGGCGCAGGACTTCCGTCAGAGGATCGGCAATCTCCCCTGGCTGGCGAAAGGAAAGAACTGTAGTATCGGTCACGGCGTATCACTCCTTCTCAAGGTGTTTGGCAGCCTCGGAAGCGAGCCATGATATGCCACCTCAAAATCCCGCCGTCACCCACTTTCGGTCATAGCTCTAATTTGGATTTGCCTCGATGTTTTTAGATGCATCACTTTCCAAATCGCGCAAGTGAGACATAAAAGTGAGACACCGGATCAACCAAGAACCGAAGAATACAGGCGACATCAAGGTGTTAGGGAAATAGTGGCTGGTCTCTCACCGCCCATAATAGCGGTCCCGGTGCGGGCGTATTTGAAGTTGCGGGCGACCTGTTCCGGGGATGCCTCTCCCAGCCCCTGTAGAGCCTCCCTGACGCCTGCAATCTGATCGGCGCTGGCGGTGCTGGCGCTGGTGATCGACCGGGGACTGGCGCTGCTGCCCCAGCCAGTGGACCTGCTCTTGCTGGCAATCGAATGGGTTGTCATCACCATATGGGCGCTGCGGATCAACCGGATCGGGGTCATGTTCACCGCCCGACTGGCGATGACCCGGCCCATCGTCATCGCCATCATCGGGCCGATGGGGCTGTCTCTCGATCGGACCGACTGGCTGTGGACCCTGCCCGGCATCATCGCCTTCGGCATGGCCGCCTGGCCGTGGATGCACGAGCAATCGCTCCGGCGCGGCTGGACACTGGGGCCGGGGCGGCGTATTCCGCAGCCGCACGACAACTGGGACTGGCGCTACTGGCCGTACTCTTGACCTAACAGACCGGCAGAACGGAAAATATGTCCGAGTTGACCCCCCGCGAAATCGTCTCCGAGCTTGACCGCTTCATCATCGCCCAGCGCGACGCCAAGCGCGCCGTTGCGGTCGCCCTGCGCAATCGCTGGCGCCGCAGGCAGCTGGAGCCGGAACTGCGCGAGGAGGTCTACCCGAAGAACATCCTGATGATCGGCCCCACCGGCGTCGGCAAGACCGAGATCTCGCGCCGCCTGGCCAAGCTGGCCAATGCCCCCTTCGTCAAGGTCGAGGCGACCAAGTTCACCGAGGTCGGCTATGTCGGGCGCGATGTCGAGCAGATCGTGCGCGACCTGGTCGAGACCGCCATCGTCATGATCCGCGACCACAAGCGCGAGGAAATGCAGGCCACCGCCCGCAAGGGCGCGGAGGAGCGGGTGGTCACCGCGCTGGTGGGCGAGAACGCCTCCGAGACCACCCGCAACGCCTTTCGCAAGAAACTTCTGGCCGGGCTGCTGGACGACACCGAGATCGAGCTGGAGGTGGCCGACACCGCCTCGCCGTTCCCGATGATGGATCTGCCGGGGGGAGGCGGCCAGATGGGAATGATGAACCTGGGCGATATCTTCGGCAAGGCAATGGGCGGGCGCACCAAGAAGCGCAAGATGACGGTCAAGAACAGCTACGAGCTGCTGGTCGCCGAGGAGGCAGACAAGTTGATCGACGACGAGCTCATCACCCGCGAGGCCATCGAGGCGGTGGAGCAGGACGGCATCGTCTTCCTCGACGAGATCGACAAGGTCTGCGGGCGCTCCGAACGCTCCGGGGGTCATGGCGGCGGCGGCGATGTCAGCCGCGAGGGCGTGCAGCGCGACCTGCTGCCGCTGATCGAGGGCACCACGGTGGCGACCAAGCACGGGGCGGTGAAAACCGACCATATCCTGTTCATCGCCAGCGGCGCCTTCCACATCGCCAAGCCCTCGGATCTGCTGCCGGAATTGCAGGGCCGCCTGCCGATCCGGGTGGAACTGCGCGCCCTGACCGAGGCCGACTTCGTGCGCATCCTGACCGAGACCGACAACGCCCTGACCCTGCAATACACGGCACTGCTGGCGACCGAGGGCGTCGAGGTGACCTTTGCCGAGAGCGGGGTGGCGGCGATTGCGCGGATTTCAGCCGAGGTCAACGCCCAGATCGAGAACATCGGCGCGCGGCGGCTCTATACGGTGATCGAGCGGGTGTTCGAGGAGCTGTCGTTTACCGCCCCGGAACGGGGTGGGGAGAAGGTGGTGATCGACGAGGCGATGGTGCTGGGGTCGCTGGGGGATCTGGCGACAGTGACGGATGTGAGCAGGTATGTGTTGTGAGGACTTGGGCTGGCAGCTCTGTACAGGCAACGTGAAGCCATTGCGTCCGTCCACCAATCCGCAAGCCCGTCTCATCAAGATGTTAGACGTGGACCTGTTGGGGCTAAATTGTAGTTTACGTCTGGTGAAAAATCAGGCTTTTGGTTCTGAAACGCAGGATAGCACTTCCCATCAAGAACCCTGGATACCTCGTGTAAAATGGGTTCAAAGCTGATGTAGTTGGGGAAATTCCCGTTGAAATAGCTGCTACCCTTTAGAAAATGGGCTTTAGCTTGATCAACTGATACATCAACAAGGTGCTTCATTCAGAAGACGCACCAACCAAAATCATTTACCCCGCCCGCTTTGATATCGCGTGAAACATCTCGCGGCGCGGCAGATGCCGGATGGCTTCGCCCGTCTTTAGATTGGCGGTCACCAACTCAAACTGCGCCTGAAGATTGAGCCAGAACTGCGGGTCGGTTCCAAACCAGTGACCAAACCGGAGCGCAGTGTCGCCCGTAATGGCGCGTTTTGTGCCAATGATCTGACTGACACGGTTTGGCGGCACATCAATCTGACGGGAAAACTCTGTTGGGGTAATCCCTATTTCCTCCAGTTCGTCTTTAAGAATAAGGCCGGGATGGATTGCACGCATAAACATCTCATTTTTCCTTTCGTCAGTGGTAATCCACGATTTCCACATTACTTGGCCCTGACTGACCATCCCACCATTCGAAACACAAGCGCCACTGCTGGTTAATCCGAAAGGAATATGTTCCTTCCCTGTCCCCTCTGAGAGATTCGAGCCGATTACTCGGCAACGCCCTCAACGTCTCCAGCGATGTTGCAGCGCTGAGGATAGAAAGACGTTTCGCCGCCTGTGCCTCAAATCCCTGAAACGCCATGACGAATGCGCCCTTGGCAAAACGCTCGGTTTTTTTGTCGCGATAGTTCAGGATCATTTATGGATTACCTAAGAGAATGGACGATATACGTCAAGCATAAATCACATCCGTTCCCTCTCGCTCAACCCGATCAGGCTGCCCACCAGGTTCAAGGTCCCGGCCTTGTGGGAGAGTACCACAAAGCGCGTCATCAATAATATCCATTGCGCATTCCGGGGTATTCGGCCGCCTGTTCCAGCAACATCCGGCCACCTGTGACGCGCTGCCATGAGGCACTCGATTTCGGTGTCAGTTGATGGGTGTTTCGTCAACTGTTTTGGCTTTCGTTTGTAACTGCCCAGGTTGTTTTCAGGGGTATTTCAGGGTTGCGATAATCTGGTCAGCTGGTTTCATCAAGGTTTCGATGATGTTTCATTCTTGTTTTAGAGCCGTTGTGATGACGCTGCGCAGGGTAGCGAAACCCTCTGCGCCTTGTTCTGATCGGAAGCCTCCCGATATTTTCTGGCGTAGCTTCATCATCCGCGGGCCGCGTTCGGCCTCGTTGTTTGTGAAGGATACGTTGGGATCTGCCGGAAAGCGTCGGGTTCCTTCCTTGTGATCGCGCAATGGTAATGCCGGATTATGCCCTGTCCGGCGCTTCTTGCGTCCCCGCCTTGCCGATTTTGGTGGTGCGAGTGGAGGTTGCGCCTCATGGAAATCCAGCGCTGCGGTGATGATCCTGTCGGATCGCCGCTTGACAAGCCCGGCAAGCGGCACTGAAGGTGCGACGCCGTTATCCCGCGCCGCCTGTGTGACATGGTGCGCCCGACGCAGGAGCCGTTGCATCTGACAGGCCCGGTGTTCCTTTTCGATTTCGACCAACGCCTGCAATTCCGGTAAATGGTGAGCATTGCACAGCGCGTGGGTAACCCCATCCAGCGTGAAGCAGGGCTTCCAATGATCATGCACGATGCAACCCGTGAGACCGGATAATAAAAATGATGAATCACAGCGCGACCTTTGGTGCAAGAAAACTATTCCAAATCCGTGCCTGGGCAGTTACCCAGATCTTAACAGCCCGTTGACGAAGTCGGCACCGAAGGCGCTCCCATCCTGGCCACGTAACAGCACCGGCAGGCCGCCTCGGCGAAGCCGTCGAAGCCGCCCTCGATCAGGACCGACTGAAGACGGTCGTAAAACACATGACCCGGCGAACGCGGCATCTCCGCCCAGCCCACCATCAAGTCACCCTGACGATCCTTCTGCAGTCCCATCGCCATCGGCGAACCCCCCGGTCAAATCAGAACATCAATGAATCAGACCAGGCCGCTCGCGTCCAGTGCCGACTTCGTCAACGGGCTGTCAGGAGAGCTCGTTCAGGAGCGCAGGGGTGAGGGCCCTTGTTATCGGCCGGTCGTTACTCCAGCCGCATGCAGCACCGCCTGGCTGGGAAACCAGATGTCGCCGTGACCGGCCTGAAACACCTGGTCGAGAAAGTCGTCCGAGACCCCCCGGCTGGCGAAATAGCTCCGGTCCTTTTCCATTTCCTCGCCGATATCGAGGATCAGCACCTTGTTGGGCGCTTCCATCTGGTAGCGGTGAAAGCCAAGCTGGGCCCCGGGCCCGAGGGTCCTGGCATCGCCCGCCATGAACGCGAGCGCGCAGGCGGAGTTGCAGGAGATTCCGACATGGGTGTCAAGCCGGTGGTTGGCAATGTTGAAGGCGATGGCGCGCGCCGCGAAGATGTAGCCGCCGTCGCTCGACAGGGTAACACGCCTGACCGCGGGGTGGGTCGCGAGCGCATCGACGAAGGCGGCATTGAGAGCGAAGTCGATGTTGCCGCTCAGGGTGATTGTCTCGCCATCGGCGCTGATCGGAAGATCGGGGAGCGCCGGTATTTCGGCGACCCGGGGCCGTAGCGATGGCGAAAGCGCCGTTATGGTGTTGGCCGTCTGGATCGATGCCAGCGCCACGACGACGACGATCGCGAAATAGCTGCCCCAAACGGAAATCATGTCGCCGGTCCTGCGCAGATGCCTGTCGCCTGCACGAAAGGTGCCGACGACCTGCCAGACGAGCAGGAGGACATTCGCCAGGATACAGAAGCCAACAAGAACGAAAGCTGGGGAAGTGGGAAGCAGGAGTTGCAGGTAACCGAGCAATAATCTGAGCCCGAGAACCGTCACCAATATGGTGAAAGCCAGTCCATGGTTCCCGCGCCAATGGCTGATGAAAAACCTGGCCGGTGCTGCGGTCGCGTTCAGGGACATGGCATGGTTGTAAACGGGCAATCGGGCGAACGCCACGTGAATGAAGTCATCTTGTGGAGAAGGGGTTCGCGGGCGGGCACCAGCCATTACCGACCACGGCGACAGACATTGGTGCCGATCTTCAGCAGGTTCCCGGGCGGCATCCTCAGCGGCCATTGCCTGATCTCTCTCGGCCCCGTCGCACGGAATATTCGGGTCAGGACCTGCCGTTCGAGACCACGGGTTTGAGCCGTTTTCCGCTGGTCAGATTTCGGGCCGAGGCCCTACCGGTGCGGCAGCGCATGGGGTATGTGGTTGGCTGGCAACAGGAGGCCGCCGCCAGCCAAAACCATGAGATCGCGTCAGCCCCGCGTAAATGAAAACAGCCTGAAAACCACAATGAGCCGAGAATCACCTGCCGTGAGCCTTCGCCCGGCCGATATCGTCATCGGGTCGTTTTCCGATGCCGCGCGGGGCATTGCGGGTATCGTGGTCATCATCGATGTTTTTCGCGCCTTTACCTGCGCCGCCATCGCCCTGGCCAATGGCGCGGCGCGAATTATCATGGTGGACGATCTGGATACCGCCCTGGCCTTGCGAAAGCGGAATATTGGCGGATACTGCATTGGCGAGCGGCGGGGGATCAGGCCGCCGGGGCTCGGTTTCGGCAACTCGCCCGCCGATTTGCTCGATGTCCGGTTTGATGGCGAGGCACTGGTCCAGACGACCTCCAGCGGAACCCGCGGCATACTGGCGGCAAGCGGTGCGAGCCGGATATATGCCGGATCGTTCGTCATGGCGGAGGCAACGGTGTGCGCGATCGCCAATGGCCCAATGGGACCGGTCACCCTGATCGCCATGGGCGAGAAGGACCGGCATCGCGCAGATGAGGATGAACTTTGCGCGCTGTATCTTCGCAGCCGGTTGGTGGGGCGCGATCCGGACCAGGCCGCCTTGCGGGCGCTGGTCGAAACGACGAGCCCGCGAACGGATGCCAATGCGCTGTGCCCGAAAGATGTTTCCTGCTGCCTGAACATCGATACGGCGCCGTTCGCAATCCGGGTGCAGGTCGAAGATGGCCTCTGTGTTGCAACCGCTGAACAGGACCATCGCCGATGACGAGCCGTGGGACCGCGCTTTATATCGACGCCGATGCCTGTCCGGTGAAGGGCGAGGCACTGAAGGTGGCCGAGCGCCATGGGCTGAAGGTGTTCGTGGTCTCGAATGGCGGCATCCGGCCCAACCCTCATCCGCTGGTCGAGACGGTGGTTGTGACGGAGGGGCCGGATGTGGCGGATATGTGGATTGCCGAGCGCATCGGGCCGGGGGATATCTGCGTCACCGGCGACATTCCGCTGGCGGCGCGCTGCATCGAGGCGGGCGGGCGGGCGCTGAAGCATAATGGCGAGACCTTCACCAAGGCCAATATCGGCAATGCGCTGGCCATGCGCGACCTGATGGCGGATCTGCGCGCCGCCAACCCGCTGGGGGCGGGGGGCGGGGCCAGGCCGTTCGGCAAGGCCGACCGCTCGCGGTTCCTCGATGCGCTGGAGCGGATGGTGCGGGCAGCGGGCCGGGGTTGATTGGGGCGCGATGTCGCTGGAACGGCCAGCGGAAATCGTCCATAGAAGACTCTCCCCGGCGGGCCGGCCAGTTTTCGGCGCGGATCGGGCAAACCGGGCGAGAAACGAACACACCGGAGGGTGACGAGGCTCAGATAAACGGCCAAAAGATCGACCTTGATGCCAATCTGTTCCGGCTTGCCTGCACGGTGGTTCGGAGGAACCGGGCTCCCTTGGCGGTCGCCACGCTGCTGCTTCCGGCCTCGGATGCAAGCACGGGCTTTGCGAAAGCGCCGGTCGCCTTCGCCGTAATGCGGGCACTGGTGCTGATGGCCGCCGCGCATACCGCCTACCGTTTCCTGGTCAGTGACGGCGCAATTACGGGATGGCGCGCGACCACGACGACCGAGGGATCGTTTCCCTGGCGCTTTGCCGGGGTGATGCTGATCATTCTCTCGCCGGTTCTCGTTCTCGGCACTGTCTGGAACGCTCCCGGCGGGGTCCAGGGTCCGGACGATTTCAGCGGGGTCGTCTTCGGCGTGGTGATGGTGGTGATCTACGCGTCGCTGCTTGTTCTGATCGGAACGGCACTGCCAGCAGTTGCTGAACAGGGCCGGGCCTCGCTGTCCGAGGCATTTCAACGCGGCCGCCGCAACTGCCGGGCCATTGGCCGGGCCCTGGTCTTTGGCGTTTGGCTCTTTCGCGCCGGCTTGGTCCTAGCGGTAATCGTGCTTTTCCTGCCGGGCGTGACCACGGATTTTTCCGCGCCGGGCGCGGGCGAATTCCATGCGGCGGCGGTCGGGCCAATGCTGTTGTTCAACTTCAGCCATGTCTTTGCCGAGTGCCTGTCAGCAATTGTGCTGACACGCGCCTGTTGTCGGTAGCGGATCGCGCCTGCCAAAACCGTGGCTGTTTGAGGGGTTGTCCGGAAGGCCTTAATGCGGCACCAAGGCCGCCAGACCGGCCCGGAAACCGAAACCTAAGCCGGCCCCGGCGGTCGACAACACCCCCGGGCGGGGGGTGGCCACCCGGAAAAACACGGCGGCGGCGAAGCTGGGCATGGGGCTGTCCAGGGGCGCCATCCGGGGCGGTTAACCAGACGTCAGGGCGTGTGATTGCCGCGCACTGGAACTTTGGGCCGATTCGGGGTTAAGCTATTGTCTGGGAGGTCGTCCGGTTCCTCTGTTGTCCCTGCCCGGGATCAGTCTCGACGGCGACGGCCTGACCACTCCGGGTAACAGAGGAGATGTGCCATGAGAGTTGCAGAGATCCTGAAGCAGAAAGGCCAGGACGTGATCAGCGTTCGGCCGACCGAGTCGATCGACACCCTGTCGCATCGACTCAGGTTGGCGCGGATTGGCGCCATGGTGGTACTCGGCGAGGGCGGCGCGCTGGTCGGTATCATTTCGGAGCGCGACATCGTGCATGGGCTGGCCGAGCACGGGGCGAGTTGTCTGGGCCTGACGGTGGCCGACCTGATGACCCAGCGGGTCGTTACCTGCACGCCCGACGACAGCGTCACCCGGATCTCGCGGCTGATGACCGAGAACCGCATCCGCCACCTGCCGGTGGTCGAGGGCACCAGTCTGGTCGGCGTGGTCAGCGTCGGCGACGTGGTCAAGAACCGGCTGGAGGAGATGTCGCTGGAGGCCAACGTGCTGCGCGACATTGCCATTGCCGGGCATTAACGACTCCCGGGAGGCCGCTCTCAACGGCGCTTCTTCAAATAAACATAGAACGCCCCGGCACCGCCATGGCGCAGGTGGGCTTGGTAGATGCCGACCAGATGGGCGGCGTGGGGGCCGCTGCGCAGCCAGCGCGGGGCTTGCTGGCGCAGCACACCTTCGCCTTCGCGCATGAACGGGGCGTGGTCGGTGTTGCGGTTCTTGCCGCCCTTGCCGGTGATCACCAGGACCAGCCGCTCGCCCCGGGCCAGCGCCTCGCCGATGCGGCGGTCGAGGGCGCGGTGGGCGCGGTCAGCGGTCATGCCGTGGAGGTCGATGCGGGCATCGGGGTCGCGCTCACCGCGCCGCAGCCGTTCGGCATTGCGGCGGTCGAGCCCGGCTTCCGGGCGGCCGACCGGGGCGGGCGCCCAGGTGTCCGCAGCGGCCAGATCGATGCTGATCGATGGCGCCTTGCCAGATCCCGCGGGGCGCAGCTGGCGCGAAGTGGGGACCGACGCGGGTGGCGGGGCTTTCACCGGCACCTGCCCGGCCTCCTTGGCGGGCTCGCCGGAGGTCTCCTCGGCGGGCTTGCGCAGCGCCGGTTCAAGTGGAGTTGCGTCGCGGGTTACTTTGTCCCACAGCGCCTGATCCTCGGGCCCTAATCCCCGTCTAGCCCCCGAACGGGGCGGGCGGCGGGGGTTTCCTGGCTTGTCCCGGGTCACTCGCCAGTGGCTGAAAGCAGCCAGTTCGGATTGTGCGCGCCCATGCGCCGCGCGAACGTCCAGACATTGGTCTGACGGCGCACCTCGCTCGGATCGCCCTCGACCACCCGGCCCTCGGCATCGTGCACCGCGGTGACCAGTTCGCCGACGAAGCGCAGGGTCAGCTCGCCTTCGCCGGTTTCGGGGTCGAAGGAGGCGTTCTCCAGCCGCAGATCGAGCACCCCGATGAAGCGGGCGTCGACCCTCAGCCCGGCGGCTTCGCGCTCGGTTACAACGGCCTCGAAGGCATCGTAGACGTCGTCGTCCAGCAGATCGCGCAAGGTGTCACGATCGCCAGCCTCATAGGCCATCAGGATTACTTCGTAGGCGCCGCGGGCGCCCTCGACGACGACGCCCAGCGAGAAGCCCGGCTCGGCTTCGCGCATCGCCGCAAGCGCGGCCCTGGCGTTTTCGGGAACCGGGCGGGACAGGCCTGCGTCGTCAGCGTCGTCCTCGGCCTCCTCCGCCTGGTCGGGGTGGGCCGCATGGGTGGCGCGGTCGCGGGTCAGGTAATCCGGCGGCGCTTCGTGGCCGGTGCGGGTGCCAATGACCGACTTCAGCCGGAACAGCACGAAGGCCGCAATCGCGAACAGGATTATCAGTTCGATCATCTGCGTGCTCATCGACAAGGCCTTTCCGGATTCGTCCTCGCCATCACCCGGTCAAACCACATCATTGGCCGGACTGCTGGCATGTCTCGCCTCAGCCCCTTATGTAAGAGCCTCGGGTGCGCAAGTCTATCCGCCGGACGCATTTGTCAACGGTCTGGGCCCAAAGGAAGGGAGAAAACCCCGGAATGCCGATTTTTCTGTTGCTGGTCGCGGTGCCGATTATCGAAATTGCGCTGTTCATCGAGGTGGGCGGCTGGTTGGGCCTGTGGCCGACCATTGGCATCGTCATCCTCACCGCCGCCATCGGCACCGTGCTGCTGCGCGCCCAGGGGCTGGCGGCACTGGGTGAATTGCAGCGGCGCCTTTCCGCGGGCAAGGACCCCAGCGCCACGTTGGCGCACGGGGCAATGATCCTGTTGGCGGGGGTCTTGCTGCTGACGCCGGGGTTTTTCACCGACGGGATCGGGTTTCTGTTGCTGACGCCGCCGGTGCGGGCCGCGGGCATTCGTTTTGTGGGCCGGTACGCACGGTCGCGCATGGCGCATGTCCATACGAGCGCCGGGGTTTATCGCAGTCCGGGAGCGGCGGGGCCGGGCCCCGCAACCGTTGAGGGCGAATTCGAAGCCGTCGATCCCGATGATGACGGCAACGCAGACGCGCGCCCGGGCAACAGCGGCTGGACCAGGGTGCCGGGCGACAAGCGCGGGTTCTGATTGCGCCCCTCGCCCGCTCGACCCGGCCCTCACCATTGTTTGCTCCCCATACATTGCGGGGCCCGGCGCGATCTGCTAGGCGCGTGTTGAACCATTCACGCCCCACCGCGCAGCTGACAGGAGAGACCATCCCATGACCGAGACCGGTCCCCCGGGCGACGCGCCCGCACCCGCTGCCGCAACGGTCAGCAGCCCGGCACAGGTGAGGATCCTGGCCCATTTCGTGCGCGATCTGTCGTTCGAGAATGTCGGTGCCATCGAGGGAACCGCGGCCGAGGGCGCGCCCGAAATCAGCGTGCAGGTCAATCTTGACGGCCAGAACCTGGGCGACGACCGGTATCAGGTGAACATGAAGATGAACGCCAAGGCGGTCAACGGCGAGCATACGCGATTCATGGTCGAGCTCGATTACTCCGGCATCTTCTCGATCTCCAACGTGCCCGAGGCGCATATTCATCCGATGATGTTCATCGAGTGTCCGCGCCTGATCCTTCCGTTCGCCCGGCGCGTCGTGGCCGATGTCACCCGCGACGGCGGCTACCCACCGTTGATGATAGATAATGTGGACTTCGCGACGTTGTACCGGCAGCGGCTGGAGCAGCTCCGCCAGGAACGACAGCAAAAAGAGCAGCCGAACTGAGCGGGTGATCGCCGGGGCCGTCGAAAGATGCCCCGTCGAGAGCCTGGCTGGGATTTATGCGCCTGGCCGGCCCCCGTCGGCGACCTGCATGCCGCTTCCCCGCGAGTTTGTTGCCCGTGACAAAATCCGCATATGCGGATTTTCGGCTCCACCCGCCACCATGTTTTATGCGCCTGTCCGGTCACCTGCGGTGACTTACGCGAAGAACCTGCGGCAGGCGGAGCGCCGAAAGCGGCAGCTTTCGAACAGGCGCAGAACCAGGCGAGTCATGCCAAGGCGCGTTGATTGCACCGCACCGCGCTCTATCCCTGCGTCCACAGCGCCTGTTCGCCCATTTCGGCGATGAAGGCGGCGTGGGCTGCCCGTTCGGCCTCGGTGATGCGCGGTGCAAGCAGGCGCGGGCGCGCCGGCACCTGGTATGCGGTGGTGCCCCTGGCCGCCGGGGTGGTTGCATCGCCGGGCTCTTTGGGTGGGCCCGGCAGGGAGGCCGCGTCGAGCACCAGCGCTTGCTGGCGGCCGCCCATCAGTTCCAGATAAACCTCGGCCAGAAGCTCGGTATCCAGCAGCGCGCCGTGTTTCTCGCGACCCGAATTATCAACACCGAAGCGCCGGCACAGCGCGTCCAGCGAGGCCTGGGCGCCGGGGAAGCGTTTGCGGGCGATCTCCAACGTGTCGAGGGCACGCGACATCGCCAATGCCGGGCGGTCGAGGCGCTTGAGCTCGGCGTTCAGCATTCGCATGTCGAAAGCGGCGTTGTGGATCACCAGCCTGGCGTCGCCGATGAAATCGAGGAAGGCCGGGGCGATGCGGGCGAAGACCGGCTTGTCGCGCAGGACGTCATCGCCGAGGCCGTGGATGTTCTCTGCCTCCCTGGGCATCGGGCGTTCCGGGTTGATGTATTGGTGGTAGACCCGGCCGGTGGGCAGCAGGTTCAGCAGCTCGATGGCGGCAATCTCGACGATGCGGTGGCCGTCGGCGGGATCGATGCCGGTGGTCTCGGTGTCCAGGGCGATTTCGCGCATGGGTCTAGGCTCCCGTAAGTTCGGTCAGGATCGTGGCCGCCTGGGCGCGGACGTGGGCCTTCGATTGGCCGGTACCGATGACATAATCGGCGCGGGCCCGCTTTTGCTCGTCCGGCAGTTGCTTGGCGAGGATCGCGTCGAGCGCCTCGCCGGTCATGCCCGGGCGCGACATGACCCGGGCGCGCTGGATCGCGGCCGGGGCCGAGACCACCACCACCTTGTCAAGCCAAGCGTCGGCGCCGGTTTCGAACAACAGCGGTATGTCGCAGACGGCAAGCGCCGCGCCTGAGGCGCGCGCCGTTGCAAGAAAGGCGTCGCGGTCGGCGGCAACCAGGGGGTGGATGACGGCCTCGATGCGCTTCAGAAGCGCCGGGTCGGCAAGGATCGCCGCGCGGAGCAGCGCCCGGTCGACGCCCTGCGCACTGGTGGCATTCGGGCTCAGTTTCTCGACCGCTTCGGCCCCGGCGCCGCCCGGACCGTAGAGCCTGTGGACAGCGGCGTCGGCGTCCCAGACCGGCTGGCCGAGATCGGCGAAGGCCGCCAAGGTGGTCGACTTGCCCATGCCGATGGAGCCGGTGAGGCCGACAACTAGCATGATGCGGGCTCCAGCACGGCGCGCCTGAGGGCCGGGGTGACTGCCGGATCCACGCCGAACCAGGCGCGGAATCCGGGCCGGGCCTGATGCAGCAGCATACCCAGGCCATCGACCGTGGCCAGCCCGCGGACGCGGGCGGCGGCGAGCAGCGGGGTTTCCAGCGGCGCGTAGACGATATCGGTGACCAATGCCGTGGCCGGAGCATCGGTCAGCGAAAGCTCCAGCGGCGGGTTGCCGATCATGCCCAGGCTGGTGGTGTTGACGATGGTGGCAGCGCCGGTGGCGGCATCGTCGCGGGCAGCCCAGTCGAGTGGATCGATGCGCCGGCCGAAATGGGGGCCGAAATGGGCCGCCAGGATTTCGGCATTGCCGCGGCTTCGGTTGGCGAGGCGGATCGTTGGCGCCCCGGCCTCCAGCAGCGCGTGGATCACCGCCCGCGCAGCACCGCCGGCGCCAAGCACCAGCGCCGGTCCGGCGGCGGGGTCCCAGGCTGGCGCGCCTTCACGCAGATTCTCGATGAACCCGTAACCATCTGTATTATCGGCGAAAACCTTCCCATTTGCATCGAAGCGGATGGTGTTGGCGGCACCGATGGCGCGGGCGGCGGGGCTGGCCTCGTCGGCCAGCTCCAGAGCCGTCAGCTTGTGCGGGATGGTGACGTTGACGCCGCGAAAGCCGGTTTTGTAGAGGGTACGGAACGTGTCTGCAAACTCCTCCGGCTTGACCGCGAGACGGGTGTAGGTGCCGGGGATGGCGGTCTCGGCGAACCAGTGGTCGAAGATCCGCGGTGATTTCGAATGCACGATCGGCCAGCCCATGACCCCGGCCAGGAGCGGGCGGTTGTTGGCGGCGGCGGGGTCGGTCATTCGGGCAGCGCCTCCCTGGCGCGCAGATACCCGAGCAGCTCCAGAAGCGGCAGCCCGAGCACGGTGAAATAGTCGCCCTCGACGCGCGCGAAAAGCTGGGCGCCGGGGCCTTCGAGGTGATAGCAGCCGACCGAGTTCAGCGCCAGATCGCCGATGGTCTGGAGATACAGGTCGAGGAAGGTGTCCGAGAACGGCCGCATGGTCAGGCGCGCGGTGCCCACATGACGCCAGACCGGCTGGCCGTCCAGCGCCACCACCGCAGCCGACAACAACCGGTGGGTTTGGCCCCGGAGTGCGGTGAGGTGGGTCCGGGCTTCGGCCTGGCTCCGCGGCTTGTCAAAGATCCTGCCATCAAACACCAGAATCTGGTCGGCGCCGAGGACGAGGCGTCCTGGTTTGCGGGCGCTGATGCGCAGGGCCTTGAGCTCGGCCAGTTTATCGGCAAGGTCGCGCGGGCTGGCGCCCTCGGCGAGCATCGCCTGCTTGACGGCGGCTTCGTCGATGCGCGCGGGCATGGTTTCAACATCGACGCCGGCGGCGGTGAGCATCGACGCGCGGGCGGCAGAGGCGCTGGCGAGGATCAAGGGGGTCACTGGCCGGAGTCCAGGCCAGGGTCGAGGTCGGGGTCGGGGGCCGCGTTAGCGATGGGTGAATCGGCGGTCCGGTCGGGTGCGGCACCCCGGGCGCGCAGTTCGGCGAGAATCTCGGCGGCACTTTCCTCGATCGAGCGGCGGGTAACGTCGATCACCGGGATGTGGTGGCGCTGGAAAAACAACCTGGCGTCGGCAACCTCGGCGCGGATGCGCTCGAGGTCGGCATAATCGGCAACGCCGGGCTGACCGAGGCTTTCCAGCCGGTGGCTGCGCACATGGACCAGCCGTGACGGGCTGGCGGTCAGGCCGACCACCGGGGTTCCCGCCGCCATCGCCTCGAACAACTCGGGCGGGGGTTCGCGGTTCGGCAACAGTGGCACGTTCGCGGCCTTGACGCCGCGATAGGCGAGATAGATGCAGGTTGGGGTTTTCGACGTTCGGCTGATGCCGGTCAGGATAACATCCGCGCGCTTCAGCCGCTGGCCCAGTTCGCCGTCATCATGGGAAATGGCGAAGTCGAGTGCCGCGATGCGGTCGAAATAATCATTGTTCATGCGATGCTGCATGCCGGGCCGGTGGTTGGGGGTCTCGCCGATGAATCGCGCCAGGGTGGTGATCAGCGGGTCGAGGACACCGGTGCTCTCGACCCCGAGTGCTGTGCAGGTGTCTTCGATTTGCGCCTGCATCGCCGGATCGACCACGGTGAACCAGACAAGGCCCGGATCGGCCCGGACCCCATCCAGCGCGGCTTCGAGATCATGTGCGGTTCTGACGAAGACGGAAAGGTGAACCGTCGTCTCGGCCTCGCCCTGGAAGGGCGCGAGCGCCGCCCGCGCCAGTGCGTGCAGTGTCTCGCCGGTCGAGTCGGAGATCAGGTGGAGGTCGAATTTGCCGCTGCCGGTCATGGTCTCTTTCATAGTGCCCGCGGGTTGCCCTGGATTGGCGTGTCTTCGTTGTTGGCTCCCGAACCTGAAGCATGGCGCGAAACCGGCAAGCAGGGAAGCCCCGGCATCGCACGGGCGGGATTTTTCGGTCGGCACCGCGAGGATGAAAAACGGGAAGAATTGTGGACAACTGGCGGACGCGGCGCGGCGGTGACAATCCCTGTGTACAGTGTCCACTTTATCCACCTGTGCATGATATCCAGGGGCATTCGGGGCGGCTTGTGGAAAACTCGGCGCAGCGCGGCGCAGCGGCTGACAAGCACTGGAGCAGATTTAAAACCTGGCCGGGGATCAATCTCCTATCTATTTGTTATATAACTTATTATCTTCTCAGAGCGGGGTTTCTCCGGTTAGCCTATCCGATTTTGGTTGGCTGATGCGAGAAAACAGGCGTCGGATAACCCTGTGAATTGTTTTGGTGATGCGGTAATCCCCGGGACTCACCGTACTACTGCATAAACATATCTAGATCTTCCTATCTATTTAAAGAAGAAAGCCAGGTGGGGATGAAACGGCTCTTACAGGTTTTGGCGGGAGAGGCATTGGATATCCCGCCGATCTGGTTAATGCGTCAGGCTGGGCGATATCTGCCGGAATACCGGGCGGTGCGGGCACGGGCGGGGAGTTTTCTTGACCTCTGCTACACGCCGGAGCTGGCTGAAAAGGTGACCTTGCAGCCGATCCGGCGGTTCGGCTTCGACGCGGCGATTCTGTTCGCTGATATCCTGCTGATCCCGCAGGCGTTGGGCCAGGAGTTGCGGTTTGTCGAGGGCGAAGGGCCGCGGCTCGATCCGGTGAACGGCCCGGAGGCGCTGGGGCGACTTAAGCCGGCCGATGAGATCGATGAGACCCTGGCACCGGTGTATGAGACGGTGAGGCGGTTGGCGTGCTCGCTGCCCGAGGAAGTGACGCTGATTGGATTTGCCGGGGCGCCGTGGACCGTGGCGACTTATATGGTGGCTGGGCGGGGCACACCGGATCAGGCGCCGGCGCGGGCCTGGATGTATCGCGATGCGCAAGGGTTTGCCCGGCTGATTGATCTGATCACGCAGGCGACGATCCATTATCTGGACCGGCAGATCATGGCCGGCGCCGAGGTGGTGAAACTGTTCGACAGCTGGGCCGGGTCGCTGGCGCCGGAGATGTTCGCCCAATTCTCCATCGAACCGACCCGGCGCATTGTGGCGGCGTTGCGCGCGCGTCACCCGACGGTGCCGGTCATCGGATTTCCGCGCGGGGCCGGGGCGATGTATCTGGACTTCGCCAAAGCGACCGGGGTTGCGGCGGTCGCGCTGGACAGTTCAGTGCCATTGAGTTGGGCGCGTGACAGGATGTCGCCGGGAGACGGCCCGGGAGTTGTGTTGCAGGGCAATCTGGACCCGATGCTGATGGTCACCGGTGAGGCTGCATTGACGGATACGGCGAGGCGGATGGTCGCGGCGATGAAGGACGCGCCATATATCTTCAATCTGGGACACGGCATCACACCGGATGCCAGTCCAGCCCATGTGGAACAGCTGCTTCGGGCGGTCAGGGGCGGTTAGGGGGCGAGCATGATCGAGGCGGCGATGGCGGGGGCGGGAGATTTTCTGAGCGCGGTCTATCCCTGGGCCAAGGCGCTGCACGTGATATCGGTGATCGCGTGGATGGCTGGCTTGCTCTATCTGCCGCGCCTGTTCGTCTATCATGCGGAGCGGGGCGCTGAACCGGGAGAGTTGCGGGAAACGTTCAAGGAGATGGAGCGTAAACTATTGAAATTAATAATGAACCCAGCGTCTATTGCGACATGGATCTTCGGTTTGATGTTGGTGCTGACGCCAGGAATTATCGACTGGTCGGAGCCTTGGGTGCATATCAAGGCGGCGCTGGTGGTGGCGATGACGGTGTATCACCATGCGCTGGTGCGCTGGTGGATAGCGTTCGCGGAAGACCGCAACCGTCGCTCGGCGCGGTTCTACCGGTTTGCCAACGAGGTTCCGGCGCTGATGATGATCGGAATCGTGGTGATGGTCATCGCGCGGCCGTTTTGAAGCCGCAGTTGTGGCGGCGGAATATGGCGCGGTTTGAGCCGGACTGACCGGTTGCGGCAATTCGAAATTGACAGAGCGACAATGCAGCCGGTATCTAGGGGCGCATCGGGGCGTCCTGCCGCCGATTTTATGCGCGGGTGCCTCCGTTCCGCCGCCTCCCCTCCCCTGCCCGGCTTTCTTCTTCCCCGGCCTTCCTGGATCATGAAATGAGTGTACAGAAACTTTCCGACCTCAAGGCGAAGTCGCCGACCGACCTTCTCGCATTGGCGGAAGAGCTGGAGGTCGAAAACGCGTCGTCGATGCGCAAACAGGACATGCTGTTCGCCATTCGCAAGGAACTGGCGGATCGCGACGAGGAGATCGTCGGCACCGGTGTGCTGGAGGTGCTGCAGGACGGCTTCGGTTTCCTGCGCTCGCCGGAGGCGAGCTACCTGCCGGGGCCGGACGACATCTATCTGAGCCCGAACCAGATCCGCCGTTTCGCGATCAGGACCGGGGACACCGTCGAGGGGCCGATTCGGGCGCCGAAGTCGGGCGAGCGGTATTTCGCCCTGCTGAAGGTCAACACGATCAATTTCGAGGATCCGGAGAAGGCCCGCCACAAGGTGCATTTCGACAATCTGACGCCGCTCTATCCGGACCAGCGGTTCACGATGGAAATCGAGGACCCGACGATCAAGGACAAGTCGGCGCGGATCATCGACCTGGTGGCACCGATCGGCAAGGGCCAGCGCTGCCTGATCGTGTCGCCGCCGAGGACCGGTAAAACGGTGCTGCTGCAGAACATCGCCCATTCGATCGAGCGCAATCATCCGGAGTGTTTCCTGATCGTGCTGCTGATCGACGAGCGCCCGGAGGAGGTCACCGACATGCAGCGATCGGTCAAGGGCGAGGTGGTGTCGTCGACCTTCGACGAGCCGGCGACGCGCCACGTGGCGGTGGCCGAGATGGTGATCGAGAAGGCCAAGCGGCTGGTCGAGCATGGCCGCGATGTGGTGATCCTGCTGGATTCAATCACCCGGCTGGGGCGCGCCTTCAACACCGTGGTGCCGTCCTCGGGCAAGGTGCTGACCGGCGGTGTGGATGCCAATGCGCTGCAGCGCCCGAAGCGGTTCTTCGGGGCGGCGCGCAATATCGAGGAGGGCGGGTCGCTGACCATCATC
The DNA here is from genome assembly GCA_965247385.1 of Thermohalobaculum sp. Classification (GTDB taxonomy): domain Bacteria; phylum Pseudomonadota; class Alphaproteobacteria; order Rhodobacterales; family Rhodobacteraceae; genus Thermohalobaculum. The sequence goes on from CBDFHG010000006.1 coordinate 212,199, forward strand.
TCGACGGCGCTGATCGATACCGGCAGCCGCATGGACGAGGTGATTTTCGAGGAGTTCAAGGGCACCGGCAACTCGGAGATCGTGCTCGATCGCAAGGTGGCGGATAAACGGGTATTCCCGGCGATGGACATTCTGAAGTCCGGGACGCGCAAAGAGGAGTTGCTGGTTCCGAAGGGCGATCTGACCAAGATGTTCGTGCTGAGGCGGATTTTGAACCCGATGGGGACCACCGATGCGATCGAATTCCTGCTGGGCAAGCTGAAACAGACCAAGACCAACAAGGATTTTTTCGATTCGATGAACACGTGATTGCTTTGTTCCGAGTGATTTTGGAGCTGTCGTTTGGGAGCGGCTGGCCGACCGGAGAATTTCGATGCTTCTGGCTAACGCACTGTAAATAAATATTAAACCCAGATCCGGAATTGATCTCAGCTGTTTGCCCGGAGCCTGCGGGCTGTCGGGGCATGGTTTTGAGTTGCTGCAAGGCTGCGGCTGTGGGGTAATTTCCGGCCAGGCGAGTTCGTTTGGTGGTCCGAGGATTGCAATCGCGATTGCGATTGTGCAGGGCAGTGTTCCTGAGGACAGGAAAATGCGGGCAGGAGAATGACCAAGCCAGGATCACGGATGCTGCGGGAGGTGGCGATGCGGGAGACCATATTCGCCCCTGCATCGGGCGCCGGTATTGCCGGTATCGCGGTAATCCGGCTGTCCGGCCCGGACGTCGATACGGTACTGGCGCGGCTGTGCGGGGAGCCGTTGCCGCCGCCGCGCCGCGCAGTGTTGCGCCGGCTGACGGACGGAGCGGGGCAGCTGGTCGACCGGGCCATGGTGCTGAGATTCGCCGCCGGGGCGAGCTATACCGGTGAAGCGGCCGCGGAGCTCCACTGTCATGGCGGGCGGGCGGTTGTCGCGGCGGCGCTTGAGGCGCTCGGCGCGCAGCCGGGGTGCCGGCTGGCGGCGCCGGGGGAGTTCACCAGGCGCGCGCTCGAGGCCGGGCGCCTTGATCTGACCGAGGTCGAGGCGCTGGGAGATTTGCTTGCGGCGGAAACCGAATTGCAGCGCCGCCAGGCGATTCGGGGGCTTGGCGGCGCGCTGCATCGCCAGGCAGAGGCCTGGCGGACAAATTTGATTCGGGCCAGCGCTCTGGTCGAAGTCACGATCGATTGGGCTGATGAGGAGGTGCCGGAGGATGTCGTGCCGGAGGTCGCCGGGTTGGTGGCGGGGGTGCGCGGCGGTATCGCGCGAGAGCTGTCGCTGTCCGACGGGGCAGAGCGGTTGAGGGAGGGGTTCGAGGTTGCTATTCTGGGCGCCCCGAATGCTGGCAAATCAAGTCTTTTCAATGCATTAGCTGGGAGAGAGGCGGCGATTACCTCTGCCCGCCCGGGGACGACGCGCGATGTCCTTGAACTGCGCTATGATCTTGCAGGGCTCCCGGTGGTGTTCCTCGATACGGCGGGGCTGTGCGTAACGCCGGATGAGATCGAGGCGATTGGGGTTGCTCGGGCGGCAAGCCGGGCCGGCGGCGCCGCGATGCGGCTGTTTCTTCGCGCCGGGGATGCGCCGCCGCCGGTGGCCGAAGAGGCGCTTTGGCGCCCTGGAGATTTGCGGATCTGGAGCAAGGCGGATCTGGGCGGCGATCCGGATGCGCCGCCGGGGGGGCTCGCGATTTCGGTATTGAAGGGCGACGGGCTTTCGCAGATGCTCGAGCGGATTGCGACCGAGCTGTCGGCGCGCATTGGCGAAGGCGGTCTGGCCGGGCACTTGCGGCAGCGCAACGCCTTGAACGCGGCCGTAGACGCATTGACGGGCGCGGAAGGTGCGCTTGAGAGGGGCGGGGCGGAAACCGTCGCCGAGGATCTTCGCGAGGCCTGCCATGCGCTGGACCGGCTGATCGGGCGGGTTGGCGTCGAGGATGTCCTCGATGTGGTGTTCGCATCATTCTGTCTGGGCAAATAGGGGCTGTTTCACGTGAAACATCACGAGCGTCGTTTTGATGTGGTCATCGTCGGTGGCGGGCATGCGGGCGCAGAGGCGGCGCATGCGGCGGCCCGAATGGGCGCGCGGGCCGTGCTGGTAACTCATCGGGCCGACCGAATAGGCGAAATGTCGTGCAATCCGGCGATAGGCGGGCTCGGCAAGGGACATCTTGTGCGGGAAATTGATGCGCTTGATGGGGTTATGGGCCGGGTAGCGGACCGCGCGGGAATTCAGTTCCGGCTGCTAAATCGCCGAAAGGGCCCAGCGGTGCAGGGCCCGCGTGCGCAATGTGACCGAGAGTTGTATCGGGAATATATGCAGGCTGAACTGCGAAGCTGTGCCCGGCTGACCATAGTCGAGGGCGAAGTCGTTGATTTGAACGTGAAAAATAACAAGGTTGCAGGGGTCGTGCTCGGCAGTGGGGGCCGGATCACGGCACCGACGGTTGTGCTGACAACGGGAACGTTTTTGCGCGGGAGACTCCATCTGGGCGACAAAATCACGCCTGGCGGCAGGGCCGGTGACCCGGCGGCAACGCGTCTGGCGGAACGTTTGGCGGGCCTGGAGTTGCCGCTTGGAAGGTTGAAAACGGGAACGCCGCCGCGGCTTGACGGCCGGACGATCGACTTCTCTGATCTTGAGCCCCAGCCGGGCGATGAAGACCCAACCATGTTTTCATTCTTGAGCAGTGGCCCCGAGGCACCACAGGCGGTCTGCCACATCACGCATACGAATCCGAACACGCATGAAATAATTCGGAGAAACCTGAACCGCTCGGCAATGTATTCGGGGCGGATTGACGGCGTCGGGCCGCGTTACTGCCCTTCGATCGAAGACAAGATTGTGCGGTTCGCGGGAAAGGAGTCGCACCAGATTTTTCTGGAGCCGGAAGGGGCCGGCCGGAACACGATCTATCCCAACGGAATTTCCACATCACTTCCGGCGACAGTCCAGGAGGAGTATGTCCGGTCGATCCGGGGGCTGGAACATGCGGTTATTGTTCAACCGGGCTATGCGATCGAATATGATTATGTTGACCCGCGCGCGCTTCGCCCGACCCTTGAGCTCAAGGCGCTGGACGGCCTCTATCTCGCCGGACAGATTAATGGCACCACTGGCTACGAAGAGGCGGCGGCGCAGGGCCTGATTGCCGGCCTCAATGCAGCCCGGGCCGCCGTCGGCGGTGAGCCGGTGGTCTTCGACCGCGCCGACGGTTATCTCGGGGTGCTGGTCGATGACCTTGTGACACGAGGCATAACCGAGCCCTACCGCATGTTCACCTCGCGCGCCGAGTACCGTTTGATGCTCCGCGCCGACAATGCAGACCAACGCCTGACGCCCTGCGGAATCCGCGCCGGCTGCGTTTCCGGGGGCCGCCGCCGGCTGTTCGAAGAAAAGATGAGCCGTCTCGCCGCGGCGCAAGATCTTGCGGGATCGCTGGTCGTGACTTCAGCGCAAGCCAGGGCGCACGGCCTCAATATATCCCAGGACGGAATTCGCCGCAATGCACTGGAATTATTGGCCTATCCCGAGATCGATCTGGAGCGGCTGGCCGGGATATGGCCGGCCCTGTCGGCACTCGACGCCGATGTCGCGCAGCAGCTTGAGCACGATGCGCGCTACGCCGGATATGTCGATCGTCAGAAAAAGGCGGTGGCGGCAATGCGGCGCGATGACGCCTGTCTTGTGTCGGCGGATCTGGAGTACCACAGGATCTCCGGGCTGTCCGTCGAGTTGTGCGAAAAACTCACCGCCGTGCGGCCACAAACCATGGGCCAGGCGGCGCGAATCGAGGGCATGACACCGGCGGCCCTTGCCCTGCTGTTGGCGCTCTCCAGACGGCAGGCCGAGCGGCGGCACGCATGACTCCGGCCGAATTTGCTCACGACTACAATGTTTCACGTGAAACACAGGCGAGAATTGACGCCTATGTCGCTCTCCTCACGCGCTGGAATGCACGAATCAACCTTGTCTCACCGGCGACGATCGAAACCATATACGAGCGTCATATAGCTGATTCTGCTCAGCTTTTCGACCTTGCGCCGCCTGACGCGACGAACTGGATCGATCTTGGATCAGGCGCGGGCCTCCCAGGCCTGCCAATAGCTGCCCTCGCCGCAGAGAAGTCGCCGGGGCTTCACGTCACCCTGGTCGAGAGCGATACCCGCAAAGCGGCCTTCCTTGCCGCGGCGGCGCGTGAAATGTGCCTTGATGTAACAATCGAGCCACGCCGGATCGAGGCGCTCTGCCCACACCCATATGATGTCGTCTCCGCCCGCGCTCTCGCCCCGCTCACCGCCCTCTGCGCGCTGGCGCATCGATTTTCTGCCCCACATCCGGCGCGGCGCACGGTTTTTCTCTTTCTCAAGGGCGCCAGGCTCGATTCGGAATTGACCACGGCCAGCGCCGGTTGGCATATTCGTGCCGAGCGGATCGCCAGCCGGACCAACCCGGAAGCCAGCGTCCTGAAAATTCTCGAGATGGAGCCCCGCGGATGATTTCGGATGGCACGATGTCAGATGGCGCGGCCCAACCCGGGACGGCTTCCGGCGATGCCCCGGCAGGTATTCCAGCAGGCATTCCAGCAGGCGGGCCAACAGGCGGGCCGGCAGGGCTGGCCGCGCGGGTGATCGCCGTGGCGAACCAAAAGGGCGGCGTCGGCAAGACAACGACCGCAATCAATCTCAGCGCGGCGCTCGCCCAGTCCGGCAATCGGGTTCTGCTGGTGGATCTCGATCCCCAGGGTAACGCATCCACCGGCCTCGGGGTCGGGCGAGAGCGCCGCACCACCTCGACCTACCACATCCTCACCGAAGGCAGGCCGGTCGCCGAGGCCACCTCGCAATACCCCGGACTCGAGCTCTATCTCGCCCCCGCAACACCGGATCTGTCCGGAATCGATGCCGAGCTCGCTGGCGTGGCGGACCGCTCCCGCCGCCTTCACGCGGCTCTGAAAGATGGCGGCGAAAGCTCATCAAGACACTGTTTTAATTATATAATAATTGACTGCCCGCCCTCTCTGAACTTGCTCACGGTCAACGCACTGACGGCCGCCGACACGGTCCTGGTGCCGCTGCAGTGCGAGTTTTTCGCCCTGGAAGGGCTGACCCAGTTGCTTGGCACCATCAAGCGGGTTCAGGCCAGCCTGAACCCGCGGCTGCGGATGCAGGGCATCGTCCTCACCATGTACGACCGGCGCAACAACCTTTCCGCCCAGGTGGCCGAAGATGTGCGCCTCAATCTCGGAGACACGGTCTATCAGACCATAATCCCGCGCAATGTTCGGCTTTCCGAGGCGCCGAGCTACGCCCTGCCCGGGCTGCTCTACGACCCGGATTGCGCTGGCAGCCAGGCCTATCGGGCGCTTGCGGCGGAACTCCTGCGCCGCGACGCGGCGCTGATGGCGGCATGAGGAGGCAAAAATGAGCAAAATACCCGAACGCAGAGGGCTCGGACGCGGCTTGTCGGCGCTGCTCGGCGAGATCGGCGAGACGGCCCTGCCAATGGGCGCGCCCCAGCCGGACTTCCGCGACCCGGCGGGCCGGCCGCCGCCCGCCGCGCCGATCGAACGGCTGCACTCCAACCCGGAACAGCCCCGCCGCGATTTCCCCGAGACCGAGCTGAACGAACTCGCCGAATCGATCCGCCAGCGCGGCATCATCCAACCGGTCGTGGTCCGCCCCCACCCGGCCCGGCCCGGCGACTATCAGATCGTCGCCGGCGAGCGTCGCTGGCGCGCTGCCCAACGCGCGCAACTGCACGAAATCCCCATCATCATTCGCCAGCTCGACGACCGCGCGGTCCTCGAACTGGCGATCATCGAGAATGTCCAGCGCAGCGACCTCAACCCGATAGAAGAGGCAGCCGGCTACGCCCAGCTGATCGAACGATTTACCTATACCCAAGAGGAAACATCTGAAATCGTTGGCAAAAGCCGCAGTCACGTTGCCAACACCCTGCGTCTTCTTGGCCTGCCCGAGCAGGTGCAGCAGATGCTGCGCGGCGGCAAGCTCAGCGCCGGACACGCCCGCGCCCTGATCAACGCCCCCGATCCGGTGGCGCTGGCAGAGCAGGCGGTGCTCAAAGGCCTGACCGTGCGCCAGGTCGAGGAACTGGCCCGCCGGGTTGCCGCACCCAAACGCCGACTTCGTGGCCACGGCGGGCCGAAGCAGAAGGACGCTGACACCCGCGTTCTCGAAGGCGACCTTTCGGCGGCGGTCGGCATGGCGGTCTTGATCGAGCATCACCCGAACGACGGCGGCGGCGAGGTCCGCATCCGTTACCGCTCCCTCGACGAGCTTGACCGGCTCTGCCGCAAACTTACCGATTAGGATTGCTGCCAGGCCCTGACCGGGGTCGTCGCCCGCAAACGCCTGGCGCACTGATCGAAGCGTCATCCGCCGCACATGCCAACAAATTTATCTTTATTGCCAATGTATTAGTGCATTTAGCGAAAAACAGTCCGGATAACTCGACCCACTCACGCCGGAAGCGCGATGGGCAAACTTCGCCTCCCTGCGCCCCAGGCTCGCGCCTCGCCTCACCCTCGGGCCGCCATCATCGCAAGCCGGATCAGGCAGCGCTCGACCAGCGCACGATCGGGCCGGTCGCCCGCCGAGCGCAAGGTCCGATCAGCCTGGAACAAGAGCCGGTTCGCGGCCTCCAGTTGCCCTGGCCCCCAACGCCGCGCCTGTGCCACCAGGGCCTGACGGCGGGGCCCGAAAGCTGGCGGTCGAAGCCGCCCCAGCGCCGCCTCGATCCCGTCCGGCGCCGCCACAAGCCCCAGCAACTGGCGAAAATGCCGTCCCGTGGCGATCAGCATCCCCGTCGCCCCGACGCCCGCCGCGGCCAGCCGCCCGATCAGCGGCCCAACGGCCTCGGTCCGGCCGTCGGCCACTGCCCCAACAAGCCGGTCGAGGTCGCTGTCAGCCGCCGCGGGAAGCAGCGGCAACAGCGCGCTGCGGCTGAGGGGCGTCTCATCACCCAGGCAAAAAACAGCAATTTTTTCAACCAGTTGTAACAATGCCCCACGATCTATCTGGTTTCCGGCGGCAACCAGGTCTTGCATTGCTTCCGGGCTTATCCCGCCAGAGGGGCCGCCAGAGAGCCCGGCATCGCGCAGCATCGCTGCCAGTTCCGCCTCGCCCGGCGCTCCCGGATAGAGCCCGAGCGACACCAGGCCGCCCGACCCCTCGAACAACCGCCTCAGCGCCGAGCGCGCGGCAAGGTTTGTCGCCGTGATCACCAGGAAGGTGTCCCCGGGCCCGACTTCCGGGCCCGTCCCGGCAAAAATATCTTTCAGCGGCCCCGCCAGCGTGTCCCGCGCGCCCTCGATCAACACCACCCGGCGACCGGGAAAGAAACCCCGTGCCCGCAGCGCCGCATCGATTTCCGCCGGATCCTTCTGCGCTGTTCCCGGCGCCAGCCGGGTCAGACGCAGATCGTCGCCATCGGTCAGGACATCGACAAGCTCGCGCCGCCGCAACGCCACCAACCCGCTATCAGGGCCGTGCAACAACGCCCCGGTCATGTTGCTGTCTGGCCGGGCGCAAAAAGCCGCCGCCCGCGCCCCGGCGAGCTTCATGACCCCCCCAAATCGGAGGCCGAACTGGTGGCCGAACTGGTGGCCGAAATGGCAATAGCGCCCGCCTGGGCCAGCAGCGACCGGGCGATCCGCTCGCCCAGATCGCGCGCCAACCGCCGCTCGATATCCAGCTTCGCGGCGCGGGTGGCAAATAGCGAGGCGGTCGAGTTGTAGCCCGACTGCGACACCGCCTGGCCCTTGAGCACCGGCTCGGCCCCGCCAGATCCAGCCCGGTACAGCGCCCAATCGGCCGTCGTCGTTACGCTGATCCGGGTCACCGCACTGTCCTGGGTGATCGCGAGGTCGTCTCGCGCGATTCGCGTCTTCACCTCGAGCCGGAAATCTTCGGTTTGCGGCCGGCCCAGCCGGTCACGGAGACTGTCATTCAGGTAATAACCAAAACGATCGTCGAAATCCGGCAGGCGAATTCGCCCGATCAGCGCCGCCGAAGGGCTGTCCTTGGCCAGCATTGGCCGGAAACAGCCGCCCAACACCGCCCCGGGCAGCGAGATGCTGCCCAGACGCACCAGAACCTGCCTGCGATCAGACCACGACATTGACGATTCGCCCCGGAACCACAATCACCTTGCGCGGCGCCCGGCCGCCAAGGAACCGTGCCACTTCCGGGCTTGCCATGACCAGCCCCTCGATGGTCTCGCGATCCGCCTCGCGGTCGACGTCGATCTCGGCCCGTTTCTTGCCGTTGATCTGCACCGGCATCCGAATCACGTCGTCGACGGCCAGGCGCACATCGAATTCGGGCCAGGGCGTCTCGGTCAGCAGCGACTCATGGCCAAGGGCGCACCACATTTCCTCGGCGAAATGTGGTGTCATCGGTGCCATCAGCCGTGCCAGCGCCTCGAATGCCTCGCGCCGCGCGAAGGCCATGTCCGGCGCGCCATTTCGGCTCTTTTGAATTGCATTGGCGAGTTCATAAAGCCGCGCCACCGCCCGGTTGAAGGCGAAGCCCTCGATATCCGCGGTGACCCCGGCGATGGTCTTGTGGGTGGCCTTTTGCAGTGCAACCGCCTCTGGCCCGAATTCTGGCCCGCCGCCATCAGCGGCAGCGCCAACCGGCCCCAGATCCGTCTCGCCAAGCATCCGCCAGACGCGCTGCAGGAAGCGCCACGCGCCCTCGACCCCCGCGGCGGTCCACTCCACATCGCGCTCGGGCGGGCTGTCCGACAGCATGAACCAGCGCGCGGTGTCGGCGCCGAACTGCTCGATGATCTGCTCCGGATCGACGGTGTTGCGCTTCGATTTCGACATCTTGATCGTCGGGCCGATCTCGACCGCCTCGCCGGTCCCGATCGCCCGCGCAGCACCGTCGCAAACCGTTACCTCATCGGGGTTCAGCCAGCGCCCGTCGGCGGTGCGGTAGGTTTCATGCACCACCATGCCCTGCGTGAACAGCGCATCGAAGGGCTCGGCGCATTTGGCCGGCAGATGCCCGGTCTTGTGCATGGCGCGGGCGAAGAAGCGAGAATACAGCAGGTGCAGAATCGCGTGTTCGATACCGCCGATGTACTGGTCGACATTCATCCAGTACCCGGCGTCGGCAGCGTCGGTCGGGGCTTGCGCCCGCGGCGCGGTGAAGCGTGCGAAATACCAGGACGAATCGACGAAGGTGTCCATGGTGTCGGTCTCGCGCCGGGCCGGGCCGCCGCATTGCGGGCAGTCGACATCGCGGAAGGCCGCGTGCCGGTCCAGCGGATTGCCCGGCTGCTCGAAGCTTACATCCTCGGGCAGCCGCACCGGCAGATCGGCCTTGGGTACCGGCACGAGTCCGCACGATTCGCAATGGATTATCGGAATCGGGCACCCCCAGTAGCGTTGCCGGCTGATTCCCCAGTCGCGCAGGCGATGGTTCACCCGGTGCTCGCCCTGGCCCGTCGCCGCCATGCGCCGGGCAATCTCCGCCTTGGCATCGTCGATCGACATCCCGTCAAGAAAACGCGAGTTGATGATCTGCCCCGGCCCCAGATAAGCCTCGGCACCGATCTCGAAGCCGTCCGCGTCCTGATCCGGCGGGCACACCACCGGCACCACGTCGAGACCGTATTTCCTGGCGAAATCAAGGTCTCTCTGGTCATGGGCCGGGCAGCCGAAAATCGCCCCGGTGCCGTAACCCATCAGGATGAAGTTGGCCACGTAGACCGGCAGCTCCCAGTCCGGGTCGAACGGATGCACCACCTTGAGCCCGGTGTCGAAGCCGCGCTTCTCCGCCTTCTCCATTTCCTCTTCCGAGGTGCCCATGCGGCGGCATTCGGCGTTGAACCCGGCCAACCCCTCGACCTTGTCCTCCAGCGCCCGGGACAGCGGATGATCCGGCGAGATCGCCGCGAAGCTGGCGCCGAACAGGGTGTCGTGGCGGGTCGTGTAGACCTCGAGCTCGGGCCACTCGGCCAGATCGCCCGACCCCGGATCATTTGCCGCCAACCGGAAGCGGAACTGCAGTCCCTCCGAGCGCCCGATCCAGTTGCGCTGCATGAGGCGCACCTTTTCGGGCCACTTGTCCAGGCCATCGAGGGCCTCCAGCAACTCCTCGGCCATGTCGGAGATATTGAAGAACCACTGGGTCAACTCGCGCCGCTCGACCGGCGCGCCCGACCGCCAGCCCTTGCCGTCGATCACCTGTTCGTTGGCCAGAACGGTGTTGTCGACCGGATCCCAGTTCACCACCGAGGATTTCCGCGACACCAGCCCGGCGGCCAGCATGTCCAGGAACATCGCCTGCTGCTGGGCGTAGTACTCCGGGTCACAGGTGGCGAATTCGCGCTCCCAGTCCAGACTGAGCCCGATCGATTTCAACTGGGCCCGCATCGCCGCGATGTTCTGGTAGGTCCACTCCCCGGGATGGATCTTGCGCTCCATCGCCGCGTTCTCCGCCGGCATGCCGAATGCGTCCCAGCCCATCGGATGCAACACATTGAACCCGCGCGCTTTTTTGAAGCGCGCCACCACATCGCCCATGGCATAGTTGCGCACATGGCCCATATGGATGCGCCCCGACGGATAGGGGAACATCTCCAGGACATAGTATTTCGGCCGGGTCTCGTCGCGGGATGCGGCAAAGGCGCGGCGCCCTTCCCAGATGCGCTGCCATTTCGGTTCCACCACGCGGGCATTGTAACGCGACATCAAGGTCCCTCTCGCCGGAACAGGTGATCAGAATTATGTGCTTGGGTCCGGCTGGCGCCCGGCACCGAAATTCGAGAGCAGGATCGCAAGAGTCCTGGCCGGTTTTTCAGCCAGCTTTTCAGCCGGTCGCGCCGTCGTCGATCTCCGCGATTCTGATCTGCCGCGCCCGGTCGAGGATCGCGTCTTCGAGCTTGACCGCGGTGTCGGCGCTTACCGGGGCCGGAATCCATAGCTCGCTTTCGCTCAGGATCTCGCGGAAGACAGCGACCTTCAGCGACGCGGCCGACAGCCCGGGGCTGAGAATATAGGCCGTCACCTTGAAGCGCTCGTTCGGCGCATCCGGGGTCGAGCCCCATTCGGTGGCGATCACGCCACTGAACGGATCCGTCGAGGCCAGCGGCAGGAACGACAGCGTGTCCAGCGCTCCCTGCCACAGGTATTTGTTCACCGGCAGCCGCGCCTTTTCGTCGCCACCGCCGCCGAAGATGGCGCCGCTGCCGCTCCCGATATTACCCAGCGAAAGCCCGCCTTCGCCAAATATCGAGGGCCCTTCCGGGTCGTATTTCCTCTTCGGCCCCGGCTTTGGTCCCTCGTCCGGTTTGGCGGCCTGGTTGCCGCTGCAAGCGGTTATCAGCATGGCAAGGGCCGAAAACGCCGCCAACCCTGCGGCGCGTTCGAGCGTTTTCCCGGTCAAGGTCTTCCGGGCTGTGGTTTTGTTGGCAGAGATCTTCCTGGCCATGTCCGTCCCATTATGTTTCAGAGTCTTCCCGCCGCTGCCCGCACCGGAAAACCGCCCTTTCGGGCGGCTTCAGGGCCGGGCCGACCCGTCTGTAGCACAGCCAATGCGAGGTGCCTAGACGGTGTATGGCCGGCAATTTACCCGCCAGGGAGCGGGAAGCGGTCCTGGCCTGTTGCAAATCTGCACCGATCCGCCGCTCCCGCCCTGCCGCCGGCGCACCAGACGTTGACGATCGGGACGCCTTGCAGGACAACGGCCCCAGCAAGGTCTGATGGCCTTGTCTGGTCGTACGGGAATGCATCTGCGGCCAGTCACCTGAACACACGTACACAAACCTCATGAGGGACAATATGAAAAAGGTTCTCCTTGGTACTAGCGCAATCGCGCTTGCCGGCGCCTTTGCCACCTCGGCCACCGCGGCCGAGTGGGATGTAAGGGTCGGCGGCTACATGAAGCAGTATGTCGCCTACGGCTCTTCGGATCAGGACGTCGACGGTGACTACAACGGCATCGATTCGAAGTCGGATGCCGAAATTTTCTTTGCGCCGTCGATCACGCTCGAGAACGGCCTGAAGATCGGCGCCAACGTCCAGCTCGAGGCTGGCGGCTATGGCGGCACTGCGGACACGATCGATGAGCAGTACATGTTCATCAAGGGCGCGTTCGGCGAGATCCTGCTGGGATCCGAGAACTCGGTTGGCTACAAGATGAGCTACGGTGCCCCTGACGTGTCCCTCGTCGGCCACAACTCGAGCTCGCTGTCGAATTTCATGCCGTTCACCGGCGCTAGCGGTGTCTTCCGCGGTGTTCTGGGCTCGACCTTTCTCGAGAACGACCGTAACAACGACGCGAACCGTTTCAGCTACTTCTCGCCGCGCTTCTCGGGCTTCCAGGTCGGCGTGTCCTACGCCCGCGACGGCCGTCAGGACAGCAATACCCAGATCGACAGTGATGGCACCGAGCTGCACGACCTCTTTGATGTCGGCGCCAACTACGTGAACTCGTTCGACGATTTCAACGTCGTCCTGTCGGGCCGTTATGGCACCGCCAGCAAGGGGGATGACGACCCGGATGTCTGGGGCGTCGGCCTGAACCTCGGCTTCTCCGGCGTCACCCTCGGCGGTTCCTATGCCAAGCAGAACGACGCGGGCCCCAATGACGGTGAGAGCTATGACGTCGGCATCTCCTACAACACCGGTCCCTGGGGCTTCTCGATCGCCTACCTCCACGGCGAGAGCGTCGGTAATGGCGCTCTGAGAGTAGACGTACCAGGCATGGTTATAGAGGCCGTAGATGCCGTAGAGGCCGCGGCAGCCATACCTGGCATAAATGCCACCCCTAGCGGGACCGCCGAGAATGGAGACCCCATCCCCTTTGTAGAGCATACCGACCCTACCCCCGAGGTCTTCGCGGCCGCCGCGGTCCCCGAGGGGTATATAGAACAGGTCGTCGGCGCGCCCGCCGTCGGCGACGAGACCCTGGAGCAGTACGTGGTCGGCGTGAGCTACGCCATGGCCAAGGGCGTGTCGCTCCACGCCTACGGCGCCTATGTCGACTTCAGCGACGCCCCGGGCGAGAAATCGGTAACCGACTTCGACGGTTGGGTGATCGGTACCGGCATCAAGATCAGCTTCTGATCCTGCGCCTCACGGCCAAGACTTCGACAGGGGGGGGTTCGCCCCCCCTGTTTCTTTTGTTAAAGACGCGGCTGGCCCATACCCGAGACGACCTGCCGGAGCGCTCCGCCATGCCCGCAAAAAGAACGCCGAAAAACCTGCAAAAGCCCCCGACAAAGAATATCGTCTGGATCGCTTCCTACCCGAAATCGGGCAATACCTGGCTGCGAATGTTCCTCGGCAACTATTTTCTCAGCCCGACGACCCCGATGTCGATCAACCGGATTCACCAGTTGGGCCTGGCCGATTCAACCGCCCGGATGTACCGCGCGGCCGCCAGCGGTCGCTTTGACTCGACCGACCCGATGCAGGCGCTGCAACTTCGCGCCAAGGTGCTGAGGGGCATCGTCAGCAACGGCGCCGATGTCAATTTCGTCAAGACCCACAATCTCAGGGACCAGGTGTTCGGGGTCGATCTGATCCCGACCAGGCTGACCCGCTCCGCGATCTACATCATCCGCGACCCCCACGACGTGGTGGTCTCTTATGCCCGCCACTTCGGCCGCACGATCGAAGCGACGGTCGCGTCTATCGGCAGCCACAACACCACCACCGCTGGCCGGGGCGATACCGTGAAGCAGTTTCTCGGCAGTTGGTCGGACCATGTCAGGGGCTGGACCCGGACCCGGGATTTCCCGGTTCTGGCGCTGCGCTATGAAGACATGCGGGCCGATCCGCAAACGGCGTTCGCCAAGGCGTTGAAGCACATCGGCGCGCCGGTCGACAACCAGCGGCTGCAGCGGGCGATCCGCTTTTCCTCCTTCGACGAGTTGCAAAAACAGGAAGCGGCAGAACCCTTCGTCGAGCGCTCGAACAATGCCGAGCGGTTTTTCCATACCGGAACGTCGGGCCAGTGGCGGGGTGTGATGGCGGAGGCGCAGATCGAGCAGATCTGCCGTGACCATGGCCCGATGATGCGCGAATTCGGTTATCTCGACGGCTAGCGCATTTGGCGCGAAGCGATCTAAAGAATTGGTATTGTCTCAGTTTGAACTATCGTAACTGCCCAGGTTGTTTTCAGGCGTGTTTCAGGGTTGCGATAATCTGGTCAGCTGGTTTCATCAAGGTTTCGATGATGTTCCATTCTTGTTTTAGAGCCGTTGTGATGACGCTGCGCAGGCTAGCGAAATCCTCTGCGCCTTGTTCCGATCGGAACCCTCGCGATATTTTCTGGCGTAGCTTCATCATCCGCAGGTCGCGTTCGGCCTCGTTGCTTGTGAAGGGTACGTTGGGATCTGCCGGAAAGCGTCGGGTTCCTTCCTTAAATATTGGTCGAGCGGAAGCAAATCCATTCCAAGGCGAGCAAGCTGAATCTCTATCGCGTCGAATTGCGCGGGGCTGTATCCGCCGTCCTCTAGGCTGTCAGGAATAGCAAAGATCCACGCGTGGCCCTTGTGTTCGATTGAGAAATACAGGGAGAACCCATCATCGAGGTCCTCCCGTCGATTACATCCTTCGGACACGATCTTTGCGACAACCACGTCCCGATAGGCGCAGGCTAACATTACGCAGCCTCGTAATCATCTACCTGCGACCAAGGGAATACTCCCGCAGTGCCCGGCGTCGGCCTCGTCAAAGCTTCCTCGGAACGGGCAGCAAACCATTGCTGGAACACTTGGATGGACAGATTTGGCAAAAACTCCACGTCCTCCCCGTGGTTCTCTTTGAAGAGTGTCTTTAGTTGCACGGACACTGCTTCAAACGCCTTAACCGGATCTTTGTGAGCAACACAGAGTCCGAGCGTCTTCTCGTCATCAGAGACAAAGAAGTGTGCGCCATCTATGTATTTGTACAGCACGTTCACCGTTTGCATCGCGTTCATCTCCCTCCCAGAAGCCGCCTTTTGGCAATCTCCTGACGCTTCTCCCTCGATAGAAATTCCGCACGAGCCTTACCGCCAGCTTCGCCGCTCTTTCGCTTGGCGGGCTGGGCAAATCTCGTGTCCTCGTCTTCTCCAGGAGCAATTTGCGCCACAGCTACAGCACAGCCGATTAGGTCCGATGGACGCTTCTGACCGTTGAAACCTTTCGGCATTCGCCCTCCTTGGCAGTGTTGCATTCATTGCTGTCCATCAATGGGCGGCAATATGATGGTGATAGAATTGTCAGCATGCATCACCCCAAGTGCTGCATCAACCCCTACGCCAATGATTTCGCCGAAAATGATGTTTCCAAATGTCATTCATTCCTTCAAATTCGGATGACAATATACCAACACCTTCTAGATATCCAGTTTTTCCAGGATTCCCGAACTAAATCCCTGACGCGCCTCGGCAGGGGCGGCGATGGGTGCCGTTGTGGGGTTTTTGCCCCGCGCCCGGGCACCACTCCCGCGGATTTCGCGCTCGAGGAGATAGTCTCAAGGCGGCCACGCGTTTTGCGGGTCCCGCGCCTGTCCGTTGGCCAGGCGAAGCCCTGGCCGGGAGCCGGCATCGCACTTCAGCAAGGATATCGTGGCAGGCCGGAGCCGTCAGGCCGGGCCGCGCGCCAGGGCCAGGATCTTCCGCCTGGCGCCCAGCACCAGATCGAGCCCCGCTTCGCTCGCCAAACGGATGATCAGCCGCCGCGCATGACGGATCACCCGGCCAGGCAGGGCGATCAGAGCCAGGCGCAAGGCCTTCATCCGCCGTGCCACCCAGGCCGGTCCCGGAACCGGTTGCTTCATCACCGCGTTCAGATTATGCGCCAGCACCATGATCGCCCACCAGGCCGCATTGGCTCCGAACAGACCCGAGGGCAGGGTGCCGCCAGCCAGGTCGTGCTTCATCACCGCGTGGACTTCCTCGCTCTTGCCACAGCGCTCCCGGGACCACCAGATCACCGCATCGCCCGGCAGATCACGGTTGGTGACCAGGGCGAACAGCTTGCTGCGCCCCATCAAAGCAAACGCCGCGGTCGGGAACGGCAACTGATCCCCATCGCCAGGCTCCAACTGTTCCAGCGGCTCCCGGATCGCCAGGAAGCGGTAATCCGCCCGCGTCTTGCTCTCGCCCGCCCAACCCGGTACATGGCAGACCTCCGCCCACTCTTGGCCGGTCGCCTGACGTTGCCCGTCGAAAACACGATCCAGCGGCCGCCACTCAGCCTCCGGCACGGCCAGGGCAGCACGCCGGAACGCCGCCGTCACGTTGGCGCCGACGGCGAACTTGATCACCCCGAAAACCTTGTCCCGGCCCTCGCCACAACAGAGCAGCAGATCCTTCTGATAACCCGCCGTGTCCGAGCGCAGACAGACCTTGTCCATGCCCCCGGGCAGCGCCGCCAGCGAGGCCTGCAACACCTGCAACTGCCGATAGCCGGCCGGCACATTGCCGTCGCGGAACCCGGAATGCACGATCACCTGCTGTTCCGCCCACCAGGTGTTCAACGGCTGACAGGCCTTGAACTTCTTGTAGCAGTATTCCGCCTGGCGCTTGTGGCTCTGCACCAGCGTCGCGTCCATGTCCAGCGTCGCCGCGCCCGGCCTGCGATGGTGCTGCAGAAATGACACCAGCGCCTGATCGACACGCCGCAGACCAGGCAGACCCGCCGGCGGCCGCGGGATGAAGGCACGCCCGACCTCCCGCAGCTCTTCCTGGCCTGCGTCGTGGAAGCGTTCCAACCAGCCCGACAGAGCCGACGGCGAAGGCACGCTGCGCCCGCGGCCGCGCCGAAACCGGCTCTTCAGTTGCCGACGTTCCCGGCGCACCAACATCCGCCGCTCAACCGCCTCCATGGTCGCGGCAAAGCCGGCGTCCGCCTCCAGGCGTTCCAGATCCTCGATCCGATCACCCCCGCACAGATTGAGTGCGATCACCGCGATGATCATCTGCACATCCAGCCAGCCCTGCCGCCCCGCCACCCGCACCTCGCGCCGCACCGCAGCCGCCAGTCCCGATGCCTCAATCAAATCAAGCTAAACACCAATTCCGGCAAAACCCGTCAGATCGCTGCTGCCCGGCGCGCTTTCGTAATCGAAAGGAAGAACGCCCTGTGCCATGTTATTTTCACCCCGTTGGTGATGGAGTTAATCGCAAAAATCATCATAAATCCCTTTAGATTCAAAGATAACGGGGAATTTCAACTTTTTTGATCCAGAATCAGGGCCAATTGAACCCCCTCGGATTTTGGCTTTGCAAGTCGTTGATTTTGCTGGTGCAGGAATTGTCCTGAACAGACTAATGACTAACCAGGACACTTCAACATGCCAAGACGCCATGTTTTAGATGTATTACGCAGCGCGGCCACCATGGTGGCAGGTGTCATGCCACCCAGTCAGCTCTTGCGAAAGTTCGCCTCTCACCCGCGCCGGCATGACCTTGCCATCGCACTTCGTGAAATCGGACGGGTCGAACGGACACTCTTTATCATCGAATGGTTGCTTGATGCCGACATGCAGCGGCGCGCTCAGCTCGGGCTTGACAAAGGCGAAGCACATCACGCCCTGAAGAATGCCCTGCGCATTGGCCGCCAGGGCGAAATCCGCGACCGCAGCGCAGAGGGTCAACATTGCCGCATGGCTGGCCTTGATCTCCTCGCCACCATCATCATCTACTGGAACACGGCTCATCTCGGTCGGGCTGCTGCGCAACGAAAACGTGCCGGGCTGGACTGTTCACCGGAGCTTCTGACGCACATCTCACCCCTCGGGTGGGCACATATCCTGCTCACCGGCGAGTACAGGTGGCCAAACCGGTGATACTATTCCTTGGGGTGTCATTCTGCCCCTTACCGGAGTCGACCCGAAGGGGGATAATCACATGATTGCGCAAAGCCCGTATCAATGCCCTCAAACAGCAGGGATTACCACCGCAGGAGATTGCGGATATCCTTGGCGCGAGCAAAGTTACGGTCAACACAGATATCCGCGAGATCAAGGACGAACAGGCGCGGGCTGCGGCCTTGCGCTCAGGCCCGGGAAGGAACCGGCATGGCTGAATCGGCAGATCAAAAGCCCCCGGCAAAGATAAGCCACGATGCGCTGTTCCGGGTTTTGCTGGAGGATCCCGACCGGGCGGCCACGCTGCTGCGGGAATATCTGCCGCCGGCCCTGAGTGCGCGCCTGGCCGATGCGCCGCCAAAACTCCTGGATGGCACCTTCGTGGATGAGCACAGCCGGATGACGCAGAGCGACCGGCTGTTTGAGGTGAAGCTGACCGACGGCCCCCCTGCCCTGGTGTATACTTTGGTGGAGCATAAATCGGTGTCAGAACCCGGCACGCCGTTGCAGCTTCTGGGCTATATGGTCCGCATCTGGACGCGATACGCTGAGGACAAACCGGCACGGCTGCGCGCCCTGCCTGTCATCATCCCCCTGGTGTTCTACCACGGACGCGCTTCATGGGCCGTGCCGCAGGTTTTTGCTGAGATGGTGCAGATGGATGATGATACCGCGCCCTTCGTGCCGTCGTTTCGCTACGCGCTGCATGATCTGGGCACCATCCCGATGGAAGAGTTGTCGGGCGATGCGCCGGTCCGGGCGGTTCTGACCGCCTTGCGTTATGTACAACGCAATGATGAAGTGACCCGTGAGGTTCTGACGGTGCTGCTGCGCGACCTGCCGGACGGGACCGTATTGAAGAAGATCGTGTTTCGGTATATCGTCGAAAAATACGAGGTGCCGCTGGAAGATGTCAGAGCGGCACTGGACACCGCAAAGGATGGTGGAGGCAAAGCGCTGATGGGGACAATCGCAGAAGCACTGAAACAAGAAGGTAAAGCTGAAGGCGAAGCCAGAGGGCTGGCTGCCGGTGAGATACTTGGCCGTGAAAAAGGCCTTGCGGAAGGCCATGCGCGCGCCAAAGCTGAGGGCAAAGCTGAGGGCAAAGCTGAGGGACTGGCTGAAGGTGAAGCCAGGGGCGAAGCCAGGGGTGAAGCCAGGTCCCTGATGCGCCTGCTGGTGAAGCGGTTTGGCCCCCTGCCCGAGCCTGTCGTCGCTCAGATTGCGGCGGGGAGCATTGAGGAGCTGGATCGCTGGGTGGACCGTGTTCTTGATGCCCCTGATCTGGAAGCCGTATTCGCGGATCGGCGGGATCAATGAATTGGGTGCCGGACCCGGAAAACACGGCGGTGCCCGTTCGTGTGAAAAGGGCCGGGATTCGCAAATGTCACAAGATTTGCGACACCAGGCGGTCG
Organism: Thermohalobaculum sp.; assembly: GCA_965247385.1. Taxonomy (GTDB): domain Bacteria; phylum Pseudomonadota; class Alphaproteobacteria; order Rhodobacterales; family Rhodobacteraceae; genus Thermohalobaculum. Next base: position 231,429 of record CBDFHG010000006.1, read on the forward strand.
CACGTAAAACAAGGGGATTATATACCAAAGTCACATTATTAGCTTGACCACCTGGGGCAACTGAATTACAGTAGAGTCACAACAGGAGATCGAGTTATGACGCAGAAAACAAACGCACCCGGTAAGAGCCATCGCAAAGGACTGACGTTTGTTCAGTTAGTAAAGATGTTTCCTGATGACGCAACCGCCGAAAAGTGGTTTGCGAAACGGCATTGGCCTGATGGCCCCTATTGCCCACATTGCGGTTCGTTTAACGTCCAGTGTGGACTAACAGCCCGTTGAAAAAGTCGCCATTGACCGGGTTTCACCCCACTTGACCGGGTTTCACCCCACGACGAAACATAACGCGGCGTCGGCGGTTTCGCCATCCTCCGGGACGATGAGGACGATCCGAGCGACCAGAACGGCTCCAGCGGGCGCAACAAGCACGAAAATACCGCCAGATCCGCCCGCCACGGCCTGGCGCGCGGTGCCGGCGCCGATGAGTTGGCGCATCAGCAACGAGAGGTTGTGGCCGGCGACGTGAAGCAGGTATCGCTTGTGCACATTCTCGCGCCCGCGCAGCCAGGTTCGGCGCATGCCGCCGCGATCGAGGCTGTGGGCAAAGCAGCGCTCGACGATCTCGGCGCGCAGCTTGAAGGCCTCGCGGGCGAGCGCGGACTTGAGCCGCACGCGGTTGTTGGTGACCGCCCGGCGCGCCGCCTGGTCACCGCGCCAGCGCGAAAAGCCCTTCTGCCTGGGCCCGGCGATCCGGGTCTTCCAGGGACTGTCGTCCAGGGCCTTCAAGACCGCCCGTGAGTAATAGCCCTTGTCGGTGACGCATTCGGCCGGGCCCTCTGGCGTCGGCGCCGCAGCCACCGCATCGAGGTTTGCCTCGGCCGCCGCCAGGGTCCTGGAAAGCGTCGTGGTGTCGCCCTCATCGGCTGGGTGCAACTCGGCCGCCACCACCGCCCCGGTGTCCGGATCCACCGCGTGCCCGGGCTTGTAGGCCAGATGGGTCGCGGCGTCCTTCATCCTGGCGATCCTGGCCTCGGGGTCGTTCCTGCAAACCCGATCCTGGTTCGAGAGCTTCTTGCCCTTGCGCTTGCGGTCCAGACGCGCCAGGTCCTCGGCCGTGGGCGTCTCGATGCCGCTCTCCCGGGCCAGATGCTCCAGCATCTCCCGGTCGCCCTCACCCGTGTCGCGCCGCACGATGTTGCGCCGCGCCGCGTTGGCCTCCATGGTCGAGGCATCCACCCCGATGCGCTCGCCCTTCACCGGGCCCGCCTCGGCGACCCGCGCCAGAACCCGGTCGAAGACCGCCGCGTGCCCCTCGTGGGGCAGGCGCGTGCGGGTCTTCGACAGCCAGGAATGGTCCGGCACACGATCCCGGCTCTCCAGCCGCAGAAACTCCCGCAGCGACAGCGAATCCGAGCAGCGCCATTCCAGCCCGCGCTCAGAGTCGATGCCCTCGAAACAGCCCACCAGATGCATGCGCAAACAGCGCCCCGGCGGCACCGAAGGCGCTCCCATCCTGGCCGCGTAATACCAATCGCCCTAACGATTGACCTGTGCCCATTTTCGTGTGGTGATGGAGGCGATGGCGGCTTCGTTCGGAAATGCAATCAAATCCACTTCCAACGTCGAAGAGCAGGAGTCAATTGAGAAGGCCGTTGGTATAACAGCACCGGCAGGCCGCCTCGGCGAAGCCGTCGAAGTCGCCCTCGATCAGGACCGACTGAAGACGGTCGTAAAACACATGACCCGGCGAGCGCGGCATCTCCGCCCAGCCCACCATCAAGTCACCCTGACGATCCTTCCGCAGTCCCATCGCCATCGGCGAACCCCCCCGGTCAAATCAGAACATCAAAGAATCAGACCAGGCCGCTCGTGTCCAGGGCCGACTTCGTCAACGGGCTGCTAACGCACAAATCAATGACGCACCGATGCCGCGACTGTCCCGACAAGAGAATGTTTTCCATGAAACTTGGAACGCTCATGGAAGGATCGAAGCTTGGCTATCAAATCTGGGCAATAGCCATCTATCTGCTTTCCACAAATCTCAAAGGTGTATCCAGTATGAAACTGCACCGTGATCTTGGGATCACGCAAAAGTCTGCATGGCATCTGGCGCATCGACTTCGGAAATCTTTCAAAGCGGGCGAGATTCCTTTCGTTGGCCCGGTTGAAGTCGATGAGACTTGCATCGGCGGCAAGGAGAAGAACAAGCACGCTGACAAGAAGCTCCGCGCTGGCAGGGGTGGTGTTGGCAAGTCGATCATTGTGGGGGCCAAGGACCGCGAAACCAACCGCGTGAATGCCGCCGTGATAGGCGGGACGGACGCCAGGACGCTTCAGGAGTTTGTCGGCGATCACGCTGCCGAGGGGGCGACAGTCTACACAGACGATCACGGCGGGTATCGGGGGATGGCGTTCGAGCATGAGACCGTCAGGCACAGTGTCGGCGAGTATGTGAACGGCATGGCCCACACCAACGGGATCGAATCCTTCTGGTCGATGCTCAAGCGGGGCTATCACGGCACCTGCCACCACATGAGCAGCAAGCACCTTGGCCGCTATGTCGGTGAGTTCGCCGCGCGCCATAATATCCGTGAATCTGATACCGCCGATCAGATGGGCGCGTTAGCAACTGGAATGAGAGGGAAGCGGTTGCGGGAGTTGATCGCATGACTCCAGATGAACGTATGACCCATTCCGCCTTTGTGACACGGAACAATTCGTGGGCTGGCAACCCTGTCATACCATCGTGGGTGGACATAAGAAATGGGAATTATATGCCAAAGTGCCATTTAGCTATTGCGCTCAGTGGGACTCTCGTATAATCCAATGACACTGAAGGAAAGGGAGTGAACGATGCACAAGGCCCCCGGTAAAAGCCATCGCAAGGGAATTAGCCTGGTTGAACTGATTGATATGTTCCCCAGCGATGATGTTGCGAGAGAGTGGTTCGAATCCAGGATATGGCCGGAAGGCCCGCATTGTCCGCATTGCGGGTCGTTTGATGTGCAGATCGGAACGGCGCATAAATCAATGACGCATCGCTGCCGCACTTGCCCGGACAAGCCCAGGTTCTCGTTGAAAACCGGCACGATACTTGAGTGCACGAAATTGGGCTATCGGACATGGGCAATAGCTGTTTACATGCTGATTACGAACCTCAAGGGCGTGTCCAGCATGAAGCTGCATCGTGATTTGAAGATCACACAGAAATCCGCCTGGCACTTGATGCACCGGCTTCGCAAGTCATCTGATGCACGCGGCTTGAAGTGTTTTTCAGGCCCGGTTGAAGTCGATGAGACTTACATCGGCGGCAAGGAGAAGAACAAGCACGCTGACAAGAAGCTCCGCGCCGGCAGGGGTGGTGTCGGCAAGTCGATCATTGTGGGGGCCAAGGACCGCGAAACCAACCGCGTGAATGCCGCCGTGATAGGCGGGACGGACGCCAGGACGCTTCAGGAGTTTGTCGGCGGTCACGCTGCCGAGGGGGCGACAGTCTACACAGACGATCACGGCGGGTATCGGGGGATGGCGTTCGAGCATGAGACCGTCAAGCACAGTGTCGGCGAGTATGTGAACGGCATGGCCCACACCAACGGGATCGAATCCTTCTGGTCGATGCTCAAGCGGGGCTATCACGGCACCTACCACCACATGAGCAGCAAGCACCTTGGCCGCTATGTCGTTGAGTTCGCCGCGCGCCACAATATCCGTGAATCTGATACCGCCGATCAGATGGGCGCGTTAGCAACTGGAATGAGAGGGAAGCGGTTGCGGTTCCGGGAGTTGATCGCATGACTCCAGATGAACGTATGACCCATTCCGCCTTTGTGACACGGAACAATTCGTGGGCTGGCAACCCTGTCATACCATCGTGGGTGGACCTAAGAAATGTTGGGCTGGATCAGTCGCCTGGCAGGCGGCCGCCCGTTCCAGGCTCGCCGCACGGCGTCGGCGGTTCTCCCGACCGAGTTCGGTCACCGGGCCGGGTTCGGGCGTGCCCGGACGTATCTCGCGGCGCGCCTGGCGCGCGGCCTTGCGGTCGGCCTGGGTGAGGGTGGGACCCATGTGTTCGGTTGCCTCGCGTACCCAGCGGTCGGCCTCGATGGTGTTGCCCCGTGCGCGGGCTTCGGCCTCGCGCTCCTTGCAGGAGCGGTGATCGACACGCAGACCGAGACGCTCGCGCTCGTATGCCTCATTGAGCATCGAGGCCCAGACGCTGCGGAGGTAGCGGGCCTCGCTCCGGCCGTTCCATTGGCTTTAATCGGTGTACTGCCGTGAAAGGAGTAGCAATGACTTCCAAAGACAAACCAACTGTCGTGGTGAAACCTCACAGCTATCAGCCGACAAAGGCCGAGAAGGAAGAAACTGTTGGCTATAAGGCTTCGCAAGATGAAGCCGTCAAAGCCTTGTTTCGCCAAGTCATTGTCAAGGATGAAGATTAACGGGCAATGGCACTTTGGTATATAATCCCATGTTTTAGATGTATTACGCAGCGCGGCCACCATGGTGGCAGGTGTCATGCCACCCAGTCAGCTCTTGCGAAAGTTCGCCTCTCACCCGCGCCGGCATGACCTTGCCATCGCACTTCGTGAAATCGGACGGGTCGAACGGACACTCTTTATCATCGAATGGTTGCTTGATGCCGACATGCAGCGGCGCGCTCAGATCGGGCTTGACAAAGGCGAAGCACATCACGCCCTGAAGAATGCCCTGCGCATTGGCCGCCAGGGCGAAATCCGCGACCGCAGCGCAGAGGGTCAACATTGCCGCATGGCTGGCCTTGATCTCCTCGCCACCATCATCATCTACTGGAACACGGCTCATCTCGGTCAGGCTGCTGCGCAACGAAAACGTGCCGGGCTGGACTGTTCACCGGAGCTTCTGACGCACATCTCACCCCTCGGGTGGGCACATATCCTGCTCACAGGCGAGTACAGGTGGCCAAACCGGTGATACTATTCCTTGGGGTGTCATTCTGCCCCTTACCGGAGTCGACCCGAAGGGGGATAATCACATGATTGCGCAAAGCCCGTATCAATGCCCTCAAACAGCAGGGATTACCACCGCAGGAGATTGCGGATATCCTTGGCGCGAGCAAAGTTACGGTCAACACAGATATCCGCGAGATCAAGGACGAACAGGCGCGGGCTGCGGCCTTGCGCTCAGGCCCGGGAAGGAACCGGCATGGCTGAATCGGCAGATCAAAAGCCCCCGGCAAAGATAAGCCACGATGCGCTGTTCCGGGTTTTGCTGGAGGATCCCGACCGGGCGGCCACGCTGCTGCGGGAATATCTGCCGCCGGCCCTGAGTGCGCGCCTGGCCGATGCGCCGCCAAAACTCCTGGATGGCACCTTCGTGGATGAGCACAGCCGGATGACGCAGAGCGACCGGCTGTTTGAGGTGAAGCTGACCGACGGCCCCCCTGCCCTGGTGTATACTTTGGTGGAGCATAAATCGGTGTCAGAACCCGGCACGCCGTTGCAGCTTCTGGGCTATATGGTCCGCATCTGGACGCGATACGCTGAGGACAAACCGGCACGGCTGCGCGCCCTGCCTGTCATCATCCCCCTGGTGTTCTACCACGGACGCGCTTCATGGGCCGTGCCGCAGGTTTTTGCTGAGATGGTGCAGATGGATGATGATACCGCGCCCTTCGTGCCGTCGTTTCGCTACGCGCTGCATGATCTGGGCACCATCCCGATGGAAGAGTTGTCGGGCGATGCGCCGGTCCGGGCGGTTCTGACCGCCTTGCGTTATGTACAACGCAATGATGAAGTGACCCGTGAGGTTCTGACGGTGCTGCTGCGCGACCTGCCGGACGGGACCGTATTGAAGAAGATCGTGTTTCGGTATATCGTCGAAAAATACGAGGTGCCGCTGGAAGATGTCAGAGCGGCACTGGACACCGCAAAGGATGGTGGAGGCAAAGCGCTGATGGGGACAATCGCAGAAGCACTGAAACAAGAAGGTAAAGCTGAAGGCGAAGCCAGAGGGCTGGCTGCCGGTGAGATACTTGGCCGTGAAAAAGGCCTTGCGGAAGGCCAGGCGCGCGCCAAAGCTGAGGGCAAAGCTGAGGGACTGGCTGAAGGTGAAGCCAGGGGCGAAGCCAGGGGCGAAGCCAGGGGTGAAGCCAGGGGTGAAGCCAGGGGCGAAGCCAGGTCCCTGATGCGCCTGCTGGTGAAGCGGTTTGGCCCCCTGCCCGAGCCTGTCGTCGCTCAGATTGCGGCGGGGAGCATTGAGGAGCTGGATCGCTGGGTGGACCGTGTTCTTGATGCCCCTGATCTGGAAGCCGTATTCGCGGATCGGCGGGATCACTGAATTGGGTGCCGGCCCCGGAAAACACGGCGGTGCCCGTTCGTGTGAAAAGGGCCGGGATTCGCAAATGTCACAAGATTTGCGACACCAGGCGGTCGCACGTAAAACAAGGGGATTATATACCAAAGTCACATTATTAGCTTGACCACCTGGGGCAACTGAATTACAGTAGAGTCACAACAGGAGATCGAGTTATGACGCAGAAAACAAACGCACCCGGTAAGAGCCATCGCAAAGGACTGACGTTTGTTCAGTTAGTAAAGATGTTTCCTGATGACGCAACCGCCGAAAAGTGGTTTGCGAAACAGCCTTGGCCTGATGGCCCCTATTGCCCACATTGCGGTTCGTTTAACGTCCAGTGTGGACTAACAGCCCGTTGAAAAAGTCGCCATTGACCGGGTTTCACCCCACTTGACCGGGTTTCACCCCACGACGAAACATAACGCGGCGTCGGCGGTTTCGCCATCCTCCGGGACGATGAGGCCGGTCCGAGCGACCAGAACGGCTCCAGCGGGCGCAACAAGCACGAAAACACCGCCATATCTGCCCGCCACAGCCTGGCGCGCGGTGCCGGCGCCGATGAGTTGGCGCATCAGCAACGAGAGGTTGTGGCCGGCGACGTGAAGCAGGTATCGCTTGTGCACGTTCTCGCGCCCGCGCAGCCAGGTTCGGCGCATGCCGCCGCGATCGAGGCTGTGGGCAAAGCAGCGCTCGACGATCCCGGCGCGCAGCTTGAAGGCATCGCGGGCGAGCGCGGAGTTGAGCCGCACGCGGTTGTTGGTGACCGCCCGGCGCGCCGCCTGGTCATCGCGCCAGCGCGAAAAGCCCTTCTGCCTGGGCTCGGCGATCCGGGTCTTCCAGGGACTGTCGTCCAGGGCCTTCAAGACCGCCCGTGAGAAATAGCCCTTGTCGGTGACGCATTCGGCCGGGCTCTCTGGCGTCGGTGCCGCAGCCACCGCCTCGAGGTTTGCCTCGGCCGCCGCCAGGGTCTTGAAAAGCGTCGTGGTGTCGCCCTCATCGGCTGGGTGCAACTCGGCCGCCACCACCGCCCCGGTGTCCAGATCCACCGCGTGCTCGGGCTTGTAGGCCAGATGGGTCGCGGCGTCCTTCATCCTGGCGACCCTGGCCTCGGGGTCGCTCCTGGAAACCCAATCCTGGTTCGAGAGCTTCTTGCCCTTGCGCTTGCGGTCCAGACGCGCCAGGTCCTCGGCCGTGGGCGTCTCGATGCCGCTCTCCCGGGCCAGATGCTCCAGCATCTCCCGGTAGCCCTCACCCGTGTCGCGCCGCACGATGTTGCGCAGCGCCGCGTTGGCCTCCATGGTCGAGGCATCCACCCCGATGCGGTCGCCCTTCACCAGACCCGCCTCGGCGATCAGCGCCAGAACCCGGTCGAAGACCATCGCGTGCACCTCGTGGGGCAGGCGCGTGCGGGTCTTCGACAGCCAGGAATGGTCCGGCACACGATCCCGGCTCTCCAGCCGCAGAAACTCCCGCAGCGACAGCGAATCCGAGCCGCGCCATTCCAGCCCGCGCTCAGAGTCGATGCCCTCGAAACAGCCCACCAGATGCCTGCGCAAACAGCGCCCCGGCGGCACCGAAGGCGCTCCCGTCCTGACCGCGTAACAGCACCGGCAGGTCGCCTCGACGAAGTCGTCGAAGCCGCCCTCGATCAGGACCGACTGAAGACGGTCGTAAAACACATGACCCGGCGAGCGCGGCATCTCCGCCCAGCCCACCATCAAGTCACCCTGACGATCCTTCCGCAGTCCCATCGCCATCGGCGAACCCCCCGGTCAAATCAGAATATCATAGAATCAGACCAGGCCGCTCGTGTCCAGGGCCGACTTCGTCAACGGGCTGTTAGGGTGTCATTCTGCCCCTTACCGGAGTCGATCCGAAGGGGGATAATCACATGATTGCGCAAAGCCCGTATCAATGCCCTCAAACAGCAGGGATTACCACCGCAGGAGATTGCGGATATCCTTGGCGCGAGCAAAGTTACGGTCAACACAGATATCCGCGAGATCAAGGACGAACAGGCGCGGGCTGCGGCCTTGCGCTCAGGCCCGGGAAGGAACCGGCATGGCTGAATCGGCAGATCAAAAGCCCCCGGCAAAGATAAGCCACGATGCGCTGTTCCGGGTTTTGCTGGAGGATCCCGACCGGGCGGCCACGCTGCTGCGGGAATATCTGCCGCCGGCCCTGAGTGCGCGCCTGGCCGATGCGCCGCCAAAACTCCTGGATGGCACCTTCGTGGATGAGCACAGCCGGATGACGCAGAGCGACCGGCTGTTTGAGGTGAAGCTGACCGACGGCCCCCCTGCCCTGGTGTATACTTTGGTGGAGCATAAATCGGTGTCAGAACCCGGCACGCCGTTGCAGCTTCTGGGCTATATGGTCCGCATCTGGACGCGATACGCTGAGGACAAACCGGCACGGCTGCGCGCCCTGCCTGTCATCATCCCCCTGGTGTTCTACCACGGACGCGCTTCATGGGCCGTGCCGCAGGTTTTTGCTGAGATGGTGCAGATGGATGATGATACCGCGCCCTTCGTGCCGTCGTTTCGCTACGCGCTGCATGATCTGGGCACCATCCCGATGGAAGAGTTGTCGGGCGATGCGCCGGTCCGGGCGGTTCTGACCGCCTTGCGTTATGTACAACGCAATGATGAAGTGACCCGTGAGGTTCTGACGGTGCTGCTGCGCGACCTGCCGGACGGGACCGTATTGAAGAAGATCGTGTTTCGGTATATCGTCGAAAAATACGAGGTGCCGCTGGAAGATGTCAGAGCGGCACTGGACACCGCAAAGGATGATGGAGGCAAAGCGCTGATGGGGACAATCGCAGAAGCACTGAAACAAGAAGGTAAAGCTGAAGGCGAAGCCAGAGGGCTGGCTGCCGGTGAGATACTTGGCCGTGAAAAAGGCCTTGCGGAAGGCCAGGCGCGCGCCAAAGCTGAGGGCAAAGCTGAGGGACTGGCTGAAGGTGAAGCCAGGGGCGAAGCCAGGGGCGAAGCCAGGGGTGAAGCCAGGGGTGAAGCCAGGGGTGAAGCCAGGGGTGAAGCCAGGGGTGAAGCCAGGGGTGAAGCCAGGGGCGAAGCCAGGTCCCTGATGCGCCTGCTGGTGAAGCGGTTTGGCCCCCTGCCCGAGCCTGTCGTCGCTCAGATTGCGGCGGGGAGCATTGAGGAGCTGGATCGCTGGGTGGACCGTGTTCTTGATGCCCCTGATCTGGAAGCCGTATTCGCGGATCGGCGGGATCACTGAATTGGGTGCCGGCCCCGGAAAACACGGCGGTGCCCGTTCGTGTGAAAAGGGCCGGGATTCGCAAATGTCACAAGATTTGCGACACCAGGCGGTCGCACGTAAAACAAGGGGATTATATACCAAAGTCACATTATTAGCTTGACCACCTGGGGCAACTGAATTACAGTAGAGTCACAACAGGAGATCGAGTTATGACGCAGAAAACAAACGCACCCGGTAAGAGCCATCGCAAAGGACTGACGTTTGTTCAGTTAGTAAAGATGTTTCCTGATGACGCAACCGCCGAAAAGTGGTTTGCGAAACAGCCTTGGCCTGATGGCCCCTATTGCCCACATTGCGGTTCGTTTAACGTCCAGTGTGGACTAACAGCCCGTTGAAAAAGTCGCCATTGACCGGGTTTCACCCCACGACGAAACATAATGCGGCGCCGGCGGTTTCGCCATCCTCCGGGACGATGAGGACGATCCGAGCGACCAGAACGGCTCCAGCGGGCGCAACAAGCACGAAAATACCGCCATATCTGCCCGCCACAGCCTGGCGCGGGGTGCCGGCGCCGATGAGTTGGCGCATCAGCAACGAGAGGTTGTGGCTGGCGACGTGAAGCAGGTATCGCTTGTGCACGTTCTCGCGCCGGCGCAGCCAGGTCCGGCGCATGCCGCCGCGATCGAGGCTGTGGGCAAAGCAGCGCTCGACGATCTCGGCGCGCAGCTTGAAGGCCTCGCGGGCGAGCGCGGACTTGAGCCGCACGCGGTTGTTGGTGACCGCCCGGCGCGCCGCCTGGTCATCGCGCCAGCGCGAAAAGCCCTTCTGCCTGGGCTCGGCGATCCGGGTCTTCCAGGGACTGTCGTCCAGGGCCTTCAAGACCGCCCGTGAGTAATAGCCCTTGTCGGTGACGCATTCGGCCGGGCTCTCTGGGGTCGGCGCCGCAGCCACCGCCTCGAGGTTTGCCTCGGCCGCCGCCAGGGTCTTGAAAAGCGTCGTGGTGTCGCCCTCATCGGCTGGGTGCAACTCGGCCGCCACCACCGCGCCGGTGTCCGGATCCACCGCGTGCCCGGGCTTGTAGGCCAGATGGGTCGCGGCGTCCTTCATCCTGGCGACCCTGGCCTCGGGGTCGCTCCTGGAAACCCGATCCTGGTTCGAGAGCTTCTTGCCCTTGCGCTTGCGGTCCAGACGCGCCAGGTCCTCGGCCGTGGGCGTCTCGATGCCGCTCTCCCGGGCCAGATGCTCCAGCATCTCCCGGTCGCCCTCACCCGTGTCGCGCCGCACGATGTTGCGCAGCGCCGCGTTGGCCTCCATGGTCGAGGCATCCACCCCGATGCGCTCGCCCTTCACCGGGCCCGCCTCGGCGACCCGCGCCAGAACCCGGTCGAAGACCGCCGCGTGCCCCTCGTGGGGCAGACGCGTGCGGGTCTTCGACAGCCAGGAATGGTCCGGCACACGATCCCGGCTCTCCAGCCGCAGAAACTCCCGCAGCGACAGCGAATCCGAGCAGCGCCATTCCAGCCCGCGCCCAGAGTCGATGCCCTCGAAACAGCCCACCAGATGCCTGCGGAAACAGCGCCCCGGCGGCACCGAAGGCGCTCCCGTCCTGGCCGCGTAACAGCACCGGCAGGTCGCCTCGACGAAGTCGTCGAAGCCGCCCTCGATCAGGACCGGCTGAAGACGGTCGCAAAACACATGACCCGGCGAGCGCGGCATCTCCGCCCAGCCCACCATCAAGTCACCCTGACGATCCTTCCGCAGTCCCATCGCCATCGGCGAACCCCCCGGTCAAATCAGAACATCAAAGAATCAGACCAGGCCGATCGCGTCCAGGGCCGACTTCGTCAACGGGCTGCTAAGGGACAAATCAATGACGCACCGATGCCGCGACTGTCCCGACAAGAGAATGTTTTCCATGAAACTTGGAACGCTCATGGAAGGATCGAAGCTTGGCTATCAAATCTGGGCAATAGCCATCTATCTGCTTTCCACAAATCTCAAAGGTGTATCCAGTATGAAACTGCACCGTGATCTTGGGATCACGCAAAAGTCTGCATGGCATCTGGCGCATCGACTTCGGAAATCTTTCAAAGCGGGCGATGTTCCTTTCGTTGGCCCGGTTGAAGTCGATGAGACTTGCATCGGCGGCAAGGAGAAGAACAAGCACGCTGACAAGAAGCTCCGCGCTGGCAGGGGTGGTGTCGGCAAGTCGATCATTGTGGGGGCCAAGGACCGCGAAACCAACCGCGTGAATGCCGCCGTGACAAGCGGGACGGACGCCAGGACGCTTCAGGAGTTTGTCGGCGATCACGCTGCCGAGGGGGCGACAGTCTGCACAGACGATCACGGCGGGTATCGGGGGATGGCGTTCGAGCATGAGACCGTCAAGCACAGTGTCGGCGAGTATGTGAACGGCATGGCCCACACCAACGGGATCGAATCCTTCTGGTCGATGCTCAAGCGGGGCTATCACGGCACCTGCCACCACATGAGCAGCAAGCACCTTGGCCGCTATGTTGGTGAGTTTGCCGCGCGCCATAATATCCGTGAATCTGATACCGCCGATCAGATGGGCGCGTTAGCAACTGGAATGAGAGGGAAGCGGTTGCGGGAGTTGATCGCATGACTCCAGATGAACGTATGACCCATTCCGCCTTTGTGACACGGAACAATTCGTGGGCTGGCAACCCTGTCATACCATCGTGGGTGGACCTAAAAAATGTTGGGCTGGATCAGTCGCCTGGCAGGCGGCCTCCCGTTCCAGGCTCGCCGCACGGCGTCGGCGGTTCTCCCGACCGAGCTCGGTCACCGGGCCGGCCCCGGGCGTGCCCGGACGTATCTCGCGGCGCGCCTGGCGCGCGGCCTTGCGGTCGGCCTGGGTGAGGGTGGGACCCATGTGTTCGGTTGCCTCGCGTACCCAGCGGTCGGCCTCGATGGTGTTGCCCCGTGCGCGGGCTTCGGCCTCGCGCTCCTTGCAGGAGCGGTGATCGAGACGCAGGTCGAGACGCGCGCGCTCGTATGCCTCATTGAGCATCGAGGCCCAGACGCTGCGGAGGTAGCGGGCCTCGCTCCGGCCGTTCCATTGGCTTTAATCGGTGTACTGCCGTGAAAGGAGTAGCAATGACTTCCAAAGACAAACCAACTGTCGTGGTGAAACCTCGCAGCTATCAGCCGACAAAGGCCGAGAAGGAAGAAACGGTTGGCTATAAGGCTTCGCAAGATGAAGCCGTCAAGGCCTTGTTTCGCCAAGTCATTGTCAAGGATGAAGATTAACGGGCAATGGCACTTTGGTATATAATCCCATGTTTTAGATGTATTACGCAGCGCGGCCACCATGGTGGCAGGTGTCATGCCACCCAGTCAGCTCTTGCGAAAGTTCGCCTCTCACCCGCGCCGGCATGACCTTGCCATCGCACTTCGTGAAATCGGACGGGTCGAACGGACACTCTTTATCATCGAATGGTTGCTTGATGCCGACATGCAGCGGCGCGCTCAGCTCGGGCTTGACAAAGGCGAAGCACATCACGCCCTGAAGAATGCCCTGCGCATTGGCCGCCATGGCGAAATCCGCGACCGCAGCGCAGAGGGTCAACATTGCCGCATGGCTGGCCTTGATCTCCTCGCCACCATCATCATCTACTGGAACACGGCTCATCTCGGTCAGGCTGCTGCGCAACGAAAACGTGCCGGGCTGGACTGTTCACCGGAGCTTCTGACGCACATCTCACCCCTCGGGTGGGCACATATCCTGCTCACCGGCGAGTACAGGTGGCCAAACCGGTGATACTATTCCTTGGGGTGTCATTCTGCCCCTTACCGGAGTCGACCCGAAGGGGGATAATCACATGATTGCGCAAAGCCCGTATCAATGCCCTCAAACAGCAGGGATTACCACCGCAGGAGATTGCGGATATCCTTGGCGCGAGCAAAGTTACGGTCAACACAGATATCCGCGAGATCAAGGACGAACAGGCGCGGGCTGCGGCCTTGCGCTCAGGCCCGGGAAGGAACCGGCATGGCTGAATCGGCAGATCAAAAGCCCCCGGCAAAGATAAGCCACGATGCGCTGTTCCGGGTTTTGCTGGAGGATCCCGACCGGGCGGCCACGCTGCTGCGGGAATATCTGCCGCCGGCCCTGAGTGCGCGCCTGGCCGATGCGCCGCCAAAACTCCTGGATGGCACCTTCGTGGATGAGCACAGCCGGATGACGCAGAGCGACCGGCTGTTTGAGGTGAAGCTGACCGACGGCCCCCCTGCCCTGGTATATACTTTGGTGGAGCATAAATCGGTGTCAGAACCCGGCACGCCGTTGCAGCTTCTGGGCTATATGGTCCGCATCTGGACGCGATACGCTGAGGACAAACCGGCACGGCTGCGCGCCCTGCCTGTCATCATCCCCCTGGTGTTCTACCACGGACGCGCTTCATGGGCCGTGCCGCAGGTTTTTGCTGAGATGGTGCAGATGGATGATGATACCGCGCCCTTCGTGCCGTCGTTTCGCTACGCGCTGCATGATCTGGGCACCATCCCGATGGAAGAGTTGTCGGGCGATGCGCCGGTCCGGGCGGTTCTGACCGCCTTGCGTTATGTACAACGCAATGATGAAGTGACCCGTGAGGTTCTGACGGTGCTGCTGCGCGACCTGCCGGACGGGACCGTATTGAAGAAGATCGTGTTTCGGTATATCGTCGAAAAATACGAGGTGCCGCTGGAAGATGTCAGAGCGGCACTGGACACCGCAAAGGATGGTGGAGGCAAAGCGCTGATGGGGACAATCGCAGAAGCACTGAAACAAGAAGGTAAAGCTGAAGGCGAAGCCAGAGGGCTGGCTGCCGGTGAGATACTTGGCCGTGAAAAAGGCCTTGCGGAAGGCCAGGCGCGCGCCAAAGCTGAGGGCAAAGCTGAGGGACTGGCTGAAGGTGAAGCCAGGGGCGAAGCCAGGGGCGAAGCCAGGGGCGAAGCCAGGGGTGAAGCCAGGGGTGAAGCCAGGGGTGAAGCCAGGGGTGAAGCCAGGGGCGAAGCCAGGTCCCTGATGCGCCTGCTGGTGAAGCGGTTTGGCCCCCTGCCCGAGCCTGTCGTCGCTCAGATTGCGGCGGGGAGCATTGAGGAGCTGGATCGCTGGGTGGACCGTGTTCTTGATGCCCCTGATCTGGAAGCCGTATTCGCGGATCGGCGGGATCACTGAATTGGGTGCCGGCCCCGGAAAACACGGCGGTGCCCGTTCGTGTGAAAAGGGCCGGGATTCGCAAATGTCACAAGATTTGCGACACCAGGCGGTCGCACGTAAAACAAGGGGATTATATACCAAAGTCACATTATTAGCTTGACCACCTGGGGCAACTGAATTACAGTAGAGTCACAACAGGAGATCGAGTTATGACGCAGAAAACAAACGCACCCGGTAAGAGCCATCGCAAAGGACTGACGTTTGTTCAGTTAGTAAAGATGTTTCCTGATGACGCAACCGCCGAAAAGTGGTTTGCGAAACAGCCTTGGCCTGATGGCCCCTATTGCCCACATTGCGGTTCGTTTAACGTCCAGTGTGGACTAACAGCCCGTTGAAAAAGTCGCCATTGACCGGGTTTCACCCCACGACGAAACATAACGCGGCGTCGGCGGTTTCGCCATCCTCCGGGACGATGAGGACGATCCGAGCGACCAGAACGGCTCCAGCGGGCGCAACAAGCACGAAAATACCGCCAGATCCGCCCGCCACGGCCTGGCGCGCGGTGCCGGCGCCGATGAGTTGGCGCATCAGCAACGAGAGGTTGTGGCCGGCGACGTGAAGCAGGTATCGCTTGTGCACGTTCTCGCGCCGGCGCAGCCAGGTTCGGCGCATGCCGCCGCGATCGAGGCTGTGGGCAAAGCAGCGCTCGACGATCTCGGCGCGCAGCTTGAAGGCCTCGCGGGCGAGCGCGGACTTGAGCCGCACGCGGTTGCTGGGGACCGCCCGGCGCGCCGCCTGGTCACCGCGCCAGCGCGAAAAGCCCTTCTGCCTGGGCTCGGCGATCCGGGTCTTCCAGGGACTGTCGTCCAGGGCCTTCAAGACCGCCCGTGAGAAATAGCCCTTGTCGGTGACGCATTCGGCCGGGCTCTCTGGGGTCGGCGCCGCAGCCACCGCCTCGAGGTTTGCCTCGGCCGCCGCCAGGGTCCTGGAAAGCGTCGTGGTGTCGCCCTCATCGGCTGGGTGCAACTCGGCCGCCACCACCGCGCCGGTGTCCGGATCCACCGCGTGCCCGGGCTTGTAGGCCAGATGGGTCGCGGCGTCCTTCATCCTGGCGACCCTGGCCTCGGGGTCGCTCCTGGAAACCCGATCCTGGTTCGAGAGCTTCTTGCCCTTGCGCTTGCGGTCCAGACGCGCCAGGTCCTCGGCCGTGGGCGTCTCGATGCCGCTCTCCCGGGCCAGATGCTCCAGCATCTCCCGGTCGCCCTCACCCCGTGTCGCGCCGCACGATGTTGCGCCGCGCCGCGTTGGCCTCCATGGTCGAGGCATCCACCCCGATGCGCTCGCCCTTCACCAGACCCGCCTCGGCGATCAGCGCCGGAACCCGGTCGAAGACCGCCGCGTGCACCTCGTGGGGCAGGCGCGTGCGGGTCTTCGACAGCCAGGAATGGTCCGGCACACGATCCCGGCTCTCCAGCCGCAGAAACTCCCGCAGCGACAGCGAATCCGAGCAGCGCCATTCCAGCCCGCGCCCAGAGTCGATGCCCTCGAAACAGCCCACCAGATGCATGCGGAAACAGCGCCCCGGCGGCACCGAAGGCGCTCCCGTCCTGGCCGCGTAACAGCACCGGCAGGCCGCCTCGGCGAAGCCGTCGAAGTCGCCCTCGATCAGGACCGGCTGAAGACGGTCGTAAAACACATGACCCGGCGAGCGCGGCATCTCCGCCCAGCCCACCATCAAGTCACCCTGACGATCCTTCCGCAGTCCCATCGACATCGGCGAACCCCCCGGTCAAATCAGAACATCATAGAATCAGACCAGGCCGCTCGCGTCCAGGGCCGACTTCGTCAACGGGCTGCTAACGCACAAATCAATGACGCACCGATGCCGCGACTGTCCCGACAAGAGAATGTTTTCCATGAAAGTTGGAACGGTCATGGAAGGATCGAAGCTTGGCTATCAAATCTGGGCAATAGCCATCTATCTGCTTTCCACAAATCTCAAAGGTGTATCCAGTATGAAACTGCACCGTGATCTTGGGATCACGCAAAAGTCTGCATGGCATCTGGCGCATCGACTTCGGAAATCTTTCAAAGCGGGCGATGTTCCTTTCGTTGGCCCGGTTGAAGTCGATGAGACTTGCATCGGCGGCAAGGAGAAGAACAAGCACGCTGACAAGAAGCTCCGCGCCGGCAGGGGTGGTGTTGGCAAGTCGATCATTGTGGGGGCCAAGGACCGCGAAACCAACCGCGTGAATGCCGCCGTGACAAGCGGGACGGACGCCAGGACGCTTCAGGAGTTTGTCGGCGATCACGCTGCCGAGGGGGCGACAGTCTGCACAGACGATCACGGCGGGTATCGGGGGATGGCGTTCGAGCATGAGACCGTCAAGCACAGTGTCGGCGAGTATGTGAACGGCATGGCCCACACCAACGGGATCGAATCCTTCTGGTCGATGCTCAAGCGGGGCTATCACGGCACCTGCCACCACATGAGCAGCAAGCACCTTGGCCGCTATGTCGGTGAGTTTGCCGCGCGCCACAATATCCGTGAATCTGATACCGCCGATCAGATGGGCGCGTTAGCAACTGGAATGAGAGGGAAGCGGTTGCGGGAGTTGATCGCATGACTCCAGATGAACGTATGACCCATTCCGCCTTTGTGACACGGAACAAGTCGTGGGCTGGCAACCCTGTCATACCATCGTGGGTGGACCTAAGAAATGTTGGGCTGGATCAGTCGCCTGGCAGGCGGCCTCCCGTTCCAGGCTCGCCGCACGGCGTCGGCGGTTCTCCCGACCGAGCTCGGGTCACCGGGCCGGGCCCGGGCGTGCCCGGACGTATCTCGCGGCGCGCCTGGCGCGCGGCCTTGCGGTCGGCCTGGGTGAGGGTGGGACCCATGTGTTCGGTTGCCTCGCGTACCCAGCGGTCGGCCTCGATGGTGTTGCCCCGTGCGCGGGCTTCGGCCTCGTGCTCCTTGCAGGAGCGGTGATCGACACGCAGGTCGAGACGCGCGCGCTCGTATGCCTCATTGAGCATCGAGGCCCAGACGCTGCGGAGGTAGCGGGCCTCGCTCCGGCCGTTCCATTGGCTTAAATCGGTGTACTGCCGTGAAAGGAGTAGCAATGACTTCCAAAGACAAACCAACTGTCGTGGTGAAACCTCGCAGCTATCAGCCGACAAAGGCCGAGAAGGAAGAAACTGTTGGCTATAAGGCTTCGCAAGATGAAGCCGTCAAAGCCTTGTTTCGCCAAGTCATTGTCAAGGATGAAGATTAACGGGCAATGGCACTTTGGTATATAATCCCATGTTTTAGATGTATTACGCAGCGCGGCCACCATGGTGGCAGGTGTCATGCCACCCAGTCAGCTCTTGCGAAAGTTCGCCTCTCACCCGCGCCGGCATGACCTTGCCATCGCACTTCGTGAAATCGGACGGGTCGAACGGACACTCTTTATCATCGAATGGTTGCTTGATGCCGACATGCAGCGGCGCGCTCAGCTCGGGCTTGACAAAGGCGAAGCACATCACGCCCTGAAGAATGCCCTGCGCATTGGCCGCCAGGGCGAAATCCGCGACCGCAGCGCAGAGGGTCAACATTGCCGCATGGCTGGCCTTGACCTCCTCGCCACCATCATCATCTACTGGAACACGGCTCATCTCGGTCAGGCTGCTGCGCAACGAAAACGTGCCGGGCTGGACTGTTCACCGGAGCTTCTGACGCACATCTCACCCCTCGGGTGGGCACATATCCTGCTCACCGGCGAGTACAGGTGGCCAAACCGGTGATACTATTCCTTGGGGTGTCATTCTGCCCCTTACCGGAGTCGACCCGAAGGGGGATAATCACATGATTGCGCAAAGCCCGTATCAATGCCCTCAAACAGCAGGGATTACCACCGCAGGAGATTGCGGATATCCTTGGCGCGAGCAAAGTTACGGTCAACACAGATATCCGCGAGATCAAGGACGAACAGGCGCGGGCTGCGGCCTTGCGCTCAGGCCCGGGAAGGAACCGGCATGGCTGAATCGGCAGATCAAAAGCCCCCGGCAAAGATAAGCCACGATGCGCTGTTCCGGGTTTTGCTGGAGGATCCCGACCGGGCGGCCACGCTGCTGCGGGAATATCTGCCGCCGGCCCTGAGTGCGCGCCTGGCCGATGCGCCGCCAAAACTCCTGGATGGCACCTTCGTGGATGAGCACAGCCGGATGACGCAGAGCGACCGGCTGTTTGAGGTGAAGCTGACCGACGGCCCCCCTGCCCTGGTGTATACTTTGGTGGAGCATAAATCGGTGTCAGAACCCGGCACGCCGTTGCAGCTTCTGGGCTATATGGTCCGCATCTGGACGCGATACGCTGAGGACAAACCGGCACGGCTGCGCGCCCTGCCTGTCATCATCCCCCTGGTGTTCTACCACGGACGCGCTTCATGGGCCGTGCCGCAGGTTTTTGGTGAGATGGTGCAGATGGATGATGATACCGCGCCCTTCGTGCCGTCGTTTCGCTACGCGCTGCATGATCTGGGCACCATCCCGATGGAAGAGTTGTCGGGCGATGCGCCGGTCCGGGCGGTTCTGACCGCCTTGCGTTATGTACAACGCAATGATGAAGTGACCCGTGAGGTTCTGACGGTGCTGCTGCGCGACCTGCCGGACGGGACCGTATTGAAGAAGATCGTGTTTCGGTATATCGTCGAAAAATACGAGGTGCCGCTGGAAGATGTCAGAGCGGCACTGGACACCGCAAAGGATGGTGGAGGCAAAGCGCTGATGGGGACAATCGCAGAAGCACTGAAACAAGAAGGTAAAGCTGAAGGCGAAGCCAGAGGGCTGGCTGCCGGTGAGATACTTGGCCGTGAAAAAGGCCTTGCGGAAGGCCAGGCGCGCGCCAAAGCTGAGGGCAAAGCTGAGGGACTGGCTGAAGGTGAAGCCAGGGGCGAAGCCAGGGGTGAAGCCAGGGGTGAAGCCAGGTCCCTGATGCGCCTGCTGGTGAAGCGGTTTGGCCCCCTGCCCGAGCCTGTCGTCGCTCAGATTGCGGCGGGGAGCATTGAGGAGCTGGATCGCTGGGTGGACCGTGTTCTTGATGCCCCTGATCTGGAAGCCGTATTCGCGGATCGGCGGGATCACTGAATTGGGTGCCGGCCCCGGAAAACACGGCGGTGCCCGTTCGTGTGAAAAGGGCCGGGATTCGCAAATGTCACAAGATTTGCGACACCAGGCGGTCGCACGTAAAACAAGGGGATTATATACCAAAGTCACATTATTAGCTTGACCACCTGGGGCAACTGAATTACAGTAGAGTCACAACAGGAGATCGAGTTATGACGCAGAAAACAAACGCACCCGGTAAGAGCCATCGCAAAGGACTGACGTTTGTTCAGTTAGTAAAGATGTTTCCTGATGACGCAACCGCCGAAAAGTGGTTTGCGAAACAGCCTTGGCCTGATGGCCCCTATTGCCCACATTGCGGTTCGTTTAACGTCCAGTGTGGACTAACAGCCCGTTGAAAAAGTCGCCATTGACCGGGTTTCACCCCACGACGAAACATAACGCGGCGTCGGCGGTTTCGCCATCCTCCGAGACGATGAGGACGATCCGAGCGACCAGAACGGCTCCAGCGGGCGCAACAAGCACGAAAATACCGCCATATCCGCCCGCCACAGCCTGGCGCGCGGTGCCGGTGCCGATGAGTTGGCGCATCAGCAACGAGAGGTTGTGGCCGGCGACGTGAAGCAGGTATCGCTTGTGCACGTTCTCGCGCCGGCGCAGCCAGGTTCGGCGCATGCCGCCGCGATCGAGGCTGTGGGCAAAGCAGCGCTCGACGATCTCGGCGCGCAGCTTGAAGGCCTCGCGGGCGAGCGCGGACTTGAGCCGCACGCGGTTGCTGGGGACCGCCCGGCGCGCCGCCTGGTCACCGCGCCAGCGCGAAAAGCCCTTCTGCCTGGGCTCGGCGATCCGGGTCTTCCAGGGACTGTCGTCCAGGGCCTTCAAGACCGCCCGTGAGAAATAGCCCTTGTCGGTGACGCATTCGGCCGGGCTCTCTGGGGTCGGCGCCGCAGCCACCGCCTCGAGGTTTGCCTCGGCCGCCGCCAGGGTCCTGGAAAGCGTCGTGGTGTCGCCCTCATCGGCTGGGTGCAACTCGGCCGCCACCACCGCGCCGGTGTCCGGATCCACCGCGTGCCCGGGCTTGTAGGCCAGATGGGTCGCGGCGTCCTTCATCCTGGCGACCCTGGCCTCGGGGTCGCTCCTGGAAACCCGATCCTGGTTCGAGAGCTTCTTGCCCTTGCGCTTGCGGTCCAGACGCGCCAGGTCCTCGGCCGTGGGCGTCTCGATGCCGCTCTCCCGGGCCAGATGCTCCAGCATCTCCCGGTCGCCCTCACCCCGTGTCGCGCCGCACGATGTTGCGCCGCGCCGCGTTGGCCTCCATGGTCGAGGCATCCACCCCGATGCGCTCGCCCTTCACCAGACCCGCCTCGGCGATCAGCGCCGGAACCCGGTCGAAGACCGCCGCGTGCACCTCGTGGGGCAGGCGCGTGCGGGTCTTCGACAGCCAGGAATGGTCCGGCACACGATCCCGGCTCTCCAGCCGCAGAAACTCCCGCAGCGACAGCGAATCCGAGCAGCGCCATTCCAGCCCGCGCTCAGAGTCGATGCCCTCGAAACAGCCCACCAGATGCATGCGGAAACAGCGCCCCGGCGGCACCGAAGGCGCTCCCGTCCTGGCCGCGTAACAGCACCGGCAGGCCGCCTCGGCGAAGCCGTCGAAGTCGCCCTCGATCAGGACCGGCTGAAGACGGTCGTAAAACACATGACCCGGCGAGCGCGGCATCTCCGCCCAGCCCACCATCAAGTCACCCTGACGATCCTTCTGCAGTCCCATCGACATCGGCGAACCCCCCGGTCAAATCAGAACATCATAGAATCAGACCAGGCCGCTCGCGTCCAGGGCCGACTTCGTCAACGGGCTGCTAACGCACAAATCAATGACGCACCGATGCCGCGACTGTCCCGACAAGAGAATGTTTTCCATGAAACTTGGAACGGTCATGGAAGGATCGAAGCTTGGCTATCAAATCTGGGCAATAGCCATCTATCTGCTTTCCACAAATCTCAAAGGTGTATCCAGTATGAAACTGCACCGTGATCTTGGGATCACGCAAAAGTCTGCATGGCATCTGGCGCATCGACTTCGGAAATCTTTCAAAGCGGGCGAGATTCCTTTCGTTGGCCCGGTTGAAGTCGATGAGACTTGCATCGGCGGCAAGGAGAAGAACAAGCACGCTGACAAGAAGCTCCGCGCCGGCAGGGGTGGTGTCGGCAAGTCGATCATTGTGGGGGCCAAGGACCGCGAAACCAACCGCGTGAATGCCGCCGTGACAAGCGGGACGGACGCCAGGACGCTTCAGGAGTTTGTCGGCGATCACGCTGCCGAGGGGGCGACAGTCTGCACAGACGATCACGGCGGGTATCGGGGGATGGCGTTCGAGCATGAGACCGTCAGGCACAGTGTCGGCGAGTATGTGAACGGCATGGCCCACACCAACGGGATCGAATCCTTCTGGTCGATGCTCAAGCGGGGCTATCACGGCACCTGCCACCACATGAGCAGCAAGCACCTTGGCCGCTATGTCGGTGAGTTCGCCGCGCGCCACAATATCCGTGAATATGATACCGCCGATCAGATGGGCGCGTTAGCAACTGGAATGAGAGGGAAGCGGTTGCGGGAGTTGATCGCATGACTCCAGATGAACGTATGACCCATTCCGCCTTTGTGACACGGAACAAGTCGTGGGCTGGCAACCCTGTCATACCATCGTGGGTGGACCTAAGAAATGTTGGGCTGGATCAGTCGCCTGGCAGGCGGCCTCCCGTTCCAGGCTCGCCGCACGGCGTCGGCGGTTCTCCCGACCGAGCTCGGGTCACCGGGCCGGGCCCGGGCGTGCCCGGACGTATCTCGCGGCGCGCCTGGCGCGCGGCCTTGCGGTCGGCCTGGGTGAGGGTGGGACCCATGTGTTCGGTTGCCTCGCGTACCCAGCGGTCGGCCTCGATGGTGTTGCCCCGTGCGCGGGCTTCGGCCTCGTGCTCCTTGCAGGAGCGGTGATCGACACGCAGGTCGAGACGCGCGCGCTCGTATGCCTCATTGAGCATCGAGGCCCAGACGCTGCGGAGGTAGCGGGCCTCGCTCCGGCCGTTCCATTGGCTTAAATCGGTGTACTGCCATGAAAGGAGTAGCAATGACTTCCAAAGACAAACCAACTGTCGTGGTGAAACCTCACAGCTATCAGCCGACAAAGGCCGAGAAGGAAGAAACGGTTGGCTATAAGGCTTCGCAAGATGAAGCCGTTAAAGCCTTGTTTCGCCAAGTCATTGTTAAGGATGAGGATTAACGGGCAATGGCACTTTGGTATATAATCCCCATGTTTTAGGGTGTATTACGCAGCGCGGCCACCATGGTGGCAGGTGTCATGCCACCCAGTCAGCTCTTGCGAAAGTTCGCCTCTCACCCGCGCCGGCATGACCTTGCCATCGCACTTCGTGAAATCGGACGGGTCGAACGGACACTCTTTATCATCGAATGATTGCTTGATGCCGACATGCAGCGGCGCGCTCAGATCGGGCTTGACAAAGGCGAAGCACATCACGCCCTGAAGAATGCCCTGCGCATTGGCCGCCAGGGCGAAATCCGCGACCGCAGCGCAGAGGGTCAACATTGCCGCATGGCTGGCCTTGATCTCCTCGCCACCATCATCATCTACTGGAACACGGCTCATCTCGGTCAGGCTGCTGCGCAACGAAAACGTGCCGGGCTGGACTGTTCACCGGAGCTTCTGACGCACATCTCACCCCTCGGGTGGGCACATATCCTGCTCACCGGCGAGTACAGGTGGCCAAACCGGTGATACTATTCCTTGGGGTGTCATTCTGCCCCTTACCGGAGTCGACCCGAAGGGGGATAATCACATGATTGCGCAAAGCCCGTATCAATGCCCTCAAACAGCAGGGATTACCACCGCAGGAGATTGCGGATATCCTTGGCGCGAGCAAAGTTACGGTCAACACAGATATCCGCGAGATCAAGGACGAACAGGCGCGGGCTGCGGCCTTGCGCTCAGGCCCGGGAAGGAACCGGCATGGCTGAATCGGCAGATCAAAAGCCCCCGGCAAAGATAAGCCACGATGCGCTGTTCCGGGTTTTGCTGGAGGATCCCGACCGGGCGGCCACGCTGCTGCGGGAATATCTGCCGCCGGCCCTGAGTGCGCGCCTGGCCGATGCGCCGCCAAAACTCCTGGATGGCACCTTCGTGGATGAGCACAGCCGGATGACGCAGAGCGACCGGCTGTTTGAGGTGAAGCTGACCGACGGCCCCCCTGCCCTGGTGTATACTTTGGTGGAGCATAAATCGGTGTCAGAACCCGGCACGCCGTTGCAGCTTCTGGGCTATATGGTCCGCATCTGGACGCGATACGCTGAGGACAAACCGGCACGGCTGCGCGCCCTGCCTGTCATCATCCCCCTGGTGTTCTACCACGGACGCGCTTCATGGGCCGTGCCGCAGGTTTTTGGTGAGATGGTGCAGATGGATGATGATACCGCGCCCTTCGTGCCGTCGTTTCGCTACGCGCTGCATGATCTGGGCACCATCCCGATGGAAGAGTTGTCGGGCGATGCGCCGGTCCGGGCGGTTCTGACCGCCTTGCGTTATGTACAACGCAATGATGAAGTGACCCGTGAGGTTCTGACGGTGCTGCTGCGCGACCTGCCGGACGGGACCGTATTGAAGAAGATCGTGTTTCGGTATATCGTCGAAAAATACGAGGTGCCGCTGGAAGATGTCAGAGCGGCACTGGACACCGCAAAGGATGGTGGAGGCAAAGCGCTGATGGGGACAATCGCAGAAGCACTGAAACAAGAAGGTAAAGCTGAAGGCGAAGCCAGAGGGCTGGCTGCCGGTGAGATACTTGGCCGTGAAAAAGGCCTTGCGGAAGGCCAGGCGCGCGCCAAAGCTGAGGGCAAAGCTGAGGGCAAAGCTGAGGGACTGGCTGAAGGTGAAGCCAGGGGCGAAGCCAGGGGCGAAGCCAGGGGCGAAGCCAGGTCCCTGATGCGCCTGCTGGTGAAGCGGTTTGGCCCCCTGCCCGAGCCTGTCGTCGCTCAGATTGCGGCGGGGAGCATTGAGGAGCTGGATCGCTGGGTGGACCGTGTTCTTGATGCCCCTGATCTGGAAGCCGTATTCGCGGATCGGCGGGATCACTGAATTGGGTGCCGGCCCCGGAAAACACGGCGGTGCCCGTTCGTGTGAAAAGGGCCGGGATTCGCAAATGTCACAAGATTTGCGACACCAGGCGGTCGCGCGTAAAACAAAGGAAAAATCCATTGCAAAACATATGTGCGGCGGAGCGATACTCGGCCACAGTAGCGTCGGCGTAAAAGCTGCGCGGATTCGCCAGTGCAACAGCTGGCTAAATCCAAGGAAGCAACCCTAATTCGTTTCCATCCAAAAACGCTAACATATTGAAATAACTGGATGTATCCGGATTATTTTGTTGAAAGTTCCGGCGGTTTCAGGTATGAATTCGGTGTAACCCATTGAAGTCAATACAAACCCGTTACCGCCGGAGACAACAATGCGCGAAAAACGCACCATCCAGGCCAGTATTTTCGATGTTTTCTCAAACCACCAGCTTGGCCGTGAACTGAAGGCGATGTCCGCCTGGCTTGACGAGCATTTCGAGGTGCTGGGCCGGGTCGGCGCTGATCTCGGTCGCCACGGCGTCAAGCCGACTGGACGCAAGGGGTTGTCGGCGGAAGCGGTTCTGCGCTGCGCCTTGCTCAAGCAACATCGTCAGTTGAGCTACGAGGAATTGGCGTTCTATCTTTGCGATTCCACCTCATTCCGGGCTTTCGCTCGTCTGCCGGTCCATTGGACGCCAAAGAAATCGGTGTTGCAGAGTACCATCAGCGCCATCAGCGCCGAGACCTGGGAAGCGATCAACCGTTGCCTGATGAGCCATGCCATGAAGGCCAGGGTCGAGGACGGCAAGATGATGCGCCTTGACAGCACGGTTGCCGACGCGCCGATCCATCCCCCCAGCGACAGCTCTCACTTGGAGGTCACGCCCAGCAGATATAGCCTCGCAGGAGGAAAGCCATATGGGGAAGGCCAGCTGAAAGGAGCAAAAAACATGTCATATCAAACCCCGATCACAGTTCGAACTGCTGTAAATAGAATTTGGAAACATGATTATGTGTTACCTGCGATTCAACGTGAATTTATCTGGCGTGTACCCTAAATTTGCAGGCTTTTTGATAGTCTCATGCAAGGATTTCCCATCAACTCGTTCCTCTTTTGGAAGATTGAGAAGGAAACAGCTGCGCAGTTTCGTTTTTTTGGGTTCGTGCGAAATTTCCATCAGCGGGACAATCCGCATTGCCCGCCCCTCGGCAAGGCGCCTGACGGTACGGTTACGGCGATCCTCGACGGCCAGCAGCGTCTGACCTCACTGAACATCGGCCTGAGGGGTAGCATGGCCGTGAAGGAGCCGAACAAGTGGTGGAACAATCCCAACGCGTTTCCGGTCAAGCATCTCTATCTTGACCTTCTTCACACCCCGAATCCTGATGAAGAGGGCGAAGCCTACCGCTTCGCGTTCCTGGCCGAGGAGCATACCAAGATAGCGTCAGAAGGCGTGCACTGGTTTCCGGTGAGCAAGGTTCTTGAACTCGAAGAAATGCATGATTTGATGGGTTATCTTGCTGGAGCAGGGCTCGGGAACGAAAATCGTGCTACCGCCACCCTCGGACGCTTGCACAAGGTGGTGTGGTTAAATCCAACCATTACGTTCTACGAAGAGGAAGGCCAGAATATCGAAAAAGTTTTGGCAATCTTCATCCGGACGAACAGCGGAGGCACCGTTCTTTCCTATTCCGACCTGCTGCTTTCCATAGCAACAGCTCAGTGGAGCGAGGTCGATGCGCGGTCAGAGATCCATAGTGTCGTCGACGAACTCAATAAGACGGGAAAGGGGTTCGATCTTTCAAAGGACTTCGTTCTGAAGGCCGGCCTGATGCTCTCCAATATCGCCAGCGTTGGCTTCAAGGTCGAGAACTTCAACAGGCCGAACATGGCGGTCTTGGATGCCTGTTGGACAGCACTTCGCCTGACCGTGCGGCTCGCTGCAGACTTTGGTCTGTCGAGAGATACAATCCGTGCCGACAGCGCCCTGCTTCCAATCGCCTACTACCTCTACTGCGAAGGTGCGACCGAACACCTATCTTGGTTCTCCCGCCACGCGCTCTGACCGCGCCGCGATACGCCAATGGCTCGTCCGTTCGCTTCTCAAGCCTGGCATATGGGGCAGCGGCATGGATACCTTGTTGACTGCCCTTCGAGATGTACTTCGCGCGCATGAGGGAGGCGGTTTCCCAGTTAGCGAACTTTCCCGAGAGATGAACGTTCGCGGAAAGACACTGGCTTTCACTGATGAGGAGATTCAGGACCTTGCCGATGTCAAGTATGGCTCGCGTGGCGCCTTAATCGTTCTGTCTATCATCTTCCCGTTCGTCGATCCCCAAAACAACATCCACGTTGATCATGTGGTGCCGCGTGCGCAATTCCACGCCACTAAGCTGCGACGAGCAGGTTTCGGCGAAGAAGAGATAGCGTCCCTCCACGGCAAAAAAGAGCGTCTCGCGAATCTCATCCTGCTTGAGGGCCAAATAAATCAGAGCAAAGGCGATCAGATGCCAGGTGAATGGATCACTGGCTTTCCAGAAACAGACCGTGAGCAGTTTCTTTTGCGTCACTTGTTGGGGCAGCTTCCCGATAACATCCGGGGCTTCGATTTCTTGTATGAGACCCGCCGTAAACGCCTGCTCCAAAAACTCAAGGAGGAGTTGTCGGACGATTGGACGGCCACGAACTTCGGATGAGAGCAGGGCTTCATTATTATTTTCGGGCGTGGTTTTTAAACAGAAGCGTTTGACCGCATCAAGGATATCGTCTGCGGTTCGGACCCATTTGAAGGGTTTTGGATCTTCATTGCGCGTTTCGATGTAATCCGGGATGGCTTTTGTGAGTTCGCGCTCGCTGCGGTGAACGCCACGCTTGATCTGGCGGTCGGTGATTTCGGCAAGGAAGCGCTCGACCATGTTCAACCAGGATGCGGAGGTGGGGGTGAAATGCACATGCCAGAGGGGCCGTCTGGCCAACCAGGCACGGATCGCCGGCGTTTTGTGGGTGGCGTAGTTGTCCATGACGAGGTGGATCTCCAGATCGTCGGGAACCCGGCGTTCGATCTCCATAAGGAACTTCTTGAACTCCGGGGCCCGGTGGCGCCTGTCGCATTTGCCGATGACCTCGCCGGTTGCCGTGTTGAGGGCGGCGAACAGGGAGGTGGTGCCGTGGCGTTTGTAATCATGGCTGCGGCGTTCGATCTGACCCGGCCGCATGGGCCGGACCGGCTGCGGCCGGTCAAGCGGCTGAATTTGGCTCTTTTCATCGACGCAGAGCACCAAGGCCCGCTCCGGCGGGTTCAGGTAAAGCCCAACCACATCGCGAACCTTGTCGATAAACCGGGGATCGGTTGAGAGCTTGAAGGTCTCCGTGCGATGGGGTTGCAGGCCAAAGGCACGCCAGATCCGTTGCACGCTGGACGTCGAGAGGCGGCTCTCCCCGGCCATCATCCTGGAGCTTCAATGGGCCGTGTTACGCGGCATGCTTTCAAGCGTCCGCACGATCACCGCCTCGACCTGCGCATCAGTGATCTTGCGGGGCGCGCCGCGTCATAAAGCCCGTCGGTCCCATGTGCGATGAAGCGCTTCCGCCCCCTCGCCACCGTCTCTTGATGGGCCCCCAAACGCTGCGCCATCTGTTTGTTTTCAAGACCTTCCGCGCAGGCCAGCACAATCCCGGCCCGCTTGGCCAGACCTTGTGCCGTCGTGCGACGCGCTACCAGGGCCACCAACGCCTCCCCTTGTTCCTTGTTCAACGTCACAGGCGCCGCAATCCGGGCCATGGCAATATCCTCCGTATTCGATTCAAACAGAATTCAATAATACGGAAAACCTCTGGTTCAGGACAATAGCATGCTTGCATGCAAGGTCATCCAAGAGACCAATTTTCCATGCGCAGCATATCCAGAAACCGAATATGCTCTACATCGATCACATTGCAAACAAATGGGATATTCGGTTCTTTTGGTCATTCCCGAGATGCAGACCCTCTGATGACACTACATGCCAGTACGGGCCGTTGATCGCCGCGCGAGCGATCACGAATGGATCAGCTCCGCCAATTCCTTTGACCTTTTTCGGGTGCTGGAACTGAGCCATGAGACCGCGGACCTTAAGCTGAATATCTTCATCATCGTCTAGGTAAAACTCCGCCTGGCCTTTGCACCACTTTGCCAGAGTTTTCTCGTCTGGATCGGTCGAGTCTTTGATTTCACCGCGGACGTAGCGCACGGCGCGTAGCCGTCCCTCAACGATCAGATCAGCCATCAATGGCAACAGACCCGGAAACACGTCGCGCGGATAATCCTGCCACCAGTCGATCAGGGCGCTTGTATCAATGCAATAATGGGGTAATTCATCGGCCACAATACTATCCTCGGAACGCGAGTTCTTGCACTTTCTGGACGGCCGGGGCGCGGACTTGGAGATAGTGAGCCGCATCGGCCAGGGTAATGCGTTGCTCGCCAAGGCTACCGAGTACGGCCCGAACGAAATTGCCGCCAAAATCGCTTACTGCGCGCTGCGCGCCACTCTGACCGCCGAACGGCCTGTCTTTATTCCTCTCGCGCTCCTGAGCCTTCTGTGCCACGAACTGGGCATGGTAAGCCGCGCGACGTTCCTTGTAAAATTCTGGCGTGGTGAGTTCGAAGGTGAGCAGCCTGCGAACCGTCGCTTCGCGGCTGACACAGAACCCAGAGGCAATCCCTTTGATTTCATGATCACTCCAATCGGTAGCAGCATGGCCGTGCGAACTGACAATCGCATTAGCCCGAAATTCACGCTCCGGCATCAGTGCAGCCGCAGCAGCGTGATTGCAAAAAACCTCAATAGCGAGATCGGCCGGGCGGCGCGGGGTATAATCGTCGATATCGCAGATTCCGCCTTTACCCAAGAGCAGGTGAACAAATTCGTGCAGTATTGTGAACGTCCGCCCGTTTGGAGCGAGCTTTTTGTTCACACCAATGACCGGATAGACAGGTTCCACAATCGAGAAGCCCCAAGCTTCGTTCACCTCGACATTATCGAACTGGAAAACCAACACGCCTTGAGCTTCAATCTTTGAGCGCCAGGCTTTCTGAGCATCGTAAGGAGTGCGCCAACGAAGCTGTTGCTCAAGCGTGATGCCCAGAATATCCCGAATACGCTTGCCCACATCCTCGGGAGACTGCTTGGTGGCCACACGATGCCGAAAGGCCCGAAGAGGATTACCCATGTCCTCTTGGAGATATTTTGTCGTGTCCTGGCGCTCTCGTGCAAAGCGGAGCTGCCTGCGCAGGGCAGGGGAGTAGTGTCCGGCGACCTCACCAGGTGAGCGCCGGAAATCATGCGGCAGTGGTCGTTCATCCGGTGGAACTGGCAGATAGAAATTTGAGATAGGCCGCTTGTACTTATCCGCAAGCTTTCTGAGCTGGCCCATCAACGGCCGGGCAGCATCACTCTCCCATGCCTCGATAGCCTCAGGGTCTTTTCTCAGATGCTCCGCAACTTCTTGGACCGAATAGCCCGCAGTTTCCCGGGCCCAAGTGAGCACGGACCCTTCTACCAACGCTGGAATGCGCCTAGCCATTGCCAGCCTCTATTCCTCCTCGACCGCCAAGGAAACACCGGTACAAGGTTGCCGGGGATACATCCATCCGCTTTGCGACTTCGTTCACGGTGATATCCGGGTCGCGCAGCAACGCTTTGGCGGCTGCGATGTCATTGTCATTAAGGGCAGGAGAGGGCGACCCCCACGCCGACCGCGCGCCCTTGCAGCGGCCAGGCCGGCCATGGAGCGTTCGCGGATGATCAAGCGTTCAAACTCCGCGAGAACGCCAAACATCTGGTAGACCATCCGGCCACCGACCGTTGCCGTATCTATGGCTTCCGTCAAGCTTTTGAAATTCACCCCGCGTGCGTCCAAATCTTCGATGGTGTCGATGAGTTGCTTGAGGGAGCGTGCCAAACGATCAATCTTCCAAACGACAATCGTATCCCCGGCGCGGATGTAATCGAGCGCGCTGTCAGCTCCGGTCGGCCGCGTTGTGCGCCGGAAGCTTTTTCCTTGAAGATGCGTTCGCAGCCTGCTGCCTCCAAAGCTTCGATTTGAAGTGCCGGATTCTGATCTTGGGTGGAGACGCGGGCATAACCAACAAGCATATGAACCTCTCAAAACCCTATCATAGCATAAATTTTGAGATTCTTCGTTTCAAGAAGATATTCCTAGTGGTTTGACTCCGACATTTCGAACTCGAAATGTCGGGCCGCTCCACCAAGCGATCCCTTTGAGGTGTTTGATTTTTTTCAGTAAACCAGCCCGTTTGGCGGCGGACAGATTTGTCTCGATCGAACCACTGGGCTCACGAGTTGTCGCGATGTCTGGGGCGACAATCTCTCGAAATCTACCGTTTTTGCACGGTTCCGGTGACCCGCTCCCATCCAGACACCCCTGTCTAAATCCCGGATCACTTTTCCGCTTTCGACGAGATGCAAAAACAGGAAACGGTGGACGATTTCCCGGAGCACGCCAACAAGCGGGAGCGGCTCGTCCATACCGCCCGCTCCGGTCAGTGGCACGGCGTGCTGCCCGAGGCGACAATCGAAATGATCCGTACCGGGCACGGCGACGTCATGCGTGCGTTTGGCTATCTCGACGACTGAACCCGGCGTGAACTTCTTCCTTGTGCCCCGGTGCCCTTTGCCGCCACGGATTCTTTTGTTATAGACGCGGCTGACCCATACCCGAGACCCGCTTGCGGAACCCCCGAATGCCCCGGAAAAGTATCGTCTGGCTCGCCTCCTACCCGAAGTCGGGCAACACCTGGGTGCGAATCTTCCTCGCCAATTACCTGTTCAACCGCCGCACCCCGTTGCCGATCAACGAGGCGCACCGGCTGGGCATGGGCGATTCGATCGAGGGGGCGTACCGGATGGTGGCCGGCAGCGCGTCGGACGGCTCTCGGGGCAGCCAGTTCGATATCGCCGATCCCCGGCAATCGCTGGCGCTCCGGGGCAAGGTGCTGAGCGGCATCGTCAACAATGATGCCGACTTGAATTTCGTCAAAACCCACAACCACCGGACCAAGGCCTTTGGGGTGGGTCTGATCCCGCCGCACCTGACCCGCTCGGCGATCTACATCCTGCGCAATCCCCTCGATATGGTCATGTCATACGCACGCCATTACGGCCTGACGCCGGAGTTTACCGCCGGCGCGGTCAGCCGCCGGGACAACATCATCGCCGGGGCCGACAGTGCCGTGACCCAGTTTCTCGGAAGCTGGTCCGACCATGTGAAAAGCTGGGCACGGTGCCGCGATTTTCCGGTGCTGGTGCTGCGCTACGAGGATATGCAGGCCGACCCGGACGCCGCCTTCACCCGCGCCCTCAAGCATCTGGGCGTTCCTGCCGACCCGGTGCGCGTGGCGCGCGCAGTGCGCTTCTCAAGCTTCGGAGAGTTGCGAAAGCAGGAGGACGAGACCGGCTTCATCGAGCGTTCGCCAAACAGCGAGAAGTTCTTTCACTCGGGGAACTCGGGCCAGTGGCGCGGCGAGTTGCCGGAGGATGTTGTGGCGCGGTTCACCGCCGACCATAACGCGGTGATGAAACGCTACGGGTATCTGGCGCGATGAATCTCCAACGCATCATCTGGCTCGCCTCGTTTCCGAAGTCCGGCAATACCTGGGTGCGCAGCTTCGTGGCGAACTATTTCCAGCCACCGGGAAAGACGCTCGACATCAACTCCCTGCGCCGGTTCACCACCGCGGACGTTCGCCAGGACTTTTTCGACAAGGCGAATGGCGGGCCGTTCCGGGGCACGACCATCGACGACTGGATCAAGATCCGCCCCAAGGCGATGCGCCTGATTGCAGCATCGAAATCCGGGCACCATTTCGTCAAGACCCATAGCCGGGTAGCAAAGATCGGCCCGGTTCACCTGATCATGCCCGAGGTCACCGCCGCGGCGATATATCTGATCCGCAATCCGTTCGACGTGGCGGCGTCCTATTCGCGCCACCTTTCGACTGACATGGACACGGTGATCGACCGGATGGCCGCCCGCGAGACGAGCATCCAGCGCAGCGAGAGCGGGATTCTCGAAATCGTTGGCCGCTGGGATGACCATATCCAGAGCTGGACCTCGGCGCCCGGTCTGCCGCTGCATGTGATGCGCTACGAGGACATGCTGGCCGACGCCGGGAAGGCATTCCGGGCGATGTTCGGCTTCTTGCGGGTGCCGGTGGACGATGCCAAGCTGGGCGCCGTGTTGAAGCGGACCTCGTTCAAATCGTTGCAAAAGCAGGAGCGCCAGAAGGGTTTTCGCGAGCGGCCGCCGGAGATGAAGCAGTTCTTCGCCCGGGGCGCGGCGGGCGGCTGGCGTGCGGATCTGACGCCGAAGCAAGTGGGGCGTATCCGCTCCGAATTCCTGCCGACGCTTGAAAAATGGTATCCGGAAATGTTGGACGAAACACGGGATTTCACCGAGATCCGGGCGGGAAAGTCATGACCGGTTTGGTCGAAATCAAGCGGCGGATCGCAGCGGCGGCGCAAGTGGCTGGGCGGGCGCCCGCCGATGTCACCCTGGTGGCAGTCTCCAAGGTGCAGCCGGTCGAGCGCATCGAGGCGGTGCTTTCGGCTGGCCAAAGGGTCTTTGGCGAGAACCGGGTGCAGGAGGCGCAATCGCGCTGGCCGGTTCTGCGCGAACGCTATGGCGGGGTCGAACTGCACCTGATCGGACCTCTGCAAACCAACAAGGTCCGCCTGGCGGTTGAACTGTTCGACGTGATCGAGTCGGTCGATCGGCCGAAGCTGGCGCGCAAGCTGGCCGAAGCCTTCGCCGAGTCAGGGCGTTCGCTGCCCTGTTACATCCAGGTAAACACCGGCGAGGAGTCGCAGAAGGCTGGAATCCTGCCCACCGACGCGGATGCCTTCATCGCCGAATGCCGCGACACGCACCGCCTTCCGGTGGCCGGGCTGATGTGCATTCCCCCCGTCGGGGAGGAGCCCGCCCTGCATTTCGCACTGCTGAAAAAGATCGCTACGCGTAACGGGTTATCCGGCCTGTCGATGGGAATGAGCGATGATTTCGAGACCGCGATCGCTTTCGGAGCGACCGTTATCCGGGTCGGCTCGGCCCTGTTCGGCGCGCGAGACTACGGGGGCTGACGGAGGCCAAGGCCCCGGCAAGAGCCGCCAAAATGATTCGCCCCGAACAGCGCTCACGGACCGCGCAATCCGATCAGCAGCGCCGGCGCCCCGAGCGCTGAGGCCAAGTGCTGTATTTGCTTCGACAGCCCGGGCTGTTTCGTGATCGGCGGCAAGATCAGGATCAACCGCTGATCCGGCATCGGGGGCCCGGCGATTGGTGGCCCGGGCGCATCGTTTCCTTCGCTTCCGCGCGACCGCGGAGTCAGATGCGATCCGCCCGATGAAAATATCGGAGCGACCGTCGGAGGGATAGGGCAGATCGAGATCGATGAGCTCTATGTCGGGCTCGACAAGCGCGGCTGCCACTATGTCATTCCCGTGCAGGCAAAAGGGGGGGAAGGATCAGATCGGCATCGTGCAGACCACCCAAGACATTCGTTTCGTCGAGGAAAAGTTCCCAGGCATGCGATGCAGGGCGATCTCTGTGCAATTCATGGCCGCGCAAATCGTCGCGCTCTTCGAGCTGACTTTGCAGGACGACGAGATCAAGGTTGTGGAAGAGCGGCACTATCGTCTCGTTCCGGCAGAGAAGCTCGACCAGGATGCTATAAGAGCATATCGAGACCGAAATTTTGAAGAATTTTTTGGGTAACTGCCCAGGTACGGATTTGGAAGCGCCGCTTGATCAACCAGAAGCGCGCGGCGTAAACTGTAAACAGAGTAACTACTCAACCCGGTTGGTTCAATGATTTTCCAGCGATGGCGGCCTGGATTGCCTGCAAAGCAGACAGGCCTTGCCGTTTTCCGGTGTTGAGGACGGAGCGAACGTTGGCGTAGAAGTCGGCTCCCCGGTTGGAGCGGAATCCCCCGGTGACCTTGCGCAAGGTGGTTGAGGGGCGGATGGCTTGTTCCGAGCCGTTGTTGGTTGGCGGCACGTCGCGTTCGGTCATGAATGTGAACAGGCTGTCACGGTCTTTGCCGGAGCGTTTGCGCAGACGAAGTCCGTCTTTGTTGGTTGGTTGGCTGACAAGCCATAACCTTGTCCATTCGCCGTTCCATGTCGCCCCGGTATTTCTGAAGCGTACTGTCCTTCAGACGCTTTCGTCGTCGGCCCGGAACACAGGCGCGCAAGATGAGCATTTTCATTGCCGGTGCGAAGATCGCATCGCCAGCGTCGATAGGTTACGATGTGATCGTACATGTTGAACAGCCGAGGCCATCCAATCGCAGAATGCTAGTATTTCGGCTACTACATCGTGGGGCCTGTGGCCGATGGTACCCAACCGTCCTCGTCGTTCTCAGAGCCCAAACTTGCTCCTTGGCCAAAATATTAGGTATCGTTGCGGTTGGCCCATGGAAGCCGCTTATGAACTGGATCAGAAACTTTTAAAGACTAACGAATCTTCATATAAATGGTTTAATTTAAACGATAATAATATTTTTCTGAGCGCATCTTTGTGGAACTGTTTCTAGATAAAGATTCTCGACCCAGTGTAGATTTTGCCTCCGATCGAATGGAGGCTTCCGTGAACGAATATCTCGACCTTTTCACCCAGCTTATGGAGGTGCCGATAGCGCAGCTGCTTGCGCTACTATCCCTCGCTATCATCGGTTTAGCCGCATTCGCGATTTATGCCGTTCTGACCATAGCCAGAAATCGGGAGAAGCGCTGATGGCGATGCAAAATTGGGTACGGTTGCCCACCAAATGGATTGCTGAGCACGGACTTCAGCACTTGAAGTGGCGTCAAGAGGATGGGCCGAACAGAGCCGCAGCGCTAATGGTTCTGATGGCCATCGCGCATCAAGCTGATCAAGACAATGGTATCGCGGCGATAACGTACGATCAGTTGCAGGCCGCAACCGGTCGGAGTCGGGAAAAGATAGCACGTGGGCTCCGCGTACTCGCGGCGAATGAGATCATCGAGACCGAAACCGCCAGCCGAGGCATATATAAACTGTCGGGCTATGACAAACGTCGCGGCTGGGGGAAGCTGCCTGCGAAAACGCTCTATTCGAATGGCCGTCTACAAGTGTTTGACCATTTCCATTTGCGAAAGCCAGTCGAGCTGGATGCTCTCAAGCTCTATTTCCTGTTTGTTGAGCGGCGCGACAACAACTCAAACCTCGCGAGGGTCAGCTTCGACAAGATTATCGACTACACTCAAATTCCGCGAAACCGGATCAAGCTCGGGACGAGTCTGCTCGTTTCCTCTGGCTTGATTCACGTCGAACGAATGCCGAGCAAAGAAAGCGAGCATGGCGTTATGAACGCGTACCGCCTGGCCCATCTTGATCCCTACCGGCACATGGGAACTCAAGGCCGCGCCGGGGTCGACGAAGCCAAAATAGATAGCGCAGAGGTGCCGGCGTTACCGAAAGGTGTTCCCCGCCCACGCGGGGATGAACCGAAACAAGACTGAATAAGCCGGCGCAGATCCTCACCAGTTCGACGAGCTGGTCAACGACCGACCGGCACCAGGCATCCCGGCACCAAGGATCCCAACCTGGGTGAACTCGAACAGCCCTCGCAGACGGAAGCGTTCGGCATTCTGGCGCTCGTGAGCGGGGACCGGGCCGGATCGGGCCGAGAATAGCGCGTTCCGGCCCGGTCCCCGCTCACGAGCCTCCAGTTGGAGTCGGGACTTCAGACAGCCTCGCCGGTCCCCGCCATGCCGTCGCAAGCGCCTCACCGGCACACAGAGAGGAGCACAGGGCGCCCCCCCACACACCCCCCCACCCCCCCCACAACACACACACAACGGGCCAAAGCCGTAATCGCGCTCTCCGTGGCTCTCAGGCCATCCCCCGATCCGGTCGCTCTCGATCCTCATCACCGGCCAGACCGGGGTGACCAGGCGGCGGTGGGTGGGAAGTGTCGCGGTATTTGGAAATACACACGGTGCGGCGGGACTAGAGGCGGTTATATTGTCAGTCCCTGCTTGCCCAGGCATCGGCAATCGACTAGCCTCCGGTCATGAACTTAGCAACCTTTGACAAACTGGCCTACATCGACAGCCTGAAAGCGAATGGTGTGCCCGAGGACCAGGCGCGGGCGCATGCGGTGGCCCTCGATACCGCGCTGCATGAAGCGGTGGCCACGAAAGCCGATATGGCGGACGTGAAGGGCCTGATCGCGGACGTGCGGTCTGAGATATCCGAAGTCCGTGCCGACATGCAGACCGCGCTCGCCGACGTGCGGTCTGAGATATCCGAGGTCCGTGCCGACATGCAGACCGCGCTCGCCGACGTGCGGTCTGAGATATCCGAACTCCGTGCCGACATGCGGTCTGAGATATCCGAACTCCGTGCCGACATGCAGACCGCGCTCGCGAACGTGCGGTCTGAGATATCCGAAGCCCGTTCCGACATGCAGACCACGTTCGCGGAGATCCGTGTTGAGATCGGCGCATCCAAGAACGAGACCCTGCGCTGGGTATTTGGTATGTTGTTGGGGCAAACCGCGCTGCTGGTCGCGCTGATCAAACTGCTTTGAGGTCATCGAAGGCATCAAGTTCACTGATGGTGTCGCCGTCATTGACACCACCGAAACCAGCGCCGCCTGATCAGGCGGCGTCACCCAAAATCAGGCATAGCTCCACTCAGCCGGAACAGATCCCTTGTGTATCCGCCGATCATTGAGTGTCAGCGGCGACATCTCAACGATGTCAACCAGCTTGCTTGGCTTCACGAGCGTCCCCCAGCCATCCACGCGATGTGGTTCGCCGGTGAGTGCTCGCTCGCACCATTCACTCGCCCCCGCCTCTCGCGGTGCGTGCAAGCACGCATCCTACACCTACTGAAGAACCTCGCCTACAGCATGCGCCGCCTGGTGCACTGATGATATCAGAACCGATGGCAAGGATTCAGAGATCACTAAACTGTAGCAACACCCTTCCGGGGCTTTGATTTCGCGCTCGCCCTTTTTCGTCCAGGCTTAGGTTTAGGCTCCTCGCGCTCGTCTTCGTGGACGATCAGATTTCCAGTATCGTCGATGTCGAAGGCGGTTATCTCGGTCACTCTGATGACCAACGCCTGCCACTTTCTCTCTTGGACGTTCCCATCCAGATACGCTCGCTTGACGACATGATCATGACCCGGCGAGCGCGGCATCTCCGCCCAGCCCACCATCAAATCACCCTGACGATCCTTCTGCAGTCCCGTCGACATCGGCGAACCCCCCGGTCAAATCAGAACATCAATGAATCAGACCAGGCCGCTCGTGTCCAGTGCCGACTTCGTCAACGACGATGTGGACGATCCGCGAGCGGGCGGGGGTCGATGCCGATGTCGAGGTTGTTTCCGATGGAATTGTTTACAAGTCGGTGGGGCCGCCGCGCCTGATGGGTGGCGCGGTGGGTGAGAGAGTGTCCCGATATTTGGAAATCCATACCGTCCGGCGGGATTAGAGAGTTACGGCCGTAAGGCCTGGCATCGCTTGTCGAAGTCCTTCATGGCTTTTGTTGAGCCTTTCAGTGAAATGCGGACCGGTGATGAGTCACCGACCTTGAAAATCAATGTCTTTGCAGTGCGCAGCCCGTCGGCGATGAACGTGCTGTCTGTGCGAGAAAAGGCAACGTTTTTGGCATATTCCCAGTTCCCGCTTTGAACCGCCCCGCGGTCGAAGCGATATTTGACAGGTATGGTTTCTTCCGGGTGAAACTGCAATTTGGCATCGAACCACACTAAACACCTACCCATCTTGCAAGTCACGACGACGCGCTTGGCAGAGAAGGACTTCGACAAGCTATACCAGGCCTTGGCGACCCTATCGTATTCCGGGCACCCCATCATGGCCTCTTTTTCATCCGTGAAATCCTCAACTTGGCTGTAAACCGCACAATTGCCGTACCACTTTCGGTCTTCACTATCGGCGCGGGCGACATTGCCGGGAAGCCATAAGACGATAACGAGGGGAGTTATATCGAATTGTCACATTGACCATATGGTTGACGCTGGCCGACAGGAGAGTCGGCATAGATTTGACACTGAGTTAGCTGCATTCTTGCTCAATTACAGGGCTTAACGCTGGAAATTTATGATCCCGATGAATGAAGGGGTAAATGTGACAATTCGATATAACTCCCATAACGAGCGCTATCAGGCGTATCATGTGATTATCCCCCTGGGCTTGCCCCAGCCTAAGCCCACCAACCCACAAGCCGCAAGCGCCGGGGGCGTGGCGGGGCGGGGGTAGGGCAGGGCACCATGCGGCGGCGGGTGAGCCGGGTGATCTTGATCCTCATCACTGGCCTGGCCGAGCGCGCCGGTGGCAGCGAGCTCCCCGGCGCGGATCGCTCGATCACTCATCACCGGGATCGCGCCCTCGATCCGGGCCGGCTCGATCCCAGCGCGGCGCGGACTGGGGCCGGGTGTCCAGCTCGTCGATCTGTTCCCGGTTTCCGGTTGATTGAACTCACGTCGATCTCAGGGCCTCTAATTTGGCTCACTGGGGCCGGTTAACCGGGTGTCGGTGCATCCCGGTGGCAGCGAGCGATCCGGGCCGGATCGATCCAGCCGCCGGCGTTTCTGCAGGGCGAGTCGGTCGACTCGGCGATCACTCAACCGACCAACTCCGAAGTACTACATACCCCGGATCGACGGTACGGCGGACATTCAGGACCAGGCCGCCCGGATTTGCGCCTACCCAGGATAGGTAACCCTCTTCGTTGTCAAGAAACTCAATCCTGGGAGCATCCATTGCCTGTCCCTCCGTTGTTGTCTATGATGACAGAGGGTAGATGATTACGCCCTAAATGACTCCCTGCATTCCACCGTCGAAGAGTCCTTTTTGTAAGAAGCAGCCAAGGATATGACAGAAGAACAAAAACAGCAACTAGAGCAGCAACTTTGGAACATCGCTAACGAGCTGCGCGGCAAGATGGGCGCGGATGAGTTTAGGGATTACATTCTTGGGTTTATTTTCTACAAATACCTGTCTGAAAAGCAGCATCTTTACGCCAACAAGTTACTCGAAACCGAAGATGTCAAAAATTATGCTGACGTAGCCGACGAGGACGATATCGAAGCGATCAAAGAAGAGTCCTTGATCAAACTTGGGTATTTCCTGCGCCCTGACGAGTTGTTCGCGGCACTCACCAAAAAGGGGAATGCTGATATTGAAGAGATGAGCAATTTTATCCTCGAAGACCTGCAAAGCATTCTGAATTCCATTGAGCAAAGCACGATGGGCACGGAAAGCGAGGATGATTTCAACCGGCTTTTCGAAGATATGGACATGAACAGCACCAAGCTTGGCCGCTCTGTTGAGGCGCGTAATACGCTGATTGCCAAAGTGCTTTCACATCTGAACAAAGTCGACTTTGCGCTTGAAGATGCCAATTCTGATGTTCTGGGCGATGCCTATGAATATCTGTTTGCACAATTTGCATCCGGTGCCGGTAAAAAGGCAGGTGAGTTCTACACCCCGCAGCAGGTTTCCAAAATCCTTGCCAAGATCGTGGCGCTGGATAAAACGCGAATTAAATCGGCCTATGACCCTACTTGCG
Source organism: Thermohalobaculum sp. (assembly GCA_965247385.1). Classification (GTDB taxonomy): domain Bacteria; phylum Pseudomonadota; class Alphaproteobacteria; order Rhodobacterales; family Rhodobacteraceae; genus Thermohalobaculum. The sequence continues at coordinate 272,016 of CBDFHG010000006.1, forward strand.
GGTCCGGCTCGCTCTTGTTGCGCATTGCCCGCGAGGCCGATGTTGGGGAATTCTTTGGGCAGGAGCTGAACCGCACCACCTACAACCTCGCACGGATGAATATGATTCTGCACGATGTGCATTTCAGCAAGTTCGATATCCGCCAAGAAGACACGTTGGAGCATCCACAACACCTTGATGAACGCTTTGACGTTGTGGTTGCCAATCCGCCCTTTTCTGCCAAGTGGAAGGGCAAGGACGACCCGCTGAATGACACCGACGACCGGTTTAGCCAATATGGGGCCTTAGCACCGGTCACCAAGGCTGATTTCGCCTTTGTACAGCATATGATCCACCAGTTGAACGACAGCGGCACCATGGCCGTGGTGTTGCCCCACGGCGCGTTGTTCCGTGGTGCGGCTGAGGGCAAAATACGCCAGTACATCATTCAGGAACAAAACTATCTGGATGCGGTAATTGGCCTGCCTGCTAACCTGTTTTATGGCACCAGCATTCCGGCTTGTATTCTGGTCTTCAAAAAATGCCGTGTGCATGATGACGATATTCTGTTCATTGACGCAAGCCAACATTTTGAGAAGGTCGGCAATCAAAACGCCTTGACCAATGAACACGTTACCAAGATTATCGAGACCTATGCCAAGCGCGAAACGCTCGACAAATATTCCTATGTAGCACCACTGAGTGAAGTGGCAGAGAATGATTATAATCTCAATATTCCGCGCTATGTGGACACATTTGAGGAAGAAGAACCTGTTGACATCGAAGCGGTTGCGGCTGAGCTGCACGCGCTGGATATCTCAATGCAGGACACCGATACGACCATCGCCAGATTTTGCAAGGAGCTGGGCATTCCCAGCCCGTTTGGGAGTATATTGAATTGACCCGTGAACAGTTAGACCTGACGCCCTTCAACAAGGCGCTTACCACCCTAAAACGCGCCCTGAATGAACGTGAAAAAGACACCAGTAACGAATTCGTCCGTGATGCCTGCATCCAACGATTTGAATACTGCTATGATCTGGCCACGAAAACGATCAAGCGGCATCTGAAATCAACCGACGACGATCCATCCGCCATCGAAGCCATGAGCGCCCAAGACCGTATCCGCCGCGCTTATGAGATTGGCATACTCCTGAACAGCTGGGAAAAATGGTGGAAATACCGCGACGACCGCGCCGCAACTTCGCACGGCTATAACGAAGAACGCGCCACCGCAATTGTACAAAAAATCCCGCAATTCTACACCGAAGCACAGTATTTATGTGAAGCATTAAACGAAATCTATGAAACTGACATTTGACATCTCCGCGACTGAGTTTGTGACCGTGCGCGATATCTTGGCGGATATTGTACCGCCCGGATGCCGTGTTTGGGTCTTTGGCAGCCGTGCTAAAAATCAGGTGCGCTTTAATTCCGATCTGGACCTGTCACTTGAATGCAAAGATAAACTGCCGCCGATCATTTTGCACAAGCTGAAAGAAGCTTTCAGCGACTCCCCTCTGCCCTATCGGGTGGATGTGTTGGATATCAACGACGTCAGCGAAAATTTCCAGACGATCATCAGGCAGCAGGCAGTCGCCTTTCCACTTGCCAAAACCGACAAGGTGCCAAAGCTTCGTTTCAAAGACGCGCAAGGCAATGATTTTCCCGATTGGGAGGTAAATCGCTTGGGTCAACTTGGAGATTTTAGGTCTGGCGTAGAGTTTGCTGAATCCGAACAAGGTGGACAAAATGGGACACCTTTTTACAAAGTTTCAGATATGAATCTTCTGGGCAATGAAACTTGCATGACTGTTGCGAACAACTATGTCACCGATGAACAAATAAATCGTTTGCGTTATAAGCCAGTAATGCAAAATTCAATCATTTTTGCAAAAGTTGGTGCGGCGGTTTTTTTAGAACGAAAGCGGCGCGCAAACGATTTTTTGTTCGACAACAACATGATGGCATTTATTGCCAATCACCAAATTGATCCATCTTACTCTAGCGTTCTATTTGCCAATATCCGTCTTTCAAAGCTTGCACAAGCCGGAGCGCTACCATCTTACAATGGGTCAGATCTGGCTACTATTAAGGTCGTAATTCCCCCGCTCCCCGAACAGCAAAAGATCGCCTCATTCCTATCCTCAGTCGACACCAAAATCGACCAGCTCACCAAGAAAAAAGCCATCTTGGAACAGTACAAAAAAGGCGTCATGCAAAAGCTGTTCAGCCAAGAACTTCGTTTCAAAGACGCGCAAGGCAATGATTTTCCCGATTGGGAGGTAAATCGTTTGGGTCAACTTGGAGATTTTAGGTCTGGCGTAGAGTTTGCTGAATCCGAACAAGGTGGACAAAATGGGACACCTTTTTACAAAGTTTCAGATATGAATCTTCTGGGCAATGAAACTTGCATGACTGTTGCGAACAACTATGTCACCGATGAACAAATAAATCGTTTGCGTTATAAGCCAATAATGCAAAATTCAATCATTTTTGCAAAAGTTGGTGCGGCGGTTTTTTTAGAACGAAAGCGGCGCGCAAACGATTTTTTGTTCGACAACAACATGATGGCATTTATTGCCAATCACCAAATTGATCCATCTTACTCTAGCGTTCTATTTGCCAATATCCGTCTTTCAAAGCTTGCACAAGCCGGAGCGCTACCATCTTACAATGGGTCAGATCTGGCTACTATTAAGGTCGTAATTCCCCCGCTCCCCGAACAGCAAAAGATCGCCTCATTCCTATCCTCAGTCGACACCAAAATCGACCAGCTCACCAAGAAAAAAGCCATCATGGAACAGTACAAAAAAGGCTTGCTGCAACAGATGTTTGTATAATGCGGAGATTAAACAATGACTTACGATATACGCTGGATACAACGCTTGAGTAACTGGACCAGAGCATTAAGCCAACTAAACAAGTTTATGGAAAAGGAAGACCTGATTGAATACAGACAACACCGCCTCGCATTGGTCAATCAGCTTTATGGCCTCTGCGGGGCTCGCAATAAAACCATGTGTGGCCCTGTTGGCCCAGACAGCCAGAGACGCCTGAACCTGTTCGAGTGTGGCTATGACCCTTGGTGCAAGAAAACTGTTCCAAGTCCGCACCTGGGCAGTTACCTTAATCGAAAGAACCCGAGGCGCGTTCTGATGGCATTTCGTTTTCTCCTTACCGAGCTGAAGCGATGAGTGGACAGACTGGCATGCGCGCGACAAGGAGCGGCGGCGCAATGGAAGGTCGACAAGCTGGCCGCCCGGCCGGTGACGAAGACATCGAAGGTCTGGATCCCGACAGCGAATCGTGGGGCGACTACCCCATCGATGATCTTCTGATCCGGCACGAAAGTCGAACAATTCACGATGTCATTCGGCGGATTGCTCAAGGGAACCATATAATGGATCCGGACTTCCAGCGTGATTTCATCTGGACTAAGGATAAGCAAAGCAAACTGATCGAGTCCGTGATCATGCGTATTCCGCTGCCGGTGTTTTACATGGCGGAAGACGACAAAGGACGGATGGTGGTTGTGGATGGTTTGCAACGCCTGTCCACGTTTCAACGATTCGCGAATAATGAATTAAAGTTGCGTCTTCCAGATCGCAGCGAGCTTAATGGGAAGAAATTCTCTGATCTCGCATCTAAACTCAAGAACCGATTTGAAGACTGTAACCTTGTCTTCTACATCATTGACCCGAAAGTGCCCGAACGCGCCCGCCTAGACATCTTCGAGAGAGTGAACGGCGGCGTGGCGCTCACTAGGCAACAAATGCGCAACTGTCTTTTCATGGGAGAAGCAACTTCTTTTCTAAAGCGCGAAGCGCAAACCGAGTGCTTTCTAAACGCTACAGGCAGAAGTCTTAACAGTCGGACGATGCGGGATCGGGAGTTCGTCAACCGGTTTTGCGCCTTTCAGATTCTTGATCTTGACGAATATCGTGGCGACATGGATGCGTTCCTTGCCGACTGCCTGCGGAGAATGAACACGCTGGAAGAAGCGGAACTGTCGCAATTGTCCGCCGAGTTTCGCAGAGGGCTCGCCAACAACTTCACGCTGTTCAAGCAGCATGCGTTCAGAAAGTATGCCCCGGAACAGGAATGGCGAAGCGTCCTCAACGCGTCTTTTTGGGATGTGATGTCCACCGGCTTGTCCCATTACCCCCAAGACCATGTCGAAGCGTGTGCAGAGCCTCTTCGCCAAGCTGTCCATCGGCTCTTGGCCGACGAGGAGTTCGACACCGCGATCACCTATGGTCCAAACGATGTCAGAAAGGTCAAGAAACGATTCCTGATGACCCGAAGAAGCTTCAAGGAGATCCTGGATGCTCACACGGATTGATCTCCGGCATTTCAAATGCTTCGAGTCGTTGAAGCTACCGCTGTGCCCGCTGACTCTGCTGTCTGGCGCCAATGCCTCCGGGAAATCGTCGGTGATGCAGGCGTTCGCTCTTTTGCACCAGACGATGCGCGAACACGAGCGGTCGTCGCGCCTGATGCTCAACGGCGCCACTGTCCGCTTGGGCTCCGTGGTGGATGTGATCGATGAGCAGTACCGGTTCGTCAGGGGCTCGTTCGGCGAGATCCTGCCGGGTTCCGAGAACTCGGCCGGGTACAAGATGACCTGTTCCGCCCCTGACGTGACCTTCCTGAACGTCAGCCCGGGTTCGCTGACCTTCTTTGTCCCGTTCCCGGGCGGCAGGCGCGCCGCCGACGTGTTTCGCCGCACGCTGGCCACCACCTTCCCCGAGAACGAGGGCAACAACGATTCGAACCGTTTCACCTGCTTCTCGCCGCGCTTCTCGGGCTTCCAGGCCGGCGTGTCCTGCGCCCGCGACGGTCGTCAGGACAGCAATGCCCAGGTTGATGAAGACGCCGAACCGTCGAACATTTTCAATGTCGGCGCCAACTACGCAAACGCGTTCGGCGATTTCGACATCGCGGTCTCCGGGCGATATGGCTCCGCCACCGCACCGGGCTCGAACCCGGACATCTGGAGTGCCGGGCTCAACCCCGGTTTCGCCGGCTTCAAGGTTGGCGGCTCCTCCTCCTATGCCGGGCAGAACGACGCGGAGACCAGGGACGGCCAGGCCCGGGATGCGGGCGTCTCTTGCGAGACCGGTGCGCGGGGCTTCCCGGTTACCTGCTTTTGCGGAGAAAACGTCGGCAATGGCGATGGCTCTAAAGATGCTACGCTCAATGCGGATGGCACCACTTCCGCTGCGACCTTCGTCGCAGAGGTCGGCGACGAAACGCTGGAACAGTACCTGCTCGGCGTTTCCTGCACACTCGCAAAGGGCGTGGGTGTTCAACGCCTATCAGCCCGTTGACGAAGTCGGCCCTGGACACGAGCGGCCTGGTCTGATTCTATGATATTCTGATTTGACCGGGAGGTTCGCCGATGTCGATGGGACTGCAGAAGGATCGTCAGGGTGATTTGATGGTGGGCTGGGCGGAGATGCCGCGCTCGCCGGGTCATGTGTTTTACGACCGTCTTCAGTCGGTCCTGATTGAGGGCGGCTTCGACGACTTCGTCGAGGCGACCTGCCGGTGCTATTACGCGGCCAGGACGGGAGCGCCTTCGGTGCCGCCGGGGCGCTATTTCCGCATGCATCTGGTGGGCTACTTCGAGGGCATCGACTCTGAGCGCGGGCTGGAATGGCGCTGCTCGGATTCGCTGTCGCTGCGGGAGTTTCTGCGGCTGGAGAGCCGGGATCGTGTGCCGGACCATTCCTGGCTGTCGAAGACCCGCACGCGTCTGCCCCACGAGGTGCACGCGGTGGTCTTCGATTGGGTTCTGGCGCTGATCGCCGAGGCGGGTTTGGTGAAGGGCGACCGCATCGGGGTGGATGCCTCGACCATGGAGGCCAACGCGGCGCTGCGCAACATCGTGCGGCGCGACACGGGTGAGGGCTACCGGGAGATGCTGGAGCATCTGGCCCGGGAGAGCGGCATCGAGACGCCCACGGCCGAGGACCTGGCGCGTCTGGACCGCAAGCGCAAGGGCAAGAAGCTCTCGAACCAGGATTGGGTTTCCAGGAGCGACCCCGAGGCCAGGGTCGCCAGGATGAAGGACGGCACGACCCATCTGGCCTACAAGCCCGAGCACGCGGTGGATCTGGACACCGGGGCGGTGGTGGCGGCCGAGTTGCACCCAGCCGATGAGGGCGACACCACGACGCTTTTCAAGACCCTGGCGGCGGCCGAGGCAAACCTCGAGGCGGTGGCTGCGGCACCGACGCCAGAGAGCCCGGCCGAATGCGTCACCGACAAGGGCTATTTCTCACGGGCGGTCTTGAAGGCCCTGGACGACAGTCCCTGGAAGACCCGGATCGCCGAGCCCAGGCAGAAGGGCTTTTCGCGCTGGCGCGATGACCAGGCGGCGCGCCGGGCGGTCACCAACAACCGCGTGCGGCTCAAGTCCGGGGTCGCCCGCGATGCCTTCAAGCTGCGCGCCGAGATCGTCGAGCGCTCCTTTGCCCACACCCTCGATCGCGGCGGCATGCGCCGAACCTGGCTGCGCGGGCGCGAGAACGTGCACAAGCGATACCTGCTTCACGTCGCCGGCCACAACCTCTCGTTGCTGATGCGCCAACTCATCGGTGCCGGCACCCCGCGCCAGGCTGTGGCGGGCGGATATGGCGGTGTTTTCGTGCTTGTTGCGCCCTCTGGAGCCGTTCTGGTCGCTCAGATCGTCCTCATCGTCTCGGAGGATGGCGAAACCGCCGACGCCGCGTTATGTTTCGTCGTGGGGTGAAACCCGGTCAAGTGGGGTGAAGCCCGGTAAATGGCGACTTTTTCAACGGGCTGCTATGGTGCCCTGTGTCGATTTCGAAAACGCGAGTGGCGGCCTGATCCAGGGGGATGTCGAGGGCCGGGTGCCGGGCACCGCCATCAAGATCAGTTTCTGATCCGGAAGTTTGTGCACGACCGGAGAACCTGAGGGGGCCCTGGCCCTTTTTTTGCCGGCCCGCCTTTTTTGCCGACCCCGACTGTCTGCGCCATTGCGGCCAAAAAACCCGGGCGGGGAGTGCCGCGCCCGGGCAAGTGCCGGGGGCGCCTCGCCGGCGCCCCACAGGGAGATTGTCAGATGAACTGCGAGCCTTTGCCGAACTCCGGATAAGCCTCCATGCCCAGTTCGGCGGCGTCGAGGCCCGCCATCTCGTGCTCCGGGGTCGCCCGGATGCCCATCGCGGCGTTGATGACGAACCACAGTACCCCCGAGGCGGCGAAGACGAAGACGCCGACGATTGCGATCGAGGCAAGCTGGCCATACAGCGTGGCGGCCGGGTTGGTCAGAACCACCGCCAACGTTCCCCAGATCCCCGCCATCAGATGCACCGGAATGGCGCCGACCACGTCGTCGATCTTCAGCTTGTCGAGGAACGGGATCGCGAAGACCACGATCACCCCACCGACCGCGCCGATCAGCGTCGCTTCGCCCAGGGTGGGGGTCAGCGGCTCGGCGGTGATCGAAACCAGCCCGGCCAGGGCGCCGTTCAGAACCATGGTCAGATCGATCTTGCGGTAGAGAAGCTGCGTCGCCACCAGCGCCGCAACGGCGCCGCCAGCCGCGGCGGTGTTGGTATTGGCGAAGATGCGGCTGATGTCGGCGACGTTGCCGGCCGAGTTCATATAGAGCTGCGAGCCGCCGTTGAAGCCGAACCAGCCCAGCCAGAGAATGAAGGTGCCCAACGTCGCCAGGGTCAGGTTCGAGCCCGGCATCGGGTTGATCCGGCCATCCTTGGTATATTTGCCCAGCCGTGGCCCCAGGATCAGCGCGCCCGCCAGCGCGGCCCAACCGCCCACCGAATGCACGACGGTGGAGCCGGCAAAGTCGAGAAAGCCGAAATCGGCATCGAGGAACCCGCCGCCCCATTTCCACGACGCCTGGATCGGGTAGATCAGCCCGGTCAGGACGGCGATGAAGATCAGGAACGGCCACAGCTTGATCCGCTCGGCCAGCGCGCCGGAGACGATCGAGGCGGTGGTGGCGCAGAACATCAGCTGGAAGTAGAAATCCGACCCCACCGAGGCATAGCTCAGATCGACCGCGTCGGCTCCCACGCCCACAGGTTCCAGTTCAGCGGTGCCGAAGGCGCCGAGGATACTGGTAATGGTCCAGCCGTCGCCCGGATACATCAGATTGTAGCCGACCAGATAATACATGATCGCGGCGATGGCGAACAGCGACACGTTCTTCAGGCATTGCATGGTGACGTTCTTCGAGCGCACCAGCCCGGCCTCCAGCATGGCAAACCCTGCGGCCATCCACATCACCAGGAACCCGGTGACCAGGAACATGAAGGTGTTCAGGATGAAGCCGGTCTCGGGTGAGACGCCCGGCACCGTCTCCTGGGCCAGGGCCGGGCCGAAGGACAGCATGACAGCAAGGACGGCAACGAGGCCGGGCAGGGCGGTTCTCGGGGCATTTTTCATGAATTCTCTCACTTTTCTCTGATGTCAGGCCTAGAGGGCGTCATCACCGCGCTCGTCGGTGCGCACGCGGACAGCCTGTTCCACGCCCAGGACGAAGATCTTGCCATCACCGATCTTGCCGGTGCGGGCTGTGGTGGCGATGGTTTCGACGCTCCCGTCGACGTGGTCGTCGGGAGCGACGATCTCGAGCCGGATCTTCGGGGCAAAGTTCACGACATATTCTGCGCCGCGGTAAATTTCAGTGTGGCCGCTCTGGCGACCGTAGCCCTTCACCTCGGAGACCATGAGGCCCTGTACGCCGATTTCGGTCAGCGCCTCACGGACCTCTTCCAGTTTGAAAGGTTTGATGACGGATATGATCAGTTTCATCTTTCTCCCCACGCGTGGCCGACAGGGACCGGCGTTCGGGGAGTGCGATGCAATTCGTGTGCCAGAATTTACACGGAAATAGAAAGCATTGAAAAGCAAGGGAAAAAACATTCTCCTTGAGTTTTGTGGCGAGGATCTCCCAAATAATGCTTATAATTTATACGAAATATATTTTATGCCTATATTTTAGGCTGCCCCCGGAAAGACGAGCCTGACCGAAGCGGCGCCATGCCCGTACCTGTGCTCTCGCTCAAGCCCGGTGCAGGTCCTGATTGCCCGTTTTCCACCACAGGAGCGCCCCGTTGCTGCCGCGCCAGGAGGGCAAATGGGGCATACAACGGTTTCAGGTCTGGCCTGAATCGAGCCGATGACATATCTACAGTCTTGAGGCGGGAGTCACGAGCAGGGATCCCGAAGTGGCGAACAAGAAGAAAGCCAAGGCCCCGGGCAAACGCAAGGGCAAGGCGAATAATAAGGCAAAGAACAAGAAACCCGGCCTGATCGGCCGGGCGGTTCGCTATGTTTTTGGTGGCATTTTCCGCATTTTCTGGGCCTTCTTCTGGCGCGCCGGGTTGGTTGGCGCCCTGGTCCTGGCGGCGGCGACCGGGTTTTATTACCTCAAGCTCCCGGCGCATGAGGACCTGTTCGATGGCCGCGGCACCGGCTCGGTGACCATGCTGGACCGTTTCGGCAACGTCTTCGCCTGGCGCGGCGAGCAATATGGTGGGGAACTGGGGGTGAATGAGGTCTCGCCCCATTTGGTCCATGCGGTCATCGCCACCGAAGACAAGCGCTACTACGGCCATTACGGCGTCGATCCCATTGGCATTACCAGGGCGATGTATTCCAACCTGCGCGCCGGGCGGCTGGTGCAGGGCGGCTCGACGCTAACCCAGCAGGTTGCCAAGAACGTCTTCCTCACCGCCGAGCGCAGCATCGAGCGCAAGCTCAAGGAATTGCCGATGGCGCTGGCGCTGGAGATGAAATACTCCAAGGAGCAGATCCTCTCGATCTATCTCAACCGGGTTTATCTGGGCGCCGGAACCTACGGTTTCGAGGCCGCCAGTCAACGCTACTTCGGCAAGTCGGCGCGAATCTTGAACCCGGCCGAGGCGGCGATGCTGGCAGGCCTGCTGCGCGCGCCGTCGCGCTATGCGCCGACCAACGACCTTGGCCGTTCGCAGGGCCGCGCCAGCGTCATCATCCGACTGATGGAGGAGCAGGGTTATCTGAGCCAGACCCAGGTGATCCAGGCGTTGTCCGATCCGGCGACACTGAGCCAGGCGGCAGCGGCCCGCGCCGGGGGCTATTTCGCCGACTGGATCATGGAGACCGCACCCGCCTATCTGGCCAAGGACACGACCGAGGATGTCACCATCGCCACTACCTTCGAGCCGGCCGTGCAACGAGCGGCGGAGGACGCGTTGGCCGCCGTATTCGAGACCAAGGTCAAGAAGGGCAGCGCTGCCCAGGTCGCCATCGTGGTGATGACCCCTGAGGGTGCGGTTCGCGCTATGATCGGCGGTCACGCGACCGGGGTCGGCCAGTTCAACCGCGCAACCCATGCCAAACGCCAGACCGGCAGCGCCTTCAAGGCGGTGGTTTACGCGGCGGCGTTGGAGGCAGGGATGAATCCGATGGACATCATCGTCGATGAGCCGTTGCGCATTGGCAAATGGTCGCCGGAAAACTACGACCGCAAGTATCGCGGCGCTATCACCCTGACCGAGGCGTTGGCGAAATCGATCAACACGGTGGCCGTCAGGGTATCGGAGCGCGTCGGACAGGACCGGGTGCGCGGCCTGGCCACGGCCATGGGCATCACCACGCCGCTGGCGCCAGGCCCGGCGATCGCGCTGGGCACCTCGGAGGCGACGCTGATCGACATGACCGGGGTCTTCGCCACGATCGCTAATCGTGGCCGCGCCGCGCCGCCGCGCGGCGTCCGCGAAATTCACCTGCGCGGCGACGACACCGCGCTATTGCGCGAAACCGGTGGGCTGGGCGATCGAGTGCTGTCGGAACGCAGCGCCGGGCTGCTGACATACATGCTGCGCGAGGTCGTCGAGACCGGCACCGGACGGCGCGCCCGATTAGCGGATCGCGACGTCGCGGGCAAGACCGGTACCACCCAGGCGGCGCGCGACGCCTGGTTCATCGGGTTCACCGCCGACTATGTGGTCGGGGTGTGGATGGGCAACGACGACAACGCGCCCTTGACCGGCGTTGCGGGCGGCGGTTTGCCGGCCCAGATCTGGCGCGAGACCGCGCAGCGTATCCACGAGGGGGTGCCGCCGAACCCGCTCTACACCGCGACACCGGAGGCCGGCGCGACCCTGCTCAGCAGCAATTCGGGCGGAGGTTCACGCCGCGACGGTTCGGTCGTCGAGCGGGTGTTCTTCGATGTGTTGCGTAGCCTGACCGGCGGCGGTGACAACAACCGGACTGGTGGATCGAAATTCGATCCGCAAGCCGGGGCGGATCGGTAGAGCCTTATCGATGAATCGGAGATCATGGATAAGGCTCTAGCTGTTTGGTCCCGGGATGCGATGGTCAGGTTGAAGTCTGAACCGTTCTGGCTCGGAAGACCACTTGCTTGAGATGAACTCAAAGAACGGTGAGACCTTTGAGCGTCTTGAGGCGCTTGGCGAAGTTGCAGGCATCGAGAAACGTCTTGAGATGCTCTCGCAATCGATCATGTGTCTTGTAATGATATCTCCGAACGGTGGCGTCCTTGATCGTTCGGTTCATCCGTTCGACCTGTCCGTTCGTCCAGGGATGGTTCGGCTTGGTCAAGCGATGATCTATGTCGTTCCGGGCGCCGGCCAGTTCGAAAGAATGGCAGCGGAACAACTTCTTGTCGGCGAGCATGCGCTTGATGTCCTTGGGCCGCCAGCCATCACCAGTCGGTTCGGTGAACTGCGTTCCGTTATCGGTTAGCACCGTGTGAACCCGATAGGGAACGGTATCGATCACCCGGCGCAGGAAATCGGCGGCGATGCGCCTGGTGGCGCGCTCATGCAACTCTGCGAAGGCGAATTTCGACGTTCGGTCAATGGCGACGAACATGTAGAGCTTGCCCTCCTCGGTCCATACCACGGCGATGTCGAGGTGGAAGTAGCCGATCGGGCAGGCCTTGAACTTCTTCTTCGGCTTCGATCCCTCCACCTCCGGCAGGCGGCTGATGTCGTGGCGCTGGAAGCAGCGGTGCAGAGACGAGCGGGTCAGGTGCGGCATCGACGCCTGCAGTGCGTAAAGGCAGTCGTCTTCACAGCAGCGGACCTTCGCTGCAAATACGCCCGATGTCCGATTCGGGAAACGGAGCTGTCCGAATCATAAAAGCCACACTCCGGCGAGCAAGTTTTTCTCGCATCTGGCGCGCCCGCATTGTACCGTGTATGCATTGCAGAAAAGACCAGTTCTTGAGGTTCGCAGAAGGACGTTATGGCATCCGCGCAGCAGTTCATCGGGCTTGTGAAAAGCCACGCAGAGGGTGATGTTGATCGGTTCTATGATCTGGCGATGCAGCTCTCTGCGGTCGAAGAGCAGAAGGGGCACACCCGGCTGGCTGAACAACTGCGCCAGTGGGCAGAGGCTGGCCAGAAAGCGACCGCATCCCGTACGCCTGAAATTACGCCGATCGCCACCCCGCGCGGCGACCTGGCACAGATCCTTGCTGCCTCATACCCCACGGAACGTCTTGTCGATGTCATTTTGCCAACTTGGATCGAACAAGATCTCGCTCACATCGTGGTCGAGACGAAGATGCGCGAGAAGCTTGAGGAGAAGGGCCTGAAACCCCGTCGGCAGGTGTTGCTGTCTGGTCCTCCAGGAACCGGAAAGACACTCAGCGCCTCCGCACTTGCCGGTGAGCTTCATTTCCCGCTCTTCTCGGTCATGCTGCATGGCCTCATCACCAAGTTCATGGGAGAAACCGCTCAAAAGCTGAAGATGGTGTTCGATGCCGTGAAGACCACGCGCGGCGTCTATCTGTTCGATGAGATTGATGCTCTTGCTGCGGCAAGGGGAGGCGAGAACGATGTCGGCGAGGCTCGCCGCGTCCTCAATTCCTTCCTGCAATTCCTTGATGAAGACATGGGGCCTTCCATCGTCGTTGCCACAACGAACATGCCGGGCATTCTCGACCGCGCCATCCTACGCCGCTTTGATCTCGTGCTGCCCTATGAAATGCCCGATGCTAATTCCATCCGGCAGGCTCTCGAGCGCCGCCTTATAGGTTTCTCCTTGGGCCGAATGGGCTGGAAGCGCGTGACCGACTGTGCTGCGGGCCTATCGACCGCCGATGTCGTCGCAGCTGCCGAAGATGCAGCGCGAAGGGCGGTGCTCAACGATTCCGATAAGATTGCGACACACGATTTGATGGATGCTCTCGAACGTCGTCGCTCACTGCAATGTTTAGGGATGGAGGACAATGCCAAGAGATCTGCGTCACTTTTATCTCAAGGACCTTGGAAGAAGCCACCCGTTCCGAGCGAAAGGCGGGGGTGGCGGCAAAAGGCCAAGTGACGTCCCAAACCGGGCTGCCCATGCCCGGGCTCTTTTGCAGGCCATCGATGCCCTTCCCGATATCGAGGCAGCAGAGCTTCCGGGGGTCTATCTTGAGGTCACAGGGCACCGGAACGAGCGACTGAAAAAGGACAGCCTCGATTCCAGCGACCTCACTCTGCTTCGCTACGAAGACGGAGAGCGGACGGGAGCCAATCAGGAAAGTGCGACCGTCTTCGCAACGGCAAGGGGTATCGAGAAACTCCGCAAGAAGGTCGATCAGTTCAGGACTGAGAACACCAAGGATCGCAGCAAAGACGGAGAGGTCATTCCCGTCCGCCCTAGGAATGCAGACCTAGTCCAGAGCATTTCAGCAATCACGGAGGCCGGACTGCGCGCCCTATGGCGCAGCCCCGACGGCAAGTTCCCTGAGGGGAATGGCGCAGCTAACTGGGAGGTCTGGCTCGATCCCGATGAAGCGGACACCTTCATTCAGCTGGCGCCCGAATATGGAGTGACGATCGGTGCAGAGCGTCTGGAGTTTCCCGAAGATGTTGTTGTCATCGGCAATGGCACGCGCGACGCCCTTGCCACGGCGGTCCGGCGGATAGGCGGCGTCCGTGCCATGGCCGCACCGACAGTCACGGCAGATTTTTTCGATGGAATGGATGTGCAGGAACAGGCTGAATGGGTCGATGATCTTGTTCAAAGGACCAACCATCCGCCGCACCCCGATCCTGGCTATATCACGCTCATGGACACCGGCGTCAGCCGTGCGCATCCCCTGATCCAAGCCTCCTTGTCGACCGATGATCGCCATGCGGCGAACCCCGCTTGGGGGCTGGAGGACGTCAAAGGTCACGGCACACAAATGGCGGGTCTCGCCCTTTATGGGGATCTGACGCCAAAGCTCCAACAAGCGAGTCCTGTCGAGATCGGTTATCGCCTAGAGTCGGCGAAACTCCTGCCCGATGCGGGAGAAAATTCCCACCATCTTCTCGGGGCCGTGACCCGTGATGCCGTCGATGCCGTTGAACAAAATCATCCGCGGCGACGCACATTCACCATGGCCACAACAACGGGCGAAGACACGCCCCATGATGGCGCGCCGACGTCCTGATCTAGCGAGATCGACCAGCTCACCGCCGGCGTTTCGGGTGACGTCGACACCAAGCGTCTCATGCTGATTTCAGCCGGGAACACCGACAATTTCTCTTTCGGCGCGGGGAACTATCTCGACACCTGCGACCATGAGGATAACGAGGTTGAGTCCCCGGCGCAGGCTTGGAACGCGCTCTGTGTTGGTGCCTATACGGAAAAGACGCAATTGCCCGAAGGCGAAGGCACCAAAGCGGTGGCACCATTCGGTGATCTCTCCCCCGCGTCGCGCACCGCATCCTGGACATCCCATTGGCCCCTGAAACCCGATGTCGTTCTCGATGGCGGGAACTGGGCTGCCAGTGCAATGCCCCCACCGATGCGGCACGGGTGGCTATCGCTCCTTTCGACGCATCATCAATATCCGCGGCGATCATTCTCCTTCACTTACGACACCAGCGCCGCTACCGCCTTGGCGGCGAAAGAGATTACGGAGCTCTGGTCGGACTACCCGAACCTTTGGCCCGAAACGGTGCGCGGGCTCTATGCCTCGTCGCCCCGTTGGACCCCGCAGATGCTGTCGCATCTCCCCGAAAACCCACAGAAGGGAAGCTATGCGCCGCTCTTCCAGCGGTACGGATATGGCGTCCCCGATATGGAACGGGCGCGCCGTAGCGCCTCCAATGCGTTGACGCTGATCGTCGAGGATACGATCACGCCGTACGGTCTGTCAGAAAGGACCGGCGGCGATATCTACAATGAAATGAAACTCTTCACCTTGCCATGGCCGGTGGAGACTTTGCGGGCCCATGGTAACTCCGAGGTCACGCTGCGCGTTACGCTCAGCTCGTTTATCGCGCCCAACCCGTCTGAGGCGTCGCGCGGATCGAGATATCGCTATGCGTCACACAATCTGCGGTTCAAGCTGAATCGATCAGATGAGAACGCACAACAATTCATGGCTCGCATTAGCAAGGTCGACGAGCAACCGGTCGGTCCTGGAAGTGCTGAGGACGACCTATGGCAGTTTGGTAGCGACCGCCGCGATGTCGGGACTCTGCATATAGATCAATTGACGTGCAAGGCGTCCGATCTGGCTCGGCGCAATCTCATCTCAGCCCACCCTGTAACCGGCTGGTGGAAGTCGAAGGCGCGTCTTCAAGATGGTCTGCCGACAGTTCGGTATGCGCTCATCGTAGAAATCGATGCGGAGCACGTTCAAGGCGAATTGTATGCAGAGGTTCAGGCAGCTGTCGAAGCAATGGCGCAAGTTGGAACTGCTATCGTTGTATAGACGGAAAGCAGTCATAAGAATGCGCGCTTGACGGCGTTGGGTCGAGCAGAACTTGCGCGCCGCGTACTTGTCGAAGGACCGCCCGCGAGACGGGTTGCCGCCTCGTTCGGTGTCTGCGTCAAGACGGTACGCAAGTGGTTGGCCCGGTTCGAAGCCGAGGGTGAAGAGGGGCTGAGGGACCGATCCTCGCGCCCGCACCAGCTCTATCGCCCGACCCCGGGCGACGTTATGGATCGGATCGCGGCGCATCGCCGCCGAGCCGGGCGTTTCGCCCGCCACCGTCAGCCGGGTTCTGCGCCGCCTCGACCTGAACCGGATGCGCGACCTGGAGCCGGCCGAGCCGGTGCGCCGCTATGAGCGCGCGCGCGCGCCGGCGAGCTGATCCACATCGATATCAAGAAGCTCGGACGCTTCGAGCGCGTCGGCCACCGCATCACCGGCGACAGGCGGGGCCAGAGCAACAGCCGCGGGGCTGGCTGGGAGTATGTGCATGTGTGTGTCGACGACCACTCGCGCATCGCCTTCCCCAGCATCCACCCTGACGAGAAGGCGGTCAGTGCCATCGCCTTCCTCAAGGCCGCCGTTGCCTTCTACGCGAGCCTCGGCGTCACCGTCGAGCGGGTGATGACCGATAACGGAAGCTGCTACAAGTCCTTCGCCTTCCGCGACGCCTGCAAGGTGCTGGGGCTGCGCCATATCCGGACAAAACCCTATACGCCCAAGACCAACGGCAAGGCGGAACGCTTCATCAAGACCGCCCTCAACGAATGGGCCTATGCGCGCACCTACCAAACCTCGGACCAGCGCGCCGCCCACCTGCCCGAGTGGACACACAGCTACAATTGGCATCGCCCGCATGGCGGAACAGGATCAGAGAAACCAATCAGCAGACTCGGCCTGGCCGGAGACAACCTGTTGAGGTTGCACATCTAGCGCGTTTTTCGGCGATCCGAATCACGTTTTCCTCTCCTCCGAAAAGCTTAAAAATTTTGAATATCATTATATTTCAGCAACTTAACCACGTGCACAAATCTGTGCACTCACGCGTCTTCGGTCACATACCCGGCGAAACGCCCTCGAGCGATTTCCAGCAAAGTGAGTTCACTTTGCGACTCGGAGATCGCAGCAATTCCATGAGCTAGAGCACGGCTGGTTCAGATCCTATCTGACCAAGATGGCACAACAGCCCGTTGACGAAGTCGGCCCTGGACACGAGCGGCCTGGTCTGATTCTATGATATTCTGATTTGACCGGGAGGTTCGCCGATGTCGATGGGACTGCAGAAGGATCGTCAGGGTGATTTGATGGTGGGCTGGGCGGAGATGCCGCGCTCGCCGGGTCATGTGTTTTACGACCGTCTTCAGTCGGTCCTGATTGAGGGCGGCTTCGACGACTTCGTCGAGGCGACCTGCCGGTGCTATTACGCGGCCAGGACGGGAGCGCCTTCGGTGCCGCCGGGGCGCTATTTCCGCATGCATCTGGTGGGCTACTTCGAGGGCATCGACTCTGAGCGCGGGCTGGAATGGCGCTGCTCGGATTCGCTGTCGCTGCGGGAGTTTCTGCGGCTGGAGAGCCGGGATCGTGTGCCGGACCATTCCTGGCTGTCGAAGACCCGCACGCGTCTGCCCCACGAGGTGCACGCGGTGGTCTTCGATTGGGTTCTGGCGCTGATCGCCGAGGCGGGTTTGGTGAAGGGCGACCGCATCGGGGTGGATGCCTCGACCATGGAGGCCAACGCGGCGCTGCGCAACATCGTGCGGCGCGACACGGGTGAGGGCTACCGGGAGATGCTGGAGCATCTGGCCCGGGAGAGCGGCATCGAGACGCCCACGGCCGAGGACCTGGCGCGTCTGGACCGCAAGCGCAAGGGCAAGAAGCTCTCGAACCAGGATTGGGTTTCCAGGAGCGACCCCGAGGCCAGGGTCGCCAGGATGAAGGACGGCACGACCCATCTGGCCTACAAGCCCGAGCACGCGGTGGATCTGGACACCGGGGCGGTGGTGGCGGCCGAGTTGCACCCAGCCGATGAGGGCGACACCACGACGCTTTTCAAGACCCTGGCGGCGGCCGAGGCAAACCTCGAGGCGGTGGCTGCGGCACCGACGCCAGAGAGCCCGGCCGAATGCGTCACCGACAAGGGCTATTTCTCACGGGCGGTCTTGAAGGCCCTGGACGACAGTCCCTGGAAGACCCGGATCGCCGAGCCCAGGCAGAAGGGCTTTTCGCGCTGGCGCGATGACCAGGCGGCGCGCCGGGCGGTCACCAACAACCGCGTGCGGCTCAAGTCCGGGGTCGCCCGCGATGCCTTCAAGCTGCGCGCCGAGATCGTCGAGCGCTCCTTTGCCCACACCCTCGATCGCGGCGGCATGCGCCGAACCTGGCTGCGCGGGCGCGAGAACGTGCACAAGCGATACCTGCTTCACGTCGCCGGCCACAACCTCTCGTTGCTGATGCGCCAACTCATCGGTGCCGGCACCCCGCGCCAGGCTGTGGCGGGCGGATATGGCGGTGTTTTCGTGCTTGTTGCGCCCTCTGGAGCCGTTCTGGTCGCTCGGATCGTCCTCATCGTCTCGGAGGATGGCGAAACCGCCGACGCCGCGTTATGTTTCGTCGTGGGGTGAAACCCGGTCAAGTGGGGTGAAGCCCGGTAAATGGCGACTTTTTCAACGGGCTGACAAGGCAATGGCGCTCACCCTTCGCCGGGCAGCACCTCGTCATAGCCTTCGATAATCAGGATGTCGGCAACACTGGCGCCTTTGCGGTAGGCCATCACCTCGGCGTATTCCGACGAGTGGTAGCAGTCCCGCGCCACCTGATAGCTGGGGAACTCGATCACCACGTTGCGCGAGCGGGCTTCGCCCTCGACAGCTTCGAACTGGCCGCCCCGGATCAGGAAGCGGGCGCCGTATTTTGCAAAGACGGGGCCGTTTGCCGCGACGTATTTCTTGTAGCCCTCCGGGTTGGTCACATCGACCCGCCCGATCCAGTATCCCTTTGCCATGGATTTGGTTTCTCCCGCCTGGTTGGCCGTGCGCCGGGTGGAATATAGAGCGCGGGGCGGGTCGCTGCCAGCGTGCTTACCTGGCTTCGAAACTGAACCCGTGCAGCCGCCGCCCCTCGCGCTTCAGCCAAGTGCGGTGGGGGCGGTAGCCGGGTAGAATCTGCTCCAGCACGTCCCAGTAACCGGGACCATGGTTCATCTCGACCAGATGCGCCGCCTCGTGCGCGGCGACATAATCCAGTATCTCGGGCGGCGCCATCGCCAGGCGCCAGGAGAAACTCAGCCGCCCCTCCGACGTACACGAACCCCAGCGCGATCGGGTATCGCGCAGCGTGACCGCCACGGCCTGGCGACCCAACATCCCGGCATAGCGGTGTGCGGCCGGGACCAACGCGTCACGGGCGCGGGCCTTCAAAAAAGCCGCTACCCGGGGCCCGGCCTGAAAACCGCGCGCGCCCGCGCCGGACAGAATCAGCCGACCAGCCCCGAGTTGAGGTGCCCGGCGTGGCCCATCGGCAAGGTGGATCTCGACCTCATCCCCCGCCACCGGCAGGCGGGTGCCACCATCGACAACGACACGCAATGGATGGCGCGCCAGTGCCCGGGCCAGCCAGTCCGAGTGACGCATCAAGAACATCCGCGCCTCGGCCATCGGCACCCCCGGCGGCATCGTAAGTACCGCGCCATCGCTCTTTGGATCGAGCCGCAGCGTAAAGCGCCGGGCCCGCGCATTGACACGCAAGCGTACGGAAACTTTCCGGTTGTCGAGTTGGAAAAGCGTTTCGCCCATGGCGGCGAGACTGCCGCCCGGCGGGCTGGGGATCAAGCCCCGATCACCAGGTGACCGCGATCCGGTTGGCGCGGATGAAATCGCGAATTCGCGGCTGGATGTTCTTCCGGAAGCGCGAGCCGTGGAAGACGCCGTAATGCCCGACCTCGGCCTGCACATAGGCGCTTTTTTTCTTGTCGGGCAGGTTGGGGCACAACTCCAGCGCCGCGACCGTCTGGCCCCGCCCGGTGATGTCGTCCTTCTCGCCCTCGATCGCCATCAGCGCGGTGTCGTGGATCGCCTGCGGCCGCACGGGTCGGTCGTTCAGCACCAACTCGCCCTTTGGCAGGGCGTGTTTCTGGAAAACCATCTCGACTGTATCCAGGTAGAACTCGGCGGTCAGGTCCATCACCGCAAGGTATTCGTCGTAGAAAGCGCGATGCGTCGCTGCTGAGTCTCCGTCGCCCTCGATCAGATGGCCGAACTGTTCCATATGGGCATCCAAATGGCGGTCGAAATTCATCGACATGAAGCCGGAAAGCTGCAGGAAGCCGGGATAGACCCGGCGCAGGAATCCCTGGTTGGGCCAGGGCACGGTGACCACGACGTTCTTCTCGAACCAGGCGATGTTGTGGGTTTGCGCCAGCTTGTTCGGCTCGGTCTCGTTGATCCTCGTGTCGACCGGGCTGCCCATCAGGATGAGCGAGGCGGGGCGCGCCGGGTCACCATCCTCGGCCATCATGCTGGCCGCCGCCATGCAGGGTACGCCGGGTTGGCACACCGCCATGATCGCCGCCCGCTCGCCATCGGCGGCGAGGAAGCGGGCGAAGTCGCGGATGTAGTTGGTATAGTCGGCCAGGTCGAACCGCCCGGCCGATAGCGGCACATCGCGGGCGTCGGCCCAGTCGGTGACATAGACCTCGTGCTCCGGCAGCATCGCCTCGACGGTGCCGCGCAACAGCGTGGCGAAGTGGCCGGACATCGGAGCGATGATCAGAATCTTGGGGTCATTTCGGGCCTTGGCCCTTACCATATCGCGCGTGAAGCGGAGCAAGTTGCAGAACGGTTTTTCCAGCACAACGTCCTCGACAACGGAAACGGTTTTGCCCGCAACCGTGGTCTCGGTGATGCCGAATTTCGGCTTGCCATACCGCCGGGTTGCGTTGACGAACATTTCGCAGGCTGCGGCAGTAGCGCGCGCCGGCAGGCTGGCGGCAAACGGGAAAAAGGGATTCCGCAGTGCATCACTGCTGGCCCGCGCGGCTGTCCGCATCGGACCCATGGCGGCATGAGTCAGTTCATAAGCATGATACAGCACGCATTTTCCCCCACCCCGGTCTGTTTCCCTTACCGGAAAGATTAATCACACATTCACCGCACCGCAAGCGATCCTTTCGCAACTGCACAAAAATCCACGCGCCAAACCGGGGTCAGCCCCAAACTATTTTGACATTGGTTACGTTTATGTGGCATTGGCGCTTCTTCTTCGAGAGACCGGCCGCGAAGTGGAGATATTAATGCCAAAAGCTGAATGGGGCGTGAAGCGCACTTGTTTGAGCTGCCGTGTCAGGTTCTACGATCTGACGCGCGACCCGATCATCTGTCCGAAATGCGGCGAAGAGCTCGACATCTCGGTACCGATGAAGCCGAAGCGTCTGCGCCCCGCTACGGCCGCGAAGATCGCCAAAAAGGCCGCCGCCAAAACGGCCGCGGATCTGATCGACGACGAGGATGACCGCGATACCAACACACCTGATGATGAGTCTGATAACGAATCAGGCGATGATGACACTGTGGTCGAGGCCGATGGAGACGATGACGAACTCGATGGCGACGGCCCCGTCGATGACAGCGCTCTGCTCGCTGACGACAATGACGGTGACGACAGCGCGGACCTCAAGAACATTCCCGCCGATGAGGACGATGGGCCGAAGGACAATTGAAGCCTTTGCCCGGCGCGCGTGGTTACCCGCAAGGGGTAATTTTTCGCTTGAACTAAGGTGTGCTCACGCTTAGGTTCCGCGCGCCGGTCGCGATATGCTGGCAAATCTGGGGCCATAGCTCAGCTGGGAGAGCGCTTGAATGGCATTCAAGAGGTCAGCGGTTCGATCCCGCTTGGCTCCACCAATAAAATCAAGGCCTTAGCGATAAATCGTTGAGGCCTTTGTTTTGCCGGGTTAAAAATGGGTTACAAAACGCTCGGCATTGGCCCACTCCACCCCACAGCCACGATGATCCGGGATGCCGCTTCCATCCGAACAGATTCCCGGCACCCCCCGCTATCCCACGGGTCCCTGCCGGGCACCCACATACGAATCCCGACGTCCGATCAGGCGTATTCCGCATTAACCGAGAGTGAAATATCCGTTTCATTTCAATTTTCATCTTCCGTATCTGCGCTAAAATTCTACCAAAATTTTTCGCAAAACTGCCTGCGTCATCGACTTGCCTCCAGCGTGGTAGAGTAGGGCTCTAGAGATTCGCTTACCTGAGTGACGAGTGTCAGCGAATGGAGGGGCTGGGCCCGTCCTCCCGCGACAAGCGATCAGAGCTATATAAGATGCGGCCATGCGTGAGTGGATCATCGAACTAACAAGCAAGAGGCCAACTTGGAGAGGCTTGTCGGCTTGCGTGACAGTAACGCTGGCTGGTGACCTGACAGGCTCGAACATCCTCCAGATCCAGACGATCCGGCGAACCACCAAAACAACGGCTGAACCTTTGCATCGCATGAAGGTAAGACCGTTGCGTCGATGGCGATAGATTGCGGATCGTCATATCGTCATATCGTCAATCATACGCCGGCGTAGAGGGCTTTGTCGGGGTCTCCTGTCCGGTGAATTGTGCTGTCGGTAAACACACAACTCTTTCAGACAGGAGGCTCCGCCCCAAAACCTCAAACTCAAACACCGCGTGAGCGGTTTAGTTCAATCCCCAAAATGAGCCAGCCTTCGCGCAAGCTGGTATCACTTGCCAAATGCCTTTGCTATTTTTGCTACGGCATCTGAGACGGATCCCAACCAAATAGAAATATCCGTCTCATAAGCGCCCCTCCTCGGGGCACTATGAAAACCGGACAGATCATGTGCTACAAGACCGGACAGTTTATGTGTTACTAACACTCCAGTTCCCAATAGGGGCAGGGCTCCTCCAAGTGGCAGAAGCCGTGGTCCTCCAGCATCCGCCCATCTCGCGGCGCATGGTGGCGATGATCTCCTCGGTCCGCCCCGGCCACTCGTCGCGGCCGCGCGCACCTTGAAGGCATCGAAGCCCTGCTCGCCCTGCAGCCGCTTCAACCGCTCGGCCTCGTCGGCGGGGGTGATGTCGCGCCGCATCGACGAGGCATAGGCCCGCACCGGCCCGGCCGAGCCGCCCGGCAGCGCCGCCACCGGCTTGCCCCGCAGATCCCAGACAGCGGTGTCGAACCCGGCCATGGCGCGGCGCAGATACGAGCCGGGAAACTTGTGCTCGCGCTCGGTCACGATATCCAGCAGGTCATCCATGTCGGTGGTGTCCTTGCCTAACACCCAGGGCGCCACCTGCCGGTGCAGCACCTGCGCGGTGATGTCGGAGTGATAGGTCGAGACCTGGCCCCAGCCTTGGTCCCCGTCCTCGGCGGTCACTCGGACGAAGCCGACGAGCTCGGTGCAGAAGGTTTCGATCTTGTTGATCTTCACGTTAGTTCTCCCATTAATGCGCATCTTCCAGAATTAGGTCTGCGGCCCGTTCCGCAACCATAATCGTCGGTGCATTGGTGTTGCCGCTGGTGACCGACGGGAACACCGAGGCGTCCACCACCCGCAACCTCGCAACCCCATACATCCTGAGGCGCGGGTCCCGCGGAGCTCTCCGGGTCCATCCCCATCCGGCACGTACAGCTCGCATGGAACACCGACCCGGCGCTGTCGCGGATGTAGCCGCGCATAGCGTTATCATCCTGTACGTCTGGCCCCGGCCCAATCTCCGCTTCGGTCACTGCGCGCATAGCCGGCGTATCCGCCAGCCGCCGGATAAACCGCACCCCGGTCAGCATCGCGTCCCGGTCGTCCTCGGTATCCAGGTAATTCGGGCTGATTTCCGGTGCCTCCAGCGGATCGGGCGAGCGCGCCATCACCGTCCCCCGGCTGGTCGGGCGGCACGGGCTGTAGCCCAGCATGAGCCCCGGAAACTTGTCCGGGCTCATCAGCGACCGCTTGCCCACCGGTGCCCGCGTACAGCTGACCGGCGAGAAATACAGCTGCAAATCGGGCCGATCCAGCCCAGGCCGGCTGCGCACAAAGCCGCCCCCCTGATTGACGCTCAAGGTCAACGGCCCGCGCCGCAGCCGGACGCATTGCAATCCGACCCGCAATTTACCCCACCAAGGCCCCAGCACCTGGTTCAGCGTCGGCACGGTCGTGCGGTACAGCAGGTCCACCCCAGATGATCCTGCAGGTTGCGCCCCACGGCGGGCGCGTCGCGCCGGCCCTCGACCCCCAGCCCCTGCAACACCGCGCCCGGCCCGATCCCGGACAGCTGCAGCAACTGCGGCGAGTTGATCGCCCCACCCGACAGGATCACCTCCGCCCGCGCCCGCGCCACCTGCAGCTTTGTCGGGCCGCTCGCGCCCGCGCGCCGGTCCCATTGGATGGGAGATCGGCGAGAGAGACGCCGCGGCCAGGGCAGGGCGCGGAGGGTGGACGGGCAGGCTTTGACGCGGGCGCCCGGAACGTATATCCTTTCGGCGCGCGGCGGACGCGATTGGCAGGAGACGGCAAGGATGACCATGGCGTTCGATACTCTCAAGGCGATGAAGCGGCTCACCGCCACTGGCGTCGAAGAGGCGCAGGCCGAGGCCATTATCGAAACCGTTGGCGGCGCCATGACCGAATCCCTCGCCACGAAGGACGATCTCGCGCTCCTCAAGGCCGACCTCACCGCGGAGAGCGCCGAGGTGCGCACGGAGATCGCTGGCACCGAGGGCCGGCTTGAGACGAAGATCGCCGAGGTGCGCACGGAGATCGCCGAGAGTGATACCAGGAATGCCGAGCGGCATGCGAAGATCGCCGAGGGGATGGCCGAGGTGCGCGGGGAGATCGCCGAGGGGATGGCCGAGGTGCGCGGGGAGATCGCCGGCAGCGAGTCCCGGCTTGAGACGAAAATCGCTGGCACCGAGGGCCGGCTTGAGACGAAAATCGCCGGCACCGAGGCCCGGCTTGAGACGAAAATCGCCGGCACCGAGTCCCGGCTTGAGACGAAGATCGAGAGCCTGCGCGGGGAGATCACCGCCGCCGCCGCCGAGGCCCGCGCGGGGATCGCCGAGAGTGATACCAGGAATGCCGAGCGGTATGTGAAGATCGGCGAGGGCCAGACCACGCAGTTGCGCTGGATGGTCGGCTGCATGGTCGCGATCGCGGGCGTGATCGTCTCGGCGCTCCTGCTTGGCGGCTGAGCCGGCGGGAGGCGCGCCGCCGCGCCGGATGTCCGCCGGCGCTTCGAGGCGCCGCTTTATACACATCATGAAGAAGGGGATTATGTAGGAGAGTGCCGAAATGGGGGTTGGCATTAGTCGGCACTCTCATGTATTATGTTTGTATTCCAGGAGGATATGGATATGGTGAAGCACAAATCGGCGGGCAAGAGCGACCGCCAGGGCATCAGCCTCGTAGAACTGTTCAAGCGTTGGCCGACCGATGAGGCGGCCGAGGCGTGGTTCATTGCCCGCCGCTGGCCCGAGGGTATCCACTGCCCGCACTGCGGCTCTCTGAATGTGCAGACGCGCCAAGCACAAGACCATGCCCTACCGTTGCCGGGAGAAGGAGTGCGCGAAGCGGTTTTCCGCGAAGACGGGCACGGTGATGGAAGGCTCGAAGCTGGGCTTCCAGGTCTGGATGATCGCCACCTACTTGCTCTCGACGAGCCTGAAAGGGGTCTCCAGCATGAAGCTCCATCGGGATTTGAACATCGACCAGCGCAGCGCATGGTTCCTCGCGCACCGGCTTCGGGTTGCCTTGACCGAACGGCAGGGCGCGTTCGCGGGGCCGCTCGAAGCCGACGAAACCTACATGGGCGGGCGCCGGGCCAACATGCCCAAGGCGAAGCGGAAAGAGCTGACGGGCCGGGGCGCTGTAGGGAAGACGGCAGTTGCGGGTGTGAAGGATCGCGCGACAAATCGCGTCGCGGCGCAAGTTGTTCCTTCCACTGACGCCCGGACTCTGCAAGGCTTCGTCCGTGACCATGCCGGGGAGGACGCCGTGATCTACACGGATGAGCATGGTGCCTATGCCGGACTCGGCGCGGAGTTCGAGCACGAAGCCGTCAATCACTCGGTTGGCGAGTATGTGCGCGGCATGGCCCATACGCAGGGCATCGAGTCCTTCCGGGCGGTGCTCAAGCGGGCGCACAAGGGAACATTCCACAAGTTCTCGCCGAAGCATCTTGACCTGTATGTGCAAGAGTTCGCGGGCCGCCACAATGCCCGCGACCGGGACACCATCGACATCATGGCGACCTTCGCCGCTGGCGCTGTTGGCAAGCGCCTGCGCTACCGTGAACTGATTGCAAACAACGGCCTGCCGTCTGGGGCGCGGTCGTGACCCGCGTCGTCATCGAATGCGCCGATAATCCGGCCTTCATGGGAGGACTGGACGATGGCGCGTTCAAGCTGATCGTCACTTCGCCACCCTGCAATCTCGGCAAGGCATCCCTGGCCGCCAAACCGGAGCAGCGCGTTGTTGAAATCGTGCATCCGTCCTACCAGCCGAGCAAGGTGGCGCTGGAAGAGGACATGCGAGTAGACGCCCGTTTCGAGGAAGCCGTGGACGCGCTCGCGCAGCCCGTCAGCACCCGCCACATCGCCCGTCCGAAGCCGGGCCACCAAGCGGCCTCCGGCACTTTCCTACATAATCCCCATGAAGAACACCTTCCTCTTCGGGAAGAGGCGCCGGGGGCATGTTCGCCAAAACAGCCGCCCCCGGCGCCTCCCCGCCAGTTACAAGCCTTTCAGCACCGCCCCGGGGTCCTGGGCGACCAGCTTCCGGTAATCCGTCGCCGCCTGCTTCAGGTTGACCTCGAAGCCGAGATCGCCGCGATCCGGAAAGCGCGGGCAGAGCGAGTAGACCGCCTGCGGGATCGTCTCCTGGAGGTGGCCGATCCAGCCCCGGCCGGTGCGTAGGCCGCCTGTCACGAGCTCGCCGGTGACCGCGTCGTACTGCACACGCTGGCCGAGCGGTTGGTCGGCTGGCGTGACGACGGCGCGAAACTCCGCGCCCCGCGGCCGCGTCGTCCAGGCCCGGGTGAAATAGCGCCCGAACCCTGTGAGCCGGTCCTGGACGCAGTAATGCCCCATCGTGCCCACATTGACCTTGATCCGCAGGCCCCGGCCGCGCCCGGCCACGTCATAGGCGACCTCGACCCGGTCCGCGAGCAGCGCCCGGAGACCGGCCGCGTCATGGCTCGACGGCCCGACCATCGGCCCGGCCGACGCGCAACCCGTCAGCCCCACAGCCAGGGCCGCGCCCAGCATCGTCTTGCGCCATCCGTTCATTAGCGTCTCCTTCTCCATCTCCATTGCCCGATTGACCATCCTCGGCGCCTGAGCGGGCGGGGCGCGCGCCCAGCATCGTCTCTCGTACTCTGTTGATCATCATCACCATTCTCCAGAGTGGTCCGCTTGACCATTCCCGGCGCCGGCATCGCCGCCCTCGGTGCCTGAATCTCCGTGGCCCTGCACCCCGCCGTCGAAGCCGCTGCCGTGCTCGCGGCGGCCTCCCCCGGTATCGCAGTAGCGATCCCCGCGCCCCTCACCGGGCGAGTCGGTGATGCGCCAGACGCCGGTCCGCCGCTCACCCTCGCCACCTGCAGCTTGCCGCCATGTTTGCCGCCGTGCAGATACTCGACGCCGACCGCGCGCCCATCCTCCATCAGCACCCGCGTCGCCTGGGCCCGCGTCCGCACCTCCAGATTGGCCCGCCTCATGGCGGGCCGCAGATAGCACCGCGCGGTCGAGGCCCACTGCCCGCCCTTGGTGGTGAACTGGTAGAGAAAGGCCCCCTCGATCCCGGCCCCGTTGTAATCCGGGTTGATGGGTAACTGCGCTTCGCGCGCAGCCTGCAGATAGGTCTCGCACAGTGGATGGGCGTGGTCCTTCGTATCCGAAACCGCCAGCGGCCCGCCCGCACCCCGCACTGCATCGGCGCCACCGGCCCAATCCTCCATGCGCCTGAAACAGGGCGCAACCCCGTCCCAACCCCGTCCCAGCCCCGGCCGGTGGCCCCGCGGTCTCCCAATCGTCGAAATCGCCGGAATGCCCGCACACATAGACCGTAGCGTTAATCGAAGACGAGCCGCCCAGCACCTTGCCGCGCGGCCAATAGGACCGCCGCCCGCCCGGCGGCGCCTCTGGCTCGGTCAGGTATTTCCAGTTGACCCGCTCATCATAATAGACCTCGCCATAGCCGATCGGCATCCGGATCCAGAAATTCCCCCGCTCCGAGCCGCCGGCCTCCAGTACCAACACCCGATGCTTACCACTGGCACCAGACGGTCCGCCAGCACACAGCCAGCCGAGCCCGCGCCGACGATGATATAGTCAACTCTGGCTCGGCACCCATGGTCATTGTCCGGTTACGAGGGCGTCCGCGCCTTGCCGAATAGTTGGGCGAGCGTCATCAGCAGCGACGTGATCACGATCATGGTCGTCGAGATCGAGGCGATAGTCGGGTCGATCTGGTCGCGCAAGGCGTTGAACATGTTCCGGGTCAGGGTCGAATTGTCGCCACCAGAGATAAACATCGCCACCACCACCTCGTCGAACGAGGTCAAAAACGACAGCAGAGCAGCGGTAATCACGGCGAAGCGGATTTGTGGCAAGGTGATGGTCAGAAAGGCCTGCCAGCGCGGTGCGCCCAGGCTGCGCGCGGCCATCTCCTGGTTCATATCATAGCTTTTCAACGCCGAGGCGGTGACGATCAGCACTAGTGGCAGGGCCAGCATGGTGTGGGCCAACACCAGCCCGGTCATGGTGTAAAGAATATGCAGCTTCACATAGGCGTAAAAAGCACCGATCGCGATCAGGATTACCGGCACCATCATCGGCGTGATCAGCAAGATGAACACAAACCTGCTCGCCTTCATCTGCGAGGTGTGGAGCCCATACGCCGCCACCACCCCAACCGGCGTCGCCACCAGCATAGTCAGGAAGGCCGCCATCAGCGAGGTCACGGTCGCCGACATCCACTCCGGCGATCCGAAATAGTGCTGATACCAGCGCGTCGACCAGTTTTCCGGTGGAAACTCCAGATACTGCGATTCCGAGAACGACATCGGTATCACGATCAGGGTCGGCATCACCAGAAACAGCATGATCAGGGTTGAAAGCACATAGAGCCACAACCGCTGGCGCTGGGTGATCTGCGTCTCGGAGGCGGGGCTGTCGAGCCAGCTTTTCATCAGTGGCCTCCCCCGGCCATCTGGTCCAGTCTCAGGAAGCGCGCCGCGAGCCACAGGATTAACATGGTCAGCACCAGCAGCACGACGCCGAGCGCGCTCGCCGCGCCCCAGTTCACAAACAGCTCGATATTCGAAGCGATCTTCATCGACACCATGATCACCTTGCCCCCGCCCAGCACCGCCGGGGTGACAAAAAAACCCAGACACAGCACGAATACGATCAGCGATCCGGCGAACAGTCCCGGCGTCGACAGTGGGAAGAACACGGTCCAGAAGCTGCGCATCGGGCTGGCGCCCAGATTCGAGGCGGCCTTCAGGTAATCGCGGTTGAGCGCCCTCATCGACCCGTAAAGCGGTAGCACTAGGAAAGGCAGCATGATGTGGACCATGCCGATCAGGGTGCCCGTCATGTTGTGGACGATCTTCAGCGGTTCGTCCCACAGACCCAGATCGATGGCCCACTCATTCACCAGTCCCCGTTTCTGCAACAACACCAGCCAAGCATAGGTTCGCACCAGCAGCGAGGTCCAGAACGGCAGCAGAACCGTTATCAGGCAGATGTTGGCGATCCGGCTGGGGAGCTGCGACAGGAAATAGGCCAACGGATAACCGATCAGAATGCATATCCCGGTGGTGATAATGCTGACCTCGAAGGTCTTCTGAAAAATTCGAGCATAGGATTTTCGAGTGGTCATGCGCTGATAGTTTTCCAGCGAGAACTGACCGTCGGCACCGATAAATGACACATAGAACAGCCACCCAACCGGGATTACCAGGACAACCAGAACAAGCAGCAATGCCGGCGAACTGAGACCCATCAGGGCCAGCCGCTCGCGCCGGGCATCTCGCTTCAGCCCCTCTGCGTGAAGATCGGGGGCGTGAAGGTTGGGGGCGGGAGTTGCGGTCATCCTAGTGCTCCTGATCCGAAATCAGAGCGGTGTCCTCAGGGTCGAGGCCCAACGTGATCGCTCCGCCAACAGATGGCAGAGCGGCAAGGGTGGCGGAGCGCACGACGCCGCGCACGGTAAGCTCGGTCCCGTCGGCCAGGGCGGTGTACATCAGGAAGCTGTCGCCCTGATAAACCACATCCGAAACAGTGGCGGCGAAGCGGTTTGCTCCTGTGGTATCGTCGCCGCTCAGAATCTTCACCCGCTCCGGGCGGACCATTAACAGCAGATCTCCGTCAGGCGGCGCTTGCGCCAGTTTGAGCGGCTGCCCAGCATGAAGCACCGCCCCGCCGTCGCGCGTCACCGGCAGGAAGGCCGATTCGCCGATGAAGTCGGCGACAAAGCGATTGGCCGGATTGTCATATATGCGTGTTGGGGTATCTAGTTGCATCAGCTTGCCGTGGTTGATCACGGCGATCCGGTCCGACATGGTCAGCGCCTCGCGCTGGTCATGGGTCACATACACCGTGGTCATCCCCAGCTTCTCGTGTAGATGGCGCAACTCGATCTGCATCCGGTCGCGCAGTTTCTTGTCCAGCGCCGACAGAGGCTCGTCCATCAACAGGATGCGCGGTTCGAAGACGATGGCTCGGGCCAGCGCGACGCGCTGCTTCTGCCCGCCGGAAAGCTGATCGATGCGCCGTGTACCGTATCCGCCCAGTTGCACGGTCTCCAGCGCAAGCTCGCTCCTCTCGGCGATCTCGCTTTTCGGGACGCCGCGCAGCCGCAGCGGATAGCTGACATTCCCGGCCACCGTCATGTGCGGAAACAGCGCATAGTTCTGGAACACCATACCCACGTTGCGCAGGTGCGGTGGCTTGCGGGTCACCTCGTCGTCGCCGAATTTCAAGCTACCCTGGTCGGGCCGCGTGAACCCCGCCAGCACCATTAGCAAAGTCGTCTTGCCGGAGCCGGATGGCCCCAGCAGGGTCAGGAACTCACCGCTGCGGATGTCGAGAGCGACATTGTCCAGAGCATGCACGCTGCCATAGGTCTTGGTCACCCCGCGGATGGTGATAGGCAGAGCTTCGCTCGCCACGTTGGTCAATTCGCCTCTCCCCTTGGGCGTTATCATGAGCGACGGGCGGCCGGAGCCGCCCGCGCATTCAGTTTCAGGTCAACCGGATCATTCGGTCAACATTTCCTGGTACATCTCGGCAGCGATGGTCTCCCATTTCGCGTACCAGGCCAGGCTGACCGGAAGCTGCAGCGCAGCGTTATCCGGATGCGACGGCAGGGACCGCGCCTTGGCGTCGTCGATCTTGCCCAGCTCATAAGCCGCCCGGTTGGTCGGTCCATAGGTGATGTATTGCGGCAAGTTCGCCTGGTATTCGGCCTTCGAGATTTCGGCCAGGAACGCCATCGCCACGTCCTTGTTCGGAGCCCCCTTCGGAATCGCGAAGCAGTCATAGTCCAGCAGCGCCTGATTGAAGCTGTAGGCCACCTTGGCGCCGTCCGCCTTGGCCACGTCGAAGCGTCCGTTCCAGCCGGTGGTCATGTCGACCTCGCCGTCCTTCATCAACTGGGCATGCTGGGCGCCCGAGGACCAGAACACGGCGATATGCGGCTTAAGTTCGCGGATCTTGTCGATGGCGCGCGTGATGCCTTCCTCGGAATCCAGCACCTTCCAAACATCCGCCATTGCCACACCGTCGGCCATCAGTGCAGGTGCCAGCGCACCGGCGACTTTGCCGCGATAAGCGCGAGAGCCGGGAAACTTGTCCACATCAAAGAAGTCGGCCCAGTTCTGCGGACCATTCTCGCCATAGGTTTCGGTATTCCAAGCATAGACGGTCGAGAACACGTCGCCGCCAACACAGTACTCAGAATAAAGTGTCGGGTAGAAGGTCGAGACGTCGATCACCGAATAGTCGAGCTTCTCCAGCAAGCCCTCGGCCGCTGCCCGCGCGGCGCTGCCCGAGCCACTGGCGACGATATCCAACGTCACTGCACCGGTTTGCACCTGCAAGCGTACGTCTGACATACCGCCATAACTCTCCTCCTTGACAACGATCCCGGTCGCGGCAGCGGCCGGTTTAAACAGCGCTTCACTCTGCGCATGCTGGTACGACCCGCCCCACGAGGCAATGGTCACTGTCTTGTCCTGAGCAACTGCGGCGCTGGCAATCAGAGCGGCGGTCGCCGTGGCGGCGATCAATCGAAACTGCATTGTCGTTCTCCTCCGTTTATGGCCTCCCGGGTCAAGCTCCACCCGGGGCCGTTTGTTCGCCATGCATTGGAGCCGGGTGCGTGGCGAGTGCCCTCCCGGCTTTGGTCCAGCTTACATCACCTTGTTGACGCGCTGGCGCTGGCGCATTCGCGCCGATCGCGCCAACGGTACCAGGCAACCACCGCGGGCAGAAACCAAGGCGTCCCAAAATAGAGTGGCCGGGTCGGAAATGGCAGATCATCGAAAGCGGTCCGCGCTTCCGCGCGGCCCAGCACCCGCTGGCCGATCCGCATGCCAAGATAGCTGGCCATCGAGACCCCCGAACCGCAATAGCTGGTAGCGTAGTGAATGCCGTCATGGACCCCCGTATGGGCAAGCGAGTCGAAGCTGTAGGCGACGGTTCCAGCCCAACTATGCGAGACCTGTGTATCGCGCAGTTCAGGAAATATCCGGGTCATCTCGGCATGCAGGCGCAGGCCGCTGATCCGGGGGTCGATCTCGCCCGCCGAAACTCTGCCGCCAAAGACAACCCGGCTACGGTCCGGCGAGGCCCGATAGTAATAGACGACCCGGCAGGTGTCGCTGGTAATCCGGTCAGTGGGGAACAGCCGGTCGATCGTGTCTCGCGGCAACGGTTCAGTTGCGATGACATAACTGCCGATAGGAATGACTCGGTGTCGCAGCCAGGGCATCAGCGTCCCGGTATAGCCATTGGTGGCCACAATGACCTCGCGCGCCGTGATGGCTCCGCCTGGCGTCTGCAATTCAAACCCCGTCGCATTGTGTCCGACCTCCAGCACCGGGCAATGCGCCACCACCTGTGCGCCTGCGCCGATCACCGCCGACAGCAGCCCGGAATGAAACTTTGCCGGGTGCAGGGCGGCATGACGTGGGTAGACGACGCCCCCGTGATACGCATCCGACCCCAACTCGCTGCGCTGCTCGGCGCGTGGCACCATATGTGCCTCGATGCCTTCGCGCCGTTCTGCCTCGACGCGCTGCGCCAAGACCGCGAACCGCTCCGGCGTGTGCGCAGCGTGGAACCGGCCGTTGAGCCTGAAATCACAGGTGATGCCCTCGCGGGTGACCAGTTCCTCGATCCATTCCAGCGCTGTGCGGCCCTCTTGCCGGATCGCCTGGGCGCACTCCATGCCATAGCGCCGGGAAAGCTGTTCGAAAGTTAATTTCACGCTGGTGCTGATCTGCCCGCCATTGCGGGTGCTGCACCCCCATCCGGCCTGCTCGGCATCCAGAACCAAGGTGCTGCGCCCGGCTCGCGCAGTTTCCAGTGCTGCGTTCAGGCCGGTGTAGCCTGACCCAATCACGGCAACATCCACCTTGCGCGCCGATATGGTGGCCGGTACTTCCGGCCTGGGTGCGTCGTCCCACCAATAGGGCGTGTCCCTGAAGCTGTCCGCCAGTATCCCAAGCCCGCCACCAACCGGCGCGCGCGGCTTGGCCACCGCCGCGTCCGCGACGGTCCGCAGACTGGATGTTGTTACCAAGCTGTCTCTCCACGGAGCGGTCAGCCCAATCCATCGGGCCACCCGCATAAATTCAGACCGGGAGAGTATTTCGATAGGCGAGACATAAGGTCAATTTAATTGATCTTATCGATAATTTCGATTTATTTATATATCCCCGGATCAAAACTGCGAAGGCCCACATGCACATTACGCTGCGCCACCTCGAAGTGTTCCACGCCCTGATCGAAGCAGGCTCTGTCTCGCGCGCGGCCGAGTTGCTGAACCTCACCCAACCGGCGGTCAGCATCGCCCTGTCGAAGCTCGAGCAGGAGCTGGGATTCAGCCTGTTCCACCGCTCGAAGGGCTGTTTCGCGCCGACCAGCGAGGCCCTGCAACTGCACCGCGAGGCTGAGCAGAGCCTGCTCGCCATCGAACGGGTTCATAACCGGGCGCGGGAGATCAACGCCGGCAGCGTCGGCGCTGTGAGCATCGCCAGCAACGGCGCCTGCGCCATCAATCTGCTGCCCTGGGTCATTGCGGAGTTCCAGCAGGACCACCCTGACGTAAGCGTCGACCTCAAGATCCGCGGCTCGCGCAAGATCGCTTCCTGGGTCTCTGGCAGGCAAATCGATATCGGCCTGATCGACGCCCCCAACCCAATCCCCGGGCTGAACTGCGAAATTATCCGCACACCCTGCGTTTGCATCCTCCACCAGACCGACCCCCTGCGCCAACAGAGCTGCATCACCCCGGCTGCCCTGGCTGGACGATCGGTCATCTCGATCACAGGAGAGCATAGCATCGACCGCCAACTCGACCGGCTCTGTGCCGAGCGCAATGTGACCATCGAGCGACGTGTGTCTAGCTCCTATTTCGCCATCGCTCGCAACCTCGTACGGGCCGGGGCCGGAGTCGCGATCGTCGATGCCGTGAACGGTACTGCGGACCTCGGTGACGAGGTGATCTGGAGGCCGCTAGAGCCGAAAATATACTTTGAACTCGCCTTGATCATAGCCTCTGAGCAGGCGCTACCAGAGGCCGCCAGAGCTTTCCTGAACAAATTGCGAAAACTGCTCCCGCAATCTCATCCATCCGCCCCTGCAGTGATACCAGCCTAAGCCGCTCCAGATGGGCGCAAGCTGAGCAACGGCTCGATTCAGGGGTAATGATTTGAGTCGCCTGATTCACTCCCTTCAGAATACACTCTGGAGGTTATCAATATGGAAAACACTACATCTTTTCAATCTGTTATGTCTGCCGTTCCCGACCCAAGGCAGGCTGCCAAGGTGGTCTGCCCACTTGACGAGGTACTTCTGTTGAGCCTGTGCGGCGTGGTTTCGGGGTGCGAAAGTTTTGTTGATATTGCTGAATATGGAACGGAAAAGCTGTCTTTTTTGCGCGAACTGGCCCCGTTCAAGGACGGCATCGCTTCACATGACACGCTTTCCAGCGTATTTCGACAGCTTGACCCGACCGCCTTCTGCGATGCCTTTTCAAGTTGGGCGCAAGGACTGGGCGAACGCATATCGGGAGCGGTTGTGGCAATAGACGGCAAGACCGTTCGCGGCTCCAAATCCAGAGATGGTGACCCTCTGCATATGATATCCGCCTTTTGCGATGACATGCGGCTCGTGTTGGGGCAGCGTCCAGGTGATACCGAGAAAAATGAGATCAAGGATATTCCCGGGCTTCTGGAGCTTTTACACCTTGAGGGGTGCATTGTAACGCTGGACGCGATGGGGTGTCAGAAGGCAATCGCGCAGAAAACCCGAGATCGTAAGTAAGCGTCCGGTCTCGGGGCTCTGGTTCGGTTCAGCGTCGGCCGATTGCGCTCAGGTCTGAGCGAAGCGCCACGGGAGCAACTCGTCGAGTTTGGTGATTTTGTGATCGGCGATGCGACTGAGCACATCGGTCAGCCAGGCCTGGGGATCGACGCCGTTGAGCCTGGCGGTCTCGATCAGGGTATAGGCGATGGCGGCGGATTTACCGCCAGCATCCGAGCCGACAAAAAGATAATTCTTGCGACCCAGGGCTATCGGCTTCATGGCGCGTTCGGCGGAATTGTTGTCGATCTCCAGAAAGCCGTGGTCGAGATACGGGCGCAGGCGCCTCATCCGGGTCAGGGCGTAGCGGATCGCCTTGGCGAGTTCGGACTTGCCGGAGATCTTTGGCAGCCGGGTTTGCAGCCAGGCTTCCAGAGCATCGAAGATCGGTTTGGCGCGGGCTTGCCGGAGTTGGACCCGCTCAATGGGCACACTGCCGCGGGCATCCTTTTCGACGACGTAGAGCCCGGCGATGCGCTTGATGGCTTCCTCGGCGATGATCGAGCCCTCCGACTGGAAGACATCGGTGAACTTGCGCCGGATATGGGCCATGCAGGCGACTTCATCGACACCACCGGATCGGTAGAGCTCGTTGAACCCGGCATAGCCGTCCGCGTGCATCCAGCCCTTGTACCCGGCCAGGTGTTTGGTGGGGTGCTCGCCCTTGCGATCGACGGTGAACTGATACCATGCCGCTGGTGGGTCGGCGCCGCCCCATGGCCGTTCGTCGCGAACATAGGTCCAGATCCGGGCGGTCTTGCATTTGCCGGTGCCCTTCACCTGCATCTTCAGGGTGGTGTCGTCGGCAAAGATCGCCTGGCCGCGCTGAACATGGCGCCCGACCATATCAGCCAATGGTTCCAGCAGTGCCGCCGATTTGCCGACCCAGTCGGACAGGGTCGAGCGGTCGAGATCAATGCCGTCGCGATCGAATATCCGGGACTGGCGATAGAGCGGGAGGTGATCGGCATACTTCGAGACCAGCACATGGGCCAGCAGGCCCGGGCCGGGACGACCCCGCTCGATCGGGCGCGAGGGCAATGGTGCCTGGCAGATCGCCTCGCAACACGTGCAAGCCATGCGGGGCCGGACAAAGCGGTTCACGATGAACCGGCCAGGGACGTATTCCAGCTCTTCGGTGACATCTTCGCCGAGTTTCTTCAGAACCTCGCCGCACTTGCCGCAGGCCTCGCCGGGCGACAGCACTTGCTCGTTGCGCGGCAAGCTGTCCGGCAACGGTTTGCGCTTTGGTTTGTTCTTCGGCCCGGCGACAGTATCAGGCGACGCAGGCGGCGCGATCTTCGCCGCCGCGATCTCTTCCTCTTCGAGCCCGAGTTCAAGCTGATCCATCGTCTCCGACTTCGAGCCAAACCGATGGCGGCGATGACCGGCGAGTTGATGCCTGAGCTTGGCAATCTCGAGCGCCTGGGACTTGACCGTCGCCACCAATTGCCCCGCGAACACCCTCAATTCCGAGGGATTATCGGGCAGTGATTTGGTCTGGTCCAGCATAGCCATTCTATACCAGAACGCGACACTGAAGGGAATCCCTAAAGTGTCATATTTCTCTGTTTTTGTTCAAAAAATCATCCTGCCGTCAGGGGTCGCCAGGTGCGCAGCGGCGCGCGCCAATCGATGCCCTCCAACAGCATCGCCAGTTGCGCCGATGTCACCGACAACCTGCCATGCGCCGGCGATGGCCAGACGAACCTGCCGCGCTCCAGACGCTTGGAAAACAGACACGCCCCTTGCCCGTCCCACCATATGACCTTGATCAGATCGCCGCGCCGTCCCCGGAACACGAACAGGTGCCCGGAATACGGGTCCTGCTCCAGAACCTTCTCGGCCAGCGCCGACAAACCGTTGAACCCCTTGCGCATATCGGTAACGCCAGCCGCCAGCCAGACCTTCGTCTGCACGGGAACCGGGATCATGCGCTCAGACCTCGCGCCAACAGCACCACCATGTCCGGATCAAAGGCACCGCTGAGCGTCAGACGATGGCCCGATGCAAGGGCAATCTCGATCCGACCGTCGCTGACAGGGCTGATCGGCTCCGGCGCGGCGGTGATCGCAGTCGACATCACCTCGACAGGCAGGAAAAACACCCCATCACCACCTGGCCCAAACCGCGGATCACGACGCCACGCGAACACCATGGTCGCGCTCAGCCCGTGATGGCGCGCCACCGACGCAACCGAAGCCCCAGGCTCAAGCGCCTCGGCCACAACACGGCGCTTGAACGCATTCGAGTAGCTCCGCCGATTGCCTCTACGATGATCCATCAAG
Organism: Thermohalobaculum sp.; assembly: GCA_965247385.1. GTDB lineage: Bacteria > Pseudomonadota > Alphaproteobacteria > Rhodobacterales > Rhodobacteraceae > Thermohalobaculum. The sequence goes on from CBDFHG010000006.1 coordinate 309,597, forward strand.
TTCAAGTGTCCTCGTAATTCAAACGGACATTATCGCCCGCGATCACGCGAAGACTCGCACGCCAATCACAAACCCTTCAAGGGCGGGGAGACCGGACGGTTACGATCGTAAAGCCGATTATGTCCTTGCTTCAAAGGGCAATCAGGGGACGATCCATCAGGATGTCAAGCTATGGTTCGATGGTATCGGCTGTGATAATAGTGACTGCTTGCAAACGGTTGATGGAGATAAGGGGCGCATTGAAACCCGCCGCTACCGGATATGCGATAAGATCAGTTGGCTCAAAGAGCGCCATCCGCATTGGCGTGATCTTACATCAACAGGCTGTGTGACATCGCGCCGGGAGGTGAATGGGAAATCGTCGGTGCAGACGCGTTACTTCATCAGTTCACGACCTGCGGATGCGCCCGTATTTGCCGCCGTATTTGCCGCCGTATTTGCCCCCGCCGTTCGGTCGCATTGGGGGGGTATCGAAAACCGCCTTCATTGGGTGCTGGACGTCGTATTCAGGGATGACGATTGCAGGGTGCGAAAAGACCACGCTCGCAAAAACTTCACCGTCATCAAACACATGGCGATGAACTTGCTCAACAGGGCAAAACAGAAAAAATCACTCGGGGTCATGCGCAAAAAAACCGGCTGGAACAATCAATTCCTCAAATCCATTTTGACCGCATAACCTTCATGCGATTCCCCTGCCTACCGACGGGGCACAAGAAAATGCTTGCGCGGTAATTTTCGGCGCCTAACGCGCACGCCGTGCCTCAATGACTCTGCGGTGAAGATGATGTCGCGAAGTTTTCTTGCATCCGCTTTTCGCTCGGGACTCAAAAAATCGCCCCCCGTCGCAGCGGTCATGAAGTCCCGAACTTCATCGAGAGAACAGTCCCTCTCGGCCGGGCATTCGCGAAAAAGCAAGTCCACCCGGTAACTTAGAGCCATTTGTCCCCCAACAATCCTTTCGGCTATAATTCGGTCATCTCGCTCAAGCTCTGACGCATCATGAGTCCAGTATTTTACCGAAAGATCTAGGACCTTATCTGTTGAAGATAGTATATAGTCTAAATCATCGTCCCGATCATCTTCTATTGATTGAGCCAATCGCACTAGAGATTTTACATACTCAGCCGCAAATGAGCACCAAAAGCTCCGACCGCCGCGCTAACAATCATAAACAAATAATTCACAATAAGAAATCCCTCTCTATCAATTGGTGCGAGCAGATTGTTTTTCTATATAGTCCCAAATTTGATCTCGATATGGTTTATTGCTTGAGTTTTGAAATTCTATCACCAATTTACACTTTATTTTTTTGATGTCAATCCCGCAGCGAAGTAATCCGCCAAATGCTTCTTCTAAAAAAGAAGATGGGAATCCTTTGGTCCCGTCAATATTGATATTGATCTCATCATCACGGACGAAGGCAGGAATAAGGTAATTCTCTCTGAATTCTTCCCCACTATGTGGTCCATGCTTACGATATCGACCCCCCGGGAATTCCGAGAAGTCTTTAGAAATAGAAATCTTAGTCATTCTCTTCTTCCTCCGGAATTCCGAATGCTCTGCATGGCAGCGACCATTCGATAAGGGTTCCACCAATATGATATCGATGATTATGGGATTGAAAGCCACCTCCAAGCCGATATTGTACCTCACCTTGGCCGCTGAAGATGCGCATATGCCCTCCGCCGGCCTTGTCAATGACATTCGCCATCTGAGCGATCCCCAAATCCACGGTGTCCAAGTTGCGTACCCGTCTTTTGGAACTCAAAGGCCGCTTTGATCTTGCTTGCATCGTTATGCAACAATATCCCCGCTGACGATAGCACCTCTTTCCACCACGCGTTCTTTGGCAGTGTTGATGGGATTCCCACACCCTGGATTGACGTCCAACGTTCGAGAATGCGCTTGGGATGTTTTTTGACCGTCTCCAGCGCCTTGCGGACGGCTTCGAACAGCGGAGCGTCTCCGGTCTGTTCGTGTCGAGACGCTGTTCGACCAGCCGCCATGGTGGCGTAACCCCGAGGCCAAGAGCCAATACATCCTGAGCATCCATTGCCTGTCCCCCTCCGTTGTTTTCTATGATGACAGAGGGTAGCTGATTACGCCCTAAGTGACACCCTGAATTACACTTCCAACGTCGAAGAGCCCATTTTTTCCTTTAGGATAATCGTCACGACACCAGCCTCCCTTGTTCCCGGGCATATGCTTTACGACGACAACCTTCCAATCTTCCCCTTTTTGTTTTTCCGGCGTCCCTTCGACAAACCTGGTACGGAGAATTTTGAACACGTCGGCAGCGATGATAGATCGTTCGTCAATGTGGTCAAAAGCGTGTCTGCCTATGATCACATTGCCGGAATCCACCGACCACTCACGAACGATCAACTCTGCCTCGTCTGAACGAAGCTGCTTCCTCCCTTTGGGACGCTTGAATGGGATCGGGTCAGCCATCTTATGTGTCAGTATGATACTTTTATGATGGGCGAAGCAACCCGCGCTCAACAGACAATTTCGCTGATCGTTGCGATTGTGGCGGTCGGCCTGGTTTGGTCGCGCTCCCGCACGCCAATGGATATGAAGATCGCGGTTCTCTGCCTCGCAACGCTGATCTCGACACCTTATGCCTACGAATACGAACTGGTGCTGGCCGTCTTGGGCGCTCTCTTCCTTGCCCGCGCCGGCCTCGGGCAGACTCCTGCCGGGCGTGCCTGGCTGACGGCACTGTGGCTGCTGCCGGTACCGGGGTGGATCGCCAGCGGCTTCGATTTAGCCGATTACGCGGCACCGGTGCTGACCCTCTCGGTCGCCGCGTGCACTGGTCTGTCGATCGCGAATGCACGCCGCCGCGGCGTCCTGATTGGCCTTCCCGCTGACCGGCACCAGGTACACCGGGCGCGGCCGGGTGTGGCGGACTGGAAGTCGAGGGGAAGACCGCCTGCCAAAAAAACCGCATCGGCTCGGCTCGGGGCCCTTTTTTGTTTCGCCTGGTTTGGTCTATCTTCTGTCGGAACCGGACAACCCGGACCGGTTTGCAATGGAGAGATTCCGCTCATGACTGAATTCCCGCCGCTTCGCGGAGTGATCGCCCCGATCCTGACGCCCTTCAACGACGACCTCACCATCGCCGAGGATCTCTACATCGCCCATGCCCGGCGTTGCCTTGCCGATGGCTGCGTCGGGCTGGCCCCGTTCGGCACCACCAGCGAGGCGCTGTCGGTCGGTATCGCCGAGCGTATGGACATGTTGGAGAAGCTCGCCGCTTCCGGCGTGGCACCCGCACAAATGATCCCCGGCACCGGGTTGACCAACCTGCCCGACACGATCCGGCTGACCCGCCACGCGGTCGAACTCGGCTGTGCCGGGGCGATGACCCTGCCGCCGTTCTATTTCAAGAACGTGCCGGACGACGGGCTCTACGACTATTTCCGCCGCCTGATCGACAGTGTCGCCGACGCCCGGTTGCAAATCTACCTCTACCATATCCCCCAGGTTGCCGGGGTTGGTATTCCGGTGCCGCTGGTGCGCCGCCTGCACCGGGATTTTCCGGGCACTATCGTCGGCATCAAGGACAGCACCGGCGACTGGGCCAATACCTCGGCGCTGCTGGGTATCGAGGGATTGCGGGTTTATCCCGGCTCGGAACTGCCGCTGATGGAGGCGCTGGAACTGGGCGCCACCGGTTCGATCTCGGCAACCGCCAATATCAATGCGGTTGGCATCGCCGAGGTGATCCGGCTGTATGATAGCGGCGACAAGGCTGCCGCCGCCGAACACCACGAGATGGTGAAGAAGTTCCGCCTGACCGTGCAGGGCTATGCCCCGATCCCGGTCATGAAACGGATGATGGCGATGGCCTCCGGCGACGGGCGCTGGGCCAATACCCGGCCGCCGCTGCTCCCCGCCAGCGTCGAGGAAGGCCAGGCACTGGCCAGCGTGCTGGCGAACGAGTTCAGCTTTCGGCTGGCCGCGTGACCAGCAACCTCACCATCCGCCGCCCCGACGACTGGCACCTGCACTTGCGCGACGGGGCGATGCTGGAGGCGGTGATCGGCTGCACAGCCGGTCATTTCGCCCGCGCCATCATCATGCCGAACCTGGTGCCCCCGGTGGTTACTGGTGCTGATGCGGCGGCCTATCGCGCCCGCATCCTGGCGGCGCTTCCTGAAGCTGCGGCGTTCGAGCCGCTGATGACCCTCTATCTGACCGAGACGACCGACCCGGAGGATGTGGCTGCCGCGGCCGCCTCCGGGCTGGTCAGGGCGGTCAAGCTGTATCCGGCGGGGGCGACCACCAACTCCGCTTCCGGCGTGCAGGATTTCGACCGGGTGGCGGGGATTTTGGAACGCATGGCCGAGATTGGTCTGCCGCTTTGCGTCCACGGCGAGGTCACGGATGACGAGGTCGATATCTTCGACCGCGAGGCGGTCTTCATCGACCGGGTGCTCGACCCTCTTCGCCGCCGCACCCCCGCCCTGAAGGTGGTGTTGGAGCATGTCACCACCAGCAACGGGGTCGATTATGTCCGCAGCGCCGAAACCGGCCTGGCCGCGACCCTGACCACCCATCACCTGATCATCAACCGCAACCACATCCTGGCGGGTGGCATTCGGCCCCACTATTACTGCCTGCCGGTCGCCAAGCGCGAGCGCCACCGGCTGGCGCTGCGCCAAGCCGCCACCTCGGGCGATGCGCGGTTCTTCAGCGGCACCGATTCGGCGCCTCATACGGACCCGCTGAAGCTGGCCGAATGTGGCTGCGCCGGCTGCTTTACCGCGCTGAATTCGCTGAGCTGCCTTGCCCATGTGTTCGAGGAGGAGGGTGCATTGGAGCGGCTGGAGGCCTTCGTCTCGCTGAATGGCCCGGCTTTCTACGGCCTGCCACCAAACCGGAGCATCATCACGCTGGCCAAGGGTCCGGACCCCGTGGCATATCCGGCAAAGATCGAAACCGGCGCCGGGCCGGTGACGGTGTTCGACCCGGGCTTTGCGCTCTACTGGCGGGTGGAGGACTGAATATGATCCAGACAAGCTTCCCCGATCGCGCCCTGATGGGCCAGCAAATCTCCCGTATGCTGCTGGAAATCAAGGCGGTGCATTTCCGCCCCGATCCACCCTACATGCTGACCTCCGGCCTTGCCAGCCCGGTCTATATCGACTGCCGCAAGCTGATCTCCTACCCGCGTATCCGCTCGGCCTGCATGGATTTTGCCTGCTCGGTGCTGATGCGCGACGTCGGTTACGAGGCGTTCGACGCCATCGCCGGTGGCGAGACCGCCGGCATCCCCTTCGCGGCCTGGATCGCCGATCGCCTGGCGCTGCCGATGCAGTATGTCCGCAAGAAGCCCAAGGGCTTTGGCCGCGATGCCCGGATCGAGGGCCAGATTGACGAGGGCCAAAGGGTGCTGCTGGTCGAGGACCTCACCACCGACGGCGGCTCGAAGGTCAGTTTCGTCAACGCGATCCGCGAAGCGGGCGCTGTCTGCGACCACACCATCGTCGTCTTCTACTACGATATCTTCCCCGAGGTGCCCGCGAAGCTGGCCGAACAGGGCATCAAGCTGCACTACCTTGCCACCTGGCGCGACGTGCTGGCGGAGGCGCGCAGCGGCGGCTATTTCGAAGCTGAAACCATGGACGAAGTGGAAAAGTTCCTCGACCACCCGCTGGAATGGTCGGCGGCGCATGGGGGAGCGAGCGAGATTTCGATCTAAACAGGGCGGACAAGCTTGTCCGCCTTGTGCCTCGCGGCGAGTGCACAGATTTGTGCATGGGGTTAAGGTTTTGAAGTATAACATAAACTGAAATATTTAACCCTTTCGAAAGAAAGGAATTCGCGACTCAGCGCCGTAGGGTGCGCATCCTGCTCACCGTCCTCGGCGCGAAAGACAGGTGCTACCCCCGTTCCCGCATCGGCCAGACCAGAAGCCCGCCCGCGACCAGCACGGCGGCGGCGATCAGGCTCGGCGCCGCGAAGCTGCCAGTGAAATCGCGCATCCAGCCCGCCATCCCGGGACCGATCATCTGACCCAGCCCGAAGCTCGCGGTCATCAGCGCCATCATCGCCCGGCCATCGCCGCCGGCGCGCCGGGCGGCTTCCTGCAGCCCAATCGCCGTTAGTCCCATGAAGGTGCTGCCAAGGGCGGCTGCGGCCAGGACCAGCGCGGCGGTGCCGGTCGAGAGCGCACTCAGGCCCACCCCAGCGGCCTCGATCAACATCGCCGCCTGATAGGCCCGGATCGCTCCGATCCGTGCGCTAATTCGGCTCCACACCACCACCGAAGGCGCGGCGGTGAGGCCTACGATCAGCCAGACCATGGTCTCGGCGCCGCGCCCACTCGGCCCCCCGCTGGGCCCTTCGCGCAGCATCGCGACGATGAAGGTTGCGGTGATCACATAGCCGAAACCGAGGCAACCATAGGCGAGCGCCAGCCGCCACAGCCCTTCCGGGCGGGCGCGCTTTTCCTGCGCCGGGCTGGCCGCAGAGGGCGCGCTGTGTGGAATCAGCGCCAGCACAGCGATCAGCGCCAATGCGCTCAGGAGCCCTCCCGTCAGCCAGACTTGTTGCCACGCGCTGTCGGTCGCGATGAACGGTGCGGAAACGAGTGCCGAGATTGCTATTCCAGCCCCGACTCCCGTGAAGTGCAACGTGGATAGGATGCTGCCCGCGGCCCTCAACCGTGAAACCACCAGTGCTGCGGTGAAAACGAGAACGAACGCGCTGGCCCAGCCACCGGCAAAGCGCAGCAGCACCCAGGGCCAGAACCCGTCTGCTATCGCCATCGCCCCGGTGGTGGCGGCACTCGTCACCAGCGCCGCAACCAGCCAGTTCCAGCTGCGCGACGACATGCCGGGCAGGCTCGCCGACAGCGCGCCCGCCAAATAGCCGGAGAAATTGGCGCTGGCGATCAGTCCGGCCTGCGACGGGCCGATACCCGCGCCCTCGACCATCATCGGCAAAACCGGCGTATAGAGGAACCGGCCAAGTCCTATCCCGCTCGCAAGCGCAATCAGGCTGCCGACTGCCAGTCTCGATTGCGATTGGCGGGTCATGCGGCCGAGCATATCGGTGCTTGGCAGGCAGCGCTATTGCCCAACCGCCCTGCCGCCCCCATATTCTCCCCGTGACGGGTGCTGCCAGGCGGGCCCGCCAACAACGTCGCTTTGCTGTAAGGACAGTCGCACATGTCACGAATCTCGCTCACTTCGCAGCCTTTCCTGCTCGGCTTCGAGCAGCTCGACCGGTTGGTCGAGCGTACCCTGAAGGCCGGGTCGGACGGCTATCCGCCGTTCAATATCGAACAGCATGGCGAGGATGCCTATCGCATCACCCTCGCCGTCGCAGGGTTCAGTGAGGTCGATCTTTCGATCACTGTCGAGGAGCAGCAACTCCTCATCCGCGGCCGCCACGCCGGGGAAGAAGGCGAATGCGCCTTCCTCCATCGCGGCATCGCTGCCCGGCCGTTCCAGCGCAGCTTTGTGCTGGCCGAGCATGTCGAGGTTGTGGGAGCCGGTTTGGATCATGGCCTGCTGCATATCGACCTGACCCGCCACAGGCCGGAAACGACGGTGCGCAGAATCGAGATTAAATTGCCGGAGGCAGAAAAATGACAGACAACCCGTTTCTCGAACCAAGTGGCCAACCCATCGTCTATGTCCGCGAGGTCGCTCCGGAGGATCTACCCAACGCACTGCGCGGTACCGAGGCCAAACTCTATGCCCTGCACGACGTCGAGGGAAACCAGCTGGCGCTGACGCCCGACCGGCGCATCGCGTTCGCGCTGGCCAAGCGCAATGACATGCGGCCCCTCAGCGTCCACTGAACCGGGGCTGGCCTCTCGATCCCTCCCGGCGTGTTCCCCGGGCACTCAGCGGGAGTATGAACGGGCGCGTTTGATATTTCCGATGACGACACTGGTCTGAATGCTGACGATGCCAGGGATTTTCGCGACGACATTGCGCAGGTACAGGTTGTAATCCTGCATACTGGCAGTGTGCATCACCATCAGGTAATCGAATTCACCGGTGACAAGGTCGCAGTTGACGATCTCCGGCAGGTTCTGCACCGTGCGCTCGAAACCGTCGATGGTTTCCCGGTCGCGCTGCGCCAGCTTGATCATCACGTAGAGCGACAAGTCCAGGCCACAGGCGGCGGGATCGACAATCGCCGAATAGCCCGAAATCACCCCGGTCTCCTCAAGTCGCCGGATGCGCCGCCGGGTGGGCGTGGGCGTCAGACCGATCGTCTCGGCCACAGTTTCGACGCTGGCGCGACCGTCGTACTGCAGCGCGACGAGGATCTCTTTGTCCAGTTCGTCCATCCCTGATTCTGGATCAAAAAAGTTGAAATTCCCCGTTGTCTTTGAATCTAAAGGGATTTATGATGGTTTTTGCGATTAACTCCATCACCAACGGGGTGAAAATAACATGGCACAGGGCGTTCTTCCTTTCGAGTACGAAAGCGAACCGGGCAGCAGCGATCTGACGGGTTTTGCCGGGATTGGTGTTTACCTTGATTTGATTGAGGCATCGGGACTGGCGGCTGCGGTGCGGCGCGAGGTGCGGGTGGCGGGGCGGCAGGGCTGGCTGGATGTGCAGATGATCATCACGGTGATCGCACTCAATCTGTGCGGGGGTGATCGGGTCGAGGATCTGGAACGCCTGGAGGCGGACGCCGGCTTTGCCGCGACCATGGATGCGGTTGAGCGGCGGCTGTTGGTGCGCCGGGAACGGCGGCAACTGAAGAGCCGGTTTCGGCGCGGTCGCGGGCGCAGCGTGCCTTCGCCGTCGGCTCTGTCGGGCTGGTTGGAACGCTTCCACGACGCAGGCCAGGAAGATCTGCGGGAGGCCGGGCGTGCCTTCATCCCGCGCCCGTCGGCGGGTCTGCTTGGTCTGCGGCGTGTCAATCAGGCGCTGGTGTCATTTCTGCAGCACCATCGCAGGCAGGGCTCGGCGACGCTGGACATGGACGCGACGCTGGTGCAGAGCCACAAGCGCCAGGCGGAATACTGCTACAAGAAGTTCAAGGCCTATCAGCCGTTGAACACCTGGTGGGCGGAACAGCAGGTGATCGTGCATTCCGAGTTCCGCGACGGCAATGTGCCGGCTGGCTATCGGCAGTTGCAGGTGTTGCAGGCCTCGCTGGCGGCGCTGCCTGGGGGCGTGGACAAGGTCTATCTGCGCTCGGACACGGCGGGTTATCAGAAGGATCTACTGCTCTATTGTGGCGAGGGCCGGGACAAGGTTTTCGGGGTGATCGAGTTCGCCGTCGGCGCCAACGTGACGGCGGAATTCCGGCGTGCTGCCCTGGCCGTGCCGGAGGCCGAGTGGCGGCCGCTGGATCGTGTTTTTGACGGGCAACGTCAGGAGACCGGCCAGGAGTGGGCGGAGGTCTGCCATGTACCGAGTTGGGTGGGCGAGAGCAAGACGCGGGCGGATTACCGCTTCCTGGCGATCCGGGAGCCGCTGGAACAGTTGGAGCTTGGCGATGGGGATCAGTTGCCGTTCCCGACCGCGGAGTTTGCCTCGAAGGGGCGCAGCAAGCTGTTCGCCCTGGTCACCAACCGTGATCTGCCGGGCGATGAGGTGATCTGGTGGTCCCGGGAGCGCTGTGGCAAGAGCGAGGAAGTCCACGCGGTGATGAAGCACGACCTGGCTGGCGGCACCCTGCCCTCGGGTCTGTTCGGAGCCAATGCGGCCTGGTGGGCGATCATGGTGCTGGCGCATAATTTGAACGCGGTGATGAAGCAACTGGTTCTGGGACCGGCCTGGGTGGCACGGCGGATGAAGGCCTTGCGCCTGGCTCTGATCGCCCTGCCTGGCCGGGTGATCCGTCATGCGCGGCGGCTGATCATCCGTTTGGGGAGCGAAGCGGGGCTCGATCTGGTGCTGAGCGCCAGGCGGAAGATCCTGGCCCTGGCGCGCGGCCCGACCTGACGGCTCCAGCCTGCCACGATATCCTTGCTGAAGTGCGATGCCGGCTCCCGGCCAGGGCTTCGCTTGGCCAACGGACAGGCGCGGGACCCGCAAAACGCGTGGCCACCTTGAGAATATCTCCTCGAGCGCGAAATCCGCGGGAGTGGTGCCCGGGCGCGGGGCAAAAACCCCACAACGGCACCCATCGCCGCCCCTGCCGAGGCGCGTCAGGGATTTAGTTCGGGAATCCTGGCCATTGACATTGGTTGATTTCCTCCAAAAAACTCGACAATCCTGGCCAGAGTTAGCAGGATTTTTCGAGTATCAAAGCCTAGAATCGCTAAACACGACATCTGCCATCGCAACAAAGGACCATGTAGCCTCATGACAACCAGCCAGGCCGCATTCGGAGGAACCGATTGCCGAGGGGTTCCGATTTCCTATTCGGATCAGTCCGCGATCGATGGGTTGGAGCGGGCGCTTCTGTGTGCCCTCAGCTTTCGCGGCGACGCTATCGCTGAAATCGACAGGGTTCTGACGGAGCACCCCGGTTTCGTCATGGCCCATCTCTTCAAGGCCTCCTGGCTTTCACAGGCGATGGAGACGAGGATCTATCGCCAGATGGTTCAGGCGTTCGAGAATGCCGCGACCCTCGCGGCGCGGGCGAACAATCGGGAACTGGGTCACCTGGCGGCAGTCAGGAAATGGGTCAACGGGGATTTTTACGGTGCCGTCCAGACCTGGGAAGATATCCTGACCCGCTATCCGCGCGATCTGATCGCGCTCCAGCTTGCCCATCTCAGCCATGTTCTTCTGGGCGATGTGGTCGGCCAGCGCGATACGGTGGCGCGGGTCTTTTCGCTGTGGGACGAGACCATCCCCGGCTACGAATTCGTGCTGGGGTTCTATGCGTTCGGGCTGGAGGAGAACAGCGACTACTTCCGAGCTGAGGAAATGGGACGTGAGGCGCTTTCGATGCGCCCGGACAACCCCTACGCGGTTCACGCGGTCGGTCATGTGATGGAGATGAAAGGGCGCCAGGCGGGCGGGATCCGGTTCATGATGGACCACGCCAAACACTGGGACACGTCGAACTTCGCCAACCATCTGTGGTGGCACACCGGCCTGTTTCACATCGATATCGGAGCGATCGAGCCGGTGCTGGAGATCTATGACCAGCACCTGCGCGGCAGCATCGAGGGCGACAAGTACCAGGAGCTGGACGCTTCGGCACTGCTCTGGCGGCTAAACCTTCTCGGCATCGACACCGGCGACCGCTGGCGCGATCTGGCGGACAAATGGGCGCCCGCGGCACAGGACACGCTTTATGCCTTCAACGATGTCCATGCGATGATGGCCTTCGTCTCCGACGACCGGACCGACGCGCAGGCAGCGTTGCTCAGCGCCAATGAACGCCATGTCGAGCATGGCGGCGATGCGAACGCGGCGATGAGCCGGGAGATCGGCTTACCGTTCTGCCTCGCGATCCAGGATTTTCACGACCAGCGCTATGGTGATTGCGTCGACCGCCTGGTTCCGGTGCGCTACATGACCTACAAACTTGGCGGCAGCTTCGCCCAACGCGATATAATCGGCTGGACCCTTCTCGAGGCGGCGCTGCGCGCGCGGCGGTTCGACCTGGCGCTTGCGCTGGCCAATGAGCGCTGTGCGCTCAAGCCAACAAGCGCCCTGAACTGGCAGCACGTCGCCCGGGCTTCGCGGGGCCAGGGCAATCGGGACCAGGCGGACAGAGCCGAGGCGCGGGCGCAATCGCTTATGGTTGCGTGACGATATTTCCGGTGAAAGCTACGGAGTTGCGCGCCGTTATGCCGCCCGCGAGGCCATCGGCTCGGTAATCAGCGCATAGAGCGCCTCCGCTTCCGCGGTCTCGCGCAGTTTCTTGCGCAGATCCGTGTCGCGCAGCAGCCGCGACACCCGCGCCAGTGCCCGCAAATGGTCAGCGCCTGATTCCTCTGGCGCCAGCAGCACGAAGACAAGATCGACGCCTTGCCCGTCCACCGCCTCGAAATCCGCCGGCTTCTCCAGTCGGGCGAACAGCCCGGAGATGGATTTCAGGCCCGGCAACCGGGCATGCGGGATAGCCACGCCACCGCCCATGGCGGTCGAGCCCAGTTTCTCGCGCGCCAGCAGTCCCTCGACAACCTGGCGGGTTTGCAGCCCGTAGGCTTCGCGCGCCCGGGCGCCGATCTCCTGCAGAATCTGTTTCTTGCTGCCTGCCTTGACGGCGGGGAGGATCGCGTCACGCGCGATCAGGTCGGCCAGTTCCATGAAACCCTACTTTTATTACTGCTCTTGGTTCGCCGCTCAGGTTTTCGGCACGTTGGCCGGATCGATCCAGCCCACATTGCCGTCATCTCGCTGGAAGACGATATTGATACGCCCGTTGGCGTCGTTCTTGAACATCAGGAATGGGCTGTGCGCCAACTCCATCTGCATCACTGCCTCCCCGACAGTCAGGGATTTGATGTCGGTGGTCATCTCGGCGACGATCACCGGTTGCATGCCGTTGACCTCGGCCTCCTCGGCCTCCTCGGCCTCCTCGTCATGGCCGCGAAGTACGTAGGACTGGGCCTCGATCAACTCGATCGGATTCTGTCGCTGGCGATGGTGGTCCTTCAGCCGGCGCTTGTAGCGGCGCAACTGCTTCTCGATCCGGTCGGTGGCCTGGTCGAAGGCGGCGTAGATCTCGCCATTCACCGCATGCGCCTGTGCTGTCAGCCCGGTCGAGAGATGGACCGAGCTATCGCATTTGAACTCGTGCCCATTGCGCGAAAAGACCACATTGGCGTTGACCGGGCGGTCGAAATACTTGCCCACAGCAGCAACCAGATTTTCCGCGACATGGGTGCGGAGCGCGCTGCCCACATCGATCTGCTTGCCCGATATCCTGATATCCATCATGTCTCCAAACGGTTTGGAAGAGAGGCGGGCGCTGGCCCAACGAACCCCCTCGTCGTTGTCCGGAGCTTGAGGCGCGCAATCCTTGCTTCCGAAGCGGAGCGGCAACCAGGCGGCGACCCCAGCACTGTCAATATAACAATGTTTTTTCCGGGTGCAGAAGGGGGTTTGATCAACAAAGCTTCAATCTTTCGACATCATTGCCCTGAGCCGACGCCGTTCGACCGACGAGGGAATGCCCAGGGTCTTGCGATACTTGGCGACGGTGCGCCGCGCGATATCTACTCCACCGTCCTGTAATTGCACAACAATCGTGTCATCTGACAGGATTTTTCCGGGTGCCTCCGCCGCAACCATGACGCGGATTCGGTGGCGCACAGCCTCCGCTGCCAGCCCTTCCGAGCCAACCGCATTTGTGAAGAAGAATTTCAACTCGAAGATGCCGCGCTCGGTGGCGATGTACTTATTCGACGTCACCCGGCTGGCAGTCGATTCGTGCAGGCCGGTTTCCTCGGCCACCATGCGCAGGGTCAGGGGCTTCAACCCGGTGATTCCCTCGGCGAAGAACCGGTCCTGCTGACGGACGATCTCGGTGGCCACTGTCAGGATCGTGCGCGCCCGTTGGTCCAGGCTGCGCATGAGCCAGGTGGCGTTTGCACGGCAGTCCGAGATGAAGGTGCGGGTTTCGCCTCCCGCCACGCCTCCTGTTGCCGCCAGCTGCGCCGCATAGCGGTTGTCGACCAGCACCCGGGGCAGGGTTTCGGTGTTCAACTCCACTTCCCAGCCCCAGCTCCCGTCAACCCCCCGATCATTGCCGGGCGCGCGGCGAAGGAACACGTCCGGGATAAGGGTTTCCGCCCGCTCGACCTGAAATCCGGCGCAGGGCCGCGGGTCGAGCGCCCTCAGCTCCATCAGCATGTCGGCGAAGTCCTCTTCATCGACGCCGCACATCGCGCGCAGCCGCCGCCGCTCGCCCCGCTCGATGAGAGGGAGGTTCTCAACCAGTCTCCGCATCGCCGGGTCGAGCCGGTCGCGCTCGGCCAGTTGCAGGGCGAGGCACTCGGCCAGGTCGCGCGCGCCAACTCCGGTTGGCTCGCAACCCTGGACCAGGGCCAGCGCCGCCATCACTTGTCCCACTGTGGCGCCCAGGCGGGTGGCCAGCTCGGCCAGGTCGGCGCGCAGAATTCCGTGTTCGTCCAGCTCCTCGACGAGCAGCCGCGCCAGCGGCAGCACCGGCGGCTCTGCCTGGCTCTGGCCAAGCTGCGCCAAAAGATGCGCGCGCAGGCTCACCGGCCGGTCCGGCTGCTGTTCCAGATCGAAGGGTACAGATTCGAAGGACTTGTTACCCCCCGCTCCGACCCCAGCCCCAATTCCGGGCGCCGCCTCTCCGGGAGCGCGTTCATTTGGGCCGGTATCGTAGAGGTTCTCCGCCCCGGTATCGAAGGTCTCGGCGCTCAGGCCGTGGTCGCCCTCCGGCGTCAGCCGGGCATCCAGCGGGGGTTCGCCTGTCTCCGCGTCGGTGTCGGATGCGGTCTCCGGCAGCGCTCCGGATTCAGCCTCAGATCTGCCGGGGGAGCCGCCCGCCGTCTCCTCGATCCGGATCAGCGGGTTGCTCTCCAACTCGTGCTCGACATATTCGCGCAGTTCCAGGTTCGACATCTGAAGCAGCTTTATCGCCTGCTGCAACTGGGGCGTCATCACCAGTTGCTGGCTCTGCTTCAGGTCCAGTCGAAAGCCCAGCGCCATACCTGATCCGTGCCTCTGGTCGAATCTCTCTCAGCCGGATCAGACCGGGGGACCAAGGGTTGCTTGGAGGTTACCGGGGGTTCCTAAATCCGGAAGCCCTCGCCCAGATAGACGCGGCGGACATTGGCATCCTGGACCACCTCGTCCGGGGTGCCGCTCATCAACACGCAACCATCATGCAAGATGTATGCCCGGTCAATGATCTCCAATGTCTCACGCACGTTATGGTCGGTTATCAACACGCCGATGCCGCGTTCCTTCAGGTGGCCAACCAGCGCCCGGATGTCGCCAACAGCGATCGGATCGATGCCGGCGAAGGGTTCATCGAGCAGGATGAAGGCAGGATCGGTGGCCAGGCACCGCGCGATCTCGACGCGGCGGCGCTCGCCGCCCGACAGTGCCGTTGCGGGGGTGCGGCGCAGATGCGTGATGGAAAATTCGCCCAGCAGTTCGTCCAGCCGGTTGGCGCGGGTCACCCGGTCCGGCTCGACCAGCTCCAGCACCGCGCGGATGTTTTCCTCGACCGAGAGCCCGCGAAAGATCGAGGCTTCCTGAGGCAGGTAGCCCAGCCCCAACCGGGCCCGGCGATACATCGGCAGCGGTGTCAGGTCGATGCCGTCGACCGAGATCGATCCAGTGTCGGCGGGCACCAGGCCGACGACCATGTAGAAACAGGTGGTCTTGCCGGCGCCGTTTGGGCCCAACAGCCCGACCGCCTCGCCGCGATGCAACTCCAGCGAGACGTCGCGCACCACCGGGCGGCGGCGATAGCTCTTGCCCAGGCCGGTGACCACCAGCCCTTCCTGGCGCCGCGCCGCAGGGCCGCCGGTTGCATCGCTGGTTGCGCTGTCTGCCTGGGTCACTGCCGAATTGTCCACATTTTGCCGTCAATTCCCGGTTGCGGGCGATGTTTTCGCAGGCGCAAAGATGGTCTTGACCCGCCCGCCTTCGATCTTGCCGGTGCCGGCATTCAGGTCGATCACCAGCGAATCGCCCGAGATCGCGTTGGCACCTTGGGTCAGCACCACATTGCCGCCCATGAGAATCATGCCGTCGGCCACGTTGTATTCCGCCCAGGCGCCCTGTGCCGTCTCGGTGCCATTCACCAGAAAGACGTTGCCGTCGGCGCGCATGTGCTGGATCGCACCGGTATCCGCGTCTGACTGCATTGAAGCGTAGGTCACGGTCAGCTTGTCGGCGGTAAGCCGAAGGGTGCCCTGCCCGGCGACGACCGCGCCGGTAAAGATCGCCAGGTTTTCCGCCTGCCGGACCTCCAGCGAGTCGGCGACGACCTCGACCGGCGCGCTGGAATCATGCTTGAAACCGCCGAAAGGCCCGGTGCTCTGCGCCGCCGCCGGTGCCGCCGAGATTGCGGCCACGACCAGCGCCGCCAGCGCGATCAGTTGAAGTCCTCTGGCAAACACGCCTACCTCCCGATACCTGCACTTCGGCCACGTCACTGGCTTGGCGTTGCGGCCTTTGGATACTTACTATCCTAGTTCGGACTGAACACCAGCCGGACTCCGTTTTCAAACCAAATCTGCCCACCCGCTTCACCGTCGCCGCCGATGGTGGCGCGAAAACTGCCCGCCTCGATCTGGCCGCTGGGGCTGGTTCCGCTGACCGGGCCGGGCGCCTTCGCGGTTTTCGCGTCGAGATCGAACTCGATCAGCCCGGTCTCGATATGATAGCCATCCGAGGTATTCAGCGCGACCTCTCCCTCCAGCACAAAGACCTTGCTCTGGCGGTGCAATCGCCCGGTGGCGGCCTTGGCCGCGACGGTACGTCCGTCGTCCATCTCGATTTCACCCGCCGGACGCTCCAGATCGATGAAACGCGGCATCGCGCTATCGGGCAACGCCCAATCGGCCCGGATCACGAAAGGCTCGCCCTGCTCGGTGACCCCGGCGAAGCGCGGATTGTCGAGCCGCAGTCCAGCGCCCAGGGTGGCCAGTTCCTCGGCGGTAAAGATATCGGTCAGATCGCCCTTGTCCTGGATGCTCAGGAACAATACCGCGATCAGCGCCACCGAACCCAGCGGCAGCAACACCTTCATCCAGGCGACAGCGCGGGAATAGGTCCGCACGCGCTGCCGTCCGGCATCGCTGATGACCCCGGCCTGCGCAGGATCACGCCCCATCGGCAGGCCTGTCTACGGGGCCATCGACCCCGGCACGCAAGCAGTCATGCACATGCAGGATGCCGAGAGGCCGGGTCGGTGGCGTCCCCTCGGTGACGAACAGGCAGGTGATCTGGTGCGTGTTCATCAGTCCCAGGGCCTCCTGCGCCAGCTGCCCTGCGCCGATGGTGCATGGGTCGGGGGTGGCGACCTCGCGGACAGTGCGCTCGAGCAGCCCTTCCATGTTGCGCCGCAAGTCACCGTCGGTGATGATCCCGGTCAACCGGCCTTGTGCATCGATGGTGCCCGCCACGCCATAACCTTTCTGGGTCATTACCAGCAGCGCATCGGGCATCGCCGCGTCTTCCGACACCAGCGGGATTGCATTTCCGGTCGCCATCAGGTCGGAGATCCGGACCAGTTGTGCCCCCAGCTTCCCGCCGGGGTGGAACTCGGCGAAACGCTCGGGGGTAAAGTCGCGCCGCTCCATCAGCGCCACCGCCAGCGCGTCGCCCAGCGCCATGGTCAGCGTGGTCGAGGTGGTCGGCGCCAGCCCGACCGAGCAGGCCTCCGGCGCGGCAGGTAATTCCAGCGCGATATCGGCGGCCTTCAGCAATGTCGAGCCCGGTCGGCTCGCGACCCCGATCAGCGGAATAGAGAAGCGTCGCGTATGGGCGACAATATCCGCCAGCTCCTTGGTCTCACCGGAATTCGACAGCACCAGCGCCACGTCGTCGCGGGTGACCATGCCCAGGTCGCCATGGCTGGCCTCGGCCGGGTGGACGAACTGTGCGGGGGTTCCGGTCGAAGCCATGGTGGCGACGATCTTGCGCGCCACATGCCCGGACTTGCCCATACCCGAGACGATGACACGGCCCTTGACCGACAACATCAGATCGACCGCGTCAGCGAAAGCATCGCCCAGCTGATCGGCGAACATCGCCAGCGCCGCCGCCTCGGTCGCCATGACCCGGCTACCGGTGGCGATCGCCCGGCTGCGATCCGATTCGGATCCGGCGATGTTGGGCGTGGTGGTCTGTTCGGCGGCAGTCGTCACGGCAAGCTCCCCCTGACTGCCCCGTCAAATCGCGGGGGTCAGTGATCGAAAATATCCGTCTCGGACCAACCTTCCAGATCGAGCATCGCCCGGTCGGGGAGGAAGCGGAAACAGGTGTCAGCCAGCGCGGTGCGGCCCTCGCGGGCCAGACGCGCCTCCAGTTCGGCCTTCAGCCGGTGCAAGTATAGAACGTCCGAGGCGGCATATTCCAGTTGCGCCTCGCTCAAATCTTCCGCGCCCCAATCCGACGACTGCTGCTGCTTCGAGATATCGACCCCGATCAGCTCCTGGCACAGGTTGCGCAGCCCATGCCGGTCGGTCGAGGTGCGGCACAGCTTCGAGGCGATCTTGGTGCACCAGACCGGCCGCGAGACGGCGCCGAAAGCATGCGCCATCACGGCGATGTCGAAGCGGCCGAAATGGAACAGCTTCAGGGTTTTGCGGTCGCGCAACAGGCGGGCCAGGTTCGGCGCCTTCTTCTGCCCCTTGGCGATCTGCACCAGATGCGCATTGCCGTCGCCGGAGGAGAGCTGCACCAGGCACAGCCGGTCGCGGTGCGGGTTCAGCCCCATGGTCTCGCTGTCGATGGCCACCACCGGCCCGAGATCGAGCCCGTCGGGCAGGTCATTCTGATAGAGGGCATTCGTCATATCTGATCTCTCATCCCGTCCCGCGCCTCGTTGCGGGGGGAGAGTGGTGCCCAGGAGAAGACTCGAACTTCCACTTCCCGGAGGAAACTAGCACCTGAAGCTAGCGCGTCTACCAATTCCGCCACCTGGGCCCAGCACCGCTCGCCTTGCGACGCGATGGCTGATCTAGCGGCGGCGGGGGGGGATGTCAACGGGGGCCGGGCCGGGAATCTCCGAACAACGTCGGCTGGGTCGTCCCGGCCCGCCACTGCGCCCGACCCGGTGCAATGGCGGGTTTGAAAATCCGCAGGGGAATCGCATGAAGGTATGCGGTCAAAATGGATTTGAGGAATTGATTGTTCCAGCCGGTTTTTTGCGCATGACCCGGAGTGATTTTTTCTGTTTTGCCCTGTTGAGCAAGTTCATCGCCATGTGTTTGATGACGGTGAAGTTTTTGCGAGCGTGGTCTTTTCGCACCCTGCAATCGTCATCCCTGAATACGACGTCCAGCACCCAATGAAGGCGGTTTTCGATACCCCCCCAATGCGACCGAACGGCGGTGGCAAATACGGTGGCAAATACGGCGGCAAATACGGCGGCAAACACGGGCGCATCCGCAGGTCGTGAACTGATGAAGGAACGCGTCTGCACCGACGATTTCCCATTCACCTCCCGGCGCGATGTCACACAGCCTGTTGATGTAAGACCACGCCAATGCGGATGGCGCTCTTTGAGCCAACTGATCTTATCGCATATCCGGTAGCGGCGGGTTTCAATGCGCCCCTTATCTCCATCAACCGTTTGCAAGCAGTCACTGTTATCACAGCCGATACCATCGAACCATAGCTTGACATCCTGATGGATCGTCTTCTGATTGCCCTTCAAAGCAAGGACATAATCGGCTTTACGATCTCGGGTTTTCTGCGCGATTGCCTTCTGACACCCCATCGCGTCCAGCGTTACAATGCACCCCTTAAGGAACACTTGGCCAGCCTTCTCATGACCATGAACCTGCTCGCCTTCGCGTTCCACACGGTCTGTGACCCGGTGGCCAAGCGCTGGCATGAGGCACGTGAAGCGTTCGGCGCGCGACGGCGGTTCTTCGAGGACCCGCGGAGCATCACCGGATATCACCTGTTCACCGACTGGGACGCGCTCATCCGCACGATGATAACCGGCGAACTGCCGCCGGAACCAAAAGTGCGCTAAAGCACCCGCACAAGCCTCAGCACAACACAAAACTGAGAAGACGGAAGATCATCGCAGAAAATCAAACCATAATGAGAATTGCTGGTGGTGATGCGCTGTCGCTTACATGCAAAGCGTAAATCGCTTGTCGTAGCCAGCGATACTGAAATAGCCTCGGCAAAGAATGTCGCGCCCCAAAAGCACTGAGTAAAGCGGATTATTAGTCTTGAACTCCATGACTTAATGATTTTCGATCATCAAGGCTTGAATTTGCCCCAAATCAGTCGTCTGGTCACCAAACCGCAACGCAATATCGGCCATATATATATTTGCGGCTTGAACCGCATTCGCCGATTCCATTTGTCCCTTGCCAATCAAAGGTAAGGCCACGGCCGCAACAATTTCAGAACTAATACAGGTGACCGAAGCTCCGGTATCAATTAGAGCGACAAACTCGTGTATTGCAGGTGCATCGCCGCCATTGCGAGCGGTGTTAAACGAATTTGGAAGTGCAAATCCCAATGGGATTAACGGTCCGACAGAAGGGTCAAACGTTATGCTGGTGCACGGCATGAGAGAAATATCCAAAGTCTGCCACAATAGTGGTAATTTGTTGGATCGAAAACAATCCATCATCAAACCGTTCCTGACCAAAGAGAACAGCATCGCGTGCAGAGTCAAACCGCTCCACAATCTTCTCGTCACGCATGAGCACAAATCTTCCACCCTGCGAGGATTGAAGTTGTGGCAACATCGTTTGAAACGCCTTGTAGTTTTGGTCTACGGCATTTTGAAGTTTTTCGCTGTTCGACATAGCCATTCCTCCTGCCAGAAGGCTAACATCACGCTACCATTCGGGCACCCTATACCCACGCCGCCGGAGTTCACAAGAAAAAACCCCCCGATGTTAGTAGCACATAAACTGTTCGGTCTTGTCGCCACTCTGTCCGTCTCCAGCAATTCTCATTATGGCGTTACTAAAGGGGATTCCCAAGGCGGCAAATATATGAATGATACCATATGTGGTTATCGGTTCGCTCATAGACACTCTGCGTAGCCGTTGCGCGATGTTCCCCGACATGCGCACGGGGAGCAATTTGAGCGACACTATGGCCGATATCGGCATGGCTGCATTTTCGGTATTTTTTATCCAGAGCCCGTCCTTTTTATCGCATCAGCGGGCGTTGGAAAAGCGTCGGGCGCGGTCGAACTGCGAGACGCTGTTCGCCATTGAGAAGATCCCTACCGACAATCATGTTCGCACAATGCTTGATCCGGTGGAACCCGATGGGCTGTTCGCGTTGTTCGGGCAAGCCCTTGGCTTGCTTGCAGACAGAGGCGGTCTGAAGGATTTTCAGAAGCTCGGCGGACGGCTTCTGATTGCCCTTGACGGCACCGAGTATTTCACCTCGCAAAAGCTTCATTGCCCGAATTGCTCGCAGCGCAAACGCCATAACGGCGTCATGGAATATTACCACTCCATGCTCTCGGCGGCGGTGGTGGCACCTGGCCATAATTGTGCCATGGTGCTTGAGCCGGAGTTCATCGCACCGCAGGACGGACATGACAAACAGGACTGCGAAAATGCCGCCACGAAGCGCTGGCTTTGCCGCTTCGGGCCGCAATACGCGCATCTCGGGCCGGTCTATCTGGGCGATGATCTATATTCCCGTCAGCCGATTTGCGAGTCGGTTCAACGGGTTGGCGGCAATTTCATCTTCACCGCCAAACCCTCCTCGCACCGCTGCCTCTACGAATGGCTCCATGGCGTCGAATTGCCGAGCCTTGAGAAAAAGCTGAAAAAGGGCCGCAGCGTCGTTACTCATCGCTACCGCTGGATGGAAGATGTTCCCCTCCGTGACGGGAAAGACGCATTGCATGTCAATTGGCTTCAGATCGAGATCATCAACAAAGCCGGCAAGGTGACCTACACCAACAGCTTCGTCACCGATCTGCCGGTCAACGAAGAAACCGTCGTCGAGTTGGCCACCTGTGGCCGGGCGCGCTGGAAGATCGAGAACGAAACTTTCAATACCCTGAAGACCAGGGGTTACCATCTGGAGCACAATTTCGGCCATGGCAAGGAACACCTGGCCAACCTTCTCATAACCATGAACCTGCTCGCCTTCGCGTTCCACACGGTCTGTGACCTGGTGGCCAAGCGCTGGCATGAGGCACGTGAAGCGTTCGGCGCGCGACGGCAGTTCTTCCAGGACCTGCGGAGCATCACCGGATATCACCTGTTCACCGACCGGGGCGCGCTCATCCGCACGATGATAACCGGCGAACCGCCGCCGGAACCAAAACTGCGCTAAAGCACCCGCTCAAGCCTCAGCACAACACAAAAATGAGAAGACAAAACATCATCGCAGAAAATCAAGCCATAATGAGAATTGCTGTTAGCCATGCGTCACCCTTGAATCGATTTCTATTGTTTTTCAATATGGTGGGGTTGCGTGCACATTGCACGGGCACGCCGCCGATCGCATATCCGGCAAAACGCCCACTTGCCCCGGCCCGCCCCTCGGCCTAAACCTGTGGCATCGTCCAGCCCGCGCGAGGAGACGCCGCGATGCCCGATCATTCCCCCCTCGTCACCATCATCGGCGGCTCCGGCTTTGTCGGCCGCCACATCGCCCAGCGCATGGCGCGCCGCGGCTGGCGGGTGCGGGTGGCCTGCCGCCGCCCGAACGAGGCGATGAATGTCAAAACTTACGGCACCGTCGGCCAGGTCGAGCCGGTCCAGTGCAATATCCGCGACGAGGCCTCAACCCGCGCGGTGATCCAGGGCGCGGATGCGGTGGTCAACTGCGTCGGGCTGCTGTCCGAATGGGGCCGCAACACCTTCGACGCCTGCATGGCCGAGGGCGCGGGCCGGGTGGCGCGGCTGGCGGCCGAGGATGGGGCGGCGCAGATGGTCCACCTCTCGGCCATCGGCGCCAACGCCGACAGCAATTCGGATTACGCCCGCTGCAAGGCGGCGGGCGAGGTCGCCGTCAGTGCCGCCTTCCCGGGTTCCGTGATTCTGCGCCCCTCGGTGGTGTTCGGGCAGGACGACGGCTTTTTCAACCGCTTCGCCGGAATGGCCCGGCTGATACCGCTGGTCCTGCCGACCGTCGGCGCGGGGACCAGGTTTCAACCGGTCTGGGTCGAGGACGTGGCCGAGGCCGCCGCCAAGGCTGCCTGCGGCGAGGCCGGTCCGGGGACATACGAGCTTGGCGGCCCCACGGTCTATACCCTCCGCGAGGTCATCGGGTTGATGCTCAGGGTAACCCGCCGCCGCCGCCTGATCGTCAACCTCCCGTTCTTCGTCGCCCGCATGCAGGCATGGTTCCTGCAGATGCTGCCGAACCCGCTGCTGACGGTGGATCAGGTCAAGCTGCTGGAGCACGATAACGTGGTGGCGGACAGTGCGAAGACCCTGGCCGACTTAGGTGTAAATCCCACCGCCGCCGAAGGTGTGATCGAGAGCTACCTCTACGCCTATCGCCCTCAGGGCCAGTACACCCAACTCACCGAGAATGGCGGCGAGACCTGATTACGACCGTAAAATCCGGATTTGGAGCACGATCCGACGCGCGCAGCAGGCAGACCCCCCGGTTCATTTTCGGGGAATGGGACGCCAGCACCCAAGCTGTTATGAATAAGCCATTCCCAGCAACCCGACCCCCAGCGCCAGCCGGTAGATCACAAAGGGAAGCATCGTCCATTCGCGGCTGAACATCCGCATCATCACGCTCAGTGCCCCCAGTGCGGCGCAAAATGACAGCGCCGCGCCCAGGCCCAACTCCGCCGATACCGCCAGATTGCCGTCGCGGATCAGACCGGCGGTTTCCAGTGTGCCCGCCGCCAGGATAACCGGCATCGCCATCATCATCGACAGTCGGGCGGCATCTGTGCGCTCGAAGCCGAGGAACCGGGCCATGGTCATGGTAATGCCGGAACGGCTGGTGCCAGGCACCAGCGCCAGCGCCTGGGCCAGGCCCATCAGGATCGCGTCGTTCAATGTCCAGCCGCCAGAATCCCGAGCCCGCGACCCGACCCGGTCCGCGAGCCACAGCAACACGCCACCCAACAGCGTTGCCCAGCCGATTATCTCAAGCGTCCGCAGCGCCTCGACCAGCCCGAAGGCCTTCAGGATCAGGCCAGCGATCACTGCCGGGACGGTTGCCAGTGCGACCAGCAGGAACCCGCGCGCTTCATTGCTTCCCGTGTTCCCGCGCAGCACATCCACCAGCCCGGTCAGCAGAAATCCGGCCTCGCGGCGAAAAAACACACACACCGCCGCCAATGTGCCCATATGCACCGCCACATCCATGGTGACACCCTGATCGGGGCGCCCGGTCAGGATTGGCCACAGCGCCAGATGCCCCGAGGAAGAAATCGGCAGAAACTCGGTGATGCCCTGGATCAGCGCCAGTACGATAATGTCGAAAAGGTTCATGTCCGGATCCGTCGCGAAGCGGTGTTCGCACAGTCCTAGAGCAAGTTCCCTCCGGATGGAATCACCATCGCCACGGGTGTTGTTGCCTCGCCTCGGGGCCGGACTGGAAGCCGCGCCGGGAGCACTACCAAACCACTACCAAACCACCACCGTTGGATTCGGACTGGGGCAGTGTTTGTCTTCATTAATGATTCTTGATATAAGTCAGGTCTACTGACATAGTAACCTGATTATGCGCACGCACTTTTTCATCAGGAGGGAAAAAACATGATAATATGACAGTAACACTGACTTTATTTCCATCTGACCACCGGTTAATGATGTGTTGCACCAAGATTACGAAACCCGGAACGGATATGCCCGATGGTCCAGAAGATGCTCAAATTCATCTCGCTCGAACGCGAGATGCCGGAGAAGCGCGCTGCGAAGGAGCGGGCGCATGATTTCGGCGAGGTTTATCGGGAATATGCCGCCAGGAAAGCCGCGGATCAGGCCGGGCGTTGCTCGCAATGCGGGGTGCCGTTTTGCCAGACCCATTGCCCGTTGCACAACAACATCCCCGACTGGCTGAAGCTGACCGCCGAGGGGCGGCTGCGTGAAGCCTATGACCTCAGCCAGGCGACCAACACCTTCCCCGAGATCTGCGGCCGCATCTGCCCGCAGGATCGCCTGTGCGAGGGCAGCTGCGTCATCGAGCAATCCGGCCACGGCACCGTCACCATTGGTGCTGTCGAGAAATACCTCACCGACATGGCGTTCGAGGAAGGCTGGATCGAACCGGTCCGCCCGGTCACCGAGCGCCCCGAATCCGTCGGCATCATCGGTGCCGGGCCCGCCGGGCTGGCCGCCGCGGACCGGTTGCGCCGGATGGGTTTCCAGGTCACCGTCTACGATCGCCATGACCGTGCCGGCGGCCTGCTGACCTACGGCATCCCCGGATTCAAGCTGGAGAAGGATGTGGTCATGCGCCGCAACGCCCAGCTTGAGGAGGCTGGCGTGACGTTCGTCCACAACTGCGAGGTCGGTGGTGATGCGGGCGGAACCATTTCCTTCGCCACGATCCGCGAGACACACGCCGCGGTGCTGATCGCCACCGGCGTCTACAAGAGCCGCGATCTGGGCGGACCTGGATCGGGCGTGGCCGGCATCGTCCAGGCCATCGACTACCTGACCGCATCGAATCGCAAAGGTTTCGGCGACACGGTGGCCGCCTTCGACAGCGGCGAGCTTGACGCCAACGGCAAGCGTGTCGTCGTCATCGGTGGTGGCGACACGGCGATGGACTGTGTGCGGACCGCCGTCCGGCAAGGCGCCACGAGTGTCAAATGCCTCTACCGCCGCGACCGCGCCAACATGCCGGGCTCGATGCGCGAGGTGAACAATGCCGAGGAAGAGGGCGTCGAATTCGTTTGGCTGACCGCACCGAAGGGCTTCACCGGGGACGCGACGCTAACCGGGGTGAAGGCTGCCAAGATATCCCTCGGCCTGCCCGATGTCACCGGGCGGCAAACTCCGGAACCGATCCCCGGATCGGACTACACCGAACCCTGCGACCTGGCCATCAAGGCGCTGGGATTCGAGCCCGAGGAATTGGTCCGCCTGTGGGACGCGGAGGGGCTGGAGGTGACCGGCTGGGGCACCGTCAGGGCCCCGTTCGACACCCACGCCACCTCGATTCCCGGGGTCTACGTGGCGGGCGACATCCAGCGCGGAGCGTCGTTGGTGGTCTGGGCCATCCGCGATGGCCGCGAGGCGGCGGACGCGATTGCCGAGCAGTTGAACGGGGCGGCAAGGGTGGCGGCGGAATGAGGTTTTGGCGCGATTCCTTCGGCGGTGTTTTGGTGGTGTTTTGGTAGTGCTGAATGGACGTGCTTTGGCAGTGTTGAAGGAACGTCAGGAAACGTGAAGGAACGTTGAGGAACGTGAACGAAGGATGAAAGGGCCAGCGCCCTTTCCCCAATGTCTCGAGAGACTTAACAGAACGTTTCGCGCTGAGGAGAAGATCGGATGCAGATCACCGGGCAATGCCTCTGCGGTGCGGTTGCCTTCACCGGCACCCCGTGCCCGGATAACGGGATCAGCGTTTGCCATTGCGGCCAGTGCCGGCGTTGGGGTTCGGGGCCGTTTATGTCGATCGGTTTTGCCGATGGCGTCACCCTGACCAAATCCGAGGGGCTGGTCTGGTACGTCTCATCCGACCACGGCGAGCGCGGCTTCTGCCGCCACTGTGGCTCGGCACTGTTCTGGCGCGAAGCGAGGGTCGAGCGCGACTGGGATGTGTCCGTCGGCACCCTCGCCGAGGGGCATGGCCAGCGGATCGTCGAGCATATCTGGATCGACGACAAACCGGAGTTCTACGATTTCGCCGATGACGCACCGCGCAAGACTGCCGCGCAGTGCCTGGCCGAGAAAAGGTGACATGATGACCGATGCCATGACCGGACAATGCCTGTGCGGCGCAGTGGGCTTCACCGCGAGCGACGTGGCGCACCAGATCGGGGTCTGCCATTGCGGCCAGTGCCGCCGGGTGTCCAGCGGTCCCTATTTCGCCGTGGCGGCGGGCAGCGTGGCCTTTGAAGGCGAGGAAAACCTTGGCCGCTACCGCTCGTCCGATTGGACCGAGCGTGGGTTCTGCAAGGTCTGTGGATCGAACCTGTTCTACCGGATGATCAAGGAAGACCGCTGCATGATGGCGGTCGGCAGCTTCGACGACCAGTCGGGGTTCGAACTGTCCCACCAGGTCTTCATCGACGAGAAACCGGATTTCTACGATTTCGCGCAGACAACCAAGACCTCGACCGGCGACGATTTCTTCGCCCGCTATGCAGCCCGGAAGGAGTCCTGAGCCCATGCGCATCCCCGACCGCATCTTCGTCCTGACCGGTTGGTGGCTGTTCGTCATTTGCGCTGCGTTCTTCATTTACGCCTCGGCTCGCTCCGGCGATGTCATCTCGCTGCTTGGCAGTGTCGCCTTCATGGCCGCCAATATTGCCTTCCTGATCCCCTTCTACCGTCGCTCGTCGCGCGACGATGAACACGAGGACTAGAACGATGACCAACCGCACATACGACCATGGCTGGGTTGACGCCTACGAGGCAAAGCGCGACCGCCTTGCCCGCGACGGCATGTATCTGCCCGACGAGGAGCACGCCTCCTGCGGTGTCGGCCTGGTCGCCGCCGTCGATGGTCAGCCCCGGCGCGACGTGGTCGAGCACGGCATCAATGCGCTGAAGGCGGTCTGGCACCGCGGCGCTGTCGATGCCGACGGCAAGACCGGCGACGGCGCGGGCATCCATGTGCAGATCCCCGTCGCGTTCTTCAGGGACCAGATCCAGCGCACCGGCCACGAGCCCCGGGATACCCTGCTGGCGGTCGGTCAGGTGTTCCTGCCGCGCACGAATTTCGGCGCTCAGGAGACCTGCCGCACCATTGTCGAGACCGAGGTTCTGCGGCTGGGTTATTACATCTATGGTTGGCGCCAGGTGCCGGTGAACATCGCCGTGCTGGGCGAGAAGGCCAACGCCACCCGGCCCGGCATCGAGCAGATCCTGATCTCGAACGCCAAGGGGGCCGATGAGGAGACCTTCGAGCGCGAGCTTTATGTGATTCGCCGGCGCATCGAAAAAGCGGTGGCGCAGGCTCAGATCTCGGGCTTCTACATCTGCTCGCTGTCATGCCGCTCGGTGATCTACAAGGGCATGATGCTGGCCGAGCAGGTGGCGGATTTCTACCCCGATCTTCTGGACGAACGCTTCGTCTCGGCCTTCGCCATCTACCACCAGCGCTATTCCACCAACACCTTCCCGCAATGGTGGCTGGCGCAGCCGTTCCGCATGTTGGCCCATAACGGCGAGATAAACACGCTGAAAGGCAACATGAACTGGATGCGCAGCCATGAGATCCGCATGGCCTCGAGCTTCCTCGGCGATCTGGCCGAGGACATCAAGCCGATCATCCCCAACGGCTCGTCCGACAGCGCCGCGCTGGACGCGGTGTTCGAGGTCATGGTGCGGGCCGGGCGCAGTGCGCCGATGGCCAAGACCATGCTGGTGCCGGAAGCATGGTCGAACGACCAGGACATGCCGGACGCCTGGCGGGCGATGTATTCCTATTCCAATGCGGTGATGGAACCCTGGGACGGCCCCGCCGCCCTGGCCATGACCGATGGCCGTTATGTCTGCGCCGGGATGGACCGCAACGGCTTGCGCCCGATGCGCTACGTGGTCACCGGCGACGGGTTGGTGATCGCCGGGTCCGAGGTCGGCATGGTGCCCACCGACGAGGCCACCATCCGCGAGAAAGGCCGCCTTGGCCCGGGCCAGATGATCGCCGTCGACATCGCCGAGGGCCGTTTGCTGCACGACGCCGAGCTGAAGGACGAGTTGGCCGCCGAGCAGCCCTTTGCCGAGTGGATCGAGAAGGTCACCGAAATCTCCGACGAGATCGGCGGCCAGCCCGAAACCCGGCTGTACAAGGGTGCGGAACTGAGGCGGCGCCAGATCGCGGCGGGCTATTCCATCGAGGAGCTGGAGACCATCCTCCACCCCATGGCCGAGGACGCCAAGGAAGCGATCGGATCAATGGGCGACGACACCCCGTCTGCGGTGCTGTCGGACCTGTATCGGCCCTTGAGCCATTTCTTCCGGCAGAACTTCAGCCAGGTCACCAACCCACCCATCGACAGCCTGCGCGAGCATCGGGTGATGAGCCTGAAGACCCGTTTCGGGAACCTGAAGAACGTGCTGGATCAGGACAGCAGCCAGACCGAGATCATCACTCTGGAAAGCCCGGTGGTCTCGAACGGCCAGTTCACCCGGTTGGTCGAGGAATTCGGCGACAGCCACCGGGTGATCCATTGTGTGTTCCCCGCCGCAAGCGGTGCGGGCACCCTGCGCCACGCGGTGGACCGGGTGCGCGCCGAGGCCGAGGAAGCCGTGCGCGCCGGGGCCGGGCACATCATCCTGACCGACGAGACGGCGGATGCCGACAACATCGCCATGCCGATGATCCTGGCGACCTCGGCGGCGCATAGCTGGCTGGTCGGGCGTGGGCTGCGGACCTTCTGTTCGATCAATCTGCGCTCGGCCGAATGCCTCGACCCGCATTACTTCGCCGTGCTGGTCGGGGTAGGTGCGACCACGGTCAACGCCTGGCTGGCGCAGGATTCGATCCTCGACCGGGTCGAACGCGGGCTGCTGGACGAGACCGGGGCCGAGCAGGCCATCGCCAATTTCCGTGATGCCATCGATCAGGGCCTGCTGAAGACCATGTCGAAGATGGGCATCTCGGTGGTCTCCTCCTATCGCGGCGGCTGCAATTTCGAAGCGGTCGGCCTGAGCCGCGCCCTGGTGGCCGAGTTCTTCCCGGGGATGCCGTCGCGCATCTCCGGCATCGGCATCCGGGGCATCGAGTCGAAACTGCGCGCGGTTCATGCCAAGGCATTTAGCGGTATGGCCGAGATCCTGCCCATCGGCGGCATCTACAAGGCGCGGCGCAAGGGCGAGGCCCATGCCTGGGGCGCCAATGTCATGCATGGAATGCAGGCGGCGGTCAGCCAGAACTCCTATGCGCTGTGGAAGAAATACAGCGATGCGATGCGGGCCCAGCAGCCGATCCATCTGCGCGACCTGCTGGACTTCAAGCCCATCGGTCCGGCGGTGCCGCTGGAGGAGGTCGAGAGCATCACCGCGATCCGCAAGCGCTTCGTCACGCCGGGCATGTCGCTGGGCGCGCTGAGCCCGGAGGCGCACAAGGCGCTGAATGTCGCCATGAACCGGATCGGCGCCAAGTCCGATAGCGGCGAGGGCGGCGAGGATCCGAAGCACTTCCATCCGGAACCGAACGGCGACAACCCGTCGGCCAAGATCAAGCAGGTCGCCAGCGGCCGCTTCGGCGTCACCGCCGAGTACCTGAACCAGTGCGCCGAACTGGAGATAAAGGTCGCCCAGGGCGCCAAGCCCGGCGAGGGCGGCCAGATTCCCGGCTTCAAGGTCACCGAGATGATCGCCAAGCTGCGCCACGCGACCCCCGGCGTGGCGCTGATCTCGCCGCCGCCGCACCACGACATCTATTCCATCGAGGATCTGGCGCAGCTGATCTACGACCTCAAGCAGATCAACCCGGACGCCAAGGTTTGCGTCAAGCTGGTGGCCTCGTCGGGCGTCGGCACCATCGCGGCGGGCGTGGCCAAGGCCAAAGCCGATGTGATCCTGATTTCGGGTCACAACGGCGGCACCGGGGCCTCGCCCCAGACCTCGATCAAGTATGCCGGCCTGCCGTGGGAGATGGGCCTGACCGAGGCGCATCAGGTGCTGGCGCTGAACAACCTGCGCAGCCGCATCACGCTGCGCACCGATGGCGGGCTGAGGACCGGGCGCGACATCGTCATCGCGGCGATGATGGGCGCCGAGGAATACGGCGTCGGCACCGCATCCCTGATCGCCATGGGCTGCATCATGGTGCGCCAGTGCCAGTCGAACACCTGCCCGGTGGGGGTCTGCACCCAGGATCCGGCGCTGCGCGAGAAGTTCACCGGCACGGCGGACAAGGTGGTCAACCTGTTCAGCCTGATGGCCCACGAGGTGCGCGATATCCTTGCCTCGCTCGGTGCGCGTTCGCTGGACGAGGTTCTGGGCCGCGCCGACATGCTGACCCAGGTCAGCCGGGGGGCGGCCAATCTGGACGATCTAGACCTCAACCCGATGCTGGTCCGGGTCGATGAGGGCGACGTGGTGAAATACAACCGCGACCGCGAGCGCAATGCGGTGCCGGACACGCTGGACGCCCAGATCGTCGCCGATGCCGGGCCGTTCCTGAACGACGGCGAGAAGATGCGGCTGGATTACACGGTGCAGAACACCCACCGCACCATCGGCACCCGGGTCTCCAGCCACATCGTGCGCCGCTTCGGCATGAACAACAGCTTGCAGGAGGGCCACCTGACGGTGCGGCTCGACGGCTCCTGCGGCCAGTCGCTGGGGGCATTCGCGGCACCGGGGCTGAAACTGGAGGTGTTCGGAGACGCCAACGACTATGTCGGCAAGGGGCTGTCGGGAGCGGTGATTTCCCTGCGCCCGCCGCTGAACTCGCCGCTGGTGGCCGAGGACAATACCATCATCGGCAACACCGTGCTCTACGGCGCTACCGCGGGCAAGCTGTTCGCTAACGGCCAGGCCGGTGAGCGTTTCGCGGTCAGGAACTCCGGCGCCCATGTGGTGGTCGAGGGCTGCGGCTCGAACGGCTGCGAATACATGACCGGCGGGGTCGCGGTGATCCTCGGGACTGTCGGCGACAACTTCGGCGCCGGCATGACCGGGGGCATGGCCTATGTCCACGACCCGGCCGGGGAACTGCCCGCCAAGGCCAATATGGAAACGCTGGTGATCACCCGCGTCGAGGCGGCCTGGTGGGAGGAGGAACTGCTGAACCTGGTGCGCGAGCATGCCGCCCAGACCGGCAGCCTGAAGGCAACCGAAATCCTGCGCCACTGGGACGAGGAACTGCCCAGCTTCTGGCAGGTCTGCCCCAAGGAAATGATCTCGCGTCTGCCGAGGCCGCTGAGTGACAGGGTGGAGGAGGCGCGGGCGTGACCTGATCCGTTGCGGGCGATGGATGAAGCAGTTGGGTGGGTTCTTCAAGGCCACCCGGCGTGCTATCGTTGTAGTTTCGGCGCAATCCGCAAGAAAACGAACCGATCCTCAATGCCCGAAATGCGTTACAAATCTTGCATCATTTGCACGAGCCCCCGAAGTGGTAGCACCCTGCTTTGCAAGCTCCTTGCCGCAACCGGCAAATCCGGAAACCCGGACTCTCATTTCCACAATCCATCAATGTCTGGCTGGCTGAAGACATTCGAGCTTTCCAGAGACGACTTCGTTTCTGACCGCGAAGCATTGAGTTCCGTATTTGATGCCGCTCGCAAGCGGGGTACCGGCAATACAAGGTTTTTCGGCCTGTGATAAAGCGCGGCAAGAACAGACAAAGCCGCTGGTCGTAGCCTTTGGGGATTGGCTGCAGGCCAATCGTGCCCGCGACTCCCGCCGGTCCCGGCTTGGCGAGGCGCTAAGCTACATTGCAAAACATATGGACGGCTTGAAACTCTTCCTCGATGACGGATGCATCGAAACCGACAGCAATGTTGTCGAGCGCTCAATCCGGCCAATTGCCCTCAACCGCAAAAACCCTCTCTTCGCAGGCCATGACGAGGGGGCAAAAAACCGGGGCATCATCGCCTCACTCATCAAGACCTGCAAATCGAATGACGTCAATCCACGGGCCTGTATCGAACAGACCCTCACACGCATCGCACAAGGCCACCTGCAAAGCCATATCGACGAGTTGCTGCCTTGGGCACAAAGTCAACCAGAAACCTGAACGGCCACGGAACATCGCTTGCGATATGGCGGTATTTTCGTGCTTGTTGCGCCCGCTGGAGCCGTTCTGGTCGCTCGGACCGGCCTCATCGTCTCGGAGGATGGCGAAACCGCCGGCGCCGCGTTATGTTTCGTCGTGGGGTGAAACCCGGTCAATGGTGCCTTTTTCAACGGGCTGCCAAGGGTGATAATGGGGTGTATCGAATTGACCCGTCTGAGCTGCACAGGGTTTCCCCCTCTACCCCACTGGAAACGGGTAAACCCAAACAAAATGAAACCCCTGTTTCACCACAGATAAATACCCACGAAGCAAATAAAATTAGAGAGTTGAAGATTCTTCTTAAAGCATCACAACAACGGCTTGAAGACCGTGATGAACAACTCTCCGACCTCAAGGAAGACCGTGACAAGTGGCGACAACAGGCAACCGCGCTTTTAGAAGATCAAGAGGCCACGCAGGTTTTGGAGGAGATAAGATCATGGCCAAATTTCATACAGGCATTTTGCAACAGGGGTCGCCATGGCAAGGGTAAGCACACAGGCAGAGATCATAAAACGCATCGGGGATCCTTTCAGACTCCAGAAAGCCCCAAGCCCTGCCAAAAAAACAAGGTCACACGCCAAATGCTGCCCTTTTGTATAAATACATACTTGTAACTACATTTACATAATGTTATCTATTCGATTCACATGGGATGAGGCAAAAAACCTCTCCAACCAAAAGAAACATGACGGGATCGGGTTTGAAGTCGCCGCGCATGTATTCAACGATCCTTTGCGCCTGATGGTGCAAGACCGGACCGAGGATGGCGAGGAGCGTTGGCAAACACTTGGCGTTGTGCATGGGGTGACGGTGCTTTTGGTTGCCTGCAGCATCACCGGAGAAACCGAGGGCCGTGACCCCGTTGAGATCATCCGGATCATTTCAGCCCGTCGCGCCACCCGCAAAGAAAGGAAGCGTTATGAACAAGAAAACAGTTAGCTGTATCCCAGATACCCTGCCGCCCCTGACGGCGGCACAAAAGAAGCATCTGGATGCTTTAGCCTGGATGCCAGACAGCAAAATTGATACAAGCGATACGCCAGAACTCACAGCCGCACAGCTGGACGGGATGCAGCCAGTTGCATTCTATCGTCCGGTTAAACGGCAAATCACCGCACGGGTGGATGCGGATGTTTTGGCGTGGCTCAAATCGCAAGGAAGAGGCTATCAGAGCCGCATGAATGCCATCCTGCGCCGCGAGATGCTGCAGGCCCAAAACGCTGCGGGACGCAAATAGCCGTCACAACCCAAAGTCGTCCCCGATATCCCGCTCATAGGTGCGCTCAACCTCGCGCTCCTTGGCTGGCTCGCTGATCTCCTGCAGGCTGGAAAAATCAGCCCCGCGCAAGGCCTCGGCCAGCCCACTCAGGGAATGCTCGGCCACATCCCGCACTCGACTGCAGGTCTTGGCTAATCCTTCTCGCAGTTCCACCACCAGCTCACGCATCTCTTCAAGCCGGCTACTGGCTTCACGCCAAAGATCGCCGGTGGCAGTGCGGATGCCACGCCGCTCCAGCCCCCATGCTTTCCAGCCCCCATGCTTTCCAGCCCCCATGCTTTCCAGCCAATGTCGGGCAAAGGATCGCGGTTCAGTTCCACTGCTTCAATCTCCATCTCATGCGCGACTTTGTCGTCGCCCCGCTCAAGCGCCTGGTCCTTGAGGTCCAGCTTTTCGTCGCGCTGCGCCTCAAGGCTGCGATGGTCAATTTCACGCGCCGCCTCGATCTCGCGCAAACAAGCGTTGGCATGATCGGCCCAGCTCTCGCGCCAGTCCTCCAGCAGCTCCTTGCTGTTCCAGGAGCGATCCTTGCCGCCGAACCCCTCCGCCTCGATGGCCCGGGTGGTCAGCATGACATGGGCATGATGGTTGCGCTGATCACCCTCCTCGCCAGGGGCGTGGAGGGCAACGTCAGCAATCATGCCCCGATCGATAAGTAACCGTCCGGTCTCCCCGCCCTTGAAGGGCTTGTGATTGGCGTGCGGGTCTTCGACAGCCAGCAATGGTCCGGCACACGATCCCGGCTCTCCAGCCGCAGAAACTCCCGCAGCGACAGCGAATCCGAGCCGCGCCATTCCAGCCCGCGCCCAGAGTCGATGCCCTCGATGTAGCCCACCGGATGCCTGCGCAAACAGCGCCCCGGCGGCACCGAAGGCGCTCCCGTCCTGGCCGCGTAACAGCACCGGCAGGCCGCCTCGGCGAAGCCGTCGAAGCCGCCCTCGATCAGGACCGGCTGAAGACGGTCGTAGAACACATGACCCGGCGAGCGCGGCATCTCCGCCCAGCCCACCATCAAGTCACCCTGACGATCCTTCCGCAGTCCCATCGCCATCGGCGAACCCCCCCGGTCAAATCGGAACATCAAGGAATCAGACCAGGCCGCTCGCATCCAGTGCCGGTTTCGTCAACGGGCTGTTAACGCTTGATACAGCTGATCTCTCGCCCGAAGAAGATCGCGGTTGGTCGCCACAACAGCACCATTTACGCTCCTGGTGAGATCGACAAATCGTGCTTCATTTGGCAAACCGTTTGTGAAAGTTTGACAGGAGTGGGCAAATGAAGATCATCCATAGCGACGACAACCGGCTGCATTTTCCGCAGGGAGAGTTGTTTGGCGGTGAACTGGTAACGCCGTTCGAGCGACCGTCGCGGGTGGAGTTCGTACTGAATGAGTTGAAGCGGCGTGGGCACCGCGACATCAGTGCCCCCGGCGCGTTCTCCGCGAAACCGGTCAGGGCCGTCCATGATGCGAAGTATCTCAAGTTTCTGCAAACAGCCTGGGATCAATGGATTGAGGCTGGTTACAAGGGCGAGATTCTTCCGACGGTCGTCCCGGCCCGGCGCATGCGGCAGATCGAGCCGCGCCATATTGACGGCAAGGTTGGCTACTACGCGCTGGCCATCGAAACCGCGATGACGCCCGGCACATGGCAAGCGGCGAAAGCATCCTGTGCAGTGGCGCAGACAGCGCAACGGCTGGTATCCAAGGGCGACGATGCCGCATTCGCATTGTGCCGGCCGCCCGGGCACCACGCGGCGCGCGATCTTTATGGCGGATATTGTTTCCTCAACAATGCCGCAATCGCGGCGCAGATGTTTCTCGACGACGGTGCGAAACGGGTAGCGATCCTGGATGTAGATTTCCATCACGGCAACGGTACCCAGGATATCTTCTACGACCGCGATGATGTGCTGTTCTGCTCGTTGCACGGGCGGCCCGAAGACGCGTTTCCGCATTTTCTGGGCTACGGGGACGAGACCGGATCCGGGGCCGGCGAGGGCTTTAACCGCAACTATCCGTTGGCGCCGGGAGCCGCCTATGACCGCTGGTCGCGCGCGTTGAAGGACGCTCTAAAGCATATCGGCCGGTTTGCGCCGGATGCTCTGGTGGTGTCGCTTGGCGTGGATGCCTACAAGGATGACCCGATCAGCTTCTTCAAGCTCGAGAGCGCGGACTTCACCTGTTGTGGGCGTCAAATTGCACGGGTAAAAAAGCCGACGCTCTTTGTGATGGAGGGTGGCTATGCAATCGCCGATATCGGGGTCAACATGGTGAATGTGCTAGAGGGATTTCTCGGGGCATAGGGAGCAAGTCAGGTTCAGGACATGACGGAACACGCTCAACGGATCATCACAAATGGCTGGCTGATAACCTTCGATGAACAGCCAGGCATGGATGCTCTGGCCATCCGGGACGGCGAGATCATTGCGGTTGGAAGTGCCGATGATGAAGAGTGAAATGGCGTTGCTCACGTGCCAGGGCAGCACGATTGAGGCCCGCCATCGTGGAGGATGCTCTGTCGCACCTCATCCCATCGAGGCGTCAGCCTTTTGCCGGCACTTCAAAAATTCCACCAG
The DNA here is from genome assembly GCA_965247385.1 of Thermohalobaculum sp. Classification (GTDB taxonomy): domain Bacteria; phylum Pseudomonadota; class Alphaproteobacteria; order Rhodobacterales; family Rhodobacteraceae; genus Thermohalobaculum. The sequence continues at coordinate 345,885 of CBDFHG010000006.1, forward strand.
TCGTCATGAACACGATCAGCCCGCGTTGTGCTCCGGTTGCTGCGAGATAATCACCAACCTGACCACGATACTGTTCCGTCTCGGCCTGGCCTGGGCTCACATCGCTCTTCCAGTCAACAACCACTTCAATGCGGCCGGTTTCATCAGCGGCAACAGCGTCAGCGATCCCGGCAGTGAGTGTCATGTCTTGTTCTTCTGCCGTTCCAGCGTAGACTCGAAACTCGGGAGATAATCGAGATCGCAGTTCTGCAATCTCAGGGATTTGTAGCGTCCGCGTCACGGTGGCGGCCATTTCACCACTGGACGGGCCGGAAGATGCGTCCTCTGAATCCGTGAGTCCTGTCTGGGCCAGAAGTTCAGCGGCCCGCGCACGTAGTTCCGTTTCATCCTGCTCTAATTCTCCGGTGAGAACTTCCTCCATCAGCTTGTGCAGAATCAAGCCGCGCTCCCGGCCTCCCTGGATACGGGGTTCGTCAGCGCGACAAGGCAAGCTTTCAGTGATTGCGTCAGCGCCGACAAATATTTCTTCATCTGGTTCCGAAGGCTCTGGAATTCCTTCATGCCTGCTTGGTCGATGCCAGGTAATGCGCCGTTGTGAAGCAGCAATCGTTGCCGCTTCGCGCCGCCACGTCGCAGCATCCTGGGTATTGTTACCGTGCGGGCTAACCAGCGGCGGTGATCCACTGAATCGTGCCGCGTCCAAAACCGGAAGCGCCTCCAATTCGATATCAATCAGACTGAGCCAATCATTGGGAACGCGCTCGCTCTGCTTTGGCAAAAGAAGCAGGTCACGGGTACGTGTAAGCGCGACATACCAAAGACGAACGCGCTCGCGGCGCGACTCCTCAGCCTCCTCGTTGCTAACCGCCTCATAGTCCAGGCTTGGAAACTCGAACACTTTGAAATGTACGCTGTCATCCCGGCGCCGATACAAAAAGCTCGTACCGGACCGCAGAGTGGTTGTGGAATTAACTGGAATGACGATTGGCCATTCGAGACCTTTCGACGAATGCATCGTGATGATCGATACCGCATCCGCCTCGGCATCCGGTCTGCCTTCAGCCTGAGAATCCCCATCTTCCCAACGTTGCCATAATGCGCGTGCAAAATCACCAATGCCTCGGCCTCCATAGGCGCGTGCCATTTCCAGCACAAGCTCAACGTTCGCCAGGGCACGCTCTGTTCCGCGCGGATGGCGTGCCTTCAGGATCGGACGGATATGCAACTCTTCAACAGCTTCTGCCAAAAGTTGGTAAGGCGTTGCGTGCCGCGCCTTGCGAGCAAGATTTTGCAGCACGATGAGTGTCTGCCGAAGCACCGAATGTTTGAGGAGCGCCGGGTCGGCCCAAAGGTTCAGACGCCTTGTGTATTGCGCTCCCTCGTTCAGTGCCTCAATTTCATCAGCAATCTCTTCCTCCGTAAGCCCTACCAGCGGCCCTCGAACAAGTGTGCCAAAGGCCAGTGTATCGCGGCGATCGGCAATGGTTCTTGTGATCGCGATCAGGTCCTGTACTTCCTGACGACGAAAGAATCCTTTACCGGCCTGCGTCGCGATTGGAATTTCACGATCTTCCAGGGCGCGTTCATACATCCAAAGGCTGGTCCCGGTCGGAGCAAGCAAGGCAATTTCGCCCGCGCGCACCGGCCTGAAGCTCTGCTGACTCTTGTCCCAGACCGGGTAGTGTCCGATTAACCGAGAGACGATATCGGCAACAGTTGCTGCTTCTTCGCGGCGCACACGGTCTACAATTAAATTCCCCTTATCATTCTTGTGCCGATCATCAAGTGTGAGTTCAAACGCGCAAACAGCGGGTTCGTCCCCTGCCGCGCGTACTGGACTAAGAGCCGTGAAGCCAGGCTGACCTCGTGCCTTGTCGAGCATTTCCGCGAAGTGCTTGTTGACGAATTCCAGGATTGGGCGCTGTGCCCGGAAGCTGGCCGTAATGTCCAGAACGCAAGAAGGCTCCTGCTCTTCAAGCGCGCGCTTTGCCACGAGATATGTCTCTACGTCAGCACCGCGAAATCGGTAGATGGCCTGTTTTGGATCGCCGACCAAAAACAGCGCGCCAGGGCGAATGATGTTTTCGTGCCATGCCAAGTCCATCCCCCCGTCCCCTGCAATGCGCCAAAGGATTTCAGCCTGAAGGGGATCGGTGTCCTGAAACTCATCGACGAGGATACGCGGATAGCGCTGGGCAAGAGCGTGGCGTACCGCCTCGTTAGTCTTCAAGAGGTCACGGGCGTGATGTAGTAAATCATCAAAATCAAGGAGTGCAGCGTTACGCTTGTACTCCCGATACAGGTCCCGTAGCGCATCGAACTCGCCGACAAAATGTTGAAACGCAAGCGCGCCAAGGCCGGTGCAGAAGGAACTGTAAGCCTCGCCGCAGGTCTGATAGTGCCCCTCACCGGCGTTGCTAAGCTGTTCGCCCTGCGCGGCACTAAGACCGCTCCCCCTGGCGGCGTCTTTCCATTTGGTTTTCCGGCCCCATCGTTTGAAGTCGATTTCGCCCTTCTTGCATGCCTTGGGCGGTGTGTGGAAAAGCAGCGTGGCAATCCGGTGGCCGGTCAGCGGCTGGGTGCCTGTTTCTCGCGCCAGCTCGGCAACTTGGGCAATGTCTTCAATAAATTCGGCGGTCGTAAGTTCCACGACGCCGCAATCGTTGTACCAGGCAGCGCAAGCCGTTAGAGCATCGGCGATGGCTGTAAACCCAGCCGGGTCGATCGGGCCAGCACCTGCTCGTGCGGTCCGGTGAACCTTGAGGAACTGGGCGGTTTTCTGGATGAGGTCCAGTGTCCTGTCCGGAGCCTTGACCAGCAACTCGGTGAAAAAGTCTTCTTCACCGCCAGCGTCCGTGATCGGGGGAATGCGCCCGAGTCCTTCCGCCCCACGATCACGGCCGAAACGGGCTGATAGCCAGGCTTCCATCAGATCTTGATAAGCAAGTTCTGCCGCTGCCGGATCGATAATCTTCGCGCCCGGATCGATACCCGTTTCCACAGCGTAGGGCTTGATCAGTTGTTGGCAGAAGCCGTGGATGGTCGAGCAGGTGATTTCATCGAGCGTGGCGGCACCTTCCTGGAGATGCGCACGCTGCACGTCCGAAAGGGCTTGCGGTAATGCTTCTTCAAGTTCCAACGGCACCTGACCGTCGAGCAGAAACCTCACAAACCGCTCGATACGTTCGAGGAGTTCCGAGGCGGCAGCTTCCGTAAAGGTAATCGCGACAATTTCCTTTGGCTGGACGCCCGCTGCGACGAGCAGGGCAACGCGCCCAGCCATGAGGGCGGTCTTGCCACTCCCCGCGCCGGCCTCAACCAACAATGTGCGGTCATGGTCCGTTAGGGCGGCCACACGGGCTGATGCATCGGGAAGACATTCAGTTGCCAGAGTATCAGGCATCTTCAACGTTCTCCCAAACCGGTTCGATACTGGAGAGGGCCTGAGCGACCAACGGCAACTTGATGTGAAGGTAGCTTTCCTTGGCACCTCCCGGCAGCACAAAGGCCAGATCGTACCAGGTGTCCTTGGCAGCAGGCCCGGATAACGCTTTACCCTCGGCAAACGAAGCCGCCGCCGCTGCCAGTGACCTGGCAAGCTTTTCAAGCGTTCCTTCTGGATCGTTGAGCGGCAGAAGCCGACCGTCGCGGGGATAGAGAAGGCGCGCCTCAACGGATGTATCGCGCGTTACAAGGACTTTAACCGCATACGCATAAAGGCAGCGCTGGAGTTCTGCCCCCCCTTTGAGGAGCGGGTCTTCTCGGGGAGGTTTGCCGGATTTGTAATCCGTCACGCGCGCGACGCTTTCATCGCCCGCAAGATCAAGGCGATCGATCGATCCGCCAATGTGAATGGCTGTACCGGGAATTTGGACCGCAGCCATCGGGTCCCACGGGAGGGACAAACGAGCGTCCTCACCAAGGCCCTCAGCTTTGCGGTCTCCGCCAAAAGGGATCTCGGCCCAGCTACGCTGGTCAGGAAGTGATTCTTCTTGATGTGAAAGAGCGACGGATGCCAGTTTGGCCGCTTCGGCGCGCTTGTGCTGCCAAATGACCGGGGGCGGGACCGGTCTGGTCTCATCCCAACGTGCCCCTGTTATCTCCTTTGCACGCTGGATCGCTTGTTCGATCACCTCACCGGATGCGCTGGCAAGCCCGCCAGCTCCTGTCCCTTCGATCTGTGTCACCGCTTCTTCGAGAATTTCGTGAAGCAGGTTGCCGAAGGCCAGTGCATCCAGCGCCAAAGGTTCATCAGTTTCTTCGGGTTCGGCCCACCCGAAACCATAGGTCCAGAGATAGCCCAGCGGATCGCGCAAAAGCTTGACCAGTGAAGTTGCTGACTGACGGCGGTCGAGAGCCCGGAGAAGCAGCGGATGGTTTGCCCTGACCAATCCGTCATGGGCGGTAATTTTCTCGGTATGCCAGTCAATCCATGTTTGGAGCGCCGATTTCGCATGGGCAAGTTGTCCAAATTCCTCGGGACGCGCCAGCAGGCGGTCACTGGCGCTCGCAGCGTGTTCGGGCTCCCGGCTTTGCGCGAGGTAGACTTCGTCAATATCACGCGGAAAGAGGGGTGAGACGCCGTTGAGCCGTCCCTCGCTATCACGCCGCGCACGCGAACAGACAAGTTCGCGATCCGTCATCTCACGGATCGTTCGAAAATCGCGACGATCTGCATGATGGACTGGCAGAGGATCAAGACGTGCCGACGAGACGATATGATCGGGAAGCAGCGGATCTTCGGCAGCACGTCGCGGCCAGGCTCGGGAGGTGAGGCCCACGAGCCAAGTGAGAGGACGGGGCGCTGCGGCAATCGCGGAGGCCGGTCCCCAGACAATTGCTGCCTCTGGTTCAACGCCGTCATCAATGCGCAAACTGGTGAGGGTAACATCAAGCGCGGCGGGCGGACCCTCGGTTAATGCCTTTTGCCAGATAGCAAGTGCTCGTCCTTCCAGAAGCGCCTCGCCGATTTCACCGGCTGCACCAAGACCCTTGCCCAGGGTCTCAATCATCTCGTCGAGCAGCGGCTTGTGATCCTTGTTATCGGAAAAGCTTTCCGGCTTCAGGTCTTCAAATGCGCGTCTCCATCTGGCAGCATCCAGCAACGGGGCGTTTTCCGGAAGGGCGTGCCACCAGTTACCGGGGAGCGACTCGAAGGCCTTTGTCTGGGAACGCAACAGCGCTACCAGACGAACAACCCGGGCGCGTGAAAATCCACGCAGCAGAGTTTCTGCAAGCGCTGCGACTAGCTGTCCTTGCGATGTAGAATGGGCACTGCGGCCATGAATAAAATGGAGCGGAAGATTTGCCGATTCCATGAGTGCCAACACATGATCGTCCCAAGACTCAGGTGAGGCCGTCACGATAGCAATCTCTTGTGGCGTTGCTCCGCTGGCAAGGTGCTGGCGTGCCCAACGCAACGCTTCGAGTATTTCGTGACGCGGGCTGGCGCACGAGAATGTTTGAACAGCGGGTTGGGTTGGCGTGCTTGTTTCGACAGGAATTCCGGTGCTTGAAAGCCATTCAGGAACCTGTCTCGCCCCCGCCACCCAAACAACCTTGGTATGCTCGGCTATCCGTGAAATCATCGGGCGCCAAACTGGAGACATTTCTGTTCGGCCATGGATTTCTATTGGGCCGAAAATCACGCGGGCGTGCTCGGCCCGTTCCGACGCTGTGGCCACGAGGTCCCGTGGCCGAAGCTGGTTGCCGGAAAGCTGTGCAAGAACTTCTTTTTCGAGGGCAGCCAAAGAGCCAAGCCTCGCTTTGGCGGTAGGATCAACGGTAGAATCCGCCTCTTCTTCCAAGCTCAATCCTGCTGACCAGGCTTTGGCCAGGCTCGTTGCTGCCGCCCGTTGGAAACCCGGCAAACTCTTGATAGCGTCAAGCTCGCCAAGCGGCTGGCTGACGGCGGATGCAACTGCCGTCTTCAGATCATCTGAATCGATGGGCTGGAGGAATCCGCCTGCCAGGCGCGCGGCCAGTTGTTCAATGGTCAGCAGCACTACGCCCTGGCTGCCATCGAGAGCGGCACGAGTCCTGTAGCTGCGCCAGGCAAAGCGATTGTGCACCACCAGCGTCTTGTGCATGCGCGTCCCCCCGAATGGTCCCGACTGCAAGCAGCCTAGCGTATGTTGTGGCGTACTCCTCGTCACTTGGTCATCGTGCACGGAAACAAAAAGAGTAAATGAGTCCGGTACATTCCGCCAGCACTGTCAGCATTCGATCCACAAATTTCTGGATTGTACGGTTGATGAGTACCAAGTGGTGCGCCGTTCCGGTGCCCAGGCCTGTCTCTCCGGTTCAAGCAGTTGTCTTAGAGCCCGATTCAAAAGTTCATGAGACATGGCAATACCTTGCGAGCTTTCAGGCCATCAGCTTGTTGCTTGCGATGAAGGCCCAGGCTGTCGAGCTTTCGATGGATGCCTCGCAATCCTTTGCCTCCCTGCGGCAGCGTCCGAGCCAGGCGAAGCTGCGCTCGACCACCCGGCGGCGGGGCAAGACCTCGAAACCGCTGGCGGTGTCAGACCGCTTGACGGTCTCGATGGTCCAGTCGCCGTGGCGCTTGAGCGCGGAGCTCGGTTTCTCCCCGGCATAGCCGCCGCCGGCGAAGACGTGGCGAAGCCAGGGGAAGCGATACCGGATGGCCCCGGGCACCTCCGGTGCCCCGTCGCGGTCCTGAGTATCGGCGGCATGGATCACGGCGAACAGCATCAGGCCAAGTGTGTCGGTGACGATGTGGCGCGTGCGGCCCTTGACCCTTTTCCCGGCGTCATAGCCGCAAACCCCTCCCCTCCCGGTCGTTTTCGAGCTATGACCCTCTCGGTCGTTTTCACGCTCTGGCTGTCGATCACACCCGCCGCCCTGTATGATAATGGGGGGGCTGGCTTCCCGGCCTTCCAGTTTGCGCGTGCCGGCAACCGGCAGATGGTTGATCGTCTGCCACAGGCCAGCGTTGCGCCACGCGTGGAAACAGCCCCGGACCGTCGAGACCGGCGGGAAATCCTTCGCCAGCATCCGCCACTGACAGCCGCTGATCCCGATATGGAAGATCGCATCCGTGACCGCGCGGAGGTCCGGTGTCCTCGCTCGGCCACCGCGCCGGGCGGGCGGCAGAAGCGGTGCAATCAGCATCCACTCGCGGTCGGGAAAATCGCTGAGAATTGCTGATTGACAGCGGTCAAGGCAGTAGATATTTTCGGCAATGACACAATGACCATTGTAGAGGTGTGTGTGTGTGAAAATAAAAAGTATTAGACTCAAGGATTTCAAACGATTCAAAGAATTGACGATTTCCCATCTGCCGGAATCTGCTAAACTTGTGGTGCTGGTCGGACCCAATGGTTGCGGTAAATCATCGTTATTTGATGCTATTTACGTTTTGGCCAAACAACATGATGGTAACGCGGGAAGCCATGAATACTACAACAAAAAATCCCTTGAATTAGACAAATTTAACATAAAAAATCAAATAGAACTCGATTTCCATGATTTTTCCCGGAATCGTAACGGAGAAACTATAGAAACTATGCAGAAGATCGTATATGCGCGTACTGCTTACCGAAATGTGCCCTCTTTTGAACTGCAAAATTTTGGTCAGATTCCCAATCCTTTAATAGAAAATAAATTTTCACGATTTATTGTAACTACTCAACCCGGTTGGATCACTGATTTTCCAGCGATGGTGGCCTGGATTGCCTGGAAAGCAGACAGGCCTTGCCGTTTTCCGGTGTTGAGGACGGAGCGAACGTTGGCGTAGAAGTCGGCCCCCCAGTTGGAGCGGAATCCCCCGGTGACCTTGCGGAAGGTGGTTGAGGGGCGGATGGCTTGTTCCGAGCCGTTGTTGGTTGGCGGCACGTCGCGTTCGGTCATGAATGTGAACAGGCTGTCACGGTCTTTGCCGTAGCGTTTGCGCAGGCGAATTCCGTCTTTGTTGGTTGGCTGACAAGCCATAACCTTGTCCATTCGCCGGTCCAGGTCGCCCCGGTATTTCTGAAGTGTACTGTCCTTCAGACGCTTTCGCCGTCGGCCCAGAACACAGGCGCGCAAGATGAGCATTTTCATTGCCGGTGCGAAGATCGCATCGCCAGCGTCGATGGCATACTGGCAGTCGCGCAACTGGTGGGCCAGACAGATTTGCCAGACCTCCCCGAGCCCCCGCTGGCCGCCGTAAAGATCGGACACCCAGATGGCGGGCCGGTGGCCGTCCATCACGTCCTCGGCCACCGCCTTCGCCCGACTGTTGCGGATGACGTGGACGCAGACTTCATCGTTTTGGAAAACCCATTCCCAGGCGTTGCGCCCCTTGATGCGTGCGCCGGTCTCGTCGGAGCAGACGATCCGGCTTTGTCGCAGGCGGGCAAGAACCGCCTGGAACTGGGCGTCAAAGCCGGGCTTGACCCTCTTGAACAGGTTGACCAGGGCGGCTTGGCTGATCGTCAAGCCGTGCAAATCGGCGAACAGTTTCGACAGACGCTGGTAACTGACCGCGTGTTCATAACGCATGTAAACCGCCATCGCCTCGATCGACGGGGTGAACGGAGACCCCGGCTCAAGCCCCGCCGGAACCGGCGCCACAAAGCGCTCCGAACAATGAGAACACCTCGCCGCATACAGTTCCACACGGGTGACAATGGGAGCGGGGCGCGGCAATTCGATCTTGTCATAAATCGCATGCAACTTGTGATCCTCATCGCCGAGCGCTGAATAACAGTGTGGGCAGGACAGCGCCTTCGCAACCACCCGCTGATCCGGGTCAGGGTGCAGAGGACGCCCACCGCCACCATGCCCCTTGCGCCGTTTTTTGCGGTTGCCCCGGGCCGGTTTCTTGTTCGCCTTGCGCCCATGCGACGGCGGCGTACTGGAGTTGTCCGGCGTCTTCGCAGGCTCACCAAGCTTTGCCTCAAGTTCCGTGACGCGCCTGGCAAAGCCCTCGTTCACTGCCACCAGCTCCTGTGCCTGCGTCCACAGCGCGAGGATCAAGGCATCTTTCTCTGCATGCGTCAATCGGCTCAGGTCGGGTAAATGAGTCATAGATAACTTGACGCATATCCACGCCCTCAATGCAAGAAAATTCTCTATATCTGGTGCCGATCGAACCCAGGAACGCAACCTTTGGGGTGGGTTGAGTAGTTACGATTTATTGATGATGACCGAACCACCGGAGATAATTACAGTCGACTTATTTCACAATCATTAGAAAATCTTTATTCTCAGGAGGAACTTGGAAAAACAAAAGGAGATTTACAAAAAGAAATAATTGGCGATATCGCCGATGCCTTGCGGGTCATGTTTCCTGAGTTAATACTTAATAGCTTAGGCGTCCCTCTTGGAACTTTTGAATTCGACAAAGGCGTCTCAAAAGGATTTAGATACGAAAATCTTTCAAGCGGTGAAAAGGCGGCGTTTGATCTGATTCTCGACCTGGTTGTTAAAAAACGCATATTTGACAATACCGTTTATTGTATTGACGAACCGGAAGCGCATATGAGCACTCGTTTACAAGGAGATTTACTCGCGTCCCTTTACGAACTTATCCCACCAAACTGTCAACTCTGGATAGCCACCCATTCCATTGGCATGATGCGCAAGGCACAGAAATTTCAACGCGACAACCCAGAAGAGGTCGTATTTTTGGATTTAGGGGACAGAGATTTCGATAGTCCTCAAGTGATTAAACCCACCAAACCCACACGCGCTTTCTGGCAAACGACCTATGAAATCGCCTTGGATGACATTGCCTCTCTGGTCGTACCTGACCGTATTATTCTCTGTGAAGGCACCGCCGGCAAGGACGGGTTTGACGCCCAATGCTATAACAAGATTTTTGGCGAGGAATTCTCCGATACGCTTTTTATCTCAGCGCGTGGCAAAAATCAGGTTAAGATTTTGGCACCTGTCGTCCAGGCCATAGCCGAAGGTAGCACGGTGATTTCCTTGACTGACCGTGACCGTCACAACGACGTTGAGCGGGAAAAGGCACGGCAAGGAAATCAGTTTATGCTAAAACGCCGCACGTTGGAAAACTATCTGCTTGATGATGAGGTTCTTAAACTTTTGTGTGATAAACTTTTGTGTGAAAATGTAGGCCGCCCCCCGGCAACCGTTAACGAACTGATTGACTTGCGCGATGACAACATACCGGGCGGTGATGTGCGCACCGGCAAGGCAAAATCTGCGGCGGTAAAAATTTATGAAGCAGCGGAAGATCAACTTGGTATCCCGCATCCCGGAGAATCTTGTGCAACCTTCCTGATCGAACATTTAGCACCGTTGATAACGCCCGACACAGACATTTATAAAGAGTTGAAAACTGATATTTTTGGTGCGTGAAAAGAAAAAACCATGAGTTATCAAAAGATCATCAGCCTCGTCCGCAGTACCTACTCTGACACCCAGGCCATCTATCTCTACGGCACTTGGGGAACGGAAGACCAGTGCCAGAACAGCGACCTGGACATGGCCGTACTACTCCCACCCGCAACGGCGCGCGCTCTTGACCACTCAACGTGGGCCCGCCTCTCGACCGAAATCGCAGCAGCGGCAAAGGTGGAATATGCCGACTTGATTGAACCACGAACAGTTTCGGTGCTTTTGTGCAAGGAAATTATCGCCGCCGACCGGCGTATTTACTGCGCCGATGAGTATGCGGCTGATGAGTTTGAAATGTTGGTGCTGTCCTTTTATCAAAAACTGAATGATGAGCGCAGGGAAATCGTTGAAAGCGGCTTGAGAGATGGCAGGTTTTACGATGTCTGATGTTATTTTTCAGAAAAAAACCAACGTGGAACGGTGTATAAAACAGGCGCGGGATTATTATGCCCTGCCATCGGAAAAACCCTTCGCCGATGATTTTTACAAGCAGGATGCGATTGTCGTAAATTTGCAAAGAGCCTGTGAGCAGTGTATCGACATGGCCAATCATGTGGTTCGCTTGAAAAAATTAAGGTTGCCATCCACAAGTGCCGGAAGTTTCACCTTGCTCCGGCAAGCAGGCATCATAGATGCTGAATTTGAAAAAAAATTAGCCGGCATGGTGGGATTCAGAAACATCGTCACTTACCAGTATCGGGATATTGACTATAGGCAAGTGGAGGCGGTGGTTAAAAATCATGCTGACGACTTGATTGAGTTCACCCGTTTGCTTGTCGCCTTTTTGAGGTAGTCGCTCGCGTCATTCTGTTGTAGTGGCAGGCAACATGCAGCGCCGTCCAACCATTCACCGCCGGGGCATTCACGTCCGCACCAGCATCAAGCAGCCGTTCCATCGGGATTCTTGACTTCACGTGGCTTGCCGCGATGTGCAGCACCGATAATGACCAGCATACACTGGCTTTGATCTTCCATGCGGGCCTGCGGAAACAGATCCCATCGGCCCAGATACAGACATAGCGTCGGGCCGACAGATCCCGCTCGCGCCAATGGGCCATCTCTTCATCCCAGCCTTTGCGCAAGCGCAATATGGTATCCGATGACAGGTTCGGCGCATCTGGCCCACGCAAGGCCGACAGCGCATCCTGGAAGCTGCCCAGAGGAAAGACCTTTCAAACAGAGGATCGGCAGAACAGCATCCAGGCTCTTCGTGCGCCGCGCATGCTTGGGCAATATGCTCGGCGACAGCAGCCGCCACGGGTGCAGCCGGTGGCGCGGCTGGCTCGGATGGAGGGGCGGCAAGTGCCATCACTGGCTCGCTCGCAACATCTACCGCAGTGACCAGCGGTTTGACGGGCGGAGACTCTCGGTCGAATTCGGCGGCGGACGCGGCCACCGGCACTGTGAAAGATCAGGCGCAGACAGAGGCGGTGAAGGTCCTCACGGGCAACCGAGTAACGCCCGCACAGCCCCCCGCACAGCGCTGCCTCTGTTCCGGGCACTTCACCACCTGATTACCCAGGATCGGAATCCGGGGCCGCTGCACGCTGCCAGCCGCTGCAGTCTGGCCGGGTGTTGTGCTGATCCAGACAGCGTTACCGAGCCTCGCCGAGCGCCCGCAGGATATAGACCGGGCTCGACCAGGCCTGGGTCCCGTCCTCCAGCGTAATGCGTACGAAGTAGGGATTGTCGCGGCCGGTTTCCGGTTTCAGGCGGCGCTCGAAGCGGGCATCGAGGTGCGGGTTTGCGTCGGGCAGGCGGAACATGCGGACCCGCCGGGGCAGAATGCCGGAGGCGTCGAACACGGTGTCGTCATAACCGATCCCGGCCAGGGGCACGGTCGTCTCGACCAGCGGGGTCTTGAGCACGAGGTTGCCGGCATTGCCGTCGCCGAGGGTTGCAACGAATCCGGCCTGGTTGCCTGTGGTCACCGACTTCCAGGTGAGCGTTGAGCCGGTCGTTTCATCCTCATGCACATCCAGGGTCTTGTCGCGATTGAAGAAGTTGATTGCCTCGGCGGAGATCACCCGCGCCCGGTCGAACCGGGCCGAGCCGTCCCAGGAAACCGACCGGAAGCGCCCGCGATACTCCGCGCCGTCCCAGATCACCGCGATCCTGTTGCCAAGATCCCGCTCCGAATAGGGCCGGCGGCATTCCAGATGATCGGTGCCGTTGAACAGGTCGATGCGTTGGATCGGCGAGGCCGCCGACACCTCGAGATTCAACCGCGCAGCGCCTTCGGGCAGGTGCACGATATCGCCCATCATCGCAGCCGAGCACGGCTCCCCGCGGTGTTCGCCAAGTGCCGGGTCGTCGTGGTAAAGCGTTGCCGGGTCATCGAAGGTGACGGCGAGGTCGATACGGATGCGCCCGCTGGACCCGCCCGTCGTGGCATAGTGCCGGCGGCTGCGGAGACAGTCGAGCAGGGCATCGCGGGTCAGCTCCGGCATCAGGTAGCAGGTCAGGCCGCCCACCGCGCCGAACCACCCCGCGCCAGGGTAGCTGGCGCCGGGCCGGCCCTTGTGGCCGTCGGAATTGCCGACGATGCCCACCCGGTAGCCCATCCTGAACGCATCCTCGACCAGCCATTCGAAGGTGCCCCAGGCCGAGTGGACCTCGACGGATTTTTCGAACCGCCCGTCATGCGCCAGGACGATATTGGCGTAGCGGCCACCGCAATGAGCCCAGCAGATCACATCCCACTCGCCCTGCTCGGCGAAGGCCTCGAATAACTCCGCCGAGGTATGGCAATCGGTGCCGATGTCACCCCTGTCCTCGATCAGGGCATGGGAGGAGCGGCGCATGGTGCGGCCCTCGGCCGGGAAGAAGACGTTGCGGTCGCCGCCCAGCGCCGTGTTGCCGGACCATTCATAGCCCGGCAGGGTGACGAAGCGGCCCGGCTGATTGAAATGCGCTGTGACCCGGTTGAGGTCGCGCCAGAACGTCTCGGTCATCTGAAAGTCGTTGCCCTGGTGGGCGCAGGCATCCAGAAACGACCGGTCCCGGCCAAAGGCAAAATAATCCGCGGCGCTGTTGGTGCCCAGGGTCTCGTCGGACTGGCCGTGAAGGTCGCCCCAGAAATGCAGCATCCCGGGTGCCGCCAACACCCGCGCGGGGTTGGTTCGGGCGATCTCGTTTCCGCCCTCGTCCGCCAGAACGATGCTCAGCGGCCCTTCCTGATGGGCGGCAAGCCCGTCAATCTCGGTGGCGAAGCTGCCCTTGGCGATATCGATGGTCTGCGGCAGCCCCTGCACCGCCTGATTGGCCTTCAGATGCAGGCGTGCGGCAGCCTTGTTGGTCGGGTTGCCCCATTTGTCCTCGGCCTTGATCCGCAGCCTGAAGGGCGCGCCTGAAATGCAGTCGGTCGGCAGGACGGCGACCCAGCGTTCCGCAGGACCGGGAACGATGCTGATCGCCGGTTGCAGCGCCAATGGCTGGAAGTTGTAGGTGGCGATCGGGTCGACCAGCACGCGAAATTCGAACCGGCTTTCGCAGAATGTCTGCAACCGCATTCCCGGCGAGCCCTGATCGGTCACCCCGAAACGGATGGTGATCGTATCGCTTTCCTGCATGAACCCCTTCACCACCTTGATCTGCAACGTCCGATCCCAGGGCCGGATATTGCCCTTGGGATCGAAGCGGCATTGCAGATCGGCGTTGTTCGACGCCGTGACCTCGGTGAAACCCGGCGCCGTGGGGTCGGAGAACTGCGGATTGCTCTGGTCGGTGGCGAAGCGGAAGGCGACCCGCAGGCTACCGGTGTCGTCGATGCCGAAACGGCCGGCGGTATAGGTCAATGTGAAGCTTTGATGGCTCCCGGCCTCGAAGGCGCCCTCTTTGTTCAGCGCCGCGTGTCCCAGAAGCTCCGGCGGGATCGGCTCGCGCAGGGCGCCGTTGTGAAGCTCCGGCGGAGACATCTCGGGAATGACATGGGGCATTGCGCTGACACTTTCTGTTGAATGAGGGCCGGTACGGCGAGGGGCCGACCGATAGCCATCAGGGTCCGGCGAGTTTGTCTGTAAGCCAAGGTTTTTTGCAAGTGGCGATGGAACATAGAGCGCAGCTCTCTTGGAAATGCATCGCCTTGATCAGTCCCCGGAATGTCAATCTCTGGCACCAAGTCCTCGCAGACGTTCCGATTTCATGCTTTATCCGACCCTCGCTTATGGGCGCACAACCTAGCCTCACCGCGGCTCCGGTGTTACTCCATCGCTGAAGGGATTTTCATGGCGCTGGCGAAGACCAAAACCAAAACCGGCAAGGCCAAACGCGGCCGCCCGCCGCGCCGCATCCTGCGCCGTCTGCTGTTCCGGGTGCTGCGCTGGCTCGGCTACGCGCTGGCTGCCGCCATCCTGTGGGTCGGCATCTATACCGTCATACCGCCGCTGGGCGGTTATTACATGGCTACCGAGTGGGTGCGGCTGGGCAGTATCCAGCGCGACTGGGAGGATCTGGAGGACATCTCTCCCCACCTCGCCCGCGCCGTGCTGGCCGCCGAGGACGCAAATTTCTGCGACCATTGGGGGTTTGACCTGAAGGCCATCGAGGAGGCGATCACCGCCAATGCAAAGGGCCGCCGGGTGCGCGGGGCCTCGACGATCAGCCAGCAGGTTGCCAAGAATGTATTCCTGTGGCCGGGGAGGTCGTGGCTGCGCAAGGGCCTGGAGGCGGGCTTTACCCTGCTGATCGAAACCATCTGGACCAAGCGCCGCATCGTCGAGGTTTACCTCAACATCGCCGAGTTCGATGAGGGCGTCTTTGGCGCGCAGGCGGCGGCGTGGCACTATTATGGCCGCGATGCCGCGAAGCTGACGCTGGACCAGGCTGCCCGCCTCGCCGCAACATTGCCCGACCCCAAGGACCGAAACCCCCGCGCCGCCACCGCCTTTATGAACCGCCGCGCCGCCGCGATAGCCGACGGCGCCCGGACGTTGGAGGGTGAGGGGCGGGCGGTGTGCGTGGAGTAGGGGCGCTCCGGTTTTTCAACCGAGCCGCGATCGGGTAACTTGAGGGAGCGATGGCGAATAATTTCCGGAGGCATTGCAGAATGCGCAGTTCGGCCCATGGCATCGTGGCCACGACGCCGATGCCGATCACCTCGCCATCGCCTTCTATCGCGGCGGCAAGCTGATCAGGAGCTATTCGACCCTGGAGATCGCGGGGGGCGAGGAAGCGGCCGATGGCGGTACTTCGCGCTACAAGAACGTCTTCGCAACCGTGTCCCACTACACTGTCTTCCAGTCGGGGCCGGAAATGATCAAGGTCACGACTGTGGATGGGGCGGTGTACTCCGAAACCTGGTCGATCCAGGCAACCACCACTGATGGGCGCGTACTGACCTTCGACATGGCGAGCGGAGAGGTTCGACAGGGGTCGCCGCCCCCGGCAGTTTCGCCGGTTGCTCTCGCCGCGCCAAACGGCGTATCAACACCCGAGACTCAGGCGCTGGATCGATGAGGGTTCGGTGGCAGACAGTGATGACAAAAGCGACGGATAACCGTCATGAACATGCTCAATATCGTTGCCGTGCCGATCCATCGGGAGGGATGGCGTTTCATCGCGATATTCGCCGTCATCACGCTGGTTCTGGCGTTCCTGTGGAAGCCGCTGTTCTGGCCCGGTCTGGCGCTGACGGTCTGGTGCTACTACTTCTTTCGCGACCCGGTGCGTTTGGTGCCGCAGCGCGACGGGCTGATCGTTTCCCCGGCCGATGGCGTGGTCTCGCTGATCACCGACACGCCGCCGCCG
The DNA here is from genome assembly GCA_965247385.1 of Thermohalobaculum sp. Lineage (GTDB taxonomy): Bacteria > Pseudomonadota > Alphaproteobacteria > Rhodobacterales > Rhodobacteraceae > Thermohalobaculum. The sequence goes on from CBDFHG010000006.1 coordinate 362,004, forward strand.
CCGGAGCTTGAACTGGGAGACCAGCCCCGGGTCCGCGTTTCGGTGTTCATGAATGTCTTCAACTGCCACGTGAACCGGGCGCCAATCGGCGGGACCATCCGCAAGGTGGCGTACCACCCGGGCAAGTTCCTGAATGCGTCCCTGGACAAGGCCAGCGAGCACAACGAGCGCAACGCGATCGCCATCGAATACGCCGAGGGCCAGCAGATCGGCGTGGTGCAGATCGCCGGGCTGGTCGCGCACCGCATTCTGTGCTTCTCGACCGAGGGTCAGGCAATCGAGACTGGCGAGCGCTTCGGACTCATTCGCTTTGGCAGCCGTTTGGATATATACCTGCCTGAAGACGTTCAGCCATTGGTCTGTCTCGGGCAAACCACGGTTGCGGGGGAAACGGTTCTGGCGGACTTCATGGCGCCGCAGGAGGCGCGTAAGTGCAGGGAGATATAGGCGTGGCGATCACGGAGAAACGAAAGACTCCGTCTTTTCGGCAACTGATCCCAAACCTCGTTACCGTGTTCGTGATCTGCGCGGGGCTGAGCTCGGTGCGGTTCGGGCTGGAAGGAAAATATAGCTTCGCCCTGATGCTGATCGTGCTGGCCGCGATCCTGGATGCCGCCGACGGCAAGATCGCGCGCGCCCTCGACAGTGTCAGCCCGGTCGGCGCCGAACTGGATTCGCTGGCGGATTTCTTCAACTTCGGTATCGCGCCCGGGCTGCTGATCTATTTCGCGATCTATTCGGGGACCCCGGATGCGAACCTCGGCTGGCTCGCGGTCCTTGCCCTGGGCGTCTGCTGTGCGCTGCGCCTGGCCCGGTTCAATGTTGCGCTGGAGAGAACCAACGTTCCAGCCTGGAAGGGTGAATACTTCGTTGGCGTTCCGGCCCCGGTGCTCGGCTGCCTGGCGCTGATGCCGATGTTCCTGCTGATGCTGGGATACAAGGAAGTCAAGGATTACCCCAACACGCTGTTCTTCTACCTGGTGATCGTGGCGCTGCTGGCGGTCAGTACCATTCCGACATTCTCGATCAAGTATGTCCGGGTGAATCCGAAACGGCTGTTGATGGTTCTTCTGGGTTGCGCCGCCATGATCGTGTCGCTGTCGGTTTTTACCTGGCAGACCCTGATCGCGATGGACGTTCTGTATGTCTTGTCGATCCCGATTTCAGCCAAGCTGTATTATCGCCAGTTGAAGCGCGAAGAGTCGGGAACGTAGGCCCTGATGTCTTGAGGCGGAGTCGCCGCCGTACCGTCATCCCGCAGGTCTTTTGCGCCTGTTCAAAAGCTGACGCTTTCTGCGCGGGTGGCCGCGCAGGCCGCCACAGGTGACCGGACAGGCGCATACTTGTCAATCGGCATTGACACTTCAAAGGCCCGAAGCGTTGGCTTTTGTTGCGAACGACATTGTCACAGATAGCTTTGGTCGTGTGACAGGCGATGAGGCATTGCTGTTTGGCAAGATCACCACAACGGGCGAACCGTCTGACGGGATTTTGGAAATTGGAGCGGGCAAGGTTGTGGCAGCTCAAGACAATAACGGCGGGCAGTCAAATGCCATTGCGGATTTTCAGCGCCAATCAGAGCCAGCCATCCCTGTCCATACGGGCGTGTAGAACGCGGATGATATCTACGCCGTTATCTTTGGGTTTATAAAAAACAAGATAGTGAGAATATTCTTTAATCGGCACATAACGCATGCCCATCAGCTCGGATTTCGAGGTATGGTGAATGGCTCCCATGTACGGCGTTTCGCCCAGCATCTCGTAGGTTTCTTCTGCCAGATCATAAAGCCTCAATGCCGCGTCAAGATTGTCCCTCGCGATATTGCGTACGTGACCGTCTAGATCGGCTTCCGCCTGAGGGCGGATTTGATAAAGGCGTTTTTTCACATAGGTTCTTTTTTTGTTAGAGTCGCCCTTTTGTCCGCCCAGTAGTTTTCGTCCGGCGTCACTGACGGGCCGCTTGCCAGCCCTTCAGCAAGCAAATGATCCAACTGTTCTCCACGGCGGTGGTTGCGCACCAGAGTCGCAACAAAATCACTCGCGCTTGAATAACCACCGGATTCAATCGCGTTATCGATCCAATGCCTCAACTCCGGGGCAAGAGAAACTGTTAAGCGTTCAGTTGCCATAGTTCGGTCTCCTTAATCTCCGGCTGCATAATAAATCATAATTGTTATGAATGGAATTCAAAGCGTAACTGCCCAGCAATTCTCATTATGGCGTTACAAAGGGGATTCCCAAGAATGACGGGTTCCCTGGATGCCGCGCGATCGAAGCGCCTTGGTATTAATCCGCCGTCAGCGCGTGCGCCTCTTTGAACGAGATCAGCTTGCGCTGGTTTTCGTCCCAAAGCCGGAACTTCACGCAGGCCAGGCTCTGCCATAATGTCAGTCGCTTGACCTCGGCCAACTCGGGGAAGTCGCGCAAGATCTGTGGCAGGCGATAATAAGGGATTCGACTGCTGAGGTGATGCACATGGTGCACGCCGATATTGGCGGTGATCCAGGGCAGGATGCCGGGCAGATCGTAGTGCGAGCTGCCATAGAATGCCGCATCGTGCCGTATCCAATCGTCTTTCCGGTCCCAGGTGGTCTCCTCGAACTGGTGCTGGACATAGAACAGCCAGACGCCAGCTGACGCGGCAAGAAGGATGATCGGCAGCTGCACCATCAGGAATGGGCCGAGCCCGAGGAAATAGATCATGATGGCGACCACGACAGCGACCGAAGCGTTGGTGCCCATGGTGCTGATCCAGAACCGCCGGTCACCGTCGCGAAATCCCATCGGCAAGCGGTTGCGGAGCAGGAACTGGTAAGCTGGCCCGATCCCGAACAGGACCAGGGGGTGGCGATAGAGCCGGTAAAGGATGCGCGGCACGCGCGGCAGCGCCCGGTATTCCCGCACCGTCAGGGTGTCGATGTCGCCCATCCCGCGCTGGTCGAGGTTGCCGGATGTCGCGTGATGGGCCGCGTGATCTCCCCGCCAGACATGGTATGGCGTCAGGGTCAGCACCCCGAGGATGCGCCCGACCCAGTCATTGCCGGACTTGCGGCGGAAAAAGCTGCTGTGCCCGCAGTCGTGCTGGATCAGGAACAGGCGCACCTGGAACGCGGCCGCCGGCACGCAGATCGCAAGGGTCAGCCAGTAGCTGATCGACAGCGCCCACCAGGCAGCCACCCAAAGCGCGACAAACGGCACGACGGTTATGACCAGTTCGAAAACGCTGCGCACATGGTCGGGCTCGCGGTAACGGGCGAGCACCTTCATCAGGTCACGGGTGGGTGCAATACTGATCTCGGATCGCGACTCATGCAGCGTGTCATCCATTCGATAGGGGCCCCATCCCGTTGTGATCCTCGATCAACTGAAAAATTCCAATAAGCCAGTCGGCCTGACCAATCAATCAATATGTCCCCTCTCGGCGGAGAAAGGCCCATGCTTGGGCCGCGGCAAATGGACCCGAGACAGGTGCCGCGAGGCGGTTGAGCCGGTTCTTGGCGCCTCGATTCGTGGCGATCATGCGCGCCGCCCCTACCCCAGCGTCACCGCATAGGCCAGATCGCCCGACAGGAACCGCGAGCGGCGCCATTCCACCGCCCGCCCGGTCAGGTCGTGGGCGACCCGCTCGACCAGCAGCAGCGGGGCACCCAGGGACACCCCCAGGGTCTTCGCCGCCGCCGCGTCCGCCGCAACCGCGCTCAACCGGTCCTCGGTCGAAATCACGCTGATGCCGTGGCGGGACTGGTAGTGGGGGTAAAGGGCGTTGGGCAGGGGGGTCTCGGTCTCCAGCCCCGGCATCAGCGCGGCGGGCACCTCGACCGTCTCCAGCACCGCCGGGCGGCCCGCGATGGCGCGGACGCGGTCGATCAGGATCAGCTTGTCGCCGCGCGCGATGCCCAGCCGCCGGGCCGTCCCGGCGCTGGCGGGGAGGGTGACAACCATCTCGCTTGCCGCTTCGGGTATGACGCGCGCGCCGTCGCGGCCGACCAGCCGGAAGAAGTGGTAATTCGCCAGCTCCGGGGTTTGTTTGGTGACAAAGGTGCCCTTGCCCTGGTGGCGCCGGAGCACCCCGTCGGCCACAAGGCTGTCGACTGCCTTGCGGAATGTGCCGACGCTGACCGCGAGTTCGCTGGCCAGCGCGCCCTCGGCGGGCAGGGCCATCCCCGGGGCGAGTTCGCCGCAACTGAGACGCCGGATCAGTTCGGTCCGGACGGTCAGATAGAGCGGTTCGTGCTGCGGCGCGTTCACCTGTTTCGCTCCCTGCGGGTTTTATCGGGTCAGTCTGCTGCGACTTGGCCTATTGCGACCCAGCCTATTGCGACTCGGTGCGAAATTCATATAACTCATATACATGAATCTCAAGACACCATCCGAGAGGAACCGCCTCATGAGCATCCCCCATCTCCTGGTCCATGACCGGCGCGACAATGTCGGCGTCGTCGTGGTCGAGGGTCTGACCGCCGGCACCGAGATGCTGGGCATCGTGACCCAGGACAATTCCGATTTCCAGCTGACCGCGAAGGCCGACATCCCGATCGGCCACAAGGTGGCGCTGGCGGATCTGACCGCAGGCGACACCATCATCAAGTATGGCGAGGATATCGGCCGCATGGTCGGGCCCGCCGAAAAGGGCGGTCACGTCCATGTCCACAACCTGAAGACCAAGCGTTGGTGAGGAGAAAACCCATGGGCTACGAGAACCACACCATCAACGCCTGGCGCCGCGAGAACGGTCGCGTCGGGGTGCGCAATCACGTCGTCATCCTGCCGGTGGACGACATCTCGAACGCCGCCTGCGAGGCCGTGGGCAACAACGTCAAGGGCACCATGGCGCTGGCCCACTCCTATGGCCGGCTGCAGTTCGGCGAGGATCTGGACCTGCATTTTCGCACCATGATCGGCACTGGCGCCAACCCCAATGTGGCCGCCGTGGTGGTGATCGGAATCGAGCCGGAGTGGACCCAGGTGATCGTCGATGGCATCGCCGCGACCGGCAAGCCGGTCACCGGCTTCTCGATCGAGCGGAAGGGCGATTTCGAGACCATCCGGCAAGCGAGCTGGAAGGCCAAGGACTACGTCCACTGGGCAACCGAGTTGCAAAAGGAGGTCTGCCCGCTGACCGATCTGTGGGTCTCGACCAAATGCGGCGAGAGCGACACCACCACCGGGCTGGGGTCCTGCCCGACGGTGGGCAACATGTATGACAAGCTGATCCCGCACGGCATCTACGGGGTCTTCGGCGAGACCACCGAGATCACTGGCGCCGAGCATCTGTGCAAGGCCCGCGCCGCCAATCAGGAGGCGGGCAAGAAGTTCATGAAATTGTTCCAGGCCTATCAGGACGACGTGATCGAACCGTTCAAGACCTCCGACCTCTCCGACAGCCAGCCGACCAAGGGCAACATCCTGGGCGGGCTGACCACGATCGAGGAGAAGGCGCTGGGAAACCTGGAGAAGATCGGCCGTACCAGCACCTATATCGACGCGCTGGAGCCCGCCGAGGCGCCGGCGAAGGGGCCGGGGCTGTACTACATGGACACTTCCTCAGCGGCGGCTGAATGCGTCACCCTGATGGCGGCGGCGGGGTATGTGGTGCATACCTTCCCGACCGGCCAGGGCAACGTGGTCGGCAACCCGATCGTGCCCGTCATCAAAATCTCGGCCAACCCGCGTACGGTGCGGACCATGGGCGAGCATATCGATGTGGACGTTTCCGGCATCCTGAAGCGCGAGCAGACCATCGACCAGGCAGGCGACGCGCTGATAGAGATGATCATCCGCACCAGCAATGGCCGCGCCACCGCGGCCGAGGCGCTGGGTCACCGCGAGTTCGTGATGACCAAGCTGTACCGTTCGGCGTGACAGAGTAGGAACCAGGGCGTGGCGGCGTCAGTAGAGGCGCCGCTGCGACGACTTGTGCTCGTAGCGGGCGGACCACTCGTTGGCGAGCTGCTCGCCAGGCAGGAATTCGAGCGCACCCTTGGGATACGCCCGCGCCGAGGCATCGTATTGCAGGTTCCTATCGGAGAGCTGATCGCTCAACTCTCGGATCTGGCGCTTGATCCGGTTGCTGACTACCCAGCGCAGGACCTTAATCACTTCCTCGCGTAGGGGCTGCCCGAAATCCAAGTCGCGGGCCGCAGCGAAGGTGACCGGGACCAGCGCCCCTTCACCGAGGACCTGCAAACCGAGTCGGGGCGCGCTGCCCTCCAGCGCCGCGGTGACGTCGAGCGAGGTGATGCCGATCTCGGCCTGTCCCTTACTGACCTTCATGCAGGACTGGTACGAAGTTGGGTCGTATTCCTTGACCAAGCGGTCGATTTTCCCGGTCAGGTCTCAGCCCTCGTTCACACCGCCTGCGGCTTCGAACACCGATAAGAACGCTGCAGGCCCGGCCATCGTATCTCGGGTCAGGGACCGCGAGGCTTTGCGACAGCTTGCCATAGGCCAGTTCGATCACCGATGGGCGGATATCCTCGAGATAGCCGACCCGCTCGCGGTCATAGCACAGCATCGGCGCCGACAGCGTCAGTGGTACCGCCCTCACGATGTCTGGATCGCCGTCGGGATCACGCAGCGACCCGGTGACGTAGAGCGCGCGCGAGCGCCGGACGCCGGTCTGCCGCAGCGGAATCGCACCGAGCATTCGGTTGCCGGCCAAAACCTCGACGTCGAACAGCGTCAACCCAAAGATCAGATCTACCTTGTCGCGGGTGATCGCGCGTTTGACCGCGATGATGACCTCCTCGGCCGATCCGGTCCGAAGGCCGTAAAACAAGATCTCGATTGGGATGCCCGTGCTTTCCTGGAGTTCCGCCACCGTCTCCTCCGCCCGGTCCAAGTCGCGCAACCACAGGATCCTCACGCCCTCTTGCGCACGGACGCCGTGCCCGGCGGCCAAGATGAGCCAAGTCAGTGCGATCAGAGCGGTAACAAGCGGTCTCACATTCACTGGTTGTCGACCGGTATGTCGAAGGTGGCGATGATGGGATCGCTTTCGAACTCTCGAAACTGGATCGAGCCTTTTATCTCTATCCGGTTATAGGGCGCATCGTCGTCGATTTCGACGTACTCGCGGGCGTATTTCCGACGAATGATCTCGATTTCCTGGTCGAGGTTGTCAATTACCAACGCGCCGCTGTCCTCGGTCTCGATCCCGATATAGGTCATCAGCGGCGAGTTATCGCGGATGTAGGTCTCGAAATCGTTGTCCTCGAAATAAACGATCAGATCGGCAATGAAAAAGCCGCCCAGGATCTGGTATGGTAAAGGACCGGTCCGGCGTGAGCACGAGTTTCGGCTCGGTTACCGGCTCGCTCAGCTCGACCAGCCATTCGACGGAACGCAGGATTTTCTCGATGTCGAGCCGGTTCCCTTCGATCCTGCTCAGGTTTTTGTCGATGCTGAAACTGAGTTGGGACGGTGGAACGCCGGGCTCGAATTTTCTTCCTTTGTCCAGATCGAGATAGATCCCCTCGGGGGCGACGAAATCGACGATGAAGCCGATTGGAACGATCACGCTGGCGGGCGGTGTGGTGCGCCGTACGATCATGCCCATGAGCGCGCCGTCCCGAAACGCGCCGCCGCCGCTGTAGCCGTCCTCGGCCGGTTTGCTGGCCAGGATGTAGCCGCGCTCGTCGCCGCTATAAGTGACGTCGAAGGCGAGGAAGGGCTTGTCCCGCTTGCGGCCCGTCGCCGCGTCCTTGTCGATTCCGAACCCGGCCAGGCAGAACTCCCCCCTCCACGGCGGGGGTGCCTTGCAGGTCTGCCGCCGCGATCGACTGCAGGTTCGGATAGTCCTGGAGCTTGAGCAGGGCAACCCTGAAATACGCCTGAAAACAACCGGGGCAGTTACGTTTATTTGATATAATCTTGGATCATACTGGATCGGCGCGATTGCGGCAGCATTCATTGAACGAAAACTGCGAATCGCTCCCCGAATCGGACACAGGGAAACGTCGCCATGCGCTTCGCCGTTCTCTCATTCATCGCCGCCGCAATTGTCCTGACCCAAACGGCGCATGCGACCGATCCGGAATCACTCAATGTACAGGGCATCGAACTCGGCATGTCACTGGGCGACGCGCGCACCGAACTTGCCGGGTGTGGCTACGAGAGCCGACTTAAGCTAAATCGGATGATCCACCTCTCTCCGGGGCAATTTTAACTTTTCCGGGAGACTTTTTCCTGAATCAGTGGTAATAAACCAAAATACATAGGAAAAATCAAAGGTGATTGCGATTGGCGCGCTCACCAGAATAGGAAGCACAGTCGAAACATGGCGCGTAGTGACCTCATCGTCAATCTCGTCAAAGCTGGCGTCAAAGGCGACGCTGCTGACGTGTGCGCGACAGCCGAAGCGATCATCGCCGACGAACGTGCAAAGAAACATACGGGCGTTGCGGACCGTATCACACGCGCCCTGGACACAACCAAGCCGGTCAATGGCAATGGTCATTCTCGGCCCGGCTTGAGGGTCCGAGACGGCTCAGGAGGGGTTCACCGCCGAGAGCCAAGACGCTCGATAAACGACCTATACCTTGAGGCAGGGGTGCGTAGCGCTTGCGATGAACTGATCGAAGAACAACGTCGCGCCGATGTGCTCCGTGCCCATGGGCTAGAACCTCGTCATCGCATCTTGCTCGCAGGACCACCCGGCAATGGCAAAACCTCACTTGCAGAAGCACTGGCCTATGAGTTGGCGCTTCCTCTGTTCACGGTGCGTTATGATGCGGTCGTTACTAGCTATCTTGGCGAGACCGCCCAGCGCTTGCGCCGTTTATTCGATTTTGTTCGCACTGAGCCATGCGTCCTTTTTTTCGATGAGTTTGACGCGATCGGGAAAGAGCGCGGCGACATCCACGAGACCGGCGAGATCAAACGAGTCGTCACAACGCTGCTACTTCAGCTTGATGATCTTCCATCCTATTGTGTGCTTGTGGGGGCCACCAACCATCCCGAGCTGCTCGACAGAGCCGCATGGCGACGGTTTGAGTTTCGGCTTGAACTCGCCAGACTATCTTCGAAGCAAATGATCTCTTATTTTGCAGATCAGCTAGGAAAGTTCGATGGCCAGCCCGGATACACCGCAAAGCGTCTTTGTGAATCCGTGTCACCGAAAAATTTCTCTGAGGCAGAAGCATTTTTTCTGGATGTGAAGCGTCGCTTCATCTTGGCGCAAGGCGCACGCGAATTGCGATCCGTGCTTGATGATCGGGTGAAGGCATTTGCCTCGCGACGGTACTCACCAAATGGCGGAGATGAGGATGGTCAACCGACCGATTCTTCGGTTTCCTAATCCGGCGAGATCAAGCAGACGTACTGGCGCCCAACGCGCGCAGCCTCGGCAGCGAGGCCCGGGACGGCCCTCCCAGGGTCGACGGTTTCAAGCGACGTTCGATCGGCTCGCCGCCGCTTTCAACAACGTAGATCCTGACTTTGCTTTGCGCCAAGACCCTACTGGTATTGCGCCAGAACGCGCGCTTGTATTCATCACTGCGGGCAATGTCCAAAACTTTGCCCGCGCCGCACAGGCGATTGGTCTTGAGATTTTCGCTGAGACAGATCTTGAGGACATCGAGGATTTTCCGGATGGCTTTAAACCCCCAGGCGACGCATTAGCGCTATCACGCACACTCTATGCGACGATGCCTACTATCGAATCGTTCCGTCAGATTCTGACGCTCTGGAACGCCTGTCAAAATGGAGAGAGAGCGCCAACCGGGGCCGCGCCATGGTGGTCGGTATTTGACCTCCTTATAGAATTGAGGCCGTGGGGACCAAAGGACCGTTTGAGTGACAACGCGCGCGCGGTCATTGAAAATCGACTCTCGTTCGATGAGCAAGAAGAAGTCTCCATTGAGTTTGAAATCTGGCCAACAGTCAATGCCGAGAGACGCGCATATTGGCGTCAGGAGGCAGAGCAACGCATCGTCAGCCTCGGTGGTCGGGTCCTCGATAGGAGTTCGATTGCCGACAGTGGGTTTACGTATGAAGCCGTCCTGGCAGGTTTACCTGTCTATGCTGTGCGCGCAATGCTTGATGATCCGGGTAATCTTAGCAGGCTGGCTGCGCTTGAAGGTGTCCAATTCATCCTGCCTCAAATGATCGGGCAAGCGGTGCCAGGCGATCCCGAGGGTGACGTGGGTGAACAAGAGCCTAAAGAAGATTTCACGTTCGATGCGCCGATCCGCGCCGCGCTTCTGGACGGAACGCCAGCGGCAGGGCATGCCGCGCTTGACGGCGGCGTTGTCATCGAAGATGTGCATGATCTCGTTCGGCTCTCAGCTGTCGGTCAACGGTACCACGCCACGGCAATGGCCTCCTTGATCCTACGCGGCGATCTCGAAGCTGATGGAGAAGCCCTGCAAGATACCCGCTTGGTCAGTGTGCCTTTGCTGATCGATAGCGATGACGGCGCCTGGACGCCCGACAACAGATTGTTTGTCGATCTTGTCCACACAGCATTGACGCAAATACTCACCACGGAGAACCCGTTGGCGGGCGACGTCTTTGTCGTGAATTTTTCCATAGGCGTACGTGATATGCGGTTCGCTGGCCGCATTAGTTCGCTAGCACGTCTCATGGATTGGTGGGCGGCGAAAGAAGGCCTGCTGTTTGTGATTTCGGCAGGCAATATTGGCGATGGCCTTTCCTTGCCAGGCATGAGTGCCATTGATTTTGAAGATGCCGATGATGTTGAGCGACGCCGGACCGTGCGTGCCTCGATGCGGGCGTCGACATACGATCGAACTTTGCTTGCGCCAGCGGAAGCGCTCAACGGCATGTCGGTGGGCGCTCTTTCAAAGGATCTGAACGTGCATATGCCTCCGGATCAGGCGGGTATCATGACCCTTGAGAGCGACGCTGAGAATTTACCGCAAATGACCAGTGCCCTCGGCTTAGGGCCGCATCGCGTGATCAAACCGGATTTGCTGGGTGTTGGCGGCAAGCAGGAAGTCCGTGTCCATCCCAATGGCAATGGTGCTATTCTTCGGTCCCTAGACGTTTCGCAACGGACCGGGTTGGTCGTCGCCTCACCCAATGGTGGAGCGCGTGCGACCAAAAAATCCCACGGCACCAGTCCGGCGGCGGCGTTGGTAACCCGCGCTGTCCTGTTATCGGCCGAAGCGCTAACCGGAGAAGACGGCCCCTATGAGGGCCAGGAGTTGCCGCGCCGCGAACTCGCTTTGTTAACCCGAGCGCTTGCCGTAAACTCGGCGAGATGGCCGGAAGACACTCGTCATCTCTATTCCGAGGAAATTGATCGCCTCGGGCCACGTCAACACGTGAGAGCAAAAGAAGAAGTTTGTCGCCATTTTGGTCATGGCGTTATCGCGCCGGAACTGATGCAGCGCTCGCCCGACGCAGGGGTCACATTGGTTGGACTTAGCTCAATTCGAAAAGATCAAGCACAGATTTTCAGAATGCCGCTGCCGCATTCCATGTCTGGCGGTCGCGTTCCGAGATCAATGCGGGTGACGCTCGCCTGGTTCGCACCCGTGAACGCGGCGCGGGCGCAGTATAGGCTCGCCGGACTAGAAGCGGTGGCTGCTGATGAAATCGATGATCCCGAAGACACGCGATGGGGGCTTGATTTCAAATCCGATGGACCCGACGCTAACATGGTCAGGCGCGGATCGGTTTGGTCGAGACGTCTGATCAATCGCACACAGAGCGTACCCGAATTTGAAGAAGACGATGACATCCCGATCTGTGTTCAGTGTCGGGACACCGCCGGTGGCGGGCTGAGCCCGGATGACGATATCGCCTTCGCCATCGCCGTCACGCTCGAGATAGAAACTAACGTCCAATACGACATCCTCACTGAGGTCCAACAGCAAGTCCGGCTTCGTTTGAGGCCAGGTACATGAAAATCCGCCACTTCGGTTGTGAGGAATCTGCGATATACTGCTAATAATTGCTTTGAGGGTCTTTCAGGCATTTAGTTTGACCGCTTATACACGATAGTCTGGAACCCTGATTCTGGATCAAAAAAGTTGAAGTCCCCCGTTGGCTTTGAATCCAGAGGGATTCATGATGGTTTTTGCGATTAACTCAATCACCAACGGGGTGAAAATAACATGGCACAGGGCGTTCTTCCTTTCGAGTACGAAAGCGCGCCGGGCAGCAGCGATCTGACGGGTTTTGCCGGAATTGGTGTTTAGCTTGATTTGATTGAGGCATCGGGACTGGCGGCTGCGGTGCGGCGCGAGGTGCGGGTGGCGGGGCGGCAGGGCTGGCTGGATGTGCAGATGATCATCACGGTGATCGCACTCAATCTGTGCGGGGGTGATCGGATCGAGGACCTGGAACGCCTGGAGGCGGACGCCGGCTTTGCCGCGACCATGGATGCGGTTGAGCGGCGGCTTTTGGTGCGCCGGGAACGTCGGCAACTGAAGAGCCGGTTTCGGCGCGGTCGCGGGCGCAGCGTGCCTTCGCCGTCGGCTCTGTCGGGCTGGTTGGAACGCTTCCACGACGCAGGCCAGGAAGAGCTGCGGGAGGTCGGGCGTGCCTTCATCCCGGATCACTCGTTTCAGGCAGGCTAATTGTCGCCAGGGGTCCGGGCGTATCAAAATGCGCGAGGGATCGTTACCGGATGGCCGAGCCCCGGCAAAGCAGGGGCTCGGGGAGCGCCATAGGCGCGAGCAGAGCCCGGATCGGCTATGCCGGACGCGCAAAGACCTGACATCCAAAGAGGCATCTCGGGGCTTCATCAATCGCACGAATTATATCCAAGCCATTGTTTTTAAAGTCCCCGATAGGGGATCGGTAAATCCCACGGCTTTAGCCGGCATGGGTATCTTGGGTTGCGGTATAGACTGCGGGGATGGAATCGTACAAACCCGGCGGCCACACGGTTTGGGCACGGTTTGGGATTGTAAGTATCATCTGGTGTGGATCACGAAATATCGTTACCCGGTGTTTGGCGGCGATGTCGGCCACCGCTGCCGGGAACTGATCCGGGAGACGTCGGGTGGCCACGAGATGGTGATTCGCGCTGGCTCGATCAACCGAGACCACGTCCACCTGTTGCTGTCGGTCCCGCCAAACCTGTCGGTCAGCCGGTCGGTGCAGTATCTGAAGGGCCGCAGTTCGGATAAGTTGCTGCGCGAGTTTGGGGCATTGCGCAAGCGCTACTGGGGCCAGCACCTTTGGGCACGTGGCTACTGGGTGACCAGCATGCGGGAACGTAACGGACGAGATGTGGCTGGACGACATCACGAACCAACAGCCGCCCGAACCCGATGACAATTTTGGTGTGACGCTTGTCCGCCGAAGGGCGGACCGATCCGGCTTTGAGCCGAAACCTGAAGCCACCAGCTTTCAGCCGGTGGTCGTTCACACAGAAAAGTTTCTCTACCCTGCTACCGGAGCACCGAAAATGCTTGTTTTTCGACGTTTGATGATTGTTTTTGCACAGTAAATATTTCTTTTTTAGCGAATATACGATATAAATGCCTTGTTGACTGCACAGAAAATATAGGAAAACCGGTAATGGGCAAGCCTCGAATGTCCGAAAAAGACCTGCTTGATAAGCTCCTGGAAGCCCTTGATGAGCTTCCGCAGGTCCACGCGCAGCCGCCAATCATGGAGAGTTGGGAGACTGGCGCCCAGCGTAGGTTTGATGCAGAAATCAGGCTTGATGCTACGGGTAGAGACCTCACCCTGTTCGTGGAGATCAAGAAATCGGTCTATCCGCGAGATGTTCGGGAAATTCTGTGGCAGATCAAACAATTCGGGGTGTTCGAGCGGTTGAATGACCAAGAGGGTGCACCTGTCCCGCTTCTTGTGGCCGAATCGATCTCACCGGGTGCAAAAGAGCTGCTGCGTGAAGAGAATGTAGGCTACTACGATACCGGAGGCAGCCTCTTCATTCCCGCACGCGGGGCGTACTTTTTCATAGACAGGCCTCCGCCCAAGACCCTCGAAAAATCAATCCGCACTCTTTTCACAGGTAAACGCTCCCAGGTCCTCCGTGTGTTGCTCAGCAAGCCCGGTGACTGGTTCGGAGTTAAAACGCTTGCGGAGCAGTCCAAAGTCTCGCCGTCAACCGCTTCGGAGACACTGACGGCGCTAGAGCGATTCGACTGGATAAAATCGAGAGGACAAGGCCCATCCAAGGAGCGGAGTCTTGTCGAACCGGGCGCGCTTCTCGATCAATGGAGCAAGCGGGTTGCCGACCGACGCCAACTTTCTGAGCGCCGTTACTATGTGCCATCCATTGATACGGAAGCGCTCATGAAGCGCCTTACCCAACTATGTGAAGAACACGATGTGGAGTTCGTCATCACACAAGAGGCGGCTGGCCAGCACTATGTCCCATTCCTCTCCACGATATCCCGTGTGGCATGCAGGATGGCACCGGGCCGCGCCGCCGACGAAACGCTCAGCGAACTGGACGCGCGTATCGTCAGTGAGGGCGCAAACCTGATCGTTATTGAAACCTCGTCACAGGGCGAGTTCCTGTTTAAGGAACGCCTTGGAAGTGTGTGTCTGGCAAGTCCGGTCCAGGTCTATCTCGATCTGTTGCGCGGTACGGGGCGTGCAAGTGAAATGGCCGAACACCTCAGGCGCGAAAGGATTGGTTTCTGATGATTAAACCTGCCACCCAGGACGGATATGACTCGCACGCAGGTCACAGAGAACTGCGAACGGGTCCTGGTTACTCTCTTGAGCGGTCTTGGACCGTGGAAAGAGTCCGTCTATCTCATTGGCGGGCTGACACCCCGCTACCTTGTTTCGGCAAGGCCCCCGGACGTTGCCCCTCATGCGGGAACGGGAGATGTAGACATTGTTGTCGAGCTTCAAATGCTGGCTGAAACCGATGCCTACCATACGCTTGAAGAAAATCTGAAAAAGATGGGCTTTGAGCAGGCCGAGAATAACAAGGGAGAAAAGGTTTCTTGGCGCTGGCAGACCTTGATTGAAGGGGGGACACGTATCATTCTGGAACTGCTTGCAGATGATCCGGAAGCCTCGGGTGGGAGAGTTCAACCGCTTCCCACTGAAGGCAGTATTTCTGCGCTCAATATTCCGCGGCTCTTCGATGGTATTCGATCATCACAAAACCGCCGAGATCAGCGCAGAACTACTTGGCGGGGATGGCGTTTGCCACAGAGACGACACGCTATGCCGATCTGGTGAGCTTCACCTGTCTGAAGGCACTCGCCTTTGACCAGCGGCATGAACGTAAGGACGCGCACGACCTCAGCTATTGCATAGAGAATGCCGACGGAGGACTGGACGCAGCGGCAGAAGCGTTCCGCGCCGCGCGCGAGGGAAAACACGGGGATGTCATTGATCAGGCGCTCGGTATTCTAAACAAGCGCTTCGCGGACGATGACGAAACGGAAGGCTACAAGAAAGATGGCCCTGTCGCCGTTGCGAAGTTCGAACTTGGCGAAGAAGCCGATGAAGACCTGAACGAAACGAGGATACTGCGCCAACAAAAAGTCAGTGAACAGATAGTCCAGTTACTCGAAACGATTTGCTAAGCTGGCGAAATCAAATGCGCGAAGGATCGTCACCGCATCGCCGAGAACCCGGCGTCGCAGCTCCCTCTAT
Source organism: Thermohalobaculum sp. (assembly GCA_965247385.1). Taxonomy (GTDB): domain Bacteria; phylum Pseudomonadota; class Alphaproteobacteria; order Rhodobacterales; family Rhodobacteraceae; genus Thermohalobaculum. The sequence goes on from CBDFHG010000006.1 coordinate 377,571, forward strand.
GTGGGCGTGGATTTCGGCTTTTGGAATTGACGATACATCCACATGTTCAGTCATGGATTGTTTTCCATTCCCTATATTTTACCAAGATTCATTTTCAGCCGGTCGGCAACGGCGGATGCTGCGGGACTAAGCCGACGCCCTTTGGCGACAACAATGCCGATCTTGTGGCCGAAACTGCGGTCGTCGGCAAAGGGCACATGCACTAACTCGCCGTCGGATATTTCCTGTCTAAATGCTATACGGGTGAAAAATGCCACACCCAACCTTGCCCGCAACACCTCCTTCGTGATGGCCAACGAATTCGAGATCAAAACCGGGTCCGGTTTGATGCCGGCTGCCGCAAACGCCGCCCGGGATGTCGGACCTTCGGCCAACTGCATTTGATGCAACAACAAAGGATAGGCACTGCAATCCTTTAGGGTGATGGAATTTTTCTTCGCCAAAGGATGGCTGGCCGACATTACAGCGCCGATAGGGGTTTCCATTTCAGCCACGATGTGCACCGGGTGTTCCAGAGCGTGGGTAAACGTCAAGGCCATATCCGCCCGGCCCGCGATGACTTCTTCAACCGCTTCCGTCGGGCCCATTTCAAGAACTTCAAACTGTATGCCGCCGTTTTCTTCACTGAATTCCCGTATGGCTTCGGGCAGGAATTCAACCATCAAGCTGCCCAGGGCAGTTATCCGTACGAAGCCGGTTTTCAAACCTTTCAGTTCATCAATCTCGGATGTGACCCGATCAAAATCCGCCAACGTCTCACGAACATGGGTTTGCAGGATACGGCCCGCGTGGGTCAACTGTACGCCGCCGGGTACGCGCTCAAACAATTGCACGCCCAGACTCTCTTCGAGTTTGAGAATTTGCCGGTTCACGGCGGAGGAAGCGATGTTGAGGGTATTTGCGGCCTGTCGTATTGAACCGCGTTCGGCAACTTCCCTAAAATATTTCAAGACCGGTGCGTGCATATCTGATCATACGCCATCTGGTCCCGCAAACAATGTTGGGAACGCCACTAGGCTGGTTCAACCCCTGTTCCAGCCGCATTCAGCTTCTGTTTCGGGAAGGTGGCAACAACGGGGTGGTCAACATCCGAGGCGCCCAATGCCTTGGCGCCGTGAGGACTGCCGAGACCGGAAACTTCCGGTTCAAAATAGGCGGCGTTGACTTCAATAAAGGGTTTATCGGCGTCATCAAGTTCATCGTCCTCCCAAATCGCGCCGACGGGGCAGATGGATTCGCACAAACCGCAGCCGATGCATTCGTCGGGATGGATATACAGCATGCGCCCGCCTTCATAGATGCAGTCCACCGGACAGGCTGGCACGCAACCACCGTCCTTGACGTCCACGCAGGGCGAAGTAATGACATAGATCATCGTCGGACTCCTTTGGACAAGCTAATCATTCGGGCCAATTGGGTGCACGTTTTTCGGCAAATGCCCGGCTGCCTTCCCCGCCATCAGGGCCATTGAGAGAGTCCATCAAGGCGGGCAGGCGCTGGGCCATGGCTTCATGAGGGACCAGGTGGGCGGTATTGCGCACCACGGCCTTGATGGCCCGGATCGAACGGGGCGAACACAATTTTATCTGGTCGACCCAGGCATCGACGGTCTCATCAATGTTTTCCTTGGGCACCACTTCGTTGATCAGGCCATAACCGGCCATTTCATCCGCAGTCACCCTGCGTCCGGTGAGCAGGATACCCATGGCGAGTTTTGATGGGATCATGCGCGGCAACATGACCATGCCGCCATCCAGGGGCAGAAAACCCAGGCGTGGCTCGGTCAAACCAAACTTGGCATGATCAGCGGCAACAACGATGTCGGCCCCAAGCATCATTTCGAAACCGCCGCCAAAGGCGCTGCCATTGACACGGGCGATGACAGGTACATTCAAGGTGGTCCGCGTGGCAATGCCACCAAAACCGCCCTCGCGGTGCATGGACCAGTATTCCAGGCCGCTGCGCCCGGAGGCGACCGCTTCGGCAACGTCCGCGCCGGAGCAGAAACAACGCTCCCCCGCGCCGCTCAGCACGACACACCAGATATCACTGCGCCCTTCGATATCCTTCCAGATACGCTGCATCTCGGTTTCCGTTGCCGCATCGACGGCGTTCAGCACATCCGGCCGGTCAATCGTGACCCGTGCGACATGATCGGTGATTTCGAAATGAACGGTCATCCCACCAAACCTTCCGAGCGCAGGGCGGCTATGCGGTCTGGGTCATATCCGGCCTCGGCCAAAATCTCGTCGGTCTGTTCACCAAGGCGGGGCGGGGCGTAGCGTATTTCAAAGGGCGCATCGGACATATTGATGGGCGAGGCTACAAGTTTCATCTGGCGGCCCACGTAGTCGATTTCCGTGATCATCTTGTTGTGGATGGTCTGGGGATCTTCCAATGTGTCCGGCAGGGTCTTAACAGGCGCGCACAAAAGGTCCTGTTCCTCCAACTTGCCAATCCAGAATTCCGTCGTGTTCTTGGCAAAATTCTCGGCGAAAACCGATTGCAGAAAATCACGATTGGCCCGCTGGATTTCAAGCTCCGGGTACGTGGGCGACAGATCGTCAATACCCAGGGCATTGCAGATATCCTGCAAGGGATTGGCCTTGAAGGCGCCGATCAAAACCAGGGTGCCGTCCGTGGTTTCAAAAGCGCCGCTTAGAGGCATGGCGGCCCAGTTGAGGTCAAAGCCCGAGTACATATGCGTAACGGCCTCCTGCATCTGCATGGCGATCATGGAATTGTACAGCGATACCTCCACCAACTGCCCCCGGCCTGTTGTGTGGCGTTGCAGCAACGCCGCCAGTACGCCTTGTACCAGATGCATGCCGGCGGAATAATCGCACAGGGCTGTTGGGTAGATGGCCAGGGGATGGTTCGGGTCCGCCTTGCGGGCCATGGTGCCGGTCATGGCTTGCGCCAGGACATCCTGGCCACCCTTGTGCACGTACGGGCCCGTGGAGCCGAAACCGGAGCCAAAGGCAAAAATAATGCGAGGGTTGATTTTGCTGAGCGCCTCGTAACCGATGTTGTTGCGGTCCATGACGCCGGGGCGGAAATTGTTGACCACCACGTCCGCCTCTTTCGCCATTTCGTGGATGATGGCCTGACCTTCGGGCTTGCGGACATCGATGGTGATGCTGCGCTTGTTGCGGTTCAGGCTGCAGAACACCGGGTTATCACCATCATTGTAATCATGTTCGATGGACGCCCGGGACAGATCGCCGAACTTCGGGCGTTCAATCTTGATGACGTCGGCACCCATGTCCGCCAGCATTTGCGTGGCACAGGGCCCCAGCATGACCTGGCTGAAATCCAGTACCTTGATGCCGTCGAGGGGAAGGTTCGCTGTCATGGTTCTTGCTTTCAAATTTTCCCAGTGGGGATCAGTGGGGATCTTTCAGCTGCGTCAGTCAGCCCGGCATTCGCCGAGGGCACATCGCCTGGATCAGCCCCTTGTGCCCGCATTTGTTTCTGGATGGCCTTTGGATCCACATCCCGCACCGTGTGGTTGCTGTTCAAGGCTAGGGCGGCGGCAATGCCGGTGGCCTCGCCCTGTGCCATGCAGGGGGGAATTTCCCGCGACATCTTTTGTGCCTCCGGCTCGGCCGAATAATGCCGCCCCGCGACCAGCAATTGATCCACGCCCTGGGGCAACAAAGCCCGGTACGGCGTGTAATAGTCCCGCCCCCGGCATACTGTGTCCTCGAAATGCGTCCGGTTGAGCACGTCATCCTTGGTGACGATATATTCGCCCTGCAACATCCGGGTCTGGCGCACACCGATCTGTTCGGCGGTGTCCAACAGGTAGGAGTTTTCAAAGCCCGGAAAGTTCTCAACGGCGAATTTGTGCACGTTTAGCATGCGTTGACGCCCGTCGAACTCGGCCGCCGTCAAATGTTCCGGCGTGATGCCGTCATATCCGGTCATGTGCGGACAGTTGCACCAGACAACGCCAGGGCGCGGGGTTTTAAGCCACCACATATCCCACGAACCGCCAATGATGCGCCGTGCCTCCCGGTCAAGTTTCTTGAATTCCGCCGGATGGTCATATTGGAAAGCCTCCGCCTTGTCCGTATCTACATCCGCCAAGCGGAAAACTGTTGTAACGATATAGGCGCCCTCGATGAATTTCGCACCGGCACTGGTCGCCACATCAAGATCGCCGGAGGCATCGATCACCACGTCGGCCAAAATTGCTTGGCGGCCGCGCTTGGTTTCGCAAATGACGCCCTTGGCGCGGCCGTGTTCCACAATGGCTTCGGAGAACCAGCTGTGCAGGCGCAAATTGATCTTGTTCTCGACCATCAGGTCATTGGCGACCCGCTTCCAGCCATCAGGGTCAAATGCCACCGCATAGACAATCGGTTGCGGTTTGGAGGGGACATGGAAATCATGCACACCCCAACGGGACCATTTCTTGAACATCTCATCGCTGGCATAGCGGTCTTCCAACGGCGGGTAGACCGCGCAGTCAATCTTCTCCAGGCGATCAACATATTCGTTCATGATACCGGTCACGGTGATTTCCGAACCGTTGGTCATATCGTCCAGCACCAGCACCATGCCGCCCGACGCCATGCCGCCTAGATGGGGATAACGTTCCAGCAAGGTCACGGAGGCGCCGTTGCGGGCGGCTGATACAGCGGCGCCAATACCGGCGGGACCACCGCCAACCACAACGATATCGGTCCGGGCAACAACGAGAACATCGCGTGCGGCCTCTCGAACTGTCATTTGTTCACTCATTGAAGGCTCCTGAAACTAGTTGGTTACTGAACGCTGCCGGGGTTCCAGCGGATAATCCGTTTTTCGACAAAAACGGTGATGCCGAATAATGAAACGGCAAGTCCCGCCGCCATGAAGACGGTGGCGTATAGCTGCGGTGCCCGGAAGTTGTAGGTGGCATCTATGATCAGGGCGCCGAGACCAAAGTCAGAACCGATCCATTCGCCGACGATGGCGCCGATGACACAGGTCGTCGCGGCAATCCTGAGGGCGGCAAAGAGGAACGGCAGGGAACTTTTCAGACGCAGCTTCCAGAATATTTCGGATTTACTGGCGGACAAAACACGCATCAAATCCAGCGATGCGGGCGAAACCGCCTGTAGGCCGCGCACCATGTTGACAAGGGTGGGAAAAAAACAGATCAACCCGGCGATCATGATCTTCGGCGTGTAGCCGTTGCCGAAGATCAGCACCAGGATCGGCGCGATGGCGACGATGGGAATGGTATTGATGAAGACGGCTGTCGGAAAATAGGCCTTCTCGACGAATTTGTTGTGCACAAAGGCAATGGCGATCAGGATGGCAATGAGGTTGCCAAAGAAAAAACCGGTCAGGGCCTCCATCAAAGTGGGCCAGAAACTGCGCCACAATATGTCCCAGTCTTCCCAAAACGCCGCCACCATGTCCAAAGGGCTAGGGGCAATGAACTGACGGACTTCAAAAATCCAGATGACCCCCTGCCACAGGATCAACAGGCTCAAGCCGCCGGATACAGGCAAAATGCGGTCCGTCACCCAGTCGACCGCCCGGCCATCGATACCTTTTTCGGGTTTTGGCTCGAGCGAGGCGCCGCCGGGTTGTTCGCTATTGGACATCAGCACGTCTCCAGCTGTTGGCGCAGGTGGGCCGCGATCGACACGAACTGAGGTGTATCGCGCAGGTGCAGATCGCGGCTGTCAGGCAGATCCACATCCAGATATTCTCGGACCCGTCCGGGATTGGCTTCCAGGGTCAAAACTTTTTGCCCCAGAAAGGCGGCTTCGGCGATGGAATGGGTAACGAAAATAATCGTTGTCCCGATTTCCTTCCAAATACGCAGAAGCTCCACATTCAAACCGTCGCGGGTAATTTCATCCAAGGCACCGAAGGGTTCATCCATCAGCATCAATCTTGGCGAAGTGACCAAGGCACGGGCGATGGCCACCCGCTGGCGCATGCCGCCCGATAATTCGTGGGGCAGGGCATTTTCGCGGCCCTTGAGACCGACCAGGTCCAACAGTTCCTCGGGCGAGGCGCTGCCCGCCTTGGAACTACCACCTCCCACTTCCAGGGGCAGACGGACATTTTCGATGGCCGTGCGCCAGGCCAACAACGTGGCGTCCTGAAAGACAAAGGACAGATCGCGGTCCTTGCGGGCCTGTTCCGGCGTCTTGCCGAACACGGTGACGTTGCCTTCGGCATAGGCATTCAAGTCGGCGGCGGTGCGCATCAGAGTAGATTTGCCGCAACCCGATGGCCCCAACATGGTAACAAGGCTGCCTACGAGCACATCCAATGAGACATCTTCCAGAGCCGTAATGATACCGCTGTCAGTGTCGAAGCGGACGGAGACATGGTCGAATGACACCGCCACGTCCGTGGCGGTGTCTTCGAATTCAGCCCTGGGCCGGACGGACATAGTCCCTACCCAAGTTTGGGACGGTCAGCCGCCGTGGCTTCCAAAATCTTTAACGTCATGACGTCTTCCAGTTTTGGCGTCTTGCCCTTGAACTGACCCAGCTTGTCGTAAATGCCAAGCTGAGCTTCCCAGTTGGCCGTATTCATGGTGCCCCAGCCATGCGCCTTGGTATTGGCGTTGAAAGAGAAATCAAGCACGCCGCCGATAGCTTCCATCTCGGAAGATTTCTTCAGACGCGGATAGGCTCCAACCAACATGTCGACGGCCTTTTCCGGGTTTTTCTTGGCGTAACCCCAGCCCTTGGCGGAAGCGCGGATAAAACCGACCAGGACATCAAAATACTTCTCCAGGGTTTCGTCCGTGACATAATAGGGGTTGGCGTAAAGCTGAATGCCGGCATCCCACAATTTCATATCCACCCGGTCGGGACCGAGAATCTTGAGGGCATTGGCGTTGGTCAGCCATCCGGTTACGGCGGAGGCCTGACCGGTGAGCAACTGGTTCATATCGCCGCCCATATTGACGACCTTGACGTCGCTTGCGGCAATGCCGTTCTTGGCCAACAATGCCTTCAACAGGATCTTGGCGGTGGGTTGCGTCGCGATGGTCTTGCCGATCATATCCTTGGGTGTGCGGATCGGGTCTTTCGCCAATGAGAAGTATGTGAAGGGGTGTTGCTGATAACCGGCAGCGATACATTTCACCGGGATACCGGCGGAACGTGCCAGCATCAAGGACGGGCTGGACGAAAGCTGGCCCATCTGGGCCCGGCCCGCAGCCACCGAGGCCACGCCGTCAACACCGGGACCACCCGGCGTTACATTCAGCTTGATGCCTTCCTTGGCGTAATAGCCCAGTTTTTTGGCGACGATTTCGCCGGTCAGACCGTTCGAAGCCAACCAGCCGAGCTGCATATTCATTTGGAACTCACCGCCGGCCAAGGCTTCCACAGATAAAAAGCTTTGGCCAATAGTCGCGGCACCAACTGCGGCAGCTGAGGTTTTTAGAAAATTGCGGCGATCAAGACCGCCTTGGTTTTGGTTTCCCTGTGACATGTAAAGTTCCTCCATTCAGACAGGTATTTCGGTTCCAACCAGATACGAAAACGTGAACTCTGTTCTTTTTTGGAATGCTGTGAACTTATGAAAACGCTAGAGACTCTCGGCGCGCTAATAAAGATCAATTTTTAGAACCGTACGATGCCGTTTCGGCATCGGCAAGTGTTGTCTTGCGATTCAGTTCGTTATCACGGCAAATGGCCCAAATTGGAGTTTGCGAGGAATTGTGGCTGTGGCGAAACCATCCCAACGTCCGATCTTGATCGAGAATATCCATCTTTTGACTAACCCGCCGGGCGAAATTTCGGCGATCAGCACAGTACCGGGCAGCACAGTACCGGGCAGCACAGTACCGGGCAGCACAGAACCGGGAGCGATCCTTGTGTCCGGTTCCCGCATACAGGCGGTGGGCCAAAACGCTGCAGATGTTGCGGCTCTCCGCCAACATGCCGCCGAAATCATTGATGGCGGCGGTAAAATCGCCATGCCCGGTTTGATAAACGCCCATTGTCATACCTACGCCAGTGTTTTGCGCGGCACGGAAAATAGTCAACCACTCGAAGTTTGGGCTCTTTACACAATGGCTTATGGCCGCAGCCTTGATCCCGGCCTCATGGATACCGCCGTCAAGTTGAGCGCGGTGGAAATGATCAGGAATGGGGTCACTGCCGTGATTGATCACATCCCGCACATTGGACTGTTTCAGTATACGATGGCAGCCCATGCCGGTACCGGGATGCGGGTCGGCCTGGCCCCCTTTATGCAAGATATTCCCGATCATGTTTTTCTTGGCATTCCATTGCCTGATGAATTGCGGGAGCCCCTTGAAATGCCGCCGCCCATGGCGCCAGCCGAGACACGGAATTTTTTCGACGAATTTTTTGCCCAGGCGCGGAACCTGCCGGACCGGATCATTCCCATGATCGGTCCAAACGGGCCCCAGCGCTGTTCGCCGGAACTATGGCAGGTTTGGCGGGAACTGCAGGAGATCTATGATGCGCCGGTGCATACCCATCTTTTGGAAACAAAAGCCCAAGCCGTCAAAAGCCGCCAACTTTGGGATGGCGGACTGGTTGCGGAAATGCAGCGACAGGGATTGCTCACTTCCAGGCTAACCGCGGCCCACGGCATCTGGTTATTGGAAAGCGAGCGTCAGTTGCTTGCCGATTTTGGCGTGACGGTGGTGCACAATCCCACGTCCAATCTCATGCTTGGCAGCGGCGTGATGCCTTATAGCGACTATGCTGATCGCGGCGTGGCAATTGCCATCGGCAGCGACAGCGCCAACACCGGCGGACGGCACGATTTGTTCGAATGCATCCGCCTTGCCGCTATGTTGACGCGTCTTTCGCAACCGGATTACGAGACGTGGCCGTCTGCCGCCGATGTCATGATGAACAGCATCCGCGCCGGTGCCAATGCTCTCGGCCTGGGCGGGGAATTGGGGCAACTGGTTCCCGGTCAACTGGCTGATCTGATCTTGCTGGATATGAACAAGGCGACGGCGATCGGCCCCGCGACCAATCCGGAACTCATCGCCCAACACGCCACCCATGGCGTTGTTACAGATGTTATGACTGATGGAAACTGGCTTTTGCGGGATCGCATATTGCAGACGTTTGACGAAACATCGCTCATTGCCAGGTTCGCGGATCAGCGCGACGGCATGCTGGCCAAGTCGACCAGCCAGTCCGATTTGATTGCGCCTACGGCCCGGCTGATCAAAGAATACCTGATCTCGTTGCCAAGTGGTTGTTGTTAAATTTGCCGAAACAGGGGTTCACCGCCAATATCAAAGCTGGCAAGCCAAAATTTGGCATGCCCGCTCCGGTTCAAACCCAAACATACGCTGCAAGCGGCTGGCGCCGTGAAGAAGGCGTGAGCTAACCGGGGTGTGCACCGTAAACAGCGTGATCGGTCAGCCTGGCCGGGAATGATGCTGCATCAGGACGGCAGCCAGCATTTATGGGTGCCGGGGCAGTACTGGGATCTCGATTGTGAGCTATGGATGATGCCACGAATGAACACTGCTCGATGCTCTTCTGCGATGCGGAAGGGAGCAGTTTTCAGGGTGTCCGCGATGTCATCGAAGGGTGCGGGCTGTTTTCCTCTTTGTATACAGATCGGGGCAGCCATTACTGGACTACGCCGGCCGCTGGCGGGAAGGTAGACAAGGTGAACCTGACCCAGTTTGGACGGGCTATGAGCCAATCAGGCATTGAGATGATCCCGGCCTGTTCGCCGGAGGCTAGAGGCCGCTCTGAGCGCGTGTTCAGCGCGCACCAGGACCGCTTGGTCAAGGAGTCGGCCCTGGCCGGTATCACAGAGATGAAGGATCACAGAGATGAAGGATCACAGAGATGAAGGAAGCCAATCGGTATCTCACAGCGACCTGCCTGCCAGCTTGCAACGCTGAGTTTACACAGCCACCGCCAGAAGATGGCTCCGCCTTTGTGACGTGTCGGAATTTAACGGTGTTGGATGACATCCTGTGCGAGCGTTTCGAGCGGACGGTGAGAAAGGACAACTATGTGCACTTTGAAGGACGGGTGCTGCAGATCCCGGCAGATCGTCACCGCTGCCATTATGTGAAGACGAAGCTCCGGGTTCTGCGTTATACCGATGGCAGCCTGTCGATTCACCACGGTCTCCGGGAACTGGCAAGGTATGACGCCCTGGGTCGGGTAATATCAGATGAACTCCCGGTTGCAGCATAATGTCTGCGGCTCAGCCGGTAGTTGGGAGGCACATCTGGGAGCTTTCCAGCAATCAAACCAAAAGCGGACACTCTATGTGCTGCAGAACCGGACATTTCTATTTGTTGCTGACACTTAAACGGGTATTCGATCGATCCGACAAGATCGCGGGATGCGCGTCGCCGGACGCGCGAGGGTGCCGTCGATGACCGATGTCGTCATAACCGAGGTCATGGACCAGGCCGCCGTTTCGCAACTGGCCGGGCGGTTTCGCATTCATTACGACCCGGATCTGGCGGATAAGCCGGACCCGCTGGCGGTGCTCGCAGGCGAGGCCCGGGCACTGATCGTCAGGAACCGCACCCAGGTTCGCGGTGCGCTGCTGGACGGGGCGGGCAGGCTGGCTTGCGTCGGGCGGCTGGGGGTCGGGCTGGACAATATCGACATGGAGGCCTGCGCCAGGCGTGATATCGCGGTTTATCCGGCGGTCGGGGCGAACGCGCTGGCGGTGGCGGAATATGTCGTTGCCTCGGTCCTGACGCTGTTTCGGGGAGCTTATGGTGCGACGGCGGAAATGGTGGCGGGCGGCTGGCCGCGCGAGGCGCTGGTCGGGCGCGAAATGGCGGGCAAGGTGCTGGGGCTGATCGGTTTCGGCTCGATCGGACGCGAGACCGCGCGGCTCGGCGCCGCGATGGGGATGCGGGTGATCGCCCATGATCCCATGATCGCTGCGGACGATCCGGCCTGGGGTTTGGTCAAGCCTTTTACATTGAACGAAGTTCTAACACAGGCGGACGCGGTCAGCCTGCATGTGCCGTTGATCGAAGGCGGCCGTAGGAGCACGCGCCACCTGATCGGGCCCGCGGAGATCGCGCTGATGAAGCCCGGCGCGGTGCTGGTAAACGCGACGCGCGGCGGCGTGTTGGATGAAGTGGCAATGGTGGCGGGGCTGCGCAGCGGGGCGTTGAGTGGTGCTGCGCTTGATGTGTTCGCGACCGAGCCGTTGACGGCAGCAGCGGGGGCGCGGCTCGAAGGGGTGGCGAACTTGATCCTGACCCCGCATATCGCCGGGCAGACGCAAGAATCCAACATCCGCGTTGGCGCGTTGGTCGCCGCCAAGGTGATCGCCCATCTGGAAGGGCTGGCGTGAGCCGGTTGCTGAGTGTCCCGGCCGCCCATGCGCTGGTGAGCCAGGCCTTGACCCGAAAACTCGCCATCCGTCACGCCACGGCTTGACCGGGGCATCTCTCGACAAACGACGTCATTGCCCGGTCGAGACGGGCGGTGCTGCATCTCCTGCTGATGAACCTTTCGTGAAACGGGTCTATTGGCTGTTTTGTGAACCCAGCAGCGCTGTTGGCGGGCCGTCGGGAAAACTTTCCCAAGGGCCGACCAGCAGCCCAGGGCGCCATCACCAATTGCCAGCAGGGGCGGGTGGGCCAGACCACGCGCTTTCAGATCAACCAGCAACTCGGTCCAGCTCTGGGCGGCTTTCACGGTAGCCGGTTAATCGTTATTGAACTCTTATCGGATTCTCACTATATCTATCTGTACTGCAACGCACGAGCGGACCATCTGCGGACATCCAATGTTGGCAGTTTGAAAAGCCAGTCGAGCGGTTAGAGTGCTTTTTTGCGGCATTCTTCTGTGTGCGTGTTTCGGTTAAACGTCAAATGTGGCTCGCGCGAGTTCGTTTGAGGTGGCCGGGGCGCGAAGGTAGGTGTGAGGATGATACGAGGCCATGGTGCCCGTGATCATCTGTGATGCAGAGAAAGAAGCAAACACGAATCCGCGGCGGCTCCGCTTGGAGCCGCCGCATCTGTATTTATCGAACCGCATCATTAGGAGCGATATTTACATGCGTGTTTGCACTAGGTTCCGTTTCCGCATTATGGCAGTTCGGGTAGGCTCGATCGACACCACCACGCCTATTCACGCAGTCGTAGTGGAACAATGGATCGAAAGGCCCGCCAAGACGTACCCGTGAACCTATGAGGCACTGATGCTTGTGCCCATCGCCTACTGTTCGCGCCATACCGTGTCGGTCTCTGCCAGGGCTCATAAACCGTAATGCGCGATTATCTTGAAAGAAGGGCTTGTGCCTTGGCAGTTTTCCAAGCGGGTGACTGATTTTGATGTCTCGAATCGCATCATCAAGTTCGGCGCGAACATCTTCGGTAGTTCCGAGTCTGTCGAACAGCGCGCCAATCCTCGGAGCCAACACATCGGACTGAAAGTTTTGGATCGGAAGGAGCAATGGGGTAAAATTCTGGCCACTTAAGACATCTCGGACCACGCGAGCGCGGTCTCGAAGCCCGTCGACAACTCTTTCGATTTTACCGACATAGCGCAGAAGCCCTCGTCGACGTTCGTTTTTCGGCGATGAATCCGGGTAGAAAGGATCAAGAGGGGCTGACAGTGCGAACGGAAAGAAATTTCTCAGAAACCGCGAAGTTGCCTCTTTACCATAGTCGACATACGCCAGAACGACCGAAACGTCCTCTCTTGAAGAGAGGCCGTAAAACCGGCCAGCTAACTTCTCAAGATAGGCGTCGCTCATCCCATCCCGATATGAGTAAGGTTGTTTGACCGGCCTCAAAATCAGCTTGTTACCTTTATCTTCAGTGAATCGAGCCGGCGAGCGCCCTTTCAACTCAACAACGACCTCTCTTGGAAGTCCGGCTACACACACGAAAAATTTCATACTAGCGAACACTGTTCTTACTTAACGTCCGGATGATGTCGAGCGGAAGGGAGACGCGTTTGAGCTGTTCTTCGTCAAGTGCGCCAAGCAGTTGCTCCAGAACACTAGGCATCGCATCGTGAGAGAAGCGTTGACACCGCGTAAGAAACCGACCGGGAGTAAACTCATTATCATCAAGCCAACGCGCAATTTGGCCCGCGATTTCGCCAGGGCTTCGAGAAGCATCTTGCGGTGTGACATATTCTTGTTTGATTTCTAAGACGTCCATTTCTGTCTTCCTCAAAGCCTTTTTGTCGGGGCCAAAAGTGAAGTTTTGGAGGCCAAGAAAGCGAGACTCGCCATCCAAAATGGGCACGGCGAACGCCGCCCAGAATCGACTATTGTAGCGAGGTGGGTTAGGCCTCAAATCTTGGAGTGCCGAACTAGTGGTCCCAGGCTGGAGGAGATACAGAACGTTTCTTTGCGCACCAGACTTGCCGATCTCAAAAGCAAACTCGCTTCGGATAAAATCTGACAACCTGCCTTTGGTAAGTTTTTCAAGGAGTTGGCGGTCTGAGAGAAGCTCATTCCCAAGTTGCGAAAGATAATAGGTGTTCGCACCCGTCGCGAAGCGCTGTTTGACAAGTGTCGCTATGCGATCCTTGATCCTTGAAATCTGATCAGCGTCTGATGGATCAACCGAGTTTTCAGCCACGTCACTTCCTCCGGCCACTCTTTCTGGGAGGTTACTAAAGTTTCACTCACTATGCGAGCCTTTCGCATGCCCAGGATTCCCGAACTAAATCCCTGACGCGCCTCGGCAGGGGCGGCGATGGGCGGCGATGGGCGCCGTTGTGGGGTTTTCGCCCCGCGCCCGGGCACCACTCCCGCGGATTTCGCGCTCGAGGAGATATTCTCAAGGTGGCCACGCGTTTTGCGGGTCCCGCGCCTGTCCGTTGGCCAAGCGAAGCCCTGGCCGGGAGCCGGCATCGCACTTCAGCAAGGATATCGTGGCAGGCTGGAGCCGTCAGGTCGGGCCGCGCGCCAGGGCCAGGATCTTCCGCCTGGCGCTCAGCACCAGATCGAGCCCCGCTTCGCTCCCCAAACGGATGATCAGCCGCCGCGCATGACGGATCACCCGGCCAGGCAGGGCGATCAGAGCCAGGCGCAAGGCCTTCATCCGCCGTGCCACCCAGGCCGGTCCCAGAACCAGTTGCTTCATCACCGCGTTCAAATTATGCGCCAGCACCATGATCGCCCACCAGGCCGCATTGGCTCCGAACAGACCCGAGGGCAGGGTGCCGCCAGCCAGGTCGTGCTTCATCACCGCGTGGACTTCCTCGCTCTTGCCACAGCGCTCCCGGGACCACCAGATCACCTCATCGCCCGGCAGATCACGGTTGGTGACCAGGGCGAACAGCTTGCTGCGCCCCTTCGAGGCAAACTCCGCGGTCGGGAACGGCAACTGATCCCCATCGCCAAGCTCCAACTGTTCCAGCGGCTCCCGGATCGCCAGGAAGCGGTAATCCGCCCGCGTCTTGCTCTCGCCCACCCAACTCGGTACATGGCAGACCTCCGCCCACTCCTGGCCGGTCTCGTGGCGTTGCCCGTCAAAAACACGATCCAGCGGCCGCCACTCGGCCTCCGGCACGGCCAGGGCGGCACGCCGGAACTCCGCCGTCACGTTGGCGCCGACGGCGAACTCGATCACCCCGAAAACCTTGTCCCGGCCCGCGCCACAACAGAGCAGCAGATCCTTCTGACAGCCCGCCGTGTCCGAGCGCAGACAGACCTTGTCCACGCCCCCAGGCAGCGCCGCCAGCGAGACCTGCAACACCCGCAACTGCTGATAGCCGGCCGGCACATTGCCGTCGCGGAACCCGGAATGCACGATCACCTGCTGTTCCGCCCACCAGGTGTTCAACGGCTGACAGGCCTTGAACTTCTTGTAGCAGTATTCCGCCTGGCGCTTGTGGCTCTGCACCAGCGTCGCGTCCATGTCCAGCGTCGCCGCGCCCGGCCCGCGATGGCGCTGCAGAAATGACACCAGCGCCTGCCAGCGCCTGATCGACACGCCGCAGACCAGGCAGACCCGCCGACGGCCGCGGGATGAAGGCACGCCCGACCTCCCGCAGATCTTCCTGGCCTGCGTCGTGGAAGCGTTCCAACCAGCCCGACAGAGCCGACGGCGAAGGCACGCTGCGCCCGCGACCGCGCCGAAACCGGATCTTCAGTTGCCGACGTTCCCGGCGCACCAACAGCCGCCGCTCAACCGCATCCATGGTCGCGGCAAAGCCGGCGTCCGCCTCCAGGCGTTCCAGGTCCTCGACCCGATCACCCCCGCACAGATTGAGTGCGATCACCGTGATGATCATCTGCACATCCAGCCAGCCCTGCCGCCCCGCCACCCGCACCTCGCGCCGCACCGCAGCCGCCAGTCCCGATGCCTCAATCAAATCAAGCTAAACACCAATCCCGGCAAAACCCGTCAGATCGCTGCTGCCCGGCGCGCTTTCGTACTCGAAAGGAAGAACGCCCTGTGCCATGTTATTTTCACCCCGTTGGTGATGGAGTTAATCGCAAAATCCATCATGAATCCCTTTGGATTCAAAGACAACGGGGGATTTCAACTTTTTTGGTCCAGAATCAGGGATGCCAAAAATTGCACGGCTTGGCCACACCAACATTCACCATGGACTTGCTCCGGTTTTTGTTCCGGCAAGACCGCCCGTGAGTAATAGCCCTCGCTATCCGTCACGCCACGGCTTGACCGGGGCATCTCTCGACAAACGACGTCATTGCCCGGTCGAGACGGGCGGTGCTGCATCTCCTGCTGATGAACCTTTCGTGAACGGCACGACGGAACTGCGAGGCGGGTGCGTGGAGTTCGTGTCTAGAGTTTGACGCACTGGCCCGCAATTCCGGGCCGAGATGAGTAGGAGTGGCTGATGTTTTACAAGTTGCTGAAAACTGGAATGGCAGTGCTCGTGGTTGCCCGGTTGCTGATGGTCGCCGTGCCAGGTGCGGCGCAGGCTGGCGGGGGGATCGGGACTGCTCCTCGAGCTATGGGGACTGGTGGGCGGATCAACAGGTCGGCTGGCGGGAACGGCGCACCGAGAGGAGAGATGGTCGCGGCGACCGCCGCTGGAGCGGCTGGAGCGTACGACGGGACCGTCGGCATGACCAATGGGCTGGGCTCAGGGTGAACCGCCGAGGCAATCGCCATGAGTGGTGGTGGGATAAATGGTGGCGTCACTGGGACCGCTGGGACCGCCGCGCTGGAAACCGCCGGCATCGGCACCCGCATCGCTATTGAAAGACCGGGAGCGGGCTGGAGTCGCGCCAAAGAACGCGAAGCGATCTTTGGTACCGGCGCAGAAACAAAAATCCACCGCCGTCGCCGTTTTATTGATCGATATCAGAGTTTTGTGATCGATCCATGCGGCGGCTTCGGCGGCCCGGAACGTTTGAACTTCAAACAATCCGGAACCCAGGAGGCGGTAATGAACATGATGAGCAGAGTGACCGGAAGGGCCCGCAGCGCCATGATCGGCATGTTGGCCTTCGGCGCAACGGCGCTGATACTGCCCGGATCAGCCGAGGCGGTGGCGGACCCGCGCCAGATCGCGAACCGGCTCGAGCGTATCGCCGATATCCGTGGCCTGCGTCGCCAGGACACGGCGATTGACGGGCTGCAGGCGCGGCTGAACCGGCTGGAGCGGATCACCGACCACCAGCGCGGCCGCCGGGCGCGGCGCAATGGCAAGATCATCGACCGTCTGCAACTCCGCCTGCGCCTGATGGAGCGCCGGATCGAGGCGAGGCTCGACCGCCGTGACTACAGGCGCGACTACCGGCGCGATTGGGGTTCGAGATATGGCGGCCCGGCCGTTGTGTATGATGGTATGGCCTGGCGGTATTGAGGCGTACGGCCCCTCTCTTCGGAGGGGACTGCATCGCGCCGGGAGCGCTCAGTCTTCGTCCAGGTCGCGCCGAACCCGGTCGTCGCCCAACATCCTGCGGGTGTCGTCCATCCGGTCGAAGGTCTCGTCGAGCCTGAACCGCAGTTCGGGCGAGAATTTGAGGCTGACGGACCGGGTCACCTGACGGCGCAACTCACCTTTGGCGCGGTTGAGCGCGGCCAGGACGCCCTCGGCGTTGCGCCCACCCAGGGGCAAGACGAAAGCGGTGGCGACCTTGAGGTCCGGCGAACAGCGGACCTCGCCGACGGTGATCGGCACGCCGTCGAGATCCGGTTCATGCAGCACACCGCGCACCAGGACATCGGCCAGGGCACGGCGGATGGTCTCGCCGACACGGAGCTGGCGCTGGCTGGGGCCTGAGCCCGTTTCGGAGATGCGTTTCGCCATTTTGTTTGTCGCCTTTCGTGGAGGCCCGCGCTCTATCACCCGGGCCGCCACCTGTCCAGCATCGGCTCGGGGCGGTCGTGGGTCAGTTTGAAAAGTAGATTTGTGTGAGCGGGCTTGCCCTACTATATTCGACATATGACGAACAAAGCCAAGAGACCCAGGCGACCAGCTTGCCAAGTTCATTGTGGATCACGCAACCATGGACGACGAGGAGCTGCGAGAGCTGCGTAGAAAACTTGCAAAAGATCAAATCCCTGGCAATCGCGGGGAGGGCTCTACCTCTGGCAAGGCGTAGGGGTTAGAGATTACCTTTTTGCGCCGCGCCTTCTCTCGTGCATTTTTGAGTTCAGGCCCGGCAGTATAGTACCGGCCTCGCTTTTCTCCGTGCGGTTCTATGATACCGATCTCTGTGAGTGTCTTGAGATCGCGGCCCGCAACGTATGAACTCTCTTCGGTTTCCCTTTGGTAACGGAAATTTGTGAGCCTCATCCCAAGAGCCGCGTCAAACAGCGGCATTGCCGTCCGCTCATTTAGCTTCTCACGCTGAACAATGGTAGCTATCTGCTCGAACACAGTTTCATATTCTTCGATCCGGCGAATTAGCGTATTTGCTTGCTGATAGTGCGCCGTGAAGCAAAAACGGAGCCACGGAAGAGCGTCGTTTTGCGGGCTCCACTTTCCTTCGCCGACTTCTGCAAGCACTTTGTAGTAATCTTCGGTATTCCGACCCAGCCACTCTTCGATGCTTGAAAACATCGGATGGATCATTCCCTCGCGCGCGAGGGTCAGCGTTTGGAGCGCCCGCGCTATCCTTCCATTCCCATCTTTAAAAGGATGAATCATTGTGAGATTTAGATGCGCCAATGCAGCCGCTGTGACAGTAGATTCGCGCTTCCCATCTTCGAGATATTTTACCAATTCTTGGACTAGTGGGTCGACTAATTCATTGTCTGGCGCGGTATACACAGCCACGCCAGAGGCATTGTTAACCACATAGATTTCTCCCGGCCTCCATTGCCCCGGGTAGGCTTCCATATCGAATCCGACCATCATGAAGTGTAAGGACTTTAGAAACTGTTTACTGAACTCAAAATACGGGTCTTGTGCAGCTTGCATAATGTAAGTAAGCGCTGTTCGATATCCATTTATTGCGTTCCAGGTCTCTGTAACTTCATCTATAATCGGCTCTTCCTCGACTGCGGCCATGGCTTCATCAATCGAGGCATTATATCCTTCGATGCTATTCGATCCTTGGATTGCGCGCGCAAACGTATTCTTTCGAAGCGAGCCATGCCAACGCCTCGGGTTGCTCTGAGTAGCGACTCTAAGTCTGTCACGCTGTCCCCGTAGGACATCGAGCACTTTTTTGTCGCGTGCTTCGAGTTTCGGTTCAGTGAAGATCATGCCAGATATCCTGTTTCTTATCTGCGTTATGCAAATATATATCTTGCATTATGCGAAAGTCAATCTATATATCTTGCATGAACAAGTTGGACGCCAAAACCCGCAAGCTGATCCTCCGGTGCCTCGTTGAGGGCCAGTCTATCCGCGCTACGGCACGAACTGCCGACGTGTCCAAGACCACTGTCAACAAGCTTCTGATCGACGCTGGCAAGGCCTGCTCGAAATTCCATGACGAACATGTGCGCGACGTCAACGCATCGGTGATCCAGTGCGATGAAATTTGGTCGTTCACCTACGCCAAGCAGAAGAATGTCGCCGGAGCCAAAGCTGCACCGAAAAGCGCTGGTGATACATGGACATGGACCGCGCTGGACAGCCATAGCAAGCTGATTGTGTCTGACATGGTTGGCGGTCGCGACAGCGAGTATGCAATCGAGTTTATGGACGATCTGCGGTTACGTCTCGCGAACCGGGTTCAGCTTACGACAGACGGTCACAACGCGTATCTGGAAGCCGTCGAAGGCGCGTTTGGTGGCGATGTGGACTACGCCCAGCTTGTGAAACTCTACGGCAAGCCAACCGGCAAGGACAGCGAGCGGCGCTATAGCCCCGCCGTATGCACTGGTGCCAAAAAGCGCACTTGTGGAAGGCAACCCGGACAGGGCGCTGGTTTCCACGTCGCATGTTTGAACGCCAGAACCTGACCATGCGGATGCACATGCGCCGCTTCACACGTCTGACCAATGCGTTCTCGAAGAAGGTCGAGAACCACTCCTACGCCGTCGCGTTGCACTTCATGTATTACAACTTCGTCCGGGTTCATCAGACATTGAAGGTAACGCCCGCGATGGAGGAGGCTGGCCTCACGGATCGTCTTTGGGATATCGATGATCTGGTCGCTCTGATCGATGCAAACGAGGAAGCACCGAAAAAGCGCCGCCCCTACAAAAAACAAAATTCAAACTTACCCACTACCCTCGGGGCCGGAGAGGGCGCTGGAAATGAGGCCGGATGGATCGCATGGGCCCAAGCCCCATCATTCACGAGCGGTCAATATCGCGCCATGAAGGGATAGGCTCCGTTTGCATTCAGGCCAACCAAACCGTTGCGCAGGGGATTGAAACGAATGCTCTGAACGAAGACAGGGTCTTTTCGCATCGTAGGGCGATGCGTCTGTAGCGTTTGATTCTGATCGGCGATGCTGGCCGGGTTGCCCTGAGTACGCCGGCGACGGCGCTGCGCCTCACAAGCCCGCAGGTTGCCCAACTACGACGATCGACAGATTCTCCGGCTTCAGTACCCGCGCCGCGACCCGTTTCACATCCTCCAGCGTCACCGTCTCGATCAGGTCATTGCGCCGCACAATGTAATCGATGCCCAGTTTCTCCTCCTGCACGAAGACCAGATAGCTGGCGATCTTGGCGTTGGAATCAAAGCTTAGCGGGTAGGCGCCGGTCAAATAGCGCTTGGCGCGGTCCAACTCGTCCGCGGTTATCCCCTCCGCCGCCATCCGCGCCCATTCCGCCTTGATGATTTCCAGGCTCTCCGCCATGCGTTCGTTGGCGGTCTGCACTGAACCGACATAGAGCGCCGTCTCGTCGCGCACAGCGAGGTAGGAATAAACGCTGTAAGCCAACCCGCGTTTCTTGCGCACCTCCTGAATCAGTCGCGATTCGAGCCCGCCACCGCCGAGAACGTAGTTCATCACATAGGCCGGGATGAAATCCGGGTCGTCGCGCTCCATCCCGGCATGGCCGAAGATCGCCGCCGACTGCGGCACGCCCATCTCGATCACCCGCTGCCCCGGCGGTGGTGTGTCGGCGGCCGGTGTGAGCGTGAGCGGCACACCCTCTTCCAGCCCGGTCAGAATGGTATCGACCATGCGCCCGGCCTGCTCGGCGCCGATAGCGCCAACTACGGCGATCCGGGCATTGGCCCGGGTCAGCAGCCGCGCGGACGCGGCGACTAGGTCGTCACGGGTGATCGCGGCGACGCTTTCAGCGGTGCCATCGGTCGGCCGGCCATAGGGATGGTCGGGAAAGGTTGCCGCGTACCAGGCTTCGGCGGCAACGGCGCCGGGTTTGGCCCCGGCCTCGGCAATGACCGAGAGAATTTGCGCCTGCACCCGCGCCACCGACTCGGGATCGAAGCGCGGAGCGGCCAGTGACGTCGCCAGCAGGGCCACGCTTGGTTCCAGTGTCTCAACCAGCATCCGGGCGCTGACTTCGATCGAGTCCCGCCCGGCGGAATATCCGAACCGGGCCGAGAGGTCGTCGCGCGCCTTCGAGAACGCAACCGCGTCGAGGTCACCGGACCCCTCCTCGATCAGCCCGGCCATCAGATTGGCCAACCCGGCTCGATCCGCGGGGTCGAGCCGGGCACCGCCCGCAAAGCTGACCTCCAGGGCGACGATCGGGATCGACGGCTCCTCGACCAGCCAGAAGACCGCACCCCCGGGGCTTTTCAGATCCTGAATTTCCAACGCGTAACCCGGTGCGGCGGCCAGCAATACGAGCCCTGCCAACCCGGCCCGAACAATCTTCATCATGCCCATTATCCTGCCTCCTCCGCGCCCATCAGCCAGCCCGTCACCGAACGCTCCGGCACCAGATATTTTTCTGCCACCTGACGCACCTCCTCGGCAGTGACCGCCTCCACGACCGCGGGCCAGTTCTGCACATCCGCCACGGTCTGGCCGATCGCCAGCGCGCCGCCATACAGGCCCGCCTGCGAGGACATGCTGTCCTGGGCGAATATCCGCGCTGCCCGGCTCAGGCGCTTGATGCGAGACAGTTCTTCTTCGGTCGGCCCGTTGGCCGCCAGTTCCGCCAACGCCGCATCCAGCGCCGCCTCGACGGTGGCCAGATCCTCGCCCGGCGCGGGGACACCGTAAATGCTGAAGTCGGCCTGGTCGCGCCGCGCTGGCGAATAGTAGGAGCCGGAGTCAATCGCCACTTTCTGATCGAGTTGCAGCGCCTGCGCGAACCGCGAGGTGATGCCGTTGCCAAGAACATCGCTGAGGATGCTCAACGCCGCTGATTCGCGCGGGTTCGACGGGTCGTAGGACGGCACCAGATAAATCCGCCTGACAAAGGGCTGCCGAACCCGTGCATCCCGCATTTCCATGCGCCGGGGGGTCAGTTGCGGCGGTTCCTGCGGGCGCGCCTCCGGCGGTTGGCCCGAGGGTTCCAGAGATCCATAATAGGTCTCGGCCAGCGCCTTCACCGCCTCGGGCTCAACGTCACCGGCCACGACCAGTATCGCATTATCGGGAGCGTAGTACCGGGCGTAGAACCCCAGTGCATCATCGAGGTTCAGCTGCTCAATCTCGTGACGCCAACCGATCACCGGCACCCCGTAGGGGTGATTCATGTAAAGCGCCGCGCTCATCTGTTCGGCGAAAAGGCCCTGGGGGCTGACGTCAGTGCGCTGGTTGCGCTCCTCCAGAATCACTGCGCGCTCGGTTGCGACCACCTCGTCGGTCAGCGCCAGGTTGCGCATCCGATCCGCTTCCATACCCATCACCAGCCCCAACCGGTCAACGGCGATGCGCTGGAAATAAGCGGTATAGTCATAGGAGGTGAAGGCGTTGTCCGATCCGCCGTTCGCGGCGACGATCTTCGAGAAGTCGCCACCGGCAATCTTGCTGGTAGCCTGGAACATCAAGTGTTCGAAGAAATGCGCGATGCCGGAATGGCCCCAGGGCTCGTCGGCCGCGCCGACCCTGTACCATACCATTTGGGTAACGACCGGAGCGCGGTGATCCTCGATCACCACCACTTCCATGCCATTGTCCATGCGGAAATCGCTGACGTCCGGCTCGGCCCGGGCCATCAGTGGCAAAGCCAAAGCCATGAGCAGGCCAGAGACCCCCCCAAACATCGCTGCATTGCGGTTCAGGCACATTCGATTCTCCCTCGCTGCAGAATCATTGCAATGCGCATATAGATAGTTTCCATCCATAAACGCCATGATTTTCGGGTTTACTTTCAAGGGGTCGCTGGCTCGGCGGCTTGATCTGTCCGGTTTAGCGGTGGTGTATGCCATTTTTCGTGTCCAGGTTGAATTTTCCGACAGATTTTTCATTGGCCTGAAGGCTGCAGGCATGCGTACAGGCCGGGCGGCGCCGGTTTTTCGAGATTGGGCCGGCGGCTTGGGCTATGTTGGTTTCAGGCGGGCGAAGAGGGCGAGATTGTAGGCGACCGCCGAGGACCAGATGTAAGCCTTGAAGTGCTCCAGTCCCTTCCAGGTGCAACGACCGAGCCCGTAGGCGCGTTTGAGACAGGAGATATTGGCCTCGATCCCGGCGCGGAAGTTGCGCAGCTTACGCTACACCCATCGGCTCTTGACCATGTCCTTGATTTTCAGCCCGCGCTTCTTGTGGAAGGCCGCGTCCTCGACACCCTTGGCCTTGGCGTAGGCCAGATTGGCGGTGCTGGCGTAACCGCCATCGACGGCGGTCTGGCGTGGCGCTTTGCCATAATGCTTGATATGACGATCCAGCATGGGCTGGAAACGCTCGGCATCGGCCGGGTTGCCGGCCTCGATCACCAGATCCAGAATCATGCCGGTCTTGCCCGTGCTCAGGTTCACTTTGTGGCCATATTGCACTTTGCGCGCGCCCTTGACGATAATATCGGCATGGGGCTCGAACAAGCTGACCAGTTTATCGCCGGCGGGAACCTGTTCGCCGTCCAGCACCCGGCGCTCGGCCTGTGCGATGATGCGTTCGATCAAGGCCACGTAATGCCTTGTCTCGGCCTGCCAGGCCTCGGCCTCAATGCCAGTTCCCGCCGCCGGGCCAAGCCGCCGCGCGGCCACCCGCAGATTGTCCAGGGTGGTGCGGGTGATCTTGATGAGGTCGCGGTACAGCTTTTGGCGTTTGTCGGCGCCACGGCCAAAAGCGATCGAGAGGCAGCACCGTTTTGCCGACCGGCTGTGATCGCGCCACCTCAGCCCCGGCAGGTCGGCATCGGCGCGGCGTAACAAGCGCACCATCACGCGCATACTGTCGCCCAAAAGAGAGCTGTCGCTGGGGGGATGGATCGGCGCGTCGGCAACCGTGCTGTCAAGGCGCATCATCTTGCCGTCCTCGACCCTGGCCTTCATGGCATGGCTCATCAGGCAACGGTTGATCGCTTCCCAGGTCTCGGCGCTGATGGCGCTGATGGTACTCTGCAACACCGATTTCTTTGGCGTCCAATGGACCGGCAGACGAGCGAAAGCCCGGAATGAGGTGGAATCGCAAAGATAGAACGCCAATTCCTCGTAGCTCAACTGACGATGTTGCTTGAGCAAGGCGCAGCGCAGAACCGCTTCCGCCGACAACCCCTTGCGTCCAGTCGGCTTGACGCCGTGGCGACCGAGATCAGCGCCGACCCGGCCCAGCACCTCGCAATGCTCGTCAAGCCAGGCGGACATCGCCTTCAGTTCACGGCCAAGCTGGTGTTTTGAGAAAACATCGAAAATACTGGCCTGGATGGTGCGTTTTTCGCGCATTGTTGTCTCCGGCGGTAACGGGTTTGTATTGACTTCAATGGGTTACACCAAATTCATATCTGAAACCGCCGGAGCTTTCAACAAAATAATCCGGATACATCCAGTTATTTCAATATCTTAGCGTTTATGGATGGAAACTAGATAGGAAGAAATCCGTCGATCAGTAGATCGGACCCGTTCCCTAGTATTTGATCGGGCTCTGCGGACGGCCAGTCGGGTAGAGCGGCTCAACCCGCAGCGGCGCTTCGTCCTCGACCTCGGCGCGCGCATTCGGATCGACCGGGGCAACATTCCCTTGGCGCTGAAGACGCCGAGACTCCGCTACCGGGTCGAGAAGTTGGGACTCGTCGAGCTTTTTGCTATCCGTGCCGCCCAGCAACTCGCTCAGGCTTGGCGGCTCGTAGCGCTTGTTCTCTTCGATGATAATCTTATCCTCTTCGAGCTGCACCCGGATATTGCTCGATGCCGCCGCCGCATTGGCCGAGGTCAGCAGAACCTGCTCGCCGGGGCTGGGAGCGACCGCGCTCACCACGGAGCCGGCTCTGGTTCCAAGCAACGCCTGCTGCGCATCGAGATGCGGATTGGGGTCCAGCGGCGAGGGGGCACCGGGACGCGGTTCCGGAAGGCTGGCGGTCGCCGGCATCATCAGCGGTTTGCGCGCAATCACCTGGAACTCGTCGGGAGGTGGGATCCGCGCACCAAGCGCCTCCAGCGGATTGCCGATCGTGTCGCAGGCCGCCAAGGCCAGCAGCATTGCCATCAGACCGGCAGGGCCCGCTATCCGAACCGCCCTTTTGATCATCATCGCGTTCATTCCTTTATTCTGGGCCTTTATCCCGGGCCATCATGTCATGCCTGCACGACCGGAGCCCAGCCGCGATAGACCCGTGGCTCGGCCCGCATACTGACCTCTTGGCCGGTCAACCGCAATGGCGAAGGTACCGGTTCTGTCGCGTTATGCCTTGAACGCGATCAGCGCCGCGCCGGCGAAGATCGACACATCGGCAATGTTGAACGCATACGGGTTTTCAATCCCGCAACAGCTCATATTCAGGAAGTCCGCCACGGCACCATATTGCAGCCGGTCCCAGGCGTTGCTCAGCGCGCCGCCGATCACGAGCCCGGCACCCCAGGCCAGCGCAGGGACCCGCTCGCGGCTTTCTTTCTGTGCATTTCGGTAGCGCACCCACCAGATCAATGCCACCGAGATCGCCAGCGTGATCAGGATCAGTGTCCAGCGCAAAAGCTCCGATCGGCCATCAAGGATGCCGAAATTGATTCCCCGGTTCCAGGCCATGACGAAGGTCAGGTAGGGCGGCAACACCTCAATCCCACCCAGATGTTCAAGATCCAGCCACTCGACAACCCACCATTTCGACAGGCGGTCGGCGCCGAACACCGCGCCACCGGCGATCAGCATCCTCGAATGGAGCGTAAGACTGGCCCTAAGCACGGTCAGTTCGGCCTCACTGCGGCTCGAAGCCAAAGGAGAACGCAGCCCCCGGATCGTCCAGTTGGTTCTCGCCCAGGGTGCAGGTGTAATAATACTGCCCGGTCAGCCGGTCCTCGTACTCGAAGATCGGCCAATCCGGATGTCCTTCCGGCACCGGATCGGGGCCGCGATAGTTCGACATGTCGATCCGGCGCAACGCCTGCGACATCCCGGCGCAATCGAGCCCGGCGATTTCGGGCATCACCACGACGGCCCCATTCGTGGCCAGGGCGCGCGGCGCCGTCGAAGTGCCGGTGGCATCCTCCCCGGCACCCGGCGCCAGCCCCAGCGCCAGGCCCAGAGCCATCAGCGCCACCAAACCGGTTCGTCCCGCTCGCGTCATTCTGGTCACCGTGACAATTCCACCGCCCGTCATACCGCCCGTCATACCAACGGCCGTGTTTCTCGCGTGGGTGCCATTCTGACCTTTCAGTCGGGCAAAAATTGGGCATCGAATCCACCGCACGGGATTGGGGCGAAATCAAGCGACCCCACCCGATACCGAATCATTCGATCTCGAACCGCCCAGGGCCGAATCGCCCAGAACCGAGTCACAGCGCCCGCAGACCCCCAAATGCTCATGCCGGCCAACATCTTCAAGAACCTTCCAGCAGCGTTGGCATTTCGCGCCTGGAGCGGGCTCGAACACTACTCCAATTGCGGGATCGTCGAGGCGAAACGCTTCCGCTGGCGGCTCGTGCCCGGCAAGGATCAGACCGGAAGTGATGCACAGATCGGCCATTTCCACCGATTTCACCGCTGCCGCGACTTCCGGGTCGGCGATATACAGCACTGGCGCCGCCTCCAGCGAAGCCCCGATCACCTTGTCGCGCCGGGCGATTTCCAGCGCCCCGGTCACCACTCGGCGGGCGGCACGGACCTTCGACCACTTCACCGCCAGTGCGTCGTCGCGCCATTCGGCGGGTGTGCCGGGGAAATCCTGAAGATGCACCGAACTGTCCGGTCCAGAAAAGCGGTTCAGCCAGACCTCCTCCATGGTGAATGTCAGGATCGGCGCCAACCATGTGGTCAGCCGATGGAAAAGGAGGTCCATCACCGTCAGCGCAGCGCGACGGCGCAGGCTGTCGACCTGGTCGCAATAGAGCGCATCCTTGCGGATGTCGAAATAGAACGCCGACAAGTCCGAGGTGGCGAAGGCGAACAGTTTCTGGAAAACACCCTGGAAATCGAAGGCGGCATAACCCTTGCGAACCTCGCCATCCAGTACCGCCATCCGATGCAGCACCCAGCGCTCCAGTTCCGGCATCTCGGCGCCATCCAGCCGCATGGCCTCATCCCAGTCGCCCAGCGCCCCCAGCATGTAGCGCAGTGTATTGCGCAGACGGCGATAGCTGTCGGAGGTGCCCTTCAGGATCTCCTGCCCGATGCGCTGATCGGCGGTGTAGTCGGTCTGCGCGACCCAGAGGCGCAGGATATCCGCGCCATATTGCTTGATCACCTGATCCGGAACCACCGCTTTGCCGGTGCTCTTGGACATCTTCTGGCCCTTGTCGTCCAGCGTGAATCCATGGGTGATGACCGCCTTGTAGGGCGCGCGGCCACGGGTGCCACAGCTTTGCAGCATCGACGAGTGGAACCAGCCGCGATGCTGGTCGGTGCCTTCCAGATAGACATCCGCCGGCCAGACCCCGTCGTCACGGTCGCGCAGCACGAAAGCGTGGGTCGAGCCGCTGTCGAACCAGACATCGAGGATGTCGGTGACCTGTTCCCACTCGGCGGCGTCGGCGCGGCCCTCAAGGAAGCGTTCGCGTGCGCCGTCAGCGAACCAGGCATCGGCGCCCTCGTTGCGGAATGTCTCGGCGATGCGGGAATTGACCTGCGGGTCGCGCAGGATTTCGGCCTTGCCGTCAGCCATCCGCTTGACGAAGCAGGTCAACGGCACGCCCCAGGCGCGTTGGCGGCTGAGGACCCAGTCCGGGCGCTGCTCGATCATGGCATAGAGCCGGTTGCGGCCGGTTTTCGGCGTCCATTCGACCAGCTTGTCGATGGAATTCAGCGCCCGCTGGCGGATGGTGTCGCCGAACTCGTCCATGCCGTCATCCAGCGGCTTGTCGATGGCGACGAACCACTGCGCCGTGTTGCGGAAGATCAGCGGTGCTTTGGAGCGCCAGGAATGGGGGTAGGAATGGGTGATCCGCCCGCGTGCGATCAGCGCGCCGGATTCCGCCATCTTGTCGATGACGGCGCGGTTGGCTTTGCCCTCCTTGCCCTTGTGGTCGAAGGTGAACAACCCGCCGAAGAACGGCAGGTCGGCGCGGAACGAGCCGTCCTCGCCCACATTATGGGTCATCGGCAGGTTGTGCTTCAGGCCGATCACATAGTCGTCTGCGCCGTGGCTGGGGGCGGTATGGACAAAGCCGGTGCCCGCCTCGTCGGTGACGTGGTCGCCGGACAGCATGGGGACATCGTAGTCCCACGCGCCGTTTGCACCGTCGAGGCCACGGAAGGGGTGGGCGCAGGTGATCACGCCCAGGTCTTCGGGGGTGACGGTGCGGAGCCTCTCATGACCCTCGACTCGCGCCGCGCCGAACACCGATTCCGCAAGTTTGTCGGCCAGAAGATAGGTTTCGCCGGTCTTGGCCCAGTTATCCTGCGCCGCTTCAGTCACCCGGTACAGCCCATAGGCGATGCCCGGATGGAAGCACACCGCCCTGTTCTGCGGGATGGTCCACGGCGTAGTAGTCCAGATGACGACGGACGCAGAATTTAACTCGCCCTGCCTTTCTGATCCACTTGTGATTTCCTGTTTGTCGACGGCAATCGGGGCGACCCGCACCACCGGAAACTTCACCCACACCGTATCGCTCTGGTGGTCGTGATACTCGACCTCCGCCTCGGCCAGGGCGGTCTTTTCGACCACCGACCACATCACCGGTTTGGAGCCCTGATACAGTGAGCCGTTCATGACGAACTTCATGAATTCCTCGGCGATCACCGCCTCGGCGTCGTAGCTCATGGTCAGGTAAGGGTTTTCCCAATTGCCGATCACGCCGAGGCGCTTGAACTCGTCGCGCTGGATGTCGATCCAACCTTCGGCGAAGGTACGGCACTGGGCGCGCAACTCGTTGATCGGGACCTCGTCCTTGTTCTTGCCCTTTTGGCGGTACTGCTCCTCGATCTTCCACTCGATCGGCAACCCGTGGCAGTCCCAGCCGGGCACATAGCGGCTGTCGAAGCCCAGCATCTGGGCCGAGCGCACCACCATGTCCTTCATGATCTTGTTCAGCGCGTGGCCGATATGCAGATGGCCGTTGGCATAGGGCGGGCCGTCATGCAGCACGTAGGGCTTGCGGCCTTGCTTGGCGCGCAGGCGGTGGTAGATACCCATCTCCTCCCAGCGCGCCAGCCATTCCGGCTCGCGCTTGGGCAGACCGGCCCGCATGGGGAAATCGGTCCGGGGCAGGAACAGGGTGTCTTTGTAGTCGGGGGTGGTGTCGGAAGGGGATTCGGCGCTCATCGCTCGGCTCTCGGTCAGGATCGGTCTGTCAGGATCGGTCTGTCAGGATGGGTGTGGCGCGCGGCACGCACCACGGTTTCCCGGCGCCGCCTCTCTAGCGGGCCGGGCCAGTAATTCGGCTGGAAAGCCGGGTTGCGATGCCGAACGTGCACATCATGGCGCGCTTATAGCCCCCGCCATGCCGTCCGTCCAGCGATGCTCTGACCCCAGATTCCCGAACTAAGTCCCTGACGAGGCTCGTCAGGGACTTAGTTCGGGAATCCTGGATGATTGAGTTTCTTGACGACGAAGAGGGTTACCTATCCTGGGTAGGCGCAAATCCGGGCGGGCTTGGTCCTGAATGTCCGCCGTACCGTCGATCCGGGGTATGTAGTACTTCGGAGCTGGTCGGTTGAGTGATCGCCGAGTCGACCGACTCGCCCTGCAGAAACGTCGGCGGCTGGATCGATCCGGCCGGATCGCTCGCTGCCACCGGGATGCACCGACACCCGGTTAACCGGCCCCAGTGAGCCAAATTAGAGGCCCTGAGATCGACGTGAGCTCAATCAACCGGAAACCGGGAACAGATCGACGAGTTGGACACCCGGCCCCAGTCCGCGCCGCGCTGGGATCGAGCCGGCCCGGATCGAGGGCGCGATCCCGGTGATGAGTGATCGAGCGATCCGCGCCGGGGAACTCGCTGCCACCGGCGCGCTCGGCCAGGCCAGTGATGAGGATCAAGATCACCCGGCTCACCCGCCGCCGCCTGGTGCCCTGCCCTACCCCCGCCCCGCCACGCCCCCGGCGCTTGCGGCTTGTGGGTTGGTGGGCTTAGGCTGGGGCAAGCCCAAGGGGATAATCACATGATACGCCTGATAGCGCTCGTTATCGTCTTATCAGCCCGTTGACGAAGTCGGCACTGGCCACGAGCGGCCTGGTCTGATTCTATGATGTTCTGATTTGACCGGGGGGTTCGCCGATGTCGATGGGACTGCGGAAGGATCGTCAGGGTGACTTGATGGTGGGCTGGGCGGAGATGCCGCGCTCGCCGGGTCATGTGTTTTACGACCGTCTTCAGTCGGTCCTGATCGAGGGCGACTTCGACGGCTTCGCCGATGCGGCCTGCCGGTGCTGTTACGCGGCCAGGATGGGAGCGCCTTCGGTGCCGCCGGGGCGCTGTTTCCGCATGCATCTGGTGGGCTGTTTCGAGGGCATCGACTCTGAGCGCGGGCTGGAATGGCGCGGCTCGGATTCGCTGTCGCTGCGGGAGTTTCTGCGGCTGGAGAGCCGGGATCGTGTGCCGGACCATTGCTGGCTGTCGAAGACCCGTACGCGCCTGCCCCACGAGGGGCACGCGGCGGTCTTCGACCGGGTTCTGGCGCTGATCGCCGAGGCGGGTCTGGTGAAGGGCGACCGCATCGGGGTGGATGCCTCGACCATGGAGGCCAACGCGGCGCTGCGCAACATCGTGCGGCGCGACACGGGTGAGGGCGACCGGGAGATGCTGGAGCATCTGGCCCGGGAGAGCGGCATCGAGACGCCCACGGCCGAGGACCTGGCGCGTCTGGACCGCAAGCGCAAGGGCAGGAAGCTCTCGAACCATGATTCCAGGATTCCCGAACTAAATCCCTGACGCGCCTCGGCAGGGGCGGCGATGGGCACCGTTGTGGGGTTTTCGCCCCGCGCCCGGGCACCACTCCCGCGGATTTCGCGCTCGAGGAGATATTCTCAAGGTGGCCACGCGTTTTGCGGGTCCCGCGCCTGTCCGTTGGCCAAGCGAAGCCCTGGCCGGGAGCCAGCATCGCACTTCAGCAAGGATATCGTGGCAGGCTGGAGCCGTCAGGTCGGGCCGCGCGCCAGGGCCAGGATCTTCCGCCTGGCGCTCAGCACCAGATCGAGCCCCGCTTCGCTCCCCAAACGGATGATCAGCCGCCGCGCATGACGGATCACCCGGCCAGGCAGGGCGATCAGAGCCAGGCGCAAGGCCTTCATCCGCCGTGCCACCCAGGCCGGTCCCAGAACCAGTTGCTTCATCACCGCGTTCAAATTATGCGCCAGCACCATGATCGCCCACCAGGCCGCATTGGCTCCGAACAGACCCGAGGGCAGGGTGCCGCCAGCCAGGTCGTGCTTCATCACCGCGTGGACTTCCTCGCTCTTGCCACAGCGCTCCCGGGACCACCAGATCACCTCATCGCCCGGCAGATCACGGTTGGTGACCAGGGCGAACAGCTTGCTGCGCCCCTTCGAGGCAAACTCCGCGGTCGGGAACGGCAACTGATCCCCATCGCCAAGCTCCAACTGTTCCAGCGGCTCCCGGATCGCCAGGAAGCGGTAATCCGCCCGCGTCTTGCTCTCGCCCACCCAACTCGGTACATGGCAGACCTCCGCCCACTCTTGGCCGGTCTCCTGACGTTGCCCGTCAAAAACACGATCCAGCGGCCGCCACTCGGCCTCCGGCACGGCCAGGGCAGCACGCCGGAATTCCGCCGTCACGTTGGCGCCGACGGCGAACTCGATCACCCCGAAAACCTTGTCCCGGCCCTCGCCACAATAGAGCAGTAGATCCTTCTGATAACCCGCCGTGTCCGAGCGCAGATAGACCTTGTCCACGCCCCCAGGCAGCGCCGCCAGCGAGGCCTGCAACACCTGCAACTGCCGATAGCCAGCCGGCACATTGCCGTCGCGGAACTCGGAATGCACGATCACCTGCTGTTCCGCCCACCAGGTGTTCAACGGCTGATAGGCCTTGAACTTCTTGTAGCAGTATTCCGCCTGGCGCTTGTGGCTCTGCACCAGCGTCGCGTCCATGTCCAGCGTCGCCGAGCCCTGCCTGCGATGGTGCTGCAGAAATGACACCAGCGCCTGATTGACACGCCGCAGACCAGGCAGACCCGCCGACGGGCGCGGGATGAAGGCACGCCCGGCCTCCCGCAGATCTTCCTGGCCTGCGTCGTGGAAGCGTTCCAACCAGCCCGACAGAGCCGACGGCGAAGGCACGCTGCGCCCGCGACCGCGCCGAAACCGGCTCTTCAGTTGCCGCCGTTCCCGGCGCACCAACAGCCGCCGCTCAACCGCATCCATGGTCGCGGCAAAGCCGGCGTCCGCCTCCAGGCGTTCCAGGTCCTCGACCCGATCACCCCCGCACAGATTGAGTGCGATCACCGTGATGATCATCTGCACATCCAGCCAGCCCTGCCGCCCCGCCACCCGCACCTCGCGCCGCACCGCAGCCGCCAGTCCCGATGCCTCAATCAAATCAAGGTAAACACCAATCCCGGCAAAACCCGTCAGATCGCTGCTGCCCGGTTCGCTTTCGTACTCGAAAGGAAGAACGCCCTGTGCCATGTTATTTTCACCCCGTTGGTGATGGAGTTAATCGCAAAAACCATCATGAATCCCTTTAGATTCAAAGCCAACGGGGAACTTCAACTTTTTTGATCCAGAATCAGGGGATTGGGTTTGCAGGAGCGACCCCGAGGCCAGGGTCGCCAGGATGAAGGACGCCGCGACCCATCTGGCCTACAAGCCCGAGCACGCGGTGGATCTGGACACCGGGGCGGTGGTGGCGGCCGAGTTGCACCCAGCCGATGAGGGCGACACCACGACGCTTTCCAGGACCCTGGCGGCGGCCGAGGCAAACCTCGAGGCGGTGGCTGCGGCACCGACGCCAGAGAGCCCGGCCGAATGCGTCACCGACAAGGGCTATTACTCACGGGCGGTCTTGAAGGCCCTGGACGACAGTCCCTGGAAGACCCGGATCGCCGAGCCCAGGCAGAAGGGCTTTTCGCGCTGGCGCGATGACCAGGCGGCGCGCCGGGCGGTCACCAACAACCGCGTGCGGCTCAAGTCCGGGGTCGCCCGCGATGCCTTCAAGCTGCGCGCCGAGATCGTCGAGCGCTCCTTTGCCCACACCCTCGATCGCGGCGGCATGCGCCGGACCTGGCTGCGCCGGCGCGAGAACGTGCACAGGCCGCGCTCCGGCCCGCTTGGGGCCGCCTTCGGGGGACCTGGCTGCGCGGGCGCGAGAACGTGCACAAGCGATACCTGCTTCACGTCGCCGGCCACAACCTCTCGTTGCTGATGCGCCAACTCATCGGCGCCGGCACCGCGCGCCAGGCCGTGGCGGGCGGATCTGGCGGTATTTTCGTGCTTGTTGCGCCCACTGGAGCCGTTCTGGTCGCTCGGATCGTCCTCATCGTCTCGGAGGATGGCGAAACCGCCGGCGCCGCGTTATGTTTCGTCGTGGGGTGAAGCCCGGTCAATGGCGACTTTTTCAACGGGCTGTTAGGCTGGGGGCAAGCCAAGGGAGATAATCACATGATACGCATGATAGCGCTCGTTATCGTCTTATGGCTTCCCGCCAATGTCGCCAGCGCCGAACGCTATGGAAATTGTATTGTTTTCACTAGTGCCGATGATTTCACGGATGAAATATATCACGTAACAATTGGGTGCCATCGGACCTGGTTTTCAGATTCGGTACTAGATGATTATGTCCTCTTATCTTGCGCCGGTCCGGCGCATGATCCGATCGCGGGATGGGCGGGGCGGGGAGCCGCCATTCCTTATGATCGCATCGTGATACTCCTTACCGGATTGCAAAGTCACCTGGGTGAAACCATACCTGTCAAATATCGCTTCGACCGTGGGGTGGCTCAAAGCGAGGAATGGCGGCCTCACGTGGAATCTGGCACTAAGATAAACAGCCCCCGCCTCGGTTTCATCAATGGTGCCTTTAATCTCACAGACAGCACGTTCAACGGACCTCGCCGCCGGGCTGCGCACCGCAGAGACGTTGATTTTCATGGTCGGTAGCGAAAAGATCCGCCTTTCACTGGAAGGCTCAACGGAAGCCATGAAGGACTTCGACAAGCGATGCCAGGCTTTACGGCCGTAACTCTCTAATCCCGTCTCACGCAGTGAATCTCCAAATATCGCGAAACTCGCTCACCGACAACGCCCCCCATCAGGCGCGGCGGACCAACCGAACGATAAACAACGCCATCGGAAACAACCTCGACATCGGCATCGACCCCCGCCCGCTCGCGGATCATCCACACCGTCGTTGACGAATAGACCGTCACCGCCTCTTCCAGCAGCGTCTCCGGCCGCCCGTCACGGCGCAATGCGTAAACCTTAACGCCCCAAGCCTGCGAGTTTGTGATCCGCCCGTATCGGTCCCGCTCAATAGTCGGGCGATCCGCCGGATTGCGAAGGGTGACAATGGTTGTCAGGGTGGGGGCATTATAGAGGGGCATGACCGCTCACGGATCGGCACCGATAAAGCCCGCCATCGCCGCCGCCTGTTCCAGGCTGAACCCGGCGTCAACCAGCGCCTTCGCCGATCGCGCCTTGCCCTGAATGTCGGCCGCCATCAGTCGGCTGAAATCAAACGAAACCGCAGGGTCCAGCTTGGCCCGCGCCTCGACGGCGATCAGGGCAGCGAGCGGTTGAAGCGTTGAGTGCAGGAACTGGCGCAGCGCCTCCCGCGCGCCCGTGGCGCCGGATCGGGCAGAGAACAGCGCGGCCGGCACGCCGGCGGCTGACAACACGCTATCATGAGCCGCCTGGCGCAACTCGACCATCTCACGCGGGAAATCGGCACCCAGGCGGTTAGCCCGCCAATCCGCAGGCGCTCCACCTTTGCCCTCGCCCCACGCCTGGGACATGGAGGGCACAAACGCGGTTCCGCCCCGAAGGTTGCGAAGGTCTGATTTTAATTCCTCCAAATCGTCTGGTTTGAGCCCTTCTGCAGGAAACGGCAGGACGTGGCCGGCAGGGGCCGAAACCTCGTCCCCCAGCGCCCTCTCTACCGAAGCCGACCTCACCGCGGAGATCGCCGAGGGCCAGACCACGCAGTTGCGCTGGATGGTCGGCTGCATGATCGCGATCGCGGGCGTGCTCGTCTCGACGCTCGTGCTCGTCGCCTGAGCCGGCGGGGGGCGCGCCGCCGGCCCGGATATCCGCCGCCGCCTTGAAACACCGCTTCTTATACATCATGAAGAACACCTTCCTCTTCGGGAAGAGGCGCGGGGGGCATGTTCGCCAAAACAGCCGCCCCCGGCACCTCCCCGCCAGTTACAAGCCTTTCAGCACCGCCCCGGGGTCCTGGGCAACCAACTCCCGGTAATCCGTCGCCGCCTGCTTCAGGTTGACCTCGAAGCCGAGATCGCCGCGATCCGGAAAGCGCGGGCAGAGCGAGTAAACCGCCAGCGGGATCGTCTCCTGGAGGTGGCCGATCCAGGTCACTTCGTGTCGAAAGCGAGCCCGAACGAGCCTGCCGGTCACGGCGTCGTACTGCACACCTTGGCCGAGCGGTTGGTCGGCCGGCGTGACGACGGCGCGCCACTCCGCGCCCGCTGGCCGCGTCGTCCAAGCCGCCGTGAAGTATCGCCCGAACCCTGTGAGCCGGTCCTGGACGCAAAAATGCCCCTGCCGCGCCCTGCCGCGTCATAGGCGACCTCGACCCGGTCCGCGAGCAGCGCCCGGAGACCGCCCGCGTCATGGCTCGACGGGCCGACAAAGGGGTCGGCCGCCGCGCAACCCGTCAACCCCACCGCCAGGACCGCGCCCAGCATCGTCTCTCGTACTCTGTTGATCATCATCATATTCCTCCTCCTCCGCTGTCAGTGAGGTCCGGACCCGCCGCCGCGCTGCGCACCGCAAAGACATTGGTTTACGAGGTCGGTAGCGAAAGGGTTCGCCTTTCACTGGAAGGCTCAACGGAGGCCATGAAGGACTTCGACCAGCGGTGCCGGCAATTAAGGAAATCGAGGCCATGGTGGAACCGACTATAGCGCCGCGATCAAAGCAGTTTGATAAGCGCCGCTATTACCGCGATCAGCAGCGCGGTTTGGCCAAGTAGCAACCGCAGCATCTCGTTCTTCGCGCCAGCGATCTCAACACGGATCTCCGCGAACGTGGTCTGCATGTCGGAACGGGCTTCGGATATCTCAACACGGACCTCCGATATCTCAGCACGGACCTCCGATATCTCAGACCGCACGTTCGCGAGCGCGGTCTGCATGTCGGCACGGACTTCGGATATCTCAGACCGCACGTCCGCGATCAGGCCCTTCACGTCCGCCATATCGGCTTTCGTGGCCACCGCTTCATGCAGCGCGGTATCGAGGGCCACCGCGTGCGCCCGCGCCTGGTCCTCGGACACACCATTCGCTTTCAGGCTGTCGATGTAGGCCAGTTTGTCAAAGGTTGCCAAGTTCATGACCGGAGGCTAGTCGGTTGCCGATGCCTAGGCAACCAGGATTCCCGAACTAAGTCCCTGACGCGCCTCGGCAGGGGCGGCGATGGGCGCCGTTGTGGGGTTTTCGCCCCGCGCCCGGGCACCACTCCCGCGGATTTCGCGCTCAAGGAGATAGTCTCAAGGTGGCCACGCGTCTTGCGGGTCCCGCGTCTGTCCGTTGGCCAGGCGAAGCCCTGGCCGGGAGCCGGCATCGCGCTTCAGCAAGGATATCGTGGCAGGCCGGAGCCGTCAGGTCGGACCGCGCGCCAGGGCCAGGATCTTCCGCCTGGCGCTCAGCACCAGATCGAGCCCCGCTTCGCTCGCCAAACGGATGATCAGCCGCCGCGCATGACGGATCACCCGGCCAGGCAGGGCGATCAGAGCCAGGCGCAAGGCCTTCATCCGCCGTGCCACCCAGGCCGGTCCCGGAACCGGTTGCTTCATCACCGCGTTCAAATCATGCGCCAGCACCATGATCGCCCACCAGGCCGCATTGGCTCCGAACAGACCCGAGGGCAGGGTGCCGCCAGCCAGGTCGTGCTTCATCACCGCGTGGACTTCCTCGCTCTTGCCACAGCGCTCCCGGGACCACCAGATCACCGCATCGCCCGGCAGATCACGGTTGGTGACCAGGGCGAACAGCTTGCTGCGCCCCTTCGAGGCAAACTCCGCGGTCGGGAACGGCAACTGATCCCCATCGCCAGGCTCCAACTGTTCCAGCGGCTCCCGGATCGCCAGGAAGCGGTAATCCGCCCGCGTCTTGCTCTCGCCCGCCCAACTCGGTACATGGCAGACCTCCGCCCACTCCTGGCCGGTCTCCTGACGTTGCCCGTCGAAAACACGATCCAGCGGCCGCCACTCAGCCTCCGGCACGGCCAGGGCAGCACGCCGGAACTCCGCCGTCACGTTGGCGCCGACGGCGAACTCGATCACCCCGAAAACCTTGTCCCGGCCCGCGCCACAACAGAGCAGCAGATCCTTCTGATAGGGAGTTATATCGAATTGTCACATTTACCCCTTCATTCATCGGGATCATAAATTTCCAGCGTTAAGCCCTGTAATTGAGCAAGAATGCAGCTAACTCAGTGTCAAATCTATGCCGACTCTCCTGTCGGCCGGCGTCAACCATATGGTCAATGTGACAATTCGATATAACTCCCTTCTGATAACCCGCCGTGTCCGAGCGCAGACAGACCTTGTCCACGCCCCCAGGCAGCGCCGCCAGCGAGGCCTGCAACACCTGCAACTGCCGATAGCCAGCCGGCACATTGCCGTCGCGGAACTCGGAATGCACGATCACCTGCTGTTCCGCCCACCAGGTGTTCAACGGCTGATAGGCCTTGAACTTCTTGTAGCAGTATTCCGCCTGGCGCTTGTGGCTCTGCACCAGCGTCGCGTCCATGTCCAGCGTCGCCGAGCCCTGCCTGCGATGGTGCTGCAGAAATGACACCAGCGCCTGATTGACACGCCGCAGACCAAGCAGACCCGCCGACGGGCGCGGGATGAAGGCACGCCCGGCCTCCCGCAGATCTTCCTGGCCTGCGTCGTGGAAGCGTTCCAACCAGCCCGACAGAGCCGACGGCGAAGGCACGCTGCGCCCGCGGCCGCGCCGAAACCGGCTCTTCAGTTGCCGACGTTCCCGGCGCACCAACAGCCGCCGCTCAACCGCATCCATGGTCGCGGCAAAGCCGGCGTCCGCCTCCAGGCGCTCCAGGTCCTCGACCCGATCACCCCCGCACAGATTGAGGGCGATCACCGCGATGATCATCTGCACATCCAGCCAGCCCTGCTGCTCCGCCACCTGCACATGGCACCGCACCGCAGCCGCCAGTCCCGATGCCTCAATCAAATCAAGCTAAACACCAATTCCGGCAAAACCCGTCAGATCGCCGCTGCCCGGCGCGCTTTCGTACTCGAAAGGAAGAACGCCCTGTGCCATGTTATTTTCGGGAGTTATATCGAATTGTCACATTTACCCCTTCATTTATCGGGATCATAAATTTCCAGCGTTAAGCCCTGTAATTGAGCAAGAATGCAGCTAACTCAGTGTCAAATCTATGCCGACTCTCCTGTCGGCCGGCGTCAACCATATGGTCAATGTGACAATTCGATATAACTCCCTTATTTTCACCGCGTTGGTGATGGAGTTAATCGCAAAATCCATCATGAATCCCTTTAGATTCAAAGACAACGGGGAATTTCAACTTTTTTGATCCAGAATCAGGGTGACGCGCCCTGCCATCGCGACTGATGCGGTTATAATTCGCATTGACGCAACAATCACTTCTCGGCACCCGCCCTGGTTCGAGATTGCGCAATTGTATATCTGATCGGAACAGAAACTCGCGGCCATCGCCGCGCCACCCCGGAGACCAGACCCATGTCCGACACCACCCTCGTCATCGCCGCCCTGAAGCCTGTCCATGCGGGCCTCTCCGGCCTCAGCGAGCCCTGCCGCGCGCTACCGCCGGCGCCTTCCTGATCCCGCATGGCGCCCGGAAGCTGTTCGGCGCCTTCGGCGGTTACGGGCTGGAGGCGACCGGTCAGTTCTTCCAGACCCGGCTCGGCTTCGCCAACGGCTATATCGCAGCGCCGGGCGCCGGCCCGGTCGAGGTCTTCGGCGGCCTCCTGCCGGCGTTGGGCCTTTTCACCCGCCTCGCCGCGCGAGCCGTCCTGGTCTTTCTCTGCGTCGCCATGACGTTCCATTTCAGCAACGGCTTCATTTGGACCGATGGCGGCTGGGAATACCCGGTGTTCTGGACCATCGTCGCACTGATGTTCGTGGTGCGTGGCGGCGGCCAGTATTCGCTCGACCGGCTGATCGGCCGCGAAATCCAAACGCTCCCTGGAAATACAAAACGGCCCGGCAATCGCCGGGCCGTTTTCATTCGGCTCGAAGGTTGGGCGGGGACTACTCCTCGCCGCCCGCGTCGGCTCCGGCCTTGCCTTCGCCCGCGGCGCCTTCTTCGATCTCGCCTTCGATGCCCTCTTCGCCTTCGACGCCTTCCTCTTCGTCCTCTTCGACCAGAAGGATCGTCGGGGCGGAAACGTTGGCGATCATGAAGTCGCGATCGGTGATCGTTGGGGCGGTGCCCGCGGGAAGCGTGACATCCGAGATCTTTATCGTGTCGCCGATCACCAGACCGGTCAGGTCAACGACGACGTGATCCGGAATGTCGCTGGCCTTGACCTTCAGCTCGATCTCGTTGCGCACGACGGTCAGCACACCGCCGCCGCCATGCAGGCCGGGGGAATCAGCCGCGTTCTGGAACTCGACCGGGATCATCAGGTTGATCCGCGAGTTCTGGCTGAGGCGCAGGAAATCCGCATGAATCGGCAGATCCTTGACCACGTGGCGCTGCACGCCGCGGCAGATTACGCGGTTATCGGCGCCGTCGACCTTCAGGTTGATCAGGGTCGACAGGAACTTGCCGGCCTTCAGGGCCTTCAACAGCACATTGTGCTTGATGTTGATGGAAACGGGGTCTTCGCCGCCCCCATAGACGACTCCGGGGACAAATCCGTCACGTCGCGCAGCGCGGGCAGCCCCTTTGCCCACACCTTCGCGCGACGTGGCTTCGATCACTGGCATCTGTGCCATGGCTCACGCTCCTTGGGTGATAATTCCAACTCCAGTGGCGATCCTCCAAGGGTGTAAGCGCCACGAGAAGCCGCTCCTACACGCGAATCCCTCCCGATTGCAAGCGTCCGCTCAGGCACCCGGCAGCGACAATTCGGTCTGCGCCGGGTGGGTGCGCGCCACAATGCGTCCCTTCGAGATCACCGCCAGCCGGTCAGGCCGCCGCCGAATCGCCTCGATCGGGTCGGCGGCGTCGAGCACCACCAGGCTGGCCAGTGCGTCGGGGCGCAGGCCGTAATCGCTCAAGCCCAGAATTTCAGCCGGGCCGGTGGTGACCATCTCGTAGCACCGCCGCATCGCGCCGGGGCTGGTCATCTGGGCCACATGCAGCCCCATATGGGCGACGTCGAGCATGTCGCCGGTGCCGAGCGAATACCACGGGTCCATCACGCAGTCCTGGCCGAAGCCGACCCGCACGCCCGCCTCCAGCAGTTCCGGCACCCGGGTCATGCCGCGGCGCTTGGGGTAGCTCTCCATCCGGCCTTGCAGGGTGATGTTGATCAGCGGGTTGGGGATCGCCGCGACCTGCGCCTCGGCGATCAGGGGCAGCAGCTTGGCAACATAATAGTTGTCCATCGAATGCATCGAGCTCAGGTGCGAGCCCGCCACCCGGCCCTGCAACCCGCAGCGGATCGTCTCGGCGGCCAGGGTCTCGATATGGCGCGACATCGGATCGTCGGATTCGTCACAATGCAGGTCGACCATCAACCCACGTTCGCCCGCCAGCTCGCAGATCGCCCGGACCGAGGCGGCGCCGTCGGCCATAGTGCGCTCGAAATGCGGGATGCCGCCGATGACATCGACGCCCATGTCCAGTGCCCGGGCCACGTTTACCGCCGCACCGGGGCTGCGAAACCAGCCGTCCTGCGGGAAGGCGACCAGTTGCAGGTCGAGGAAGGCCCTGACCTTTTCGCGCACCTCCAGCAACGCCTCGACCCCGACCAGCCGGTCGTCGCAGACGTCCACATGGCTGCGGATCGTCAGCAGCCCCTTGCCGACCGCGATGTCGCAATACTTCAGCGCCCGCTCGACCACTGCCTCGACCGTCAGCAAGGGTTTCAATTCACCCCAGAGCTGGATCCCCTCCAGCAATGTGCCGGAGGCGTTGATCCGGGGCAGGCCATAGGACAGCGTCGAGTCCATATGGAAATGCGGATCGACGAAGGGCGCCGACACCAGCTTGTCGGTGGCGTCGATCACGATGCCCGCCTCTGCGTCGATCCCCGGCTCGACCGCCGTGATCCGGTCGCCGGAAATGGCGATATCGGCGCGGGTTCCGTCGGGCAGGACGCCGCCCTTGACCAGAATATCGACGCTCACTGCTGTTGCTCCGTATAACAGGGGAAATCCTCAACCCGGATATCGGCTCCCCGGTCGCGCTCGGCCAGCACATGCCGGGCGATCTCATCCAACGTCGTGAACCACACGTCGCCACGCTCCAATACGCCCTCCAGCCAGCGCTCCATCACCCGCCAGCGGGCCAGCCGCCCGGTCAGGAAGGGATGCACCACCGCCATCCAGAAACCCCCCGCCTCATATGCCGCCTCGAACTCCTCGAAGAACGGCGCCAGTCCTTCGGACGGCCCGCGCACCGGCATCATGTAGCCGATCTCCTCGTAGTGGGCGAAGGGCGGCCAATCGTCGGTGCCCCAATGGGGTGGGATCTCGACCAGGTCACCGCCAGCGGCGCGGATAAGATAGGGCACATCGTCGGCCATCATCGAGCTTTCATAAACAAACCCGCGCTCCAGCAACAGATCGACGGTGTTCTCGGTGACCTGGTAGACCGGCGCGCGATAGCCAGAGGGCCGATGCCCCACGATTCGGTCGAAAGCATCAAGCGAGCGGTCCAGATCGTCCGCCTGTTGCTCCCGCGTCCGGTTCAGTGGGTTCTCGTGGATCCAGCCATGGCAGCCGATCTCGTGACCACCTTTCAGGATCGTCCCGACCGCCCGCGGGTAGTTCTCCAGACACCAGCCGGGGATGAAGAAGGATTGTTTCAGCCCCAGCCGCCGGTAGGTCTCGATGATGCGCGGGATTGCCACAGTCGGGCCGTAGCGGCCCATCGAGATCGAATAGCTGCGCCGCCAACCATCCTCGGCAGCAACATGGATCAAGCTGTCCGCATCCATGTCGAAGGTGATTGCGGCGGCGCAGCGGGCGCCGTTGGGCCAGGCGATCCGGCTCATTCGGGCTCTCCCGGCAATAGATGCGCGGCCCCCGGCTCCCACGAAACCCAGAGGGTGGCCCCCGGCGTCAGGTCCAGCGTCTCCAGTTCCACCTCGCCAAGCTGCGCCTTGATCTCGGAGCCATCGGGCGCTTCGAGATAGAGGATTACCGAGGCGCCGACGAATTCCTCCGAGATTAGCTGGCAGGCGATCCGGTTCACAGCCTCGGGCTCCGCTTGCGCAACCCGCATCCGGTCGGCGGCAACCGCGATACTGACGGCGGTACCGAAGATTGCACCGGACGCCGGAATGGCCAGCTTCCCCGTTGGCGCCTCCATGGTAGCGAACGCGCCTTCTGTGCCAGTGATCTTGCCCTTGAAGATATTATTCCGCCCCACGAACTCCGCGACGAAGCGATTTGCGGGCGCGCGGTAAACTTCGCGAGGGGGCCCGATCTGGGAAATCTCGCCATGGCCCATGATGACCACCCGGTCGGCCATGGCGAAAGCCTCGGACTGGGAATGCGTGACATAGACAAAGGTGATCCCCAACTCGCGCTGCAACCGGGTCAGTACGCCTTGCATCCGGATCACCAGATGCGCGTCCAGCGCTGACAATGGCTCGTCCAGCAACAGCATCTCCGGCTCGGTCACCAGCGAGCGCGCCAACGCCACCCGTTGGCGCTGGCCCCCGGAAAGCTGGTCGATGCGGCGGGTCTCGAAACCTTCCATCCCCAGCCGCTCCAGCCATTCGATCGCCCGGCGGCGGCGCCCGGGTGCATCGACGCCGCGCATCCGCAGCCCGAATTCGACATTCTGACGCACGTTCAGAAACGGAAACAGCGCCAGCGATTGCCAGACCAGCGGAGTGTCGCGCTCATGCGCTGCAACATCATTCATGACTCGCCCGGCGATCCGCACCTCGCCCTCGCTGGGCTGCTCCAACCCGGCCAGCATCCGCAAGGTGGTGGTCTTGCCACAGCCCGACGGGCCCATCAGGGCGACAAACTCGCCCTTGTCGATGGTCAGGTCCATGTGCTTGACCGCCGCGATCGAACCGTAGCGCTTGACGACCCCGTCGAAGACCACCAGGGGCTCGCTCATTCGGTCTTCTCCCCATCAGTCTCATCTCGGGTTCGCGTCATCACCATCACCTGCGCCAGCACCACCAGTGTCATCGAGGTCAGGAACACCACCGTGCCGATGGCATTGATCTGTGGGTCCACATTGCCTTGCAGGATCTCCAGGATAACCACCGGCACCGTCTTGTTCAGCCCGGAGACGAACCACGCCACCGCGAATTCATCGAAACTGACCGCCGCCGTCAGGCAAAGCGCCGAGATGATGGCCGGTCCGCAGAACGGCAGGATCACATGGCGCATCGCGCCCCATTCCGAGGCGCCCAGGTTCCACGCCGCAGCCTCCAGCGCAGGATCCATCTGGCTGAGACGCAGGCGGGTCACCGCCATCGCGAAGGGTGCGCCCAGCACGGTGTGCGAGATGATCACTGCGGTCACCGTGCCGGACAGCCCGGCATTCGACAGCCAGGCCAGCATCGCCAGCCCCATGATGACCAGCGGTATCGTCGGCGGCAGCAATGCCAGCGCCAGATAGGCCGATTTGAAGCGGAAACCGAAGCGGAAATCGGTGTAGGCGGTGCAGAACCCGATCACGGTCGACAGGCTGGCCGCCGAGACCGCCACGATCAGGCTGGTGCGGAAGGCATCCCATACATCCGGGTCCGAAAATGCCTTCGCGTACCACTGGAAGGTGAAGCTGCCGAGCGGGATGCTGGGGAACCGGTCCGAATTGAACGAGAACACAATGCTGGCCATGATCGGCGCGAAGACGAACAGGAACACCGCGCCCAGATAGACCCGCGACAGAACCGTTCCACCCCGGCGGCTCATGATTTCGGTTTCCTGTAGGCCGCGCTCACCGCCGCGAAGGCAACCACCAGCAGGGTTACGATCATCGTCACCGCCACCACCGCTGCACGCGGCCATTGCTGGCCCGATTTCGTGGTGTCGATAACAAGGATCGACAGCGTCGGCGGCTTCGAGCCGCCGAGATAATAGGGACTGACGAAATCGCCGAAACTGAGGATGAAGCAAAACACGGCACCGAGGGTCAGCCCGACCTTGGCGGACGGGATAATCACCCGGAAGATGGTGTGAATGCGAGAGCACCCCAGGTTCCAGGCCGCCTCGATCAGGTTGCGGTCGACGCTGGCCAGGCTGAAGGTTTGCAGAATCACCACCAGGGGCAAGGTCAGGGTCAGATACCCCACCATCGCCCCGAACCCCGAATTCAGCATCGTGAACGGGCCGAGGCCAATATAATCCAGCATCGCGTTTATCACCCCCTGCTCGGCCAGGATCACTTGCCAGGCATAGGCGCGCACCAGATACGAGGTGAAGAACGGGATAATCAGGAAGAAGACCGCCCAGCGCCGCACCGTCGGCGAGACCTTGAAGGCCAGCGCATAGGAGGCCG
Organism: Thermohalobaculum sp.; assembly: GCA_965247385.1. Classification (GTDB taxonomy): domain Bacteria; phylum Pseudomonadota; class Alphaproteobacteria; order Rhodobacterales; family Rhodobacteraceae; genus Thermohalobaculum. The sequence goes on from CBDFHG010000006.1 coordinate 422,185, forward strand.
GGAAGGCGACCAGGCTGGCGATCACAGCGGCCAGCGTAGCCCGGCTCAAGGTCAGCCAATAGGCGTCCCAGAAATAGTCCCGGGAGTACATTTTCTCCCAGTTCTTCATGATGAAATCGGGCTCCATGCGGTAGTTCTTCACCGCCCAGAAAGTCATCACCACCATGAAACCGAGCGGCACAAGAAAGAACGCCGCCTGCCAGATGATGATCGGCAGGCGCCATGTCATCGCATAGATCAGGCGGCGGCGGGACATATGGAATACCACGAGTGAGAAGGGGGCGCACCGGCCCCCTTCGCCGTCATCAGGCGTTCTTGTATTCGGACCAGAAGTCGTTCCAGTCCTCCAGGCTCTGCTGCTTGGGGATGTCGCGCCAGTGGATGCGGCCCTCGCGGATCAGTTTAAGCGGGTTGTTGTCGAGCCCATCCATCATGCCCTGACGCCTTGCCTCGGCCGGGTTCGCCGCCTGCAACGCCTTCCAGCCGGTCTTGGTCGGCAGCATGCCCGGATAGGCTGCCATCTGCGCCGAGCGGACCTGGCCCGGACCACTGAGCATGTACTGGATGAACTTGACCACCAGATCGGCGTTTTTCGAACCCTTGCCAATGGAATAGCTCTCGGTCCACTGGATGCCGCCTTCGTCGGGCACCACCGAATCGACCGGGGCGCCGTCCTTTTGCAGCACGCCGGTGATCCAGTCACCAATGCCGCACATGGCATTGATCTCGCCGGTCTTCAGGCTGGAGAAGGTGCCGCCATAGTCGAAATAGCCGCCGACCTGGGGCTTCAGGCCAAGCGTCGTCTCCTGCACCTTCTGCCATTGCGCCTCGTTGATGTCGAAGGGCGAGGGATCGTTGTTACCGTTGCGCAGGCTGAGGCAGCCGAGATTGGGCAGGTGCCAATCGAAGTGCCCGACCTTGCCGGTCAGGCGCTGGTCCCACAGCACGTTGTAGGACATCGCCTCCTTGTGGCTGATAACCTCAGTGTTGAAGCTGACCCCGAGATGGCCGTAGCGGCACATCACCGACCACAGCTTGTCGCCGGTCCAGTGACCGGGGAACTTCTGGAACTCCGGGAAGAAATCGTCGAACGGATAATCCGCCGCGTCCAGTTCCTCAATATAGCCGGCGGCGTTGAGCTGCTGCACGAACTCGGCGTCCGAAAGCAGGATGTCATAGGTGCCCGGTGGCGACTGGGCGATAAGCGCCAGCATGTTGTCGCCGCCGGCGTAGTATTTCGCCTTGAACTTGACGTTGTGGAGCGCCTCGAACTCCTCGACCATGTCGGGCTCGGCGTGGCCGTACCAGGCCAGCATGTTGATTTGCACCGGGTTTGCCGCCCAGGCGCGGTTGAGATTGGGTGTGGCGAGAACGGCACCGGTTGCCGCCGCACCCTTAAGCACCGACCTGCGGCTCGGCCAAACGCCAAAAATCTTGGTCATGGTTTTTCTCTCCTTTGGTGCACGAACTCTCTCACGGAGCCCTGCTGTCATAATCCATCCATAGCATAATTTCGATTTTTACCAATTTGGAAATTTAGTCATCGCCGTGACCCGAAATAATTCGATATGCTTGCCGGCAATCGAGAGGAAAGCATGGGCCGCCTGAGCTTCCACAAGCTGTTCGAATCGCCGGGGCCAGTGGTGACCCCGGTGATCCATGTGCTCGACCGGGCGCAGGCCGGGCACAACATCGCCGTTGCCATCGAGGCCGGCGCCGCCGGAGTGTTCCTGATCAACCACGACTTCCCGAAGGAGCGCCTGCTACCGATCCTGCGCGATATTCGCCGAGAGTGGCCGGGGCTGTGGCTGGGAGTGAACTTTCTCGCCGCCACCGGACGTGATGCCTTCCCGATTCTCGGCCGGTTGCTGGCCGAAGGCTGTCCCATCGACGCCTACTGGGCCGACGACGCCCGCATCGACGAAGGTGCCGACGAACAGGTGGAGGCAACCGAAATTGCCCGCATTCGCGCCGATAGCGGCTGGACCGGCCTGTATTTCGGCGGTGTCGCCTTCAAGCAGCAGCGCATGGTGAACCCGGCACAGTACCGCCGTTCGGCCGAGCTCGCCCGGCCCTTCATGGATGTGGTCACCACTTCCGGCATCGCCACCGGACACGAGGCCGGTGACGGAAAGATCACCGATTTCCGCACTGGTCTTGGGGATGCGCCACTGGCGCTGGCATCGGGCATCACGCCCGAGAACGCGGCGCGCTATGGCCGCGATGTCGACTGTTTCCTGGTCGCCACCGGCATCAACCACAACGGCGACTTCTACAATATCGACCCCGCGCGGCTGGACGCCCTGCTAAAGGTCACGCGCAACATGGGAGCAAGGCCATGACAGCCGAAACGAATGCCGACAAGGGACCGCGAGACGACCGCTGGTATCTGCCGCTGATGGCGCCGAACACCAGGGGCGAGAAATTCGCCTGGCTCGACCCGACCTCGATCTACATCAACGCGACCGCCTTCACCGACCTGCTCGATGACATGACCGAGCCGTTGAAGGGCCAGAAGATCGATGTGGTCAGCGGATTGGATGCGATGGGTTTCGTGCTGGGCGCCGGCATCGCGGCGCGGCTGGGGGTGGGCTTCCTGCCAATCCGCAAGGCCGGCAAGCTGTGTGTGGGCACCGACCGGGTGGAGTTCTCCAATTACTCCGGCCGCACTCAGGGCATGGAGATGCGCCAACCTGCCTTCGCTCCCGGCACCCGTGTGCTGCTGGTCGATCAATGGGTCGAGACCGGCGGCACCATGGACGGCGCGATCCGGCTGGTTCAGCGCCAGGGCGGCGTGGTCGCCGGTATCGTCGCCATCGCCATCGAAACCAACGCGCGTACCGAAGGCTATCGCCGCGACCATCTATGCGTTTCGGCGGTGATGCCGGGAACGTACTGGCAAGAGGAATGCGACCGCCAGCGACTGGCCAGCTTCGCCAGCTACCGCGCCGAGAGTGCGTTCCCGGATGCCGGTCGGGGTATGGCGCCAGGCTGAAGAGACCCGCGCTTCTCATTTGATATGGCTACCCTGTGCCGTTACGTTCGATCAGGGAACAGCCTGGGGAAATCGTCTTGCCGGACATGCCGAATATTTCGCTGGAAGCGCTGGTGGGCGCGCAGATCCGTGCGCTGCGCACTGCGCTGGGAATGACCCTCAGCGATCTTGCCTCCGCCGCCCGGCTCAGCCCCGGCATGTTGTCGAAGGTCGAGACCGGGCAGACCTCGCCCTCGCTGGCAACCCTGTCGGCGCTGGCGGGGGCGCTGAACATGCCGCTGGCGAGTTTTTTTACCAAATTCGACCAGAAATCCGACGCCACCTTCGTCAAGTCGGGCCAGGGCCTGACCATCGAGCGGCGCGGCTCGTCGAAGGGGCATCAATACCAGTTGCTGGGCCATGGCCTGCGCAGCGAGGTCGGGGTGGAGCCGTTCCTGATTATCCTGGACGAGACCGCCGCCGCCTTCCCGATCTTCCAGCATGACGGGGTCGAGTTCCTCTATATGCTTGAGGGCGAGGTGGCCTATGCCCATGGCGACAAGACCTATGTGATGGAGCCGGGCGATTCGCTGTTCTTCGATGCCAACATCGCCCATGGACCGCTGGAGCTGCGAAAACTGCCCGCGATCTACCTGTCAATCATTGTGACTCCGGGTAGCTGAGAGGTAATTTTCCTGCTGTTCAAAATAATTTCTTGACAGGCACACTCCGAAACCCCAATTCTGCGCCGAACCATTGTCACGAGGAGGCTGCCCATGTGCGGCATTGTAGGGCTGTATCTGAAGACCCCTGACCTGGAACCGGATCTGGGGCGGCTGACCGCCCTGATGCTGCACGAGATGTCGAGCCGGGGGCCGGACAGCGCCGGTTTCGCGGTATATGGCAGGGCCAACGGCATCACCAAACTCTCGGCGCTGTCGCGCAACGGCGAGACCGATTGGCGGCATCTGGAAGGCGAGTTACAGCGGGTTCTTGGTTCGGACGTGCAGGTCGAGACCCTCTCGGACCATGCCATCTTCACCACCTCCGGGAACGGCCAGACCGCGCGAAACTGGCTGATTGAGAATGCCCCCGATGTCTCGGTGCTGGCGGTTGGTTCGTCGATCGAACTTTGCAAGGGCATCGGCGACCCGGACGCGGTGGCCGAACGGCTCGGCCTGGCGGGGCGGTCCGGCACCCATGCGGTCGCTCATACCCGGATGGCGACCGAGAGCGCAGTGACCACGGAAGGCTCGCACCCGTTCTCGACCGGGGCCGATACCTGCCTGGTTCATAATGGCTCGCTGTCGAACCATAACCGCTTGCGTGAGAACCTGAAGAAGCGCGGCGAAACCTTCCAGACCGAGAATGACTCGGAAGTGGCGGCGGGCTACCTGGCCTGGCGGATGCGCGAGGCCGACACCATCGACCAGGCCATCGAGGGCGCGCTGCGCGACTTTGACGGGTTTTACACCTTCGCCATCGGCACCCGCGACGGCTTTGCCGTGGTCCGCGACCCGATCGCCTGCAAACCCGCGGTGATCGCCGAGACCGACGACTGGGTGGCCATGTCATCGGAATTCCGCGCCATCGCCCGCCTGCCGGGGGTGGAACACGCCGAGATATGGGAACCGAAACCCGGCCGGATCTACAGCTGGAGTCACGCGGCATGAACATAACCCCCACAATAACTGATCGGGCCAATATCGAACTGGACGTCGCGGCGCTCGACCGCCGTGCGGTCAATCGGGCATTGCAGGAAGCCGGGCGGGGCGAGTTTACTGTCACCAATCCTGGCGGCGCCCATGCGCTGGCCTGCGGTCTGATGCACCCCATCAGCGTCACCATCAAGGGCCACACCGGCTACTACTGCGCCGGGATGAACCGGGAGGCTGCCGTTACCATCGAGGGCAATGCCGGGACCGGGGTTGCCGAGAACATGATGTCCGGCACCGTCCGCGTCACCGGCGACGCCTCGCAATCGGCGGGGGCGACCGCTCATGGCGGGCTGCTGGTGATCGAGGGCAATACCTCGGCGCGCTGTGGCATTTCGATGAAGGGGATCGACATCGTGGTTGGGGGCAATATCGGCCATATGTCGGGTTTCATGGCCCAGGCCGGGCGGATGGTGGTGTTGGGCGACGCCGGGGACGATCTGGGCGACAGCATCTACGAGGCGCGACTATATGTGCGCGGCTCGGTCGCCTCGCTGGGGGCCGACTGCATCGAGAAGGAAATGGGCGACGAGCACAACGCTGAGTTGGCCGAACTGCTGGCCCGGGCGGGGATGGACGCCTCGCCGGACGCGTTCCGGCGTTATGGCTCGGCGCGCCAGCTCTATCACTTCAACATCGACAATCTGGATGCATACTGATGGCTGATTATTCCGACGCTCCGCGCACCCTGCCGCGCAAATCGGCGACCTTCGACGATCACACGCTGTCGGAAATCCGCCGGGCGGCGGCGACCGGCATCTATGACATTCGCGGCGGCGGTTCGAAACGCCGGTTGCCGCATTTCGATGACCTGGTGCTGCTGGGCGCGTCGATGAGCCGGTATCCGTTGGAGGGGTACCGCGAGAAATGCGGCACCGATGTTGTGCTGGGCGACCGGTTTGCCAGCAAGCCGCTTCGCCTGAAGATCCCGATCACCATTGCCGGGATGAGCTTCGGCTCGCTCAGCGCCAACGCCAAGGAGGCGCTGGGGCGTGGGGCCTCGGCCATGGGCACCTCGACCACCACCGGCGATGGCGGCATGACGCCGGAGGAGCGCGGGCAGTCCACACAACTGGTCTATCAGTACCTGCCCAGCCGCTATGGCATGAACCCGGACGATCTGCGCAAGGCCGACGCTATCGAGATCGTCGTCGGCCAGGGGGCCAAGCCGGGCGGCGGCGGCATGCTGCTGGGCCAGAAGATCACCGAGCGGGTGGCAGCGATGCGGACCCTGCCGGTCGGCGTCGACCAGCGCTCGGCCTGCCGCCATCCGGACTGGACCGGGCCGGACGATCTGGAAATCAAGATCCAGGAACTACGCGAGATCACCGCCTGGGAGAAGCCGGTCTACGTCAAGATCGGCGCGGCGCGGCCCTATTACGACACCACGCTTTCGGTGAAGGCGGGGGCGGATGTGGTGGTGGTCGACGGCATGCAGGGCGGCACCGCCGCGACCCAGGATGTGTTCATCGAGCATGTCGGCGTCCCGACCCTGGCGGCGGTGCGCGAGGCGGTTCGGGCGTTGCAGGACCTGGACATGCACCGCAAGGTCCAACTCATCGTTTCCGGCGGTATCCGCAACGGGGCCGACGTGGCCAAGGCGCTGGCGATGGGGGCGGACGCGGTGGCGATCGGCACCGCAGCACTGGTGGCGCTGGGCGACAACGACCCGGCGCTGGAAGCGGAGTACCAGAAGCTGGGGACCACGGCGGGGGCCTATGACGACTGGCACGAGGGCCGCGACCCGGCGGGTATCTCGACCCAGGACCCGGAGCTTGCCAAGCGGCTTGATCCGGTGAAGGCTGGCCACCGGCTGGCCAACTACCTGGCGGTGATGACCCTGGAGCTGCAAACCCTGGCCCGCGCCAATGGCAAGAGCCATGTGCATAACCTGGAGCCGGAGGACCTGGCGGCGCTGACGGTCGAGGCCGCCGCCATGGCCGGAGTGCCGCTGGCGGGGACGAACTGGGTGCCGGGGCGTGGACCGGGGGGCTGTTGAGGAGGTGTCCACATGTGGATGGGGATTAAGTGGTTGAATTCACCGGGTTTGCAAAAAATATCGGGTCGGAACGACCCACCCTGTTCGACCGGGGCCGGGGTGGGGCCGGGGTGGGGCCGGGACGGCAATAGCAACCGGTGGGTCGGATGATCCGGGTTGCGAGATGAGGGGGAGATATGGATGATCTCGAGCGCGGCAGATTGCTGTAACTCCGTCGATGTTGCGGCGGCATTATCTTTCGAGGTGGAATTGTGAAACGCCCGACAAGCGTTGATACGCTGGAGAAACTCGGCCGGATTCGCCTGTCGAAGTCATTCTTCATGCGCGATATGCTCTGTTCCGAGATTGCCAGTTTCCACCGAATCCCCAACATTCCCGAGAATCCAGAAGTGGCGATAGAGGCTGGACGACGGCTGTGCGGGGCACTGCTCGAACCGTTGCGGGAAGCATTCGGTCGAATCTCGGTCCGCTCGGCCTGTCGGTCACCCGAAGTCAATGGCTTTGGGGCTGAGAACGGCCACGGTTGTGCCCGTATCGAGGCGAATTACGCAGCATATATTTGGGACTATCGCGATGCAAAGGGGCGGCTTGGAGCGACTGCGGGCATCGTCGTCAATGCCTTCGTCGATTACTACGAGCGCACCGGCAACTGGCAGGCGATGGCCTGGTGGGTGCACGACCACCTGCCCTGCAATCGCGCGACATTCTTTGCAAAACTGGCGGCCTTCAACCTCAACTGGCGTAAGGCGCCGGAACGTCGGACCGAGAACTGGATCCGTGGTCTCGGCGGAAGAGTTCTGACCAGGCCGGGAGCCCCCGGCCATGAGGACTCCCATTGGAGCGCATATGCGGAGTGGCTCCGGGAGAACGACCGACGCTTAGGGCGGATCACATAGTCCGCCTTCCGTACTCGAGGGAAATCAACAGCAGGAACAGGGACAATGGCAACCGATCTGGCGAAAGCCGCAAAAGACCAGGGAATCGAGTATTTCCTGATCTCGTTCACCGACCTCTTCGGCGTGATGCGGGCAAAACTGGTGCCCGCCGCCGCCATCGCCGGGATGCAGAAGGACGGCGCCGGGTTTGCCGGCTTCGCCGCCTGGCTGGACATGACGCCGGCGGATTCGGATATGTTCGGGGTGCCGGACCCGGAAAGCCTGATCCAGCTTCCCTGGAAGCCTGAGGTCGGGTGGCTGGCGGCTGATCTGTATCTGGACGGTGAGGAGGTCGCCCATGCGCCGCGCAATACACTGAAGCGGGTGTTGGCCAATGCCAGCGCCAGGGGTTACCGGCTGAAGACCGGGGTCGAGCCGGAGTATTTCCTGATTTCGCCCGACGGCTCGGACATCTCGGACCCAAACGACCGCCAGACCAAGCCGTGCTACGACCAGTCCGCCCTGATGCGCCGCTATGACGTGATCAAGGAGATCTGCGACGCCATGCTCCAGCTTGGCTGGGGCCCGTACCAGAACGACCACGAGGACGGCAACGGCCAGTTCGAAATGAACTGGGACTATAGCGACGCCCTGGTCACCGCCGACCAGCACGCCTTCTTCAAATACATGGTCAAGGCGATTGCCGAAAAACACGGGCTGCGCGCGACGTTCATGCCAAAGCCTTTCGCCCATCTGACCGGCAATGGTTGCCATGCCCATGTCAGCGTCTGGGACATTGCGGGCAAGAAGAACCTGTTCGCCGATCCCGAGGGCGAGCTTGGCGTCTCCAAACTCGGCTACCAGTTCATGGGCGGCATGGTGGCGCACGCACAGGGCATGACGGCGATCACCAACCCGACCGTGAACTCCTACAAACGGCTCAACGCTACCACCACGTCATCGGGCGCGACCTGGTCGCCGGGCACGGTTACCTATGGCGGCAACAACCGCACCACGATGTTGCGCATCCCCGATGCCGGGCGCTTCGAGATGCGCCTCGCCGACGGTGCGGCCAACCCGTATCTGTTCCCGGCGGTATTGCTGGCGGCGGGGATGGACGGGATTGAGAACCAGCTCGACCCCGGCAAGCGGGTCGATCTCGACATGTTCTCCGAAGGCCACAAGGTGCGCGGCGCCAAGAAGCTGCCGCTCAACCTGCTCGACGCGTTGCGTGAACTGGGCCGCGACAAGGGGCTGTCGGCGGCGCTGGGTCAGGAAACGGTGGACGCCTTCATCAAGCTGAAGACCCGCGACTGGAACGACTACACCGCCCATCTGAGCCAGTGGGAGCGCGATAACACTTTGGATTGCTGAACCCCAACTCCCGGGCAGTCACCTGTAGGGTGCGTGCGAGCACGCACCCTTGTATGTTTCCCCGGCCCTTTGATCCTGGCAGGATCGGGGTGCGCGGATGGGGTTGCCGCCGCGCCCGCGCGGCGATCTGGGCCGTACCCAGCCGCAGCCCCGTGAAGTCGCCGGGATCGCCGACCGGGGTGGCGTGGATCCGGGTGCCGCATTCCGGGCAGAAGGCCAGCGCCCGCACGGTGCCGCTGTCGGCGATCTTGTCGAAGGTCTTCAGCGCCCCGCTCAACAGCCGGAATGCTGGTCCGGCACCGCCACGACCACCCCATAGGCGGTGCCGGAGTGGCGCTGGCAATCGGTGCAGTGGCAGATACAGACCTGATGCGTATCGACCGTCGCCTCGCAGGTGATATGGCCGCAGAAACAGCCTCCGGTGACGTTCATCTACCTCTCCCCGTCTTCATACCGCGTGATTAAGGGAATTTGCCGCAGACCATCCGCAAACGGAAACGAAAAAGGGCCGGCGCGAACGCCGGCCCTCCTGATTTGATACAAGGCCGGTCTTACTCCGCGGCCTCTTCGGCGAAGACCCGTTTCAACCGTTCCGGGTTCTTCGCTGCCTCTTCATCGGCGGCCATCTCCTTGGCCTCGATCCCAGCCTGGCGGAAGTGGAACCCCAACCAGAAGATGAGACCGATGACGAACAGGATGAACTCCGACCCAACCATGGGATAGATCGGCCCCAGCGTCGTGATGTCCACCCCCGACCAGGTTTCGACGATGGTGGTCGACAGGAATTGAATGCTAGGCATGATATATCCTCCTTCCGTCCTTCGTCATGCCAACAGGCCAAGGCGCTTGGCCTCGGCGATGTCGGCTTTCGAGATCTCGATGGCGTCCAGCTCGTCGGCCATTTCCGCGCCGATATCGAGACCGACCAGTTCGACCGCCTCGGGTATCCGCAGCATCCCCATGCTCTTGAGGATATTCGCGACCACATAGGCCGGAATGAAGCCCAGCACGACGAACATGATGACCGCACCCGCGGTTTGACCCCAAGGTGTGATCAGCGCCACGGTCTCGTGGTAACCGGCGGTTGCCGGATGGCCCCACAGCACGAAGCCCGAGATCACCAGACCGATAAAGCCCGCATAGCCATGTACGGCTACCGCGCCCACCGCGTCGTCGATCTTGAACCTTCTCTCGACCCAGTAGTGCAGCTTGTATGCACAGACCGCACCCACCGCACCGATCAGCATCGCCTGGATCGGATGATACAGGTCGTTGCCAGCCGAGGCTGCAATGATACCGGCCAGACCGCATGAGTAGGTCCAGAACGCGTCACCGCGCGAGACGACATAGCCCGCGATCAAGCCGCCTGACAAAGACATCAGGAAGTTGAACACGATTGCCGACAGTGTGGTTGGCGTCAGGTAGATCGTCGTCGCCGTGAAGGAGCCCTCGGCCATGCCAATAGCGCCGGTGCCGATGATCGGTACGTTGCACGCGACATAGAAGCCCCAGAAGCCGGTGTAGATCATGAACAGGCCGATCGTGACCAGCCACTTGTTGTGGGGGTTGATGTTGCGTGGTGTGCCATCGGGGGCAAACTTGCCCAACCTCGCCCCAAGCGGGATCAGCACACCAAGTCCCGCACCGCCTGCGATGGCGTGGATCACGCCGGACGCATAGGCGTCGTGGTAGCCGAGCTGCGTGACCATCCAGCCATCCGGGTGCCAGCCCCAGGCCGCATCGATGATCCAGGTGAACGAGCCCACCAGGACCGCGATGATCCAGAAGGCGCCAGGCCGGATACGTTCGATGACCGCGCCCGAAACGATCGACGCTGCCGTCCACGAGAACAGCAGGAAGGCAGCCCAGAACACGCCGTTCAGGCGCGCCCAGAAAGCATTGCCCAATTCAACGCCGTAGCCCATGACCGGGTCGGTACTGCCAACGCCCGGACCACCCAGGTGGGTGCCCATCAGCTGGCTCCACGGAACCGCGTTGTCGCTTTGGGTGATGCCGCCGGTGATGCCGGGGCCATTGGGAAATGCAAAATATATCCACCAGCCGAAGAAGAAGAATGTGATGGTGACCAGCGGGATCAGCAT
>CBDFHG010000007.1:0-665000 GCA_965247385.1 Thermohalobaculum sp.
CCCGCACGCGCCTGCCCCACGAGGTGCACGCGATGGTCTTCGACTGGGTTCTGGCGCTGATCGCCGAGGCGGGTCTGGTGAAGGGCGACCGCATCGGGGTGGATGCCTCGACCATGGAGGCCAATGCGGCGCTGCGCAACATCGTGCGGCGCGACACGGGTGAGGGCTACCGGGAGATGCTGGAGCATCTGGCCCAGGAGAGCGGCATCGAGACACCCACGGCCGAGGACCTGGCGCGTCTGGACCGCAAGCGCAAGGGCAAGAAGCTCTCGAACCAGGATTGGGTTTGCAGGAGCGACCCCGAGGCCAGGGTCGCCAGGATGAAGGACGCCGCGACCCATCTGGCCTACAAGCCCGAGCACGCGGTGGATCTGGACACCGGGGCGGTGGTGGCGGCCGAGTTGCACCCAGCCGATGAGGGCGACCGCTTTCCAGGACCCTGGCGGCGGCCGAGGCAAACCTCGATGCGGTGGCTGCGGCGCCGACGCCAGAGGGCCCGGCCGAATGCGTCGCCGACAAGGGCTATTACTCACGGGCGGTCTTGAAGGCCCTGGACGGCAGTCCCTGCAAGACCCGGCCCTGGAAGACCCGGATCGCCGAGCCCAGGCAGAAGGGCTTTTCGCGCTGGCGCGGTGACCAGGCGGCGCGCCGGGCGGTCACCAACAACCGCGTGCGGCTCAAGTCCGCGCTCGCCCGCGAGGCCTTCAAGCTGCGCGCCGAGATCGTCGAGCGCTGCTTTGCCCACACCCTCGATCGCGGCGGCATGCGCCGAACCTGGCTGCGCCGGCGCGAGAACGTGCACAAGCGATACCTGCTTCACGTCGCCAGCCACAACCTCTCGTTGCTGATGCGCCAACTCATCGGCGCCGGCACCGCGCGCCAGGCTGTGGCGGGCAGATATGGCGGTATTTTCGTGCTTGTTACGCCCGCTGGAGCCGTTCTGGTCGCTCGGATCGTCCTCATCGTCTCGGAGGATGGCGAAACCGCCGACGCCGCATTATGTTTCGTCGTGGGGTGAAACCCGGTCAATGGCGACTTTTTCAACGGGCTGTTATGGTCAATGTGGGCACGATGTCGCATTACTGCGTCCAGGACCGGCTCACAGGGTTCGGGGGCTACTTCACCCAGGCATGGACGACGCGGCCGGCGGGCGCGGAGTAGCGCGCCGTTGTCACACCGGCCGACAAACCGCTCGGCCAAGGTGTGCAGTACGACGCCGTGACCGGCAAGCTGATCAAGGGAGACCGCGAACGCGGCGTGCTCTGGACCGGCCACATCCAGGACACGATCCCACAGGCGATCTATTCGCTCTGCCCGAGCTTTCCGAAACCCAGCGATCTCGGCTTCGAGGTCAACCCGAAGCAGACGTCGACGGATTATCAGGAGTTGGTCGCCCAGAACCCCGGGGCGGTGCTGAAAGGCCTCCTGCACGAGTCCTTTGTCGGCCCGTCAAGCCATAACGCGGCCGGTCTCCGGGTGCTGCTCACGGACCAGGTCGAGGTCGCGCATGACGTCGCCGGGCGCGACTTCGGCCTGCGCATCAAGGTCAACGTGGGCACGATGGGGCATTTCTGCGTTCAGAACGAGATCACAGGGTCCGGTCGCTACTTCACTGAGGCCTGGACGACGCGGCCGCGGGGCGCGGAGTTGCGCGCCGTCGTCACGCCGTCCGACGAACCGACCGGCCAAGGTGTGCAATACGACGCCGTGACCGGCAAGCTGATCAAGGGAGGCTACAGCGTTCTCTGGGCTGGCCACCTGCAGGACTCGATCCCGCAAGCGGTCTACTCGCTCTGCCCGAGCTTTCCGGATCCCAGCGCTCTCGGCTTCAAGGTCAACCCGAAACAGAAGTCGACGGATTACCGGGAGTTGGTCGCCCAGGATCCCGCGGCGGTGCTGAAAGGCTTGTAACTGGCGGGGAGGCGCCGGGGGCGGCTGTTTTGGCGAACATGCCCCCGGCGCCTCTTCCTGAAGAGGAAGGTGTTCTTCATGATGTATATAAAGCGGTGCCTCGAAGCGCCGGCGGACATCCGGCGCGGCGGCGCGCCCCCCGCCGGCTCAGGTGCCGAGCAGGAGCGTCGAGACGATCACGCCCGCGATCGCGACCATGCAGCCGACCATCCAGCGCAACTGCGTGGTCTGGCCCTCGGCGATCTTCACATACCGCTCGGCATTCCTGGTATCACTCTCGGCGATCTCCGTGCGCACCTCGGCGGTCCCCACGGCGATCTCCGCGGTGAGGTCGGCCTTGAGGAGCGCGAGATCGTCCTTCGTGGCGAGGGATTCGGTCATGGCGCCGCCAACGGTTTCGATAATGGCCTCGGCCTGCGCCTCTTCGACGCCAGTGGCGGTGAGCCGCTTCATCGCCTTGAGAGTATCGAACGCCATGGTCATCATTGCCGTCTCCTGCCAACCGCGTCCGCCGCGCGCCAAAAGGATAGACGTTCCGCGCGCCCGCGTCAAAGCCTGCCCGGCCACCCTCCGCGCCCTGCCCTGGCCCTGGCGTCTCTCTCGCCGATCTCCCATCCAGTGGGACCGGCGCGCGGGCACGGGCGGCCCGACAAAGCGCGAACATTCGGGGACACATGGCGAACACGCGCTCTCGCCGTCCTCTCCGCGGCCACCCTCGCTGCCCTCCTGGCGATCCCGTCCCCGGCCCTCGCCCAGGCTCAGCCTTCTCCTGATCCGGTCCTTCCGCTTGTGTCTCCGGCCTGTCCGGAAGCGGCTCTCACGGCGGCGCTTTCAGCCGGGTCCGCGGGCGCGGTGCTGCACGCCGCGGAGCGGGCGCGGATTGCGCTCGGGCTCTGCCGCGCCCGCGCCCGGCTGATGGCGGAGATCACCGAGCATCATGCCCGGGTCGCGGCGGCGCTGGCCCCGCCGCCGCCCGATGCCCCTGATGACAGCGAATACCACGCCGCGCGGATCGCCGGCCTCGAGGCGGATCTCGGCATCGCCGCCGCCAGGATCGAGCAGCTGCTCGCGCATGCGGAGATGCGCGTGGTCGCGATCTGGTGCGCGCCGGCTGAAAGCGCGGCGTTGCCAGAGGCGCAGCGGCAGACCCGCCGCCTTACCCGCGCGCGATGGTTTGCTCACCGGGATAAGCGATCTCGAACTTCGTCCGGATCAGCATGGCAATCACCACCAGCGCACCGGCCTGGTGGACTATCGCGATTTCCAGCGGCGAGCCCTGCATGACGGTGACGATGCCAACCAGCACCTGGGCCAGGATCACCACCCCCACCCAGCGCCCAAAATTGCGGATAGCCCCGTGGCCGGAGCGTCCGCAACGAAGCGCGAAGATGAGACCCAGCGCCAGCACGAAATAGCCCAGAATCCGGTGAATGAACTGCACCAGCGCCGGGTTCTCGAAGAAGTTCACCCACAGCGGCGTCATCTCGAAGCTTTCGCCGGGCAGGAACTGGCCCTGCATCAGCGGCCAGTCAACATAGCTGCGCCCGGCGTCGATACCGGCCACCATTGCTCCAGCGAGAATTTGCAAGAACACCAGCATTGTCAGCGCACCCGCCAGCCCCATCAGCGCCGGCAAGCGGCGGCGCCGCGCCTTCAGCAGCGTCACATCGTCGAGGCGCACCCGCAGCGCCAGCCAGATCAGCACCACGAAGATGATGAAGGCCAACCCCAGATGCAGTGCCAACCGGTACGAGGCGACATCGACCCGCCCGAACAAGCCGGAGGCAACCATCCACCAGCCCACCGCCCCTTGCAGCCCACCAAGCACCCCCGGCAGGATCAACCGCCCGGCCCAGCCTGCCGGAATTCGCCTGGTCAGCAGAAAGCCAAGGAATCCCGCCAGCCAGATCCCACCGATCAGGCGGCCGAGGAAGCGGTGCCCCCATTCCCACCAGAAGATCGGCTTGAAGTCCGCCAGGGTCATCCAGTTGTTCTGGGTCTGGAACTCGGTGGTGCCCTGATAAGCCTCGAAGGCCGTCTTCCAGTCGGCTTCGGACAGTGGTGGCAGGGCGCCCATGACCGGGTCCCAAACGGTGATCGAGAGCCCGCTATCGGTCAACCGGGTCAACCCGCCGACCAGCACCATGGCTGCGGTCAGCAGCGCAAGAGCCAACAGCCACAGCGCAATGCCCCTCCGCGCCTCGCGGATGCGGGCAGGTGCGCCAGAGGTTGGCGCGGCTTTGCCGCCGCTGACATCCTCGAAGATCGATCGTTTGCTCATACTGTGTCCCGGCGCTTGGATTTCGGGCTCAGACTTAGCCCTGCAGCAAAGACCCCACAAGCGGCAGAGCGTCTCATCAGCAATTCTCATTATGGCGTTACAAAGGGGATTCCCAAGGCGGCAAATATATGAATGATACCATATATGGTCATCGATTCTCTCATAGACACTCTGCGTAGCCGTTGCGCGATGTTCCCCGACATGCGCACGGGGAGCAATTTGAGCTACACTATGGCCGATATCGGCATGGCTGCATTTTCGGTATTTTTTATCCAGAGCCCGTCCTTTTTGTCGCATCAGCGGGCGTTGGAAAAGCGTCGGGCGCGGTCGAACTGCGAGACGCTGTTCGCCATTGAGAAGATCCCTACCGACAATCATGTTCGCACGATGCTTGATCCGGTGGAACCCGATGGGCTGTTCGCGTTGTTCGGGCAAGCCCTTGGCTTGCTTGCAGACAGAGGCGGTCTGAAGGATTTTCAGAAGCTCGGCGGACGGCTTCTGATTGCCCTTGACGGCACCGGGTATTTCACCTCGCAAAAGCTTCATTGCCCGAATTGCTCGCAGCGCAAACGCCATAACGGCGTCATGGAATATTACCACTCCATGCTCTCGGCGGCGGTGGTGGCACCTGGCCATAATTGTGCCATGGTGCTTGAGCCGGAGTTCATCGCACCGCAGGACGGACATGACAAACAGGACTGCGAAAATGCCGCCACGAAGCGCTGGCTTTGCCGCTTCGGGCCGCAATACGCGCATCTCGGGCCGGTCTATCCGGGCGATGATCTATATTCCCGTCAGCCGATTTGCGAGTCGGTTCAACGGGTTGGCGGCAATTTCATCTTCACCGCCAAACCCTCCTCGCACCGCTGCCTCTACGAATGGCTCCATGGCGTCGAATTGCCGAGCCTTGAGAAAAAGCTGAAAAAGGGCCGCAGCGTCGTTACTCATCGCTACCGCTGGATGGAAGATGTTCCCCGCCGTGACGGGAAAGACGCATTGCATGTCAATTGGCTTCAGATCGAGATCATCAACAAAGCCGGCAAGGTGACCTGCACCAACAGCTTCGTCACCGATCTGCCGGTCAACGAAGAAACCGTCGTCGAGTTGGCCACCTGTGGCCGGGCGCGCTGGAAGATCGAGAACGAAACTTTCAATACCCTGAAGACCAGGGGTTACCATCTGGAGCACAATTTCGGCCATGGCAAGGAACACCTGGCCAACCTTCTCATAACCATGAACCTGCTCGCCTTCGCGTTCCACACGGTCTGTGACCTGGTGAGCAAGCGCTGGCATGAGGCACGTGAAGCGTTCGGCGCGCGACGGCGGTTCTTCGAGGACCTGCGGAGCATCACCAGATATCACCTGTTCACCGACCGGGGCGCGCTCATCCGCACGATGATAACCGGCGAACCGCCGCCGGAACCAAAACTGCGCTAAAGCACCCGCTCAAGCCTCAGCACAACACAAAAATGAGAAGACAGAAGATCATCGCAGAAAATCAAGCCATAATGAGAATTGCTGGTCCGCGTAATTCAAACGGACACGATCGCCCGCGATCACCCGAAGGCTCGCACGCCAATCACAAACCCTTCAAGGGCGGGGAGACCGGACGGTTACCCTGAAACTGCCGGTTCCCATGATCGGCGGGGCACGGCGTGGCCGGGTGGCTGAGCGTGGTTTTTACCGACTTATACCAACAGCCCCAGAGATTGACCTGTGTCCATTTTCGTGTGGTGATGGTGGCGATGGCGGCTGTATCGTTTGCGAAGAAGTTCCATGCGGTGCAGCATTTGTCGACGATGTCGGCGTAGCCATCGAAGACGGTTATGGCGAGTTTGTTGGCACGCAGGTGTTGCCAGACGTTTTCGACCGGATTGAGTTCGGGCGCGTATGGCGGGAGAATGAGCAGCGTGACGTTGTCGGGGACCATGAGGTCCTTGCTGGCATGCCAGCGTTTGTTGCTGAGCTTCATAAGCCGACCGCAAACGCGCATACTCCAACTTCAGGTCTTCAAAGACCCGTGCGAAAACAAACAGGTCAGAAGGATTTGACACGGTCATAAAACAGATGAATCACAGCGCGACCCTTGGTGCAAGAAAACTATTCCAAATCCGTGCCTGGGCAGTTACACATTTTCTCTCTAATTTATTCCGAAAATCACAACACATAACTTGACTTTTGGCGCAAAATCACGACCTCTTTCTCACCTGAGCGCGGCATAGGAGAGTGAAAATGGCTGAACCAGCTCTGAAAATGGAAGATACAGAGCCTAGTTGGGCGGTAGATTCCAAGCGCGAGAAGTTCGTGAAATTGGCCGAAGGTCGGACGGTCAATGCGATCAAAGCGATCCGCATCATCGGCAAGCTTGGCAACCGGAACGCCTATGAGTACGACGACAGTGATGTTGGGAAGATCGTCAAGGTGCTGAGCGATGAGATCGAAGCGCTTAAGACGCGCATGAAGAGTACCAAGGCTTCGGATGGCGTTGATTTTAAGCTCTAAGGACAAGATTTCTTATGACCACAATTGCCAAAAATAATCGGGATCTCTGCATCGCCTTGATGCACGCAGATTCCGAGCGCGAAGTGATACAGCTTCTACGCAAAGCGAAATATTGGGACAACGCTGATGCATGGCGCTTGCTTGGCGATCAGGAGTACAATTATTCCACTGTTGGCAGCCAGCAGAGCCATGCAGAGCAAGCCATCGTCGAAAAACTTATCAACTCCATAGATGCGAAGTTGATGGCAGCAGCACGCATATTAAAATGTCTGCCGAAAACCGGAAGCGAACCTCAAGCTCCTGATACGCCGCGCTCGATCCAAGAAGCTCGAATCCAATTTTTTGGTGATCAACTTAAAGACGCTGAGCAGCTTTCTCGTGGCGTAACAGTAGCGGCGACTGCGCCAGGTACTCCGCGCCAAGGCTACAACAGGCCGTGTTTTACGATTGTTGATGACGGCGAGGGTCAAACACCCAAGCGTATGCCCTCCACCATCCTTTCCTTGCTGAAAGGCAACAAGGATAGGGTAAAGTTTGCCCAAGGAAAATTTAATATGGGTGGTACTGGCGTTCTCGAATTCTGCGGCATGGATCGAAACCTTCAGCTTGTTATCAGCAAACGCCACCCCGATCTCATCGATGAGCACTCAAAACACGAAAGCGATAGTGACTGGAGCTTCACCATAATTCGCAGGGACGACCCGCGAGAAGGAAAGAGCAGCCGCTTTGTTTACCTAGCGCCTGAAGGATGCGAACAGACGCCAAACGAAGGCGAGTTGCTGCACTTCTCCGAAGACAGCCTGCCCATCTTTCCAGAAAAATCAGACGCTTATGTTCGCCGTAGTCGTTGGGGGACGCTGATTAAGCTTTTCGAATACGATGCAGGTGGATTTCGGACGAACATGATGCTCTCAGACGGGCTTATGTACCGTGCAAGCATCATGCTACCAGAACCTGCGCTTCCAATCAGGTTTCATGAATGTCGACCCTTCCGCGGGAAGAAGGGAAGTTATGACACCACCATGCCCGGTCTGATCACGACCCTAAAGAACGACCTTAATAGTGAAAAAAGAGACAATGTCGAATGGTATGATGAGATAGAATTTGACATTGATGGCGAACCGTTTACTCTCAAAATCTTTCTTTTCAAGAATAAAACTGCTGCGGACACTTATCGAAAAGATGAAGGTGTTATCTTCTCATACAATGGTCAATGTCATGCCATGATGACGAAGGATTTTTTTCGCCGAAAGAGTGTAAAGAAAGACTACCTCTGGCATTCTTTATTGATGTTTGTGGACTGCAGCGCCATCAACGCACGCTCCCATGAAAGACTCTTCATGAATAGCAGAGATCGTCTACGGGTTCATGATTTTATGAAAAAGGTTGAGGCCGAGATCGAGGACCAAATCTGCAATCATGAGGAACTGAAGGAGATACAATCAGAACGCCGGAAAAAAGAAGTAGCTTCGAGCCATGAGTCCTCAGAATCTATGGCCAAGGCTATCGAAAAACTTCTAAGCCGTAACAAGGCACTCGCCGCGCTTCTCAGACAAGGATTGCGCATCAAGAATCCGCACAAACCTGAAGCGGCCGGTGAGGGCGTGGTTGGTTTCATTGGTAAGCGGTTTCCAAGCAAGTTTCATCTGAAAGGCCGCAACCCGGACGAAGATTTTGTCCGCGATGCTCATCTGGGCACCAAGGTTCGGCTCACTTTCGAAACTGACGCTGCGAACGACTACTTCCGGCGGGATGACGAACCCGGAGAATTCAAGCTTTACCGGCTTAATGGGGACGGCCGAGAGCCCGCCAAGAATTATTCGCGCCCGAGATTGGTCAATGGCATCGCACGAATGTCCTTGGAACTGCCGGAAGAAGCCCAACTGGGCGATCAGCTCTCTTTCTTGGTCGAAGTGAATGATCCGAGCCGCATCGAACCGCTCACTGAAGAGTTTGCCCTTACGGTCCGGCAAAAAAGGGAGCCTCACTCCGGCCCGCCGGGCGAGCGCAAGATTGGAGGCAATACGACCGGCCAGAACAAAGGAGCTGATGGAGGAGCGGGCAGCGAGTCCAAAGACTCCTTCCTTGGCATTCCTGAGCCGGTGCCAGTCGAAGAAAAAGACTGGGAAAATCAAGATCCTCCCTTCACCAAATTCACTGCTGTGAGAATAAAACGCCATCCTGATGCGAAAGATGATGAAGAAATATATGACTACTTCGTCAACCATGGGAACGTATACCTAGGTAGCCAAATAAAGGATAAACCACGATATGCCGCACGCATGAAGAAGCGTTTCTCGATTGGAATGGTGATTGTCGCTCTTGCCATACTTCATCAGGAACAAAGGAAGAATAAAGGCGAAAAAACATCCGAGGAAGTGCCTGGTGACAACGTAGATGTGCGCGTCTGTGTCGCTCAGACGACTGATGCCCTCGCGCCGTTCTTGCTACCGCTCGTGGAGAGCCTCGGTGAGATTGACGACGACGACGACCTCTCTGAGAGCGCAGGTGAAGCAGCGTAGTGAATGGACACCTCAATCTTTCCGGTGCACGAGAACGACCTCTCGTGCACCGGGAGAGTTGGATTTTTGCCGCGCATGCCATTTGCGATTGGGTACATCGCGCCAGAGACGGCCATCGTTGGTATCGATATCCCAAGGCATTTCTTCACGCAGGCCGCAGTCTTCCATTACCTCTAAGTATCGTCGAAGCTGCCACTCAGCTTCTGAGAACGCTACGACCTGCACGATCGTCGTCTCAGGCCCAGCCATCTTGGAGATAGACTTAAACGAGGCTTCCAGGCTGAAGAAATACGAACTTAGCCCCGGATTCTTCCGGTCGCCCATCGTGTAGTAGGACGATCCGGCTCCGTCTAACTTGCCTGCAATCCAGAATGGGGCCGGTGCCTCGCGCCGCCCATCCACTTGCCAGCGGTGATATAAGACGTGGATGCCGGGATAGGGCGGCGAAGTCACAATAAGCTTTGGCGGAGAGACTGATCTTACCAATTCTTCCGCGTGCGCTCCTGCCGTGCTTCTGTTCAAGCACAGTGCTTGAGGCCGATTTCCTTCGCCAAGACCTTCGATCTGATGCTGGAAGGCAATCGCACTTTCAATCATCTCTTTTGCGAGCGCAGACAGCCTGTTCCGGAATTCTGTGATCGATGGCCTCTTCTTGCGAGCATCGAGTGCCCATTGCGCAGTTCTGAGCACAACGCAACGCGCTAGGACTTGACTCCCGTGCAGGCGAAGCCGTTGGACGGAGATAACGCATTGTTCGATGGCTTTACGCAGCCGCCAGAATTCGCGGCCTTCCAGATTGCGATAATAGCCGGACTCCGCATAGTTCTCGAAGCGAAACCCTGGCGAATGCATGTTGACCGTCTCAGGCAGACGTGCCCGCCAACGCTCAAAGGCGGCCACTTCCTGATCGCTCAAATTGCGCGTCTTGGCCTCGCAGATAAAGGTCGACAAAGAGCTTATATCGATGCCAAGAGTATTACGGCCCAGCGCCATTGCTTCGACCAGAGTGGTTCCGCCGCCAGCAAAAGGATCAATCACCCAATCGCCGGGACTCGAGAAGGCATCTATGACGGACCGAACAAACACAGGCGAGAAACGGGCGGGGTAGCGGTAGAATCCGTGGGTCAATCCGCTTACGGGCGCCGCATCCTGTGCAGCCCAAACAATGCGCTCGGTGGCTCCCTCTTCGTGTCCTAGCTCAAGGCAATTTTTGATCATTCTTCCCACGAATGTTTCTAACGGCCATCCCGCCTCACATAAGTATATGAATCAAATAATGAATCTCGGCAAGGGCCTTGTGTAAGCCATTGGAATGATACCAAAGGTCAATGATTGTGACTCTTTCGGGGATTCCCATATTTAGTGTTCTGTGATTCTATGGACACCCGGTTCGGTATCTTGGAGGTTTCCCACGATGACTGTTCCCCTATGAGAAGACTGTGATGCTGCTCAAGCTCGCTGCCATGCCTCGCGCTGTGATGCAGCAATTCTCATTATGGCTTGATTTTCTGCGATGATGTTTTGTCTTCTCATTTTTGTGTTGTGTTGAGGCTTGAGCGGGTGCTTTAGCGCAGTTTTGGTTCCGGCGGCGGTTCGCCGGTTATCATCGTGCGGATGAGCGCGCCCCAGTCGGTGAACAGGTGATATCTGGTGATGCTCCGCAGGTCCTGGAAGAACTGCCGTCGCGCGCCGAACGCTTCACGTGCCTCATGCCAGCGCTTGCTCACCAGGTCACAGACCGTGTGGAACGCGAAGGCGAGCAGGTTCATGGTTATGAGAAGGTTGGCCAGGTGTTCCTTGCCATGGCCGAAATTGTGCTCCAGATGGTAACCCCTGGTCTTCAGGGTATTGAAAGTTTCGTTCTCGATCTTCCAGCGCGCCCGGCCACAGGTGGCCAACTCGACGACGGTTTCTTCGTTGACCGGCAGATCGGTGACGAAGCTGTTGGTGTAGGTCACCTTGCCGGCTTTGTTGATGATCTCGATCTGAAGCCAATTGACATGCAATGCGTCTTTCCCGTCACGGAGGGGAACATCTTCCATCCAGCGGTAGCGATGAGTAACGACGCTGCGGCCCTTTTTCAGCTTTTTCTCAAGGCTCGGCAATTCGACGCCATGGAGCCATTCGTAGAGACAGCGGTGCGATGAGGGTTTGGCGGTGAAGATGAAATTGCCGCCAACCCGTTGAACCGACTCGCAAATCGGCTGACGGGAATATAGATCATCGCCCAGATAGACCGGCCCGAGATGCGCGTATTGCGGCCCGAAGCGGCAAAGCCAGCGCTTCGTGGCGGCATTTTCGCAGTCCTGTTTGTCATGTCCGTCCTGCGGTGCGATGAACTCCGGCTCAAGCACCATGGCACAATTATGGCCAGGTGCCACCACCGCCGCCGAGAGCATGGAGTGGTAATATTCCATGACGCCGTTATGGCGTTTGCGCTGCGAGCAATTCGGGCAATGAAGCTTTTGCGAGGTGAAATACTCGGTGCCGTCAAGGGCAATCAGAAGCCGTCCGCCGAGCTTCTGAAAATCCTTCAGACCGCCTCTGTCCGCAAGCAAGCCAAGGGCTTGCCCGAACAACGCGAACAGCCCATCGGGTTCCACCGGATCAAGCATCGTGCGAACATGATTGTCGGTAGGGATCTTCTCAATGGCGAACAGCGTCTCGCAGTTCGACCGCGCCCGACGCTTTTCCAACGCCCGCTGATGCGACAAAAAGGACGGGCTCTGCATAAAAAATACCGAAAATGCAGCCATGCCGATATCGGCCATAGTGTAGCTCAAATTGCTCCCCGTGCGCATGTCGGGGAACATCGCGCAACGGCTACGCAGAGTGTCTATGAGAGAATCGATGACCATATATGGTATCATTCATATATTTGCCGCCTTGGGAATCCCCTTTGTAACGCCATAATGAGAATTGCTGGCGTCTCATGCCGGATCTTACCCCCGACGCCTCGGCCCCTCGGCCAGGGCGCGGATGACGCCGCGGAGGGTGCGCACATCCTGGTCGGTCAGCGGCGCACGACGAAAGAGGTTGCGCAGATTGGCGGTCATCGAGGATTTCTTGTGCTCGGGCCAGAAGAAATTGCAGGCATCCAGCTCCGCCTCCAGATGCTCCAGCATCCGCGCCACGTCCTCGGAGAGAGCTGGTTCCGATTTGCCGCTGGCCAGCATTTCGGGCGCCGTCTCGTCGGTCTGGCGACGCCATTCATAGCTCATCAGCAGCACGCATTGGGCCAGGTTCAGCGAGGCGAAGGCCGGGTTTACCGGTACGGTTATGATGGCATTGGCCCGCACCGCGTCGTCGTTCTCCAGCCCGGTGCGCTCGCGGCCGTAGAGGATGCCCACCTTCTTGCCCGCCCCGATCAGCTCGCGGGCATGGGCCATGGCGCGCTCCGGCGTCATCACGGTCTTGGCCATCTCGCGCGGGCGGGCAGTGGTGGCGTAGACCACATGCAGGTCGGCCACTGCTTCGGCGGTAGTCTCGAAAATCCGCGCCTCGTCCAGCACGCCGCCCGCGCCGCTCGCCATCGCCACCGCGGCCGGGTTGGGCCAGCCGTCGCGCGGATTGACGACGCGCAGCCCACGCAGACCAAAATTCCACATCGCCCGGGCTGCGGCACCGATGTTTTCACCCATCTGCGGCTCGACGAGGATCGAGACCGGGCCAGCAGGGGACCAATCGGCAGCTTTGGTGTGGTTTGTTCCGGACATTTCGCCTCCCTTTCCGGGCCGTTTACGAGCGGTGAACGAGGTTCGCAAGGGCTTTACCGGGGATCCGCCATGCAGGGAGCAATTGCGAATCGACAATGTATTGATTAACCTGTTGGTTAACTTAGGCCTGCAAGCGAGGAGAATACCATGACCGATACCCCTGCCCTGACCGGCGGCTGTCTTTGCGGCGCTGTGCGCTACGAAGCCCCTGCCAAACCGATGATGGCCGGCCTGTTGCGCCTGTGACAATTGTCGCGCGGGAACCGGCGCCGAGCACCCCGCGCTGTTCGCCATGCCGACAAAGGCACTCAGCATCACCGCTGTGACCAGCAGCTACTCCCACCCCGGCGGCAGCGGCACAACCATCACACGGCACTTCTGCCCGGCCTGCGGGTCGCACACCTTGACGCAAAACAGCGCGATGGAGCATCTGCGCATGGTTCCCATCGGCGGGCTCGACGACATTGCCCGGGTTCAGCCGAGCATGTTCGTCTATCACTCCAAGAAAGCCCCATGGGATACCGCCGGAGACAAGCTCACCACCTTCGACACAATGCCGCCGATGGCGTGAACCGCACCACTCAGCAGCGGCGTAACCACAGGCTGGTCTCGAACGCGCCCTGCGCCAGCGCCAGCCCGGCGATGCCGGGCCGGGCGGCGGCGTCCATCCGGGTCAGCGCATAGTGGCTGGAGAACACCGGCTCGAACGCCCCGCCCATCAGCCACCCGGCCAACCCGGTCTGTTCGGTGTAGCCGCGCCATTCCCATGCTGGCGGATAGGGGTCCGGCAGCAGGATATCGTGGATATGGACCAGCACCCCGAATGCCAGCACCGGCAGGATGCGGTTCAGCATCATGTCGACATCGGTGCCGGGCCAGAGGATGTGGGACGAGTCGAAAAACGCAATATCCCCCGCCTCCAGCGCCTCGAACAGGGGCAGGTCGGCTTCGCTCAGCACCCGCTCGCGCCACTCGACCTCCAACCCGCGCAGTGCAGCGCGCGGGGCCGGATCAATGCAGGTGATGCGTGTCCCCGCGCCCGCATCGGTAGCGGCGCGTGCGAGCATCCGGGTGGAATGCCCCGACCCCACCTCGACAATCCGCCCCGGCGCGTTGCGGCGCACCAGCGCATAGGCCGCCGCGCCATCCAAACGGGGAAACCAGCTCTGCCCCCAGCGCGGCTCCGGTGGCGGCCCATCGAAGCTCGCCAACCGCTCGCCATGGATATCAATCTCGTCCAGCACGACTCTGAAGGAGGGCTCTGCCGCCCGAAAGGCGGCATCAATGGCCGGGTTGGTGCCGAGTGGCTGCACTGAGCACGCATAGCGATAGGGTGTAAAGAACCCCTGCGCCCGGCCACCCAGTAGCGTGGCCAAACCCATCCGTAACCGTCTCGACCTGATCCGCCAACCACTCATGCGCCGTGCCTAGCAATGTTGTCTGCATGAATGCAATGATAGCCACCTGACCTCAACCTCCCACGCCACTTCATCGTCCGGGCAGGAATCGCCAATGAATCGCGTTGCTGCGCCATATCACTCCCGCTATGTTCCGCCGAATCCTGAACCAGCGCCAACTGGACAATAATTCCCCGGGGAGACGCCAAGCATGTCGAAGATCAACGTAACCAACCCCGTCGTCGAGCTCGACGGCGACGAGATGACCCGCATCATCTGGGATTTCATCAAGCAGAAGCTGATCCTGCCCTATCTCGACATCGACCTGAAATACTACGACCTCGGCATGGAAGAGCGCGACCGAACCAACGACCAGATCACCGTCGACGCGGCCCATGCGATCAAGAAGTACGGCGTCGGCGTCAAATGCGCCACCATCACCCCGGACGAGCAACGGGTCGAGGAATTCGGGCTGAAGCAGATGTGGCGCTCGCCCAACGGCACCATCCGCAACATCATTGGCGGGGTAATCTTCCGCCAGCCGATCATTTGCCGGAACGTGCCCCGCCTGGTGCCGGGCTGGACCCGGCCCATCGTGATCGGCCGTCACGCCTTCGGCGATCAGTACCGGGCGACCGATTTCCACTTCCCCGGCGCTGGCAAGCTGTCGATCAAATTCGTCGGCGATGATGGTGAGGTGATCGAGCGCGAGGTCTTTCAGGCGCCGGGCGCCGGTGTGACCATGGCGATGTACAACCTCGACGATTCGATCCGTGACTTCGCCAGGGCGTCGATGAACTACGGGCTGAACCTCGGCTGGCCAGTGTATCTGAGCACCAAGAACACCATCCTCAAAATCTATGACGGCCGCTTCAAGGAGTTGTTCCAGCAGATCTACGAGGCCGAGTTCGAGGACAAGTTCAAGGCCGCTGGCATCACCTATGAACACCGGTTGATCGACGACATGGTGGCTTGTGCGATGAAATGGAACGGCGGCTATGTCTGGGCCTGCAAGAACTACGACGGCGACGTGCAATCCGACACCGTGGCCCAGGGCTTCGGCTCGCTGGGGCTGATGACTTCGGTGCTGATGACGCCGGACGGGCAGACCGTCGAGGCCGAGGCGGCCCATGGCACGGTAACGCGCCATTACCGCCAGCACCAGGCGGGCAAGGCGACCTCGACCAACTCGATCGCCTCAATCTACGCCTGGACCGGCGGGCTGAAACATCGTGGCAAGCTGGATGGCAACGAGGCGCTGAGCAACTTCGCCGAAACCCTGGAGCGGGTCTGCGTCGAGACCGTCGAGGCGGGCGACATGACCAAAGACCTGGCATTGCTGGTGGGGCCGGACCAGAAATGGCTGACCACCATGGGCTTCCTCGACAAGGTGGACGAGAATCTGAACAAGGCGCTGGCGGGGTAACAATCTGCGGGGTGCGTGCCTGCACGCACCCCGCCGCCCTGCACAAGTTGTGCAGGTATATAACCATTTGATGTTGTTATATTTAAAGGTTAACGTGACGCGTGCAGGCCCACGCCCTACAGCTTCGTCTAAATCGCGGTGAGCATGTGGGGGAGGCCGCGCCGATAGACGTGCTCGACGGTGTTGCTGTCAAAACCCGTGCGGTCCAGCATGGCGATGATGTCGCGGTTCAGATTGCGACCGAAGGCGAAGGCCCGCCAGAGCGGGTTCAGCCGGTCCAGCAGCCCGGCGAGGCGCCCTACCGCCCCCGGTTATGGGTCTTGGCGTACATCTCGGCGATCATCCGGCTGGCGGTTTTCTCGTAGGCGAATGGCAGGATGGCGTGGACCAGCGCCGCGCCGGCGGCCAGAAACAGCTTGCCGGAGAAACGCCCGGCGAAGGCCATATGCTCGACATAGCTTTCGTCGACCGACTGCGGGTGGGTCAGGAACAGTTTCTTCGTCGCGGCGATCATCGGCTTTCCCCTTCTCGATTACTGGCGTGATTCATGCCACGAGTTGGGCGGGATATGTTCCCAATCTTTAGATTTATTTGTTGAAATATGGGAAATTTTCCCATAATATTCACTATATGTTGGAAATCGATCAAATCGACCGACGAATCCTGCGCGAATTGCAACGCGACGCCAGCCTCGGTGTCGAGGCGCTGGGCGAGCGTGTCGGCCTGTCGCGCAACGCCTGCTGGCGGCGCATTCGGCTGATGGAGGAGGCGGGCATCATCACCGCCCGTGTCGCCCTGGTCGATCCGGATGCGCTGGGGTTGGACCTGACGGTCTTCATCGCCGTGCGCACCGACCGGCACGACCCCGAGTGGCTGGAGAAATTTACCCGAGCGGTTGTCGGGATGCCCGAGATCCTCGGGGTCTGGCGCACCAGCGGCGATCTTGATTATCTGTTGAAGGCCAAGGTCGCCGATGTCCGTGCTTATGACCGGCTGTACCAGCGGATGATCCGCAAGGTGGAACTGAACGACATCTCGGCCAGCTTCGTCATGGAGGAGATCAAGGAGACAACCGAACTTCCGGTTGGGCTGGGGTGAGGCGGGGGCGCGCGTCAATGCAACTTGGTATTATGCGCCTGCCCGGTCACCTGCGGTGACCTGCGCGCCGCCTTCACACCATCGCATGCCGCAGTCCGACAACTCCTTTGCAACGATCCGCATATATCTTAAAGCGGCTTCTCGGCGCAGCCCGCACCGATGCCGTGGCCCGGAGAGCCGAATGACCGACCGAACGACCGATCCCCTGGTGATCTTCACCCCCTCCGGCAAGCGCGGGCGGTTCGAGGTCGGCACTCCGATCCTGACCGCCGCGCGCCAACTTGGCGTCGATCTCGACTCGGTCTGCGGCGGGCGCGGCATCTGCTCGAAATGCCAGATCACCCCGTCCTATGGCGAGTTCCCCAAGCACGGGGTGACCGTCATCAAGGGTGCGCTGAGCGAATGGAACAAGGTCGAGGAGCGCTACAATTCGAAGCGCGGCCTGATCGAGGGCCGCCGCCTCGGCTGCCAGGCCCAGGTCCAGGGCGACGTGGTGATCGACGTGCCGCCCGAGAGCCAGGTCCACAAACAGGTTGTCAGAAAGCGTGCCGAGGCGCGCGAGATCGTCATGGATCCGGCGACCAAGCTCTACTATGTCGAGGTCGCCGAACCCGATATGCACAACCCCAAGGGTGACCTGGAGCGCCTGATCGAGGCGCTGGGCGAGCAATGGTCGCTGGAGACCGTGTTCGGCGACCTGCGCACCATGCAAGGCCTGCAAAAGACTTTGCGCGATGGCAAATGGACCGCGACGGTCGCGATCTATGACGGTGGCGACGGAACCGCCCCCCGGATCATGCAGGTCTGGCCGGGCTATTACGAGGGCTCGGTCTACGGCGTCGCCTTCGATGTCGGCTCGACCACCATCGCCTGCCATCTCTGCGACCTGGTCACCGGCGAGGTGAAAGCATCCGCCGGCCTGATGAACCCGCAGATCCGCTTCGGCGAAGATCTGATGAGCCGGGTTTCCTACTCGATGATGAACCCGGGCGGGGCCACCGAGATGACCCAGGCGGTGCGCAAGGCGGTGAACACCCTGATCGGCCAGGTCGCGGGAGAGGCCGGGATCACCCGCAACCACATTGTCGAGGGCGTCTTCGTCGGCAATCCGGTGATGCATCACCTGCTGCTGGGGATTGATCCGGTCGAACTCGGCTGGGCGCCCTTCGCGCTCGCAACCTCCGATGCGATGACCCTGTGGGCACGCGAGATCGATATCTCGATGCACCCTGACGGGCGGCTCTACGTGCTGCCCTGCATCGCCGGACATGTGGGCGCCGACTGCGCCGCCGTGGTGCTGAGCGAGAGCCCGCACCGGCAGGACGAGATGATTCTGGTGGTCGATGTCGGCACCAATGCCGAGATCGTGCTCGGCAACCACGACAAGCTGCTGGCCTGCTCCTCGCCCACCGGCCCGGCCTTCGAGGGCGCACAGATCTCATCCGGCCAGCGCGCCGCGCCGGGCGCTATCGAGCGGGTGCGGATCGACCCGGAGACCAAGGAGCCGCGCTTTCAGGTGATCGGTTCCGAGGTTTGGTCAGATGAGGATGGCTTCGCCGAGGCGATCGGCCCGGCGGGCGTCACCGGCATCTGCGGCTCCGGCATCATCGAGGTAATCGCCGAGATGCGCATCGCCGGGATCATCGACGAGGACGGCGCCATCGGCAACCGCGCGGCGGTGGGCAGCGCGCGCATGGTCGAGGATGGCCGCACCTGGACCTATGTGCTGCATGACGGGCATGAGGGTGATACGCCCTTGATTACAGTCACCCAGAACGACGTCCGCAACATCCAGCTTGCCAAGGCGGCGCTTTATTCCGGCGCCCGGCTGCTGATGGACAAGATGGAGATCGAAAGCCTCGACCGGGTGGTGCTGGCGGGGGCCTTCGGGGCCCATATCTCGCCGCTGCACGCCATGGTTCTGGGGATGATCCCCGATTGCCCGATCGACAAGGTCTCTTCGGCGGGCAATGCGGCGGGAACCGGCGCCCGGATCGCATTGCTGAACGCCGCCTCCAGGCGCGAGATCGAGACCGTGGTGCGCAAGATCGAGAAGATCGAAACCGCCGTCGAGCCCCGCTTCCAGGAACATTTCGTCAACGCCATCGCGGTGCCGCACAAGACCGCGTCCGCGCCGAACCTGGACACCCTGGTGGCGTTGCCAAAGGTATCGCACGGGGCTTCGGGCGGTGGCGGTGGGGAGAACGGTGGCAGGCGGCGGAGACGGGCGCGGGGATGATCCGGTAGGGCGAACATGGTTGTTCGCCCTCGGCGACGGCGGCGGACAAGCATGTCCGCTTTCGGTGGCATACGAGACAAAATCACCCGAACGGCGCAGGTCGTCGTTGTCAGACCTAGGCCCGCACCAACTCCAGCAACCGCGCCGCGTTGGTGAAATCCCCCCGCCGCCGTTCGGCCACCGCCACCGCCTCGTCGTCGGCGCCCCATTCCTCGATCTGCCAGTCCTCGTCGATGCGGCTGAGGGGCCATGCGGATTCGGCGTCGAGATGCCCGTGGCTGACCGCCAGCCCGATCACCAGCGAGCCGGAGATCGATACCAGGTCGTAGAGCGCGGTCAGCTCCCAGGGCCCATGCCCGCGCACCGCCTCGGCCAGCGGCGCGAGGCCCTCGGGCGGCTGCGCCACATGCATCACCCCCTCGGCCAGCACCAGCGGCGCGCCCAGCGTCTCAACGGCCCAGGCAACCAGCGGATCCCAACCCTCCGCCTGGCGCCGCGCCAGCCCCGGCGGATGCGGCGCGCGGTAGCAGATCAGGTCGGTCTCGCCATAGGCAGCGATCATCGCGGCCACCGCCTGGCATTCGGGGATCACCCGATCGATGGCCGAGTTGGCGGCGCGGGTCAGCGGCATGGCGGCGGGGTTGACTTCGCCCTCGACCGCTGCCCATTCCGCCGCCACCGCGTCGGCCAGGGCACGTGTCGGCACCAGGCAGGATGCCTTGGCCGGGGTGCGCACCGGGCGGCGGTCGAGCAGGATGGCAAAGCCGCAATCGCCCGCCTCGACCGTCACCGCGTTCCAGAACCGCTTCATGCGCTCTCCCAGATCTCGCCCAGCGCCGCATCCAGTGCCGCGAAATCTTCGACGATGCGCTCCGCCCCGCCGCGCAGCATCCGCTCGGTCGAGTGGTACCCCCAATCGACCCCCACCGCCCGCGCGCCAGCGGCCCGCGCCATCGCCATGTCGAATTCGGTATCGCCCACCACCACCGCATGGTGGCATTCCACCCCGGTGGCCGCCAGGCAGTTCAGCACCATCCCCGGATGCGGCTTCGACGGCGCGTCATCGGCGGTCTGGGTGCCGGTGAACAGCCGCCGCAGCCCATGGCTGTCGAGCATGTGGTCCAGCCCGCGCCGCGCCTTGCCAGTGGCGATCGACAGCAAATAACCGGCGCCGTCCAGCCGCTCCAGCGCCTCGCGCGCACCGGGGTAGAACAGGGCATTCGCCTCGGCCCCGTTTTCTTCACGCAGCGCCCGGAAACTGTCTTTGTAGAGTTGCACCAGCCGGTCGCCCTGGACCCCCGAAACGCCAGGGACCAGCACCTCCATCGCCTGTGGCAGCGACAGCCCGACAATCCCCAGGGTCGCCTCGTCCGATGGCGCCGGTTGCTCCGCATGGGCGAAAGCACGGCGCATCGCCGCCAGAATGAAGTTCTGGCTGTCGATCAACGTACCATCGACATCGAAGATGACGAGGCGCAGGGGTGAATCGGGGTTCGGCATCGAAATCCTGGAATTCCACGTGCAGGGAAACTGGCGGCGCGGGTCTCAATAACGCCTCTCCACGCCGAGCGCACCCCACTTGCGCAGACAATCACTGGATAAGCTGTCGCAGTCCGGCTTGATTTTGTGCTGGCGGGATGTTTCAACGGGGCGTAACAGACCAACAAGATCGCTCAATGGGGAAATACCTATGAAACTCGCAGCCGTTGCTCTTGCCGCCTTTGGCCTCGCTCTCACCACCCCTGCTGCTTCCGCGGCGGAGGTGGACATGAATTTCGCCCATTTCATGCCGGCGGGAACCTGGCAGAACCAGCAACTCTTCACCGGCTGGGCCAACGCGGTGGGCGAGCAGTCCGGCGGGCGGATCAACGTCACCATCTTCCCGGCCCAGACCCTGGGCAAGGCCCCCGCCGGCTACGACAACGCCAAGAACGGCGTCGTCGACATCGCCTGGACCGTGCAGGGCTACACCGCCGGACGCTTCCCGCTGAGCCATATCGTCGAACTTCCGGGGTTGTTCAAGACCGCCGAGGTTGGCTCATGCGCCTTGCAGAAGCTGTATGATTCAGGCGCGCTGGACGCGGAATACGATGAGACCCACGTGATTTTTGTCCATACCCACGGTCAGGGCCACCTGCACACCAGGGGCAAGGCGGTCACCACGCTGGCCGACCTGAAGGGCCTGAAGATACGCCGACCCACCGCGGTGATCGGCAAGCTGCTGGAGGAGCTGGGTGCCGAGCCGGTAGGCATGCCGGCGCCGCGCATCTACGAATCGATGCAGCGCGGCACCATCGACGGCTACATGCTGCCCTGGGAGGCGGTGAAGGGCTTCCGACTCGCCGAGGTCACCGACCACCACACCGAGTTCGGCTTCTACTCTCTGGCTTTCGTCCTGACCATGAACAAGGCGCGCTACGAAAGCCTGCCCGCCGACCTAAAACAGGTGATCGACGACAATACCGGCATGGCCTGGGCGATCCGCGCCGGACAGGGCTTCGACAGGGGTGACGTTGTCGGGCTGGAGGCAACCAGGGGTGCCGACGATTTCCACAAGATCGAGGGCTCGGAGCTGGCCAAATGGCAGGCCGCCGCCGATCGCACCACCGAAAACTATCTGGCTGAGCTCGACGCCAAGGGCCTGCCAGGCACCGAGACCTACGGAAAGGTTCAGGGCTACGTCGCAGAGTGCCGCGCCGAACTGTAGTGCGGGCCTTTCTGCCGCCCCCTCCTTGCGCCTCATCGGCGCAATCTCTCCCCGCTTCCCCGGACTTGATCCGGGGCCTTGATCCGTTGTGCACTGTGGATCGATGACCCGGGTCAAGCCCGGGAAATTGGTGACGATGTGCAGATGATGAAAGCCTTCGTGAAACCGTTGCTGCGCCTCTGTGACACCATCGCGCTGATCGCGCTGGCGGTGCTGTTCGGCGTGGTCGCCGTCAATGTTCTGGGTCGCGCCTTGTTCGACGCCACCGGTCAGGCGGTAAACGTGATGATCCCCGGTGCCATCGAGCTCAGCCGATATTCCCTGATGGTGCTGGTCTTCGCCTCGTTGCCGCGCGCGGCCGAGGCCGGAATGGTCAGGGTCGATCTGTTGATCGAGCACTTGCCGCCAGTGCTGGCCGGGCTGCTCGATCGGCTGTGGGCGCTGTCGATTGCCGCCTTTGGCGCTGCGGCGGGCTGGCTCCTGATCGACGAGGCCATGTTGCAGGTCGGCCGCGGTGACGCGACTCAAGACCTGGAGATGCCGCTGTGGCTGTTCACCGGTTTCGCCGCACTGGCAGCGGCAGTGCTGGCGTTGACCGGGCTGTGGCTTGCGCTTCGCGGGAACCGACGATGAGCCCGCAGGAGATCGGCTTTCTCGGCATCGCGGTGCTGCTGGCACTGCTGACGCTGGGCTGCCCGGTTGGGATCGCGATGATCCTGGTCGGGTTCTCCGGCTTCGCCGCCATCATCGACATCAATCCGGCGCTGAACGTCCTGCAAACCGGGGCCTTCGAGACGGCCGCGAATTACTCTTTCACCCTGGTGCCGTTGTTCCTGCTGATGGGCTCGCTGGTCAGCCGCGCCGGGCTGTCGCGCGACCTGTTCCTGGCCGCGCGGCGCTTCACCCAAGGCTGGAACGGCGGGCTGGCGGTGGCCGGGGTGGCCGCCTGCGCCGCGTTCTCGGCGGTCTCGGGCTCGTCGCTGGCGACCGCATCGACGATGACCCGGGTCGCCTATCCGGAGATGCGGGCACAGGGCTACGACCCCCGCTTGGCGGCGGGTTCGTTGGCGGCGGGCGGCACGCTGGGGATCATGATCCCACCGTCGATCGCCCTATTGCTCTATGCGCTGATCACCGAGCAATCGGTCGGCACCATGTTCCTGGCGGGTTTCCTGCCGGGACTGCTGGCCTTCGCCCTCTATGTCGTCTGCGTCACGGTGATGGCGCGGGTCTGGAGGCCCTCGGACGAGCATGCGGATGCCGACCCCGGTTCGCTCGGCCTCGCGCTGCGCCGTTTCCTTCCGGTTGCGGTGCTGTTCGGCATGGTGATGGGCGGGCTCTATGGCGGATTCTTCACGCCGACCGAGGCGGGTGGTGCGGGGGCCGCGATGGCGCTGGTCTTTGCCCTTTGGCGCGGCCTGCGTTGGCCCGACCTGATCGCTGCGTTGCGCGAGACCATTCAGGTCTCGGCCACTATTTTCATCATCCTGATTGGCGCCGAGATTTTCGGCTTTCTGCTTTCGGTCAGCCAGATCTCGTTCGCCATGGCCGACATGATCCGCGAGGCGGGCTGGGCACCGTGGCAGCTGATGCTGGCGATCGTGGTGTTTTATCTGGTGCTGGGCTGTTTCATGGAGAGCCTGGCGATGATCCTGCTGACTGTGCCGATCTTCTACCCGCTGGTCATCGACGCGGGCTTCGACCCGATCTGGTTCGGAGTGATCGCCGTCGTCGTGGTCGAGACCGGCCTGATCTCGCCCCCCGTCGGAATGAACCTGTTCGTGGTGCGCGGCGCGGCCAGCGATCTGGCGCTGAAGGATGTGATGGTCGGGGTGCTGCCCTTCGTCGTGACCGACATGATCCGGCTGGCGATCCTGATCGCTTTCCCGACGATCACCCTGTTCCTGCCCCGGTTGTTGGGATGAGGTTTCCGCCTTGGCGGCTCTGCTCCTCTACTGGCCCGACCCCTCTACTGACCGGACATCGTCCGCATCCGCTCGATCAACCAGGGGTCGGAATGGCCCAGTCGATAGGCGCGCAGGAAGTCTGCGTTCGCCGTATCGACCGCGCCCCGACCATCGAGATACCGGCCACGAACGTACCAGGCCGCCGCCCATTCCGGCTTCAGCGCAATCGCCCGGTCGAAATCGCTGCGCACCCCGTCCCGGCCCTGCGCGGCGCGCGCGCGGCCGCGGTTAAGATAGGCGCCCGCATCCCGTGGGTTCTGCCCGATCACGGTGGTGAAGTCCGCCTCCGCCAGCTCATCTTGCCCAAGTTGCAGGAAGGCCAGGCCACGATTGTAGCGCGCGGTGGTCAACGTCAGATCCAACTCGATCGCCTGGCCGAAATCGGGCAGCGCACGGTCGGGCGCGCCATGGTTCAGCATCAGGATCCCCCGGCGCAGATAAGCCGCCGGTTCCTTCGGCCGCAGCGAGATCGCAGCAGCATAATCCGCCAGCGCCTCGTTGATCTGGTTCAGCTTTTCATAGGCCAGCGCCCGGTTCTCGAAGGCTGCCGACAGGCGTGGATCGGCCGCGACAGCCGCGCCATGGGCCTCAACCGCCTCGGCATATCGGCCCAGGGTATGCGCCGCGATCCCGGCATTCAGCCAGACCAGCGCCCGGCGCCGGGCGTCCAGCCGGCCATGCTCGGCCACTTTGCGACACGCGCTCAGCGCATCCCGCGCCGGTGTCTCCGGGTTCGAGCACAACGCCAGCAGGTTCTCGACGTCGTTCGCCGTGGCGCCCCCGGCGGGCGGCCCGGACAGCATCGAAGCGGCAACAAGCGCCGCGGCGAGGAATCGGCGCATCGACAACTCCGTTTCGGATCCCAACAGGTTTATTCAAGAACCACGGCGGAAAGAAGGACGCCAGACCTGATTTTGACCACCAAATTCGGATCTGGCCGACACAGTTGAACTTCCGGCCGAACCTCAACACCCCGGCAATCGGGGTTGGCACCCAGGGATGCCATTTTACATTTGGCCACGGGCGGTATTGAATCCGTTGACGATGTTCGACACAAATTCCAGCCCATCCCGGGCCAGCCCAGACGTGGCCAGCGGTTCACGTGATTTTGAATTTGGGTCTTCTGGTATCGATAACCGAACCGTGCTCCAAAGCCGTGTCGCAATCTGCAGGATATGAGAAAACATGCCAAAGTCGAAGACCAGAAAGAAACCTGGAAATAGCGCTACCAGCCCGGTCAAATGGGGTGCTGCGTCCAGTAAGGGTACGCGACGTATCAATCTCATCCTCGGTGCCATCGCAGTGTCCACTACGGTTTTGGCCGGATTCTATTTCTGGCAGAGCAACCGGGCCGATAAGGTATTCAGCGCGCTCGCCGAACAGGGCCGGGCCGTGCCTTCGCTGGCCAGAACTCAATTCGACCAGGGCGGCGGTCACTTGGCGCCTGGCGCTGAGCACGACTACAATGGCCCATTCCCAACCTCGGGAATTCACGATCCGTCGGTAATCAACCCGGGATTCTATTCCAGCATCCTGCCGCCGACCAAGCTGGTCCACAGCCTCGAACACGGCCACATCGTCA
The DNA here is from genome assembly GCA_965247385.1 of Thermohalobaculum sp. Classification (GTDB taxonomy): domain Bacteria; phylum Pseudomonadota; class Alphaproteobacteria; order Rhodobacterales; family Rhodobacteraceae; genus Thermohalobaculum. The sequence continues at coordinate 25,349 of CBDFHG010000007.1, forward strand.
TCTACTACGAAACGCCCGGCCCCGAAGCGATACAGTTCCTGAAGGACTGGAGTTCGCTCTTTGACGGGCACTGGGACGGCGTGATCGCGGTTCCCGCGACCGGACTGGGCAAAACGGTGCTTCTGTCGGCATGGACCAAGACACTTCGCCTCGAAGATTTCAACCCGCCCGCCGCCGCCGCGTTCATCGACCGGTATCGTGGGCGCGGACCCGAGAACCCGGTGCGTTAACGCAATTTCAAGCCAAACGGATTCATTTGGCGACTCGGAAATTGCGCGAAACCAAAGAGATAGAGCCTCCGGCCTGATTCCATCAGGCCGGAGGCTCTATGTGAGAGCTTTCAACAGTTGTCCATCCGAGCCAAATCGAGGAAGCTGGAGTTGAGGCACTTCAGAGTTCCACGGAGGACCGGACGGACAGGGCGTGGCTGACGCGCAAAACAATCCCGGTCAAATGTATAGGAAAGGAGCGGGCATCGCTCAGAGCCCGATTTAAAAGCTGTTGAGCGATATCGGTAGGTTGTGATTCACCGTCTTTGACGAGAAGATGGAGGATCGAATGCCCTGGGACGATACCGCTCGTGTTGAGCATAGACGGGATTGCACGCGCTATCCAGGCGATTTGACCGACCGCGAGTGGACGCTGATTGCGCCACTTCTGCCGCCCGCCCGGCGCGGTGGCCGAGCGAGGATATCGGATCTCCGCGCGGTCACGGATGCGATCTTCTATATCGGGATTAGCGGCTGTCAGTGGCGGATGCTGCCGAAGGATTTCCCGCCGGTCTCGACGGTCCGGGGCTATGTCTGCGCGTGGCGCAACGCTGGCCTGTGGCAGACGATCAACCATCTGCTGGTTTGCCGGCCCATCGCAAGGTGGTCGCGGACATGATCCCCCAGCGGACTCAGGCGCTCGATCCGTGAGAGCCGTCTTCGTCGCGCAAAGGCGATGCGATCCGCAGAGGCCGGCTTGTAACCGGCCTTTGGCAGGCTGTTTCGCCGCAACTCGCGGCCGATTGTCGAAGTCGACCGGCCCATCATGCGGCCAATCGCGCTGCGAGATATCCCGCCTGCATGCAGGCGGGATATCTCGATACAATCATCAAGATCGAGCTGGTCATAGTGCTTGCCCATCGCAACTCCGGAGCATACCGGTGTTGCACTTGGTTTGTGAATTTGGCGTCATCCCGATCAGGTCAGATGCACACTTTCCAAATCTGCATTTCATCAGCATAGTTGTCATCGGATATTGAGAGATCGTCACAATGCTATGAGTGGAGGTCGACCAATGAAACTCGGGGGATTAGGCACCCACGCATTCGCCGCCGCCCTGTTGACCGCCTGCACCACCACGAATGTCTCGGTGTAAGGCGAGCCCGTCCGGCTGGCGCCTGGCTCGACCGTTGCGGTCAGCGCGCGCGACGCGCTCGAGAGCAATTCGACCGTGCGCTGCGTCGCCGATGCGCTCGACGCGGCCGGAGACTCGCTCCGCGTGATCTCGTTTCGCAAATTCCGCGACACCATTTTCGACGGTGAAGACCCGCCATCGGGCGAGACCGCCCTGCCGGACCGGATGATGCAGCTCAAGGACGATCCGCTTTACCGCGCCCGCCTCGGAGCACTGGGCCTGCGCTACATGGTGCTGGTCGGCGCCCCCGAAACGTCCTGGAAATTTGACAGCTTCGATTGCGCGGGCGGAGGTCCGGGATTCGTCTGCGGCACCTCCTGGGATCGCAGATCAAAAATCCCCGCCACCACCATCGACCTGGTAGAGGGCCGCGAGATCGGCCGCTCTACGGCGTATTCGCGCGGCAAGCGTGTCGTGCTCCTGCCGCTTCCGATGTACTTCCCCGCGGCGACCGAGGGCGAAGCCTGCAAGGCGCTTGGCAAGACCCTGGCCGAGAAGTTTTCGGGCGAGCCTGAAGCGGAGGCTGCCCCAGAAGCGGTTGAGATCGAGCATCCCGCTTCCTGACGCCGAGCGGTCGGCCATGCGACCCACCGCTTGCGCCAAACTTGCCAAAATGGTGTGTTTTAAAAACCACCCTTGCATATTGGCCTTACCCCTTTGGCGATGTTGATCGGGGTCGCGGCGGCGCGGCGGATGCGCTCCAGAAATGGCAGTTCCTTCCAGAGGTAGCCGAGATTGGCGGAAAAACGCAAAACGGTCATTGGTTCTTGCTGGTCTGGCGGGATGCTTTGTTAGAGGACAACGACCTGGCGCAGTGCGGCGCCCGCGGCCAGCCGTTCGAAGCCGCTGTTGAGGTCATCTAGTGAAAGCCGATGGGTCACGAGGCGATCGATCGGCAGTTTGCTTTCCTGGAACAGCCGGATGTAGCGCGGGATATCGCGCGACGGAACGGCGCTTCCCATGTAACTTCCCTTCAGCACCCTCTCCTCCGCAGCCAGGCTGAGATGAGACAGGGTCACCTCGGCCTGCGGGCCCGGCATCCCGGCGACGACCGTGGTGCCGCCGCGTCTGGTGATCTTGTAGGCGAAGTCGAGCGCCAGCGCCGCGCCCGCCGCCTCGATGGCAAAATCCATGCCGCCACCGGTCCTTTTGCGGATGGTCTCGATTGCGTCGGGCGCATTCGCGCGCACGACATGGTCGGCGCCCAGGGATTTGGCAAAATCCAATTTGCTTTCGTTCAGGTCGATCGCCCAGATTTCAGAAGCCTCGCTGGCTTTCGCTGCCAAAAGCGCGCAGCAGCCGATACCCCCCAGACCGACAATTGCCACCGACTGCCCCGGCTTCACGGCGGCAGTGTTGAAGACGGACCCCACTCCGGTCACTACGGCACAACCAAACAAGGCGGCGTTGTCGAAGCCAAGGGTCGGGTCGATTTTGACCAGCGCCTTCACCGCAACCACGGCATATTCGGCAAAGCCCGCGATGCCTGAATGGTGAAAGATTATTTCGCCGTTCTGGCTGAGCCGTGTGGTGCCTTCGAACATGGTGCCGGCAGTATTGGCCTCGGTCGCCGGCTGACAAAGTGCCGGGCGGCCCTCCATGCAAGGTGGGCAGTTACCGCAGCTCGCAACATAACTGGGAATGACGTGATCGCCGATGGCAAAGCCTTCGACACCCGGTCCAAGCTCGGCAACCACGCCAGCGACCTCGTGGCCGATCACCATCGGCGTCGGACGAGCCCGCTCGCCATCGATTGCGACCAGGTCCGAATGGCACAACCCGGCCGCTTTGATCTTGACCAGAACCTCACTCGCCTTCGGATGAGCGAGATCGACCTCCTCAATCGAAAGCGGGCGGCTTTCGGTATAGGGCCGGGGCAGCCCGGACTGGCGAAGGACGGCAGCGCGGATCTTCATGCCGCAGCCGACGGCATTCCCTGCGCCTCGACCAGCGCAATCTCGATGATGTCGAGCCCCTCGTCCAAAATCGGCAGCGGTGTGTTCAATGGGGACAGGATGCGGATGACGTTGCGCTCAGGGCCGGCACCCACCAGAATCAGCCCCTGCTTCAGGGCGATTTGCATCGCGCGGGCGGCGAGGTCGCCATCCGGTTCGCGGGTTTCACGGTCCTTGACGATCTCGAAAGCGACCATGGCGCCGAGGCCGCGGACATCGCCGATGCAGGCCAGTTCCGGGCGATCCGCCATCGCTTCGAGCCGTTTTCGGAGATGCACGCCCATTGCAAGGCCTTGGTCCAGCAACCGTTCCACCTGAAGCACGTCGAGCATCGCGTTCCCCGCCACGCAGCCGAGCGGATTGCCCCCGAATGTGCCGCCAAGACCGCCGGGTGGCACCGAGTCGATCACGTCCTTGCGACCGACAATGCCAGAGAGCGGCAGGCCGCCGCCCATCGACTTGCCGATGCAGGTCAGGTCGGCGTCGACGCTGAAATGCTCCATGGCGAACAGCTTTCCGGTTCGCCCAAAGCCGGTCTGAATCTCATCAGCGACCAGCACGATGCCGTGCGCGTCGCACAGCTCTCGCAGATAGACCAGGAAGTCTTCCTCAGCGACGTTGTAGCCGCCTTCGCCCTGCATCGGCTCGAAAACGATGGCGGCGACATCTTCTGGCAGGACATCACATTTGAACAGCGTCTCGAAGCCGCGCTTGGAGTCGTCCAGCGTCACCCGGTGATAGGCGTCCGGGAACGCGACCCGGTAGATCTCGGTCGGGAAGGGCCGGAAGCCGGCCTTGAAGGGACGCATGCGTGCGGACAACCCCATGCCCATATACGAGCGCCCATGATAGCCGTTGGTGAAGGTAATCAAGGCTGACCGGCCAGTGTAATAGCGGGCGATCTTGATCGCGTTCTCGACTGCCTCGCCGCCGGCAGAAAAGAACAGCGACTTCTTCTCGAAATCGCCCGGAGCCAGTGTGTTCAGGCGCTCGGCCAGACGGATGTAACTCTCGTAGGGTGAAATCTGAAAACAGGTATGGGTGAACGCGTCGAGCTGTTGCTTGATTGCGGCTATCACCTTGGGGTGGCGGTGGCCGGCGTTCTGACAGCCAATGCCGCCGCAAAAGTCGATGTATCGATTGCCTTCGATGTCCCAAATCTCGCTGCCTTCGGCCTTCGCGGCGGTAAAGGTCGAGGTGTATGCGATGGCGCGGGCGACGGCATCATCGCGGCGGCTGTCGTAGTCGGCGTTGGTCTTCATCGGGCACTCTCCCCCAAGAAAAGGATAACGCGGGTCATGGGCACCGGCCGAAGCCGGGTGCGGGAGAGAATGGCCCCTTCGACAGGGAAGGGGCCATCCAGTTCAGTCGGCCTTCGTTAGTTCGGCAGCATGGACGAGACTTCTTCGACCATCTCCTGCTGGAGAGCCGCCATATCGTCGGTTTCGCCAGTCACGATCATTTCGATGTAGTCGTAGATCACCTGAGTAATGGCGAGCCCGTTGTCACCTGGATAAGCGATCCAGTCGCTGAGCAGGCCAGCCTGGCGAACGGCCGTGAGTTTGTTCGGGTTCTGCTGATAGAAGTTGGCCAGCAAAGCATTCGCCTTCTTGTTCGGCGGCATGTAACCGGTCGTCTCCGCAACTGCAGCCGCTCCAACACCGGAGGTGATGAACTTCAGGAACGTCCAGGCTGCGGCCAAACGCTTCGGATCATCCGAACCCGAAATCAGCATGGCTGCATTGCCACCGGCCGGAAGGCCCTTGGGCATGCTGCCGATGCCCGGGAACTCACCGGTCTGCAACTCGAAGTCGCCCTTCGCCCGTTCGATCGCGCCGACAGCCGAGGTCGACCAGAAATGCATCGCCACCTGCCCCGCCGCGAACGGCTTGCCGGCATCGCCGACCGACAGGTTCAACATCTTGCACCCGCGGAAGATTTTTTTCATCGTCTCGAGCGCAAGCAGCCCAGCAGGGCCATCGAAGTTGACCTTCCCGTCCTTTAGGATTGGTTCGCCCTGGCTCCACATCAGAGCCTGGAAGAACCAGTTGCCAGTAATGTTCCAACCCCAGAAAATAGGATTCTTGTAACCGGCCGCGCGCAACGTATCACAATTGGCGATGACCTCGTCCCAGGTCGAAGGCAGTGTCGTGATACCCGCCTTTTTTAAGGGAATTATATGCCAAAGTGCCATTTAGCTATTGCACTCAATGGGACTCTCGTATAATATACTGACACTGAAGGAAAGGGAGTGAACGATGCACAAGGCCCCCGGTAAAAGCCATCGCAAGGGAATTAGCCTGGTTGAACTGATTGATATGTTCCCCAGCGATGATGTTGCGAGAGAGTGGTTCGAATCCAGGATATGGCCGGAAGGCCCGCATTGTCCGCATTGCGGGTCGTTTGATGTGCAGGTCGGAACGGCGCATAAATCAATGACGCATCGCTGCCGCACTTGCCCGGACAAGCCCAGGTTCTCGTTGAAAACCGGCACGATACTTGAGTGCACGAAATTGGGCTATCGGACATGGGCAATAGCTGTTTACATGCTGATTACGAACCTCAAGGGCGTGTCCAGCATGAAGCTGCATCGTGATTTGAAGATCACACAGAAATCCGCCTGGCACTTGATGCACCGGCTTCGCAAGTCATCTGATGCACGCGGCTTGAAGTGTTTTTCAGGCCCGGTTGAAGTCGATGAGACTTGCATCGGCGGTAAGGAGAAGAACAAGCACGCTGACAAGAAGCTCCGCGCCGGCAGGGGTGGTGTTGGCAAGTCGATCATTGTGGGGGGGGGGGCCAAGGACCGCGAAACCAACCGCGTGAATGCCGCCGTGATAGGCGGGACGGACGCCAGGACGCTTCAGGAGTTTGTCGGCGATCACGCTGCCGAGGGGGCGACAGTCTGCACAGACGATCACGGCGGGTATCGGGGGATGGCGTTCGAGCATGAGACCGTCAAGCACAGTGTCGGCGAGTATGTGAACGGCATGGCCCACACCAACGGGATCGAATCCTTCTGGTCGATGCTCAAGCGGGGCTATCACGGCACCTGCCACCACATGAGCAGCAAGCACCTTGGCCGCTATGTCGGTGAGTTCGCCGCGCGCCATAATATCCGTGAATCTGATACCGCCGATCAGATGGGCGCGTTAGCAACTGTAATGAGAGGGAAGCGGTTCCGGTTGCGGGAGTTGATCGCATGACTCCAGATGAACGTATGACCCATTCCGCCTTTGTGACACGGAACAAGTCGTGGGCTGGCAACCCTGTCATACCATCGTGGGTGGACCTAAGAAATGTTGGGCTGGATCAGTCGCCTGGCAGGCGGCCTCCCGTTCCAGGCTCGCCGCACGGCGTCGGCGGTTCTCCCGACCGAGCTCGGTCACCGGGCCGGCCCCGGGCGTGCCCGGACGTATCTCGCGGCGCCGCCTGGCGCGCGGCCTTGCGGTCGGCCTGGGTGAGGGTGGGACCCATGTGTTCGGTTGCCTCGCGTACCCAGCGGTCGGCCTCGATGGTGTTGCCCCATGCGCGGGCTTCGGCCTCGCGCTCCTTGCAGGAGCGGTGATCGAGACGCAGGTCGAGACGCGCGCGCTCGTATGCCTCATTGAGCATCGAGGCCCAGACGCTGCGGAGGTAGCGGGCCTCGCTCCGGCCGTTCCATTGGCTTTAATCGGTGTACTGCCGTGAAAGGAGTAGCAATGACTTCCAAAGACAAACCAACTGTCGTGGTGAAACCTCACAGCTATCAGCCGACAAAGGCCGAGAAGGAAGAAACGGTTGGCTATAAGGCTTCGCAAGATGAAGCCGTCAAAGCCTTGTTTCGCCAAGTCATTGTCAAGGATGAAGATTAACGGGCAATGGCACTTTGGTATATAATCCCATGTTTTAGATGTATTACGCAGCGCGGCCACCATGGTGGCAGGTGTCATGCCACCCAGTCAGCTCTTGCGAAAGTTCGCCTCTCACCCGCGCCGGCATGACCTTGCCATCGCACTTCGTGAAATCGGACGGGTCGAACGGACACTCTTTATCATCGAATGGTTGCTTGATGCCGACATGCAGCGGCGCGCTCAGCTCGGGCTTGACAAAGGCGAAGCACATCACGCCCTGAAGAATGCCCTGCGCATTGGCCGCCAGGGCGAAATCCGCGACCGCAGCGCAGAGGGTCAACATTGCCGCATGGCTGGCCTTGATCTCCTCGCCACCATCATCATCTACTGGAACACGGCTCATCTCGGTCAGGCTGCTGCGCAACGAAAACGTGCCGGACTGTTCACCGGAGCTTCTGACGCACATCTCACCCCTCGGGTGGGCACATATCCTGCTCACCGGCGAGTACAGGTGGCCAAACCGGTGATACTATTCCTTGGGGTGTCATTCTGCCCCTTACCGGAGTCGACCCGAAGGGGGATAATCACATGATTGCGCAAAGCCCGTATCAATGCCCTCAAACAGCAGGGATTACCACCGCAGGAGATTGCGGATATCCTTGGCGCGAGCAAAGTTACGGTCAACACAGATATCCGCGAGATCAAGGACGAACAGGCGCGGGCTGCGGCCTTGCGCTCAGGCCCGGGAAGGAACCGGCATGGCTGAATCGGCAGATCAAAAGCCCCCGGCAAAGATAAGCCACGATGCGCTGTTCCGGGTTTTGCTGGAGGATCCCGACCGGGCGGCCACGCTGCTGCGGGAATATCTGCCGCCGGCCCTGAGTGCGCGCCTGGCCGATGCGCCGCCAAAACTCCTGGATGGCACCTTCGTGGATGAGCACAGCCGGATGACGCAGAGCGACCGGCTGTTTGAGGTGAAGCTGACCGACGGCCCCCCTGCCCTGGTGTATACTTTGGTGGAGCATAAATCGGTGTCAGAACCCGGCACGCCGTTGCAGCTTCTGGGCTATATGGTCCGCATCTGGACGCGATACGCTGAGGACAAACCGGCACGGCTGCGCGCCCTGCCTGTCATCATCCCCCTGGTGTTCTACCACGGACGCGCTTCATGGGCCGTGCCGCAGGTTTTTGCTGAGATGGTGCAGATGGATGATGATACCGCGCCCTTCGTGCCGTCGTTTCGCTACGCGCTGCATGATCTGGGCACCATCCCGATGGAAGAGTTGTCGGGCGATGCGCCGGTCCGGGCGGTTCTGACCGCCTTGCGTTATGTACAACGCAATGATGAAGTGACCCGTGAGGTTCTGACGGTGCTGCTGCGCGACCTGCCGGACGGGACCGTATTGAAGAAGATCGTGTTTCGGTATATCGTCGAAAAATACGAGGTGCCGCTGGAAGATGTCAGAGCGGCACTGGACACCGCAAAGGATGGTGGAGGCAAAGCGCTGATGGGGACAATCGCAGAAGCACTGAAACAAGAAGGTAAAGCTGAAGGCGAAGCCAGAGGGCTGGCTGCCGGTGAGATACTTGGCCGTGAAAAAGGCCTTGCGGAAGGCCAGGCGCGCGCCAAAGCTGAGGGCAAAGCTGAGGGCAAAGCTGAGGGACTGGCTGAAGGTGAAGCCAGGGGCGAAGCCAGGGGCGAAGCCAGGGGTGAAGCCAGGGGCGAAGCCAGGTCCCTGATGCGCCTGCTGGTGAAGCGGTTTGGCCCCCTGCCCGAGCCTGTCGTCGCTCAGATTGCGGCGGGGAGCATTGAGGAGCTGGATCGCTGGGTGGACCGTGTTCTTGATGCCCCCGATCTGGAAGCCGTATTCGCGGATCGGCGGGATCACTGAATTGGGTGCCGGACCCGGAAAACACGGCGGTGCCCGTTCGTGTGAAAAGGGCCGGGATTCGCAAATGTCACAAGATTTGCGACACCAGGCGGTCGCACGTAAAACAAGGGGATTATATACCAAAGTCACATTATTAGCTTGACCACCTGGGGCAACTGAATTATAGTAGAGTCACAACAGGAGATCGAGTTATGACGCAGAAAACAAACGCACCCGGTAAGAGCCATCGCAAAGGACTGACGTTTGTTCAGTTAGTAAAGATGTTTCCTGATGACGCAACCGCCGAAAAGTGGTTTGCGAAACAGCCTTGGCCTGATGGCCCCTATTGCCCACATTGCGGTTCGTTTAACGTCCAGTGTGGACTAACAGCCCGTTGAAAAAGTCGCCATTGACCGGGTTTCACCCCACGACGAAACATAACGCGGCGCAGGCGGTTTCGCCATCCTCCGAGACGATGAGGACGATCTGAGCGACCAGAACGGCTCCAGAGGGCGCAACAAGCACGAAAACACCGCCATATCCGCCCGCCACAGCCTGGCGCGGGGTGCCGGCGCCGATGAGTTGGCGCATCAGCAACGAGAGGTTGTGGCCGGCGACGTGAAGCAGGTATCGCTTGTGCACGTTCGCGCCGGCGCAGCCAGGTTCGGCGCATGCCGCCGCGATCGAGGCTGTGGGCAAAGCAGCGCTCGACGATCTCGGCGCGCAGCTTGAAGGCATCGCGGGCGACCCCGGACTTGAGCCGCACGCGGTTGTTGGTGACCGCCCGGCGCGCCGCCTGGTCATCGCGCCAGCGCGAAAAGCCCTTCTGCCTGGGCTCGGCGGTCCGGGTCTTCCAGGGACTGTCGTCCAGGGCCTTCAAGACCGCCCGTGAGAAATAGCCCTTGTCGGTGACGCATTCGGCCGGGCTCTCTGGCGTCGGTGCCGCAGCCACCGCATCGAGGTTTGCCTCGGCCGCCGCCAGGGTCTTGAAAAGCGTCGTGGTGTCGCCCTCATCGGCTGGGTGCAGTTCGGCCGCCACCACCGCCCCGGTGTCCAGATCCACCGCGTGCTCGGGCTTGTAGGCCAGATGGGTCGTGCCGTCCTTCATCCTGGCGACCCTGGCCTCGGGGTCGCTCCTGGAAACCCAATCCTGGTTCGAGAGCTTCTTGCCCTTGCGCTTGCGGTCCAGACGCGCCAGGTCCTCGGCCGTGGGCGTCTCGATGCCGCTCTCCCGGGCCAGATGCTCCAGCATCTCCCGGTAGCCCTCACCCGTGTCGCGCCGCACGATGTTGCGCAGCGCCGCGTTGGCCTCCATGGTCGAGGCATCCACCCCGATGCGGTCGCCCTTCACCAAACCCGGCCTCGGCGATCAGCGCCAGAACCCAATCGAAGACCACCGCGTGCACCTCGTGGGGCAGACGCGTGCGGGTCTTCGACAGCCAGGAATGGTCCGGCACACGATCCCGGCTCTCCAGCCGCAGAAACTCCCGCAGCGACAGCGAATCCGAGCAGCGCCATTCCAGCCCGCGCCCAGAGTCGATGCCCTCGAAACAGCCCACCAGATGCATGCGGAAACAGCGCCCCGGCGGCACCGAAGGCGCTCCCGTCCTGACCGCGTAACAGCACCGGCAGGCCGCCTCGGCGAAGCCGTCGAAGTCGCCCTCGATCAGGACCGACTGAAGACGGTCGTAAAACACATGACCCGGCGAGCGCGGCATCTCCGCCCAGCCCACCATCAAATCACCCTGACGATCCTTCCGCAGTCCCATCGCCATCGGCGAACCCCCCGATCAAATCAGAATATCACTGAATCAGACCAGGCCGCTCGTGTCCAGGGCCGACTTCGTCAACGGGCTGCTAACGCACAAATCAATGACGCACCGATGCCGCGACTGTCCCGACAAGAGAATGTTTTCCATGAAAGTTGGAACGGTCATGGAAGGATCGAAGCTTGGCTATCAAATCTGGGCAATAGCCATCTATCTGCTTTCCACAAATCTCAAAGGTGTATCCAGTATGAAACTGCACCGTGATCTTGGGATCACGCAAAAGTCTGCATGGCATCTGGCGCATCGACTTCGGAAATCTTTCAAAGCGGGCGATGTTCCTTTCGTTGGCCCGGTTGAAGTCGATGAGACTTGCATCGGCGGCAAGGAGAAGAACAAGCACGCTGACAAGAAGCTCCGCGCCGGCAGGGGTGGTGTTGGCAAGTCGATCATTGTGGGGGCCAAGGACCGCGAAACCAACCGCGTGAATGCCGCCGTGACAAGCGGGACGGACGCCAGGACGCTTCAGGAGTTTGTCGGCGATCACGCTGCCGAGGGGGCGACAGTCTACACAGACGATCACGGCGGGTATCGGGGGATGGCGTTCGAGCATGAGACCGTCAAGCACAGTGTCGGCGAGTATGTGAACGGCATGGCCCACACCAACGGGATCGAATCCTTCTGGTCGATGCTCAAGCGGGGCTATCACGGCACCTGCCACCACATGAGCAGCAAGCACCTTGGCCGCTATGTCGTTGAGTTCGCCGCGCGCCATAATATCCGTGAATCTGATACCGCCGATCAGATGGGCGCGTTAGCAACTGGAATGAGAGGGAAGCGGTTGCGGGAGTTGATCGCATGACTCCAGATGAACGTATGACCCATTCCGCCTTTGTGACACGGAACAATTCGTGGGCTGGCAACCCTGTCATACCATCGTGGGTGGACCTAAGAAATGTTGGGCTGGATCAGTCGCCTGGCAGGCGGCCTCCCGTTCCAGGCTCGCCGCACGGCGTCGGCGGTTCTCCCGACCGAGCTCGGTCACCGGGCCGGGCCCGGGCGTGCCCGGACGTATCTCGCGGCGCGCCTGGCGCGCGGCCTTGCGGTCGGCCTGGGTGAGGGTGGGACCCATGTGTTCGGTTGCCTCGCGTACCCAGCGGTCGGCCTCGATGGTGTTGCCCCGTGCGCGGGCTTCGGCCTCGCGCTCCTTGCAGGAGCGGTGATCGAGACGCAGGTCGAGACGCGCGCGCTCGTATGCCTCATTGAGCATCGAGGCCCAGACGCTGCGGAGGTAGCGGGCCTCGCTCCGGCCGTTCCATTGGCTTTAATCGGTGTACTGCCGTGAAAGGAGTAGCAATGACTTCCAAAGACAAACCAACTGTCGTGGTGAAACCTCACAGTTACCAGCCTACAAAGGCAGAAAAGGAAGAAACTGTTGGCTATAAGGCTTCGCAAGATGAAGCCGTCAAGGCCTTGTTTCGCCAAGTCATTGTCAAGGATGAAGATTAACGGGCAATGGCATTTTGGTATATAATTCCCTTTTTTAAGGCAGTCATATTGTAGTAGCCAACCGGAAGCGAAACAGCAAAAGGAAGGCCGTAGACGTCGCCATCGAAGGTGGCCAGGTCGAGCATCGCCTGATGGTAGCCTTCCTTCTCAAAATCGCTTTCTTGCGCAATGAAGCTCTCGAGCGATTTTGCGATTCCTTTCTCGACCATGATCGCCTGCCGATTCAGCCCCTGCAGAGAGACATCCGGCTGTTTGCCCGCGACGACTTCACGCAGGACGGTATTGGTCCCGTCTTCGTAGTTGTCGTATGATGCCCGGAACACCACCTCGATGTCGGGATGAGCCTCGTTGAACAGTGGCATGATCCGTTCGAATGTGACGTCGAACAGGCTCGAATAGGGATACCCGACCTCGATCGTCACCTTCTCACCGGCGACAGCCGCCGTTGAGAGAGCGGCCGCCAATCCTGCGGCGGCCAATGTTTTGTACCTCATCGTGTTTCTCCTTTGTCCTCTGCAGTAGCCGCAGGGTTCTGTTGTGCCCCGGCATCAACTTTCCCTGCCGTGTCCGGCCCACATTTTCGGAGCCGAATTCTCAGCCGTGGTCCCACTATTTCATTCCTGATAGAGTGATCCCCTCGATAAAGCGTCGCTGCGCCAGCAAGAACGCCACGACCAGCGGCAAGACGATAACAGTCGATGCCGCCATCATCGGCCCATACTCATTTCCATCGAGATCGGACTTGAACATGCGCAGCCCAAGCGGCGGCGTCATCAGGCTGCGGTCGCCGGTGATCACTATGCGTGGCCAGTAGTAGTCGTTCCAATGCGCCACGACCGAGAAGATCGCGAATGCCATCAGCGCCGGGATCGCGACCGGCAGCATCACCCGCCAGACGATCGTAAATTCGCTCATGCCGTCCATGCGCGCAGCGTCAATCAGATCATCTGGCACGGTCATAAAGAACTGCCGCATCAGGAAGATGCCGAAGACCGAGATCGTCCACGGGATTATCAGAGCGGCGTAGGAGTTTGTCATCCCAGCTTTGGCCAGCATGATATAAAGCGGTATGGCAATCGCGTGGACCGGGATCAGCAGGCAAAAGATCACCATCGCAAACACGACATCCCGGCCCCAGAACCGCAACTTGGCGAGCGCGTAGGCGCAAGGCAGGGCCACGATCACCTGGATGAGGAAGATCGACAGGGTCACGATGACGCCGTTCAGTAAATAGCGCAGCAGCGGCGCCTCGCTGAAAGCGGCACATAGTTGTAGACGAACGGGCGCATGGTGCATTCCTCGGCGGGCTTGCCCGCCTTGATGCACTTGTTGTCGGTGATCATCTCCTGAGCCCCAAAGAAGCCGCCCGAGTTGGTTTCGATCTCGAACGGTGATTTGATGGAATATGAAAGCATCAGGTAGAATGGCAGCAGCACCACGAAGGCTCCCAGCAGCAGAAACGCGTGCTTTGCAATCTCGTTCAGCCAAGTACCGCTCCGGGTCATGAGTAGTGAACCCTTCGATTGACGAAATAGATCTGGGTCAAGGTCAGCACCAGGACGAATACCAGGAAGATCATGGTGATGGCCGAACCGATGCCGAGCAGGTTTTGCCGCACGCCCTTCTCGAACATGGCGTAGACCATCACATAGGTGGATTTGCTGGGGCCGCCGCGGGTCAGCGCCTCGACGGTATCGAACACCTGGAACGACCGGATCGACGTGATGGTGACCACGAAAACGTGGGTCGGCCCCAGCGCGGGCCAGGTGACGAGCCAGAACCGCTGCCAGGCGCTGTTTGCCCCATCGATCTCGGCAGCATGATACAGCTCGCGCGGGACCCCGGTAAGGCCCGCGAGATACAGCACCATGTTGAAGCCGAAGGCCTGCCAGACTCCGATAAAAGCAATCGTGCCTAGGGCGTAGTTCTTGTCGCCCAGCCACAGCGGGAAATTCTCGGCGCAGCCGTAGCCGAACCAGCTTCCGGTGGGATCGGCACCATACCACGACCCGGTTAGCAGGCTGTAGAGCCAACCGATATCGCAGCCGTCCGCCAAAACGCCGTTGACGATACCGATGATCGGATGCAGCGCGAACTCCCACACGATCGCCATTGCAAGCAGCGTTGCCATCACCGGCAGGAAAAAGACCGCCTTGTAAATCTCGCCGCCGAAACGCAGCGACGAAATCAGCAATGCGGATGCCAGCCCCAGTGCCACAGACACCGGTACAACGATCAAAACATAGGTTAGCGAAGCGGTGAACATCTTGTGGTAGCTGGAGAACTTCAGCAGCGCTTCATAGTTCTTCCAACCGACCCAATTGAAACCCGGGTTGCCAAGACTGTAGTCCGTGAACGAGATCGTCGCCGCGACCGCTATCGGCACGATCAGGATCAGGACCATCAACAGCACCGCAGGGGTGATGAACCAGATATGAGCGCGTGACTGGACCATCAGGCAACATGCTCCTGTGTCCCGGACTCGCTGGCGAGCGCTAGCCGTCGGCCATCTTTGTCGAAGGCCATCAGTTTTCCGGTATCCCAGTCGACCTGAACCAAGTCACCGATGGCCGCATCCTGCACCGCGTATGGTGTGGTGCGAACAACAACGCGGTGAGCCCCGTCGCTGGTCGCCAGATGCAGGTAAACGTCTGAGCCGAGGTTTTCTTTATGGACGATCTTGCCTGGCAGACTGTGGCCCTCAGACCCGGAGTGAATTTCCAAATGTTCGGGCCGGAGCCCGATATCGACGGTGCCAGCCGCCACATCCTGCAGGCGGCGTGAAAGAGAGACGCCCAGGCAGGAGAGCCGGCCATCCGCATCCGCTACGGCCGGTAGAATGTTGACTTGCGGGCTCCCGATGAACTCGGCGACACGGCGGTCGTGCGGATTCTGGTACACCTCGCTCGGCGCGCCAACTTGCAGCAACTCGCCATCCATCATAACCGCCATCCGGTCGGACATGGTCAAAGCTTCGGCCTGGTCGTGGGTGACATAGATAAAGGTCGTTCGCAGGCTGCGGTGCAGATCAGCCAGCTCGGCGCGCATATGCACCCGGAGCGCGGCATCAAGGTTCGAGAGCGGCTCGTCCATCAGGAAAGCATGGGGGTTGCGGATCATCGCCCGGCCCAGCGCCACCCGTTGGCGCTGGCCACCCGAAAGCTGACCGGGTTTGCGGTCGAGCAAGTGTTCGATCTTCAGGGTCTCGGCGACATCGCGGACCGCTGCCCACACGGTATCACGCTTGGCGCTTCGCTCCGGCATGAACATGCCGACCAGCGGCATCCGCTCCCAGAATCCGAAATCCCGCATCAGCAACGGGGTTGCCAGGTTCTGGGCGACCGACAGGTACGGATAAAGCGCATAGGATTGAAAGACCATCGCCAGATCGCGGCGACTGGGCCGGACCTGGTTGACGACTACTCCGTCGATCTCGACGTTGCCACCGGTCTGCGCATCAAGGCCCGCGATGATGCGCAGCAGCGTCGACTTTCCGCAGCCCGAGGGGCCGACCAGGGTCAGGAACTCGCCGTCGGCGATATCCAGGCTGACGCCCTTGAGCACACGCATTTGCCCGAAGTCCTTGGTGATGTTTTCAAGCTTAACGCGCGCCAATGCCGGTCCCTCCCAGACTACCGTTTACCTCCGACGAGTGTCGCAGATTCGGTGAGCTGTCGGAAATGCAGGGCATCCGGAACCGCAATCCCGCGCATAGGTCATCTCCCTGGATTCGTTTGGCCGTTGGCGCCAAATCTCATTGCTTGCCAATCCGCGATACCTTAGTTGTTATCATTTGAAAATTAGATTATACTGATGTCGAACCACGGAAATTCTTATGGCATTCACCTTCAGACAACTCAGTTATGCAGTCGCCGTTGCAGACAATGGCAGTGTGACCAAGGCGGCAGAGAAGCTTGGAATCTCTCAGCCCGCGATCTCGGCGGCGCTGAGCGAACTGGAGCGTGAGTTTGCCCTCACCATCTATGTGCGGTATCCGGCGCGGCGGATTGCACTGTCTCCCGCGGGCAAGCGTTTCATCTCCAAGGCACGCGTCCTGCTCGACCGTGTACAGGATTTCGAGAGCGACGCTACCGGTCTCAGCCGCGACGTTCAGGGACCGATCAACGTCGGCTGCTTCGCGCCAACCGTGCCTTTCATCGTCCCCCTGGTCATGGCCAGCTTGGCGGAACGTCACCCAGGTATCGAATTGCATCTCCACGAGGGCGACCTCGACGAATTGAACAAATGGCTGGTCACCGGGTTCATCGACGTAACCCTGACCTATGACCACCGCCTGCATCCGGCGGTCCGTTTCGAACCGCTGATCGATACACCGGTTTATGTACTGCTCTCGGCCACCGATCCCTTGGCGGCGGGTAAGACGGTCTCGCTTTATGATCTGGCCGAACGGCAGATGATTTCCCTTGATCTGCCGATCACTGGGCAATTTTTTCGCTCGGTGTTCCAGAATCTGGGGCTCGAACCACGAATTGGCCATCAGGTTCAATCCTACGAAACAGTGCGCGGCCTTGTGGGGGCCGGGATTGGCTTTGCGCTTCTGATCATGCGACCGGCGAACAACCGGACCTATGATGGCAATCAGGTGGTCTGCCGACCTCTGCGCGAGAACATCCCCAGCCCGCATTACGGCATCGCGTTTAATGCCCAATCCCAACCTACCCGCTTGATTCAAACCTTCGCCGAGAACTGCCGCCGCCTCCTGAAGGAGGAGAGCCGCGCTGACGAGTACTTCGTGCGCAAGTAGAAACGCGACCACGCGCATCTCCGCGTGCGCGAGCAGCTGCTCGATCCTGGCGGCGGCGATGACGAGATCCGCCTCGATGCCGTCAATCCGCGCGGCGTGGTATTCGCTGTCATCCGGGTCCGCGGGCGGCGGGGCCAGCGCCGCCGCCACCCGGGCATGATGCTCGGTGATCTCCGCCATCAGCCGGGCGCGGTCGCGGCAGAGCCCGAGCGCGATCCGCGCCCGCTCGGCGGCGCGCAGCACCGCGCCCGCGGACCCGGCTGAAAGCGCCGCCGTGAGAGCCGCTTCCGGACAGGCCGGAAACACAAGCGGAAGAACCGGATCAGGAAAAGGCTGAGCCTGGGCGAGGGCCGGGGCCGGGATCGCCAGGAGGGCAGCGAGGGTGACAGCGGAGAGGACGGCAAGCGCGCGTGTTCGCCATGTGTTCCCGAATGTTCGCGCTTTGTCGGGCCGCCCGTGCCCGCGCGCCGGTCCCACTGGATGGGAGACCGGCGAGAGAGACGCCGCGGCCAGGGCAGGGCGCGGAGGGTGGCCGGGCAGGCTTTGACGCGGGCGCGCGGAACGTCTATCCTTTTGGCGCGCGGCGGACGCGATTGGCAGGAGACGGCAATGATGACCATGGCGTTCGATACTCTCAAGGCGATGAAGCGGCTCACCGCCACTGGCGTCGAAGAGGCGCAGGCCGAGGCCATTATCGAAACCGTTGGCGGCGCCATGACCGAAACCCTCGCCACGAAGGACGATCTCGCGCTCCTCAAGGCCGACCTCACCGCGGAGAGCGCCGAGAGTGATACCAGGAATGCCGAGCGGCATGCGAAGATCGCCGAGGGGATCGCCGAGGTGCGCGGGGAGATCGCCGGCACCGAGTCCCGGCTTGAGACGAAGATCGCCGAGAGTGATACCAGGAATGCCGAGCGGTATGTGAAGATCGCCGAGGGGATCGCCGAGGTGCGCGGGGAGATCGCCGGCACCGAGTCCCGGCTTGAGACGAAGATCGCCGAGAGTGATACCAGGAATGCCGAGCGGTATGTGAAGATCGCCGAGAGTGATGCCAGGAATGCCGAGCGGTATGCGAAGATCGCCGAGGGCCAGACCACGCAGTTGCGCTGGACGGTCGGCTGCATGATCGCGATCGCGGGCGTGCTCGTCTCGACGCTCCTGCTTGGCACCTGAGCCGGCGGGGGGCGCGCCGCCGCGCCGGATGTCCGCCGGCGCTTCGAGGCACCGCTTCTTATACATCATGAAGAACACCTTCCTCTTCAGGAAGAGGCGCCGGGGGCATGTTCGCCAAAACAGCCGCCCCCGGCGCCTCCCCGCCAGTTACAAGCCTTTCAGCACCGCCCCGGGATCCTGGGCGACCAACTCCTGATAATCCGTCGACGTCTGCTTCGGGTTGACCTCGAAGCCGAGAGCGCCGGGTTTCGGAAAGCTCGGGCAGAGCGAGTAGACCGCCAGCGGGATCGTGTCCTGCAGGTGGCCGGCCCAGAGCACGCCATGAATCGGGCCGCCCTTGACCAGTCTGCCGGTCACGGCGTCGTACTGCGGGCGCGGCGGAACCGGCCGGAATCTACCTTCCAAGTGCGTAAGTGCGAGTTGGCGAAGTGCGCGCCCAAGCTGGACGATTGAAGCCAGCGCCAGGCACGGCCCCGGCGATCCGCGCCTCGACGGCCAGCGCCCGGCGGATCGCGGCGACGGCCACCGGCCCCCGTGACGGCCCCGGCCCGGAGCCGCCGGGAAACAAACACAGACAAACACGGCACTCGACCAGGCTTGATTGACGCCCGCCGGTTTCATGCTACAGTCGCCCGATGGCCCAAGCTTTCGACACATTGAAAACGGCCCGCGCCCTCGAAGCAGGCGGGTTCAAGCGCGAACAGGCCGAAGCGATCACGGCCGCGATCCGCTCCGGCCAGGGCGAGCTTTTCACCAGAGCCGATCTTGAAACCGCGCTCGCCAAGTTCGAAAGCCGGTTGATAGAGAAATTCATAGTTATGATAGGCATTGCCGTCGCCGTTATCATCGGCTCCATAAAGTTCCTCTAGTCCCGGCGATCCGCGCCCCGATCCCCAAGCCCCTCGATCTCGACCAGGCCCCGCCCTCGATCCCCGGTTTCCCGAGATCGCGGGGATATACCGCAGAGTCACACGAGGATTCATGTGTGACTCTGCTGTTACCCGCCAACCCGGCGTAGTCCATGAAGTGGGCAAATCGTTTGCAATGGAACGATTTGAAATCCGGCGATCCGCGCCTCGATCCCGCCGAAAACCCGGAAATCGGCAACAAAAAAGCCAACCTTTCCAACGACCGATCAAAAAACATGGTTGACGATCCTAAGCCCCTTTTTTTGATAACTGCCAAAATCGGCCGATTTTATGGGCCCTCAGTTGCCCATGAGCACCGAAACCCGCACCAACTACCCATGAAGGCAAGCACAGGGACCGCCCAGCGCCCCGATCTGGCGGTTATTGACGCCCGGCGGTTTCATGCTAATGTCGCCCGATGGCCCAGGCTTTCGACACATTGAAAACGGCCCGCGCCCTCGAAGCAGGCGGGTTCAAGCGCGAACAGGCGGAAGCCATCACGGCCGCGATCCGCAACGGCCAAGGCGATCTTGCCACCAGAGCCGTTCTAGAAACCGCGCTCGCCAAGCTCGAAACCCGGTTAACCGATAAATTCATTGTTTCCGTGGCCGCCATCGTGGCCGCTAATAGCGCCATCACTTTCGGCTTGCTCAAGCTTCTACTGCCCTAGTCCCGCCCGCCGCCCATCAAACATCTTCAGGCTGCATCAGGCCCGCCAGCGCGGCGGCTTCGGGAAGGGGCATCCCGGCACCAACCATCGACTGGAAAGCCCTTGCCCGGCCCGACAGATCGCTTGCGAAGAGTTCATCGAAATTCAAGACCAGCTCGGGCGCATCGAACACGCGGCGCAGTTCCGATTCAACCATGCGCCCTAAAGGTTTTATGGTGCCATGCAGAAACCGGCGAAGTGACTCCCGTTGTGACGTTCCGTCTCCGCCGGCCAGCATCTCCACGGGAACGCCGCAAGCGGCCAGTGTAGACCGCCCGGCTTCCGTTGCCAGCGCACCCAGCGAGGCGGGCGCGTTGAAGCCCAGCCGGTTCGCCGTCCATTCCTTTTGCGGCGCGCAGCACCGCTCCCGCGGAGCCGGCTGAAAGCGCCTCGGTGAGAGCCGCTTCCGGACAGGCCGGAAACGCAAGCGGAAGGACCGGATCAGGAGAAGGGTGAGCCTGGGCGAGGGCCGGTGCCGGCCCGGCCAGGAGCGCGGCGAGGGCGGAGGCGGAGAGGACGGCAAGCGCGCGTGTTCGCCATGTGTCCCCGAATGTTCGCGCTTTGTCGGGCCGCCCGTGCCCGCGCGCCGGTCCCACTGGATGGGAGATCGGCGAGAGAGACACCGCGGCCAGGGCAGGGCGCGGAGGGTGGCCGGGCAGGCTTTGACGCGGGCGCGCGGAACGTATATCCTTTTGGCGCGCGGCGGACGCGATTGGCAGGAGACGGCAATGATGACCATGGCGTTCGATACTCTCAAGGCGATGAAGCGGCTCACCGCCACTGGCGTCGAAGAGGCGCAGGCCGAGGCCATTATCGAAACCGTTGGCGGCGCCATGACCGAAACCCTCGCCACGAAGGACGATCTCGCGCTCCTCAAGGCCGACCTCACCGCGGAGAGCGCCGCGGGGATCGCCGAACTCGACGCGGGGATCGCCGGCGCCGAGTCCCGGCTTGAGACGAAGATCGCCGAGAGTGATACCAGGAATGCCGAGCGGTATACGAAGATCGCCGAGGGGATGGCCGAGGTGCGAGGGGAGATCGCCGGCGTCGAGTCCCGGCTTGAGACGAAGATCGCCGAGGTGCGGGGGGATATCGCCGGCAGCGAGTCCCGGCTTGAGACGAAGATCGAGAGCCTGCGCGGGGAGATCGCTGGCACCGAGGGCCGGCTTGAGACGAAGATCGCTGGCACCGAGGGCCGGCTTGAGACGAAGATCGCTGGCACCGAGGGCCGGCTTGAGACGAAGATCGAAAGCCTGAGCACGGAGATCGCCAAGGGCCAGATCACGCAGTTGCGCTGGACGGTCGGCTGCATGGTCGCGATCGCGGGCGTGATCGTCTCGACGCTCCTGCTTGGCACCTGAGCGGGCGGGGGGCGCGCTCGATGGCGCGCCGACGCTCGGCGCTTCGAGACACCGCTTTATACACATCATGAAGAACACCTTCCTCTTCGGGAAGAGGCACCGGGGGCATGTTCGCCAAAACAGCCGCCCCCGGCGCCTCCCCGCCAGTTACAAGCCTTTCAGCACCGCCCCGGGGTCCTGGGCGACCAGCTTCCGGTAATCCGTCGACGTCTGCTTCGGGTTGACCTCGAAGCCGAGATCGCGGCGATCCGGAAAGCTCGGGCAAAGCGAGTAGACCGCTTGCGGGATCGTCTCCTGCAGGTGGCCGGCCCAGAGAACGCTGTAGCCTCCCTTGATCAGCTTGCCGGTCACGGCGTCGTATTGCACACCTTGGCCGGTCGGTTCGTCGGACGGCGTGACGACGGCGCGCAACTCCGCGCCCCGCGGCCGCGTCGTCCAGGCCTGGGTGAAGTAGCGGCCGGACCCTGTGATCTCGTTCTGAACGCAGAAATGCCCCATCGTGCCCACATTGACCTTGATGCGCAGGCCGAAGTCGCGCCCAGCCACGTCATACGCGACCTCGACCCGGTCCGTGAGCAGCACCCGGAGACCGGCCGCGTTATGGCTCGATGGCCCGACAAAGGGCTCGTGCAGGAGGCCTTTCAGCACCGCTCCGGGGTCCTGGGCGACCAACTCCTGGTAATCCGTCGACGTCTGCTTCGGGTTGACCTCGAAGCCGAGATCGCTGGGATCCGGAAAGCGCGGGCAGAGCGAGTAGATCGCCTGTGGGATCGTGTCCTGCAGGTGGCCGATCCAGCCCACGCCATAAGTCGATCCGCCCTTGACCAGCCTGCCGGTCTCCGGATTGTATTGGGCGCGTGATCCCAACAACTGGGCGGCTGGCGTGACGACGGCGCGAAACTCCGCGCGCGCCGGCCGCGTCGTCTAGGCCTCGGTGAAGTAGCGCCCGAACCCTGTAAGCCGGTCCTGGACGCAGTAATGCGACATCGTGCGCACATTGACTTTAATCCGCAGGCCCCAGCCACGCCCGGCCACGTCATACGCGACCTCGACCCGGTCCGCGAGTAGCGCCCGGAGACCAGTGGCGTCATGGCTCGACGGGCCGATCATCGGCCCGGCCGTCGCACAACCTGCCAGGCCCAGCGCCAGGCCCGCGCCCAGCATCGTCTCTCGTACTCTGTTGATCATCATCATATTCCTCCTCCTCGGTTGTCAGTGAGGGCCGCCGCCGGGGCCGTCGCCGCCGCTCCCGCCGCCGCCGTTGCCGTCCGCTTGACCATTCCCGGCGCCAGCGTCGCCGCCCTCGGTGCCGGAATCTCCGAAGCCCTGACCCTCCCATATCGGGTCTCGGCGAGGGCTTCGGGGAGCTACAATCCGCAGCCTTTCAGGATCTCCATCATTTGCGCGACCTTCGGCCCGGCCTGCTCGCGGGGGACTGCGGAAAAGCCGAGCAGCAACCCAGCGCGGGGGTATGGTTGCTTGGCGTAGATCGACAAGGGAATGGCTTCGATCCCACCCTGCCAGAGCGAACGGGCAACCGCCATGTCATTGGCCCCGTCCGGCAACCAGGCCATCACATGCATTCCAGCATCAGTCGGCTGGACATCCAGGAGTCCTGCAGCCTGGTCCTTCAGTGCAACCACCAGCGCTCGCTGCCGCTCGCCATAGGCAACGCGCATGCGCCTGATATGCGCGGCGAAACGGCCCTCCTGCATGAATTCCGCCAGCACCGCCTGCGGCAATGTGGGAATGCCCTGACTTAGTACCGATTGGGCGGCGCAAAACGATCCGACGATTTTCGAAGGAACCACGAGATATCCCATACGCAGTGACGGATAGAGAACTTTCGAGAAGCTACCCGCATAGATCACCCGACCGCCCCCCTCCAGCCCCTGGAGCGCGGGCAGTGGCCGTCCGGAGTAGCGGAACTCGCTGTCATAATCGTCTTCCAGAATCCAGGCGTCGCATTGCTGGGCGTATTGAAGCAACTCCAGGCGCCGGCGCAGGCTCATGGTGATGCCAAGCGGGTGCTGATGCGAAGGGGTCACGAAGATCAGACGCGGGTCGCCGCCCTCGGTGCGTCCGTGCTCGACGGACAGCCCCTCCTGATCGATCGGCACTGACTGGACCCTGATCCCCAGCGCGGTCAGCACGTCACGCCCTGCCGCATGGCCGGGATCCTCGCCCCAAGCCAGATCATCGACGTCCAGCAGGACGAGCGCCGAAAGGGCGAAGGATTGCTGCGACCCGGCCGTAACGATGACCTGATCGGGCACACATCGCACACCACGCGCATTTTCAAGGTGCTCGGCAATCGCCGCGCGCAGTGGCGGATAGCCGCCTTCCTGGCCATAGCCGAACAAATCAGGCCCGAGGCGTTGCAATGCTCTGGCCCAAAGCCGGGACCAAGCCACCATGGGGAAGAGCTCCGGCGCCGGAACCGAGGGCCGGAAGGCGCGGGTTTCGGCAACGCGCGTCGCGGACCAGGTTCTGGAAATCTGTTCGCCACGACGCGAGAGCCTGGCTTGCGGGGTTTGGGCCGGACGCAACCGAGCCGACGGCCGGGGCGGCAGGTCCTGCGGCCCTATGTCCGCCACGAAGGTACCCGAGCCGGTGCCCGCGGTCAGAAAACCTTCGGCCACCAACTGCTCATAGGTGTTTTGAACCGTCAGCCGCGAGACGCCCAACTCCTTGGCCAGCTGCCGCGTTGCGGGCAAGCGGGTGCCCGACGCGAGCCGCCCCGAGAGGACCGCCTCCCGGAGCTGTAGATCGAGCTGGCGGTACAGCGGCGTCGCCGCCGAACGTTCCAACGTGATCATATCGAGCAACAGCCCGACCGCTTGTTTCGGCATGGTGCTGATCTTCTCAGGGAAAATTGGACTTATCGTTTATCTGATAATGGATATTTTATCCATAGCCATAGCTGCATGACAATTCCGCGCGACCCCACGAGTGGAGGAGATCCTGATGCCCGAGTTTGATTTTGAGACTGGCTATCGCAGGTTGGAAGCCGCCATGAATGGCGGTGCTGACGAGGTGCCATTTATCGTGCAGATGCACGAATACTCCATGGCGCAAAGCAACCACGCCGGGCACGAATTCTATACGGATGCCGAAACCTTCGTGCGCGGCATCTGCCAGACCACGGTGGATTGCCGTTTCGACACTCCCAGCTTCATCTGGGACGTCTATAACGTGGAAGCCGAGGCGCTGGGCCTGCCTCTGGTGCTGTTCGATGACATGGCGCCCGCGCTCGACAATGTGGTGCCGCTGATCGAGAACGAGGCCGATCTTGCAAAGCTCAAATCTCCGAACCCTGCATCGGCCGGGCGGATGCCCATGGTGGCGGAGATTCTCCATCAGGTGAAGGAGATGACGGGCCGCCGCCCGCCGCTTTGCTTCTGCGGACCCTTCACCATGGCGGCGCACCTGATGACCTTTGAAAATCTGGTGGTGCAAATCCTGCAGAATCCGGCTTTTGTTCACAAGGTCATGGCCTTTATCGTCGACGAAGTGCTGGTCCCTTACAGCAAATACATGCTCAAGCAGTTCCCGGACCTGCCATTTTTCGACGGCTCGGACGCCACCGCTTCACTGCCTTTCATCACCTTGGATATGCAAGAGGAGTTCGCCATGGGGCCGATCCTGCGCATGCAGGAGCAATTGAGTCTGCCGGTTCTGGTGGATAACTGGTGGGGCGACTCCTATCCCGACGACAAGGAGCGTTTCTGGCAGAACAAGCTGAAAGTGACCCCGGAATATTTCAAGATCCAGGATCCGGACCTGTGGAAGGTTGGCTTGGCTGAGCCGATGGCGTTTGCCCGCCGCGAAAACAAGTCGGTGGTGCTGGGGATCGACAACAATCTGTTCCAGAACGGCCCCGCCGAGGAAATCGAAAAGCGCATCCACGAATATATGGAGGTGGTCGAGGAAGCCGATGGCAAGGGCAGCGTATATTTTTGCAATCTCTCGGCCGTGACACCTCCCGAGAATGTCAAGATCGCGGTCGATGCCGCGCTGGCTTTCCGTGCCGGTGACCGCCCCTGGAAAGGGCTGCGCCGCGCTGGCACGGCCGAGGCGGTGGGCGAAAGCGGCGAGACCTCCGCAGCTCCCGACACCGACGCTATTGTTGCGGCCGCTGCGGTTCTGGAGCGCACGGAGGTCACCGCAGATGAGCGCCTTCTGGATGACATCTTCGACGCGGTGCTCGATCACGAAGATCAGTTGGCAGCGCAATTGGTGACCGAGGGCCTGGCGATGAACATACCGGTTCAATCACTCCTGGACGATGCCCTGATCGCGGCCATGGACGATGTTGGAGAGGAGTTCGCCAAGGGCAAAATCTTTGTGCCCGAGATGCTGATGGCCGCTCGCGCCATGAAAGCCGGGCTTGAGATCCTGCGCCCGATTCTCAGCCAAAGCGGCGAGCCGCCGAAAGGTCTGGTGATGCTGGCCACGGTGCAGGGCGATGTCCATGATATCGGCAAGAATCTTGTCGGAATGATGCTCGAGGGCGCAGGCTATCAGGTGGTCGATCTCGGCGTCAATGTGACCCCGGACGAGGTGCTGGAGCGGGCCCGCGAATTGTCGCCCGACGTGGTTGGCCTCTCCGCCCTGCTCACAACGTCGATGCCGTCGATGCAAAAGACGGTGGCGCTGTTCAAGAAGACAGAAGCGATCTATCCGGTCATCGTCGGCGGAGCGCCGGTGACCAAGGAGTTTGCCGACAAGATAGGCGCCGATGGCTATGGGGAGAATGCGCCCCATGCGGTGGAAACGGTGCATCGCCTGGTCGAGGCGGGGCTGGTCTCCCGGTCGGCGGCCTGAGCCATGACGAACACCGTTCTCAGTTCGGCAACCCGCGAGGTCGTGATTGGCTTTGACCAGCCATTCGTGATTATCGGCGAACGTATCAACCCGACCGGGCGTAAAAAGCTGGCCGCCGAGATGAAGGCCGGCGACTACAGCCGGGTCGAGGCCGACGCCCTGGCGCAGGTGGCGGCAGGCGCCCAAATGCTGGACGTCAATGCAGGCATTCCCTTGGCCGACGAGGCGGCAATTCTCGCCGATTGCATCAAACTGGTCCAATCACTGACCGACGCGCCTCTGTCGATCGATTCCTCCATCGTCGAGGCTCTTGATGCCGGGTTGGCGGTCTATCGCGGCAAGCCGCTGGTCAATTCGGTCACCGGCGAGGAGGAGCGGCTGGAAACTGTTTTGCCCCTGGTGCGCAAATATGGAGCGGCTGTGGTGGCGATCTCCAACGACGAGACCGGCATTTCCCAGGACCCGGATGTGCGTTACGCGGTGGCGAAGAAGATTGTCGAGCGGGCAGCCGATCATGGCATCCCCAAGAGCGATATTCTGGTCGACCCGCTGGTCATGCCGGTGGGGGCAGTCAATGACACCGGCGCATCGATCCTGCATCTGATCCGGCGGCTGCGCGGCGAGTTGCAGGTCAATACCACCTGCGGTGCCTCGAATTTCAGCTTCGGCCTGCCTCAGCGCCACGGCCTCAACGCCGCATTTCTGTCAATGGCGATCGGTGCTGGCATGACCTCGGCCATCACCAACCCGCTGCACGCGCCGGAGATGATGGCGGTCAAAGGCGCCAATGTGGTGATGGGCCATGACAAGAACTGCGCGCAGTGGATCAAGGCGGCGCGGAATTGGGAAGACGCCCCGCAACAGCAGGCTGCCGCAGCGACCCCTGAGCAGCCCGACGAGAGCCCGGCCAAATCGACTGTCAGCAGGCGGCGAATGCGCCTGCTGCGACACGCCTCGGGCGCCTGAGGGCCGGGGCATGGTCGAGACTGCATATCTGGTCTTCACGCCTTCGGGAAAGCGCGGGCGCTTCCCCATCGGCATCTCGATCCTGGAATGCGCCCGCAAGCTTGGCGTCGATGTCGATTCAGTTTGCGGCGGCCGAGGCATTTGCGGGCGCTGCCAGATCATGTTGAGTGAGGGCGAGTTCGCCAAGCATGGGATCTCCTCGTCAGCCGCCAGTCTCGCCCCGCTGACCGAGCCCGAGCGCAACTATGACAAGCGCAAGGGGCTCGCGGCAGACCGCCGGTTGGGGTGCCATGCCCGGCTCTTGGCGGACGCAGTGATCGACGTGCCACCCGAGAGCCAAGTCCACCGTCAGGTGGTTCGCAAGCGGGCCGAGGCACGCGACATCTTGGTCGATCCCGTGGTGAAGCCCTACTATGTCGAGGTCGCCAAGCCGGACCTTCATCATCCTTCCGGAGATTTCCAGCGTGTCAATCAAGCGTTGCAGCGCGACTGGGGCCTGACCCTTCACGATACCGATCTGCATGTTCTGCGGTCGCTTCAGCAGGCCCTGCGGGACGGCGACTGGAAGGCCACCCTGGCGATCCGGCACACTCTGGGCCGCTATGACGAGATCGTCGGCATTTGGCCCGGTTTCCAGGACCGGCTCTATGGTCTGGCGGTCGATGTCGGCTCGACCACGGTGGCCTGCCATCTGTGCGATCTGGCTTCTGGAAATGTGCTGGCGTCGTCCGGCGCCATGAACCCGCAGATCCGCTTTGGCGAGGATCTGATGAGCCGGGTCAGCTATGTCATGGACAACCCGGCCAGTGTGGCGGAGATGACCAAAGTGGTGCTCGAAACCATAAATCGCCTGGCCCAGGAAGCCGCGGTCGAGGCGGAGATCGACCCGCGCCTGATCATCGAGGTCGTTCTGGTCGGGAACCCGATCATGCATCACCTGTTGTTGCGGCTCGATCCCAGCGAATTGGGCCTCGCGCCCTTTGCCCTTTGCACTGACGAAGCAGTGAAAGTCTATGCGGAGGAAGATTTGGGCCTGGATATCGCCTTGGGTTCGCGGGCCTATTTCCTACCCTGCATTGCCGGTCATGTAGGTGCCGACGCGGCGGCCGTAATTCTCTCCGAGGGGCCACATCTGAACGACGCGATCACACTGATCATCGATGTCGGCACCAATGCCGAGATCATCCTGGGCAACAAGAAACGCTTGCTGGCCGCCTCGTCACCGACCGGTCCAGCGCTGGAGGGGGCGCAGATCTCCTGTGGCCAGCGCGCCGCCCCGGGAGCGATCGAGCGCGTGCGAATCGACCCTGCAACGCTCGAGCCGCGCTTCAAGGTGATCGGTTGCGATCTCTGGTCCGACGATTCCGGCTTCCCCGAGGCAACAGCGGGCAGCGGCGTCACCGGCATTTGCGGTTCGGGCATCATCGAACTCCTGGGCGAGATGTTCCTCAGCGGTTTGCTCAGCCGCGACGGGGTGATCGACGGCGGTCTTGCCGCGCGCTCACCGCGTCTGCGCCGGAATGGCGAGACATTTTCCTATCTGATCCACGAGGGCACACCGAACCTCGCCATTACCCAGGACGATGTCCGCGCGGTACAGCTTGCCAAGGGGGCGTTGTACGCCGGCGCGCGCCTGTTGATGGATCACCTGGGCATCGACAAGGTCGACCGGGTTGTGTTGGCCGGTGCCTTCGGAAGCCACATCGATCCAGCTTATGCGTTGTTGCTGGGCATGGTTCCAGATTGCCCGCTGGCGAAGATTTCGTCGGCTGGCAACGCCGCAGGAACCGGCGCGCGCATTGCCCTCGTCAACAAGAGCGCACGCGAGGAAATCGAAAGTTTGGTCAAACTGATCGAAAAAGTCGAGACTGCCGTCGAGCCGCGGTTTCAGGAGCACTTCATCGGCGCGATGGCGATCCCCCATGCCACCGAACCCTTTGTGCATTTGTCGGATCGTTTCGTGCTTCCCGAGGTCGCGACGGCCCGACCCGAAAACACAGGCGCAACGCGGCACGGCCCCTCGCGCCGTCGCCGTCGCCTGGCCCGGAGCAACCCGGCATGAGCAAGCAAGGCAAGACTTTCTGGGACCCGTCAAAGCGCGCCGCTTATCTCAGCCAGGCAACCGCCAAGGCGGAAGCGTCTCAGCGCCGAACGGACGGCCATGAGACCGCCGAGAAACTGGATCAGCTTTTGGCCGGTCTTGGCTCGCCCCAGAGAGAGGTACTGAACGCGCTGCTGACGACCGGCCGCCGAACCTTCATCGCCCCGCATGATCTTCCTGACCTGCGCGAACTGGTTGCAATGGGCCTGCTGGCCTACCCACGCGGCCAGGGCGGTCAGTGGATGCGCGCGGCCAGTACGAGTTACACTGTCCCTCCTGCGGTGTGGGAAAAACTCCGGGGCGGCATACCGGTTATCGAAGGCCCTAATGACCCGGGGAATGATTGTCGGCTTCAAAAAGCCACTATCCTGTTGGACGCGCTCACATCAGGGAAGCCCATTCATCGGCCATAGGCGAGATCATGGATGGCGCCCCAGCAAGGCCCCGCGCATCGTTATGTAACCCGCTTTGCGCGAATGTCCGAAATTGGCGGTGGGTTCAACCGATCACCGCAACACACTCTGCGAATTTCTCCGCTGGCGTCTGATATTGCGAGGCGTACCCAAGTTGTGCTAAGCCGTTGGCACACAAGGGTAACGAAGTGGTGGAGCCGAGGGGGGTCGAACCCCTGACCTCTGCAGTGCGATTGCAGCGCTCTCCCAACTGAGCTACGGCCCCGTGCGCGCCTGCTCTATGCTTGGGAGCCGGAGCTGTCAAGCAGCAAGCCGCCGTGTCGCCCATCCGAATTCCCCTCATGTTTCCGGGCCTTGATCAGGCGGACCGGGGCAGCTAGAGACCATGGACGCAACTGAACCCCACGGAGCCCGCGCATGGCCTCTTTCCTGACGCTGTTCAATTTTGCCGTCGATATCTGCTTCTGGATCATCCTGATCCAGGTGATCATGAGTTGGCTGATCAATTTCGATGTGATCAACCTGCGCCAGCCCTTCGTATGGCAGGTCTGGCAGGCGCTCAATCGGATCACCGGTCCAGTTTACCGGCCGATCCGGCGAATGCTGCCGGATCTGGGCGGCCTGGACGTCGCCCCGATCATCGTGCTGTTCGGCCTCTATGCGCTGCAGGTGATCGTCTACAACAACCTCGCTCCGCTGGCTTACGGACAATAACGGGGCGGCGGTTGACACCCCTCCCCTGGGTCCGCACCGCCACCGGCCTGCGCCTGACCGTGCAGCTGACCCCGCGCGGCGGCCGCGACGCGCTGGGCGGAACGCGGACCGACGAGGCCGGGCGAACGCACCTCCTCGCCCGGGTCTCCAGCCCCCCGGTCGATGGCGCCGCCAATGCGGCGCTGGTCAAGCTGGTGGCCAAGGCCCTGGGGGTTGCCAAATCCGCCGTTGCAATTGCCTCCGGCGAGACCGCGCGGATCAAGGCGCTGGATATCGCGGGCGACCCCGCCGAGTTGGAGAAAGCGTTGAAGGCTCTATCCCATTGAATTGCCGCGATTTCCGAGTCACAAAGCGAACTTACTTTACTTGAAATCGCTCTGGATGAGATCAAATCGAAAGGCTCTTCCCCGCGCACCGCCCTGACCTTGCGCCGGGGCCTCGATCCACAACTCGCACTGCGCGAGACCCCGGATCGAGGCACAGGATGCGGGCAACCCGTGATCGGCAATCTTTCCCGATTTCCCTGCCAGCATTTGCCCACCCCGATTTTTTGCACTAGAATCCGCGCCGCGGGATAAAGCGATCTCCCGCTGTCAGGCATCTCATGCCCAAGCATCGCGTCCATTCCCTGTCGAGGGAGCGGTGTTCCATGCCTGATTTCACCCTTCCCCATATCGACACCGCGCTGCGCCTTGCCGCCACCGGCGACGTCCTGCTGATCGATCTACGCAAACTGCCGGCGGTTGCCGCCTCCGGCCAGTTCATCAAAGGCGCCGAGCGGCGCGACCCCTTCAACTTCTCCCATGACGATTCACTGATGGCGGATGCCCGCCCCCAGATCGCCTTTTGCGTCCACGGCCACGCAGTCAGCCAGTTCGCCTGCGCACTGCTGATGCTCCATGGCCGCGATGCGCGCTATGTCACCGGCGGGTTCGAGGCGCTGCGGACAGCCGGAGCGCCGCTTGCCCCGCTCGATAAGCCCGATGAATGAAGAGGGCGCGGCGATGGACGCCGAACCAACCGTCAACTTTGGCACCGCGCTGAAGGTGCATCTGAAAATCGGTCTCCTCTCCTTCGGCGGCCCGGCCGGGCAGGTCGCGCTGATGCAGCAGGAGATCGTCGAGCGCCGGGGCTGGGTCCCCGCCACCAGCTTCGACCGCGGCCTCTCTTTTGCCATGATGCTGCCGGGGCCGGAGGCGCAACAGCTTGCCACCTGGCTCGGCTGGCGGATGCATGGCGTGGCCGGCGGCCTCGCGGCGGGGCTGGCCTTCATCCTGCCGGGTGCGGCCCTGATGATCGGGCTGGCTTGGGTGGCGGCGGCCAAGGGCGACGTGCCGCTGGTCGCGGCGGTCTTCGCCGGGGTCCAGCCGGTGGTGATCGCACTGGTGCTGGGCGCAATGCTGAAGATCGGCAAGCGGGCGCTGAAAGGCCCGGCGCATTGGGGCCTGGGGGCGGCGGCCTTCGCCGGGCTCTACCTGCTCGCCCTGCCCTTCCCGCTGATCGTCGCGCTGGCCGCCGGGGCCGGGCTGGTAATCGCCAGGGACGATCCGGGCGAGGCGGCCGTCACAGCGGGGCCACGCCTGTGGCGGCACTTCGCCCTGACCGCCGGTGCAACCGCCGCGCTGGTCATCACGGTCTTCGCCATGGTCTCGCTGACGCTCGGCCACGACCCCTTCCGCGACGTCGCCCGGCTCTTCACCACCGCCGCCTTCGTCACCTTTGGCGGCGCCTATGCGGTACTGCCCTTCGTCGCCGAGAACGCCGTCGAGCAATATGGCTGGCTCGGCCCCACCCAGATGCTGAACGGACTCGCGATCGCCGAGGCGACACCGGGGCCGCTGATCCTGGTCAATACCTATGCGGGGTTTTTCGCCGGCTGGTCCATGTCGGGAACCGGCGCGGCAGGCGCTGTCACCGCGGCACTGGCGACCTTCTACACCTTCGCCCCCTCCTTCATGCTGATCCTCGCCTTCGCCCCGGTGGTCGAGCGGGTGCAGAACGTCGCCTGGGCGCGCCGGGCGCTGGCCGGGGTCTCGGCGGCGGTGGTCGGCGTGATCCTGAACCTGGCGCTCTACCTGGCCGAGGCGGCATTCTTCCCCACCGGACTGGCCCAACCGGAAATTGCCAAACTGGCGCTGTTCGTGGCGGCGCTGGTGCTGGTGTTCCGCCTGAAGGCGGGCATGCTGGCGCTGGTCGGCTTCGGCGTGATTGCGGGTCTGGTGGGCGGATTTCTCGGCTGGCTCTGATACGCAATGCGGGCGCGGCTTGATCCAGCGCAATGGCACTGGCGGCCTTTGATGAGCTATCGCTCCCTGAAGCGCCATAAGGTCAGAACACCACCAACCCCCCCGGCGACCGGATCGCCGCCGACAGGCGCAGCGGCCCGTAACCTGGCGTGAACACCACTGACCCACCCTCTGGCCGGTCCACCGCCCCCAGCGCCGCCTGCGCCTCGGCCACACCGGCGCCTGCAATCTCAAACCGCTCCAGCCGCAACCCCTGATCCGGCAGGCGCTTGGCCGGATGCAACCCGTGGGTCCACTGGATCGTAAGCGGCCAGGCCCCGCCCAGCGGCAGCGCAACGCCGTCGGGCAGCATCACCTGCCAGCGCAGATCGTCACGGGCGAAACCCTCAGGCACGCCATGGGGTACCGGCGGGCGCAGCGCCCCGATCTCATCAACCGCCACCGCCCAGGTCACCAGGCACGGCCCCCGCGCCAGCCGCGCCTGCACCGCCGGGTCGTCGAACCCGAACCAGCGCGGGCGTTCCGGTCGCACCCCGGCCGGGTCGACCGCAATGACCTCCAGATAGCTTTCGCCCAACCCCCACAGCGCATTATGGGTGCCCATCGCCGCATGGCTCCCGCCACCCGCCGCGGGCACCCCCAGCCGCGCCTCGGCCCAATCCCGGCCCTCCGCCAGGCTGGCCGCCGCGATCACCAGATGGTCAATCAGGATGTCAACCATGGGCTGGTTTTTCCCTCCGCGCTTCGGACATGATGATTTGGTAACTACTCAACCCACCCCAAAGGTTGCGTTCCTGGGTTCGATCGGCACCAGATATAGAGAATTTTCTTGCATTGAGGGCGCGGATATGAGTCAAGCTATCGATGACTCATTTACCCGACCTGAGCCGATTGACGCAAGCAGAGAAAGATACCTTGATCCTCGCGCCGTGGACGACCTCGTGGACATAGCCGCGAACCTGTACCTCGTGATGAGCATGGGCGACCGGCACCGAATAGTCGTTGCCGCGGTAGCGCACCATCGAGATCGAGGTGGCCCGGGTGCTGACTTTCTCGCAGGCATCATAGGGCGCTGCTGGAAGCACCATCAGGGCGGCGGGGTCACGCAGAAGCCGTTCACCAATGGTCTCGGAATGGCCGCGGAGAACCTCGTCCTGCCGTTTGAGACATTGCTCCTCCAGCCAGGTGTTCAGCGCCTCGAAGCGGGCGGTCCCGAAAAACGCCCCGCCGCCCGCTCACTCATCCCATCCACATGGCACGCACGCCGCACCCGGCCATACAATTCCACAGAATACATCTCCCCGCCCTCAACTGGTTTGCCAAAGGCGTCAGAATGGCGGAATTTTACTCCGCGACGGCCAGACGAACCGACCGTTTCCGTGGTCCAGTAATGCTCCGGGAATCACAGGCGTTGTGGCTGAGGAATCAGTGCCAGCCGATAACGCTTCAACACCGGACCATGTGCTGAACAGGGTTTCGGCGGTCGGACTTCCAAGCCGGTTAACGGTGCAGACGAACAAAACTTTCATGTTCTCACAATTCCATGGTTTGGGTCATTTTTACCAGCCAAAACCACCTGCGTGCCTTTTAGCCTGAGTCCGGCATCCCATTTGGCATTTTCATAATTATAACGCAATCCTTATTATTATTTGTTTTCTTATAAGGTATGTGTTATTTTTAATCAGATCGATAATAAGGCAAAGGTTATCACCATGCGCGCGCAAGATCGAATAACAGCAAGGCGGCAGCTTGATAAGCGTCTACAATCATTGCAAAATAGTGATATTTTTGCAAGGCCGCCGCGCGGCTGGATCAAGGCAATCCATGAAGCTCTCGGAATGACGACCGCGCAGCTTGCAAAAAGGCTGGGCGTTAAGCAGCCGCGCGTTATTGAGATTGAAAAAGGCGAGGTAACAGGCGCCATCACGCTCGAAACGCTGGAGCGGGCCGCGCGCGCTCTGGATTGCCGTTTGGTATATGCGTTTGTTCCCAGAAAACCGCTCGAAACGCTCGCTAGAGAACGCGCAATGCTTCTGGCACAGCGCCACCTAAAGGCAACGCGCCATAGCATGGCGCTTGAGGATCAGAGCGTCGATGAAACGGATGAGAAAGAGCAAATCAGGCAACACGTAAAGCGGCTGTTAGAAAAATCCGGCTCTGCGCTTTGGGAAGATGAATGAGGGCGGATGAATGACAGGTCCGCTCGAAGAACAAGACGATGCTTCGACCCGGTTCACCGCAGAAGAAAAGGACGGCCTCATTCCGTCCTACATCACCCTGCGCGGTGAACTAAATGAAGCGGAACAGGCAAACATTCTGGAAGCGGAAGGATGGAGTTTCACGCGCAAGCGCGATGTTCTCAGCGAAAAATTCCTGAACAATCTGCACAAGCGGATGTTTGGGAACGTCTGGCGCTGGGCCGGGAAATTTCGCCGCACTGAAAAGAACATCGGTATTGAGCATTATCGTATCCCGCAGGAATTGCGTCTGCTTCTGGATGATTGTCAGTACTGGATAGAACATAGCACTTATGACCCTGATGAAATCGCAGCGCGGTTTCATCATCGGCTGGTGTGGATTCACCTCTACCCTAACGGCAATGGCCGTCATGCCCGGCTGGCTGCTGATCTGTTGCTCGTATCGCTGGGAAAGGCACGTTTTAGCTGGGGCAGCGCGAGCCTTACCGATCCCGGGCAAACACGAAAACGCTATGTCGCCGCGCTCCAGCAAGCCGATAACCACAACATCGACCCTTTGCTTGAATTCGTCCGCTCTTAATCTTCCGGGCGGGAATCAGGGGGGGTGATCCTCTCATCACCAGGGCTGAAAAATTCTGCCGCCGCCGCCAAAGCAAAATCCGGCGGCGTGAAGCCTGGCCGTGTCAGCCCGATCAAAAATCGAACAAATCGCCCTGATGGGATGGCAGATCATCCGGAAAATCTAGGTGCGCTAAGTCATTGTAAATATGCGAGAGTTTGAGGCTTAAGCTCGTGTGAACATCAACGCCTTCTAATTCCGGACAGATCATTTGGTACATAAACCGGACAGATCACATGTTACGGACAGCAATATTCATAGCACTGTTCATGCGATACCCTTGGGAATAAATTCCAATTGTATTTCAATATGCTAAGTATGGCTGCGTGCGTGCAACGATGCACCGCCGCCGATCGCATACGCTTTGAGCCGTGCTAATCGCGGTCGTGTCCGCTGTCAGCTTGAACCGAGAGATCGGGCGGCGACCAGCGCGCCCCCGATTCTGGAATCATTTGACAAAATCCGAGATGAGGCAAAGTTGGTGGCATGCTTGTCGTACACTACGATCCCCTGCTGGTGATCGCCGCGGTCCTGGTGGCCGTCATGGCGTCGTTCACCGGTCTGCGTCTGGCCAGCGGATTGGCCCAGTTGGACCATGCCCGGCGCAAGGGCCATATCGCGATGGCCGCGGTGGCGATGGGCGGCGGAATCTGGTCGACCCATTTCGTCGCGATGCTGGCGCTGAGGCTGCCGGTGCCGGTGTTCTATGATGCCCTGACCACGCTGGTCTCCGCGCTGATCGCCATCCTTCTGACCGGTGGCGCATTGCTGCTGCTGCATTTCGGCAAGCGAACCACTCAGCGTGTGATCGCGGCCGGAGTGCTGATGGGCGCCGGGATCGTCACCATGCATTACACCGGCATGGCGGGAATCGAGGGCTGCGGCACGGTCTTCGGCGCGCCCGGTTACGTGATCTCCACATTGCTGGCCATCGCCCTCAGCGTCGCGGCACTCCGGCTTGCCTATGGACGCCGGACCTTGCGAACGCTGATTCTCGGCGCCGGGGCCTATGGCAGCGGCATCGTGGTGATGCATTTCTCGGCCATGTACTGGACCGGCTTCGTCCGGCTCGACGCGCTGGCGCTGACCGCGCCGGTGATCTCGAATGACTATCTGGCGCTGATCGTGGCGCTGGCGACCTTCACGCTTTGCGGCGCCTTTCTGCTGACCACGGCGACGGCGCGCATTCCGGAACCCGTGGCGGATGTCGCGCCGGAGTCCGTGGCCAGCTCCGGCGACAACGACGCTGGCCGGCCCGCCCGCGTGCCCTTCGAGCGCGACGGCAAGACCTTCTTCGCCGCACCGGCCGAGATCCTGGCGGCGCGCGCCGACGGCCACTACACCACGCTGTTCCGGGGGGACGAGGAGCTGTTCTGCCCCTGGCCGATCTCGCGGCTGGAGGAGGAACTCGACGCCGCCCGGTTCCTGCGCACCCACCGCAGCTACATCGTCAATTTGGATTACGTGCGCGGTTTCGAGCGGCGCAAGGACCAGGGGGTCTGCCTGTTCGACCTCAGCGCGGCAATCCACGAAGCCCCGGTCAGCCGCACGAACCTGGTTCAGACCCGCGCCCTCCTCGGCCTCTGAGCGTAACCGCCACTCGTGCAGCCAATCCGCCGTTCGTGCATCGTGGCCGGAGCTCGCGTTACGACAATTCACGCGCGCCCGATTTCCGGACAAGGATCACCTCCAGAGACGGAAGCCACCGCATCCAGCAGGTGGCCGGGGAGGAGATATCGCCGTGATCCCAGGACCATTTGAATACCACCGTCCGGTCAGCCTGTCCGAGGCGACCGGCCTTCTCGCCGAATTGGGCGAAGATGCCCATGTGCTCGCCGGCGGACACAGCCTGATCCCGATGATGAAGCTGCGCATGGCGGCGCCGGAACATCTGGTCGACCTTCAGGACATCGCCGACCTGAAAGGCATCGCGCGCGAAGGTGGCGAGATCGTCATCGGCGCCATGACCACCCAGCACGACCTGATCATCAGCAACGAGTTGGCAGGCACGGTGCCGATGATCCGCGAGGCCGCGCTGCAGATCGCCGACCCGCAGGTCCGCTACCTCGGCACCATTGGCGGTAACGTTGCCAATGGCGATCCCGGCAACGACCTGCCCGGCCTGATGCAGTGCCTTGGCGCAGTCTACGATCTCGACGGTCCGAACGGGCGCCGCAGTGTCGCGGCGCGCGAATTCTATGAAAGCGCCTTCGTCACTGCCCGCGGCGACGACGAGATCCTAAGCCGCATCCGCATTCCTGTTCCGGCAGTGGGCCACGGCCATGCCTATGAAAAACAGAAACGCAAGATCGGCGATTATGCCACCGCCGCGGCGGCGGTGCTGCTGACGGTCTCCGGCGGGCGCTGTGACAGCGCCTCGGTGGCGATGACCAATCTGTCCGATACGCCGGTCTTCGCGGCTGACGCGGGCGCCGCGCTGGCAGGCTCCAATCTCGGCGCCGCCGCCATCGACGCCGCCGTCGCTGCCGCTCTGGCGGCTATCGACCCGGCAGCGGACAACCGCGGCCCCGTCGCGTTCAAGAAACATGTGGCGGGCGTGATCCTGAAACGCGCCATCGCCCGCGCCGCAAGCCGCGCGGTTTGAGGGAGGGGAAAATGGCAAAAATGCATGTGAAAATGACCGTCAACGGCAAGCCCGTCGAAGCACTGGCCGAACCACGGACGCTGCTGATCCATTTCTTGCGTGAGGATCTGAATCTCACCGGCCCCCATATCGGCTGTGAGACCACGCATTGCGGCGCCTGCACCGTCGATATGGACGGCAAGTCGGTGAAGTCCTGCACGCTGTTCATCGGCCAGGCCAACGGCGCCGAGATCACCACCATCGAGGGCATCGCCAATGCCGACGGCTCGCTGCACGTGTTGCAGGAAATGTTCCGCGAGCATCATGGCCTGCAATGCGGCTTCTGCACCCCGGGCATGATCACCCGGGCGCTCCGGCTGCTGGCCGAGAACCCGGACCCGACCGAGGAAGATGTGCGCTTCGGCATATCCGGCAATCTCTGTCGCTGCACCGGATACCAGAACATCGTCAAGGCGATCATGGCCGCGGCCGCGACGCTGAACGCCGAGAAGGAGGCCGCGGAATGAACGACCAGACCCCAACCACCGCCGAACGCGCCGAGAAGCTCCAGGGCCTCGGTTGCGCCCGCAAGCGCGTCGAGGATGCGCGCTTCACCCAGGGCAAGGGCAACTATGTCGACGACCTCAAGATGCCCGGAATGCTGTTCGGCGACTTCGTGCGCTCGCCTTACGCCCATGCCCGCGTTGTCTCGATCGATGCCGAGGCCGCGA
Source organism: Thermohalobaculum sp. (assembly GCA_965247385.1). Taxonomy (GTDB): domain Bacteria; phylum Pseudomonadota; class Alphaproteobacteria; order Rhodobacterales; family Rhodobacteraceae; genus Thermohalobaculum. Next base: position 64,002 of record CBDFHG010000007.1, read on the forward strand.
AAGCGCTGCCTGGCGTCGTCGCGGTGCTGACGGCGGCCGACCTGGAGCCGCTCAACCTGCACTGGATGCCGACGCTGGCCGGCGACAAGCAGATGGTTCTGGCCGACGGCAAGGTGCTGTTCCAGGGCCAGGAGGTCGCCTTCGTGGTCGCCGAGAACCGCTACATCGCGGCCGACGCGGTGGAACTGGTCGAGGTCGAATACGAGGACCTTCCCGTCGTCATCGACCCGTTCAAGGCGATGGACCCGGACGCGCCGGTCCTGCGCGAGGACATCGCCGACCAGAAGGAAGGTGCCCACGGGCCGCGCAAGCATCCCAACCACATCTTCACCTGGGAACAGGGCGACGAGGCGGCGACCGACGCAGTGCTGGCCAGCGCCGACGTGGTGGCCGAGGAGATGATCTATTACCACCGCTGCCACCCCTGCCCGCTCGAGACCTGCGGCTGTGTCGCATCGATGGACAAGATCAACGGCAAGCTGACGGTCTGGGGCACCTTCCAGGCACCCCATGCGGTGCGCACGGTGGCGTCGCTGATCTCCGGAATCTCCGAGCACAACATCCGCATCATCTCGCCCGATATCGGTGGTGGCTTCGGCAACAAGGTCGGGGTCTACCCTGGTTATATCTGCTCCATCGTCGCCTCGATCGTCACCGGTGTTCCGGTGAAATGGGTCGAGGACCGGATGGAGAACCTGATCGCCACCGCGTTTGCCCGCGACTACTGGATGAAGGGCAAGATTGCCGCCACCAGCGACGGCAAGATCACCGGCCTCTGGTGCCACACCACCGCCGACCATGGCGGCTTCGACGCCTGCGCCGACCCGTCGAAGTTCCCGGCGGGCTTCATGAACATCTGCACCGGGTCCTACGACATCCCGACCGCCTATCTGGCGGTTGACGGCGTCTACACCAACAAGGCCCCCGGCGGGGTTGCCTATCGCTGCTCGTTCCGGGTCACCGAGGCGAGCTATTTCATCGAACGGATGATGGATGTGCTGGCGATCAAGCTCGACATGGACCCGGTTGAGTTGCGGATGAAGAACTTCATTCGCAAGGAGCAGTTCCCCTACCAGTCGGCACTGGGCTGGGAATACGATTCCGGCGACTACCATACCGCCATGGAGAAAGCCCTGAAGGCGGTCGATTATGACGGGCTGCGCCGCGAACAGGCCGAGCGGATCGCGGCGTTCAAACGCGGCGAGACCCGCAAGCTGATGGGGATCGGGGTCAGTTTCTTCACCGAGATCGTCGGTGCCGGGCCGGTCAAGAATTGCGATATCCTGGGCCTCGGCATGTTCGACAGCTGCGAAATTCGCATCCACCCCACCGGATCGGCCATCGCGCGGCTTGGCACCATCAGCCAGGGTCAGGGCCATGCCACCACGTTTGCCCAGATTCTCGCCACCGAGATCGGCATCCCCGCCGACAACATCACCGTCGAGGAAGGCGACACCGACACCGCGCCTTACGGGCTCGGCACCTACGGTTCGCGCTCGACCCCGGTGGCGGGAGCGGCGACCGCGATGGCGGGGCGAAAAATCCGCGCCAAGGCGCAGATGATCGCCGCCTATCTGCTGGAGGTCCATGACGACGATCTGGAGTGGGACGTGGACCGCTTCGTGGTAAAGGGGGCTCCGGAACGAGCCAAGACCATGGCCGAGATCGCCTTTGCCGCCTACAATCAGGCAATTCCGGGGTTGGAACCGGGGCTGGAGGCGGTCAGCTATTACGACCCGCCGAACATGACCTACCCGTTCGGCGCCTATTTCTCGGTGACCGACATCGATGTCGATACCGGCGAGGTGGATATCCGGCGCTTCTACGCGCTGGACGACTGCGGCACCCGGATCAACCCGATGATCATCGAGGGCCAGGTCCATGGCGGACTGACCGAGGCGGTCGCCATCGTGCTGGGCCAGGAGATCGCCTATGACGCGGACGGCAACGTCATGACCGGCACCCTGATGGACTTCTTCCTGCCCACCGCGGTCGAGGCGCCGCACTACGAGACCGACCATACCACCACCCCCTCGCCGCATCACCCGATCGGCGCCAAGGGTGTCGGCGAAAGCCCGAATGTGGGCGGCGTCTCGTGCCTCTCCAACGCGATCAACGACGCCTTCCGCGTCTTCGGCCATGTCCATGCCCAGATGCCGCATGACCACTGGCGGGTTTGGAAGATCGCCGAGGGGTTGGGGCTGCATGGCTGATGCGTCTCGGGAGCGTGAGAGCGACAACTCTCATCCGCGCTTCAGCGATGGGGCTAAATCCCGGAAACCACGGAATGGTGCGATCCGGTGTATGATCCGGCAGCGGCGTGACGTTCACGGAGGATACGATGTCGGCAGTTGAAGCGACGATTGAGGCGGCAGTGATGATCGAGTTGTGAGGATGACCTACCGGGACCTTGCCGCTGATCTCGCCCGCATCGGCTATGTCGCCTCGGACCAGCTTGCCATGGCGCTGCATCTGGCGCTGGCGCTGGGCCGGCCCCTGCTGCTGGAGGGTGAGGCAGGGGTCGGCAAGACCGAGATCGCCCGGGCGTTGGCCGAGGTGCAGGGCACGCGGTTGATCCGGTTGCAGTGCTACGAGGGACTGGATGCGGCGCAGGCGATCTACGAATGGAACTACCAGCGCCAGTTGCTGGCGATCCGCGCCCATCAGGGCGATGACGCGGATGCGGTCGAGGAGCGGCTGTTTGGCGAGAAATACCTGCTGCGCCGACCCCTGCTGGAGGCGATCAGTCAGCCGGAACCGCCGGTTCTGCTGATCGACGAGGTCGACCGGGCCGACGAGGAGTTCGAGGCCTATCTGCTTGAAGTGCTGGCCGATTTCCAGATCACCGTGCCCGAACTCGGTACCATCACGGCGACCAGCCGACCGCATGTGATCCTGACCTCGAACAGCACCCGCGAACTCTCCGACGCCCTACGTCGGCGCTGCCTCTACAACTACGTCGAATACCCCGACAAGGTCACTGAACTGGCGATCCTCGGCCACCGCTGCCCGGGGCTGGAGGACCGGCTGGCAGCACAGATTGTCGGTGCCGTTCAGGCGCTGCGGCGCGAGGAGCTGGAGAAGAAACCCGGCGTCGCCGAGACCCTGGACTGGGCGGCGGCGCTGATGGGGCTGGGGGTGAACGATCTGGCCGACGACCCGGCGGCGGTGCAGGCCACCTTGGTCTGCCTGTTGAAAACCCGGGCCGACCAGGCGGCCGTGCCGCCCGAGGTGGCGGCGCGGATTATCGGGGCCGCAGCCTGATGCCCGCAACCCGGTTCCTGGAGCGCGCCTCCGGCCCGGCCGAGCGGCTGGCCGGATTCATGGCCCATCTCCGGCTCAACGGCATCAAGGCCGGGCCGCAAGAAACCGGCATGGCGCTTGCGGCATTGAACACGATTGCCGCCGGGAATCCACAGCAAGCCCGGCTCGCGCTCAAACCCTTGCTGGCGACGGGCCACGACGCCTGGGGCCGGTTCGACGAGCTGTTCGACGCCTATTGGTTCAATGCCGGGCGCGAGCGGCCCGGAACCGCGCCAACCGCGCACACCCGGCCGTCGCGCCGCCCGGCGCTCTGGTCCAGAGACCCCGGCGACGGCGCGGAGAACGCCGCCAGCCCCGGCCTGCCGGGGGCCACCGACGATGACGACGGGGTGGCTTCCGGCGAGGGCACCGGCCGTCTGGTTGCGACACGGACCGAGGCCCTGATGCACCGCGATCTGCGCGAGTTGACCGACCACGACGAACTGGCCGAGGCCGCCCGCATTGCCGAGCGCCTTGCCCGCGCCATCCGCGACCGCCGCTCACGGCGGCGGCGGGCGGCCCGGCGGGGCGATGCGCTGGATCTCCGCCGGATTGCCCGGCGCAGCCTGGCCCGTGGCGGCGAGCCGATCGACCTGGTGCGCCGCCGCCGCCCGGAGCGGCCAATGCGGATCGTTGCAATCCTCGATGTCTCGGGCTCGATGGAGCTCTACACCAGGGCCTTCCTCGCCTTCCTGAAGGGCCTGATCGGCGCCGATCTCTCCGCCGACGCCTATCTGTTCCACACCCACCTGATCCGGGTCACCGAGGCGCTGCGCGACGCGGACGCACTGCGCGCGGCGGCGCGCCTGTCGCTGATGACCCAGGGCTTCGGCGGCGGCACCCGAATCGCCGGATCGCTGGCCCGCTTCAACGACAGCCATGCGAAGAGCACGGTCAACGGACGCACCGTGGTGGTGATCCTGTCCGACGGCTACGACACGGACCCACCCGAGGCGTTGGGCGCCGAGCTGGCGCGGCTGGCGCGCCGGGCACGGCGCATCGTCTGGCTCAACCCGTTGAAAGGATGGCGAGACTACGCTCCGGTCGCCCGCGGCATCGCGGCGGCCCTGCCCCATATAGACGCCCATCTGCCGGCAAACACGCTGGCCAGCCTTGCTGCCCTCGAAGCCGAGTTCGAAAGGCTCTGACCATGGCGCGCTCCGGCATATTCGAGATGATCGCCGAGCAACTGGCAACCGGCCATCCGTTCGCCGTGGTGACCGTGGTCCGCACCGCCGACGCGACATCGGCCAAGGCGGGCGCCAAGGCGCTGGTTACCGCGTCCGGCGACATCCTCGGCCATGTCGGTGGCGGCTGCGTGCAGGGTGCCGTGCGAAGCGCCGCCGCCGAAGCGCTGAAATCCGGCGCGGTGGCAACGATCCGGGTCAAACCGTCGGGCGAGGTGATCTCGGCCTTCGATACCGACGGCACCGCGCTGCACAAATCCGGCTGCCCCTCCGGCGGCACCATCGAGTTGCTGATCGAGCCCTATTCCCCGCCGCCCGCCGTGGTGGTCGCCGGGGCCTCGCCGGTCGCCGCGGCAATCGGGCGGATTGCCCATGTCACCGGCTACCGGGTGATCCACGCAGCGCTGGCCGAGGATCACGGCCTGATCGTCGAGGCGGCGCGCAGCGTCGACGGCTTCGACCTGACGCCGCTTGATCTCTCGGAGCAGGATTTCGTTGTCATCGCGGCCCAGGGCAAACGCGATCTCGACGCGCTGCGCGCAGCCCTGCTGTCACCCGCCGCCTATGTCGCCATGGTCGCCAGCGGCCGGAAGGCCCGAACCCTGCTCGACCGGCTCCGCGCCGAGGGGATGGACGAGGCGCTGCTCGCCCGGCTGAAATCCCCCGCCGGTCTCGACCTCGGCGGCGTCGATCCGGAGGAGATCGCCGTCTCGGTGATCGCCGAGATCGTGCAAATGCGAAACCGCCGGGCCCGTCTGGCGGAGTCCGGCCGCTTGGGCCAGGCGACGTAGAACCTGGGTCAAGGATCGCCCACAAGCGACTTTGCGAACCAGTCACCACCGCGCACCACCGCACAATTTCGATGCGGCGCCAACGGATCTTCTCCGGATAGACCCCGAGGCCGCCGGGCCTTCGCGAGCGGCACGGATCGATGCCCGCGCAGCGGCAAGAGAAGCATCTTGCTCAAACCTGTTGGTTTGCCGCGGCTGAGAATGCCGTTGGCGTTCTCGATCGAGCCGCGTTGCCAGGGCGAGGAGCGGATCGCAGAAGAAGGTCGGGATTCCAAGATCACATTCCAGCATCTTGTGCTCGGCGAACTCCGGGCCGTTGTCGCAGGTGATGGAGCGCCTGGCGACCCCCGGCAGGCCTTCGAGGAGGCCGGCTTGTAACCGGCCTTTGGCAGGCTGTTTCGCCACAACTCGCGGCCGATTGTCGAAGTCGATCGGCCCATCATGCGGCCAATCGCGCTGGTCATAATGCTTGCCCATCGCAACTCCGGAGCATACCGGTGTTGCACTTGGTTTGTGAATTTAGCGTCCCGCAATCCGAAGGGCGTTTTCTTCGACTATGTCGGCTATGAGTTGCACTATTTGCAGCGTCGCCCCCGGTTGTTCCGCAACGCTCTGCGTCGCATTGACCCGGGCGGCGACCATTGCATCCACCAGTTCTTGAACCCGCAGCCTCACATTTCTCGGGTTAAGTCCGGCTTCCTTCGCGATCCGGTCCCAGTGCCGTCGAGCCACATCCCCCGGCTTTCGTTTTCGCCCGGCCAGCTTCTGGGCATGGTGTTGGTTGACGTGGTCCCAGTGAAGCACGGTTGACACGTCGTAGAGCGGGGCCATCTCCAGCCCGCCACCAGACAGGATCATTGAGTAGTTCTTCGCGTGGGCATCCGTGTTGGCCACAAGGATGTTGAAGATCACCTGATCTTGCAGCTTCAGGGCCTCCCCCGGCGGCAGGTGTCGTCCCGTGGCGAGGAGGCTCGTCAGATCGAGCCCTGGCACCGTCCCCTGTTCGTATTTCTGACTTGGGTAAATACCGTTGGCTTGGGCAAAATCTTCCTGGTGGAGGCGTCGGATGGAACCGTCCCTTCGTGCCAGCCGGTCATACCTAGCCACGGCTAGGGCCGTCCTGTCGCCCACCTGGACGATCCGGGCATCGACTGTCGGTATGCCAATCAACCCGGCCAGCGTAAGGCAGTATGCCTCATTTTCGACGATCCCCGGAAGGTTGGGGTTGTCCGGCTTGATAATGATCGTGGATGGGGCTCCGTGTTTTGGAATGGCCAACCGATCCTCTTCGCCCGGGAGTCCGAGCTTTGGCTGTCCATTCGGCCCAAGGACGGCGATGGCTGTCTTCTGCTGTCCGCCAGCCAGGGATGCCCGGACACCATTCTCTCCTGCCAGGAAGGGTCTCTTGCCCAGATCATTGAAATGGAGCGACAAGGCGCGCTCACCGTCTCCGGTGCCGTAGTGATCGGTCAGGGGTTCATAGGTCCATTCTGACCGGAGACTCGGCACATCGATGGATATCGCACCAGCGGTGTCCCCGCCGATTTCCTTCAGGATTGCGAGAGGGTCCGATGAGGAGAGCCCTAGAGTCCGAGAGAGTGCCAGAAGCTGCTGCTCCTCCGGCAAAAGGTTGGCCAGCCAGGGAGAGATGGTCTCATCACCATACTCTTCGTGGTCCAACGGAAGGGTTACGGAAAGAGGGAAGTTTCCCCGCGTCTCCAGCCAGCGAGGGTAATACTGAAACCCAAGCTTGCCTTGGGGAAAAACGGTGATCTCACCGACCTCAAATTCCTCATAGTAGACTATGACCTGCTCAACTTCTGCCATCAGTCATCGTCCAGATCGTAACCGTGGGGGCTTTGCAGCCCGGAGACAGATACTGCTTCACCTGATTCGACATCTGTTTCGAACAGGCTCGAAAGGTCTGCTCGGAGGGCCTCAGCAAGATTGACAAGCGTCGATAGCTTCACGTCTCGATTCCCACGCTCAACGTGGGATAGCGTGGGCACGGTAGCCCCAGAGAGGCGCGACAGGTCCTTTAGACTGAGACCAAGGTGCTTCCTCCTGGACCGCACCTGAGCGCCGATGGTCTGCCGCCAACGCTGTTGTTTTCGGTCGTCGATCACTGGAAGCTCCATTTATCACGAGGGATAAAATAGCATTCTTCTCTGCCCCTGTCACCAGATATTTATCCCAGGAGATAAAACATCTCCGTGTTTGCGGGTCGGAGGAAGAATTTATCCTAGAAGATAAACAGGGCGGCGGTTCAACCAGACCACATACAAGCAGATGCGAAAGACTACGCGATACGCGAAACGGGATTAATACACGATTAGTAACTACTCAACCCACCCAAAAGGTTGCGTTCCTGGGTTCGATCGGCACCAGATATAGAGAATTTTCTTGCATTGAGGGCGTGGATATGAGTCAAGCTATCGATGACTCATTTACCCGACCTGAACCGATTGACGCAAGCAGAGAAAGATACCTTGATCCTCGCGCTGTGGACGCAGGCACAGGAGCTGGTGGCAGTGAACGTGGGCTTGGCCAGGCGCGTCACGGAACTTGAGGCAAAGCCCGGTGAGCCTGCGAAGACGCCGGACAACTCCAGTACGCCGCCGTCGCATGGGTGCAAGGCGAACAAGAAACCGGCCCGGGGCAACCGCAAAAAACGGCGCAAGGGGCATGGCGGCGGTGGGCGTCCTCTGAACCCTGACCCGGATCAGCGGGTGGTGGCGAAGGTGCTGTCCTGCCCGCACTGTTGTTCAGCGCTCGGCGATGAGGATCACAAGTTGCCTGCGATTTATGACAAGATCGAACTGCCGCGCCCCGCTCCCATTGTCACCCGTGTGGAACTGTATGCGGCGAGGTGTTCTCATGTTCGGCGCGCTTTGTGGCGCCGGTTCCGGCGGGGCTTGAGCCGGGGTCTCCGTTCACCCCGTCGATCGAGGCGATGGCGGTTTACATGCGTTATGAACACGCGGTCAGTTACCAGCGTCTGTCGAAACTGTTCGCCGATTTGCACGGCTTGACGATCAGCCAAGCCGCCCTGGTCAACCTGTTCAAGAGGGTCAAGCCCGGCTTTGACGCCCGGTTCCAGGCGGTTCTTGCCCGCCTGCGGCAAAGCCGGATCGTCTGCTCCGACGAGACCGGCGCACGCATCAAGGGGCACAACGCCTGGGAATGGGTTTTCCAAAACGATGAAGTCTGCGTCCACGTCATCCGCAACAGTCGGGCGCAACAGTCGGGCGAAGGCGGTGGCCGAGGACGTGATGGACGGCCACCGGCCCGCCATCTGGGTGTCCGATCTTTACGGCGGCCAGCGGGGGCTCGGGGAGGTCTGGCAAATCTGTCTGGCCCACCAGTTGCGCGACTGCCAGTATGCCATCGACGCTGGCGATGCGATCTTCGCACCGGCAATGAAAATGCTCATCTTGCGCGCCTGTGTTCTGGGCCGACGGCGAAAGCGTCTGAAGGACAGTACACTTCAGAAATACCGGGGCGACCTGGACCGGCGAATGGACAAGGTTATGGCTTGTCAGCCAACCAGCAAAGACGGAATTCGCCTGCGCAAACGCTACGGCAAAGACCGTGACAGCCTGTTCACATTCATGACCGAACGCGACGTGCCGCCAACCAACAACGGCTCGGAACAAGCCATCCGCCCCTCAACCACCTTCCGCAAGGTCACCGGGGGATTCCGCTCCAACTGGGGAGCCGACTTCTACGCCAACGTTCGCTCCGTCCTCAACACCGGAAAACGGCAAGGCCTGTCTGCTTTCCAGGCAATCCAGGCCACCATCGCTGGAAAATCATTGAGCCAACCGGGTTGAGTAGTTACGATTGCGGAGTATAATTGGGGAATTATATAGTTGAGTGACCATTCAGCGTTCTCGACCGTTATATAGCCCGTCTCGACCCCTGCAACTTAGAATTTCTATCCCTGAACCATTATCCGGGATCAGCGCCGGGGCAAAACGCAGGAGGACTGGCACTGTGGTCACTCAACTATATAAGTCCCTATAATTGCCTCGCCGGTAAGCTCCGGCATCCCCCTTTTCGAGAAAAACAATTTGAGAGATTCGGACGGGGCGTGGTTGGCAAGTGCACATAGATGTCGGTTCGTGTAAAAGATGCGGCCAACGGGTAGTGAAGGGACAAATGGTGGCTGAGCGATGGCGGCAATGAAGTCCACCAAGGTGCCCAAGGCGTTCGGCGAAACCTACGTCGCCATCACCGCCATCACCGACACGTTCTGTCGTGAGCACTTGAATGAGGAATACGGTGAGCTAGCCAGATTCGCGACAGCCGCCCTTTGCCGCAAACGTCCCAGCCCGCTGAGCAGGGGAAAGCCGCAGACATGGGCGTGTGGTATCCTCTACGCCTTGGGGAAGGTGAATTTCCTGTCGGATGAATCTTTTGATCCGTATATGCTGCTGGGCGAACTGTGCGGCCTCATGGGGGTCGGGAAGAGCACGGCTTCCACCAAGGCAGGGCTCATATCCGAAGCGTTGGACCTCTCCCAGTTCCACCCGGACTGGGTGTTGCCCAGTATGCTGGAGCACCATCCTTTCGCCTGGTTCATAGAGATCGACGGTGTGCTCGCGGATGCGCGTAGCCTCCCCCTGGAAACCCAGGAGGCTGCTTTCCACGAAGGTCTCATCCCCTACGTGCCTGGAGGCGAGGAGCGGCGCGTTCTTTTCGAACGTTATCGTCAGTTGCGGAAAATCTCGACCGATCACCAAACGATCCTGGCCAGGAGAGCCATCGAGAATGTGGCCACCGACATTGCTGTTCGGATCGGCCTCGTAGGGCATGGCGAAATGGTTCCATTGATGGATTTAGGGGATTTAGCTCCGGCCCTCGACATCGCCCTTTATTCCAAAGGCGTTGATGGGACGAGCCTTGCCGACCGGTACCTGAAGGAAGTGGGTGGTCGGTTGACGGGAGACGATCTGGCGGTTGTCGAGGCGATGACTGATGCTCGATTTTCGGTGTTCGAGATAATCGGACGGCATCCGGTCGCTGGCGTTGTTCTACTCGACCTCTCCACGGGAGAGGAGGTCTGGCTGATGGACCAAGGCTTCGAGGCAACGGTTCCATCGGGCTACCTGCTTGCCCTTCGCCTGATTCAACCTGCCGAGTTCCACATGACCACTGGCGTCGTGGCGTGGATGAGCGATGAGATGACCTGGGAGGCGGTGAACCGGCGGCACCCGCTGAAACGTACCGACGGTCTGCTGGTGATCAGCGACCGCGATCAGTTGGCCGAAGCTGTCTACACGGCGGCGGTGGAGACCGATGCGGTGGTGTGAGCCATAAAAGCATGACCTTTGCCACCTGCCCTTAGCGACCAGCATTCACTCGCATTGATTCGGCTGGTAGCTGATGACGTTAGCATCCGAATACCTGGCGCTGGCCATGAGGCTTTGAAAACACTCCGGCCCCGGCCCTGCCCAGCGCTCCGATGAAACGCTCGCTGTACCGTAACCGTCCGGTCTCCCCGACCTTGAAGGGTTGCGGCGATCTGATCAAGGTCATATGGTGGGACGGGCAAGGGGCGTGTCTGTTTTCCAAGCGTCTGGAGCGCGGCAGGTTCGTCTGGCCATCGCCGGCGCATGGCAGGTTGTCGGTGACATCGGCGCAACTGGCGATGCAGTCTGGAGCCATGAGGCGACCAACAAGGCTGCCGAGTTGGCCGCTGAACTGGGTTACCATCACGTGTTTTCACCGAGCAAGGATTTCGGTGAAACGAACCCCGACAATTATTATGAGAAGGGCGTTGGCTTCGGCAAGCCAGTCCGCTTGGCATACAGGGCTTCGATCTCAGACCAATTGTGTACCAAGGGTTGAAACACGAGGTGCAGGATGAACCAGCATGCGTACACATAGTCATGGCCCCAAAAGCCACCAGCACCTACCTTGCCGTGCGCCAATTCATTCCGTACCGATGGCCCGCCCCGGAAATTGAACAGCAGATCGATCTCGTGCACGATGGGTGGGGACATGACCGTTTCTAGCTGCCCCCGGAACCTTCCAAGAAGCCCTGACAGCGTAGCCTCGGTCTGAATCCCGTCTTGGTCGATACTGGTCGTATCCACGCCAACCTGACTCAGGACGTAGCGCAGTGAATTCTCAAGCTGCGGGATCAGGAGATGCGCGGCCTCCATATCGGCACCACCCATGAAGCGTAATGCACCAGTGGCGTACAGGTGCTCGTGCTCCGGTTGCACGAACGGGCTGTGCTCCATGACCAGCATCAGATCATCGACCGAGACCGGGTGTTCCGTGGTGATTACACGCCGGATTGGATCGATTGCACCGGCAACGGCAAGCTGGCGTCGTATCCCGTCGTTCCGCGCCATCAAGAACCGGATGTGGGCTTCATCGTCACCACCATCAATGCTAAACCCCGGGGATGTGAAAACCACTCGCCCTTGGCTATCATGAAATGATACTGGAACATTCGACACGATTGAGCTTTCCTCGCGCTGCTTCAGGACTTCACGGCGAAGCCCTTCCGGGTCGGGGGCGCTGTCACACATCATGAGTTGCAAGAGTGCCCATGGCAGCGAACGGCCCATCACCGTCTTCCCCGCTCTCTCAACGATCTCTGTAATGTCGCTTTCGTGCGAAATAACCCCCATCTCGTCATGAATCGCAGGTTGAGCCTCACGCATAAGAGCGTGTAGTTCCGCACGCCGTTCCTTGGTCGCACGGATGGGGCGCATCACCTGAATCGCCTGCTCCAGGTACGAGGACCGGATCATGGCTGATCCTTTGGCCAAGTCGGCCTGATGCACAAAGCATTCGGCGGACTCAATCTGGCACCGGTCGGCTTCCTCTTCTTTGTGGGAGAGGTGGTACCCTCTTACAGCGGTCTCCCAGAGCCGTTTGCGGGTATCCGGATGCTCCGCCGCAGACTGACTGACAACGATGCCTTCAGCCATGACGGCTATATCCGAAGGATCATGCACCCGCCAGTCAAGGTTGACGCGTGCGATGCGAATGAACCCGTTCGGGTCTTCCTCGTGAGCAGCGACCTCGGTTATCTCGATGATGAGTGCCTTCAGCCGAGCGAACTTTGCTTTGTCCCAACCCATCGTGTGGGCAATCATCGCTGCGCGGGTTAGATACTGGATGGCATGGATATCGAGGGCCTTGTCCTGTTCGAATGCGAGGGTCGCTGTGCCATCAATCAGCCCGGCGATACAGTCACAGTAGGAACTGACCGCTAGGAAACCCATCGGGGCATCCTGACGATTCATGAACCAAGCCACGTCGGCTAGCCGGGCCCGCAAACCGGGGTTCGTTATACCCGGCGCAACATCGGAAATCACTGCGATCTGTTCCGGGTGTAGGTCACTCGGGACAAGACTTCGGGTTGACCCGAACTGGATCACCGGCATGAACGGCTGGACACGGTCGTTCGGCACGAAGTAGTAATTCATGAGGCCAGCCAGTAGCTGGAAAACGGGCATCGCCAGGTCATCACAAGTTGACTGCGCCCCTTGGAGTAACCGATGCAGGTCCACGCAATCCACGCTGGTTGAGCCATCGAGAACTCGTTCTGGCTGGACCGCGACGATATCCTCAGCCGTGACAATGAAGTCTATACCAGGATTGGATTGTGGCGAAACAGGTTGATCGGTCGTATCCGTCATCAGGTGCTAACCTCCGGTTCCTCGCTAGGGTGCTCGGCAGCACCTTGATCCCTCCCCCGCCGGTTTAAGTTCGACGGGTAAATCTGTCAAATGCATCCTCCGCTGCGCATTACGATCCAAAACGGCCGCCGATTCCGATCCAAAACGGCCGGTTCGATTGGGCCTGTGACCGACCTCGTCGGGTGACCCTGACAGGGGTTATCTTCGTGCCTTTTGCAAAGGAGCGAAGGATGCCCGGAGAGAGGTTGCCCATGCGTAAAATACGTGATGCCCTGCGCCTGCATGCTGGCGGGTTGTCGAAGCGGCAGATTGCCGTCAGTTTGAACATCGGCCGCACCTCGGCCGGTGACTATATCAACCGCGCCAGCCGCGCCGGTTTGGGCTGGCCGCTGCCGGAAGAGCTTTCCGACGGAGACCTGGAAGCTCTGCTGTTCCCGCCGGCGGTGGCCGTTTCTCCACATCTGCGCCCACCGCCCGACTGGCCGGTACTGCATTGCGAACTGCGCCGGGCCGGTGTCACCCTGTCGCTGCTGTGGGAAGAATACCGCGCCGTCGACCCCATGGGCTTCGGTTACAGCCGGTTCTGCGAGCTCACCCGCGCCTGGAAGGGCAAACTCGCCCCGACCATGCGGCAAAACCATGTCGTCGGCGAGAAGATGTTCGTCGATTACGCCGGCACCACGCTGGAAGTGATCGATCCCCTCACCGGCGAGGTTCAAACGGCCCAGATCTTCGTCGCCACCCTGGGCGCTTCCTCCCTGACCTTTGCCGAGGCCACCTGGAGCCAGAAGCTGCCCGACTGGACCGGCTCGCACACCCGCGCCTTCAGCTACTTCGCCGCCGTGCCCCGCCAGGTGGTGCCGGACAATCTCAAAGCCGCCGTCGTCAAGGCCTGCCTGTATGATCCGCAGGTCAATCGAACCTATGGCGAGATGGCGGCCCATTACGGCACGGCAATCGTGCCGGCACGGCCACGCAAGCCCCGCGACAAGGCCAAGGTGGAGGTTGGCGTCCAGGTGGTCGAGCGCCGCATCCTGGCCCGCCTGCGCAACCGCCGCTTCTTCTCCCTGGCCGAGGCCAACCAGGCCATCCGTGAACTGCTCGAGGAACTGAACGATCGGCAGAGCAAACATCTGGGCGCCTGCCGCCGGCGGCTGTTCGAGGAGTTGGAACGCCCGGCCCTGAAGCCGCTGCCCGCCCAGGCTTGCGAATACGCCGAGTGGAAGCAGCGCCGGGCCGGCCTCGATTACCATGTCGAGGTCGCCAGGCATTACTATTCCGTGCCCCATGCCCTGGCCAGGCAAAAGCTCTGGGCCCGCATCACGGATCGCACCATCGAGGTCTTTCATAAAGACAGGCGGGTGGCGACCCACATGCGTGGCCCCGCCAACCGGCGCCACACGACCGTGGACGAGCACATGCCGTCCGCCCACCGCCGGCACGCCAGCTGGAGCCTCGAACGCATTCGCCGCGACCACCGCCAACGGACCCAATACCGAGATCCTCGTCGAGCTCATCCTGGCCAACCGGCCCCACCCGGAACAAGGCTTCCGATCCTGCACAGGCATTCTCCGCCTGGCAAAAAGCCATGGCGAGGCGCGCCTGGAGGCCGCCTGCGAGAGGGCCCTGGAGATCGGCGCGCTGTCCTGTTCCTCCCTCGCATCGATCCTGAAGAACAACCTCGATCGCCGCAAACCGGCCAAACCATCCGAACCGACCACACCAGCGATCGAGCACGGCAATATCCGTGGCCCGCAATACTTCCAGTAGCTGTCAGAAAGGAAAAATCATGCTGCAACACCCCACCCTCGACCAACTCAGGCACCTCAAGCTACACGGTATGGCCCGTGCCTTCACCGATCTGCGCGACAATGCCCAGGCCGGTGAACTGGACCATGCTCGTAACCATGCCTGACGATCCTCGGCGGCCATCGGGCAGCAGGTCATCCGCGAAGCTGGCAACGAACGCGTCTGCCTCGGCCCTCAGCGCCTCGGCCAGCATGCGCCGAGCGCCCTCACGAGCAATCTCAGTCAGCGGGTCTTCGACAGAATCTGCGTGACGAAGCGCGATAACGGTCGTATCTTCCTTTCATGGGCGTATCGCTCCTTTCCTGGAGATTCTGGTAGGCTCAGCACCCGCCTCGATACGCCACCTTCTCAGGTGCCGTCACCCAAATTCGTGCATAGCTCTGGGAATCCCCGAAAGAGTCACAATCAATGACCTTTGGTACAACTCCGCTTCGTTTCCGACTTAACAGCAAACGCTATCATACGGTGGAGCCCACAGGGCTGACTCAACCATTTTCATTATTGAGTAGAGCATATTCATGTCATTCAGCCGTATTCATTTAGCAAAACAGTACGATTACCGTAGAACAGGCCGCTAAATTTTAGGGAGTTATATCGAATTGTCACATTTACCCCTTCATTCATCGGGATCATAAATTTCCAGCGTTAAGCCCTGTAATTGAGCAAGAATGCAGCTAACTCAGTGTCAAATCTATGCCGACTCTCCTGTCGGCCGGCGTCAACCATATGGTCAATGTGACAATTCGATATAACTCCCAAATTTTACTATCAGGTAACTTGATCCCTGTAGTCGCAAATACTCCTAATCAGACACTTGGCCGATCTCGGTTCCCCTCTGTAGTTTCGACGATCCGGACGGTTGCCGGTATTCATCCGGCAGAAAATACAGCAACCAACTTCGCATCGTTTTCCAATGTTGATCAACTCCGTAGGCGCGGTATTCTTCCGGCACGTGTTTGGTGATAAACTCCTGACCCTCCGTTGAGCTTAGTGGGATGTGCGCAATTTTATCCAATTTGTGAATCAAAGGCGACTGCCGCAGGAGCGCCGCAACATAGTTCCGGAAATGCCGCTCAGATAGGTTTGGCGGTATACAAAGCGCGCCGATGTCCCGCCTGCCTGCCTCTAATGTCCACCCCACAATTTGTTCCGTCTGTGTTTCTGTAACAATCCGATAGAGCAATTCCGGACGAAGACAGAGGGGCAGCCAATACTCCGGTGGGATTGAGGAAATACCGTCGTCAATGGCAGCTTCTTCGGATACGAAAACCGTTCCTTCTCGCTCCATTGCCTCTACCGCTGTGGCTATCTCATTGCGCAACTCTTCAGTCGCAGGGTTTGCCGTTGAAAGCAGAAATCTTTCAAATTCCGGCAAAGGATCGATTGAAGCATCCAAACCTACGAAGAGTTCCAGATTCGCAGGCATTGCCCATCCCATACCCCGCTTTGTGAGGTTGGCCGATCCGACCAGGCACCTTCCATCGATCCGATAATATTTAGCGTGCAAAAGAAACTGCACGACGAGTAGAGAAGCTCCTGGGCGCTCCCGGATGAGATCAAAGATTTCGAGATCACTTACACCGGCTAAAATCTCTTCGGGTCTCCAGCGAGTAACGCATCTGATCGACGAGACCGTATCCGGGATGACGTCGAGGGCCATCTGCATTGCATCGCGCTTTATAAAGGGTGCAACGAGTATGACTTCATTTTCGGCATCACGGCATAAGCCGAGAAGCTCCGATCCTGGTAGCAGCATCCGCTAGTCCTCTTCGCCCACGAAGTTTTTCGCCATCTTGCCCCATTCGTGTCGAATATCGCGGGTTTTCTCTCGCGCAGGATAGTCTTCCTCTTCATATCTTGCCCACGCAGCCAATAGGAGCTTCAGGGTGTCCGAAGCATTTTCAATTCTGGTTACAAGTTCGCTGGGAGATGCTTTCGACACGTCAGTGTCCAGAACCGCCACAAGTTTTTTATAGACAGGATGCCGCGTGTTGAAAACAATTTCTGTTATTCCACCAAAACTAATATCGACATTAAAGAATGCTTGTGAATCTGCTTCCGCGGTAACGAAGATAAGTTTTCTCCCTCTTGTTTTGATAGCCTGAGCAATCTCCCTGGCGACATCCTCTTTGTAATGTTTGTTCTTGACCAGATCCTTGACAAGCTCATCTTGAGCGTCTTCATCGTAGTTTTCATCGTCCGTATCTATTTTGTAACCCTTTTTGGCGCGATCCTTCCACTTCTTCGTAGCAGTATCCTCCACAGATACATCATCATGGCGCTTTCCACCGCCTCGCATCCCCTTTGTTTGGTCCTGTATGCGAGTGCGGATTTGGGAAAGCTGATCGCTGATATAGCGTACGATATCGATTAAATGGTAGCGTGTGTCGCCGTCCTCTTCGAGCGTCGATTTGAAGTCCATATACGTCTCGCCTGGCTCTGCTTCATTCTTCCAATCAAATTGGGACATATGAGAGAAGACCGTGGCAGCTTGCTTGTTGTTGGTGACGCCAAAGACCTCATCCAATGCCGGTGGAAACTCAACCTCCACACCCCACCAACGTTCACGCGGGTCATAACCATTAGCCCATGTTCCGTCCAACTCAAGCTCGCGCCCAGCCCGGACAATTGAAACACCTATGTTCTTGGCTGCATGCTTACCGTAGAGGGTTCTGCCCCTGTCCGTACCATCATCGGGAATTGTTTCGGGATTTGCCCACGACATACGGACATGAACACTGTGAGTTTGATCCTCATATTCAATGAAGAACTCGCGGTGTTTGTCCCCCCATATCTGAAACATGGGCTGTTTATTGAAGGGCTCTGGCGTGGATGACGACCCCATTAGATACATGGGATCATTTGGACGCGCTTGCCTGCTGAAGAGGAGAGCGTCGTCCTTCAAGGCTGTAAGCCTGATTTCCGTCTTACTCTCATGAATAAATTTCCGGTACATTCGACCGACAAGGATTTCTGTGTTCTCCAAGGTCGCGCGACCGGTTTTCCATGTGAGCCGGTGGTCTTCGAAACGGCTCCACACGACGAGCGTTCCAGTGGTTCCTATATCCTCCTCTGACCTATTGCGCCATTCCTTTGGCACGGGGTCATGCTTGGGATCCGGAACAAACCTCATTCTTCCTGACTCGACATCGTCCAAATCCAAGTAAGAATGAGAAGCGTTGTCCGGGCCTGCTTGCCATGTCCAAACGTCTAATCGTCGGCACTGAGATATTGAGGCGTTAGGAAGTCCCATACCAAATCTCCCTATACCGCGGCGATCATTCAAATGCGTGCCGTTGCCGAACTGGAGAGCAAGACGAAGGACCGTCTCGTCCATTCCGCTACCGTTGTCCAGGACAGCAATTTCAGTAACTCGAGGACGCGTTTTTTTCTTGATCAAGACAGGTTTTTCAATGCAGAAGACTTCAACGAAACTCGCGTCGGCTTGAATTGAATTGTCTATTAACTCGGCCAGCGCGTAGGCAGTGTTCTTGTAGCCGCTGTCTCGCATGGCCTTTAGCGCTAGCGACGGCGGAATAACTTCCCCATCACGCCTATCTTCAACATTCAGTTCCGCATCAAGAGTGCTCATGCCATACATCCTCCCAATTCTTAAATGCGTCTGCGACGCTGCCGAATCCGAACAGGCTCGTATCGACGACGGTTGCGATTTCTGCGGTCTCGTTGCCTCCTGCACGAGGTCCCCGTATCGCTCGTCCCACCATTTGACTGTAAAGGACGAGCGATTTCGTTGGACGCGCAATGACAGCGGCACTTGTGCGCGGAGCGTCAAAGCCGGTCGTTAGTACCCCAAAATTGCATAAAACAATAGGTCGAGGGCTGTCGCTTTTGAACTGACGGATCAAACGATCACGCCGTGCAATAGGCGTTTCACCCGTGACCAACTTCGCATCATGACCGCGCGCGACGAGTAACCCGGCAATCAAGTGGGCATGTCGTACTGATGCTCCAAAAACCAAAATGCGGTCATGTCTTTGCAGCATGTCTTCTATAGCTTGTATGATTATAAAATTGCGTGCACCGTTTTCGGAAATCGTTTTCAGAATTTTGTCAGAGATATCCACATCTGATTCGGTAGCCTTGAACTCTTTTGCAGACAAACCAAGATCCCCATCGAACTGAATAGATTGAAACGAAGGTTTGGCGAGATAACCTTTTGAGATAAGAAATTCAACGGGATCACTGTAACCGGGCACATTTATAGTAACTTTAGTGTTGCCAAAGAACTCTGACAATTCTGTGTCGACTTCCGTATCGTTCCACGTACGTCCCGGCGTTGCCGTCAGGCCTAGTAACTGATTCTCAGGTTGCTTCGTAAAAAGAGCTTCAATGACAGAGCGATAGGTTCGGGCAATCGACTGATGTGCCTCATCAACGACTGTGAGGGATGTTCTATCTCCAAGACCGATTAAGTCGTTCTGATTGCGCATGTAGGCCGCATGCATCTTCGCAAAGCCGGCCACCAATATGCCATTTTGAACTTGTTTTAGGTCCACGTTACGATCACCCCAAAACCGATAAACGGTTAAGGGTTGGTCACCGAGCATGGGCCAACTTTTTTCAAAATCCTCTGCGACTTGCTCTAACAATTCGCCGCTGTTCGCCAACCAACACACTACCGTCGGCCCTCGCTCGATAAAGTGGCGGGCGATAACATGCATTGCTGTCCTAGTCTTTCCAGCACCCGTTGGCATGTGTACGATGGCTTTGTGCGGCATTTCCCCAAGCGCACTTTGTGTTCTCAGCGCAACATCGCGCTGATGATCAAACAAGCCATACTCAGGCATGACTTCTTTTAGCGTCGGTTTGCGCACCATATGCGCTGTGGGATCTTCAGTGATTCCGAAGAAGCTGAAGAGTGCGCCAGTTCTTTCGGTGTTTTTTGCTAAATCAAAACTCTTGAGAGACGTGTAAATATTACCTTTTGGGGGTAACCGCAGTTTGTCCGCAAGTTCCTGCGCTTTCTCCAAACTTAGACTATCGATAATAACTCTCCGGACAGTGGGTTCTTGCATGCTCGCTGGGTTGTTATCTCCATAGAGTACGTTGGCTATCTTCCGTAGATCTTCATCTGTCGGCGGTGACGCCATAAGTTGGCGGAGCGTTTCAAATAGCTCGTCGCCGAGAAGCCGGGACATTTCTGCACGGCTCATACCATTAATGACACGTTCAATCGATATGCCAGACGATGTCATGCGCTCACCTCAACCTCAACGGACGGAAGCGCTGCTGCGTTAGGGGTCACGGGTCCTAAATCTGATTCAACGCCCACGCACACCCCCTGTTCTCTTACCTGCCCCGCCTCAGTTGACGGATGGCGCCGCGGCAGTTCTGTTTCAATATTCCCGTCGTGTCGAGCGACAAACTCGGAGACGGCTCACCGACTCATCCTTGCCGCCGACAGATCAAGCTCTGCACCGAATCGCGTTAACTCCGCATACTCGCATTCATTGGGTGTGACGGTTAAACGAACACTGTGCTTTTTAGACTTGGATCGGGGGCATTTGGTAACTCCTTACATCAGTCACCAGTTTTACACCATCTTTCTGCGAGCCATGCACCGCCAGCGCACGATGCCATCGGACAACGGATTGGGGCCGGTCTCGACCACGGCGGCAAGCTCCTCCAGCTGCGATGGCGTCAGCTTCGGTGATGCGCCCGGTGCCTTGCCGTCCATCAGACTATCGGGCCCGTGGCGGTTGAGGCGATGTACCCGGTCCCGCAAGGTCTGGCGGTCCATGCCGCCGACCCGGGCGGCCTCCGCCCGGGTCATGCCATCGTATACGGCGGCGATTGAAAGCAGTCGCCGCGCTTGATTGCTGTCATCACAGCGCGAGGCATGGCAGCGAGCTTGAGCAGCATTATAGTCTTCTCGCAGGGGAAATGACCTTTGGTATAACTACTTGTGACAGGCCAAACATACCTTCGCCTGCCCAAACAGCTCGTCGATGTCCACGTCATCGTTTCCGGCGCGAAGGGGGTTCTGTTGGCGCTTCTTCCTCATGCGTTCGAGGCGCTTTTCGTAGTCTTCCTTAATCTGAGCGACACGCTCGGGCGCAGTCAACTCATCAAGAGATTCGCCTTGGCTCCATGTGAACGGCGAGCCGTGGTCAACGGCATCTTTCTCGTAAGCCTTGGCCTCTTCGAACGCATCTGGATGCTGTTCTTTGAGACGCACCCATTCAATTTTCTGCTGGAAGAAGCAAAAGGTGCAACCGCTGCGTGAACGCCAGCTATAATAACGTGGGAGCCCCAAACCCGAGGCTTCGAGAATGCCCATCACGCCTGGTTTATCGATTCCCGCATCCTTAAACGGAAGCTTCACGATCAGATTCTCGTTCTTGGAACTATAACCTTCCCGGAATTCCTCATCGGAGCGGATCGCAACATAGCTGTAAACTCGTGTACCATTGTCTAAAATTGGGCGAAGCCACTGCTCGAAGGGGCGCAGTTTTAATTGCCGTGTGCACCAACGCGTTTGTGCCGATGGCAGAAAATTGTTGTACCGCTTTAGCCAGAAATCGAAGTCCCGATCCGGGTTAAGGCGCAAGATCGCCTTGCCGAGAAACCCTTCAAGGCGGCCAAGAAACTCATAAACTTCCGGGAGTTCTTTGCCGGTATCGGTGAAGAAATACTCGATGTCGAGATCGGGATGGTGCTGGCGCATAAAAACAGCTAGCGCGGCGCTATCGCGCCCGCCGGACAAACCCAGGACATGCTTTTCGGGTGCTTCTGTCACGATGCTGCTCTTTCCTCTTCGAGGCGCTTCGCCATTGCCTCGCCGGCAGGCAACATATAGCGGGCGCTCAGTTCCGCAAGGGCGGCTAGTATGACGTTCCGGCGCTCGGGGTCGGCCCCGTCAAGCGCGGTCTCGACACGCGCGATGATTTCGTCAATCGCCGCACGATCTGTATCAGCGATATCGAACTCTTCGTGCATCGGGGCCGGACGGCCGTCCATGCCGATAATGATGGCCATGGCATGGCGTTTGTCCGGGCGGCCTTTAACCCGCGCGAATGTCTCAGCACGAACGAATTTCTGCGCAAGGTCCGCAATCTCGATGGCAGCGCGATCAAGGTCGGGGTCTGTCCAGTCGCGCGGTGGCTTGTTGGCAGCAAGGCTGGCAATGCCTTCGATGTCCGTTTCAGATCCTTCGAATTGTGAAAGGCGTCCGATGAAAGCGTCCAAGCGAAAGTCACCGGCAAGCTGTCTGATATTCTCGGCGCGCTCGCGCAGTTCGGCAAGAGATTGCGGAGAAGCGTTGGGCACCTGCAATTCACTGAGCATCAGGTCGGTCAGACGGCGCAGCATCGACGGATAAGACTGAACTAGCTCATCAAGGCCGTCGCGCACGTCTTTCACAATTTCCAGCAACACTGCCTCGCTGTTCAGATCAGCCTTCCCGCTAAATGTTGCCGGGATGTCGTCGAACAGGAATTTGTTCGGGTCACTCGCGTGTTTGAACAGGTCGCGCACGCGAACAGCGTTGGCCGATAACTGCATTGTCCGCCTGGTCCATGACTGAAGGCGCTCATAGATCGCGATCAGCCCGCGCGCGACATCGATCGGCGCAAGGTGGGTCAGGGTGTTGCTTTCGTCGAGCTCACGAACGACTTCAGCCATACTGGATAACAGCCGCCGCGAGAGCGAAGATAAATCCATCCAGCGAAGCTGAATATCGGTGGAATCCTTTGCCAGGATTTCAACATCAATGTCTTTGAAGCGCGCCTGAAAAACACCTTGCCGATAGAGTGCAACTTTGTCCCGGCGCGACAGGATGAAGGCTACTGCCACCACAGGCATCAGTCCCTCTTTCAAGCCGAACTTCGGGGCTGCCCAGAGATCATAGAGTTCGGAAACGCCAACGGTGCGGTCCTCGGCGGATTCCAGGAGTTTGACTGCCGCCTCCCATAACGGGGCGAGACCGCAGGGGTCATCGCCCTCATCCGGGGAAGCAAAGTGCCAGCCCTCTTTCGCCTTTGTATAGAGTCCGGTCGCTTCAAGGAGTGATGCGAACAGTCCGCCCTCTGCCGGAAAACCTTCGATACCAAGGCGCGGCATACCCTCGCCCGTCACCATGCAACGCAGGAGCGCATTCTGCGCTGCGATCGCGTTACTTGAAGGCTTGATGCGGTTCAAAAGCTCGTTGTGGAGGTGCGGCGTCAAGGGATAGCGCCGATCGGCAAGTTCGGATGCGATGCCATTGAGTTTTGCGTGGTCCCAGCACTGCGCGGGGCGGTTTTTGAGATGCCAGGTCGAATAGTCAAATGCGCGGCGCAATTCCTCTTCGAGTTGCCCTTGCAACGCAGAATGACGGGCTTTGACCTCCCGCTGCGCCACCGGATCGCCTGCAAGGTCAGGATGCTCTTCCTGTACTTCTTCGAGCGCTATGAGTTCACGCGCCAAATCAGTAACCGCCCATGCCCGTTGCGAGAGGCCCGTCACAATATCCCAATCTTTGGATTGGCGCGCAGCCTCTCGGCATAGTTTCAGCGCCATCTCTTCGCTTTCCCCTTCGGTGGGAATAGCGAGCAGGAACTGGCCGATGGTTCCGTTTCGAGGTTGATAGGCTGACGCTTTGTCAACAAGCTCATAGACTGGTGCGATCTGAACATCGAACCAGCGAAGTGCTCCAGTTTCATGGTAATGACGTTTGGCCAGAATAGGCTGCAATCCAGCGAGCCGCTGCAGGATGGAAAAATCAACCTCGCGAACATGCTCTAGTGTATGGCGCACAGCCTGATCGATGTCGAAATCACTGCCCGCATAGATCGCGTAGGCGCCTGAAAATTTGCGATAGATGATTAGCGACCAGTCTCTGAGCTGGTCGAGTGCCTTCTGTACTGCCTTCTTTGAAACGCTGCCAATGCAGGCACCAAGCAGCTCAAGGCTCGGCACCATTCCGGAGCGTTCTTTGAAGAGGTCAATCAGCGCTAGCGCCTTTAGCAGCTGGACATGGATAACATCGCCGCCAAGCGCTTCGCATCGCTCAATCGCTTCAGCCGCCATGGCCCAGCGATGCCCATCGGGCGAAGCCAGAATTGAGGGCTCAAGATTGACCCTCAGATAGTCCCAAAGACGATAGGGCTCAAAGAGAATATCCTCGGGCGAATGGCGAATGAAATCCTGGAACCCGTAAGGCTCGACAGAATTTAGAAATCCGAAGATACTGCGCTGGTTCTGGCCAAAGCGCCTGCGTGAGATTGGGCCGAGAAGGCACGCCACAACAGGGTGAAGCGGCCAGCACGCCTCAAGTGTTTGCGCTAGGAGGTCTGAGGCCGCTGGCCTTTGTCGTTTGATCTCTCCAGCGACTAACGCCGCGAGCGCGCCCGGCTCGGAACGTGTGCGGCCATTTTCGATGGCGAGTGAAATAAGCTCGATCTGCTCTTCACCCGCCGTATTGACGGCCAAGTCGATAAACCGGCCCTGAATCTTTGACCACTCGTCACGCATTTCGCGAGACAGACGTCCTGCATATTCCTCAAAAGACTGATGAAGAATGCCGATGACGATCAGCCGCCGGTTGCTGCGCGATGCTGCCTCGGCTAGGAGCTGAAAGAGATAGACATCTGATCCGTCTTGCGCGGCGGCTTCGAGAAACTTGCCCATCTCGTCTATGAACAGAATCAGACCACCTTCAGCGCGCGGATGCTCGGTCGCAATTTCCGTCAGTGCGGACACGATCGCATCATCACTCCATGCTTTCGCACGTCCGCGCTTTCGGAATCCTGCAGATTCGATGGTTTCCCCGATCACACTTGCAGCGTGATCGCGCCGTCCGACGACGGGGAGAATGCGCCAGCCCTTGGCCTTCGGCGGCAACGCTTCGCGCACCGCTTTGGCTGTGCTTTGCCCAATTGCCGCAGACGCGCGCTTGCTCAATGCCTTGTTGCCGCTGAGAAGGGCGCTCAGAGCAACAACGAGGCTTGACTTGCCACTGCCATACGGCCCCGTCCAGGTGAATGCACCGTGGCCTGTTTCGGAAACATGGTGAGCCACCGCCGCGAGTATGTCGGCGGATGATTTAGGGCAGATAAATCCCTCAAGCGCCTGCGCGTTATTGTGGTCAGTGTCGATCCTGATAGATCGCTGAAACCTGCGGGCGATATGAACATGATCGGCCAGAACCATCACGCCGCCTCCCGCTTGGTGTTCACGCTGTAATCGAACTCGATGAAATCGAGCGCGGCGTCGAGATTTAGCTCAGCATCGCGCAGCACCTGCTTGAGACCTGCCGTTTCCGACCAACGAAAAGCACTCTGCGTAAACTCTTCGAGGTCCAAGAGTCGGTCGGCAATGTCGTTTTCATCGAGCAGGAACACCCGTCCCGGCGATCCGGGCTCATGCGCTATGGCCTCAAAGGACAGCGTGCTTGCTGCCGGTGAGAACCGGCGCCAGAAATCGATGAGCGCGTACAGAAATACGCCATCACCAAGAGTGGATTTCGGTCCGCGCACAAAGCGAAATTCATCTCTCTTGCCCACAGCCTTTATCAGGCCAAGTTCGGCAAGGGGGGATTCAAGTGTATTTTCGGGAGACGCCTGACCGGAAGCTTGCCGAGCAACATAGGTTCGTACAAAACACTCGACATCGCGCCGGATGGTCGTCGCAGCGACCCGCACCCAAGCACGGTCTTTGGCAACTTTTTCCAGCCCTTTAACGAACCTGTCGCGCTCGAAGGTCGCGCCAGGGAAATTATTAAAGCTCCAGAACCATGTTGTCTTCTCGGGGCGTCCCGAGAGTTGCCAGTGAATGAGCCACAGGCTAGCGGGATGCTCCATATAAGGATCAAGACCATCGGGGGAGAAAAGCGTCTTCCCAAGCGCGGTCGTGACAAGCGCGTTGGAAGCTTCGCCTTCTTTAATGATTCCGGTCGTTGTTGCCCAATGGCGCATCGACGCAACCATATTCTTGCCGACGCCGAACCGCGCGATTGAATCTTCATCCAAAAAGATGGATTTGTTGTCCGGCTCTCCCTCACTCGCGTAAACAGAATCGTAAGCTTTCTTTAGCCAACCATAGCGAAGCGGAAACGTCTCGTGTCCCGAGAGTTGCGGCTTATAGTCGTCTTGATAAATTGGTCCCCGAGGCATGATTTTCCAACCTGGATGATTGATCCAGCTCGACCATAGCATACAAGATATGGTAGGGTCAATTTGGAACCTGGAGATATCCTCCAGAAAGTGGGCGAACTGAGAAACTGCGCCTTTGCGGGAGAGAAAGCAAGCTATAGCAATGGAACCATTATGAAAATCAACAACACACTGTACCTAGATCATCAAGCCACAACCCCCTTGGATTCGAGGGTTTTGATGGAGATGAATCCATATCTAGGAGAATCCTTCGGCAATCCGCACTCCGCCGATCATGCTTTCGGGTGGAAGGCCGCACGGGCCGTTGAAGATTCGGCTGCGCGTGTGGCGAATCTCATCGGTGCCGATCCTGATGAGATCATTTTCACGTCTGGCGCGACCGAAGCGAACAACCTCGCGCTTTTGGGCCTTGCGCGGCGTGCTTCTGGGGGGAAGCGGCTGCGCATTCTCCTCGGCGCAACAGAGCATAAATGCGTTCTCACCGTGGGCCGCGTACTTGAAAAGCGGCTTGGATTCGCGGTGCAGATACTGCGGGTAGATCAATGCGGACGTATAGATTTGGATGAGCTTGAAGCTCAGATGGGTGATGATGTACTCGCCGTGTCCCTCATGGCAGTAAATAATGAGATAGGAACAATTCAGGATATAGATAATATTTCAGACGTAGTTATGCCCTATGGCGCAATATTACATTGTGATGCCGCGCAAGCACCGTGTTCAATAGATTTATCTACATTTGCTGATAAGGTCGATTTACTTAGCCTTTCAGCGCATAAGATGTATGGCCCGACGGGCGTGGGCGCACTTTACATCAGACGCGCGCTCCATGATCGGATTGAGCCGATGATCTATGGCGGCGGTCAGCAGAATAATCTTCGCTCGGGCACCATGCCGACACCATTGTGCGTTGGTATGGGCGCGGCAGCGGACCTCATCGACGATAAACCAGGCCGGGCTGAACGAGCCGCACTGACGCGTCGCCGCGATATATTTATCGAAGGGCTAGCGAATTTGTCGTGGCCGGTCCGGCTCAACGGACCGGCGGCAGGGCCGCAACGTCACCCTGGCAATGCCAACCTTCAGTTCGAAGGATTCTCCGCACACGATATTCTCGGCGCTCTCCAACCGCGCCTCGCGGCATCAACGGGCTCCGCGTGCACAACCGGCATTCCAGAACCATCCCATGTGCTGCGAGCAATCGGACTTTCAGAACAACAGGCAGAATCCTCGATCCGATTCAGTTTGGGACGGAGCACCACAGATGACGATGTGACGGAGGCAATCGAAGTTATGGGAGACGTACTTGCCGATCTGGCCAATGTCGAGTTGATGGAAACCGCATGATTTCGCACAGGTGAATTCGCCACAAGCGGAAACGGACCGAAATAGAGAATGGCAGATTCCTGCGGTCTGTTCCCCGTTGTGACGATGGGATTACGTAGAGCCGCTAACGTGACGCGATTTCGGGTTTGCCGTATTTCTTAAAGAGGTTATTCAGAGCTTCGGTCAGGAGTTCCTGGGCAGTAACCTTACGGTCGAGCGCCCTACTTCGTTCGGTGGTGAGATTCTGTAGCTCGCGCGGTGTTGATCGCGACCTCATTGAAGCCGGATTGAGATGAAGCGTAACCGTCCGGTCTCCCCGCCCTTGAAGGGTTTGTGATTGGCGTGCGAGCCTTCGGGTGATCGCGGGCGATCGTGTCCGTTTGAATTACGCGGACACTTGAACTTGACGGATCATCGTAGAGGCAATCGGCGGAGCTACTCGACTGCGTTCAAGCGGCGTGTTGTGGCCGAGGCGCTTGAGCCTGGGGCTTCGGTTGCGTCGGTGGCGCGCCATCACGGGCTGAGCGCGAACATGGTGTTCGGGTGGCGTCGTGATCCGCGGTTTGGGCCGGGTGGTGATGGGGTATTTTTCCTGCCTGTCGAGGTGATGTCGACTGCGGTCACCGCCGCGCCGGAGCCGATCATTCCATCCAGCGACGGCCGGGTCGAGATCGCCCTTGCATCGGGCCATCGTCTGACGCTCAGCGGTGCCTTTGATCCGGACATGGTGGTGCTGTTGGCGCGAGGTCTGAGCGCATGATCCCGGTTCCCGTGCAGACGAAGGTCTGGCTGGCGGCTGGCGTTACCGATATGCGCAAGGGGTTCAACGGTTTGTCGGCGCTGGCCGAGAAGGTTCTGGAGCAGGACCCGTATTCCGGGCACCTGTTCGTGTTCCGGGGACGGCGCGCCGACCTGATCAAGGTCATATGGTGGGACGGGCAAGGGGCGTGTCTGTTTTCCAGGCGTCTGGAGCGCGGCAGGTTCGTCTGGCCATCGCCGACGCATGGCAGGTTGTCGGTGACATCGGCGCAACTGGCGATGCTGTTGGAGGGCATCGATTGGCGCGCGCCGCTGCGCCCCTGGCGGCCCCTGACGGCAGGATGATTTTTTGAACAAAAGCAGAGAAACATGACGCTTCGGGGATTCCCTTCAGTGTCGCGTTCTGGTATGGAATGGCTATGCTGGACCAGACCGGATCACTGCCCGATAATCCCTCGGAATTGAGGGTGTTCGCGGGGCAATTGGTGGCGACGGTCAAGTCCCAGGCGCTCCGGATCGCCAAGCTGGAACACCAACTCGCTGGCCATCGCCGCCATCGGTTTGGCTCGAAGTCGGAGACGATGGATCAGCTTGAACTCGGGCTCGAAGAGGAAGAGATCGCGCCGCCTGCGCCGCCTGATACTGTCGCCGGGCCGAAGAACAAACCAAAGCGCAAACCGTTGCCGGACAGCTTGCCGCGCAACGAGCAAGTGCTGTCGCCCGGCGAGGCCTGCGGCAAGTGCGGCGAGGTTCTGAAGAAGCTCGGCGAAGATGTCACCGAAGAGCTGGAATACATTCCTGGCCGGTTCATCGTGAACCGCTTTGTCCGGCCCCGCATGGCTTGCACGTGTTGCGAGGCGATCTGCCAGGCACCATTGCCCTCGCGCCCGATCGAGCGGGGTCGTCCCGGCCCGGCCTTGCTGGCCCATGTGCTGGTCTCGAAGTATGCCGATCACCTCCCGCTCTATCGCCAGTCCCGGATATTCGATCGCGACGGCATTGATCTCGACCGCTCGACCCTGTCCGACTGGGTCGGCAAATCGGCGGCACTGCTGGAACCATTGGCTGATATGGTCGGGCGCCATGTTCAGCGCGGCCAGGCGATCTTTGCCGACGACACCACCCTGAAGATGCAGGTGAAGGGCACCGGCAAATGCAAGACCGCCCGGATCTGGACCTATGTTCGCGACGAACGGCCATGGGGCGGCGCCGACCCACCAGCGGCATGGTATCAGTTCACCGTCGATCGCAAGGGCGAGCACCCCACCAAACACCTGGCCGGGTACAAGGGCTGGATGCACGCGGACGGCTATGCCGGGTTCAACGAGCTCTACCGATCCGGTGGTGTCGATGAAGTCGCCTGCATGGCCCATATCCGGCGCAAGTTCACCGATGTCTTCCAGTCGGAGGGCTCGATCATCGCCGAGGAAGCCATCAAGCGCATCGCCGGGCTCTACGTCGTCGAGAAGGATGCCCGCGGCAGTGTGCCCATCGAGCGGGTCCAACTCCGGCAAGCCCGCGCCAAACCGATCTTCGATGCTCTGGAAGCCTGGCTGCAAACCCGGTTGCCAAAGATCTCCGGCAAGTCCGAACTCGCCAAGGCGATCCGTTACGCCCTGACCCGGATGAGGCGCCTGCGCCCGTATCTCGACCACGGCTTTCTGGAGATCGACAACAATTCCGCCGAACGCGCCATGAAGCCGATAGCCCTGGGTCGCAAGAATTATCTTTTTGTCGGCTCGGAGGCTGGCGGTAAATCCGCCGCCATCGCCTGTACCCTGATTGAGACCGCCAGGCTCAACGGCGTCGATCCCCAAGCCTGGCTGACCGATGTGCTCAGTCGCATCGCCGATCACAAAATCACCAAGCTCGACGAGTTGCTCCCGTGGCGTTTCGCTCAGACCTGAGCGCAATCGGCCAACGCTGAACCGAACCAGAGCCCCGAGACCGGACGGTCACGGCGCGCCGACCTGATCAAGGTCATATGGTGGGACGGGCAAGGGGCGTGCCTGTTTTCCAAGCGTCTGGAGCGCGGCAGGTTCGTCTGGCCATCGCCGGCGCATGGCAGGTTGTCGGTGACATCGGCGCAACTGGCGATGCTGTTGGAGGGCATCGACTGGCGCGCGCCGCTGCGCACCTGGCGGCCCCTGACGGCAGGGTAATTTTTTGAACAAAAACAGAGAAATATGACGCTTTGGGGATTCCCTTCAGTGTCGCGTTCTGGTATAGAATGGCTATGCTGGATCAGACCAAATCACTGCCCGATAACCCCTCGGAATTGAGGGTGTTCGCGGGGCAATTGGTGGCAACGGTCAAGTCCCAGGCGCTCCGGATCGCCAAGCTGGAACACCAGCTCGCTGGCCATCGCCGTCATCGGTTTGGCTCGAAGTCGGAGACGATGGATCAGCTTGAACTCGGGCTCGAAGAGGAAGAGATCGCGGCGGCGAAGATCGCGCCGCCTGCGCCGCCTGATACTGTCGCCGGGCCGAAGAACAAACCAAAGCGCAAACCGTTGCCGGACAGCTTGCCGCGCAACGAGCAAGTGCTGTCGCCCGGCGAGGCCTGCGGCAAGTGCGGCGAGGTTCTGAAGAAACTCGGCGAAGATGTCACCGAAGAGCTGGAATACATCCCTGGCCGGTTCATCGTGAACCGCTTTGTCCGGCCCCGCATGGCTTGCACGTGTTGCGATGCGATCTGCCAGGCACCATTGCCCTCGCGCCCGATCGAGCGGGGTCGTCCCGGCCCGGCCTTGCTGGCCCATGTGCTGGTCTCGAAGTATGCCGATCACCTCCCGCTCTATCGCCAGTCCCGGATATTCGATCGCGACGGCATTGATCTCGACCGCTCGACCCTGTCCGACTGGGTCGGCAAATCGGCGGCACTGCTGGAACCATTGGCTGATATGGTCGGGCGCCATGTTCAGCGCGGCCAGGCGATCTTTGCCGACGACACCCCCCTGAAGATGCAGGTGAAGGGCACCGGTAAATGCAAGACCGCCCGGATCTGGACCTATGTTCGCGACGAACGGCCATGGGGCGGCGCCGACCCGCCAGCGGTATGGTATCAGTTCACCGTCGATCGCAAGGGCGAGCACCCCACCAGACATCTGGCCAGGTACAAGGGCTGGATGCACGCGGACGGCTATGCCGGGTTCAACGAGCTCTACCGATCCGGTGGTGTCGATGAAGTCGCCTGCATGGCCCATATCCGGCGCAAGTTCACCGATGTCTTCCAGTCGGAGGGCTCGATCATCGCCGAGGAAGCCATCAAGCGCATCGCCGGGCTCTACGTCGTCGAGAAGGATGCCCGCGGCAGTGTGCCCATCGAGCGGGTCCAACTCCGGCAAGCCCGCGCCAAACCGATCTTCGATGCTCTGGAAGCCTGGCTGCAAACCCGGTTGCCAAAGATCTCCGGCAAGTCCGAACTCGCCAAGGCGATCCGCTACGCCCTGACCCGGATGAGGCGCCTGCGCCCGTATCTCGACCACGGCTTTCTGGAGATCGACAACAATTCCGCCGAACGCGCCATGAAGCCGATAGCCCTGGGTCGCAAGAATTATCTTTTTGTCGGCTCGGAGGCTGGCGGTAAATCCGCCGCCATCGCCTATACCCTGATCGAGACCGCCAGGCTCAACGGCGTCGATCCCCAAGCCTGGCTGACCGATGTGCTCAGTCGCATCGCCGATCACAAAATCACCAAGCTCGACGAGTTACTCCCCTGGCGTTTCGCTCAGACCTGAGCGCAATCGGCCAACGCTGAACCGAACCAGAGCCCCGAGACCGGACGGTCACTTTGTAACGCCATAATGAATTGCTGAAAGGCCTCGCAATCCCTTGCGAGAACGTTTAAATGAGTCGGAAATCGATGAAATCTACGGTGTCTCTGAAGTCTCTGCGTCTTGTCTGATTTGCCATAAGTGACTCAATAATACGCGAATGAACAAACAACAACTCAAAATTGACACCGAACCCAAGCGGCTGGTCATTTTATCAGATCCGTACGTTATTTTCTATTCACGAAGATATCAACCGGTAATTGATGTAATCGACGCTAAACGCAAGCGTGAATACTTTATCTATGTGTCTTCTAAATCAATCTCCGAGCCTCTTGAATCAATGCGGGAGAACAATAACGGCTCAATTAAGGGTTTAGAGATTTGGATTCGAAAAAATGGAACAGATAGATTTGCTCAATATGTTGTGGAGTGATAAATGACATGTAATCCATTGAAAACTTACTTCCCATTTCGATTACGTGAACTGGAGCGTATAAGTTTTCTTGGCAGTGGAGTTTATGGATTTTGGCATATGAACACGTGCGTTTATATTGGAAAGGCAGAAAAGCAAACACTCTATGACCGACTATATCAGCACTACGACCGTTGCCATAACAAGCGCTTGGCGCTTTGGATCAATGCGAAAGGCCCGGACCTAATTGTGTCGGTGAAAGAGATAGCCATAAAAAAGCATATTGACCGATTGGAACGTTTATGTATACGGAGATATCAACCTCTGACAAATAGGCAGCGCTATCCCCTGCTTGGAAAATTCTCGCAGGAAAGTCAGTAGGAAAGGAGGCGCGATATGCCGACTGCTGTTCCCGCAATGTCCGGACATTTTGGTACCACGGATTACTACGTTGTGATAATGCGAGCGAAAGAGCTTGCCGAGAAACTTACCATACCAAAGGACCTTGAAGACTGGGAGGACATGACTATAGAGGAGCGATTTCAACGTGAAATTAACTATAGCAGGGTGAGGAAACATATCGCTCCGTATCTTGCAAACGATACAGACAGGTTCTTTGGCGCATTTATCGTAGACATATATAATGATGATGGCATGGAGTTTGAATCTCTCGATACTATGATCTCGAAACTTCCGGGACTTTACAAAACCGCCGCTCAGACTTTCGGTTTTTTAACTTTCCAAGGTAATGAAGTATTAGTTCCATTGGACGGCCAGCACCGACTTGCGGCGATTCAGTTTGCAATTTCTGGGAAGGATGAAAAATCAAAGGATATCGATGGCCTTCAGGCAAATATTGAAGTGGCAAATGATTGTTGTACTGTGATTCTAGTAAAACACGACAAGACTAAATCAAGAAATATTTTTAATAAAGTAAATCGTTATGCGAAGGCTACGACTAAGGCAGATAATCTCATCACGGCAGATGACGATATTGTCGCGGTGATTACTAGGGAAGTCGTGGCAGGGGAGGTAATTGGGGATGCTCTTGTTAATTATAAGTCAAATACATTGTCTAAGTCGGCAAGTGAGTTTACGACGCTATCGGTGTTGTATGATGCAACTGGAAGGTTTCTTGAGGATATAGTCGCAAAGGGCAAGATTGATAGAACGGCGTTGCCTCCTCTCGCCGAGGAAAACCTTTATAAAACTGAAGCAAGAGAATTTTGGGATACCATTGCAGAAAAGATACATATATTCTGTCAGGCGCTTCAAAATAAAGACGAATCCGGGAATGATAAACGGATAGACATTAGAAAGACCATGGCGCTGGGTAAGCCAATTATTCAGTTCGCTCTGGTTGACGCGATATTGCGTCTGAGTGCAGCAGACCCGAAAACCAAAAAGAGACTTGGACTAGATGAGATCTGTGAGCGGATCAATAAAATCGATTGGGGCGTCGATAACTCTATGTGGCAGCGTGTTCTTATGAACGGGGATAAAGTTATCACGGGCAAGCAATCTGCAAGGTTCGCAGCACGCTTTATTTCCTATCTTTTAGGAGAACCGCTTCATGAGAAAGAGATTGAAGGACTCCGCTGCGGTTATCGTAGCGCTCGTGCAAATGACGCTGCCGAATTGCCAGATCGTATATTCCAGCCTTGAGCGCTTTAACCGAGCGCAACGCATGTAGAAGAGAGATGACCTGGCGCCAATGGATCGAGGAGCAAGGCCGGGGCCATCTCCGCCCGCCTTGGCTGGAAAGTGTGCGCGCAAGCGCCCCTGCGCGGCCGCCTAGAGCGACACCGCGATTGCCTCGATCCACTTGCGCTTTTGCGCGAGCGACGGCCCGACCCCATAGCGGGGCCGGGCGATTGCGCGGCCCATGAGATCCGCCTGTATGCGCTCAGGGACCTCGGCCGTGACGGGCGAAGTCGGTGTTTCATTTCGATGTGCAGGGGCAGGTGGCGAAATCCACCCATGCCGGGATTCCTTGGCTGCGCCTCATCCGCCAGCGGCTCGGAAGCCGCGTGCATTTCTGGCCGTTCGACGGCTGGGACAGCCGATACAGCCGGCCGGCTTCCAAAGCAATCCCTTGCCTATTCCCTCGCAAGAGGTTGTTAATCGGTTGCTGACACCCCAGCAATTCTCGATGATGATGTATAAGTTCTTGATTTTATGGTGCCCAGGGGCGGATTCGAACCACCGACACGCGGATTTTCAGTCCGCTGCTCTACCAACTGAGCTACCTGGGCGCCGGGTGCCAACCCCAAGGTGCCTCCTGGGGGGTCAGCGCGTGTGCGCGGGGTTTTAGGCGAAAGGCGAAACTCTGTCCAGCGGCAAAATCGCGGCAAATGCGGCTGATCGGTCCCGCCGAGCGCACCCAAGCCGATCGCGGTGATTACTTCGCCACGGCGCCCGCGGCGATAGCGGCGAAGATCCCGTCGAGTTCGGCGGCGATGGTGCTCAGCTCGGCACCGCCCTCATCGAGATAAGGCGCGAAGACCCCGCTCGGGGTCTTGTAGGACAGGGACGCAGTGCCGTCCGCGTTCTCGGTGACGTAAAACCGGATCGGCGCCTCGATCATCGCCGCGGTGCTGGTCGCCAGTGCCCGCACCGCATAGTCGTTGCGATAGACCCCGACCACCCGGTTGCCCGGGATGGTGATCCCACGCTTCGCAGCGGCCCCGGTCGGGCCGGCCTGGGTGACTATGAACATGCCCTCGGCCTTGATCGCCGCTTTCAGGCTGTCGAGCAGATCGCCGTAGGACTGCGCCGTGTCGTGCACCGCCCACCCCTCGCGCGGGGCGATCGAGCCCGCATGAACCCCGGAGAAGATAAGCGGGGCGGCAATCAGTAGAGCGGCAACGAAGGCAACGAAGCGCTTCACGGTATTTTCCCTCTTCAAGCTCAGATCGTTGCGCTGCGCAGCGGCAGCGGCGGGTCCATTCTCAGTACGGCGCGAAAGCGGGTGCCCAGCAGGCTGCCGGCGAAGCCCCAGACCAGCCACCACCAGCCATGCATCGAACCCGAGACGACGCCGCCCAGGAACGCGCCGATATTGCAGCCATAGGCCAGCCGCGCGCCATAGCCCATCAGCAGCCCGCCAATGACGGCAGTAAGGATATCGCGCGCCGAGAGTCGCCACTGCGGCACGAACCGCCCGGCAATGCTGGCCGCCGCCATCGCCCCGAGGATAATGCCGAAATTCATCACCGAGGTCCGGTGGGTGAAGACACTGGCCTCAAGCTGCCCCTTGCGCCAGCCCTGCCAGTAGGTCCAGTCGGCGACCGGAATGCCCACCGCGTCGAAGACCTTGGCGCCCCACAGCGCGAACCCGGCCGTCACGCCCCAGGGCCGCTGGAACAGCACGAACGACCCGATCCCGACCAGCGCCAGCGCCAGCGCGCCGATGAGCAGGGACCATTTGCCCCGCAGCAGCGACTCGGTCCCCCGCACCGGCTCCAACGCGCCATGCGCACGCCGCTCGATCACGACCGAGCCCAGCCAGATCGCCGTCAGCAGCACCAACAGCGCCGCCAGCCCGCCCAGCGGCCCAAACTCGTTGACCAGCGAGGTGCCGCGGATGTTCGGAATGCCAGTCATTTGCGTCAGCTTTGCCCAGAATTCCGGGATATGCGCCGTCGCCCAGACCGAGCCAAGCACGAAGAACGCCAGCGTTATGACCATGCGGGTCGAGCCGCCGCCGGCGGTGAACAGCGTGCCCGAGGCACAGCCACCTCCCAGTTGCATGCCGACCCCGAAGGTGAAGGCGCCGATCGCCGACATCATCCCCATCGGCATGATCACCGGGTACATCTTCCAGCCGGTGACATCCTGATAACCGATCAGCAGATAGGTCACGGCACAGGTAAGGCCGATCAGTATCATCTGGGCACGCAGCCCGGCGCCGCGCCGCTCGCGGCTCATGCGCCGCCAGGCGCCGGTGAAGCCGAACGAGGCGTGATAGAGACCGAAACCGGCAAAGCCGCCGAGCAGCGCGCCCAGGAAATATTTCGCCCCCTCACCATCATACCCTCCCCGCGCCACATACGCGGCCAGGGCCACGCCGAACAGCGCCGCAAGTGACAGGATCAGATGGCCGCGTTGCATTCAGTCCTCTCGGTTCATCACATCTGTTTTATCAACAGAGCCAACCGGCCGGTTTTATTTCAAACCGACCCCGATTTAGCGGATTTTACGGTTTTTGGGCGGGTTCTACCATCGCTGAAGGTCACAACTGGGTGAACGGGTGTCGGTTTCCCGAAACATCGCGTGCATCTTATGGCATCGAGCGAAACCCGCTGGCATCTGGTCGGCCACCAAACAGGACACCAACGATGCCCGCATCAGACGCCGCCAGC
Organism: Thermohalobaculum sp.; assembly: GCA_965247385.1. GTDB lineage: Bacteria > Pseudomonadota > Alphaproteobacteria > Rhodobacterales > Rhodobacteraceae > Thermohalobaculum. The sequence continues at coordinate 100,503 of CBDFHG010000007.1, forward strand.
CTGCCCATGACCTTGGAGAATCGTCAGGCAGCAGCGGCGTGGGACAGGTTGGTCACGGCCTTCCTGGCACATTCCGCCAGCACCCCTGACCACCTCGGCGAGGTGCTGAAGCTGGCCCCGGATTTTGCCTTGGGCTGGGCTACCAAGGGTTTGTTCTACCTGCTGCTCGGTCGCTCCGAGATGAAACCTGTCGCGGTCGAGGCGCTGGCGAATGCCCAGGCAGCGGCCCGGACCACAGGGGTGTACGCGGGGGTGTACGCGGGGGTGTACGCGGGGGTGTACGCGGGGGTGTACGCGGGGGCGTACGCGGCGGTGTCCCAGCGCGAATCTGGTTATGTCGAGGCGCTCGCCGCTTACCTGGCCGGTCACCCGTCGCAGGCAGCCAGTATCCTGGACCGGGTACTGGAGCGCCATCCCCGGGACGCCTTGGCCATGAAGCTGATCCACGCCATCCACTTCTTGCTGGGCGACCGGCACGGAATGCTGGCCTCACTGCGCTCGGTGATCGATCACTACGGTCCGGCGCATCCCCATGCGGGCTACGCCATGGGCTGCATGCCCTTCGCGCTCGAGGAGAACGGGTTCTACCCGGAGGCCGAACGCCTTGGCCGGGCCGGGCTGGAACTGGCGCTGGACGATGCCTGGGGGCTGCACGCGGTTGCCCATGTCTGCGACATGACGGCCCGGAACGATGCCAGCGTCGCCTGGCTGTCCTCACAGACAGAACGTTGGGCGCATTGCAACAATTTCGGCTATCATGTGTGGTGGCACCTGGCGCTGTTCCATCTTGATCGGGGCGAGTTCGAACGGGTGCCGGATCTCTATGATGGCAAGATACGGGCCGAACATACCGACGACTACCGCGATATCGCGAACGGTGCGGCGATGCTGGTGCGGCTCGAGATCGAGGGCATTGATGTCGGCGGGCCGGGTTGAGGACGGCGCGGTGGTCTTCGCCGACCTGCACTACCTGCTGTCGCTCCACGGCGGCGAACGCGACGCCGAGGCCGAGATGCTGAGCCCGCATCGCCCGCGACGCGCAGTACATCAGGGCACGACATGCACGAGGTGGCGGCGGTGGTGGGGCTGCCGGAGGCGCACGGGCTTGCCGCCTTCCGCGCCGGGAACTATGACATCGCCTTCCAGCAGCTGCGCCATGCCCGCCCCTTGCTGCAGCGGATCGGCGCAGCCACGCCCAGCGGGACGTGTTCAGCCGCCTGCTGATCGAGGCGGCCATCCGGGCACAGCGCTGGCGCGAGGCGGAGGATGAACTGGTATCGCGCGCTCGGCGTCGCGGCGCCGAGGACGGCTTCACCAGCCGACGGCGCGAGGCAATCGCCAGACTGCGCATGGCCGGGTTGGCGGCGGAATGATCGGGCTGGAATGATCCCGCTGGAATGATAGGGGGACCGCGTTAGAAGGGTGCGCATGACCACGAACAGGCCAACATCACAATCTTTCGCGGCCGGCGCGCCGCGCGACCCGCGGCTGGATTTCTTCCGCGGGATGGCGATGTTCATCATCCTTCTGGCCCATACCCCCGGCAATACCTGGACCCTGTGGATTCCGGCGCGCTTCGGCTTCTCCGACGCCACCGAGATCTTCGTCTTCTGCTCCGGCATGGCCTCGTCGCTGGCTTTCGGCGCGGTGTTCGTCAAGCGCGGCTGGCTGATGGGCACGGCGCGCGTCGTCTTCCGGGTCTGGCAGGTCTACTGGGCCCATATCGGGATTTTTCTCGCCACCACGATCATGCTCTTCGCCATCGACCATTTCGGGATCGGCCTGGAAGGCAAGAAATACATCGCCTCACCCTATGTCGTCCCGTTCTTCACCAAGACCGGCGAGGCGGTGCTCGGGCTGATGACCCTGACCTGGGTGCCGGGGCTGTTCGACATCCTGCCGATGTATCTGGTGGTTCTGGCCATGGTGCCCATGGTCATGGCGCTGCACCGTGCCGGCGGGCGTTGGGCAGTGTTCACCTTCGTCATCGCGCTGTGGTTGGCGGTGAACCTTGCCGGCTACGCCCGCAGGGTTGACGGGGCGGAGGGTGATCTGCTGCTCTGGCAATCGGGCCTGGCCAGCCTTGGCGGATACTTCACCTGGATGAACCTGCCGTCGAATCCCTTCGGCGAGCATACCTGGTTTTTCAATCCCTTCGGTTGGCAGCTGGTGTTCTTCACCGGTTTCGCCTTCGGCATGAAGTGGTTGCCCGCGCCGCCGGTGCGGCGCTGGCTGGTGATCACGGCGGCGGCCTATGTGGTTCTGGTGGTGCCGTTCGCCTGGTTCAAGATCCACCAGGGCATCTACCTGCCCCAGGACTGGGCGCTGGCACAGTGGATCACCGAGGCCCGCGCGGTGATCGAACCGATGAGGTGGAAGAGCTGGATCGGCGGGCTGCGCTACCTGCATTTCCTCGCGCTCGCCTATATCGCCTGGGTCGCGGTCGGGCCTGGCGGCGTGCGGCTGAGCGGCGGTATCCGCCCGCGCGGGGCCGCGCCCTGGCCGGTGCTGCTGGGCGCGGGCGCGGTGGCGCTTATGACCGTGCCCTACACCTATATCGACGAGATCAAGGCGCTGAGTCCGGCGCTGGACGCCTGGCTCTTGGCCAACATCCCGCTGGTCCATGGCGACCGCATCGGGCTGGTCCAGATCGCCCATCTGGTGGCGCTGATCATCCTGGTCTGGGCGGCGCTTGGGCCGCGGGCGCGCAACTGGCTGTCCTGCGATCTGGTCATCATGGCGGTGCCGGTGATCCGCAAGGTCGGCACCCAGTCGCTGGCGGTGTTCATGGCGTCGATCCCGCTGGCCCGGTTCAACGGCTGGGTGCTCGACATGATCGGCCGCGACGTCTGGGCCCGGGCCGGGGTGAACCTGACCGGTTTTGCGGTTCTGATCGCGGTTGCCTACATTGTTTCGTGGTTCAAGGGCCATCCCTGGCGCGCGCAACCGCCCGCCAGGACGGCAACGGATGAGCAGCCAGGCGCGGCCGACGGGCGCTGCCAGCCGCGCCTTGCGGCGATGCGGGCCTGACGGCCCCGAGGGAGGGAGAGAGCCGTGTTCGTACAGGCAAGCCCCAGCGCGGCTAAATCCCGCGTCATGGAATACGACCCGGAGACGGCGCTGAACCGCCTGCGTCGGCATCGCGGAGACGGCTCCGCAGACGGCTCGATCGTGATCGGCCAGCTTGGCCAGTCGCTGGACGGGCGCATCGCCACCCCGACCGGGGCATCGAAATACATCAACGGCGACGAGGCGCTGTGCCACCTGCACCGGATCCGCGCCGAGGTCGATGCGGTGATCGTCGGCATCAGCACCGCGATTGCCGACAATCCGCAGTTGACCACCCGCCGCGTTGAGGGCCCGAACCCGGTGCGGGTGGTGATCGACCCGAACGGCCGCCTGCCCGCCGGCCTGACGATGCTCAACGACAATGCCGCCCCGGTGCTGGTGGTGACCTGCCCGGGCCGCGCCGTGCCGAAGGGTGCCCAGGCGCTGGAGATGCAGTGTAACGGCAGCGGAAACATCGAGCCGGAGGCAATGGTCCGGGCGCTGGCGGCGCGCGGCATGCGCCGCCTGCTGGTCGAGGGCGGGGCCGAGACCCTGGCCCGCTTCCTGAACGCCGCCGCGATCGACGAGTTGCACCTGATGGTGGCGCCCATCGTACTGGGTTCAGGCAAAACCGGGTTGAACCTGGCGCCGATCTCCGAGCTTCACGAGGCGATGCGCCCGCTGGTCAGAACCATGCGTTTCAAGGATGGAGATATGCTATGCATGTGCGACATGCGCATGTCCGACGCAGCCTGAGCGGAGACCCGGGCGCTGCATGAAAGGGAGAAAACGATGACCGGCTATCCCCGCTACACCTTGGCTCAACGGCTGATCCATTGGGCGATCGCGGTAATCGCGATCTGCGTGTTGTCGGTCGGGCTGACACTGGGCACCCTCGGCTTCGACGGGGTCAAGGCCACCTTCGGCATCGAGACGACCAACCTGCTCTACAAATACCACAAGACCTTCGGCGTGATCCTGCTGAGCCTGATGACCCTGCGGCTGATCCTGAGGCTGACCCTGGGCCGCCCGGACTACGACCCGCCCTTGCCGCGCTTCAACAAGGTGGCGAGCGAGGCGGTCCACGGCCTGCTCTACGTGGCGCTGCTGATCCAGCCGATGCTGGGCTGGGCGGCAACAGCGGCGGGGGGATTTCCGGTCGAGTTCTTCAATTCGAAGCTGCCCGGCCTGATCGCCAAGGACAAGGCACTGTCCGAGACGCTATACGGCCTGCACGGGGCGGTCGGCTGGACGATTATTACGCTGATCGCCATCCATATCAGCGCGGCGCTGATGCATGCGTTCATCAAGCGCGATACGGTGATGAAGCGGATGAGCCTGTTCTGAACAGGCCGGATTGCGCCCCTGGGACTGCGCACTAACGCGCGCACTCCGCGGGAAGCGCGGCGGCCCCACCCCCACCCCCTTGCACCGCCACGCGCTCCGCGCGGGCGGATTCTGGCGGGCCGCTCCAAATGAGCCCCATGCCGCCTCCCCGGAGAGTTTTTTGCGCCTGCTTGAAAGCTGACGCTTTCGGTGCGCCGCCTCCCACCCCTCCGCCCCGCCAAAGACTCGGCGGGGAGGTGGGAGAGGCAGAGCCGAAAACCCGCAACGTGGATTTCATCACGGGCAATGAACCCGCCGGAAGGCGGGCGGCAGCGCCAGCAGGTCGCGGTGGCCGATGGCAACGCTTTGCGCACCGATGCGCGCCGTCCGCCATTGGCTCGAACGCTCCGCGCCAACCGCCCCGGCGACGGCAGCAACCTCGCCCTCGGCGAGCGCCGCGATCAGCTCGCGGTCGCCGGGCCACCGCAATTCCCAATCGCTCGTCGCTTCCCGGACCAGGTAACCCTGATCCCGCAGACGGCTGACCAGCTCCGCATGGGCACCCGGCCCCAACGCCGGGCCCAACCCCTTGTCGCGGCACTGATCGGCGTGGAATGCGGCCAGAACCTCGGCGTCCAGCGGATGAGGCGGGCGCCACTCCTCGCGTCCGTCATAGGTGAGGACGGTGTAGAGCGCGGCGCCGCTGGCGGCCACCAGCGACACCACGTGGCCGATCCGGTCCGCACCGCACAGATCGAAGAAGGCCGAGGCGGTGACCAGATCGGGGGCAGGGTCAAAAAGGCCGGGCAACTCCACCGCCAGATCCGCCTCGCGCCGTTCGATACTGATATTGGGGCTGGTATTGGGAATCGGTACAGCCCGCGCCAGAAGCCCGGCATCGTTGTCGGCCAGAACCCAATGCTGGCCAGCTTCGATCAACGGCGCCGTGGCGCGCAGATTGGCCCCGCTCCCGGCCCCGAGGTCGAGAACCCGCATCTCGCCAACGTCAGCAAAATGCCCTCCCAGCCGCGCCGCAAGACCCCGGTCGCGGGCGCGCGCATCGGCTCCAGCCCGAAGCGCGAGCCAGTCGGCGGAGAACCCGCTCATGGCTTGTTCTCTCTGGGCGCAGCCTCCCGCAGCACCGAGGCGACCGTCGCCGCAGTCTCCGGCCAGCGGGCAAAGCCCTGCGCCGCCTGCCAGCAGGCATCGCCCAGGCGGGCGCGGGCTGCACGATCTGCGATCAACGGGGCCAGGGCCGCGCACAAGGCTGGCAGGTCGCCGGGCGCCACCAGCTTCGCCGCCCCCCGCGTCGCCTCGGCCACCGCCCCGGCAGCACAGCCAACCACCGGCAGCCCATGGGCCATCGCCTCCCGGCAGGCCATGCCGAAGCCCTCATGGCGCGAGGCCAGGGCGAAAAGATCGGCCCGGTCATAGGCGCGCGCAAGCGCCCCGGCGTCGAGCGGCCCGGCCAACGAGACCCTGCCCTGCAACCCCGCGTCGGCGATCAGCCCGGCCAGTTCCCGCGCATGGGCAGCATCGCGATCGGCTGGCCCGACGATCGTCAGCCGCCAATCGAGATGCGCCAACCCGGCCAGCGCTCCGATCAGCAGGTCATGCCCCTTGCGTGGCGTCAGCGAACCGACCGAAAGGATGGCCACACCGGGGCCACCATGGCCCCTGGCGCGGGACGCCTGATCGGTTCCCGGGCAGGCGACCGTCAGCAGCACCCCAGGCACGGCATACTCCGTGGCCAGGGTCTTGGCGGTGGTGGCGCTGGTGGCAATGACCCGCGCGCAAACGGCCAGCGCCGCGCGCTCGCTCTCGCGCAGACGCCGGGCGTCCTGCGGCGCGATCCCGGTCTCCAGCGCCAACGAGTGGTGGCAGAGCGCGATCACCGGCCCCGGCAACGCCCGCAGCAAACCCGCCGGGAGAACACCGAGGGCCAGGCCGTCGATCAGGATCGGGTGGCCCTCGGGCAAGCCGGACAACAATCGCCCGGCCTCCGCCTGATCACCGGGCCCGGGATCGGGAAACTCACCCGGCAGGGCCAGATGGGCAAGCGTGACCCCTGCCCCGCTTGCCCCCCCGCCCGCCCCACTCAACTCCGCAAGCAACCGCCGTGCGTAGCCATAGCCCCCGGTCGGGGCGGCAAGATCGCCGGGGACGGCGAAGGTGGCTGCAGTCACAAGATCCCCTCGTACCAGGCGCGCGCTACGTGGCTCTCGTTCAGCACCACGCGGATCGTTTGCAAGCCATCGGATCCAGGGCCGAGAGCGCCGGAGCGGGCGGCCTCGGCGATCTGGTCGAAGATGTGCTTGCACAGATACTCGGTGGTGGTAACGACGCCCTCGAACTGCGCCAAGGCGTCGAGATTGGCGTAGTTCAGCGGTGCCAGCGCCGCCTTCAGCGCCGCATGCGCCCGGCCAATGTCGACAACGATGCCGTCGACGCTCAACGTCTCGCGAAAGAACGCGACATCGACCACATAGGTCGCGCCATGCAGGCCCTGGGCCGGGCCGAACACCTCGCCGGGCAGCGAATGGGCCATCATGATGTGGTCGCGGACTTCAACGGCGAACATGGGTGTCTCCTCAGGAATATCGGATGCGGGTTGCGATACCGGGCGCGCCCGGCGCCAGCAAGCGGGGAATCTCATCCGCCAGATCGGCAAACGCGACTTCGCCGGTGATCAACCGCTCGAAGCGCCGGTCGGCCAGCAACGCCAGCGCCTCGCCCAACCGGTCGCGATGGGTCGTCACCGCGCGTCGCGACGGCGCCACATGGCCGACCTGGCTGGCGCGGATCGTCAGGCGGCGCGAATGAAACGCGCCGCCCAGCATCAGCGGCACCGGGCGGTCGCCGAACCAGCTCAGCTCGATCACCCGGCCCTCGAAGCCCAGCGCATCGATGGCGGCCTGAAGCCCGACGGCGGACGCGGTGGTATGGAAAACCACGTCGAAATTCCCATCCTGCATCTCGCCAAGCGCCTCGGCTGACACAAAATTCACGGGAAAGTCAGAAACGTGTGCGGCGGGTTCCGCTAGTTTGTCCGTTACATACACATTCGAATGGATTCGCGAGAGGAACGCCGCGATGAGGCAACCGAGCAAACCGGCACCCAAAACCAGCACCCGCTCACCGGGTTCCGGCTCGCCATCCCAGATCGCATTCAACGCGGTCTCGGCATTGGCGGCCAGCACGGCGCGGGCGGCAGGAACGTCCTCGCCAAGCGGCACCACCGCATCGGCGTTCACGCGAAACCGGTCCTGATGCGGGTAGAGGGAGAACACATGGCGGCCAAGAAGCGCATCCGGCCCGGCCTCGACCACGCCCACGGCGGCGTAGCCGTATTTCACCGGGAAGGGGAAGTCGCCCTCCTGATGGGGCGCCCGCATGGCCGCGTATTCGCTGGGCGGCACCGCGCCCGCCGAGATCAGCCGCTCGGTACCCCGGCTGATCCCGGAGAACAGCGTGCGCACCTCGACCTGACCCGGCGCCAGCGGCGCCAGCACGACCTCGCGCAACTCGACAACGCCGGGGGCGGTATAGAACAGGGCCTGCGCTGTTTCGGCCACTTGCATCCGATCTCTGAATCATGTCTGTCGCGCCACAGATTACCCACGCGGATGCCGCGGTCCAGAAGGCGCGACCAGGAATGACCACGATCACACCGGAAAGTGAAGCCCCAGCCATCCCGCTGGCGATCCCACTGGCTCGGGTCGAGCGGCTCGCCCGCTGGCGCGAGGCCGGTGACGAGACCCCGGCCGGGCTGCAGGACAAACGCGACCTGGCGGCGCGCCGGATCGGCTTCGCCGCGATCAACCTGGCGACCATGGCGGCACTGACCTGGGGCCTGGCCAATGTCTTCGGCAAGGGCGGCTGGTCGGTCAGCGATATCGTCATCCTGGTCTGCTTCCTGTTCGGCGCGCCCTGGACCGTAATGGGCCTGTGGAACGCGGTTCTCGGCGTCTGGCTGCTGCACGGTTCACGCAACGGCGTGGCGCTGGCCGCCCCCCATCTGGCGGCGGGCGAAACCGATGCGCCGATCACCGGCCGCACGGCGCTGGCGATGACCGTGCGCAACGAGGATCCGCTGCGCTCCTACCAGCGCCTTGCGGTGATGCGCGCCGGGCTGGATGCCACCGGCTGGGGCCGGCACTTCGACATCTTCATCCTGTCGGACACCAACGACCCGGAAACTGCCGCCGAGGAAGAACGCCTGTTCCACGCCATGCGCGGCGATTTGGCCGGGAATCTGGCCGGAAATCTGGGCAGTCCGCGCGCGCAATACCACCGCCGAACCTCCAATGAAGGGTTCAAGGCCGGGAATGTACGCGCGTTCCTGACCAGGCATGGACGCGATTACGACTTCTACCTGCCGCTCGACAGCGACAGCGTGATGTCCGGTCCGGCGATCCTGCGCATGGTGCGGATCATGCAGGCCTACCCCCGGCTGGGCATCCTGCAAAGCCTCGTCGTCGGTTCGCCCGCGACCAGCGGCTTTGCCCGCATCTTCCAGTTCGGGATGCGCCACGGGATGCGCAGCTACTCTATGGGCGCGGCCTGGTGGCAGGGCGATTGCGGACCCTACTGGGGCCACAACGCCTTGATCCGCATCCAGCCGTTCCGCCGCCATTGCCGCCTGCCGGTGCTGCCGGGCAAAGCCCCGCTGGGCGGGCATATCCTCAGCCATGACCAGATCGAGGCGGTGCTGATGCGCCGCGCCGGCTACGAGGTGCGCGCCATCCCGGTCGAGGGCGAAAGCTGGGAGGATAATCCGCCAACCCTGATGGACTTCACCAAGCGCGACCTGCGCTGGTGCCAGGGCAACATGCAGTATTGGCGGTTGTTAGGGCTGAAGGGCCTGCGCCCGGCCTCGCGCTTCCAGATCTTCGCCGCGATCATGATGTATATGGGCGCGCCCGCCTGGATGCTGATGACCGCGACCGCGGCGGTCAAGCTGGTCGAGGGCGATGGGACCCAGGTCGATATCGCTTTCGGCATCGCCATGTTCTTCATCATGTTCGCGGTCAGCCTGGTGCCGAAACTGATGGGCATGCTCGATATTGCCATGACCAAAGGCGGTGCCGCACGCTATGGTGGACGGCTGCGTTTTGCCCTGGGCGGGTTGCTGGAGGCGCTGTTCTCGGTCCTGATGGCGTCGGTGGTGGCGTTCCGGGTGACCCTGTTCCTGATCGGGCTGGCTTGCGGAAAATCGGTGATCTGGGGCGGTCAGAACCGCGACGCCTACCGGCTGACCTGGGCCGACGCGGCGCGCGGGTTATGGCCGCAGACGCTGTTCGGTCTGGGGCTGCTGGTTTCGGTCGGGTGGATCAAGGGGATGGACACAGCCATCTGGGCCGCACCGATGATCGCCGGGCTGATGCTGGCGATTCCCTTCGCCGTTCTGACCGCGCATCCGGACTTTGGCCGCTGGGCCGGACGGATCGGTCTATGCGCCATCCCTGACGAAATCCGGGTGCCCGACACCCTCGCGCATCTCGATCAGGCCACCGCGACGTGCAGTCGCCACAGCGAACGCCCCCAAAAGGCGGCTTGACGGACCACTTGGTTCTCTGAAATGTCGCATCTGGTGCCATGGACATGGTGCCAGATGCGTATGACACAGCGAAGCGACGCTGTCCTTCAAGGGGAAACCACCATGTCTCTCACCCAGCCCTATCTGTTGTTTCTCGGCGACGCGCCCGATGCGCTTGCCGCCAAGGTTGCCCGGGGCATCCGCGACTGGCGCCCCGACGCCAGCGTCGGCCAGTTCCGCCTGCCCGGTTGCAACGCCGATATGGGGCTGCCGGACATGACCATCGCCGAGGCGGTCGGCGCCGGAGCAAAAACCCTGGTGATCGGCGTTGCCAACCGGGGCGGCCTGATCTCGGACGCCTGGAAGGCGGTGCTGATCGAGGCGCTGGCGGCCGGGATGGATGTGGCGGCCGGGCTGCATACCCTGCTGCGCGACCAGCCGGAGCTGGTCGCCGCCGCCGCGGACAGCGGGCAATCCCTGCACGATGTGCGCCTGCCCGTCGTCCATTACCCGATCGCCGACGGCAAGCGGCGCAGCGGCAAGCGGGTGCTGGCGGTCGGCACCGACTGCTCCTGCGGCAAGATGTACACCGCCCTGGCGATGGAAAAGGAGATGCGTGCGCGCCGCATGAACGCCGATTTCCGCGCCACCGGGCAGACCGGCATCCTGATCACCGGCGACGGCGTGCCGCTGGACGCCGTGGTGGCCGATTTCATGGCCGGTGCTGTCGAGGCGCTGACGCCGAACAATGACGACGACCACTGGGACGTGATCGAGGGCCAGGGCAGCGTGTTCCACGCCTCCTATTCCGGCGTCACCATGGCGTTGATCCACGGCGGCCAGCCGGACGCGCTGATCCTGTGCCACGAGCCGACCCGCACTCACATGCGCGGCCTGCCGCATTTCCCGGTGCCGTCGCTGGACGATCTGCGCCCGCTGTCGCTGCAACTTGCCCAGGTCGTCAATCCCGATTGCCGCGTGACCGGCTGCGCCATCAACACCGCCGCCATGAGCGACGCGGAAGCGAACGCCTACCTGGCCGAGACCGAAGCGCATCTCGGCCTGCCCTGCGTCGACCCGTTCCGCCACGGTGCGGCCCGGCTGGTGGATGCGCTGTGAGCGTCCTCACCCTCACGGCATCGATCGAGCGGTTCCCGACCGCCGGGTCCTGGACCATCTCGCGCGGCACTGTGACCGAGGTCGAGGTGGTCACCGCCGAGGCCCGCCTGAACGGCAAGACCGGGCGCGGCGAATGCCGCCCCTACGCCCGCTATGACGAGTTCGCCGACGGCGTGGTCGCCGATATCGAGGCGGTGGCGCCGCAACTCGGGGCCGACCCGGCGGCGGTCGATCTCGCCGCCCTGATGCCCTCCGGCGCGGCCCGCAACGCGGTCGACTGCGCGCTGTGGGACCTGCGGGCGAAACTCAGCGGCAAGCCGGTCTGGCAACTGGCCGGACTGAGCGAACCCAAACCCCTGATAACCGCCTACTCCCTGTCGCTCGACACCGCTGAGGCGATGCAGGCAAAGGCGGCCGAGAACGCCCACCGCCCGCTGCTGAAGGTCAAGCTGGGCGGCGAGGGCGACCTGAACCGCATTCGCGCTGTACGCGCCGGCGCGCCCAACGCCGATATCATCGTCGACGCCAACGAGGGCTGGACCCCCGAAAGCTACGCCGAACTGGCCCCCGAACTGCTCGCCCTGGGGGTCTCGATGGTCGAACAACCCCTGCCCGCCTGGGACGATGCCGCGCTGGCCGACATGGCCCGCCCCCTGCCCGTTTGCGCCGACGAAGCCTGCCACGACACCGCCTCCCTGGCGGCGATGGCGGGCAAGTACGACATGGTCAACATCAAGCTCGACAAGACCGGCGGCCTGACCGAGGCGCTCCTTCTGAAAGCCGAGGCCGAACGCATGGGTCTCGCGGTGATGGTCGGCTGCATGCTGGCCTCGTCGCTCGCCATGGCGCCTGCCATACTTGTGGCCCAAGGCGCCAATATCATCGACCTCGACGGCCCCCTGCTGCTGGCCGCCGACCGTGACAACCCTTTGAAATACGACACCGAAGGGGTACACCCCCCGACGCCGGAACTGTGGGGATAAAGAATGAGCCGTATCGTTTACGTCAACGGGGATTACCTGCCCGAGGAAGACGCCAAAATTTCCATCTTCGACCGCGGCTTCCTGATGGCCGACGGGGTCTACGAGGTCTCCTCGGTGCTGAGTGCCAAGCTGGTGGATTACCCCGGCCATGTGACGCGGCTCCACCGCTCGCTGAACGAACTCCAGATGACCAACCCTGTCGATGACGACGCGTTGCTGGAAATCCACCGCGAGTTGATCCGCCGCAACGACCTCGACGAAGGTCTGGTCTACCTCCAGATCACCCGCGGTGCCGCCGACCGTGACTTCGTCTGGCCCAAAGACGCCACCCCCTCGCTGGTGATGTTCACCCAGAAAAAGGCGTTCGAGGATGCCGAAGGCCCGAGGGTCGGCATCAAGGTCGCCTCGCAACCCGACCTGCGCTGGCATCGGCGCGACATCAAGACGGTGCAACTGCTCTACCCCAGCTTCGCCAAGATGCAGGCCAAGGCCCAGGGCGCCGACGACGCCTGGCTGGTCGAGGACGGCTATGTCACCGAGGGCACCTCGAACAACGCCTACATCGTCACCCGCGACGGCACCCTGATCACCCGGAACCTGTCGAACGACATCCTCCACGGCATCACCCGCGCCAGCGTGCTGAAACTCGCCGCCGAGGCCCAGATGAAAATCATCGAGCGCCCCTTCACCATCGCCGAAGCCCAGGACGCCGCCGAAGCCTTCATCACCGCCGCCTCAACCTTCGTCTGCCCGGTGGTCGAGATCGACCGGGTGACGCTGGGCGACGGCAAGCCGGGGCCGGTGGCCAAACGGCTGCGGGAAATCTACATCGCGGAGGCGCGGGCGGGGGCAATTTGAGGTGCCCCGGTCACAGGGCGCCCATTCTGCGCACTCTCTTGCGCGTATTTTCGTGAACGGTGCGCAGTCGTTGCAACGATCTTTTGCGGCGTTACGTTGATGTCGCGGCTTGACTCAGAACCAACATTCACGCGCTGCCGTCTGAGCGCCGCGGATTGACCCAAATAAGACCTTCGCCGATCGGCTCGCCCAGATTGGGCTTTGCGCATTATCGATATGTGATACGCTTTCCCCAGGGAGCATGAAATCTGACAAAAGGATTGCATCAAAATGGCGCATGCGAAGCAATTGGAAGACCTGAAAGCAGGATGGGCGGCGGTCGCAGCAGGAGATATGGACAAGCTCGCCAGTTTCTATGCCGAGGATATGATCTTCGTTTTGCCGGGACAGGACGATGTGTTGGAAGGCCGGACCGCTTTCCGGGCGGCTCTTGACAGCATCGGCGAGGTGCTGCCTCCGGGTTTCGAGATCACGAACCTGCGCTATTACCCCGGTGACGATGAGATCGTGAATGTGATGGAATTTACCGCCAACAAACTGCCGAACGGGTCGCAATGCGCGGCCCTGTTCAAGTTCGGTTCCGACGACCTGATCACCGAGGAACGTTGGTTCATCGATACCGAGCAATGGAAGAGCGCGTTCTAACGAACATCCTCGACCCGTGAGAGCGTATGCCTCCCGCCGCATAGCCGACGTTCGGGCCTGAATGCCGGTTTATCGCCGCATTCCAGAGCCGATTCAGAGAAACGCTGAATGCGGTTTCGGCCCAACAGAAATGTTGAGCGCATTATTGGGAGAGACGCGAATACGCCTGGAGGCCGATTGGAAACATCCCGCCCGCCGAAGCAGAGGCCCGTTTCTATGCAAAGATCGAAGAGCTCGCTATGGTGGCGTGACTCAAACAAACCAGCCTCCGGGAAAACCGGGGCGGTTCAAATTGATAATACGGTTGGTCTTTGCATTGGCTAAGGTCGTCGAATGTCCAAGTCTCGGCAACAGCGTCGTTTGACGGCCATCCTCGCGGCCGATGTGGTGGGCCTATACCCGCGCCATGGCATTGGACGAGGCCGGGACACTGTCGCAATTGCAGGCACTACTGCGCGACGTCATCGCCGCTGCGATCTCTGAATCAATGATGGTGAATCGTTTTAGGGAGGCCACCATGGGTGCAGCGATTGCTTTGCGGGAAGATTACGATGCAGCAGATTTGCGGCGGATCGCCAAGGGCAGCAAGGATGCGGCGCGGATTGGTGCGACCGATCTTCAAGTGATCCGCGACTGGGTATTACGCTTCAATGCGCATGGACCGTCTGGTTTGCTTGACCGCAAGACGCCGGGCCATCCGCCCAAACTCGACACCGTGCAGCGCCAAGCCCTGGCGGCCATCGTTGAGAGCGGTCCGATCCCGGCGATCCATGGCGTGGTACGCTGGCGGTTGATTGATCTTCGACACTGGATCTGGCAGGCGTTCGCCGTCTCCAGGGATGAAAGAAGCGTCGGGCGGATACTGAGGGCCATGAACTTCGTCAAGATGACGGCGCGCCCGCGCCACCATGCCCAAAACCAATGGGCGCTTGAGGATTTTAAAAAAACGTCCCCGCTCGGGTGGCGGCGATCCGCCAAACCCTGTCCGCCAATACGCCCGTAGAGATTTGGTTTCAGGACGAGGCCCGCGTTGTCAAAAAACCAACATCACCCGGCGCTGGGCACGGCGGGGAACCCGGCCTAGGGCGGCGAAGGATCAACGCACCAAATCAGCCTATATATTCGAAGCCATCTGCCCCGCACGCGGCGTCGGCGCCGCCCTTGTTCTGCCCCGGTGCAATACCTAGGCCATGCAATGGCATCTCGATGAAATCGCATCCCAGGTCAGCCTGGGCCGCCCATGCCATTCTCATCGTCGATCAGGCCGGATGGCACACCACCACCAAGCTCATAATTCCACCAAACATCACGCTTCTGCCGCTGCCGCCGAGATCGCCCGAACTCAACCCGATGGAAAACATATGGCAATTCATGTGCCAAAACGGGCTCTCCAGCCGGGTCTTCAAATCATACGACGAGATTGTCGCCATATGCTCCGAGGCCTAGAAAAAACTCATGGAACAACCCTGGAGAATAATGTCCATCGGCCTCAGAAAATGGGCCCATGAGTTCTAATCAATGTCGGCGACGAACACGCCGAGGATCACGATCTTACCGGCCATCTGCTGTCTCCGTTTACTCGCCATCGGGCGGGACAACGCCCTTGCGGAAAGCGAAACATCCGTAGAACCGGCGCTCGCCCGTCTGGATAACGCAGTAGGCCTTTTTTGCGCGTTCGTAGAATGCAAATCGTTCGATCGACACCATCGGCCAGGACTTTCCTTCGGCGGCGTCGATGGCCCGCTGTACCTCTTGCTGCACCGGCGGTACTTCGTCAGGCGCGTCGACGATTTCCATGCGTGCGGCGGAATCGTCGACGAACGTGTCGAGTGGCATCGCGGAAAGCACAGCCCGGATGGCTTCGGCCGCCGTCGTGTTGTCGATCCTGAGCAATTTTCCGTATGTTGTCTGTCGCGCCACGGAGTCCGATGGAAAATTGGTGTCGGCGATAATCAGGTCGTCGCCATGGCCCATGGCGCAAAGTGCGTGGAGCACTTCCGCGTTGAGCAACGGATTTATTCCCTTAAGCATGATTTCCCCTGCCAGTTATCGGTTCTTGGGGTAGACCCTTGTGCCGCCATACCATAGGTAGGCTCAACGGGGCGCGCAACGAAAAGCGGGTTGGTTCAGATGCGCGCGCCGGTTTTGCTGTCAAACATGTGTGCCCGTTCAGACCGGGGGCGCAAGTGCACCGTTTCACCTGGCTTAATGTCGCGCCAATCGGGCAGGACGGCGACAATTTCGGTATCCGCCAAGCGCAAAACCAGAAGCGTCTCGGCGCCCGTTGGTTCGACCACAGAGACTTTGGCGGGAAAGCCCTCATTGGCAATTTCCAGGTGTTCGGGACGGATGCCGTAGAGCACCGATTGGCCCTCACCGGCCGCATATTCGCCGTCAACCGGCAGGTGGTGGCCATTTACCTCCACGCCGAAGCCGCCGTTTCGCCGCACCGCGCCCGGGATCAGGTTCATGGCGGGTGAGCCGATGAAACTGGCGACAAAAACGTTGCGCGGCTGATTGTAGAGTTCCAGCGGCGAGCCCGTCTGCTCGATGCCGCCGTCCTGCATAACGACAATTTTGTCGGCCATCGTCATGGCCTCGATCTGGTCATGGGTGACAAATATCGTGGTTGTCTTCAGGCGCTGATGCAGTTTCTTGATCTCGGCCCGCATCTGGATCCGGAGCTTGGCGTCGAGGTTCGACAGCGGTTCGTCGAAGAGAAAAACATTAGGATCGCGAACGATCGCGCGGCCCATGGCGACGCGTTGGCGCTGGCCGCCCGACAATTGGCGCGGATAGCGCTTAAGATACGGCGTGAGGCCGAGGATCTCGGCGGCATTTTGTACTCTCTCGTTCACTTCGACCACGTCGGTTTTTTTCAGCTTCAAGGCAAACGCCATGTTGGCAGCGACCGTTTTGTGCGGGTAGAGCGCATAGTTCTGGAACACCATGGCGATGTCGCGCTCGGCCGGCGGCAGATTGTTGACTACCCGGTCGCCGATGCGGATCGTGCCCCCGGTGATGCTTTCGAGGCCGGCGATCATGCGCAGAAGCGTGGATTTTCCGCAGCCGGAAGGGCCAACGAGGACAACGAACTCGCCGTCCGATATCTCGATGTCCACGCCGCGGATCACATCGACCGTGCCGAATGACTTACGAACATCCCGAACTGAAACCTGAGCCATATACTGCCAGTTTCTCCCTGACGAGCCGTCTTTTTAAGGAAGTAGCCGAGATGACGCGGGCTGTCCAGCCATTGCCGAGAGGCGGCTCCGCAACGTCCTTCCTATTTGGTAACTACTCAACCCACCCCAAAGGTTGCGTGCCTGGGTTCAATCGGCACCAGATATAGAGGATTTTCTTGCATTGAGGGCATGGATATGTGTCAAGTTATCTATGACTCATTTACCCGACCTGAGCCGATTGACGCAAGCAGAGAAAGATACCCTGATCCTCGCGCTGTGGACGCAGGCACAGGAGCTGGTGGCAGTGAACGTGGGCTTGGCCAGGCGCGTCACGGAACTTGAGGCAAAGCCTGGTGAGCCTGCGAAGACGCCGGACAACTCCAGTACGCCGCCGTCGCATGGGCGCAAGGCGAACAAGAAACCGGCCCGGGGCAACCGCAAAGAACGGCGCAAGGGGCATGGCGGCGGTGGGCGTCCTCTGCACCCTGACCCGGGTCAGCGGGTGGTTGCGAAGGCGCTGTCCTGCCCGCACTGTTATTCAGCGCTCGGCGATGAGGATCACAAGTTGCATGCGATTTCTCCCGCATTTCCCAAATGAACTCATGATTTAGTGACATAGGAGCGTGATTCTGGTATAAGAATCATTACGTTACAGGCAGACTTGGGGTGTTGATATGGCTCACCCGACAGGTGAATCGAAAGAGGGGGTTCCAGGGCTGTATTTTGACCGTCGACTCAAGCTTGAGTTGCACGGGTCCAGGGTCACTACTGACGCCGGTTTGCTTGCTTGCCGAGAGCTTGATGCCTCCGTTGACCTTACTGAGATGGCTGGCGATGTTGTTGCCGACAGTCGTACCGGCAAGAACGGGCGGCATGGCATGGTCGGGCAGTTCCGCCAGTCCGTTTTTGGCCGTCCTGGTGGCGACGACGACGTGAACGACGCCGACCGTCTGGGCCGTGATCCCGCCATGCGTTGGATTGTTGGTGGTCATGCCATCAAGGGGCGGGCGGCATCTACCAGCCAGATGGGGCGCTTCGAGACGGAGGTTCTGGCCAGCGAGGAAAACCTCGCCGCGCCTGGTGATCTTTCCGGCCAATGGATCGACCGCGTTCATGACCGTTGCCGGCCGAAGAAGATCGTTCTCGACCTGGACAGCAGCGTCAGCCCGACCCATGGCGACCAGGAAGGAACGGCCGACAACGGTCACTTCGGCGGCACCTGCTATCATCCCCGGTTCCTGTTCAACCAGTTCGGTGCCCTGGAACGGTACGCGCTGCGTCCCGGCAACGTTCACAGCGCCGATGGCTGGCGCAAGGTGCTGGAGCCGGTCGTCGAGCGATACCGGGACCGCAAGCTGCGGCGCTACTTCCGCGCCGATGCCGCCTTCGCCTCGCCGCAGGTGTACGAGTTGGTGGAAGACGAGGGCTTCCTGTACGCGATCCGTTTGCCGAAGAACCAGGTTCTTCCGGAAAGCATCGCGGCCCTGCTCACACGCCCCGTTGGCCGTCCGCCGAACCCTGTGCGGCGCGATTACGCCAGCTTCAGCTATCGGGCCGGAAGCTGGAGCAAAAAGCGCCGGGTGGTGGCCAAACTCGAATGGCCCCCCGGCGCGCTGTTTCCCCGTGTCGGGTTCATCGTCACCAACCTGTCGCGACCGGCCGAGCGGGTGACATTGTTCTACAATCAGCGGGGCAAAGCGGGGCAGTACATCAGGGAAGGCAAGAACGCGATCAAATGGACGCGGCTGTCGTGTCGCAGGTTCCGCGACAACGCCGTGCGGCTGCAGCTTCACGCCCTCGCCTGCAATCTCGCCACCTTCATGCGGAGGCTGGCTTTGCCGAAGGAGGTCGAGCACTGGTCGCTGACCACGCTGCGGGAGAAGTTGGTAAGATCGGTGCCAAGGTGGTCAGCCATGGCCGCTACGTCACGTTCCAATTGGCCGAGGTGGCGGCGGCGAGGGAACTGTTCCGGAAAATCTTGAGCCTGATTGATGATCTGCGACCAGGACCCGCCCCGGCGTAGGCCGGGGACATCGACAGCGAGGTGAAAACGACAGCAGGGGTGTGTCCGAATGGCGGCAAATCCGGCCAAATGGCATTCCAACCGAGGGCTGATCTCCAAAATCAGGCCATCGGATGGCGGCAAAGGGAATACAGTTCCCTCGACGGGGGTACGGGGGTATGATCTCCACAAACCTGGAAGTCATCCGGGAAATGTCGGTTTATGACAAGATCGAACTGCCGCGCCCCGCTCCCATTGTTACCCGTGTGGAACTGTATGCGGCGAGGTGTCCTCATTGTTCGGCGCGCTTTGTGGCGCCGGTTCCGGCGGGGCTTGAGCCGGGGTCTCCGTTCACCCCGTCGACCGAGGCGATGGCGGTTTACATGCGTTATGAACACGCGGTCAGTTACCAGCGTCTGTCGAAACTGTTCGCCGATTTGCACGGCTTGACGATCAGCCAAGCCGCCCTGGCCAACCTGTTCAAGAGGGTCAAGCCCGGCTTTGACGCCCGGTTCCAGGCGGTTCTTGCCCGCCTGCGGCAAAGTCGGATCGTCTGCTCCGACGAGACCGGCGCACGCATCAAGGGGCACAACGCCCGGGAATGGGTTTTCCAGAACGATGAAGTCTGCGTCCACGTCATCCGCAACAGTCGGGCGCAACAGTCGGGCGAAGGCGGTGGCCGAGGACGTGATGGACGGCCACCGGCCCGCCATCTGGGTGTCCGGTCTTTACGGCGGCCAGCGGCGGCTCGGGGAGGTCTGGCAAATCTGTCTGGCCCACCAGTTGCGCGACGGCCAGTATGCCATCGACGCTGGCGATGCGATCTTCGCACCGGCACTGAAAATGCTCATCTTGCGCGCCTGTGTTCCGGGCCGACGGCGAAAGCGTCTGAAGGACATTACACTTCAGAAATACCGGGGCGACCTGGAACGGCGAATGGACAAGGTTATGGCTTGTCAGCCAACCAACCAACCAACAAAGACGGAATTCGTCTGCGCAAACGCTCCGGCAAAGACCGTGACAGCCTGTTCACATTCATGACCGAACGCGACGTGCCGCCAACCAACAACGGCTCGGAACAAGCCATCCGCCCCTCAACCACCTTGCGCAAGGTCACCGGGGGATTCCGCTCCAACTGGGGAGCCGACTTCTACGCCAACGTTCGCTCCGTCCTCAACACCGGAAAACGGCAAGGCCTGTCTGCTTTCCAGGCAATCCAAGCCGCCATCGCTGGAAAATCAGTGATCCAACCGGGTTGAGTAGTTACCCTATTTGCATGATAATATTTGTGTGATGATATTGACAGCTTGCAATGTTGGTTCATACTTCGGCTACTGATTGAGCTGCTCAAAATAAGGCGGCGCAAGACAAAGACAACAAATCTAGCGGGGAGAAAACCGATGAAACTGGAAGTATTTGAGCGACTCATGGCGGCTCAGGTGAGCCGGCGAAAGGTGCTTAAGGGTGCTGCCAGCGCCGGGGCGATTGCGGCCGGAGCGGCTTCTGGTCTTGGCGGATTCTCGAAAGCCTCGTTTGCCGCCGAGAGCGTGCGGACGGAAATTCTCAAGATTCCGGGCGTCGGCGTCGGATCCCCCACCGACAATGACTGGCAAAAAGTCGGCAAGCTTTGCCTCGGCCCGACCAAGAAAATCGTTTCCGCAGGTGAGTTCAAGGGCGTTGAGCTCACGTTCCTGGGCCTTAACAACCAGAACTTACATAACTTCCTGTTCCGTGGTTTCCTCAGACCTTGGGAGGCCTACACGGGCGCCAAGATCAACTGGATCGATCTGGCCCAGGCCGATTACAACGCCCGTCTGCAGCAATCAATCGCTACCAAGACCGTCGATTTCGACATCATCGAAATGGGCGCGCCGTTCGAGGGCGATGTTTGCGGCAAAGGGCTCGCTTCCGAGATGCCCGGCTGGGTCAAAGATCAAATCGAAATGGAAGACTATGTGGGCTACCTGAAAGCTCCTGTCGGCACATGGGAAGGCAAGACCTACCGCATATCGATCGACGGGGATTGCCACAACTTCAACTACCGCACCGACTACTTCACGGACGCCAAGCTGGCGGCAGCATGGAAGGCCGAGGGCCACTCCGGGGCCTGGGAGGTGCCGACGACCTGGCAGAAAGTGCAGGAAGTCACCAAGTTCCTCAAGGGTAAAAAAATCGGCGGCATGGACGCCCACGGCTACCTCGATCCGTTGAAGGGCTGGGGCGGCTTCGGCTTCTATTTCCTGGGATCGCGCGCGACGGCTTATGCCAAGCATCCGGACGATCCGGCCTGGCTGTTCGATCCCGACACCATGAAGCCGCGCGTCAACAACCCGGCTTGGGTGCGCGCCATCCAGGATGTGCTCGACACCATTCCGGCCCAACCGGCCGACCAGATCAACGCGGATCCCGGCACTACCGGCTTCCAGCAGTTCCTGGCGGGCACCGGTTCCATGTTGAGTTGGTGGGGCGACATTGGCTCGAACGCTAAGACCTCCGACAGTTCGGTCGTCGGCGACACCGTCGGCTTCTCGATTCTGCCGGGTTCGGACGATGTCTACAACTCGAAGACCGGAAAATGGGACACGCTTGGGTCGGGCCCGAACTTTGCGCCCAACATGGCTTACATCGGGTGGGGCGTTTATGTCATGGCGCGTGTTGACAGCGACACGAAGAAGCAAAAGGCGGCCTGGTCGGCTGCCGCACACCTGGGCGGCAAAGACATTTCGCTCTGGTGCGCTGCTTACCCCTCGGGTTTCCAGCCCTACCGGAACTCGCACTTCAACATTCCGGAGTGGGTCGATGCGGGCTACGACAAAGGATTCATCGCTGACTATCTCGGTTCGGAAGCGGATTCGTACAACCATCCGAACGCCGCCATCGAGCCGCGTATCCCGGGCATCTTCCAGTACTACTCGGTCGCCGAGGACGAACTGGCCAAGATATATGCCGGCAAGTACAGTGCCCAAGGGGGCGCTGACAGGATTGCGGCGGCATGGGATAAGATCACCGACCAGATCGGGCGTGACAGCCAGATCAAACTTTACAAGACATCGCTCGGTATCTAATTTCCATGGTCAGGGTTAGATCCTCCGTCTTCAGACGGACAGCTTTAGCGCGAAGACAAAGATTATGATCTCAGAACCCCGGTAAAATGAAGGCCCCGTAGGGGTAAGCCTTCATTTTACCGGGGTTCTGAGATCATGCAGTATGACAAAGGAAAACACACGATTTATCATCACCGCTATCACCTCGTTTGGATCACCAAGTACCGTAAAAAGGTGCTCACGGGCGCGGTCCGCGAGAGGGTTAGGGAGATCGCGCGGCAGGTCTGCGAGGAAATTGGGGTCACCATCATCAAGGGGGTGTTATCCACGGACCACTCCACATGTTCGTGTCGATCCCACCCCACCGCGCGGTGAGCGATGTCATGCGGCGGGTCAAGGGACGCACGTCACGTAAAATCCAGATGGAGTTTCCCGAACTTCGAAAGAGATATTGGGGCCGGCGGCATTCCTGTCGCCGGCGCGCCTTTATGAGGTCTTCTCCATGAACGTGACCGCAGCGTCCGAGGGCGATCGGCTTCACACCGTTGTTTCCGGCTACATGTCGCCCGGCCGTATCAAAGCCGGGCGCGCGCTTGTGTGGGTTTCGGCGTTCGTGCTCTTCGCCACTGTAATCGTACAGGCGTTGCACGAGGTGGAGCGCATCTCGTTCGGCTTCGAGAATTGGCGCCCAGTTCTCTACGCCTATATATTCTGGGCCGTCTCGCTGGGCGTGGCGCAGGTTATGGTCCGCGGTGAACAGGGCAAACGCGCGCTGTTCGTGCTGCCGGCAGTTCTTTTTGTCGTTTCGATGGTGGTTTTCCCGATGATCTTCGGGCTTTACATCTCGTTCACCGACTGGAACCTGGCTTCGCTGACCGGACGGAAGTTCAACGGCCTCGACAATTTCCGCCAGATGATGAGTGATCCGTTTTACTGGAACGCGATGCTGAACATGGTCTACTACGTGCTCGCCATTATCGTCGAATACGCTATCGCCTTCGGTCTTGCGCTTCTCCTGAATGCTGAGATCAAGGCCCGCAAATTTTTCCGTGTGGGATTTCTGCTGCCCCTCATGCTGTCGCCGGTGGCCGTCAGCTGGATGGTCGGCAAGTCCATGATGGAAGTCCGGTTCGGCCCCTTGGCCAACCTCGGGCGCTTTTTCGGTTGGGAAACACCTGCCTTCTTCAGTACGCCCGAGATCGCCCGTTTCACCATCATGGCGATGGATGCCTGGACCTTCATACCGTTCATGATGATTATGATCCTGGCCGGCCTGCAGGCCCTGCCGAAGGATATTCTCGAAGCCGCCAAGGTCGACGGCGCCACGGCCTGGCAGAGCTTCTGGCAAGTTGTCTTCCCGCTGATGCTGCCGGTCAGCATCACGGCTATCGTCATCCGCATTATCTTCAAGCTCAAGTTGGCCGACATCATCATCAACGTCACATCGGGCGGTCCGGGCGGAGCTACCGATAGCGTCACCAGCTTCATTTTCCGAGAGTACAGGGACCGCTCCAACGTCGGCTACGGCACGCTGCTCGCCATGGTCTATCTGGTTTTGATCATCATCTTCATCATGACGTTCCTTGCGCTGGTGAATCGCTGGATGCGCCGAGTTAATCCGGGAGTGGCCGAATGAGCGATGGAAAAACCCAAATCTTCGTGAACGCTGGGTCCGATTTCTCGCACCAGGCAAAATGGTATTCCAACCGACTGCTGATATACGGCGCGCTGATCATTTGGGTGATCATCTGCCTGTTCCCAATCTACTGGACGGTTACGACGTCCTTCAAGATGGCGCCCGATGTCATGCGCGGTCACATGATCCCGTGGGTGGATTTCGAACCACGCTGGCGCGGCTGGCGCTCGCTGGGACTTTCGCCCAATACGATTTTCGAAACCTCAACCGTGCGCGAGGAATTCCTCAAGCGCTTCATGAACAGCGTTATTATCTCGATCAGCTCTTCCACATTCGCCGTCATGCTGGGTTCCATGGCGGCTTATGGCTTGAGCCGGTTTTCCTACCGTTTCGGCTTCATGAAGAACAGCGACATTTCGTTTTTCTTCCTCAGCCAGATGATCCTGCCGCCCGTGGTGCTGGCCCTACCGTTCCTCATTCTCTACAAGGAACTGGCCCTGCTGGACAGCCGGATGGGAATCATTCTACTTTATACCCTGATGGTTCTTCCGCTCGTCATCTGGATCATGCGTGACCAGTTCAACGCCATCCCCACCGAACTGGAAGAAGCGGCCATGGTCGATGGCCTGTCGGTATGGGGCGCCTTCCTGCAAATCGTCATACCCATCGCCCTGCCTGGTATGGTGGCCGCCTTCATCCTCTCGCTGGTGCTATGCTGGAATGAGTATTTCTTTGCGGCCCTGCTGACCAGCACTGACGCCAAGACCTTGCCCGTCATGGTGGCCAGTCAGACCGGCAGCCAGGGCATCAACTGGTGGTCCATGGCAGCCCTTTCCAGCGCCGCCATCGCGCCGCTGGTGGTTATCGGAATCGTACTTGAGCGCTACATTATCAAAGGCATGTCAGCTGGCGCGGTGAAGTAACTCGATTAGAAATTATTCAGTTCGGCGGCAATGTCCTTGGTCTGTGAATAAAGCCTGCGGAAGAGGCCGTGCTGTTTCTCATGGACCTCGGAACTCTCGGCCCTGACGGTCGAGGAAACGGGATTCCATGAGGAAATATCGTCAAGCTTGACTTGGCCGATCGCCAGCGCGGCCAGGAAGGCGTCACCATAGGACGCGCCAATGGTTTTTTCGCAGACGATTTGATCGAGGCCGGAGATGTCGGACGTTGCCTGGCTCCAGGTTGGATTGTTGGTGCCACCGCCCACGGCTAGCAGGCGAAGCGGGGCTTGCCCGACCTCGCGATAGGTGTCGATAACATGCCGGGTGCCATGGGCGATGCCCTCCAGCACGGCGCGGTAGATGTCGCCCCGCGTATGAGTGAGGTTGAGCCCGAAGAGGCAGCCCTTGGCGAATGGGTCGTGGATCGGTGTGCGCTCGCCGGAAAAATAGGGCAAGAATACCAACCCCTTAGCGCCCGGCGGGGAAGCCTCCGCCTCCCCAGACAAAACTTTGAAAGCGTCAGCGGGATCGAGGTCACGCGCCAGGTGATCCCGAAACCAATGCGTCAGGGTGCCGCTGGTGGCAAGCCCCGCCATGGAAGCGTGCTCACCCTCGAACAACCAGGGCGCATACCAGAGCCGGGGATCACGCACGCGGGCGTCGGTGAGCTCGATGATAAAGATGGTCGAGCCGTACATCAGCATCATGTCGCCGGACCGGGTAGCGCCCACGCTCAGTGCTTCCGCGGCGGCGTCAACCGTACCTGTGGTGACGGGCGTGCCTTCGGCCAAACCCGTCAATAGCGAAGCCTCCGACGTTATACCCCCGACGATATCGCTGGACCAAGCGAGCCTCGGCAACATATCCGGTTCGACGATGTCATCCGCAAGTTCCGTGCTCCAATCGAGCTTCTCAACGTCATAGAGAGGACTGAAGCTGGCCGCCGTGTAGTGGTCAATGACGTACTCGCCGGTAAGCTTGAAAACCAGATAGGAGGTCGACGTGAGGACATTGGCGGTTTGAGCGAAAACCTCTGGCCGATTGCGTTTTAGCCAGAGGATTTTCGGTCCCACCGACTGGGAGGTCAGGATATTGCCGCAACGTTCCAAAAGCGCGTTTTCGCCGATCCGTTCGGTAAGCTCGGTAATCTCCCGTTCGGCCCGCGTGTCGACACCATAAAGCACTGCGTTCATCAGCGGCTCACCATCAGCATCGACCGGCAGCATGCAGGGTCCGATAGCGCTGCAGGCTACCGCTCTGATTTCCGCCGGCGAAATACCGGTCTCATTGAGAATTGCGTGGCTGATGAAGGTGAAGTCGCCCCACCAGTCCTCCCTTGCGCGGTGCTCGGCCCAGCCCGGCTGGGGTACAATCATTTCATGCGGTTTGGCGGCACTGCCCACGATTGCGCCAGTTTCGTCAACCATGACACCCTTCGATTCGTACGTTCCGATGTCGATGCCGAGGGTGTAGCCCATCAGGTGTAGTCGTCCCGGTCGAGGCTGAAATCACGGTCGACCCGGCCTAGCGCGGCGGCCAATAAGTTCACCAACCCCACCAAGTCGTTCAGGTCGCAGACCTCCAGGCTGGAGTGCGTGTAGCGAAGAGGAAAACCAACATCAATTGAGGCGACGCCTTCGCCGGCAAACTGCACATAGGAGAGATCGGTCAGTGCGCCGACATGGGCGCTGCGTTGCAAGGGCAACGAGGCCGCAAGCGCGGCGTCCTCGAATAGTCGTTCCATCGCCGGGTGGGGAATCACGCCGTTCAGGGTACCGCGACCATGGAAAGAATAAAGGCTGATGGCCGGTCCGCCGCCGAGCGTGACGTCACCGCGCGCCGTCATGTCGGGCGTGTCCGTCGCCAGCACGAGATCGAGTTGGATGGCGATGTCAGGCAGCAGCGCCTGACCCACGGGCATCGCTCCGCGCAGATTATATTCCTCCTGTACCGAAAACACGAGGTGCAGCGTCGGCAAGCCGCTTTTGCCCTTCAACTGGCCGGCAACCTCGATGATGGCGGCGCAACCCGCCCGGTCATCAACCGATGTGCCCGCCAACCGGTCCCCGGCCAGCGGCACAACGCGCGGCTTGTACACCACCGGCGTACCGATGCGGACGCCTGCGGCCTCGACGGCCTCTGCCGACCCGAGGCCGGTATCGATGTAGAGCTCTGCGTAGGGTACGATGCGGCATTTTTTGTCCGGCGCGGTGGCATGGTGGCTCTTGTTGGCCATGACGCCCGGAACGTCACGGCCCTCACCGACGCACAGCAGAACGGCCTGCGACGCCAATGCCCGCTCTGGCACACCGCCTAGACGTTCTATGCGCACTAGGCCGTCGGCCTCGATCTTACGGACGACGAAGCCCAACTGGTCCATATGGGCGAACAGCATCACGGCAGGCGCGTCCGGGTCACCCTTGATGGTGGCGATCAGATTTCCCAACCTGTCGCTGCGCGACTCGATTCCCAGCTTGTCGAGTTGACCCCGGATGGCCCGGCGAACCCTATCCTCGTGACCGCTAAGGCCCGGGATCATCATAAATTCGGTGAGGAGTTGGCGCAGCCGGTCTTTCATGCCGCCTACTCTCCACGCGCCGCGCGTGCAAGACGCATGAATTCGGCGGCGCGTTCGGGATCGATTGCGTTCCAGGTATCGCCGTCAACCTTCAGCGATGAACCGACGATACAACCGTCCACCATGCGCAATATATCGGCTACCGTCTCATGCTTGACGCCCGTATTGGCCATGACGGGCGTGTTTGGCAGTACTGCCTTGACCGCCTCCAAGTCCGACATCGCAGCCGCTTCGCCGGGGATCTGGCCGGAGACCAGCACGGCATCCGGAATACTGGAAAAGACGGCGCTACGCGCCCGGTCAGGCAAGGGACGCTGGTCGAGCGAGTGGGCGAATTCGGCAGACACGTTGTAGAGCATGACCAAATCATCCAGACCCAAGCGGTCGCGGTAGCGCATGGCCTTGCCGGCGTCCGGCGTCCATGGACCCATGTCGGAAGCGTAGGTGCCGGTGAAAATTTCGCGCACGAAATTGGCGCCGGTCGCCGCTGCGAGCGCGATCGTGCTCATGGGGTCCCACAGAACGTTCGCGCCGAACGGCATGCTGATTTGATCCCTCAGTTGTCCAATGATATAGGCCATGGTGGCGGTCGACGCCCGATCGACCTCCAATTCGTAAGGCCGGTCGTTCTCATTGCTGAACATTACGGCATCAAACTTTGCCGCCCGCAATGCCGCCAAGTCTTTCGCGGCAGCTTCGACCAGGCCCGCGATGCCGCGCTCCTGATTATACAATGGCGAGCCCGGCAAAGCGCCGATATGTACCATGCCGATCACCGGTTTGGTGTCGCCAAAAACGCGTTGATAATTACCCGTCATTACACATTCCCCATCATTACACTTGCTTAATTGCCCTCCTAGCCCTTTTATAGCAGTCTACAAGCCGTTTATGGTGCAGGCAAAACCAAACTACTTTCAATCGAATTCGAAGATGGGGAAATTCTCGAATGGCGTTGAAGGCGCGTGATTGGCAACGAATTGAGAACGGCGAACTGACTTTTACGGAGCTTGGTTTAGGTACGGCTCCGTTGGGAAATCTTTACCAAGTGATCAGCAACGAGGATGCGCAAGCCATCTTGGACAGGGCCTGGGAAGGCGGCGTGCGATATTACGATACCGCCCCTCTTTACGGCCTCGGCCTCTCGGAAACACGGCTCAACCCTTTCCTGCGGGGCAAGAATCGCGACGACTATGTGCTGTCCTCCAAAGTCGGCCGGCTGATGCAGGCGTGCGCGGCCGGGGACCAGACCGGTATCGGCAAGTGGTTCGATGTGCCCTTGCGGCGGGAGATTTACGATTACTCTTACGACGGCGTCATGCGCTCCTTCGAGTGTTCATTGGAACGGCTTGGCGTGGCGCGCATTGATATTCTTTACGTGCACGACCTCTGCATCTTCACGCACGGCTCCAAGGAAGCCTCTGACGCGCGCATCGAGGAATTCATGAGATCGGGCTACGACGCCATGATAGCGTTGCGCGATCAGGGCGTGGTGAAGGCCATCGGTGGCGGCATCAACGAGTGGGAAGTTTGCCAGTCCCTGGCGGAGCGCGGCGACTTCGACCTCTTCCTGCTGGCTGGCCGCTATACGCTATTGGAACAGGAATCGCTCGACAGTTTCCTGCCGCTCTGCCAGTCCCGCGGCATCGGCATCGTTATCGGCGGCCCTTACAATTCGGGCATCCTCGCCAGTGGCCCCGTGCCGGGCGCCTGGTTCAACTATGATCCGGCGCCTGAACATATCCTGGAGAAAGCCCGGGCGATCGAGGCCGTCTGTAAATCGCATGACGTTTCGATGATCGACGCGGCCTTCCAGTTTCCGCTACTGAATCCCAACATCGTCTCCGTCATCCCGGGCGGCCAGAGCTTTGAACAGATGGAGAGCAATCTGAGCGCCGCGACGGCAACCATTCCGCCGGCGCTTTGGGCCGATCTAAAGGATCAGGGCCTCATGCGCGAGGACGCACCTACAGCATGAGGTTCCAATGACCATCAATATCGACGCTCACCAACACTACTGGGAACCCAGCCGGGGTGACTACGGCTGGATGTCGCCGGGCGAGCCCGTCTTGTATCGCAAGTACGGCCCCGACGACCTCGCCCCTAGCCGCCATAAGCATGGCATCGCAAAGACAGTCATCGTCCAGGCGGCGCCCACGGTGGAGGAAACCGAATATATTCTAGGCGTCGCGGACTCGACGGAATCCGTTGCGGCTGTCGTCGGCTGGGTGGATTTTGAAAATCCCGGCGACCTGCATCATCTTGAACGACTGGCCCACCACCCGAAATTCGTCGGCGTACGCCCGATGATTCAGGACATTCCCGACGTCGACTGGATGCTGCGCGATGACGTTCAGTGGGGCTATCAGGCGTTGATTGACCACGATCTCACGTTCGACGCGCTGGGCTTCCCGCAACATCTTGATAACTTCCTGAAGCTGCTCACGCGCTATCCGGATATGCGAACCGTAATCGACCATGGCATGAAACCGCAGATCCGGGATCACGCCAAAGGTCCAGAGGTGTTCGGGCAGTGGGCCGAGGGCATGTCCAGGCTGGCTGATCAAACAACGGCCTGCTGCAAGTTTTCCGGTATTGTCACGGAAGCAAACAGAGACTGGACGATCGAAGATTTGCGGCCCTATGCCGACCATCTGCTATCCGCCTTCGGACCGGACCGGCTGATGTGGGGATCGGACTGGCCGGTCTGTCATCTCAGGGCCAGCTATGATGACTGGCGCGGCGCGGCGGAAATGCTAACGATCCATCTGACGGACGATGAACGAGCCCGCCTGTTCGGAGGCACAGCCGTCGAATTTTATCGGCTGGAAGTCTGAATCGGGCTAGTGGTCTG
Organism: Thermohalobaculum sp.; assembly: GCA_965247385.1. Taxonomy (GTDB): domain Bacteria; phylum Pseudomonadota; class Alphaproteobacteria; order Rhodobacterales; family Rhodobacteraceae; genus Thermohalobaculum. The sequence goes on from CBDFHG010000007.1 coordinate 130,261, forward strand.
AATCATCTAAAGTACGGGGTATAAGTTCTTCAGCTTGATGCGGGCGTCTTCGGTTGCAAACCGCCAATCTGCTTTGACATGATGTTTGTTTCGCCGTTGCAGCCAGGCTGCGACATTGGCGTCGAGTGTTTCGATGTCGGGAAATCGGCGGGCGAGGCATTGCCGCGCCAGGACGGACAGTTCCGCTTCCGCCAAGTTGAGCCAGCTGCCATGCTTGGGCGTGTAATGCCATTCGAACCGTTGGGCGATGCGTTGTGCTTCGGCGGGCGGGAAGGCCCGATAGAGCGAGGCGGGGGTGTGAGTGTTCAGGTTGTCCTGAATCAGAACGATGGCCTCGGCCTTTGGAAAGTGCACATCACTCAGCTGCTTGAGCACATGGGCGTAATCGATGGCCGCACGATGGGCGGTGACAGAGACGTGGCGCCAGCCTTCCAGAGGCGCGAACAGCATGAACAGAGAGGCGGTGCCGTTGCGTTTGTATTCGTAATCATGGCGCGCCGGTCGCCCTGGCGCCATGGGTCTGGGCACCCGGGTTTCCAAGGTGAGTTGCTTGGCCGCCTCATCAAGACAAACCAGCGGCCGATTGCCATCATGGGGTCGGGTGTAGACGGCCAGGACATCTTCCATGGCAGCCACGAAAGCGGCGTTGGATTTCGGCGGAATGACCCAGTATTTGTTCAGATGCGGTTTAAGGTCGTTTTTTTTAGCGCACGACCAACTGTGTTGAAATGGGCGGCTTCGACGATCTCCAGCTCCACCACCTTGTCGGCCAGCAGGCGGATGCTCCACCGTGCGTGCCCGGCGGGTGGCTCGGAACAAGCCAGTGCAATCAGCCGCGCCTGGGCCTCGCCGTCGAAAATCGGTTGGATCGGTGGGGTTAAACGCTTCTTGCGGGCGAGGACCGCCTCCAGGCCTTCTTCCACCAATTGCCGGCGTACCCGGGTGACCATGGATGCGTTGCTATCCAAGGCCTCGATGATGCGATCATCTGTCCAGCCTGGACCCAAAGGACCTTGATCGGCTTTGAGAAGAATGTGCGCCTTCAAGATCGCCTTGGCTGACGACTTGCCTTTGGAAATCAGCGCATCGAGGTGTTCGCGTTCATTCCTCGAAAGTTCGACCACATACTTCTTCCGTGACATCATGCACCACCGTGTTAATTCGAATCGATGGCCATCGAATCATCGAAAGCCAGCAACTTCAACCATCACATGGTAAACTATTCGAATTAAATGGTGCGAAACACTAGTCCAACAAGATAATGGCGGCGCGGATGACACAGGCGCCCAACTCTCTCTGGCGCTGGTGTCGGACACCGCGTGACGCACGCGAAATCCTGCGCAACACTGTCGCCCATTTGCCGCACGACGTCTCAGCCGAGCCCGAAATCATCCCGAAACCGGTCGATCTGATGCATACGCTCATGCAAGATTGTCACGATGCCAATGTCGCCATTTGAGAGATGTCGCCAGTAAACGAAATGACGTTCATATCGGAAGAAGAAACCCTGTACGCCGAATTCGGCCGGAATGGGTTTCGATATGACGCCGTGCGAGGCGATCTTTTCGAACGCAGTGAACAGACCGGTGATGTACTTTTCCGCCTGGCCCTCGCCCCATCTCTCCCGCGTGTAGCGGAAGATGTCATCGAGACGATGGGAAGCCCCCTCCTGAATTCGAATAGCAGTCACGCGTTCAGGTCCGGTTCCGCGCAATCACCTCGGTCGCTGTGAGCGGTTGATAGGACTCCTCCGGCGCTGCAAAGGCCTGGGTCAACTCGGCTTCTAACCGATGAAAGGCCTCAGCCTCCGCCCGCTCCTTGTCCCGCCGAATCAGATCACGAATATATTCGCTGACATTCTCGTAGGATCCGTCATCACCCACATTGGCGGACACGAAGTCACTCAAGGCGCCGCCAAGGCGGACGGTCATCGTGGTCGTTCTGGGCATGCTGACAGTCCTCTCTTGATGGTCGTATTCAATATAACCAAAACCGCATACGAAACAAGGTCGACTTGCCGCCACCGCCAGCAGAATACCCATGCTCATCCGGCGCATTCAGTCCCAATGCAAGCAATCGATATGCTGCCCGGGTCCTCGTAGAGTGCCCTTGCATCAAATTCTTCAGCTGTCAGCGTGGTGACGGCAAAGCGGGGATGGGCGCCCTTGCGCAGATGTTTGGTCTTGCCGACCACCCGGCGCCGGCAACTCCAGCTGTCGCGTGTCCGGGACATGAAGCCGCGGAACCGGCGGGCCGGCGGGCCGGTCTGCTCATGCTCCGCCTTAGCCGCCGCGTGTTCTTCCTTGATGCAGGCAAGGAGCCGGGCGTTTTTGGCCAGCCCGAACAGGTAATGCCCGCCATTGCCATCACACCAGGCCATCAGCGCGTCGCGGCAGAAGCCGCTATCGGCGCGCAGAACGATCCGCGCCACCTCTTCCGTGGCCCCCGCGACGCCGTCGATGTTTGCCGGCCTGGTCAAGACGGGCCGCCTGCAGGTGGCGGCCACAGAAGATGTACGGCGGCAGATAGCAATAGCAGTCGTAATAGCCGTGCAAAAACCAGCCCTCCTGATGCCCGTGGATCGGATCGTCGGTGGCGCCCGGATCCAGGACGATGCACCTCGGCGGTGTCTTGTGGGCTGCCATGAACAGGGTCACGAACAGCGCGGCGCGGAGGTTGGCGGCAGAAAATAAGGGTTGATAAGTCTTCGTCATTCAAAAAATTCCCCTGGTTGTCTCTCCACAGTGGCCGCAAAGGCAGATATGCGCCCGGTGTTCGGTTGCCGCCAGGGGCTGTGGCTCGGGCAGGTCAAACACCTGCCGTGCGGCGTAGCTCTCGGCCATCGCTGACGACAGGGCGGAGCCACACGGCCCGCAGACCGGCGGAAAGTGATCTTCGACATGGGCAGGATCAGCCGTTTGGCAAAGGGTACCGCCCTTGTGGCCCTTCTGCCCGCCTGGTTTATTGCCGGACTTTCCCCGCAGACTTTTGGTCCGAGGTTCAGCCTTGGGCTTCTTTAGCCCGTCGCTTGAAGGCGGCTTGCCGCTGTTGCTGCTATTCAAGCTGAGGCGACGCTCCAGATCTTCAATCCGCGCCACATGCCGTGCAATCGTTTGTTGCCGAGCTTCATAAGCCGACCGCAAACGCGCATTCTCCAACTTCAGGTCTTCAAAGACCCGTGCGGAAACAAACAGGTCAGAAGGATTTGACACGGTCATAAAACAGATGAATCACAGCGCGACCCCTGGTGCAAGAAAACTATTCCAAATCCGTACCTGGGCAGTTACATATAATCACCTAAAATGTGAACGACCACCGGCTGAAAGCCGGTGGCTTCAGGTTTCGGCTCAAAGCCGGATCGGTCCGCCCTTCGGCGGACTCACGTCACACCAAAATTGTCATCGGGTTCGGGCGGCTGTTGGTTCGTGATGTCGTCCAGCCACATCTCGTCCGTTACGCTCCCGCTGCCGGTCACCCAGTAGCCATGTGCCCAAAGGTGCTGGCCCCAGTAGCGCTTGCGCAATGCCCCAAACTCGCTCAGCAACTTATGCGAGCTGCGGCCCTTCAGATACTGCACCGCCCGGCTGACCGACAGGTTTGGCGGGATCGACAGCAACAGGTGGACGTGGTCTCGGTTGATCGAGACAGCGTGAATCACCATCTCGTGGCCACCCGACGTCTCCCGGATCAGTTCCCGGCAGCGGTGGCCGACATCGCCGCCAAACACCGGGTAACGATATTTCGTGATCCACACCAGATGATACTTACAATCCCAAACCGTGCCCAAACCGTGTGGCCGCCGCGTTTGTACGATTCCATCCCCGCAGTCCATACCGCAACCCAAGATACCCATGCCGGCTAAAGCCGTGGGATTTACTGATCCCCTATCGGGGACTTTAAAAATGGCGGTGTCTGCTTTCCGTGTTGGTCATGCTGCAAGGATTTTCTGCCATGCTTCGTTTTGGGCGGTGCGTTCGTCTGCCAGCCTTGCGATGAACCATGCGAGATAGGCGGGCAGGTTCTTGGTGGCTGGTCCGCAGAACGGCCGCATGAATGCCTTGAGCCGGCTGTGCAGGTTGTTGACGGTCTGGATGTGGAAGGCGGCCTGGATCACCTTCGGTCCGCGGGTCGCGTCGAGCCGGTAGTGCGGCAGCCCGTGCGCCCGGGCGAAGAGACCATAGGCACCGTCCCCGTCGGAGCAGAGGACGGCATCGCGGCCGACCCGGGCCTCGAGCACCGCAACGAGGCTCTCCGCGCGCCGGTCGGGCAGCCGCTCGGCGCGGCGCGCGCCGGCGCGGTCGGCCAGGGTGAGGATCGGGATCTGCCATTTCGACAGCCCGGCAGGCCGCAGCAGGCCCAGCCGCCGGAAGTCCCGCCAGCGTGGGCGCGGCGGCGCGGGGAAGCGCTGCGGATCGCGCTCATGCCTGACCCATTCGCGCGAGCCCTTGCGGCTTTCGCGCATAAAGGTCTCGTCCGCCTCGACGATGCCGTCGAGGCGGGGCGCCCCGATCCCGCCGAGCGCCTCAAGGATGCCCACCCGCCAACGCCAGACGGTCATCTTGTCGACCTCGAGCCGCGCGGCGAGACCGCGGCACGAGTTCGGTACGGGTGCGAGCATGTCCGCCAGGACCTGCTGCAGCTTCTCCGGCAGCCGGACGCGCGCCACCACCGTTCCGCTCGCCGCCGAAAAGGTCCGCCCGCACCCCTTGCAGCGCAGCCGCTGCAGGCCGGTACGCGTGGAACCCCAGCGGACCAGGGCCGACGCGCCGCAGTGGACACAGCACTCCAGCGCCTGCCCGCGCGCATCGATCCGGGCAAGAACCTCCCTGCGCGCATCCAACGCCCGCAGCTTGCGCCGCAATTCCCGGATCTGCTCCACCGACAGCCGATCGACATTGGCACAGAGGCTCCGGAACCGCATTCCGTCCATCTCCATCCTCCTCCAGGAAATCCATGTTCGCTAAATGTTCTCATACATTTGCACCCAAATCAACACGGAAGACAGACACCACCTTAAAAATACAACAGCATCAACGCTTTAACCCCCTGCACAAATCTGTGCACTCGGTCGCGGCGGGGCCTGCGCCCGCCGCGAGGGTCAGGGCGCGCGCGCCCTTCACCCAACCGCCTTCGCCAACGCCTGGTCCAGATCGGCGATCAGGTCGTCGGCGTCCTCGATTCCGATCGACAGGCGCACCACGTCATTGCCCGCCCCCGCCGTCGCGCGCTGCTCGTCCGAGAGCTGGCGGTGGGTCGTCGAGGCCGCGTGGATGATCAGCGAACGGGTGTCGCCCAGATTGGCCACATGGCTAAAAATCTCAACGGAATCAATCAGTTTGATGCAGGCCTCGTAGCCGCCCTTGACATGGAAGGTGAACAGCGCACCGGCGCCCTTGGGGCAGATCTTCTTCCCCGTCTGGTAGGAGGGACTCGACTTCAGCCCGGCATAAGTGACCGAGGCGACCCGCGCGTCACCCTCCAGCCAGCTTGCCACCTTCTCCGCATTCGCCACATGCCGGTCCATGCGCAGGCTCAACGTCTCAATCCCCAACAGAGTCTGAAAAGCCCCGCCGGGACTCATCGTCATCCCAAGGTCCCTCAGCACCACCGCATGACCGTGGATGGTGAACGCAAGTGGCCCGAATGTCTCATGAAATTTCAATCCGTGATAGGCGGGCTCGGGCTGGCTGAGGCTCGGGAACTTGTCCGAGGCGGACCAGTCGAACGTACCGCTGTCGACGACCACACCACCGGTTACGGTGCCGTTTCCAGTCAGGTATTTGGTCGTCGAATGCACCACCAGCGTGGCCCCCATTTCAATCGGGCGGCACAGGTAGGGCGTGGCGTTGGTGTTGTCGACAATCAAGGGAACGCCCTCCCGGTCGGCGATCCTGGCGATCTCCGGAAGATCGGCGACATGGCCACCCGGATTGGCAATCGACTCGCAAAAGATCGCCTTGGTTTCCTCGTCGCAAGCGTTTGAAATCGTGTCCATATCATCGATATCGACGAATTTTGCGCACCAGCCGAAGCGCTCGATGGTGTGGCTCATCTGGGTCACCGTGCCGCCGTAGAGCCGGTTGGAGACAACCACATTGTCTCCCGGACGCATCAGCGGAAACAGCGCCATGATCTGCGCCGCATGCCCCGACGAACAAGCCACGGCCCCGGCACCGTTCTCCAGCGTCGCGACCCGCTCCTGCAGCACTGCAACGGTGGGATTGGTCAGGCGCGAGTAGATGAAGCCTACTTCCTGAAGATTGAACAGCGCCGCCGCATGGTCGGAATCGCGGAACACATAGGCCGTGGTCTGATAGATCGGCGTCTGCCGCGCGCCGGTGCTGGGATCGGGCGCGGCGCCTGCGTGAATCTGCAGGGTGTCGAAACCATAGCTCATTGGATTCTGTCTCCTCGAAGTCGGGCCAAATCATTGCGCCACATGCATAACGCGGTGAATCGGAAATGGCATGAAAAAACCACTCCTGCCACCGGCAGGGCGACTCCGGCGCAAGTCATTCGGCGGTGCCGCTCCCACCAGGGCGAAGGGGGGCGCTGATTTCCGGCCCGGGCGCGGGGTTGGCAAGGGCTGGACGTCGCTCGATGACCAGGAGAGCAACGCCGGAGATAACCACCGCACCGCCGGTCAGAATGGTGGGGGTCAGCGTCTCGCCCAGCAGCAGCCAGCCACCCAGCACCGAAGTGACCGGAATCAGCAGCAGGAACGGTGCCACCCGGTTGACCTCGTAGCGGCCAAGCACATGGTACCAGCAGGAATAACCCAGCGCCGTCATCACCAGGCCGAGATAGAACACCGTGGCCCAGACCATCAGGCCAGCATCGGCCAGCGCCGCGACATGGCCCTGCTCGACCAGCGCCGAGGCGACAAAAAGCTGCGGCGCGGCGAAGACCGAAATCCACGCGATGACGGTCATGCCGCCAATTGGGCCGAGGCGGCGCACCATGATCTGGCCGATCGCCCAGGTGAAAGCGCCGCCCAGCACCAGCACGACACCGAATTCCTTGCCTTGTATGCGCGGCTCGCCGGTGATCAGGTAGATACCGATGAACGCGATGGCCATGCCGAGGATGCGCTTCGGCCCGAGACGCTCGCCCAGAAAGACGGCGGCGATCAGCGCCAGGAACGGCGCCTCGGATTGAACGATCAGCGCCGTGGTCGAGGCGTCGAGCAGCTTGAGCCCATTGAAGGTGAGTCCGTATTGCAGGGTCGAGCCGACCAGGGCAGCCATGCAAAGCCACTTCAGCGACGCCCAAGGAATGCGCACGAACCAGACCATCACCAGCGCCGTGATAGTGAAACGCAACGCCATCAGCAGGATCGGCGGAAACTGATCGACAGCAGGCTTGGCGAATACCAGCCCGAGGCCCCAAACCACGGGCACGGTGATCGCGATCAGAATGTCGAGAGGTTTCATTGCGGACTCCGACGGGGGGATGGCGGACGGTGCGGCAGTAAACGCCGATTTCTCCTGCGGTGCCAGAGCCATGGCGGTCCGGCGCGCCGCCTAAACCAGAAGCGCCGTCAGATACATGATCGCGAGGCCTGCGGTACCGCCGAGCAGGTTCGCCACGGTCACCGGGCCACGCGGCGGTGAGCGGCGAACCAGCATGCCGCCAACCTCGATGATCACTTGCAGGATCGCGCCCGCGCCGATACCGAAGCAGAGCGCCGTCCAGTAGGGGTTGATCGCCGAGGCACCCAGCACCACACCCGGCACCGCCGGAAGCCCCGCCAGCGCCGCCAGCCCGACGAAGGTCACGAGTTTTGGGCGCCCGCTCGCCAGCGGCGCCGAGATGGCGACGCCCTCGGAGACGTTGTGGATCGCGAAGCCGACGACCAGGAAGGTCGCGAGCGCTCCCGCACCGGCCGCCAATGCCGCGCCGACAGCGAGACCCTCGCCGAAGTTGTGAACCCCTATTCCGAAGGCGATGAAGACCGCGAGCGCGGCACCTTCCGGCGGCCGCCCGCCACGCCGCCCGACAGCAATCAGGACCAGCGTCGTCGCCGCGGCGGCGACCCAGACCAGGGTCTCCGCACGCAACCGGTCAAGCGCCGCGGCCGCGACTTCCAGCCCCTCGGACAGGGTATCGACGAAGAGATAGCCCAGAAGCCCAATGGTCAGCGCCAGGATGAACCCCATGGTGCCTTCGGAGGCGCCGCGGACCGCGGGAAAGGCGAGCAGCCCAGCGGCAACGGGTGCAAATCCGAGGAACAGCCCGATAAGGATCATCTGGCCGAGATCCGCGCCGGACAGCGCCAAGGTCGGCACCGCCACGTCGATCGTGTGCTCGAAGGTCGCTCCGGTGGCCGTGACCAGCAGCAGGTGGTGCGCTTCGCCCTCGACCCAAGGGTAGGGAATATCGATTCGGGCGGTGCCGAGCCGCGCGATCGTCACCCCGGGGGCCGCTCCGGGCGAGGCGGTGAAGGCGCGGTAGGCACCGTCCACCTGCACCTGCGCCACCGTGACCGGCACCGAACCGTCGGCCCTGACGTTAAGCGAGATCAGTCCCGGTGCCAGCGTCACCGACTCGACCGATATTTCCTCGACCGGCGGCGCCGAGGCGCTCAGCCGTTCGAGCGGCCGGCCTATCAGGATCACTGCCAGGATCACCGCCAGCCCCAGCGCCGGCAGCGCCAGCCAGATCCAGCGCCCGCCGAGGAGCCTGCTGACCCCCCATCCGATTCCGTCACCGGTCTGGTCGCTCATCGGTCCGACACCTCGAAAAAGCTCATCCAGCCAAGCTCCGCGAACTCCGACTGATGGCCGTGGAACATGTAGCGCCCCGACTCGTTGCCGGAGAAGTCGATCTCGATGATGCCGCGCTGGCCCTGGCACTGCATCACAGTATCAACCATGCGCAGCGTCGGCGTCAGCGTCGTGCCATGGTCGTAGTAGTCGTAGAAATTGCCGTGCAGGTGCAGCGAGTTGACCGGGTCGAACTCGGTGGCGTTGATCAGGTAGAGCCGCACCGGACGGGAGCGCGTGATCTGGATCGGCTCGCGCGCATAGGCGAAGGCGATGGAATTGATCGCGTAGAACTCGTTCTCGTCATCGAAGTTGGTGTCGAACCCGTTCATGACCATGACGAATTCCTGCCAGCGGGCGTGCTCCGGCGTGCCGTGGCGCCGGCCCAGTGCCGCGGCGCGCTGCTCGGGATGCCGCTCAGGGTCCGGGTCGATAATCAACGCGCCGTAGAGCCCCTTGTGGATATGGCGCTTCAGCGGCACCGCGTGACAGTGATAGAAGTGGCAACCGAAAGGCTTGGCATCGACCTCGTAGGTGAAGGACTCGCCCGGCGCGACCAGGCCCGCGTTGGGAATCCCGTCCATCCGCGCCGGGTGGATCGAATGCAGGTGGATCGTGTGCGGGTGGGTGCCGCCATTGTTGAAATTGATCCGCAACCGCTCGCCCTCGACGCAGCGCAGCGCCGGGCCGGGTACACGGCCGTTGTAGGTCCAGGCCGGAAAGAACACGCCCGGAGCGATCTCGATCTCCTTGTCGACGGCTGTGATCGTCCATTCGCGCACCGGGTGCCCGTCCGGGTCGATCGAGGTCTCGCCATAGTCGAACCCGGTCAGAAGCTCGTGCGGCGTGAACCCGTTGGCAATGTGGTTGACCTTGCCGACGACGATATTGCCGCCATCGGCGCCCGTCAGCCCGGTGCCATGTGTTGCGGCCTGCGCCACCGTCATCCCGCGCTCCGTCGCGAACGCGGCGGCACCCGACAGCCCGGCTAATGCGGCGATGGCCTGTCTTCGCGTTGCTGACACCCTTGAATATCTCCCGCTTCGGAGCGCCGCCAGCATGGCCGCGTGCTGGGGCGATATATGCCTCGGCTAAAATTTTTTTGCAATACTAAATTGCGTGTTCGAGGGCACCCCGCTAGAAGTCAATTCCGCTGGCAGGGAATATTGGGAATGGCAGGCAGTCGGAATGAGCTGAAGCCGATCGAGCACCAGGCAGAATCCTTCGGGCGCGTCCGCGACGCCCACTCCAGCGAGATCGCCGAGGACTATGTTGAACTAATCGCCGATCTCCTGGACATCGACGGCGACGTGCGTGCGATCAATCTCGCGCAGCGCTTCGGCGTCACTCCGGCGACGGTCAACAATACCATCAAGCGGCTGGTGCGCGACGGGCTGGTCAAGAGCGCGCATTACCCAGGATTCCCGAACCAAGTCCCTGACGAGCCTCGGCAGGGGCGGCGATGGGCGCCGTTGTGGGGTTTTCGGCCCGCGCCCGGGCGCCACTTCCGCGGATTTCGCGCTTGAGGAGATATTCTCAAGGTGGCCACGCGTCTTGCGGGTCCCGCGCCTGTCCGTTGGCCAGGCGGAGCCCTGGCCGGGAGCCGGCATCGCGCTTCAGCAAGGATATCGTGGCAGGCCGGAAGCCGTCAGGTCGGGCCGCGCGCCAGGGCCAGGATCTTCCGCCTGGCGCTCAGCACCGGATCGAGCCCCGCTTTGCTCCCCAAACGGATGATCAGCCGCCGCGCATGACGGATCACCCGGCCAGGCAGGGCGATCAGAGCCAGGCGCAAGGCCTTCATCCGCCGTGCCACCCAGGCCGGTCCCGGAACCGGTTGCTTCATCACCGCGTTCAAATCATGCGCCAGCACCATGATCGCCCACCAGGCCGCATTGGCTCCGAACAGACCCGAGGGCAGGGTGCCGCCAGCCAGGTCGTGCTTCATCACCGCGTGGACTTCCTCGCTCTTGCCACAGCGCTCCCGGGACCACCAGATCACCGCATCGCCCGGCAGATCACGGTTGGTGACCAGGGCGAACAGCTTGCTGCGCCCCTTCGAGGCAAACTCCGCGGTCGGGAACGGCAACTGATCCCCATCGCCAGGCTCCAACTGTTCCAGCGGTTCCCGGATCGCCAGGAAGCGGTAATCCGCCCGCGTCTTGCTCTCGCCCGCCCAACCCGGTACATGGCAGACTTCCGCCCACTCCTGGCCGGTCTCCTGACGTTGCCCGTCGAAAACACGATCCAGCGGTCGCCACTCGGCCTCCGGCACGGCCAGGGCGGCACGCCGGAACGCCGCCGTCACGTTGGCGCCGACGGCAAACTCGATCACCCCGAAAACCTTGTCCCGGCCCGCGCCACAACAGAGCAGCAGATCCTTCTGACAGCCCGCCGTGTCCGAGCGCAGACAGACCTTGTCCACGCCCCCAGGCAGCGCCGCCAGCGAGACCTGCAACACCCGCAACTGCTGATAGCCGGCCGGCACATTGCCGTCGCGGAACCCGGAATGCACGATCACCTGCTGTTCCGCCCACCAGGTGTTCAACGGCTGACAGGCCTTGAACTTCTTGTAGCAGTATTCCGCCTGGCGCTTGTGGCTCTGCACCAGCGTCGCGTCCATGTCCAGCGTCGCCGCGCCCGGCCCGCGATGGCGCTGCAGAAATGACACCAGCGCCTGATCGACACGCTGCAGACCAGGCAGACCCGCCGACGGGCGCGGGATGAAGGCACGCCCGACCTCCCGCAGATCTTCCTGGCCTGCGTCGTGGAAGCGTTCCAACCAGCCCGACAGAGCCGACGGCGAAGGCACGCTGCGCCCGCGGCCGCGCCGGAACCGGATCTTCAGTTGCCGACGTTCCCGGCGCACCAACAGCCGCCGCTCAACCGCATCCATGGTCGCGGCAAAGCCGGCGTCCGCCTCCAGGCGTTCCAGGTCCTCGACCCGATCACCCCCGCACAGATTGAGTGCGATCACCGTGATGATCATCTGCACATCCAGCCAGCCCTGCCGCCCCGCCACCCGCACCTCGCGCCGCACCGCAGCCGCCAGTCCCGATGCCTCAATCAAATCAAGGTAAACACCAATACCGGCAAACCCCGTCAGATCGCTGCTGCCCGGCGCGCTTTCGTACTGGAAAGGAAGAACGCCCTGTGCCCTGATATTTTCACCCCGTTGGTGATTGATACCAAAGGTCATTGATTGTGACTCTTTCGGGGATTCCCATATTTAGTGTTCTGTGATTCTCTGGACACCCGGTTCGGTGTCCTGGAGGTTTCCCACGATGACTGTTCCCCTACGAGAAGATTATGATGCTGCTCAAGCTCGCTGCCATGCCTCGCGCTGTGATGCCAGCAATCAAGCGCGGCGACTGCTTTCAATCGCCGCCGTATATGCTGCCCATCCTTGACCATCTCGACGGCGAGACCGGTTCCCCCGCACGCACGGGGATAGAGTCTATTACGATGGCGAGGACGAGGTGGTTGAACCGGTTCCCCCGCACGCGCGGGGATAGACCCTGATCGACCTTCGCGCGACTGTACACGCGCTCGGTTCCCCCGCACGCGCGGGGATAGACCCCGAAGGTCAACGAAAATTGGCCGCCTGTGTGAGGTTCCCCCGCACGCGCGGGGATAGATGGTGATGCGGACCCGAGAATGGAGTTGAGTAGCCGGTTCCCCCGCACGCGCGGGGATAGATGCATATGTGGGCTTGATAATGCATAATAATAGGAGGTTCCCCCGCACGCGCGGGGATAGACCGCCTCCGGTGACTTTACTATCGTCTGGGCAGAAGGTTCCCCCGCACGCGCGGGGATAGACCTTTTTACGTGCCCGCGGCGGCCACCCCAATCCGGGTTCCCCCGCACGCGCGGGGATAGAGGCCGAGCCGCCGCAGCCGCCGATTCAGCCGCCCGGGTTCCCCCGCACGCGCGGGGATAGACCCATATCCCCGCGTGGCGCCCGCCAGCCAGAGCATCGCCACATTGACACCCCGGTAGGGCACGCCGTTGGCGCGCAGCGGCAGGGACGGCGTGCCCGCTGTCCCTGTCTCCCAGGGACGGCGTCAGGGCGGCACCCCCTTCTCGATTTCCGCGATGATGGTCTGAGTGACATGCTCGTTGATGTCGAATTTCGCGCCAGGCATGGTTTCCTCCTACAGGGGGGGTGAATATTCCCTGCAGGAAGCAAACTCCTCCTCCCGTCCGGCCGGATCATGCGGTATCTTCCGGGCGGGAGGCGCCGTCTCCGCGCGCGCAACCCAGCATGGGGCGCGCACCAATGAGAAACGCCGCCCCCGGGCAGGGAGCGGCGGGTGGTTCGCCGGCGCGAAGGCTTGAGGATCAGGGAAGCAGTTTCACGAGCGTGACCGTGAGCCCGACAATCCCGGCCCCCATCAGCCAGAGCTGTTTGAAGAGTTCCTTGCCCAGCTTGCTGGTCTCGGCGGTGATCTTCTCCGTCAGCTTTTCATCGAGGTGCTCGATGTCCTTGCGGAGCGTCTGCTCCGTCTGCCGGAGATCCTCCTTCGTGGTAATATGGCCGACGAGGTGGCGATGAAGCATCACCGCCGCCCCCTCGGCCTGTTTCGCCTGGAACCCGTACTCCCGCTCGAGTTCCCTCGCGATGCTAAGCGTGTCGAATGCAGCCTGTGCCATGTGTCGTCTCCCTGGGCAATAATCAATAATATAGACCGGATCCCGCCGCCGCGCCAGTGGCCCGCCTCCCCAGGATTCCCGAACCAAGTCCCTGACGCGCCTCGGCAGGGGCGGCGATGGGCGCCGTTGTGGGGTTTTCGGCCCGCGCCCGGGCGTCACTCCCGCGGATTTCGCGCTTGAGGAGATATTCTCAAGGTGGCCACGCGTCTTGCGGGTCCCGCGCCTGTCCGTTGGCCAGGCGGAGCCCTGGCCGGGAGCCGGCATCGCACTTCAGCAAGGATATCGTGGCGGGCCGGAAGCCGTCAGGTCGGGCCGCGCGCCAGGGCCAGGATCTTCCGCCTGGCGCCCAGCACCGGATCGAGCCCCGCTTTGCTCCCCAAACGGATGATCAGCCGCCGCGCATGACGGATCACCCGGCCAGGCAGGGCGATCAGAGCCAGGCGCAAGGCCTTCATCCGCCGTGCCACCCAGGCCGGTCCCGGAACCGGTTGCTTCATCACCGCGTTCAAATCATGCGCCAGCACCATGATCGCCCACCAGGCCGCATTGGCTCCGAACAGACCCGAGGGCAGGGTGCCGCCAGCCAGGTCGTGCTTCATCACCGCGTGGACTTCCTCGCTCTTGCCACAGCGCTCCCGGGACCACCAGATCACCGCATCGCCCGGCAGATCACGGTTGGTGACCAGGGCGAACAGCTTGCTGCGCCCCCTCAAAGCAAACTCCGCGGTCGGGAACGGCAACTGATCCCCATCGCCAGGCTCCAACTGTTCCAGCGGCTCCCGGATCGCCAGGAAGCGGTAATCCGCCCGCGTCTTGCTCTCGCCCGCCCAACCCGGTACATGGCAGACCTCCGCCCACTCCTGGCCGGTCTCGTGGCGTTGCCCGTCGAAAACACGATCCAGCGGCCGCCACTCGGCCTCCGGCACGGCCAGGGCGGCACGCCGGAACGCCGCCGTCACGTTGGCGTCGACGGCAAACTCGATCACCCCGAAAACCTTGTCCCGGCCCGCGCCACAACAGAGCAGCAGATCCTTCTGACAGCCCGCCGTGTCCGAGCGCAGACAGACCTTGTCCACGCCCCCGGGCAGCGCCGCCAGCGAGGCCTGCAACACCTGCAACTGCTGATAGCCGGCCGGCACATTGCCGTCGCGGAACCCGGAATGCACGATCACCTGCTGTTCCGCCCACCAGGTGTTCAACGGCTGACAGGCCTTGAACTTCTTGTAGCAGTATTCCGCCTGGCGCTTGTGGCTCTCCACCAGCGTCGCGTCCATGTCCAGCGTCGCCGCGCCCGGCCCGCGATGGCGCTGCAGAAATGACACCAGCGCCTGCCAGCGCCTGATCGACACGCCGCAGACCAGGCAGACCCGCCGACGGGCGCGGGATGAAGGCACGCCCGACCTCCCGCAGCTCTTCCCGGCCTGCGTCGTGGAAGCGTTCCAACCAGCCCGACAGAGCCGACGGCGAAGGCACGCTGCGCCCGCGGCCGCGCCGGAACCGGCTCTTCAGTTGCCGACGTTCCCGGCACACCAACAGCCGCCGCTCAACCGCATCCATGGTCGCGGCAAAGCCGGCGTCCGCCTCCAGGCGTTCCAGGTCCTCGACCCGGTCACCCCCGCACAGATTGAGGGCGATCACCGTGATGATCATCTGCACATCCAGCCAGCCCTGCCGCCCCGCCACCCGCACCTCGCGCCGCACCGCAGCCGCCAGTCCCGATGCCTCAATCAAATCAAGCTAAACACCGATTCCGGCAAAACCCGTCAGATCGCTGCTGCCCGGCGCGCTTTCGTACTCGAAAGGAAGAACGCCCTGTGCCATGTTATTTTCACCCCGCTGGTGATGGAGTTATTCATAAAACCCATCATGAATCCCTCTGGATTCAAAGACAACGGGGAACTTCAACTTTTTTGATCCAGAATCAGAGTTACCGCTCGATCTTCCTGACCGAAACGGGCCGCGCCTTGGCCGAACGCTGCCGCGAATGCCACCGCATCGTCCGCGATTTCCTGATCGGGCTCGGCATCGACCCCGTCACCGCCGAATCCGATGCCGAGGGAATCGAGCATCACGTCAGCGAAGAGACCCTGGCGGCATTCACGCGGCATCTTCGGGCGACGGCCGGCGAACGGTAGACGACCGGCAAGCGACTCTCCGGGCTTACCGCAGTTTCGACGAGATCACCCCGGTGTTGATACCGCCCCACCGCAGTTCGCCCCACAGGCGCTGGTATTCCATTTTTGGGCAGTGGTTCATGATCACGGTCAGACCCCTGGCCTCAGCGCGTTTGGCGGCCTCGCGGTTGATCACGCCGATCTGCATCCAGATGGTTTTCAGGCCCCGGTCGATCAGCACCTCGATGGCCTCATCGACCACGCGGCCGGCGTCCTCGGAGTGGCGGAAGATGTCGACCATATCCACCGGGCCGGCCTCTCGCGGGATCGCGTCGAGGCTCTCGACCACGGTCTCGCCGAAGGCTTCGACCCCGGCATAGCGCGGGTTGACCGGGATCACCTTGTAGCCCTTCATCTTGAGATATCGGACGACATAGAAGGATGGGCGCACATCGTTCAATGAGGCACCCACGGCCGCGATCGTGCGGGTGCGTTCGAGAATGCCGCGGAGGTGGGCGTGCGTGTAGCTAGGGTTGTCCATTGGCCCTTTTCTGCCATGCAAGCACACTCGGGGCGAGGGCAAAATCGGTTGTTGTGGGAAAAAAGGTCCGCCGGTAATTCTGTTTTGGGGGAGAAACCCGGCGGACTTAAGTCGGAACGAGGGACAGTGAGTATCGAGGCGGGTCGTTCAAAACCGCCTCACATAGTATGGAGCGTCGATTGATAATTTGTAACCCTTTGTAACCCTCTGTAGCAATTTCGTGAGCAGAAAGGCTGGTTACCCGGGGTTTTTTGCGTTTTCAGCGGAATCAAACGCAGCATATAGGGCTACCGCGGCGGCGTTTGAAACGTTCAGTGAGCCAAATTCCGAGGCCGCGCTGATTCGCACCAATGTGCTGCACAACTTACACGTGCGCTGGCGCAATCCAGCTCCCTCGGAACCCAGCACAAGACCGATCGGCTGGCCCGCCGCCGCAGCGATGACGGGGCCAAGTGCGGCTTCGGCGGTGCCGTCGAGACCGATCAGCGTGTAGCCCATCCGCGTCAGTTCCTGCATCGCGTCGCCGAGGTTGCGAACCTTGAGATAGGGTTGGCGCTCCAGCGTACCGCTGGCGGATTTCGCCAGCGCCCCGGTCTCCGGCGCCGAGTGGTGGCGCGGCGCGATCACTGCGCGGGCGCCAAATACCTCGGCCGAGCGCAGGATAGCACCAACATTGTGCGGATCGGTCACCCGGTCGAGCAGGACGATGAGGGGTGCCGGGCCGGTTTGGTTCGGGCCGCGGGCCTGGGCGCGGGTCGGGGCGCAGAGAACGTCGAGCCCGCCCCAGTCCAGGGGCTCGGCCTCCAGCGCCGCACCCTGGTGGACCGATTGCGGGTCGAGCGGCACGGTGAACTTGCGCGGATCGGCGATCTCCGGCCCGATGCCCGATGCATCGATCGCCTCGGCCAGCTTGGTGGCAGCGTTCGGCGTGACGATCAGCCGGTGGCGCTTGCGCCGGGGATTGACCAGGGCGTCCCGCACCGCGTGCAGCCCGAACAGCCAGATGGTTTCGGGCCCGGCCCCGGCGCGGCGCGCACGGTCGCGCTCGACAGCCCATTTCGGCTTGGCCCATTTCGGTTTGACCGGCTTCGATTTGAGGGGCGGCTTCTCGGACATACGGTCTTCCCTTTCAGTGGCGGCCACATTAGTGCACCTTGCGCCAAATGCGCACCACTCACCACCCAACCCCCCGTAGGGTAAGATTCCATGGTGGGTTGGGTGTGGGGTGGTGAGTGGTGCGCATTTGGCGCAAAACGATCTAAACTTGATGAGGGCGCGACGAAAGGGAGTTCACGGCATGATCACGATCCGCAAGGCCGGACCGGCAGACCTGGGCGCGATCCGCCGCGTCGCCCACGCGGCTTATCAGCCCGTTGAAAAAGGCGCCATTGACCGGGTTTCACCCCACTTGACCGGGTTTCACCCCACGACGAAACATAATGCGGCGTCGGCGGTTTCGCCATCCTCCGGGACGATGAGGACGGTCCGAGCGACCAGAACGGCTCCAGAGGACGCAACAAGCACGAAAACACCGCCAGATCCGCCCGCCACAGCCTGGCGCGGGGTGCCGGCGCCGATGAGTTGGCGCATCAGCAACGAGAGGTTGTGGCCGGCGACGTGAAGCAGGTATCGCTTGTGCACGTTCTCGCGCCGGCGCAGCCAGGTTCGGCGCATGCCGCCGCGATCGAGGCTGTGGGCAAAGCAGCGCTCGACGATCCCGGCGCGCAGCTTGAAGGCCTCGCGGGCGACCCCGGACTTGAGCCGCACGCGGTTGTTGGTGACCGCCCGGCGCGCCGCCTGGTCACCGCGCCAGCGCGAAAAGCCCTTCTGCCTGGGCTCGGCGATCCGGGTCTTCCAGGGACTGTCGTCCAGGGCCTTCAAGACCGCCCGTGAGTAATAGCCCTTGTCGGTGACGCATTCGGCCGGGCCCTCTGGCGTCGGCGCCGCAGCCACCGCATCGAGGTTTGCCTCGGCCGCCGCCAGGGTCCTGGAAAGCGTCGTGGTGTCGCCCTCATCGGCTGGGTGCAACTTGGCCGCCACCACCGCCCCGGTGTCCGGATCCACCGCGTGCCCGGGCTTGTCGGCCAGATGGGTCGCGGCGTCCTTCATCCTGGCGACCCTGGCCCCGGGGTCGCTCCTGCAAGCCCGATCCCGGTTCGAGAGCTTCCTGCCCTTGCGCTTGCGGTCCAGACGCGCCAGGTCCTCGGCCGTGGGCGTCTCGATGCCGCTCTCCCGGGCCAGATGCTCCAGCATCTCCCGGTCGCCCTCACCCGTGTCGCGCCGCACGATGTTGCGCAGCGCCGCGTTGGCCTCCATGGTCGAGGCATCCACCCCGATGCGGTCGCCCTTCACCAGACCCGCCTCGGCGATCAGCGCCAGAACCCGGTCGAAGACCATCGCGTGCACCTCGTGGGGCAGGCGCGTGCGGGTCTTCGACAGCCAGGAATGGTCCGGCACACGATCCCGGCTCTCCAGCCGCAGAAACTCCCGCAGCGACAGCGAATCCGAGCCGCGCCATTCCAGCCCGCGCCCAGAGTCGATGCCCTCGAAACAGCCCACCAGATGCATGCGGAAACAGCGCCCCGGCGGCACCGAAGGCGCTCCCGTCCTGGCCGCGTAACAGCACCGGCAGGCCGCCTCGGCGAAGCCGTCGAAGTCGCCCTCGATCAGGACCGACTGAAGACGGTCGTAAAACACATGACCCGGCGAGCGCGGCATCTCCGCCCAGCCCACCATCAAATCACCCTGACGATCCTTCTGCAGTCCCATCGCCATCGGCGAACCCCCCGGTCAAATCAGAACATCATAGAATCAGACCAGGCCGCTCGTGTCCAGGGCCGACTTCGTCAACGGGCTGATAGGGGGATAGACCGCACCTGTGCCGGAATCAGCGTCAGAACGCCACGTTGTCACCGCCCTTCAGGTCCAGCATCTCCCGAGCATCGCTCGGGCTTGCGATTTCAAGCGACAGGGCCTCCAGCACTTGGCGCATCTTTTGCACCTGATCGGCATTCGAACGCGCAAGTTCGCCCGGCCCTATCCACAGCGAATCCTCTAGACCAACCCGCACATTTGCTCCAATTGCCGCCCCAATGCTTGCCAGCGGCATTTGGTTCCGGCCCGCACCGAGGATCGACCAGCGGTAATCGCCGCCGAACAGCCTGTCCGCGGTCCGCTTCATATGCATCAGATCCTCCGGATGCCCGCCGATGCCGCCCAAAAGGCCGAACACTGATTGTACGAACAATGGCGGCTTGGCTAGGCCGCGATCCATAAAATGGGCAAGATTGTAAAGATGGCTGATATCGTAGCATTCAAACTCGAACCGGGCACCATTCTCGGTCCCCGCACGCAGGATGTTCTCCACATCCATGAACGTGTTTTTGAACACCAGATCACGGCTGTTCTCCAAATGCTCGCGCTCCCACGGATATATAAATTTCTCAAACCGATCCAGCATCGGAAACAGTCCGAAATTCATCGATCCCATATTCAACGAAGCCAGTTCGGGCTTGAAACGCAAGGCTGGCTGCATCCGCTCTTCGACCGTCATATGCGGACTGCCGCCGGTGGTGATGTTGATTACCGCATTGGTGGACTGTTTGATGCGCGGGAGAAATCTCTCGAATACCGCCGGATTTTGCGTTGGGCGCCCGTTTTCCGGATCGCGGGCATGCAGGTGCAATATGGCGGCACCCGCCTCTGCCGCGGCAATGGCGGCCTCCGCGATCTCATCCGGCGTAACCGGCAAATGCGCCGACATCGAGGGCGTGTGGATCGCCCCGGTAACGGCACAGGTAATTATCACTTTTCTGCTGCTTTTAGCCATGATCCAGGTCTCCTGCTCCTAAACGAGTGTCTTGTGGTTGCTCCCGGCGAAGCCCGCGCGGCGGGCAGCTTGGAATCGCGATATACGCGCAGATAGAATGCCTGCGCGTGGTTTGGGGTTCACGCAATGGCTCTAATCCTGCTGCGCTGCTTTATGGGCGAGAACGGCCGCAAGCCGCCGGTCGCGCCATCTCTGGCGTTCTTTCAGTTTCTCAACGCCAAGACGGGCGCGGCGGGCGGCCTCGATTGCGGCCGCCGCTGTCTCGCCCCAGTCCGGCGGTACGGTTTGGGTTAGCGCCATGCGCGCATACATCGGTCCAAAACGCTCCATATAGTCGGCCACGCCTCCGGGAGCGTTCAGATCGATGGTTTCGAACGGTCCCATGAACGACCAGCGCAGGCCCAGCCCGTCACGCACCGTCTTGTCCAGGTCGTCCGGATCGACATAGCCCCCATCCACCAACCGCAAGGCCTCATTCAGCAATGCGCCTTGCAGGCGATTGAGGATGAAACCGTCGATCTCCTTTTTCACCACAATCGGTGTCTGCCCTACTGTTTCCATCGTCTCCATCGCGCGCGCCAGCGTTTCTGGCGCGGTCCAACTTGCGGGGCACAATTCCACCAGCGGCGTCAGATGCGGCGGATTGACCGGATGTGCGACCAGACAGCGAGCACGGTTTTCAAGCCCCTCTGCGAAGGCCGATGTCGGAAATCCCGACGAGGAGGAAGCAAGCACTACATCGGCGGTCGCTGCGGCATCGAGCTGGGCAAACAGCCTCCGTTTGACCTCAAGCGTTTCCGGTCCGCATTCTTGAACGTAGGATGCCCCCTCGACGGCTGCATCCAAATCGCCACGGGGTTCGATACGGGACACAAGATGGCCGGGGGCGCAGGACAGGCCACGCCGAGCAAGGCCGCCAGCCTGCCGCGCTATTTCGTCCAAAGCCGCATCACAGGTGCCCGGATTGATATCGAACAGCCTAACACGCCATCCAGCACGGGCGAAAACGATGGCCCAGCCCCTGCCGATCAGGCCAGCGCCGATCACCGCCACCTGCTTCACCCGCTCCGCCTTCACCTGTTATCCTTCCGATTCACTTCGGCAGCAGCGCTTCAAGGTCGGCCGCCGCACCGGCAATGTCGGACACGATCGCGGCGCGGGCCGCCTCTCCATCGCGCTGACGCAGCGCATCGACTGCCCGCCAATGGCACAGCATCGAATGCGCCATATGATTTTCCTTCGGCACCGCCAACCGGATCAGTGGACCAATGCGCATCCACAGCCCTTCGACCATGTTGACCAGCGGCTCCATATGCGCGGCCACGTAGATCGTCCTGTGAAAGTCCCAATTGGCCGAAAGGTACAGATCGACGTTTCCCGCCTCGACCGCATCCGCCATATCCTGGCAGACAGCGGTCGCAAAATCGATTTCATCCGGCGTAATACGTGCGGTGGCTTTCTCCGCCGCCAGACCTTCAAGCAGGATTCGGATATCGCGCATATCGCGCAGGCCAGCGCGGGATAGGATTGGAACCGTCAAGGTGCGGTTGCTCCCTTTCACCAACGCTGATTCCGCCTCCAGACGTTTCAGCGCCTCGCGCGCGGGCGTGGCGGACACGCCGAGCGCATTGGTCAGATAACGGATACTGATCGGCTGCCCCGGTATGAACTGCCCACTCATCAATTGCCGTCGCAATTGTCGGTAGACCCGATCGTGTACGGCCACACTTTCAGCCTCATTCATCAGATCAGCTTTACTCAAAGCCATAGCACCTCTTTCCGATAATCCCGGTCCTTCAGCAATGCTGCGGCAGGGCCTTCGTGGGAGAGAACGCCATGGTCGAGGACAATAACCCGGTCGGACAGTGCCAGCACACGGTCCAAATCATGTTCGACTATGATGATCGGCACAAGTTCACGCAGCCGGTCGACGGCGTCAAAAACCTCATCGACGACGGCGGGCGCCAGCCCTTCAAACGGCTCATCCAACAGCAGTATCTTGATCTCGCCCGAAAGTGCCCGGGCAATGGCGACCTGTTGCTGCTCACCTCCGGAGAGAACCCCGGCCTTGCGGTCCATCAGGCGCGCGATTTTCGGAAAATAGGAAAAAATCTGTTCCTTACTCCACGCATTTCCGGTTTCACCCCCACGATACATCGAACCAAGGAGCAGATTTTCTTTGACAGTCAAATTGGCGAACAGGCGACGGCCCTGCGGCACATATCCGACCCCGAGGCGGGCGATTTCTTGCGGGCGCAGGCGCGTAATCGCCCTACCGTCCAATACAATCTCCCCGGAGCGTGACGGCGCCAACCCCATTACCGATTTGATTGTTGTGGATTTACCCGCGCCGTTCCGTCCCAAGAGCCCCAAAATTTCGCCCTGCTTCAGTTCGAAGCCGACGTCATGCACGATATGACTGGTTCCATAGAACGTATTGATACCGGAAACGCTCAACACCGGCGCACCCGCCAAAGCGCCGCGGCTGGCAAGGGCATGAGAAGCCTCACGTATATCCTCGGTACCGCGTCCGAGATAGGCCTGCTGCACCTGTTCGTTTTCGCGCACCTCTTCCGGCGTTCCATCGGCCAGAATGCGGCCGTCGGCCATCACAGTGACATGGTCGGCAAGATCGAAAGCACGGTCTATGTCATGCTCGATCATCACGACGGTCATATGATCCGACAAGGCCTTGACCAGCACGACCAACCGATCGCGCTCGCCCACAGCGAGACCGGCCATCGGTTCATCCAGTAAAAGCACCTGCGGTTTGCCAGCCAACGTCACCGCGATCTCCACCAGCCGCTTACCGCCGCCTGACAGGTCGCTTGTTTTGACCGGTTCCATGCCTTCCAGCCCCATAAAACGGACGATTTCCGCGGTCTGGCCAATAACCATCGAGGCGCGGTCGGCACGGCGCAATGGATCAAAACGGCCGGGAAGGCGCGCCTGCACGGCAAGCCTGATATTCTCCTCGACAGTCAGATCATCGAACAGATTGACAATCTGAAACGAGCGGCACAGCCCCGACGCCGGGAAGGCCCGGAGCGGGCGCCCGTTCATGGTCTCGCCATGCTGGACGATAATGCCCTCATTCGGCGGAAACATGCCCGACAACATGTTGAACAATGTGGTCTTGCCCGCGCCATTCGGCCCGATAATCACCGACAGGCGACCTTCGGGAATGGTCAAATTGACACCGTCCACCGCGGTAAACCCGCCAAACCGCTTGGTTAGACCGCTGGCCTGCAAGGCCGGACCGTCTCCCGTCCTTTCGGAATGAAGTAATGCCGGAACCTTCCACACTGCCGCCGGTATTACCCGCGCTGCCATGGCAGCGGCGCCAATTTCCTCTTTACGCAGCAGCCTCCATGCCCGTTTAACGGCACCGACCACGCCATCGGGCGAGGCCAGAACGAAGCCGATGAACAGCAGGCCGAACCAGAGCTGCCAGCTACCGGTATAGGAGGACAGAACATCCTGAAAGAGAATGTAAATGAATGCACCAAGTGCCGGGCCGAGGAACACGCCGCCGCCGCCCAGAACGGTCATTGCCAGGATTTCGCCGGAAAAGGCCACATGAGCGATGTCGGGCGTGACAATGTAAAACAGCATCGCATAAAGGCCACCGGCGAGCCCTACGACCATTGCCGATATGTTGAAAGCGATCAGCCTGTAGGTTGCGACCGGGTATCCGACAAAACTCGCCCGTTGGCTGTTCTCGCGGATCGCCACAAAAACCCGCCCCAGAGGCGCATTGACTACCCGCCAGAGCAGTGCGCAAACGCAGAAAACGATCAGCGCGGTCAGCCAGTAGTAGGTCCGCGCATCATTAATATCGACACCAAGCAGGTCAGGCCGGACCAGCCCGCGCAACCCATCCTCACCGCCGGTGAACTCAGTGGAACGGTAGATTGCGTAAAATACCATCGATGCGAAAGCCAGGGTCAGCAGCGAGAAATACACCCCCGTCCGCCTCAGGATCAGCATACCAACGATGGTTGAAACGATGCCGCAAAGCAACACGGCCAGAATAAGCGGCGCAAAGAATGCGCCAGTGAACACGTGGATTTGCAGCAGGGCGGTCGCATAGGCGCCCACCGCAAAGAACATCGAATGCCCGAAAGAAACCAGACCGGTATAACCGAAGAGAATATTGAAACCGATCGCAGTCAAGACGAAGACCGCCAGCTTGGTGGCCGCCACATCCGTCAGACCGATCTGCAAGGTGACTAGCGGCAGTGCCAGCAGGCCAAGGCCAAGCCACAGCAAAGGGTGATACAAAATGCTGGTGCCAAGGCGCGCCGCGGGGTGCCTATCCGATCGTTTCATTCAAGCTGCTCCATATGTTCGCCGAACAGGCCGCGGGGCCGCAGGATTAGAACAAGCACCATCAATGCATAGATCGACGCCTCGGCGGCGGGGGAAAAAACGGTGATGGTGATCCCGCGCACGACCCCCACGATCAGACCGGCGAGCAGCACACCCCAAAAGCTGCCCAGACCTCCGATAACGACAATGACAAAAGCGGCGGTGACCACATCGACCCCCATCGCCGGCTGCACCCCAGCAAGCGGCGCGGCAATCACGCCGGAAAGTGCGGCCAGAGCGATGCCGATACCGAAGATCATCGATTGCACGGGCCGCAGGTCCACCCCCATTGCCTCGACCATCTCCGGATCGGATTGACCGGCGCGGACGATCAGGCCGAAGCGGGTTTTGGTCAGCAGGAGCCAGATCAGCATCACCGAAACCAGCACCAGCGCCAGAATGAAAATCCGGTAATAGGGGTAGATAAAATCACCGAGCAGCACCACACCGCGCAAAATGTCAGGAATGTTGAACGGCAGGCCGGCCGGGCCGAAAATCAATCTCAGACACTGCTCGATGACGATCGCCAGGCCAAAGGTGAAGAGCAGTGTCAGTACCGGGTCATGACGGTATAAACGCCGCAGCAATGTGATTTCTATCGCAACGCCGATCAGCCCTACAGCCACCGGAGAAAGCACAAGCGCCGCCGGATATCCGACCAACGGGGTCAACGAAACGGCGATATACGCCCCGATGGCATAAAACGCCCCATGTGCCAGATTCACCACACCGCCGAGGCTGAAGATCAGCGACAACCCCAACGCCAGCAAGGTGTAGAAAGAGCCGACCAGCAGTCCATTGAGAATTTGCTCGATGAGAATCGACATAGCTGTTCCCGCGTCTTCCCGGCCCCGGCTGGACGCCAGCGACCTCGGTGAGTGTGAGCGGCAAGAGCCGCTCACAAAAGATCGATGTCCCGAAAGTCGCCTCAGGAGGCGGTAAGTTGGGAGCTATGGTTACAGATCTGCCATGGAACAGGCATTTTCGGCCTCGGTCGGCTGAATAACCTCCAAACTCTCATCCGCCGCCGGCGACGGTTGCACCACGTCGAAAATGTCCCATTTGTCGGCGGCCTTTGCCGGATCCTTGACCTTGACCACATACATCTCCTGAAGCAACTGATGGTCGCGCTTGCGGAACACACCCTCGCGGCCCTTCAGCACATCGAAACTGGCACCACTCTCCAAATACTGGACAAGAGCCGCCGACTGGGTGGTTTTTGCTCCATTCATGGATTGGGCCAGGATCTTGGCGGCGACATAATCACCCCAGGCCTGATTTTCCGGCGGCACGCCGTACCGAGCCATATAGGCGGCGGTAAACGCTTTTGACCCTTCGGTCTCCAGCCCATGATACCAAAGGCTTTGCCAGTTCCCCGACAGCGCCTCATGTCCCGCATTCCAAAACAGCAGCGTATCCATGACGCCGCCCGACAGCGCATAGGGAAGCTGGTACTCACGGAACTGCTTGAGAAAGTTCGTCAGGTCCGATCCGGCGAGATTCAGATAGACCAGTTCCGGTGCCGCCTTGCGGATATTGAGAATGTAAGCAGAAAAATCGACGGTTCCGGTCGGCACCAGTTCATCGCTGGCGATTGTCCCGCCGTTTTCGCTGTAGAACCGCTGCGAGACCCGGCGCAGATCGTGGCCAAAGGCATAATCGGCGGTCAAGAACGACCAACGCGATCCCTTGACGAGATTTTTCGAAAGCTGCCAGTTGCCGATCGTCTTGGTGTACATCGTATTGCAGCCTTCCACATGGAACATGTGGCGGTTGCAGTTTTTGCCGCGCAACGCATCGGAATTGGCGCCAGTATTGATATACAGGGTTTTTCCGCGCTCCGCCGCACCACCGATGGCCAGCGCCGTGCCCGAACTGATCTCACCGAGGAGCGCGGCTACACCGTCATTGTTGATCAGCTTGTCGACCTTTGTGACCGCGGTGCCCGCATTCACGCTGTCTTCGACTATCAACTCGAGTTCACGCTCCATAATGCCGCCCGCGGCATTGATCTCGTCGACCGCGAGATATGCACCGTTCAGACCATAAACGCCAAGCTGACCGAGAAAGCCGCTTTTGGGGGTGATATGCCCGATACGGATGACATCCGCGGCCCGCAAAATACCGGGTGCCCCGAGAGCCCCCGCCGCAAACCCGGCCGCGCCGAGCATCGTGCCTTTCAGAACATCGCGCCGCGTCGCACCTTTGCGCGCAACAGTCTTGTCAATCGCAACCATGGTCGCCTCCCGTCCAAGGACAATATATTGACCACACAGTGTGATCACACTTGAAAGCATGCGCGATTCGTCGCATACTGTCAAGTGTGATCACACTTAACCAGCAATTCTCATTATGGCGTTACAAAGGGGATTCCCAAGGCGGAAAATATATGAATGATACCATATGTGGTTATCGGTTCGCTCATAGACACTCTGCGTAGCCGTTGCGCGATGTTCCCCGACATGCGCACGGGGAGCAATTTGAGCGACACTATGGCCGATATCGGCATGGCTGCATTTTCGGTATTTTTTATCCAGAGCCCGTCCTTTTTGTCGCATCAGCGGGCGTTGGAAAAGCGTCGGGCGCGGTCGAACTGCGAGACGCTGTTCGCCATTGAGAAGATCCCTGCCGACAATCATGTTCGCACGATGCTTGATCCGGTGGAACCCGATGGGCTGTTCGCGTTGTTCGGGCAAGCCCTTGGCTTGCTTGCGGACAGAGGCGGTCTGAAGGATTTTCAGAAGCCCGGCGGACGGCTTCTGATTGCCCTTGACGGCACCGGGTATTTCACCTCGCAAAAGCTTCATTGCCCGAATTGCTCGCAGCGCAAACGCCATAACGGCGTCATGGAATATTACCACTCCATGCTCTCGGCGGCGGTGGTGGCACCTGGCCATAATTGTGCCATGGTGCTTGAGCCGGAGTTCATCGCACCGCAGGACGGACATGACAAACAGGACTGCGAAAATGCCGCCACGAAGCGCTGGCTTTGCCGCTTCGGGCCGCAATACGCGCATCTCAGGCCGGTCTATCCGGGCGATGATCTATATTCCCGTCAGCCGATTTGCGAGTCGGTTCAACGGGTTGGCGGCAATTTCATCTTCACCGCCAAACCCTCATCGCACCGCTGTCTCTACGAATGGCTCCATGGCGTCGAATTGCCGAGCCTTGAGAAAAAGCTGAAAAAGGGCCGCAGCGTCGTTACTCATCGCTACCGCTGGATGGAAGATGTTCCCCTCCGTGACGGGAAAGACGCATTGCATGTCAATTGGCTTCAGATCGAGATCATCAACAAGGTCGGCAAGGTGACCTGCACCAACAGCTTCGTCACCGATCTGCCGGTCAACGAAGAAACCGTCGTCGAGTTGGCCACCTGTGGCCGGGCGCGCTGGAAGATCGAGAACGAAACTTTCAATACCCTGAAGACCAGGGGTTACCATCTGGAGCACAATTTCGGCCATGGCAAGGAACACCTGGCCAACCTTCTCATAACCATGAACCTGCTCGCCTTCGCGTTCCACACGGTCTGTGACCTGGTGAGCAAGCGCTGGCATGAGGCACGTGAAGCGTTCGGCGCGCGACGGCGGTTCTTCCAGGACCTGCGGAGCATCACCGGATATCACCTGTTCACCGACCGGGGCGCGCTCATCCGCACGATGATAACCGGCGAACCGCCGCCGGAACCAAAAGTGTGCTAAAGCACCCGCACAAGCCTCAGCACAACACAAAAATGAGAAAACAGAAGATCATCGCAGAAAATCAAACCATAATGAGAATTGCTAACACTTAACCGGGCGGCGACATCGAAGGAGAAGCATTATGGGCGAAACGAGCAGATTATCGATCAAGAACGGCCTGCGCGTTCTGGTCACCGCAGGTGCGGCGGGTATTGGGCGCAAGATCGCCGAGACGCTCTCCGATGCCGGTGCGCGCGTGCATGTCTGCGACATATCGCAGACCGCACTGGACGACTGCGCTGCAACCCGCCCCGATATGAGCCAAAGCCGGTGCGACGTGTCCCACCTCGATCAGGTGGATGAACTTTTTCGCACTGTCATGGGCGAGTACGGCGGGCTGGATGTACTGGTGAACAATGCCGGCATCGCCGGTCCCACGGGTGCAATCGACGAAATTGATCCGGACGACTGGCTTGCAACGGTCAATGTCAACCTCAACGCTCAGTTCTATTGCGCGCGCCACGCGGCCCCTTTGCTCAAGGCTAGTGGCGAGGGAAGCATGATCAATATGTCCTCCGTTGCCGGAAGGCTGGGATACGCCTACCGAACGCCATATGCCGCCACGAAATGGGCCATCGTCGGACTGACCAAAAGCCTGGCCATTGAACTCGGACCGGATGGCGTACGGGTCAACGCCATCCTCCCCGGCATTGTCGAGGGGCCGCGTATTGAGAGCGTCATATCGGCCCGCGCCAACGTCACCGGGGTTTCCTACGACACGATGAAGCAGGACTATCTGGACAAGGTATCGCTCAAACAGATGGTGACGGCACAGGACATTGCCGATATGGCTCTGTTCCTATGCACTCCGGCAGGCGCCAATATCTCCGGTCAGGCCCTCAGCATTTGCGGAAACGTCGAAGTCTTGTGAAACCGCACACTTGGCCACCAATGCGTCGGCTCAGGCGTGCACGACCGACCTTCCGCGATCAATGTGAAGGTCGGCCTAGGGCTGTTATGCGCTCTACGTGCCACGGATCGGCCGCGAACCGGCACCGATGGTGGCAGACTTTGCCGCTTCGGTGGCTGCGGGCACGGTATGGGTTGCGGGGCGGCCCGAGCCGAACTTCGTGGTCATGGGCTTCGTGGTGGCATATCCCGAGATCGAATCTGGTGGCAAACACTGGCACCTGGAAAACGTGGCGGTGGATCCGGCGGCGCAAGGCCAAGGACTGGGCGGCGCGCTGATCGCCCATGCCGAAGATCTGGCGCGGGCGGACGGGGCGCGGGCGGTCGAGTTATATACCAACCTGAAAATGATCGAGAACCAAAGCCTCTACCCCCGGTTCGGCTACGTCGAGAAGGGCCGGGGGGGGGGTGGAGGTTTCGACCTGGTCTTCTATCGCAAGGAGTTGGGTTGATCTTTGGGGAGGTTTCGCGGGCATATGCGGGTTGACAGGCCGGGCGCCGGCATCCTACATCGGGCCGCTCCCGCGCAGCGGGGCATGGCGGATCGCCTTCTGTGGAGGGGTGGTCGAGTGGTTAAAGGCAACGGACTGTAAATCCGTCGGGGAAACCCTACGCTGGTTCGAATCCAGCCCCCTCCACCAAATTTCCCAACGCGTCTACCATTTAACGCAATGAAAACAAAAGAATATTCAGATTTCCCGATATTTTGTTTGGCCGATTCCCATATTATTCCGGGGGCTGACCAGATAACTCATTTTTGGAGTTATCTGGGTCAGCCCAAACAATTAGGCAAGCTCTCTGGCGTGGCATCATCGACCACCAGAACCGACCCGCCCGTCAGCACCGCGCCGAGCAGGGTCAGCGCCCGCACGAACATCGCGCCCTCCGCCTTGGGCGGACTAAACAGCGTCACCTGTATCAGCAGCGCGGTGTCCGTGGCCCTGAAGAGCGCCTGGAAGACATGGCAGCGCACACCTCCCTTCGGACCACAGCGGAGAGTCCACGAACCGTGCCGGGCGGCAGGAGGTTTATCCCCCAGTTCAGCCTGCTCGACGAGAGGCACTTGCGCAGACGGCCCGCGAACCTGTTTCTGGGCATTTCCCCCCGAACCGAAAATCGAGTCCGTCCGGCATGAAATCGCTCTCTAAAGCTGGATTGACTGGGCCATTCCTCGCGCATCGGCCAACCTGACCGCCACGGCAGCGACCGCGAGGTCCTGCAGACCGACGCCAGTGCCGTCGAAAAGGGTGATCTCGTCGTCCGAGGTTCGGCCCGGATGCGCACCGTTAATGACATCGCCGATCGACGTGATCGCGTCTTGCGCGATTAGGCCCTGCGCGATCGCGTGCTGGCACTCGCCGATGGTGATCGACTGGGCGATCTCGTCGGTGAAGACGGTGGCGGCGGCGACCAGCGCCGGGTCCAGTTCCTGCTTGCCCTTGGTGTCGGTGCCCATGCAGGCGATATGCGTTCCGGGCGTCACCCAGTCCTTCATCATCTGGGCTTCATTGGCCGAGACGATCGAGATGATCACATCCGCCTCGGCGCCCAGTTGCTCGCGCTCAACAGCCTCGAAGGGCAAGCCGATCTCGTCGGCGACCTTGCCAAGACCTGGCAGCATCTCCGGATGGAAATTCCAGGCGACCACCTTCTCGAAGTCTCGCTGCTCCGCCGCCGCGCGAAGCTGGAACCCGGACTGATGCCCGGCGCCGACCATGCCCAAAACCTTTGCATCCTTGCGTGCCAGATGGGCGATCGAAACCGAACTGGAGGCGGCGGTGCGAAGCGCCGTCAGATAGTTGCCGCCGACCAATGCGTCCAACTGGCCGGTGTCCGGGTCGAACAGGAAGACGGTCGACTGGTGGTTGGTCAGCCCCTTCGCCATGTTCCCTGGCCAGTAGCCGCCCGATTTGAGGCCCAGCACCAGCCCGGCCCGGTCGAAGCCGGATTTAAAGCCGTAAAGTGCGTCCGCGTGACCGATGGCTTCGCGAATAACCGGAAAGTTGTAGGCGTCGCGCTTCGCCATGGCGGCGAAGACGGCCTCGACCGCGGCAAAGGCGTCGGCCCTGCCGACAACCTCCTTGCAGGTGTCCTCTGAGACAATCAGCATCGGTTCATTTCCTCAGTAGGCCAGACCGCGGGCGGTGATTGGCCAGATCTTCTCGACCTTGCCGCCGCGCACACCGACATACCAATCGTGGACATTGCAGGTCGGATCGCAATGGCCGGGGACCAGCTTGAGCTTGTCATTCACCTTCAGCACGCCGTCCGGGTCGGCGATCACGCCATGCTCGTCCGAGCACTTGATGTATTCGACATCCGTGCGGCCGAAGATCACCGGCAGGCCGCTGTCGACGGATTGGGCTTTCAGCCCGGCATCGCAGATCGCCTTGTCGGCCTTGGCGTGGCTCATCACCGAGGTCAGGATGAACAGCGAATTCTCCCACTCGCCCCGGTCGATGCGGTTGCCATCCTTGTCGAGGATGCGCCCGTAATCAGCATCCATGAAGGCATAGGAGCCACACTGAAGCTCGTTGTAGACGCCGGAGTTGCCCTCGAAATAGTAGGAGCCGGTGCCGCCGCCGCCGACAATGTCGCAGTCCAGACCTTCGGCCTTGAGACCTTCGACGGCATCGCCCACCATGGCCACGGCGATGTCGATCTTGGCCTTGCGGTCATCATAGCTGTCGAGGTGCTGCATTGCGCCCTGATAAGCTTGGATGCCGGAGAATTTCAGGCCTCCGGCGGCGTCGATCGACTTGGCGATCTCGACCACGGCTTGGGTGGTGGTGACACCGCAGCGCCCGGCCCCGCAATCGATCTCGACCAGACACTCGATCTCGGTGCTGTGTTTCTGGGCCGCGGCGGAGAGGTCGGCGACATTGGCGATGTCGTCGACACAGACCAGAACCCGCGCGCCAAGCTTCGGCAGCCGTGCCAGACGGTCGATTTTGGCCGGGTCACGGACCTGGTTCGACACCAGCACGTCGGTGATGCCGCCGCGGACAAAGGATTCGGCTTCCGAGACCTTCTGGCAGCACACACCGCAGCTTCCGCCCAGTTCTTCCTGTAGCTTGGCGACATCCACCGATTTGTGCATCTTGCCGTGCACCCGGTGCCGCACACCCATTTCCTTGGCATAGCGGCCCATGGTCTCGATGTTTCGTTCCAGGGCGTCCAGGTCAAGGACCAGACAGGGGGTCTGGATATCGGCCTCGTCCATGCCGATGGCGGCGGGAATGTTATAGCCGACTTCGAACTCTTCGATCTTGAACTGCTGGTTCATATCCGTGGTCTCCCTTTCAGATCAGTTCTGCATCCAAGGCAGTTTCTTCAGATCAACATTTCCACCGGTCAGGATCACGCCGACGCGCTTGCCCTCGAAGATCTCGCGGTTCTTCAGGATCGTCGCCAGCGGAACGGCGCTGCTCGGCTCAATTACGATCTTCATCCGCTGCCATGCAAGATACATCGCGTCGATGATTTCCTGCTCGGTCGCGATGAGGATGTCCGTCACGTAATTCGAGACGAAGTGCCAGGTGCGTTCCTTCAGCGGTACCTTGAGGCCGTCGGCGACCGTCTGTGGCGCATCGTCGGCGATGATGTGACCCGCCTTGAACGACCGATAGGCATCATCTGCGTTCTTCGGTTCGGCTGCGTAAATCTTTGTCGACGGCGAGATAGTGGAGAGGGTGAGGCAAGACCCAGACACCATGCCACCGCCTCCGATCGGCGCGATCACCGCATCCAGATTACCAACGTCCTCGACCAGTTCTTTCGAGCAAGTAGCCTGGCCGGCGATGACGCGCGGATCATTATAGGGATGCACGAAGTCAGCACCGGTTTCGGCGACCACCTCGGCGAACACTGCCTCGCGCGAGGTTGTGCTTGGCTCACACTCGACCACGCGCCCGCCATAACCGCGCACCGCAGCTTTCTTCGCCTCGGGTGCGGTGCGGGGCATGACTACGGTCGCGGGGATACCGCGCCGTCCGGCCGCGTAGCTGAGCGAAAGACCGTGATTGCCGGACGAGTGCGTGGCGACACCCTTCCCCGCCAAATTCTCGTCGAGCCCGAACACAGCATTCG
Organism: Thermohalobaculum sp.; assembly: GCA_965247385.1. Lineage (GTDB taxonomy): Bacteria > Pseudomonadota > Alphaproteobacteria > Rhodobacterales > Rhodobacteraceae > Thermohalobaculum. Next base: position 163,268 of record CBDFHG010000007.1, read on the forward strand.
AGGCACCCCGTGCCTTGAACGCCCCGGCCTTCTGGAAGTTCTCGCATTTGAAGAACAGCTCTGCGCCGGTCAGGCCGTCGAAGTAACTCGACGTCAGAACCGGTGTGCGGTGAATGTGTGGCTTGATCCGCTCATGCGCCTGCTGCACGTCCGCGAAGGTCGGGATGTACATGTTGATCTCTCTCGAATGATAAGGCTGCCGCTCACGTGGTCTGTGGCTGGGCGATGCCCGTTGTTGTCCGGTAATATTCCTGCGCCGCGGAGACGCCGGAACCGAGCTCGATCGGATAGTTCAGATCCTTCATCGCCATCTCGATCGTAGCGAGTCCCGACAACGCCATGACATCGGTGAGCGCGCCGAGATGCCCGATGCGGAACGCCTTGCCCGCCATCTGGCCGAGGCCGACCCCGAACGAAACCCGGTAGGCGTCGTAAGCGTGATCGGTCAGAACATTGCTGTCGCGACCCTCGGGCACGTAGATTGCACTGACAGTGTCGGAATAGAGATCCGGGCTATTGGCGCAAAGCCGAAGGCCCCAGGCGCTGACCGCCCTGCGGATGCCTTCGGCGATCCTGTGGTGGCGTGCAAAGACATGCTCCAGACCTTCCCCGAGCAACATCTTCAGGCTCTCGTTGAGGCCGTGAATGATCTGCAAGGGCGGTGTGTAGGGAAAATTGCCCTTTGCGTTCGCTCCGACCATGTCGCGGAAATCGAAGAAACAGCGCGGGCACTTCGCGGTCTCGGTGGCCGCGAGCGCTCTCTGGCTGACGCCGATGATGGCCATGCCGGTGATCAACATGAAGCCTTTTTGCGAACCGGAGACGGCCAGGTCAACACCCCATTCCTCCATACGGAAGTCCATCGACCCGAGCGAGCTGACGCAGTCGACATACAGCATCGCCGGATGGCCGGCCGCGTCCAATGCCCGGCGGGTCGCGCCGATATCGCTGCGCACGCCGGTCGCGGTCTCGTTGTGGGTGACAAGCACCGCCTTGATCTCGTGGTTGGTGTCGGCCGCCAGACGCTCGCCATAGCGATCGGCCGGGGCGCCGTCGCCCCACTCGCATTCGATGATTTCGACATCCAGGTTGTGCCGCTGGCAAAGATTGATCCAGCGGTGCGAGAACATTCCGTACCGGGCAACGAGAACCTTGTCGCCGGGGGAGAGCGTATTGGTGATCGCCGCCTCCCAACCGCCGGTTCCGCTCGACGGGAAGGTGATGACCTTCCCGGTCTCGGTCTTGAATATCTTCTTCAGATCCTCGAGCAACGGAGGCAGAAGCTCAACGAAGTCGGGCGCCCGGTGATCGGTGGTCGGCACGTTCATCGCCCGCCGCAGCCGGTCCGGTATGTTCGTGGGCCCTGGAATGAAAACGGGGTTCTGGTCGACCATCATATTCTCCTGTTGAGCATCGTGGTTGCGCTCAGGATACGGCGGTTGCCATGATTTGCAATTTTTCTGGAAAAATATTCCATTTTTATGTTTACCACATACGCCCCGGAAATTAAAAGGTTTTCTATTTTTCAGTCTGCAGATATGATATTTGTCAGAAAACTTTTCTGTTTACTGAAACCCGAGAATCATCGTTGTGGAGGCTTCGCCATGGCACTTCGGACGGAACCAAAACGGACCCGTGGGCGGCCGCGCTCAGGCGAGGGCGGGACTGTCGTGCAGGCACTGGACCGGGGTTTGACACTGCTTCGGGTGCTGGCGGCAAATGACCGTGCAACCCTGACCGAAATCGCGCTGAGCGCCGGCATGGTGCCCTCGACCGCGCACCGTCTGCTCACCACCATGCAACGCCACCGCATCACCGAATTTGACGACGCCATGCAACACTGGATGATCGGGGTTGAGGCGTTCCGGATCGGCAGCTCTTTCATGCGCCGCACCAATCTGGTCGAGACCGGACGCAGCATTATGCATGATCTGATGGAGGAGAGCGGAGAGACCGCGAACATGGCCGTCGCCGATCGCGGTGACGTGGTGTTCATCAGCCAGGTCGAGTGCAACGACCCTATCCGCGCTTTCTTCCGGCCCGGGACCCGCGGGCGTATGCATGCCTCGGGAATCGGCAAAGCGCTGCTCGCCGAGCTGTCGCGCGACGAGGTCGAGGCGATTCTTGCGCGCAAGGGGCTGCCCTCATTCACGCCGAAAACGCTAACCTCGCCCGAAGCGTTGTTCGCCGATCTGGAGGGGGCGCGGGTGAAGGGCTGGTCGCTGGATGACGAGGAGCGAACACTGGGGATGCGGTGCCTGGCGTCGGCGATCTTCAACGAGCACCGTGAGGCGGTTGCCGGCGTCTCGATTTCTGGGCCTAGCGTACGGCTGCCGGATGCCCGGCTGGCTGAACTTGGCGCATTGGTGCGCAAGGCAGCCGCCGCAATTACCGAAAAGGTCGGTGGCATCCCGCCCGCCGGGCGGCGCTGAGCCGGCTGATACAAAACCCCGGACACTACGAGTGCGGTTCAGGCAAACGTGCCCGCCCTCCTCGGCGTGGGCAGTTGAATCGGAGAAGAAGCGCCAAATGGCTCTGCCCACTCCTCTTTCAAGAGTGTGATCGAGGAAGATTGGGCGGGGTGCGGGATGGCGAGCGGTCTGCAAAGCCGCCGGTGGACGACTTTCGAGTCGGGATTTTGGCGACGCGGCCAAGCGAATCGGCGTCGGGCACTCGGATAACTCAAGCCAAGCGCACGTATTCAGGGTCAAAAATTGACTCCGAAACAACCAGTGCGTGTAGGAGATTTTCTCAGTTCCCGAAATATATGCAATTATCTGATAAGTATTAAATTAGGACTTTATTAAGTTAATCTGACATGTCATTGAATTTATATTAATTTTGGACCGCTTATGCATGATCTTCCGGTTGGATCAACATGTTGTAGCTGACCGGTTTTATTCGGACTGCAATTGCGAACAGGGATCTGAAGGCGGCTTGGCGGGTTCTGCGTCGATTGAAACGGAGGACGAATTCGTCGAGGTAATTACTCACGCCCCTTTTTCCCGGCGTACTTCGGAGGTCAGGCCAAGGTTTCGATGATCGTTTGATACGGGGATTTGCCTGCGAGTTTGGCGGTGTCGGTGACGGTTCTGACGGCGCAGTCGCCTTCGGCGGCCCACATCGAGCGGAAGCCGTTGGTCACTTTGCGTTGAATGACGGCGGGACGCAGGGGAAAAAGGGCGTGAGTAATTACCGGAATTCTTCGCCGAGTGTGAGAAGATCCAGGGCGCGCTCGAAGCCCGGCAGGGCAGGGCCCCGAAACCCGGCACCCTCGGCGGCCTGACCCGGCACTATCTCGGGACCGACCACTTCCGCGATCTCGCCCCGCGCACACGGAGCGATTACCGCAAGTGCCTCGACTTCCTCGCGCCGGACGCGGAGATTTCCGTCAACGAGATCGACACGCCACTTGTCGCGGCGATCCACGACCGGGCGTCGGAACAGATCGGATGGAGCCGGGCCAACATGCTCCGCAAGGTTTTGAGCGAGGTCTTCCGTCATGCCATTCCGAAGGGCCTGATCGGCGCAAACTATGCCCGCGACGTGATCCCGAAGCGGCGACCCAGGGAGCTTGGCTACGCCAACCGGCCCTGGACCCCCGGGGAATGCGCCACCGTGCTTGAGCGTGCGCCCGCCGATATCCGCGTCGCCCTCGCCCTGATGATGAACACCGGCATCGATCCCTCCGATGCGATCCGGCTCCGGAAAGACCAGATCGAGGGCGGTGTCATCTCGAGCCAACGCGCCAAGACCGGCGTCAGGACCGCCATCCCGGTCGGCGAGACCCTGCACAAGGCCCTGGAGGCCGCGCCCGCGCACGAGGCCGAAACCGTTCTCGCGAATTCGCGCGGCACTTCCTGGGCCTACCGCTCACTGTCCTCCGCATGGCAGATCCTCCGCCGCAGCCTGGAGGCAGAGGGTCTTGTCGCGCCCGGTATGACCCTGAAGGGGCTCCGGCATACCGTCGCCACCACGCTCCGCGAGGCCGGCCTGAACGCGCGCGGCATCGCCGATCTGCTCGGACAGAAGTCGCTTTCCATGCCGCTTTACTATTCCCGCTCCGCGAACCTGGCGGAGAAGAACCGAAAGACCGTCAGGATGCTCGACAAGGCGACCGAGGGGCGCGAAAAGATCGCAAACCCCACCGGCAACCCCGTCAAACCACCGGTCCGAGGAAAGCAGAATTAATGAAAAATTATCAATATCCCAATGCTTTAGGCAATCTATTCAGGGGCACTCAGTTCGCCAATGTGCGGACTCCATGTCCGGGTTGCCCGATACCGCGCCGAATATGCGTTTGAAAACATCGCGTTGAACCCAGTAGCGGAACCGTATGAACACCGAGTTCCGGTTTCCGAAAGTCTCGGGCAGGTCACGCCACGGCGCACCGGTGCGCGCAATCCACAGCACCGCCTCCAGAAACAGCCGCCCGTCGCCGGCCCGGCCCGGGTCGGATGTCTTTCCCGGGCAATGCGGCTCCATCTTCTCCCATTGCGCATCCGTCAGTATCATTCTGGTCATTGACTGCTCCCTCGTTTTGGGAGCTTGATTCAGAAATCAGCCGGGATGGAAATCCTGAATCTCAACAGACCCTGGCGGGCCGCTGAAGCAAGACGAGGCCGAACGGCTGCCTTTGGGCAGAGACAACCATTCGCCGGCTTGGTCGCCGATGGCTGCTCAGCAAACGGACATAACCGCTCCTGCCGTCGATCCATGGGCGAATGGCTCAAAACACCAACACCCGCGCCTCCCGCACTTGCGTCAAAGCCTTGATTTCGGCCAGCGTTTCCGGACTCAGCACCTCGTCCACCCCAACCAGCGCAATTGCGTTGCCGCCCCGCTCGGCCCGGCCCAGCGCAAAGGTGGCGATGTTGATGCCGAGATCGCCCAGCTTGGTGCCCAGCGCGCCAATGTAGCCGGGCAGATCCTTGTTGCGGGTATACAGCATGAAGGGCAGCGGTTCGGCCTCGAGATCGATGCCGCGGATCTGGATAAAACGGGGCTTGCCGTCGGAGAATACCGTCGCGGCGACCGAGCGGGTCTTGACCGCCGTTTTGACCAACAGCCGGACATAGGAGCCATAGGCGCCCAGGGCGTCCCGGCGGGTCTCGGATATCTGGATGCCACGCTCGCGTGCCATCACCGGAGCGCTGACCATGTTGACCAGACCCTCGCCCATCTGCGGGGTCAGCAGGGCTGCGGTCAGCGCGGCAGTCAGGGGTTTCAGGTTCAACTCGCCAACGCGGCCGACATATTCGATCTCGACCGCCTCGATGGCCTCCTCGGTAAGCTGACCGGCAAACCCGCCCACCACCTCGGCAACCCGCACCCAGGGGCGCAGGACCGGCGCTTCTTCGGCGGTGACCGACGGGGCGTTGATGGCGTTCGAGATGGCTCCGTCCAGCAGGTAGTCGGACATTTGCTCGGCGACTTGAAGGGCCACGTTCTCCTGAGCCTCGCTGGTCGCCGCGCCCAAATGCGGGGTGGCGATTACATTTTCCAGCCCGAACAGCACGTTGTCGGTGGCCGGCTCGACCGCGAAGACATCGAAAGCCGCGCCGGTCAGACGGCCGGTTTTGATCGCGTCGGCCACCGCCGCCTCGTCGACCAGCCCGCCCCGGGCGCAGTTGATCAACCACGCGCCGGGCTTCATCTTGGCGATCCGCGCGGCGGACAGGATATTTGCGGTTTTGTCGGTCTTTGGCAGGTGCAGGGTGACGAAATCGGCGCGGGGGAGGAGACGGTCGATGTCGTTGATCTTCTCCACCCCCAGTTCGCGCGCCTTGATCTCGCTGAGGAATGGGTCATAGGCAATCACCTTCATCTTCAACCCGATGGCGCGGCTGGCAACCACCGAGCCGATATTGCCGCAGCCGACCAGGCCCAGGGTCTTGCCGGTGATCTCGACCCCCATGAAGGCGGATTTTTCCCATTTGCCCGCATGGGTCGAGGCATTGGCCTGGGGGATCATCCGGGCGGTGGCAAACAGCATGGCGATGGCGTGTTCGGCGGTGGTGATCGAATTGCCGAAGGGGGTGTTCATCACCACGATGCCACGGGCGGATGCGGCGGCAAGGTCGATATTGTCGACCCCGATCCCGGCGCGGCCGATGACCTTGAGGTTATCGGCTTTCGCGATGATATCGGCGGTCGCCTTGGTGGCCGAACGCACGGCGAGGCCGTCATACTGGCCAATCACCTCGGCCAGCCGGGCGGGATCCTTGCCGAGATCGGGCTGGAAATCGACCTCGATCCCGCGATTGCGGAAGATCGCGACCGCCTGGTCGGAAAGCTGGTCGGAAATCAGGACTTTTGGACTTTCGGGGGGCATTTTTTTGCTCCTTGTCACGGCGCTGCCGCTTACCTTTGGTGGCGGGCATCAAGCCGGAAATCTATGCTGCGCTACTCCCTCCCCCGCCGATTTCTTTCAACCGGAATGGAGGGTTAGGGAGGGGGTCCAGGCCGCCAGCCGCTCCGCCTTCGCGGTCGCGAATGCCCAGTCGAGCCAGGGGGTCAGGGCCTCGATGTCGGCAGTGTCCACAGTGGCGCCGCACCAGATCCGCAGTCCCGGTGGGGCGTCGCGGTGGGCGCCGGTATCCAGCGCCGCGCCTTCGGCCTCCAGCAATCCGGTCATCTGCTTGACGAAAGCCCTCTGCTCCACATCATCCAGGGCTGCGATCTGCGGGTCGTTTATCTTCAGGCAGACCGACGTGTTGGACCGCGCCGCCGGGTCGGCGACCAGGTTCTCGATCCAGCCGGTGCGGTCGACCCAACCCTGCAGGGCCAGAAAATTGGTGTCTGCGCGGGCGACCAGCCCGGGCAGTCCGTCAACCTGATCGGCCCAGTCCAGAGCATCGTTGAAATCGGCGACAGCCAGCATCGAGGGGGTGTTGATGGTGGCACCGGTGAAGATGCCGTCGATCAGTTTGCCGCCCTTGGTCAGGCGGAAGATCTTCGGCAGCGGGCGGTCGGGGTGGTAGCTCTCCAGCCGTGCAACCGCACGGGGGCTGAGAACCAACATGCCGTGCCCCGCCTCGCCACCCAAAACCTTCTGCCAAGAGAAGGTGACGACATCGAGCTTGGCCCAGTCGAGGTTCTGGGCAAAGGCCGCCGAAGTGGCGTCGCAAATGGTCAAACCTTCGCGGTCGGCGGCGATCCAGTCGCCATTCGGGACACGGGCGCCGGAGGTGGTGCCGTTCCAGGTGAAGACGACATCGGCCTCGGGGCGTACCGCACCAAGATCGGGCAGCGCGCCGTATTCGGCCTCGATCACCCGGCAGTCGTCCAGCTTGAGTTCGCGCAGCGCATCGTTGGCCCAGCCCTTGCCGAAGCTTTCCCAGACCAGCAAATCGACCGGGCGCGGGCCCAGCAGCGACCACATCGCCATCTCGAACGCGCCGGTGTCGGAAGCGGGGACGATGCCGACACGGTACCCCTCGGGCACACCAAGCAACCGCGCGGTGCGGTCGATGGCATCCTTGATCTGTGCTTTCGGTTTGGCAGCGCGGTGCGAACGGCCAAGGAAGGCCCGGGCCACGACACTCGCAGCCGACCAACCGGGGTGTTTCGCGCAGGGGCCTGATGAGAATTCAGGACGCGCAGGAAGTTCCCGCGGCTTTAAAGGGAACGTCATGAGACGCGCTCCATCGTCAGGGCGAGATTGCTGAGCCTGCCACCGCTCGCCCTTACCCGGCGACAAACCCACGGACCAGATAGGGCGATCGCCCGGGGCCGTCAATGCGAAAAATGTCGGTATTGGCAATTGTATCGTCGTAACCGTGGCATAACCCGAAACAGCATTTTCAACCCGCCTCGCCCCGGTCTGAATGCCCCCGGCGAGGCCTTCGATCCGGGAGTGGAACGATGATCGACCTGAAGCCGCCGGTCCGGCGCACGACCGCAGCCGACGCAGCGGTGCCGGCCGAATTCATCCACATGGCTGGCGACGGGCCGCCGCTCTATTTGCGGTGGCAGATAGCCGGTGACAGCGATGAATGGGTGCTGCCGGTCAAGCCACTCTGTGCGCCGCGAACCAGCCGCTTTTTCCAGCGCGGGAGGCAAGATAGAAAATTGCGCGGGGGCCGTGCCTATAACGGGCGCGTCGGCCTCACCATGGCTTGAGGCGAAACAAATACCCATGAGTTGCCACGCCCCCCCGGCGTCGGCATTGTAGCGGCGACTTCCCACGCAACGCTGCGGACTGCACCCATGGACATATTCACCCATCCCGACTTCGACGGCCACGAACAGGTGGTCTTCTCGCAAAACGGACGCCACGGGCTGAAATCGATCATTGCCATCCACGACACCACGCTGGGGCCTGCCCTGGGCGGCTGCCGGATCTGGAAATATGACACCGAGGCGGACGCCTTGAGCGACGTGCTGCGGCTGTCGCGCGGCATGAGCTACAAGGCGGCGCTGGCCGGATTGCCGCTGGGCGGCGGTAAATCGGTGATCCTGGCCGACAGCCGCACCGAAAAAACGCCCGAGATGATGCGCGCCATGGGCCGGGCGGTCGAGCGGCTGGGCGGGCGCTATATCATCGCCGAGGATGTCGGGGCGGAGGTCGCCGACATGGACGAGATCGCCAAGGAAACGCGCCATGTCTCAGGCCTCTCGGGTGGCGCTGGCGACCCCTCACCGTGGACCGCCCAGGGGGTTTTCCTGTCGCTGACGGCAGCGGTGCGCCACCGGCTGGGGCGCAGTCTGGATGGGATGCGGGTCTCGGTCACCGGGCTTGGACATGTCGGTTCGAACCTTTGCCGAATGCTGGCGGAGGCGGGGGTGCGCCTCCTGGTCTCGGATATCCGCGAGGAAGCCGTCGCCCGCATCATCGAGGCCCACGGCGCCATCGCGATTCCCGTTGACGAGGCCCATGCCGCAGAGGCCGAGGTGTTTGCCCCCTGCGCGCTGGGGGCGGGGTTGAACCAGATCACGATCGCACAGCTCAGCGCGCAGATCGTCTGCGGCGCCGCCAACAACCAACTCGGTGTTGCCGAGGACGATGCAAGGCTGGCGGACCGCGGCATCCTCTACGCGCCGGACTATCTGGTAAACGCGGGCGGGCTGATCTCGGTCGCCCGGCCCTCGACCGGGCTCTCGGAGGCCGATGCGCGGGCGAAACTGGAGCGCATTCCCGAGACCCTGTTGCATGTCTTCAAACTGGCCGAGCGCGAGGGCGTCGCTCCGGGTGCTGCGGCCGACCGGCTGGCGCGTGGCCGCCTTGGACAAGCAGCATGACCCCGACCCGGCGCGACTGGGTGCTGCTTTTCGGCCTTGGCGTCATCTGGGGCGCCGCTTTCATGGCGACCAAACTGGCAACGATGGAATTCGCGCCGCTGAGCATCGCCGGGCTGCGCCTCGGCATCGCCGCGGTTACCCTGACGACGGTGATGTTGCTGCGTGGCAGCCGCTTTCCAGGCTTTGCCACGCCGCACGAGCGAAAATTCTGGCTGGCCGCGCTGGCGGTCGGGATTCTGGCCAATGTAGTTCCGTTCACGACGTTAAGCTGGGCCCAGCGGCATATCGACAGCGGATTGGCCGGGGTGCTGATGACAACGATGCCGCTGGTGATCCTGCCATTGGGGCATTTCCTGGTTCCGGGCGAACAAATCACACTGCGCAAGCTGATCGGCTTCCTGATCGGCTTTGCCGGGGTCGGCGTGCTGATCGGGCCGGATGTCTTCCTGTCCATAGGCAGTGGCAGTTCTGTAGCGCTACTGGCGCAGGTGAGCTGTCTGGTGGTCGTGCTGGGCTATGCCACCGGCGCGATCATCGCGAAACGCGCCCCGCAATTGGGGCCGCTGCGATTCGGCTCGGCGGTGCTGATGCTGGCGGCGCTGATAACGGTGCCGCTGGCGCTGATGCTGGAAAACCCGCTCAATGCGGCGCCCTCGCTGACCAGCATGTCGGCGGTGCTGTATCTGGGGCTGGTGCCAACGGCGCTGGCGACCGTGATGCTGATGACGTTGATCGGCTCGGCGGGGCCCGGATTTCTGAGCATGGTCAATTATCAAGTGCCGCTGTGGGCGGTGGTATTCGGGGTAATTTTCCTGGGCGAGACGCCGTCGCCCCGCCTTGGCGTCGCACTGGTATTGATCCTGTTCGCACTGGCCATCGCCCAGAGCCGCCTGGGGCTGCGCCGGGGCGGGCATGTGAAGGGGTGAGGGGGAGGAGGGCCTGACGGCTTCAGTTTAGTCTGTGCCCGTGACAAAATCCGCTTGTGCGGATTTTCGGCGCACCGCCTCCCCGCGCTATGCAGGTGTCGCGGGTCCATGCCAGAGAGCAGAAATGGGCGCGGTGAATGGCCGGGTTTGACCCAATCTGGAAGTCGGCCAGGAAGCCGGTTCATGGTTGCCCGGCCAGGGGCACGCAAGTATCGTCGCGATCGGAATGACGGGGCATCCGGGGAATATCGGCGAGGAGAGATGGCGCTCTACAATGTTATCGGCCGCGACTACAACGCCCACCGGGCGGCGGATCAACGCATCGTCGACAGCTTGGTCCGTCTGCTGAACCTGACGCCGGGCGCCGTGCTGGCCGACATCGGTGCGGGCACCGGTAACTACGCCAACGCCTTGGCCGAGCGCGGCTTCGCAGTGATCGCAGTGGAGCCCTCGTCTGAAATGCGCGGCCAGGCGCCCGCGCATAGCCGGGTCAGTTGGCGTGCGGGCGCGGCGGAAGCCCTGCCACTGGCGGACGGTGCCGTCGATGGCGTCATCGTTACCCTGGCGATGCACCATTTCTCATCGCTTCCGGCGGCAGCGCGGGAGTTCCGCCGTGTCTGCCCGGCGGGCCCGGCGGTGATCTTCACCTTCGACCCCCGGTGCGGCGAGGCCCTCTGGTTCGGCGATTACTTTCCTGCCCTTTGCGGGAAGGATTTCGGTCTGTTTCCGGCCATCGACGAAGTTGCCGCAACGATCGCGCGTGAAACTGGCTGGCGCTGCGGCATCGAGGCCTTTGCGCTGCCCCACGACCTCGCTGACCACAACATGTACGCCGGATGGAACCGACCCGAGTTCTATCTCGATCCGACCAGGCGGGCCAACACCTCCGGCTTCGCTCGGGCGCGACCGGAGGAAGTGACGGACGGCCTCGATCGGCTGCGGGACGATCTCGAGACCGGCGCCTGGGACCGCCGCAACGGTCATTTGCGAACCCAGGACGCCTTTGACGCCGGCTATCGGTTGCTGACCTGTCGCTCCTGAGGCGGAGGCTGTTGCGCTACTTGGGCTTCCCAAGGCGAACGTGGAAGGATCCCAAGCGCGGGTATCTCGACCTCGATTGGACCACGGTGTTGGGATCTGCATGCTCAATCGAAGGTCGGCAAAATGCGGGCGTTCCTCACCGCTCAGATGCTCAACCGGTGCCGCGCCGGCGATTTCAGTGACGCCTCGCCCGTGCGCCAACGCTCGTTCAATGATACGCGCGTTACCCGGCCACCCGTTCCACCGCCGCGCAGATGTCATCGACCACCTGCTCCAGCAGATCCGGGTTCTCGGCCTCGCCCATCACCCGGATCACCGGCTCGGTGCCGGAGGCGCGGATTACCAGCCGGCCGGAGGCCGCCAGTCGTTCCTCGCCGAAGGTGATCGCGGCCTTCACCGCTGCGTCGTCCAGCGGTTGGGTCGCCCGATCAAAGCGGATCGAGCGCAGGCGCTGGGGATATGGGTCGAACAGTTTGCAGAGATCGGCGGCCGGGCGGTCCTCGTCAATCAGGACGTTCAGCACCTGCAGGGCCGCCAACAACCCGTCACCGGTGGTCACGTAATCCGACAGCACGATGTGGCCGGACTGTTCACCACCCAGATTATAGCCCTCGGCCCGCATCGTCTCGACCACATAACGGTCACCGACCTTGGTGCGGATCAAGCCAACCTTGTGCCCGGACAGCAACAGCTCAAGCCCCAGGTTCGACATCACCGTGGCCACCAGGGTATTGCGCGCCAACCGGCCCTGCGCGGCCCAGCGGGTGGCAATCAGGCCCATGATCTGGTCGCCATCGACCAGTTGGCCCTTCTCGTCGACGATATGCACCCGGTCGGCATCGCCATCCAGCGCGATGCCCAGATCGGCACCGCTGTCCAGCACCGCCTGCTGGCAGGCGGCGGGGTCGGTCGAGCCGCAATCCTTGTTTATGTTCTCACCGTTCGGGCTGACGCCGAGGCGGATCACCTCGGCCCCCAGCTCCCACAACACCTCGGGTGCGGTGGCGTAAGCGGCACCGTTGGCGCAGTCGATGACGATCTTCAACCCGCTCAGGGTCAGGCGGCGCGGGAAGCTGGCCTTGCAGAACTCGATATAGCGCCCGCGCCCATCGTCCAGCCGCCGCGCCATGCCGATCTGGCCGGGGGGGGCAAGTTCGGGGGTGCCGTCCATCAGCGCCTCGATCTCCATCTCGACCTCGTCGGACAATTTGTATCCGTCGGGGCCGAACAGCTTGATGCCGTTATCCTCGAACGGATTGTGCGAGGCGGAGATCATCACCCCCATATCGGCGCGGACCGAGCGGGTCAGCATTCCCACCGCTGGGGTCGGCATCGGCCCAAGCTGGATCACATCCATGCCGACACTGGTGAAACCGGCGGTCAGGGCGGTTTCGATCATGTAGCCCGAGCGCCTGGTGTCCTTGCCGATCACCACCGAGTGGCGATGCGGCCCCCGAGTGAAATGACGCCCCGCCGCCATACCCAGACGCATGGCAACCTCGGCGGTCATTGGCGCGGTGTTCGCCCTGCCGCGGATGCCATCAGTGCCGAAATACTTGCGGCTCATGTTCATTCCTCACCTCTAAAATATCCCGTGCGATCGCGCGCCAAACGTCCAGCGCCTGACGGGTCTCGGCAACATCGTGAACGCGCAAGATCTGCGCGCCCTGCGCCAGACCGGCCAGCCCGGCCGCGATCGAACCCGGCGCCCGTTGCCCTGCCTCGCTCACCCCGGACAGCGTGCCGATGAAGCGCTTGCGCGACGCCCCCAGCATCACCGCACAGCCGAGCCCGTGAAACAAGGATAGCCTGCGGATCAGGGCGAGATTGTGCTGGACCGTCTTGCCAAATCCTATACCCGGATCGATCACAATGCGCGCCCGGTCGATTCCGGCGGCTTTTGCGGTGGCAACGCGCAGCTCCAGAAAATCATAAACGTCGAGCAAAACGTCGCCATAACGCGGATCCGACTGCATCGTGCGGGGATCGCCCTGCGCGTGCATCAGGCAGACCGAGAGAGCAGCGGCGGCGATGGCCGGGCTTCGTTTGTCATAGGTCAGCGCCGAAACGTCGTTGAACATCTCGGCGCCCGCGCCCAGGGCCGCTTCGGCGACCGCCGCATTGCGGGTATCAACCGAAACCAGCGCCGGGCACCCGGCGTGCTTTAGCCCTTCGATCACGGGAACCACCCGGGCGAGTTCTTCGTCGAGTCCGACCGGCTCGGCACCGGGACGGGTCGATTCGCCGCCGATGTCGAGGATATCGGCGCCGGCCTCGGCCAGGGCCAGCCCATGGGCGATGGCGGCAGCGGCATCGGTTAGCAGGCCGCCGTCGGAAAAGCTGTCTGGTGTCACGTTCACCACGCCCATGATCCGGGGTCGCGCCAGATCGAGACCGGCCAGCGCCGGGCGGGGCGCGGAGAGCGACGCGAAGACCTCCGCTGCCTCCGGATGCAACGCCTCGGCGGCATCGGCCGGCAGGATTTCCGGGGCTTCGCCGCGACGCAGCACCTCGACCTCAGTAAATCCGAAGAGGCCGCAGGCCAGCGGGCGCATATTCGGGCGCGGCGTTGCACAGGGCAGCGGGCGGAGATAGGCGCGGTGCTGGTTGGTCATCGGCGCGGCATAACGCAGCGCTTGATTAGCCGCAACCTAGCTATTATACATATATATAATGTAATTAATTTTCATAATATATTTTTTATGTGTTTTATTGATTTCCCCGTTATTCCACGCTAAATACCAATCAACACGCAAACGCGGAGATAAACACGATGAGCCCGACCGATTTCGTCTCGCCGCTGCAAAGCCAGGAAACCGACGTGATGATTATCGGCGCCGGGCCGGTTGGGCTGTTCGCGGTATTCGAGTTGGGGCTGCTGGGGCTGAAAGCCCGGCTGATCGACACGCTCGACCGCCCCGGAGGGCAATGCGCCGAGCTGTATCCGGAAAAGCCGATCTACGACATTCCGGGGTTGCCGAAGGTCTCGGGACAGGCCCTGACCGACCAGTTGATGGAGCAAGCGGCACCGTTCGAGCCGGAGTTTCGCTTCAACCAGCGTGTCGACGGCCTGACCAAGCGCCCCGACGGCCGCTTCCAGGTTGTTACCGACGCGGGCGACGTGCATGTCGCCCCGGTGGTCTTCATCGCCGCCGGTGCGGGCAGCTTCACGCCGCGCAAGCCCAAGGTTGACGGAATCGCGCCCTACGAGGGCAAGTCACTGTTCTATGCCGTGCGCAAGCGCGCCGATTTCGAGGGCCGCGATCTGGTCATCGTCGGCGGCGGCGATTCGGCGCTGGACTGGACCCTGGACCTGCTGCCGTCGGTCAAGTCGCTGACCCTGGTGCATCGCCGCGACAAATTCCGCGCCGCACCGCATTCGGTCGACGCCATGGAGCAGGCCGTCGCCGAGGGCCGGATGAAGTTCGTGATGGGCGATCTGGAGCACCTGGACGGCGAGAACGGCGAACTGAGCGCCGTGACTGTCAAAAGCAAGACCGGCTCGACCATGATCGAAGCCGACCGGCTGCTGACCTTCTTCGGGTTGAACATCGAGTTGGGGCCGATTGCCGACTGGTCGCTGGACCTGGAGGATGGCAAGCAGATCCAGGTCGATACCGAGAAGTTCCAGACCACGACCCCGGGCATCTTCGCCATCGGCGACATCAACTGGTATCCGGGCAAGCTGAAACTGATCCTGTCGGGCTTCCACGAGGGCGCCCTGGCGGCCCAGGAAGCCTTCCGCATCGCCCGGCCCAACGAGAAGCTGCGCTTCCAGTACACCACCTCTTCTTCGGAACTGCAGAAGAGGCTCAAAGTCGCATGATGGCGGATTTTCATGTCACCACCCGAAAGGGTGAGAAGCATACGCTGGAGGGCGTCGATGGCTGGCGGCTGATGGAACTGCTGCGCGACTACAAAATGGGCGTCGAAGGCATCTGCGGCGGCCAGATGGATTGCGCCAGTTGCCATATCTATGTCGACCCCGAATGGGTCGGCCGCCTGCCCGAGATTCGTGACGAAGAAGAAGCCAAACTGGATGAGTTGCCAAGCTGGGAGAAAAACTCGCGCCTCTCCTGCCAGATCATCTGGGGTGAGGAACTGAACGGCCTGACCCTGACTGTTGCACCCGACTGAGAACTGAAACGCCCGACTGAGAACCGAAACGGAGGACCCGTATCATGGCCAAGGAATTCAAACCGGTTGCCGTTACCGCCAACGATCTGATCGAAGGCGACAGCGTGTTTCTGGGCGCTACCGGATGGGTGCGCGATATCGCGTTGGCGCGGATTGCCATGTCCAGGGACGAGGCCGAGGTGCTGGAGACCGCTGGTATCGAAGGCGAAGACGGCAATCTGGTCGTCGGCCCCTATCTGATCGAGGTCTCCGTCGCGACCGGCACACCGGTCCCGTTGCTACGCCGCGAGCAGATCCGCGCCAGCGGGGTTCCCACAATCCCCTTCGGTGTGGACGTTCCGGCGGAGCGCCGCGCCGCCTGAGGAGACAAAAATGTATCGCTACGACGAGTTCGACCACCGCTTCGTCGACGAGCGGGTGGCGGAGTTCCGTGACCAGGTCGAGCGCCGCCTGACCGGCGCGCTGAACGAGGCCGAGTTCAAGCCATTGCGGCTGATGAACGGGCTGTACCTGCAACTCCATGCCTACATGCTGCGCGTCGCCATCCCCTATGGCACCTTGAGCGCGCATCAGATGCGGATGCTGGCCCATATCGCCGAGACCTGGGACAAGGGTTACGGCCACTTCACCACGCGTCAG
The DNA here is from genome assembly GCA_965247385.1 of Thermohalobaculum sp. Lineage (GTDB taxonomy): Bacteria > Pseudomonadota > Alphaproteobacteria > Rhodobacterales > Rhodobacteraceae > Thermohalobaculum. The sequence goes on from CBDFHG010000007.1 coordinate 179,254, forward strand.
AACATCCAGTACAACTGGCCGAAGCTGAAGGATGTGCCGGATATCCTGGAGGCGCTGGCCTCGGTCGAGATGCACGCCATCCAGACCTCGGGCAACTGCATCCGCAACATCACTTCCGACCCCTATTCCGGTGTAGCGCCGGAGGAGATCGAGGACCCTCGGGTCAGTGCCGAGATGCTGCGCCAATGGTCGAGCCTGCACCCGGAATTCACCTATCTGGGGCGCAAGTTCAAATTCGCCGTGACCGGGTCCGAGCATGACCGCGCCGCGATCAAGGTGCATGACATCGGCATCCAGATCATCCGCAACGATGCGGGCGAGATGGGCTATAGGGTGCTGGTCGGCGGTGGCCTGGGCCGCACGCCAATGATCGGCAAGGAACTGCGCGCCTTCCTGCCAAAGGCCGACCTGCTGCCTTATGTCGAGGCGGCGCTCAGGGTCTATAATCTGCACGGCCGGCGCGACAACAAGTACAAGGCACGGATCAAGATCCTGGTCCATGAGACCGGCATCGACGAGTTCCGGGCACAGGTCGAGCACGAATTCGCCACCATGGACCGCGCCGCCGTGACCGCGCCCGAGGGCGAGATGGAACGCATCGCCGCCTATTTCGCCCCGCCGGAGTTGATGGAAAAGCCGGCCACCCCGGTCGAGTTCGAACGGATGAAGAAGCTGGACCCGGATTTTGCCCAGTGGGTCGATCGCAACACCTATCCGCACCGTGTGCCCGGCTATGTCGCGGCGACAATCTCGCTGAAGCCGATCGGCGGTGCGCCGGGCGATGCCACCGCCGAGCAGATGCGGGTGATAGCCGACTTGGCCGAGACCTACTCGGTGGACGAGATGCGGATTACCCACGAGCAGAACGTGGTGCTGCCCCATGTCGCCATCGGCGATCTGTACAAGGTCTATCGCGGGCTGGCCTCGATTGGGCTGGATGCGCCGAACAAGGGGCTGGTGACCGATATCATCGCCTGCCCCGGCCTGGACTATTGCGGGCTGGCGACGGCGCGTTCGATCCCGGTGGCGCAGGCGATCAGCAACCGGTTCGCCGACAACAAACGACAACGCGATATCGGGCCGCTATCGATCAAGATTTCGGGCTGCATCAACGCCTGCGGGCACCACCATATCGGCCATATCGGGATACTCGGGCTCGATAAGGCGGGGGTGGAAAGCTACCAGATCACGCTGGGCGGAGACTCCACCGAGGATGCGACGCTGGGGGACCGTACCGGGCCGGGTTTTGGCTATGACCAGGTGCCCGATGTGGTCGAGAAAATCGTCGACACCTATCTGGGCCTGCGCGACGGGCCGCGCGAAACCTTCCTGCAAACCTATCGCCGGGTCGGGATGGCGCCGTTCAAGGAGGTGCTCTATGCCACAGTTGATTGACCAGCTCGGCCTGGCCGAGGACATCTGGACGGTGCTGGGCGCTGACGATGCGCTGCCTTCGAGCGGTGCAGTGATCGTTCCGCAGGAACGGTTGGACGAGGCGTTGAATTCAGGGTTGGAACTGGGTGTTCACCTTCCCAACGACACCGATCCGGAGGCTGTGCAGCCCCATTTCGCACGGCTGTCCCTGATCTCGGTCGGCTTCCCCAGTTTTTCCGACGGGCGCGGGTTCTCCATCGGCCATTGCCTGCGGAGCCTTGGGTTCGAAGGGCGTTTGCGGGCCACCGGGCCGGTGATTTCGGACCAGTTCGACTACCTGCTGGCCTGCGGTTTCGACGAGGTCTCGCTGCCCGATAGCGTGGCCGAGCGCCAGCCGCCGGAGCACTGGGCCGCGGCGCCGGAACGGATCACACTGGGCTACCAGCGCGGCCTGACTGGACGCGGTTCGATCCTGGATGCGCGACGGGCCGCAGGCGATGGCTGATGGGCCGACTCCCGCCATCATTCCCAATGTCCCGGGCTTGACCCGGGACCTTGATCCGCCGCGCGCTGACCTTCGAGGCCCCGGCTAAAGGCCGGGGCAATGTGGGAGGGCAGCAATTCTCATTATGGCTTGATTTTCTGCGATGATGTTTTGTCTTCTCATTTTTGTGTTGTGCTGAGGCTTGAGCGGGTGCTTTAGCGCAGTTTTGGTTCCGGCGGCGGTTCGCCGGTTATCATCGTGCGGATGAGCGCGCCCCAGTCGGTGAACAGGTGATATCTGGTGATGCTCCGCAGGTCCTGGAAGAACTGCCGTCGCGCGCCGAACGCTTCACGTGCCTCATGCCAGCGCTTGCTCACCAGGTCACAGACCGTGTGGAACGCGAAGGCGAGCAGGTTCATGGTTATGAGAAGGTTGGCCAGGTGTTCCTTGCCATGGCCGAAATTGTGCTCCAGATGGTAACCCCTGGTCTTCAGGGTATTGAAAGTTTCGTTCTCGATCTTCCAGCGCGCCCGGCCACAGGTGGCCAACTCGACGACGGTTTCTTCGTTGACCGGCAGATCGGTGACGAAGCTGTTGGTGTAGGTCACCTTGCCGGCTTTGTTGATGATCTCGATCTGAAGCCAATTGACATGCAATGCGTCTTTCCCGTCACGGAGGGGAACATCTTCCATCCAGCGGTAGCGATGAGTAACGACGCTGCGGCCCTTTTTCAGCTTTTTCTCAAGGCTCGGCAATTCGACGCCATGGAGCCATTCGTAGAGACAGCGGTGCGATGAGGGTTTGGCGGTGAAGATGAAATTGCCGCCAACCCGTTGAACCGACTCGCAAATCGGCTGACGGGAATATAGATCATCGCCCAGATAGACCGGCCCGAGATGCGCGTATTGCGGCCCGAAGCGGCAAAGCCAGCGCTTCGTGGCGGCATTTTCGCAATCCTGTTTGTCATGTCCGTCCTGCGGTGCGATGAACTCCGGTTCAAGCACCATGGCACAATTATGGCCAGGTGCCACCACCGCCGCCGAGAGCATGGAGTGGTAATATTCCATGACGCCGTTATGGCGTTTGCGCTGCGAGCAATTCGGGCAATGAAGCTTTTGCGAGGTGAAATACTCGGTGCCGTCAAGGGCAATCAGAAGCCGTCCGCCGAGCTTCTGAAAATCCTTCAGACCGCCTCTGTCCGCAAGCAAGCCAAGGGCTTGCCCGAACAACGCGAACAGCCCATCGGGTTCCACCGGATCAAGCATCGTGCGAACATGATTGTCGGTAGGGATCTTCTCAATGGCGAACAGCGTCTCGCAGTTCGACCGCGCCCGACGCTTTTCCAACGCCCGCTGATGCGACAAAAAGGACGGGCTCTGCATAAAAAATACCGAAAATGCAGCCATGCCGATATCGGCCATAGTGTAGCTCAAATTGCTCCCCGTGCGCATGTCGGGGAACATCGCGCAACGGCTACGCAGAGTGTCCATGAGAGAATCGATAACCATATATGGTATCATTCACATATTTGCCGCCTTGGGAATCCCCTTTGTAACGCCATAATGAGAATTGCTGGTGGGAGGGGTTTCCCATGGACTCCATGATCCAACGCACGGACCCCGCCTTCGGGCCAGTCCCGCAGACGCCGTTCCGCCGTCTCAGCCCCCATGCCAATGCGCAGGTGCTGAACCGGGTTCATGCGGCCAGCGATGCGGTTGTGCTGCTGGAGGATGTGATCCGCGAGCAATACCGGCAGGGTGTGGCGCTGGTCTCAAGCTTCGGGGCCGATTCTGCGGTACTGCTGCATATGGTCTCGCAGATCGACCGTGCGACCCCGGTGCTGTTCCTGGAAACCGGCATGCTGTTTCCGGAGACCCTGGCCTATCAGCGCGAACTGGCCTCAAGGCTGGGCCTGACCGACCTGCGGCTGATCCGGCCCGATCCCGCCGACCTGGCCGGTGACGACCCCGACGGCACCCTGCACCGCGACAACACCGACGCCTGTTGCTTCATCCGCAAAACCCTGCCCCTGCGCCGGGTTCTGGAGCCGTTTGGCGCCTGGATCACCGGGCGCAAGCGCACCCAGGCGGCGACCCGGTCCGGGCTGGAGCTGTTCGAGGAAGACCGTGAGAACGGGTTGCTCAAGGTCAATCCGCTGGCCAATTGGGACGGCGTGATGGTGCGCGCATATATGACCGGACACGCCCTGCCGCCGCACCCCCTGGTGGCGCGGGGCTATCCCTCGATCGGCTGCGCCCCCTGCACCACCCAGGTCGCGCCGGGCGAAGACCCGCGCGCGGGCCGCTGGCGCAACTCCGGCAAGGAGGAATGCGGCATCCATTTCGACGGGGAGAAGTGGGTGCGGATGCCTACGCCGAGGGGCGTGCGCGCAGCTTTCCCTAATGCGCCTTCAGTAAACGCGATGCCTGCTCCTGTAGCAGCGCGTCAGAAATCCAAAGGCGCGTTGTCGACAACCTCTTTCATCACGAAAAATGGTAACTGCCCAGGTACGGATTTGGAATAGTTTTTGGCACCAGGGGTCGCGCTGTGATTCATCTGTTTTATGACCGTGTCAAATCCTTCTGACCTGTTTGTTTCCGCACGGGTCTTTGAAGACCTAAAGCTGGAGAATGCGCGTTTGCGGTCGGCTTATGAAGCTCAGCAACAAACGAATGCACGGCTTGTGGCGCGGATTGAAGATCTGGAGCGTCCGCCTCAGCTTGAATAGCAGCAACAGCAGCAAGCCGCCTTCAAGCGACGGGCTAAAGAAGCCCAAGGCTGAACCCCGGACCAAAAGTCTGCGGGAAAAGTCCGGCAACAAACCAGGCGGGCAGAAGGGCCACAAGGGCGGTACCCTTTGCCCCGGCCTACGGGATCAGCTCTCCTCGTCCTCACTCTCGTCTTCGCCCTGATCGGCGATCCACGCCACCGAGACCACCTTCTCGCCCTCGGCGGTGTTGAACACCCGCACACCCCCTGCCCCGCGCGAGCGGAACGAGATGCCGGAGACCGGGCAGCGGATCGACTGGCCGGCATCGGTCACCAGCATGATCTGGTCGTCGATCTCGACCGGGAACGAGGCCACCAACCGCCCGCCGCGCATCTTCGAGTCCATCGCCCAGACGCCTTGCCCGCCGCGCCCGCGCACCGGGAAGCCGTGGCTGGACGAGATCTTGCCCGAGCCGGTCTCGGTAATGGTCAGGATCAGGTCCTCGGCCGCCGACATCTCGGCATAGCGGCCCTCGGGCAGGGCGATGTCGGTAACCTCCGGCTCGCTATCTGACTCGGGACCGGTTTCCACTTCCTCGCCCTCGTCCAGTGCCCCGGCGACCGCGCGACGCATCTTCAGATAGGCGGCGCGCTCGGCAGGATCGGCCTCGAAATGGCGGATCACCGCCATCGAGACGACCTCGTTGCCTGTCGCCAGCCTGATGCCACGCACCCCGGTCGAACTGCGCCCGGCGAAGACCCGCAAGGCGGTAGTCGGGAACCGGATCGCCTTGCCAAGCGCCGTTACCAGCATCACGTCGTCGCCCTCGTCGCAGATGCGGGCACCGATCAGTCGGGTGTCGGCCTCCTCGCCCTCGAACTTCATCGCGATCTTGCCGTTGCGCATGACATTGGCGAAATCGCTGAGCCGGTTGCGGCGCACGTCGCCCTTCGAGGTGGCGAAGACGATCTGGAGATTCTCCCATTCGCCCTCGGGCACATCCACCGGCATCATCGCGGCGACCGAGACGCCCTGCCCCACCGGCAACACGTTGACGATGGCCTTGCCGCGCGCGTTGCGTCCGGCCAACGGCAAGCGCCAGGTTTTCAGCTTGTAGACGATGCCGTCGGTGGTGAAGAACAGGATCGGTGTGTGGGTATTGGCAACGAACAGGCGGGTGACGAAATCCTCGTCCTTGGTGGCCATACCCTGGGTGCCCTTGCCGCCGCGGCGCTGTTCGCGGAACTCGGTCAGCGGGGTGCGCTTGATGTAGCCACCGTGGGTAACGGTCACCACCATGTCCTCGCGCTCGATCAGGTCCTCGTCCTCAAGATCGCCTTCCCACTCGATGATCTCGGAGCGGCGCGGGGTGGCGAATTCCTCGCGCACGGCGCGCATCTCGTCCGAAACCATCGCCAGAATCCGGTCGCGCGAGCGTAGAATCTCGAGAGAATCGGTGATCTTTCCGGCCAGCGCCTGCAACTCCTCGCCGATCTCGGTGACGCCCATCGCCGTCAGGCGCTGGAGCCGCAGATCCAGGATTGCGCGAGCCTGTACGTCCGAAAGGTAGTAGGTGCCGTCCTCGTTGATCCGGTGGCTGGGGTCGTCGATCAACTGGATATATCCGGCGATCTTCTCGGCCGGCCAGCGGCGATCCTTCAGGCGATCGCGCGCCGTCGCCGGGTCGGGTGACGAGCGGATAGTGGCGACCACCTCGTCAGCATTCTCGACCGCGACCGCGAGGCCGCACAGAACATGGGCCCGCTCGCGCGCCTTGGTCAGCAAGTGTGCTGTACGCCGGGCCACCACTTCCTCGCGGAAGGTGATGAAGGCGGTGAGGAAGGTCTTGAGGTCGAGTTGCTCGGGCCGGCCGTTGTTCAGCGCCAGCATGTTGCAGCCGAAATGGGTCTGCAGCGGTGTGAACCGGTAAAGCTGGTTCAGCACCACATCGGGGGTCGCGTCGCGCTTCAGCTCGATGACCACCCGCACGCCCAGACGGTCGGATTCGTCCTGCACATGGGCGATGCCCTCGATCTTCTTCTCGCGCGCCAGTTCGGCGATCTTTTCGATCATCGTCGCCTTGTTGACCTGGTAGGGCACCTCGTCGACGATGATGGCATAACGGTCCTTGCGGATCTCCTCGACCCGGGTCTTGGCCCGGATAATCACCGTGCCGCGCCCGGTCATGTAGGCCTTGCGCGCGCCTGACTGGCCGAGGATCTGCGCTCCGGTGGGGAAGTCGGGCGCCGGGATGAACTCCATCAGTTCAGGGATTTCAAGGTTGGGGTTCTCGATCAGCGCCAGGGTCGCGTCGATCACCTCGCCCAGATTATGCGGCGGGATATTCGTCGCCATGCCGACTGCGATGCCCGCGCCGCCATTGACCAGCAAGTTGGGGTAACGCGCCGGCAGCACCACCGGCTCGGTGTCCTTGCCGTCGTAATTGTCCTGGAAATCGACCGTGTCCTTGTCGATATCGGCCAGCAACACTTCGGCCGGCTTCGCCATCCGCACTTCGGTGTAGCGCATCGCCGCCGCATTATCGCCGTCCATCGAGCCGAAGTTGCCCTGCCCGTCCAAGAGCGGCAGGCGCATCGAGAAGGGCTGCGCCATGCGCACCAGGGCGTCATAGATCGCGCTGTCACCATGGGGGTGGTACTTACCCATGACATCGCCGACCGGGCGGGCGGATTTGCGGTAGGACTTGTCCCAGGTGTTGCCGGTCTCGTGCATCGCATAGAGGATGCGCCGGTGGACCGGCTTCAGGCCGTCGCGCAGGTCCGGGATGGCGCGGCTGACGATCACGCTCATGGCGTAGTCGAGATAGCTGCGCTTCATCTCCTCCTCGACGGCGATGGTCGGGCCGTCGTGGATATAGCGTTCGGGCAAATCGGGCTGTTCGCCACCGCCCTCAGGATCGCCTTCTAGATCGTCGTCGTCACTCACTGATAGCTCCTGCCCTCGGCCCTGCCGCCCCAACTGTTTTCGGGGGCTGTTTTCGGGAGGCGTTTTTGTTTGTCTACTTTATACCCAAGGGTCTCACGAGGAGCAATCTTGGCGAGCCCGAATCCGCAACTTATGGTAGGGTTCTGCAATTGAAGCCGCATTGATTTGAGATGCAAGGACATGGCTGAACCTTTCTCGGAATGCGAATGGGTAAAAATCCGCGCGGCTGGCCGCGAACGAGGCGCGTTACGGCCTGCCGCAAAGGCGCGAAGGGTCGGTTGTGCTCGGCTCATTCAACATCCGCAAATGCGGCAATCCGGAAAAACGCTCGGCTGGCGCGCTTGACCTGATGACCGAGTTCATCCGCCGATGCGACCTGGTGGCGGTGCAGGAGGTGATATCCGACCTGTCGATGATCGAGGCATTGCGCCAAAGTGCCAGCGCGGGGGGCGCGCCATGGGAACTGGTGGTCGGATGTGACAGGCGGCGGGACCGGCGGCCAGGGGATGGAGGAGAGGCTGGCCTTTCTCTACCGGCCTGACCGCTTCATCCGCGGCCCGGTAGTTGGGGATATCACCTATGACCGCTCGTCGGTGTACAGAAAGGTGTATAGAAACCTCTACCGCCATCGCGGCGATTTTCTGCCGGCCACAGTGGAGTTCGAGAACGACGCCCAGGCCCATCTGCAGGCCGAGGTCGAAAAACTGAAGTGGAAGCTGAAGGGCGAACCGGCGGGCAAGAAGCCGAAGGGCAAAAGCGCGCCCGCGTTCCACGCACCACATTTCCTCATCTTCATCCGGACGCCGCACATGGCGACATTCGAGGTCGCCTCGCCCAACGGGGGCGCCCCTTATGCGTTCTCACTGATCAACGCGCATCTGCTGTTCGGCGGCGATGGACGGCGCGAACGCGAGAACGAATTCAATGCCCTGACCGACTGGATGCTGGAGCGGGTCGCCAGCCCCCGGTCACTCAATCGCAACTACATCCTGCTGGGCGACCTGAACCTGGCATTCGACAAGGCGGACGCCAAGCGGCGCAAGGAGATCGTCGGGCGAATCAAGACGATGAACGACGCCCTGAACCGGTGCCAGGCGGCGACGGTGGTGAATTTCCCCTTCATCACCAGGCGCAAGGATCAAGGCACCGGAAAGACCACCGTCATCCGCACCAATGTGCGCCAGAGCGAAACCTTCGATCAGATCGGCATTTTTGCGAAGGACGAGCGGCTGCCCGGTTACGAAGCGAATGCGGGGGTTACCGACGATCCCGACGCAGATGCCTTCGATTACCAGCATTTCAACTTCGCCGATCTCTTCGCCGAAGCGCTCCTTGGCGTGGATACCGAGCTGTCGAAGATGAAGAAGAAACCCAAAGCGGCGTTCATCGACCGGTTCCAGCACGATGTCTCCGATCACATGCCGATCTGGATACGCCTGCCGCTGCCGGCATGACCCGGCGCCACCGCCGCCGTTAGAGCGATTTCTGGCAAAGTGGGTTCACTTTGTGACTCGGAAATCGCGCAATTCAATGAGCTAGAGCATGATCCATGAATCGGAGATCATGGATCATGCTCTAGCTGTGAATTTGCAACTGGATTAATGTCGCGCCCAATCGCGCGAGCCCCGAGCTTTGCAGCTTCTCCAATAGTGGTACCGCTTCCCATGAACGGGTCGAAAACTACCGAACCGTTGAGACGAACAGGGCGATAGAAGGCTCTAAGGATATCCGTTCCGGCTGGAGACAACGCTCCAAGTATAATTGCACGAAATACTGATCCGAGTCTTTGAGCCCACCACTTATGGATGTGGTAGACTGGTCGGTTTATCTCTTTTCGCCAACTTTCACGTTCCGCAACATCGCTGATAGCTTCAAATGGAAAAGCATCATCCTCTAGAGCACAAGGACCGTTAAACAGTATTATTTCATCCGCGCGCGTTTGCTGTACGCGAAGATCAAGCTGCTTTTGCGGTTCAATTCTTTCTGCTCTCATAGATTTCCCTTACCTGTATGCGCATTCCGGGGTATTCGGCCGCCTATTCCAGCAACATCCGGCCACCCATACCGGGGTATCCGGCCACCTGTGACGCGCTGCCATGAGGCACTCGATTTCAGTGTCAGTTGATGGGTGTTTCGTCAACTGTTTTGGCTTTCGTTTTTCGCATGGATTTCCCGTCCAACTTGAGGCGGTAAGCATTGTGGACGAGCCGGTCCAGGATAGCGTCGGCGAAGGTGGGGTCTGTTCCGGCTGAGTGGCAAATGACACCCTAACAGCCCGTTGAAAAAGGTGCCATTGACCGGGTTTCACCCCACGACGAAACATAACGCGGCGTCGGCGGTTTCGCCATCCTCCGAGACGATGAGGACGATCCGAGCGACCAAAACGGCTCCAGAGGGCGCAACAAGCACGAAAACACCGCCATATCCGCCCGCCACAGCCTGGCGCGCGGTGCCGGCGCCGATGAGTTGGCGCATCAGCAACGAGAGGTTGTGGCCGGCGACGTGAAGCAGGTATCGCTTGTGCACATTCTCGCGCCCGCGCAGCCAGGTCCGGCGCATGCCGCCGCGATCGAGGCTGTGGGCAAAGCAGCGCTCGACGATCTCGGCGCGCAGCTTGAAGGCCTCGCGGGCGAGCGCGGACTTGAGCCGCACGCGGTTGTTGGTGACCGCCCGGCGCGCCGCCTGGTCACCGCGCCAGCGCGAAAAGCCCTTCTGCCTGGGCGCAGCGATCCGGGTCTTCCAGGGACTGTCGTCCAGGGCCTTCAAGACCGCCCGTGAGTGATCGCCCTTGTCGGTGACGCATTCGGCCGGGCCCTCCGGCGTCGGCGCCGCAGCCACCGCCTCGAGGTTTGCCTCGGCCGCCGCCAGGGTCCTGGAAAGCGTCGTGGTGTCGCCCTCATCGGCTGGGTGCAACTCGGCCGCCACCACCGCGCCGGTGTCCAGATCCACCGCGTGCCCGGGCTTGTCGGCCAGATGGGTCGCGGCGTCCTTCATCCTGGAGATCTTGGCCTCGGGGTCGCTCTTGCAAACCCAATCCTGGTTCGAGAGCTTCTTGCCCTTGCGCTTGCGGTCCAGACGCGCCAGGTCCTCGGCCGTGGGCGTCTCGATGCCGCTCTCCTGGGCCAGATGCTCCAGCATCTCCCGGTAGCCCTCACCCGTGTCGCGCCGCACGATGTTGCGCAGCGCCGCGTTGGCCTCCATGGTCGAGGCATCCACCCCGATGCGGTCGCCCTTCACCAGACCCGCCTCGGCGAAGCCGTCGAAGCCGCCCTCGATCAGGACCGACTGAAGACGGTCGTAAAACACATGACCCGGCGCGCGCGGCATCTCCGACCAGCCCACCATCAAGTCACCCTGACGATCCTTCCGCAGTCCCATCGACATCGGCGAACCCCCCGGTCAAATCAGAACATCAAAGAATCAGACCAGGCCGCTCGTGTCCAGGGCCGACTTCGTCAACGGGTTGCTATGCGCGCACCTACCAAACCTCGGACCAGCGCGCCGCCCACCTGCCCGAGTGGACACACAGCTACAATTGGCATCGCCCGCATGGCGGAACAGGATCAGAGGAACCAATCAGCAGATTCGGCCTGGCCGGGGACAACCTGTTGAGGTTGCACATCTAGCACTGCCGTTCCCGCGAAAGCGGGGACCTCTCGATAACGCAAGGTCCCCCGGCCAAGCCGTGGGATGGCGGGTGAGGGTCGGTCACGGGCATCGGAGCGAACGATGGCCGTGGGACAGTGTGGCTCAGAATGGAATTTCGTCGTCCGGGACACCGCCACCACCGTCGCCGGGGCCGTCGCGATCGTCGAAGCCGCCGCCCTGTTGACCACCGCCGCCATTGCTGCCACCACCACCACCACCACCGCCGCCGCCGTCGTTGCGGCTATCGAGCATGGTAAGCTCCGAGCGGTAGGGACGCAGAACAACCTCGGTCGAATAGCGGTCCTGACCGTTCTGGTCTTGCCACTTCCGGGTCTCGAGCTGGCCCTCGAGATAGACCTTCGAGCCCTTTCGCAGATATTGTTCGGCGATCCGAGCCAGCGGTTCGGAAAAAATCGCAACCGAGTGCCACTCGGTGCGCTCGCGCCGTTCCCCGGTTTCGCGATCCTTCCAGCTCTCGGAGGTGGCGACCCGCAGGTTGCAGACCTTTCCGCCGTTCTGGAATGTACGCACCTCGGGGTCACGCCCCAGATTTCCGATCAAGATTACTTTGTTGACGCTGCCCGCCATGGCCGAGACCTCCTTGCCCGCGAATCCTAACTTTGGCCGCACATTAGCGGCGCTCTCCGCCACAGACCAGCAGCATAGTTAACTGGCGGTTAAAGTTCTCATAACGCCCTTTCGTCATTCCTGCTCCGGAAGCCTATGGCGCGGGGTCAGAATTATGTAAGCTTCCGATTCCCGGCGCCCCTCACAAGCGGCTGCCAAAACGACCATGACGAGAACTGCCATAGCGAGAATGGCCATGGCAAGAATTCTGGGAGGATCGGGATGACAAGATGCATTGTTGTGCTGGGTGCCACGGGCACCGGCAAGTCCACTCTGGTGGACAAGCTCTGCGGGCTGGAGGACGGACACCCCCAACCCGCGACACCCACCGAGACCCGCGCGGCGCGTTTCACCTTCATTGGCGATGACTGGGTGGCGCTCGACTGCCCCGGTTCGCTGGAGTTCATGCAACAGGCGATGGACGCCATGCTGGTTGCCGACGCTGCGGTGATCTGCGTATCGCCGCAACCCGAACAGGCGGTGCTGGCAGCACCCTATATCCGGCTGGCGGAATCGGCGGGCGTGCCCGCCTTCCTGCTGGTCAACCGGATGGACGAGGCGCAATCGAGCGCGCGCGACATCGTCGAAGCCCTGCAATCTTATTCCAAGCACCCGGTGGTGCTTCGCCAGATCCCGATGCGCGAAGGCGGCAAGATCGTCGGCGCCGTCGATCTGGTCTCCGAGCGCGCCTGGCGCTACAGCGCGGGCGATGAGCCCTCGGATCTGATCGAAATTCCCGAAGACCTAGTCGATCGCGAACAGGAAGCCCGTAGTGAATTCCTGGAAAACATGTCGGATTACGACGACTGGCTGATGGAGGAGATCATCGAGGACCGCGAACCTGCCAGTGGCGCGGTCTACGCGATCTGCTCAAAGGTGCTTCAGGCAGGCTCCGTTACGCCGGCGTTCATCGGCTCGGCCCTGCACGGCAACGGCATGTTCCGCTTGATGAAGGCGCTGCGCCACGAAACCCCCGGCGTTGCGACCCTGGCAGAGCGGCTGGGCGGCAAAACGACCGCCGGGGTCTACCTCGCCCGCTACCGCAAGCATGTGGGCAAGACCGCCTATCTGCGGGCATTCGCGGCGCTCAAGCCCGGCGACATCGTGGGCGGCGACGCGCTGGGGCCGATATCGACCGTCGGTGACGCCAAGCCGGCGCCGTTGACGCAGGCGAAAGCGGGCGATGTGGTCGCTGTCATCAAGTCCGACCATTTGGGTTCGGGCCAGCTTTACGGCACCGGAGACGCCGATAAACCAGCCTGGCACACGGCGCTGACCCCGGTGTTCACCCTGGGCATCAAGGCGGTGAGCGACCGCGACGACGCCAAGCTGACCGAGGCGCTGCACAAGCTGGTTACCGAGGATCTGTCGCTGACGGTCTCGACCGACCAGGAGACCGGCGCCCATGTGCTTGCCGGTCAGGGTGTGCTGCATCTGCGCCGGGCGCGCGCGACCCTGGCTGGGGATTTCGGCGTCGAGACCGCCGAAGCAGCCCTGGCGCCGCCGCTGCGCGAAACCATCACCCGCAAGATGGACGTGCATTTCCGCCACCGCAAGCAGTCCGGCGGCTCCGGCCAGTTCGCCGATGTGAAGATGAAGGTCGCCCCGTCGGCGCGGGGCGAGGGGTTCAGCTTCGATCAATCGATCCATGGCGGGTCGGTGCCGCGGAACTACATCCCCGCGGTCGAGCACGGTGCCCGCGACGCGACCGACCGCGGACCGCTCGGCTTCCCGGTGGTCGATGTGAACGTCAACCTCTATGACGGCCAGCACCACGCCGTCGACAGCTCGGACATCGCGTTCCGCATTGCCGGGCGCGGCGGCATGCGCGAGGCGCTGGAAGGGGCATCCCCGGTGCTGCTGGAACCACTCTACGAGGTGATGTTCTCGGTCCCCTCGGTCTATACTGGCTCGCTGAACCCGCTGGTGTCGTCGCGGCGCGGCCAGGTTCTGGGCTTTGACCGGGCCAGCGACTGCGAGGGCTGGGACCTGTTCCGCGCCCAGCTTCCGGGCACTGCGCTCGACGGGCTGATCGCCGACCTGCGCTCGATCACCCAGGGCGTAGGCCGCTACGAGGCCGAGTTCAGCCATTACCACGAGGTCTACGGCAGGGACGCCGAGAAGATGATCGAGAAGCGCGCGGAGATGCTGGCGGAGGCGTGAGAGGGGGGCTCTCTGCCACCTGTCATCCCCGCGAAAGCGGGGATGACAGCGGATTATTGCGACGTTCCCGCTTTGAGGAAATTTCCATGAGGTCCCCGCTTTCGCGGGGATGACGAGGGTGGGTGCACAGATTTGTGCACATACCTAATACCAAAAGTTAGGGAATTATATAGTTGAGTGACCACAGTGTCAGTCCTCCGGCGTTAAGCCCTGTACTTGAGAAAGAACGCAGTTAATTCAGTGTCAAAGCTATCTATTTTGTGTAATGCGCCTGGTTTTTTAGCAAGTTTGAAGCTCGCATTAGCGCCCTTTTCCCAAGCTACTGGTGTCAAATGTTATGGTCACTGAACTATATAATTCCCAAAAGTTATGGCTCAGTTTACGAAACGTATGCACGGTTTGCGATTGCGGCGGCAAGACAGGCGCGCGACGAAGGCTGTGGTGCCAGTTTGATGAGATGGAACCATTGCAGGTAGTTGCCGAGATGTTTTGTTGCGATGCCACGGTAGCGGCGCAGGAAATCTTTCAGTTGGCTGTGGCGGCTGTTGACGGTCTGAATATGAAAGGCACCACGGACCCGTTCGCTGGCGGACAGATTGAGGGCTTCATGGCGAACATCCATTGCCGCCGCGCATGGCCGATAGGTTTGACAACCGTCGGACACAAGCACGATGTCCCTGTCGACGACCGGGCTGATCGCCTGTTTCAGCGTGTCGGCAGTCACTGTGGGCAGAACCGTGCTGAATGTCGTGCCGCTACGGTCGGCGGCCACCGGAACCGGCACCTGTTCGCAGCCCCGCTCGGAGATATGGTCAAATCCACTTTCAACGTCGAAATCCCGAAAGAGTCAAAATCAGTAACTTTTGGTATAAATGTCTTCCTGAATTACACTTCCAACGTCGAGGAGTCAGCAATTTTGACGGACGGTTTTTCGCGGAGCCGCCGCCTCTCATGAGGCCATAAGGTCAATTCTGTTTGGTGCCGACAGGGATACGGCGCTAAAAGCGGACTTCGCCTTTCAGCATGATCGCGTGATCGGCGGCACCGTCGCTACTCTCGTGGCGCTCGCCGGTCAAATTCAGCTCAAACAACGCGCCAAGTTCCCATTCCATCCCCAGGCGATAATTTCTGGCAGAGTCGCCGAAGGTCACCTCGCTGTAGGGGGTCAGCAGACCGCGCCCGCCGAACGCGGGCAGCCCGTAGCCAAGGCGCAGGTCCATGCGCGCGCCGTAATCCCGCTCGCCGTCGATCTTGTCGTGCAGGCCCTGTTGCCACAATCTTTGGGTGCCGCTGCCGGTCTTGCCGTAGCCGGGACTCAGGTTGAACGACAGCCCGCGCCCGTTTCCTCGCTCCAGGCGAATCAGGCCATTAACGCCCCATTCCCCATAGCTGTCCCGTCCCACCAAGGTGCGCGCCCGGCCTTCCAGGGTCAGGCCCATGACCGGATTGCTGTAGCGCACGCCGCCACCCAGTTCGGCCCCGAAACCGGTCTCGCCGTCGCCGCCGTCATGCCGCACCCCGACCTCCAGGCTCGGCTCCAGCTGCGCCCCGTCTGCCAGCGTGTGCGTCCGGCTCCCTTCCAGGATCATCCGCACCCGCCGCGCGTCCACCGTCAGGGCCGCCATCTCATCGCTACCCTCCACTTCCATCTCCGTCAGCAAAGCGTCGCCCTTGAGCCGGAGCGTGGTCGCGCCCACCTTCAACAACCGGCCGAGGCCGCCCACGGCCACGGTGCGCATCTCGACATCGCTCGACGCTTGCTGCGCCTCATTGGCGATCTCCAGATCGCCCCAGCCGTAGCCCACGGTGGCCCACAGATCCAGCTTCCCCGAAAGCGCGCTCCAGCCCACATAGGGATGGAAGCTGGTGAGGTCCAACTCATAATCACCGCTACGATCGGGGTCGCTGTAGTCCAGATCGACCCGACTCCAGGACACCGCCAGGCCGACCAGCAGGTCGTCGCGCAGGCGGGCGTCCGCGCCCAGATGGGCGCTGAACAGGTCGCCGTCCCAGTCCACCGCCCCGCCGGAACCGTCGAGGTTGCTGTAGTCGCCCGCGCCCCAGAAGGCGAGCGAAGACAGACCGGGCGCGCCCGCCGCGGCGCGCGCATTCAGCGGCAAGACAAAATCGCCGCCGCCGAGCAGATCTTTCAGGCTGAGCGTGCCGTCAGCCATAGCTTGCCCGTGGCTGGCGAGCGCGCCGGCCACGCCGGCCACGGTGGTCTGGCCGCCGAGATTGAAACTGCCCGCGCTATCGGTGACGCCGTCAGCGCGAGCTTGTGTCACGCGCCGCGCAATCGCGCCCACCGTGTGGCCGGCGATGGCGCGGGCCACTTCCGGCAGGATCGTGCGGTTGAGGTCGGCAAACCGTGGCAAGGCCACGGTGACGGTGAAGTCGGCCGTGGCCGTGGCGCCGTTGGCGTCGGTCACCGTGTAGGTCAGGGTGGTGGTCGCCACCGTGCCCGGCGTGCCCGTGAGCCTGCGGGGTGCCGTATCGAAGCTCAGACCCGCCGGCAGGGCGCCGCCCGCCAGCCCGGTCAGGGTGTATGTCAGGTCGCCGGTGCCGCCGGTCGCTTCCGGCAGGATCAGCTCGGTGATCGTCGTGCCCACGGTATAGCTCTGGTCGGGCGGCGCGGGCAGCGCCAGTGGTGCGGGCGGGCGCGCCGTTTCGCTCGCTTCGGTTGCCGTGGCGGGGCCTGTGTTGCCGGCGGTGTCCGTTGCGCCATTGGCGGCGAAACTGAGGGTTACTTCGGCAGCCATGACTGGCGTGTAGGCGATAGTGTAGGTCGTGGCGTCGACGCTGGCGGTGACGCTATCAATGGCGGCGTTGGTGGCGCTGAAATCCGCCGCATCCACACCAGTGACCGGCTCGCTGAACTCGATATCACCGGTCGCCTGCCGGCCTGCCGTGAGGCTGCCGCTGATGTTGAAGTCACTCACCGTCGGCGCGATGGTGTCAATGACGATGGCGCTGGTTTGCTCGCCCGGGTCAAAGTCCGCGCCGGCGTCCGTGGAAACCAGGTTGCCGATGTCGTAGGTCGCCGCGCCTTGCACGTCCGCCGCCGCAACCGTGTAGGTTGCGGTGTATTCATTTGCGTTTGTGGTTGGAGTGACGGGTGCCGTTTGCCCGGCGATGGTCGCGGTTGGTGTCGCCGACAAGGCTTTGGAGACGGTGAAGGTCAGGGTCAGGGTGTCGCCGGCTTTGGCGTAGCCCGCGTTGGCGTTGCCGGTGGTGAGTGCCTGTGCGGTGACGCTCGGCGCGGCGATTGTCCCCGCCGCCACTACCGGCGCGGTCGGTGCGCTGGTGGCGGTCTTGCCGCTGCCCGTGCTGTCGTTGTAAGTGGCGACGGCTCGCAGGGTGCTGTCTACGTCGCCAGCCACCGGGGAGTAGGCCGCAGCGGTTGCGCCGCTGATGTCGGTGTAGGTACCGGCGCTACCGGACTGCCATCGCCAGGTCGTGTCGGTGACGGCTGCCGAGCCGCTGTCCGCATCGGTCACGCTGGCGGTCAAGGTATCGCCCACTCGCGGCGCGCCCGGCACCGTTGTGCCATCACGGGTGATGGCGACCACGCCGCCTTCGTCATCCACATTGGTGACGGTGACGGTAACATCCAGCGTGTCGCTCTTGTTTGGACCACCGTCGTCGGTGGCGGTGATGGTAACGGAGTAAGTATTGCTCGTGGCGCCGGAGCCCGGGGTTTCAAAGTCCGGTTCCGTGTCGAAAGTCAAAGCCCCGTTTGAATCAATGCTGAAATCGCCCGCATCATTGCCGCCCAAGGTCCAGGTAACGGTGTCGCCCTCGGCATCGGTCGCGGTATAAGTCGCCACCGCGGTCGCGACAGGAGTGTTCTCGGCATGATCCACCGCCGCATCCGCAGTGTCTATCACCGGCGCGGTGTTGGGCGCGGTCGGCGTGGCGGTGGCGTCTGACGCTTCGCCCCCGCCCACCGAGTTCACCGCGCGCACCTGGAAGGAGTATGCGGTGTCGTTGGTCAAGCCGGTCACGGCGAACGGCGAGGTGGTCGCCGCTATCCACGCGCCATATTCGCCAGTGCCTGCTTTTACGCGATACTCATAGCCGGTGATGGCCGCGCCGCCGGTTTCGCTCGGTGCCGCCCATGCCAGCGTGACCGTGGCATCGCCAGCTTCCGCCGTCAAACCGGTCGGCGCGGACGGCGGCGCGGCGGTAACGGTTGCGGTCGGGGCGCTGGTGGCGGTCTTGCCGCTGGCCGTGCTGTCGTTGTAAGTGGCGACGGCTTGCAGGGTGCGGTCTACGTCGTCAGCCACCGGGGAGTAGGCCGCAGCGGTTGCGCCGCTGATGTCGGTGGTACTACCGGCGCTACTGGATTGCCATTGCCAGGTCGTGCCGGTGACGGCTGCCGAGCCGCTGTCCGCATCGGTCACGCTGGCGGTCAAGGTATCGCCCACTCGCGGCGCGCCCGGCACCGTTGTGCCATCACGGGTGATGGCGATGGCGACCACGCCGTCTTCGTCATCCACATTGGTGACGGTGACGGTAACATCCAGCGTGTCGCTCTCGTTTGAACCACCGTCGTCGGTGGCGGTGATGGTAACGAAGTAAGTATTGCTCGTGGCGACGGAGCCCGGGGTTTCAAAGTCCCGTAACGTTTTGAAAGTCAAAGCCCCGTTTGGATCAATGCTGAAATCGCCCGCATCATTGCCGCCCAGGGTCCAGGTAACGGTGTCGCCCTCGGCATCGGTCGCGGTATAAGTCGCCACCGCGGTCGCGACAGGAGTGTTCTCGGCATGATCCACCGCCGCATCCGCATTGCCTATCACCGGCGCGGTGTTGGTCGCGGTCGGCGTGGCGGTGGCTTCGTCTGACGCTTCGCCCTTGCCCCCCGAGTTCACCGCGCGCACTTCGAAGAAGTATGCGGTGTCGTTGGTCAAGCCGGCCACGGTGTATTCGGTCGCGGTGGCGCTGTTTGGAATTGCCATCCAATCGACGACGGCGGCGGAGCCGGTGGTGTCATAGTCGCCCGTGGCGTCGCTTTGGCGATACTCATAGCCGGTGATGTCCGCGCCGCCGGTTGCGCCCGGTGCCGTCCATGCCAGCGTGACCGTGGCATCGCCCGGCCTCGCCGTCAAACCGGTCGGCGCGCCCGGCGGCGCGGCGGTAACGGTTGCGGTCGGGTCGCTGGTGGCGATCTTGCCGCTGCCCGTGCTGTCGTTGTAAGTGGCGACGGCTTGCAGGGTGCTGTCTACGTCGTCAGCCACCGGGGAGTAGGCCGCAGCGGTTGCGCCGCTGATGTCGGTGTAGGTACCGGCGCTATCGGACTGCCATTGCCAGGTCGTGCCGGTGACGGCTGCCGAGCCGCTGTCCGCATCGGTCACGCTGGCGGTCAAGGTATCGCCCACTCGCGGCGCGCCCGACACCGTTGTGCCATCACGGGTGATGGCGATGGCGACCACGCCGTCTTCGTCATCCACATTGGTGACGGTGACGGCAACATCCAGCGTGTCGCTCTCGTTTGAACCACCGTCGTCGGTGGCGGTGATGGTAACGAAGTAAGTATTGCTCGTGGCGGCAGAGCCCGGGGTTTCAAAGTCCCGTAACGTTTTGAAAGTCAAAGCCCCGTTTGGATCAATGCTGAAATCGCCCGCATCATTGCCGCCCAGGGTCCAGGTAACGGTGTCGCCCTCGGCATCGGTCGCGGTATAAGTCGCCACCGCGGTCGCGACAGGAGTGTTCTCGGCATGATCCACCGCCGCAGCCGCAGTGCCTATTACCGGCGCGGTGTTGGGCGCGGTCACGGTGACGGTGAAGTCGGCTGTGGCCGTGGCGTCATTGGCGTCGGTGACCGTATAGGTCAGGGTGGTGATCGCCGCCTCGGTCGGCGTGCCGGACAGCGTGCGGCTGGCTGCGGTAAAGGTCAGACCCGCCGGCAGGGCGGTGTCCCCCGGCCCGGTCAGGGCGTATCTCAGGGGGCCGGTGCCGCCGGTCGCTTCCGGCAGGACCAAGCCGACGATTGCCGTGCCCGCGGTATAGCTCTGGTCGCCCGCCGTGGTCAGCACCAGGCCGTCGTTCACGGTGACGGTGAAGGTCCGGCGGGTGCTGGCGCCGTTGGCGTCGGTCACCCTGTAGGTCAGCTCGGTGGTCGCCGCCACGGTCGGCGTGCCGGACAGCTTGCGGCTGGCTGCGGTAAAGGTCAGACCCGCCGGCAGGGCGGTGTCCCCCGGCCCGGTCAGGGTGTAGCGCAGGGGCGCGGTGCCGCCGCCGGCCACCGGCAGGGTCAGCTCGGTGATCTCGGTGTCCACGGTATAGAACTGGTCGTACCGGTCGTCCAGCTCGGTCACCACCAGGCCGGTGTTCACGGTGACGGTGAAGTCGGCCGTGGCCGTGGCGTCATTGGCGTCGGTGACCGTGTAGGTCAGGGTGGTGGCGCCCGCCACCGTGCTCAGGCCGGACAGCGTGCGGCTCTCCTTATCGAAGCGCAGACCCGCCGGCAGGGCGGCGCCCTCCGGCCCGGTCAGGGTGTAGCGCAGGGGCGCGGTGCCGCCGGTGGTTGTCGGCAGTTCCAGGTCGGTGATCGGCGTGTTCACGGTATAGAACTGGTCGCCCGCCGTGGTCAGCGCCAGACCGGCGTTCACGGTGACGGTGAAGGTCCGCACGGCGGTGGCGTCATTGGCGTCGGTCACCGTGTAGGTCAGCTCGGTGGCGCTCGCCGCCGTGCCCGGCGTGCCGGACAGCGTGCGTGTGCCGACGGTAAAGGTCAGCCCGTTCGGCAGGGCGCCGGTCAGGGCGTAGGTCAGGTCGCCAGTGCCGCCGGTGGTTGTCGGCAGGACCAGGTCGGTGATCCGCGTGCCCACGGTATAGAACTGGTCGTCCAGCTCGGGCAGCACCACCAGGCCGGCGTTCACGTTGACGGTGAAGAACTGTCTGGCGGTGGTGCCATTGGCGTCGGTCACCGTGTAGGTCAGCTCGGTGGCGCTCGCCGCCGTGCCCGGCGTGCCGGACAGCGTGCGTGTGCCGACGGTAAAGGTCAGCCCGTCCGGCAGGGCGGCGCCCTCCGGCCCGGTCAGAGTGTAGATCCAGGGGCCGACGCCGCCGGTGGCCGCCGGCAGTTCCAGGTCGGTGGGCCTGCCTGCGGTATAGCCCTGGTCGTCCGGCGCGGTCAGCACCAGGGGGAGGGGCGGAGACACGTCGACGGTGAAGAACTGTCTGGCGGTGGCGCCATTGTCGTCGGTCACCGTGTAGGTCAGTTCGATGCTGCTGCTGGAGTGCACCGCCCCGGTCGGCGTGCCGGACAGCGTGCGGGTGTTGGCGTCAAAGCTCAGGCCCGGCGGCAGGGCACCGGTCAGGCCGTACCGCCTGGTCAGAGTGTAGACCAGGGGCGCGGTGCCGTCGGTCGCTTCCGGCAGGACCAGGGCGGTGATCGGCGTGCCCGCGGTATAGCGCTTGGTGGACGGCTGCGGCAGCTCGGGCAGCCCCGGGCGGGCGTTCACGGTGACGGTGAAGTCGGCCGTGGCCGTGGCGCCGTTGGCGTCGGTCACCGTGTAGGTCAGCTCGGTGGTCGCCGCCCCGGTCGGCGTGCCGGACAGCGTGCGGATGACTGCGGTAAAGGCCAGACCCGCCGGCAGGGTGGTGTCCGCCGGCCCGGTCAGGGCGTAGGTCAGGGGCGCGGTGCCGCCGGTGGCCGGCGGCAGGGTCAGGTCGGTGATCGCCGTGCCCGCGGTATAGCCCTGGGCGCCCGCCGTGGTCAGCACCAGGCCGGCGTTCACGGTGACGGTGAAGTCGGCCATGGCCGTGGCGCCGTTGGCGTCGGTCACCGTATAGGTCAGGGTGGTGGCGCTCGTCATCGTGCTCGGTGTGCCCGTGAGCCTGCGGCTGGCCGGATTGAAGTTCAGTCCCGCCGGCAGGGCGTCGGTCAGGGTGTAGCTCAGGTCGCCGATGCCGCCGGTGGCCAGCGGCAGGGTCACGTCGACCGCCGTGCCCACGGTATAGCTCTGGGCGCCCGGCGCGCTCAGCGCCAGGCCGTCGTTCACGGTGACGGTGAAGGTCTGCGTGGCGACGACGGGCGTGGCCGCCGAGTCGGTCACCGTGTAGGTCAGCACGGTGCCCCCCGCCGCGGTCGGCATGCCGGACAGCGTGCGGGTGTCGGTGTTAAAGTCCAGACCCACCGGCAGGGTGGTGCCCCCCGGCCCGGTCAGAGTGTAGATCCAGGGGCCGACGCCGCCGGTGGCCGCCGGCAGGACCAGGTTGACCGCCGCGTCCACGGTATAGCCCTGGTTGGCCACCGCGCTCAGCGCCAGGGGGGGGGCCGCAGCCACGGTGACGGAGAAGTCGGCGGCGAAGTTGTCGGTGGCGTCGGTCACCCTGTAGGTCAGGTCGCCGTCATAGGACGCGGTCGGCGTGCCGGACAGCGTGCGGGTGTTGGCGTCAAAGCTCAGGCCCGGCGGCAGGTCGCGGCCGAACTGCCCGGTCAGAGTGTAGCTCCAGGGGCCGGTGCCGTTGGTCGCTTCCGGCAGGGTCAGGGGGGTGATCGGCGTGCCCGCGGTATAGAACTGAGGGGGCGGCAAATCGGGCAGCCCCAGGCGGGGGGCCGCAGCCACCACGATGAAGAAGTTGGCGCTTAAGGTGGCGCCGTTGGCGTCGGTCACCGTGTAGAACACGTCGTAGTATCGCCTCCCCCTGTCGGCCGTCGGCGTGCCGGACAGCGTGCGGCTGGCCGCATCGAAGGTTAGACCCGCCGGCAGGCCGAAAAACGCGGTCAGGGTGTAGGCCAGGTCGCCGATGCCGCCGGTCGCTTCCGGCAGGGTCACGTCGACCGCCGTGCCCCTGGTAAAGTTCAGTTCCGGCAGAAAGGGCAGCGCCAGGGGGGGCACCGGCTCGCTCACGGTGACGGTGCGGGTCAGCGGATCGGCGGGATTGCCGGCGGTGTCCATCACATTGTAGGTAAGGGTGTACTCACCAGCAGTGTCAACGTCTATGGCACCGGTAATGACAATTTTGGAGGGGTCGATGGGGAAATCATCATCGACGGTTACCGGGTCGTTGTAGGCATCACCATTTGTTATGGTGACGCTGGTTCCGCCGCCATTCAGGCTAATGACTGGCTTCACGGTATCATGCCTAAACCTGGCAAGCCCGGCAAATTCGGAGACAACGCCATTCACTGTCTGGCGGGCTCCCACCACATTGTTTTGATATGTGGCATGGGCAGCAGCAAGGCTGAAACTGCCGGTGTTGCTGCCGGTGTTGCTGCCGGTGGTGTAAAGCTCGCCACTATTGGAAGACCATTCCCAGGTGTCCCTGGCGTTCTGAAAATCGGCGTGCAGTGTAACCACTATTGATCTGTCGCTGGTGATGCGGTCCATATTAGTACCACCATCGCGAGCCGTGTCCCTGCCCAGGTCAATGCCTGGTGGTGGAACGGCACGGGCAACGGTGACGGTGTAGGTTTGTTCTCCGGTGCCGTCCTCGGCGACGACCAGGATGGTGATGATGTTATTGCCAACATCCAAGTCAATCGCTTCACTGGGTTGGCCGCTGGCAACAGCAACGCCGTTCACAGCCACGGCTGCGCCGTCGTCAGTCGTGGTCGGCGTTACCGTAACGCTTGCCACATCAGTGCCCACGCTGACGGCGTAGGCATCGGTGGCAGCATCGAAGGGCGGATTCAGGGTGCCTGCCGAAACATCCAGGGCGGACAGAGTCGAATCCGCAGACAGGGTCGCGGCAGCCACGGTGACGGTGAAGTCCTGCGTGGCGACGACGGGCGTGGCCGCCGAGTCGGTCACCGTGTAGGTCAGGGTGGTGGCACTCGCCGCCGTGCCCGGCGTGCCGGACAGCTTGCGTGTGTCGGCATTAAAGGTCAGCCCGGGCACTTCGCTCAAATCGGTGTTGTTCGGCCCGGTCAGGGTGTAGCTCAGGTCGCCGATGCCGCCGGTCGCTTCCGGCAGTTCCAGGGCGGTGATCACCGTGCCCACGGTATAGCTCTGGTCGTCCGGCGCGGTCAGCGCCAGGGGGTCCGTCTGCGCTCCGGCTGGCGATGCCAGCCCGAGCAGCAGGCCGATCACCATTAGCGGGCCCAGCAGGAGGGCGGCGAGGCGAGGGGCCGCTGGCATCACGCCACGCCTCCCGCCCGGCGGGCCTGGCCGGGGCTGGAGTGAAGCCCGGCTAAATCTGGGGGGGGGGGGGGGGGGGGGGGGGGGGGCAAAACTGCGCCGCACCGGGACGCTGCGCTGAACTTGTGGCTCCGCGCTGAACGCAGGTCATTCTTGTTCATGAAAACGCCCCCTGGGCCGCTGGATAAGTGGGTCCATTGCAAGTGTCTCGAATCTGATAACCCGGTTCGGAACCTGTATGCAAGTGTAGCAGCAATTCTCCAGCAATTCTCATTATCCCTGATTCTGGATCAAAAAAGTTGAAATTCCCCGTTGTCTTTGAATCTAAAGGGATTCATGGTGGTTTTTGCGATTAACTCCATCACCAACGGGGTGAAAATAACATGGCACAGGGCGTTCTTCCTTTCGAGTACGAAAGCGAGCCGGGCAGCAGCGATCTGACGGGTTTTGCCGGGATTGGTGTTTAGCTTGATTTGATTGAGGCATCGGGACTGGCGGCTGCGGTGCGGCGCGAGGTGCGGGTGGCGGGGCGGCAGGGCTGGCTTGATGTGCAGATGATCATCGCGGTGATCGCCCTCAATCTGTGCGGGGGTGATCGGGTCGAGGACCTGGAACGCCTGGAGGCGGACGCCGGCTTTGCCGCGACCATGGAGGCGGTTGAGCGGCGGCTGTTGGTGTGCCGGGAACGTCGGCAACTGAAGAGCCGGTTCCGGCGCGGCCGCGGGCGCAGCGTGCCTTCGCCGTCGGCTCTGTCGGGCTGGTTGGAACGCTTCCACGACGCAGGCCAGGAAGATCTGCGGGAGGTCGGGCGTGCCTTCATCCCGCGGCCGTCGGCGGGTCTGCCTGGTCTGCGGCGTGTCAATCAGGCGCTGGTGTCATTTCTGCAGCGCCATCGCGGGCCGGGCGCGGCGACGCTGGACATGGACGCGACGCTGGTGCAGAGCCACAAGCGCCAGGCGGAATACTGCTACAAGAAGTTCAAGGCCTGTCAGCCGTTGAACACCTGGTGGGCGGAACAGCAGGTGATCGTGCATTCCGGGTTCCGCGACGGCAATGTGCCGGCTGGCTATCGGCAGTTGCAGGTGTTGCAGGCCTCGCTGGCGGCGCTGCCTGGGGGCGTGGACAAGGTCTGTCTGCGCTCGGACACGGCGGGTTATCAGAAGGATCTGCTGCTCTGTTGTGGCGCGGGCCGGGACAAGGTTTTCGGGGTGATCGAGTTTGCCGTCGGCGCCAACGTGACGGCGGCGTTCCGGCGTGCCGCCCTGGCCGTGCCGGAGGCCGAGTGGCGACCGCTGGATCGTGTTTTCGACGGGCAACGTCAGGAGACCGGCCAAGAGTGGGCGGAGGTCTGCCATGTACCGAGTTGGGCGGGCGAGAGCAAGACGCGGGCGGATTACCGCTTCCTGGCGATCCGGGAACCGCTGGAACAGTTGGAGCCTGGCGATGGGGATCAGTTGCCGTTCCCGACCGCGGCGTTTGCTTTGAGGGGGCGCAGCAAGCTGTTCGCCCTGGTCACCAACCGTGATCTGCCGGGCGATGAGGTGATCTGGTGGCCCCGGGAGCGCTGTGGCAAGAGCGAGGAAGTCCACGCGGTGATGAAGCACGACTTGGCTGGCGGCACCCTGCCCTCGGGTCTGTTCGGAGCCAATGCGGCCTGGTGGGCGATCATGGTGCTGGCGCATAATCTGAACGCGGTGATGAAGCAACCGGTTCCGGGACCGGCCTGGGTGGCACGGCGGATGAAGGCCTTGCGCCTGGCTCTGATCGCCCTGCCTGGCCGGGTGATCCGTCATGCGCGGCGGCTGATCATCCGTTTGGCGAGCGAAGCGGGGCTCGATCTGGTGCTGAGCGCCAGGCGGAAGATCCTGGCCCTGGCGCGCGGCCCGACCTGACGGTTCCGGCCTGCCACGATATCCTTGCTGAAGTGCGATGCCGGCTCCCGGCCAGGGCTCCGCTTGGCCAACGGACAGGCGCGGGACCCGCAAAACGCGTGGCCACCTTGAGAATATCTCCTCGAGCGCGAAATCCGCGGGAGTGGTGCCCGGGCGCGGGGCGAAAACCCCACAACGGCACCCATCGCCGCCCCTGCCGAGGCGCGTCAGGGACCTGGTTCGGGAATCCTGGGGATGTCAAGCTATGGTTCGATGGTATCGGCTGTGATAACAGTGACTGCTTGCAAACGGTTGATGGAGATAAGGGGCGCATTGAAACCCGCCGCTACCGGATATGCGACAAGATCAGCTGGCTCAAAGAGCGCCATCCGCATTGGCGTGGTCTTGCATCAACAGGCTGTGTGACATCGCGCCGGAAGGTGAATGGGAAATCGTCGGTGCAGACGCGTTACTTCATCAGTTCACGACCTGCGGATGCCCCCGTATTTGCCCCCGTATTTGCCCCCGCCGTTCGGTCGCATTGGGGTATCGAAAACCGCCTTCATTGGGTGCTGGACGTCGTGTTCAGGGGTGTCGTATTCAGGGACGACGATTGCCGGGTGCGAAAAGACCACGCTCGCAAAAACTTCACCGTCATCAAACACATGGCGATGAACTTGCTCAACAGGGCAAAACAGAAAAAATCACTCCGGATTATGCGCAAAAAAGCCGGCTGGAACAATCAATTCCTCAAATCCATTTTGACCGCATAACCTTCATGCGATTCCCCTGCTTCATCACCATGATCTACTTGATCGCAGCCCGGTTCGGAGATACAACAAAATCCACTTCAAACATCGAATAGACAGAGTCAATTGAGAGGGCCGCTGGTATAACCACCGTTTTCGTCGCACGCCCCGGCCTTGACCGGGGCGCGGCAGTTCCTTCTGATCACAACGCCTTATCCGTGATCGCATGCGTCCACGCCCCCTCCGGGGCGCTGGTGATCACCGGATCGGAGCCGCCCTTCATCAGGGTCTCGACCGTGCGCTGGTAGTCGGCCGGGTCCAGGGTGCCGTTCGAGCCTGCGGTCAGCTTGGCGATCTCGCCCATCATGCGGCGTTGGTGCATTTCGGTCTGGGCGCCGGTGGCGTCATTTTCCAGCACGATGTCGGCAGCGGCGTCCGGGTTCTCCTCGGCCCATTTCCAGCCGCGCATGCTGGCGCGCACGAAGCGGACCATGCGGTCGGCGAAGGCCGGATCATCGAGGTTCTCCTCCAGAACATAGATGCCGTCTTCCAGCGTCGCCACGCCATGGTCCTGGTATTTGAACACGATCAGGTCGTCGGCGCTGAGGCCGGCATCGATGATCTGCCAGTACTCGTTATAGGTCATCGTCGAGACGCAATCGGCCTGCTTTTGCAGGATCGGGTCGACGTTGAAGCCCTGCTTCAGCACGGTCACGCCATCGGCCCCGCCGGTGGTCGGGATGCCAAGCTGGCTCATCCAGCTCAGGAACGGATACTCGTTGCCATAGAACCAGACGCCGAGGGTCTTGCCGCGGAAGTCGGCCGGCGAGGTGATGCCGGTGTCCTTGCGGCAGGTCAGCATCATGCCCGACGACTTGAACGGCTGGGCGATGTTGACCAGCGGCAGGCCTTTCTCGCGCGAGGCCAGCGCCGAGGGCATCCAGTCGAGCACCACATCGGCGCCGCCACCGGCCAGCACCTGGCTGGGGGCGATGTCCGGCCCGCCGGGCTTGATCTCGACCTCCAGCCCCTCATCGCCATAGAAGCCCTGGTCCTGGGCGACATAGTAGCCCGCGAACTGGGCCTGGGTGACCCATTTGAGCTGTAGTGTCACCTTGTCGGCAGCTTCGGAAAACCCGGCGCTCAACGCCATCGCCCCTGCGACTGCCCCTAAAACAAACGTTTTCATGGTTCTCTCCCTGTTTAATGGCCGCCCCTGATGGACGGATGCCAGAACGTTGCGGCGCGCTCGGCGAGCGCGACCGTCCCGTAGAATGCGGAGCCGGCCAGTGCCGCCACCGCGATTTCAGCCCACACCATGTCGAGCGCCATGCGCCCGATCTCGGTTGAGATGCGAAAACCCATGCCAACCGTGGGTGTCCCGAAGAACTCTGCAACAATGGCCCCGATCAACGCAAGGGTGGTGCAGATCTTCAGCCCGTTGAAGATGAATGGCCCGGCGGCGGGCAGGCGCAGTTTCAGCAGCGTCTGCCAGTAGTTCGCCGCATAGGTCTGCATCAGATCCTTCTGCATCGCCTCGGCCGAGGCCAGCCCCTGCATGGTGTTGACCAGCATCGGGAAGAAGCACATCACCACGATAACCGCAGCCTTCGACTGCCAGTCGAAGCCGAACCACATGACCATGATCGGCGCGATCCCGACAATCGGCAGTGCCGCCGCGAGGTTGCCGACCGGCAGCAAGCCGCGCTGCAGGAAAGGCGAGCGGTCGATGGCAATCGAGGTGAGGAACGCAGCCCCGCAGCCGATGGCATAACCCGGCAGGACCGAGCGCAGCACGGTCTGGACGAAATCTGCCTGCAGTGTCGGGATATTGGCCTTGTCCGTCAGGGTGTCCCAGATGGCACTCGGTGCTGGAAGGATCACCGGCGACACTCCGGCACCACGCGTTATCGTCTGCCAGAGAAAGAGCAGAGTGACGCCAAAAACCATCGGAACAACGAACCGGCTGATCACCTTGACGCCGACAGAACCGGTAGAGACCCATTCGGCAAACAGCCAAGCGCTGAACCATGCCGCAAGCATAAACCACCATATTTCTGGTCCTTTGAAGCTTCCCGTCAGGGCCAGCGCCGCAACGGCGTTACAAAATGAAAAGATGCCGATGAAAGCAGCACCGACCAGGCGGTGTCGCCTATCCAACCATGGGACGGCCGCGAGCAACGGCGTTGGAACTGCGACAATCCACCATCCGGGAACAAATGGATCGATGAGTCCTGGTTCCATCAGGCCTGCAATGGCCCCCGCGAGCGCGAAAACTGTTAGCAACACTTGAAGCCGGGTCATCGCGCCAACCCCATGCGGCGCAGGACAATCCGCTGCGCGAGCGCGATCAGCCCGACCATCACCCCGGCGCAAACCGCAGCCCCGATCAGCGCCGACCAGATGATCAGCACCTGCCCGTAATAGCTGCCGTTCAGCATCCGGGCGCCGAAGCCGCCCTGGGCGCCGGTCGGCAGTTCGCCGATGATGGCGCCGACCAGGGCGATGGCGACAGCGATCTTCAGCGAGGTGAACAGATAGGGCAGCGAGGCCGGGCAGCGCAGCTTCAAGAGCACCTGCCAGCGGCTGGCGCTATAGGTCCGCATCAGATCGAGCTGCATCTGGTCCGGGCTGCGCAGCCCTTTCACCATGCCGACAACGACCGGGAAGAACGACAGATAGGCCGAGATCGACGCTTTCGCGATCAGCCCGGAGATGCCGATATTGTAAAGCACCACGATGATCATCGGCGCTATCGCCAGGATCGGCACGGTCTGGCTGGCAATGACCCAGGGCATGACGCTGAGGTCCATGGCCCGGTTATGGACGATGCCGACCGCCAGCAGAATGCCAAGCCCGACCCCCATGGCGAACCCCAGCAGGGTGGCCGACAGGGTAATCCAGCCATGATAAACCAGGCTGCGCTTCGAGGTGACTTTCTTCAGGAACGTGGTTCGCCAGATCTCACCCGCCACCTGATGCGGGGCGGGCAGCACCGGGCGCTGCTGTTTCATGGTGTTGGCGATCAGTTGCGACGTGGTGATCGTGGTCCCCGCCCGCTCGGCCTGATCGCGCTCCCAGGGGGCGTTGAGATAGACGGCGGCGAGATACCAGAGGGCGAGAATGGCGGCGAGCACCGAGGCGACGGGGAGGATACGGTTCATCGGGCGGCGCGGGGAACGCTTCGTGTCGCCGCCCCCACGAGGGAGGGCGGCGCGTTAGCGGCGTTTGGCGCGACTTCAATCCTCATAGCCATGCCCCGCCCGCAGCCCTTCGCGCACCCGGTGGGCGATCTCGAGGAATTCAGGGCTTTCGCGGATATCCAGTGGCCGCTCGCGCGGCAGGGGCGAGTCGATGATGTCGATGATTCGGCCGGGGCGCGGGCTCATCACCACGATCCGGGTCGAGAGATAGACCGCCTCGGGGATCGAGTGGGTGACGAAGCAGACGGTCTTTTGCGTCTTCGCCCACAGCGCCAGCAATTGTTCGTTCAGATGATCGCGGGCGATTTCGTCAAGCGCGCCGAAAGGCTCGTCCATCAGCAGCAGGTCGGCGTCGAAGGCCAATGCGCGGGCGATCGAGGCGCGTTGCTGCATCCCGCCGGACAACTGCCAGGGGAATTTCCGCTCGAACCCGGTCAGGCCGACCAGTTCCAGCGTCCGGGCTGCGCGCTCGTTCTGCTCGGCTCGGGAGAAACCCATGATCTCCAGCGGAAGGCGTACATTGCCCGCAATGGAGCGCCACGGATACAGCCCCGCCGCCTGGAACACATAGCCGTAGGAGCGGTTCAGCCGCGCTTGATTCGGGCTGACACCGTTGACGGTAATGGAGCCGCCGGTCGGCTGCTCCAGATCGGCGATGACCCGCAGGAGGGTGGTCTTGCCGCAGCCAGAGGGGCCGATGAACGAGATGAAATCCCCCTGCCCCACGGTCAGGTCGACATCCTTCAGCGCATGAACCGGGGCGTCGGCGGTCTGGAACACCAGGTTCAAGCCCCGGGTTTCGATGACGCGTGTTTCGATCACGGGTGAGGCCATGCTGGTGCTCATGCCATACCACCTCGAACCTCGCGCCAGGCGGCAATGATCGCCTCCGCTGCGCGGTCCCCATCGACCTCGTCGGTCGTCTGTGACGAGACGGATATCCGCATGATCGAGCGACCCTGCCAGAGCCCAGGCGAGGGGTAGCATACGCCCTCGCGCAGGACCCTTGCCAATGTCTCGCTGGTCGCCGCGTCAGCGGCCTTGCCATTGTCCCGTGGCCCGAAAGCCACCACCACCTGGTTCAACACCACCTCGTTGACGATGCGCACCCCCGGCTCGGCCGTCAGCCGGTCTGCGATCCGCCGGGCGACCCGGCAGTGGCGTTCGATCATCTCGGCCACCCCTGCCCGGCCCAGTCGCGATAGCACCGCCCAGACGGCGAAGCCACGGGCGCGGCGCGACAATTCCGGGGTGTAATCGCCGGGGTCGCGGTGGTCGGCGCTGTTCGGGAGATAGCTCGCGCTCAGGCTCATCGCCCGGTAAAGCGCCGCCTCGTCGCGGACAAATAGAAAGCCGCCGTCATAGGGGGTCTGCAGCCATTTATGCCCGTCGGTGGCCCAGGAGTCGGCGCGCTCGACCCCTTGCGCCAGCGCCCGGCGCTCCGGACATGCACGCGCCCACAGGCCGAAGGCGCCGTCCACGTGGACCCAGGCGCCGCCAGTATCACCGTGGGCGTGGGCGGTCTCGACGATCGCGTCGAACGGGTCGAAGGCACCGGTGTTGATGTGCCCCGCCTGGGCGACGACGATTGTCGGTCCGTCGAGGCCATCCAGTACCTTCGCCAGAGCATCTGCGCGCATCCGCCCCTGATCGTCGGCGGCAACCCTAATAACCCGCTCGGCCCCGAAGCCGATCAGCCGCAATCCCATGAAAACCGTCGAATGGGCCTCCTCGCCCAGCACCAGATGAACTTCCGGCGCGCCGAACAGCCCCTTGGCCTCGACATCCCAGCCAACCCGCGCCAGCACCGCGTTGCGCGCCGCCGCCAGGGCAATGGCGTTGGCCATGGTGGCGCCGGTGGTGAAACCGAAACCGGACTCGCGCGGCAGGTCCAAGAGGTCGAGCATCCAGCGCCCGGCCACCTCCTCGGCCGCCACCGCTGCCGGGGTCGCGGCAGACATCGGCGTGTTCTGCCCCCAGGCCGAGGTCAGCCAGTCGGCGGCGACACCGACCGGATGCGATGCGCCGACCACCCAACCGAAAAAATTCGGGCTGGAGAAGGCCATTAAGCCTGGGTCGGCATTGGCCGCCAGCGCCTCGATGATCTCGACCGGTTCGCGTCCGGTCCCGGGCACGGTCCCGGGCACTGGGCCGCCGAAACGGGCAAGCTGGGTGGCATAGTCCTCGGCCGGGCCGATCGGCCCGGTATCCAGCCCAGCCCGGTAGCGCACCGCCAGTTCCGCCGCGCGCGCCAGTGCCGCTGCATCCTCGGGAGATAAACCGCTCATCTGCTACAACTCACACGCCAGAGGGGATGTTGGTGGGATCGCGCAACACCATGCGGGCCGCTGTCAGTTCCTTCCACTTCGACAGTGCCTGGTTCACTGCCGGGAAGGCCGGGCGCGGCACGAAGCGGCCCCGCCCCGGTTGCGGCTGCGAGTTCTGGCCGTCGGCCCAGATCACTTCGCCGCGCGACAGGGTATAGCGCGCCTGCGCCGTGACCTCGAAACCCTCGAACACGTTGTAGTCGATGATCGACTTCTGAGAGGCCGCCGAGATGGTTTTGGAAATCTTCGGATCCCAGACGCAGATATCCGCGTCCGCGCCTTCGACGATTGCCCCTTTTTGTGGGTAGATATTCAGGATTTTCGCGATATTGGAAGAGGTTACAGCAACGAATTCATTCGGTGTCAGGCGCCCGGTCTCGACCCCGTTGGTCCACAGCACCGCCAGACGGTCCTCAAGCCCGCCAGTGCCGTTGGGGATCAGCGGAAAACCTTTCAATCCCATACGCTTCTGTTTGGTATTGAAAGCGGCATGATCGGTCGCGACCACCTGCAACGACCCTGCCGCGAGGCCCGCCCACAGGCTGTCCTGATGGATCTTGTTGCGGAACGGCGGCGACATCACCCGGCGCGCCGCATAGTCCCAGTCCTTGTTGAAATACTCGCCCTCATCCAGAGTCAGGTGCTGGATCAGCGGCTCGCCATAGACCCGCATTCCCTTCTGGCGGGCGCGCCGGATCGCCTCGTGCGACTGCTCACACGAGGTGTGGACCACATAGAGCGGCACCCCCGCCGTGTCGGCGATCATGATGGCGCGGTTGGTGGCCTCGCCCTCGACCTCGGGCGGGCGGGAATAGGCGTGACCCTCGGGGCCGGTCAGCCCCTCGGCCATGTATTTTTCCTGCAGTGCTGCCACCACATCGCCGTTCTCTGCATGAACCAGCGGCAGCGCGCCCAAGGCGGCGCAGCGCTGGAACGAGGCGAACATCTCGTCGTCCTCGACCATCAGCGCGCCCTTGTAGGCCATGAAGTGCTTGAAGGTGTTGACGCCGCGCTTCACCACATCGGCCATCTCGTCGAAGATGCCCTGGTTCCAGCCGGTGATCGCCATGTGATACGAGATGTCGGAGCAGATCTGCGGGGCTGATTTGCGGTCCCACTCGTTGAGCGCGCTGATCAGCGAGCCGTCCTCGCCCGGCAGCACGAAATCCACCAGCATGGTGGTGCCGCCGGAGGCCGCCGCGAAGGTGCCGGACTCGAAGGTCTCGGCCGCGGTGGTGCCCATGAAGGGCATCTCGAGATGGGTATGCGGGTCGATGCCGCCGGGGATAACATAGGCGTCGGTGGCGTCGACGGTTTCGTCGCCTTTCAGGTTCTGCCCGATCTCGGCGATTTTCTCGCCGTCGATCAGGATGTCCGCATGGAAGGTGCGGTCGGCGGTGACGATGGTGCCGTTTTTGATGACTTTGGTCATGGTTTGAAATCCTCTCGCCGGTGTGTCTCGGGCTTGACCCGGGACCTCCTGTTCTGGCTCAGTACGGTATTTCGGCGGACAGGTCGCGCCAGGTCGGGTTGACGGACTCGATCAGTTCGATCTTCCATTTTCGTTGCCAGCGTTTGATGCGCTTTTCGCGTATCAGCGCCGCTTCGAGCGTGTCGTGCACTTCGAAATAGACCAGTTTCTTGACGTAATATTTTCGGGTATGCGCGCCAGTGGCACCGACCTGATGTTGATGCAGCCGTGCGCGAAGAGCGCACGTCGCCCCGGTATAAAGCGCATTTTCCGACCGTGAAACGAGAATGTAGACGAAAAACTGCATACTGTAGCCCCCTGCGCCCATGAGCCAGGAGGTCCCGGGTCAAGCCCGGGACGGCCCAGGGATGGGAGGCCACCCTCACTCCACAATCTCCGCCGTCTCAACCACCGCGTGGAACAGCACATTCGCCCCCTTCTCCGCCCATTCCGGCGAAATATCCTCGGCCTCGTTGTGGCTGAGGCCGTCGACACAGGGGCACATCACCATCGAGGTCGGGGCGACGCGGTTGATCCAGCAGGCGTCGTGGCCGGCGCCGGAGACGAGGTTCATGTGGGAATAGCCGAGCCGTTCCGCCGCCCCGCGCACGGCGGCAACGCACCCCTCGTCAAAGGCGGGTGGGTCGAACTGACCGACGATCTGGCTCTCGAAGCCGACGCCCAGCGCTTCGCACAATGCCGGGGCTTCGGCATCGAAGCGGGCCACCATGGCGTCGAGCACTTCCTGGACATGGCTGCGGAAATCGACCGTTAACACCACCTTTCCGGGGATGATGTTGCGGCTGTTCGGGTAGACGTCGATATGGCCGATGGCGCCGACCGCGTTGGGCTGGTGGCTCATCGCAATCTCGTGCGCCAGCTCGGTGATCTGCGCCAGGCCGCGCCCGGCGTTCTTGCGCATCGGCATTGGGGTCGAGCCGGTGTGGCTCTCACGCCCGGTCACCGTGCATTCGATCCAGCGCAGCCCCTGGCCGTGGGTGACGACGCCGATCTCGATGCCCTCGGCTTCCAGGATCGGGCCCTGCTCGATATGCAGTTCGAAGAACGCCTTCATCTTGCGCGCGCCGACCTCCTCCGCGCCCTTGAAGCCGATGCGGTCCAACTCGTCGCCCAATTTCTTGCCCTCGGCATCCTCGCGGGCGTAGGCCCAATCGAGCGTGTGGACCCCGGCGAAGACACCCGAGGCGACCATGGGCGGGGCAAAGCGGGTGCCCTCCTCGTTGGTCCAGTTGGTGACCACGATGGGGTGGCGGGTCTTGATCTCGCGTTCGTTCAGGGTGCGGATGATTTCCAGCCCGCCCAACACGCCAAGCACGCCGTCGTATTTGCCGCCGGTGGGTTGGGTGTCGAGGTGGCTGCCCACATAGACCGGCAGCGCCTCCGGGTCCGTGCCCTCGCGCCTGGCGAACATGGTGCCCATCGCATCCACGCCCATGGTCAGCCCCTCGGCCTCGCACCAGCGCTGGAACAGGGCGCGGCCGGTGGCGTCGTCGTCGGTCAGGGTCTGGCGGTTGTTGCCTCCGGCGATGCCCGGACCGATTTTGGCCATCTCCATCAGGCTGCCCCACAGCCGCTCGCCATTGAGAATGAGGTTCGCGCCCAGATGAGCAGTGGCGGCTGCCATGGTGTTCTCCCTGGTTCCATTGCCTTGACCGTTTGGTAAAAATCACGCTACCAAGATGGCAGGACGGGTCAAGGGACAAATTGCGCCAAGACCATCATGGGAGGGCGAGTTTGCCCACGGACGAGCCGATAACCGCCAATGGTGGCCGCGATAATGGCCGGGGGGCGCGCGCTGAAAAGACAGCGCGGCGCACCCGTATTCAGGCCGAAAATAGCGAGAAAATCCTGGCGGCGGCGCTGAATGTATTCGCCCGCGACGGCTTTCGCGGCGCCACCATCGACCGCATCTCCGAGGCGGCGGGAATGTCTAAACCCAACCTCCTGTATTATTTCCGCAGCAAGGACGAGATCTACCGGGTTGCTCTCGATCGCCTGCTCGACACCTGGCTGGCGCCGCTGCACGCGCTGGATGCCGCCGGCGACCCGATGCGCGAGATCGCCGGCTATATCGGCCGCAAGCTGGAGATGGCGCGCGATTACCCGCGCGAGTCGCGGCTGTTCGCGGGCGAGATCATGCGCGGCGCGCCGATCCTGGACGATGTGCTGTCCGGGCCTCTGAAAGCGCTGGTCGATGAGAAATGCACGGTAATCCGGGGCTGGATCGAGGCTGGAAAGATCGCCGATCACGACCCGCGCCACCTGCTGTTTGCCATCTGGTCGACGACCCAGCACTACGCCGATTTCGACACCCAGGTCCAGGCGGTGCTGGGTGAAGACAGCGCGGATCGCTTCACCGGCGCGGCACGGTTCCTGGAGCATCTGTTCCTGGACGGGCTGCGGCCCCGCTAGGGGCCCCGCCTGCGACGGTGTCCGGGCCAAGCAGGATCACCAGCCCCAGCACCGTCGCACCAGCGCCCAGCAGGACCGCCACCGACACCCAGCCATGGCCCGACAGCCCCTCCCAGACGATCACGAAGATGGGCACCAGATAGCCATAAGCCATGACCTTCGACGACGGCAGGCGCAGGGTGGCGTACTGCACCATCAGGAACGAGCCCGCCGTGGCGAACACCGCCAGATAGGCGATGGTGATCCAGACGATGTCAGGCAGTGCCGTCCAGTCGGTCGTGGCGATCGCGCGCGCGCCCCACAGCCCGGTCAGCGCCGCCGCGCAAACGATGGTGCCAAAGGTGAACACCAGCACCGGCTCGCCCCGGTTCAGGCGGCGCACCAAGGGCGTGTAGAAGGCATGCGCGGCGCAGCCGACCAGGAAGATCATCTCGCCGGAGCCGATATCGAAGGCGAGGATGCGGCCAATATCCGCCCGGAAGATCACCCAGACAGCGCCCGCGCCCGCGATCACCAGGCTGAGCGCAATGCGCGGGGTCGTGATCTGGCGCAGCAGGAACCAGCCGAACACCGCGCTCATCAGCGGCGTCAGGGCGAAGACAGCAGCGGTCGAGACCGCGTCGGTCAGGCGCAGCGCCACGAACATCAGGAAAAAATAAACCGAAAAAACCCCGCCCAGCACTGGGTAGCGCCAGGCGGCGCGAAGGTGCTCGCGTTTTAGGCGGCGCAGCGCGAACGGCGCCAGCAGGCACCCGGCCAGCACAAAGCGGATCGCATTCAGCGCCGCCGGGTCGAGATGCGGCGCCGCCCGCTCGCCGAGCGAGAACGAACCCGAGAGCGCCACCGCAAAAGCGAACATCGCAGCATGGCCTTTCAGCGCCTCGATGCGGAGTTTCCCGTCATTGTGTTCGGGTTCTGTCAAATTCCACTCTCCCGCCGGACGGCCCGGCCGCCTGTCATCCACCGTGCGGGTGCCACGGTCAACAGAAACGAGGAAAGTCGCGAGGCCTGGCGAGGGGCAGTATAGGTTGCCCGAGCGCTAAGCTCCGGGCGCCAAATCATTGGGCTCATCCAATCGGGAGCCCTGAAGAGCGCAGCCCGTCCGCCTCCCGCCCCGTGTTTTTTGCGCCTGTTCGAAAGCTATCGCTTTCGGCGCCGTAGGGGGCCGGGTCGGCGCATAAGACCCGCCGGGAGACGGGGTGGGGC
This sequence comes from Thermohalobaculum sp., assembly GCA_965247385.1. Classification (GTDB taxonomy): domain Bacteria; phylum Pseudomonadota; class Alphaproteobacteria; order Rhodobacterales; family Rhodobacteraceae; genus Thermohalobaculum. Next base: position 216,554 of record CBDFHG010000007.1, read on the forward strand.
GTGGGGTAGTGTGAGTGGTGCGCATGTGGCGCAAGGTGCGCCAGCGGCCCCTACGCGACCTTCAATACCCGGTCGCCAGCCGTCACCCGCCCGTCCTGAACCACCCGGGCGTAGATACCGCGCAGACGCAGTTTCTTGCCCTCGCCGGTGTTCACGAAAAGGCAGGCGTCGCGGCCATAGCGCTCAATGAAACTGGCGCAGCCGTTATGGGCGGTATCGGTGATCTCGATCACCGCCGAGCCGATGGCCAACCGCGTGCCGGGGGGTGTGTTGTCCGGGGTCAGATCCATGTCGATGAAGAGGTTGTCCCCGGCGGGTGGCCAGTTGGCGCGCTCAACCGCGATCAGCCCGATGCAGCGGGCGTTCATGATGCAGATCTGGACGTCCGGGTGGGGTTGGCCGTCCTCGGTGGATTTCCAGCAGCCTTTGGCCCAGTGGTCGCCATGGGTGCCAAGGGCGAGGCTGATCTCGCAGGTGTCGAGGTCGGCGCGCGTCTGCTTCTCTGGCCGGATCACGATGGCCCGCAGTGTGCCGTTGTCGGCGGGGGCAGCCAGGATATCGGGGAGACCCGCGTTGAGTTCGACAAGGGAGAGGTGGTTTGGCATGGTGGTCTCCGGGGCGGTCTCCGGGGTGAGGGTCGCTGGCAGGATAATCGGGCGGCGGGCGATGGTCCAGCCGGAATTCAGCCGCTGTTAGTAACAGCTTGCCCTCGCCCGGGTTGGCCCGATCGAGTTGGTGCTTCAGCGCGGCGACTGCAATCCCGGGCAGATGCTGCCGGTCTATCACCGGCGCAAAATCGACAGCGAATACATCGCGCAGTTCAAACGGGCGCTCGGCATTTGCAACCATCTTGGCACGACGGCGTTCCTGGACCTCTCCGGTGAATTCGATGCCGTGGAAATCATGCCCCCAGGGGGCGAGCTTGATCCGGTGGTCCTGAACTTGCGGGAAGGCACCGTCCAGGTACCGAGCCTGCACGGACCGACAAAGGTGCCGTTCGATTGGCCGATCGCCTCATTCGCCGAGCATGCTTCGAGCCACATTTCCGCGCAAAGCTACGTGGCGAGCGTGCGCCACGCCATTGTGACCGAGAGGCAGGCGGCAATTCTGGCCTTCCGTTCGGCGGCCGAACAGGAGATCCATGATTTCGACAGCGCGCTTGCCGGGCGCCAGCTTGAAGGCCATTGGCGCAAGGGCGCCTCATCGCTGATCGCCCGCCTGAGGGCCGGGCTGGGCGACACGCTGGCGGGGATTTCCGAGGGCGCGCGGGGCAAGGCCTTGGACTGGTGCGCGGAGATCCGACGGTCCCGGAAGGCTAGTCCGATGGTAACAAAGCGGATTTCGAGCGGCAGTGGTGAGGCAGAGGCGATGCAGGCCGTGATTTAGCGGCCCACCCCTACTCCGCCGCCGTCCGCATCGGGTTGTTGGGGTGCGTCGTCCAATCCCCATGCCCCTCGCGCACCGTCTCGCCGGTTCTCGGGTCCACGCTCCCAGAGGCCATACGTTCCATGGTGATGCAGGCCTCGACCGGGCAGACGTTGACGCAGATGTTGCAGGCGACGCATTCCTCGTCGATGACTTCGAACTTGCGCTCGCCACCGAGTTTCGTGCCGGGCCCCGCCATCGAGATCGCCTGGTGCGAGGTGTCTTCGCATACCGCGAAGCAGCGGCCGCATTTGATGCAGAGGTCCTGGTCGATCCTGGCCTTGGTGACATAGTTCAGGTTCAGGTACTGCCAGTCGGTCACGTTCGGCACCGCCCGGCCCTGGAAATCGTCCAGGGTTTCGTGGCCCGCTTCGTCCATCCACAGCTTGAGGCCGGAGATCATCTCGCCCACCACCCGGAAACCATAGGTCATGGCCGCGGTGCAGACCTGGACGTTGCCCGCACCCAGCGCGATGAACTCGGCCGCGTCACGCCAGTTGGTGATGCCGCCGAGGCCTGAGATCGGGAGGTCCGCGGTCTCGGCATCGCAGGCAATCTCGGCAACCATGTTCAGCGCGATGGGTTTCACCGCCGGGCCGCAATAGCCGCCGTGCGAGCCCTTGCCGTCGATCTCGGGCTCGGGCGAAAAATTGTCGAGATTGACTGACGTGATTGAACTCACCGTGTTGATCAGCGAGACCGCATCGGCCCCGCCGGCCTTGGCGGCGCGGGCGGGATAGCGGATGTCGGTGATGTTGGGGGTCAGCTTCACGATCACCGGCATCCGGGTGGTTTGCTTGCACCAGCGGGTGACCATTTCAATGTATTCCGGCACCTGGCCCACGGAGGAACCCATGCCGCGTTCGGACATGCCGTGGGGGCAGCCGAAATTCAGCTCGATAGCGTCCGCGCCGGTCTCCTCGACCTGGGGCAGGATGCCCTTCCAGCAGTCCTCCTCGCAAGGCACCATCAGCGAGACGACGACGGCGCGGTCCGGGTAGTCGCGCTTGATCACCTTGATCTCGTCGAGGTTGGTTTGCAGCGGCCGGTCGGTGATCAACTCGATGTTGTTGAGGCCCAGCAGGCGGCGGTCGGCGCCCCAGATCGCCCCGTAGCGCGGGCCGTTGACGTTGACGATATGGGGGTCGAGGCCCAGCGTCTTCCAGACCACTCCGCCCCAGCCCGCCTTGAAGGCGCGGCGCACGTTGTATTCCTTGTCGGTCGGCGGCGCCGAGGCGAGCCAGAACGGGTTGGGCGATTTGATGCCGATGAAGGTGTTGCGGATGTCGGCCATGGCATGGGCTCCTCGTCAGGTGGGAACGCGGAAGATCATCTCGGTCGGCCCGATGCGGCCGCTCTCGAGGCAGGTGACATAGTTGGCGATTTTCTCGGGCGCAGTATCGCCCATCAGCAGGTGAATGCCGAGCGGCGGCGGGCCGCCCCGTTGGGCAATCATCGCGCTGACACGGGCGAAGAATTCGCTGGCGAAATCGGAGCGGTCGCGCTCCGAGGCAATCTCGAATCCCGCCGCCTCGGCGGCGGCGCGATAGGTCTCGGGCAGGTCAACGAAGGAGGTCTCGGGCGCGGTCGACCAGGGTAGCGGGAATTCGAGCGGGTCGGGGCCGCGTTTCATCACCTCGAAGATGGCGAAGACGCCGCCGGGGCGAAGTGCGCGCCGCGCCTCGCGGAACAGGCCGGGCTTGTCGGCAATGTTCATGCCAACATGGAGCAGGAAGGCGAGGTCGAAGCTGGCGTCACCAACCGGGAGCGCCAGGGCGCTGCCGTGCTTGAAGCTGGTCCGACCGCCGAGGCCGACCATGGTGGTGAGAGCGCAGGCGGCATCGACGAAGGCCTCGGTCAGGTCGACACCTGTCACCTGGCAGCCATAGCGCTCGACGAGCGTGCGGGCGGTGCCGCCAATGCCGCAGCCGATGTCGAGCACGTCGGTACTGGACGTGATGTCGAGTTGATCGAGAAGGGCGATGGTCGCCTCCATGCCCCCGGTGTGAAACTCGTCGACCGGTTTCAGATCCTCGGGCTTGGCGGAAGCGATGTGGACACCGCTGGATTCGAGCGCGGCCATGATGCGGTCGGCAATCGCTGTGGTGGTGTAGTGGCGGGCGACGTCTCGCTCCACATTGGCCATCGGTCTACCCTCCCAGAGTTCGGTGGATGCTCTCGGCGGCGTCGCGGCCTTCGGCGACAGCGGTCACGGTGAGGTCGTCGCCACCGGTGGCGCAATCGCCACCGGCCCAGACCAGTGACAGGGAAGTGCGGCCTTCGGCGTTGGTCTGGATCTTACCGCCTTTCAGAGTAAGGCCGTCAGGCGCGCCGTCCAAGGTCTGGCCGATGGCCTTGAAGACCTGGTCGGCGGGGATGCGGAAGGTTTCGCCGGTGCCTTCAAGGCCACCTGCCCCGGGGCGGGTGTATTCGAACTCGACCTCGCGGGCCGCTGCATTATTTTCGGGGCCGTTGCCGATGACGCGCACCGGGCGCGCCCAGTGGCGCAGGGTGACGCCCTTTGCGGTGGCGAGGTCCTGCTCCCACTGGCTGGCGCTCATCGCTTCCTGGCTCCGGCGATAGACGATGGTGACGGTCTCGGCACCCAGCAGTTTGGACTGCACACTGGCGTCGATGGCGGTCATGCCGCCTCCGATGACCACGACGTTGCGGCCGATCGGGAGCTTCGTCAGGTCATCCGCCTGGCGCAGTTCGGCGATGAAATCGACGGCATCGCCAACCCCCGCCATATCCTCGCCCTCGGCGCGCAGCGCATTGACACCGCCGAGGCCGATGCCGAGGAACATTGCGTCGAATTCGGCTTGCAGGGATGCCAGCGTGAGGCCGTCGCCGAGGCGCTTGCCGGTTTCCAGCCGGATGCCGCCGATTGACATCAGCCAATCGACCTCGTTGGCGGCGAAGTCGTTGACGGTCTTGTAGGCCGCGATGCCGAACTCGTTCAGGCCACCAGGCTTGATCCGGGCGTCATAGAGGGTGACATCGTGGCCGTGCATTGCCAGGCGGTGGGCGCAAGCCAGCCCGGCGGGCCCTGCCCCGACCACGGCAACCGTTTTGCCGGTAGGTGCTGCGCGGCTGTAGGGCTGCCGGCCGGTGGCCATCTGGGTGTCGGTGGCAAAGCGTTGCAGGCGGCCGATCTGGACCGGCTCACCCTCTGCCGCCTGGCGCACGCAGGCCTCCTCGCACAGGGATTCTGTCGGGCACACCCGGGCGCACATGCCGCCGAGGATGTTCTGGTCGAAGATGGTCCGGGCCGCCGCGAGTTCCGCGCCGGTGGAGATCTCGCGGATGAACTGCGGGATATCGATGGTGGTCGGGCAGGCGATGGTGCAGGGCGCGTCGTGGCAGAAATAGCAGCGGTCGGCGGCAACGCGGGCCTCGTGAGCCGAGAGCGGCGCGTGCAGGTCGGCGAAGCCTGCAGCCAGCGCCGCGCCATCGAGCCGTCCCGCCATGATGCCCGGCGTCAAGTCTGCCTTGGTCATGTGCTGCCTCCCTGCAGGCGTGTTTTCGGGAACTATGCGGCGGTGTGAAAGTTTTATCAATTGGAAAATTTTATCAGTTGGAAAAACTTTAGACCTAAAGCCGGGCGCGGTGGCATGATCGCGCTGAACGAAAGTGATTCTGGAGAGGCGCCGAACATGGCTGCGCGGACACGGGTAAAGATCTGCTGTATCGCCTCGCCGGGTGAGGCGGAGATGGCGGCGGCGGCTGGCGCGGACCTGCTGGGGCTGGTCGGACCGATGCCAACCGGGCCGGGTGTGGTCGAGGAAGTGGTGGCGTGCGGGATTGCCGCCGGGGCCAATCCTTGGGCTGCTCCGGTTTTGCTGACGGATTGTGTGCGCGCGGACAACATCATTGAACACGCCGCGCGGATTGGTGTACGGGCGGTGCAGATCGTGAACCATGTGATGCCCGAGACCCATGAGCGGCTGGTCCGAAACGCGCCGGGGCTGGCGCGCATTCAGGTGATCCATGTGGAGGATGACGCAGCACTGGACCTGATCGACGCCTATGCGCCGAATGTGTCGGCGTTTCTACTGGACTCCGGACGGCCATCGATGCGCGAGCTGGGCGGCACCGGGCGGGTCCATGATTGGGAGATCAGTGCCGAGTTCGTTGCGCGCCCGGCCCGGCCGGTGTTCCTGGCGGGCGGATTGACGCCGGAGAATGTCGGCGAGGCGATCCGGCGGGTGCGGCCTTGCGGGGTCGACCTCTGCGGTGGTATCCGGGTGAACGGAGCGCTTGACCCAGCGCTTCTGGGGGCTTTCATGGAAGCCGTACTGGCGGCGAATCGCGGGACCGGTTCATGAGCATCTTCAATCTGGGATCGATCAATATCGACCATGTCTACCGGGTGGCGCATCTGCCAGGGGCAGGCGAAACCGTCTCCGATATCGGCTATGCTAGCGGGTTGGGCGGCAAAGGGGTGAACCAGTCGCTGGCTGCTGCTGCGATGGGGGCGAAGGTGCATCACATCGGGGCGGTTGGCGCTGATGGCGGGTGGATTGTCGAGCGGTTGCTGTCGGCGGGGATCGATGTGGGCGATCTGGCGGTGGTGGACGCGGCGACCGGGCATGCGGTGGTTTGCGTCGATGCGGCGGCTGAGAACCAGATCATCATCCATGGCGGGGCCAACCGGGCGCTGACAGTGGAACAGATCGACCGGGGATTGTCGCGGGCAAAGGAGCGTGACTGGTTTCTGGCCCAGAACGAGACCAACCTGATCGCCGAGGGATTCGCACGGGCCAAGGCATTGGGGTTGAAGACGGCCTATGCCGCGGCGCCGTTTGACGCACGCGCGGCGGCGGGGTTGATCGGGTCGGTGGATCTGCTGGCGGTGAACGAGATCGAGGCGGGGCAGTTGGCGGCGCATCTGGGGATGGCTGTGAATGATTTACCGGTGCCGGAGCTGCTGGTGACGCGGGGCGCGCACGGGGCGCGGTATCGGGTCGGTGACCGGATTTGCGAGGTGGTTGCATTTGCGGTGACGCCGGTGGATACCACTGGCGCGGGGGATACCTTCCTGGGGGCCTTCCTTGCCGCGCGGGGTGGTGGGATGGAACCGGAGGCGGCGTTGCGGCAGGCCTCGGCGGCGGCGGCGATACAGGTGACCAGGCCGGGGGCGGCGGATGCGATCCCGGCGGCGGGCGAGGTGGCGGCATTTCTGGCCGCACTTCAGGCCGGATCTCAGGCCGGATCTCAGAAGGGGCATGGCGGATGAACGCGATCAAGCTGATTATCGACACCGACCCGGGGGTCGACGACGCAATGGCGATCCTCTTTGCCGCCGCGCATCCGGAGTTGGAGTTGATCGGGCTGACGACGGTGTTCGGCAATGTGCCGGTAACCACCGCGACCCGGAATGCGTTGTTTCTCGCCGAATTGGCCGCGCTGCACATCCCCGTGGCGGAGGGGGCAGCGGTGCCGCTGGTGCAGCCGTTGCTGCCGCATCCGGATTTCGTCCATGGCGTCGAAGGCTTTGGCGACCTGCCGCCCGTCACGCCTGCGGGCCGGGCCGACCCGCGCCCGGCGGCGCAGTTCCTGTGCGAGATGGCGACGGTGCATCCCGGGCTGGTGACGATTTGTGCGGTGGGGCCGCTGACCAATCTGGCGGCGGCGCTGGCGCTGGACCCGGCGATTGCCCGCAATGTGGACCGGGTGGTGGTGATGGGGGGAGCGGTGGAGTGTCCCGGCAATGTGAATGCCAACGCCGAGGCCAATATCTGGAACGACCCCCATGCGGCGGCGGCGGTGTTTGCCGCCGATTGGTCGGTGACGCTGGTGGGGCTGGACGTGACCGAGGCGGTGAATTGCTCACCTGCCGATTTCGCTGGGTTGGCGCGGGCGGCCCCGGTGATCGGCGGGTTTCTGGACCGGGCGGTGCAGTTCTACTTCAACGTTCATCGCGAGCGCTACGACCTCGACGGATGCCACATGCACGACCCCACGGCGGTGATCGAGATCACCGATCCGGGGATGTTCGAGGTGCGCGAAGCGCCAGTAGCGGTGACGCTGGAGGGTGAGGCGGCGGGGCGGACGCGGTTCGCGGCCGAGGGGTCGGGGCCGTTGGTGCGGGTCTGCACAGGCGTGGACGCCCAAGCCGTGCGGGCGCGGTTTCTGGCGGTTACCGGCACGGCGGATGCGTGCCGGGGTGCCGCAACCGGTTGAAATAAAATACGAAAATGGAGGTTCCCACAAATGTCAAACTTCGACATCCAGACCGTTTCATTCACCAACCCGGGCGCCCCGGCGGCCTTCACCCGGTCCTTGCGCGAGACCGGGTTCGCGGTGCTGACCGACCATCCCATCGGGCCCGAGCGGATCACCGAGGCCTACGCGGCCTGGGGCGGGTTTTTCAACTCGGAGGACAAGCACGATTTCACCGTGAATCCGGAGACCCAGGACGGGTATTTTCCATTCCGTTCGGAGCACGCCAAGGGGGCCAAGACCAAGGATCTGAAGGAGTTCTATCACGTCTTCCCGCAGGGCCGGGTGCCAGACGAGATCGCGCCGATGACGCGCAGGCTGTATGGCGACCTGGTGGCGATCGGGGCGACCCTGCTGGAGTGGGTGCAGGCGGAGGCACCCGTCGAAGTAAGAAAAATATTCCACGAGCCGCTGCCGGAAATGCTCGCCGGATCGCAGCAGAACTTGTTGAGAATATTACATTATCCGGCGCTGGATGAGGCCCCGGAACCGGGCGCTGTGCGCGCGGCGGCGCATGGCGACATCAACCTGATCACCGTGCTGCTGGCGGGCTCGGCACCGGGGCTGCAGGCGCAGGATACTGGTGGGAACTGGCACAGCGTTCCGTGCGATCCGGGCATGATCGCAATCAATGTGGGGGATATGCTGGAGATGGCCTCAGGCGGGTATTTCCCCTCGACCGTGCATCGGGTGGTGAACCCGGAAAAGGCGGAGGGGGGCGCCCGGTTCTCGATGCCGATGTTCCTGCATCCGAGGCCGGAGGTGGTGCTGAAGGAGGGGGTGACGGCGAAGGATTTTCTGGATCAGAGGCTGCGCGAGATCGGGCTGAAAGGGTAGGCCGAAGGCCGAATCCGACGGTGGTGTTTTGGTGGTGTTTCAGTAGTGGTTTGGTGGTGCTGGAGTTTCGACCCGCGATATGTTTGCATGATCGTCGCGATTTGCCGGGATTTGCGCGGCAGGGTGCGTGCTGGCACGCACCATTCCTGGACCCGAGCCTAGATCGTGCGTGCCAGCACACGTCCTAACAATACACGATCGCACATGTACATCATCGACAAAGAACTCAAAAATGATCCAGAGAAACGATGGAGCTTGCCGGATCGTGTGTTTTTCGCTGCTGGGGCCTGCCACATCTTGGCCAATGCGTTCATGGACCGGTTCTCCACGTTTGGTTTCTCGGCAATTTGGATAAAGCCGGGCGTCGGGCACACCGGCAATCACATTGTGGTGGTCAAAGGCAACCTTGCCTTCGACTATCACGGATATTCGGATTGGAGTGCCTTGCTGGCTCACACCAGACGCAAAGCGGGTCGCTGGTGGCCGGGCTGGTGTTGCGAGGCTACCAGTATACCGAAGGACGTTCTGGTTTCTGAGCGAATGTCGAGGGAGTACGATGGACTCTGGCTCCGCGAACCGAGACATTTCTTTCATAACGCCCTGCCCCGCGCCCATCGATTTCTCGATCGGTTTCCTCCACCGAGAAAATCTGGTTCAATCTGACCATAAACCTTGCGGCCTCGTCTCGGACCCTATTGGATGAAAGCTGCGGCCGCGCCGCCGAATACAGGGAGAGAACACAATGCGCCTGAAACATCTCATCGCCGCCGCCGCCATGGCGGCCGTCGCCACCATCGCCCAAGCCGCCGAGTTCAAGCCCGCCGTGATCTTCGATATGGGTGGCAAGTTCGACAAATCGTTCAACGAGGGGGTCTGGACCGGGGTCAAGAAGTTCATGGACGAGACCGGGGTCGAGGTCATGGAGTTCGAGGTCACCAACGAGACCCAGCGCGAGCAGGCGATGCGGCGCATGATCAGCCGGGGCGCGACCGTCGTACTGGGGGTGGGCTTTGCCCAGGCCGACGCCATCGACAAGGTCGCCGCCGACAATCCGGACAAGCAGTTCGCGATCATTGATGTGTTCTGGCTCGACCGGCCCAATCTGCGCCAGTACCAGTTCAAGGAGAACGAGGGCAGCTATCTGGTCGGCGTCGCCGCCGCCCTGACCTCGAAGACCGGCAAGGTCGGCTTTGTCGGCGGCATGGATATTCCGCTGATCCGCAAATTCGCCTGCGGCTATGTGCAGGGCGCGAAGGAAGCCAAGGCGGGCACTGAAGTGTTCCAGAACATGACCGGGACCACGCCCGCGGCCTGGAACGATCCGGGCAAGGGGGCTGAGTTGGCCCAGAGCCAGATCGACCGGGGCACCGATGTGATCTATCAGGCCGCCGGGGGTACCGGACTGGGCGTGATCCGCGCCGCGGCAGATGCCGGGAAGCTGGCCATCGGGGTCGACTCGAACCAGAACGGGCTGGTGCCGGGGTCGGTGCTGACGTCGATGCTGAAGCGGGTCGATGTTGCCGCCTATCAGACCTTCAAGGACGCGATGGACGGCGACTTCACAGCCGGTGTGGTGTCGCTGGGTCTGGCCGAGAACGGGGTCGACTGGGCGCAGGACGAGAACAACGCCGCCCTGGTGAGCGACGCGGTGAGAGCGGCGGTCGAGAAAGCCAAGGCCGACATCATCTCGGGCGCGATCAAGGTGCATGACTACGAGGCAGACCAGACCTGCCCGTTCTGAGGCTCCGTAAGGTGCGTACCGGCGCCGAAAGCCGCGATGTCCCGGGCTTGACCCGGGACCTCCTTTGCGGATTGCCGGGAGGTCCCGGGGCAAGCCCGGGACGGCGTGAAACCTGCGGCATGGCCCGATGAGCAACGCAACTCCGCCTGCCGTGCGCTTGACCGGAATTTGCAAGAACTTCGGTCAGGTACGTGCGAATCATGATCTTTCACTCGAAGTTTGCGCAGGCACGATCCACGGCATTATCGGCGAGAACGGGGCCGGTAAATCGACCCTGGTGAGCATCCTCTACGGGTTCTACATCGCCGATAGCGGACGGATCGACATCGACGGCACGCCAGTGCAGATCCACGGCACCGCCGACGCCATCCGGCTCGGTATAGGCATGGTGCATCAACATTTCATGCTGGTCCCGACATTCACCGTGCTGGAGAACGTGATGCTGGGTGCCGAGGGCGGGGCGATGCTCGAGCGCGGCATCGCCGAGACCCGGGCCGAGTTGGAGCGGTTGAGCCGCGAGCATGGGTTGGAGATCGACCCGGATGCGTTGGTCGGCGAACTGCCAGTCGGATTGCAGCAGCGCGTCGAGATACTGAAGGCGCTGCGGCGCGGGGCGCGGATCCTGATCCTGGACGAGCCTACGGGCGTGCTGACCCCGGACGAGAGCGACCGCCTGTTCGACATCCTGCGGGCGCTGAAGCGCGACGGCGTGACGGTGCTGCTGATCACCCACAAGCTGCGCGAGATCATGGAGGTGACGGATGCGGTCTCGGTGATGCGCCGCGGCGAGATGGTGGGGCACCGGACCCCCACCACCACAACACGCGAGGAGCTGGCCGAGTTGATGGTGGGGCGCAAGGTGCAGTTGGAGACCGCCCCCACCCCGGCCGAGCCGGGATCGGTGGCGCTGGTGGCCGAAGCGTTGTCGTGGCGCGATTCGACCGGGGTGTTGCGGCTGGAAGACGTCGGGCTGGAATTGCGGGCGGGTGAAATTCTGGGGGTCGCCGGAGTGACCGGGAACGGGCAATCCGAGCTGCTGGATCTGTTATCCGGCATCACCGCCCCGCAGGGTGGGCGGATCATGCTGGGTGGGCGCGAAATCGACCGCGACCATCCGGCGGCAGCGTCCGAGATGCGGCGGCTGGGGTTGGCCCATGTGCCGGAGGATCGCCAGCACCGGGGGCTGGTGCTGAACTTCTCGGCCGCCGAGAACATGGTGCTGGGCTATCACCGGGGCGAACGGGCGGGGGCTGGAGTGCTGCTAAGTCTGGGTGGGATACAGGCGCTGTGCCAGCGCCTGATGGCGCGTTTCGATGTGCGCCCGACCTATCCCGCATTGCGCGCGCGGGGGTTTTCCGGCGGCAATCAGCAGAAAATCGTGTTGGCGCGCGAGATCGATGTGGGGCCGAAGGTGCTGCTGGTCGGGCAGCCGACACGCGGCGTCGATATCGGCGCGATCGAGTTCATCCACCAGCAACTGATCGATCTGAAGCGGGCGGGCTGCGCGATTTTGCTGGTTTCGGTCGAGTTGGACGAGATCCTGGCGCTCGCCGACCGGATCATGGTGATGAATGCCGGGCAGGTTGTGGGCACGCTGCCTAGGGCCGAGGCAAACCGGGCCAAACTGGGGTTGATGATGGCGGGTGTTGGCGAAGGGGCGGCGGCGTGAGGTTCGCGCGCGCTCATTGTCGCGCCGTCCCGGGCTTGACCCGGGACCTCCTGGTTCCGCGGCAAGGGCGTCCCGGGGCAAGCCCGGGACGGCGTGGGGCGGGGAGACCAGTCAGATGAAGACCGCCCCCCTGCCCCGCTGGGCCGAGATCGGCCTGATACCAATGTTGAACATCGCTTTGGCGCTGGGGGTGGCGGGCATTGTCATCGCGCTGCTGGGGGAGAGCCCGCTGGCGGCGCTGGGGGTGATGCTGAAGGGGGCCTTCGTTTATCCCGGCGGGCTGGGCTATACGCTGTATTACACCACCAATTTCATCTTCACCGGGCTGGCGGTGTCGATTGCCTTCCACGCCATGCTGTTCAACATCGGCGGCGAGGGGCAGGCGGCGATCGGCGGGCTGGGGGTGGCGCTGGTGGCGCTGGCGCTGGACCCGGTGCTGCCGGGGCCCATGGTCGTTGTGCTGGGGATTGGCGCCGCCGCCGCCTTCGGGGCGGGATGGGCGCTGATCCCGGCTTATCTGCAGGCCTATCGCGGCAGCCATATCGTCATCACCACGATCATGTTCAACTTCATCGCCGCCGGGCTGACGGTGGCGCTGTTGAGCGGGGTTCTGATGCGCCCCGGCCAAAGCTCGCCGCAGACGCGGGAGTTCGCCGAGGGGGCGCGTTTGCCGTTTTTCCACGACATGCTGGGCTGGGTGGGGATCGAGGTGGAGCGCTCGCCGCTGAATCTTTCATTCGTGATCGCGCTGGTGTGCTGTGTGGGGGTCTGGGTGCTGATCTGGCGCACCAAGTTCGGCTATGCGCTGCGCGCCATGGGCCAGAGCGAGCCGGCGGCGGTTTATGCCGGCATTCCGGTCAAGCGCATGGTGGTGATCGCCATGGCGCTGTCGGGCGGCATGGCCGGGATGATGGCGCTGAACGAGATCTTGGGGGTGCAGCACAAGCTGCTGCTGAACTTCACCTCCGGCTACGGCTTCACCGGCATCGCGGTGGCGCTGATGGGGCGCAACCATCCGGTGGGGATCGTGCTGGCAAGCCTGCTGTTCGGGGTGTTGTTCCAGGGCGGGGCCGAGCTGGATTTCGAGTTCAAGACCATCACCCGCGAGATGGTGCTGCTGATCCAGGGGCTGATCATCCTGTTTTGCGGCGCGCTGGCCTTCATGCTGAACCCGCTGCTCGGGCGAGTGTTCGCGTTGGTGCGACCCGATTCGCGGCCCAGTTTGCGGCCCAATTCGGGGAGGCGGCGGGATGGCTGAGATTTCCCTGGCAGAGTGGTGGGTCGACTTTCTGCGGCTGATGGATGGGACATTGCGCTTCGCCGCCCCGCTGATCCTTTGCGCCATGGCGGGGCTGGTGTCGGAGCGCTCGGGCGTGATCGACATCGGGTTGGAGGGGAAGTTGCTGGCAGGCGCCTTTGCCGCCGCCGCAGTGGCCTCGATCACCGGCTCGGCGCCGTTGGGTTTGTTGGCGGCGGTGGCGGTGTCGATGGCGATGGCGGCGGTGCATGGATTTGCCTGCATCACGCATAGGGGCGAGCAGATCATCAGCGGGGTGGCGATCAACATCCTGGCCTCGGGAATGACCATCGTGGCGGGGATTGCGCTGTTCCAGCGGGGTGGGCGGACACCGCTGCTGGCTCAGGGCGAGCGGTTCAGGCCGATCACCCTGCCCGGGGTGGAGACATTCGGGCAGGTGCCGGTGATCGGACCGTTCTATGCGGAGCTGATCAGCGGGCACAATCTGATCGTCTACCTGGCCGTGGCGGCGGTGCCGCTGGTTTGGTGGATGCTGTTTCGCACCACCTTCGGGTTGCGCCTGCGCGCCGTCGGCGAGAAGCCGGAGGCGGTGGACAGCGCTGGGTTGTCAGTGACCTGGCTGCGCTATCGCGGCGTGCTGATCGCGGGCGCCTTGTGCGGGGTGGCGGGGGCATATCTTTCCATCGCCCATGGCGGCGGGTTCGTGCGCGAGATGAGTGCGGGCAAGGGCTTTATCGCGCTGGCGGCGATGATCTTCGGCAAGTGGCGGCCGGGGCCGGTGCTGGCGGCCTGCCTGATCTTCGGTTTCCTAGAGGCGGCGGCGGCAAGGTTGCAGAGCGTCGAGTTACCGGTGGTCGGGGAGATCCCGGTCGAACTGATCCTGGTGCTGCCCTACGTGGCCACCGTGGTGCTGCTGGCGGGGTTCTTCGGCCGCGCGGTGCCGCCGAAGGCGCTGGGAACGGCGTATGTGAAGGAACGGTGAGGGCGGGTGAGCGTCAACGCACCTTGGTATTGGGTCGATAGGGTGAACGACCACCGGCTGAAAGCCGGTGGCTTCAGGTTTCGGCTCAAAGCCGGATCGGTCCGCCCTTCGGCGGACTCACGTCACACCAAAATTGTCAGGTTCTTCGACGTATCAAGTGGATTTGATTATATCTCCGGGCGGGGCTGCGATCAAGTAGATCATGGTGATGAAGGTCTCGGTGTTGCGGTAGCCTCTGGCTCTTGCCCTGGCGGCCTGAAACAGTCCGTTCATTGCTTCCATGCGGGCGTTGCTATGGATTGACGTCCAACGTTCGAAAATGCGCTTGGGATGTTTTTTGACCGTCTCCAGAGCCTTGCGGACGGCTTCGAACAGCGGATCGTCTCCGATCTGTTCGTGTCGAGACGCTGTTCGACCAGCCGCCATGGTGGCGTAACCCCGAGGCCAAGAGCCAATACATCCTGAGCATCCATTGCCTGTCCCCTCCGTTGTTGTCAATGATGACAGAGGGTAGCTGATTATACCAAAGGTCATTGATGATGATCGTTATGGGCCCAATCCCGGAGTCCGATTGACATGATTTGCCATGGCTGGTCGGCAAGACGGTTCCAGGCTTGGCAGGCTGCTTCAACGATCTCGTCATGGTTTTCAAAAACACGGTTCGAGAGACAGGTCTGGCGTAGGAACTGCCAGATGTTTTCGACCGGATTGAGTTCTGGAGCGCGGCAAGGCAAAAAGACGGGGGTAATGTTTCCCGGCATGTGGAGTTCTCCCGTGGTGTGCCAGCCAGCGCGGTCGATCAAGAGGACAGCATGGGCACCCGGCGCCACGGCCAGGGATATCTCATTCAGGTGGGCCTGCATGGCATGGGTATTGGCGTATGGCATGACCAATGCCGCGCCGCGTCCCCTGGCCGGACAGATGGCGCCAAAAAGATATGTGTTCTGATACCGTTGATCCTTGGGTTGGCGGGGCCTGGTTCCACGCCGCGCCCACTGGCGTACCAGACCATTCTTCTGGCCCGGTCTCATCTCGTCCTGCCACCAAAGTTCGATGCTGGTGTCGGGAGGCAGATGCCCTATGGACGCCGCTAGTGTCCTGGATCAGAAATACGTGGTATCATTCAGGGGAGGTATATTTTGAGATGGAGGATCTTCCATGCCCCGCGCTGCGCCCCCGGTCACGTTGAGTCCAGAACAGAGTGAGGAGCTCCTGACGCTGACGTCACGGCGCACGACGGCTCAAGGTCTGGCGCTGCGGGCGCGCATTGTTCTGGCCTGCGCCGAGGGCAGGCAGAACAAGCAGGTGGCCCGGGATTTGGGCGTTGACCCGGCGACGGTGGGCAAGTGGCGTCGGCGCTTCATCGAGAAGGGGAGCGACGGTCTGTATGATGAGCCGCGCCCCGGCACGCCCCGGACGATCACCGATGCGCAGGTCGAGGCGGTGATCGTGCGGACGCTTGAAAGCATGCCGCGTAACGCGACCCATTGGAGTTCCAGGATGATGGCCGGGGAGAGCCGCATCTCGACGTCCAGCGTGCAACGGATTTGGCGTGCCTTTGGCCTGCAACCCCATCGCACGGAGACCTTCAAGCTCTCAACCGATCCCCGGTTTATCGACAAGGTTCGCGATGTGGTTGGGCTTTACCTGAACCCGCCGGAGCGGGCCTTGGTGCTCTGCGTCGATGAAAAGAGCCAAATTCAGGCGCTTGACCGTTCACAACCGGTCCTGCCCATGCGGCCGGGTCAGATCGAACGCCGCAGCCACGATTACAAACGCCACGGCACCACCTCCCTGTTCGCCGCCCTCAACACGGCAACCGGCGAGGTCATCGGCAAATGCGACAAGCGCCACCGGGCCTCGGAGTTCAAGAAGTTCCTTATGGAGATCGAACGCCGGGTTCCCGACGATCTGGAGATCCACCTCATCATGGACAACTACGCCACCCACAAAACGCCGGCGATCCGTGCCTGGTTGGCCAGACGGCCCCTCTGGCATGTGCATTTCACACCCACCTCCGCATCCTGGTTGAACATGGTCGAGCGCTTCTTTGCCGAAATCACCGACCGCCAGATCAAGCGTGGCGTTCACCGCAGCGAGCGCGAACTCACAAAAGCCATCCTGGATTACATCGAAACTCGCAATGAAGATCCAAAACCCTTCAAATGGGTCCGAACCGCAGACGATATCCTTGATGCGGTCAAACGCTTCTGTCTAAAAACCACATCCGAAAATAATGCGGCGAACTTCTGACTCAGGACACTAGCGTGCGGGGCAAGTTTTTTTGAAGTCTTCCATCACGGCCTCGTCCTGCCCCGGATGGCGGGGCCGTGCCGAAATATGGGAGAAGCCCATTTGCTTCAGCAAGCGTGACACCGAACGCTCATGATAGACAACGCCGAAGTGGGCCTTGATCCCAGCCTTTCAGATCCACGCGCCGCCAGCGCACGATGCCATCGGACAAAGGATTGGGGCCGGTCTCGACCACCGCGGCAAGCTCCTCCAACCGCGATGGCGTTAGCTTCGGTGATGCGCCCGGCGCCTTGCCGTCCATCAGACCATCGGGCCCGTGGCGGTTGAAGCGATGCACCCGGTCCCGCAAGGTCTGGCGGTCCATGCCGCCGACCCGGGCGGCCTCCGCCCGGGTCATGCCATCATATACCGCGGCGATTGAAAGCAGTCGCCGCGCTTGATTGCTGGCATCACAGCGCGAGGCATGGCAGCGAGCTTGAGCAGCATCATAGTCTTCTCGTAGGGGAACAGTCATCGTGGGAAACCTCCAAAACACCGAACCGGGTGTCCAGAGAACCACAGAACACTAAATATGGAAATCCCCGAAAGAGTCACAATCAATGAACTTTGTATAATTTAAGTCTTCTCGATCAATCCGGCGATGATTAACCAAAATATTTCTCACAGTGAGCGGCGAAACTTGAAAGTATTGCGCGCACTCTTCTTGATTTTCTTCGCTATAATTGCCTTTTAGAAGATCTTCGATCCCGTCAAAAGGGCAGAGCAGTTCCGCGGAGAACGATCTCTGTAGCTTTTGGCGATAAGTATGGGTGCGTGTCGCAGGACGTAAACGACCGCTGCTACCACTGGCGATCCGATCCCCAAGAATACGTGCAAGTTCGAAGCGGCGCCCCGTCCCCCATTTCGATCGCAAGACCAGACGACTCGCCTCGCCGGGGCGATCAATCGCAAAAGATATGTCTAAGCCGTTCGCTGAGTGCTCCAAAGATGTACTGGTCGTGCCTGACATCTCCGCTAGCTTTTTGTTCGAAATCGGTTCAAGGCCCAAGTGCTCTTGCACGCGCAGTCGTTGTGCCGCTTCGACTCCTCTCTGCCATGCCGCTACTTCGCCGATCTTTGGAAGCCAGACGTCTCTTCCAAGTCGGACGGCATCGTTTGGCTGCACATCGAAACCAATCTCAGCCGCCTGGCCACGGAAATATTCAAACGTCGGAACCTTCCCGCCACCCAAAGAAGTGGCTGCTAATTCCCGAACGGAATCTTCACCCAAGGTGTCCGCGTCCCCCACGAGTCTTTCGATTAAGGCTGGATCCGCTTCATCTGGATCAAAGCCCAGAAGCGCTTCCAACTGGCGGCGCTTCGCGATGCCGGGCTCTGCTCGTTCCGCACGAACTTCGCTCCAAATCTTGTCGAGATTGGTAGTTTCAATTCTCTCCGCTCTGAGTTGCTCCTGAACGCTTTCGAGGAATCGAGAGATCGCACCTTCATATTCAACTGCGCGTAGGACAACGGCGGAATCCACAATGTAGCGGATCGGTTCAGTTGGACGTCGTTCGGTTTGCTCGGTGATCAGAACGATCCGTTCCCCATCGGAAATAATCGTGATGTTTGGCCAAACATATCCATCGCCGATCGTTGTCATGTTGTGGGACAATTTCCAATCCATAGCCTGCGAGCGTGGCTCCCAGCGCAGCCGCCACCAATTCCACGCCAACCATTCAGCGAGCTTGTATGCCGAAAGATGCACTCTGCGTCGCACTCGATTGACGAGAATATCCTCGGCTTGTGTAAGACAAAGTTGTCCCGAAAAAATGCCAATTGCGGCAAAGCACGCACGCTCTTCGGGCGCTCCTACTTCGAGTAACTCCCAATCGGTGTCAATTAACAGAGCCATAACTAGCGTTGCGCCCACTCTCTCAGAACTACATCGCGAAAATCGTCATTAGCCGACAACGGATAGCCATGATAGGTGCCAATTTCTTTGTTCTCCAGTTGAGCTTCGAAAACCTCGCCATTGCTGGACACTGCCCATACATTCTGAGGCCATTCACTCCGTCTCTGAATGCTAATCATACCCTTTCCGAACCCCGCTTTCAGATAGCCCTTAGCCTCGTCTTTCAAAATTCGACCTGCAGCGTCGCACAACGTCTTTATTGGGCTAGCAGCCCGTTGACGAAGTCGGCCCTGGACACGAGCGGCCTGGTCTGATTCTATGATATTCTGATTTGACCGGGAGGTTCGCCGATGTCGATGGGACTGCAGAAGGATCGTCAGGGTGATTTGATGGTGGGCTGGGCGGAGATGCCGCGCTCGCCGGGTCATGTGTTTTACGACCGTCTTCAGTCGGTCCTGATTGAGGGCGGCTTCGACGACTTCGTCGAGGCGACCTGCCGGTGCTATTACGCGGCCAGGACGGGAGCGCCTTCGGTGCCGCCGGGGCGCTATTTCCGCATGCATCTGGTGGGCTACTTCGAGGGCATCGACTCTGAGCGCGGGCTGGAATGGCGCTGCTCGGATTCGCTGTCGCTGCGGGAGTTTCTGCGGCTGGAGAGCCGGGATCGTGTGCCGGACCATTCCTGGCTGTCGAAGACCCGCACGCGTCTGCCCCACGAGGTGCACGCGGTGGTCTTCGATTGGGTTCTGGCGCTGATCGCCGAGGCGGGTTTGGTGAAGGGCGACCGCATCGGGGTGGATGCCTCGACCATGGAGGCCAACGCGGCGCTGCGCAACATCGTGCGGCGCGACACGGGTGAGGGCTACCGGGAGATGCTGGAGCATCTGGCCCGGGAGAGCGGCATCGAGACGCCCACGGCCGAGGACCTGGCGCGTCTGGACCGCAAGCGCAAGGGCAAGAAGCTCTCGAACCAGGATTGGGTTTCCAGGAGCGACCCCGAGGCCAGGGTCGCCAGGATGAAGGACGGCACGACCCATCTGGCCTACAAGCCCGAGCACGCGGTGGATCTGGACACCGGGGCGGTGGTGGCGGCCGAGTTGCACCCAGCCGATGAGGGCGACACCACGACGCTTTTCAAGACCCTGGCGGCGGCCGAGGCAAACCTCGAGGCGGTGGCTGCGGCACCGACGCCAGAGAGCCCGGCCGAATGCGTCACCGACAAGGGCTATTTCTCACGGGCGGTCTTGAAGGCCCTGGACGACAGTCCCTGGAAGACCCGGATCGCCGAGCCCAGGCAGAAGGGCTTTTCGCGCTGGCGCGATGACCAGGCGGCGCGCCGGGCGGTCACCAACAACCGCGTGCGGCTCAAGTCCGGGGTCGCCCGCGATGCCTTCAAGCTGCGCGCCGAGATCGTCGAGCGCTCCTTTGCCCACACCCTCGATCGCGGCGGCATGCGCCGAACCTGGCTGCGCGGGCGCGAGAACGTGCACAAGCGATACCTGCTTCACGTCGCCGGCCACAACCTCTCGTTGCTGATGCGCCAACTCATCGGTGCCGGCACCCCGCGCCAGGCTGTGGCGGGCGGATATGGCGGTGTTTTCGTGCTTGTTGCGCCCTCTGGAGCCGTTCTGGTCGCTCAGATCGTCCTCATCGTCTCGGAGGATGGCGAAACCGCCGACGCCGCGTTATGTTTCGTCGTGGGGTGAAACCCGGTCAAGTGGGGTGAAGCCCGGTAAATGGCGACTTTTTCAACGGGCTGCTAGGCCTTGCTGGCGGAGTTAGGCCGTAGTCCTCAGGATTGCGCTTGTGATATGGACTACCGGAGTAACTCGCCCTCGCTATGAAATTTTCGCACTCCGCTTTGTCAATCGCTCCTAGTTGAGCGATTTTACGCTTAGGATTTCTGCTTGAGCGTATTCTCATTGTGAGGTGGTCCCACTTCGTTGGACAGCTTGGCAGCAAAGTTAGGGTGTATTCCGTTGTCTGATCATGTGCCAAAATCCTGTCTATCACGTCCTGCTGCTGTTGTTGAGTCTGTGGGGATGTGGAGCCAATCAGTATCTCACAGAGACCTGCCAGCTTACAACGCTGAGTTTACACAGCCACCGCCAGAAGATGGCTCCGCCTTTGTGACGTGTCGGGATTTAACGGTGTTGGATGACATCCTGTGCGAGCGTTTCGAGCGGACGGTGAGAAAGGACAACTGTGTGCACTTTGAAGGACGGATGCTGCAGATCCCGGCAGATCGTCACCGCTGCCATTATGTGAAGACGAAGGTCCGGGTTCTGCGTTATACCGATGGCAGCCTATCGATTCACCACGGTCCCCGGGAGTTGGCAAGGTATGACGCCCTGGGTCAGATAATATCAGATGAACTCCCGGTTGCAGCATAATGTCTGCGGCTCAGCCGGTCGTTGGGAGGCACCTCTGGGAGCTTTCCACTCGGTTGTTCAACGCGTCTTGCGCGGTCGAGCATCGACCACTCGCTTGTGACAGCGTCGCACCGCTACCGCGTTTTCTGGAAGAAGCAGGCATGACGATCACCGACCGCCCTTCGAGGCGCGTATCGAATCTTGTGGAGGAACTGGCCCGAACAAGCCCAGACGCACACGGCGACCGTTGGGGGCCTCGGGATTGTTCTCCTCGCGATTGTGATTGACCGGGTTTCACAAAGCTTTGGCACCTCGTCACGCGATCGCGGGCGCAAGAATCACGGGCGCAAGAAGTGGTACGAGAGCGGTCCCATCGGCGCGGTGCGCGACCTAATCGCAAAGGAACCATGATGGCGGAAAAACCCAATATCCTATTCATTCAGGTTGACCAACTCACTGCCTCGTCCCTGCGTGCTTATGGCGATCAGGTTTGCCACGCGCCGACGCTGGACAGCCTGGCGGATAACGGCGCGGTGTTCGAAAATGCGTACTGCAACTTTCCGCTTTGCGCGCCTTCGCAGTTCTCCATGGCGACGGGGCAACTCTGCTCCAATGTCGGGGCGTATGACAATGCGGCGGAGTTGTCTGCCAGCATTCCGACCTATGCCCATTACCTGCGGGAACTTGGGTATCAGACCAGCCTCTCCGGCAAGATGCATTTCATCGGACCGGACCAGTTCCACGGTTTTGAACGACGCCTCACTGCGGACCTATACCCCACGGATTTTAGTTGGGTCCCGAACTGGGGCGACGAAGGCAAACGGGATACCAACGATCCGCGCAGCGTGCTGATTTCCGGAATCTGCGAGCGAAGCGTGCAGATCGATTTTGATGAGGAGGTCACATATAAGGCGATCCAACATATTTATAGCTCGCGCGGTCTGATGACGAACGGCCGTTCTTCTTGCAGGTTTCCTACACCCACCCGCATGAACCCTATTTTTGCCGGAAAAAGTATGGGAACCTGTACGAAGGCAAGGATATTCCGATGCTGGCAGTCGGTGCTCTATCGTCGAATAAACACGACGCCCACTCCGTTCGTTTACTGAGCGATTTCGGGATGCTCGATTACCAGTTCGAGGAAGCAGATATTCGTCGCGCACGTCGAGCCTATTACGGAGCGATCAGCTATATCGACGGAATGGTTGCCCGGGTAATGGAGGCTCTCCGGGCAACTGGCGCCGACAAGACGACCGCCATCGTATTCACCTCGGATCACGGAGAGATGTTGAGCGAGCGCGGCATGTGGTTCAAGAAACACTTCTTTGAGAAGGCGCTGCGCGTTCCGCTGTTCATTAGCGCACCCTGGATCACACCACAGCGGGTGTCCGAACTGATCTCACTCGTTGATTTGCTCCCCACGTTCAACGGTCTGGCGCTCGGCTCTCCCTCGCCGAGTGCCGAGGAGGAACTGGAAGGAATTGATCTAACGCGGTTGCTGGACAGCGACGCTGCAACGTCAGAACGCACCATCTATGCCGAGTATCTCGCCGAGGCAACGCTGGCGCCAATCTTCATGATCCGGCGGGGCCAGTACAAGTTCATCTCATCGACCCATGACCCAGACCTTTTGTTCGATCTTGAGAAGGATCCGCGCGAGTTGACCAACCTCGCAGCCAATCCTGATCTCAATATGGTCGTTGACGCATTCTCCACCGAGGTCCGGGAGAAGTGGGATGTGCCCGAACTGGCGGCTCGAATCGTTCAAAGCCAGAAACGGCGATTGCGGATCAGGAGCGCGATGAGCAACGGCGCGCCAAACCGCTGGAATCACGATGAGGATCCGAGGGACAAGGTGCTGTGGTACCGCGGCGAAGGTAGCTACAATGACTGGGCATTCAACTATCTACCGGTATCTTCGTGACAATCATCCCTGCTCCTCGACCATCTCCGAACCCGCCATTCTGCCACCGGCCCGCGAAAGACAGTTGTTACACCCGCGCCGCCGCCACCTTCCGGTAATCACTGGCCGGGTAGACCCCCAACACCTTCATGTGCTTGCAGAAGAAGG
Source organism: Thermohalobaculum sp. (assembly GCA_965247385.1). Classification (GTDB taxonomy): domain Bacteria; phylum Pseudomonadota; class Alphaproteobacteria; order Rhodobacterales; family Rhodobacteraceae; genus Thermohalobaculum. Next base: position 239,281 of record CBDFHG010000007.1, read on the forward strand.
CCAGTTCCTCCAGCGCCAGTTCCACCGGGCAGTCGTCCGGGTGGCCTTCGATCTCGGCGTAGAACTGAGTCGCGGTGAACGAGCCGTTCACCATGTAGCTCTCCAGCTTGACCATGTTGACGCCGGTGGTGGCGAAGCCGCCCATCGCCTTGTAGAGCGCCGCGGGCACGTTGCGGACCTCGAAGACAAAGCTGGTCACCGCGCCGCCGTCCAGCCGGTCGGCCTCGATCTTCTGGCGCGACATGGCCAGGAACCGGGTGGTGTTGTGGTCGGCGTCTTCGATGTCCGCGGCCAACACCTCCAGCCCGTTCAACTCGCCCGCCAGGGTCGAGGCGATGGCGGCGCTGGCGGTCACCCCGGCCGCGGCCACCTGTACGGCGCTGCCCGCGGTGTCACCGCCGGTCATCGGCTTGATCCCGCGCTCCTTCAGGAACCGGCGGCACTGGCCAAGCGCCACCGTATGGCTGTGCGCCTCGCGGATATTCTCCAGCCTAGCCCCAGGAACACCCAGAAGCTGCAACCTGATCGGCACGAAATGCTCGCGGATGATGTAAAGCCCACTTTCCGGCAGCAGATGATGGATATCCGCCACCCGGCCATAGAGCGAATTCTCGATCGGCAGCATCGCCAGTTTCGCATCCCCGTGGCGCACCTCGGCAATCGCCTCCTCGAAGGTCGGGCACGGCACCGGATCCATGTCCGGATAGGTCTCGCGGCACGCCTGATGCGAATAGGCGCCAAGCTCACCCTGAAAGGTGATCCCGCCTTTTGCCGTGCTGTTCATCCGAAATTCTCCGCTTTTTGGCCCCGTCGGGCGTTTGGTCGCGCCTTATACGTCTTGGCAAAGCGCGCGGAAAGCCGCTATTGATGCGGAAAACTCATGCGGACCAGCCATGATGTGCTGACGAAGGGAACACGGGCGATGAATTCTCACAAGATTAACATGTATGCGGGCGCGATCATCGGGTCACTGCTGTTCTTCCTGCTGCTCGGCTTCTTCGCGGAGATGATTTTCGTCGGCCGTGGTGAACCCGAGCACGGGCCGCTGGCTTTCGCGGTCGAAATCGAGGCGGACGCCGGAGGCGGTGACGAGGAGGCGGCGGTCGACTGGGCGGCGCTGGTCGCGGCGGCCGATGTGGCGAAGGGCCAGAAGCTGTTCAGGAAATGCAGCGCTTGCCACAAGGTCGAGGACGGCGTGAACGGCGTCGGCCCGAGCCTCTGGGGCGTGGTCGGCCGCGACATCGCATCGATAGCGGACTATGCCTATTCGGATGCTCTGACCGGGCTGGACGGCGACTGGACCCTGGAGGAGCTGTCCGGCTTCCTGGCGTCGCCGAAGAAATTCGTTCGCGGCACCAAGATGGCCTTCGGCGGCATGAAGAAGATTGAAGACCGGGTCAGCCTGGTCGTCTACCTCAACCAGGCCGACGGCTCGCCGGTCGAACTCGCCGCGGCAGCAGGGGCCGAGAGCACCGAAGCCGAGGTGGCCACCGCTGCGGAAACGATGACGGAGACGGCCACGGCAACCACGGTGGAATCTACGGCGGAAACCGCCACCGAAACCAAGACCGGGACCGTCGCGGCCGCAACCGAAGGCGAGCCAGAAACCACGACCACGACCTCGGGCGCGGCCTCGGGCGGAGGCGACTTTACCGAACTGCTCGCCGCCGCGGATGCCGACGCGGGCGAGAAGGTGTTCCGCAAATGCAAGGCCTGCCACAAGCTCGAGGAAGGCAAGAACGCGGTCGGCCCATCGCTGTTCGGCGTCGTCGGCCGCGACATCGGCAGCAACGCCAGCTTCAAGTACTCGGACGCCATGAAGGGCGTGGAGGGCGACTGGACCCTCACCAATCTCGATGCCTTTCTCACGAAGCCCAAAGCCTTCGCCCCGGGAAACAAGATGACCTTCCGCGGCCTCAAAAAAGCGCAGGACCGGGTCAACGTGATCACATTCCTGAACGAGGCCGACGGCTCGCCGGAACCGCTTCAATAAGATCGATCACCACCAGATGATCGGGCCAGTCGAACGGGGTCGCGCGGTGCGCGGCCCCTTTTTTGTGCCCTGTTGCCGCCCGCGCGCTTGAATAATCCCACTCCTTCACCTAACGGTGACAACAAACAAGACGGGAGGCAGGGCATGACCCGGACACCATGACGTGGACACGGCGCGATGTCGGGCGATTGGCGGCAGGCGCTGGCGCAATCGCGGCGCTGCGGTCGGGCTTCGCCATGGCGGCCGGCACCACCACCGCCCACGGCGTCTCGGCTTTCGGCGACCTCAAATATCCGGCCGAATTCGAACGTTTCGATTACGTCGCCCCGGATGCGCCGGTCGGCGGCACGTTTTCGACCGGCCATAGCGGCGGCACGTTCGACAGTCTCAACCCGTTCATCCTCAAGGGCAATCCGGCCGTCGGGATCGGCCTGACGTTCGATTCGCTGATGACCGGCGCAGATGACGAGGCGGATTCGCTTTACGGTCTCGTGGCCAGATCGATCGAGTACCCGGAGGATCGGCTCTGGGTGGCTTTCGAGCTGCGCGAAGAGGCGCGGTTCGCCGACGGCTCGCCGATCACCGCCGAAGACGTGGCTTTCACCTTCGAGATCCTGCGTGACAAGGGCCATCCAAGCTACCGTCTCCAACTCGCGGCGGTCGCAGGCGTCACTGTCGAGGGGCCGTTGCGGGTGCGCTACGACTTTCACCCGGACGCGCCGCGCCGCGACTTGCCGATGGCGGTGGCGGGATTGCCGGTGCTCTCGAAAGCCTACTACCAGGCCAACGACTTCACCAAGACGACCCTGGACCCGCCGCTCGCCTCGGGGCCGTACATGGTCGAGAAGGCCGAGCCCAACCGGAGTATCACCTACCGCCGCCGCGAAGACTACTGGGGTTGGCATCTACCGGTGAACCAGGGACGCTGGAACTACGGGCGCATTCGCTTCGAGTATTTCCGCGACCGCTCGGCCCAATTCGAGGCGTTCAAGGCTGGCACCTTCACCTTCAACGAGGAATACTGGTCGAAGCTCTGGGCCACCGGATACGATTTCCCGGCACTCGAACGCGGCGACGTGGTCCGCGAAGTGATTCCGGACAACACACCTTCCGGCAGCCAGGGGTATTGGTTCAATCTGCGCCGCGAAAATTTTCAGGACCCGAGGGTGCGCCAGGCAATCTCGATGGCGTTCGACTTCGAATGGTCGAACCGGACGCTTTTCTACGGCCTCTACAACCGTACCGACAGCTTCTTCGAAGGCGGCCCGATGCAGGCTCAGGGCAAGCCGACGCCCAGCGAACTGGCCTTGCTGGAGCCACTGGCGGACCAGCTTCCCCCGGGGCTGCTCGACGACCCGGCTTATGTGTCGCCGGTATCCGACGCTTCGGGCCGCAACCGCACCGCGCTGCGCAAGGCCAACGGGCTGCTCGACGAAGCCGGCTGGGTGGTGCGTGACGGCATCCGCCACAACGACAAGGGCGAGCCGCTGGTGATCGAGTTTCTGGAAACATCGGGCAGCGCCTTCGACCGGATCACCATTCCGTTTACCAAGAACCTGAAGAAGATCGGCATCGATGCCCGCCACCGCCAGGTCGATCCGGCGCAATACACCCGCCGGGTCGAGACCTTCGACTTCGACATCGTGGTCGACCGCAAGGTCATGTCGCTGACCCCTGGGGTCGAACTGCGCGAGTATTTCCACTCGGGCAGCGCAAATTCGGAGGGATCGGAAAACTATGCCGGTGTTGCCAGCCCGATCGTCGATTCCCTGATCGATTCGATCGAACGCGCGCCCGACCGTCAGCAGCTCACCAACGCGGTGAAGGCGCTCGACCGGGTCTTGCGGGCGATGCACATCTGGGTTCCGCAATGGAACAAAGGCACCCATACGCTTGCATATTGGGATATCTACGGGCGGCCCGAGGTTGAAAAACTGTATTCGGTTGGCGAGATCGACCTGTGGTGGATCGACCCGCAAAAGCACGCCCGCCTCAAGGATCAGACGGGCGGCTGATCGATGGGCGCCTATATCCTCCGCCGGTTGCTGCTGATTATCCCGACTCTGTTCGGGATCATGGTGCTGAACTTCGTCATCATCCAGTTCACCCCCGGCGGTCCGGTCGAGCAGATCCTGTATCAGCTCGAAAACAGCGGCGAAGGCAGCGGCGCCACCGATCGCTTCACCGGTGCCGGCGACGGGGTTCAAAGCACCACCGATGTCGCCGGTTTCGAGCAGGGCAGCTACCGCGGCTCACAGGGGCTGGAGCAGGAACTGAAGGACGACCTGAAACGGCAATTTGGTCTCGACCGTCCGGTCATGGAGCGTTTTTTCCTGATGCTGTGGAACTATTCCCGCTTCGACTTCGGCGAGAGCTTCTATCGCTCGGTCAGCGTCATCAATCTGATCCTCGAGAAGATGCCGGTGTCGATCTCGCTCGGCCTGTGGACAACGCTGATCGCCTATATGGTGTCGATCCCGCTCGGCATCGCCAAGGCGGTGCGTGACGGCAGCCGTTTCGACGCGGTCTCGTCGGGGGTCATTGTTGCCGCCTATTCGATCCCCAGCTTCCTGTTCGCCATCGTGCTGCTGGTGTTGTTCGCCGGTGGAAGCTACTGGCAATTGTTTCCGCTGCGCGGCCTCACCTCCGAGAATTGGGAGGAGTTGTCGCTGACGGCCAAGGCGCTCGACTATCTCTGGCACATCGTGCTGCCGGTCAGCGCCATGATGGTTTCGGGCTTCGCCACCCTGACGCTACTGACCCGCAACTCCTTCCTCGACGAGATCCGCAAGCAATACGTGATGACCGCGCGGGCCAAGGGGCTGAGCGAGCGGCGCGTGCTCTACGGCCATATCTTCCGCAACGCCATGCTGATCGTGATCGCGGGCTTCCCCGGTGCCTTCCTTTCGGTGTTCTTCACCGGCGCGCTGATCGTCGAGACGGTTTTCTCGCTCGACGGGCTGGGTTTGCTCGGCTTCGAATCGATCGTCAGCCGCGATTACCCAGTGGTGCTGGGTACCCTCTACATCTTCGGCCTGATGGGGTTGGTGGTGAAGCTGATCTCGGATTTGATGTATGTCTGGATCGATCCCCGGATCGATTTCGAACGGCGCGAGGGCTGAGGGGATGGTCCACCTCTCCCCCCTCAACCGGCGGCGCCTCGGCAACTTCCGCGCCAATCGGCGCGCGTTCTGGTCGTTCTGGATCTTCCTGGTGCTGTTCATCGCCAGCCTGTTCGCCGAGTTGATCGCCAACGACCAGCCCTTCCTCGTGAATTTCCAGGGCGACTACCTGTCGCCCCTGCTTTACGACTACCCGGAGACGCAGTTCGGCGGCGATTTCCTGACCCCCGCGGATTACAAGGACCCCTTCGTGCAGGAGTTGATCCGCACCGGCGGCGACGAGACGCTGGACGAAGGCGAGCAGCCAGGCTGGATCCTCTGGCCGCCAATCCCGTTCAGCTTCGACACGGTGGATTACGATGTCGCAACCGCCCCCTCGCCGCCGGATTCCACCCACATCCTCGGCACCGACGATCAAGCCCGCGATGTGATGGCGCGGATCATCTACGGCTTTCGCCTGTCGGTGCTGTTCGGCTTCGGCGTCACCATCTTGTCGGGCCTGATCGGCATCACCGCCGGGGCAAGCCAGGGCTTCTTCGGCGGCTGGGTCGATCTGTTCTTCCAGCGAATCGAGGAGGTCTGGTCCTCGATGAACCTGCTCTACGTGATCCTGATCATCTCAGCCGTTCTGACCCCGAACATCCTGGTGATGTTCGGCATCTTCGTCGCTTTCTCGTGGACCCAGCTCATCGGCGTGGTGCGGGCCGAATTTCTGCGCGCCCGCAACTTCGAATACGTTCGGGCGGCGAGGGCACTCGGCGTTGGCGACTGGACCATCATGTTCCGCCATGTGCTGCCCAACGCCATGGTGGCGACGCTGACCTTCGTGCCCTTCATGCTGACCGGTTCGATCAGCCTGCTGGCCGGGCTCGACTTCCTCGGCTTCGGGCTGGAGCAGGGCTATCCCTCGCTTGGCGAACTGGCGTTGCAGGGCAAGAAATACCTGCAGGATCCGCATCTGGCGGTCAGCGCCTTCTTCACCTTCGCGATCATGCTCTCGCTCATGGTCTTCGTCTTCGAGGGCGTCCGCGACGCCTTCGACCCGCGCAAGACCTTCCGGTGAAACGCATGCCAGAGAATCCAATCATCAAACCTCTGCTCGCCATCGACAACCTGACCGTCGCCTTCCCCTCGGAGGATGGGACCGTCGAGGCGGTGAAACGGGTCTCCTTCAGCATCGGGCGCGGCGAGACCCTGGCGCTGGTCGGCGAATCCGGTTCCGGCAAGTCGGTGACGGCGCTCTCCACCGTCAGCCTCCTGCCCGACACCGCCCAGGTTACCGGCTCGGTGAAATATGCCGGGGCAGAGATGATTGGCGCCGACCCGCGCGAGCTGATGCGGGTGCGCGGCAACGACATCAGCTTCATCTTCCAGGAGCCAATGACCTCGCTGAACCCGCTCCACAGCATCGAAAAGCAGCTCGCCGAGAGCCTGGCGCTGCATCAGGGCGTGGTCGGGGCGCAGGCCCGCGCCCGCATCATCGAGCTTCTGAGCCAGGTCGGCCTGCGCGACCCGGAGGAACGCCTCGACGCCTGGCCGCACCAGCTCTCCGGCGGCCAGCGCCAGCGGGTGATGATCGCAATGGCCCTGGCCAACAATCCGGACCTGCTGATTGCCGACGAGCCGACCACGGCGCTGGACGTGACCATCCAGGCGCAGATCCTTTCGCTGCTGGCCGATCTGCAGCGCGCTCAGGGCCTGTCGATGCTGTTCATCACCCACGACCTCGGGATCGTCCGCAAGATCGCCCAGCGGGTCGCGGTGATGAAGGAGGGCGAGATTGTCGAGACCGGCGCGACTGCCGATGTCTTCGACAACCCGCAACACCCCTACACGCAGATGCTGCTGGCCGCCGAACCCAGGGGCCGCCCCGACCCGGTGCCCGCCGACACCCACCCCCTGATCAGGGGCGAGAAGGTCAAGGTCTGGTTCCCGGTCAAGCGCGGCTTCTTCAAGCGCACCGTCGGCCATATCAAGGCCTGCACCGACATCGATGTCGATCTCTCCAGCGGCGAGACCGTCGGCGTGGTGGGCGAGTCCGGTTCCGGCAAGACCACCCTGGCGCTGGCGCTGATGCGGCTGATCGGCTCCGAGGGCCGCATCACCTTCGAGGGGCGCGACATCCATGCGCTGCAGAAGCGCGATCTGCGCGCACTGCGGCGCGACATGCAGGTCGTCTTCCAGGACCCCTACGGCTCGCTTTCCCCGCGCATGTCGATCGCCGAGATCATCGCCGAGGGGATCGGTGTGCATGGGCTCGGCGACGTGAGCGAATCCCGGTCCATCTCGACGCGCGACGCAGTCGCCGAGGCAATGGAAGAGGTCGGCCTCGAACCCGCCACCATGGACCGCTACCCGCACGAGTTCTCCGGCGGCCAGCGCCAACGCATCGCCATCGCCCGCGCCATGATCCTGAAACCGAAGTTTCTGGTGCTGGACGAGCCGACCTCGGCCCTCGACATGACCGTGCAGACCCAGATCGTCGACCTGTTGCGCGACCTGCAACGCCACCACGGACTGGGCTACCTGTTCATCAGCCACGACCTGCGGGTGGTCCGCGCCATGGCCCACAAGTTGATCGTCATGCACAATGGCGACGTGGTCGAGACCGGCACCGCCGACCAGGTCTTCGACAGCCCGAAGACCGACTACGCCCGCGCCCTGATGGCCGCGGCCTTCGACATGGAAGCGCGGGCCGGTGTCAGCGACTGACCAGCATTCGGGCGAACAACCGGGGGTTACGCCCGCCCGCGGTGTCCGCCGCATGTTCACCGAGCGCGGCTTCGCCAGCCTGACCGAGTTCACCACCCGCGACGGGCTCCGCATGGATGTCTGCGCGCTGGGGCCCAAGGGCGAAATCTGGTGCGTCAAGGTCAAATCCTCCCGCGCCGATTTCAATTCCGACCGCAAACAGGAAGGCTACCTCGGCTGGTGCGACCGCTTTTTCTTCGCCGTGCAGGAAAGCTTTCCCGACGAGATCCTGCCCTTCGAGCACGGCCTGATCCACACCGACGCCTATGGCGGCAACATCCTGCGCTGGGGCCCGGAGGCGAAGCTGACGGCGGCGCGAAGGAAGGCAATGACGCTGTAATTCGCCCGCAATGCGGCGCAGAGGATACAAGTGCTGTCGGACTCAAGGCCGAGAGGGCCGGTCACTGCCTGATAAACCGGTGCAGGGTCGTACAGGTTCATGCGACCTCTCTGGCGGCGGATTTAGGCTTTTCTAAAAAACCCTGTTTCCAACAATAATAAATAAAGAGCAAAAAAACAAAAGAACAAAATCGCTCCCCATAGGACAGGATGTTTCATAATCTCTCCAGACTAAACACGCACAACAACACAAAAAGCCCCCCACTTGGTGCGCGGTTAAGCGTCTCGTTGGAGAGTTCTTCGAACTCAGGCGTCTCGGCGACCGTTTGTTCGGTCGTCGTTTCCCCAGTGTGATGCATGATCATACCTCCGATGATTGCACCCGGCCAAATCTAACACCAAGCCCGTGCCGAGACAACGCAAGCGGGTTCTCCGGCCGCCTGAGCGAAGGCCCAATGTCCGTTTAAGCGATTTCCAGCAATGTGGGCTCACTTTGCGACTCGGGAGTCGCGGCAAGTGAACGAGATAGAGCATGATCGATGAATCGGAGATCATCGATCATGCTCTTGTGGCGCGAAGGCGACGTTTTGCGCGGCAACCGGATTGTCCTAAACACCCTTTGAAGCGGTTCCCTCTCCTCACCCCCGCACGAACCGCATCCCCTCGAACCGCCGCCTGAACGCCGTCACCTCGCCGGCAACCGCCTCAGGCTCCGGCCCCAGCGCGCGGGCGATCAGCGCGGCCAGCCCGTCCATGTCACCCGCCGTCATCCCGCGCCGCACGATCTCCGGCGTGCCGATCCGCAGTCCGTTCATATCCCCCTCTACCGGCGCAATCGGCAACCCGATGCCGCAGGCCAGGATATTGGCGCGGCGCAGGTGCTTCGACGCCGCATGCCCGCCGCCATACCCCGCAGCCTCGATGGCGAACTGGTGCGATTGGGTGGCGGTGTTGCCGATCCGGAAGACCGGCACCCCTTCCCCCGCCAGCGCCTCGGCCAGCGCATGGGCGGTGGCCGCCATCTCGGCGGCATAAGCCTGCCCGAACTCCCGCCAGTCCAGCAGGGTCAGCGCCAGCGCCGCCGATTTGGCCGCATCGAAATTCGCCGTCATGCCGGGAAAGGCGATGGCGTCCAACCGCTCGGCCAGTTCGGCGTCGTTGGTCACGATCAGCCCGCCCGCCGGGCCGCCGAGGCTTTTATAGGTGCTCATGGTCATCAGATGCGCGCCTTGCAACAACGGGTTTCCCCACACCCGCCCGGCGATCATGCCGCATTGATGGGCGGCGTCGAACAAAACCCGCGCGCCCACCTCGTCGGCGACCGCCCGCACCGCCGCCACCGGATGCGGGGTCAGGTTCAGGCTGCCACCAATGGTAATCATCGCCGGGCGTACCGCGCGCACCTGCGCCGCCAGCCCGTCCGCATCCACCGTGTAGCCATCCGCCGCCACCGGGGCGTGGTGGATCGTCAACCCATAAAGCCCCGCCACCCCGGCCTCGTGATGGGTGACATGGCCGCCGATTGCAGGTGGCGGCGTGATGATCGCGTCGCCGGGCTTACAGCAGGCCATGAAGGCGTAAAGGTTGCCCAGCGCACCGGAGGGCACCCGGATTTCGGCGAACCGCGCCTGGAATATCTCGGCCGCCAGTTCCGCCGCGATCACCTCGATCTGCTCGATCGCCTCCAGCCCCATCTCGTATTTGTCGCCCGGATAGCCCAACGACGGGCGCGAGCCCAGCCCCGCCGCCAGCACCGCCTCGGCGCGCGGGTTCATCACATTGGTGGCGGGGTTCAGGTTGATGCAGTCGCGGTCGTGGATGGCCTGATTTTCCTCGATCAACGCCCCGATCCGCGCCGCCACAGCCTCCGCGTCCGCCCCGGCCGCCTCTGCCGCGATCCGCTGGATGTAGTCTTCGCAGGCGCCAGGCACCCAGCCACGCCGTTCCAGGTGAGTCATTTCCGCGCCCTCCCTTTTCCCACCGGATTCATTGTCGATTCCCCCGATAAGAATCAATGGCTGGATTATCTAGATCGTTTTGCGCCTGTTCGACGCACCACAGGGGATAGCTTGTCGTCGTCGTATCGTGGAGGGGCTAAATTCACAAACCAAGTGCAACACCGGTATGCTCCGGAGTTGCGATGGGCCCGCCAGCGCATCGGCCTCCAGCCCAGGGCCGTCATCGGCGATCTTCAGCACCAGACCTTTTCCCGCCGCGCCCAGCGCGATCGCCACCGCCGCGCCCCGGCCCGCATGACGGATCGCGTTTTGCAGCAGATTGTCGATGACACTCCTAAACGCGCTCTCATCGCCCAGCCCCACCGGCCCGCTACCGCGCTCGGCAAACCCCGGCTGTCGATCGCCACACCCGCCGCCCGCGCCGCAGGGGCCGCCAATCGGGCAACCCGGCGCGCCAGGCGGGCAAGATCGACCTCGGCCGGACGCAGCGCGGGCCGCATTTCGCCCGAAGCCCCGGCCGCCTCCAGATCGTCGGCGATCCGCGGCAACCGCCAGGCCGCCGCGACGATGTCGGAAGCATGTCGAGCCGCCTCCGCCGGTTTGAGGTCCTCGGGGTTGGCCCGGATCATTTCGGCGAACCCCATCGCCGCGGCCAGCGGTGAGCGCATGTCGTGGCCCATCCTGGTCAGGGCCTCGCGCGCCAGATCAGGCAAACCCTTGTGCGCGTCGGTATCAATCTCCCCGCAGACCGAGAACGCCGCCAGCACCCTGATCCGGTCGCCACCGCGGTGGCGCCACAGGCTGATCCGGAAACGACGCTGCCCAGCCGTGGTGTTCAGCCAGGCGGTGCCCTCGGCGCTGCCGCCGCGGGCGAGCAGCGTCTGACCGCCCGCCAGCTGGATGAACCGGTCGACCAGCCGGGTCGCATCCTCACCGAAGATCGCTATGTCGGCCGGGCTACGCTCGCGGATCTGCCCGGCAACGTCCAGCGCCGCCATCGCCACCGGCATGGCGGAGTCCGCCCCCCTGCTGGCCCAACCTCATAAGATCGCTCGCCGGCGCGGCGGCCGGGGCATTGCCCGGCGGGATGCCTGCAGGGGCTTCAGCCGCGCCTCCCGCCGCCGCCACCCTTGGGGCCACGGCCCTTTTTCGGCGGCTCCGAAGTTCCGGAACCCGCCGCCACGCGCGCCGCCGCACGCAACTCCTCGGCGATCTCGAGCGCCTCGTCGGGCTCGAAATCCATCGGCAACTCGACCCCCTCGGACTCGATATATATGCGCACCATGCCCTGCGAGGTCGGGCCAATTACCAAGCTTGCAGCCTTATCGCTCTCACTATCAATACCCACGACGCCCTCCCCGAGCACGCGCACTATAGTTCACAGAGATACTATTGAAAGCGACCAACGGTTCCAGCCCCCATGATACCCCCCCCCGATAACATTCCCTGGTGGCAGAAATGCGTGAGGCGGTGCTTGATAATCCCCGCGCCCACGGGTAGAGGACATCCCACGCTGGCCGCGGTATGCTGCTGCGGCGCCATTGGCCGCCTTAGCTCAGTTAGGTTAGAGCGCTAGATTGTGGATCTAGAGGTCCCCCGTTCAAGTCGGGGAGGCGGTACCAGTCACAGCGGGCCGGGGCACTCTCCGGCCCGTTTGCGTGGCACCCGGGCAGAATTTTCCGGTCGCGAATCTCTCACACCCTTGTGTTTATCATTGATTCGAAAAGCGCTCCCGATGAGGCACTATTGCTATTGCCACAGACGCAACGGCCCCGATCCGGGCCAGTGCAGGATCATTGGATGCGTTCGAATCTTCGCCCGATCTCCATATTCTTCGCCGCGAGCACCATGGCCATTGGCCTCGCATCGCTGCTGGCCACGGCCCAGATCGCGGGGTGCGCCGCAACCGTGCCCGCCAATGAGATCGGCCCGGACGAGGCGAACCGGCCCTATGACTGCCTCGATATCGGCGATGATCGAGAACTATTCCCGCGCCAGCGGCGTACCTGGCGTGCCAGAGTTTCGCGGCTGGCCGCTGGTCTCGACCTCGCCCTTCGTCTCGGCCACCCACGGCTCGATGATGATCAACCACTTCGTCAACCCGGTCGCGGCGGAGATCTACACCAAATGGGAGGGGATGGCAGGCAAGCGTTTCCCCAAGGGGTCGATCCTCGCCAAGGAAAGCTATCGCATCACCTCCGGCGGCGAGATTCGCCCCGGTCCGCTGTTCATGATGGAGAAATCCGCCCCCGGCGCCTCGCCCGAGACCGACGACTGGATCTACAGCCGGGTCTTCACCGATGGCCGGGTCCAGCGTACCCTTGGCCCGGAGAGCGCGCGCATGATGTTCTGCCACGACTGCCACGCGGCCACCATCGACACCTACGACGCGATGTTCTTCCCGCCCGAGGAGTACCGTGTTCCGGTCGAGTAGAGAGAGCATTTGGGCCCGTATTCGCACGCGCGAACCCATCTTCCTATCCCGCCTACCGGCGGGTCTGTTGCGCCTGTTCGAGAGCTGATGCTTTCGGCGCGCCGCCTCCCGCCCCTCCTCCCCGCCCAACCACCAAGCCTACCGGATGGGATTACGCTTGGTGGTTGGGCGGGGAGGAGGGGCGGGAGGCGGCGCGCAGGGCAACGAAGGGGACCGGACAGGCTCATAATCCCAGCGCGAGGCGGGACGGGAGGTGGATGAGTCTCGCTCTGCGAGACTCCGTATTAGGTCAGCGAAGCGCGAAGATCACCCCTCAGCGACGAGCAAGAAAAAAGCGGGGCCCGAGGGCCCCGCAGTCGGCTCCAGTTCTCATCTGTCGCTGAGGGACGATTCGCTTCTGACACCACATGATGGCGTTAAAACGAAAGGGATTGAGGCAATTCAACCTAAAGTTGGGCAAAAACTTGATCAAACGCTCCCCACCCACCTGGCTCCAGGTAAACCTGCACCACCACGACCTCGCGCCTGAATCCGGCGGGCAGCCGAACGGCGTCCTTTTCGGTGGTGACCAGCATCGCGCCTTCGGCCAGGGCACGCCGTTGCAGGCGGCGCAGCACCGCCGGCGGATAGTCGCAGTGATCGGCGAAGGGCACCGCCTCGACAATCTCCGCGCCCAGCGCCTTCAGCGTTGCGAAAAACTTTCCAGGCCGCCCGATTCCGGCGAATGCGAGCACCTTCTCGCCCGCCAGCGACAACCCGGTCTCGCGCGGCACCAGCCGCGCCGCCGCCGCATTCGCCAGCCCCGGCCAGCGCGCGACCGCCGCCTTTCGCTCCGCCTCGCTTCCCACCAGCACCACCACATCGGCCCGTGCCACCCCCCCCGCCATCGGCTCGCGCAGCGGCCCGGCAGGGATCAGGCGGCCATTGCCGAAACCCGGCCCGGCATCGACCATCAGGATCGCGCGGTCCTGGACCACTGTGGGGTTCTGGAACCCGTCATCCATCAGGATCAGTTCCGCCCCGGCCTCTGCCGCGGCGGCCACCCCGGCGGCCCGCTCGCGGGCCACCCAAACCGGCGCGAAGGCCGCCAGCAGCAACGGCTCGTCGCCGACATCGCCGTGGCTGTCGCGCTCCGGATCGACCCGGTGCGGCCCCTCCAAACGTCCGCCATGACCCCGGCTGACCACATGGGGCTTGCGCCCATCGGCCAGCAACCGCTCCAGCAGCGCCGCCACCATGGGGGTCTTCCCCGCCCCTCCGGCGGTCAGGTTGCCAATGCAGACCACCGGTACCGGGGCGCGAAAGGGCACAACCCCGCGCCCGCGCCGCCACGCACCCAGCCGCCACAACCATGTCGCCGGGGCCAGCAGCCGGGCCTGCCAGCCGGGCCGCTCCGGCGGGTTCGACCAGAACCGGGGCGCCTTCATACGGGCTGCCGCATCAGCGCCAGCGACTCGGCCGCCAGCGCAGCGACATCGGGCTCCAACCGCTTGCGCACGGCCTTGGCCGCATCGGTCATCGCCCGGCGGATTTCCTCCGAGCCGTGTATCGCCGCCAATGCCTCCGCCATCTCCGCCCCATCGGCAACGCGCCGCGCAGCACCCGCCTCGGCCAATGCGGCATAGGCGGGCGCGAAGTTCCCGGTCTCCGGCCCGTGCAGGATCGCCGAACCCAGCGCCACGGCTTCGAACGGGTTGTGCCCGCCCCGCGCCGCGACCGAGCCGCCGACGAACGTGACCGGTGCCAGCCGGAGCCACAAACCCATCTCGCCCAGCGTATCAGCCAGCCAGAAATCCGCCTCCGGAGCCTCGCCAAGTGAACGCCGGGCGACCGACAGCCCCTGCCCCGCCAACATCCCCGCGATCTCACCGCCGCGCTCCGGATGCCGGGGCGCGACAATCGTCAACAATCCCGGCAACGACCGCGCCGCCGCCTGGTGCGCCTCGGCTACCAAAGCCTCCTCCGGCGCATGGGTCGATGCGGCCAGCCAGAGCGGCCGCCCGGCCAGGGCGGCGCACAGCCGCTCCAACTCCGCCGCATCGCAACCCGGCACCGGGGTCAGCGCCTTCAGATTACCACCCTCGCGTACCCGGCCCGGCGCCGCTCCCAACGCCACCAGCCGCCCGGCGGTCTCCGCATCCTGGGTCACGACCCGCTGGAACAGCCGCGCCAACATCGCCGCCATGCCTGGCGCCCACGCCCAGCGCCGGGCGCTGCGGGCGGAGATCCGCGCGTTCACCAACATCATCGGCACCCCGCGCCGGGCGGTCGCGGCCATCAGCCCGGGCCAGAATTCGCTCTCGACCCAAATCGCCAGATCGGGCCGCCAATGATCCAGAAACCGACGCACTGCGGCGCTGGTATCGACCGGCACGAACTGATGGATACAACCCTCCGGCAGCAACTCCGCCATCCGCCGGGCCGAGGTCACCGTGCCGGTCGTCACCAAACAGGCCACCTCCGGTGCCTGGCGCCGCAATTCGGCGATCAGCGGCAGCATCGACAGCCCCTCGCCGACGCTGGCGCCGTGCAGCCAGATCAGCCGCCGCCCCGATTCCCCGCCGGGCCGCGCCACCCCGGCCCAGCCGAACCGCTCACCCAACCGCGCGGCGTCCTCGCGCCCATCCTTCATCCGACGCGCCAGCAGCCAATGCGCCAACGGCCCGGCAACCCGCGAGGCGGCCAGATAGACCGCCAGTGCCGGCGAGCCGGTCATGCCGCCCCAGCCTCGGCGGGCAGCACATGCGCGCGCCCGCAGATATCGTCGGCCCGGTTGGTCACCTGGTTCAGATCCGCCTCCAGCGCCTGATGGAACAGCTCCAGCGCCAGCATACCCCGGTCCTCCGGGGGCAAGCGAGGCGCGGAATACACGATCGCCCCGCGCCCGAACGGCAAGGGCAGAAGAAACCGGTCCCAGCTTCCCAGATGCCACCCCCATCGAACCGAGAACGCCACCGCGATGACCGGCACCCCCTGCGATACCGCCAGCCGCGCCGCGCCGGCCTGTGCCCGCATCCGCGGCCCGCGCGGCCCGTCGGGCGTGATCGCCACCAGAGCGCCATCGCGGCGCAGCGCACGGGACGCGGCCGCATAGGCCCGCGCACCGCCCTTGGCTTTGCGCTTCACAGGGACGTGCGACGACCCACGCACGGCGCCAGCACCCCACCGCGCGACAATCTCGGCGATCAGGTCGCCGTCGCGGCTGGCTGAGATCACCGCCACCCGCGGCTTGCCCGCGAGCATATAGTCCGGCGACATGAACAGCCGCCCGTGCCAGGTGATACAGATGAGGCCGCCAGGCCGCACCGCCATCCCCTCCCAGCCCTCGCGCCCGGTCACGGTCCAGCGCGTGGTGCGGGCGACCAGCCATATGTAGGACGATATCAACAGCGCCACCGTGGCCACCGCGCGCGGCCCGGCAAGGGCGCGGGCCAGACGGCGCGGGAATGAGGCGCGGCGGCGGGCCACCCTGGCGTCAGCTTTCCTGCGCCTTCCCCTCGGCGCTGGACTGGACCTCCTCGTCGCGTAGGCGATGAAGATGAGCGATGAAATACCGGATATGAGCGTTGTCCACGGTCGCCTGGGACTTGGCCTTCCACGCCTTGTGGGCGCTGGCATAGTCCGGAAACATGCCGACAATGTCGATCTCGTCGATATTCTTGAACTCTTTCCGGCTGGGGTCGACAAGCTCGCCGCCGAAGACGAGGTGCAGGAGAATGGCCATCAGGCGCCCTTTCATGGTGCGGGTCTCGGATCCCACGCAAGATACCGCGCGGGCGGGGCCAGTCAATCGGGGCCGGTCATCCCGGAAGGCGGAACGGCAAATTGCCCGGCAGATTACCCAGAAGATTACCCAGCCGGGCGCGGGCGGGGGTATGCAAGAGATTTGTGCATGTGGTTAAGTATTTGTTTGCAAACGATTATCGAAATATTCGTTCTAACCCGCACTTCTCACCCTATGGATTTTGGGCAGCGGTTTTGTTGATTTTACCTCAGGTATCTCTGCCCGGCACGGTTCTTCGGCCTTGCCGCGCGCCGCGTTGGCGACGGCGTCACCGCGGCGGCATTGTAATGGCAAGTTTGGCGTGTTTCGGCCACGGCGAGCCGGCCGGCGGCCGGGCCGGTGTGCTGAAGCGGCGGGGTATCGGCGTTTCAGCGCGATAATCGCGCGTGGGCCTGGGCGAACGCCCTCTGACAAGGATGGCTGGTTGCCATCGAGACGACGACGCGGCGCACACTCACCACGACCCGGCACCACGACCCGGGCACCGAGCTTCAGCAGTTTCAGGCGGATCGTGCCGCAGGTGGCATTTTTCAACCGCGTCTGTTGCAAACCCACGCGCCTGATCGCCTCCATCAGGACACAGGCGAAGGACGCGAACCACAGGCGCAGTTGGTTGGCACGCATGGTGCTGGGCGATGTGCGGTCAGCGAACAGGTTGAGCCGGCATTCCTTGATCCGGTTCTCCCTCTCGCCCCGGGCACAGTAGAGATCCTCGTAGAGGGCCCGCCCATCATATTCATCAGCTGTCAGCGAGGTGACGACGGGGGATTGGTGCCCTTGCGCAGATGTTCGGCCTTGCCGACCACCCGGCGCCGGCAACTCCAGCTGTCGCGTGTCCGGTACATGAAGTCGCGGAACCGGCGGGCCGGCTCGCCAGTCTGCTCATGCTCCGCCCTGGCCGCCGCGAGTTCCCCCTCTTCTGGCAAGGAGCCGGGCGTTCCTGGCCAGCCCGAACAGGTAATGCACACCATTGCCCTCACACCACGCCATCAGCTCTTCGCGACAAAACCCGGAACCGGCGCGCAGAACGACCTCCACCCCGGGCCAGTGCTCGCGGATCTGCCGAACGAGCCGCGCCACCTCTTGCGTGGCCCCCGCGGCGCCGTCGATGTTTGCCGGCCTGAGCCGGGCTGCCAGCAGGTGGCGGCCACAGAAGATGGACAACGGCAGATAGCAACAGCAGTCGTAACAACCATGCAAGAACCGGCCCTCCTGGTGCCCGTGGACCGCATCGTCGGTCGCGTCCGGATCCAGGACGATGCGCCGCAGAGGTGTGTCGTGGGCTTCCACGAACAGCGCCTCAAGCGCGTCCTTGTCGTGGCCGGTCTTGTGGTAGCGGCTCGGCGCGCCCTCAGGCGCATGCTCCAGGCGGTTCAGCGTACTCTTGCCCGCCAGCACCGCACAGACCGCACAGACCGCACAGTCGGCCCGCTTCGCCGCCAACTTGTCCGACAGCAGGGCCAGAACCGGCCAGAACCGGATCGTGCCGCAACTCGTCGTGATCCTCGATGTCCTCATAGCCCAAGGCGATCCCGGCAATACGCTGGCCCATCATGCCTGGCAGTTGGTGCACCACGAGTTCCAGTGTGCGATGGTCGATGAAGCAATCCGCCACCCGTTCGTCCCCTTGATCGCCCGGTCGGCATGGCGCAGCAGCAAGGCACCGGCATTCGTGGTGATCGCCCCGCCGTCGAAACCCGCGACCACGCGACGGTTTTCAAAGGCTTCAAATTCGAGTTGAGTTGAGTGGAGCTACAGTCTGTTTGCATCGGGCCCTCTTTCTGAAACTGTCAAGTCTTTGTTGCTAAAGATCTTTTATCAGATTCTTTGGGCCGATGCACCTGATTCAGTGAGAAATGCGGGGTAGCTGGGGATGGCTTGAAGCGGAATCGCCGCACCGCCAGCCCTGCGTTTTTCTGCGCCTATTCGAAAGCTGGCGCTTTCGGCGCATAGATCCCGAAAAATATTCTGACAGATTTTGGTCATTTCACCGCTTTACTTCGACCAGCAGCTCCGTCGGTCCGGAAGCCGCGTTTATCGGCCATCCATCGACGGCGAGATCGAACGGGCAGGACGAGACGACGCAAATCAAATCCATCAACGCCTTCATTTCGACATAGGTGCCCGGCTTCACCGGGTTGGGTGGAGACACAAGGCGCCCGTCGGATTTAATTTTTGGGACTTATATAGTTGAGTGACCACAGTGCCAGTCCTCCTGCGTTTTGCCCCGGCGCTGATCCCGGATAATGGTTCAGGGATAGAAATTCTAAGTTGCAGGGGTCGAGACGGGCTATATAACGGTCGGGGACGCTGAATGGTCACTCAACTATATAATTCCCTAATTTTTGTGTTGGTGAAGAAATTGACCGGCTGCGGGATCACATCGACCTGATGCCCAAACCGGCGCATCGCCACGCACAGGTTTTCCGAACAACTCGCGTGAGGGCCTTCGTGGCCGAAAAACTCATAACGAAACTGGTCGCAAGCCGCGATCATCATGTCATGGAAGCCGTCTGCCCCATCCTCCACCAGGGTCAGCATTGGGCGCCGGAAACGCGAGAGGAAGGTGTCGCCTTCGCGAGGTTTGACGCAGAATGTCGTCACCCAAGTGTGAGTTGCAGAAAACCATTCATCAACATTGTAGGCATTGTAGGCAAAGAAGTCGGCGGCTTGCCCACCTTTCGGCGTCGTGATGCGTAGCCGTTGGCCTTGCTTGACGTGAACTGCGCGCCCATCGCGGGCGGGTACGATTATTTCGCTCATGGTTTTCCCCTGTTCGCTAGAGAGATTTCTAGCAAAGTGAGTTCACTTTGTGACTCGGAAATCGCGGCAATTCAATGAGATAGAGCATGATCCATGAATCGGAGATCATGGATCATGCTCTAAGTGTCGAGGCTACGTGTTTGTCATCCATCACCCCGTGCGCCGCAAACCCATCAGCGCCCGGTGCAACGGCTCCGGCGCCGCGATCACGCCTGGCGCGCGCAGCGGGTGGCGGTTGAACTCCAGATCGGCGCCATCGCCGTCGGTCACCGCCGCGCCCGCTTCGGTGGCAATCAGGCTGCCTGCCGCGATGTCCCATTCATAGGCCGCGCGCAGGGTCACCATGATATCAAAGCGGCCCTGCCCCACCAGGCACAGCCGCCAGGCCAGCGAGGGGCGGAAATGCCGTTCCACCGGCGGCGGCCCACCGGGCCAAAGCTCGCGCTTGAGCTGCGCCGACGCGGCCAGCGCTGTCGCACCCTCCAGCGCCGACCGCATCGAGGCACGGATCGGCGCGCCGTTCAACGTCGCCCCCTGACCCAGCGCGGCGGCGAAGGTCTCGCCGCGCGCAGGCAGATGCATCGCCGCTGCGATCACCCGGCCGCGCTCGGCCACCGCTAGCGCGGTGCCCCAACCCTCCTGCCCGGCGATAAAAGCCCGGGTTCCGTCGATGGGGTCGACGATGAAGACCCGCTCGCGGCTGGCGCGGTCGGCTTCGCCCTCGCTCTCCTCCGACAACCAGCCATAACCGGGCCGCGCCGCACCCAGTTCCGCCCGCAGCATCCGGTCGACCGCCAGGTCGGCCTCGGTCACCGGGCCTTCGCCGGGCTTCTCCCAGGTCTCGACATCCCCCTTGAAATGGCCCATCGTGATCGGCCCCGCCGCCTCGGCGGCAGCGACCAGTAGCGCCAGATCATCTGGCGACTCAAGCACCAACGGTCAGCCCCTCGACCAGCATCGAAGGGACCGCGCGCACCTTGTGGAGATCGGCGTCATTAGCGGGAACGAGGCTCCGCACCATCTCCGGCAGGCTGCCCGCCACCGTCACCTCGTTGACCGGATAGGCGATCTCGCCGCCATCGACCCAGAACCCCGAGGCGCCCCGGCTGTACGCCCCGGTATTGGCGTTGACCGACGTCCCGATCATTGAGGTCACCAACAACCCGGTGCCCATCGCCGCAATCAGCCCATCGCGGCTGTCCGCCCCTTCCGTCACCCGGATATTGCTCGTGCCGGGGCTGGGCGGCGCCGCCACCCCGCGCCTGGCATTGCCGGTGCTGGCCAACCCCAATTGGCGTGCGGTGGCGAGATCCAGCACCCAGGATTGAAGCACCCCGTCGGCCACCAGCAGCTTGCGCCGCCCGGCAAAACCCTCGCCGTCGAAGGGGCGGCTGGCGGAGCCGCGCGCGATCTGCGGGTCCTCGATCAGATCGAAGCCTTCGGGCAGGATAGGGGTCTGCATGGCGTCACGCAGCCAGCTCGCGCCGCGGGCGATGGAACTGCCGTTGATCGCCCCCAGGACATGGCCGACCAGGCTGGCCGCGACCCGCTCGTCGAACAGCACCGGAAAGCGGCCCGAAGGCGGCTTGCGCGGCCCCAGTCGCTCAACCGCCCGGCGCCCGGCCAGTTCGCCAATCTCGGCGGGGTCGGGCAGGTCGGCCCGATAGGTCCGATACTCATTCGCGTAATCGCCCTCGCGCCCCAACCCCTCGCCGGCGATGGCCGAGACCCAGGCACCTGCACTGCTGCGCTGATAACTGCCCGCGAACCCGTTGGTCGCCGCCAGGGTGACCCGGTCCCGGCCCCAGCTGGCGCTTGCCTGATCAACCTGGGTGACCCCGGCAACCTCCAGCGCCGCCGCCTCCGCCGCCAGCGCGGCATGCTCCAGCGCGGCGGGGTCCGGCGGGTCGGCGGGGTCGACCAGATCGAGGTCGGCGATATCCCCACCGGCACCAATCCCATCCGCCGCCAACTCGCCCGGATCCGCCAACCCGCACCACGGATCCTCCGGCGCCTCGCGCGCCATCGCCACGGCGCGTTCCGCCATCTCGGCCAGCGTGTCCGGGCGCGCATCCGAGGACGACACGCAGGCCTGGCGCTGCCCGATCAGCACCCGCAGCCCCAGGTCCATCCCCTCGGCCCGCTCGGCCTCGTCCAACTTGCCGCCACGCACGCCGACGGCATTGCTGGTGGCCGAGACCACCAGCGCATCCGCCGCCTCGGCACCCGCCTTGCGGGCTGCCGCCAGCAGGGCCTCGGCCAGATCCTCGTCAACGCTCATGAAACACCTTTCACCCCAGTTGCGCCACCGCATGGAACACCAGCGCCAGCGCACCAATCATCCCCACCGTCAGCACCATGCCAAGAACGCGGAGGTTCATCCGCCCCGGTCAGGAAGTAGCCGCCATGCAGCAACCGCCCACCGCCCAGCATCGACCCGAACACAAGCAGCACCCAGCCCGGCGCGCCCAGCCCCTCGGCCAGCCCCAGCAGGATCAGCGCCACCGGCACATATTCGCAGGCGTTGCCATGGGCGCGCATCGCCAGTTCCAGCGCCCGCACCCCGCCATCGCCGACCAACACGTCATGGCGCCGCCGCCGCCGCACAATCACGTAGCCGAGACCCAGCGGCCACAACCCCATCAAACCCGCATAAAGCGCCGTCACCGGCAATGGCATCCTATCGCTCCTCGATCAGGTGATGTTGCCGACATAGCGCCACCAACCCATATTGAAAAGAGAGGTCATCAAATGCAGAACCTGATCTGGACCTATTACCCCCCCGGCGAGGTCACCCGCGCTGTTGAGCATATCGACGTGCTGGTCAAGCGTGGCACGTCGCTCGACAAGGCGGCAGACGACGCGGCCTGCATCTACCGCCAACGCACCGGCGACTTTCGCACCCCCTACGTTCGCGCGCATCTGGCAACCCAGTGGCGGGTCAGACACCGCGCCATTCCCAGGGGTGGTTCCAGCCTGCCACCCGGCCTGCCGCCCGACCGGCCGCGATATAACGCGAGGTCCAAAACCAGCAAATACCCCACCGAGGTCAGCTTCCGCGCCTCCTTCCACCGGCTGTTCTACGAGTGACAGGAGGGGAGGCAGGGGCGAGGGACAACGCTCCTCGGTGTTATGCGCCTGCCCCGGCCCCCTGCGGTGACCTGCGCGCCGCCTCCCGCCCATCCTCCCCGCCCAACCACCAAGCGTAATCCCATCCGGTAGGCTTGGTGGTTGGGCGGGGAGGATGGGCGGGAGGCGGCGCGCCGAAAGCGTCAGCTTTCGAACAGGCGCAAAAGACACACGGGGAGGCGGAATACTCTCGCTCTGCGAGACTCCGTATTAGCCCCGCTAAATTCACAAACCAAGTGCAACACCGGTATGCTCCGGAGTTGCGATGGGCAAGCACTATGACCAGTTCGATCTTGATGATCGTATCGATTGGCCGCATGATGGGCCGATCGACTTCGACAATCGGCCGCGAGTTGCGGCGAAACGGCATCCCAAAGGCCGGTTACAAGCCGGCATCTGCGGATCGCATCGCCTTTGCGCGACGAAGACGGCTCTCACGGATCGAGCGCCTGAGCCCGCTGGGGGATCATGTCCGCGACCACCTTGCGATGGGCTGGTCGCCAGAGCAGATCGCCGGCAGGCTCAGACTGGAAGGATCCGGGCACCGAGTGAGCCACGGTGAGATCTATCGCTTCATCTACCGCTGGGCCGGTGCGCCGTGAGAAGCTGCATCGCTACCTGCCTCGGGCCAAGGCGACCAGGGGCCGGCGCTGTTTCAAACGCCGGCGCGGCCCGATCCCGCGCCGCCGCTCCATTCATGAACGCGGACAAGCCATTGATACCCGAGATCAATTCGGCCATTGGGAGGGCGACCTCATGCAGTTCCACACCCAGCGAGGCAATCTTCTGACCGCCGTCGAGCGCAAGACCGGCCTGACCCTCGCCACCGGCTTGCCGCGCAAGACCGCCGAGGCCACAGCCGCCAGCCTCACCGGCCTCCTCGAATGCCTGCCGGGGGCCGCCAGGCGCTCCATCACCTGCGACAACGGCCCGGAGTTCGCCGAGCACAAGAAGCTGGAATGTGATCTTGGAATCCCGACCTTCTTCTGCGATCCGCACTCGCCTTGGCAGCGCGGTTCGATCGGGAACGCCAACGGCATTCTCAGGCGCGACCTGCCACGCAAGACAGAACGCGCCGACGACACCGAGCAGGACATCCAGGATATCGTCTGGGCCAATAACACAACACCCCGAAAACGCCCCGGTTTCTTAACCCCCGCCGAGGCCTTCCTGCATCAACTCAGGTGTTGCACTTGAAATGTGAATCCAGCCCCTAATCCCACCCGTAAACATCATCGTAGCGGGTGATATCGTCCGCACCCAGGTAGTCACCGCTCTGCACCTCGATCAGATGCAACTCCTCCATCCCCCGGTTCTCCAGCCGGTACCGCTCGCCCAGGGGTACATAGCAGGACTGGTTCGCACCCAGTTCCTCGACCCGCTCGCCCAGCGTGACCCGGGCCGTACCGGCAACCACGACCCAGTGCTCGGCCCGCCGGGTATGAGACTGCAGCGACAGCTTGCCGCCAGGACGAACCATGATCCGCTTGACCTGAAAACGCGGCCCCCGGTTCAGGGTCTCGTACCAGCCCCAGGGGCGGTGGAAGCGCGGATATTCTTCCGCCTGCCCGGCGCCGTCGGCCTTCAGCGCCTCGACCGCCAGACGCACGTCTTGGGCCCGGTCCGTCGCCACCACCAGAACCGCGTCGCGCATCGCCACCGCGACCACGTTCGAAAGCCCCAGCCCGACCAGCTGCAGACCGTGATCGGCGGACAACAGCAGGGTGTCCTGGCAATCGATTGCCAGCGCCTCGCCAATTGTTGCCGTGCCTTTCGCGTCGCGCGGGCTCTCCTGCCAGACCGTCTTCCATGATCCGAGGTCGTTCCAGCCGCAATCGACCGGCACCACCATGCCGTGCCCGGCCCGCTCCATCACCGCATAGTCCAGCGAGATGTCGGGGTTGGCGCGGTAAGCCTCCTCGCCAGGCCGGAAAAAGCACAAATCCTCACGCCCCTCGACCAGCGCGAGGGCACAGGCGGCGGTGATCTCCGGGGCGTGGGCGTCGAAAGCCGCCAGGATATCCCGCACCCGGAACAGGAACATGCCCGAGTTCCACAGATAGCGCCCGCTGGCCAGCATCGCCTCGGCCTGCGCGCGGTCCGGCTTTTCGACGAAACGCAGGAACGGTTCCGCCTGATCGACCCCTGCCCGGTCACCCGCTCCCTCGCCGGGAGGCCCGGGCAGCTCGATATAGCCATACCCGGTCTCGGCCCGGTCGGGCCGGATACCGAAGGTCACGATCCGGCCCGACCGCGCCGCCTCCGCCCCGGCCCCAACCGCCCGGTGAAAAGCGCCGGGGTCGCGGATCAGGTGGTCCGAGGGCAGCACCAGAAGCAACGCCTCCGGGTCGGTCCTGGCCACCATCAGCGCCGCAAGGCAGACCGCCGGGGCGGTGTTGCGCATCTCCGGCTCGATCACGATACGGGTCGCGTCGGTTGACGGCGCATCCGGCGAGGGCACATCGATCCGCGCTTCGGACAGTTGCTCGGCGACGATGAAGCGAAACTCGTTCGTGGTCAGCAGCAGCGGGGCGCCATAGCCCTGCCCGGTGATCCGCTCGACGGTCTTCTGGAACAGGGTGCCACCCTTGAACAGCGCGCTGAATTGCTTGGGGTAAGCCCGCCGCGACAGCGGCCAGAGGCGTGTGCCGGAACCGCCACACAGGATGACCGGATGAATATCGGAGACATCAGCCAACGCACGGCCCCTTTCGGCGCCCAGTTTCCCGGCACCCAGCGTCAGTGCGTCCAGGCACCTCTGCGATTATGGGCGAAATTGCCACCATAGCCCAGCGGCCGGACATTGGGGCGGCGCTTCTTCGGCGTCTCGACCGTATAAGCCAACCCGTTGCGTTCGGCATAATCGATGGCGGCCTCCCGACTCTCGAAGCGCAACCGCACCTGACCCTTCATATCGCCGGAGCCGGTCCAGCCCATCAGCGGATCGATCCGCCGGGCTTCGACGGGCGCATACTCCAGGGTCCAGTCGCGCGAGTTGCCCATGCCCGAGGTCATGGCGCTTCTCGATGGCTGATAGATCCGTGCGTGCATTGATCCGGTTTCCCTCTGCAGCGAGCCGGGTGTGACGAGCCGTACCCCCATATCGCGCGGAAACACGCCCCGAGGCAAGATCGAAACCGCATAAGCGGATGAACTGGGTGGTGGGCGTGCTGTTAAAACAGGCCCTGGGCCGGGGCGAGATGCCGATGTCGGTCTTGGAGGCGAAACCGGACACCACCTGACGCATTCGGCAACTTCGGTATTTTGCGGTGGGCCATGATCTCCATATTCAAACGCTCAAACGGGCTTTGCGTCGCCTGAATGGTGCTCACCGCGACTTTCTGTATAGCGCGCCGTCGTCGACAGATTGCTGTGCCCGGGCAGGGCCTGGATAACGCGGATATCGCCACCCTGTTCCAAAAGATGCGTGGCGAAGCTGTGCCGCAGGGTATGCGGCGTTACCAGCTTGTCCAAACCCGCCGCCGCACCGGCCGAGCGCCAGGCGGCATGCAACGAGGTCGGATGCAGGGACTTTTCCTCACTGCTCCCCGGAAACAGCCAATGGCGTGGCCGGGCGCTCTGCCAGTAGCGGCGCAGAAGCATCAGTAGACGCTCTGGCAACATGACATAACGGTCCTTGCCACCTTTGCCATGCGCAATGCGAACAACCCTGCGTTCGCTGTCGATATTCTCAAGCTTGATGGCAGCCACCTCGAAAACGCGAAGGCCGGTGGCATAAGCCGTGGTCAGCGCCGTACGGCACTTCAAGCTCGCGACCGCTTCCAGAAACCGCACCCCCTCGTCTTGGCTCAGGACTACCGGCAAGGTTTGAGGTTGGCGGGCATAGGCAATGCGTTCGGGAACCTCATCCTGTCCCAGGGTTGTCCGGTAAAAGAAACGCAAGGCGCAGACGGCCTGGTTCAAACTGCCCCAGGATAGACCGCGCCCGGCAAGGTGGACCTGACAGGCTCGAACATCCTCCAGATCCAGACGATCCGGCGAACCGCCAAAATAGCGGCTGAACCTTTGCACCGCATGAAGGTAGGACCGTTGCGGCGCTGGCGATAGATTGCGGATCGTCATATCGTCAATCATACGCCGGCGTAGAGGGCTTTTGTCAGTCATCGGGGTCTCCTGTCCGGTGAATTGTGCTGTCGGTAAACACACAACTCTTTCAGACAGGACGCTCCGCCCCAAAACCTCAAACTCAAACACCGCGTGAGCGGTTTAGTTCAATCCCCAAAATGAGCCAGCCTTCGCGCAAGCTGGTTCTCTACATTCGGCTGCTGCGTCAAGTTAAAACGGCCTTATGGATCGCGGCATGCGGGTCATGTATAAGCCGACATTGGCTCAACGGCAGGTTTGTCCGCGTTGCGGTTATCAAGGAGCGGAGCCGCGCAGTGCCGCTTCGGATCAAACCCGGTCCTTCACCGGGCCCACCCCGGCTGGCCGTTGTGGCCCTGTCAGCCGACATCGCCGCGCGCAACACCAGCCAATGAGTCCATGACCAAATGCTCTGGTTGCAAAGCTGTTCGGATCAGCGAGACCAGCGACCTCCGCGCCGCCGGATTTCCCGTGCACGCCCTATATCAACAGCGTGATCAACCCCGCCCAGATCGCCAGCCCCAACTCCGGAGCCAGCGCCATGACCAGCGCCGGGCAATCCGGCGGGCGCAACTGCGGTGCCGCCATTGCGGCTGCATCAAAACATAAGGCGCCCACAGGCACTCGCTTTATCGGGATGTCAAATAGATCACGCCGCCAGCTCGGTGCAGGAAGCGAGGGTGGGGTGGATGTTGCACCAAACTGACGGCGATCTGCTGCTTGCACCATAATCGTACACCTTTAAGGCGAGTCGCGTCAATCCAACTCTAACTTCCGGCACACAGTTTGGCAGCCAACTCGTCAATGTTCTCTTAATGTGCCCGGTACGATTGCCTCCGGGGTCCCGCCGGGCCATATGTGGGCAAGCCGATCATGGAGCGAGAATTGACTGATCAGACCGCCACCGCGAATCGCCCGAAGGCGGAAAAGCCGGCTGGGAAGCTAGAGGGCGGCCGGCGTCTGGTGATGCATACCGAGTTCACTCCGGCCGGCGACCAGCCCCGCGCGATCGAGGAACTGGCCGAGGGCATTCGCAGCGGCGAGCGCGACCAGGTGCTGCTCGGCGCCACCGGCACCGGCAAGACCTTCACCGTGGCCAAGGTGATCGAGGCGACCCAGCGCCCGGCCATCATCCTGGCCCCAAACAAGACCCTGGCGGCCCAGCTCTACGGCGAGTTCAAGGGCTTCTTCCCAGATAACGCGGTCGAGTATTTCGTCTCCTACTACGACTACTACCAGCCGGAGGCCTACGTCCCGCGCTCGGACACCTATATCGAGAAGGAAGCCCAGATCAACGAGCAGATCGACCGGATGCGCCACTCCGCCACCCGGGCCCTGCTCGAGCGCGACGACGTCATCATCGTCGCCTCGGTCTCCTGCATCTACGGCATCGGCGCTGTCGAGACCTACGGCGCCATGACCCAAGACCTGATCGTCGGCAATGAATACAGTCAGCAATCGGTGATGCGCGAACTGGTGACCCAGCAATACCGGCGCAACGACGCTGCCTTCGCCCGGGGCACCTTTCGCGTGCGCGGCGACAGCCTGGAGATCTGGCCCGCCCACCTCGAAGACCGGGCTTGGCGTTTCAGCTTCTTCGGCGAGGAACTGGAGAGCATCCACGAGTTCGACCCCCTCACCGGCCAGAAGATCGCCACCATCGAGCGTGTCCGCATCTACGCCAACTCGCACTACGTCACACCGCGCCCAACGCTCAACCAGGCGGTCAAGAGGATCCGGGCCGAGCTGACGGTGCGCCTCGACCAACTGGTCAAGGAGGGCATGCTGCTGGAAGCCCAGCGCCTCGAACAGCGCGCCAATTTCGACCTGGAGATGATCGAGGCCACCGGCGTCTGCGCTGGCATCGAGAACTATTCGCGCTACCTGACCGGGCGCAAACCGGGCGAGCCGCCCCCCACCCTGTTCGAATACATTCCCGACAACGCCATCGTCTTCGCCGATGAAAGCCATGTCTCGGTGCCGCAGTTGGGCGCCATGTACAAGGGCGACTACCGGCGCAAGTTCACCCTGTCGGAGCACGGCTTCCGGCTGCCCTCCTGCATGGACAACCGGCCGCTGAAGTTCGAGGAGTGGGACGCCATGCGGCCGCAGTCGATCTTCCTCTCGGCCACCCCCGGCCCCTGGGAATTGGAGCGCACCGGCGGCGTCTTCGTCGAGCAGGTGATCCGCCCCACCGGCCTGATCGACCCGCCGATCGAGATCCGCCCGGTCGCCTCCCAGGTCGACGACCTGCTGGACGAATGCCGGGGCGTGGCCAGGGCCGGCAACCGGGCGCTGGTCACCACGCTGACCAAGCGCATGGCCGAGGACCTCAGCGAATACCTGCACGAACAGGGGGTGCGGGTGCGCTACATGCATTCCGACATCGACACGCTCGAGCGGATCGAGATCCTGCGCGACCTGCGCCTCGGCGCCTTCGACGTGCTGGTCGGCATCAACCTGCTGCGCGAGGGGCTGGATATCCCCGAATGCGCCCTGGTGGCGATCTTGGACGCCGACAAGGAGGGCTTCCTGCGCTCCGAGACCTCGCTGATCCAGACCGTCGGCCGGGCGGCGCGCAATGTGGATGGCAAGGTCATCATGTATGCCGACCGGATCACCGGCTCGATGGAACGCGCCATCGGCGAGACCGACCGCAGACGGGCCAAGCAGCGGGCCTACAACCAGACCCATGGCATCACCCCCGCCACCATCCGCAAGAACGTCGCCGACATCATGGAGGGCGCCTATAAGGGCGACACCGACATGAACCGGGTTACCGCGAAGATCGACCGCGCCAAGGTCGGCGCCAACCTGCAGGCACATCTGGAGGGGTTGCGAAAGGAAATGCTGAAGGCAGCGGAGAACCTGGAATTCGAGGAAGCGGCTCGGATTCGCGACGAGATCAAGCGGCTGGAGGCGGTCGATCTGGCGATTGCCGACGACCCGCTTGCGCGCCAATCGGCGGTCGACGAGAGGGTCGCGGCGGCTGGTGGACGATTATCCCCACGATCATCTTCCGGCCGGCCCGGCACACGGACCTACCGGGGCAAGGGACGCAGGTGAATGATACCGGTGTTCGCGCTCGCGAACCTATTCTCCCATCCCGCCTTCCGGCGGGTCTTTTGCGCCTGTTCGAAAGCTGACGCTTTCGGCGCTCCGCCTCCCGGCCCTCCTCCCCGCCCAACCACCAAGCGTAATCCCATCCGGTAGGTTTGGTGGTTGGGCGGGGAGGAGGGCCGGGAGGCGGAGCGCAGGTCACCGCAGGGGGCCGATTGTCGAAGTCGATCGGCCCATCATGCGGCCAATCGCGCTGCGAGATATCCCGCCTGCATGCAGGCGGGATATTTCGATACGATCATCAAGATCGAGCTGGTCATAGTGCTTGCTCATCGTAACTCCGGAGCATACCGGTGTTGCCCTTGGTTTGTGAATTCAGGCCCGCCGGAAGGCGGTCTGAATGAGATAAGTGGCCGGAACTTGTTCGCGACAGGTCCAGCACTATCAAAGCATTACCGAAACACTCCAGAACACCCCCAAAACACTCCCGTGGGAATCGGGGGTTTGTGGGCGCCTACTCCATCAACGGAATCGAGAAGTCAGCCCCCTCCTTCACCCCGCTCGGCCACCGCGCCGTGATCGTCTTGGTGCGGGTGTAGAAGCGGAACGCATCCGGCCCGTGCTGGTTCAGGTCGCCGAAGACCGACTTCTTCCAGCCGCCGAAGGTGTGGTAGGCCAGCGGTACCGGGATCGGCACGTTGATGCCGACCATGCCGATATTGATCCGGTTGGCGAAGTCGCGGGCGGTATCGCCGTCGCGGGTGTAGATGGCGGTGCCGTTGCCGTATTCGTGGTCGATCGCCAGGTTGATCGCTTCCTCGTAGGACTGGGCGCGCACGGTGGTCAGGACCGGGCCGAAGATCTCCTGCTTGTATATATCCATGTCGGGGGTCACGTTATCGAACAGGCAGCCGCCGATGAAGTTGCCACCCTCGTAGCCCTGCATGCTGAAGTCGCGGCCATCGACCACCAGGGTCGCGCCCTGCTCGACACCGCTGTCGATCAGGCCCTTGACGCGGGTATACGCCTCCGGCGTGATCAGCGGGCCGAAATCGACGTCGTTGCCCGCCGTATAGGGGCCGATCTTCAGGCTCTCGACCCGAGGGGCCAGCTTCGCGATCATCCGGTCGGCAGTGTCGTCGCCCACCGGCACCGCGACCGATATCGCCATGCAGCGTTCGCCCGCGGCACCATAGGCCGACCCCACCAGCGCGTCGACCACCTGGTCCATATCTGCGTCCGGCATCACGATCATGTGGTTCTTGGCGCCGCCGAAGCACTGCACCCGCTTGCCGTTGGCGGTGCCGCGCGAATAGACGTAATGCGCAATCGGGGTCGAGCCGACAAAGCCGACAGCGCCGATGTCCTCATCGTCCAGGATCGCGTCGACCGCCGCCTTGTCGCCGTTGACCACGTTCAGGATGCCGGGAGGCGCACCGGCCTCCAGCATCAGCTCGGCCAGCATCAACGACACCGAGGGGTCGCGCTCGCTGGGCTTCAGGATGAAGGCGTTGCCGCAGACCAGCGCCGGGCAGAACTTCCACATCGGGATCATGGCGGGGAAGTTGAACGGGGTGATCCCGGCGGCGATGCCAATGGGCTGGCGCATGGAGTACATGTCGATGCCCGGCCCGGCGCCCTCGGTGTATTCGCCTTTCAGCAGATGCGGCGCGCCGATGCAGAACTCGGCCACTTCCAGCCCGCGCACCACGTCGCCCTTGGCGTCGGGGATGGTCTTGCCGTGCTCGCGCGACAACGCCTCGGCCAGCTTGTCCATGTCGCGGTGCAGAAGGCTGACGAACTTCATCATCACCCGGGCCCGGCGCTGCGGGTTCTGCGCCGCCCAGGCGGGCTGTGCGGCCTTGGCGTTCTCGACCGCAGCGCGGACCTCGTCGGCGCTTGCCAGCGGGCATTTCGCCTGCACCTCGCCGGTCGCCGGGTTGTAGACATTGGCGAAGCGGCCCGAAGTGCCCTTGACGTGCTCGCCGCCGATGAAGTGGGTGAGTTCCGTGGTCATGCTGTCCTCCGTGAGAGTATGCGGGTGCCGGTGTCGCGCGAACGTCGCGACCACCTGCCCCACCGCGAGAAATTTCCTGCTGCTTGTCGCGCGTATATCAGCCGAGCGTCAAGCCCTTGAAGGTCCAGATTCCCGCTTGCGGGGAGCCAGCGGGACACAGCATCACGGCGCTTGGCATGTTGAGGGAAAGCGCGATACAGATAGGCAGGGAACACGCTCGAACGGAGGCCGATCATGCGACATAGACTGGCCGCGAGCATCCTCGCCCTAGCGCTGCTGACCGTCGCCGCTGCCGGGGTGGCCCGGGCAGAGGGCGGACTGCACCTGTACAACTGGCGCAACTACACCAGCCCCGAGCTGATCGCGAAGTCCGAGGCGGCCCATGACGTCAAGGTGACACTGACGGAGTACGACGCGATGGCGGAGGCGCTGGAGACGATCCGCACCGGCGGCCACGGCTTCGACCTGATGGTGATTCCGGCGGATACCGTGGCCGCCCTGATCGGTGAGAGCTTGCTGATGCGGACTCGCCCCGACCGGATGAAGACCTTCGCCAACGTCGCCGCCCGGTGGCGCAATCCGCCCTGGGATCGCAACCGCCGGTACAGCGTACCGTGGCAGTGGGGCGGCATAGGCATGGTCGTCGATGCCCAGATTTATGGCGGTGACATCGACACTTCCGCCATTATCTTCAACCCACCACCGGAGTTGGAGGGCAGGATCAACGTCGCCCCGGAGAGGCGCGGCATCATCGGCCTCGCCCTGCTCTATCTGGGGCTCAAGCCCTGCGCCGCGGACCAGCCGGCAATGCAACAGCTGAAAACGCTTCTGGCGGCGGCGCGGCCGAAATGGCGCTCGATGGAGTACGGCATCGCCGAGCGCATGGCAGGAGACGAAATCACTGCCGCCGCCTACTGGAACGATGCCGCGCGGCGCGCCCGCCAGCGCAAGCCATCGCTCGGTTTTGCCTTCCCGCGCGAGGGCTTTGTGCTGTGGATGGACAATCTCGTGGTGCTAGAGGACGCGGTCAATGTCGAGAACGCCAGGCTGTTCCAGAACTTCGTCATGGCGCCCGAGAACGCGGCGTTGATCACGGCATTCGCGGGCCACGCCAATGGCATCAAGGGTTCGCAGGAGTTCCTGCCCGCCGGGATGCGGGACGCGCCCGAGATCGCGCCTCCACCTGAGGCCACCACCGCCGGTGTCTTCCTTCCCGCATGCCCGTCGGATGTGGACGCGCTCCACGCCGCTCTCTGGAGAAAGGTCACCGGCGAATGACCCTGCCATACGGACCGGACAGCCGCTATGCTTGGTGGCGCCTGGCAGCCTCGTTGGCGCTCAGCACCATCGCCGGGGTCGGTTTATGGTCGACGGTTGTGGTGCTGCCGATCATCGAAGCCGAGTTCGCGGTCGATCGCGGCGGCGCCTCGATCCCCTACACGGCGACGATGATCGCCTTCGCCATCGGCGGCGTGCTGATGGGGCGGATGGCCGACCGTTTCGGGATCGTCGTGCCGCTGGTCCTCAGTACATTGATGCTGGGGGCGGGATATATTGCAGCCGCGAATGCGCAGGGCTACTGGCAGTTCGTTCTCGCCCAGGCGGTGCTGATCGGAATGCTGGGAAGCTCGGCCACGTTCGGCCCGCTGGTGGCGGATGTCTCGCACTGGTTCCTGCGGCGGCGCGGCATCGCCATCGCCATCGTCACCAGCGGCAATTACCTGGCCGGCACCGTCTGGCCGCCGATTCTGCAATACGGCATCGAGACAGTGGGATGGCGTCAGGCCTATACTGGCATCGGTGTGTTCTGCGTCGTCACCATGCTGCCGCTGGTGTTCCTGCTGCGACGCCGCGCCGAGATCGACACCAGGGCCGCGCCGGTCACGCGGCGTGGCGCGCGGAAGGGTATGCCGCTGTCTCCGGGCAAGCTGCAGGCGCTGCTGGTGGTGGCGGGGATCGCCTGCTGTGTCGCCATGTCGATGCCGCAGGTCCACATCGTCGCCTATACCGGCGATCTGGGTTATGGCGCCGCGCGCGGGGCCGAGATGCTGTCGGTGATGCTGGGAACGGGGGTGATCAGCCGCCTGGCCTCGGGCTTCATCGCGGACCGGATCGGTGGCGTCGGCACGTTGATCCTGGGCTCGACCCTGCAATTCATCGCCCTGTTCTTCTACCTGCCGTTCGACGGGCTGACCTCGCTCTATGCGGTGTCGGCGCTGTTCGGGCTGTCGCAGGGCGGCATCGTGCCCAGCTATGCCTTGATCGTGCGGGAATACTTCCCGGCGCGCGAGGCTGGCGCGCGGGTCAGCCTGGTGCTGATGGCGACGGTTATGGGCATGGCGCTGGGGGGCTGGATTTCGGGCGAGATCTACGACCTGACCGGATCCTATCAAATGGCCTTCCTGAACGGCATTGCCTGGAACCTGCTGAACATGGGCATCGCCTTCTGGCTGCTGATGGGGCGGATCTGGCCAAAACCGAAACCGGCACCGGTGACCTAGCGAACCTTGCGCCAAACGCGTCAAACGACCCAGACTGGAATTCCGGTCGGCAGCGCACGGTTCATGGTCTAAGCTGCCGTCGGACGGAACATCAGGAGGCAAGCGATGGACATCCACGGCATATCGGACCGGACCAGCCGCAAAGGCCCGGCCGACTATTTTACCGGCACGGTCTGGCTGGACCCGATCATCGAGGCGCTGGCGCCTGCGCGGGTGCGGGCGCTGCGGGTCAGCTTCGAGCCCGGCGCCCGGACCGCCTGGCACACCCATCCGCTGGGCCAGACCCTGCATGTGCTGAGCGGCATCGGCCGGGTGCAGGCAGCTGGCGGACTGGTGCGCGAGATCCGCCCCGGCGACACGGTCTGGATTCCGCCCGGCGAGAATCACTGGCACGGCGCTGCCCCCGGCCACGGCATGGTCCACCTGGCGTTCCAGGAGGCGCTGGACGGCAAGCATGTGAAATGGATGGAGCATGTGACGGATGCAGAGTACGGGACCGCGCCCGGCGGGTGAGGGCACAGCCCCGGCGCGCTGACCGGGAATCCGACCAATCCGACAGAACCGGCGCAGCCCCGGATTCGCCGCGTTTCAGCGGGCTGCTATGCT
The DNA here is from genome assembly GCA_965247385.1 of Thermohalobaculum sp. GTDB lineage: Bacteria > Pseudomonadota > Alphaproteobacteria > Rhodobacterales > Rhodobacteraceae > Thermohalobaculum. Next base: position 273,842 of record CBDFHG010000007.1, read on the forward strand.
TGGAGCGGCGGCCACGAGGCCCGCGCAGGCATCGGAAGATGGATCGATTTCTACAACAAACGGCGGCCTCACACCGCCCATGACGGACCGACCCCGGACATCGCATACTGGTTCGGAAGAGAAACGGAAAAACCCGACTGGCAAGCCAAATCTGTAGCGTGAACGACCACCGGCTGAAAGCCGGTGGCTTCAGGTTTCGGCTCAAAGCCGGATCGGTCCGCCCTTCGGCGGACAAGCGTCACACCAAAATTGTCATCGGGTTCGGGCGGCTGTTGGTTCGTGATGTCGTCCAGCCACATCTCGTCCGTTACGTTCCCGCTGCCGGTCACCCGGTAGCCACCTGCCCAAAGGTGCTGGCCCCGGTAGCGCTTGCGCAATGCCCCAAACTCGCGCAGCAACTTATCCGAACTGCGGCCCTTCAGATACTGCACCGACCGGCTGACCGACAGGTTTGGCGAGACCGACAGCAACAGGTGGACGTGGTCCCGGTTGATCGAGCCAGCGTGAATCACCATCTCGTGGCCACCCGACGTCTCCCGGATCAGTTCCCGGCAGCGGTGACCGACATCGCCGCCAGGCACCGGGTAACGATGTTTCGTCATCCACACCAGATGATACTTGCAATCCCAAACCGTGCCCAAACCGTGTGGCCGCCGCGTTTGTACGATTCCATCCCCGCAGTCTATACCGCAACCCAAGATACCCATGCCGGCTAAAGCCGTGGGATTTACCGATCCCCTATCGGGGACTTTAAAAGCGTTTTGCCACCGATCCGACTTACGCTTTCTTAAGCATAAATCACCCTTGAATCGGTTTCTGTTATATTTCAACATGTTAGCTATGCGTGCAATGTGCACGCACACGACCCCTACCCCAGATACCCCCGCTCCTCCAGCCAGGCGATGATCTGGTCGGCGGCTTGCTCGGCGCTGGCCTTGGTGGTGTCGATCACGATCTCGGCGGCGCGGGGCTTCTCGTAGGGCGACGAGATGCCGGTGAAGTTCTCGATCTCGCCGGCGCGGGCCTTCTTGTAGAGGCCCTTGACGTCGCGGCCCTCGGCCACCTCCAGCGGGGTGTCGACGAAGACCTCGATGAACTCGTCCTGCTCGACGATGCTGCGCGCCATCTGGCGCTCGGCCCGGAACGGCGAGATGAACGAGGTCAGCACAATCAGCCCGGCCTCGACCATCAGCTTCGAGACCTCGGCGACGCGGCGGATGTTCTCGACCCGGTCGACATCGGTAAAGCCCAGGTCGCGGTTCAGCCCGTGGCGCACATTGTCGCCATCCAGTGTCGAGGTGTGCCGGTTCAAGGCATGCAACTTCTGGCCGACGATATCGGCGATGGTCGATTTGCCGGAACCCGACAACCCGGTGAACCACAGGATCGCCGGTTTCTGGTTCTTCTGGCCGGACCGCGCCGCCTTGTCGATCACCATCGCCTGGCGATGGATGTTCGAGGCCCGGCGCAGCGCGAAGCGCAGCAACCCCATGCCGACGGTTTCGTTCGACAGCCGGTCGATCAGGATGAAGCCACCGGTTTCGCGGTTGTCCGCATAAATGTCGAAGGCGATATCGCGGTCGAGCGAGATGTTGCAGACCCCGATCTCGTTCAGTTCCAGCGTCTTCGCCGCCAGTTCCTCCAGCGTGTTGACGTTGACCTTGTATTTCGGCGAGGCCGCGGTGCAGGTCACCGTCCGGGCACCGATTTTCATCACATAGGGCCGCCCCGGCAGCATATGGTTCTGCGACATCCACAGGATATGCGCCTCGAACTGGTCGGCAACCTCGCAGGGCGCATCCGCCGTGGCGATCACGTCACCGCGCGAGATGTCGACCTCGTCGGTCAGCGTCAGCGTAACCGACTGGCCCGCCACCGCCTTGCGGAGATCGCCGTCATGGGTGACGATGCGCGCGATCCGGCTTTCCTTGCCTGACGGCAGCACCTTGATCCGGTCATCCGGGCGGGCCGTGCCGCTGGCGATCTGACCGGCGAAACCGCGAAAGTCGAGATTGGGACGGTTGACCCACTGCACCGGCATGCGGAACGGTTTGGTCTGGTCGTCGGTCTCCACATCGACCGTCTCCAGATGGTCCATCAGGGTCGGGCCGTTGTACCACGACATGTGCGCAGACGGCTCCGTGATGTTGTCGCCCTCCAGCGCCGAGACCGGGATGGAGACGACGTTCTCGATCCCCAGCGAAGCCGCGAAGGCACGATATTCTTCGTCGATTTCGTTATAGACGTGCTGGGACCAGGTCATCAGGTCCATCTTGTTGATGCACAAGACGACCTGTTTCACCCCCAGCATCGAAACGATGAACGAGTGCCGCCGGGTCTGGGTCAGCACCCCCTTGCGGGCGTCGATCATCACCACCGCCAGATCGGCGGTCGAGGCGCCGGTGGCCATGTTGCGGGTGTACTGCTCGTGGCCCGGCGTGTCGGCAACGATGAACTTGCGCTTCTCGGTCGAGAAGAAACGGTAGGCGACTTCGATGGTGATGCCCTGCTCACGCTCGGCCGCCAACCCGTCGACCAGCAGCGCGAAGTCGATGCGGTCGCCCTGGGTGCCCATCTTGCGGCTGTCAGCTTCCAGCGTGGCAAGCTGGTCCTCGAAGATCAGCTTCGATTCGTACAGCAGCCGTCCGATCAGGGTGGATTTTCCGTCATCCACCGAGCCGCAGGTAATGAACCGCAGCAGGCTTTTGTTTTCATGCGCCTGGAGGTAGCCGACAATGTCGGTGGCGATCATCTCGTCCTTGTGGGCCATCAGAAATAACCCTCCTGCTTCTTCTTTTCCATCGAGGCGGCGCTGTCGTGATCGATGGCGCGGCCCTGGCGTTCCGAGGTGGTGGTCAGCAGCATCTCCTGGATGATCTCCGGCAGGGTCGTCGCGGTCGATTCGACAGCGCCGGTCAGGGGCCAGCAACCAAGGGTGCGGAAACGCACGGAACGCATCTCCGGCTCCTCGCCGGGGGCCAGCGGAAGCCGGGCATCATCGACCATCAGCAGCATCCCGTCACGCTCGACGACGGGGCGCTCGGCGGAGAGGTAGAGGTCAGGGATCGGAATGTTCTCGCGATGGATGTATTGCCAGATATCCAGTTCGGTCCAGTTCGACAGCGGGAAGACCCGGATCGATTCGCCCTTGGCCTTGCGGGTGTTGTACAGCTTCCACAGTTCCGGGCGCTGGTTCTTCGGATCCCAGCGGTGGGCGGCGGTGCGAAACGAGAAAATCCGCTCCTTGGCTCGCGATTTTTCCTCGTCACGCCGGGCGCCGCCAAAGGCGACATCGAACTTGTACTTGTCCAGCGCCTGTTTCAGCGCCACGGTTTTCATTACATCGGTGTGTACCGACGAGCCATGGCTGAACGGACCGATGCCCTGATCAACCCCCTCCTGATTGACGTGGATAATCAGCTCCATGCCGCTCTCGGCCGCCATGCGGTCGCGGAACCTGTACATCTCGCGAAACTTCCAGGTGGTGTCCACATGCATCAGCGGGAACGGCGGCGCCGAAGGGTGGAACGCCTTGCCCGCCAGATGCAGCATCACTGAGCTGTCCTTGCCCACCGAATACAGCATCACCGGGTTCTCTGCCTCGGCCGCGACCTCGCGCATGATGTGGATTGCCTCGGCTTCGAGACGCTCCAGGTGGGTCAGGTGAATCATTTGGCTTGGTCCTTCCGGTCGGGCCCCGGGTGCGCGGTACATCGGGCGGGTGCAGCACTACATCGCCCGCTATCGTTGAAAAAGGGCTTTTTCGATCCGGCTGTGTTCGAGAATTGGAAAACACGAGCGTATTGCGCCTTTGCCAGGATGAATTTGTGCGAAACTATCGCGCCACACCGTATCGCACCAGATTATCACCGACAGCAACAAGCGCATTCTGGCCGTTGAGCCCGCCCAGGACGGGCGCAAACATGACAAGCGTATCTATGACGAGGCCCGTGTAGACAAGCCTCCAAGTGTACTGGTTTTGGGCGATCTCGGTTATTTGGGAACTTCTCTGGAAATACCACAAAAGGCATCCAAAAAACGCCCCCTGAGCAAGCAGGATAAAGACTACAATACATGGCATGCCAAGCTGCGCATCGGCGTCGGGCATGGCATCGGGCGCATGAAAAAGTTCAGGATATTCGCCGACATTTATCACCAAAACGGACAGGAAAACATGATTGCCAAGAATGAACCTCTGCCAGCCTAAAAGCCGAGTTCGCGGCAGCTCCCGTCCCTTGCCGCCAAGTCCAGGGCCCTGACGGGTGCGGGCGGTCAATCGGAACTTCCTGTGCTGTCCCTCAAATCATTTTTGAATAGCCAACCCGGTCTACAATGTGATACTGCGATATGCAGTACATTCGCAGCTTTCTTGAGAGGCCGTGATGGCGGGGAACAAGACCGCAACGCTTACGCTCCGGATAGAGCCAAGCGTCAAGGAGGTGCTTCGCGCCGCTGCACAGGAGGAGCATCGCTCCATCGCCAACATGGTCGAGGTCATGATCCTCGATTATTGCCAGCGTCACGGTCTTCCTGTGAAGGGCTCAACCAAGTCCGAGAGTCAGCAGGGGGATCAATCAGAATGATCAGGACGGTCAAGCAGGCATGCACATTCAATCCGGTAATCCAAGATTACCGGATGGCTGAGGGCATCGAGAACCTTGCCGATTTAGTCGCTGACAATGGCGACGGGCGAGATTTTTTCTCTCGGAATTACGTAACGCATGGAATGGAGCAGCTCTTCAAGGAGGGGACGCTGCGTCTATCAGGAAAATCAGACCAAGCGGTCTTTGAACTGACCCAGGCCATGGGTGGTGGTAAGACCCACATGATGGTCGCCCTCGGCCTTCTAGCGCGCCATCCTCACCTCCGACCGGAAATTCTCCCCCGCAACCTCAACGACCGGATCGAGTTCGGCGAGGCCCGAATTGCTGCATTCAATGGACGAAATAGTCCGGACAACTACATCTGGGGGGAAATCGCCTCTCAACTCGGTGCCGAGGAGGCAATTCGACCATATTGGGCGAACGGTCCCAGGGCCGTCGATCAGCGTAAATGGAAAGAGATTATCGGCGACGCCCCTACGCTGATCCTCCTTGATGAGCTTCCGCCGTATCTCCAGAACGCGGCAACACAAGCAGTAGGTGCCGGCACATTAGCCGACATGGTTGTCTATAGCCTGAGTTCGTTGATGACCGCGGCTTTGGAACTCCCCAATTGCGCGATTGTCATCGCTAATCTGTCAGGAAGTTACACCTTGCAAATCAAGGCGCTGTCCGATGCCATCGCAAACCTTCAGCAAGAGGCGCGACGCCAAGCTATGACGATTACCCCCGTGCAACTTGCAGGGAATGAAATATACGAAATTCTCAAGAAGCGTCTCATTGATAAACTTCCCGACGAGAGGACGATCTCCGACATTGCGGAAGAGTATGCGCAGCAGGTCAAGAAAGCAGAGGACGGTGGTTACATCGTAGCGTCCAGCATTGAACAGATCGCGGAGCAAGTTCGAGAAACCTACCCATTTCATCCATCGTTTAAGCATCTAGTCGCTCTCTTCAAAGAAAACGAGGGCTTCCGCCAGACGCGTGGGCTCATGCAGTTCACCGCCCGCCTTCTGAAGAGTGTTGAACAACGCCCGCTGGATGATGTGTTCCTGATTGGGACACAACACCTTGATTTGAACGACGATCAGGTACGGGACGAGATCGAGCGGATTGCCCCGAAGCTATTACCCGCTGTGACCCGCGACATCGCAGACAGCGGCAATGCGATTTCCGAGACTATTGACAACGAGTTCGGTGCGGATGCCGCTCAGCAGGTTATTACGCTGTTGCTCGCATCGTCGCTTTCGCGTGCCGTTGGCGGACGCATTGGCCTATCGGATAGCGAAATAATCGAGTTTCTCGCCGCTCCGAACAGGAAACCCGATGAGTTCCTGACCGCGCTTGAGCGCCTGCGTGAGCAGGCTTGGTACCTGCACCGCGAGGAGCAGCGATTCTTTCTCAAAGAGACCGAGAACCTATCCAGACAGATCGAGCGTACTGCGAAGGAGATAGCGCAGCCGAAAATCGATCAAGCACTGATCAACCGGCTTACCGGCATTCTCCAGCCGGTGAGCAAGCGTGCCTGGCAGGAGCTGCAGGTGCTGCCAAAACTGGATGAATTGCGTCTTAGCGGGCCCAGGGTCCTTATCGTGATCAGACCAGACGGCCGCGTACCCCCAAGCGAGTTGCAGAACTTCTTCGACTATCAGCAGGAAAAGAACAACCTGCTTGTCTTGACCGGTGAGGATAGTCATTTGGCTGACGCAGTAGAAGATCGCCTGCGGGAGCTTTACGCCATTGAACAGATCTCCAAGAGGCTGAAGCCAGGCGACACGCTTTACGAGGAGGCTAGAGACCGTCAGGAGGACGCTGTCGATCGTTTTCACAAGGCGCTTTCTGCTGGATACAACCGCCTCTATTACCCCGCACTCGAAGAGGCCGACGGCAGTGAGCGGCTGATGGCCGTGACCATCGACAATGGTCTGAAGATTGGTGAAGGAGAACAATCGGCAGAAACTCAGATCGAGAGGCTGCTCGCAAGTCCGCGCGCCAACTACAAGCTCGCGTTGGATTTGACAGACGATTACACCCAATATTTTGCGATGGCCGAGGAGTATCTTTGGCCCTCGGGGAAGGACAATCGTCGGACCCCGTGGAAAGACGTCTTTAGTCGCGCGAAAAGTCTCCCGGTGTGGCCATGGATGCCGGGTTCCGGAGGTGTGGATACTCTTAAGGCCGAGGCCCTCAAGCAAGGACGATGGCGCCTCGGCGAGGACGGCTACATCGAGAAGGGTCCGTTCCCGAAGGAAAAAACGACGGTGAACGTGTCTCTGCAGGGCAGCAACCCGGATAATGGTGAGTCCCTGGTGAGCCTGACTCCGCGCAATGCGGGAGACAGCCCCGTCGTCCATTACTCGACGAAGCCAGAGATCACAGAAGCCGATCCGAAGGTGGAAGACCTGGACAACTTCTCCACCGGCGAGGGCTCCCTCTACTTCTGGGTGAGGGATCCAACCGGGAAGTTCGAGAGTGGTCCGCCGGCTCGCTGGGTGGCGGAGCTGAAGATCCGGCACCAGATTGATCCCGCAGCCGACAAGCGCCGCGTCACCCTGCAATCGACGCCCCGAGCGGCGATCACCTACTCGCTAGATGGCTCTAACCCAAAGGACGGCATCGATTATGGCGAGCCGTTCGAAATCGGGCCGGAGGCGGTCCGTCTTCTGGTCTACGCCCGCGCCGGCGAAGCCAACAAGACGTCGGATTTCCAGATCCCTGCAAGTGGCGACAAACGGGTTCAGATCGACGACACGAAACCGGCGCGGTTGCAGGGCAAGCGCGTCTCCCTCGATACGACCGACCGGGTCTACGGCGTCATCAACAAGTTCAAGGACAACACGAGCACGCTCTTCAAGGGCGTTCGCATCGAGATCGGTGAAGGCGAAAACACCGTCACTGTCCGCTTCCAGGAGCGCACCGTGACGGCAGCAATGATCGAAGGCGTGGTCAACAGCCTCCGCGAGGTCCTCCAGGAAGATCAGGCGCCGGTTGCCATCACGATCAGCGATGGCGTCCAGTTCGAGAACGGGTTCGCCGTGAAGGAGTTCGCCAAGATCGCTGGGCTGGATCTGAAACCGGGTGACGTGGTGCAGGAGGCGTAGAGCATGCCCAGAGGGCAGACGGCAGGCAAGAAGGTGAACTTGGATGCCGGTGACAGCCGTGAGGCGAAGCCGACGCTCGGGTTTGGCGTGCCTGCGACCTCGGACCCTCATCACTTCAAAGTCAGGATCTCGTCGGCCAACTCCGGCAAGGTCCAGATCAGCGAATACCTCGGAATGCAGGCCAGCAGCGACGAGTTCGCCGTCATGGACCGGGTCTTGCTCGACCGGCCGCGCTGGACCGCCATCCGCAGCGAAGTCCAGCGCGCCTTCAACGGGCGGCTGAAGGCGCACGGGTTAAGGACGTCCGCGTGGAAGGTTGGCGAGAACCCGGTCGACCGTTTGCTCGGCAAGGAGCTCTGCGTCCTGGCGTGGGCGGTCGAGGACATGGAGATAGACAAGACCCCGGTCGCCGTCCGCAACTGGCTGGCGCTTCGGCCGGAGGAACGGTGGTGGCTCTTCGGCATGACAGCCATGGCCACGGGAACGGTGAAGGACGTCGGCCGCGGCTGGCGGCTCGCCCTCAGACACGCCTTGGGGGACGTCGCGCAGAGCGACCTCATGCAGCCCCGCGCACGACGACAAATCGGGAAGGCCAGCGACCGGCCGACCCTCGACCTTTTTGATGACGAGACCTGAATGAACGAAGTCATGCCAGTTTCCCTGAAAGATGCTCCCGCCCTGATCCAGGCAGTCTTCCCTGCGCAGAAGGTGTCTTTCGAAGCGCAGTCCGAGCGGAAGGCGGTCGCCGCTCAGACGCTGACGGGCCTCGGCTCGTACTGGAAGGGACGCAAACCACTCATCCTTGTGCGCGCCATCGTCTTGGGCTCGCTGCTGCCGCAGACAGGCGACAGCGAAAAAGACCTAGAAATCTTCGAAAAGCTGATGGCGTTCGACGACCACGGGCTGGCGCGACGCGCGTTCGCCCAGAACGAGCTCAAGCCGAAGCAAATCGCAACCCGAGTCATGCTGTCAAACCCTTGGGACTATTTCACCTTCACGGGTCGTGACGAGCTGCCTGAGGATGACCGGCTGTTGAACCTGGAGTGTCCTTTCGATGCCGATGAGGAGGGCATATCGCTCCGCTGGACACGCGACGTATCGGACGATGCGAAACTTCAACTCATCGAACGGGCACTCGCGACATTGCCGACCTACGAAGAGAAAGCCAGCTTCTGCAAGCGCCCTGAAGAAGTTGATCAGAACTGGCTCTACGCGCCGGTCTGGCCGACTGTGAATGACTATTATTCCCAGTGGGGGGTCAAGGCCTGTTCCTTCCCCGAGCTTGTCGAGCAAATGGGCGTGTTGCGCTTCGGCCATCGACCGCGGGTTGGAGACACGTTCTCCGGTGGTGGCTCTATCCCCTTCGAAGCCGCCCGAATGGGCTGCGACGCCTAGCAGCCCGTTGACGAAGTCGGCCCTGGACACGAGCGGCCTGGTCTGATTCTATGATATTCTGATTTGACCGGGAGGTTCGCCGATGTCGATGGGACTGCAGAAGGATCGTCAGGGTGATTTGATGGTGGGCTGGGCGGAGATGCCGCGCTCGCCGGGTCATGTGTTTTACGACCGTCTTCAGTCGGTCCTGATTGAGGGCGGCTTCGACGACTTCGTCGAGGCGACCTGCCGGTGCTATTACGCGGCCAGGACGGGAGCGCCTTCGGTGCCGCCGGGGCGCTATTTCCGCATGCATCTGGTGGGCTACTTCGAGGGCATCGACTCTGAGCGCGGGCTGGAATGGCGCTGCTCGGATTCGCTGTCGCTGCGGGAGTTTCTGCGGCTGGAGAGCCGGGATCGTGTGCCGGACCATTCCTGGCTGTCGAAGACCCGCACGCGTCTGCCCCACGAGGTGCACGCGGTGGTCTTCGATTGGGTTCTGGCGCTGATCGCCGAGGCGGGTTTGGTGAAGGGCGACCGCATCGGGGTGGATGCCTCGACCATGGAGGCCAACGCGGCGCTGCGCAACATCGTGCGGCGCGACACGGGTGAGGGCTACCGGGAGATGCTGGAGCATCTGGCCCGGGAGAGCGGCATCGAGACGCCCACGGCCGAGGACCTGGCGCGTCTGGACCGCAAGCGCAAGGGCAAGAAGCTCTCGAACCAGGATTGGGTTTCCAGGAGCGACCCCGAGGCCAGGGTCGCCAGGATGAAGGACGGCACGACCCATCTGGCCTACAAGCCCGAGCACGCGGTGGATCTGGACACCGGGGCGGTGGTGGCGGCCGAGTTGCACCCAGCCGATGAGGGCGACACCACGACGCTTTTCAAGACCCTGGCGGCGGCCGAGGCAAACCTCGAGGCGGTGGCTGCGGCACCGACGCCAGAGAGCCCGGCCGAATGCGTCACCGACAAGGGCTATTTCTCACGGGCGGTCTTGAAGGCCCTGGACGACAGTCCCTGGAAGACCCGGATCGCCGAGCCCAGGCAGAAGGGCTTTTCGCGCTGGCGCGATGACCAGGCGGCGCGCCGGGCGGTCACCAACAACCGCGTGCGGCTCAAGTCCGGGGTCGCCCGCGATGCCTTCAAGCTGCGCGCCGAGATCGTCGAGCGCTCCTTTGCCCACACCCTCGATCGCGGCGGCATGCGCCGAACCTGGCTGCGCGGGCGCGAGAACGTGCACAAGCGATACCTGCTTCACGTCGCCGGCCACAACCTCTCGTTGCTGATGCGCCAACTCATCGGTGCCGGCACCCCGCGCCAGGCTGTGGCGGGCGGATATGGCGGTGTTTTCGTGCTTGTTGCGCCCTCTGGAGCCGTTCTGGTCGCTCGGATCGTCCTCATCGTCTCGGAGGATGGCGAAACCGCCGACGCCGCGTTATGTTTCGTCGTGGGGTGAAACCCGGTCAAGTGGGGTGAAGCCCGGTAAATGGCGACTTTTTCAACGGGCTGCTACGCTGCAGACCTGAATCCTATCGCCTGCATGCTCACATGGGGGGCAATGAACATCATCGGCGCATCGAAGAAGCACCGCGCCATGTTCGAACAGGCCCGGAAGGCGGTCACCGAGAAGGTTGATAAGGAGCTGATCAGGCTCGGCATTGAGCATGACGATAAGGGGAACCGTGGCAAGGCGTACCTGTACTGCCTCGAAACCAAGTGTCCTGAGACCGGATGGATGGTGCCAATGCTGCCCAGCCGGATCATCTCGCCGAAGCTTGGCGCCATCGCGAAACTGACACCGGATCACGCGAACAAACGCTTCGAGATCGAGGTGGTGAGCAACGTCTCGGCAAAAGAGCTGAAGGCTGCAGAAAAGGGCACGATCGATGATGGCATCCTCGTCTATGAACTGGACGGCAGGACCTATCGGACTCCGGTGAAGACCCTGCGCGGGGACTATCGCGGCCCGGATGGGTCAAGCCTCAACAGGCTGCGCCGTTGGGAGCAGCTCGATTTCGTTCCGCGCGAGGACGACATCTTCCAGGAGCGGCTCTACGCCATCCAATGGATCACGAAGAACTCGATCTACAAGCCGCGGCAGATCACCTGTTTCCGAGGCGTGACCGAGGCTGACCTGGATCAAGAGCGCAAGGTCGAGAAGATCGTGGCCGATAACCTCGCAGCCTGGCAGGCCGGGGGGCTGACACCAGACATGCAGATCGAGCCAGGCACCAAGACCGACGAACCGATCCGGACCCGCGGCTGGACCCACTGGCACCATCTTTTCAATGCACGACAGCTGCTCCTGCAAGCATTGGCTCTGAGAGCTTGGCGGGAGTCACCCGGGGTGCCCCTCGGCTGGATGAATGTCGCAAAGATGGCTGACTTCAACTCCAAGCTCAGCCGTTGGAAACCAAGCCAAGGTGGGGGGTTGGGAGGTCCCGTTGGCGTCTTCTCAAACCAGGCACTGAACACCTTCTACAACTACGCCACGCGGTCTTGGTCAGGCTACGGCGTGGGATCATTCAAGATGGCCGAGGAGGCTCTCCCGAACGTCGAGCGCGAGGTGGTCTCGGCTCCGGCCGATCAGCCCACGCGCACCTGTGATTACTGGGTGACCGACCCGCCCTACGCGGATGCCGTGAACTATCACGAGATCACGGAGTTCTTCATCGCTTGGCTGCGGCGAAACCCGCCAGAGGAGTTCCGTGACTGGACGTGGGACTCGCGCCGGGCGCTCGCGATCAAGGGCTCGGGCGACGATTTCAGGCTCGGCATGGTCGACGCGTATCGGGCCATGGCCGAGCATATGCCTGACAACGGCATGCAGTGCGTGATGTTCACCCACCAGGACACCGGCGTCTGGTCCGACATGGTCGGGATCTTCTGGGCCGCGGGGCTACAGGTAGTGGCGGCCTGGTACATCGCCACCGAGACGACGTCCGAGCTCAAGAAGGGTGGCTACGTTCAGGGCACCGTCATCCTGATGCTGCGCAAGCGGCTGGCGGGCGAACGCTCCGGCTTCAAGCAGCGCATCCTCCCCGCCGTCCGCACCGAAGTGGAAAGGCAGATCGAGAGCATGATGCACCTCAATGAGGAGGTGAAAGACAAGCTCGGCGAGCCGGTTTTCAACGACTCCGATCTGCAGATGGCGGGATACGCCGCCGCGCTGAAGGTGTTGACGGCCTACACTCATATTGGCGGAGAGGATGTGACGGCCTTCGCCCTGCGCCCCCGCCAGCGGGGAGAGGAGACGGTGGTCGACGAAATCGTCCAGCAGGCGGCAGAAGCGGCCAACAGCTTGCTCGTGCCGGAGGGGTTGGAAGCGGAGACGTGGTCCCGTCTGTCGGGCATCCAGCGGTTCTACTTCCGCATGATGGATATGGAGACGACGGGCGCCAGAAAGCTCGACAACTACCAGAACTTCGCGAAGGCGTTCCGGGTTGCCGACTACGGAAAGGTCATGGGGAGCATGGCGGCAAACAGCGCCCAACTGAAGCACGTTCCCGAATTCGCGTCGCGCGATCTGACGGACAGCACGGAGATCGGACCAACCTGGCTCGGGCGCTTGATCATCGGACTGCAGCAGCTTCTTGCCGAGACTGAGCCGCAGGTCGTCGTCAGCCAGATCCAGGAAGATCTGCCGGACTTCCTCGAGGTGCGCCCGGTGCTGATCGACATGCTCTCGTTCATCGAACGGAAGGCCCCCGAACAACAGGTCCGGGATGCAGCCGAGATTCTTGGCGGGCGGCTCAAGAACCTCCGCGCGTTCGGCCAGTAACGCGCATAGGGGGGCTCCGCGACATGACTATCCGTCGTTTCTCTTCGCGGACACATCGCCTCGATCAGACGGTGTTGCTTGAACACCTCAAAGGAGCTCGAAGCTACAAGCGGATCGCTGGCTACTTCACGAGTTCGCTTTTCGAGGTGGCCGGCGAGTTGCTGGACGAGATCCCGGAAGTGAAGATCGTCTGCAATGTCGACATTCACCCCGATGATCTCAGGGTCGCGAAGCTTCGTGAAGCCAAGATGATCGGGCGATGGAACGAACGTGCGCTCGAGGCGGAGGCGCTCCTGAATCGGGAACGCTACCGTCGCCTGGACGCATTCCTTCAGAAGCACGGCCAGGCGGTCCGGGTGGCCCCCGATGATGTTTGCGGCTTCCTGCACGGCAAAGCAGGCGTGATCGAATGTGCCGACGGACGGAAGCTCGGTTTCATGGGGTCGATGAACGAGACCCGAAGTGGCTGGCAGCGTCACTACGAAATCCTCTGGGAGGACTCGTCGCCGGAAGGCATCGCCTGGATCGAGGAAGAGTTCGAGTTCCTCTGGAGGGTTGCAAAGGAGCTACCGCGGGCGGTGATCCGAGAAGTTCACCGGCGCGGCTATCGCCGCGAGGTCATGTTCGACGAGATCGAGGATCCAGAGGACCTCGCTCCGGCGGCTCTGATCGAATCACCCCTGTACCGCGAAGGGTTCTCGCTTCAGCCATGGCAGCAGGGCTTCCTGACTGAATGCCTGCGCCACTACTCCAGCCACGGCTTCGTCCGACTGCTGCTTGCTGATGAAGTGGGCCTTGGGAAAACACTGTCGCTGGGAACCGCCGCCCTCGCCCTCTGCCTCCTTCAGGATCAGGCGAAAGCTGGACAGAAGCCTGTCGTCATCTTTGCGCCCGCGACGCTCTGCGAACAGTGGCAGACGGAAATGATCGACAAGCTGGGCATACCCTGTGCCCGTTGGGAAACCCAGAAGAAGGTTTGGCTCGACCACGAGGACCGCGCGATCTCTCCGGCAGGGCGAGAGCAAATCGGACGCTGTCCGCTTCGAATTGGTATTGTTTCCACCGGTCTGATGATGCGCGACAGCTCGGAAAAGCAGCATTTGTTGGGACTGCGCTTCGGTCTCATTATTCTAGATGAAGCGCACAAGGCGCGCAGTCGCCAAGGCTTCGGGCGAGACGCGGGGACACCTAACGAGCTCCTCGCATTTTCCAAAGCTATCGCAGAGCGAAGCGATCATGTGCTTCTAGGAACTGCCACCCCAATCCAGACGCGATCAGAGGATCTGTGGGATCTGATGCGCATTCTCCATCAGGGGAAAGGGCGCTTTGTTCTCGGAAACGATTACGCTAGATGGCATCAGCCTGATGCGGTTCTCCCCATTATTTCCGGGCAAACTGAAGTCGTGGAACCCGATTTGGGATGGGAGCTTCTCCGCTCGCCATTGCCAGTCGTCAATTCGACAGATGGACCAAGAGAAAGAAAACTTTTCAGCGCCATCCGGCAGGATCTTGGTCTCCCAGAGAGGCAGACTGAATGCAGCGCGACCCTAATCGATTTGTCGAAGGACACGCGGGAGATTTTTGGGGAGGAACTGGAGCGCGAAGTGTCGGGCGCCACTTTTTTCCAACGCGAGAACCCATTCATACGTCACATCGTGCTGCGAAAGCGAGCCGACCTCGAAGATGCCGGTCTACTTCCGCGGATTGGCGTCGATCTGCACCCTGACAGGCAATACATCCGCGACATCCAGCGCTTTGACTCCCTGTTCGAAGGAAAGGCGCTTCGCACCAATGACGATTTCCGGGAAGCGTATCAAGAGGCTAGGGTTTTCGGACAAGCCCTCTCACGGAAAGGCAAGGGCAGCGGGTTCATGAAGAACCTCATGGAGCAGCGAATTTGCTCCAGTATCACTGCGGGCCTTAACACAGCAAGAACGCTCCTATCAGGTCGCACCGTCGAGGAAGAGACGGAAGAACAAGTCATTGAGCTTGTCGTCGAAACTTCGGGCGAGAAGATCGCTTTGGAGCGTCTCATCGAGCGCTTAGAGCGGATTCAAAGCGACCCAAAGCTTCAAGCTGTGATTCATTTCTTGGACCGCGAGAAATGGCTGGACCATGGAGTCATTATCTTCAGCCAATATTTCGACACAGCGAAATGGATAGCGGATTCGTTGGCGAACCGGTATCCAGACCTAGCAATCGGTCTCTATGCGGGTGCATCCCGCAGTCGCCTCTATCAGAAGGGAGAAAACGTCAGCATAGAACGTGAGACGCTAAAGAAAATGGTCGCCGATCATGAGATCAGAATCATGGTCGCGACTGACGCTGCTTGCGAAGGTCTTAACCTCCAAACGTTGGGCACCCTCATCAACATTGATTTGCCCTGGAACCCCACGCGCCTCGAGCAGCGCATCGGTCGAATCAAGCGCTTCGGCCAAGCCCGCGAAAAGGTCGATATGCTGAATCTCGTGAATGAGCAGACCGTCGACGAGAAAGTTTACGACCGGCTATCAGAACGCATGCGCGACCGCTTCAACCTGTTCGGCTCCTTGCCGGACACGATCAAAGATGAATGGATCAAAGATATCGAAACACTGGGCGAGAAGATGGACGAGTACATCGATGCGCAGCGGGAGGCCTCCGGCTTCGATCTACGTTACAAGGCAACGGCAGAGCCTTCGGACGAGGACTGGCGTGACTGCACGGAAGTCCTGTCTCGACGTGATTTCGCCCAATTGATGAGGACCGGCTGGTAGCGATGAGAACACAAATGAAGCCACGCTCAATCAACATCTTTCTACTGGAGGGCGATCCGAATGGTATTCGGGTTGCCCAGATCTCCATGTCTACGATCCAAGCGATAGCGTTCAGACGAAATCAGCTTGGAAAGGTGCGGAAGACATTTCCCGAGATCGTGCGGCCGGGCGTCTACATCCTTCTGGGGCAAGACGAGGAAAACGCAGACAGGTGGGTGGCTTACATCGGCGAGTCCGAGGCCGTTGGCGACAGGCTGAATTTCCACAGTGCGAATGAGAAAGGTCGCGACGTGAAAGGTTTTTGGGCCGAGACGATCGTCCTAGTCAGCAAGGACGAAAACCTCACGAAGTCCCATGCAAGATATGTTGAAGCCCGGCTCGTTGCCGAAGCTGGGAGAAATCCTCGTTGGAACCTCGCAAATTCTCAGCGGGCAAGTGAGGTAGGAAAGCTGCCTCTGCCGGATCGGGCCGCAATGGACGAGTTTGTCGACCAGACAATTACTCTCGTCGGGGCACTTGGTTGCGACCTCTTCCGGGCGATGCGCAGCTCGTTACCTGGGGAAACGAGCGACATCTCAACTGAGCCAGTGGCGCCTTCCGGACCCGTTTTCTTTTTCCGGGGCCAGGGGTTTGATGCCGAAATGAACGTAAGTGCGTCTGGTGAGTTCGTTGTGAGACGCGATTCCCGGGCTCGAAGCCGCACCACTGCGAAGATTCCCCGGGGAACGGCTACACTCAGGGAAACACTGATTGAGAAAGGCGTTCTCCGAGAGGATAATGGCGCGTTGGTTTTCAGCAGCGACTACACGTTTTCCAGTGTTTCGTCTGCCGCAGCTGTGGTCTATCAGCCCGTTGAAAAAGTCGCCATTGACCGGGTTTCACCCCACTTGACCGGGTTTCACCCCACGACGAAACATAACGCGGCGTCGGCGGTTTCGCCATCCTCCGAGACGATGAGGACGATCCGAGCGACCAGAACGGCTCCAGCGGGCGCAACAAGCACGAAAACACCGCCATATCCGCCCGCCACAGCCTGGCGCGGGGTGCCGGCGCCGATGAGTTGGCGCATCAGCAACGAGAGGTTGTGGCCGGCGACGTGAAGCAGGTATCGCTTGTGCACGTTCTCGCGCCCGCGCAGCCAGGTTCGGCGCATGCCGCCGCGATCGAGGGTGTGGGCAAAGGAGCGCTCGACGATCTCGGCGCGCAGCTTGAAGGCATCGCGGGCGACCCCGGACTTGAGCCGCACGCGGTTGTTGGTGACCGCCCGGCGCGCCGCCTGGTCACCGCGCCAGCGCGAAAAGCCCTTCTGCCTGGGCTCGGCGATCCGGGTCTTCCAGGGACTGTCGTCCAGGGCCTTCAAGACCGCCCGTGAGAAATAGCCCTTGTCGGTGACGCATTCGGCCGGGCTCTCTGGCGTCGGTGCCGCAGCCACCGCCTCGAGGTTTGCCTCGGCCGCCGCCATGGTCTTGAAAAGCGTCGTGGTGTCGCCCTCATCGGCTGGGTGCAACTCGGCCGCCACCACCGCCCCGGTGTCCAGATCCACCGCGTGCTCGGGCTTGTAGGCCAGATGGGTCGTGCCGTCCTTCATCCTGGCGACCCTGGCCTCGGGGTCGCTCCTGGAAACCCAATCCTGGTTCGAGAGCTTCTTGCCCTTGCGCTTGCGGTCCAGACGCGCCAGGTCCTCGGCCGTGGGCGTCTCGATGCCGCTCTCCCGGGCCAGATGCTCCAGCATCTCCCGGTAGCCCTCACCCGTGTCGCGCCGCACGATGTTGCGCAGCGCCGCGTTGGCCTCCATGGTCGAGGCATCCACCCCGATGCGGTCGCCCTTCACCAAACCCGCCTCGGCGATCAGCGCCAGAACCCAATCGAAGACCACCGCGTGCACCTCGTGGGGCAGACGCGTGCGGGTCTTCGACAGCCAGGAATGGTCCGGCACACGATCCCGGCTCTCCAGCCGCAGAAACTCCCGCAGCGACAGCGAATCCGAGCAGCGCCATTCCAGCCCGCGCTCAGAGTCGATGCCCTCGAAGTAGCCCACCAGATGCATGCGGAAATAGCGCCCCGGCGGCACCGAAGGCGCTCCCGTCCTGGCCGCGTAATAGCACCGGCAGGTCGCCTCGACGAAGTCGTCGAAGCCGCCCTCAATCAGGACCGACTGAAGACGGTCGTAAAACACATGACCCGGCGAGCGCGGCATCTCCGCCCAGCCCACCATCAAATCACCCTGACGATCCTTCTGCAGTCCCATCGACATCGGCGAACCTCCCGGTCAAATCAGAATATCATAGAATCAGACCAGGCCGCTCGTGTCCAGGGCCGACTTCGTCAACGGGCTGCTATGGCGGCAGTAAGAATGGCCGCATTCTCTGGAGGCTGTCGGACGGCCGCACCTATGCGGACTGGGAAACCGAAGAGATTGCCAACCCCGAAGCAATCGAACCGGACGTCCCCGCTAAAACTGACGACATCGCCGAGCCTGATCGCGCATGACGCTGTAGTCGGCGAACATCTCGGCGATGGCGGACCCCTCCGGAAGCATCCCGAGTTCCTCGGCCGCGCGAGCCTGGAACTCGCCGGTGTACTCCACGATGGGCGGGCAGACGGTGACGATACGCTGTTCAGAAATGCCCGTCGCGCAGCCGGTCAGCAAGCTCGTCGCGGTCCCGATGGCGGCGAGCCACAGACTCCAGCATCTGGCGTTGGACGTCATTGACCTTCTCTGTGGTTTCGAGGCGTTCCGCGATGCGGCTGGCGCGCTCACCGGCGCGGCGGATCGACAGCAGGAACAGGACAACGGCGAGGGCGAGGGCGCCGTACTTCAATGCGGCCCGCGTCCATGAACTGGTGGCGACGCCGGCAAGCAGGGAGGCGATCATCGCTGCCCCCGCTTCCAGTCATCGATGCGGGCATAGATGGCGACGCCGATGCCGACGATTGCCACGGCGATGCCTCAGGCCCGCTGCGCTTGCCCGCAGGCATGGTCGAGGACGCCGTCGTCGGCGAGGTCCGCCGCATGATCCGCGCGCCCGAGATCGCGGCCCGAACGATCAAGGCTCTTCGGGACGAGAGCCCGAGGGTTGACGAGAAGGCTGTCGTCAAAGCGTTCGGCGAGTTCGATCAGCTCTGGGCGGCGCTGTATCCGGCGGAGCAAACCCGCATTGCCTGGCTTCTGGTCGAGCGGGTGACCGTCGGCGAGGGCGGCATCGCCGTCGATCTGCGCCATGAGGAGCTGGGCTCGGTCCTGCGCGACATGATGGCACCCCGCCAAACGGAGGCCTAGGCATGACCAATTTATCGGAAACCATCCGCATCGTCAATTCCCCTGACGATCCGCAAACACAACGGGCGGCCGAAAATCCTGCCGCCCGACGACATCGGGATGCAGGACGGGCGGGCGCAGGGTCCGCATGTGCTGCGCGCCATCGCCCGCGCCTAGAACTGGCGACGGCAGCTGGAAACCGCCGGCGCCGCTTCCACCATCCATGACATCGCCGTGGCCGAGAAGGTCTCGGACAGGTTCGTGAGCCGAATGATGCGGCTCGCCTATCTGTCGCCCGAGGTGCTCGAACACCTCGTCATCGGGCGCGTGCCACCGGCGCGCTCGCTCAACGACTTGGCCGGGGTCGCCGACCGACCGTGGTTGGAGCAGATGAGCTTGGTGTTTGATTGATCGAGCTAGTGCCGTTGCGTCAACGAAAGCTGGCCACGAAGGTTGTGGCTGTGAGCGTGACGTGGGCACTAAGCGGCGGATACAGTTCGAAGGCTTTTGGCTCGCGCCAGAAGTTCCAGAGCCGAAACAGGCACCATTCCGATTGGCGCTCGTCGGCCACAGCAAGTTCGTTGCGAGTGATGTGAAAGGGCGTCCGTTCCCAACCGTTCGTCGTCTTTACCTCGATCAAGCGCGGCTGACCATCCGACGCGAAACTCGCGATGTCGTAGCCCGCGCCATCACCATCCTCCTCGGACACCCAGCGCACCTTACGCGCCAGATCGTCTCGGCCTGCGGCCTTTAGCGTGGCGTGCTCATGTGCCAGAATGCGTTCTTCGCCCGCGCAACCAAGGGCGCGGTTTCGCTCGTCGCGACCAGCCACGTCGAACTTGCGCGCGATGTGCAGCGTTTTCTCCAACTCCTGTGGCGGCGGCTGGTTGGACAGCGTGGGCACCGGTCCGATCCAGATGTGACCTGCTTCCTGCAGCATGGTCGCTGGGCGCGGGCTGGGCGTCCGGTTAAGCCAGGCCGGGTTGTGTGCCAGCCAACGGGCTACAGCATCGACCAGTGACATCTGGAAATTGAACGCCGGCTTGTAGCCGGGGATCCAGTCCTCTCCGAGCGCCTTCAATACGGCGCTGATGTTCTGGTGCTTGAACTCGACCGACCCCTCCGAGCGGTCGTTCAGCATCGGCAGGAGCGCCCGCCGATGCTCCGCCTTGTTGTAGGGGCGCCCGAAGATATCGTCGGCCAGCATCGCGAAGTAATCCGCGACAATCAGATCGTTCTCCTCATCCACCCAAGGCTCATTTGACATTTGGCCAGGCTACCAGCGTCAAAGCCAGTTGTCACCGGAAGTCACCGCCTCAACGCCCAAGTTCGGGAGGCCGTCAGCACAACGCTTCGCTACCCACGCATGCCTTGCCATATGCCTACTTCGCGTTCTTTGAACGCGGTGGCAGCCAAAAGATCAGCCGCAGAAATCTCGGTTGGGTAAAATTCATAATCGCTTGAAAAAGCGCCATTTTTCGTGACCGAACCAAATCCAGCGAGGTTCGGTCGGAAAGAGACGAAAGCCCTTCAGAGACCAAAAAATCGACGTTCTGCCAGTCTCTGAGGTTCGGTCAGTGTGACCGTTCGGTCTCGGGGCTCTGGTTCGGTTCAGCGTCGGCCGATTGCGCTCAGGTTTGAGCGAAGCGCCAGGGGAGCAACTCGTCGAGCTTGGTGATTTTGTGATCGGCGATGCGACTGAGCACATCGGTCAGCCAGGCTTGGGGATCGACGCCGTTGAGCCTGGCGGTCTCGATCAGGGTATAGGCGATGGCGGCGGATTTACCGCCAGCCTCCGAGCCGACAAAAAGATAATTCTTGCGACCCAGGGCTATCGGCTTCATGGCGCGTTCGGCGGAATTGTTGTCGATCTCCAGAAAGCCGTGGTCGAGATACGGGCGCAGGCGCCTCATCCGGGTCAGGGCGTAGCGGATCGCCTTGGCGAGTTCGGACTTGCCGGAGATCTTTGGCAACCGGGTTTGCAGCCAGGCTTCCAGAGCATCGAAGATCGGTTTGGCGCGGGCTTGCCGGAGTTGGACCCGCTCGATGGGCAACCTGCCGCGGGCATCCTTCTCGACGACGTAGAGCCCGGCGATGCGCTTGATGGCTTCCTCGGCGATGATCGAGCCCTCCGACTGGAAGACATCGGTGAACTTGCGCCGGATATGGGCCATGCAGGCGACTTCATCGACACCACCGGATCGGTAGAGCTCGTTGAACCCGGCATAGCCGTCCGCGTGCATCCAGCCCTTGTACCTGGCCAGATGTCTGGTGGGGTGCTCGCCCTTGCGATCGACGGTGAACTGATACCATACCGCTGGTGGGTCGGCGCCGCGCCATGGCCGTTCGTCGCGAACATAGGTCCAGATCCGGGCGGTCCTGCATTTACCGGTGCCCTTCACCTGCATCTTCAGGGGGGTGTCGTCGGCAAAGATCGCCTGGCCGCGCTGAACATGGCGCCCGACCATATCAGCCAATGGTTCCAGCAGTGCCGCCGATTTGCCGACCCGGTCGGACAGGGTCGAGCGGTCGAGATCAATGCCGTCGCGATCGAATATCCGGGACTGGCGATAGAGCGGGAGGTGATCGGCATACTTCGAGACCAGCACATGGGCCAGCAAGGCCGGGCCGGGACGACCCCGCTCGATCGGGCGCGAGGGCAATGGTGCCTGGCAGATCGCCTCGCAACACGTGCAAGCCATGCGGGGCCGGAAAGCGGTTCACGATGAACCGGCCAGGGATGTATTCCAGCTCTTCGGTGACATCTTCGCCGAGTTTCTTCAGAACCCCGCCGCACTTGCCGCAGGCCTCGCCGGGCGACAGCACTTCCTCGTTGCGCGGCAAGCTGTCCGGCAACGGTTTGCGCTTTGGTTTGTTCTTCGGCCCGGCGACAGTATCAGGCGGCGCGATCTTCGCCGCCGCGATCTCTTCCTCTTCGAGCCCGAGTTCAAGCTGGTTCATCGTCTCCGACTTCGAGCCAGACCGATGACGGCGATGACCGGCGAGCTGGTGTTCCAGCTTGGCGATCCGGAGCGCCCGGGACTTGACCGTCGCCACCAATTGCCCCGCGAACACCCTCAATTCCGAGGGATTATCGGGCAGTGATCCGGTCTGGTCCAGCATAGCCATTCCATACCAGAACGCGACACTGAAGGGAATCTCCGGAGCTTCATATTCCTCTGCTTTCGTTCGGAAAATCATCCTGCCGTCAGGTGCGCAGCGGCGCGCGCCAGTCGATGCCATCCAACAGCATCGCCAGTTGCGCCGATGTCACCGACAACCTGCCGTGCGCCGGCGACGGCCAGACGAACCTGCCGCGCTCCAGACGCCTGGAAAACAGACACGCCCCTTGCCCGTCCCACCATATGACCTTGATCAGATCGGCGCGCCGTCCCCGGAACACGAACAAGTGCCCGGAATACGGGTCCTGCTCCAGAACCTTCTCGGCCAGCGCCGACAAACCGTTGAACCCCTTGCGCATATCGGTAACGCCAGCCGCCAGCCAGACCTTCGTCTGCACGGGAACCGGGATCATGCGCTCAGACCTCGCGCCAACAGCACCACCATGTCCGGATCAAAGGCACCGCTGAGCGTCAGACGATGGCCCGATGCAAGGGCAATCTCGACCCGGCCGTCGCTGACAGGGCTGATCGGTTCCGGCGCAGCGGTGATCGCAGTCGACATCACCTCGACAGGCAGGAAAAATACCCCATCACCACCCGGCCCAAACCGTGGATCACGACGCCACGCGAACACCATGTTCGCGCTCAGCCCGTGATGGCGCGCCACCGAAGCAACCGAAGCCCCTGGCTCAAGCGCCTCGGCCACAACACGCCGCTTGAACGCATTCGAGTAGCTCCGCCGATTGCCTCTACGATGATCCGTCAAGTTCAAGTGTCCTCGTAATTCAAACGGACACGATCCCCGCGATCACCCGAAGGCTCGCACGCCAATCACAAGGGAATTATATACCAAAGTGCCATTTAGCTATTGCACTCAATGGGACTCTCGTATAATCCAATGACACGGAAGGAAAGGGAGTGAACGATGCACAAGGCCCCCGGTAAAAGCCATCGCAAGGGAATTAGCCTGGTTGAACTGATTGATATGTTCCCCAGCGATGATGTTGCGAGAGAGTGGTTCGAATCCAGGATATGGCCGGAAGGCCCGCATTGTCCGCATTGCGGGTCGTTTGATGTGCAGGTCGGAACGGCGCATAAATCAATGACGCATCGCTGCCGCACTTGCCCGGACAAGCCCAGGTTCTCGTTGAAAACCGGCACGATACTTGAGTGCACGAAATTGGGCTATCGGACATGGGCAATAGCTGTTTACATGCTGATTACGAACCTCAAGGGCGTGTCCAGCATGAAGCTGCATCGTGATTTGAAGATCACACAGAAATCCGCCTGGCACTTGATGCACCGGCTTCGCAAGTCATCTGATGCACGCGGCTTGAAGTGTTTTTCAGGCCCGGTTGAAGTCGATGAGACTTGCATCGGCGGCAAGGAGAAGAACAAGCACGCTGACAAGAAGCTCCGCGCCGGCAGGGGTGGTGTCGGCAAGTCGATCATTGTGGGGGCCAAGGACCGCGAAACCAACCGCGTGAGCGCCGCCGTGACAAGCGGGACGGACGCCAGGACGCTTCAGGGGTTTGTCGGCGGTCACGCTGCCGAGGGGGCGACTATCGGGGGATGGCGTTCGAGCATGAGACCGTCAGGCACAGTGTCGGCGAGTATGTGAACGGCATGGCCCACACCAACGGGATCGAATCCTTCTGGTCGATGCTCAAGCGGGGCTATCACGGAACCTATCACCACATGAGCAGCAAGCACCTTGGCCGCTATGTCGTTGAGTTTGCCGCGCGCCATAATATCCGTGAATCTGATACCGCCGATCAGATGGGCGCGTTAGCAACTGGAATGAGAGGGAAGCGGTTGCGGGAGTTGATCGCATGACTCCAGATGAACGTATGACCCATTCCGCCTTTGTGACACGGAACAATTCGTGGGCTTGCAACCCTGTCATACCATCGTGGGTGGACCTAAGAAATGTTGGGCTGGATCAGTCGCCTGGCAGGCGGCCTCCCGTTCCAGGCTCGCCGCACGGCGTCGGCGGTTCTCCCGACCGAGCTCGGTCACCGGGCCGGGCCCGGGCGTGCCCGGACGTATCTCGCGGCGCGCCTGGCGCGCGGCCTTGCGGTCGGCCTGGGTGAGGGTGGGACCCATGTGTTCGGTTGCCTCGCGTACCCAGCGGTCGGCCTCGATGGTGTTGCCCCGTGCGCGGGCTTCGGCCTCGCGCTCCTTGCAGGAGCGGTGATCGACACGCAGGTCGAGACGCTCGCGCTCGTATGCCTCATTGAGCATCGAGGCCCAGACGCTGCGGAGGTAGCGGGCCTCGCTCCGGCCGTTCCATTGGCTTTAATCGGTGTACTGCCGTGAAAGGAGTAGCAATGACTTCCAAAGACAAACCAACTGTCGTGGTGAAACCTCACAGCTATCAGCCTACAAAGGCCGAGAAGGAAGAAACTGTTGGCTATAAGGCTTCGCAAGATGAAGTCGTCAAAGCCTTGTTTCGCCAAGTCATTGTTAAGAATGAAGATTAATGGGCAATGGCATTTTGGTATATAATTCCCAATCACAAACCCTTCAAGGGCGGGGAGACCGGACGGTTACGGCGCTCGGGGCGCGCCGCTCGAAGTTTGCAACAGAGAAATGGCGGAGAGGGTGGAAGGCTCCTGCGCAATGATTTTTTCTCATAAACTCATTACTTTACGAGGGCAATTATCCAACACTGTAGCAATACATTGTAGCATTTTCACAGGTCGATAGTGGATTCCACTGTCTGTGAGAGAACCTGAAGATACCGCCAGTCGATTTTGCCAAATCGTTCCGCGCCAATTGCTCGTCGAAGGCGCCATGAGAATGCAAGAGCCGCCTCCCCGCCTAACAGCCCGTTGAAAAAGTCGCCATTGACCGGGTTTCACCCCACTTGACCGGGTTTCACCCCACGACGAAACATAACGCGGCGTCGGCGGTTTCGCCATCCTCCGAGACGATGAGGACGATCTGAGCGACCAGAACGGCTCCAGAGGGCGCAACAAGCACGAAAACACCGCCATATCCGCCCGCCACAGCCTGGCGCGGGGTGCCGGCGCCGATGAGTTGGCGCATCAGCAACGAGAGGTTGTGGCCGGCGACGTGAAGCAGGTATCGCTTGTGCACGTTCTCGCGCCCGCGCAGCCAGGTTCGGCGCATGCCGCCGCGATCGAGGGTGTGGGCAAAGGAGCGCTCGACGATCTCGGCGCGCAGCTTGAAGGCATCGCGGGCGACCCCGGACTTGAGCCGCACGCGGTTGTTGGTGACCGCCCGGCGCGCCGCCTGGTCATCGCGCCAGCGCGAAAAGCCCTTCTGCCTGGGCTCGGCGATCCGGGTCTTCCAGGGACTGTCGTCCAGGGCCTTCAAGACCGCCCGTGAGAAATAGCCCTTGTCGGTGACGCATTCGGCCGGGCTCTCTGGCGTCGGTGCCGCAGCCACCGCCTCGAGGTTTGCCTCGGCCGCCGCCAGGGTCTTGAAAAGCGTCGTGGTGTCGCCCTCATCGGCTGGGTGCAACTCGGCCGCCACCACCGCCCCGGTGTCCAGATCCACCGCGTGCTCGGGCTTGTAGGCCAGATGGGTCGTGCCGTCCTTCATCCTGGCGACCCTGGCCTCGGGGTCGCTCCTGGAAACCCAATCCTGGTTCGAGAGCTTCTTGCCCTTGCGCTTGCGGTCCAGACGCGCCAGGTCCTCGGCCGTGGGCGTCTCGATGCCGCTCTCCCGGGCCAGATGCTCCAGCATCTCCCGGTAGCCCTCACCCGTGTCGCGCCGCACGATGTTGCGCAGCGCCGCGTTGGCCTCCATGGTCGAGGCATCCACCCCGATGCGGTCGCCCTTCACCAGACCCGCCTCGGCGATCAGCGCCAGAACCCAATCGAAGACCACCGCGTGCACCTCGTGGGGCAGACGCGTGCGGGTCTTCGACAGCCAGGAATGGTCCGGCACACGATCCCGGCTCTCCAGCCGCAGAAACTCCCGCAGCGACAGCGAATCCGAGCAGCGCCATTCCAGCCCGCGCTCAGAGTCGATGCCCTCGAAGTAGCCCACCAGATGCATGCGGAAATAGCGCCCCGGCGGCACCGAAGGCGCTCCCGTCCTGGCCGCGTAATAGCACCGGCAGGTCGCCTCGACGAAGTCGTCGAAGCCGCCCTCAATCAGGACCGACTGAAGACGGTCGTAAAACACATGACCCGGCGAGCGCGGCATCTCCGCCCAGCCCACCATCAAATCACCCTGACGATCCTTCTGCAGTCCCATCGACATCGGCGAACCTCCCGGTCAAATCAGAATATCATAGAATCAGACCAGGCCGCTCGTGTCCAGGGCCGACTTCGTCAACGGGCTGCTAACACCCGTTGAGAGTTCACATCGGGATCAGCAAAGTAAATTTCAATTAGCATCGACTGAGTGTCGGAGTCGGAAGGTTGAGTGCTTATCTCCTTCGGATTCAGTGCTCTCCAAATTGCCGCCCGCAACATCGGTTCGTTAAACGCGTTATTGTCGCTAGTAATCTGCTGGTTGATTGCCCTTTCAAACGATATCTCATTCACAAACAACCGATTGGTGTCTGCACCGCTACGCCAAGTCTGCATCGCAGATGCAACAGCACAGACAAGATCGGCCTGGTCAATATCATTGCGTGACAGATCGATGCCAACCTCCCTATTCTTCTCAATTACTTTGTTCGTGTCCAAGAAGAATGATCCTGACCAAAACGGAAATTCATCTTGCGGGAACCGTTTAAAGAAGACATCTTCCCCCCGAAGCCCACCATCAATGCAGCACTGAAGCGTCAGAATGCGTTCCAGAATGTAGGTCCTCTCCTGGGAACTCAACTCCATCTGATCGACCGACGCAATGTGAGAGCGTAGCTCTCGCTGCCAAGGACACTCAGCTTCGGTCCAATGTGGTAACAAAACCTCCTCAACCGCCAGCATCCTGCCCCGAAAACTCGTATGATTGCTGGCCTTCGGGAACGTTGTTTTTGACCACTTAACCTTGGAAAACGAGTAGGGGCGATACAGTCCCACCAAGTAGGTTACAAGTGACTTTGATGCGTCGCCCTCATCTCTCATCTTTCTGATCGTCGAGGAGAGAGCCTTTAAGTTGCCGCCCGTAATGAAGAGTGCGTCAATGAAAGCAACGTGTTTGGTCCGGTCATTTAGGAGGCCAACCAATTGATCTGACTCGGCGAGCTTGGAAAAGCTCGCAAACTGAAATTCATTGCCGATCCGTTGGCCAAATTTTTCCTTATGTGCTTCTTGGATCGCATTCAAAAATTCGTTGTTCGCATCTCCAGGCGTAAGCACTATCCCGTCAACATGTCCAATATCATCAATCCTAGAAGAAAGCGCTTGACGGAAATGAGGGTGCTTCATCAACGATGAAACATCGACATGATAACTGTGGTGCCTGCCTGAGAACATTCTTGATGTTCTGCCTCGCTTCGAAACACTGAAAATTCCATTCCCAGAATATCTATGAAAGAACGCCTTCGCATTGCGGGTGTGCTCTACAAGATCGAAATCTACAGTTCTGGTTAGTCTATAGTCTGGAATATATGTGCTTTTATCAATTTCTACGACTGGCGCGTCACCAATGGACCCGCTGGACGTAACCCCCCTCAACTCATTCTCCAATAGAAACTCTTCAAGCGAATGGAGCACGTCACCAGTAACCCTAGCATCATTTAGAGAGTAGAGGGTGAGCTTCCTGAACCTTCCAGCGTTGGGCTCGCCTTCGAGCACAGTGTCAAATTCTTGGTGTAGTCTGCCGCTAGAAGATGCACTCACAAGAAACAACACGTCACCATTGTCAGCGCTCCGGCTTCGAGCAAGCGCTTCGAGATGCTGAACATCGCGACTATCTTCTGGAAGATAAGCTCCGAGGTAAGACCATAGCGCACGGCTACCGGGCTCATACTGACCGATGAACTGACAGATGTATGCCGCCGTAGAGGAAATGCTCCAAGAGTCAGACACAACGTGATCGATACCCTTTAGGTATGGCAACGACCAAAAGGCGATAACTTCTAAGTTCTTCCTGTCCTTTTGAATATTGCCAACTCTCAAGAAGTAATCGCTGATTTCGCCACTGGGCATTCTGAAGAATGCGGACCGCCGATGATGGAAGAGCACAGAGCGGTCACACATCATGCTCTCAAGTTCGTCGCGGCATACTTCGCTCAATATGTCAGCGGGTGTTTTCTGAGTCGTGCCAGGCGGACCATAAATGTGCTCGACCACATGCTCGTAGTTGCTCGAATACATCAACCACTGCGATGAGTTTCGATTTCTGCGGGTTCGCCGCGACGATCTGAACTGCGCCAATGTATGGGTAAGAAGATCAGGGTAACAGGCCCAGTTCACGCTTCGATCTAAAGCGTAGACCATATCGTCCGGCGGCTGGCCTCCCAACCACTTTCGTTCCTCATATACTACTGACGTTGCCCTGCGGATGCGCGCCGACAGGTCCTGCTCGACGTCCTGGTATGCAATAGTATCAAAGGAGGGGTCGAGCCCAATATCAACAATTCTCGTGGACATAAACTAGACCGGAATAAAAATCGTAATCATTGTTCCACGATTGTTTTTGATACTGTGTTCATCAATAGCATTTGATATTCCATCAAAAACAAATCGGCGCGATCCCGATGTAATAACCAAAAGGCCCTTTGCCAAATTAATCGCTTCTAATACATTGCTGAGGCCATCGCCTGCGTCTGGAGATTCTCTTGTTGTGAACTGGTTTTTTATTACATCAGAAATTGTCTTTGGGTTGGCCGCATCGCCACTATAGAACCTTTCGACGTGATCAATTATTCCTGGCCCATTATCTACATAAGACAAAATAACAAAGCGCACGTTCGGTTTTCCGAGATTTGTGCTATAACTTTTTACGTAGTCGCGAACGTCTGTGGGCCATTCCTTACTGATATCAGCATTTGGGGCGTTCAATCTTGAGAATGAATGAATCTGCAAATACAATACATCGCCAAATGGACTCTGGCTGGCAGTCTTTTGGTAATTTGAATTCGCGGATGTCTTCAATGCATGCCAATATGCATTGTCGGTAACCTCATGATGTATTTCCGCTAACGCGCTGAGCAGGACAGAGTTGTGTAATACATCACCAATAACAGATGATCTCCCGTCTCTGGAAAGTTTATGATTCAAGCGCTTCAGAATAGAAGTTAAAGCAACTTGTGACGACCCGAAAGTCCTAGATCGTGCGATCTCAGTAAGCTTCTGAGCAGAAAGAGCATCATAAAAATGGAACGGTTGTGGTGCAAATACAGTATTTTCAGACTCCGATGATTCTCGATCATCTGAGATCGATTCTTCAATCCAGTATTTAGACTCTCTTAGGCGGTATATGAACTCAATATAGTCTCCTTTCCATCTTTCTTCATCGAGTTCTTTCAGTTCAGTCAGTATGCGGAACTGGAGTATCTCACGTGCCGCGTTCGGGTTCTTGCTCAGCCTAAGGTCAGACAGCAACTCACCAAAATCTGGCTGTCTTTTGCGGATTTCGGCTGGCAAGAGGCTTGTTGCCGATATTAGACGCTCAAACTGGTGAAATGGATTCTTTGCGTGTCCCAAATACTTCGCTTTTAATTGTGAGATTCCGGTCATGGCGCTGCCCTCCGGCTAGCTAGTTTCCATACATTTGATTATTGTAGCAGCAAACTGTAGCAGTTTTCAACTCCCCGGCACTGTACAGTATCAGGTTTTTGAAATCATTACGCAAAATTCTAGGTTGGCGGAGAGGGTGGGATTCGAACCCACGGTACCCGTAAAGGTACAACGGTTTTCGAGACCGCCCCGTTCGACCACTCCGGCACCTCTCCGCGGTTGGGCTATCGCCCGGGGATCGCGAAAACTAGTCATCGAAGGGGGGGTGTGCAAGTGCGAAATTGCCACGCCCGAAACCCCGGCGAATCCACGGCGAAACCCACTGCGGCGGGCTTGACACGCCACCGCACCATGCTCATAAGGGCCGCTCTGTTGCAGTCCTCCTGTCTGCGGCGGCAATATGGTATCGCCTGGGGGACCTGGGCACGCCGTCCGAGGCGGCCGTAACCGGCCCTGAAGTCCCGCAAGGAATTCCCCCAAGAATTTCAATGCGGGCGCCACACGACGCGGTAGACAAGGAAACAGATAATGTTCGCAGTCATCAAGACCGGCGGCAAGCAGTACCGGGTTTCGGCAGGTGACGAGTTCACCGTCGAGAAGCTGGTGGCCGAGGCCGGAGAGAGTATCCAGTTCGACGAAGTCCTGATGCTGGGTGGCGACGAGACCAGGATCGGGACGCCCCTGGTCGATGGTGCGCAGGTCAACGCCGAGGTGGTCGACCAGACCCGCGGCCCCAAGGTGATGTCGTTCAAGAAACGCCGCCGCAAGCACGGTTCGAAGCGGATCAAGGGTCATCGCCAGCGCCTGACCATGGTGCGAATCACCGAGATCCTGGCCGAGGGCGCCAAGCCGAAAGCAGCAACCAAACCGAAGGCAGAGGCCAAACCGAAAGCGGCAGCCAAGCCTAAGGCGGATGCCAAGCCGAAATCCGCAGCCAAGTCGAAGGCTGCTCCCAAAGCATCCGGCGAAGCCGAGTAAGAGGAGAAGACGAGATGGCTCACAAAAAAGCAGGCGGCTCCTCCCGCAATGGCCGCGACAGTGCCGGCCGGCGCCTCGGCGTCAAGAAATACGGCGGCGAGGCCGTGATTCCGGGCAACATCCTGATCCGCCAACGTGGCACCAAGTGGTGGCCGGGGCAGAATGTCGGCATGGGCAAGGATCACACGATCTTTGCTGTCATCGATGGCAATGTGAAATTCCACAAGGGCCTCAAGGGCCGCACCTTCGTATCGGTCGTCCCGGCGCCGGAGGCTGCCGAATAAGCCGACCTCAAGGCGATGAAATCAAAGGGGGGATCGGCTGGAAGGCCGGTCCCCTTTCCCGTTTCTGCAAAGGAACACGACAATGGTCGAGACGATCGAGACCGAACGCCTGGTTTTGCGCCCGCTGCGCGCTTCGGATGCGGGGCCGGTCACGCTGCATGCGTCCGACGAACGGGTGGCGCGGATGACAGTTGCAATTCCGCATCCCTACCCGCCCGGCGCCGCCGAGGCCTTCATCGAGGGCACGCTGACCGGGCGCAGAGCGGAGGAAACCTGGGCAATCGACGCGACCCCAGTGGGCGGCGAGGAACTGATTGGCGTGATCGGCTACCGGTCGGGACCGAGTAGTCTGGGCTACTGGGTAGGTCCGCCATACTGGAATGCGGGCTATGCGACCGAAGCAGTGGTGGCGTTCGTATCCCATCTCTTCAAGACGCGCGGGATCGATTGGATCGATGCAACGGTTTTCGTGGAAAATGCGGCGTCGGCGGGTGTGCTCGCCAAAGTCGGATTTTGCGAGATCGGCCGATCGAGAGGGTTTTCCGTCGCGCGCGGCGAAACCGTCGCCGGCCGCGTTTTCCGACTCGAACGCTCCGGTTGGACCGGATCGCTTGAGCCCGGCAGTACGACCGGATAGACCGCGACGAAACAACTGGAACCCGCGATGAAATTTCTCGACCAGGCCAAGGTTCACATCCGCTCCGGCAGCGGCGGCCCCGGATGCATCAGCTTCCGGCGCGAGAAGTTTGTCGAGTACGGCGGACCCAATGGCGGCGACGGCGGCTGCGGCGGCGATGTCTGGGCCGAGGCGGTGTCGGGGCTGA
Source organism: Thermohalobaculum sp. (assembly GCA_965247385.1). Classification (GTDB taxonomy): domain Bacteria; phylum Pseudomonadota; class Alphaproteobacteria; order Rhodobacterales; family Rhodobacteraceae; genus Thermohalobaculum. Next base: position 305,532 of record CBDFHG010000007.1, read on the forward strand.
ACACGCTGATCGACTACCGCTACCAACAGCATTTCAAGGCCCAGAACGGCGAGCACGGCATGGGCAGCCAGCGTACTGGCAAGGACGGCGTGGACGTGACCCTGAAGGTTCCGGTCGGCACCGAGGTTCTGGATGACGACAACGAGACCATCATTGCCGATCTGACCCGGGAAGGTCAGCGTGTGCTGCTGGCGCGCGGTGGCAATGGCGGCTGGGGCAACCTGCATTTCAAGAGCTCGACCAACCAGGCTCCGCGGCGGGCAAACCCCGGCCAACCGGCAATCGAACGCACCCTTTGGTTGCGGCTCAAGCTGATCGCCGATGCCGGGCTGGTCGGGATGCCGAACGCGGGCAAGTCGACCTTCCTGGCCGCCTGCTCCAACGCCAAGCCGAAGATCGCCGGCTACCCCTTCACCACGCTGTATCCTAATCTGGGCGTCATAGGCATCGACGAGAGCGAATTTGTGCTGGCCGACCTTCCCGGACTGATCGAGGGCGCCCATGAAGGGCGCGGGGTTGGCGACCGCTTCCTGGGTCATGTGGAACGCTGTGCGGTCCTGCTGCACCTGATCGACGCGACCTCCTACGATGTGCTGGGCGATTACCGCGTGATCAAGCGTGAGTTGACGGCCTATAGCGGTGGGCTGGATGCAAAACCGCGCCTTGTGGTGTTGAACAAATGCGACGCCCTGGCCGAGGGTGAGGCCGACGACCTGACGACCCTGCTGCGCGAGGAGGACGTTCCGATCGCCTTCGCCATATCGGGTGCGACCGGTCTGGGGGTGCAGGCGGTGCTGCGCGCCGTGCGGGCCCAGATCGACCTGACCCGGATTGCCGAGCGCAACGCGCTGGAGGAGCCGGTGGTGTGGGCACCATGAGAAGTGATGGGGTGAGAAGTGATGAGGTGAGCGGCAAGGCGACTTTACGCCATGCCAAGCGCCTGGTGGTCAAGGCCGGCTCGGCGCTGCTGGTGGAGCCGGGCACTGGTGCGCTGCACACCAGTTGGCTGGCCGGTCTGGCTATCGATCTGGCGGAGCGCCGTGCGATGGGTCAGCAGGTTATTCTGGTCTCCTCCGGCGCCATCGCGCTGGGCCGGAACGCGCTGGGGCTAAGCCAGGGTATCCTTCGGCTGGAGCAGGCCCAGGCAGCAGCGGCGGTTGGTCAGACCAAGCTTGCCCGCGCCTGGGAGGAAGCCCTGCAACCGCACGGACTGCAGACCGCTCAGGTGCTGATGACCCTGGACGACACCCAGAACCGGCGGCGCTACCTCAACGGGCGCTCGACGCTGGAAACCCTGCTCGGGCTTGGCGTCGTGCCGGTGGTCAACGAGAACGACACCGTCGCCACCGACGAAATTCGCTATGGAGACAATGACCGGTTGGCGGCAAGGGTGGCGCTGATGGCGGGGGCCGATGTGTTGGTGTTGCTGTCGGATGTGGACGGTCTCTACACCGCCAATCCGCGCGAGAACGCCAAGGCCACCCACCTGGCCGAAGTCACCGAGATAACCCCCGAAATCGAGGCGATGGCGGGGGGCACCAGCAGCACCGGGGCCAAGGGCGGCATGAAAACCAAAATCCTTGCCGCCAAGACCGCCATGCACGGTGGTTGCGCCATGGCGGTGATGAAGGGCGATACCGAGCGCCCGCTGAGCGCGCTGGACGCGGGCGCCCGCGCGACTTGGTTTCGTCCGCAGGCGAGCCCGGCAGCGGCGCGTAAACAGTGGATCGCGGGGATGAAGTCCGTTGGTGCGCTGGTTGTCGATCAGGGCGCGGTTGCGGCGCTGCGGCAAGGAAAATCACTTTTGCCTGCAGGCGTTCGGCGTGTCGATGGCCGTTTCGAGCGTGGCGATCCGGTGGCCGTCATGACCGAGACGGGCGAGACGGTGGGCGCGGCGCTGGCCGGTTACAGTTCCGGCGAGGCGCGGGCTATCGCGGGGCAGAAATCCGGCCGGATTCCGAGTATCCTGGGCTATCCGGGCCGGGCAGCACTGGTGCACCGCGACGATCTGGTAGTCTGGGGCCAGTAATTCGGGGGATGTGATGGACAAGATGGCCGAGCAAGACATTCCGGCGATGATGGCCGAGATCGGCGAACGCGCAAGTGCGGCGGCGGCGGAACTGGCGTCAGCCACGCCGGAGGCCAAGTGCGTGGCGCTTGAGGCCGCGGCCGATGGCGTTCTCGCGGCCGAGAACGAGATCCTTGCAGCGAATTCCCAGGACATGGCGTTCGCCCGCGAAAAGGGCTTGTCGAAGGCCATGCTCGACCGTCTGTGGCTGACGCCCGAGCGCATCCGCGCCATGGCCGAAGGCCTGCGCAGTGTCGCTGCCCAGGCCGATCCCGTGGGGGCGGTGATCGCCGAATGGGATATGCCCTCGGGCCTGCATATCCGCCGGGTGCGCACACCGCTGGGTGTTGTTGGCGTGATCTACGAGAGCCGTCCCAATGTCACCGCCGACGCGGGCGGGCTGTGCCTGAAGGCCGGCAATGCCGCGATCCTGCGCGGCGGCTCGGAAAGCTTCCATTCCTCGAGCGCGATCCATGCCTGCCTGCAACTGGGGCTGACCGCCGCCGGGTTGCCGGTTGACGCGGTGCAGCGCGTTCCCACCCGCGACCGCGCGGCAGTCGCCGAGATGCTGCGCATGACCAACCATATCGACGTGATCGTGCCGCGCGGCGGCAAGGGGTTGGTCCGGCTGGTGCAGGCCGAGGCCCGGGTGCCGGTATTCGCCCATCTGGAGGGCATCTGCCACGTCTATGTCGACAAGGCCGCCAACCCGGCCAAGGCGCGCGCCGTAGTGGTGAACGCCAAGACCCGGCGCACCGGAATCTGCGGCGCCGCCGAGTGCCTGCTGATCGACCGCGCCATCGCGGCAACTTTGGGGGCCGATGTGGTGTCCGACCTGCTCGACGCACACGTAACGGTGCATGGCTGCGCCGAGACCCAGGCGCTCGACCCGCGTGTAACCGCTGCCACCGACAAGGACTGGGGCAACGAATATCTCGATATGGACATCGCCGCGCGGGTCGTCGATGGGGTGGCCGAGGCGGTTGAACATATCCGCCGCTACGGCTCGCAGCACACCGAAGCGGTGCTGACCACGGATGATACGGTGGCGGAGCACTTCTTCAACCGGCTCGACAGCGCCATCCTGCTGCGCAACGCCTCGACCCAGTTTGCCGATGGCACCGAGTTCGGCATGGGTGCCGAGATCGGCATTGCCACCGGCAAGATGCATGCGCGCGGCCCGGTTGGGGCGGAACAACTCACCAGCTTCAAATATCTGGTCGAGGGCGACGGCACTATCCGCCCATAGCCCTCGCGGATGGCAATCGGTGCTGACGGTTGCGTGGACCCTGGGGGTGCCGGCCGATCGTTTCAGCCGAACTCGCCGGAAGGCGCTTACGGCGGACGTTAGTCGAACATCAGCCCACCGATTGCGGTTTCGGCATTCGGCCAAGCGGTGCGGAATCGGTGCGCTTCGTCAGGGTCGGGCAAAATACCGCCGCCTGGGCTGGTCAATATAGCCAAGTGACCGCCCGCCAATCCGAACATCGGTTATCTTCCACAGGCTCTGCCCCCGACCCAATCACGGTCCAGGACGTGCGAATCAAGCCGCCCCGATCGAGCGGCTTCGGCGTTGTTTGGGATGGCTCACCCGACCATGAATCGGAGCATTGCGAAGATGAAGCCCAACTGGACGAACAACGCCCCGGCCCCCCATTTGAACAATTCCGATTTGGCGTCGGCGATCTTTTTTTCAACGAGAAGAACATCGGACTTCGTTGCGAGTTCAGATGTGTCCGCGGCGGAGAGACCTTCGACGATGGCCTCGGCCAGACCTTCCTCGGCCCCCGCTTCGCGGAGCTTCTTGGTGAAAGCCAGAGTATCAATCTGTAGAGCATGTGCCATGATGTGCATCCGTTCTGGAAATATAGGTTGGTTTTCGGGGCTTGCCTAGGCCGTTTCCGACGCAAGCCTTGCGCTGGTTTGCGGGGCAGCGCTTCGGCTTGACACCGTCAGGGGATCCCTGATGCCTGCCCCGCCGGACAGTTTTGGGATCTGGTCACAGATCTGACGGGCGGCGCGTATCGGATCGCACCGCCCGTCTTTGGCCATGGCTGAATGTCAGCCTGCGACTGCCGTGATCATCGGAATGATGCGATAGACGCCTTCGCTGGCCTCGTCGTCCTGCACCGCGTTCACCCGCACCGGGGCCTGCCCCGGCAGATTGAACGTAACCGTCCGGTCTCCCCGCCCTTGAATGGTTTGTGATTGGCGTGCGAGCCTTCGGGTGATCGCGGGCGATCGTGTCCGTTTGAATTACGCGGACCAGCAATTCTCATTATGGCGTTACAAAGGGGATTCCCAAGGCGGAAAATATGTGAATGATACCATATATGGTCATCGATTCTCTCATAGACACTCTGCGTAGCCGTTGCGCGATGTTCCCCGACATGCGCACGGGGAACAATTTGAGCGACACTATGGCCGATATCGGCATGGCTGCATTTTCGGTATTTTTTATCCAGAGCCCGTCCTTTTTGTCGCATCAGCGGGCGTTGGAAAAGCGTCGGGCGCGGTCGAACTGCGAGACGCTGTTCGCCATTGAGAAGATCCCTACCGACAATCATGTTCGCACGATGCTTGATCCGGTGGAACCAGATGGGCTGTTCGCGTTGTTCGGGCAAGCCCTTGACTTGCTTGCAGACAGAGGCGGTCTGAAGGATTTTCAGAAGCTCGGCGGACGGCTTCTGATTGCCCTTGACGGCACCGGGTATTTCACCTCGCAAAAGCTTCATTGCCCGAATTGCTCGCAGCGCAAACGCCATAACGGCGTCATGGAATATTACCACTCCATGCTCTCGGCGGCGGTGGTGGCACCTGGCCATAATTGTGCCATGGTGCTTGAGCCGGAGTTCATCGCACCGCAGGACGGACATGACAAACAGGACTGCGAAAATGCCGCCACGAAGCGCTGGCTTTGCCGCTTCGGGCCGCAATACGCGCATCTCGGGCCGGTCTATCTGGGCGATGATCTATATTCCCGTCAGCCGATTTGCGAGTCGGTTCAACGGGTTGGCGGCAATTTCATCTTCACCGCCAAAGCCTCCTCGCACCGCTGCCTCTACGAATGGCTCCATGGCGTCGAATTGCCGAGCCTTGAGAAAAAGCTGAAAAAGGGCCGCAGCGTCGTTACTCATCGCTACCGCTGGATGGAAGATGTTCCCCTCCGTGACGGGAAAGACGCATTGCATGTCAATTGGCTTCAGATCGAGATCATCAACAAAGCCGGCAAGGTGACCTGCACCAACAGCTTCGTCACCGATCTGCCGGTCAACGAAGAAACCGTCGTCGAGTTGGCCACCTGTGGCCGGGCGCGCTGGAAGATCGAGAACGAAACTTTCAATACCCGCGCTGGAAGATGAAGACCAGGGGTTACCATCTGGAGCACAATTTCGGCCATGGCAAGGAACACCTGGCCAACCTTCTCATAACCATGAACCTGCTCGCGTTCCACACGGTCTTCGCGTTCCACACGGTCTGTGACCTGGTGAGCAAGCGCTGGCATGAGGCACGTGAAGCGTTCGGCGCGCGACGGCAGTTCTTCCAGGACCTGCGGAGCATCACCGGATATCACCTGTTCACCGACCGGGACGCGCTCATCCGCACGATGATAACCGGCGAACCGCCGCCGGAACCAAAACTGCGCTAAAGCACCCGCACAAGCCTCAGCACAACACAAAAATGAGAAGACAGAAGATCATCGCAGACCTGGTGAAATCAAACCACAATGAGAATTGCTGGTCCGCGTAATTCAAACGGACACGATCGCCCGCGATCACCCGAAGGCTCGCACGCCAATCACAAACCATTCAAGGGCGGGGAGACCGGACGGTTACGGTCGGGCAAGCATGTGCAGTTCCTGTCGGCGTTGATCGCCGAGGCGGGACAGCAGGCCAGCGACAGGACGGGTCAGACGAAGGCGTCGGGCTCGGACGCCTTGCGGGTGGTGATGTAATCCTTCAGCGCCTCGTCGATGGCCGGGTCGATGGCCGGGGCAACGTATTCGCTGAGCAGGCGCTGGACCCTTAGATTGGCCAGTTGGTAGGAGTCGCGGCTGCCTTCATCGGCCCATTGCTCGAAGGGTTTGTAATCGAGCACCTGAGTCCGCCAGAAGGCATCCTTGAAGTTCGCCTGGGTGTGGGCGCAGCCGAGGTAGTGGCTGCCCGGACCGACCTCGCGGATCGCGTCCATGGCCTGGCCATTCTCGGTGATGTCGATGCCCGCGGCGATCGAGTGCAGGATACCGAGCTGGTCGGCGTCGAGCACGAACTTCTCGAAGCTGGAGACCAGGCCGCCTTCCAGCCACCCCGCCGCGTGAAGGCAGAAATTGACCCCGCCCAACAGCATGGCGTTCAGCGTGTTCGCGGTCTCGTAAGCGGATTGCGCGTCGGGCAGTTTCGAGCTGCAGAGCGCGCCGCCGGAGCGGAACGGCAGGTTCAGCCGCCGCGCCAGTTGGCCAGCGCCATAGAGGATCTTCGATGCCTCCGGCGTGCCGAAGGTGGGCGCGCCCGAGTTCATGTCGATCGAGGCGACAAAGGCGCCAAAGATCACCGGTGCGCCCTGGCGGATAAGCTGCGAATAGGCGACGCCCGCCAGCACCTCGGCCAGCACCTGGATTAGTGTTCCGGTCACCGACACTGGCGCCATGGCGCCGCCGACGATGAAGGGCGAGACGATGCAGCCCTGCCCGGCGGCCGCATAGACTTCGAGCGCATCCATCATGATGCTGTCGAAAGTCATCGGCGAGTTGATGTTGATCAACGAGGTCATCACCGGGTTCTCGGCGACAAACTCGGTGCCAAACAGGATCTCGCACATCTTCACCGAATCGACCGCGCGGGATTTCTCGGTGACCGATCCCATGAACGGTTTGTCCGACCACCGCATATGCGCATAGAGCATGTCGAGATGGCGCTTGTTGACCGCAACATCGGTCGGCTCGCAGACCGTGCCGCCGGAATGGTGCAGCCATTTTGACATGTAGGTCAGTTTCACGAACTTCTCGAAATCCGCCATGGTGGCGTAACGCCGTCCACCCTCGTAGTCGCGCACGAAGGGTGGACCGTAGACCGGCGCCAACACCAGGTTGCGCCCACCGATCTCGACATTGCGGTCGGGATTGCGCGCATGTTGGGTGTATTGGCTGGGGGCGGTGGCGCATAGCTTGCGGGCCAGGCCACGGGGGATGCGCACCCGCTCGCCGGTCACATCGGCGCCGGCATCGCGCCAACGCTGGAGCGCCGCCGGGTTATCGACGAAGTTGACGCCAATCTCCTCGAGCACCGTTTCGGCGTTGTGCTCGATGATCTCGATCGCCTCCGCAGTGAGGATTTCGAAATCGGGGACATTGCGGGTGATGAAACGTGTCGCCTCGATTTTCGGCGCGGTGCGCTCGGCCCGGCGGGCGGCTCCACCACCGCCGCGTGTACGGCGTCCGCCGCTCTTGGACTGCTGCTCCATGGTGTTCTCGTTCATCTTCTCGGCCTTCCAGGCACCGCTGCAACGCCCCTGCCGGGCGCAGCAACCAGTGCGAGCGCTGTTGCGTGTAGTATCTAAATGACCCCGATCCGCGATGCGAGACCGGATGTTTTCGGCTATCCCTCGGTCAGTTACGACACGCGGGTACGACATGGGGGTACGACATGCAGGTGACAGGACGCAGCCGACGCCATATAGAGAGGCCAATCTAGGCGAGCAGACCGAGGCCTAAACTCGAATGACCCCTTCCCCCCTTCACGAAACCTGTCTGATCGTCGATTTCGGCAGCCAGGTCACCCAATTGATCGCGCGCCGGCTTCGTGAGAGCAGCGTTTATTGCGAGATCCATCCGTTCCAGAGCGTGGACGACGCACTGATCGACCAGCTGGCGCCGAAAGCGGTGATTCTTTCCGGCGGCCCGGCCAGCGTATCCGACGAGAACAGCCCGCGAGCAAACCAGCGGTTGTTCGAACTGGGAGTGCCGGTGCTGGGCATCTGTTATGGCCAGATGGTGATGGTGCATCAGCTTGGCGGCCAGGCCGAGGGCGGTGATCATCGTGAGTTTGGGCGCGCTTTCGTCAAGCTGGGCCGGCAGTCGGAATTGTTCGCGGGTATTGCCGCGCCCGGCGGCAAAGAGGAGGTCTGGATGTCCCATGGCGACCGGGTGACGGTGCTGCCTGACGGGTTCCAGGTTCAGGGCGCATCCCCGAACGCGCCCTTCGCGGTTCTGGCCGATCCGGCGCGGCGGTTTTATGGCGTGATGTTCCACCCGGAGGTGGTCCATACCCCTGCGGGCAGCCGGATCCTCCGCAACTTCACCCATGGCATCGCCGGAATGAGCGGCGACTGGACCATGGCAGCCTACAAGGATCAGGCGATCGAGGCGATCCGCCAGCAGGTCGGCGACGGGCGGGTGATCTGCGGGTTGTCGGGCGGGGTCGATTCGTCGGTGGCGGCGGTGTTGATCCATGAAGCCATCGGTAACCAGCTGACCTGCGTCTTCGTCGATACCGGGATGATGCGGGCGAACGAAGCCGAGGAAGTCGTCGGCCTGTTCCGTGATCACTACAACATCCCGCTTATCCATGCCGACGAGGCCGACCTGTTCCTGGGCGAATTGGCCGGGGTCACCGACCCGGAGGCCAAGCGCAAGACCATCGGACGGCTGTTCATCGATGTGTTCGAGAAACACGCGGGCGAGGTTGGAGGGGCCGGGTTCCTGGCCCAGGGGACGCTTTACCCGGATGTCATCGAATCGGTTTCGTTCAAAGGCGGGCCGTCGGTGACGATCAAATCGCACCACAATGTGGGCGGGTTGCCCGAGCGAATGAACATGAAGCTGGTGGAACCGCTGCGTGAGCTGTTCAAGGACGAAGTCCGCGCGCTGGGACGCGAATTGGGCCTGCCGGAAAGCTTTGTCGGGCGGCACCCCTTCCCCGGCCCCGGACTGGCAATCCACTGCCCAGGCGAGATCACACCCGAGAAGCTGGATATCCTTCGCCAGGCCGACGTGATCTATCTCGACGAGATCCGCAAGGCCGGGCTGTATGACGTGATCTGGCAGGCCTTCGCGATTTTGCTGCCGGTACGCACTGTTGGCGTGATGGGAGACGGGCGCACCTATGAGAATGTTTGTGCGTTGCGGGCGGTGACTTCGGTGGACGGAATGACGGCGGATTACTACCCCTTCGCGCATGATTTCCTGGGCCGAACCGCCAGCCGGATCATCAATGAGGTCAATGGCATCAACCGGGTGGTCTACGACATCACATCGAAGCCTCCGGGCACGATCGAGTGGGAGTGATCTGGCCGTGTTGCGGTGGTGCTTGGGGAGCTTCCTGGTAGTGCTGATTTTGACAATCGGCGCGGTTATGTATTTCTCTTGGGCAAATCTTCGCGACTATGGTGCCGGGCGGGTGTTCGAGGCCCCGGTCGATGCAATTGTGGTGCTGGGCGGCGGAGTCGATGGCGACGGGGTGCTGGGATATTCCTCGCGCCGGAGGGTCAGGGGGGCGGTTCGGCTTTTGCTAGCCGGACAGGCGCGGTACCTGATCTTCACCGGCGGGCCGGAATGGAAACCACAGAATTTCACCGTGGCGGGATTGATGCGCGCTCATGCGCTGGTGCTGGGCGCTCCGCCGGAGGCACTGCTTACCGAAAGCCGTTCCTTTTCGACCTTCGGGGACCTGCGCCTCGGGTTCGCGCTGGCGAAGCGGCGGGGGTTCGAGAATCTGGCAATCCTGACCGACGCCTTTCATCTGGAGCGCGCCCGGCATCTCTCCAGCTATTTTGGGCAGCCGGATGTTGTGTTGGTTGCGGTCGCGGGGCTGGAGTATGACGGCGATCCCAACCGGGTCTGGAGCATTGTGCGCGAAGCGATGGCCTGGTGGTTCAACCTGGCCAAGGTCAGCGCCCGGGAATTCCTGGCCGTGGTTGGCGTGGACGTGGACGCGCGGCGGGAGCTGATCAGGTGACCACCGACACCAAGGTCCCGCACCACCCGGGCGACGCGACGAAGGCGGCACTGTGGATGACCGGCGCGATCGTTTCGTTCTCGCTGATGGCGGTGGCGGGGCGCGAGGTCGCGATCGATCTCGATACCTTTGAGCTGATGATGTACCGCTCGCTGATCGGGGCGGTGATTGTCACCTCGATTGGCGCGGCGACGGGGCGGCTGGCTCAGGCGCGCACTGGGCAGTTGCGGCTTCACGCGGTGCGCAACCTGTTTCATTTCAGCGGGCAGAATTTGTGGTTCTACGGCGTTACCGTGATCCCGCTGGCGCAGTTGTTCGCTTTCGAGTTCACGACGCCGATGTGGGTGGCCTTGCTGGCGTCAATGGTGTTGGACGAATCGTTGAACCGGACGCGGGCGATGGCGGTGCTGATAGGGTTCATCGGTATTCTGATCGTGTAACTACTCAACCCGGTTGGATCACTGATTTTCCAGCGATGGTGGCCTGGATTGCCTGGAAAGCAGACAGGCCTTGCCGTTTTCCGGTGTTGAGGACGGAGCGAACGTTGGCGTAGAAGTCGGCCCCCCAGTTGGAGCGGAATCCCCCGGTGACCTTGCGGAAGGTGGTTGAGGGGCGGATGGCTTGTTCCGAGCCGTTGTTGGTTGGCGGCACGTCGCGTTCGGTCATGAATGTGAACAGGCTGTCACGGTCTTTGCCGTAGCGTTTGCGCAGGCGAATTCCGTCTTTGTTGGTTGGCTGACAAGCCATAACCTTGTCCATTCGCCGGTCCAGGTCGCCCCGGTATTTCTGAAGTGTACTGTCCTTCAGACGCTTTCGCCGTCGGCCCAGAACACAGGCGCGCAAGATGAGCATTTTCATTGCCGGTGCGAAGATCGCATCGCCAGCGTCGATGGCATACTGGCAGTCGCGCAACTGGTGGGCCAGACAGATTTGCCAGACCTCCCCGAGCCCCCGCTGGCCGCCGTAAAGATCGGACACCCAGATGGCGGGCCGGTGGCCGTCCATCACGTCCTCGGCCACCGCCTTCGCCCGACTGTTGCGGATGACGTGGACGCAGACTTCATCGTTTTGGAAAACCCATTCCCAGGCGTTGCGCCCCTTGATGCGTGCGCCGGTCTCGTCGGAGCAGACGATCCGGCTTTGTCGCAGGCGGGCAAGAACCGCCTGGAACTGGGCGTCAAAGCCGGGCTTGACCCTCTTGAACAGGTTGACCAGGGCGGCTTGGCTGATCGTCAAGCCGTGCAAATCGGCGAACAGTTTCGACAGACGCTGGTAACTGACCGCGTGTTCATAACGCATGTAAACCGCCATCGCCTCGATCGACGGGGTGAACGGAGACCCCGGCTCAAGCCCCGCCGGAACCGGCGCCACAAAGCGCTCCGAACAATGAGGACACCTCGCCGCATACAGTTCCACACGGGTGACAATGGGAGCGGGGCGCGGCAGTTCGATCTTGTCATAAATCGCATGCAACTTGTGATCCTCATCGCCGAGCGCTGAATAACAGTGTGGGCAGGACAGCGCCTTCGCAACCACCCGCTGATCCGGGTCAGGGTGCAGAGGACGCCCACCGCCACCATGCCCCTTGCGCCGTTTTTTGCGGTTGCCCCGGGCCGGTTTCTTGTTCGCCTTGCGCCCATGCGACGGCGGCGTACTGGAGTTGTCCGGCGTCTTCGCAGGCTCACCAAGCTTTGCCTCAAGTTCCGTGACGCGCCTGGCAAAGCCCTCGTTCACTGCCACCAGCTCCTGTGCCTGCGTCCACAGCGCGAGGATCAAGGCATCTTTCTCTGCATGCGTCAATCGGCTCAGGTCGGGTAAATGAGTCATAGATAACTTGACGCATATCCACGCCCTCAATGCAAGAAAATTCTCTATATCTGGTGCCGATCGAACCCAGGAACGCAACCTTTGGGGTGGGTTGAGTAGTTACCTGATCGTAGCGAAACCGGGGATAAGCCCCCTCGGGATCGGCCATCTGGCGGCGGCTGTTGCAGCGGCCGGGTTTGCCGGAAGCGTGCTTTCGACCAAACGGCTCTCGCGGACCGAAACGGTCTGGACCATCCTGTTCTGGATGACCTGGATGCAGGCATTGTTCGGGCTGGTCTGCGCCGGGACCGACGGAGAGATCGCGCTGCCGCAGGCAGCTTCGGTAAAATGGGTGGTGATTGTCGGCTTGTGCGGGTTGACGGTACATATGAGCGTCACCTCGGCGTTGCGCTGTGCGCCGGCCTCGATCGTCTCGCCAATGGATTTCGCGCGCCTGCCGATTATTGCCGTCGTCGGGATGGTTTTCTATGGCGAAGCGCTGGAGGTCGCGGTGTTCGTGGGCGCGGCGCTGATCCTGGTGGGCAATCTGATGAATATCCGTGCCGGACGGCGGCGCTAGAACAATTTCGAGCCAAACAGGTTCATTTGGCGACTCGGAAATTGCGTGAAACCAAAGAGATAGAGCCTCCGGCCTGATTCGATCAGATCGGAGGCTCTAGAAGGGAGGAGCGATGAGCACCCTGCGCCGCGTGGAATCGGATGCGCTGGTATTTGCCGGGCAAGACCGGATTGAACGGCTGATCGAGGTCATGGCGCGGTTGCGCGCAGCCGATGGCTGCCCGTGGGACAGGGTGCAGGATTTCCGCTCGATCGCGCCCTACACCATCGAAGAGGCCTGCGAAGTGGCCGAGGCCATCGAGCAGAATGACATGGCCGGGCTGAAGGACGAGTTGGGCGATCTGCTGTTGCAGGTGGTCTATCACGCGCGGATGGCGGAGGAAGTCGGGGCGTTCGGGTTTGGCGATGTGGTGCGGGCGATCTCGGACAAGATGCTGCGGCGCCACCCGCATGTCTTTGGCGCAACGCCGGGGGGGCCGAAAGCGCGCGCAGAGGATGTCGACTGGGAGGCGCTCAAGTCTGAGGAACGGGCCGGGCGCGGTGAACACCGCGACAGCGTTCTGGATGGGGTTCCGACGACCCTGTCCGGGCTGACCCGGGCGCTGAAGCTGACGCGCCGGGCCGCGACCGTGGGGTTCGACTGGACCAATCCGAAGGATGTGCTGGCGAAGCTGACCGAAGAAGCCACGGAACTGGTGGCCGAGATCGATGCCGGTGATGAGGAACGGATGGAAGAGGAATATGGCGACCTGCTGTTCGTCATGGCCAATCTGGCGCGCCACCTGAATGTCGATCCCGAAACCGCGATGCGGAGCGCCAACGCAAAGTTCGAACGCCGGTTCCGGGGCGTGGAATCGCTGTTGGCGGCTGAAGGGCGTGCGCCTGAGCAGGCGACGTTGGCCGAAATGGACGCGTTGTGGGACCGGGTGAAGGCGGTGGAGAAAGACACCTCAGGCAGGTGAATAAATTTATCCTGAGTATTTCACTCAGTTATTGACAAAGTGTTTTAGCCGGATATTCAACGCGCTGATGAAAAACGGAGACACCAATGTACAAATCCCTGATTTTCGGAGCGAGCCTGGTGCTTGCCATGACCCCCGCGCTGGCCGAAGATGTCAATGTCTATACCTCGCGCCAGCCGGAGCTGATCCAGCCGATCTTCGACGCGTTCACGGCCGAAAGCGGGATCACCGTGAATGTTCTCTTTTCGGGAAAGGGACTGATCGAGCGGCTGAAGGTGGAGGGCAAACGCAGCCCGGCCGATCTCTACATCACCGCCGATATTGCCAACGTGAAGGCCGCCACGGACGCGGGACTGACCCAACCGCATGGCTCGGCCGTGGTCGATGAAGTGGTGCCGGCAGAGTTGCGCGATGCGCGTGGCCATTGGTTCGCCATGACCACGCGGGCCCGTGTGATCTATGCCTCGAAAGACCGTGTCGCCAAGGGTGCGGTCACCACCTACGAGGATTTGGCCGATCCAAAGTGGAAAGGCCGCATCTGCACCCGCCCCGGCAGCCACTATTACAATTTGGCCCTGATCGCGGCGATGGTCGCCCATCACGGCCCGCAGAAGGCCCGGGAATGGGTCCAGGCACTGAAAGAGAACCTTGCCCGCAAGCCGCAAGGCAACGACCGGGCGCAGGTCAAGGCGGTCTGGGCGGGGCAGTGCGATATCGCCATCGGCAACAGCTATTACATGGGCAAAATGCTGTCGAAGCCCGATCAGATGGCATGGGCCGAGTCGGTCAACATCGTATTCCCGGTGTTCGAGGGCGGCGGCGCGCATGTGAACATCTCCGGCGCGGCGATCACGAAATCCGCACCGAACCGCGATGCCGCGCTGAACCTGGTGGCGTTCATGTTGTCGGAAACAGCGCAGAAGCTCTATGCCAAGATGAATTTCGAGTATCCGGTGCGCGCGGGCGTGGCAGCTTCGGATCTGGTTGCAAGTTGGGGCAGTTTTGAGCCGGATACCATTCCGCTGACCCGGATCGCCGACCTACGTGGCGCGGCGCTGAAGATCGTCGAGGAAACCGGATTTGATAATTAGGCCTCTGCTTCGCTGAGTCCTTGCCCGTGACAAAATCCGCTTATGCGGTTTTCCCACCCCACCTCCCCGCCCAACCACCGATGCTACCGGGACGATATCGGTGGTTGGGCGGGGAGGTGGAGCCGTCCGTGCACAAAGACCACGCGGGGCGCGCCCAAAAGGCGCACACCCCCCCGCGTCGCTTTACGCGGCACAGGCACTGCTGTATCCCGCTGCCAACCGGATATAACTGCAAGGAAAGCCCTCCATGAGCGCGATCATCGACATCACCGCCCGCGAGATCCTCGACAGCCGGGGAAACCCCACGGTCGAGGTCGATGTGCTGTTGGAAGACGGCGCCGAGGGCCGGGCCGGGGTGCCTTCCGGGGCCTCGACCGGCGCCCATGAGGCAGTGGAATTGCGCGACGGCGAAGCGCGCTATGGCGGCAAGGGTGTGCTGCGTGCGGTCGAAGCGGTGAATGGCGAGATATTCGAGGCCCTGGCGGGCCTGGATGCCACCAACCAGCAGGCCATCGACCAGATCATGATCGAGCTGGACGGCACCGCCAACAAGGGCAGGCTTGGGGCCAATGCGATCCTGGGCGTCAGCCTGGCGGTGGCCAAGGCGGCGGCGGAACTGGTGGGGCTGTCGCTTTACCGATATGTCGGCGGCACCTCGGCGCGTACCCTGCCGGTGCCGATGATGAACATCATCAACGGCGGCGAGCACGCCGACAACCTGATCGACATTCAGGAATTCATGGTCATGCCGGTAGCGGCGGATTCGCTGGCCGACGCGGTGCGGATCGGCTCCGAGATATTCCAGACCCTGAAGGGCGAACTGAAGGCCGCGGGCCACAACACCAATGTCGGCGACGAGGGCGGCTTTGCCCCCGATATTGCCTCGACCCGCGATGCGCTGGACTTCATCATGCGGGCGGTCGAGAAGGCAGGCTACAAGCCCGGGGAGGAAGTGTATCTGGCGCTGGACGCCGCCTCGACCGAGTTCTTCGCGGACGGAAAGTATAATCTGGCAGGCGAGGGAAAGGTTCTGAGTTCGCTGGAGATGGTGGACTACCTGGCGGCGCTGGTCGACGACTACCCGGTCATCTCGATCGAGGACGGCATGGCCGAGGACGACTGGGACGGCTGGGTCGCCCTCACCAGGGCAATCGGCGATCGTTGCCAGTTGGTCGGCGACGATCTGTTCGTTACCAACCCGACGCGCCTAGCGACGGGCATCGCCAAGGGCGCCGCCAACTCGATCCTGGTCAAGGTGAACCAGATCGGCTCGTTGTCGGAGACTCTGGAGGCGGTTGATATGGCGCATCGCGCGGGCATGACGGCGGTGATGTCGCATCGCTCGGGCGAAACCGAGGACGCCACCATCGCCGACCTGGCGGTGGCGACAAATTGCGGGCAGATCAAGACCGGATCACTGTCGCGCTCGGACCGGTTGGCAAAATACAACCAGTTGATCCGGATCGAGGAGGAACTGGGCGAGAGCGCGGTTTATGCCGGGCGCTCGATCCTGCGCGGCTGACCGGTCAGGATGCCCTTGCTGCCCCCGGTCACCCAAAGGACTCACTCTCGCAGCGACTTCGCTTGAAGATTCTCCCGAACTTTCCAGTATCAAGCATCTGATTCAAAATGGTCTCAGGAGCAAGATAGGGTGGCGGCCGGTATGGCCGTCAGGGGTTCAATGGGCAGATGGGACTGGGCAGATGGGACTGGGGGCAAATTGTGGGAATTATATACAATTCTAGCCAAATATTATCTAAGGTATTGGAATAAACAAATTTTATCTGTTGACGCCACGATTCTCAAACATTATGTTTTTAGCCATGATGGAGGGAAACATAGCCAAGAAGAACACACTAGACACAATGAGCGCATGGGAGTTTATGGCGCGGTTTCCCACCGATCAAAGGGCTCGGGAACATATCGAGCGGATGCGATGGGGTAATGAGCCGTCTTGAAGGCTGCGAAGACTCGCCGTCGCTCGTTTCTTGGCTGTGATCTAAACGCCTAATGGCACTTCTCCGAAACGCCAGTATCAGGAATAGCTCGGGTGCTTATGAACGACTGTTCGACAGTGACGAGTTGGGCCTGCTAGCGAGCAAAGCTCAATCGGCGGTCATATCGTCGGGGAATGAGCTGGAGTGCGTCATCATCAATATGGTTGGGACTATCGACAATTTGGACGAATTCCTGAGGCGTGAGGTCATGCCAGAGGGCGTGTTTTTAGTGCGCAAGCAGCAGATGAAAAAGTGCCGCACACTTGATTTTTTGGGGGCAGAGCCGGACTTTATCGTCTTTAGGAGGCGAAGCGGGAAGCAGAGCTGCCATGTTGTCGAACTGAAGGACGGTCATGTGTTTGACACCAAGAAGGCAAGCGCAGAGCGTCAAGCCATGCACGGCTTCATAGAGCGAAATGCCCAACATCTCCAATACCGTGTATCAAGTCACTTTTGCGCCTTTAACCAGGATAGCCCCAAAGCGATCCGCCAAGGCTTCAAGAACAAGATCGCGTTGCAAGAGGCCATGACAGGTCGAGCCTTCTGCGACCTGTTGGAGATCGACTATGATGCAATCGTTGAGCGGAGGAAGGCCGATGGGCCGGATAATGTTAGCTGCTTCTTGGCCGAGCTACTCAAGATCGAGTCTGTCAGACAAGATATTCTGAAGCTTCCTGGCGAGAATTGTACATGATTCCCCACATTGTTACCCCGGTGATCTATATCCTGCTGATAGCGGTGCTGGCGGTGTTCGGCCATAGCGGCCTGCAGGGCGAGCATGGCCTTGCAGCCCTGCGCGAGGCCCAGGCGTTGGAGCGCGACCTGACAGACGAACTTGCCGAGATTGGCGATGAGCGGCGCGCCCGGGAAAACCTCGTCCGGCGGCTCGATGATCGCTATCTCGACCTCGATCTGCTCGACGAACGCGCCCGCGCAATTCTGGGCTATGTGCGCCGCGAGGAGTTGGTGATCCGCTAACATCAGCGAAGTTTCACCGCGTTCACGGCAATCTACCGAACCTCCACCGGGGATATTTGCAAGGTCGTAAGCGCGATCTTTGGTGCTAAGATTTGACACAGTCGCTATTCATGTCTGAAATCAATACAATGCAGCGGTGAGATGGCGCGTTGTGTCCTTTGGCGGAGAAAATTGATGGCAAGCCCGAAATCCAAACCCAAATCCAAACCCAAATCCAAAGGCGGCAAGAACACGCCGACATCGGACGAAATCCTTGGCTTCTACCGGGACATGCTGTTGATCCGGCGGTTCGAGGAAAAGGCCGGACAGTTGTACGGAATGGGTCTGATCGGTGGGTTCTGCCACCTTTATATCGGCCAGGAGGCGGTGGTTGTCGGGTTGCAGTCAAGCAACATCGAGGGCGACCAGGTGGTGACCTCGTACCGCGACCATGGGCACATGCTGGCCTGTGGGATGGACCCGAAGGGCGTGATGGCCGAACTGACCGGGCGCTCAGGCGGTTATTCGCGCGGCAAGGGCGGGTCGATGCATATGTTCTCGGCCGAGAAGAAGTTCTACGGCGGCCACGGCATTGTTGCCGCCCAGGTTCCGATTGGCGCCGGGCTGGGCTTTGCCAACAAATACCGCGGCAACAACAATGTCAGCATTGCCTATTTCGGCGACGGCGCAGCGAACCAGGGCCAGGTCTACGAGACCTTCAACATGGCGGCGCTGTGGAGATTGCCGGTGATCTTCGCCCTCGAAAACAACCAGTACGCCATGGGCACGGCACAGAACCGCTCGACCTCAACCCCGGCACTTCACACGCGCGGCGAGGCCTTCGGCATCCCCGGCGAGGAGGTCGATGGCATGGATGTGCTCAAGGTCAAGGAAGCGGGCGAACGGGCCATGAAGCACTGCCGCGCCGGCAAGGGACCGTATATCCTGGAACTGAAGACCTATCGCTATCGCGGCCACTCGATGTCGGACCCGGCAAAATATCGGACCCGCGAGGAGGTCTCGAAGATGCGCGAAGAGCATGACCCCATCGACGGATTGCGTATGCAGATCCTGGACGGCGGCTATGCGGATGAGGGCGCGATCAAGGAGATCGACAAGAAAATCCGCACCATCGTCAACGAGGCTGCCACCTTCGCCCAGGAAAGCCCGGAACCAGACGTCTCCGAGCTCTACACAGACATTCTGGCCGAAGCCTGAGACGCGGGGAAAAACGAGATGACCATCCAGATTTTGATGCCGGCGCTGTCGCCCACCATGGAAGAGGGCAAGCTGTCGAAATGGAACGTCAAGGAAGGCGACACCGTCACTGCCGGTGACATTATCGCCGAGATCGAAACCGACAAGGCGACCATGGAGATCGAGGCCGTCGATGAAGGTACCGTCGGCAAACTGGTGGTCGCCGAGGGCACCGAGGGGGTGAAAGTCAACGCGGTGATCGCGGTGTTGCTGGAGGAAGGCGAGGAGGCTTCCGCCGCCGATGTGGCGGGAACTGCCGTTACCGCACCCGCTGGTGCCGAGGCCCCTGCCCCTGCCCCTGCCCCAACCGCCGCGCCTACTGCCGCGGTTCCGGCGGCAGTTGCCAGCACCGATGCGGGCTCACCCGACTGGCCGGACGACGCGCCGATAAAATCCCAGACCGTGCGCGAGGCCCTGCGCGATGCCATGTCCGAGGAGATGCGGCGCGACGGCGATGTATTCCTGATGGGTGAGGAAGTTGCCGAATATCAGGGCGCCTACAAGATCAGCCAGGGGATGCTGGATGAGTTCGGCGAACGCCGGGTCATCGACACGCCGATCACCGAGCACGGTTTTACCGGCATCGCGGTTGGCGCGGCCTTTGCCGGTATCCGGCCAATTGTCGAATTCATGACCTTCAACTTCGCCATGCAGGCGATCGACCAGATCATCAACTCGGCGGCCAAGACGCTGTATATGTCCGGTGGCCAGATGGGTTGCCCCATTGTCTTTCGCGGCTCCAACGGTGCGGCGGCCCGCGTCGGCGCCCAGCACAGCCAGGACTATGCTGCCTGGTACGCGCAAATACCCGGACTGAAAGTGATACAACCCTATTCGGCGGCGGACGCCAAGGGCTTGCTGAAATCGGCGATTCGCGATCCAAACCCGGTGATCTTCCTGGAAAACGAGATCCTTTATGGCCGCTCGTTCGATGTGCCGGATATCGAGGATCTGACCATCCCCATCGGCAAGGCGCGGATCTGGCGCGAGGGAACGGATGTAACGCTGGTCAGCTTCGGCATCGGCATGACCCAGACCCTGGAAGCCGCCGACCGGCTGGCCACCGAGGGGATCGCCGCCGAGGTCATCGACCTGCGCACGATCAGGCCGATGGATACCGGTGCTGTGATCCAGTCGGTGATGAAGACCAACCGCTGCGTGACCATCGAGGAAGGCTATCCGGTCTGCTCGATCGGCAGTTACATCTCGGCGGTGCTGATGCAGGAGGCGTTCGACTATCTGGATGCACCGGTTATCAATTGCGCCGGCAAGGATGTGCCGATGCCTTATGCCGCTAATCTGGAAAAGCTGGCGCTGGTAACCGCCGACGAGGTGGTCGCGGCAGCAAAGTCCGTTTGCTACCGCTGAGGAAGGGAAAGAAATGCCCATTAACATTCTAATGCCCGCGCTTTCCCCGACCATGGAAGAGGGCAAACTGGCGAAATGGCTGAAAGCCGAGGGGGATACAATCACCTCCGGCGACGTCATTGCCGAGATCGAGACCGACAAGGCGACGATGGAAATCGAGGCGGTCGACGAGGGCACACTCGGAAATATCGTGGTGGCCGAGGGCACCGAGGGGGTCAAGGTCAACGCGGTGATCGCCGTCATGCTGGAGGAAGGCGAGGATGCCTCCGCCATCGGTTTGGCTCCGGCGGAGGCCCCTGCCCCGGTGGCGGCACCTGCCGAGGCCCCGGCGGCGGCACCCGCTGCCCCGGCAGCGCCCGCTCCGGCGGCGCCTGCGACGGCGGCAGGGGGCAGGGTCTTCGCCTCGCCGCTGGCGCGGCGGATCGCAGCCGAGAATGGGCTGGATCTGGCCCGGATAAGCGGTTCGGGCCCGCATGGGCGGATCGTCAAGGCGGATGTAGAGGGAGCGGTTGCGGCTCCTGCCACCGAAGCGCCCGTGGCTACCGCCGCGCCAGCATTGGCACCGGCCGGGCCAAGCGCCGAAATGGTGAAAAAATTGTTCGCCGATCGCGAATACGAGGAAATCGTTCTCGATTCCATGCGCCGGACCATCGCCGCGCGGATGACCGAGGCCAAGGCAGCGACTCCGCATTTCTACCTGCGCCGGAGCATCAATCTGGATGCGCTGCTGAAGCTGCGCGGGCAGATGAATGCGCGGGCCGAGGCGCGCGGCATCAAGCTCAGCGTCAACGACTACGTCGTCAAGGCCTGCGCACTGGCGCTGCAACAGGTGCCGGGCTGCAACGCGGTATGGGCCGGCGACCGGGTGCTGCAATTGAAGGCCTCGGACGTGGCCGTGGCCGTGTCGATCAAGGGCGGGTTGCTCGCGCCGGTGCTGCGCGATGCAGACACCAAGTCGCTGTCGGTGCTGTCAACGGAGATGAAAGACCTTGCCGATCGTGCCCGCAAGCACAAGCTGGCGCCGCATGAGTATCAGGGCGGCAGCTTCGCCATCTCGAATCTGGGAATGATGGGGATCGAGAATTTCGATGCGGTTATCAACCCGCCCCACTCGATGATTCTCGCAGTCGGCGCCGGTCTTCAGAAGCCGGTGGTCAAAGACGGCGCGCTCGCCATCGCCACAGTGATGTCGATAACGCTGTCGGTCGATCACCGGGTAATCGACGGCGCGTTGGGGGCGACGTTCGTCGATGCGTTCACCGGTTATATGGAAGACCCGCTATCGATGCTGATGTGAGCGGCACGAAGCGGGGTGGGAGGCGGACGGGTCCCGCTCTGCGAGACCCCGTATAATGTGTTTGGGGCTGACCCGGACAACTACCTTAGATGCCGCTTAACCCAATGTCTTGTTTGGTATAATTGGATTGATGGGTCACTGTTGTAAAACGCCACTCAGATTCCTTCAAGTACAGGCAAATACAGGCCGAACTGGGCCTTCGGAACACCGTTGAATTTGCCCATATGACGTTTTGCCTGGCGCCAGAAATTCTCGATGCCGTTGATCTGATTTTCATCGTCGGCGAACAGCTTTGAGTGGCTGATCCGAAAGTGCTTGAAGCCGGATACATCCAAAACGTTGTAGCCCCTTCCAGCAGTCAGAACAGACGATGCTGTCGGGGATCACCTTGCGCTCAATGATGGGTATCAATGTTGCGCTTGAGGCATTGGCAATAATCTTTGCGTATACCCGCCCACCCCGCTTCAACAGGCCGAATACAGGGATTTTTCCAGCCGCACCCCGACCACGCTTGGCCTTGCGCTTGCCGCCGAAGTAACTCTCGTCCACTTCAATTTCACCCCCGAACATCGCTGCGCTCTCAGCCTCCAGGTCCAAGGCAATCATCTCACGCAGACGGTGGAAAAAGTAAGCGGCTGTCTTGCGGTTCACGCCACACAGACTGGCCGCTGTAAGCGCCGTCGATCCAGACACAAAATGCGCGATCAAACGATCTTGTTTACAGGGACTAAGACGACTCCTGCGCATAGCTTCCATGATAACTCCAAAAATGAGTTATCTGGGACAGCCCCATGTGTTTTTGGAATTATCATTAACACCAACTACTTAGCTCCCGTCCGAATGTGGACGCCTATCCGCCTGAACCGCCGTGCCCCGGGCTTGATCCGGGATCTCCTTTGTCCCTGGGCGCCTCGAGGTGGCTCCGGATCAAGCCCGGGACAGCGCATCTTCGGTTCGATGCGCCGGACCCGATGAATCCCAGTATCAGCCCTCCAGCAAAGCCTCGACTGCCGTGATCGCATGCTCGGATTTCGAGGCGTCCGGGCCGCCGCCCTGGGCCATGTCCGGCCTGCCGCCGCCACCCTTGCCGCCAACGGCTTTCACTGCCGCGCACACCAGATCAACCGCCGAGATGCGGGCCGTCAGGTCCTCGGTCACGCCTGCGGCAACCGCCGCCTTGCCGCCGGTCTCGGCGATCAGCAGCACGACGCCGGAGCCGAGACGGGATTTGTGCTCGTCGATCAGGCCGCGCAGATCCTTCGGGCTGACGCCGGAGAGGCTGCGGGCGACGAACTTCACGCCATTGACTTCTTTTGCCTCGGGTTCGGCGGCGCCGGTGCTGGGGCCGCCAAGTGCGGCCTGGCGCTTGAGTTCGGCCAGTTCCGACTGCAGCGCCTTGCGCTCGTCAAGCAGCGCCTGCACCCGGTCGGCGGCCTCGACAGGACGGGTGCGCAGCACCGAGGCGACCTTCGCCAGTTCACGCTCCTGGCCCTCGAGATAGTCGAAAGCGGCCGCGCCGGTGAGTGCCTCGACCCGGCGGACACCGGCGCTGGAGGCACCCTCGCCAACGATCTTCAAGAGGCCGATATTGCCGGTGCGGGTGACATGGGTGCCGCCGCAAAGTTCCATCGAATAGGTCGTGCCAGCCGGACCTGCGTCGTCCTTGGCGCGGTGGCCCATGGTGACGACGCGGACCTCGTCGCCATATTTCTCGCCGAACAATGCTCGCGCACCCGCCTCCTGCGCCTCGTCGGGGGTCATGATCCGGGTGGTGACGGCGTCGTTCTGGCGGATGTAGCGGTTGACCTCGGCTTCGATGGCGGCAATCTCCTGCGCGGTGATTGCTTTTTGGTGAGAGAAATCAAAGCGCAAGCGGTCTGGCGCGACCAGGCTGCCGCGCTGGGCGACGTGATCGCCAAGCGCGCCGCGCAGCGCTTCGTGCAGCAGATGGGTGCCCGAGTGATTGGCGCGGATGGCGCCGCGCCGGGTGCTGTCGACGGTAAGTTCCGCCGCCTCGCCCTGGACGATCTCGCCTTCCTCGACCCTTGCCTCATGGGCGAAAAGATCGCCGGCGTGCTTGCGAACATCGGTGATGCATGCGCGTCCGGTGGCGGTGATGAGTGCGCCCTGATCTCCGATCTGGCCGCCGGATTCAGCGTAGAACGGGGTTTGATTGAGGATGATCTGGACGACTTGGCCCGCCTTGACCGAGGCGATGCGCTGGCCATCGCCGACAAGCGCATTGACGATGCCTTCGGCGGTCTCGGCGTCGTAGCCGAGAAACTCGGTGGCACCGATTTCCTCGCGCAGATCGAACCACAATCCGTCCTCGGCAGCGGCACCGGAGCCGGACCAGGCGGCACGGGCCTTGGCTTTCTGCGCCTCCATGGCCGTGTTGAAGCCCTCGGTATCGATGGTGCGGCCTTGTTCGCGCAGGGCATCCTGGGTGAGATCGAGGGGGAAGCCGAAGGTGTCGTAGAGCTTGAATGCGGTCTCACCCGGCAGCGCAGCGCCCTCGGGCAGGCGGGAAAGTTCGTCCGAGAGCAGGCCCAGGCCACGGTCGAGAGTGCGGCGAAAGCGGTGCTCCTCGAGTTCGAGGGTCTCGGCGATCAATGGCTGAGCGTGGGAGAGTTCCGGGAAGGCCTGGCCCATCTGTTGCACCAACACCGGCACAAGACGGTGCATCAGCGGTTGATCGACGCCCAGTTGGTGGGCGTGACGCATGGCGCGGCGCATGATCCGGCGCAGCACGTAACCGCGGCCCTCATTCGAGGGCAACACCCCATCGGCGATCAGGAATGAAGTCGAACGCAGGTGGTCGGCGATGACCCGGTGGTGGACCTTCTGCGGGCCGTCGGGATCGCTGCCGGACACGCTGGCACTGGCCTCGATCAGAGAGCGCATCAGATCGGTGTCGTAATTGTCGTGCTTGCCCTGGAGAATTGCCCCGATGCGCTCCAGCCCCATGCCGGTGTCGATCGAGGGTCTTGGCAGGGATTCCCGACGGTTATCGGCGAACTGCTCGAACTGCATGAAGACCAGATTCCAGATCTCGACGAAACGGTCGCCGTCTTCATCCGGGCTGCCTGGGGGGCCACCGGGGATGTGGTCGCCGTGGTCGTAGAAAATCTCGGAACAGGGACCGCAAGGACCAATGGGGCCCATCGACCAGAAATTGTTCGCAGTTGCGATGCGGATGATGCGGTCATCCGGCAGGCCGGTGTGCTTCTTCCAGATCTCCGCTGCGGCGTCGTCATCGTGATAGATGGTGACCAGCAGCTTATCCTTGGACAGGCAGAACTCCTTGGTCAACAGATCCCAGGCTAGTGGGATCGCCCGCTCCTTGAAATAGTCGCCAAAGGAGAAATTTCCCAGCATTTCAAAGAACGTATGATGGCGCGCGGTGTAGCCGACATTGTCGAGATCGTTGTGCTTTCCCCCGGCTCGAACGCATTTCTGCGAGGTCACGGCGCGCGCATAATCGCGGTTTTCCAACCCGGTGAAAACGTTCTTGAACTGGACCATCCCTGAATTGGCGAACATCAGGGTGGGGTCGTTGCGCGGCACCAATGGCGACGACGCGACGATTTCATGACCGTGATGCGCGAAATAGTCGAGGAATGCCGTCCGGATTTCGTTCAGAGACGCCATGAAAGCTCCGCGCGCAAGACTGCCGTTTCGGCGCTGTCTTAACTTGCGCCCGGGCGGGTGTCCACTAGGGTCTGTTGAGATTCATCTTGAGTTTATCACGGCTGCACCGGCGTAGATCATTGCCGAGAAACTGCTGTCGGTCTTGCAGGCCCGCAGTGCGATGCGTTTGAAGTTTTTGAGACTACAGAGAAATTCTCGATGAGGTGGCGCCATTTGCAGGCCTCGGTGTCGATCTCGCGAGGCGCCACCCGGTTGGGGTGTTGCGAGATCACGATCTCGGCGCCGCGCTGATCAAGTTCTTCGACGATCCAGTTGACGTCGAACGCCTTGTCCGCGATTAGGCCACCGAGGTCGACCCCGTCGATCCGCCCCGCGACACCGACCGTGTCGTGGCGCTGTCCGGGCAGAAGGCCGAAGTCGACAAGATTGCCAAGTGCATCCGTCAGCGCCATGATCTTGGTCGTAATACCACCCCGGGATGCGCCTATGGCCTGACTTTGAAACGCCAGGTCGGCAAAGAATTGCCACTCACCGGCCTCGTGAGCGGCGGTTAATGCTTCCAGGAACAAACGACGGAACAAGCGGGACAATACCCGTACGGGCAGGAAAAAGCCGGGTTTGCAGGCAATCCATTCGCGCCCGTCACCAGACCGCGCGGCGCCGGGCACGATACAGTGCAGATGCGGATGACAAGACACGTTCCGGCCCTGGCTATGCAGCACGGCGATCTGGCCGATGCGCGCGCCCGGATGTTTGGGGTCGGCGGCGATGGTGGCCAAGGTTTGCGCGGCGGCCTTGAACAGAATGCCATAGACCACCGCTTTGTTCTGATCGGCGGTCTCGGCGAGGCGTGCCGGCAAGGTGAAGACCACATGGAAGTAGGGCACCCCCAACAGATCGCCGTGACGCTCTTCCAGCCCTCGCCGCGCGGCGCCACCCTGACACTTCGGGCAATGCCGATTGCGGCAGGAATTACCAGCGCTGCGTTGTTCGGCGCAGTCGGCGCATCGTTCAGCATGGCCGCCAGGCTCGGCCGTGCGGCAAGCTTCGATGGCACCCATGACGCGCAGATGATCGCGGCTCGGATGGCCGGCCTGAGCCCGGCGGCAAGCATTGCCATGGCGGCGGAAAATGTCGCCAACCTCAAGCCTCCGCCGTTCTGTCGCCAACGCACCAGAGTGCCGGCCCGTCAATGCGCCACCATGGTCTCCATATTCAAGCGCTCAAGCGGGCTTTGCGTCGCCTGAATGGTGCTCATCGCGACTTTCTGTACAGCGCGCCGTCGTCGACAGATGCTGTGCCCGGGCGGGGTCTGGATGACGCGGATATCGCCACCCTGTTCCAAAAGATGCGTGGCGAAGCTGTGCCGCAGGGTATGCGGCGTTACCAGCTTGTCCAAACCCGCCGCCGCACCGGCCGAGCGCCAGGCGGCAGGCAACGAGGTCGGATGCAGGGACTTTTCCTCACTGCTCCCCGGAAACAGCCAATGGCGTGGCCGGGCGTTCTGCCAGTCGCGGCGCAGAAGCATCAGTAGACGCTCTGGCAACATGACATAACGGTCCTTGCCACCTTTGCCATGCGCAATGCGAATGACCCTGCGTTCGCTGTCGATATTCTCAAGCTTGATGGCAGCCATCTCGAAAACGCGAAGGCCGGTGGCATAAGCCGTGGTCAGCGCCGTACGGCACTTCAAGCTCGCGACCGCTTCCAGAAACCGCACCCCCTCGTCTTGGCTCAGGACTACCGGCAAGGGTTGAGGTTGGCGGGCATAGGGAATGCGTTCGGGAACCTCATCCTGTCCCAGGGTTGTCCGGTAAAAGAAACGCAAGGCGCAGACGGCCTGGTTCAAACTGCCCCAGGATATACCGCGCCCGGCAAGGTGGACCTGACAGGCTCGAACATCCTCCAGATCCAGACGATCCGGCGAACCGCCAAAATAGCGGCTGAACCTTTGCACCGCATGAAGGTAAGATCGTTGCGGCGCTGGCGATAGATTGCGGATCGTCATATCGTCAATCATACGCCGGCGTAGAGGGCTTTTGTCAGTCATCGGGGTCTCCTGTCCGGTGAATTGTGCTGTCGGTAAACACACAACTCTTTCAGACAGGACGCTCCGCCCCAAAACCTCAAACTCAAATACCGCGTGAGCGGTGTAGTTCAATCCTGAATCGCAACAGACCCTAGGGGATTCTCGGGGGGATATTAGGGAGATAAACCGAAACGGAAAACGGGAAAATAGACGGTAGAGTTTCGGTGGTGCTTTGGTGGTGTCAAAACGCGGCCCCTTTAGGGCCGCGCACTGAATTCTCTGACCGGGGCTCAGGCCTCGATCATGTTATCTTCCTGGTCGGGTTTGACATCGACGTCGAAATCCAACCCATGGGCGGCACGGATCTTGTCTTCGATTTCGAACGCGATATCGCCATTCTCGCGCAGAAAGTTTTTGGCGTTCTCGCGGCCCTGGCCGATGCGCTGATCACCGTAGGAGAACCAGGAGCCGGATTTATCGACCACGCCGGCCTTGACGCCAAGGTCGATCAGTTCGCCCATCTTCGAGATGCCCTCGCCATACATGATGTCAAACTCGACCTGACGGAACGGCGGCGCGACCTTGTTCTTGACCACCTTGACCCGGGTCGAGTTGCCGACCACCTCGTCGCGGTCCTTGATCGAGCCGATGCGGCGGATATCGAGCCGGACGGAAGCGTAGAATTTCAGCGCGTTGCCGCCGGTGGTGGTCTCCGGACTGCCGAACATCACGCCGATCTTCATGCGGATCTGATTGATAAAAACCACCATGCATTTAGAGCGGCTGATCGAGCCCGTAAGCTTGCGCATCGCCTGGCTCATCAGCCGGGCGTGAACGCCGAGCGAGCTGTCACCCATGTCGCCTTCCAGTTCCGACCTCGGGGTCAGCGCGGCGACCGAGTCGATTACGATGACCGAGATCGCGCCGGAACGCACCAATGTGTCGACAATCTCGAGCGCCTGTTCACCGGCGTCGGGCTGCGAGATCAGCATTTCATCCACATCGACGCCCAGCTTGCGGGCATAGGACGGGTCGAGCACATGTTCCGCATCGATGAAGGCGCAGGTGCCGCCCAACTTCTGCTGCTCGGCGATAACATGCAGCGCCAAGGTGGTTTTGCCCGAACTTTCAGGCCCGTAGATCTCGATGACCCGCCCCTTTGGCAACCCGCCGATGCCGAGCGCGATGTCGAGGCCGAGCGAGCCGGTCGAGATTGCCTCGATATCCATCGCCGCCTCGCGCTGGCCGAGCTTCATGATTGAGCCCTTGCCGAAGTTTCGCTCAATCTGCGCAAGGGCAGATTCCAGGGCCTTCTGCTTGTCCATGTCTCGCCTTTCGTCCAGCCTCAGCAGGTTATCGTTCATTGCCTGTATTCCTTATTCCATATCACCGGAGGGGTTGCAATTGCAACAATGTTCCACTGATGTTCTCATAAAATTCGAGCCAAATAAAGAACAAACTGTGTTCATCGCCCTCAGTTGACCCGGACAGTGTTGAGGAAGCGTTAACGCCGCGGCGCTCATGCGCCCTGATCCAGCGCCTCTTTCACTTTCGCTGTCAGATCGTTAGCACTGAAAGCGAAACGCCAATGCACCGAAGCGGGTGCTCGATGGCCGAAGACAACATCATCCGGCGGATCTTCTCTCCGGGGCGGATTACAGAACAACAGCGCTCATTAATTCATTAATGAACCATGAACATACCGTGATCCAAAGGGTTATTCGGATTTGCGGAGAATGTCGCAGGCAAAGAATCCGTCGCCGCCATCGATTGGAGAAAGCACCAGCGGCGCGCGTCCGGGGCCGAAATCAGGATGGGTGGCGAGAAAGTGGGCCACGCGATCCTCGTTCTCAACCGTCAGCATCGAACAGGTTGCGTAGATCAACCGGCCGCCCGGGCGAACCGAGGCGGCAGCCTGGCCGAGGACGGCAGCCTGGGTTTGCACATAGGCGGCAAGCTGATTGTCGGTCAGGCGCCACTTGACGTCCGGGTTGCGCCGCCACGCCCCGGAGCCGGAGCATGGGGCATCGACGAAGACGAGATCGCAGCGCCCGGTGAGGTGGCTGGTTTGGCTTGGCGCACAAACGGTTATTCCGGTCCCTGCCCGCCTGGCCCGCTCGTCGAGTTGCGCCAGACGCCGGGGCGCGATGTCGTGGGCGTGGATCTGGCCCCTACCAGCCATGCAGGCCGCCAGAGCCAGGGTCTTGCCGCCCGCGCCTGCGCAATAGTCGAGCACGGTGTCGCCCGGTATGGCCCGAGCGTAATCCGCGGCTGCCTGGCTGGCCGCGTCCTGCACCTCGACGAGGCCGTCGTGGAAGGCATTGCTGCGGGAAACAGCCCGCGCGCCGCTGGTTACCTTGATGCAGGTTGGCGAGAGCGGGCCGGGTTCAGCGGCGATCTGCTCCGCCGCAAGGGCGGCGATCGCCGCCGCCCGGTCGGTCCGGAGCGCGTTCGCACGCAGGAACAGCGGAGCGCGCTGGCGCATCAATTCGAGGGCCGCATCGGGGATCTGCTCGAGAGTGGGTGAGAGCCAGTCCGGGAAATCGAGACGGACCGGCCGTGGCGCTGCATCGAGCGGTTGGCCGAGGCGCGTTGCTTCGGCTTTGGTCAGAGGCGCCGGCGCATGGCCGACGCCGGAGAAGAACGCCGCCGGGTCGAGGCCGTCGAGGATCAGGCTGCCGAGCATCAGGTCGCGGCCGGAGGGGTTCATTTCCGTGCTCTTTGCCGCGCCTGCGGCCCAGGCGGCCGATCGCAGGCGGCGGACCGCGTCGTAGGCCAAATCGGCGACGGCGCGGCGATCGCCAGAGCCAGCGTAGCGGTTGGCACGGCCCCAGGCGGCGAGCACCCGGTCGAGGCCATCCGTGCCGGAGTGCCAGCTATCGAGGGCGGTGATAGCCGCCTGGATGCGTGCGGCGGGGGTCACCGGCGGCAGCCCCGCACAGGCGCCTTACCCGACCCGGTAATTCGGGCTCTCGCGGGTGATTTGCACGTCGTGGACGTGGCTTTCCTTCAGTCCGGCATTGGAGATTCTGACGAACTGACAGCCATTGCGCATCTCGTCGATGGTGCGGTTGCCGGTGTAGCCCATGGCGGCACGCAGTCCCCCGGCGAGCTGGTGGATCACCACCGCCGTCGGACCTTTGTAAGCGACCTGGCCCTCGACCCCCTCGGGCACCAGCTTGTGGCTTTCGGAGACCTCCGCCTGGAAGTAGCGGTCGGCGGAGCCGCGCGCCATCGCCCCGACCGAGCCCATACCGCGATAGGATTTGTAGGAGCGGCCCTGGTAGAGGAACACTTCGCCCGGGGCCTCGTCGGTGCCTGCCAGGGCCGAGCCGACCATGGCACAGTTGGCACCGGCGGCGATGGCCTTGGCCAGGTCGCCGGAATATTTGATGCCGCCGTCGGCGATTATCGGCTCGCCGGTGCGGGCGGCCTCCTCGGCGCAGTCCATGATCGCGGTGAACTGCGGCACACCGACCCCGGCAACGATCCGGGTGGTACAGATCGAGCCCGGGCCGATGCCGACCTTTACCGCGTCGGCCCCGGAGCCGATCAGTGAGCGGGTTGCCTCGGCGGTCGCGACGTTCCCGGCCACAACCTGGACTGAATTCGAAAGTCTCTTGATCCGCTCCACCGCTTGACCGACCGAGACGGAATGGCCATGGGCGGTATCGATCACGATCAGGTCGACGCCTGCGTCGATCAGGGCGCTGCTGCGCTCGAATCCCGATTCGCCGACTGTCGAGGCGGCGGCGACGCGCAGCCGGCCGAGTTGGTCCTTGCAGGCATGAGGGTTGAGAACCGCCTTCTGGATGTCCTTGACCGTCAGCAGGCCAGTGCATTCACCCTTCGCGTTGACCACCAGCAGCTTTTCGATACGGCGTTCATGGAGCAGCTTCTTGGCGGCGTCGAGATCGACCGGTTCGTGCACGATGGCGAGGCTCGAGGCGGTCATCAGCGCCGACACCGGGGTGTGCGGATCGTCGGTGAAACGCATGTCACGATTGGTCAGGATGCCGGCCAGCCGGTTGCCCTCACCGACGACCGGGAAGCCGCTGATATTGTATTGTGTCTGCAGCGCCATGGCGTCGGCCAGCGTCTGATCGGGGCGCAGGGTGATCGGGTTGTAAACGATGCCGGATTCGAAGCGTTTGACCTGACGCACCTGGGCCGCCTGCTCGGCAATATCGAGGTTGCGGTGGATCACCCCCATGCCGCCGGACTGGGCCATGGCGATGGCCATGTTGACCTCGGTGACGGTATCCATCGCCGAGGACAGCAGCGGGATGTTCAGACCGATCTCGGCCGTCACCCGGGTCCGCATATCGGCATCGCCGGGCAGGACCTCGGACGCGCCGGGGACAAGCAGAACATCATCAAAGGTGAGCGCCTCACGAATCTCCATTGCGAACCTCTCGGGAGTTACGGTGTTGGCGGCTCCCTATCTCACGTTGCTGGGCAGAAGGGAAGATATTTCGGCGCCGGAGTCTTCCCCCGCCAGGACCACCACGCTTATGTTTGCGGGAACGCGGGGCCTAACAGCGGAGACAAAACGATGGCGGATCATGGTTACGAGGCGGGGCGGCTGAACCTTCCCTTTGTCGGCATCGCGACCTTCGCGAAGAAGCCTTATGTCGATGACTGGGACAATATTGCCGCGGATGTCTGCGTTCTTGGGGCGCCGTTCGATTTCGGCACCCAGTATCGCAGCGGGGCCCGATTCGGCCCCCGCGCGGTGCGTGAGGCCTCGACCCTGTTCTCGTTCGGCCATGCCGGGGCCTATGACCACGAGGACGACGCCACCTATCTGGGCGGGGATGTGCGGATTGTCGATCTGGGGGACGCGGACATCATCCATACGGATACGATGCGGTCGCACGCCAATATCGAATACGGGGTGCGCAAAATCCTGGAGGCCGGGGCGCTGCCGGTGGTGATCGGCGGCGATCACTCGGTGAATATCCCTTGTGTAAACGCCTTCGAGGGCCACACCCATGACCGGGGGCCGATCCATATCCTGCAAATCGATGCCCATCTGGATTTCGTCGACGAGCGCCACGGGGTGCGCTACGGCCATGGCAATCCAATGCGCCGGGCGGCCGAGAAAGACTATGTGACCGGGTTGACGCAGTTGGGCATCCGCAACGTCTCGTCGACGGCGAAGGAGGGCTACGAGGCGGCCCGCGAGATGGGGGCGGACATCCTGTCGGTACGTCAGGTGCGCAAGCTGGGGACCGAGGGGGTGCTGGCGCGCATTCCGGAGGGCGCGCGGCTGTATGTGACCATCGATATCGACGCATTCTGCCCGTCGATCGCCGCCGGGACCGGGACGCCGAGCCATGGCGGGTTTCTGTATTACGACGTGCTGGAGATCCTGCAAGGAGTGGCGCGCAGGCATGAAATTGTGGGGATGGACCTGGTCGAGGTAGCGCCGGATTACGACCCCTCGGGCGCGACGCAGATCCTGGCCGCGCAGGTGTTGCTGAATTTCCTGGGGTTCATCTTTCGAGCGCGCGGTCAGTCGAGTTAGGGCAGGCTCCCCTCAAATCCTGTCGCTGTCCACGTTGTCATTGGCGGGTCATTGCTGGATTCCGTCGCGCTATGGATCGCACCATCGCTTTGCGCGGCAGGTCCGGTCATTCGGTCGGCTGGGCGCCCAGCCGCTTCCGAATCAGAGCATTGGGCTTGGTTTCGGGGAACAGGGCGCTCAACAACCGCTCCAGGAGCCCGGTGGAGAACCGCACCGAATACCCGCCGAAGAACGCGGCGATCAGGCCGGCGGGAATGGACTCCGCGTTGGTATCGATACCGGCCATCGTGAGCACCCATGGCACAACGAAACCGAACATCCCGCCCAGCATCAGGCGCGGCCAGATTTTCCTCGTCTCACTGAGTTCAAAGGTTTGCAACCGCGTGGTGGTCAGCGCGTGGTTCAGCAGATGGATCAGGGCGCCAAGACAACCGAAGGCAACCCATTGGGCTTCCTTACCGACATCCGAACTGGTGTCGAATACATCCGAGTACCAGAGTCCGAACATGACCACTTGAAATGTGAATCCAGCAATGCGCAAATTCAACGGTGTTCCGAAGGCCCAATTCGGCCTATATTTGAAGGAATGTGAGTGGCGTTTTAATAACAGTGACCCATCAATCCAATTATACCAAATAAAACAATTGGTTAAGCGGCATCTAAGGTAGTTATCCGGGTCAGCCCCCTGATTTATTAGCACCTTGCGCCAAATGCGCCGCTCACCACCCCATGCCCTCACCCCGAAATCCCGTCGCAACCACGAACATCTCGGCGCTGTCCTTTCGGCTGGCGGGGGGTTTAAAGTGCTGGACCTTGGTGAAACGCTGCTTCAGCATGGCCAACAATACCCCCTCGGTGCCACCTTGCAGCACCTTGGCGACATAGGTGCCGCCGGGAGCGAGCACGTCGAAGGCGAACTGGGCGGCAGCCTCGGCCAGGGCCATGATCTTGATGTGGTCGGTTGCACGGTGGCCGCTGGCCGCCGCAGCCATGTCGGACATCACCACGTCGGCCTGGCCGCCGAGGCGGGCCTTGACTGCGTCATCGGCGCCATCGTCTAGGAAATCGAGTTGCATCAGTTCGGTCCCGGCGATTGGCTCGACCTCTTGCAGGTCGACGCCGAGCACGGTGCCGCGCGCCTTGCCGGACTTCTCGCCCAAGGCGTTGACCCGGGGAACCGCGATCTGACACCAGCCGCCGGGGGCACAGCCGAGATCGACGATGCGCGCGCCGGGGACGAGGAAGCGGAAGCGGTCGTCGATTTCCTGGATCTTGTAGGCGGCGCGACCGCGATAGCCGTCCTTCTTCGCCTTCTGGACGTAAGGGTCGTTTAGCTGGCGTTGCAGCCAGCGTGTCGAGGAAATCTTGCGCCCCTTGGCTGTCTTCACGCGCACCGTGAGTGACCGGTTGCCGCGCCCTGAACTATCCTTGGCGCCGCTCATTGCGCCGCGATCCGGCGCTGTTGCAACAACCCGTAGAGCATCCCTTCGCGCAGGCCCCGATCGGCGATGCGCATACGCTCGACCGGCCAGGCGCGCAGGATCGTCATCAAGATCGCAGCACCCGAGAGAATCAGACTGGCGCGGCCAAAGCCGACCCCCGGTGTCATCGTCGGATCAATGGCCCGGATATCTCCGGAGGCAAGCAACCCTTGGGTCAACTCGGCTGCACGCATGGCCGGCATCCAGAGGCCGTCGACCTTGCTGCGGTCGTAAGTTCGCAAGCCGAGGTGCAGAGCGCCGAAAGTGGTCGCGGTCCCCGAGACGCCGATGATTTGCAGCCGTCGGCTCAATTCGGCGCGGTCGTCGGAGCGATACGGGATGAAAGGTGCCAGATGCTCCTCGAAATGACGCGACATGGCGGCGTAGCGCTGGGCGTCATCGACGCAGGAGGCAAAGCGTTCATGCAACGTCGATACCCCCATCGGGACCGATATCCAGTCGGCGATATGGGCGACCGCGGCGCGGGCATTGGCGCTTTCGGCGCCGTTGCCGCCGGTGGGCGCCAAGGTGCGGATCAGGCTTTCGCGCCGGCTGGAGGGGGTGCGGGACATGTCGATCCAGATCAACTCGGTCGAGCCGCCGCCGATATCGAAGACCAGAAGCTGCTCGGCCTCCGGGTCGATCAGGGGGGCGCAACCGGCAACGGCGAGGCGGGCCTCTTCCTCGGCCGAGATGATCTCGATCTGCAACCCGACCTCGCGAGTCACGCGACGGATGAAGCCGGCGCCGTTGACGGCGCGGCGGCAAGCCTCGGTGGCGATGATGCGGGCATCGGTAACGCGGTGCTGGCGGATCTTGGAGGCGCAGATACGAAGCGCCCTCAATGCGCGGGCCTGTGCGGCGGAGCCGAGTTCATTGGATTTATCAACCCCCTCGCCCAGCCGAACGGCGCGCGAGAATGCGTCGACCACGGTGAAGCCCTCGCCCTCGGGCAAGGCGACCAGCAGCCGGCAATTGTTGGTGCCGAGATCGAGCGCGGCGATGGCTGGCTGCGCGCCATTCAAACCAGTGCCGCGGCGGCGGGCACTTTCCTGCCCGCCTGCCCTGCCGTTCTCGCCGTCATCATCGGGTCGCGTCGTACTCACGATCCACCGTCACAAATTCGCCAATCCGCTCCTAGAGCCCTATCCGACCTGATGGAATCAGGCCGGAGGCTCTATAGCTTTGGTTTCACGCAATTTCCGAGTCGCCAAATGAAACCATTTGGCTAGAAATTGCTCTCTAGCTCTAGGGCGCGCGGCACGCGGCGGCAAGCATAAGGGTGGGAATTCACCCGCAGCCGGCGGCGATCGCTGCCGGTTGAGGCTCGATCCCCAGCGCGTGGCAGACCTGGAACACCAGCTCGGATTTGTTCAGGGTATAGAAATGCAAATCGCTGACGCCGTTCGACAACAGCTCATCGCACTGCTCGGTGGCGATGGCGGTGGACAGCATGTCGTGGGAGGCATCGTCCTCGGCATTGCCATAGGCCTTAAACATCCAGTCCGGCACGGAGGTGCCGCAGCTGTCGGCGAACCGGACGGTCTTGTCGAAGTCCTCGACCGGCAGAATACCGGGAACGATCGGCGCGGTGATGCCCGCGGCGGCACAGGCATCGCGGAAGCGATAAAATGTCTCGTTCTCGAAGAAGAACTAGGTGATCGCCCCGGTGGCCCCTGCGTCCAGCTTGCGTTTCAGATGATCGATGTCGGCCTGTGGGCCGGATGCCTCGGGGTGGGTCTCCGGGTAGGCCGCAACCCAGATGTCGAAGCCGCCGAAGCCGGATAGCGCAGCGACGAGTTCGGCGGCGCCGGCAAAGCCATCGGGATGCGGTGTGAACCGATTCTGCCCGGTTGGGGGGTCGCCGCGCAGTGCGACGATACGGCGGCAACCAAGCTTGGCATAGTTGCTGGCGACCTTCAGAACCTCGGCCATGGTCGCGCCGACGCAGGTCAGGTGTCCGGCGACGTTCAGATGGGCGCAGTCGCGGATCGCCAGGATCGCCGACATGGTGCGATCACGGGTCGTGCCGCCGGCGCCGTAGGTAACGGAGACAAAGTTGGGCGCGAGCGGCGCCAAGCGTTGAACGGACTCCCACAGAGCCATGCTGGCTCGTGGTGTCTTTGGCGGGAACAACTCGAAGCTGATCCGGGGTGCTGCCCGTAATGTAGGAGATTCCGATGCCATCCGTCCACCTCATCGTGACTTCCGGGCAGGGGTATCGCATGAACAGTGATATGAATATTGCGATGATTTGGGCCGCGTGATTCACTTCCTTCAGAACACATTCTGGCTCAAAAAATCACTCCGGGTTATGCGCAAAAAAGCCGGCTGGAATAATCAATTCCTCAAATCCATTTTGACCGCATAACCTTCATGCGATTCCCCTGGACTTCCGGGTGAGAGAATCCTCGCCCGTCCCCGCCCGTCGCCATGCAAATCGCCATGTAAGCGGCACCGTTCGGAGCGGCGCAAGATAATAGCTTGAAATCGACGCATCAATGTAAAAAACGACGCATCCGAACCTATGATTCGAAATGGGCATAGCTGCATCAGGCTGTGCGTGTCGCAGATGTCGCTCACCAAGTCGAAAATCTACGCTCGCGGATTTCCGGCAGGTTTATGTAGGGGCCAGCGGGTCCAAGCGTTTGGCCAAGGAGCAGGAATCGATCATGGCACAGATGACTGTTGTTTACTGGCGGGACATCCCCGCACAGGTTATTGTCAAACAGGGCCGCACCGCCGCCAAACGGCAACTGCCCGAGCGCTTCGAGCAGGCGATCGACAGATGCGCGATGAAGGTTGGCGCCCGCGACAGCGACGCCTATCTGGCGGAGTGGCGACGCGGCGAGGCGGTGAAGATCGAGGGCGACATGGAAGAAGCGGTGGCGGCCGAGGCGTCGCGGCTGGAGAACGAGTTCGACAATGAACGGATCAAGGCCCTGATTGCAAACGGCGGCTGGGCAGCGGCGCAAGCCTGACACTGAGGGATGAAGCTTATGGCTACGATTCTCAATCTATTCGGGCGTAAGGGGAAGGCGGAAGCGCGGCAGAACGCTGCGGGCGTGCTGTCGCAGTTCATCGACGGATATTCGATCGAGGTGATGCCGCGCACGGCGGAGAAGATCGAGGACTTCCGCGCAGTCCTGCCCGCCGGCACCCGGGTCTACGTCGCCCATATCGAGGGCACGCCGATCGATGACATGGTCGCGACCGCGAAGCGGGTGGCGAGCGAGGGCTTCGCGGTTATGCCGCACTTGCCTGCGCGAATCATCGCCGACGAGAAAATGCTGGGCGACTGGATTGCCCGCTATCAGGGCGAGGCCGGGATTGACCAGGCGCTGTTGCTGGCGGGTGGTGTCGACAAGCCGCACGGCAAATTCCACTGCTCGATGCAGTTGATCGAGACCGGGTTGTTCGACAAGGCCGGGATCAAGCGGCTGCATGTCGCGGGGCACCCGGAGGGAAACAAGGATATCGACCCCGACGGCTCGGACCGGAACGTGATGGATGCACTGCGCTGGAAGCAGGCGTTCGGCGAGCGCAGCGATGCCGAGATGGCGCTGGCGACCCAGTTCTGCTTCGAGGCCAAACCGGTGATCGCCTGGGTCGACCGGCTGCAGCGCGAGGGCATCACCTTGCCGATTCATATTGGCGTCGCCGGTCCGGCAAAACTGCAAACCATGATCAAATTCGCGATGACTTGCGGCGTCGGCCCCAGCCTGCGCGTGTTGCAGCGCCGCGCCAAGGACGTGACCAAGCTGGTATTGCCCTTCACGCCGGAAGAGATCCTGACGGAACTGGCCCTGCACAAGGCGCAGAATCCGGACTTCGGCATCACCCAGGTCCATTTCTTCCCGCTTGGCGGCATCAACAAGACTGCCGAGTTCACCAATGAATTCGGGGCAGCGCGCCCCATGTCGCGCGCTGCCAGCGCCTGAGGAGAGCAGACAGGATGACCCGTACCATTGTCGAGTCGAAGACCAAGACCGCCATTATCGGCTTCGACCAGCCGTTCTGCGTGATCGGCGAGCGCATCAATCCGACCGGCCGTAAAAAGCTGGCCGCCGAACTGGAGGCGGGGGATTTCTCGACCGTCGAGAAAGACGCGCTGGAGCAGGTCGCCTGCGGCGCCACCATACTCGATGTCAATGCCGGGGTGGTCTACAACTCGAACCCGAACCCGAACGAGACCGAACCGCCGCTGATGCGCAAGGTGATCGAGATGGTGCAGGGCCTGGTCGACGTTCCGCTGTGCATCGACAGCTCGGTTCCAGGCGCGCTGAAGGCGGGTTTGGAAGCCTGCGAGGGCCGCCCGCTGCTGAACTCGGTGACCGGCGAGGAGGAGCGCCTCGAACTGGTTCTGCCGCTGGTCAAGAAATACAACGTGCCGGTGGTGGCGATCTCGAACGACGACACCGGGATTTCCGAAGATCCGGAGATCCGCTTTGCCGTTGCCAAGAAAATCGTCGAACGGGCCGCCGATTTCGGCATTCCGGCGCACGACATCGTCGTCGACCCGTTGGTCATGCCGGTTGGAGCAATGGCCACCGCGGGGCTGCAGGTTTTTGCGCTGGTGCGCAAACTGCGTGAGGAGCTGGGCGTGAACACCACCTGCGGCGCATCGAACATTTCGTTCGGGCTGCCCAACCGCCACGGCATCAACAACGCCTTCCTGCCGATGGCAATCGCGGCCGGGATGACCTCGGCGATCATGAATCCGGTGCAGGTGGGCGCGAGCGACAAGAAGATCAACGAGCGGCTGGAAGCCTTGCGCGCACTGGGGATCGAGATGCCCGAGGGGGTCGACCGCGCATTGCTCTCGCCGCTGATCGGGCTGGGCCCGCGCCTGACGTCGCCGTCGAGGGAGATCGAGGCGGTCCGCGCCGCCAATTTCCTGATGAACAACGACGCCCACGGGGCTGCCTGGATCAGAAGCAACAAGCCGCCCGCCGCCAACGGCGCCGCCGACGGCGCCCGTGGCCGCCGCGAGGGTCGCCGCCGCCGCGCCACCGCCTGAGCCTTCCGGATCGGACAGAACTCCCGCTGTCCCGGCC
The DNA here is from genome assembly GCA_965247385.1 of Thermohalobaculum sp. GTDB lineage: Bacteria > Pseudomonadota > Alphaproteobacteria > Rhodobacterales > Rhodobacteraceae > Thermohalobaculum. The sequence continues at coordinate 344,614 of CBDFHG010000007.1, forward strand.
TTGAGCCGGGACCTCCCGCAGCGGCGCACCGGCCCAACCTCGAACCCGTTGCGTGATACCTGCCGTTTCGCCTTGGCGCGCGGCTCGATCGAGAACGCCAACGGCATTCTCAGGCGCGACCTGCCACGCAAGACAGAACTCGCCGACGACACCGAACAGGACATCCAGGATATCGTCTGGGCCAATAACACAACACCCCGAAAACGCCTCGGTTTCTTAACCCCCGCCGAGGCCTTCCTACATCAACTCAGGTGTTGCACTTGAAATGTGAATCCAGCAACCCTTCGCTAGGAACAATTGCAATGAAGAAACGGAATGATTTGAAACTCGATCATATTACGGTCGTCGCCCGGACGCTTGAGGAGGGAGCCTCCCATATCAAGGGCATGCTGGGTATCGACATGCCTGCCGGTGGCGCACACCCGCGTATGGGAACGCACAACCGGCTGCTTTCCCTAGGTAAAGATTTATTTCTGGAACTCATCGCGATTGACCCGGAAGCAAAGGCTCGGGAGCAGCCCCGGTGGTTTGATCTTGACCGCTTCGACGCAGAGCCGTCCCTTGGCACGTGGGTACTCGGCACCGACAATATAAAAGCCGCTCTGGCTGAAGCGCACCCTGAAAGCGGCTCCGCTACAAGGATCACACGCGGAGAACTGAATTGGTTGATCTCCATACCTAAGGACGGCTCCATGCCGCTTGATGGAGCGTTTCCCACTTTGATTGAATGGCCCGAAGGCGAGCACCCGGCGGCAAGAATGATTGATCTGGGGTGTCGCCTTCGGTCACTCGCGATCGAGCATCCGGACGCAGACCAGATTGAAGCACTGATCGGGCATCGGATTGATCGTACCTCCATCACGATACGCAGTGGAGCAGTCAAGGCGATACGCGCCGAAATTGACACGCCAGCCGGAACAAGGGTGCTGTCATGAGTGGAGAAACGAAGATGCGCACGCTCGGCCTTATCCCCCTGTCTCGGAACTGGGCAGGCGATGAAAAATCCGAAACAACAAAAAGCCTGTGAACTGGCACAAAAGCTCATCGCTGCGGCCGAGGTGAGCGGCGAGCGGGGGTTGAGTCTTTCCCAATTTGGGTTCTACGTCGACGTCAAGACCTATACCGGCGTCTCGTCACCGCGATACTGACCGACCCAGCGCGTCAGCGACGAAAGCCCGGCCCCCAGATCCTCCGCGATCTCGGACCGGGGTCGGTTGCGCCCTATCGCAGGCGCGCCATCCCACTCCCTGCGCTGAAAACCCCGGCAAAATGGCCGTGAGTCTCAGCCGTCGACCCGATGGTTCATCGAGTGCGAAGGCCGGTCGCACCCCGCATCGCCGACGATCCGTGCCGGAATGCCGGCAACGGTCTTGCACGGCGGCACGTCCTGCAACACCACCGAGCCAGCCGCGATCCGCGAGCATTCGCCAACCAAAATGTTGCCCAGCACCTTCGCCCCGGCCCCGATCAACACGCCGTCGCCAATCTTCGGGTGACGGTCGCCGCCCGCCTTGCCGGTGCCCCCAAGCGTGACGCTATGCAGCATCGAGACATCGTCGCCGACCACAGCGGTCTCGCCGATGACAATGCTGTGCGCATGATCGATCATGATTCCCTTGCCGACCAGTGCGGCAGGGTGGACATCGACACCAAAGACCTCGGAGCAGCGCATCTGCAGGAACAACGCCAGGTCATTGTGCCCTTCGGTCCACAGATGGTGCGCCAGCCGATACGACTGAATCGCCAGGAAGCCCTTGAAGTAGAGCAACGGCTGCAACATCCGGTGGCAGGCGGGGTCGCGGTCATGGACCGCCACGATATCGGCCCGTCCGGCCTCGCCCATATAGGGATCCGAGGCATAGGCTGCGTCCGCCATCTCGCGCATCAGCAGCGGCGACATCTCCGGAGAGGACAGCTTTTGTGCCAGGCGATAGCTCAGCGCATGTTCAAGTGTCTCGTGGTGCAATACGACCGAATGGGCAAGGCTCGCCATGAACGGCTCCTCGGCCGCCAGCACTTCGGCTTCCGTACGAATTTGACTCCAGACAGGATCAACTGTCTTCAGGTCGGTCATGAGCTTCGATTTTAGAGCCATCGGTGTCTCTCCGCATCCGTCGCTTGCCAAAGATCGAGTTATCTTCTGAAATGGACATAGATGGGCCAATGCGAGATTTCCACAAATGGATGCAGGAAAACTGAAAGAATTTCGAGAAACGTTGCATGCGCTCGCAACGCAGATCCGCGCGGCGGATGCGGAAACCTCAGCCGAAAGGGCGCCGGTTGAGTTGGATCAACAGGCGGTTGGCAGGCTCAGCAGGATGGATGCGCTTCAGGTCCAGGCGATGGCTCTGGAAACCTCTCGCCGCCGCGGAGTGGAATTGCGGCGGATCACAGCCGCCCTCGCGCGCATGGGCGAGGGGGAGTATGGAGAATGCATAAAATGTGGAGAGGAAATCGCGGCGCGCCGGCTCGAACTCGATCCGGCGGCACCGCTTTGTATCAGTTGCGCCTCGGGTAAATGACCTTCAGCGGCGCTGGAGCGGCTCATGTCAATGGCGGCGTAATAACCGACCACGCGGCGGCGCAAAAATGCACCACTTTGGCTCGGTGAGGAGCTTGTCCCCGAAGTCCATAGGAGGGTCCGGTGCGCGGCTCGGACTGCTTTCATAGAGCAAAGGCCGTGGCGCGCGTGGGAGGTGCCTGTGGTCCCTCGGGGTCAAGCGGATGGCGCTCAGGCGGTTTTCTTTTTGCTCTGTTTCAGGCGGAAGCTCTCGCCATTCATCTCAAGGATATGGACGTGATGGGTCAGGCGGTCGAGGAGTGCGCCGGTGAGACGTTCCGATCCGAAGACCTCGGTCCATTCATCGAAAGGCAAGTTGGCGGTGACCAGTGTCGAGCCAGGCTCATAGCGCTGCGAGAAGACCTCGAACAACAACCCGGCCCCGGTCCTGGAGAGCGGCACGAAGCCCGGTTCGTCGATGATCAGGAGCTTCAATCCGGCGCGCCTTTTCTGGAACCGGAGGAACTGCTTGTCGTCGCGGGTTTCCATCAGCCCATGGACCAGGGCGGCGACGGTTATGAAGCCGACCGAGAGGCCCTTCTGACAGGCGGCCAATCCCGGGCCGAGCGCGACATGGGTCTTTCCGGTGCCTGAATTGCCGCGTGCGATGATGTTCTTCCGGCGCTCGATGTATTCACAGCGGGCGCGTTCCAGCCCGAGAGGTTTGTTGAGGCTGGGGATGGCCTTTGCCGCACAAAAGCCGGCCATCATCGCGCGCCGGCGCCGTGCCGAGATGCTCGCCTCCGATGAGACCGGCATCCGCATTGAGGCGCTCAACAGCTATCAATGGGTCTTCCTCAGTCCGGACGCGGTCGTGCACCAGGCCCGGATGAGCCGGGCGGGCCAGGTGGTTGGCGATGTGATGGCCGGGCACAGGGCGCGGGCACAGGGCGCGGGGACAGGGCAAAGGTCTGGCTCTCGGAGGCCTGTTCGGCACAACAAAATCATCGCGTCGATCAACAGACATGCCTGGCCCATCTGGCCCGCGACCTGGCCTATGGGTTGCAGGCCAGCGATGATCAGCGGCCGTTTCGCCTGAAATTGTGGCTTGATAAGCGGCGCGCGCTGGCCCGTAACATCGAGAGCTATGCGGCCACTACGCTGATGGCGAAAAAGCCTCAGGCCGAGGCTGCGCTGGCTGATATTTTGCGCGCCAGACCGACCTGCGAGGTGGCCGAGAAGCGGCGCGCCAAATTCGCCCGCGCCAGCCCATGACGGCTGACGTTCCTGGACTTCCCCGGCCAGCTCGAGGTCACCAACAATGCCTGCGAGCGCGCCCTGCGTCGCGCCGTCATTCAACGCGTGACCAACGGCTTCCGCTCAATGTGGGCCGCAGAAGGCGACTGCGCCGTCAGAACCGTCACCGACACCGCCAAACTCGCAGGCAAATCCCCGTATCAAACGGTCATCGAAACCTTGGCCTGACCTCCGCAGTACGACGGGGAAAAAAGGGCGCGAGTAATTACCTTCGGTGTCGTCCAGAGCATGTAATGATGGGTGATCAAGCGCTGTGCTGGAAACGAACAACGCAGGCTGGGTTTCAAAGGGTTTTCTCATGCCCAAATATAGCAAATCCTGGCTCAGTGTGGAATAGTTATGCAGAGGCATCCCAGTTGTTAATCTTGGTTCTTTTTAATCTTTCGCCAGGCAGCAACATTGCGGTTGTGCTCCCTCAGCGTCTTGGCGAAGGCATGCCCGCCGGTGCCATCGGCGACGAAATAGAGGAAATCCGTTTCCGCCGGGTTAACCACAGCCATGATCGCATCGCGTCCCGGGTTGGCGATCGGGGTCGGCGGCAACCCGGCGATCATATAGGTATTGTAGGGCGTCGCCCGGTCAAGCTCCGAGCGCCGCAGCCCCCGGCCCAACGGTCCCTTGCCCTCGGTGATCCCGTAAACCACCGTTGGGTCCGTTTGCAGCTTGATCCCCCGCTTCAACCGGTTGACGAAAACCGAGGCCACCATACCGCGCTCCGCCGTCTCCCCGGTTTCCTTTTCGACGATCGAGGCCAGCACCAGAACTTCCTCCGGGCTGGCCAGCGGCAGGCCCTCCACGCGATTCTTCCAGGCTTCCGCCAGCACCGCCGCTTGCGCCTCGGTCATCTCCTTCAGCACATCGCTGCGGCTCTGGTTGCGCTCGATAGAATAGGTTTCCGGCCTCAAGCTGCCCTCCGGCGGAACCTCCTCGATCTCGCCGGTCAGGATTTCGCTGGCGCGCAGGATCTCGACGACCTGATAGCTGGTCAGCCCCTCCGGCACGGTTACCTTGTGCAGGACCGCCTTGCCTTCGACCAGCATCGCCAGCACTTCCTCCATCGAGGCACCCGCCGGGATCCGGTATTCGCCATAGCGGATCGCCCGATCCTCGCGCCGGTACCGCGCGCCCAGCCGAAACAGAAGCTCACTCCCGATCGCTCCATGCAGCGCCAGCAGCCCGGAAGTTTCCTTCAGCCCCGTCCCCTTGGGCAGGAACACGATCACTTCTTCCTGCAACGGCCCCGGCGCCGAGAATTCCCGCTTGGCGAATCCAAGCGTCACCAGAATGACAATCCCAACGACGATCAGGACCGAGAGAGCGTTCGCCGCCATGTTCCGCATAGGTCGCTCCAGCTCACGTTAGTTAACCCGGCCGTAGATCACCGAGGCATTGGTGCCGCCAAATCCAAACGAATTGGACAGCACGATATTGATCTCACGCTCTACTTTCTTCAGCGGCGCCAGGTCGATCTCGGTTTCGACCGACGGGTCTTCCAGGTTCAGCGTCGGTGGCGCCACCTGGTCGCGAATCGCCAGCACCGAGAAGATCCCCTCGATCGCTCCCGCCGCGCCCAGCAGATGCCCGGTCGAAGACTTTGTCGACGACATCGTCACCTTGCCCGCATGGTTGCCCAGCAGTCGCGTCACCGAACCCAGCTCGATCTCGTCGCCCAGCGGCGTCGAGGTGCCATGCGCATTGACATAGTCGATGGCCTCCGCCTCCAGTCCGGCATTGCGCAGCGCGGCCGACATCGAGCGAAACCCGCCATCGCCGTCCGGCGCCGGCGAGGTGATGTGGTAGGCATCCCCCGACAAACCGTAACCCAGAACCTCGGCATGGATCTTCGCACCGCGCTTCACCGCGTGCTCGTATTCCTCCAGCACGACAACGCCTGAGCCCTCGCCCATGACAAACCCGTCGCGCCCCTTGTCATAGGGCCGCGAGGCGCGCTCCGGCGTATCGTTATAGCCGGTCGACAGTGCCCGGCAGGCCGCAAACCCGGCCACCGAGATTTCGCAGACCGGGCTCTCCGCCCCACCCGCAACCATCACATCGGCATCGCCCAGCATGATCATCCGCGAGGCGTCGCCAATGGCGTGCGCACCGGTCGAGCAGGCCGTCACCACCGCATGGTTCGGTCCCTTGAAGCCATATTTGATTGAAACCTGACCCGAGCACAGATTGATCAGCGCGGCCGGGATGAAGAACGGCGAGACCCGGCGCGGACCGCGTTCCTTCAGCGTGATCGCGGTCTCGGCGATGGTCTCGATCCCGCCGATCCCGGAACCGATCATCACCCCGGTGCGGCATCGGCTTTCCTCGTCCTCCGGTTTCCAGTCCGCATCGGTTATCGCCTGTTCGGCGGCGACCTGCGCATAAGTGATGAACCGGTCGACTTTGCGCCGATCCTTCGGCGCGACCCACTGGTTGGGATCGAAGGTGCCGTCGCTGCCGTCGCCGAGGGGGATCTCACAGGCGATCCTGCAAGGCAGATTCGAGGCGTCGAAATGCTGGATCTGCCCGGCACCCGATTCTCCGGCCAGTAGCCGCTCCCAAGTCTTCTCGACCCCGCAAGCCAATGGCGAAATCATCCCCAGACCGGTGACAACGACTCGGCGCATGACAGGCTCCTGTCCCTTTTTCTCTCAACCGGCAGCGATCCGCTTTCTGCTGCACACCGACCGGTCCAATCGGAATCATACTCAACCAACCATCAGGCATACAAACAAAAACGCGGCTCTCGGTCGCCCGATCGCCGCGCTTGTAACCTGACCGGTCAGTTCTAAGCCGATTTTTCCGTGATGAACTTTGTCGCGTCGCCAAAGGTCTGGATGCTCTCGGCAGCATCATCCGGGATCTCGATGCCGAACTCTTCCTCAAAGGCCATTACCAGCTCGACGGTATCCAGGCTGTCAGCCCCCAGATCGTCGATGAAGCTTGCGGCCTCGACCACTTTGTCTTCCTCGACGCCGAGATGCTCGACAACAATTTTCCTGACCCGATCTGCGATGTCGCTCATGTCCGCTCCTGTTACTCGGGTCGTTTTGACCCTTAGGTTGGTAGTGGTTGGAAGGCCTAACCGCATTGCAACGGCATCCCGTCCAGAAATTCCCGCGCGATCCTTAGCACAACTGTCGCGCGGCGCAAATTCAGAATCTCGCGATCATATCGCCAATTCAGATCATGGCCATCCCACCATTCACATGGATCGTCTGCCCGGTCACATATGCCGCTTCGTCCGAAGCCAAGTATACCGCCGCCGATGCGATCTCGTCCGAGGTTCCCATCCGTTTTGCCGGAATCACCTCCAGGATCTTGCCCTTCTGGTCATCATTCAGCTTGTCGGTCATCGCCGTGGTGATGAAACCCGGCGCAATGCAGTTCACTGTGATCCCGCGCGAAGCAACCTCGGCGGCCAGCGATTTCGACATTCCGATCATGCCGGCCTTGGCGGCGGCATAATTGCCCTGCCCCGGATTGCCGGTGACCCCGACGATCGAGGTGATGCCGATAATTCGCCCCCAGCGTTTCTTCATCATGGCGCGCAGCACCGCGCGGTTCAGCCGGAAGGATGCGGTCAGATTCACCGCGATCACCTGATCCCATTCCTCGTCCGACATCCGCATGAACAGATTGTCCCGGGTCACGCCGGCATTGTTGATCAGGATATCCAACCCGCCCATCGCCTCGGCAGCTTCGCGGGGCAGCGCATCCAGCGCCGCCGCATCCGACAGGTTGCAAGGCGTCACATGCGCCCGCTCGCCCAGATCGGCGGCCAGCGCCTCCAGCGGTTCGACCCGCGTGCCCGACAGCGCCACCGTCGCCCCCTGCCCATGCAGTTGCCGCACAATCGCCCCGCCGATGCCTCCGCTCGCGCCAGTCACCAGCGCGGTTTTACCCGTCAGATCGAACATCGGCGTCTCCTTCAATCCGCCAGCGCACCGGCCAGCTTTTTCACATCTTCGGTGGAATTGACCACGCTTGCCGCCAACTCGCGGTCGATCCGGCGCGCCATGCCGCTCAGCGCCTTGCCGGCGCCAATCTCGACCAGTTCCGTCACACCTTGCCCGGCCAACCACAACACCGATTCCCGCCAGCGCACCAAACCGGTCACCTGCGCAACCAGAAATTCCCTGATCTGCGCCGGATCGCTCACCGCCTCGGCCCGCACATTGGCCACCAGCGGAACCTTCGGCGCGACGATTTCCACCCCGGCCAACGCCTCGGCCATCACATCCGCCGCAGGCTGCATCAGCACGCAGTGGAAGGGGGCCGAAACCGGCAGCAGCAGCGCCCGCTTCGCCCCCTTGGCCTTGGCTATCTCAATCGCCCGCTCGACCGCGCCCTTGTGGCCGGAAACCACGACCTGCCCCGGATCATTATCATTCGCAGCCTGACAAACCTCTCCCTGCGCGGCCTCTTCAGCCACCGCCCGCACCGTGGCGAATTCCAACCCCAGCAGCGCCGCCATCGCCCCAACACCCACCGGCACAGCCGCCTGCATCGCCTCGCCGCGGGCCCGCAACAGCCGCGCCGTGTCGGACAGGCTCAACGCCCCCGCCGCGCACAGCGCCGAATACTCGCCCAGCGAATGCCCGACCACGTAGCTCGCCGTCTCAACCGTCACGCCCTCCGCTGCCAACGCCCGCATCGCCGCGATCGACGTCGCCATCAGCGCTGGCTGCGCATTGGCTGTCAGGGTCAGTTCCTCCGCCGGCCCCTCCCAGATCAACGCGCTCAGCCTCTCGCCCAGCGCCTCGTCTACCTCGTCGAACACCGCGGCCGCAGCCGGATAGGCCTCCGCCACGTCCCGCCCCATGCCAACCGCCTGGGCGCCCTGTCCTGGAAAGGTGAATGCGCGCATTTTTCCCCCGTTTTATCGGCTATAATTACCTGTGCCCGCCACGCAGAAGATGTCAACCCAACCGCCGGGCCAACCGCCGGGCCAGCCGCCAGGATCACCTGAACCTCGCCCTTGCATTCCCCCGCCCCGGCGCGTATACGCGCGATCTCTCCCCGAGGTAAATTGATCGCGTCGCCTCTCGTATACGGGTTCGGGAGATCAGCCCCCGTGTTTTGAAGCGCGCCGGAACAAGAAGGACACGACAATGGCTCTCTATGAGCATGTCTTCATTGCGCGTCAGGACCTGTCGAACGCCCAGGCAGAAGGTCTTGTCGAGCATTTCAGCCAAATCCTCACGGAAAATGGCGGCACCGTCAGCAGCACCGAATACTGGGGCCTGCGCACGCTTGCCTACAAGATCAACAAGAACCGCAAGGGCCACTACGGCTACATGCGCACCGACTCGCCGTCCGCGGCGGTCAAGGAAATGGAACGCCTGATGGGCCTGCATGACGACATCATGCGGGTGCTCACCATCAAGGTCGATGCCCACGAGGAAGGCCCCAGCGCCATCACCCAGGCCAAGAACAGCCGCGACGAGCGGGGCGGCCGGGGCGGCTTCCGGGGTGACCGGGGCGGCTTCCGGGGCGGCGACCGTGGCGACCGGGGCGGCGACCGGGGCGGCGACCGGGGCGGCAACCGGGGCGACCGGGGCCCGCGTCCTGCCCGCGCTACCCTCCCGACCGAACAGCCGCAAAGCAAAGACTGAGAAGGAGGATCCAGATGGGTCATACACCGTTTTTCCGCCGCCGCAAATCCTGCCCCTTCTCGGGTCAGAACGCGCCGACGATCGATTACAAGGATGTAAAGCTGCTGCAGCGTTACATCTCCGAGCGGGGCAAGATCGTACCCTCGCGCATCACCGCCGTTTCGGCCAAGAAGCAGCGTGAACTGGCCCGCGCGATCAAGCGCGCCCGGTTCCTCTCGCTTCTGCCCTACGCAGTCCAGTAAGGGAGGGGCAACGCATGGAAATCGTTCTCCTTCAGCGCATCGAGAAACTCGGCCAGATGGGCGACGTGGTCTCGGTAAAGGACGGCTACGCCCGCAACTACCTCATGCCCCAGGGCAAGGCATTGCGCGCCACCAAGGCAAACCTCGTCCGCTTCGAGATCGAGCGCGCCCAGCTCGAGGCCACTAACCTCGAACGGCGCGGCGAGGCCGAGGCGGTCGCAGCGAAGCTCGATGGCCAGCAGTTCGTCATCATCCGCCAAGCGTCCGAAGCAGGCTCGCTATATGGGTCGGTGACGGCCCGCGACGTCGCCGAGATCGCGACCGAGGGCGGCTTCACCGTCGGGCGCGGCCAGGTCGTCCTCGACCGCCCGGTCAAGGAACTCGGCCTGCACCCAGTCCGGGTCGTCCTGCATCCGGAAGTTTCGGCCACGGTCAGCGTCAACGTTGCGCGATCCGAGGAAGAGGCCAAGCTGCAGGCGACGGGCAAGTCGATCCAGGACGCACGCGCCGAAGAGGATGCAGAATCCGAATTCGAGATCGCCGAACTGTTCGACGACCTGGGCGCCGCGGCGGAGGCCGATAGCGTCGAAGGCATCGAGGGCGAAAGCACCCTGGTCGAAGACGAACCCAAGACCGAGTGATCTGCGGGGCATCGCCCGAGCGCCACTCAGCAGCCAAAATCAGAATGCCGCGCCCTGATCGGCGCGGCATTTCCCGTTCCCCGCGCCCCTCCCCGTACACCTCCCCGTGGCCCGCCTCGCGTGCCCCTCCCCGTGGCCCTCCCCGTGCCCCGTCGTCCCGTGCGCGCCGCAGCACACAGTGATGCGGCGCAGACCCGGGACCTCCTGCCGCACGCACTCCATCTGGAGCAGCAGTAGCGCCAATCCCAATCCCAATCACCGGCACCGGCAGGTGGCAATTTTCATCCACAAACTCATGCACAGATTCATCAACAAGATTCTTTTTTTCGGCTCGACTTCCTGTTGAGCAGACCTTTCAATGGCCTATGAAATTCACCCCCGAAGTTATTCACATTCTATCTACATTTTGCGCGCCCGATCACTTTTTGTTCCTGTTCACTCCACGACCTGTATGATGCATCCAAAGTGCTTAGGTTTGGGGGTTTCTGATTCCATGGCAGACGGCAGCGCAGACGGCGGTTCCATCGCGGCAACGCAGATGCAACCCAGCAATATCGAGGCCGAACAGGCCCTGCTCGGAGCGCTCCTCCTCAACAACGAGGTGTTCGACCGGATCGACGCGATCGTCAAGCCGCACCATTTCTATGAACCGGTGCATGGCCGGATATTCGAGATCGCCAGCCGTCGCATCCAGAAGAACGCCCTCGCCTCGCCGGTGACGCTCAAGCCCTTCCTCGCCGACGACGAGGGGTTGACGGAACTCGGCGGCACCGACTACCTCGCGCGCCTTGCAGGCGCCACGATTTCCATCGTCGCGGCGAAGGACTACGCCGAGACGATCCGTGACCTGGCGCTGCGCCGCGATCTCGTCCAGATCGGCGAAGAGATCATGGCCCGCGCCACAACCTTCGACACCGAGGCGGAACCCGCCGAGCAGATAACAGAGGCCGAACAGGCCCTTTACACGCTGGCCGAAACCGGCAACCGGGGAGGAGGATTCATAAACTTTGCCGATGCGGCCGCAGCAGCTGCGAATGTGGTGAACGCTGCCTTTCAGAAAGGTGGCGGACTGGCCGGAATCTCTTCGGGCCTGCACGAGCTGGATTACAAGCTCGGCGGGTTCCGGAATTCGGACCTCATCATTCTCGCGGGGCGCCCTTCCATGGGCAAGACGGCGCTCGCCACGAACATCGCTTTCAGCATCGCCCGAAAATACAAGAAGGGCACCAAGCCCGACGGAACGGAAGGCGCGGTCGCGGGGGGCGTCGTCGGCTTTTTTTCGCTCGAAATGTCATCGGAACAACTCGCCAATCGCATCCTCTCCGCCGAATCCCAGATCAAGAGCCACGAACTCCTCTCCGGCCGAATCCAGGAGGAGGACTTCCGCCGCTTCCTCGAAGTCGCGCGCGAACTCGAGGTCACCCCGCTCTATATCGACGACACCCCGGCCCTGCCGATCTCCTCGCTGGCCGCCCGCGCCCGCCGCCTCAAGCGCCAGTTCGGCCTCGATGTGTTGGTAATCGACTACCTCCAGCTTGTCCGCGCCGTGTCAGACCGCAGCTACGGCCGCGTCCAGGAGGTCTCCGAGATCACCCAGGGCCTGAAGGCCATCGCCAAGGAACTCGACATACCGGTCATCGCCCTCTCCCAGCTCTCGCGCAAGGTCGAGGACCGCGACGACAAGCGCCCGCAACTCGCGGATTTGCGCGAATCGGGCTCGATCGAGCAGGACGCCGACGTGGTCATGTTCGTGTTCCGCGAGGAGTATTACCACGAACGCCTCAAACCCGCCGAGGACAGCGACAAGTTCCCCGAGTGGCAGCAAATGGCCGAACGCCTGCATGGCCGCGCCGAGGTCATCATCGGCAAGCAGCGCCACGGCCCCATCGGCAATGTCGACCTGAACTTCGAGGGCAAATACACCCGGTTCTCCGACCCGGTCCGCGACAACGCCGGCTACGACCGGGATTTCTAGTGCGGCTTGGCTCGGAGATATCCAGATGACCGTGCGCACCTGCGAACCCAACCGCTCCCGTCATCCCCGCGATCCCCGCGCAGGCGGGAATCTTTCGCCAATGCACGTCGAGATCCCGGCCTGCGCGGGGATGACGGGAAGGGCCACACCACCGGAACGGAAACCGATCTCATGACCCTGTCCGGGCACCTCACCATCGACCTCGACGCCATCGCCGCCAACTGGCGCGCCCTGGACGCACACTCCACAGCCGAGACCGCCGCCGTGGTGAAAGCCGACGCCTATGGCTGCGGCGTGGCACAGGTCGCCCCGGCGCTGGCCAAGGCAGGCGCCCACACCTTCTTCGTCGCCCTCCCGGAAGAAGGCGCCGAGATCCGCGGAATCCTCGGCCCGGCCGCCACCATCTACATCCTCAACGGCTATCCGGTCAGCGGCTCCCACCCGCTCTACCCCACCCACTCGCTGCGCCCCATCCTCAACAGCGCCCCCCAAACCACCGCATGGTTCAACGCCCACCCGGACGCCGCCTGCGCCATCCAGCTCGACTCCGGCATGAATCGCCTCGGCATGGAGGCCGCCGAATTCGCCTCCCTCGGCGCCCTCCCCGCGTCCGTCCGCCTGGTCCTGAGTCACCTCGCCTGCGCCGACGCGCCCGGCCACGAGCAAAACCCCGCCCAACTCGCCGAATTTACCCGCCTGACCGAATCACTCGGCGAAACTCCCCGCTCCCTCGCCGCCACCGCCGGAATCCTGCTCGGACCCGACTATCATTTCGACATGACCCGCCCCGGCATCGGCATCTATGGCGGCTGGCCCTTTCTCGCGGCCCGGCCCACCGTCGCCCTGCACCTCCCCATTATCCAGATCCGCCGCCTCGCCCCCGGCAAGACGGTCGGCTACGGCACCACCCGGGCCGCCCAGCGCCCGTCACGCATCGCCACCCTCTCCTGCGGTTACGCCGACGGCCTGATCCGCGCCCTGGGTCCAGATGCGGCAAAACCGGGCGCCATGGGTTACCTGGACGGCCAGCCACTGCCCTTCGCGGGCCGCGTCTCGATGGATATGATCAGTCTCGACGTCACCGATTGCCCTGCCGCCCGCCCCGGAGCGATGGTCGAACTCCTCGGCCCGCATCAGAGCATCGACGACCTCGCCGCATCCGCAGGCACCATCGGTCACGAAATCCTCACCTCTCTTGGAACCCGCTACCGACGACGCTATACGGGAGCCTGAACACAGGCTGCGGCCACCGGGCGCCCCATTGGCTTCCCTGCCCGCAAACAGAAACCGGAGCACGAGCACATGCCCAACTTTCCCCCCGTCGTTTTGGCGGTGCAGGGCTTCACAGCCTCCATCGGCGCGACCGTCCTCTGGCTCTGCCAGGTGACCGGCGCGCTTTCCGCCTTTGCCGCCTCCGCCGTCAGCCATATCTTCCGTCCGCCCTACTACCCGGCCGAGATCGGGCGCCAGCTCATGCGCATCGGCTGGTTCTCACTGCCGGTGGTCGGCATGACCGCGCTCTTCACCGGCGGCGCCCTGGCGCTGCAAATCTTCGCCGGCGGCTCGCGCTTCAACGCCGAAAGCGTGGTGCCCCAGATCGTCGCCATCGGCATGACGCGTGAGCTCGGCCCGGTGCTCGGCGGGCTGATGGTGGCGGGCCGCGTCTCCGCCTCGATCGCCGCCGAGCTCGGAACCATGCGCGTCACCGAACAGATCGACGCCCTGACCACACTCTCGACCAACCCGATGAAATACCTCGTCGCACCGCGCCTGCTGGCCGCCATTATCGCCATGCCGATCCTCGTCTTCATCGGCGATATCATCGGCATCATGGGAGGCTTCCTGGTCGGCGTCACCCGGCTCGACTTCAACGCCGCGATCTACGTCAAGACGACCTATGACTTCCTGGAACCCGGCGACATCACATCGGGCATGATCAAGGCCGCCGTCTTCGGCTTCATCATCGCCCTGATGGGCTGCTACCAGGGTTATAATTCCGGCCGCGGCGCCCAGGGCGTCGGCCGCGCCACCACCAACGCCGTGGTCACCGCCTCGATCCTGATCCTGGCCTCGAACTACGTTCTCACCGAAGCCCTGTTCCCGGCCTGATCCTCATGACCGATACCCCCAAGATCCAGATGCGCGACGTGCGCAAAAGCTTCGGCCCCAAGCACGTGCTGCGCGGTGTCGACCTCACCGTGAAGCGCAGCGAATCGCTGGTCATCATCGGCGGCTCCGGCACCGGCAAGTCGGTCACGCTGAAATGCATCCTCGGCCTGGTCACGCCGGATGCAGGCGAGATCAAGGTCGACGGCGAGAACGTCGCCGGCAAACGCGGCAGGGCGCGCGAGGTGCTGCTCGACAAGTTCGGCATGCTGTTCCAGGGCGGCGCCCTGTTCGATTCGTTCCTGGTTTGGGAAAACGTCGCCTTCCGCCTGCTCCAGGGCACCCGAAAACTCGCGCGCGAGGAAGCCCGCGCCATCGCCATTCAGAAGCTCCGCCGCGTCGGTCTCAAAGAGGACACCGCCGACCTGTTCCCGGCCGAGCTTTCCGGCGGCATGCAAAAGCGCGTCGGCCTCGCCCGCGCCATCTGCGCCGAGCCTGAGATCATCTTCTTCGACGAGCCCACCACCGGCCTCGACCCGATCATGGCCGACGTCATCAACGACCTGATCCGCGAGATCGTGGTCGAGATGGGCGTCACCGCCGTCACCATCACCCACGACATGACGTCCGTGAGAAAGATCGCCGACAAGGTGGCAATGATCCACGAAGGCGTTATCCAGTGGACCGGCCCGGTGGACGAGGTCGACGGCACCGACAACGCCTTTGTCCACCAGTTCGTCAACGGGCTGGCGGAGGGGCCGATCGAAGCAATCAGATGAAATGAGAACGTCGATGGGCAAGATTTTTGAAAAGATAGAAGAAGTAATATGTAAAATAAACCTGTATAAGGACGACATGTATACGGAGATATTAAATGGACCTTCGGTATTTAACATAAGTGTAGTCGATCAATTCATCAATTTATATGAACAATTGGTTGTGTTATTGTCATACACACCTACGCGAATTAACTTGCCGCGCGAAGTTGTTGACACTGAGGAGTCGATATTGAGACTTTTATCGCCAGTAAATTCATATAGAATGGAATTTAGCGTTTATTCAACAAGCCAGAGGCTTGATCTTTCTCAAGCGGATTCTCTCGTTACACTTCAAAAAAGTAACATTGAATCCATACAAAATTTGGTTGATAAGGCAAGAAACCTTATCTCGAAATCAAACTTTTTGAACGGCGATTACAAGACCAGACTATTATCTCACCTAGAGATACTACAGACGGAAATTCACAAGACGCGGAGTGACGTTGATCGTGCATTAGCTGGGCTTGTGGAAGCTGGCGATGTTTTGGGAAAGTTTGGGACCAAGGCGCGCCCATTTGTAAAGCTCTTTGAAGATATTGCTGCAATCTTCAATCTGCGCAGGACAGAACCTCTGCAATTACCCGCCCCTCCCAAGCAACTCTCACCGCCGTCGGAGAATGCCGATGATGAATCTGGCGCAAACAGTTAATCTGTTCCTCCTCCTCCTCTACCCCGCATCCTGGTTCGCCCCCCTGGCGCGGGCGGGCTTCCTGCCGTTCTTCTCCGGCACCGAAATCACCATCCTCGGCGGCGTCGCCGA
Organism: Thermohalobaculum sp.; assembly: GCA_965247385.1. Classification (GTDB taxonomy): domain Bacteria; phylum Pseudomonadota; class Alphaproteobacteria; order Rhodobacterales; family Rhodobacteraceae; genus Thermohalobaculum. The sequence goes on from CBDFHG010000007.1 coordinate 360,585, forward strand.
CCTCTGGCAATCCGACGCCGCGCTGGCCGCCCTGGTCGCCACCTTCGCCATCGTCATCCCCTACGGCAAGACCCTGTGTCTGGCAGCGATCCACTTCAACCGCATCGGCCCCCGCGCCCTGCCGCTGATCGAGGTCATCGGCAAGCTCTCGATGGCGGATGTGTTCCTGATCGCCATCTACATCGTGCTGATAAAGGGCGTCGGCATCGGCCATGTGGTCTCGGCCTGGGGATTGTGGCTGTTCACCGGCTGCGTCCTGGCCTCGATCTGGGTCGGCTTCGAGACCAAAAGGAACCTCGCCGCATGGCAATGACCGCCCTCCCCGCTTGCGGCCCCCGCTCCCCTGTGATCGGATAGCGCCATGGCGAAGGTGGCCACCTCCTATGTCTGCCGCGACTGCGGCGCCGCGCACCGCAAGTGGAGCGGGCGCTGCGATTCCTGTGGCGCTTGGAACTCGATCGAGGACGACCCCGGCCTCTCCGCCGCCGGCCCGGCATCAAAGACCCTCGGCGTCAAGAAGGGCCGCGCCGTCCAGCTCGCCCCGCTCTCGGAATCGGAGGCCCCGCCGCCCCGGCGCTCCTCCGGCATCGCCGAGTTCGACCGCGTCCTCGGCGGCGGCCTGGTCCCCGGCTCGGCGGTGCTGGTCGGCGGCGACCCCGGCATCGGCAAATCCACCCTGCTGCTGCAAGCCGCCGCCGCCTTCGCGACGGCAGGCGCCCCCACCATCTACGTCTCCGGCGAGGAGGCCTCCGCCCAGATCCGCATGCGCGCAAGCCGCCTCGGCCTGTCGCAAGCCCCGGTCATGCTGGCCGCCGAGACCAACCTGCGCGACATCCTCACCACCCTGGACGCCGAGCGTCCGGCCCTTGTGATCATCGACTCGATCCAGACCATGTGGGCCGACCACATCGACAGCGCCCCGGGCTCGGTCTCCCAGGTCCGCGCCACCGCGCATGAACTCACCAGTTTCGCCAAACGCCGCGATGTCTCGGTCATCTTCGTCGGCCACGTCACCAAGGAGGGCCAGATCGCCGGTCCCCGGGTGATCGAACACATCGTCGACACCGTGCTCTATTTCGAAGGCGAGCGCGGCCACCAGTTCCGCATCCTGCGCAGCGTCAAGAACCGCTTCGGCCCGGCCGGCGAGATCGGCGTCTTCGAGATGACCGGCCAGGGCCTGGCCGAAGTCACCAACCCCTCCGCCCTGTTCCTCGGCGACCGCAGCGAGACCGCCTCGGGTTCGGTCGTCTTCGCCGGGATCGAAGGCACCCGCCCGGTGCTGGTCGAGCTTCAGGCCCTGGTCGCGCCTTCCCCCCTCGGCACCCCGCGCCGCGCCGTCATCGGCTGGGACCAGAACCGCCTGTCGATGATCCTGGCGGTGCTCGATGCCCGTTGCGGCGTTTCGCTGGCGGGCAACGATGTCTACCTCAATGTCGCCGGCGGCCTGCGCATCGCCGAACCCGCCGCCGATCTCGCCGTCGCCGCCGCATTGCTCTCAGCGTTGACCGGCGAGATGGTTCCCTCGGACAGGGTGGTTTTTGGTGAAATCAGCCTCTCAGGCGCGATCCGACCCGTGACTCAGTCCGAACTTAGGCTTAAAGAAGCGGAAAAACTGGGATTTTCCGCCGCTTGCGTACCTTATCAGATGAAGCGAGTGGAAGAATCTGGCATATCTGTAAGACGAGTGCAGGATTTGCCGGGCTTTGTCGCCGACAACTTTCCAGAGGCGCAATGAAAATGCCATGGCAATCAACAGGACCGGAACCGGGGATTAAAGCATGGATTTCACCGTAGTAGATGCTGGCGTCGGCGTGGTTGCCCTTCTGTCGGGCGTACTGGCCTACGCCCGTGGCTTCACGCGTGAGCTTTTCGCGATCGCCGGGTGGGCCCTGGCCGCCGTCGCCGCATTCTTCCTCGCGCCGCAACTGGAACCACTGATCCGCGAAGCACCGGTGGTCGGCACCTTCCTTGCTACCTCCTGCGTGATTTCGATGATCGCCGCGTTCACCATCGTCGTGGCGATCGCACTGCTGATCCTCTCGATGTTCACCCCGCTGATCTCGGGGCTGGTGCTCGATTCGGTGCTTGGCCCGCTCGACCGCGTCCTGGGCTTCGTGTTCGGAATCGCCCGTGGGCTGTTGCTGATCGTCATCGTGTTCCTGATCTACACCAATTTCAGCGGTGCGGAAGCATGGCCGCCGCTCGACAATGCCGTCAGCCGCGCGGCCTTCGAGGAATTCGCCACCGTCCTCGAGCAGAACCTGCCGGACAGCATCCCCAACTGGTTCGGCGTCCAGATCGAGGCCCTGATGGTCAATTGCAGCGACGCGATTCCAACCACTACTTCTCCCGAAGCCGGAACAGTCGGCACCGGAGCCACAGGCGCCGAAGTGACCGGAACCGAGAACACCGGCACCATCGGCAACTGATCGAAATGTTTACGACCGCGAAGCACTGATGACATCGCCGCGCAGGACGGTATATAACCCAAGCCGTGAAGTCCTGGTGGGAGTCAATGTATGAATGAACCCGGGCATTCCGCCTGGCCGTCGCATCCTTTCGATGACGACAAGCTGCGCGAGGAATGTGGCGTCTACGGTGTCTTCGGAGTTGACGACGCGGCGAACTATGTCGCCCTCGGCCTCCACGCCTTGCAACATCGCGGTCAGGAAGCGGCGGGGATCGTCTCCTACTGCCCCGACACCGGCTTCAACAGCGTGCGTCGCATCGGCTACGTCCGCGACAACTTCACCAAGCAAAGCGTGATGGGCCTCCTGCCCGGCCGCAACGCCATCGGCCACACCCGCTACTCCACCTCCGGCAGCAAGGGCATCGCGGCGCTGCGCGACGTGCAGCCGCTGTATGCCGAGTTTGCCCTGGGCGGCTGCGCCATCGCCCATAACGGCAACCTGACCAACGCCGACAGCCTGCGCAGCCAACTCATCGAGCGCGGCTCGATCTTCCAGTCCAGCGCGGATACCGAGTGCCTGGTCCATCTGATTGCCCGCTCGACCCAGACGACCATCCCGGACCGGATGAAGGATGCCCTGCGCCTGGTGGAAGGCGCCTTCTCGGTCATCGCCATGACCCGGACCAAGGTGATCGGCGTACGCGATCCGCTTGGAGTGCGCCCGCTGGTTCTGGGCCGCTACGGCGACGCCTGGATCCTGTCGTCCGAGACCTGCGCCCTCGACATTGTCGGTGCCGACTACGTGCGCGAGATCGAGCCGGGCGAAATGGTGATCATCACCAAGAATGGCGTCGAATCGCTTCGCCCGTTCGAGGATCGAGCCTCGCGCTTCTGCATTTTCGAATACGTCTATTTCTCGCGCCCGGACAGCGTCATCGGCGGCATGTCGGTCTACGAGACCCGGCGACGCATCGGTGCCGAACTGGCCCGCGAGGCCCCGGTCGACGCCGATCTGGTCTGCCCGGTCCCGGATAGCGGCACCCCGGCGGCCATCGGCTACAGCCAGGAAAGCGGCATCCCCTACGCCATGGGGATCATCCGCAACGCCTATGTCGGGCGCACCTTCATCGAGCCGACCGAACAGATCCGCGATATGGGTGTGCGTCTCAAGCTCAACGTCAACCGAGCCATCGTCGAGGGCAAGCGGGTGATTCTGGTGGATGATTCGGTTGTGCGCGGCACCACCACCGGCAAGATCAAGGACATGATCCTGGCCGCCGGTGCCGCCGAAGTGCATTTTCGCATCGCCAGTCCACCGATCCGCTGGTCCTGTTTCTACGGCGTCGATACGCCCGAGCGTGGCAAGCTGCTCGCCGCACGCATGACCGAAGACGAAATGTGCGCCCATCTGGGAGTCGATTCGCTCCGTTTCGTCTCGCTCGACGGCCTCTACCGCGCCTGCGGCCACCCGGCCGGGCGAAACCCCAAGGCGCCGCAGTATTGCGACGCCTGCTACAACGGCGATTACCCGATCAAACCCTCCGACGCCCTCGCCAAAGGCAAGATCAAGGAACCCATCGGCGCGTGACCTGGTTGCTGGGTAAAACTGCCCTGGTAACGGGCGGGAATTCCGGCATTGGCCGGGTCATTGCGCTTTGCCTCGCCCGCGAAAGCGCCCATGTGATCCTCGCCGCCCGCGACCCGGTCAAGGGCGCCAGCGTCGTCGACGAGATCGAAGCGGCCAGCGGCACGGCGGAATTCCACGCCCTCGACCTCGCCCGCGAGGATGAGGTGACCGCGCTTAAAGACCGCCTCGCCCCATATCTCCCGGCGCTCGACCTTCTGGTCAACAACGCCGGTGTCGGGATGCAACGGGGCGATGTCCAGCCCGCGATGTCCCCCGGCCAGCGCTGGGCCTCCCTGCGGGGCCCTAACCTCGACAGCACCTTCCTGATGAGCGCCACTTTCCTGCCCTTCCTGGCAAAATCGGAACATGGTGCGATCGTCAACATCTCCTCGACCGCCACGCTCCACGGCAATTGGGGCCTCTACTGCGCCGCCAAGGCCGGGGTCGAGGGGCTGACCCGCGCCTTCGCCGCCGAGGCGGCACCCCATGGCGTCCGCGTCAACGGTGTCAGCCCCGGCTGGGTCGCCACTGAAAATGATGCCACCGGGCAGCCCTCCGGCTCGGCCGACGGAACATGGGCGCTGCCGCCCTCCCTTTTCAACCGGATGGGACGGCCCGACGAAATCGCCGCCGCGGTGATGTTTCTCGGCTCGCCGGCGGCCTCGTTCGTCACCGGCCAGACCCTGATCGTCGATGGCGGGATGACGATCATCGACTACCCCTCGCTGCCGGCGCTCGCCGCCAACGGCGACCGGATTCGCTCGCAATAGGAGCCCGCGCCCAGAATGACCGACAGTTTCCTGAACGACCGTATCGCCCTGGTCACCGGCGCATCGCGCGGTTTCGGCTTCGCCTGCGCCGCCGCGATGGGTGGCGCGGGCGCGCATGTCGTTGCCCTTGCACGCACCGTTGGCGGACTTGAGGAATTGGATGATAAAATATCATCAACCGGCGGAACTACAACGATAACCCCCCTAGATATCCGCGACGATCCCGGTTTGGAACGCCTGGGCGCCGCCATCTACGACCGCTGGGGCCGCGTCGACCTCTGGCTCCACTCCGCGATCCACACCGCCCCCCTGCAACCCGCCGAGCACATCGACGCGCATGAACTCGACCAGACAATCGCCACCAACATCCGCGCCTTCCAGCGGCTGATCCGCGTCATCGACCCGCTGCTGCGCCTGTCGGACACGCCCATGGCCCTGATCGCCGCCGATGATGTGCCCGGCACAAAATTCCACGGCACCTACGCCGCCGCCAAGGCCGCCCAATCCGCCATGACCCGCGCCTGGGCCGCCGAATCCGGCGCCCGCATCACCATCGCCGAGATCGTCCCCCCGCCGATGCCCACCGCACTGCGCGCCCGCTTCCACCCCGGCGAGGACTGCACCGCGCTATGTGCAATCGATGAAGCTGCCGCCCGGTTGATGGCGCGGCTGAAACAGGGTGACATCACCAACGGAGACCACGTGGTCCTGTGAATCCGCGCTACGGATCCGCTTGTGGCCGACCGCCGCCTCACGCGCCACATGTCGCTGCGCTGTATCAAGTTGCGTTGACGCTCACCCATGTCATGCCCGTGCGTGACACGGGCATCCAGTTCTTGATACCCAGGATTCCCGAACTAAATCCCTGACGAGCCTCGGCAGGGGCGGCGATGGGTGCCGTTGTGGGGTTTTCGCCCCGCGCCCGGGCACCACTCCCGCGGATTTCGCGCTCGAGGAGATATTCTCAAGGTGGCCACGCGTTTTGCGGGTCCCGCGCCTGTCCGTTGGCCAAGCGAAGCCCTGGCCGGGAGCCGGCATCGCACTTCAGCAAGGATATCGTGGCAGGCTGGAGCCGTCAGGTCGGGCCGCGCGCCAGGGCCAGGATCTTCCGCCTGGCGCTCAGCACCAGATCGAGCCCCGCTTCGCTCCCCAAACGGATGATCAGCCGCCGCGCATGACGGATCACCCGGCCAGGCAGGGCGATCAGAGCCAGGCGCAAGGCCTTCATCCGCCGTGCCACCCAGGCCGGTCCCAGAACCAGTTGCTTCATCACCGCGTTCAAATTATGCGCCAGCACCATGATCGCCCACCAGGCCGCATTGGCTCCGAACAGACCCGAGGGCAGGGTGCCGCCAGCCAGGTCGTGCTTCATCACCGCGTGGACTTCCTCGCTCTTGCCACAGCGCTCCCGGGACCACCAGATCACCTCATCGCCCGGCAGATCACGGTTGGTGACCAGGGCGAACAGCTTGCTGCGCCCCTTCGAGGCAAACTCCGCGGTCGGGAACGGCAACTGATCCCCATCGCCAAGCTCCAACTGTTCCAGCGGCTCCCGGATCGCCAGGAAGCGGTAATCCGCCCGCGTCTTGCTCTCGCCCACCCAACTCGGTACATGGCAGACCTCCGCCCACTCCTGGCCGGTCTCGTGGCGTTGCCCGTCAAAAACACGATCCAGCGGCCGCCACTCGGCCTCCGGCACGGCCAGGGCAGCACGCCGGAATTCCGCCGTCACGTTGGCGCCGACGGCGAACTCGATCACCCCGAAAACCTTGTCCCGGCCCTCGCCACAATAGAGCAGTAGATCCTTCTGATAACCCGCCGTGTCCGAGCGCAGATAGACCTTGTCCACGCCCCTAGGCAGCGCCGCCAGCGAGGCCTGCAACACCTGCAACTGCCGATAGCCAGCCGGCACATTGCCGTCGCGGAACTCGGAATGCACGATCACCTGCTGTTCCGCCCACCAGGTGTTCAACGGCTGATAGGCCTTGAACTTCTTGTAGCAGTATTCCGCCTGGCGCTTGTGGCTCTGCACCAGCGTCGCGTCCATGTCCAGCGTCGCCGAGCCCTGCCTGCGATGGTGCTGCAGAAATGACACCAGCGCCTGATTGACACGCCGCAGACCAAGCAGACCCGCCGACGGGCGCGGGATGAAGGCACGCCCGGCCTCCCGCAGATCTTCCTGGCCTGCGTCGTGGAAGCGTTCCAACCAGCCCGACAGAGCCGACGGCGAAGGCACGCTGCGCCCGCGACCGCGCCGAAACCGGCTCTTCAGTTGCCGCCGTTCCCGGCGCACCAACAGCCGCCGCTCAACCGCATCCATGGTCGCGGCAAAGCCGGCGTCCGCCTCCAGGCGTTCCAGATCCTCGACCCGATCACCCCCGCACAGATTGAGTGCGATCACCGTGATGATCATCTGCACATCCAGCCAGCCCTGCCGCCCCGCCACCCGCACCTCGCGCCGCACCGCAGCCGCCAGTCCCGATGCCTCAATCAAATCAAGGTAAACACCAATCCCGGCAAAACCCGTCAGATCGCTGCTGCCCGGTTCGCTTTCGTACTCGAAAGGAAGAACGCCCTGTGCCATGTTATTTTCACCCCGTTGGTGATGGAGTTAATCGCAAAAACCATCATAAATCCCTTTAGATTCAAAGACAACGGGGAATTTCAACTTTTTTGATCCAGAATCAGGGATACCGGCTTTCCTTGATCGAAACCTAACCGCCATAACCGCCGTGTCCCGGGTCACGCCCGGGACGGCGCATCCTCGGTTTGATGGTTAGGGGCCAATGAAGCCTCGAATTATGCGGCCTCAATCTGGAAAACTCCGTTCTGCCGGGTTAGTCTTCCTCACATACAGGCCAAATGGGAAATGCCGGTTTAAGTTGAAGGAGGAATCGAAAATGTCCGAGAGCGTTTACAAAGTCGTAGAACTGGTGGGAACGAGCACCGAGTCCTGGGAAAAAGCCGCCGCCGCCGCCGTCGAGCGCGCCGGCCAGTCGCTCCGCGACTTGCGCATTGCCGAGGTCGCCGATCTGGACATGGTTCTTAAGGACGGAAAGATCGAGGCATATCGGGCCAAAGTGAAAGTGTCGTTCAAATTCGAGGGCGGTGCCTGAAGCCGGACGCCTTGAAGCGGCGCCGACCTTCCGTCATCCCGTAATGCGCCGCAGCACGCAGTGATGCGGTGCTCATACGGGATCCCCCAAGGGGCAGCGCAGACACCCGGGATCCCGGGTCTGCGCAGCACCTCGGTATTACGCGCCGGTCTGGTCCCCTGCGGTGCCCTGCGCAAAAAAAGGCGCGGGGCGTCAACGCGCTTCGGCGTCACCTCTTCTTCACATAGGGGTTCTCTCCCTTCCGCAACGCCAGCCGGATCGGCACGCCTTTAAGCCCGAAGGCCTGCCTCAGCCCGTTGACCAGATACCGCGTGTAACTCGCCGGCAGGGCGTCGGGGCGCGAGCACCAGGCGACGAAGCTCGGCGGGCGGGCTTTCACCTGGGTCATGAACCGCAGCTTCAACCGCCGCCCCGCCGCTGCCGGGGGTGGATGCTGTTCCACAACATCGCCCAGCCACTGGTTCAGCTTCGCCGTGGTGACCCGGGTGTTCCACAGCCGGTGCATCTCCAGAATCGCGTCGCGCAGCCGGTCCAGCCCGCGTCCGTTCAGCGCCGCGACCGTAACCACCGGCGCGCCCTTCAACTGCGGCAGCATCCGCTCGAAGGTCTCGCGCAACTCACGGATGCGCGCATTCTTGTCTTCGGCCAGATCCCATTTGCTGATCGCGATCACCACCGCCCGGCCTTCGCGCTCGGCCAGGTCGGCAATGCGCAGGTCCTGGGTCTCGAAGGCGTTTTCGTCATCCATCAGCACCACGACGATCTCGGCGAAACGGATGGCGCGGGTGGCGTCCCCGGTCGACAGCTTCTCAACCTTGTCCTGCACTTTCGCCTTTTTGCGCAGCCCGGCAGTGTCGAAGATGCGGAACTGCCGCCCGCCCCAGTCGCAGGTTACCGCGATGGCGTCACGGGTGATCCCCGCCTCCGGCCCGGTCAGCAGCCGCTCCTCACCCAGTATCGCATTGATCAGGGTCGACTTACCGGCATTCGGCCGGCCAACGATGGCAATCTGCAAGGGCCGGTTTTCGGCCAGTTCGTCGGCCTCGGCGTCCGCCTCGAACACCTCGCCCCCCGATTGATTGGCGGCCCGCCCGGCGAAGTCCTCAGCGAAAGGCAGCAGGGCGGCATAGAGATCGCCCATCCCCTCGCCATGCTCGGCCGAGATGCCGATGACATCGCCCAGTCCCAGCGCATAGGCCTCGAACATCCCCGCCTCGCCGATGCGCCCCTCGACCTTGTTGGCGGCAACGATCACCGAGACACCGCCCCGGCGCAGGATATCGGCAAAAACATGGTCGCTGGGGGTCACCCCGGTTCGAGCGTCGATCAGGAACAGGCACAGATCAGCCTGCGCCACGGCGCGTTCGGTCAGCCTGCGCATCCGTCCCGGCAGGCTGTCGTCGTCGATCTCTTCCAGCCCGGCGGTATCGATCACGGTAAAGTCGAGGTCCCCCAGATGCGCCGCGCCCTCGCGCAGGTCACGGGTCACCCCAGGCTGGTTGTCGACCAACGCCAGACGCCGCCCGACCAAGCGATTGAACAGCGTCGATTTGCCCACATTTGGGCGCCCGATGATCGCGAGTGTGAACGACATATGCCTGCCCGCGGGCCTTGCCCCGAAAACGCCCGCCCGATCAGCGGAAGGCGTAGAGAGTTCCAGAATCCGACAAAACGTAGACGGTGCCGTTGGCCACCACCGGCCCGGTCAGCGAACCGCTGCCGATCCGCGCGCCCGGCTGGGCCGCACCGCTTAGAGCGTCGAACGAAAGAAGATTTCCCAGACTATCGGTCAGAAGCAGCCTGCCGCCCACGAGCACCGGCCCGGAATAGGAAATCGGGTCCTCGAAATCCTCCGGGTCCTCGAAAGCGGGCAACTGGTTGGCCCACAGTGTCCGTCCGTTGCGGGCCAAAATGCGCATCAGCTTGGCGTCATCCGCGACCAGGAAGATTGTGTCCCCGGCAGCCCAGATCGGCGATGGCGATCCGATATTGCGAGTCCAGGCCCGCCTGCCGTTGCGGCCTTCGACGGCAATCATTCGGCCGCTCTGGTTGGCGGCAATCACATACGGTCCCACCATCACCGGATCGCCCGAAACATCGCTGATCGCCGAGCGTGCCAGTCCCTTGCGGCCACCGCTCAGCACCGCGCTCCACAGCCGCTGCCCGGCAACGCCATCGACCGCGACCAGCTCGCCCGAAGCGAAGGGCAATGCCACCAGCCGCCCGGCGATGGCCGGGCTCGCGCCGCCCAGCAACCCGGCATCCGAACTGGCCGCCTGCATCCGCCAGCGGACCTTGCCCGTAGCGCCGTCAAGGGCCACCGCCCGGTTGTCGCGGGCCACCGCCACGACCAGTCCCCGCGCCGCCGCCGGGGCCGCCCGGAACGGCGCGCCGAAGCTATGCCGCCACTGGATCTCGCCCGAGGCGGCGCTGATCGCCAGAACCTCGCCAAAACCGGTGGTCGCATAGATGGTGCCGCCATCCGCCGCCAGACCGCCGCCAAAACCTTCCTTGCCCCGCTCGCCCTCGGGCGCCAGGCTGATCCGCCAATTCTGCTTGCCCGAGCCCGCCGAGAACGAGGTCAGGGCGGCGGCGGCGTCCAGGGTATAGATGTTGCCGCCGACGACGATCGGCGCGCTGGTGATGGCGCCGTCATCGCCGCTGCCAGTCCCGGCATCTTTGGTCCATATCCCCGACAGACTGCCGGATCCGGCAAGATGGCCCAGGTTGTGGTCCGCGCTGCCGTTGGTCTGGGTCCACTCGGTGTTCGATTCCGCCGGAGGCAACGGCTCGGCCAACGCCTCGGCCAATGCGGCCACGACGGGCGCCGAGCGCAGCCGGATGCGTTCCCCTTCAAGAATCTCTTCGTCGTCGAACCAGCCACACCCCGACAGGGCTGAGGCGGCAACCAGGCCCAGCAAAAGTGCCCGGACCGACCGGACGGAAACACCAGCGCTGCGCATCACACTCTCCACCTCTTTCGCCTGCATCTTATTGCACCCCCGACGGCAATTCGCCACCGCTGCTCAACAACAGCGTCACAGCCCTTTCCGACGATTCGCGGGTCGCCTGCGGGTCGCCGATGATCGCCTCGAGATCGGCATGGGCGGCCTCGGTATCGCCGGCGTTCAACTGGATTATCGCCCGCAGTTCCAGGGCCAGAATCCGGTAGGGCGCGCCCTCGGCGATCAGCGGACCCAGTTCGGCCACGGCTTGCGCCGGGTCCATCGCCGCAGCGCCGACCCGCACTGCCTGCAGCCGGGCCAGATCGCCATAGGCCGCATCGATACCCGGCTCGTCCGCCACCGCGCGATACAGCGCCGCCGCCGCCTGCGCATCCCCCGCCTCGGCCGTGGCCGCCGCCAGGCGCAGCCGCGCGATCATCGCCGCCGGGCCATCGACGCTGCCGGTCAGAACCTCCTGATCCTCGACCGAGCCGATGTCGGCGGCGAGAAACGCGCCGCCGGTCTCGCGGGCCTGCTTGATCTCGCGGTGCTTCATCCAGTTCAGCCCGGCCGAGACCGCCACCACGGCCACAATCGCGGTCACCCCATAGGGACCATACTTCTTCCACAGCCGGAACATCCGGTCCTGGCGGACCTCCTCGGTCACTTCCTGGATAAAGCTGTCTGTCTCGCTCAACCGTTTTCTCCTCGCCGCCCCGCGTTATCCGCGCCCCACGTTATCCGCTCATCGCGGGCCGAGCTTTAACGCCGCTTGATCACAAATCAAAGCGCTATCGGCTCATTTCTTCTTGTAGGTATGCTCATCGCCCGGAAAACTGCGCGCCCGCACCTCTTCGCCGTACTGCCCCACCGCCCCGCGCATCATTTCCTCCATGGTACCGTAGCGCTTTACGAAGGTCGGCACGCGGGGCATCAGGCCGACCATATCCTCGAACACCAGGATCTGCCCGTCGCATTGCGCCGAGGCGCCGATGCCGATGGTCGGGATCGAAACCTCCGCCGTGATCCGGTCGGCCAGGGGCGCCGCCACCCCCTCGACCACCACCGAGAAAGCTCCCGCCGCCTCCACCGCCCTTGGCGTCCGCCACCACCCGGTCCCACATCGCCTCGTCGCGCACCGCCTTGAAGCCGCCCATGGTGTTCATCGACTGCGGCATCAGCCCGATATGGGCCATCACCGGGATGCCGCGCCGCGACAGGTACTGGATCGTCGGTGCCATCTCGACCCCGCCCTCCAGCTTGACCGCGTGGCAGCCGGTCTCCTTGACCACGCGCGAGGCGTTGCGAAAGGCGACCTCCGGGCTCTCCTCGAAGCTGCCGAAGGGCATGTCGACCACCACCAGCGACTTGTCGGCCCCGCGCACCACCGCCTGACCATGCATGATCATGTGCTCCAGCGTCACCCCCAGGGTATTCGGCATGCCGTGGATCACCATGCCCAGACTGTCGCCGACCAGCAGCAGATCGCAGACCGCACCGCAGATATGCGCCACATGGGCGGTATACGAGGTCAGACAAACCAGCGGCTCGCCGCCCTTGCTGGCCATGAAGTCCGGCACCGTCATGCGCTTGCGCGCGCGTCCCGACCCCTGATCCGGGTCGGTGATCGCAGCTTTTTTCGAGATTGTACTCCGGGTCGACATGGGCGGTTCCTCTGCTGGGCTTCCCCGCTCGAAGCCATCGCGGCGACCATACCCCGCCACCGCCGCCGGAAAAAGCGGCGTGTTGTCCCGGCCCGGCGCGCCATGCATCGGCCCCGGGGCGTATTCGCATTTATTCTGATTTTCTTTGATCGGAACCTATCCGCTTGAACCGCGCTGTCCCGGGCTTGACCCGGGATCTCCTGGAGCGACCTGGGAACAGGAGACCCCGGGTCTGCGGCAACGGTTGATCTCCGTTCGTCCTGCCGGTGAAGCGCGAGGCTTCCACTCCTGACCGCAGAACCACCGCATGTCCGAGGCAGAATATTTTGAAAGCTACATTCCCTCATAAGGGGGTGTGATGGCGCTCGGCAGTGCAGTGTAGTTGGCGGTAGTGAGTTCGGGTTGGGGTCGAACCTGAGATGGAACCTCGCCCAGCCCGGATGAGCAGTTCTTTTTGATCATGGTCTGTTGAAGAATCTTCTGCTCACTTTTTAGTTGGGCGATTTGATTCGCAACGTTCCCGCCTGAGAGCGAGGAGACCGGCAATCCTGGAAAGATCACCCCAATAGTATCGTTGCTACGCGCCGTACGCTGCTGCGCCGAAGCTCCGACAAGCGCTTGTTCCACCCGGGTATTTTCCTCCGCGAGTTGAGTGCAGGAATAGTTTTTACAGGTCAACGGACTGACATATGCGGAAGCGACGCTTTCCGGCTTTTTAGCGCATGCCGCAAGCGCCATTGCGCCGACGAGGAATATACCGATTAAGAAAGGCAATGATTTCATCGCAATCTCCTTTCACTGAGGGGCGCACATCCTTGGCACAAAGGTGTAAGATATGGTTGCAAAAGTATGCAATTACAACAAAAATCAGGATGGTGGGCAAGAAACGTGCTTCGAAGTTGTTTCTCCATATTTCTGCCAGTTTCGCCTCGCTACGAAGCGCATGAATTCACTGCCAGCCCTTTCAAACACTTTTTTGTATAATCGTTCCCAATCAACAACTTAGCCCCATGCACAAATCTGCACACCCCCCACTCACCCCCGCTCGCCCCCCAGCCTATCCAACCGCACCCGGTGCCGCTCATCCGTCAGCCGCCACATACCCCCGGCGATCGCCATCACCACCCCCAACCCGGTCGCGCCCCCGATCAGGAACATGATCAGCAGTTGGTATTTCACCGCCTCCCCCGGATCGACGCCCGACAATATCTGCCCGGTCATCATCCCCGGCAGCGAGATCACCCCGGTCGCCGCCATCGCGTTGATGATCGGGGTCATGCCGCTGCGCATGGCGCGCCGGGCGAAGGGCCGGACCGCCTCCCACCATGTCGCCCCCAGCAGCAGGCGCGCCTCCACCGCCGCGCGCTCGCGCCACAGGCTGGTGCTCAGGGTATCGAGGCCCAGGCTGACCCCGGTCATGGTGTTGCCCAGGATCATGCCGAACAACGGCAAGGCGAAGCGCGGTGACCACCAGGGATCGGCGCCGATCTGCTGGGTCAGGGCGAACAGGATCACCAGGCTACCCGCCACGGTCATCGCGCCGGCCCCCAGCCCAGGCCCCCAGGCCCCGCGCATCGGGCGTTCCTGCCGGGCCCATATCTCGCGCCCGGCGAAAACCACCATGACCAGAGCCAGCGCCAGGGTCAGCAGCGCCGATCCGGCGGCGAAAACCGTCTTCAGCACCAGGCCGACCAGCAGAAGCTGCACCACCATGCGCATCCCCGCCACCAGCATCTGCCGGGCCAGCCCCAGTTGCAGCCACGTCGACAGGCCCGCATTCAGGATCAGGAACACCGCCGCCAGCGCCACATCCCAATAGGAAAGCGTGATATATTCGCTCATGCTCCCGCCCCCGCCAGAGGGCCATCTGTCAGACAGCCATCCGCCATCAGCAGCGACCGGTCCGCCAGTCGCGCCGCCTGCCCGGCGTCATGGGTCACCATCAGGATCGCCGCCCCCTCCGCGCGTCCTTTCCTGATGAGTTCCTCAACCCGCCCCGCCGCCTCGGCGTCCAACGCCCCGGTGGGCTCGTCGAACAGCCAGACCTTGGGGCCGCGCGCCAAAGCCCGGGCAATCGCCAGGCGGTGGCGCTCGCCGGTCGACAGGCGCTGAACCTCCCAGCCCAGCGCCGCCGCATCCAGACCCAGCGCTTCGATCAGCCCCAGTGCTACGGATTGCGGCGCGCCGTCATCCTCGGGGAAATGCGCCCCAACCCGGTCGTCCCACCAGCCGGACTCGGCGGGCACGAAGGCGACCTGCCGCCGCCACTCGGGCGCCGGAATCCGGGCGCGCGGAACGCCGTCCAGCGTGACCTCACCCGCCGCCGGGTCCAGATCGGCAATCGCCCGCAGCATCAGCGACTTGCCCGAACCGGACGCACCACGCACCGCCAGCACCTCGCCGCCCCGCAGCGTGAAGCCGACGGGCCCACCCGCCTTGGTTCTCAGCCCATCGACTTTCAACATCACGCCTCCCGGCCCCAGCATAGGCCCGCCCCGCACGCCAAGGAAGCGCCCCCCTTCAAATGTTCCCGTATCCAATGATCGCCGGCACCCCAACGCTTGTGACGCCGCGTCCCCCCCCCCCTTTCCCCTCAGGCGGAAGGCTCCTATCTTGACGTTCTATCGGAGTTACCCACCGGGACTCGCAACAGACGGCCCGGACCGGAGAGGATCTGATGCGCCTGACATCGCTCGCCCTCGCGCTGCTGTCCGCCAGCGCACTCTACTATTGGTTCGCCGTGCGCGGACCCGACGAGGGCGCCATGGTCCAGCCGGCCCTGACAACCGCCACCAATGGTGCGGTGGCGAATCAGAACCAGCCGGTCCCAGTCCCGGTCATGGTGATCGAGAGCCAGGCGCGGCCCACCGTCAACCGCCTTGTCCTGCGCGGCCGCACCGTGGCGGTGCGCAACGTCTCGGTCCCGGCCGAGACCGCCGGGCTGGTCAGGTCGCAACCGCTTCGCAAGGGCGCCACCGTCGCCAAGAGCGACGTGCTCTGCCGCATCGACCCCGGCGCCCGCGCCGCGCAGCTTCTGGAAGCCGAGGCGCGGCTGGCCGAAGCCCTCATCGAAGTCGAAGCCGCGACCACGCTCAGCCAGAAGGGCTTTACCGCCGAGACCACGCTCACCGCCCGCCAGGCGCAGTTCAAGGCCGCCCAGGCCAAGGTTGACCTGGTCAATCTCGACATCGCCCGGCTGGTGATCCGCGCGCCCTTCGACGGTGTGCTCGAGACCGACACCGCCGAGATCGGCTCGCGCCTTGACCTCGGCGATACCTGCGCCACGGTGATCGATCTCAGCTCGGTCAAGGTCTCGGGCTACGTCTCCGAGCAGGAGGTCGACCAGATCCTGCCTGGCCAAACCGCGACCGCCCGGCTGATCAACGGCCGCATCATCCCCGGCAAGATCACCTTCATCAGCCGCGTGTCCGACCCAGAAACCCGCACCTATCTGGTCGAGGTCATCCTGCCCAACGATGACGGCCGCATCCGCGACGGCATGACCGCCGAGCTGAGCATCGACCTGCCCGCCGAGGTGGCGCACCGGATCCCGCAGACCGCCCTGACGCTCAATGATAGCGGACGACTGGGGGTAAGGCTGGCCGTCGCCGGCAAGGCCCGTTTCGTCGAGGTCCAGATCATCGCCGACGAGACCGACGGCATCTGGGTCACCGGACTTCCGCAAACCGCCAGCGTGATCGTCATCGGCCAAGAGTTCGTCCGCGATGGCCGCGCCGTCCTGCCAACGGCAATCGATCCGGCTGCGTCCCGATGATTGGCACCCGATGATTGGTATCGTCGACTGGGCCGCCGCGCGCACCAGGATGGTGCTGGCCATGGTGGTGATTTCGGTCACTGCCGGGGTGGTTTCCTATTTCTCGCTGCCAAAGGAAGGCGCGCCGAATATCGACGTGCCGGTTCTCTACATCTCGGTGCCGCTGCCCGGCGTCTCCGCCCGCGACTCCGAGCGCCTGCTGATCAAGCCGATGGAGGCCGAGATGCGCGGCCTCGACGGGCTGAAGCAGATGACCGGCATCGCCTCGGAAAACCATGCCGGGATGCTGCTCGAGTTCGAATTCGGCTGGGACAAGCAGGCGACCCTTGCGGAGGTGCGCGACAAGCTCGGCCAGGCCGAGGCCGAGTTCCCGGAGGACGCGGAAGCATCGACGATCAGCGAAATCAACCTGTCCCAATTCCCGATCCTGGTCGTCTCGCTTTCCGGCGAGGTGCCGGAACGGACCCTGCTCAAGCTGTCGAAGGACCTTCAGCGCGAAATCGAGAGCCTCTCGTCGGTGCTGGAGGCCGAACTCACGGGCCACCGCGAAGAAATGGTCGAGGTGCTGATCGACCCGCTCAAGATGCAATCCTACAGCGTCACCGCGCAGGATCTGCTCACCGTCTTCGACCGCAACAACCAACTCATCGCCGCCGGCTCGATCGAGAGCGCGACGGCCACCTTCTCGGTCACTGTTCCGGGCTCGTTCGAGACCCTAGCGGATGTCCGCGACCTGCCCGTCAAGGTCAACGGCGACCGGGTGGTGCGGATCGGCGATGTCACCGAGATTCGGCGCACCTTCGAGGACGCCACCGGCCGCGCCCGCTTCAACGGCGAGAAATCGATCTCGCTCCAGGTCAAGAAGCGGATCGGCGAGAACATCATCGAGACCGTCGATGGGGTGCGCGCGACGGTCGGGAAGGTGGTGCGCGGATGGCCCAAACCGCTGCGCCAGGCGGTCAATGTCGATTTCTCGATGGACGAGTCGTCGCGCGTCACCGACATGGTCAGGCAGCTCGAATCGAGCGTGCTGACGGCGGTTACCCTGGTGATGCTCGTGGTGCTGGCGGCGCTCGGGCTCCGCTCCGCGATCCTGGTAGGCATCGCCATCCCGTGCTCGTTCCTGCTCTCGTTCGGGCTGATGGCGGCGCTGGGGATGAGCATTAACAACATGACCATGTTCGGGATGATCCTGGCCGTCGGCATGCTGGTCGACGGCGCCATCGTCGTGGTCGAATACGCCGACAAGCGCATTGCCGCCGGGGTCGGCCCGATGACCGCCTACACGGAAGCGGCGCGAAGGATGTTCTGGCCGATCGTCTCGTCCACCGCGACCACGCTGTGCGCCTTCCTGCCGATGCTGTTCTGGCCCGGGATACCGGGCCAGTTCATGGGCCAGTTGCCGATAACGATGATCTTCGTGCTGAGCGCCTCGCTGATCGTGGCGCTGATCTACCTGCCGATCCTCGGCGGCGTCGCCGGGCGGGTGAGCCGGCTGTTGACGCAGGCCCGGGCGCGGATGCTGGGCGTAAAGGTCACACCGCCGCCCGCGCCGACGGCGTATCGCCGGAGCCTGTTCGGCCGGGTCATCGGCGCGATCGTGCTGAATCCGCTCGGGCCGTTCGTGGCGCTGGGCGTGGCGGCGGCGGTAATCGCGGGCACGTTCACGTATTTCGGGACCCACAACAACGGGGTGGAGTTCTTCGTCAAGACCGAGCCGAAGCGCGCCATCGTCTATGTCCGCGCCCGGGGCAATCTCAGCCTGGCCGAGCGCGACCGAATGGTCCGGGCGACCGAGCAGGCGGTGATGTCAGTGCCCGGCGTCGAGGCGGCGTTCGCCTTTTCCGGCGGCGGCGGGCTGGCCAACAAGGGTGGCCAGGAGGGCCCGCCGGACGCGGTCGGCCAGGTCCAGTTCGAACTGGCACCCTGGCACCAGCGCGGCTCCGGCGACGATATCCTGAACGAGATTGAGCACCGCATCACCTCGATCCCCGGCGTACTGGCCGAGATCAAGCGCGAATCGGACGGGCCGCAGCAAGGCAAGCCGATCCAGTTGGAGATCAAATCCAATCAATCGGCCGACCTCATCCGCGCCGCTGAAATCGCGCGCGCGCGTTTCGCCCAAACCCCCGGGCTGATCAATATCGACGACACAAGGCCACTGCCCGGCATCGACTGGAGAATCGAGGTCGACCGCGCCGCTGCCGGGCGTTTCGGCGCCGATGTCATGACCATCGGCCCGCTGGTGCAGGCGGTGACCCGGGGCGCGATCCTGGACACCTACCGTCCGGCGGATGCCGACGAGGAGCTGGACATCCGGGTGCGGTTCCCGAAGGCGGACCGGCTGCTCTCGACGCTCGACAACCTCAAGGTCACGACCGACAAGGGGCAGGTGCCGCTGTCGAACTTCATCACCCGGCACCCGGCGCCGAAACTGGCCGAGATCAGCCGACGCGACGGCGAGCGGTATTTCCTGATCCGGGCGGGTGTGGACGAGGTAACCTCCGACATCGCCAGGATCAGGGAACTCGAACGCTGGATCGACGAAGACAACCCGTTCCCGGCCTCGGTCGCGGCGCGTTTCACTGGCGACCGCGAGGAGCAGGAGGAGAGCCAGGCGTTCCTGGTTACGGCCTTCGCCGGAGCGCTGGGGTTGATGTTCGTGATCCTGCTGGCCCAGTTCAACTCGTTCTACAATTCGGCGCTGGTGCTCAGTGCCGTGGTGATGTCGGTGGCTGGCGTGCTGGTCGGCATGATGGTGATGGGGCAGAAGTTCTCGATCATCATGACCGGCACCGGCATCGTCGCGCTGGCCGGAATCGTGGTCAACAACAACATCGTGCTGATCGACACCTACCAGGAATTCGCCCGGCGCATGGACCGGCTCGAAGCCATCGTGCGCACCGCCGAGGCGCGCATCCGCCCGGTGCTGCTGACCACCATCACCACCATGGCGGGGCTGGCGCCGATGATGCTGGCGGTCAGCTTCGATTTTGCCAACGGCGGCATCAGCCGGGGCGCACCGACGGCGCTGTGGTGGGTACAACTGGCCACCGCCGTGGTTTTCGGGCTGGGTATCGCCACGGTGCTGACGCTGGTGGTGACCCCGGCGGCGCTGGCCGCCCGCGTCTGGCTGGAGCGCATCTTCGGCACCGGCATCTCGACGGTCTGGTTCGGCCTGATCGGCAGTCTGCGCGGCGGCTGGTCAAGCTCCGCCTATATGCGTGACCGCCAACTCCGGCACAGGCTGAAACGCCTGCCCCTGCCCGAGATCAGCTGGACCGAGCCGAACCACCCACGGCCTCCCGGGGTGCCCCGCGCCACCGAATAAACCGCGCCGCCGCCATCCGGTGCTTGCACCTTTCCCCATTCCCGCTATTTCCGGGTGACGCGCGCCATTCGGCAGCGCCTTCACTCGGGGACCACCTTGGACATATCCGTCTTCCTCGCCGTGCTCTGCGCCGCGCTGATGCATGCGGGATGGAACGCCATCGTCAAGGTCGGACTCGACCGGTTTTCGTCGATCCTGCTGCTGTCGATCGTGCAGGGGGCAATGGCGCTGCTCCTGCTGCCCTTCTTCGCCGCACCGCTGGCTGCGGCCTGGCCGTGGATTGTGGCGTCGGCCCTGCTGCATGTCGGCTACAAGCTGTTCCTGATCCGGGCCTACGAGCATGGCGATCTCAGCCAGGTCTATCCGCTGGCACGCGGCACCGCTCCGTTGATCGTGGCGCTGGTGGGAGCGCTGTTCCTCGGCGAGATCATGACCACCGGCAAAACCGCCGCCGTGGTCGCCATCGCGCTGGGTGTCATCGTCATGTCACGCAACGGCGGCGGCCTCGACCGCCTGCCCAGGAAGGCACTGTTCTATGCGCTGGGAACGGCTTGCTTCACCGCCTCCTACACCCTGGTCGACGGCGTCGGTGCGCGGATCGCCGAGACCGCATCGGGCTACACCTTGTGGATGTTCGCGCTCGACGCCATGGGCCTCACGGGCTTCGCGCTGGCGACCCGAGGAAGGGCTGCGCTGCGAAGGCTACGGCCCGCCTGGCGCAGTGGCATCGTATCCGGGGGCCTGTCGCTTGGGTCCTACTGGATCGCAATCTGGGCCTTCACTCTGGCGCCGCTGGCAATGGTCGCGGCATTGCGCGAGACCAGCGTGATGTTCGCCATGCTGATCGGCGTGTTCCTGCTGGGCGAGCGCGCCGGGATGTGGCGCTGGATGGCGGCGGGGCTGATCGTCAGCGGCATCGTGCTGATGCGGCTGTGACAATCAACACAAGCCCCCGCCTCCCGGCGGGTTTTTTGCGCCCGTCCGGGCCCCCTGTGGTGACCTGCGCACCGCCTCCCGCCCCTCCTCCGCGCCAGGACAGGAACAATCAGATCAATCGGCCAACCTCGGCCCGCTGGTGCCGTACACATATTTTGGCAGGCCGTCGCATAGCGTTATCCACGGCACCTTCTCGCTGACAAAAGCATGAAATTGCGGCTCCAGTCCGGAGGTATCCTCAAGGCTCGCCAGATAGAAATGTACTTCATTCGGAAACTTTTCGGCGTCATAGGCCACCGGCGCACCGCATTTCGGGCAGAATACTCGCCACACGCCGGGTGAGGATTCAAGGACCCACGGGTCGATCCCGGTGTAGCGGAAGGCGTTTGTTGGCACGCCAAAGAAGGTGGTGAAGGAAGACGACGTATTCCGGCGGCAACTTTCGCAATGGCAATGACCGACCCAGTTCTCCGGCCCCTCATATTCATAGCGAACTGCACCACAGAGACAGTGGCCTTTCCTGATTGTCACGGTAGCAACCTCCCAAATGGTCATAGAGTATTCTGCGGTTGACCTGACCACCTTTTTTCAAAAAGGCACCTTTTTTCGATTTTATCTATCTTTCAATAGATTAGGGTCTGTTGAAATTCATCTTGAGTTTATCACGGCCCTCAACGAATGGGCCTATGCGCGCACCTACCAAACCTCGGGCCAGCGCGCCGCCCACCTGCCCGAGTGGACACACAGCTACAATTGGCATCGCCCGCATGGCGGAACAGGATCAGAGAAACCAATCAGCAGACTCGGCCTGGCCGGGGACAACCTGTTGAGGTTGCACATCTAACCCCCGTTTCACGCGTGAAACCATACGCGCCGCTGGTCACATATCCTGCTAAACTCTCTAAACGACCCCGCTTCCCTATCCAGCACATCGAGATACCGGAGGTGGAGCTTAACCGCCGCCTCAATCGTCGCTTGCAAATGCGAGTATCGCCGCAATAAACCCTGGCTTCATACCTCCTCCTCCTCACGCTCCTGGCGCGCCCACATCTTGGAATATTGCCCCCCCTTGGCCAGCAGCGCCGCATGGGTGCCGCGCTCTACCACCCGGCCCCGGTCAAGCACGACGATCTCGTCGGCCTCGACCACGGTCGAGAGGCGATGCGCGATCATCAGCACGGTGCGGTTCTCGCCCAGTCGCTTCAACTCGGCCTGGATCTCGCGCTCGGTCGGGGTATCCAGCGCCGAGGTCGCCTCGTCGAGGATCAGGATCGGCGGATCCTTCAGGATGGTGCGGGCAATCGCCACCCGCTGCTTCTCGCCCCCCGACAGCTTCAGCCCGCGCTCGCCCACCATGGTGTCATAGCCCTCAGGCAGGCCTGCGACGAAGTCGTGGATGCGGGCGGCCTTGGCCGCCGCGATCACCTCGCCGTGGCTCGCGCCGTCGCGGCCATAGGCGATATTGTAGCCGATGGTATCGTTGAACAGCACCGTGTCCTGCGGCACCACGCCGATGGCGGCGCGCAGGCTCGCCTGGGTCAGATCCCGCACGTCCTGCCCGTCGATCTCGACCGCGCCGCCGGTACTGTCGTAGAGCCGGAAGATCAGCCGGAAGATGGTCGACTTGCCGGCCCCCGACGGCCCCACCACCGCTAGGCTGCCGCCCCCCGGCACTTCAAACGAAACGCCATGCAGGATCTGGCGGTCAGGGCCGTAGCAGAAATCCACGCCACGAAACGCAACCCGCCCCGCCCCCACTGCCAGCATTGCCGCCCCGGGCGCATCGGCAATCTCCGGCGCCTCGTCGGTCAGTTCATACATCTCGCGCATGTCGATCAGCGCCTGGCGGATCTCGCGATAGGCCGAGCCGAGGAAATTCAGCGGCACGGTGATCTGGATCACGAAGGCATTGACCATGACGAACGAACCCACGGTCATGGCGCCGTCCTGCACCTCCAGCGCCGTCATCGTCATCACCGCTACCAGCCCGGAGGCGATGATCAGCGCCTGACCCGCGTTCAGCAGCCCCAGCGACATCGCGGTCTTGACCGCCGCTTTCTGATAGCGGCGCATCGCTCCGTCATAGCGCGCTGCCTCACGCGCTTCGGCGCTGAAATACTTAACCGTCTCGTAGTTCAACAGGCTGTCGACTGCCTTTTGGTGGGCGTCCTGATCCTCGCGGTTCATCTGGATGCGGATCTTCACCCGCCATTCGGTGACGCTGAAGGTGAAGCCGACATAGGTGGCGATCGTGACCAGCAGCACGACGAAATACCATATCCCGAACTCGACCCAAAAGATCACCGCCACGATCATCAACTCGATGAACAGCGGCACGATACTGAAGACCAGAAAGCGCAGCAGGAAGTCGATCGCCTTGATGCCCCGGTCGATGATCCGGCTCAGCGCCCCGGTGCGCCGCGAGACGTGATAGCCCATCGACAACCGGTGAATGTGGTTGAAGGTCCGCAGCGCAAGCTGGCGCAATGCATGCTGGCCGACCCGGGCAAACACCGTATCGCGCAATTGCTGCAACGCCACGCCCATCAGCCGCGTCAGCCCATAGGCGCCGACCAGCAGCACCGGCGCCATCAGCGCCACCTCAACCGAGCCGGCGTTCAGCCCATCGACCGCCGCGCGAAAGAAGAACGGCGTCACGATGGCGGCGGCCTTGGCCAGCACCAGCAGCACCAAAGCGATCACCACGCGCGCGCGCAGGTCGCTCCGCCCGCGCGGCCACATGTCCGGCAGCACACGGGCGAGCGTCTGTAGATCGGACGCGCCATCGGTCGAGGCGCTCCTGCGGTTGCGGCGCATAAAGTGTGACTCCCGCCTGCGGCATCCTACTGGCTGTCGACCAGTTCCGGAACCGAAAAGACCTGCCCTGGATATATGAGGTCGGCGTCACGGATCAAATTCGCATTGGCGCTAAAGATGACGCTGTAGCGAATGCCCTCGCCGTAGTACTGTTCGGCAAAGGTCCACAAATTATCGCCCTTCTGGACCACAATCTTGCGCGCCCGCAAGTCCAGGACGGTGGCCGCCGGCGAATACTCGAACGGCGTTTCCAGACGGCTGAGCACCTCGCCGGCGGCATCGACCTCGTCAAAACGCAACAACAACGCGGTCGAGGCGATCTCCGAACTGATCCGCACCTGCCAGTGCCCCTGCTCGGTGCAGCGGATTTCTTCCACGAACATTGCATTGGCATAGACCCGGACGATGGCTCCAGGCTGGCCGCGTCCGGCAGCCAGCAGGTCGCCCGTGCTGGAATAGGTGATCTGGTCGAGCACGATACCCGAGACGGAGTCGATCGCGGTCGGCTGCAGCAGGATCACCCCGTCAGGCTCCGGCTTGACCAACAATGGCGCCTGCTCGGCGCCCTCCTGCGGCAGGATGAGTATCGGCGTGCTGACGGCAAAACGCGTGACCTCGGGCTCCGAGATCCCGGCCGCAGGATCAACGGCAGCCGGCGCGGCAGCGGCCTCGGCAGCGGCAACCTCAGCAGCGGCTACGGCGACTCCGGCCTCGGCAGCGGCAGCCGGCGCAGCAACGGCCTCGGCAACGGCAACCTCAGCAGCGGCTACGGCGACTCCGGCCTCGGCAGCGGCAGCCGGCGCAGCAACGGCCTCGGCAACGGCAACCTCAGCAGCGGCTACGGCGACTCCGGCCTCGGCAGCGGCAGCCGGCGCAGCAACGGCCTCGGCAACGGCAACCTCAGCAGCGGCTACGGCGACTCCGGCCTCGGCAGCGGCAGCCGGCGCAGCAACGGCCTCGGCAACGGCAACCTCAGCAGCGGCTACGGCGACTCCGGCCTCGGCAGCGGCAGCCTCGGCGGTGGAAGCTGTAGCTGCCATCTCTGCAGCAGCAATATCCGCGGCAATCTCTGCCACGGCCTGTATCGCAGAAGCCTCTGCGGCTTCGGCGATGGCCTCCGCAGCGGCGGTGTCCTCGCCTTCCACTGCTATAACAGTCGGCGCCAACGCCACCACATCCGCCGGCGCCTCCGACAAGGCAGTGCGCAATGTCAATTCACGAGCCTCGCTTGAAGCCGAGACATCAAGAACGGTGGCGAATGAACCCGCCGCATCCGCCTCGACCGAACCGATCACCAAACCATCGAGCAGGATCTCGACCATCTGGCCCGGCTCCGCCCGTCCGGCGATCACCGCCTGGCCATCAGGCGACACACGAACCACATCAATCTGCGGCACGACTGCGGATTCGGGTTCGGTTGGAGGTTCGGGCGCAGGTTTGGGCGCTTGCGTCATCGCTTCGGCGGCAGGCTCGTGCGCCGGCTTCGCAACCGTTTCAACAACGGGCTCCGGTTGGGTCTGCGACCATAACACCAGCCCACCAACCCCAATCAGAGCCGCACCGATCAGCAGTTTGACCGAATTTCGCATTTTTCGAACGCCTTCCACACTCCCCGCCCAGTGGGCGCACCCTATCCTAAGAAAATCGACTCGTGTAAGTAAACCGTGGCATTTTGACGAAAGGAAGTGGCAGATGACCACATTACAGCGCTCGATCTGCATCTATTGCGGCTCGCGGACAGGCCGGAAACCGGCCTATGCGCGCGAGGCACGCTTGTTGGGCAAGACGTTGGCCGAGGCCGGCTATGCGCTGGTCTATGGCGCCGGGGATCAGGGGATCATGGGCGAAACCGCGCGCGCCGCACAGGCGGCAGGCGCCCGCATCACCGGTTTCATCCCACGCCACCTGTTTGATCTCGAGGTCGGCAAGCACGACATTCACGCCCTGATCGTCACCGAATCCATGCACGAGCGCAAAAAGCTGATGCTGGGCAATTCCGACGCGGTGATCGCCTTGCCCGGTGGCCCCGGCACCTTGGACGAGCTTATCGAGGTGCTGACCTGGCGCCACCTCGGCCTGCACGAAAAGCCCGCCTTCATGCTGAACACCAACGACTACTGGGGCCCGCTCCTTGCGCTGTTCGACCACATGGCAGCCGAGGGCTTCGTCGGCGCGCAATTTCGCGATTATCTGACGGTTGTCGAGACCGTCGATCAACTGATGGATGCGCTCCGCGACGCCCTGCCCTGAAATTCCCTCCAGTCCAACCCGCTTTGGCGCCCCCGACGTACCGTTGAACACTGTTTTTTGACGGCCCACCCGCCGTGCCAACCGCCCTCATACCAGCATTCGGGAAATTTTATTGTTTACAGAACAAATTAAGGGGCTGACCCAGGTAACTACCTTATACCAACCGCCCTAACGATTGACCTGTGCCCATTTTCGTGTGGTGATGGTGGCGATGGCGGCTGTATCGTTTGCGAAGAAGTTCCATGCGGTGCAGCATTTGTCGACGATGTCGGCGTAGCCATCGAAGACGGTTATGGCGAGTTTGTTGGCGCGCAGGTATTGCCAGACGTTTTCGACCGGATTGAGTTCGGGCGCGTATGGCGGGAGAATGATCAGCGTGATGTTGTCGGGCACTATGAGGTCTTTGCCGGCATGCCAGCCGGCACCGTCGGCGACGAGTGCCGCGTGGGCACCAAGGGCTACGGCGCGGGCGATCTCGGCGAGGTGGGCATTCATCGCCTCGGTGTCGGCGAAGGGCATGACCAGACCGGCGGCGGTGGCGCGGTCAGGGCAGACTGCGCCGAAAATGCAGGCCGATTTGTAGCGCGTGTCGCGGACGGCGCGGGGGCGGGTGCCGCGCTTCGCCCAGACCCTTGTCAGCGTGCCCTGCTGACCCACCCTGGCTTCATCCTGGAACCAGATCTCGAGCGGTTTGCCGTGCGCCGCCTCGGGGAGGGCCGCCGCTACCGTCCGGGAGAAGTTTTTGTGAACGCCTCCTGCTCCGCGGGGTCGGCCTTCGGGTGTTGCGGACGCACCGACAGCCGCCGATAGCCGAGCGCCGCCAGCTGCTTGCCGACCGTGCGCTCGTGCATGACGACCCCGAACTGCGCCTCCATCCACCGCTTCAGGTCAATGCGCCGCCAGCGTACCACCCCGTCGACCTCCGGGTCGGGACCCTTCTCCACCTGCGCGGCGAGCGCAGCCTTCTGCGCCGCCGAAAGCAGTGGCGGCTTGCCGGGCGAGGGATGGTTGGAGAGGCCGGACAGCCCCTCGGCGTTGTAGCGGTGCACCCAGTCGCGCAACGTCTGCCGGTCCATCCCGCAGGTCGCCGCAGCGGTCGCCCGGTCCGCCCCCTCCAGTACCAGCGCAAGCGCCAGCATCCGTCGCGCCGCCCGCCGCCGCTCGCAACTCCGCCGCCGTCATATCCGCGCGTGTAATCTCGACACCTGCCATTGCCATTCCCTCCTCTGCGTCGATCACAGAGC
This sequence comes from Thermohalobaculum sp., assembly GCA_965247385.1. Taxonomy (GTDB): domain Bacteria; phylum Pseudomonadota; class Alphaproteobacteria; order Rhodobacterales; family Rhodobacteraceae; genus Thermohalobaculum. Next base: position 387,470 of record CBDFHG010000007.1, read on the forward strand.
GTCAGACTTTCGCTGATTTGGGAACCCCCAAGAGTCACTTGAGAGGGCTGTTGGTACGTAAGCGTCCGGTCTCGGGGCTCTGGTTCGGTTCAGCGTCGGCCGATTGCGCTCAGGTCTGAGCGAAGCGCCACGGGAGCAACTCGTCGAGTTTGGTGATTTTGTGATCGGCGATGCGACTGAGCACATCGATCAGCCAGGCCTGGGGATCGACGCCGTTGAGCCTGGCGGTCTCGATCAGGGTACAGGCGATGGCGGTGGATTTACCGCCAGCATCCGAGCCGACAAAAAGATAATTCTTGCGACCCAGGGCTATCGGCTTCATGGCGCGTTCGGCGGAATTGTTGTCGATCTCCAGAAAGCCGTGGTCGAGATACGGGCGCAGGCGCCTCATCCGGGTCAGGGCGTAACGGATCGCCTTGGCGAGTTCGGACTTGCCGGAGATCTTTGGCAACCGGGTTTGCAGCCAGGCTTCCAGAGCATCGAAGATCGGTTTGGCGCGGGCTTGCCGGAGTTGGACCCGCTCAATGGGCAAACTGCCGCGGGCATCCTTCTCGACGACGTAGAGCCCGGCGATGCGCTTGATGGCTTCCTCGGCGATGATCGAGCCCTCCGACTGGAAGACATCGGTGAACTTGCGCCGGATATGGGCCATGCAGGCGACTTCATCGACATCACCGGATCGGTAGAGCTCGTTGAACCCGGCATAGCCGTCCGCGTGCATCCAGCCCTTGTACCCGGCCAGATGTCTGGTGGGGTGCTCGCCCTTGCGATCGACGGTGAACTGATACCATACCGCTGGTGGGTCGGCGCCGCCCCATGGCCGTTCGTCGCGAACATAGGTCCAGATCCGGGCGGTCCTGCATTTACCGGTGCCCTTCACCTGCATCTTCAGGGCGGTGTCGTCGGCAAAGATCGCCTGGCCGCGCTGAACATGGCGCCCGACCATATCAGCCAATGGTTCCAGCAGTGCCGCCGATTTGCCGACCCGGTCGGACAGGGTCGAGCGGTCGAGATCAATGCCGTCGCGATCGAATATCCGGGACTGGCGATAGAGCGGGAGGTGATCGGCATACTTCGAGACCAGCACATGGGCCAGCAAGGCCGGGCCGGGACGACCCCGCTCGATCGGGCGCGAGGGCAATGGCGCCTGGCAGATCGCCTCGCAACACGTGCAAGCCATGCGGGGCCGGACAAAGCGGTTCACGATGAACCGGCCAGGGATGTATTCCAGCTCTTCGGTGACATCTTCGCCGAGTTTCTTCAGAACCTCGCCGCACTTGCCGCAGGCCTCGCCGGGCGACAGCACTTGCTCGTTGCGCGGCAAGCTGTCCGGCAACGGTTTGCGCTTTGGTTTGTTCTTCGGCCCGGCGACAGTATCAGGCGGCGCGATCTTCGCCGCCGCGATCTCTTCCTCTTCGAGCCCGAGTTCAAGCTGATCCATCGTCTCCGACTTCGAGCCAAACCGATGACGGCGATGACCGGCGAGCTGGTGTTCCAGCTTGGCGATCCGGAGCGCCCGGGACTTGACCGTCGCCACCAATTGCCCCGCGAACACCCTCAATTCCGAGGGATCATCGGGCGATGTCACCGACAACCTGCCAGGCGCCGGCGATGGCCAGACGAACCTGCCGCGCTCCAGACGCCTGGAAAACAGACACGCCCCTTGCCCGTCCCACCATATGACCTTGATCAGATCGCCGCGCCGTCCCCGGAACACGAACAGGTGCCCGGAATACGGGTCCTGCTCCAGAACCTTCTCGGCCAGCGCCGACAAACCGTTGAACCCCTTGCGCATATCGGTAACGCCAGCCGCCAGCCAGACCTTCGTCTGCACGGCAACCGGGATCATGCGCTCAGACCTCGCGCCAACAGCACCACCATGTCCGGATCAAAGGCACCGCTGAGCGTCAGACGATGGCCCGATGCAAGGGCAATCTCGATCCGACCGTCCCTGACAGGGCTGATCGGCTCCGGCGCGGCGGTGACCGCAGTCGACATCACCTCGACAGGCAGGAAAAATACCCCATCACCACCCGGCCCAAACCGCGGATCACGACGCCACCCGAACACCATGGTCGCGCTCAGCCCGTGATGGCGCGCCACCGACGCAACCGAAGCCCCTGGCTCAAGCGCCTCGGCCACAACACGCCGCTTGAACGCAGTCGAGTAGCTCCGACGATTGCCTCTACGATGATCCGTCAAGTTCAAGTGTCCGCGTAATTCAAACGGACACGATCGCCCGCGATCACCCGAAGGCTCGCACGCCAATCACAAACCCTTCAAGGGCGGGGAGACCGGACGGTTACGTTGGTACAAGCTCCTCTACAGGGTCGCAATGCCCTAAAACGCGATTCAGCCTGAGACCTATCCGCATCCCAAAATCTCCTAGCAAATTCAGGGCGTTTGGTCGCTCACAAAGCATTCATACCCCCTCCTCTGCGTCGATCACAAAGAGCCAGACTTTCGCTAATTTGGGAACCCCAAAGAGTCACTTGAGAGGGCCGTTGGTATCATATCCGGGAAAGCACGCCTTCAATCGATCAACAGTGGACCGCCAGAGCGGCGTTTTAGGCTTGCAGACGGTATTCTGGTTTCCAAACATACCGACTTCCTGGACGGCATTTGCTTCAGAAACAGTCTCGAGCCATGCAACTGGCACGAAATACTCCGACTTATCCAGGTCGTCGGCGTGCTCTCGGTGATGTGGTGTCTCTAGGACGTCCACCCTCCTTCATCTCTTTGATCTTTTCATCATCAAGCTCCACGCTTACCCCTATCTTTTCTAAGGACTCGAAGATATTTGTCGTTATCTCATGCAAGAGCTTCAGTGTCTTAAGCGTCATAAAGACACCGACTTGGTCGGTTATCTTCCCCGGCTCATGCTCGATCCCAAACCGTATTTTGACGTTATTATCGTTGGCTGTGAGTCCAATGGCATCCGCAGGAATATACCGAAAATCCTTGGCGTGGTCGTTATCCATGGGCGGTTTCCTTGTAACTAGGGCCCGAATTTGCGGAGCTTGAGAAGGAACGGACCAATCCGCCCTGCGACACACTCGACGTCGTCGCTCTACTGATCCTGGAGATAATTGGCGATCCTGTTGAGGTTGTAAGTTGCATCTGTCGCGTACTCGGCGGCGCGTCTTCATCAAATGGCCGAACATCGCTATTCAACGGCGTGCGCTTAAAGGCAGTGAGCACGGCGCTAAAGGACACAAAGCGAGCGCCTAATGCGATATCAAACGCTGACGCAATTTTTCGAAGCGTGTTCAATCGAGCGCCCTCGGTCGAGTCTTCTAGGCTCGAAATCGTAGGCTGCGTCAGCCCCGATTCTTGAGCAAGCTTTTGCTGTGTCCAGCCCCGGTGCTTACGCAGGTAGTAGATTTGCGCAGACAGTCGATCATCTACGAGACCCTCCGCAAAGGCGTCTCGATACTCCTTATCCGATAGGTTTACCCAAGTGGAATCTGTCATTTTTTCCATCTCTTTGTGGTGCCTTTACCATTTTCTCGCGCCGACTTTAGCCGCTCCGCCTTCTTTAGGTCTGTCCTATCGAGCTGATTGTTCTTCTCGACTGATCCATAAAAAAGAAGTAGCTCCCGCGTCCCAGACCGAATCCCGAGGGGCCGAAGCATCTTCTTTCCAAGGCTGGTGACCCGCAATTCCCAAAGCCCATCCGAAGATCGATATCGCGTCCACCACTTCGGAGGCAGATCGACGTCGATTGACTCAATGCTCTCAAGACGAGCATCGATTTTCGCCTTGTCTTTGACCGTTATGGCTTGAGACACCAGCCAATCATCCTCAAATGGGCACCTCCCACTTTTGTCTACGTAGAGCTTGACTTTCCATCGGGCCATTTCGAGACGGTATCGCTTCAGCGCTAAAAGTCTAGCACGCCAATCTATAAAGTTTCTATCCATAAACGCTATGATTTTTGGATTTACTTTCAAGGGGTCGCTGGCTCGGCGGCTTGATCTGTCCGGTTTAGCGGTGGCGTATGCCATTTTTCGTGTCCAGGTTGAATTTTCCGACAGATTTTTCATTGGCCTGAAGGCTGCAGGCATGCTTACAGGCCGGGCGGTGCCGGTTTTTCAACATTGGGCCGGCGGTTTGGGCTATGTTGGTTTGAGGAAGTCCACGCGGTGATGAAGCACGACCTGGCTGGCGGCACCCTGCCCTCGGGTCGGTTCGGAGCCAATGCGGCCTGGTGGGCGATCATGGTGCTGGCGCATAATTTGAATGCGGTGATGAAGCGACTGGTTCTGGGACCGGCCTGGGTGGCACGGCGGATGAAGGCCTTGCGCCTGGCTCTGATCGCCCTGCCTGGCCGGGTGATCCGTCATGCGCGGCGGCTGATCATCCGTTTGGGGAGCGAAGCGGGGCTCGATCTGGTGCTGAGCGCCAGGCGGAAGATCCTGGCCCTGGCGCGCGGCCCGACCTGACGGCTCCGGCTTGCCACGATATCCTTGCTGAAGTGCGATGCCGGCTCCCGGCCAGGGCTCCGCTTGGCCAACGGACAGGCGCGGGACCCGCAAGACGCGTGGCCGCCTTGAGACTATCTCCTCAAGCGCGAAAATCCGCGGGAGTGACGCCCAGGCGCGAGCCGAAAACCCCACAACGCCGCCCATCGCCGCCCCTGCCGAGGCGCGTCAGGGATTTAGTTCGGGAATCCTGGGGAAGCTTCGCTCGTGACAACCAGTGATCGTAGTGCGACTATCTCGCACCATGAACTGGATTGATATCATCAAGGAATTCTTGGAGGAGAAATGGCTCCCCACTCTGGTGGCAATTTTCTGGTAGCTATCTTCACTTTGATCTGGTCGAATCGCAAAAAGCAAAATAGTTATCCAGATAAAGGCAGTGCGGGAACCGGCGACCATCACGACGTGGGCCAGACAGCCACGGGGCCTGGACCGAAAAACCAAATCGGCGTCAACTATGGGTCCATATCTACGACTATTGGCCTTTCAACTGACGATGTTGTTGATCGTCTGATTTCCGAGTCTGCGAAAAGGACTGTAGCAGAGACAGAACGGGACGCTGCATTAGCTGGATTAAGAGAGAGAAATAATACACCCGCAGAACGCAACGAACGGAGGAAGACAGTTGCAGGTTTGCAAAATGCAGTTGCCTCACGAGAGACTATTGCAGATTTCAACGCGAAGGCCCTCGCAGCTATTAAGGATCGCGATCCGGTATCGACCGCTGGATATTTTCAAATGGAACTTGATCGCCGCGAATCTGAGCTTGAACATGGCTCGATGCAAGCCTCGGAAACCGCGCGCCAGCTTGGTTCAATCCTCTATCGGACAAACACGCAACGTGCCCTTGAAACATACCAGAAAGCGGTAATCCACGACCCGCAATCCGCCAATGCTTGGAACATGATCGGCATGCTTCAGCTCAGGTTGGGCAACCTCGACGCGGCTTTTGATGCACTCCAAAAAGTACTTTCCCTTGGAAATATTGCATCCGATAAGGCAGTAGTGGCAATCGCCTACGGCAATCTCGGCTTGATTTACCGGATGCGCGGGAATCTTGAGCAGGCCGAGGCAATGCTCCGCAAGAGCCTGGCCATCGATGAGGAACTGGGCCGCAAGGAGGGCATGGCCAATCAATACGGCAATCTCGGCCTGATCTACCTTACCCGCGGGGATCTTGAGCAGGCCGAGGCGATGCTCCGCAAGAGCCTGGCCATCAATGAGAAACTGGGCAGCAAGGAGGGCATGGCCAGCACCTATGGCAATCTTGGCCTGATCTACCTTACCCGCGGGGATCTTGAGCAGGCCGAGGCGATGCTCCGCAAGAGCCTGGCCATTGATGAGAAACTGGGCAGCAAGGAGAGCATGGCCATCACCTATGGCAATCTTGGCCTGATCTACCAAACCCGCGGGGATCTTGAGCAGGCCGAGGCGATGCACCGCAAGAGCCTGGCTCTCAACGAGGAACTGGGCCGCAAGGAGGGCATGGCCAGCCAATACGGCAATCTCGGCCTGATCTACCTTACCCGCGGGGATCTTGAGCAGGCCGAGGCGATGCTCCGCAAGAGCCTGGCCATCAATGAGAAACTGGGCAGCAAGGAGGGCATGGCCAGCACCTACGGCAATCTTGGCCTGATCTACTTTACCCGCGGGGATCTTGAGCAGGCCGAGGCGATGCACCGCAAGAGCCTGGCCATCGATGAGGAACTGGGCCGCAAGGAGGGCATGGCCAATCAATACGGCAATCTCGGCCTGATCTACCTTACCCGCGGGGATCTTGAGCAGGCCGAGGCGATGCTCCGCAAGAGCCTGGCCATCAATGAGAAACTGGGCAGCAAGGAGGGCATGGCCATCCAATACAGAAATCTCGGCCTGATCTACCAAACGCGCGAGGATCTTGAGCAGGCCTGCGGCCATTGGCGCAAGGCGCTTACCTTATTTGAAGACGTTGGCGCGCAGGCACAGATTGAGGCAGTGCAGTCCTTGATCGACGAGTCTTGCTCAAGCTGACTTTTAAAACAGGACGGCAGCCAGCATTTATGGGTGCCGGGGCAGTACTGGGATCTGATTGTCACTATGGATGATGCCACGAATGCACACTACTCGGTCCGCTGTTAAGAAGCCGGTTTGAGCGCTGATTGTGGTGTTATGGCGGTCACCATTGCGGCGGGGCAAGACCTCGAAACCGTTGGCGGTGTCAGACCGCTTGATGATCTCGATGGCCCAGTCGCCGTGGCGCTTGAGCGCGGACCTCGGTTTCTCCCCGGCATAGCCGCCGCCGGCGAAGACGTGGCGAAGCCAGGGGAAGCGATACCGGATGGCCCCGGGCACGTCCGGCGCCCCGTCGCGGTCCTGAATATCGGCGCCATGGATCACGGCGAACAGCATCAGGCCAAGTGTGTCGGTGACGATGTGGCGCGTGCGGCCCTTGACCCTTTTCCCGGCGTCATAGCCGCAAACCCCTCCACTCTCGGTCGTTTTCATGCTCTGGCTGTCGATCACACCCGCCGCCTGTATGATAATGGGGGCTGGCTTCTCGGCCTTCCAGCTCGTGCGTGCCGGCAACCAGCAGATGGTTGATCGTCTGCCACAGGCCAGCGTTGCGCCACGCATAGACATAGCCCCGGACCGTCGAGACCGGCGGGGAATCCTTCGGCAGCATCCGCCACTGACAGCCGCTGGTCCCGATATGGAAGATCGCATCCGTGACCGCGCGGAGGTCCGATGTCCTCGGTCGGCCACCGCGCCGGGCGGGCGGCAGAAGTGGCGCAATCAGCGTCCACTCGCGGTCGGTCAAATCGCCTGGATAGCGCGTGCAATCCCGTCTATGCTCAACACGAGCGGTATCGTCCCATGGCATTCGATCCTCCATCTTCTCGTCAAAGACGGTGAATCACAACCTGCCGATATCGCTCAACAACTTTTAAATCGGGCTCTAAGTGACGCGCTAGAGACCTGCCGGACTGATGAAGTTGCCGGGGCCTTGCGCGATATCGGGCGCACGAACGGATGCAAGGTGCAATCGTTGAGTGGCGGCGGTAACATGCACCTTGCCGAGATCATCGATATATTGCAGCGCGCTGGTCCTCTCCTCGTCGCGATACCGTCGCGTTCGAAACGGACTTGAGATACCGTTCAGAAGAAACGTTGTGGAACTGCACCCTGTTCCCTCGCCAATAGCCTCCACGCACATTCTCAGCGTCAAGGGAAGCGATTCCGCCCCCGGCAAGGATTGCGGGATTGGAGCCAGTGACCGGCACTGCATTCATCCCGGCACGAAATCCTCCCCCGCCGCCAGAACGAAAACGGCCCCGGGCGCAACACCCGGAGCCGTTAGAGCAAGATGAGGCATGATCAGCCGCCAGCAGCCGCCAGACGCTCCGCAACGTTCTCCCAGTTCACCAGATTGTCGAGGAAGTTTGCCAGATAGACCGGCCGTTTGTTGCGGAAATCGATGTAGTAGGAGTGCTCCCACACATCGCAGCCCAGCAACGCGGTCTGGCCGAAGCACAGCGGGTTCACCCCGTTTGGCGTCTTGGTGACCTTCAGCGCGTCGCCGTCCTTGACCAGCCAGCACCAGCCCGAACCGAACTGGCCGACACCGGCGGTGGCGAACTGCTCCTTGAAGGCGGCGGCCGAGCCGAAGGCGTCATTGATGCGGGCTTCCAGCTCCGACGGCATGTTGCGGCCCGACGGCCCCATCATCTGCCAGAACTGCATGTGGTTCCAATGCTGGGATGCATTGTTGAACAGCCCCGCCTTGTCGGCGTCGTTATACGAAGCGGTGACAACCTCCTCCAGGCTGCTGCCCTCCAGGCCCGAACCCGCCAGCAGCTTGTTGCCGTTGTCGACATAGGCCTTGTGGTGCAGGTCGTGATGGAACTGAAGCGTCTCCTCCGACATGCCGCCGTCGGCCAGCGCGTTGTGGGCATAGGGTAGATCGGGAAGTTCAAAGGCCATGGGTCGGTTCCCCTTGATTGTTGTGGGCGCTAATCTCGCGGGGCGGTCGCCCCTCGTGGCGGAATATAGAGGGAATGACAGCGGGAGAAAGGAAAATCGCCGCCCTCCCGGTCGATTCCCCTCAAACCGCCACCAGCACCGCCGCGACCCGGCGGTCTTCGGCCAGCAGCACGTTGTAGGTCCGGCAGGCCGAAGCGGTCGCCATGATCTCGACCCCCATCCCGGTCCCCTCCAGTGCCTCACGCAGCGCCGGCGCAATGGGGGATATCCTGGCCCCCTGCCCGATCAGCACCACGTCGATCTCGCCCGCCTGGGCGACCAGCGGCACCAACACCGCCAGATCGACCGGCCCGTCGAAGCCATGCACCCCACCCGGCGACAGAACCAGCGAGCCATCATGCCAGGCGCCTTCGATCCGGAATCCGCCGTCGCCATAGGCGTCCACCGGCAGGCGTCCCGTCAGGCTGATCTCGCTCATCCGCATGAAAGCACCTTCAGCGTCACACCTGGGCGCCGCCAAACTGCACCCCGGCCTTCTGCTCGTCCTTGGTCGACCAGTCGCGCTTGACCTTGAACCACAGCAACAGCGGCGAGGCGACGAACACCGACGAGTAGGTGCCGATGACAATGCCCCAGATCATCGCGAAGGTGAAACCCTTGATCACCTCCGGCCCCAGCACGTACATCGCCCCCAGCGCGATCAGCGTCGTCACCGAGGTCATCAGCGTCCGGTTCAGGGTCTCGTTGACCGACAGATCCAGCAAATCCGACAGCGGCAGTTTCTTGTATTTGCGCAGGTTCTCGCGCACCCGGTCATAGACCACCACGGTGTCGTTCAGCGAGTAGCCGACAATGGTCAGGATCGCCGCGATGGTCGACAGGTTGAACTCGATGCCGATCAGCGAGAATATCCCCACGGTCAGCGCCACGTCATGGCTCAGCGCCACCACCGCGCCGATGCCGAACTGCCACTCGAAACGCAGCCAGATGTAGAACAGCACCGCGCCAACCGCCAGCAGGATGGCCAGGATGCCGGCGCTCAACAACTCACCGGAGACCTGCGGCCCCACCTGCTCGACCCGGAGGACTTCGGTGCCGGGGATCTCGGTGGTCAGCTTCTGGCCAACCTTGGCGGCAACGGCGGTCTGCTGGTCATCGCCGCCGGTCTGCTCCTCGATGCGGATCAGAACGTCGATGTCCGAGCCGAAACTCTGCACCTGAACGTCGCCCAGTTCCATGCCCGAGACCAGCCGCCTGATCTGGCCCAGATCGGCTGGCGCCTCGGTGCGCACCTGGATCAGCGTACCACCCTTGAAATCGATGCCGAAGTTCAGGCCCAGCACGGCGACCAGAATTATCGACGCCAGCACTGCGGAAACCGACACCCCGGCGCACAGCTTGCGCACCGTCATGAAGCCGACCTTGGTCTTCTCCGGCAACAGCGTGATCAGGTTGACCTTCAGCGTTTTCGGCTGGCGCAGGCGCACCCAGATGCCGATCATCATCCGCACCACCAGCACCGCGGTAAACACCGAGGTAATGATGCCCAGAAACAGCGTCACGCCGAAACCCTTGACCGGGCCGGAGCCCATGCCCAGCAGGATCAGCGCCGCGATCCCGGTGGTGATATTGGCGTCGAAAATGGCGCTGTAGGCGTGCTCATAGCCCCGCTCGATCGCCCGGGCCACGTTCTTGGAGGATCGAAGCTCCTCCTTGATACGCTCGAAGATCAGCACATTGGCATCCACCGCCATGCCGATGGTCAGCACGATTCCGGCGATGCCCGGCAGGGTCAGCGTCGCCCCGATCACCGACAGCATCCCGAAGATCAAACCCACGTTCAGCAGCAGCGCCACATTGGCGAACAGCCCGAACAGCCCGTAATAGGCGCCCATGAAGATCAGCACCAAGGCAAACGCAATTAGCGTCGCGACCTTGCCCTTGGCGATGGAATCGGCGCCCAGATCCGGCCCGACCGTGCGCTGCTCCAGCACCTTGATCGAGGCGGGCAGCGCGCCCGAGCGCAGCAGGATCGACAGTTCGGTGGCGCTCTCCACCGTGAAGTTGCCCTCGATGAACCCGGCCCCGCCCAGGATCGCGCTCTGGATGCGCGGCGCCGAGATCACTTCGTCGTCCAGCACGATGGCGAACAGGTCGCCGATATGGGCCGAGGTATAGTTGCCGAAGATGCGCGCACCGCTGGTATCGAAACGGAAGTTCACGATTGGCAGGCCGCGCTGCGGGTGGAACCCCATCGAGCTGTCGACAAGGCTCTCGCCGGACAGGATCGCCCGGCGCTCCAGCAGGTAGGGGGTGCCGTCCTCCACGTCCTCCATCACCATCTGGTTGGGGCCGGGATTGACGGCGTCGGCGCCAAAGCCCTCGACGGTGTGGAAGGTCAGCTTGGCGGTGCGCCCGATCAGCCCCAGCAGTTCCTCGGCCGAGCCGATGCCCGGCACCTGGATCAACACCCGGTCGCTGCCCTGGCGCTGGATCGAGGGCTCGCGGGTGCCCGCCGCGTCGATGCGGCGGCGGATGATCTCCAGCGATTGCGCCAGGGTGCGGTCGGTCAGGGCGGCGATGGCCGGCTCGGTCAGGGCGATGCGGAAGGTCTGGTCACCCATCTCGGTGATTTCCAGGTCGACACCGCCGACGCCGCCCCCGCCCATGCCAAAACCGCCGCCCAGAAGCCCGCCCAGCGGCTGGGCCATGGCGCGCAGCACCTCACCGGCGCGCTCCACATCCTCCGGCTTGGTGATCCGTACGCTGACATGGTCCTCGGCCGCGCGCAGATTGGTGCGCCGCCGTACGCCGCCCTCCTTCAGCGCGTCGCCCACATCCTTGCGCAGGGTCAGCATCCGCTCGGTGATGACCTCGGAGACCTGCACCTTGACCAGCAGATGCACGCCGCCGCGCAGATCGAGTCCCAGATTGACCACGTCCGAGGGCAGGTAGCTGGGCCAGCTCGTGGTCTTCGCCCGCAACTCGGCCGGAACCGGCTTGCCCTCGTCCTCCAGCTTAGCGATCTCACCCGGCGCCCGGTTGTAGCCGTCGACTGTCTCGTAAAACAGGTTCGGCATCGCGAACACGAGGCCGATCAGGCAGACGCCGATCACCAGTACCCGTTTCCATAAGGGAAAGAACAGCATCGGCCTGCCTTGTCTTTGTCCGCCCTGAGTCTGGCGGTCGCGTTTCGCGTCGCCCGCGCAGGTTGCGCCCGCGCGGTTTGGTCCGCACGGTTTGCGGATCAGCTGTCGTTGGCGGGCTCGGTCTTCTCCATCACCGTCGAGATGGTCGAGCGGATCATCTTGACCTTGACGCCCTGTGCAATCTCGACCTCGACCTCATCGCCCTCGCCCACCTTGGTGACCTTGGCCAGCATCCCGCCCGAGGTGATCACCTTGTCGCCCCGGCGCAGGTTCGCGACCATCAGCTTGTGCTCCTTGGCCCGCTTTTGCTGCGGCCGGATCAGCAGGAAGTAGAAGATCACGAAAATCACGATCAGCGGAAACATCGAGGTGATGAAACTGGCCGAACCTCCGGCCTCCCCGGCGGCCTGTGCATAGGCGGGTGTGACGAGCATTCTGGATCCTTCTCTTCCGTCCCGATTCTTTATCGCTGCGAGACTGCCCCCGGATGAGGGGCATATAAACGCTGGACTATGGGGAGGCAAGCGGGGCGGGCGGGGAAAACCACCGCCCACCCCCAACCCTTCCCCAAGCCCCCGTCATCCCGTGCGCACCGCAGCATGAAATGATGCGGCGCAGACCCGGGACCTCCCACCCCAACCATCCCCAAGCCGTAACGCCCACACCTCACGTCATGCCCCGGCCTGACCGGGGCATCCAGTTCTCATCCCGTCGAATTACAGCCTGGATTACCGGGTCAGCATCGCCCACACTCAATCCAGATCTTCGCACTTCCCCGCCACAGCTTTTCAGGGCATCTTGAAGCCAATGGATTGGAACCCAAAGGATTGGAGCTGGAAGCCGCGTATCGGCGAAGGCATCACATGGCTCCGCCACACCGCCCCCCGCGCGTCGGTCTTTGCCTTCAACGCCCTGCGCTTCGCCATCAAGGCGCCCCTCAACATCGACCGTTGGAACTTTCGCTACCTTTTCGACACTGCCCGCCAGAAGCTCCGCCGCATCCGGGTGCGGGCTGAAGGTCTATGCCAGCAGCTACTACTTCATCGCACTGATCTTCCTGGGGTTCTATTTTTTCCCCAATGGTACGATCTGATCACCACGGTCCGGACCAACCTGTTCGGGTTGTTCGATGCCGGTCCGGCCGCCGACAAGGACGGCGTCACCGACATCCGAGGCCACTACTTCGCCATCGGCATCCTGGTCACCGCATTGGCGGCCCTGTTCACCGCCCCCCTGGCCCTGCTGAAAGCCTATATCAACGAGCGCCAGACCACCGCCACCGAGCAAGGGTTGATCACCGACCGGATCACCAGAGCGGTGGAACAGCTTGGAGCGGAGAAAACCGTCAAACATCGCGAGCGCGAGATCAGGTATCGCCTGCCCGATGACCCCAAGGAGCTATGGCTGATTTTGGGTGACGCGGCCTGATCAGGCGGCGCAGAGGACCACAACCTCGGCGAGTGGCCAGACTGGCCCTAGGGAGCGGACAACGAAGCCCACGCCAAGCGCCCGAGAGAACTGTTTGTGAGGCATCGCAAGCGGGAAGGATGGATCGCGACCCTGCAAACCCCGCGCGTCGATCTTCAGGCGGCCCTCAGCGTCATCGGACGGCGCGGCGAGGAACGCATCGCCCATGAACGCCGCCGAACGCCTTTGCCGTCAGGGACTCGGGCGCCGCCGGGCCAGCGCGGGGTCAGGACGCGTGTGGCCATAGCCCACGTGGTCAGCCGTCACCTGTTGTCTTGCCGCCGCCATCTCGATTTGTCCCGGCCGCCATCCTGTTGTCCTCACGCGATGGGCTTCGCCCTAGGGGCGGCATAGGCGCCGATCTTGCTGGTGCGCAGCCCCGCACCAACCAGCGCCTCGACGATGCGCACAGCGGCGACCACGCCGTCAATCACCGGCATGCCGGTCTCGCGGCTCAGCCATTCAGTCAGGTCTGCCATGCCAGCGCAGCCGAGGATTACCGCCTCGCAGCGGTCCTGCGCCACCGCCGCGCGGACCTCCGCCAGGATACGCTGGCGGGCGTCGCCCTCCTCCTCCAGCGCGAGCACAGGGATGTCGGCGGCCCGCACCCGGCGGCAGCGCCGTTCCATGCCGTAGCGCAGCGCCAGATCCTCGATGATCGGTACCGAGCGAGGCAGGGTGGTGACGACGGAGAAGGTCGTGGCGATCATGGTCGCTGCGTGCATCGCCGCCTCGCAGATGCCGATCACCGGGCCGGTTGCAATCTCGCGGCAGGCTCCGATGGCGGGGTCGTCGAAACAGGCGACAACGAAACCGTCCGCGCCCTCTGCCTCGCCACGGCGGATCTCCGCCAGCAGGCCGGGGGTCGAGATTGCCTCGTCGTAATGGCCCTCGATGCTGCCCGGACCGTCAGGAGGATTGCAGGCGATGATCTCGGTGCCGGGACTGGCAAAGGCCCGGGCGCACGCGCCGATTTTCGCGGTCATCGATGCGGTGGAGTTGGGATTGACGACCAGCAGGCGCATCAGATTTCCCCACCGAGGTAGAGCGCTTTGATGCGGTCATCCTCCAGCAATTCGCTCGACTTGCCTTGCAAGGCAATCTCACCTGTAGTCAGCGCATAGACACGGTGCGAGATGCGCAGAGCCATGCGGGAGTTCTGTTCGACCAGAAGCACCGAGACGTTTTCCTCGCGGTTAATCTCGACAATGGAGCGCGCAATATCCTGAACCAGCTTGGGAGCAATGCCCAACGAAGGCTCGTCGAGCAACAGCAGCCGGGGTTTGGCCATCAGCGCCCGGCCGATTACCATCATCTGCTGCTCGCCACCGCTCAAGGTACCGGCAGCCTGTGAGTAACGTTCCTTCAGCCGTGGGAAGCGAGTGACGACCTTGTCCAGGGTTTCTTGGATTTCACCTTTGTCGGTGCGGGTGAACGCGCCCATCAGAAGGTTGTCCTTTATCGACATATAGGGAAAGATCCGGCGCCCTTCCGGGACCATGGCGATTCCGCGTTTGACGATCTCGTCGGTCGAGGTGCCATCCAGGCGCTGGCCAAGAAAGTGGATCTCGCCCGAGTGGATTTGGTTCATCCCGGTGATGGCCCGCAGGATCGACGATTTCCCGGCGCCGTTTGCGCCGATCAACGCGACGGTTTCCCCCTGATTCAACTCGATGCTCACGCCTTTCAGGGCATAAACATGGTCGTAATAAAGTTCGACATTCGAGAACTGCAGCATCTTGGTTTCTGTCGTCATGATTTACAGCCCGATCGTGTCGTCTTCGGTGCCGAGATAGGCTTCGATCACCTGGCCGTTGGACTGGATCTCGGCCGGCGTCCCTTCAGCGATTTTTTCGCCGAAATTCAGCACGACGATCCGGTCGGAGATGCTCATCACTGCGGGCATGTCATGTTCCACCAGCAGCACGGTGACGCCGCGATCCCGGACCTTGCGCACCATTTCCACGGTCCGCGCCGTCTCGTCGTGGTTCATCCCGGCAAAGGGTTCATCCAGCAGCAAAACCTTGGGGTCGGTTGCAAGACCGATCGCAATGCCCAGCGCTCGCAGGTAGCCTTGCGGCAGGTTACTCGCCAGTTCCCCTTTGAAATCGCCAAGGCCGAGGAAGCCCAGAATTTCATCAGCCGCGACGCCAAATTCCTCCTGATCCTTTCGCGCAGTTTGTGTGTTCATAAAATATCCGAGCAGGCTGGCCTTGGAGCGCAGGTGCTGGGAGACGATCACGTTCTCGCGCACCGTCATCGAGTGGAATATCGTGGTTTCCTGGAACGTTCGCACCACCCCCTTGCGGGCGACAATATGCGGTGCCAGGCCCGAGATACGCTCGCCCTTGAAGCGGACCTCGCCAAGCGTGGGCTTCAGGAAAGATGCAATCACCTTGAACAGGGTTGATTTGCCCGCCCCGTTCGGCCCGATGACCGACAGGATTTCGCCTTCCTGGACGGAGAACGACACATCGCCGTTCGCCACCAGGCCACCGAACTTCTTGGTGATGCGGTCGATTTTGATAATCGGGGTCACTTCTTTGCCTCCCCGCGCTTGGGCAGGCGGACGCTCAGCAGCCCGTTGGGCAGAACGACCATCAATGTAATCAGAATGCCGGAATAGATCAGAAGCTGGTATTTGCCGGCCAGGAACAGCAGGTCCCAGCCGAACCAGAGCACCAGCGTCCCCAGCATCGGCCCGAAGACATAGCCCAACCCGCCGAGGAAGGTGTAGAGCATGAAATTGATCGAATCCTGCACCCCGAAACTCGACGGGTAGACCGACAGGGCGATGGTTACGAATATCGCCCCGCCAATGCCGCCAAGAAACGACGATATCGCGTAGGCGAGCACCCGCAGATAGGCCAGGTTAACACCGATGGACGAGGCCAGTTCCTCGTTCTGCTGAAGCGAACGGCAAAGCTGACCGAGGCGCGAATTGACCAACCGGTACATGCCTGCAAAACATAAAATCATCAGGATCACCGCAAGGTAGTAGAAGGCTGGTTTAACGCTTTCCAGCGATGCAAAATCCGGGATCAGGGTCAGGCCGAAGATACTGACCTCGCCAGGCAACGGAATATTGGTGATCCCGGACGCGCCGTTGGTGATCGGCAGCGCCAGGGCGGTCAGTTTGGCCACCTCGGTCAGGGTCAAGGTGATCATCGCGAAGTAGACCCCGCGCAGGCGCAGTATGGGAAAGCCGATCAGAATGCTGGCTGCCGCCATCATTAGCCCGGCAATGGGCAGGGCGAGCCAGAAGGAAACGCCGTATTTCAACACCAGAATGGCCATCACATAGCCGCCCATCAGCGAATAGGCACCCTGACCGATATTGATCCGCCCGATATAGAAGGTCAGCCAGACACCCGATGCTGCGATCGACAACAGGGCAACCGTGGTCAGGGTAAAGTAGAAGTCCCAGCGCCCGGTTGCCTCGATAAGCCAGGGCACGCCAATCAAGACGATGGCCAAAAACAGCCCGACAGCGGCGAGGCGATATGTCCGTGCCATTTTGCCCTCACCCCCAAGGCTTGCCCATCAGCCCGTTGGGTCTGATGACAAGGAAAACCATGAGCGAGGCGAAAATCACCAGATAGGTGATGTCGCCATAGGAACGCAGGACCGTAAGGCCGACGGATTCCATCATCCCGAGGATGAAGCCACCGGCGATGGCGCCGGGGATAACACCGGCGCCGCCGATCATCACCATCAAGAAGGCCTTGATGGAAATGGCGCCACCGATCCCGGAGTTCACTCCGGTGATGGTAACCAGAAGCCCGCCGACAACTCCGGCAAGCATTGCTCCCATTGAAAACCCGACCATCGAGTAGAACTCGACGTTCACGCCCATCAGTTGCGCCGCAACCCGGTCCTGCGCCAGGGCGCGCATAGCGCATCCGGGTTTGGAATATTGCATATAGGCGACAAAGGCGACGATGGCGGACAGCGCCAGCATGCCCACAAGCATGCGGTCATAGGGCATGATGATCCTGAAATCCCAGTTGAAGACACCATCGACAAGCTTGGGCACGCCGCGCTGTTTCTCGCCAAAGACCAGCAGGATAACCGCGTCGAGAAAGAACGCGATGCCAGCGGCCAGAAGCATCGTGCTTTCCTCGCGCACGCTTCGCTTGATCACGGTTCGGAACAGGTATCGTTCGATAATCGCGCCAACGACAGCCAGGGTGATTCCGCTGGCGATCAGCGCGATAACGAAAGGTATCCCGACCTGCCCGTAAAGCTGGTAGACAATGAATCCGCCCAGAACATACATCTGCCCATGGGCAAAGTTCAGAACATTCATCAGGGCAAAGATGAGCGTCAAGCCAAGTGCGATCAGTGCGTATTGAGCCCCCAGATAAAACCCGTTGATGACGACCTGTTCCATTGGACACTCCCCGGGTGTAAATCAGGGTTCGGGGACAGGCCCCGAACCCAGCTCTCTTGAAGAACGATACCTTAGTCGACTTCGGCGACAAACAGGGTCTCGAACTTGCCATCCTGATACACGTTGACGACCAGGGGCACGGCGATCTGCCGTCTTTGACCGAACGAGGTCATGCCAACGTATTTCAGCGGATTGTCACCTTTCAAGTAAGGGTTCGGCGCCTCGAAGCTGTCCATCCCTGCCTGGAACACATCCACATCGTTGATGGCCCCTGGGTTGGCTTTCAGCGTCTCAAGGATATAGATCAGCGCATAGACCTTGGTGTTCGACTCGTCGTTGTATTCGCCGAACATCTCGGTGTAGCGCGCCACGAATTCCCGCATCTCATCGGTTGCGATCTCCGGCGTGGAGGCCCCGCCGACCGAGATGAATCCGTTCGCCAAATCGCCCGCGCCCTCTTGCAAGACCTGCGCATCCTGGGCGGTCTCGGTCGAGATGAAGCCGGTATATCCCAACTCGCGCACGGCGCGGATGATCAGCGGTGCAGTTCCCGGCGCGACGCCGGACAGGACCAGCAGGTCGGGCTTGGTGCGCAGCAGCGGAGTGACGATCGGCACGAAGTCACGGGTGTCGATCTGGTAAGTGTCGTTCTCGGCGACCACTTCCAGCCCCAGGGCTTTCGCGGCGGTAACACCGCCATCGCGTTGGCTAAGCGGATCGGACTCGTTGCCGGCGAGGAAGGCGACCGTCTTCACGCCCTTTTTGTCACGCAGGTATTTGTAGATAACCGGGCCGGACTGGTAGTTCGCCACCATCCCCAACACCGCATGTGATGCCGGAGCCGTATATAGCGACTTTGGAAACGCATAGGGAAAGTACATGATGCCGTTTTGCTCGGCAACTGGACGCACGGCAGCGGCGCCATCATCCACATTCGGGCCTACCACATAATGGATGCCCGCCTGCGCCATCTTCTCCATGCCAGCGATGGCGCGTTTCGGGTCTTTCTGGTCATCGAAAGTGACGATTTCGATGTCGTATGTGGTGCCACCGATGGTGAAGCCACCGGCATCGTTGATGATGGCCGCACCGGCCTGCATCGAGCGGGCGTTGGAGATGCCCTAGGCGGCCGCCGGGCCGCTGGTGACGCCGACGAATCCGATCTTCAGAACCTCGTTGGCCGCATAGGCGCCGCCACTGAGCGATATCAGCGCGGTCGACATTGCCGCTAGTGACAGCGACTTCAGAATGCTTCTTCTTCTCATGACGATCTCCCTAGTTTGTCTGGTATGGGATTTTCACGACCCCATCTTCTTCGCGTGGCTCCAATCAATGCACTCTTGTCATGATTGTCAACAAAATTGAATCGATATTGTCGACAAAAACTGGCATGAATGAGAAGCACTCGACTCGACGCGCCCCCGGCGGGCTCTATTATCGGGTTGGCGGGCGAGGCCGGAAGGGAACATAGAAATTGACGTTTCAGGTGGAAAACCAGGCGATTTCGGCGGCGGCCGACGAGCGTGCAATCGTCGAGCGCGTCCACGCCGCCGTCATGGAACAAAGGCTGCCGCCGGGCACCAAACTCAGCGAGGCGGCGATCTGCGACAGTTTCGGGGTCGGCCGGATGCGGGCGCGCCGGTCGCTGTTGCTGCTGGCCAGCCAGGGGATCGTCGATCTCCATTCCAACCGCGGCGCCTTCGTTGCGGCGCCGAGCATGGACGACGCCCGCGAGGTGTTCTCCGCCCGCATGGCGATCGAACCCAGCGTGGCCGGCCTCGCGGTGGCCGCCGCCGATGCGGCGGCGATCCAAGTGGCAGAGACTCTTCTGGCGCAGGAACACGCTGCCGAGACGGGAAACCGCCGTCAGGATGCCATTCGCCTCTCCGGCCAGTTTCATGTCCAGCTCGCCCGGATGACCGGCAACGCCATCCTGGAGCGGATCGTCAAGGAACTGGTAACACGTTCGAGCCTGATCATCGGCCTCTATGGCGACGACAACGCCGCAAGCTGCCCCAATGACGAGCATGGCTATATTCTAGTGGCGATCGGGGCGAGACAGTCAGACCACGCCAAACACCTGATCGTCGAGCATCTCAAGCATATCGAAATGGGACTGAAACTCTCCGCGAAGAATGATGAGAGCTTGGATGTGCGGTCGATTCTGTCGCAATCGCTAGCGTAACTTCTTGGTAAATTGCGTTTCTCGTTTATGTATCGGCTGCTAACTCCGAGCCGCTGACTCCATTTGGCCAACGCCCGACGCTGCCACGAATTGCCGCTCGACCTCGGCCCGAGAGTCAGTGGGGTTGAGTGCCTCAATTCTTGCGGAAAGTCGACCTTCGGCAAACTTCAGTTTCGCCGCCAAGGACGAATCCGCTTTCGCGGCAATGGCGTTTGTCGCTGGTGTTGCGCGCTGACCGGAGCGTTGTAATTTTGTGCTCTGCCGAATCTGGTTGACGATTGGGACTTTCTCAATCGATTGACAGGAGGTTCCGATGACAGAGGAGAAGATCACACCGCTTCGAGAGCGGATGATGGAAGATATGCGCATCCGTGGGATGGGCGACAAAGCCCGGAAGTCCCATATCCGGGCCATCAAGGATTTTGCTCGGTTTCTGAAGCGATCTTCGGATACGGCAACGCCCGAGGAGCTTCGGGCGTATCAGTTGCACATGACGGACACGGGCGTTACGGCCTCGACGTTCAACACCCGCATTGTGGCGCTGCGGTTCTTTTTCGGGATGACCTGCGGGCGTGAAGATATGAAGCGGTTCATGCAGTTCCGGACCCGGCCACGCAAGCTGCCGGTCGTGTTCAGCGTTGAGGAGGTCTCGGACCTGTTGATGGCGACCCCGGGGCCGGGTCTCAAATACCGAGCGGCGCTGGGTATCTCATATGGCGCCGGCCTGCGGCCATCCGAGGTATGCAACCTCAAGATCAGCGACATCGATAGCGATCGCATGCTCATCCACGTTGATCAGGGCAAAGGTGGCAAGGACCGGAAAGTCATGCTGTCTCCAGGGCTTCTGAACCTGCTACGGGATTATTGGCTGGAGGCGCGGCCAGAGGGATGGCTCTTTCCCGGGAATCCCAGGATCAATCCGATCTCCTCACGGCAACTGAACCGCGCATTCACGTCAGCCAGGAACATGGCGGGCATTTCCAGGCCCGCGACTTTGCATACCTTGCGCCACAGCTTTGCCACCCATCTGCTGGAAGCCAATACCGATATCCGCGTCATTCAGGTGCTTTGGGGCCATGCCAAACTGACGACCACCGCCCAGTATACCGATGTCGCGACAAAGACGATCAAGGATACCGTGAGCCCCTATGAGATGCTCGCGAACCCGCAGGATCACACGGCCAGGCGAGGGTTGGAGTAGCGCCCGGGGCAGTGCCCCGCCCGAAGTTGGAGATTGCCGACATCTTTCGCGCCTATGGCCCCGCGTGGCGGCGGGCTCACGCCGGGCATGTCAGGTTATCCCGATTGAAGGTCATGTCGGCGATTGAGGCCTGCCGGACCGAGGTGCACGGTGGGCATGTGGCGGCGTGTTGCAAATGCAATCACCAGCATATCGCTTGCGATTCCTGCAAGAACCGGCCCAAGAACCGGCACGGCCCGAAGTGTCAGGGGCCAGTTGCACGGAACGGGATGGCGGCTCGGGCCGAAGACCCGCTGCCCGTGGAATATTTCCACGTCGTCTTCACGCTTCCCGCTGAGATCGCCCGGATCGCGTACTGGAACAGGAAAACGGTCTATGGGCTGCTGTTCAAGGCATCGGCAGAGACGGTCACGACCATTGCAGCCGACCCCAGGCGCCTCGGCGCCCGGATCGGCATGACCAGCGTGTTGCATACCTGGGGGTCGGCGCTGACCCATCATCCTCATGTTCACATGATTGTGCCGGGCGGCGGGCTGTCGCTGGATGGCACCCGCTGGATGGCCTGCCGTCCCGGGTTCTTTTTGGCAGTGCGAGTTCTGTCTCGATTGTTCCGGCGGCTTTTTCTCGAAGGGCTGGCGGCGGGGCATCGGGCCGGTAAACTCATCGTCTTCGGTGAACTGGCGGGCTTGCGCAGAACGGACGCCTTCGCATCATATCTTGCCCCGCTACGCAAATCCGAATGGGTGGTCGACGCCAAACCGCCCTTTGGCGGACCCGAAGCCGTGCTCGCTTGTCTCGGTCGATACACCCACCGTGTCGCCATTTCGAACCGCCGCCTGATCAGCACGGATGTCCGGACCGCCGCGTTCCGCTGGAAAGACTACCGCGTCAAACCCGGCGACCGACCGATGACAATGTGCCTCGCCACCAACGAGTTCATCCGCCGCTTTCTGATCCATGTCCTGCCAGATGACTTCCACCGCATCCGTCACTACGGCCTGCTCGCCAGCGCTGGTCGTAGCCAATATCGCGAAGCTCCGCGCCTTGCCCGGCGCGGAACCGGCCAGGCAGGAAAACCCGCAAACCGCCGAGATCATCGCGCTCAAACTTCGGGAGCCATGCCCCGGCTGCGGCGGCCCGATGCGCATCATCGAGATATTCCGCCGCGGCGAGCGCCCTTTGACACGCGCACCACCAACGAGGCAGGCAGCATGATGAAACGCCCGTCACTCCACCAAAACCGGATCCTGAAACGCCCCTCGTTCCGGGTTGGTCTCGATTTGTGCTCTGCCGCGACGAACACGCTCAAATGGTTCGAAACGACAGCAAAAAACACCGGTAAATGTTGGAGAATTACACCAAAACCAAAACCCATTCTCGCCATGTCAACAAAGCCCTGGCTGTCCCCGCAAACAGCATCAACCGGCACAACCCTCGTTATGCTTTGCCCATAGAAACCGCCAGGCCCACGCGGCTTCCCCCCCGGGAGGATTTCCAACGCGGGCCACAGTCAGTCCACGCCAAAATCTTGCACCCTGGCCCGCAGCGAAAATCCTTCACAAAAACGGGAATCCCCGCCGCTGGAAAATCCGGCCCCAATAGTGCATAAACCGCCGATTCCAGTCTCGGAGAAACCCCATGCACGACATCCGCCTGATCCGCGAGAACCCCGACGCCTTCGACGCCATGCTGGCGCGCCGGGGCCTCTCGCCGCTGTCGGCGGAGGTGCTCGGGATCGACGAGGAACGCCGCGCCAGGATCACCGCCGCCGGCGAAGCGCAGGCCGCGAGGAACGCCGCTTCAAAGCAGGTCGGCCAGGCCAAGTCCAGCGGAGACAATGAAAAATTTGAACGCCTCCGCGCGTTGATAGCGGCCAAGAAGAACGAGATCGCCCGGCTCGAGGTCGAGGCGGCGGCCGAGAACAAGCGCCTCGACGACCTCATGCTGACCATCCCCAACGCGCCGCTGGACAGCGTGCCGCAAGGCGACACCGAGGCCGACAACGTCGAGCTCCGCCGCCACGGCACCCCCCGCGCCTTCAACTTCGCCCCCAGGCAACACTTCGAACTCGGCGAGGCCATGGGCCTGATGGACTTCGAAATCGCCGCCAAACTCTCCGGCGCCCGCTTCATGACCCTCACCGGCCCCCTGACCCGCCTGCACCGGGCGCTGGCCCAATTTATGCTGGATATTCATGTAGATGTGAACGGTCTCACCGAAGTCTGGACCCCCGTTTTGGTCCGTGACGAGGTGCTGATCGGCACCGGACAGCTGCCAAAATTCGCCGATGACCTCTACCGCACCGAGAACGGCTGGTGGCTGATCCCGACGGCGGAGGTCACCCTGACCAACCTCCACGCCAGCGAAATCGTCGACGAGGCCACCCTGCCCCGGCGCTACACCGCCTGGACCCAGTGCTTCCGCGCCGAGGCCGGCTCCGCCGGCAAGGACACCCGCGGCATGCTGCGCCAGCACCAGTTCGAAAAGGTCGAGATGGTCTCGCTGACCCGCCCCGAGGACGCCGATGCCGAACACGACCGCATGACCGCCTGCGCCGAGGAAATCCTCGCGCGGCTAAGCCTGCCCTACCGCACCGTCGTGCTGTGCACCGGCGACCTGGGCTTCGGCGCGCGCCGCACCCATGACGTCGAGGTCTGGCTGCCAGGGCAGGACACCTATCGCGAGATCAGCTCATGCTCCGTCTGCGGTGACTTTCAGGCCCGGCGCATGAACGCCCGTTTCCGTCGTGCAGACTCAAAAAAACTGGAGTTTCTCCATACACTTAACGGCTCCGGCTTGGCCGTCGGCCGCACCCTGATCGCGGTGATGGAGAACTACCAGGAAGAGGACGGCGCCATCGCCATACCCGAGGCCCTGCGCCCCTATATGCGCGGCGCGGAACGGATCGACGCGGACGGGGTCCTGGCTTGAACGGCGCGGTCAGTTCAGATTTGCAAGGCCGGATGGCTGACGGCAACCACCGTTCCGCGCTGGCCGCTGTCGGGGCGGAGCGGATCGCGGCCTTGTCCGAGACCTCCGACGCCCCCGGCCTGATCCGACTGGCCAGTCATTTGGGGCTGCTGTTCCTGACCGGCGCGGCGGTGCTGGCTGTGGAAAGCTGGGCTCGGCCCCTGTTCCAGTTCGTTCATGGCACGGTGCTGGTGTTCCTGTTCTCGGCGGCGCATGAGTGCATCCACCGCACCGCTTTTCGCACCCATTTTCTGAATGACCGTGTGGCATGGCTGGCGGGATTGCCGATCTTGCTGCCGCCCAACAGCTTTCGCTTTTTCCACTTCTCCCATCACCGCCACACCCAGGACGCACAACGAGATCCGGAACTGGCGATGTCGAAGCCGCGGACGCGGCGCGAATACCTGTGGCGGCTAACCGGCTGGCACTACTGGATCGGCCAGGCCCGGGCGTTGATCGGCGCTGCATCCGGCAGGCCCCTGCCCGCCTATGTGCCACCGCGCGGCGCGACCAAGGTGCGAACCGATGCACGGCTCTACCTCGCCATCTATACGGCAATCGCCACGGCTTCCCTGATCACCGGCTCGACATTGGCGCTGACCCTCTGGGTCGTCCCCGCCCTCTTGGGCCAGCCAATTCTGCGCGCCTTTCTGCTGGCCGAGCATACCAGCTGCCCGCTCGTGCCCGACATGCTGGCCAACAGCCGCACCACCTTCGCCCACCGCGCCACCCGTTGGCTGGCCTGGGAGATGCCTTGGCACACCGCCCACCACGCAGCACCCATGGTGCCGTTTCACCGGCTGGCCGAGTTGACACAAGAAATCGACGGCGCGCTGAAGAGCACAGCGCAGGGATATCTCGAAGCTCAAGCACAGATTCTGCGCGCAATCGACGCCCACCGCTAGACGCGCCGCCGATGCGTCCCTACAACCCCTGCGAACAGGCAGGCGAGGGACAGGGCAAATGCGCATTCTGGTCACCAATGACGACGGCATCACAGCACCGGGGCTGGCGCTGGCCGAGGAGATTGCGGCCGAGATTGCCGGGCCGGGTGGCGAGGTCTGGGTTGTGGCGCCGGATTTCGAGCGCTCGGGGGTCTCCCACGCCATCTCCTACGCTTCGCCGATGCGGATGACCCAACTCGGCGAGCGGCGTTATTCAGTCGATGGCTTCCCGGCGGATTGTGTGATTGTGGGGCTGCATGTGATCCTGAAGGACAGCCCGCCGGACCTGGTGATCGCAGGGGTCAACCGGGGCCACAACGTGGCCGAGGACGTGGTCTATTCGGGCACCGCCGGGGCGGCGATGGAGGGCGGGCTGAACGGTGTGCGCGCGATCGCGCTGAGCCAGTTCTACAGTGCCGGACCGGACGCGCCCGACGATCTCTGGGATCCGGCGCGGGCCTGGGGGCTGAAGGCCGTCAAGGCTGTGTTGGAGATGCCCTTCGCCGAAAAGAACTTCTACAGCGTCAACTTTCCAGCAGCGAAACCCGAAACAATCCGGGGCATGACCGTGTGCCCCCAGGGCATGCGAGCCGACGCAACCTTCGAGATCGTACCTTACAAGGCACCCAACGGCCGTGATTTTCTGTTCACCCGGCATAAAACCGCGAATGCCTCGGCGCCGGAGGGCACCGATGCCCGACTCGGAATCGACGGCTGGGTCACGATCACACCGTTGCGCCCGCAATTGACCGCCGAGGACCTTCTCGAAGGCGCTAAGATTGCCATCGGGGCCGCTGTCGGATGACAGCGCACCACGAAGGGTCTAATGTCATGCTGGAGTGCTTTGCGGGGAGAGGCGTAGTGCAGCCTAACAGCCATGACGAGAAGCTTATGCAGCTCATGCTCGGTCTGCGCCGGGGTGGCGTCAGCGACCGGCGTGTGCTCGAGGCAATGGAGAAAACCCCGCGCGAGATGTTTGTCGAACGCGCCTTCCGCGACCGCGCCTTCGAGGATCGCGCCTTGCCGATCGCCTGTGGCCAGACCATTTCGCAGCCCGCCATTGTCGGCATGATGATCCAGGCACTCCAGGTGACGCCGCGCTGCAAGATATTGGAGGTCGGCGCCGGGTCCGGCTACGTCTGCGCCATCCTTGCCCGGCTGGTGCGCCGGGTCTACGGCATCGAGCGTCACCGTCCGCTGGCGCTGGAGGCACGTGAGCGCATCGCCCGGCTGGAGCTGGGCAATGTCACCATCCGCGCCGGCGATGGCACAAAGGGCTGGCCGGAACAGGCGCCCTTTGACCGCATCCTGCTTTCAGCTGCTGCTGACGATACTCCGGCAGCACTGTTGGAACAATTGCGTCCCGGTGGCATAATGGTGCTGCCCGTCGGTCAAACCGACGAGGTCCAGCAGTTGATAAAAATCGAGAAGACCGAAGACGGTCCGAGATATAGCGAGTTGTGCGCCGTGCGTTTCGTACCCCTGATCGAGGGGTTGCCCGAGGATTTCCGGCGCTGAACCGCAGCACGTTCGTTTCGAGGCAGGGATCGAAAGAATGAACAGGACAATATTGAGCAATCTACGCCGACAGGCGCGCGCCCTGGTGCAAACCGCCGTGGTTTTGAGCATCGCGGGTTGCGTATCCACGCAATCATCCGAACGGGCGGCGGTCGAGATCAAAGGATCCGACCCGGCCACCTCGGCAGCGGCTGGTTCGGTGGCGCCAACTGCACCTGTGACCGTTCCGGTCAACACGGCACCGGATGCCAACGGCAGCATCAACTATGATGGCTATCAGGCCGCGCGTGCCCGCTCGGGCGACACCGTGGCGAGCATTGCCCAACGCATGGGTCTGTCCGCCTCGGAACTCGGGGCCTATAATGGCCTGTCGCCGACCCACGCGCTGCGACAGGGCGACGAGTTGGTATTGCCGCCGCGCCCCAGCGGCTATTCGGACAATGTCCCCGCTCCCGCCACCCCGGTCAGTCCTGCAACCCCAGTCAGTCCTGCCGCGCCAGCCACCGAGGGCACCAGCGTCCAGATCGAATCGGTGCCGCTCCAGGCCGACGCCGCCGTTGCCGATCCGGCGACAACTGAAGCGGCCCCGTCCAGTGGCGTGGCCTGGAGTCTGGACTTGGCAACTGCCGCGATCAATCGGGCATCCGGGTTCAACGAGCAGGGCGATCTTGCCGCGCCACCGAGCGCCGTGGAGCCTCTGCCGCCCGACCCACAGGCCCCGGGCGAGCTTGCTTCGCCGCAACTGCGCCAATACCAGACGCCGGCGCTCGAGCCGCTGACCCCGACACCGCCTCCGCGCCCGGTCGAGACGATCACGACGCCGGAAGAGCAGGTGATCGAGGACAACGCAGCCATCGAATTGGCCGCGACCGCGCCAGAAGCACCGGTCGAGTTCAGATTGATTCGGCCCGTGGTGGGCCCGGTGGTGATCGGATTCAACAAGGGCGCCGGGCGGTCGCGCAATGACGGCATCGATTTCGCATCGCCTTCCGGCGCGCGGGTAGTCGCCGCGGCAAGCGGCGAAGTCGCGCTGGTCAGCAGATCGCTCGGCGGGCTGGGCACCATCGTCCTGTTACGCCACGCGGGCGACTACCTCACGGTCTATGGCCGGATCGAGCGGGTGACGGTCAGCAAGGGCGATATTGTGGACCAGGGCGAGAAAATCGGAGTCGTCACGCCTTCAACACAACCAAGGATGCACTTCGAGGTCCGCCACGGCGCCGACAGCCTGGACCCGGAGAAGTTTTTCTAGAGCGATTTCTAGCAAAGTGAGTTCACTTTGCGACTCGGAAATCGCGGCAATTCATTGAGATAGAGCATGATCGATGAATCGGAGATCATGGTTCATGCTCTATAGCGTTTTGCAGGGTATGTGACCGGAGACGCGTGTGTGCACAGATTTACGCATGGGGTTAAGTTGCTGAAATATAATGAAATTCTAAAATTTTACCTTTTCTGAGGAGAGGGAACCGTGATCCGGATCGCCCGCACAACGCGCTAATGCGCGATCCGCACACCCTCGCGCCCGGCCAGATCCTGAACAAACTGCCAGGCCACGCGGCCCGACATCGCGCCGCGGGTCTGGCGCCATTCGATCGCCTCGGCGCGCAGCCGGTCGTCATCGATGGTGATGCCCAGATGGTCGCAATAGCCCCGGATCATCCGAAGATACTCGTCCTGATCACAGGGGTGGAAGCCCAGCCACAACCCGAAGCGATCACTCAACGAGACCTTTTCCTCGGTCGCCTCGGAAGGGTTGATCGCGGTCGAGCGCTCGTTCTCGATCATCTCGCGCGGCATCAGGTGACGCCGGTTCGAGGTGGCATAGAACTGCACATTCTCGGGCCGCCCGGCGATGCCGCCATCCAAAACAGCCTTCAGAGACTTGTAGTGGCTGTCGTCCTTAGCGAACGAGAGATCGTCGCAGAAAACCAGGAAGCGCCGGTCGGATTCGCGCAGCAATTCCAGTAACCTGCCAATGGTGGGGATATCCTCGCGGTGAATCTCGATCAGCACCAGCGTCCCGCCTTCGGCATTGGACGCCGCATGGGCCGCCTTGACCAGCGATGACTTGCCCATGCCCCGCGCGCCCCACAACAAAGCATTGTTCGCGGGCAGACCACGGGCAAAGCGCAGCGTGTTTTCCATCAGGGTGTCGCGGGCACGGTCGATGCCGACCAGCAGTTCCAATTCGACCCGATGAACCTTGGGCACCGGCACCAGCCGATCCAGCTCGGCCGCCCACATATAAGCGTCGGCGGCGGTGAAGTCGGGCAATACTGCACCCGGCGGGCTGATCCGTTCCAACGCGGCAGCTATCCGCTCCAGCGCCTCAGCGTCGCGGCTCACGAGTCTTTCCCATCGCTGGACTCGTCGTCGTCCGAGCCCTCGGCAGCCAGCGGGTCTTCCTCATCGTCACTCTCGTCAAAATAACCCTCGGCGCGCAGCTTCTCTTCGCGCTTTTTCTCGACCGATTGCACCAGCATGATCGAGATCTCGTAGAGACCATAGACCGCCAAGAACAGGATCATCATGGAAAAAACATCGGGCGGCGTGAACAGCGCCGCCGCGATCAAAACCCCGACAACCGCATATTTCCGGTTCTTGCGCAGGCCCTCCGCCCCGACCAGCCCGGCCTTGCCCATCAGGGTCAGGGCCACCGGCAACTGGAAGCAGATGCCGAAGGCAAGAATGAATTTCATCGTCAGCCCGAGATACTCGTCAACGGTGCCAAGGAATTCGATCTTGATTCCGTCGCCGTTCGGATCGGGCGCCCTCTCGAAACTGAGGAAGAAGTCGAAAGCCAGCGGCAGCGCCGCGTAATAGGCGAAGGCCGCGCCGGTCACGAAAAGCACCGGGCTGGCGATCAGGAACGGCAGGAAGGCGTTCTGCTCGGTCTTGTAGAGCCCCGGCGCGACAAATCGCCAAAGCTGGGTGGCGATAATCGGAAAGGAAACGAACAGGCCGCCGAACATCGCCACCGAGACATAGGTGAAGAACACCTTGTGCGCCCCGGTGAAAATCAACGCCGGGTCGTGACCGCGCGCCAACATCACCGATTTCATCGGTTCGGTCAAAAACTCGAAAATCTGCTCGGCGACCGCGAAGCAGAGCATCATCGCAATCACGAATGCCAGGATCGACCGGATCAGCCGGGTCCTGAGTTCGATCAGATGGTCAATGAGGGGCGCGGCGCTGTCCTCGATCTTGTGTTCGGTCATGCGCCGCTCACATTGCCCGGCTCGGCCTGCGGTTCGGAAACTTTCTTGGCGGGTTTCTTGGCGGGCGCCTTCGCCGGCTTGGGCGTGGCATCAGCCGCGGACGCCCCGGCCTTCGCCGGCTCTGCCGCCGCACTGTCGCCTGCCTTTTTCGCCGCGGGTTTCTTGCCGTCGGGTTTTTTGCCGTCGGGTTTCTTGCCGTCGGGTTTCTTGCCGTCGGGTTTCTTGCCGTCGGGTTTCTTGCCGTCGGGTTTCTTGCCGTCGGATTTTTGAGGGCCATCGAGGAATGACTGGCTCATATCGCGCTGCATCTTGTGCTGCGCGCCGCGCATATCGTCGAGACCTTTTTTGAGGTCGTGCAACTCCTCGATATCCGCCTGGCGCGCCGCATCATCCATCGAGCGTTGGAACTCGCGCGCAATGCCTTTCGCCCGCCCGGCAAATTGCCCGAGCGTCCGCAGCATCTTCGGCAGATCCTTCGGTCCGACGACGATCAGGGCGACAACCCCGATAATCAGTATCTCGGACCAGCCCAGGTCCAGCATATCATGCGCCCTTGCAGTATTGCCGGATCAGGCTTTCTCTTCTTTCTTCGGGGTGACATCGATAGCCCCGTCGATGGTGCCATCGGCGGCCTCGTTTATCTTCTCGGGGTCGTCGAGATCTTCCTTCATGCCCTTCTTGAAGCTCTTGATGCCCTTCGCCACATCGCCCATCAGCTGCGGGATCTTGCCACGACCGAACAGCAACAGAACCACGACCAGGATGACGATCAGGCCGATCGGGCCGATATTGTTCAACATTCCGAACACTCCTATTCAAGCCGGATGCAGCGACAATGCGGCGACCCGACTGTTGATCTTTGCCACACACATATTGGATCGGTGAACGCTGTTAAAGCCCATTCCGCCCCGTTTGGGGGATTAATCGAGCATTTACTCCGCTGCGTGAGGCGAGGCAACGCGGCTCTGCTTGATACAGGGAAAGACGAAACACCGGTCACGGCGCATACTTAGCCACACCCGCGCGCCGGGCTCCGGCAGCCAGGCATAGGGCACACTAACGCGTAGAATCGAGCCATCATGGTCCATCGCAACCTCAATAAGGCTGGCCGCGCCGACAAATCGGGCACGGGCCACGCTGCCACCGGCGGGCATGCCGTGCTCCGCCGTCGGTTCGGGTAGCTTCACGTCGCCGATTACGTCGCTGGTTGCGTTTCGGCTTGTGTTGTCGGGCTCGATTCGAAGGTGCTGGGGCCGGATCACGATCTCGACATCGGCGCCGTCAACCAGCTTCGGGGCCAGGAATAATCCAAAGGGCGTGTCAGTCTGGCGATCGCAGACCACGCCGTGGATGATGTTGATGTCCGAAAAGAACCCCGCCGCCTGCCGATCGACCGGATAGTTATAGACATGATAGGGCGCGCCGATCTGCACGATCCGCCCCTCGCGCATCAGCGCGATCCGGTCGGCCATGCGCATGGCCTCGTCTGGGTCGTGAGTGACCAACAGCACCCCTGCCCCCTCCTCCTTGAGGATCGACAGCGTATGGTCGCGCACCTCGTCGCGCAGCCGGTTGTCGAGGCCGGAGAACGGCTCGTCCATCAGCATCACGCGCGGCCGCGGCGCCAGGGCGCGCGCCAGCGCCACCCGCTGTTGCTCGCCGCCCGAGAGCTGGTGCGGAAACTTGCGGCTATAGGCCTCCAGCCCGACCCGGTCGAGATACTCCGCCACCAGGGTCGCGCGCTTGTCCGGCGTTGCGATTCGGCGCAGTCCAAAGGCCACGTTCCCGGCCACCGTGAGGTGCGGGAACAGCGCAAAATCCTGGAACATCAACCCAATCGAGCGCTCTTCCGGTGGTGCATGGTTGCCCTTCTCGGAGACCAGTCGCCCGTCGATAAGCACCCCGCCCTTCTTCTGGCGCTCAACCCCGGCGGCGACCCGCAACGTCGTGGTCTTGCCGCAGCCCGAGGGGCCGAGCAGGCAGACGATCTCGCCCGCCCCCACATCCAGGCTCAGGTCGGATACCGCCGGCACACCGTCGAAGGTGACCGTGATTCCCTCCAGCGCCAGGCGCGGTGGGGCCGAGGTATCGACAAGCTTCAGCTTTTCGGTGCTCATTGGCACGCTCACCGGGTCATTCCCAAGCATTTTAGTCGGCTTACCTGACTAGGTAGCAAGCGCGCGCTTTTCTGACAAGGCTGGACGGTTGCGGCGCAATCTCGCGCGCGATGCCGGGGCATAGCCATTTCCATCTGCCCGCCCCAAATCAACCTGTCCCCGAAACCACGCTCCAATGCTTCATCTTCCGATTGCCAACGGCCCGCCACTCGGTAATGTAAGACAAAAACCTTCAGAGCGGACTCACCCAAATGCCAGCATACTTTACTCCCAGCCCCCGGATTCGCCGTAGCCCCTTTTTCGACGCCACAGTCGCCGCTGGGGTGACCAGCTTCTCGGTCTACAACCACATGTACATGCCAACCTCCTTTGGCGACCCGATGGGCGAATACTGGCGCCTGATCCGGGGCGTCGCCATGTGGGACGTCGCCTGCGAACGTCAGGTCGAGCTGGCCGGCCCGGAAGCCGGGCGCCTGGCTCAGGTCTTGTGCCCGCGCAAGCTGGACAACATGAAGGTGGGCCAGGGCTGGTATGTGCCGGTCTGCGACCACCAGGGTGTGCTGCTGAACGACCCGATCCTGCTCAAGCTGGCCGAGGACCGCTATTGGCTGTCGATCGCCGATGGCGACCTCCTGCTCTGGGCCAAGGCGGTGGCGGCCGAGCGCAGCCTCGACGTGAAGGTGACTGAACCGGATGTCTCACCGTTGGCGGTGCAGGGTCCGAAGGCGATCGAGTTGATTGTAGATCTTTTCGGCGATGCAGCCCGCTCGATGCGCTATTTCCGCTTCCGCGAGACCGAGCTCGACGGCATTCCGCTGTTGCTGGCCCGCTCCGGCTGGTCGAAACAGGGCGGCTTCGAGCTTTATCTGCGCGACGGCACCCGCGGCACCGAGCTCTGGAACAAGATCAGGGAGGCCGGTGCGCCCTACGACATCGGCCCCGGCTGCCCGAACGGCATGGAACGGGTCGAGAGTGGCCTCTTGTCCTTCGGCGGCGATACCGACAGCGAGACCAACCCGTTTGAGGTCGGCATGGGCCGGTATGTCCATCTCGACGCCCCGGACGACGCCATCGGCATCCGGGCGCTGTGCAAAATCCACGCCCACGGAGCGAAACGCCAGCAGCTTGGCGTGGTGCTGGACCATGGCGACAGGATGTCGTTGTTCGATCTCCACTCGCAGGTCTTCAAGGGCGATACACCGGTGGGCCAGATGACCACCAACGCCTGGTCACCACGGCTGGAGAAGAATATCGGCATCTGCCTGATCTGGTCCGGCATCGTCCCCGGCGACACGGTCACCATCGAACTGCCAACCGGAAAACGGATCGGGGGCGAGATGCGGGAGCTGCCGTTCCTCTGAGCGGCTGGTCATTTGCCCTGACGGCTCCGCCGCCCAGCCGCCATGGAATCGTATCCTGCGGGGGTGGGTGGGGGTGGGGGGTGGTGCGCATTTGGCGCAAAACGATCTATCCGTTCAAGCCGCGCCGTCCCGGGCTTGACCCGGGACGGCGCCTCTTCGGTTTGATGGTCAAGGACCGGTGAAACCTCATCTAGCTCTAGGCAAGCGGAACGGTAGCCGCTACATCGCCCTCCATGCTCGAGCGCCAAGATACCCGGGGTGATAACGCCCCCGCCCTGCCTCCCGAAATCGGGCGGCGGCGAACCTTCGCGATCATCTCGCACCCGGATGCGGGCAAGACCACCCTGACCGAGAAACTGCTGCTCTATGGCGGCGCGATCCAGATGGCGGGCCAGGTCCGCGCCAAGGGCGAGGCCCGGCGCACCCGCTCGGACTTCATGAAGATGGAACAGGAGCGCGGCATCTCGGTCTCCGCCTCGGCGATGTCGTTCGCCTATGGCGAGCACTGGTTCAACCTGGTCGATACCCCGGGCCATGCGGATTTCTCCGAGGACACCTACCGCACCCTGACCGCGGTCGATGCCGCGGTTATGGTGATCGACGGCGCCAAGGGGGTCGAGAGCCAGACCCGCAAGCTGTTCGAGGTTTGTCGCCTGCGCGACCTTCCGATCCTGACCTTCTGCAACAAGATGGACCGCGAGAGCCGCGACATCTTTGAAATCATCGACGAGATCCAGGAGCTGCTGGCCCTTGATGTGGCCCCCGCAAGCTGGCCGATCGGTCAGGGCCGCGATTTCATGGGGGCCTATGACCTGCTCAACGACCGGCTCGAGCTGATGAGCCGGGCCGACCGCAACGTCAGGGCACAGTCGATCTCGATCAAGGGCCTCGACGATCCGTGCCTCGATGAGCTACTCTCGGCGGAGTTGCTCGCCACGCTCCGCGAGGAGGTCGAGATGGCCCGGGAATTGCTGCCCGCATTCGACCTCGCCAGCTTCCACGAAGGCAACATGACGCCAATCTGGTTCGGCTCGGCGATCAACTCGTTCGGTGTCAACGAGTTGATGCAGGGCATTGCCCGCTACGGCCCGCCACCACAGCCGCGCAGGACCGCCTCGCGCCAAGTTGCGGCGGAGGAGAAACCGGTTACCGGGTTTGTCTTCAAGGTGCAAGCTAACATGGACCCTAAACACAGGGATCGTGTTGCATTCGTAAGACTTTGCAGCGGGCATTTCATTCGCGGCATGAAGCTCCGCCACGTGCGCGCAGGCAAGCTGATGGCAATTTCCAATCCGGTCCTGTTCCTCGCCGCCGAGCGCGAACTGGCCGAGGACGCCTGGGCAGGCGATATCATCGGTATCCCCAATCACGGGCAGTTGCGCATTGGCGACGCGCTGACCGAGGGCGAGGATCTGCGCTTCACCGGTATCCCCGCCTTTGCACCGGAGCTGTTGCAGAATGTCCGCGCCGGTGACCCGATGAAAGCAAAGCACCTCGACAAGGCGTTGCTGCAGTTCGCCGAGGAGGGCGCGGCCAAGCTGTTCAAGCCCGAGGTCGGCGCGGGTTGGATCGTCGGCGTTGTGGGCGCGTTGCAATTCGACGTGCTGGCCAGCCGGATCAAGCTCGAATACGGTCTGCCGGTGCGCTTCGACCAAACCCAGTTCACCGGTGCGCGCTGGATCAGCGGCCCGAAGGACCGGCTCGAGGCCTTCATAAGTGCCAACAAGGGCCACATGGCCGCGGACCACGACGGCGACCCGGTCTACATGACCCGCATCCAGTGGGACATCGACCGGGTGGTGCGGGATTGGCCCGAGATCAAGCTGAGCACCACCAAGGAGACGCATGTCTGAGGATTCGCGAGCCGCCGAGCCGGACCATCAACCCACTACGCACCACCCATTGAGACCCCGGCGCAAGGCCCCGCATCCAATCGACTTCGGAGCACTACCCAAACGCCCCCATCACGATCGCGAAGAGCAACCCGCTGACGATCGCGCCGGAGATCCCGAACAGCACATACAGGGCGAAGACCTCGCGCTTGACCAGCGCCCAGACCGCCGCCATCGCCGGAATGGAGCTAACCGCGCCCGCGACCATGAACGACATCGCAGCACCCGCGCTCATGCCCTGCTCCATCAGCCCGGCCACCAGCGCCGGGGCGGCATAACCGTTGAGATAGGCCGGCGCCCCGACCAACGCCCCCAACACCACCGGGAAGACGCCGGGCCCGCCGACCACCCCGGCGATCATCTCGGCCGGGACATATTCTACCAACAACCCTTCCAGCAGATATGCCAGTGACAACCATTTGGTCAGGAACAGGCTTTGGGTCCAGGCGGTAGCGCCGAAGGTTCCGCGCCGCTCCGCCTCACCCCAGAACCGCCAGACCGGTTTGCCCGTCAGCTCGCCGACGCCGCAGGACTTTCCACAGCCGCCGCCCGCGCGCAAAGGCGCCGCGAAGGCGCCGTAGCCGGTCAACGCCTTGATCGCAAACCCTCCGCCGACGCCCAGCAGTACGGCAAAGACCACCTTTGCGACGGCGAACTCCATTCCCAGTGCTGCCGTCGTAATCATGAATTGCGGCGGGTCCATCAGCGGTGACGAGAGCCAGAACGCCATCACCGCCGACAACGGCGTGCCCGCCGCCAGCAGCGCGGCGATGAACGGGATCACCTCGCAGGAGCAGAACGGCATCACCCCGCCGACCAGTGCGGCCAGCACGATCATCCGGCTTTCCCGACCCTTGAATGCCTGGGCCACGATGCCCTCGGCCCCAGTCGCTTTCAGCCAGGCGATCAGCCCAACCGCGATGGCGATGAAAGGCAGGGTTCCCCGGAAGGCCCGGACCGCAATTGACAGCACTGTTCCGGCGTTATCAGGATCGAACAACTGCAGGGCCACGGGGATCGCCAGGATCAGCAACCAGACCGGGTCCAATCCACGCAATCTGCTCCAGACCACCCCCGCCTGCCGCAGCACCAATTCGGTCATGCCCGTTTCTCCTCGATCTCGCGGTCCATATCAGCGCAACATTCGCTGACCAGAAAGGCCGCTAGCCCTTGTATCTGGTCATAACGCGCCCGGCAGATCAGGGTGCGCCCGTCGCGGGTCTGCTCCAGCACACCGGCCTGGATCAGCGCCCGCAGGTGGTGGCTCAGTGTCGAGGCAGCGATCGCCAGGCGGCCCTGCAACGCGCCCACCGGCAGTCCGTCTTCGCCTGCACGCACCAACGCCCGCAGGATCGCCAGGCGCACCTCCGAGCCAAGCGCGGCAAAAGCTTCAGCCGCTTCAGTGTCATCGAGCCTCGCAGGACGTGGGTCGTGTTGCTGATTCTTTTCCATATTTCTAGAAATATCGAAATAAAAGCCGATTTCAAGGCCCGTCGGCAAACTGTTTCCCTGCGGCACAGATGCCGCAACCAGATTCATTGACATTTAATGCGTTTCGCGCGACAAGACGCGCGGATGTGACAGGCATCAATGTGGATGCCGTGGCCGCGTGGTGAAATGCGGCCAAGAAACCAGCCGCCCATCGTCACCCAGGCAACCTCACAGGTATACATGCAGTTTTCAGACCTCGAACTCGACCCGAAAGTCCTCAAGGCCGTTGAAGAATCCGGCTACAAGGATCCCACCCCGATCCAAGCCGAGGCCATCCCCGAAGCGCTGAAGGGCCGCGACGTGCTGGGCATTGCCCAAACCGGCACCGGCAAGACCGCCGGCTTCGTGCTGCCGATGATCACAATTCTGGCCAAGGGCCGGGCCCGGGCGCGGATGCCGCGCTCGTTGATCCTCTGCCCGACCCGCGAGCTTGCCGCCCAAGTGGCGGAGAACTTCGAGAAATACGGCAAATACCACAAGCTCTCGATGGCACTGCTGATCGGCGGGGTCAGCTTCAAGGACCAGGACAAGCTGATCGACCGTGGCGTCGATGTGCTGATCGCGACCCCGGGCCGCCTGCTCGACCATTTCGAGCGCGGCAAGCTGATGATGACCGGCGTACAGATCATGGTGGTGGACGAGGCCGACCGGATGCTCGATATGGGCTTCATCCCCGACATCGAGCGCATCTTCAAGCTGACGCCGTTCACCCGCCAGACCCTGTTCTTCTCGGCCACCATGCCACCGGAGATCACCCGGCTGACCACGGAATTCTTGCACAACCCGGTCCGTGTCGAGGTCTCGCGTCAGGCGACCGCCGCCGAGACCGTGACCCAGGGGGTTTGCCTCTTCAAACCTTCGCGCCGCGACCGCGAGACCGCTTCGAAGGAAAAGCGCGACTTCCTGCGCGCCCTGATGCAACGCGAGGGGGAGCGGTTGCGCAACGCCATCATCTTCTGCAACCGCAAGACCGAGGTCGCGATCCTGCACAAGTCCCTGGTAAAGCACGGCTATAACGCCGGCGCTCTGCATGGCGACCTGGACCAACCGGTGCGCACGAGAACCCTGAACAGCTTCCGCGAAGGCGAGATCAAGCTGCTGGTGGCGTCCGATGTGGCGGCGCGCGGGCTCGATATCCCGAATGTCAGCCATATCTTCAATTTCGACGTTCCCATCCATGCCGAGGACTATATCCACCGCATTGGGCGAACCGGGCGCGCCGGGCGCGAGGGCACTGCACTGACCATCTCGGCACCGCTGGACAAGAAGTATCTCGACCGGATCGAAGAGATGCTGGGCAAACAGATCGACCGGATCGACACGCCGGGCAGCAAATCGACGAGCGCCGGATCGGAGGACAGCCCTGCTCCAGCACACCAGGCCGACCCAGAGGCCCGCGAACGCACGGAACGCAAGCCGCGGCGGCAGCGGAGCGAGAAACGGGACGATAAGCCGGCCGAACAGCCAGCTGCGGAATCCGAGGCCGCCGTTGCGCCGGCACCATCGCCCCAGCCGACCACGCCGGATCTCGCACCTGCTCCAAAACCGACGACTGCCAAGCGTGGCGAACCGGCCCGAAACCGGGGCCGCGGGCGTGGCGAGCGACGTGGCAGTCAGGTGGTCGGAATGGGTGACCATGTCCCCGCCTTCATGATGCGCCCGATCCGCCCGGTTGAGGTTCCCGAAGTCACCGAAACCCCTGAAGCCGATACCGAAGCCGACACCCAAGCCGAGGATGCCGCCGCCTGAGCAGTCGAAACGGTGAATGGTCGGCGAAGTTTCTGGCCATCAATTCCGGTAGATCTTATGGTGCATTCACCACAGCGATCGCGGCAGCCAGTACTGCTCGGGCGACTATCAGAAAAGCCTCAAGAAACACGGCTTCCTGGTCTCGATGAGCGGCAAGGGAAATTGCTGCGAGCGAGCCTTGTCGCGCCATAGGTCCGAGAGACAATGGCGAGCGCCGTCGTCGAGACCTTCTTCAAGACCCTTAAGCTGGAATTCCTCTCCCCTGACGAATGAGATTGTAAAGTTCCCCTTCGTAGGTATCCGTCCGGTGTTGGTGCTCTTGACGTCTATTTGGCGGTCCAATTCCACGGCATGAGTTCGCCGATGCGATTGATTTTGTGGTCGGCGACACGTTCGAGCACCCATGTGAGCCAGGCTTCGGGATTGGTGGACGGACGCAATGGCTTCACGTTGCCTGTACACCGCTTCTGGCCTTCTACCGGGTCAGCGCCAAACGCGGTAATTTATTATCCGGTCTCACGGGTTGCATCGTACATGATCATTGGAAGCCCTGCTTCACGCTGGATGGGGTTACCCACGCGCTGTGCAATGCTCACCATTTACCGGAATTGCAGGCGTCGGTCGAAATCGAAAAGGAACACCGGGCCGATCAGATGCAAGGGCTCCTGCGTCGGGCGCACCATGTCACACAGGCGGCGCGGGATAACGGCGTCGCACCTTCAGTGCCGCTTGCCGGGCTTGTCAGTAACCGTCCGGTCTCCCCGCCCTTGAAGGGTTTGTGATTGGCGTGCGAGTCTTCGCGTGATCGCGGGCGATAATGTCCGTTTGAATTACGAGGACACTTGAACTTGATGGATCATCGTAGAGGCAATCGGCGGAGCTACTCGAATGCGTTCAAGCGCCGTGTTGTGGCCGAGGCGCTTGAGCCTGGGGCTTCGGTTGCGTCGGTGGCGCGCCATCACGGGCTGAGCGCGACCATGGTGTTCGCGTGGCGTCGTGATCCGCGGTTTGGGCCGGGTGGTGATGGGGTATTTTTCCTGCCTGTCGAGGTGATGTCGACTGCGATCACCGCCGCGCCGGAGCCGATCAGCCCTGTCAGCGACGGTCGGATCGAGATTGCCCTTGCATCGGGCCATCGTCTGACGCTCAGCGGTGCCTTTGATCCGGACATGGTGGTGCTGTTGGCGCGAGGTCTGAGCGCATGATCCCGGTTCCCGTGCAGACGAAGGTCTGGCTGGCGGCTGGCGTTACCGATATGCGCAAGGGGTTCAACGGTTTGTCGGCGCTGGCCGAGAAGGTTCTGGAGCAGGACCCGTATTCCGGGCACCTGTTCGTGTTCCGGGGACGGCGCGGCGATCTGATCAAGGTCATATGGTGGGACGGGCAAGGGGCGTGTCTGTTTTCCAAGCGTCTGGAGCGCGGCAGGTTCGTCTGGCCATCGCCGGCGCATGGCAGGTTGTCGGTGACATCGGCGCAACTGGCGATGCTGTTGGAGGGCATCGATTGGCGCGCGCCGCTGCGCACCTGGCGACCCCTGACGGCAGGGTAATTTTTTGAACAAAAACAGAGAAATATGACACTTTAGGGATTCCCTTCAGTGTCGCGTTCTGGTATAGAATGGCTATGCTGGACCAGACCAAATCACTGCCCGATAATCCCTCGGAATTGAGGGTGTTCGCGGGGCAATTGGTGGCGACGGTCAAGTCCCAGGCGCTCGAGATTGCCAAGCTCAGGCATCAACTCGCCGGTCATCGCCGCCATCGGTTTGGCTCGAAGTCGGAGACGATGGATCAGCTTGAACTCGGGCTCGAAGAGGAAGAGATCGCGGCGGCGAAGATCGCGCCGCCTGCGTCGCCTGATACTGTCGCCGGGCCGAAGAACAAACCAAAGCGCAAACCGTTGCCGGACAGCTTGCCGCGCAACGAGCAAGTGCTGTCGCCCGGCGAGGCCTGCGGCAAGTGCGGCGAGGTTCTGAAGAAACTCGGCGAAGATGTCACCGAAGAGCTGGAATACGTCCCTGGCCGGTTCATCGTGAACCGCTTTGTCCGGCCCCGCATGGCTTGCACGTGTTGCGAGGCGATCTGCCAGGCACCATTGCCCTCGCGCCCGATCGAGCGGGGTCGTCCCGGCCCGGGCCTGCTGGCCCATGTGCTGGTCTCGAAGTATGCCGATCACCTCCCGCTCTATCGCCAGTCCCGGATATTCGATCGCGACGGCATTGATCTCGACCGCTCGACCCTGTCCGACTGGGTCGGCAAATCGGCGGCACTGCTGGAACCATTGGCTGATATGGTCGGGCGCCATGTTCAGCGCGGCCAGGCGATCTTTGCCGACGACACCACCCTGAAGATGCAGGTGAAGGGCACCGGCAAATGCAAGACCGCCCGGATCTGGACCTATGTTCGCGACGAACGGCCATGGGGCGGCGCCGACCCACCAGCGGCATGGTATCAGTTCACCGTCGATCGCAAGGGCGAGCACCCCACCAGACACCTGGCCGGGTACAAGGGCTGGATGCACGCGGACGGCTATGCCGGGTTCAACGAGCTCTACCGATCCGGTGGTGTCGATGAAGTCGCCTGCATGGCCCATATCCGGCGCAAGTTCACCGATGTCTTCCAGTCGGAGGGCTCGATCATCGCCGAGGAAGCCATCAAGCGCATCGCCGGGCTCTACGTCGTCGAAAAGGATGCCCGCGGCAGTGTGCCCATTGAGCGGGTCCAACTCCGGCAAGCCCGCGCCAAACCGATCTTCGATGCTCTGGAAGCCTGGCTGCAAACCCGGCTGCCAAAGATCTCCGGCAAGTCCGAACTCGCCAGGGCGATCCGCTACGCCCTGACCCGGATGAGGCGCCTGCGCCCGTATCTCGACCACGGCTTTCTGGAGATCGACAACAATTCCGCCGAACGCGCCATGAAGCCGATAGCCCTGGGTCGCAAGAATTATCTTTTTGTCGGCTCAGAGGCTGGCGGTAAATCCGCCGCCATCGCCTATACCCTGATCGAGACCGCCAGGCTCAACGGCGTCGATCCCCAGGCCTGGCTGACCGATGTGCTCAGTCGCATCGCCGATCACAAAATCACCAAACTCGACGAGTTGCTCCCGTGGCGCTTCGCTCAGACCTGAGCGCAATCGGCCGACGCTGAACCGAACCAGAGCCCCGAGACCGGACGCTTACGCTTGTCAAGCGGCGGTCCGACAGGATCATCACCGCAGCGCTGGATTTCCATGAGGCGCACCCTCCCCTCGCACCACCAAAATCGGCAAGGCGGGGACGCAAGAAGCGTCGGACAGGGCATAATCCGGCATTACCATTGCGCGATCACAAGGAAGCAACCCGACGCTTTCCGGCAGATCCCAACGTGCCCTTCACAAACAACGAGGCCGAACGCGGGCCGCGGATGATGAAGCTACGCCAGAAAATATCGCGAGGCTTCCGATCAGAACAAGGCGCAGAGGATTTCGCTACCCTGCGCAGCATCATCACAACGGCTCGAAAACAAGGATGGAACATCATCGAAACCTTGATGAAACCAGATGACCAGATTATCGAAACCCTGAAATACGCCTGAAAACAACCTGGGCCGTTACCATTTTTTTAGTTTAAATACTCAATATGAAATGCCCATCAAACGAGAGTGTAAATGATCCACCGCATATGATGTCGCGACCGAGTAAAACATCGGACGTAATGCCATCGTTGTGGAATACGCAGCCCTGAACTTCCCCGCACACTCAAATCGCCTTGAACCTGCCCCGTTGGCAACTGTCTTGGCCCAAGAAAGAAGCCAACACCAAATGTGAAGTGAATTATATAGTTGAGTGACCACAGTGTCAGTCCTCCGGCGTTAAGCCCTGTACTTGAGCAAGAACGCAGCTAATTCAGTGTCAAAGCTATCTATTTTGTGTAATGCGCCTGGTTTTTTAGCAAGTTTGAAGCTCGCATTAGCGCCCTTTTCCCAAGCTACTGGTGTCAAATGTTATGGTCACTGAACTATATAATTCCCTTTTCTTAACGCTCATAACCACCGCCATGAAACAGACTGGCCAGTCAGCCGATAGGCCTCCCGGTTGACGGAGGCAACAGCAATTTTGACGGACGGTTTTTCGCAGAACCGCCGCCTCTCATGAGGCCATAAGGTCAATTCTGTTTGGTGCCGACAGGGATACGGCGCTAAAAGCGGACTTCGCCTTTCAGCATGATCGCGTGATCGGCGGCACCGTCGCTACTCTCGTGGCGCTCGCCGGTCAAATTCAGCTCAAACAACGCGCCAAGTTCCCATTCCATCCCCAGGCGATAATTTCTGGCAGAGTCGCCGAAGGTCACCTCGCTGTAGGGGGTCAGCAGACCGCGCCCGCCGAACGCGGGCAGCCCGTAGCCAAGGCGCAGGTCCATGCGCGCGCCGTAATCCCGCTCGCCGTCGATCTTGTCGTGCAGGCCCTGTTGCCACAATCTTTGGGTGCCGCTGCCGGTCTTGCCGTAGCCGGGACTCAGGTTGAACGACAGCCCGCGCCCGTTTCCTCGCTCCAGGCGAATCAGGCCATTAACGCCCCATTCCCCATAGCTGTCCCGTCCCACCAAGGTGCGCGCCCGGCCTTCCAGGGTCAGGCCCATGACCGGATTGCTGTAGCGCACGCCGCCACCCAGTTCGGCCCCGAAACCGGTCTCGCCGTCGCCGCCGTCATGCCGCACCCCGACCTCCAGGCTCGGCTCCAGCTGCGCCCCGTCTGCCAGCGTGTGCGTCCGGCTCCCTTCCAGGATCATCCGCACCCGCCGCGCGTCCACCGTCAGGGCCGCCATCTCATCGCTACCCTCCACTTCCATCTCCGTCAGCAAAGCGTCGCCCTTGAGCCGGAGCGTGGTCGCGCCCACCTTCAACAACCGGCCGAGGCCGCCCACGGCCACGGTGCGCATCTCGACATCGCTCGACGCTTGCTGCGCCTCATCATCGGCGATCTCCAGATCGCCCCAGCCGTAGCCCACGGTGGCCCACAGATCCAGCTTCCCCGAAAGCGCGCTCCAGCCCACATAGGGATGGAAGCTGGTGAGGTCCAACTCATAATCACCGCTACGACCGGGGTCGCTGTAGTCCAGATCGACCCGACTCCAGGACACCGCCAGGCCGACCAGCAGGTCGTCGCGCAGGCGGGCGTCCGCGCCCAGATGGGCGCTGAACAGGTCGCCGTCCCAGTCCACCGCCCCGCCGGAACCGTCGAGGTTGCTGTAGTCGCCCGCGCCCCAGAAGGCGACCGAAGACAGACCGGGCGCGCCCGCCGCGGCGCGCGCATTCAGCGGCAAGACAAAATCGCCGCCGCCGAGCAGATCTTTCAGGCTGAGCGTGCCGTCAGCCATAGCTTGCCCGTGGCTGGCGAGCGCGCCGGCCACGCCGGCCACGGTGGTCTGGCCGCCGAGATTGAAACTGCCCGCGCTGTCGGTGACGCCGTCAGCGCGAGCTTGTGTCACGCGCCGCGCAATCGCGCCCACCGTGTGGCCGGCGATGGCGCGGGCCACCTCCGGCAGAATCGTGCGGTTGAGGTCGGCAAACGGTGACAAGGCGGCCACGGTGACGGTGAAGTCGGCCATGGCCGTGCCATTGTCGTCGGTGACCGTGTAGGTCAGGGTGGTGGTCGCCACCGTGCCCGGCGTGCCGGACAGTGTGCGTGTGCCGGCGTTAAAGTCCAGTCCGTCCGGCAGGTCGGCGCCCGCCGGCCCGGTCAGGGTGTAGCTCAGGGTGCCGGTGCCGCCGCTGGCCGCCGGCAGTTCCAGGGCGGTGATCTCGGTGTCCACGGTATAGCCCTGGTCGTCCGGATCGGGCAGCGCCAAGGCGCCGGGCACTGTTGTGTCAGCGGCGGTCGTTCCCGTGTTGGTCACATAATCGCCTGCCACTTCGGTGGTGCCGCTGCCGGCTTTGGCGCGCACGCGCACAGTGTAGCCGGTGTCTGCCGTCAAGCCGGTGATGGCGGCGGTCTCGGCAGTCACCACGACATTCGTAGCCGTGTAGGTGTCGTCGTCCGCGCTGGTCACTTTATATTCCACATCAAAGCCGGTGGTCGGGTCTTTGTCGGTGTCGGGTCCTTGCCCCCAGGACACCGCTAAGGCAAAATCGGCGGGCGAGCCCACGTCGTTGACGCTGACGATGGTAATGGCGCGCGGTTGCGCCACATTGGGGATGATGATGTCCACCATGTCGGTAACGGGGGTGCTGCCCTCGACTGCCGGGGTCACGCTCAACTCAAAAGTCAAGGTGGTGTTGACGGTTACATAAGGCGCGGTGAAACTCGCATCCTCTATGTCGTCCGAGTCGGTGATGGCGAGGGCTTCGCCCGGCGTTACGTCTGCGCCGTTGGTCCTGGTGTGCGTCCATAAAATGACCGGGCTGGTGCCAGGATTGGTGATGGTGCCCTCCAGATTCACCATGGCGCCTTCCAGCACATCAACTTGATCCTCGCCGGCATTCACCCTCAGGGTGGTATCATCGGTGGCGGTCGGCGTGGCGGTGGCTTCGCCTGACGCTTCGCCCTCGCCCACCGAGTTCACCGCGCGCACCTGGAAGAAGTATGCGGTGTCGTTGGTCAAGCCGGCCACGGTGTATTCGGTCGCGGTGGCGCTGTTTGGAATTGCCATCCAATCGACGAC
This sequence comes from Thermohalobaculum sp., assembly GCA_965247385.1. GTDB lineage: Bacteria > Pseudomonadota > Alphaproteobacteria > Rhodobacterales > Rhodobacteraceae > Thermohalobaculum. The sequence goes on from CBDFHG010000007.1 coordinate 432,209, forward strand.
GGCGGCGGAGCCGGTGGTGTCATAGTCGCCCGTGGCGTCGCTTTGGCGATACTCATAGCCGGTGATGTCCGCGCCGCCGGTTGCGCCCGGTGCCGTCCATGCCAGCGTGACCGTGGCATCGCCCGGCCTCGCCGTCAAACCGGTCGGCGCGCCCGGCGGCGCGGCGGTAACGGTTGCGGTGCCAGTTGCGCTCGCTTCTGCCGCGGGGCCCATATTCGGGGTGGTCGCGGTGTCCATCACGCTGTCGGCGGCAAGGGTCAGGGTGAAGGCTGTCGCTCGCGGGGTGATGCTGATGGTGTAGGTGGTGCTGGAGCCGCTGGCCGGGGTCACACTATTCACCACGAGGTCGCCGGACGCCACAATGTCGTTGGAAACGGAGAAATCATCCACCGCCAAACCGGTTACCGGCTCGGAGAAGGTAATGTCGTAATCCTGCGCCGTGTCAATCACACCTTCGGCAATGGTGCCGAGGGTCACCGTCGGCGGAGTGGTGTCCGTCACGGCAGGTGCTTCGTCAGGTACTTCGTCAGACGTTATCTGCGCTGAATGATCACCAACAGGGTTACCCTCGGCAAAACCACGTACACCAATTCCATCAGCATCATTTGCTGTGTCAAAAAGTGGATCAGTAGTGGCAATAGTATGTGGACTAGTGACAAGATCAATAATTATCACATTATTCTCACCTGTTTTAATTGCATAAATAGTAAAATTAACACCAGGGATATTATCCCAAGATACTTCGATGGAATTATCAGGTAGTCTTTCAGCTGTTACAGTTGGTTCAGGTGTAGTGACAGGTGCTGCAAGAGTGGTTGCATCAACCTCGTTAGAATCTGCACTTGTCCCGGCAGAATTTGTTGCTGTAACGACATACTTGTACGATGTCTCAGGAGTCAGGCCAGTATCAGTGGCAGTCAATTCACTGGTTGCTGCTGCCACTACTACATCAGCACCGCCAACAACAACTCTGGTCAGGGTATAACTGTCGGCATTATCCACTGCACCCCATGAGAGTGCTATGCTGTTATGAGTAGGTGTTCCTGCAGAAAGTACAGGTGGTTCAGGCGTGGTCGCGGCCACGGTGACCATGAAGGTCTGGCTGTCGGATTCGCCAAGGGTGTTGCTACCATTGTTGTCGGTCACCGTGTAGGTCAGGGTGGTGGCGCTCGCCGCCTCGGTCGGCGTGCCCGTGAGCTTGCGGGTGTCCTCATCGAACCTCAGACCCGCCGGCAGGGCGGCGCCCCCCGGCCCGGTCAGGGTGTAGCGCAGGGTGCCGGTGCCGCCGATGCCCTCCGGCAGGGTCACGTCGACCGCCGTACCCACGGTATAGAACTGGTCGTCCGGCTTGTCGGGCAGCGCCACGTCGTCGTTCACGATGATGGTGAGGTGGGCCATGGCCGTGGCGCCGTTGTGGTCGGTTGCCGTTTGGGTCAGCACGGTGACACCGGCCTCGGTCGGCATGCCGGACAGCATGCGGTTGCCGGCGTTAAAGCTCAGGCCCGGCGGCAGGTCGGCACCCTCCGGCCCGGTCAGGGTGTAGGTCTTGGGCAAGGTGCCGCCGGTGGCTTCCAGAAATTGCAGGTCGTTGATTTTCCTGCCCACGCGATAGAACCGGGTGGTCGTCGGCGAGATCAGCGCCAGGCGGTCGTACACGGTGACGAAGAAGGCGACCGCGGTGCTGGCGCCATTGGCGTCGGTCACCATGTAGGTCACGATGGGGCCGGGGACAGCGCGCTCGGTCGGCGTGCCGGACAGCGTGCGGGTGCCGGCGTTAAAGCTCAGGCCCGGCGGCAGGTCGGCGCCCCCCGGCCCGGGCAGGGCGTAGGTCAGGGGCGCGGTGCCGCCGGTGGCCACCGGCAGGGTCACGTCGACCGCCGTGCCCAGGGTATAGCGCTGGTTGCCCACCGCCGCGCTCAGCGCCAGGGCGGCGGTGGCACTGCCGATCGCGCTCGCCGCGGTCGCGGGGCCCATATTCGGGGTGGTCGCGGTGTCCGTCACGCTGTCGGCGGTAAGGGTCAGGGTGAAGGCTGTCGCTCGCGGGGTGATGCTGATGGTGTAGGTGGTGCTGGGGCCGCTGGCCGGGGTCACACTATTCACCACGAGGTCGCCGGACGCCACAATGCTGTTGGAAACGGAGAAATCATCCACCGCCAAACCGGTTACCGCCTCGGAGAAGGTAATGTTGTAATCCTGCGCCATGCCAATCACACCTTCGGCAATGGTGTCGAGGGTCACCATCGGCGGAGTGGTGTCCGCGGCAGGTGCTGCAAGAGTGGTTGCATCAATCTCGTTAGAATTTGCACTTGTCCCGGCAGAATTTGTTGCTGTAACGACATACTTGTACGGTGTCTCAGGAGTCAGGCCAGTATCAGTGGCAGTCAATGCATTGCCTGAAAACACTACTACATCAGCACCGCCATCAACAACTCTGGTCAGGGTATAACTGTCGGCATTATCCACTGCACCCCATGAGAGTGCTATGCTGTTATGAGTAGGTGTTCCTGCAGAAAGTACAGGTGGTTCAGGCACCGGTTCGCTCACGGTGACGGTGCGGGTCAGCTCGGCGACATTGCCGGCGGGGTCGGTCACGATGTAGGTGATGAGGTAGTCGCCTGGGGTGGTGGTGTCCACTACTATGCCATCTACCGTCATAGCGTCGGGTCCGGTAGTCGTCATCGCCGGAGTCTCGTCCCGCGCCGCCCCACTAATGCCCGCATCTTCCGTTTCGGTGTATGTGCCGCCGTGGGCAACGGTAACTGGGCCGCCCACCAGAGTGATGGTCGGTGCCACGGTGTCGATAGTCACTGTTCCGAGAGAATGTCTGAAATCAGGTGCCGTGTTCGCGGGGTCGGCAGTGTCCGTGACACCGCGAACATTAAATTGTGGCCCTGCATCGTTATCAGCAGCTGTGATGGTATAGGTCGCCATATATTGGTTGGCGACGTTGGTTACCGGCCGCAGATCTTGCGCAGAGCGTACTGATCCGTCAAAGTCAAAAAAGGCAGCATCCACAAGCGACGTGGCGGCAAGCGGTTCGTCGGAGTTCACGAACGCCGTGAGGGTGTCACCAACATTCAAATAGGTCGTAGTGTCCACGACTACACCACCAGTGTGTTCAAACCGGTCGAAGGTAATCATCGGCGGGGTGGTGTCCGCAGCCACGGCCGCGGCCACGGTGATGATTACCTGGTCGGTGGGTGTGCTTCCCAGCGCGGGAGTGCCAGTATCGGTGACGGTCAAGTCGAAGGTATAAATCCCTGCCTTGGGAGGCGTGAAGGTCGGGCGAACAACGCGGTCATTGCTCAATACGACATCCGGGCCATCTGACTGCGACCAGAAATAAATCAGATCATCCTTGGCGGTTTCGCTGTCGCTGCTGCCGCTGCCGTCCAGGGTTACTGGACTGCCGACAACCTCATCAGGTTGATCGGGTCCCGCATCGGAAGTCGGCGCGGTGTTGGCTAGGGGTGCCGGGGCCACGGTGACGGTGCGGGTCAGATCGGCGACATTGCCGGCGGGGTCGGTCACGATGTAGGTGATGAGGTAGGCGCCTGGGGTGGTGGTGTCCACTACTATGCCATCTACCGTCATAGCGTCGGGTCCGGTAGTCGTCATCGCCGGAGTCTCGTCCCGCCCCGCCCCACTAATGCCCGCATCTTCATCTTCGGTGTATGTGCCGCCGTGGGCAACGGTAACTGGGCCGCCCACCAGAGTGATGGTCGGTGCCACGGTGTCGATAGTCACTGTTCCGAGAGAATGTCTGAAATCAGGTGCCGTGTTCGCGGGGTCGGCAGTGTCCGTGACACCGCGAACATTAAATTGTGGCCCTGCATCGTCATCAGCAGTTGTGATGGTATAGGTCGCCATATATTGGTTGGCGACGTTGGTTACCGGCCGCAGATCTTGCGCAGAGCGTACTGATCCGTCAAAGTCAAAAAAGGCAGCATCCACAAGCGACGTGGCGGCAAGCGGTTCGTCGGAGTTCACGAACGCCGTGAGGGTGTCACCAACATTCAAATAGGTCGTAGTGTCCACGACTACACCACCAGTGTGTTCAAACCGGTCGAAGGTAATCACCGGCGGAGTGGTGTCCGCAGCCACGGAGGCCGCATTCACGTCGAGCGGGAATTGCCGACTGAATTCTTTCAAACTCGCGGCGTCCTGGACACGGTAGGTCAGGGTGGATTGCTTAGCCGTGGTCGGCGTGCCCGTGAGCCTGCGGGTGGCCGCATCGAAGGACAACCCGTCGGGAAGACCGCCAAAGCTGGTCAGCCGGTAGATAAAGGTGGGGCTGGAACCGGTGCCGCCGGTGGCTACCGGCAGGGTCAGGGCGGTGATCGGCGTGCCAACCGTGTAGCTCTGGCCGGCCAGCGCGGCGGCAAACCCCAGCGCGGCGAAATCCGGGGGTGTGCAGACCGTTGCGCCACCTGTGCTCCCGCTCCCCTCGCATACCGTGACCTTGACGAAGATGATGGCGAAGCCACCACCCGCCGAGGAGTTCACCCTGTAGGTGAATGCAAAGCCGTCGCCTGCTTGACCCGCGCCCGCAAGCTTCGGTGTGCCCTTGAAGATGCGGGTGGTCGGATCAAAGCTAAACCCCAGTGATTCGAGTCCGGGGTTTCCGGTCACAGAGTAGATCAGGCCGCCGGTACCGCCGGTGGCTATCGGAAACTCGATGTTATCGGTGGCCACCCCAAACCGGAAATACAGGTTGATGGTTCTTATTTCGTCGGGTGTCGCACCGATTCCCACTGGCTGCGGGAACGACTGCGCTCCGGCTGGCGATGCCAGCCCGAGCAGCAGGCCGATCACCATTAGCGGGCCCAGCAGGAGGGCGGCGAGGCGACGGCGAGGGGCCGCCGGCATCACGCCACGCCTCCCGCCCGGCGGGCCTGGCTGGGGCTGGAGTGAAGCCCGGTTAAATCTGGGGGGGGGGGGGGGGGGGGCAAAACTGCGCCGCACCGGGACGCTGCGCTAAACTTGTGGCTCCGCGCTGAACGCAGGTCATTCTTGTTCATGAAAACGCCCCCTCGGCCGCTGGATAAGTGGGTCCATTGCAAGTGTCTCGAATCTGATAACCCGGTTTGGAACCTGTATGCAAGGGGACTTATATAGTTGAGTGACCACAGTGCCAGTCCTCCTGCGTTTTGCCCCGGCGCTGATCCCGGATAATGGTTCAGGGATAGAAATTCTAAGTTGCAGGGGTCGAGACGGGCTATATAACGGTCGAGGACGCTGAATGGTCACTCAACTATATAATTCCCAATGTGAACTGGTCAACGGGTTTTGCGCCCGTTGCGCCGCTCATAAGCGTTTTTCCAGTAGGACTTAATCCACAGTCTTTAATAGCTTTCTCTGAGATACAAGTACTTGTTGCACCTGTATCAATTAGAGCATTGAACATACGGAATTTTGGCGAAGCGTCCCCAAGTGCGGAGCCTTTAATTACAAACTCCGTATCTACAATCGCGACTTGGACAATTGGCCCCAACGGCTGTATCGTAGTTACCCGCTATGCACGGCATGAGAAAAGAACCCTAAATCTACAAGCGTTTTTGTTATTTGTTGGACAGAAAATAAATCATCATTGTATAGAAGAGATCCGGTTTTAAACGCATCCTCCCAGCTGCTATAGAACTCCACAACCTTACCATCGCGCATTAGTGCATATTTATTTGCATATATGCTCATATATTGATCCATATTTTCAGATATAGCTTGAAAGTTCTTCTCAAGTTCCGCTCTTTTTTTAGTGCTTATTGGGCTCATTTTTCCCACCTCTTGGTTGCGGCTAAGGCGGCAATGGTGCTGCGTTCCTCTTTCGTCAATGACTCCGCACGAGCCTTCGCCCCCGCCCGACCGCTCTTGGCCTTGGCGGGCTGCTTGTAGCCCGTATCCTCGATTTCTCCTGTGGCGATCTTCGCGATCAGCACTGCATTGCCGATCACGTCCGCCGGGCGCTGTTGGCCCTGTGGTCCTTTCGGCATGGCACCTCTTCTTACCCTGTTTCATCGCTCTGACGGCGAATTCACACGCCGTGTATAGCACGTTTTTTGCCAGTGCGGCAAAAATGCGAAACGGGCGTGACCATATTTCGCGGCCCGCCCGAACTCCCTTTATCCGACATTTCCCGGATGACTTCCAGGTTTGTGGAGGTCATACCCCCGTACCACCGTTGAGGGAACTGTATTCCCTTTGCCGCCATCCGATGGCTTGATTTTGGAGATCAGCCCTCGGTTGGAAGGCCATTTGGCCGGATTTGCCGCCATTCAGACACACCCCTGCTGTCGTTTTCACCTCGCTGTCGATGCCCCCGGCCTACGCCGGGGCGGGTCCTGGTCGCAGATCATCAATCAGGCTCAAGATTTTCCGGAACAGTTCCCTCGCCGCCGCCACCTCGGCCAACTGGAACGTGACGTAGCGGCCATGGCTGACCACCTTGGCACCGATCTTTACCAACTTCTCCCGCAGCGTGGTCAGCGACCAGTGCTCGACCTCCTTCGGCAAAGCCAGCCTCCGCATGAAGGTGGCGAGATTGCAGGCGAGGGCGTGAAGCTGCAGCCGCACGGCGTTGTCGCGGAACCTGCGACACGACAGCCGCGTCCATTTGATCGCGTTCTTGCCTTCCCTGATGTACTGCCCCGCTTTGCCCCGCTGATTGTAGAACAATGTCACCCGCTCGGCCGGTCGCGACAGGTTGGTGACGATGAACCCGACACGGGGAAACAGCGCGCCGGGGGGCCATTCGACTTTGGCCACCACCCGGCGCTTTTTGCTCCAGCTTTCGGCCCGATAGCTGAAGCTGGCGTAATCGCGCCGCACAGGGTTCGGCGGACGGCCAACGGGGCGTGTGAGCAGGGCCGCGATGCTTTCCAGAAGAACCTGGTTCTTCGGCAAACGGATCGCGTACAGGAAGCCCTCGTCTTCCACCAACTCGTACACCTGCGGCGAGGCGAAGGCGGCATCGGCGCGGAAGGAGCGCCGCAGCTTGCGGTCCCGGTATCGCTCGACGACCGGCTCCAGCACCTTGCGCCAGCCATCGGCGCTGTGAACGTTGCCGGGACGCAGCGCGCACCGTTCCATGGCGCCGAACTGGTTGAACAGGAACAGGGGATGATAACAGGTGCAGCCGAAGTGACCGTTGTCGGCCGTTCCTTCCTGGTCGCCATGGGTCGGGCTGACGCTGCTGTCCAGGTCGAGAACGATCTTCTTCGGCGGGCAACGGTCATGAACGCGGTCGATCCATTGGCCGGAAAGATCACCAGGCGCGGCGAGGTTTTCCTCGCTGGCCAGAACCTCCGTCTCGAAGCGCCCCATCTGGCTGGTAGATGCCGCCCGCCCCTTGATGGCATGACCACCAACAATCCAACGCATGGCGGGATCACGGCCCAGACGGTCGGCGTCGTTCACGTCGTCGCCGCCACCAGGACGGCCAAAAACGGACTGGCGGAACTGCCCGACCATGCCATGCCGCCCGTTCTTGCCGGCACGACTGTCGGCAACAACATCGCCAGCCATCTCAGTAAGTGCAACGGAGGCATCAAGCTCTCGGCAAGCAAGCAAACCGGCGTCAGTAGTGACCCTGGACCCGTGCAACTCAAGCTTGAGTCGACGGTCAAAATACAGCCCTGGAACCCCATCTTTCGATGGGGGTTATATACAATAGTGCCCACGTTGCCGGTTAATCGTCCGGCTCGCGGCGCTCCGCACCGCCTTTGAGAACCGCAGTCGCCAACCTTTCAGGCGTCGTTGGAATGCTAACATCGGTTTCCATTTCTGCCTTCGTCGGATGGTAATCGGGATTGGCGAGCTTTCCCTTCAACGTCATATCTTCCGCAATTTTCGTCATGGTTTTTTCCCTCCGTTTACGGGTTCCCAGGTTTTTGTTTGAGCCAATCTAAAGCCTTGCGCTGATCATCGTTCGATGCCCTTCGTATCTGTGCCTTAAGCAGGCTCCAGCTTGGCGGCTCTTGGCTGGTGTTTTTGGCTCCTTGATTGCAGGCACTGCACAAGGCCCGCAGATTGCTCAAAGTGTCAACGCCGCCATGGCTCTTGTCCACGATATGGCCCACATGCAGGCGCACTGGCCGTCCGGTGCGGTCGTCAGGATCACCCGCAATTGCGCCACACATCTGGCAGAGAAAGTTGTTGCGCTCCAATACCTGAACACGCAACGAGCCGCTGATATTGCGTGAGAACTTTAGCGGCGGCTTGCTCGGTGGCCATGTCACGAGTCGATATTTCCCTGGTTTGAGGTCGGTCGAATCGTGATGCGATTGAATCGGCCAGCCCTCCTCATCACGCAGTTCCCGCAGTCGGCGCGAATACTGCACTTGCCCGCCACTGGCACCTTGTATTTCCTCCGTTCTCACGATTTGTCCAATGTGATCGAGGAGAAACGCGCGGATTCCGTTCTTGCCGGTCAGCCCAGACATTTTGCCAACACCTGCCCGACCGAAGCAGCCAAGGGAGGCGGCAGGGCGTTGCCGATCTGACGACATTGCTGCGTCTTGCCGCCGACAAAGGTCCAGTCATCGGGAAAGCCTTGAATCCGCGCGACCATGCGGGCCGTAAGTCGCGGTTTTCCGCCAAAACGGGGGGGCGGGGGGGTGATTTGCTATACCGCCGCCGTCCACTCCTATTTCGGCCCATTCGCGCCGCGCACGGGTGGGGCCGAGGTCGGGGCCACCGTGTTTTTTCGAGCCGCCGACGATGGTTGGTGCTGGGAGCGATGCTTGTGCTGCCCACGTCTTTGCGTTGTGCCAGCCGCCCTCGGCCATCAGGTCGCCAATGGCGTCACCGTCTGGAAAGGCCATTGCAGCTGTCTGGTCTCGCCCCTGCGCAGCGCGATTAGGAACACTCGGCTGCGATTCTGCGGTACGCCAAACTTGACCGCGTTCAATAATGCCCAATGTGGCTGGAAGCCGAGCCTGTGCAGGGTTGCGTCAATGCTCTCGCGCATGGGCGCAAACTTGGCAGTCAACAGCCCGCGCACGTTTTCGATCAAGACGGCGCGAGGGCGTGCGCGCTCGACAATACGCAGCATTTGGGGAAATAGATCGCGCTCGTCGTCGCTGCCGCGTTGTTGCCCTGCCAAAGAATATGGCGGGCAAGGCAACCCGCCCTATAGCAAATCGACTTGCGGCCAGACGGACAGGTCGAATTGCCGTAAATCGGCCTCGACGGCGTTCCACGCTGGACGGTTGCGGCGTAACGTCATGCAGGCATGCAGATCATTGTCAATCAGCAGCGTTGGGTGGAAGCCCGCATGTTCAAGGCCGAGCGAAGTCCCGCCAGCACCGGCGCAAAGCTCAATACTCGACAGCATCCTGGACACCGATCAAATCATTGTAACGCAACTGCTTTCCGATCATGCCTTCAACCATATGACCCATCTGATCGGCGGTATCAGATTCACGGTCATTGTGGCGACCCGCGAACTCACCGACATAGCGGCCAAGGTGCTTGCTGCTCATGTGGTGGCAGGTGCCGTGATAGCCGCGCTTGAGCATCGACCAGAAGGATTCGATCCCGTTGGTGTGGGCCATGCCGTTCACATACTCGCCGACACTGTGCTTGACGGTCTCATGCTCGAACGCCATCCCCCGATACCCGCCGTGATCGTCCGTGTAGACTGTCGCTCCATCGGCAGCGTGACCGCCGACAAACCCCTGAAGTGTCCTGGCGTCCGTCCCGCTTGCCACAGTGGCACTCACGCGGTTGGTTTCGCGGTCCTTGGCTCCGATAACGATCGACTTGCCGACACCACCCCTGCCAGCGCGAAGCTTCTTGTCGGCGTGCTTGTTCTTTTCCTTGCCGCCGATGTAAGTCTCATCGACCTCGACCGGGCCGGAGAACAAGCTTTCGCTGCCATTTTTCCAAACGTTACGCATCCTATGCGCCAAGTGCCATGCTGATTTCTGGGTGATATCAAGGTCGCGATGCAGCTTCATGCTGGATACGCCCTTAAGGCTTGTGGCCAGCAGATAAATAGACATGGCCCAAATCTGATAGCCCAAGTTTGAACTCTGCATGCATGTGCCAACCTTAACGCTAAATCGCTTGCGACATTCGCGCTCGCGGCATCTATACGGCATGGTTGCATGCGCCGCGCCGGATTGAATGTTGGTCGAGCCGCAATGCGGACAGTGTGGCCCGTTTGGCCAACGGCGTCTTGTGAACCATGCCTCCGCCGTCGCATCGTCCGGAAACATCTTCGTCATTTGAACGAGGGAAACTCCCTTGCGGTGGCTCTTTCCGGGGGCTTTCGTTGATTTTGACATCATCATCTCCTGCTGACACCTAATAGTGCCCAATTTGATGTGCCGTGTCAACGGAGATTTGGGCACTATTGTATATAATCCCCCTTTCGATGCACCTGTCGGGTGAGCCATATCAACACCCCAAGTCTGCCTGTAACGTAATGATTCTTACACTAGAATCACGCTCCGATGTCACTAAACCATGAGTTCATTTGGGAAATGCGGGCTTATATAAGACTTTCCGAGAGGTTAGCGGTCATTCGCTGCCTGCTCGACCCTCCCGTCATCCCGGCGATTGTGCGTCAGTCGTCTTCCAGCCGGGTGATCATAACCGTTATCACCGGCTTTTTTCCCCACCGATGCACCGAAACGCTGCGGGCAGCACGTGTGATGAGTTGCTCCAGACCATTGTCGTTACGGGTGGTCTTTTTCGGCGCGCCTTCGATGGCGTCATCGACCGCCTTGACGATCATCTCGTCGAGAGGCGCTTTCCAACCCGGACCGCTCCGCGGAGCACCGAGGCAGCGTACCTCCGGGTCGGCGATCAGATCGCCGTCCACATCGACAACCACGGACACAACCACCTGGCCATTGCGGGCCAACTTCAACCGCTCGCGGATTACCCCGTCCAGCGCACCAATCTGGATTCGGCCATCGAGGTAGATTCGACCGGTCTCGACATGCTCGACGACCCCGGGGTTACTTCCATCCATCCGCACCACGGTTCCGTTCGGCGCCACGATAGCCTCGGGCACACCCCACTCCCGCGCTACCCGCGCATGCTCGACCAGGTGACGGTGCTCGCCATGCACCGGCACGGCGACGCGCGGCTTCAGCGCCCCATAGACCCGTTCCAGGTCACCACGCCGGGCGTGGCCGGAGACATGGATGTGTTCCATTTCGGCATCAATCACCCGAACCCCCTGCTCGCTGAGCCGGTTATAGACGCGGTAGATGTTGGATTCGTTGCCGGGGATGTTTTTCGACGAGAACAGTACCGTGTCGCCCTTTGTCAATTTCACCGAAGGGTGGGAGCCGCTGGCGATCCGGGCCATCGCCGCCCTGCCCTCGCCCTGACTGCCGGTAACCAGATAGAACAGGTTTTCGGGCGGGATGTCGCCGATCCGGTCCTCGGTCACCACGGTCGGGAAATCAGTGAGCTTTCCGGTATCGACCGCGATCTCGATCATCCGGCGCATCGCGCGGCCCGCAACCACGATACTGCGCCCAGCATCATGAGCGGCGACCGCCAAGGTTCGCAACCGGGCCACGTTGGACGCGAAGGTCGTGGCCGCCACTGCGCGCGGTGCGGCTTCGATCAGGCGGCGGAGATTGGGGATGATCGTCGCCTCCGATGCGGACTCGCCCGGCAGGAACACATTGGTCGAATCACAGGTAACCGCCAGCACGCCTTCAGCCCCCAGCGCCTCCAGCACCGCGATATCGAAAGGTTCGCCGAGTTGCGGCTCCGGGTCCATCTTGAAGTCACCGGTATGCACAACCGTGCCAACCGGTGTGCGGATCGCCAGCATCGAAGCCTCGGGGATCGAGTGATTGACCGCCAGCCACTCGACCGAGAAATCACCTGCCTCGATCCGCTCGCCCAGACCCACTTGCCGCACGATCTTGGGATTCATCCCGGCCTCGCCCAGCTTCTTGCGCACAACCTCGGCGGTAAAAGCGCGGGCGTAGACCGGAACCTTCAGTTCGGCCCATTGATGGGGGATGGCGCCAACATGGTCTTCATGGCCGTGGGTCAGGAAGATTGCCTCCAATTTCCCTTTCTCGCCGAGGATGAAATCCAGATCCGGCAGGATCAGCTCGACCCCCGGCGCGGTTTCCATATCGCCGAAGCCGATGCCGAGATCGACCATGATCCAGCGCCGGTCGCGAGCCTCGCCAAGACCATAGAGATAACAATTCATACCGATCTCGCCCGCGCCGCCCAGAGCGACGTAGACCAGCGGCCCGCCCGGTTTATCCGTCATATTTGCCTGTCTTGTTATAGCGGTGGATCAACACCAGCCCGCGCATTGTAAGATCGCCGTCGGCGGCCTCTATCACATCCGTGCCGCGCGCGAAAAGGGGTGACAGCCCACCAGTGGCGATGACACGCATCTTGCGCTCACGCTCGTCGGCCAACCGGGCGCAAATACCCTCGATAAGCCCAACATAACCCCAGAAGATGCCCGACTGCATGCAATGGACCGTATTGCGCCCCAGCACATGCTCCGGCATGGTCACGTCGATCCTGGGCAGATGTGCCGCCGCCGCGTGCAAGGCATCCAGCGAAAGGTTCAAACCGGGTGCGATGACACCACCGACATAGGCGCCGTCGTGGCCGATCACGTCGAAGGTGGTGGCGGTGCCAAAATCAACCACGATCAGGTCGCCGCCGTATTTCTGGTAGGCGGCAACGGTGTTGACCAGCCGGTCGGCCCCAACCTCGGCCGGGTTGTCGACCCGGATATCCACCGGCAATTCGCATTCCGGCTTGCCCACCACCAGCGGCCGGCAATCGAAATAGCGGTCGCAGAGAACGCGCAGGTTGAACAACGTCGCTGGCGCGGTGTTGGAGATCACCACCTCCGCGATATCCGCCGGGTCCAGCCCACGGTGCTGCATCAATTGGCGCAGCCAGACGAAATACTGGTCGGCGGTGCGCACGCTTTCGGTGTTGCACCGCCAGTCGGCGACGAAGTCCTCGCCGTCATGCAAGGCAAAGACGGTGTTGGTGTTTCCGACATCTATGGCGAGAAGCATGTCCGCCTACTCCGGGAAATGGATGTCCGCCGCGGCAATCCGCTGCTGTCCTGCGGGGGTTCTTAGAACGAGCGCACCCTCCGCGTCCACATCTTCGAAGATGCCGGTGAGGGTGCGATCCGGCCGCCGCGCCTCGATACGCTGTCCCAGATGGGTGGCGCGGGCGAGCCATGCGGCGCGGATCGGGGCAAAATCGGGGACACCGAGCCAGTGGTCGAGGCGGTCCGCCAGAACCAGCAGCGCTTCCTCGATGCCCGGTGCCCGGCCGGTCTCGGCGGCCAGCGAGGTTGGCGGCCAACGGCTTGTCGCCGGGTCCGGGTGATGGGCCAGGTTGACGCCGATGCCGATGGCGAGGTTGGCCTTGTGCCCGCCACCGGAACCGAAGTTCTCCAGCAGGATGCCGGCGGCCTTCTTGCCGTTCACTAGCGCGTCGTTCGGCCATTTCGTGGCGATATCCGCGCCCGGTGCGAAATGGGTGAACAGGTCCGCCACCGCCAGCGATGCGTGGAACGACAGCTTCGCCAGATCGCCCGGCGCCTCGTCGCGCCCGATCAGCAGAGTCGCGGAAAGGTTGCCGCGCGGTGATGCCCAGTCCCGCCCCAACCGGCCACGCCCTGCGGTCTGCTTTCGGGCCGCAATCCACACAGGCGCGGAGGTGGGTGCGCGCCGCCGCGCCTCCGCGTTGGTAGAGTCGGTTTGGTCGAGAATCAGGCGGTCATACCCCGCCGGCCAGTGGGTCATGCTAACGCATCAGCGCCTGCGCCGCGTTCAGCGCCATCTCCGGCACACCAAGACCACCGAGGAAAGGCAGCCAGCCAACACCCATGACCAGCGCCGAGGCACCGATGGTCGCAGCTTGCAGAAGGTTGAGGCGTAGCTCCAACGGCTTGTCAGGCTCGGCCAGATACATCACCCGAACGATGTTCATATAATAATAGGCGCCGATCACGCTGGCCACCGCACCCGCCACCGCCAAGGGCGCCAGCCCGGCATCGACCGCCGCCTTGAAAACGAAGAACTTGGCGAAGAAGCCCACCATCGGCGGCAATCCTGCCAGCGAGAACATCAGCACCGCCACTGCCAGCGCATGGCCGGGGCGTACCCGCGCCAACCCCGACAGATCGGCGATGGTCACCACCGGTTGCCCGTCGCGTTCCATCGACAGGATGAACGAGAAGACGCCGAGATTCATCACCACATAGATCGCCAGGTACAACAGCAGCGACTGCGCCCCCGCCTCGGTACCCGCCGCCAGACCAACCAGGGCAAAGCCCATATGGCCGATCGAGGAATAGGCCATCAGCCGTTTCAGGTTCGACTGCCCGATCGCCGCAATCGCGCCCAGGTACATCGAGGCGATGGAGATAAAGACCAATACCTGCTGCCATTCCGCCACCGCCTGACCGAATCCGTCGAACAGGACGCGGGCAAACAACCCGGCCGCCGCCACCTTGGGCGCGGTCGCAAAGAAGAAGGTCACAGGCGTAGGCGAACCCTCGTAGACGTCGGGCGTCCACATGTGGAAGGGGGCGGCTGATATCTTGAAGGCCAGGCCCGCGCACAGGAACACCAGCCCGAAGGTCAGGCCCAGGCTGACGCCCTCGGTCTCGACCACATGGGCAATCACCTCGAACAGGGTCGAGCCGGTATAGCCGTAGATCAGCGAGGCGCCGTAAAGCAGCAACCCGGAGGACAATGCGCCGAGGACGAAATACTTCAGCCCTGCTTCGGTCGACCGCGGCGACTCGCGGTTGAAGGCGGCAACGACATAGAGCGACAGCGATTGCAACTCCAGCCCCATATACAGCGAAATCAGCCCGCCCGCCGAGACCATCATGATCATGCCCAGCGTCGCCAGCAGGATCAGGATCGGGAACTCGAACTTCAGAATTCCGCGCCGCGCCAGATAGCCCTCGCCGAGCAGCAGAACCAGCGCCGAAGAGATCAGGATCAGCACCTTGGCAAACCGCGAGAAGCCGTCGACGACGAAATCGCCGCCAAAGGCGGTGCCTTCGGGCGAACTGCCGCTGGCGATCCAGATGCTGAGTCCCGCCATTAACGCTGCCGAGGCCCAGACCAACCGGTGGGTCTGGCGTTCCTCGCCGCCATAGACGCCCAGCATCAACAGCACCATGGCACCCACCGCCAGGATGATCTCGGGCATAACCAGTGCGTAGTCGCCGCTCATTTCTCGATCCCCTCGATCTTCATATTAGCGCGCGGCCAGTTGTACGGGCGCGACCTTCGCAAGCGCGGTTTGGACATTCTCGACCAGCGCCTCGACGGTTGGGCCGAACAGGTCGGTCGCCAGGCTCGGGTAGACGCCGAGAAGGATGGTCATGATCACCAGCGGCGCCATCACCGTGACCTCGCGGGCGTTCATGTCGGTGATCGACTTCAGGCTCTCCTTGATCAGATCGCCGAAAATCACCCGGCGGTACATCCACAGCGCATAGGCCGCCGACAGGATCACCCCGGTGGCCGCGCCAAGCGCTGTCCAGGTCGAAACCTGATAGGTGCCGGTCAGGGTCAGGAACTCGCCGACGAAGCCCGAGGTGCCCGGCAGACCCACATTGGCCAGGGTGAACAGCATCATCACGGCCGCATAGATCGGCATCCGGTTGACGATGCCGCCATAGGCCGCGATCTCGCGGGTGTGCATACGGTCGTAGATCACCCCGACGCCAAGGAACAACGCGCCCGAGATGAAGCCGTGGCTGATCATCTGGAACATCGCGCCGTCGACGCCCTGCTGGTTGGCGGCGAAGATACCCATGGTCACGAAACCCATATGGGCGACCGAGGAGTAGGCGACCAGCTTCTTCATGTCGTCCTGCATCAGCGCCACCAGAGAGGTGTAAATGATCGCGACGACGGACATGAAGAAGACGAAGTTGGTCATGATCTCGGAGGCCACCGGGAACATCGGCAGGCTGAAGCGCAGAAAACCGTAGCCGCCCATCTTCAGCAGGATCGCCGCCAGGATCACCGAACCGGCTGTCGGCGCCTGCACATGGGCGTCGGGCAGCCAGGTATGGAACGGCCACATCGGCAGCTTGACCGCAAAGGAGGCGAAGAAGGCCAGCCACATCAGGGTCTGGGCACCGCCGACGATATGCCAACCCAGAAGGTCGAACCCCTCGTAGCTGAACTGGTGGTTCAGCAACGCCGTGATGTCGGTCGTGCCCGCGTCGAAATACATATACAGCATCGCGATCAGCATCAGCAGCGAGCCAAGCAGGGTGTAGAGGAAGAACTTGAAGGCCGCGTAGACCCGGTCACGCCCGCCCCAGACGCCGATGATCAGGAACATCGGGATCAGGCCACCCTCGAAGAACAGGTAGAACAGGATCAGGTCGAGCGAGGTGAAGACGCCCAGGATCAGGGTCTCCAGCAGCAGGAAGCAGGCCATGTATTCCTTGACCCGCTCCTCGACCGCCCACGAGGCATAGATGGTCAGCGGGAAGAAGAAGGTGGTCAGCATGACGAAGGGCAGGCTGATGCCATCGACCCCCATCTTGTAGCCCAGCCCCGCCATCCACTCGCCTTCCTCGATAAACTGGAAGTCGGGATTCGAGGCGTCGTAGCCGGTCAGCACCGCCAGCGACAAGAGGAAGGTCGCCGATGTCACCAACAACGCCAACCGCTTGGCGTTGAACTGCGCCATTGCATCATTCCCGCGCAGGAAGGCCACCAGGATCAGCGCCCCCACCAGCGGCAGGAAGGTGACCAGGGTCAGGAGATTGCTCATCAGTGCGACCCTCCGGTGATGGCAAACCAGGTGATCAACAGCGAGATACCGATCAGCATGACAAAGGCATAGTGGAACAGATAGCCCGACTGCATCCGCCCCGCGAGACGGGTCAGGCGCGGCACCATCCCCATTGCCACGCCATTGAGGAAGCCGTCTATGACCGAACCATCACCACGCTTCCACAGGAACCGGCCGATCCTTTTTGCGGGGTCGACGAACAGGAACTCGTAGATTTCGTCGAAATACCACTTGTTCAGCAGGAACTGGTAGAGCGCCGGCTGTTGCTTGGCCATAAGCGCAGGCAAGTGCGGCTTGCGGATATACATCTGGTAGGCGAGTCCAAAGCCGAGCACCATGGCGATGAACGGCGCCAGCTTGGCCAGCCACGGAATGCCGTGGGCGTCGTGCATCACGTCGTTGCCTTCGCCATTGAAGATGCTGGCGCCCCACCACTCCGCCTCGTAGTGGCCGATAAAGTCGGGATACCAGTTCATCCCCGCCAGCAGCGCGCCGGCAGCGAGGATGTAAAGCGGGATCATCATCGTGTTCGGGCTGTCGTGGGCGTGATCATAGGTGTGCTGATCTGCCCGGGTTTCTCCGTGGAAGGTCATGAAGATCAGCCGCCACGAGTAGAATGCGGTCATCGCGGCGGCGCCCACCAGCAGGACGTAGGCGAACCTGCCAGCCTCGGAACTGGCCGCGAAACTCGCCTCGATGATCATGTCCTTCGAGATGAACCCGGCAAACCCCAGCGGCGTGTCGAGAAGAGTGATCAGCGGAATACCGACGCCGGTAATCGACACCGTGCCGGCCAGCATCAGGTAATAGGTCAACGGGATCTTGTGGCGCAGCCCGCCCATCTTGCGCATGTCCTGCTCGTGATGCATGGCAATAATCACCGAGCCCGAGCCGAGGAACAGCAGCGCCTTGAAGAAGGCATGGGTGAAAAGGTGGAACATCGCCGCCTCGTAGGCACCGACCCCGGCGGCTACGAACATGTAGCCGAGTTGCGAGCAGGTCGAATAAGCGATCACCCGCTTGATGTCGTTCTGCACCAGGGCCACGGTCGCGGCAAAAAACGCCGTCGATGCCCCGATCACCACCACCATCATCAGCGCGCCGGGGGCGAATTCATAGAGCGGTGACATGCGGCAGACCAGGAATACCCCCGCCGTGACCATGGTCGCGGCGTGGATCAGCGCCGAGACCGGGGTCGGGCCTTCCATTGCGTCCGGCAGCCAGGTGTGCAGGAACAACTGCGCCGACTTTCCCATGGCGCCGATGAACAGCAGCACACAGATCAGCTCGATGGCCGAGACCTCGTAACCAAGGAAGTTGGTGGTTGTCGCCGCCAATTCCGGCGCAGCCTTGAACACGTCATCAAGCTGGATCGAGCCGACCAGATAGAACAGGCCGAACATCCCCAGCAAGAAGCCGAAATCGCCGATCCGGTTGACGATGAACGCCTTGATCGCAGCGGCATTTGCCGAGGGCTTCTTGAACCAGAAGCCGATCAGCAGATAGGAAGCGACGCCGACCCCCTCCCAGCCGAAGAACATCTGCAGCAGGTTGTCGCCGGTCACCAGCGCCAGCATGGCGAAGGTGAAGAACGACAGATAGGCGAAAAACCGCGGCTTGCCCTCCTCCTCCTCCATGTAGCCGATCGAATAGAGATGGACGAGCGATGACACCGAGGTCACCACCACCAGCATCACGCCAGTCAACTGGTCGACCCGGATCGACCAATCGGCCTGCAGGTCGCCGGAGCCGATCCAGCGCATCAGGGTGATCGAATGGGTCTCGCCGTCAATGGTGAAAAAGGCGTACCAGCTCAGCGCACTGCAGATGAACAGGATGGTGGTTGGAATCACCATCGCCAGCTTCTCGCCGATGAAACGGTGGAAGAAGCCCGCAATAAGGGCGCCAATCAGGGGCAGGATGAGGATGGCCGTGAACATGCCGTGCTTAACCCTTCATCATGTTGATGTCTTCGACCGCGATGGTGCCGCGAACGCGGTAGAAGCAGACCAGAATGGCCAGCCCGATGGCCGCCTCGGCGGCGGCGACGGTGAGGACGAACAGCGCGAACACCTGCCCGACCAGATCGCCCAGATGGGCCGAGAAGGCGACCAGGTTAATGTTGACCGCCAGCAGCATCAGTTCGACCGACATCAGGATGATGATGACGTTCTTGCGGTTCAGGAAAATCCCGAAGACGCCGATCACGAACATCATGGCGGCCACAGCGAGGTAGGCTTCGATGCCGACGCCTCCGATATTGTTCATGGTGCTCTCCATCACACACCCTGCCCCGGCTCGACGTCGCGCAACTCGACACTGTCGGCGCGGTCGCGATAGATCTGGTCCAGGATGTTCTGCCGTTTGATGTCCGGGCGGTGGTACAGCGTCAGCACGATGGCGCCGATCATGGCCACCAGCAGGATCAGCCCCGCCGCCTGGAACAGATAGATGTAATCGTCGAAGAGAATGCGGCCCAGCGCCTCGGTGTTGCCGATATCGGCCGGCATCGGGGCAACCGCAGCACGCGCCTCCGGGGCGGAGCCGGCAATGGCCCAGTGGCCGATCACCAGGCCAAGCTCAACCAGCAGCGCAACGCCAATCAACGCGCCCAGCGGCAGGTAATCGGCCATGCCCTGCTTCATCTCGGTGAAGTCCACGTCCAGCATCATGGTGACGAACATGAACAGCACCGCCACCGCGCCGACATAGACGATGATCAGCAGCATGGCGACGAACTCGGCCCCCAGCAGGACCATCAGGCCCGCCGAAGAGCAGAAGGCCAGGATCAGCCACAGCACCGAATGCACCGGGTTGCGGGCCAGCACCACGAACAGCCCGGCCGCCACCGCAACGGCAGCGAAGACGTAGAAGGCCAAGGCGGTGAGCGTCATGTCGCTTCCTCTCTTTCGCGCCGGCCCGGGTTCGATCCGGAATCTCGCGCTTCTTTCCCGCACCGCCCCGGGCTTGACCCGGGGTCTCGCGCCGTTGTTCTCCGCCCATCGAGGTCCCGGTTCAAGGCCGCGACAGTGGCGCAAGTTTTCTCACCGATACGGTGCATCCAGTTCGATATTCCGCGCAATCTCGCGCTCCCAGCGGTCGCCGTTCGCCAGCAGCTTCTCCTTGTTGTAGAACAACTCGTCGCGGTTTTCGGTGGCGTATTCGAAATTCGGGCCCTCGACGATGGCATCCACCGGGCAAGCCTCCTGGCAGAAGCCGCAATAGATGCATTTGGTCATGTCGATGTCGTATTTGGTGGTGCGGCGCGAGCCGTCCTCGCGCGGTTCCGCCTCGATGGTAATCGCCTGCGCCGGGCAGATCGCCTCGCACAGTTTGCAGGCGATGCAGCGTTCCTCGCCGTTCGGGTAACGGCGCAGCGCATGCTCACCCCTGAAACGGGGCGACAGCGGGCCTTTCTCGAACGGGTAGTTGATCGTCGCTTTGGGCTTGAAGAAGTATTTCATCCCAACTTTGAACCCGGCCCAGATATCGGCCAGCAAGAAATAGCGAACCGCCTTGTCGAGGGGAATACCCATATCAGCCTCCCACGGTGTAGCGGGCGTAACCCACCACATCCAGTCGCGCCATGATCGCAACGAAAACCACCCAACCGAGCGAGAACGGCAGGAACACCTTCCAGCCCAGTCGCATCAACTGGTCATAGCGGTAGCGCGGCACGATCGCCTTGGTCATGGCGAATATGAAGAAGAAGAACACGATCTTGGCCACGAACCACAGCACCCCGTCCGGCAGGCCGGGGATCGGGCTGAGCCAGCCGCCGAAGAACAGGATCGCCATCAGCGCGCACATCAGCACGATGTTCATGTACTCGCCGATCATGAACAGCAGATACGGGGTCGAGGAATATTCCACCTGATAGCCCGCCACCAGTTCCGACTCCGCCTCGGCCAGGTCGAACGGCGGGCGGTTGGTCTCGGCATGGGCGCTGATGAAGAAAATCACCATCATCGGAAAATGCGGCAGCCAGTACCAGTTGAGAAAACCGAAATTGCCGTCCTGTGCCCGCACGATCTCGGACAGGTTCAGCGAACCGGTCGAGATCAGCACCCCGATGATGATCAACCCGATGGAGACCTCGTAGGAGACCATCTGTGCGGCCGAGCGCAGGGCGCCGAGGAAGGGGTATTTCGAGTTCGATGCCCAGCCACCCATGATGACGCCGTAGATGCCCAGGGACGAGATCGCGAAGATGTAGAGGATGCCGACATTCAGGTCCGAAATCACCCAGCCATCGGCAAACGGCACCACCACCCAGGCGATCGCGGCCAAGATGAAGGTCAGCAGCGGCGCGAGCAGGAACACCACCTTGTCGGCGCCCGCTGGAATGACGACTTCCTTCAGCACGAACTTGATGAAATCGGCGAAGGATTGCAGCAGGCCCCAGGGGCCGACCACATTCGGCCCGCGCCGCAGTTGCACCGCCGCCCAGACCTTGCGGTCCATATAGAGGAGGAAGGCGAGGCTAACCAGGAGCGCCACCATCACCACCAGGCATTGCGCCAGGATGACGAGGAAGATGCCTATGCCGGAATTGAGGAACTCTGTCATCTTTTCACTTCCCCCAATTCACTCGGCAGCCATCGGCTGGTTTCGTTCAGCGGCCAGCCGGCTCTGATCGGCAAGAACCTGGCTGGCCCGCGCGACCGGGTTGACCAGGTAGTGGTTGGCGACCGACGAGGCAAAGGGAGCATCGGTCATCGTGCCCGCCGCAACCGGCGTCCATTCGTTTTCAGGCACCTGATCCAGCGCGCCAAGATGCGGATGTGCCTCGAACAGGGCGGTACGGAGCTGCGCCAGGCTGTTGAACGGCAGGGTCTGGCCCAGTTCCGCCGCCGCCAACTCCGCCGACAGCGCACGCAGTATAGCCCAGTCCTCGCGCGCATCCCCCGGCGGGAACCCGGCGCGATTGGCCATCTGTGGGCGGCCCTCGGTATTCACATAGATGCCCGACTGTTCGGTATAGGCGGCCCCCGGCAGGATCACATCGGCACGGTGCGCGCCCCGGTCGCCGTGGCTGCCCTGATAGACCATGAAGGTGCCACCAGAATCCTTGAGGGCCATGTCGATCTCGTCGGCGCCCAGGTTGAAGACCAGCTTGGCGCCGTCCAACGCTCCGGCGGCACCACGCTCATGGGTGAAGCCCAGGTCCATCGCGCCTACGCGCGCCGCTGCGGTGTGAAGCACCAGCAACCCGCTTTCCGTCTGCGCCGCAATTTTCTGCGCCGCCGCCAGAACCGCCGCGCCGTCGGGGCGGCACAGCGCGCCCTGCCCGACGATCACCAGGCTGGCACGTCCCTTGATCTCGTCGTCGCCGCCCATTTCGACGACCTGTTGCAGCGCCTCCGGCCCCGGCCCGATATGGGTGTAGGTATAGGTCAGATCCGCCGCCTCACCGACCAGCGCGAACTCGGCGCCGTTGATCCACGCCTTGCGGAGACGGGAATTCAGCACCGGCGCTTCGATGCGCGGGTTGGAGCCGACGATCAAGATGCGCTCGGCGGTGTCGATATCATCAATGGCAGCGGTGCCCACATAGCCCGATCGGTTGCCTGGCGGAAGCGCAGCACCGTCCTGGCGGCAATCGTAGCGGTTGGAGCCGAGGCCGTCCATCAGCCCCTTCAGCGCCCAGACCGCCTCGACCGGTGCCAGATCGCCCGCGATTGCAGCGATATCTGCTCCCGCATCCTTGGCAGCATCAGCGATGGCGGCAAACGCCTCGCCCCAGCTTGCCGGTTTCAACTTGCCGTCGATCCGCACATAGGGCTTGTCCAGCCGTTGGCGGCGCAGGCCGTCCCAGACATAGCGCGAGCGGTCGGCCAGCCATTCCTCGTTCACACCGTCATGGTTGCGGGGCAGGATGCGCATCACCTCGCGCCCGCGCACATCGACCCGGATGTTCGAGCCGAGCGCGTCCATCACGTCGATCGACTGCGTCTTGGTCAGCTCCCAGGGCCGGGCGGTGAAGGCGTAGGGCCGGTTGGTCAGCGCCCCCACGGGGCAGAGATCGACCACGTTGCCCTGCATCTCGGAGGTGAGCGCGGCGTTCAGGTAGCTGACGATCTCGCTGTCCTCACCGCGCCCGGTCTGGCCCATCTCGGGCACGCCCGCGACCTCGGTAATGAAGCGCACGCAGCGGGTGCACGAGATGCAGCGGGTCATCTCGGTCTTGACCAACGGGCCGAGATGAATCTCGTCCACCGCCCGCTTCGGCTCGCGGAAGCGTGAGAAGTCGACGCCGTAAGCCATTGCCTGGTCTTGTAAATCGCACTCACCACCCTGATCGCAAATGGGGCAGTCAAGCGGGTGGTTGATGAGCAGGAACTCCATCACCCCCTCGCGCGCCTTCTTGACCATGGGCGAGTTGGTCTTGATCTGCGGCGGCTGGCCGTCCGGGCCGGGGCGCAGATCCTTGACCTGCATGTGGCACGAGGCGGCGGGCTTCGGCGGGCCGCCGACGACCTCGATCAGGCACATGCGGCAATTGCCGGCGATCGACAGGCGCTCGTGGTAGCAAAAGCGCGGGATCTCGACGCCGACCTGCTCGCAGGCCTGGATCAGGGTCAGGCCGGGGTCGGCCTCGACCTCGATGCCGTCGATGATGATTGTGCGTAGCTCGGTCATGCCGCCCTCGTATCAGAGCTGGTTTCACCCATGTATTTGAAGTCGTAGGCCATTTCGGAAGAACCCTCCGCCGCAAGGCGGTCCAGCTTCTCCTTGGCTTGCGCCAGCGTCGGTACCTGCCCTGCCTGGACGGGCCGGATGACATAGCTCGGGCGATCTATCGACTCGAACCATTCGGACGCCCGGTGCAGGAATTTTCCGTGCATCTCACCGAACGTGTACGCTTTCATGGCCTCAACATCCGTCCGGACCGACACGGTCGCCGATGTCAGCCCGTCATAGCCGTGCCGCGCCAGCCCCTCAGCCATCTCCTCGTCCGGGACCCGCCAGACGAACCCCGGGCTGCGCTCCGCCAGGCCATAGACCTCGTCCGGACCATCCACGAATTCCTTTACGCGCGGATCATCCAGCGGGAACTTCATTTGGCCGAAGTTCATCTGGGCGATATGTCCGCTGCTGCTCATTCCGCCGCCACCGCGCTGACCCGCCCACTGCGCTTGGCCTTGATGCGGTCTTCGATCTCGCCCCGGAAGTGCCGGATCAGGCCCTGGATCGGCCAGGCGGCCGCGTCGCCCAGGGCGCAGATGGTGTGGCCCTCGACCTGCTTGGTCACGTCGAGCAGCATGTCGATCTCTTCCGGCTCGGCGTCGCCGGTGACCAGGCGGTCCATCACCCGCATCATCCAGCCGGTTCCCTCGCGGCACGGGGTGCACTGGCCGCAGCTTTCGTGCTTGTAGAATTTTGCCAGCCGCCAGATCGCCTTGATGACGTCGGTCGACTGGTCCATCACGATCACCGCCGCTGTGCCGAGGCCGGATTTCTGGCTCTGCAGCCAGTCGAAATCCATGATCGCCTCGTCGCAAATACTCGCCGGCAGCAGCGGCACCGAAGATCCGCCGGGGATCACCGCCTTGAGGTTGCCCCAGCCGCCGCGCACGCCGCCGCAGTGGCGGTCCAGCAGTTCCTTCAGGGTGATCGACATCTCCTCCTCGACCACGCAAGGCGCGTTCACATGGCCGGAGATGGCGAAGATCTTGGTGCCTGCGTTGTTCGGGCGGCCAAAGCCCGCGAACCAAGAAGCGCCGCGACGCAGGATGGTCGGCACCACGGCGATGGATTCGACGTTGTTGACGGTGGTCGGGCAGCCATAGAGGCCGACGCCTGCCGGGAACGGCGGCTTCAGGCGCGGCATTCCCTTGCGGCCCTCCAGGCTCTCCAGCATCGCGGTTTCCTCGCCGCAGATATAGGCGCCCGCGCCGTGGTGGAGGTGGACGTCGAAGTCGAAACCCGAATTGGCGGCGTTCTTGCCCAGCAGCCCGGCGTCGTAGCATTCGTCAATGGCGGCCTGCAGTTCCTCGCGTTCGCGAATGTATTCGCCGCGCAGGTAAATGTAACAGATGTTCGCGTTCATCGCGAAACTGGCGATCAGGCTGCCCTCGATCAGGGTGTGCGGATCGTGGCGCATGATCTCGCGGTCCTTGCAGGTGCCGGGTTCGGATTCATCGGCATTGACCACAAGGTAGGAGGGACGGCCGTCGGACGCCTTGGGCATGAACGACCACTTCAGCCCGGTCGGGAAACCCGCACCACCCCGCCCACGCAAACCGGAATCCTTGATCTGCTGGATGATCGTGCCGCGGCCCAGCGCGATCAGATCGGCGGTCTTGTCCCAATGCCCCCGCGCCATCGCGCCCTTCAGCGAGCGGTCATGCATGCCGTAGAGGTTGGTGAAGATGCGGTCCTTGTCAGCAAGCATCGTCGTTACCCCTCACCCGTCAGCGTTTTGGCCTGGTCGATCCAGCTGTTGCGTTCGATCCGGCCCTTGAGCTTCAGCCGGTCATCGACCCAGGCGGTCTGGGCAGGGGTCCAGGCGGCAATCTGGTCGAAATGGTAGATGCCGATGTCGTTCAGGGCGCCCCCCAACTTCGGGCCGACGCCCTTGAGCAGCTTGAGGTCATCGGCCTTGCCGCCGCGCGGTCCCGACAGCAGTTCGGGCTGTGTGCCGCCTTCGCTCGCAACAGGCGGCGCCGTCACCGGCGCCGAGGCCCGTTTGATGACCGGAGCGTCGCCCATGATCCGGGCAACGGTGTCGCCCTTGGCCAGCGCCAGCGTGATCGAGGCGTTGGCGTCGTGGTGGCGATCTCCGTCGAGCGAGGTCAGCCCCTTGATCGGCTCGGAGGCGTAGCGCCCGTTCTGCGGCCCCGGCACCGGCACCTCGCCCTTGGCCAGGGTATCGATGATCATTCGCAGCTTCTTGGCGGTCAGGTCCTCGTAATAATCCTTGCCGATCTGCGCCATCGGCGCATTCGAGCAGGCGCCGAGACATTCGACCTCCTCCCACGAGAACTTGCCGTCGGGGCTGAGTTCATGGGGGTTGGGGGCGATCTTCTTCTGGCAGACGCCGACCAGATTCTCGGCCCCGCAGATCATGCAGGACGTGGTGCCGCAGATCTGGATATGCGCAACCGAACCAACCGGTTGGAGTTGGAACATAAAGTAGAAGGTGGCGACTTCCAGCACCCGGATCTCGGCCAGGTCGAGCATGTGCGCAACACCCTCGATCATCGGTTTGGTGACCCAGCCTTCCTGCTCCTGCCCGCGCCACAGCAGCGGGATCATGGCAGAGGCCTGGCGGCCCTCGGGGTATTTCGCGATCTGATCCGCCGCCCAGGCCTGGTTGGCGGGCGTGAAAGCAAAGCTTTCTGGTTGGGTGTGGTGGAGTCTTCGCAAGCTCACCGGATGCTCTCCCCAAAAACAACATTCAGGCCGTCAAGCACGGCATCACCACTCGCGCTCCCCGCCCCCTCTGGGCGGGGGGGCAAAATCAGCATCATCCGGGCCGATATTTTGCCGTTGGTATGGGTCGGGCGATCACTCACCGGTCGATCTCCCCGAACACAACATCCAGCGACCCGATGATCGCGGCGACGTCGGCCAACTGGTGGCCGCGGCTGAGATGGTCCATCGCCGCCATATGCGGATAGCCGGGGGCGCGGATCTTGGTCTTGTAGGGTTTGTTCGAGCCGTCCGAGACAAGATAGACGCCGAACTCGCCCTTCGGGGCCTCGACGGCAGCGTAGACTTCGCCCTCCGGCACCCGGAATCCCTCGGTGTAGAGCTTGAAGTGGTGGATCAACGCCTCCATCGAGGTCTTCATCTCGGCCCGCTTCGGCGGCGCGAACTTGCCGTCGCGGGTGATGACCGGCTCGCCCAGGCACTTGTCCATCTTCTCCAGCGCCTGGCGCATGATCTTGGTCGACTCGCGCATCTCCTCCATGCGGCAGAGATAGCGGTCGTAGCAGTCGCCGTTCTTGCCAATGGGGATAAGGAAGTCGAACTCGCTGTAGCATTCATAGGGTTGGGCGCGACGCAGATCCCAGGCCCAGCCGCTGCCACGAACCATGACACCGGAGAAGCCATAGGCCTGGGCGTCATCAAGCGACACCGTCGCGATATCTACATTGCGCTGCTTGAATATGCGGTTATCGGTCAGCAAGGTCTCAAGGTCGTCCAGCACCTGGGGGAACTCCTCTGTCCACTGCCAGATGTCGTCGCAGAGCTGCGGAGGCAGATCCAGATGCACGCCGCCGGGGCGGAAATAGGCCGCGTGGAGCCGCGCCCCGCAGGCGCGCTCGTAGAACACCATCAGCTTCTCGCGCTCCTCGAACCCCCACAAGGGCGGGGTCAGCGCGCCAACATCCATCGCCTGGGTGGTGACGTTGAGCAGATGGTTCAGAATCCGCCCGATCTCGGAATAGAGCACCCGGATCAGGCTCCCGCGGCGTGGGATTTCTATCTGCGCCAGCTTCTCGATCGCCAGACACCAGGCGTGCTCCTGATTCATCGGGGCGACGTAATCAAGGCGGTCGAAATAGGGCAGGTTCTGCAGGTAGGTGCGGCTCTCCATCAGCTTCTCGGTGCCGCGATGGAGAAGGCCGATATGCGGATCGCAGCGCTCGACAATCTCGCCGTCGAGTTCAAGCACCATTCTCAATACCCCATGCGCAGCAGGGTGTTGCGGGCCAAAGTTGATGTTGAAATTGCGGATACGCTGCTCGCCGGTCCGGTTGGTGCCCGCCATTCCTCAGCCCTCCTTCTTGGATTCGGGCTTGGATTCGGGCTTGGATTCGGGCTCGGAACTGAGCTTCTCGCCGCCGGGGAGAATGTACTTTGCGCCCTCCCACGGGCTCATGAAGTCGAACAGGCGGTAGTCCTGCACCAGCTTCACCGGCTCGTAGATCACCCGCTTCGAGGTCTCGTCATAGCGCACCTCGGTGTAGCCGGTTGTCGGGAAGTCTTTCCGCAGCGGATAGCCGCGGAAGCCGTAGTCGGTGAGGATGCGACGCAGATCCGGGTGGCCCGTGAACATCACCCCGTACATGTCGAAGACCTCGCGCTCGAACCAGTTGGCCGACGGGTGGAGGTCGGTAATCGAGGGAATCATCTCATCCTCGGCCACGGAAAGCTTCACCCGCACCCGCTGATTTTGCGGCATCGAGAGGAAGTGGTAAACCACGTCGAAGCGATCATCGCGCCCGGGCCAGTCCACGGCAGTGATGTCGATCATGGTGGTAAAGGCGCAGGCGGTGTTGTCGCTCAAATAGCCGATCAGATCGCGCAAGCCGCTGGGCGTGGCGGTCACGGTCAACTCGCCATGGGTCACGTGGTGGCCCAGCACCGCATCCGACTGTGCCATCGCGATCATCTCGCCGAGTTCGAGCAGCGCCTCTGACATGGAACCTCTCCCTCAGCGCGCGATGGTGCCGGTGCGGCGGATCTTCCGCTGCAACTGCATGATGCCGTAGAGCAGCGCCTCGGCGGTTGGCGGGCAGCCGGGCACATAGATATCGACCGGCACCACCCGGTCGCAGCCACGCACCACCGAATAGCTGTAGTGATAGTAACCGCCGCCGTTTGCGCAGGAGCCCATCGAGATGACGTAGCGCGGCTCCGGCATCTGGTCGTAGACCTTTCGCAGCGCCGGGGCCATTTTGTTGGTTAGGGTTCCGGCGACGATCATCACGTCCGACTGGCGCGGGCTGCCGCGGGGCGCGAAGCCAAAGCGTTCGACGTCGTAGCGCGGCATCGCCGTGTGCATCATCTCGACCGCGCAGCAGGCCAGCCCAAAGGTCATCCAGAACAGCGAGCCGGTGCGTGCCCAGTTGATCAGGTCGTCGGCGGTGGTGAGAATGAACCCCTTGTCGGCGAGTTCGTTCGAGAGATTGCCAACCAGCACCTCCCTGTCTGCCCCAGCTTGCATGACGCCTGTGCTCATTCCCGGGCTCACTCCCATTCCAGGGCCCCCTTTTTCCACTCGTAGGCGAAGCCGATGGTCAGGACAGCCAGGAACACCAGCATCGACCAGAAGGCGACACCCGACAGGCTGCCGAAGGCCGCCGCCCAAGGGAACAGGAAGGCGATTTCCAGGTCGAATATGATGAACAGGATGGCCACCAGATAGAACCGCACATCGAACTTCATCCGAGCATCGTCGAAGGCATTGAAGCCGCATTCATAGGCGGAAATCTTCTCCGCGTCCGGGTGGCGCACCGCCAGCACAAAGGCGGCGATGAGGAAGGCCAACCCGAGCACGATGGCAAGCCCCAGGAAGATAATGATCGGCAGGTATTCGCGGAGCAGTTCGTCCATCGCCACACCTCTTGGGGTAGATCGGCCTTTCGGCCCTTCAGCCGTGTCTAAACGGCAGATCGGGGCAGGTCAACCAAGCCACTGACCCCGGTGCGAAATTGCACGATTGCGGCAGTATTGGCCCCAATCCATGGGCCATAACGCCATCGGACACCGCGAAATGCGGAGCACTGGTAAGGTTTTCTGTGCATTTGCGAGGAGCGGGGTGACGTGGCGCGGTGGACGGGACTCGAACCCGCGACCCCCGGCGTGACAGGCCGGTACTCTAACCGACTGAGCTACCACCGCATTAAGTCACATGTCCGGGAGCGAACCGTCCCGGAAGTGCGAGCCTTGTAGATAGGGGTGCCAGCGGCGTCAAGTGATTCAATTTCACTGCCTGACGCCTTGGCGGGCGCGTCCGCACATGGTCCCGGCCTCGGGTCGCGTTGACTTCGTCGGGCGGGCGCGGTGCAATCCGGAGGCGATGCGATGCCGGTCAGGGGATATTCGAGGACAAGCGATGGCAGGTTTCAGGGGGTGCGGTGTGTTGGCGCGCACCGGCAAGAACCGCCCTGCCGCCGACCCATGTGGCTGGCGATTTGGCGGCGGTCATGGACTGGATGCTGGGCAGCGATGCCTGAAGGCGCCTACCCTTCAACGACAACCCCGGCGAAGGGCGCGGCAGTCGCTACTGCCAAACCAACCGCGGCGGCTGCTGCTACAGCGGCGGCGGTTGGCATGAAGGCGACACTGCCATGTCCGACGGCAGTCTCGGCGGTTTCGGCAGCGCCGACTACGGAAGGGGCGGCCCCGCCGGCGGTCGCGGCTGGGGTGGAACTGACCACGGAGGAGGAAACGGATGGTAATGATCAACAGAGTACGAGAGACGATGCTGGGCGCGGGCCCTGGCGGTGGGGCTGGCGGGTTGCGCGACGGCCGGGCCGATGGTCGGGCCGTCGAGCCATGACGCCGCCGGTCTCCGGGCGCTGCTCGCGGACCGGGTCGAGGTCGCCTACGATGCGGCCGGGCGAGGCAGGGGCCTGCGGATCAAGGTCAATGTGGGCACGATGAGTCATTACTGCGTCCAGGACCGGCTCACAGGGTTCGGGCGCTACTTCACCGAGGCCTGGACGACGCGGCCGCGCGGCCCGGACAAGGTCGCCGTCGTCACCGCGGCCGACCAGTTGCTGGGTTCGCGCGTCCAATACAATCCGGAGACCGGCAGGCTGGTCAAGGGCGGATCGATTTATGGCGTGGGCTGGGTCGGCCACCTGCAGGAGACGATCCCGCTGGCGGTCTACTCGATCTGCCCGCGCTTTCCGGATCGCGGCGATCTCGGCTTCGAGGTCAACCTGAAGCAGAAGTCGACGGATTACCGGGAGCTGGTCGCCCAGGATCCCGGGGCGGTGCTGAAAGGCTTGTAACTGGCGGGGAGGCACCGGGGGCGGCTGTTTTGGCGAACATGCCCCCGGCGCCTCTTCCCGAAGAGGAAGGTGTTCTTCATGATGTGTATAAAGCGGCGCCTCGAAGCGCTGGCGGACATCCGGCGCGGTGGCGCGCGCCCCGCCGGCTCAGGTGCCGAGCAGGAGCGCCGAGACGAACACGCCCGCGATCGCGACCATGCAGCCGACCATCCAGCGCAACTGCGTGGTCTGGCCCTCGGCGATCTTCGTATACCGCTCGGCATTCCTGGTATCACTCTCGGCGATCTTCGTCTCAAGCCGGGACTCGGTGCCAGCGATCTCCGTGCGCAGGCTCTCGATCTTCGCATACCGCTCGGCATTCCTGGCATCACTCTCGGCGATCCCCGCGCGGGCCTCGGCGGCAGCGGCGGTGATATCCCCGCGCAGGCTCTCGATCTTCGTCTCAAGCCGGGACTCGGTGCCGGCGATCTCCCCGCGCACCTCGGCGATCTCCCCGCGCACCTCGGCGATCTCCCCGCGCACCTCGGCGATCCCCGCGCGGGCCTCGGCGGCGGCACCGGCGATATCCCCGCGCAGGCTTTCGATCTTCGTCTCAAGCCGGGACTCGGCACCGGCGATCCCTGCGTCGAGTTCGGCGATCCCCGCGGCGCTCTCCGCGGTGAGGTCAGCCTTGAGGAGCGCGAGATCGTCCTTCGTGGCGAGGGATTCGGTCATGGCGCCGCCAACGGTTTCGATAATGGCCTCGGCCTGCGCCTCTTCGACGCCAGTGGCGGTGAGCCGCTTCATCGCCTTGAGAGTATCGAACGCCATGGTCATCATTGCCGTCTCCTGCCAATCGCGTCCGCCGCGCGCCAAAAGGATATACGTTCCGCGCGCCCGCGTCAAAGCCTGCCCGGCCACCCTCCGCGCCCTGCCCTGGCCGCGGCGTCTCTCTCGCCGATCTCCCATCCAGTGGGACCGGCGCGCGGGCACAGGCGGCCCGACAAAGCGCGAACATTCGGGAACACATGGCGAACACGCGCTCTCGCCGTCCTCTCCGCCGCCGCCCTCGCCGCGCTCCTGGCCGGGCCGGCACCGGCCCTCGCCCAGCCCCGCCCTTCTCCTGATCCGGTCCTTCCGCTTGTGTTTCCGGCCTGTCCGGAAGCGGCTCTCACGGCGGCGCTTTCAGCCGGCTCCGCGGGCGCGGATTGCGCTCGGGCTCTGCCGCACTCGCGCCCGGTTGATGGCGGAGGTCACCGAGCACCATGCCCGGGTCGTGGCGGCGCTGGCCCCGCCGCCCGCGGACCCGGATGACAGCGAATACCACGCCGCGCGGATTGACGGCATCGAGGCGAAACTCGTCATCTCTGGTGATGGCCTGCGGCGGGGGCAACCTCTCGATATATATTTGGGGAATTATTTACGTGAGGCCCTCTGCATAACTATTCCACACTAGCCAGGATTTGCTATATTTCTGGCATGAGAAAAGCCTTTGAAACCCAGCCTGCGTTGTTCGTTTGCAGCACAGCGCTTGATCACCCATCATTAGACCCGTTTCACGATAATGCTTTTTCTGTCATATCAGCCCGTTGACGAAGTCGGCCCTGGACACGAGCGGCCTGGTCTGATTCTTTGATGTTCTGATTTGACCGGAGGGTTCGCCGATGTCGATGGGACTGCAGAAGGATCGTCAGGGTGATTTGATGGTGGGCTGGGCGGAGATGCCGCGCGCGCCGGGTCATGTGTTTTACGACCGTCTTCAGTCGGTCCTGATCGAGGGCGACTTCGACGGCTTCGCCGAGGCGGCCTGCCGGTGCTGTTACGCGGCCAGGACGGGAGCGCCTTCGGTGCCGCCGGGGCGCTATTTCCGCAGGCATCTGGTGGGCTGTTTCGAGGGCATCGACTCTGAGCGCGGGCTGGAATGGCGCGGCTCGGATTCGCTGTCGCTGCGGGAGTTTCTGCGGCTGGAGAGCCGGGATCGTGTGCCGGACCATTCCTGGCTGTCGAAGACCCGCACGCGCCTGCCCCACGAGGTGCACGCGATGGTCTTCGACCGGGTTCTGGCGCTGATCGCCGAGGCGGGTCTGGTGAAGGGCGAGCGCATCGGGGTGGATGCCTCGACCATGGAGGCCAACGCGGCGCTGCGTAACATCGTGCGGCGCGACACGGGTGAGGGCTACCGGGAGATGCTGGAGCATCTGGCCCAGGAGAGCGGCATCGAGACGCCCACGGCCGAGGACCTGGCGCGTCTGGACCGCAAGCGCAAGGGCAGGAAGCTCCCAGGATTCCCGAACTAAATCCCTGACGCGCCTCGGCAGGGGCGGCGATGGGTGCCGTTGTGGGGTTTTCGCCCCGCGCCCGGGCACCACTCCCGCGGATTTCGCGCTCGAGGAGATATTCTCAAGGTGGCCACGCGTTTTGCGGGTCCCGCGCCTGTCCGTTGGCCAAGCGAAGCCCTGGCCGGGAGCCGGCATCGCACTTCAGCAAGGATATCGTGGCAGGCCGGAACCGTCAGGTCGGGCCGCGCGCCAGGGCCAGGATCTTCCGCCTGGCGCTCAGCACCAGATCGAGCCCCGCTTCGCTCGCCAAACGGATGATCAGCCGCCGCGCATGACGGATCACCCGGCCAGGCAGGGCGATCAGAGCCAGGCGCAAGGCCTTCATCCGCCGTGCCACCCAGGCCGGTCCCAGAACCAGTTGCTTCATCACCGCGTTCAAATTATGCGCCAGCACCATGATCGCCCACCAGGCCGCATTGGCTCCAAACAGACCCGAGGGCAGGGTGCCGCCAGCCAGGTCGTGCTTCATCACCGCGTGGACTTCCTCGCTCTTGCCACAGCGCTCCCGGGACCACCAGATCACCGCATCGCCCGGCAGATCACGGTTGGTGACCAGGGCGAACAGCTTGCTGCGCCCCTTCGAGGCAAACGCCGCGGTCGGGAACGGCAACTGATCCCCATCGCCAGGCTCCAACTGTTCCAGCGGCTCCCGGATCGCCAGGAAGCGGTAATCCGCCCGCGTCTTGCTCTCGCCCACCCAACTCGGTACATGGCAGACCTCCGCCCACTCCTGGCCGGTCTCCTGACGTTGCCCGTCGAAAACACGATCCAGCGGCCGCCACTCAGCCTCCGGCACGGCCAGGGCGGCACGCCGGAACTCCGCCGTCACGTTGGCGCCGACGGCGAACTCGATCACCCCGAAAACCTTGTCCCGGCCCGCGCCACAACAGAGCAGCAGATCCTTCTGACAGCCCGCCGTGTCCGAGCGCAGACAGACCTTGTCCACGCCCCCGGGCAGCGCCGCCAGCGAGGCCTGCAACACCCGCAACTGCTGATAGCCGGCCGGCACATTGCCGTCGCGGAACCCGGAATGCACGATCACCTGCTGTTCCGCCCACCAGGTGTTCAACGGCTGATAGGCCTTGAACTTCTTGTAGCAGTATTCCGCCTGGCGCTTGTGGCTCTGCACCAGCGTCGCGTCCATGTCCAGCGTCGCCGAGCCCTGCCTGCGATGGTGCTGCAGAAATGACACCAGCGCCTGATTGACACGCCGCAGACCAGGCAGACCCGCCGACGGGCGCGGGATGAAGGCACGCCCGGCCTCCCGCAGATCTTCCTGGCCTGCGTCGTGGAAGCGTTCCAACCAGCCCGACAGAGCCGACGGCGAAGGCACGCTGCGCCCGCGACCGCGCCGAAACCGGCTCTTCAGTTGCCGACGTTCCCGGCGCACCAGCAGCCGCCGCTCAACCGCATCCATGGTCGCGGCAAAGCCGGCGTCCGCCTCCAGGCGTTCCAGATCCTCGATCCGATCACCCCCGCACAGATTGAGTGCGATCACCGTGATGATCATCTGCACATCCAGCCAGCCCTGCCGCCCCGCCACCCGCACCTCGCGCCGCACCGCAGCCGCCAGTCCCGATGCCTCAATCAAATCAAGGTAAACACCAATCCCGGCAAAACCCGTCAGATCGCTGCTGCCCGGTTCGCTTTCGTACTCGAAAGGAAGAACGCCCTGTGCCCTGATATTTTCACCCCGTTGGTGATGGAGTTAATCGCAAAAACCATCATGAATCCCTTTGGATTCAAAGACAACGGGGAATTTCAACTTTTTTGATCCAGAATTAGGGTTTCACTGCCTGACGCCTTGGCGGGCGCGTCCGCACCGCACATGGTCCCGACCTCGGGTCGCGTTGACTTCGTCGGGCGGGCGCTGTGCAATCCGGAGGCGATGCGATGCCGGTCAGGGGATATTCGAGGACAAGCGATGGCAGGTTTCAGGGGGTGCGGTGTGTTGGCGCGCGCCATCGTTGAAGCAGCCTGCCAAGCCTGGAACCGTCTTGTCGACCAGCCATGGCAAATCATGTCAATCGGACTCCGGGATTGGGCCCACAACGGTCATCATCAATGACCTTTGGTACTACCCCTTGCGAGACATGCCGCGATGTGATGTTTTAATCCGCATGTTCGCGGACCGGTGTTGCCAGTCGGCGCGTCGCCCGTATGGACCCTTGGCACAAGGAGTACAGCATCATGGCTGACCGCCAGGTTACCCAGAGCCGCAAGGACAGGGCCGGTGACATTCTCGCCCTCTGCAACCCCGGCGAAAACTGGGCCAAGCGCTCGAAGCAGAACGCGATTAACGACATCGAGGGCGGCCACCACAAATACTTCGTCAACGTCTTCGGCGCTGGCCGCGTGAACATCCACGTCGTGCGCCGGTCGAACGGCAAGTACCTCCGGACGGACCCCGACCGCACTTCCCACAACAACCTCGACGACCTGCCCGACTGCTAAGTCGCCGAGTTGGTGTTTGGTCCGTCGATCACCGGCATCCGCAGCGTCCTGGACGCCTTGGCGTCCGTGCGTGACGTGATTCCTGATCGCGATGCAGCCGAGACCACGGTTCGCCTCATCATCGAGAACGGTCTTCAGAACGCCGTCACGGCATTCAAGCGCTATGCCGAGGCGCTTTATGCTTGCCATCCGTCCGCGCCCGAGACCCGCCGAAACGCCTTCCAGAACCTGAACGAAGGCAGCGACCTGTGGCACGCGCTATAGCGATCATCTTGCCGCTGCCGGGCTGGCAGTGCTGACGCGCGCATTCCAGCAACGGCACCTTCTCGCCCACAAGCAAGGCTTGGTGGACGAGGATTATATCGCCCGCAGCGGCGACACCGCCTATCGGCCTGGTCAGCGCGTAGTCCTGGTCAGCGCGTAGTGGTGCGCGAGTGTCTCGATTTTATTGAGAAACTGGCTACGGCTTTGGCCTCAGGCGGGTGATCCCGGCCCTCAAAGGAAGCACGACCCACGCAAGCCCTGACACCGTGTCCAGAACGTGCTACAAGATGTTGTTATGAGCAGGCAGGATGACGAGCAGGATTTATTCGGTTTTACGCGCGTGGGCGACGTGGTTTCCAAGGTTGCGCCCAAGCGTCCGGGTCGCGTGTAACAACGTCTCATCGACAGCAGCGCCGAAATCTCACTGTCCCCCGCCGAGCAGATCACCTACCAGCACACGGTGCTGTGCCAAACAGGACTTCCCTACAGGAATCCTGGCTCCGACGTGCGGCGTTGGGAGCGGCAGAATGGCCGCGCATACCTTGAGATTGAGGCAGGTCGGGCCATCCATCCTGAAAACGGTCGTTTTCTGGAACTGTTCCGTATGCCGTCATGAGATTGCCCCAGACCATTTCCGTAAGTCCAGAAACTATTTCTTGAAAGCAGGCTTCCAGAAAGGCATGGTATGAGCGAGTTTTTGGAATCGAGTGTCATGCTTGTCGGATACGCCCGCGTCTCAACCCACGAACAGGATCCAGCCCTTCAACTCGACGCGCTGGGCCAGGCCGGGTGCGAGCGCGTCTTCACGGAAACTGCTTCCGGTGCGCAACGCGAGCGGCCCGAGCTGAAGGCTGCCCTTGAGTACATGCGCTCTGGCGACACCCTCGTTGTCTGGCGGCTCGACCGACTCGCCCGCTCGCTGAAGCAGCTCATCGAGACGGTCGAAGACCTGGAAGGCCAGGAGATAGGTTTCCGGTCCCTGACCGAGAGCATCGACACAACGACGAGCGGCGGTCGCCTGATCTTTCGCATCTTCGGAGCGCTCGCCGAGTTCGAGCGCACCATCATCCGTGAGCGAACCCGCGCCGGGCTGGCAGCGGCCCGTGCCCGAGGACGCACCGGCGGACGCCCCCCGGCGCTCACCGAGAAGGACAAGGCCGCCGCCGTGGCCCTTCTCCGCGACCCCGACATCCCGGTAAAGGAGGTCGCGCGCCGCCTCGGGATCTCCGTCGCCGCCCTTTACCAGCACTTTCCCGGCGGACGCGGGGCGGTGATTGAAAGCTCGGGAGCAGAGTGATGGCGCGACTGGAGGAGGTAAAATCCGGCTCGACGGTCAAGGGTCTCGCACCCGGCGGGACTGCCAAGGTCGTCCAGATCGAATGGTTCGGCGATCAGGCCGCCAAAATCACCTTTGAGGACAACGCGGGCCGGATCGGCCAACGCATCATCTATCGTGCCGACGAGCCCAGCCTCGACGTGGTGACGGAAGGAAGGCCCTGGTCCTTCGATGGCGACGGTGCACTGCTACGGCTCGTCTCCGAGGCCTACCGCATCCGTCTTGCGCACCTGTTCGATCCCTATCTCGCGATCCACACGTCGCGGATTGAGCCGTTGCCGCACCAGATCACTGCCGTCTACGCTGAAATGCTGCCGCGCCAGCCCTTACGCTTCCTGCTGGCCGACGATCCCGGCGCGGGCAAGACCATCATGGCTGGGCTTCTCATCAAGGAGCTTCTGATCCGGGGTGATCTTGAACGCTGCCTTATTGTCGCCCCCGGTGGTCTGGTCGAGCAGTGGCAGGACGAGCTGTCGAGCAAGTTCAACCTTGGCTTCGACATTCTCACTCGCGACCAGGTGGAAGCGGCCCGCAGCGGGAACCCCTTTTCGGAACGCGCTTATCTGATCGCACGGCTCGACATGCTGAGCCGCAATAATGACCTGAAGGACCTCTTGAAGGCGGCCCGTGAGTGGGACCTGGTAGTCTGCGACGAAGCGCACCGCATGGCGGCGAGCTTCTTCGGCGGCGAGATCAAGTACACCAAGCGTTACCAGCTCGGGCAGCTCCTCGGCGCGCACTGTCGTCACCTCCTGATGATGTCGGCGACGCCGCACAACGGCAAGGAGGAGGACTTTCAGCTCTTCATGGCGCTCCTGGACGCCGACCGCTTCGAGGGCCGCTTCCGGGACGGCGTGCACAAGGCTGACGTGTCGGACATGATGCGGCGGCTGGTCAAGGAGGAACTGCTCAAGTTTGACGGCCGGCCTCTCTTCCCGGAGCGGCGCGCTTACACCGCTGAATATGAGCTGTCCGATCCCGAGGCCGCCCTCTATGCGGCGGTGACGACCTATGTGCGGGAGGAGATGAACCGCGCCGAGCGCTTCGCCGAGGGTGATGACAAGCGCCGGGTGAATATCGGCTTCGCACTCCAGATTCTGCAACGCCGGCTGGCCTCGTCTCCGGCCGCCATTCACGAGAGCCTTCGCAGACGGCGTGAACGCTTGGAGAAACGCCTCGCCGAGGCGCGCCTTGTTTCGCGCGGAGAGGCTGTCGCGGCGGCTGAGCTGCCGGAAGACCCGCGCGTCGCCTTTGATCCCGAGGACCTTGAGGAAGCCACCGAAGAGGAGGTTGAGGCGACCGAGGAAGCTGTCCTCGATCGGGCGACGGCAGCGCGCACGATCGCCGAGCTGGAAACCGAAATTCACATGCTGCGCCGACTGGAGAAGCAGGCACGCGAGCTGCGGCGATCGGGTTTGGACACCAAGTGGACCCAGCTCAACACGATTCTTGACCATCCCCTCATGCTCGACGAGGCCGACAATCGCCGGAAGCTCATTATCTTCACGGAACCACGCGACACGCTCGACTATCTCGCCGAGCGCATCCGCACTCGTCTTGGACGGCACGAGGCCGTCGTCGTCATCCATGGCGGCGTCGTTCGCGAGGAACGCCGCAAGGCCGTTGAGGCATTCACCCATGACAGGGATGTTTTGGTCATGGTCGCCAACGACGCGGCGGGCGAAGGCATCAATCTTCAACGCGCGCACCTGATGGTGAACTACGACCTGCCCTGGAACCCGAACCGGATAGAGCAGCGCTTCGGGCGCATTCACCGCATTGGGCAAACCGAGGTCTGCCACCTGTGGAATCTCGTCGCCAAGGACACCCGTGAAGGCGAGGTCTATGCCCGTTTGCTCGAAAAGCTGGAAACGGCGCGCAAGGCCCTGGGCGGTCGCGTCTATGACGTGCTCGGCCGCTTGTTCCATGGTACCGAGCTGCGGGACCTGCTCGTCGAGGCGATCCGATACGGCGAACGGCCCGACGTGAAACAGCGCCTGTTCGAGGCCGTCGATCAGGCCGTCGATCAGCAGCACCTGCTCGATCTTCTGGATGAGCACGCCCTCGTCCACGACAGCATGACGACCGCGAATGTGGCCGCAATCCGTGAGGACATGGAGCGTGCCGAGGCCCGTCGGCTCCAACCCCATTATATCCAGAGCTTCTTCCTGGCGGCTTTCAAGCAGCTCGGCGGACAGATGCACCGCCGCAAGGCGGGGCGCTGGGAGATCACCCGCGTGCCCGGCGCGATCCGCGAGCGCGACCGGCAGATCGGCCGTACCGAGCCGGTGCTGGAGCGCTACGAACGGGTCTGTTTCGAGAAGGCGCACATCAGCGGCCCGCCGGTCGCCGCCTATCTCTGCCCCGGACACCCCCTGCTTGACGCCACGGTGGACCTGATGCTGGAGCGCTACCGCGATCTGATGAAGCGCGGGGCGGTGTTGGTCAACGATGACGATGACGACGAGGATATTCGCGCGCTCTTCTACCTTGAGCACGCCGTGCAGGACGGTCGCATCACGCGCGGAGGCCAGCAACAGGTGATTTCGCAACGGCTCCAGTTCATCGAGATCGCCGCCGACGGGCACACCCGCGACGGCGGCCCCGCCCCCTATCTCGACTACCGCCCGATAAGCGAGGAAGAGAAGCCTTTCGTGGATGTGCACCTTCGGGCCGAATGGCTGTCCGGCGACCTCGAAGGCAAGGTCATGGCGCACGCCATCACCAGCCTGGTGCCGGCCCATGTCGAGGAAGTGAAGTCCCGCCGCCTCGCCGAGATCGAGAAGGTAGAGACCGAGGTCACGGCCCGGCTGAAAAGGGAAATCGTCTATTGGGATAACCGCGCCGAGGTTTTGAAGTTACAGGAGCGCGCCGGCAAGGCCGGCGGCCGGCTCAATGCCGCGCAGGCGGCGGGGCGCGCGAACGAGTTGGCCGACCGTCTGGAGCGGCGGCTTGCCGAGCTTCAGCGGGAACGGGAAATTTCCGCGTTGCCGCCGGCGGCGCGCGGCGGCGCGCTCGTAGTGCCCGGCGGGTTGCTCCGTCGGCTACAGGGTGAACAAACGCCCAAGGTCTCCGGCTTTGCCGAGGCGTCTGCTGAGGCCAGATCAAAGATCGAACGCCTTGCCATGGAGGCGGTGTTTGCTGCCGAGAAGCAACTCGGTTTTGAGTCTCACGACGTGAGCGCGGAGCGCGTCGGGTACGACATCGAAAGCCGTGACCCGAAGTCCGGCCAGTTGCGCTTCATCGAGGTCAAGGGCCGCGCCGACGGTGCCGACACGGTGACCGTCACCCGCAACGAAATACTCACCGCCCTCAATGCGCCCGAGAGCTTCATCCTTGCCGTGGTGTCGGTTGCGGACGGGTTCACGCATCCGCCCCGCTATATCCGCGAGCCGTTTGGCAAGGAGCCCGACTTCGGCGCGACGAGTGTGACCTACAAGCTGGCCGAATTGCTCGCGCGGGCGACCGAACCCCAATGACAAGAAAGAACGAGAATGACCGCTTACCGTAAGAAACTCATCGAAGTCGCGCTGCCGCTGGAGGCGATCAACAAGGCATCGGCGCGGGAGAAGTCGATCCGGCATGGGCATCCGTCAACACTACATCTCTGGTGGGCAAGGCGACCTCTGGCGGCCTGTCGCGCGGTGCTGTTCGGCCAGCTTGTGGACGATCCGTCAAGCTGGCCGGAGCGCTTTCCGACCGAGGAAGCGCAGGAGCAGGAACGCCAACGTCTTTTTCGCATCATCGAG
Organism: Thermohalobaculum sp.; assembly: GCA_965247385.1. GTDB lineage: Bacteria > Pseudomonadota > Alphaproteobacteria > Rhodobacterales > Rhodobacteraceae > Thermohalobaculum. The sequence goes on from CBDFHG010000007.1 coordinate 472,827, forward strand.
CAACTCGTGCTGTGGAAAAACTCGACCAGCGAGTTGGTTCTCAACGCCGCGCGCTTTGAGATCGCGCGCTCAGTCGCCTGGAACCGGAGCGAAGAACCGCCCGCCAAAGGCCACCCGAAGGCCGTGCTTGCCTATCTTCAGGAGCATGCGCCGCCGGTCTACGACCCGTTCTGCGGCGGCGGCTCGATCCCGCTGGAGGCGCAGCGGCTGGGTTTGCGCGCGTACGGGTCCGATCTCAACCCCGTCGCCGTGCTGATTTCCAAGGCACTCGTCGAAATCCCGCCGAAGTTTGCCGGGTTGCCGCCGGTCAATCCGGCCCGCGACCCGCACAAGCGCTGGAATGGCGCGCAGGGCCTGGCCGAGGACGTGCGCCATTACGGCCAGTGGATGCGCGACGAGGCCGAGAAGCGCATCGGGAATCTTTATCCGCAGGTGGAAGTGACCGAGCAGGCTGTGCGCGAGCAGCCGTCGCTGGAGCCGCTGAAGGGCCAAAAGCTTACTGTCATCGCCTGGCTTTGGGCACGCACGGTGGCGAGCCCCAACCCGGCGGCGAATGGCGCGCATGTGCCGCTCGTCTCGTCCTTCATGCTCTCGACCAAGGACGGGAAAAAGGCGTGGGTCGAGCCGCTGGTCGACGCAAGCGCGCCCGACGGCTACCGCTTCGTCGTGCGTTCCGGCCGTATCGCCAAAGAGGATGAGGCCAAGGCGAAGGCAGGGACAATAGGCAGGAGCACGGGAGGAGGTCATTGCATTCTGACCGACGCGCCCATGCCATTCTCTTACGTCCGCGAACAGGGCAAGGCGGCTGGCTTGGGTGGGCGACTCATGGCGATCGTGGCGGTAGGACCACGCGGCCGGGTTTACCTCTCTCCCCCCGATGAACATGAGCGCATCGCCGCTTCGGCAAAGCCAGAATGGGAGCCGGAGGGTAACCGTCCGGTCTCCCCGCCCTTGAAGGGTTTGTGATTGGCGTGCGAGTCTTCGCGTGATCGCGGGCGATAATGTCCGTTTGAATTACGAGGACACTTGAACTTGATGGATCATCGTAGAGGCAATCGGCGGAGCTACTCGAATGCGTTCAAGCGCCGTGTTGTGGCCGAGGCGCTTGAGCCTGGGGCTTCGGTTGCGTCGGTGGCGCGCCATCACGGGCTGAGCGCGACCATGGTGTTCGCGTGGCGTCGTGATCCGCGGTTTGGGCTAGGTGGTGATGGGGTGTTTTTCCTGCCTGTCGAGGTGATGTCGACTGCGATCACCGCCGCGCCGGAGCCGATCAGCCCTGTCAGCGACGGTCGGATCGAGATTGCCCTTGCATCGGGCCATCGTCTGACGCTCAGCGGTGCCTTTGATCCGGACATGGTGGTGCTGTTGGCGCGAGGTCTGAGCGCATGATCCCGGTTCCCGTGCAGACGAAGGTCTGGCTGGCGGCTGGCGTTACCGATATGCGCAAGGGGTTCAACGGTTTGTCGGCGCTGGCCGAGAAGGTTCTGGAGCAGGACCCGTATTCCGGGCACCTGTTCGTGTTCCGGGGACGGCGCGGCGATCTGATCAAGGTCATATGGTGGGACGGGCAAGGGGCGTGTCTGTTTTCCAAGCGTCTGGAGCGCGGCAGGTTCGTCTGGCCATCGCCGGCGCATGGCAGGTTGTCGGTGACATCGGCGCAACTGGCGATGCTGTTGGATGGCATCGATTGGCGCGCGCCGCTGCGCACCTGGCGACCCCTGACGGCAGGATGATTTTCTGAACAAAAACAGAGAAATATGACGCTTTTGGGGTTCCCTTCAGTGTCGCGTTCTGGTATAGAATGGCTATGCTGGATCAGACCAAATCACTGCCCGATAATCCCTCGGAATTGAGGGTGTTCGCGGGGCAATTGGTGGCGACGGTCAAGTCCCAGGCGCTCGAGATTGCCAAGCTCAGGCATCAACTCGCCGGTCATCGCCGTCATCGGTTTGGCTCGAAGTCGGAGACGATGGATCAGCTTGAACTCGGGCTCGAAGAGGAAGAGATCGCGGCGGCGAAGATCGCGCCGCCTGCGTCGCCTGATACTGTCGCCGGGCCGAAGAACAAACCAAAGCGCAAACCGTTGCCGGACAGCTTGCCGCGCAACGAGCAAGTGCTGTCGCCCGGCGAGGCCTGCGGCAAGTGCGGCGAGGTTCTGAAGAAACTCGGCGAAGATGTCACCGAAGAGCTGGAATACGTCCCTGGCCGGTTCATCGTGAACCGCTTTGTCCGGCCCCGCATGGCTTGCACGTGTTGCGAGGCGATCTGCCAGGCACCATTGCCCTCGCGCCCGATCGAGCGGGGTCGTCCCGGCCCGGGCCTGCTGGCCCATGTGCTGGTCTCGAAGTATGCCGATCACCTCCCGCTCTATCGCCAGTCCCGGATATTCGATCGCGACGGCATTGATCTCGACCGCTCGACCCTGTCCGACTGGGTCGGCAAATCGGCGGCACTGCTGGAACCATTGGCTGATATGGTCGGGCGCCATGTTCAGCGCGGCCAGGCGATCTTTGCCGACGACACCACCCTGAAGATGCAGGTGAAGGGCACCGGCAAATGCAAGACCGCCCGGATCTGGACCTATGTTCGCGACGAACGGCCATGGGGCGGCGCCGACCCACCAGCGGCATGGTATCAGTTCACCGTCGATCGCAAGGGCGAGCACCCCACCAAACACCTGGCCGGGTACAAGGGCTGGATGCACGCGGACGGCTATGCCGGGTTCAACGAGCTCTACCGATCCGGTGGTGTCGATGAAGTCGCCTGCATGGCCCATATCCGGCGCAAGTTCACCGATGTCTTCCAGTCGGAGGGCTCGATCATCGCCGAGGAAGCCATCAAGCGCATCGCCGGGCTCTACGTCGTCGAGAAGGATGCCCGCGGCAGTGTGCCCATTGAGCGGGTCCAACTCCGGCAAGCCCGCGCCAAACCGATCTTCGATGCTCTGGAAGCCTGGCTGCAAACCCGGCTGCCAAAGATCTCCGGCAAGTCCGAACTCGCCAAGGCGATCCGCTACGCCCTGACCCGGATGAGGCGCCTGCGCCCGTATCTCGACCACGGCTTTCTGGAGATCGACAACAATTCCGCCGAACGCGCCATGAAGCCGATAGCCCTGGGTCGCAAGAATTATCTTTTTGTCGGCTCAGAGGCTGGCGGTAAATCCGCCGCCATCGCCTATACCCTGATCGAGACCGCCAGGCTCAACGGCGTCGATCCCCAGGCCTGGCTGACCGATGTGCTCAGTCGCATCGCCGATCACAAAATCACCAAACTCGACGAGTTGCTCCCGTGGCGCTTCGCTCAGACCTGAGCGCAATCGGCCGACGCTGAACCGAACCAGAGCCCCGAGACCGGACGCTTACGCCGGAGGGTGATCTCCCATACAACCCTCGGGATTTCAAGACTCCGAACTACGGCCTGCCAAGGTTCGCGGACCTCTTCACCCCGCGTCAGTTGGTAGCGCTGACAACGTTCAGCGATCTGGTTTCAGAAGCGCGGGAAAAGGCGCTGGCCGATGCCCGTGCAGCCGGCCTGCCCGAGAGCCCCCGTCTTGCCGAAGACGGCACCGGCGCGGAAGCCTATGCTGACGCGGTGGCGACGTATTTGGGCATGAACGTCAGCCGCTTAGCAAACAGGCAGGCGACACTGACATTTTGGGATTCCAAGGGTGAGAACGTGCAACAGGTTTTCGCTAGACAAGCATTACCTATGACATGGGATTTCTGTGAAGGGAATCCTTTTAGCAATTCAAGCGGTAATTTTCTGGGGCAGCTTAGCTATTTGACGAAGGCGCTGGAATTGTCTTCTGCTCCAATTTCTTCCGGCATCATAAAGCTCGCTGACGCCACCAGAGATGGTAGTTCCACGACGCCGTGGTTGATCGCAACCGATCCGCCCTATTACGATAATATTGGCTACGCTGATCTTTCTGATTTCTTTTATGTATGGCTCCGCAAGGCGATCAGGCCGATCTTGCCAGACCTCTTTCGAACTGTTCTTGTGCCCAAGGCCGAAGAACTTGTCGCCACGCCTTATCGCCATGGCGGAAAGGATGAAGCCGAACAATTTTTTATGCGCGGCATGAACCGCGCCATGCGCCGGTTCAACCAGTCCGTAGAAGGCTATCCGATGTCGATCTTTTATGCTTTCAGGCAGTCCGAGAGCAATGCTGACGGGAAAACTTCAAAAGGATGGGCGACATTTCTTCAGGCCATCATCGACAGCGGATTGTCAGTTGATGGTACTTGGCCAGTCCGAACCGAACTGTCTGGAAATTTGAAGAAAAAGGTTAACGCCCTTGCATCCTCGATCGTCCTCGTCTGCCGCAAACGGGCTGAGAACGCTCCGGTTACCACCCGGGCCGAGTTCCTGAGAGCCCTCAAACGGGAGCTTCCGGACGCGCTCAAGCTGCTCCAACACGGCAACATCGCGCCGGTGGACATGGCCCAGGCCTCGATCGGCCCTGGCATGGCCATCTTCACCCGCTACGCCAAGGTGCTGGAGGCCGACGACAGTCCGATGACGGTGAAGACGGCGCTTCAACTCATCAACACTGCGCTCGACGAGTTCCTGTCCGAGCAGGAGGCCGAATACGACCCCCATACCCGCTTCGCCATCACCTGGTTCGAGACCCATAGCATGGAGCCGGCGGCCTACGGCGTGGCCGAGACGCTGGCGACAGCACGCAACGTGTCGGTCGCCGGCGTGGCGGAGGCCGGCCTGATAGAATCGCGCGGCGGCAAGGTCCGGCTGTTGTCACGCGGCGAAATGCCAGCCGACTGGAACCCGGCCAACGACAGCCGGCCCACCGTGTGGGAGGCGACCCAGCACCTGATCCGTCGGCTTGAGGAAGACGGCGAGCCGGCGGCGGCCGATCTTCTGCGCCGCCTCGATGCACACGCCGGTCCGGCCCGCGACCTTGCCTACCGGCTCTATCAGGTCTGCGAGCGCAACAAATGGGCCGACGAGGGCCGCGCCTACAACGGCCTCGTCATCGCCTGGCCGGAGCTGTTGAAGCTCGCCCGGACGGCCCCTGAAAACCCTTTGATTTAACGGTGTGAACCATGGCAATTTCCAACAAAGACCGCATTCAACGCATGCTCGACCAGCTCCGCGACGGGCTCGCGTCCTTCGTCGAGCGCGAGCTGAAGGGCAAGCTCGGCGAACGCTGGGCCGAGAAGCTCGACGAACGGCGGCAATCCCCGCTGCAACGCCAGCTCGACGGCGAGGTCGCCTGGGATAGCCAGGCCCTGCTCAAGACCATGATCGACAACTGGCAGAGCGTGTTCCGCTACGCGCTGGGCCACAACGAACGGTCCTGGGTCGGCGAGCTGATCAGCGCGCGCAACGATTACGCGCACGAGAACCCGTTCAACTCCGACGACACGCACCGGGCGCTCGACACGGCGCAGAGGCTTCTTACCGCCGTCTCCGCCCGCTCGCATGCCGAAGCCGTCGAGAGCATGCGCCAGGAGCTGATGCGCACCGTCTACGAGGAACAGGCGCGCAGCAAGACCCGCGCCCAGACCCTCACTCTTGAAGGCCGGCCCAAGTCCGGCCTCAAGCCGTGGCGGGAGATTGTCACCCCGCACAAGGACGTGGCCTCGGGCCGTTACATGCAGGCGGAGTTCGCTGCCGACCTTGCTCAGGTGCACCGTGGCGAGGGCGCGGACGAGTATCGCGATCCAGTCGAATTTTACCGCCGCACCTACCTGACCGAGGGTCTCAAGCACTTGCTCAAGGGCGCGATGCTCCGCCTCACCGGCAAGGGCGGTGACCCCGTGGTCGAGTTGCAGACCAATTTCGGCGGCGGCAAGACCCACTCGATGCTAGCGCTCTACCACCTTGTCGGCGCTGAGAGCCCGTCCGGCTTGCCCGGCATCGAGAATCTGATGCAATCGGAAGGCATCACCAGCCTTCCCGAGACCCGCCACGCGGTGCTCGTGGGCACCGCCCTGTCGCCGGGCGATACCCGGCCGAAACCCGACGATATCGAGACCCGCACGCTCTGGGGCGAGATGGCCTGGCAGCTCGGCGGCAAGGAAGGCTATGCCCTCGTCGCCGAGAGTGACCGCAACGGCACAAGCCCCGGCTCTGACGATCTAACAGACCTCCTCAAGCTGTTCTCGCCGTGCTTGGTGCTGATCGACGAGTGGGTCGCCTACGTTCGCCAGCTTTATCACGTGCCCGGCCTTCCGGCCGGGTCCTTCGACGCCAACCTGACTTTTGCCCAAGCCCTGACCGAGGCGGCTAGGGCCGCGCCGCAGGCGCTGGTGGTGGCCAGCTTGCCGGCCTCGCAGATCGAGATCGGCGGTGAGGGCGGACAGCAGGCGCTCGACCGCCTCAAGAATACCTTCAGCCGGCTGGAGTCGTCCTGGTTGCCGGCAACCGCCGACGAGGGTTTCGAGATCGTGCGGCGGCGGCTGTTCGAGCCGTTGACGGACAAGGATGCTTTCGCTTTGCGCGATGCCGTCATCAAGGCGTTCAGCGAGATGTACCGCGCCGGCCGGGGCGAGTTTCCGCAAGGCTGTGCCGAGGGCGACTACCGCCGCCGCATGGAATCCGCCTATCCCATTCACCCCGAACTGTTCGAGCGCCTCCATAACGATTGGGGCAGCCTCGACAAGTTTCAGCGGACCCGTGGTGTGCTGCGCTTGATGGCCGCCGTGATCCATGCGCTCTGGGAGCGCAATGACAGTGGTCTGATGATCCTGCCGGCCTCGATCCCGATCGACCATGTTGCCGTGCAGTCGGAGCTGGTGCGTTACCTTGATCCCGGCTGGAGCGCGGTGATCGCCAAGGACGTGGACGGGACAACCTCGGTCCCGCTCAGCATAGACCAGGACGTGCCGACGCTCGGCCGCTATTCCGCGACCCGCCGCGTTGCCCGCACGGTCTATATGGGCTCCGCGCCCACGTCCCAGACCAGGAACCCCGGCATCGACGACCGCTGTATCCGCCTCGGTTGCGCCCAGCCCGGCGAGGCTGCGGCGACCTTCGGCGACGCGCTGCGGCGGCTGGCCGATCGCGCGACCTATCTCTACCAGGACGGCAGCCGGTTCTGGTTCTCGACCCAGCCGAGCGTGGCGCGGATCGCCGACGATCGCGCGGCCCAGTACGATCCGCACGACGTGGATGCAAAACTCGTCGTGTGGCTACGCAAGGACAAGGCGCGCGGCGACTTCGCCGGCGTTCACATCGTGCCGGACGGCTCGGCCGAGGTCGGTGACGAGATGGAGGCCCGGCTGGTCATACTCGGCCCGGAATATCCTTACGCCAAGGCGGACGGTGCGCGGGCCGTCGAGGCCGCCGAGCACATCCTCAACACGCGCGGCAGCGCGCAGCGCATCTATCGCAACGCACTCGTGTTCCTCGCGCCGGATCAACAGCGCCTGCCCGAACTGCGGCAAGCCGTCCGCCTCTCGATGGCCTGGTCCTCGATCGCCGATGAGCATGAACAGCTCAATCTCGACGCTTTTCAGCGTCAACAGGCCGAAAGCAAGCGCGCCGAGTTCGACAAGACAGTCGCCGCGCGCATTCTCGAGACCTGGGCGTGGGCGCTCGTTCCCCACCAGTCTGACCCGAAGGGCCGCAAGGTCGAGTGGGCGCCGACCCGGCTTCAGGGACAGGATCAACTCGCCGTGCGCGCCTCGAAGAAGCTGGTTCAGGAGGAGTCGCTTCTCACCAAGATGGGGCCGGCACGGCTCAAGCTAGTCCTCGACAACCATCTCTGGCTGAACGCCGATCACATCGGGACCAGGAAGCTCTCGGAGTATCTCGCATCCTACCTGTATTTGCCCCGCCTTCGGGACAGCAATGTCTTGCTGGAGGCCATTCAGGCCGGCATCGGCGAGCTGGTCTGCGACAACTTTGCCTATGCCGGCCGCTTCGGCGAGGAGAAGGAGCGCTACGAAGGGCTGAAGCTCACCGGCGGCGGATCGGTCGTGATCGACAGTCTGAGCGTGCTGGTGAAGCCCGATGTGGCGAAGGCGCAGCAGGCGGCGGAGACAGAGGCACAGCCTGGCTCAACGGGCTCCGGCGATGGGACAGAGGCCGATACGAGTGCTGGCGCTGACGAAACATCCGATAAATCACCCAGGGCGGCTCGCCGGTTCTTTGGCACGGCCGAGATCGACGCCGACCGCGCCGGGCGTGACATGGGCCGAATTGCCGAGGAGATACTTCAGCATCTGACGACGCTACCCGGCAGCTCCGTGCGCGTGACCGTGGAGATCGAGGCCGAGGTCCCCGACGGCGTGCCCGATGACGTGCAGCGCATCGTCAACGAGAACGCCCAGACGCTGCGCTTGAAGACGCACGGGTTTGAGGGGTCGTGATGGCCGTATCAGAAGCAAGGATACCATTGCCCCTGGTCGTGATCCCTTCCCCCCAAGGGACATGGAGCACTGAGGTGCACGAGGTTGATCAGTGCCTGATTTGAAATCACTCGATAATCTCTACCTGGTCCTGGTGTTTCTGGTCCCCGGCCTGATCGCTTTGTTCGTGCGGTCGCAGTGTTCAATGCGGTGCGACCTTAATCGCGAGTTCGTCGACACGTCTGAGGGCCTCACCCGCCCTGGGTTGGGTGGTGCCTGACCTGGTCCGAGTTCGTCATCCATCGAGAAACCTGCGGTGCGCGAGGCTGATAGACTGGGTGACCTCGTCCGCGATTCCGATCTCTCCAGCGATGGATGACCATTCGGAGACAGCGGCTTCCACTTGGGCGATAAGAGCACGTGCTTTGGTCGGTTTGACACCGGCGACTTCCGCGAAAGCCAATAGGTCCTGCAGCGTGAAGTTATCACGCATGCCGTTCACGCTCATCTGATGGCGGTTTGTCCAGGCACCGGAGGGATTGAAGGAGTAGGTCACGTCATAAGCCGGTGACAGAACCCAATCCCCGGATCGGTTCATCAAGAATGCGATATTCTTTACATGATCATCCTGATTGCGCGCGATGATGTTGAACACGGTGCGCAGGAACTGCTGATCGAGTGCCGGGGCACCGAGGCCCAACGAACGGATCGTCAGGACGGCCTGCTCATATGAGTAACCGTTCGGGTCATTGAAATCGTAATGCTGTAACGCGCAAAGCGACTGCATATGCAACTTGTCGTTTTCACCATCGTTCCCCCTCGTCCGATCAAACCGACGGGTCATGAAGTGATTTCGACCACCTTCGCGATGGATCCGGCATTCGGCCATCTCGACGCCAGCCTCAGTGGCCATCTTGGAATAGGCGTATTCAATCAGACCGAACCCTTGTGTATCCGGTTCCTCCTTATCGACATTGTTCTCGATGCCGTCGAACTTCAGGAGCCAGTGTTCGAAGCCAACCCCTGCATCGATCTGGCCATGTCTAAATTCGCCGGTTTCACGGTTCCATGCCAGGATGGCCTTCGCCCTCGCACCTCCCGCCGAAGTGCCAACGCGCAGGATGTCATTGATCACCTCGAGATCGTTCTTACCGGTCAATGTACCTTCGAGAGCTTCCTTCTCGCTTAACACCATGTTGGCGAGTTTGGTTAGGCTGGCCACATCTACTTTTCCGGCTTTACCGGTATTGCTGGCAATCGCCGGTTTGAACTCCAATGCCCCCATTGTCCGGCCACCAACATAGCAGAGCCGCTCGACAGGATTGAAGCTTTCCGGTGTCCGTTCCTGTGTCGCTAACCATGCATTGATGAGCCTATCACCGAATTTATCGGGCAAGGCATCCGCCAACAGTCCTGGCAAGCCCTTGAATGTGGTCTTGGGCAACGCTGAAAAGGTATAGGGATCTGGTGACAGCGGCATCACCAGTGGCGAGAGTTCAATGCCTGAGTCTGCAAATTCCGGATCGTACTGAAACGTTGCGTATCCATCGTCTTCGCGCCAAGAGACTGCCGCCACTTGACGACCCCATAAATTCACCGAGGCATCGGTTGTTTCATCTGCCATCGTCTATCGTCCGCCATCTTGCTTCGAACCCCACCGCCACGGCTGCTTACTGGACGCTTGTTTCCGCGACGAACTCGCACGCTTGCGTTCGCTTCCTTTCAACTGCACCCGCTCTATGGGTCGGATGGCGGGATCGGGGATCAACAACTCTACATTGCCGTCCAGTTTGAGGGCGCTCAGCACCCGGAAGAAGGTATCCAGGGTTCCGCCTTCTCCGGCCTCCAGCCTCCTCAACGTACGTATGCCGATACCGGCCTGTTCGGCCAGGTCAGCCTGCGTGATGTTGCGCGACAGGCGCAAACGCTCGACACGTTGTCCCAGAACCCGCTCATGTTTTGCGGGTGACAGACTCGAAAGTTGTTGTTTAAGGGCCATGTTTGACCTATAAGACTCCGATATTGTTCAAAAAAGGCCGATGTTGGCATCTTGGCTCATTATCATAGAATGTATTTAACAGGTCATTCATGGCCTTACAATGGGGTTAAGGTGCTTAAGAGGTCAAAAATTGCCGTTTAGCACGGAATGGCCATGTATCCTAGTTTCGTTTTGGCGGTTTGGCAGGCCGGGCACCGGCAAGACGTGAACGACCACCGGCTGAAAGCCGGTGGCTTCAGGTTTCGGCTCAAAGCCGGCCGCCCTTCGGCGGACTCACGTCACACCAAAATTGTCATCGGGTTCGGGCGGCTGTTGGTTCGTGATGTCGTCCAGCCACATCTCGTCCGTTACGTTTACGTTCCCGCTGCTGGTCACCCGGTAGCCACATGCCCAAAGGTGCTGGGCCCCGGTCGCGCTTGCGCAATGCCCCAAACTCGCTCAGCAACTTATCCGAGTTGCGGCCCTTCAGATACTGCACCGCCCGGTTGACCGACAGGTCTGGCGGGACCGACAGCAACAGGTGGACGTGGTCTCGGTTGATCGAGCCAGCGTGAATCACCATCTCGTGGCCACCCGACGTCTCCCGGATCAGTTCCCGGCAAGCGGTGGCCGATATCGCCGCCAAACACCGGGTAACGATATTTCGTGATCCACACCAGATGATACTTATACCAACGGCCATCTCTCAAGTGACTCTTATGCTCTTGGGGGTTCCCAAACCGGCTGAAGTCTGAATCAATGTGACGAACAGAGGAGGGGGTATGAATGCTTTGTGATCGACCAAACGCCCTGAATTTGCTAGGAGATTTGGGGAGGCGGATAGGTCTCAGGCTGAATCGCGTTTTAGGGCATTGCGACCCTGTAGAGGAGCTTAGCCTTCGCCTGTTTCCGAACAACCCACGTAAGGCCCGGTTTTGGCCGGTGACCTTGGATAGGAGCTTGGTTTTGCGCGGAGTCTCTCACAATGTGCAGAATCGGGTGTATCAGAGCCTTTGGGAATGGCTGGGAATGTCAGGCAGCCCATTGCGCCGAAAGCGCTTCAGCCTGCTGCAGGACCGTCTGGACAGCCAAGTCTTGAAGATCTGCTGGATATTCGTGGCGCCGCAGAATTCGTTTCACAAGCACCCGCATCCGCGCCCTTGCACTTTTCCTGCGTGACCAATCGACTGAGATGTTCGACTTCAGTCCAGTCAGCAGTTCGTGGGCGATCAGTTTCAATGCGTCATTGCCCCATTTCGGAGACTGCGCTTTCGTTATCGGCAAGCGCATCATAAAAGGCGATTTCGTCTTTCGAGAGACCTTCATCCTCGCCCCGCTTGCGCGCCTCGCGGATTTCGCGGGCAAGATTGATCAACTCTTGAAGCACTTCAACGGTGCTGATCGCGTTGGTGTGGTACCGGGCAACAGCCTGTTCGAGGCGGTCGGAGAAACGTTTGGTCTCCACGACATTCGACTGGCTGCGCGATTTGATCTCATCGTTGAGCAGCTTCTTCAGTGCATCGAGAGCGAGGTTCTTCTTTTCCATCTGCTGAACTTCCGCCAGAAACTCTTCCGACAGAATGGAGATATCGGGGGTGCCAAGCCCAGCTGCAGCTAGGATATCAACGATTTCGGTCGAAACTACAGACCTATCGATGATCTGCTGCACGGCCAGTTGCTGGCTCGCGGGCGATTGTCCTGCGCTGCCTGATGTCTTGACCAAGGCGGCACGGATGGTCTGGAAGAACCCGACCTCATCGCGGATCTGTCGTGCGTCGTCGCTAGCGGCAGCTAAAGCAAATGCCTTGGACAAAGACAGCACAGCGTCTTGATATCGGCGATGTACCTTCTTCTTGGCATCGTCAGACGTTTCCCTTTCAGCGGCCTTGTGTTGCTGTCCGAGAATCCATTCGATAGCTTCCGCCATGATCACGAGCCGCTCCTGGGCCGTCCCATTCAGCCCCCGCATGTAATCGAAACCATGATACATGGAACGGACTACATCATATTTTTCCAGCATCATGGCGACGGCATCTGCTTCGTCGATACCGGCATTTTTCTGGTCTGCAGCCGAATATTGCCCGAGGGCGTTCTTCAGGTTTTGCGCAATGCCGATATAGTCGACCACCAGCCCGGCGGGTTTGTCCTGGAAGACCCGGTTGACGCGGGCGATGGCCTGCATCAACCCGTGACCCTTCATCGGCTTGTCGATATACATGGTGTGCATAGATGGCGCATCGAAACCAGTCAGCCACATGTCCCGTACAATCACCAGCTTGAGCGGATCTTTGGGATCCTTCGCACGTTTGGCCAGTAAATCGCGGCGGGCTTTGTTGCCGACGTGAGGTTGCCAATCCTGTGGATCGGATGCCGAACCGGTCATGACGACCTTGATCGCCCCCTCCTTGTCATCGTCCGAATGCCACTCTGGCCTGAGCGCAATGATTTCCTTGTAGAACCCGACGCAAATCCGGCGGCTCATGCACACGACCATGGCCTTGCCATCCATGGCCTCCACGCGGTCTTCAAAATGTCGGACCAGATCGTCCGCGACCAGCTTCAATCGCTTTTCGGCCCCCACCAGAGCTTCCACTGTCGACCATTTACGCTTTAGCCTCTCCTGCTCGGAGATCGCCTCGTCTTCGGTCAATTCCTCGATTTCAGCGTCGATCTTCGGCTTTTCTTCTTCTGGCAGTTCAATGCGGGCCAGACGGCTTTCGTAATAGATCGGAACAGTGGCGCCATCCTCGACAGCACGGCTGATGTCGTACACGTCGATGTATTGGCCGAACACTGCTGGCGTGTTCACGTCGTCATTCTCAATGGGCGTTCCGGTGAAGCCAATGAAGGACGCTTTGGGCAGTGCGTCGCGTAGATACTTTGCGAAACCATAGGCGATTTCACCGGTTTTCTGCTCAACTCTGGCCTTAAAGCCATATTGGCTGCGGTGCGCCTCGTCTGCGACGACGATGACATTGCTGCGGTCTGTCAGAACCGGATAGTTTGTCTCGCCCTTGGCCGGGGCGAATTTTTGGATGGTGGTGAAGATGACACCACCGGATGCTCTGTTCAGTGCCTTTTGCAGATCGTCGCGGTCTTCCGCATGGATGGGTGTCTGGCGGATCAGGTCCCTCCACATCGAAAAGGTGCTGAACAGTTGGTCATCCAAGTCGTTGCGGTCGGTGATGACAACGATGGTGGGGTTCTGCAGTTTCGGGTGCCGCACCAACTGTCCGGCATAGAACGCCATCAACAAGCTTTTGCCCGAGCCTTGCGTATGCCAGATCACGCCGACTTTGCGGTCCCCTTCCGGCGCAGTTGCTGAAACCGTAGCCTCCACCGCATGGCGCACCGCGTGAAACTGGTGATAGCCAGCAATGATCTTTACAATGCCAGATCCAGTGTCACCGAAAACGGTGAAATCACGGATCAGGTTCAGAAAACGACGCTGTTCGAACACACCCTTGATCAGGGTGGACATCTCCAGACTGCCCTTGGCCGCAACCTCGACGCCATCCGTTGTCCGCCAGGGCATAAAGCGTTCTTCATTGGCGGTCAGGGATCCGACCCGCGCGGTAATGCCATCAGAGGTAACCAGCACTGCGTTGGTCCGAAACAGCGAGGAAATCTGTCCCTTGTAGGTCTGCAGCTGGTTGTAGGCGCTGGTCAGGGTCGCGGTCGCGGTTCCGGGATTTTTCAACTCGATCACGCCAAGCGGCAAACCGTTGACGAAAACCACCACATCGGGCCGCCGATTGCTGCCATTCTCAATCACGGTGAACTGGTCAAATGCCAGCCAATCGTTCTGGGTCGGATCGCCAAAATCGATCAGGTTTACCTTGTCGCCGCGGATCGTGCCGTCTTCGGCATAGAATTCAACATCGATCCCCTCAACGATATGGCGATGCAGCCTGCGGTTTTCCTCGATCAGCGAGGGGGTTTCGACCGCGATGACCTTCTTCAGCGCATCCTGGCGGGCATCGGCCGGGATGTGTGGATTCAGGCGATTGATGGCATCTTTCAGCCGCCCAAAAAGGATGACATCAGAATATGCTTCGCGCTCCGGGCTGCAGCCGTCTGGCCCGGCAACGCCGTCAGCCAGCCGCGTGTAGCCAAGTTCTTCCAGCTGGTCGAGCAGCATGCCTTCAACATCGGCTTCGGTGGTGAATGCCATTACGCAGCCTCCTCGTCTTCGGGCTTGGACGCGGCATGCACCTCTTTGCACGCATTCACCGCTTGTTTGTAGGCCTGCCTGTCGGTGCCAAACAGCAACTGCGAGGCTAAAACCGTCAGAGGAATTTCGTCGTCATTCGGGAGCTGCACCGTAATGTTAAGAAAGCCATCGTCATCAATGTCTGCATGCATGCAGTGCAGCGTACTGGTCGATCAAGGCATTCCCAGATCTGAACCTCTCATAGGGTTCGAGCGTCACGGTCGGATCCGGCTCCATCTCAAGATAGGCCTCGTGCAGAAAGGTGACCAATGCATCGGCGGCCAGAACTGCGGCGCGTCGATGATGGGCGGAAAGCTTATGTGCGAAACCCTGTTTGCCGTGGCTGATCGGGCCTGCAACATTCCGGAACTTGCCCAGTTCATCGACGAGCTTGAAATGCTGCGACAGCAGCTTGCTGAACGGATCGTCGCGACTTTCGGTGAGGTCCAGCAGGCGCACCGCGGCCGACACCCAGTCCTTGAAGCTGGGCGTTTCGGCCTTGATCGGGCTATCTTTCCATTCCTTGATCGGATTGACCGGATCGTCGAGGTTTTCGATGATGACTCGGCAGGCGCATTCGACAAACCCTTTGGATGCGTCGATGCAGCCGTCGTTCTCCTCGGCGAACGTCTGCCTCAGCGTTTGAAACGTCTGTTGCAGCATTGGTGCGTGATACCAATGAGCACAGAAAGCCTTAATGCCGGGATACCATGCCTCGGTCATGAGGCGTTCCTTATCGTTTTCTCAGCATCGCTCAGTTTGATTTCCCCGGACATGAGCTTGGGAAGGAGAAGGTTGCGGGTCTGGGCTAGTGCCGAAGATTCCTTCGCGTTCGCGACAATGCGGTTGTAGAGCGGGCGAACAAGGCCCTCGTATGTCACAAGGACTTCATCCGAAGGAACCGTGACGGGAACGGGTCGAAACGCCTTCCTGCTGATCTCGGCGAAGGTAGAGCCGCCAGAGATGCCCTTGATGTAATCGAGATTCTCGTAGCACCAGAACAAGGCAAATACGTTCGGCAATCGCTTCTCACAAACCATGGCGATGAAGCCTTGGTTCACAGCGGTCGGCACCTCGGCAATGGCGACATAGCCAATAGGCGCGCGCGATGACAGAAGCACCGTGCCGACTGGTAAAAGGCCGGAGCTGATCTTCTCGACCCCGGCGTCAGTAATCTTCCTGTCCGTATCCAGTAAGACCGGCGACGCCAGCTTCGACAGGTCCTTCGGTGTGGCCCAGTGGTGCTCGCCACCGTCCCAGTAGGCGGCTTCTTTCGTACTAGGGGTCGCGCCTCCTACAGCTTCGACCTCCTTGCCGATCTCCGAAACCTCCCACCCAACCGACTTGTCCTCGTCGTCGAGGGCATCGGGAAACCGGTCCCAGATTTCCGGCGCGAGGTATGGCTCGCGGCCTTCGGCCTTGGCGCGGGTGGGGCCAAAATCGACGAACCAGTCCTTGAAGATCGCCCGCGCCATCGCCTCCAGTGTTTCGTTCATTCTTCGGTTCAGGTCGATCTTGTTGTCAAGGGAGGTGAGGGTCGCTGCAATAGTGCGTTGCTCAGGTGGAGAGGGGACTTCCAAGTCTCGAACGTACACCGCTGCCCTTGTCGTTGATGGAATTGGAGAGCCGTCGTCAATTTCACCCAGGTTGTAATGGATAATCGCATAATAGAGCCAGCGCATGTCCAGTTCTTCAGACTTGGGTTTGACGTAGTAAGCGGTGTCAATAACGAAAAATGGTTCACGGCTGAAATGAACACCCCGATAGGCACCTTTTCTGCCTAAAATGATTCCCGGACCAGGGGCTGAGGGAGCTTCGGTCCAACCTATTGGCCCATTCGTTCCAAAGACACGATAGGGCGCTATGGCATTCTTGTAGCCCCGAATGGCCTTGCCATATTCCAGACTGATTTCCTTACCCCATTTCGTTTTTCGCCATTTCTCACCCAACGGAAACTCAACCTTGTTTTTCCTAATAATTTTCCTGAACGACTCCGAGGTGCTGGCCCAATCGACCACGTCCACCTTCCAGGGGAGGTCAGACTCGCTAAAATCCTCCTTCAGGGATGCCAGCACCCCAAGGTCCAACGGTTCATCCCCCAGGATGACGAGATCAAGGTCAGAGTAGGCCTTGGCTGTCCAGGTAACCCGGGAGCCAAAGGCCCATACGTTCCGCTCGGGCACATGACGGTGCATGATCGCCCGGATAATTTCCAGGTGATCGGGCCGTGCATCAATGAAGGGCTGATTGCTCACGCTGCCTTCGTTCGTTTGCGGAGTTGTTTCAGGAGGAAACGCGCTTCATCCAGAAATGCCGGGATTTTTTCGATCACCAGTAAGGCTTTTTCCTCGTTATAGGTATGGCTGGTATCGGTTCTGGACTGCCGATATTTCTTCCACTCTTCCCAGTCGCTCAGCAACAGCCCTTGTTCGTTGCCCGTGCGTATCAGGTCCTGGAACGACATGCCGTCGATATCGTCCGGGGTAGGTGCCGCCATTTCCAGATACCGCTTGAGGGTTTTGTGGGCGAGTTCATAGTAAACTCGAATCGTTGAATGACGCCATCTCGAATCAATGTATCGTCTGGCTGCTCTCTTAGAACATCCAAGCCCTCCGAAAATCGATCAATCGCTTTGGCAAAGGACGTTGTATCCAGTTCAATCGCCATATCATGTCTCTACCTTTGCTAATTGTTCTTGGATGCGGGTCTTCAGTCGGTCACCTTCCTTGAACTGATCGTCCAGTTTTTCCTGCAAGGCCGCGAAACGTTCGGCAAATGGCGTGTCGTCCTCCTCTACTGTTTCCATACCGACATACCGCCCCGGCGTCAGGACGTACCCGTGACACTTGATTTCCTCCAGTGTCGCCGACTTGCAGAAGCCGGGCACGTCCGCGTAGCCCTTACCCTCCCGCCAACTGTGATAGACTTCCGCGATCTTGCTGATGTCGGCGTCGGAGAATTCCCTCCGGGTCCGGTCCACCATGTGGCCCAGCTTGCGGGCGTCGATGAACAGCGCCTCGCCGCGCCGGTCGCGCAAGCGAACGTCGCGGGTCAGGCCGTTCGACTTGTCTTTCGTCAGGAACCATAGACAGGCCGGGATCTGCGTCGAGTAGAACAACTGTCCCGGCAGGGCGATCATGCAGTCGACCACTTCCGGCGCGCCGTTCACGCCTTCGATCATCGCCTTGCGGATGTCGCCCTCTCCCGACTGGGTGGCGGACATGGAGCCGTTAGCCAGCACCACGCCGGCCGTACCGGTAGGGCTGAGGTGGTGGGCGATGTGCTGAAGCCAGGCGAAGTTGGCGTTTCCGACCGGCGGAAGACCGTATTTCCAACGAGCGTCCTCGCGCAGCCGTTCGCCGCCCCAGTCGGAGATGTTGAAGGGCGGATTGGCGAGGATGAAATCGGACCTGAGGTCGGGCAACTCGTCCTTGTGGAAACTGCCGTCGCTGTTCCAGCGGATGTCGGCGTCGATGCCGCGCACCGCGAGGTTCATCCTCGCCAGCCGCCAAGTGGTGTAATTGGACTCCTGGCCGTAGATGGCAATGTCGCCGATCCGTCCGCCGTGGCTTGCGACAAACTTCTCCGACTGGACGAACATGCCGCCCGAACCGCAACAGGGGTCGTAGACGCGGCCCTTGTAGGGTTCCAGCATCTCGACCAGCAGGGCGACCACCGAGCGGGGCGTGTAGAACTCGCCGCCGCGCTTGCCCTCGGAACCGGCGAACTGGCCGAGGAAGCACTCGTAGACGCGGCCCAGGACGTCCTGGGCCTTGTCCTGTTCCTCGCCCAGCGCAATGCCGGAAACGAGGTCGATAAGTTCGCCCAGCATGACCGAGTTGAGCGCCGGTCGGGCGTAGTCCTTGGGCAGAACGCCCTTCAGGCTCGTATTGACCCTTTCAATGGCCAGCATCGCCTCGTCGATCAGCTTGCCGATGCCGGATTGCTTGGCGCTGGCTTGTAGATGTGACCAGCGGGCTTCTTTGGGCACCCAGAATACGTTTTCGGCCGAGTACTCGTCGGGATCCTCTGCGCCTTCGGGATATTCGGCCAAAAGCTCGCTGCGCTTGGCTTCGAAACTGTCGGAGATATGCTTGAGGAAGATCAGGCCCAGCGCGACATGCTTGTAATCCGACGGCTCCATGTTGCCGCGCAGCTTGTCGGCGGTCTTGAAGAGGTCCGCTTCGAATCCGAGGTTTGCCCCGCTGTTACTCGGCTGCTTTGCCATTACTCGTCACCCTTATTCTGCGACGGAAGAACAGTGTCCCCGGTCAATCTCTCGTATTCTTCGACCGCCGTGACCACGACGAATGGCCGACCGTGTTTTTCAACGACAACGGGCTCGCCACGGGCGGTATCAATCATGCGGCCGAAGTTGTATTTGGCCTCACGGGCGGAAATCGCCTTCATGGGACATCTCCCTTTTGACGCCATTGTGGCCACAATGGCCAGATGTGTCAATCACAGATCAACCCAGCCATCGGGATTTAATGATCAAAGGGTGCCCCGATCCTGGCTGCCCCTTTCTTGAAGCCCCGCTCGCCATCGCGGCGATGCTGTCCGCTTCCTCGTTCAACCTTAGCCCCATGGTGGTCAGCCCATGCAGCGCGGCGTGAGCGTAGACGAAGGTGTCGAGGGCCTCGTTGCGCTCGCCGTCGCGCTTGGGTTGTCAGGAGCGGATCGGGCGACCGCGTTCGAAGCGGGTGACGACACGTTCGGCGATCAACTAGCGGAAGTAGTCTGCATCGAGATTGCGCGGAAAATGGACGAAGCCCGGTCCCGGTTCGAGGAGCTTGAGGCGCGCGTAGACCGCGTCCTTCACCGCATCCACGCCGACGATGAAGAGCGGGATCTTGCCCTTGTTGGTGCGCGTTGGGCGGCGTGGCCACACGGGAATGCCGGGTCCACCACGCCCCTTGATCGCCCAGATGCAGCGCGCCAGCCTTGTGCGGCAGAACTCATAGGCGGCTTTCGTGTGGTGGCCGCCAGTATCAATGGCCACGGCGCGGATTGGCAGATCGGGCATGGCCTGCGCGTGCGCATAGGTGGCCTGCAGCGCCAGATCGAGATCGGCCCAAACGCGCGGGCAAGATGGATCGCCCCAGATCACGCGATAGTCGATGACGCAAGCATCCTCATCGTGGCCCCAGCCAATAACCTGAAGCTCGTGCCGGTCGCCCTGCACGTCGACACTCGCCGTCAGCACGGCCACCCTGGCGAGAAGTTCCGCGCCCCAGCTTCCACCCCCTGGATTTACCACCGCGCGCTGCCTGCCGAGGCCGGCGCCGCGATGATCTTCCGCCCGCTCACGTTGAAGCAGCCTGCCAAGCCTGGAACCGTCTTGTCGACCAGCCATGGCAAATCATGTCAATCGGACTCCGGGATTGGGCCCATCGGGATTGGGCCCATAACGGTCATCATCAATGACCTTTGGTATAAGGCATTGATCTTGCGGGATATGGTGGGCGGTGAGAGACTCGAACTCCCGACATCCTCGGTGTAAACGAGGCGCTCTACCAACTGAGCTAACCGCCCCTCCCAATAATAATTTGATCCGGAGGGTTGTCCGCGCGCTTTATCCGCATCCAGCCCACCAACGTCAACAGCGCTTTACGCGCCTTGGTGTTTTGCGCCTGTCCGGTCCCCTCGGTGACCTGCGCGCAGCAGACACGGGGTGAAAAGTGGATGAGTCTCGCGCTGCGAGACTCCGTATCAGTGCGCCAGTGACACCCCCGCCCCGGAAGCGTCATCGTCGGTCACCGGCGTGACCGGTTCGGCGTCCTCATCCCATTCGATCGGCTCGGGCTGGCGCACCAGCGCCACCTTCAGCACGTCGGTGACGGTCTCGGCCGGGATGATCTCGAGTCCCGATTTCACGTTGTCGGGGATGTCCGGCAGGTCCTTGATGTTTTCCTTCGGGATCAACACCGTCTTGATGCCGCCCCTGAGCGCTGCCAGCAACTTCTCCTTCAACCCGCCAATCGGCAACACTCGGCCACGCAGGGTGATCTCGCCGGTCATCGCGACGTCGCGCCTGACCGGGATCTGGGTCAGCACCGAGACGATCGAGGTGACCATCGCCACACCGGCCGAAGGGCCGTCCTTCGGGGTCCCGCCCTCGGGCACGTGGACGTGGATGTCGATCTTCTCGAAGCTCGGCGGCTTAATGCCGTAATGGGTCGACTTCGCGCGCACGAAGCTGGCCGCCGCGTCAATCGATTCCTTCATCACGTCACCTAGCTTGCCGGTGGTTTTCATCCGGCCCTTGCCGGGAAGCCGCAGCGCTTCGATGTGCAGGAGGTCCCCGCCGACCGAAGTATAGGCGAGCCCGGTGGTGACGCCAATCTGGTCCTCCTCCTCGGCCAGACCGTGGCGGTAGCGCGGCACGCCCAGATAATGTTCCAGAAGGTCCGGCGTGACCTCGACCGATTTGGTGTCGCCGCGCACGATCTCGGTCAGCACCTTGCGGCACAGCTTGGCCAGTTCGCGTTCCAGGTTCCGCACACCAGCCTCGCGGGTATAGGTCCGGACGATCTCCAGGAGCGCCGCGTCGGTCAGGCTGAACTCGCTCTCCTTCAGCCCATGCTCCTTCGTCTGCTTCGGCTGCAGGTGGCGGCGGGCAATCTGGACCTTCTCGTCCTCGATGTAGCCGGCCAACGCGATAATCTCTACGCGGTCCAGCAGCGGCTGGGGCATGTTGTAGGTGTTGGCCGTGGTGATGAACATCACGTGGCTGAGGTCGTACTCGACCTCGAGATAATGGTCCGAGAAGGTGTTGTTCTGCTCCGGATCCAGCACCTCCAGCATCGCGCTTGCCGGGTCACCGCGAAAATCGTGGCCCATCTTGTCGATCTCGTCCAAGAGGATCAGCGGGTTAGTGGTCTTGGCTTTTTTCATCGCCTGGATGATCTTGCCCGGCATCGAGCCGATATAGGTACGTCGATGGCCCCTGATCTCGGCCTCGTCACGCACACCGCCCAGCGAAATACGGATGAACTCGCGTCCGGTGGCCCGTGCAACCGACTTGCCCAGCGAAGTCTTGCCGACGCCCGGCGGTCCGACAAGACACAGGATCGGCCCCTTCATCGTGGCCGAGCGCTGCTGCACGGCGAGATACTCGACCATGCGCTCCTTGACCTTCTCGAGCCCGTAATGATCGGCGTCGAGGATATCCTGAGCCTTGTTCAGGTCCTTCTTGACCCGGGACTTCTTGCCCCAGGGGATCGACAGCATCCAGTCCAGATAGTTTCGCACAACGGTCGATTCCGCCGACATCGGACTCATCTGGCGCAGCTTCTTGAGCTCGTTCAGGGCCTTTTCGCGAGCCTCCTTCGAGAATTTGGTTTCCTCGATCTTTTCTTCGTATTCGGTAGTCTCGTCGCGGCCTTCGTCACTATCACCCAGCTCGCGCTGGATGGCCTTCATCTGTTCGTTCAGATAGTAGTCGCGCTGGGTCCGCTCCATCTGGTTCTTGACCCGGCTCTTGATCTTCTTCTCGACGTGCAGGACCGAAATCTCGCCCTCGACCATCTTCAGCAGCATCTCCAGCCGCCCGGCGACACCAGGCTCCTCCAGCAGCTTCTGGCGCTCCAACAGCTTGACGCCGAGATGGCCTGCGATGGTGTCGGCCAGCTTGGCGGCATTCTCGATTTCGCCGATATTGGCCAGCGTCTCCTCGGGGACATTCTTGTTCAGCTTCACGTAGCGCTCGAACCGTTCGGTCAGCGAGCGCGACAGGGCCTCGACCATGGCGTCGTCCGATACGCTGTCGGCCATCTCCTCGGCCTCGGCCTCGAAATAGGATTCGTTCTCGACGAAGTTCAGGATTTTCGCCCGGGTCCGCCCTTCAACCAGCACCTTCACGGTCCCGTCCGGCAGCTTCAACATTTGCAGCACATTGGCCAACGCCCCGACCCGGTAGATATCGCCCTCCTCCGGGTCTTCCTTGGCCGCATCCTTCTGACTTGCAAGCAGAATCTGGCGATCATCCTTCATCACCTGCTCAAGCGCACGTACCGAGCGCTCGCGCCCGACGAACAGCGGCACGATCATGTGCGGAAACACGACGATGTCGCGCAGCGGCAGGACCGGATAAGTGGCGATGGTCTTGTCTGTCATTTCTGCTGCCTCTGACATTGCGGGAGAGGACACGATGGTCCGCTCCTCATTCATGGATTGGTACCAAATTGGCCCGCCACGGGTGGATTTTCAAGGTGCTTCACCGCACCAGCGAAGATTGCCCGCCGGCAATGCCAGCACACCGTAGCGGTGAAGCCGGTCGGATATTGTTCAGGAAGCGGTCGCCTCGGCTTCGGCCCGGTCGGAATATATGAACAAGGGCTTGACCTTGCCTTCGATCACTTCTTCATTGACGACAACCTCTTCGACCCCGTCCAGACCGGGCAACTCGAACATGGTGCTCAAAAGCACGTCCTCAATGATCGAGCGTAATCCGCGCGCGCCGGTCTTACGGAGAATCGCCTTGCGGGCGATGGCACCGAGCGCATCCCCGGTGAAGGAAAGTTTCACTTCCTCCATCTCGAACAGCCGCTGGTACTGCTTGACCAGAGCGTTCTTCGGCTTGGTCAGGATCGTGATCAGCGCGTCCTCGTCCAGGTCGCGCAGGGTGGCGACCACCGGCAGGCGCCCGACGAATTCGGGGATCAGGCCAAACTTCAGCAGATCTTCCGGCTCCAGCACCGCCAAGACATCGCCGATGCGCTGGTCTTCCTCGGAGCGCACATCAGCGCCGAAACCCATTGCCGAACCCTTGCCGCGCCGCGAGATGATCTTGTCCAAACCCGAGAACGCACCACCGCAGATGAACAGGATATTGGTGGTGTCGACCTGCAGGAACTCCTGCTGCGGATGCTTGCGCCCGCCTTGGGGTGGCACCGAGGCGACCGTGCCCTCCATGATCTTCAAAAGCGCCTGCTGCACTCCCTCGCCCGAAACGTCACGGGTAATCGAGGGGTTGTCCGACTTGCGGCTGATCTTGTCGACTTCATCGATATAGACGATGCCGCGCTGTGCCCGCTCGACATTATAGTCGGCCGATTGCAGCAGCTTCAGAATGATGTTCTCGACATCCTCGCCCACATAACCCGCTTCGGTCAGGGTGGTGGCGTCCGCCATGGTGAAGGGCACGTCGAGAATACGCGCCAGGGTCTGCGCCAGCAGCGTCTTGCCGCAGCCGGTGGGGCCGATCAGCAGGATGTTCGATTTGGCCAGTTCCACGTCGCTGGATTTCGAGGCGTGGCTGAGGCGCTTGTAGTGGTTGTGGACCGCGACCGAGAGGACCCGCTTGGCCTTTTCCTGGCCAATCACGTAGTCGTCCAGCACCTCGCAGATGTCACCCGGGGTGGGCACCCCATCCGCTGATTTGATCAGGTTGTTCTTGGTCTCCTCGCGGATGATGTCCATGCACAGCTCGACGCATTCATCGCAGATGAAGACGGTCGGCCCCGCAATCAGCTTGCGAACCTCGTGCTGGCTCTTGCCACAGAACGAGCAATAGAGGGTATTTTTGCTGTCCGAGCCACTGCTCTTTGTCATCGTGATCTCCAGGCGCGCCTGTGCGCCAAATCATCAAGTCTGGCCGCGATCAACACGGTAGCAACCGAATCTGGCTAACTGCATTTTACCGCCGTTGGCAACTCCTGTCACCACAAGCGGTCCCGGCAACCGTCAATCCTCCTCGGGCTCGTCCCGCTTGTCGACGATCTTGTCGATCAATCCCCAGTCCTTGGCCTGCCCGGGGGTCATGAAGTTATCGCGCTCGAGCGCCGATTCGACCTTGTTCAGCTTCTGGCCGCAATGACGCACGTAGATCTCGTTCAGGCGCGCCTTCAGCTCCAGTATCTCCTTGGCGTGGATGGCGATATCGGTCGCCTGGCCTTGAAAGCCCGCCGAGGGCTGATGCAACATTATCCGACTGTTGGGCAGCGAGAACCGCATGTCCTTCTCACCCGCCGCCAGCAGCAGCGAGCCCATCGAGGCCGCCTGGCCGATACACACAGTCGAGATCGGGCTGCGGATATACTGCATGGTATCGTAGATCGACAGGCCCGAGGTCACCACGCCGCCGGGACTGTTGATATACATGGCAATTTCCTTGTTCGGATTCTCCGATTCCAGAAACAGCAGCTGGGCCACGATCGAGGTCGCCGTTTCATCGTGCAGCGCGCCGGAGACGAAGATGATCCGCTCCTTCAGCAGGCGCGAGAAGATATCGTAGCGCAACGACCCGCGCGAAGTGATCTCCTCGACGGTGGGGATAATGTAGTTGGTGGCGATGGCGATGGGGTCTCTCATCCAGGAATCCTGCTCGTTTTCTGACGCTCCCGACCATACAGGGGAGCAAGTCTTGCAATCAGGTTTAGTGCCTTGCTCGATCAGCGACAAGGGCCCGCGCCGAAATCGATCGGCCGCGCCGTTTGTGCACCGCCGCGGCCAGGGAATCCAGTTGTGATATGACGGATCAACCAGCCGTCATTCGGCGTCCAGCGCCTCCAGTTCCTTCTCGAAATCTGCCTTGGAGATCGCCAATTCGGTAATCTCGGCGTCCGACAGGATCAGGTCGACCACCTTGTCCTCGAATATCTGCGCGCGGAACTGTTCCATCGCCTGACGGTTCTGTTTGAAGAAATCGAAACACGCCCGCTCCTGGCCCGGATACTGCCGGGCATGGGCGATGACCGCCTGGGCCATCTCCTGGTCAGTGATCTTGATCTCGGCCTTGGTGCCGATTTCAGCCAGCAGCAAGCCCAGCCGAACCCGGCGCTCGGCCAGACTGGTGTGCTCGTCGGTCTTCTCGATCTCCGGATGATCGTGGCCCTCCACCTCCGGGTTCTCTTCGTGCCAGAGCTGATGGGCGATCGACTTTGCCTCCGCATCGACGAGCGAGGGCGGCAGCTCGAAGCTGACCATGCCGTCCAGCGCGTCCAGCAGCCGGCGCTTGATCAGTGCGCGCCCGGCATCGGTGAATTCGGCGCCGATGCGCTCGCGGATCTGCTCCTTGAACTGATCCAGGTTCTCGGTACCATAGCGGATCGCCAGATCGTCGTCGATGTCGGCGGGTTTGGGCGCTCGCACTTCCTTGACGGTGCATTCGAAGACCGCGTCGTTGCCAGCCAGATTCGCAGCGCCGTATTCCGCCGGGAAGGTCACCTTGACCTCCAGCGCGTCGCCGGTCCTGGTGCCGACGAGCTGCTCCTCGAAGCCGGGGATGAACGAGTTCGAGCCCAGCACGAGCGGATAATCCTCGACGGTGCCGCCCTCGAACGGCTCGCCGTCGATCGTGCCGATGAAATCGATCACGATCTGGTCGGCGTCCTTGGCCTTGGCGGTCTTGCCGCGGGCCTTGTAGTCGGTCGAGTCCTCGGCCAGCTTGCCCAGCGCCTCGTCGATCGAGCTTTGCTCGACGGTCACGATCTTGCGCTCCAACTTGATTGTGGAAAAATCGAGTTCGGGCACGTCGGGCAGGCATTCGTAATGGAATTCGACGGTCAGGTCGTCGCCCTCGTTGAACTCCTCGTTGACGATGTTGATGTCAGGCTGCTGCGCCGGACGGTGGCCGGATTCGCTCAGATGGTCGGCGACGGTCTTCTCGACCGTCTCCTGAACCACCTCGCCCAGAACCGACTTGCCAAACATCTTCATCAGCAGCAGCAGCGGCACCTTGCCCTTGCGAAAGCCCTTCATCTGGAAACCTTTGCGCACGGATTCCAGTTTTTCGGTGGTCTTTGCTTCCAGCGCCGCCGCGGCGACCACCACCGAGTACTCGCGCCTCAGACCTTCCGACTTGGTTTGCGTCACCTGCATGACCTGTCCTTCAACATCCCGCCGGTCCTGACGACCGGATTACTCTCAGCGGTGCCCACTCTGGCAGTGTTGCTTCTGGTGGTGCGGACGGAGGGATTTGAACCCCCACGCCTTGCGGCACGAGAACCTAAATCTCGCGTGTCTACCAGTTCCACCACGCCCGCACGCCGCGCACCCCTTCCAGGGTGCAAATCCGGCCTCCCTATATCAAGCCGTTTTGGCGGAGGATAGAGGGAAATCGCATTCCCCCGGTTGCACCCGCACGCGCCTCCACCCGGCAACAGGGCGAGGCCGGGAGGGGGGCCGCTGCACCCCGCGCGGCGGCTACAGCCCCAGATCGCGGAACACGGCGGGAATCATCTCCGGCAGGTCCTCGGCGATCAGGCCGGGGCCGAACTTGCGCGCCGCCTCGACATGCAGCCAGGCGGCGGTCTCGGCGGCGGCCATCGGGGCGAAGCCGCACGCCAGCAGGCCGGTGATCATCCCGGCCAGCACGTCGCCGGACCCGGCGGTGGCGAGCCACGGCGCGGCGCGCTCGTAATGGGCCGAGTTGATCGCCGCCGTGCCCTTCGGGTTGGCAACCACCGTGTCCGGGCCTTTCAGCAGGATAACGCAGCCAGCGCGGGCGGCAGCATCGCGGGCGGCATCGACCTTGGAGTAGGCCGGGCCTTTGGTGGGCGGTTCCGCCAGCTTGGCGGCGATGTCCGGGAACAGCCGGGCGAACTCGCCCATATGCGGGGTCAGGACGCAATTCTCGTGCAACAGCGCGAACAGCTTCGACGGATCCTCGGCAAAGCTGGTCAGCGCATCGGCGTCCAGCACCGTGCCCCGCTTCGCCCCCGAGGCGGCGGCGACGAGGCCAAGGGTGTGGGCGCCGACCCCCAGACCGGGGCCGAGGCAGAGCGCGTTCAGCCGCTCGTCCTTGAGGATTTCCGCCAGGGCATCCGCATCGGCGACACGCTGCAGCATGATCGCGTTGAGTTGGGCGGCGTTCTCGATGATCGCGGCGGGGGGCGGGCCAAGGGTGACCAGCCCTGCCCCGATGCGCAGCGCGCCACGGGCAGCAAGGCGTGCCGCTCCGCCGCGTCCGACGCCGCCGGCGAGAATCAGGGCGTGGCCGTGGGAGTATTTGTGCGAAGCCGGTTCCAGTTTGTTGAGCTTTTCCAAAAAATTACAGAACTCTGGGCCTAGCAGGATCGACCGCTTGCCGATCCCGTTTAACTCGGGCTTGAGAAAACCAGCCGGAGTCCATTGCGTGACGCCTATGGGTGCTTGCGCGAGTTGAGAGCAACAGTGAGGCCCGGATGATATGTAGTGCCCGACCTTCTGTTCCCCCGTCACAACCGTCAGGTCGGTGCGAAGAGCGGAACCGAGGCTCCGTCCACTGTCTGCACAAAGCCCCGACGGGATGTCGATTGAAACGACCTTCATCGTCGCCCCGATGCGAATGTTGAACGAAGAGACAAGATCCCCGATGACGCCTTCGATCTGCCGGGTGAGCCCAGTTCCGAGCAAGGCATCTACAGCCAGGTCGGCATGGAGCGCATCTTTCGCAACCTCGAACGGATCGCCAAGCGGAACGACACGACCCATCTCCCGCCACCGCCGACAATTCTCCGCCGCGTCCGGCGGCAACTTCGCCTGATCCCCGTAAAGGAAAACCCCAACCTCCCAGCCCCTCTCCTTCAACAGCCGCGCCACCACGAAGCCGTCGCCGCCGTTGTTGCCGGGGCCGCACAACACCACCGCCTTGTGGGGGGCCGTGGCCAGTTCCGGGCGCCACTCCAGGATCGCCTCGACCACGCCGCTTCCGGCGCGTTCCATCAGCTCCAGCCCGGTTACCTCGCCGGAGGCGATGGCGGCCTGCTCGATGGCGCGCATCCGGGCGGCGGTCAGGAGTTCGGTCATCGGTGGCTCTCCGGTATTTCGCCGTCCCGGGTTTGACCCGGGACCTCAATGAGCCACTCCCTGCCAACGAGGCCCCGGGTCAAGCCCGGCGTGGGAGTGGGTGTGCCCGTGCATTCATTCGCACAAGAGAGGTCCCGGTCAAGCCGTGGCATGACGGCAATCCTCGGTGCAACAATTGCCTGTTTTTTGGTCAATTTGCCTAAATTTCAAGCATGCCTTTGAACAGAATTCAGCACCCCGCCTCTGCCAAACCAAAACTCGCCGAGGCGACCTACGCGCGACCAGAAGCATTCTCCCCTCCTCGAAAAAAGTGTCAAGATTTTTGAATTCCTTTAGATTCCACATGTTAACCCCGCGCACAAATCTGTGTACTCCCCCTCGCCACAAATCCTACCCCGGCAAATCCCGCCAAAACCCCCACCCCCTCAAAACTGGCTCAAAACTGGCACGGTCCCTGCAATGCACATCCACAGTCACGCACGCGCGCGCCGAGGTCTTGGCCTCGCGCGCCTTTACGCTCGAAGGGAGACCCCGTTGAAGAAGGTCGAAGCAATCATCAAGCCGTTCAAGCTGGACGAGGTCAAGGACGCCCTTCAGGAGATCGGCATTCAGGGGCTCTCGGTGCTGGAAGCCAAAGGCTTCGGCCGCCAGAAGGGCCATACCGAGCTCTATCGCGGGGCCGAGTACGTGGTCGACTTCCTGCCCAAGGTGAAGATCGAGGTCGTCGTCGCCGACGACCAGCTCGACGGCGTCATCGAGGCAATCATCGGTGCCGCCAAGACCGGCAAGATCGGCGACGGCAAGATCTTCGTCTCGACCGTCGAACAGGCGATCCGCATCCGCACCAGCGAGGAAGGGCCCGACGCGTTGTAATTTTTGCGCCTGCGCGCGCGCCAACCTCCCACCCCGCCACCCCGCCCATCCACCGATGGTGCTCCGGGGGCAAATCGGTGGATGGGCGGGGTGGAAGGCGGAACCCGACAAATCTCAACAACCCGGCGGGCCTCCCGCCAGACACCCAAACCCGAATTCAAGAACAGAAGGAAATACCCCATGAGCGCCGGAACCGATCTCGTACAGCGGATCAAGGACGAGGAGATCGCCTATGTCGATCTGCGCTTCACCGATCCGCGCGGCAAGATGCAGCACGTCACCACCATCTCCGACATCATCGACGAGGACTGGGCCGAGGAAGGCTGGATGTTCGACGGCGGGTCGATCGCCGGCTGGAAGTCGGTCCATCAGTCCGACATGAAGCTGATGCCCGACCTGGCCAGCGCCCATATCGACCCGTTCTATGCCGAGAAGACCCTGGCGATGTTCTGCGCCGTGGTCGAGCCGGACACCGGCGAGTTCTATGACCGCGACCCTCGCGCCACCGCGATCAAGGCCGAGGAATACCTGAAAAACTCCGGCATCGGCGATGTCTCGTACTGGGGCCCGGAGGCCGAGTTCTTCATCTTCGATGATGTCCGCTTCCAGGTCGGCATCAACAAGGTCTCCTACGAGGTCGACGCCCAGGACGCCTCGTGGAACTCGGACACCGAATACGAGATGGGCAACATGGGTCACCGGGCCGGGGTCAAGGGCGGCTACTTCCCGGTCAACCCGACCGACGCGGCCCAGGACATCCGCTCCGAGATGCTGTCGACGATGAAGCGCATGGGCATGAAGGTCGACAAGCACCACCACGAAGTGGCGAGTTGCCAGCACGAGCTGGGCATGATCTTCGAATCCCTGACCACGCAGGCCGATGCGCTGCAGATGTACAAGTATGTCGTCCACAACGTGGCCCATGCCTATGGCAAGTCGGCCACCTTCATGCCGAAGCCGATCGCCGGCGACAACGGCACCGGGATGCATGTGAACCAGTCGATCTGGAAAGACGGCAAACCGATCTTCGCGGGCGATCAGTATGCCGATCTGTCGGAGGAGGCGCTGTGGTACATCGGCGGTGTGCTGAAGCACGCCAAGGCGCTGAACGCCTTCACCAACCCGGGCACCAACTCCTACAAGCGCCTGATCCCGGGCTTCGAGGCGCCGGTGCTGCTGGCCTACTCGGCCGCCAACCGTTCGGCCTCGGTGCGCATTCCCTGGACCGAGAGCCCGAAGGCCAAGCGCGTCGAGGTCCGCTTCCCGGACCCGTCGGCCAACCCCTATCTCAGCATGGCGGCGCTGTTGATGGCGGGCCTGGACGGGATCAAGAACAAGATCCACCCGGGCGAGCCCGCGGACAAGGACCTCTACGACCTGCCGCCGGAGGAACTGGCCGATATCCCCACCGTCTGCGGATCCTTGCGCGAGGCGCTGGGCGCATTGGAGGCGGATATGGAGTTCCTGCTGGCCGGTGACGTCTTCACCCGCGACCAGATCGAGGGCTATATGGACCTGAAATGGAAGGAGGTGTACGCGTACGAGCACACCCCCCACCCGATCGAGTTCCAGATGTATTATTCCTGTTGATCGGTGAGCTTCAGAAACCGGAAAAGGCCCCGTCCGGGGCCTTTTCCTTGAGCGGTGTTTTGGTGGTGGTTTAGTGGTGCTGATTTCACCAATGCCTTCTTCGACCGAAATGACGCCCAACGGCACCGAGCGCCTTCCGGCGCCCGCCGAACACAAGGGGACCCGCGATGCAGCCAGACAACCTGACCGCCCCCTCGCTGGCCGATATCGAACACATGGCGCGGGCGGCCTTTGAGGCCCTGCCCCCGGCATTCCGCGAACCATGCAAAGGCCTCGCGATCCACGTCGCCGATTTCGCCGACAAGGAGACGCTGGCCGAGATGGAGGTCGATGACGCCTTCGAACTGACCGGTCTCTACCAGGGCGTGGCTCTGACCGAGAAATCTGTCATGGATGTCGCGACCGGGCCGGACAGCGTCTGGCTCTACCGCCGCCCGATCCTCGACGAATGGGCCGAGCGTGGCGAGGTCACCCTGTCAGCCCTGGTCGCCCATGTGCTGATCCACGAGATCGCCCATCATTTTGGGTATTCCGACGACGACATCGCGGCGATTGACGATTGGCGGTTGTAGGCGAAATCGAAACGGGGCCCGCCAAGGCCCCGTGAGAGTCTCTCGATATCCGGACCTGTTCAGATTTTCCTTGCAACGAACAACTCGATCTGGTCGCGCGCGATGGCGATGTCGCGCAGGAGATTGTCGTCCAGCTGGCTGAGGGTGGTGATGGCGCAGGCGCGGTGGCGGCTGATGGCTGCGAGAAGGGCGCCGAGCATGGGCGGTTCATTCCTGTTCCGAATTTTCAACTTGGGGGATTGTTTTGAGCCCGATGTGAACGACCACCGGGTGAAAGCCGGTGGCTTCAGGTTTCGGCTCAAAGCCGGATCGGTCCGCCCTTCGGCGGACAAGCGTCACACCAAAATTGTCATCGGGTTCGGGCGGCTGTTGGTTCGTGATGTCGTCCAGCCACATCTCGTCCGTTACGTTCCCGCTGCTGCTCACCCGGTAGCCACCTGCCCAAAGGTGCTGGCCCCGGTAGCGCTTGCGCAATGCCCCAAAACTCGCGCAGCAACTTATCCGAACTGCGGCCCTTCAGATACTGCACCGACCGGCTGACCGACAGGTTTGGCGGGACCGACAGCAACAGGTGGACGTGGTCCCGGTTGATCGAGCCAGCGTGAATCACCATCTCGTGGCCACCCGACGTCTCCCGGATCAGTTCCCGGCAGCGGTGGCCGACATCGCCGCCAGGCACCGGGTAACGATGTTTCGTCATCCACACCAGATGATACTTGCAATCCCAAACCGTGCCCAAACCGTGTGGCCGCCGCGTTTGTAGGATTCCATCCCCGCAGTCTGTACCGCAACCCAAGATACCCATGCCGGCTAAAGCCGTGGGATTTACCGATCCCCTATCGGGGACTTTAAAAGTTGCTGAGCGATATCGGTAGGTTGTGATTCACCGTCTTTGACGAGAAGATGGAGGATCGAATGCCCTGGGACGATACCGCTCGTGTTGAGCATGGACGGGATTGCACGCGCTATCCAGGCGATTTGACCGACCGCGAGTGGACGCTGATTGCACCACTTCTGCCGCCCGCCCGGCGCGGTGGCCGACCGAGGACATCGGACCTCCGCGCGGTCACGGATACGATCATCAAGATCGAGCTGGTCATAGTGCTTGCCCATCGTAACTCCGGAGCATACCGGTGTTGCACTTGGTTTGTGAATTTAGGTGGTGCCAATTTTAATATAGTTTGGCATAGCTTCGTTGGTTAAAACGTAAACAATACAATGATCTGTAGCATTTTTAATTCTCAAGTTTAGGGGTTGTTATGCCTGTCTGGAAGATCGCAGGAAACACCCTGTCCACAAAGATCGAATGAGTGTCCACCTGGATCACGCGGAGTGTTCCCGCAAATATGCCGCCGCCTCTTCGCGGCTGATTTTACCCTGCCCGAACTGCTCCATCATCTCCGCGTGTTCGTGGCCTTTGGCCTTTTGCAGAGAACGCCCGTTCAACTCCAAAAAGCTGACAGTAGCCATGAACGCCGTGCGCTTGTTGCCATCGACAAAGGGATGGTTGCAAGCGATAGCTTCGGCATAGCTGGCCGCAAGCTGGAACGTGTCAGTCACCATAGACGTACTGGTTCCGTGGCCGGGCAAGAGCGGACTCAAGCAAAGCGGCGTCCCGCAATCCATGCGAGCCGCCGCCTATTTCGATCACGCCATAATGCAAAGCCTCAACTTCCGCGCGGGAAATCCAGTTTGGCTCGCTCATCGTTGAGCCAGCTCCATGATAGTTTCTCGATGCCTTCCAAGGGTGCGTCTGATGCGCTCTGCCATTTCAGGTGTCACACCTTCTGCTGTCTCCGTCAGACGGCGGTACTCGTCCGCTGACAAAAGCACGAGGCGGTCACGCTGATGCCTTGTGATGATAACAGGCTCATTCAGCGCGACATCGCTGAATGAGTCGATGTTATTCTTAAATTCTGTTGCTGTAACGCGGGTCATAACTGCCCCCTTTCTCAGCCAGCAATATATGTACGTTTGGATGTTTTGTCCATATAGTGACGCGGTTCACCCCCTCAGCGCTCCATCCCATATCCATAACCGATCCCACGCTCCTGCTGCCGCTCCCTCTCCTCCTCCTCCTATGTTTTCTGGACTTCGCGAGGGAGCCTGACAGGACACTAGAAAGAGAATCGGGAATAACCCTCAAATGAACAAAACAACAAATGTGGGTTCTGGTATTCGACCTGCGGCGGATGAACTCCTCCTGCATCGCCGCCGGGTCGAAGGCGTGGCGGAACTGTTCCATGTTGTTGTGCCGCGCCTGCTGCCGCTGATGATCATGATGATCAGTGCCATGCCCATGATGCCGACGATAATGCCGACGACGATCACGCTGCCTGATCGGAAGTAAGAGCGGCCTTGAGGTCGCCGTGATCAAAGGCGGAGGCCATGCGATTGCAAGCTGTTTTTGTGAGGCCTAGGCGCGCGGCTTCATCACGCCATCCGGAAACGGCGCTTCCGACCTGCGCCGCTATCATGCGGGCGGCTTCCGGATTTAGCTCAAAATACTCTGCGACTTCAAAGGCAAGAGCGAGCGATGCGTTCTGATCATCAAGATCGATGGCCGTGGAAAGCACGCGCGGGCGGACATCGGTCGGCATTGGATTGAGATCATAGGCAGGGGATAAGGTCCAGCCATCGGAGCCGGTATAGAGGAAGCCGTGATTGCGCATATGATCATCGGTATTGGAGATCAGCACGGTAAAGACGATCCGGCGCCACAATTCATGCATATCGGCTTTGGCCCGCGCCCCTTGCTGGCGCAGCGCATCCACGATTTCGAGATAAGAGCGCACTTCATTATCTGCGGCGCTGATCATACTCATGGCAGAGAGAAACGGAATGCGGATCGCGCCGTCGCGATCAAAGCGGCGCAGGATCAATACCGGCTTATCGTTGACATGCTCTAAACGCCAGTCCGGTATGGTGATGCCCGCATTTGCGGCTAGTGTTAAGGCAACGGCTTCCCAAGTGGCGGTATCCCATTCATCGCCTCGATGCGGAAACTTGGCAAAGGCCAAGGCGCCATCATGATCGCGGATGGATACTTTCGGGCGGGCACCGCCTAGGGATGAGCCGGGCGCGAGCAGAAGACGAAGATCAACCTCATCATCCTCCTCATCAAGGATGCGTTCCGCCGCTGCGAGCAAGCGCGGCAGTTCAATCAACGGCGGAATCCGTGGCGCGCCATGATCGGCCAAGAACGGCCCATCCTCACTGGTCTTGAAACGCAGCGCACCTTGCCGCGCCTCATCATCAACCATAACGAGGTAATGGATTTCGCGGAGCGTGCGGGGTGCCTTGCCATCGCCCCTTGCGCGCTGCCTTTCCGCGCGGCGCATGAGGGTGCGCCCCCACCGATCTGGCGCTGAGTCGCCGATTGCGCCAAAGAGCAGCTTACCGGGTTGAGTATGAAACGGGCCAGGGCCAAGCTGAAGGGCCGGCTCTAGCGCAAAGCGCTCAGGATGCCCCAGCCAGGCCCTGTCATATTCAAAAGTCGCGCTTTCCCGGCCTCTGCGCATATGGGACCAGAGCCGTCCGACCAAGATGGGCGTGCCGTCCGGATCGACATAGATGAAGATTTCCTCATCCATCAGTGCGGCCTTTCAGGGGTGCGGCGCGAGCGGAACCTGCGAATACGCTGCGGGAGCTGCTCTTCTTCAAGGGCAAGGCCCTGCTCGTCATGGCGGATATCGGCAAGCTCTGCGAGTCGATCGATCAGGCCTAGCACAAAGAGTATGCTCGCATAGGTTCCCATCGAGACGCCGGGTTCACCTTTTTCGGCTTTGAGTAGCGTGGTGCGGCTGATCAAAGCACGCTCGGCAAGTATTTTGGTCGGGATGCGCCGGCGGCGGCGCGCAACCTGGATATCTCGCCCCAGCTTGCGCAAGGCTTTGCGCACGGGGATGGGTATGGTGTAATCGCGCGTCATGATTCTGCCTAGCGTTCACGATTCTATACACTAACGAAGTTAATGAATAGTATTATGAACATTAAGTCAAGACCGCATAGCCAGGATTCCCGAACTAAATCCCTGACGCGCCTCGGCAGGGGCGGCGATGGGTGCCGTTGTGGGGTTTTTGCCCCGCGCCCGGGCACCACTCCCGCGGATTTCGCGCTCGAGGAGATATTCTCAAGGTGGCCACGCGTTTTGCGGGTCCCGCGCCTGTCCGTTGGCCAAGCGAAGCCCTGGCCGGGAGCCGGCATCGCACTTCAGCAAGGATATCGTGGCAGGCTGGAGCCGTCAGGTCGGGCCGCGCGCCAGGGCCAGGATTTTCCGCCTGGCGCTCAGCACCAGATCGAGCCCCGCTTCGCTCCCCAAACGGATGATCAGCCGCCGCGCATGACGGATCACCCGGCCAGGCAGGGCGATCAGAGCCAGGCGCAAGGCCTTCATCCGCCGTGCCACCCAGGCCGGTCCCAGAACCAGTTGCTTCATCACCGCGTTCAAATTATGCGCCAGCACCATGATCGCCCACCAGGCCGCATTGGCTCCGAACAGACCCGAGGGCAGGGTGCCGCCAGCCAGGTCGTGCTTCATCACCGCGTGGACTTCCTCGCTCTTGCCACAGCGCTCCCGGGACCACCAGATCACCTCATCGCCCGGCAGATCACGGTTGGTGACCAGGGCGAACAGCTTGCTGCGCCCCTTCGAGGCAAACGCCGCGGTCGGGAACGGCAACTGATCCCCATCGCCAAGCTCCAACTGTTCCAGCGGCTCCCGGATCGCCAGGAAGCGGTAATCCGCCCGCGTCTTGCTCTCGCCCACCCAACTCGGTACATGGCAGACCTCCGCCCACTCCTGGCCGGTCTCCTGACGTTGCCCGTCAAAAACACGATCCAGCGGCCGCCACTCGGCCTCCGGCACGGCCAGGGCAGCACGCCGGAATTCCGCCGTCACGTTGGCGCCGACGGCGAACTCGATCACCCCGAAAACCTTGTCCCGGCCCTCGCCACAATAGAGCAGCAGATCCTTCTGATAACCCGCCGTGTCCGAGCGCAGATAGACCTTGTCCACGCCCCCAGGCAGCGCCGCCAGCGAGGCCTGCAACACCTGCAACTGCCGATAGCCAGCCGGCACATTGCCGTCGCGGAACTCGGAATGCACGATCACCTGCTGTTCCGCCCACCAGGTGTTCAACGGCTGATAGGCCTTGAACTTCTTGTAGCAGTATTCCGCCTGGCGCTTGTGGCTCTGCACCAGCGTCGCGTCCATGTCCAGCGTCGCCGAGCCCTGCCTGCGATGGTGCTGCAGAAATGACACCAGCGCCTGATTGACACGCCGCAGACCAAGCAGACCCGCCGACGGGCGCGGGATGAAGGCACGCCCGGCCTCCCGCAGATCTTCCTGGCCTGCGTCGTGGAAGCGTTCCAACCAGCCCGACAGAGCCGACGGCGAAGGCACGCTGCGCCCGCGGCCGCGCCGAAACCGGATCTTCAGTTGCCGACGTTCCCGGCGCACCAACAGCCGCCGCTCAACCGCATCCATGGTCGCGGCAAAGCCGGCGTCCGCCTCCAGGCGTTCCAGATCCTCGATCCGATCACCCCCGCACAGATTGAGTGCGATCACCGCGATGATCATCTGCACATCCAGCCAGCCCTGCCGCCCCGCCACCCGCACCTCGCGCCGCACCGCAGCCGCCAGTCCCGATGCCTCAATCAAATCAAGGTAAACACCAATCCCGGCAAAACCCGTCAGATCGCTGCTGCCCGGTTCGCTTTCGTACTCGAAAGGAAGAACGCCCTGTGCCATGTTATTTTCACCCCGTTGGTGATGGAGTTAATCGCAAAAACCATCATAAATCCCTTTAGATTCAAAGACAACGAGGAGTTTCAACTTTTTTGATCCAGAATCAGGGATAGTATGACGCCCAGGGGAATCGCATGAAGGTTATGCGGTCAAAATGGATTTGAGGAATTGATTGTTCCAGCCGGCTTTTTGCGCATAACCCGGAGTGATTTTTTCTGTTTTGCCCTGTTGAGCAAGTTCATCGCCATGTGTTTGATGGCGGTGAAGTTTTTGCGAGCATGGTCTTTTCACACCCTTCAATCGTCGTCCCTGAATACGACGTCCAGCAGCCAATAAAGGCGGTTTTCGATACCCCAAGGCGACCAGGGGCCGGCGCTGTTTCAAACGCCGGCGCGGCCCGATCCCGCACCGCCGCTCCATTCATGAGCGCGGACAAGCCATTGATACCCGCGATCAATTCGGCCATTGGGAGGGCGACCTCATGCGGTTCCGCACCCAGCGAGGCAATCTTCTGACCGCCGTCGAGCGCAAGACCGGCCTGACCCTCGCCACCAGCTTGCCGCGCAAGACCGCCGAGACCACCGCCGCCAGCCTCACCGGCTTCCTCGAAGGCCTGCCGGGGGCCGCTAGGCGCTCCATCACCTGCGACAACGGCCCGGAGTTCGCCGAGCACAAGAAGCTGGAATGTGATCTTGGAATCCCGACCTTCTTCTGCGATCCGCACTCGCCTTGGCAGCGCGGCTCGATCGAGAACGCCAACGGAATTCTCAGGCGCGATCTGCCACGCAAGACAGGACTCGCCGACGACACCGAGCAGGACATCCAGGATACCGTCTGGGCCAACAACACAACACCCCGAAAACGCCCCGGTTTCTCTCTTAACCCCCACCGAGGCCTTCCTGCATCAACTCAGGTGTTGCACTTGAAATGTGAATCCAGCCTCCGCCGGCTTCGACAAGGAAACCCGCCAGGCGTTCGGCGATGCCTACCTGGCCAGCATGATCGTGGTCTGCGCCGCCGGCCAGGTAATCGACCGGGTGATCTATCCGGCGCGCTACAAGAACACCATTGCCGTCGGCGGCATCCGGCAGGATGGTGTGCGCCACTATCCGAACGACAATTACGACATCCCCGAGCGGGTCGATATCCGGGCTCAGGCGGACGGGATCAACCGGGCGATATTCTATCTTGAAGACGGTGAACCCCGGTTCGAGTATTCCGGGGACGAGGACGACATCTCGACCGACGATGTCTCGGGCACATCCTACGCCGCCCCGCAGGTTGCCGCCGCGGCGGCGCTGTGGGTCGAGTCCTACTTCCATGGCCTGCCCCAACCCGGAGACATCGACGCCTGGAAAACCGTGGAAGCCTTGCATACGGCGTTGACGGACTCGGCCCGGCAGGTCGGCCTCAAAATCCCGGGCACTGGCCGCATGGTGGTCCGCCCGCGCCTCGAGATCGACCAACCGCTCAACCGCACACCGGAACTGCCCGCCCAACCATCAAGCGTAATCCCATCCGGTAGGCTTGGTGGTTGGGCGGGGAGGAGGGCCGGGAGGCGGAGCGCCGAAAGCGCCAGCTTTCGATTGGGCGCAAAAAAGACCCGCCGGGAGGTGTTGGAGTCTCGCCCAGCGAGGCTTCGTATTATTGCATCCCAAAATCGGGGCCGAGGTCGGCGGGCTTGATGGTGCGGGCATAGTCGATGATGATGTCGAGTTCCTTCAGCGTCAGGCTGATCGGATAGACCAGAGGCGGCCGGTCAGGCGGGAACGGCTCGGTCATGCCCTCAATCTGGGTGAAGGAGGGATGCGGGCGAAGAGTCCAGAATGCCTTCATCCTCTCCTCCCAGTCTTCAATGGTCCGCAACGCCGCGAACGATGGCGTCGAGCCGATACCCCCCATGCGATCCTTCTCGCTCACCTTATGGCAGCGGCCGCAGTTGAACAGGGTCAGCTTCTCGCCCGGCGCATAGTCCTGCGCCGCCCCCGCCATCGGGGAGCAGAACAACATGAGTGCTGCAAAAAGGGCAAACTTTCTCGGCGTGTTCATCCGGCGATGCTAGGGCACGATGAGGTCACGATCAACGCGCCTTGGTACTATGCACCGCGGTTTATGCGCCTGTCCGGCCCCCTGCGGTGACCTGCGCTCCACCTCCCGCCCCGCCTCCCGGCGGGTTTATTGCCGGTGACAAAATCCGCGTTGCGGGTTTTCGGCACCGCTCCCTACCCCGCCAGGTTCTCAGACGCCCCAATCCGCCAGCACATCTTCCCGTTCCGCATCGGCCAGGGTCGGGCAGTCGCGCATCCCGCCGGAATGGTTCGAGAACCGTGGCCCCGGGGCGGGTTGGTCCGGTGGTCCGGCGAACGTGGCGCGGGCGCGGTTGTGCGGGTGGCCGGGGGCCTCGGCCATGCCAAGCACCGGGCTGACGCAGGCATCGGTGCCGTCGAACCGCGCCGCCCAGTCGTCGCGGGCGGCGGCGGCGAAGACCTGCGCAATCCGTGCCGCCATGCCCGGCCAGGTGGCGCGGTCGTTCTGGTCCCAGTCCTCGCCGGACAGCCCCAGCCCTGCCAACAGGGCGGCAAAGAACCGGGGCTCCAGGGCGCCGACGGCGATGAACCGGCCATCGGCGCATTCGTAGCAGCGATAGAACGGCGCGCCGCCATCCAGCAGGTTGGCACCGCGCCGGTCGCTCCAGCCCCCGCTGGCGCGCCAGGCATAGATCAGCGCCATCTGGCTGGCAGCCCCGTCCAGCATGGCGGCATCGACCACCTGGCCCTTGCCGGTGCGTCCCGCCTCGATCAGGGCGGCCAGCATGCCGAAGGCGAGGTAGAGCCCGCCGCCGCCGAAATCGCCGACCAAGTTCAGGGGCGGTAAGGGCGGCGCGTCCGCCGGGCCCATCGCTGCCAATGCTCCCGACAGCGCGATATAGTTGATGTCGTGCCCGGCGGTGTGGGCCAGCGGCCCCTTTTGCCCCCAACCGGTGATCCGGCCGTAGACCAGCGCCGGGTTAAGCGCCAAGGCATCGTCCGGTCCCAGACCCAGCTTTTCCATCACCCCCGGGCGCAACCCTTCGATCAACCCGTCGGCACGGGAGATCAGGCGGCGCGCCAGGTCCAGATCGCCCTCAGCCTTCAGGTCCAGAGTGATCGCCCGGCGGCCGCGATGCAGCACCACGCCACCAAGATCAGCAATCAACGCGCCCCGGTCCACCGGGGGCCGGGCGATACGCAGCACCTCCGCCCCCAGATCGGCCAACAGCATGGCGCCGTAAGGGCCCGGTCCGATCGATTCGAATTCAACAATGCGCAGCCCCGCCAGCGGTCCAGGCATAGTGATCCCCTCCCTGCATGGACCAAAAGCTAGCACAGCTTGCGCCAGATGCGCACCACCCCGCCTTCCGGCGGGTTTTATTGCCCGTGACAAAATCCGCTCATGCGGATTTCCGGCCCCACCCCCACCGGGTTTTATGCGCCTGTCCGGCCACCTACGGTGACCTGCGCGCCGCCTCCCGCCCCGCCCAACCACCAAGCGTAATCCCGTCCGGTAGGCTTGGTGGTTGGGCAGGGAGGCGGGGTGGGAGGCGGTGCGCGGCAGCCATTGCAAGCAGTCCCGCACCACCCCTATCCTGTGCGCCAGCAAAGGAGGCCCGATGATCCGCCCTGGTCCCGCAAACAGCATCGCCGATGTACCCGGCATCCGTGTTGGCAATGCCGAGGCAGCAGCGCTGGTGACCGGCGTCACGGCGGTCATCCCCGACCACCCTGCGATTGCCGCGGTGGATGTGCGCGGCGGTGGTCCCGGCACCCGCGAGACCGAGGCGCTGGCCGCCGAATCGACGGTGCAGGAGGTGCATGGGATCGCCCTTTCCGGTGGCTCCGCCTATGGGCTCGACGCGGCGGGCGGCGTGATGCACTGGCTGCGCGGCCAGGGCCGCGGCTTTGCCATTGGCGATGCGGTGGTGCCTATCGTGCCGGGTGCGATCATCTTCGATCTGCTGACCGGCGGGCCGAAGGATTGGGAGCATCCGCCGTGGTGGGAGTTGGGCCGCAAGGCCGCCCGGGCGGCCGGGGCGGACTTCGCCCTGGGAAATACCGGAGCGGGACTGGGGGCCAAGGCCGGCAAATTGAAGGGCGGACTCGGCACTGCCTCGGTGCAATGGGACGGCTTCACCCTAGGCGCGCTGGCGGTGGCCAACCCGGTGGGATCGGTCGTGATCCCCGGCACCCGCACATTCTGGGCCTGGCCGTTCGAATTGGAGGGTGAGTTCGGCGGCCAGACACCGCCCGGTGCCCAGCCGGCCAACCTGGACCATGACTTCACCTCGCCGGCCGGAGAAAGCGCCGGGGCCAACACCACCTGTACGGTGATTGCCACCGACGCGGCGCTGA
Source organism: Thermohalobaculum sp. (assembly GCA_965247385.1). GTDB lineage: Bacteria > Pseudomonadota > Alphaproteobacteria > Rhodobacterales > Rhodobacteraceae > Thermohalobaculum. Next base: position 514,236 of record CBDFHG010000007.1, read on the forward strand.
CCCGCGCCCAGGCCAAGCGGGTCGCCTTGATGGCCCATGACGGGTATGCCCGCGCCATCCGCCCGGTGCATTCGCCGTTGGATGGCGACACGATTTTCGTGCTGTCGATGGGCGTGAGGGAACTGACCGACCCGATCGGCGATCTCGCCCGGCTCGGCATGTTGGCGGCGGACTGCACGGCGCGGGCGATCACCCGGGGCGTCTACGAGGCGGCACCCCTGGCGGGCTGGCCCGCCTATCGGGATCTGACGTGAGTTATTCGCGCCCAACCGCGGTCACCGATTTCTCGGCGCCCGTCCGGGCATCGAACACGCGCAGGGTCTCGGTGCCCGCCGGGTCGCGGGTCAGGATCAGCACCTCGCCCGGGCCACGGCCGAGCGAAACCACCTCGGCGCCCGAAGGCAGGGTGAATTCTGTTGCACGCACCGGTGTCAGGGCCGTATCGGGACCACTCAATGCTCCCACCCGCAGCACCATGGCGACCGCCACCACAACCATGCCACCGATCATGACCACCATCATCACCGACACCAGCAGGCGCAGCCGCCGGACCTGCGGCGGCTCCGGCAGGTCTTCGTCGTCACGAAACGGGTGCGGTTGAACCATGGCGGATCCTCCGGATGGGGTTGGCGACAATGCCACCGGTGCCCCGGTTGAACTGACAATTACCGGCACGCAGGCCGGGCTGCGGTTGGACAAGGCGCTGGCGCTGCTGGCGGGCCATGTGCCCGGCCTCTCGCGCTCGCGGATCGCCCAATTGATCGCTGACGGTATGGTCTCAGGCGGTATGGTCTCAGGCGGTGCGGGCGAGACCGTCAAGGAGGCCAAGCGCAAAGTCAAGCCGGGCGAGACCTTCGTTCTGCACATCCCACCGCCCCGGCCGATCGAGCCGGAGCCCGAGGACATCCCCCTGACCGTGGTCCACGAGGACGCCGATCTGATCGTTGTCAACAAGCCCGCGGGCATGGTGGTCCATCCCGCACCGGGGGCCGAGACCGGCACCCTGATCAACGCGCTGCTGCACCATTGCGGCGACACCTTGCCCGGCATCGGCGGGGCACTGCGCCCCGGCATCGTTCACCGGATCGACAAACAGACCTCGGGCCTGCTGGTGGTGGCCAAATCGGACGCTGCGCACGCCGGCCTCTCGGCCATGTTCGCCGCCCACGATATCGAGCGGCGTTACCTGGCGGTGGCCTGGAGCGCGCCCAGCCGGGCCGACCCGCGCCTTGCCGGGCTGGCCGGTGTCAGTTTCGAGCCCGGCGGCTGGGTGAGGATTCAGGCCGCCATCGCCCGCCACCCGAACGACCGCAAGCGCATGGCGGTAGCCCAACACGGCCGTCACGCGGTCACCCGGTTGCGCGCCACTGAAATATTTGGCAATCCGGAAAAACCTTTCGTGAGCCTGATCGAGTGCCGTTTGGAGACCGGCCGGACCCATCAGATCCGCGTCCACGCCACTTACGCGGGCCATGCCCTGGTTGGTGATCCGGTCTATGGACGTCCGCGCGCCATATCGGAAAAACTTGTTGCTGCAGAAGTTTCTAACGCTTTGGTAACCTTTCCACGGCAAGCGCTCCACGCCACCACGCTGGGCTTTTGCCACCCGGTGACGGGGGCTGCCATGTCCTTTGAGGCACCCTTGCCACCAGATATGCATGATCTTGTCGCGATTCTGCGCCGGAATTGCCAAATTAACCGTTGAACATATATGCGAAGCTGGCCCGATCCCCCGATTCGGAGGAAGATGCCTGTACCGCGAAAAAAGCAACGAGCAGTGAGAGAGAACGATGGCATCCACATATTCCGGCCTCCCGGCCCCGTCGCCGGAGCAGGGCCTGAGCAGGTATCTGACCGAAATTCGAAAATTCCCGATGCTCGAGCCCGAGCAGGAATTTATGCTGGCCAAGGCATGGGTCGATCACGGCGACCGTGATTCGGCGCATCAACTGGTCACCTCGCATCTACGTCTGGCCGCCAAGATCGCCATGGGCTATCGCGGCTACGGGCTGCCGACGGCGGAGGTCATCTCCGAGGCCAATGTCGGGCTGATGCAGGCGGTCAAACGCTTCGACCCGGACAAGGGCTTCCGGCTGGCGACCTATGCCATGTGGTGGATCCGCGCCTCGATCCAGGAGTACATCCTGCGCTCGTGGTCGCTGGTGAAGCTGGGCACCACGGCGGCGCAGAAGAAGCTGTTCTTCAATCTGCGCAAGGCCAAGAGCAAGATAGGCGCACTGGAAGACGGCGATCTTCGCCCCGAGCATATCGAGAAGATCGCCGCCGATCTGGGCGTCAAGGAGGAAGAGGTCGTCAGCATGAACCGGCGCATGTCGGGGGGCGGCGACAGTTCGCTCAACGCACCGCTGCGCGGCGATGCCGACGGCACCAGCGAGTGGCAGGACTGGCTGGCCGACGACGCCGCCGACCAGGCCGCCGCCTATGCCGAGAGCCAGGAGCTCGACGCAAGGCGCGAGCTGCTGATCGATGCGATGAGCGGCCTGAACGACCGCGAGCGCCACATCCTGACCGAACGCCGCTTGAAAGACGAGCCGAAGACGCTGGAGGAGCTGAGCCAGGTCTACGACGTCAGCCGCGAACGCATCCGCCAGATCGAGGTCCGCGCCTTCGAGAAGATCCAGACCCGGATGCGCGCACTGGCGGCGGAAAAGGGAATGCTCGCAGCAGTCAACGACTGATACTGACTTTCTTTGATCGGACCCTATCCGCTCGAGATGCGCCGTCCCGGGTCAAGCCCGGGACGGCGCATCTCCGGTTTGATGGTTAGGGACCAATGCGTCTTCGCAGGGCTCTCCTGGTTCTGCGCCTGTTCGAAAGCTGGCGCTTTCGGCGCGCAGGTCACCGAAGGGGGCCGGACAGGCGCATAAATCCCGACGGGAAGCAGGCCTAACCCGTAGGCGCCGTGCAGCCCTGGATATCGGCGGCGAAGTCGCCCGCCAGCACCGTCATGCGGACCTCCGAGCGGTTGATCCAGATGGTCTCGTCCAGCAGCGAAAGACCTGCCGCTACCCGCAGTCGTCCACCCGTTTCGGCGGTCGTCTCGACACCGGTGAACCAGGTCATTTCGGGGCCCTCCAGAATCACCGCCGGGTCTTGCAGCGCCCGGGTGAAGTCAAGATGGGCGAAGTCGAGCACCGCTTCGAAGCGGCGCTTTTTTCCCGCGCCACTGATCCGGCAGGTCGCGCCGGACATGCCCTGCTCGGCACCGGTACGCGGCACCGTCAGCTGCGCTGCCGCCACCACCGCGCTGCCGGTCTCGGGCGACCCGGGTTCAATTCGCACCTTGGCCCCCGCCTCCTCCAGCACGCAGATGTCACGACAGACCCCCAGCGCCAGGGTGAGGTCGATCTCCATCGCCAGATCCGGTTGCTTCGGCACCAGGCGCACCGGAATCACCACCCGCCCGGAATAGCCAAGCGTGGTCAGGCCAAAACTTTCGAAGAAGCTCGGCCGTGGCCACAGCACCTCGACGCTGCCGAGATTGCGCGACGCCGACCAGTCGAATTGCGGCGGAATCCCCGCCGCCCCGGGATAGCGCCAATAGGTCTTCCAGTTCGGCGCCACATCGAGCACCAATCCGGCCATGCGGGCACCCTCGGCCTCGGCGCGGCCAGGCAGCAGGGTGACCCGAACGAAGGATTCGCCGGTCGAGACCACCGCCTGCGACTCGGCGGCAAATGGGGCAAAAACCGACCCGCCAGCCAGAAGCACGCAAAAAACCATGTGCCGTGTGATGTTCATCCACTGATTCATACACGTAAAGTAAGGATTTTTCGGCGATCCCTCCATAACAGTTTCGCGATTTCTTGCACAAAAGGCCGAAGACAGCCATCATTGGAGTCATGACGGACGCGCCAAAATCGACCACGCCCGGTAGTATCGGGGCCGACAATACCGGAGACGACACCGCCGGGAATGATATGGTTGGCACCGGATTCCTTCACGGGCTGATTCTGATCGCCATGCCAGGAATGCAGGATCCGCGTTTTCACCGTTCGGTCGTCTATCTCTGCGCGCACTCGGCCGACGGCGCCATGGGGTTGATCCTCAACAAGCGTGCCGACGGCCTGAAGCTGCGGGATCTCTACGGCAAACTCGGCATTCCCATCGGCGGTGTGCGGGCCAGAGCGCCGGTGCACTATGGCGGCCCGGTCGAGACCGGGCGCGGTTTTGTACTGCATTCGTCGGACTATCACTCGGACGACGCCACCATGCAGATCGATGACGGCACCTCGATGACGGCGACGCTGGACATCCTCCAGGCCATGGCAACCGACCGCGGCCCGGATCGGGCGATTGTAGCCCTCGGCTATGCGGGCTGGGCGCCGGGGCAACTCGAAGCGGAATTGCAGGCCAACGGCTGGCTCGCCTGCCCGGCGGACAGAGACTTGCTGTTCAGCACCGACGCGGAGAACAAATGGGACAAGGCGCTGGCCAAGCTCGGCGTCCACCCGGCGATGCTGTCCTCGACCGGCGGACGCGCCTGAGCGGGTTTCATACGGAGTCCCGCCAAGCGAGCCTCATTCAAATCAATCCTCGACCCGGCCCCGCCGGTCGCCACGCAGCGCCGCGTAAAGCACGTGATTACGCCAGCGCCCATTGATCTGCAGGTAGGATTGCGCCACCCCCTCATACTTGAAACCGCAACGCTCCAGCAGGCGGCGCGACGCGACATTGTCGGGCAGGCAGGCACCCTCGAGCCGTGACAGGTCGAGCACCGAGAAGGCATGGTCGCGCACCAGGTTCAGCGCCTCGGTCATGTAGCCCTGCATGGCATAGGCCTCGCCGACCCAATAGCCCAGCGTCCCGGCCTGCGCCGGCTGACGGCGGATGTTCGACAGCGTCACGCCACCGATGATCTGATCATCCTGCTGGCGGAACAGGAACAGCGGGTAGGCTTCGCCCTGGCGAATCGCCCGCTCGGCCCAGACCACACGGTTGCGAAAGGCGCGGCTGGTCAGGTGGTCGCGCGACCATTGCGGCTCCCACGGGGCGAGAAATTCCTGGCTGCCACTGCGCAACCGGGCCCATTGTTCAAAATCGCGCATCTGCGGCGAACGCATGAGCAGACGGTCGGTCTGAAACTCGGGTTCCGTGCGGTTGCGTCTGGCGAACATCGGCTCAGGCCACCAGCCGGGCGGTCAGGGCATCGACCGTTCCGGCCCGCTCGACCGGGCCGTAAAGCGCCAGCGACGGGGGGCCGGCGAGCAGACGCCGGGCAACGCCGCGCGCCTCGGCCACACCAACCGCGTCGATCCGCGCGATCATCTCCTCCACGGGCAAGACACGGCCCCAGGCCGACAGCATCGCCGCCAGCCGCTCGGCCCGCGCCGAGACGCTCTCCAGGCCCATCAGCAGCCCGGCCTTGGTTTGCGTACGCGCCCGCGCGACCTCGGTCTCATCAAGGTCGCGGGAAGCGCGGTTCAACTCGTCCGCGGTCAGGTTAACCAATTCCGGCAATTCCTCTCCCCCGGTCCCGGCATAGATCGTCATCATGCCCGAATCCGACCAGGCGGCACATTGGGCGAAGATGGTGTAGCACAAGCCCCGGTTCTCGCGCGCTTCCTGGAACAGGCGCGAGGACATGCCCCCGCCCAGCGCCAGCGCCAGGATCTGCGCCGCGTGGTAGTCTTCATCGAGAAACGAGGGCGCTGCCAGCGCCAGCGCCATATGGGCCTGCTCCAGCGGCTTGACCTCGCGCCGTTCGCCCCCGGCATAGTTGGCCGCCTGCGGATTCGCCGTGCCGGCGGGCGCCATGTCACCGAAAAGCTGCTCGGCCAGCCGCATGATGCGGTCGTGCTCCACATCGCCCGCCGCCGACAGGATCATCCGGCCCGGCGTGTAGTGCCGCCCGATGAAGCCGCTCAGGTCGCTGCGGCCAAAGGCGCGCACCCGCTCCGGCGGGCCCAGGATCGCCCGGCCCATCGGCTGTTCCGGAAAGGCGGTTTCCTGCAACCAGTCGAAAATGATGTCGTCGGGCGTGTCCAGCGACTGGCCGATCTCCTGCAGGATCACCCCGCGCTCGGTCTCGATCTCGGCCTCGGCCATTTGCGGGTCGCGCAGTATATCGGCGATCAGATCCATCGCCAGCGGCACATCCGCCGACAGGACGCGGGCGTAATAGGCGGTGCGTTCGCGCGAGGTATAGGCGTTCAGATAGCCGCCGACATCCTCGATCTCCTCGGCGATCTGGCGGGCGGTGCGCCGTGTGGTGCCTTTGAAGGCCATGTGTTCGAGAAAATGGGCGATGCCGTTCTCGGCGGCCGTCTCGTGGCGCGATCCGACATCGACCCAGACCCCCAGCGCGGCCGAGGCCAGCCCTGGCATCCGCTCGGTGACGACGCGAAAGCCGTTCGACAGGGTATCGAGATGAACCGTCATTTGCGCCGCTCCCGCCTCACCAATGCCTCGACCGCAGCCAGATCATTCGGCACCACTGTCATCCGTTCCTCACGCTCGAAGAGATCAGCCATCCGCGCCGGCAGCGCAGGCCGCACCCCGCAGGCTTCTTCGACCGCATCGGGGAACTTCGCCGCATGGGCAGTGCCCAGCATCACCATCGGCACCGAAGTGTCGCCCCGATTCGATTGCGCCGCCACCACGCCGATAGCGGTGTGGGGGTCCAGGACCTGGCCACCCTCGCGCGCCACGCGGGCGATCATCGCCATGCTCGACGCCGCGTCCGAGCGGGCTGAGGAATATCCCTCGCGCAGCCGGGTTACAGCCCCCTGTCCGAGGGCAAACCGCCCGGTCTCGCCCAGTTCCGCCATCGACTGCGCCACCGCACCCCCATCGTTGTCATACAGCTCGAACAGCAGCCGCTCGAAGTTCGAGCTGACCTGGATGTCCATCGAGGGCGCGATGGTCGGCGTCACCCCCTGCATCTCGTAGACTCCGGTCTGCAAGGTCCGGTGCAGGATGTCGTTCTCGTTGGTGGCGACGATCAGGCGTTCGATCGCCAGCCCCATGCGCCTGGCGATGTGACCGGCGAAGATGTCGCCGAAATTACCCGTCGGCACCGAGAACGCGACCGTGCGGCCCGAAGCGCCACCGTGTGCGCCCAGCGCCACGGCGGCGGTGAAAAAATACACCACCTGCGCCAGCACCCGCGCCCAGTTGATCGAATTGACCGCTGCCAGCCCAACCTCGTCGCGGAAGCTGAAATCGTTGAACATCGCCTTGAGCAACGCCTGGCAATCGTCAAAATTGCCCTCGACGGCGATGGCATGGACATTGGCCTCGGACGGCGTGGTCATCTGGCGGCGCTGCACCTCCGAGACCCGGCCATGGGGGTAGAGGATGAACACATCCGCCGTATCCAGCCCACGGAATGCCTCGATGGCCGCCGAGCCGGTGTCGCCCGAGGTCGCGCCGACGATGGTCACCCGCTCGCCGCGCCGTGTCAGGACGGCCTCGAACATCTGGCCGATGAGCTGCATGGCAACATCCTTGAAAGCCAGCGTCGGGCCGTGATGCAGCTCCAGCACCCAGTCATTCGGGCCGATCTGTACCAGCGGACAGCGCGCCGAATGGTCGAAGCCCGCATAGGCGCGTGCGATGATGGAACGGAACTCGTCATCCGAAAAACAATCGCCGATGAAAGGCTGCATGATCCGGAAGGCGGCATCCTCATAGCTTGACCCGGCCAGCGCAGCGATCTCTGCCGCATCCAGAACCGGCACCGTCTCGGGCACATACAGCCCGCCATCGCGGGCCAGCCCGCTTAGCATTGCCGCCTCAAAGGGCAACACGGGCGCCTGGCCCCTGGTGCTGACATAACGCATGAGTTTACGACCTTCCCACCTGCTCACCGGCTCATAACCCAGCCCGATGCGGGGAACAATGTCTACGCGCGAAACGGCAAAAAGATGTCAGGCAAACGGATCATCCTTTGCCTAACCGCCCGCGTTCGCGCCGCACCAGCATTGTGCCCATCACCGCCCAGATCAAGGCCAGCGAGAACCAGGTGATGGCGTATTGCAGATGGTCGTTGCGCTGGTTGACGCCAAGGCGCAACGGCCTGGGCCAGTCGCCGCCGCCATGCGCTTCGGCGACGACGAGTACCGGTTCGACCCCCAGCGCTTCGGCCATCAGCGCCAGATCGCGGGCGAACCAGATGTTGGCCGCGCGGTCAGGCGCCGGGGTGAAACCGTCGGTCTCGTTCGGCCAGTAGAGCGCGCCGGTCACGTCGACCGGCCCGGCGGGGAGCACAACGCTGTCCTTCACCGCTTGCGGTACATAGCCGAGATCGACCAGCACCGCCCGCCCGCCTGCTCCGGTCAGCGTCGTGATCACCCGGTAGCCCGGCCCCCAGGGCTTTTGCGAGCTCAGCACATGCAACGCACGGTCGCCAATGCGTCCGTTGACGCGCACCCGCAGGAACTCGTCGCGCTCCGGATCGGGCAGCGCGGGCAGCGCCACCGGGGCCGCCGACAATCGCTGCTCCAGCCGGGAGACCAGCGCTTCCTTCCAGGTCAGCCGCTGCACCTGCCAGGCGCCAAGCCAGACCAGCACGCCAACCCCGGCAATCCCGAACGCCGCCGCGGCGGCAACACCGATTTTCATGACCCCAATCTCATGCATCCGGCCTCATGCGCAACTCTCCAAAAGCAAACCGCCGCCCCCCGGTTGCAGCCAGGGGGCGGCGGTGTATCGCGAAACTCCGGGCTGCCTCAGCCGCCCCAGATGTAGACAGCGGCGAACAGGAACAACCAAACCACATCGACGAAATGCCAGTACCAGGCCGCCATCTCGAAACCGATATGCTGGGTCGGCGTGAATTGGCCCACGGACGAGCGCAGCAGGCAGACGGCCAGGAAGATCGTGCCGATGATGACATGAAAGCCGTGAAACCCGGTCGCCATGAAGAAAGCCGATCCATAGATACCGCCGGTGAAGGAGAACTCGGCGTGGCTGTATTCGTAGGCCTGGAAAACAGTGAACAACGCGCCCAGAATTACCGTGTAGATCAGCCCCCAAAGCAGCGCCGGGCGCTTGCCCTCGATCAGCGAATGATGCGCCCAGGTCACGGTGCAGCCCGACAACAGCAGAATCAGCGTGTTGATCAGCGGCAGATCCCAAGCGTTGAAGGTGATGACGCCCGCCGGGGGCCAAACCCCGTCCGCCGCGCGCCAGGTCGCCACGGTCAGCGCGTCCAGGTCATCGGATGCGGCGAACAGCGCGTGCTTGAAGAAGGTCCAGAACCAGGCCGAGAAGAACATCACCTCGGACATGATGAACAGAATGAAGCCCATCCGCAGGCCGATGCGAACCACCGGCGTGTGATCGCCGGCGCTCGATTCGACGATGACATCCGACCACCAGACGAACATGATGTAGAGCACACCAGCCAACCCGATAAGCGCCAGCCAAGGCGTGACATCGTGCATCCACAACACCGACCCGCCCAGCATGGTGATGCCGCTGAGGGCGCCGAAGAACGGCCACATGCTGGGGTCGATGATATGGTAGTCGTGTCGTTTCTCGTGGGCCATTAGGTCCTCCGTTCCCCTGCGTATCACCCGCGTATCAATAGCAGCGTCAGTTGACGTCCGCGTTTGTCTGTGTCTGGCCCAACGCCGCCTGGCTGTCCAGTTCGGTCTCGTAGAATGTGTAGGACAGGGTGATCGTCGTCACCCCTTCGGTCTCGGCATCGTCGACAACCTCCGGATCGATATAGAAGGTCACCGGCATCGTCACCCGCTCGCCGGGCTGCAGCACCTGCTCGGTGAAGCAGAAGCAATCGATCTTGGTGAAGTAGCTGCCCACCGAGAACGGCGAGACGTTGTAGCTGGCGGTTCCGGCGATCACCCAATCGGTGGGGTTATACGCTTCGTAGAAGGCCAGCGCGGTCTCGCCTATGCGGATCTTCATGGTGGTCTGGACCGGTTTGAATTCCCATGGCATGCCCCCTGCGGTCGAAGCGTCGAAGCGCACGGTCACGACCTGATCCAGCACCTTGTCCGACCCCGTGGCCGCGACTTGCGTGGTGCCGCCGAACCCGGTTACCCGGCAAAACATGTCGTAGAGCGGCACCGCCGCCCAGGACATGCCCGCCATGCCCAACCCGATCGCAACCAGAGCAATGACCGTCCGGCGCAGGTTCGCGGGTCGCCTGTGCTTGCTCATCTCAGCCCCACGGATTTCCAGCATTGAGGCCCATCTTGACGACGGTCACCCAGTACATCAACGCGGCAAAGGCCAGCAGGACCGCCAGCACGCCGACGTTGCGGCTGCGGCGGCGGCGGTGCAGTTCATGATCCTTGCGCATTGCCTCACCCATCTCAGAGCCAAACCGGCCAGCCGAAGCCGCCGGTTACCGCCTCCAGGGCCGAATCGGCGATGAAGGCGCTGAACAACGCGAAGAGGTACAGGATTGACACCCCGAACAACCTCTTCTCGGCCTGGTACCCATCCGCGACCGCCGCGTCCTGGCCGCGCCGCGAAACACGCCAGGCGCCGAGCAGGAAGGCCGCATTGGCGGCCAGCGCCACCGCCAGGTAGACCGGCCCGCCCGCCACCGTGAAGGCCGGCGCGACCGAGACCGGCACGAGCACCAGCGTGTAAAGCCAAATTTGACGCCGCGTCGAGGGTTCGCCCGCGACCACCGGCATCATCGGCACACCGACCCGGGCGTAGTCTTCGTTGCGGAACAGCGCCAATGCCCAGAAATGCGGCGGCGTCCAGATGAAGATTACCAGGAACATCAGCACCGAAGCGCCCGAGACCTCACCCGTGGCGGCCGCCCAGGCGATCATTGGCGGGAACGCGCCCGCCGCCCCGCCGATGACGATGTTGAGCGGCGTCGATCGTTTCAGCCACATGGTGTAGATCACCACGTAAAAGAAAATGGTGAAGGCCAGCAGGCCTGCGGCCAGCGGATTGGCGAAGACCGACAGCATCAGCACCGAGATAAGCGACAGCCCCAGACCCAGGCCCAGCGCCTCGCCGGGCTCGATCAGGCCGCTCGGGACGGGCCGGTTGCGGGTGCGGCTCATGCCGGCGTCGATATCCGCATCCCACCACATGTTCAGCGCACCCGAGGCCCCTGCCCCGACGGCGATGCACAGCAAGCTGGCCACCGCCACCACCGGGTGGGTCCAGACCGGCGCGGCGACCATGCCGGCCAGTGCCGTGAAGACCACCAGCGACATCACGCGGGGTTTCAGCAACAGAATAAAATCGCGGAACTCGGGCTCCGCGCTTCGTGATGCTGTTCCGATCTGTGCTGACGAAATGTCTGTCAAAACGGTTGTCTCCGGTCGCCAGGCGCAGAAGCCCGGTTCATCCAGCGCTTATTCGGCCACGGCCAGCTTGGTCAGCGCTCCGGTCGGCTGGACCTCGTTCATCGCCTGCTGGGTCCGCACCCAGGCGTCGTAGTCTGCCTGGCTGACGACCTCGACGATGATCGGCATATAGGAATGGTCCTTACCGCAAAGCTCGGAGCACTGGCCGTAAAAGACACCGGTTTCCTCGGCCTTGAACCAGGTCTCGTTGATTCGCCCAGGCACCGCATCGATCTTCGAACCGAAGGACGGCATGGCCCAGGCATGGATCACGTCCGACGCGGTTACCAGCACGTGTACGACGGCGTTCACCGGCACGACGACGCGGGTGTCGGTTACGAACAGATAGTTCTCGCGCGTGATACCATAGGTCTCGATCTCGGCCTTGAATTCCTTCGCGGTATCATCGTCGCCATTCGCGAATTCCTCGACGGCTTCCCAGGAAGAAAACCCACTGGCGACCAACAGCGAATCAAACTCGATATCGGCATCCGGGTATTGGTAGCTCCAATACCACTGGTTGCCGGTCGCCTTGATGGTCAGGTCGGCTTCGGGAACGTCGAGCTGCAACATCAAAAGGCGCCACGACGGCAGCACGAGGATTAACAGAATCAGGATCGGGACCACGGTCCATACGACTTCCAGCACCGCATTATGGGTAAAGGTGGCCGGTTTCGGATTGGCCTTGCGGTTGTAGCGAACGAAAACATACAGCATCAGCAGGGTCACGAATGCCATGATCGCGCCGATAACGATCAGCAGAAAATCATCCAGCCATTTGATGTCGCGCGCCACCTCGGTCACCGCGCGCTGGAACCCTATCCCCTTGTCGACCGGCCGGCTGGCCACCCCCTCGGCGGCCATGGCGAGCGATCCGGAGAGAGAGATGAAGCCGGCCATCGTCCAGGCCGAAAGGTTCGCGATCCGCATGGTTTTTTCCCCGTCGTTCCGATGGCGGCAGGCCCGATTGGCCGAGCCGAGCACCGATTTACCTATCGCCTGTCTGTCTAACACCATAATGACCAGCCAAGAGCAAGCTTGCAATTTGCGGCAAGACGCCGCTCTTTGGCTCGTGAACCCTGCCGCAAGCGAATTTTTTTGTATCAGGAACCAGTGGATGCCCAATAGCAACGCCCCGTTTCGCCCCTTCGAGACCGACCTCGATCAGCCGCGCGCACTGGCCATCCTGCACCGCGCGGTCGCCGGTGGCGACGACGGCGAGCTGTTTCTGGAGCGTCGCCGGTCCGAGATGCTCGCCTTCGACGACGGACGGTTGCGCAATGCCTCCTACGATTCTGGCACCGGTTTCGGCCTGCGCGCGGTCGCCGGAGGTGCTGCCGGCTATGCCCATGCCAGCGAGTTGAGCGAATCGGCCCTGAAGCGCGCGGCGGAGACAGCGCGGCTGGCGGCGCGCGAGGGCGGCGGCGTCATGGCTCCGCCCCCGCCAGGCACCAATCGCAGCCTTTATGACGCCATCGACCCGGTCTCCCAGCACCCTCTGGCGGTAAAGATCGATCTGCTGAAGGAGATCGACGCCTATCTCCGCGCCAAGGACCGCCGGGTCACCCAGGTCTCGGCGTCCCTGGTGGGCGGGGTGCAGGAAATCGAGATCCTTCGTCCGGAGGGCGGTCATGTCTGCGACCACCGGCCGATGTCGCGGCTGAACATCTCGGTCATTGTCGAAACCGACGGGCGGCGCGAATCGGGCACCGACGGTGCTGGCGGACGTCAGGGTTATGACGGCCTCATCGAGCCCGCCAACTGGAAAGCGATGGCCGACGAGGCGCTGCGCCGGGCGCTGGTCAACCTCGAGGCCAAGGACGCCCCCGCCGGAGTCATGCAGGTCGCGTTGGGCCCGGGCTGGCCCGGCATCCTGTTGCACGAAGCCATCGGCCACGGGCTGGAAGGCGATTTCAACCGCAAGGGCACCTCGGCCTTCACCGAGATGATGGGCAAGCGCGTCGCCGCCCCCGGCATCACCGTCGTCGACGACGGAACCATCCCCGGGCGGCGCGGCTCGCTGAGCATCGACGACGAGGGCACGCCGACCAACCGCACCGTGTTGATCGAAGACGGGATCCTGACCGGCTATATGCAGGACCGCCAGAACGCCCGGCTGATGGGGGTGGCCCCCACCGGCAACGGGCGGCGCCAGTCCTACGCCCATATCCCGATGCCGCGGATGACCAACACCATCATGCTGGGCGGCGAGGCCAGCCCCGCCGATATCGTCGCCAGCATCAAGGACGGCATCTATGCGGTGAATTTCGGCGGCGGGCAGGTCGACATCACCAACGGCAAGTTCGTGTTCTCCTGCACCGAGGCCTATCGGGTGAAGAACGGCAAGGTTCTGCATCCGGTCAAGGGCGCGACCCTGATCGGCGACGGCCCGTCGGCGCTGAAGCAGATCCGCGCCGTCGGCAACGACATGGCGATGGACCCCGGCATCGGCACCTGCGGCAAGAACGGCCAGGGCGTGCCGGTCGGCGTCGGCCAGGCGACCCTGCTGATCGAGGGGCTGACGGTGGGCGGCGCGGGATCGGCTTGATCCGCCCCGCCCGATGCCTGGGTTCAGGCCCAAGCCGGCCTCAGGCCGGTAGATTGGTGACCTTCGCCACCAGAGCCTTATCCGGCCAGACATAACCACTCAGCTCGCATCCGGCGCGGCGGCTCCACCGCCTGGCCGGGCGTGAGTGGGGTGTGCACGGGCGCGATAACACGCGTGCACGGGGGTCAAGTCTTTGAATCTAAAAGAAACACGAAAAATAGGGTAGTATGGTCACACGACACGACGCTGCATATTTGGCGGAGATTTTTGGCGATGCAGCACCATTGGGCGACGGCTTCGGCCGGATCCGAAACCTCCTCAGATCAGACCCGATGGAAGCCATCCAGCCATGGTGCAGAATCGCCAGAATACCCCGCCAAATATGCAGAGCCGTGTCGTGTGTCCGAAAACGTTAAAATTTTAGAATTTCATTATATTTCAGTAACTTAACCCCATGCACAAATCTGTGCACGCCCCTCGTGCGCAGCCCCTGCTGCCGCGCAGCCCTTCAATGAACCCCTATTTCCCAAGTGACCTCGATATTTCATGTGGTGCCAGCATGATTCTGCTATAAGAATCAATGCTATACACACGTCAGAACAGACGCACCGCGAGTCACCCGGCGGGTGAAGGCAGAACACCTCCTTTGCGGGTTGATTTCGACCGCCGCTTGAAGCTGGAATTTCACGGTTTCAGGATCACTTCTAACGGTGGGTTTCTCGCTTATCGAGAGCTTGATGATGCACTTGGCCTGACTGAGGTTTCCGAGGGTGTTTTCCGTGACAGCCGTACCGGTAAGAACGGATGGCATGGCATGACGGGGCAATTTCGTCAGTCGGTATTTGGACGCCTTGGCGGTTATGAAGACGTGAACGACACCGAGCGTCTCGGACGCCATCCTGCCATGAGGTGGATTGTTGGCGGCAAGGCCGTTACAAGACATGCCGCTTCGACCAGCCAGATGGGGCGCTTCGAGACGGAACTACTGGTGACCGATGCAAACGTTGAAGCCCTGGTCGACATGAATGGAGCGTGGATCGATAAGGTTCATGACCGCCACCCGCCAAAGATGATCGTTCTCGACATGGACAGCAGCGTCAGCCCGACCCACGGCGAACAAGAGGGGACGGCATACAACGGCCACTTCGGCTGCACCTGCTATCACCCGCTATTTGATTGCCGAGTTGACCGAAGGGGCAGTTCCTCGATTGGTTGCCCGATCCTTTGCGCCCACCACAACGGCCTTGCCTACGCCACCACGACCCTCCAGGGCCTTGCGCTTGGGCTTCGGCATGTTCTTGCGCTTCCCCCCAATATAGGTCTCATCAACCTCAACAGGCCCGACAAACTCTTCCAGGCCCGACTGATTCCATGCCTCGCGCAGACGATGAAGCATGAACCATGCCGTTTTCTGGGTGATGCCCAGGTCACGGTGCAGCTTCATGCTCGACACGCCTTTAAGGTTCGTGACGTATAGGTAAATTGCGAACACCCATTTGCGAACTGGAAGCCGCGATGCTTGGATTAAAGTGCCTGTTTTGCAGCTGAAATAAGAACGGCAATCCGGGCACCAATATGGCATCGGCTTGGCATTCGGAACCTCTCTCGTATTGGTGCTCCCGCAGTGTCCGCAATGCCGTCCGCTCGGCCAATGGATTGCCTCGAACCACTTGACCGCTGTGTTCTCATCTGGGAACATATCCGTAAGCTCGATAAGGGTGATCCCTTTACGGAAGGACTTGCCTGGTGCTTTTTGTGACATGCTATAACTCCTTGTCTTCTAGAGATAGGAGTTCCAATGCCTCTTGTCAATCTAAATATATAATTTCCAAATCAAGCCATCGGATGGCTGCAAAGGGAATACAGTTCCCTCAACGGGGGTACGGGGCTATGATCTCCACAAACCTGGAGGTCATCTGGGAAATGTCGGATGAGAAGTCTGCGAGTTACGCCGACGCCCTAGGTTCTGCGCGTCTATTGCCAAGATTGGGGCCTGACAACAAGGCCCGATCCACGACCCGATGGGAGGAAAGCATGAAACATCTCGCCCACACGATTTCGAAGTGCGCCGTCGCCGCGCTCCTTGCCACCACCGCCTTGTTCGGCACGAACCAGGCCGCCACCGCGGAGACGCTGGTGGTCGTCACCTCGTTTCCGAAGACCCTGACAACGCCGTTCGAGCAGGTGTTCGAGGCGGCCAACTCTGGCATCGACGTCGAGATTCTTCAAAAAAAGACCTCGGCCGGGGTGAAATACATCCAAGAGATCGCTGACAACAATACCGCCGACATCTTCTGGGCCTCGGCACCCGACGCCTTTGAGGTGCTGAAGCAGGACGGGCTACTCACAATTGTCGATATCCGCTCCGAAGGCATCCCGGATGCGCTCGGCGCCTATCCGATCAATGACCCCGACGGCTTCTACAAAGGCTTCGCCGCCGCAGGGTACGGCATCATGTGGAACACTCGCTATCTCAAAGCCAAGGGGTTGGTGCCGGCAACCGAATGGGGTGACCTCGCCAAGCCCGAATATCACGGCCATGTCGGCATGTCCGCGCCTTCGCGCTCGGGCACCACGCATCTCACCGTCGAGACCCTGCTGCAGGGCAACGGTTGGGAGGAAGGCTGGGCCGAGTGGAAATGGATCGCCGGCAACTTCTCGACCGTGACCGAGCGTAGCTTCGGCGTGCCGGATGGCGTCAACTCCGGTCAATTTGGCCTCGGCGTCGTGATCGACTTTTTCGGCCTCTCATCGAAGGCATCGGGCTTTCCGGTCGACTTCGCCTATCCGACCGTCACCGCCCTGGTGCCGGCCAATGTCGGCGTGGTCGCGAATGCGCCGAACCAAGAGAACGCTGTGGCGTTCATTGAGTTCCTGCTGTCGCCGGAGGGCCAGACCATCCTGCTGGATCCGGCGATCCGCCGTCTGCCGGTCAACCCGGCAGCCTACTCCGATGCGCCGGCAGACTACCCGAATCCGTTCGAGGACAATTCTCTCGGCGCAGCGTTGACATTCGACGTCAAGAAGTCGGGCGCGCGCTACAATGTGGTAAACTCGCTGTTCGACGTGATGATCACCTATCGCCTGGATGATCTTCGCGCGGCTGTCCTCGCCGTTCAGCAGGCCGAGGCGGCGCTCGGCTCGACCGAAAACGCCGAGGCGTCGGCACTGGTCGCCGAGGCCCGCGCGCTGATCGCGGCGACACCGATCGACGAGGCCAAGGCGCTGGACCCGGCCTTCTCGGGCATCTTCAAGAAGAAGCGCAAGAAGGTCACCGACGTGATCGAGGGCCGGCAGGCCGAGATCGAACAGCAATGGGACACTTTCGTGCTCGACAACTACGACCGTGCGCGCGAGCTGGCGGAGAAGGCGTCTAGTCTGCTCTGATACGTAGCTAATTTAGCTCAGGCGCCGGCCGCGACCAAAAGCGGCCGACGCCACCCGGGTGCCCGGATGATCGGGTGAAGCCAACCGAGAGGCCCGGCCATGTCGCTGTCCGAACGCGATGCTGCACCTAGGCGTAAGCTCTCCCTGTTTCCACAGCTCTCCGGCGTAGCCATCGTCGGGATCGTGATCGCCATCATTCTGCTGGCTTTCCTGATCATCCCGGTCGCGCAAGTGATCTACGTCGCCTTTCTCGACCCTAGTACCGGCGCGCTGACGCTGCTGAACTTCGCTGATTTCTTCAACTCTTCGTTGTTCCGGGAATCCTTCGCAAACTCGTTTTACGTGTCGGCGATGTCCGTGGTCGTGGCCACTGCGATCGCGCTGCCATTGGCCTATGTCACCACGCGCTTCGAGTTTGGCGGCTCGGTGCTGATTCAGAGCCTCGGCGTGATCCCGCTCATCATGCCGCCCTTCGTCGGCGCCATTGCAATGCTGCTGCTGTTTGGCCGCAACGGCACCTTCAACCTGCTGCTGGAGAACCATCTTGGGATCAATATTCCGTTCATGGAAGGGTTGAACGGCGTCATCCTGGTGCAGAGCGTGCATTATTTCCCGTTCATCCTGATCAACCTTTCGGCCAGCCTGCGCAACATCGACCGCTCGATGGAGGAGTCGGCGCAAAATCTTGGATCCTACGGGTTCCGCTTGTTCCGCCGGATCGTTTTTCCCCTGGCCATGCCCGGTTACGTGGCGGGCGCCGCGCTGGTGTTCATCAAGGTGTTCGACGATCTCGGCACGCCGCTCATGCTGAACGTCAACAACATGCTGGCGCCGCAGGCGTTCCTACGCATCTCGTCGATCGGCATTTCGGACCCGATGGGCTACGTGATCTCGTTCATTCTCGTCACCTTCTCGGTGTTCTCGCTGTGGGCCTCGTTCCTGTTCATGCGCGGCAAGGACTACGCCACGGTGGAGAAAGGCGGCGGCGGCCTCGCGAAGCGCAAGTTGAACACGCGCGAGAGGATCTTCGCCTACGCCGTGGTGATCTTCATCCTCGCGCTGGTGCTTTCGCCGTATTTCGGCCTGACGCTGCTGGCGTTCTCGACCATCTGGTCGTACAGCCCGTTGCCCGACGGCTACACCTTGGCGAATTTTGCCACTGTGTTTTCGGGCTCGCTGCAATACTTCACCAACACGCTGATTTACGCTGGCATCGCGGCGTTCTTCGACGTGGTGATCGCCACCGCCATCGCCTATATCATCTGGCGCACTAAACTGGTCGGCCGGCAGATGCTGGACTACATGGCGACCGCCGCGCTGGCGGTGCCGGGCGTGGTGCTGGGCATCGGCTACCTGCGCACCTTCCACAGCGTCGACGTGCCGATCCTGGGCCAGCCGCTGGCGTCGTGGTGGGTGATCATCGCCATCGCGCTGATGATCCGTCGCCTGCCGTATGCGCTGCGCGCCTGCGTCGCCGCAATTCAGCAAATCGCCCCGGCGTTGGAGGAAGCCGCCGAGAACCTAGGGGCCAGGAAGTCCAGCACCATCCGGCGGATCGTCATTCCGTTGATGTCCGGCGGTATCCTCGCCGGCTTCGTGACCAGCTTCGCCACCGCTGCGGTCGAGCTCTCGGCGACGATCATGCTGGTCAGCCGGGACAGCGACGCGCCGCTCGCCTACGGCATCTACCTGTTCATGCAAACGGCGTCGGGTCGGGGCGCCGGGGCCGCGCTCGGACTGCTCGCCGTCGCGCTGGTCGGGGTCGGAACATACGTCTCGCACCGCATCATCGAAAAGGATCGCCAGAGAAAGGCGCCGGTCGAGGCGCGGGTTTGAATTCCGCGTCCGCCGCGCCGTCGCGCGAAAACGAAAGGTTGTAACGATGACCAGGACTTCTTCGGGCATCCGCATCGAGGACCTGCACTTCGCCTTCGGTGCCACCGAAGTGCTGAAGGGAGTGAATCTCGAGATCGAGCCGGGCGAGTTCTTCGCCTTTCTCGGCCCGTCGGGCTCGGGCAAATCCACCCTGCTGCGCGCCATCGCCGGTTTCGGCCCGAAGCCGCGCGGCCGCATCCTGATCGGCGACCGCGACGTGGTCGACCTGCCGCCCTGGAAGCGCAATGTGGGCCTGGTGTTTCAGAACTACGCGCTGTGGCCGCACATGTCGGTGCGCCGCAACATCGCCTTCGGACTGGAGGAGCGCCGTACGCCGAAGGCGGAAACCGCCGAGCGGGTCGAGAAGGCGCTCAATCTCGTCGGCCTACTGGACCTCGCGGAACGCATGCCGTCGCAACTCTCCGGGGGCCAGCAGCAGCGGGTTGCGCTGGCCCGCACTGTAGTGGTCGAGCCCGAGGTGCTGCTGCTGGACGAGCCGCTGTCCAATCTCGACGCCAACCTTCGCGTCACCATGCGTCGCGAGTTGCTGGCATTGCAGCGAAAGCTTGGCATCACCACGATTTTTGTCACCCACGACCAAGAGGAAGCCAACACCACGGCCGATCGCATGGCCGTTCTGGAGGGCGGGGTGCTGCAGCAGATCGGCGCGCCGATCGAGCTCTACGATTCGCCCGCCAACCTGTTCGTGGCGAAGTTCCTTGGCACCGCGAACATCCTCGCTGGCGAGGTCGCGACCGACGGTGCCTCGTCGGTATTCATCACCCGTGAAGGCAAGCGGCTGCCGCTGAGCGGCTCGCATGCAGCGGGTCCGGCGAACGTAGTGCTGCGGCCGCAGAACATCACCGTCGGCATGGGCGCCGCGGACACCCCGACGCTTCGCGGCGAGGTCGCGCATCGTGAGTTCGTTGGCGCCCAGATTCGTTACCTCATACGCGTTGGCGGTGCCGAGCTGATTGTCGACTGCAGCCACCAGCGCGGAGCGGCGGCTCTCAGCATCGGAGAGGCGATCGATCTCACGGTGAGCATGGATCAGGCGGTGGTTTTTCACGCTTAGGCGAACCCTGTCCGCCGTGCGCCCGAGTTCTCCTTTGGCACGCGATGACTGCGCGGCGGCGCAACCAATGACGGTCGGGAACGAAGTGAGATAGAGCCTCCGATTGAGCACTTGGGCTGCTGCGCTGGGCCACAGCGCGAATTGATGGCGAACGTCAGTTCAGGGATTGACGCATGCGGTCCGCCAGTCAAGCCCATGATCGTTAGTTGTAAGCGGCGGTGAGAAACTGTGCCACTGAGGCGGCGGGATAATTCTGCCGCGTCGGTTCAAAATTGGACCGGAGATCATAGCCTTTGAATTCGATGAGATCGGATTGAAAGGCGGGGGATGTACTTTTAGGGCATTCCAAAATTATCCCATGCCGACAGATGAACCTGGCGAGAAGCGCTGTCCAGATCGGCACCACGTATTCAGTCGCAAACGTCTTCGTGGATAGCATTGGGGAGGGCGATAGGCCATGAAGCATCAGTCGATCAGGATCGAGATGCGGCGGTTCTGTTTGCCCTTTTTCTCGACCTTGCCGAAGCGGACCGGGCCAATTTCGGCGGTCGAGCGCACATGGGTGCCGCCGCAGGGCTGCAGGTCGACGGTGCCGTCCTCCGCGCCGATGCGGAGCAGGCGCACCCTGCCCTGCCCCATGGGCGGTTTCACCGTCATGGTCTTGACCATGCCCGGATTGGCGGCGAACTCGGCATCGGTGATCCACTCGGTTGTGACCGGGTGGTCGCCCGCGATCAGCTCGTTGAGGGCATTTTCCAGCGCCTCCTTGTCCTGCGGCGCTTCCGGCATGTCGAAGTCCAACCGCCCCTTCGCGGCGCTGATCGAGCCGCCGGTCACCGGCAGCGGGATCACCACCGACAGGAGGTGCAGGGCGGTGTGGACCCGCATATGGCGGTAGCGGGTGTCCCAATCGAGCCGGGCCGTGACTTGCGTGCCGACAGGCGGCAGGGGCGCGCCCTCGGCGGGAACGTGGACGACCTGGTCCGGGGCTTCGCCCTTGACCGCCAGGGCGATGGGGGTCTCGCCGCCATCCCAATGCAACACGCCCTTGTCGCCGGGCTGGCCGCCGCCGGTGGGGTAGAAAACGCTGCGGTCGAGGACAATTCCGCCCCGGTTGTTGATGGCGGTCACGGTGGCGGCGCAATCGCGCATGTAGGCGTCGTCGCGGTAGAGGGGGTCCGTCATGCGGGTCGCTCCGTATGTTGTGCCGAATGGCGTTCTTTCAGTTGTCTCCGTCCGGTTCGTTCCCAGCGGCTTCGGACGGCCCGGCGGGGCGGTGGCGGGAGGGCTTGGTTTTCGGGATATCCGCCCGCGGAACTTGGCTGCCGCGGAGCGCGTCGCCGATGGAACGGCCCAGTTCGTCGGCATTTCTGAGATGCAGGTCGCGTTGGGCAAAGGGGATCTCGATGCCTTCTTCCGCGAAGCGGCGGGAGATTTCGAAGTTGATGTCGGAGGTGACGTTGAGGATCCAGTTGACATCGCGCAGTACGCCGCGAAGCTCGAACTCCAGCGCATCGGCGCCAAAGCGGCGGAACAGCACGTATGGCGCCGGGTGGCGCAGCAGCATCGGTTGGCCCTTGGCGATTTCGACCAGGATGGTCTCGACCTGGCGCGGATCGGCGGCGTAGGAGACGCCGATGGGCACGATCACGCGGCCATTCAGGTTGGAGTGGGTCCAGTTGGTGACCGGGCTCGAGATCAGCTCGGAGTTGGGCACGAACAGCGAGGCGCGGTCGAAGGTCTGGATCTCGGTCGAGCGGACGTTGACCTTCTTGACATAGCCCATGCCGGAGGCGAGCTCGATCCAGTCGCCCTCCTTGATCGGCCGTTCGATCAGCAGGATCAGGCCGGAGACAAAATTGTTGACGACGTTCTGCAACCCGAAGCCGATGCCGACCGACAGCGCGCCGGCGACGATGGCCAGATTGGAGAGGTCGAGCCCGGTGGCCGAGATCGCCACCAGCGCCGCGAGGATGATGCCGACATAGCCGACGCCGGCGGTGATCGCCGCCTTGCCGCCGGTACCGAACCGGGTCAGCGGCAGAACGGTGGTCGAGAGCACACCCTGAGCCATCCGCGTGATCACGTATCCGACCGCGAAGATCAGCGCGAAGACGACGAAATCGAGCGGTGCGATCACCATGTCGCCGATCACGAAACCGTCGGCGAAGCTGCGCAGCAGCGTCTGCAGTCCGGTGCGATCGGCGCCCCAGATCAGCGTCAGAATCGGCACTGCGGCGCTGGCCAGGAGAAAGCCGACCGCGAGCGTGATCAGGCTGAGCCTTCGCGCCTCGGGGGGAACCGCGCCGCCGGGATGGGCGACCAGCCAGATGCATTCGCGCACGACATAGAACAGCAGGATACAGACCCCGATCACGCCGCCGCTGGCGACCAGCGGGTAGAACACGAAACGCGAGGCGGCGAAGTAGCCGGCGATCGCCAGCAATGGCGCCGCCACGCAGGCGAGGCGCGCGAGCCAGAAAACGCCGTGGCGCAGCACCACAGGCAGCAGCAATCGGTGCGCGTCGTCAGCGGCAGCCTCGTCGGCGTCGGCCTCCTGCTCCGCGGCCGGCGGCTCGGGCGGCGGCCGCAGGAAATCGACAAGCCGCCAAAGCGCGATGCCGCCGAGCACAAGCAGGGCGTTGTTGAGCAGCGACAATCCCTCGATCGCCATACCGAGGTCCTGCCCGGTTGCGACCAGGGTGCGGTCGAGACCAACCACCGTGGCGAGTGCGATCAGCCAGCGATGGGCGCGCACAGCCGAGAAATCGTCGAGTCGCGAGAGTCGCAGGCCCGACGCGCGGGGTGCGAAAAAGGCGCCGCCCAGTGCGTTCGCGGCGATCACCAGCGCTGCGGCACGCGCAAACCCGGCAAGTACCGCCTCCCCGCGCGACCCCAGCAAGTCGCTCTGGACGACTGCGAACACCGCAATCGCCAGCGCCGCCGCCGGCAGCAGAAGCCGGGTCAGGATGATGCCGACAGCGATCGCGGCACGGCGGGATTGGGGCGTATCGGGTTTGATCAGCCGCCGGAACCGGTCGAGCAGGCGCCACCGTGCAGTGCGCAGCAGCAGCCCGGCGGCAAGGACGACAACGATCGGCATCAGCGGGCCTAAAATCCGTGACGCACTCATCTGCTGCCGATCGAGGCGAAAGATCGTCTCGAGCTTGATGAGACCGGCGGTGCGGGCAATGGCCGAGACTGCCTTTCCGGACATTGCCGGATCGAGCAAGCTGGGTCCGCGTTGGAGCATCTGCTCGGTGAACAGCTTGCGTCGCAGTTCGGTGAGTTGGGTATGCAGCGCGGCCGCCCGCGCCTCGGCCTGGCTAATGCGCTTGGCCCCCGCATCGCGCCCCGCGATGAGTTCGATCAGCCGCTTGCGCTCGGCGGCAATCTCCGGGGTCTCGATGTCCGGATCCTCCGGCGGGTCGCCGAGTGCATCCAATTGCTGGCGCAGTGGCTTCAGTTCGGCTAGCGCCACCTCGATCAGAGCGGGAACAGCATCGCGCTGGGCATTGAGGACGTCGCGCATCTTGTCGATCTCGGCGGCCTCCGGCGGGTTTTCCGCGAGCCGCTGTTCGATCAGGCTGGCCTCGGCATCCCAGCGCTCCAGCATGTGCGCCGGGGTCTCGGCGGTGGCGCCGACGGGCTGCGCGCCGCCGGGGGCGGGCAGCCCGCCAAGCAGGGCACCAAGCAGCAGGAGGACCGGGAGCAATCGCATGGCCGAGTCCTAGCGTAGCCCGGCGGAGCCCGCCAGAAAAATCCGGGAGGCCAACGGCTTCAGGCCGGCTCGAAGACTGTCGGAACCGAACGCGCGGCGCTTTCCTCGAGCCAGGGTGGGGTCGGCAGGCCCTTATCGCGCAGGAAGGCGGGGTTGAAGATCTTCGACTGGTAGCGACTGCCATAGTCGCAGAGCGCGGTCACGATGGTGTGGCCGGGGCCGAGATCGCGCGCCATGCGGATGGCGCCAGCGACATTGATGCCGGTCGAGAGCCCCATGCACAGCCCCTCCTCCTGGAGGAGGTCGAAGACCAGCAGCAGCGCCTCCCGGTCGGGGATTTGGTAGGGGAAGTCGACCTCCAGCCCCTCCAGATTGGCGGTGACGCGGCCCTGGCCGATGCCTTCGGAGATCGACTCTCCCGCGGCCTTCAACTCGCCGTGGGCGTAATAATTGTAGAGCGCCGCGCCCAAGGGGTCGGCGAGGCCGATCTTGACGTCCTTATTGCGCTCGCGGAGCGCCGTCGCCACGCCCGCCAGCGTACCACCGGTGCCGATGGCGCAGACGAAGCCGTCGACGCGGCCGTTGGTCTGCTCCCAGATCTCCGGGCCGGTCGCGTCGATATGCGCCTGGCGGTTGGCGACGTTGTCGAACTGCTGGGCCCAGATGGCGCCGTGCGGCTCGGTCTCGGCCATCTTCGCCGCCAGCCGGCCGGAATAGTGGACGTAGTTGTTGGGGTTGCGGTAGGGCACCGCCGGAACCTGGACCAGATTCGCCCCGGCGAGGCGCAGCATGTCTTTCTTTTCCTGGCTCTGGGTGTCGGGGATCACGATCACGGTCTTGAAGCCCATCGCGGCACCCACCAGCGCCAGACCGATCCCGGTGTTGCCCGCCGTACCTTCGACGATTGTGCCGCCAGGGCGCAGCGTGCCCTTGGCCATTGCGTCACGGATGATCCAAAGCGCCGCACGGTCCTTGACCGACTGACCGGGATTAAGGAATTCCGCTTTGCCGAGGATCTCGCAGCCGGTGATCTCAGACGCCTTCTCCAACCGGATCAGCGGCGTATTGCCGACAGCGTCGGGGAGATCCTTGTAAATGCGCATGTTTCACGGCCCTTTGTCGGAGTTTTGCTTGTCCAACACCTAGTGCGATGGACGAGCCGCCTCAACCCCCTGCCGGTCCCCAATGGTCACGCAACCGCTGGCGGTTGACGGCGAGCCGCAGTCGCGAGACCAGCGCCGGGCTGTAATGGGTCGCGCCATCCATTGCTCGGCTTAAGTGCCAATGCATCAATGCTGCTTTCGCGAGGCCGTGGCTCGACAACGGAATTTCGCGGGCATACGAAACCCCATCCCAAAGGCTGGAAAGTCAGAGACATGGAGGCCTTGAGGTCAACTCAGCGGACCACCAGCCTTGGCGACCGCGGCTTTGACCTGCTTTTCGGTTCCTCGACTTCACGGTAGCGCCGGAGACGTAATTACTCACGCCCTTTTTTCCCCGGCGTACTGCGGAGGTCAGGCCAAGGTTTCGATGATCGTTTGATACGGGGATTTGCCTGCGAGTTTGGCGGTGTCGGTGACGGTTCTGACGGCGCAGTCGCCTTCTGCGGCCCACATTGAACGGAAGCCGGGTCACGCGTTGAATGACGGCGCGACGCAGGGCGCGCTCGCAGGCATTGTTGGTGACCTCGAGCTGGCCGGGGAAGTCCAGGAACGTCAGCCGTCATGGGCTGGCGCGGGCGAATTTGGCGCGCCGCTTCTCGGCCACCTCGCAGGTCGGTCTGGCGCGCAAAATATCAGCCAGCGCAGCCTCGGCCTGAGGCTTTTTCGCCATCAGCGTAGTGGCCGCATAGCTCTCGATGTTACGGGCCGGCGCGAGCC
Organism: Thermohalobaculum sp.; assembly: GCA_965247385.1. Lineage (GTDB taxonomy): Bacteria > Pseudomonadota > Alphaproteobacteria > Rhodobacterales > Rhodobacteraceae > Thermohalobaculum. The sequence continues at coordinate 540,028 of CBDFHG010000007.1, forward strand.
GCTTATCAAGCCACAATTTCAGGCGAAACGACCGCTGATCATCGCTGGCCTGCAACCCATAGGCCAGGTCGCGGGCCAGATGAGTGCCACCCACCCCCACCCCCCGCATTCACCCGGCCCGCCGCTCGCGCCAGACGATCAGCAGCCCACCGGCGACGATCAGCAGCGCCCCCGGAAACAGCCGGTCGAACGGCGCTTCGCCGAAAAACAACCAGCCCAGCACGAAGGCGAACAGGATGCCGAAATAGTGGAACGGCGCCAGATTGCTCGGCGCGGTCATCCGGAACGAGATCACCAGGCACAACACGCCCAAGCCGCCCAGCGTGCCCATCGCGATGATCCACATCAGATCGCCAACCGAGGCGATGGGCGAGAACCCGCCGGTCGACAGGCACAGCACGACGGCGCCGCTCAAAGCGGCAACGTTTGAATACAGATTGATCAGCGGGCTCGGCACCTCGTCGTCGAACATCGGCGCCGTCACACTGGTCAGGGCATAGAACATCGCCGCTCCAAACGGCAGCAGGGCGTCGAGGGTAAATGCCTCCGATCCCGGCGCGATCCCCATCACCATGACCACACCGGCGAAGCCTACGCCCACCGCCAGCCAGCGCACCAGCCCGACCCGGTGACCCAGCAGCGTCACCGAAAATGCGGTGACGAACAGCGCCTCCGAGAAGACGATGGTCGAGGCGGTGGCGAACGCCATTCGCGTCAGCGACAGATAGAACAGGAACTGTGCCACGGTCACGAAACCACCGCGCAGAAACGCCAGCGGCCATTGCCGGAGCGCCACCGGCCGCCCCTGCGCCCGCCAGTTGGCCGAGAGCCACAGCACGGCCAGCCCCGGCACCATCCCGAACAGGTTGCGATAGGCCGAAAGCTCGGCGGCACCATAACCCCCCGAAGAACCCCTCGAATAATCCCCAGACAGATGCTTGATGATCAGCCCCATCACGTCGAGCAGAAAGAACCCGGCCAGATTGATCAGGATCGCCCGCACGACCAAGCCGCCACCGCTCGGCGGCCCGCCCCCCGGCCTGCCCGCAGCGACAAATGAATTCCCCAACCGCTGGCTCATGCCCGCCCCATCGTTTGATCTCATCCCGCCGCCGTGCCGGGCGGGGGCCACGTTCCGAAACGGCCTGTCCGGAGCACTATCAAAACACTATCAAAACACCACCAGAACACTACCGTTGGATTCGTCGATCAAGCGCCTCCGGCACCCGGATGAAGGCCAGCCGCTCAGAACTGCTCGACCCAGGGCCGGAGCTCGATTTCCCAGGACCAGCTCGACCGGTCCTGTTCCAGGAAATGCCAGTAATTCCCGGCAATTGCATCCGGGGCCAGCATCGAATCCGGGTTGTCCGCCGCACCCTGCCGCGCGGCGCTGCGGATGCCGCCGTCGATGACAAAATGGCCGATATGGATGCCCTTGGGATGCAACTCGCGTGCCATCGACTGGGCCAGCCCACGCAGCGCAAATTTGCCCATGGCAAAGGGAGCCGACAGCGGGTAGCCCTTCACCCCGGCCGAAGCGCCGGTGAACAGAACCGCTCCATGGCCCACCGGCTGCATCCGCTTCACCGCTTCCTGGGCCGCAAAAAATGCTCCAATTGCAGTGACTTGAACCGCGTTCGCCACCGCCTGCGGGTCGAGATCGACAAACGGGCCACGGACCCGGGCGGAGGGGTTGTAGACCACAACGTCCGGCGCGCCTTCCCGATCGAGCGCCGCGAACAGCGCTGCCACCTGCCCCTGATCGGCGGAATCGCAACTGTGGACACTGGCCCCGGTCTCCGCCGCCAGCGCCGCCAGATCACCGGTCGAGCGGGCCGCCAGCGCCAGCGCCAACCCCTTTGCGGCGAAAAGCCGCGCCAGCGAAGCCGATAAACCGGCCCCGGCTCCGATAATCAAGGCTTTGGAATAGTTCGGTTTCATGCCAATCTCCCTGGTAGCTGCCCGGTCGGGCTCCGGCGCGAGCGGTCCTCAGCGATAATGGAGCACACCATGCCCAATACAACCCTCATCACCGGCGCCAATCGCGGCATCGGCCTGGCCATGGCCCGGTTGGCGGCTGAACGTGGCGACCGGGTGCTGGCAGCCGCCCGCCGTCCCGGCGCGGCTGTGGCGCTGGACGAGCTGGCCCGCGCCAACGTCAATGTCTCGGTCCTAAACATCGACGTGACCGACCCGCACGAAATGGCGGCCGCCGCGACCAACGAAGACACCCCCATCGATCTGCTGATTTGCAATGCAGGCCAATACATTGCGCGCGGCCGCATCGACGATCCTGAATATACCTACGACGCCTGGCACACGATGATGATGACCAATGTCGCCGGGATTTTCTTCACTGTGCGCGCTTTCCTGCCACGATTATTGCAGGCGGCGGAGCCGAAGATCGCCATCGTCTCGTCGATCATGGCCTCCACCGAGCGGGCGCCCGGCGGAGCCTATATCTACCGCGCATCGAAGGCGGCAGCGACCAATCTGGCCCGCAATCTGGCGACCGACATGAAAGAGCAGGGAATCGCTGTTGGCGCCTACCACCCGGGCTGGGTCCGCACCGAAATGGGCGGCTCCGGCGCGGATGTAGATGTCAAGGACAGCGCCGCCGGCCTGATGCAGCGTTTTGACGCCCTGTCGCTAGAGACCACCGGCGTGTTCGAGGACTATCGGGGCGAGGCTATCGCGTTCTGATCAAGGGGCTTTAGCCCGCCGCCCCAACCACCTGCGTGACCCCATGCAGCGTCTTGCCGATCAGCGCCAGTTCGCGCGCGCCGGAGAAGCGGTGATCCGCCCCCTTGGCCAGGGTCAGCCGGGCGTCCGGACAGTCGATATGATCGAGCAATCGCAGGGCCACCGAAACCGGCACATCCGCGTCCGCCGTCCCCTGCAACAGCCGCACCGGGAAGGCAAGCGCCAACGGCGCGCGCAGCACGAGTTGATTGCGCCCATCCTCGATCAGCCGCTTGGTAATCACGTAGGGCTCGTCCGAATAGTCCGATGGCTGCTCGATCCGCCCCGCCGACATCAACTGCCGCTGCTGACTTTCATCCATCCGTGCCCAGATATCTTCGGTGAAGTCGGGCGTGGCGGCGATCCCGATCAGGCTGGCCACACTCTCCGGCATCCGCCGTGCCAGCAACAACGCAATCCAGCCGCCCATGGAGGACCCGACAAGGATCTGCGGCCCCGCGGTCAGCCGCACGATCGCCTCCGCTGCATCGTCGGCCCAATCGCCGATGGCCCCATCGAGAAAATCTCCGGAGCTCGCCCCATGGCCACGATAATCGAAGCGCAGGAAGGCCCGACCCCGCGCCCGCGCCCAGCGCTCAAGCCACACTGCCTTGGTCCCGGTCATGTCGGAGCGGAATCCACCAAGAAAAACGATGCCGGGCAAACTTGCACCGTCGCCTTGACCCGCGATTCTATGGTAAGCAAGCTGATGATTCTTATTGAGTTCGAGGTAATCTGGAGCATCCATGTTCGTGTCGTCTTCCATCGCGCAAGAGGTTTCGGACGACCTTAGCCGCAACCCTTCCACACTGGAAGAGCCGCGCCCGCTGACGGTCTTGCAGATCGTGCCGCGAATGGAGATCGGCGGCGTCGAGCGCGGCACGCTGGAGATCACCGAAGCGATCACCCGCGAAGGCGGCCGGGCGATCATCGCCACGGCGGGCGGCAAGCAATTGCCACGCATCTCCAAGGCCGGAGGCGAGGTGATCGCGATGAATGCGGATACCAAGAACCCTTTGAATCTGTGGCAGAACGCCAGGCTTCTGGCGCAGCTAATTCAAGATTTCGGAATCGACATCGTCCACGCCCACTCGCGCGCACCGGCCTGGAGCGCATATTGGGCGACCCAGCGCACAGACGCGCATTTCGTCACCACCTATCACGGAACCTACAACGAGGATTTTCCGTTCAAGCGGCGTTACAATGCGGTGATGGGAAAGGGCCGACCGGTGATCGCCGTCTCGAATTTCATCCGCCGCCTGATCATCGAGCGCCACAATGTGCCGCCGGACCAGATCGTCACCATCCCGCGCGGCGCCGACATCAACGTCTTCTCCGAGGAGGCCGTTGGCACCGAGCGCGCGGTGAAACTAGCGGATCGGTGGGGCCTACTGGATGATCCCCGCTCGGTCATCATGCTGCCGGCGCGCCTGACCCGGTGGAAGGGCGCCGAGGATCTGATCGACGCGGCCGACCGCCTGCGCGCCATGCGCGGCGACGATTTCCTGATCCTGCTGGTTGGTGAGGACGGCGGCAACGGATTCGAGAACGTGTTGCGCAAACGCATCGACAAACTCAGCGTCGGCGATGTTGTCCATCTGGCCGGCGGCTGCACGGATATGGCGGCGGCCTTCAAGCTCTCGTCGGTGGTGGTCTCGACCTCGACCGATCCCGAGGCATTCGGTCGCGCGGTGGTCGAGGCCCAGTCGATGGGCCGCCCGGTTATCGCCACCGATCATGGTGGCGCGCGCGAGACCGTGGACCATGGCTCGACCGGCTGGCTCTACCCGCCCGGCGACATTGCCCGCCTCACTATCGAGTTGAACAAGGTGCTGAATCTCGACCCCTCGGAGCGCGCCCATATGGGCCTGGCGGCGCGCGCCCGCATCCATTCGCGCTACACGGTGGCGGCGATGCAGCGGGCGACGCTGGATGTCTATGAGCAGGTCGCCGGGCGGACTTTCGCCGAGCTGGTTTAGCATCCTGTTTTTCCGAGGGTTTTTGGAAATCTGCCCGCCGCAACAGCCTGAGCCTGATCCGGGATTTTGACTCGCTGCGCACAGTGGCCCGAGGTCCAGGATCAGGTCCGGGGCAGTGCGGCAGGGGAGACCCGCACTATCCTTGAACCGGCCCTTGAACCGGCCCTTGAACCGGCGATCCGCCCCTATCTTCCACCACCCGCTTGACACTCGCCCCTCCGGTCGGGATGTTGCGCGCGACCTAACATCTTGCCGGGAACCAAACCGATGAGCGAACAAGTAACCATCACCCTGCCCGACGGCGCCACCCGCAACTTTGATCGCGGCGTGACCGGGGCCGAGGTGGCGGCAGACATCTCGAAATCGCTCGGGAAATCGGCGCTGGCCTGCCGCATCGATGGGACGCTCAGCGACCTGTCGCGGCCAATCGACCAGAACGCCGACCTGGCCATCGTTACGGCCAAGGACCAACCGGAAGCGCTGGAACTGATCCGCCACGACTGCGCCCATATCATGGCCCGTGCGGTGCAAGAGCTGTTCCAGGGCACCAAGGTCACCATCGGTCCGGTGATCGAGAATGGCTGGTACTATGATTTCGACCGCGACGAGCCCTTCACCGAGGACGACTTCGCCGCCATCGAGAAGCGCATGCGCGAGATCATCGCGGCACGCGACCCGGTCCGCACCGAGGTCTGGTCGCGCGAAGAGGCGCTGCATTTCTACGGCAACACCAACGAACCCTACAAGGTCGAGTTGATCGAGGCGATCCCGGGGAACGAGCCGATCCGCATGTACTGGCACGGGCACTGGCAGGACCTGTGTCGTGGCCCGCATCTGCAACACACCGGCCAGGTGCCGGCCGACGCCTTCAAGCTGATGTCGGTCGCTGGCGCCTACTGGCGCGGCGACAGCCGCAACCAGATGCTCCAGCGCATCTATGGCGTGGCGTTCAGAAACCGCGACGACCTCAAGGCCCATCTCCACATGCTGGAGGAAGCCGCCAAGCGTGATCACCGCAAGCTGGGCCGCCAGATGGAGCTGTTCCACCTGCAGGAAGAGGCCCCCGGCATGATATTCTGGCACCCCAACGGATGGGCCATCTACCGGGTGCTGGAAGACTACATGCGCCGCCGCCTGAACGCGGCGGGCTACAAGGAGATCAAGACCCCCCAGGTGGTCGACCGCAAGCTGTGGGAGGCTTCCGGCCACTGGGACAAATACCGCGAGCACATGTTCATCACCGAGATCGACGAAGAACATGCCAACGAGAAGCGGGTCAACGCGTTGAAGCCGATGAACTGCCCCTGCCATGTGCAGATCTACAATCACGGTCTCAAGAGCTACCGCGACCTGCCGCTCCGCTTGGCCGAGTTCGGTTCGTGCCACCGCTACGAGCCTTCGGGCTCAATGCACGGGCTGATGCGAGTGCGCGGGTTTACCCAGGACGACGCCCATATCTTCTGCACTGAGGACCAGATCGAGCAAGAGACGGCGCAATTCATCGACCTGCTGGGCTCGATCTACAAGGATCTCGGATTCAAGAACTTCGATATCAAGTTCTCGACACGGCCCGAGGTTCGTGCCGGGTCCGATGAGGTCTGGGACAAGGCCGAGGTGGCCTTGGAGGCCGCCGTGCGCAAGGTCACCAACGAGTTCGAGATCGAACCTGGCGAGGGCGCGTTCTATGGCCCGAAGCTGGACTTCAGGCTGACCGACGCCATCGGCCGCAAATGGCAATGCGGCACCTTCCAGGCCGATTTCGTGCTGCCGGAGCGGCTGGACGCCGAATATGTTGCCGCCGACGGTTCGAAGAAACGCCCGGTGATGATGCACCGCGCGATCCTCGGCAGCTTCGAGCGTTTCCTCGGCATCCTGATCGAGAACTGCGCCGGGCGCTTCCCGCTGTGGCTGGCGCCGCGTCAGGTGGTGGTTGCAACGATTGTCTCGGATGCGGATGAGTACGCCGAGGCGGTCGCCGCCCGGTTCACCGCCGAGGGGATTCGGGTCGAGGTCGACAAACGCAACGAGAAGATCAACTTCAAGGTCCGCGAGCACTCCACCGCCCATGTCCCGGCGATCCTGGCCGTCGGCCGTCAGGAGGTCGAGGCCGGCACCGTCTCGGTGCGCCGGTTGGGCCAGCAGGGGCAGAAGGTGGTGGGGCGGAACGAGGCTGTCGCGGCCCTGGTGGCCGAGGCGACACCGCCGGATTTGCGCTGACGCCTAACGCCGAATCGCGCGCATCTCCCGGTTCTCCAACACCGCCACCGGGCGCCGGTCGCTCAATCCGGTTTCGATCATCACCCACGCCAGATCGGCGGAATCGATGCCCAGCGACGGGATCAGTCGGAAGACCGGTTTCATCAGCGGGTCGTAGAATACTGGATGCGCGCGCGGGCGGGTCGGGTGAATATAGGCCGGACGGAAGAAGTACTTGCGGGGAAATCCGGCGTCCAGCACGCGCTGCTCGGCGCGGCCCTTGACGTTGAACGCGGGCAGCAAGCTTTTCCCGTCCCGGCGCGCGCCCTCGGCGCTGAAACAGCAGAACGCCGCCTTGGGGCTTGCCGACTCCAATGCCCGGATCAGCGCATCGAGATAGTCGACCGTGATCCGTTCATAGGCCCGGCGCCCGACCCGGTTGCGGTAGGCGGCCAGGCAGTGGAGGCAGAGCCCGACGCCGCGCAAATGCTCCTGCACCGACGTGAGATCGAGGAAATCCTCGACCATCACCTCGGTAAGCTTCGGGTTATCGAGGCCGGTCCGGTGCCGCCCGAGTGAGACGGCGCCGGTGATCTCGCGCCGCTCCAGGCACTGGCGCAGAACCTCGCCGCCGACGAGACCGGTCCCGCCGGTAACGACCACTTTCATTTCAGGTCCAGCGCCACGGTCGGATCGGGTCTCACATCTGGTCTCTTGCGTTTGACTTCCGGTGGACAGATGTAAGCTGCTCGTGGAAAGATTGAAAGCGCCGCCACGGGGAGGGTCGTGATGACTCGATTTCTTGCCCTGATCACCCTTGCGCTTGGCCTCGCCGCACCCGAGGCTGCGCGCGCCAGCAATTGGCATGCCTTCGTCGAGGGGGTGCCGGGGGTGCGCTATGCGACGCCGGGCGATGTCGCCGCCGCCGACCGCGAGGTCACTATCACCAATGTCGGCCATTCGACCTTCCGGATCGAGACCGAGGCGGGCGTGGTCATCGCCACCGATTATTTTGGCGCCAATGGCGAGGGCGAGCTGCCCGACGTGGTGACCATGAACCAGGCTCAGGAGAATCATTTCACCGACACACCCGACCCCGCGATTCCACATGTGCTTCGCGGCTGGGATCCGGACCGCACTGGACCGGCGGAGCGCTTGTTGACGCTGCGCGACATTACCATCCGCAACGTCACCACCGATCGGCGCAGTTGGCGCGCGCCGGGGAAAGACGGCAACTCGATCTTCGTCTTCGAGGTGGCGGACATGTGCATCGGCCATCTTGGCCATCTGCATTGCGAACTGACCGAGGCGCAATACGCCCTGCTTGGCCGGCTCGACATCGTCATGGCGCCGGTCGACGGCACCTTTACGCTGGAAATCGGCAAGATGATCAAGGTGCTGAAGGCCCGGCTGGTACTGCCGATGCACTCCTTCGGGCAATATTCGATGACCGAATTCCTCGACGGCATGAAGGACGAGTTCGAGATCGTCGTCAATGATGACCGCACGATCACCGTCTCGCTCGACACTCTGCCGTCGCGGCCAACGGTAATGGTGCTGCCGACACGCTTTCCCGTCGAGTATGAGTGACAGATCACAACCGGGCTTTTCCCTTGCTCCGCCACAAGTTATACTCCAGACAGCGAACGCGCTGCCCAAGCTGGAATCACCACCGAATTCGAGCGGCGTTTTCGTTATCTTGATGGCCACATGGTTGGCGCAACACAGGAGACTGACCCATAGCCAGACGACCGCACCACGCGCCTCCGACCCGTGATACGGGTCCCCGCGTAAACCGACAGATTCGCGTGCCGGAAATTCGACTCATCGATCAGGACGGTGAAAATGCTGGGGTCGTTACTCCGGCGGCCGCCATCGACATGGCCGAGGAGATCGGGCTCGACCTGGTCGAGATATCACCCGGCGCAAGTCCTCCCGTCTGCAAGATCATGGACTTCGGCAAGTACAAGTACGAACAGCAAAAAAAGGCTGTCGAAGCCAAGAAGAAGCAGAAGATCATCGAGATCAAGGAGGTCAAGTTCCGCCCGAATATCGACACGCATGACTATGACGTGAAGATGCGGTCCGTGACCAAGTTCCTGGGCGACGGCGACAAGGTGAAGGTTACCCTGCGCTTTCGTGGCCGCGAGATGGCACACCAGGAATTGGGCCGTGGGCTTTTGCAGAGGATCGCCGGCGACATCGAGGAAATTGCCAAGATCGAGGCGATGCCGAAGATGGAGGGCCGCCAGATGATCATGGTGGTCGCACCGCAGCGGAACTGAACCGAGCCACGGTGACGCCTCCGCAGCATATCTCCATATACTCATCGGACAATACGATGTCCGAAGGCGATGGGCGTCTGCGCTCGCCCAGTTTCGGGCGCAACTTCGTGCCGATTCTCGACGGGTTGCATCCTTATCTGGAGGGCCGGGCGGGAACGGTACTGGAGATCGGCTCGGGCACCGGGCAGCACATCGCCCACTTGGCCGGGGAGTTCCCCGGCTTGCACTGGGTGCCCTCGGATATTCAGACAACCCACCACAACAGCATCTCTGCCTGGGGCGCCGCCCTGGGCAGCAAGAATATGTCGGGCCCACTGTTCGTCGATGCCTCGACGGACTGGCACGAACAGGCCCCGGTGCAAGCGCTGGGCGAACTGACCGCTGTCCTCTCCTGCAACGTGGTCCACATCGCTCCCTGGGCGGTGGCCGAAGGCATCGTCCGTAGCGCGGCGCGGGCACTGAAGCCGGGCGGAGTGCTGATCCTGTACGGACCGTTCAGGGAGGGTGGCCGCCATACCGGTGAGGGCAATGCCCGCTTCGACACCGGGCTGCAGGCCGAGAACCCAGACTGGGGCGTACGCGACATCGACGAGATCGCGGCACTGGCGAATGCGGCAGGGTTCGGCCCCGCCCAGATCACCCGAATGCCGTCGAACAACCTGCTGGCGGCTTTTGCCAAGACCGGAAATTGATTTCAAGACGCTTTGATCTTGGCGAAGGCCTGCCAGCGGGTTAGCTTCACCCCCATGACAGATGCAAACGAGACTGGCCGCCGGTGGCACGACATGGGCGGCGAGGATGCAGGCGAGATCGCCCGCGGCGAGCATGACTTCGCGTTGTGGGAAAAACGGGTCGATGCGTTGCTGCGCATTGCCACGGCCAAGGGCTATTTCACCGTCGACGGGCTGCGCCGGGTGCTGGAAGACATGGATGAGAGCAGCTTCGAGACCATGACCTATTACGAGCGCTGGATCGCCTCGGTCACCCAGAACATGGTCGAGGCGGGGGCCTTCACCATCGACGAGATGAACGCCCGCATGGACGAAGTTGCCGCCCGCGGGGCGACCTATGGCGAGGCCCAGAGACACGGCGAAATGGAAACAACCGAATGACCGATTCCAAACTTGTCTGGAGCGCCGAGGAACTGGCCGCCACCGGGTTCAACTACCAGCACCCGCTCGACGACCGGTCGGAAGTCGTGATCACTGGCTTGTCGCGATTGACCGGCATGGCCCGGTCGGCGCTCAACCTGACCAGGATCGCACCCGGCAAGCGGGCGTTTCCGATCCATCGACACCATGCCGAGGAGGAATGGGTCTATGTGATCGCCGGCACCGCTGAGGTGCTGATGGACGAAACCACCCATGTGGTCGGCGCAGGCGGTTTTGTCGTGTTCCCGCCCGGCGGCCCGGCCCATGCGGTGCAGAACCCGTCTGACGGTGACGAGCTTGTCTGCCTGATGGGCGGCAACACTGTCGAGATCGAGATCGTCGATTTCCCTGAACTCGGCAAACGGCTGAACCGCAGCGTCGCGAAGGTCGAGTTGGCCGAGGCTGCAGACTTCGCACCCTTTGATTTTTTCTCCAAGACACCGTTGCCGGGGCCTCGGTCATGACTCTGCCCGAGATCATGCCCCTGTCCTTCGCGCCGCCCTACCCAACTCACGGCGCTCGTTTTGCCCCCGGCGATACGGTGCGGGTACGGCGTGGTGCTGCCCCCGGCCATATGCGCACGCCATGGTATCTGCGCGGGCATACTGGACGGGTCGAGCGCATCTGTGGCGATTTTGCCAACCCCGAGGAACTGGCATATCGCCGTGACGGACGGCCCGAACACGCGCTCTACCGGGTGCGTTTCACCATGGCCGAAATCTGGGGCGGCAGCGCCGAGCGGGCGCGAGACACGATCGATGCCGAGATATTCGAACACTGGCTGGAGGCCGCCGATGCCCCATGATCATGACCAAGTCGGGCACGACCACATCCACCACGAAGGGATGAGTCCCTCGGGCCATCCATTCCGACCCGACAACGACCAACCGCTGACGTATTGGCAGCGGATGGAGATCGCTGTGCGCGAATTGCTGGTCGAGAAGGGCATCACCACGGCAGCCGAGATCAACGCGCAGATCGAGGCGATGGATGCCCGCAGTCCAGCCTTGGGCGCCAGTGTCGTGGCCCACGCCTGGGACAATCCTGCCTTCAAGCAGCGCCTGCTGGCCGATGGCTCGGCGGCGATGGAGGAAATGGGGATCGATCCTTCAGGCATGAAGCTGGTGGTGGTGGAGAACACGGCCGAGATCCATAACGTCATCGTCTGTACGCTGTGCTCTTGCTATCCACGCAACATCCTGGGCCTTCCGCCCGACTGGTACAAGACCCGCGCCTACCGCTCGCGAACGGTGAAGGAACCGCGTGCGGTGCTCGGCGAATTCGGGTTGGAACTGCCGGAGGACGTGCGCATACAGGTGCACGACTCCACCGCCGACATGCGCTATCTGGTGCTGCCGCGTCGCCCCGGGGGCACCGAGGGCTGGAGCGCCGAGGCGCTGGCGGAGATCGTCAGCCGCGACTGCATGATCGGGGTCGCCGTTCCCCAACTCCCCTAACGCGCGCGCTTGGCGGGGTGGGGGCGGTGCGCCGAAAGCGTCAGCTTTCGAATAGGCGTAAAATCCCGTGGGGAGGCGGGGCGGGTTCGCGCGTGCGAAGCCGGTATAAAGAGCCCCCGGCGTTAAACCGGGGTCACTCCACTTTCGGGTTCTCGATCTTTGCCGCAGCCAGGATCGGGCCTGATTCGCCGCCCTGGATCCAGATGGCCACGCCTTCGCCCGGTTCGGGCTGCGGCATCGCAACTTCCTCGGGCTCGGACCCGGCCCAGGTACCGATGCGGTTCAGGCTTTTGACGACGTTCACGTAGGTGACGCTGCGCCCGGCATTCTCACCTCGACGGATATCGACTGTCGCGCTCTTGGTGTATTTCGCAATCCAGATTGTGCCGACGACCCTTTCCGGCCCGGGTTCGATCCGGCACTTTAGCATCCCGCCCTGGCGTTCGATCACCACCTTGATCGGCGGATCGGTTTCCTGCGCGGTGACAATTGCCGCTGCAAGGTCGCGCGGGCGGCTGCCCGCGACTTCGTGGCGCCCTTGCACCACCATCTGCGGCGTGTAGATGACGCTCTTGCTCCAGGCGTCGCGATAGGCGACCTGGCGCTGGGTGAACTGGTGCTGGGCGAAGGTGTCACGCCAACCCAGATAATCCCAATAATCCACATGCAACGACATGGCGATCACGTCCTCGCGTCCGCTTATCTGCGATAGCACCTCGTCCGCAGGCGGGCATGAACTGCAGCCCTGGCTGGTAAAAAGCTCGACAACGACGACGTTGTCTTCCGACCGCGCAGTCGTTATTGGCGAGGCGAACCAGGCGAGGCCGAGAAGGGCAAACATCAGGAGTTTTCCGTGTCTGGTCATGCTCAGGACATAGGCGCATCGGGCCGACATCACCAATCACTCCTGCGTTATGCCAGTGTGTGCGATTGAGTCAGCATCATAGGTCAACAGACCACGATCCGGCCAGCGGGAATTCGTACCCTTGATGGCCCGGTCAGTGAATTGTCAGCTCGTGCCCGACATAGTGGACCTCCGCCGGTCGGATCAACCGGGCATGGGCGAGGCGCACGGAATGGATCGGACCATCCATCTCACGGGTCCAAAAGTCGAGGAATTTCTTGAGTTTAGGAAAGCGTGGGGCCAGATCGTAGTCTTGCCAGAGATAACTTTGCAGTAAATCCTGCGCATCCGGCATACGATAGAAAATCTCCGCGGTCGTCAGGGAATAGCCGTCGAGTTGACGGCGGAAGTCCGGGTCGATGCGTTTCATGATCTGCTTTCGTTCGGCAACTCCTGCTGCTCTCTCGCGCACCGGTCCCAGCGTGCATTGCGGCACGGACCCGGAATGGCGCGGTAACCCAAGCGTGCCACAACCGAGTTGTCGATTGGTAACTATTTCGCATCAAGTCGATAAAAATCAGCATGTTTGCTCGCGGCATGAGTGTGAATCACCGCCTTGGTTCGCTTTCGCGTTGCAAAAAAAAGACCGCCCAACCGGGCGGCCCCCTGAACAAAACCCCGGCTAATCACGCCGCGGCAAGATTCCTCAGCACATAGTGCAGCACGCCGCCGTTCTCGACGTATTCGATCTCGACCTCGGTATCGATTCTGCACAGGAGGTCGATCTCCTTCACCGTACCGTCGGTGTAGGTGATCGATCCCTTCACGATCTGGCGCGGGCTCAGATCACCCTCCAGCCCGGTGATCGAGACCACCTCGTCGCCGGTCAGGCCCAGCGTCTTGCGGGTATCGCCGCCGGTGAACTCCAGCGGGATCACCCCCATGCCAACCAGGTTGGAGCGATGGATGCGCTCGAAACTCTCGACAATCACCGCCTTGATGCCCAGAAGCGCCGTGCCTTTCGCCGCCCAGTCGCGCGACGAACCGGTGCCGTATTCCTTGCCGCCGATAACCACCAGCGGGATGCCAGCATCCTTGTAGGCCATGGCGGCGGTGTAGATCGGCAGGCTCGTACCATCCGGCCCCTTCGTGAAGCCGCCCTCGACACCCTCCAGCATCTCGTTCCTGATGCGGATATTGCCGAATGTGCCGCGCATCATGATCTCGTGATTACCGCGCCGCGCGCCGAACGAGTTGAAGTCCCGTGGCTGAACCTGACGCTCGACCAGGTATTCGCCCGCCGGGGTATCCGGCTTGAACGAACCCGCGGGCGAGATGTGGTCGGTGGTCACCGAATCCGCCAACAGCGCCAGGATGCGCGCACCCTCGACATTCTCGATGGCTCCCTTATCCGGCCCCATGCCCTGGAAATAGGGCGGGTTCTGCACGTAAGTGCTGGTCGAGGGCCAGCTATAGGTCAGCCCACCGCCCGCATCGACCTCGCGCCACTTGTCGTCGCCCTTGAAGACATCTGCGTATTTCGACAGGAATGCCTCGCGGGTGACGGTTTGGTGGACAATGTCAGCGACCTCCTTCGAGGTCGGCCAGATATCCTTGAGGTAGACATCATTGCCGTCCTGATCCTGACCAAGCGGATCGCGGCCTATGTCGACGTTCATGTCGCCCGCGATGGCATAAGCCACCACCAGCGGTGGCGATGCCAGGTAGTTGGCCCGCACATCCGGGTTGATCCGACCTTCGAAATTGCGATTTCCCGACAGAACCGAGGCCGCCACCAGGTCGCCCTCGTGGATCGCGTTGGAAATTTCCAGCGACAGCGGACCGGAGTTGCCGATGCAGGTGGTGCAGCCGTAGCCGACCAGGTTGAAGCCCAGCGCATCCAGGTCCTCCTGCAGGTTCGCCGCCTCCAGATATGCCGAGACGACCTGCGAGCCGGGTGCCAGCGATGTCTTGACCCAGGGCGCTGTGGTCAGCCCCAGCGCGCGCGCCTTGCGCGCCACCAGCCCAGCGCCGATCATCACATACGGGTTCGAGGTATTGGTGCACGACGTGATCGACGCGATCACCACCTTGCCGGATGACATTGAATAATCCTGCCCGGCCACCGGCACCTGCTTGCCCCGCGGGCGCTTGAACTCGCTATCCATGTGACGCGCGAAGGTGGACGCAGCGTCCGACAGGTTGATCCGGTCCTGTGGCCGCTTGGGGCCGGAAATCGCCGGCTCGACGCTCGACATGTCGAGCTCCAGCGTGTCGGTGTAGATTGGATTGTAGTCCGCGCCGCGCCAGAAGCCGTTTTCCTTGGCATATGCCTCGACCAGCGCGATCCGCGCCTCGTCGCGACCGGAGACCCGCATGTAGCGGAGCGTCTCGTCATCGACCGGGAAGAAGCCGCAGGTGGCGCCGTATTCCGGCGCCATGTTGCCGATTGTGGCGCGATCGGCCAGCGGCAGATCGTCGAGGCCGGATCCGTAGAACTCGACGAACTTGCCGACGACGCCCTTATGGCGCAGCAGTTCGACGACCCGCAACACCAGATCGGTTGCGGTGACGCCCTCCTTCACCCGACTGGTCAGTTTGAAGCCGACGACTTCCGGGATCAGCATCGAAATCGGCTGCCCCAGCATCGCCGCCTCGGCCTCGATGCCGCCCACACCCCAGCCCAGAACGGCCATGCCGTTGACCATTGTGGTGTGGCTGTCGGTGCCGACCAGGGTGTCGGGATAGGCAACCTCCTCACCGCTCTGGTCGGTATCGGTCCAAGTCACCTGGCTGAGGTATTCCAGATTCACCTGATGGCAGATGCCGGTGCCCGGCGGCACGACGCGGAAATTGTCGAAGGCGCCCTGGCCCCATTTCAGGAACTGGTAACGCTCGCCGTTGCGCTGGTATTCGCGCTCGACATTCATCTGGAAGGCGCGGGGGGTGCCAAACTCGTCGATCATCACCGAGTGGTCGATGACCAGATCAACCGGGGCCAATGGGTTGATCCTCTCCGGGTCACCACCCAGTGCCACCATGGCGTCGCGCATCGCCGCCAGGTCAACCACGGCGGGCACACCGGTGAAGTCCTGCATCAGCACCCGGGCGGGCCGGTAGGCAATCTCGCGTGGGTTCTTGCCACCATTGGTGCCCCAATCGGAGAACGCCTTGATGTCGTCCGTGGTGACGGTCTTGCCGTCTTCGAAGCGCAGCATGTTCTCCAGCACCACCTTCAACGAGGCGGGCAGGTTGAAGAATGTGCCAAGGCCCGCGGCTTCCGCCGCCGGGATCGAGTAATAGGCGACGCTCTTGCCGCCCGCGGACAGAGTGCGGCGGGTCTTCGAGGTATCCGAACCGACAGTGATGGGCATTCGGGACTCCCTTTTTCGCTCTGGCCTCCCATGCGTTGGCACCGGCCATGCCGGGCGCACCGGGATAACCCGGGGGAGGCATTTTTTGGAATGCTGAGCACCTAATGGCGGAAATCCCGGGGCAACGCAATTATCCTGCGTGTCGCAGTGCATAATTTTTCGAAAGAATTCGAAAGAACCAGTGGTGCTGATTTGCGCCGGGCGCATGACAGGGTATGAGAGACCATGGATTTGACCCTAAACAATCTCGCCTGCCGCCGCGCCGGGCGGCTGGTGTTCCGCGACCTCTGCTTTCAGGTCGAGGCGGGGCAGGCGGCGGCGCTGCGCGGGCCGAACGGGGTCGGCAAATCGACGCTGTTGCGCCAACTCGCCGGGCTGATTCCAGTGGCGGGCGGCGATGCCCGTCTGGGCGAAGTTTCGCTGGCCGGCGACCGGCAAGGGTTCCAGGAGCGTGTCACCTATGCCGGCCATCTGGATGCGGTGAAACCGGCACTGAGCGTTGGCGAAAACCTGATGATGTGGGCCGGAATCCACGGCAACGACACGGCGCGCGCCGGAGCGGCGCTGGCGCGCTTTGGGCTCGATGTCATCGCCACCCGCCCTGCGGCGCAGTGCTCGGCCGGGCAGACGCGGCGATTGGGGCTGGCGCGGCTCCTGGTTGCCGACCGGCCGCTGTGGTTGCTGGACGAGCCGACGGTATCGCTCGACGCCGACGCCGCGGCGCTGGTCGCCGATCTGGTGCGTGAGCACATCGCGGCGGGCGGGATGGCGCTGATCGCGACGCATGTCGATCTCGGGCTCGGCGATATCCCTACCCTGCTGATGATCGCGCCCGAGGCGGATACGCATTGCCAGGACGACCCCTTCCTGGCCGGGACCTGGACATGAGGGGAATTGCCAGCCTGCTCGGCCGCGACCTCCGGCTGGCGCTGCGGCTCGGCGGCGGCGGCGGCATCGGCATCGCCTTCTTCGTGTTGGCGGTCATACTGATCCCGCTCGGAGTCGGCCGCGAGACGGCGACGCTGGCGCGGACCGCCGGGGGGGTCTTGTGGATCGCTGCGCTGCTGGCGGCGCTGTTGTCACTAGATCGGATATTCCAGGCGGATTACGAGGACGGCTCGCTCGACCAGTTCATGCTGTCGCCACTGGCGCTGGAACAGGTAGTGCTGGCCAAGTGCATCGCCCATTGGCTGACCACCGGCCTGCCGATGGCGCTGATCGCACCGGTGCTGGGGGTGATGCTGCAACTGCCGGAGGGCGCCCTGCCGGCGCTGATCATCGGCATGGCGCTGGGTACGCCCGCACTCAGCTTGATTGGGGCAATCGGGGCGGCGATCACGGTGGGGGTGCGGCGGGGCGGACTGTTGCTGTCGATCCTGGTGCTGCCGCTCTACATTCCGACGCTGATCTTCGGGGCGCGTGCGGTGGAGCAGGCACTCCTGGACCTCTCGCCCTGGCCGTCGTTGGGGTTGCTGGCGGCGGTGACCCTATTCTCGGCTGCATTGGCACCCTTCGCGGCAGCGGCTGCGCTAAGGATTAACACGCGGTGAGCGGAGACGGCTTGGTTTTGGACACCGCGACGGCACCAAGTGGTTGACCTAGCTGGATTCACATTTCAGTGCAACACCTGAGTTGATGTAGGAAGGCCTCGGCGGGGGTTAAAAAACCGAGGCGTTTTCGGGGTGTTGTGTTATTGGCCCAGACGATATCCTGGATGTCCTGCTCGGTGTCGTCGGCGAGTTCTGTCTTGCGTGGCAGGTCGCGCCTGAGAATGCCGTTGGCGTTCTTGATCGAGCCGCGCTGCCAAGGCGAGTGCGGATCGCAGAAGAAGGTCGGGATTCCAGTAACTACTCAACCCACCCCAAAGGTTGCGTTCCTGGGTTCGATCGGCCCCAGATATAGAGAATTTTCCTGCATTGAGGGCGTGGATATGAGTCAAGCTATCGATGACTCATTTACCCGACCTGAGCCGATTGACGCAAGCAGAGAAAGATGCCTTGATCCTCGCGCTGTGGACGCAGGCACAGGAGCTGGTGGCAGTGAACGAGGGCTTGGCCAGGCGCGTCACGGAACTTGAGGCAAAGCCGGGTGAGCCTGCGAAGACGCCGGACAATCTGGCCGCTTCAGTGGTGGATTATTACTCCGGCGTTCTCACCCGGAACGACACGATCTTTCTGTTTATGAACAAATACACCGTGAAAAATCACCCGGAACAATCATGCGACACTAAGTAGTGCCTGTTCAATCGCGTTATGCACTTTATCGACAATCGCCGAATCGTCGAGAATTTCTATATACTTTCCAGTTGTCTGTGCGGCTAGGTTTTTTATTATTCCTCTGAACTCATCACCTTTGGGGTATTCTTTCATTCCGGTGATTTCCTCCCGCAAAGATTCAATGATTCGTTTATCCTTCCACATGCTCCCTCTATGGTAAATGACGCACCAGTCATTCCAACGGCGCAACCATTTTATTTCCTTCCAAGCATAGCTAGAGACGGCATAACAGATCGGAAAATGCCCTCTGCCTCTGCGCTGTGGGACATCCGAGTCGTATGCCTGCCCCGCCCCTTTTAAGCCGATGGTTTCCGGGAGATGTTGTTTAATTGCTTCCCATATAAAACCATCCTGCACATCCGAACGCGACACCAGATCATTGTTATCCACAATTTTTCGCAGTCCCTGGCCAAACTGATACCACCTCCGCATAGGCGTGGTCTTATCTGGCAACCGCATTATCCGTTTCGCCAGTACCGGTACTTTGTTGGCAAGAAACACATCCAGTTCTTCAGCGCGTTCCTGATCTTCACGAGACAAAACACCGGACGGACGAAAGACTTTTATCTCCTCGTTATTCCCTCTAATATTCACTTTTTTTCGCAATAAAACAGTCATGGTGTTTACGCCTCAAACCTGCGCCAACGGACTTCTGAAATATACCTGTTGATTTCTTCGTAAACCTTTTCTGGCATCATATCTGGGCCACTCTTCACAATTTTATCCGTATTCAGGGGACGATAATCCACTCCCTCCTTTTCATTGTATGGGCGGTTCAAAATAAAATGCACCGCACCTTCCAGGCAAATGTTAAAGAGATAATCTGCTTGATCTTCTTCGTCTTCCTGTGAAAACTTGTATTGTGGATGATTCGTGTTGTAGTAAATTGTCGGATCATTATCAATATCTCCGCCCGGTTGCCAAACATGTGTAGTGAGCAATTTGCTGGGTTCCAATTTGAATGGCATTCTTCGGGGAGGATCTTCTTCAACCCAAAACTTAACCGTGCGCGCATCAATTTCATCGCCATCATCTGCGTTAATCAAGACCGTTCGAATACGATATTCACCAGGACCCTTATAACAAGCTTGATCAATGCTTATTTCAAGTGGACTACCATCGTTTAATGCCACCACATAAGGTTTGAGATTGCTCTCGCTCGCTTGTCTCAGTTCGACCGATTGATTTGTCAGTAGTTCTTCAATGAGCGTATCCGCTTGCAGAACTCTCGCCGAGACCAGTCCTTTCACATCGTCAGCAGTCTTGTTGAAACAGCGTAAATACACCAACATTTCTTCGCCCCAATCGATGCGGGGTTTCTTTTCGACATCAGGGAATTGTGTTTGAAGGATGAGACCAATCTCTTTGTCCGGCGGGGGAATCGGTGGTAAGGGTGGTGGAATCTGGTCTGGTTCGGGGCTGTGTCTCCCTTTGCCTCGCAAGTCGATGTCGAAAGCATAACGCAGCAACAACTTTATCGCTTCTTTTTCAGCGGTATTCCTGAGTCGCGTTTGTTTTTCTCTTTTGTCTTCTCCTATGCCTAATTTTTGACGGCCGAATGCCTCCAACTGGCGATTGATAAAACTCTTGATTGCCCTTGGCGTGGTGCTTCGCCACTTTAGGTCATAGTGATTGGGATGCTGGTTTTTACCCTTGCGTAGTTCTCTGTCAAGATCTCTGTCAAATTCGATATATCCGGTGATTTTTTTTCTAGTATCGGGCGGTGCCATTTCCATATTGAGGCAAGTAATTTTCATGCCGTTTTGCACAATCGCCACTCCTTGGAGTTCTTCCGGTATTTCATGCTCGGATAAATGCACGACATAAAAATTTTTAATCTTGAAATTTCCATCCGATGAAGAGATTTTAAGGTCGTCGAAATCGTTTTTATAAATCCATGTTTTGATTTTAGAAGTATCTTTTTTGGATAGCCGATACAAGGGTGGCAGTCCGATTTTTTTGTTTTCCCCTGACACATTGAGCCATACTCCCAATTGACCTTTCTCAATAGCACGAAACCAAGTTTCCTGAATCGCCTTTTCAAATTCACCATTTTCAATTTCTTGCAAAACTTCCGGTATTGGCTCACAGACAATAATTCTCGTGCCCACTTCTTTCAATGGTTCCAAATCAGTTAATTCACGTAGTTGTGTTTCCGCTGCGTCGCCCTCCCATTTACTTCCTCTTTCTGGATAAATAGGGCGGCCTACTTCAGTCACTTCCGTGGCACCAAGCCGATAAATACCATCATCTCGCAACGTATCGTAAAACATTTTGTATTGTTTTGACGCGCTAAGAAAAATAAATTTCCCTTGTCCTCTTGCTCCAAGTGCGTCAGGATCATCTTTAGTAAATGCAAATCCCTCAAATCGCGCCCAATGATCGTTTTTTTTCAAATTTCTATAGTCAGACACATCTTTTACCACATCGCCGGTTAGCCCCGTGGTATGACTGTCCTTGAAAGTTAGAAAAGTCTCGCCACGGTTGTTTTTAACTACCTCAAATTCAACGTGCACGACACTCTTGCCTTTGCGGGCATCCAGGGAATTTTGAATTGCATCTTTCTGCAAGCCATGTGCTTTGCTTCTCGGATACGAATCTGCGACTGTGTTGCAAATAGCTATATAGTTTGCAACTGCCTCACTGCCCTTGCCTAAATCCGACATATCTGCCTTGCTAAATCTAACCTTTATTGAGTACTGAAAGTATAATCCAAACCGCTTATGGGCGCAAGAGCTAACCGCGAATTTTGGTGACGGCGGATTAGGTGGCGTATCCTGGGTGTGATTCAGACATCCATAATCCCCAAAGGTAAAGATACGCCATGACGACTTCTACAGTTACGCCTCTGGTTCAGTGCGGTGGTCCCGCTTTGTTGGACAGTTTGGCGGCCAAGGGAAGTTTTCCGATCTGTTGACGGAGGTTCCGCATTCGGGCGCGCAGCGGCTTGCCCATGCGGTTAACAGCCCGTTGACGACCCTGATTCTGGATCAAAAAAGTTGAAGTCCCCCGTTGGCTTTGAATCCAAAGGGATTCATGATGGGTTTTATGAATAACTCAATCACCAACGGGGTGAAAATAACATGGCACAGGGCGTTCTTCCTTTCCAGTACGAAAGCGCGCCGGGCAGCAGCGATCTGACGGGTTTTGCCGGGTTTGGGGTTTACCTGGATTTGATGAAGGCATCGGGACTGGTTGCGGCAGTGCGGCGCCATGCGCGGCGGCTAATCATCCGCTTGGGGAGCGAAGTGGGGCTTGATCTGGTGCTGAGCGCCAGGCGGAAGATCCTGGGCCTGGCGCGCGGCCCAACCTGACGGCTCCGGCCGGCCACGATATCCTTGCTGAAGCGCGATGCCGGCTCCCGGCCAGGGCTCCGCTTGGCCAACGGACAGGCGCGGGACCCGCAAGGCGCGTGGCCGCCTTGAGGCTATCTCCTCAAGCGCGAAATCCGCGGGAGTGACGCCGAGGCGCGGGCCGAAAACCCCACAACGGCGCCCATCGCCGCCCCTGCCGAGGCGCGTCAGGGACTTAGTTCGGGAATCCTGGCCCCAAGAGTCACTTGAGAGGGCCGTTGGTATTATCTCATTCCGGCCGCCTGTCGCTCGGAGCGGAGCGGGCTTTTCCCGCCGAGGCCTGAGTGCCGTCTGCGGGGATTGTAGAAGCCGTTGATGTATTCGAACCGGGCCATTTCCGCCTGTCTCCTTGTGTTCCACTTGTGGTGCCAGATCAGTTCGCCCTTCAGGGTCTTGAAGAAGGTCTCGACGACGGCGCTCGCCATTGTCGCTCGGATCAATGGCGCGACAAGGCTCGCTCGCAGCAATTTCCCTTGCCGCTCATCGAGACCAGGAAGCCGTGTTTCTTGAGGCTTTTCTGATAGTCGCCCGAGCAGTACTGGCTGCCGCGATCGCTGTGGTGAATGCACCCTGGCGGCGGTTGGCGAAGGGCGACGGCCATATCAGGGCGCGAATGGCAAGGTCCCGTTTCAGGCGGTTGCTGACCGCCCAGCCGATCACACGACGGGAGTAGAGGTCGAGAATGACGGCCAGATACAGCCAGCCTTCTCCGGCCCAGATGTAGCTGATGTCGCCGGCCCATTTCCGGTTGGGCGCATCGGCTGAGAAATCCCGGTCCAGCAGGTTCGGCGCCACGGCGAAAGAATGATTGCTGTCCGTGGTCGCCTTGTACTTCCTCGTCCTCACTGCTTTTATCCCATTCTCACGCATCAGCCGGCCGACACCCCGGTGGCCGACCTCAAGACCCGGCTCCAGCAGTTCTTCGGTCATCCGCGGTCGACCATAACTGCCGAGGCTGAGCCGGCGCTGTTCGCGGAGATGGGACAAGATGACCATGTCATCCCGCTGACGCTGACACATCGGACGGTCGCGCCAAGCGCGATATCCCCGTGACGACACCCGCAGCACACGGCAGAGAAGCTCGATCGGCCAGGCCTTCCTCCAAGCGTCGATGTAAGCAAACCGCTTCATCTTTGGCTCGCGAAGAAGACCGCCACCTTTTTCAGGATCTCCCTCTCCTCCTTGAGAACTCGATTCTCCTTGCGAAGGCGCGCGATCTCTTTCTCGACATCATCGTGGGGGCCAGCCATCAGATCATCGTGCCGGTGCTTCTGAACCCACTTGTTCAGCGTCGACAAGCCAACACCCAGGTCCGCTGCAACCTGCCGGCGCGTCAGTCCACTGGTCAATGCAAGGCGAACCGCCTCACGCCGGAACTCTTCGCTGCGTCTCGATACCAGGTCCGTCCTCCTTGATGGCGTTACTCGCTATCAAGTGGCCGGAACAAAACCGTGGCAAGTCCAAGCGGGAGGCGAGGTGGGAGGATGGGTTCGCAAGTGCGAACGCTGATGTTATCACCGACCGGCGCCCCGAGAACTGGTTGACGGGCAGCGCCATGAACCCGTCGAACCGGTCGAGGGCCATCTTGCCCGGCCCTGCTCCGCCGGTCTACGCTACGCTCCAGCCACCGCAACTGGGCTCGCCTGATCGCCCCAGCCTCTCTCTTAGCAGGTGGACCACTTGGATCAGGCCAGTCAGGGACAGGTTCATGACGCTCGAGCATATCTTCTCACCCCTTACAATCCGCGGCCTGACTTTTCGGAACCGGATCTTTTCGACCGGGCACCAGACCAACATGGTGGAAAGCGGAGCGCCGTCGGCCCGCATGGCCGCCTATCACGAGGCGCGGGCGGCGGGTGGTGCGGCGCTCATCATCATGGAATCCGCGCGGATGCATGATACGGCGTTGAGCGACGGCCTGATACTCGACCTCAGCCGGGACGATGCCGTCGTCGGCTATGCCCGCGTTGCCGAGGCGGTAAAGCGTCACGGGGCCGTGCTGTTCGGCCAGCTCTCCCATCCAGGGCGGGTCAATGCGCGCATCCGCGACGGTGTGCGCCACCCGAGCTATTCGGCCTCGGCCTCTCGGGACGACCGCTTCGGCTCCATTCCCCGGCCGCTTTCCATAATGCAGATCGAGGATATCGTCGCCGGCTATGGCCGCAGTGCGACCCGCCTGGCCGCTGCCGGTCTCGACGGCGTGGAGATCACGGCCAGTCACGGGATGCTTCCCGCCCAGTTCCTGAACCCGCGCGTCAACCGGCGCGAGGACGGCTACGGCGGCGATCTCGATGGCCGCCTGCGCTTCCTGCGTGAGGTGCTGGAGGCTGCCCGCGCCGATCTGGGCCCTGGCCCCATGCTGGGGTTGCGCCTCTCCATTGACGAAAAGCAGATCGATGGCCTGACGCCGGACGAGGTGATCGAGGCCTGCCGGGTGCTCGACGATCTGCCGGGGCTCGACTACTTCAACGTCACTGCCGGCTCCATGGCCGGCCTGGGTGGTTCCGTCCATGTGGTGCCGCCGATGGCGATCGAGGCCGGATACCTGGCCAACCCGGCCGAACGCCTGCGCCGCGCTGTCGCAAAGCCTGTCTTCCTTGCCGGGCGCATCAACCAGCCCCAGATCGCCGAGGCCATTCTGGCGGCCGGTCAGGCCGACATGTGCGGCATGACCCGCGCCCTCATCTCCGATCCGGAGATGCCGGCGAAGGCGGCCGCAGGGCAACTCGACGACATCCGTGCTTGCATTGCCTGCAACCAGGCCTGCATCGGCCATCTGCAGGCGGGAATTCCGATTTCGTGCATCCAACATCCCGAAACTGGACGGGAAGAGCGCTTCGGCCGCATGATCCCGGCCAGGCGGCGCAAGAAGATCCTTGTCGCAGGCGGAGGACCCGCCGGCATGAAGGCCGCCGCCGTGTCGGCGCGGCGTGGCCATGAGGTCCTGCTATGCGAAGCCTCGTCGCAATTGGGCGGGCAGACGCTTCTGGCGCAGGCGCTTCCGGGTCGCGCCGAGTTTGGCGGCCTGGCTACTAATCTGGCGCGGGAGGTGGCTCTGGCAGGGGCCGAAGTGCGAACCGGCCTGAAGGTCACCCGCGCCCTGGTCGAGGCCGAGGCGCCCGACGCCGTGATCATCGCCACCGGCGCGCGCCCTCATCTGCCGCCCGTGGAACGCTGGGAGGGCGCGCATCTGCTGGACGCGTGGAGCGTTCTCAAGGGTAAGGCGAATGTTGGCCATCGCGTTGTGGTCTCGGACTGGCGCGGAGATTGGGTCGGAATGGGGTTGGCCGAAATACTGGCACGCAATGGGGCGGCGGTGACACTGGCGGTCAATGCCCCGGTCGCCGGCAACGCGCTGCAGATGTATTTGCGCGATCACTGGAACGGGGTACTCCATTCCCTGGGCGTCAAGGTCATACCTTATCTCAGCTTCTACGGTGCCGATGGCGAGACGGCCTACTTTCAGCATGCGGTGACGCAGGAGCCGGTTGTGCTTGACGAGATCGACAGCGTTGTCGTCTGCCATGGCGCGGACGCGGCGGCCACGCTGGAGGCCGAACTGGCCGGGATCGAGATCGACACCAGGCTCATCGGTGACTGCCTCACCCCGCGCACGGCGGAAGAGGCAGTTTATGAAGGTCTCCTGGCCGGAGTGGAACTGTGCGCTTGATGCGCAAGTGTTCCTGTTCCAATTGGTATCAAGGAACGGTAAGACATCCGAGGTAAGTTTGTTCTCCACGTCATCGAGAGTTTCCTGTTCGCCCAAATCCCACCACAGGTCGAGGCCTTCAACGAGCTCGCCAACTCTGGCGCGCACCGTGCTGAACCGCGCCGGTTTTGCCGGAGGCTGTTTGGTTTGAGCCACGCCACCATAGCGAGTTCATCGATTTGCGCATCGTCGTGCGCCTCTGCTTCGGCGAGTGGAATGTTACCGATGGGTTCGAGCAGGCGGCGGTTGTTGAACCAGTCGACCCATTCGAGGGTTGCGAACTCGACGGCTTCGAAGTTGCGCCACGGGCCGGTATGCTGTCCGGAATGCTGTTCGGAAGACAGGGCCCACATCGATTCAGAGAGCTATTGCGCTCGAGCCCCGGGACTGGGTGCTCCCGTGTTGAACTTTGAAGTCCGTGTCGCTTACTCCGTCAGTCGATCACCTTGCCCAGGGCCTGATGGCCCATAGCGTCACCCCGTCCGATGGCAAATCGGGGTTACGGCATTCGATAATCCTGCTCTTTCGTCATCATGGCCCAGATCATGCGCGCCATCTTGTTTGCCAAGGCGACGGCCGCCACCATGCGCAGCTTTCGCGCAACCGTCCTTTGGGCAACTGCCGCGAGAAGCGCGACTTGATCTGCCGCCAGCGGGTTGCCCAGCGGGTTGCATAGTCGGCATCGGTGGCCGGGAGGGTCAGCATCGCATGCAGGTGATCGGGAAACACGACGATCGCATCCACCCGGAATGGCCGCTGTTCCAGTGTTCGCCGGAACGCGTCACGCAGGCGCCGGATTTCACGGACAAGCAAAACCGAGCGCCGGTCCGCCAGTGTGACGGTGAAGAAAACCGTGGCGCCCGGAACCAGGGGGCGAAGATAGTTCGACATGAGAAAAGACGACGGGGATATGGTTAACATTTTGTAGGGTGCGTGCTGGCCACGCACCATTTGCCCTCGATGCCGCCATAGGATGGTGCGTAGCCAGTTGCATCGCCACCGGTATTGGCGTATCGCCGCGCACAAATGGCTCCACGCGAAAAGGTAAAAAATTTTGAATTTTCATTAAAACCATACACTTAACCCCATGCACAAATCTGTGCACACACCCGTGCCGCTCCGCGACCTACCGCCCCCCGCATCCCGTCCGCTATCCTCCCCGAAACCCGCCGCCCGGGAGCGCCCCCCATGACCCTTGATATCCGCCCCATGTCTGAGCCCGACCTCGCCACCGCCATCGGCTGGGCCGCCGCCGAGGGGTGGAACCCCGGTCTTGCCGATGCCGGGCCGTTCCTGGCCGAGGACCCGGGCGGGTTCCTGATGGGATGGCTGGCGGACCAGCCGGTGGCCTCGATCTCGGTGATCCGCTACGGGCCAGGTTCGGAGGGCGCCGGCTTCGGGTTTCTCGGCTTCTACATCGTTGCGCCCGAACATCGCGGGCAGGGCCACGGCATCGACCTCTGGCGCGCCGGGAGGCCCCGGCCGGTCCGCGCCTCGTCACGCCGGACGACCCCAACGCAATCATCGCCTTCGACCAACCCTTCTTCCCGGCCCCCGCGACCGTTTCCTGCGCGCCTGGCTGAGCACATCGGGGCATGTGGTCCGGGCGCTGGCCGAGGACGGCGAAATCACCGGCTACGGGGTGCTGCGGCCCTGCCGCGACGGATCGAAGATCGGACCGCTGTTCGCCGCCTCCGAGGCGGATGCCGATCTGCTGTTCCGGGCACTGGCAGCGCAAGCCCGGCCCGGACCGGTATTCCTCGACCCGCCCGAGCCCAACGCCGCCGCCCTGCGGCTTGCCGAACACCACGGGCTGACCCCCAGCTTCGAGACCGCCCGGATGTATCGCAACGCGAACGGCTGCCAGGCGCCCGCACTGCCGCTGGATCACATTTTCGGAATCACCAGCTTCGAATTGGGCTGACCGGTAGCGTGGAGATGGTTGTCCACCCCGGCTCTTGCCTCATTTCCGCTGGACCGTGGTACTATCCTGTCCTAGTCAGGAAACATTGACCGCCCTATCGACTGCAGGGAGCCATCGCACATGCCGCTTACGTATTTTCGTCAACCGCCGAAGATCCTCGCCCATGTGCGCAGCGCCAGCTTGTCCGGCCCCTATCCCGAGCGCCTGGAGGCGCTGTTTCCCCGTGCGCTGACCGACGCGGCGGTGGCGGAGATTCATCAGTGGCCGGGCTACGCGCCCACCCCCTTGCGCAGCCTCGACCGTTTGGCTGGGGCGCTGGGGCTGGGCGCGATCCTCTACAAGGACGAGAGCGGGCGCTTCGGGCTGGGCTCGTTCAAGGCGCTGGGCGGGGCCTATGCGGTGCTCCGGCTGCTCAGCGACAAGCTGGGGCTCAGCATGGCCGAGGTTCGCACCGGGCGCGGCCAGGAGGCTGCCGGTTCGATCACCGTGACCACCGCGACCGACGGCAACCATGGCCGTTCGGTTGCCTGGGGCGCGCGCCAGGCGGGCTGTCGATGCCGCATTTACATCCATGCCAAGGTCTCCGAGGGCCGCGCCCAGGCGATGGCCGATCTGGGAGCCGAGGTGGTGCGGATCGACGGCAACTACGACGAATCGGTGCGTCAGTGCGCCCGCGTGTCCGAGGAGAACGGCTGGTTCATGGTTTCGGACACCTCCTACGAAGGCTACATGGAGATTCCGCACCAGGTCATGGCGGGCTACGCGACCATGGCCGATGAAGCGCAGGCCCAGGCGGCGGATCAGGAGGGCGGGCCGATCACCCATGTCTTCGTTCAGGCTGGCGTCGGCGGGTTGGCGGCGGCACTGGCGGCGCGGTTGTGGATGGCGTTGAAGCCGGCGTCCGTTTTCGGCCACGAAACCAGACTGCCACGCTTCGTCATTATCGAATCCGAATACGCCGCCTGTCTGATGAAAAGCGTCCGGCGGGGCGGCCCGTCAACCGTGAAGATCCGCCACGAAACGGTGATGGCGGGAATGTCCTGCGGCGAGGTTTCGCTGGTGGCCTGGGAGATCCTGCGCCGCGCGGCCACGGATTTCGTCACCATCGCGGACAGCGCGGTCGCACCGGCAATGCGAATGCTGGCCTCGGGTGCGGCGGGAGGCGGCGAGATCGAGGCGGGCGAATGCTCGGTGCCCGGGCCGGTCGCGTTGATCGCCGTCTGCCGCGATCAGGAGCTGCGCGCCTCAATGGGGCTGGATGCGGAGTCACGCGTGCTGGTGATCGGCAGCGAGGGCGCGACCGATCCGGCGATCTACGCCGATATTCTGGCGGCGCGCTAGATGACACCCCCCCGGCGCGATTTCCCGGTTGCGGAGTTCGAGAGGCGGCTGGAGCGCTCGCAGCGGCTGATGCGCCAGGCCGGGCTGGGAGCGCTGTTGCTGACCACCGAACCGGAACTGCGCTGGTTCACCGGCTTCCTGACCCAATTCTGGCAAAGCCCGACCCGGCCCTGGTTCCTGGTGGTGCCCGCCCAGGGCAAGCCGGTGGCGGTGATCCCGGGGATCGGCGCGGAATGCATGAGGCGGACCTGGATCGAGGACATCCGAACCTGGCCCTCGCCCGACCCGGCGGATGATGGGGTCAGCCTGCTGACCGCGACGCTGGCCGAGGTCAAGGGGGAGGGGCCGGTCGGCCTGCCGATGGGGCCAGAGACCCACCTGCGCATGCCGCTTGGGGATTTCGACAGGCTCAAGGCGGGCGTAACATTTTCCGACGCCACGGCGCTGATCCGCGCCCTGCGCTCGGTCAAGTCCGAGGCAGAGGTGGCGAAAATCCGTTTCGCCGCGCAAGCCGCCTCGGCCGCCTTCGCCCGGGTGCCGGAGATCCTGGCACCGGGGATGCTCGACATCGACTGTTTCCGCGCCTTCACGATCGCCGGGCTCGAAGCCGGCCTGGACCAGGTCGCCTTTCTGGTCGGCGGCGCCGGACCGGGCGGCTATCGCGACATCATCTCGCCGCCGTTGGGGCGGGCTCTGACGGCGGGCGACGTGCTGATCTTGGACGTTGGCGGGGTCTATGACGGATATTTCTGCGACTTCGACCGCAACTTCGTTGTCGGCGCAATGGATGAGGACGGGTCTCTCGACGAAGCCCACAAGGCGCATGAGGTCGTGTGGCAGGCAACCGAGGCCGGCCTGGCGGCGGCGCGGCCGGGGGCGACATTTGCCGATCTGTATCACGCCATGCAGGGAGCGATGTCAGCACACCACCCGTCGGCGGCCAGCCGCGACGCCAATGTCGGGCGCCTCGGCCACGGGCTGGGGATGCAGTTGACCGAGTTTCCCTCGATCACCCCCTGGGACGAGACGGTTCTGGTTTCCGGGATGGTGCTGACGCTGGAGCCCGGCATGGAATTCCTGCCGGGAAAATTGATGGTCCACGAAGAAAACATCGTCATCCGCGAGGGCGGCGCTGAGTTACTGACGGTTCGGGCACCGCGCGAGATGCCGGTGATCGGGTAAGAGTGGTCGTGTATTTCGGAGTCCCGCGAAGCGAGACTCATTTCACCACCCACGCCGTTTTTTGCGCCTGTTCGAAAGCTGACGCTTTCGGCACGCCGCCTCCCGCCCCTCCCTCAGGCCCCGGAAAACCTGTGCGGCAGACTACCCATCATTGGGCGCAAGGTGATCCCCGACAGCATCGTCTGTTCTGACTGCTGGAAGGGCTACAACGTCTTGGATGTATCCGACTTCAAGCATTTTCGGATCACCCACTCAAAGCTATTCGCCGACGATGAAAATCACATCAACGGCATCGAGAATTTCTGGCGCCAGGCAAAACGTCATATGGGCAAATTCAACGGTGTTCCGAAGGCCCAATTCGGCCTATATTTGAAGGAATGTGAGTGGCGTTTTAACAACAGTGACCCATCAATCCAATTATACCGAATAAGATAATGGGTTAAGCGGCATCTAAGGCAGTTATCCGGGTCAGCCCCAAAATGTTTTGGAAATGTTCCGGGAGATGCGTATCGAATGCGGACACAGGTGGCGATCATCGGGGCTGGCCCCTCCGGGTTGTTGTTGTCGCAACTGCTCGATCTGGCGGGTATTGATTCGGTGGTGCTGGAGCGTCAGAGCCGGGCCCATGTCGAAGGCCGCATCCGGGCCGGTGTGCTGGAGGACCAGTTCCAGGCGCTGTTGCGCAAGGCTGGCGTAGGCGGGCGGTTGGACGCCGAGGGCGAGGTCCATGACGGCTTCGCCATTGCCAGAGGCGATCAGAGTCTGCGCATCGATCTTGCCCGGCCGACCGGCGGGCGCGGCGTCTGCATCTGGGGTCAGACCGAACTGACCCGCGACCTGTTCGCAGCGCGCGAGGCGCGCGGCGGGGCAGTGCTGGACGAAGCGGCGGATGTGGCGTTGCATGGGATCGATGCGGAGCGCCCGCACGTGACATTCCGGCGCGGCGGTGTAGAGGGGCGCATCGATTGCGACTTCATCGCCGGGTGTGACGGATTCCATGGGGTCAGCCGGCGCACGATCCCAGGCGAACGGCTGGAGACCTGGGAGCGGGTCTATCCCTTCGGCTGGCTGGGGGTGCTGTCTGAGACGCCGCCGGTCAGTCCCGAACTGATCTATTCAGGCCACGCGCGGGGCTTCGCGCTGTGCTCGATGCGCTCGGCTAACCTCAGCCGATACTATGTGCAGGTACCCGCCGGGACCGACGCCGATGACTGGTCCGATGCGCAGTTCTGGGACGAGTTGCGCGCGCGGCTGCCGAAGGACGCCGCCAATACCCTTGTGACCGGGCCGTCGGTCGAGAAGTCGGTGGCGCCACTGCGCAGCTTTGTCGCCGGGCCGATGCGCCATGGTCGGCTGTTCCTGGCCGGAGATGCCGCGCATATCGTGCCACCAACCGGGGCCAAGGGGCTGAACCTTGCGGGCTCGGACATCCATTTCCTCAGCGAGGCGCTGATCGCCTGGTATGGGACGGGCGAAGGCGCCGGGCTGGAAAACTATTCCGAGCGCGCCTTGGCGCGGGTCTGGAAGGCGCAGCGGTTCTCGTGGTGGATGACGCGGCTGCTGCACGATTTTCCCGAAGACTCACCCTTCGACCGGCGGCTGCAAGCGGCGGAGTTCGACTTCCTGGCCGGGTCGAAAGCGGCCCAGGCGGCGCTGGCGGAGAATTATGTGGGGCTGGCGTATTAGAGCAATTTCGAGCCAAATGGATTCATTTGGCGACTCGGAAATTGTGTAAAACCTGAGAGAAAGAGCCTCCGGCCTGATTTCATCAGGTCGGATAGGGCTCTAGGGGCCGGACGGGCGCAGACTTGGCCGACAATGCAGATGTGCTGGTGATCAGCGGTGGCACCTTCGGACTGTCGGTAGCGCGGTCCTGCGTGGCCGCTGGGCTGCACGTGATCCTGACAGAAGCCGAGCGTACCGGTAGCGGGGCCAGCGGCGGCATCGTCGGCGCGCTGATCCCGCATCGGCCGGGGCATTGGCGCGGCTTCGAGCGGTTTCAGCTGAGGGCCCTGCTCGACCTGCCAGACCGAATGGCGGCGCGGGCGCGAGATAGCGGGCGCGACCCCGGTTATGCCCGCACCGGGCGGCTGACGCCGCTGACCGATGCGGGGTTGCGGGTGCGGGCCGAAGCGCAGGTGGCCGCGGCGCGGGAGCATTGGCGGGATGCGGCCCGGTTCGAAATTCTGGAGGCAGTGCCAAAGCGGTTGGTTGGTTGGCTGGTGCCGGAGGTTTGCAGCCATGGTCTGGTCCACGACACTCTGTCGGCGCGGGTCGAACCGCGCCGGTATCTGGGCGCGTTGAGGGCAGCGCTGGCGGGGAAGGCCGATCTGCGTGAAGGCTGGCGTTGCACCGGGCTCAACCCGATCAACGGAGTTACGCGGTTTGGACAGGGCGAAATCTCCGCTGGTCATGTGGTGCTGGCGGCAGGAACCGGGGCGTTTCGCTGCTGGAGGGGCTGATCGGGCCGGTCAGTGGCAGCGGCGTAAAGGGGCAGGCGGCGTTGCTGGCCGCCGAAGCGCCGCAGGGGTTGCCGGTCATTCAGGGTGACGGGCTTTATATGGGACTTATATAGTTGAGTGACCACAGTGCCAGTCCTCCTGCGTTTTGCCCCGGCGCTGATCCCGGATAATGGTTCAGGGATAGAAATTCTAAGTTGCAGGGGTCGAGACGGGCTATATAACGGTCGAGGACGCAGAATGGTCACTCAACTATATAATTCCCCTTTATATCGTGGCGCACGCGGAAGGCGGCGTGGCGGTTGGCTCGACCAGCGAAAAGACCCGGGACCAGCCGGGTTGCGACGGTCGCCTTGACGATCTGATCGCGCGCGCCCGGGATCTGTGCCCGGTACTGGCGGCCGCGGCGGTCACCGAGCGCTGGGCGGGCGTCCGTCCCAAGGCGCCGGGCAATGCGCCGATGGTTGGGCGGCTGGAAGGTTTCGACCGGCTGATCGTGGCGGCCAGGGGCTACAAGATCAGCCTCGGGATCGCCCATCTGGTTGGCGACGCGGTGGCGGCGATGATTCGGGGCGAGCCTCCGCGCCACCCGCTGCCGCCGGAATTCGCACCAGAGCGTCATCTCGCCCGTCAACCGGCGGCCTGACGGTAAATTCGACCTCGACTCCGGGAAACGAAGATCATGAGGGCAACCCCAAGATTGTGGAACGAGCACAGTCATCGGCGGTCGAATGGGGCAAAACGTAAGGATCTTTTTCCACCATTCGGAAAACGCCCCTATTTCACAGCATCTCAATCGTGGTTTGTTGATTTGACCACGTGCCTTTCTGTTTGGCATCGTCAATGCTAGAGTCGCGGATGATGGGAGCGGCATTGCCATCGGCATTGCGTTCGCTTCCACGACCTACCCGATTTCCAGGACATTCCGGGTCGGGGTCCGTCTGCGAGGCTGGGCCGAAAGAAACCCGCAAACCTCGTTTCAGGCCGGACATGCGTAACCTGCCCATTCGGCTCCGGCTCGTGGGTGATAATGAAATGTGCAGACCAGGGAGGAAGCACATGACCAAATCCGATACAGATAAAACGGCCACACGCCGTAAGTTCCTCAAGGGCGGGCTGATGGCCAGCGGCGCAGCGGCCGCGACC
Organism: Thermohalobaculum sp.; assembly: GCA_965247385.1. Taxonomy (GTDB): domain Bacteria; phylum Pseudomonadota; class Alphaproteobacteria; order Rhodobacterales; family Rhodobacteraceae; genus Thermohalobaculum. Next base: position 573,446 of record CBDFHG010000007.1, read on the forward strand.
CTCGCAGCACCCAGCATTTCCCGCGCCGAGCCCGTCAACCTCAAAATGCAGGCGGCCTGGGGCGGCGGCATTTTCCTTGAAGACGCCCAGCACTATGTCGAGCGCGTCAATGCGATGGCGCCGAAAGATCTGCATATCGATCTTTTGTCCGTCGGCGCCGTTGTGAAAACCAGCCAGATGCAGGACGCGGTCCACCGCGGTGTTCTGGATGCGGCTCACTACGTGCCAGCTTACTGGTACTCCAAGTCCAAGGCGGCGTCGCTGTTCGGCACCGGCCCGTGCTTCGGCTGGTCTTCCCAGGAAGTTCTGGGCTGGGTCCACTATGGCGGCGGCCAGGAGTTGTTCAACGAGTTGATGGAAACTCTGGGCCTTAACGTTGTTTCGTTCTTCAACAGCCCGATGCCGGCGCAGCCTCTGGGCTGGTTCAAGGAAGAGATCAAAGACAGCTCCCAGATGAAGGGCCTCAAATACCGGACCGTTGGTTTGGCGGCCGACGTCATGCTGGAAATGGGATTGTCGGTCGTGCAGCTTCCGGGCGGCGAGATCCAGCCGGCGATGAAATCCGGCCTGATCGACGCGGCCGAGTTCAACAACCCGACCTCGGACCGTGACTTCGGCATGCAGGACGTGTCCAAGTTCTATCACCTGGCTTCGTTCCACCAAAGCCAGGAGTTCTTCGAGGTCACCTTCAACAAGAAGAAGTTCAACTCTCTACCTGATGAGCTTCAGGCGATCCTGAAATATTCGTCCGAGGCCGAGAACTCCAACTTCTACTGGTACAGCACGAAGCGCTATGCCGACGACCTCACGACGCTTCGCGACGAGCAGGGCGTGAATGTATTCAGGACACCTGATTCGGTGATGACCGATCAGCTCAACGCCTGGGATGTCGTGATCGACCGGATTTCTGCGGAAGACCCGTTCTTCGCCAAGGTTATAGAATCGCAAAAAGCCTATGCGAAGAATGTGATGCACTACCTGAACCTCAACCAACCCGACTACAAACTGGCCTACGACCACTACTTCGGCTAAGTCGGCCCACGAGTTCAGTGATATTTCCGGGGGCCGTTCGTCGGCCCCCGGTTGCGATTAACCGCCAAGGTGGAGACGGAAGTGACGAAGTTCATCTACTCGATCGAGGGCCTCAGCATCTGGGTGGGGCGTGCCTTTGGCTGGTGCATCCTGATCCTGACCTTCTCTGTCTCCTACGAGGTTTTTGTCCGCTATGTCCTGAACGCGCCAACGGTCTGGGTCTTCGACATGATGGTCCAGATGTACGGGGCACTGTTTTTGATGGCGGGCCCCTATGCGCTCGCCGCCGACACCCATGTGCGCGGTGATGTGCTTTATCGGCTGTTCTCGGTGCGCTGGCAGGCCAGATTGGATTTTATCCTTTATCTCCTGTTCTTCTTCCCCGGCATGATGGCCCTGTTCTGGTACGGCGCCGAGATCGCCTCCGACAGCTGGCGGTACAAAGAGGTGAGCTGGAACAGCCCGGCGAGAATCCAGATCTACTTTTTTAAGACCCTGATCCCGGTTGCCGGTTTCCTGCTGATGTTGCAAGGCCTCGCGGAACTGATGCGTTGCTGGCGGGCAATGAAAACAGGGGTGTGGATGGAACGTCTCGACGACGTGAAAGAAACAGAGGACCTGCTGGCGCAGCAATCCGAGCAATCCGAGCGCGCCGGATCCTGACCTGACAGCGTGACAAACGTTCCAACAGAGAGACGAGCATGACCAATCCCGAAGTCGCCATCTTTATGCTGACCCTGTTTATCTTCTTGGTACTGCTTGGCTTTCCGATTGCCTTCACCCTTATCGCCATGGGTGTCGCATTTGGATATTATGCTTACTACCAGGGCGGGATTGAAACCGTCGCGGATGTGTTCAACAACAATATTTTCTACCTGTTGAACCAGAACACCTATTCCGTGATGGAAAACGATATCCTGGTGGCGGTCCCCTTGTTCCTGTTCATGGGCTATGTGGTCGAGCGCGCCGGAATCATTAACCAGCTATTTTATTCCTTGCAGATGGCGGCGCGGAATCTCCCGGGTTCCATGGCGATCGCGGCCCTGATTACCTGCGCAGTGTTTGCAACGGCATCCGGGATCGTGGGTGCCGTGGTGACGCTTATGGGGTTGCTGGCATATCCGGCCATGGCGAACGCCTCCTACAGCAGGTCGTTTGCTTCAGGCGTGATCTGTGCAGGCGGAACATTGGGCATCCTGATACCGCCGTCGATCATGCTGATCGTCTATGCCGCAATCGCGGAGCTTTCCCCGCTGCGGTTGTATGCGGCGGCGGTGTTCCCCGGCCTGATACTGGCCGGGCTCTACATTCTCTATGTGATCGTACGGGTTTACATAAACCCCTCGATTGCTCCGAAACCCCGACAAGAGGACGTGCCGCCGACGGCAACAATCTATTGGAATCTGCTGACTTCCTTCGTGCCCCTGACCATCCTTATCATGCTGGTTCTGGGGTCCATTCTTGGCGGCCTCGCCACGCCGGCCGAGGCCGCGGCCATGGGTGCGCTGGGCGGGCTGGTGCTGGCCACGGCATACCGGTCGATCTCGTGGCAAATGTTGAAGCAAAGCGTGTTCCTGACGGCAAAGGCCACCGCGATGGTCTGCTGGCTGTTTGTCGGCTCCTGGACCTTCGCATCGGTGTTTTCCTACCTCGGCGGACACGATGTGATCGCGCAGTGGTTTCAGGCGATGGACCTGCAGCCATGGCAGTTCCTGGTACTGGCGCAGATCATCATCTTCCTGCTGGGTTGGCCGCTCGAGTGGTCGGAGATCCTGATTATCTTCGTTCCGATCTTCCTGCCCATGCTCGATCTCTTCGGTGTGAACCCGTATTTTTTCGCCATGCTGGTGGCGCTGAACCTGCAAACCTCATTCCTGACACCGCCGATGGCGATGTCAGCCTACTATCTGAAGGGCGTGTTACGCAACCAGATTGAGTTGATCGAGATCTTCAGGGGTATCATGCCTTACTTGGCAATTGTGATCTTCAGCATGGTGCTGATGTATCAGTTCCCGGGCATCGCGCTGTGGCTGCCGGATTATCTGTTCGGTGTGTACGTACCTTGAACAGGCATCTGGGGAACTTGAACATGCACAGCGCTCTGCCCGCCAACGCTCTGCCCGCTGTCGAGGCCGCCCGGAAAATCCGGGAGGGAGCACTCGCCTCGGTCGATCTGGTCAAGGCGTGCCTTGCCCGGATTGACGAGACCGACGGTCAGTTGAAAGCCTGGGCCAACCTGGATGCCGAACACGCACTTGCCCAGGCCGAGGAGTTGGATACCATCCGCCGGGCGGGTCGCCCCTTGGGGGCGCTGCATGGCGTGCCGGTCGGCCTCAAGGACATCATCGACACCCGTGACTTCCCGACCGAGCGCGGAACGCCGATATTCTCCGGCCGCAAACCTTCGCAAGACGCCGCAGTGGTTGAACGTCTGCGTGAGTCCGGCGCCGTCATTCTGGGAAAGACCGTCTCCACAGAATTGGCGTTCATGCACCCCGCTCAGACCCGCAATCCGCACAACCCGAGCCGTTCGCCCGGTGGCTCGTCCAGTGGCTCCGCAGCAGCGGTTGCCGCCTATCACGTTCCCTTGGCAATCGGCACCCAGACCAACGGTTCAGTCATCCGCCCGGCGGCCTTTTGTGGAACCTACGGCTTCAAGCCAACCCGTGGGGTGATCTCGCGCCGGGGGGTTTTGCAAACGTCGAAATCACTCGACCAAATGGGGGCCTTCGGCCGCACGCTGGAAGATGTCGCGCTGCTGACCGATGTGATCGGCGGGTATGACCCCTTGGACCCAATGAGTTATGCCAGACCACGCCCGAAAATGCTGGAAGGCAGCCGCACCGAGGCCCCGGTCGAACCCGAACTGGTCTGGTTCGACCTGCCGTTCAACGACCGGCTTTCCGAGGATGCCCTTGCTGGGCTGGACGAGGTCGTCAGCGTGCTTGGGGGGCGGGTCGAGAGACTCCCGGTTTCGGAGAACATGATCGGGCTGGTCGAAGTGCAGCAGGTGATCCACGAATACGAGATATGCCACCACCTGGAAAAAACCTTTGCCGAGCACTGGGACATGGTGAGCACCTCGCTCCAGCCCATTGTCGAGCGGGGCCGCACGATCAGCGATGCGCAGTATGCCGAGGCGCTGGAAGTCATGGCGTCCGCAGGCAGCTTCTTTGACAAGTTCTTCAAGGATTACGACGCGGTGATTGCCCCGAGTGCTGCGGGGGAGGCGCCGGAATTTGGCGGCGGCACTGGTGATCCTGTATTCTGCACGATCTGGACACTGTGTGGCCTGCCGTCTCTCAATCTGCCGCTCCTGGTTGGAGAGAACGGGCTTCCCGTGGGGGTGCAACTGATTGGCGCCGCCGAGGAAGATAATCGCTTGCTTCGAACCGCAAGCTGGATGTTGAATGAGCTGCAATCGGATGCGGACTGAGGAAAGGGAGGTTTGGAAATGATTTCCAGCACGACCAAGATCATCGTGGGATTGATAGCAACTGCTATGATGAGCACTTTCATCGTTGGGCTTGCACACAGCATTTCCACCGGGTTTGCCGGGTTTTGGGGCGGTCTGCCTTTCTGGATTATCTCGGTTTCGGTGTTGTTGATGGCAGCCTATAACTATTGGGAAGATTGCCTGCGGAAGAAGTAAGACAATGGCCGCCAAACCCGCTCTGTGGATTACCCGCAGACTTTCCGATGCGACCCTCGCCCGCGCGGTGCGGGATTACGACGCCATCATCAATCATCAAGACGGGCTGCACACCGCCAGCGAAATCGTTGAGATTTGCGCCAGGATGGACGCGGTCCTGCCCTGCCATTCGGAGATTTTCGACGCCGATGTGATCGCCGCCCTGCCCGCGCGGCTGAAGGTGATCGCCAACCATTCGGTTGGGGTCGATCATGTGGACCTGACCGCCGCCAAGGCAAAGGGCATCGTCGTCACCAACACCCCCGACGTGCTTGTCGGACGCCACCGCCGAGATCGCCATGCTGTGTATGCTGGGCGCGGCGCTGCGCGGCTCGGAAGGTGACCGGATGGTGCGCGAGGGGCGTTGGGACAGCTGGTCGCCAGCTTTCATGGTGGGGCGTCAGGTCTCCGGCAAACACTTCGGCGTCGCCGGTATGGGCCGGGTCGGACAGGTCGCAGCCGAACGGGCGCACGGTTTCGGCATGGAGGTGGACACCTCGATAGACGTCAATTTTGAGATGATACAAGAGCGAGTATGTGACCTGAAACAACCGTGGTGAGAGGATTTGATGGTCCGGACGGGAATTTGGGGTTGTTTCACACGATTGCCCCTCGTGAGAGGGTATTTCCCGGATTTCAGGCAGAGTCAGGCCATGACCTTTCGTCGTTCATGGAAGATCGGGCGGCGGAAATTATCGCCGGGATTGGCGATACCGATCCTGGTTGCTGCTGGTGCGAGGCCGATGGTGCGGATGAAAAGCTCCATGGGCCCTTTCTGGAAGCCAGAGACATGCTCGACGCGGGCGCGGACTATTGACCGGGTCGCGTTCCCCCGCTGGATATGTTCAGGCATTGGCTTGCCTTTGGGTTTCTTGTGATGGATGTGGGAGATGAACCCATTGTCCTTGAGCCATGCTTCGGTCTTCCCGGAGCGATAGGCCGGGTCCGCCCAGACCTTGCCTGAGCGGTTGTCTTTGCTCAGCACGGAGCGGAGTTCATGCCCATCATGGCGCGCGCCATCTGTCGTCGTCTCCCCTCGGATGAAGCGGAATTTGCGATCAATGCTGATGTGGTTCCTGTCGCCAAACTGCGGTACAGAAATATCAACCAGACCGGCATCTTTCTCACCCTCTTTGGTCTTGCGGGCCTTGGAAAACTTGACCGTCCAGCGGGCATCGGTGTCCTTTTGCGCCGCACGGGCCGGATGGTCGGCCCAGATATCGGCCGCACTCTCGCCGGCCTTGATCCGCGCCTTCTCGTCCCCGGTGTTGCGCTGACGCGGGGCTGAGATCAGCGTGGAAGCGACAATTTGACCGCCTGCGGGCTTACAGCCCCGGTCCTGCAGGGCCGCATCGAAGGTGGCGAACAAGATCTTGATCGCCCCCGCTTCCGTCAGCTTCTCCCGGAACAGCCAGATCGTCTTCTCATTCGGGGTCTCATCCCCAAGATCAAACCCCGGAAACCGTCCGCCAGGTAATACGGTCCCGGATCAGAAATTCCATCCGGCCATCTGACAGATTGTGCAGCGATGCCAAAACGAGAACCTTGAACATCATCACAGCGTCACAGGGAGGCCGGCCTCCCTTGGGCCGGTCGCCGTAGTTCAACGCCGCTTTCAGCGACGCACGAAAAATCCCGAAATCCCCGTGCTCCGCCAGCGCTTCCAGCGGGTCGCCGCATTTCGAAATCCGTGCAAGGTGATCCGAAAAATCAAAAAACCAGCCTGAACCAGCGCAAATCCTCCCAATCACAGTGAATCACATCAAGGTGACAAATGCGAGGTTTCTAAAGGCGTCCAGGTTCACTACCACAACCGCAGCCGCCTGGCCCCAAGGCTGGAGAAAGGCGCGGTGTCACGACACGCTGGACAGCTTGCTGGCGGCCTCGGACGTGCTGTCGCTGCATTGCCCGGCGACACCGCAGACCACCGGGATGATGGACGCCGCTGCTTTCGCCCGGCTACCGGAGGGGGCGATTCTGGTCAATACTGCGCGCGGCGCGCTGGTCGACGAGGGTGCGCTGGTCGCGGCGTTGAATTTCGGACGCTTGTTCGCCGCCGGGTTGGATGTCTACCGGAGCGAGCCGGGCGGCAATCCGGCACTATCGGCGCTGGAGAACGTGTTGCTGCTGCCGCATATCGGCTCGGCCACCACCCAGGCCCGCGACGCCATGGGATTCCGGGCTTTGGACAACCTCGACGCTGTCTTCGCCGGAAGGGAACCGGGCGACCGGGTGGCGTGACTGGACGAGATGGCCGGGTAAGACCAGTGTTCGCACTCGCGAACCCAGCCTCCCACTCCACCTCCCCGCCTCCCGGCGGGTCTTATGCGACTGTCCGGCCCCCTTCGGTGACCTGCGCACCGCCTCCCGCCCCTCCTCCCCGCCCAACCACCAAGCGTAATCCCATCCGGTAGGCTTGGTGGTTGGGTGGAGAGGAGGAGGAGGGGCGGGAGGCGGTGCGCCGAAAGCGGCAGCTTTCGAACAGGCGCAAAAAACACGCCGGGAGGTGAATGAGTCTCGCTCTGCAAGACTCCGAAAGAACGAATCGCATTTCTTATTGCGAAATCCGCCCCTGCGGCCAATAATCCTGACCAAATCAGGGAGGACTCGTCATGTGCCAAATCTTTGCAGGCCAGGACCCGGCGACTTATGAATACGAAACCCGGTCACTGCGGCTGAACGGTCAGTCGACCAGCGTCCGGCTCGAGCGCGGCTTCTGGAGCGTGCTGACCGAGATTGCCGAAGCAGAGGGTCTGTCGACGCCCCAGTTCATCTCGAAGCTGCACTCTGAAGTACTCGAACTCCGTGGCGAGGCACGGAATTTCACCTCGCTCCTGCGCAGTGCCTGCTTGATCCACCTCGGTCGCGTGGCCGATGAAGCGCCCGCGGCACAGTTCGCGGCGCAGTAGTAGCCCGCTAACACCTGCGGCCCGCGCACCAGGTGTAAGTTTCTCCTAGAACACATGGGGGACAGCGCCATGGCAAAAGCGATCCATTCGATGATTCGCGTGCTTGACGAAGCGCGATCGGTCGAATTCTACCAGGCCGCATTTGGGCTGAGCATCGCCGACCGGTTCGATTTCGACAGCTTCACTCTGATCTACCTGCGCAACGCCGAGGCCGATTTCGAGTTGGAACTGACCGTCAACAAGGATGCAACCGAAGCTTACGACCTGGGAACAGGCTATGGCCACATGGCCTTCGCGGTGGACGACCTCGATGCCGAGCATACACGGTTCAAGATCGCCGGACTGGAACCCCGCGACATCGTCGAGTTCAACCGCGACGGCGCGTTGATGGCGCGGTTTTTCTTCGTTCAGGACCCGGACGGCTACAAGTTCGAGGTCCTGCAAAAACACGGACGCTACCAATAATGACGCGCGTCCGCCCGGACGCGCGTTTCGCATTTCCGGGCCAGCTACCCGGGATGAAAGGGAGGAGAGAGATGACCAGAACATCGAATCCGCGCGGGATGACCCGGCGCGAACTGCTGAAACGGGGGACGGCGCTGAGCACGGCTTTTGTCGCCGGCGCCGGTTTTCTGGCCCATGCCACGGATGCCTGGGCGATCGAGTTGAAGGCACTGAGTCCGGAAACCATGGCAACCCTGATCCAGATGGCGCGCGACATCTATCCGCATGACCGGATCGCCGATGAATTCTATGCCGTTGCGGCCAAGGGCCATGATGATACGGCTGCCGGAGATGCCGCCCACAAGGCAATGATCGAGGACGGCATCGCCGATCTCGACGCCCGAGCGCAAGCCGCCGGGGCGCCCTCCTATCTGGGCACCGGCTGGGAGGCCGACCGGGTGGCGCTGTTGCACCAGATCGAGTCCGGCGGCTTCTTCCAGGCGGTCCGGGGCGGGCTGGTGGTTGGCCTCTACAACCAGAAAGAGATCTGGCCGGTCTTCGGCTACGAGGGCGAGTCGTTCTCCAGGGGCGGCTATATGAATCGCGGTTTCGACGACATCGCGTGGCTGTAAGGGGAGGATGGAACAATGGCTGCACCTTATGATCTCTCCGACGCCACCGTGGTGGTGGTGATCGGCACCGGAGCCGGCGGCGGAACGCTGGCCAACGAACTGGTCCAGAAGGGCATCGACGTGGTGGCGTTGGAGGCCGGTGGCCGCTATCTGCCCGACGACTACATCAACGACGAATGGCCCAGCTTCGGCCAACTCGCCTGGCTCGACGCTCGCACCACCAGCGGCAATTGGCGTGTCGCCAAGGACTTTTCCGGGCTGCCCGCCTGGATCGTCAAGGCGGTCGGCGGCTCGACCGTGCATTGGGCGGGCGCCAGCCTGCGCTTGCAGGAACACGAACTCCGGGTCCTCAGCGAATATGGCGCCATCGAAGGGGCCAGCCTGATGGACTGGCCGCTGACCCTGGCCGAGTTGGAGCCGTATTACGCCAAGGCCGAGGATAAAATGGGCACGACCCGGACCAACGGCATCCCCGGCCTGCCCGGCAACAACAACTTCAAGGTGATGAAGGCAGGCGCCGACGCACTCGGCTACAAGAACTGTCATACCGGCCGGATGTCGATCAACAGCCAGCCCCGCGACGGCAGGCCCGCCTGCCAGCAGGTCGGGTTCTGTTTCCAGGGCTGCAAGTACGGCGCCAAGTGGTCGACCGCCTATACCGAGATCCCGGCGGGCGAGGCGACCGGCAAGCTTGAGGTGCGCGAGCACGCCCATGTGCTGACCATCGAGCACGACGCCAGCGGCAAGGTCTCGGGCGTGGTCTATGCCGACAAGGACGGCAACCATCAGCGCCAGGCGGCACGTGCGGTCTGCGTGGCCGGCAACTCGATCGAGAGCCCGCGGCTGTTGCTGAACTCGGCATCGAGCATGTTCCCGGACGGGCTGGCCAACAGTTCGGGTCAGGTCGGCAAGAACTACATGCGCCACATGACGGGATCGGTCTACGCGATCTTCGACAAGCCGGTGCGCATGTGGCGCGGCACCACCATGGCCGGGATCATCACCGACGAAAGCAAGAACGATCCCAGCCGGGGCTTTGTCGGCGGCTACGAGATGGAAACGCTGTCGATCGGGGTGCCATTCATGGCCGCGTTCCTGGACCCCGGCGCCTGGGGCCGCGAGTTCTCCAGCGCCATGGATGGCTACGAGAACATGGCCGGGATGTGGCTGGTCGGTGAGGACATGCCGCGGGAGGGCAACGGAATCACGCTAAGCGCTGACGTCAAGGACCAGTACGGTTTGCCGGCGCCGAATGTGCATTTCGACGATCACCCGAACGACATCACCATGCGCAACCACGCCTATACCCAAGGCGCGGCGGTCTATGACGCGGTCGGCGCGGTGCGCACCTTCCCGACCCCGCCCTATCCGTCGACCCACAACCTGGGCACCAACCGGATGTCGGCGAAGGCTTCGGACGGGGTGGTCAACAAGAACGGCCAGGCGCATGACATTGCCAACCTGTTCATCTCGGATGGCAGCCAGTTCACTACCGGCGGGGCGGAGAACCCGACCCTGACGATCGTGACATTGGCAATCCGCCAGGCGGACTACATCGCCGGGCAGATGGCCGCCGGCGCGATCTGACAAAGGGAAACTCCCTGGGTGGCCGCCCGGGCAACCGGGCGGCCGTTTTTTTGTTGGCAGCGGGGCCAACACCCTCCCTGTCCCTCCCGCCGGGGGGGAAACGGGTCGCCAGCGGCCGCGGCGTGCTGCGAATTCGACCGGGAAGCGGAGCCTTGCCGCACGCGCCTCGTGGTCCGCTCCACCCGTTTACGCTTGCCGGGCATCGAGCCAAGCGAGGATCAGTTCGCGATGGCGCTCGGCGCCGAAGCTGGGGTAGTGGCCCGCATGGACCACATGCACCGGGATTTCCAGCAATCGTTTCATCGAGCGGAAATAATCCGCCGGGTCGGAGTGGTAGAGGTCATCACCCAACGGGCCGTCATAATGTATATCGCCGGAGAACAGCACCCCGGTCGCCGCATCCCACAACGCGATGCCGCCCGGCGAGTGGCCGGGTGTGTGGATGACCTCGAAATGGCGGTCGCCGAGGTCGATCACATCGCCATCGGCAACGATGCGGGTAGCCGGGGCATTGCGCACTGTATAGGTGGTGGAAAGATAGGGCGCGGGTGGCAGGCGGTCGAAGATGGTGTCGTTGACCCACTCCGCCAGGGTGTTCTGGCGCGTCGGCCCGGCCAGCAGGCCAGCCTCGTCGCGGTGGACCACCCGGTCGGCGAACTCGTGGTGGCAACCGATATGATCGTAATGGGTATGGCTGGCGACCGCGCTTAGGGGACGCTCGGTAACCAGCGGTACCTGGCTGCGCAAGCTGACCACGCCCATGCCGGTATCGACCAGCATATCGCGGTCGCGCCCGCACACATGCCAGATGTTGCAGCGGTAGTATTCGTGGATCCACGGCTCGTCGATAAGGGTCACGCCGTCACCAAGACGGCGGATGCGGTACCAGTCTTCCGGGCGGGCGCGGTCCATCAAGGATCAGGGAACCGCGGCGGCGTCAGCGACGCCTGGAACCAGCAGATGAAGTTATGGATCGAGTGGACCGGCAGCCCGGTGGCGGCGCGCACATCCGCCGCGTAGGAGACCATGTTGGTGCATTCCAGCAGGATCGCGCCGAGGTCCGGGTTGGCAGCGGTGAAGGCGTGCGCCGCCTCGATCATATCGCGCCGCGCGGCCTCGATATCGAGGCGCGGCTTGTTGTCGAGGATCACGCGGGTGAACTCGTTGCCGCCCTCGGTGCCCATCACCGGGGTGTCCGCCGGCACGCCTGCTTTCGCCAGGTGTTCGACGGTCATGGTCTCGCCCGAGATGGTCAGGATGCCCACCCGCTTGCCCAGCGGCAGGGTTGCCTGGATCAGCGGCACCTGCATCAGCGAAGAAGTGGCGACCGGGACTCCCAGTGCCTCGGCCAACTCGGGCTGGAACAGCGACAGGAACCCGCAATTGGTGGTAATGCCGTCAGCCCCATCGGCGACCAGTTCACGGCCCGCTTCGATGAAGGCGTCCAGCAGCCCTTCGGCGCAGCGGCGCACCACCCGGTCGGGGGAAGCGCCACGGACCACGCGGTAATGCACCGGAAATGGCCAGCTCAACGCATTACCCATATCGCCGGGGATGCGCGGAAAACGCGCTTCCAGCATCAGGATGCCGATGCTGGCACCGTATATTGCCTTGCCCCCGGTTGCGATCATGCCCCCATCTCCGCCTTGGAATCGGTCAGGAACCCCGGGTTATCGAAATCCTCCACCAGGAACAATCGCCAGTGGCATTCGGTGACGGCTACCGCGATCTCTTCCCGGCGGCGCGTGATATGCTCGCGCATCCGCGCCTCGGCCAAGTCCGGGTTTCCCGCGGCGATGGCCTCCAGGATGCCACGGTGTTCGGACTGGGTGCGGACGCGGCGGTCTTCCAAATCGACCCAGCGGAAGAATCTGATCCGTGCATTCAGGTTTTTCAGCAAGCCAAGCATTTCGCTGTTTCGCGTGAATCCCATGATGGCCTCGTGGAAACGCTCGTCAAATGCCAGAAGCTCCTCGTTTCGCCGACCATCACTGTCGGCGGTCTGATCGAGAAACGCCGCCAGCGCAGTGAGTTCTTCCGGCGACGCGGAGGTGCATGCCTCGCGGGCGGCGAAGGTCTCCAGCGCCATGCGGAGCTGATAAAGTTCGAACACGTCGCGGGGCTTGAGGTCGCGGCGGAAGAACCCCCGGCCGCGCTCGAACCGAAGGAACCCCTCGGAGGCGAGTCGGTTCAGAGCCTCGCGCAGAGGCGTGCGGCTGGCGCCAAGCTCGCGCGATATTGCCACCTCGTTGACCCGCTGGCCGGGGCGCAACCGGAACGAAATCGCCATTTCGCGCAGGGCCGAGTAAATGCGCTCGACGCTTCCTTGATCCTTGGCCTTCGGCATGTGGCGGGGCCTCCAAACGTCATTTTGGTTGACGAATCATCGCCGGATCAGGTCATTACAAACTGTATACAGTTCTGAATGCAGTTAGCGCAAGGCAGCGATGATGAGTGAAGACGCCCCGGCAACAAACACAGACACCAACACGTCCTCGGGCGCCGAGGCTATGGTGCGGGTGCTGGCCGCGCATGGCGTGCGCCACATCTTCGGGCTGTGCGGCGATACCTCGCTTCCGTTCTACGATGCGCTGGCGCGGCTGGACCATGGCATGACCCATATCCTGACCCGCGACGAACGCCATGCAGGGTATATGGCAGACGCCTATGCGCGGGTCACCGGACGGGTCGGCATCTGCGAGGGGCCCTCGGGCGGGGGCGCCACCTATATTCTGCCGGGCGTCATCGAGGCGAGTGAAAGTTCGGTTCCGATCCTTGCCATCACCTCCGACGTGGCCACCACCTCGGCCGGTCGGTTCCCTCTGACCGAGTTGGACCAAGAGGCATTGTTTCGGCCCCTGACCAAATGGAACGGGGTGCTGCGCGACGCTGGCGCCCTTCCCCGCATGGTGCGCCGCGCCTTCCGCGAAATGACCACCGGGCGACCTGGTGCTGCGCATCTGTGCCTGCCGTTCGACGTGCAGAAGGCCCCGGTTCCGGAGGGCGAGATTTGGGCCGATCCGCAGTTCGGCACCTTCCCGGCGTTATGCGCCGCGCCCGATCCGGCGGATGTGGAGCGGGTGGTGGCGGTGCTGGCACAGGCGAAGCGTCCGCTGATCGTCTGCGGCGGCGGCGTGGTGCTGGCAGGCGCCGAGGCCGCCTTGCAGCGGTTGGCCGAAGCGCTGGAGATCGCGGTCGCGACCACGGTCAGCGGCCAGGGCAGCATGGCCGAAACCCATCCGCTGTGCCTGGGCGTCGTCGGCTCCAACGGCGGGATACCGGAAACCAGGGCGGTGGTCGATGCCGCCGATTGCGTGATCTACATCGGATGCCGGGCGGGTTCGGTGACGACGGAACGCTGGCGTTCCCCGGGGCCGGCGACTCGGATCGTCCATATCGATTGCGATCCAGGCGTCATCGGGGCGAGTTATCGCACGGACGCCGCCATATGTGCCGACGCCCGGCTGACGCTTGAGGCGTTGAGTGAGGCTGCCAATTTGCCTGCCCTTGAGGGCGCGCAAGCGGCAGTCCTGAATGCCTGGGCAGCGAAGCGGGCGCATTTCCAGCCCTTGGCGGACAGCATGGAGAAACCGATCCGGCCCGAGCGGGTGATCGCTGCCCTGGAGCGGTTGTTACCCGACGACGCTGTGGTCTGCGCTGATCCGGGCACGCCATGCCCCTATTTCTCGGCCTTCTACAGGCTCCGCAAGCCGGGGCGGCATTTCATCACCAACCGGGCGCACGGGGCGCTGGGCTATGCGCTGGCGGCCTCTGTCGGGGCGCAGGTCGGGCGGCCCGACGCCAAGGTGGTGGCCGCCATGGGTGACGGCAGTTTCGGCATGTGCGTCGGCGAGTTGGAGACCATCGTGCGCCTCGGCCTGCCAATCACCATCGTGGTGTTTTCGAACAGCGTCTATGGCTGGATCAAGGCCGGGCAGAAATCTGGTTTCGACGCGCGCTATTATTCGGTCGATTTCTCCCGCACCGACCATGCGGCGGTGGCGGCGGCCTATGGGGTGAAAGGCTGGCGGGTGGAGGAGCCGGGCGCGTTGGAGCGGGCCCTGAAGGAAGCCATCGCCCATGACGGCCCAACCCTGGTGGACGTGATCGCGCAACCGTTGCAGGATGCGGCGGCTCCGGTCAGCGAATGGGTGGCATGATGAAGGTGATTGTGGTCGGGGCCGGAATCACCGGCGTCTCGGCGGCGGAATGGCTGCGCCGCGACGGCCACGCAGTGACGCTGATCGACCGGGTGCGACCCGGCGACCCGGCCCAGACCTCCTATGGCAACGCGGGCATCCTGGCGCGCGCCGGGGTGGTTCCGGTCTCGGTGCCGGGGCTGATCTGGAAGGCTCCGGGTATGCTGCTGGACCGGAATTCGCCCTTGTATCTGCGCTGGAGCTATCTGCCCCGGCTGATGCCCTGGCTGGTCCGCTACCTGTGGAACGGGCGGCGTGACAAGGTTGAGGAGATCGCGCGCGGCCTTGCTGCCCTGACCGGAGATTCGGTCGACCAGCACCTGTCGCTGGCACGCGGCACCCCGGCCGAGCGTTTCATCCAGCATGGCTACTACACCGTGATATACCGCGACCGGACAGCGTTCGAACACGATACTTTCGGCTTCGGGCTGCGCAAAGCCAACGGCTTCGAGTGGGAGGAATGGGATCGCGCGGCATTAACCGGATACGACCCGGAACTGTCGTCAGCCTACACCTTCGGTGCGGCGCTTAAGGATCATGGCTTCGTCACCTCGCCCTCAAGGTACGTTGGGGCACTGGCGGAGCATTTCGAGCGTGAGGGCGGCACATTCCTGCAAGGCGAGGTGGCCGACATCGCCCAGATCGGAGACGGACGCGGCGCTGTGACCCTGATCGGCGGCGCCCGGCACGAGGCCAACCGCGTCGTGCTGGCGGCCGGGGTCTGGTCCGGCAAACTGGCGCACAAGCTGGGTCACCGCGCGGCGATGGAGTCCGAGCGCGGCTATCACCTGATGCTGACCGGGGTCTCGCACAAGCCGCCCGCTCCCTACATGGTGACCGACGCCAAGCTGGCGGTGACGCCGATGGAGGACGGGTTGCGCTTCGCCGGTACGGTCGATTTCGGCGGTATTGACGGACCGGAGTTGACAGCGCCCCTGGACGGCATCCGCAGACGTGTCCGCGAAATCTACCCAAAACTGAAATGGGACGGCGAGGAAACCTGGATGGGGCAACGCCCCTCAACGGTGGACAGCCTGCCGTTGCTTGGCGCCTCGCCAAAGGCGCCGGCAATCCACTTCGCCTTTGGCGGCCAGCATCTGGGGTTGACCATGGGGCCCCGAATTGGACGTATGATCACCGACATGATCGGCGGACGCCATCCGAATATTGACATTGCTGCATATAGAGTGGACCGTTTCGACCGACGATAAGAAAAACAACATATTCCCCAGGGAGGAATGACTATGAGAAAGATGATCGGACTGACCGCTGGCCTGATTCTCTCTGCCGGTGCGGCGCAGGCGGGCGAGGCATGGGATATGCCCATGGCCTATTCGGATTCGAACTACCATACCCAGAACGGCAAGGCCTTCGCACAGTGCGTCGGCACCGCCACCGGCGGCGACATCACCATCACCGTCCATGGCGGCGGCTCGCTGTTCAAGGGCAACGAGATCAAGCGCGCGGTCCAAACCGGGCAGGTGCCGGTCGGCGAGCGCCTGCTGAGCGCGCATCAGAACGAAAACCCTATCTTCGGAATCGACTCGGTGCCTTTCCTGGCGACCAATTTCGACGCCTCGGAGAAGCTGTGGGCCGCGGCCCGGCCAACCATGGAGAAGATCCTCGACGAACAGAACCTGGTGCTGCTCTACGCCACACCGTGGCCGCCGCAGGGGCTGTACTTCAATCGCGAGGTCAACTCGGTCGCCGACATGAAGGGGCTCAAGTTCCGCTCCTATAACACCGCCACAGCGCGACTCGCCGAACTGACCGGCATGCTTCCTGTGCAGATCGAAGCGGCCGAGATCAGCCAGGCCTTTGCCACCGGCGTCGCCGAGTCGATGATCTCGTCAGGCGCCACCGGCTATGACCGCAAGGTATGGGAACATCTGAGCAATTTCTACGAGGTCGACGCCTGGATGCCGCGCAACTCGGTCTTCGTGAACAAGGATGTCTGGGCCGGCGTCAACACCAAGAACCAGGCGGCAATCCGGGGTTGCGCCGATATGGCCGCCTATGCCGGATTGTGGCGCGCCGTTCAGTACACCGACTTCACCCTGAAAGGCCTGCGCGAAGGCGGCATGACGGTGCAGCCGGCAAGTGATGGGCTGCAAGCCGAGCTCAACGAGATCGGCAAAACCATGGCCGCTGAGTGGAAGGCTGCCGCCGGTGCCGAGGGCGCGGCGATTGTCGACGCATTCAACGCCCAGTAACTGGCACGCGATGCTACAGGGAGGGGCATCAAGCTCCTCCCCACCTCGTCTCCGGGGAGATACAAGGAGCCGGGCGGCGCAGTAACTTCCAACACCGGTGGACAAGATGCTGAAAACGATCAGACGGATTCTGGATGCATTGTATCTGGCCGGTGGTGTGCTGGGCGGGTTGTTCCTGATTGCCATCCTGGGACTGATCGTGGCCCAGATGATCGCCCGCTGGACCGGGCAGGTGTTCCCTGGCGCTACCGACTATGCCGGTTACTCGATGGCCGGTGCTTCGTTTTTCGCGTTGGCCTACGCGATGAACAAGGGGGCGCATATCCGGGTGTCGCTGGTGCTGAACGCGTTGGGTCCCTGGCGTCGCTATGGCGAGATCTGGTGCTACGGCGTGGCGGCGGTAACCGCTATCTTCTTTGCCCGCTATGCCATCAAGACCAACTTCGGCTCGGCCGAATGGAACGATATCAGCCAGGGGCTGGATGCAACGCCGCTGTGGATCCCGCAGATCGCCATGTCGGTCGGAACCGTGCTGCTGGCGGTGGCGCTGGTCGACCAGTTCCTCCGGGTGCTGCTGACCGAACACAGCGGCGTCGAGGAACCCAACATTGCCGACCACGAGGGCTGAATCCATGCTGACCCAGGAACTTCCCCGCCGCCTGTTCGCCCTGGCCGCGTTCACCCTGCTGGCGGCGGGCGCATGGTTCTTGCTTGAGGGCATCGGCGCCGAATACGTGCTGGCCAAAACCGCAATCTTCGTATTCGTGCTGTTCTTCCTGCTTGGTTCCGGTGTCTGGATCGGGCTGGCGCTGATGGGGGTGGCCTATATCGGGGTCGAGGCGTTCACCTCGCGCCCGGCCGGCGACGCCATGATCACCACCATCTGGACCTCGTCGTCCAGTTGGACCCTGACGGCGCTGCCATTGTTCATCTGGATGGGCGAGGTTCTGTTCCGTACCCGCCTGAGCCAGGACATGTTCAAGGGGCTGACACCGTGGATGGCCGGGCTGCCCGGCGGGCTGCTGCACACCAATGTGGTCGGTTGCACCATCTTCGCGGCGGTCTCCGGCTCGTCGGCGGCAACGCTGACCACGGTCGGCAAGATGTCGATCCCGGAGCTGCGCAAGCGCAAATACCCTGAATTCATGACCATCGGCACCCTGGCCGGTTCGGCGACGCTGGGGCTGATGATTCCGCCCTCGCTGACGCTGATCGTCTACGGCGTCACCATCAATGAATCGATCACCAAGCTGTTCATCGCCGGCATCCTGCCCGGATTGGTGCTGGCGTTGATGTTCATGGGCTATGTCGCCGCCTGGCACTACGTGCGGCCGGACCAGCGGCCCGACCCGGAGCCGCCGATGTCGTTCCGTGACAAGCTGTGGAACTCGCGGTTCCTGATCCCGGTGATCTGCCTGGTGCTGGGGGTGATCGGCTCGATGTATATGGGTCTGGCGACCCCGACCGAGGCTGCTGCCATCGGCGTCATCGGTTCCATGGTGCTGGCAATGGCGCAGGGCAGCCTGTCCTGGGCCACCTTCACCGAAAGCCTGATGGGGGCGGTGCGCACCTCCGCCATGGTCGCGTTCATTCTGATGGGGGCGGCGTTCCTGTCGCTGAGCATGGGCTTCACCGGGTTGCCCCGGGCGCTGGCCGAATGGATCGCCTCGATGAACCTCTCGGTGTTCACCCTGATCGCTGCGCTGACGGTATTCTACATCATCATCGGCATGTTCCTGGACGGCATTTCCTCGGTGGTGCTGACCATGGCGGTTATCGAGCCGATGGTGAACGTGCCTGCCTTCCAGGAGTTGGGCTTCTCGATGATCTGGTTCGGGATCTTCGTCGTGGTGGTGGTCGAGATGGCGCAGATCACCCCGCCGATCGGCTTCAACCTGTTCGTGCTGCAGGGCATGACCCGCCACGAGATGAGCTATATCGCCAAGACCGCGCTGCCGATGTTCATGATAATGGTGGTGATGGTGGCGGTGCTGGTGTTCTGGCCGGAACTGGCCACCTGGCTGCCGGACACGGCACGGCAGGTGCCGGGCGGGTAAGCGGCGCCTGGCAGGGTGGACATGTTTGCCCACCCTTGATGTGGCGACGGCGGACAACCATGTCCGCCCTACCGCACCACGCCTATCGGGCGATATCGTCCTCCAGGAAATACCGGATATTATCCTCGAAGCTGTCGTCGCTCACGAAACCCAGGGCCAATGCCTTGGCCGGATTGAAACAGGCCATCCAGCCCAGCACGATCTTCTGCACCTCCAGGTCCGGCTCCCAGCGGATCAGGCTCACCGGGGCGTCGCCGGCGACCCGGCGCATGGCCTCGACCATGTCACCGATCAGGTGGGTGCGCCCCGGCAACGCGAAGCAGCGGTTCCGGCCCAGCGCTTGCGCCTCGACCTCGGCGGCATGGATCAGGTTCTCGATGCAACGGCGCGGCGACAGGTACCAGTGGGGATAGTCGGGGCCGACCGGGCAGACCGCCTCGCGCCCCTGCAAGGGTTCGCGGAAAATCGACGACATGAAGCTGGACGCCGCCTTGTTCGGCTGGCCGGGGCGGATCGAGATCGTCGGCAGGCGCAGCCCGCGCCCGTCCAAGAACCCCTTGCGCGAGTAATCCGTCAGCAGCATCTCGGCCGCCGCTTTCTGGGCACCGTAGGAGGTTTGCGGGTTCAGCGCCGTCCAGTCCTCGATCCGCTCCGGGATTTCGCCGCCATAGGTGGCGATGGACGAGGTGAAGACCAGCTTCGGGCAGGTGCCCAGGGCGCGCGCCGCCTCGAAGACGTTGATCGAGCCCATCAGGTTGATATCCATGCCAAGATCGAACTCGGCCTCGGCCTGCCCCGACACAATGGCGGCGAGGTGGTAGATGACGTCGGCACCCCCGGATAGCAACGCATCCACCGCCGCCTTGTCGGTGATATCGAGGCAATGGGTGGTCACCGGGAATGAAGCTTCAACCGGGGCGGGGTCAATGATATCGGCCAGCGCCATCTGGCTTATGGCCTGCCCGCCGAGCTCGCCGCGCTGGCCCAACGCCAGCGCCAGTTTCTGGGCCAGCATCCCGCCGCCGCCGATGATGACTACGCGCATGGTATTCCCTTGCTTTTGCCGCGACCACTCCGGGCGGAGCCATCTCCGTCGCCGCGAGGATGTCATTGACCGTCGCGTCGAGGAGACGCACCACGCTGCGCGGTGTTGGCATCGCAAAGCGTCTTGCGATTGAGCCGCGTCGTATCAGCCCTTGCCACGGGTCAGGCGTTCAAGCTGCGCCTGCATCTCGCCGAGCTGCCGCTGCAACTGACCGAGATCCTGGCTCAAATCGGCCGCCGGTTCCTCGTCCTGTGCCGGCTCCGGCTCGGCCGGGGCCTCGGAGGACTTGCCTCCCGCTCCGGCCCCGGTACCAGCCCCGGCACCAAACGGTGAAAACATCCGCATGGCCTGCTCGAACCATTCCATGTTGCTGCGCGCCATGGTCTCGAAATTCGCCACTGCCGGATTACCCCCAAAGGATTGGCGCATGCGCTCCTGGTTCTGGGCGAAGGTCTCCATCGATGCTTCCAGATAGCTCGGCACCACCCCCTGCAACGTATCGCCGTAGAGGCTGATGATCTGGCGGAGGAACTTGGTCGGCAGCATGCTCTGCCCCTTGGCCTCTTCTTCGAAGATGATCTGGGTCAGGACCGAGCGGGTAATGTCGTCACCGGTCTTGGCGTCGTAGACGGCAAAATCCTGCCCGGCGCGCACCATCTTCGAGAGGTCGTCCAGCGTGACATAACTGCTCTTCGCCGTGTTGTAGAGCCGGCGATTGGCGTATTTCTTGATGACGATTTTTTCCGGCTTTTCAGCTGAATCCCCTGCTGAACTCTTTTCACTGCCAGCCACGGCGTCACCTCCCATTCATCCGGCGCTCCGATGCGGGAACGCTCTCATATTGTGCACTCGCTGTGCCGCAGTGCAACCGCAATTTTGCAGTTGCGAAGTCACCGCTGCAGAAGCGGCGACGCGGAAACCGGCCAGCAGGCAGTTGTTGCATCGCAATAATTGTCGCATTGCAGAACCACGCGGAGCGTGACAGAACGGGCGAAAGTTTCCCGGCCGCAAGCCGGGGCCCAAGCGAGAAAGGACACCCCATGACCAGTATCGTCATCGCCTCGGCGGCGCGCACCGCCGTCGGCAGCTTCAACGGAGCCTTCGCCAGCATGCCGGCGCATGACCTTGGCACGGTCGCCATCAAGGCAGCACTCGCGCGCGCCGGGGTCGCTGCGGCGGACGTATCCGAGACCATTCTCGGCCAGGTGCTGACCGCCGGCCAGGGCCAGAACCCGGCCCGCCAGGCGCATATCAACGCGGGCCTGCCGGTCGATGCCTCGGCCTGGGGCATCAACCAGGTCTGCGGCTCGGGCCTGCGCGCGGTCGCCATCGGCGCCCAGCACATCCAGCTTGGCGACGCCGCCATCGTCATTGCCGGTGGCCAGGAGAGCATGTCGCTCAGCCCCCATGTGGCGCATTTGCGCGCCGGTCAGAAGATGGGCGACCTGAAATTCATCGACTGCATGATCAAGGACGGCCTGTGGGACGCCTTCAACGGCTATCACATGGGCACGACCGCCGAGAACGTCGCCAAGCAGTGGCAGCTTGGCCGCGACGAGCAGGACGCCTTCGCGCTCGCCAGCCAGAACAAGGCCGAGGCGGCACAGAAGGCCGGCAGGTTCGCCGACGAGATCGCCACCGTCACCATCAAGACCCGCAAGGGCGAGACCGTGGTCGAGCAGGACGAGTACATTCGCCACGGCGCCACCATCGAGAACATGCAGAAGCTGCGCCCCGCCTTCGACCGCGAGGGCACGGTAACCGCGGCCAACGCCTCCGGCATCAACGACGGCGCGGCAGTAACCCTGCTGATGACCGCCGATGAGGCCGAGCGCCGCGGCATCGAACCCCTGGCCCGCATCGTCAGCTACGCCACCGTCGGCGTCGATCCGTCGATCATGGGCACCGGCCCGATCCCGGCCTCGCGCAAGGCGCTGGAAAAAGCCGGCTGGAAGGTCGGGGACCTGGACCTGGTCGAGGCCAACGAGGCCTTCGCCGCCCAGGCCTGCGCGGTGAACAAGGACATGGGCTGGGACCCGGCAATCGTGAATGTGAACGGCGGCGCCATCGCCATCGGCCACCCGATCGGCGCCTCCGGTTGCCGCATCCTCAACACCCTGCTCCACGAGATGAAGCGGCGCGGTGCCAAGAAGGGCCTCGCCACGCTCTGCATCGGCGGCGGCATGGGCGTCGCCATGTGCGTCGAGCGCGGATAAACGCGGCGACCACCAACACCCGCAGGGTGGGTCGTCCCGACTCGCCTTGCATGGAAACAAGACACATCCAGGAGACAGACATATGTCACGAATTGCATTGGTAACCGGAGGCACCCGCGGCATCGGCGCGGCGATCTCCAAAACGCTGAAGGCGGCGGGTTACACCGTGGCCGCCAACTATGCCGGAAATGACGAGGCGGCGGCCGCATTCAAGGCCGAAACCGGCATCGCCGTCTACAAATGGTCGGTCGCCGACTACGACGGCTGCGTCGCTGGCATCGCCCAGGTCGAGGCCGATCTCGGCCCGGTCGAGGTGTTGATCAACAACGCCGGTATCACCCGCGACGCGCCGTTCCACAAAATGTCGCGCGAGCAGTGGGGGGCAGTGATCGACACCAACCTGACCGGCATCTTCAACATGACCCACCCGCTGTGGAACGGCATGCGCGACCGCGGTTTCGGGCGGATCGTCAACATCAGCTCGATCAACGGCCAAAAGGGCCAGTTTGCCCAGGCGAACTATTCCGCCGCCAAGGCGGGCGACCTCGGCTTCACCAAGGCGCTGGCCCAGGAAGGCGCCAAGAAGGGCATTACCGTCAACGCGGTCTGCCCCGGCTATATCGCCACCGAGATGGTGATGGCGGTGCCCGAGAAGGTCCGCGACTCCATCATCGCCCAGATCCCGGTCGGCCGCCTCGGCGAAGCCGACGAGATCGCCCGCTGCGTGGCGTTCCTGGCCTCCGACGACGCCGGTTTCGTCACCGGCTCGACCATCACGGCCAATGGCGGTCAGTACTTCATCTGATCCGCTACACTGCCACGGATTTCCAGGGCACGGATTTCCAGGGCCGGCCCTCGGGTCGGCCTTTCTGTTGGTGCAACGCTGCACATATCCCACCCGAAGCGCCAGCAAGCAGGGACTCATCCCACCCCGCCTCCCCGCGGGTCCTTTGCGCCCGTCCGGCCACCTTCGGCGACCTGCGCGGTCAACAACCCTCACGCCCGCTCCGGCTCCTCCACCTCAATCGCGGCGACCTCGCCGATCACCGCCATGCAGGCGCACGCTGCTTCGCGCCCCTTCACCTTGAAACGTTCGCGGAAGGACCCTTGATGCTCCGCGCTGTCATGGAAGTGATGTGGCGTCAGCACCACCGACAGCACCGGAACACATCGGCGTCCATCTGTACCCGCATCAGCCCGTCGATCACCGTCGAGGCGACGAAGTCGTGCCGGTAGATACCGCCATCGACAACAAAACCGGCGGCAACCACCGCCGCGTGGCCACCGCGCAAGGCGATCCGCCGGGCCATCAACGGTATCTCGAACGCCCCTGGCGCATCGAATACATCGACGGCGATGCTCCCCTGCGAAAGCTGTCCGATTTCGGCGATAAACGATTTGCGGGCCTCGTCGACGATATCCGCGTGCCAGCGCGCCTGGATAAGGGCAACACGGGCCTGGATCGGATGGGTTTGGGTGCGGGACATGTTCTCTCCTTCCGTTCAGCCACCAAAACCCAGGGCTACGGAAGGAAGGGCAGACGCATGGGGTCAAGACCCGACAGCGCAAACCCGCTCCCCCGTTCTCTCTCATCCGGACTATGACCGTCGGCTCCGGGATTGCACCGGATCTGCTGACCCTCCGGCATGGGGCCGGAGGCGCTCGCGGGCTTCGGGATCTCGACCCCGTCACCGCCGGTGGGGAATTTCGCCCCGCCCCGAGAACATGCGCCCATCTCGTGATTGAAAAGGAACGCGCCGCCACTGTAAGCAGGGAGGCGCGCAGCGCAAGGCCGAAAGTCCGGCCTCCCGAATCAATCCAGCCGGGCAGGCCACCATGACCCCGACCATGCCGTCCAACAATCGCCTGATGACCGCCATCGACGCCACTTGGCCACCGGCCGAGTTCCGCCCGGTTGGGCCGTGGTTGCTGCGCCGCGGCGCGGGCGGTGGCCAGCGCGTCTCCGCCGCTTCGATCACCGAATCGGGGGATCAAACCGCAGCTCTCTCCGCGGCCGAAACGGGTATGCGCGAATGGGGCCAAACGCCGCTCTTTCGCGTCACCCCGGACCAGGTGCTGCTTGATCGCCGCCTCGCCGAGGTGGGCTATGCGAGAAAGGATCCTGTCGCCCTCTACGCGACCCCGGTCGCCACCCTTGCCGACGGGCGCGACGAGACTGTGAAGGTCTTCCGCGCCACATCACCGCTGGCCATCGTCGACGAGATCTGGTCGCGGGGCGGCATCGGCCCGGGCCGCCGTGCGGTGATGGCGCGGTCCACCGGTCCGTGCGTGACGCTTCTGGCCAGGGCCGACGACCGCCCGGTCGGCGTCGCCTTTGTCGCTATCGATAACGCCAACGGGGGAGACATCGCCATGATCCACGCCATCGAGGTTGCGCCTGAGCACCGGCGCAAGGGCGGTGGCGGGCTGTTGCTGCGTGGTGCCGCCAGCTTTGCCGCCGAACATGGCGCAGACTGGCTGACACTGGCGGTCACCGAGGCCAACGCCCCGGCCCGGGCGTTATACGAGAGGCTGGGCATGGCACTTGCGGGAAGCTACCATTACCGCATTGTATCGAGTTGAGAGAGGACCCCTCGTGAGCATTCCAGGACGCAGCGGGCGAATGGCCGTCATCGCCATCGCGCTGGCAAGCTTCGCCCTTGCCGCGCCTGCGCAGGAGTCGGGCCCCGGGCTGGTGCTCGACCCCGGCGCACCTGAAGGCGCCGTCCTCACCGCCCATAGCGACCGGCACTTCGACCGCTACGCCCTGCCCATTGGCCCCTACACCCCCAGCGAAACCAACAGCCGCACGCTCGAGGGCCGGGTCATCTGGTCCGGCTTCCGGCTCGATTCCTCCGAAGCCAGCACAGCCGAGGTGATCGAGGGCTACCGCACCCGGCTTGCAGCACTCGGCTACCAGCCGCTCTTCGACTGCGTCAACGCTGCCTGCGGCGGTTTCGACTTCCGCTTTGCGGTCCAGCTCCTGCCGCCCCCGGCGATACTGATCGACACTGCGG
This sequence comes from Thermohalobaculum sp., assembly GCA_965247385.1. Taxonomy (GTDB): domain Bacteria; phylum Pseudomonadota; class Alphaproteobacteria; order Rhodobacterales; family Rhodobacteraceae; genus Thermohalobaculum. The sequence continues at coordinate 598,488 of CBDFHG010000007.1, forward strand.
ATTTCGCCCAGTTGTCCGCCAGCCGCGCCAATACGGGCGCGACCGAGACCCTCGTCTCGGTACTCGTTAGCCGGGTTCTCGGGGCGATCTACGTCCAGACCGTTGTCGTGACGCCAGGCGATCCGGGCCTGATGATCACCCCGCCACCCGCATCCGATGCGGAAACCAGCCAGGTGATCCTGCCCCAGGACGAGCAATTGCTGCTCGACCGGCTCAACGAATTCGGCCACGTCCCGGTCCAGGGCCTGATTTTCGACACCGGCGGCGCGGCGCTCTCCGACGGCTCGGCCGCGGCGCTGGAGATTCTCACCCGGCTGTTGTCGCGCAACCCGAAGCTTGCGGTTGTGATCGTCGGCCATTCGGACAACCAGGGATCGCTCGAAGCCAATCTCGCCTTGTCGAAGCGGCGTGCCCAAGCAGTCCGCGCCGCCTTGATCGAACGCGGTGTCGCCGCCGGGCGGCTCGAAGCCGACGGCGCCGGTTACCTCGCCCCGGTCGCGTCCAACGCCACCCAGGAAGGCCGCGCCCTCAACCGTCGAGTGGAACTGGTGCTGCGATGAACTACGGCGGGCGCCAGCAAAATCTACGCCATCTTGGGGGTGATACCTTCTCCCCGTGTTTTTGCGCCTGTTCGAAAGCTGCCGCTTTCGGCGCACCGCCTCCCGCCAACGGAAAAGGCCCGGCGCAAGGCCGGGCCACCTGTCCCTCGCGACATTGTCTCACGATTTGCTGTCACTTTCCCTTTTCAGGGACCCGCTTCTGGGCTCAGTGCAGTCTCTCTCCGACGTTCTTGATCGCGTCCTCGACCAGGGCATCCGCCTTCTCGGCAGTCATCTGACTGGCCATGACCTCAGCAGCAGCGGCAATCGCGACCTGCACGGCCCGGTCGCGAACCTCGCGCACCGCACTGGCCTCAGCCATGTCGATCTGCTCGTTGGCGCCCTTCAGGCGGCGCTCGATCGAGGCGGCAAGATCCGCCTTGGCGATCTCGGCGGCCTGCTCGGCTTCGTGCTTGGCATGGGCGACGATCTCATCTGCCTGGCCCTGGACCTCGCGTTGCTTACGCTCGAACTCGGCAAAAGTGGCCTGGGCCTCCTCGCGCAACCGGCGCACCTCGTCCAACTCCTCGCGGATGCGATCGGCCCGGTCATCCAGTTTCGCCCCCAGAAATTTGTGGACGCCCAGATAGGCCAGCAACCCGAAGAACAGGGCGAAGCTGAGACCGACGACAAAATAGCTGTCATTCAGAAGTGACATGTCCTACCCCCCTCAACCCAGCCGCGCCTGGACAGCGGCCTTGACCGCATTGGCGTCCATCACATCCGGCATCACCGCCTCGACCACCGCAATCGCGGTGTCGTTGGCGACCTCGGCCACCGCCGCCATCGCGCTGTCGCGGATCTCGCGGATGCGTTTTTCCGATTCACCGGCACGGGCGGAAATCTCGGCATCGGCCTTGGCCATCGCCGCATCCACGTCCTTCTGGATCTCGGCGCGGGTCTCGGCAACGATCCCCTGGGCCTTGGCCCGGGCCTCCAGCAGCGCCTGTTGGTATGCATCCTCCGCCTCGGAGGCCTTGCGCTTGAATTCCTCGGCACGGTCGAGATCGTCAGCGATCGCGTCGGCGCGTTCTTCCAGCACACTGGCGATGCGCGGCAGCGCCACCTTGCTCATCAACTGAAACAGCACGAAGAAAGTCACCGCCAGCCAGAAGATCTGGCTTGGGAAGGTGGTGAAGTCGAGCTGCGGCAGCCCACCCGAGGCGTGTTCACCAGCCTCCAGTGCTACCTCGGCATCCGTCGCCATGTGACTCTCCAAACAGTCCGGAGGCCGCGCGGACGCGACCCGTCAAAACCCAGCCATAAATTCGGCCATAAATTCGGGGCGGCCGCCACTGCGCCCGGCCCCGGACTCAGGCTGCGATATCAACCGCCTTAGACGGCGAACATCAGCAGCATCGCGATCAGGAAGCCGAAGATACCCATGGCTTCGGCGAACGCGATACCCATGAACAGCATCGCCGTCTGCTCCTTGGCGGCGGCAGGGTTGCGCAGCGCGCCGCTCAGATAGTTGCCGACCACGTGGCCGATGCCGACGCCGGCACCACCCATCGCAATGGCCGCCAGTCCGGCACCGATATATTTGCCCAGCACAGTCGCGGCTTCAACTTCCATCGTAGTTACTCCTCTCGAATGGATAATCTCGGGTTGTCAGGTTTGCTCCGGCTCAGTGAGCCGGACTCAGCGCGTCTTTCAGGTAGATGCAAGTCAGGATGGCGAAGATGTAGGCCTGTACGCAGGCCACCAGAAACTCCAGCCCGGTGATCGCCACCATCAGCGCCAGCGGCACGATGCCGAAGATGCTCAAGGCCGGCACGAAGGCGGCGAAGACCTTCAACACCGCATGGCCAGCCATGATGTTGCCAGCAAGTCGGATCGAGTGGCTCAGTGGGCGTACGAAGAACGAGATCACCTCGATCATCGCCAGCACCGGGCGCAGCGCCAGCGGCGCGTCGCCGAGCCAGAAAATCTTCAAGAACCCGGGCCCGTTCTTGACAAAACCGAGCACGATCACGGTGCCGAACACCAGCCCCGCCAGCACCCCGGTGATCGCGATATGCGAGGTCACGGCGAAGGAATAGGGGATCAGCCCCAACAGGTTTGAGAACAGGATGAAGATAAACAGGGTGAAAATATAGGGGAAGATCTTGACCCCATCCTCGCCCAGCACATCGGCGACCATCTGGCGCACGAAACCATACAGGATTTCAGCGATCGACTGCACCCGGGTCGGCACCAGGGCACGCCCGCGCATACCCAGGATCAGCAGCGCCGAGACGGTGCCCAGAATCAGCGCCATCCACAGGGTCGAGTTGGTGATCGTCAGAAGCCCCAGCGCGCCATGGCCGTCGCCGAACAGCGGCGTGACCTCGAACTGCTCCATCGGATGGATGCTGAGGCCGCCTTCACCTTCGACTTCAGCTGCTTCGTCCACCGCCATGCTCGGATCCCCGTATTTCCCCGCGCCATATGGCGCTTCAGTCTTCCTTCGCGGCCTCGGCCGCCTGTTTTTTCTGGAGCTCCCTGGCCGACCGCATCACCATGCGGATACCGGCCGCGAAGCCCAGCAGTATGAACACGATGAGAAAGATCGGCAGTGTGCCGAACAACGCATCGAGTCCCCACCCCATCGCCGCGCCGACCATTCCGGCAACGACCATCTCCAGGGTCATCCGCCACGCCATATCGGCAGCGGTGAACTTGTCCCCCGTCTTCCCCGGTTTTGGCGCCTGCGCTTCGCGCGCGGCCCTGATCCGGCGATCAAGCTCGTCGAGCTTCGCCGACCTCTCCTTGGGCGCGCCCATCGGCGGTACCTCATAACCGGCAACCGGGCGCGAGAGCACCCAGTGGAAGACGTGCGGACAATACGAAGGGGGTACGGGGGTGTCAAGTCGCCACATGCACCGGCCCACATCCATCAAGTTACTGTTTTATATAATAATTTACTGGCTGCGACCGGACGGCGCAGCGGAATCTCCCGATCCGTCGGGGCGATGCGCACCGGAGCTGGCCGGAGGGCTAACGAACGATTAACCAGCACCGCCGAGACTGGCAACACGCGAGGCAGGCAAGCGGGGCAAAATAGCATGCGCCGGGGCCCGTACCAGAACCTGCCCCGCACTAGAACCTATGGCGGCCAGGACTATCGAGGGGGGCGGCGAAACATCATGACATTGCTCGCTGAAACCTCAGCCGGCTCACAACCTCGCGCACCGGCAAACGGCGCCGGTTGTGAGTTCAACTTTCCTTACCGCGCGTTCGAGTCGACCGAGGATAATCGGCAACTCGGTTTCACGGTGGCGCTGACGCCGGATGCCGGGCTTGGCGCTACCCGGCTGGCAATGGCCGATCTCCGGGCGGCGGTGGCGTTCCTGGTCGATGCCGCCTACAGCGAGGTGCCGGCGGCAACGCTCGCCTGCATGATCGGACGATATTTCTTTGCCTCCGGTGCGGCGTCCAACTCCGGCACGGTCACGGTATCGCTCAAGAACACACGCGGCGAGCAGGCCGAGGAGCAGATCGACCGGTCCGGGTTCGAGGTTGAGCGCACCGCCTTCGGCACCGCCCATATCCTGCACGAGGACGATACCCTCGCTCTACATCCTCGAGATTGCACCGCAAAGCGCAATCCAGGCTCATTGCCACTGGGTGATGCGCGAAGTTGAACTGATCCTCGACGATGGTCTCCTGCAACAGGGCCAGCCGGTGGCACGAGGCAACGCCTTCTCCTGGCCGCTCGGCCATGTCCATGCCTATCGCAACCCGACCAGCAGCCCGTGGCGCATCCTCTGCATTGACAGCCCGCGATTCATGCCCGAGGACGAGATAGCACTTGCGGCCCAGCAACTGATGCCGCTGGTGCCGCTGGTCAGTTACCTCGCCTGAGGGGGGCAGTATGCCGTCGATCTTCGTCACCGGCGCCAGCAAGGGGATCGGCCGCGCCATCGTCGAGCGCTTCGCCGCCGCTAATTGGGATGTCGCCGGAGTCGCCCGCTCGGCCGCCGATGTCGAGGCCCTGAATGGCCTCGCGACCCGTGTAACTGCCCGCTTCTGGCAAGCCGACGCCACCGCAGCCGGCGAGATCGCCGGCGACCTCGCCAGCAACTCCGGCCTCGACCTTCTGGTCAACAACGCCGGCAGGTTCCACTATGGCAGCTTCGACGACGTCTTCTAGGCCATCGACTACCTGCTCCGCGCCGACTACGTCACCGGCGCCAACATCGAGGTCGCCGGCGGCTACCGGCTGTGAGCCGCAGCCCCGGCAGGGGTGCCCTCGCCCTTTCTTACGGTTTTCCGACTTTATTTGTTGATAATGCGCGCGGTAATCCGTAAACATCCTCATGCGGAAACGAAAGATGCGATGCAGATCAGGATTGAAAAGACGGCGATCAAAGAAGCCCGCAAGGCTCCTGCCGAGATCACCATCAAACTGATCGAAGCCATTTCCCGCTACGCCGAGAACCGCGATGCGGCGGTTGATATCAAGGCGATGCAGGGTGAGGACAGCGCCTTCCGCATCCGGGTCCGGGACTGGCGACTGATCTTCACGATCGAAGGCGAGACACTGACCATCGTCAAGATCGCCCCGCGCGGCGCCGCCTACAGGTAATCGACCTACAGATAAGGAGAACCCGACATGCTCACCAGTTTTATCACCACCGAGGGCGGCGAGGAACTGGCCATCATGCCCCGCGCCGCCTATGAGGCGCTGGTCGACGCCGCAGATGAGGCTCAGGACCTGGCTGACGTGCGGGAACGCCGGGGCGAACCCAGCTTGCCGCTTGCGGCTGCCATGGCCGTCATCAGGGGCGAGATGCACCCTGTTGAAGCCTGGCGCAAGACGCGTGCTCTGACGCAGGTGCAGCTTGCCCAAAAAACGGGCGTTCGCCCTGCCACGATCAGCGATATCGAGTCCGGCAAAAGCCACGGCCGCTTTGACGTGATGCAGCGCATCGCCTCTGCCCTTGACGTCGGCCTCGACGATCTGGCGCAGCCCCGCTAAGGCTCACATGATTGTGCGCCCGATACGCGGGAACGCCGGCGGACGATCCTGTCCGCCCGCCTTGCCGGGTGCCTCCCGGCGCACTAAACCCGAAGAACCGAATCCAGGAGCCATCTCGTGCCAGACCCCGCGCGCCCAAAAGTTGCCCTGATGGTGACCTGCCTGGTCGATACCATGCGCCCCTCGGTCGGCTTCGCCAGTGTCAAGCTGCTGGAGGATGTCGGCTGCGCTGTCGATGTCCCCCTTCAGACCTGCTGCGGCCAGCCCAACCACAACTCCGGCGACCGCAAAGGCGCCGCCGCGCTGGCCCGCCAGATGATCGCAGCGATGGACGGCTACGACCATGTCGTCGTCCCGTCGGGCTCCTGCGCCGCGACGGTTATCAAGGACTACCCGCAAATTTTCACCGGCGACCCGGCCTGGGCCGAGCGCGCCAAATCGCTGGCCGCCCGCACCCACGAGATCGTCAGTTTCCTGACCGACGTCCTCGGCATTGACGCGGTTACCGCCCGTTTCCCCGCTCGGGCCACCTATCACGACTCCTGCTCGGGCCTGCGCGCACTTGGCATCAAGGACCAGCCCCGCAAGCTGCTTGCCTCGGTCGAGGGCCTGGAACTCACCGAAATGCAGGAATCGGAGGTTTGCTGCGGCTTCGGTGGCACTTTCTGCGTCAAATACCCCGACATCTCGAACAAGATGGTCTCCAACAAATCCGGCAATATCGGCGACACCGGGGCCGGTCTCCTGCTGGCGGGCGACCTCGGCTGCCTGATGAACATGGGCGGCAAGCTGTCGCGCGAGGGCCGCCCCGTGCAGGCCCGCCACGTGGTCGAGGTGCTGGCCGGCGACACCGCCACCCCCGCCATCGGGGAGAAATAGCCGATGAGCGCCCTCCACCCGACCACGCCGAATTTCAGACAGAACTCCAGGGACGCGCTGGCCGACCCCAACATCCAGGCGGCGATGAGCCACGCCCAGTCCGGCTTTGTCGACAAACGCGCCAAGGCCCGCGCCAAGCTGCCGGAATTCGATGCGCTGCGCGACGCTGCCCGCGACCTCAAGGACCACACACTGGCAAATCTCGACCTCTACCTGGAACGCTACGAGGCCAAGGTCGATGCCGCGGGCGGCCATATCCACTGGGCCGAAACGGCGGAGGATGCCCGCAACATCGTTCTCGACATCTGCCGCCAGGCGGGTGCCAAGACCGTCAACAAGGGCAAGTCGATGATCTCCGAGGAATGCGGGATCAACGACCATCTCGAGGCCAACGGCATCCGCCCGCAGGAGACTGACCTGGGCGAATACATCATCCAGCTCCGCCATGAGATTCCCAGCCACATCATCGCCCCCGCCGTCCATGTCACCGTGCCGCAGGTTGAGGCCGAGTTCCGCAAGGCCCACACCCACCTGCCCCCGGACCGGAACCTCTCCGAACTCCCCGACCTGCTGGCCGAGGCCCGTGGGGTGCTGCGCGAGAAGTACTTCCAGGCCGAGGTTGGCATCACCGGCGCCAACCTGCTGGTCGCCGAGACCGGCCAGTCGGTCATCGTCACCAACGAGGGCAATGGCGACCTCTCCCAGTCGCTGCCCCGGGTCCACATCGTCATGGCGTCTTTGGAGAAGATCGTCCCCACCCTCGAGGATGCCGCGACCGTTCTGCGCGTCCTCGCCCGCTCGGCGACGGGGCAGGAGATCACCGCCTACACCACCTTCTCGTCCGGCCCGCGCCGCGATACCGACCCTGACGGGCCGGAGGAATACCACGTCGTGCTGCTGGATAACGGCCGCACCAACATGCTCGGCACCGAGTTCCAGGAGATGCTGCGCTGCATCCGCTGCGGTGCCTGCATGAACCACTGCCCGGTCTACCAGGCGGTCGGCGGCCACGCCTATGGCTGGGTCTATCCGGGGCCCATGGGCGCGGTGCTGACGCCGTCGCTGATCGGGATCGAGACCGGCGGCCAACTGCCCAACGCCTCGACCTTCTGCGGCCGCTGCGAGGCGGTCTGCCCGATGCGCATCCCACTGCCGAAAATGATGCGCCACTGGCGCGAACGCGAGTTCGAGAAGAACCTCACCCCCAGCACCGTGCGCTGGGGCCTCGCCTTCTGGCGCGCGCTGGCCACCCGGCCCGGCCTCTACCAGGCGGTTTCCCGCTGCGCCACGTTCGGCCTCCGATGCATGGCGCTTGGCAAGGGCCGCCTCTCGAAGCTGCCCATGGGCGGCGGTTGGACCGATCACCGCGACTTCCCGGCCCCGCAAGGCGGCACGTTCCAGGCCAAGTGGAAGGCCCGCAAATGACCGACCCCAATATGACTGCGCGGGACCGCATCCTCAACCGCGTCAAGCGCGCCACCGGCGGCGGCGACCCGATAGCGGTGACCGCCCGCCTTGGCCATCAACGGGCCGACGGCGCCCCGGGGGCGGCCCCGGTCCCGGCAGTGGCCCAAACCCAAGGTGCTGCTCGCATTACCCAGTTCATCGAAAAAACCATCGCCGTCGATGCCACCGCCAGCCGCATCGCCTCGCTCGACGACCTCCCCGCCGCCCTGGCCGAGGAACTGCGCAACCGCAACCTACCCGCCGCCATCCGCACCGGCCACGACCCGGCTTTCGAGCGCGATTGGGGCACCGTCGACCACACCACCGGCCCCGGCCGCTTCGACGAGCCCGCAACCCTCAGCCGCGCTCACCTCGCCATGGCCGAAACCGGCACCCTGGTGCTCGCCTCCGGCGCCGAGAACCCGGTCACCCTGACTTTCCTCGGCGAGACCCATTTCATCGTCATCGCGGCGGACGACATCAAGGCCGGCTTTGAGGACATGTGGGCAGAATGGCGCAAACGTGGGTTGGATCCCCGAACGGTCAATCTGGTCACCGGCCCCAGCCGCTCGGCCGACATCGGCCAGACCCTGCAATTGGGGGCGCATGGGCCGGTGGCGCTGCATGTGTTCGTGATCAACTCTTAGGGTGGATCGTCCCGACCGACCATAACCACCCCCTCACCCCTTCGGATCGTTGTTCCAGATATACCGGTGCAGGCGCCAGACCCCATCGCCGTCGCGGCGCCAGAGGACGATGTATTTCCCGGTCAACGTCACCCGGCCGCCCCGCCCCTCTGGAGCGGTGAACGAGAAGGCGCCATACTCGCTCGCGCGTCTCTCAAGTTACCTCCAACTCCACCGTCTTGAGGTTCATATCGGTCACGTCCCCGTCGAAGAAACGCTGCCAAAACCCCTGGATCGCGCGGCGCCCGCGGATCCGCGCATAGTTCGACGCCATCACCACCACCTCCGCAGTACAGAGCGCAGCAACCGCCGCCGCGTCGCCGGCGTCGAAGGCCTCCTCGAACCGGGAACTGGTCGCCGCGACCCCCTCGATCGCCTTCGCCCCACGCGTCTCGCAACCCGCCAGCGCCATCAACGCAACAACAACCATCAAAAATCGCTTCATCGAATTCCTCCCTTCTCGCGCAATACCAAGCCCGCGCGGAAAGTCTCACGCTACCGCAACCGGGTGCCGAGTCAAAACGGGCCTCCCGGATTCGTTATCCTATTGTGACTGCCGTCGTCGACGCCCGATGATCGCGCGCCAAAACCGGGCCAACCAAATCCGGCACTGCCGCACCCGGGCTTGCCGCCGCTCCCATCGCCCGCTATTCCGCATCGTGGAAACCGCCACGCTCGCCCCGAAGGACCGCCCTATGCCGCAATTCCAGAAGATCCTCGTCGCCAACCGGGGCGAGATCGCCATCCGCGTCCTGCGCGCCGCCAACGAACTCGGCAAGCGCACCGTGGCGATTTTCGCCGAGGAGGACAAACTCTCGCTGCACCGTTTCAAGGCCGACGAGGCCTATCAGGTTGGCGCGGGCAAGGGGCCGGTCGCCGCCTATCTCGACCTGCACGATATCGTCCGCATCGCCCATGAGTGCGGTGCCGACGCGATCCACCCCGGCTATGGGCTACTGTCTGAAAACCCCGCCTTCGTAGATGCTTGCGAGGCCGCCGGGATCGCCTTCATCGGCCCCAAGGCCGAAACCATGCGGATGCTGGGCGACAAGGCCAGCGCGCGCCAGGCCGCCATCGCCGCCGGGGTGCCGGTGGTCCCCGCCAGCCCGGTCCTGCCCGACCCGGATGAACCCGGCAGCATGGACGCCATCCGCGCCATGGCCGGGGAAGTCGGCTACCCGATCATGCTGAAAGCATCCTGGGGCGGCGGCGGCCGCGGTATGCGCCCGATCAACGGCCCCGACGAGCTTGCCGACAAGGTCCGCGAAGGCCGCCGCGAAGCCGAGGCCACCTTCGGCAACGGCGAGGGTTACCTGGAAAAGATGATCCAGCGCGCCCGTCATGTGGAGGTGCAGGTGCTGGGCGACCACCACAGCAACCTCTACCACCTCTTCGAGCGCGACTGCTCGGTCCAGCGCCGCAACCAGAAGGTCGTCGAGCGCGCCCCCGCGCCTTACCTGAACGACGCCCAGCGCGCCGAGATCTGCGAGCTGGGCCTGAAAATCTGCCGCCACGCCAATTACCAATGCGCCGGGACGGTCGAATTCCTGCAGGACGTCAATTCCGGCAAGTTCTACTTCATCGAGGTCAACCCCCGGGTCCAGGTCGAGCACACCGTGACCGAGGAGATCACCGGAATCGACATCGTCCAGGCCCAGATCCGCATAACCGAGGGCGCAACCGTCGCCGAGGCCACCGGCACCGCTTCGCAAGCGGACATCACCATGAAGGGCCACGCCCTCCAGTGCCGCATCACCACCGAGGACCCGCTCAACAACTTCATCCCCGACTATGGCCGCATCACTGCCTACCGGGGCGCCACCGGCTTCGGAATCCGTCTCGACGGCGGCACCGCCTATTCCGGCGCGGTCATCACCCGCTTCTACGATTCGCTGCTGGAGAAGGTCACCGCCTGGGCCCCAACCCCCGACGAGGCCATCGCCCGGATGGACCGGGCCCTGCGCGAATTCCGGATCAGGGGGGTCGCCACCAACCTGGTGTTCGTGGAAAACCTGTTGCAGCACAAAGCTTTCCGCGATCTCACCTACACAACCACGTTTATCGACACCACGCCGGAGTTGTTCGAGTTCAAGCGCCGCCGCGACCGCGCCACCAAGCTGCTGCGCTACATCGGCGAAGTCACCGTCAACGGCAACCCGGAAACCCAGGAGCGCGCCCGCCCCCCGGCCAGCGCCCGCCCGCCGCATCTTCCCGCCAACCGGGTCGCTGACGCCCCGCGCGGCGCCAAACAACTCCTCGACGCGCAAGGCTCCAAGGCCGTCGCCGACTGGATGCTGGCCGAGAAGCGCTTGCTGCTGACCGACACCACGATGCGCGATGGCCACCAGAGCCTGCTCGCCACCCGGATGCGCTCGCTCGACATGTTGCGGGTGGCCGACGCCTACGCCCATAACCTGCCTGAACTCTTTTCGGTCGAATGCTGGGGCGGCGCGACCTTCGATGTCTCCTACCGCTTCTTGCAGGAATGCCCCTGGCAGCGCCTGCGCGACCTGCGCCGCAAGATGCCGAACCTGCTGACCCAGATGCTGATCCGTGCCTCCAATGGCGTCGGCTACACCAACTATCCGGACAACGTGGTCGAGAAATTCGTCGAACGGGCGGCCCGCACCGGAATTGACGTTTTCCGCGTCTTCGACCCCCTGAACTGGATCGAGAACATGCGCGTCTGCATGGATGCGATCCTGGAAAGCGGCAAGATCTGCGAGGCGGCCTTCTGCTACACCGGCGACATCGACGACCCGGATCGGGCGAAATACTCGCTGGCCTATTATGTCGATCTGGCGAAACAGCTCGAGGCCAGCGGGGCCCATATCCTCTGCATCAAGGACATGGGCGGGCTGGTCAAACCGGCCGCCGCCACCGCATTGGTGAGCGCCCTGAAGAACGAGATCACCATCCCCGTCCACTTCCATACCCATGACACCTCCGGCATTTCGGCCGCCTCGATCCTGGCCGCGGCCGAAGCCGGGGTCGACGCCGCCGACGCCGCCATCGACGCTCTCTCCGGCATGGCCGCGCAGCCGCCGCTCGGCTCCATCGTCGCCGCGCTCCAGCACCAGACCCGCGACACCGGCCTGGATCTCGACGCGGTGCGCGAGATCTCGACCTACTGGGAGGGTGTGCGCCGCATGTATGCGGGCTTCGAATCCGACATGCGCGCGGGCACCTCCGAGGTCTACCTGCACGAGATGCCCGGCGGCCAGATCACCAACCTGCGCGCCCAGGCCCGCTCGCTGGGACTGGAGGACCGCTGGCCCGAGGTGGCGCGCACCTATGCGGATGTGAACGCCATGTTCGGCGACATCATCAAGGTGACGCCGACCTCGAAAGTGGTCGGCGACATGGCCCTGGCGATGGTCTCGGCCGGATTGACCCGGGCGGATGTCGAGAACCCCGACACCGACGTCGCCTTCCCCGACTCCGTCGTCGGCCTGATGCGCGGCGATATCGGCCAGCCCCCCGGCGGCTTCCCGCGCGCGATCCAGAAGAAGGTTCTGAAGGGCGCCACCCCGATCACCGCGCGCCCCGGCGCGCTGATGCCAGCCGTCGACCTGGAGGCCACCCGCGCCGAGGCCGAGGCCGAGATGCCCGGCATCACGGTGGATGACGAAGACCTCTGCTCCTACCTGATGTACCCCAAGGTCTATCTCGCCTACATGGGCAAGCGCCGCGACTTCGGCCCGGTCCGGGTGCTGCCGACGCCCACCTTCTTTTACGGCATGGTGCCGGGCGAGGAGATCCTGGTCGACCTGCGCCCCGGCGTGACCCTGGTGATCCGCCTCCAGGCAATCTCCGAGCCCGACGAGAAGGGCGAGGTCAAGCTGTTCTACGAACTTAACGGCGCGCCCCGCACCATCCGGATCGAGGACAAGCGTTTCACCGGCGAACACGCCCGCGCCGAGCAGGCCGACGAGGGCAACCCCAACCACCTCGCCGCCCCCATGCCCGGAATCGTCGGTTCGGTCGCCGTAGTGGTGGGCCAGGAGGTCCACTCCGGCGACATGCTGCTGACCCTGGAAGCGATGAAGATGGAAACCGCCCTCCACGCCGAGCGCGACGGGGTGATCGAGCGTGTGGTCGCCCCGGCGGGGACCCAGGTAGACGCCAAGGACCTGCTGCTGGTGTTCGGGGGGTGATTTCACGGTGTAACACGCGCGAAAATGTAGTTAAGATGTTTATTTCATGAGAAATTCTCTGTGAGTATTTTTGACTGACAAAACGTGGGGCGGAGCTCACCCCGCCCTACGCCCCGGTCCAATCCCCCGCCCGCCGCCGGCGGGGCCAGCGTCACGCCCCCATCCGCAGGTCGAACCGGTAGCGCTCGACGCCAACCACGCGCACCCGGCCAAACTCCCCATGCCGCGGGTTCAGGATCACGTTCTGCTCCCGCGGCACCACCGCCGACGGCACCGCAAGCGCCAGCGCCTCGCCGCGCTTCAGCCAATCGTCACCGCGCGCCCGGCACCACGCCAGGTCCTCCAGCCGGTCGAGGTCGTCGTTCCCGATATCCTCGACCGCCCCCCCGCCAAGGCGCAATTCCACCGCCGTCATCCGTGGCAGCGAACCGCGCCGCCGCATCGCCGGTGGCAGGTGGACAAAATACTCCAGCACCGCAAGCGACAGGTGCGAGGCGCAGTAGACCGCTGGCAGGCCGGGTGAATTCCATCGCCCGTCATAGCGTTCCGCCCCCCGTCCATCCAGACCGGGGGCGAAGTCGGGCCGCACCAGCCGCCACAGCGACCGTTCAGCCATAGACGCCATGCTCGATCCGGCCCAGCACCGCCTCGACCTCGCGGCCACCGATGTCGGTGCGCGCCATCTGGATGGGAACTTCGCCGCCAAGCGCCGGGTTGGGCAGGGTCAGCCACTTCTCGGCAACTTCATCCACCTCGAACACCCGAAGCGCGTGGTCGCGCACCCGGATCAGCCGGGCGATGGCATCCGCCTCGTCGATTTTCAGCACCTGGTCCCCGCTCAGGCGGCGATCCAGGGTCCGCGCAGGGATCACCATCTGCACATCGGAGCGGCGCAGGCGGCCTGCGCCGATCAGTTCCCTGATCGTGCTGCCGGTGACCCCGTTCTTGATTGTCTGATATTTCAGGGCTTGCATCGGAGCGCCCTTCCCAGGCTGCTGCTTCGCCATATGCCAAAAATATAGTGGCAAATGGCGGATATTGCAAGCTTCACCGCCCTAAACCGCCGCCGCCAGCTTCCTCAGCTCGAACTTCTGCACCTTCCCTGTCGAGGTCTTCGGCAGTTCCCCGAACACCACGTGGCGCGGGCATTTGAACCGGGCCAGCCGCTCGCGGCAGAACGCGATCAGTTTGCCCTCCGCCGCCGTCTTCCCCGGTTTCAACTCGACAAAGGCGCATGGCGTCTCGCCCCATTTCTCGTCCGGCTTGGCCACCACCGCCACCATCGCCACGGCGGGGTGTTTGTACAGCACATCCTCGACCTCGATCGACGAAATGTTCTCACCGCCCGAGATGATGATATCCTTCGAACGGTCGCGGATCTGGATGTAGCCGTCGGCATGCCTGACCGCCAAATCACCGGAGTGGAACCAGCCTCCGGCGAACGCCTCCTCGGTGGCGGCGGCGTTCTTCAGATACCCTTTCATCACCACATTACCCCGGAACATGATCTCGCCGATGGTCTCGCCGTCGGCGGGCACCGGTTCCATGGTCTCCGGGTCGAGCACCTCCAGCCCCTCCAGGGCGGCGTATTTCACCCCCTGGCGGGCTTTCCTGGCGGCGCGCTCCGGCGCGGGCAGGGCGTCCCATTCCGGCTTCCACTCGTTGATCACGGCGGGCCCGTAGACCTCGGTCAACCCGTAGAGGTGGATCACGTCGAAACCCGCATCCGCCATCGCCGCCAGCACCGCCTCGGGCGGGGGCGCGGCGGCGGTCAGGAAGGTGACCTTGTGGGCGAAGTCCCGACGCTCCTCGCCAGCTGCGTTCAACAGCGCCGACATCACAATCGGCGCGCCGCACAGCAGGTTCACCTTATGCTCGGAAATCGCCTGATAGATCGGCCCGGCGCGCACCTGGCGCAGGCACACATGGGTGCCCGAGACGACCGAGACCGACCACGGGAAGCACCAGCCGTTGCAGTGGAACATCGGCAGCGTCCACAGATAGACCATCGGCTCGGCGAGGCGCGCATGGACCACATTGCCGGTTGCCAGCAACGAGGCCCCGCGGTGGCTATAGACCACCCCCTTCGGGTTGCCGGTGGTGCCGGATGTGTAGTTCAGGCTGATCGCATCCCACTCGTCGCCCGGCATCTCCCAGGCAAACTCCGGATCGCCCCCGGCAATGAACGCTTCGTAATCCTGCCCCAGCCCGGTCCGCACCGCCTCAGCCGTGGTGTCGGTATACTCCACCACCACTGGCGCCGCCCCCTGCATCAACCCCAGCGCGTCGCCGAGCAGCGGCGCCAGTTCGCTGTCGACAATCACCAGCCTGGCCTCGCCGTGACCGAGGATGAAGGCGATCCCGGCGGCATCCAGCCGCGTGTTCAGCGCGTTCAGCACCGCGCCCGCCATCGGCACCCCGTAATGGGCCTCCAGCATCGGCGGCGTGTTCAGCAGCAGCGCCGCCACGGTCTGCCCCGGCCTGACCCCCGCCGCCCGCACCGCAGAAGCCAACCGTCGTGCGCGAGTGTGGAACTCGGCATAGGTGGTCCGCCCCGGCCCATGGATAATCGCCACCCGCTCCGGGAACACCCCGGCCGAGCGGGCCAGAAAGCCGAGCGGAGTCAGCGGCTGGAAATTGGCGGGCCGCCGGTCGAGGCCCTCCCGGTAGGCGTCGGTCATGGCTGTCCCCTGTTATATCTGCAGGCACGAGCGTTCCACTTCGGTCTGCCGCGCTGCCCCGGCTTTGTCAAATGAGCCGCGTACCGCGCGGGTCTACGGGGCGGGCGAGGGCGCAAGGTGCTCGATCCGAGCGGCAATTTTTCTCGCGCCTTTCCAGACCAGATAGACTTCCGCCCGCCAGTCGTGCCACAGTCCGACCCCAGGCCAGGGAGAGAGACAGCCATGACCGGACCGCTCGCCGGAACATTGGACGGCAAGACCGCGATCGTCGCCGGGGCGGGCAGCGGCGTTGGCCGCGCCATCGCCCTGCGCTTCGCCCAGGCTGGCGCCAGGCTGATGCTGGCGGATACCGACGATGCCGGGCTGGCCGAAACCGCCGCCGAGATCAGTGGAGAAGCCAGGGCCGAAAGCAGCGCTGATAACCGGGCTGAAAAGAGCGCTCCAAACCGGGCCGAGCCATCACGCATCACCAGCTTTTCCCATGCCATCGACGACAAGCTTGGCGTCACCAACCTGATTGCCGCCACCATCGACCAGTTCGAACGGATCGACATCCTGGTCACCGGCGCCCATCTCTGCGCGCCAGGCGGATTGATCAACCTGAGCGTCAACGAGTTCGACGCGGCCCTCAGCAGCAACGTCCGCAGTGTCTTCCTCCAGACCCAACTGGTCGCCAGGAAAATGATCCATCAGCGCGAGGCCGATCCGGAATTCTCCGGTGCGCTGGTCAACATCTCGTCGATCGCCGCCCAGCGCACGGTGCCGGAGTTGCTGGCCTTTTCGGTCTCGACCGCCGCGCTCGACCAGCTCACCCGCTCGACCGCCGCCTGCCTTGCGCCCCAGGGTATCCGGGTCAACGGGGTTGCGCTGGGCTCGGTGATGACCGGCAACCTGCACGAGGCCCTGCGCGAGCGCGAGGAACTGCGCGACGAAATCGCCGCCATCACGCCCATGGGCCGCATCGGCGAGGCCAAGGAGGCCGCCGAGGTGGCGCTGTTCCTCGCCTCGCCCGCCGCCAGCTTCATCACCGGCCAGGTCGTCGCCGTCGACGGCGGCAGGCTGGTGCTCGACCCGCTGGCCTCGCCGGGGCGGTAGGGTGTAAACATCTTGGGGCTGACTCGGACAACTGCCTTAGATGCCGCTTAACCAATTGTCTTATTTAGTATAATTTGATTGATGGGTCACTGTTGCTGAAACGCCACTCAGATTCCTTCAAATACAGGCAAATACAGGCCGAATTGGGCCTTCGGAACACCGTTGAATTTGCCCATATGACGTTTTGCCTGGCCCCAGAAATTCTCGATGCCGTTGATGTGATTTTCATCGCCAGCGAACAGCTTTGAGTGGGTGATCCGAAAGTGCTTGAAGCCGGATACATCCAAGACGTTGTCGCCCTTCCAGCCGTCAGAACAGACGATGCTGTCGGGGATCACCTTGCGCCCAATGATGGGTATCAATGTTGCGCTTGAGGCATTGGCAACAATCTTTGCGTATACCCGCCCACCCCGCTTCAACAGGCCGAATACAGGGATTTTTCCAGCCGCACCCCGACCACGCTTGGCCTTGCGCTTGCCGCCGGAGTAACTCTCGTCCACTTCGGAAACGGCCTACCAGCCCGTTGACGAAGCTGGCACTGGACGCGAGCGGCCTGGTCTGATTCTTTGATGTTCCGATTTGACCGGGAGGCTCGCCGATGGCGATGGGACTGCGGAAGGATCGTCAGGGTGATTTGATGGTGGGCTGGGCGGAGATGCCGCGCTCGCCGGGTCATGTGTTTTACGACCGTCTTCAGTATTCTTGCGTATTTAGATCTTTCTGAGTATATGGTTTGGTGCCCACAGTTTTGGAAATATCCCTCAACCTTAAATGGAACATACCCGATTACCGCCGCCTTTACTGAAAAGTCGTCGGCAATTGGAAAATCAGAATATAATGGAGTCTGAAACAAAAAAACTCGGCGAGTCTTTCGTGATTCAGTTTAGTTATGCGGTATGCCATCATTTCACCTCTTAAACTTCTTATACCGTATCCGCTTCGGCATCACCGCATCCGGCCCCAGCCGCCTTATCTTGTCCTGCTCGTAGTCCTCGAAGTTGCCCTCGAACCACTCGACCTCGCTGTTGCCCTCGAAAGCCAGCATGTGGGTGCAGATGCGGTCGAGGAAGAAGCGGTCATGGCTGATGACCACGGCGCAGCCGGCGAAGTTGACCAAGGCGTCTTCCAGGGCGCGCAGGGTCTCGACGTCGAGGTCGTTGGTCGGCTCGTCCAGCAGCAGCACGTTGCCGCCCGAGCGCAACAGCTTGGCCAGGTGCACCCGGTTACGCTCGCCGCCGGACAGCAGGCCGACCTTCTTCTGCTGGTCGCCGCCCTTGAAGTTGAACGCCCCGCAATAGGCGCGCGAGTTCATCTCGGCGTCGCCCAGCTTGATCACGTCGAGCCCGTCCGAGATTTCCTCCCAGACGTTTTTTTTGCCGTCCAGGCTGTCGCGGGACTGGTCGACATAGGCCAGCTTGACCGTGTCGCCAAAGGCGACGCTGCCGGTGTCGGGCTGTTCCTGGCCGGTCAGCATCCGGAACAGGGTGGTCTTGCCGGCGCCGTTCGGCCCGATCACGCCGACGATGGCGCCCGGCGGCAGCGAGAATGACAGGTTGTCGATCAGCAGGTTGTCGCCATAGCCCTTCGACAGGCGGTCGACCTCGATCACCTGACTGCCCAGCCTCGGCCCATGCGGGACGATGATCTGGGCCCGGCCGACCCGCTCGCGCTCGGACTGGTTGGCCAGTTCGTTATAGGAATTGATCCGCGCCTTGGATTTGGCCTGCCGGGCGCGGGGGCTTTGCCTGATCCACTCCAGTTCGCGCGACAGGGTGCGCTGGCGCGATTTATCTTCGCGGGCCTCGTGCTCCAGCCGTTTGGCCTTTTGTTCCAGCCAAGAAGAGTAGTTGCCTTCCCAGGGCACGCCCCGGCCCCGGTCCAGTTCGAGGATCCAGCTGGTGATCTCGTCGAGGAAATAGCGGTCATGGGTGATGATCAGCACCGTGCCGGGATACTCGATCAGGTGCTTTTGCAGCCACAGGATGGTTTCGGCGTCGAGATGGTTGGTGGGCTCGTCCAGCAGCAGCATCTCGGGGGCTTCGAGCAGCAACCGGCACAACGCCACGCGGCGTTTTTCACCGCCCGACAGGGTCGCCACTTCCGTATTGTCCGGCGGGCAGCGCAGGGCCTCCATGGCGATATCGACCTGGGCGTCGAGGTCCCACAGGTTCTGCGCGTCGATCTGGTCCTGAAGGGTGGTCATCTCGTCCATCAGGGCGTCGGAGTAATCCTCGGCCACCTCCATGGCGACCTCGTTGAAGCGGGTGACCAACGCCTGTTTGGCCGCCACCCCGGCCATCACATTGCCGCGCACATCCATGGTCTCGTCCAGCGCCGGTTCCTGCGGCAGGTAGCCAACCTTGGCCCCCTTCGCGGCCCAGGCCTCGCCCCGGAAGTCCTTGTCCAGCCCGGCCATGATCCGCATCAGGGTCGACTTGCCCGAGCCGTTGACCCCGACGACGCCGATCTTGACCCCGGGCAGGAAGCTCAGCCGGATGTTCTCGAACAGCTTCTTGCCGCCGCCATAGGATTTCGAGACCCCGTCCATGTGATAGACGTATTGATAGGATGCCATGTCGGGTGCCTGCCCTTGGAGGTATGGGATAAGTCGTTGGCGCGTGCTTTAGCGGCTTGAGCGTTCGCGCGCAACGAGGGGGATCCTTCCTCCCCCCCCTTCCTCCCCCCCCTTCCTCCCCCCCTTCCAATCCTGGCTCCAATTCCGGCTCCAGTTCCAGCCCCAGATCCGGCTCGGGCTTCAGTGAGCGCCAGATCGACAGCGCCGCGAAACAGGCCGAGGCCCCGACCCACAGCCAGAAGAATACCGGCGAGACTTCGCGTGCCTTTGAATCATCCGGGTCGATCAACACCAGCCGGAACGAGGTTGCCGCCCACAACACCGTCACCGGAATGGTCACCTTGCGCCAGTCGCGCACCCGGAACGGGTGGACGTATTTCCACGGCACGAAGGTCAGTATGCAGCAGAGGCCGATCACCACCAGGTTGGTCCAGGGCCCGCTCTGCATCACGTGGAAATACAGCACCACCAGGTTCCACAAGGCCGGGAAGCCGACGAAGTAGTAGTCGTGCGATTTCATGCCAAGATTGGCGAAGGTATAGAGCGAGGACGCCATGATCGCGGCGGCGGCGATGGTCGCCCAGCCCTCGGGCACGAAGCCGAACCAGTAGATCATCATCGCCGGCACGGCGACGTAGTTGAAATAGTCGATGACGTTGTCCAGCGTCGTGCCGTCGAATTGCGGCGTCACCTCGTGGACCCGGGCGCGCCGCGCCAGCGTGCCGTCGATGCCATCGACGAACAGCGCCAGCCCGAGCCAGATGAACACCGCGATCTTGTCGCCGTCCAGGATCGCCAGCAGCGCCAGGAACCCCAGCACGATGCCGGACGCCGTGAAGGTATGCACAGCCCAGGCGGCGGCAACCTCCTTGCGTTGATGTTCGCCCGGCCTTTCGTCCACAGCGTCTGCTCCCCAGAGCCCTATCCGACCTGATAGACTCAGGCCGGAGGCTCTATCTCTTTGGTTTCCCGCAATTTCCGAGTCGCCAAATGAACCCATTTGGCTCGAAATTGCTCTAGTGCCCTGAACCAGAGGTTTTCCGTATTATTGAATTCTGTTTGAATCGAATACGGAGGATATTGCCATGGCTCGGATTGCGGCGCCTGTGACGTTGAACAAGGAACAAGGGGAGGCGTTGGTGGCCTTGGTAGCGCGTCGCACGACGGCACAAGGTCTGGCCAAGCGGGCCGGGATTGTGCTGGCCTGCGCGGAAGGTCTTGAAAACAAACAGATGGCGCAGCGTTTGGGGGCCCATCAAGAGACGGTGGCGAGGTGGCGGAAGCGCTTCATCGCACATGGGATCGACGGGCTTTATGACGCGCCGCGCCGCGGCACGCCCCGGACGGTCACCGATGCGCAGGTCGAGGCGGTGATCGTGCGGACGCTTGAAAGCATGCCGCGTAACACGGCCCATTGAAGCTCCAGGATGATGGCCGGGGAGAGCCGCATCTCGACGTCCAGCGTGCAACGGATCTGGCGTGCCTTTGGCCTGCAACCCCATCGCACGGAGACCTTCAGGCTCTCAACCGATCCCCGGTTTATCGACAAGGTTCGCGATGTGGTTGGGCTTTACCTGAACCCGCCGGAGTGGGCCTTGGTGCTCTGCGTCGATGAAAAGAGCCAAATTCAGCCGCTTGACCGGCCGCAGCCGGTCCTGCCCATGCGGCCGGGTCAGATCGAACGCCGCAGCCACGATTACAAACGCCACGGCACCACCTCCCTGTTCGCCGCCCTCAACACGGCAACCGGCGAGGTCATCGGCAAATGCGACAAGCGCCACCGGGCCTCGGAGTTCAAGAAGTTCCTTATGGAGATCGAACGCCGGGTTCCCGACGATCTGGAGATCCACCTCGTCATGGACAACTACGCCACCCACAAAACGCCGGCGATCCGTGCCTGGTTGGCCAGACGGCCCCTCTGGCATGTGCATTTCACACCCACCTCCGCATCCTGGTTGAACATGGTCGAGCGCTTCCTTGCCAAAAACCCCACAACGGCGCCCATCACCGCCCCTGCCGAGGCTCGTCAGGGACTTGGTTCGGGAATCCTGGGCATGCATCCGCATTGACACTTCCGCTCAAGCGCCGCCGTATAGAGGCTCGTGCAAACCTGGAGACGCCGTTGTTCCATCGCGGACCCATCGCCACGCCCGGCCAGCGCATCGGCCTGCTCGGCGGGTCGTTCGACCCGCCCCATGCCGGGCATCTCCACATCACCCGCTGGGCGCTACGAAATCTGCGGCTGGACCGGGTCTGGTGGCTGGTCTCGCCCGGCAATCCGCTGAAGCCACGCGGCCCGGCGGCGATCGGGCGCCGCCTCGCCGCCTGCCGGGCGCTGGCGAGCCACCCCCGGATCACCGTCACCGATATCGAGCGCCACTTTGCCACCCGCTACACCGCCAACACCCTGGCTCGTCTGAGCCGGCATTATCCGGGTGTGCGCTTTGTCTGGCTGATGGGGTCGGACAACCTGGCCGGTTTCCACCGCTGGCAGCGCTGGGACTGGATCATGGCCAACTACCCCATCGGCGTGCTGGCGCGGCCCGGCGAGCAGGCGAAGGCGGGTCTCTCCCCCGCCGCCCGCCGCTTCGCCCACCAGCGCCTTCCGCAAAGCGCGGCCAGCATGCTGGGCCGAGGAGGCGCGCCGCGCTGGAGCCTGCTCACGGGGCCGATGTCGCCGGACAGTTCCTCCGCCATTCGGGCGCGGGGGGAGTGGGGGCGTGATTTGGACCGAGAGAGGTAGGGCCAGTTTGATCCGCTGTGCGATGTGGCTGCGATTGCCCGGAATTTTCCAGAAGTGGACATATGCAGCACCATGATCAATATGGATTCCCTGCCCTCTGACATATAGTCTTCCTGGCGAAGGAGAGGTGTCATGGAACGAAGGCTTGCCGCCGGTGGGCTGCGGACAATCGGCGCATGGAGCCTTGCTCTGCCGGCTGGCACTGTCAGCCGGTAATCTTGTCCGATGGCAGACCGGGCGGTTCCGGCATCGTCAGGGGCCGCCCGCCGATATGCTCGTCGGCGAAGGCTTTGACCACGGCGGGGCGGCTCTCGACCGAGCGCAGCAGCGCATGGAGTCTGGCCGGAACTTCCTCCCGTTCAATCAGCCGCTCACCGCTCGGATAAAGCTGCGCCCAGCGCAGACAGGCGGCGAGATAGAAGTCGGCCAGCGTCGGTGTCTCGGCGATCAGCCAGCCGGAAGCGTTCAACTCGCCATCGATCAGCGCCATATGCTTGCGGAAGCGTCCGGCCAGCCCCGCCTTCAGCGCCGGGATCGCCGCCTGGTCCGAGACATAGCGGTGCGAATAGAAAGCGGCGCGCAGATCGGCGTGGACGGTGTTAGACAGATAGAACACCCATTTCAAGAACGCGGCGCGCGCCTGTGGTTCCTGCGCATCGGGGCCCTCCGGCCCCAGCCGCCCGGTGCGATCGGCGAGGTGCAGCAGAATCGCACCGGTCTCGAACAGCACCAGATCGCCATCTTCCAGTACCGGCAACAGCCCTTGGGGGTTGAACTTCAGGTACGCCGGTTGCTTGTGCTCGGCGGTCGCGCGGTTGACGCGGACCGGCTCGAACGCCAGCCCCAACTCCTCCAGCGCGATCCGGGCCACCAGATTGGCGCTGTCGGGAGACCAGTGGAGACGCAGGGCCACCGTCCGCTCAGGCCCGCAATGTCAGCCGCTGGTACCTTGCCCTCGCACCGCGCTCGATCGCCGCCGCCGCCAACCGCCCGACGCGCAGGTCGTGGCGCAGTATTTCCAGGAACCGCAGTTCGGACATGTTGACCCGCTTGTCGGCGGCGGCCACGTCGCAGGCCAGCGCATAGGCGGTCTCGCGCAAGTGATCGGGCAGGGCCTGCTCGACCAACCCGATCAGCGCGTCCAGCCCGTCTTCCTCCTCGAACAGGTCACCGACCATATTCGAGACGGTCGCGATATGGTCGTGGTCGAAGTTATCGAACACCGGCAGCACTTCGATGATGCCGGTGATCGTAACCAGT
Source organism: Thermohalobaculum sp. (assembly GCA_965247385.1). Classification (GTDB taxonomy): domain Bacteria; phylum Pseudomonadota; class Alphaproteobacteria; order Rhodobacterales; family Rhodobacteraceae; genus Thermohalobaculum. The sequence continues at coordinate 621,572 of CBDFHG010000007.1, forward strand.
TCGCTGTCGGTCATGTTCTGGTCCGAGGCGGAAGTGGCCACCATCACGGCGACGAGGGCATCCTGCGGGCTGAGGGCTTCGATGGTCATGAGAGTTCCTCGGGTAATGTGTCGCTTGTGAAGTTATTGACCCTTTGGGTCCACGGCAATAGGTGTTGCCCGACCAATTCCCCTGATCGTGACCCAATGTTAGGCCGATACCCCATGTCCGACCTGCGTGATGCCGCCCTGACCTCCAAAGCCTGGCCCTTCGAGGAGGCGCGCAAGCTGGTCAAGCGGTTCGCCAGCGCGCCGCCGGAGAAGGGCTACGTGTTGTTCGAGACCGGCTACGGCCCATCGGGCCTGCCCCATCTGGGCACCTTTGGCGAGGTGGCGCGCACATCCATGGTGCGCCATGCCTTCGAGAAGATCTCGGACATCCCCACTAGGCTGCTGTGCTTCTCCGACGACATGGACGGGCTGCGCAAGGTGCCGACCAACGTGCCGAACCCGACCATGATGGCCGAGGATCTGAACCTGCCGCTGACCAAGGTGCGCGACCCCTTCGGCACCCATGACAGCTTCGCCGCCCACAACAACGCCCGGCTGCGCTCGTTTCTCGACCGGTACGGCTTCGACTACGAGTTCGCCTCGTCGACCGAGTATTACCGCGCGGGCCGTTTTGACGAGATGCTGCTACGGGTGTTGGCGAGTTACGACAAGGTCATGGAGATCATGCTGCCCACCCTGGGCGGTGTGAACGAGGAGCGCCGGGAGACCTATTCGCCATTCCTGCCCATCAGCCCCAAGACCGGCCATGTGCTGCAAGTTCCCACGCTGGAGCGTAATGTGGCCAAGGGCACCATCGTTTATCAGGAGCCCGATGGCGAGAAGGTCGAGCTGCCGGTCACCGGCGGCCATGTCAAGCTCCAGTGGAAGCCCGACTGGGCGATGCGCTGGGCGGCACTGGGCGTCGACTACGAAATGTTCGGCAAGGATCTGATACCCTCGGCGGACCTCGGCGCCAAGATCTGCCGGGCGCTGGGCGAGCGGGCGCCGGAGCCGTTCCAGTACGAGCTGTTTCTCGACGGTGAGGGCCAGAAGATCTCGAAGTCGAAGGGCAATGGCATCTCGATCGATGAATGGCTGAGCTATGCCAGCCCCGAAAGCCTCAGCCTGTTCATGTTTCAGAAGCCCCGCACCGCCAAGCGGATGCATTGGGATGTGATCCCGAAGGCGGTGGACGAATACCACCAGCACCTGCGCGCCTACCCTGGGCTGGAGACCGACAAGCAGCTATCAAGCCCGGTCTGGCACATTCATGGCGGCAACCCGCCCGCCTCCGACATGGCGGTGCCGTTCGCGATGCTGCTGAACCTGGCGTCCGCTGCCTCGGCCCACGACAAGGAAGTCCTGTGGGGCTTCATTCGCCGTTACGCACCCGATGCGACGCCGGAGACACACCCGTCGCTGGACGCCGCTGCCGGCCACGCGGTGAAGTATTTCGAGGACCATGTCGCCCCGAACAAACAGTACCGTATGCCGGACGCCAGGGAGCAGGCGGCGCTGACCGACCTGCACGACCGGCTGGCTGCCCATGACGGCGACCGCGATTCCGAGATCCTGCAGAACATCGTTTTCGCGGTCGGCAACGAGCACGGCTTCGAGCCGCTGCGCAACTGGTTCAAGGCGATCTACGAGGTGCTGCTGGGCGCCAGCCAGGGCCCGCGCTTCGGCGGCTTCATCGCGGTCTACGGCGTCGAGGAGACGGCGGCGCTGATCGAGCGGGCGTTGGCGGGCGAGTTGTCTTCGTGATGGGCATACGGCGCAGCTTCATCTCCACACCGCCCCGGATCAAGTCCGGGGAGGTGTTGATGGAAGTGGCGAACCGGTTGCCTGAGCGAGGGCCAGCCCCGGTAGGGTGGACAAAAGCCGCAGGCGTTGTCCACCGCAGTGGCGACCGCCCCTGCTACAGCAGCAACGGATAGCCGCCCTCCAGCTTCAACAGTGCGATCTTGGTCTCGATGCCGCCTTGTCCCGAATATCCGCCCAGCCCGGTGGCCGACAGAACCCGGTGGCAGGGGATGATCACCGGGATCGGATTGGTGCCGCAGGCCTGCCCGACCGGCTGGCCATAGGTGCCGAGATCAGCGGCGATGTCGCCATAGGTGCGGGTCTCGCCATAGGGAATGGCGCTCATTGCAGCAAAGACCCCAGCCTCCAGCACGTTGCCACCGGGATCGAGCGGCAAGTCGAATTCCTTGAGTTCGCCGGCAAAATACGCCGCAACCTGCTGCGCCGCTTCCTCCAGCAACGGTGTCGGCTCGCCTTCCGGCTGCACCGACCACGAAACCCGGACGATCTTGCCGTCACGCTCGGCAATACCGAGCCGGCCGACCGGGGTGTCGATTGCGATGACTGGCATTCCGTTTCTCCCTTCCCAGGATTCCCGAACTAAATCCCTGACGCGCCTCGGCAGGGGCGGCGATGGGCGCCGTTGTGGGGTTTTCGCCCCGCGCCTGGGCGTCACTCCCGCGGATTTCGCGCTCGAGGAGATATTCTCAAGGTGGCCACGCGTTTTGCGGGTCCCGCGCCTGTCCGTTGGCCAAGCGAAGCCCTGGCCGGGAGCCGGCATCGCACTTCAGCAAGGATATCGTGGCAGGCCGGAGCCGTCAGGTCGGGCCGCGCGCCAGGGCCAGGATCTTCCGCCTGGCGCTCAGCACCAGATCGAGCCCCGCTTCGCTCCCCAAACGGATGATCAGCCGCCGCGCATGACGGATCACCCGGCCAGGCAGGGCGATCAGAGCCAGGCGCAAGGCCTTCATCCGCCGTGCCACCCAGGCCGGTCCCAGAACCAGTTGCTTCATCACCGCGTTCAAATTATGCGCCAGCACCATGATCGCCCACCAGGCCGCATTGGCTCCGAACAGACCCGAGGGCAGGGTGCCGCCAGCCAGGTCGTGCTTCATCACCGCGTGGACTTCCTCGCTCTTGCCACAGCGCTCCCGGGACCACCAGATCACCTCATCGCCCGGCAGATCACGGTTGGTGACCAGGGCGAACAGCTTGCTGCGCCCCTTCGAGGCAAACGCCGCGGTCGGGAACGGCAACTGATCCCCATCGCCAGGCTCCAACTGTTCCAGCGGTTCCCGGATCGCCAGGAAGCGGTAATCCGCCCGCGCAGCAATTCTCATTATGGCGTTACAAAGGGGATTCCCAAGGCGGCAAATATGTGAATGATACCATATATGGTTATCGATTCTCTCATAGACACTCTGCGTAGCCGTTGCGCGATGTTCCCCGACATGCGCACGGGGAGCAATTTGAGCTACACTATGGCCGATATCGGCATGGCTGCATTTTCGCTGTTTTTTATGCAGAGCCCGTCCTTTTTGTCGCATCAGCGGGCGTTGGAAAAGCGTCGGGCGCGGTCGAACTGCGAGACGCTGTTCGCCATTGAGAAGATCCCTACCGACAATCATGTTCGCACGATGCTTGATCCGGTGGAACCAGATGGGCTGTTCGCGTTGTTCGGGCAAGCCCTTGGCTTGCTTGCGGACAGAGGCGGTCTGAAGGATTTTCAGAAGCTCGGCGGACGGCTTCTGATTGCCCTTGACGGCACCGAGTATTTCACCTCGCAAAAGCTTCATTGCCCGAATTGCTCGCAGCGCAAACGCCATAACGGCGTCATGGAATATTACCACTCCATGCTCTCGGCGGCGGTGGTGGCACCTGGCCATAATTGTGCCATGGTGCTTGAGCCGGAGTTCATCGCACCGCAGGACGGACATGACAAACAGGACTGCGAAAATGCCGCCACGAAGCGCTGGCTTTGCCGCTTCGGGCCGCAATACGCGCATCTCAGGCCGGTCTATCCGGGCGATGATCTATATTCCCGTCAGCCGATTTGCGAGTCGGTTCAACGGGTTGGCGGCAATTTCATCTTCACCGCCAAACCCTCATCGCACCGCTGCCTCTACGAATGGCTCCATGGCGTCGAATTGCCGAGCCTTGAGAAAAAGCTGAAAAAGGGCCGCAGCGTCGTTACTCATCGCTACCGCTGGATGGAAGATGTTCCCCTCCGTGACGGGAAAGACGCATTGCATGTCAATTGGCTTCAGATCGAGATCATCAACAAAGCTGGCAAGGTGACCTACACCAACAGCTTCGTCACCGATCTGCCGGTCAACGAAGAAACCGTCGTCGAGTTGGCCACCTGTGGCCGGGCGCGCTGGAAGATCGAGAACGAAACTTTCAATACCCTGAAGACCAGGGGTTACCATCTGGAGCACAATTTCGGCCATGGCAAGGAACACCTGGCCAACCTTCTCATAACCATGAACCTGCTCGCCTTCGCGTTCCACACGGTCTGTGACCTGGTGAGCAAGCGCTGGCATGAGGCACGTGAAGCGTTCGGCGCGCGACGGCAGTTCTTCCAGGACCTGCGGAGCATCACCAGATATCACCTGTTCACCGACTGGGGCGCGCTCATCCGCACGATGATAACCGGCGAACCGCCGCCGGAACCAAAACTGCGCTAAAGCATCCGCTCAAGCCTCAGCACAACACAAAAATGAGAAGACAGAAGATCATCGCAGAAAATCAGGCCATAATGAGAATTGCTGCCGCCCGCGTCTTGCTCTCGCCCGCCCAACTCGGTACATAGCAGACCTCCGCCCACTCTTGGCCGGTCGCCTGACGTTGCCCGTCGAAAACACGATCCAGCGGCCGCCACTCGGCCTCCGGCACGGCCAGGGCGGCACGCCGGAACGCCGCCGTCACGTTGGCGCCGACGGCGAACTCGATCACCCCGAAAACCTTGTCCCGGCCCGCGCCACAACAGAGCAGCAGATCCTTCTGATAACCCGCCGTGTCCGAGCGCAGACAGACCTTGTCCACGCCCCCAGGCAGCGCCGCCAGCGAGGCCTGCAACACCTGCAACTGCCGATAGCCAGCCGGCACATTGCCGTCGCGGAACCCGGAATGCACGATCACCTGCTGTTCCGCCCACCAGGTGTTCAACGGCTGATAGGCCTTGAACTTCTTGTAGCAGTATTCCGCCTGGCGCTTGTGGCTCTGCACCAGCGTCGCGTCCATGTCCAGCGTCGCCGAGCCCTGCCTGCGATGGTGCTGCAGAAATGACACCAGCGCCTGATTGACACGCCGCAGACCAGGCAGACCCGCCGACGGGCGCGGGATGAAGGCACGCCCGGCCTCCCGCAGCTCTTCCTGGCCTGCGTCGTGGAAGCGTTCCAACCAGCCCGACAGAGCCGACGGCGAAGGCACGCTGCGCCCGCGGCCGCGCCGAAACCGGCTCTTCAGTTGCCGCCGTTCCCGGCGCACCAACAGCCGCCGCTCAACCGCATCCATGGTCGCGGCAAAGCCGGCGTCCGCCTCCAGGCGTTCCAGATCCTCGACCCGATCACCCCCGCACAGATTGAGTGCGATCACCGTGATGATCATCTGCACATCCAGCCAGCCCTGCCGCCCCGCCACCCGCACCTCGCGCCGCACCGCAGCCGCCAGTCCCGATGCCTCAATCAAATCAAGGTAAACACCAATCCCGGCAAAACCCGTCAGATCGCTGCTGCCCGGTTCGCTTTCGTACTCGAAAGGAAGAACGCCCTGTGCCATGTTATTTTCACCCCGTTGGTGATGGAGTTAATCGCAAAAACCATCATAAATCCCTTTAGATTCAAAGACAACGGGGAATTTCAACTTTTTTGATCCAGAATCAGGGCTTCCCGTGGCAGGATGACATGGAACCGCCACCGCTGTCTGCAGCGGTTGGCTGGACATGATCGGTCGGGGAATGGTGGGGCGACTGGGGCGGAGCGAAAACAATGACCGAGGCATTTTACGAACAGCCAATCTTGAATTCTCCCTATGAGGAACCGGCGCTGCACCATGCGCTGGATGAAGAAGGCCAACCCACTGACAATCCCCCGATTGCCGGTCGTCGAAGCTCGAAATTGATCTCTCCTGTCCCGAAACCGAGAAAGCGCCGGAAAAAGGCCAACCCAAAACAGGTAAAAATGGACTTGCATTCCGATGATGGCATTTCATCGGAGAGCCAAGAATATAACCCGACCCCGATCATCAATGAAATTCGCTCCCGCGTGGCGGATTGGCGCAGGTTACCCAGCCACAAGACCGATTGGGGCGTCACGCCCGCGACCGCCCGTCTTTTGCACCATTGGCGGCATCGTGATTTCCAAGGCATCCGTCCATTTTTCTGTCAGATAGAAGCAGTCGAGACAATCATTTGGCTTACCGAGGTTGCCCGGGCACAAAAGCAATATAAGCGCTTCTGGGAACATATTCACGGCGCGAATGAGCAGGCCAATCCAGAGCTAATTCGACTTGCCATGAAGATGGCGACTGGCGCGGGCAAAACAACAGTCATGGCCATGCTGATGGCTTGGCAGGTGGTGAATGCTGTTCGCTCTCCCACAAGCAAGCTGTTCACACGCGGATTTCTCATTGTCTCGCCGGGCATCACGATCAAGGATCGCCTGCGCGTGTTGCAGCCCAACGATCCAAACAGCTATTACAAATCACACGAACTTGTCCCCACCGATATGCTGGATGACATCAACAAGGCCAAGATTGTCATTACCAACTATCATGCCTTCCAGCTTCGCGAGGTCATGGACACCAACAAAGTCGGCAAGTCCCTGCTGCAAGGTCGCGGCGAAGCCCTCATTACACAGGAAACCGAGGGCCAGATGATCCGCCGCGTTGCGGAGAAACTGATGGGGTTCAAGAATATCGTCGTTATCAATGACGAGGCTCATCACTGTTACCGTGAAAAGCCGGACAACGAGGATATCGCCGATCTGAAGGGTGATGAGAAAAAGGAAGCCGAAAAGGAAAACAAGGCCGCCCGCCTCTGGATCAATGGCCTCGAAGCCTTCAAGCGCAAGCTTGGCGTTCGTGCAGTCTATGATCTGTCGGCAACGCCATTTTTCCTTAGTGGTTCAGGCTGGGCCGAAGGAACGCTCTTTCCATGGACGGTTAGTGATTTTTCCCTGATTGATGCCATTGAATGCGGCATCGTCAAGTTGCCGCGCGTGCCGGTGGCCGATAATATTCCCGGTGCGGACGTGCCGATCTTTCGGAATTTGTGGGAACATATCGGCAAGGACATGCCGAAAAAGGGAAGAACGACCGGCGATCCGTTGGCCATTCCCGACAAGCTCAAAACGACGCTGCACGCGCTCTACAAGCACTATGAAGAAACTTACGAAAAGTGGGAACGCGCCGGGATCGAAACGCCGCCCGTGTTCATCGTGGTCTGCAACAATACCTCCACCTCAAAGCTTGTCCATGAATGGATTTCAGGATGGTCAAGGCCCAACGAGGACGGCGAGGAAATTTTTGAGCATAACGGCCACTTGAAGCTGTTTCGCAATTTTGATGAGCACGGCAATCCGTTTTCGCGCCCGAATACGCTTCTGATCGACAGTCAGCAGATTGAATCCGGAGAGCTTGATAAGAATTTTCGCGCTATGGCCGCTGCGGAAATCGAGCAGTTCAAGCGCGAGATGAAGCAGCGCTCGGGTGCTGGCGACGTAGGTGAACTTTCTGACGCAGAACTCCTGCGCGAAGTCATGAACACCGTTGGCAAGAAAGACCGTCTTGGGGAACATGTGCGCTGCGTCGTTTCAGTTTCCATGCTGACGGAAGGTTGGGACACCAACACAGTCACGCATATCCTCGGCATTCGCGCCTTCGGCACCCAGCTCCTCTGCGAGCAGGTCGTCGGGCGAGGGTTGCGCCGCTATTCCTACGAGCTAAACAGCGAAGGCCTGTTCAACGTGGAATATGCCGATATCATGGGTATTCCCTTTGACTTCACGGCCAAGCCGCAAGTCGCGCCGGTCAAACCGCCCAAGAAGACAACCCGTGTTGCCGCCGTCAAGGAACGAGCAGCGTTGGAAATCGTCTTCCCGCGTGTCACCGGATATCGTGTCGATTTGCCGGAAGAACGGCTTGCCGCGAATTTTACCGAGGACTCCACCTTTGTTCTAACCCCGGAAATGGTCGGCCCTGGCCAGACTTTGATGGAGGGGATTGTAGGTGAGGGTGTGATGATTTCCGCCGCCGAGGCTCAAACCAAGCGGCCCAGCACCATTGCCTTCGATCTCGCCAAACACCTCTTGTTCAAATATTTCAAGGATGAAGACGGCGAACCCAAGTTGCATCTTTTTGGCCAGATAAAAGGTATAGCCCGGCGATGGATCGATGAAGGTTATCTCGTCTGCAAGGGCGATACCGGAAAATGGATGCTGGAATATTTGAATATCGCCAATCAGGCGTCTGAGCGTATCTATAACGCCATTGTCAATTCCATCGGTGACCGGCGGAGGGTGAAAGCCGTCCTTGATCCCTACAATCCTAAATCCTCGACAGCCCATGTGGGCTTTTCCACGACCAAGGATTTGTGGACGACCGCACCTGACAAATGCCACATCAACTATGTCGTTCTGGACAGCGACTGGGAGGCGGAATTCGCCCGCGTTGCCGAGCAGCATCCAAACGTCATTTCCTACGTGAAGAATCAAGGGCTAGGATTGGAGATTCCGTACAAGGACGGGTCCATGGCCCGCGCCTACATTCCCGATTTCATTGTCCAGATTGACGATGGTCATGGCACCGATGACCCACTCAATCTAATTGTCGAGGTTAAGGGCTATCGGCGTGAAAATGTAAAACTCAAATCCGAAACCATGCGCACCCAATGGGTGCCGGGCGTCAATAATCTTGGCGCCTTCGGTCGCTGGGCGTTTGAAGAATTCAATGATGTGTTCGAGATGGACAAGAAATTCAGGGCGCTGATTGATAGGGTGCTCGGTGAGCGAGGGGAAAAATCACAACAAGAAGCGGGGGCCGCCTGATGGCAAGAAGAAGGAAAAAAGGACCCAAACAGGTTGAAACCCTCACCCATGATGAGGCGAAGCGGAAAAACATTCCGACGGCGGAACTGCAATCGGCGGCGCAGCGGGCGGAGGAGATCAATCCGTTTGAGCCGGTGACCTATCTGCGCGAAACCCCTTTGCCTGAAAGCGAAACCCGCCCACGTGATGAGGACCTGGACCCGCAGATTGTCTGGAAGGGAGCAACCCTACGGCTGAGCCCCGAACAGATCGCGCAGTTGACCGAAACCGGCAAGCTGGAAATAGGCGAAGCGCAACTTGTCTGGCGTGGCAAGGACCAACAGGACTGGTCAGACCTCGTGGTGCAGGCGCCGCCTCTTTACATTCAGGAAAAAATACACCCCAAGGTCATTATCGATAACCTAAAAAGGCAGACCAAGCAGCGGCAGGGAACTATGCCTGATCTGTTTGGCGACTTCAACGGCATTGATGCGGAAGCCAAGACGGAGTTCTACCAGCACGACCAGAACTGGTCGAACCGGATGATACTCGGCGACAGCTTGCAGGTTATGGCCAGCCTTGCCGAACGTGAAGGCCTGCGTGGAAAAGTGCAGTGCATCTATTTTGATCCACCCTACGGTATCAAGTTCAATTCCAACTGGCAGGTCTCAACGCGCAGCCGAGATGTCAAGAACGGCAAGCTCGACCAGATCACGCGCGAACCGGAACAGGTCAAAGCCTTCCGCGACACCTGGAAGGACGGCATTCATTCTTATTTGACCTATCTTCGCGACCGCATGACGGCCATGCGCGATCTGCTGACAGAAAGCGGTTCCATCTTTGTGCAGATCGGTGACGAGAACGTGCATCGGGTCCGGGCGCTGATGGATGAGGTGTTTGGGGAGGGGAATTTTGTAAATACGATTATTTTCAAGAAAAAGAGTTCAACCTACATCACGGAAACTGTTTTTGATTGCATTATTTGGTTTTCCAAACAGCGAGAGAAACTAAAGGCAAGTGAGCTTTTTGATCAACGATCTGCACCAGAGTCTGAGACAAAATTTAACACGCTCGTATTTCCGCCGATGCAGTTTGTAAGTGTGGGGCGAAGTTCGGAGGAAGAAATTGAATCTCTTTTGGATACGGGCGGTAGATGGGCCCGTGTAGATTATCCGATAGTGAGCCAGCACCCAAGTGACACTCGCAGCCATGATTATCTCTTTCGAGGGAAAATGAAGACTTGCGGCCCAAACAAGCAGTGGCGGTTCAGTTTAGAGGAAGGGCTACCTAGAATTGAGCGCTCGGGAAGGCTCTTTGATGGAGGCGGGAAATCTTTGGGCGGGGTAGTGTTTTTTGATGACTGGAACTTTATCGGACGCTCAAATATTTGGAACGATATGCATGGGGAAAAATTCCCTACATACATCGTTCAAACCGCTGTTAGCGCAGTCCAGCGATGCATCCTAATGGCCACGGACCCCGGTGATCTCGTCCTTGATCCCACCTGCGGGGCCGGCACTTCGGCCTATGTAGCAGAGCAATGGGGCCGTCGATGGATCACCATGGATACGTCGCGGGTGTCATTGGCGCTGGCCCGCGCACGCCTGATGGGCGCGTGCTATCCGTATTTTTTTCTGGCAGACAGTCTGGAAGGGCTCAAAAAAGAGCAGGATATTAGCGGAAAAATCCAACCGCACACCCCCACCCATGAGGATATTCGCCAAGGTTTCGTCTATGAGCGTGCACCTCACGTCACGCTCAAATCCATCGCCAATAATTCCGAAATTGACGTGATCTGGAACAATTATCAGGAAAAACTCGAGCCACTGCGCGAAAGCCTGAACGCTGCTGTTGGTGAGTCCTGGGAGGAATGGGAAATCCCACGCAAGGCTATATATAGTGAAGGCTGGTCCGGTGCCGCCATCAAAACCCACGGGGAATGGTGGGAATTGCGCATTGCCCGACAGAAGGAAATCGACAAGTCCATAGCCCAAAAAGCCGATGTGAAAATGCTTTATAACCGACCCTACGAGGATAGGTCCAAGGTCCGCGTCGCCGGTCCCTTCACCGTTGAAAGTTTGTCACCACACCGCGTTGTTCCGGCAGACGAAGAAGAGCTGACTGATCTGATCGATGCCGCCGAAGGCAAACGGAAGCGTGAAGACGCGCCGCTAAGCGATTTCACGCAAATGGTGATCGACAACCTGAAATCGGCTGGCGTTCATCAGGCCGCCAAGGATGATCGGATCACTTTCACCACTATCGATGGCTGGCCCGGCAGTTACATTGCCGCCGAAGGCCACTACATGGAGGGCGAAACAGAAAAACGCGCTGGTATATTCATTGGCCCCGAATTCGGAACTGTCACCCGAGCCGATCTGACGGCGGCAGCCCGTGAAGCGCTCGACGCCCGTTTCGATGCACTCATAGCTTGCGGTTTTAATTTCGATGCCCACACATCGGACCTGACGAAACTCGGTCCGTTACCCATCCTGAAAGCCAAGATGAACCCTGACCTTCATATGTCGGATGAGCTGAAAAATACCGGCGCGGGTAACATGTTCGTCGTCTTCGGCGAACCCGACATCGAATGGAATTTTGATGACGACGGCGAGATCATCGTGGAAGTTCTCGGCATTGACGTGTTTGACCCCAAGACCGGCGATGTACGCGCCAGCGGCAAGGACGACATCGCCGCATGGTTCATCGACACCGACTACAACGAGGAAAGCTTCTTCGTCCGCCACGCCTATTTCATGGGTGCGAGTGATCCTTACAAATCTCTCAAAACCAGCCTGAAGACCGAGATTGACAAGGAAGCCTGGAAAACACTCTACCGCGACAAATCCCGCCCGTTCGCGCGCCCACCGACCGGTCGCTTCGCCGTCAAAGTCATCAACCACTTCGGCGACGAAGTGATCAAAGTTTTCGGGGTGTAGAGCCATGCGGATTGATCAAGCTTCAATGGTATTGGCACAGATGTACCAAGAGGCGTTGCCCAAGGAAAAAGCACTCTCCATCCATTTGTTCGCCATCAAGTACGCAGACGAGATTCGGGATATGTCTGCAAAGGATATCGGGGTTGGCGCAGGGCTGCCTGAATCCTACAAGACAGAAATTCGCAAGGGTATCAACCTCACGAAATATGTTGAGGTGCGCCGACCATGAAAAACGCGCAAAAACCTGATCATGTTAGCCTGAACACTCTCATTGGCCGCATACGCGAAGGGCGCTTTGTCGTTCCGGATTTTCAGCGGGAATTCGAGTGGAAACCTTGGGATATTCGCGAACTGCTTAAGTCTGTTTTTCTGGACTACTACATTGGCAGTTTATTGCTCTGGAAGGGGAACAAGAAGAATTATCAGGATTTGGCTTGTGAGCCGATCTATGGCTTTTATGGCAACGAAAATCCCGAATATATTGTGCTTGATGGACAGCAGCGACTGACCGCGCTCCATTACGCTTTTCTGGCCCCTGATACGCCGCTACCAAATCGTGTACGCAGAGCAATCTATTTCCTTCGTGTCGATAAATTTATGGCCGATGAGGACGAAGAAGCCTTTTTCTACGATTGGCTATCGAAGCGAATCGAAAAAACGCTGGGCGATAAGAACGCGCAGTATGTGAACCACATTTTCCCATTTTCTGTGATTGGCGAGGGTGGCTGGGAATTGCCGAACTGGGTTCAAGGTTATGAGCAGTTTTGGCAAAAGGCTGCGGACGAAGCCGAAGAGAACGGCGACGACGAAAAGCACAAAACTTCCGTGCGGCATGCGGAAAATGCCAAGGCGTTTGGGGAACACCTGAAGGGCATCACCGAGCAGTACCAGATATCCTATGTTGAGCTGGATCAAGAGCTGGAAGTCGGGAAAGTTTGCGACATCTTCACGAAAATCAACAGTCAGGGCATTCGCCTTGACGTATTTGATCTTATGAATGCGTTGCTAAAGCCCAAGGGCTTGCAACTGAAGCACCTCTGGCGGGAAGCTCGGGAGCGGTTGTCATGGGTCGATAGCGACAAGATGAACGTCTACATCTTGCAGGTTATGTCGATTCTTCGGCAATCCTACTGCTCTCCGAAATATCTTTATTTCCTGCTTCCTGGTCATGAAAAGCCAATTCGTGACCCAGACGGCACCCGCCATTCTGAAGTTCTCGTCGCCACGGTCGAGAAGTTCGAAGAGCGGTGGACCCAAAGTGTTTTGGCGCTGGAAAACGCGATTAAGCTGCTGAAACACCCTCAGGAATTTGGGGCAATATCGAGCAAATATCTGCCATACGTGTCCATCTTGCCGGTCTTTACCGCCCTACAAAGTCATGTGAAAATACGACCACTGGGCTCGCAACTCGATGCTCAGCGGAAAATACGTCACTGGTATTGGGCATCTGTATTCATGAACCGCTATTCCGGCTCGGTTGAATCCACCAGCGCCCGAGATTTCCTTGACGTTAAATCGTGGCTTGATGATGACGCTTCGGAACCTGCTCTCATCCAAGAATTTAAATATCGCTTCAAGGGTCTTGAGCTTCGTCGCGAGGTGAAAAGAGGCACGTCCGTCTATAACGGAATCTTCAATCTTTTGGTTCTCGCCGGTGCCCGAGACTGGGTTACAGGAAACATTCCGCAGCATGACGATCTTGATGATCACCACATTGTTCCTGCGTCGTGGGGGAACAAGCACCTGAAGGGCAACCTAGTGCATTCGATTTTGAACCGAACGCCATTAACACCTGATACCAATCGCAATGCAATCAGTGACAAACTACCAAACGTCTATTTGCCGAAGCTGATGGCAAAGATCAATGAAAAAACAATCAAAGGAATTTTGGAAACACACTTCATTTCGTCCAAGGCTCTCGAAATACTCTTGCGCGATCCATTTACCCCAGACGATTTTGAGGAGTTCATCACCGAACGTCAAAAAACATTGCAGGAAGCCATCGAGAATTTACTTGTTAAGGAGCGCCTTGACCTCCCGGCGAATTTACGCGAACTTGATGCTGAGGTCGAAGCGATAGAACTTGCGTTGCGGCGGGTAATTGTTGCCGCTCTCGATAACGACCCCGTGCGGCTTCCTCCGCATATTCAGGCGAAAATAAACGAGCGTACTGAGCGAGCGGCGAAGAAGAACGCCGCCCTCGACGCGGACTATTTCGAGACATTGCCTGGGATGCTGGAATACTGCGACTTAAGAGAATTGCAGGAAACGATTTCCAGTAAGGCTCTCTGGCAACAGTTTCAAGGGCGATTTGCGAACAAGGAAACGTTGCTCGCCAAGTTTGGGCAGTTGGTAGAGCTTCGCAATGGCATTGCTCATAACCGAACAGTGGACGAGGTAACTAGAAAAGAAGGTGAAGCCGCTCTGATTTGGTTCCGCCAGATTTTAGGAAAATCAGAAAGGTGACGAATTAATGCAGTTTCGTATCGCAGACAGTTTCACCAAAGCACTGGGCAAGTTGAATGCTCAAGAGCAGTCTGCTGCGAAGATTACCGTCTTTGATTTGCAGCAAGACCCGTCTGCACCCGGACTTCAATTTCACCGCATCGATAAATCCAAGGATCCGAATTTCTGGTCGATCCGGCCCAATCGTGACATCCGTTTGATCGTTCACAAGACCGCTGCCAGTTTCCTGATCTGCTATGTTGACCACCACGATGACGCCTACAAATGGGCGGAACGTAGGCGGATCGAGACGCATCCCAAGACCGGTGCGGCTCAGATTGTTGAAGTGCGCGAACGGGTGGAGGAGATTGCGCTTCCAATCTATACGACCCCGGAACCGCAAGTGGCGGCTGTTGCCGACGTACCGCAAGAGCGGTTTCTTCCGCCGCTGTTTCTTGAGCTTTCTGAAGAGGATTTGCTCGGCGTTGGCGTGCCGCAGGATTGGGTTGCGGATGTCCGGCAATCATCAGAAGACGGATTTTTCGAGATCGCCGACCATATACCGGCGGAAGCGGCGGAAGCCTTGCTCGATTATGTGGGCACTGGCATGTTGCGCAAGCCAGAGGAAGCCGTGGCCGGCGTCAATCCCTTCGATCATCCCGATGCCCAGCGCCGTTTCCGTGTGCTGGACGATGTGGAGGAGTTGGAGCGGGCGCTCGATTACCCTTGGGATCAATGGGCGGTCTTTTTGCACCCGTCGCAACGGCGTGTCGTGGAGCAGAAATTCAGTGGTCCGGCCCGTGTTTCCGGTTCGGCGGGAACGGGGAAAACGGTCGTTGCACTCCATCGCACCGCCACTGTTTTGAAGAAGGACACGCAATCCAAAGTACTTCTGACAACATTTTCTTCACCTCTCGCCAATGCGCTTGAGCACAAGCTTCGGATGCTGACCGAGAACAACGGGCCTGATGGATCAAACGTGACCATCCTGCCCTTTGAAGGCGTCGCGTATGACCTATTTATCCTTGCCTTCGGCCAAACGCCCCGCGCGGCGTCAAAAGAACAGATGAAGGCGGCGCTTGAAGCTGCCGCGAAGGAGTTGGAGCTTACCGGTTTCACCATTCGGTTTCTTGTCTCCGAATGGAATAATGTCGTCGATGCGTGGCAGATCGACACGTTGGACGCCTACCGAGACGTACCGCGCTTGGGACGCAAGAATCGTATGGGTTCCAAGCAAAAGGAGCGAGTCTGGCCTGTTTTTGTGCGAACGCGGGAACTGCTGGAGGCTCGGGGTCTCAATTCATGGCCCGGAATTTTTGGGAAAGTAACCGCGCATTTCGCGGAACGGAACCACAAACCCTTTTCCCATATCATCGTCGATGAGGCACAGGATTTGAGTGTTCCCGAACTCAGGATGCTTGCCGCCATTGCGGACCAGAATCCTGACGCGTTGTTTTTCGCGGGCGATCTTGGACAACGTATATTTCAGGAACCGTTTTCATGGAAGGCGCTGGGCATCGACATTCGCGGACGCTCCCACACTCTCAAGGTCAATTACCGCACGTCACATCAAATCCGCCAAACGGTGGACAGACTCTTGCCACCGCTTGTTCGTGACGTGGATGGTAACGAAGAAGACAGAAGGAGGACAGTCTCGGTCTTCAACGGACCTGAGCCCGAGATCAGAGTCTTTGACGACGGCAGTCGCGAAACCGAAGGGCTCTCTCTCTGGGCTTGCGAAGCCATTGATGAAGGAATTGAGCCGGACGAGATAGGTATATTCGTGCGTAGTACTAGCGAGCTGTCACGGGCTCGCGCCGTTGTAAAACAGGCGGGACAAAGGCCATTGGAGCTTTCGGACCGCGTGGAAGAGCGCGATGGGCGCATCTCCATCGGCACAATGCACCTTGCCAAGGGCCTTGAGTTCAAGGCCGTCGTGGTCATGGCCTGCGACGACGACATTCTGCCGCTACAAGAGCGCATCGAAACCATCGCCGATGAAACAGAGCTGGATGAGGTCTATGAAACAGAGCGCCATTTGTTTTATGTGGCTTGCACCCGAGCAAGAGATCGGCTTCTTGTTTCTGGAGTGCAGCCAGCTTCGGAGTTTTTCGCTGATCTAACACACCGAGAGAGAGGTGCGGCATGACCGACTGCACAGTTCTCAACGGCAATCAGATGCAGGTGCCGACCGCTGGTCGGAAAATGCGGGATATCCTTGACGAAGATAATGCCGATGCAATTGAAGCCCGGTAGCGGGGGATAAACATGCGCATCCGCATAAGCCGAGTAGTTATTAGAAATTTTTGCTCTTTTGATCATCTTGATGTGCCGTTATACTAACTTGCACTGATCAGAACCCATGGCGAACCTTCTCTGTTCGCCACATTGATTCAGACTTCAGCCGGTTTGGGAATCCCCAAAATGAGTCAGCCTTCGCGCAAGCTGGTATAAGAGTGCGTCTGGCCTGTCACCATGACGGTTTGAGCCAGCGGGGTGCGGCGCGGCGGTTTGGTATTGACCGCAAGACGGTGGCCAGGATTCTCAAACATTCGGTGCCACCGGGATATCGGCGCGGCCAGCTGCCGAAGCGTCCGAAGCCAGATCCCTGTACCGGCATCATCGACCAGATCCTGGAAGATGACAAAAGCGAGTCGAAGAAGCAGCGCCATACCTGCAAGCGCATTTTCGAATGGTTGCGCGACGCGCATGGTTATTGCGGTGCCATCACCATCGTGACGGACTATGTCCGGGCCCGGAAGCGCCGCAACAGGGAGGTATTTGTGCCGCTGGCCCATGACCCCGGCCACGCCCAGGTTGACTTCGGCGAAGCCTGGGTGGTCATTGCCGGTGTTAGAGGGAAGGTTCGCTATTTTGCCCTGGATCTAGCCCACAGCGATGCCTGTTTTGTCAAAGCCTACCCGGCGCAAACCACGGAAGCTTTCTGTGATGGCCATGTCGCCGCCTTTAGCTTCTTTGGCGGCGCTCCCCTTTCGATCCTCTACGACAACACGACACTGGCCGTCGCCAAGATCAAGAAAGGTGGCAAGCGGGTGGGCACGGAGACCTTTACCAGGCTACCGTCACATTACTTGTTCCAAGACAAGTTTGCCCGTCCCGCCAAGGGCAATGAAAAAGGCAAGGTGGAAGGGCTGATCGGCTATGTGCGGCGCAATTACCTTGTCCCCGTTCCCCGGTTTGACAGTTTTGATGCCCTGAACGCTTGGCTTGAGGAACAATGCCTGAAGCGCCAGGGGGATCAATTGCGCGGCCATGGGGAAGCCATCGAAGCGCGTCTGATGCGGGATCTTGAGTGACCGTTCGGTCTCGGGGCTCTGGTTCGGTTCAGCGTCGGCCGATTGCGCTCAGGTCTGAGCGAAACGCCAGGGGAGCAACTCGTCGAGCTTGGTGATTTTGTGATCGGCGATGCGACTGAGCACATCGGTCAGCCAGGCTTGGGGATCGACGCCGTTGAGCCTGGCGGTCTCGATCAGGGTATAGGCGATGGCGGCGGATTTACCGCCAGCATCCGAGCCGACAAAAAGGTAATTCTTGCGACCCAGGGCTATCGGCTTCATGGCGCGTTCGGCGGAATTGTTGTCGATCTCCAGAAAGCCGTGGTCGAGATACGGGCGCAGGCGCCTCATCCGGGTCAGGGCGTAGCGGATCGCCCTGGCGAGTTCGGACTTGCCGGAGATCTTTGGCAACCGGGTTTGCAGCCAGGCTTCCAGAGCATCGAAGATCGGTTTGGCGCGGGCTTGCCGGAGTTGGACCCGCTCAATGGGCAACCTGCCGCGGGCATCCTTCTCGACGACGTAGAGCCCGGCGATGCGCTTGATGGCTTCCTCGGCGATGATCGATGATCGAGCCCTCCGACTGGAAGACATCGGTGAACTTGCGCCGGATATGGGCCATGCAGGCGACTTCATCGACACCACCGGATCGGTAGAGCTCGTTGAACCCGGCATAGCCGTCCGCGTGCATCCAGCCCTTGTACCTGGCCAGATGTCTGGTGGGGTGCTCGCCCTTGCGATCGACGGTGAACTGATACCATACCGCTGGCGGGTCGGCGCCGCCCCATGGCCGTTCGTCGCGAACATAGGTCCGGATCCGGGCGGTCTTGCATTTACCGGTGCCCTTCACCTGCATCTTCAGGGGGGTGTCGTCGGCAAAGATCGCCTGGCCGCGCTGAACATGGCGCCCGACCATATCAGCCAATGGTTCCAGCAGTGCCGCCGATTTGCCGACCCGGTCGGACAGGGTGCGAGCGGTCGAGATCAATGCCGTCGCGATCGAATATCCGGGACTGGCGATAGAGCGGGAGGTGATCGGCATACTTCGAGACCAGCACATGGGCCAGCAAGGCCGGGCCGGGACGACCCCGCTCGATCGGGCGCGAGGGCAATGGTGCCTGGCAGATCGCCTCGCAACACGTGCAAGCCATGCGGGGCCGGACAAAGCGGTTCACGATGAACCGGCCAGGGATGTATTCCAGCTCTTCGGTGACATCTTCGCCGAGTTTCTTCAGAACCTCGCCGCACTTGCCGCAGGCGGCGCCGGGCGACAGCACTTGCTCGTTGCGCGGCAAGCTGTCCGGCAACGGTTTGCGCTTTGGTTTGTTCTTCGGCCCGGCGACAGTATCAGGCGGCGCAGGCGGCGCGATCTTCGCCGCCGCGATCTCTTCCTCTTCGAGCCCGAGTTCAAGCTGATCCATCGTCTCCGACTTCGAGCCAAACCGATGGCGGCGATGACCGGCGAGCTGGTGTTCCAGCTTGGCGATCCGGAGCGCCCGGGACTTGACCGTCGCCGCCAACTGCCCCGCGAACACCCTCAATTCCGAGGGATTATCGGGCAGTGATCCGGTCTGGTCCAGCATAGCCATTCCATACCAGAACGCGACACTGAAGGGAATCCCCGAAGCTTCATGTTTCTCTGCTTTTGTTCAAAAAATCATCCTGCCGTCAGGGGCCGCCAGGGGCGCAGCGGCGCGCGCCAATCGATGCCCTCCAACAGCATCGCCAGTTGCGCCGATGTCACCGACAACCTGCCATGCGCCGGCGATGGCCAGACGAACCTGCCGCGCTCCAGACGCCTGGAAAACAGACACGCCCCTTGCCCGTCCCACCATATGACCTTGATCAGATCGGCGCGCCGCCGCCGGAACACGAACAGGTGCCCGGAATACGGGTCCTGCTCCAGAACCTTCTCGGCCAGCGCCGACAAACCGTTGAACCCCTTGCGCATATCGGTAACGCCAGCCGCCAGCCAGACCTTCGTCTGCACGGGAACCGGGATCATGCGCTCAGACCTCGCGCCAACAGCACCACCATGTCCGGATCAAAGGCACCGCTGAGCGTCAGACGATGGCCCGATGCAAGGGCAATCTCGACCCGGCTGTCCCTGACAGGGCTGATCGGCTCCGGCGCGGCGGTGATCGCAGTCGACATCACCTCGACAGGCAGGAAAAATACCCCATCACCACCCGGCCCAAACCGCGGATCACGACGCCACCCGAACACCATGTTCGCGCTCAGCCCGTGATGGCGCGCCACCGACGCAACCGAAGCCCCTGGCTCAAGCGCCTCGGCCACAACACGCCGCTTGAACGCAGTCGAGTAGCTCCGCCGATTGCCTCTACGATGATCCGTCAAGTTCAAGTGTCCGCGTAATTCAAACGGACACGATCGCCCGCGATCACCCGAAGGCTCGCACGCCAATCACAAGCCCTTCAAGGTCGGGGAGACCGGACGGTTACGATCTTGATACCCTGATGGCGTTACCCGCCACGCCTTATGACGCCTGCGAACAGGTCAGCACATCGGCTCGTTGGTTGCGGGGGGATAGGATTCGAACCTACGACCTTCAGGGAAGGGCGTGCGCGTCTGCTGCAAAACTACCGCGTGGTGGTGTCGCGCTGGCGCATATGCGGCGCATAATATATCGATAGAACGTTACTGAGTCGTCTATCCAATTGATTTTAAAGAAATGTTAATGGTGGGCACGACTGGGATTGAACCAGTGACCCCTACGATGTCAACGTAGTGCTCTCCCGCTGAGCTACGCGCCCGGGACCCCAAGCCACAGACCCTAGGGTGGAAAGCCATATAATCCCAGCCGTGATGCCGCGCAACCCCTATCGAGGGGTCAAAAAGAGAGAGGCTGCCCGGCAATCCGATCGGCAATCCGGGCCGCTGTGGGGCAAACTCGGAGTCACGGTGGCGAATTTAAAAACGGGCTGACCCAAATAGCTCATTTTTGGAGTTATCATGGAAGCTATGCGCAGGAGTCGTCTCAGTCCCTATAAACAAGATCGTTTGATCGCGCATTTTGTGTCTGGATCGACGGGCGCTTACAGCGGCCAGTCTGTGTGGCGTGAACCGCAAGACAGCCGCTTACTTTTTCCACCGTCTGCGTGAGATGATTGCCTTGGAACCGGAGGCTGAGAGCGAAGCGATGTTCGGTAGTGAAATTGAAGTGGACGAGAGTTACTTCGGCGGCAAGCTGTATAAGCGTGGTCGGGGTGCGTGCGAGCGAACACGCACCCTACGGCGCCCATGATCGGCGTTTCTTGGGTATTCCCTTGTAATCATCTACTTAACCACAGTTGCACGCATGCACCCCCCTCTTTCACACCCACTCCCCCCCACCAAACCAATCTGCTACCCTCCCCCCATGGAGGCCCTCTGCCGCGACTGCCTGACCCCGTTCGACCACCCCCCCGGCCCCCGCTGCCCGGCCTGCCGGCGGCCGCGCATCCTTGCCCATCCTGAACTCCAAAAGCTCTCCATCGCCCATATGGATTGCGACGCTTTCTACGCCTCGGTCGAGAAGCGCGACGACCCCACTCTGGCCGACAAGCCCCTCATCGTCGGCGGCGGCAGGCGCGGCGTGGTCGCCACCTGCTGCTACATCGCCCGCATCGCCGGGGTGCGCTCGGCGATGCCGATGTTCAAGGCCCTGAAGCTCTGCCCCGGCGCCGTCGTCGTCCGCCCCCGGATGGAGGTCTACGCCGCCGCCAGCCGCCAGATCCGCGCCGCCATGACCGCCCTCACCCCCCTGGTCGAGCCGCTGTCGCTGGACGAGGCGTTCCTCGACCTCTCCGGCACCGAACGCCTGCTCGGCGCGCCGCCCGCCCTCTCCATGGCCCGGCTGGCGGCCCGCATCGAGCGCGAGATCGGCATCACCGTCTCGGTCGGGCTCAGCCACAACAAGTACCTCGCCAAGGTCGCCTCCGACCTCGACAAGCCGCGCGGTTTCTCGGTGATCGGCCGGGCCGAGACGCTGGACTTCCTCGCGCCTCGCCCGGTGCGCTCGATCTGGGGCGTCGGGGTGGCGCTGGCGCGGCGGCTCGAGGCCGACGGCATCCATGCGATCGCCGATCTGAGGCCCATCGGGGCGGCGGGCCTGGTCGCCAGCTACGGCAGCATCGGCCAACGCCTGCACGAGCTGTCGCATGGCATCGACCCCCGCCGGATTGACCCCGACCAGTCGGTCAAGAGCATCTCGAGCGAGGCCACCTTCGATACCGATATCTCCGACCCGGATCAACTGACCGGCCATCTCTGGCGCCTGGCGGTGAAAACCTCGGACCGCGCCAAGGCCAAGGGGCTGGCCGGCGCCACGGTAACGCTGAAGCTGAAATGCGCCGATTTCCGCGGCCTGACCCGGCAGGAACGGCTGACCGCTCCGACCAGCCTGGCCGACACCATCTTCCGGCAGGGCGAGGCCATGCTGGCGGGTATGCTCGCCCGCGCGCCGTTCCGGCTGATCGGCATCGGGATATCGGATCTGGAGGAGATCGACGGCGCCGCCGCGCCACCACCCGATCTGTTCGAGGAAGATCAAACCGCACGCCGCCGCACCGAAGCCGCCACCGACGAAATCCGCGCCCGTTTCGGCAAGGGCGCGATTATACGGGGGCGGGCATTGCGTTAGAGCAGAATTGTAACCACCCAAAGGTATCGGATTTGTCACACATCGTGACCTATATGCCGAGCCGTCAATCGCTCGGATTGAAATTGCTGCGCCGCATACTTAATCTCTTGATCTTAGCGATACTTTGTATCATCGCCCTTCTTGGGCATTTCCTCCCTTAGACTTGGGCCGGGGCAACCCGGCCTTTTTTTATTGGGTTCCCGCACGGGAAATACACCCGCTATTCGGCGGCGAGGCCGGTGGCGCTCCCGGCGACATTCAAGAGTGCGATCTCGACCAACTCGCCAATCACTTGCGACAACCTCTCGCGGATATTGTCGAATACTGGCAGCGGCTCCAACCGCGTCGGGTCGAGATAGAGGCTGCGGTCGATCTCGATCTGGATCGCATGCACCCCGCACGACGGCCTGCCATGACGCTGGGTGATGTACCCTCCGGCGAAAGGCGCGTTGCGCGCCACCACGAACCCTGCCCGCTCGAAGGCGCGTTGGGTGAACGCCACCAGGTCCCGGCTGGCGGCCGCCCCGAACCGGTCACCCAACACAACCTCCGGGCTGCGGCCCCGCACCCTGGGTGCTGCGCGCAGCGCCTCGGTTGGCATCGAGTGGCAATCGAACAGCACGGCGGCTCCGAAGGTGTTGCGCGCCCGCATCAACAGCTGCTCCAACATCGCATGATAGGGTTCATGAACGCCGCGGATGCGCGCCTGTGCCTCATCCAGGGTGATCTTGCCTCGGTAGATCGCCGCACCCTCGGATACCACTCGGGGGATCACCCCCAGCCCGGCGGCAACACGCTGGTTCAGCCCCTGCGGCCGGACCCCCCGGATCAGCGCCGGGTCGAGTTCCGATGGCGCGCGGTTGAGATCGAGCCAGGCCCGCGGGGCGGTTGCCGCCAGCAGCGGCGCGCCATACTCCGGCGCGGCGGCGAACAGTGCATCGACCAGCACATCCTCCGAGGCGCGCAATCCGAGTTGGGTCAGGCGGCTTCGCCGCACCAACGCGGCCGGGTAGTCGCGCCCGCTATGGGGCGAGTTGAAAACCGCGCCGGAGGCCAGCCGGTTGGGCTCCATCAGCCGGAAAGTTGCGCATTCATCCATGGCCATACTCTATGAGCCAGGCGAACCAGGCGCAATTGCGTCCTTCTTTGATTGTTAGTAACTCTGTAGCCTCAAAATGGTGCAATCACATGCTGGCCATAGTAGCCTTTGGTCTACGTCGGACAGATGCGGCAACCAAATCCTGCCTGATAACCACAGCTGACGTTGGACCTGATGGCCGAAAAACTGATGGAAGAGCAATAGAACGTGGCGTCGAAGAAGACCCTGAATGCCAAGAACCTGGAAGAACTTGGCGCCGCTCGTCTCTCTGAGCTTCTGATCGAGATCACACGGGGTGACGCTGAAGCCAAGCGGCGGTTGCGCCTTGAACTCGCCGGGGCGCAAGGTTCGAGCGCCCTGGCGGCGGAAATTCGCAAGCGATTGGCGACCATTGCTCGTTCTCAGTCGATTGTTGAATGCGACAAGATCAAAAAGCTGGTCAAAGACCTGGACCAACAGCGCAGCGCCATCGCGACGCAGGTGGCCAAGGACAACCCAGTCGAGGCGCTTGATCTTTTGTGGCGGTTCATGGCCCTCGCCAATCCGGTGATTGAAAGATGCGATGACGGCAGTGGGCGCCTTGTCGCGGTTTTCCACGCGACCGTTGATGATCTGGGAGACATAGCCACTTCATCAAAGCCTGACCCAGAAACGCTTGCGGATCAGGTACTCGCCGTATTGACCGAGAATGACTATGGCCAGTTTGACTATCTCATCAGATCGATGACGCCGGCCCTCGGAACGAAGGGACTTGAGCATCTGAAACAATCTCTCATCACGCTGTCACAAACACCTTTGGAAAAGCCGCGTCCCGAGGACCGCGAGGTATTAGGATATGGATCCGGCGGCACGATATACGCCGACGACTATGCCAAGCGCCGCCGCGACTCCATCGTCAATATGGCATTGCAAGAGATTGCCGATGCCCAAGGCGACGTGGATGCGTTTATTGCCCAACAAAGTGAAACGGCAAGGTCTGTCCCAGCTGTTGCAACCGAAATTGCCCAGCGCCTGTTGACTGCTGGACGGATCGACGAAGCCTGGTCCGCCATTGATGCCGTGGATGAAAATAGATCCGGTTGGATACCCATTGAATGGGAGCAAACGAGAATTGAAATCCTAGATGCGCTTGGCCGCAGTGAAGACGCCAAACAAGTCCAATGGGCATGTTTTGAACAATCTCTAAATGCAGGCCATCTTCGCGCATATCTCAAACGCCTCCCGGAATTTGACGACGTGGAAGTCGAAGAGCAGGCGATGCGGTACGCGTTTCAGTTTTCGAACGTCCACCAATCCCTTTTGTTCCTGATTTCATGGCCGGCTTTGGATATGGCCGAAGAGCTGGTGTTGACGAGATCCACTGAGTTGGACGGCGATTGTTACCAAGTCCTGACGCCAGCCGCCGATGCCCTAGAGGAGAAACATCTCCTAGCGTCGACGATTCTTCGCCGGGAGCTTATCGACTTCGCCTTGATGAAGGGCAGGTCTTCAAGATATCGCCACGCCGCCCGCCATCTACAAGAATGTGCCTACCTTGCCGGCCTCATTGATGATTTCGGTTCATTTGAGACACATGAGGATTATCAGAGGCGACTTCGATCGGAGCATGGTCGGAAGACGAGATTTTGGGGGCTGGTTTCGGCGTGAGTAACTGGGCAGGCTCATCTCGCCAAGAAAATGACCGGGAGCCACTGTCGGGCATTGTTGAGCGTGTGACCTTTCACAGTCAAGACACTGGCTTCTGCGTACTCAGGGTCAAAGTCCGTGGGCATCGTGAGTTGGCCTCTGTGATTGGGTCTGCCGCGTCAGTTCAGCCTGGCGAATTTATTCAATGCAGCGGTCGGTGGGATAACAACCGCGATCACGGCATGCAGTTCAAGACGACATTTCTGAAGGTGATGCCGCCAAATTCCATTGGCGGCATCGAGAAGTATCTCGGCAGCGGTATGATCAAGGGCATCGGGCCGCACTTCGCCAAGAAGTTGGTCAAGGCGTTTGGTGAGGATGTCTTCGATGTTATCGAAACAGAACCAGACCGCCTGTTGAAGCTGGATGGCCTTGGGCCAAAACGTGTTGAGCGAATTACCTCCGGATGGTCTGATCAGAAGGCGATCCGGGAGATCATGGTTTTCCTTCAATCTCACGGGGTCGGCACATCCAGGGCGGTTCGCATCTATAAGACCTATGGCGCTGATGCTATCCCCCTGGTCAGTGAAAATCCATACCGCCTTGCCCGGGACATCAAGGGGATTGGGTTCAAGACCGCCGACCTGGTCGCGGAGAAACTCGGCATTGAAAAGACCGCCATGATCAGGGCAAGGGCTGGCATCTCCCACACCCTGACCGAAGCCATCTCAGATGGAAACTGTGGGCTTCCCGAAGCAGACCTCCTGCCTGCCGCCGAGCTGTTGTTGGAAATTCCTACTGACATTCTCCGGGATGCTCTCCACCAGGAACTTCAGGATGAAACCGTGATCGCTGACACCATTGATGACCAGAAGTGCATCTTTCTCAGTCATCTCTGGCATGCAGAAAGGGTCATCGCCGAGCGGATTAAGGAACTAGCGGTTGGAAAGCCGCATTGGCCTGAGATCGACGCTGACAAAGCAATTTTCTGGGTCGAGCAGAAGATCGGGATTACCCTTGCCGACAGCCAGCATGAGGCCGTCAGGAAAGCGGTTTCCTCAAAGGTCATTGTAATCACCGGTGGGCCTGGTGTTGGAAAAACCACGCTAGTCAACGCCATCCTTCGCATTCTCACTGCCAAGGGCGTCAAAGTAGCCCTCGCAGCACCCACCGGCCGGGCGGCCAAGCGTCTGTCGGAAAGCACCGGCATGGAAGCCAAAACCATCCATCGACTTCTCAAAGTTGACCCCAAACATGGTGGTTTCAAAAAGGATGCTGACGAGCCGCTCGATTGTGATCTGTTGGTTATCGACGAGACATCAATGGTGGATGTTTCACTTATGGCATCGCTGGTCAAAGCTCTGTCGGATACAGCCGGCCTGATGCTGGTCGGAGACGTTGATCAACTCCCCTCGGTTGGACCAGGGCAGGTGCTTGCTGATTTCATAGGCTCCGGCGCCGTTCCGGTGGCCAGGTTGACAGAGATATTCCGACAGGCGGCCCAGAGCCAGATTGTTACCAATGCCCACAAGGTGAACTCCGGCCGCATACCCAATCTGGATGTCGCCAAGGGTAGCAAAACTGATTTCTATTTTGTCGAAGCCCATGACCCGGAGGATGGCGTTGCCAAGATCATTGAGATCGTGAAAAACCGACTGCCGAAGCGCTTCAACTTCGACCCCATCAAGGACATCCAGGTGCTTTGTCCCATGAACCGTGGCGGTCTTGGCGCCAGATCGCTGAACGTCGATCTCCAGTTAGCTCTGAACCCTGGCACGGATGACGTGTCCATCGAGAGGTTCGGCTACACCTACCGCGTCGGCGACAAGGTGATGCAGACCGAAAACGACTATGACAAAGAGGTCTTCAATGGCGATGTCGGCTACGTCCAGCAGATCGACCCTGACAGCCAGGAAATGATCATTGAGTTCGATGGCAGGCCGGTCGAATACCTATTTGGTGAGCTTGACGAGGTCGCCCTTGCCTACGCTGTAAGCATCCACAAATCCCAGGGATCGGAGTACCCGGCGGTCGTTATCCCGATGATGATGCAGCATTACATGATGCTGCGGCGGAACCTCCTCTACACCGGCATTACCAGAGGTAAGAAGATGGTCATTGTAGTCGGACAGAAGAAAGCCATCGGGATGGCAGTCAAGGGCCGGGTCGAGGGACGCCGCTGGTCGAAGCTGGGCGAATTGCTCTCCGCCGCCAGATAACGGTCATCGGATTGGGCGCCGAGGGGGCCGGGCTGGCCTCCAGCGGTTGATCGGGCACAATGGTGACATTGGGGTTGCGGAGCGCTTTGTGTGACGGCGTTGTAGTGGTTATGGCCCCAGGGCAGTGGAGTTTCGTTTCGTCATTTCGATGCTAGCATTGACGAGGAAATCTTCTTACCAAAGTGCTCCGGCTAAATTCACAAACCAAGTGCAACACTGGTATGCTCCGGAGTTGCGACAGGCCCAAGTGGACCTGCCTTGCATCCTCATCTTCCTGCTTTTCACACCCACCCCGCGGTCCTTTGCCTGGTGATTGTTGGGTTGGGGGCCATAAAGCCCCGGATGGGCGTGGAAAGGCAAAGGAGAAAACAATGCGGTTGATCACCCCACAGGAACTAAGCGAACGCACCGATGAAGAGTTAAAGGCGCTGTTCAATACGGTTTCACAGGCGCTGGTCCTTACCGAAGCGAAAACTCCCGAACGGCGCAACGCACTGGCCAGGCTAGAAAATATCGAGCGCACACGGGCAGGCAGCCCACCTCGCGGCCTCTATCGCTAACGCTAGAAGGCTGCTCCCGGCGACGGGGGGAGCTAGCTCGACGCAAACCCTCGGGAGCCCGTGGGTTCCGCAAAAGCCAGCATATCAACTGCAACACCAGCGCCGGTCAGGCCTGTTTGAAGAGCATGAGGACGGAATCCGACCACTCGAGCGAGGTGTGCGCATTTTGAAATCCGGGGGCCTCACCGCTTCCGTCCTGGTTCTGGAGGGCGACAAGCACCGGCTTGTCCGAGCCCATGACCGTGAAGTACAAATGCGTCCTGTCGCCGAGATATGCCGCTTGACTGACCGTTCCGGAGATCGACGCCTTCCCGATTTCGTTGCCGGCCGGGGTTATGCGGATGTTTTCCGGGCGCAGGCCGATGCTGACCCGATCACCTTCTCGGAAATCGCCGGTGTGCGCGGGAGCCGAGACGACTCCCAGGCGCTCGGCCTCGACCACATAGCGGTCGTCGGTGCGGCCTTTGATCCGGCCTTCGAAGAAGTTCATTGCGCCTAGGAACTCCGCGACGAAGCGATTCCCCGGCCGGGCGTAAAGCTGCCCCGGGGTGCCCTGTTCGAGCATCTTGCCAGCCGACATCACCGCGATCCGATCGGACATCGTCAGCGCTTCCTCCTGATCATGGGTGACGAACACGAAGGTGATGCCGAGCGACCTCTGCAACTCGCGCAATTCGATCTGCATCTGCTCGCGCAGCTTCTTGTCGAGCGCACCGAGGGGCTCGTCCAGCAGCAGTACCTTCGGCCGCTTGATCAGCGCCCGGGCGAGCGCGACACGCTGGCGCTGGCCGCCGGAAAGCTCGTGCGCCTTCCGGGCGCCGTAGCCATCGAGCCTGATCATGGCGAGTACCTCATTTACCCGTGCGTCAAGCTCGGTGGCTGGTAGCCGATCCTTGCGCAGCCCGAAGGCGATGTTCTGGGCGACGTTCAGGTGCGGGAAGATGGCATAGTTCTGGAACACCATGTTGACCGGGCGATGGTATGGCGGGGTCGATGTCATTGGCTCGCCGTCGATATGAATCTCGCCCTCGTCAGGCACTTCGAAGCCGCCCAGCATGCGCAGCAGCGTGGTCTTGCCGCAGCCTGACGGCCCGAGTAGGGCAAAGAACTCGCCGCGGCCGATCTCCACGTTCACGCCATCGACCGCTGTCACGGACCCGAATCTCTTGGTGATGCGGTCGAGAGAGATGATGCTCTGGTTGGCCATGCTATTGCCCCTCGAGGTTGTCTTGCGCGCGCTCCCGGCGGCGCAGCAACTCGGCCAGGATCACCATCGCGAACGAGACGATGAGGATCGCGGTGCCGAGTGCGAGCACTGCCGGCAGCTTCGCCGGGAAGCGCAACTGGCTCCAGATGTAGAGCGGCAGGGTCGAGTCGTTGCCGGTCAGGAAAAAGGCCAGCAGAAACTCGTCGAACGAGATGGTGAAGGTCAGCAGCAGGCTGGCAATGACACCAGGCAGCGCGACAGGGAAGGTGACGCGCCAGAACGCCATCCAGGCGGTCTCGCCGAGATCGAGCGCCGCCTCTTCAAGACTGCGGTCGTGGCTTTCGAGCCGCGACATCAACACGAAGAGCGCGAATGGCACGCAGATCACCACATGGCCAATGCCGACCGAGAGCAGCGACAGGCCGAGACCGGACCTGTTGAAGGCGACCAGCAAGGCGATACCAAGGATGATGAAGGGAATAACCAACGGAAGCGTGAACAGCCCGGTCAATATCCGCGCGCCCGGAAGGCGGTAGCTGGTCAGCGCCTTGGCTGCGCACATCCCCAGCGTGGTGCTGATCAGCGAGACCGGCAGGGCGACGCGGAAGCTGTTCCAGAGCGCGTCGCGCATGCCTTGCTGCCCGATCATCTCGTCCCACCAGCGCAGCGTGAACCCCTTCATCGGGAAGGCGACATAGATGCCATCGTTGAATGAGAACAACGGCAGGAACAGGATTGGGAGGTAGATAAACACCAGATAGGCAACCGTGTAGATCCGCAGCCACCGCATCCCCGCGCTGCCCGTTCTGCCGCTCATGATTGCCATTTCTTGATTTTGTCGATTAGCAGCAGGAACCCGCAGACCGCCACTGTGACGGTCAGCATCGAGACGATCGAGATGGCGGCGCCGAGCGGCCAGTTATCAAGCCGCCCGAAGGCGACCTGGATGATGCTGCCGATCATGATTCCATTCGGGCCGCCGACCAGCTTCGGGGTCACGTAATCGCCGACGGTCGGGATGAACACCAGGAGGAGAGCCGCGATAACGCCTGGCAGCGATAGCGGCAGCGTGACCCGAAGGAAGGTCGAGACCGGGCCCTCGCCCAGATCCTCCGATGCCTCGATCAGTGAGCGGTCGATCTTCTGCAGCGAGACATAGATCGGCAGAATTGCGAAGGCGGCCCAAGCATGGGCGAGCGTCAGGACCACCGCAAACGTGTTGTAGAGCAGGAACTCCAGCGGCTGGTCGATCAGGCCGAGCCAGATCAGGCTCGAATTTACGACGCCGTTGAAGCCGAGGATTAGCTTCCACGCAAAGACCCGCAGCAGGTAGCTGGTCCAGAATGGCAGGGTGATCAGGATCAACCAGGCCATCTTGTTGTCGTGGACGTGGAAGGCGATGAAGAAGGCGACCGGGTAGGCGAGCAGCACCGTGGTGATGGCCACCAGAGTGGAGATGCCGATGGATCGCATGAGGACACGGACATATTGCGGCTTGTCGAAGAAGTCCTGGTAGTTGGCGAGGCCGACCTCCCACGCCTCCGTGCCGGTCTCGACGACGAAGCTCTGCCCGACCAGCAGCAAGAAGGGCGACAGCAGCGCCGCCACCATCACCAACACCACAGGCGAGATCAGCGCAAAGCCGCGAATCGTACGATAGCGGTACCACAACTCACCAATCGAATACCGACCCGAAGGTGTCGCCAGGCTGTCGGTCAAAACCCTCCCCTTCCTGCCGCCGCCCGGACGACTCACCTTTCGCTGGCCAATACTAATATGATGTGTTTGTCATACAACATACTTGTGATATTCTCACCAGAAATCCGGAAGAGAATCCGCGGCGCGGGGGGACCGAAGGGGAGCGATGCTCAAGCGTGACGCGACGACTGAACCTGAGAGCGCCGACGCCTCGATGCGGGTCGCGCGTAATTCACTGACTCTGCGCGAACGCACCGCCGAGGTTCTGCGCCAGGCGATTATCGACCACCGCCTGCCGCCGGGCACCCATCTTAAGGAGCGCGAGCTCTGCGACATGCTGGGGGTCAGCCGGACTTCGGTGCGCGAGGCGCTGCGGCACCTCGAATCAGAACACCTTATCATGACTGTCCCGCATCGGGGTCCGACGGTGGTCACGCTGACCGTCGACGATGCCAGGGATCTCTACAAGGTCCGCTCAGCGCTTGAGGGGCTGGTCGGAGAACTGTTTGCCACCCATGCCAGCGATGACGAGATCGCCGAACTTTGCCGCTTTGCCCGGCTGATGGCGGACGCCGCCCGGCGCGGCCGGGCGGAGGTTACGCTGTCGATTATCGCCGACTTCTACAAGGTGCTGTTCGACGGCGCCAGGAACCAGGTCTGCGCCCAGTTCATCGAGTCGCTGAACGCCCGGATATCGATGTTCCGCCGCCTGTCGCTTGCCAGTGACGGCCGCGCGGAGACGATGATGAACGAGGTCGAGAATATCGTGACCGCAGCCGCCGCACGCGATCCCGATGCTCTTCGCAAAGCCTGCATCGAGCATGTGGAGGGGGCTTGTGGCGCGGTCATGCGGCAACTTGGGGAACGATAGGGGGCACCACGATACGACGTGACGTGACGGTGACAGAAGAACTGAAGTGAACGAAGAAAACAGGGAGGAAGACATGTCAAAGCGAGTGAAATTCAAAACCGACCGGCGCCAGATACTTAAGGCGCTATCCGCCATAGGCGTCGCCTACACGGTGATGCCCGTATCGCACGCGCCAGCGGCGCAGGAGGTCCATTACCACACCTGGTCGGGCTACGACGCCGAAGCCCTGTTCAAGTCCTATATCGCCAAGCATGGCGGCATGCCCGAGGTCAGCCACATTGCGACCGAGGAGGAATCTTTCACCAAGATGAAGGCCGGCTGGTCGCCCGACCTGATGCATCCGGGCAACTACAACGTCCGCCGCTGGAAGGATGCGGGCCTCCTGCAGCCGCTCGACACCTCGCGGGTGAGCAACTGGGAGAACATCATCGAGAGCGTGCGCAACGACGACTCGGTGGTCTATGACGGTCAGCAGTACATGATCCCGAGCGAATACGGCAACAGCTCGGTCATCTACCGCAAGGACCTGGTCGATCCGAGCTACGCCGAGAATCCCACTTGGGGCATCCTTTATGACGAGGCCTACAAGGGCCGGCTGGCAAACTACGAGACTGCCGCCGCAGTGGTACAGTGCGCCGCGCTGGTGCTCGGCTACGACAACATCTACTCGCTGAGCGACGAGCAACTGGCCGAGGTCAAGAAACTGGCGTCCAAGCAGCGCGATCTTCTGCGCATGTACTGGTCCGACGCGACCCAGCTCGAACAGGCCATGGCGACCGGCGAGGTCGTCGCCGCCTATGGCTGGAACGCTTCGCTCGTGAACCTCAAGGGTCAGGGCCTCGATGTCGCGATGATGATCCCGAAGGAGCGGATGTTCACCTGGATCGCCGGTTTCGTGATGCACAAGAATTGCAAGAACCTCGACGCCGCCTACGACCTGATCGACGCATGGACCTCGCCGGAATCGGGCGCATGGCTGATGGAGAACTACGGCTACGGGTCGACCAACCGCGCCGCGTACCAAGTCGCGGATGCGGGCAAGCTCGCCGATCTCGGTATCTCGGACCCGGAGGCGGTGCTGAACAACAGCCTGTTCTTCAAGTCCCTCGATCCGGCAATCGACAAGAAGTACCAGACTCTCTTCACCGACGTGCAGGCGGGTGGGTGAGACTGGCCTCAATCGGGGCGGCGCGCCAATGCGCCACCCTTGACCCGCCGGCCCTGCTAGTGAGTGCCAGCCTTGAATGACCTCGACCTCTGCTACCTGCCCGGCCACGCGGGGCTGCAGCTGTTCCGTGAGCACAAGCTTTCGCCGGTGGAGGTTATCGAGGCTCAGATCCGGCGAGCGGAACGTGTCAATCCGCGGATCAATGCATTCACCGACACCTGTTTCGATGAAGCTATGGAGCAGGCGTGCCGGGCCGAGGTGGCCTATTCCGGTGGCGGCACGCCCCGGCCGCTGGAAGGGCTGACGCTCGCGGTCAAGGACAACCAGGATGTCATCGGCAAGCGCACCACCCATGCCTGCACCGCTTACCGGGACAATCTGGCGGCGGACACCCATCCGGCGGTCCAGCGGTTGCTTGATGCGGGTGCGATCCTCATCGCCAAGACTACGACGCCCGAGTTCTGCAGTGCCGGGGTGACATACAGCAAGCTCTTCGGCGTCACCGGCACGCCGTGGAACCCGGCCATGACCGCGGGCGGATCGTCGGGAGGTTCGGGTGCGGCGCTTGGCGCCGGGATGGTGACGCTGGCGACCGGTTCGGACATCGCTGGTTCGATCCGCGTGCCAGCCGCCTGCTGCGGGGTCGTCGGCTACAAGCCGCCCTATGGGCGAATACCGGGGACACCGCCCTTAAATCTCGATTTCTATTGCCAGGTTGGCCCACTGGCCCGGGCACTCGGCGATTGTGCGCTGATGACCAACGTCATGGCGGGGCCGCATCCGGCGGATATCGCGACGCTTCGTGACAGGATCGTCTTGCCGCAAGATTTCGAACCGGTGGCGGGCTGGCGCGTCGCGGTTTCGTACGATCTCGGTTTAGCCACCGTCGCGACGGAGGTGCGTGAGGCTCTGTCCCGGGCCGCTGATCTCCTGCGTGGCCTTGGCGCTACGGTGGAGGAGATTGGGCTCGGATGGGGGGCTGAGGTCACCGAGGCCGCAACGGCGTATCTCGACCATCTCTTCGGGCAGCAACTTCAGCAAAACCACGAGGCGTTGGGCGATCAGCTTTGCGACTACAACATCCACTATGCGCGCAAGGCTGCTGCGGCTGGCGTCGAGGGTTATCTGGCGAGCTTCGAGACCGCTGCCGCGATGTATCGGGAAATTGCGCCGGTCCTCGAGGACTTTGACGCCCTGATTTGCCCGACCGTCGCCACCCACGAGGTCGGTGCCGAGGCGAAGCCATGGGAAACCGTGACCATCGGCGGCGTCGAGGTCGATGCCGATTTTGGCTGGGTCCTGACCCATCCCTTCAACATGCTGAGCCGCTTGCCTGTGCTGGCGGTGCCGGGCGGCATCGCCAGCAACGGCCTGCCGACCAGCATCCAGATCGTCGCGCGCAGCTTTGACGATGCGCGGGTGTTCCGGCTGGGCCGCGCGATCGAGCGGGCGCAGCCGTGGCTGGACTGTGCCGAGCGCAGGCCCACGCTTTGAGGTTAGTCGGGCCGCAGCGCCCGGTTGAGGAACTCGACCAGCGGCACGTTGAACCTGGCGGGGTCTTCGGCCAGCCCCATATGACGCAGGCCCGGCAGGATGACAGCCTGCGCTCCTGCAATCGCCTCGGCCACGCGCCAGGTCATGTCCGGCGAGTTGCCGAGTCTTCCGCACCGGTCATCACTAGGGTCGGGCAGCGGATGTCGTGGATCGGCCCGGTGATCTCGGCGTCGCCCTCGGCCAGCACACGATAGATCTCCGGATAGACATGTGGCCAGTTCGCCAACA
Organism: Thermohalobaculum sp.; assembly: GCA_965247385.1. GTDB lineage: Bacteria > Pseudomonadota > Alphaproteobacteria > Rhodobacterales > Rhodobacteraceae > Thermohalobaculum. The sequence goes on from CBDFHG010000007.1 coordinate 655,978, forward strand.
CCCAGCAGCGGACTTGGTCCATAACCCCCGGGCTTGCCCATCGCAACTCCGGAGCATACCAGTGTTGCACTTGGTTTGTGAACTTGGCGACGGCCAGTGTCGTGTTGTCGTAGAGGATCGAAAGGGGAGCGCCGCCAAAGAAGCCAAAGGCGGCGACATGGCCATCACAGAAAGCTTCCGTGGTTTGCGCCGGGTAGGCTTTGACAAAACAGGCATCGCTGTGGGCTAGATCCAGGGCAAAATAGTGAACCTTCCCTCTAACACCGGCAATGACCACCCAGGCTTCGCCGAAGTCAACCTGGGCGTGGCCGGGGTCATGGGCCAGCGGCACAGATACCTCCCTGTTCCGGCGCTTTCGGGCCCGGACATAGTCCGTCACGATGGTGATGCCACCGCAATAACCATGCGCTCCGCAACCATTCGAAAATGCGCTTGCAGGTATGGCGCTGCTTCTTCGACTCGCTTTTGTCATCTTCCAGGATCTGGTCGATGATGCCGGTACAGGGATCTGGCTTCGGACGCTTCGGCGGCTGGCCGCGCTGATATCCCGGTGGGACCGAATGTTTGAGAATCCTGGTCGCCGTCTTGCGGTCAATACCAAACCGCCGCGCCGCACCCCGCTGGCTCAAACCGTCATGATGACAGGCCAGACGCACTCTTGGGTAAAGGTCCACGTGATACATCTCCCCGCCTTCCGCCCGCTTCGAACAAAAGACCTAAAATGGCGGAATTTTACTCCGCGACAATCAGATTATCTGACCGCTTCCGTGGTCCAGTAGTGCTCCGGGATTTACGGCTTCCCCGTGATTGGTTTCAAAAACGCGGCTGTCACGGCCTGTACTTCTATTGCCGCGATTGATGGTGTATCATTAGCGGTCGGCAGGCTTAAGCAACCGCGCTCCATAGGCAAGGCAGGCGTGGCAGGCAGGGCAAGGTGTGGCTAGGCGAGGCAGTCAAGGCATGGCGCGGCAGGCAGATAGGGACGGTCCTTCGGGGCCACCCCCTTGCTGCCATGGCGGGCATGTGACACTCAAACGAAGAACGCCTTCACGATCAGACTGAAAATACCGGCGATGATGAAGCCAAGCATCCAAGAATGCAGATTGATCTTGCCCTCAAGCCGCTGGATTTCGGATTTCATGATACCGTCAAGCCCGATGATCTTGCCCTCAAGCCGCTGGATTTCGGATTTCATGCTACCGTCAAGCTCGATGATCTTGCCCTCAAGCCGCTGGATATCGGATTTCATGTTACCGTCAAGCCCGATGATCTTGCCCTCAAGCCGCTCGATATCGGCCTTGGTGGCGACGCTGCCGTCCATAAATTCGGTCAGCGCATCAACCTGCTCGCGGCTGAACCCGGCGTCCTCAAGCTTGAATGCGGCGTTGGTCATTTTCAAGCCCTAGCGCCTTTGCCGGGGCGGCGCAACCATCGGGCGGGGTTCTGTTAGCAACGCCATAATGAGAATTGCTGCCTCGACTGGGATGCCGTTGACATACTTCCAGGTTGCTACGGGCTGCATTAGGGCGAGCCGCTGGGCGATCAACCTGTATCCGGTCGCCGCCCGCTCCGCCGACGCCGAAGCGTTGGTCGGAGCGGGCAGGGAAAACGCGAGGACGACAAGTGCGGTGCGGATCATTTTGGTCCAAGCATGTCTTTCGGCTGCACGACCCGATCGAAGGTCTCGCTGTCGACAAAACCGAGCTTGATCGCCTCCTCCTTCAGTGTGGTGCCGTTGCGGTGTGCGGTCTTGGCCACCTTGGTAGCGTTGTCATAGCCGATCTCGGGGGCCAGTGCGGTGACCAGCATCAGGCTTTCCCACATCAGTTTCGAGATGCGCTCTTCGTCGGCCTTAATGCCGGCGACGCAGTTGTCGGTGAAGGCCACCGCCGCATCGCCCAGAAGCTGCATAGACTGCAACAGGTTGTAGATCATCATCGGCTTGTAGACGTTCAACTCGAAATGGCCCTGGGAGCCGGCAAAACCCACTGCCGCGTCGTTGCCGAAAACGTGGGCGCAGACCTGGGTCAGCGCCTCGCACTGGGTCGGGTTGACTTTGCCCGGCATGATCGACGAGCCGGGCTCGTTCTCGGGCAGGATCAACTCGCCCAGCCCGCAGCGCGGGCCGGAGCCGAGGAAGCGGATGTCGTTGGCTATCTTGAACAGGCTCGCCGCCACGGTCTTCACCGCGCCCGACATCTCGACCACGGCGTCATGGGCGGCCAGCGCCTCGAACTTGTTCGGTGCGGTCACGAAGGGCAGCCCGGTGATCGCAGCGATCCTTTCGGCGACCTTTTCGGCGAAACCGATGCGGGTGTTCAGCCCGGTCCCGACCGCCGTGCCGCCCTGGGCCAGCGCGTAGATGTTGGGCAATGCCGCCTCAATCCGCCTGATGCCCTGCGCAACCTGGAATGCGTAGCCGCCGAATTCCTGGCCCAGGGTCATCGGTGTGGCGTCCTGGGTATGGGTGCGGCCAATTTTGATAATGTCCTTGAAGGCCGCCGCCTTGGCCGCGAGTTCGTCGTGGAGTTTCTTCAGCCCCGGGATCAGCACACCGGTCGCTGTCATCGCGGCGGCGACATGCATTGCGGTCGGGAAGGTGTCGTTCGATGACTGCGACATGTTCACATGATCGTTCGGGTGAACCGGCGTTTTCGAGCCGATCACCCCGCCCAGTTGCTCGATGGCGCGGTTGGCGATCACCTCGTTGGCGTTCATGTTCGACTGGGTGCCCGAGCCGGTCTGCCACACCACCAGCGGGAAGTTGTCGTCGAGCTTGCCGGCGGCCACCTCGGTCGCCGCCTGGGCGATGGCATTGCCCAACGCCCCATCGAGCGTGCCGGCGTCCGTATTGACCTGGGCCGCTGCCTGTTTGATGACGCCGAGCGCCCGGACCACCGCCACTGGCTGCCTCTCCCAGCCGATCGGGAAGTTTAACAGCGAGCGCTGGGTCTGCGCCCCCCAGTATTTGTCGGCAGGCACATCAAGCGGGCCAAAGCTGTCGGTCTCGGTTCGGGTGGCGGTCATTTTGCTCTCCATCGCTCAAATTCCCGCGCGAACTATAAAGCCCGGCATCGTTTGTTGCCAGTGGCTGATGGTGCCGCAGTTCAGGTCTTTCGGAAGCGGTCCAGGTTGACAACGTCGGCGGAGGAGCGCAGCTTGCCGCCGCCGGGCCCGTCTGGCAACCACTCTGGAGCCCTGTCCGGAGTTTCGTCGCCGGCGGTCTCACCGTCATCGTCATCCTTGATGTCGTCGAGGTCCAACACCATCTCGTCGCTATCGTGGTCGTCGAACTTCAACCCGAACTTGGCCGAGGGGTCGATAAAGGTCTCTACCGCGTCGAGGGGAATCACCAGCGTCTCTCGCTGGTTCGAGAAGCTCAGCGTCACCCGGAACCGGTCATCCATCACAGCTAAATCTTCGAACCATTCCTGCAGCACGATCATCATCTCGTTGGGATAGCGTTCGCGCAGCCAGTCGGCGATAACGACGCCGGGGTGGCTAGTATCGAAGGTGATGTAGAAATAGTGTTCCCCCGGCAAACCATGCTCAGCGACATGTCCCAGCACCTCGGCCATGACCCCACGCATGGCCTTTTCCATGTAGCGCCCGTAATTGAGCGTGTCGCTGCCCGTCATCGACTAGTATCTCCGTAGCCTTTTCCGGACCATAGCCGATTCTCGGGGACAGGAAAGAGTTTCTCGCAAGGAATTCAGAACTTGCGCGAGAAAAGTGCAGGCTTCTGTTGCCAGGTGCCTGCGAACCCCGCCTGAAGCGGCAAAGCCTCAGGGCTCAAGTTTCGGTTTGGTTACTGCATTACGCAGCAACGGCCACCGGAGCACGGTTGTCATTGGCAACTGTACTGATCGGGCCGATAACGGTGGCACCCAGCCGAGCAAAAGCTAACACCTTTAGACGTCCGTCGATCCTATTTCGGCCCCTGTACCCGCCAACGCCGGGTTTTTGGTGGAGCCGCCGGGTACCGCCCCCGGGTCCGATCCGCTTATTACGTGCGCGTTTATCGCCATATTCCCCGAGGGGACGCCTTACATATAGGTGAAACAGTCAGGATTCGGAAGCCGTCGGGACAAAGAATCAACGGCCATCCGTCATCGACAAGATCAATGGCTGGTCGATCTCGCGCAGCAGCTTGCGCAGAATGGCGCGGGGGTAGTCGGCGAAATCGGTGGCGATCTCGACAAAGGCGCCGGGTCCGGCGATCACCTGGGCTCGAAAATGCGCAACCGGGTCCGGGTCGGCGCCGCGGATCACCAGACCATTGATGGTATAACCTTGGCCCGCCAGAATTCCCGAGACGCTCGAGGGCGCCCGGCCCTCGTTCGAAACCCCGTCGCCGGAGACATCGATCACCTGGCGTTTGCAGGTCTCGGGCGCTGTGGCGCTGACATCGGCGGCATGGACAAGCGCCTCGCCGATGGCGGTGGAAAAATTGCGCCAGGCGCGGCCCGCGGCCCGCGCTTTCGCAGCGAAAGCAGCCATCGACCGGGCGTCGGTCAGCCTGTACCAACCGGTCATTTGGCGATGCCGGGTCGATCCGGACCAGTGGGTCATGGTGACCAGCACACCGCCGTCGAGCTCGCTGATCGCTGCGATCAGCGAGGGGTCTTCGAAGGCATCCGCCAGCCCGTTGGTCTGCAGATTGAACTCATCGGAGTTGATGCTGCCCGAAACATCAACCGCCAGGATCAGTTCCAGAGCACAGGCGCCCGCCGGGGCAGGGGCCAACAGCAAGCCGAGGGCGAACACCCCGGCTTTCATCCCCGCTGTTACCGGGCCTCTCATTTCACTTCACCCAGTATCATCTCCTGATCGATTTCGCGCAACAGCTTGCTGATCATCACCGAGGGATAGTCGTTGAAGTTGCGCGCCAGCGCCACGAAGGCGCCCGGCCCCTGGATGACGTAGTCGCGGTAGTAGGACGCGGGGTCGGGGTAGGCACCCTGCACCACCAGCCCGTTGATGGTGATACCGGCCAGCTTGCCCTGAGCCCGAAAATATTCCGGCCCAACGCCGTCATTATTTTCGCCGTCGCCGGAAATATCGATCACCCTGCGCCCGCAAGCCGGCGCCCGGCGAAACATCATGGCGCCATATTCAATCGCCTTGCCGAGCGCGGTGGTCAGATCGGTGTATGGCCGCCGGTGTACCGCCAGCGTGGCGGCAACGTTGAGGATCACGGCCTCGGAATCGAGTACCGTCCATGGGATTACGATGTCCTGTTGGTTGTACCCGGACCATTCGTAGACGATCGCCGCGATGGACGCGCCTGGCGGCGTCAGGATCGCCTCGATCACTTCAGGCGTGCGGAAAGCCTTGGCCAGCCCCTGAAGCTGGATGCCGTATTCGCGTTGGTTGACGCTGGACGAGATATCGAGCGCCAGCACCAGCGCCAGCTTGCAACCTGCAGCCCGTCCCGTTCCGGGCTGGGCTGCCAGCGCCAGGCAGGTGGCGAGCGCCAGGAGACGGAACCTCCCGCAGCCCATCTCAGCGCGCCGCCACTTGCGGGGTCAGTTCGCGCAACAGCTTGCGTTTGATCGCGGCGGCATAATCGGAAAAATTGGCGGCGGTCTCCATGAAGGCACCATCGCCACGCACCACATTTCGCAGGTAGAACTCCGCCGGATCGGGCCATGCGCCCATGATCACCAGCCCGTTGACGGTTGCGCCGTTCGCGGCCAGCGCGTCGGCAATCTGGCGGGCTGGGCGACCGCGGTTGCTTGCGCCGTCGCCGGAAACGTCGATCACGCGGCGCTTGCAACGGAGCGGGTTGGTGGCGCTGAGGCTGTTGGCGTGGAACAGCGCGTCGCCAATGGCGGTGTACGAGGCGAAGAAGGCCCGATCCAGACGCTCGATCGCGTCGGCGAAGGCCGTGGCGCTGGCGGCGGTGGTCAAATGGGTCCATGGTATCGACTGGGTTTGCGCCTCCGGCCCGCTCCACTGGGTCACTGTCGTCATCACACCGCCGGTGATCCAGGTGATTGCCTCGGCGACTTCCGGGTCGCGAAAGGCGGTAGCCAGGCCACCCATCTGCAGATCGAATTCGGAAGCCACCACCGAGCGCGACACGTCCATCGCCAGCACAAGTTCCAGGTCGCACTCTGCTGCGTCCGCCGGAGTCCCGCTGACTGTCAGGCTCGCCGCCAGCAACGCAGCAGCACGCCTGCCGGGCGTCCTGCCCGGCCCGCGTCTCTTCAGCACTAGCCAGCCGCGGCTTCGTATCATTATCTTCCACGCCTGTTGTCTACTGCTCGGCAGCACCCGGTCGAGAATTTTGCCCCAAGCATGGAGGCCCGGGCACCAAATCGCAATTCAACAATATGAGCGCGTTTGAAGACCCGTCGCTGACGGACCTGTCAACGCAGCGATCCAGCTATGAAATCCCGGCCGATTTCACGCAGTAGTTTGCGCAGCATGGCGCGGTGGTAGTCGCTGTAATCCCGTGCCACCTCGACAAAGGCATCCGGGCCATGGGCGACGTAGAACTGGTAGAACGAGATCAGCTCCAGATCCTCGCCGCCGATCACCGGCCCGTTGACGGTCACAGTGTCGAAGTCGAACTGGCGATAGGCGGAATCGGGGCCTAAACCATCATTGGAGAGGCCGTCGCCGGAAATGTCGATCACCTGGCGCTGGCAGGGTGGCGCATCGCGCAGCAGCACGGCACCGTAGCCGAGCGCGTAGCCGACGGCGGTCGGGAACTCGCCATACCTGCGTTTATGCTCGGTCACACGCGCGGCGAAGGCGTCAAGCCCCGTGTCAGTGGTGATCAGCGTCCAGGGGGTGATCACCACCTGCTGGCGCGCACCGCTCCACTCATAGGCCGACAGGGCAATGCTACCGCCGGGGCCAAGGATCGCAGCCCGGACCGCCGGATCGCGCAGCCCGGCAGCCAGCCCGTCAAGTTGCAGACGGTGTTCGGTCTCGTCAACGCTGGCCGAGACGTCCAGCGCGAAGACCAGCGCCAGGCGGCAGGCGCCACCCGGCGCGAGGGCGGCGGCGGGCGCCGCGACGACAAGCGTCGCCGCGAGAATGAATGCCCTTACCAACTTCCCGAATTCGGCATGCTGGCCCAGGGTTCCTCGGGCGCCAGCGAACCCTCGGCCTGGAGCAACTCGATAGATACGCCGTCGGGTGATTTCACGAAGGCCATGCGCCCGTCGCGGGGCGGGCGGTTGATGGTGACCCCAGCATCCATCAGCTTCTGGCACATCTCGTAGATATTCTCGACCGCATAGGCGAGATGGCCGAAATTACGCCCGCTGTCGTATTCCTCGTCCGAACCCCAGTTTTGGGTCAGCTCGATCGGCGCATCGTGCTGGCCCGGAGGGGCAAGGAACACCAGAGTGAATTTTCCGGCCTCGTTATCGACCCGGCGGGTCTCCTCAAGCCCCAGCAGGCCGCAATAGAACCGTTTCGATTCGTCGAGATCACGAACCCGAACCATTGTGTGGAGATATTTCGTCTTCATGTTGCGCTCCCTCATGCTTTTAATACAAGATGTAGATCGAACGACTCGCTTGCCAAGAGGAATGATATGTCGCTGACGCCGGAACAACAGGCCGAAATCGAGGCGTTGCGCACCGCACGCCAGGAAACCCGCCGCGTGGTCGCCGAAGGGCTGGAGGAAAGGCTCTATGAAGCGGTGCCAGTGCTTGACCACGGCTTCGTCCGGGTGGTCGACTATATGGGCGACGATGCGGCCATCGTACAGGCGGCGCGGGTCAGCTACGGCCAGGGCACCAAGCACGCCCGCGACGACAGCGGGCTGATCCGCTACCTGATGCGGCACTGGCACTCGACCCCGTTCGAGATGTGCGAGATCAAGTTCCATGTGAAGCTGCCGGTTTTCGTGGCGCGCCAATGGATCCGCCATCGCACCGCCAACGTGAACGAATACTCGGCCCGCTACTCGATCCTCGACCGCGAATTTTACATCCCGACGCCCGAGGATCTGGCGGCACAGTCAACAACGAATCGTCAGGGCCGCGGCGAACGACTTGAAGGTGCCGACGCGGCCCGGGTGCTCGAAATCCTGAAGGACGACAGCCGCCTCTGCTACGACCACTACGAGGAGATGCTGGCCGAGGGCGAGGATCGTCCCGGCTTCGCCCGTGAACTGGCGCGGATGAACCTGCCGATGAACATCTACACCCAGTGGTACTGGAAGACCGATCTGCACAACCTTATGCATTTCCTGCGCCTGCGCGGCGACGCCCATGCCCAGTACGAGATCCGGGCCTATGCCGATGCGATCTGCGAACTGATGAAGGTCTGGGTGCCAGCGACCTGGAAGGCGTTCGAGGACTACCGCCTGAACGCGGCCCATCTCTCCGGCCCGGCCATGGCCTGCGTGCGCCGCATGCTGGCGGGCGAGACGGTGACCCAGGACACCTCCGGCATGCCGAAGGGCGAATGGCGCGAGTTCGAGGCGGTGCTGAAGGGATAGAGCGATTTCCAGCCAAATGGGTTCACTTTGCGACTCGGAAATCGCGGATCATGCTCTCCGGCGTTGTGCGGCCGATCTGAAACGCGCTTTCCTCTCCGTTAAACACCCGACACGACAGTAGGGGTGGCCAAACTCGTTAAAATTTCGTAATCTTATTTACATTCAACAACTTAACCCCATGCGCAAATCTGCGCACGCACACGCGTCTCTGGCCACATACCCTGCGAAACACTCCTAGAAGCCGGGCAATCATGCCCGCCCTGGCATATTCGAGGCGAGGACCGCGCGCCGGAAACCGGCGGGCTTGACATGCCGCCCTGCGACAGGTGCTCTGTGGCGCGGTCGCCACCTGCCGGACCGCCCAGAACTGCCGTGACCATTGCCGGAGACCCCATGCCTCGTAACGTTCCGTTGATAGCGCTTCTGGCGGCGGTCACCGCGATTGGTCCGTTTTCGTTGCAGGCGCTGTCGCCAGCGCTGCCATCGATCTCGGCGGGGTTCCAGGTTCCGGCGGCGGTTGCGCAGCTGATGCTCTCGCTCTCGCTGGTGGCGATGG
>CBDFHG010000007.1:670000-1759527 GCA_965247385.1 Thermohalobaculum sp.
CATCGGGTGCTAAGGTCCGGTGTGGAAAGGGAAACAGCCCTGACCAACAGCTAAGGCCCCTAATTCGTGGCTAAGTGGGAAAGCATGTGAGACGGCCAAAACAACCAGGATGTTGGCTTAGAAGCAGCCATCATTTAAAGAAAGCGTAACAGCTCACTGGTCTAGTCAAGCTGTCTTGCGGCGAAGATGTAACGGGGCTCAAGCCACGAGCCGAAGCTTTGGATGCATGTTCTTCGGGGCATGCGTGGTAGCGGAGCGTTCCATTTGCGGTGAAGCCTGGTCGCGAGGTTGGGTGGAGCGGATGGAAGTGAGAATGCTGACGTGAGTAGCGATAAAGAGGGTGAGAGACCCTCTCGCCGAAAGTCCAAGGGTTCCTGCTTAAAGCTAATCTGAGCAGGGTGAGCCGACCCCTAAGGCGAGGCCGAAAGGCGTAGTCGATGGGAACCTGGTTAATATTCCAGGGCCAGGAGGAAGTGACGGATTGCAGAGGTTGTTCGTTCTTATCGGATTGAACGGGCTGCTGAGTGGTTCCAGGAAACAGCCCTCCGCATGATCGTACCCTAAACCGACACAGGTGGACTGGTAGAGCATACCAAGGCGCTTGAGAGAACTGCATTGAAGGAACTCGGCAAAATACCTCCGTAAGTTCGCGAGAAGGAGGCCCCGTTGTGAGGCAACTCATGGCGGGGGGCACAGACCAGGGGGTGGCGACTGTTTACTAAAAACACAGGGCTCTGCGAAGCCGCAAGGCGACGTATAGGGTCTGACGCCTGCCCGGTGCTGGAAGGTTAAAGGGAGGGGTGCAAGCTCCGAACTGAAGCCCCAGTAAACGGCGGCCGTAACTATAACGGTCCTAAGGTAGCGAAATTCCTTGTCGGGTAAGTTCCGACCTGCACGAATGGCGTAACGACTTCCCCACTGTCTCCAATGCAGACTCAGCGAAATCGAATTCCCCGTGAAGATGCGGGGTACCCGCGGTCAGACGGAAAGACCCCGTGCACCTTTACTACAGCTTCACACTGGCATCAGGCATGTCTTGTGCAGGATAGGTGGCAGGCAATGAAACCCGGGCGCCAGCTCGGTGGAGCCTCCCTTGAGATACCACCCTGGATCTGCTTGATGTCTAACCGCGGTCCGTTATCCGGATCCGGGACCCTGTGTGGCGGGTAGTTTGACTGGGGCGGTCGCCTCCCAAAGAGTAACGGAGGCGCGCGATGGTGGGCTCAGAACGGTCGGAAATCGTTCGTCGAGTGCAATGGCAGAAGCCCGCCTGACTGCGAGAGTGACAGCTCGAGCAGAGTCGAAAGACGGCCATAGTGATCCGGTGGTCCCGAGTGGAAGGGCCATCGCTCAACGGATAAAAGGTACGCCGGGGATAACAGGCTGATGGTGCCCAAGAGTCCATATCGACGGCACCGTTTGGCACCTCGATGTCGGCTCATCACATCCTGGGGCTGGAGCAGGTCCCAAGGGTTCGGCTGTTCGCCGATTAAAGTGGTACGTGAGCTGGGTTTAGAACGTCGTGAGACAGTTCGGTCCCTATCTGCCGTGGGTGTTGGAGACTTGAGAGGAGCTGCCCCTAGTACGAGAGGACCGGGGTGGACGGACCACTGGTGGACCTGTTGTGGCGCCAGCCGCAGTGCAGGGTAGCTATGTCCGGACAGGATAACCGCTGAAGGCATCTAAGCGGGAAGCCCCCCTCGAAACAAGGTCTCCCTGAGAGCCGTGGAAGACCACCACGTCGATAGGCCGGAGATGTAAGCGCGGCAACGCGTTCAGTTGACCGGTACTAATCGCTCGATAGGCTTGATCCGATTCAGTAGACGCAAGACCTTGCGGGTTTTGGCGTCGCTCAGTTCGGTCAGTGTAGATGATTGGAAAGACAGTGAAGTCTCGGTCTGATTTTTGTGCGCCTGGAGCGGAAATCCGCAACCGCGGATCTTGACACGGGCAAAAGCCAAACCCTCAAAGAGGATGCGCCGCATCCCCTTTGAAGGTCTGGTGGTCACAGCACGAGGGAAACACCCGATCCCATCCCGAACTCGGCCGTTAAGCCCCGTCGCGCCAATGGTACTGCGTCTCAAGACGTGGGAGAGTAGGTCGCCGCCAGACCAATAAATCAGGGATCAGGGATCAGATCCCCAATACCCGGCCCCAAATACCCGGGCCATGCGCCAAACGCGCCCCCGTTTCTCTCTCTTCCCGCGCATTCCATGCGCATCCCTAATATCTGATACCTGAATATCGCGGGGTGGAGCAGTCCGGTAGCTCGTCAGGCTCATAACCTGAAGGTCGCAGGTTCAAATCCTGCCCCCGCAACCAAATTATACCGTAATTTCAAATAGTACGGGCTTTTTGATTCTGGCGATAATCACGCCATCGTCCCCGTGGAAGCAAGAGGGAAAGAGTTTGTGCGTAAACTTAACCTCGTCTTATAGGTGGATGATCCTCACATCATCCCACTTCTTTTTCAGATATTCGGCGACCTGCGCATTCCGATGAAAACGGCCACCTATTCCGACGGAAAGCGGCCAGTGATTCCGGCGCTGAAGGCCAACGGCCTGCTTCAGCCAAAGGAGCATCAGCGAGCGGCCGTTTCGCTCACGGACCATGAAGACGAGCCCGTCAACCTGACCTGGTCGCCCGAGCACCGCGGCTATGGCTATTTCAACCCAACGGCCGGTTGGGTGGCCGTGCCAAGTGACCGCCTGGCGCTGTTTGGCGTCGACTTCGATAAACTATTCGATCGGCTGTTGGAGAAGTTGGATCTGCCGCCGCGGGCCCACCGTGCCATCCTCGTGCCCGATCTCTTTTGGGAGATCGGTGAGGTGAGACTGCCAGGCCGCGGCAAACGCGTACCGATTTGGATCGGCCGACGACTTGGCGGTCCGGCGGTCTGGAAGCGGTTCGGCGACGCCGTTCGAGAACGACCGGCACCTGGGCTACGGATCGTTCTCAGTCTGACGCCGGCGGACCGTCTTCCAGCGGATGTCTTCCAGGGGCATTCGCTTATCGCCGTCCGAAATGTCGCCGACCAAATTGGCCTCGCGGGCGATCCTGAGCTTCTGGCCGCAAGGATCGTATCGGGATCGCGAGCGGACGACGCTACGATCACCGTGGCGGCGGACGGCGCCGCCGTCACCGTTCACGGTAAACGCTATACGTTTTCCGGTTCGAAGCAGCGGGCCGTCCTTCGCCAGCTGTTCGAGGCGTGGCAATCGGGCCAGCCCGAGCGGTTGACTGCGGAAGTGTTGGAGGCTGCCGGGTATAGTGACAGCGTCAATACGCTCGCCAAGGCGTTCTCCAGGCGTACCGATTGGCGTGATTTCATCGAGGAGCAGCACGGTCGCTGCCGGTTTTCGCTCGGAGGGCATCTGCCTCCCAATCGGGAGGCTGTCGCTAACGCTCTGATTCCTCGGGCTTTTTTCAATCGTACCAATGTTCTTGTGAAACTCCAAAAATGGAGTTATATTTACTCCATAAATGGAGAACGCTATGCCCTTCGCTCAAGCCTATCCCACCACCCGCTACGAGGTCGCGCCCCTGATCGATCTGTCCGATCGGACTGAACGCGAGCGGCTCAGTTCGGACGCCGTGCGCGCCTTCTTCAATATCATGGCTCACTGGAAGATTCGTGACGACGATGCTCGCCGGCTGCTCGGGGGGATCTCGAACGGCGCCTATTATGCTCTGAAGAAGGGGGGCGACCGGCCACTCGACGAGGATAAACTTCGTCGGATCTCCTATCTCGTGGGCATGTTTAAGGCGCTGAACATCCTCTACAGCGAGGAGTTGGCAGACCGCTGGATGCAACTGCCGAACAAGAACAGAATCTTCGGCGGAATAACGCCGCATGAGTATCTCATGCAGGGCGGTTTGCCGGCATTCGCGACGGTACGCAGACTTCTGGGTGCACGGCGGGGCGGTCATTGAGCAGTCCCGCCGTAACACGCATCCGGCAGCTCGACACCCACCGGCTCATTCCCTCGAAGTACAGTGAAGGCGGGGAAAGCGTGCTCGTCCGGATCGCCGACGATGATGACCACCTTCGTGGCATCTTCGATCTGGACCACGCGACCAATGACCGCCTGCTCGCCAAAAACGATCGACTGCCAGGCATCGGCATCAATGAGCTGGTGTTTGGCGTTCCCTCTTACCGCATCATTAACGCGGCCTTTTCGCATGCCCATCCGCTCGGTAGCCGGTTCAACGGTCCGGATCGCGGCGCCTGGTATGCGGGATTCGCGCTCGAAACGTCGCAAGCCGAGGTCGTCTGGCACAAGTCGGTCGAACTCGCTGAAATCGACTGGATGGAGGAAAGCGTCACCTACGACGACTATCTCGCGGATTTCGGTGGGGAGTACCACGACATTCGAGGAGATGCGACCTACCAGAAATGCCTGGACCCGGACAGCTACGTCGAATCGCAGTTGCTCGCCGAGACCCTTCTCGGAGAGCGGTCGTCCGGGATCATCTATCCCAGCGTGCGCCACAACGACGGCATCTGCCTCGCCTGTTTCCGCCCTGCGCTCGTCGGCAATGTTCGCAAGAGCGCGCGCTATCGTTTCAGCTGGACGGGATCGCCTGAGCCGGAAATCGAGTTTGAAGAATCCTACATGTGATGGGCCCGTAGCGCTTCGGTGACCCGCGCCACTGCGTGAATGCCGTCCCTCTGGGACGGACACTATCGCCCGCGATCACGCGAAGACTCGCACGCCAATCACAAACCCTTCAAGGTCGGGGAGACCGGACGGTTACGGCGAGCCGGAGCGGCTGTTCGAACAAATCGCCAAGCGCTGGGCGCTCGTCCTCGGCATCGAGGTGACACCCACACAAGTCGCGCTTTGCTTGATCGATCTCAAGCTCGCCCGGCTCACGCAAGATCCACGTCACCTCGACAGTATCACTGATGTGGCGGGATACGCCGCCTGTCTTCGTGAGGTCGGGCGATGAGGTGGCATCCGAGAGGTTATGGCGGCGACCGACCGAGTCCCGAGGAGATCAAGCGCGAGGGATGGCAAGAGCAAGGTGTGCTGGTGATCGCCGAGGACGACGATCGGCTGACCTGGCCCGAGCGGGAGCTGATCCGGCAGCTCGGCGCAAAGCTTTACGGGCGGCGAGACAACGGGGAGCAGCGCCGTGGCTGAGTTCCAATGGACGCCCTCGCTCGTGGAAGCCCGGATCGTCGAGGCGGTCGACGTTCTCAAGCGTCTGCCGGAGGAGCGTATGCAGGGCTATTACTCGACTTGGCCCCGGATCGTGCCCGAGTTCTCCGACCTAGTGGGCCAGGAACCACCGCGCTTGAAGAGGCCCCCACCATCCCCGGGAGCGATTAGCCGGATGGAGGAAACGCTCGAATGGCCCAAGCTTCTGGAGCCTCAAGACGCTCGTATTCTTTGGCTGCGCGTGGCGGGGGAAAGATGGAAAACGATCTGCTGGAAGGTCGGCTTGCAGCGCGCCGCCGCTCATGAGCACTGGCTCTACGGGCTATGCGTGCTGGCTTGGAAGCTAAACGGGCGCCACGTTCCGTCCAAAAGATCGAAACGTTACGTGATCACCATGGTTCGCGAAGCCGAACCTTCGAATGTGATCGAGAGCTAGTCGTTGGTCAGTTTGGTGCAGCGGCGAGAATGCGGGCGCATTGCTCTGAGCGCGCGTTCAGCGCATCGGTCATCTGCGCGATGATCGGGTGATCGAGGCCATTGGCCCGGGCTTCGTTGACGGTTTCGGCAAAGGCGGTCGGTAACGTATCGGCCATGGATATTCCCATGTCCAAGACCTCGGCCGAAGGGAGACGCACCTCTGACGCAAACTTGATCCAATGGCGCGCGTAAACGTCCTCGAGCAGGTATTTCTCGCCGATCTTGGTCGCCATTTTCAGTTTTCTTGGATCGAAATCGTAGGGCAGCGTGCTGGCCACGTCGTAGAGTGGCGCGAGGCGGGCCCGTCCTCCGGTGCCGATCAGCATCGAGAAGTTCTTCGCGTGTGCATCGGTTCCGCCGATGATCCAGTTCAATATGATCGCGCGCGCGAAGGTCCAGGCATCTTCCTCCGGTTTGCCCGAATGTGTACGGATCGCCTCGGTCATTTCCGCGCATCCAGGGCCGCCCTCGTTTTGGTATTTCTTCGTCGGGGGGAGCCCTAGAACCTGACATAGGTCCTCTTGGTGGAGGCGCCGAATCGTATCGACGCCGCGGGCACGGTCGTATCGCTCGACGACGATCGCGACTTCGTCTTCGAACTTGAGGACGTCGGAATTGGCCGCGGGCAATTCGAGAGCGCGTGCCAGCGCGAGGCACAGGTGTTCGTTTTCGGCGTGGCCGTCGAATGCATCGATGGGCGGCTTGAGGATATGAGTGGTCGGGGTTAGACCGTATGGCACTCCCCAACGCTGGCCGTCGAGCAGGAGTGCCGTCTTCGGTTGCGCGCCGGCGAGGCTGAATTGTCCCGTGTCGCGCGCAACCCGCCACGCTGCCTGGTCTTTTCTGAGGGTGCGTAGGCGTTCGGCGATATCGGCTTCGGTCAGCCAGTCAACATGCTGGTTGTCGTCCCTGAGGATCTCGTCGACCCGATCGGGGCGTACCAGTTGAATGGCGCCGGCACAGTCCTCGCCCACGGCACCGAGCAGAGCGAATGCGTTGCGAGGCGATACGTGAAAGCGTTGTCCCCATCGGGCCAGGATGGCCTCGTTGTCGGGGAGCAATCCCCACAGCCAAGGCTCGATCTTGGCGTGTTCATGTTCCGCCACCACGAGAGGCATCGAGAGAGACAGCGGATAGGCCGCATCCATGGAGCGCCAGTGATCGTCGTAGACGAACGTGAGCCGGCCGCGCCGATCGCGTTGGATCTCGCCCATGATCCGGCGATCGGCGACGACGACGAGAACCTCGGTCATTTCCGGCCTCCTTTTGCGACGCTCACAACGAGGTCGATGTCGACGGGGGTGATGTCGTCACTCGAACGAGGAAAGCGATCACCGGCATCGATCGTGAAGGACAGGCTGAGAGCCGAGAGGGTGCGCAGCACCAATCCGAGCTCGGCACGGGGTTTGCCGTGCTCGATGCCCACGACCCATTGCCGTCCGACGCCCACTTTGCGAGCGAGGTCGGTTTGGCTCAGCTTGAGCTTGCGGCGTCTGTCACGAATGACCAAGCCGAGGTCTACTGGAGTTCGGATCTGCATGGCTTTATCCATATGTCGTCGATCGGTGACAATATACATATGTCGCCGAACGACGACAAGCACAAAATGTCCTCGATCGGCGACATTTCTAAATGTATGCGTTCGGCGACATTTGGTGGTGAGCCGTTAAACAGATCATGATTCAACTCACCGTCATCCGCCACCAGGCAGGGCACCGTCCAACCGAACTTCGCCATGCTGGCTGCGATCTTCGCAACTTGGGTCTCGCCATGGATCTTCGCGTTCTTGGCGTAGGGACACAGCTTATCGATCGGCCAGGTTTCGATCTGGCGCGGCGCAAAGACGAGATCCATGGGGGCGGTGTCTCACGGGGTAGGGCGACGCATGATGGGAGAGCCGCCAGTATTATCTGGGGCGCCGATCAGCATTCGCGATATCGGGAAAACAAAAGCGCCCGCGAGGGTTATCCTCTGGGCACAATTCTTCGATGATTAAGAGGTAGGTCAAGAGGGGCAGCTTTGTCAAACTGTTTTTCCAATTGGAATCAATCGGTTCCACGAGGTGGCGATTGATCTCTGGGTTTGTCTGGCGTCCGTAGGTGGCTTCCTGGATCCCGGCCACTGGTCGAAATGGCTTCGGTGGATTCCCTGTGGAATCCACCGTGGGAAAGATCAAGGCAGCGTAAGTGTTTGATAAAGATTCAAAATCCCGCGCCGCTTGCACGGGGTGGCTTCCAAGTGGATTCCCCGGTGAAAAGGCCAGTCGCTAGAAAACTTCTGCGCTGCGCCCCCCCGTATACGAATATGGCCGGGGAGGAACCATGCCGGGGGGCTTGGACGGCTATGATGCTAAGATCGGCAGCCTACATCGGCAGAAACTTGCTGTAGACTAGCCTAAGTGCTAAGAATGTCGAAGTTATCTCAGCATCAAGGATCGGCAGGATGACCCTGGAAACACCGGCACGGATCGAGCCTTGCGGCATCGAAGAGAATGTTCCGGTCGCTTTGTCCGACCTTGTTCTTGAGATCCGCTCTGCAGCCGAAGCACTTGGGCGCCGCATTCACCCGGATAGTGCAGCCGAGTTGCGTACAATGACACGTATAATGAATGCCTACTACTCGAACTTGATCGAAGGGCACAACACGCGTCCTCGCGACATCGAGGCCGCATTGGCAGGGAAGCTAGAGAATGTTGAGAACCGTCCTTTGGCTGAAGAGGCGGCTGCGCATGTTCGTGTTCAGGCATGGATCGACGAAACAGCTGATGCGGAAGAGCTTCCACAGCCAACATCCGTGGGTTTTGTCCAAGAGCTGCATCGGCGCTTTTATGAGGCGATGCCAAAAGAACTCCGATATGTCGAGCATGAAGAAATTCAGAAAGAAATCGTTCCTGGAGCATTTCGTGCCGAAGGGGACGAAGTTATTGTTGGCCGACACCTGCCACCATCCGCTTCGCGAGTTCCAGATTTTATGGACCATTTCGCTTTTCGCTATCGCGGTCTCACGAGCGGACCGACTAGAAAGATTTTGTCGATCCCCGCTGCTCACCACCGCTTAAACTACATCCACCCATTCCTCGACGGGAACGGGAGAGTAAGCCGCCTTATGTCTCACGCAATGTGCCAAGCTGCCGGAATCGGTGGCCATGGCCTTTGGTCGGTCAGTCGCGGCTTAGCTAGAGGTCTGGCGGATCCAGCAGAGTATAAAGAACGTATGGACGTTACGGATCAACCACGTCGCGGCGATCGTGATGGCCGTGGGAATCTCTCACTTGAGGCACTGACATCCTTTACCGCCTGGTTCCTGACTGTCATGTTGGATCAAATCCGTTTCACAGATGCGATATTTGATCTCCGGACGCTGCAGGCGCGTTACGTCCGGCTGATAGAAGATCAGTTCCCGGGTAGGGATCGGCTGCCCAAGCTGATTTCACACGTGCTCACGCATGGCGAAATGGCCCGAGGGGATGCGCGTTTCGTTACGGGAACCTCCGACCGTGCTGCGCGCATTGATTTGGGTGACTTAACCAAGATCGGATTTCTGAAATCTTCCACACCAAAAGGGCCAGTAAGAGTCGCGTTCCCTCTCGATTTTCGCGAACGGCTGTTTCCGAATTTGTTTACCGATGCTGAACCAATAATACCGGAACCTCTGAAAGTCCCCGTTTTTTGAGTGTTGATTTCAACGCTTCGTCGAGGCGGCGTGCTTCTGGTTTCAACCGATTGAAATCGAAAATGAGGGTTTCACATGCACGGCTCTAAAGCACATCGTGAGAAGTGGGGCGTAGAGCTTGAGGGGGCGGATGCAGATAAATCCGCATGGCAAAAATTTCTCAAGCCACCATTCGACCCCTACGTCGAAATATTAGACGACCCGAATGGTGGCTGCCTCGTTTTGCGATCAAAAAACATCAGAAGCGCATTCTCGAACGTTGGACGTCAACCCACAGTAACGCCCGCATGGAAGCAATGAACGGACTGTTTCAGGCCACCAGGGCAAGAGCCAGAGGCTACCGCAACACCGAGACCTTCATCACCATGATCTACTTGATCGCAGTCCCGCTCGGAGATATAGTAAAATCCATTTGATGCGTCGAAGAACCGCAAATACTGTCGTGCAGTGTGTGATCGGGGATCATGGATCATGCTCTAGCCAATTAGTCCCAGCGTCGGGAAACTCTCCAGCAGCCAGTAGGCCATCCGCTCAAACTGACCGGTGATCATCATCACACCGACGACGACCAGAAGCACGCCCATCGCCTTCTCGACCAGCCCCATATGGCGCCGGAACCCCCATGCCCAACGCAGGAACGGACCGATGAAGGCTGCCGCGACCAGGAACGGCACTCCCAGCCCCAGCGAATACACCGCCAGCAGCGAGGTGCCCGAGAGAATCGTCTCCTCCTGCGCCGCGAGCGCCAGGATCGCCCCCAGTATCGGCCCAATGCAGGGTGTCCAGCCGAAGGCGAAAGCGATGCCGATGACATAGCTTGTTCCGTGGCTTCCGGCCTTTGCCGGCCCGTCGAAGCGCATCTCCCGGTCAAGGAATGAGAGGCGCAGCACATGCAGGAAATGCAGCCCGAGCACGATGACGATCCCGCCGGATATCTGCGCCAGCAGAACCTTGTTCTGCAGCAACATCTGACCCAGCGCCGAGGCAGACATGCCGAGGGCGACGAAGACCGTTGCCAGCCCCAGGACGAAAAAGCAGGCCGAGATGAACACATGCCGGGCGAGCCGCGGGTCGACCTCCACATCCTCTCCGGATATCCGATCGAGGGTCGTCCCGCCCAGATACGCCAGATAGGGCGGCACCAGCGGCAGCACGCAGGGGCTGAGGAAACTGATGATGCCGCCAACGAAGGCGGTCAGTATGCCGATTTCCATGCCCCAACTTCTCGCAGTTGCCCCAGAAGGTTCAGTCGAAGACTTACGCAACCCTACCGCCCGGCGAAAGGACCACCATGCCGCAACATCGTCACGAATTCGTCAGTCAGGACTGCGCAGCGAGGCCAGATAGGCGACAAGGTCCTCAATCTCAGCCGCTGTCAGCGCCGGCCCGCCGTAAAGCGGATCCTCCGCCAGGTCGCGCTGCCCGGTGGCATAGAAGGCCGGCATTGCGGTATCCTCCGAAATCGCCGACGGGGCCACGATCCACAAGCGGACCGCGCCCGCGCTCAACCGTTCTCCAATCCCGGAAAGGTTCAGGGTCGGCGCCCTTTCGTCGGGTATCCCGTGGCAGGCCGGGCAACCTGCCCGCGCCTCGCCCACATAAAGCGCCCGACCGCGCGCCGCATCACCCGGCGCGCCGGTCAGGCTGGCGATGATCTCGCTGCCATCGGTGATGATGTAGGCAACCACCGGCTCCGCCGCCCGGCTGGCGCCGGCAAACGCCGCGATCATCAGAACCGACAGCAATACGCGCATCCATGGCCTCCCGGCCCTTGTTCTCTGGCGCCGCCCACCGACCGCGAAGCTAATCACGCACCCCGGCCCAAGCAAGGGCTTGCGCCGCTTCGGGCGCAACGCTACGGGTTGGCCCATGTCCACCACCGACCCGATCGATGCCGAGCTTGATGCAACAGGGCTTCTCTGCCCTCTTCCGGTGCTGAAGGCACGAAAGCGCCTCTCGGCGCTTGGCACGGGTACTCTATTGATGGTTCGCGCCGATGATCCCGCGGCACGCATCGATTTTCCCCATTTCTGCCACGAGCAAGGCCATCTTCTGGTTGACCAGACCGACGAACCTCACGGAGTCATGACCTTCCTGATCCGCAAGGGCGGCTAGCTGTGCAACTTCAACAGGTTGTCCCCGGCCAGGCCGAGTCTGCTGATTGGTTTCTCTGATTCTATTCCGCCATGCGGGCGATGCCAATTGTAGCTGTGTGTCGCCATTCCTCCTTGCGCCAGCCACATTCAGGACGCAGCATGACACCCATGTCCAGATCCAGTTTTCGCGCGGCGATAAACGTCGCCATGATTTCCGGGCTTATGCTTGTGGCGGGGTGCGGCGGGCGCCCGTCCGCCAGTGACTTTGCCACCTATGAGGTGGCGCTGCGCGCCGACGGCAAGCTCGGCACCGAAACCCGTCCCGAAGGCGCACCCTATGACACCGCCGATCTGGTGCAAAATTTCGAACGCATCGCGCTGCATCACGAAGCTGACGCGACCGTGCCCGGCAGCGAGGACAACTGGAACCCGAACCCGCTGACGCGCTGGTATGGCCCACTGACCTACGGCGTTTTCGGCAACGCCGTTACCGCCAGCGACCGGGCGAAAATCACCCGGCTGATGAACCGCATCGCCGCGCTGACCGGGTTGGAAATCACTGAAGACGAGACCGACGTCAACTTCTTGATCCTGATCACGACGCCGGATGAGCGTGAGGATTTCAGCGCCGATCTGGCCCAACTCAGCCCAGCACTGGCGAGTACGTTCGAATTCTGGCGACGCTCGCACGAGGTGATCTGCGTCGCCAACAGCCTGTTCTCCACTGAAGAAGGCGACCTGATCGTTGGCGGGCTGGTGGTGATCGGCTCGGAGACCAGTGGCATCTTGCGCCAAGCGTGCCTGCACGAGGAAATCGTTCAGGCCCTCGGCATCGCCAACGACCACCCGGACGTGCGCCCGTCGATCTTCAACGATGATGGCGAGTTTGCGCTGTTGACCGAGCACGACGAGTACCTGTTGCGCATCCTCTACGACCCCCGGTTCCAGCCCGGCATGACCATCGCCGAGGCAATGCCGATCGTGCGCCGGATCGCCGCCGAGATCCCGCTCGCCCGCCCGGCGGCAAAGCTTGCCTCCGGGAAGGTGGCGCATTCCCTGTCTCCGGATCGTGGCGTTCCACGGTCATCGGTGACCCAGGATACATCAACCAACTGACCGGCCTCGCGACCCAACCAACTCAACTCGACAGAATCTGCAAAGGTTGCGGTTTTGCAGAGGGCCCATCCCGGTTAACCTCGTCATCAACCGTTCATCAAGGGAGCACCCCATGAGCTACGAAACTCTGCTCTACGCCGTGGCTGGCGACGTTGCCGCCATCACCCTGAACCGGCCCGACCGAATGAATAGCCTGAATGCCATGATGCGCGCGGAACTGCTCGACGCGTTGACCCGCGCCCCTCAGGAGGCCCGCGCCGTTGTGCTGACCGGGGCGGGGCGGGGGTTCTGCGCCGGACAAGACCTCAGCGATACCGGAAACTTCGCCGATCTCAACCTGGAACGGGTGCTGCGCGATGAGTACGAACCGCTTCTGAAGCTGGTCTATGACTGCCCGGTGCCGGTGATCTGCGCTGTCAACGGCGCCGCCGCCGGGGCGGGCGCCAACCTGGCGCTGGCGGCCGATGTGGTGATCGCGGCGCGCTCGGCGGTGTTCATCGAGGCCTTCGCCCGCATTGGCCTGATTCCCGATGCCGGAGGGACCTACTGGTTGCCCCGATTGGCCGGCATGGCGCGAGCCATGGGGATGTGCCTGTTCGCCGACCCGATCCCGGCGCGCCAAGCGGCGGAGTGGGGTCTGATTTGGGAGGTGGTCGACGACGACCAGCTCGACACCCGGGCGGCAGAGCTTGCCGGGCGCCTCGCCACCGGGCCGACGGAGGCTTACCGGCTGACCAAGCAGGCGCTGCGCCAGAGCATGTCGAACGACCTGGAGACCCAGCTTGCGCTGGAGGCCCGGTTGCAGGGCGATGCTGGCAGGACGCGGGATTTTATGGAGGGCGTCGCCGCCTTCCTGGAAAAACGCCCTGCCAGTTATGAGGGGCGCTGAGGCACAAACCCGGCCGGTACGCGCTCTAGGGTCTGTTGAGATTCATCTTGAGTTTATCACGGCTGCACTGGCGTAGATCATTGCTGAGAAACTGCTGTCGGTCTTGCAGGCTCGCAGTGCGATGCGTTTGAAGTTTTTGAGACTACAGAAGAAATTCTCAATGAGGTGGCGGCGCGCAGCAGCGCTGCCTCGCCGCCTCCCCGTGCGCCCAGCGCCTCCCCCAGACTGGGAGTCGCTCAACTTGCGCGAGCCACTGACATCGACGCCAAACAGGGTCTCGAAACTGTCGCCGAGGTCGTATTCGGTCTCCTGCCCGAAGATCGTACCATGGTTCTTCCAGAAACCCGGTGTGTTGCCGGTTCCCTCGCCCAGATCCGAATCGTCGCCATCGCCGGGGGTCGGCAGGTCCTCGATGAAACCGCCGGTCTTGGCGCTGTCTTCGCCACCATCGGTCGATTGCACACGGATCCTCCAGTCGGTGTTCTCCAGCAGCGCCTCGGCATCGAGGTCGCCGGTGGGATAGGTCAAGACGAAACTGACGCTTTGAACGATGCCATCACCAGCGCCGGGCAGGCTGGCCATCAAACCGACGTCATAGGGTGCGTCCGAGCCACCGCCGGAGGTACTGAAACCGGGATCGAGCGGCACGCTGCTATCGACGATGCTGGCACCGATCACATAACTGGCATCGAAGGTCGATACTGTGCCGTATTCGGTCGCGGTCTGTATGTCGGTGATCTCCAGCCCGGCCACCGCATCGTCTTGGATATCGAAGGCGACGCCGATCACATCCTCGGTGCCGGAGTTCGACCCATCGGCCAGCGCCAGCGTCACGCGGATATCGTCGAAACCATCGCCGGTGAAATCTTCGCCATATTCGATGGTGGTCAAGATCTGCTCATCCGCCCCACCAATCTGTTCGTTGAATACGGTCGAACAGGACTGGTAGGCGGCCATGCAAAAGTCTCCTCGCGATATCGCCGAAGCATCGGGTTTCGCGATTTGTTCTAAGCGGACATGATTGACGCCTGCTTAACCGCCAGGCTGCGTCTGCGGGCGAGTTCGCGGGGGGCTTGACGCCACCGCGCCACCTGGGAAGCTGGCGTCATGGAGCGTGGCAGCCTGACATCGCGGATCACCGCCGCCCCGGTGCCCTTCGACCGGGACCGGGCGGATACGATCATGGTTGGGCTGGCGGGCGAGTTGCGCGGCGGAGCGATGGGTGAATTGTTGCTCGGCACGGTGGGCTCCAGCGCCTATCTCGGACGCCTGATCGAGCGCCAGGGAGACTGGCTGGTGGAGATCGCCCGGGAAGCGCCGGAACAGACCATGCGCGCATTGCTGGCCACCCTCGACGCCCAGGCCACGGACGGAAGCGCGCTGAGCGCCCTGCTGCGCCAGGTAAAATCGCGTGCCGCCCTTCTCATCGCGCTATCCGATCTTGGCGGGGCGTGGAACCTGGACGAGGTAACAGGCGCCCTCACCAGCCTTGCCGACACCGCACTGCAGGCCGCGAGTCGCTGGCTGCTGCAGGTGGAACTCCAAAAAGACCGCCTTCCCGGACTGAACGAGGCAGACCTCGCCAGCGGCGCGGGTTACCTGGTGCTGGCAATGGGCAAGCTTGGCGCACGCGAGTTGAACTACTCCTCCGACATCGACCTGATTTGCCTGTTCGACCAGGACCGTTTCGAGCCCGCCAATTTCGCCGCCGCCAAGGCGCGCTATATCCATGTCACCAAGCAGGTGGTGCGGATGTTGTCCGAAACAACGGCCGAAGGCTATGTCTTCCGTACCGACCTGCGGCTGCGCCCCTCGCCCTCGACCACCCCGATCTGCATGGCAATGGAGGCAGCCGAGCGCTACTACGAATCGGTCGGCCGCACCTGGGAGCGGGCAGCGCATATCAAGGCGCGCCCGGCGGCGGGCGATCCTGTCGCCGGGGCGGCCTATCTCGACCGCCTGACCCCCTTCGTCTGGCGCCGCTACCTGGATTTCGCCGCCATCGAGGACACCCACGAGATGCTGCGCAAGATCCGGGCGCAAAAAGGCCGGTTCACCCCCGGCGCGATCCCCGGTTGCGATATCAAGCTGGGCCCCGGCGGTATCCGCGAGATCGAGTTTTTCGCCCAGACCAGGCAATTGATCTGTGGCAGCCGCGCGCCCGGTTTGCGGGTGCCGACGACGCGCGGGGCACTGGCGGCACTGGCGCAAGCCGGTTGGATCGGCGAAGACACCGCGAACCTGCTGGCCGCCGACTACACCGCCCACCGCGCCATCGAACACCGGTTGCAGATGATGGAGGACACACAGACCCACGTTTTCCCAAAATCCGAGGAAGCGCGCGGGCGTCTCGCCGCGCTTTGCGGCTGGTCCGACCGCGTCGCCTTCGAACGCGACGTGGCCGAGCGGCTGGCGCGGGTCCACGCCACTGCCGAGGAATTTTTCACCCCCGGCAGAAAACGCGCCGGCAGACAGACCGAGATCGGCGAAGAGCAGATCGCCAGCGCGGGTTTCCAACGTCCCGCCGACGCCACCCGGTTGCTGGAACGCTGGCGCGGTGCCGATATGCACGCAACCCGCTCGGCACGCGCCCGATCCTTGTTCAAAGGGTTGGAGCCGCTGATTATCGACAAGCTGGCCCATGCTGGCAGCCCGGACGAGGCGATGGCCCAGTTCGACCGTTTTCTCTCCGGCCTGCCCGGCGGGGTGCAGGTGTTCTCGCTGTTCACCGCCAACCCGCACCTATTGGACCTGATCGTCGAGATTTGCGCCGCAGCGCCCTGGCTGGCCGCACATCTGGGGCGTCAGCCACAGGCGCTGGACGCCCTGCTAGACCGGGAATTTTACGACCCACTGCCCGATGCAGCGACCCTGACCGGCGAACTGGAAACCTGGCTCCAGGACGAGAGCGACTATGAGCGTGTGCTCGACAGTGTGCGGCGCTGGGCGCTGGAGCAAACCTTCCGCGCCGGTGTCCAGGTGCTTCGCGCCGTTGGCGATGCAACGGAGGCGGGGCTGGCCTTCTCGGCCATCGCCGATGCCGCTCTGGCTGTGCTCTACCCACGGGTGATCACCGAATTCGCCCGCCGCCATGGGCCGCCACCCGGGCGCGGAATGGCGGTGGTCGCCATGGGCAAGCTCGGGAGCCGCGAAATGACCGCTAGCCCGGAACTCGACCTGATAACCCTCTATGACGCCCAGGGGGCCGAAGCGTCGGATGGCCCAAGACCGCTGCCACCGGCAACCTATTTTCCCCGCCTGACCCAGGCACTGGTCGGGGCGCTGACGGTGCCAACCGCCGAGGGGCGGCTCTATGAAGTCGACATGCGGCTGCGCCCATCGGGCCGCCAGGGGCCGGTTGCCATTTCGGTTGACTCTTTCAGCAAGTACCAGGCGGAGCAGGCCTGGGTTTGGGAGCATCTGGCATTAACCCGAGCCAGGGTGATAACCGGCGCGACCGGCCTCGCCACCGATATCGAGTCGACGATCCGTACCGTGCTATCAGCCCGCAAGTGCGACGTGGATGTGATCGGCGCGGCCCGCGAGATGCGGAGCAAGCTGATCGAGGCCCATGCCCGTGACCGCAAGAATCCATGGTCGCTTAAATACGCCGCTGGCGGGCTGATGGAGATCGAGTTCCTGGTCCAGACCGGGGTGCTCTATCACGGCCTCACTTGCCGAGCTGCGGGCGAGGCGTTGCCTGCGCTGGCCACATGCGGCTGGATCAGTATGGAAGAAAAGACGGCACTGACCGATGCGCTGGCCATTATGCAACGCCTGCAACAGATCGAGCGCGTGGCGCTGGAATTCCCGATCAACCCGGAAACCGCAGGTGAAGGGCTGCGCCGCGCCATGGCGCGGGCCTGCGGGGCCGAGGATTTCGCGGCGTTGCAGGGCCAGTTATCCGCGCTTCAACGCTCCGCCGCGCAAATCGGCGAGCGGCTTTTTCAGGAAATTTAACCGGGCGCTATTTAGACTCCGGCGCCAGCGCCCACACTTTGTCGTTCGATTTCGGGGTACGGAATCGCGAAATCTCGCAACCCAGCGTCGCTCCGCCAGGCAAACGGTCGAGCTTCTCGATCCGAATATGCACCCGGCGCGCCCTCGGATCGATCAGGCATAGCTGGGCCAGCCGCTCGGCGAAGGTTTCCAGCAGGCTGATCCGCGGTCCGGCGATCAGCCCGTCGATTGCCTCGATCAGATCGTCATAATTGATCACCCGGCCAACCTGATCGTCGATATGGGCGGTGTTGCGGGTGACCTCGAGCACGATATCGAACCGCACCCTCTGGGTGACGCCGACCTCCTCGGTATATGCCCCGATCTCGATCTCACGGGTGTAACCGCGCAAAAAGATGCGATCCGCCGGGGACTCGGTCTCGGCATTCGCGCCCGCATCAAGCCGGTCGGGCAGCAGCGCTCTCTCGATCATTCTCGCATCCTCTACTCGCTGCAGCCTGTTTTTTCAGGTGCACCGCTTGATCAAAAGTTAACGCGGTTGACCCGAAATGGTCATTTGAAAACGACGCCTCAGGCCACATCCAGAGCAATTTTGCCCAGATCTGCCCCAAACCGGCGGGCGAATCTTCCGAATCTTCCGAGCTTGACACACGGACAGGTGCGCGCCAAACATCGACCCTGTCCGAAAATGACCGCGCGCCATTGTGCGCGTTTTTTCAGACACTATATATGCTCACTATGAGCATAACAAGCTGCGGAGGACCCGCCCCATGCTGATCAACGCCACGACGCCCCTTGACCAGGCCCGTGCCGAACTGGCGCGCAGCTATGACTTGGCGCCCTCACAGGCGGCGGCGCGCGATACCGCGGGCCGCTATGCGCGGGTCAGCCGGGTTATCCCGGAAGTCGACTGGGCCGGCTACGCCCCCTATATCCGCGCCATTGAGGCCCTGAAGGCCGAACGCGACGCGGTGATCCTGGCCCATAACTACATGACGCCGGAGATTTTCCACGGCGTCGCCGATGTCTCCGGCGACAGCCTGCAGCTCGCTATCGAGGCGACCAAAGCGCCGAATCAGGTCATCCTGCAATGCGGCGTGCATTTCATGGCCGAGACCTCGAAAATCCTCAACCCGCAGAAGACGGTGCTGATCCCCGACACGCGGGCTAGCTGCTCGCTGGCCGCGTCAATCACCGCGGCCGATGTCGCGGGCATGCGCGCCCAGTATCCCGGCGCCAAGGTGGTTTCCTATGTCAACACCACCGCCGAGGTGAAGGCCGCATCCGACATCTGCTGCACTTCGGCCAACGCGCTGGAAGTGGTCGAGGCAATGCCCGGCGACACCGTTATCATGACCCCCGACGGCTTCCTCGCCCGCAATGTTGCGGCTGAAAGCTCGAAGCGCATCGTCTGGTGGGAGGGCACCTGCATGGTGCATGAACGCTTCACCCCCGAGGAACTGCGCGCCTATCGCGAGGGATACCCCGGCGTCGTCATCATCGCCCACCCGGAATGCCCGCCCGAGGTGATCGAGGAGGCTGATTTTGCCGGTTCCACTGCCGGAATGATCGGCTGGGTGCGCAAGAACAAACCCGCGAAGGTGGTGATGGTCACCGAATGCTCGATGTCCGACAACGTCGCCGCCGAGCTTCCGGAAACCGAGTTCATACGCCCCTGCAACATCTGCCCCCACATGAAACGGATCACGCTGGAGAATATCCTCTGGTCGCTGCACAGCATGACCGAGGAGGTGACGGTGAAGGAGGAATATCTGGAGCCCGCCCGCGCCGCCGTCGAGGCGATGATCGCGCTGAAAGAGCGCAAGCACTGAGAGGACGCCTACCCCCGGCGCTCCCCTCTCCGAACCGGATTAGCAATGATCGCTGCGCCTGGCATGATATCCGGTACGGCGTTCCCAACAGCTCCGGGACTCTCCGACACTCGCCTACTGCGTCCACTTCCCCTGCAAGGGGAGGGGCCGGCGGCGCCAATCAGAATTGCACCGGGGCGAAAGAGTGACCCATCCTCACAACTCCAATTTCACCACCGACGGCACACTGATAGTCGGCGCGGGACTGGCGGGGCTGTTCACCGCGCTGAAGATGGCCCCGCACGCTGCTACAGTGCTGTCGCCGATGCCGCTGGGCGAGGGCGCCTCCAGCGCCTGGGCACAGGGCGGGGTCGCAGCGGCGCTGCACGACGACGACAGCCCCGCCGCCCATGCCGATGATACGGTCGCGGCAGGTGCCGGCACCGTCGATCCGGCGGTCGCCCTGTCGGTGGCCGAGGATGCCGCGCGGCGGATTGAGGATCTGGCCGGCCTCGGAACCCCATTTGACCGCGACGAAGCCGGGCAATTCATCCAGTCGCGCGAGGCCGCCCATTCGGCCCACCGTGTCGCCCGCATCAAGGGCGACCGCGCCGGTTACGCGATCATGCAGGCGCTGATTGTCGCTGTCCGCGCCACGCCCTCGATCCGCGTTATCGAGGGTATTGAAGTTGATGACCTGGCGCTGACCGAAGGCCGCGTCACCGGGATCACTGCCCGGCGCATCTCCGACCCATCATCAATGCCGCTCGAGCTCCGCGCATCCAATGTTGTGTTGGCCACCGGCGGTATCGGTGGGCTCTACCGGGTGACCTCAAACCCCTCGCGGGTGCGTGGCCAGGGCCTCGGCATGGCAGCCCGGGCGGGCGCACTGATCGCCGATCCGGAGTTTGTCCAGTTCCACCCCACCGGCATCGACGTCGATTGTGACCCGGCCCCGCTTGCCTCCGAGGCGCTGCGCGGCGAGGGCGCCGTCCTGGTCGATGATACCGGCGCGCGTTTCATGCCAACCATCCACCCGAATGCCGAACTTGGCCCGCGCGACGTGGTGGCACGCGCGGTCCACCAGAAGGTCGCGGCCGGGCACAAGGTCTACCTCGACACCCGCCAGGCCGTCGGCGCGGATTTTCCCGGGCATTTCCCGACCATCGCCGGGTATTGCCGCGAGGCCGGGATCGACCCGGTAACCCAACCGATCCCGGTCGCCCCGATCCAGCACTACCACATGGGTGGTGTGCGAACCGATGAGGTGGGACGAACCTCGCTCCCCGGCCTCTGGGCCGTCGGTGAGGTTGCCTGTACCGGTCTGCATGGCGCCAACCGGTTGGCCTCGAACTCGCTGCTGGAAGCGCTGGTCTTCGGCGCCCGGATTGCCACCCAAATTACTTCTGATACGGAGCCTCGCAGAGCGAGACTCATCCACCTCCCGCCCCGCCTCCCCGCAGCCGAAACCGACACCGCTCCCAAGGCCGCATTGGCCGAACTGCGCCAGATCATGACCACCCATGTCGGGGTCGAGCGTGACGCTGCTGGTCTGAGCCAGGCGCTCCGCGACATCGCCCGGATCGAGCGCCAGGCCCAGGGCAATAGCCGCGCCTTCCTGAACATGCTCACGGCGGCCACCCTAGTCGCCGCCGCCGCGCTGCAACGCTGCGAGAGCCGGGGCGGTCATGCCCGCGCCGGCCACCCGGAAACCGACCCAGAACAGGCTCACCAGACCCTCATCACCCTGGATCAGGCACTCGTGATCCGCGCCAACTCCGAGGAAACCGCACCATGACACCCCTGCCCCGCCTGATGCTGGAACCCGCCATCCGCGCCGCGCTGTTGGAGGATCTGGGACGTGCCGGTGACGTGACCTCGGATGCGGTGATCCCGCCGGGCACCAAGGCAACGGCGGTGATGCGGGCGCGCGAGGCGGGTGTGGCTGCAGGGCTCGACGCCGCCAGCATCGCCTTCGAGTTGATCGACCCGGGCCTGCATATCAACCGCGACAAGGCCGATGGTGACCGGGTCGCCCCCGGTGACGTCCTGCTCACCATCTCTGGCGAGGCCCGCGCCATCCTCTCGGCCGAGCGGGTGGCGCTCAACTTCGCTTGCCGCCTGTCCGGCATTGCCACCGCAACCCGGCAGATCGCCGATGCAATCGCCCATACCCACGCCACCATCATCTGCACCCGCAAAACCACCCCCGGCCTGCGCATGTTCGAGAAACGCGCCGTGCGCGCGGGCGGCGGCGGCAACCACCGCTGGGGCCTCGACGACGCCATGTTGATCAAGGACAACCACATCGCGGCGGCGGGTGGCATCGGCCCGGTGCTGGAGCGCGCCCGCGCCCATGCCGGTCATATGATGAAAATCGAAATCGAGGTTGATACGCTCGATCAACTCGCCGAGGTGCTTTCTGCTGGTGGCGCCGACAACGTATTGCTGGACAACATGATGCCGGATATGCTGTGCGAAGCGGTGGCGATGAACGCTGGCCGGCTGGCGCTGGAAGCATCGGGCCGCATTACCCCGGACTCCGCCCCGACAATTGCTGAAACCGGCGTCGACTACCTCTCCGCGGGATGGTTGACCCATTCGGCCCGCATCCTGGATCTCGGGTTGGATATCGATTGAGGTGACTACCTTGCCTACAACACCCTCCATCAGCGGCTTCGCTACCGACCCACATGGCTGGGCCGAGATGCTGCCCACCCGTTCTGCGCACCAGCCTCTCAGCGGCAATTACCGGGCGGAATGGGTGGTGGTCGGCGCCGGGGTGACCGGTCTGGCCTGTGCCCGCCGACTGGCCGAATTGCACTCGCACAAGGAAATTCTTTTGCTGGATGCGCGTCTGGTCGGGCAGGGCGCGTCCGGGCGCAACTCAGGATTTGCCGTCTCCGTCAGCCACGTTTCCGGGGGTTTTGATGCCAATCAGGCGGGAAGTTACCGCCGGACCAATCGCATCAACCAGGCTGGCCTGGACTTGTTGCGGTCACAGGTCTCGGACCATGCTATCGACTGCCAATGGCACGAGAGTGGGTTTCACCACACCGCCGCCGATCAACTATCGGCTCAGGAGTGCACTAATTTTTTACTCCACCTGGAAGCGATGGAGATCCCTCACACACCGCTTGATCGTGATGATTTACGCGCGCGCCTTGGCACCGATCTCTATCAATCCGGGGTCCATGTCCCGCAGGGCGCATTGCTGCAACCGGCAGCCCTGGTGCGCGGATTGGCGGAAAGTCTGCCGGAGAATGTGAAGCTGGCCGAGCAAAGCCCTGTCCTTGGCATCGAGAATGGCGCGCCGCTGGTCCTTCGGTTGGCTGATGGCGCGGTGCGGACGGATAATCTGGTTCTGGCGACAAATTATGAGGCCGCCAAACTCGGCTACCTGCGCCGCCATCTGATGGGCGTCACCTTATCCGGCAGTTTCACCCGTGCCCTGAGCGATCCCGAGTTCGCCACCCTGGGCAATCTCAGCGAATGGGGCGTTCTCTCGTTGCATGGCGGCGGTGCGACCGTTCGATTAACGGCAGACCGCCGGATATGCCTGCGCAATAGCGCCGAATATCGCGGTGCGGCGCTGCTGTCGGACCGGCAATTGGCACAACGACAGGCGGTCCACCGCGCCGGGTTCGAGAAACGATTCCCACAACTGGCGCATGTGCCGTTCGAGTATGCCTGGTCCGGAGTTGAGGGTGTCAGCCGCAATGGGACCAATTTCTTTGGCCGGCAGCGAGACAATATCTATCTTGCAGGTGGTTATAACGGATCTGGTGTAAGTCGGGGAACCGCCTTCGGCACGGCGCTTGGCGAATATGCCAGCGGGGGCCAGTCACCGTTGATCGACGATTGCCTCGCCTGCGCGCCGGGGTCGTGGATACCGCCCCGGCCATTCCTCGATATCGGTGCTTTTTTTACCGTGCGATCACGCTTCTGGGGCGTCGGGCTGGACCGGTAACATGCTGCGAGAGAATGTGAATCTTGGGTTTCGTGATCACAGATTCAATTCAAGA
Organism: Thermohalobaculum sp.; assembly: GCA_965247385.1. Taxonomy (GTDB): domain Bacteria; phylum Pseudomonadota; class Alphaproteobacteria; order Rhodobacterales; family Rhodobacteraceae; genus Thermohalobaculum. The sequence continues at coordinate 693,212 of CBDFHG010000007.1, forward strand.
CTCTGACCTGTCATCGACGGCCCGAAATCGGCGTGTTGTTTTTGAGCGACCTGCACAAACCCCAGAGAGTCATACAGGTGCCGGGCCTCGGTCAAAACGTCATTGGTCCATAGCCTCATGGTTCGATAGCCAGCCTGACGGGCCGACGCGATACATTCTTCGGCCAACCGGCGGCCAAGTCCGGTGCCACGCGCATCCGGTTCGACATAGAGCAATCTCAAGACCGCTTCTTGTTCCCTGCCCCGAACCAGAAACACCGATCCGAGAATGGCGCCGTTTTGCTCGGCGACCCAGCATTTGCCGCCATCATGAAGTTTCGAATTCAGGACGTCCACCGTGATTTCAAGAACTAGCGCCTCGAACTCGGTATCCCAGCCATACTCGTCACGATACAGCGTCGCCTGGCGGTGGGCCACCCAACTGTAATCACCCATGCGGGCTTCACGAATCACGACTTCGGCCTCGCCGGACCGCTGGCCCGGTCCCAACACGGCACGGATGGTCCGCATTGCGGCAGCCAGCGCGGCACGGCGTGAGGCCGGAATTGGCCCAATGACCCCCGCGAAACGCGCCTGCGATGCCTGGACGAGTTCCTGGAAAAATGGCCGGGGTTCCCCGGTCAGCGCCAGAATTTGGCCACGCCGGTCCGCCGGATTGGGCTGACGGGTGACCTGACCAGCCTGGTCGAAGCGGCGCAGGATCCGGCTGAGATAAGCCTTGTCCAGCCGCAGGTCGCGGGCCAGCCGGGCGGCGGTCAGGCCAGCACGGTCACCGATCTCATAGAGCACCCGGGCCTCGGTCAGAGTGAAGGAACTGCCGAGCAAATGCTCGTCCAGCGCACCGATATGGGTGGTGTAAAACCGGTTGAAGGAACGTATGGCCGAGACGGTTTTTTCGGTCTCCGGATCGATCTGGTCAGACATGGCCAGCTCCACTTTTTAGTGGACAGAGTCAACCATTAAGTGGACTGAGTCAAATAATCAAGCCGCGTTGTCGCCGACGACCTCAGGGCTGGGAAGGGATTCAGTATCCGGCTCTTCGTCGAACTCGAACACCTCCAGCCGCTCGGCACGGTTGCCCGCTCTCTCGGCCGAAATCTTGATACGGCGGATGTCTTCATGGGCGTGATCGAAGTGCCGGTCCAGATTGCTCACCCGCTCCAGCAACCGGGCGATATCCTTGGTCAGCATCCCCAACTCGCGGCGGACCTTGTGCGCCTCGTCGCGCATCCGGGCATCCTTCATCACCGCGCGCATGGTGTTCAGCGTCGCCATCGCCGTGGTGGGCGAGACGATCCAGACACGGGCATCGAAGCCGGCCCGGACCACATCGGCGAAATTGGCGTGCAGTTCCGCGTAAACCGCCTCGGAGGGCAGGAACAACAAGGCCGATTCCGCCGTCTCGCCCTCGATGATGTAGCGCTCGGCGATATGCTTCACATGGGTCAGCACCGCCACCCGCAAGGCCCGGGCGGCCTCGACTTTCTCGCGATCAGTGGTGGCGGCACGCAGGGCTTCGTAGGCTTCCAGCGGGAACTTCGAATCGATCACGATCGGTCCCGGTGGCAGCGGCAAATGGATCAGGCAATCCGCCCGCCTGCCGTTGGAAAGCGTAAACTGGAAGGTATAGGCGTCCGGCGGCAGGGCGTGGCTGACGATCTCCTGCAACTGGATCTCGCCGAAAGCCCCACGCGTCTGCTTGTTCGACAGAATGTCCTGCAACGTCAGAACATCGCCCGAAAGCTTCTCGATGTTGGTCTGGGCCTTGTCGATGGCCTGCAACCGCTGCTGCAACTCGCCCAGCGAATGGGCGGTGCGGGTGGCGCTGCCGATGAGCGTTTCGTTCATCCGCACCGAAACCTCCTCCAGCCGCCGCTCGACGGTTTGCAACAACTTCGACTGGGCCTCGGTCTGGGCGTTGGCGACCTGGGTCAGGCCGCCGACAAGTTGTTGCTGGCCCTGACCGAGGGTGACGACCGTCTGGCTTAGATCAGCAACCTGGCCCGCCAGCGGCTCCGTTGCCCGCCCTGCTTGCCGGGTCGCCCTCAGAACCGCGATCAGCAGGAACAGGAGGACGATCAGAAAAGCCACCCCGCCGATCAATCCCAGCATCAGTGGATCGGACCAGTCGCCGGGAATTCCGGTATCCGGCATCAACGCCGCCCGAACAATTTTTCGATCTGCGCCAGCGTCAGACTGACATAGGTCGGGCGGCCATGGTTGCACTGGCCTGAATGGGGCGTCGCCTCCATCTCGCGCAGCAGCGCGTTCATCTCGTCGCCGGTCAGCCTGCGGCCCGAGCGCACCGAGCCATGGCAGGCCATGCGCGACAGGATCGCCTCGATCCGGGCCTTCAGGCTTTCGCTCTCGCCGATATCGGCCAGCTCGTCCGCCACATCACGGACCAGCCCGGCCGGATCCGCCTGCCCCAGCACCGTCGGCACTTCGCGCACTGCCACAGCACCTCCGCCGAAAGGCTCGATTACCAACCCCAGTTCGGCCAGTTCCTCCGCCCGCTCCAGCACCCGGCCTGCAGCGTCAGTGCCCAAATCCACCACCTCCGGGATCAGCAACCCCTGGCGCTTGACCCCATGCTCGGCCATCTGCCGCTTCAGGCGTTCATAGACCAGACGCTCGTGGGCGGCGTGCTGGTCGACGATCACCATGCCCTGCGTCGTTTGGGAAACTATATAATTTTCATGGAGTTGAGCCCGGGCTACGCCGAGTGGCAGGTCCTCGGCCCCGCTCTCCTCGGGCATTGGTTCCTCAACCCGGCCCGACCTGCCTGTTTCGGGCCAACCGCTTTCGGCGAAGCCACCTTCTAGCGGCGCTTGTGCATCCATAGCCTGGTTGATCTGGCCCGATGAGGGTCGCGATAGATAAGGTCGCCACATCTGCGCCTGACCTGCCGGAGTCTCTGGCCGAAACGCTCCCAAAGCCTGAGTCGAGACCGTGGTAGCGGCCCGATGCCCGGCTTCGGCCAGCGCATGGCGCAGCGCCGAGACCACCAGACCGCGCACAACGCCGGGTTCGCGGAACCGGACCTCGGCCTTGGCCGGGTGGACATTCACATCCACCCGTTCGGGGGCGCAATCGAGAAACAATACTGCCACCGGATGCCGATCGCGCGACAGGAAATCCGCATAGGCCCCGCGCAGTGCACCGACCAGCAGCCTGTCGCGCACCGGGCGACCGTTGATTATGAAATGCTGCGCTACCGCAGCCCCGCGCGACAGTGTCGGCAACCCGGCGAACCCGGTCAGCCGCAGCCCGTCCCGCTCGGCCTGGATCGGCAGCGCATTGGCGGCAAACTCGCCGCCGAGAATGCGGTCGATCCGCGCCAGCCGGGCGTCGAACAGGTCGCCCTGCTCGGCTTCGACCCGGAACAGCGACCGGCCTTCAGAGCCGCCGGTAACGTCGCGCAGCGCGAAACCGATCCCCGGCTCGGCCATTGCCAGCCGTCTCACCACGTCTGAGATCGCCGTGGTCTCGGCCCTGTCCGTGCGCAGGAATTTCAGCCGTGCGGGGGTGGTGCAAAACAGATCTCGCAACTCTACCGTGGTGCCCGGCCCGCGTGCCGTGGGTTTCGGCTTGCCAACCGCGCCCGCCCTGGCCTCGATCTCCCAGGCTTCACCGGCCCCCGCCGCCCGCGAAGTCAGGGTCAGGCGCGCCACCGCGCCCATCGAAGGCAGAGCCTCACCCCGAAAGCCATAGCTGAGAATGTTGACCAAGTCCGAGCCGTCGATCTTCGAGGTCGCATGGCGCTCCAGCGCCAGCGCCAGATCGTCCGCGGCGATGCCGATGCCGTCATCCGAGACCCGGATCAGGGTCTTGCCGCCGTCGGCGACGGCGATCTCGATCCGCTCGGTGCCCGCATCAATCGCGTTCTCGACCAGTTCCTTCACCGCGGAGGCCGGCCGCTCGACCACTTCGCCCGCCGCGATACGGTTGGCGGCGGCCTCGGAAAGACGCCGAATTCGCGCAGGTTCACCCATCATGTTGCGGCGGTGATCATTCATGACACCAAACCTAGCATGACCGCAGATGATTCTGGAAGGCTCACATCTAGCGCAAAAGCGCCCTTGGATGACGGTGGCTTTACTGCGGGGAACCCTGCCGATCACCGGCCCCGGATGCCGGGTACGCTTCGAGTCCGGATTGCGCGACGTCGGGTTGGCGGAAGGAGCACCCTTGTCAGCCAGTTGAAAAAGGCGCCATTGACCGGGTTTCACCCCATGACGAAACATAACGCGGCGTCGGCGGTTTCGCCATCCTCCGAGACGATGAGGACGATCTGAGCGACCAGAACGGCTCCAGCGGGCGCAACAAGCACGAAAATACCGCCATATCCGCCCGCCACGGCCGGGCGCGCGGTGCCGGCACCGATGAGTTGGCGCATCAGCAACGAGAGGTTTGTGGCCGGCGACGTGAAGCAGGTATCGCTTGTGCACGTTCTCGCGCCGGCGCAGCCAGGTTCGGCGCATGCCGCCGCGATCGAGGCTGTGGGCAAAGCAGCGCTCGACGATCCCGGCGCGCAGCTTGAAGGCCTCGCGGGCGAGCGCGGACTTGAGCCGCACGCGGTTGCTGGGGACCGCCCGGCGCGCCGCCTGGTCACCGCGCCAGCGCGAAAAGCCCTTCTGCCTGGGCTCGGCGATCCGGGTCTTCCAGGGACTGTCGTCCAGGGCCTTCAAGACCGCCCGTGAGAAATAGCCCTTGTCGGTGACGCATTCGGCCGGGCTCTCCGGCGTCGGTGCCGCAGCCACCGCCTCGAGGTTTGCCTCGGCCGCCGCCAGGGTCTTTGAAAGCGTCGTGGTGTCGCCCTCATCGGCTGGGTGCAACTCGGCCGCCACCACCGCGCCGGTGTCCGGATCCACCGCGTGCCCGGGCTTGTCGGCCAGATGGGTCGCGGCGTCCTTCATCCTGGCGACCCTGGCCTCGGGGTCGCTCCTGCAAACCCGATCCTGGTTCGAGAGCTTCTTGCCCTTGCGCTTGCGGTCCAGACGCGCCAGGTCCTCGGCCGTGGGCGTCTCGATGCCGCTCTCCCGGGCCAGATGCTCCAGCATCTCCCGGTAGCCCTCACCCCGTGTCGCGCCGCACGATGTTGCGCAGCGCCGCGTTGGCCTCCATGGTCGAGGCATCCACCCCGATGCGGTCGCCCTTCACCAGACCCGCCTCGGCGATCAGCGCCAGAACCCGGTCGAAGACCATCGCGTGCACCTCGTGGGGCAGGCGCGTGCGGGTCTTCGACAGCCAGGAATGGTCCGGCACACGATCCCGGCTCTCCAGCCGCAGAAACTCCCGCAGCGACAGCGAATCCGAGCAGCGCCGTTCCAGCCCGCGCTCAGAGTCGATGCCCTCGAAACAGCCCACCAGATGCATGCGGAAACAGCGCCCCGGCGGCACCGAAGGCGCTCCCGTCCCGGCCGCGTAACAGCACCGGCAGGCCGCCTCGGCGAAGCCGTCGAAGCCGCCCTCGATCAGGACCGACTGAAGACGGTCGTAAAACACATGACCCGGCGAGCGCGGCATCTCCGCCCAGCCCACCATCAAATCACCCTGACGATCCTTCTGCGGTCCCATCGACATCGGCGAACCCCCCGGTCAAATCAGAACATCAAAGAATCAGACCAGGCCGCTCGCGTCCAGTGCCGACTTCGTCAACGGGCTGGTAGGGGTCATTCTTGCGCGCCGATCTACAGCTAAGCATCCAAAAACTTTGGCGCAATCAGCGCGACATGCTTGCTGCCCTCTGAGAGCGGCGAAGAGCCACGGCACCCCCGCCAAGGCCAGACCGAACCGCACCTCCTGCAAACGGAGACTGTCGCATCAATTCCATCGTCGATACCTGCAATTCGCTGCCTCCAGGCTGAGAACTGATCCGGCACCCCCGGAAACCCGGGAAATCGGCACAAGATAGTAGCCGAACAATGGCGCATGGACTGTCTGGCTGGGGCGGCAGGATTCGAACCTGCGCATGGCGGCACCAAAAGCCGCTGCCTTACCGCTTGGCTACGCCCCAATTGCGAGCGGACCTTAGTCGCGGCGCGGGGCACCGGCAAGTCCCTCGGGGAACAAAGGCCGCAGGAAAACGCGCTTGCGGAACGAATGGCCCAAGGATATACACTGCGTCGCTGGTTTCGGAGTGTAGCTCAGCTTGGTAGAGCACTGTCTTCGGGAGGCAGGGGCCGGTGGTTCGAATCCACTCACTCCGACCAGCTATTTCAGCGGCTTACGATTCCCCAGGGAATCAGCCGCAATGATACCCGCAACGTTTCAGTGTTATTCTGTGTGCGCTTTGTTCTCGCTCTCACCACGAGCATTTTGCTGGCTGAAGTGTAAGCGGCGGTGAGAAACTGTTCCACTGAGGCGGCGGGGCAAGACCTCGAAACCGTTGGCGGTGTCAGACCGCTTGATGATCTCGATGGTCCAGTCGCCGTGGCCCTTGAGTGCGGACCTCGGTTTCTCCCCGGCATAGCCGCCGTCGGCGAAGACGTGGCGAAGCCAGGGGAAGCGATACCGGATGGCCCCGAGCACGTCCGGCGCCCCGTCGTGGTCCTGAGTATCGGCGGCATGGATCACGGCGAACAGCATCAGGCCAAGTGTGTCGGTGGCGATGTGGCGCGTGCGGCCCTTGACCCTTTTCCCGGCGTCATAGCCGCAAACCCCTCCACTCTCGGTCGTCTTCACGCTCTGGCTGTCGATCACACCCGCCGCCTGTATGATAATGGGGGCTGGCTTCTCGGCCTTCCAGTTTGCGCGTGCCGGCAACCAGCAGATGGTTGATCGTCTGCCACAGGCCAGCGTTGCGCCACGCGTGGAAACAGCCCCGGACCGTCGAGACCGGCGGGAAATCCTTCGGCAGCATCCGCCACTGACAGCCGCTGGTCCCGATATGGAAGATCGCATCCGTGACCGCGCGGAGGTCCGATGTCCTCGCTCGGCCACCGCGCCGGGCGGGAGGCAGAAGTGGCGCAATCAGCGTCCACTCGCGGTCGGTCAAATCGCCTGGATAGCGCGTGCAATCCCGTCTATGCTCAACACGAGCGGTATCGTCCCAGGGCATTCGATCCTCCATCTTCTCATCAAAGACGATGAATCACAACCTACCGATATCGCTCAACAACTTGTGAACGACCACCGGCTGAAAGCCGGTGGCTTCAGGTTTCGGCTCAAAGCCGGATCGGTCCGCCCTTCGGCGGACAAGCGTCACACCAAAATTGTCATCGGGTTCGGGCGGCTGTTGGTTCGTGATGTCGTCCAGCCACATCTCGTCCGTTACGTTCCCGCTGCTGCTCACCCGGTAGCCACCTGCCCAAAGGTGCTGGCCCCGGTAGCGCTTGCGCAATGCCCCAAAACTCGCGCAGCAACTTATCCGAACTGCGGCCCTTCAGATACTGCACCAACCGGCTGACCGACAGGTTTGGCGAGACCGACAGCAACAGGTGGACGTGGTCCCGGTTGATCGAGCCAGCGTGAATCACCATCTCGTGGCCACCCGACGTCTCCCGGATCAGTTCCAGGCAGCGGTGGCCGACATCGCCGCCAGGCACCGGGTAACGATGTTTCGTCATCCACACCAGATGATACTTACAATCCCAAACCGTGCCCAAACCGTGTGGCCGCCGCGTTTGTACGATTCCATCCCCGCAGTCTGTACCGCAACCCAAGACACCCATGCCGGCTAAAGCCGTGGGATTTACTGATCCCCTATCGGGGACTCTAAAGTCGATACATCAAGCTGGTGGACCACTTCAAGGAGGTTGACACAAGGCACCGATGTCTCAATTCACTCCACGACGACGCATCAAAGTTCTTGTGCTCTGTGGCCTTGTGCTCAGCGGCATCGTCGTTTTTATGCAGGTCGGCGGGCCCACCGGTACAAAGCCACAAACAGCCCAAACAATTGAGAACGGCCTGGATGTGATTCAGTGCCTGGAACCTCGACCACAGATTTGCACCCAAGAATACGTTCCTGTCTGCGCTAGTATGATGGATGGTACCAAGCAGACCTATCCATCTGGATGCGCTGCTTGTTCGGATGCGAACGTCGCTAACTACCGGCCAAATCAATGCGAGTGAAGGCTGGAGGCAGGCAGCAAATGTTATCGCTCAGATGGCCCCATCCAACGCACCGATTGAAGTCCGCACTGCCAAATGCCTTTTGGGCCAGCCCAAGGGTTACTACATCCATAATCTTGAATTCCGGGTGTAGCGGTGATAGCGTGCATTACATCCATAATCAAAGATTCAGGGTGTAACAATGATAGATCGCTACCCGACATCAATGCAGAGTGTTTGCCTGGACCTGCGGTCCCGGCATCTCGACCGTCGGGTGAACGAACTGGGCGGCGTGCCGAAACTGCGAAAGATAAGTGGCAAGAGTTATTGGTATGCCGAGATCGCGATCAAGGGCCGGAAGGTCCAGCGATACATAGGCCCCGATAACGACGAGATGCGGGCCCTGGTCGATCAGGCAAAGACCGCAGTGCAGGACGCACGAGCAGCGCGGACAGCAAACCGTGGTTTGGTAAAGCAACTGGAAGCGATGGGCGCTCCACGTCTTGATCCAAATACCGGGTCAGTTCTGAATGCAATGGCCACTGTAGGTGTATTTCGGCTGGGCGGCACCCTGGTAGGGACGCATGCTTATCGCCTGTACTCGATGGAGTTGGGCATAAGGCTTCCAGGAATGTTCGAGGCGACCCAGGATGTGGACATCGCATCCTTCGAACGGTTGTCTCTGGCTGTCGGCGACGAGGTTGACCCGTCACTGGGTGACGCCTTGGGGGGCTTGGGCATCGAACCGGCACCATCGCTCGACCAGGGCCGTGCAACCAGATGGCGCACCAGGGGTGGAGGGGTGGAGGTTGATTTCCTCGCACCGAGTTTCGCCGAGGAAGAGGGACCGGTCCGGCTCGCGGCTTTCGACGTGTGGGCTCAAGGACTCCACTTCCTGAATTACCTGATCTCTGATCCGATCCAGGCAGTGGCCCTGTATCTTGATGGCATCCTGGTGCAAGTGCCCCAACCGGAACGCTATGCCATTCATAAGCTGATCGTTGCGCAGATACGAAACGCGGCCAACCGACCGAAAGGCCGGAAGGACCTGGACCAGGCACGTGATCTGATCGAGGTGCTAGCCGTGGATCGTCCCTATAACCTCCAGGATGCGTATGATGCCGCCATGGAGGCCGGGCCGAAGTGGCGTGCTGCTATCACAAGGTCACTTAAGCAAAGGTCGGACATAGCAAACATGATGCCCTTTGCTGAAGGAAAAATATCGTGATGATTGTGATCCGATATGGCTGGAGCGACCACACCCGCCTCCGCAATGAAACCGCAACGTTATAGGTTATTCCGGAGAGAATCGAACTCGCTCACACAAGACAAATCAGTGTGTTACCGGGTAGGCTTGATGGTATGATTGCCTTCGGGAGGCTGGGGCCGGTGGTTCGAATCCACTCACTCCGACCAGTTGAACTGCTGTGCATCAACACGGTTTCCGGCTTGCACGGGCCTGGGGAATCTGTAATAAGCGCAGCCACCCAAAGATGCGGGCGTAGCTCAGGGGTAGAGCGCAACCTTGCCAAGGTTGAAGTCGTGAGTTCGAATCTCATCGCCCGCTCCAATTTTTTCAATAGAACAATGACTTAGAGTTTCGGGGAGGCTTTGTTGCATGGAAGGTAACTGCCGAGGTTGTTTTCAGGGGTATTTCCGGGTTGCGATAATCTGGTCATCTGGTTTCATCAAGGTTTCGATGATGTTTCATTCTTGTTTTCGAGCCGTTGTGATGACGCTGCGCAGGGTAGCGAAATCCTCTGCGCCTTGTTCTGATCGGAAGCCTCCCGATATTTTCTGGCGTAGCTTCATCATCCGCGGGCCGCGTTCGGCCTCGTTGTTTGTGAAGGATACGTTGGGATCTGCCGGAAAGCGTCGGGTTGCTTCCTTGTGATCGCGCAATGGTAATGCCGGATTATGCCCTGTCCGGCGCTTCTTGCGTCCCCGCCTTGCCGATTTTGGTGGTGCGAGTGGAGGTTGCGCCTCATGGAAATCCAGCGCTGCGGTGATGATCCTGTCGGATCGCCGCTTGACAAGCCCGGCAAGCGGCACTGAAGGTGCGACGCCGTTATCCCGCGCCGCCTGTGTGACATGGTGCGCCCGACGCAGGAGCCGTTGCATCTGACAGGTCCGGTCTTCCTTTTCGATTTCGACCAACGCCTGCAATTCCGATAAATGGTGAGCATTGCACAGCGCGTGGGTAACCCCATCCAGCGTGAAGCAGGGCTTCCAATGATCATGCACGATGCAACCCCGTGAGACCGGCAGAATTATCCCGCCGCCTCAGTGGCACAGTCTCTCACCGCCGCTTACAATGTGAACAAGCAGAAGAAAATCGTCGATCGATCTGTGGGCCTAGCCGAACGCTAGGCGGGGCTTTCGCCATCCGCAAAGCGCGCGGTCCTTCAGCGCTTCATCGATCGGATCGACGTGCAGCGCGAAAAGGTGGAGATCGCGATCCGCCCTGCAGCCATCCCCAAAATCGTCAGTCCCGATTTCGATCCGAAGGCCTCGGCGGATACTGTGAACAGCGGCCCAACATCATCCTCTCCATCCCGGCCCGGCTGAAGCGCACAGGCATGGAGACCCGGCTCCTGATCAAGGCGCGGACGGAGGGTCACGCCGCGAGCCAGACCGCAGCATGCTGCGGTTGCTCGCCCAGGCGCATCGCTATCGCGAGATGCTGCTGGCGACGCAAGGAAAGACGATGTCCGAACTCGCTGAGGAGGCTGGGGTCGGCCGGCCCTACTTCTGCCGGGTGGTGCGTCTCGGCTTCCTCGCCCCGCAAATCGTCCAGGCAATCCTCCGCGGTCGCCATCCGTTGGAGATCACCGCCAAACGCTTGCCGCACCAGACAAAATTGCCGAACGAATGGAAAGGTCAGGTGATCCAACTCGGGATCAACTGAGCCGCATCACTATCGATAACGAATGTCGCCCTTCGCCTTGTCGGCGGAGGGCGATGCGCATTCCGGAGATCCGGTTCGACGCACGGCTCCCAAGAACTTGGGGCACCACCGAAAACCGCGTAGGAGACTTTTGGGATGGAGGCGGCCCATTTGCGGCACTCCCTCAGTCTCAGGGAGTCGCGACTCCAGGCACCATCGGCGCAAGTCCCGGGAACGTCGGAGGTAATCGCGCGTGCGCTCGCCTCGGGTTGATATTCAGGTGAACGACCACCGGTTGAAAGCCGGTGGCTTCAGGTTTCGGCTCAAAGCCGGATCGGTCCGCCCTTCGGCGGACAAGCGTCACACCAAAATTGTCATCGGGTTCGGGCGGCTGTTGGTTCGTGATGTCGTCCAGCCACATCTCGTCCGTTACGTTCCCGCTGCCGGTCACCCGGTAGCCACCTGCCCAAAGGTGCTGGCCCCAGTAGCGCTTGCGCAATGCCCCAAACTCGCGCAGCAACTTATCCGAGCGGCGGCCCTTCAGATACTGCACCGCCCGGCTGACCGACAGGTTTGGCGGGCCCGACAGCAACAGGTGGACGTGGTCTCGGTTGATCGAGCCAGCGTGAATCACCATCTCGTGGCCACCCGACGTCTCCCGGATCAGTTCCCGGCAGCGGTGGCCGACATCGCCGCCAGGCACCGGGTAACGATGTTTCGTGATCCACACCAGATGATACTTGCAATCCCAAACCGTGCCCAAACCGTGTGGCCGCCGCGTTTGTACGATTCCATCCCCGCAGTCTATACCGCAACCCAAGATACCCATGCCGGCTAAAGCCGTGGGATTTACCGATCCCCTATCGGGGACTTTATAACAATATTTAACTGGCGGAAGGGGTGGGATTCGAACCCACGGAACCTCTCGGTTCAACGGTTTTCAAGACCGTCGCGATCGACCACTCTGCCACCCTTCCCGCAGGGACAGACATAATGCCCCACCGACCGGCAGTCCAGTGGCGAGAAGCCTTCCGGCGCACGCTGCCGGTGCTTTCAATCGCCACGCGCATTCAGTAGAATGCCCAAAGCAGGTGACCAACAGAATTTGGCCGGGAGACAGCATGATCACGCAGACCGGGTACCGATCATGCTGCCGGATGCAAAACTGCCTGCTCCGGATAGTGGCTGATGCGACGATCCTCACAATAACAAGCTGCGCCGAGATCGAGTTGGGTGCTGAAGCCTACAAGATATATGCGCAATCAAATCAGGCTCCGCCGACATCCCGGGTTTTGAGCAGTTCCGCACAGCAGGACAGCATCGATCCAGCCATGCGATCGGACCTTGGGGCTTTCAGTACGACGGGCATTGCCCTTTGGGACGGGGCGCAGACCTTGCCCGGCATCTGGATCGCACACCCGGCGGCGGAAACCGCGCGCCGGGTGCGTTTGACCAACGTGGAAACAGGTGTCCGGGTCGATTCGGCAATGTTCAGGCGAGATCCGAACCTGTCGGGGCCACGGATAACTGTCTCGGTGGAGGCCGCCGACCTTCTCGGTCTCACGCCAGGACACGCCACGCTGATCACCATTGAGGCGCTGGCATACGGTGCCGAGAGCGTCGCCGTGCCTATCGTTGCCAGCACAGCGGGATCATCTGAACCTGCCCCGGTCGAAGTTCCGACAGAAGAGATCGATGTTGTACCGGCGCAACTGAAAGTGACACCGCTGGCCGCCGTGAGCCAGAACACACCGCCGGTCACTCCGCCGGTCGCCGTTGACACGACAAATTACGCTGGTGCCAGTGAATCCGAACCCAGGCCGGAGAAGGTTCAACCAACCATGATCGTTCCCACCCCGCAACCAGAGGTCAGGCCTGCGGGCCTGACGCCGGAGGTCACCGGAGATATCACAAACGGGTGGAATTTCATCCAGGCCGGAGTATTTGGTCAACCCGAGAACGCCAAGCGGCTGGTTGAACAATTACGCGCGGCCAACCTGCTGGCCGAGGAACAACCGTTAATCCCCGGCGAGCGGCATTTCACGCGGGTCGTGGTCGGACCATATCAGCCCATCGCTGAGCGTGATGCCGCCCTCGAATCCGCCAGAATGCTCGGTTCGGCGGATGCTACCCCCGCCCGAGGCTGATACCAGGGATGGCCAGAGATGGATTGATGCCAGGCAAGAAAGGCTGGAGAGAGATGCTAAAGAGATACCTTCTGCGAGCGGTTTTCCTCGTTGTCGTGGGCCTGACTGGAACGGCACAGACCGCCCTCGGACAAACCCAGACAACGCCTGCCCGCGCAGCGATCGTCATCGACCTGACCAGTGGTGCCGTGTTGCTGGAGAAGAACGCGGATACGCCCGTTCCACCGGCGTCGATGTCCAAACTGATGACGCTGGATGTTGTCTTCGACACGCTGGAAACGGGCCGGCTGGCCCTCGGCGATACCTTCCGGACCAGCGAACGGGCCGCCGCCATGGGTGGGTCGAAGATGTTCATCCGCTCCGGCGAACTGGTCAGCGTCGAAGACCTGCTACGCGGCGTGATCGTGCAGTCCGGCAACGACGCGGCAGTGGCGCTGGCCGAGGCGATTTCCGGCACCGAGGAGGCGTTCTCCGCGCTGATGACCCAGCGCGCCGCGGATATCGGCCTGACCGGTTCCAGTTTCACCAATGCTACCGGCTGGCCGGACCCCAAACACCGCATGAGCCCGCGCGACCTAGCGACGCTGGCCGCGCGGATCATCAACCGCTATCCACGGCACTACGCCATGTTCGCGGAAACTGAATTCACCTGGGATGGCATCACCCAGCGCAACCGAAACCCGCTTCTCGATAACGGGATTGGCGCCGACGGGCTGAAGACCGGGTACACCGAGAAGGCCGGTTATGGCCTTGTCGCTTCGGCCAAACGCGGCGAGCGTCGGATTCTGCTCGTGGTAACGGGGCTCGGAAGTGTACAGCAGCGGAGCCAAGAGGCGGAGCGGCTGATCAACTGGGCGTTCCGGGCCTTCGAGACCGCCCGGTTGTACAAGGCCGGTGATCCGGTGGCCGAGGCCGAAGTCTGGATCGGCGCCGCAAGGCGGGTGGCGTTGGCGCCGTCCCGCGACCTGATCGTCACCGCCCCTTATGGGATGCTGGGAAAAGCCGAGATATCGGCGCGCTTCATTGAGCCTGTCGAAGCCCCGGTCGAGGCAGGCGCAGAACTTGGGCACCTCGAGGTCGCGCTTCCCGGGGTAACTCCGGTCAGCGTTCCGCTGGTGGCAGCGGAGACAGTTGAGCGTGGCGGCATCATCACCCGGTTCGAAGCAGCGGCGCGGCTGCTGATTAACCGGCTGCTATCCGCGGATGAGGGCTGAACGCGGATGATCAGGCGTGGGTATTTCGTGACCATCGAAGGTGTTGACGGAGCGGGAAAATCGACCCAGGCGCGGATGCTGGCCAGTCGGTTGCAAAGTTTCGGGCGCGAGGTCGTGGAGACCCGTGAGCCGGGCGGCGCGCCGGGTGCCGAGGAGATCCGGCGCTTGCTGGTCGAAGGCGACCCCGAGCGCTGGTCGCCAGAGACCGAGACCCTGCTGTTCACCGCGGCCCGGCGCGACCATATGGAGAGAGTGATTGCACCCGCCCTCAACCGTGACGCCGTAGTGCTTTGTGACCGCTTTGTCGATTCCACCCGTGCCTATCAGGGAGCCGGGGCAACCGAGCGACGCGCGCTTGTCGACAGCTTGCATCGATTGGCAATCGGGCTCGACCCCGACCTGACATTGATCTTCGACATGGACCCTGCGACGGCGCTGGAGCGTACTCGGAGCCGCGTGTCGGGTCGGGAAGAAGACCGCTTCGAGAAAATGGGGCAGGAGTTCCAGGCACGACTGCGCGATGAGTTCTTGGTCATCGCCGAGGCTGATCCGGGCCGTTGCGCCCTGATTGACGCAGCCCAACCGCCCGAGACCGTTGCCGAACAGGTCTGGGCCGCTGTAGCGCCGCGTCTGGGACTGACACCATGAGCGAGGCGAATGAGCAGCCCGAACCGGATCGCGTTCCCGACCATCCGCACCCGCGTGAGACCCGTCGCCTGTTCGGTCAGGAGGGTGCCGAGTTGGATTTCCTCGCCGCCTGGTCAGAGGGTCGACTGCACCATGCATGGCTGCTGCGTGGGCTGCGTGGAGTCGGCAAGGCGACGCTCGCCTACCGCATCGCCCGTGCTTTGATCGCCGATGGGGTGGGCGCGGGGCAAGCGGGCGGGGTGTTCGGCGCAGGTCTGCCCATGACCCTCGATCCGCCGGAAGGCTGCCCGGTCGCCACCCACATTCACGCCCAGAGCGAGCCGCGCCTGGCGGTGTTGCGCCGTCGCGTGAACGAAAAGACCGGGCGGCTACGCAGCCAGATCACCATCGACGATGTGCGGGCGGTCAGGCGGTTCCTGTCGCTTTCGGCGGCAGATGGCGGTTGGCGCGCGGTAATCATCGACGCGGCGGACGAAATGAACCACTCGGCAGCCAATGCGCTGTTGAAGGTGCTGGAAGAGCCCCCTGCCCGCACCGCCCTGCTGCTGGTCTCCCATTCTCCGGCGGCCCTGCTGCCGACCATCCGCTCGCGCTGTCGCACCCTGGATCTGCGCCCGTTGAACCCGGCGGACTTGTCCGCCGCCCTGACCGGGGCTGGGGCACCGATCGTGGCGGAGGAGGCTGGTCCGCTGGCTGTGCTCGCGGGCGGATCGGTTGGCGAGGCGCTGCGCCTGACGGCGGGTGACGGGGTGGTGCTTTATGGTCGGCTGGTCGCACTGCTTGGGGGCGGCATGGGGGTTGAGCGTTCGGGAATGATGCAACTCGCCGAAGCGGTCACCGGGCGCGGCGCCGAGGCAATGTACGAATTGTCGGGGCGGCTGACGCTGACGCTGGTCGGCCGGTTGGCCCGGCATGGCGCCACTGGTTCGAGCGACGCTGAAGTCGGGTCGGGCGAGGCCGCGCTGATGGCGGCGGTCGCAGGAAACCAGGCGCAGGCTGCACTTTGGGCTGAGGCCGCGGCACGGGTTGCTGCGGCGACCAGCCATGCCCGCGCGGTGAATCTTGACCCCGGCCAGACGATCATCGATACCTTCCTCGATCTTGATGCCACCCTGACCCGCACCCGTGGCGTGGCCTGACGGTGATCGAACAGGCGGGCAAGCGAGCGAGGATACCCGGCCATGACAGCCCCCCGGCTGGTCGACAGCCACTGCCATCTGGACTTTCCCCAGCTCGCTTGCGAGCTGCCGGAGGTCGTGCGCCGGGCACATGACGCGGGCGTCACTCGGATGGTGACGATCTGCACGCGGCTGCACCAGGAGCCTTCGGTGCGCGCCATCGCCGAGGCCCAGCCCGGTGTATTCTACGCCGCCGGAACCCATCCCATGAACGTGGCCAAGGAGCCGATGGCGACGGTTGACGAGCTGGCTCGGATCGCTGCGCACCCGCGCATGGTTGGCATCGGCGAGACCGGACTGGACTACCACTACACCCGCGAGTCGACGGGCGTTCAGCAGGAAAGCCTGCGGCTGCATATCGAGGCGGCGCGGCGGACGGGACTGCCCCTGATTATCCACTCCCGCGATGCCGATGCCGACATGGCGCGGATCCTGTCCGAAGAACACCGAGCCGGGGCCTATTCCTGCGTTATGCACTGCTTCTCGTCCGGTCGGGCGCTGGCCGAGGCGGCGCTCGATCTGGACTTCTACTTGTCGATGTCGGGGATCGCCGCGTTCCCGAGATCGGTGGCGCTGCGTGAGATACTCACATCGGCGCCGCTGGACCGCATCCTGGTCGAGACCGACAGCCCATATCTTTCGCCTCCGCCACACCGGGGCAAACGCTGCGAGCCCGCCTATATGGTACTGACGGCGCGCGTGGGCGCCGAAGCATTCGGGGTGAGCTACGACGATTTCTGCGCCGCCACCTCGGCCAATTTCGATCGGCTGTTCGCCAAGGCCGCTGCTGCTACGGAGGCCGCAGCCTGATGCCCGATACGTTACGTATCACGGTTCTCGGCACCGGCTCGTCCGGCGGCGTGCCGCGCATTGGCACCGACGGACCGAACTGGGGTGCCTGCGACCCTTCCAATCCGAGAAACCGGCGGCGGCGCTGCGCACTTCTGGTCCAGCGAATTGGGCGTGAGGGCTGCACCAATGTGCTGATCGACGCGGGGCCGGATGTGCGCGAGCAACTGATCAGCGTCGGGGTCGGCTATCTGGACGCGGTGATTTTCTCCCATGACCATGCCGATCATGTGCATGGGATCGACGACCTGAGGATGGTCGTCTTCAACCGCCGCTCGCGCCTTCCCGCCTGGATGAACGAGGCGACCGAGCAGACCATCCGCGGGCGTTTCAGCTATGTCTTCGAGACCCCGCCGGGGTCAACCTACCCGCCAATTATGGACCTGCACAGCATCGACGGCCCGGTGTCGATTACTGGCGCAGGGGGCATTGTGACGGCAGAGCCATTTCTTGTACCGCATGGCGATATCGAGGCATTGGGTTTTCGTCTCGGCCAGGTGGTATACACCCCCGACATCAAGGACATGAATGCGGTGGCCTGGGAGATGCTGAAGGGCGCGGATTGCTGGATCCTGGATGCGCTGCGCCATAAGCCGCATGTCAGTCATGTGAATGTGGAGACCGCGATATCCTGGATCGCCGAGGCAGCGCCACCCCGGGCCTACCTGACCAACCTGCATATCGATCTCGATTACGCGGAACTCGACGCCATGACCCCGTCGAATGTGCATCCGGCCCATGACGGGCTGGTGCTGGAGTATCCGGTTTAGGGGGGTTTGCAGGGCATGTGATCGGCGGCGGTGGAGTGGTGCACGCGTGCATAATGTACACATACCTAACATGTTGAAATATTTAACAAACTGATTCGAGCGCTAATTATGGCCATTATGGAGTCTCGCTCTGCAAAACTCCGTAAAACCGGTCTCATACCAACGGCCCTCTCAAGTGACTCTTGGGGGTTCCCAAATCAGCGAAAGTCTGACTCTCTGTGATCGACGCAGAGGAGGGAGTGGCAATGGTAGGTGTCGAGATTACACGCACGGATATGACGGCGGCGGAGTTGCGAGCGGCGGCGAGGGGCGCGACGGATGGGCGGGCGGCGCGACGGATGCTGGCGCTGGCGCTGGTGCTGGAGGGGGCGGACCGGGCGACCGCTGCGGTGACCTGCGGGATGGACCGGCAGACGTTGCGCGACTGGGTGCACCGCTACAACGCCGAGGGGCTGTCCGGGCTCTCCAACCGCCCCTCGCCCGGGAAGCCGCCACTGCTTTCGGCGGCGCAGAAGGCCGCGCTCGCCGCGCAGGTGGAGAAGGGTCCCGACCCGGAGGTCGACGGGGTGGTGCACTGGCGGTGCATTGATCTGAAGCGGTGGATCGAGGCGCAGTTCGGGGTCGTCATGCACGAGCGCACGGTCGGCAAGCAACTGGCGGCGCTCGGCTATCGGCGGCTGTCGGTGCGTCCGCAACACCCGAAGGCCGACCCCGCGGAGCAGGAGGCGTTTAAAAAAACTTCTTCCGGACGGTAGCGGCGGCCCTCCCCGAGGCGGCGCGCGGCAAACCGCTCGAGATCTGGCTCCAGGATGAAGCCAGGGTGGGTCAGCAGGGCACGCTGACAAGGGTCTGGGCGAAGCGCGGCACCCGCCCCCGCGCCGTCCGCGACACGCGCTACAAATCGGCCTGCATTTTCGGCGCAGTCTGCCCTGACCGCGCCACCGCCGCCGGTCTGGTCATGCCCTTCGCCGACACCGAGGCGATGAATGCCCACCTCGCCGAGATCGCCCGCGCCGTAGCCCTTGGCGCCCACGCGGCACTCGCCCTCGACGGTGCCGGCTGGCATGCCGGCAAAGACCTCATAGTGCCCGACAACATCACGCTGATCATTCGCCCGCCATACGCGCCCGAACTCAATCCGGTCGAAAACGTCTGGCAATACCTGCGCGCCAACAAGCTCGCCATAACCGTCTTCGATGGCTACGCCGACATCGTCGACAAATGCTGCACCGCATGGAACTTCTTCGCAAACGATACAGCCGCCATCGCCACCATCACCACACGACAATGGGTACCGGTCAATCTCTAGGGCCGTTGGTATCAGCCCCTATTCCGCAGCCTGAGGCACCGGCATTCCGCCCGGGCGGAACTGCTCCAGCAACGCAGCGCGCTCTTCCGCGACACGCTCGGCATTGGCCAGTTTCACATGGCCGAAGCCGCGCACCTGAAGCGGCAGGCGGGCAAGGTCGGTCGCCGTTTCCACGTTGGCAGCGTCGAGCTTGCCGAGGATTTCTCCGATCAGCGCCTCGTAATCGCGGATCATCCGGCGCTCCATCCGGCGCTCGACGGAACGGCCGAAGGGGTCGAGTGGCGTGCCGCGCAGGAACTTGAACCGCGCCAGGATGCGGAAGGCACCGGCCATCCAGGGGCCGAACTCGGATTTCACCGGGCGGCCCTCGCTGTCCTTGCGGCCAAGGATCGGCGGGGCGAGGTGGTAGGTCACACGGCCCACATCGCCGAATACCTCGGCCAGCGCCGTGTCCAGGGTCTCGGTATGGAGCCGGGCGACCTCGTATTCGTCCTTGTAGGACAGCAGCTTGAAGTAGCCCTCGGCCACCGCCTCGGTGAGATCGCCACCGCCCAAGGCCTGTTCAGCATCGCGCACACGCTCGACCAAACGGCGATAGCGCCGCGCGAGGCGGCGGCTCTGGTAGCCTGTCAGGTGGCCTGCGCGGCGCTCGATCTTCTGCTCCAGCGTCTCGTCGGCGGGGAGGTCCGGCGCGACCACCGCCCGCGCCTCCAGCGGATGCGACATCGCCCAACGGCCGATGTCGAAGGCGCGCAGGTTGCCCTTGACCCCAGCCCCGTTCAACTCGATCGCCTTGCGGATCGCTTCACCCGAGAGCGGCACCATGCCCGCCTGCCAGGCGGCGCCCAGCATCAGAACATTGGCGTAGATCGCGTCGCCCAGCAGACCCTCGGCCAACACGGTGGAGTCGATCATGGTCAGTGCGTCCGCGCCAACCCGGCGCTCCAGCGCCAGCTTCAGTGCGGTGGAGGGCAATTGGAACTCGGTATTGTGGGTGAATTCCCCGGTGATGATTTCGTGGGTGTTGCACAGCACCCGCGCCCGGCCCCGCTCCATCGCGCTCAAGGTCTTCGGCGCGGCAGTCACCACCAGATCGCCGCCGATCACCGCGTCGGCCTCGCCAGCGGAGATGCGAATGGCGCTGATGTCAGCAGGTTTGGGCGCAATGCGGCAATGGATGGAGACCGCGCCGCCCTTCTGGGCCAGCCCGGCCATCTGCATCTCGCTGGCGCCCTTGCCTTCCAGATTTGCCGCCATGGTCAGCAGCGCACCGACGGTCACCACGCCGGTGCCGCCAACGCCGGTTATTAGCACATTCCAGGTTCGCTCCAATGCTGGCAGCACTGGCTCGGGAAGCTCCGGCAGCGTGAATTCGGCGGCGGCGCGGGCCTTCGGCACCGCACCCTCGACGGTTACGAAGCTGGGGCAGAAGCCCTTGAGACAGGAGAAATCCTTGTTGCAGGCGGATTGGTCGATTTGGCGCTTGCGGCCCAGCGGTGTCTCCAGCGGCAAGATCGCGACGCAGTTGGACTGAACCCCGCAGTCGCCGCAGCCCTCGCAAACGCTGGGGTTGATGAAGACGCGGCGGTCGGGGTCCGGGAACGTGCCGCGCTTGCGGCGGCGGCGTTTTTCTGCGGCACAGGTCTGGATATAGAGGATAGCGGTGACCCCGGTATCGTTCTCCAATTCACGCTCGACCGCAAGCAGGTTTGCGCGTTCATGGACCAGCACCTCGGCCGGGAGCTTCGGGTATTCCTCCTTCTCGTCGACCACCGCGACGACGCGCTTGACGCCTACCGCCAGCAATTCGCGGGCGATCCGGTCCGGACCCAGCCCGCCGTCATGGGCTTGTCCGCCAGTCATTGCCACCGCGTCGTTGTAGAGCAGCTTGAAGGTGATGTTGGTGCCCGCACCCACCGCCGCCCGGATCGCCATGATGCCGGAATGATTATAGGTGCCGTCGCCCATGTTCTGGAACACATGCTCACGGGTAGAGAACGGTGCCTCGCCGATCCAGTTCGCGCCCTCGCCGCCCATATGGGTAAAGCCCATAGTCTCTCGGTCCATCCACTGAACCATGTAGTGGCAGCCGATGCCGGCATAGGCGCGCGCACCCTCGGGCAGAAGGGTCGAGATGTTATGCGGGCAACCGGCGCAGAACCAGGGCTGACGCTCGGCCAGTTCGGGCGCGTTGCCTGCTTCGGCGAGCTGGCTGAGCCGACCGAGGCCTTCGACCATCGGCTCATGCACGATCCCTTCACCGCCAAGCATTCGGCCAAGGCCCTGGGCAATCGTCACCGGATTGAGGTCGAGCTTGACTGAAAACAGAACCTTGCCCGCTTCGTCCTTCCAGCCCACCACGCGGGAGCGGCCGGGACGACCGAACAGGATTTCCTTGAGCTGGATCTCGATCACCGGACGTTTTTCCTCGATCACGATGATCAGATCGAGACCCTCGGCAAATTCGCTTAGCCGTTGTGCCTCCAGCGGCCAAACCATGCCGACCTTATAGGTGGTGATGCCGAGACGTTCGACTTCTTCCGGGCCGATCCCGAGCATATCCAGCGCGTGGATTACATCGAGCCAAGCTTTCCCGGATGAAACGATTCCGACACGCGCCCCAGCCGCGCCATGCACCCGGCGGTCAAGATTGTTGAGCCGTGCGAACGCCTGGGCCGCGAAGCGCTTGTAGTCGTGCAGCCGTTCTTCCTGGAGTTGGGGCGTGTCGTTCAGGCGGATATTCAGCCCGTCCGCGGGCATGACGAAATCGGTCGGCTCCATGATCTCTAGCCGGTACGGATCACCGTCCACCACCGCCGTCGCCTCGACCGTGTCCTTCATCGACTTGATGCCAACCCAGCAGCCGGAGAACCGGCTCAGCGCCCAGCCGAACAGCATGTAGTCGACCAGTTCCTGCACCCCGGCAGGCGAGAGGATCGGCAGCATGGCGTCCATCAGCGCCATTTCGGACTGGTGGCAGGTGGTCGAGCTTTCGCAGGTGTGGTCGTCGCCCATCGCCACCAGCACACCGCCGTGTTTGGACGAGCCGGCGAAATTGGCGTGACGGAACACGTCGCCGGTGCGGTCGACGCCCGGCCCCTTGCCGTACCAGAGGCCGAAAACCCCCTGGTGCTTGCCCTCGCCCCTGAGTTCCGCCTGCTGAGTGCCCCAGAGTGCGGTGGCCGCCATATCCTCGTTCAGGCCGGGGTGGAACTTGACCTGAGCGTCGGTCAGATACTGACCCGCCGCGTGGAACACTCCATCGACCGCGCCCAGCGGCGAACCGCGATATCCGGTGACGTATCCGGCGGTATCCAGTTCAGCCGCCGCATCGCGGGCGCGCTGCATCAGCATCGCGCGTACCAGCGCCTGGGTGCCGGACAA
Source organism: Thermohalobaculum sp. (assembly GCA_965247385.1). Lineage (GTDB taxonomy): Bacteria > Pseudomonadota > Alphaproteobacteria > Rhodobacterales > Rhodobacteraceae > Thermohalobaculum. Next base: position 715,655 of record CBDFHG010000007.1, read on the forward strand.
CAGCACCGGCGAACGGTCGAGGTCGTAGCGGTCCGACAGGCGGACGTCGCGCAGGTCCATTCGGTATCTCCCCGGAGGAATCGGATCTCCTGAATTAAAGGTAAGTTACTCTGACCTTTTTGGCAAGAGCAACAACATCACACCCCCCACCGCCAGAACCCGGCGCCGTCCTTGGCATAGACGCCGGACAGCACCATCTTGTGCACCTCGTCAGCGCCATCGACAAGCCGCGCCTGTCTGGCGTAGCGGTAAATCCACTCCAGCACCGTGTCGGTGGAGTAACCGCGCGCGCCGCAGATCTGGATACAGTCGTCGGCGGCCCGGTGCAAAGTCTCCGCCATATGGATCTTGGCCATCGAAACCGCGGTCTTGGCCCGGTCATCGTGATCGAGCAGCCACGCCGCTTTCATCACCAATAGCCGCCCAATCTCGATCTGATGCGCCAGGTTGCCAAGTTTGACCTGAACCGTCTCGCGTTTCGACAGGCGGATGCCGAAGCCTTCGCGCTCGTGGGCATAGTTGCTTGCGATCTCCATGCAGCGTTTGGCTAGGCCGAGCCAGCGCATACAGTGGGTAAGCCGCGCCGGCCCAAGGCGGATCTGCGTCACCTTCAGCCCGTCTCCCGGCTCCATCAACACGTTCTCATCGGGGATCTCCAGCCCGTCGAAAACGAGTTCACAATGGCCGCCATGCTCTTCAGGTCCCATGATCCCGATCCGCCGGTCGATGCGCCAGCCGGGTTGGTCGGCGTCGAACAGGAAGGCGGTCAGCCCTTTGCGGGGATTGTCCGACGTGCGGGCCATCAGGATAAAACGCCCTGCCCCCTCGGCACCGGTTATGAACCATTTCCGGCCGCGGATGCGCCAAACGCGATTGATCCGCTCGGCCCGGGTCAGCATCATTGTCGGATCGGAGCCCGAACCGGGATGCGGCTCGGTCATCGCGAAGGCCGAGCGCATCTCGCCAGCGATGATTGGTTTCAGCCACCAATCCCGCTGCTCGGCCGTGCCGACCTGCGATACCACCCGCATATTGCCATCGTCGGGTGCTGCGGCGTTGAAGCAGGTGGGGCCGAAAACCGAGTGATTCATCTCTTCATAGGCAGCAGCGAGGCCAATGAAGGGCAGCCCCAGCCCACCCAGTTCCTTCGAGATATTCGGCGCCCACAGACCGGCGGCTTTCACTTTCTCGCGCACCTCGCGAAGCACCGGCACCGGAATATTTCCGTGATCGGAAAAGTTCTCCGGATTGTCCTCCAGAGGCAAAATCTCCCGTTCGACGAAGCGGGCGACGGCGACGCGGTAGGTTTCGCAATCGGCTGGCAGGCTAAAGTCCATCGATCTCTCCGTGTAGATTTCCGGGCAAATTTCCGGCGGCCTCAAAGCGGGCGCACCAGGTGCCCGCCATCGACCGGAAGGATCGCCCCGGTGATATAGGCGCCCTTGTCCGACAGGAGCAATTCCAGCGGCCCGTCCAGATCCTCGTAACGGCCGAACCGGCGCATTGGAATGCTCTTGCGCAGAACATCCCCTTCCGGACTGGCCAGGAACGCATCGTTCATCTCGGTCGGAAAGTATCCCGGCGCGATGGCGTTGACCCGGATATCGTGGCGCGCCCATTCGACCGCCAGGCTGCGGGTCAGGTGCACCACCGCCGCCTTCGAGGCGGCATAGGCGGCAACTCCGGCACCGGTGCCAAACCCCAGGATCGAGGCGGTATTGACGATCGCGCCGCCACCCTGCCCCGCCATCACCCGCGCCGCCGCCTGAGCGACACGAAAGACGCCGGAGAGGTTGGTATCGATGACCTTTTGCCAGTCCTCCTCCGGCATCTCGATTGCCCGCCCGCCCCAGGCAACACCGGCGTTGTTCACCAATCCGTCCAGCCCACCCATCGCAGCCGTGGCTGCGGCCACGCCTTGCTCTACCGAGGCCGGGTCGGAGACATCCATCACGATGGGAGAGATTCGGCCGCCGCCTTTGGCCGCCAGGGTCTCAAGCGCAGGGGTTCGGCGCGCGGCGGCGGCAATCCGGGCACCCTTGGCGGCCAGCATCGCGGCCATATGAGCGCCAAGACCGCTCGAAGCCCCAGTCACCAAAATGCGTTTTTCCGACAGATTCACCATTTTTCCTTCCACAGTCTTGAAATCTCCGCCAACGCCAAATTCTCCATTTCTAATCGGAACGTATCAAGGTCTCGACGTGGTGTGGAATCGAAATTTCACGCCAAAACCACGAAAAAAATTGAAAATCTTGCAATAGATTTCTCGCCGCCGGGTGTTTTCACATCAGAACCCGAAACCGAGTTGCGTCAAAGGGGAGCGGTCGTGAACGAGGTAATGCGTATAGAGAGTAGTGGGATGGACAGTACAGTTCGCCAGATAGGCGACAACTGGAGCCTGCTCATCGTGTGGTCGGCCTTGCAAGGGACCACCCGCTTTGACAATTCCAAAGCCGCCTGGGTGTTGCCCGCAATACTCTGTCGAACCGGCTTTCCAGGCTGGTCGATGAAGGCATCCTGGTCAAACGCCCGGTTCATTCCGGGGCCCGTCGCCTCGAGTATCGAGTGACCGGAAAGGGCGATGCTCTGCGTCCGGCGCTGGAATTGATCGATGGCTGGGGAAATGGCGGGTCGATCAGCAGCGTAAAGCACTGAGCACTGAGCGCTCAGCGGTAGCGCGCCAGTACCGCCCCTGCCGTATCGAGCGAGACCGCCTGCACGCTGAACTGGCGCGCGGCCTCGTCGCAATTCTGCTTGGTCTCGGGGTACCCATCCGCGCAACGCACCGACATCCGGAGGGTGGTCGCCTGCTGTTTCACCTCAGCCTTGTACATCACGAAAGTGCCGCTGCGCTGAGTTTCGGCGATGCCTTCGATCACCTCCGTGCAGGCAACTCCCTGCCCACGCAGGGCAATCGCCAACGCCCGATTGGGCGAGGGTGCCAGGCACATTTTCCAGATTACGTCGAGTTGCACTGCCGGAAAGAGCCGCATTAGGGTACGGAACCTCTGCGGCAGCGAGATATAGCCGTTGCGGACCCCGGTGGGGCGCCAGAATTCGTAGGACGCCAGAAAACTGTTGGCGGTAATCCGCCCGCGATCATCACGCGGCGCCTCGACGAAATCGACGCCCGGCTGGGGCAGGTTCAACCCGGTTCGCACAAAATTGAGGATACGGCCAACCCGGATCATCAGATTTCCTGCCTCGTCGACAGGGATGATTGCCACCTCGGCGCCGTAGGGCAAGGGGACCATGCGCATCAGAACCGTGCGTCCATCCATATCGAGCACCGCCTCGGCGGTATCGCCGGCTCGATCAGCTTCGAACTCCTGGCTATTGCCGCGCGCATCGAAAAACGTGCCTTGAAATCCTTTGGCATCAGGTCGGATTTCAATCGACGCGCCGGTCGCATCCTCGACACCATAATAAAAGCCGGACAGTTCCTCGGCCAGGGCGGTTGCCCCCGATCCGAACAGAACCATCACTATGAACGCAAGCCTTGCGGTGGCGAGTCTGAGACCCATATGTCGCATTCCTCTACGAAATTTTGCCCATCGCGTTATTCTCATATCAAATCGCGGCAGTTTGAGCAGAGAAAATAACCGCGTAACAAGTGCCAAATACGAAACAGGGATCGGCAAGAATGGATTGGGACAAGCTGCGGGTTTTTCATGCTGTTGCGGACGCGGGGAGCCTGACCCACGCGGGTGAGCAACTGCATCTGAGCCAGTCGGCAATCAGCCGGCAGATTCGCGGTCTGGAGGAGCAGGTCAAATCGACCCTGTTCCACCGGCATGCGCGCGGCCTTCTGCTGACCGAGCAGGGCGAACTGCTGTATGAGGCAACCCTTGCGATGAGCAAGCGCCTGAATGCGGCAGCGGCGCGGATCCGCGATTCCAAGGACAAGGTCCATGGCGACCTTCGGGTCACGGCCACTGCTGGTTTCGGCACGCTGTGGCTGGCGCCGCGCCTGCACAAACTGTTCGAGGCGCATCCGGATCTGTCGGTCAATCTAATCCTGACCGAAGCAATCATGGATCTGCCGATGCGCGAGGCCGACGTGGCGATCCGAATGTCCAGCCCACAGCAAGCCGACCTGATCCGCCGGCCGCTGATGAATGTGACCATGCGCCTTTATGCCTCGAAGGAGTATATCGAGCAGGCCGGGCTTCCGCAAAATGTCAGTGAATTGGAAGAGCGACGAGTGATCTCGTTCAGCCCCAACGCACCCCAACCGCATGAGGCGGCCGATTGGCTGAAGCAGCATATCGACCCGCAACGTCACACCCATTTGATGATCAACAGCTATTTCGGCGTGTTGAAAGCGGCGATCAACGGGTTGGGCGTGGCGGCCCTGCCCGACTACATCACCCGCGACTACCCGGAGCTGATCAACATCATTACCGAGGAGACCAGCCCGCCATTTCCGGTGTATTTCGTCTATCCTGAGGAGTTGCGTCGGTCGCAGCGTGTGCTTGCATTCCGCGACTTCATGGTCAGTGAGGTGGAAATTTTCAATCGCCGCGAGGGAGTTGAGCCGAGGGTTGCGTCCAGCGAATAGCGGCTTTTCACCCCTGCGACAGACCGGCGACTTGCGAAGCCGCACACAGCGGCATAGATCAATTCGTGAAGCGCCGCGTCCCTGTGGCGCTTCAGGTTGTGATACCTCCCTGTTGAACTTGGCCGGGCCGCTTTGGTCCGGCTTTTTTTGTTCAGCCATCTCCCATCCCGACTCGTCGCCTCCTGGTGGGTGTTATGCGCCGATCCGATCACCTTAGGTGACCTGCGCGCCGCCTCCCTCCTCCCCGCCCATCCACCAAACGTAATCCCATCCGGTAGGCTTGGTGGATGGGCGGGGAGGAGGGGTGGGAGGCGGCGCGCCGAAAGCGTCAGCTTTCGAATCGGTGAAAAAGACACGCGGGGCGAAAGTCGCAACGAGTCTCGCTCTGCGAGACTCCGTATTTGACGCGATCAAATGGCGAGCGCGGGCTACTTGCTAATATCCGCTCAACGCCAAACGCGATCCCCGAACTCGGCCTCCAGACCGTCATAGAGATGCGACACCTCGGCACCGTAGCCGTTGAATTGGACCGTCGGCGCCGTCGTGTCGGTGCCGAGGATGCGTTCCCGCGCCTGGCTCCAGCGCGGGTGGCTGACGGCGGGGTTCACATTGGCCCAGAAGCCGTACTCCCTGACCGCAAGCTCTTCCCAGAAGCTGACCGGGCGCTCGTCGGTGAAAGTGATTCGCTTGATCGACTTGATCGACTTGAAACCATATTTCCACGGCAGGTGCAGGCGCATCGGCGCGCCGAATTGCTGCGGCAGAACCTTGCCGTAAGCGCCAACCACCAGAAGCGCCAGGTCATTCGCCGCCTCGTCGATGGTCAGACCCTCGACATAGGGCCAAGGGTACCAGTGCTGGCGTTGGCCACGGGCGACGGCCGGGTCGTGGAAGGTTTCGAAGCGCACGTATTTCGCCCCGGACAACGGCTTTGCCAGCGCGATCAGCCGGTGCAGCGGGAAACCGATCCACGGCACCACCATCGACCAGGCCTCGACGCAGCGGTGGCGGTAGATCCGTTCCTCCAAATCGACCTTTGCCAGCAGATCTTCGATATCGCTATCGAAGGGTTTCTCGACCATGCCGTCGACGGTGAAGGTCCACCCCTCCGTATCCAGCGCCATGGACGCTTCGGAGATGCGCTTGTGCGAACCGAACTCGTAGAAATTATTATAGGTCGAGTTGATTTCCTCGTCGGTGACCGACCGCCCGGCATCGGCAAATTTCGGGTTCAGGGCGGGCATCGGCGACATCACCGTCCCGGGGCCACCAGCACGAACCGATGCGGCGGCGGGCATTGGCTCCATCGGCGCGCGCCCGCCAAACACGGCACCAAGGGATCCGGCCGCGAGCAGCCCACCACCCGCCGCAAGAACTCGGCGCCGGTTCCAGAACACACGTTCGGGCGTGACCATGTTTTCGCTGATTTGCCAGCGGGGCTTGCGGATCAGTTTCATCAGCTCTCCTTCGGGTCTCCCCGGTTCCAACCTGCCGGTAAAATAGCCGTTTCGCGCAGGAAAACCAACCAAACTGGATCACGAGACCGCTAGGAGCCTGAAACATACCGGTTTAATCCCGCAGGAATTCGTCCTCGGAACAGCCTTGCAGGTGCAGGAGCGCCGTCAGATCGGAGTGCCGAATCACCGCTGCCACTTTGTCTTCCAGCGCCGGTTTGGCGTGATAAGCGACCCCCAGGCCAGCGGCTTCGACCATCGAGATGTCGTTGGCGCCATCGCCGACCGCCAGTGCGGTTTCGACTCGGACGCCAAGTCTCCCGGCGATCCCCGTCAGCGCGTTCAGCTTCGCCGCCCGGCCCAGGATCGGTTCGGCGGTCGTTCCGCTCAGCGCCCCGTCCTCGAACAACAGCCGATTGGCGCGGTGTTCGGCAAACCCGGCCGCTGCCGCGACGCGCTCAGTGAAAAAGGTAAACCCGCCGGAGACAAGAGCGGTGTGCGCGCCGTTGACCGCCATGGTCCGCACCAAGACCCGAGCCCCCGGGTTGAGCCGGATGCGCTCGACGAAGACCTGCTCCAAGGCTTGCTCCGGCAGCCCAACGATCAGCGCGAGGTGGAGCGCAGAGCGTCCTCGAAGTCCAGTTCACCCGCCATCGCCCGCTCGGTGATTTCCGCGACCTGGGGTCTGACCCCGGCAAAATCGGCAACCTCATCGATGCATTCAACCGGGATCACGGTCGAATCCATATCAGCGATCAGGATGCGCTTGCGCCGTCCCTGCGTTGGAACCGCATTCACGTCGATACCGGGATGTGCGGCCCGCAGAGCATTCAGATCCGGGCGGCGGTCACAGACGATCTCGGCTGCGGCAACACCGAGGCGGCGGGGTGGCGGCCCGCCCTGCTCCGCCATGTCAACGAAGGTGGCAATCTCGCGGTCGGACAGCCCCCGGGCAACGGGGGCTGTCAAAACGAGAACCCAGTTCATCGCCGCATCAGCCGATGGCCTGCTCACGATGCGGCGGCGTCACAGTTTCGAGCTCGTCGGTCAACAGGAAGGCCAATTCCAGCGCCTGGCTTGAATTCAGCCTTGGATCGCACACAGTGTGGTAGCGGTCGGAGAGATCGGCCGACGTAAGCTGCTGCATGCCGCCGATACACTCGGTGACATCCGAACCGGTCATCTCGAAATGCACACCGCCAGCATAGGTACCTTCAGCGGCATGAACATCGAAGAACTCACGCACCTCACCCAGAATTCGCTCGAAGGGCCGGGTCTTGTAGCCCGAATCCGATTTGATGGTGTTGCCATGCATCGGATCGCAGGACCAGACGACTTTCTTTCCGGCCTGCTCGACTGCGCGAATCCAACCCGGCAAATGGTCGGCCACCTTGCCAACGCCGGTGCGGCAGATCAGCGTGATCCGCCCCGCTTCATTCGCAGGGTTCAGGATGTCGATCAGCCGGATCAACTCGTCCGGGTCCAGCGACGGGCCACATTTCAGCCCCAGCGGGTTTATCACGCCGCGGCAGAATTCCACATGCGCCCCGTCAGGCTGGCGCGTCCGGTCGCCGATCCAGATCAGGTGACCGGACCCTGCGATCGACTGTCCGGAGGTCGAATCGATCCGCGTCAGCGCCTCCTCATAGGGCAGCAGCAGCGCCTCATGACTGGTGTAGTAGGAAACCGAGCGCAGCTTGGCCGATGTCGCCGGGTTCACACCACAGGCATCCATGAAATCGACCGCCGTGGAAATCCGCGCAGCCAGTTCCCGGTACTTCTCGTTCCCCGGGGAACCCCGGGCGAAGTCGAGATTCCACGACAGCACCCGGTGCAGGTCGGCATAGCCGCCGGTCGCGAAAGCGCGCAACAGGTTCAGCGTCGCCGCCGATTGCATATAGGCCTGGATCATCCGCTCCGGATCCGGGATACGCGCCTCAGGCGTGAACTCGAGCCCATTGATGATATCGCCACGGTAGGATGGCAATTCGACCCCGCCCACGGTCTCACTGGCCGCCGAGCGCGGCTTGGCGAATTGGCCGGCCACACGGCCAACCTTCACCACCGGCACCCGGGCCGCGAAAGTCAGAACCACTGCCATCTGCAGCATTACGCGAAAAGTGTCGCGAATGTTGTCGGCACTGAACTCGGCGAAGCTCTCGGCGCAATCACCGCCTTGCAGAAGAAACGCCTTGCGCTCGCAAACCTTGGCCAGTTCGGCCTTCAGGTTCCGCGCCTCGCCAGCGAATACCAATGGCGGATAGGAAGCCAGATTCTTGGTCACCGCGTCCAGCTTCGCATCATCCGTATAGACCGGCATCTGCAACGCTTCGCGGTTGCGCCAGCCGTCTTTGGTCCAGGTCCGGATCATTTCCACCATCTCCGATCGATTACTCGCCGCCCCTATAGCGCAGCGGGGTTCAACTGACCAGACTTGCAGAATTACCTTCAGCATAATGTGTGAAGATGTCCCGGCCCAGGAATGGCGGCGATTGCGGAAATGAACAGTGAAGCTTGACGATTGGGAAAAAGCGGCGTCAATGTCGTTTTCAGGCATGACTTTCGCATCGGCATCGAGCATTGCCCGCGAAATCCTGAGGGAGCGATTGCAACCATGACCGAATCCGCCCCTGGAACGGCCCTGAAGACGCACGATTTCGTCTTCCTGCTATCCGATATGTTCTCGATGATGCCGTTCGCGGCAGCATTGGAACCGCTTCGCCAGGCGAACCGGATGGCGCGCCGCCCGCTGTATCGCTGGCACCTGGTATCAGAAACCGGGGCGGCGGTCACAGCGTCGAATGGAATCACTATAAATGTCGATGGTGGGCTGGAGGACATTTCGCGCGAATCCAGCATCGCCGTCTGCACCGGCTTCGCGCTGGACCGGGCCGCTTCGAAGCCGGTCCTGACATGGCTGCGCAAACAGGCGCGTCGGGGCGTTGGTATCGGCGCGCTTTGCACCGGCAGTTATGTCCTGGCAAGGGCGGGGCTGCTAGACGGCAAGCGCTGCACCATCCACTGGGAGAACCATGCCTCGTTCGTTGAGGAATTCCCCGAGGTCGAACTGTCGAACCTGCTCTACTGCGTTGATGAGGGCATATTCACCTGCGCGGGTGGCACCTCGGCCGCCGACATGATGCTGCACATGATCACCAACGCGCACGGGCATGACCTTGGTTCGCTGGTCGCCGACACAATCGTGCATACACCGCTGCGCGGCGATATGGACGAGCAGCGCCTGTCGGTTCCAGCACGAATTGGCGCCCGCCATCCGAAGCTGGTCTCGATTATCCAGAAGATGGAACGTTCGACCGAGGAGCCGATCAGCCCATCCGAACTGGCAAAATCGGTCAACATGTCGACCCGTCAGCTCGAGCGCCTGTTTCGCCGTTACCTGAACCGCAGCCCGAAACGCTATTATATGGAGTTGCGGCTGGATAAGGCGCGCAACCTGCTGCTCCAGACCGACATGTCGGTGATCAACGTGGCACTGGCCTGCGGCTTCACCTCACCGTCGCATTTCTCGAAATGCTACCGGGCGCATTTCAACCGCACCCCCTACCGCGAGCGCGGTTCGCCGACCAACACCGGCTCCGAGCGAACCACGAAACAACCGGCGCCGGAGGATGGCAAACCCGACCGCAGCAGGGCGGCGCGCGGCGCGTGAGGGTCAGAGCGCCCAGCCGCTCCGCTTACCGCGCTTTTCGGCCAATCGCCACGCGGTGGTCGGACAACGACATCTACGGCCACATCAATAATGTCGAATATTACGCATTCTTCGACACAGTGGTGAACGGACACCTGATTGAACGCGGCGTGCTGGACATTCATGACGGCGGCACGGTCGGATTGGTCATCGAGACCAAATGCAACTATTTCGCACCGCTGGCTTTCCCGGAACTCCTGGAAGGTGGGTTGCGTGTCGACCGGATCGGCACCTCGTCGGTGCAGTATGGCATCGCGATTTTTGCCGAGGACGCAGACACCGCCGCCGCCGCCGGGTATTTCATCCATGTCTATGTCGATCGCGAAACCCGGCGGCCAGGGCCGATGCCGCAGGCTCTGCGGGAAGCGCTGAAGCCGCTCTTCTTGCCGGGGTGATGCCGGGTGAGGCACGGCGCGCGCTTTAGCGCACATTGCGCCGAATGTGCACCGCTCGCTACCCAACCCCCCGTAGCGTACGATTCCGTAGGGGGTTGGGTGGGGACGTAAGGTGGCGAGTTGTGCGCTTTCGGCGCAAAACGATCTGATGATTGGTCGGGGCGCCCAGATTCGAACTGGGGACCTTCGGTACCCAAAACCGACGCGCTACCAGGCTGCGCTACGCCCCGCCGGGTTGCCAGTATCGCAATGTGTCGCAAGCTACAAGACGGATCGCACCGTTCGTCGTATCATACCAGTGTTCGCGATCGCGAACCCATCCTCCCACCCCGCCATGGTATTTTGCGCCGAAATCGGCAGCTTTCGGATAGGCGCAAAAAGACCCGCCGGGATGCGGGGTGGGGGTGGGGGTGGGGGTGGGAGGAGGTGGAGTCTCGCTTTGCGAGACTCCGTATCAATCAGTGCAACGCAGATCGTCCGGCGCCTCCTGAAACGCGGAGTGGATCACCTGTGCACCCGGATCGATGCCAAACTGGCGCGACAGACCGCCATTGATCTCCAGCACCGCGCGCACATCCCCCTGCGAGGAGGACACCCGCTCGGAGTATGGATCGGTACGTTCGGCGATGCTCTCCACCTGACCAGTGTCATCAATAAAGATCATGTCGAGCGGGATCATCGTGTTGCGCATCCAGAAATTCGCCGGGCGTGGCGGGTCGAATATGAACAACATCCCGGCATCGGCAGGCATTGACGGGCGGAACATCAGGCCGAGGGATTGCTTTTCCGGATTGTCGGCGATTTCGATCGAGAACGTCCGGCGGTCGGAACCGGTCAGAATTTCAATCTTGAGGGGGTCGCAGGCAGCGGCCACATTGGTCGCGGCGATCAACAATGCGAATGCCGCAACAGCGACAGGCACAGTCCGTGGCATCGGATCAGTCCTGGTCATCCAGTGTGAGCGCGGATTCCCAAAGCTTCAATTCTGCCACCATCAGTCCGCGTGGGCCGCGGAAGGTTCGTACGGCCATGCCCTCGCCGCTGGCGAGATCCTGAAAGCCGCAACGGCGCACGGTTTCCATATGGACAAATACATCCTCAGTCTTGCCGAAGATATTCACAAAGCCGAACCCCTTCTGCTTGTCGAACCATTTGACCCGGGCCGGCATCACAGGCTCGGCTTCGACATCGGGGCCGAGATATTCCGTCGGACGCGCATCCTCGGAAAAACCGGGAGCAGCCACCGGGGTTTCCGGTTCTTCGACCTCAAGGAGTTCCGTGGCGTTCAAACCGCGCTGGCCATGGCCCGCAATGACCTGGATTCGCGCGCCTTCCGTAAGCGCTATCTTGCCGAAGGCGCGGACACATGAGGCATGCACCATTACATCGGGGCCGCCATCATCCGGAACGACAAAGCCGTAACCCTTGACGGCATCGTACCACTTGACTTGGCCCCAAACGACGCCACCTGAACTTGTTTGCGTATCTGACAACATGCCACCCCGCATTTTACTCGCATAATTCGTAACTGCCCAGGTACGGATTTGGAATAGTTTTCTTGCACCAGGGGTCGCGCAGTGATTCATCTGTTTTATGACCGTGTCAAATCCTTCTGACCTGTTTGTTTCCGCACGGGTCTTTGAAGACCTGAAGCTGGAGTATGCGCGTTTGCGGTCGGCTTATGAAGCTCAGCAACAAACGAATGCACGGCTTGTGGCGCGGATTGAAGATCTGGAGCGTCGCCTCAGCTTGAATGGCAGCAACATCAGCAAGCCGCCTTCAAGCGACGGGCTAAAGAAGCCCAGGGCTGAACCCCGGACCAAAAGTCTGCGGGGAAAGTCCGGCAACAAACCAGGCGGGCAGAAGGGCCACAAGGGCGGTACCCGTTGCCAAACGGCTGATCCTGCCCATGTTGAAAATCACTTTCCGCCGGTCTGCGGGCAGTGTGGCTCCGCCCTGTCGTCAGCGATGGCCGAGAGCCACGCCGCACGGCAGGTGTTTGACCTGCCCGGGCCACAGCCCCTGGCGACAACCGAACACCGGGCGCATATCTGCCTTTGCGGCCACTGTGGAGAGACAACCAGGGCGGCGTTTCCTCTGGAAGTAAAGGCGCCCGTGCAGTACGGGCGCCGCATCGCCGGCGTGGCGACATATCTCCAACACGCCCATTTCCTGCCGGAAGACAGACCGGCGCAAGTGATGGCTGATTTGTTCAATGCCCCTCGGGCTCCCGCCACCCTGGCCGCCATGAGCCGCAAAGCATCAGAACGGCTCAAGGGTGTTGCTTCTCATGTACAGGATTTGATCGACGGGCAGGTCCACGTCAGACATCTTGATGAGACGGGCTTCGGGATCGGTGGACGGACGCAATGGCTTCACGTTGCCGGTACACCGCTTCTGGCCTTCTACCGGGTCAGCGCCAAACGCGGTAATTTATTATCCGGTCTCACGGGTTGCATCGTACATGATCATTGGAAGCCCTGCTTCACGCTGGATGGGGTTACCCACGCGCTGTGCAATGCTCACCATTTACCGGAATTGCAGGCGTCGGTCGAAATCGAAAAGGAAGACCGGGCCTGTCAGATGCAAGGGCTCCTGCACCGGGCGCACCATGTCACACAGGCGGCGCGGGATAACGGCGTCGCACCTTCAGTGCCGCTTGCCGGGCTTGTCAAGCGGCGATCCGACAGGATCATCACCGCAGCGCTGGATTTCCATGAGGCGCACCCTCCCCTCGCACCACCAAAATCGGCAAGGCGGGGACGCAAGAAGCGTCGGACAGGGCATAATCCGGCATTACCATTGCGCGATCACAAGGAAGCAACCCGACGCTTTCCGGCAGATCCCAACGTGCCCTTCACAAACAACGAGGCCGAACGCGGCCCGCGGATGATGAAGCTACGCCAGAAAATATCGCGAGGCTTCCGATCAGAACAAGGCGCAGAGGATTTCGCTACCCTGCGCAGCGTCATCACAACGGCTCTAAAACAAGAATGAAACATCATCGAAACCTTGATGAAACCAGCTGACCAGATTATCGCAACCCTGAAATACCCCTGAAAACACCTTGGGCAGTTACCACAATTCCAGAATATCACTATATTTTCGCCACGCTTCCGCCTCAATCTAAAAATGCATGTGATTTGCGGCAGAAATGTCGAAATATCAGGACAAATGAAAGCATAAGCAGGTTTACATGAGATCAATGCTCTTGATAGTTGTAACAGCAATCGGGCCATTGTATGGCTGCGCCCACGATGGCGCTAACTTGCGCTCCGCAAGACAACCATTGATAGAGAACCTGCATACGCAGCGTATGTTAGTGGTCACAAGCCCACCGATTATTGCCGCAAGCAAACTAGAAGACCTTCCTGTCGCGCGCCGCGCCGCTCGAACTGCCAATTCCGCCGAATTGTCGAAGCGCGAATCGGCGCGCTGGGTCAGCGTCGACGCCCTGCCCTTCCTGACCAGCACAGATGAGGGACTTCGGTTCCTCGCATCCGCTGCACCACGGGCACTCGCACGTGGAATGCCGCCGGAAATCTGCCCCGCGACCGCCATGGTCAACGGAACCCCGGACCCTCCCCACGCCGAGGTTTCCAGTCAAGCCCTGCAAGACTGCCTTGCCAAACTGCCCCCGGCACGAGCCGGGTGCGGATGCCGTGTCGTGGCGCTTGATGACCTGGTTTTGGTTAATCGTGAAGACACCTCTTATGCCACCGGAACGAGCGCCCGGATGCGATCGACCTCGCTCGATATCGACCTCTTGCTGGTTGCCGAGGAGACCTCTGGGGAGGCCTCCGGCGACGCTTCTGGGGATGGCACGCTTCTTCGCGATCTGTACGGCCAGGTCGCATACGTGATCCGTGGCGAGGACGATTCCGTCACTGTGAAATTCGCGTCCACCGGGCGCCGCTTCGATGGCTTCCGGATTCCGGTCGGATTCAGACGAGGCCGTATTGCCGAGCGCATCTATGCCGTCGACGCGGACGGCAACCGCCTCAGCCTCCTGATCGGGTTTGGGCCGAGCGAACTTGCCAGCGGAGCCGCTGCCTGGCTGGCGTGGCCGCCAGAAGGCTAGCAGCCGCCATGATCGCCAGCCTCGCGGGTCCAGGTTCGACTCCGACCGAACAGCGGCAACAGAAAACAGCCGCGGAGTCTGAGCGTATCGTTGTCACGCACCTCCATCGAAGCCAAACAGAACTGCCCCTTCGCGCGGGTTGTAGATCGATCCACCTGACCACACTCCAGAAACGGTGTTGCGGAACCCGCTGATCAACCCGATCCCGCAGAGCGGGCGGCCGCGCAGCTCGTCGTCGTCATTGTGGTCAGGTTTTGGGTGCCCATCATCGTCTAGTGGCTCGCTCAGCCAAACGATATTTCCACATGCCTTCTCACCGCAGGGCGCGATTTCAATGATCGCGTGCTGGCTCTCGATCAGCCAGAACCCGAAAACAGCATCGCCGCCCGCGCCTGCACTGCCTGAGTACAGGACCGCCAATGCGGCCAAAATCGACAGTCCGGTGGCTTTCAAACCCCGTGCGCTCCTCACAATGAGATATTTGCGGCCCTGTTTGCATCAGCACAAGGGGTGGCGCTTCGCTTCGACCAGTGCTCACCAAGATATTACCACTTGCCCCGGGACCGGGTCCAAGGCCAGCATGACGGCGAAATCCATAGTAGCGGCAGGTTCATGTTCCAGACCTTCGATCAAGACACAAACAGCAACGCCAGCTCGGCCAGGGTCGCCGCGCTGCGCAATCGTCTTCGCGCGCGGCGCGTGGATGGCTTTCTGGTTCCGCGCGCCGACGCACATCAGGGCGAAACGGTTTCGCCACATGACGAGCGGCTTGCGTATCTAACCGGATTCACCGGCTCTGCCGGGCTGGCGATCGTGTTGGCAGACCGAGCGGCCCTGTTCGTCGATGGACGCTACACGCTACAGGCGGACAATCAGGTCGATACCGGTCTGTTCGAGGTTGTGCCTGACCACGAGACATCCGCGGCCGCTTGGCTGGAAGGCGCGCTTGGGGCGGGTCAGATCGTTGCCTACGACCCATGGCTGCACGGCAAGACCGAGATCGACCGCCTGGCAAAAGCCGCCGAATTGCGGCAGGCACGACTGGCGCCCTTGGATCTGAACCCGATTGACGAGACATGGGCCGACCAGCCGCCAGTGCCGATGGGGTCGATCCACATCCATCCGGAAGGCTTAGCCGGGGAAAACGCAGCCGACCGCCGTCGCCGGATCGGAGTATTGATCACACAATCTGGCGCGGACGCGGCGTTGCTGACTCAGCCGGACAGTCTTGCATGGTTGTTCAATCTTCGTGGCAGCGACCTGCCACGTTCACCCGTGGCGCTGGGATTTGCCGTACTCAACGCCGACGGAACCGCCGCGCTCTACATGGAACCGGACAAGATCAACGGCGAGGTAATGACACATCTCGGTAACGAGGTCAGCGTCGCGTCGCCAAGCAAGCTGGGGGACGATCTCGCGGCAATGACCGGCAAGACGGTGCTTCTCGACCAGGCAACATGTCCGCTTTGGGCAGCCAACCGTCTCGAGGCGGCCTCGGCCACTTTGGAATGGGGCGAGGATCCCTGCCTCAAGCCCAAGGCGCTCAAGAATGCCGCCGAACTGGCCGGAATGCGCGCGGCCCACCGGCGCGATGGCGTGGCGATGGTGCGGTTCTTGCATTGGCTGGACAGGGCGGTTGCGCGTGGCGACGTCCTGACCGAAATCGACGTTGTCACCGCGCTGGAGAGGTTCCGTGCCGATACCGGCAAACTGATGGATGCCTCCTTCGACACCATTTGCGGCTCCGGGCCAAACGGCGCCATCGTGCATTACCGGGTCAGTCGTGAGTCGAACCGGACATTGCATTCGGGCGACCTGCTGCTGGTCGATTCAGGTGGGCAATATCTGGACGGCACCACTGACATCACCCGCACAATTCCGATCGGACCCGCCGACGAGACAGCGCTTCGACCTTTCACCCTGGTCCTGAAGGGCATGATCGCCATCAGCCAGGCGCGTTGGCCAAACGGCATCGCCGGGCGCGATCTGGACCCGCTGGCGCGCAACGCGCTGTGGCAGGCAGGGCTCGACTACGACCACGGCACCGGGCACGGCGTCGGCGCCTATCTCAGTGTGCATGAGGGACCGCAGCGCATCTCGCGGCACGGCGGCGATGTGGCGCTGGAACCCGGCATGATCCTGTCGAACGAGCCTGGCTACTACAGCCCCGGCCGCTTCGGAGTTCGCATCGAGAACCTGATCGCAGTCACCGAGCCATCAGTGCCCAGTGGCGGGGAACGCCCGATGCTGGGCTTCGAGACGCTGACGCTGGCGCCGATAGATCGCCGCCTGATCGATCCTGCATTGTTGGAGCCGGAGGATACCGCGTGGCTCGATGCCTACCATGTGCGGGTGTTGGCGGAGATCGGCTCCAAGCTTGATCCGGAACGCGATGCAGCGGCGCTGGATTGGCTGACGCGGAACTGTTCGCCACTGGTGTGACTAGGGCTCGCCCGTGCTGCCGAAATGTCGTATGGAGGGGCTGCGCCGGACGATCGCCGAACGTAGACAGTCTTGAGGGAGTGGGCCTGCATGTCCGAGAAATTCAATATCGCCCCAGCGACGGGCGTTCATGTCGTGCGGGCCGGAGGCGCAATCATCGCCGAGACCACCCGCGCGCTGATCCTGCGTGAGGAAGGCCACGAGCCCGTGGTCTACTTCCCGCGAGAGGACGGCGGAATGGAATTTCTCGATCCGTCCGACAAGCGAACCACCTGCCCGCACAAGGGTGAGGCGTCCCACTATCACATCGCCGCCAAATCTGGGCTGATCAGAGATGCCGCCTGGTCATACGAAGCACCGATGGCCGGGGCCGAGTCAATTGCCGGGTATCTCGCGTTCTACGGGGAAAAGGCGACGGTCGAGGCACTCTGAGGCCAAGTGCCGGGCATTACCCGTGCTCCTCGCGCAGTTCATCCTCCAATGCCCTGCTATAGGCGCCGAGCGCGTCAGCGCGAAACAGCGCGCCCAGCAATTCGGGCTTCGTCGTCTCGCTGACCGCACGATCAATCACTGGCAAGAAACCGCCGTGCAAGCGCTCGAACATCGGCAATGCCCGTTCCAGCGTGTCCTCGCGGCGAAGAAACGCGCCCTGCTCCACCAGCGCCCAGCAGGCGGTATCGGATGCCGAATCTTCGGCGCCACGAAGGCGCATCAGATGAGCCACCGGCATGGTCGCCGCGATATATCCCTGCGGCCCGTCCGACAGATGCAACCCACGGCGTTCGAGCTGGGTCATGAAGAATGACCGGGTAACCATCCGGTCGGCGACGACGGAGGCGAGCGAGATCGAGATCATCACAGCGATCCCGGCCTGCCAATCCGCTGTCAACTCGAACACGATCAGGGTCGAGGAGATCGGTGCGCCCAGCACAGCACCTGCCACGGCTCCCATCCCGGCCAGGGCATAGAGACCCTGGCTGCCGGAAACCGACGGGAATATCTGAATTGCGAGCTCGCCGAAGGCGCATCCGGTCAGCGCGCCCAACATGAGCGCAGGTGAAAACACGCCGCCCCCCATGCGCCCGGCAAAAGTCACTGCGACGGCCACGACCTTGACGACCGCGAAGACCACGGCAGTGAAGAAGGCGATCTGCGTCGTTAGTGCCAAGGTGGTCGTCTCGTAGCCGACACCAATGATGTGCGGAAATCGCAGCGCGAGCACACCCAGTATCGCGCCGGCCACCGCCGGGCGCAGCCAGTCCGGGATCAGGAGCGTCCGCTGAACCCGATCAGCAAATCCCTCGGCGAAAAACAGGGTGCGCATCATCACCGCGCCGACAAAGCCCGAGAGGATGCCGAGGATCATGAAGGCGGGGATTTCCCAATAAAAGGCGATCGAGTGGGCGGGCAAGGTAAATTCGGTGACGTCGCCGAGATGGATGCGGCTGACCACGGCCGCCGCAACCGAGGAGATGACGATGGGCCCGAATGCGTGCAGCGCGTAATGCCTCAGCACCACTTCGAGCGCGAACAGCACCCCGGCCAGCGGCGCGTTGAAACTGGCCGAGACCGCCGCAGCCGCCGCGCAGCCCAGGATATCGCGCGCCGTGATCGGCGACGCATTCAGCCGCTCGGACACCCAGGAGGCCAGGACCGCCCCGATGTGGATCGCCGGTCCCTCGCGCCCAGTGCTGCCGCCAGTCGACAGGGTCACCAGCGCCGCCAGCGACGAGGCGATGCCGAGCTTGCGGTCAACCCGGCCACCGTGGATCGCCGCCGCCTCGATCACTGCGTCGACCCCACGCGCACGGGCGCCCCGGGTCGAGAGGGTCAGGATCAGACCGACCACCAACCCACCCAGGATCGGCACTGACAGCACCAGATACCAGGGGAGGCCAGCGGCGACGGAATGAACCATCTTGTCGTCGGCGCCATAGAAGAAAGCCTGCAACCAAGTGATTCCGGTGCGAAACAGAATGACCGCGTAGCCGGTGGCGATGCCAATAACGACGGCAATGGGCCAAAGGAAAAGCTGACTGCGCACATCGGCGCGACGCAGCCGTTGGCGCAACTGCCGCGCCCCGGCGCGAAGCCGCCTGACCGCCCGGTTTTTCCCGTTCTCCGGCATGTCTCCCTGACGCCGTATGCCTAATCCCTGCCTTCACCCTAAACCCGTATCCCGGCAGGAAAAAGCCCCGCGGTCATGCTTTTCTGCGAATGCCGATGAGATTGCCCACCAGCGGCGGGCACGGCAGGGTGGCGTGGGCTATCCGCATACGCTCGATACGCTCCTGCGCCCAGTCCGGATAGGGCGTAGAACGTCGCGCTTCCAGATCCACGTTCATGGACAGGCTCTCATAGGTCGCGGCGGCCTTGCCGGTCTCCAGGTTGAACATGGTAACGAAGACGTGGATGCGCTTGGGGTCTGCATCGAGGAGCTGAAAATCGCAGGCGAACTCGGTGCCCTCGACAAGCTCGCCGAGATAGTGGATCTGAGTTTGCAGCGCCATCGGTCCCATGTGCTGCTCGCGAGCAAGGGTCTCTCCGACGCCGAGGCGTTCTTCAAGGATTTCGTCGAGCGTATGGTCGAATGCCATCGTGTAGTAGGCCACGTTCATGTGGCCATTATAGTCGATCCACTCTGGCGGTACCTTGCGGCTGCGGGTGCGGATCGGCGCCGCGTCGTAGTCGTCGTTCACTTGCACCATGTTTCCCTCGCTTGCCATTGCCCGCGAGAATAGATCAGCTTATCTCGGCAAGGAACAGGGGAGGCGGGCATGACGATTGAAAGCGCCATCGAGGAACTGGTGCCACATTTCGGTGACCGGTTCAGCCGCACAACGGTGGTGCGCGAGCAGCATGGCCATGACGAGGCGCATCACGCGCCGCACCCGCCCGACGCGGTGATCTGGCCCCGCTCGACCGCAGAGGTCGCGCTGGTGGCGCGAACCTGCAACGCGCATGGCTGCCCGATTGTCCCCTGGGGCACGGGGACATCCCTCGAAGGCCAGGTGATCCCGGTCCGGGGCGGCATCAGCCTCGATTTTGAGCAGATGAATCAGGTGCTTTCCGTCCATGCCGAGGATATGGACGTGGTGATCCAGCCTGGCATCACCCGCAAGCGGTTGAACGAGCATCTGCGCGACACCGGCCTGTTCTTCCCCGTCGATCCGGGCGCGGATGCATCCCTGGGCGGCATGGCGGCGACGCGAGCCTCCGGAACCTGCGCCGTGCGCTACGGCACCATGCGCGAGGTCGTTATGGCGCTGGAGATCGTGCTGGCGGACGGCCGCGTGATCCGCACCGGCAGCCGGGCGCGCAAGTCCTCGGCCGGGTATGATCTGACCAAGCTGTTTATCGGCTCCGAGGGGACGCTCGGCCTGATCACCGAACTGACGCTGCGGCTGCACGGCGTGCCGGAGGCGATCTCGGCGGCGACTTGCGCCTTCGAGCGGTTGGAGGATGCGGTCAACACCGTAATCGAAACCATCCAGATGGGCGTTCCGGTGGCCCGCATCGAACTGCTGGACGCTTTGACCATCCGCGGCTTCAACGGCTATTCCGGTTACGACCTGGCCGAGCGCCCGACCCTGTTCCTGGAATTTCACGGCACCGAAGCAAGCGTCGCCGAGCAGGCCGAGACGGTGGGCGAGATCGCCCGCGACCATGACTGCCTCGGTTTCGATTGGACCGCCAACTCGGAGGAGCGCAACCGACTCTGGTCGGCGCGCCACAATGTCTATTACGCCCAGCAATCCCTGAGACCGGGCGCGCGGGGCTATGTCACCGATGCCTGCGTGCCGATCTCTCGGCTGGCCGAGGCGATCCTGGAGACCGCCGAAGACCTGGCGGCCAGCAACCTGATCGCGCCGATGGTCGGCCATGCCGGCGACGGCAACTTCCACCTGGTGATCCTGACCGGCCCCGACGACCCGGCCGAGATGGCCGAGGCCGAGCGCCTGGCGACGCGCATTTCCGAACGCGCGATCCGGCTCGGCGGAACGGTGACCGGCGAGCACGGGGTCGGCCTCGGCAAGCGCAAGTTCATGGCAGCCGAGCACGGCGAGGCCTGGGCGGTGATGGGCGACATCAAGCGCACGCTGGACCCGCGCGGCATCCTCAACCCGGGCAAGGTGGTGCCGGGGAATTAGGGTGGGGCGGATGAGGCACCGTTCGGAGATATGGTCAAATCCACTTAATACGTCGAAGAACTCTAAATGAAAGGCCGCGCAAGACGCTACAATATCAAACGCCCGCAGAGAAGTTTGGGCGATGTGTTGCAGCGATCAGTTGAACCTGCCGCATAAGACGGAAGTTCTCCGATGCGTGATATCGCGGCCGGTTTCGGCTGTAGGGCCGACATTGGCGCGTCACCGGATCGCGCGGATCACCAGGAAGATCACGCCCACCACCACAATGCCCCAGGGGCTGAACATCAAATCGATATAGCCCCCCGGCGCCGACGGCCTCTCCGGCACTTTGACCGGCCTTGTTCAGAACCGTGTCGAGCATGTCAGCCCGCGTCCTCCATCAGGGCCCGGGCCGCCGAGCGTGCCTCGGGCGTGATGACTTCGCCCGCCAGCATCCGCGCAATTTCATCAATGCGCAAGTCGGGTCCGAGAGGTTCCACGTCGGTCCGGGTGATGGTCCCGTCGGTGGTCTTTGCGATCCGCCAGTGATGCGCGCCGCGCGCCGCAACCTGCGGGCTGTGGGTGACCACCAGTACCTGCGCGCCTTCGGCGAGCTGGGCCAGCCGCCGCCCCACGGCATCGGCGGTGGCGCCGCCGACACCGCGGTCGATCTCGTCGAAGATCATCGCCAGCCCCGGTGTGCGCGCCGCCAGGCAGACCTTCAGCGCCAGCAGGAACCGCGACAACTCGCCGCCCGAGGCGATGCGGTCGATCGGACCGGACGGCACGCCCGGGTTGATGCTGGCGGTGAAGTTGACAGTGTCGTGGCCATCCGGCCCCGGCTTTCCCGGAGCAATCACAGTAAGAAAACGCGCATTCTCCATACGCAGGGGGCCAAGTTCGCTCGTCACCAGATCGTCGAGGCGTTTTGCCGCCTCGGCGCGCGAATGCGACAACTCCTGCGCGCGCGTCTCATATCGCTGGCGCGCCTCCGCCGCCTCCGTTTCCAGAAGCGCGATCCGCTCGCCACTGACATCGATCTCATCGAGCCGGCGGGCGAATTCCACGGCAAGATCGGGCAGAGTGTCCGACGTGACCTGATGTTTGCGGGCCAGCCCCCGGATTGCGAACAGCCGCTCTTCCACCGCCTCCAACCGGCCGGGATCGAAGCTCAACCGCTCAAGCGCCTCCGCGACACCGCGCTGTGCCTCGTTCAGCTCGACCAACGCCCGATCCACGGATTCGATCGGGGCATCCAGCAGACCCTCGGCTTTCTCGGCCGTATGGCTGAGCCACGAAAGGGCGTCGGACAAGGCGCCCTCGGCGCTCCCCGCGGACAGGGCATCGGCGGCGCGCTCGACCTCGTCACGGATACGCCCGGCGACCTGTATCAACCGGCGCTCGGCGTCAAGCCGGTCATCCTCGCCGGGCTCCGGCGCCAGCTTTTCAAGCTCCGCCAAGCTGTGGCGCAGAAAATCCGCATTCTCCGCAGCTTGCGCGAGATGCGCCTGGGCCTCCAACAACTGGCGCTCGGCGGCCTGCGCTCCGGCCCAGCAGGCGCGCGTATCTCCGATCAGAGGTGCGAGATCACCGAACGCATCCAGCAATGGCCGATGTGTCCTTGGGTTCAGCAGCCCACGGTCGTCATGTTGGCCATGAACCTCGACCAGTCGGTCGCCGATCTGGCGAAGCGCCTCGGCGCTGGTGCGCTGATCATTGATGAAACAACGCGCCGGCCCGTCCTGTTCCGCAACCCGGCGCAGGACCAACTCCCCCGGAGTGGCCGCCAGCCCCAGTTCGTCCAGCAGGCCGAAGACCGGGTGTTCACTGTCAGGTCCGAAGATCGCGGTGACCGATCCCTGCCCTGCGTTGGCCCCGACCAACTCACGTCCGGTCTTGCGGCCCAACGCGAATCCCAACGCATCGAGCAGGATCGACTTTCCCGCCCCGGTCTCGCCGGTCAAGACGTTGAGGCCGCGATGAAATTCCAGCGTCAGCGCCTCGATCAGGACGATATTCCGAATCTCGAGGCTCAGGAGCATCGCGCCGTACTCCCCGCCCGCGCCCGGTTCGCCTTGGCCCTTGTCAGAGCCACTTGCCCTGGATCACGCGACGATAGACGCGGCTGAAGAAACCGTCGTGGTCCTCGTCATCGGGCAGCACATTCCTGCCGGTCAACAGTGCATAGCTGTTGGCGTACCAGATCGAGCCTGGATAATTGTGACCCAGCACGGCCGCCGAGGTTACGGCCTCATTCTCCAGCCCCATCACCAGGTTCGCCTCAACAATCCGGTGCAGCGCCTCGGGGGTCTGGCTGGTGGTCTGATATTTATCGACGACCACCCGGAAGCGGTTGATGGCGGCGGTATAATGGCCGCGCTTCAGATAGTAGCGGCCGATCTCCATCTCCTTGCCCGCAAGGTGGTTATGGGTCAGATCAATCTTCAACCGGGCGTCACGGGCGAAATCGCTTTCGGGATAGCGGCTAACGACCTCTTGTAGTGCCTTCAGCGCTCCCTGGGTGATCGCCTGATCGCGGCCAACATCGACGATGTTGTCGTAATAGGTCAGCGCGATCAGATGCTGGGCGTAGGGTGCGTCCTTGTCGGAGGGGTAGAGGTTGAGATATCGGCGCGCCGATGACCGCGCGGCGCTATAATCCACGGCGGTGTAAGACGAGAAGGCCGACATGATGATCGCCCGTTTCGCAAGCTGCGAGAACGGGTAGAGCCGTTCGATCTCGTTGAAGGTCTCGGCCGCCTGGCTGGCGTCGCCATCGGCCAATAGCGCCTCGCCCAACTGGTAGATTACCCCAGGCGGCGTATCTTCAAGCGTGACGTCGTCGTCGCCGCCAAAGAGAGAACAGCCCGACAGCACAACTGCCATGCTGAAGGCAGCGGCTAAGCGAAAAAGGCGTAGGGTGGTCATCCGTCGGATCCTCCGGTTCGCGGGCCGCGCGCCCCGGTGGATGAGATCCAGCGGGTCATTGCGGGGTCATGGCATTTCGCGGCGCAGAATAGTCGGCCCGCGCCGGTTCGGAAAGAGGGTTGATCCAGGAGATTTGCCTGCAGCGCTTCAAACGGCGATTACAGCGTCCGAAACATGAACCCCGGGCAGATGCAATGTGCCGCCCGGGCCCTGTTCCGGTTGAAGATCGCACCAGGTCCACGATTCGGGGCAAGAAAACAGTTTGCGGAGCAGAAGGTTGAAAATCTCGTGGCCGGCCTTGACGCCCGTGTAACGCCCGATGATCGGCGCCCCTGCCAGCGTGAGGTCTCCGACCGCATCCAGCATTTTGTGACGGACAAATTCATCCGGATGCCGTAGCCCCTCGGGATTCAGGATCCGGCCATTGTCGACGCGGTCGAGATCAGTGCCGTCGCGATCGAATATCCGGGACTGGCGATAGAGCGGGAGGTGATCGGCATACTTCGAGACCAGCACATGGGCCAGCAGGCCCGGGCCGGGACGACCCCGCTCGATCGGGCGCGAGGGCAATGGCGCCTGGCAGATCGCCTCGCAACACGTGCAAGCCATGCGGGGCCGGACAAAGCGGTTCACGATGAACCGGCCAGGGACGTATTCCAGCTCTTCGGTGACATCTTCGCCGAGTTTCTTCAGAACCTCGCCGCACTTGCCGCAGGCCTCGCCGGGCGACAGCACTTGCTCGTTGCGCGGCAAGCTGTCCGGCAACGGTTTGCGCTTTGGTTTGTTCTTCGGCCCGGCGACAGTATCAGGCGGCACAGGCGGCGCGATCTTCGCCGTCATCGGTTTGGCTCGAAGTCGGAGGCGATGAACCAGGTTGAACTCGCGCTCGAAGAGGAAGAGAGAGTATCGTTTGTTCAGTTGGCCTGACGGCGAAGGAATGCGGGGATTTCACCCTCATCCTCATCGACACCGTCGTCACGGCGATCGGCTTCCATAGCCGGGTCGGCCCGGGGTTCCGGTTGCGCGACTCCGGCAACACGATGGATCAGCTTGTTGATCGCGAACAGGCCCGAGCGCCCTGTCTGGCCACGCCCTTCCGGTTCAATCGGCTTGGCGGCGGCCCGGCGTTCGGGTGCACGCTCGGCCGACAGGCTCGGCTCGACCCGGGAGCGCATTTCTGCTTGAGAACGCGCGTCGGCGCGCTGCGGTGCCGGATCGACGTCGAACAGTTCCGGTTCGCCATCGATGACGGCGACCGGGCGATTGATCGCCGTATCACGCTGCGCGCGCGCGGCCATCGCCCGCTGGCGGACCTCTTCGGCCCGGGCCCGGATGTCATTGGGCGACGGCGCCGTCGCGGCACTAACCTCGACAGAACGTTCCGCTTCGGGCGCCACCCTATCAGCGTCATCTGGCCGCGTTTCCGGCCGAAGTGACTCGGCCTCGCGCTCCAGGCTCTCCTGTTCGGCGACCGGTTCGGACCGGCGCTGCGTGCTCCGCACCGCGGATATCATGCCCGGGTCGGTGGCCTGCGGGCGGCGGCGCGGAAGGGTCTCCAGCGGCGGCCGCTCGACACAGCTTTCGGCATCGATGCCGGTGGCCACGACGGACACACGCATCCGGCCTTCCATCTCGGGATCGACGGCCGAGCCGAACTTGATCATCGCGTTCGAGTCGACCTCGTCCTTGATCCGGTTCGCCGCCTCGTCCATCTCGAACAACGTCAGGTCATAGCCGCCGGTGATGTTGATCAACACCCCACGCGCGCCCTTCAGGCTGACCTCGTCCAGCAGCGGGTTGGCGATCGCCTTTTCGGCGGCGTCGATGGCCCGGGTCTCGCCCTCGGCCTCGCCAGTGCCCATCATCGCCTTGCCCATCTCTTCCATCACCGAGCGGACATCGGCGAAATCGAGATTGATCATGCCAGGACGCACCATTAGGTCGGTAACACCCTGGACACCCTGATAGAGCACGTCATCGGCCATCATGAAGGCCTCGACAAAGGTCGTGCGCTCCGACGCAACCTGGAACAGGTTCTGGTTCGGGATCACGATCAATGTGTCAACCACCGCCTGCATCTCGGCAACGCCGGCCTCGGCCAGTTGCATCCGCCGGCTGCCCTCGAACTGGAACGGCTTGGTCACGACACCGACGGTCAGGATGCCCATCTCGCGCGCCGCGCGGGCTACCACCGGGGCTGCCCCGGTACCGGTGCCACCGCCCATTCCAGCGGTGATGAAGCACATGTGGCAACCGTCGAGGTGGTTCATGATCTCCTCGATCGACTCCTCCGCCGCCGAGAGCCCCACCTCCGGTTTTGATCCAGCACCAAGCCCCCGGGTCACCCCGGTGCCAAGCTGGACCTTTCGTGATGCGGTCGAGTGCGAAAGCGCCTGTGCATCAGTATTGGCGGCGATGAACTCGACGCCCTGCAAGTTCTTCTCGATCATGTTGTTGACAGCGTTGCCACCCGCACCGCCGACCCCGAATACGGTTATCCGCGCGCGCAGTTCATGATCTTCCGGTTCACGTAGATTCAGTACCATAACTCCTGCCTCTTCATTGTTTCCGGCCATTTTTGACCTTGTTTCTGCTCTGGTTTTTCTTTCAACTTACCGTAAAGGCGCACTCACGTCACGCGGGATCTCACCAACTCGTCTTCAGCCACCGGAGCATTTCAGTCGCCCGCCCCCGCGCCGACAGCGAACGAGGTGCCTCGAAGTCCCAAAGTTCGTCATGAAGCCGCAAGGCATAGGTCGCCAAACCAACCGCCGTTGAGAAGTCGGGTCCCGAGAGAGATTGGGGCAATCCCGCGATCCGGATCGGGCGGCCAATGCGCGGTCGCCGGCCCAGAATGCAGGTCGCCATCTCATCCACTCCGGGCATCTGGCTGGCGGCTCCGGTCAGAACAATGCTGCAACCCGGCATTTCGGTGATGCCGAGTTCAACCAGCCGCTGGCGGACCAGCCGGAAGGTCTCCTCAATCCTGGGCCGGATCACGCCGATCAGCATCCCCCGGCTGATCTGGCGCCGGTTCGGTGACTCCTCCTCGCCGATCTGCGGCGCGTCTATCAGATCGCGGTCGTCGGCATCGGTGGGGATCACGCCGCCATACAGCGTCTTGATCCGCTCCGCCGTCGCCGATCGCATAAACAGTCCCGCGGCGATGTCGCCGGTCACATGATCGCCGCCAAACCGGATTTGCTCGACACAGATCAGGTGATCGCGCAGGAAGACCGAGAACGATGTCGATCCGCCGCCCATGTCTATGCACACGGCCCCGGTGCGCTGCTCGTCCTCGACAAGCGCCGACAGGCCGCTCGCGTAAGGTGCCGCGACAACCCCCGCAAGATCGAGATCGCACTGGCGGATACATTCCATCACGTTGGACAGTGGCTGCGCATCGACTGTCAGCACATGCATCGCAATGGCCAGTTTTTGCCCAGTCATGCCGCGCGGATCGGTGATTCCGTTCTGATAGTCGACGCTGATTTCGACCGGCTGTGCATGAAGTATCTGTCGCGCTTCGCCGACCGGAGGCGGCGGGCACATTCCCAGGGCATTCGAAATGTCGCGCTCGGTGACCTGGCCGGTTTCGGTCTCGACCTCGGCTGTGGTCGAGAAGCTCCGCGGCTTCCCGCCGGAGAACGAAACGATCACCTGATCGACTCGGCCAACCTTGGGTGCCGCCATCTTCTCGGAGTTCAGCAGCGCCAGGCGGATCGATCGGCATACCTCGTCCATATCGACGATTTCGCCACGGCGTACGCCACGCGATTGCACTGTTCGCGCGCCCACCACTTCAATGGCGCCAAACAGGCTGGTTCCCAGATGGTCGGTCCGCCCGGCCTCGGCCAGCCGCGACGGATCGAGCTTCAGGACCAGGCATGTAATCTTCGACGATCCAATATCGAGAACCGCCAACCGGCCGCGTTTGATCGCCAAATGCAGGCGCGAGCGCATGTTCCGGTACGGAATGAGTTGGGCAAAATTCATGTGTCCTCCCCGCCTAACGCTGCGACGGCCTTTCTAATCTGGAAGGTCTCGGCGGCCTCGGGCCTCATCCGCAATGCGGGGCGGTCGGGCAGACGCATGTCAATCACCGCAATATCCCGGTCGAGCAATTCCTCGCCATAATGCAGCGCCATGATGCGCGACAGGGCCTCGACGCCTCCGGTCTCCGGCAGCTTGATCAACATGTCGCGGTCCAGCACGATATCCCAGCGCCGTTCACCAACACGTACAAAGGCACGTAACCGCGGAACGACCTCGGGCGCGGCGCCGAGCAGCGCCATCACCTCGTTCACGTGGTCTTGCGCTCCAACACCCAGGATGACCGGCAAATCCCGATGGTTTGCCCGTGTCCCAGCCGGACCGATCTCGACGCCGCCTTTATCCAGCATCACCAACTTACCACCGGGGTTGCGAAACAACGCCACGGCGATCCTCTCGACCACGGCGACGCGCAGCGTGCCCTGCGGGTCGAACTGGATCGTTGCCGTCTCGACCGCGCCAAGCGCCTCGACCTGGAAGCGCAGCTCTTCAACATCGAGCTTGAGCGATGACATACCGCGCTGGATATCCAGCGCGCGGCGCACATCCGCCTGCAGTTTTTCACTGCCACCGATGACCGCAACGCCACGCACCGCGAATTCCGGCCGCGCCGCGACCATATCGACGACGCTGACAATTCCAGCCTTGATCATGCCGCGCCACCCATCATCCGCGGCAACGCGCCACCCGACAATTGCCAATGCCACCAACGGCAAATAAACCACGGCCGCATTGCGCAGGATCGGTTTCGCCCAGGCCCGCGACAGCCGGTATGAAAGCTTCGAAGGCCCAAGGGCCTTCCTGACCTCGGCGCGGATTACTGGCCGCGTTTCCGGCTGAGTTGCCGGAGGCGCTTTTGGCCGGCCATTCGGCCCTGATTCTGGCCGGGATTCCGGGTGTGCAGACCGGCGCACCTCGTCCGCGTCGATCTGGGGCACTATCTCGCGCATGACGCATCCCTCACTAACCAATCGCAAAGTTCGTCGAACGAGATTCCGCAATGGGCCGCCTGCTCGGGGGCGAGCGAGGTCGGGGTCATGCCGGGCTGGGTGTTGGTTTCCAGCAGCACCAACCCGTCAAAGCCGCGCGTCTCGTCCCAGCGGAAATCGGTCCGGCTCAGGCCCCGGCACCCTAGCGTATGATGTGCGGTCAGCGCGTGGGCCAGACAGGCATCGTAAATCTCCGCCGGCAGTTCGGCGGGCACCACGTGGCGCGAGCCGCCATCGGAATATTTGGCATGGTAGTCGTACCACCCTGTTGCTGCGATGATATCGGTCACGCCCAATGCCCGGTCACCCATCACCGCCACAGTCAGTTCGCGGCCCGGCACGAAGCGTTCCACCATCAGTGTTTCGGGGGCATCGTCTTCAATCTGCGCCGGGCCATTGGCATGTTCGTGGACGAAGTAGATGCCGACCGACGAGCCCTCGTTATTCGGCTTGACGACATAGGGTGGCGCCATCGGGTGACCGGCGGCCACCTCGGCACGGGGCGCGATCAGACTCTCGACAACGGGAAGTCCGGCGGCGCGGTAGGCATCCTTGGCACGCGCCTTGTCCATGGCAAGCGCCGAGGAGAGTACGCCGGAATGGGTATAGGGGATCGACAACCATTCGAGGATACCCTGGACGCATCCGTCCTCGCCCCAGCGGCCATGCAACGCATTGAACACCACATCCGGCGCGGCATCACCTAGCGTCTGGGCGACATCGCGCCCAGCGTCAATCTCGATTGCTTTGTACCCTGCGCGACGCAGTGCGCTTGCGCATTCCCGGCCAGAGACCAGCGAAACTTCTCGCTCGGCCGACAGGCCGCCCTTAAGCACCACGACGCGAGGAAATGTCCTGCTCGACATCCGCGCCCCACCTACAAGGCCGACCCCGATTCATGTGATTCGCCGGGTGATTCGACCAATGCCGCTTATGCGGTCTTTGATCTGGAGACGATAACCCCTATCCGCCGAATTTCCCAGTGCAAATCGATGTCAGAGCCCGATTTCACCCGTTCGCGAACGGTTTCCCCCAACTGTTCTAAATCCGCCGCAGTCGCTGCGCCGGTATTGATCAGGAAATTGCAATGCTTCTCGCTGACCAGGGCGCCGCCGATCCGCAACCCGCGGCATCCGGCCTCGTCGATCACCTTCCATGCCTTCAGTTCATGGCTGTCACCGCCGCGCCCGGTCGAGGAGAACCCGACCGGATTGCGGAATGTCGAGCCACCGGTGCGCTCGCGGATCGGCTGCGCCGCTTCGCGCTTGGCCAGCAATGCCTCCATCCGCGCGGTCACCGCTTCGGTGTCATCGGCATGGCCCTCGAACACCGCGCCAACGAAGATCAACCCTTCGGCCGCGGCGGCATTTCTATAGGAGAAGCCCATCTCGCCCGCATCGATCGTCCGGCAATTGCCCTGCCGGTCGATCGCATGGGCCTCGAGCAGCACATCCTTGATCTCGTCGCCGTAGCAACCGGCATTCATCGCCAGCGCCCCGCCGATGGAGCCAGGCACGCCGCGAAGAAACTCCAGCCCGGTGATCCCCGCACCAGCGGCGGCAACCGCCACTTTGGCGTCAAGCGCTGCGGCGCCAGCCGTCATCCGAACACGTTCCACTGCAATCGCGTTGAAGCCGCGCCCCAGGCGGACCACCACCCCCGGAACCCCGCCATCGCGGATCAACAGATTCGAGCCGACCCCAACCGGTATCACCGGGATATCCGCCGGGCATGCTGCCAGAAATGCCGACAGATCCTCCGCGCCGGCGGGTTGGAACAACACCTCCGCCGGTCCACCAACGCGGAACCAGGTCAGGTCAGCCAACGATCGCATCGGGGTCACGCGGCCACGCGCATTGGGCAAGCGCGCCAAAAGACGTTCCCCGTCGAGCACCTGCGCGTTCATCACTCAATCGTCCAGATCAGCGCCACGCCGGAACCCGCCGCCCCGGCCCGCCCGGCAACCGAGCCAACCAGCGCGTCGAGTCCGGCACCCACCATGACCCCGACGCCATAGAGCGTGAGAAGACCAATCCACGGCCGCCGCTTCAGGCCGGGTTGAGTCGTGTCTATGGTCATGGGATCTCCCTGACGAGAGCATGATCCATGATCTCCGATTCATCAATCATGCTCTATCTCATTGAGTTGCCGCGATTTCCGAGTCGCAAAGTGAATCCACTTTGCTTGAAATCGCTCTAGCCGCCGCGCCGGGCCAATTCCTCCGGCAAGGCATTCGCCCAGACGGAGATCGTACCCGCACCGAGGCAGACCACAAGATCACCCGTCGTCGCATGGGTTGCGACAAACTCCGCCAACCCCTCCGGCGCCTCCACCGTATGAGCCTCACGATGACCATGGGCGCGCAATCCGCTGACCAGAGAGTCGTGGCTGATACCCTTGATCGGCACCTCGCCGGCAGCATGAATTTCGGTGATGCCCACCACGTCGGCGTCGTTGAAGCAGGCGCAGAACTCCTCGAACAGGTCATGCAGCCGGGAATAGCGGTGCGGCTGGTGTATCGCGATCACCCGGCCCGACGTCACCGAACGCGCGGCCTTCAGCACCGCCGCGATCTCGACCGGATGGTGGCCGTAATCATCAATGATCCCGGCGCCGTTCCACTCGCCAACCCGACTAAAGCGGCGCTTTACGCCGTCAAAGGCGGCCAGCCCGCGCTTGATGTCGTCGAAGCCGATGCCCAGTTCACGCGCCACCGCAATCGCCGCCAACGCGTTCAGAACGTTGTACTCACCCGGCATCGGCAGGATCAGGTCCTGATGGCATTCCTCGGGTTCGCCTCGGGTCACGACATCAAACCGCATCCCACCATCGATATGGGCCAAGTTCTCGGCGCGAAAATCCGCCTGGCGCGAGAAGCCATAGGTTACCACCCGGCGGTCAGTGATGCGGCCGATCAGGCTTTGCACCTCGGGATGATCCATGCAGGCGACCAGTGCGCCATAAAACGGGATGTTCGAGGCGAACGCCTCAAAGCCATCGCGCAACGCATCGACCGATCCGTAGTGGTCCATGTGCTCTGGATCGATATTGGTGACGACAGCGATGGTGGCGGGCAGCTTCACGAAGGTGCCGTCGGACTCGTCCGCCTCGACCACCATCCAGCGGCCCTCGCCCTTGCGGGCGTTCGAGTCGTAGGCTTGGATGATGCCGCCATTGATCACCGTCGGATCCTCGCCACCCGCATCGAGCAGCGCCGCGATCAGCGAGGTCGTGGTGGTCTTGCCATGGGTGCCACCAACGGCGACATTCGAGCGCAGCCGCATTAACTCGGCCAGCATCTCGGCCCGGCGCACCACCGGCAGGGCGCGTTCGCGCGCCGCATTCAGTTCGGCGTTGCCCCGCTTGATCGCCGACGAAATCACCACCACGCGCGCCTTGCCCAGGTTCTCGGCGGTCTGGCCGATATGGATCGTGGCGCCCAGCCGCCGCAAACGTGCGACAATCGGGCTCTCCATCAGATCCGAACCCTGTACCGTGTATCCCAGGTTCAACATCACCTCGGCGATCCCCGACATGCCAATGCCGCCGATGCCGACAAAATGGATCGGGCCGATGTCGAGGGGCAATGCGGTCGGCGGATTCACGTCTCTCACTCCAGTGCCCCAGTCCCAATGTATCGCGCGGGGCGTATCAGGCAGTGTCGCCTTTGCCAAGCGCTGCAACCAGGTCTGCAAGATCGCTTGCCGCCTGTGGCCTTCCCTGCGCCTTCGCCAGGGATGCCATATGCGTGGCCTGACCGGGTTCCAACAGCACCGCGCGGATATGGCGCGCCAGCCCGTCGGTGGTCAGTTCTGGCTCTTGCGCCAGGATCGCGGCGCCCGGTGCGACCAGCGCCATGGCATTCGCGGTCTGGTGGTCGTCGATGGCATGGGGATACGGCACCAGTATAGCGGGGCGGCCGATGGCGGCAAGCTCCGCCACCGTCGAGGCCCCGGCCCGGCAGATCACCAACTGCGCCGCGGCAATGTGCCGGGGCATGTCGTCAAGAAATACCGCCAGTTCGGCATCAACCCCGGCGCTCTCATAGGCCGACTTGACCGACCCATCGTCACCCGGCCTGACCTGCTGGGTAATGGTGAGGCGTTGGCGCAATGCCTCAGGCAGCAGCGAGAGCGCCCCCGGCACCGATTTGGCGAAAACACTGGCACCCTGACTGCCACCGAAGACCAGCAGATTGATCCGGCCCTCGCCAGGTGGCGTATAGGGCTGGTCCAACACCGCCAGCACCTTGTCGCGCACCGGATTTCCAAGATAAACCAGCGTCGCCCCACGCGGAGCATTGCTCACCGGCCAGATTCCGCACGCAATCCGGTCGACCCGGCTGGCAAGCAACCGGTTGACCCGGCCCAACACGCCATTCTGTTCATGGATCAGCCGGGGCAAACCCAACCACCACGCCGCCGCCAAGGCAGGCAACGCCGGATAACCCCCGAACCCGGCGACCGCGGTTGGCCGGTCGGCACGAAATCGCCGCCTCGCCTCCATAATTCCCGACAAGATCCGAACCGGCGCCGTCAGCTTCGCCTTCATCCCGCCCTGACTGAATGTGCCGGACCGAAGCTCGATCCGCTCCACCGCCTCGGGAAATCCGCCCGCATAGTGCAGACCGCGCCGGTCGGTGGCCAGTTGTACCCGCCAACCGCGCCGCAGCATCTCCTCGGCCAGGGCTTGGGCCGGAAACATATGCCCGCCAGTGCCCCCCGCCGCGATGACCAGGAGAGGTGCGCTCACATCCTGCTCCGGAATTCGGCAGCCGCGTCACGCGGGCGGGCACGGGTCAGCGCCAGCAGCGCTCCCATGGCGATTGCTGCCGCCAGCATCGACGAGCCGCCATAGGAGATAAAGGGCAGCGTTATGCCCTTGGCCGGCAACAGCCGGATTGCCACGGCAATGTTCACGAACGCCTGCAAGCCAAACAACACCGCCAACCCGGTGCCGCAGAGCCGAATGAAGGGATTGCGCTCCTCGATCAGCCGGGCAAGCGCGCGCACGGTGATGAAGAGATAGACCCCGATGATCATCAAGGTCAGAATCAGGCCGAATTCCTCGGCAGCAACGGCGATGATGAAATCCGTATGGGCGTCCGGCAGGGTCCATTTCACCGAGCCCTGCGCCGCCCCGACGCCGAACAGACCGCCCTCGCGGATCGCCGACTGGGCATAGGCGAGCTGGGTGTACGGATCGACCTCGGACGACAGGTAACCGTTGATCCGGCCCGCGAAGTGGCTCGAATTGAAATAGGCGAAAGTACCACTTGCGCCGATCAACCCAGCGAGGACCAGCAGCATCAGGATCGACGCCCCGGAGACGAAAACCATCGTCAGCCATACCGCCAGAACCAGCACCGC
The DNA here is from genome assembly GCA_965247385.1 of Thermohalobaculum sp. GTDB lineage: Bacteria > Pseudomonadota > Alphaproteobacteria > Rhodobacterales > Rhodobacteraceae > Thermohalobaculum. The sequence continues at coordinate 749,766 of CBDFHG010000007.1, forward strand.
CTGGCCGAAATCCGGCTGCAATGCCAGCATCGCCGCGATACCCACCGCAGCCAGGCCCGACAGGGTGCGCCCCGGCGGGCCATTTCGTTCGAACGAACCCGCCATCAGCCAGGCAGAAATCAGCACGAAACCGGGTTTCAGAAACTCTGACGGCTGCAAGCTGAAGAATCCGAGTGAATACCAGCGCGTCGCACCCTTGCCAAAATCGGTACCGAGCCAGGGCAGTGCCATCGTCGCCGCCAACGTACCAACAAACAGCACAACTCCCAGCCGCCGGACCATGGTGGTCGGGAACATCGAGATCGACCCGATCAGGCCCAGCGCCATCGCCACGAAAACTGCCTGGCGGACCACATAGTGATAGGCCCAGAGATCGTTCTTTTGCGCCAGCGGCGGCGAGGCTGCCAGGCCCAGCACCAATCCCAACGCGAACAACACCAGCACGGCCCCCAGCGACCAGCGATCAACCGTGTGCCACCAGTCACCAACGACCGAGCTTTCGCTCCGCCCCGACGCTACGCCGCGGAAGGTCAGTTCGGTCATCGCCGGGCCTCGTCTTTCAGGCCGGGTTTCAGGCCGGGCGCCATCAGTGCCCGGAACGCATCGCCCCGGTCCTCGAAGCTGGCGAACTGGTCGAAGCTCGCGCAGGCGGGCGACAGCAGGATCACGTCGCCGGGCTGCGCATCCGCCCTGGCCTCGGCAACCGCCTTGGCCAGCGTCCCGCAGCGCGCCTGGGGCGTATCGCCCAGTGTGGCGGCAAATTCCGCTTCGGCCTCACCTATCAAATACGCCTTGGCGATCTTGCCGAACAACGGGCGCAATGGCTCGATCCCGCCCGCTTTCGGCTGCCCTCCGGCAATCCAGCGAATGTTGTCATAAGCCAGCAGCGCCTTTTCTGCCGCATCGGCGTTGGTCGCTTTTGAATCGTTGACGAAGACAACGCCCGCCGCCTCGCCGATCCGCTCCATCCGGTGCGCGAGGCCGGGGAAACTCAACACCCCGCCTTCGATCTGACGCGGGCCAAGCCCGACAGCCCGGCAAGCGGCATAGGCCGCGCAGGCGTTCTGGTGGTTGTGCGCGCCCGTCAAAGCCAGCGCCGTGCGCAGGTCGATCGCCGCCATCTGCTTGCCGCCGCGCCACTCGGTCAGGTGGTTCTTGTTCATGAACACCGACCAGCCTTCACCCCGCAGCCGGGAAATGACCGACACCGTGATCGCCTTGTCGACCTGTCCGACAAGATACCGCCCCTCGGCCTCGTCGACCCCGATTACCGAACGTTCAGGCGCACCAGCCTCGAACAGCCGTCGCTTGGCGGCGAAATACCCGCCGCGCCCGCCATGGCGGTCCAGATGATCCGGTGACAGGTTCAGGAATACCCCGACATCCGGGGCCAGCATCCGCGCCAGCTCGATCTGGTAGGAGGACAGCTCGATCACCACAACCTCGCCCGGCCCCGGCGCATCCAGATCCAACACCCCGCGCCCGATATTGCCGCCCATCTGGGTGTGCCGCCCGGCCTCTTGCAGAATATGGTGGATCAGCGCCGTCGTGGTCGACTTTCCGTTCGACCCGGTAACCGCGATCACCTTGGGCGCGGGGCCATCATCATCGAAATCCTCCGGATCGGCCTCGGCCAGGGCCGCGAAGAACAGTCCAACGTCGTTATCGACCGGCACCCCCGCCATCTGCGCCCACTCCACCGCCTTGTGCGGAGCGGGATAGAGATGCGGGACGCCGGGCGACAGGATCAGCCGGGTCAGGCCGGAAACCTCACGCTCGCGCGACAAATCGGCAACCTCGAATCCCTCGCCCGCCACCGCATCCCGCTTGGCGTCATCGTCATCCCAACCCACCGGCACCGCGCCGCCTTCGGTCAGCGCACGCACCGCGACCAGGCCCGAGCGGCCCAACCCCAGAACCCCGACCCGCTGGCCGGCATATGCGCGGATCGGGATCACCTCAGCTTCAACGTCGCCAGGCCGATCAGCGCCAGGATCACCGAGATGATCCAGAACCGGATCACGATGGTTGGCTCGGCCCAGCCCTTCTGCTCGAAATGGTGGTGGATCGGCGCCATGCGGAACACCCGCTTGCCGGTCAGCTTGAAGCTGAGAACCTGGACGATCACGCTGACCGCCTCCAGCACGAACAACCCGCCAATGATCGCCAGCACGATCTCGTGCTTGGCGGAAACCGCGATTGCGCCCAGCGCGCCGCCCAACGCCAGCGAACCGGTGTCGCCCATGAAGATCATCGCCGGTGGTGCATTGTACCACAGGAAGCCCAGCCCGGCCCCGATCAGCGCCGAACTGAAGACCACGATCTCACCGGTTCCAGGCACGTAGTGCAACTGGAGATATTCGGTAAAATCGGTGCGCCCGACGACATAGGCGATGATGCCCAGCGACCCGGCGGCGATCATCACCGGCATGATCGCCAACCCGTCCAGCCCATCGGTCAGGTTCACCGCATTGGCGGAACCAGCAATCACCAGCATCGCGAATGGCGCATAGAGCAGCCCGGCATCGATCATCGTGTTCTTCAGGATCGGCAGGGCGATCATGTTTTGCAACGCATCTGGCTGGAGCGATGTCGCCCAGTACGAGGCGCCCAGCGCGATCAGGAACCCAAGACCAAGACGCAGCCTGCCCGGCACGCCCTTGTGCGAAAACCGCCGAACCTTCAGGAAATCATCGGCAAAACCAATGGCTCCGAAACCAAAGGTCACAAACACCACAGCCCAGACGAAGCCGTTGTCCAGGCGCGCCCACAGCAGCGTCGAGATCAGCAACGCGCTCAGGATCATGACGCCGCCCATGGTAGGTGTGCCGGCCTTCTCGACGATATGGCGCTGCGGCCCGTCTTCGCGGATCGGCTGACCCTTCTTCTGCACCCGGCTCAGCCAGTTGATGATCGGGCGGCCAAACAGGAAGGCGAAGATCAGCGCGGTCATGAAGGCGCCGCCCGCGCGGAAGGTGATGTAGCGGAACAGGTTGAACACATCGCCGCCGTCGCTAAGCGGTGTCAGTAGATGATAGAACATGCCCTGCTACTCCTCGCCGCGCACGCGGGCGTCCCGCGCACTGCCCAGTTCCGTGATCGCATCGACCACCCGGCGCATCGCCATGCCGAGCGAGCCCTTGACCATGCACACATCGCCCGCGTCAACCATCCGCCGCGCCCTCTGGGCCAGTTTGTCGCTGTCCTCGAACCATTCGCCTCGCTTCTCGACGGGAAGGGCAGCGTGTAACCCGCGCATTCGCGACCCGGCGAGATGAACCAGATCGATCCCCTCAAGCTCGGCCAACCCTGCCAGATCCGCATGCAACTCGTTCTCGGTCGGGCCAAGTTCGAGCATATCGCCCAGAAACGCAATGCGCCGGCCGCGCGCGACCCGGCCTGTGTCATCGGTGACCGGGCTGACCGCCAGAACCGCCAGGGCCGCCCGCATCGAGGCCGGATTGGCATTGTAGCTCTCGTCGATCAGCGTAATCTCGCCGTCGAGGCCAGCTGGCCCAAGTTCGATCCTCCAGCGCTGCCCCCGCCCCTCGGGTGGCGCCCAGTCGCCCATGGCCAACCCGGCTCGCGCGAGATCGCCGCCGACGGCGACCACGGCGCCCAGCGCGGCCACTGCGTTCAATGCAAAATGAGCGCCGGGCGCCCCGAGTTTGAACGTAATCGGTTCGCCCGCGATCCGGGCCTGCACCACCGTTGCAAATTCGCATAGCTTCGTCCATTCCAGGGCCAGGTCACAGGCACCGGTTCCAAAGCTCAGAACCCCCGTTTCTCCCACGCGCCCGGCCAATCTGTCGGCCAGCCTGTCAAAATGGGCATTATCGCGATTCAGGATCGCGACTCCTCCCGGCTCCAACCCGGCGAAGACTTCGGCCTTGGCATCCGCGATCTCCTCGACCGAGCCGAAAGCCGCCAGATGCACCGCCTCGATGGTCGTGACCAAGGCCACATGCGGCCGCGCCAGTCGCGACAGCGGCGTGATCTCTCCGGGATGGCTCATGCCCATTTCGATCACCGCGAACTCGGTATCGGCGGGCATCCGCGCCAGGGTCAGTGGCACGCCCCAATGGTTGTTGAAGCTCTTCTCGGCTGCATGCACCCGACCCTGACAACCAAGCATGGCGCGCAGCATTTCCTTGGTCGACGTCTTGCCAACCGAACCGGTCACGGCAATCACCCGGACCGCACTGCGTGCCCGGGCGGCAGCGCCCAATGCGCCCAGCGCCTCCAGTGTGTCCTGAACCAGCAGCAGCGACGCGCCCGTAGCAACTCCCTCCGGCACGTGGCTGACCATGGCGGCCCCGGCCCCGGCGGCAAGCGCCTGGGCAACGAACGCATGGCCGTCACGATTTTCCCCGGCAAGCGCCACGAACAGCTCACCCGGTGCGATGCTGCGGGTGTCGATGGAAATGCCGGTAACGCCCGGCCAACCACCGCGCGCATTGCCGGAGGTCGCGGCGGCAGCATCCCCGGCTGTCCAAAGGTACCCGCTCATTTTCCACCTCCGATACACTTCTCGATGCCATCAAGCGCGGCAACCGTCGAGCGCGCCTGCGTGGCATCATCGAAAGGCAGCATAGTGCCTTTCACCTCCTGCCCCTGTTCGTGGCCCTTTCCGGCGATCAGAAGGCAGTCGCTGGGCTCTTTGAGGGCATCGGTTCCAGCCAGGATCGCCGCCGCCCGGTCACCGATCTCATGCGCGTCCGGGCAGGCCGCCAATACGGCCGCGCGGATCACCGCCGGATCTTCGCCACGCGGGTTGTCGTCAGTAACGATGGCGACATCCGCCCGTGCCGCCACCACCTCGCCCATCATCGGCCGTTTGCCGGGGTCGCGGTCGCCCCCGGCGCCAAAGACCACAACGAGCTGTCCGGCGCAGTGAGGCCGCAGCGCGTCGATCGCGGTCGCCAGCGCATCCGGCGTATGCGCGTAGTCGACAAAAATCGCGGCGCCATTGGCGCGCCGCGCGACCGGCTCCATCCTGCCGCGCACGCCGGTCAGCCCCGGCAACGAAGCGAATACGGCATCCGATTCCATGCCGGTGGCGATGGCGAGCCCCGCCGCCAACGCCACATTCGCGGCCTGGAAACTACCGACCAGACCCAATTCCGCCCGATGCACTTTGCCAGCCCAGCCCAGTTGCAGCTCCTGTCCACGCGGGTGGTACGTGGCCGCGATGATCGCCAGATCCACCCCCACGGCGCGGCCAACCGAGACAACCCGCAACCCGCGCGCAATCGCGATCTCGCGAACCTGCCCGAACACCGGATCATCCGTATTCAGAACCGCCACGCCATCTGGCGGCAGCAACTCGGCGAACAGCCGCAGCTTCGCGGCAACATAATCCTCGTGGCTGACGTGATAATCCATGTGGTCGCGGGTGATGTTGGTCAGCGCCGCAGCGGTTAGCTTCACCCCATCCAGCCGATGCTGCGCGAGACCATGGCTCGACGCCTCCATCACCGCATGGGTGCAACCCTTCTCCACCAAGCGGGCCAGCAGGCCATGCAGCGTGATCGGCTCCGGCGTGGTGTGCGACAGCGGTTCTTCGAAGCCATCACCCTGGACACCGGTCGTACCGAATGCCGCGGCTCGGCGCCCCGCCGACGCCCAAATCTGGCACAGGAAATGCGCGGTCGACGTTTTGCCATTGGTACCAGTGACCGCCGCTATCACCCGGGGTTGAGCGCCGTAGAACCGCGCCGCCAGCTCGGCCAACAGCGCGCGCGGCTCTTCGGTCACGATGAAGGGAACCGGCAGGCCGCCGATATCACCGCGCGCCGTCTCGACCCCCGCCTCGGTCGCCACAACCGCGACGGCCCCCTGACGCACTGCGTATTGCGCGAAAGCTGCGCCGTCGAGTTGCGTCCCTGGCATGGCGACAAACACAAAACCCTCCTGCACCGCACGGCTATCGACGGCGAGACCAGCGGCAATCGTATCGGGATCGGGGGCAGGTCCGTGAAACGGCAACTCCGTTAGTCCAAGCGCTCCGATCGTTCGGGCCGGGTGGATACAGGTCTTGTCCATCACCGTACCCCTATTGGCCACCCGCAGCGATGGCGGCGATGCTAATCGGTTTGCTCACCGGCAATGGCCGCAGGCCCAGCAACGGCGCGATCCGCTCGATCGCGGCGGCAGTCACCGGAACCGCCGTGCGGCTGGCCTCGCGCTTGATCACCGGACCGGATCGGTCCACCGGTTCGTCGAGCGAAATCACCAGCGCGTATTTCGGATTCGAGGTCGGGAACACCGACGCGAATGTCGCGATCACCCGGTCCTTGTAATAGCCGCCGCCGGGGCGGTGTTTGTCGGCGGTTCCGGTCTTGCCGCCGACCTCGTAGCCCGGCAGGTCGGTACGCCGGCCGGTGCCCCGGCGCACCACTTCGCGGATGATCTGCATCATCTGGCGTGCGGTCTCGGTCGAGAAAACCCGCTCGCCGGGCTCGGCGCCGCCCTTGATCAGCGTCGGGCGGACCCGCTGTCCGCCACCGGCCAGGGTCGCGAAAGCCGCCGCCAGATGCACCGGCGAGGCGGCCAACCCATGGCCGAATGAGATCGTCATCGACGAAAGATCGGTCCATTTCGGCGGCAGCAGAGGCGTCGCCCGCTTGGCCTCGGCCAGTTCGAGGGGAAGCGCATCGAAGAAACCCATCCGCTTGAAATAATCCTTCAGCTGCGGCGTTCCGATCTGCAGGGCCAACTGCGCCGCGCCGACATTCGACGAGCGCACGACAATATCCGTTACCGTCATCTCCGGCGGCATTCGGTGCATGTCGCGGATGCGGTAGCGGCCAAAGGTCAGTGCAGACCCGGTCTCGACCAAGGTATCGGGCGCTACCACGCCGGTTTCCAGGGCAATCGCCGCGGTCAGGACCTTGAAGGTCGAACCCAGCTCGTAACGGCCCTGCGCCGCACGGTTGAAGCGCGGGTTCAGTTCGGCGGCTCCGGCGAACGGTTCCGGCTCGCGGTTCGGGTCGAAATCGGGCAGCGAGACCATCGCCACCATCTCGCCCGTACGCACATCCATCAGCACGCCCATGGCGCCCTTGGCGGTGAACCGCGCCATCCCTGCGGCCAGCACATCGCGCAGCGCCGCCTGCACCGTCAGATCGATCGACAATTCCAGCGGCGCGCCAACCCGTGCCGGGTCGCGCAGCCGTTCGTCGAAATAACCCTCGACACCGCCCGCGCCGACCAGTTCGGCGAACCGCACATCTTCCTTCGCGGCACGGACGCTTCCGACGATATGCGCAACCGTCCGGCCCCCCGGATAGATCCGCATCGCCCGCGAGCCGAATTTCAGCGCGGGATAGCCCAGATCCAGAACCTGCTGTCTCTGGCGCGGCGTGATCGGCCGCTTGATCCAGGCGAACCTGGCGCCACCGGTCAGACGCTTGATCAGTTGTTCGGCGCGCAAATCCGGGAAGATTGCGGTCAAATCGTGCACCATCGCCGCGAGATCCTTGATCTCGCGTGGGTGGGCGTAAAGTGAATAGGCGGGCAGATTGGCGGCGAGCAGATTGCCGTTCCGGTCGATGATCTCACCGCGCTCCGGTATGCCTATCCCGGCGGCGCCGGCAATCTGCGGCTCGACCGGTTCGTTCAGCGCCATCAGGCCCATGCGAATGCCAACGGTGGCGTAGACCAGAAAAAGGGCCAGGATCACCACGATCAGACGCCAGTCGTCGCGTGGACGGGTGGTTGCGCCGTTTCGCGACCTTGGCTGCGCGCGGCCATGCGTCTGCCGGTCAGGTGGAGCCTCAAGATCGCTCATTCGATCCTCCATCCCACGGGCCGTGGCATTGGCGTCGAAACCCTTCCAGCCACGATCGGAACCTGCTCCGAGATTACCAAGCTCGACTCCAGCTCTCTCTCCGGCGCAGCAGTGACATGCCCCGGCCCCGGAATGCGCGGCGGGAACGGGATCGCCGCGACTTCGTCGAAGCCTTGAGGCCCCATCGGCTCCAGACCCAGCCGGTCGTTGTGAAGCTTCACCAGCCGTGCCAGGCGATCGGGGGCGTTCAGATAGGCCCACTCAACCCGCAACACCTCGACCGCCTCGCGCTCGGCGGCAATCTGGCTGCGTAACTGATCGACCCGGCCAAACGCCGTCTTGGTACGGTAGTTGATGTGATAAGCCCAAGCAGCGGAGGCCACCACAGCGATCATCGACAAGGCAAACCCGAGGCGGTTCATCGCCAACCTCCCGCGATCAGGTCGGCCATGGCTGGCGCCGGCGGCAATCCAAGCATGGCCGGGTCGACGCGCACGGTCGGCGCATCCGTCCGCACCGCTGCGCGCAATCGGGCCGAGCGGGAGCGCGGATTCGATGCGTTCTCGACCTCGCCGGCTTGCACTGCCCGTTCAGGGCGCTGATAGCGCGGCGGCTGTCCCTGGCGCGCAGGCCCATGGCGCGAACCCTGTCCCTGCTGTCCTGAGGCGATCTGGAAGTAACGCTTGACGATCCGGTCTTCGAGCGAATGGAAGGTCACGACGGCCAGCCGTCCACCCGGCGCCAGCACGTATTCCGCCACCTCCAACGCCTGGACCAACTGGCCAAGCTCATCGTTTACCGCAATCCGCAAGGCCTGGAAGGTCCGGGTCGCCGGGTGGATCTGACCCGGGCGCTGCCGCGGCAGGCATCCGGCGACGATCTCCGCGAGTTGCCCGGTACGAGTGATCGGCCCGCCTGCCCGCGCCGCAACAATGATCCGGGCGATGCGCCTTGCCGCCCGGTCCTCGCCAAGATGATAGATAACGTCTGCCAGGCCACGCTCGTCGGCCCGGCGCACCAAATCGCTCGCCGACGGACCGGTTTGCGCCATCCGCATGTCGAGGGGGCCGTCGCGCATGAAGGAAAACCCTCGGCCCGCCTGGTCAAGCTGCATCGACGAGACGCCGATGTCGAGCACAACACCGGTCACTGGGCCGACGGCATGCGTCGCTGCGATCTTGTCCATTTTGGCAAAGACTCCGCCCACCAGAACCAGCCGCCCGCCGGACTTCTCGACCAGCGCCGCACCGGCTGCCAGCGCGTCCGGGTCGCGGTCGATGGCGATCACCTGCGCCGCGCCACGTTCCAAAAGCGCACGGGTATATCCTCCGGCGCCGAATGTTCCGTCGATGAAAATGCCACCGTCGATCGGCGCCAGCGCCTCCATTACCTCGTCGAGCAGGACGGGGATATGCGGGGCTGCGGGTGGAGCCGTTTCCCCACCGGCGCTCATCAGTGGAGCCCGCCGAGCCGAATCGATGGCGCCAATTCCTGACTGCGGGTTTGCGCAGCGGCTTCAAAAGCCTCGCGTTTGCGAGGCTCCCATATCTGGAAACTTGAACCCCGCCCGACGAATCTCACTTCGCCGTCGATACCAATCTGTTCGCGCAGATCCCTCGACAGCACCATCCGGCCTGCTTCATCGACGGGAATCTGACGGGCGTCGGTGACGATTCTCAGCGCCAGCGCCTCGGTATCGGCATGGCTGAGATCCATCGCCTCGAATTGCTCGACAACCTTTTCGTAGCCAGCCCGGGACAACACCACATGAGAATCGGGGTGATTCATCTGGGGCAACACCACGACATGACTCGAGCTAACCCCCTCCAGAACCTTGCGAAAATCCGCAGGCAACGAAAGGCGACCTTTCGCATCCACCCGATGGGTCGAACTGCCTGTAAAGAACTTCAGCACTTTCCCACGCCACCCCACCGTATCTAATCGGACCACTATCAATCGGGCCGTCTTCCCTCGGTCGATTTAGGCGGGAACAGGGCCCGAAACGTGAAAGGGCGAACCGGGCTTTTTGCCTATCAGTCCGCCCCCTGTCCCTCAGTCCGGCTCGACCATGTCTTCGTCTGGATGTTGTCTGCCGCCTTCGTCACGTCCGAGTGTGTGTTCGGGGCGCCCGCCGATGCCTGTATGAAACTGCCCAGTTTTTTTATTAACCCGGCGGACGCCTCTGAATCAGTTCATACTACACCACTATACCCCATTTCAAGGTTTTTTCTACCATTTCGCCCCACTTCGTGTTTTACTACCCTTGCTCGCACAGCACTCCCTCTGTGTCGGCACGCGCACACAGCGCAGGTTCCAAGTATTACGGGGCCAAAACTGGCCGGGTGGGATGGCTCCCTCCCGGCCTCATCTTTTCTACGGCATCGAAGTGCGGATGGCCTGCAAGCCGACAAGGGATCGAACTTCGCGTTTGTGCCATATGTGGACATTCGCGATTGTCGACGGAGAAGCGTCTGGTTCACGTCCCGGCAGCTTTACATTTCTTTACATTGAAGAGAAACGCCCGAAACAGCCGGCTCCCAGATTGGGATGGTGACCGGGAAGGAAATCCCGCCACGATGAAGGGCCATTGGCCAGCAATCCCAAGAAAGGAACGAATATATGACGGACAAGCCGGGTACCACCCAAAAAGGTTGGTTTCGAAGCGGCAACCGCAAGGTGATCGCCCTCGCCACCGGAACCGCGATTGTCATGGGCGGCGTTTTCGGCGTTCAGGTCTTCGCCGACAGCAAGACCTTTGAGCATTTGAAGGTGACCGCGGGTTTCAGCGGTGCCGTGCATGGCGGCGAGCACAAGCGCTTCGGGGATTGGTCGGAGGCGGAGATCGAGTCGCGTATCGAGCGCATGGTGAAACATGCGGCGATCGAAATCGATGCAACCCAGGAGCAGCAGGACAAGATCATTGCACTGGCCACGGTGGTCGCCAAGGATCTGAAGCCGGTGCATGACCAGATGCGCGCCACCGGGATGGAACTCCATGGTCTGCTCATGGCGGAGACGGTCGACCGGGCCGCGCTCGAGCGGTTGCGCGCCGCGCGCCTTGCGGATGCCGAGCGGATCAGCAAGACTCTGGTCGGCGCATTGGCTGATGTGGCCGAAGTGCTGTCCCCGGAGCAGCGCAAGGTCCTCGACGAGCGGATCAATCACTTCCGCTCCATGCACCGAGGAGGGCATCGCGGCTGAAACCCGTTGCAGGGATTGTGGTGAGCGATGACCGAGCAAATGCTTCTGATTGAAGACGATGCCAGGCTCGCCGGGATGGTCAGGGACTATCTCGGCGAGTCCGGTTTCGAAGTGACGATTGCCGGCACGGGAACCGAGGGTCTGGCGCTGCAAAGGGCGCACGGTTTCGACGCCGTCATTCTCGATCTCATGTTGCCTGATATCGATGGGCTGGAGGTGTGCCGCACATTACGCGCCGCCGGTTCGGTGCCAATTCTCATGCTGACGGCGAAAGGCGATCCCATGGACCGCGTGGTTGGGTTGGAACTTGGCGCCGACGACTATCTGCCGAAACCCTTCGAGCCGCGCGAATTGCTGGCTCGGTTGAGGGCCATCCTGCGCCGTGGGAAGGAGGTGGACCGTTCCGATATCATGCGGTTCGGCCAGCTGGAAATCGACGCACGGGCCATGGAAGCCCGAATCGATGGCCGTCCCTGCGCTCTGACCGCACATCAGTTCAAGCTGCTGGCGATCATGGCCAAAGCGGCCGGGCGAGTGCTCGGCCGCGATTATCTGATGGACCAGTTGAAAGGCGGAAACCTGGAAGCCTTCGACCGTTCGATCGATGTCCATATTTCGCGCATCAGGGCCGAGGTCGAGGCGGACCCTAAGCATCCACGTCGAGTGATTACGGTCAGGGGAGCCGGGTATGTGTTTGCCCGGGCGCAGGATTGAACAGCCGTGCCGCCATGCGTTTTGGGTGTGCGTTTTGAAAGGTGATCCCGGATGCTGATGCGACGATTATTTCTGCAGATCTACTTCACCATCATCGCAAGCCTGGTGATTGTGGTGGTGTTGTCCGGTGTGTTGTGGAGCGCCTTCGGCCGCGACCATCTGGGCCGTGAGGTGTTCGATATCGGCCGCCAGCTGGCCTACCTCTCGCTCCCCGCATCCGATGCTCCTGTCAGCGAGCAACGTGACGCGGTGCAACGCCTGGGCCGGGAGCTTGGCATTGGTATCAGCCTGTTCGATCAGCAGCGCCGCCTGATCGCCTCCAGTGGTGGGGCGAGCCCGGCGCCCCCTCGACTGGCGCCAGGCAACGGCTGGCGCGGGATGCACCGAGGCGCGGCCTGGGAGCTCAACTTGCCCGACGGGCGGTGGCTGCTGGTCGATCTAGGCCACCGCGGCGTGCGCCATCCGTTGCTCAATCTTGCGCTGTTTTTGGGCAGCGTGGCGCTGGGTGTCGGGCTTGGCGCCTATCCGCTGGTTCGGCGGCTGACCCGCCGGCTTGAACGCCTGCAGAAAGGCGTCGAGCGCATCGGGGCGGGCGACCTTGCTGTGCGCATCAAGGTCGAGGGGCGCGACGAGGTGGCTGGGTTGGCGGCAAGCTTCAACGAGGCCGCGGAAAAGATCGAAAAACTGCTTGGCGCTCACCGCCTGTTGCTTGCCAATGCCTCGCACGAATTGCGCACCCCGCTTTCGCGCATCCGGCTTGGCATCGAAATGTTGAAGAGCGGGGGCGATCCGGCCCGATTGGCTGCGTTGCAGCAAGACATTGCCGAACTGGATTCGCTGATCGACGAAATCCTGCTGATGAGCCGGCTGGATGCGGGGTCGCATGCGGACCTGTCCCAAAAGATCGATCTGGTGGCGCTGGTGGCGGAAGAATGCGCCCGCTATGAGGACTGCACGCTGTCTGGCTGGGCGCCGGAGATTCCCGGCGATCCGCGTCTGTTGCGCCGGCTGGTCCAAAACCTTCTGGAAAACGCGCACAATCATGCCGCTCCGCCGGTCGATGCCGTGATTGAGTACTCGGCGGGGGCGGTGGCCCTGACGGTCAGCGACGGTGGCACTGGCATTTTTGAAGCGGATCGAGAAAAGGTGTTCCAGCCTTTTTACCGCGCCTCGGGCCAGCAGAATGTGCCGGGATACGGCCTTGGCCTGCCGCTGGTGCGTCAGATCGCCGAAACCCACGGCGGATCGGTCGCCATTTTGCCGCGCGTGGAAGCGCGCTCGTCGATACGGGTAACACTTCCGGTTCGCGAGGCGGAATGAAAAACAGGCTGGCAATCCCTCGGTTCCCGGGTTGGTAAACTCCAGTCTCAGAGAAAGCCGCTGTACTTCTGCTTCGTCCATGGGTCAGGAGCACGCATTCAGCGTGTTGATTTCTGCCTGCCCGATGGTTCGATTTAACCCCGATAGCCAACATGGCAAATCCGGGTCAGTGCCGGGTCTGCCCGTGGCCAATCCTATGATGCCCATCCGGTCCCGTGCCGCCGCTTCGGCAACCTTACTTTTACCGGCACCTGCCAGCCGATGGCGAAGGTCATGAGCCCGTCCGCCCCGTGGCTGTTGTCGTCGTGCCGTGGCCTGTCTTTCCAGACGCCGCGCAGTTTATCCCACTCCCTGCGATAGTTGCGCATAGCCGCCATGCCAGCGTCCGCCCAGCGCGGTGCAGATGGCGTGTGCGTCGGTCATCGCACCACCCCCAGCACACTCGGCGGGAATTTGTCGCCGCCGATGTCGCGGATGAACTCGGGGTCGAGCGTGCCATCCGCAACGCGGTGCCAGATCGCCGTGCGAGAAACGCCAAGGATCTTCGCGGCCTCGGTATCGGAAATCAGAACGGGCGCGATACTGCTGATCCGCCCTCCGTTCATCTCTCGCGTGGGGGAGTGTTCCAGGCTGATATGGTTTACCTCCTGCTATGGGTGCGCCCCGGCGTCTTGAGGGTGCCTTAGCAGCCCGTTGAAAAAGGCGCCATTGACCGGGTTTTACCCCACGACGAAACATAATGCGGCGTCGGCGGTTTCGCCATCCTCCGAGACGATGAGGACGATCCGAGCGACCAGAACGGCTCCAGAGGGCGCAACAAGCACGAAAACACCGCCATATCCGCCCGCCACAGCCTGGCGCGGGGTGCTGGCGCCGATGAGTTGGCGCATCAGCAACGAGAGGTTGTGGCTGGCGACGTGAAGCAGGTATCGCTTGTGCACGTTCTCGCGCCGGCGCAGCCAGGTCCGGCGCATGCCGCCGCGATCGAGGCTGTGGGCAAAGCAGCGCTCGACGATCCCGGCGCGCAGCTTGAAGGCCTCGCGGGCGAGCGCGGACTTGAGCCGCACGCGGTTGTTGGTGACCGCCCGGCGCGCCGCCTGGTCACCGCGCCAGCGTGAAAAGCCCTTCTGCCTGGGCGCGGCGATCCGGGTCTTCCAGGGCCGGGTCTTGCAGGGACTGTCGTCCAGGGCCTTCAAGACCGCCCGTGAGTGATCGCCCTTGTCGGTGACGCATTCGGCCGGGCTCTCTGGGGTCGGTGCCGCAGCCACCGCCTCGAGGTTTGCCTCGGCCGCCGCCAGGGTCCTGGAAAGCGTCGTGGTGTCGCCCTCATCGGCTGGGTGCAACTCGGCCGCCACCACCGCCCCGGTGTCCGGATCCACCGCGTGCCCGGGCTTGTCGGCCAGATGGGTCGCGGCGTCCTTCATCCTGGCGACCCTGGCCTCGGGGTCGCTCCTGCAAACCCGATCCTGGTTCGAGAACTTCTTGCCCTTGCGCTTGCGGTCCAGACGCGCCAGGTCCTCGGCCGTGGGCGTCTCGATGCCGCTCTTCTGGGCCAAGTGCTCCAGCAGCGACCGCGAATCCGAGCCGCGCCATTCCAGCCCGCGCCCAGAGTCGATGCCCTCGAAACAGCCCACCAGATGCCTGCGGAAACAGCGCCCCGGCGGCACCGAAGGCGCTCCCGTCCTGGCCGCGTAACAGCACCGGCAGGCCGCCTCGGCGAAGCCGTCGAAGCCGCCCTCGATCAGGACCGGCTGAAGACGGTCGTAAAACACATGACCCAGCGAGCGCGGCATCTCCGCCCAGCCCACCATCAAGTCACCCTGACGATCCTTCCGCAGTCCCATCGCCATCGGCAAACCCCCCGGTCAAATCAGAACATCAAAGAATCAGACCAGGCCGCTCGCGTCCAGTGCCGACTTCGTCAACGGACTGTTAGCAGGCTCCGCCACCGTGATATCTGTACTGGCCTGAACGCCCCCAAAGAGCTGCACTAAATCACCCCGGTTGAATTGAACACGTTCCCAAGTTCCGGCTTCTACGACTTGTTGCCATTTAACCTCGCCTGCATCGCGATCCGGCACGCTGTGCGCTGTTAAGTCTCCTGATCTGATCGCAGATTGATTTACATTGAGGCGCTAAAACGTTTATTATGAGGCCTATGATGCGATAGAGCAGAGAAGTGGAGCCTCAAAATGGCGATCGGTCAGGAAGGCAGATCTGAGGCGCAGGGGGTAAAAGACCTGCTCGAGTTCATCCGTGATTTTCGGATAAAGGAGGAGAAGGAGGCGGCGGCGGTGGCACAGGCGAACGCCGATAAATTCACCTGGGCGGCGAGCGACCTTGTTTGGGACGAGGACGAGGAATGACCCGTCCTCTAATCGATCTCGACGTCGAAACTGAGGTCGATGTGTACAACAAGCGGTTTCCCGAGCGACCTACCGGGGCGTTCAGGAGTTTATCCCTGGCCGCCGATTTCTGCGCTCTTGCGATCCTCGAGGATCGGGAACTAACCGCTGACGAGCGTGCTCAATTTGAGTACCAGGACAACGACGATATATTTGGGAGCCGGTTCTGATGCCCAAGTCTTTCACGGCGCAAGTCAGTGACTGGGTAAAGGCGACGAAGGAGCGGGAAGAGGCCGTGTTCAAGCACAGAGTGCTCAGTACGTGTTTTCGATCGCACAGAAGCCGGTGGCGGCTGGTGGGAATATGCCAATCGACACCGGGTTCCTCCGCGAATCATTGCAGACGGGTTTGAATGGTTCCCACGGACTGACTGGCCCGGAGAGCTACGTGTTCACCATTGCGGGTTCAGAAATCGGCGATACAATCCTAGGTGGTTGGACGGTCGAATATGCGCGACATGTCCATTACGGGACGCGAGGTAGCAACGGGCGGATGTGGGTCTCGCTTGCAGCCCAGCACTGGCAGCAAATTGTCGCCGACAATGCCAAGAGGGCGGAGGCGAATGGCCTATGACCAGTGGGATCGAGGCCAGCATCCTGGATGCGCTGCTGCACCACTTCTCGACCTATCCAACGACTCTTGACGTGTCCCTGCCTAACATCGATTTCACGCCGGTCGATAACTATCTTGAGGTGCGGATATTTCCGAATACGGTCAATCAGGCATCACTTGGAACGGACGGTCTCAACCGACATGAAGGGCTGATGCAAATAACCGTGGTATAGGATCGTGCCGCACGCCGCTGAATTGCGTTGACGGTATACCCAATACATTGCGAGCCAAGTCGACGGTCCGAAGGATTCCACCTCGGGGTTGTCCAGGTCGGCTATTGCTTTGGCAACGCCATCCAATGATAGGTTGACCGGCTCGCACCATACCTGCGGAGCGTCCACTGACAGCCAGATTACGGCCTGCGACAAGGTAACGGGGATCGTCCAAACATCGCCGTCAATCTCAGACCATGACGCAAGACGCGCCTCGCCCGTTCGCGTGGCGGTCAGGATCAGGAACCGCAGGTACAGCGCCACCGGGTCGCGCCAAGTTCCGTGAATAGCCGGGGCACATCCTCGAATGGCATAGCCGCATGACGGCTGTTCGCCTTCGGTTGTTTCGGCAGCGCTGTCTCAATGCCCGAAACCGGATTGCCCGCCGTCCGGAGTTGCACCGCGATAGCCCAGTCGAAAACAGTCCGCAGCGTCTGACGAACGCGAACGGCAGTAGCGGGCTTCTCCAGCCATATCGGTTGAAGCACACGGAGAAAATCGCCGGACTGGATCACATCGACCCCGCGTGTGCCTGTTAACGGGAACGCGTAGTCGCGAAGCGTCGTGATCCACTGGTTCTTGTTTTTCGCAGTCGGAACAATCTGCGAATGCCAGACCTGCCGCGCCGCTTGTTCAAATGTAGGGGTTCTTGGCGCGCTTGCGATTGGCCACTGGGTCGCCAGCGTCGCGGGCTACGGCCCGCATTTCCGCTGCCTTCTTGCGCGCATCGGTCAGTGGCACCATCGACGCACCGCCCAAGCCTAAATCACGCTTAACGCCACGAACGCGGCATCGGAGTATCCAGGACTTCGCACCGGAATTGGAAGCCTGCAGATAGAGCCCGCCGCCATCATTGTGCATTCCGGGCTTCAACTTGCCCTGCATCTTCTTCGCGGTCAGCTTGTTCGCGCTCTGTGTCCCATGCTCTGTCCCATACAAAACTATGGGATAGTGTGATACAGATTGCATCAGGTTGAACCGGGAAGTCGGAAATTATCCTTTTCCACCCGCCCTGTATGGAACAATATGAAACAGGCTGAAACAGGTATGGTGCGGATGGCCTGTAAGCCGGGTTCTGTCCCGCTCCGCCCCGAAAGGTAGCGCGGGGATGGCCATTCATCTGGGACCGTGGTCGCCCACGGCCTCGTGCGGTCTACCCGGACAACGGGCCGGAGGCGGCCCCGGGCATAGCACCCTGTCGTCCCTATCTGACCTTGCTCCCGGTGGGGCTTGCCGTGCCGCCCCCGTTGCCGGGGGCGCGGTGGGCTCTTACCCCGCCGTTTCACCCTTACCGGAGCGAACTCCGGCGGTCTGTTCTCTGTGGCGCTTTCCCTGGGGTTCCAGGTCTCCCTTTCCCCCGCCGGGCGTTACCCGGCACCGTGCCTCCGTGGAGCCCGGACTTTCCTCACCTTCCACCCGAAGATGGAGAGGCGCAGCCATCCGGCCATCCGCAGCCTGCACCTAGGTGGTTGGACGTGCGGGGTCAAGTACCGGCGCAACGGGCCAGCGAGCGGCCAGACGTTCGAGATGCTCCACCCCGGTTCCATGCGGTGACGTGCCCGCGTCAAACGGCAGAAAGCGCATCACGAAAGCGTGCCACACCGCGCAACTCTGCTCACACCACTCACTGCTGTCAGGCAATCCATAGCCGAAGCGCCGCGCCGCGGCTTGGAATCGCCCGGCATCCGCCAAACCCCGCTCCACCGGTTCCGGGTCGAGCCAGACCGACAGCCCGCGCCGCGCCAGGCGGCGCCAATCGAACTTCTCACCCGGATCCCGTTTTCGCCCCGGCGACACACAGGCATGACCGATCACTCGCTCCGGTGAAATCGCGCGGCGCAGAAGGATGCCAGCCAGCAGCGCCTCCAGCGCGGCCATCTGCGGCTCCGGATAAGGCGGGTAGCCCAACTCGTGACCCGGATTGGTGATCTCGATACCTATCGAGCGCGAGTTGACGTCCGTCACGCCACCCCACGACGCCAGACCCGAATGCCAAGCCCGCTGCTCCTCGGCGACCATGCGCACCACCCGGCCGCGGGGGTCGACAAGGTAATGCGCGCTGACCTCGCTCGCCGGATCGGTCAGCCGGGCAATCGCGTCCCGGGCCGTTTCCATGCCGGTGTAGTGCAGCAGAACCATATCCGGAACTGCTTCGCCCCTTCGCGATCCGAAATTCGGCGAGGGCTGTTCATCGATCTGACACATCTCCTGTCGCTCCGAGAGGTTTGCATGATGGCGCTGAACATAACGTCACACATCCCATGCGTTAAAGCCCGCAATGAAAGAGCAACAGGGGAATCGCATGAAGGTTATGCGGTCAAAATGGATTTGAGGAACTGATTATTCCAGCCAGCTTTTTTGCGCATAACCTGGAGTGATTTTTTCTGTTTTGCCCTGTTGAGCAAGGTAATTACTCACCCTTTGTGCCGCCCGGCGATCTCTGAATCAATGGGGCAATGGATCGTGCCGAGCTTGAACGCTTGAGCAAAGAACAGTTGGGTGATCTGGTGCTGAAACTTCCGCGCCCGGCAAAAACCTCGCGGCCATCTTCCAAGCCGCCGTCGAGCGATAAAAAGGCGCGGCGGCGGCATTCCAAACCCGGCGGCGCCAAGCCCGGACACAAGGGCCATTTCCGCGCTCTGGCGGAACATCCCGATGAGACGATTGCACACCGCCCTGCCAGTTGCCCGGCCTGCCAAGGCAAACTCGATGCCAGCCTCGAGGGCGAGGTTGTTGGTGATTACGACGAAATCGAGTTGCCACAGGTCACGCCGTTTGTCCGCCGTCACCTGCGTTTGACGGTCAGGTGCCGCCATTGCCGGGCCCGGAATGCGCAGCCCGTGTCGACGCCTCATTGCCCAGCCCCGCCACCGGCGCGCCATTCGGGCCGCGCCGGCATGGTCTGGCGCTTTATCTGAAGACCTTCCAGGCGCTGTCATTCGCCCGGCTGAGCGCCCTGTTCGAGGATGTATTCGGGCTCAAGATCAGCCCGGGCGCGCGGGCCAGGATGCCGGCCCGCAGCGACAAACCCTTTGCCGCGCAAAAGCCGGCCATCATCGCGCGCCGGCACCGTGCCGCAAAGATTCCCATGCGTTGACGGCTCCACCTGCCAGACCCACCTTCCGGCAGGTCCTTTGCGCCGATTCGAAAGCTCACGCTTTCGGCGCGCCGCCTCCCGCCCCATATCTTTTGCGCCTGCCCGGTCCCCTTCGGTGACCTGCGGGCAAAATACCCGCCGAAAGGCGGGCGCAAAATCTCATGCCGCGTCACGCAAACCCAGGATCCGCCGCGCCTGTTGCCAAGTGGCAACCGGACGCTGGTATTTCTCGCACAGATCCACGGCGCGTTTCACCAGTGCCGCGTTCGAGGGCGCAAGGGTCTCGCGGTCGATCCGCATGTTGTCCTCCAGGCCAGTACGGGTGTGACCGCCCGCCGTGATCGACCACTCGTTCAGGGTGATCTGGTCCCTCGCGATCCCGGCCCCGCACCAAGTCGCGTCCGGGGCGATGCGCTGCACCGTGCGGACGTAGAAGTCGAACACCTCGCGGTCCACCGGCATCGCATTCTTGACCCCCATCACGAACTGGATGTGCAGGGGGCCTTTAAGCTTGCCTTCCTTTTGCATCTTCACCGCCTGGAAGATGTGGCTGAGGTCGAAGGCCTCGATCTCTGGTTTGACGTCGTGCTCGATCATCTCCGCGGCCAGCCAGTCGACCAACTCCGGTGTGTTTTCGTAAACCCGGGTCGGGAAATTGTTCGACCCGACCGAGAGCGAGGCCATGTCGGGGCGCAGCGGCAGCATCCCGCCGCGATCGCGCCCGTTGCCCGAGCGGCCGCCGGTCGAGAACTGGATAATCATCCCGGGGCAGTGCTGCTCCAATCCCTCCTTGAGGCGGGCGAAACGCTCCGGGTCCGAGGTCGGGGTCTGATCTTCCTTGCGCACATGGCAGTGCGCGATGCTGGCGCCAGCCTCGAACGCTGCTTGGGTCGACTCGATCTGCTCCGCGATGGTGACCGGCACCGCCGGGTTGTGCTCCTTGCGCGGCACCGAGCCGGTGATGGCGACGCAGATGACGCAGGGATTCGCAGATGGTGGATTGGCCATGGGTATCCTCTCAGATGTCCAGAAATACGGTTTCGGCGGCGCCTTGCAGGTGGATGTCGAAGCGATAGACAACTGCGGAGCCCTCCCGCCCAGGGTTTCTCCGGGCGATCAGTGTCTTGCGCCGATCCGGGTTCGCGATACGGCACAGCAACGGATCAACGGTATTGGCCTCGTTCTCGTCGCCGAAATACATGCGTGTATTCAAACCCAAATTGATCCCGCGCGCTACCAGCCACAGGTTCAGATGCGGCGCCTGGCTTTGGTCGCCGGGTCCGCGAACCGGGCCGGGCTTTACGGTCTCGAAGCTGAAAACCCCAGCCTCGAACTCCGGGATCACCCGGCCCCAACCGGTAAAATCGGGTTCAACCGCCAACTCGCCAGTGTCCTCCGAGTGATGGTAGCGGCCCGCCGCATTGGCCTGCCAGACCTCGATCAGCACATCGGTGACCGGCGCGCCGGCGCCGTCGAGGACCCGCCCCTCGACGGTGATGCGCTCGCCCATGCATTGCGGCCCGGCGATAACCTGTCCCAGTTCGCGCGCGAGGATATCGAACCCCGCGGCGCCGGGCGCCAGGCCGATATGGACGTAGGGCCCGGCGGTCTGCGAGGGGGTCTCCCTGGGATCGTCCGGCTCTCGCGCCATCAATTCCCCTCCAGTCGATTCTCGAAGATGGTCGAGCGCCGCCCGCGCAGCACGATGTCGAAGCGGTAAGCCAGCGCATCGAACGGCTTCGCGGCAGGCATGTCCAGCGCCGCCACCAGCCGGGCGACGCCATCGGGGTCCGGAACCCCCTGCACGATGGGGCAACGCGCGATCAGCGGATCGCCCTCGAAATACATCTGGGTGATCAACCGCTGGCAGAAGGCGGTGCCGAACAACGAGAAGTGAATATGCGACGGACGCCAGCTATTGGCCGAATTCGGCCACGGGTAGGCACCGGGTTTGATGGTACGGAAGGTGTAATACCCGTCCGCATCGGTCAGGCAGCGCCCGCAGCCCCCGAAATTCGGGTCGATGGCGGCCAGGTAGGTATCCTTGACATGGCGATAGCGCCCGCCCGCATTGGCCTGCCAGACCTCGACCAGGGCTCCCGGCACCGGGTGGCCGTTGCCGTCGGTGACCTGGCCGTGGACGATGATCCGCTCGCCGATCGGCTCGGCCCCATGGGCATAGTTTGCGATCAGGTCGTCATCCAGCGGCCCCAGATCGGCGGGCCCGAAGGCGGGACCGGTGATCTCGCTCAACGTTTGCGGCAACGACAGCAGCGGTTGCGCCGGCGAGCGGGTGATGCTGGTCTTGTAGGCAGGCGTCAGCGCCGGAGGCTGCCAGGCATGGTCGCGCGGTTGGAAATCGCCAAGGCTGGACACGGTCATCTCCTCCTCAGATCTTGACGCCGATTTCCGCATAGGCGGCACGGGCGACCTTGATGGCGTGGTTGGCCGCCGGAACCCCAGCATAGACTGCGACATGCAGGATTGCCTCCATCACATCCTCGGGGCTGGCCCCGGTGTTCCTTGTCGCGCGCACATGCATCGCCACCTCGTCCCAATGACCGAGCGCCGCCAGCAGAGCGATTGTCACCACGCTGCGCTCGCGCTTGCTCAACCCCGGCCGTGACCAAACCGAGCCCCAAGCGCCTTCGGTGATCATCCGCTGGAAGTCTTCGTCGAAGGGCCTCTTGTTGGCCTCGGCCCGGTCCACATGGGCGTCGCCCAGCACTTCGCGGCGGGTCTTCATGCCAGCCTCGTAACGCTCAGACATGGGCCGATCTCCTTCAGCAAGGCCGTTCTCAGGCGACCCAACACCTCGGGTTGTCCGATGCAGGGCAGGTGCTCCGACGCTCTACCGAACGAACCGCCCAACGAAAGGACGGCGATGGAAATGCGCATGTCAGGCTCCTGCCTCGGCCCGAATGGTCTCGATCTCCGGTTTGCCCGCGGATAGGGCGCGATGCAAGCGCGGTGGGCGATCCCGGACGATGACAGGCAAGACTTGGCGCGGCCCTGCGCAATCGACACGGACAACACAAACACATCCTGCAAGCCTACGTGCCCAATTTAGCTTCTCTTAGAGGCCGATTTAAAAGTTGTTGAGCGATATCGGTAGGTTGTGATTCACCGTCTTTGACGAGAAGATGGAGGATCGAATGCCCTGGGACGATACCGCTCGTGTTGAGCATAGACGGGATTGCACGCGCTATCCAAGCGATTTGACCGACCGCTGTTAGTAACACAATTCGCATGTCCGGTTGAAATCCCGAGCCATATCGGGCCTTATCAGCCCGTTGAAAAAGTCGCCATTTACCGGGCTTCACCCCACTTGACCGGGTTTCACCCCACGACGAAACATAACGCGGCGTCGGCGGTTTCGCCATCCTCCGAGACGATGAGGACGATCCGAGCGACCAGAACGGCTCCAGAGGGCGCAACAAGCACGAAAACACCGCCATATCCGCCCGCCACAGCCTGGCGCGGGGTGCCGGCACCGATGAGTTGGCGCATCAGCAACGAGAGGTTGTGGCCGGCGACGTGAAGCAGGTATCGCTTGTGCACGTTCTCGCGCCCGCGCAGCCAGGTTCGGCGCATGCCGCCGCGATCGAGGGTGTGGGCAAAGGAGCGCTCGACGATCTCGGCGCGCAGCTTGAAGGCATCGCGGGCGACCCCGGACTTGAGCCGCACGCGGTTGTTGGTGACCGCCCGGCGCGCCGCCTGGTCATCGCGCCAGCGCGAAAAGCCCTTCTGCCTGGGCTCGGCGATCCGGGTCTTCCAGGGACTGTCGTCCAGGGCCTTCAAGACCGCCCGTGAGAAATAGCCCTTGTCGGTGACGCATTCGGCCGGGCTCTCTGGCGTCGGTGCCGCAGCCACCGCCTCGAGGTTTGCCTCGGCCGCCGCCAGGGTCTTGAAAAGCGTCGTGGTGTCGCCCTCATCGGCTGGGTGCAACTCGGCCGCCACCACCGCCCCGGTGTCCAGATCCACCGCGTGCTCGGGCTTGTAGGCCAGATGGGTCGTGCCGTCCTTCATCCTGGCGACCCTGGCCTCGGGGTCGCTCCTGGAAACCCAATCCTGGTTCGAGAGCTTCTTGCCCTTGCGCTTGCGGTCCAGACGCGCCAGGTCCTCGGCCGTGGGCGTCTCGATGCCGCTCTCCCGGGCCAGATGCTCCAGCATCTCCCGGTAGCCCTCACCCGTGTCGCGCCGCACGATGTTGCGCAGCGCCGCGTTGGCCTCCATGGTCGAGGCATCCACCCCGATGCGGTCGCCCTTCACCAAACCCGCCTCGGCGATCAGCGCCAGAACCCAATCGAAGACCACCGCGTGCACCTCGTGGGGCAGACGCGTGCGGGTCTTCGACAGCCAGGAATGGTCCGGCACACGATCCCGGCTCTCCAGCCGCAGAAACTCCCGCAGCGACAGCGAATCCGAGCAGCGCCATTCCAGCCCGCGCTCAGAGTCGATGCCCTCGAAGTAGCCCACCAGATGCATGCGGAAATAGCGCCCCGGCGGCACCGAAGGCGCTCCCGTCCTGGCCGCGTAATAGCACCGGCAGGTCGCCTCGACGAAGTCGTCGAAGCCGCCCTCAATCAGGACCGACTGAAGACGGTCGTAAAACACATGACCCGGCGAGCGCGGCATCTCCGCCCAGCCCACCATCAAATCACCCTGACGATCCTTCTGCAGTCCCATCGACATCGGCGAACCTCCCGGTCAAATCAGAATATCATAGAATCAGACCAGGCCGCTCGTGTCCAGGGCCGACTTCGTCAACGGGCTGTTATGCAGGGGTCTCGCTAACAATGATCGAATAAATTTTGCCTATTGATCCGGCGCGGGATAGTCTGCCCTCAGACGAGGCTCATTGCGGTGGCGGTCCAGGTTTGCCCGCCAACCGGAAACGCCTCTCTAATCAACAAGAGCACAATGCTCACCTACAAGGAGTTCTAGACACCATGAGCTTTCACAAAAAAATCTGGTGCACGATCGCCGCTGGCATGTTCGTTGCGTCCAATGCGATGGCGGCGGAGTTGACCGTCTATACGGCTGTCGAGGCCGAAGACCTCAAGCGCTACGCCGAGACCTTCAACAAGGAACACCCGGATATCAAGATCAACTGGGTTCGCGATTCAACCGGCATCGTCACCGCCAAACTACTGGCGGAGAAGAACAATCCGCAGGCAGATGTGATCTGGGGCCTGGCCGGAACCTCACTCCTGCTGATGAAATCCGAGGGCATGCTGGAGCCTTACGCGCCAGCGGGCGTCGAAAAGCTCGATCCCAAATTCGTCGACAGAAGCAGCCCGCCATCCTGGACCGGGATGGACGCCTGGGTTGCCGCTGTCTGCTACAACACCGTTGAAGCGGGCAAGCTGGGCCTGCCGGTTCCGACTTCGTGGAAGGACCTGACGAACCCGGTCTACAAGGATCATCTGATCATGCCGAACCCGAACTCGTCGGGCACCGGCTTCCTCGACGTGTCGAGCTGGCTGCAGATGTTCGGCGAGGATGTCGGTTGGGAGTTCATGGACGCGCTGCACGCGAACATCGCACGCTACACCCATTCCGGTTCGAAGCCCTGCAAGCTGGCTGCGGCCGGCGAGATCCCGATCGGCATCTCGTTCGCCTTCCGCGGCGCAAGGTCGAAGGAAGCCGGCGCACCACTGGAGATCCTCGTGCCTTCCGAGGGCGTCGGTTGGGAGATGGAAGCGTCGGGTATCATCGCCGGCACCCCCAATCTCGAAGCCGCGAAGACGCTGATCGACTGGACGATCACCCGGACCGCGATGGAGATGTACAACACCGCCTACGCGGTGGTCGGCATGCCGGGCGTGGCCAAGCCGGTGAAGCACTTCCCCGAAGGTCTGCTCGACGCGATGATCGAGAACGACTTCGAATGGGCAGCCAACAACCGCAAGGCCATCCTCGCGGAATGGCAGTCGCGCTACGACTCGAAATCGGACCCGAAGTAACGGACGCTTAACCGAAAACAGGCCGGGCGCCCTTGCGAGGGGCGCCCGGCTGCGCATCGACACTATCAAAGGACTACCGAAACACTACGAAAGCGGTATCGAAGAATCTTTCGGGTTTCGCCAGCCCACCAGCATCGACCTGCAACTTCGAGGAAAGGTTTGCCAGATGAGTGCGACCGAGACCGCCGCACCGGCGATCTATCTGCGGATCAGCAATTTGTGGAAGTCCTTCGGCAACTTCCAGGCGCTGAAGGATGTGTCGCTGAACATAGTCGATGGCGAGTTCGTGTGTTTCCTCGGCCCCTCGGGCTGCGGAAAGACCACGCTGTTGCGCGCCATTGCCGGGCTGGATCTGCAAACCCACGGGGTTGTCGAGCAGGGCGGCAAGGATATTTCGAACCTGCCCCCGGCCGAGCGGGATTTCGGCATCGTGTTCCAGTCCTACGCGCTGTTCCCAAACCTGACCATCGAGAAGAATATTGCCTTCGGGCTGGAGAATGCGGGGCGCTCGAAAGCCGAGATCACGGCGCGTGTCGCCGAGTTGCTGGAGCTGGTCGGCCTGCAGGATCAGACCACGAAATATCCCGCGCAACTCTCCGGCGGCCAGCAGCAGCGAATTGCGCTGTCGCGCGCTATCGCCACGTCGCCGGGCCTGTTGCTGCTGGACGAGCCGCTGTCGGCGCTTGACGCCAAGGTGCGGGTGTTTTTACGTCATGAAATCAAAGAACTACAGCGCAAATTGGGGATCACCACGGTGATGGTCACCCACGACCAGGAAGAGGCCCTGTCGATGGCCGACCGCATCGTGGTGATGAACCAGGGGGTGATCGAGCAAGTCGGCTCGCCAACCGAGATCTACCGCCATCCCAAGACCTTGTTCGTTGCCGATTTCATTGGTGAGACCAACAAGATTGCAGCCCATGCCGAAGGGACGGACAGCGTGGTCTTTGGCGGAGCGGCGATGGGCTGTGTGCCCCATGGCATGGCCGCCGGGACCGCCGTCACCGCGGTGATCCGTCCCGAGGATGTGGTCCCACACAAAATCGGCTTCCAGAGCGAAGGTGATGGACGCAACGTGCTGGAGGTGACCATCGACGAGATGGAGTTCCTTGGCTCGTTCTGGCGCGCCCGGTTGTCCGGCGCGCGGCTTGGTGCAATCAAGGTGCTGGCGGATTTCTCGATCAACGCGGTGCGCCGCCTGTCGCTGACCGAAGGCGGGGCGATCACCGTGGAACTGCCGGCCGAGCGGCTACTCGTCTTCGCCGAAGGAGGCGCAAGTGACGGCAACGACTGAGTTGTCTCCCCCACCGGGTAAACCGCTGCGCGCCAAGCTGGGCAGCGACGACCTCATCATGCGCGGCTACATGCTGGTGATTGCGGTCTATCTGATCGTCGCGCTGGCAATGCCGCTTTACACCATGCTGTCGAAGTCGTTCTCGACTTACGCGTTCGACTTGGCAACCTATGAATTCCAGGTCAGTGACGAAGCTGGCGCCTTCGATGCGCAGCCGGTCAGCGCGCAAGCCCTGAACCAGCAACTGAGCGCCGTGGCGACCGCCGATCTGGCAACCAGTTCCGATGGGCGGTTGCCGGCGGTTTCGTTCTTCCCTGAGTTCAGTTTCCGCAGTCCGGTGATGTATCGCATTCGCGGGACCAATGAGGGCGCAGTCTATCTGATCGGCTCGGAGCGGCACAGCGGAACCGAATGGACAGAGGTCAGCTCGAACGATTTCCGCCGGGTCATGCTGCGGCCGGTGGCCTCGCGCGGGATCGACAACTTTGCCACCTATTTCTCGACCCCGGCACTGTTCCGATCGATCCAGAATTCACTGTTGATCGCCTTCATCAGCACCATCATCACCGTCAGCCTGGCTTTCGGCTTCGCCTATGCCCTGAGTCGGAGTTGTATGCGCTTCAAGGGATTCTTCCGGCTGGTCGCGGTAGCGCCGATCCTGGTGCCGTCACTGCTGCCGGGCATCGCGCTGGTCTATCTGTTCGGCAATCGGGGGATGATGAAGGAATTGCTTCTGGGAGAGTCGATCTACGGCCCCATCGGCATCGTTATCGGCTCGGTCTTTTTCACCTTTCCCCATGCGATGATCATCATCACCACGGCGCTGGCGATCTCGGATGCGCGACTGTATGAGGCGGCGGTATCGTTGAAGGCGAACCGGTGGAAGACCTTCTGGACCGTCACCATCCCCGGCGCGCGCTATGGGCTGATCTCGGCTGCCTTCGTGGTGTTCAACCTGGTGATTACCGATTTCGGCCTGCCGAAGGTGATCGGCGGGCAGTACAACATGCTGGCGGTCGATATCTACAAGCAGGTGATCGGCCAGCAGAATTTCGAGATGGGCGCGGTGGTTTCAGTGGTGCTGCTGGTTCCGGCGCTGATCGCCTTTACCATTGATCGCTTCGTGCAGAAGCGCCAGGTGGCGCTGTTATCTACCCGGTCGGTGCCCTACCAGCCGAAACCGCACAGCCGTTTCGACTGGCTGTGCATCGGTTATTGCTCGCTGGTCGCGATTTTCATCGTCGGGCTGCTCGCGGTTTGCCAGTTCGCCGCACTTATCAAGTTCTGGCCCTATGACTTGAGCCTCAGCCTGAAGAACTATGCCTTCGACCTGATGGATGGTGGCGGCTGGGCTTCCTATCGCAACTCGATCCAGTTGGCGTCGATTACCGCCATCGTCGGCACGGTCGTGGTCTTCACCGGGGCCTATATGGTCGAGAAGACCAAGGGTTTCGGCACCGGGCGCATGTTGTTCCAGCTTCTGGCGATGCTGCCGATGGCGATCCCCGGCATGGTTCTGGGGCTGGCCTATATCTTCTTCTTCAACGACCCCGCGAACCCGTTGAACCCGATCTATGGCACTATGGTGATCCTGGTGATCTGCTCGGTGACCCACTTCTACACCGTCTCGCATCTGACTGCTGTGACGGCGCTGAAGCAGATGGACAAGGAGTTCGAATCCGTCGCCGCATCGTTGAAGCAGCCGTTCTACAAGCTGTTCTCACGGGTCACGGTGCCGGTTTGCCTGCCTTCGGTGCTGGATATCTCGATCTATCTGTTCGTGAACGCGATGACGACGGTCTCGGCGGTGGTGTTCCTGTATTCCCCGACAACGACCCTGGCCTCGGTCGCTGTGCTGAACATGGACGACGCCGGCGATGTCGCACCCGCCGCGGCGATGGGAATGATGATCTTCTATACCAACGCGGCGGCGCGGATGATCCATATGGCGATCTCGAAGGGCCTGCTGAAGCGCACCCAGGCCTGGCGGTTCAGATAGCGGCAACGCGGTGAAATTTATCGCTCGACGATTTCGCGGTGGACAGGTTACCAATCTCCTATGGACAGCTACTTCGATCTGGGCCGTTACTCCCGGCCCGTCACCACCGATAATCCGCAAGCTCAAATCTGGTTCGACCGTGGTCTGAACTGGATCTACGGGTTCAATCACGAGGAGGCGGTCGCCTGCTTTCGCAAAGCGGCGGCGCTTGATCCCGAATGCGCCATGGCCCATTGGGGCGTCGCCTTCGCCAGCGGTCCCTTCTACAATATGCCCTGGGAGATGTTCAGCGCGCCAGAGGCCGAGGAGTGCGTCGCGCTCTGTCATGAGGCGGCGCAGCAGGCCCTTGCCTGCGGGGGCAAGGCGACCCCGGTCGAACAGGCGCTGATCGGCGCGATAGCGGCCAAGTTTCCGAAACCGCATACCGTCAGCACCTTCGAATTCCGCACCTGGGACGACGCCTATGCGGACGCGATGCGCCAGGTCCACACGGCGAACCCGGAGGATCCGGACGTCATCGCGCTGTTCGCCGAGGCGATGATGTCGCGCACGCCGTGGAAGCTGTGGAACCGCCAGACCGGCGAGCCGGCCGAGGGCGCGGACACGCTGGAGGCCATGCGGGTGCTGGAGCACGGCTTGCGGGGCATTGAGGCGCGCGGATTGCCGCCGCATTCGGGCATGCTGCACATGTATATTCACGTGGTCGAGATGTCGGACCAGCCGGAAAAAGCGCTTTGGGCCGCCGACCAACTATGCGGCCGGGCCCCGGATGCCGGCCATATGGAGCACATGCCGGGGCATGTCTACATGCTGTGCGGGCAGTATGACCGGGTGATTGAGGTCAGCGCCAGGGCGATCGCGGCGGACCGGAAATACCTCGCCCATGCGGGTGCGCTGAATTTCTACACCACGGCGCGCTGCCACGACCTGCATCTGATGATGTATGCGGGGATGATGTCGGGCCGCTTCCAGCCCGCAGTCGAGGCCGCCGACGAGATGATCGCGACCCTGACGCCGGACCTGTTGCGGATGAAGAAACCCTACATGGTGGTCACGCTGGAGGGCTACCACGCCAAGAAGATGCATGTGCTGGTCCGCTTTGGCCGCTGGCACGACATCATCGCCACACCGCTGCCTGAAGATCAGCAACTCTACTGTGTCACCGCGGCAATGCATCGCTATGCCAGGGGCGTCGCGCAGTCGGCGCTTGGTAACATCGAGGCTGCCGAGGAGGAGCGGCGGCAGTTCCGCGCAGCGGTCGCGCGGGTTCCGGAGACCCATCTGTACTTCAACAACTATGCGCGCGACATCCTGGTGGTGGGCGCCGAGATGCTGAATGGCGAGTTGGAATACCGCAAGGGCGCCTATGACAACGCCTTCACGCATCTGCGCCGGGCGGTCGATCTGGATGATAATCTCGAATATTCCGAGCCCTGGCCATGGATGCACCCGCCACGGCACGCGCTGGGCGCGCTGTTGCTTGAGCAGGGACTGACTGAAGAGGCCGAGGCGGTTTATCGCGCCGACCTGGGCTTCGATGAGACCATCAGCCGAAGCTGCCAGCACCCGGACAATGTCTGGTCGCTGCATGGGTTCGCGGAATGCCTGCTCCGGGCCGGGAAAACGGCGGAGCACGCCATCATCCGCCAAAGGCTCGACCTGGCGCTGGCCCGCACCGACGTGGAAATCCGCGCCTCCTGCCTGTGCCGGGGAGTGGCCGAGGCGAGTTGCGGCTGCTAGCTCATAACTGGGGTTGCGAGCGGCGATTTCGGCTCACAAACCCACACCGGGCACCTGTAGTGAACACGGCGAAGGG
Source organism: Thermohalobaculum sp. (assembly GCA_965247385.1). Classification (GTDB taxonomy): domain Bacteria; phylum Pseudomonadota; class Alphaproteobacteria; order Rhodobacterales; family Rhodobacteraceae; genus Thermohalobaculum. The sequence goes on from CBDFHG010000007.1 coordinate 780,197, forward strand.
CCGGGTTTGACCCAGGGCAACCTTCAAATAGCTGATCAATATCGCCCTGGTCGTCTAACTTCCGAACTGTCAATGGCGGCGTAATAACCGACACGCGGCGGCGCAAAAGTGTACCACTTTGGCTCGGTGAGGGGCTTGTCCCCGAAGTCCATAGGAGGGTCCGGCGCGCGGCTCGGACTGCTTTCATAGAGCAAAGGCCGGGGCGCGCGTGGGAGGTGCCTGTGGTCCCTCGGGGTCAAGCGGATGGCGCTCAGGCGGTTTTCATTTTGCTCTGTTTCAGGCGGAAGCTCTCGCCATTCATCTCAAGGATATGGACGTGATGGGTCAGGCGGTCGAGGAGTGCGCCGGTGAGACGTTCCGATCCAAAGACCTCGGTTCATTCATCGAAAGGCAAGTTGGAGGTGACCAGTGTCGAGCCACGCTCATAGCGCGGCGAGAAGACCTCGAACAACCACTCGGCCCCGGTCCTGGAGAGCGGCACGAAGCCCGGTTCATCGATGATCAGGAGCTTCAATCCGGCGCACCTTTTCTGGAACCGGAGGTGCTGCTTGTCGTCGCGGGCTTCCATCAGCCCATGGACCAGGGCGGCGACGGTTATGAAGCCGACCGAGAGGCCCTTCTGACAGGCGGCCAATCCCGGGCCGAGCGCGACATGGGTCTTTCCGGTGCCTGAATTGCCGCGTGCGATGATGTTCTCCCGGCGCTCGATGTATTCACAGCGGGCGCGTTGTGAACAGGCGTGGAATAAGGGCCCCCTGTATCGGGGTAATCGGCGTCCAAACGGGGCCCCCTTGATACGAGGGTCCATTGTGCTTCCGGAGCAATTCGGGAGCAAAGATTGGGATGCTGGTTGTGGAGACGATCGCGAAGATCCGCCGCGCATATTTTCATCAGAAGAAGCCAATCAAGCAGATTTGCCGAGAGCTGAAGCTCTCCCGGAAGGTCGTCCGCAAGGTGATCCGGTCAGGCAAGACCGAGTTCACCTGCGAGCGATCTGTTCAGCCGATGCCGAGGCTCGGCTCATGGCGAGATGATCTGGAGCGCCTTCTCGAAGAGAACCCGCGTCAGTCGAAGCGTGAGCGCCTGACGCTTGTCCGGGTCTTCGAAGAGCGGCGCGGTCTCGGCTACGAGGGCGGTTATGACGCTGTCCGGCGGTACGCGGTGTCCTGGAGCCGGCGCGCGCACGAATCAGTGGTGACAGCGTTCGTGCCGCTGATCTTTGATCCGGGCGAAGCATACCAGTTCGACTGGAGCCATGAGATTGTTGTGATCGACGGCGCCACCACGACGGTGAAGGTGGCGCATGTGCGGCTCTGCCACAGCCGGATGCTGTTCGTGCGCGCCTGTCCCCGTGAGAGAGCCAGGAGATGGTATTCGACGCCCATGATCGATGATCGGGCGTTCGCCTTCTTCAGAGGCACCGGCGCGCGAGGGATCTACGATAACATGAAGACGGCGGTAGACGCGATCCTCGTGGGCAAGGAGCGCACCTGCAATCGCCGGTTCCAGCAGATGTGCGGCCACTATCTGGTCGACCCGGTCGCCTGCACTCCGGCGTCTGGCCGGAAGAAAGGGCGGGTCGAGAACCAGGTCGGCGTGGTGCGCCGGCGGTTCTTCACGCCGCGGTTGAGGTTCGAGAACCATGCGGAGCTGAACGCCTGGCTGCTCGACCGATGCGTCGCCTGGGCCAAGGCGCAGCCGCATCCGGAGATGCGGGACAAGACGGTCCGGGAGATGTTCGAAGCGGAACGGGCAAGCCTCGGGCCCTGCGTCGGACCCTTCGACGGGTTCCACGCCGCCATTGACACCGTCGCGGCTTCGGTCTCCAGGACCTGCCTCGTGCGGCTCAACAGTAACCGCTATTCGGTCTGCGCCAGCGCGGTTGGGCGCCCGGTCGAGATCCGGGCCGATGCCGAGCGGATCGAGTTCTGGCAGGAAGGACGTGTCGTCGGTCAGCACGCGCGCGTGTTCGGGCGAGGCAACACGGTCTATGACCCCTGGCACTACGTTTCGGCGCCGGCCCGCAAGCCCGGCGCCCGGCGCAACGGCGCGCCATTCAAGGACCGGGTGCTGCCGTCGTCCCTAAAGCGGGTACGCCGGAAGCTCCAGGGCGCCGCGAACGGCGACCGCCAGCAACGATCGCACCGCCTGATGCGCTGCGCCTCACCCATGAACCTGCGGCGGATTGCGCACGCTACGACAAACTCAGGAGGCCCGGGAATGGAACGATCCGCTCGCCATCGTCCTCGGCCGATGGCGGACAATGGCTCGCCCTGGAAGCAATGGGAAAGCCAAAGCTCTACGGCATGAAGGCCGCCGATGACGAGATTCTCACCATGGCGGTCAAGCGCCAGCACGAGCCCCAGAGGATCATCGCGATCTTCTCGCCGCCGAGATCAGCGAAAAGCCGGCCCGCTCCATCAAATACCAGATGACGATCGCACGTCTGCCGCTCGCCAGGGAGATCGACGAGGTCGACTTCGCAGACACGCCGATCAACGAGACGCGGGCCCGTGACCTCGCCGGCGGAGACTTCCTGCAGCATCAGCGCAATGTCGTGCTGACAGGCAGAACAGGAACCGGCAAGACCCACCTCGCCGTCGCCATCGCACGCACCTGTATCCGCAACGCCGCGCGTGGCCGCTTCTTCAACAGCGTCGACCTGCTCAACAAGTTCGACGCGAAAGCCCGCACCGAACGACAGGGTCGGCTGGCCGGTTTCCTCTGCCGCCTCGACGTCCTGATCCTCGACGAACTCGGCGACCTGCCCTTCGCTCAGACCGGCGGCCAGTTGCTCTTTCATCTGATCAGCCGTCTCTATGAGCGGACATCCATCGTCGTCACCACGAACCTGGCGTTCGGCGAATGGCCCAGCGTCTTCGGTGATGCAAAGATGACCACCGCGCTCCTCGACCGTCTGACCCATCACTGCGACATCCTCGAGACCGGCAACGAGAGCCGGCGCTTCAAGAACCGAGCCTGATCGCCTCGGAAAGGCTGGCCCGAGACGGCTGCGCCACATGGAAAGCTACGCCGCCTCGGGCCAGCCCACGTCGCTCCAGACGGGCCCCTTTTGCGCGCCGATCAGGGGTCCCGTTTCAATGCCGATTGACACTTATGCTGGGGTCTCACATAATCAAGAAACTATTTCGGGAGGAGAAAAATGATGATTCTAACCCCATCGAAGCACTTCAGGGATACTTTTGCCGCCTTGGTTTTTCTTGGGACCGCGATAACCCCTATCGGTGCCCGTGCTCAGGATACCGCGACCATCGCTGAGGTTGTCGCCGCCCCAAGTGAGATCACCTTCACCACCTGGACCGGGCCATATATGCGCAGCCAGATGTTGGGATTCGTGCGTCCCTACGAACAGACCAATAATGCCAGAGTGCATGTGGAACATTATGCTGGTGGAATAAGTGAAATCCGGGATCAGGTAGAATCGGCCAATGTGATCTGGGATGTCGTCGATCTGACGCAGGCGGACTCGCTGCGGGCATGTAACGAAGGCTTGCTGGAGAATGTCGCCGACATCAGTATGCCCGACGGGGCGGATGGAACCAACTTCCGCGATGACTTTGTCGAAGGCGCGCTGAACCCTTGCGGCGTAGGCGTGATCGTCTGGGCGACGGTTTTCGGCTATAGCAACGAGACATTCGGTGACAACCCGCCGACCTCGGTCGCAGATTTCTTTAATACCGAGGATTTTCCTGGGCGCCGGGCAATTCGGAACGACCCGACAGTGGTTATGGAATGGGCGCTGATTGCAGATGGCGTTCCCCAAGAGGATGTCTACAGCGTTCTTGAAACCGAAGCAGGGGTCGAGCGTGCGCTTTCTGTAATGGACACCATAAAACCCGGCCTTCAGTTTTGGGATAACGGGCGCGAGCCGGTGCGCCTTCTGAACAGCGGCGACGTTGCGATGACTTCGGTCTGGGCGACCACCGGTGCCGTGGCCTCACGCGAAGACGGTGCTAATTTCTCGGTAGTGTGGGATGGTCGGGTAATCGAGCTTGATCTTTTCGGCATCCCGAAAGGCAGCCTGCACAAAGAAGAGGCTATCGAATTCATTCGCTTCGCCAGTAGTTCGAAATCATTGGCCAACATGGTTGGGTATCTTCCCAACGGACCGACGCGACGATCCTCGCTGGCGCTGATTTCCGATGAGGTGCTGGCGCAGCTGCCGAATAGCCCGGCTTATGCGGACGAGGTATCGATTCAGTCGAACGCCGAATGGTGGGCGGAGCACCATGCAACCCTGGAAGAGGCCTTTGACGCCTGGGTATCGGAGTCCGGCCGGCAGGGTGCTGCAGGCACCGTGCGTTAAGAAATAATAATTTATTCAAGGAGGGAATATCGATGAGTGATGGAACTTACGTGCCACCGGAAAATCTGATCGCCAAGTCGGGAATTTTTGCCGGCATGAACCCCCTCATGGGTATAGCGTCCATGATCATGATTTCGGGGTTTGTTGTCTTCACTATCTGGGATGTTGAATATTCCAGCGCTGTTTTCGCGTCTGGGAAAGACTTCATCATCGGCACATTGGACTGGTTCTACGTCGTCGTGGTGAACGTAGCTCTGTTTTTCGTATTCTGGCTGCTGGTTAGCCGCTTCGGCGACGTGAAGCTGGGCAAGGAAGATGACGAGCCGGATTTCTCGACGTTTTCGTGGATCTGCATGTTGTTCAGCGCCGGGCTGGGCTCAGGCTTGATCTATTGGGGCGTTGCCGAACCGATGTACCACATACAAGACAGCCCGTTCCTGTCCGGGGCCACGCCGGGCAGTGTCGAGGCCGCCGCGACAGCCATTCGCATCACCAATTTCCACTGGGGGCTGCATGGCTGGGCGCTCTACGTGCTGGTGGGGCTTAGCCTTGCCTATTTCTCCTACCGCAAGGGTCTGCCACTAACGCTACGCTCGGCGCTTTACCCGATTCTGAAGGATAAGATTTACGGTCCCTGGGGACATCTGATCGATCTGATCGGGGTCTTTGGGACAATCTTCGGTCTTGCTACCTCGCTTGGCCTCGGAATCACGCCCATCGCCGCCGGCATGGAGAAGCTCGGCTGGATGGCAAACACCCAGACCAATCAACTGATCCTTATTGCCGTCATTACCTGCTTGGGTACTGCTTCAGCGGCATCTGGTGTCGGCAAGGGCGTCCGGATTCTCAGTGAGTGTAATGTATGGGCCAGCATCGGATTGCTGGCACTGTTCCTGATACTGGGTCCGACCGCATTCATTCTGGGCATGACGATTAGCGGCGTGGGCGACTATCTGTGGAACGTCATTCCGATGGGATTCTGGATCGACAGCGACACCGAACGTCAGTGGCAGAGCTGGTGGACCATTTTCTACTGGGGTTGGTGGATAGCCTGGTGCCCGTTTGTAGGGCTGTTTATTGCCCGCGTCTCGAAGGGCCGCACTATTCGGCAGTTCTGCTTCTGCGTCCTGCTCGTGCCGGTCTCGGTGGTGCTGTTGTGGATGGGTATCTTCGGCAGCGCCGCCACCGGGGTTGACCTGTTCTACCAGGCTGGCGTTGTCGACGCGGTCAATGCGGATTACGCGACCGGTGTTTTCGCGACCGTTGCCGGATTCGGCTATGACTCGCTTGTCACGCCTGTCACGATTCTGATCACTATCCTGCTGGTCTCGTGGTTCGTGACTTCTTCGGACTCGGGCACACTGGTGATGTGCACGATGCTATCGATGGGCGACGAGCATCCGCCGGTCAAGTTCCGTATCTTCTGGGGCCTGACAGCGGGGATCGTGGCCGGTGTGCTGATGCTGGCCGGTGGCCTGAGCGCACTACAGACGGCGTCGATCGTGGCTGGCCTGCCGATTGCCGTGATCCTGATCTTGATGGCTTACGGCATAGCGAAGACACTGCATGAGGACTTCCCGCTGCCGGATGTCGAGGACAAGCTGGAGTTGCAGTATTTGAACCGCTAGCGGCCTCTCGCCGAGGTCTCTACAACAGGCAAATGACGAGATTTGGGCCGGAACAATCCGGCCCAAATCATATTCAAAGGGTAAAGACCGATCAGATCTTCGTGACGCCCGCTCCGAGCGGAATGAATTTTTCCAACACACACGCAGGTCAAATTTCACTAGTCATATTTCCTGACCGCCCCGGCGATTGACCACCGTGGCCTGCCATGTATAAGCCCCCAAAGATATTTGACGGCTGGGCCGGGCCAATTGTCGGGCCACATCTGGCCCCCAACACCCCGCATCACGAGGAGAGTAGAAAATGGCAGTTAAGGTCGCGATCAACGGTTTTGGGCGCATTGGGCGCAATGTGTTGCGTGCTATCTTCGAGTCGGGCCGGACCGATATAGAGGTAGTGGCGTTGAACGATCTGGGTCCCGTCGAGACCAATGCCCATCTGATGCGCTACGACACCGTACATGGCCGCTTTCCCGGCACCGTCACGGTCGACGGCGACACTATCGATGTGGGGCGCGGGCCAATCCGGGTCACGGCGGTCCGGAACCCGGCGGAACTGCCCTGGGGCGATGTAGACATCGCACTGGAATGCACTGGTATCTTTGCATCCAAGGAAAAAGCCAGTGTGCATCTGCAAAACGGCTCGAAGCGGGTGCTTATCTCGGGTCAACCCCATCGCTAATTTATATAGTCCGATCAATCCACCTTATGATAGCCCGCTCATCGGCGACTGGCGCCTTCAACCCATTCACTATGCCGCCGTCTCTGGCCAATGTCTGATCAAATTAGCTTTCATATTAACTACGAATCTGTTTCGTTATTGTTCGGATCGCCAGTTCCCGAAATCCGGAGCAAGAACGATCAACGGTCCAGCCCGCATGACGGGCGGCATCTCAAGGGAGAAAATAATGAAAAGACTTCTTTCGATGGCGCTTGCCGCCACAATGGCCTTCGCAGGCAGCGCGCAGGCCGAGTTCATGCTCGACAGCCGCTACACCGACGCCGACGGCGATCTGATCGCCGACATCCCGACCGATGCGTCGCAGCAGGTTGATCCCGACATGCTGATCTTCGCCTACACCCCGGTCGAGGATCCGGCGGTCTACGCCAAGGCATGGTCGGACTTCCTCGATTACCTCGAAGAGAAGACCAGCAAGAAGGTACAATTCTTCCCGGTCCAATCCAACGCTGCGCAGATCGAGGCGATGCGCGCCGGGCGCCTGCATATCGCCGGTTTCAACACCGGCTCGAACCCGATCGCGGTGGCCTGCGCCGGGTTCCGGCCATTCACGATCATGGCGTCGGCCGACGGCTCGTTCGGCTACGAGATGGAGATCATCACCTATCCGGGCTCCGGCATCGAGAGCGTCGAGGACATCAAGGGCAAGTCGATGGCCTTTACCTCTGAGACCTCGAACTCAGGGTTCAAGGCGCCGTCGGCGATCCTGAAGGCGGACTACGACATGATCCCCGGCCGCGACTTCGAGCCGCTGTTCTCGGGCAAGCACGACAACTCGGTCCTCGGCGTTGCCAACAAGGACTATCTGGCCGCCTCGGTCGCCAACTCGGTGATGGCGAGGATGATTTCGCGCGACGTGATCACAGCAGACCAGGTGGTCTCGATCTACAAGTCGCAGACCTTCCCGACCACCGGCTACGGCGTCGCCCATAACCTGACGCCGGAACTGCAGGCGAAGATCCAGGACGCCTTCTTCTCCTTCGATTGGGAAGGTTCGTCGTTGCAAGAGGAGTTCAAGAGAAACGGCGAGGACCAGTTCATCCCGATCACCTTCAAGGATAACTGGGCGGTGATCCGCAAGATCGACGAGGCCAACGGCGTGTCCTACACCTGCCAGTAAGGCAGACCGCCGCGGCATGAAACCTGGCGCAAACGGGATCTCCCGTTTGCGCTATACTCTGTGAGTACGACACCCGGGGGCTGAACCGTGCTTAAGATCGAAGGTCTATCCAAAACATACCGGACCGGCGACAAGGCATTGAGCGATGTCAGTTTCACGGTTCCGGCAGGGCAGGTCGTCGGCCTGATTGGCCCGTCTGGCGCCGGCAAGTCGACCCTGATCCGTTGCATCAATCGGCTGGTCGAGCCGAGTTCCGGAACCGTCAGCCTGAGCGATGAAAACGTCACCGGGCTGTCGCGCGGCGAGTTGCGCCGGGTCCGGCGGCGGATCGGCATGATCTTTCAGGAATACGCCTTGGTCGAGCGGCTGACGGTGATGGAGAACGTGCTCTCCGGGCGGCTTGGGTATGTGCCTTTCTGGCGCTCGTTTACCCGGCGGTTTCCGAATGCAGACGTACAAAAAGCATTCCAGCTGATCGAGCGCGTTGGCCTGACCGACCAGGCCGACAAACGCGCCGACGCGTTGTCGGGCGGCCAGCGCCAGCGGGTCGGCATCGCCCGGGCGCTGGAGCAGGACCCGGAGTTGTTGCTGGTCGACGAGCCGACCGCCTCGCTGGACCCCAAGACATCGCGCCAGATTATGCGGCTGATCCTGGAGATCTGCCAAGAGCGCGGCCTGCCGGCAATCATCAACATCCACGACGTGGTGCTGGCACAGAACTTCACCCAACGCATCATCGGCCTGCAGGCTGGCAAGGTGGTGTTCGACGGCGCGCCGGAGAAGTTGGACGACACCGTGCTGACCCGCATCTACGGCGAGGAAGACTGGACCGCGATGCGTGGCAAGGGCGGTGATGACGGGAACGACGATGAAGAGCGGGACCGCGCGGAACGTCTCGCCGGACTGGTATGACCGTGCCCATGACCGACACCACCACTCCCCGACGCTGGAAACGCCCGCCGATCCTGATCCACGACCGACGCTGGCGGATTGCGATCTACGGCGGCGGGCTGCTCTATCTGGTCCTCGCGATTTCCTCCATCAAGGTCAACTGGCTGCGCGTCTATGAGGGGTTGGAGCGTGGCCAGAAGTTTGTCCTGGGATTCCTGAGACCGGATTTCTCCTCGCGTTGGGAGGACATCAGTCAGGGGCTGGTCGAAAGCCTGACGATGTCGGTGACGTCCACCGTGGTTGGGATTCTCATATCGGTGCCAATCGGCATTGGTGCTGCCCGCAATCTCGCCCCCCTGCCGGTTTATCTGCTGTGCCGGGCAATCATCGCCATGTCGCGGGCGTTGCAAGAAATCATCATTGCCATCCTGTTCGTGGTGATGTTCGGCTTCGGCCCGTTTGCCGGGTTCCTGACGCTGTCCTTCGCCACCATCGGCTTCCTCGCGAAGCTGCTGGCCGAGGACATCGAGAATATCGACGAAAGCCAAGCTGAGGCGGTCCGCTCGACCGGAGCAAGCTGGTGGCAACTGGTGAATTATGCAGTCCAGCCGCAGGTCATGCCACGGCTGATCGGGCTGTCGCTTTATCGGCTGGACATCAACTTTCGCGAATCCGCGGTGATCGGCATCGTCGGCGCCGGGGGCATCGGGGCGACGCTGAACACCGCCATCGACCGCTATGAGTTCGACTCGGCTGGCGCGATCCTCATGATCATCATCGCTATTGTCATGGTGGCGGAATACTCGTCCAGCCATGTGCGGAAATGGGTGCAGTGATGCCGATCTCGACGCTGAACGGGCAACCCGCATGGAAACACCGCACCAGCAAGCAGAGCCTGATCCTGTGGGCCGGGTGGCTGGCGCTGGTGGCGTTGTTCGTCTTTTGCTGGCAGGTGATGACCAAGGACACCATCTGGATGTTCGTCTCGGATGCGCCCCGTCAGGCGGCGGATCTTGGCAGCCGCATGTTCCCACCGCGCTGGTCATATATCGAGAAGCTGTGGTGGCCGATGTGGGATACCCTGAACATCGCCACGCTGGGCACGCTGATGGGCATCATCATCGCCGTTCCGGTGGCTTTTATGGCGGCCCGCAATACCACGCCCAGCCTCTATATCGCCCGGCCCATCGCGCTCCTCATCATCGTCTCGTCACGCTCGATCAATTCACTGATCTGGGCGCTGCTGCTGGTCTCGATCATCGGCCCTGGCGTTTTTGCCGGGATCGTCGCCATTGGGCTGCGCTCGATCGGGTTTGTCGCCAAGCTGCTTTATGAGGCAATCGAGGAAATCGACCAGACCCAGGTCGAGGCGGTCACCGCCACCGGCGCGTCGAGTGCGCAGGTGATCGACTTCTCCATCGTGCCGCAGATCCTGCCGACGTTCTTCGGCATCTCAGTGTTTCGCTGGGATATCAACATCCGCGAGTCGACCATCCTCGGTCTGGTCGGCGCAGGCGGCATCGGGCTGCAATTGCAAGCGTCCCTGAACGTGTTGGCATGGCCGCAGGTGACGATGATCTTTGTCATCATCCTGGCCACCGTGGTGGTCAGCGAATGGGTCTCGGCCAAGGTCCGGCATGCGATCATCTGAACGGCTCGACGCGGAATTCATTTATCGGCGCTACGAGGAGATACGGCCCAGGCTGCCCCAGGCTGCGTTTCCAAAACTGTCGCGGCAGATCGAACACCTGGGCGACCTGATCGACGAGATCGATGTCTTCGTCCTCGATGGATATGGCGTGCTGAATGTCGGCAAGCGATGTGTTCCCGGCGCGCCCGAGCGAGTTTCCGCTTTGCGCGCTGCGGGCAAGCGTGTGTTCGTGTTGACCAACGGCGCCTCCTACCCGGTTGCACATTCGGTCGAGCGCTATCGCGGGTTGGGTTTTGATTTCACCCGGGATGAGATCGTTTCAAGCCGGGACGCACTGGCCAAGGTGTTGGCTAACCGGCAGGACCGCTGCTGGGGCTTTGCCGCCAACGATATGGCGGAAATTGGGGAACTCGCCAGGCATAGCCTGCGGTTGTGCGACGATCCGGCTGACTATGATGCGGTTGATGGCTTCGTCCTGCTGGGCACCGGTGACTGGAACCGGGCGCGCAATGACCTTCTGCTCGCGTCCCTGCGCACGCGGCCTCGCCCGGTTCTGGTTGGCAACCCCGATCTTGTATCGCCACGTGAGGGCGGGTTGGCAGCCGAGCCGGGCCTCTTCGCCCACGAGATTGCCGACCTCACCGGCTGTGTGCCGGAGTTCTACGGCAAGCCGTTTGCCAATGCATTCGAACTGGTTCGCGAGTGGATTGACCCAGATATATCCCCGCAACGCATCGCCATGGTCGGCGACACATTGCACACCGATATTCTGGGTGGCGCGGGCATGGGCTGGCGGACCGTGCTGGTCCTGAGTCACGGGATTCTGAAGGGATTCCCAGCCGGATCGTTGGACCAACTATCGAATATCCGGCCCGATTTCATCGCCGAAACGACGTAAGCGGAAACCACAGGATGCTCCATGCCTCCCCCAGTCCTTGAACGAGGGGGGCATGGAGATGCCCTCACTTCCCGCTGACAGACCGGAGTTGCGAAGATGCAACCGCCAGCTTGGCGACGCTGAGAGTGCCACTGGCGCGCAATTCGGCGATCAGGCGGTCGGCGCGTTCAGAAGCATCGGCGTTTTTCTCGGCCCATTTGGTAATGCTGGGAGCCCCGGGCTTCACCCCTTTCAACCCTAGGGCTGCGGCACCGATGGCCGATTGCTGGGACCGGAGGTCGGCCATCAGCCGACCGAGCGCAATGCGTTCCCAGTGATCCGCCGGTCTGACCTGACGCGATACCGAACGCAGCCAATCGAGGCCGAAACGCCCCCCGGCGGCAAAGTAATTCGCTGCTACATCGGTCACGTCGCGACCCAGCCCTGCAGCGACTTCGATCACATCGATGGCACCGCCCAGCAGTTCCAGCCTGGCGATCTTCTGGGCCAATTCCTGCGGCGCGCCGGCATCGACCAACTCGGCAGTGCGCTGGCCCATCCGCTTCGTCGAAAAGTCGGTAATCACGCCTTCGGCGGTGGCGGCGATCTGTTCCACTCCCGGCCCGTAGAGCGCAATTGCCTCGCCAATGGTCCGGTCACCGCCGCCCTGCAACAGCCGCAGGCTTTGCGCGGCGATCATATCCGAGAGTGCCAAGTGCATTTCGGTCTGGGTCGATGCCGAGACCTTGTTGTCGAGCGCGTTGATCTCGGCGGCAATGCCGGGCAAGCCGTAGACCTCACGCGCAATGATGAAAGCGCGCACGATCTCGGCGACCGATGCCCCGGTCTCCTCGCGCAGTCGATTATGGAGCGTCGGACCGGCCTCGTTGACCAGGGCGTTGGCGGCAACGGTGGAGATGATCTCGCGCCGCAGCCTGTGGGTCTGGAGCACCCCCTTGTACTTGTCCCGGATCGGGCCCGGCATATAGTCGATCAGCAACCGCTCCATATACGGGTCGTCGGGCACATCGGAACGGGTCAGTTCCGAGAACACGGTTATCTTGGCATAGGCCACCAGCACCGAAAGCTCGGGCCGGGTCAGGCCATGCCCTTCTTTGCCGCGTTCCGCCAATTCCTCGTCGGTGGGCAGAAGTTCTACGGCGCGGTCGAGCAGGTCTTCGGCCTCAAGCGCACGCATGAAGCGGGCGTGCTCCTCCAACATCGCCGGGGCTCGCGTCTCGGCCAGTGAAATCGCCAGGGTCTGGTTGTAGTTGGTCTTCAGCACCAGCTCGCCAACCTCGTCGGTCATTTTTGCAAGCAGGGTGTTGCGCTGCTTTTCGGTCATATCACCGGCACCGACCACGGCGCCCAGCGCGATCTTGATATTGACCTCGTGATCCGAGCAATCGACTCCTGCCGAGTTATCGACGGCGTCGGTGTTGAGCTTGACGCCAGCGGCGGACAACTCGATCCGGGCAAGTTGGGTCACGCCCAGATTGGCGCCCTCGCCGATCACCCGGGCGCGGAGTTCGGGTGCATCGATTCGGATGGCGTCACTGGCTCGGTCGTCTGCATCGGCATGGCTTTCGCTGGTTGCCTTGATGTAGGTGCCGATGCCGCCAAACCACAATAAATCGGCCGGCGTCTTCAGCAGCGCGTTTATCAGCTCGAAAGGGGTCACCTGATCGGCCTTCAGACCGGTCAGTTCCTTGATCTGCGCATTCAGCTTGATCGACTTGGCTGAGCGCGGGAAGATGCCGCCGCCCTTCGAAATCAGCTTCTTGTTGTAGTCCTGCCAGCTTGAACGCGGCAGGCCGAACATGCGCACCCGCTCGACATGGGTTTTTGCCGGGTCGGGGTCCGGATCGATGAAGATGTCGCGGTGGTCGAAGGCGGCGACCAGCTTGATCTGCTCGCTTAGCAACATGCCGTTGCCGAACACATCGCCCGACATGTCACCGCAGCCGATCACCGTGAAGGGTTGGGTCTGGCTGTCGTGACCGAGCTCACGGAAGTGGCGCTTGACCGCTTCCCAGCCGCCCCTGGCGGTGATCCCCATTCCCTTGTGGTCATAGCCGTTCGAACCGCCGGAAGCGAAGGCGTCGTCGAGCCAGAAGCCGTAATCGGCAGCGATGCCGTTGGCGATGTCCGAGAATGTCGCAGTGCCCTTATCGGCGGCAACAACCAGATAGGGGTCGTCATCATCGCGGCGGATCACCGATTTCGGCGGCACCACGTCGGCGCCATTCAGATTGTCGGTGATGTCCAGCAGCCCGCTAAGGAAGGTCTTGTAGCAACGAACCGCCTCGGCCACGACCTCGTCACGGGTGCCGCCGGCAGGCAGGGATTTGGGCAGGAAACCGCCCTTCGAGCCAACCGGCACGATGACCGCGTTTTTGACCTGCTGGGCCTTGACCAGACCCAGCACCTCGGTGCGGTAATCCTCCTTGCGGTCCGACCAGCGCAGGCCACCACGGGCGACCGGGCCGCCGCGCAGATGCACACCCTCGATCCAGGTCGAATAGACAAAGATTTCGCGCCAGGGCCGGGGTAGCGGCAGATCGTCCAACTCGGCGCAGTCGAATTTGAACGACACATATGCCTTCAGCCCGCCATCGGCGCCCTTCTGGTAGTAATTGGTGCGCAGGGTCGCCTGAATGGCATTGCGGAAACGGCGCAGGATGCGATCGACATCGAGACTGGCTACTGCTTCGAGCGCCGTCTCGATCTGGGTGTAAATCTTTGCCGCCGCAGCTTCGCGCTCCTTGGCCTTGTTGCCACCGGCGGGGTCGAACAGAACATGGAACTGCGCCACCAGTGACCGGGCGATACCGGGATTTTCGGCCAGCGCATCTTCCATGTATTCGACCGAATAAGGGATCCGCGCCTGGCGCAGAAAACGGCTATAGGCGCGTAACAGCACGGTTTCGCGCGCGCTGACGCCAGCCAGCAAGACCAGCCGGTTCAGCGGGTCGTCATCGGCCTCACGGGACCAGACCGCAGTAAATGTTTCCTCCAGCTTCTCACGCAATTCAGACAGGTCGAGATCGCTGCCATCGGCCGATTGCATATAGAAATCATGTAACCATATTTCCTCGTCGCCACGGGCGACCTCGAAAGGAAATTCCTCGAGAACACGAAAGCCCATATTCTCGAGCACCGGCAGACAGTCCGACAGCGGCACCGCCTGGCCCAGCCGGAACAGCTTGAACCGGGCTACTGATTCCGAATCCTCCAACCGGCGGTAGAATTTCAGATCCAAATCCCGCGTCTCGTCCAGCATCTCCATTTTCTCGATATCGGAGATGGCGGTGACCTTGTTGAAGGCGCTGCGATAGTTCGACGCAAAACCGAGATGGTAGACCGCATGGAGACGGTTGCCTTCATGCTCGCCTTTCCGTTCGATCAGCGCATCATGCAACACATCGCCCCAGCTTCGTACCGCGGCGACGATGCGTTGCTCGATCTCGGCCACGTCATATTCAGGCGTTTTGCCGGGCAGCGCGGCAATGACGAAATGAACCCGCACCATGAAGCCATCACCGAAGGACGGCGTCCAGGTCGCGACGCGGCCGTTCAGTTCTTTTGACAGAATTTCACCCATCTTGACCCGCAACTCGGTGTTGTAGCGCTCTCGTGGGACATAGATCAGGCAGGACAGAAACCGGCCAAACCGGTCGGGCCGGACAAACAGCCGGGTGCGCGGACGGGTCGCCAGATGCAACACACCGACGGCATTGTTGAAGAGTTGCTCATCCGAGCTTTGGAACAACTCGTCGCGAGGATAGGTCTCCAGCACGTTGGTCAGCGCCTTGCCGTCATGGCTGCCCGGAGAAAAGCCCGAGCGCGCGATGACGCGCTCGATCTTCTGGCGCAACAGCGGAATTGCGCTAGGGCTTCGGTTATAGGCGGCCGAGGTGAAGTGGCCGATGAAAGCGTGTTCACCGACGACGCGCCCCCTGGAGTTGTAGTGCTTGACCCCGATCAAATCGAGATGGACCGACCGATGAACGGTCGAGCGGCGGTTCGCCTTGAGAATCAGCAGCGGAGAGAGATCGGTGACGAAGGCATCCATCTCCGGAGACCAATGGGTGGGATTTCCCTGTGCATCACGCAAGACCGTGTAGTCGGAATCCCGCATCAAGCCGAGCCCGGCGCCGTCCGCCACACCGGTGCCTTTCTTGCGCCCTTCGCCGATCCGGTACTCACGGTAGCCAAGGAAGGTGAAGTGGTTCTCGGCCAGCCATTCGAGGAATTCTGCGGCCTCTGCGGTAGCCTCCGCCGCCTTCTTCGGCGCGTCCTTGCGCAGCGCGGTGGTGACTTCGCCGAGTTTCGACAACATCGGCTGCCAATCCTCGACCGAGGCACGTACATCCGCCAGCATTTGGCGGACCTCCGTCTCGAGCCTGGCCAGTGTTTTGTCGTCGCCGATCTGGTCGATCTGCACCTGGATAACCGACTCGCGCATCCCGCCCTTGGCGCCGGGAGCCAGCAAACCCTTTCGCGCGCCCTTGGCGTCGCGATCAAACGTCATGACCGGATGCAGAAGCGTGTGGATACCAAGACTGCGCTCGGTCAGGAACACGATGAGCGAATCGACCAGGAACGGCATGTCGTCATTGATGACTTCCAGCACGCTATGCGAAGATTCCCAGCCATGCTCGGACATGCGCGGGTCGTAGAGCCGGACCCGTGCGGTTCCCGCCTGGCGCTTGGCGCCGAACTTCCACAATGCGAGCGCGGCACCATAGAGTTGCTCGGTCTCGGTATTGACAACCTCGTCCGGTGACACGTTGGCATAGAACTGGTTCAGCGCATCCGAAAACGCTGCCCGCTCCGCCTTGCCCAACCGTGCCTCACTGATCTCTCGGACTGCTGCGAGATTCGCATTCAGACGATCCAATTCACCTTGCCGCATTGATACACTCCCGTTTCGAAATCATGGCGCAAACCGCCACCTCACATCGACGGTACCCGGTCGGGCCGGGAACGGCGACTGTACCATTTCAGCACATGAACCCCAAAAAACCTAATCATGTGTTCCCGATATCGACCAATCGGCGACAGTTTCCATTGAAAATGCCGGTTTCAGCGATTTCAGTACGGGATTTCCGGTCGCCTGCGGCGAAATTCGACATTGGGAACGGCGCAACATCCAGCCTGATGCAAAAGCCGGATCTATGACCGATTACTTCCGCTCTTCGCGCCGAAAGACGCCCTGGGCGATGCGGTCCATGACCATGGCGACAAAGAGGATGGCGAAGCCGCCGAGCAGCCCCGGCCCCTTTGGGCGACGTTGCCGCGGACCGAGCGGTGCGGCATCAGCGCCATGTGCTGGAACACCATGCCCAGTCGCTGGGCCCGCACCTGGCGCAACTCGCGGCTTGACATCGCGCTCACGTCACGGTCGAGGATCTCGATCTTGCCGGAGGCCAGTTCGATCAGCCGATTGACGTGACGGACCAGGCTTGGTCGTCGGTCGGCTGGATCACGTTCCACTTCGCGGCGTCGAACGGTGGTTCCTCCAGGATCGACAGTTCGTGCCTGGCGAACATGTGGTGCGGCGAGAAGGTCAGCAGACTCCGATGCGCCGTCAGGAACGCTTTACGCGCCTTCGCCGGAGTGCTTGCCGACACTGGCCGCCGTTTGCTCGTACAGCAATTTGCGTTCGGTGTCGGTCGGCGGGTCCTGGCGGCGCATCTCCTTGCCCAGATCTACGGCGCGCTGTACCGCCGGGCGTTCCTTGATGCGCCGCCGCCAGGCAACAACGTTTGGGAACGGCTCCAGCGCGGCGCCCAGTGGTTTGGCGATCAAGACCCAGGGCCAGCAGATCATGTCCGCGATGGAGTAGTCCCCGAGGATATAGTCGCGCCCGTCCAAGCGACGCTCCAGCACCCCGAGGCAGCGGTCGTATTCGCGGGCATAGCGCTGGCGGCCATAGTCGCCGACACCCTCCGGAGCGTAGTTCACGAAATGACTGAGTTGACCCGCCAACGGCCCCTGGTTGCCAACCTGCCAGAACAGCCACTCCATCGCATCCTTCCGGCGCAGCGGATCTGCTGGCAGGAATCTCCCTGCTTTTTCCGCCAGATACCACATGATCGCACCAGACTCGAACACCGGAACGGGCGCACCGGGCACATCGTGGTCGACAATGGCGGGCATGCGATTGTTGGGGCTGATGGCCATGAACTCCGGCTTGAACTGGTCGCCCTTGCCAATGCGAACGGGAATCATACGGTATTCCGCCGCGAGTTCCTCGAGCAGGATCGCGACCTTCCAGCCATTCGGTGTGGGCCAGTAGTAGAAGTCGATCACGCTGCGCTCTCCTTTTGCACCGCGGCCGCCCCGTTGGCGACCAGGGCCTCGATCTCGCTTACCGAATATCCGGCCTCGGCGAGAATCTCGTGGGTGTCCCCGCCCAATGCCGGGCCACCCCGGCGATGCTCCGCCGGGGTTCCGGAGAAGCGCGCTGGGGTGCGAGCCTGACGTACACGACCCGCCTGTGGATGGTCGGTCTCGACGATGATGCCGTTCTCGACCACCTGGGGGTGGCTGGTCATCTCGCGCCTGGTCAGCACCGGCGCGCAGGGCACGTCATGAGCTTCCAGTTGGGCGATCCACTCGGCACTTGTGCGGCCCCGCAGCGCTTGCTGGGTCAAGTCCAGTCGCTCGGGCTTGTGGACCTCCAACCCTTCGGAGGTCAGGAAGCGGGGATCGTCGACCCATTCCGGGCGCTCGCAGGCTTGCGCCAGCTTGACCCAGTCGGCACGGCGGAAGGCGGCGACCGAGATATAGCCATCGGCGGTCTCGTAGATCAGGTCAATGAAGCTCTGCGCGGTCTCGGCGTCGACCTCGTCGCCCACGAAGGTGTTGCCGCCCATGTCGGAGCTCCACAGGAAGGCGATCACGGTGTCGAGCATGGAGAGCCGGATATGCTGGCCCTGGCCGGTCTTTCCCCGCGCGAACAGCGCCGCCGTGATCGCCTGGGCCATGGTGAAGCCGGTCAACTTGTCAGGCAGGATCGTGCGCACAAGCGCCGGGCGGCGCTGGTCGGAACCCGCTTGCACCGTGGTCAGACCGGAAAGCGACTGGATCAGCGGATCGAAAACCGGCTTTCCGGCATAGGGACCGGTCTCGCCGAAACCGGTAATCGAGGCATAGATAATACCGGGATTGATCGCGCATGCATCTTCGTAGCCGATGCCCAACCGCTCGACTACGCTTGGGCGAAAGTTCTGCATCACTACATCCGCGCCTGCGATCAGCCGCTTCAAGGCGGCGAGGCCGTCGGGATGCTTCATGTCGAGGGCGATCGAGCGCTTGTTGCGATTGTTGTTGAGAAAGGAAGCGGAGAAGCCACCCCGCCGGGTGGCGACATGGCGGCTGTGATCGCCGATGCCCGGCGCCTCGACCTTGATCACGTCGGCGCCCTGATCGGCCAGGATCATCGCCCCCAGCGGCCCCGAAACCATCATGGTCAGATCGATTACGCGCACTGTGTCCAGCGGTCCGGGCATTGCGGTTCTCCCCAAGTCTTGGCTGCTTGCCAGCTCGTCAAACCAGAAAGAAGGGCGCGGGTCGCGGATTGCAATCCCCAATCCGGCTCAATCAAATCCCAAAACGCGCTGTTGATGGCACATTTCGCGATCGAGGCGCCCTGATGAAGGTTGCGCTTAATGCCGTTGATCGGCTTTGTTGCATGGAAGTTCAAGGCTGCAGAAGGTTTTCAAGTAGTTTTTTCAACTGATCCTGATGGTTTCAGGCATGCCCAGTTCCATGAAGGTGTTGAGAATGGCGACACCGATTGCGGCTTCTGTCTTCCGGGTTTCGAATTTTCGACTGCGTAATTTGGCGCCAATGATGGTTTTGAAACGGAACATGGCGGTCTCGGCCAAGGATCGCCGGTGATAATTGCTTTCCTTTTTCCATTCCTTGCGTCCGATCTGATGGATGCGTCGAACAATCTGGCCACGGGTCGGTGGCGGGTCCTTCAAATTTCGCGGCGCCACGATGGATGCCCCCTTTCGTGGCGCGATCACCGGCCTGGCATTCCGCTCATGGATGGCGCGATGGCAGTGGAAACTGTCATCGGCCGTATCGGCGGAACCGCTTATGCATGAACTCCCGGTTGCAGCATAATGTCTGCGGCTCAGCCGGTAGTTGGGAGGCACATCTGGGAGCTTTCCAGCAATCAAACCAAAAGCGGACACTCTATTTGCTACAGAACCGGACATTTCTATTTTTGCTGACAGAGGGTTGTTGGCAAGCGCGGAAATTATCGGCCGGAAGTCCGATTCCCTTGGTAGTGGTTTGGTAGTGCTTTGGTCGTGCTCTCTGAACCTACCCCGACAGCAGGTGCAGGGCAATTTGGCGCCGGTGGGGATGGCTGCGGTGTTCCCACAGATAGACCCCCTGCCAGGTCCCGAGCATGAGAGCGCCCCCGGTGACCGGGATCGATAGATGCACCCCGGACAGGACAGTGCGGATATGGGCCGCCATATCGTCCGGCCCCTCCAGATGGTGGCGGTAACGCTCAGCGCCTCCCTCGGGCGCCAGCCCGGCAAAGGCATCGTCGAGGTCGAGGCGCACATCCGGATCGGCGTTCTCCTGAATCGTCAGCGAGGCCGAGGTGTGTTGACAGAGCAGCGTGAGCAGGCCGGTTTCGACCCGTTGGCCGGCGACCCACTCGGCCACGCGCGCGGTGATCGGGTGCAGACCCGGACCGGGGGTGTCGAAAGTCAGAAATTCGGTGATTTGTCGCATAACCTCATGCTAGAGCACGATGAGGCCAAATTGAAACGCTCAGCCGCCCGGGCTTGACCCGGGAGGCGGCGGTACAAGTGGAAAGGGTCCGATCAAGGGAGCCCGCGATTTCCGGGCCGCGACGCGCAATAGCCTTGCTAGATCGCAACCTATGCCGACAGGGCCATTTTCCAGTTTCCGCCCTTGGCCGCGACAAGGGAATGAACCAGGTTCACCGCACCCGGGGCGTCGGGGCCATAGCCATCCGCGCCAATGACGTCGGCGAATTCCTGCGTTACCGGCGCACCGCCGACGATGATCGGGTAGGGTTCATCGGCGGCTTTGAAGGCTTTGATGACCTTGGACATATTTGGCATGGTGGTGGTCAGCAGCGCCGAGAGACCGATGACGTCAGGCTTCAACTCGCGGGCTTTTTCGAGGATCTCCTCGGTGCTGTTGTTGACGCCGAGATCGACCACTTTGTAGCCCGCGCCTTCGAGCATCATGCCGACCAGGTTCTTACCAATGTCGTGCACGTCGCCCTGTACCGTGGCCAGCATCACCAACCCTTTCGGTTTGGCGGAGGTCTTGGTGAGCAGCGGGCGAAGAATCTCCAGCCCGCCTTTCATGGCGCGCGCCGACAACAGCATTTCGGGTACGAAGATGGTGCCTTCGGAGAACATTCCGCCGACATCTTCCATCGCCGCGATCAGGGCATCGTCCAGAATGGTGTTGAGCGGAATGTTATCCGCCAAGGCCTGATTGACCACGGCAATCGCTGGTCCGTCTCGCCGTCGACCACATGATCGAACAGATCATCGAGCAGGGTGTCCTGATCTTCGCTCAGGCCGCTGATTCTCACTGGTGCGGCAGCTTTTACCTCGGCCAGCGCCTTTTTCTCCGATGCGGATTTCTTGCCAAATTTTTCATAATCCGCAGCCTCGGGCGACCCGCTCGTGTGCTGGCCAAGCCACGGGCGATCGCCGGCGCGGAATCTCTGTATCGCTTCGACCGAGGTCTTTACGAATTCAGGCGGCGTTTCAGAGCTGAAGTTGCACAAGTAAAGCAGGTTCTTGCCGCCTGGTTCGGCGATTTCCAGATACTCATGAATTCGCTTTTCGACCGCTTCGGCCGGCCCGGTGGTCAGCAGGTTGTTGGACACCCCGAACATCACCGGCAGATCACGGGCGACGGCGTAGTCCTTGGCCTTCTGCGCCCCGACGCGGTAAAGATCCGGGTCCTGGACTTTCAGGTAGAGCGGGTTGGCGCGCAGTTTGAATTCCCAGAATTTCTCCTGATCATCGACGAACGAGTCGCCCCACCAGTTATCCACGATGGCTTTGTTGCCGGTCAGGGAGCGCAGGCGTTCAATGTAGTGCAGGGCAAACTCTTCCATCATCTCCAGCGTGATGAATGGCAGCGAGGCCACCGCATCGCTGCCGGGCACGACGGTGACGCCGGGGAAGCGACGGCAGAACTCGTTGATGTAGGGGGCCAGCACCTCGTCGGTGATGTAGGTCATCACCTTGTGGACGTAGGCCGGGTTGTCCTGCATCTGAAGCACCAGCGTCTCGAAGGTCATCAGATGCGAGGCCAGCGTGAACGGGGCGCAGTAGACCAGATAGGGCTCCTCTCCGGTCACCTCCTTGAACAGCGCCGAGACATTCATCGCAAACGGAATGCGCCCGGCGTTGAGATCGAGGGGCTTGAGCCTGGCGAGGTCCAACTCGCAGCTCACCAGCGGCGATGTGTTGTCGATCGCCGGGGTGAGATCGTCGAATTTGGCGATTGCGCAGCCGATCGCCTCGGCTTCCACGTTATAGGCGTCCCAGCACATGTCCGGGGTGTCGAAGCCGAAATCATGGGCGGTTTTCAGGGCACCATAAACGAAGGTTTCGGGGTCGGAATAGAAGGTCCAGGCGTTAGTGCCCATGTGCCTCATGGAGAATTCATGACATTGCTGAACGAAGGGAATTTGATCTGCCTTGTTGGACAAAAAGCCGTTTTCCAGCAGCTCATATCCGGCACTGAAGTCAAACTCGGAGAAATCAAACTTTGTCATGGCACTCGATTCCCTTGTCCATCACGGCCCTTGTCCATCACGGCCCGCGTTCGGGCGTTGTTTTATGAGAAATCATTCGACCCCGCCTCACATATTTTGTTATGGTCGCATACGCTCAGCGTATGTGATAGAGAGTCCCGTAGTGTGAGACTAATCCGTTTCCCGCGTGTCTTTTGCGCCTATTCGAAAGCTTGCGCTTTCGGTGCTCCGCCTCCCACCCAACCACCAAGCCTACCGGATGAGATTACGCTTGATGGTTGGGCGGGGAGGCGGAGCGCAGGTCACAGAAGGGGGCCGGACAGGCGCAAAGAACCCGCCGGAAGGTGGGACGAGGTGGGATCGCGCGTGCGAATACTGCTATGAGACGAGAGGAGGAGATGGCATGAACATCGACTGGCGCATCGCCATGGCGCTCAACCATCTGAGCGCGTTCGAAAGTGCCGTCGATATGCGCAGTTTCACCAAGGCCGCCGAAAGCCTGGGCACAACGCAACCATCCATCAGCCGGCATATTGCGTCTTTGGAGAACCTGCTGGACGTTCAGTTATTCAACCGCTTGCATCACCGGGTGGAATTGACCGATGCCGGGCAAGAGCTCTATGAGGCGGTCAAACTGGGGCTGGGTCATATCCGCCAAGCCGCAAACCGGATCACCACAAAACGTTCCCCCGATATCTTGTCGATTGGCTGCACCTATGGCTTCGCCCATCTGTGGTTGATGCCGCGATTTTCCGCGCTGCAAAAGCTCCTGCCCGCATATGAGATACGCATGGTTACTTCAGACACCCGGACCATTTTCGATTTGCAGGAAGTCGATTTTGCCCTGCGATTTGGCAAGGGCAACTGGAGCGACGGTCACTCGCAGAAACTGTTTGGCGAGCAGCTTTTCCCGGTGTGTTCGCCGCAATTTGCCGAAAGTCACTTTGGCGCATGCGCAGGTGCGGACCCCTCATCGCTGGCGCGGGCGCCGCTGATTCATGAGCAGGAAGAGAAGTATAGCTGGTTGTCCTGGCAGCAATGGCTGGGCCATCATTCTGTCGACTACAAGCCAGCGCCAGGTACGTATTATTACAACAATTACGCCTTGACCCTGCAGGCGGCGATGGAAGGTCAGGGAATTGCCCTGGCCTGGCTTCACCTGGCCGAGCCACCGCTCAAATCCGGTCAACTGGTCGAACTGCCCGGACTGCGGGTAAAAACCGACTGCGGCTATTATCTCGCCTACCGGCGAGATCACCCGCTGGCCGACATGATCGTGGACTGGTTTAAAACGATGGCGAAGTCGCAAGAGACCATTTTGCCGTGATTGCGCCGGGGAGGGCCAATCTGACCCAGGGGGCTTGACCAGGGGCTCAGGTCAGGAGTTCAGATCGGCGATCAGCAGATCCACGTCGCCGTGATGGGCGTCGAGCCTGCCGCCGATCGCCGCACGTTCGGTGACCAGCATCGAAACGCCCTCGATGACGATGTCGGCGATCACCACTCGGCCCGGCCGGTCGGTGACCAGCCACTCGACCTGCACCGGCACCGTGCCGCTGCGGACAATCGAGGTTTTCACCAACATGCCCTTGCGCCCGACGTCGATCACCTTGCCCATCCTGAATGTCTCGGCCGAGTTGCCGCCGCCAGCATACTCCTGGAACCTGCTGGCATAAACGCCCGAGATGAATTTCGAAAAGGCGGAGACAAAACGGGTCTGCTGATCGTCACTCATGTCGCGCCAGGCGAGGCCGGCGGCAAAGCGCGCGATCTGTGGCATCGCCGCGCGCCGCTCCATGATCTCGTGCAGCCGGGCAGCCTTGGTGGTGCCGCTGCTTGAACTGTCGACCAAGGCGAAAATTTCGCTGATGGCCGCCTCGACATGCGTGATCGCTTCGTCCTTGCTCAGCGCCTGGGACAGCGATGGTGCAAGGCCCAAGGTTGCCGCGGCAACCAAGGCCAGCGGCATCCGCTTCAGCAGGTTCCGTCGATCGATCCGCATTCCCGTTCTCCCCGGTATCGTCCGGTTCCCTGGCGGCTTCCGGGGGGATTGCGCGGCAACCCCTCGAAGTCAATCCTGCGCGCCGCCCGATAACGCCGAAGAACCTAAGATGTAACGTTGTTCGCACCCCGCTTCCAGCGTCACTGGAGAATATTATTTTTTCAACCTGAAATCGTGATCGGATTCGGGTGATTTGGTGGCGAAATTCCGGCAGTGTCGAAACCTCGGAAGTTGTTGCTTTACGGCAACAGATCAGGCCTCCCTCCAGTTCGGCGCGCCGCGGCAATCGTCGAATGCGCGATGCGGCGTGAATTCGCCTGATCCTTCGGCTAAATCGCGATACTCGATTGCCTGGGCAGTGAATTGTGGGCTGCGTATTCTGGGGGCGCCCGCAAAATCCGAGGGAAATATATGACGACGAGCAAGGGCCTTGCCGAGCTGCGCGGTACCAGGGGCAAATGCCGTGGGCATTTCATCGCGGTCGCGGTTTTCAGTATCTTCGTAAATCTTCTGATGCTGACCAGCCCCTTGTTCATGCTGCAAATCTATGACCGGGTGCTGTCGAGCCGGTCGGAAGAAACCCTGGTCGCGCTGTTGATACTGATCACCGGCCTGTTCGTGATGATGGGCCTGCTGGAATTGATCCGCGGCCGGGTGCTGGCCCGCGCCGGAGCACGGTTCCAGAGCCTGCTCGACAACCGGGTGATGACCGCCGTCCTGCGCCGCTCGGTGGCGTCGGGTGAGCGCGCCCGCCCGAACACCGCCGCACGCGATCTGGAGGCGGTGCGCGGGAAATCCGCCAAACAGCCTTTGGAACAGGCGCGAAAGACCCGCGGGGCGCAAGCCGATTGCGACTGATTTCCTTGACGCGAGCGGCTGCAACGCCAAGCTCTGTTGGGAGCAAACTAGGGAGAACCAATAATGGACGGAGGCGACCGGTTGGTCGAAATCCGGGTTCTGCCCGGCATCGACCGGATCGATGCCGGGGATTGGGACGCCTGCGCCGCAGCGGAGAGGACCGGTGCTGCACGGGCGCTGTCGCCTTTCACCTCCCATCGGTTCCTGCTGGCGCTGGAGCAAAGCGGCTCGGCGGCGACCGATGCGGGCTGGGCGCCGCATCATCTGGTCGCCTCGGTTGAGGGCCGGATCTTGGGCGTCATGCCGCTCTATCTCAAGGGCCACAGCCAGGGCGAGTATGTCTTCGATCATTCCTGGGCCCATGCCTGGGAGCGGGCCGGGGGCGAATACTATCCCAAACTTCAATCCGCCGTGCCCTTCACCCCGGTGACCGGCCCACGCCTGCTGATCCGGCCCGATAGCCCACCCAATAACCCTGTCGAGCCGGACACGGTGCGCGCCGCGCTGGTGCGAGGTGCGATCAACCTGACCGAGCAGAACCGGCTCTCGTCGCTGCACATCACCTTCTGCACCGATGCGGAATGGGCGCTCGGGGGCGAACTGGGGCTGTTGCAGCGCACCGACCAGCAGTTTCACTGGCGAAACCACGGCTATGCGGATTTCGAGGCCTTCCTCGCGGCGCTGTCGTCACGCAAACGCAAGCAGATCCGCAAGGAACGCGCCCAAGCGACAGCAAACGGGGTGACGATCCACCGGCTGACCGGCGCGGAGATCGAGCCCGGGCATTGGGACGCCTTCTGGCAGTTCTATCTGGACACCGGGGCGCGGAAATGGGGTCAGCCCTATCTGACCAGGGCCTTCTTCGAGCAGATGCAGCAGACCATGCGCGACGACGTCCTGCTGGTGATGTGCCAGCGCGACGGGCGCTGGATCGCCGGGGCGCTGAACTTCCTCGGCAGCCATAGCCTCTATGGCCGCTACTGGGGTTGCGCCGAGGACCACGCCTTCCTGCATTTCGAGACCTGCTACTACCAGGCGATCGACTATGCCATCCGCCATGGCCTGAGCAGCGTCGAGGCAGGCGCCCAGGGGCCACACAAGCTGGCGCGCGGTTACGAGCCGGTGACCACCCGCTCGCTGCACTGGATCCCCGATCCGGGTTTCCGCCGGGCGGTGGCGGATTATCTGGAGCAGGAGCGGGCCGCCGTGGCGCGGGAAAACGCCGCGCTGGCGACGATGACTCCGTTTCGCAAGGTGGATCCAGGGTGAAGCGGGCGCGCCCCGGCGGGTCCGGGGCGACTTCGGGCCTGCGCCGGGCGAGGTGGATGCCCGGCACAGGTCGACCCATCAGATCTGGCCATCAGATCTGGTCGAGCAGCGCCTCGCCGGCGGTGCAGGTGGGCTGGCCGGGAGCGGGCTCGATGTTCAGGATCATGACCTCGCCGTCCCGGATCAGCGCCGAGAACCGTTTGCAGCGAATGCCGAGACCGCGCGCCGAGCCGTCGAAATCCATCCCCATGGCCAGGGTCATCTCGGCCAGCGAGTCGCCGAGGACGCGGATGCCTGCTGCCTCGGCACCTGTTTCACGGGCCCATGCAGCGGCGACGTGGGGGTCGTTGACGGTGAGGCAGACGATCGCATCGACCCCCTTCGCCTGCAAAGTGGCGGCGGCGGCGACGAACCCGGGCATGTGGCTTTTGTGGCAGGTCGGGGTGAACGCGCCGGGCAGACCGAACAGCGCCACGGTCTTACCTTTGAACACATCGGCGCTGGGAACCTGGGTTGGTCCCTGGTCGGTCAGTTCGAACAGGGTCGCGTCGGGCAGGCGGTCGCCGATGGAAATGGTCATTGTCGATTCCCCCATAACAAAAGCCTCAGCGCGCGCCCATACGGATAGCGCCGTCGAGGCGGATTACCTCGCCGTTCATATAGCCTGTCTCGGCGATGAAACAGGCCAGTTCGGCAAATTCCCGCGGGTCGCCGAGGCGCGCCGGGAACGGAACCTGCTGGGCGAGGCTGTCCTGAACGTCGTCGGGCAGGCCCTTCAGCATCGGTGTTGCGAAGATACCGGGCGCGATGGCCGCGACCCGGATGCCGTCGCGGGCCAGATCGCGCGCCGCCGGCAGGGTCAGCGCGGCGACGCCGCCCTTCGACGAGGCGTATGCCGCCTGACCCATCTGACCTTCGAAGGCCGCGACCGAGGCGGTGTTGACGATCACCCCCCTGGTTCCGTCGGCGTCCAGCGGTTCGGCCTCGCGCATCGCCTGGGCGGCCTGCGCCATGACCCGCATGGTGCCGACCAGATTGATCGCGACAACCCGCTCGAAGATGCTCATATCATGAGCGCCCTTGGAACCGGCAGTCTTCATCGCCGGCGCGATCCCGGCGCAGTTGATGGCGATCCGCGCCGTGCCGTGGGCGGCCGCGGCTTCGGCGAGTGCGGCGGCGACACTGGCATCGCTGGTGACATCGGTCTCGATGAAACGGGCGCCGATCTCCGCCGCCACGGCTTCGCCGCGCTCTCTTTGCAGGTCCAAAACCGCCACCGGCGCGCCCCGTGATCTTAGCGCCCGGGCGCAGGCCTCGCCCAGGCCGCTGGCACCGCCGGTCACGATTGCGGGAATTTTCTCGTCGATGCGCACGAATCGTCTCTCCGTCACGTATAATGTGTCGTGCGGCTTTAGCGCGGCCGCCGGCATTCGCCAACCAGCGTTTGCCAGGGGGTGCGCTTGAATCGGGGCAAGAACATCTTCCGGAGGTTGTGCGAAGCGCCGATCAGTAACGGTTCTGACCCTTCTGGCCACCATGGCGCTGGGCACCTGCACCGAACAGACCGCCCGCTCAACCGCCCGGGGCGGGTTGATCGGCGGCGGCGGCGGCCCCTGGTGGCCGGGGTGTTTTATGGCGACCCCATCGAGGGCGCGGCGCGGTGCTGGGGGCGGCGACGGGTGCGATTGTCAGCACGGTGGACGAAATTGTCGATGACCGGGATGATCATCGCAGCGCTCGGCACTACCCCCGGCGCTACGACCGGTGCCGCTGTTGTTACCGGAGCGGGGACCGCTACTGACCGGCTCACTCCGGTTCTTGCGCCTGTCCGATCACCCGCGGTGCGCCGAAAGCGTCAACTTTCGAATAGGCGCAAAAGAAACGGGATGGAGGCGGAGCCGCGCCCAAAGGATGCGAAGCAGCCTTTGGGGCAGGCGCATTTGGCGGAAAACGATCCAAAACACAACGGCTGGCTGCAGCGGCCAACGACCACCCTTACGCGCGGAAGATCGTGATGGTTGTTTCGCCATAGCGGCGCGCATCCACGGGAATCAGCCAGTCCACTGTTGGGGCCGCATCGACGGCGGCGTGTTCCAGGACGATGATCGCTCCGGGAGCGATCCAGCCGCCCTGCTGCGCCGAGGCCAGCGCCTTGACGGCCAGCCCCGAGCCATAGGGCGGATCGGCGAAGATCAGATCGAAGGGGTCGCCCCGGCAGGGGCCGAGCCGGGTGGCGTCGCGGCGCCAGATCTTGGCCCGGCCGATGACACCAAGGGTATCGACATTCTCGCGGATCAGGGCCCGTGCGGCGGCGAAATCGTCGATGAAGACCGCCCACTCCGCGCCGCGCGACAGCGCCTCGAGCCCGAGAGCGCCGGTTCCGGCGAAGAGATCCAGCACCCGGCGCCCCTCGGGCAGCGGGGGATCGCCATAGTCGCCGTGGGCCAGCAGATTGAACAGCGACTCGCGCACCCGGTCGGAGGTCGGGCGCAGATGCGCCTCGCCACCGCATGCAGTCCCGGGTGCGACCAGCCGCTTACCCCGGCAGCGGCCACCGATGATCCGCATCAGAGGACCCTCCCGATCAAAGAACCTGCTCCAGCGCCTCGATGAGTTGGTCGATCTCGGCTGGGGTCGTGTAGTGCAGGAAGGAGAACCGCAGCACCCCGTGCCCGGCGTCGATCCCCAGCGCCTTGATCAAACGCCGGGAATAGAAATGGCCGCCGCCCGCCATGATGCGGTGCGCCGCCAGATCGCCGGTCAGATCCGCGCCGGGGCGGGCATGGGCAAGCGCGATGGTCGGGAAGCGTTTATCGGCATCAGACGGACCAAGCAGGCGAATGTCGTTGCGCCCGCGCAGATACTCCAGCAGCGGACCCATAAGCGCCACCTCCTGCCCCTGCATCAGGTCCTGGACCCGGCGCGCGCGGCCGTCGGCGGCCAAGTTGGTGGTGAAGTGGCGGGTGTAGAGTGCGTCGATGTAATCGGCGACCCCAGCCATTGCCGCGATCTGGGCACGGTCGGGCCCCGCCGGGGTGAAGCGCTTGTGGATATCCCCGGCGTTGAAATAATGGCCCTGGTTGGCGGCGCGTTCGGACAGCGCACGGCGGATCACCATCACCCCTTGGTGCGGCCCGTAGGTCTTGTAGCTGGAGAACAGGTAGACATCCGCGCCCAGCGCATCGACATCGGGCAGCCCGTGGGGTGCAGCGGCAACCCCATCGATCACCGAGATCGCCCCGGCTTGCCGAACCTTCGCAGTGATCTGGGCCACCGGGTTGATCTCGGCGACGACGTTGGAGGCGTGGGGAAAGGCGACCAGCCGGGTGCGGTCCGACAACAGATTGTCCAGATCGGCCCGGTCGAGATGCCCAGTCTGGGGATCGACCTGCCATTCGCGCACGGTGATCCCGGTCGCGGCCCACCGCCGCCAGGCGCCGGAATTGGCCTCGTGATCCTGGTTGGTGACGACGACCTCGTCGCTTTCGGTCATCAGCGGGCGCAGGGCATTGGCCGGAACATAGGTGTTCTGACTGGTCGAGGGGCCGAAATGGACCTCGTCCTGACTGACATTCAGGCAGGTGGCGATGCGCTCGCAACTTTCGTCCATCAGGGCCCCGCCCCGGCGCGAGGGCGGATAGGGTCCATAGGGCTGGACCTTGGTCTTCAGGTAAAACTCATGCAGGCGGCGCACCGTGGCCGCCGCCGGGTAGGAGCCGACCGCGTTCTCGAAGAAGGCCCAGCCCTGGAGGGTGGTTCCGAGAAGGCGGGAAACTGGGAACGGGCAAAGTCGAGATCGAAGGTGGTCATTTGTCGCTCCCAAAACGCCGCCGGACCGAAGATGCCCGGCACCCGGCCTGCCGTCCTCCTACCAGCTTCCGCCAAACGAAACCAATGCCGCCCCAGAAGAAAGAGTCTTTGCCCGTGACAAAATCCGTATTCACGGATTTTCGGCTCCACCCCCGCCGCCCCGCCCAACCACCAAGCCTACCGGATGGGATTACGCCTGGTTGCCAGATGGGGGGTGGCCGGGCGGGGAGGAAGCGCGGGAGGCGGTGCGCCGAAAGCGCCAGCTTTCGAATAGGCGCAGAAGATCTACCCTCACCCGTTCACATCGACCACGACGCGGCCCTTGACCTGGCCTTTCAGGATCGCCTTGCCCAGTTCAGGCAGGTCGCCCAGCGTCGCCGCCGAAGTCATCTCGTCGAGCTTCTCCATCGGCAGATCGCGGGCGATGCGCGCCCATGCGGTAGCGCGGTTGGCCTGCGGCTGCATCACCGAATCGATCCCCAGCAGGTTCACGCCGCGCAACAGGAAGGGGATCACCGTCGCCGGCAGCTTGACGCCGCCGGCGAGGCCCACCGCTGCGACCGAGCCGCCGTATTTCACCTGGGTCAGGACGCGCGCCAGCATCGCGCCGCCGACAGCATCGACGCAGCCCGCCCAGGTCTCGGTGTCAAGCGGGCGGGCGGGCGGTTCGGCCAGTTCCTCGCGCGGCACGATCCGGGTGGCGCCGAGCGCGGTCAGGTACTCTGCCGTCTCCGGCCGCCCGGTCACGGCGGCCACTTCGCAGCCGAGATTGGCCAGGATCGTGGTCGCCACCGAACCGACGCCGCCCGCGGCCCCGGTCACCAATACCGGACCATCGCCGGGTTGGAGCCCGTGATCCTCGAGCGCCATCACCGCCAGCATCGCGGTAATTCCGGCGGTGCCGACCGCCATCGCCTGGCGGGTGGTCAGGCACTCGGGCAGCGGCGTCAGCCACTCGGCCTTGACCCGCGCCTTCTGGGCGTAGCCGCCCCACCAAGCCTCACCGACGCGCCAGCCGGTGAGGACCACCTTGTCGCCGGGGGCGAAGGCGGCGTTGTCGGATTTCTCGACCGTGCCGGACAGGTCGATCCCCGGAACATGGGGATATTTGCGCACCAGCCCGCCAGCGCCGGTGACGCAGAGCCCGTCCTTGTAGTTCAGGGTAGAATATTCGACCGCAACGGTGACATCTGCCTGGGGCAACCGGTCCTCACCGATCGTCTCGATCGACTGGCTGACGGTGCCGTCCTCGGCCTTGTCGACGATGAGTGCCTTGAATGCCATGGTGGCGTCCTCCTGTGGAACGAACTGAATTGGGGTGTTTCCCGGTGACCGTCTCGGCCTCTCCCTGCCGGGCGAGAATCAAATTGTCAAACAATTGAATGTTTGGCAAGGTGCGGCAAATCGCAGAGCGGGAAGACGCTGATCGATCATGACCATGAATGAAGACGCAACCACCTCCAGCCAGATCCGGAGTCAACCGAGTGCCGGGCACCAGATCGCCAGCGCGATCCGCGAGCTGATTCTGAGTGGCCAGTTGGTGGTCGACGAACGGCTGCCGAGCGAGCAGGAGCTGGCGGCGCGCTTTGGCGTCTCGCGCCCGACCGTGCGCGAGGCGTTGAAACGGCTTGCGGCGCAGAGCCTGATCCGGACCCGCCGGGGTGCCACGGGGGGCAATTTCGTCAATCGGATTTCGTGGTCCGAGGCCCATGAGCAACTGGTCACCACGGCGACCCTGCTGATGTCGGTGGCGCCAATTTCGCCCGAGGCGGTGGCCGAGGTGCGGTTGACCCTGCTGACCGCCTGCGTGCCGCTGGCCAGCGAACGGCGGCAGCCGGAGCACCTGGAGGCGATGCGCGCCGAGGTTCAGGTCCAACGCGACCCGGGCACATCGGATGAGGCGTTCTGCGCCTCCGATGTGCGCTTCCACCGGGCGCTGGTCGAGGCGGCGGACAACCCGTTGCTGTCGTTCCAGATGGCAGGCGTAATCGAGGCGATCCAACCGCTGTTGAACATGATCACCTATCGGGGCCGCGACCGGGCCGGGATTGCCGCGCGCCACGAGCGCCTCTGCGCCGGGTTGGAGGCGCGCGATGCGGATCGGGTGATCGGCGAATTGCGCGAACTGTCGGATTACACGGCGTGGCTGGTCGGCGAGGCGCAGGAGTTGCGTGCTGCCGGGCGGGGGGCTCGATGACACAAGTCGCGCCAACACCCTATCTCGACCGGCCCCGGCTGTTGGCATTGGGCGGCGTGGGGTTGGGATCGCTGGCGGCGTGGGTTGCGCTGGCGGTCCTGCACGAGTCGCTTCCAGGGGCGCTTTCGGGGACGGGATCGGAGATCGACTGGCTGTCCGCGCTGTGCCGGGGGATTGCGCTGCCGGTCGGCGCTGCGCTGCCCGGAGCGGTCGTCATCTGGGTGCTGATGAGCATCGCCATGATGCTGCCGACGGCAGCCCCGGCGATCGACATCTATGTGCGGCTGTCCCGGCGGATCGAGACCCGGCGGGCGGCGCATGTGGCGGGTTTCGCCGGGGGCTACCTGATCGCCTGGGCCGGGTTCGCCGGGGTCGCGGGCAGCCTGCAGGTCACTGTTGGCGGGGAGCTTGCCACCTATATGGCGACCCTGCCACGGGCGGCGACGGCGGGCGGGCTGTTGCTGCTGGCGGGCCTCTACCAGCTTACGCCGTTGAAACAGGCCTGTCTGACGCTGTGCCGCAATCCGCTGGCTTTCTTCATGAGCCATTGGCGCGAGGGCGTCGGCGGGGCGCTTCGAATGGGGCTGTATCACGGGCTGGTCTGCATCGGCTGCTGCTGGGCGCTGATGGGGCTGATGTTCCTGTTCGGCGCCATGAACCTGGCCTGGATGGCTGCGCTGGGCCTGGTGATGCTGCTGGAAAAGGCCGCGCCCGGCGCCGCGCGCGTGGGCCAGTTGACCGGCCTGGCCATGGCGCTGGCCGGGGCCGCTCTGATCGTAACCGATGTCATCTAAACACAAGGGACGCACAATGCTCGACTCCACTAAGCAAGAAATTCCACCCTGGACGCTCAAGGGCGAGTTGATCCTGAATTGCAATTGCACGGTCTTCTGCCCCTGCGTCGTCAGCCTGGGCGCGCATCCGCCGACCGAGGGTTCGTGCAAGGCCTGGCTGGGGGTGCGGATCGACGACGGGAAATGGGGCAAGACCAACCTCTCCGGCCTGAACGTGGCGATGATGCTCGACATCCCCGGCCTGATGGGTGAGGGCGATTGGAAGGCGGCGGGCTATTTTGACGACCGCGCCGACGACGCGCAACACGCCGCCCTGGTGCGGATCTTCACCGGGCAGGCCAAGGGCACGACCGGCCTGTTCCGACTGCTGGTAAGCACCTATTACGGCTCCGCCCGCGAGGAGATCAGCTTCACCACCGAGGGCAATGTCCGCCATCTGACCGTGGGCAGGAAGATCACCGGCTCGATCGTGCCCGTCGAGGGCGCCGACCCGGACAAGGAACTGGTGGTGACCAACACCAAATACTGGATGGGCGCTGACATCACGGTGGCCCAGGCGCTGAAGGGCAAGGTGCGCGACTTCGGGCGGGTGTGGAACCTGGACGGCCGCTCGGCCGAGATCTGCCAGATCGAGTGGTCGGGACCTTAGAGCCCAACCCGAAAAGAGTTGAGTGGTTTCATTAGTTTGTGATTTTGTCCCGTTGCAACACTGGACGGAGATGCACATGCCCTTGAAAAAACCACTCGCCGCGAGTATGCGCGGCACGGTGGCCGATATGCAAGTGACCTGACGGACCGGGAGTGGGCGCTTGTCGCGCCATTCCTGCCGGCGCGCAAGGAAGATCGGCCGGCCGCGCCAGGGCAATCGCTTTTAAACCTGAACATCGGCTCGGATCATGTTGAGCATGAAGTCATCGCCCCATCCGGCCTTTTTGATCTTGCCGCGCATTGATCCTTTTGTGGGTTCGGCTCTTGCAAGGTTCAGGGCGATACGGCGTAGCAGGGCGAGGTTTTCCGCACCATTGCCGTTTTGATTTCGCGCCTGATCTTCGTTCATGGTGACATCAAGCACCCAATGCAGGGAATTCTCAGTACTCCAATGACTGTTCTCCAATGACTGCGGGTGACGTCAAGAAACCGCTCCGGTTTCAATGGCAGGCTGAGCCGAAAACAGCGGGTATGGCTGGTCTGTTTGCCACCGATTTCGCGCGTCGCTGTCACCTTGCCAATGGCGCGAAGGCCGGGCCAGTTGTGGCGTTCTTGCAGCCAGTCAATATCGCCTGAAACCGTAGCGTGTCTCAATGCGGCCATGAGCTGCGTCAACAGCTGGAAAGGACCGGAAATTGTCGTGGCCTCTCTGTGGCCTCTCTGTGGCCTCTCTGTGGCCTCTCTGTGGCCTCGGGGTCGTCCAGAAAAAGCTTCACGTCCTCAAACAGCGTACCCTGATTGCCATTGAGAGCCAGAACGTAATCCCCACCCTTGGTGCAGACAGCCTTTGCCGTGGTCCTCCGGGTGTGGCATTGCGTCAGCAGTAATGATCCGGTCTTTGACGTCCAAAAGCGAGCAGTTCAGGAATTGCGGTAATCTCGTTTGATTTTTCATCCACCGCGACCGGCCCGAGCACGAGCCGTGCCTCCGCCGCAAACGCCTGCACCAAATGCAGCGGCGAGTTGCCTGATGCGCGGCAAAACGAACGGCGCAACGCCTTGCCATCAATCGCAATGACACCCGCAAGGTTGCGGGCAAAATCTCCCGGAAGGCGTAGCATCACCTGCTGGAGTAGTGCCGTAGCGGCTTGCCTAGGCACCGGCAACATACTATTCTCCCCGGCCATGACTGCAACAACCTTTGATAAGTTGGCCTACATCGACAGCCTGCAAGCGAATGGTGTGGCCGAGGACCAGGCGCGGGCGCACGCGGTGGCCCTCAATGCCGCGCTGCATGAAGCGGTGGCCACGAAAGTCGATATGGCGGACGTGAAGGGCCTGATCGCGGACGTGCGGTCTGAGATATCCGAATCCCGTTCCGAGATGCGGACCGCGTTCGCGGACGTGCGCACCGAGATCGCCACATCCAAGAGCGATATGACGCGATTGATGCTTGTTATGTTTTTTGGCCTCGCCGGGCTGATGGTCGCGCTTCTCAAACTGCTTTGATTCCCCCCGCCTATGTCACCGAGATTCGGTTTCGGGCCGAACGAAGCGATCCGCGCCTCGATCCCCGCCGCGATAGGGTGAGAAGTGCGGGCTAAAAGCGGACTTCGCCTTTCAGCATGATCGCGTGACCGGCGGCACCGTCGCTACTCTCGTGGCGCTCGCCGGTCAAATTCAGCTCAAACAACGCGCCAAGTTCCCATTCCATCCCCAGGCGATAATTTCTGGCAGAGTCGCCGAAGGTCACCTCGCTGTAGGGGGTCAGCAGACCGCGCCCGCCGAACGCGGGCAGCCCGTAGCCAAGGCGCAGGTCCATGCGCGCGCCGTAATCCCGCTCGCCGTCGATCTTGTCGTGCAGGCCCTGTTGCCACAATCTTTGGGTGCCGCTGCCGGTCTTGCCGTAGCCGGGACTCAGGTTGAACGACAGCCCGCGCCCGTTTCCTCGCTCCAGGCGAATCAGGCCATCAACGCCCCATTCCCCATAGCTGTCCCGTCCCACCAAGGTGCGCGCCCGGCCTTCCAGGGTCAGGCCCATGACCGGATTGCTGTAGCGCACGCCGCCACCCAGTTCGGCCCCGAAACCGGTCTCGCCGTCGCCGCCGTCATGCCGCACCCCGACCTCCAGGCTCGGCTCCAGCTGCGCCCCGTCTGCCAGCGTGTGCGTCCGGCTCCCTTCCAGGATCATCCGCACCCGCCGCGCGTCCACCGTCAGGGCCGCCATCTCATCGCTACCCTCCACTTCCATCTCCGTCAGCAAAGCGTCGCCCTTGAGCCGGAGCGTGGTCGCGCCCACCTTCAACAACCGGCCGAGGCCGCCCACGGCCACGGTGCGCATCTCGACATCGCTCGACGCTTGCTGCGCCTCATCGGCGATCTCCAGATCGCCCCAGCCGTAGCCCACGGTGGCCCACAGATCCAGCTTCCCCGAAAGCGCGCTCCAGCCCACATAGGGATGGAAGCTGGTGAGGTCCAACTCATAATCACCGCTACGACCGGGGACGCTGTAGTCCAGATCGACCCGACTCCAGGACACCGCCAGGCCGACCAGCAGGTCGTCGCGCAGGCGGGCGTCCGCGCCCAGATGGGCGCTGAACAGGTCGCCGTCCCAGTCCACCGCCCCGCCGGAACCGTCGAGGTTGCTGTAGTCGCCCGCGCCCCAGAAGGCGAGCGAAGACAGACCGGGCGCGCCCGCCGCGGCGCGCGCATTCAGCGGCAAGACAAAGTCGCCGCCACCGAGCAGATCTTTCAGGCTGAGCGTGCCGTCAGCCATAGCTTGCCCGTGGCTGGCGAGCGCGCCGGCTACGGTGGTCTGGCCGCCGAGATTGAAACTGCCCGCGCTATCGGTGCCGCCGTCAGCGCGAGCTTGTGTCACGCGCCGCGCAATCGCGCCCACCGTGTGGCCGGCGATGGCGCGGGCCACTTCCGGCAGAATCGTGCGGTTGAGGTCGGCAAACGGTGGCAAGGCCACGGTGACGATGAAGTCGGCCGTGGCCGTGGCGCCGTTGGTGTCGGTCACCGTGTAGGTCAGTTCGGTGCTCGCCAGCGCAGTCGGTGTGCCCGTGAGCCTGCGGCTGGCCGCATCGAAGCTCAGACCCGCCGGCAGGGCGCCGTCCGCCGGCCCGGTCAGGGTGTAGCTCAGGGTGCCGCTGCCGCCGGTCGCCGCCGGCAGTTCCAGGGCGGTGATCTCGGTGTCCACGGTATAGCTCTGGTTGGCCTGCGCGGGCAGCGCCAGGGGGGCCGCGGCCACGGTGAGCGTGAATTGCAGCAAGAGTTGTTCCCTACTCGCGGCGTCTACGACACGGTAGGTGATGATGGATTCCGCAACCGTGGTCGGCGTGCCCGTGAGCCTGTGGTTGGCCGCATCAAAGGACAACCCGTCCGGCACGTCGAGCAGGGTGTAAAGGAACCGGGGGGTCGTGCCGGTGCCGCCGGTGGCTGCCGGCAGGGTCAGGTCGACCGCCGTGCCAACCGTGTAGCTCTGGTCGTCCGGTTCGGCGGCAAACCCCAGCGCGGCGAACCTCGGGGGTGAGCAGGCCGATGCGCCATTTGGGCTCCCGCTCCCATCGCATACCGTGACAAAGACGGTGGTGGTGTCGGAGCCATCGTCCGTGTCGTCCACCATGTAGGTGAGTTCAAAGCCGCCTGTCTTTGTTTCACCCGCGCCCGCAAGCGTCGGTGTGCCCGAGAGGGTGCGGGTGGCCGGATCAAAGCTAAACCCCAGTGATTCCAGTGAATGGTCTCCTCCGTCCAGAGAGTAGGTCAGGTCGCCGGTGCCGCCGATGGCTTCCGGAAAGACGATGTCCTCGGTGGCCACCCCCAACTCGAAATACAGGTCGATGTAGCCTGCGTTGGCCAACGTACCGATTTCCACTCGACCAAAGAACGTCGGCTGCGCTTCGGCTGGCGATGCCAGCCCGAGCAGCAGGCCGATCACCATTAGCGGGCCCAGCAGGAGGGCGGCGAGGCGACGGCGAAGGGCCGCCGGCATCACGCCACACCGGCCGCCCGGCGGGCCTGGCTGGGGCTGGAGTGAAGCCCGGGTAAATCTGGGGGGGCAAAACTGCGCCGCACCGGGACGCTGCGCTAAACTTGTGGCTCCGCGCCGAACGCAGGTCATGCTTGTTCATGAAAACGCCCCCTAGCCGACATTTCCCGGATGACTTCCAGGTTTGTGGAGGTCATACCCCCGTACCACCGTTGAGGGAACTGTATTCCCTTTGCCGCCATCCGATGGCTTGATTTTGGCGATCAGCCCTCGGTTGGAAGGCGATTTGGCCGGATTTGCCGCCATTCGGACACCCCCCTGCTGTCGTTTTCACCTCGCTGTCGATGCCCCCGGCCTACGCCGGGGCGGGTCCTGGTCGCAGATCATCAATCAGGCTCAAGATTTTCCGGAGCAGTTCCCTCGCCGCCGCCACCTCGGCCAACTGGAACGTGACGTAGCGGCCATGGCTGACCACCTTGGCACCGATCTTTACCAACTTCTCCCGCAGCGTGGTCAGCGACCAGTGCTCGACCTCCTTCGGCAAAGCCAGCCTCCGCATGAAGGTGGCGAGATTGCAGGCGTTGTCGCGGAACCTGCGACACGACAGCCGCGTCCATTTGATCGCGTTCTTGCCTTCCCTGATGTACTGCTCCGCTTTGCCCCGCTGATTGTAGAACAATGTCACCCGCTCGGCCGGTCGCGACAGGTTGGTGACGATGAACCCGACACGGGGAAACAGCGCGCCGGGGCGCCATTCGACTTTGGCCACCACCCGGCGCTTTTTGCTCCAGCTTCCGGCCCGATAGCTGAAGCTGGCGTAATCGCGCCGCACAGGGTTCGGCGGACGGCCAACGGGGCGTGTGAGCAGGGCCGCGATGCTTTCCAGAAGAACCTGGTTCTTCGGCAAACGGATCGCGTACAGGAAGCCCTCGTCTTCCACCAACTCGTACACCTGCGGCGAGGCGAAGGCGGCATCGGCGCGGAAGGAGCGCCGCAGCTTGCGGTCCCGGTATCGCTCGACGACCGGCTCCAGCACCTTGCGCCAGCCATCGGCGCTGTGAACGTTGCCGGGACGCAGCGCGCACCGTTCCAGGGCGCCGAACTGGTTGAACAGGAACCGGGGATGATAGCAGGTGCCGCCGAAGTGACCGTTGTCGGCCGTTCCTTCCTGGTCGCCATGGGTCGGGCTGACGCTGCTGTCCAGGTCGAGAACGATCTTCTTCGGCGGGCAACGGTCATGAACGCGGTCGATCCATTGGCCGGAAAGATCACCAGGCGCGGCGAGGTTTTCCTCGCTGGCCAGAACCTCCGTCTCGAAACGCCCCATCTGGCTGGTAGAGGCCGCCCGCCCCTTGATGGCATGACCACCAACAATCCAACGCATGGCGGGGTCACGGCCCAGACGGTCGGCGTCGTTCACGTCGTCGTCGCCACCAGGACGGCCAAAAACGGACTGGCGGAACTGCCCGATCATGCCATGCCGCCCGTTCTTGCCGGCACGACTGTCGGCAACAACATCGCCAGCCATCTCAGTAAGTGCAACGGAGGCATCAAGCTCTCGGCAAGCAAGCAAACCGGCGTCAGTAGTGACCCTGGACCCGTGCAACTCAAGCTTGAGTCGACGGTCAAAATACAGCCCTGGAACCCCCTCTTTCGATGCACCTGTCGGGTGAGCCATATCAACACCCCAAGTCTGCCTGTAACGTAATGATTCTTATACCAGAATCACGCCCCGATGTCACTAAACCATGAGTTCATTTGGGAAATGCGGGCTAAGAGCGTTTTTACCGCGTATTCAGGCATGAGTCCGCGACTTCTTCGGGTCGTAGATTGGCGTCGCGACCACAGTGGCGGTCGTAACGATCTCACCCCCCCGCAGTTCCAGAGTGGTTTTCTCACCCACCTCTGGGCTAACATGCCCCAGCGCCAGAGACTTTCCCATTCGGTGAGAGTAACAGGGGCTGTTGACGATGCCGACCACCTTGCCATCAAGTACAAGGTCTTCGCCGCCCTCGACCATGTCCGTGTGATCGACATCCAGCCCGATATTTCTGATTTTCTCTCTACCCTTTGCCGCCATCAGCGCCGTCTTGCCCCGGAAATCTGCCTTGGTCTGGCTCACGGTGAAGCCAAGTCCGACCTCCCACGGGGTGTTCTCCGTGGTCATGTCGTAGCCATAGAAGAGAAGCCCGGCCTCGATCCGCGCCCTGTCCAGCGCGGTGAATGAACAGGGCACCACCCCAGCCTTGAGCAGCTTGTCCCAGATATCGACGACGACGCTCGCATCGACAAAAATCTCGTATCCGCGTTCACCGGAATACCCTGTCCGGGAAATCCGACAGGCGTGGCCAAACAGTTCGGCGGGCGCATGGTGGAAATACTTCATAGGCGCTAGGTCGATGGAGCAATTCGAACTCAAGATATCCAGCGCCATCGGTCCCTGAACCGATATGTCGTGCAGATTGTCGGTGAACCCGATCTCGACATTCCGGCCCGCTGCCGACGCCTCCAGCAGCGCCATCGTGTCGCCTGACCCGTGTACAATCATCCATTCGTCATCACCATTGTTCGAGACTATGGCATCATCAGCCATGGTCCCCTCTTCGGTCAGAACCGATAGATAGGCGGCCTGACCGGGCACGATGCATCCCATGTCTCGGGTCGTCAGGTGGTCCAGAACCACAGCCGCGTCCTCTCCCCGGACAAAGACCTTCTTCAATGGGGACATGTCGAACATGCCCGCTCGCTCACGCACTGCGTCATGCTCGTCATTCGGGTCTGTTGAATAGCTCCAAGCCGTGCCCATCCCGTTCCAGTCCTCAAGACCAGAGCCCAGCGCCCGGTGACGATCTGCCAGGGCGGATGTGCGGTTGAGTTCTGCATTCATGGTTCTCTCCCTTTGGTCAGTACCATTCGTCGTTCATTTCTGACTTCCGTCGGGCGACGAAGTCCTTCAGCGCCTCATCGACATCGCGGGCGATGGGTGGGGCCTCGTAGGCGGCGAGCATTGCCTTCCAGCGGCCATTTGCGCGCTGCTCTAATGTCGGAGAGCCGTTTTCAACCCACGTCTCGTAAGGCCCGGCCTCGGGCAAGTCGGACAGATAATTCGCGGTGCGGTAGTGTCGAAGGGTATGCTGGGTCGAGAGGAAGTTTTGGCCCGGCCCGGCTTCCCGATAAGCGTCCTGCCCGAAGGCTTCTGCGTCCGTGTCGATCCCCTGGATCATCCTCAGCATCATCCCACAATGATCGAGGTCCATGACGAATTTCTCATAGGACATGGTCAGGCCACCCTCCAACCATCCCGCTGCGTGCCAGACCTGATTGGCCCCGGACATCATGGTTGCCCACATCGCACTCGCGCTGTCCTGCATGGCCTGGCCGTCAGCAGTGTTAGACGATGTGATTTGACCGCCGCCCGAACGCACCGGGACACCGACTCGTCGGCCAAGCTGTGCCAATGCAAAGGTGGCCAGGTTTGCCTCGGGCATGCCGAAGGTTAGCGCACCGGATTTCAGGTTCATCGTAGAATGGAAACTGCCGAGGACGACAGGACATCCGGGCCGCACCAGTTGTGCAAGCGCAATCCCGACCATACCCTCGGCAAGTGTTTGCGCGACGACGGCGGCCTGACTGACCGGTCCCATCGCGCCGCCAAAGATAGCCGGGGATATGGTGACACACTGGTTTGCCGCCGCATAGACTCGTAGCGCCCCGGACATCGTGTCATCATAGACCAGCGGCGAATTGACGTTGATGTTTCCCTGCATCACCGCGTTTCGATCCATAAAGTCGGCTCCGAACACCAGACGGGTCATCTCGATGGAATCCTCAGCCCGTACCCGCGCGGTAACGCCGCCCATGAACGGCTTGGTCGAATACCTCAAATGGGAATAGACCATATCCAGATGGCGCTTGTTCACCGGAACATCGACCGGTTCGCACACCGTGCCCCCGGAGTGATGCAGCCAGGGAGACATGTAGGTCAGTTTCACGAAGTTCCGGAAATCCTCCAACGATGCATAGCGCCGCCCTCGGTCGAGATCGGTGACAAAGGGCGAGCCGTATCCCGGCATCAAGACCACATTATCTCCGCCTAGCGACACTGTCCGTGTTGGGTCTCGCCCATGCAGCAAGAACGACTGGGGCGCGGTTGTGCACAGGCACCGGACATGGCCTGGATCGAATGTAATCCTCTCACCTCTGACAGTGGCCCCGGCTTCCCTGAACAGGGCCAGGGCGATTTCGTCTCCCCGAAACTCAATACCAATCTCGGAAAGAATCCAATCAGCCTGGACTTCGATCCGAGCTAAAGCTTCGGCGTCAAGTAACTCATAGGCCGGGGTGCGGCGAACCACCTTCGACGGACCCAGGACCAGTTCGGGCGAAACATTTGACCTGCGTCTGCGCCCACGCTTGGACGGACGAGCCCTATCCGATGTGGAATCGTTGCTGCTCTGCAGATTCGCCTCCCCCATTTTCGCCTACTCTCCCGGTGGCTCCATACCTCGGCAATGATGGCCAATTGGAGTCGGCAGGCAATCGAATTTCTTTGCCCACTTTGTTCAATCTGATTAAACACAAGAATGCGCTTCAGGCACTACGATAACCTTCGCACTTTCGCCGTGGTCGCCTATTACGGCAGCCTGACGGCAGCATCTGAAGAGTTGAATCTGACCAAAGGAGCAATCAGTCATCAGATCAAGACATTGGAGCAGCAACTCGGGTTTGATCTGTTTCACCGACTCCCGCGCGGAGTCAGGCTGACGGCAAAGGGCCAACACCTGTTGCACACTGCGCGATCAGCATTCGATTCCGTCGAGTCTCAGATCGACTCTCTTCGGGAAGAAGGGCGTCGCTCGGTGACACTCGGTCTCTCCACCTATCTCGCGTCCCGGTGGCTCTCCCCGCGGCTAATGGGATTCTTGCAGACCCATCCCAATATCCGCCTGCGCGTCCAGCCGATGATCGATCTATTCGATCTTGAACGCGACGGGATCGACGTGGCGGTCCGTTGGGGCAAGGGGGATTGGACTGACATGAACATCCAACCGCTCTTCACCTGCCCCGCATTCCCGGTTGCGTCACCCGGGATCGCGTCGAGCGTTGAGGAGTACGGTCTGGCTGAGGCCCTTTCAGAAGCCAGTCTTTTGCATGATCGGCGGGGCAGCGTTGCCTGGGCAGAATGGTTTGAAGTCGCCGGGCTGACCTACACCTCGCAGGCAGATACACTGACAATCCCGGACCCAAATGTTCGGGTTCAGGCAGTGATTGACGGCCAGGGCCTCGCGCTGAACGATGCTCTGGTAGACAGGGAGTTGTCGGAAGGCTCTCTTCGGCGTGTGTCTGACCACGAACTTGGAAACTATGGGTATCACCTGGCATTCCCGGCGGGTGCACTTGGCAATCCGGATGTTGCCGCCATCGTCGATTGGTTGACCGAAGTGGCATTGGGCGGCCCCCATCGAGTGGTCAAGTTTGAT
Source organism: Thermohalobaculum sp. (assembly GCA_965247385.1). GTDB lineage: Bacteria > Pseudomonadota > Alphaproteobacteria > Rhodobacterales > Rhodobacteraceae > Thermohalobaculum. Next base: position 823,261 of record CBDFHG010000007.1, read on the forward strand.
TGTTAGAGCATGATTGGGCTCGGAGTCAGGTCGGTCTTCCGTCGATAGGCCGATATTCAAGTCCGAACGCCGGCAATGCGGCGGTAGGCAGCCTTGGCCGTGGTGGGCAGCGAACGGAAACTGTGTGAAGGATTTTCGATGCGGGCCAGGGTGCAAGATTTTGGCGTGGACTGACTGTGGCCCGCGTTGGAAATCCTCCCGGGGGGGAAGCCGCGTGGGCCTGGCGGTTTCTATGGGCAAAGCATGACGAGGGTTGTGCCGGTTGATGTTGTTTGCGGGGACAGCCAGGGCTTTGTTGACATGGCGAGAATGGGTTTTGGTGTAATTCTCCAACATTTATCGGTGTTTTTTGCTGTCGTTTCGAACCATTTGAGCGTGTTCGTCGCGGCAGAGCACAAATCGAGACCAACCCGGAACGAGGGGCGTTTCAGGATCCGGTTTTGGTGGAGTGACGGGCGTTTCATCATGCTGCCTGCCTCGTTGGTGGTGCGCGTGTCAAAGGGCGCTCGCCGCGGCGGAATATCTCGATGATGCGCATCGGGCCGCCGCAGCCGGGGCATGGCTCCCGAAGTTTGAGCGCGATGATCTCGGCGGTTTGCGGGTTTTCCTGCCTGGCCGGTTCCGCGCCGGGCAAGGCGCGGGTCTTCGCGATACTGGCTTTACGACCAGCGCTGGCGAGCAGGCCGTAGTGACGGATGCGGTGGAAGTCATCTGGCAGGACATGGATCAGAAAGCGGCGGATGAACTCGTTGGTGGCGAGGCACATTGTCATCGGTCGGTCGCCGGATTTGACGCGGTAGTCTTTCCAGCGGAACACGGCGGTCCGGACATCCGTGCCGATCAGGCGGCGGTTCGAAATGGCGACACGGTGGGTGTATCGACCGAGACAAGCGAGCACGGCTTCGGCTCCGCCAAAGGGCGGTTTGGCGTCGACCACCCATTCGGATTTGCGTAGCGGGGCAAGATATGATGCGAAGGCGTCCGTTCTGCGCAAGCCCGCCAGTTCACCGAAGACGATGAGTTTACCGGCCCGATGCCCCGCCGCCAGCCCTTCGAGAAAAAGCCTCCGGAACAATCGAGACAGAACTCGCACTGCCAAAAAGAACCCGGGACGGCAGGCCATCCAGCGGGTGCCATCCAGCGACAGCCCGCCGCCCGGCACAATCATGTGAACATGAGGATGATGGGTCAGCGCCGACCCCCAGGTATGCAACACGCTGGTCATGCCGGTCCGGGCGCCGAGGCGCCTGGGGTCGGCGGCAATGGTCGTGACCGTCTCTGCCGATGCCTTGAACAGCAGCCCATAGACCGTTTTCCTGTTCCAGTACGCGATCCGGGCGATCTCAGCGGGAAGCGTGAAGACGACGTGGAAATATTCCACGGGCAGCAGGTCTTCGGCCCGAGCCGCCATCCCGTTCCGTGCAACTGGCCCCTGACACTTCGGGCAATGCCGGCTTTGCAAGGGGCGCATGGCTTGCTAAGAAGCGCCCGACTCGATCCGCGGGGGGGGACAGTATGAAGACCGACGGCAACATGAAGATCATCTCGGGCAATGCGAACCGACCGTTGGCCGAAGCGATCGCCCGGCGGATGTCGGTCTTTCGCGGTGACAAGGTCAAGCTGGCCGATGCCCGGGTCGAACGGTTCAACGACAAGGAAATCTTCGTCGAGATATACGACAATGTGCGCGGCGAGGACGTGTTCATCATCCAGTCGACCTCGCACCCTGCGAACGACAACCTGATGGAACTGCTGATCATAACCGACGCGCTGAAACGCGCCTCGGCCCGACGGATCACCGCGGTCATTCCCTATTTCGGTTATGCGCGCCAGGACCGCAAGAGCGCGGCCCGGACACCGATCTCGGCAAAGCTGGTCGCCAATCTGATTACAAAGGCCGGGGTCGACCGAGTGCTGACGATGGACCTCCATGCGGGCCAGATTCAGGGATTCTTCGACATCCCCACAGACAACCTCTTCGCCTCGCCGGTGTTCGCGCTCGACATCAAACACCACATGTCCGGCCATGACGACCTGACCGTGGTCTCGCCCGATGTCGGCGGCGTGATCCGCGCCCGCGACATGGCCAAGCGCATCGGCGCCGGGCTGGCGATTGTCGACAAGCGCCGATCGGGACCCGGCGAGATTGAAAGCATGTCGGTGATCGGTGAGGTCAAGGACCGCACCTGCGTGATGGTCGACGATCTCTGCGACACCGCGGGGACGCTGAGCAAGGCGGCGGAGTTGTTGAAGGACGAGGGCGCGCGGGCGGTCCATGCCTATATCAGCCACGGGGTGCTTTCCGGCCCGGCGATCAAGCGAATCACCTCGTCGGTGCTGGAGAACCTGGTGATCACCGATTCGATCGAGCCGACCGAGGCGGTCAAGGCGGCCGACAACATCCGGGTGGTGTCGATTGCACCGATGTTCGCCCAGGCGGTATTGAACGTGAGCAACGACACCTCGGTCTCGTCGCTGTTCCACGAGAAAACGCTGGGACCGATCTACGAAGCGTTCTATCGGTTCGACTGAAGATCCGGCCGCCGAAGGCTGGATTTCCGGGCTTGCTCCGCGTCGGGAGTTCCCCTATATAGCGCCAGGATTTTCCACGAGTCCGACGCATCAAAGGCTCCGTTCGAACGGGCCGCGGGATGCATCGGCGTTGACGAAGGGCGGCACGACGGCCGCCGAGGAGCCTCAAGATGAAAGCCGATATCCACCCCGAATATCACGAGATCACCGTGAAGACGACGGATGGCACCGAAATCAAGATGCGCTCGGCATGGGGCAAGGAAGGCGACAGCCTCCAGCTCGACGTCGACCCGAGCGTGCACCCGGCATGGACCGGCGGCGGCCATCGCCTGATGGATACCGGCGGCCGGGTGTCGAAGTTCAAGAAGAAGTACGAGGGTCTCGGCTTCTGATCTCTGGCCTGTGGGCTGAAAACGCTGAAAGAGCGCGCCCGCACGGGCGCGTTTCTTGTCTGATATCGAGCGGGAGCGGGGCGGCTGATGGGTGATCGCGCGCATGTCATCGTTCTCGGCAACGAGAAGGGCGGCTCCGGCAAGTCGACCGCGGCGATGCAGCTTTTCGTGGCGCTGGCCAGTGCCGGTCACCGGGTTGGCGCGCTCGACCTCGACCTGAGACAGCAGAGCCTGTTTCGCTATCTCGACAACCGCGAGGCCCATGGCGAGCGCACCGGGGCCGCCCTGCATATGCCGCGCCGGATCCGTATCCAGCCGAGCACCGCGCCGTTGCGCGTCGAGGCCGCGGCGGAGGATCGCGACCGTCTGGCCGAGGCGGTCGCCGAGTTGTCGCGCGACTGCGACTTCCTCCTGATCGACACGCCGGGCGCGGTCACACTGCTGTCCGAGGCCGCCCACACCGCCGCCGACACCCTGATCACGCCGATCAATGACAGCCTGATCGATTTTGACCTGTTGGGCCGGGTCGATCCGGTGACGGGCAAGGTGAAAGGCCCGTCGATCTATTCCGAGATGGTCTGGTCCGCCCGCCAGCGCCGCGCCGTCCGGCTCGAGAATCCGATCGACTGGGTGGTCCTGCGCAATCGCATGGCGATGCTGGAATCGCGCAACAAACGACGTGTCGGGACGGTGATGGCGGATCTTTCGCAGCGGATCGGATTTCGCATCGTGCCGGGATTTTCCGAGCGGGTCATCTTCCGTGAGTTGTTCCTGAACGGGCTGACCCTGCTGGATCTCAAGGAGGGTGGCCCGATCCCCATGACCATGAGTCATGTTGCCGCGCGCCAGGAAGTGCGCGACATGGTAAAAGCGTTGAATCTGCCGGGAGTTGGGCCAGAGGTTGAGCTAGCGATCGGGCAGGTCGGCTAGTTGGCATCGCGCCTTGGCCACACGCGCCTTGACCACCCGGGGCTTGACCAGACAAGGATTGCGGCATGCACATTGCAATGATCGGCACCGGCTATGTCGGCCTCGTCTCCGGGGTTTGTTTCTCGGATTTCGGGCACGAGGTGGTGTGCGTCGACAAGGATGCCGGGAAGATCGCCCGGCTCGACCAGGGCGAGGTACCGATTTACGAGCCCGGGCTGGAAGCGTTGCTGCGCAAGAACATCGCCTCCGGGCGGCTGACCTTCACGACCGATCTGGTTTTGGGCATGAAGGGCGCCGAGGCGGTGTTCATCGCTGTCGGTACGCCAACCCGGCGCGGTGGCGGACATGCGGACCTGAGCTACGTCTATGCGGCGGCCGACGAGATTGCGGCGCAGATCGACGGCTACGTGGTTGTGATCACCAAATCGACCGTGCCCGTCGGCACCAACCGCGAGATCGCGCGGCGTATCCGCGCCGCCCGGCCGGATGCGGAATTCGATATCGCCTCAAACCCGGAGTTCCTGCGCGAGGGTGCCGCGATCGAAGATTTCATGCGGCCCGATCGCATCATCGTGGGCGTGGAGAGTGACCGCGCCCAGGCGGTGATCGCCGATCTCTACCGGCCATTGTTCCTGCGCGAGACGCCGATGGTACAGACCGGGCTGGAATCGTCCGAGATGATCAAATACGCCGCCAACGCCTTCCTCGCGACCAAGATCACCTTCATCAACGAGATCGCGGATCTGTGCGAAAAGGTGGGCGCCGACGTTCAGAGCGTCGCCAAGGGCATCGGCCATGACGGGCGGATCGGGGCGAAGTTCCTGCATGCCGGGCCGGGCTATGGCGGATCATGCTTTCCGAAGGATACGCTGGCCTTGGCCCAGACCGCGCGCGACCACGACAGCCCGGTGCGGATCGTTTCGACCGTTGTCGAGGCGAACGAGGCGCGCAAGGAAGCCATGGCCCGGAAGATCATCGCCGCTGCCGGGGGGGCGGTCGCGGGAAAGCGGATCGCGGTGCTGGGCGTCACCTTCAAGCCGAATACCGACGATATGCGCGAGGCACCCAGTCTGGTGATCGTGCCGGCGCTGCGCGATGCCGGGGCCGAGATCGTGCTTTGCGACCCGAAGGGGCGCAAGGAGGGGGAGGACCCGCTGGGCAAGGCGGAGTGGATCAGCGGTGCCTACGAGGCCGCGAAGGATGCCGATATCCTGGTGCTGATCACCGAGTGGAACGAGTTCCGTGCCCTTGATCTCGAGCGGCTGCATGCGGTTATGAAGGGCGATCTGATGGTCGACCTGCGCAACATCTACCTGCCCGCCGAGGCGCGCGCGGCGGGTTTCGTCTATGTTTCGATCGGCAGGAGTTGAGCCGGCTCAGATGCCCGGAGCGAGCGTGACGCAAGGACGACCGCCCTCGTTCAGTGACCGGCAGGCCCGGTTGGCGTCTTGCGGAGCCAGGCCGACAAAACGCACCCGGTAAACTGGAGCGCCCTCGCGGCCCCGGATCTCATCGATCACCGGGACCGCTCTGGCAAGCACCTCTACATTGCCCAAAGTGACTTCCGCCACCCGGGCTACCGCGACTGCGCGGTTTTCAAACTGACCCAATTGCACCGCCCATTTGGGTCGCGGCACGGGTATCGGCATCTGGTTACCGTCTTCGGCGCTCCCGGTGGCGCTCCCGGTGGCGGATTCGGTGGCGGATTCGGCTTCGGCGGCACCCGGCGCGAACCGGGCCAGCGGCACCTCGGCGTAGAGCGGCGCCATCGGTGATGTCGACGGCGGCGTCGCGGCAACAGCCGGGGATCCGAGCGCCTGAGCCAGGGCCGCGAGGCCGGTGGCCGGCGTGCCCGGCTTGGCCGGCGGCAGAGGCGCGCTGGCAACCACTACCCGCCGGAAGCGCGGAGGCACCATCGCCACCCTGGTCCTGGCGCGCGCAAAGCCCTTGTCGAGCAGGTTGGCCATCCTGGCGTTGCGCCAGCGCGACGACTTGCCGCCAAAGAGTGCAGCGATGATCCGCTTGCCGCCACGGTGTGCGGAGCCGACCAGGTTGTAGCCCGCCGCGCGGGTGTAGCCGGTCTTGATACCGTCCGCGCCCCGATAGGATCTGAGCAACCGGCGGTTGGTGTTGTAGACACGCTTGCCCGCGGCGCGATCGGTCCTGCGGCTGAAGAGGTTGTAGTATTGGGGGAAGTCGAAGAACAGGTGCCGCCCGAGAATCGCCATGTCACGAGCGGTCGAGAGGTGGCCTCTGGCGGTCAATCCGCTGGCGTTCCGGAAGGTGGTGTTGGTCATGCCAAGCTGCCGCGCCTTGGCCGTCATCAACCGGGCGAACGCCTTCTCGGAACTGGCGACAGCCTCGGCCAGGGCCACCGCGGCATCGTTGGCCGACTTGATCGCCGAGGCGCGAATCAGGCTGCGGATGCTGACCCGCTGACCCGATTTGAGATAAAGCTTCGATGGTGGCTGCCTGGCGGCGTGGCGCGAGACGCGGACCCTCTGGTTAAGTCCGAGCTGGCCGTTCTCCACCGCCTCGAAGGCCAGGTAGAGGGTCATCATCTTGGTCAGCGAAGCCGGTGCCTGGCGCCGGTCGGGATTGGATTCGTACAGCACGGTGCCGTCACGCATGTCCATGACGATGGCCGAATATTGCGCCGCCAATGCAGGCCGGTTACTGGTGCCCGCCAGCAAAACCGCCACAAAAACGACGAGAATCCGGATGCATTGCCCGGTTACCTGCATCTTTGCCCACCTCAAAAGTTTATTCGCTCGAACGCGGCGTGTTCCCACCGCTTGATCGATCTTGTTGTTTGGAAATCAGCGTAACAGATTGTGATTCATTTTATAATCAAAAAAATTGGCTAATTTTTCAACCACCGGCAGTAGGGGAAAATATTTTTGTGCACCGCACCATTTCTCTATTGACGCAGTGCAACAAGATCCCCATATTGCGGATCAGAACAACAGTCGCCATTGGGCGGCGGTTCACCCCCAGATCCCTAGGAGACCCCTGATGAGCAAGTCCACCACCAAGAAAATCGAAGACACCACTGTCGAGGCCGAGAAGACCATGGAAGACGGCGTCGAGAAGATGACCAAGGGCATCGAGAATGCCACAGTCTTCGGTCAGGATAACGTCGAAGCCGTTGTAACTTCTTCGAAAATCGCCGCGAAGGCGGCCGAGATCCTGGGCACCGAGATCGCAGCCTTCTCGAAGAAGACCTACGAGGACAACGTGGCTGCCGCCAAGGAACTGACGGACTGCAAGTCGGTCACCGAGTTCGTTGAGAAGCAGACCGCGTTCAGCAAGACCTCGATCGAGGGTTTCGTTGCCGAGGCGACCAAGCTGAACGAGATGTATGCCGCAGCCGCGAAGGAAGCCTTTGCCCCGCTGAACGCCCGCTTCACCGCGGCCGTCGAGACGGTCAAAGACTACCGCGTCTGATTCTCCGCCGAGACCTGATGTTTGGAAAAGGGGGCTTCGGCCCCCTTTTCTCATTGCAGCTTTCACATATATTCGCCTTAGAATGCGCAATACTACGCGAACGACCTGACGGTGAAATGGCAGCACCAACGTTATGACCCCGAAGATATGACAATGGCCCCCTGGAAAATTTCCGAACCATGCCACCCGCACTTGGGCGGCGACGACGGCGACAAGCGCCGCCGGGGCGGCGACGATGCCAATGTCGGCGCCAATGTCGGCGCCAATGTCGGCGCCAATGTCGGCGTCGATGTCAGCGTCAAGTCCAAGCCGAAGACAAAGCGGCCGTCGCTCTACCGGGTACTGATGCTGAACGACGACTACACGCCGATGGAGTTCGTCGTCCATGTGTTGCAGCGCTTTTTCGGCATAAACCACGACCGTGCATTCGACATCATGCTGACGGTCCACAACAAGGGTGTGGCGGTGGTCGGGGTTTACCCTTTCGAAATCGCCGAAACCAAGGTGACCCAGGTAATGGACTGCGCACGGTCGAATCAGCACCCGTTGCAATGCACGATGGAGAAGGAATGAGAGCGCCCCAATAGGCCGCATTCCGCCTCCCGGCGGGGTGGGAGGCGATGCCGCGCCCAAAGGATGCAGAGCAGCCTTTGGAACAGGCGCAAACAATTTGCGGGAGGCGGCGCGCCGAAAGCGTCAGCTTTCGATTCGGCGCAATAAACCCGCAGCGGGGCGAGAAACTGACGCCCACAGGCGGAAATCGCGGAATTTTTGACAGACGCTGAGTCAGATTTGATCCGTTCGGACGGATCTTCTGCTTGATCCTGCAATCGACAACCCCAAGATAACAATTTGTAGTGTAAGGTAGCCAGACGGGTCGGCGCGGCCATATGGTCAGTTTGGGCCAAACGGACGGGTCTGCTGTTTGCAAGTCTGCTAGCCCGGGAACACACCCGGGGGCGCAAAGGAGAAAGTCATGCCGTCATTGACTGCAACACTGGAAGACGCAATCCATCGCGCGATCGGTTTTGCCAATGCAAGGCGGCACGAGCTGGCGACACTGGAGCATTTGTTGCTGGCCCTGGTGGACGAGCCCGACGCCGCCCGCGTCATGCGCGCCTGTTCGGTTGATCTGGGCGATCTGCGCAGCAACCTGACCCGCTTCATCGATAGCGAGCTAGAAACCCTGGTGTTCGATACGGGCGGGTCCGAGGCCGCGCCCTCGACCGGGTTCCAGCGTGTCATTCAACGCGCCGCAATTCACGTTCAAAGCTCGGGGCGGTCCGAGGTCACCGGCGCCAATGTGCTGGTCGCGATCTTCAACGAGCGCGAAAGCCACGCTGCCTTCTTCCTGCAGGAGCAGGACATGACCCGCTACGACGCGGTCAACTACCTCAGCCACGGCGTCGCCAAGGATCCGGCCTTCGGCGAGACCCGCCCGGTGCGCGGCTCCGACGACCCGGAACTGGCCGAGGTGGCCCGCAGCGACGACGAAAAGCCGGACGAGACCAGCCTCGGCAAGTTCTGCATCGATCTTAACGCCAAGGCTATTGACGGCCGCGTCGATCCGCTGATCGGCCGTGAGCTGGAGGTTGAGCGCTGCATCCAGGTTCTGTGCCGCCGGCGCAAGAACAACCCGCTGCTGGTCGGTGACCCCGGCGTCGGCAAGACCGCGATCGCCGAGGGGCTGGCGAAGAAGATCGTCGACCACGAGGTGCCGGAAGTGCTGTCCGGCGCGACGATCTTTTCGCTCGACATGGGTGCGCTCCTGGCCGGCACCCGCTATCGCGGCGATTTCGAGGAGCGGCTGAAGGCGGTGATTCATGAGTTGGAGGAGCACCCGGACGCGGTACTGTTCATCGACGAGATTCACACGGTTATCGGCGCCGGTGCCACCACCGGAGGCGCGATGGACGCATCGAACCTGCTGAAGCCGGCGCTGCAGTCGGGCACGCTGCGCTGCATGGGCTCGACCACCTATCACGAGTTCCGCCAACACTTCGAAAAGGACCGGGCGCTAAGCCGCCGGTTCCAGAAGATCGACGTCAATGAACCGACGATCGACGACACGATCAAGATCCTGAAGGGGCTGAAGCCGTATTTCGAGGATCACCACGACGTCAGGTACACCATCGAGGCGATCAAGACCGCGGTCGATCTTTCGGCGCGTTACATCAACGATCGCAAGCTGCCCGACAAAGCCATCGACGTGATCGACGAGGCAGGTGCTGCCCAGCACTTGCTGCCCGCCAACAAGCGCCGCAAGACCATCACACCGAAAGAGATCGAAATGGTGGTATCGAAAATCGCGCGAATCCCACCGAAAACCGTTTCGAAGAACGACGCCGAGACCCTGCGCGAGCTTGAGATCAACCTCAAGCGCATCGTTTTCGGCCAGAATCCGGCCATCGAGGCGCTGACTTCGGCGATCAAACTCAGCCGCGCCGGGCTGCGCGAGCCGGAGAAACCGATCGGCTGCTATCTGTTCGCCGGACCGACCGGCGTTGGCAAGACCGAGGTCGCCAAGCAGCTTTCCGGATGCATGGCGGTCGAGATGCTGCGATTCGACATGTCGGAATATATGGAGAAACACTCGGTCAGCCGGCTGATCGGCGCGCCTCCCGGCTATGTCGGCTTCGACCAGGGCGGATTGCTGACCGACGGCGTCGACCAGCACCCCCATTGCGTGCTGCTGCTGGACGAGATCGAAAAGGCGCATCCGGATGTGTTCAACATCCTGTTGCAGATCATGGACCACGGGCAATTGACCGACCACAACGGCAAGAAGGTCAATTTCCGCAACGTGATCCTGATCATGACCACCAATGCCGGGGCCCAGGAGCAGGCCAAGGCCGCCGTCGGCTTCGGCCGCGGGCGGCGGGAAGGCGAGGACATGGCGGCGATTGAGCGGATGTTTACGCCGGAGTTCCGCAACCGGCTGGATGCGGTGATCTCGTTCGGCGCGCTGCCGCGCGAAGTGATCCTGCTGGTGGTCGAGAAATTCGTCCTCCAACTTGAGGCGCAGCTTCTGGAGCGCGACGTGTCGATCGAGCTGACCTCGCCTGCCGCAGAATTGCTGGCCGATCTGGGCTATGACGACACCATGGGCGCGCGTCCGTTGGCCCGAGTGATCCAGGAGCATATCAAGAAGCCGCTGGCCGAGGAACTGCTGTTCGGCAAGCTGGCCAAGGGCGGCCTCGTGCGGGTTGGCGTTACCGATGGCAAGATCAGCCTCAAAATCCAGCCGCCGGAGCGTCCGCGTTTGTCGCAAAAGAAGACCCCGCTGCTGACCGCAAACTGACCGGCGACCCCCGCAGACCCTTGGCATGGCGGGAGGCGAAGCGCCGAAAGCGTCAACTCTCGAACAGGCGAAAAAGGCGCATGACGGGCGAGCGTCAACGCGCCACCGTATGATGCGCCTGTCCGATCCCCAACGGTGATCTGCGCGCCGCCTCCCGCCCCTCATCGCCGCCCGGCCACCCCCATCAGGCAACCAAGCGTAATCCCATCCGGTAGGCTTGGTGGTTGAGCAAGGAGCGGCGGAAGGCGGGTGCGCCGAAAGCGCCGGCTTTCGAACAGGCGCAGAAAACACGAGGGGGGGCGTGGGGTGGTGAGTGGTGCGCATCCGGCGCAAGGTGCCCTGCTCGACCTGAATTTGATTGCTATTGCCACGCGCCTTTCCGACTGTGCGCGAAGTTGGTGAATCAGCACCCGGACAAGGTGGCGCAATGGCGGACAGAGTTGTTGTGGTGGGTGGTGGCCAGGCCGGAGCCTCACTGGTCGCGCGGCTGCGCAATGACGGCTTTTCCGGCGCCGTGACGCTGATCGGCAACGAGCCGGTACCGCCCTATCAGCGCCCGCCGTTATCGAAAAAATACCTGCTGGGCGAGATGGCCAAGGAGCGCCTCTATCTCAAGCCCGCCAGCTTTTATGGTGACCAAGAGATCGAATTGGTCACCGGAACCCCGGTGACCGTCATCGACCGCGCCGAGCGCGAGGTCGTGGCCGGGGACCAGCGCATTCCCTACGACGCCCTTGCCCTGACCACCGGCGCCCTGCCCCGGATGCTGCCCGCCGCAATCGGCGGCGCGCTGGCAGGCGTCTACCCGGTGCGGACCCTGGCTGATGTCGATGCCATGGCGCCCGAGGTGGTGGCGGGGCGCCGGGTTCTGATCGTCGGCGGCGGTTACATCGGGCTGGAGGCGGCGGCGGTTTGTGCGCTGAAGGGATTGACGGTGACGGTGATCGAGATGGCGTCGCGCATCCTTCAGCGGGTGGCATCCCCCGCAACCTCGGATTTCCTGCGCGATCTGCACCGGGGGCATGGGGTCGATGTTCGCGAGGAGACCGGGTTGGAGCGGCTGACCGGCGAGGGGCAGGTGGACGGCGCGATCCTGTCGGCCGGCGAGCGGCTGGAGATCGACTTCGCGATCATCGGCATCGGCATTTCCCCCGACACAGGACTGGCCGAGGCCGCCGGGCTGGCGCTGGAGAACGGCATTGCTGTCGATGGCCTCTGCCGCAGCTCGGATCCGACGATATTCGCCGCCGGTGATTGCGCCTCGTTCCCCTACAAGGGGAGCCGCATCCGGCTCGAATCGGTGCAAAATGCCATCGACCAGGCCGAGCATGTCGCCGGGGTGATCATGGGATCACGAAAATACTATCTGCCCTACCCCTGGTTCTGGTCCGACCAGTACGACGCCCGGTTGCAGATCGCCGGGCTGAACACTGGCTACGACCGCACGGTGATTCGCCCCGGCCACCGACCGGGCGGCCAATCGATCTGGTATTTCGGCGGCGATACCCTGCTGGCTGTCGATGCGATCAGCGATCCGAAGGCCTATATGCAGGGCAAACGCTGGATCGAAGCAGGATTCTCGCCTGATTCCAAGGCTGTAGTCAACCCGGAGGTCGATCTCAAAAGCCTGAATTGAGGGCAAAGCGATACGGGCGGTCCCGGAGAAGACCGCCCGCCAACGCAACAAATACCCGGAACACAACTCACTCTCTCTTCAAGCTTGGGTCGGCAGCGCGGCTAGCCGGTAATGACGGAGACGCGTCACGTTTCAAGCATTGAAAATGCTATTGGCGCTTTCGATACTAAAACTTGTCAGCAACAAATAGAAATGTCCGGTTCTGCGGCAAATAGACTGTCCGCTTTTGGTTTGATTTCTGGAAAGCTCCCGGAGGTGCCTCCCAACTACCGGCTGAGCCGCAGACATTATGCTGCAACCGGGAGTTCATCTGATATTACCTGACCCAGGGCGTCATACCTTGCCAGTTCCCGGGGACCGTGGTGAATCGACAGGCTGCCATCGGTATAACGCAGAACCCGGAGCTTCGCCTTCACATAATGGCAGCGGTGACGATCTGCCGGGATCTGCCGCACCCGTCCTTCAAAGTGCACACAGTTGTCCTTTCTCACCGTCCGCTCGAAACGCTCGCACAGGATGTCATCCAACACCGTTAAATCCCGACACGTCACAAAGGCGGAGCCATCTTCTGGCGGTGGCTGTGTAAACTCAGCGTTGCAAGCTGACAGGCAGGTCTCTGTGAGATACCGATGAGCTTCCTTCATCTCTGTGATACCGGCCAGGTAATTACTCACCCCTTGTGCCTGCGCTAGGCTGCAAATCAGAAGGAAGCAGAGGGTGTTGACCCAGACCGTCCCGAGATAGTTTGAGCACTCAGTTCTGCGCGTCCGTTTTTTCGGCCAGCCAGACCTTAATGAGCGACTGGTAGGGGACATCGCGTTTGTTGGCTGCGATCTTGATGCGCTCCAGAAGCGCCATCGGCAAACGTAGCGAGATTGCCGTGGACGAGGGCTTGAGGTTGGGCATGGCCACATGCTCAGCCTCACTCCAGTCCAGATGATCGGCAGAGTCATTGGCTTCCCAGAACGCGCGCTCTTCAAACTCGGTCTCAAAAGTAGGAGTGGGTTTAAGCTTCTTCGGCATATATTTTCCTTTCCTTGCGACTCATGTCGCGGGCGGAGGTCACCCGCAGGAGCGTTCCGGCCCCGCGCAGCGTGAAACTGATGTGCAGGTGCCGTCCATCATCGGTCTGTCCCAAGGCGTGAAGCCGCAACTCGGCCTCGCTGTGTTTAATATCTTCGAGGACCAGAAGCGGGTCATTGAAGAACACTTGCTCAGCCTCGGGCTGACTGACATCATGTTTTTCAACGCTCTTCCGGCGGTTTCCAGCATCCCAGTCAAAGCCTTTGATTTGCGTCCAGTCACTCATTTCTGTATATTATGGAAATATACATATTTGTCAAATAACTTGAACGAACCCAACTGTAATGGGCGGCGCAAAACTGTGCCACGGAAGGTGTAAGCGGCGGTGAGTAACTGTGCCACTGAGGCGGTGGGATAATTCTGCCGCGGCGGTTCAGAATTGGGCCGGAGATCATAGCCTTTGAATTCGATGAGACCGGATTGAAAGGCGGCGGATGTACTCAGTGGATTTGTATCGTCGAGTTCGCCGCGCGTGCCATGTGGAGGATATGTCCATTCGCGCGGCGGCGCGGGGCTTTGGTCTTGACCGCGAGACGGTCTCCAGGATGCTTTTGTATTCGGCGCCGCCGGGCTATCGGCGTAGCAAGCCAGTTCGCCGTCCCAGGCTGGATGCCTTCACGGGCGTGATTGATCGCATTCTCGATGAGGACCGTTCGGCGCCGCGCAAGCAGCGGCACACGGCCAAACGGATCTTCGGGCGGCGGCGCGACGCGCATGGCTTTACGGGCGGCTATACCATCGTCAAAGACTGTGTGCGTGAGACAATTGAATTCGTGGTGGCGGGGGAGGGACTCGAACCCTCGACCTCAGGATTATGAGTCCTGCGCTCTAACCAGCTGAGCTACCCAGCCCCAAGTTGGCGCCTTGTAAGCACGGCGCCGATCTGCGTCAAGCGGGGTTTCGGACCCACACGTCAGATCGTCCGGGCGAGCAGATCGAGCCAGTTCCGGTGGCAAATCCTGGCGATTAATTCTTCGCCATACCCCGCCTGGCGCATCGCCGCGACCAGGCGTGGAAGGCCGGTGACGTCGCGGATTTCCAGCGGCAGCGAGCAGCCGTCGAAGTCGGAGCCCAGCGCCACCCCCTCCTCGCCCAGATGCTCGATCAGGTGATCGAGATGGCGCAGCATGGTGGTGAGCGGCGTATCGAGGTTGTCCTCGCAATCGGCGCGCAGGAAGCTGACATTGAAGTTGAGCCCGACCAGCCCGCCGGACTCGCGCACCGCCGCCAACTGGTCGTCGGTCAGGTTGCGTGGGCAGGGCGACAGGGCGTGGGCGTTGGAATGGGTCGCGACCAGCGGCTTCTGCGCCATCTTCGCCACATCCCAGAAGCCGCCCTCGTTCAGATGCGACAGGTCAATCATCACCCCCATCGTCTCGCATTCGCGTACCAGGGCGCGGCCGGCATCGGTGAGGCCCGCCTGCGGGTCGTAGCTCTCGCCCATGTAGATCGGCGCGCCGTGGGCGAAGGCGTTGGGGCGCGACCAGACCAGGCCGAGCGAGCGCAGCCCGGCGGCGTGCAGCACTTCCAGCGTGTCGAGGCCGGTGTCGATGCACTCGGCGCCCTCGATATGGGGGAGGATGGCAACGCGATCCTGTTCCATCGCCGCCCCGATGTCGTCGGCGGAACCGCACAGCGCCAGGTCGTCAGGCAGTTCGGCGGCCAGGCGGCGCAACCGGGCGAACATCGCCAGGGTGAAGTCCAGTGCCACCTGCCGGTCAACCTGGGCGTAGCGGCGATGGTCGTCCCGATCGAAGGGGATGAACTCACCGTTCTCGATGGCCGGGCTGAACATGGCGAAGAAACCGCCCGCGAAGCCCGACAGGCGGGCACGCGGCAAATCGATGTCCAGGGCCTCGGCGCCACCGGTGAAGTCCATGCCCTCGCCATCGCGCGCGGCGCGTTCCAGCTTCAGGATGGTGTCGTTGTGGCCGTCAAAGATCGGAACCAGATTGTCGCTCATCTCACCTCCACCTCTTCCGGCACATAGCCCAGGCTGGCGCGCAGGAGCCGGTTCGTATAGTCCTCCTTCGGCTCCATCCGCCGCATCGCCTCCACGTCGAGGGTCTCGACAATCTTGCCGTCCTGCATCACCGCGATCTCCTCGCACATATGGGCGACCACCGCGAGATTGTGGGTGACCAGAAGGAAGGTCAGCCCGCGGGCGGCGCGCAGGTCGGCAAGCAGGTTCAGCACCTCCGCCTGCACCGAGACATCCAGCGCCGAGGTCGGCTCGTCGAGCAGCAGGATGTCGGGCTCCAGCATCAGGGCGCGGGCGATGGCGACGCGCTGGCGCTGGCCGCCGGAAAGCTGATGCGGATAGCGAAAGCGGAACGAGGGGCCGAGGCCGACGGCCTCGAGCCCTTCCTCGATCCGCTCCTCGACCCTGTCGAAACCATGCAGCACCAGCGGCTCCGACAGCGTCCGGTCGACGGTGTGGCGCGGGTGCAGCGAGGCATAGGGGTCCTGGAACACCATCTGGGCAGTGCGGTAGAAGCTGCGCTTGCGGGTATGGCCCAGCTTTTGTCCCTCGACAGCGATGCCGCCGGTCCAGTCGTGGACCAGCCCGGCGATGGTGCGCAGCACGGTTGATTTACCGGAGCCGGACTCGCCGACCAGCCCGAACGAGCCACCCCGCGGCACGGTAAACGAGACCCGGTCGACAGCGACGTTTCGCGCCGCGCCCTCGCCGAAGACGACGGACAGATCCGAGACCGAAATTACATCAGATTTGCGCTCAGACATAGGCATCGACGCTCGGTTCCTCCAGCCAGGCGGGGTCGCGCTTCATCACCTCCAGCCGGTGCGCCGGTTCGTCGAGCCGTGGCAGCGAGTTGAGCAGCGACCGCGTGTAGGGGTGTTGCGCCTCGTGCAGCGCATCGGCGTGGCAGGTCTCGACGATTCGGCCACCATACATGATGATCACCCGGTCGCAGAAGGTGGCGACCAGATTGAGGTCGTGGCTGATGAAGATCAGGCCCATGCCGCGCTCGCGCACCAGCCGGTCGAGAATCTGCAACACCCGCATCTGCACGGTGACGTCGAGGGCCGAGGTCGGTTCGTCGGCGATCAGCAGCGCCGGGTCTGGGGCCAGCATCATGGCGATCATGATGCGCTGGCCCATACCGCCGGAAACCTCATGCGGGTAGAGTTTCGCGACCCGCGCGCTGTCGCGGATCTGCACCGCTTCCAGCATCTCGATCATCCGGGAGCGGGCCTCACCCCGGCCGGCATCGGTGTGCAGCCGGTAGGCTTCCTGGATCTGTTCGCCGACGGTCATCACCGGGTTCAGCGAGAATTTCGGATCTTGCATGACCATCGAAATCCTTTCGCCCCGGACATGGCGCATTTCGCGTTCGGTGAGGGCCTGCAATTCGACCCCGTCGAATTCGATCTTGCGGGCGGTTGCCTCGCCGGGCGGGCGTACCAGACGAAGGATCGCGCGCCCGGTCATCGACTTGCCGGAGCCGGATTCGCCGACGATGCCGACCCGCTCGCGTCCGACCGAAAACGAGATGCCGCGCACCGCCTCAATCATCCCGCCGCCGCGCTTGGGGAAGCGGACCCAGAGATCCTCGACGCGCAGGAGATCGGTCACTGGCTGCCCCGTTTTGGATCGAGAACGTCGCGCAGGCCATCGCCCAGCAGGTTGAAGCCCAGCGAGACGATGAAGATTGCCAGGCCCGGCATGGTCGCGACCCACCAGTGATCGAGGATGAACTTGCGCCCGGACGAGATCATTGCGCCCCATTCAGGCAGCGGCGGCTGGGCACCCATGCCGAGAAAACCCAGGCCGGCGGCGGTCAGGATGACCCCGGCCATGTCCAGCGTCATCCGGATGATGATCGACGACATGCAGAGCGGCCAGATATGACCGGTAATGATCCGCATCACGCCGGCCCCCTGAAGCTGGATCGCGGCGATGTAGTCGGCGCGGCGGATGGTCAGCGTCTCCGCCCGGGCGATACGGGCATAGGGCGGCCAGGCGGTCAGCGCGATCGCGAGAACTGCGTTCTCGATCCCGGCGCCGAGTGCGGCAACGAATGCCAGCGCCAGCACCAGTCTGGGGAAGGCGAGGAAGATATCGGTGATCCGCATCAGCGCCAGATCGGCCCAGCCGCCCAGATAACCCGCCGCCGTGCCGACCAGCAACCCGAACACCGGCGCCGTCACCGCCACCAGCGTGACGATGAACAGCGTGATCTTCGCCCCGTGGACAATGCGGCTGTAGATGTCGCGGCCCAACTCGTCGGCGCCGAGCAGGTAACCGCCTTCGCCCGGTGGCGTGAGCCGGGCGGCGAGGTCCTGCGCCAAGGGGTCGTGGGTGGCGATCAACGGTGCAATGGCGGCGATGACAACGAGCGCCACGATGGTCAGAAATCCCAGCATCGCCAGTCGGTTGGATCGGAAGTTGAGCCAGCCGAGATAGATCTGCGCCAACCGCGCCTGCCGCCGCGAGCGCGGCGTGTCGGTGGTCAGCCATTGCCGCCAGGATTCGGTTTCACCGCTCATCGCGCCCTCGCATCGACAATTTTATAGAGGACGTCGGACAGCATGTTCAGCCCGACGAAAATCAGCCCGACGACAACGGTTCCCCCGAGAACCGCATTCATGTCAGCCGACAGGAGCGCGACGGTGATGTACTGGCCAAGACCGGGCCAGGCGAAGATCGTCTCGGTCAGCACCGAACCTTCCAGCAGGTTGGCGTAACTCAGCACGATCACGGTGATCAGCGGAATCATCACATTGCCAAGCGCGTGGCGCCAGATCACTGCGTGTTCGCTCAGGCCCTTGACCCGTGCGGTGGTGATATATTCCTTGCCCAGTTCCTCGAGCATGAAGCTGCGGGTCATGCGGCTGATATAGGCAAGCGAGTAATAACCCAGGATCGAGGCCGGCAGCACGATATGGTTGACCGCGTTCCAGAAGATTGTGGTGTCACCGGCGAGCAGGCTGTCGATCAGGATCATGCCGGTCACTACGGGGATCATGTCGACATAGAAGATATCGAGCCGGCCCGGCCCGCCGACCCAGCCGAGAATGCCGTAAAAGATCAGCAGACCGATCAGGGCGATCCAGAAAATCGGCATCGAGTAGCCGAACAGGCCGAACAGCCGCACGAAGTGGTCCGGCAAGCGGCCCTGATGGACGGCAGCCATCACACCCATCGGGACGCCGAAGATGATGCCGATGACAACACCGATCGTCGCCAGTTCCAGCGTCGCCGGGAAAACCCGGATGATGTCGTCGGAGACCGGCCGCGCGGTCAGAAGCGAGATGCCGAAATCACCGGTGAAGACATCGCGGATGTAGAGTGCGAACTGGATCAGGATCGGCTTGTCGAGGCCCATTTCCTCGAAGACGCGCTGGTACATCTCGGCCGTCGCCCGCTCGCCGACAACGGATATCACCGGATCGATCGGCATCACCCGGCCGATCACGAAGGTGACCATCAAAAGCCCCATCATGGTGACCGCCAGCGATATGATCGCTGTTGCCAGCCCCTTCAGCCGACGTAAGAGCGGCGCGGAGAAACCGCGCCGCTCGTTTGCTTGCAAGGCTTCGGCCATGCCCTTACTTCGTGACCGTCCAGTAATAGGCCGCGGTGATGGCCGAACCGGTGACGAAGCCCTTCACGTTGGCCTGCCTTCCGATCTGTTCGATCTTCTGGAACATCGGAACGAAGGGCGAAACCCGCTGATGCCAACGCTGGATTTCGACATACATCCGCGCCCGCGTAGCGGTATCAGCCTCGGTAACGGCCGCTGCTGTCGCCGCCGTCATCGCCGGGATGTTCCAGCCGTTGCGCCAGGCCAGTTTGCCGGTCAGTTTCGCCTCGATCCGGTTGTCCGGGTTATGGGCGAAAGTATCGGCATTGGTGTGCGGATCCGGGTAGTCCGGGCCCCAGGCGCCAACATAGATCTGGAACTGGCGGGCCCGGTATTTGGTCAGCGTCTGCTTGCCGGTGCCCTGGGTGATCGAGACGTTGATCCCGACCTGCGCGAACGAGTTCTGCAGTGTCTGGGCGATCTCGACCCGCTCCTGCGCGGTGCGCACGATGATCTCGAGGTCGAAACCGTCCGCATAACCTGCCTCGGCCAGCAGCGCCCGCGCCCTCTCGACATTCAACGTATAGGGCTGATCCTTCAACTCGCCCAGGTAGGTAAGCGGCAGAAACGCCTGATGCACCGTGTACTGGCCCTTGAGGAACGAGTCTGCCATCGCCTCGTAGTCGACCAGGTATTTCAGCGCCTCGACGACCTTCGGGTTCGAGAGGATCGGGTCAGTCTGGTTCATCGAGAAATACAGAATCCGGCCACGCAGGTCGCTGTCGACCGCAAGGTCGGAGTTGCCGGAAATCGCCGCGATATCCTCAGGGCTGAGGTTGCGGGCGATATCGACGTCGCCACGCTCCAGCAACAGACGCTGGGTTGCGGACTCCTGGATGTTTCGCACGACGACGCGCTTCATCGCCGGTTCACCCTTGTAGAAGTTGGGGTTGGCTTCCAGCGTGTAGCTCTCGTTCGGCTTCCAGTTCACCAGCGAGTAGGCACCGGAACCGGCCGAGTTGGTCTTGAGCCAGGCATTGCCCCAGTCGCCGTCGACCTCGTGGCTTTTTACCACCTCGCTGTCAACGATATATGCGATCGTCGCGGTCAGGCAGTTCAGTACGAAGGACGTGGCGTATTTCTTGTCGGTGGTCAACTGGAAAGTGTCGTCATCCAGCGCCACCAGCGTCTCGCCGAGGTTATCGGCGGTAAACCCGAACTGGGTCACGATGAAGGACGGGGTCTTCTCCATCGCAACGGCGCGGCGGAGCGAATATTCGACATCGCGGGCGGTCACCGGATTGCCGGACGTGAATGTCATGCCCGGGCGGATCTTGAAGGTGAAGACCTTGCCGTCGCCGGAAACTTCCCAGCTCTCGGCGATGTCGGGCTGGTAGCCTGTCGACAGGTCCGCCGGGTCGAAACTGACCAGTGAGCCGTAGACGTTGTTGGCGATGTCGGACCCGGAGAACTCGAAGCTCTCCTGCGGGTCGAGCGTGGTGATGTCGTCAATCTGGGTGGCAATGACGAGAATGTTGGGCGGGGTCTCGGCCAGCGCCTGGGGCGCTGGTACGGCAAGCGGCACTGTCAGGGCCGCCGCGAGAGAGGCTGCGGAAAGTTTTCGCATCAAACTCATGGGTATTCCTCCTTTGTTTATTCTCTGCCGGGTCACGAATGCCCGACAGCCTGACGGTGCGGATAGATCCCCGCCCGTCCATTTTTGAGCACTGCCGACGACACCCGGTGCACAGACCGTTGTGCCGCCATGGAATTTCGCCTGCATGACGAGTGCGATGGCCATCGGATCGCGGCCATGCCGGTTGGATCGTGGGGAGATTTTACTATCGAGTCAAGAATGCTTGCGCAGGCGCATGATGAGACGTTGCGGGAATGCCGTACAGGGCCGCTTCAATGGGCCGTCTGAAGGTAGTTTCTTACAGTACTGCGCCGACAGGCGGCGGTTTGCTGCCGTCGAACCGGGTCTGCACCCGATGCCAACCGCCTTCGGATTCGCGGCACGCGATGCCATAACGGGTGGTGTGCTGGTCGTTGATCGCGACGTCCTTGATAAACTCGCGGCACCAGTGCTTGGTCTCGCTGCGATAGGTGCGGGTCGGGATGATCGACATCACGCCCGCAAGCTCGTCATCCGTCAACGACACAGCGGCACCGCTGAGCGCATTTTCCAGAGCATCCTGTATCACCCGGTCGGTCAGCGCTGCGATCTGGATCTCGCGTTCCATCAACGCCTGGCCGGCACGCTGCTCGACCCAGTGATTGCCAACCACCACGACGGCGGTCGCAGCCGCGACGGGGCCAGCCCAACGCAGCACCGTGCGGCCAATGGCGCGCCGCCGGCGCGCGGCGAAACCGGCGCGGACACTACGAGCAAGGGCAAGGGATTCCGGCGCATCGAGTTCTTCGGCGAAGCTTTCGCGAACCGCATCGTCGATCCGCCCAAAGGAATCGACGAGCGCGCGGGCCCCGACATCTGCCGCAAGGCTCCGGCGCAGGCGGGAGGTTTCCTCCAGCCCGAGTTCCTGATCGTGATAGGCCGAGAGCATTTCAGCCGATACTTCGCTCATTTTTCAGTCACTCCTCTCAACGACGCCTCTCAGCGTCTCTCGGGCCCGGGCGATGCGGCTCGTCACCGCAGCAACGCTGGCGTCGGTGATCTCGGCCACCTCCCGGTAACTGCGGCCTTCGACCGCACCCAGGAGAAGCGCCTCTCGCTGTTCCGTCGGCAACTGCGCGATCGCTGCACTTGCCGCCGAGAATTCCAGCCGGGCAATCACCGCCCGCTCGCCGTCCAGGGCCTGCTCGGCATCGGATCGGATGATACCGAGCTTCTCGCTCCTGGTCGTCTGGTTACGCACCTCGTTCCTAATCTTAATCTGCTTGTGCCTCGATCTGGCTTTCGCTTTCCCCATGCTCAATTTTGTGTCCACGGGTCGGTAAGCAAATCCAATGAAGGGAGCGAATAATGTTCCGTAACCAAAACCAGAAAACTCTGTCGGCCCTGCTTGCACGTAGCAGCGCAATCGCGTTGATCGCCGCGTTCATGCCACTTGGCATGAATCTGTCCGGTGACGGCGTCACCATCGGTGCGCCTTATGCCATGCCGCCGCCAGCGCCACCCCGGCAAGCACGATAGCGGCGTAGATCGTGACGATGAGAACGAGCATGCGGGAATTCTCCGACCAGTCGGAGACAAGCTCCAGCCAGGCGATGAACAACAACACGACCACCGCCAGCCATCCGGTGACCGCGGGCAACAACCGCTCGCGCCGCCCCAGCCCGGCGGCCCACAGAATCCCCTCGCCGACGGCACGAAACGGGTTGCCCGCGCTCTACAGATCGGCCACCAGCGCGGTGAAGAGTGCGAACCCCACCCACCAAATCACCCAGACGAAAACGGTGGCGAAGTTCTGCGTCGGTGACAGCGGACCGTCCGAAGTGTCGAAGATGTGGAACTGCCCAGGCACCGCGGTGGTGACGTAGAACCGGTCAGTTTCAGCGCCTTGACCTGGCCGGGCACCTTGTTCTCGTAGTTCGCCATCGTGAGGATCTCGGCCGAGGCGCTGCCTCCCCCCAGACCATCGCAATCGGCGCCAAAAGTGTTGTGAACTTGTTGATTGTCGGTTCCCTTTTTTCCTCGCATTCCCTTCATGCTGGCCCGAGAAAAAGATATCATGAGTTTCCGTGCCTGTGCTGATCGTCACCGCCCGCAAATCCCTCAGCGTGCAATTTGGCCGTCGCGCAGGGTGATCGCGCGACTTTCGAGGCGTCCTGCATCGGCGGGATCATGCGACACCACCAGGGTCGCGATGTTGCGGGCACGGGTCAGTTCGCGCACCAAATCCGCCATCTCGCCCCGCGTTTCCAAGTCCAACGCACTGAAGGGTTCATCCAGCAACATCAAGGGTTTGTCGCGCAGCAGGTCGCGGGCCAGCGCGACGCGCTGGCGCTGGCCGCCGGAGAGTTGGCCGGGCAGGCGGCGCTCGAAGCCGGGCAGGCCGATCTCCTCCAGAACGGCTCGGACACGCGCCCGCTGATCCGCATTCGGACGCCCGCGCGGGTCGAATCCGAGAACGATATTCATCTCTACATCCAAGTGGTCGAACAGATCGCCGGACTGGAACAGCGCCGAAACCGGTCGA
Organism: Thermohalobaculum sp.; assembly: GCA_965247385.1. GTDB lineage: Bacteria > Pseudomonadota > Alphaproteobacteria > Rhodobacterales > Rhodobacteraceae > Thermohalobaculum. Next base: position 846,291 of record CBDFHG010000007.1, read on the forward strand.
TCCGCCGGCGCGAGCGGGAGGATCGATTTCCCGTCGCAAAGAATGTCGCCGGAGAGCGGCTGGAGGAACCCGCAGATCAGGTCGACCAGGGTCGATTTACCCGCGCCGCTGGGGCCGGAAAGAGTAACGATCTCGCCCCGCTTCAGGGTCAGTTCGAAAGTGAATTCCGGGCCACCGGGATAGGCGAAGCGCAGGTTCTCAACGCACAGCATGACGGCCTCCGACAACCCGCTCGATCCCGGTGAAGAACACCAGGCTGAGAGCCAGGAGCACCAGCGCAATGGCGGCGGCCTCATCGCTCTGGTAGCGGCCGCTGCGTTGGTAGAGGAGCCAGGGCAGGGTGCGGAAACTGTCCGAGCCGAACAGCGCGATCACGCCCAGGTCGCCCACCGAAAGCGCCGCCGACAGGGCGGCGGCGAAACCAAGCTCGCGCCGCGCCACCGGGAACTCGACCAGCCGCAACCGCGCGAGGCCAGTGATGCCGAGGCTGGCGCAGAGCCGGTCGTGCCGCGCCCCGCTCTCGGCCAGCCGGCCTTGCAGCGCGCGGACCGCGAAGGGCAGCGACAGGAGGACATTGGCGGCCAGCACCAGGAACGGGGCGAGCGCGAAAGTGTCGGCCAGGCCGCGCAAGCTGAGAAAAGCACCGAGGCCGAAGACGATGGCGGGGACGGCGAGATAGATGGTCGAGGCGAGATCGACCAACCCGGCGACGTTGGCATACCGCGCCAGCCGGGTCGGCAGCACCAGCGTGCGGCGCGCTTCGCAGATCGCCCAGGCGAGACCGCAGGTGATTCCGGCGGAGGTCAGCGCGATAACGGTGCTGAACATGAGGGCGGCGCGGAAGGCGGGGTCGGTGGGCAGGGTCAACAATTCCGCCCGGATGCCACCCATGACGATCGCGGCGAGCGGTGCGGCGACGATGCCGATAGCGGCCAACGCCGTAATGCCATCGGCCAGCCGCGCCCCGCGTTCCATGCGGTCGGGCCGGATCCGGCCGCCGAGCCCTGCCCCGCCCCGCCCGGTCGCCCATTCGGTGGGAAACCGGGCCAGCGCCAGCAGCACCAGCGCGCAGAGGCCAAGTTGCAGCAAGCTGAGGGCCGCCGCCTTGCCGAGGTCGAAGTCGAGCCGGGCGGCCTCGTAGATCGCCACCTCCAGCGTACTTGCCTTCGGCCCCCCGCCCAGCATCAAGACCAGACTGAACGAGGTAAAGCAGAGCAGGAACACCAGCCCGCAGGCGCCCGGGGCGACCCGCCGGATCGCCGGCCACTCGACGAAACGCCAGACCTCGCGCCCGCCCATGCCAAGCTGTGCGGCCAGCCGCCAGCGCCCGTCCGGGATACCGGCAATTGCTGCGTAGAAGATCCGCGCCATCAGGGGCGCGTTGAAGAAGACATGGGCCAGCAGGATGCCGGGCAGACCGTAGAGCGCCCCGCCCGGCCCCGGCAGGCCGAGAGCGGCGGTGGCATCGGTCACCCAGCCGGCCCGGCCCCAGACCGAGACGACACCGATGGCGGCGACGGTGGTCGGCATCACCAGCGCCAGCGAGGCCAGCAGATGCAAGGCCTGGGCGCCCCGCGGCCCGGCGCGGCGATGCACGGCCCGCGCGGCGGCGAGGCCAATGAGACAGGACAGCAGGGTTGATAGCGCCGCCTGTTTCAGCGTGAACAGGGTCACCCCGCGCACATAGGTGTCGCCGAGAAGCGCGGGCAGATCAAGCCCGCCCGCCCCATTCCTGCTTGCTTCGGCCGCGACCGCCCAAATAGCCGCGCCCGCCAGCCCCGCCGCCAGTGCGGCAGCGGCCAAGCCAGGCGCCAGCCGGGTGGCGTTCACTCGCCCATCACCGCCAGCCATTCGGCGATCCAGGCCCTGCGGTAGGTCCGAGCCTCGTCGGCCGAGAAAGCCAATGTCCGCTCGGGTTTCACCAAGGTGCCGAAGGCGGCCGGCAATTCGGCGCGCGGGTTGACCGGGAACATCCAGTTGGTGGTCGGGATCGCCGACTGCGCCGCCTCGCCGATCAGATAGGCAATGAACCGCCGGGCCAGTTCCGGATGGGCCGAGGATGCGGTTACCGCGGCCAGTTCCATTTGCAGGTAGTGACCCTCGTCAAAGCTCGCCGCCTTGATGAAGGTCTCGCCCTCGACCACGGCGTGATAGGCGGGCGAAGTGGTATAGGACAGCACCATATCGGCCTCGCCTTCGAGAAACAGCGAATAGCTGTCCCACCAGCCCTTGGTCACCGTCAGGATCTTCGGCTTCAGGCGGCGCCAGACCTCCGGCGCCTCGTCGCCATAGACGGCGCGCACCCACATCAGCAGGCCAAGGCCGGGGGTGGCCGAGCGCGGATCCTGGATCACGATCTTCAGGTCGTCGGGTGCCGCCAGAAGTTCTTCGAACGAGCCCGGCGGGGTGGCTGTCCGGCGGGTGTCGTAGACGAAGGCAAAATGCCCCCAGTCGAACGGCGCAAACAGCGGATCGTCCCATGCCACAGGGGTCGCCAGTTCGCCCAGGGTCACGTCGTGCGGGGCAAACAGGCCGGAATCAAGGGCCTCGCCCGCCAGGTTGACGTCCAGCCCAAGCAGGACATCGGCCTTGGAGGACTCCCCCTCCAGCCGGATGCGGTTGAAGGCGCCGATCGAGCTGTCGAGGCCGACGAATTGCAGATCACAGTCGCAGGTCTCTTCGAAGCCCTTCTCGATCACCGGGCCGGGGCCCCATTCCGAGGCGAAGCTGTCATAGGTGTAGACGGTCAACACTGGTTGGCCCGCCAGCGCAGGCGCCCACAGGCCAAGAGCCAGCGCCATGGTTGGAAGCAGGATTCGAATATTCATTGCACGTTCCTCCATTCGGAACGGCGAAAGGTCGGGAGATAGTGGCTGGATCCGATGCCCCGGCCGTTTTCTCTTCCCTCCGCCAGTACTAACTGGGTCAGGTTCAGCGGGTGCATCTCAGCCCATCTGGGGCGCCCCGAGAGAACGGCGCAGAGAATATTGACAGTGACGCGGATTGCAAGCCCATCAGGGGGCGGACCCAGGGGCATCGCTTTTGAAACAGGTTCTTTCATTTTGGTTCGAACAGATTCATGCCGTATTCTGGCAGCAGTCAGGAGATATGTCGGAATGAAAGAGTTTTCCAAATTATTTGAAGGTGTTAACGATCCGCTCCGGAGTAATGCGACGCGCCATGATTTACATGAAATGCTGATGATTGCTCTGCTTTGCGCGCTTTGTGGCGGCGCGGGCTGTCATGATATGTCGCTGTTCGGACGCTCAAAGGAGAAGTTTTTGCGCCGTTTTATCGCCCTGGAGCACGGCATTCCCAGCCATGACGCGTTTTCAGACCTGTTCAATGCACTTGATCCGAAGAGTTTCCAGCAGGTGATGCTACGCCTTCCGGGAGATTTTGCCCGCAACCTTGCGGGTGTCATTGCGATTGATGGCAAGGCGTTGCGCCGTTCGTTTTGCCGCGCATCAGGCAACTCGCCGCTGCATTTGGTGCAGGCGTTTGCGGCGGAGGCACGGCTCGTGCTCGGGCCGGTCGCGGTGGATGAAAAATCAAACGAGATTACCGCAATTCCTGAACTGCTCGCTTTTGGACGTCAAAGACCGGATCATTACTGCTGACGCAATGCCACCAGCAATTCTCATTATGGCGTTACAAAGGGGATTCCCAAGGCGGCAAATATGTGAATGATACCATATATGGTTATCGATTCTCTCATAGACACTCTGCGTAGCCGTTGCGCGATGTTCCCCGACATGCGCACGGGGAGCAATTTGAGCTACACTATGGCCGATATCGGCATGGCTGCATTTTCGGTATTTTTTATGCAGAGCCCGTCCTTTTTGTCGCATCAGCGGGCGTTGGAAAAGCGTCGGGCGCGGTCGAACTGCGAGACGCTGTTCGCCATTGAGAAGATCCCTGCCGACAATCATGTTCGCACAATGCTTGATCCGGTGGAACCCGATGGGCTGTTCGCGTTGTTCGGGCAAGCCCTTGACTTGCTTGCAGACAGAGGCGGTCTGAAGGATTTTCAGAAGCCCGGCGGACGGCTTCTGATTGCCCTTGACGGCACCGAGTGTTTCACCCCGTATTTCACCTCGCAAAAGCTTCATTGCCCGAATTGCTCGCAGCGCAAACGCCATAACGGCGTCATGGAATATTACCACTCCATGCTCTCGGCGGCGGTGGTGGCACCTGGCCATAATTGTGCCATGGTGCTTGAGCCGGAGTTCATCGCACCGCAGGACGGACATGACAAACAGGACTGCGAAAATGCCGCCACGAAGCGCTGGCTTTGCCGCTTCGGGCCGCAATACGCGCATCTCGGGCCGGTCTATCTGGGCGATGATCTATATTCCCGTCAGCCGATTTGCGAGTCGGTTCAACGGGTTGGCGGCAATTTCATCTTCACCGCCAAACCCTCCTCGCACCGCTGCCTCTACGAATGGCTCCATGGCGTCGAATTGCCGAGCCTTGAGAAAAAGCTGAAAAAGGGCCGCAGCGTCGTTACTCATCGCTACCGCTGGATGGAAGATGTTCCCCTCCGTGACGGGAAAGACGCATTGCATGTCAATTGGCTTCAGATCGAGATCATCAACAAGGCCGGCAAGGTGACCTGCACCAACAGCTTCGTCACCGATCTGCCGGTCAACGAAGAAACCGTCGTCGAGTTGGCCACCTGTGGCCGGGCGCGCTGGAAGATCGAGAACGAAACTTTCAATACCCTGAAGACCAGGGGTTACCATCTGGAGCACAATTTCGGCCATGGCAAGGAACACCTGGCCAACCTTCTCATAACCATGAACCTGCTCGCCTTCGCGTTCCACACGGTCTGTGACCTGGTGAGCAAGCGCTGGCATGAGGCACGTGAAGCGTTCGGCGCGCGACGGCAGTTCTTCCAGGACCTGCGGAGCATCACCGGATATCACCTGTTCACCGACTGGGGCGCGCTCATCCGCACGATGATAACCGGCGAACCGCCGCCGGAACCAAAACTGCGCTAAAAGCACCCGCACAAGCCTCAGCACAACACAAAAATGAGAAGACAGAAGATCATCGCAGAAAATCAAACCATAATGAGAATTGCTGCCGGCAGGCGCCCTCCCTTGACAACATGAAGCTTGATGACATCGGCCTCACGCCGGAGCCGGTAGGTCCGGATCGCCGCCACGGCCTAGCAAACACCCCAGGCAACAATGCAGCTGAGGCCCCCGAGCAACAACAGCAATGCACTCAAATCATCGCGCATGCGCGCAAAAAAAGCAAGGCAGGCGGAAGACGGATGAGTCTCGCTCTGCGAGACTCCGTATCACCTATGCCCCCTCACATGTGATCTCTGGGCACCTCGAAGGCCCAGGTCTTGCGGAACACCTCCGCCGCGCCCTCATGGGCGGTCAATTTGGCCTCGACCCGATAGGTCTCGGCCGCGCAGGTGAACTGGATCTCCGCCCGGGTTCCGGCCTGCCAGTCGCCGCGTGCCCGCTCGGCCACGAACACCAGACGGCCGGTCGCGCCCTCCGGGTCCGCCGGGTCGATCTCCCAGACCTCGTCGCGGGTTTCGCGCTTGCGCATTCCGTGGACCGGGTTCTCGCTCCAGCCGCCATCTTCGGAGAGGACATAGCGCACCCGTCCGGTCTGAAGGTCGTGCTCCACGTGGCGGCGGCTGTGTCCCTCCGTGCCGACCCGGTGTTCCGGCAGCGGGTCGGGATCGGCGGGCAGCGCGGGCGCGGCCTCCGCCGCGCCGTCGAGCAGTGGAAGGGCAAGTTCCGCGCTGGCGCCGGCGCGGATCGTTGCGGTTATCGCGCGGGGGCCGGGCAAGACCATAGGCCAGTAGGCGGTGGAGAGTGCAAGACGCAGCCTGTGGCCGGGAGCCAGGCGGTAGCCGGTTTCATCGAGGGCCAGGGTGATGGGATAAAAGTCGCCGGGCACCATGGCCTCCGGCGTGGCATTGCCAACCCGGTGGCAGAGGTTCAGAATCCCGCGCGCGATCAGGTTGGCAGCACCGTCGGGATGCACATCCACCAGCCGGGCAATCAGGTTGCCTTGCGGCTGGTCGATGGCCACGGGCAGGCGCAGCACCGGGCGGCCGAGGATGTCGAGCGTCTCGTCGAGTGGTTCGGTCTGCCAGCAAAGCGACATCGCGTCATCGGCGTTCTGGTCGCCGGGCAGTTCGGCATCGGGCGCCAGGGTGAAGTACTCGCCCGAGGCCGTGCCACAATGCTGCGGCGAGGCGATCACGCGATCGCCCGGCGCGGCGCCGCCCAAGTGGCCATTGGCGCCCAGGGTCAGGCGGCTCTCGCTGACCGCGCCGGAGGGCCATTGCGCCAGCCCAACCCAGCGCCCGGGCTCGTCGGCGCGCCAGCCGCCGGGGCGCGGCGCCTGTGAGAGATAGGCGCGATAGGCGGGCCAGTATTCAACCCCGGCTTCAACCCCAGCCTCAACCCCGGTTGGCGCGTCGGCCAACCAGCGCTTCCACCAGTCGATAGCCATACCGGTGAAGTCGGCGCGTGGCCGGGGCCAGGCGAAATGCGGGTATTTGTGGACCCACGGTCCGGTCATCGCCTTGACCATGGCCGTTGAATTGGCGGCGATGGTAGCCGGCGCATTGCGATAGCCGTCGGCCCAGCCGCCGATCACGAAGACGGGCACTTCGATTGCCGACCAGTCCTCGCAGATCGAGCCGTGTTGCCAATAGGCATCTCGGCGCTGATGTTTCAGCCAGATCTCGAGCAGGAACGGCTCGGCCTCCAGGCGCTGCAACCAGACCTCGCGCCAGCTATTTCCCAGCACGTCCGGGTCGGGCGGGCGCGAGGCATAGCTCAGCATCGTCCCGGCCCAGTAGACATTGGCCGAAAGCTGGCAGCCGCCCTTGTAGTGGATGTCATCGTTGTAGCGGTCGGCGGTAGTGGAGAGCGAGATCACCGCCTTCAGGGCGGGAGGCCGCATCGCCGCCACCTGGAGCCCGTTGAACCCGCCCCAGGAGATGCCCATCATGCCGACGCTGCCATTCGACCAGGGCTGCGCCGCGATCCACGCGATCACCTCGCAGGCATCCGCCAATTCCTGCGGCGAATACTCGTCGTCGAACAGCCCGTCTGAATCACCATTTCCCCTGCTATCAACCCGGACGCCCGCAATTCCGGCCTCGGCGAAGGCGGGATAGGTGCTCTCGTCACGCTCGGAGGTGCCGTCGCGGCGGCGATAGGGCAAATACTCCAACACCGCCGGGAACGGCCCCTGCCCTGCCCCATCAGCCTCGGGCATCCAGACCCTTGCGGCCAGTCGTGTGCCGTCAGCCAGCGTGATCCAGACTGTTTCTTCGACCGAGAGCCCCATGCCGCATTCCCTACATGCCTGTCCGCGGATATCATTCGTAGGCGACAATGCATGACAGGGGGTGCCTATGTCGATCGAGATCACTGACGCGGAGGTCCTGGAATTCATCACCAGGACCGACAGCTATTACCCTCCGAACACTGTCGAGTTCACTACCGATGAGCAGCGCCGGGTCTATGACGAGATGTGCGCCGCCTTTCACCAGCCTCGCCCCGCCGGAGTGACGGTGACCGATGAGACAATCAATGGCCCTGGCGGCCCGGTTCCGCAGCGCCGCTATGTTCCCGAGAATGCCGGTCCGATGACGGTGGTCTATTTCCATGGCGGCGGCTTCGTCGTCGGCGGGCTGGAAAGCCACGACGATGTCTGCGCCGAGATCGCGGCGGCAACCGGATGCCCGGTGATCTCGGTCGATTACCGGCTGTGCCCGGAGCATATCCACCCGGCGGCCTATGACGACGCCCTCGCGGCGGCGTGGGCGGCTTTGGCCAAGGGGCCGGTAATTCTTGCTGGCGACAGCGCTGGCGGGAACCTTGCGGCAGCACTGGCCCAGACCCTGAAAGGCGCAGCGATCAAGGGCCAGGTGCTGGTCTATCCGGGCCTCGGCGGCGAACGGTTAGGCCTGCCCTCGTATACCGAATGCGCCGAGGCACCGTTGTTGACGGTTCGCGATATCCAATATTACTCGACGATCCGCGCCGGTGGACCGGTTCCGGTAGACGATTCAACTTTCTTCCCACTCGCTGCGAAGGATCTCGACGGATTAGCCCCCTGCTTCATATCCGCAGCCGGAGCCGATCCGCTGCGCGACGACGGTGTGGAGTATGTCCGCCGCTTGATCGGCGCGGGGGTCGATGCCTACTGCGTGGTCGAGCCGCAATTGCCGCACGCCCATCTGCGGGCGCGGACGATGTCGCACCGGGCGCGCGATGCGTTCGGGCGGATTATCGATGCAGTCAGGGAGTTCGCGGTTTGAGAGGATAGAGCGATTTCAAGCAAAGTGGGTTCACTTTGCGATTCGGAAATCTCGGCAATTCAATGAAATAGAGCATGATCCATGAATCGGAGATCATGGATCATGCTCTAGCGCTGGAGTCTTTGCCCTGACGGCGCCCCCGCCAGCAGGCAGGTCATTTGCCCGTGACAAAATCCGTTTGGGGCTGACCCGGATAACTACCTTAGATGCCGCTTAACCCATTGTCTTGTTTGGTATAATTTTATTGATGGGTCACTGTTGTTAAAACGCCACTCAGATTCCTTCAAGTACAGGCAAATACAGGCCGAACTGGGCCTTCGGAACACCGTTGAATTTTCCCATATGACGTTTTGCCTGGCGCCAGAAATTCTCGATGCCGTTGATCTGATTTTCATCGTCGGCGAACAGCTTTGAGTGGGTGATCCGAAAGTGCTTGAAGTCGGATACATCCAAGACGTTGTCGCCCTTCCAGCCGTCAGAACAGACGATGCTGTCGGGGATCACCTTGCGCTCGATGATGGGTATCAATGTTGCGCTTGAGGCATTGGCAACAATCTTTGCGTATACCCGCCCACCCCGCTTCAACAGGCCGAATACAGGGGTTTTTCCAGCCGCACCCCGACCACGCTTGGCCTTGCGCTTGCCGCCGAAGTAACTCTCGTCCACTTCAATTTCACCCCCGAACATCGCTGCGCTCTCAGCCTCCGGTTCCAAGGTAATCATCTCACGCAGACGGTGGAAAAAGTAAGCGGCTGTCTTGCGGTTCACGCCACACAGACTGGCCGCTGTAAGCGCCGTCGATCCAGACACAAAATGCGCGATCAAACGATCTTGTTTACAGGGACCGAGACAACTCCTGCGCATAGCTTCCATGATAACTCCAAAAATGAGTTATCTGGGTCAGCCCCATCCGTTTAAGCGGATTTTCGGCGCCCCGCCTCCTCTCCTCCCAAAAGAGTTCCTCACCGCTCGGTGAACTTGAACTCGATCCGCCGGTTCTTCGCCAGCGCCTCGACGGTATCGCCATCATCAAGCGCCTGGAACTCACCGAACCCGGCGGCGGCGAGGCGGTGAGGCGGCACGTTTTCGCGCTCGACCAGATACTTGACCACCGACAGCGCCCGGCCCTGCGACAGTTCCCAGTTGTCGCGATAGCGGCCGATGCCGACGACCGGAATCTTGTCGGTATGACCGTCGATGCGCAGAATCCAGTTGAAATCCTCCGGCATCTCGCTGGCCACCTCGCGCAACACCTCGCCCAGCTTGGCGAGTTCCGCCTGGCCTTCCGGGCCAAGATTGGCCGAACCGGGCGCGAACAGTACCTCGGACTGGAAGACAAACCGGTCGCCGACACGTTGGATATCCTGGCGTCCGCCCAGCACCTGCTCCATCTTCTCGAAGAAGACCGAGCGGAACCGCGCCAACTCGCTAACCTTCCGGGCCAGCGCGGTATTCAGCCGCTCGCCCAGCCTGGCGATCTGGACCTGGTTTTCGGCATCCCGGCTTTCGGAATCGTCGAGCAAAGCCTGCAACCCGCCAAGCTGCTCGCGTAGCTCACGGGTCTGGGCGTTGAGCAGGGCCACGCGCTTCTGTTCCTCAAGGGTCTGCGCCTGCACCTTCGCTAACTCGCTCTCGGCCAACCGGCGCAGGGCAAGCTCGCGGTCGATCGCCTCGCCGCCGTCGGTCAACTTACCTTCCAGCGCCTGCTTCGCGGCCTCGGCGGCAGCCAGCAGGACCAGAGTGTTCTCGGCGTCCTTGCGGGCCGTCTCCAGCGCCAGGGTCATGGCGTCGAGCTCCGCCGCGCCGGTCTCCAGCTTGCGCTTCAGCGCCTCGGCGGCGGCGGCTTCCAAAAGCCGGGCCTCCTCCTCCCGGGTCAAGCGGGTCTCCAGCGCCGCGAGTTGCTCAAGCGCCGCCGCACGCAACGCCTCGACCTCCCTGCGCTGCTCCTCAAGGCTGAGATTATCGACGCCCAAGGCTTCCTTTTCGGCCTCCAAAGCCGCCCTGACCGCGGCCAGCGCCTCGTTGTCACCTTCCAGTTGGGTGATAAGAGCCAGCGCAGCGGTGCGCTCGACTTCAAGCTTGGCCAGTTCGCTTTCGCGCGCGGTCAACTCGGCATCGCGGGCCGCCTTGTCGGTTCGGAACTGCTCAAGCAGGGCCACCGCACTGGCCCGCTCGGCCGAGATCACCGCCAGTTCGGCCTCGCGCCCCTCGTCCCTGGCGTTGAGATCGGCGATCATCGCCTCCAGGGCTTCGCGCCGGGCGGCCGCGAGGCGCGCCGCTTCGGTCGCGGCATCCATCTCGGTCCGGGTGCTTGCCAGCGCCGCCGTCAGGGCCTCGCGCTCGGAGATCGTCTCCGCCAGCGTGCCCGCCAGATCGGCGCTCCGGACCTCGGCGACATCGCGCGCCTTCACCAGCGCCGCCATCGCGGCGTTCAGCCGGTCGGTCTCGGTTTGCTGCGCCGAGAGATTGGACTGCAGATTGCCGACCTCGCTTTCCAGCGCCGCCGAGCGGTCGCGTTCCAACGACAGCACATTCGCCAGCCCGGCAAGCTGCAAGGTCAGGTTGTCCAGCTCCTTGGACTGGCCGGATATCTTCTCGCTCATGGTGAACAGGATGATCATGAAGATCGACATCACGAACATCAGGATCAGCAAAAGCGCCGTCATGGCATCGACGAAGCCTGGCCAGATATTCGTCTCCAACCGACCTCCGGATCGACGGGCGAGGGGCATTACTTGCTCCCTGGCGAGCGGGTTCGTGTGTCGATCAGATTGATCAGCGCCCGGATCTCGGCCCGGAGTGCTGCCGTCGTCTCGCGCCGGCCGGTGTTGAGGTCATGGGCGATCTCGCGCAATTGCATATCGACATTCTGCAGATGCGCATGCGCCTCGCCATCGCCACCCCGGCCGCCACCCGCGCTACCCCGCTCGAACGCCTGCGCCATCGTCTGCTGACCGGCGGCGATGCTCTCGTTCGCGGCTTCGATGCGCTTCAGCACCGTCAGGGTGGCATGGTCGCGGCCAGATTGCGCTTCGCGCGCCGCGCTCATTTCATGCACCAACTGGCCAATCAGCGTGCGTTCCTTTTCCATCTGGTTGGCCATCTCGCCGACCACGTCCGCGGCGCGACCCAGCCGCTTTTCGGCATCTACGCGCGCCTCCTGCGCCTTCTTGGCGAAGCCGGTGGTGGTCTCCAACCCCTCGTCGATTCGCTCCAGCAGCGCCATCAGCCCGCCTTCCGGCCCCTCGCCCTCGGAAATCAGGCCGAGCCGGGTGAACGAGGCCAGCCAGTCCTCCAACTCGCGGTAGAACCGGTTCTGGCCGTGCCCGGCAAACAGCTCCAGCAAGCCGACCACCAGCGATCCCGCCAGACCCAGCAGCGACGAGGCGAAGGCGGTGCCCATGCCGCCCAGTTGATCCTCGAGCCCGGCCATCAGCTTCGCGAACACACCGCCCCCCGATGCCTGACCGTCAGTCGGCCCCAGTGAGCGGATTGTATCAACAACCGCCGGCACGGTAATCGACAGACCCCAGAAGGTTCCCAGCAGACCAAGGAAAATCAACAGGCTGGTGATGTAGCGCGTGAGGTCGCGCATCTCGTCCAGCCGATCGGCAATACTGTCGAGGATCGAGCGCGTGCTCGATGTCGCCATGCGCTGCTGCAACTGGCCCTCGCGTATCATCGGCGCCATCGCTGCCAGGAGACGCGGTGGTTTGGCGAATTCGTGGCCCTTGTGCCCCGCCTGCATGTTCTTCAGCCAGGTGGTGGCGATGATCAGCTGCGCCACCTGCCAGAAGGTGGCCAAAACGCCAAACATGAACACCCCGACGATCACCCCGTTGAGGTAGATATTGGCGTAGAAGACCGACTCGATCTGCCTGCCCAGCACGGTTGCGCCGACCGCCACAAGCGCCAACACGATCAGCATGAAGAGGATTTGCCGGGTCGGTTGCGTAAATTCGACCTGGTAGCCGTCCTTCGTGATCATGAGCCCGCCTCGTAAGTATTTTGCCTCAGATTACGCAGATTTGCCGCTTTTACCAGAAGCAACTACCACATTTTGCGATCGGGTGGCAAAAATACGCAGTTCAATAGCACCGCCGACCGTTCCAATTTGGACCTAACACGCAGGCAGAGATGCGGCTAGAGTTATCGCAGTCGGGCGGTGCTGGCCCCGATGAATGTGTGAGCGTTCGCAGGATGGAGGGATCTGGCATGCTGATCGGCAGCCCCAGCGAGATCAAGAACCAGGAATACCGGGTCGGCATGACCCCGGCCGCTGCCCGCGAGGCGGTCTCCCATGGCCACAAGGTAATGATCGAGGCGGGCGCCGGAGTTGGCGCCGGTTTCGCCGACGCGGATTACACCGCCGCCGGTGCCGAGCTGACCGACGGCCCGGAGCGGATCTTCACCGAGGCCGAGATGGTGGTGAAGGTAAAGGAGCCGCAGCCGGGCGAGTGTGCGCAACTGCGCGAGGGCCAGGTGCTGTTCACCTATCTCCACCTGGCGCCAGACCCGGACCAGACCCATGACCTGCTGAATTCCGGCGTTACTGCAATCGCTTACGAGACTGTGACCGACGACCGCGGCGGGCTGCCCCTGCTGGCGCCTATGTCCGAAGTGGCGGGCAGGCTGGCGCCGCAGATGGGCGCATGGTCGCTGCAGAAGGCCAATGGCGGGCGCGGTGTGCTGATGGGCGGGGTGCCTGGCGTCGGGCCTGCCGAGGTGGTTGTGATCGGCGGCGGGGTGGTCGGAACCTATGCCGCAAGGGTGGCCGCCGGGATGGGGGCGCATGTGACGGTGCTCGACCTGTCGCTCGACCGGATGCGCTATCTCGACGATACCTTCAGCGGGCGGTTCCGCACCTGCTATTCCTCCCGCGCCGCAACCGAGCAGATGGTGGCGCAGGCCGATCTGGTGATCGGCGCGGTACTGATCCCCGGCGCGGCGGCGCCGAAACTGGTCTCGAAACAACAGCTTGCCGACATGAAGCCGGGGGCGGCGATTGTCGATGTGGCGATCGACCAGGGCGGCTGCTTCGAGACCTCACGGGCCACCACCCACGACGACCCGATTTACATCGTCGACGGCATTGTGCATTACTGCGTCGCCAACATGCCGGGCGCCGTGGCGCGCTCGTCGACCATCGCGCTCGGCAACGCCACCCTGCCCTTCCTGCTGGCGCTGGCCGACAAGGGCTGGCGCGATGCCTGCCGTGATGACCCGCATCTGCTGGCGGGGTTGAACACCCATGCCGGAAAACTGACGAATTTTGCGGTGGGGCAAGCACTTGCGCTCGATGTGTACTCGCCGAAACTGGCCCTGAACATGTGAAGGAGGGTGCGTTGTGAGCCCGGAAAATTCTCTGGCTGAACCGATCATCCATGTCGACAACGACCATGTCCGGGTCACCGAGTGGCGCTTCGCGCCGGGTGCTGCCACCGGCTGGCACCGGCACGAGTTCGACTATGTCATCACCCCGGTGATCGGTGGAAATGTCGAAATCGTTCACGGGGATGGCGCGCGGACGCCCTTCGTCATGGAACCGGGGACGTCGTATTTCCGCGAGGCCGGGGTCGAGCACGATGTGGTCAACGGCCCGGATGGCGAGCTGCGCTTCGTCGAGGTGGAACTGAAGAGCCAGCCAGGATAACGCCCCGGAATAACGACCTGAAATCAACCGTTTAGCAGTTTGTAGAAGCTGTCGTATATCTCACTGTTGGCGGCGATCAGATCGCCGGTTTCCAGCACGTTGGCCCCGGCGGCGCCGTTCAGTGCGCCATAGAGCCCGCCCGCCTCGCGCAGGATGCACAGGCCGGCGGCTATATCCCAAGCGTGGAGGCCGCGCTCCCAGAAGCCGTCATAGCGACCGGCCGCCACATAGGCCAGATCCAGCGCGGCGGCGCCGAAACGGCGCACCCCGGCGCAGCGGGGCAGCAATTTCGCCATATCTCCCAACGCGTTGGGAAGCTCCTTGCTGGCGCCCCAGGGCACCCCGGTGGCGAAGATCATCTCGGAGATTTCGCGCCGCCCGGAGACCCGGATGCGGCGGTCGTTGAGCCAGGCGCCCTGGCCTTTCTCGGCGACGAAGATCTCGTCCTTGATCGGGTCCAGGATAACGCCCGCGACGATCTCGCCCTTGTGCTCGAGCCCGATCGAGAGGCACCAGTGGGGCAGACCATGCAGAAAATTCGTAGTCCCATCAAGGGGATCGACAATCCAGCGCCGGGTCGGGTCGGTGCCCTGGACCGGTTCGCTCTCCTCGCCCAGCCAGCCGTAATTGGGCCGCGCGCCGGTCAGTTCCTCGCGGATGATCTGCTCGGCCTTGCGGTCGGCGGCGCTGACGAAATCGCCGGGGCCCTTGATGCTGACCTGCAAATTCTCGACCTCGCCGAAATCGCGGACAAGCTTTCGCCCCGCCTTTCGGGCGGCTTTTATCATGATATTGAGGGTGGGGGAGGCAGTGGACACTAGATCTAGGCCCTTTCGACGTATTCGAAGGTCTCTGTCGAGACCACAATGGCCTGGTCCTGGCCGACGAAGGGGGGCACCATGACCTTGACGCCGTTGTCGAGGATCGCCGGCTTGAACGAATTGGCCGCGGTCTGGCCCTTCACCACCGGTTCGGTCTCGACGATGGTGCAGGTGACCTTGTCCGGCAAGGCCATGCTGAGGGCTTCTTCCTCGTAATATTCGATGGTCACGATCATGCCATCCTGAAGGAACGGCCGCCGGTCGCCAAGAAGATCGACTGGAAGCTCGATTTGTTCGAAGGTCTCGTTGTCCATGAATACCAGCATACCGTCGATCTCGTACAGAAACTGCTGGTTCTTCTGGTCTAGCCTGACACGTTCGACTTTGTCGGCGGAGCGAAACCGCTCATTCAACTTCGAGCCGTTGCGCAGGTTCTTGAGCTCGACCTGCGCGAACGCGCCGCCCTTGCCGGGCTTCACGTGGGCGGTTTTCACCGCGACCCACAGCCCGCCATCATGCTCGATGACGTTGCCGGGCCGGATTTCATTGCCGTTGATCTTGGGCATTTGGTACCTGAATGGGTGGGGTTCGGCGCTCTATAGCCGGGGCGATGCGGGGTGGCAAGGGAGGGCCCGGCAAGGGGGGAATCCAACGGTGATGTTTTGGTAGTGGTAATTTCCGACGGGGGTTCGAGGCGGGGGAAGGTTGGCGCGAGGTTAATCGGAGCGGGTCTCGCAAGCCGTCATGCCCGCGCAGGCGGGCATTTCTCGGAGACTGTCAGAGGGAGGGTTGAGACCCCCGCCTTCGCGGGGATGACGAGGTACGCACGGGCGAGAGTCAGTGCCCGTATTCGACGCGACTACTTCATGAGAAATTTCGAGAGCGCCGCCAAGAACGCCGGATCGACGCCCCCTTCTTCACTTCCCCGGACTTGATCCGGGGTCTCGCGAAGCAGGGAGCAACACATCGGGGTCCCGGTTCAAGGCCGGGACATTGGGTGAGGGGCGGCACTCAAGTTTCGTATTTTCACTTCGTGAGCATCTTCGACAGCGCTGCCGAGATCGCCGGGTCGATACCGCCATCCTCCCTGATAGTGCCATCCGGTGTCGGACGAAACAGGGCGGCATAGACAATTGCCTTCTGCTCCTTGGCCTCTTCGCTGGTGTCGCCCTGCGCGAGCAGAGCAATGTACGCCTGCGCGAAAGCCTTGCGCTCGCGGGCGTCGAGGGCGTCGAGGGCGAGGTGGCGTTCGGCGAGAAAGATTTTCATTTGCAGCCGGGTGAACCAGAGGCAGAGCGTGAACAGGGTGAGGATACCACCCGTCACGAGCAGGCCCCGGAAGTTGAATCCAACGCAGGCTTCATTCTTGTCCGGACCGCATCCTGTCACTGGGAAAAGTGCGTCGATCATCTCGGGGGGATTGGCGATTATGGCCATCACAGCGATGATAAAGGTCGCCGAAACACCGAACCCGGCGGCGAAGAGCCAGAATGCGGTTTTTCGCTGACCTTCGTGTTCTTCCTGCTTTTTTGTCCAGAGGTCGACCGGGGCCTCGAAGGCGGTTTTCTGTAGGTAGGCTTCCTTCAACCCCTCGAGTTCCTTCTGCGCGTTTGCGAGGGACTGGGTTTGCCGCTCCTCTAGGGTCTGTTGAGTTTCATCTTGAGTTTATCACGGCTGCACTGGCGTAGATCATTGCTGAGAAACTGCTGTCGGTCTTGCAGCCCCGCAGTGCGGTGCGTTTGAAGTCTTTGAGACTACAGAAGAAATTCTCGATGAGGTGGTGCCATTTGCAGGCCTCGGTGTCGATCTCGCGAGGCGCCACCCGGTTGGGGTGTTGCGAGACCACGATCTCGGCGCCGCGCTGATCAAGTTCTTCGACGATCCAGTTGACGTCGAACGCCTTGTCCGCGATTAGGCCTCCGAGGTTGACCTCGTCGATCAGCCCAGCGACACCGACCGCGTCGTGGCCACCGATCCGGACGAGGCGGCGCGCACCCTGGTCACGGTCCGCCGGACGCTCTTCGGGAACCGGGACCTCAAGGATGTGCTCGAGGAATGGCGTGCGAATGCGCGCGCCGATCCGGCCGCCCGGGAGGCCGCCGCCACGGTGCTCCAGGCAGGCGACCGGGAGTTCGGGGCGATCCAGGGCGCTGCGCTGGCTCGACGCGGACGAGATGCGCGCCTCGGTCTCGAAGAGCAGCTTCGGGCTCGACGCGGTGCTGGGCGGCAGGGCGAATCTCTTCCTCGTCATGCCGCCTGACATATGCGCGTCCGCCTTTGCCTTCATTGGCGCAGGTTATGTATCTGTTAATATTCGTAAAATTTCTGAATGTCTTTTATAATCATCACTTAACCTCATGCACAAAGTTGTGCACGCATCTCCCACACCCCCGCCCCCGAGGCGCGGGTGCCGCCCTCGTCTCTCCGCTCCGGCGATGAAGATGGGCGGCTGGGCTCTTGCGTCCCCAGCCTCGGGCGGCATTCTGGGCGATGTGATTCCAGGGGCCGGGAGGGGCGACCATGAAGATCGACAGGATCGAGAGTTTCGCCAATGCGTTCGTCGGCTTTGTCCGGGTCACCACCGGTGACGGGGCGCAGGGCTGGGGGCAGGTCTCGACCTATCACGCGGATATCACGGTGGCTGTGTTGCACCGGCAGGTCGCGCCGCATGTGCTGGGGCGCGACACCACCGATCTGGACGACCTGCTGGATATCGTGACCGAGCGCGAGCACAAGTTTCCCGGCTCGTATCTGCGCCGCGCCATGGCCGGGTTCGACACCGCTGTCTGGGATCTGCGGGGCAAGGCGGCGGGCAAGGCGGTGGCGGCGCTGCTGGGCGGCTCGGCCGGGCCGGTGCGGGCCTATGCCTCGTCGATGCGGCGCGACATCACCCCCGCCGACGAGGCCGAGCGGTTGAAGCGGCTGCAGGGCGAGCAGGGCTTCGATGCCTTCAAGGTGCGCGCAGGCTCGGAGGTCGGGCGCGGCCGCGACGAGTGGCCGGGGCGGACTGAGGAGATCATCGCCACCATGCGCCGCGAGATGGGCGCCGGCGTGGATCTGCTGATCGACGCCAACAGCTGCTACGCCCCGCCCCGCGCCATCGAGATCGGGCGGATGCTGGAGGACCACGGCTTCTGCCACTTCGAGGAGCCCTGCCCCTATTGGGAGCTGGAGCAGACCCGAGAGGTGACGCAGGCGCTGGAGATCGACGTGAGCGGCGGCGAGCAGGATTGCGGCCTTCCCACCTGGTGCCGCATCATCGACATGCGTGCCGTCGATATTCCGCAGCCCGATGTGTGCTACCTGGGCGGCGTCTCGCGGACCCTGCGGGTGTGCAAGATGGCCGAGTCGGCAGGGCTGCCGGTGACTCCGCATTGCGCCAACCTCTCGATGGTGACGCTGTTCACCATGCACCTGCTGCGGGCGATCCCGAATGCGGGGAAGTACCTGGAGTTCTCGATCGAGGGGCCGGATTATTACCCGTGGCAGGAGGGGCTGTTCGTGCGCTCTCCGTTCGGGATTATCGATGGACAGGCGACTGTCACGGACGCACCGGGCTGGGGGGTGGAGATCAGTCCGGAGTGGCTGGAGGGGGCAGAGTATCGGGTGAGCGAGGTGTGAGGGGGCGGATGGTGCGTGGCCAGCACGCACCCTACGGGTCGGGCCGATCCCCCATCAGATACCTTGGCCCCGCGCCCAGCCTCCCTGCCCGGTCCTGCGGGTTGTAGAGCTTGCACGCCGTCAGCGACAGGCAGCCGCAGCCGATGCAGCCGTCGAGGCGGGCGCGGAGTTGTTGGATGGCCTCAATCTTCCGGTCGAGGGCCTTGCCAAAGGCATTACCGATCCGCTCCCAGTCGCGTTTGGTCGGGGTGCGGGATTTGGGGAGTTTTTCCAGCTCGCGCCTGATTTCCTCAAGGGAGAAGCCGAACTGCTGGGCGATCAGGACAAAGGAGAGGCGGCGGATATCCGAGCGCAGGTAGCGGCGCTGGCCGCCGGCATTGCGTTCGGGGGCCACCAGGCCCTGTTCCTCGTGGTAGCGGATGGCCGAAACCGCGAGGCCGGTGCGCTTGGCCAACTGGCCGATGGAGATGGTGCTGGCGAGGATCATTTGGTCGCCTTTCCGGGCTTTGAAAAAAAACTCTTGACCTCAAGTCAGGTCGAGGAATTAGCATAAGGCCAACTTCAACGGACTCAAAGCAGGAAATGGAGGTTTGGCGATGGCTGCAGGCATTCTTGAGCACGCGAATTTCTCGGTCAGCGACCCGCAAAAAACCGCGGATATGCTGTGCGCGCTGTTCGATTGGCGCATCCGGTGGAGCGGCGACGCCATTCATGGCGGGCACACAATTCATGTGGGCGGAGACGACAGCTATGTGGCGCTCTATGCCCAGGCGGGGATGCGCCAGGGCGCGCCGAACGACTACAGGACCGTGGGCGGGATGAACCATCTCGGCGTCGTGGTCGAGGATCTGGATGACGTGGAAGCCCGTGTGCTGGGCGCCGGGTTCCAGACCACCAACCACGGGGATTACGAGCCCGGGCGGCGGTTCTATTTCCACGACCATGACGGGATTGAATTTGAAGTGGTCAGCTACCAGCCGGTGTAGAATTGTGTACTCCGGTCAAGCGCATTATCGGTGTTGCGCGTCGTTTGCGAGCACTGGCCCCGGGAGGTGCGCAGAACAATGCGCACCCGACGCCACGGCTGGGCAGGCGGGCGGGCGGGAACCCTCAGACCTGGTTCGAGACCTCGACCAGATTCCCGTCCGGATCGCGAAAATAGATCGAAAGCAGCGCCCCGGTGGCGCCGGTCCTGGCCACTGGCCCCTCGATGATCACCGCCCCCTCCGAGGCCAGATGCGCCGCGGTCTCCGCCACCGGCACCTCGCTCAACAGGCAGAAATCGCCAGACCCCGGGGTCGCGACCCGCGCCTTCGGTTCGAACTCGGCCCCGGCCTGGTGCAGGTTGATCTTCTGGCTGCCGAAGCACAGCGCCCGGTGGTCACCGGAGAAGGTTTCCGCCGTCATGCCCAGCGCCGCGTACAAAAACCGATGGTCGCTTCCACATCGCCCGCGGTCAGCACGAAGTGATCGATGCCGCTGATCAGCTGTCTGGTCATCGTTCCGGCGCGTCGAGCAGGCCCAGCCGCTCCGGTTTGACGTAATCGGCTGGGGTTTCGCGGCTGGTGGCGTCGTGTTTGAACTCGTAGCCGACCAACCCGTCGCGTGCCCAGGCGAAAACCACCAGACGGCGGGCGATTCGCTCGTCGCCCAGCACAATCTCGACATAGCCGCGCAGATGCGGCAACCCGTCCGCCTCGATGACGAATCCGCTGTCGGTCAGTTCCATGATGCGGTGCTGGCGCTCCCCCACCACCGCCAGATGGCGGGTCCGCGCCCGGCGGCTGTTACGCCGGTCGACCTCGATGGCCGAGAGAACTTCTCCGGGAAGAATGCTTTCCATTGCTCACGACTCCGCGCCTGAACTCCGTTCTCCGAGGTCAGTATGACCGTGAACAACTCAATGAAAAGCAATATTTTCCCGAAGCTTGCACAATCATTGGTTGAGTGTGGCGGCACTCGCACACGTTGAACAGGCGCGGCAGTATGACAGGCAGGGAATTGCATCCGGTTTCTTGCCCTTGTCCACAGGATTGCTATAACGCTTCCGGCCCTACCGCCCGGCGGGCCTCGTCCAGTGCCCAAAGCCGTGCCCACAAAGCCGCATCCATGGGGCTGCGCAAGAGAGAGCTTCATGCCGAAACGCACCGACATCGCCTCGATCATGATCATCGGCGCGGGACCCATCGTCATCGGCCAGGCTTGCGAATTCGACTATTCCGGCACCCAGGCCTGCAAGGCGCTGCGCGAGGAGGGCTACCGGGTCATCCTGGTCAACTCGAACCCCGCCACCATCATGACCGACCCGGACATGGCGGACGCCACCTATATCGAGCCGATCACCCCCGAGGTCGTGGCCAAGATCATCGAGCGCGAACGCCCCGACGCCCTGCTGCCCACCATGGGCGGGCAGACCGGCCTGAACACCGCTATGGCGCTGGCCGACATGGGTGTGCTGGACAAATTCGGCGTCGAGTTGATCGGCGCCAACCGCACCGCCATCGAGATGGCCGAGGACCGCAAGCTGTTCCGCGAGGCGATGGACCGGATCGGGCTGGAGAACCCCCGCGCCGTCATCATCGAAGCGCCGAAGGGGACCAGCGGCAAGCCCGACATTCTCGCCGGCGTGCGCCAAGCGATCAATGCGCTGCCCGAGGTCGGCCTGCCCGCGATCATCCGCCCCGCCTTCACGCTGGGCGGCACCGGCGGCGGCGTCGCCTACAACCGCGAGGATTACGAGAAGATCTGCCGCACCGGGCTGGAGGCCTCGCCGGTCGGCCAGATCCTGATCGACGAGAGCCTGCTCGGCTGGAAGGAATTCGAGATGGAGGTGGTCCGCGACACCGCGGACAACGCCATCATCATCTGCTCGATCGAGAACATCGACCCGATGGGCGTGCATACCGGCGACAGTATCACCGTCGCCCCGGCCCTGACCCTGACCGACCGCGAATACCAGATGCTGCGCAACGCCTCGATCGCGGTCCTGCGCGAGATCGGGGTCGAGACCGGCGGCTCGAACGTGCAGTTCGCCATCCACCCGGACACCGGGCGGATCATCGTCATCGAGATGAACCCCCGGGTCAGCCGCTCGTCGGCGCTGGCCTCCAAAGCCACCGGCTTCCCCATCGCCAAGATCGCTGCCAAGCTGGCCATCGGCTACACCCTGGACGAGCTCGACAACGACATTACCGGGGTCACACCCGCCAGCTTCGAGCCGAGCATCGACTATGTGGTCACCAAGATCCCGCGCTTCGCCTTCGAGAAGTTCCCCGGATCGAAGCCCGAACTGACCACGGCGATGAAGTCGGTCGGCGAGGCCATGGCGATCGGCCGCAGCTTCCACGAATCGATGCAAAAAGCGCTGTGCTCGATGGAGACCGGGCTGACTGGCTTCGACGAGATCGACATCGAGGGCGTCACCCCCAACCAAAGCGAGGACGAGCGCAAACGCGCCGTCATCGCCGCGCTCAGCCGCCAGACCCCGGACCGCATCCGGATCATCGCCCAGGCGATCCGCGAAGATCTGACGCTGGACAAAATCCAGGCCGCCACCAGGTTCGACCGCTGGTATCTTGAACGCATCGACGAGATTGTCACCGAGGAGGCCCGGATCGTCGCCGAAGGCCTGCCCGAGGACGCCGCCGGCATCCGCCACCTCAAGCAGATGGGCTTTTCGGACGCCCGGCTGGCCAAGCTCTCGAACCTGAGCGAGGACGCCATCCGGCGCATCCGCCATGCGCTCGGCGTCAACGCCGTCTTCAAGCGCATCGACACCTGTGCGGCCGAGTTCGAGGCCCAGACACCGTACATGTACTCGACCTACGAATCGGACGCCATGGGCACGGTAGAGTGCGAAGCCCGCCCCACCGACGCCAAGAAGGTCGTCATCCTCGGCGGCGGCCCGAACCGCATCGGCCAGGGCATCGAGTTCGACTATTGCTGCTGCCACGCCTGCTATGCGCTGACCGAAGCGGGCTACGAGACGGTGATGATCAACTGCAACCCGGAGACCGTCTCGACCGACTACGACACTTCCGACCGGCTGTATTTCGAGCCGCTGACACTGGAGCATGTGCTCGAGACCCTCCGCGTCGAGCAGGAGAACGGAACCCTGCACGGCGTCATCGTCCAGTTCGGCGGCCAGACACCGCTGAAGCTGGCCCACGGGCTGGAGGCGGCGGGGATTCCGATCCTCGGCACCTCACCCGACGCCATCGATCTGGCCGAGGATCGCGAGCGGTTCCAGAAGCTGCTGCATGAGTTCGACCTGAAACAGCCGGTCAACGGCATCGCGCATTCCGGCGAGGAAGCCTTCGAGATCGCCCACCGGGTCGGCTACCCGGTAGTGATCCGGCCCTCCTACGTGCTCGGCGGCCGGGCGATGGAGATCGTCCGCGACGACGCCGAGTTGAAGCGCTACATCACCGAGGCGGTGGTGGTGTCGGGCACCTCGCCGGTGCTGGTCGACAGCTACCTCTCCGGCGCCATCGAGGTCGATGTCGACGCGCTCTCGGACGGCGAGACCGTGCACGTGGCCGGGATCATGGAGCATATCGAGGAGGCAGGGGTGCATTCCGGCGACAGCGCCTGCGCGCTGCCGCCCCATTCGCTCAGCGCCGAGATGATCGCCGAACTCGACCGCCAGACCCACGCCCTGGCGTTCGGCCTCGAGGTGTGCGGCCTGATGAACGTGCAGTTCGCCATCAAGGACGGCGACATCTATGTGCTCGAGGTCAACCCGCGGGCCTCACGCACAGTGCCCTTCGTCGCCAAGGCGGTCGGCTCGCCGATCGCCGCCATTGCGGCAAGGATAATGGCGGGCGAGCGCCTGGCCGATATGGACCTGGTCGACCCCGACATCGCCCATGTGGCGGTCAAGGAGGCGGTGCTGCCCTTCGCCCGTTTCCCCGGCGTCGATACGCTCCTGGGTCCCGAAATGCGCTCGACCGGCGAGGTCATGGGCCTCGACCGCGGCTTCGCGCCCGCCTTCCTGAAAAGCCAGCTCGGCGCCGGGATTCCGCTGCCCGAAGGCGGCACCGCGTTTGTCTCGGTCAAGGACGCCGACAGGGACCTGATCGTGCATGCGGTCCGCATTCTCGACCACCTCGGCTTCGCCATCGTCGCCACCGGCGGCACCTGCGATTTCCTACGCTCGAAGGGCGTCACGGCCGAGCGGGTGAACAAGGTCTACGAGGGCCGCCCCCACATCGTCGACCGCATGAAGGACGGCTTGGTGACGCTGGTCTTCAACACCACCGAGGGCGCCCAGGCGGTGCGCGACAGCTTCGACATCCGCGCTACCGCGCTGGCGATGAAGACGCCGTACTACACCACCGCCGCCGGGGCCGTGGCGGCGGCGAGGGCGATCGAGAACCTGAAGGAGGGCACGCTGGAGGTGGCCCCGCTGCAGGATTATGTGCGGCGGGTGGAGAAGTTGGAGAAGGCGCGGGCGTAGGGCGGGCGTAGGGCGGCCGCGCGCAATCAATCGGCCGCCATTGCCCGCGCATCCAGCACCGCCCGCGCCCAATCCGCAGGCCGCTCCTGGGGCAGGTTGTGGCCGACCTGCTCGAAGACCCGGTGTTCATGCGGCCCGCTGAATTTCCCGGCATGATGTGCCGTCCCTGCGTCCACGCCGTCTACATCTCCATCAATGGTAATAGCGGGTACGGTGATTGGCGGTTGTTCGGCCAGGCGTGTCTCGATATGTGCGACAGCCGGGTCACCCGAAACCAGCCCGTAGCGATGCCGGTAGGAGTGGATGACCACCTCGACGAAATCCGGATTATCGAAGGCATCCGCCGTCCGTCCGAACGTCGCATCGTCAAATTTCCACGTCGGAGACCACATTCGCCAGAGCTGGAGGGCAATGGCGCGCCGGTCCTTGATCAGGCCACGCCGACCCCGCTCGGAATGGAAACAAAATTGGGAACTGGCATGAACGCCGCCTCCCACCCCGCCTCCCCGCCCATCCACCAATGGTCACCACTGGATACATAGTACCATTGGTGGATGGGCGGAGAGGCGGGGTGGGGATCTCGCTAAGCGAGACTCGGCATCATGCTGGGTTCCCGGCAATATGATCGGCGAGGCAGTCGAGCGCACCGGTCCAGCCATACTGATGCTTGTCGGGCTGATCCGGGCCGAGACTTTCGTGCAGCACCCGGACCTCGCAGCCCGCGCCGGCGGTATGGAATGTAACCGTCACGACCGATTCATGCCCCCTGCCGTTTTCGTCGTGCCAGCCCCAGGTGTAGACAAGGCGCCGAAGATCAACGACCTCGCGATAGACCCCCGAGACAGTGTGCATCGAACAATCTGACGTTTGCATCTCCGTCATCCAGGCACCGCCGGGCCTGAGATCGATCTCGCACCGGGTGCAATGCGCACCCTTCGGCCCCCACCAGCGGGAGAAATGATCCGGATCGGTCCACAGCCGCCACATCAGCTTGATCGGCGCTGCGTAATACCGGCGCATGTCAAGGGTATCCGGGGCGGGGCGGGTGACATTGGTTTCGGCAAGCATGGTCATGCGTTTCCTCCTTCAGATTCGGTAATTGTTCGGACATAGGCGTGGAGACGGGCGAGGCTCTCGTCCCACAAGCCGGCCTGGCGTTCGATCCAGTCGCGGGGAACCGACAGCCCACCGGGCTCGACGCGGTAGATTGGGCGCGCCCTGGTGCCGTCGCGGGCAATCATCCCGGCGTTCTCCAGCACGCGAAGATGCTTGACGACGGCGGGTTTCGACATGTCGAACGGCGCGGCCAGTTCGGTGAAGGTTGCGCCGCCTCCAAGAAGCCGTTCCAGAATGGCGCGCCGGGTCGGGTCGGCGAGCGTGGCGAAGCTGCGGGTCAGCGAATCCATCTTTTACCTCCGAGTTAATTAACTCTGAGGTTAACGAACCACATGAAAAAATCACCCCGAAAGTCCAGGGCCGCCCCGAAAAGCGGAAATCTTCGGCCAAACACGCCGCGCAAGAGCATCTCGGCAAGGCGATTACGCATCTCGGCGCAACAGGAGATTGACTCGTGGCGGCGATGATCTCACGCTGAGAACACGCAGCAGTGAGGAGGATTCCATGAATGTAATGCATATCATGAAGTTGAAAGGCTCATCGAAGGTCGTGACGATCCCTCCCGAGTCGAGCGTGGCCTCTGCCGCTGCGATACTGGCCGAGAAATGCTTCGGTGCCCTCGTCGTCAGCGTGAACGGCACTGACATTGCAGGAATCCTCAGCGAACGCGACATTGTCCGCGCCCTGGCCCGCGAGGCGGGTGGTTGCCTGACAATGCCGGTCAGCAAGCTGATGACCGAAGAGGTCGAGACCTGCGCGCCGGCCGAGACCGCGAATTCGGTGCTGGAGCGAATGACGGAGGGCCGTTTCCGCCACATGCCAGTGACCGAAGACGGCGTAATGGTCGGCCTTCTGTCGATCGGCGACGTGGTCAAGGCCCGGATGACCGAGATCGAGCAGGAAAATGCCGCCATGGCGGGTATGCTCAGCGGGTAAAGCGTCGCGGGGCGCAGGTTTCGGCTTGACCGGCCTGCCGTGCGCATGTTGCCTGATGCCTGCGAGTTGGGGCCCCGCGAGCCGGGGGACGGGAGGGATTGTTGCGCACAGGTCTGTATCCAGGAACTTTCGATCCCGTCACGCGCGGACACACCGACGTTATCCGTCGGACAGCGAAGCTGGTCGACCGGCTGGTGATCGGCGTCGCCATCAACCGTGACAAGGGGCCGCTGTTCAATCTGAAGGAACGGGTTGCCCTGATCGAGGGCGAGTGCGCCGGGATCGCCACCTCGACCGGCCTGGTCATTGAGGTGCTTCCATTCGAGAACCTGTTGATCAACTTCGCCGAGGAGGTCGGCGCTGGCATCATCATTCGGGGCCTGCGTGCGGTCGCCGATTTCGAGTACGAATTCCAGATGGTCGGCATGAACCGTGCCCTCAGCGACGATATCGAGATGGTGTTCCTGATGGCTGGCGCGCAGCACCAGGCAATTGCCTCGAAGCTGGTCAAGGAAATCGCCCGCATGGGGGGTGATGTTTCGAAGTTTGTCTCGCCGGCTGTCGAGCAGGCGTTGAAGGAACGCTTCAACAACCGTTAAGCCCTCGGGCAAGCTGCGGGTTTGACCTGCATCCAGCTAGGCGCTAACCCTGCGCCATCCTGATTCACGAACGGAGCAACGGATGTTCAGATCGATATGCCTGGTAGCGGCCCTGCTGTTCTCTCTCATAACCCCGGAGGCCAAGGCCGTGGAAATCCAAGACCCCGAAAATACCCTGGTGATCGAGCTGGCAAGCGGCGAGGTCGTCATCGAAATGCTGCCCGATGTGGCGCCGCTGCATGTGGAGCGGATCAAGCTCCTGGCCCGCGCGGGCGAGTATGACGGCGTCGCCTTCCATCGCGTAATCGAGGGCTTCATGGCCCAGACCGGCGATGTGCAGTTCGGCGACATGAATGACGGCTTCGAGCCCCGGCGCGCCGGTACCGGCGCCTCGAAGCACTCCGACGTGAAGGCGGAGTTCTCGTCGCTGCCGTTCGACCGCGGCGTTGTCGGCATGGCCCGATCGCAGAACCCCAATTCGGCCAACAGCCAGTTCTTCATCATGTTCGAGGAAGGGCATTTCCTGAACAACCAGTACACGGTCTGGGGCCGGGTGATCTCGGGCATGGAGTTTGTCGACAACATCAAGCGCGGCGCGCCGGGCTCAGGCGCGGTCGCCGATCCAGACCGGATGATCAAGGTGCGGGTCGCTGCAAACGAGTAATACCCTCGCGACATTGTGAGATGATTTGGCGGGCGCGGGGTCTCTCCGCGCCCTATGCTTGCGTGGACCCCGAACGTGTAAACGGGAAATGCGCCATGTCCCTTCGGCTGATCGCCTTCGCTGCAATCCTGCTGGCACCGATTTATGCCCAGGCACAGAATGTGCCGAGTCGCTGGAAAAACGCTTGGCCGCAAACCGATTTCAGCCGGATGGCGGTGGATCCCGCCGAGATATTCTCCGGCGGGCCGCCCAAGGACGGCATTCCGGCGATCACCGGGCCGGAGATGATCGCCGCCAGCGTGGAAGACGGCCTGGACCCGCGCGAACCGGTGATGGTGCTGGAACTGGAGGGTCAGCCGTCCCGCGCTTATCCGGTGCGCTACCTGATGTGGCACGAGATCGTCAACGACGTGGCCGGAGACGTGCCGGTCGCCGTCACTTTCTGCCCGTTATGCAATTCCGGCATGATCTTCGACCGACGCCTCGGTGGCTCAGAGGGGGGGCAGGTGTTGGAGTTTGGTGTCTCGGGCATGCTGAGGTTTTCCGACATGGTGATGTTCGACCGCCAGACCGAAAGCTGGTGGCAGCAGTTCGACGGCCGCGCCATCGTCGGCGCGTTGCTGGGGGCGGAACTGACCCCCCTGCCCGCCCTGCTGGAGAGCTGGAACGGATACCTCACCCGCAACCCCGGCGGGCTGGTGATGGCGCAACCCGGCGGATACCGGCGGAACTACGGATCCAACCCCTATGCCGGTTACGACAGCGGCTCGTTCACGCTCTACAATGGCGAGATGCCGCCTCACGGCATCGATCCGGTGGCGCGGGTGGTGCGCGTCGGCAACCGCGCCTGGCCGCTGATCCGGCTGGCCGAGGGGGGCGAGATCACCGAGGCGGGGGTCCGGCTAAGCTGGACGGAGGGGCAGGCCTCGGCGCTCGACACCCGCGCCATTGGCGAGGGGCGCGAGGTCGGCGATGTCCGGGTCTACGACGCTGCCACCGGCGCCGGGGTGATCCACGAGGTGGTCTTCGCCTTCGCCTTTCAGGCGTTCGAGCCGGATGGCATCTGGATGATGGGCGAGTGAGTATGGACGGCCCCGCCCTGCCCCGCTAAGGCGGGGCAATGAAACTCTCTGATTTTGATTTCGACCTGCCCGAAGCGCTGATCGCGCTGCGCCCCGTGAAGCCCCGCCCGGCGTCACGGATGCTGGTGGCGGGCGGCGGTGAGATGCATGACTGCCACGTACATGATTTGCCGGAATGGCTGCGCCCTGGCGACATGCTGGTTCTCAACGACACCAAGGTGATCCCGGCGCGGCTGTTTGGCGAGCGCCGCCGCTCCAACCCAGAGCAATTTGGTGGCGGCACCGGGGTGGCCAAGATCGAGGTCACCCTGATCCACCGCGCCACCGGCGCCCGCTGGACCGCCCTGGCCCGCCCCGTCAAGCGGCTGACACCGGGCGACCGCATCCATTTCGGCGGGGGCCTGTCCGCCGAGGTCGCTGCGAAAGGCACGGCAGGCGAGATCGCCCTGGCCTTCGACCGAAGCGGCGCCGATCTGGATGCCGCCATCGCCGGGGCCGGGGTGATGCCGCTGCCCCCCTACATTGCCCGACGCCGCGCCGCGGACGCCCAGGACGCGCAAGACTACCAAACGGTTTTCGCGCGGCGTCCCGGCGCCGTGGCGGCGCCCACCGCCGCCCTGCATTTCGACGAGACGCTGCTGTCAGCGCTGGTGGCGCGCGGCATCCTGTCGGCCCACCTCACGCTGCATGTGGGCGCGGGCACCTTCCTGCCGATCAAGGCCGACGACATCGCCGAGCACCGGATACACGCGGAGTGGGGCGAGATCACGGACCAGGCCGCTGAAGCGATCAATGCGGCACGCGCCGCGGGCGGACGGATCATCGCCGTCGGCACCACCGCGCTGCGCTTGCTGGAAAGCGCTGCCGCGCCGGACGGGCAGGTCGCTTCGTTCACCGGCGAGACGGATATCTTCATCACGCCGGGCTACCGGTTCCGCGCCATCGACGGGCTGATGACCAATTTCCACCTGCCGCGCTCGACCCTGTTCATGCTGGTCTCAGCGCTGATGGGGCGTGCCCGGATGCAGGCGCTTTACGGCCATGCCGTCGAACACGGCTACCGCTTTTACTCATATGGCGACAGTTCGTTGCTGTTGCCGGATCGATCCCCCTTGCAGCGAAAAAAACTGCCGTAATGCCGCCCGCGACACATACTGACGCATCCAGGCGGTAGATCACCGTCGGGAATCGGCACTGTGTTCCAAACAAAACTCCGCAAACGAAAGCCGCCGCCATGTTCGCAGTCCTCGGCAATTCCTGGGCCCTGTTGCTCGGCATGTTCCTGCTGATGCTGGGCAACGGCATGCAGGGCACGGTGCTGGGCCTGCGTGGCGGCATCGAGGCGTTCGAATCGACCGCCATGGGCTTCGTCATGGCCGGTTACTTCGCTGGATTCCTGGGTGGCGCACAGGTTACACCCTGGCTGCTGCGGCGGGTCGGCCATGTGCGGGTATTCGCGGCGCTGGCCTCGCTGGTCTCGGCGGTCTTCATAATCTTTGCGGCGGTGGTCGATCCGATTGCCTGGACGGTGATGCGCGTGCTCGTCGGCTTCTGCTATTCCGGCATCTACGTAGTCGCCGAGAGTTGGCTCAACGAAAGCTCGACCAACGAAAACCGCGGCCGGACGCTGTCGGCCTATCTGATCATGCAGATGCTGGGCATCATCGTCGCCCAGAGCCTGATCAACCTCGCCGATCCCCGCGGCTATGACCTGTTCATCATCATGTCGGTTGCCGTCTCGATCTCGTTCGCGCCGATCCTGCTGTCGGCGAGCCCGGCACCGGTGTTCTCGAGCACCCGGCGGATGTCGCTGAAGCAACTCTTCGAGGCCTCGCCGCTCGGCTGCGTCGGCATCTTCTTCCTGGGCGCGATCTTCGGCGCCCAGTTTGGCATGGCGCCGGTATACGCCACCGAGATCGGACTGACCCCGGCAAAAATTTCGGTCTTCGTCGGCACCTTCTACGTCGGCGGCCTGTTGCTTCAGTATCCGATCGGCTGGCTCTCGGATCGGATGGACCGGCGTGCACTGATTGCCATCACGACCGCGCTTGGCACCGCCGGTTGCCTGATCGCGTTGATTTTCAGCGGATCTTTCCCAGCCCTGGTGGTGACTGCGTTCCTGGTCGGCGGCACCTCCAACCCGCTCTATTCGCTGCTGATCGCCCACACCAACGACTTCCTCCACCATGAGGACATGGCGTCGGCCTCGGGCGGACTGATCGTGCTGAACGGGGTCGGCGCCACCGGAACACCGATCCTGGTGGGCTACCTGATGAAGGGGCTGGGGCCAGCGGCTTTCCTGTTTTTCATCGCCATCATGATGGCGGCGGTCGCGGTCTACGCCACGTATCGAATGACTGTTCGCCCGGCCCCTGCGGTCGACGACACCTCGCCGATCACACCCTGGAGCATGGTTTCCGGAACTCAGGTGGCCGCCGAGATCGCCCAGGAAATTGCTGTCGCACAGATCGCGGCAGAGGAGAATACCACGTAAAGCGCGGCAAAAATCGCACAACTTCAGTAAAGCCGACGCGAAAGTCCCGCATTGGTTGACAAATTCACAGGAACGCGCTGCCCTTTAATGAGGCAAACTGACTGATAGATCAGTGTGGAGCGAGGAGTAGCAGAATGAATACCGAATTGGAGGTTGTCCTCCGATACTGGTTGCATGAGATCGGGCCGGAACGTTGGTATGTGGATGACGACGGGCTCGATGCGGAAATCAGGAATCGTTTCGAGGCGTTGTGGCGCGGTGTCGGGGACGGCACCCGCGATCACTGGCTGCTGACGCCCAAGGGCGCGCTGGCGCTGATGATCGTGCTGGACCAGTTCCCGCGCAACATGTTCCGGGGCACGGCAACCGCTTACCGTACCGACAGCCGGGCGCTGCGAATCGCCAAGCAGGCGATCCAGCGCGGGCACGACAAGGTGACCGCGGAACCGGAACGGCAGTTCTTCTATCTGCCGCTGATGCATTCCGAGGTTCTGCCGGATCAGGAGCGCTGCGTCCGGCTGATCAAGCTGGGAATGCCGCAAACCGGCGGCGAGAACCTGGAACACGCCCAGCGTCATCGCGAGGTGATCCGAAAGTTCGGCCGCTTCCCCAGCCGCAACGGTCCGCTGGGGCGTCATGACACGGAAGCCGAATTGCATTACCGCGCCGGCGGCGGCTACATGTCCTGACCGTCGGCCTGCTGCAGGACCGAATCGCCCGGCTGGCATGTACTTGCCGGGCATGAGAAATTTTGCCGATCTGCGATGCGCCTGCTACCGTCATCCATGCTCATGGCAAGGATCGTTCCCCCAGATCGCATTAATAGCGGGATTCCTGTGCGAAAACCGCCCTTGGGCAACCGAACATGACTGGTTTATTTGCCGCGCAGTGACTGATTGCCTTGCGCACATGACAGCCATTACCTTGTGGCAGGGTTTCCTTTCTGGAGAAAACGCATGAGCACCTCCTACGATGTTGTCGTGATTGGCGCCGGCCCCGGCGGTTATGTGGCCGCGATCCGGGCGGCCCAGCTTGGCCTGAAAACCGCGGTCGTCGAGCGCGAACATCTGGGCGGTATCTGCCTCAACTGGGGCTGCATCCCGACCAAGGCGTTGCTGCGCTCCTCCGAGATTTTCCACCTGATGCACCGGGCCAAGGAATTCGGCCTGAAGGCCGAGGGGATCGATTACGATCTCGACGCGGTGGTCAAGCGCTCACGCGGGGTGGCGAAACAGTTGAACTCGGGCGTCGGGCACCTGCTGAAGAAGAACAAGGTCGCCGTGCTGATGGGCGAGGCCAGCATTCCCGCGAAGGGCAAGGTTTCGGTCAAGACCGGCAAGGGCACGGAGGAGTTGGCCGCAAAGCACATCATCCTCGCCACCGGCGCCCGCGCCCGCGAACTTCCGGGGCTGGAGGCCGACGGCGATCTGGTCTGGACCTACAAGCACGCGCTGTTACCGCCGCGAATGCCCAAGAAACTGCTGGTGGTCGGCTCCGGCGCCATCGGCATCGAGTTCGCCAGTTTCTACAACACGCTCGGCGCGGACACGACGGTGGTCGAGGTGTTGGATCGGATCCTGCCGGTCGAGGATGCTGAAATTTCCGCATTCGCCAAGAAGGCGTTCACCGGCCAGGGCATGAAGCTGATGGAAAAAGCCATGGTCAAGAAGCTTGATCGTGCAAAGGGAAAAGTCACGGCCCACATCGAGACCGGCGGCAAGGTCGAGCAGATGGAATTCGACACCGTGATCTCGGCCGTCGGAATTGTCGGCAATGTCGAGGGACTGGGGCTGGAGGCGCTGGGCGTCAAGATCGACCGCACCCATGTGGTGACCGATGCCTACTGCCGCGCCGGGGTCGAGGGGCTCTACGCCATCGGCGACCTCGCGGGCGCCCCGTGGCTGGCGCACAAGGCCAGCCATGAGGGCGTGATGGTGGCCGAGATGATCGCTGGCAAGCATGTCCACCCGGTCAAGCCTGAGTCGATTGCCGGCTGCACCTATTGCCACCCCCAGGTCGCCAGCGTCGGTATGACCGAGGCCGCGGCGAAGGAATCGGGGCGCAAGATCAAGGTCGGCCACTTCCCCTTCATGGCCAACGGCAAGGCCATCGCGCTGGGCGAAGATGAGGGATTGATGAAGGTGATCTTCGACGAGGCCACCGGCGAGTTGCTCGGCGCCCACATGATTGGCGCCGAGGTCACCGAACTGATCCAGGGTTATGTGGTCGGGCGCCAGTTGGAGACCACCGAGGAAGACCTGATGCACACGGTCTTCCCGCATCCGACGCTGTCGGAGATGATGCACGAGGTGGTGCTTGATGCCTATGGAAGGGCGATTCACTTCTAACAGCCTGATTTAAAAGTCTCCGTTGTATTTCAATATCTTATAATTCCCATCGCTTGGAGAGGCGAAGAACTCAATGCCGTGAGAGCACGGTTCTCCGCATTCTTTGCGACGATTGGCGAATCTCGATCGTATTTCAAACCATTGTTTTCATTGCCAGACTTTTGAATCTGGCTCTAACCAAAGGTCATTGATGATGACCGTTATGGGCCCAATCCCGGAGTCCGATTGACATGATTTGCCATGGCTGGTCGACAAGACGGTTCCAGGCTTGGCAGGCTGCTTCAACGATCTCGTCATGGTTTTCAAAACACGGTTCGAGAGACAGGTCTGGTGTAGGAACTGCCAGATGTTTTCGACCGGATT
The DNA here is from genome assembly GCA_965247385.1 of Thermohalobaculum sp. Lineage (GTDB taxonomy): Bacteria > Pseudomonadota > Alphaproteobacteria > Rhodobacterales > Rhodobacteraceae > Thermohalobaculum. The sequence continues at coordinate 879,757 of CBDFHG010000007.1, forward strand.
GAGTTCTGGAGCGCGGCAAGGCAAAAAGACGGGGGTAATGTTTCCCGGCATGTGGAGTTCTCCCGTGGTGTGCCAGCCAGCGCGGTCGATCAAGAGGACAGCATGGGCACCCGGCGCCACGGCCAGGGATATCTCATTCAGGTGGGCCTGCATGGCATGGGTATTGGCGTATGGCATGACCAATGCCGCGCCGCGTCCCCTGGCCGGACAGATGGCGCCAAAAAGATATGTGTTCTGATACCGTTGATCCTTGGGTTGGCGGGGCCTGGTTCCACGCCGCGCCCACTGGCGTACCAGACCATTCTTCTGGCCCGGTCTCATCTCGTCCTGCCACCAAAGTTCGATGCTGGTGTCGGGAGGCAGATGCCCTATGGACGCCGCCAGCGTGGGGGCAAGTTTTTTTGAAGTCTTCCATCACGGCCTCGTCCTGCCCCGGATGGCGGGGCCGTGCCGAAATATGGGAGAAGCCCATTTGCTTCAGCAAGCGTGACACCGAACGCTCATGATAGACAACGCCGAAGTGGGCCTCGATCCAGCCTTTCAGATCCACGCGCCGCCAGCGCACGATGCCATCGGACAAAGGATCGGGGCCGGTCTCGACCACGGCGGCAAGCTCCTCCAACTGCGATGGCGTTAGCTTCGGTGATGCGCCCGGCGCCTTGCCGTCCATCAGACCATCGGGCCCGTGGCGGTTGAAGCGATGCACCCGGTCCCGCAAGGTCTGGCGGTCCATGCCGCCGACCCGGGCGGCCTCCGCCCGGGTCATGCCATCATATATCATATACCGCGGCGATTGAAAGCAGTCGCCGCGCTTGATTGCTGGCATCACAGCGCGAGGCATGGCAGCGAGCTTGAGCAGCATCATAGTCTTCTCGTAGGGGAACAGTCATCGTGGAAAACCTCCAGGACACCGAACCGGGTGTCCAGAGAACCACAGAACACTAAATATGGGAATCCCCGAAAGAATCACAATCAATGACCTTTGTATAAGACGGAGTCTCGCTGAGCGAGACTCATGCTATCCCCACCCCGCCTCCGGCGGGTTCCATGCCCGTGACAAAATCCGCATTGCGGATTTCCTGCTCCACCTCTCACCCCGCCTCCCACCCCGCCTCCCTGGCCAGCCACCAATGGTACTATGTATCCGGTGGAGTACCATTGGTGGCTGGGCGGGGAGGCGGGGTGAGAGGTGGAGCCGCGCCCAAAGGATGCGAAGCAGCCTTTGGAACAGGCGCAAAAAGCCCGGGAGCATTCTCTCGGGCTTTGCTCAGTCTCCGGCACCCGGAATTTACTGCGGCTGTGGCTCCATGTCGCCCTCGCCGCCGAGGTCGGGGCGTTTGGGCTTGCCTGCCTTCGGCACCGCCGCGTGGCCGCTGTCTCCGGCGGCGGGGGGCAGGTCTCCATCATCGGAGCGGTCGATCTTCTCGCCTGCGATGACCTTGCCGATCTCCTCGCCGGTCAGGGTCTCATATTCCAGCAGGCCCCGCGCAAGCGCCTCCATGTCGGCGCGCTTCTCGGTCAGAATCCGCTTGGCGGTCTCGTAGCCATCATCAACGAGGCGACGCACCTCCTCGTCGATCATCTTCCTGGTTTCTGGCGATACGTTCATGCCCGATTGGCGCATCCCCATGAAATCCTCGCGACCACCGTCGTAATCGATATTTCCCAAGATCTCGGACATGCCGAACTGGGTGACCATGGCATTGGCGATCCGGGTGATGTGCTGGATATCCGATGAGGCGCCCGAGGTGACCTGCTCCGGCCCAAAGACCAGTTCCTCGGCCACCTTGCCACCCATCGCCGATGCGATCTTCGAGATATATTTGGTTTTGGTCACGGATAGCTGGTCGCGCTCGGGCAGGTAGAAAGTGACCCCCAATGCCCGGCCACGTGGAATGATCGTGACCTTGTGAACCGGATCATGTTCCGGGACATTCTGTCCGACGATGGCGTGTCCAGCCTCGTGATAGGCGGTCAGCTTCTTCTCGTCTTCCGTCATCACCATCGACCGGCGCTCGGCGCCCATCATCACCTTGTCCTTGGCAAACTCGAAGTCCTCCATGGTGACCAGACGCTTGTCGCCACGCGCGGCCTTCAGGGCCGCCTCGTTAATCAGGTTGGCGAGATCGGCGCCGGAGAATCCGGGGGTGCCACGGGCAATCACCCTCAGGTCCACATTCGGCGCCAGCGGCACCTTGCGGGCATGGACCTGCAGGATCTTCTCGCGGCCCTTGATGTCCGGGTTCGGCACCTGTACCTGGCGGTCGAACCGGCCTGGGCGCAACAGCGCCGGGTCGAGCACGTCGGGCCGGTTGGTGGCGGCGATCAGGATCACGCCCTCATTGGCCTCGAAACCGTCCATCTCGACCAGAAGCTGGTTCAGGGTCTGCTCGCGCTCGTCGTTGCCGCCGCCATAACCGGCGCCACGATGGCGCCCGACCGCGTCGATCTCGTCGATGAAGACGATACAGGGCGCGTTCTTCTTCGCCTGCTCGAACATATCGCGTACACGCGAAGCACCAACGCCGACGAACATCTCGACGAAATCCGAGCCCGAGATAGTGAAGAATGCCACCGCCGCCTCGCCCGCGATGGCGCGGGCCAGCAGGGTTTTACCGGTGCCCGGAGGGCCGACCAGCAATGCGCCCTTCGGGATCTTGCCACCCAGGCGGGTGTATTTCTGCGGGTCGCGCAGGAACTCGACGATCTCCTCCAACTCCTCCTTGGCCTCGTCGATCCCGGCGACATCGTCGAAGGTGATCTTTCCGGTGCGCTCGGTCAGCAGCTTGGCTTTGGACTTGCCAAAGCCCATGGCGCCGCGCCCGCCCGACTGCATCCGGTTGAGAAAGAAGATCCAGATGCCGAATACGATCAGCATCGGCAGCCAGAAACCCAGGGTGGAGATAAGCCCGCCGCGCTCCTGCGGCTCGACCACGATCTCGACACCCGCCGCTTGCAAATCATCGACGATATTCGTGTTGCTCGGCTGGATCGTGTTGAACTGCGCGCCGTCGTTGGTTTTCCAGGAGATATTCTCGCCGTCGATGATGACTTTGGCGACTTCCTTCTGATCGACGCTTGTGAGGAAGTCCGAGAACGAGCGCATCGTACCGGCACCTGTCACGCCACCGTCCTGGAAGACACTGAACAAGGTCACCAAAAGCAGCAGCAAAATTGCCCAGAACGCCAGATTTTTCGCGTTGCCCAAACTGATCTCTCCGATTTCGCCGTGCTGTCGGCGCCCAGTGCCAATCCCAGCGCCACACCCTGCGCTAGTGTAAAGCACTAGATAGGGTCTGTCCCCGTTAAGTTAAGGGGTTCACAATGGTTTGGCGCAACCATATGTCGGCGGCGCGGGCAAGGGCAACTCCCCGATAGCGATATTTTCGGCCAAAACGGGGCAATCCGGCCCGAAATTGCGCCGATCGGCGTATCCGGCCAGGGGTGCTGCAAGCATTTTCGGCGAATCTTGCCCCGAATCTGGTGGAACATCGCACCAGATGGCCGGTGTTGTCTGGCGCACCGCGCGTGGTGCGGTGCGCCAGCATTCGGACGGGGTCCAATCGCCGGAATCGGCAAGGACGCGCAGCGCCGCCAGCCCTTGCTCGCCCAATGCGCCCAGCCGGGCCGGGCCGGGCAAGTTCCCGGTTGCCAATTTTCGGGCTGCCATTTCCAGGGCTGCCAATTTCGGTGTTGCTGTCACCCGCCAGCGCCGGTCCCAGACAGTCTCACCCGCTCGAAACGACCGCATCGGCTCACAGGCGTTTGGCTCACGGCAGATCAGCGCCACGCCCTCCTCGCATCGGATCAGGCAGCCCGAAAGAGTCACGCCCGCGCCCTGCCCGGCGAGAAGCCGGTCCAGAACGGTGGACAAAGCCCGAAAGCGGGGCCGGTAGGCCGCGCCTGAGACCCGGGTCAGGCAGTCGGCCAAAAGCCGCAGCGCGGTGTCGGGTTCGTCTTCGGCCATTGCAGCAATGTCGAGCCGGACCTCGCCAAACGCACCCCAGAGCCGGGCATGGCGGGCCAGTTGATCCATGGCGCGCTCCAGCACCCGGCGCTGGCGTTGCAGGTGCCGGGCGGTGCGGGCCAGCCCCTCGGCATCGATCCCCAGCGGCGCCAGCGCATCCAGCGCTGCGCGCGCCTTGACCCGGTCGTAGTCCGTGTCCTCGTTGGTCGGATCCTCGATCCAGGCAATCCCGTCTTTTCGGAGAACCTCACGCAATGCCTCGCGGCGGACCCCCAGAAGCGGGCGCAGCCACAACATTCCCGTGCGCCTGAGGACCGGCTGCATCGCCGCCAACCCCTCGGTGCCGGAACCGCGCGCCAGCCGCATCAGCACCGTCTCGGCCTGGTCGTCCATGGTGTGGCCCAGAAGAACCGCCGCAAGGCCCTGGTCCCGCGCCCAGTCGCCCAGCAGCGCAAACCGCGCCTCGCGGGCGACGGCTGAAAGGTTGCCGCCCGCATCACGCAGGTTCGGGGTTCTGAGGGTCCGATGCGGAATGCCGAGCCGGGCGCACAGCCCGGCCACCCCCGCGGCCTCCGCGGCACTTTCGTCGCGCAACCCGTGATCGACGGTCGCCGCTGCGATCACGTGGCCGCGTTCACGCACCCAACCCATGGCGATGATCAACAGAGCAGTCGAATCGCCCCCGCCCGACACCGCAACACCCAATACGAGGGCATCGGATGCGGGAAGATCAGGCGTTCCGCCGGAAACCAGGCGGTCAAGTTCAGCGAAGATCGTCCCGGCCGTGGTTCCGCCCTCGTCCCTGGGCGTGTCCCCGGCCATATCTCAGCCGCAGTTCAGCGCGCTCGATTCCGCATCGACCGCGTTGAGGATATCGAAGGGCCCGGACGGAAATTGTTTGCGCACTTCGCGCAGGGTCAGGCAGGCCTCGCTTAGCTGCCCCAACCGCCCCAGCGTAACCCCGAGCCGATACAGGTTCTTCGGCGCGGTGGCGCTGACCCGGTCGGAGTTGAACCCGTTCAGGTAGCTGCGAGCGGCATTCTGGAATGCCCCGCGCACGAATTGGCTCTCGCCCAGCCAGTAATGCGCCTCACCGCTTAAAGGGCTGCCCGGATAAGTAGTCAGGAAACCGCGCAGCCGGTCCTCGCCCAGGTCGAAGCGGCCTTGATTGACATCCTCGATGGCGCGATCGAGATCGCCGCGCTCGCTGATCGAAACCTCGGGGCCGGCAAAGATGGTGGTCCCGGTCTGCCCACCGCCCAGCGGCTGCACCGGCTCCAGGGCCGAGATGTCGCCGCCTTCCAGTTCGGTCAACCGGAACTCGATATCGCCAAAGCGCCGCGCCGCATCCTCGGCGACGCCGAGTTGCTCGAACTGCATTTGTTCGATCTTGCCGGTAAGCTGCCGAATTTCGGCCTCCATCCGGTCCAGCCGCAGGATGGCGTCGCCGCCAGAGCCGCCGCCAGTCGACGGAGCATCCCCCATCCGGGCGCGGATATCCGCCAGTTCGGCGTCGATGACGCTGAGGCGATAGCGCAAGTCATCGGCAGAACTGGCGCCGGTCCAAAGCTGGGAAAATGCCGGCCCGGCGCCGACCAAATTCACGGCCAAGAACGCGGCCATCGCGGTGACGCGAAGGCCAACCCGCCAGGAATGCTGCCCGCGCATACGGCCCTCCTCCGGAATTGCGGCGGACGGACATTGTGCCCGTCCGCAGGTATCTGTTCCAGCCAACCCTGGAACCGGCTCCAGCGGCGCTTTCCGGATCAGCTTGTCGGATCAGCTTGTCGGTGCGCCGGTGACGACGGTCACGCTGCGGCGGTTCTGCGACCAGGCCTGTTCGGTCGAGCCCAGAGCGACCGGGCGTTCCTTGCCGTAGCTGACCGACCGCAACCGGCTGCCGTCGACCCCCTGATTAATCAGGAAGGCGCGCGCCGAATTGGCCCGCCGGGCGCCAAGCGCCAGGTTGTATTCGCGGGTGCCGCGCTCGTCCGCATGGCCCTCGACAACGGCCGTAACGGCCGGATTCGACGCAAACCACTGCGCCTGTTTCGAAAGCACATGCTGTGCATCGGCCGTCAGATTGTGCTGGTCGGTGTCGAAAAACACCCGATCGCCGACGACGACGTTGAAATATTCGACCGTGTTGGCTGCCGGTGCGCTGGCTTCCGTACCCGCTGCCGCCGACGGATCGATCGCCGAATCCGTTCCCGAGCATGCCGCCAGCAATGCCGCCGCCCCGAGAACCGCGATGGTTAGTTTTCTCATTTCAGGAATCTCCTTACCTGTCTTTTGGGTCTGTCGTTTGAACCTGTTCCAGCCCTGTTTTCGCTCTGCCCGCAGTATCCACGCGGACCATGGTTTTCGCAAGACCACCCCTGATGCCAATTTTACAAAGCCCAACCTTGGGCCTAACCTGGGGCGACGATACACCTACACTAACGCCGGATCGGTGACCATGCCGGATCCGAGGACGCATTCGGGGTTTCGATGACCCGTAGATTGCGCCCGGTAATATCGATGCTCATCAGCTGTGCGCGACCGGCCTGACCGGGGGTTTCGCGGAAGAAGGCGATCACCCGCCCATTGGGCGAGAAGCTCGGCCCCTCGTCGAGGAAGCTCGACGACAGCAAGCGTTCGTCGGTGCCGTCGGTTCGCATCACCCCGATATGGAATCGCCCGCTGAGAATCTTGGTAAACGCGATCGTATCGCCGCGCGGCGACCAGACCGGCGTGCCGTAGTTGCCCTGCCCAAAGCTGATGCGCTGCGCCGGGCCACCATTCGCCGGCATGATATAGAGCTGCTGGCTGCCACCGCGATCCGACTCGAAAACAAGTTGCGAGCCATCCGGCGAGAACGAAGCCGAGGTGTCGATTGCCGGGTTGCTGGTCAGACGGCGGAGCCGGCGGTCGGCCAGCCGCATCATGAAAAGATCGGTATTGCCGTCCTGGCTGAGCGACAGCACCACCTGCATTCCATCCGGCGAGAAACGCGGCGCGAAGGTCATGCCGGGGAAGGCTCCCAACCGCTCGCGCTGGCCGGTATCGAGGTTCAGCAGATAGACCTGCGGCTCGCCGCTGTCATAGGAGATATAAAGCACCGACTGGTCGTTGGGCGAGAAACGCGGCGTCAGCACCAACCCGTCGGCGCGCAGCAGATAGCGCAGATTGGCTCCGTCCTGGTCCATGATCGCCAACCGCTTGCGCCGGTCGCCCTTCGGCCCGGTCTCGTCGATGAAGACGATGCGGCTGTCGAAATAGGGACCCTCGCCGGTCAGCTTCGCGTAGATGCCGTCGGCCACCTTGTGCGCCACCCGGCGCCAGTCGGTCGGGTCCGAGAGCAACTGCAACCCCTCGATCTGCTCCTCGGCGTCGGTGTCGAAGACGCGGAACTGCACCATAAGCCGCCCGTCATCGGTCTGGTTGGCCCGGCCCGTGACCAGCGCGTCGGCGTTGATCGCGCGCCAGTCCGCATAGGCCGGCGCGGTGTCGAAGTCGGTCGGCTGAGCGATGAAGGCCGCGGGCGAAATCAGCTTGAACAGGCCCGAGCGCACCAGATCGGCCTTGATCACCCCGACCAAGCCGTCGGCGACCAGCCTCAGTTCCGGAGCGGCCGCCTCAAACGCCGTCACCGCGATTGGCAAGGGCTCGAACTGCCCGCCCATGACGGTAATAACCAACGGTGTGTCCGTCTGCGCCTCGGCGCGCCCGGCACCCAACAGCGCCACAACCAACAACGCGATCCCCCCGATAAACCGCATCGCCGCGGCGGCCTTGCTGTTCAGCATCATGACGAAAACCCGATCTCTTCTGGAGTGAAGGTGACGTGGATCAGCTTCCACCCGTCATATTTCGCGGGTGGGAGCTTCTTGAATTCTGCGGCGTTCTGCGCCTTCAGTAGCGCCCGGCGGCCAGCGCGGAACAACACCTGCCGGGTCGCCTCGTTGCCGCCGCTGGCCTGGAGCAGCTCGGGCTGGCCGATGATTTTCGCGTTCCGGCCCAGACGAATGCGGATGGTGACCTGCAAGCTGCGGTCCGAGCGATTGCCGGAATAGACGAAATACTGCTTGATCCCCAGCCGCAATGCGTCCTTTTCGCCAATGGTGACGGCATTGGCGAATTGCGAAGTCGCGCCGCCTGCGGGCTTGGCCGGTTCTGCTTCCTCGGCAGGCTCCGGCGCCACCGCGACCGGTTTCGGCGCCGACGAAGCGCGGGCGGCGGCGGCAAGCTCGGCTGTTTTTGCCACCGGCAAGGTGGCCTCCTGCGGTGCGGCCGATTCCGGCGCGTCCTGATCGGCCTCGGCCACCGCGTCGGGCTCCGGCTCCTGCTGCGGCTCATCAGGCTCGGGCTCAGGCGTCTCGGCGGCGACCGGCTCGGGTTCTGACGGAGGTGCGGGCTTCGGCGCCGGTTCCGGTGTCGGCGCGGCGGCCAGCGGCTGCAGGGGCTCGGTTGCTGGCGGACTCTCGGGCTCGGCTGCCTGGCGCGGCAGCGAGTCGGGCGAGGGGATCAGCGCGATCGAGGGGCGCGGCGCTTCGGTCGGCACCACGGTCGGGGGCGGCGGGATCAAGATGTCGGCCAGATCGAGCTGCGCTTCGTCGGGGGATTCGGTCACCGACAAGATCGGCATATCGGGAACATCAATGGTCACATCGGGGGATGCGAGGTCGATCGGTTCGACATCGCTCTCGGCCTGCGGCGCCAGCTCAGCCGGACCCTCGTTCGGCACCACCGGTGCGGTCGACAGCGCGGCTTCGAAATTGACGCCATCGACCAGTTCGACCTCGGTCACCGCCAACGGCACCGGAGGCCCGCCGGAAAGCCAATCCGTGCCGAACAGCGCCAGGGCCAGAAACCCCAGATGCATCGCGCCCGAAACGGTCGCCCCGTTTTTCATCTCAACCGGCTGCATTTCCGCCGTTCCCGCAGGATCTCCACCTAGTTCTTACGTGTCGGGCCGGGTTGTTCCGTCACCAGCCCGATATTCCGGAACCCGCCGGCGCTGAGCGCACCCATGATCTGCATCACCACGCCGTAGTCGAGCGTGCGGTCGGCGCGCAGGAAAACCTTGTCCGACTGGCGCTCGGCCTGGATCGCGGTCAGCTTCGGCACCAGGTCCCGCGGATCGACCTCGGTCTTCTGGATATAGACCTTGCCCTCGGCGTCCAGATTGATCGTCAACGGCTCCTCCTGCTCGGTCGGCAGGGCCTGCGCCCGGGTCTTGGGCAGCTCCAGCGGCACACCGACGGTCAACAGCGGTGCTGCGACCATGAATATGATCAGCAGCACCAGCATCACGTCGACCATCGGGGTCACATTGATTTCGGACATCGGCTTTTGCACACTGCGCCTGCGCCGCGCACCCGCCCGGCTCTGACCCGATTGCTGCCGCATCACACTCATCATTCGCATCCCATTTGGCGGTCGATCTGACGCCCGAGGATGGTCGAGAACTCGTCGGCGAAGTTCTCCAGCCCACCGGTCAGGCGCTCGGCGTCGCTTGACAGCCGATTATAGGCCACCACCGCGGGAATTGCCGCCAGCAATCCCAGCGCCGTCGCCAGCAGCGCCTCGGCGATGCCCGGGGCCACCACCGCCAGGTTGGTGTTCTGCTGCACGGCGATCGATTCAAACGCGTTCTTGATGCCCCAGACCGTCCCGAACAACCCGACAAAGGGCGACACCGAGCCGACCGTCGCCAAATAGGACAACCGCTTGTTCGCCTGCTCGCTCTCGCGCGCGATGGCGACGTTCATCGCCCGGTCGACGCGCGACTGGGTGCCGGGGATCAACCCGCCCTCCTGGCGCAGCGAGCGGCGCCACTCGGTCATGCCGGCGGTGAAAATCCGTTCGATCGGGGTGTGCTGACGCTCGCCGACGCGGTCGAACAGCTCGTCCAGCGGCTGGCCGGACCAGAACTGATCCTCGAACTTGCTCGACTTGCCGAACAGGCGGCTGAAGACCAGTATCTTCTCGAAGATGACCGCCCACGACCAGAACGACGCCGCCACCAGCATCACCATCACGATCTGCACGACCGTCGTCGCCCGCAGGAACATCGCCCCCAGCGAGAAGTCGATCGCGTTCACCTCCGGCGCCGCCAGCGCTGCCTCGGTTGAACCAAGCTGCACTGCAAGCTGCGCCCCCGCCATCACCGCGGCGGCCGAAAATCCATATGGATCCATGCTATTCTTTCCTGCCCTCGTGCCTCGTGTCGGAGCTGCTCTGCCCTTTTCAACGCTACCGGTACTCGGGAGTTGGGCATGATTATCTATGTTTGCGGCGCAGACGGCACCTTTATGCGCGATATCGGGTCAAAATGCGAGCGGTTCAATGGCGGTAATGTGTCCGAGAAGCCTTTTGACGCTACTTTTGCGATTATTACGGGGCGGAGATGCTGTTTGATATTGATTTAGGGACTGACCGGCCCCCTGCGGTGACCTGCGCTCCGCCTCCCGCCCCTCATCCCCGCCCAACCACCAAGCCTACCGGATGGGATTACGCTTGGTGGTTGGGCGGGGAGGAGGGGCGGGGCACCCAAAAGACGCAAAGCAGCTTTTGGAGCAGGCGCACAAGACAGGGGGAGGTGGCGCGCCGAAAGCGTCAGCTTTCGAACAGGCGCAAAAACCCGCCGGGAGCCGTCAGCGCAACAACCCGCCCAACCGCTCCCTGACATCCCCCGGCAGCCGATGCGGCCGGCCGGCGCTGTCCATGCAGGCAATGGTCACCGCAGCCCGGTTCAGGCAACCCGCGCCGCGCCAGACCTCCTGCGCCATCTCGACCGAGGCGCCGCGCAGCCGGGTGACCCGGGTGCGAACCTCCAGCACATCGTCGAAGACGGCGGGCGCGAGGTAATCGACGCTCACGCTGCGCACAACGAAAACCAACCCCAGATCGCGCTTCATCGCCCCCTGATCGATGCCAAGCTCACGCAACGCCTCGGTGCGGCCGCGCTCGATGAAGCGCAGATAGTTGGCGTAGTAGACCACACCCGCCATATCGGTGTCCTCGTAGTAGACGCGGATGGTTATCTGGTGCATCGCTCAGTCGCTCTTGATCAGGCCGCCAAGCGCGGCGCCGCCCGCCACCGACAAAAGGCAACCTGCCGCGATCAAGAAACAGACCAGCCTCTTGGCCAGCAAGCCGACGGGCCGGATGTCCTCGTCCGGCACCCAATGCACCTGCTGTTCGAACTGCACCCCCGGGAACAGCACATTGAGGGCGTATATCCCGGCGTTGAATTCCGGGAACCCCTTGGCCTCCGGCTGGGCGAGAAAACAGCCGAGCTGCGATGCGGTCGCAGTGTCTTTTCGGAACGCATATGGCTTGGCATTGACCGAGCACCCACCCCACTCATCGGCGCGCAGCACGAAGGCGTTGTTCGGCTTGAAGGCTTCCGCCTGCCATGCGCCATGGAACACCACGACGCTGAACAGCCAGAATCCGAGCAGCCACCACAGCGCGAACACGGGTTTCCGCCCGTAGCGCACTGTCGCGCCAAGGAACCGGTACGCCAGCCAGGTCACCGCCCTTAACAGGGGATTGCCAATCCGCTTCCACCGGTTGGCGCGCTGCAGCTTCTCCTTCTCGATCAGGATATCTTCGGCATCCGCCAGATGCTCCATTTTGCGAAACACCTTGGCGCATTGCTCGTAAGGCTGCGGCCAGAAATCCTGGTTGAATCTTGCCGGGCTTTGCAGCGCCAGCCATCGGATGCGGTCGGCTGCGTTGATCCCGCCGCCAGTGAAGGCGCCGTAGCGGCAGCGGTTGAGTGCCAGATCGCCGGTTTTCTCCGGCCAGCAGGCCGGGTCGTCCGCGATGGCACCCAGTTCCACCCGCGCAAGGTCGAGCAGGCCGTCGATCTTCGCACGCTTGCCGAGAAAGAAACTGCCGGCGACCTTGACGCCATCGGCGTTGAGCGCCCAGCCGCCCGCGTTGGTGATTTTCGCACTGACGCAGTCAAGATCGCCGCCAATCCGGGCGCCAAGCAGCCGAACTTCCCCTGTCACCTCGGCGCCTCTCAGAAAGAGATTGCCGGTGACTTCGGCTCTGTCGATGCTGAGCGCCCTGCCACCCGGGTTTGTGACCTTTGCATCTATGCAGGATAGATCACCGCCGATCTGGGCGCCAAGCATCCGGACCTCCCCCGCCACCTCGGAGCGGCGAAGGTAAAAACCGCCCCGCGTTTCCAGCCGGTCGGCACTCAGGCCGGGCAGGATCGAGCCGTCGAGGAACAAGTTTTGCAGCCGGGCGCTGCGCAGCAGCGGCGGGTCCACGAAGCAGCAGGCGAAGAACGCGAGGTCGAGGCCCGGCGTCGCCGCCCCGGCAGGCCCGTCGCGGGTGATCTGCGCGCCCCGGACTTGCAGCCCCTGTTCGTGCAGGCGGTGGTCATCGTCGCCGCCCAGCGCCAGCCAGCGCAGGAAGCGGGCGCGAAGCTGCCGGTCCTCTCCGGTATCCTCGGGCGGCACTTCGCCGTCGCCGAGTCGGATGACCTCGCCGGTGTCGAGTTCGTCGAGCACCTGTTGCTCGGCCTTGGTCAGCTTGCCGAAGTCTGCCAGTTTGCGGGGTTGTTTCTCGACCATAGCTCAAGGATCGCCCATATGGCCACGCCCATGCAAGCACCCTTGTCGCTTTCATTTTGTGATACGAGGGATTGCCGGATGAGACCTCGCCGTGCCCCTGGAGCAGAGATCGAAAAAAAGGGTTAAAAAATTTTATTATCCTTATAATTCATTAAGTTACCTATATTCACAAATCTGTGCACCCATCAAGCGGACTCTCTGAACCCACCATTTTCCCATCAGCCGTCATCGTCCAGTAACAGCTCCGCCTGCTCGGCCGCGTTCGGCGGGGTCAGGCCCAGATGCCGCCAGGCGCCTGCCGTCAGGGTCCGGCCCCTGGGGGTGCGGGCGACCAGCCCGGCCTGCATCAGGAACGGCTCGATCACCTCCTCGATGGCGTCGCGCGCCTCCGACAGCACGGCGCACATGGTCTCGACCCCCACCGGCCCGCCGCCGTAATGCTCGGCGATGGCGGAGAGATAACGCCGGTCGGCCTGGTCGAGCCCCATGTGATCGACCCCGAGGCGCTCCAGCGCCCGGTCGGCCAGCTTGCGGGTCAGCTGCCCGTCGGTCTCGACTAGGGCGAAATCCGCGACCCGGCGCAGCAGCCGCCCGGCGACCCGAGGGGTGCCACGGGCGCGCCGGGCGATCTCGGTCACGCCGTCGGCCTCCGCCTCCAGCCCCATCAGGTGCGCCAAACGGCCAACAATCGACGCCAGTTCGTCATGGCTGTAGAACTCCAGCCGGATCGGGATGCCGAAACGGTCGCGCAAGGGCGTGGTCAGCAGGCCCTGCCGGGTGGTCGCCCCGATCAGGGTGAAGGGCGACAGGTCGATCCTGACGGTGCGCGCCGCCGGGCCCGCGCCGATCACCAGATCCAGTTCGAAATCCTCCAGCGCCGGGTAGAGGATTTCCTCGACCACCGGGCTGAGGCGGTGGATCTCGTCGATGAACAACACGTCGCGGGGTTCCAGATTGGTCAGCACCGCCGCCAGGTCGCCCGCCTTGGCGATGACCGGGCCCGAGGTCATGCGGAAGTTCACCCCCAGTTCGCGCGCCACGATCTGCGCCAGCGTGGTCTTGCCAAGGCCAGGCGGGCCATACAGCAGCAGGTGATCCATCGCCTCGCCGCGCCGCCGCGCCGCCTCGATGAACACCTTCAAATTCGCCCGCGCCTCGACCTGTCCGGTGAAATCGTCCAGCGACTGGGGACGCAGGCTGCGCTCCTCGGAATCCTGCGTCTGCAGTTCTCCGCGAAGCGTGGGGTCCGGTTCGGTCATCGCCATAGCCTAAAGGTTCCGGCCCAAGGTTTTCAACGCCGCCTTTATCAGACTGGCGGCACCGGCGCTGCTGTCCTCCGCCACCTCGGCCACCGCACGGGCGGCCTGCATGCGGTCGTAACCCAGATTGACCAGCGCCGAGAGGGCATCCGCCGTTGCCGTTGCATCTTCCGGCAGGCCGACTGGACCCGGTTTCGCAACCTCGCCCTCCGGGACCGGCCCGGCGGCCACCGCAGTCCGATTGCCCTGCGCGCCCAGCGCCATCACGCCGGGGGCCTTGTCAGCCAGTTCATTGACGATCCGCGCCGCCAGCTTTGGCCCAACCCCCGGTGCCGCCCGGATTGCAACCGAATCGCCCAGTGCCAGCGCCCGGCTGACCCCATCCGGCCCCAGCGCGCCCAGGATCGACAGCGACACCCGCGCGCCAACCCCCTGCACGCTGGTCAGCAACCGGTGCCATTCCCGCTCCGCAACCGTGCGGAACCCGATCAACTGCATCAAATCCTCGCGCACCACCATTTCGGTATAGAGTGCCGCAATCTCGCCCACCTCGGGCATCGCCGCCAGGGTCGGCGGGGCGCAGTGGATGATATAGCCGATGCCGACGGCCTCGATCAGCACATGGTCCTCGGCGACGTAATCGACCCGACCGGTGATTTTGCCAATCATTGTGCCGCCTCCAGTGCCTTGGCCATGCGGTCGCTGGCTCCCGCCGCCCAAGCATGGCAGATTGCCACCGCCAACGCATCCGCCGCGTCCGCCCCGTCCAGGTCCACCCCCGGCAACAGCAGTTTGATCATATGCTGGATCTGTACCTTGTCGGCGTGGCCGATCCCGACCACCGCCTTCTTGACCGCATTCGGCGCGTATTCCGCCACCGGGATGCCCTGCTGCGCCGGAACCAGCAGCGAGATTGCCCGCGCCTGGCCCAGCTTCAGCGTCCCCGCCGCGTCCTTGTTGACGAAGGTATGCTCCACCGCCGCCTGATCGGGGCGGAACTCCAGCACCACCCGCTCGATCTCCACATGCAGCCGCACCAGCCGTTGCGCAAGTTCGCCGGCTTCCGTCGAGCAGACACCATTCGCGACGTGGGTGAGTCGGCTTCCCGCAACATCCACGACGCCCCATCCGGTGTGCCGAAGCCCCGGATCGAAGCCGATCACCCGCATGTCAGATACCCCTGCTCGCTACATTTTATTACAATTAGCACGAAAGGAGAACAAAAACCAGTCCGCAAACCCCGAAACGATTCGAAAACGACAAAACAGGTCGATTTTATGCACTGCAACAGGGTTGCTAGAAACGCATGCCCGTCATGCACTTATTGCAATTGTACGCAGCGGGGTGAGGACCTATCTACCGCTCAACGACGGACCACACGGTCCGCCCAACACACAAACAAGGAGACGTTGACATGGCCACCACCTACATCCCCGCTGTCGCTCCGATGGGTGCCGTTGCAATCCACCGCGCTGTTGGTGCTGTTTCGAACCTGCTCGTCGCGGTCCGCGACTGGAACAATACCCGCCGCACCGTCGCCACGCTGAACCGGCTCAACGCCGACGTGCTTGACGACATCGGCCTGACCCGGGGCGATATCGGCCGCACCCGCTTCTGAGCACCCGCGCCTCACGGAACCCTCCCAATGCAATGGCCGCCCTGTTCCCAGGGTGGCCATTTGCTATTTGCAGGTCACGCCGCCAGCCGTTGTGCGGACAATGCAGACCGATTCTCTCAGTTCGGGCCGCCCCGCGCACCCGATCCGATGCGCCCTGTCCGACGCACCTGATCAAGCCGATTTTTGCAGATCGCGCGAACAAGGGTCGGAATCCGGCGCGGAGCGCCAGAATCGATCGAAAAACGACACCGCGGGGTCGTTTTTGTGCACCGCAGCACAGTTGCAAAAAACGCATGTCAGTCATGCAATTATTGCAATTGTGTACGGGGAAATGCGGCCCTATCTATCGCTCATCGAGGGACCACACGGCCCACGCGAAACCAATCAAATCAGGAGACGTCGACATGGCTACCACCTTCACCCGCGCCGCAAACACCCCGTTCGGCGCAATCACCGTTCACCGCATCCTCACTGCGGTGTCCGGCATCGCCGCCACGCTGCAGGCCTGGAACGAGACCCGGCGCACCATCTCCGTGCTACGCTCGCTGAACGCCGCCCAGTTGGACGACATCGGCCTGACCCCGGCCGATGTCGATGAGTTCGGCAGCAAGGACCGCTGAGCCCCGACGCCAGCCCAATGTTCCCCCCACCGCGGTTTTTTCCCGTGGTTAAGGCCGCCCCCTGTCGGGGGCGGCCTTTTTGGTTGGCTCAGTTTACAAAACGTATGCGTTCAAGGTGTGTTCTTTTTGCGTTCAAGGAGATAGCGAATGCCAATGGATAATGAGTACTTTCAGGACTGGCTTGCGGTGATAGATAATCTCGGCGATGCGCAGCGCGCTGAGGCTGAAGCGGTGCTTTTGGGGCGGTGCGAAGCGGTTTCCTCGCTTGCCGCAGTCGAACTTGCGGTGGACGATGACAGGTGCTGCCCGCATTGCGAGCGCACCCGGTGCAGTATCACGGGGCAAGGCACGTGGCCTGCGCCGCTATCAGTGCAAGAACTGTCGGCGCACATTCAACGCGGCCACCGGCACCCGCTTGTCCGGACTTCCCTACAAAAGATCGCTGGCTGACCTTTGGCGGATGCCTGGCTGCGGGAGAAACGGTTCGGGCGTCAGCGGCGCGCTGCAACCTTGCCGTCAACACGGCCTTTCGCTGGCGACACCGGTTTTTGCCGGCCACAAGGCAGGCCCCGCAAAAACTCAAAGGGCTAGTCGAGGTCGATGAAACCTGTGTTCTGGAGAGCCATAAGGGACAGCGCAAATTGGAACGCAAGCCCCGCAAACGGGGCGGCAAGGCCAGCAAAGCGCGGCCTGTCATGCGAACAGGTGCCGGTTCTGGTGGCCGCCGACCGTAGCGGCACGACATTCAGCACGGTTCTGCCCACAGTGACTGCCGACACGCTGAAACAGGCGATCAGCCCGGTCGACAGGGACATCGTGCTTGTGTCCGACGGTTGTCAAAGCTATCGGCCATGCGCGGCGGCAATGGGTGTTCGCCATGAAGCCCTCAATCTGTCCGCCGGCGAACGGGTCCGTGGTGCCTTTCATATTCAGACTGTCAACAGCCGCCATAGCCAACTGAAAGATTTCCTGCGCTGCTACCGTGGCATCGCAACAAAATATCTCGGCAACTACCTGCAATGGTTCCATCTCATCAAACTGGCACCACAGCCTTCGTCGCGAGCCTGTCTTGCCGCCGCAATCGCAAACCGTGCATACGATTCGTAAACTGAGCCTTTTGGTTTGAGGTGAGGGCTTGCGCCCGATGTCCTTTGTGCCGACGCGCGCTGGCGCAGAAACCCCTACCCCTTGCGCAGCATCAGACTGGCCCACTCGCCAAGTTCAACCTTGTCCTCTCGCCGGAATCCATGCCCGGCATAGACCGCCTCGACCCCCCGCGCCTGGCGGAGCAGCAGCCCCGACAGGATCGCCACACCGCCGGGTGCCAGATGCCGCGCCAGTTCCGGCGCCATTCGCTTCAAGGGTGCGGCCAGGATATTTGCGAAGATCAGGTCATAGGGCGCCTGCGCGCGGACGCGATCACCGCGCAAGCCCGCCGCCTGCCCTGTTCGCACCCAAGGGCCCAGCCCGTTGGCACGCACGTTCTCGCCGGCAGTCCAGCTTGCAACCGGATCGATATCGGTGGCGACGCAGGGCACCCGCCAGACCCGCGCCGCCGCCATCGCCAGCACCCCGGTGCCGCAGCCGATATCGGCCACGCGCCGGGCCTTTTCGCCCCCCGGTCCACCGCGCCGGATCAGCCGCTCGAGCAGCAGCAGGCAACCCCGCGTGGTGCCGTGATGCCCGGTGCCGAAGGCCATCGCCGCCTCGATTTTCAGACCCCAGCGGTTAACCCCGATGCGGTCTTCGTCATGGCCGCCATAGAGGATGAAACGCCCGGCCTCGACCGGCGTCAGCTCGCGCCGCACCTGGGCCACCCAGTCGCGATCCTCGACCCGGCTGACGGCAAAGGGCCGCGCGCCGTGGATCACCGCCAGCAGCGCCAGCCCGGCCTGGTCGGGTGGCTCGGTGAAATAGGCCCCGACCTCGCGCCGGCCCGAGCCGTCCTCGATCTCCAGCACGCCGACGCCGGTGGGGGCGGGGTCCAACGCCTCCATCGCCGCGGCCAGCGCCTGCGCTGCCGCCTGCCCGTTCAGTGTGGTGAGAGCCGTCCAGGTCGCCATGGGATTGTTCCGGATATTCTGCGGACTGCTCCGTACACGACGACGGCGGACTTGGCGATGGCATTCCGTGGCGGCCCACTCAATGTCCCGGACCTGATCCGGGGCCTCGCGGGTCAGCGCAAAGCGGCGCGAGACCCCGGCTCAAGGCCGGGGCATGGGGGAGATTGGCCCCCGCCCCCGCCGGACAGCTCAGCCCCACCGGCACCGCAATAGCCACCGGTGTTCTTGGCCAGGTATTGCTGGTGATAATCCTCGGCGAAACAGAGCGCAGCGGGTGCGCATTCTGCGCACCGTGCAAGATGGCCCGCGCTCGGGGGAATGGTGCGCAGGATGCGCACCCTACGTGCCCGTTAAATGTAGTCATTTCAATACCCCTTCAATTTGTGCCGCAAGGTATGCAGTTGCGATCATGCTGTGTGTCTGGGGTCCCGATGGCCCAATGGTACCTCTGATTTCCCGCCCTGACAGTGCCCAAACATGCCGTGAGATTCGTTGCAGTCTTCGGTCGCTACTCCCATTTCAATCAGTTTCCTTGGACACTACGACCCCATAAATTCGGAGGTTCCTTGCAACAAAGCCACACGAGATCACTAAACCCCGGTCCCCACCGGGCAGGTCACGCCCATGCCGCCGCCGCCGCAATAGCCGCCGGGGTTCTTGGCCAGGTACTGCTGGTGGTAGTCCTCGGCAAAATAGAACGCGGGCGCGGGTTCGATTTCGGTGGTGATGCGGCCGTGCCCGGCCGCCGTGAGGCGCTCCTGGAACGCATCGCGGCTGGCCACCGCCTCGACCTCCTGCTCGGCATCGTGGAAATAGATACCCGAGCGGTACTGGGTGCCGACATCGTTGCCCTGGCGCATGCCCTGGGTCGGGTCGTGGTTCTCCCAAAAAACCTGCAACAACTCGCCATAGCCGATCCGGGAGGGGTCAAAGACCACCTGCACCACCTCGTTGTGACCGGTCCGCCCGCTGCAGACCTCCTGATAGGTCGCGTTCGGGGTCGATCCCGCAGCATAGCCAACCATTGTCACCCAGACCCCCGGCAGCGTCCAGAACCGCCGCTCCACGCCCCAGAAGCAACCCATCCCGAACATGGCGATCTCGGCGGCCTCCGGGTAGGGCCCGGCCAGCGGATTGCCGTTGACGAAATGGTCCGTCGCCGTCGGGATCGCGCCGTCCCGGCCCGGCAAGGCATTATCGGAGGTTGGCATGGCTGTCTTCTTGTGGCCGAACATGTTGAGACCGAACATGGGGTTTCCTCGTCCATTTCAAACAGGTGCGCAGAACTATGGCGCGGTTTCGCGGTTGAGCAAGGCGGCGCCGGATCAATTCAGCGACAACAGGCGGAATTTTGCGAACATGCCATGAACAAACTCTTTCCCCATCGCTTCCACCCGGCTATCGTGGCACCCATGAACGGCACGGAACTCGACGAAGGTGCGGCTTTCGATGAATCGGAGCAGCGGACGCTATCACAGCGCGCGCGCCCGGCCGCGCCGTATCTGGAAAGCCTCAACTCGGATCAACGCCGCGCGGTCGAGGCGCTGGACGGCCCGGTGCTGGTGCTGGCGGGTGCCGGCACCGGCAAGACCCGCGTCCTGACCACCAGGCTGGCGCATCTGGTCCACACCCAGCGCGCCTGGCCCAGCCAGATCCTGGCCGTCACTTTCACCAACAAGGCCGCCCGCGAGATGAAGGAGCGGACCGGCGACCTGGTGGGGCAAGCGGTCGAGGGCATGCCCTGGCTCGGCACCTTCCACGCCATCAGCGCCAAGATCCTGCGCCGGCACGCCGAACTGGTGGAGTTGAAATCCACCTTCACCATCCTCGATACCGACGATCAGATCCGGCTGATCAAGCAGCTTCTCCGGGCCGAGAACATCGACGAGAAGCGCTGGCCTGCGCGTATGTTCGCCTCGATGGTCGACCGCTGGAAGAACCGAGCCCAGGGGCCGGGCCGTGTTCCCGCCGACGAATGCGGCTTCGCCAACGGTAGGGGGGCGAAGTTCTACGCCGCCTATCAGGACCGCCTGAAAACCCTGAACGCGGTCGATTTCGGCGACCTAGTGCTGCATGTGGTGCAGATTTTCCAGAACCACAAGCACAAGGACGTGCTGGCCGACTACCAGAAACGGTTCAAATACATCCTGGTAGACGAGTATCAGGATACAAATGTCGCCCAATACATGTGGCTGCGACTGCTGGCTGACGAGCACCGCAACATCTGCTGTGTCGGCGACGATGACCAGTCGATCTATGGCTGGCGCGGCGCCGAGGTTGGCAACATCCTGCGTTTCGAGCGGGATTTCGAAGGCGCGCAGGTCATCCGACTGGAACAGAACTACCGCTCGACCCCGCATATCCTCGCCGCCGCCTCCGGCGTCATCGCCGCCAACAAAGATCGGCTGGGCAAGACCCTGTGGACCAATGCCAGCGAGGGCGAGAAGGTCCGCCTGATCGGCCATTGGGACGGCGACGAGGAGGCGCGCTGGATCGGTGAGGAGATCGAGGCCTACCAGCTTGGCACGCGCGGCCTTGATCCCCTCAGCCTCGACGGCATGGCGATCCTGGTCCGGGCCTCGTTCCAGATGCGCGCCTTCGAGGACCGATTCCTGACCATCGACCTGCCGTACCGGGTGCTGGGCGGCCCGCGCTTTTACGAGCGCATGGAAATCCGCGACGCCATGGCTTATTTCCGCGTCGCCGTCAGCCCCGACGACGGGTTGGCCTTCGAGCGCATCGTCAACACCCCGAAGCGCGGCCTCGGCGACAAGGCGCAGCAGGCGATCAACGCCATCGCCCGGGACAACGGCATCAGCTTGCTGGCGGCTGCCCGCATCGCGGTGGAAACCGGCAACGGCCTGTCGAAACGCGCAGCCAATGCGCTAGGCGAACTGATCGTCGGGTTCGACCGCTGGCGAATGGATCTAGGCACCAGTGGCGCAAACCATGTGGAGATCGCCGGACGCATCCTTGATGAGAGCGGCTACACCGCCATGTGGCAGGACGACAAGGCACCCGATGCGCCAGGAAGGCTGGAGAACCTGCGTGAACTGGTCCAGGCGCTGGAGGAGTTCGAGAACCTGCAAGGGTTCCTCGAACATGTCAGCCTGGTGATGGACAACGTCACCGACGAGGCCGGGGCCAAGGTCTCGATCATGACGCTGCACGGCGCGAAGGGGCTGGAGTTCCCGGCGATCTTCTTGCCGGGCTGGGAGGACGGCATCTTCCCATCGCAGCGCACGATGGACGAAAGCGGCATGAAGGGACTCGAGGAGGAGCGCCGCCTGGCCTATGTCGGCCTGACCCGCGCGTGCGCTCACTTGACTGTCAGCTTTGCCGCCAACCGCCATATCTTTGGCCGCTGGCAGTCCTCGCTACCCAGCCGATTCATCGACGAACTGCCGCCCGACCATGTGGACGTGCTGACGCCCCCCGGGCTTTACGGCGGCAGTTTCGGCGCTGCCGCGACGGCTTCACTCGCCGCTCCGCCCGGCACCTCATCGGGCTCGGTGCTGGAGCAACGCGCCGCCAACGCCTCGACCTACAACTCGCCGGGCTGGAGGCGCATGGCGGCGCGGCGCGGCGCGCACGGGCTGGGCCAGCCCCGCGAGGCCCGCAGCATGGTGATCGACGCCGAGGCCGCCAGCCGGTTCGAGCTCGGCACCCGTGTATTTCACCAGAAATTCGGCTACGGCGTCATCAGCGAGATCGAGGGCGACAAGCTGACGGTGGCGTTCGAGAAGGCAGGCGAGAAGAAAGTGATCGCCTCCTACGTCACCGAGGCCGGGAAGCCGGGTAACGCCGACGACGTGCCGATTTGAGAGTCTGCGCCTGTGCGCGGACAGGTCTGAAGCCAGGAGGTCCCGGGTCAGACCCGGATTGTGGATGAGTTCCGCTTCGCGCCGCTTGGGATCACTGCCCCTACAGCCCCTGCACCAGAACCACGGTCAATGGCAGCGTCACCAGGGCCAACACGGTTTGGAGCGTGATCATCGCCGCCATCAACGGCGCGTCCCCGCCCATCTGCCGGGCCCGCGTGTAGCCCGCGGCGGCGGTCGGCACCGCGCCGAACAGCACCGCCACCAGGGTTTCGGTCGGCGACAGCCCCATCACGAACGCTAGCAGCAGGATCGCTGCCGGAAATACAACCATCTTGCCCAGCATCGACATCGGGGTGGGCAACATCGCCGCCGCCATTGCCCGCAGCCGAATGTTGGCGCCAACACACATCAGCACGATCGGCAGCGCCGCTCGGCCCAGCAGACCGGCGACCTCGTGGAGCACGGGAATTCTGCCCGTCCCGCCAAGATTGGCCGCGATCCCCACGCCCACCGCCAGCAGCAGCGGATTGCGAGTGAGGTCGCGCAGGATCGCACCGATAGCGCTCAAATCGCCTCGCTTGCGGAGCAGAGCGACCATCAGGGAAACGACGGTGATATTGGTGGTCGGGATCAGCAGCGCCGTTACCAGCGCGGCCAGAGCCAGCCCTTCCGGGCCGAACAGACGCTCGGCCACCGCCAGTGCAATGAAGGTGTTGTGCTGAGGCTTGAGCGGGTGCTTTAGCGCAGTTTTGGTTCCGGCGGCGGTTCGCCGGTTATCATCGTGCGGATGAGCGCGCCCCGGTCGGTGAACAGGTGATATCTGGTGATGCTCCGCAGGTCCTGGAAGAACTGCCGTCGCGCGCCGAACGCTTCACGTGCCTCATGCCAGCGCTTGCTCACCAGGTCACAGACCGTGTGGAACGCGAAGGCGAGCAGGTTCATGGTTATGAGAAGGTTGGCCAGGTGTTCCTTGCCATGGCCGAAATTGTGCTCCAGATGGTAACCCCTGGTCTTCAGGGTATTGAAAGTTTCGTTCTCGATCTTCCAGCGCGCCCGGCCACAGGTGGCCAACTCGACGACGGTTTCTTCCTTGACCGGCAGATCGGTGACGAAGCTGTTGGTGCAGGTCACCTTGCCGGCTTTGTTGATGATCTCGATCCCCTGATTCTGGATCAAAAAAGTTGAAATTCCCCGTTGTCTTTGAATCTAAAGGGATTTATGATGATTTTTGCGATTAACTCCATCACCAACGGGGTGAAAATAACATGGCACAGGGCGTTCTTCCTTTCGAGTACGAAAGCGAACCGGGCAGCAGCGATCTGACGGGTTTTGCCGGGATTGGTGTTTACCTTGATTTGATTGAGGCATCGGGACTGGCGGCTGCGGTGCGGCGCGAGGTGCGGGTGGCGGGGCGGCAGGGCTGGCTGGATGTGCAGATGATCATCACGGTGATCGCACTCAATCTGTGCGGGGGTGATCGGGTCGAGGATCTGGAACGCCTGGAGGCGGACGCCGGCTTTGCCGCGACCATGGATGCGGTTGAGCGGCGGCTGTTGGTGCGCCGGGAACGGCGGCAACTGAAGAGCCGGTTTCGGCGCGGTCGCGGGCGCAGCGTGCCTTCGCCGTCGGCTCTGTCGGGCTGGTTGGAACGCTTCCACGACGCAGGCCAGGAAGATCTGCGGGAGGCCGGGCGTGCCTTCATCCCGCGCCCGTCGGCGGGTCTGCCTGGTCTGTGGCGTGTCAATCAGGCGCTGGTGTCATTTCTGCAGCACCATCGCAGGCAGGGCTCGGCGACGCTGGACATGGACGCGACGCTGGTGCAGAGCCACAAGCGCCAGGCGGAATACTGCTACAAGAAGTTCAAGGCCTATCAGCCGTTGAACACCTGGTGGGCGGAACAGCAGGTGATCGTGCATTCCGAGTTCCGCGACGGCAATGTGCCGGCCGGCTATCGGCAGTTGCGGGTGTTGCAGGCCTCGCTGGCGGCGCTGCCTGGGGGCGTGGACAAGGTCTATCTGCGCTCGGACACGGCGGGTTATCAGAAGGATCTACTGCTCTATTGTGGCGAGGGCCGGGACAAGGTTTTCGGGGTGATCGAGTTCGCCGTCGGCGCCAACGTGACGGCGGAATTCCGGCGTGCTGCCCTGGCCGTGCCGGAGGCTGAGTGGCAGCCGCTGGATCGTGTTTTCGACGGGCAACGTCAGGAGACCGGCCAGGAGTGGGCGGAGGTCTGCCATGTACCGAGTTGGGCGGGCGAGAGCAAGACGCGGGCGGATTACCGCTTCCTGGCGATCCGGGAGCCGCTGGAACAGTTGGAGCTTGGCGATGGGGATCAGTTGCCGTTCCCGACCGCGGAGTTTGCCTCGAAGGGGCGCAGCAAGCTGTTCGCCCTGGTCACCAACCGTGATCTGCCGGGCGATGAGGTGATCTGGTGGTCCCGGGAGCGCTGTGGCAAGAGCGAGGAAGTCCACGCGGTGATGAAGCACGACCTGGCTGGCGGCACCCTGCCCTCGGGTCTGTTCGGAGCCAATGCGGCCTGGTGGGCGATCATGGTGCTGGCGCATAATTTGAACGCGGTGATGAAGCAACTGGTTCTGGGACCGGCCTGGGTGGCACGGCGGATGAAGGCCTTGCGCCTGGCTCTGATCGCCCTGCCTGGCCGGGTGATCCGTCATGCGCGGCGGCTGATCATCCGTTTGGGGAGCGAAGCGGGGCTCGATCTGGTGCTGAGCGCCAGGCGGAAGATCCTGGCCCTGGCGCGCGGCCCGACCTGACGGCTCCAGCCTGCCACGATATCCTTGCTGAAGTGCGATGCCGGCTCCCGGCCAGGGCTTCGCTTGGCCAACGGACAGGCGCGGAACCCGCAAAACGCATGGCCACCTTGAGAATATCTCCTCGAGCGCGAAATCCGCGGGAGTGGTGCCCGGGCGCGGGGCAAAAACCCCACAACGGCACCCATCGCCGCCCCTGCCGAGGCGCGTCAGGGATTTAGTTCGGGAATCCTGGGATCTGAAGCCAATTGACATGCAATGCGTCTTTCCCGTCACGGAGGGGAACATCTTCCATCCAGCGGTAGCGATGAGTAACGACGCTGCGGCCCTTTTTCAGCTTTTTCTCAAGGCTCGGCAATTCGACGCCATGGAGCCATTCGTAGAGACAGCGGTGCGATGAGGGTTTGGCGGTGAAGATGAAATTGCCGCCAACCCGTTGAACCGACTCGCAAATCGGCTGACGGGAATATAGATCATCGCCCAGATAGACCGGCCCGAGATGCGCGTATTGCGGCCCGAAGCGGCAAAGCCAGCGCTTCGTGGCGGCATTTTCGCAGTCCTGTTTGTCATGTCCGTCCTGCGGTGCGATGAACTCCGGCTCAAGCACCATGGCACAATTATGGCCAGGTGCCACCACCGCCGCCGAGAGCATGGAGTGGTAATATTCCATGACGCCGTTATGGCGTTTGCGCTGCGAGCAATTCGGGCAATGAAGCTTTTGCGAGGTGAAATACCCGGTGCCGTCAAGGGCAATCAGAAGCCGTCCGCCGAGCTTCTGAAAATCCTTCAGACCGCCTCTGTCCGCAAGCAAGCCAAGGGCTTGCCCGAACAACGCGAACAGCCCATCGGGTTCCACCGGATCAAGGCATCGTGCGAACATGATTGTCGGTAGGGATCTTCTCAATGGCGAACAGCGTCTCGCAGTTCGACCGCGCCCGACGCTTTTCCAACGCCCGCTGATGCGATAAAAAGGACGGGCTCTGCATAAAAAATACCGAAAATGCAGCCATGCCGATATCGGCCATAGTGTAGCTCAAATTGCTCCCCGTGCGCATGTCGGGGAACATCGCGCAACGGCTACGCAGAGTGTCTATGAGAGAATCGATGACCATATATGGTATCATTCATATATTTGCCGCCTTGGGAATCCCCTTTGTAACGCCATAATGAGAATTGCTGGCCCCGTACGACCCCGCTTGACATCCCCCTGGCCCCGGCCAAGTCTCGCTTACCATGTATGATTTCCGACCTGTCGGCTATGTGATCGGACGCCTGATCGTCGTGCTTGGCGCGTCGATGCTGTTGCCCATGCTGCTCGACGTGGCGGATGCCAATGGCAATGCCAATGGCTTTGTCCTCGCCGCTTTCCTGACCCTGGCAGCGGGCCTGGCGATGACGCTGATTACCCGGCAGAGCGAAGCACACGGGCTGACCCGGCCGCAGGCATTCCTGCTGACCGTGCTGGTCTGGGTGGTGCTGCCGGTATTCGGCGCCCTGCCCTTCGTCTTCGGCGCACCGACGGCGGGCTACACGGATGCCTATTTCGAAGCGATGTCGGGGCTGACCACCACCGGCGCCACGGTGTTCTCCGGCCTCAACGACGCGCCGCGCGGCATGTTGCTGTGGCGCGCCTTGCTGCAATGGTTTGGCGGGGTCGGCATCGTCATCGTCGCCATTGTCTTTCTGCCGATGATGCGGATCGGCGGGATGCAGTTCTTCCGCTCCGAAAGCTTCGATCTGTCCAGCGACGTGATGCCCCGGGCAACCGAGTTGGCGGCCTCGTTGTTTTATGTCTACCTGGCGATCAGCATCGCTTGCATCCTGGCATATTCCGCCGCCGGGATGAGCGGATTTGACGCGCTGGCCCTTGCCATGACCACGGTATCTACCGGCGGCTACGGCACCTCTGACAGCGGCTTCGAGGGCTTCAGCCCGGCGGCGCATTATGTCGGCATCGTCTTCATGTGGCTGAGCGCCCTGCCGTTCATCCGCTTCATCCAGCTGGCTCGCGGCAACACAAGAGGGATCCGGGGCGATAGCCAGATCCAGGCCTTCATGGCCATCATCTTCCTGGTCAGCGCCACCATGGTGATCTGGCTGGTGGTGAACGACCGCCACCCGCTGCCCGATGCGATACGCGAGGCGCTGTTCAACGTCACTTCGGTGATGACCGGCACCGGCTTCGCATCCGACCCCTATGACACCTGGGGCGCGGTGCCGGTAGCGTTGTTTTTCATCATCCCGCTGATCGGCGGCTGCACCGGCTCGACCTCCTGCTCGGCAAAGGTGTTTCGCTATCAGGTGCTCTATGCCGCTCTGTTGGTGCAGATCCGGCGCATCCACTCGCCGCACGGAGTGTTCCCGCTGCGCTACCAGGGCCGCCCGGTAGAGCCCGAGGTGGTCTCGTCGATCATGGGCTATTTCTTTGTCTTCGTCTGCGCCTTGTCGGTCTGGTCAATCCTGCTCTCGTTGTTGGGTCTCGACACAATCACCGCGATTTCCGCCGCGGTCGCCTCGCTCGGCAATATCGGGCCAGGCCTCGGCCCGGTGATCGGACCCGAGGGCAACTATGCCAGCTTGCCGGACACCGCAAAATGGCTGTTGTCGCTCGGGATGCTGCTGGGACGGCTGGAGTTCCTCAGTGTACTGGTGCTGTTCATGCCGATCTTCTGGCAAAGGTAGCCGCTGGTGCCGCCGTGCAAATCAGGAGAGAGAAGTGGTACGCCCTACGAAAGCAGGGAAGTTCAAAAAATTCTGAACCTGTCGCGAGTAAGTTCCGGCCACTTATCTCATTCCGGCCGCCTGTCGCTCGAAGCGGAGCGGGCTTTTCCCGCCGAGGGCTGAGTGCCGTCTGCGGGGATTGTAGAAGCCATTGATGTATTCGGACAGGGCCATTTCCGCCTGTCTCCTTGTGTTCCACTTGTGGCGCCAGATCAGTTCGCCCTTAACAACCCGTTGACGAAGTCGGCACTGGACGCGAGCGGCCTGGTCTGATTCAGTGATATTCTGATTTGATCGGGGGGTTCGCCGATGGCGATGGGACTGCGGAAGGATCGTCAGGGTGACTTGATGGTGGGCTGGGCGGAGATGCCGCGCTCGCCGGGTCATGTGTTTTACGACCGTCTTCAGTCGGTCCTGATCGAGGGCGGCTTCGACGGCTTCGCCGAGGTGGCCTGCCGGTGCTGTTACGCGGCCGGGGCGGGAGCGCCTTCGGTGCCGCCGGGGCGCTGTTTCCGCATGCATCTGGTGGGCTGTTTCGAGGGCATCGACTCTGGGCGCGGGCTGGAATGGTGCGGCTCGGATTCGCTGTCGCTGCGGGAGTTTCTGCGGCTGGAGAGCCGGGATCGTGTGCCGGACCATTCCTGGCTGTCGAAGACCCGCACGCGCCTGCCCCACGAGGGGCACGCGGCGGTCTTCGACCGGGTTCTGGCGCTGATCGCCGAGGCGGGTCTGGTGAAGGGCGACCGCATCGGGGTGGATGCCTCGACCATGGAGGCCAACGCGGCGCGGCGCAACATCGTGCGGCGCGACACGGGTGAGGGCTACCGGGAGATGCTGGAGCATCTGGCCCGGGAGAGCGGCATCGAGACGCCCACGGCCGAGGACCTGGCGCGTCTGGACCGCAAGCGCAAGGGCAAGAAGCTCTCGAACCAGGATTGGGTTTCCAGGAGCGACCCCGAGGCCAGGGTCGCCAGGATGAAGGACGGCACGACCCATCTGGCCTACAAGCCCGAGCACGCGGTGGATCTGGACACCGGGGCGGTGGTGGCGGCCGAGTTGCACCCAGCCGATGAGGGCGACACCACGACGCTTTTCAAGACCCTGGCGGCGGCCGAGGCAAACCTCGAGGCGGTGGCTGCGGCACCGACGCCAGAGAGCCCGGCCGAATGCGTCACCGACAAGGGCTATTTCTCACGGGCGGTCTTGAAGGCCCTGGACGACAGTCCCTGGAAGACCCGGATCGCCGAGCCCAGGCAGAAGGGCTTTTCGCGCTGGCGCGATGACCAGGCGGCGCGCCGGGCGGTCACCAACAACCGCGTGCGGCTCAAGTCCGCGCTCGCCCGCGATGCCTTCAAGCTGCGCGCCGAGATCGTCGAGCGCTCCTTTGCCCACACCCTCGATCGCGGCGGCCTGCGCCGAACCTGGCTGCGCGGGCGCGAGAACGTGCACAAGCGATACCTGCTTCACGTCGCCGGCCACAACCTCTCGTTGCTGATGCGCCAACTCATCGGCGCCGGCACCCCGCGCCAGGCTGTGGCGGGCGGATATGGCGGTGTTTTCGTGCTTGTTGCGCCCTCTGGAGCCGTTCTGGTCGCTCAGATCGTCCTCATCGTCTCGGAGGATGGCGAAACCGCCGACGCCGCGTTATGTTTCGTCGTGGGGTGAAACCCGGTCAAGTGGGGTGAAACCCGGTCAATGGCGACTTTTTCAACGGGCTGCTAAGGGGCGCATTGAAACCCGCCGCTACTGGATATGCGATAAGATCAGTTGGCTCAAAGAGCGCCATCCGCATTGGCGTGATCTTACATCAACAGGCTGTGTGACATCGCGCCGGGAGGTGAATGGGAAATCGTCGGTGCAGACGCGTTCCTTCATCAGTTCACGACCTGCGGATGCGCCCGTATTTGCCACCGCCGTTCGGTCGCATTGGGGTATCGAAAACCGCCTTCATTGGGTGCTGGACGTCGTATTCAGGGACGACGATTGCAGGGTGCGAAAAGACCATGCTCGCAAAAACTTCACCGTCATCAAACACATGGCGATGAACTTGCTCAACAGGGCAAAACACAAAAAATCACTCCGGGTCATGCGCAAAAAAGCCGGCTGGAATAATCAATTCCTCAAATCCATTTTAACCGCATAATACCAACTTGCACCGCTTCGCCACGCGACCTCACAAAACCCTCCAGATTCCCAAACCGGCTGAAGTCTGAATCAATGTGGCGAACAGAGGAGGAGGAGGAGGAGGGTTGGCCTCGCGACGCCGGTGATCTTCGCGATCGCGTTTTCGGAAACGCCAAGAGCAAGGAATTTCTGGATTTCATCCTCCTTGCCGTCAAGGCGTGATGTTCCGAGCGATTCCTTCGGCCGTCCGAGTTTCTTTCCCGATGACCTAGCCTTGGCGAGCCCCTCCTTGGTGCGCTCGGCATGCCGGTGCGCAGAATGGCCTCGCCCGGGTGGACGCCGTAGCCCTCGATGCTGGACAATGGCAGGGTTGCAGGCCAGATGATGGGCATGGGATTGTTCAACTCCCTCTTTCTGGATTCTATACGGCAATACCGTATGTTTTTCTTGTGGTATATGCGGCAATGCCGTATAATAACGCATGCAGATCGAATTTGATCTCGACAAGGACGCGGCCAACCAAGCCAAGCACCAGGTTTCACTTTCCTTTGGGGCTCAAGTGCTGGCGGATAGCAACCGGTTGGATGTTCTTGATGTGCGGTTTGACTATGCCGAAGAACGCATCGTTTCCTACGGCGTGGTCGATAAGCGGATTTGGGTCTGTGTATTCACCCCGCGCGGCGACACGTACCGCGTTATCAGTGTGAGGAAAGCCAATGACCGCGAAACACAAAGATACCACGATACTCCCCGGTGAACCGGATGCCGAGGCGCCGCTCACCGACGACGAATTCCAGCGTGGATACACCGCAATGCTGGCCCGTCGAACTCGTGCTGAAACCGGCCTTTCACAGCAGGCATTTGCCGCGCGCTATGGCATTCCGGTTGCCTCTTTAAGAGACTGGGAACAGGGTCGGCGGACGCCCGACAGCGCCACGCAAAGCTACCTGCGAGTTATCGCCAAAATGCCTGACGATGTGGCAAAGATTCTGCACGACGCAGCCGCCTAACGGTTCTTAGTACCCGATCAATAACTCCCCGCCGCCGTGTTAGTAACACATGATCTGTCCGGTCTTGTAGCTCGGGCGAGGCCTCACGGCCCTCAAGTTCCCTGGTCATGACATAGAACTCATGGTGGATACGATCCAGGGTGCCATCCCATTCCCACAACATCAGATAGTCATGCACAGTACTCTTGGGCAGCAGATCCTTGGGCAGGGCACGCCACTGGCAGCCGGTTCCCAGCACATAGAGGATGCCGTTCATGACCTCGCGGAGATCGACTTCGCGCTTCCGGCCCCCGCGCTTGGCTGGCGCGAGCAGCGGCGCGAGCGGCGCCCACTCCGGATCGGTCAAATCACTCGGATAGCAAAGACCCTTGCGGTCATACACCTCAATACATTGGCAGCGCGCCAGTTCCATCACCAAAGGTTTGTTGAGGCAAGCCATGGCCTTGAAGTCGAAGCTGTCCAGGCTTTTCGCCGCTGGGAACCGGGCCGCCCTGATCCGCCGCTCGATCATGCGCCGCTCCCGTTCGATCAGTTCCAGTTCCGAGAGACGAAGCAGATACAGCACATGGCCCCTGTTTTCAGCAGCACACTGTTTCGCCAGTTTTTCATCGTCGGAGAGGAAGCTCGGCAGGCGCGGCTTTTTGAGGTGATGATGCAGGCAAGACCGCCGAGGCCACCGCCGCCAGCCTCACCGGCATCATCGAAGGCCTGCCGGGGGCCGCCAGGCGCTCCATCACCTGCGACAACGGCTTGGAGTTCGCCGAGCACAAGAAGCTGGAATGTGATCTTGGAATCCCGACCTTCTTCCGCGATCCGCACTCGCCTTGGCAGCGCGGTTCGATCGAGAACGCCAACGGAATTCTCAGGCGCGACCTGCCACGCAAGACAGAACTCGCCGACGACACCGAGCAGGACATCCAGGATATCGTCTGGGCCAACAACACAACACCCCGAAAACGCCTCGGTTTCTTACCCCCCCGAGGCCTTCTTACATCAACTCAGGTGTTGCACTTGAAATGTGAATCCAGCGGCTTCGTCGTGTTGCCCAGCGGTGTTACGACAATCGTCAGATACGCCGGTTGTTGGCGCGACCCGCTACCCACACATGAGCCTAGGCCGCATCCAAATGTTCCATGTTGGAAGGGTTGCTTTCCCAGAATAATGGTAGTTATGGCAGGTCAGCCACATCTCTCAATGGAATAGAGATTCATCTTCCGGTACAGAGTTGGTCTGGAAATCCCAAGTGTCTCCGCGGCTTTGCTGAGATTGCCCTGATGCTTCGAGATGGCATTTAGGATAAGATTTTCTTCGGATTGTTTGAACGATTCAACGGGTATTTGGGCCGATGCCTGCATTCTGATGCTGCTCTCGGTCAACGCTGCTGGGTTCAGGACTTCATGTGGCAGGTCCTCTTTTCCGACATGACGGTTCTTTGCTTTATAGTGCAGTCCCGCCACGACATTGCGCAACTCCCGAACATTTCCGGGCCAAGGGTAAGCCAGCAATGCTTCCTGAGCTTCGGATCCAAATCTTAGGGAATCCTTGCCCAATTTGGCGGCAACCTGTCTGTTAAAATAATTTGCGATCAGCAGAACGTCGTCTCCGCGGTCGCGCAATGGCGGGATTTTCAGAGTTACCGCGCTCAGGCGATAATAGAGATCACTGCGAAAACGCCCGGCCTGGACCTCTGCATGCAAATTCCGGGTTGTCATGGAGATGAGACGGAAGTTTTTCGGCAATACCTGCCGATGAAAATTTTGCATGGTATGCTGATCGTCAAGCGCACGCAGAAAACTTGGTTGGATATCCAACGGCAATTCACCGATTTCATCCAGGCAAAATATACCCCCCGAGGTCAACTCAGGCCTGATTGAATTGCTGGACGCACCACTATCCCCACGTTTTAGATTTTTGAATCCGTACAGCGCATCGACAAACATCTTTTTCGAAACGGCGCCGCAGTTTACTGCCACAAATACCTTATC
Organism: Thermohalobaculum sp.; assembly: GCA_965247385.1. GTDB lineage: Bacteria > Pseudomonadota > Alphaproteobacteria > Rhodobacterales > Rhodobacteraceae > Thermohalobaculum. The sequence goes on from CBDFHG010000007.1 coordinate 912,298, forward strand.
GTCTGCGGGGTCCACCTGGGCGTGGATATAGCGTGCGAAGAGTTCCTTGCCGGCACCTGTTTCGCCTTCAATCAGGGTTGGTGTGTTTACATTTTCGATCTGTCTGAGGGCCTCGATCGCTTCCAGTATCTGAGGACTTTCGCCAACAATTTTCAAATCGGTTCCGGCGATCATGATGCCGGGCTCTACAGGTTTCAGGACATTAACACGATAGTGTTGCCGTGCTTGTTGCGGTTTGAATACAAGGGCGGCACCCTTGACCACTCCGTCAATTTTCAGATGTTGAATTCCTGTGCATACCAATTCATCGGGCAAAGACGAGAGAATATCATCATCGGACATGCCGAAGGACAGATTTGCGAGCCTTTGACCCAGACCCAGGTCGGGGTTTTTCTCGTCGGGCAAAAGCGCGTTGTTCAAATTGCGGGAATAAATTATGCGCCCGAGGAGATCGATGACGACGAGCCCTTCGCGACCCGCATCGTTTAGTGGAACTTTGCCGATCGCGGCTTCCAAAAGGCGCACATGTTGCGCGTTCTGATCTTGGGCCAGGACGGCCTGAATTTCACCGGCAGCGGCGACAGCAAAGGCAGTGTTGTGTTTCTGAAAAATAGTGGTCAGACCCGACAGATCGACGACACCCAACATGCTGCGATCCAAAGGGTCACGAATAGGCGCTGCGGCGCAACTCCAGGAGCGCATGCCTTCGCAGAAATGTTCTGTCCCGTGGACAAAAACTGGTTTTCCGGTCCATAGGGCCGTGCCAATTCCATTGGTTCCCGAGGCATCTTCGCTCCACAACCCGCCGAGCCTGAGATTGATTTTACGCCCGTATTCCAACGTGGATTTATCACCGTTGGTCTCGATCACTACACCGGTGCTATCCGTGAGGATCAGCATGGCCTCGGTGTCGCTCAGCATTTTGCCGATTTTATCAAACGCTCCGCGCGCCGCACGGCAAAGGTTCGAATTCTTGTGCCGCAGGAAATCGACATCTTCGCCGGTCTCGATGACTGGTGCGCCGCATTGCTCAGACTGGATGCCTTCCGACACGCTGCGTTTCCAGGATTGATAGATAAAGGGTCTGACGCCGGACACTGGAAGGCTGGGTCCACTACAATTGGACAGAAAATTGTCCTTGGCGCGTGACGTTGATCGCAGGCTAATTTCGCGGCTCTCCATGCGAGATGCAGGAGGGTCAAATCGGCGCATAGAATTGAAAATGGTTCTTGCCAAATTTAACCTCCTTTCATTCTGCCCTTTTTATTAGGCAGGCTTGGTGCAGATGCACTGATGACAATTTTCAAAAAAATTATGTTTGATCTAGCTCAGGCTGAGCAGGTCTTTCAGTCTCTCGGACAACTTTTCCTCCGAAAAATCATTGTCAATCTGCACTCCATTCAGTACCGAGACTAGCGCGAATAGATCGGGATCGATCGGTGATATAAATCCGCTTTTTTTCGTTGCCAAAAGAAAAACGTTCTGCCCGTTTTTCCGGGTGATCTGGCCGAGGACTTGCATTTGCAAACCCGTATTCAGATCCAACAGGGCCACCCGGCCATTGGGAGTGATACGCAAATACGGTCTTGGTTCGTCGGCAACGGACTTTCCCGCACCCAGATCGCTCAAGATCAAGCCTGACGCCTGCGGTGCCATTTTCTTGATTTTTTTTCTAGCCGAATAGGCCCCACCGCTGAGTTGGTCGGCCAGTCGTTCGATTGTGCCCAAATTCCGTTGAATGTGGCGCTTTGCCTCCATGTCTTCGCGGCGTGGACCGTCTCGCTTGGTGATTATGTCCATTCACAGGTCTCCCAATCTGCTGCCCCGTCCGACCACAAGTCCTCAACGACGCTGAGTCTGCATACATTGAAACAGGCAATTTATCGATTCCTGTCGCTTTGGAGCCCATCAGGGAAGCGAGACTGTAACGTTTTTTTACAGGCTGGATTCACATTTCAAGTGTGACCGTTCGGTCTCGGGGCTCTGGTTTGGTTCAGCGTCGTCCGATTGCGCTCAGGTCTGAGCGAAACGCCACGGGAGCAACTCGTCGAGCTTGGTGATTTTGTGATCGGCGATGCGACTGAGCACATCGGTCAGCCAGGCTTGGGGATCGACGCCGTTGAGCCTGGCGGTCTCGATCAGGGTACAGGCGATGGCGGCGGATTTACCGCCAGCCTCCGAGCCGACAAAAAGATAATTCTTGCGACCCAGGGCTATCGGCTTCATGGCGCGTTCGGCGGAATTGTTGTCGATCTCCAGAAAGCCGTGGTCGAGATACGGGCGCAGGCACCTCATCCGGGTCAGGGCGTAGCGGATCGCCTTGGCGAGTTCGGACTTGCCGGAGATCTTTGGCAACCGGGTTTGCAGCCAGGCTTCCAGAGCATCGAAGATCGGTTTGGCGCGGGCTTGCCGGAGTTGGACCCGCTCGATGGGCACACTGCCGCGGGCATCCTTCTCGACGACGTAGAGCCCGGCGATGCGCTTGATGGCTTCCTCGGCGATGATCGAGCCCTCCGACTGGAAGACATCGGTGAACTTGCGCCGGATATGGGCCATGCAGGCGACTTCATCGACACCACCGGATCGGTAGAGCTCGTTGAACCCGGCATAGCCGTCCGCGTGCATCCAGCCCTTGTACCTGGCCAGATGTCTGGTGGGGTGCTCGCCCTTGCGATCGACGGTGAACTGATACCATACCGCTGGTGGGTCGGCACCGCGCCATGGCCGTTCGTCGCGAACATAGGTCCAGATCCGGGCGGTCCTGCATTTACCGGTGCCCTTCACCTGCATCTTCAGGGGGGTGTCGTCGGCAAAGATCGCCTGGCCGCGCTGAACATGGCGCCCGACCATATCAGCCAATGGTTCCAGCAGTGCCGCCGATTTGCCGACCCGGTCGGACAGGGTCGAGCGGTCGAGATCAATGCCGTCGCGATCGAATATCCGGGACTGGCGATAGAGCGGGAGGTGATCGGCATACTTCGAGACCAGCACATGGGCCAGCAAGGCCGGGCCGGGACGACCCCGCTCGATCGGGCGCGAGGGCAATGGTGCCTGGCAGATCGCCTCGCAACACGTGCAAGCCATGCGGGGCCGGACAAAGCGGTTCACGATGAACCGGCCAGGGATGTATTCCAGCTCTTCGGTGACATCTTCGCCGGGTTTCTTCAGAACCTCGCCGCACTTGCCGCAGGCGGCGCCGGGCGACAGCACTTGCTCGTTGCGCGGCAAGCTGTCCGGCAACGGTTTGCGCTTTGGTTTGTTCTTCGGCCCGGCGACAGTATCAGGCGGCGCGATCTTCGCCGCCGCGATCTCTTCCTCTTCGAGCCCGAGTTCAAGCTGATCCATCGTCTCCGACTTCGAGCCAAACCGATGGCGGCGATGGCCAGCGAGCTGGTGTTCCAGCTTGGCGATCCGGAGCGCCCGGGACTTGACCGTCGCCGCCAATTGCCCCGCGAACACCCTCAATTCCGAGGGATTATCGGGCAGTGATCCGGTCTGGTCCAGCAGAGCCATTCCATACCAGAACGGGACACTGAAGGGAATCCCCGGAGGCCTAAATTCACAAACCAAGTGCAACTCCGGAGCATACCAGTGTTGCACTTGGTTTGTGAATTTAGCCAGTGCATGGCTCCTCAACGAAGTTGTTCAGCAGTTGTCTGGTGAAAAAATGAAGCACAGAGGACAATCCAATTCTATTTTTGAACCTTACTCAGGTTTCAGGAATCTGTTCGATGTAACGAATTTTTACAATAAATTTGGATGACTGGAATTCCGGGCCTGATCATAAGATATAAGCCTGCGTGAGGGGTGTTCATTTGTTTGGTGGCCCAAACCACGCTTGAAGAAACTTCGTCTGATCGGGGTCACTGAACCAAATGTCACAAGGTATTAACCCTTCCTTACCCTGGAAATTCGACCCAGGCCCCGCCGAGGAAATTATCAGTCGTGCGCAGCAGGACTTGGTGTTTTCAATGCAGTTTTTGGGCGAAAGCCAATACCTTCTGACGAAGTATTTCAGTAAATTCATTGTAACCGAATTGGCACGTCACGGCGTTGACAAGGAGACTTACCCGCTGTTGCAAGTCTTTGTGGACACACATGCAGCGGAATTGCGCGACTTCGTTTTCTCTGGCGTGGCCCTTTCTCATCAATTTCGTATTGGTGAAATTGAAGAAATGATGGGCGATTCTGCCAACCTTTTAAAAACTGATATATGGGATCAATTATCGAAATATATCCTATCCGCACAGAAGAAGTTTCAAGAACAGGCCAGTGAATTTCCGGAATTGTTGGCTAAAATGGAGCAACGAGGCGCGCGGCGGAACGGGCCATGAAAGTTGTTCGAAAAACGTCAGAAGACCTGGAAAATCTTCGCGATCTGCAACAGCAGCATCTAGAACTTGTGCTGGCCCTGACCCGAGCAAACGGCGATCTCCTGCGAACTCGCCAGCGTGCCAGCGGTATGGAGTTCGACGTCATGACAGCCGAACGCAACCACGCCAATGGAACACAAAACGCCGTCAGCGATGCGGTTCTGGACAAGATGTATGCGCAAAATGAAGCGGCAAAACTAAAACTGACAGCGGCCGAAGATCATATCGAGGAATTGGAGCGCCACTTGACGGATATTACCTGGAAAATGGCTAGGCCAGAAATGTGATCGGGGGAGCATAACATGACCTATATGCCAACCAAGCCAACCAGCCTATTCGATTTGTTGGCGCGCCAATGGACGCTGTCTTCGCCCGTTGAAGCAGCTATTTTTAGCTCTAATAGTGGCACCGTTGCATTTGCCGGTTTCGATGGCACGATGTGGGTTGTCACAACCAGCGACCCGGACTCCCCGACCAAACGTATGCGCCAGGCCGTCGATGCGGAGCAGCAAACAATTCGGCCTCGCAAAGGTGACATCGCGCCGGCAACAAAGGTGGCGTGTTCCAAACCGCGTTCGTCAAAAATAGTTGCATTTGGAAAAAGTGGTTTTCTGTTTGGCACTTCGAATGGTCAAGTGGCGCTGGTGACGCCACAAGGTTCTGAAACCCATCTTGATGCCGCGATGAACGGACCGGTGGCGGCGGTCGCCGCCATGCAGGGCGGCACCGGCATCTGTTTTGCAGCCGGCAGTGAAATTGTCCTATGCGAAGACAAACACCTAAAATCACCGGCCCAATTCCAAGCAACCAGCCCGGTCATTTCAATGACGTATTCACCCGACGACCTGGCGCTGGCAGTGGCACACGAAACTGGAATCGCGGTTTGGGACATTTCCGCCGCGCCCAAGCTAAGAAATGACTTCTCTTTGGGGTTCCCTCCCCAGGACATACGTTGGAGCGCTAACGGCCAATGGATTGCTGGCACGTTGGGCGAGCACGGCGCCACTCTGGTCGACGTGCAAAATCACCGGGTTATCCATATTTCCGATTTCCCAACCGGCGTGCATTCCCTGTCATTCAGTGCCGTTGTCAACGCCATCGCGATTTCCGGCGCCTTTCGGGCCGCTGCTTGGTCGCTGGCCGAGCTGCGCAAACATAAAGACACCACCAAATCCGCCCTGAGATCTGGCCGCCCCGGTCTGGTGCCAGTTGACAGTGTAGCCGCTTGTCCGACACGGAATATACTCGCTGTGGGATACGCCAGCGGACTGCTGAACCTCACCCAAATCGGCGGCGCGGAAGAACTGGTGCTGGATCAGGACAGTGATGCCGGCATTTCCGTTCTGGCCTGGGCTGGAAACGGGAAATTCCTGGCCATCGGGCGCGCCGACGGCGTGGCTGCACTGGCCGAATTTCCGGCCGGCATGTTCAAACAATGAGAGGGAGAATGACAGTATGGAACCGCAACTGACCGACGAAGAGAAAAGCAAGGATGAGTTTTTCAAAAAGGTGGCCCAGATCGGGGAAGCGATGATCGCCGCACACGGTAAGGATTTTGCCACCGGCGCCTTCGTTCTGGCGGCGCGCTGGATAAGCGAAGGGAAAATGCAGGGGCAACAGGGCGAATCCACCAGAAACGGTGGCGACAGAACTTTACACTCTTAGAGAGTCTCGCAAAGTATGTGATCAGTGATGATGTGTGGGCACATGTGCCCACGTATTTAACGTATTGAAATATAACAGAAATAGAATCACAGTCGATTCATGGTTAGGAAAACGTGAATTGGATTGACCGCAATACGCCTCTGATCGTCACTAGTACCCTTTTCAAGACCGTGCCCTTCTCAAGGCCCACGGCTTCATCGGCTCAATGCGTCGGCGCGGCAATTCAATGAGATAGAGCATGATCCATGAAACGGAGATCATGGATCATGCTCTAAAGGGGCACCCTCCATGGCGCCTGCGCCTGTCCTATGCTTCAGCTTTGATCAGCAGACCTGCGGCTTTTTCAGACACCAATCCGAAAATGTTGCCGACTATAAGCGAGGATCGATGTCACCAGAACGGATCCGGCGATGGTTCCTATGGCAAATAATGCAAGGGCGGCAAGAACAGCGCCCCAAACATGGTTGATGGCCGAATTTTTCAAACCATCCATTTTTCCGCCAGCTTGCCGGCGTCTGCATGGTTGATTTGATCGTGTGTCATTGTTCGGAGCTTGCCTTGAACCGATTACGGGACAATGACCCCTCGCCCGGCAAACTTTCGGTTCTTAAAGTCGTCCAGCGCGACATTTATGTCGTCCAGGCTGTATTCACTGTAGTGCATTTTCACTTTGCCATCGGCGTTCAGTTCCATGAGTTCGACCAACTCGGTGAAATTGCCTACCAGACTGCCGCCAATGTTGATTTCCGCGATCACCAGATGGACGGTGGGCACTTCGATCTTGCCGCCATATCCAACCATGATCAAGCCGCCCCCCTGGCGCAGCATCTTCCAGCAGATGTTCTCAACCCCAAGCTCACCGACGAAGTCGATAACCACATGGCCCCCCCCACCGGTGATCTCACTGACTTCCTCAATGACATTCGGGCCGCCATTCAGCACGAAATCGGCGCCAAGGTCTTTACAGAGAACCTGAGCCGCCGGTTCGCGATCAATGGCGATGATGCGACAGCCCGAGATTTCGTGAAGACATTGCAGGGCGATATGGCCCAGGCCACCGACCCCGACAATGACGCAATAGGCCCCTGGCCTCAGCATTTTCGCGGCTTTTTTTGCCGCCCGATAGGCGGTGATGCCGGCGTCGGCCATGGGGGCCACATCAATCGGCGTGATATTCGGGTTCAGCTTTATCAGCGAGCGCTCGCTGGTCAGAAAATAATCGGCGAACCCACCGTCCAGACCAAGCCCCGGAAACAGGCTGTTCTCGCAATGCATGTCCTCGCCGTGACGGCAATTCAGGCAAATTCCACAGGTGCGGTGCGGGTGGCAGATGACCGCATCGCCTGGTTTGACACTCGTGACATTGCTGCCGACATCTTCGACCCAGCCGGCGTTTTCGTGGCCCATGATGTATGGCAACAGGCTGCCTTCCACATCCATGATGTCCTTCCAAACGCCCTCGATAATATGCAGGTCCGTACGGCACAGCCCGGCGGCGCCGACTTTGACGACCACTTCATCGGGGTTGTTTATGGTCGGCGGCGCAGCCTCTTCGATCACCAGTTGAACGTTCATCGCCGGATCGTATTCGTAAAGTTTTGCAACCTTCATGGGTCTGCCCTTTCCATTTAACGACTGCTTGGAAGTAGCTCAGCTCCGCCCCCCAGGGCTGGGCCCTCGGTTGGATCTTCGTCCTCGGCCAGTTCGCCAACCAGAGTTTCGGTGGTCAAAATCAGTTTTGCCACGGAACCCGCGTTCATCAGCGCCGAGCAGGTGACCAGGACCGGATCGACCACACCGGCGGCGACCAGATCTTCATAGGCCCCGGTAGCGGCGTTAAAACCTAGATTGCCTTTCAATCGGGCAACGTTGCCAACCACTTCATTGACCTCGCCGCCGGCATTCAGGGCAATGCGGGCCAATGGCGTGGTCAAGACCGACTGAACCAGCCGCACCCCGGCCCGCACATCGCCGGCAACACTGTCCGCCAGGGCATCCAGTTCGGGTGCTGCCCGGGCAAGCGCGACACCGCCGCCCACCAGAACACCGTCCTTCGCCGCGGCCCGTACCGCGTTCAGCGAGTCCTCGATCAACTGGATGGTTCGTTTCTGCTCGACCGGCGTGACTCCGCCCGCCAGAATGACGGCAGTGCCGCCACAGAGCTTGGCCAACCGCTCGTGCAGCTTGTCCTTTTCGATATTCGGTGGCGCCGCTTGATAGAGCCGCTGAACCTGGGCCCGCCGGGCTGCAACGGCCTTTGGATCACCGTCCCCGCGAATGATCATCGTGTCGTTCGCCGTAGACTCGATGCGTTCTGCGGTGCCCATCTGATCGCGGGTGATATCTTCGAGCCGGTCGCCGAGGTCGCGGGACAGAACCTTGCCGTTGGTCAGGATCGCCAGATCCTCCAGCATGGCCTTGCGCCAGTGGCCAAATTCCGGCGGATGCACCACCAGGTATTTGCCTGGCCCGTCCGGCCCCAGCAAGGTCACCAGAACCTCGGGCGATGTTTCCTCGGAAATGATCATCAATGGACGCCCGTCTTCTTCGGCGATGCGCTTAGCAGTGTCCAATTGGGCCGGATCGGTCGTCTTGATATCGGTCATTATGATGTAGGGTTTGTGCAAGACAGCCCGCATCTTTTCCTGATCGGTGACCAGATGGTGCGAAATATACCCGCGATCAAAGGACATGCCTTCAACCACTTCCAGGGTCGACTCGATGGTCAGGCCGTATTCAGTGGTGATCACGCCCTCGGCGCCAACGCGATTGAAGGCTTCGGTAACCAGAGCGCCCAGCGCGACATTCGACGCGGCAATGCTGGCGACAGCGGACAACAGACCATTTTCGGTGACCGGCATTCCAGCGGCCCGCAGGTTTCCCAAAGTCGCGTCCACGGCCAGCGAAATGCCCTGGCACAAATCGACCGCTTTCGCGCCTTTCTCGATCAACACGATCCCGGATTGAATGATGCCATTGGCCAGGATGATTGAAGTGGTTGTCCCGTCACCGGCCACATCATTCGTTTGCATGGACACCTCGCGCACCACCTGGGCCCCCATATTTTCGAACCTGTCAAACAGTTCAATTTCCGAGGCGATGGACACCCCGTCCCGACTGATGAACGGGGTGCCCAAAGGCCGGTCAATCATGGCATTCATGCCTTTGGGACCAAGGGTTGGCGCAACGGCGGCGGTCAGGCTGCCGACACCTTTGGCCAGAGCGCAACGGGCGTCGTTACCGTAAATAAGGAGTTTCGGCATGGCTTCTTCCTTTGTGCATACAGGCAACTACATTTCTCGTGATCGCCGGGACTTCAGGGGCAAGTAGATGACATCGGCCGGTCAATTTGGCCGCGCTTGCGGTCGCGGCGGTTTGGGAACGCGGTCAAGGATGAAATCAACCAGCGTCGGTTCGCCGTCCACGGATAGAACCTCTTTGTAGCGGCTGTTTTTCAGCCCCCTACAAAGCGCACCGTTGAATTCCATGTTGATGCGCACGCTGCGCAATTCACTTTGATAATTGGCAAAACTTTCGACGGACAGGGCAGAACCTTCATAGGTCACTAGCGCCAGATCGCCGGGAAGCTTGGCAAGGCTCTTGCCAAGCAGCAGATCTGTATAGCGGATTTTCTGATGCTGATCCGCCGCGTCGTCGAAGCCGATCTTCCGAAAATCCGACAGCGTCATCGCCACGATTGCAGTGATCGAATGCCCCGCCGCCAGCAGCGCCTTCAGGACAACTTCCTGACGCCGCTGAAAGGCCTTGCCATCGAATTTTTCGCGCAATTCTTCGAGATTCCCGCCGTCGCTCAGCGCTGCAAAAACATCGGAAAAACTGCGGCCTTCGTTGACACCGGCATTCATTTCATCGGCAGACAAATGATCTTCAAGCCGCACTTGGACCCGCGTGACCCAAGACAATTCCTCCACTTCACGCTTGATACCTTCTGCCATCAGAAAAGCGAAATTCGGCGAGCACCAATACGTCGGCAATCTGAAACCCACCATGACGATTTTCTGATCGCTGATCGAGATTTTTTCGACAAATCCCATATCCGTTATCGGTTCGTCGAGTTCGGGATCCATCACCTGCCCAAGACGCCCCCAAACCTCTGACTCAAGCCGTGAAGTGGAAGAATTGCAGTCCATGGCACTTACTCCGCAGCGATCCGGACAGGTGCTATTTTGAAAGCTGCTTTCTTGGCTTCCACATCGACACCATAAAGTTTCGCCGCATTCAGCCCGAGGATTTTCTCCTTGTTCTCCGACGTCAGCTGCACACCACGCTCACTGGCAATGTCTTCTGGGATTTCAAAACCCCAGAACCGCTCAACCAGCCACTTGGGCGTCCAGATCGCGTAGTCAGAGCCAAACAGAATCTTATCTTCGCCGATCCAGAACAGCAGCTCGGCGATCACTTCGGCGAAATAACGCGGACGCGTATGGATGAATGGCATGGCAACCGCGAGGCCCCCGTACACATTGGTTTCCTGGGTGGCGATCCAGCAGAATTCATCCAGCCGAGGCAGGCCGCAATGTTCGATGATCCAGTTCAGATTCTGGAAATCGGTGGCCGCATAATCCACATCCCGCACGTCGAACGCATCCAAACTAAGTGGGATGATCGTCGGGCCTTTGTGAACATGGATATTTTTGATGCCGAGCTTGTCGCACAGCTCGAAACACTTGTAGGCCGCCGGGTCATTCAGCTTGTACCCCTTGGAGTCGCCATTCCATTCAGCCGTGTACAGCTTCACGCCCTGAATGTCGTAGGTCTCTTTCATAAAATGGATGTATTCCAACGCTTTTCCGCCATCGCGCGGATCAAACGCTCCATTCAGGATGAAGCGTTCCGGGTATCTCGCTGCGGCCTGGTGATTACGTTCGATGGTGTTGAATCCATCCTTGTAGAAATCCCGCAGATAGGTGGACTGCAGGACGGCAATATCGTCAGGGCCGTCGATGAACAGGTCGCGATACAGATCGTCGGACGTGTATTTTTCGAACTTGGATTTTTCCCAAAGCTGATCGGGCGGACTTAGGTTGGAATGATAGGCGTAGAAGCATTCGATGAACTGCTTGCCGTGAATATTCTTCTGATTTTCGGGACTTCCATCCCAAAAATGCGTATGCCCATCGATGACAAAGATTTCTTTTCCGTCGGGTGTTACATACATGGGGTGGCCTCTTTCCGCGCCATATCAGACGCTGATCATTTCGTGGGAAAGCGTTGTGAATTGGCGAGGGGCGGTGTGAAAAGCTAGGTTTCCACGCCGCCCAACCGGGTCAGATGTACTCCATCACATCGTCCATATTGCCGAACAGGATCACGGTATTGTCGTCGACCCGAACCATGCGGCCATAATGGGTGGAGGAGTTGACCTCGAACATCTCGGCCGTCATTTCGCGACCAAGATAGTCGCTGATCTCATCCATCTTGAACACCAGTTTGCCGGTGCCATCGATCCGGATGAGCGCGGGATTGTAGGTGACGGTGATCCCATCCTGTTCATCCATAAATTCGGCGATGGCCCGCGCCTCCACGGAATCACTCATGGTGATGCCGCATTGGTCTGAAATGGTCCTGTCGAACTTGATTTCATCCATGGATTTGAAGATGTTGGCCGTTGACGCATCGCGTGCAATTACGGTCATGACGATTTCCTTTCTGTCGTTAGCGGCTGAGGCCGAGTTCGCCCAGGATGTTGTTCAACCGATCTTCCGAATTGGCTTGACAGTCCGCGAAAGAAACCGGTTTCGAGTGGGGCTGTGACCAGATCGGCTGCAGGGCGTTGGCGGCTTTGACGGCCAAGGCACTGTGTTTGCTGACCCAACCCTGGAACAGCGCCAGATTGGCCGCGCCGTGGGTCTCGTCGTTGGCCAACAGGTAGATCAGGTCGATGGTATTGGCGAGATTGCGTTCATAGTCAGCCTCGGCCGATGATATCACCGGCGCGGTAATCGGATCACCGTTGGCCACCGCTGCCTGCATCAGGAAACCGGAGCGGAACAATTCGCCGACCAAAGGCTCGAAGATGATATTGGTGGCGAAATACTGCTCCAGATAGTCGGTGCAGCCCATGATCGTTTCGATGGCTTCGCGGGTTCCCTGCCAGATAGGATCGTCGACCCAGGCGGTTTTACCGAGCTCGTTGTTCCAGCCTTCGATATCCATGCCAATTTCGGCCAGATAAAGCGTGATGTCCTGTGCCAGCCGCAATTTATACGACGAATTGGTCAGGGTCGCGTTGTTGATCATCTGGGTATAGCCACCGCGCTGCGCCTGCATGAGCGATGTGCCAAGGCCGAATTCCGCGTGTTTCCATGCCCCCAGATGGGTCTGCAGTATGGTATTCCAAACCCGATCAAACTTCTTGTTTGTACCGGCTTTGCGAGCATTGGCGATCACACCCTGGATCAAACCCTCGATCCGCGACTGGCGCTGGTAATGGGTGCGCTCCCATTCCTGATCCGGAGCGCGGAAGGCGTGCCAGTTCGAACTTTGGGCCGCAGTGGCTTCTTTGATATAGGCCCCATCGCCATTGGGCATGCCGATGATCCAGTCCTGAATCAAATAGCGTTCCGGATCGGGCTGAACGTCAACCGTCATATCCTCGTAATGCGTGGCCCGTCTGCCTCTGGGGTCGAAATAATTGTACTTGCGGCTTTCTGACCCTGGGAATTGTGCGGCACCAGCAGCACCAGATCCTACGGAACTTGAGATTGCACCCATGTTGGTTCTCCTTTTATGAACTGCGGGGGCTGCGCCCCACGTGATCGATATCCACGTTTGCGTGGGTCGGGGGGGTCGGTGTGCTTGTCGCTGGCGTAAATTTGTCAACAAACGTTCGGTCGGGATCAAAATCCTGCATGAACAAAATGGGCGTCAGCGCATCGATCATAGGGGGCGGGCCGCAGACGTAGACGTCGCCCTCGCCGTCGATATCCAGACGTTTCAACTCGGCTTCGACAACCTCATGGACAAACCCGCGATCCCCGCCCCAGGTGTCGTCATCGTCGGCATGGGAAAGGACAGGTTTGAAGGTGATGGCCGGATGGGCCTTGGTGATCTTGTTGATCTCTTCGAGATAGAAAAGATCCGCCTGAGTGCGCGCACCATAGAAGAAATGAACCGGACGGTCTTCACCACTGGCGATGTGATCGTTCAAGATAGACCATATGGGCGACATACCGGATCCAGCTGCCACCAGGATCATCGGTCCTTGTCTGTCTTCCCGCCTAAAACAGGTCCCGTAGGGCCCTTTGATTTTGACTTCGGCACCGGTTTCGATTCCGCCGTCGTCGAGTTCGCCGGAGAATTTTCCCTCGGGATATTTTTTGATGATGAACGCAAGGTTTTGGCCTTGCTCCGGCGTATTTGCCATGGAGAACGAACGTGTAATCGTCTCCCCTTTTTTGGTCGTGACGGTGATGTCGACATACTGCCCCGCCCAGAATTTCAGATGGCTGTTGAGTTCGATTCCGACAGTGCGAATATCATGCGTAAGGCTGCCGATATTGCGGATTGTGCCGCTGAATTCCTTGACGGCGATCGACTTTGACAGCAAGTCTTCGTCGTAGTTCAGAAGCTCGATTTCCAGGTCGTCAAAGGCCATTGCCCGGCAAAGCAATATCCCGCCCTGCTCTTTCTCGCTGTCACTGAGGGCGAAAGTCGAATATTTGAGAAGTTCAACTTCGCCCTCGACCAAGTTGCATTTACAGGCGGAACACTGACCCTCCTTGCAGCCATGCGGCAGCGCAATACCCTGGCGAAATGCGGCGTCAAGGATGGTTTCATCCTCTTCAACCTCAAATTCGACGCCTACTGGGTGCAAACGGACTGTGTAGGTCTCGGGCATAGGTTCACGTTTCCTGGCACTACCACTGGGGCAATGGTGTTTTGGTTTCATAGGTTGGATTTATGAGGGCGGGACGAGCCCGCCCTCACGGGCAATCAATGACAGGGGTTGATTGTGAATCCTGCAGCGTACTCAGCAAGATGCGCTTCACGTTCCTGGTCGTTGAAGCTGTTCAGCAGATTCAGCATCGAGCCAAGCTTGTTACCGCGCACGTCGTCAAGCGTCCACATATCCTTGCCGTCGAAACGAAGATGCGGTTGCGGGATCAGGGTTTTGCCGTCGGGACGGACAAAGTTCAGATCCACGATCGCGTCGGCAAGGTCCCAGCCGTCATACATGGTTTCCCACTCGCGTTTGCCGGTGAAGCGTCCCATGGCAGGCGTTGGCCGGCCCTGGTACTCTGCTGCGAAAACCTGTTTGGCGGTCCAGCGGTCGAGTTCATGGCAGAAAGTGTGCCATTTGCCATCGATCTGATCGACAACCATTTCTTCGCGGATGACACAGGGGATCAGGCTGCTCCAACAGCGGTGCGGGTAAACGTAGCCGACATCCGGATTGAACAGGACAGCCAACTCGCCCGGTTTGCTAAGTTTCTGGTACCATTTCCAGAACTCGCCAAACTCGGCATACCAGCCCGGATACTTGTGCTCAAACCACTCGAAATCCCTGTCGGTCTGACTGTCGATCCGCCAGAACGCCACCGGCCAGCCAACTGCAAAGAACTGCGCGACTTTGTGGATGTAGTTCTTTTTGGTGATCCGGTTCCAGGCTGCGGTCACATCATCGTGGTGGATCTTGATGCCATATTTTTCCAGTGGCAGCATATAGGTCCGGTAGTAGTCCTCATAGATCCAGCGATGCCACATCTCGGCATAGGATTCCTTGTCCTTGTCACGATTGACGGTACCGTACTCGATGAATGTCCCGATCGCCGCATCAACGATGGCGTGGTTTTGCCAGAAGGCATATTTCAGATCACGCTCGATCAGCTGGTGGTTGTTGGGATCTTTCAGCGCTGCCATCAGCAGTGAGTGTCCATTGCCAATATGACGGCTTTCATCCGACTGAACCGAAAGGAAAACAGTCGGCAAAGCGTAGTCGCCATTGCGTGCGGCCTCGGATGGCATGGCGACAAACAATGTATTGGTAAAGGCCGTTTCGGCAACAACCGTCAGGTACATGCACGCAGCGGTCATGGTGTCACCGGTGATGAACCCCTCGGCAAACTGACGGCCGATCGTCGTGGCATAACATTTGCCAAAAGCTTCTTCGGTAATGTCGAAGCCGGCCGGATCGATATAGTTTTCCATGTACCATTTCTTCAGATTCATCTGAATGGTGGAATGGCGGAACTCATCGACCATCTGCATGGTAAATCCGGTGCGCAACTCTTCGCCCGGCGCCAGTCGGGCAACCATGGCCATGGACCGCGCAGCCGATATTTCCGGGAAGGGAATTATCGCCAGAAACAGCTTCATATACTCAACCCAACGGGGCTCCACATTGCGGAACATGTCGCCGCGCAGGGCCGCGTCGAGCGCCCCATATACGCGGTTATCCTTCTCTTCCTGCATGGGGAAATACGACCGCAGAACCTGCTTCATCGGGTCCCTTGGGGCCTTGGCAATCGTATAGTCCGTCGGATGGGTCATCGCTTCCTGGACATAAGAAGTCGTCCAGCCGAGATCAGCAATTTTCCTGGCAGCTTCGCCGACCGATATACCTTTCTGGGCGGTTATTTTGTTTAGTGTCAGTGAAGACATTACTGTTCACCTTTCTCACTTTCAGCGCAGGTCAACGACACGCAGTGAGCCTGTCTCAACGGCGCACCCCTGCTGGGTTTCCGGTCGGGCTGGACGCGATTTTCAAGGAACGTGAAAACGTTACTATTTTCGGTCCATCCCAGTCATACATCGGCAAAGGTCAGGGAGCAGTTCGGATTCAATGGCACCAAGGCTTCAACTTACGAGCCGGTCGGGCCATGATCTCCAGCAATTTCCCCCTCCTTCGTTCTTGCGTCGCCACCTACCGGACTGCGAGCTTTTTCTTTCCTTGTGAAAAATATGGGGGGAAAATATTACCCAAATCAAGCTGAATTCGGAGTGTAACGATGAGTTACAAATGCGGCGGTGGCGCCGGGAATGGTCAAGCGGACGGCGATGGGGGCGGGAGCGGCGGCGGCGGGAGTGGCGGTCCTGCCGGGCGCCACCGCCAGCTGTGGTGAACCGCTGCGCCGGCGGCAATCCATCGGCCGACGGATGCCCGTGTACGGCCACCTGGGCCGGGAGCGAGGGCCGTGACGCCGGGTCAGCGCCCGGCGTCTGGAGAACTGTGACCAGCGGCGAGGCCCAGGGCGACCGCAGCTGCTCTAGCGGCAGCGGCGGCGGCGGTGGCGGTGATGACAACGGCGGCGGCGGCGGGTGGAATCCAGGCGACACTGCCACCGCCGATTTCGGCGAGTCCCGTGGCGGCGGCGCGGGCGGCGGTAGCAGCGATAGCGGCGGCCCCGCCGGCGGTCGCGGCGGGGGTGGAGCTGACCACGGAGGAGGAGGAGGAGGAGGATGGTGATGATGATGATGAACGGCATACACACGATACGGAGGGCAAGAATAATGACCAGAATGCACAGGGCAACACTAGGTATGGCTCTGGCGGTGGGGCTGACGGGTTGCGCGTCGGCCGGGCCGATGGTCGGCCCGTCGAGCCATGACGCGGCCGGTCTCCGGGCGCTGCTCACGGACCGGGTCGAGGTCGCCTATGACGCGGCAGGGCGCGGCAGGGGCCTGCGGATCGTGGTCAATGTGGCCACGATGGGGCATTTCTGCGTCCAGGACGGGCTCACAGGGTTCGGGCGCTACTTCACCGAGGCCTGGACGACGCGGCCGCGGGGCGCGGAGTTTCGCGCCGTCGTCACCGCGGCCGACCAGTTGTCGGGTTCGCGCGTCCAGTACAATCCGGAGACCGGCAGGCTGGTCAAGGGCGGATCGATTTATGGCGTGGGCTGGGTCGGCCACCTGCAGGAGACGATCCCACAGGCAGTCTACTCGCTCTGCCCGAGCTTTCCGAAACCCCGCGCTCTTGGCTTCGAGGTCAACCTGAAGCAGAAGGCGACGGATTACCGGAAGCTGGTCGCCCAGGACCCCGGGGCGGTGCTGAAAGGCTTGTAACTGGCGGGGAGGCACCGGGGGCGGCTGTTTTGGCGAACATGCCCCCGGCGCCTCTTCCTGAAGAGGAAGGTGTTCTTCATGATGTGTATAAAGCGGCGCCTCGAAGCGCCGGCGGACATCCGGGCCGGCGACGCGCCCCCCGCCCGCTCAGCCGCCGCGCAGGAGCGTCGAGGCGAGCACGCCCGCGATCGCGACCATGCAGCCGACCATCCAGCGCAACTGCGTGGTCTGGCCCTCGGCGATCTCCGTGCGCAGGCTTTCGATTTTCGTCTCAAGCCGGGACTCGGTGCCGGCGATATCCCCGCGCAGGCTTTCGATCTTCGTCTCAAGCCGGGACTCGGCACCGGCGATCCCTGCGTCGAGTTCGGCGATCCCCGCGGCGGTCTCCCCGCGCCCCTCGGCGATCTTCGTCTCAAGCCGGGACTCGACGCCGGCGCTCTCCGCGGTGAGGTCGGCCTTGAGGAGCGCGAGATCGTCCTTCGTGGCGAGGGATTCGGTCATGGCACCGCCAACGGTTTCGATAATGGCCTCGGCCTGCGCCTCTTCGACGCCAGTGGCGGTGAGCCGCTTCATCGCCTTGAGAGTATCGAACGCCATGGTCATCCTTGCCGTCTCCTGCCAATCGCGTCCGCCGCGCGCCAAAAGGATATACGTTCCGCGCGCCCGCGTCAAAGCCTGCCCGTCCACCCTCCGCGCCCTGCCCTGGCAGCGGCGTCTCTCTCGCCGATCTCCCATCCAGTGGGACCGGCGCGCGGGCACGGGCGGCCCGACAAAGCGCGAACATTCGGGAACACATGGCGAACACGCGCTCTCGCCGTCCTCTCCGCTGTCACCCTCGCTGCCCTCCTGGCGATCCCGGCCCCGGCCCTCGCCCAGGCTCAGCCTTTTCCTGATCCGGTTCTTCCGCTTGTGTTTCCGGCCTGTCCGGAAGCGGCTCTCACGGCGGCGCTTTCAGCCGGGTCCGCGGGCGCGGATTGCGCTCGGGCTCTGCCGCGACCGCGCCCGACTGATGGGTGTAAAATCTCGATATGAAATTCCCGAATTGGGTGCACCTGTCAGCGGCGGAGAAAAAGCCGGCCACTTTGGCAATTTGAGAGCCGAGAGCATAGGAAGGGTTCAGCGCCTTGGCGCGGGCACTTTCCAGGGCGCTGTCACATAAAATAGCGCTGCGGCGGCGCGGTCGGTCGCATAGACCTTGCCGATGCGAAAATTCTCCTACGCTGGCCATCGATTTCCGCCCAACATCATCCAACGGGCCGTGTGGCTCCGCTTGCGTTTCTCGCTCAGCTATCGGGACGTCGAAGAGCTGTTGGCGGAGCGCGGGCGCGACGTGTCCCATGAGACTGTCCGTCGCTGAGTCATTGAGTTCGGCAGTCTCTCATGCGCGCGCTTCGACGCCGTCGGCCGCGGCCGAGCGGGTGCTGGCATCTGGACGAAGTCTTCGTCTCGACCGGCCGCAAGCGGATGTATCCCTGGCGCACCGTCGACGCCGGAGGCGAGGGCCTGGATATCCTGGTTCAGCAATTGCGAAACAAGCGTGCTGCGCTGAATCTGATACGCAAACTGCTGAAGAAACAGGGCTATGCGCCTGATTGTATCGTAACGGACAAGTTGCCCTCCTATGGCGCGGCCTTGCTTGACATGGGCATGACGAAAAGCACGTCACCGGCGGCAGAGCGAACAACCGGGCGGAGAACTCACATCTACCCGTCCGGCAACGCGAACGGCGGATGCAGCGGTTCAAGTCGGCAGGATCCGCGCAGCGTTTCCTGTCGATCCACGCCGCCGTCTGCAATCAGTTCGCCGTCCAGCGTCACCTAATTTCCCGCCGCACCCTCCGAACGTTCCGCGCGGCAGCGTTCAATGGATGGTGTGCGGCGGTTGCCGCCTCATGAAACAAGTGGCCGACCGAAACGTCTCCAAATCAGACAACGTGACAGCACCGTTGAGCGAGTTGCCTTAACCAGCAATTAACCACAAGCGTTCTCTCCTGTCCGGAACCTCCGGAGGGAACCGAGATGTCTGTTGCCGCGCCAATTGCCCAACCCACCACCTGCCCCGCGCCCACAACCGCATCCCTGTCAGAAAGCGAGCGGGTGGCCCGGCTAAGGCTGGCGCGCAGCGTCAATGTCGGGCCACGCACCTATGCACATCTCCTGCGCCGCTTCGGCAATGCGGTGCGGGCGCTCGGTGCCCTGCCGTCGCTGGCGGCCGCAGGTGGCAAGGGCGGCTACGTGGCCTGCCCGCTGGCCGACGTGGAGGCGGAGACCGAGGCGGGCCGGGTGGCCGACGCCACGATGATCCTGCTGGGAGATGCCGATTATTCAACGTTGTTGTCGGAAATAGGCCACCCGCCGCAAGTGCTCTGGGTGATTGGCGGGCATGAAATTTTCCGACGGCCGGCCATCGCCATAGTTGGCGCTCGCAATGCCCCGGCGCTGGGGTTGCGTACGGCGCGCAACCTGTCACGCCCGCTCGGCGGGGCCGGACAGGTAATCGTCTCCGGGAGCTATGGCCCGTGGCATCGACGCGGCGGCCCATGAAGTCGCGCTGGAAACCGGAACCATTGCCGTCATGGCCGGCGGCGTCGATCACATCTATCCGCCGGAGCACGACCGCCTGACCGCCCGTATTGTCGAGACCGGTGCGCTGATCTCCGAATGCCCCATGGGGATGGTGCCGACCAGCCGCCACTTTCCTCGCCGCAACCGTCTGATCTCCAGACTGGCGCGCGGTGTGGTGCTGATCGAGGCAGCGATCCGCTCCGGCAGTCTGATTACCGCCCACTACGCACTGGAGCAAGGCCGCGAGGCGAGGGCGTGCTCCGGCGCACCCGAAGACCCGCGCGCTGGCGGTTGCAACCAATTCATCCGCGACGGTGCGGCGCTGATCCGCACCGCCGACGATGTGTTCGAGGCACTCACGGGCCCGCGCACCCTCGGCCTCGCCGAACCGGGCCGCGAATTCCTGCTCGACCCCGACTCGTTCCGTGGCGACTCGTTCGGAAACGATCCGTTCGGCGAAGGCGATTTTGATGCGCTCGACGATTTTGGCCGCGACGACCGAACCGGGGCAGCGCTGGCCGACCAGATTCTCCGGCTGCTTGGCCCGCATCCAGTGGAGATCGATGAAATCGCCAGGCAATGCGGAGGCTCCCGGGGGGAATTTTCACTGGTGGTGCTCAAACTCGATCTCGCTGGACGCATCGACCTGCTTCCGGGGGGGATGATATCCAGTGTCGATCCGGCGACTTGACCGAGGGCGACGGCACCCCACTTCAATCGCTCAGCCACAATGATGATCAGCCTGTGTTGACAGGCGCATCCGCCTGAACCATGTTTTCGCTCCGCGCCTGTTCCGGCATCGTTGAGGAGAATCTTATGGCCGTTGTCGTCGTCGAATCCCCGGCAAAAGCCAAGACCATCAACAGGTACCTGGGGGAGGGCTACACGGTTTTGGCCTCCTACGGCCATGTGCGTGACCTCCCCGCCAAGGACGGCTCGGTCGATCCCAGGAACGGTTTCGAAATGACTTGGGAGGTCGATCCGAAATCCCAGCGCCATGTCCGCGCTATCGCCGAGGCGTTGAAGGATGACAACCGGTTGATTCTCGCCACCGACCCGGACCGCGAGGGCGAAGCGATCTCGTGGCACCTGCTGGAGGCGCTGCGCAAACGACGCGCGGTGAAGAAGACCACCGAGGTCCAACGCGTCGTTTTCAATGCCATCACCCGTCGGGCCGTCACCGAAGCGATGGCGAACCCGCGCGATATCGACATGGAACTGGTCGATGCCTATCTGGCGCGCCGGGCGCTGGACTATCTGGTTGGGTTCACCCTGTCGCCGGTGCTGTGGCGCAAGCTGCCGGGTGCGCGCTCGGCCGGGCGGGTCCAGTCGGTGACGCTGCGCCTGGTCGTCGAACGCGAGATGGAGATCGAGGCCTTCCGCACCCGTGAATACTGGACGGTCAAGGCAATCCTGACGACGCCGAAGGGCGACAGCTTCGATGCCCGTCTGACGAAACTCGGCGGCGGCAAGCTCGACCAATTCGACATCGCCGATCAGGCTGGCGCAGAAGCGGCGGTCGCCGCCATCGTGGCAGTCGCGCTGAACGCGCTGTCCGTCGAGGTGAAGCTGGCAACCCGCAACCCCTACCCACCGTTCATGACCTCGACCCTGCAACAGGAAGCCTCGCGCAAGCTCGGCTTTGGGGCCAAGCAGACCATGCGCACCGCCCAGCGCCTCTACGAGGCCGGGCACATCACCTATATGCGCACGGACGGGGTCGATATGGCCCCCGAGGCGGTGCATGCGGCGCGCGATGCGATCAGCGCGCGTTACGGCGCAAATTATCTGCCGTCCAGCCCACGCACGTACAAGACCAAGGCCAAGAACGCCCAGGAAGCCCACGAGTGCATCCGCCCGACCCGGATGCCAGTGGCGCCGGGCGATCTGCGCCTGGAATCGGACCAGTCCCGGCTCTACGAACTGATCTGGAAACGGGCGTTGGCCAGTCAGATGGCTTCGGCCCGGTTCCAGCGCACGGCGGTCGAGATCGGCGACACCGGCGCCACGGTCGGCCTTCGCGCCACCGGCCAGGTGGTCATCTTTGACGGCTTCCTCCGGGTCTACGAGGAAGGCCGCGACGACAGTGTGATCGACAACGAGGACCGCCGCCTGCCGGAAATCTCCGAGGGCGCGCCGCTTGGCCAGAGCAACGTCACGCCCGAGCAGCATTTCACCCAGCCGCCGCCGCGCTACACCGAGGCAACGCTGGTAAAGCGCTTGGAAGAGCTTGGCATCGGCCGCCCCTCGACCTATGCCTCGATCATCACCACGATCCAGGACCGCGACTATGTGCGCAAGGAGAAGAGCCGCCTCCACCCGGAGGACAAGGGCCGACTGGTGACCGCCTTCCTGGAGAACTACTTCAAGCGCTACGTCTCCTATGATTTCACCGCCAACCTGGAGGACGAGCTTGACGACATCTCCGGCGGGCGGATCGTCTGGAAGGATGTCCTCGAACGGTTCTGGAAGGACTTCTCCACCGCCATCGAAGGCACCGCCGAGTTGCGTATCCGCGAGGTGCTGGACAAGATCAACGAGGTATTGGCGCCGCATCTGTTCCCGGACCCCGGCGACGGCAGCGACCCGCGTGTTTGTCCCTCCTGCGGCACTGGCCAGCTGGCGTTGAAAACCGCGCGCTCGGGCGGCGCGTTCATCGGCTGCTCGGGCTATCCGGAGTGCCGCTACACCCGGCCGCTTGGCGGCGAGGCAGACGGCAGCAACGGCGAGGGCCGGGTGCTCGGCGAGCATGACGGCCAGCAGGTAACGCTGCGCACGGGCCGTTTCGGACCCTATGTCCAGCTTGGTGAACAGGTCGAGGGCGCGGCGGAAAAACCAAAGCGCTCGTCGATCCCGAAGGGAATGGACCTTGATCTGGAGCGTGCGGTGGCCTTGCTTTCGCTACCGCGGCTGATTGGCCCCCACCCAGAGGATAGCGAACCGGTCGAGGCCGGGATCGGCCGCTATGGCCCCTATGTGAAGCATGGCAGAACCTTCGCCAGTCTGACCGAGGGCGACGACGTGCTGACGGTGGGCATGAACCGGGCGGTGGAGTTGATCGCCCAGAAAACCAGCCGTCGCGGCGGGCGCGGCGCGGCGCAAAAGCCGCTTCGCGCGCTGGGTGAGCACCCGGAGGGCGGGGCGGTCAACCTGATGGACGGGCGCTACGGCCCTTACGTCAAATGGGAAAAAGTCAACGCGACCCTGCCCAAAGACACCGACAAGGATGCGTTGACCCTGGAAGCGGCGCTGGAACTGGTGGAAGCGAAGCGAAAGACCAAGAAGAAGAAGAAATAGCAGGAATCGTTGCGTGGCGGTGTATTGAAAGGTCAGACAAGGAAAACCCCCATGCGCCTCCTCCTCGCGGTCCTGCTGCTCGTGGCCTTTGCCCTGCCTGCCACTGCGGCCGACTGCGGCCGACAAACGCGAGATCGTGCATGACGGCGAGACCCGGCGTCTCTGTATCGAACACCCACTCGGATCGCGCCCTGCCCCAGCCATCGTCATACTGCACGGCGGTGCCGGAAACGCGAACCGGATGCGCCGGATAGCTAAATTCACCCTGTATGAGAGCGGCTGGGTCGAAATCTATCCCGCGGGGATCGATCGGCGATGGAACGATGGCCGGACCGGCGCCGATGGCCGCCCCCTGCGCAAGACCGACAATCTGGGCTTTCTGCGGGCAATGGCGAATGAATTGATTTCTGAAGGACAGGTCGATCCGACCCGCGTGTTCTTTGCCGGAGTATCAAACGGCGGCGCGATGACACTACGGGCCATCTGCCAGGCGCCGGATTTGGTCGCGGGGCAGCCGTTGTGATCATGAATCAGCCGGTGGCGATGGATTGCCCCGATGGTCCGCCAGTGCCGCTGATGTTCATCCACAGTGCCGACGACCCGGTGGTTCCCTTCGCCGGGGGGCAATCACCATCACCGGGAAAAAGGCCCGGGGCCGGGTGCTGTCGGCAGGCGAGACCCTGGCTCCATATGCGTTTCGCAACCGTTGTGGTGCCTGGGAGGAAATCGCCACCACCGATCACTACCCCAATGACGGCACTCTGGTCCGGTTGCGCGCCTATCGTGGCCGTGCCAAGCCGCTGTTTCATTACATCATCGAAGGTGGCCGCCATACCTGGCCCGGCAACAAGAACCATCGCTGGGTGCAAAAACTTCTGGGCCGTACCAGCCTCGATATCTCGGCTACCTTCGACATCGAGACGTTTTTCACCGATCTTCTTCGACGCTGAGTTTTCCCCATGACCGCGCTTCAGGCCCATGCTAAGGCGGGCTCATGAAGCATTTTCCGACCAAAGACGAGATTCTCGACTGGATCCGCAACAACCCGAAGACCTCGGGCAAGCGGGAAATTGCGCGTGCCTTCGACATCAATGGCGGCGAGCGCGTTGAGCTGAAGCGCATCCTGCGCGAGTTGGAGGACGAGGGGCACATCAGCCGCCGTCACCGCCGGCTCGGCCATGCCGGGCACTTGCCGCCCGTCGGCGTCCTGATCGCCGGCGGGCCGGACCGCGACGGCGATATCTTCGCTCGCCCGGCCAGTTGGGACGATGGTCGCGAGCCGCCAACCATCCTCTACATGCCGCGCAAGGGCGATCCGGCGCTGGGCGCGGGCGACCGGTTCCTGGCAAAGCTGCATCCGGTCGAGGCAGATGACGGGCTGACCTACGAGGCCCGGCTGATCAAGCGCCTTGGTGCCGGGCAGCGACGGATCCTGGGTATTTTCCGGGCCAACGCACAGGGTGGCCGTGTGGTGCCGGTCGACAAGAAGGCCGACAAGGAATGGCTGATTGCCACCAACGCGATCGCTGGCGCCCGCGACGGTGAACTGGTCGAAGCCGAGGCGGTGCCAGGTCCCCGGATGGGGCAGCGTCACGGCCGGGTCATCGCCCGTCTCGGGGATCCCGGCGCGCCGCGCCAGGTCTCGCTGATCGCAATCAATGAGCACGGCATTCCCTATGATTTTCCCCAATCGGTGCTGGACGAAACCAAGGCGGCAAAACCGGCCCCGCCGAAGCATGGTGAGGATCTGCGCAATCTGCCGCTGATTACCATCGACCCATCGGATGCGCGCGACCATGACGACGCGGTTGTCGCCTTCGCGGATGACGACCCGAAGAACCCCGGCGGTTGGGTCGTGTGGGTCGCCATCGCCGACGTCGCCTGGTATGTGCGCCCCGGCTCGGAGCTGGACCGCGAAGCGCGCAAACGCGGCAACTCGACCTATTTCCCCGACCGGGTGGCGCCGATGCTGCCCGAAGCCCTATCAGCCGACCTCTGCTCGCTGCACGAGGGCGTTGACCGTCCCTGCCTGGCAGTGCGCATGGTGTTGAACGCCGAGGGTGACAAGATCGGCCACCGCTTCACCCGCGGGCTGATGCGCTCCGGCGCTTCGCTCTCGTACCAGCAGTTTCAGGCGGCCGAGGACGGTGTGCCCGACCAAGTCACGGAACCCCTGCTCGACCCCATCATCCGCCCCTTGTTCGGCGCTTACCGGGCAGCGGCGGAGGCCCGCGAGCGGCGCCAGCCTCTGGACCTCGACCTGCCCGAGCGCAAGGTCGAGCTGGACGCCGACGGCAATGTTACCGAAATCCGGATCCGCGACCGGCTCGACGCTCACAGGCTGATCGAGGAATTCATGATTCTGGCCAATGTGGCCGCCGCCGAGACCCTGGAGGAACGCCGCTGCCGCCTGCTCTACCGGGTCCACGAGGAACCGAACCCGGAAAAGCTTGACGCCCTGCGCGAGATTGTCGGGTCGGTTGGTCTAACCCTCGCCAAAGGCCAGGTGCTGACCACGCGCCATCTGAACAGCTTGCTGCACAAGGCGCGCGAGACCGAAAGCGCCGAATTGGTGAACATCTCGGTTCTGCGTTCGCAAACCCGGGCCTATTACGCCGCCGAGAATTTCAGCCATTTCGGGTTGCATCTGCGCCGATACGCCCATTTCACCTCGCCTATCCGCCGATACGCCGATCTGGTCGTCCACCGGGCGCTGGTCGCGGCGCTGGGGTTGGGAGAGGGTGGCCAGACCCCGGAGGAGGCCGACAGCCTGGGAGAAACCGCCGAGCATATCTCGATGACCGAGCGGCGCTCGATGGAGGCCGAACGCGACACGGTCGACCGCTATCTGGCGGCCTATCTGGCCGAACAGGCGGGCGCCGAGTTCGGCGGGCGGATTTCCGGCGTTGCACGGTTCGGACTGTTCGTGAAGCTCGACGAGACCGGCGCCGACGGGTTGATCCCGGTATCGACCCTCGGGCGCGAGTATTTCCGCCACGACGCCGATCACCAGACCCTGCGTGGCGAGGAGACCGGTCTGGTTCTGGGGCTTGGCCAGAGGGTCACCGTGCGGCTGGTCGAGGCGACCCCTGTAACCGGCGGCCTGATCCTGGAATTGTTGTCAGTGGAGGGCCAGAAGCGCCGTGCGTCAGGCGGACGCCAAGGCGGCAAGGGAGGCCCGAAGCGCAAGCTCGACCGCTCCCGCATCGCCCGCGCCAAGACCGCCCGCAAGGAACGCCGCAAGCGTTAATCCACCAGCCGGATCAGCTTGCGTTCCAATACCCGCAGGACCTCACGCAGGTCGCGGCCGCGCTTCAGGATGCGTCCATCCATCTCAACGACCGAATAGCCCGGTTGTTTGCCGTCGCCGCGCACCTTCTCGACCCGATAGATCGGGTGTTCCGTCGATCCGCGGAAAATCGAAAAGACCGCCCGGTCGCGCCGGTGATCGATGGCATAGTCGCGCCACTCGCCAGCGGCAACCATACGGCCATAGACATTAAGGATCATCGAGAGCTCGCGCCGGTTGAAGGTTTGCTCGGCAGGGCGGGCGACGCCAACGTTGGTGAAGATCCGCTCGAAGCTCATACGCCAAGGATGACACCTGATTCGCAGCGATTGCAAGGGAGTGTTACAAATCCGGCAGGGAGATGCTTTTCATCAACTCGCCATTTTTCGATCATTGTATCGTCTTGATACAGCTTCAGGTTGAAATTTCCTGCGGGCGGTCCGGTGCCGTGTGCCCTCTCCCGACCCCGCGTTGCGGCGCCGGACCGTTACCGAAATGGGTGCGACGTCGCACCCATTGGCCGCGCAGACCGGCGTTCAGATCATGGAACAAGGTGGAAATTCTCCCGACGCCGCGATTGCCGGGGGGCTTCTTGTATTCCGCGAGCCAGGATCGGCCGAACCTGCGCCGATATATTGAGCCAGCTCCAATCAGGAGCCCCGCCACCCGGGCTCCTCAGTGATGCTGCTCTGGCGGCACCGTGTAGTGGCAGCCCTCAAGATCCGAGAAATAATCGGGCACGTCGGGATGCTCAACCGGTTCGCCGGAAAGGTCCGGGAGCAGGTTCTGTTCCGAAACATAGGCGACGTAGTAGCTGGTCTCGTTCTCGGCGAAGAGGTGATAGAATGGTTGTTCCTTGCTCGGTCGCAACTCCTCCGGGATCGACAGCCACCACTCCTCGGTGTTGGCAAAGGTCGGATCGACATCAAAGATCACCCCCCGGAACGGGTGGATGCGATGTTTGACGATCTGGCCGATCGTAAATTTTGCCTGCGCACGAAGCACGGTTTTGATTCCCTTTCAGCGATTCCCCGTTTCGGGGGGCTGGACGCTGAGCCTAGTATCGTGATCTTAGCATAGTGTCCACATCGCGGCGCATAGAGAATTTTTCCGGCTAGGCGAGACATGCTCCTCCAGATCCTTCAGATTACCGCTCCGGTTTTTCTTCTGGCGTCGGCCGGCTATGTCTGGGCCCGCCTGAAGATGAACTTCGACCTGGAATTCATCACCCGGCTGGCGGTGACATTCTCGTTGCCATGTCTGATCTTCTCGGTGCTTGTGAAGGTCGAGATCGACCCGAAAGCGTTCCGCGACATTGCGCTGGCAAGCGTCGTGGCCTATGCCGCGATTGGCTTGGTGCTGTGGATCGGACTGCGCGCTTGCGGGCTCGGCCTGCGCACCTATCTCGCACCCGGTGTCTTCGCCAACACGGGCAATGTCGGGCTGCCAGTCGCGTTCTTCGCCTTTGGGCAGGAGGGGCTGGCGGCTGCCATCATCATCTTTGCGATCATGATAATGCTTTCCTTCACCATAGGCGTTTACGTGGTTGCCGGCCCGAGCAAACTGTCCGAGGTGTTAAAACAGCCGATGGTCTACGCCGCCGTTTTCGGTGGTATCTTCGCTTTCCAGGGTTGGGGCGTGCCGGTCTGGTTGCTGAACTCGCTCGATCTCGCCGGGCAGATTTCCATCCCGCTGATGCTGCTCGCACTGGGTGTTTCCATCGCCAACCTGTCCGTCGGCGATATCGGGCCCGCCGTCGCATTGTCCCTGGCCAAGCTGTTGATTTGCGCGGGAATTGCCGTACTCGTCGTGAATCTGTTCGGCTTGACCGGGGCCGCACGGGGCAGTTTGGTGCTCCTACTCATCATGCCGGTCGCGGTGACCAGCTATCTGCTGGCCGAACGCTATGGCGCCGAGCCCGACAAGGTCACCGGAACCGTCGTCGTCTCGACCCTGATCTCGGCCGCGGCGATCCCGGCGGCACTGGTATTTCTGCTGTAGAAAAACCTATTCCCAGATCACATGATTTTCTGCTATCCTGCTGGTAATGACAAAAACCGAGCAGTGGGTCTCTAACGTCCGGCCTTTGGCAGGCGCCATAATCGTGGCGCTGGTTGTTGGCTCGTGCTCGTCGTCTCCATCAGGCCCACCCAGCACTCAGAACGATATTTGCTCGATCTTCGCCGAGCGCCCGAACTGGCGCGAAGCGGTTTTCGACTCGGCAGTTCGCTGGGGCGCGCCGGTCGAAGTTCAGATGGCTATCATCTGGAAGGAATCGAGCTTCAGGTCCGAGGCCCGACCGCCAAAGAAGTATGTGCTGGGGATCATCCCCTGGGGCCGCGCCTCGTCGGCCTTTGGCTTCGCTCAGGCGATCAACAGCACCTGGGACTGGTATCGGCGTGAAACCGGAAATTCCGGAGCCGATCGGGATGATTTCGATGACGCCGCCGATTTCGTCGGCTGGTACATGGCCAAGACCCTGGTCACGAATGGCGTCCTCATGAACGATGCCTTCAGCCAGTATCTGGCCTATCACGAAGGCCATACCGGTTACCGGCGAGGCAACTGGCGGAGCAAGGCGTGGTTGCAACAAGCGGCAAAGCGGGTCGCGGACCAGGCGATGCGCTATCGCGGCCAGATTCACCGCTGTTCGTAACCGATCAAAATCCAAACCGTCGTCTGACCCAGCGCCGTCCCCGGCGGTAGCGCCCAGCGATCGCACCTGCGCGTTCGTCGACCTCGCGGTCTATCTCGTCGATGACCGGGTCTACATGTTGCCTGAACAGGATTATCAAACCGCGCCGGACGATCAGTACGATCAGTACCAAAAGTGTGATGAAGAGGATATTGAACCACGGTCGCAGGCTTTCATCCGGCCCCGATGCGCCACGTATCGACAGCGCATTCGGAAACATCGAGAGGACCGGAATGCGCCAGCCGTAATGCCGGACTACAACCCAGTCCGGCGCTTCGGCGGTCGAAACCAGGTCTGTCGACTGGGTGGCCAAATTGGCCGTGTCGAACTTGAAATAGGGCGGCCAGCCCCAGCTGGTGTCCTCGTTGCGATAGACCCGGTCACCGCCATCTGGCCATTTGGCATAGATGAGCTGGACGTCACGGGTCACCGTGATCGGATTGCCCTGGGCGTCGCGGCGCTCGAAATCCATGCGCACCACATTGGTGCCAACGATGCGAACCACATCGCGCGACGGCAGGCTGTAGTGAAGGACGGCGGCAATCAACAGGAAGGCGGCGAAACCGAGCGCGGTTTTGAGGCGGGAAAAAAACATTTCGTTCAGCCGTAATTCGCCACCAGGACGAGCGCGAGTGCCGCCAGAGCCGGAAGAATGAAAACACCGAGCAAAAGCTTTCGTTCCCACGACCGGTCGTATTTCACCAGACCTCTGGCGACATAATCCTCGCGGCTCAGTGCGCCGCCCTGCCCGCTGGCATGTTCGCTCTCGAGTCGTCGGGTCCGGTCCCAACGCATATACCGGCCGAGCCCGACGTAGATCGCGCACAGCACTGCCATCAGGATCACTAACCGCATCATCACGGGAAACATGCCCGAACCTCCGTGCCTGCATATGAAAGGATTGGCGGAACCTCGTGCAAATGCAAGCCGCGGCTCATTCGAGTGTCAGCACAATCAGATTCGACAACTTCCCGGTGCCGTCGCGGCTCAGCCCCCCACAACCGGACTCAGTGCCCTCCTCAGCGCGCTGGCAATAGTCGTAGGATCCCATGTCCAGGTTCAACGCCATCCGTGGCGCCAGCGCCCCGGCAAGCTCCATGGCAGCGTCGCGCAGGGTTTTCGACCGGCTCGTCTGGTAGAGCCCGAAACCAGCGTCATCGGTAAACAGCATTCGCCGGACAAACACCGGCGCGTCCTCCTGTTGCCGGACATCGACCCGACCATCGACGATCAGCAAATGGCTTTGCAATACGGAAAAACCCTTCTCCGACGCCGCGTCGAGGAAGGCATGGCGCTGTCCCAGCTCCCTCAGGTCGTAGTCGCGCCCGCCGAACGGAAGCCGCGCCCGGTGGCGGAGTTCAGGGTAGCCAGTCGACGGATCAACCAGCAGCACCCCGTCCATACGGCCGAGATTGGGATTGATCACCGCGCCGCCGTCGACGAACAGCCCGACCGGATTCGGAAGCCCGTCACCGCGCGGTTCGGTCCCCGTATAGGCACCGGTGACGATCAGGCGGCGGCCGATGGTGGCGGCCTCGGGCAACGGAAGCTCCTCGGGAAGGAGGCGCAGTTCCACCCGCGCCCTGCCCCAACAGCTGTGGAACAGCAGTTCTGAAGATGGCTCAGGGCAGGCGAATGCCTGCTCCGAAATCAGTGCTGCAAGTAGAAACCCCGCCAGGCGGCGGATCATCCCGGCGACAGCCCGCGCAGCCTCTCGGAACGGCGGCGAAGCAATTCGAGCACGGTCAGGAGGCAGACCGAGAGGATCACCAGGATCGTCGCCACCGCCAGGATCGTCGGCGAGATCTGCTCCTTGATGCCCGAGAACATCTGGCGGGGAATCGTGCGCTGGGTGACATCGGCCATCTGCAACACAACCACCACCTCATCGAACGAGGTGATGAAGGCGAACAGCCCGCCCGAGATCACCCCCGGCAGGATCAGCGGCATCTGCACCTTGAAGAACGTCCGCTGCGGCGTTGCGCCGAGGCTGGCCGCCGCGCGCACCAGGCTCTGGTCGAAGCTTACCAGCGTGGCGGTCACGGTAATGATGACAAAGGGCGTGCCCAGCACCGCATGGGCCAGGATCAACCCGATATAGGTCTTGGCGAGCCCGACCTGGCTGAAAGCGTAGAACAGCCCAGAAGCGGTAATCACCAGCGGCACGATCATCGGCGAGATCAGGATCGCCATGATTGCGCCCTTGTAAGGCATCTCCGACCGCGAGAGGCCAATCGCCGCAAGGGTGCCGGACGAAGTGGCCAACAACGTCGCAAAAATGCCGACGATGAAGCTGTTCTTGATCGACCGCACCCATTGCGCATTGGTCCACATGTCGGCCCACCAGCCCACGACCGCATCGGGCGCGGCCATGCCGTTGCGCAGGATGTCCTCGTACCAGCGGGTCGAGTACGCGTCGGAGTCGAAAGTCAGCATCCCCTGGGTGAAGCTGAAATAGGGCTCCACGTTGAAGCTGAGCGGCATGACGATGAGAATCGGCGCCATCAGGAACACGAAGATCAGTCCGCAGATGAAGCGAAAGCCGTAATACCAGGCACGCTCGCCCGGGCCGGCATATGGAGGCAGTCCCGACATTTCAACCCAACTTCATGTTGTCGATTCCAACTATGCGGTCGTAGAGCCAGAAGAGGAACAGCACGACCACCAGCAGCGTCAACCCCAGCGCCGCCGCCAGCGAATAGTTCAGCGATTTGCGCATGTGGTCGTCGATGATGTTCGAAATCATCACGCCGTCCTGCCCGCCGACCAGCGCCGGGGTGATGTAGTAGCCGATGGCGATGATGAAGACGAGGATCGCCCCCGCCCCGATCCCCGGCACGGTCTGCGGGAAATACACCCGCCAGAACGCGGTCCAGTTGGTCGCGCCCATGCTTTTGGCGGCGCGCACATAACTCGGCGGGATCGTCTTCATCACCGAATAGAGCGGCAGGATCATGAACGGCAACAGGATATGCGTCATCGCGATCAGCGTACCCAGCTTGTTGTAGATCATCGAGAACCGTGCGTCGTCCGCCGTGACCCCCAAGAAGACGAAGATGTCGTTCAGCGCCCCCTGGCTCTGCAGGATCGCGATCCAGGCGGTTGTGCGCACCAGGATCGAGGTCCAAAACGGCAGCAGCACCAGGATGAGCAGCAGGTTGGAGGTGCGCAGCGGCAGGGTGGAAAGCAAGAACGCGATCGGGTAGCCGAGGAGCAGGCAGAGGATCGTCACGGTCAGCGAGATCTCCATGGTCCGCATGAACAGCTTGATGTGGATCCGGCGCTCTTCGTCCACCATGACGAACTCGCCGTCGGCGGTGTAGTTCATGTCGAGCGCCTTGGCGACATAGGCGAGCGAGAAGCTCTGCGACGAAACCTTCATCGCGCGCCAATACCTCACGTCGCTCCACTTCTTACTGGCCTTCAGCACCATCTCCTTGAAGGGCGCGTGGGTTGCCAAGACCAGATCGCCCAGCGCGGCGGCCGGGGCGAGGCGCGCCTCCATCGGAATGTCGTCGTTGGCGAGCTTGCGGAACAGGGTCGAGAGCTTCTCCTCGCTGCCCTCGTACTCCACTTCCAGCTTGCGGATGCTGCGCAACAGCTTCTTGAACATCGAGGTCGCGCCCGACTGCTCCCGGTTCACCCGCCCCGCCACCTGGGTCGGCCGCGGACGGTCGGTCGCCGAGCCCTGCACCAAATCGGCGACCAGTGCTGCGTAGAATTCCTCGCCCGGCTCCGACTTCGCGTCCCATTCCGCCAGCAGCGATGTGGTGCGCACCATGATCGACGCGAACCTGTCGTTGTGGATGCCCTGGTACATCAGCACGACCACCGGGATCATGAAGAAGGCGAATATGAAGGCGAGCAGCGGCAACACCAGCCCAAAGGCGCGCAACCGGCTGACAAACAGCGCCTGCGCCAGTTTTTTCTTCAGCGGCGTGCCATCGGCGGCCAGAACCAGCCCGGTGTCGGTTGCGTCGCTCATGCTCTCACCCGAATGCAATCAGTCAGCGGGATAGGCCGCCCCCGGAAGGGAGCGGCCAGGTTTTCAGCTTACTTCGCCAGCCAGGCGTTGTAGCGCTCGGTCAGCTCGTCCTGGTTGTCGGCCCAGAATTCGAAGCTGTTGGCTAAAGCGTTCTTCAGGTTCGCCGGAGCGGTTGGCATGTGCGGCGCCATCTCGGTCTTGCCGTCGTTGAACAGGCCAACCAGCGCGCCGGACGATTTGCGCGCCGGGCCATAGGCGATCCAGGACGCCTGGTCCGCCAGCCGCTGGGTGTCGGTGGAGAAGGCGAGGAAGTCCAGCGTATCCTCCATGTTCGGCGCGCCCTTCGGGATCACCCACAGGTCGAAGTCCAGAACCTGGCCGTCCCAGACGATCTCGAACGGTTTGTTCTCGGCCATCGCGGCGTTGAAGATGCGGCCATTATAGGCCGTGGTCATCACCACCTCGCCATCGGCCAGAAGCTGCGGTGGCTGGGCGCCGGCCTCCCAGAAGATCGTTTCGGCCTTGATGGTGTCGAGCATGGCGAAGGCGCGGTCGACACCCTCCTCGGTCTCCAGCACGGCATAGACCTCGGCGGCCGGCACGCCGTCGCCCATCAGCGCCATCTCGAGGATCGGCTTCGGGTTTTTGCGAATGCCGCGCTTGCCGGGAAATTTCTCCAGGTCGAAGAAATCGGCGATCGAGGTCGGCCCGTCCGGCAGCACCGACTTGTCATAGGCGAAAATCGTCGACCAGAGGATGTTCGCCACCGCGCATTCCGGCAGTGAACCGGCGATGAAGTCGTCCGCGGCCGGGGTGCCGTCCGGCGCCGCCGGCAGGATCGAGTGGTCGATCACCTCCAGGATGCCCTCGTCGCAGCCGCGAACAACGTCCGACAGCTCCACGTCGACCAGGTTCCAGGTGACGTTGCCGGCCTCGACCTGCGCTTTCACCTCGGACAGGCCGCCATTGTAGTCTTCTGAGACGACGGTGTTGCCGGTCGCAGCCATCCACGGCTTGTGATAGGCCTCGACCTGGCTCTTGGTATATGCGCCGCCCCACGAGACGACGGTGATCGTGCCGGCCTGAGCCGCACCCGCAACAGCGATCGCGCTGACCGCGCCGATCAGGATCGATTTGAAGTTCATTGGTTCTCTCCCTGCAGTTCACCCGATATGATGCTTGATCGGACCCGCCTCGGGCAAGGCCAGCCCGATCTCTCTGCTTAGACCGCGTCCAGTGCGCGGCAGTCATCGGTCTGCCAACCGACGGGCGTAACCTCGCCGACCCTCAGCGCCGCATGAGCGTGGCTGTTGGGAACCTTGACGATAAACTGGTCATTGTCGGCAACCTCCATCCGGCACCGGATGTGATCGCCCAGATAGATCAACTCGACCACCTTGCCGTCCATGGCATTGGGCGTCGAGGCATCGCCGATCACCACCCGTTCGGGTCGGATCGACAGCATGGTGTGATCGCCTGCGCCGCCGCAATTGATTGCATGCGCCCCGACGGTCTGGCCGGTCGACAAGGTGACCGAGGCTACCTGCCCGTCAATGCCCGCAACCTTCCCGTCGAGCGTGTTGTTCTCACCGATGAACTGGGCGACGAACGCATTCTCGGGCCGCTCATACAGGTCTTCCGGCGCGGCGAGTTGTTGGATAACGCCGTCATTGAACACCGCGATCCGGTCCGACATGGTCAGCGCCTCGGACTGGTCGTGGGTCACATAGACCACTGTGATGCCGAGGTTTTCGTGGATATGCTTGATCTCGTACTGCATATGCTCGCGCAGCTGCTTGTCGAGCGCGCCCAGCGGCTCATCCATCAGCACCAGTTGAGCATCGAACACCAGCGCACGGGCCAGCGCGATGCGCTGTTGCTGGCCACCCGAGAGCTGCGCCGGCCGACGGCCCGCGAAAGCGCCCATCTGCACCATGTCCAGCGCGCGCTTCACCTTCTGCTCGACCTCCGCTTTGCCCATCTTGCGGACTTCCAGCGGGAAGGCCAGATTCTCGCCAACCGTCATGTGCGGGAACAGCGCGTAATTTTGGAACACCATCCCGATGCCGCGCTTGTGAGGCGGGATGTTGTTGATCGACACGCCGCCCAGATTGATATCGCCATGGGTCGCGACCTCGAAACCGGCAAGCATCATCAGGCAGGTCGTCTTGCCCGAACCCGACGGGCCAAGCATGGTGAGGAACTCACCCTTTCCGATTGCCAGGTTCAGATCTTTCACGACGAGAATTTCGCCGTCATAGCTTTTCTGCACGCGATCGAATTCGACGAAAGCGTCGTTGCCGGAACCGGCTGCCATACCTACTCCCTGCCTTGCGGCATGTTTTGTTTTCCCTGTCTGGTTTGACGTAAACACTGATTGTTGCCGCGACACAAGCCCCATTTGAGACCAAAGAATCATAAAAAATGACGGATTGGTAAAGGTTTTGGACCATCAGTGGCGAGATTCACGCTGACATCCCTTCGCCATGAATTTTGTGTGAGAAAGGCGGACCGGCCGTGCCGGTCCGCCAGTAGTTTGTCAGGCTGCCGCGCGTTCAGTCGTCGAGCACGCGAAACTGCAACCAGGGTGCGGTCTCCACCTGCCGGTGGGTTCCGCAGTCAAAGGTGACCTGGACCAAAACCTGTGCACGCCCCCGATCCATCAACGGATGGACCTTCACACCAAATGCCAGGTCGGCCTCTCCCTCAAATGCCGGCATCGACGCAACTGCCGTCTCGACCGAAAACCACTGCCCATTCCGGTCGACCATCCAGGCATCGAACGCGCTTGAAACACATCCGTCACGCAGACGTTGCACCGGGCTCCAGCGCAACGCTGTCCACGCGCCTGGCGCCCCATCATCGATACCATGCCTGGTGCCAGGAAAACCCGGCACCGGCGAATGGTCTTCCGTCATGCGCCCCTTCACCTCCGCTTCAAGCCGCGTCACCGTGGCTTCCAGCGCCGCGAGTCCGCTCATCTGCTGGCGCACCAGCGATGGAAGCTTATTGAACTCGTCATAGGTGTCGCGCGCCCAGAGCAGCGCTCCGGTCAGGAACACCAGCACCAGCCATTGCTCCTTCAGCTTCTCGAGGGTCAACCAAAGTCCCTCGACTGCAGCTCTGCCTGCCAGTTTGGCTGTCATATTGCCCCCTTTCGGGCCGACAGCGCGGCCTCTCGGCCGCGCTTCCGGCACCATGCAACTGATTGTCTTTTTGTGATGTTGCGGGAAGGCGCCCCGTGCCCCAGCCTGGGCCGGTAGCCGCCTCAATTGCGGCCCATAGAAACCGCCCTCGAACGATAACCCGGAAGGGGAAAATAAACGATGAACTCTCAACAATTATACCAAATTGCGACCCGGAATTCGGCGACCAATTCGCCACCGCATCGATATTTACCCGATGCACGAGATCCGACGCGGTGCGGATGACGGTATCGAATCAGTTCTTGGCGGACCTCCCCGGAATGTGCCATCGTCGGGTTTCGCATTGCGAAAGCGAGTAAACCGGTCGTGGCGGAAGCTCATGACAGCCGCGGCCAGACACCATTTACGACACGCCGACGCAACGGCGGAGAAACAGGGAGACTGACATGACACGACTTGGTTTGATGACCGCTTCGATTGCCCTCGCCGCTGGCCTCGCCACGCAGGCAACTGCGGCGGAAAAGCTGAATTACTACTGCTCGGCACAGGAGGACTGGTGCCAGTTGATGGCGCGCGGGTTCGAAGAAGCCTCCGGGATCAAGGTCAACATGACCCGGAGAAGCTCGGGTGAGACCTTCGCGCTGATCAAGGCGGAGTCGGCCAATCCCAAGGGCGACGTATGGTGGGGCGGCACCGGTGATCCGCATCTGCAGGCGGCCGAGGAGGGGCTGACGGTGCCCTACGTCACGCCGATGCGCAGCGAGTTGCACAGCTGGGCGATCAGCCAGGCGACCTCGGCCGGGGACAAGACCATCGGAATCTATTCCGGCGCCCTCGGCTATGGCTATAACGAGGAACTGCTGAAGGCCAATAACCTGCCGGTTCCGGCCTGCTGGAAGGATCTGCTGGACCCCGTCTACAAAGGCCATGTGCAGATGGCGAACCCGAACTCGTCGGGCACTGCCTACACCACGCTGGCCACCATCGTGCAGCTGTTTGGCGAGGAAGGCGGATTTGACTTCATGAAGTCGCTGCACGCCAACATCAACCAGTACACGAAATCCGGCTCGGCCCCGATCAAGGCGGCGGCGCGGGGCGAAAACACCATCGGCATCGTGTTCATGCACGACGCGGTGAAGCAGGCGGTCTCGGGCTTCCCGATCAAGGTGGTGGCGCCCTGCGAGGGCACCGGCTACGAGATCGGCTCGATGTCGATCATCGCCGGTGCCCGCAACCTGGAGAACGCCAAGAAGTTTTACGACTGGGCATTGCGCGCCGACGTGCAATCGCGCGCGCTGGAGGTGAAAGCCTACCAGGTGATGTCCAACGTGGCGGCGGTAAGCTCGCCCGCGGCACCGGACCTCTCGACGATCAAGCTGATCGACTACGACTTCAAGCTTTACGGCTCGTCGGACGAGCGCAAGCGGCTGCTGAAGAAGTGGGACGACGAGGTCAGCGTCCTGCCCCAGTGAGACGGCCGCAGTAAGCCGAGGCGGCCTTGGACCGCACGGCCCTTCTGTGGCTGCTGATCGGGGTAGCAGGCTTCTGCCTGCTGCCCTGGTACACCATTGAGGACGGCTTCTGGGCCTTCGAGTGGTTGCTCGACGGCTATCCGTTCGACACCGACTACGCCCCGGGGCTGTTCCTGCTTATCCAGGGTGAGAAACCCTGGCTGTGGCCGCTGGCCCCAATGCTTCTGGCACCGCTGGCAACATGGGGGCGCGCGAAATCGGACCCGGCATACGCCCGCTATCTGATCCTCGCCGGTGGAATCGGATTCTTCTGGCTGTTGGCGCAAGGCTTCGCCATCGGCATTCGGGGCTGGCAATTCGAAAACCTGCAACTGGCCTTCGGTCCGCTCGGCGACCGGCAATTCGGCATGGGCTACGGAGCGATCCTGGTGGCGCTGTCGTTCCTGTTCGCCTTGACCCAAGGTCTGGCTGCGCGCGGCGCGGTGAACGGCGATGTCTTCGTTGTCAGTTCAATCGGTTTCGTCGTCGCGCTGGTTGGCATTTTCATCATGTACCCGATCGGTCAGGTGCTGGTCAGCGCGGTGCAGGACGATGCGGGCGATTACGCCTTCGGGCTGTTCGTCGAAAAGATGTCGGATCGGAAAATCTGGGGCCTGGGCTGCCTGACCGGGCGGATAAATTGCGGGGTTGCGTGGAACTCGTTGCTCCTGGCGGTTCTGGTGGGGGCGTTGACGACCCTGTTGGGGCTGGTCTTTGCGCTGGCGGTGACGCGCACGGGGATGAAATCTACCCGGTTGCTGCGGGCGCTGACGGTGCTGCCAATCATTACGCCGCCTTTCGTGATCGGGTTG
Organism: Thermohalobaculum sp.; assembly: GCA_965247385.1. Lineage (GTDB taxonomy): Bacteria > Pseudomonadota > Alphaproteobacteria > Rhodobacterales > Rhodobacteraceae > Thermohalobaculum. The sequence continues at coordinate 950,663 of CBDFHG010000007.1, forward strand.
TCTATCATCCTGCTGTTCGGCCTGTCGGGGACGGTCACGACCACGGTTGCAGAGGTCTTCGGCCTGCGACCGTCGCGTTGGGTCTATGGACTGCCGGGGGTGCTGATCGCGCAGGTTCTGAGTTTCACGCCCATCGCCTTCCTGGTGCTGATCGGCGTGGTCGAGGGTGTGTCGCCCTCGCTGGAGGAGGCGGCGCAGACGCTGCGGGCGGACCGGTGGCGCACCTTCCGCACCGTCTCGCTGCCACTGATGCGTCCCGGCTTGGCCAACGCCTTCCTGCTCGGTTTCATCGAGAGCATGGCAGATTTCGGCAACCCGCTGGTGCTGGGGGGCAATTATGACGTGCTGTCTACCGAGATCTTCTTCGCCATCGTCGGGGCCCAGAACGATCAGGGAAAGGCGGCGGTACTGGCCATTGTGCTGCTGGCCTTCACGCTGGGAGCCTTCTACGCCCAGCGACGCTGGCTGGGGCGGAAATCCTACACCACCCTGACCGGCAAGGGCGATGCGGGGCTGCATCCCACGCTTCCGAATGGGTTGAAATGGGCGGTCTACGGGGTTGCAGGCGTCTGGACGCTGTTCACCGTCGTGGTCTACGGCATGATCGTCTATGGCAGCTTCGTCGAGGTCTGGGGGCTGAACAACACTCTGACCTTCAAGCACTACATCACCGCGTTCTCCATTGGCGAGGACGGTGTCCGCTGGTCGGGCGCGGCCTGGAACAGTTTCTGGACCACCATCAAGATCGCTGCGATTTCGGCTCCACTGACGGCCGCTATCGGGCTGGTGACTGCCTATCTGCTGGTGCGCCAGCACTTCACCGGAAAGCAGGCGTTCGAGTTCGGCACCATGTTGAGTTTCGCCATTCCCGGCACGGTGATCGGGGTCAGCTACATCCTGGCCTTCAACGTGCCGCCCTTCGAGCTGACCGGCACCGGCGCGATCCTGGTGCTCAGCTTCATCTTCCGCAACATGCCGGTCGGGGTGCGGGCCGGCGTCGCCTCGATGTCGCAGCTCGATCGCAGCCTGGACGAGGCCTCGCTAACGCTGGGGGCCAACACCTGGCGCACCTTCCGCAAGGTAATCCTGCCCTTGCTGCGCCCGGCGATCCTGGCGGCGCTGGTCTACAGCTTCGTGCGCGCGATGACGGCGATCAGCGCGGTGATTTTCCTGGTCAGCGCTGAATACGACATGGCCACCAGCTATATCATCGGGCGGGTCGAAAACAACGATTACGGCCTCGCAATCGCCTATTCCACGGTGCTGATCCTGGTCATGCTGGCCGCTGTTGCGGTGTTGCAGTTTCTGGTCAGCGGGCGGCGGCTGGGACGACGATCCGAGACCGGCGGCACGGCATTTGCGGACGGCGTTTAAAGGGGAATAGGGTCAGCACATGAGTATTCGGGGCAATGCGGCATCGGTGGTCTTCGAGCATGTCTCGAAGGTCTATGGCGGGACGGGGAGCGACTCGGTGCGCGCGATCGACAATATCTCGCTCCGAGTCGATCCGGGGGAACTGGTGACCCTGCTTGGCCCCTCAGGCTGCGGCAAGACCACCACCTTGCGCATGATCGCCGGGCTTGAGCGGGCGACCGAGGGGCGCATCCTGATCGGCGATCATGACGTGACCGGTTTGCCCGCCACCGACCGCGACGTCTCGATGGTGTTCCAATCCTACGCGCTGTTCCCGCATATGACGGTGTTCGAGAACGTGGCCTATGGCCTCGAATCCTCCCGCGCGCCCAAGGCGGAGGTCACGGAGAAGGCACGCGCGGGGCTCGACCTGGTGGGCCTCGGTGACTACGGCGACCGGCTCCCGTCCGAGCTTTCCGGCGGCCAGCAGCAGCGCGTCGCGGTGGCCCGGGCCCTGGTGCTGGAGCCACAGGTGCTGCTGTTCGACGAACCCTTATCCAACCTCGACGCCCGGCTGCGCCGCCGGGTGCGCGACGATATCCGCGACATCCAGACCAAGCTGGGCCTGACCGTGATCTACGTCACCCATGACCAGGAGGAGGCGCTGGCGGTCTCGGATCGAATCATCGTGATGAATAACGCCGTGATCGCCCAGATTGGTACCCCACGTGAGCTCTACGACGCCCCCAGCGATGCCTTCGTCGCCGACTTCATCGGCGAGGCGAACCTGATCAACTGCGAGGTGACGCAGGTCACTGGCGACCAGGCCGAAGTTCGCATCGGCCCGGTGACCCGCAGTTTCGACACCCGTGGTCTGACGCCGGGACCGGCAAGGATCGCGGTGCGCCCCGGCCGGATCGATCTGTCCGATGCGGGGACGGAGGGGGTAATTCCAGGAGTACTGGTCAAGGTCACCTATGTGGGCGGCCACATGGAATATCTGGTCGCGACCGATCTCGGCGAGCTTTTCGTCACCAGCGAGGATGTTGAGCAGAAATTTGCCGTGGGAGCCGAAATCGGGCTGGTGCTGGCTGATTCCGGGCCGGTCCTGATTCCGGGCGATACCGGGTTCGCGGGAAGTGGGCGCAGCGGTTAATTCCAGCGGTTAATTCCACTGACGCGCGCCCGCGAGTGCTATACTATCGGGGTGCGGCCACGCCCCGGCGCCGCGTAAAGGGCAAGGGACACCGGAAACCCCAATGGACGTCGTCGTTTTCGCGCTTTCCGCACTGGCACTGGCGCTGGCCCTTGGTGCGCTGGCCGTGCCGGCGGCCCAGCGGATCGGATTGCCCCTGCCCGTCGTAATCGCGGGCGTCGGACTGATAGCGGGAACCGCCACGGCGCTGACCGATTTCACCCTGGCAGGATCAACCTTGGCAACCCACTATCTGTGGTTCGTCTCGCAGGTCGAAGTCGATTCCATTGTACTGCTGTATATTTTTCTGCCGCCACTGCTGTTCGAGATGGCGATGACCGTGAATGTGCGTCGCATGCTCGACGACATCGGCGTCGTCATCGTCATGGCTGTGATCGCGGTGGTGGCAGCTACAGTGCTGATCGGGTTGGCGGTCTGGGCGGTCACGCCCTTCGCGCTGGCCGCCTGCCTGTTGCTGGGTGCAGCAGTGGCGACCACCGATCCGGCGGCGGTCATCACCACCTTCCGCGAGATCGGCGCACCGAAGCGGCTCTTGGTGCTGCTGGAGGGCGAGAGCCTGCTGAACGACGCCGCGGCGATCGCCATCTTCACCTTCCTGCTGGCGCTGTTGGCGCCGGAGGCCACCCCGACCGCGGCCGGGGTGATCTTCGGGTTCCTCTACAGCTTCGGCGCCGGCGCGGGCTTTGGGCTTTGCATTTCCTATGCGGCCTCGCGGATCTACCCTCTGCTCGGTCGTTCGCCGCTGGCCGAGGCGTCGATGACGGTCGCGGTTGCCTATGGCGCCTATCTTCTTGCCGATCAGTGGCTGGGCGCCTCCGGTGTGGTCGCGGTGGTGTTCGCCGGGCTTGCCACCGGATCGACCGGCTTCGTGCGCATGGGGCCGGGCAACTGGAACACGGTTCTGGCAGTCTGGGCGCAGATCGGATTCTGGGCCAACACATTGATTCTGATGCTGGTTTCTCTACTGACACCGTGGATGCTGTTGAACCTTAGCTGGATGCAGGCGATGCTGGTGACGGTCGTCTATGCCGGGGCCTTCGCGGCGCGGGCGCTGATCCTGTTCGGCGCGCTGCCGCTGCTCGAGCGGACCGGACGCGCCGCGCAACTGGACCGGCCACAACGAATCCTGGTGTTCTGGGGCGGGGTCCGGGGGGCGGTGACGCTGGTTCTGGCAATCTCGCTGACCGAAACGCCGGTGCTGGGCGATGCCGGTCCGGTGCTGGGTGCGCTGGCCGCCGCTTTCACCCTGACCACGTTGTTCCTCAACGCCTCGACCCTGGCGCTGTTGACGGCACGGCTGGGGCTGGACCAGCTTTCCCCAACGGATCTGGCCCTGCGCGAGCGCATTATCGCCGGGTCGATCGAACGGGTGCGCTGCGTCATCCAGGATATCGCCGCCGCCCGGACACTGGAGCCGGAGGCGTTGGCGGTGGTTGAGAACGCACTTGGGCGTCGGCGCCGTGAGGTTGAGGCCAAGGCCGAGGCGGAGAGCAAGCGAATTCCCTTCGGCGAGCGGCTACGCCTTGGTCTGGCAATCCTTAGCGGGCAGGAGGCCCGGCTGGTCCGGCGCGGCTTCGATGAGGGCGCCATCGGTCCGCGGGCGACCAACCAGCTTCGCCTGATCGCCAGCCGCATTGCGGATGCAGCCCGCACCGGTGGCCGCGATGCCTATGCCGCGGCGTCGGAGGCGGCGTTAGGCTCGGTTACCGGGCACCGTCCAGCGCTGATGGTGCAGCGTTACCTCCATTGGGACCGGCCGCTGCGTGAGGCAATCGAGTTGCGCCTCACCGTGTTGCTGGAAACCGACCGGGTGCTCCGCGGTCTCCAGCGTTTCACCAGCGAGACACTTGCGCCGATGATCGGCACCGATGCGGCGAAGAACCTGGGCGAGCTGTTGGCCTGGCGGCTGGATCGGGTCCGCGCGGCGATCGCCCAGATCGATCTGCAATACCCCGCCTATGTGTCGGCCCTGGAGCAAGCACTGATCGCGCGCACCGCCATCAGGCGTGAACGCCACCAGTATATCCGCCTTTATAACGATGGGGTTATCGGATCGGAGCTGCGCGACAACCTGACCCGCGAACTGGATCGGCGCGAACGGGTCGCGGCGCGTCCGCCACGGCTGGACCTGACCCTGTCACGGGATGCCATGCTGGACATGGTGCCACTGTTCCGAGGCCTCGACCCTGGTCAGCGCAGCCTGGTCTCGCGGCGCCTGCGAACCCGATTCACAGCGCCGGGAGAAACGGTGATGAAGGCCAGGGACCGGGGTACGGAGATGTTCTTCGTCGCCTCCGGCGCGCTCGAAATTCGCAGCGCAGAGGGCGAACCGGTACAGCTTTCGAACGGTGATTTCTTTGGCGAGCTGGCGCTTTTCATGCCGATTTGGCGGCGGCGAAACACCGTTGTTTCCACTGGGTTTTGCCGCCTTCTGACACTTTCGCGGCGCGATTTCGTGCGGTTGAAAAAGAAAGATCCGACCATCGAAACCCTGCTCAGGCACGCCGCCGAGGAGCAACTAGGCAAGGACTTTCCGGTCATTCCACAGGTCGATCCAGAGACGGTTCCGCCGTGATCCAAACCGGGCGTTTTTCTTCGCCGACAAAGGCGGAACTGTTCCGGATCTGAAATCCGTGAACCTCAAGAACTTCCCTGGTGAGCTTGATCATTGCAAATCGGCGGCGGTTTTGGATCGGAATGGGTGGCCGTTTTCATCGGAATGCGCAGGGTCGAGTCATCTGACTCATATGCACGACTTTTCAAGAAATCAACGCCGCTTCAGCCAGCGTAGAACAGGCCAGTGCCGACGTGAATGCCCCGGCCGCAGGACGCGGCCCTACCCGCCTCGGCCGGTGCCATGACGGCGTCGCGATTGGCAATAACGGACGGCTTGCCAGCGGGTGGAAATTGCCGCAAACCTCGGACCCAGCCTGGAGACAGGCGGGCGGCAGGGCGAGGAAACGACCGATGAGCGAAGGCCCCTGGCCCTACACGGAGACAACGCGCGAGCATATGCGCGCCAATCTGGCGGGCTATCGCCGCCGGGTTGCGGCAGCGCAGGGGCTGCGTGCGGCAGCTGTGTCGGTGGTGCTGGCACCAGCGGCGGATGGCGCGACAACCTTCCTGCTGACCCTCAGAACCCCGCGCCTGAATGCCCATGCCGGGCAATACGCCCTGCCCGGCGGCAGGCTTGATCCTGGCGAAGATACGCTGACCGCCGCCCGGCGAGAATTGCACGAGGAACTGGGGATCGCTGCTGCGCCCGAGCAGATGCTGGGGGTGCTCGACGACCTGCCGACACGATCGGGGTATCTGATCACGCCATTCGTGGTCTGGCTGGGCGAGGCCACGGTCCTGCGCCCCTCGCCGGGCGAGATTGCCGAGGTGCATCGTCCGCCACTTGACGACCTGTTCGCAGGCCGGGGCCGGGGCGGCAACCGGGGTCTGGCAGCGGATGACGAGGCCGGCCCTGCGGTGTTCTCGCTGTTCATCCCGACCCTGGGACATGATCTGTTCGCCCCAACGGCGGCGATCATGGATCATTTCCGCGAAGTGGCGTTGATGGGCCGCCCTACCCCGGCGGTGCGTTTTGGAGAACCCCGGTTTGCTCGGAAGTGAGGTGGGGAGCCTCACGGCGAAGGTCTCGGTCATGGTGCAGCCGGTGGGCCGCATTCACCACGGCCCACCGGCAATCTCGATGGATCGTTACTTGCAGATTTCACCGCTATAGCGAACCAGGCCCTTCATATCATTCAGGTTGCGAAGATCGACCAGCCCGAAACTTTTGAATTGCCCGCTGTAGCCTTTGAGCGTGCCGCGCGTCACATCGGTTTGAATGTCATAGGTAATTTCGATCATGTAGCGACCTGGCTTGCCGGGAATAGCGGTGAGAACGCCGAGGTCTTTCGTCTGCACGGAACCGCCATCATCCCGGCCAAAATAATGCTCCATGTCCATTTCCAGACCAGTCGCCGTTTCTCTTTGTGCAGTGATCTTTCCGGCAGCGTTGTTCACACTACCGGTCAAGGATGCGGAGATGATGATCGGTTTGCCTTCCCCTTCAGAAAAGAAGTTGGCAATTGCGACACCGCCGATGGGAAGGCAGCTTTGCTCCGCCGCCTGGGCGCTTGAGAGTGTAGCGCCGCCGGGCGCGGCTGTGACTATCAATCCGTATGCGAGTTTTCTTGAACATTGTAACTCTTGCTCCTGTGGTGAGTTGGGTTTTGGGGGGTTATGCGTAGCAGGGTGAATTCAGGAAGCGGCTCGCCTGTTCGGTGACGTTGGCGTCGAAAACGCGGGTGTAGAAAGCTGCGTTCATTCTGGCCGCTGCTTCAGGAAATGCCTCAAGCGCGTAATTACTCACCCCTTGTGCCGCCCGGCGATGTCTGAATCAATGGGGCAATGGATCGTGCCGATCCTGAACGCTTGAGCAAAGAACAGTTGGTTGATCTGGTGCTTGAGACTTCCGCGCCCGGCAAAGACCTCGCGGACCTCTTCCAAGCCGCCGTCGAGCGCTAAAAAGGCGCGGCGGCGGCATTCCAAACCCGGCGGCGCCAAGCCCGGACACAAGGGGTGAGTAATTACCTCACCATATTACATTGCCTAAATATGGCCTTGGAGGAGAAAGCGGGCCCTCCCCTTACTCCCCGCGGGTTCAGCCTTCAGCGTCACGCGCTAGCCTACAATCTGGCGAACTGCCAAACGCTTGCGTATTCCTGAGAGGGCGGTAGCGTGGGCATTCAGTTACAGAAAGCCGTCAGGGGAAGGGGTGGCCCGCGATGATCAACGATGGCGGTTTCTTGTCCGACCTCTTGGCACGGCCCTGGGCGCCGGATGCGAAACATGGTTTCCAGCCGGTCGGGTTGTTTGTTGGCAAGGGGGCGAATGCGATCGAGGTCGCTGTTGCGCGGTCGCCTGGCGCCCCGACGCGAGCCGCACTTCTGGAGTGCTGGAAGGGCCGCCGAGGCGGTCGCGCAGCGCCTGTGCTGCTCATTGTGCTGCACCCGGGCGGCACGGCGCTTTGCGGTGCCTCCGGCGAGGAGCCGCCAGTCTACCCGAAGACAGATGCCGGGCAGGTCGAGCGCCTCTGTCGCGAGGCCCTCGAACAGCCCGACCGGCACGCCGCGCTCCGTTTCCTCGCGCAGGCGCTGCCATCCCTGGAGACGGCGTTGCCGGGGCTGAACAATGAGGGGCTGGTGGCGCTGCACGAATTACAGCATGGCACACCGGGGCGACCGGACTGGGCCGAGGCTAAACGCAAGGCAACCGGGGCTCTCGGCAAACGTGATGTCGACCTGCTGGACGCGCTCGGTTTCCAGGTTGAGCGCATCGATAACCTGACCAGTCTGCTACGCAGCGGCGACCGGCGCACGGCTCTCGCGGTGATGTTGCGCGATAGCGAGTCACACGAGGCTGGCACCCCTCGCTTCAACAACCTGTCCCCGGTAAACTACGCACTCACCAAGGCGGACGCTGAGAATTTGCCCTGGGTGGTTCTGGTCCAGGGCAACCGGTTGCGACTCTATTCAACTGCCTTCGATACCGGCGTCGGTCGGCGGGGGCGCACGGAAACCTACATCGAATGCCAGCCGTCGCTGCTGTCCGACGAGCATCTGTCCTATCTCTGGCTGCTCTATTCCGCCGATGCTCTGGCGGCGGACGGAAGCCTGAAGCAAATCCTGGCGGATTCGCAGCGGTTCGCCGGCGATCTCGCCGAGCGCCTGCGCGAGCGCATCTACGATCAGGTCGTTCCGGAACTGGCGCAAGGCATCGCCGCCGCCCGGAGCATCGAGAGCCCAACTCCCGAAGACCTCGAGCGCACCTACGAAATGGCGCTGACGGTCCTGTTCCGACTGCTGTTCATCGCCTATGCCGAGGACCGCGACCTGCTGCCCTACCGTTTCAACGACGCCTACCGGCGACGCTCACTGAAGCAGAAGGCGCAGGAACTCGCCGAATGCGTCGCCAGAGGGACGCCGGTCGCCGCGGGCAACTCCCACTGGCATGAGGTGGCGCTGCTTTGGCAAGCGGTGGCCGAGGGCAACCGCGAATGGGGCGTGCCCGCCTACGATGGCGGTCTGTTCACCAGCGATGCCGCAGTCTCCGCCTCCGGCGCGGCGCTGGCAGACATCGCACTGCCCAACGAGACCTTCGAGTCCGCGCTGCGCGGCCTGCTGGTGATCGAGACGCCTGAGGATATGCCCGGACCGGTCGATTTCCGCTCGCTCGGCGTGCGCGAGTTCGGCACCGTCTACGAGGGGCTGCTGGAGTCGGAACTGGCGCTCGCCGACACGGACCTGACGCTCAACCGGCAGGGCGCTTATGTGCCCGCCCAGCCTGGCGGCGCGGTGGCGGTCGCCAAGGGCGAGATCTACCTCCACAACCGTTCCGGCGCGCGGAAATCGTCGGGCAGCTACTACACCAAGCATTTCGCGGTGGAGCATCTGCTTGACGGTGCGCTGGAACCGGCGCTGGCTGATCATTTCGCTCGGCTCGCCCGGCTGGACGACACCGACGCGGCGGAGGCGTTCTTCGACTTCCGGGTTGCCGACATCGCCATGGGGTCCGGCCATTTCCTGATCGCGGCGATCGATCGCATCGAAAAGGGCATGGCGAACTTCTTGGTGGATCGCGATCTTCCCGGCGTGCGGGCGGAACTGTTAGCACTTCGCGATGCGGCGGTCCGAGAGCTGGGAGAACTGGCCGACGCGGCAACGATCGAGGACGGCCAGCTGCTGCGCCGGCTGATCGCCCGGCGCTGCATCTACGGGGTCGACCTCAACGCGCTCTCGGTGCAGCTCGCGCGGCTCGCCGTCTGGATTCACACCTTTGTACCGGGGCTGCCTCTGTCGGTATTGGATCACACTCTGGTGCGCGGCAACTCACTGGTCGGGGTCGGAACGGTCGACGAAATCCGGAAGAAGTTCGAGGAGACGACTGGCACATTGTTCGCCGTCGATGCCGAGAGCCTGCTGGGCGAGGCGGCCAAACCGCTCAACAGGCTGGCCAGGATCAACGACGCAACGCTGGCGGACATCGCGGCCGCCCGTGAGGCAATCCGGGAGGCACAGCAAGCCATCCGCAGCACTGCCTTGCTCTGCGACCTGATCGCCGCCCAGCCGATCTCGAAAGATCCCAGGGTCGTCGGCTTCCCGTTCGAGGACTGGGAGCGACTATCGGGTGACCTGATGACGGTTTCCGTTCACAACGCCGCACAGCAGGACCTGGCGGACCTCCATGCCCTGCATTTCCCCATTGCATTTCCCGAGGTGTTCCTGCGCCAACGGCCGGGCTTCGACGTGATCCTAGGCAACCCGCCGTGGCAGGAGGCAACGGTGGAAGAGCACGCGTTCTGGGCGCGCCATTTCCCGGGTTTGCGCTCAATGTTGCAACGTGAGCAGGAGGCGGAAAAGGTGCGGCTGCGCGAGGAGCGGCCCGATCTCGTTGCGGTATATGAGACGGAGCTGGCGGAGATGGAGCGAGTGCGCAAGGCGCTTGTGGGCGGCGCCTATCCTGGGATGGGAACCGGCGACCCCGACCTCTACAAGGCGTTCTGCTGGAGGTTCTGGCACCTGACAGCGGCCGAAGGCGGACGTATCGGCGTTGTGCTGCCGCGTAGTGCTCTCGCCGCCAAGGGCTCGACGGACTTCCGGCTCGCGATATTCAGCGGCTCAGAGAGTGTAGATGTTACGATGCTTCTCAACCGGGCGGGCTGGGTTTTCGACGAGGCCGAGCATCGCTACACGATCGCACTCGTCGCCATCGCCCACGGTACGCCCGAAGAGAGCTCGATCCGCCTACGGGGGCCATTTGCGTCGTTGGCGGCTTTTTCCGCAAGCGTCCGGAATCCCGCCGCTTTGTTTGACCATGATCAGGTTTTGGCATGGAACGATTCCGCTTCCCTGCCGCTCTTGCCGACGGAGAACTCGGCTGAGGTGTTCGCGCAGCTCAGAAAGGCGCCTCGGATCGATTTGAACCTTGAAGGTCAGTGGCGCGCGCGCCCAGATTCCGAACTTCACGCGACGGCCCAAAAACCGCTCATGGACCTCGAAAGTGAGGATTGCCCTGACGGGTTCTGGCCGGTTTACAAGGGCGCGTCCTTCGACCTATGGAACCCCGACACCGGCACCTACTACGCCTGGGCCGACCCCGAGCCTGCCCTGCAATGGATTGGGAACAAGCGTATCCGTGCTGGCAAGAGCCACCACGACAGCGCGCATCGCGAGCTTCCCCTTGCATACCTGCGCGACCGATCGACCCTGCCCTGCTTCGCGCCAAGGGTGGCCTTCCGGGACGTGTCCAATCGCACCAATCAGCGAACAGTGATCGCCTGTCTTTTGCCGCCCGAGGTGTTCGTCGGAAATCAGGCTCCCTATTTGCTGTGGCCACGGGGAGACGAGAAGGATCAAGCCTTCCTTGTCGGGATATTGTCATCGATCCCGCTTGACTGGTACGCGCGACGGTTCGTAGAGACGCACGTCAACTACTTCGTCTTCAATCCGTTCCCCGTGCCCCGTCCCGCTTGCGACGATGCAGGGTGGCAACGCGTTGTCGCTCTGGCCGGCCGCCTCGCCTGTCCCGACGACCGCTTCGCCGCATGGGCCGAGGCTGTCGGCGTCGATTGCGGACCACTTGCCGACGACGAGAAGGAGGATATGATCCACGAGCTCGACGCCGTGGTCGCTCATCTCTACGGCCTCAGCGAGCCGCAACTCGCCCACATCTTCGAGACCTTTCACGTGGGCTGGAATTACGAGGACCGGCTGAACGGCGTACTGGGGCACTACCACGCCTGGTCAGGCAGGAGTTGAGATGAGCAAGCCTGACTTCATCGACAACCGAAACGGCAACACCCTGGCGCAGGCGCTGGGCACCGTGCTGAACGTCGACGCAGGCGGCGAGTTCGGCGAGGTGGTCGCGCCGCCGGATCAGGTTCGTATCGCCACGGCGTATTTCAGCCCCGCCGGCTTCGCCCAGATCGCCGATCACCTTTTGCCTGTACCCGAGGTGCGACTGATGCTTGGCACCGATCTGGCGGCGGGCGCGCTTGAGGAGCGCAAGCCGTTGGGCGAGACCCCGGCGATATTCGAACGCCGGCGCATGCAGGCGGGATTGCACCGGCTGGACGACGCGCTCCGCCGCGAACGCGACCATATGCCGTTCACCCGGGCGAGCGGCGCGGCGCTCCGCAAACTGATCGACGCGCTTCGCGCCGGCAACATGGAGGTGAAGCGCTACGAGAAGGCTTTCCTGCATGCCAAAGCATACATCTTCACGTCGGCCGACGGCGCCTATGGCAAGCCGGAGGGCATCATCGCCGGGTCGTCAAACCTGACCGGCGCCGGGATGACCCGGAACCTGGAACTGAACCTGGGTCGTTACGAGCGTCCGATCGTCGAACAGGCGCGGCAATGGTTCGACGATTTGTGGGACGAGGCCGAACCCTACGATCTGGCGGTTGTGTTCGAGGAGGTGTTCCGGCCGCGAACGCCTTGGGAAATCTTCATCCGGGTGCTGTGGCAGCTCTATGGCGACGAGGTCGAGGAGGACGCGGAGGCGGACCAGAACCTGCCGCTGACCAGTTTCCAGAAGCATGGCGTCGCCCGTGCCCTCAGGCTGATCCGCGATACCGGCGGTGCCATCGTCGCCGACGAGGTGGGCCTGGGCAAAACCTTCATCGCCGGCGAGGTGCTGCAACTCTATCGCGAGCACCGCCAGCGCGCATTGCTGATCTGCCCGGCAGCGCTACGCGACACCACCTGGAAGAAATTTTTGACCCGCTTCCAGCTGTTCGTTGAATGCCTGTCTTACGAGGAATTGGCGAACGACATCCAACTGCGGGACGCGCGACGGCCGGACGCAAATCAGGAAAAACTGCAACGGCTGCTCGACGAATATCAGCTCGTCGTCGTTGACGAGGCGCACAACTACCGCAACCCGGATGCGCCAACCAGGGCGGCGGCACTGCGGCGGCTGCTGTTCGGACGCCGGCGCGACCTGCTGTTGCTGACGGCGACGCCGGTCAACAATTCGCTGTGGGACCTCTATCACCTGATCCGCTTTTTCCTGCGCCAGGACGCGCATCTCGCGGACCGTGGCATCCTGTCGATCCGCGAACGCTTCGAGCGCGCCATGCGCGAGGACCCATCAAGCCTGAGCCCCGACGTGCTCTATCCCATCATCGACGCGACGACGGTGAAACGCACCCGGCAGTTCGTAAAGAAGCACTACTCTGGCGACACCATCGTCGGCCCGGACGGCAAGCCGCAACCCATCGTGTTCCCCAAGCCGAGGGCGATTACTGTCCGCTATGACCTCGACGACCTGCTCCCCGATTTCTTCGACATGCTGGAAGATGCGCTCGATCCGGATAGCGAGGGCGCCATCGCCTTTGCACGCTATATGCCGGATGCCTATCTGCTGGGTGGAGGCGATGCAGAGGAGGAAGCGCGCGGACGCGCGGCGGTCGGGCTGTTGCGGTCCGGCCTGTTGAAACGCTTCGAATCCTCGGCCTTCGCCTTCGGCAACACTGTCAGGAAGATGGTCGAACAGCATGGCACCTTTCTCGACGCCCTGGACGCAGGCCATGTCGTAACCACGGCGTTCATGAAGGAGATCTCGGGCGACGACGATGCCCTGTTCGAAGAACTGTCAGCGACCGAGCACCGGACGGACGCCTCGCTATACGATACCAAAGCGTTGCGTGCGGCAGTGGAGCGCGACCGCGACCTGTTGCAGGCCCTGGCGGACGAGGCGGCGGCAATCACGCCGGACCGCGACCCGAAGCTGAAGGCCCTGGCAAACGCACTTGTCGCGATAGCGAAGCAGGCGGAAGGTGAAGCGACCGACGCCATCGACGAGACGCAAAAGCGCAAGGTGCTGGTGTTCTCGTTTTTCGAGGATACCGTCGAATGGATAAGGGATTTTCTCAAAGCCGAGCTTGGCGGGAACCCTGACCTGGCAAAATATCTGGGCCGCATGGTTGCCGTCAGCGGATCAGGCGATCTTGCCGATGTCTCGCGGCAGCAGGCAGTGCAGGGCTTCGCACCGATTTCGATGGAGGCGCCGGCCGGGCAGGATGCCGACCTTTACGACCTCCTGATCTCCACCGACGTGCTGGCAGAAGGCGTAAACCTCCAGCAGTGCCGCCACATTATCAACTTCGACATGCCCTGGAACCCGATGCGCCTGGTGCAGCGGCACGGCCGGATTGACCGCATCGGCAGCCTGCACAGAAGGGCCTACATGCGGACGATTTTCCCGGTCGATCGTCTCGATCAGCTCCTAAACCTGGAGCAGCGTATTCTCGACAAGCTGGCGCTGGCCGCGGCCAGCGTCGGCGTCGCCGCACCCATTGAGGGAGCGGCGCATGGCTCGCAGGTGTTCACGGAAACGCGCGACGAGATCGAGAAGCTGCTGGAAGAGGACGCATCCCTCTATGAGCGCGGCGGAACCGCCAGCGCGGCGCAGTCCGGCGAGGAGTACAGGCAGACCCTTCGAAAGGCGCTTGAGCAGGACCGGGACCGCATCGTGCGCCTCCCCTGGAAAGTGGGCTCGGGGATGGTGAAGGGGGCGCGCCGTGGTGTGTTCTTTTGCGCGGTGGCGGGCGAGCGAACGTACCTGCGCTTCGTTGCGGCAGATGAGGATTGGCGCGTGGCGACTGAGGACGACGCCATCGCGAGGGAGATGGGAACCTGCCTGCGGCTGATCGAATGCGAGGCGGACACGCCAACCTGGTACCCCGATGCATTGCAGGAGCGCGTTTATGACTTCTGGGAGGTCGCACAGCAAGACATCTGGGCGGACTGGATGCGGGAAACCGATCCGGCCAACCTTCAGCCTAAAGTTCGGCCGCTCAATCATCGTGTCGCAGAGTTCATCCGCACCAACCCACCGCTGGACATGGCAGAGGACCGCGTGACCAGGACGCTGGATATTCTGGAATCTCCCTGGCCGCGGCGCGAGGAGATGATGCTGCGGGACTGGTTCGCGTCCGAGGGGCATGAAGGAACCGAACTCTCGCGTTTCCTGATCGAGCACATCCTTGACACTGGCCTCGAACCAGTTGAGCCTCCGCCGTTGCTGCCGCCAATCGCGCAAGAGGATATTGAGCTTCTGTGCTGGATGGGTATCGAGGCCGAGGGCACCACCTCAGACGTCAGTGCTATAGACCAACCTGCATGAAAAGGGCACCTGAATGAAGATTTCAACGATCTTGGACCATATCGATAACGGGCACATGGCCCTGCCGGAGTTTCAACGAGGTTATGTCTGGAGTCGCGACCAGGTGCGCGGGCTGTTCGCGTCTCTCTATCGACGTCACCCGGTCGGTTCTTTGCTGGTCTGGGCAACCGAAGCAAAAACTGCGAGCCATCGCGGCGATGACCAGCTTGCCGGCGGCATTGTGAAACTTCTCCTCGATGGACAACAGCGAATGACGTCGATCTACGGCGTCGTGCGCGGAAAACCCCCAGCATTTTTCGACGGCAACACAAAGATGTTCACCGGGCTTCAATTCCACCTCGAGGACGAAACGTTCGAGTTCTATCAGCCCGTGAAGATGCGAGACGATCAGCTTTGGATCGATGTTTCGAAGCTCATGAAGTTCGGACAAACCGGATTGGGAAAATTGGGGCTTCCCTCGGCGGAATCCCGGGAAATGCCGAGAAGCTCCCCATCTATATCGGCCGCCTCACTCGATTGCTCGGTATCACGGAAGTCGACCTGCATATCGAGGAAGTTACGGGCGCCGATAAAACGGTCGATATCGTCGTCGACATCTTCAACAAGGTGAACAGCGGTGGAACCAAGCTCTCGAAGGGCGATCTTGCACTCGCGAAGATTTGTGCCGATTGGCCCCAGGCACGGGAAGAGATGAAAGGGAAGCTGAAGACCTGGAACAGCGCCGGGTATGATTTCAACCTCGACTGGTTGCTCCGCTCTGTCAATACGACCCTGACCGGAGAGGCAAAGTTTCTCTACCTGCATGATCAGTCAGCGGAGGACATCCAGAACGGGCTCTACCGCGCGACCAAGCATATCGAGCAATGCCTCAATCTGATCGCCGGGCGGCTCGGCCTTGATCATGCGCGAGTGTTCTTCGGGCGCTTCGCTGTGCCTGTGATAGTCCGCTACATGGATCAAAAAGGCGCGGCGCTTAGCGAAGTTGAGCGCGACAAACTGCTTTTCTGGTTTGCCCAAGCAGGCATGTGGGGGCGTTATTCGGCCTCGACCGAATCCTATATCGACAAGGATCTTGGCGCGCTGGAAGGCGAGGATGGTGGTATCGACAAGCTGCTCGAGCAGCTTCGCCTGTGGCATGGAGGCATGCGCGTAGAGCCCGGACATTTCACCGGCTGGAGCCTTGGTGCGCGCTTCTACCCTGTCCTGTACATGCTCACTCGAATGGGTGAGGCGCGGGACTGGGGAACCGGCATTCCCCTCAAATCGGCCCTCCTGGGCAAGATGAGCGCGCTCGAAGTCCACCACATCTTTCCGAAGGCACAACTCTACAAGCAGGACTACGCGCGATCGCAGGTCAACGCCGTCGCCAATTTCTGCTTCCTGACCAAGGACACGAACCTCAATATCAGCGATACCTTGCCGGAGGCGTATTTCCCGCAGATCGAGCAAAAGCATCCAGGCGCGCTCAAATCCCAGTGGATTCCCATGGACGAGACGCTCTGGCGGACTGATCGCTACGAGGATTTCCTGGAAGCGCGCAAGGAGTTACTGGCGGCCGAGGCCAATCACCGCTTTGCCGAGCTTCTACATGACGATGAAGGTTGGATCGCTGAAAGCGTAAGCATCACGGCCCCGTCGCAGTTGGCGCAAGTCGTTGGCGGCATCTCCAGCGAGGAAGAAGAAGCCGAACTTACCGACATCAATGCATGGACTGTAGATCAAGGGCTGCCCGAAGGCGTGATTGCGTTCGATCATGCCGACGAGGAAACCGGAGACCAGATTGCGATATTCGACCTCGCCTGGCCAAACGGACTGCAAGAGGAGCTGTCGCAGCCGGTCGCTGTCCTCCTCAACGAGGGCGAGGAGACCATCGCATTGGCAAGCGCGGCGGGCTATCGCTGTTTCACCAGCGCGGCGATCTTCCAAGAATACGTGCGCAAGGAAATCCTCGTGGAACTCACCACCTGAGCCCCTATCGAAAGGGGCTTATATCGAATAGTCACATTTACCCCTTCATTTACCCTCACAGCGCCGAATTGTGAATGGCCGAAAAAACGCGCTACGTATCGTTTTTTCGGCGCCCTTTGGCATATCAAATTCTTTGGTGATTTCAGACTTCGACGGCTGATATCCCTGAGATGGGAGTGTGATTTCGCGAGGTTTGTTATCCTTGTCTGCCATTTTGTTTCTCCCTATGCCGATTTTGGTATTTGCGGTTTTCGCCCAATAAAAAAGTCCTCGATAGTGTAAATCTGCACTTTGGGAACATCCATGAACCGTCCTGTGCTGGCGGCAGCGTTCCGCATTCCTGTCGTTACATGATCTTCAAAACATGATCCTCGCGCATCACGTCGAGGCAATCTCCGAAATAGAGCTTGTTTGACATGATCACGCCACCAAATCGCGGTAGCGAAGCCGCTTGCCTTCCATTCCGGCGACAACCCCGCCCATTTGATCAATCAGTCAACGATTACGGGCTTGACGTGGAATTTGGGGAGCCTACCCCTTGCGACATGAAGACACCTCGGCCTTAGTGGAGAAGATGATGGAGAAGAAATCAGAAGCTGGGGTCTTTTGCCCCGCCTGTGGCTCGGACGAGATTACCGCGCAAAAGAGAGGCTTCGGTCTAGGGAAGTCTCTGGCGGGTGTCCTCACGGTTGGCCCTCTTGGCTTGCTCGCGGGTTTGCACGGCGGCAGGGGTCATCATCACATGCCTAAGCTGTGGAAAGACTTGGAAGCCCGGTAAATCGATCTGACGCATTCAGGATCCTCCCCTGCTTCTTCTGCAACTCCGTCAACTCATGTGCGAGGTCCTGAAATGTCTTCTGAAAAAGTGCGCGAGCCGACAAATCAAAGAACTCTGCGATTGAAGAGTTCTTATTTCAAAAGCGAGGAGAACGGCCAGGAAGATAAAGCGTTCGTCGTGTTCGACACATGGAATCATATTCGGGTTGACGATGATCATGTCTCGGCTTTTGTCTTAGAAGGTTGCACTTCTGATTTTCGCAATCTGGCAAAGCAGATTCTTGCGGAGACCGACTCTCTTGACGATGACGCATGATGTTTCTCCTTTTCATTGAACTGTTACGGCGAGAAAGGCCCTGAACCCATCCGTGCGGTCCCGTCTGTTGTACTTCCAACAGGCCTCGGCAACGTACAAGGGCATGAAGTTCTTGGTGTAGTGATGGTGCTGGCTGAACCAAGCGCGTTTCAGGTGCGACCAGAAACCCTTGATGGTGTTGGTGTGCACGTCGCCATCGACATACCGTTCGTGTTGAGCATAGACGGGATTGCACGCGCTATCCAAGCGATTTGACCGACCGCGAGTGGACGCTGATTGCACCACTTCTGCCGCCCGCCCGGCGCGGTGGCCGACCGAGGACATCTTCCCTGGCTCAGGTCCGCAAGGCCATAAACAGAACGGCGGCGAACGTGGCAAGGCCGATTGCGCTTTGGATGCTGACTATCCATTTCAGCGCGGCGAGTTCGACTTTAACCGCGGCGAGATCGGCCTTGGTGGCCAGCTCGCCCTGGCCGTGACGGATCGCCGCCGCGAGCGCTTCGGCCTGGGCGCGCTCGAAACCGCTTGCTTCGAGTGCGCGCGCCGCTTGCAATGTGTCGTAAGCTTGGGCCATAGGGCGACATTAGCATGAAACCGCCGGGCGTCAATGTCCATTTCCAGACCAGTTGCCGTTTCTCTTTGTGCAGTGATCTTTCCGGCAGCGTTGTTCACACGACCGGTCAAGGATGCGGAGATGATGATCGGTTTGCCTTCCCCTTCAGAAAAGAAGTTGGCAATTGCGACACCGCCGATGGGAAGGCAGCTTTGCTCCGCCGCCTGGGCGCTTGAGAGTGTAGCGCCGCCGGGCGCGGCTGTGACTATCAATCCGTATGCGAGTTTTCTTGAACATTGCAACTCTTGCTCCTGTGGTGAGTCGGGTTTGGGGGGGGGTATGCGTAGTAGGGTGAATTCAGGAAGCGGCGCGCCTGTTCGGTGACGTTGGCGTCGAAAACGCGGGTGTTGTGCGCGACGCCGAATTTTCTGGCCTCGCCGGGGAAATAGCCGGTGACGAACTTCTGGGCATTCTCGATGCTATCGAACGAGTAGAACCCGCCGATCGAATTATTGCCAAGGCCCGAAAGCCAGGTCTTGCTGAGAAAGCCCGGCTGCTGCTGGATCGCCGCGCTGATTTCCGGCCACGGAGCATCGGCGAATGGGACCGAGATTTGAAGCTCGGTGTAGACGAACGCATTCTGGGGCATGGTATTTCCTTTCTGGTAATTCACCGGTGTTTTGCAAGTTATCGAGCGTGCAATTTGACGACTTGCGTTTTGCAAGTTATTTTTTTAGAACAGCAAAATGAGAGACATCAACAAAATGCGTCAGTCCGGGTGCCCCGTCGCCTTTGGGTTAGACACTTTCGGTGACAGGTGGAGTTTGCTGGTCATTCGCGAGATGATGCTGAACGGCAAGACAACCTACGGCGATTTTCTTGCGGCCGATGAGGGGATATCGACCAACATCCTGGCCGACCGGCTGAAACACCTGGAAGCCGAGGGCATAATCGAAAAGTCACGCGATCCGGAAAATCACCGCAGCTTCACCTATGCTCTCACCGAGAAAGGCCGCGATCTGGCGCCGATATTGTTGGAAATCATCTGCTGGAGCGGAAAACACGATAAAAGGCCCTTCGCGAGAAAGACCGTATTTGAGAAAATCGAACTGGACCGAGAAGGTTTCGAGGCAAGAATCCGCTCGGGATAACACCCCATCTCCTCAAAATACCTGCTGCCATTTGGTCGAAAGCAGGCCCCCAGTCCAGCGGGTTGGCCAATTCATTTCCGCATGAGATTGCAAGATTCCCCCTTGTGTTCCGAAAAAAACAGCAAATAATGCATAAATTCACCTGAAAACAACAATGGATCGTGGCCGCATTCGATGCAGGACTTCTGGGCAGCCTTCGGCGAGGCCTTCGGGTTGATCGCAAGTTTTGACGCGGATCTCGTCGAGATCATCGCGCTGAGTCTGCGGGTGACGCTGAGCGCGGTGGCGCTGGCTTGTCTGATCGGCCTGCCGCTGGGGGCGGTGCTGGCGGTTGGGCGCTTTCCCGGACGAATCGTGGCGACAGTGCTGGTTAATGCTCTGATGGGGTTACCGCCTGTAGTGGTCGGGCTGACGGTCTATCTGATGCTGTCGGCGGCAGGACCGCTGGGGGTGTTGCAACTGCTCTACACCCCCACCGCGATGATCATCGCTCAAGTCATCCTGGTGACCCCGATCATCGCCGCGCTGACCCGGCAGGTGGTCGAGGACCTGCACCGTGAATATGACGAGATGCTGCGCTCGATGGGCACCTCGCGGTCCGGCACCGTGGCGACGCTGTTGTGGGATGCGCGATATTCGCTGCTGACGGCTGCGCTGGCCGGGATGGGCCGGGCGCTGGCCGAGGTTGGCGCGGTGCTGATTGTCGGCGGTAACATCAACCATGTGACCCGTACCATGACCACCGCAATCGCGTTGGAGACCTCGAAAGGCGAGTTGGCATTGGCGCTGGGACTGGGGATCATCCTGGTGACGCTGTCGGTGATCGTCAGCGCGGGCGTCATGGGGTTGCGCTCCAGTGCGGTGCGGCAGGTCTATGCTTGACGTGGAGCAGTTCAGCGAGAGTGCCGGCATCTGGCCGGTGGAGACTTTCGATGTGGCCTTCGAAGTTGCGGGAAAGCGGCTGATCGATGGCGTCTCGCTGCGGTTGGACCCCGGTCCGCTGACCTGTGTGATGGGGCCGAATGGGGCAGGCAAAAGCCTTCTGCTGCGGTTGATCGCGGGCCTGATCGCGCCGAGCAGCGGCAGCGTCACCTATGGTGGCGCACCAGAGGCCGGGCAAAACCGGATCGCCTTCGTGTTCCAACGCCCGGTGCTGTTGCGTCGCTCGGTCGCGGCCAATCTGGACCATGCGCTGAAGACCTATGGCGTGGCGCGGGCCGAGCGACCGGGGCAGATCGCCCAGCTACTGGCGCTGGGGCAATTGGAAGGGTTGGGTGGGCGACCGGCGCGAGTGCTGTCGGGTGGCGAGCAGCAACGGCTGTCGATGGTGCGCGCCCTGGCGGCACGCCCTGCCCTGTTGCTGCTGGACGAACCGGCGGCCAGTCTGGACCCGCAGGCCACCGCCGCGCTGGAGGCGCTCATCCGTGAGGCGGCGAGCAAGCAGGTGAAAGTGGTTCTGGTCACCCATGACCGCGACCAGGCGCGGCGATTGGCCGACGAGGTTGTGTTCCTGCATCAGGGACGGATCGTCGAACGAGCCGCCGCCACCCGGTTCTTCGACCGCCCGCGATCGCCGGAGGCGGAAGCTTATCTGGCGGGGCGTTTGTTGCTGTGAGGGGATCATGACGGGAAGATTGTCCGGATGCTGAAACCTGCGGCCCTGATGCTCGCCGCCGTGATTGTGCTGAGCCAACCGGCGGCGGCCGGAGAGTTCATCATCGTGCAGTCGACGACATCGACGCAGAATTCCGGCTTGTATGATGCGCTGCTTCCGGAATTCACGGCCGAGACCGGGATCGAGGTCCGGGTGGTCGCCGTCGGCACCGGGCAAGCGATCAAGAACGCCCGGAATTGCGACGGCGACGTGCTGCTGGTGCATGCGAAAGCGGCGGAAGAGGCGTTCGTGGCCGCGGGCTTCGGGGTGGCGCGCGCGGATCTGATGTATAACGACTTCGTTATTGTCGGCCCGACGGTCGACCCCGCCGGGGTCGCGGGGTCGCGTGACGTGAAGGCGGCGCTGGTGGCGATCCGGGAATCTGGTGCTCCGTTCGCCTCGCGCGGCGACGACAGCGGCACTCACAAGGCGGAAATTGCACTGTGGCAGGGCGCTGGAGTGGATCCGGTGGCCGAGAGCGGCGGCTGGCACCGCGAAACCGGCTCGGGCATGGGGGCGACGCTGAATGTGGCGATCGGCATGGGCGCCTATACGCTGGCCGACCGGGCGACCTGGATCGCCTTTGGCAACAAGGGTGGGCACCGGATCGTTGTGGAAGGCGATGCGGCGATGTTCAACCAGTACGGGGTGATCATGGTCAATCCAGAGCGGTGCCCGAATGTGAAGGCGGTTGCGGGGCAGCGGTTCATCTTCTGGCTGTCGTCGGGCGACGGTCAGCGAGCGATTGCCAGATATCGGCGCGATGGGCAGCAGTTGTTCTTTCCGAATGCGGAGTGAGGCTGGGGGAGCCGTCAGGGCAAAGGACCTTGGCGGGCGTGCGGCCAGAGCCTGAGACAGAAGTTCGCAGCCTCTGCAGCATTCTACCCCGTTGCCGAGGCGCGCCAGCTAGACTACCTAAGCACCATGTCGACCTGGAGATACGCCAATCCGTCGGAGTTCATGCGCCTGTCCGGGCGGCTGCTTATGCCCATGTGGGTGGCGACGGGTGTGCTGCTGGCGGTGGGTCTCGGCTGGGCGCTGTTCGCGACGCCGGACGACTACAAGCAGGGCTCGACCGTCAAGATCCTGTTCATCCACGTCCCTGCCGCAATGCTGTCGATCAACACCTATGCGATCATGGCGATTGCCTCGGGGGTGGGGATCATTCGGCGCCACCATGTCAGCTTTCTGGTCGCCAAGGCGGCGGCCCCCATTGGTGCGGCCTTCACCGCGATCGCGCTGATCACCGGGGCGGTATGGGGCCAGCCGATGTGGGGCACCTGGTGGGTCTGGGACGCGCGGCTGACGGCGGTGCTGATCATGTTCTTCTTCTATCTGGGCTATATCGCGCTGTGGGCCACCATCGAAGAGCCGGAGAAGGCCGCCGATCTTTCGGCGATCTTGTGCCTGGTGGGCGTGATCTTCGCGTTCCTGTCGCGCTATGCGGTGATGTTCTGGGCGACGCTGCATCAGGGCGCGTCGCTCAGCCTGGCCGAGGGGCAGCGCATCGACGATACCTTCCGAACCCCGCTCTATATCATGATGGTGGCGTTCTATCTGCTCTTCATCGCACTCCTGCTGGTGCGCGCACGGACCGAGATCCGGCAGCGCCGGGCGCGGTCGTTGCGGCTGCAGGCGACGGCGGCATGAGTTTTTTCGGCGATGAGTACGCGGTCTATGTGCTCGCTGCCTATGGTGCCACGGCGCTGATCCTGGGCTGGCTGTTGTGGTCCACGTTGGCGACCAATGCGAAGGCAAGGCGGGAACTGGCCGAGATGGAGAAGGAGCAGGGACGATGAGCGAGACGCCGGATCCACAGGGGGAACCGCTCGACGAGCCACAGGGTGGTGGCTTCCGCCTGTGGATGCTGGTGCCCGCTCTGGGCGCGGCCGCCGTGCTGGCGGTGTTCATGCTGGGCCTGCAGCGCGGTGATGGCGGGCGCGACCTGCCCTCGACCTTCATCGGCAAGCCGGCACCGGAGTTCGAGCTGCCGCCGCTTTATGCTGACCAGCCGGGGCTCTCGACCGCCGACATGATGGCGCCGGGGGTCAAGCTGGTGAACGTCTGGGCGAGCTGGTGCGTGCCCTGCCGGGCGGAGCACGCGAAACTGACGGAACTGGCGGCGACGGGGCTGACCGTCCACAGCATCAACTACAAGGATACCGAGGCGGCGGCGAAGCAGTTCCTGGCCGACCTGGGCAACCCCTTCACCCTGATCGGCACCGACCGCAAGGGGCGGGCCGGCATCGAATGGGGGGTCTACGGCGTGCCCGAGACCTTCGTCGTCGATGGCGAGGGCCGGATCGTCCACAAGCATATCGGCCCAATCCAGGGCTCCGATATCGAGAAGAAGATCCTGCCGGCAGTGGAAAAGGCGGAGGCGGGGGGTTAGAGCGATTTCCAACAAAGCGAGTTCATTTTGTGACCCGGAAATCGCGGCGATTCGATGAGATGGAGCATGACCCGTGACTCGGAGATCACGGAAGATGCTCCAGGCAGGGAAGCGATCGCCCACCGCAGATCGCGTGGTCATTTTACCACCCCATATCAGTCACCCGGCACGAGCGTGCAGAACGGTCGGATCCGGTCAATCTTGTTGAAAACGTCGGGTCACTGGCGGGGGATGCGCCCGGTGCACCGCCGGTACCGCCGCCCTACCCCTCCTCTTCCACCATATGCCGCTTCAAGAGCGGCCATTGCAGGGCCAGGAAGACGAAGGTCAGGGGCAGCGAGCCGAAGGTCTTGAACGAGACCCAGAATTCGGTCGTTTGGGTGCGCCACACGACCTCGTTCAGGGCCGCCATGCAGATGAAGAACATCACCCAACGCTGGGTGAAGATCTGCCAGCCCGCGTCGTCCAGCACCATGGTCGAGCCAATCAGGGATTTCAGGTACGATCGGCCGCGCAACAGCCCAAAACCCAGGATCAAAGCGAAGGCGCTGTTGACCATGGTCGGCTTCATCTTGATGAAGGTCTCGTCCTGGAGCCACAAGGTAAGGCCGCCGAAGATCGACACCATGATGCCGGTGACAATCGTCATGCGGGGCAGATGCCGGGTTTTCCACCACGAAATCGCCAGGGAAAGCGCGATCGCCGCCATGAAGAACACGGTGGCCGCAAACAGGGGTC
Organism: Thermohalobaculum sp.; assembly: GCA_965247385.1. Lineage (GTDB taxonomy): Bacteria > Pseudomonadota > Alphaproteobacteria > Rhodobacterales > Rhodobacteraceae > Thermohalobaculum. The sequence goes on from CBDFHG010000007.1 coordinate 974,964, forward strand.
CGCTTGGCCCGTCAAGGGCTTTCGCACCGGTCAGCGGCTCGACCAATGCCCGGATAGCGGAAATGTCGAGAAGCTCGCGCCCAAAGCGGAAGGACAGGAAAAAGACGGCCAAAGGGCCGATGTCCAATGCGAGTTTGAGCCGCTGGTTGATGCTTTTGGTCGTCATGCCTGCGTATCTAATAGCTGGAATCGCTGCTGTCACCCGAACTCTATGCGGATTGCGCCAAGTGCTATCACGATCATGAGCGCGGCTCGTGCGCGGCCGACCCGTTCGCCAAGGAAAAACCAGCCGATCAGGGCTGCGAACACCACCGAGGTTTCGCGCAAGGCGGCCGCCTCGCCGACCTTGTCGAGCCGGGTCGCCAGCATCACCGTGCCAAAGCTGCCAAGCCCGGCCAGCGCGCCAAAGAGTCCGCGCCAGGCGAGCGGGCCGAAGCCGTGCCATTCGGGCGCCTGTCCGGCAGCCGCCAACCGGCGGTGGCGGAGGATGGCGATCAGGGGCATGATCACGCCGTCGCCGACAAAGAACCAGGCGAGGAAGGTGAAGGGGTCAGGCGAGAGGCGAATGCCATAGGCGTCGTAGGTGGTGTAGACGGCGACCGAGATGCCGGTAAGGACGGCGAAGAACACTGCCGCCTGCAATCGTGCGCGGCCGATCTCGACGCTGCGGATATTGATCACGGCGAGGCTGAAGATGCCGCCCGACAGCAGCAGAACCCCGAACCACTGCCCGCCCGAAAAGGTTTCGTGGAAGACGATGCCGGCGAAAATGACGGTCGCCAGCGGCCCGGTGCCGCGCACGATGGGGTAGACCAGGGTGTAGTGACCCCGGGTAAAGGCCATCGCCATCAGGACTTTATAGGCAGTCTGGATCGCCCAGCCGCCAGCCAGCACCAACCACAGGAAGGCATCCGGCAGCGGCACCAGAAACAACGCCACCGGCAGGGCGATCAGCGCAGCCCAGAGATCGATGGCGCCGCGGCTGGTCCAGGGATCGTGGCGACCCTTCTGCAGGGCGCCCAACGTGGCATGGGCCAGCGCCGAGAACAACACCAGCGCCAGCGCCGCCTGAGCGCCCGACGGGGTGCCTTCGATGGCGATGATCCATTCGCCAAGGGTCGTGGCGGGGGTCACCCCCCGATCACTCCGCGGCCCCGGTCAGCGCACGGGCGAATTCGTCCGGGTCGAAGGGGGATAGGTCTTCGATCTTCTCGCCCATGCCGATGGCGTGGATCGGCAGAGCGAAACGGTCGGCCAGCGCCACCAGGATGCCGCCCTTGGCGGTGCCGTCGAGCTTGGTCATCACCAGTCCGGAGACATCGGCGATCTTCTGGAATATCTCCACCTGGTTGAGCGCGTTCTGGCCGGTGGTGGCGTCGAGCACCAGCACCGTGTTATGCGGCGCCTCCGGGTCTTTCTTGCGGATGACGCGGACAATCTTCGCCAGTTCCTCCATCAGGTCGGCGCGGTTTTGCAAGCGGCCGGCAGTGTCGATCAGCAAGATGTCGGCGCCATCGGCCTCGGCGCGTGTCATGGCCTCGAAGGCAAGGCTGGCGGGGTCGGAATCCTGCGGTGCTGTCATCACCGGCACCCCTGCCCGCTCGCCCCAGATCTGCAGTTGTTCGACCGCCGCCGCGCGGAAGGTGTCGCCGGCGGCAATCACCACCGACTTGCCCGCACCCTTGAACTGGCTGGCGAGCTTGCCGATGGTGGTGGTCTTGCCCGAGCCATTGACCCCAACGACCAACACCACCTGCGGGCACTTTGCATACAGCGGCAGGGGGCGGGCGACAGGCTCCAGGATGGCGGCGATCTCGCCTGCCAGGGCGTGCTTGATCTCGTCGGTCGAGACCCGCTTGCCGAAGCGGCCCTCGGCCAGGCGGGCAGAGAGTTTCAGCGCCGTCCCGACACCCATATCGGCGGTGATCAGCAGGTCTTCCAGGCTCTCCAGCATCGCGTCGTCGAGGACGCGCTTCTTGACCGCCTGGGCACGGGTTACAGTTCCGAGTGCACGGGCAAGGAGGCCTGGCTTGCCGGGCTGGACAGGTTCAGGAGCCGGTTCCGGGCGCGCCTCCGGTTGCGATCTGGCAGGGGCCGGGATATCCTCGACGATCTCGTCAGGCACCGCTGCGGGGGCTGCTTCGGCCACCTCCCCAACAACCCCCCCAACAACCTCCCCGGGGGCCTCGTCGACAATGGCTTCAAGCCCCTCGTCGAGCTTCGACGAGGACTTGAACAGCCGCTCTTTCATTTTCTTGAAGAATGACATGGAACCCACTTGATATGCTTGGGGCTTGTTAGCGGCAGACTGCTGTCAGGGAAACCCTTGGGCGGCCATCAACCGCGCCTCGGAGACATTGGAAATGCGGGCGGACACGATGGTGCCAGCACGTTGTTCGCTGGCGAATGCAACCTCGGCAAAGCCCTCGGTGCGGCCCATCCGGGAACGTTCCATCAGAACCTCGCGAGTCTGGCCGATCTGCGCGGCGAGGTAGTCCGCCACCCGGTCATCCCCCGCGGCTCGGAGACGGGCAGCACGCTCCTTGCGTACAGCTTTGAGTACCTGCGGCATCCGGGCCGCCGGGGTGCCCTTGCGGGCGGAATAGGGGAAGACGTGGAGCCAGGTCAGGCCGCATTGCTCGATCAGGCGCAGCGAGTTCTGGAACATCGCCTCGGTCTCGGTCGGGAAACCGGCGATGATGTCGGCGCCAAAGACCATCTCTGGCCGGCGCGCGCGGATTTCCTCACAAAAGCGAATGGCGTCGTCGCGCAGATGGCGGCGCTTCATGCGTTTCAGGATCATATCGTCGCCCGCTTGCAGGCTGAGATGCAGGTGCGGCATCAGACGGGCCTCGGAACCGATGGCGTCGATCAGCGCCGGGTCGGCCTCGATGGAATCGATCGAACTGATGCGCAGGCGCGGCAGGTCGGGGACCAGGCGGAGGATGCGCTGGACCAGATCGCCAAGCGGCGGATGCCCCGGCAGATCGCTGCCCCAGCTCGTGAGATCGACCCCGGTCAACACGACCTCGTTGAAGCCGTGTGCAACCAGGCGGCTGATCTGCTCGACCACCACCCCGGCGGGCACGCTACGCGAATTGCCCCTCCCGAAGGGAATGATGCAGAAGGTGCAGCGATGGTCACAGCCGTTCTGGATCTGCACATAGGCACGCGCTCTTGTGCCGAACCCGTCGATCAGATGGCCAGCGGTTTCGGTGGCGGACATGATGTCATCAACCTGCACCGCCTCGGTATCACCGATCAGGTCGGGCGCCTTGGCGATGGCCGCCCATGTGCCCGCGCGCATCTTCTCCAGATTGCCGATGACCTGATCGACCTCGGGCATGGCGGCGAAGGTTTGCGGTTCGGTCTGGGCAGCGCAGCCGGTGATGATCAGGCGGGCGTGCGGATTCTCGCGCCGCAGCTTGCGGATTTGCTGGCGGGCCTGACGGACCGCCTCTCCGGTGACAGCACAGGTGTTGACGACAACGGCGTTCGATAGCCCGGCCCCGGTGGCAAGATCGATCATCGCCTGGGTTTCATAGGCGTTCAGGCGGCAGCCGAAGGTGGTGAAGACAGGGGTGGTCATGACACAACCTGCGCCAGGAATTCGGGCGACAGGCGACCCTCGAAAACATGCGCGATCGGGCCGGTCATGTACACATGGCCATTTTCGCGCCACTCAATCTGCAGCGCGCCGCCGTCGAGGTGGATGTTGACGCTGCGCTCCAACAGCCCCTTGCGGACCCCGGCAACCACAGCAGCACAAGCTCCGGAGCCGCAGGCGAGGGTGATCCCTGCGCCGCGCTCCCAGACCCGGAGGCGAACCTCCGTGCGCGAGATCGCCTGCGCGAACGCGACATTGGTGCGTTCGGGAAACAGCGGGTGGTGTTCCCATTCCGGCCCGACCTCGGCCAGCAGCACCGCCTCGGTGTCCTTGACGAAGAAGACACAATGGGGATTGCCCATACTGACAGCACCAGGACTGCCGGGCAAATGCAGGGCGGTGGTGTCGGCTTGCTCGGCCAGGGGAATGTCGCGCCAGCCGGTGCGGGCGGGGCCCATATTGACGCGGATGCGGCCGTCAGCCAGGCGTTCGGCGGTCAGACGGCCGTTGGCGGTGTGCATTGCCAGCGTTGCCGCCGTGGTCTCGGCCAGCAGCAGATGGGCGACGCAGCGGGTGGCGTTGCCGCAGGCCCCGGCGGTGGAGCCGTCGGTGTTCCAGAAGGTGACATTGGCATTGGCGCTATCGCTGTCGGCGATCACCGCGAGCTGGTCGAAACCGACACCCCGGTGGCGGTCGCCCAGCGCGCGGGCCAGATCTGGTGTCATCGGGGCATGGGCAATCGGCTCGCCCACGCCGCGCGCGTCGATAATCACGAAGTCATTGCCCAGCCCATGCATCTTGAGAAAACGCAGGCCGGGAGAGCCGTCTGCCGTCCGCCGGTCCATGGGGGCGCTGTATAACCCCACCCGCAGCGGCGCGCCAGAGGGCGCGGATTTCCCCTCCGCGGGAGATGCGGAGGGGGCTCGCCGGTTCGGGCCCGGCCACTTCGGCGCGTCCACATTGATATCGATGGTCACGGCCCCCGGACGGAAACCGTTGGCACGGGCGACGGTCAGGTTGGTCTGCGAGACCGTGACGCCGCCATCCTCCTCGACTTCGTCGATGAAGACCACATTGGCGGAGACCGGATAGGCGCTCTTCCACTTGCCCTCGTCGCCCTGCATGCAGTCGCCGGTGCCGTTGGTCTGGCCGACGTTCAGGCCGACATTGTCCATCACCATGATCCACTTGATCGCAGCCCCGCTCGGAGATAAAATAAAATCCACTTGATACGTCAAAAAACCGCGACCATTGCCGCGAAATCCTCGGGCGTAATAATCCGCAGATCTTGTCCGCCTGCTATTTTCCTTTCAGCCTCCCGCAGTTTTCTGGATTTGTCCTGCCCTGCTGAGAATCTGGAAGGGTCAGCGTCTCCACTCACAAGAATTGTTACACTCTTGCCGACACTTTTTTTCGTTTCGAAGCCGGCGGCAGCAGCAAGTGCGATTGCTTCCGAACGGACAATATTCATTGTTCCTGTAAAGCAGATGGCTTGCCCAAAGAACTCGCCGTCAGGGTTGACCTCAGGGTTTTCTACGCCTCTTTGATAGTAGGTTCTGCGCCGCATCGCGGCAGCATCCATCGAGATTTTTTCAAAGAGTTCGTCTTGGCCAATTGAGAGGCGTTCTGCCGCTTTCATAAGGACTTGCGCCGCCGCTTTCGCGTCTGCAAGCGCATTATGGTGATCAAACTCGATGCCAAGAACCTTAGTGATCTTTCCTAAACCGTAGCCCTTTTGACGGTACTCATCCCATGCCAACTTCACCGCACGGGCGCTGTCGTGGAATTTAAGAGATGACCAGTCAACGCCTTGCGCTTCGGCTGCTTTTCGAGTGGCTGTTCTGTCAAAAGGCATGTGACAGACTACCCGATGAACGTCCTCGGCCAGCCATTCTCGTAGCATCGTCAAAGCTTCTCCTGTTAACGGAGCATCTTCTACGTCTTGTGCGCTAATGCCGTGGATATAGGTATTCCAGAACTCACCTTGTGGATTTGCCAGAGTGTAAAATTCGTCCGTGGGAATACCATTTCGATAGCGTACAGCTCCGATGGAGCAAATTGATGCGTAGTCAGGGTTGGCGGTTTCAACATCTATTACAGCGAAATTCATCATGCCTCATCACTGCGACTTTTGAACTTATCGTAGGCACCCTGTAAGAACACCTTGGTGAAGTGAAAAATTTTCCAAAAGGATAGCAATTCACCATCGCTGTATTTGTGTCTTTCCCCCTCGTATTCCTGAGCAAATTGAAATTCTGTGTTGGTTAGGAATCCGGCTTTGGTGACACTGTGATCATTCAAGGCGTTCCAGTATGCCGACCCACGCGCTCCGCACCTGTGCAGGTGGAAATTTTTTCCTAAGAAATCGACAAAACCATCGTCACTCAGATCGAAGTCGAAGTGGCTGACCGAAAAAACCAGGTCAGGGTCGATGTTGTGGATGCTGTGTGTTGCGCTGCTTCCCCATGTCCATGGTTTTAAAACCTTTTCTGGATTATACTCCGCTTTTGAAACTTTCTTGTCTTTTCGCATCTTGGCATGTTGTGCCTCAACGCGATTTTTTTCCATTTGACGGGCTCTATCCCAGATTTGGGCTTCCGCTGTTTGCATGGTCGTCTTTCCTAGCATAGAGGAACGCAGTCATAAGTTAGGGGTTTGATGGAGCTATTGTCAAAAGTTGGTGACTTGTCCTATCAGGCGGCGCGTTCGATCAGCTTTTCTCCGTCCTTGAATTTGACGCCCTCGATGATCTCGACGAGACGGTGAGCGCCGTCGAGGCGGCGCCATTTCCTGGCCGCCGATTGGCAAAGCTTGAAGACCGTTGTGAGCGCGGTAGCGCGACTGCGACAGCCCTTGGTCGCCATCAACAGGTCCGAGACCTCCTCAACGCTGAACCCGACCGGCAGCTTGCCTGGCCGGGTCCGGAACTGCATGAACCGCTTCATATCTTCACGCCCGCAGGTCATCCCGAAAAAGAACCGCAGCGCCACAATGCGGGTGTTGAACGTCGAGGCCGTAACGCCCGTGTCCGTCATGTGCAACTGATACGCCCGAAGCTCCTCGGGCGTTGCCGTATCCGGAGATCGCTTCAGAAACCGAGCAAAATCCTTGATCGCCCGGATATGAGACTTCCGGGCTTTGTCGCCCATCCCACGGATGCGCATATCTTCCATCATCCGCTCCCGAAGCGGTGTGATCTTCTCCTCTGTCATCGGAACCTCCCGTCAATCGATTGAGAACGTCCCAATCGTCAACCAGGTTCGGCAGATCACAAAATTACAACGCTCCGGTCAGCGCGCAACACCAGCGACAAGCGCCATTGCCGCGAAAGCGGCTTCGTCCTTGTCCGCATTGCGGTCATCGAGGACCGGAGCCGCGAAGTGCCTAGGGTCAAATTGCGAAATCAGCGCAGGGCCTGTGAATGTCTGTTCGCGGGTGCTCTTCGTGCATATATTCTTCCGCCTTTGCCATCATCGGCGCAGGTTACGTATTCGTTAAAATTTTTGAACTCATTTATAATCAATATCTTGACCCCCTTGCACAACTTGTGCGCACACCTCTTGCACACCCCTTCCCGGTCCGGTCCGGCAATCTGCCAGGCTCCGCGCGGCATAGGGCCGGGCTGCTCTGCGCGGGTTCTATTCCCGGCCCGAGGACCGCAGCGCGGCGTAATGCGCGAGCAGCCCGGAGGTCGATACGTCCAGGCCGCTGGCAGCGGCTTCGCCCTGTGCCACCGGCAGCAGCCTCTGGGCCAACGACTTGCCCAGTTCGACCCCCCATTGATCGAACGAGTTGATGTTCCAGATCGCGCCCTGGACGGCGACCTTGTGCTCGACCAGCGCCATCAAGCGGCCCAGCGTTGCCGGGTCGAGGCGGCGGTAGAGGATGGTGGTTGAAGGCCGGTCGCCGGGGAAGGTGCGGTGCGAGCCCAGCTGGTCGATCTCGGCGGGGATTGCGCCCGCCGCCGCCATTTCAGCGTGGGCCTCATGTTCGGTTTTGCCGAAGGCGAGCACTGCGGCCTGGGCGAAGGCATTGGCGGCCAGCTTGGCGTGGTGGTCGCCGGTCTGCGTCGGCGGTTCGGCGGCGAGCAGGAAATCCACCGGAATTGTATCAGTGCCCTGATGCAGGAGTTGGAAGAAGGAATGCTGGCCGTTGGTGCCGGGCTCACCCCAGACCACAGGGGCGGTGGCACGGAGGACCGGGGCATTGTCGAGGGTGACACGCTTGCCGTTCGACTCCATCTCGACCTGCTGAACATAGGCCGGGAACCAGGCCAGCCGCTGATCGTATGGCACCAGCGCCGTGCTGGGCCATCCCATGGCGTTGCGCCGCCAGATGCCGATCAGGGCCATCAGAACCGGCAGGTTTTGTTCCAGTGGCGCGGTGCGGAAATGCGCATCCATCTGTCGGGCGCCGTCGAGGAAGGCACGGAAATCCGTCGCCCCTATGGCGATGGCGAGCGGAAGGCCGACGGCGGACCAGCAGGAGTAGCGGCCGCCGACCCAGTCCCAGAAACCAAAGACCCGGCTGTCATCAACACCAAAGTCACGCGTCGCGGTCAGATTGGTCGACGCCGCCGCGATATGGTGACCCGCGGCCTCGCCCAGCGCATCGGCCAGCCAAATGCGGGCCGAGTGGGCGTTGGCCATGGTCTCCTGCGTGGTGAAGCTTTTCGAGACGACAACGATCAGGGTGCGGGCCGCATCAAGGACCGCCACGGTGTCGGCCAGATGGGCGCCATCGACGTTCGAGACGAAATGCACGCGCGGGCCGTCATGCCATGGGGCCAGTGCCCGTGTCGCCATCTCCGGACCCAGGGTAGAGCCGCCGATGCCGATGGCGATGACATCGGTGAAGGGCGCGCCGGACTTGCTGGCGTAACGCCCGGTGCGGACATCCTCGGCGAAACCGAGGAAACGGTCGCGGGTCTCACGCATCGCCGGCATGATATCGGCGCCATCGACCAGCACCCGCTCGCCTGCCCCGTCGCGCAGCGCCATATGCAGCGCAGCGCGGCCCTCGGTGGTGTTGACAGGTTCGCCCGCGAACATGGCATCGCGCTTTCGTTCGACGTCGGCTTCGCGGGCCAGGGTCAGTAGCGCTTCGAGCGCGGGGGGGTCGATCTTCTCCTTGGAGAAGTCGATCAACAGGTCGTCGAGGCGGGCCGAAAGCGTGTAGAAGCGGGCCGGGTCCCCGGCGAACAGATCGCGCAGGTGGGTGGGTTTCAGCCGCGCGGCCTCGGCGTTCACCTTGTGCCAAGCGGTTTCGAGTGCAGTCATGCCCGCCCCCCGTTCAAGACGATAACGTGCGGCGCACCGCATCCTGCCAGCCAGAATATCTGGCCGAGCAGGCGGCGGCGTCGAGTTTCGGCTCGAAGCGGCGCTCCAGCGCCCAGCTTCGAGCGAACTCCGTCGCCCCCGGATAGACGCCCGCGCGCATACCGGCCAGCCAGGCAGCGCCGAGCGCGGTGGTCTCCAGCACCTGGGGCCGGTCGACCGGGGCGGCGATGATGTCGGAGAGGAACTGCATGGTCCAGTCGCTGGCGGTCATGCCGCCATCGACCCGCAGGATGGTGTCGGTCGAGCCGTCCCAGTCGCCCTTCATCGCCTCCAGCAGGTCGCGGGTCTGGTAGCCGACGCATTCCAGCGCCGCGCGGGCGATCTCGGCCGGGCCGGTGGCGCGGGTCAGGCCGTAAATCGCGCCACGGCACTCGGCGTCCCAATAGGGCGCGCCGAGGCCGGTGAACGCGGGAACCAGATAGACGGCCTGCGCCGGGTCGGCCTGTTCGGCCAGCGGCTGGGTCTCGGCCGCATCTCCGATGATACCCAGCCCGTCGCGCAGCCATTGCACCACCGCCCCGGCGACGAAGATCGAGCCCTCGAGCGCGTAGGTTGGCTTGCCGTCGAACTGGTAGGCAATGGTGGTCAGGAGGCGGTTTTCCGAAACGACCGGGGCGTCTCCCGTATTCAAAAGCGCGAAACAGCCCGTGCCATAGGTGGATTTCATCATGCCCGGCGTGAAGCAGGCTTGGCCCACCGTCGCCGCCTGCTGATCACCCGCGACGCCGAGTATCCGGATCTCCGCGCCGAACAGATCGGCGCGTGTTGTGCCGTAGTCATCGGCGGAATTGCGGACCCCGGGCAGCATCGAGATGGGCACGCCCAGGAGCGCGCAGAGGTCTTCGTCCCAGCGGCCCTCGCGGATGTTGTAGAGCATGGTGCGCGAGGCGTTGGTGGCATCGGTGGCGTGGACCGTACCTCCGGTCAGGCGCCAGATCAGGTAGCAATCTACGGTACCGAACAACAGCTCACCGCGCTCGGCCCGGCGCCGAGCGCCTTCGATATTGTCGAGGATCCAGGCGGCCTTGGTGCCGGAGAAATAGGGGTCGAGCAGGAGGCCGGTTTTCTGGGTGATCGCAGGCTCATTGCCCTCGGCGCGCAGGCGGGCGCAAATGGAGGCGGTGCGGCGGTCCTGCCAGACGATGGCGTTGTGGACCGGCTGGCCGGTGGCCTTGTCCCAGACCACGGTGGTCTCGCGCTGGTTGGTAATGCCGATGGCGGCGATCTGGGCGGGGTTGACGCCAGCCCGCTCGATCGCCGTGCGGCAGGTGCCGACGGTGGTGGACCAAAGGTCCTCGGGGTCGTGCTCGACCCAGCCGGAATCGGGAAAATGCTGGGGGAATTCCTGCTGGCCGGTGGCGGCGATCCGGCGGTTCTGGTCGAACAGGATCGCCCGGCTGGAGGTGGTGCCCTGATCGATGGCGAGGATATAGGTGGTCATGCGTTTGCCTCGCGGTAACCCGGAATTATTAAGCCCGGCATGGCTATCTATGATTCGTAGACGAGATCGTCGCCGTTCGCCATGGCCTAATCAAATTAGAGCCCCTGAGATCGACGTGAGAGAAGCCCCACCGGGAAAGCTCTGTCACCAGGATGGCATCGATCTTCCGAGCCTGCACCCATCAGGTGATCCATGAAACCTCGCCTCCGACCTGTTAACATGCTGAAATGTAACATATTATCGGTGATCAGAGCAGGAAATTCGTCAAGATACCTGGGGAATGCGGGTTAATACACCGCGATTCCATGTTCCGGCAGTAATTCTTTCAGAACATAATGACGGTGTAATGCGGCTGCCTGATGAAATTTATAAGCATGGCCGCTGATACCCTTTTCGGATGTATTGTGGTTGTGAAACTCGGCTTTGTCATTTTCCCAATCGTTTGGATCAAAACGGATGTTGCATTCATCCTCGTCGGAATCGTAAATAGATTTATCGGAGATCGCGCCCAACCATTTTTTTATGCGAGCTTCTTTGCCCCCTTCGAAACGAAGGATTTCATTTATTCTTTCTGAAATATAACCGAATTCTTTTGGAGACTCTCCGGTATCGTAGTAATTCCTCGCGAAATTTACAAAATAGGCATGCATTCGCTCACATGCTTCAATATAATCCGACGGATTATTACGGTCGGCAAGTCTCCCGTTGCCAGGTCGAGCCTGTTCAAATTCCACCTTCCAGTGAAGAAATGGACGATCAGGAAATGTGGCCACACCACCATGCCCTAACGATCCGGTCGATGCTTCAGCCAGAAAGCTGATTATATTGAACGGTGTGTATTTTGCACCGAAACGGGCTATTTTACTCAACACATCAGCCAGAAAGCTGATTCTATTGGACGGTGTGTATTTTGCACCGAAACGGGCTTTTTTACTCAACACATAAGCTTCCATATCAGGGTCGCAAACATCAATCGGCACACAGGTGTCACCATCCACTGAGTTTAGACTGGAGCTAATACCTGAAAAACCGTAATGCGAAAATGTATCCATATACACATGTGCCGCAACACCAACCAGTTCCAGTGCAAATTTGCATTGTCCATTCGCGGCTGTCTCAATATGGTGAGTGAGCATTGAGTTTGCGATATCGCTGTTTTTTACACAGAGAAGGCGCTCTTCCAGAGTATCACCTTGGCCTCCTGGCAGAAAATGAAACGGCACCCAAACCCGTCGTTGTTCAAGTCGATCAACATTGGCGTTCGTAACAGCCTGCATTTTGCTATGGACAGTCGCGGTACCGTAAAGAAGCCCGCCATCTTTGTGGGTCTGGCTGTCAGTTTTAGTTGAATCGTCAACAAACTGAGCCGCGTACGCAATCACACCTGCATCATCTTTTGAAATACCAGCAGCTCGCGTCAAAACATAAGTTCCGTAAAAATGCATATCAGATTGCATCGTTCACCTCATTTCTGAATTAGGGTTGCTTCCCTGGATTTAGCCAACTGTTGCACTGGCGAGTTGAATCCGCGCAGCTTTTACGCCGACGCTACTGTGGCCGAGTATCGCTCCGCCGCACATATGTTTTGCAATGGATTTTTCCTTTGTTTTACGCGCGACCGCCTGGTGTCGCAAATCTTGTGACATTTGCGAATCCCGGCCCTTTTCACACGAACGGGCACCGCCGTGTTTTCCGGGGCCGGCACCCAATTCAGTGATCCCGCCGATCCGCGAATACGGCTTCCAGATCAGGGGCATCAAGAACACGGTCCACCCAGCGATCCAGCTCCTCAATGCTCCCCGCCGCAATCTGAGCGACGACAGGCTCGGGCAGGGGGCCAAACCGCTTCACCAGCAGGCGCATCAGGGACCTGGCTTCACCTTCAGCCAGTCCCTCAGCTTTGCCCTCAGCTTTGCCGCGCGCCTGGCCTTCCGCAAGGCCTTTTTCACGGCCAAGTATCTCACCGGCAGCCAGCCCTCTGGCTTCGCCTTCAGCTTTACCTTCTTGTTTCAGTGCTTCTGCGATTGTCCCCATCAGCGCTTTGCCTCCACCATCCTTTGCGGTGTCCAGTGCCGCTCTGACATCTTCCAGCGGCACCTCGTATTTTTCGACGATATACCGAAACACGATCTTCTTCAATACGGTCCCGTCCGGCAGGTCGCGCAGCAGCACCGTCAGAACCTCACGGGTCACTTCATCATTGCGTTGTACATAACGCAAGGCGGTCAGAACCGCCCGGACCGGCGCATCGCCCGACAACTCTTCCATCGGGATGGTGCCCAGATCATGCAGCGCGTAGCGAAACGACGGCACGAAGGGCGCGGTATCATCATCCATCTGCACCATCTCAGCAAAAACCTGCGGCACGGCCCATGAAGCGCGTCCGTGGTAGAACACCAGGGGGATGATGACAGGCAGGGCGCGCAGCCGTGCCGGTTTGTCCTCAGCGTATCGCGTCCAGATGCGGACCATATAGCCCAGAAGCTGCAACGGCGTGCCGGGTTCTGACACCGATTTATGCTCCACCAAAGTATATACCAGGGCAGGGGGGCCGTCGGTCAGCTTCACCTCAAACAGCCGGTCGCTCTGCGTCATCCGGCTGTGCTCATCCACGAAGGTGCCATCCAGGAGTTTTGGCGGCGCATCGGCCAGGCGCGCACTCAGGGCCGGCGGCAGATATTCCCGCAGCAGCGTGGCCGCCCGGTCGGGATCCTCCAGCAAAACCCGGAACAGCGCATCGTGGCTTATCTTTGCCGGGGGCTTTTGATCTGCCGATTCAGCCATGCCGGTTCCTTCCCGGGCCTGAGCGCAAGGCCGCAGCCCGCGCCTGTTCGTCCTTGATCTCGCGGATATCTGTGTTGACCGTAACTTTGCTCGCGCCAAGGATATCCGCAATCTCCTGCGGTGGTAATCCCTGCTGTTTGAGGGCATTGATACGGGCTTTGCGCAATCATGTGATTATCCCCCTTCGGGTCGACTCCGGTAAGGGGCAGAATGACACCCCAAGGAAGGGTCTGTTGTTAGGTTTGCGCAGCCGTCTGGAACAGGAGGAAGACAATGACTGTCCGGATTATCCCGACCAGCCCGATTGAGGGCCAGCAACCGGGCACCTCCGGGCTGCGTGCGAAGACGCAGGCATTCATGCGCCCCGGCTATCTGGAGAACTTCGTTCAATCGATCTTCGATGGTATCGGCGGGCTGGACGGCAAGACCCTGGTGCTGGGAGGCGACGGGCGGTTCTTCAACCGCGAGGCGGCGCAGCTGATCCTGAAGATGGCGGCGGCAAACCGGGCGGAGCGCGTGATCGTTGGGCGGGGCGGATTGCTGTCGACCCCGGCGGCCTCTGCGATGATCCGCGCCCGCGGGACGGATGGCGGGATCATCTTGTCGGAGAGCCACAACCCCGGCGGGCCGCATGCGGATTTCGGGGTGAAATTCAATATTGCCAATGGCGGCCCGGCGCCCGAGGGGGTGACCGGGGCGATCCATGCGCGGACACTGGAGATTTCGGAGTATCGGATCTTGGACGCGCCAGATGTGGACCTGGACCGGGTGGGTACGGCGGCGCTGGGTGGCATGTCGGTCGAGGTAGCCGACCCGGTGGTGGATTACCGGGCGCTGATCGAAACGCTGTTCGATATGGAGGCAATCCGGGGGCTGTTCGCAACCGGCTTTCGAATGCGATTCGACGCACTCCACGCGGTCACCGGGCCTTATGCTCAGGCGATTCTGGAGCAGGGGCTGGGAGCGCCCGTGGGGACCGTGGTGAACGCCACCCCCCTGCCCGACTTCGGCGGCGGCCATCCGGACCCGAACCCGGCCCATGCCAGGGAACTGATGGAGCGGATGTTTTCGGCGAATGCGCCGGATTTTGGCGCGGCGGCGGATGGCGACGGCGACCGCAACATGATCATCGGCCGGGGCATCTATGTGAGCCCCTCGGACAGCCTGGCGGTACTGGCGGCGAATGCGCATTTGGTGCCGGGGTATCGCGGCGGGCTGACCGGGATTGCCCGCTCGATGCCAACCAGCCGGGCGGCGGACCGGGTGGCCGAGCGGCTGGGCATCGCCAGTTTCGAAACACCCACAGGATGGAAGTTCTTCGGCAATCTGCTGGATGCCGGGATGGCGACGATCTGCGGTGAGGAAAGTGCGGGGACCGGCTCGGACCATGTACGCGAGAAGGACGGGCTGTGGGCGGTGCTGCTGTGGCTGAACATCCTGGCCGTGCGGCGCCAACCGGTGGAGGAGATCCTGCGCGAGCATTGGGCGGAGTATGGCCGCGACTACTACTCGCGGCACGACTATGAGAGCGTCGATGCGTGCCGGGCGAATGCGTTGATTGATGAGTTGCGCGCCCGGCTGCCGGAATTGCCGGGAACGGTGGTGTCCGGACTGACGGTGAGTGCGGCGGACGATTTTCGTTATGTCGATCCGGTGGACGGCTCGGTGGCCGGGCGCCAAGGGATCCGCGTGTTTTTCGACGGCGGCGCGCGAGCCGTGTTTCGCCTGTCAGGCACCGGCACCGAGGGAGCGACGTTGCGTGTCTATCTGGAGTGCTTTGAGCCCGACCCGGCGCGGTGCGGGCTGGACCCGCAGGTCGCGCTGGCCAACGTTATCGCGGCGGCCGGCGAGATCGCGGGAATTCGCCGCCATACCGGCCGCGATGGGCCGGATGTGCAGACGTAATGCGGCGTCTCGCCGGGCGAGACTCACACCCCCGGGTGCGGTCCGGGGAAAGTGAGTATGGACCACCCTCGGCGTTCTGGCCTATCAAGAAGGATGACCGATGAGGCATGGAGGAAATGCCGGTGAAGAACGTTAGCCAATTCGAAGCCCGCCTGCTGAGCCGGTTGAGCGAGCTAAATGAGCGCCTGTCGGGGGTCGAGGCAGCGCTCGACCAGCCGGTCGATGCAAATTTCGAGGAACGCGCCTCGGAACGTGAAGGCGACGAAGTTCTGGAGAGCCTTGGAAATGCGGGGTTGTCGGAAATCAGGATGATACAGGCAGCGCTCGGTCGGATTGCGGACGGCACATTCGGCGACTGCGTGGCCTGCGGAGAGCCAATCTCCGAAGAGCGCCTGAATGCGGTGACCCATGCCGCACGCTGCACGCGCTGCGCGTGATCCTGCGCAATCTCTGGGGGGCCGAGATTGGCTATCACTCATGCGACCAGTTGCCGGAGTCGTTCGACTGGTTCGGCGACAGGCCGAGGATGTCGCCGTCGGTGGAGCAGCCGAGGCCCTGGACCGTGCGGTTGGCATAGGCGAAATACGCGGTGACCTGGTTGATTTCAAGGATCTGGCCGTCGTCGTAGCCGGCGGTGCGCATGTTCGCGACCATCGCTTCGGTGACGGAGGACGGATCGCGGGTCAGCGCCTCGGCGTAGCGCAGCGCCAGTTGCTCCCGGGCTTCGAATGGCCCGGCCTCGATCTCACCGGTCTCAAGTGCTGTGCGGGTCGCCGTTGACCGGGGATCATCGCCCAACAGGCGGCGGAGCCCGGCAAAATGATGCTCGACGCAGTAGTCGCAGCGGTTCAGCAGGCTGACCCAGACACCAATGGTCTCGAGAAAGGCTTTCGGCACGGTGTTGGCGCTGTGATGTAGCACGTATTTGTACAACGTCATGTGCCCTTCCATCGAGTGCGGGCGCAGGCTGTGCATCATCATGATGTTATCGACATTGTCGTCCGGCCCCTTCACCCGGTCGAAGAGCTGGCGCAGGCGACCAGAGGACTGCGCGTAGGGCACGGTTTCGATCCAGGGCATGGTGTCTCCTGTCAGCTAGGGCCGGGCTCACAGATAGGGCGGCATACCGGGGCAGGTCAACTGGCCGCCAGATGAGCTACTTGCACAAGCTGATCGATCAGGACTACGGAACGGCTACCACCTTCGGGTTGATCCCGCTGCGCACCACCATGACCAAGCGCGACGCCTCATGGGCCATCGACTGCATGCTCAATGGCTGATTGAGCGCATGACTTCGGGGCGCGTTGTATCAATTTACAACGCGCCCCGAAGCGATTATAGTCGAAACCGAGATCAAAAGGGGTGACATGATGCCAAAGACAAATGAGCAAGGCAAAAAAGACCTGCTTGAATTCATCCATGAGTTCCGCGCTGCCGAAAAGGCGCAGGTGCAGCAGGCCATCGACTCGGGAAAGTTCGTTTCGGACATAAACGACTTCGTGATCGAGCGGGCACCGAAGCCTGACGCGGGCACCTAATGGCCGAGTCGTTCACCGCGCAGGTCAATGCGTGGACGAAAGCGACCGAGGCGCGAATGTCTGTCGTGTTCAAGCAAAGCGCGCAGGACGTTTTCGCGCTTGCGCAAAAGCCCGTGGCCGCTGGCGGCAATATGCCCATCGACACCGGCTTCCTTCGTGGCTCGCTGCAAACCGGCTTGAACGGCTCGGAAGGCGTGTCGGGCCCGGACGCTTACGTGCTTGCCATTGCCGAGGCGAACCTTGGCGACACCATTCTTGGTGGGTGGACGGCCGATCGCCGGGCGCGCCCCGCGCAGAACTAACCCGGTTTACCGGTCGAAACAGCTTGAGCCGATCCAGTGGCGAGCAGTGCTTCGGGCGCCTGCGACCGCTCTTTACCAATCATTTTCGAACTGAGACAGTACCGCAAGCCCGCATCGAACGACAGGGTCGGTTGGCCGACATCCTCTGCCGCCTCGACGTCCTGATCCTCGACGAACTCGGCGACCTGCCCTTCGCTCAGACCGGCGGCCAGCTGCTCTTTCATCTGATCAGCCGTCTCTATGAGCGGACATCCATCGTCGGCACCACGAACCTGGCGTTCGGCGAATGGCCCGGCGTCTTCGGTGATGCAAAGATGACCACCGCGTTCCTCGACCGTCTGACCCATCACTGCGACATCCTCGAGACCGGCAACGAGAGCCAGCGCTTCAGGAACCGAGCCTGATCGCCTCGGAAACGCTGGCCCGAGACGGCTGCGCCACATGGAAAGCTACGCCGCCTCGGGCCAGTTCACGTCGCTCCAGACGGATCCCTTTTGCGCGCCGATCAGGGGTCCCGTTTCGTTTCAATGCCGATTGACACGCATGGCCATCTCGCGTGGCCCTGGCTTGCCGGGGCCGCGCGAGGGGGTCGCTGAATGGAGATGACAAACACCCCGGCAGTGTGGCCCCGTCGTCTTTTTCCAGAAGTGGTTTTTCGCCGCGAATGGGCCAGGCCGCGATCTTCAGGCCTCATGCGCATCCACGCGGATGGCCAAGGCCACGCACCCAGACACGCACATAAAGGATAACACGCATGGCACGACCCATCCGCAAGGCCGCATTGGTCGAAGACCTGGCAACCGAGGCCGGGAGCAGCGAGACGACGGCGCGCGAGTTTCTGGACGCCCTTGCCAAAGTCGTGAGCCAGCGTCTTGTGGCGGGGGATACCGTGGCGCTGCCTGATCTGGCCAAGTTTGAAACACGCGACCGCCCGGCCCGCCAGGTGCGCAGCCCGGCAACCGGCGAAATGGTCGACAAAGACGCCAACAAGAAAGACGCCAACAAGGCGGTCAGCGTCCGCGCCGCCACGGGTCTCAAAGCGGCCGTGAACGCATGGCTTGCCGGGCAAATGGCCGCGGAACCGGGGCGGCAGATGCTGTCCCTGAACGGCAACGCCTCAATCTTCACACGGCCCGGGAAGCCGTGAAAAAGCCGCCCCGATCGAGCGGCTTCGGCGTTGTTTGGGATGGCTCACCCGACCATGAATCGGAGCATTGCGAAGATGAAGCCCAACTGGACGAACAACGCCCCTGCCCCCCATTTGAACATTTCCGATTTGGCGTCGGCGATTCCAGTCTTCACCTCGGCGATGTCTTGCTTGAGTTCGGCCTTCACCTCGGCGATATCGGACTTCGTTGCGAGTTCCGAGGTATCTGCGGCGGAGAGACCTTCGACGATGGCCTCGGCCAGACCTTCCTCGGCCCCCGCGTCGCGGAGCTTCTTGGTAAAAGCCAGTGTGTCGATCTGTAGGGCATGTGCCATGATGTGCATCCTTTCTGGAAATATAGGCTGGTTTTCGGGACTTGCCTAGGCCGTTTCCGACGCAAGCCAAGGCAATCGCTTTTAAACCTGAACATCGGCCCGGATCATGTTGAGCATGAAGTCATCGCCCCATCCGGCCTTTTTTGATCTTGCCGCGCATTGATCCTTTTGTGGATCGTCGAGGACATGGAACGGGCCGGGCTGCGCGACAATTGGGGGGCTTTCTGGGAATGACCGCGCACAGCAAGAGATTGGGGTTGCTGTGGCTGGCTCTGGCGAGGGGCCTAACAGCCCGTTGAAAAAGTCGCCATTGACCGGGTTTCACCCCACGACGAAACATGACGCGGCGTCGGCGGTTTCGCCATCCTCCGGGACGATGAGGACGATCTGAGCGACCAGAACGGCTCCAGAGGGCGCAACAAGCACGAAAACACCGCCATATCCGCCCGCCACAGCCTGGCGCGGGGTGCCGGCGCCGATGAGTTGGCGCATCAGCAACGAGAGGTTGTGGCCGGCGACATGAAGCAGGTATCGCTTGTGCACATTCTCGCGCCCGCGCAGCCAGGTTCGGCGCATGCCGCCGCGATCGAGGGTGTGGGCAAAGCAGCGCTCGACGATCTCGGCGCGCAGCTTGAAGGCCTCGCGGGCGAGCGCGGACTTGAGCCGCACGCGGTTGTTGGTGACCGCCCGGCGCGCCGCCTGGTCACCGCGCCAGCGCGAAAAGCCCTTCTGCCTGGGCTCGGCGATCCGGGTCTTCCAGGGCCGGGTCTTGCAGGGACTGTCGTCCAGGGCCTTCAAGACCGCCCGTGAGAAATAGCCCTTGTCGGTGACGCATTCGGCCGGGCTCTCTGGCGTCGGTGCCGCAGCCACCGCCTCGAGGTTTGCCTCGGGCGCCGCCAGGGTCCTGGAAAGCGTCGTGGTGTCGCCCTCATCGGCCGGGTGCAACTCGGCCGCCACCACCGCCCCGGTGTCCAGATCCACCGCGTGCCCGGGCTTGCAGGCCAGATGGGTCGCGGCGTCCTTCATCCTGGCGATCCTGGCCTCGGGGTCGCTCCTGCAAACCCGATCCTGGTTCGAGAGCTTCTTGCCCTTGCGCTTGCGGTCCAGACGCGCCAGGTCCTCGGCCGTGGGCGTCTCGATGCCGCTCTCCCGGGCCAGATGCTCCAGCATCTCCCGGTAGCCCTCACCCGTGTCGCGCCGCACGATGTTGCGCAGCGCCGCGTTGGCCTCCATGGTCGAGGCATCCACCCCGATGCGGTCGCCCTTCACCAGACCCGCCTCGGCGATCAGCGCCAGAACCCGGTCGAAGACCGCCGCGTGCCCCTCGTGGGGCAGGCGCGTGCGGGTCTTCGACAGCCAGGAATGGTCCGGCACACGATCCCGGCTCTCCAGCCGCAGAAACTCCCGCAGCGACAGCGAATCCGAGCAGCGCCATTCCAGCCCGCGCTCAGAGTCGATGCCCTCGAAACAGCCCACCAGATGCCTGCGGAAACAGCGCCCCGGCGGCACCGAAGGCGCTCCCGTCCTGGCCGCGTAATAGCACCGGCAGGCCGCCTCGGCGAAGCCGTCGAAGTCGCCCTCGATCAGGACCGACTGAAGACGGTCGTAAAACACATGACCCGGCGAACGCGGCATCTCCGCCCAGCCCACCATCAAGTCACCCTGACGATCCTTCTGCAGTCCCATCGCCATCGGCGAACCTCCCGGTCAAACCAGAATATCATAGAATCAGACCAGGCCGCTCGTGTCCAGGGCCGACTTCGTCAACGGGTTGCTAACGGCCTGTTCCAGCTTCGGTGACAACAATTTCCAGCGGCTGGGCGCGCTTGCGACGACGTCGTTCATCGGAGCCGCGGAACCGGCGCCACGGCAGAAATTGACCCGGGCCGAGCTCGACAAAATCCCCTTCGCCACCATCGCCTTGTCATTCAGCGGCAGGCAGCGCACCTTCCTGGTGCCGCTGGCGGACAATGGCGGCTATCTGAACTATCTCGGTTCGGGCGGGCGCGGGCTGGTGATGATGGGGGGTGCTGTCACCGGCACCCAGGCGCTGGGCCATGACCTGGAGGCGGTGCGCCACCAGCCGGATGACCCGGTCGCCTATCCCACCCCGGTCGCCGACTGGCCAGGCTAGGTCTATCGTGACTACCAGTACGCCCAGCGCAGCGGCGCCGAGTTCAGCATCACCGTGGCTTGCGTGTTCGAGCGGGTGGCGCGCGAAAACATCGGGATAGTCGAGATCGACTTCGAGGTGGTGCGGATCCGCGAGGTCTGCACCAACGCCAGGCGTCAATTCACCAACACCTGTTGGGTCGAGCCGGAGACCGGGTTCATCTGGAAGTCCCAACAATGGCCTGGAGCGAATCTGGAGCAGGCCACGATCGAGATCATCCGGCCCTATGCGGGTCGCGTCTTTTCCGGTCACCAGGCACGATGTCAGGCCCGGCAAGGGCACCGCACGGTGTTCACAAAGCTTGTCTCGGCGCACTGGCCAGTGCTTTAACTTCCAGGCGCGAACAGCGCCGCAGCAGCAGGCTCGGAGAGACCATGACCACCACCTCGATACGGCTCAGCGTCGATATCGGCGGAACCTTCACCGACGTGGTGCTGGAGGCCGGCGCCGCGCTACATTCGGTCAAGGTGCTGACCACCCCTACGGCGCCGGAAGACGCAATCCTGGGCGGGATCGGGCTGGTCTGCGGGCAGGCTGGCGTGGCGCCGAGCGAGGTGACGTCGATCATCCATGGCACCACGTTGGCGACCAATGCGCTGATCGAGCGGCGCGGGGCACGGACGGCGCTGATCACCACCAGGGGTTTCCGCGATGTGATCGAAATGCGAACCGAGAGCCGGTTCGAGCAATACGACCTGAACCTGGTGCTTCCCGAGCCGCTGATCGCGCGCAACCACCGCCATGTTCTGGACGAACGCATTGGAGCCTCGGGTCAGGTATTGCGACCGCTGGAGCGGGGCGTGGTGGAGGCAATGGCGGAGGTTGTCGCGGCCGGCGGGTATGAAAGCATCGCAGTCGGGCTGCTGCATTCCTACGCCAACGACACCCATGAGCAGTTGGTGCGCGAAGTGTTCGCGACGCGGCTTCCCGGCATGCCAGTGTCGTTGTCGTCCGAGGTTTCACCGCAGATGCGCGAATATGAGCGCTTCACCACGGTTTGCGCCAACGCCTATGTGAAGCCCCTGATGGGAGCCTATCTGAATCGCCTGACCGGGCGGATGGCGAAGATAGACATCACCGCACCAGTGATGCTAATGCATTCAGGCGGCGGCATAATCTCGCTGGAGAGCGCGGTGGAGTTCCCGGTGCGACTGGTGGAGTCCGGCCCTGCCGGGGGTGCGATCTTCGCCGCCGATATCGCCCGGCGCTATGGGTTGGACCGGGTGCTGTCGTTCGACATGGGTGGCACTACGGCGAAAATCTGCATGATCCGGGGGCAGTCACCGAAAACCGCGAGGGTGTTCGAGGTGGCGCGGAGTTACCGGTTCAAGAAAGGTTCGGGGATGCCGATCTCAATACCGGTTATCGACATGGTCGAGATTGGCGCGGGCGGAGGCTCGCTGGCCAGCGTTGACGCGATGCGACAGATCAGGGTCGGGCCGGAGAGCGCCGGGTCGGAGCCAGGGCCAGCCTGCTATCAGAACGGCGGCAACCGGCCAGCGGTGACCGACGCCGATCTGGTTCTGGGACGGCTGGACCCAGAGGATTTCGCCGGGGGGACAATACCACTTTCGGCGGAGGCAGCAGGGATTGCCATCGACGTGGCGGTTGGCGCGCCCCTGGATCTGGACCGGATGACGGCGGCGTTCGGCATCGCCGAGGTGGTGGACGAGAACATGGCCAACGCCGCAAGGGTTCATGCGGTTGAGAACGGCGAGGACCTTTCCGGGTTCACCATGATCGCCTTCGGTGGCGCGGCCCCGCTTCATGCCGGGCGGTTGTGCCAGAAGCTGGGGATCGGCCGGTTCCTGGTGCCGCCGGGGGCAGGCGTGGGTTCAGCCATCGGGTTCCTGCGCGCACCCTTCAGCTTCGAGGCAACGCGGAGCGCCTGTATGCGGCTGTCGGATTTCAGCGCTGCGGCGGCGGGCGCAGTGCTGGGCGAGTTGCGCGACGAGGCGGCGGTGTTTGTGCGTTCCTGCGATGCCGGGGCCGAGATCGGCTTCGAGGCACGGGCCTATATGCGCTACGTCGGCCAGGGCTGGGAGATACCCGTCGATCTGGGGGGGGCGGAGGAACTCACTGAGGAGAGCTGTCTGGCCTTGTTCGAGGCGGCCTACACGGTGCTTTTCGGACGTGTGGTGGATGGGGTTGATATCGAAATCACGAGTTGGGCGGTGAAAGCGACGACCCCCCTGCCCGCTTCGGCAGTGATTGGCGAAGCTGTGGCAGGGGCAGGGGTGATCGCCGGAGAAACCCGGTCGCTGTTCGACCCCGGATTGGGCGAGGTGGTCGTGGCGAGGGTGGTGCCGCGGGACGGGTTGGTGTCGGGCGACCGGTTTGACGGCCCGGCTATGGTAACCGAGCGCGAGACCACGGTGGTGATCCCGACCGGATTCAGCGCCACGGTGCGGGCCGATGGCAGCATCGAAGTGATGCGGGAGATTGCACAATGAGCGCCCTTTCCTCGGTAGCAAATCAGGTTATGTGGAACCGGCTGATCTCGGTCGTCGAGGAACAGGCGCGGGCGCTGGTGCGGACGGCGTTTTCGACCTCGGTGCGCGAGGCGGGGGATTTGTCCGCCGGAGTTTATGACCTGGCCGGGCGGATGCTGGCGCAAGCGGTGACCGGTACGCCTGGGCATGTCAACGCGATGGCTGAATCGGTGGCGCATTTCATGCGCGAGATCGGTGTCGCGGAGATGCGCGAGGGCGATGTCTACATCACCAACGACCCGTGGATGGGCACCGGGCATCTGCACGATATCACGGTGGTGACTCCCTCATTTTTCAAGGGGCGGCATGTGGGTTATTTCGCCTGTACCGCCCATGTGGTGGATATCGGCGGGCGAGGGTTCGGGGCCGACGGGAACTCGGTTTACGAAGAGGGATTTTTGATCCCCATCATGCATTTCGCGCGGGAAGGCGAAGTGAATCGTGACCTGGTAAAGATCGTCCGCAACAATGTGCGCGAGGCCGATCAGGTTGTTGGCGACATCTATGCGCTGGCCGCCTGTAACGAGACCGGGCATCGCCGGCTGGCGGATATGCTGGAGGAATTCGGGCTGGAGGATCTGGAGACCATCGCCGGGTTCATTCTGGAGCACAGCCGCCGGGCAACGGTCGAGCGCATCGCCGCTCTGCGCAAGGAGTCTTCGAGCCAGATAACGCTCAACGAAATGACCATCGACGGCTACGATACTCCAATTCGGCTGGCGGTGCGGCTGGATATTTGCCAGGACCGGATTCTGACGGATTTTACCGGCACCTCGGCGGTTGATCCGAAAGGCATCAATGTACCGCTGGTCTATACAAAAGCTTATGCATGCTACGGGCTGAAATGCGCCATCGCCCCGGAGATCCCGAACAACGCCGCCTCGCTGGCACCGTTCGAGGTGACGGCGCCGGAGGGGTGTATCCTGAATGCCGTTCACCCGGCTCCGGTCGCTCTGCGCCATGTCATCGGCCACATGATCCCCGACACCGTGTTGGGGGCGCTGCACAAGGTGCTGCCGGGCGTGGTGCCGGCGGAGGGGTGCGGGTCGTTGTGCAACTTCCAACTGAGTCTGCGGCCTCGGCGTGACGGTAATGTGCCCCCCGATGCGCGGCGGGCGGAGGTGCTGTTGTTCAACTGCGGCGGCTCCGGCGCGCGGCCATCCTTCGACGGGATGAACGCCACCGCCTTTCCCTCGGGCGTAATGACCATGCCGGTCGAGGCGACCGAGCATACCGGGCCGGTGATCGTGTGGCGCAAGGAACTGCGGCCGGATTCCGGCGGAGCCGGGCGGCAGCGCGGGGGCCTGGGGCAGTATATGGAGATTGGTGCGACGGAGGGCCATGAGTTCGACTTCAGCGCCATGTTCGACCGGGTGCGCCACCCGGCGCGGGGCCGCGAAGGCGGGCAACCGGGCGGGCTGACCCGGTTCGATCTGGACGACGGCACGGTAATGCGCGGCAAAGGAAGGCAAGCGATCCCGCCGGGACGGCGGGTGATGCTGGCCCTGCCGGGGGGGGCTGGATACGGCGACCCGAAGGATCGCGACCCGGCGCTGGTCAGGCGTGACGTCGAGCGGGGATATATCTCGCCCGAATCGGCATTGCGGGATTACGGGATATCGCCCGAGAACAAGGCCCGAGAACCAGGAATGAGCGTCGGACCCATGACCGGCGTGCCGAAGCACAGCGCTTATGATGTGGTGATTGTCGGCGGGGCGATCATGGGGTCTTCGGTGGCCTGGTTCCTGTCAGCGGACCCTGTTTTTCAGGGCCGGATACTGGTGGTGGAGCGCGATCCGAACTACGCGCAGGCTGCATCGGCGCTGTCGGCCAGTTGCATCCGGCATCAGTTTTCAAATGCGGTCAATGTGCGGATGTCGATGTTCGGGACCGAGTTCATTCGATCCTTCCGCGAACAGCTGGGAGGCGACCCGGAGACCCCGGAGATCGTTCTGAAGGAAACCGGTTACATGTTTCTCGCCAGCGAGGTCGGGGTGCCGGTGCTGCGGGAGAATCAGGCGGTGCAGGCGGGATGTGGCGCGGCGACGGTGCTGATGACTCCGGACGAGATCGCCGCGCGGTTCCCGTTCTACAACATCGACGGCATTGCGCTGGGCAGCTTCAATCCGGTTGGCGAGGGCTGGTTCGACGGCTTTACCATGATGCAGTGGTGGCGGCGCAAGGCGCGCGAGAACGGGGTCGAGTATATCACAGGCGAAGTGGTGGCGATGACCCGCAACGGCGGGCGGGTCGACAGCGTGACACTGGCCAGCGGCGAGACGGTGGCCTGTGGCACGGTTGTCAACGCCGCCGGGCCCTATGGCGGGCGGGTGGCGGCGATGGCCGGGATCGAACTTCCGGTGGAGCCGCGAAAGCGCTGCCTGTTCGTCTTCGACTGCCGCACACCGC
Organism: Thermohalobaculum sp.; assembly: GCA_965247385.1. GTDB lineage: Bacteria > Pseudomonadota > Alphaproteobacteria > Rhodobacterales > Rhodobacteraceae > Thermohalobaculum. Next base: position 1,000,436 of record CBDFHG010000007.1, read on the forward strand.
TGGGCCAGCCCATGCCGCTGACGGTCGATCCATCGGGGGTGCATTGCCGGTCCGAGGGGGAATTCTATCTGGCCGGTGCGGTGCCGGAGGATGACAGCCGACCGGACCATGACGACTTCGAGGTCGATTATTCCGAGTTTGAGGACAAGGTCTGGCCGGTGATGGCGAACCGGGTCCCCGCCTTCGAGGCGATCAAGTTGGTGCGCGGCTGGGTCGGGCATTACGATTTTAACGCGCTGGACCAGAACGGCGTGATCGGGCCACATCCGGAGATTGGCAACTTTCTGTTCGCCAACGGGTTTTCCGGGCATGGGCTGCAACATGCGGCTGCCGTGGGACGGGCCGTGGGCGAGTTGGTGAGCCATGGTGAATACCGGACGCTGGACCTGTCCGAGTTGGCCTATGACCGGGTGCTGACGGGAACGGCGTTCCGGGAACAGGCAATCATTTGAAGCTGCGCCTTTTGTAACCGTCCGGTCTCCCCGCCCTTGAAGGGTTTGTGATTGGCGTGCGAGCCTTCGGGTGATCGCGGGCGATCGTGTCCGTTTGAATTACGCGGACACTTGAACTTGACGGATCATCGTAGAGGCAATCGTCGGAGCTACTCGACTGCGTTCAAGCGGCGTGTTGTGGCCGAGGCGCTTGAGCCAGGGGCTTCGGTTGCGTCGGTGGCGCGCCATCACGGGCTGAGCGCGAACATGGTGTTCGGGTGGCGTCGTGATCCGCGGTTTGGGCCGGGTGGTGATGGGGTATTTTCCTGCCTGTCGAGGTGATGTCGACTGCGGTCACCGCCGCGCCGGAGCCGATCATTCCATCCAGCGACGGCCGGGTCGAGATCGCCCTTGCATCGGGCCATCGTCTGACGCTCAGCGGTGCCTTTGATCCGGACATGGTGGTGCTGTTGGCGCGAGGTCTGAGCGCATGATCCCGGTTGCCGTGCAGACGAAGGTCTGGCTGGCGGCTGGCGTTACCGATATGCGCAAGGGGTTCAACGGTTTGTCGGCGCTGCCCGAGAAGGTTCTGGAGCAGGACCCGTATTCCGGGCACCTGTTCGTGTTCCGGGGACGGCGCGGCGATCTGATCAAGGTCATATGGTGGGACGGGCAAGGGGCGTGTCTGTTTTCCAGGCGTCTGGAGCGCGGCAGGTTCGTCTGGCCATCGCCGGCGCATGGCAGGTTGTCGGTGACATCGGCGCAACTGGCGATGCTGTTGGAGGGCATCGACTGGCGCGCGCCGCTGCGCACCTGGCGACCCCTGACGGCAGGATGATTTTTTGAACAAAAACAGAGAAATATGACGCTTTAGGGATTCCCTTCAGTGTCCCGTTCTGGTATAGAATGGCTATGCTGGACCAGACCAAATCACTGCCCGATAATCCCTCGGAATTGAGGGTGTTCGCGGGGCAATTGGTGGCGACGGTCAAGTCCCAGGCGCTCCGGATCGCCAAGCTGGAACACCAGCTCGCCGGTCATCGCCGCCATCGGTTTGGCTCGAAGTCGGAGACGATGGATCAGCTTGAACTCGGGCTCGAAGAGGAAGAGATCGCGGCGGCGAAGATCGCGCCGCCTGCGTCGCCTGATACTGTCGCCGGGCCGAAGAACAAACCAAAGCGCAAACCGTTGCCGGACAGCTTGCCGCGCAACGAGCAAGTGCTGTCGCCCGGCGAGGCCTGCGGCAAGTGCGGCGAGGTTCTGAAGAAACTCGGCGAAGATGTCACCGAAGAGCTGGAATACGTCCCTGGCCGGTTCATCGTGAACCGCTTTGTCCGGCCCCGCATGGCTTGCACGTGTTGCGAGGCGATCTGCCAGGCACCATTGCCCTCGCGCCCGATCGAGCGGGGTCGTCCCGGCCCGGGCCTGCTGGCCCATGTGCTGGTCTCGAAGTATGCCGATCACCTCCCGCTCTATCGCCAGTCCCGGATATTCGATCGCGACGGCATTGATCTCGACCGCTCGACCCTGTCCGACTGGGTCGGCAAATCGGCGGCACTGCTGGAACCATTGGCTGATATGGTCGGGCGCCATGTTCAGCGCGGCCAGGCGATCTTTGCCGACGACACCACCCTGAAGATGCAGGTGAAGGGCACCGGCAAATGCAAGACCGCCCGGATCTGGACCTATGTTCGCGACGAACGGCCATGGGGCGGCGCCGACCCACCAGCGGCATGGTATCAGTTCACCGTCGATCGCAAGGGCGAGCACCCCACCAAACACCTGGCCGGGTACAAGGGCTGGATGCACGCGGACGGCTATGCCGGGTTCAACGAGCTCTACCGATCCGGTGGTGTCGATGAAGTCGCCTGCATGGCCCATATCCGGCGCAAGTTCACCGATGTCTTCCAGTCGGAGGGCTCGATCATCGCCGAGGAAGCCATCAAGCGCATCGCCGGGCTCTACGTCGTCGAGAAGGATGCCCGCGGCAGGTTGCCCATTGAGCGGGTCCAACTCCGGCAAGCCCGCGCCAAACCGATCTTCGATGCTCTGGAAGCCTGGCTGCAAACCCGGTTGCCAAAGATCTCCGGCAAGTCCGAACTCGCCAAGGCGATCCGCTACGCCCTGACCCGGATGAGGCGCCTGCGCCCGTATCTCGACCACGGCTTTCTGGAGATCGACAACAATTCCGCCGAACGCGCCATGAAGCCGATAGCCCTGGGTCGCAAGAATTATCTTTTTGTCGGCTCAGAGGCTGGCGGTAAATCCGCCGCCATCGCCTATACCCTGATCGAGACCGCCAGGCTCAACGGCGTCGATCCCCAGGCCTGGCTGACCGATGTGCTCAGTCGCATCGCCGATCACAAAATCACCAAGCTCGACGAGTTGCTCCCCTGGCGTTTCGCTCAAACCTGAGCGCAATCGGCCGACGCTGAACCGAACCAGAGCCCCGAGACCGGACGGTCACCGCCTTTTGACAAGGCCACATATTCGGCGTCTCATCAGCGAGACGGTTTGAGTGTTGAGCAGGTTTTGTCCCGCATTTCCCAAATGAACTCATGGTTTAGTGACATCGAAGCGTGATTCTGGTGTAAGAATCATTACGTTATAGGCAGACTTGGGGTGTTGATATGACTCACCCGACAGGTGCATCGAAAGATGGGGTTCCAAGGCTGTATTTTGACCGTCGACTCAAGCTTGAGTTGCACGGGTCCAGGGTCACTACTGACGCCGGTTTGCTTGCTTGCCGAGAGCTTGATGCCTCCGTTGACCTTACTGAGATGGCTGGCGATGTTGTTGCCGACAGTCGTACCGGCAAGAACGGGCGGCATGGCATGGTCGGGCAGTTCCGCCAGTCCGTTTTTGGCCGTCCTGGTGGCGACGACGACGTGAACGACGCCGACCGTCTGGGCCGTGACCCCCGCCATGCGTTGGATTGTTGGTGGTCATGCCATCAAGGGGCGGGCGGCATCTACCAGCCAGATGGGGCGCTTCGAGACGGAGGTTCTGGCCAGCGAGGAAAACCTCGCCGCGCCTGGTGATCTTTCCGGCCAATGGATCGACCGCGTTCATGACCGTTGCCGGCCGAAGAAGATCGTTCTCGACCTGGACAGCAGCGTCAGCCCGACCCATGGCGACCAGGAAGGAACGGCCGACAACGGTCACTTCGGCTGCACCTGTTATCATCCCCGGTTCCTGTTCAACCAGTTCGGCGCCCTGGAACGGTGCGCGCTGCGTCCCGGCAACGTTCACAGCGCCAATGGCTGGCGCAAGGTGCTGGAGCCGGTCGTCGAGCGATACCGGGACCGCAAGCTGCGGCGCTACTTCCGCGCCGATGCCGCCTTCGCCTCGCCGCAGGTGTACGAGTTGGTGGAAGACGAGGGCTTCCTGTACGTGATCCGTTTGCCGAAGAACCAGGTTCTTCCGGAAAGCATCGCGGCCCTGCTCACACGCCCCGTTGGCCGTCCGCCGAACCCTGTGCGGCGCGATTACGCCAGCTTCAGCTATCGGGCCGGAAGCTGGAGCAAAAAGCGCCGGGTGGTGGCCAAAGTCGAATGGCGCCCCGGCGCGCTGTTTCCCCGTGTCGGGTTCATCGTCACCAACCTGTCGCGACCGGCCGAGCGGGTGACATTGTTCTACAATCAGCGGGGCAGTACATCAAGGAAGGCAACTAGGATTCCCGAACTAAATCCCTGACGCGCCTCGGCAGGGGCGGCGATGGGTGCCGTTGTGGGGTTTTCGGCCCGCGCCCGGGCACCACTCCCGCGGATTTCGCGCTCGAGGAGATATTCTCAAGGTGGCCACGCGTCTTGCGGGTTCCGCGTCTGTCCGTTGGCCAGGCGGAGCCCTGGCCGGGAGCCGGCATCGCACTTCAGCAAGGATATCGTGGCAGGCCGGAGCCGTCAGGTCGGGCCGCGCGCCAGGGCCAGGATCTTCCGCCTGGCGCCCAGCACCGGATCGAGCCCCGCTTCGCTCGCCAAACGGATGATCAGCCGCCGCGCATGACGGATCACCCGGCCAGGCAGGGCGATCAGAGCCAGGCGCAAGGCCTTCATCCGCCGTGCCACCCAGGCCGGTCCCGGAACCGGTTGCTTCATCACCGCGTTCAGATTATGCGCCAGCACCATGATCGCCCACCAGGCCGCATTGGCTCCGAACAGACCCGAGGGCAGGGTGCCGCCAGCCAGGTCGTGCTTCATCACCGCGTGGACTTCCTCGCTCTTGCCACAGCGCTCCCGGGACCACCAGATCACCGCATCGCCCGGCAGATCACGGTTGGTGACCAGGGCGAACAGCTTGCTGCGCCCCTTCGATGCAAACGCCGCGGTCGGGAACGGAAACTGATCCTCATCGCCAGGCTCCAACTGTTCCAGCGGTTCCCGGATCGCCAGGAAGCGGTAATCGCCCGCGTCTTGCTCTCGCCCGCCCAACTCGGTACATGGCAGACCTCCGCCCACTCTTGGCCGGTCTCGTGGCGTTGCCCGTCGAAAACACGATCCAGCGGCCGCCACTCGGCCTCCGGCACGGCCAGGGCAGCACGCCGGAACGCCGCCGTCACGTTGGCGCCGACGGCGAACTCGATCACCCCGAAAACCTTGTCCCGGCCCGCGCCACAACAGAGCAGCAGATCCTTCTGATAACCCGCCGTGTCCGAGCGCAGACAGACCTTGTCCACGCCCCCAGGCAGCGCCGCCAGCGAGGCCTGCAACTGCCGATAGCCAGCCGGCACATTGCCGTCGCGGAACCCGGAATGCACGATCACCTGCTGTTCCGCCCACCAGGTGTTCAACGGCTGACAGGCCTTGAACTTCTTGTAGCAGTATTCCGCCTGGCGCTTGTGGCTCTGCACCAGCGTCGCGTCCATGTCCAGCGTCGCCGCGCGCGGCCTGCGATGGCGCTGCAGAAATGACACCAGCGCCTGATTGACACGCCGCAGACCAGGCAGACCCGCCGACGGCCGCGGGATGAAGGCACGCCCGACCTCCCGCAGTTCTTCCTGGCCTGCGTCGTGGAAGCGTTCCAACCAGCCCGACAGAGCCGACGGCGAAGGCACGCTGCGCCCGCGGCCGCGCCGAAACCGGCTCTTCAGTTGCCGCCGTTCCCGGCGCACCAACAGCCGCCGCTCAACCGCATCCATGGTCGCGGCAAAGCCGGCGTCCGCCTCCAGGCGTTCCAGGTCCTCGACCCGATCACCCCCGCACAGATTGAGTGCGATCACCGCGATGATCATCTGCACATCCAGCCAGCCCTGCCGCCCCGCCACCCGCACCTCGCGCCGCACCGCAGCCGCCAGTCCCGATGCCTCAATCAAATCAAGCTAAACACCAATCCCGGCAAAACCCGTCAGATCGCTGCTGCCCGGCTCGCTTTCGTACTCGAAAGGAAGAACGCCATGTGCCATGTTATTTTCACCCCGTTGGTGATGGAGTTAATCACAAAAACCATCATGAATCCCTTTAGATTCAAAGCCAACGGGGAATTTCAACTTTTTTGATCCAGAATCAGGGGCAAGAACGCGATCAAATGGACGCGGCTGTCGTGTCGCAGGTTCCGCGACAACGCCGTGCGGTTGCAGCTTCACGCCCTCGCCTGCAATCTCGCCACCTTCATGCGGAGGCTGGCTTTGCCGAAGGAGGTCGAGCACTGGTCGCTGACCACGCTGCGGGAGAAGTTGGTAAAGATCGGTGCCAAGGTGGTCAGCCATGGCCGCTACGTCACGTTCCAATTGGCCGAGGTGGCGGTGCCGAGGGAACTGTTCCGGAAAATCTTGAGCCTGATTGATGATCTGCGACCAGGACCCGCCCCGGCGTAGGCCGGGGGCATCGACAGCGAGGTAAAAACGACAGCAGGGGTGTGTCTGAATGGCGACAAATCCGGCCAAATGGCATTCCAACCGAGGGCTGATCTCCAAAATCAAGCCATCGGATGGCGGCAAAGGGAATACAGTTCTCTCAACGGGGGTACGGGGGTATGATCTCCACAAACCTGGAGGTCATCTGGGAAATGTCGGTTGAATCCCCGGCAATGGCTTTGAGCTTTCTCGCTGTCGTAGCCGAGAACGGCAAGTCCTCCGCCACCATAGCCTCGAACTCGCCGTGAGCCAGTTGCGACTTGGCCCGCATGGTGCCACAGCACGCCGGCATGAAGGGGGGCCGGCGCTTGCGGCTTGTGAGTTTGTGGGCTTAGGCTGGGGCAAGCCCAGGGGGATAATCACATGATACGCCTGATAGCGCTCGTTATCGTCTTATGGCTTCCCGGCAATGTCGCCGAGTTATGCCGATAGTGAGATTGAAGGCAAATATGAAGACTTCAGGTACGGTAATTGTTATGTTTTAGACTGGCGCGGTAAAACAAGCGCTATAGTGTGGTGCGGGAAGAGTAAATACCCGTTTGCATTTACAGGTAAATATGTCTGGTTAACTTGCGGGTTGCCTGGTGAAGGGAACATTGTGGAACTCGGCACCGGTCTGTTGAGTACGTATGACTTCGTAACCGTACCTGTCAAATATCGCTTCGACAGCGGGGGTAACTACTCAACCCACCCCAAAGGTTGCGTTCCTGGGTTCGATCGGCACCAGATATAGAGAATTTTCTTGCATTGAGGGCGTGGATATGCGTCAAGTTATCTATGACTCATTTACCCGACCTGAGCCGATTGACGCATGCAGAGAAAGATGCCTTGATCCTCGCGCTGTGGACGCAGGCACAGGAGCTGGTGGCAGTGAACGTGGGCTTTGCTAGGCGCGTCACGGAACTTGAGGCAAAGCTTGGTGAGCCTGCGAAGACGCCGGACAACTCCAGTACGCCGCCGTCGCATGGGCGCAAGGCGAACAAGAAACCGGCCCGGGGCAACCGCAAAAAACGGCGCAAGGGGCATGGTGGCGGTGGGCGTCCTCTGCACCCTGACCCGGATCAGCGGGTGGTTGCGAAGGCGCTGTCCTGCCCACACTGTTATTCAGCGCTCGGCGATGAGGATCACAAGTTGCATGCGATTTATGACAAGATCGAACTGCCGCGCCCCGCTCCCATTGTCACCCGTGTGGAACTGTATGCGGCGAGGTGTCCTCATTGTTCGGAGCGCTTTGTGGCGCCGGTTCCGGCGGGGCTTGAGCCGGGGTCTCCGTTCACCCCGTCGATCGAGGCGATGGCGGTTTACATGCGTTATGAACACGCGGTCAGTTACCAGCGTCTGTCGAAACTGTTCGCCGATTTGCACGGCTTGACGATCAGCCAAGCCGCCCTGGTCAACCTGTTCAAGAGGGTCAAGCCCGGCTTTGACGCCCAGTTCCAGGCGGTTCTTGCCCGCCTGCGACAAAGCCGGATCGTCTGCTCCGACGAGACCGGCGCACGCATCAAGGGGCGCAACGCCTGGGAATGGGTTTTCCAAAACGATGAAGTCTGCGTCCACGTCATCCGCAACAGTCGGGCGAAGGCGGTGGCCGAGGACGTGATGGACGGCCACCGGCCCGCCATCTGGGTGTCCGATCTTTACGGCGGCCAGCGGGGGCTCGGGGAGGTCTGGCAAATCTGTCTGGCCCACCAGTTGCGCGACTGCCAGTATGCCATCGACGCTGGCGATGCGATCTTCGCACCGGCAATGAAAATGCTCATCTTGCGCGCCTGTGTTCTGGGCCGACGGCGAAAGCGTCTGAAGGACATTACACTTCAGAAATACCGGGGCGACCTGGACCGGCGAATGGACAAGGTTATGGCTTGTCAGCCAACCAACAAAGACGGAATTCGCCTGCGCAAACGCTACGGCAAAGACCGTGACAGCCTGTTCACATTCATGACCGAACGCGACGTGCCGCCAACCAACAACGGCTCGGAACAAGCCATCCGCCCCTCAACCACCTTCCGCAAGGTCACCGGGGGATTCCGCTCCAACTGGGGGGCCGACTTCTACGCCAACGTTCGCTCCGTCCTCAACACCGGAAAACGGCAAGGCCTGTCTGCTTTCCAGGCAATCCAGGCCACCATCGCTGGAAAATCAGTGATCCAACCGGGTTGAGTAGTTACCAGCGGGGAGTTTCAAAGCGGGAACTGGAAGTATTTCGGAAACAGCGCCACGAATTACACATACAGCACGTTCAACGATTTCGCCGCCGGGTTGCGCACCGCAACGACATTGGTTTTCGAGGTCGGTAGCCCAAGGTTTCACCTTTCACTGAAAGGCTCAACGGAGGTAACTACTCAACCCACCCCAAAGGTTGCGTTCCTGGGTTCGATCGGCACCAGATATCCCTGATTCTGGATCAAAAAAGTTGAAGTTCCCCGTTGGCTTTGAATCCAAAGGGATTCATGATGGGTTTTATGAATAACTCAATCACCAACGGGGTGAAAATATCAGGGCACAGGGCGTTCTTCCTTTCCAGTACGAAAGCGAGCCGGGCAGCAGCGATCTGACGGGTTTTGCCGGAATTGGTGTTTAGCTTGATTTGGCGGCTGGGCTTGCCTGGACACCGACAACCGACTAGCCTCCCCGGCCATGAGTGTAACAACCTTTGATAAGTTGGCTTACGTGGACAGCCTCAAAGCGCATGGCGTGTCCGAGGACCAGGCGCGGGCGCACGCGGCGGCGCTGGATACCGCGCTACATGACGTAGTGGCGACGAAAGCCGATATAGCGGACGTGAAGGGCCTGATCGCCGAATCCAAGAGCGAGATTCTGCGCTCGGTATTTGGTATGTTTTTGGGCTTCACCACGCTGGTAGTCGTGGCGATGGCGGCGCTTCTCAACCTGCACCACTGAAACCTACCCTTTCCGATGCCGGGATCGGCAAGCACCTTGCGAAGCGGGCGCGCTCTTTGGCGTCGTTGTCTGCCGGGGAGTTTCAGGAAACGCTTGGCCGGTGGCGCGGCAAAGCTGGTGACGAAGATAGCCCTGTTGGGATCCCAACTGGTCTATCTATCCCCGCGCAATCGAGACGCGGATCGACGGGGCGATCATTCTTGCAATCGCAATAATCGGCGGTCCTGCAGCGACCGACCCGCCCGGCGCTGGCCGGAACTGGCCCGGAATACACAGAAACTCCTCACGGCAGGAGAACAATGCGCGGATCGACGGCAGATCGGCACCTCGATCGCGCCCATGCCAGGCCACGGCCCTGCCCGCCCGGTGCCACGGAGAGCGCCATCACAGCTTTGGCCCGGTGGTTTTGTGTTATTGTTGGTATGTGGTTTCATTCTCAAGCTCGCTCACACGCTTTTCGATAAAGGCGATAATCTCAGGAGCCATTTTGCTCTTGGTCTTGGCGCAGGCCACCTTAAAGCGGGTGTGCAGGCTCTAAGCGCCGTCGATCCAGACACAAAATGCTCGATCAAACGATCTTGTTTATAGGGACTGAGACGACTCCTGCGCATAGCTTCCATGATAACTCCAAAAATGAGTTATCTGGGTCAGCCCCTCGATCTAAACTTGCCCCGCCGCCGCTTGCGCTTTATCTCAACCGTTCCAGAAACCCAGAAAGACGAGCCGGATCATGCCGATCAAGATCCCCACATCCCTGCCCGCCCATGACGTGCTGAAGCGCGAGGGCGTGATGGTGATGTCGGAGGAGGAGGCCACGCGCCAGGATATCCGGCCGTTGCAGATCGGCTTGCTGAACCTGATGCCGAACAAGGTGCACACCGAGACCCAGATCGCCCGGCTGGTGGGGGCGACGCCGTTGCAGATCGACCTGACGCTGATCCGGATGACCGATCATCGCTCGAAGAACACATCCTTCAAGCATCTGGAGGCGTTCTACACCACCTTTGCCGAGGCCCGCACCCGCAAGTTCGACGGCTTCATCATCACCGGCGCGCCAATCGAATTGCTGGAGTTCGAGGACGTCACCTACTGGGACGAGCTGACCCAGGTGTTCGACTGGACCCAGACCAACTGTCAGCAGACCTTCGCAATTTGCTGGGGCGCGCAGGCGATGCTGCATCACTTCCATGGGGTGCCGAAATATGCACTGGAGGCCAAGGCGTTCGGCTGCTTCCGGCACCAGAACTGCGCGCCGGGCTCGCCTTATCTGCGCGGCTTCTCGGATGATTTCACCATCCCCGTAAGCCGCTGGACCGAGATCCGCGAGGGCGACCTGCCCGAAGGCCAGGGGCTGGACGTGCTGATGAGCGCGCCCGAAACCGGCCCCTGCATGATCGCCGATCCGGGCCACCGGGCGCTGTATATGTTCAACCACATCGAATACGACACCACCTCGCTGGACGAGGAATACCGGCGCGATGTGGCGGCGGGCACGCCGATAGGCAAGCCGGAGAACTATTACCACGACGACGACCCCGCCAGCACGCCGGAGAACCGCTGGCGCAGCCACGCGCATCTGCTGTTCGGCAACTGGATCAACGAGGTCTATCAGGGCACGCCGTATGATTGGGTGTAGGGCGAGGTTCACCCCGCCATTGCCCGGCCCGGGATTGGCGGGATTAATCCCGCCCTACGGCCTGGCGGGGAGGAGTGCGCAGATTTGCGCAGGGAGTTAAAGCATTGATATTATTTGAACTCCAGAAGGTAGCGTGCGTGCTTGCACGCACCGTCACCGGCGAGGGACACCGGCAGAGGATGCGAGATTGGTGCGTGCGAGCACGCGCCCTACGCTTGCTGTTCGGGAATTGGATCAACGAAGTGTATCAGGCGACGCCGTATGATCTGGGGGAGATTGGGGGTGAATGTGAGATAATTCATTTGGGGGCTGACCCAGATAATTCATTTTTGGAGTTATCATGGAAGCTATGCGCAGGAGTCGTCTCGGTCCCTGTAAACAAGATCGTTTGATCGCGCATTTTGTGTCTGGATCGACGGCGCTTACAGCGGCCGGTCTGTGTGGCGTGAACCGCAAGACAGCCGGTTACTTTTTCCACCGTCTGCGTGAGATGATTGCCTTGGAACCGGAGGCTGAGAGCGAAGCGATGTTCGGGGGTGAAACTGAAGTGGACGAGAGTTACTTCGGCGGCAAGCGCAAGGGTAAGATTTTTCGTCATGACATGCGGCGTGCTCGGAGATTGCCCGGCAAAGGAAGACCTGCCCAAAGCTGACTTAGCAGCCCGTTGAAAAAGTCGCCATTGACCGGGCTTCACCCCACTTGACCGGGTTTCACCCCACGACGAAACATAACGCGGCGTCGGCGGTTTCGCCATCCTCCGAGACGATGAGGACGATCTGAGCGACCAGAACGGCTCCAGAGGGCGCAACAAGCACGAAAACACCGCCATATCCGCCCGCCACAGCCTGGCGCGGGGTGCCGGCGCCGATGAGTTGGCGCATCAGCAACGAGAGGTTGTGGCCGGCGACGTGAAGCAGGTATCGCTTGTGCACGTTCTCGCGCCCGCGCAGCCAGGTTCGGCGCATGCCGCCGCGATCGAGGGTGTGGGCAAAGGAGCGCTCGACGATCTCGGCGCGCAGCTTGAAGGCATCGCGGGCGACCCCGGACTTGAGCCGCACGCGGTTGTTGGTGACCGCCCGGCGCGCCGCCTGGTCACCGCGCCAGCGCGAAAAGCCCTTCTGCCTGGGCTCGGCGATCCGGGTCTTCCAGGGACTGTCGTCCAGGGCCTTCAAGACCGCCCGTGAGAAATAGCCCTTGTCGGTGACGCATTCGGCCGGGCTCTCTGGCGTCGGTGCCGCAGCCACCGCCTCGAGGTTTGCCTCGGCCGCCGCCAGGGTCTTGAAAAGCGTCGTGGTGTCGCCCTCATCGGCTGGGTGCAACTCGGCCGCCACCACCGCCCCGGTGTCCAGATCCACCGCGTGCTCGGGCTTGTAGGCCAGATGGGTCGTGCCGTCCTTCATCCTGGCGACCCTGGCCTCGGGGTCGCTCCTGGAAACCCAATCCTGGTTCGAGAGCTTCTTGCCCTTGCGCTTGCGGTCCAGACGCGCCAGGTCCTCGGCCGTGGGCGTCTCGATGCCGCTCTCCCGGGCCAGATGCTCCAGCATCTCCCGGTAGCCCTCACCCGTGTCGCGCCGCACGATGTTGCGCCGCGCCGCGTTGGCCTCCATGGTCGAGGCATCCACCCCGATGCGCTCGCCCTTCACCGGGCCCGCCTCGGCGACCCGCGCCAGAACCCGGTCGAAGACCGCCGCGTGCCCCTCGTGGGGCAGACGCGTGCGGGTCTTCGACAGCCAGCAATGGTCCGGCACACGATCCCGGCTCTCCAGCCGCAGAAACTCCCGCAGCGACAGCGAATCCGAGCCGCGCCATTCCAGCCCGCGCCCAGAGTCGATGCCCTCGAAACAGCCCTCCAGATGCCTGCGCAAACAGCGCCCCGGCGGCACCGAAGGCGCTCCCGTCCTGACCGCGTAACAGCACCGGCAGGTCGCCTCGACGAAGTCGTCGAAGCCGCCCTCGATCAGGACCGACTGAAGACGGTCGTAAAACACATGACCCGGCGAGCGCGGCATCTCCGCCCAGCCCACCATCAAGTCACCCTGACGATCCTTCCGCAGTCCCATCGCCATCGGCGAACCCCCCGGTCAAATCAGAACATCAAAGAATCAGACCAGGCCGCTCGCGTCCAGGGCCGACTTCGTCAACGGGCTGTTAGACCTGTGTGCGAAGCTCCTTTCTGATCGCTGTGATCGGATTTTCAGCCGCCCGGAACTGCTGGCTATCTGCCATGGAAGCCTTGCCGTATGGATGGCTGAGATCGAACGGCAATTGCCGAACTGAGTCTATGCAGGGTTGCGGATCAACGAGCAACTTGGATTAGGACCAAAACGACACCAACCCTGATTCTGGATCAAAAAAGTTGAAATTCCCCGTTGTCTTTGAATCTAAAGGGATTTATGATGGTTTTTGCGATTAACTCCATCACCAACGGGGTGAAAATAACATGGCACAGGGCGTTCTTCCTTTCGAGTACGAAAGCGAACCGGGCAGCAGCGATCTGACGGGTTTTGCCGGGATTGGTGTTTACCTTGATTTGATTGAGGCATCGGGACTGGCGGCTGCGGTGCGGCGCGAGGTGCGGGTGGCGGGGCGGCAGGGCTGGCTGGATGTGCAGATGATCATCACGGTGATCGCACTCAATCTGTGCGGGGGTGATCGGGTCGAGGATCTGGAACGCCTGGAGGCGGACGCCGGCTTTGCCGCGACCATGGATGCGGTTGAGCGGCGGCTGTTGGTGCGCCGGGAACGGCGGCAACTGAAGAGCCGGTTTCGGCGCGGTCGCGGGCGCAGCGTGCCTTCGCCGTCGGCTCTGTCGGGCTGGTTGGAACGCTTCCACGACGCAGGCCAGGAAGATCTGCGGGAGGCCGGGCGTGCCTTCATCCCGCGCCCGTCGGCGGGTCTGCCTGGTCTGCGGCGTGTCAATCAGGCGCTGGTGTCATTTCTGCAGCGCCATCGCAGGCAGGGCTCGGCGACGCTGGACATGGACGCGACGCTGGTGCAGAGCCACAAGCGCCAGGCGGAATACTGCTACAAGAAGTTCAAGGCCTGTCAGCCGTTGAACACCTGGTGGGCGGAACAGCAGGTGATCGTGCATTCCGAGTTCCGCGACGGCAATGTGCCGGCTGGCTATCGACAGTTGCAGGTGTTGCAGGCCTCGCTGGCGGCGCTGCCCGGGGGCGTGGACAAGGTCTGTCTGCGCTCGGACACGGCGGGTTATCAGAAGGATCTACTGCTCTATTGTGGCGAGGGCCGGGACAAGGTTTTCGGGGTGATCGAGTTCGCCGTCGGCGCCAACGTGACGGCGGCGTTCCGGCGTGCTGCCCTGGCCGTGCCGGAGGCCGAGTGGCGGCCGCTGGATCGTGTTTTCGACGGGCAACGTCAGGAGACCGGCCAGGAGTGGGCGGAGGTCTGCCATGTACCGAGTTGGGCGGGCGAGAGCAAGACGCGGGCGGATTACCGCTTCCTGGCGATCCGGGAGCCGCTGGAACAGTTGGAGCCTGGCGATGGGGATCAGTTGCCGTTCCCGACCGCGGAGTTTGCCTCGAAGGGGCGCAGCAAGCTGTTCGCCCTGGTCACCAACCGTGATCTGCCGGGCGATGAGGTGATCTGGTGGTCCCGGGAGCGCTGTGGCAAGAGCGAGGAAGTCCACGCGGTGATGAAGCACGACCTGGCTGGCGGCACCCTGCCCTCGGGTCTGTTCGGAGCCAATGCGGCCTGGTGGGCGATCATGGTGCTGGCGCATAATTTGAACGCGGTGATGAAGCAACTGGTTCTGGGACCGGCCTGGGTGGCACGGCGGATGAAGGCCTTGCGCCTGGCTCTGATCGCCCTGCCTGGCCGGGTGATCCGTCATGCGCGGCGGCTGATCATCCGTTTGGCGAGCGAAGCGGGGCTCGATCTGGTGCTGGGCGCCAGGCGGAAGATCCTGGCCCTGGCGCGCGGCCCGACCTGACGGCTCCGGCCTGCCACGATATCCTTGCTGAAGCGTGATGCCGGCTCCCGGCCAGGGCTCCGCCTGGTCAACGGACAGGCGCGGGACCCGCAAGACGCGTGGCCGCCTTTAGGCTATCTCCTCGAGCGCGAAATCCGCGGGAGTGGTGCCCGGGCGCGGGGCGAAAACCCCACAACGGCACCCATCGCCGCCCCTGCCGAGGCGCGTCAGGGATTTAGTTCGGGAATCCTGGTCAAACCGGCTTCTTGACAGCGGACTACGTATAACGGGCAGAAGCCGGCTGGAATACGCTGGCACTGGAACCGGGTGATCTGCCGCCCTTTGAAGAGCGCTTCGCCATGATGCGTGATACGGAGGCAACAGCAATTTTGACGGGACGGTTTTCCGCAGAACCGCCGCCTCTCATGAGGCCATAAGGTCAATTCTGTTTGGTGCCGACAGGGATACGGCGCTAAAAGCGGACTTCGCCTTTCAGCATGATCGCGTGATCGGCGGCACCGTCGCTACTCTCGTGGCGCTCGCCGGTCAAATTCAGCTCAAACAACGCGCCAAGTTCCCATTCCATCCCCAGGCGATAATTTCTGGCAGAGTCGCCGAAGGTCACCTCGCTGTAGGGGGTCAGCAGACCGCGCCCGCCGAACGCGGGCAGCCCGTAGCCAAGGCGCAGGTCCATGCGCGCGCCGTAATCCCGCTCGCCGTCGATCTTGTCGTGCAGGCCCTGTTGCCACAATCTTTGGGTGCCGCTGCCGGTCTTGCCGTAGCCGGGACTCAGGTTGAACGACAGCCCGCGCCCGTTTCCTCGCTCCAGGCGAATCAGGCCATTAACGCCCCATTCCCCATAGCTGTCCCGTCCCACCAAGGTGCGCGCCCGGCCTTCCAGGGTCAGGCCCATGACCGGATTGCTGTAGCGCACGCCGCCACCCAGTTCGGCCCCGAAACCGGTCTCGCCGTCGCCGCCGTCATGCCGCACCCCGACCTCCAGGCTCGGCTCCAGCTGCGCCCCGTCTGCCAGCGTGTGCGTCCGGCTCCCTTCCAGGATCATCCGCACCCGCCGCGCGTCCACCGTCAGGGCCGCCATCTCATCGCTACCCTCCACTTCCATCTCCGTCAGCAAAGCGTCGCCCTTGAGCCGGAGCGTGGTCGCGCCCACCTTCAACAACCGGCCGAGGCCGCCCACGGCCACGGTGCGCATCTCGACATCGCTCGACGCTTGCTGCGCCTCATTGGCGATCTCCAGATCGCCCCAGCCGTAGCCCACGGTGGCCCACAGATCCAGCTTCCCCGAAAGCGCGCTCCAGCCCACATAGGGATGGAAGCTGGTGAGGTCCAACTCATAATCACCGCTACGATCGGGGTCGCTGTAGTCCAGATCGACCCGACTCCAGGACACCGCCAGGCCGACCAGCAGGTCGTCGCGCAGGCGGGCGTCCGCGCCCAGATGGGCGCTGAACAGGTCGCCGTCCCAGTCCACCGCCCCGCCGGAACCGTCGAGGTTGCTGTAGTCGCCCGCGCCCCAGAAGGCGAGCGAAGACAGACCGGGCGCGCCCGCCGCGGCGCGCGCATTCAGCGGCAAGACAAAGTCGCCGCCGCCGAGCAGATCTTTCAGGCTGAGCGTGCCGTCAGCCATAGCTTGCCCGTGGCTGGCGAGCGCGCCGGCCACGCCGGCCACGGTGGTCTGGCCGCCGAGATTGAAACTGCCCGCGCTGTCGGTGCCGCCGTCAGCGCGAGCTTGTGTCACGCGCCGCGCAATCGCGCCCACCGTGTGGCCGGCGATGGCGCGGGCCACTTCCGGCAGAATCGTGCGGTTGAGGTCGGCAAACCGTGGCAAGGCCACGGTGACGGTGAAGTCGGCCATGGCGACGACGGGCGTGGCCGCCGAGTCGGTGACCGTATAGGTCAGGGTGGTGGCGCTCGTCACCGCGGTCGGCGTGCCCGTGAGCTTGCGGGTGTCCGGATCGAAGCCCAGACCCGCCGGCAGGGTGCCGGTCAGGGTGTAGGTCAGGTCGCCGGTGCCGCCGGTCGCCGCCGGCAGGGTCAGGGCGGTGATCGCCGTGTCCACGGTATAGCTCTGGTCGTCCGGCGCGGTCAGCGCCAGGGGGGCCGCGGCCACGGTGACGGTGAAGGTCTGGCTGGCGGTGGCATTGGCGTCGGTCACCGTGTAGGTCAGGGTGGTGGTCGCCAGCGCAGTCGGTGTGCCCGTGAGCCTGCGGCTGGCCGCATCGAAGGTCAGACCCGTCGGCAGGTCGGCACCCGCCGGCCCGGTCAGGGTGTAGCTCAGGGCGCCGCTGCCGCCGGTCGCCGCCGGCAGGGTCAGGGCGGCGATCTCGGTGTCCACGGTATAGTTCTGGTCGTCCGGCGCGGTCAGCACCAGTGGTGCGGGCGGGCGCGGATCGCTCGCTTCGGTTGCCGTGGCGGGGCCTGTGTTGCCGGCGGTGTCCGTTGCGCCATCGGCGGCGAAACTGAGGGTTACTTTGCCAGCCATGACTGGCGTGTAGGCGATAGTGTAGGTCGTGGCGTCGACGCTGCCGGTGACGCTATCAATGGTGGCGTTGGTTGAGGCGCTGAAACCCGCCACATCCACACCAGTGACCGGCTCGCTGAACTCGATATCATCGGTCGCCTGCCGGCCTGCCGTGAGGCTGCCGCTGATGTCGAAGCTACTCACCGTCGGCGCGATGGTGTCAATGACGATGGCGCTGGGTTGCTCGCCCGGGTCAAAGTCCGCGCCGGCGTCCATGGAAACCAGGAGGCCGATGTCGTAGGTCACCGCGCCTTGCACGTCCGCGACATCCGGCGCCACAACCGTGTAGGTTGCGGTGTATTCATTTGCGTTTGTGGTGACGGGTGCCGTTTGCCCGGCGATGGTCGCGGTTGGTGTCGCCGACAAGGCTTTGGAGACGGTGAAGGTCAGGGTCAGGGTGTCGCCGGCTTTGGCGTAGCCCGTGTTGGCGTTGCTGGTGGTGAGTGCCTGTGCGGTGACGCTCGGCGCGGCGATCGCCACTACCGACGCGGTCGGTGCGCTGGTGGCGATCGTGCTGCCCGTGCTGTCGTTGTAAGTGGCGACGGCTTGCAGGGTGCGGTCTACGTCGTCAGCCACCGGGGAGTAGGCCGCATCGGTTGCGCCGCTGATGTTGGTGGTACTACCGGCGCTACTGGATTGCCATTGCCAGGTCGTGCCGGTGACGGCTGCCGAGCCGCTGTCCGCATCGGTCACGCTGGCGGTCAAGGTATCGCCCACTCGCGGCGCGCCCGACACCGTTGTGCCATCACGGGTGATGGCGATGGCGACCACGCCGGCTTCGTCATCCACATTGGTGACGGTGACGGTAACATCCAGCGTGTCGCTCTCGTTTGGATCACCGTCGTCGGTGGCGGTGATGGTAACGGAGTAAATATTGCTCGTGGCGACGGAGTCCGGGGTTTCAAAGTCCCGTACCGTGTTGAAAGTCAAAGCCCCGTTTGTATCAATGCTGAAATCGCCCGCATCAGTGCCGCCCAGGGTCCAGGTAACGGTGTCGCCCTCGGCATCGGGCGCGGTATAAGTCGCCACCGCGGTCGCGACAGGAGTGTTCTCGGCATAATCCACCGCCGCATCCGCAGTGCCTATCACCGGCGCGGTGTTGGCCGCGGTCGGCGTGGCGGTGGCTTCGCCTGACGCTTCGCCCTCGCCCACCGAGTTCACCGCGCGCACCTGGAAGAAGTATGCGGTGTCGTTGGTCAAGCCGGCCACGGTGTATTCGGTCGCGGTGGCGCTGTTTGGAATTGCCATCCAATCGACGACGGCGGCGGAGCCGGTGGTGTCATAGTCGCCCGTGGCGTCGCTTTGGCGATACTCATAGCCGGTGATGTCCGCGCCGCCGGTTGCGCCCGGTGCCGTCCATGCCAGCGTGACCGTGGCATCGCCCGGCCTCGCCGTCAAACCGGTCGGCGCGCCCGGCGGCGCGGCGGTAACGGTTGCGGTCGGGTCGCTGGTGGCGATCGTGCTGCCCGTGCTGTCGTTGTAAGTGGCGACGGCTTGCAGGGTGCGGTCTACGTCGCCAGCCACCGGGGAGTAGGCCGCATCGGTTGCGCCGCTGATGTCGGTGTAGATACCGGCGCTACTGGATTTGGATTGCCATTGCCAGGTCGTGCCGGTGACGGCTGCCGAGCCGCTGTCCGCATCGGTCACGCTGGCGGTCAAGGTATCGCCCACTCGCGGCGCGCCCGACACCGTTGTGCCATCACGGGTGATGGCGATGGCGACCATGCCGTCTTCGTCATCCACATTGGTGACGGTGACGGTAACATCCAGCGTGTCGCTCTCGTTTGGATCACCGTCGTCGGTGGCGGTGATGGTAACGGAGTAAATATTGCTCGTGGCGACGGAGGCCGGAGTTTCAAAGTCCCGTACCGTGTTGAAAGTCAAAGCCCCGTTTGTATCAATGCTGAAATCGGCCGCATCAGTGCCGCCCAGGGTCCAGGTAACGGTGTCGCCCTCGGCATCGGGCGCGGTATAAGTCGCCACCGCGGTCGCGACAGGAGTGTTCTCGGCATAATCCACCGCCGCATCCGCAGTGCCTATCACCGGCGCGGTGTTCGCGGTCGGCGTGGCGGTGCCAGTTGCGCTCGCCACGGTCGCGGGACCGGTGTTGCCGGCGACATCGGCCACGCTGTCTATGGCAAGGGTCAGGCTGAAGCCTGCCTCGGTCGGGGTGAAGTGGATGGTATAGGCACGGTCGGAGCCGCTGTCGAGGGCTACGCTATTCACCATGGCGCCATCGGCGGTGATGTCGGCGCTAACAAAGTCCACCGCTTCGGAGAAGGTGATGGGGTGCATCTGCGCCGTGCCAATCACGCCTGCGGCAATGGTGCCGAAGGTCTCCACCGTCGGCCGAGTGATGTCCACGGTAACCGCGCCGAGTAAGACAGGTTCGGTGCCCTCTCCAATCTGAGTGACTTGCACATCGTCATCGTCATATACGCCTTCATCCAGGGTGAAACCGGTGCCGGTGCCGGTGTTGGAAGTAGTGCCGCCATCGCTGGTGTATGACCAGCCGGCCCCGGGGTTCATCACATTCACCTTGCCATTGCTGGTGATGCCATCGCCGTCAATGCCAGTGTCTGCCTCCAGGGCGATGCGAAACGTTCCCGGCGCGAGCACGGTGATGGTTACCGTGTCGGTGCTTGTTTCCTGGGGAGTGCCGGCATCGGTAACGGTCAGGCTGAATATCAACTCATCTCCAAGAGCCGGCGCGGTGAAGGTCGGCATGGCGGTATCAGCACCGCTCAAGGTGACATCCCTGCCTTTGGTCTGCGTCCAGGCATAACTCAGCGCATTGTTATCACCATCGGGGTCGTCGCTGCCAGAGCCGTCCAGAGTCACGCGCGCGCCGGTATCCACATTCCGCTGATCGGGCCCGGCATCGGCAACCGGCGGCGTGTTGATCGCGCTCATCGGCGTGGCGGTTATGGTGGCTGCTACCTCTCCGGAACCCGTGGCGTTCCTGGCTGTCACCGTGAAGGTGTATGTCGTGCCGTTGGCAAGACCCGTGACGACGGCACCGGTTCCGGCGCGTACGCCGTCATCAAACGTCTCCGTGCCGTCACCGTCATCGTATGTGACCACATAATCGGTGATGTCCGCGCCGCTGCCACCGGTTGTGCTCGCCGCATCCCAGGTCAGCGTGACCGTGGTATCGCCGGGCACCGCCGCCAGGTTGGTCGGCGCGCCCGGCACGGTGCGCTGCTGGTCGTTGGTCACATAAGCGCCTGCCACTTCGGTGGTGCCGCTGCCGGCTTTGGCGCGCACGCGCACAGTGTAGCCGGTGCTTGCCGTCAAGCCGGTGATGGCGGCGGTCTCGTCAGTCACCACGACATTCGTAGCCGTGTAGGTGTCGTCGCCCGCGCCGGTCACTTTATATTCCACATCAAAGCCGGTGGTCGGGTCTTTGTCGGTGTCGGATCCTTGCCCCCAGGACACCCCTAAGGCAAAATCGGCGGGCGTGCTCACATCGTTGACGGTGACGCCGGTAATGGCGCGCGGTTGCGCCACATTGGGGATGATGATGTCCACCGTTTCGGTAACGGGGGTGCTGCCATCGACTGCCGGGGTCACGCTCAACTCAAAAGTCAAGGTGGTGTTGACGGTTACATAAGGCGCGGTGAAACTCGCATCCTCTATGTCGTCCGAGTCGGTGATGGCGAGGGCTTCGCCCGGCGTTACGTCTGCGCCGTTGGTCCTGGTGTGCGTCCATAAAATGACCGGGCTGGTGCCAGGATTGGTGATGGTGCCATCCAGATTCACCGTGGCGCCTTCCCGCACACCAGCTTGATTCGCGCCGGCATTCACCCTCAGGGTGGTATCGGGGGGGGTGACTTCGTCTGACGCTTCGCCCTTGCCCACCGAGTTCACCGCGCGCACCTGGAAGAAGTATGCGGTGTCGTTGGTCAAGCCGGCCACGATGACCGGCGAGGTGGCCGCCGCTATCCACACGCCATATCCGCCAGTGCCTGCTTTTACGCGATACTCATAGCCGGTGATGGCCGCGCCGCCGGTTGCGCCCGGTGCCGTCCATGCCAGCGTGACCGTGGTATCGCCAGCTTCCGCCGTCAAACCGGTCGGCGCGGACGGCAGGTCGCCGACGATGATGTTGAATTTGCGGGTCAAGGTGGAAGACGAGGAGTCGGAGGTAGCGGTACCGGTATAGGTCATCGGGTAGACCCCCGTCACGGTCGGCGCTCCCGTCAAGAGTCGGTGCATTGAATCGAAATCCAGCCCGGGCGGAAGGTCGGTCAGGGTGTATGACGGCAGGCGATCGCCGCTATGACCGGAAAGGGGGGGGAACTGCCCTAAGATCCCAACATCCACATTCACGCGCAATCGCAGAGTGCCAAACTTGAAGTATGTCCCCCCACCAAGGAAAAACGGTCCCTCCACTCGCAACTCGAATTGCAGCCTTGCCGTCCTGCCGGTGTCATCCGTTGCCGTGTAGGTATATGTCGTGCGCTTGCCCACGGTCGGTGTGCCGGACAGCGTGCGGCTGTCCGCATCAAAGATTAGTCCGTCCGGCAGGTCTGGCCTCAGAGTGTAGGTCAGTCCAGTGCCGCCGGTGGCTGCCGGCAGGACCAAGTCGGTGATCTCGGTGTCCACGGTATAGCTCTGGTCGTCCAGCGCGCTCAGCGCCAGGGGGGCGATCACGGTGACGGTGAAGGTCTGGCTGGTGCTGGCGTCATTGGTGTCGGTCACCGTGTAGGTCAGGGTGGTGATCGCCGCCGCGGTCGGCGTGCCGGACAGCGTGCGGCTGCCAGCGTCAAAGCGCAGACCCGCCGGCAGGGCGACGCCAGCCGGCCCGGTCAGGGTGTAGCGCAGGGTGCCGGTGCCGCCGCTGGCCGCCGACAGGACCAGGGGGGTGATCAGCGTGTCCGCGGTATAGCTCTGGTCGTCCGGCGCGGTCAGCGCCAGGGGGGCGGCGGTAACGATTGCGGTCGGTGCGCTGGTGGCTTCGTCGGTGTTGCCGCCAAAACCATCGGTGTAAGAGACAACCACGCGCAGGGTGTTGCCTTCATCAGCAGCCACCACCTCGTATGTATTTTGGTCACCACCGATGTCTATGGGCACGTCGCCGCCGGACGGCAATCGTTGCCATTGATAGCCGGAGATGCTAATCGCGCCCACGCTATCCTCGTCGGTTACCGTGCCGGCGGTTAGCATTGCGCCAACCTGCGCGTTGCCGGTGATGGTGTTGACGCTGCCGGCATCTTCCGCATCAGTAACCGTTATCGTTACCATCGTCGCGGCGCTGGTCTCGGACTCGCTGTCGGTGGCGGTTACGGTGATTTCATAGCTGTTGTCGGTGTTGGCATCCGCCGGTGCCTCAAAGTTTGGCGGTTCCCTGAAGGTCAAGACGCCCCTTGGGCTGTCAAGCATGAATTCAAGCATGAAGTGTCCCGCATCGGTTCCGCCGAGGGTGAAGCCGGTAATGGTTCTGGTGCCAGTCGCGATCGCAGTGAAGGTCGCCACAGTGCCCGTGGCATTTTCGGCAAACTCTCTTACAACTGGTGGTGTAGCAAGAGTGGTTACATCAACCGCGTCAGAATCTGGACTTGTCCCGGCAGAATTTGTTGCTGTAACGACATACTTGTACGATGTCTCAGGAGTCAGGCCAGTATCAGTGGCAGTCAATGCATTGCCTGAAAACACTACTACATCAGCACCGCCATCAACAACTCTGGTCAGGGTATAACTTTCGGCATTATCCACTGCACCCCATGAGAGTGCTATGCTGGTATCAGTGATTGTTCCTGTAGAAAATTCAGGTGGTTCAAGCGTGGTCGCGGTCGGCGTGGCGGTGACTTCGTCTGACGCTTCGCCCTCGCCCACCGAGTTCACCGTGCGCACCTGGAAGAAGTATGCGGTGTCGTTGGTCAAGCCGGCCACGGTGTATTCGGTCGCGGTGGCGCTGTTTGGAATTGCCATCCAATCGACGACGGCGGCGGAGCCGGTGGTGTCATAGTCGCCCGTGGCGTCGCTTTGGCGATACTCATAGCCGGTGATGTCCGCGCCGCCGGTTGCGCCCGGTGCCGTCCATGCCAGCGTGACCGTGGCATCGCCCGGCCTCGCCGTCAAACCGCCCGGCGCGCCCGGCGGCGCGGCGGTAACGGTTGCGGTCGGTGCGCTGGTGGCTTCGTCGATGTTGCCGCCAAAACCATCGGTGTAAGAGACAACCACGCGCAGGGTGTCGCCTGCATCAGCAGCCACCACCTCGTATGTATTTTGACCACCACCGATGTTTATGGGCGCGCCACCGCCGGGCGGCAATCGTTGCCATTGATAGCCGCTAATCGCGCCCACGCTATCCTCGTCGGTTACCGTGCCAGCGGTCAGGGTCATCCCGACCTGCGCGTTGCCGGTGATGATGCTGACGCTGCCGGCATCTTCCGCATCAGTAACCCTTATCGTTACCATCCTCGCGAGGTTGTCATCGAATATGCTGTCGTCGGTGGCGGTTATGCTGATTTCATAGCTATTGTCGGTGTTGTCATCCACCGGTGCCTCAAAGTTTGGCGGTTCCCTGAAGGTCACGACGCCCCTTGAAAGGTTTCTGCCAGGTATGAATTCAACCATGAAGTGTCCCGCATCGTCTCCGCCGAGGGTGAAGCCGGTAATGGTTCTGGTGCCAGTCGCGGTCGCAGTGAAGCGCGCCACAACGCCCGTGGTATTTTCGTCAACCTCTAATAGAGATGGTGCAGGTCCAGGTCCAGGTGTAGCACGAGTGGTTGCATCAACCTCGTTAGAATTTGCACTTGTCCCGGCAGAATTTGTTGCTGTAACGACATACTTGTACGGTGTCTCAGGAGTCAGGCCAGTATCAGTGGCAGTCAATTCACCGGTTGTTGCCACTACTACATCAGCACCGACCTCAACAACTCTGGTCAGGGTATAACTTTCGGCATTTGTCACTGCACCCCATGAGAGTGCTATGCTGGTATCAGTGATTGTTCCTGCAGAAAAAAGTACAGGTGGTACAGGCGTGGTCGCGTCCACGGCCACGGCCACGGTGAAGGGCCGCATGACGGCGACGGGCGTGACCGCCGAGTCGGTGACCGTATAGGTCAGGGTGGTGGTCGCCTCCACGGTCGGCGTGCCGGACAGCGTGCGGCTGGCCGCATCGAAGACCAGGCCCGCCGGCAGGGTGCCGCCCCCCGGCCCGGTCAGGTCGTAGCTCAGGTCGCCGGTGCCGCCGGTCGCCGCCGGCAGGACCAGGGCGATGATCGCGGTGTTCACGGTATAGCCCCGGTCGACCGGCCGGGGCAGATCCAGGCCGCTGTTCACGGCGACGGTGAAGGTCTGGCTGATGCTGGTGCCATCATTGTCGTCGGTCACCGTGTAGGTCAGGATGGTGGTCGACTCCACGGTCGGCAAGCCGGACAGCGTGCGGCTTGCCGCATCGAAGGTCAGACCCGCTGGCGGGGCATCGCCCAACGAATCGGTCAGGGTGTAGCTCAGGTCGCCGGTGCCGCCGGTCGCTGCCGGCAGGACCAGGGGGGGGATCGGCCTGTTCGACTTATAGCTCTGGTCGGGCAGCGCGGTCAGCGCCAGGGGGGCGGCGTTCACGGTGACGGTGAAGGTCCGAGAGACTGTGCCGTTCATAACCCTCCCGGCGTCGGTCACCGTGTAGGTCAGGGTGGTGGCGCCCGTCACCGCGGTCGGCGTGCCGGACAGCGTGCGGGTGCGGGGGTCAAAGCTCAGGCCCGCCGGCAGGGCGGGCAGGGCGGCGTTGCCCCCGGGGCCGGTCAGAGTGTAGGTCAGGTCGCCCATGCCGCCGGTCGCCACCGGCAGCTCCAGCTCGGTGATCATCGTGTCCACGATATAGCTCTGGTCGTCCGGCACGTTCAGCGCCAGGGCGTCGTTCACGGTGACGGTGAAGGTCTGCGTGACGGCGACGGGCGTGTCCGCCGAGTCGGTGACCGTATAGGTCAGTTCGGTGATCGCCGCCGCGGTCGGCGTGCCGGACAGCGTGTGGCTGCCGACGTTAAAGGCCAGCCCGTCCGGCAGGGCGCCGTCGTCCCCCGGCCCGGTCAGGTCGTAGCTCAGTTCGCCGATGCCGCCGGTCGCTTCCGGCAGCTCCAGGGCGGTGATCTCCGTGTCCGTGGTATAGAACTGGGCGGGCGGCGCGGTCAGCGCCAGGGGGGCCGCGGTCACGGTGAGCTTGAATTCCTGAGAGAATCGTCTCCTATCATTCGGGAGCGTGGCGCCATCTGCGACATGGTAGGTGATGGTGGATTCCGCAACCGTGGTCGGCGTGCCGGACAGCGTGCGGGTGGCGGGGTTAAAGTTCAGTCCGTCCGGCAGCCCGGTCAGGGTGTAAAGGTGCAGAGGGGTAGTGCCGGTGCCGCCGGTGGCTTCCGGCAGGACCAGGGGGGTGATCATCATGTCCACGGTATAGTTCTGGTTGGCCACCCGCTCGACAAGCCCCAGCGCGTTGAACAGCGGGGGGTCGCATTCCGATAAGCCATTTGGGTCCCCCTCCCCCTCGCACACCGTGACAAAGACATTGCGTTGGTCGCGCTCACCGTCCGTGTCGAGCACCGCGTAAGTGAGTTCAAAGCCAGATCCTGATTGACCCGCGCCCGCCAGCGCCGGTGTGGCCGAGAAGGTGCGGATGGTCGGATCAAAGCTAAACCCCAGTGTTTCCAGTGATAGTCGTGCTGGGGTCAGAGAGTAGGTCAGGTCGCCGGTACCGCCGGTGGCGATCGGCAAGACGATGTCCTCGGTGGCCACCCCCAACTCGAAATACAGGAAGATGGTGCGGCGGTCGTCGGGCTCCGCACCGATTCCCACTGGCCGCGGGAACACCGGGCGCGACTGCGCTTCGGCTGGCGACGCCAGCCCGAGCAGCAGGCCGATCACCATTAGCGGGCCCAGCAGGAGGGCGGCGAGGCGACGGCGAGGGGCCGCCGGCATCACGCTATGCCTCCCGCCCGGCGGGCCTGGCTGGGGCTGGAGTGAAGCCCGGTTAAATCTGGGGGGGGGGGGGGGGGGGGGGGGGGGGGGGCAAAACTGCGCCGCACCGGGACGCTGCGCTAAACTTGTGGCTCCGCGCTGAACGCAGGTCATTCTTGTTCATGAAAACGCCCCCTGGGCCGCTGGACAAGTGGGTCCATTGCAAGTGTCTCGAAGCTGATAACCCGGTTCGGAACCTGTATGCAACCAGCAATTCCCCTGATTCTGGATCAAAAAAGTTGAAATTCCCCGTTGGCTTTGAATCCAGAGGGATTCATGATGGATTTTGCGATTAACTCCATCACCAACGGGGTGAAAATATCAGGGCACAGGGCGTTCTTCCTTTCGAGTACGAAAGCGAACCGGGCAGCAGCGATCTGACGGGTTTTGCCGGGGTTGGTGTTTACCTTGATTTGATTGAGGCATCGGGACTGGCGGCTGCGGTGCGGCGCGAGGTGCGGGTGGCGGGGCGGCAGGGCTGGCTGGATGTGCAGATGATCATCGCGGTGATCGCACTCAATCTGTGCGGGGGTGATCGGGTCGAGGACCTGGAACGCCTGGAGGCGGACGCCGGCTTTGCCGCGACCATGGATGCGGTTGAGCGGCGGCTGTTGGTGCGCCGGGAACGTCGGCAACTGAAGAGCCGGTTCCGGCGCGGCCGCGGGGCGCAGCGTGCCTTCGCCGTCGGCTCTGTCGGGCTGGTTGGAACGCTTCCACGACGCAGGCCAGGAAGATCTGCGGGAGGTCGGGCGTGCCTTCATCCCGCGCCCGTCGGCGGGTCTGCCTGGTCTGCGGCGTGTCAATCAGGCGCTGGCAGGCGCTGGTGTCATTTCTGCAGCACCATCGCAGGCAGGGCTCGGCGACGCTGGACATGGACGCGACGCTGGTGCAGAGCCACAAGCGCCAGGCGGAATACTGCTACAAGAAGTTCAAGGCCTGTCAGCCGTTGAACACCTGGTGGGCGGAACAGCAGGTGATCGTGCATTCCGGGTTCCAGGGCGGCAATGTGCCGGCCGGCTATCGGCAGTTGCAGGTGTTGCAGGCCTCGCTGGCGGCGCTGCCTGGGGGCGTGGACAAGGTCTGTCTGCGCTCGGACACGGCGGGTTATCAGAAGGATCTGCTGCTCTGTTGTGGCGCGGGCCGGGACAAGGTTTTCGGGGTGATCAAGTTCGCCGTCGGCGCCAACGTGACGGCGGCGTTCCGGCGTGCCGCCCTGGCCGTGCCGGAGGCCGAGTGGCGGCCGCTGGATCGTGTTTTTGACGGGCAACGTCAGGAGACCGGCCAGGAGTGGGCGGAGGTCTGCCATGTACCGAGTTGGGCGGGCGAGAGCAAGACGCGGGCGGATTACCGCTTCCTGGCGATCCGGGAGCCGCTGGAACAGTTGGAGCTTGGCGATGGGGATCAGTTGCCGTTCCCGACCGCGGAGTTTGCCTCGAAGGGGCGCAGCAAGCTGTTCGCCCTGGTCACCAACCGTGATCTGCCGGGCGATGAGGTGATCTGGTGGTCCCGGGAGCGCTGTGGCAAGAGCGAGGAAGTCCACGCGGTGATGAAGCACGACCTGGCTGGCGGCACCCTGCCCTCGGGTCTGTTCGGAGCCAATGCGGCCTGGTGGGCGATCATGGTGCTGGCGCATGATTTGAACGCGGTGATGAAGCAACCGGTTCCGGGACCGGCCTGGGTGGCACGGCGGATGAAGGCCTTGCGCCTGGCTCTGATCGCCCTGCCTGGCCGGGTGATCCGTCATGCGCGGCGGCTGATCAT
The DNA here is from genome assembly GCA_965247385.1 of Thermohalobaculum sp. Taxonomy (GTDB): domain Bacteria; phylum Pseudomonadota; class Alphaproteobacteria; order Rhodobacterales; family Rhodobacteraceae; genus Thermohalobaculum. The sequence goes on from CBDFHG010000007.1 coordinate 1,028,447, forward strand.
CCGTTTGGCGAGCGAAGCGGGGCTCGATCCGGTGCTGGGCGCCATGCGGAAGATCCTGGCCCTGGCGCGCGGCCCGACCTGACGGCTCCGGCCTGCCACGATATCCTTGCTGAAGTGCGATGCCGGCTCCCGGCCATGGCTTCGCCTGGCCAACGGACAGGCGCGGGACCCGCAAGACGCGTGGCCGCCTTGAGACTATCTCCTCAAGCGCGAAATCCGCCGGAGTGGTGCCCGGGCGCGGGGCGAAAACCCCACAACGGCACCCATCGCCGCCCCTGCCGAGGCGCGTCAGGGATTTAGTTCGGGAATCCTGGATATCCCTGATTCTGGATCAAAAAAGTTGAAATTCCCCGTTGTCTTTGAATCTAAAGGGATTTATGATGGTTTTTGCGATTAACTCCATCACCAACGGGGTGAAAATAACATGGCACAGGGCGTTCTTCCTTTCGAGTACGAAAGCGAACCGGGCAGCAGCGATCTGACGGGTTTTGCCGGGATTGGTGTTTACCTTGATTTGATTGAGGCATCGGGACTGGCGGCTGCGGTGCGGCGCGAGGTGCGGGTGGCGGGGCGGCAGGGCTGGCTGGATGTGCAGATGATCATCGCGGTGATCGCCCTCAATCTGTGCGGGGGTGATCGGGTCGAGGACCTGGAACGCCTGGAGGCGGACGCCGGCTTTGCCGCGACCATGGATGCGGTTGAGCGGCGGCTGTTGGTGCGCCGGGAACGTCGGCAACTGAAGAGCCGGTTCCGGCGCGGCCGCGGGCGCAGCGTGCCTTCGCCGTCGGCTCTGTCGGGCTGGTTGGAACGCTTCCACGACGCAGGCCAAGGAAGAGCTGCGGGAGGTCGGGCGTGCCTTCATCCCGCGCCCGTCGGCGGGTCTGCCTGGTCTGCGGCGTGTCGATCAGGCGCTGGCAGGCGCTGGTGTCATTTCTGCAGCGCCATCGCAGGCCGGGCTCGGCGACGCTGGACATGGACGCGACGCTGGTGCAGAGCCACAAGCGCCAGGCGGAATACTGCTACAAGAAGTTCAAGGCCTGTCAGCCGTTGAACACCTGGTGGGCGGAACAGCAGGTGATCGTGCATTCCGGGTTCCGCGACGGCAATGTGCCGGCCGGCTATCGGCAGTTGCGGGTGTTGCATGCCTCGCTGGCGGCGCTGCCTGGGGGCGTGGACAAGGTCTGTCTGCGCTCGGACACGGCGGGTTATCAGAAGGATCTGCTGCTCTGTTGTGGCGAGGGCCGGGACAAGGTTTTCGGGGTGATCGAGTTTGCCGTCGGTGCCAACGTGACGGCGGAATTCCGGCGTGCCGCCCTGGCCGTGCCGGAGGCCGAGTGGCGGCCGCTGGATCGTGTTTTCGACGGGCAACGTCAGGCGACCGGCCAAGAGTGGGCGGAGGTCTGCCATGTACCGAGTTGGGCGGGCGAGAGCAAGACGCGGGCGGCAGCAATTCTCATTATGGCGTTACAAAGGGGATTCCCAAGGCGGCAAATATGTGAATGATACCATATATGGTTATCGATTCTCTCATGGACACTCTGCGTAGCCGTTGCGCGATGTTCCCCGACATGCGCACGGGGAGCAATTTGAGCTACACTATGGCCGATATCGGCATGGCTGCATTTTCGGTATTTTTTATGCAGAGCCCGTCCTTTTTGTCGCATCAGCGGGCGTTGGAAAAGCGTCGGGCGCGGTCGAACTGCGAGACGCTGTTCGCCATTGAGAAGATCCCTACCGACAATCATGTTCGCACAATGCTTGATCCGGTGGAACCCGATGGGCTGTTCGCGTTGTTCGGGCAAGCCCTTGGCTTGCTTGCGGACAGAGGCGGTCTGAAGGATTTTCAGAAGCTCGGCGGACGGCTTCTGATTGCCCTTGACGGCACCGAGTATTTCACCTCGCAAAAGCTTCATTGCCCGAATTGCTCGCAGCGCAAACGCCATAACGGCGTCATGGAATATTACCACTCCATGCTCTCGGCGGCGGTGGTGGCACCTGGCCATAATTGTGCCATGGTGCTTGAGCCGGAGTTCATCGCACCGCAGGACGGACATGACAAACAGGACTGCGAAAATGCCGCCACGAAGCGCTGGCTTTGCCGCTTCGGGCCGCAATACGCGCATCTCGGGCCGGTCTATCTGGGCGATGATCTATATTCCCGTCAGCCGATTTGCGAGTCGGTTCAACGGGTTGGCGGCAATTTCATCTTCACCGCCAAACCCTCATCGCACCGCTGTCTCTACGAATGGCTCCATGGCGTCGAATTGCCGAGCCTTGAGAAAAAGCTGAAAAAGGGCCGCAGCGTCGTTACTCATCGCTACCGCTGGATGGAAGATGTTCCCCTCCGTGACGGGAAAGACGCATTGCATGTCAATTGGCTTCAGATCGAGATCATCAACAAAGCCGGCAAGGTGACCTACACCAACAGCTTCGTCACCGATCTGCCGGTCAACGAAGAAACCGTCGTCGAGTTGGCCACCTGTGGCCGGGCGCGCTGGAAGATCGAGAACGAAACTTTCAATACCCTGAAGACCAGGGGTTACCATCTGGAGCACAATTTCGGCCATGGCAAGGAACACCTGGCCAACCTTCTCATAACCATGAACCTGCTCGCCTTCGCGTTCCACACGGTCTGTGACCTGGTGAGCAAGCGCTGGCATGAGGCACGTGAAGCGTTCGGCGCGCGACGGCAGTTCTTCCAGGACCTGCGGAGCATCACCAGATATCACCTGTTCACCGACTGGGGCGCGCTCATCCGCACGATGATAACCGGCGAACCGCCGCCGGAACCAAAACTGCGCTAAAGCATCCGCACAAGCCTCAGCACAACACAAAAATGAGAAGACAAAACATCATCGCAGAAAATCAAGCCATAATGAGAATTGCTGCGCGGGCGGATTACCGCTTCCTGGCGATCCGGGAGCCGCTGGAACAGTTGGAGCCTGGCGATGGGGATCAGTTGCCGTTCCCGACCGCGGCGTTTGCTTTGAGGGGGCGCAGCAAGCTGTTCGCCCTGGTCACCAACCGTGATCTGCCGGGCGATGCGGTGATCTGGTGGTACCGGGAGCGCTGTGGCAAGAGCGAGGAAGTCCACGCGGTGATGAAGCACGACCTGGCTGGCGGCACCCTGCCCTCGGGTCTGTTCGGAGCCAATGCGGCCTGGTGGGCGATCATGGTGCTGGCGCATGATTTGAACGCGGTGATGAAGCAACCGGTTCCGGGACCGGCCTGGGTGGCACGGCGGATGAAGGCCTTGCGCCTGGCTCTGATCGCCCTGCCTGGCCGGGTGATCCGTCATGCGCGGCGGCTGATCATCCGTTTGGCGAGCGAAGCGGGGCTCGATCTGGTGCTGGGCGCCAGGCGGAAGATCCTGGCCCTGGCGCGCGGCCCGACCTGACGGCTCCGGCCTGCCACGATATCCTTGCTGAAGTGCGATGCCGGCTCCCGGCCAGGGCTTCGCTTGGCCAACGGACAAGCGCGGGACCCGCAAAACGCGTGGCCACCTTGAGAATATCTCCTCGAGCGCGAAATCCGCGGGAGTGGTGCCCGGGCGCGGGCCGAAAACCCCACAACGGCGCCCATCGCCGCCCCTGCCGAGGCGCGTCAGGGATTTAGTTCGGGAATCCTGGATATAGAGAGTTTTCTTGCATTGAGGGCGTGGATATGCGTCAAGTTATCTATGACTCATTTACCCGACCTGAGCCGACTGACGCATGCAGAGAAAGATGCCTTGATCCTGGCGCTGTGGACGCAGGCACAGGAACTGGTGGCAGTGAACGAGGGCTTTGCCGGGCGCGTCACGGAACTTGAGGCAAAGCCTGGTGAGCCTGCGAAGACGCCGGACAACTCCAGTACGCCGCCGTCGCATGGGCGCAAGGCGAACAAGAAACCGGCCCGGGGCAACCGCAAAAAACGGCGCAAGGGGCATGGTGGCGGTGGGCGTCCTCTGCACCCTGACCCGGATCAGCGGGTGGTTGCGAAGGCGCTGTCCTGCCCACACTGTTATTCAGCGCTCGGCGATGAGGATCACAAGTTGCATGCGATTTATGACAAGATCGAACTGCCGCGCCCCGCTCCCATTGTCACCCGTGTGGAACTGTATGCGGCGAGGTGTTCTCATTGTTCGGCGCGTTTTGTGGCGCCGGTTCCGGCGGGGCTTGAGCCGGGGTCTCCGTTCACCCCGTCGACCGAGGCGATGGCGGTTTACATGCGTTATGAACACGCGGTCAGTTACCAGCGTCTGTCGAAACTGTTCGCCGATTTGCACGGCTTGACGATCAGCCAAGCCGCCCTGGCCAACCTGTTCAAGAGGGTCAAGCCTGGCTTTGACGCCCGGTTCCAGGCGGTTCTTGCCCGCCTGCGGCAAAGCCGGATCGTCTGCTCCGACGAGACCGGCGCACGCATCAAGGGGCGCAACGCCCGGGAATGGGTTTTCCAAAACGATGAAGTCTGCGTCCACGTCATCCGCAACAGTCGGGCGAAGGCGGTGGCCGAGGACGTGATGGACGGCCACCGGCCCGCCATCTGGGTGTCCGATCTTTACGGCGGCCAGCGGGGGCTCGGGGAGGCCTGGCAAATCTGTCTGGCCCACCAGTTGCGCGACTGCCAGTATGCCATCGACGCTGGCGATGCGATCTTCGCACCGGCAATGAAAATGCTCATCTTGCGCGCCTGTGTTCTGGGCCGACGGCGAAAGCGTCTGAAGGACATTACACTTCAGAAATACCGGGGCGACCTGGACCGGCGAATGGACAAGGTTATGGCTTGTCAGCCAACCAACAAAGACGGAATTCGCCTGCGCAAACGCTACGGCAAAGACCGTGACAGCCTGTTCACATTCATGACCGAACGCGACGTGCCGCCAACCAACAACGGCTCGGAACAAGCCATCCACCCCTCAACCACCTTCCGCAAGGTCACTGGGGGATTCCGCTCCAACCGGGGGGCCGACTTCTACGCCAACGTTCGCTCCGTCCTCAACACCGGAAAACGGCAAGGCCTGTCTGCTTTCCAGGCAATCCAGGCCACCATCGCTGGAAAATCAGTGATCCAACCGGGTTGAGTAGTTACCAACGGAGGCCATGAAGGACTTCGACAAGCGATGCCGGCAATTAAGGTAATCGAGGCCATGGTGGAACCGACTATAGCGCCGCGATCAAAGCAGTTTAAGCGCCGCCATTACCGCGATCAGCAGGGCGGTTTGGGCCAGTAGCCACCGCATCATCTCAACCTTCACGTCCGCCAGATCGGCTTTCGTCGCCACCGCTTCATGCAGCGCGGCATCCAAGGCCGCCGCGTGCGCCCGCGCCTGGTCTTCGGCCACACCATTCGCTTTCAGGCTGTCGATGTAGGCCAGTTTGTCGAAGGTTGTTACATTCATGGTCGGGGAGGCTAGTCGGTTGTCGATGCCTGGGCAAGCCCAGTTTGTGACCTGCAGCGTGTACCTGTCCAAATCTGGGGCGATGACATACGACAAATCAAGGCGGGGCTCCTACATAGGTATCAACGCCTTAGGAGATCGCCATGTCTGTCCTGTCTCAGCCCTATATGCACAATGAATCGGAAGCCTTTTCACATGTAGAGGCGATGGTCTGGCCTGACGGCCCTGTCTGCCCGCACTGCGGCGTGGTGGACAACGCCTATGCCCTGAAAGGTGTGCGATCCAAGCCCAGCAAGAAGAACCCGGAAGGCATCGAGCGCCACGGTCTTAACAGCCCGTTGACGAAGTCGGCCCTGGACGCGAGCGGCCTGGTCTGATTCATTGATGTTCTGATTTGACCGGGGGGTTCGCCGATGTCGATGGGACTGCAGAAGGATCGTCAGGGTGATTTGATGGTGGGCTGGGCGGAGATGCCGCGCTCGCCGGGTCATGTGTTTTACGACCGTCTTCAGTCGGTCCTGATCGAGGGCGACTTCGACGGCTTCGCCGAGGCGGCCTGCCGGTGCTGTTACGCGGCCGGGACGGGAGCGCCTTCGGTGCCGCCGGGGCGCTATTTCCGCATGCATCTGGTGGGCTGTTTCGAGGGCATCGACTCTGAGCGCGGGCTGGAATGGCGCTGCTCGGATTCGCTGTCGCTGCGGGAGTTTCTGCGGCTGGAGAGCCGGGATCGTGTGCCGGACCATTCCTGGCTGTCGAAGACCCGCACGCGTCTGCCCCACGAGGTGCACGCGGTGGTCTTCGATTGGGTTCTGGCGCTGATCGCCGAGGCGGGTCTGGTGAAGGGCGACCGCATCGGGGTGGATGCCTCGACCATGGAGGCCAACGCGGCGCTGCGCAACATCGTGCGGCGCGACACGGGTGAGGGCTACCGGGAGATGCTGGAGCATCTGGCCCGGGAGAGCGGCATCGAGACGCCCACGGCCGAGGACCTGGCGCGTCTGGACCGCAAGCGCAAGGGCAAGAAGCTCTCGAACCAGGATCGGGTTTCCAGGAGCGACCCCGAGGCCAGGGTCGCCAGGATGAAGGACGCCGCGACCCATCTGGCCGACAAGCCCGAGCACGCGGTGGATCCGGACACCGGGGCGGTGGTGGCGGCCGAGTTGCACCCAGCCGATGAGGGCGACACCACGACGCTTTCCAGGACCCTGGCGGCGGCCGAGGCAAACCTCGAGGCGGTGGCTGCGGCGCCGACCCCAGAGGGCCCGGCCGAATGCGTCACCGACAAGGGCTATTTCTCACGGGCGGTCTTGAAGGCCCTGGACGACAGTCCCTGGAAGACCCGGATCGCCGAGCCCAGGCAGAAGGGCTTTTCACGCTGGCGCGGTGACCAGGCGGCGCGCCGGGCGGTCCCCAACAACCGCGTGCGGCTCAAGTCCGGGGTCGCCCGCGAGGCCTTCAAGCTGCGCGCCGAGATCGTCGAGCGCTGCTTTGCCCACACCCTTGATCGCGGCGGCATGCGCCGGACCTGGCTGCGCGGGCGCGAGAACGTGCACAAGCGATACCTGCTTCACGTCGCCGGCCACAACCTCTCGTTGCTGATGCGCCAACTCATCGGCACCGGCACCCCGCGCCAGGCTGTGGCGGGCGGATATGGCGGTGTTTTCGTGCTTGTTGCGCCCTCTGGAGCCGTTTTGGTCGCTCGGATCGTCCTCATCGTCTCGGAGGATGGCGAAACCGCCTGCGCCGCGTTATGTTTCGTCGTGGGGTGAAACCCGGTCAAGTGGGGTGAAGCCCGGTAAATGGCGACTTTTTCAACGGGCTGTTAAGAAGTGCAAGGACTGCAACAAGCAGTTTACTGTCCGCAAGGGCACCATCTTCGAGGAAAGCCATATCCCGCTGCACAAGTGGCTACAGGTCGTGATCCATGCTGCCGATATTCAGGACCGCGACGGGGCGCCAGACGTGCTCGGGGCCATCCGGTATCGCTTCCCCTGGCTTCGCCACGTCTTCGCCGACGGCGGCTATGCCGGGGAGAAACCGAGGTCCGCGCTCAAGCGCCACGGCGACTGGACCATCGAGATCATCAAGCGGTCTGACACCGCCAACGGTTTCGAGGTCTTGCCCCGCCGCCGGGTGGTCGAGCGCACCTTCGCCTGGCTCGGGCTCGGGCGCTGCCGCAGGCTGGCAAAGGATTGCGAGGCATCCATCGAAAGCTCGACAGCCTGGGCCTTCATCGCAAGCATCAAGCTGATGACCCGAAGGCTCGCAAGGTATTGCCATGGCTCATGAGCTTTTGAATCGGGCTCTAACATCCACGTTCTGGATGCTACCGTTTCAGTTTGGGAGTTATATCGAATTGTCACATTTACCCCTTCATTCATCGGGATCATAAATTTCCAGCGTTAAGCCCTGTAATTGAGCAAGAATGCAGCTAACTCAGTGTCAAATCTATGCCGACTCTCCTGTCGGCCGGCGTCAACCATATGGTCAATGTGACAATTCGATATAACTCCCTTCAGTTTCAACTCAGTTCGTACAGTGCTGGCCGCAGTCAACCGCGCCCCGATCCAAACGGTAAATGCATTATCTTCCGGATTGGCGTGGCTGATGAAGATGGCGTCACGAGTAGCCTCCATCATGCGGCAGGCCTCCAACCTTTGTCAGGGGACCAACAACTTGGCGCACGATCACCGTCTATTGCTCCGTGAACTGCCAGCATAATAAAATCACCGATCTCGCGAATGACTGTCGGCAAGTCTGGAGCGGCGACTAATAACGGCTCGCGTCCTACAAACGCCCGCCATTGGCGTTGCTTCTCCTGATCCTTCACGAACTCTTGAGAAAGACCATCTGGTACACTCGCGGGAACAACCGTCCCGCGTCGCTCGAAAGTTGCTCGGATTGCAGCGGTCAGGGTATCACCGTCGAATTCGAGCAATCGAGACAGCGCGAGCAGGTCATAGAAGTCCTTCATTCGACTGTTGGCGCGGCCAAGGGCTACGACCGCCTGGAGTTTTTCTGCGACGACAGTTTCCTTGGGATAAGCTTTCAGGCGAGGGCCTTCGGATGAAAGAAGTGACGGGAATTCCAGTTCTTGAGCCGCCGGTGTGATGGCGTCACCGAAACCGATGTCAATCTGCACAGGGATTTGGGTTTTACCAAGAAACGCCTTCGTCTTGACGCGCACGCCGCCATATTGTTGATCTTCGCGGATCGGCGTGGCGCCCAGATCCTCTGCGTCGAAGACCAGCCCGTCGTCTTCGGCTTGTGTTTGGCAGATCGCCCGGAGTGCTGCTCGATTGTCGATGTTGCGGGATCGCCATGGCCAAGGAGGTCAAGGTCTCCTGTCGGTCGAAACGAATCTTCGAGCCACGCGGTGAAGGGCATGGCGCCTTTTAAGACGAATTGATCGCGATACGGAGAGATGCTGAGCCGATATAACAGCCTCTCAATGGCGTAGTGTCTCAAAACAAGCTGATAGAGGTTCTTGCAAAACTGTCTTTTCGAGGGGATTTATTTGGGAATTATATAGTTGAGTGACCATTCAGCGTCCCCGACCGTTATATAGCCCGTCTCGACCCCTGCAACTTAGAATTTCTACCCCTGAACCATTATCCGGGATCAGCGCCGGGGCAAAACGCAGGAGGACTGGCACTGTGGTCACTCAACTATATAAGTCCCATTTATTTTTGCGCCTTTTGTGTTGAGCGCAAGATAGTGCGACCCGCCCGCATGTTGTTCTGGTATATTGGTTTTGACCGAAACAACAACCAGAACAGGACAGCGGGCGATGTCGCTACGGGAAAGTCTATCAGCATATTGGGAGCATATTCAAGGCGAGCTTCCCCTGGCTGGATGAGGTGGTTGGGCCGGAGACGTGCCGAGCGTGCCGACGTTTTCGCGCGCCTTCCTGGAGTTTGCACCATCGCCTTGGCCGTCGCGGCTGCATGCGGCGGTGATCGAGGTGAGCCAGGGCGCGCGCCTGATCGGGCACATCTCGCGTGACAGTACGGCGATCCGGGCTCGCGAGAAGCCGCGCAAGGTGGTCAAGGAGGAGAAGCCGAAGCGCAAGCACGGGCGCCCGCGCAAGGGCGAAGAGCAGGCGCGCGAGGCCAAGCCGGTGCGCCGGCTCGAACGTCAGCCGGGTATGAGCCTGGAGGCGATGCTGGCCGACCTGCCGCGGCATTGCGCCACCGGGCGGCAAGCGCAACTCGAAGGGCCACAGCGAGAGCTGGCGGGGCTACAAGCTGCACATCGACGTGGCCGACGGCGACATCCCGATCAGCTGCCTGCTGACATCTGCTTCCCTGCACGACAGCCAGGCGGCGATCCCCCTGGCAACCATGACGGCGCGCCGGGTCGACAGCCTCGATGATCTGATGGACAGCGCCTGCGACGCCCCGGAGATCAAAGCGCACAGCCGTGCCCTGGGCCATGTCCCGATCATCGACACCAGCCCGCGCGGCAGCAAGAACAAGCAGGAACTGACGGGCGAAGCGAAGCGCAAGGCCCGCGCCGGCTACAAGCTGGCCGAGCAGACCCGCTACAACCAACGCACCGCCGTCGAACGGGTCAACGGTCGGCTCAAGGACGACTTCGGCGGCAACACCGTACGGGTGCGTGGCCACGACAAGGTCAACTGCCACCTGATGTTCGGCATCCTGGCGCTCACCATCAATCAGTCGATGCAGCTTATCATCCAAGCTGCTGCACGCGCTGACAGCCCCATCGGTCCCGCCTCCACAACTGCGCTGGAGGGCGGCTCGCCGTGCGCCGATCCGCCCTCAACGAGTCCATTCAAAAGAACACCACCCTCATATCAAGCATCGCAACAACACAAGCATCACTGACCGCACAGAAAACCGCTCCGATGGCGTTCCTCCCAACCGATTATGCCAATAGTTTTGCAAGAGCCTCGATAGTCTGTGTTTTTCTCTCGCGCGACGTTTCGCAGCCGAGCGAGAATCGAAGCGGAGAGATTGGTCGGCTTACCCTTCATCGGCGACCACGCTTTCGAGATAGGAGCGCACCACGGACCAGATGCGCAGTGCTTGCGCGTATCTGGCGATGTCGTCGGGCGTTGCTATGCGGGAACGCCAGCCCATGCGCAGCGCTTCGAGCGCCACATCAAGACCGACGGTGCTCCTGAAGCGGAAACAATCTATGATTGATTTCGCGGGATCAAATATCCGGACAGGCACCGAGTCGATACTGTGGGTCTCGACTCCAAGAGTCAGTGCCTTTTCACCGAAACGGACGATGTGGATCGGCGGATAGTCGATCGCGGGTTTTCGGTCCTTGGAACCAATCGCAATCCAGACGCTGCGGGGAAGCTGAAGCGTGATCTCGTGAAATTGCAGCGCCGAGATCAGGCAGATCACGCCTTTCGGAATACGCTTGGCGACCTCGGCAAGCGAATGCGAGATTTCTATCTCGGCGTCAGCGAGTTCGTAGAGACCACGCGAGGGGCGATGCAGTAGACCTTCCGCAACCCGCCGCGAAAGCGTGGCCGGGTTGACACCGCGACCTTTGAGGTCCGGCAGACGCATGATACCGTGCCGCTCTATCAGGCTCACGGCAAGATCCCGTTGAGAAACGTTTTGATGGCGCGCGTCCATGTAACAAACCGTCGGTGATTTCGCGTAACTTCCGATATTTTGTTACACCGAGCCAAGGCTTCAAACGAGAGGAAACTCTACCCCTCCCGCCGGTTCCACACCAGATTACGCTGCTCCATCTGTTACTAACACTGGCGAGGGAACCGGGCTGGGCTTGTCGCTGAGTTATGATATCGTCGTCAAACAGCATGGCGGCGAATTTACCGCCTTCCGGGTGACGTTGCCCCGGACCTTGCCCACCAGCGGAGGAGACCGCCAATGACCGCACGCATTCTGATGGTCGATGACGAACCCGACGCACAGGCCCTGTTCCGCCAGAACTTCCGCCGCAAGATCCGCAAGGGCGTCTACGCCTTCGATTTCGCGCCCTCTGGCGAAGCCGCGTTGGAGGTGCTGAAGGGGCAAGAGCCCCCCAAGGTTGTGCTGGTGCTGTCCGACATCAACATGCCGGGCATGTCGGGGATCGAGCTTCTGGCGGAAATCCGCAAGGTCTGGCCTGAGGTCGGGGTGTTCATGATCACCGCCTATGGCGACACCGCAACCGAGGCCAAGGCGCGCGATTTGGGCGCCGAACGCTTTCTGACCAAGCCGGTCGATTTTGGCTGTCTCAAGCAAGACCTGTCGCAGACCCTCGAGGTCGGGGCATGACCACCCCTGCCTGCATACTGGTGGTCGATGACGAGCCGGACGTCGAAGCGCTGGTCACACAGAGATTCCGCCGTCAGGCCCGCAAGGGCGAGATGGATTTCGTCTTTGCCCATGACGGCCTGCACGCGCTTGAACTGCTGGATAACGGCGCCGATATCGACATGGTTCTCAGCGACATCAACATGCCGCGCATGGACGGGTTGACCCTGCTCGACAAGCTCGGCGAGTTGCACGCGGGTCTGAAGACGGTGATCGTCTCGGCCTATGGCGACATGGGCAATATCCGCACGGCGATGAACCAGGGCGCCTTTGACTTCATCACCAAGCCAATCGAGTTCGAGGACCTGGAGACCACAATCGCTAAGACTCTGAAGCATCTGGCGCAGTTTCGGAAGCTTGAGGCGGAAAAGGCCCATGCCGAACAGGCCCATGCCACCCTGTCACGCTACTTCTCGCCCAATGTGGTCGAGACCCTGTCGCAGGACCCGGATTGCCTGACACCGGGCGGCGAGAGGCGTCAGGCGAGCTTCCTGTTCACCAATCTGGCGGATTTCACGCCCTTGGTCGAGAGTTCGAGCTCGGAGGTGATTGTCGAGTTGCTGAACGCCTATCTGGACGGCGTGACCGAGGTGATCTTCGCTCATCGCGGCACGGTGATGAAGATCGTCGGCGATGCGGTTCATGCAATTTTCGGTGCACCGGTCGACGACCCCGATCACGCCACACAAGCGGTGGCCTGCGCCCTTGCCATCGACAACTTTGCAACCCGGTTCAGCGCCGAAAAGAACACCGCCGGCATCCCGCTGGGGGCAACACGGATCGGGGTCAATTCCGGCCCGGCGATCATCGGCAATTTCGGCGGCGCGTATTTTTTCGACTACACCGCCTATGGCGACGTTGTGAACATCGCCGCCCGGCTTGAGCGCGCCAACGAGGCCAACGGCACCCGGTTGTGTATCGGCGAGAGCGTGGTCGCTCTGATTCCGGACTTTACCGGCCGACCGGTTGGAACGCTGCTGCTGAAGGGCAAGTCGCAGGCCTTGCGCTGCTATGAACCGCGGAGCGCGGAGCGGGCGAGGTCACCGGCGACCGCTGGTTACAATAACGCATACGCACTTCTGGAGGCGAACGACCCGAAGGCACGCCAGGCCTTCGCCGCACTGGTCGGACAGTATGACGAGGATCCGCTGACGATGTTCCATCTTGGCCGCCTGCTCGCGGGAGAAACCGGGGCCGAGATTGAACTGACGGATAAGTAGGGGCGGCGGATGAAAACCGACGAGATTACGCTTCGTCAGTCCATTATCGGCCAGTGCCGCCGGATGAATGCCATCGGGCTGAACCAGGGCACGTCGGGCAACATCTCGGTGCGTTACGGCGAGCGGATGCTGATCACCCCCTCGGCGGTCCCCTATGACGAAATGGAGTCCGAGATGATCGCCTCGATTGCCATCGACGGCGAAGACGGAACCTGGGAGGGACCGCTGAGGCCCTCCAGCGAGTGGCGCTTCCATCTCGACCTGACCCGGGCGCGGCCGGATCTGGGAGCCATCGTGCACACCCATGCGATATACTGCACAACGCTCGCTATCGCCCGGCGGCCAATCCCGGCGGTGCACTATATGATCGCGGGTTTCGGCGGCATGGATATCCGCTGCGCCGATTACGCGACATTCGGTACTGAGGCCCTGTCAAAGGCGGTGCTGGTGGCAATGGAAGGGCGCAACGCCTGCCTGATGGCCAATCACGGAATGATCGCGGCGGGGAGCGATCTCGACCGGGCGATGTGGCTGGCGGTCGAGTTGGAGACCTTGGCGCGGCAATACTTCAACACCCTGCAGATCGGCGGCCCCGTGCTGCTGGACGAGGCCGAAATTGCCGACGCGACGCGGGCGTTCGGAAATTACGGCATGCAGGACACCCACCGGCGAATTGGCGATGCGGCTCCCGCTCCGGACAAACCGGAACCCGGCAAATGACGGTGGCTGCCAGATCACTGCCATCGACCCGGCATTCGCAACACACCGGGACACACGAGCACCAGGTAAATCAACCTTGACCCTCAACAATTCCCAACCTAGTTTCCGCGCCGCGTGGGCCCGTAGCTCAGTTGGTAGAGCAACTGACTCTTAAGAAGCGGCTCCGAGGTGTGTAATGGATTGGTTGGGATAGTTTTTCGGGTCAAAACGGAAGCTTAGAACGGCTTTAGAACGGCTCAGGCCGTTTGGTGAGGGCGGGTAGCTCAGTGGTAGAGCAGCTGACTTTTAATCAGCTGGTCGTGGGTTCGATCCCCACCCCGCTCACCAAATCCTTTCTGAAAAACAGCAGTTTAGCCGTTTTCGAGGCCTAGCGCTCCACCCGTTCTAAAACAGAAACAGGTAAGATATCGTGAAATACGTTCCTCCTTCGGTCCGCGAAACTGCATTCAACTGCCCACATTGCGGGGCGCTCGCCAAGCAGTACTGGTTTTCAGTCCACGCCGATCCGAAGAAGAAGGATACGACGCCCCTCATCATTGTAAGCGGCGGTGAGAGACTGTGCCACTGAGGCGGCGGGATAACTCTGCCGCGGCGGTTCAAAATTGGGCCGGAGATCATAGCCTTTGAATTCGATGAGATCGGATTGAAATGCGGCGGATGTACTCAGTGGATTTGTATCGTCGAGTTCGGCGCGCGTGCCATGTGGAGGATATGTCCATTCGCGCGGCCGCGCGGGTTTTTGGCAGGTGCAGGGTGGCAGGTGGCCAGCACCTGCCATGTCCATTCGCGCGGCCGCGCGGGTTTTTTGGTCTTCACCGCGAGACGGTCTCCAGGATGCCTTTGTATTCGGCGCCGCCGGGCTATCGGCGTAGCAAGCCAGTTCGCCGTCCCAGGCTGGATGCCTTCACGGGTGTGATTGATCGCATTCTCGATGAGGACCGTTCGGCGCCGCGCAAGCAGCGGCACACGGCCAAACGGATCTTCGGGCGGCGGCGCGACGCGCATGGCTTTACGGGCGGCTATACCATCGTCAAAGGCTATGTGCGTGAGAGGCGACTTCGGCGCCGCGAGGTTTTCGTGGCCCTGGCCCACGATCCCGGTCATGCCCAGGTGGACTTCGCCGAGGCCCTGGTGGTGATCGCCGGGATCGAGCGCAAGGCCCATTTCCCGGCGATGGATCTGCTGCCCTCGGATGGCTGCTTTCTCAAGGCCTGTCCGGCGCAGATCAGCGCGGCCTTGTGCGATGGCCATGTGGCGGCCTTTGCCTTCTTTGGCGCCATTCCACGTTCGATCCTCTACGACAACACCAGATTAGCGGTGGCCGGTATCCCGGAAGATGGGACACGCCGGCGCACCCGGATCTTCAGCGAGCTGCAATCCCACCATCTCTTTGTCGATCGCTTCGGGCGGCCCGGCAAGGGTCCGGCAAGGGCAATGACAAAGGCAAGGTCGGCGCCCTCGACCAGGCGGCGCCTTTGAGGGACCGGGATCTGCCCGAGGCCTTCGCCACTCTGCGGCGTCTCCTGGAGGCCCGCATGGGGACAAGGAACCACGGCGCTGCCGGCAAGCGCGAATACGCCCAGGGGGTCCTGCGCCTTCTGGAGACCTTCCCTCTCAGCGAGGTCGAGGCCGCCGTGCGTGAGGCCTTGAGGCCAGGGGCGATCGGCTTCGATGCAGTCAGGCACCTGCTGCGCCGCAGGATCGAGCGCCGGGCGCCGCGCCTCGACCTGGATGTCTATCCCTGTCTGCCCAAGGCCCATGTCGAGACCACCTCCACAAAGGCCTGTATGAGCTTGATTGGCGGGTCGGGGTTATGAGCGAGACCGCCATCAACGAGACCCCACAAATCCTGCGCGCCCATCACCTCAATAAACTCAAGCTGCCGAGTTTCCTGCGCGCGCATGAGAAGCTTGCCCGTCTTTGCGCCGCCGAGAACACGGATCACACGCGCTTTCTGCTGCGTCTTGCCGAACTGGAGCTGATCGACCGCGAACGGCGCATCAAGGCGGCGCGCTTTCCCACCGTCAAAAGCCTCGACAGCTTCCACTTCAAGGCCATCCCCAGCCTCAACAAACCTCTCGGGCTGGAACGCGCCCGCTGTGGTTACATCGAGCGCCGGAAGAACATCATCGCACGCGGCAATTCAGGCACCGGAAAGACCCATGTCGCGCTCGGCCCGGGATTGGCCGCCTGTCAGAAGGGCCTCTCGGTCGGCTTCATAACCGTCGCCGCCCTGGTCCATGGGCTGATGGAAACCCGCGACGACAAGCAGTTCCTCCGGTTCCAGAAAAGGCGCGCCGGATTGAAGCTCCTGATCATCGACGAACCGGGCTTCGTGCCGCTCTCCAGGACCGGGGCCGGGTTGTTGTTCGAGGTCTTCTCGCCGCGCTATGAGCATGGCTCGACACTGGTCACCTCCAACTTGCCTTTCGATGAATGAACCGAGGTCTTTGGATCGGAACGTCTCACCGGCGCACTCATCGACCGCCTGACCCATCACGTCCATATCCTTGAGATGAATGGCGAGAGCTTCCGCCTGAAACAGAGCCAAAGAAAACCGCCTGAGCGCCATCCGCTTGACCCCGAGGGACCACAGGCACCTCCCACGCGCGCCACGGCCTTTGCTTTATGAAAGCAGTCCGAGCCGCGCACCGGACCCTCCTATGGACTTCGGGGACAAGCTCCTCACCGAGCCAAAGTGGTGCACTTTTGCGCCGCCGCGTGGTCGGTTATTACGCCGCCATTGACAAGGTTCAGCGCCGTCTCGCCCTTGGGCTTGTAGTAGAACGCCGAGCGCGAGATCGACAGCAATCGGCACTGCTTGGCGATCGACAGGTGTGGATGATCCTTCTCGACCATCTCGCGCCTCACCCGCAGGTCCAGGGCGTGAGCTTTCGTGACAAAAAATCGTTGGCGACAGCCAACTCCCCGATCTTCGCATGGAGTTCCTTGACCGTCGTCTCATCGACCGCCAGCTCCTTGCGGCGGCCCCGTTCGAAGACATCTGCCACCGCCTCGACCAAGAGCTTCTTCCACTGATCGATCATCGTCGGGTGAACGCCGTACCGGCTCGCCAGCTCGGCGACCGTCCGTTCCCCCTTCACCGCCTCCAGCGCCACACGCGCCTTGAACTCGGGATTGTGCTGTCTGCGTTTCGACATGGCCGATCTCCTTCTCGCTGAAGACCAGCAGAACCAATTCCAGAGCTTGCGTCACTGTCCGATTTCCGGGGAGGAGCTCACCTCGGCGGAAACGCGTGAGCGGCGGCGGCCGGGAGCTTTACCCGCGCGGCACCCGCGCGGCTGGCCGCATCTCGACGAAGGGAAACCCCATGACCGACCCTGGAACAGTCGGCACCGCCCAAGCTCGCATGATGGAAAACCTTAATTGGAGGGGGATTCCCTGCCTGTTCCGCTGCCCGGTTCGACCGAACCGCTTTTTCGCATTTTCCGAACGAGCCGATGCGGCGTTGACTTTGCGATCAATCAGGCGACGCTCCACGATCGCTGTGTAGCGCGCCTTGCGCAGGAGTAATCAGAATGTCGGCGGAGATCGCGAACCCGAAGACCGAGACAGAGAGCGGCGACCGCACGTTCGCCGGGAACCTTGGTGTGCCTCCACCGTTGCCGCGCGCGAGCCGGGAAGCGGCGGAGCGGCTGATGGAGGACGGGCGGCTCTTCCGCTACACCGAGACAGGGGAAGGCGTGCCCGAGGCAGCCGCGCTGGAGGAGGAGTTTGCCACCCACATGGGCGCGCGTTACTGCGTCGCTGTCAATTCCTGCGGATGTGCGCTGTTTCTGGCGTTGAGGGCGGCGGGAGTGGTGCCCGGCGACCGGGTTCTTGTCAACGCGTTCACACTCGCCCCCGCGCCAGGCGCGATTGCCCATGCGGGCGCGGAGCCAGTGCTGGTCGACATCGACGAGAACTTGGTGATCGACCTCAAAGACCTTCGCGAGAAGGCGAGGACCAACCGGGCCAAGCACCTGCTGTTGAGTCATATGCGAGGCCATGTCGCTGACCTCGACGCCGTCGCGGAGATCTGCGCCGAAGCGGGGCTGACACTGATTGAGGACTGCGCGCACACCACTGGGGCGCGGTGGAACGGGCGGCTGACGGGACGTTTCGGCGTGGCGGGCTGCTTCAGCGGGCAAAGCTACAAGCATCTAAACGGTGGCGAGGGCGGGCTGATCGTGACCGACGATTCCGACCTTGCCGCGCGGATTACGCTCATGTCGGACTCCTACATGCTTTATTCCCAGCACCGGGCGCGGCCGGGACTGGACGTCTTGGAGCGCTGGCGGCTGGAGACGCCGAACTTTTCGATGCGCATGAACGGGCTCACGGCGGCGATCCTGCGCCCGCAACTCGCCGAGCTCGACACGCGGGTGCGGCGGTGGCGGGAGATTCAGGCACGAGTGGCGGCGCGGCTGGCAGGCTCGCCGCGCATCCGGCTGCCGCGGACGCCCGCGGCGGCTTACCTGGCGCCGACCTCGATCCAGTTCACTCTGAAGGGGCTGAACGCGGAGGGGATCGCTGAGGTGATCGCCCGCGCCGCGCAGCGCGGCGTGCCAATCAAGTGGTTCGGTGCCGAGGCGCCGGTCGGATTCACCAGTAGACCCGACCACTGGCGTTACATCGCGGGCGCGCACACGCCGCCGCGGGCCGCAGCGATCCTCGCCCGGCTCTGCGACGTGCGCCTACCGCTCCAGCTGACCGACGCAGAGTGCGATCTGATCGGAGATATCGTCGCCGATGCCGCCGGAACGCCCGGCGCGGCGGCGCGCAACCCAGCATAGCGCGACAAGGAAGGAGAGTGACCAACGAAGAGACCGCTGAATGACACGATGCAGGCTGGGCGGTGCCGGTTCCGGCTGGCTGGACCCAATGAAATCGGCAGATTGGCATGATAAACGTCGACATGTTCATGCGATACGTGCTGTCATGCTGCAGCAATCTTGCGGGAGAGAAGCCTCCTGGAGACCTAATCGGGAAAACAAGGAGAGAAATCACATGAAGAAACTCGCAGTAATGGCCTCGGCCGCGGTAATGGCCGCGACCCCGGCGCTGGCCGCCGATATCGTGATCGGCGTGCCGAACTGGCCCTCGGTCGCGGTTACGGCCAACGTTCTGAAAGTGGTGATCGAAGACAATTTCGGCCTTGAGGTCGAGCTCCAGAACGCCACCAACCCGATCGTCTTTGAGGCCATGGACAAGGGTTCGATGGATATCCATCCGGAAGTCTGGATGCCGAACCAGCAGAACCTGCATGACACCTATGTCAAGGACAAGGGCACGGTCTTGATGAACCCGAACGGCATTCCCGCCTTCCAGGGCATCTGTGTGCCGAAATTCGTCGCCGAGGAACTGGGCGTCACCACAATTGAGGATCTGACCGATCCCGACAAGGCTGCGCTGTTCGACTCCGATGGCGACGGCAAGGGCGAGATCTGGATCGGCGCCGCTGGTTGGGCCTCGACCAATGTCGAGAAGATCCGCGCCAAGTCCTATGGCTACTCCGAGACCTTCGAACTGCTGGAAATGGACGAGACCCTGGCGCTGGCCGCGCTGGACGCCGCGGTCGAGCAGAAGAAGCCCTATGTGTTCTTCTGCTACACCCCGCACCACATGTTCGCCCTGCACGAGTTGGTGGTTCTGGAAGAGCCAGACTATGACGCCGCGAAGTGGAACGTGATCCAGCCGACCGACGATCCGGCCTGGCTGGAAAAGTCAGATGCCGGCGTCGCCTGGGACCTGGCCTATCTGCACATCCACTATTCCAAGTCGCTGGAGCAGCGCCATCCGGAGGTCGCCAGCATGGTGGCCAATGTCAACCTCGACACCGACACGGTCTCGGCGATGACCTATGCCCTGGTGGTTGAAAAGCAGGAGCCGGCCGAGTTCGCGAAGAACTGGGTCGCCACGAACGAGGACGCCGTCCTCGGCTGGCTGAGCCAGTAATCATCAAAGCGGCCGCCGGGGCAACCGGCGGCCGATCGCATATCCAGCGGAGGGGCTCGTGAGCGAAGCAGTCGTCAAACTCTCCAATGTCTGGAAGATATTCGGCGAACGGGCGGACGAGGCGATGGCCGCGGTCAAGGCGGAAGGCCTGACAAAGCCGCAGGTTCTCGAACGCTTCGGCTGTGTTGTCGGCGTCCAGGACGCCAGCTTCGAGGTGCCGCGCGGCGAGATCTTCTGCATCATGGGGCTGTCGGGGTCGGGCAAGTCCACCCTGGTCCGCCATGTGAACCGGCTGATCGAGCCGACCTCGGGCAAGATCGAAATCCTCGGCCGCGATGTCGGCGCGATGTCGAATTCCGAGTTGCGCCAGGTCCGCGCCCAGCAACTCGGTATGGTGTTCCAGCATATGGCGCTGATGCCGCACCGCTCGGTGCGCGACAACGTCGCCTACCCGCTGGAAATTCGCGGCATTCCGAAATCGAAACGCTGGGCGGTGTCGGACCATGTGCTGGAACTGGTCGACCTCGTGGGCTACGAGGACCGCCTGCCCAAGGAGCTTTCGGGCGGCATGCAGCAACGCGTCGGCATCGCCCGCGCGCTGGCCGCCGACCCCGAGATCCTGCTGATGGATGAGCCGTTCTCGGCCCTCGATCCGCTGATCCGGATGCAGTTGCAGGACCAGTTCAAGGCGCTGGTGGGGCAACTCCGGAAGACCACGCTGTTCATCACCCACGACCTCGACGAGGCGATCCGCATCGGCCACCGCATCGCCATCATGAAGGATGGCGTGATCGTGCAGATTGGCACGCCGGAGGAGATCGTGATGAACCCGGTGGATGACTATGTGCGCGAGTTCGTGCAGGGCATCTCGAAGCTCAAGCTGGTCAAGGCGCATTCGATCATGGAGCCGATCGGCGCCTATTCGGGCGATCTGAATGGCGCGCCCCGGGCCGACGAGGGCGCCGATCTCGACCAGCTCATCGACCTCGCGGTTGGCACCGATCTGCCCATCATCATCACCGATCGCGGAGCCGAAGTGGGCGTCGTCACCAAGCCGGTGCTGCTGCGTGGCATCCAGGGAGGCAAGGAATGACCAATATCACCGTCACCGCCGCCTCGGATATCGAGGTCGACCGCGAGGCGCTCGATGCGTCGGTCCACCGGTTCGCCGGACAGAACGGCGAATACTACGCGGGCGTCTTCCAAAAGATCCACGAGGCGACCAGTTCGATCCCCAATACCTTCAACCTCACGGCGGCGCTACTCGGCCCGGTTTGGGCCGCGATACGCGGGGTCTGGGGGATGTTCTGGGGTTTCCTGATCCTGGAGATGATCGCCTTGGTCCAGATCGGCCGCGGCGCCTGGGGTGACCTCGGCGCGGACCAGATGGCCCGGATCGAAAAATTCACCGCCCGCGCCGCCAAGATGCGCGAGAAGGCCGAGGCCGCCCGCGCCGCCGGCGAGGACCCGACGCGCTTCGAGGGCGTCGCCGCCAACATGGAGAAAGGAATTGTCCGGGCGCAGGAAGCCGCCGACGCCGCCAATTCTGAGGCGACAACGATCTTGCTGACCGGGCTCGGTCTGCTTCTGGTGTTCAAGCTGGTGCAGGGCCTCTATGCTAACATATTATACGAGAAGCAGTATTCGCACTGGCGTATTACCCCGGCCACGGTGGAATCCGGTGTCAAGCAGCGCAACATGATCCTCGGAATCGTGCTGGTCGTGCTGATCGCGCCGCTGACGATCTACAAGTTCACCGCCGCCAGCCCGTACGAGGTTCTCGAGACATTCCCGGAAAAGGCGGTCAGCGGGATATTCCTCAAAAACGAGGGCGAAACCCTGTTCACCGAACTGGCCAAATGGATGGAGCAGGGCATCGACGATGCCGCCGTTGCAGGTGCCGGCACCTTCGATTCCATCGTCTACGGCGTGCGCTCGGTTCTCGATGCGCTGACCATTGCCCTGATCGGCACGCCTTGGCCGGTGGTGATGGTGGTGATCTGCGTCGTCGCCTGGCGGGCGGCAGGTCCGCGGGTGGCGATCTTCACCGGGGCCTCGCTCGCCTATATCGCCCTGCTCGGCTACTGGGCGGTCAGCATGGAGACTGTCGCCCTGGTGGGCGCGGCGGTGCTGATCTGCGTCGTCATTGGCATACCGCTGGGCATATGGTTCGGGAAATCCGAGCGGGCGTACCGCATCGCCGAGCCGGTGCTCGACCTGATGCAGACCCTGCCGGCCTTCGTCTACCTGATCCCGATCATCGCTTTCTTCGGCACCGGCAACCCGCCGGGTATTCTCGCCACCATCATCTTCGGCATGCCGCCGGTGATCCGGCTGACGTCGCTGGGGATGAAGGGCGTTCCGGAGAGCATCAAGGAGGCCGCGGTGGCCTTCGGCGCTTCGCGCTGGCAGCTCTTGCGCGATGTCGAGATTCCGCTGGCGCTGCCCTCGATCATGACCGGGGTCAACCAGACTATCCTGATGTGCCTGTCGATGGTGGTGATCATCTCGCTGATCGGCGGCGGGGGCCTGGGCAAGGAGATTCTGGAGGCGCTGCAATACGCCGCCAAGGGGCCGGGGCTGTTGGGTGGCTTCGCCATCCTGTTCTGCGCCATGGTCATGGACCGGATCGCCCAGGGTGCCTTCCGCCGCCCGGACCAGAAATGACGCACGCAGGGAGATAACGGTTGGCGAAAAGCGACCATGGCAGACTTACATTGAGGGCGATCGAGATCTTCGTCGCGGTGATCGAAGAGGGTTCGTTCTCCACCGGAGCGCGGCGGCTCGGCGCCAGCACCTCGTCGGTCTCGCAACAGGTCACCAATCTCGAGGCGGCGCTGGGGCGCGGCTGATCGACCGCGCCGCCCGGCCCTTGGCGCTCACGCCGGCGGGCTATGTATTTCAGCGCCGGGCCCTTTCGATACTCGACGAGACCGCGCGCGCGCAGGTTGAACTCGCGGAACTGGAGCTGACCAGCCTGCCCCAGTTCCGCCTATCGATGCTTGAGGATTTCGATGCCGAGGTAACCCCGGAGTTTGTGGTACGCCTGTCTGGGGCGCTGCCCGGCTGCAACATCATCGCTCACGCTGCGCCGAGCCGCGAGAACCTCGCTGCTCTCGACTCGCGTGAGGTTGACATGGTGGTGGCCGCCGACATCGAGGCGCCGCCTGACTGGGTTGAACAGCACCCGATCCTGCGAGATCCCTACATCCTGGTTACCGCGAAGGGTCTGCTTGCCGAGGGCGAAGACGCGGTGGCACGACTGATGACCGCACCGATGGTGCGCTACGCTTCCTCGCAGCTGATGGGCAGGCAGATCGAGACTCATCTGCGCCGCCTGCGCCTCGCCCCCACGCGGCGTTTCGAGTTCGAGTCAAACCATTCCTTGATGGCCGCGGTGGCGCAAACGAAGGGCTGGACCATCATCACGCCGCTCGGCTATCTCCGCGCGCCTCGCTTCCACGCCGCGCTCGACGCACGGCCGCTGCCATTCAAGAGCTTCACGCGCGCCCTGTCGCTGCACGCGCGGCGCGACGTGCTGGGCACCCTGCCGGGCCGCGCCGCGGGAATCCTGCGCGCGCTGATCACGGCGTATTGCATCGAGCCGGCACTGCGCGAGATGCCCTGGCTCGCCGGACAGTTCCGCGTTTTGGGCGGGGACCAGGCGCCCACCGAAAAGCTTAGGGTAGTAGAGTCCTGAACCGCTGCCGGATCGCGGCGTCGGCGGCGGGATCGAGATACTCCGGATTGTGGGTCTCAAGGATCTTGCGCGCCTTCTCGCGTGCACGGGCCCGGACGTCTGGCGCGCCCTTCTCGGCCCAAGTCACCGGCGCGTCGCGGTCAGCGAGTGCCGGGAAGAAATAGTCACGTTGCATCGCAGCCATGGTGTGAGTGCTTCCGAGAAAATGCCAATCGCCCAACACCGCCTCGCGGATGGCGTCAAAACCCAGCGTCTCCCCATCGACTTCAACGCCGCGGATGGTGCGCTGGACGTGGGAGAGCATCTCGTCGTCGAGCACGAAGGCATCGAAGCTAGCCCCGAGGAGGCTCGCCATCATGCCTGCGCTCTCGTAGACCATACTTGCCCCGGCAAGCCCCGCAGTCACGGCGGCCAACGCCTTCTCGGCCCCCTCCGGGCGTCGACCGCATTGGCGTCGGCCATGGAAGCCGCGGCGCCCGAGGGCAGGCCGAGCCAGTTCGACAACTGCGCCGACGCGGCGTTCAGTACCGCGCTCTCGCCACCGCCGCCGCAGAAGGCGCCGGTGCGCAGGTCGATCACCAGTGGCCAGTTCGAGAAGATCATCGGATAGCCCGGCGCGAACACATTGACCAGAACCAGCCCCGCCAGAGTCTCGGCCAGCGATTGCGCGAGGAACCCGGCCAGTGTGGCGGGCGCCGTAGCACCAGACTGAGCGGCGATGATGTTGTTGATTGGAACGCCGCGGGCAATGCAGGCCAGCGTCACATCGACCGCATCCTCACCATATCGGAGCGGCGAGATCACCGGCGAAATGTGTGCCTTGCAGAAAGGCCGCTTGCAAAAGCGCCCCTCGCCACCCAGCGCGATGTCGAAAATGTCGATGATAGGGTCCACATGAGCGCCAAGGGTGAAGGAGGTGCCCACCGGCTTCGTGGTGCCCTTCAGCAGCGCGTAGGCGGTGTTAACGTCGAGATCGAATACGTCTGCCACGTCGGTCGCCACACAGCAGCGGGTGAACCAGCTGATATTGGTCAGCCGGTCCGCGAGGCGGGCGAAGTCGTACAGGTCGCGCAGGGTCGAGGGACGGTAGAGCCCGGTGTCGAGGTCGAGCGTCTGCACCGCGGCACCGCCGGTCCCGAAATAAACCCGGTCGCCGCCGATCTCGAAGTCGTGGCGGGGGTCGCGACCGTAAAAGACGAAGGACTTGCAGGCGCGGGCCACGATGTCGTTGACCATTGTGCAGGGGAAAGCAAGGCGGGCGAGTTCGTTGACATGGGCCCCGCAGGCGAGTGCGGCCTCTAACAGCCTTGGCGTCGCCTCGCCCACGCCAAGTTCCGCCAGAAGCCGCAGGGCGGTGTCGTAGATCGCCCGGATATCGGCCTCGGTCAGCGGCGCGTAGCGGCCGCCCCGCTGACCCGGGGGCGCGGGATTGACCTCTGGGGTTGCCGCCGTCCGCGCAGCGGTGCGCGCCGAGCGGCCGCGACGCACGCTCCTCGGCTCTTCCATTACCTTCGACCCTTCCGCCGGAGGCCCCGACATCATCATCTCGTCGACGCGGCCAGGCGCGCAAGCCGCACGGCGCGGGTTTCGGTTTTCCGAACGCCCCGATCGCCTTTTCCGCAGCGATGCGGGCGCGCTTGACCCCCCGCGCACGAGCACCGACGGTCAGCGGTGGTAAGGATCGCGGACGTCGGGAACGAGATGAAAACATCAACGCGCGTTGTGGTCATTGGCGGTGGCATCGGCGGGTGCTCGGCACTCTACCACCTGACGCAGGAAGGCTGGAGCGATGTGGTGCTGGTCGAGCGCGACGAACTGACCTCGGGCACCACCTGGCACTCCGCGGCGCAGGTGGCCAATTTCGGCGGCGTGCAGACCATGATCGGGCTCAAGAGCCACTCGATCCGGCTCTACAAGGAACTCGCCGACGACCCGGATTACCCGATCAATTATCACCACGCGACCGGCGGGTTGCGCATGGCGTCGACGCAGGATCACCTCGACGGCTACCGGCATTTCCAGTCGATGGCCAAGGGCATGGGGGTGGAGTTCGAGATTCTCGACCCGGAAGAATGCGCGCGGCGGCATCCCCTTATCACCACTGAGGGGCTGCTCGGCGCGCTCTGGGACCCGCTGGACGGCGATATTGACCCCGCCCAGCTTTGCCAGGCGCTGGCGCGGCGCGCCCGCAAGGCCGGGGCCGAGGTCTGCCGCCACACCCCCGTCACCGGCCTGACGCAAAAGCTGGGCGGCGAGTGGATCGTCCATACCTCGAAGGGCGACATCGTGTGCGAGCACATCGTCAATGCGGGCGGCTATCGTTGCAACGAACTGGGTGCAATGATGGGGGTTCAGCTTCCCGTCGTCTCGATGGAGCACCAGTATTTCCTGACCGAGCCGATCGCGGAGATCGAGGCGCTGGACTTCCGCGTACCGCTGCTCCGATGCCCGACCGATGACTTCTACTCGCGCCAGGAGAAAAATGGTCTGCTGGTCGGGTTTTATGAACAGGACTGCCGAACCTGGGGCCTCGACGGCATCGACCCGAATTTCACCAATGCGCTTTGCCCGAACGATCCCGATCGGGTGCTCGACGTGCTGGAGGGCGTGTTCGAGCGCTTGCCCTGCCTGACCGAAACCGGCATTCACACCATCGTCAACGGCCCGATCACCTATACCCCGGACGGCCTACCGCTGGTTGGCCAGATCCCCGGCAAGCGCAACGCCTGGTGCATCACCGGGCTGCGGGCGGGGCTGGGAGAGGGCGGCGGACATGGCTGGCTGCTGGCTCAGCAGATTGTGCATGGCGAGGCGGAGTACGATACTTGGTGCCTCGATCCGCGCCGGTTCTCCCGATACGCCAACACCGAATACACGGCCCTGAAGGCAATCGAGGACTACCAGAACGAGTTTCGCTTCCACCTGCCCCACGAGCACCGCCCGGCTGGGCGGCCCGTCAGGACCACGCCGCTGACCCCGGTGCTGGCCGCCAAGGGGGCCGAGTTCGGCGTCGTCAACGGCTGGGAGCGGGCGGCCTTCTACAAGCCGTCCCCCGATTTCCGCGAGACCCATGGCTTCCGCTGGGCGAACTGGGAGCCAGTAGTCGCCGATGAGATCCGCGCGGTGCAGGAACGTGTCGGCATCATGGAGGTGAACGGCTTCAACCGCTTCGAGATCACCGGCGCAGGCGCGCGCGACTGGCTCGACGGGATGATGTGCGGGCGCACGCCGCGCCGTACCGGCAAAGTGGGGCTAGCCTATTTCCTCACCGGGAAGGGCAACGTTCTGGGCGAGGCGACGCTTGCGCTGATCGACGACGAGCGGGTGTGGTATGGCTCTGCCGCGGCGTCGGAGAACCACGACTGGGACTGGCTGACGGCGCACCTGCCCGCCGACGGCTCGGTCTCCATGCGCGCGCTGACCAACACCCACACGATCCTAGTCGTCGCGGGGCCGCGAGCGCGCGACGTGCTTGCGGCGGCCGCGCCGCGCACGGACTGGTCGGCGGCGGCGTTCCCCTGGCTTTCGGCCCGCCGGACGATCATCGGTCATGCGGAGGCGGTGGCGATGTCGGTCAGTTTCTCGGGTGAACTGGCCTGGGAGATCCATGTGCCGACAGAACAGGCCTATGCAGCCTATCTGGCGCTGACCGAGGCGGGCGCCAGGCACGGCATGACCCATTTCGGGCTCTACGCCACCGAGTCGATGCGCATCGAGAAGGGCTATCGCCACTGGAAGTCTGACCTGATCACCGAATACGACCCGTTCGAGAGCGGGCTCGAGCGGTTCGTGACCATCGACAAGCCTGGTTTTCCCGGCAAGACGGCACTGGAGGCGAAGCGCGGGGTGCCTATGCGGCGGCGCTTCGTGACGCTCAGGATTGAATGCGACTTCGCTCCGGCCCATGCTGGCGATTCGGTAATGGCGGACGATCGGGTGGTCGGCACAGTGACCTCGGCCGCCTGGGGGCATCGGGTCGGCGAGAACCTCGCCATGGCGTTCGTCGATCCCGACCATGCGGTCCAGGGCGTGACACTCGACGCGCTGGTGCTGGGCGAACTGCTGCCGGCGACGGTCGTGACGCCCTGCCGCTATGACCCGGGCAACGAGAGGGTACGGGGCTGATAGCGATGATCTGGCTGAAACGTCCGGCGAAGACAGTCCAGGAGGACATCCGCGAAGCGGAGCCCGTGATGCGCGAGATTCTGGCGCGGATCGAGGAAAACGGCGAGGACGCCGCCCGCGCCGTGATCTTCGCTTTCTTCATGCTGCTGGTGCTGCTGCCGATCGCCTGCATCCCGACGGTCTCCACCGCGATGCTCCCCGATATATACAAGTGACGAGGCCCGAAATGACCGTTGAATATCTCAAGAAAGCCAGCCGTAAATCGACCGACGACGTCGGCGATGTGCGGGCAACCGTCCAGGCCATTCTGGACGAGATCGAGGCGGGTGGAGACGAAGCCGCCAGGCGCTACGCGGCCAGGTTCGACAAGTATGACGGCAATGTCGTTCTGACCCGGGACGAGATCGAGGCGGCCGCCGCGCAGGTGCCGCAAAAGCTGAAAGACGACATCCGGTTTGCCTGGGACAATGTTCGCCGTTTCGCCGAGGCGCAGAAGGAGACGATCCGCGATACCGAGATCGAGGTCGTTCCTGGCCTGATCGCGGGACAGAAGGCAATCCCCTGCGGCGCGGCCGGGTGCTACGCCCCCGGGGGGCGCTACAGCCACATCGCCTCGGCGCTGATGACGGTGACGACCGCCAAGGTCGCCGGTTGCGGCCACATCACGGCCTGCTCGCCGCCGCGCCCAGGCGTCGGCATCGCGCCCGCGATCGTCTACACCGCCGATCTCTGCGGAGCGGATTCGATCCTCGCCCTCGGTGGCGTGCAGGGCGTGGCGGCGATGGCCTTCGGCCTCTTTGGCCTGCCCAAGGCCGACATCCTGGTCGGGCCGGGCAACCAGTTCGTGGCCGAGGCCAAGCGAATCCTGTTCGGCCGGGTCGGCATCGACATGTTCGCGGGGCCGACCGACAGCCTGATCCTTGCGGACGAGACCGCGGACCCGCACATCGTCGCCTGGGACCTCGTCGGCCAGGCCGAGCACGGCTACAACTCGCCGGTCTGGCTCGCGACCACGCACCGCCCCCTGGCCGAGAAGGTGATGGAGTTGGTCCCCGGCTACATCGCCAAGCTTCCCGAGCTGAACGCACGGAATGCCGCCGCCGCTTGGCGCGATTACGCCGAGGTGATGGTCGTCGCCGGTCGCGAGGAACTGGCACGGGTTGCGGACACTTACGCGCCCGAGCACCTGCACGTGCAGGCCGCCGGTCTCGATTGGTTCCTCGACCGACTGCAATGCTACGGCTCGCTGTTCCTCGGCGAGGAGACGACAGTCGCATTCGGCGACAAGTCGGCCGGGCCGAACCATGTTCTGCCCACCAGCGGCGCTGCCCGCTACACCGGCGGGCTGTCGGTTCACAAATACATGAAGCTCGTGACCTGGCAGCGCGCCACCCGCGAGGGCGCCAGGCCGGTGGCCGAGGCGACCGCCCGGATCTCCCGGCTGGAGGGGATGGAGGGCCACGCACGGACCGCCGATATCCGGCTGGAGAAGTACTTCCCGGGCGAGACCTTCAATCTCACGGCGACGGAATAGGCTGATGCGCGACCTTTTCAATGTCGACCGCCGGATCGCCCGCGAGACCGGCTTCACGCTTGCGCGGTCAGCCAGCGGATGAAGGCGGCGACCGGGGGCGGGGGCTCGCCCCGGGTCAGCAGGTAGTAGCCCGAGCCGTCGACCGAGGTGGCGAAAGGGACGACCAGCCCGCCACTGGCGATCTCGGTCTGCGCGAGGTGGTCGGCCAGCACCACGCCCAGCCCATCGACGGCGGCCTGGATGCGAACGTTGGAATCGGCGAGGACGGTGTGGCGTTGGTCGGCGACCGGCGTCAGTCCCGCCGCCCGGAACCAGTTTGGCCACATGTCGTAGCCCTCGGGCTCGGCCAGCAGGGTTTGGAACAGAATGTCCTGGGGCCGGGTAAGGCTTCGGGCCAGCGCCGGATTGCAATGAGGGGTCATCCGCGTCGGAATCAGCAGCCGCGCGCGCCAGCCGGGCCAGTCGCCTCGGCCCCAGCGGATTACCAGGCCGGGGGCGGCCTCCCCGCCACGGTCGCCACCATGGTCGAGGATGATCTCCGGTGCCTCCGGGTCGGCCTGCCAGGCGGCGAGTCGGGGCGACAACCAGCGGGCGGCGAAATAGGTGCTGAGGCGGATGCACAGGCTGGGGCGGTGCTCGGCGCGGAGACGGTCGATCTCCACCGCCAGACGCATCAGTGTGTCGCGCGCCACCGGCAGGAAGCGGATGCCCGCAGGGGTGAGTTCGATCCGACGGGTCAGGCGATGGAACAGGGTCAGGCCGAGAAGCTCCTCCAACTGCCGCACCCGGTAGCTGATGGTGGACTGGCTGAGCGCCAGTTCCTCCGCAGCGGCCGAAAAGCTTTCATGCCGCGCCGCTGTCTCGAAGGCGCGCAGGGATAGCATCGAGGGCAAGTGCCGGGCCATTGAACGATCATGCATCGAAAATTTCGATCTGTCGCCGAATTCTTTGCGTTTGTCGCCGCCGAGCGGCGATGAGACCTTGGTCGCCGAAAAAGCATTGGGAAATCACATGACGACGATGCAGGAAATGACCGAGACCGCCTTCGGCCGTAAGGCGGTCAAGCCCTTCGCCAAGCGCAACAACCGCGCCGGGCTGGTCCATTTCACCGGCCATATGGGGCTGTTGGTCCTGGCGGGCATGCTGGCCCATGGCATCGTAGTTTTAACGGCTGTTGCTCATAAGCTGCTGTTTTTCAATTTTTCCGCTATGCGCGAGCGTTCCATCGTTCCGCCAACAAGGACCATTGCATGAATACACACGACACGGCCCGAAACGCCGGCGCCGCCAGCACGAGCGGCTTCTCGCGCCAGTGGCACCACCGCTCGGCGGTGCCTGTTCAGGTATCGCCGCTATTCGTCTGGCCGCCCGATCCGGTGAAAATCTTCCGCTGGGTCGCCGACAGGTGGTTCACCCTTGCCGAAAATTCGATCCTCGTCGTCCTGGCCACCCTGTCCTGGCTCTGGTTCCAGCCGCCGCTGGAAGAGGCGAAGACGCTCGCCTTCGGCTGGGTCGCGCAGATGTATGTCCGCAACCTGATCCTGATAACGGTGGTCGCCGGCGGCCTGCATCTCTACTTCTACACTTGGCGCCGTCAGGGCCAGCGTCTCAAATACGACAAGCGCGAACTCGCGGCCCGCAACCGTGTCTTCACCTTCAACAGCCAGGTGTTCGACAACGTCTTCTGGTCGCTCGGCAGCGGCGTCGCCTTCTGGACCGCCTACGAAGTGCTGATGTTTTGGGCCATGGCCAACGGCTACGCTCCGGTCCTGCGGTGGAGCGACAACCCGGTCTGGTTCGTTGCCCTGCTCCTGCTGACACCGATGTGGATCTCGCTCCACTTCTACTGGGTGCACCGCTGGCTGCACTGGCCGCCGCTCTACCGGTTCGCTCATTCGCTGCATCATCGCAACACCAATGTCGGCCCGTGGTCGGGCCTGTCGATGCATCCCCTCGAGCACCTGATTTTCTTCTCGGCGATCCTGATCCACTGGGTGCTGGCAGCGCACCCAATCCATATCCTGTTCCACATGCAGCACCAGGCGCTGACCGCCGCGACCTCGCATACCGGCTTCGAGGGCATGCTGGTCAAGGACAAGAACCGGCTGGCGCTCGGCACCTTCCATCATCAGATGCACCACCGCTATTTCGAGTGCAATTACGGCAACATGGAGGTTCCCTGGGACAAGTGGTTCGGGTCGTTCCACGACGGCACGGAAGCGGCGCATGAGAAAATGAAGGCCCGCAGGCGGCGGTTGGCGGGAAGCGCCTGATGCCGAAGCTCACAGTCAAGGACCTCATCGAGGCCAAGGGCAAGCGCTGGCTCACCCATGTGCAGGTCGCTCGGGTCGAGGAGGCGGCGGGGATGGACATGCCCGGCACCGGCTTCCGGGCAGAGACCCTGGCATTCCCCGCTGCGGCGCAGGACACCCATTTCCGGTTCGGGCTGGCCTGGGGGCAGCCGCCTCGGCGAAGGAGGCGCTGCGTGACGCCATGCGCGCGATGGAGGCGGGGGCCGATTCGATCTACTGCGCCATGAGCCCGCGGATCGTCGAGGTGCCGGCGCGCGAGGATGTGCCGGTGATCGCCCATGTCGGCTTGGTGCCACCCAAGGCGACCTGGGTCGGCGGAAAGCGCGCGGTCGGGCGAACGCCGGAGCAGGCGCTGCAGGTCTATCGCGAGACCACGGAGTTCGAGGCGGCCGGGGCTTTCGCGGTGGAGATGAAGGCGGTTCCGGCGCGGCTGGCCGCCGAGATCACCAGGCGGGTGTCGCTGCTGACCATCTCGCTGGGATCTGGCGCTGAATGCGACGTGCAGTACCTGTTCTCGGCCGATCTCCTCGGCGAGAACCGGGGCCATATTCTGCGCCATGCCAGGGTCTACCGCAACTTCGCCGCCGAGCGCGACCGCCTGCAGCAGGAGCGCATCGCCGCCTGCCGGGAATACATCGAGGATGTTGCGAGCGGCACCTTTCCCGAGGCGGGGTATGTGGTCGGAATGAGCGACGACGCCTTCGAGTCCTTTTTGGAGGCCGCCAGCAGGCTGGGCTGATATCGCAAACCTTCCATCACGGATTCACAAATTAAACTAGATGCTTACGACTCGGAGCGGCGATCGAGACGACGCTGGAGGGCTATGCAATGATGCTGAAGCAGACGAGGGCGTGCATGCCAGTTGCAGATTAGTGAGTAATGCGGCTTTGCGGTTTCTCCCTCGCGGAAATGGTCCGGGTTGATGTACGGGGTCGTGCCCGGGGAGCCGGGCGCAGCGCGGCGAGCGGTTCTCCGGAAACTTCCCGCACCAGCTTCAACCTTATCGCCTGGGCGACGTCCCGGTAGCTGTCCACCGCTATCACGAAGGCTCCCGGTCCGCCGATCACGGACTCGGTGAAATAGGCCGCGAGGTCAAAGGCGTCGTCGAGGATCACCAGCCCGTTGATGGTGATCCCCTTGTCGAGGACAGCGCCGCGCACGCTCCGCGGATGGGGCCCCTGGTTGGAATGCTCGTCCGACGAGATGTCGATCACCCGCCGGCGCCCGGCAAATCCGTTGCCATCGAACAAGCGGGCACCGTAGGCCATCGCGTCGCCGGTCGCCGTGCCGAAACCCTGAAAGCGGCGCGCCTGCGTCTCGACGGCGCGGGCGAAGTTGTCGGCATCGGCGCTGGTCCGGACATGGCTCCACGCGACCGTGTCGAACTGCTGGAAGGTGGCGCTCCACTGGACGAAGGTCACGGCGATGCCATTGCCGCCGAGCCCGAGGATGGCGTCGATCACACCCTGGTCACGAAAGGCGTTCGCATAACCGCTGACCTGCAGGTCGAACTCGCCGCCCCGGATGCTGGACGACGCGTCCGCCAGCAGGACGAGTTCAAGCTCGACCTCGGTTTTCGCCGCACCGGCCGGCGTCGGAACCAGGGTCGCGACCACCAGAAGTGCCGCCAGATACCGGCGTGTCACCGCGGCAAGCCGGGCCTCGGTGGAACGATTGCAGCACGGCGGTAAGTGTGACCAGTTCACTCTTCGCTCACGCCCGGGATGCCTGCCACGCGAAGTAGCTGCGCGTGAGGCCAACTCTGTCCCATAGTGCCTCGCTGGATTCACATTTCAAGTGCAACACCCGAGTTGATGTAAGAAGGCCTCGGCGGGGGTTAAGAAACCGAGGCGTTTTCGGGGTGTTGTGGACCTGTCGCGGAACAATTCCGGCCACCTACCTCATTCAGGCCGCCCTTCGTTCAAATCTCAGCGGGCTTTTCCCGTTGAGGGCTGGGTGGCGTCTGCGGGGATTGTAGAAGCCGTTGATGTATTCGAACAGGGCAAGTTCCGCTTGTGTCAGCAACAAACAGAAATCTCCGGTTCTGTAGCACATAGAGTGTCCGCTTTTGGTTTGATTTTTGGAAAGCTCCCGCAGCGACAGCGAATCCGAGCCGCGCCATTCCAGCCCGCGCCCAGAGTCGATGCCCTCGATGTAGCCCACCAGACGCATGCGGAAACAGCGCTGGCAGGCCGCCTCGGCGAAGCCGTCGAAGCCGCCCTCGATCAGGACCGACTGCAGACGGTCGTATGACACATGACCCGGCGAGCGCGGCATCTCCGCCCGGCCCACCATCAAGTCGGCCTGACGGCCCTTCCGCAGTCCCATCGCCATCGGCGAGCCTCCCGGTCAAATCAGAACACCAAAGAATCAGACCAGGCCGCTCGCGTCCAGTGCCAGTTTCGTCAACGGGCTGTTAAGTATCCGTTGCGGTCAAGAGGCTCTCGGTGCCCACTTTCGGCCATCTCGCGCCTCCGTTTTTGCGGCGGCAGCGCGCGGATTTGAGGGTCGCCTTCGTTCTTCGACCCAAATCAGTAACACCGTCCATCAGAATTTCAGCCTATAGGGAAAAGCGCCGCAACAGATGTCATTCGAGAGCGAATATTTCGCGCAAATCCATGTCGGAATATTCGCCGATCCATTTTTCGCCCGAGGCGATGGCGAGGTTGGCAAGGTCGCGTTTATCCTCGAGCATGTCGTTTATTTTTTCCTCGAACGTTCCACGGGTAATGAGGCGGTGGACCATGACGTTTTTGGTCTGGCCGATGCGATAGGCGCGGTCGGTGGCCTGGGCCTCGACAGCCGGATTCCACCATAAATCGAAATGCACCACGTTTTGCGCGGCGGTCAGATTGAGCCCAGTGCCGCCAGCCTTCAGCGATAGCAACATGAATTTGACATACGGTTTGGTCTGGAAATCATCAACTATTGCGTCGCGCTTCTTGCGGGACAGACCGCCGTGGAGGAATAGCGGTTCGGTGGCGAATTCCGTTGCTATCAGCTCTTGCAGCAGATGGCCCATCTCCGTGTATTGGGTGAAAATCAACACTTTCTCTTCATTGTCGAACATGGCGCGCAAGAGCTCGAGCAAGAAAGCGGTCTTGCCCGAGGCCCCGGCGTCGATGGTTTTCTTCTTCAAGAAATGCGACGGGTGATTGCAGATCTGTTTGAGCGCCGTGATGAGTTTGAGCACAAGACCCCTGCGCTCGATGCCTTGCGCCTCCTCAACCTTTTTCATGATCTGATTCATGGTGGTCTGGTAGAGCGCCGCCTGTTCCTTGCCGAGCTTGCAATACTGGTTGATCTCCAGTTTGTCGGGTAAATCCTTGATGATCGCCTTGTCGGATTTCAGCCGCCGCAGGATGAAAGGCGAGGTGATCTTGCGGAACAACGCAAGCTTTTGCTGGTCGCGGTCGACCTCGATGGGCATGGCGAACTCGTTCTTGAAGGCCTTGATCCCTTTCAGATAGCCCTTGTTGATAAAGTCGAAGATGCTCCAGTATTCTGTGAGGCGGTTTTCCACCGGCGTGCCGGTCATGGCGACGCGCAAGCCGGTTTTCAGTTTTTTTACCGCCTTGGTCTGGGCCGTGCCGTGGTTTTTTATCGCTTGAGCCTCGTCGATGATCACCGCGGCCCATGTCTTGGTTGAAAATTTCGCCTCGTCCCGGCGTATGAGGCCATAGGTCGTGAGGAAAACGTCGATGCCCTTGGTGTTAAATTTGCGGTCGCCGCCGTGATAAGTGTGGACATTCAGGTCCGGCGTGAATTTTTCGATCTCACGCTGCCAGTTGGTCAGCAGAGCGGTCGGGACGACAACCAGTGCCGGATGGTGTTCAAGGCGGCCTTCTTCCAGAAACTGCAACAAAAGCGTGATGACCTGGATGGTCTTGCCGAGCCCCATGTCATCGGCGATCAGACTGCCGAAGCCGAGCCGGGCATTCTTGACCAGCCACTCATAGCCCCGGTGCTGATAATTGCGCAATGTGGCTTGAAGGGTTCGGGGCACCGGCAGCGGTTCTGCGCTCAGCAACTCGCCGATCATCTTTTTGACTTGCGCGTCGAGCCGTAGCTTCTCACCCTTGTATTCCCCGGCGAGCACGGTCTTGAAGGCCTCCTTCGATGTCAGACGCGGCCCGGTTTCGAGATCTTTCAGGAGCTTGTTGATTTCCGTTTCATCAAGATAAATGAACTGGTCATTCAGCTTGACGATGCCCGCACAGCCGCGAACCAGCTTTTCAAATTCCGCCGCCGAGAGCATTTGATCGCCGAGCGCCACCTGCCATTCAAATTCGAACATGTCATCGAGCGATAGATAGCTTCTGGTCGTTTCGGCGACCGGTTTGCGCACCCTTGCGCTGATTTTCGGGCGCACCAGATGATCCAGCCCCTTGGGCAGCAGGATGGGGATATTGAGCAGTTTCAAGGTGGGCAAGTGGCGGAACAGAACAGCCTCGAAACCAGTCGAGGAAAATTCGGGTCGGGTTTCGCCACTTGAGGCCAGGAAATCGGCTATTTCGGGAAGATAGTCGGCCAGCAGGGTGACGTCCTTCAAGATGTCGTATTTTGCCTTGGAATATTTCTTTAGTGTAAGGATCTTTTTGAGCGGGATCGGCTCGTTCATCTCGGCGGTGCGGTCTTCCACCAGTAATTCCATGGAAAAGCCATCATTCGTTTCATCGACCTTGACGAGAGGCACAAAGTCCTTGCGCGCGATATGAAAGCGGTTGAGCCAGAGCGCGATATTTTCAGGCACCTGTTGTTTTTCAAACTTCTTTGATTTCTCAAACACCCGACCCTTAAAGAACATACCTGTGATGTCGTCATCGGGGATACCGTTGAGGCTGATGGCAAACCGGGAAAAACAGCCGCCGATAACGCCGGACAGCACTGTCTTGACCTGTTCGGCCTTTGCAAGGCGGGGTTTGTGCACCAGGTCACCGGGCGAAAGCGCGCAGATCGCATCGAACATCTCGCGCACCTTCGGGCTGGTAAGCGCCGGAACCCAACGGATGCGGTGGCCGCCGGATGTGCTCAGTATTTCCGGAAGGACTGCGCCCTGCCCGATCAGTTTCAGGGCGAAATGGGTGAGCAGCGACAGTGCGATGGCCCGATCGTGATGGGAGTGGATTTGCTTGCGCGGAATGGCCAGCAGGAGGCGGAGCAGCTTGAAAAAATCGGTTTTGATGTGCGTGTCGAAACTCTCATCGGTGCTTGTCAGATTAACGCCGGTGAGTTCCAGATCAGGCGAGATGGCGATCTCCGCGTCGGTGAAAATAACGGGCGTTGCCGCCTCGCCATCCTCTTCCAGCAGCGCCTTCAACTGACGCATTTCCTGGTCGGCTTGCCGGGCAAAACTCTTCAGCGCCTTGTCCAGCAGCCACTTGAAATCATTTTGCAGGTAAAACAGCGGCCGCTCCCCCAGAAGCGACAACAGTTCAACATGCAACAAGGGTATTTGCGAAAAATCAAGTGCATCGAGTCGCTGGTCCCGTTCCTCGCGGGCAAGCGGCCTTTGCTTGGCGGATGTCCCTTTCAGTATCAGTTGCCCAGGCGAGCAAATCGCAACGATTGAATGCTCCTCGGCCGAAAATCCTCTCTCTGCAAGGGCCGCGAAAATATCGAAATCGTGCAGTTCGAACAGCAAGAACGGGTTCTTGTCGACCTCGTTGGCAATCAGATAGATCACCGCCGCGATATGCTTGCAGCAAAATGCCCAGTCCGGACACGAGCACCTCGCCGAAATATCACCCCAGGTCTCGGGAAACAGCGGCACCTTGTTTTTCTGAAAGACATCGAACAGCGCCGGCGGCAGTTTGCGGGTGAGAAGTTGGGAGAGAAACAGCGGGTTTCCGGTGACCGCGTCCACTACCGCCGTTTTGTCTTTCGCGGAGAATTCCGGCAGCGATATCTTCACCTCATAGGGCCGTGGCCGCGAGCCTTTCACATCCGCCGAAACCTCAATCCCCGAGACATCGACCTTTTTCACCGAGCCATTGCGCGCATAGCGCTTGCCGCGTGGCAGCCGGTTGGAACAAGAATAATCGATGCCGGTCAGCGCATCCAGCCATTTTTCGCCCCACCAGGTATTGCCAAATTCGATAGAGGCCATCAGCCGCGCCCCGCCTCACTCCTGTCATCTATGAACGATATTCCTTGGCTTTCCAGAAAATCGGAGGCGATTTTCTTGAGCGCCTTATCCCTGAACGCGAACCAGTCCTCTTGGACATCCTCCTCGATGATCCGGTCCTTGAAGCGCCGAAACGCGCCCCGTCCCGTTATCGCCTGAAGCAGGGCATTTTGCACCTGCTCATCACAGAGCGAAAAGCAGAACCTCTCCATGATTGAATATTTATGGATCTCGAACCGTTTGGGCAGTGCGATGTAATCATCGTCTGCCAGCACGTTTTTCACCTGGTCGACCATTTCCTTTTGCCATTCAAGGACAAAACGGCTGACGTCATCGTCCTCGGCATAGGAGATTTCCTCATCGCTGAGCGCGACGAGTTCGCCTGTTTTGCGGTTAACATAGGCTGCCATTTCGTCGCCAGCCCTATCCATCTCGTCAACGACGGCCTGCAAATTCACCGGCAACGCCATGATAGATTCTCCCATCTCTCCAAGAGCTCGATCTAAAAGTTGTTGAGCGATATCGGCAGGTTGTGATTCACCGTCTTTGACGAGAAGATGGAGGATCGAATGCCCTGGGACGATACCGCTCGTGTTGAGCATAGACGGGATTGCACGCGAGCTATGCAAGCGATTTGACCGACCGCGAGTGGACGCTGATTGCACCACTTCTGCCGCCCGCCCGGCGCGGTGGCCGAGCGAGGACATCGGACCTCCGCGCGGTCACGGATGCGATCTTCCATATCGGGACCAGCGGCTGTCAGTGGCGGATGCTGCCGAAGGATTCCCCGCCGGTCTCGACGGTCCGGGGCCATGTCTACGCGTGGCGCAACGCTGGGTTCTATGAACCCACCGTCATACCCGATTTCGAGGGAAATGGTGGGTTCTTCAAGGCCACCCTGCAGCCAAAACCGTCCCCCCTCAAATCACATCCCCCTTCCAGTCCCGGTCGCCCGGCCGCTCGGTCTCCTTCGAATTCACCGCATGCATAAAGGCGCGCAGCACCGCGTTCATACGCGGCTGGTCGCCACGGCCCAGGGCCCGGAACCACGCCACCATTTCGGCATCCAGCGCCAGGTTCAGCTTGGTCTTCCTCGGCTTTACCGGGGCCAGCGTCTCGACCTTGTGCCAGTCCGGCGGGATCAGCCGGTGCTTCAGCTTCATCCGCTCGAGTTCCGTCAGTTGCTCACCAGGACCGGCGGCCATCCGGGCGAAGCCGCGTTCCTCGGCTTTGCTGCGCTTGCGGTCTGCCATGCGATGGATCCTCCGTTCCCGGCCCGGTTTCAACCAGAGAACTATCGTGGATTTTCGTTAAATTTTGCCCAATCTCCGGCCGCTGTCGGAGGACACCACCAGAGACCCACCGGATCACCACCGATGGATTCAGCCCAGCCCCCTGCCCTCCAGCAGCGCCTCGACCCCCGGCAATTTGCCCCGGAAGGCGCGATAGGCATCCTCCGGTTCCTGCCGCCCGCCCGCCGAATAGACGCTGGACGCCAGGCGCCCGGCGGTCTCCTGATCGAAGGCATCCCCGGCTTCCTCGAACGCCTTGAAGGCGTCGGCGTCCATCATCTCGGACCACATGTAGCTGTAGTAGCCCGCCGAATATCCATCGCCGGAAAACACATGCTGGAAATGCGGCGCAGCGTGGCGCATGGCGATGGCGTCGGGCATCTCGAGGTCTTCCAACACCTTGGCCTGGAATGATTTTCCATCGAAGCCGTCTGAATCTCCCAGCACATGCATCTCCAGATCGACCAGCGCCGAGGCGGTGTATTCGACCGTGGCAAAGCCCTGGTTGAAGCTCTCCGCCGCCCTCAGCCGGGCGATCATCCCGGCCGGCATCGGCGCGCCGGTCTGGTAGTGACACGCATGTTCGGCCAGCACCTCCGGCACACTCAGCCAATGCTCGAAAAGCTGGCTCGGCAGTTCGACAAAATCCCGCGCCACCGAGGTGCCGGAGATGAACGGATAGGTCACATCCGACATAAGCCCATGTAATGCATGGCCAAATTCGTGGAACACCGTCAGCGCATCGCCATAAGTCAGCAGCGCCGGCTCCCCCTCGCCACCGGGGGCGATGTTGAGGGTGTTGATGATGATAGGTCGCTCCGGCTGCCACAGCTTCTGCTGGCTGCGATAGCCGCTCATCCAGGCGCCGGAGCGCTTCGAGGGCCGGGCGAAGTAGTCGCCGATGAACAGGCCCAGATGCGCACCGTCAGGGCCCGTCACCTCCCAGGAGCGGACATCCGGGTGGTGCAGAGCCAGGTTTTTTGTTTCCCGAAAGCTCAACCCGAACAGACGGTTAGCCACCCCGAAGGCCGCCTCGATAATGGCATCGAGCTGCAGATAGGGCTTGGTCTCCGCCTCGTCGAGATCGTGTGCGCGCTTGCGCTGTTTCTCGGAGTAGAAACGCCAGTCCCACGGGGCCAGTTCGATGTTGGCGCCTTCGCCCGCCGCCAGTGCGGACAGTGTCTCGGCCTCTTCGCCCGCTCGCTTGCGGGCGGGCTCCCAGACCGCGGTCAACAGGTCGCGGACGGCTTGCGGGGTCTTGGCCATCTGGTCGTGCAGTTTGAACTCGGCGAAGTTCGCAAACCCCAGCAACCGGGCACGCTCGGCGCGCAGCCTGACCGTCTCCTCGACCAAGGGCCAGTTGGTCGTCTCGCCACGCGCCGCCCACGCCCGCCACGCGGTCTCACGCAGGTCTCGCCGGGTCGAGAAGGTCAGGAATGGTTCAATCGACGAGCGCGACAAGGTGATTGCATACTGGCCCGGCTTGCCCCGCGCTTTTGCTTCATTCGCCGCCGCGCTGTGCAGAAAACCCGGCAACCCGGCGAGATCGTCCTCGCCGAGAACCAGCATCCAATCCTTTTCGTCGGCCAATACATTCAGGCCGAAGGCGGTGCCCAACTCGGCCAGCCGCTGCATGATCGCGGTCATCCGCACGCGGGCATCGCCATCCAGCTTCGCGCCTGCCTTGACGAACATGCGGTGATACAGTTCCAGCACCCGGCCCTGCTCGGCGTCCAGGCCCAGGCTCGCGCCCGCATCGACCAGCGCCTGCACCCGGGCGAACAGCTTTGCATTCATCAGGATAGCGCTGTGATGCGCCGCCAGCTTCGGCGCCATCTCGCGCTGGATCGCCTGGAGTTCGTCGTTGGTATGCGACGAGGACAGGTTGAAGAACACCGCCGCGACCTGGTCGAGGGTCTGCCCGGTGCGCTCCATTGCCTCGATCGTATTGGTGAAGTCAGGCGCGGCCGAGTTGGCGGAGATTGCTTCGATCTCGGCCAGGTTCTCGGCCATCGCAGCAGCAAAGGCAGGAACGAAATGCGTTTCCTCGATCCGATCGAAGGGCGGCAGGCCGAAAGGCGCATCCCAAGATGCAAGCAGCGGGTTGGTCATGTCGGCAACACTCACAATGCGGTTGAAGGGCGGGCGTGCATACGTTCAACCCAGGCCAGAAGGTTGGTACAGCTCTCCGGGATACGGTGTTTGATTACTCGCAGAAAATCGACCGCCACGATCGCTGTGATATCGGCGATGGTCAATCGGTCGGCGGCGATCCATTTGCGCCCCTCCAGCCGCTGGTTCAGTTCGCCCAACCGCGCGTCCAGGCGCGCCCGGTTGACCTCGCCCCAGTCGGCGCATTGGTCCTCCAACACCGCCAGATGCGGGTTGGTGTGGCGAAAGCAAGCAGCCACGGTCGCGAACAGCCGGAACTCGACCAATCGCTGCCATTTCTCGATGGCAATCTGCTCCATGACATCCCGGCCCATCATGTTTGGCTCGGGTTGAAGCGCATCAAGATACCGGCAGATTGCAACCGACTCGGTCAGGATCGTGCCGTCATCCAATTCCAGCGCCGGAACCTGTGGCACACCGACCTTTGCCAGATAGCCCGGCTGCTTGTGCTCACCGGCCATCAGGTTGACGTTTATCCGTTCGATCTCGACCCCCTTCTCGGCTAGAAAGATATTAACCCGGCGCGGGTTCGGCGCGCGCGGCTGATCGTAGAGGCGGACAGGTAGGGGAAGGGTCATCGGGCGATTCCTATGGCTGCGGTCACACAGAACCTAGGGCGGCGCAGGCTCTGCGCCAAGCCCGCTTGCCCGGCCCCGCTTTCGCTCCTATAAGGCGCAGGATCGCGCCAAGGGGATATCCATGTTCGCCCACCGCCACCTTCTCGGCATCGAACAGCTCTCAGCCCCGGATATTTCCGAAATCCTCGACCTCTCCGACAGCTACGTGGCGCTGAACCGCCAACCCGACAAGCATGTGGACAAGCTGCGCGGGCGGACCCAGATCAATCTGTTTTTCGAAAACTCGACCCGCACACAGGCCAGCTTCGAGCTTGCGGGAAAACGCCTCGGCGCTGATGTGATGAACATGGCAGTGCAGTCTTCCTCGGTGCGCAAGGGCGAAACCCTGATCGACACCGCGCTGACGCTGAACGCCATGCACCCGGACCTGCTGGTGGTGCGTCACCACAATTCCGGCGCGGTGGCGTTGTTGTCGGAGAAGGTCAACTGCGCCGTATTGAATGCGGGCGACGGGCGGCACGAGCATCCGACCCAGGCATTGCTGGACGCCCTGACGATCCGACGGCGCAAGGGCCGGTTACAGCGCCTGACCATCGCCATCTGCGGTGACATCGCCAACAGCCGGGTGGCGCGCTCGAACATCATGTGTCTCAACAAGATGGAGAACAGGGTCCGGGTGATCGCACCGCCCACCCTGCTGCCCGCCGGCATCGACCGCTTCGGGGTCGAGGTTTTCACCGACATGGAGGCGGGGCTGAAGGATTGCGACGTGGTGATGATGCTTCGGATCCAGAACGAGCGCCTTACGGGTGCAGCGATCCCCTCGACCCGGGAATATTTCCACCGCTGGGGCCTGACGGCGGAGAAGCTGGCGGTGGCCCGGGACGACGCCATCGTCATGCACCCCGGCCCGATGAACCGCGGCGTCGAGATCGACGCCGAGGTCGCCGACGACATCACCCGCTCGGTGATCCAGGAACAGGTCGAAATGGGAGTCGCGGTGCGCATGGCGGTGCTGGATTTGTTGGCGGGGAATTTGGGGGAAGAAGCCTGATGCCCGCGGCCATCTTCCTCACCAATGCCCGCCTGATCGACCCCGCCAGCGGCTATGACGGGCCGGCGGCGCTGAAGGTCTCCGGCGGGGTGATCGAGGAGGTTGTCCGGGGCACATCCCCCGACCCCGGCGATGGCACCGTGATCGATTGCGGTGGTCTGCCGCTTGCCCCCGGCATCGTCGACATGCGGGTCTTTGTCGGTGAGCCTGGGGCGCGGCATCGCGAGAGTTTCCGTTCGGCGGGTGCGGCGGCGGCGGCGGGTGGGGTTACTACCATTATTGCCCAGCCTGAGACCGATCCGCCGCTCGACGACCCGGCGCTGGTTCAGTTTGCGCTGGCCCGCGCCCGCGAGGTCTCGCTGGTGCGGGTCCATGCCATGGGTGCGCTGACCCGGGGCCTGATGGGGGCCGAGATGACCGAGCAGCAGTTCCTGCTCGACGCAGGCGCTGTGGCGCTGACCGATGCCGATCATGTGGTGGCCGATGCCAAGGTCATGCGCGCCTGCATGGCCTATGCCCGCTCGCTCGACGCGCTGATCGTGCATCACCCGCAGGAACCCGCCCTGAGCCACGGCGCTTGCGCTACCTCCGGCGAGTTCGCCTCGCGCCTCGGCTTGCCCAGCGTTCCCGCCATCGCCGAACGGATGATGCTGGAGCGCGATCTGGCTCTGGCCGAGAGCACCGACGCGCGCTATCACGCCGACATGCTGTCGACCGCCGCCGCGCTTCCCCCTCTGGCCCGCGCCCGCGAGGCCGGGCTGAGCGCCACTGCCGGGGTCTCGATCCACCATCTGACGCTGAACGAATTCGACATCGCCGACTACCGCAGCTTCTTCAAGCTGACCCCACCTCTCCGCACCGAGACTGACCGCGAGGCGGTGGTGACGGCGCTTGCCGAGGGGCTGATCGACGTCATCGTCTCGTCCCACCTGCCTTGGGACGAGGAAGCCAAACGCCTGCCCTTCGAGG
Source organism: Thermohalobaculum sp. (assembly GCA_965247385.1). GTDB lineage: Bacteria > Pseudomonadota > Alphaproteobacteria > Rhodobacterales > Rhodobacteraceae > Thermohalobaculum. Next base: position 1,071,893 of record CBDFHG010000007.1, read on the forward strand.
AGGCGGCGACGGGTGCTGTCGGGCTGGAGACCTTCCTGCCCGCCTGCCTGCGGCTGGTCCATGACGACCGATTGTCGCTGCTGCGCCTGTTTGAATGCGCCGCGCTGAACCCGGCGCGCATCCTCGGCCTGCCAGGTGGGCGGCTGGCCCCCGGCGCCCCGGCCGATCTGGTGCTGTTCGACCCGGACGCGCCCTTCGTGCTCGACCGCGCCACCCTGCGCTCCCGATCCAAGAACACCCCCTTCGACCGGCAGCGCATGCAGGGCCGCGTCAAGGGCACGTGGGTGGCCGGAAAACGCATTTTTGCGGAGTAACGGGCGATGTTCCACGACATCATGGGAATCGAGCGCGCCCTGCCCTGGCTGATATTGGCGCTTGGTTGCGGCTATCTGGCCGGATCGATCCCCTTTGGCGTGATCGTCACCCGCGTGTTCCGGCTGGGCGATCTGCGCAAGATCGGCTCCGGCAATATCGGCGCGACCAACGTGCTGCGCACCGGCAACAAGCTGGCGGCCTTCACGACCCTGCTGCTGGACGCGCTGAAGGGCGCGCTGCCGGTGCTGTTTTTTTTCGGCTGGGGTGATCTCGCGGGGCAAGCGGCGGGTCTGGGGGCCTTCCTCGGCCACTGTTTCCCGGTCTGGCTGCGGTTCCGGGGCGGCAAGGGGGTGTCAACCTGGCTCGGCGTCATGCTGGTGATCCACCCACTGACCTGGGCAGCGTTGTGCCTGACCTGGCTGGCGACGGCGGTTTTGACTCGCATTTCCTCGGCAGGCGCACTGGTGGCCGCGGCCTCCGGCCCGCTCTGGCTGATCCTGTTCGATCGCTGGGAAGCGGTGCTGTTGGCAGTCATCCTTGGCGCGCTGGTCTGGCTCCTCCACCACGCCAATATCCGGCGGATTCTGCGCGGGGAGGAGCCGAAGATCGGCAAACGAAGCCGTTGAGAGGGCGCTGTCACACAAAAAAACAGCGCAGCGGCGGCGCGCCCGGTCGCATAGACCTTGCCGATGCACAAAATCTCCCACGCCGGCCATCGATTTCCACCCGACGTCACCCAGCGGGCCGTGTGGCTCTATCTGGGTTTCGCGCTCAGCTATCGGGACGCCGAAGCGCTATTGGCTGAGCGCGGACTCGACGTGTCCTATGAGACTGTCCGGCGCTGGGTCATTAATAACCAACGCTCGATGAGGTGGACTCACGCGGGGGATTCCCGCCCAGCCTACGGCAGATAATCATCGCGCCAGCGCAGCACCACGTTGAACGAGACCGAAAGGCGCGCCTGCTGGCACAGGTTCACATGGACCAGGTGGTGCAGGAACGCGGGCCACAGCAGCACTTCGCCCGCACGCGGCAGCAACCGGTGCTCCGGATCGACCTGGGGGTCGTTGCGGATCGCCAGCATGTTGGCCTGGGGGCGCGGGTCGAAGAAGCTGATGGCGTTGGGGTCGCGGTCGGAGCGGCCAGTCTGTGGCGCTTCGCCGGAAGGGACGCGAACGTAGTAGGTGCCGCTGAGCCAGGAATGCGGGTGGTTGTGCAGGTTGTGGTAGTCGCCGAAGCGGTTGACGTTGGGCCAGGCTTGCAGGCGCCAGTCGAGGTCATAGGCAATTCCAGTGTGGCGGGCGTAATCCAGCGCGGCCCGGTCGAGGCAGGATTTCAGCCAACCCAGCGCCGGGTGGGGGTGCGCGAACAGGTCGCCGCCGAGGTAGTCGGCGGTCATGTCGGTGGCTTCGGCGTCCATCTGTTCAATCAGTTCGGCGAGGACCGGGTTGGCGGCGTCCGCGCCCGGCAGGGTGTGGCGCATCAGCGTGGTGGGCCAGAGGGCGGTGAACTGCGGGGGCTCGGGCTGGGTCATCGGGCGTGGAATCCAGGTTGGAGTGGTTCGCGATATTCTCGGGCCAGTCATCCTGCGAGTCGATAGAACAATTGCATTTTTCCCGGCCTTGAGCCGGGATCCCGAGGTGTTGCGCACCCCGGATCGAGGCCCTGGATCAGGCCCTGTGGCGGCGGAGCTCCGCGATGCCGCTCACCCCTCGCCCAGCCCGAGATAGGCGTCCACGATGGCGCTGTTGTCGGCGGCCTCGGCACCGGTGCCGGCCCAGGCGAGGCGGCCGGATTCGAGCACCGCGATGTGGTTGGCGGCGTGCAGCACGCGTTCGGTGCTTTGCTCGACCAGCACGATGGCGAGGCCGTCGGCTTGCAGGGCGCGCAGCACCCGGTAGCATTCGTCGACCATGATCGGCATCAGGCCAAGGGACAGCTCATCGACCAGCAGGACCGAGGGATTGGCCATGACCGCCCGGCCAATGGCCAGCATCTGCTGCTCGCCGCCCGAGAGCGAGCCCGCAAGCTGGCGGCGACGTTCGGCGAGGCGGGAGAAGGTGTCGAAGACCTTTGCGCGATTTTGCTCCAGTGTGGGGGTATCAAGGCGGGTGCCGCCGATAGTGAGGTTCTCGTCCACGGTCAGTTCGGCGAAGATGCGGCGGCCTTCGGGCACCAGCGCCAGACCAAAGCCTGTGCGGGTATGGGCCGGGGAACGGGTAATGTCGTGGCCATCGAGCCGGACGGTGCCGGCGCGGACCGGGACCAGCCCGGACAGCGCCAGGATGGTGGTTGTCTTGCCAGCGCCATTGGCGCCGATCAGGCCGAAGATCTCGCCCGGCTCGACCGTGAATGACAGATCTTCGATGGCAGTGATGTCGCCGTAGCCGCAGGTAAGGCCGGTGACTTCCAGCATCAGGCCGCCTCCCCGTTCGCCGCCGACCCGCCGAGGTAAGCGCGGTGGAGTTCAGGGCTGGCCATGACCTCGGCGGTCGGGCCTTGCAAAAGGCGGCGACCGTTGTCCTGGACGTAGAGCTGGGGGCAGATGCGGGCGACCTCGCGGATGTTGTGCTCGATCAGGAGGACGGAGCGGCCGCCTCCAGATTCGGGCCCGGCGAGCGAGGCGATCAGGTCGGCCATGGCGCGGGCTTCCGACTGGTTGAGGCCCGCCAGCGGTTCGTCGAGCAGCAGGAGTTTGGGCTGGAGGGCCAGGGCGCGGGCAACTTCGAGGCGTTTCAGGAAACCCAGCGGCAGTTTGCCGGGCATGGCATCTGCGGCGCCACCGATGCCGACCATATTCAGCAGTTCGCGGGCCTTGGAACGCTCGGCGCGGCGGTTGGAGTGCCGAAGTGCTGCCCAAGGGCTGGCCAGACGTTGGGCGCCGACAGCCAGTGCAACATTGTCGGTGAGGGTCAGCGAGCGGAGCGGCTTGACGATCTGTTGACCCAGCGCCAGCCCGGCGCGGATGCGGCGGTCGATAGGCCAGCGGGTGACATCCTCGCCATCGAAGACCACGCTGCCCTGTTGTGGCCGCAGCACTCCCGTGATGATCCGCATCAGGGTCGTCTTGCCCGCACCATTGGGACCGATGAAGCCGAGGAGCTGGTTCTCGGCCAGTTCCAGCGAAACATCCGAAACGGCGGTGACGCCGCCGAACCGCATGGTGACATTCTGGATCGAGAGGAGGGTCATCGCAGCCTCCCCGCTATGCGCCGCGCAAGCCCGGCAATGCCGTCGGGGACGAAGCGCATGGTGGCGAACAGAAGCGCGCCATACAGCAGCAGCTTGTAGTCGTCGACGAATTGGAACCACAGCGGCATCACGGAGAGGAATCCCGCCGCCAGCGCCACCCCCCAGATCGAGCCGATGCCGCCGATGATGACCATGGCCAGCACGGTAATGGATTCGACAAAGCCAAAGCTGTCCGGCCCGATGAAGCGGATGTGGTGGGCATAAAGCCCGCCCGCCACCCCTGCCCCGGCGGTGCCGATGACGAAGGCCCAGAGCTTGAAGCGCTTGACGTCGATACCGAGGATACGGGCGGTATCCTCGTCATCGGCGATGCTGTCGAAGGCGAAACCCATCCACGAGCGGCGGATGTGCAGCGCCAGGGCGACGAACAGCAGGGTGCAGATGATCGCCAGAAGCAGCAGGCCGGGGCGTCCGAACTCGGCCTTGGGGATGCCGGAGATGCCGACCTCACCGCCAAGCGCGTCCTGTTTGCGCACGAAGCCGACAAACAGGAAAGTCACCCCCATGGTGGTGATGGCAAGGAAGTCGTGGCGCACGCGCAGCGCCGCCATGCCGACGAACAGGCCCACCGCTCCCGCCACGGCGGCGGCGGGGACCAGCGCCAGCGTCAGCGGCACCCCTGCCTTGGTCAGCAGCGCCGCCGTGTAGGCGCCGATGCCGTAGAAAGCGGCGTGGCCGAGGCTGACCTGACCGCAGAAGCCGGTGATGACGTTCAGCGACAGCGCGAACAGGATGGCGATAGACATGGTGGTCAGGAGGGTGATCTCATATGCCATGCGCTCACCCTTTCGCCAACAGGCCCTGGGGGCGGATCATCAGCACCACGATCAGGAAGGCGAAGGCAATGGCGTCGCGGTCCAGGAGATGGCCAATATAGATGGTGCCGAAGCTTTCGATAACACCCAGCGCCAGCGAGGCGGCGAGGGTTCCACGCACCGAGCCCAAGCCTCCCAGCACGATGATCGCCAGCGCCTTGTAGGAGGGCACCGCCCCCATGGTCGGCTCTACCAGGTTGTTCAGGAGGGCGACCATCACTCCGGCGGCGGCGGCCAGTGCCGAGCCGATGAAGAAATTTAGATAACGCACACGTTCGATGTCGATACCGAAGCTGCGCGCCATGTCCGGGTCTGCGACAGTGGCGCGCCAGGCGATGCCGGTGCGGGTCGAGTTCGAAAGCCAGCCGAGGACGCCGAGAAACACCACGGCGATGGCGACCACCATCAACCGGGCGTGGCTGAGGGAAATGCCAGGCAGGATCTCGACCTGGGTCTGCAAGGGCGGGTCGGTGAAGGAAAGACCATATGCGCCGAAGACCAGGCGGTAGATCTCCTCGGACATGATGAAGAGGCCGATGGAGGCGATCAAGGCGACCAATGGCGGCTGGGTCAGCAACGGCTTGTAAGCGAAGCGGTAGACACCGATGCCGAGGGCGCCGACCAGCACCATCGCCGCGACAAGCGCCAGCGGGAAGCTGCCGGTCTGGTTGGTGACGATGACGCCGATATAGCCCCCCAGGGTGAACAGCGCCGCATGGGCGACATGCAGGATGCGCAAGAGGCCGTAGACCAGCGTGAGGCCAAGCGCGATCAAGGCATAGATCGCGCCTTGCACCAGGCCCTGAACGGTGAGGTCTAGGAAGAGCATCGCGGTGGGGGTGTCATTGAACCACGCCCCGGCTCAGGGCCGGGGCGTTGACTTGGACATTGATCACTCTTCCGGCGGGGCCAGCAGGGCCGGGTCCGAGATTACCGCGTAGTGGTGCCAGTTGCCGTCCTTGACGATCTGAACTTGTACGTCCTTACGGACCTCGCCGAGGCCGTTGAACGAGATGTCGCCGGTAGCGGCGTGGATCTTGGTCGCGGCGATGGCATCGCGCAGGGCCGCCGGGTCCTTGTACCCCGCCGTCTTCAACGCCTCGGCCATGACCAGAACGGCGGTGTGGCCCGAGGCCCCGACCATGTCGGCTGGGTAGCCCGCCTTGGCGGTGAAGCCGTCGATGAAGGCGCGGGCGGTAGGGTCGGTCGAGTCGCGGTCGAGCGAGGTGGTGATGATCACCCCCTCGGCGTCCGGCCCGGCGATCTCGATGAACTTCTGGCCGTCATAGCCCTCCTGCCCGATCACCGGCACGGCGATCCCGGCGGCGCGGAGCTGGCGCACCAGCGGCCCGGCGGTGAAGAAGTAACCCGAGGCGTAGATCGCGTCCGGGGCATCTGCCTTGACCGAGGAGGCGATGGGGCCGAATTCGCGGTCCTTGATCGAGTATTCGTACTCGGAGACGATCTCGATGCCGAAATTCGCCGCCTGCTCCTTGAAGCCGGCCGCCAGCGATTTGCCAAAATCGTTGTTGAGGGTGATGATGGCAACCCGCTTCAGGCCCATCATGCCGCCGATCAGCTTGGCCCCGGCGCGACCCTGGACCTCGCCCATGAAGGAGGTACGGAAGACGAAATTACCGGCGCGGGTGATGTCCGGATGCACGGCATAGCAGCCCGTTGACGAAGTCGGCCCTGGACACGAGCGGCCTGGTCTGATTCTATGATATTCTGATTTGACCGGGGGGTTCGCCGATGTCGATGGGACTGCGGAAGGATCGTCAGGGTGACTTGATGGTGGGCTGGGCGGAGATGCCGCGCTCGCCGGGTCATGTGTTTTACGACCGTCTTCAGTCGGCCCTGATCGAGGGCGGCTTCGACGGCTTCGCCGAGGCGGCCTGCCGGTGCTGTTACGCGGCCAGGACGGGAGCGCCTTCGGTGCCGCCGTGGCGCTGTTTGCGTAGGCATCTGGAGGGCTGTTTCGAGGGCATCGACTCTGGGCGCGGGCTGGAATGGCGCGGCTCGGATTCGCTGTCGCTGCGGGAGTTTCTGCGGCTGGAGAGCCGGGATCGTGTGCCGGACCATTGCTGGCTGTCGAAGACCCGCACGCGTCTGCCCCACGAGGGGCACGCGGCGGTCTTCGACCGGGTTCTGGCGCTGATCGCCGAGGCGGGTCTGGTGAAGGGCGAGCGCATCGGGGTGGATGCCTCGACCATGGAGGCCAACGCGGCGCTGCGCAACATCGTGCGGCGCGACACGGGGTGAGGGCTACCGGGAGATGCTGGAGCATCTGGCCCGGGAGAGCGGCATCGAGACGCCCACGGCCGAGGACCTGGCGCGTCTGGACCGCAAGCGCAAGGGCAAGAAGCTCTCGAACCAGGATTGGGTTTGCAGGAGCGACCCCGAGGCCAGGATCGCCAGGATGAAGGACGCCGCGACCCATCTGGCCGACAAGCCCGGGCACGCGGTGGATCCGGACACCGGCGCGGTGGTGGCGGCCGAGTTGCACCCAGCCGATGAGGGCGACACCACGACGCTTTCCAAGACCCTGGCGGCGGCCGAGGCAAACCTCGATGCGGTGGCTGCGGCACCGACGCCAGAGAGCCCGGCCGAATGCGTCACCGACAAGGGCTATTTCTCACGGGCGGTCTTGAAGGCCCTGGACGACAGTCCCTGGAAGACCCGGATCGCCGAGCCCAGGCAGAAGGGCTTTTCGCGCTGGCGCGATGACCAGGCGGCGCGCCGGGCGGTCACCAACAACCGCGTGCGGCTCAAGTCCGGGGTCGCCCGCGATGCCTTCAAGCTGCGCGCCGAGATCGTCGAGCGCTCCTTTGCCCACACCCTCGATCGCGGCGGCATGCGCCGAACCTGGCTGCGCGGGCGCGAGAACGTGCACAAGCGATACCTGCTTCACGTCGCCGGCCACAACCTCTCGTTGCTGATGCGCCAACTCATCGGCGCCGGCACCCCGCGCCAGGCTGTGGCGGGCGGATATGGCGGTGTTTTCGTGCTTGTTGCGCCCTCTGGAGCCGTTCTGGTCGCTCAGATCGTCCTCATCGTCTCGGAGGATGGCGAAACCGCCGACGCCGCGTTATGTTTCGTCGTGGGGTGAAACCCGGTCAATGGCGACTTTTTCAACGGGCTGATAGGCCGAGATGTAGGGGACACCCTCTTCCTGATAGATTGTCGCGGCGGCGCGGGTGGCACCGGAATAGCTGCCGGAAATACCCGCGATTACCCTGTCCTGTGTGGTCAGCTTAACTGCTAGCGGGGCGGATTCCTTGGGGCTGGCCTGGTCGTCATAGACCACCAGTTCCAGCATATCGCCGTTAATGCCGCCAGCGCCGTTGACCTGCTCGACAGCCAGTTGCGCGCCGATCAGGGCGGAGTTTCCGTCCGCTGCGGCGAAGCCGGTCAGCGGCACGTTGAATCCGATCTTGATCGGATCGGCCAAGGCCGGAGCCGCCAATACTGCTGCGCCGAGGCTGGCTGTCGCCAGCAGTTTCTTGAAAACTCTGAACATTCGATGTCCTCCCATTCTTTCATGATTCTTCCTGGTTGGCTGTTGCACCACAAAGTCCTTTGCCGAAGGCAAGGGCCCTAGACGCGAGAATCGCGGCGAACCTCCAATCATTCTTTCACCGTGCGACATGAAAGTCTCGGCGCCGAGTCCGAACCAGCAGTTCGACACATTGTGGGCCGAACCCGTATCTGTTCTCGCTGGCCTGAAATTGCCGGCGAGCCTCTCCCTTCTGGCAAACAGGTGCCTACCGGAAGGACACACTCCGAAAGCGCGGCCGCGGGCATCGATCTGAGCGTCGGCCAGCCGGGCGATTTCCATACCATCCATGTTTGCCTCTTGGTTTGGGCATTGATTTGTCCATACTTGTCTATACAGGTAATTGCAAGCTATAATGTCGAACCGAGTGTAAGCGGGCGTGTAAATGGATCGGTGAGACAGATCTTGAGATAGATTCCACGCAAGGCGGCGAGAGAGTGAAAGAGCAAATGACAACGCAATCAACTGCGGGAACGCCACAATATCAGCGAGTGAAGGATTCGATTGTCGAGCGCATCACATCTGGTGAGCTGAAGCCTGGGGCACGGGTTCCGTCTGAATTCGAACTCGCCCGTATTTTTTCGCTGTCGCGCATGACCGTCAATCGTGCGTTGACCGAGCTTGCCAAGGAAGGTGTGATTGACCGCGTGCCGGGCGTCGGCTCGTTCGTGTCCGAGAGCAAGCACAAGTCGGCAGTACTTCAGGTCCGCGATATCGCCGAGGAAGTTGCCGAAAGTGGTCGGCACCATCACTGCACGTGTCTGCGGCTAGTCCGCAGCCGCAGCCACGTGTTCAATCGTCTGCTCGGCCTCGCCCAAGGCACCTTTCACTACCGGTCAACTTTGCTTCATCATGCCGATGGCATGCCGATCCAGCTTGAGGATCGCTACGTCAACCCCAATTTCGCGCCGGACTATCTTGAGCAGGATTTCGCACAGATCACACCATATCAACACCTTATCGCGCAGGGGCCCGTTCAGGCGGCGGAGCATGTATTCAAAGCAGCCCGGCCCTCGCCGGAACAAGCGCGATGGCTCGGTGTTAGCGTGGACTGCGCCTGTATCGTGCTGCGCCGCCGCACCTGGTCGCGCAACATTGTCGCCGGCTTCGCGATCCTGATGTCTCCCGGAGACCGCCAGCGCTATTCGGGCGGGTTCGGAACGATGCCACCGCTGGCGAAGACCCTGCCGCCACTGTGATAGCAATACTCACCGGCGCGACACCATCCCCCCGCCCTGCCTGAGACTTGCCGTCAAGCAGGGTGGAGGACCGGAAACTCCGGCGCGTCGAAGCGCGCGCCATCTTCGTATTCCAGGTCCGGGAAGGCTGGAGAGGTGCGGCCCAGGCGCCGAGCGAAGCGGGCGTCGTCGCCGACCCAGCGCAGCGAGATCACCCGGCGCCGGGTTGGCGATGCGTTGGCCGGCGCGCCGTGCAAGGTGCGGAAGGTGAACACCACCGCATCGCCCGGCTCAACCGCCCAGCCGCGGATATCGAGGTTGGCACGGTTGGCGGCGATATCGGGCACGGTCTCGGCCCTGTCGCCCTCATAGAGTTTTGTGCCGTCGAAGCGGTCGGCCCGGTAGGTCTTGCCGGCAAGGTGCGAGCCAGCGACGTATTCGATGGTGCGCTCACGCGGCACCGGGTCGAGCGGCACCCAGAACGAGACCGATTGCGAGCCCTCGACCAGATAATAGGGCTGGTCCTGGTGCCAGGGGGTCACGACCGAGGTGCCGGGCTCCTTGACCAGCACATGGTCGTGGAAAATCCGCGCGGTACGCGAGCGCATCAGCCGGGCGGCGAACTTGGCCATGGGAGAGTCCACCACCAAGGCCCGGTAGCCGGGAATGCGGTCCCAATTGCAAAAATCCTGGAAGAAACGGGCCGAGCCGTCGTCGGGGACATAGGTCCGCTCGCGCAAGCTGGGGCTGGCCATGTTCTCCTCAATGCCCACCTTCAGCCCCTCGATCCAGGGGCTGAAGATACCGCGGATGACAGCGCAGCCATTCTGCTGGAACTCGTCAATCAGGGCTTCGTTTACCACTGTTTGCTGGACGGCCATGGATTCGCCTCCGTATGCCGTGGATAGAACGGCGGGAGTTTGGATGATTGGAGACGAGCGGTCCAGCGGAGTTTAGAGCAAGATGAGGTCAAATTGACACGCTCAGCCTCTCGGGGTCCGCCCAGGATCGCCCGCCTCCGCGCGCCACGCGCGACATCCGTATGCCCGATACGCATGACGCGCCCGCCGCGCGTATTCGCACGATCCTGGGTGGACTGAGCGATTCAATTTGGCCTCATCTTGCTCTAACGGTTGGCGGAACGCGCAGTCGGCGATACTGGTCGGCCTCAGATCATACTCTTCATATCCGCCGAGAAGGTTGGGAAGGCGAAGAGCTGATCCTTGATCTGGGCCGCCGTTATGCCGTGTTTCATCGCCATGGCGAACATATGAATCAGGTCCTCACCGTGGTGCCCGATCATATGCGCCCCGACGATGCGGCCGCTGCCGTTCTCGACCAGGGTTTTCACCCAGGCGACGGATTCGACGTAAGTTTTTCCTGAAAACCACCCGGTCATGTCGTTGGTGGTGACGATGACGTCGAGACCCTGCTCCACCGCATGGGCCTCGGTCAGGCCAACGCTGCTGAGTGCGGGCACCGTGAAGACACCGGAGGGCACCACCGAATAATCGGGTTTGTGGGTCGCGCCATCTACAATGTTCAGGCCAACGATTCGACCCTCATAGGTGGCGAGCGGCGAGAGTTGCGCCGGGCCGACAAGGGCGTCGCCCACAACCCAGACCGCCGGGTTCGAGACCGAGCGCAGATATTCATCGACGGCAATGCGAATGCCGCCATGCTCGACGCCACCCGCCGCAAGATCAAGACCGGCGACATTGGCGATCCGCCCGGCCCCGTTGACGATGCGGTCGGCGGTGATGCTGTTCTCGGCTCCGTCATGCTGGAAGACGACGTGGAGCCTCCCGTCTGCCTGCTCAATCCGGGTGACCTTGACGTCGGTCTTGATGGCAATGCCGATACGCTCTGATTCGGTGCGGATCGCCGCGACGGCGTCCTGATCGACGGCGGGCAAGAGCCGGGGCATCGCCTCGAGGATCGTCACTTTGGTGCCGGCGCGGGCATAGACATGGCTAAACTCCATGGCGATCACACCGCCACCGATGAAGACCACCTCGCCGGGCTGGCTGCGCTCGAAAAGCACCTCGTCCGAGGTGATCAGCAGTTCGGCGCCAGGGATCGGGAGGGGGCGGGGCGTCGAGCCGGTGGCGATGACGATGTTGTCCGCCTCCAGGCGCTGGCCGTTCACCTCGACAGCGTTCGGGCCGGCGAACTTCGCGGTGCCTCGGAAGACCTTGCCGCGTTTTTCGGCGACCCCGGCCATCATGTCGGGGACATGGTTGATCAACGCCTTTTCGCGGTCGATCAGCTTGCCCCAGTCGATGCTCACCGGGCCGGTTTCGATGCCGTGTGCACGCGCGCTCTCGATCTCGTGCAGGGCGTGGGCGGCGGCGACCAGCACTTTCTTCGGCGTGCAGCCCCGGTTCGGGCAGGTGCCGCCGAAATCTCGTTCCTCGATAAAAGCGATGCTCTTGCCTGCGTCTGCGGCAACGGCGGAGACCCCGAAACCGGCATTGCCGCCGCCCAGGATGATGATGTCGAAACGGTCGGCCATGGTGTAATTCTCCTGAAGGAACTGGTCATGGCGGGCCGAAGCCCGCCAAGCCGATGTATCACTTATAGATGCGGTCGAGGAAGGCGTTCATCCGGGCGGCGATCAGGTCGCCGTCTTCCTCCAGCGCGAAGTGGCCGGTATCGAGGATGTGGAACTCAAGCTCCTTGAGGTCGCGCTTGTAGGGATGGGCGCCTTCCTCGGGGAAGATATGGTCGCCCTTGCCCCACATCAGCAGAGCCGGGGGCTGGTACTGACGAAACAGCGCCTGCCATTTCGGGTATTCCGGCACAGTGGTGCCGTAGTCGAGAAACAGCTCGAGCTGGATCTCCTGATTGCCGGGGCGGTCAAGCCCGTACTGGACATGCCAGAAATTGTCCGGGCTGATCGCTTCGGGGTTGCGGGTGCCGTTGAGGAACTGCCATTTGGTGACGTCGAGGGTGAAGAAGCCGCGCAGAACGTCGCCGTTTTCCTTCGACGGGTCGGCCCAGTAGGCGCGGATCGGGTCCCAGAACTCGCGCAGGCCCTCCTCGTAGGCATTGCCGTTCTGAATGATGAAACCGGTGACCCGCTCGGGGTTCTCGGCGAACATGCGGTAGCCGACAGGGGCACCGCAATCCATCACATAGACGGCGTAGCGGTCGACGCCCTTCTGGTCGATCAGGGCAGTCATCAGCCGGGCGATGTTTGCGAAGGAGTACTCGAACTCCTCCGCCGGGGGCATCGCAGAGGCACCGAAGCCGGGATAGTCGGGCGCGATGACGTGGTAGCGGTCGGCCAGTTCCGGGATCAGGTTACGGAACATATGCGACGAGGTCGGGAAGCCGTGCAACAGCAAGACAGTCGGGCGAGACGGGTCGCCAGCCTCACGGTAGGCGATCTCTACGCCATCGATCTCGGCACTGCGGAAATGCACCCCAGTGGCTTGAGTTGCGAAGGTCTGGATTGCGGCGGCGGCGTCAACCGCCGGAGCGGGCCGCGACATCAGCAGAGGGCTGGCGAAGGCCAGGGCGAGCAGGGTCGCCCGGCTGATTTTTCCATGCGATAGGGTCATTGGGTATCTCCTTCCGGGGGTGGGTCAGTTGGTGGAAGAAGCCGCCTTCAGCGCGGCGTTTTCAGCCTGCAACCGGGACAACTCGCCCTTTAGCGGGGCCAGATGCGGTTCGAGTTCCTCGCGGGTCAGGCGGGCCGGGATGTGCTGGGGGCAGTTCCAGTCGAGGCCCTCGATGGTGATAACAACGGCGCGCTCGGGACGGGCGCGGTAGCCATCCACATGCAGGCTTGCAACCAGATCGGGGTCGGCATCCTTCTCGACCAGCCGGGCGCGGCCCAGCACCTTCAGCCGCCGCCGGTTGGGATAATCCATCAGGATCATCGAGATACGGTCGTCTCCAGCCAGGTTGCCGGTGCTGACATACTGCCGGTTGCCGCGGAAATCAGCGTAGGCGATGGTGCGCTCGTCCAGTACTTTCAGAAAGCCTGCCGGACCTCCGCGAAACTGTACATAGGGCCAGCCGGTCTCGGATGTGGTGGCCTGGTAGAAAGCGTCGCGCGCCTCGACGAATGTAGCCTCCTCGGGGCCGAGCAGGTTGACGGGATCGGCCTCGGGCACGAGCATACGGTCATGCATTGCAGCCGAGCCCTGGCGCTGTTGCGCGGCGCGGACGGTGGGGGTGAAGGCGATTTCAGCGAATGCGCGGGCCATGGTGGTCTCCTGGGGTTGAGGGTCAGAGGCCGAGACCGGAGAGGCCGGGGTGGTCGTCGGGGCGGCGGCCAAGCGGCCAGTGGAACTTGCGGTCGGCCTCGGTGATGGAGAGATCGTTAATGCTGGCGATGCGGCGTTTCATCAGGCCGTGCTCGTCGAACTCCCAGTTCTCGTTGCCATAGGCGCGCGACCAGTTGCCGGCATCATCGCGCCACTCGTAGGCGAAGCGCACGGCAATGCGGTTGCCGGTGTAAGCCCAGAGCTCCTTGATCAGGCGGTAATCCAGCTCGCGCGCCCATTTCCGGGTCAGGAAGGCTTCGATCTGGTCGCGGCCCGTCAGGAACTCGGCGCGATTGCGCCACTGAACTCTCGGGCGTGTAGGCCTGCGCGACCTTGGCCGGAATTGCGGCCATTCCAGCCGTCTTCGGCGGCGCGAACCTTGGCGGCGGCGGTCTCGGCGGTGAAAGGAGGGAGAGGAGGGCGGGGTGTGGGGCGGGTCATGGCGGGCTCCGTGAAGCTGGATGGCGGGGCTGTGATGACGAAGATAGAGGCTTTCATGGATCGGCAGAATATGTGATAATCGGAATAAATTATTCCAAATCAAGGAACAAATGGACCGCTTCCGCGAAATCACGACCTTTGTCGCTGTCGCCGAGGAAGGCGCTTTCAACGCCGCGGCGCGGCGGCTGAACGCCTCGCCGCCAGCGGTGACCCGGCTGGTCAACGGGTTGGAGGCGCGGCTGGGGGTTCAGTTGTTCACCCGCACCACTAGGCAGGTCGCGCTGACCGAGGCTGGCGCACGGCTGATGGCCGATGCGACGCGAATCCTGGCGGCGCTGGAGGCGGCGGAAGGCTCAGCCGCTGGCGCCCACGAGGCGCCACAAGGCGTGCTGCGGATCACAGCACCCGTGCTGTTCGGCCAGCGTTTCATCGCGCCGGTGCTGCGCGACTATCTGGACGCCTTTCCGGCGGTGGCGGCGGAGGCGCTGTTCATCGACCGGATCGTCGACCTGATCGGCGAGGGGCTGGACGTGGCGCTGCGGATCGGCGAACTGCCGGACAGCTCGCTCAGCGTCAACCGGGTCGGCGCGGTGCGCCGTGTGACGGTGGCGGCACCGGATTATGTAGCCCGCCATGGCGCACCACAGTCACCGGGCGATCTGACGGATCACCGGGTCATCTTCCCCAGTACCACCGGCGGCGCGCTGGCGTGGGAGTACGCGGCGGGCAGCGAACAGCAGACCATGCGGCTGGAGCCGGCGCTGACGATCAACACCATGGAGGCAGCGATCGACGCGGCGGTCGCGGGCTTCGGCGTCACGCGGGTGCTGTCCTATCAGGTCGGCGATGCACTGGCTTCGGGGGCGCTCGTCGAGGTGCTGGAGGCGTGCGAGGATCGCGAGATGCCAATCCATCTGGTGCATTCCGAGGGGCGGCGTGCGGCGGCGAAGATCCGTGCCTTCATTGACATGGCCGCACAGCGGCTGCGGGCGGAGGCGGGGCGGCTGGCGGGGCGGTAAGCGCGGCACTGTCAGGTGGATACCGTCTCTGTACAGTTCGAAGTTGCGCTTCGGACATGCAACCCTGCGCACCGGCCTTTTGATGCACGCGCCGCGTTTTTGAATCCTGTTTTTCGATAATCATTTATAATCAATTACTTAATACCAATTTCACGCGTGTTACACCCCTCTCGCACACCCCCGCTCCCTTCCGCTCGACAATCAGCCCATAGCCCGTAAGGCGGGCCGTTTCGACCCGCCATTGATGTCATACGGGCCACAATAGTGGGTTCTTCGCGGCCACTCTACGAGCCATGCTTCTTCCGGGCCAGCGCCGCCCCCGCCCCCTAGCAGCCCGTTGACGAAGTCGGCACTGGACACGAGCGGCCTGGTCTGATTCTATGATATTCTGATTTGACCGGGGGGTTCGCCGATGTCGATGGGACTGCAGAAGGATCGTCAGGGTGACTTGATGGTGGGCTGGGCGGAGATGCCGCGCTCGCCGGGTCATGTGTTTTACGACCGTCTGCAGTCGGTCCTGATCGAGGGCGGCTTCGACGGCTTCGCCGAGGCGGGGCCTGCCGGTGCTGTTACGCGGCCAGGATGGGAGCGCCTTCGGTGCCGCCGGGGCGCTGTTTCCGCATGCATCTGGTGGGCTGTTTCGAGGGCATCGACTCTGAGCGCGGGCTGGAATGGCGCGGCTCGGATTCGCTGTCGCTGCTGGAGCATCTGGCCCAGGAGAGCGGCATCGAGACGCCCACGGCCGAGGACCCGGCGCGTCTGGACCGCAAGCGCAAGGGCAGGAAGCTCTCGAATCAGGATCGGGTTTGCAGGAGCGACCCCGAGGCCAGGGTCGCCAGGATGAAGGACGCCGCGACCCACCTGGCCGACAAGCCCGGGCACGCGGTGGATCCGGACACCGGCGCGGTGGTGGCGGCCGAGTTGCACCCAGCCGATGAGGGCGACACCACGACGCTTTCCAGGACCCTGGCGGCGGCCGGGGCAAACCTCGAGGCGGTGGCTGCGGCGCCGACGCCCGAGGGCCCGGCCGAATGCGTCGCCGACAAGGGCGATCACTCACGGGCGGTCTTGAAGGCCCTGGACGACAGTCCCTGGAAGACCCGGATCGCCGAGCCCAGGCAGAAGGGCTTTTCGCGCTGGCGCGGTGACCAGGCGACGCGCCGGGCGGTCACCAACAACCGCGTGCGGCTCAAGTCCGCGCTCGCCCGCGAGGCCTTCAAGCTGCGCGCCGGGATCGTCGAGCGCTGCTTTGCCCACAGCCTCGATCGCGGCGGCCTGCGCCGGACCTGGCTGCGCCGGCGCGAGAACGTGCACAAGCGATACCTGCTTCACGTCGCCGGCCACCACCTCTCGTTGCTGATGCGCCAACTCATCGGCGCCGGCACCGCGCGCCAGTCCGTGGTGGGCGGATCTGGCGGTATTTTCGTGCTTGTTGCGCCCGCTGGAGCCGTTCTGGTCGCTCGGATGTAAGCGTCCGGTCTCGGGGCTCTGGTTCGGTTCAGCGTCGGCCGATTGCGCTCAGGTCTGAGCGAAGCGCCACGGGAGCAACTCGTCGAGCTTGGTGATTTTGTGATCGGCGATGCGACTGAGCACATCGGTCAGCCAGGCTTGGGGATCGACGCCGTTGAGCCTGGCGGTCTCGATCAGGGTATAGGCGATGGCGGCGGATTTACCGCCAGCCTCTGAGCCGACAAAAAGATAATTCTTGCGACCCAGGGCTATCGGCTTCATGGCGCGTTCGGCGGAATTGTTGTCGATCTCCAGAAAGCCGTGGTCGAGATACGGGCGCAGGCGCCTCATCCGGGTCAGGGCGTAGCGGATCGCCTTGGCGAGTTCGGACTTGCCGGAGATCTTTGGCAGCCGGGTTTGCAGCCAGGCTTCCAGAGCATCGAAGATCGGTTTGGCGCGGGCTTGCCGGAGTTGGACCCGCTCAATGGGCACACTGCCGCGGGCATCCTTCTCGACGACGTAGAGCCCGGCGATGCGCTTGATGGCTTCCTCGGCGATGATCGAGCCCTCCGACTGGAAGACATCGGTGAACTTGCGCCGGATATGGGCCATGCAGGCGACTTCATCGACACCACCGGATCGGTAGAGCTCGTTGAACCCGGCATAGCCGTCCGCGTGCATCCAGCCCTTGTACCCGGCCAGGTGTTTGGTGGGGTGCTCGCCCTTGCGATCGACGGTGAACTGATACCATGCCGCTGGTGGGTCGGCGCCGCCCCATGGCCGTTCGTCGCGAACATAGGTCCAGATCCGGGCGGTCTTGCATTTGCCGGTGCCCTTCACCTGCATCTTCAGGGTGGTGTCGTCGGCAAAGATCGCCTGGCCGCGCTGAACATGGCGCCCGACCATATCAGCCAATGGTTCCAGCAGTGCCGCCGATTTGCCGACCCAGTCGGACAGGGTCGAGCGGTCGAGATCAATGCCGTCGCGATCGAATATCCGGGACTGGCGATAGAGCGGGAGGTGATCGGCATACTTCGAGACCAGCACATGGGCCAGCAGGCCCGGGCCGGGACGACCCCGCTCGATCGGGCGCGAGGGCAATGGTGCCTGGCAGATCGCCTCGCAACACGTGCAAGCCATGCGGGGCCGGACAAAGCGGTTCACGATGAACCGGCCAGGGACGTATTCCAGCTCTTCGGTGACATCTTCGCCGAGTTTCTTCAGAACCTCGCCGCACTTGCCGCAGGCCTCGCCGGGCGACAGCACTTGCTCGTTGCGCGGCAAGCTGTCCGGCAACGGTTTGCGCTTTGGTTTGTTCTTCGGCCCGGCGACAGTATCAGGCGACGCAGGCGGCGCGATCTTCGCCGCCGCGATCTCTTCCTCTTCGAGCCCGAGTTCAAGCTGATCCATCGTCTCCGACTTCGAGCCAAACCGATGGCGGCGATGACCGGCGAGCTGGTGTTCCAGCTTGGCGATCCGGAGCGCCTGGGACTTGACCGTCGCCACCAATTGCCCCGCGAACACCCTCAATTCCGAGGGATTATCGGGCAGTGATTTGGTCTGGTCCAGCATAGCCATTCTATACCAGAACGGGACACTGAAGGGAATCCCTAAAGTGTCATATTTCTCTGTTTTTGTTCAAAAAATTACCCTGCCGTCAGGAGTCGCCAGGTGCGCAGCGGCGCGCGCCAATCGATGCCCTCCAACAGCATCGCCAGTTGCGCCGATGTCACCGACAACCTGCCATGCGCCGGCGATGGCCAGACGAACCTGCCGCGCTCCAGACGCCTGGAAAACAGACACGCCCCTTACCCGTCCCACCATATGACCTTGATCAGATCGCCGCGCCGTCCCCGGAACACGAACAGGTGCCCGGAATACGGGTCCTGCTCCAGAACCTTCTCGGCCAGCGCCGACAAACCGTTGAACCCCTTGCGCATATCGGTAACGCCAGCCGCCAGCCAGACCTTCGTCTGCACGGCAACCGGGATCATGCGCTCAGACCTCGCGCCAACAGCACCACCATGTCCGGATCAAAGGCACCGCTGAGCGTCAGACGATGGCCCGATGCAAGGGCAATCTCGATCCGACCGTCGCTGACAGGGCTGATCGGCTCCGGCGCGGCGGTGATCGCAGTCGACATCACCTCGACAGGCAGGAAAAACACCCCATCACCACCTGGCCCAAACCGCGGATCACGACGCCACGCGAACACCATGGTCGCGCTCAGCCCGTGATGGCGCGCCACCGACGCAACCGAAGCCCCAGGCTCAAGCGCCTCGGCCACAACACGGCGCTTGAACGCATTCGAGTAGCTCCGCCGATTGCCTCTACGATGATCCATCAAGTTCAAGTGTCCTCGTAATTCAAACGGACATTATCGCCCGCGATCACGCGAAGACTCGCACGCCAATCACAAACCCTTCAAGGGCGGGGAGACCGGACGGTTACGCTCGGATCGTCCTCATCGTCCCGGAGGATGGCGAAACCGCCTGCGCCGCGTTATGTTTCGTCGTGGGGTGAACCCCGGTCAATGACGCCTTTTTCAACGGGCTGCTAGAACCCCATCTTTCGATTCACCTATCGGGTGAGCCGTATCAACACCCCAAGTCCGCCTATAACGTAATGATTCTTATGCCAGAATCACGCTCCGGTGTCACTAAATCATGAGTTCATTTGGGAAATTCGGGCTAATACGCTTTCGTGGTCAATCTGCCGCAAAATTGTTCGATCCAGCCCCGGCACTGCTTCACCGGCGTCAGTCGTCTTGGCGAAAAACCATCTGTATAATTGAGCAATGTCAAATACATCGAGATCACGGGCCTTTCGCTTAATGGTTCTGGCAACGTTGCCTTGAACGCATAATCTAATTGGGAGTTCACTATTTTGGAAGTGTAACGATGCAGAATCCGGATTGCCTTTGGGTCCTGGGGCCGGAGTTCGGTAACGGGCAGAAGCCGGCTGGAATACGCTGGCACTGGAACCGGGTGATCTGCCGCCCTTTGAAGAGCGCTTCGCCATGATGCGTGATACGGAGGCAACAGCAATTTTGACGGGACGGTTTTCCGCAGAACCGCCGCCTCTCATGAGGCCATAAGGTCAATTCTGTTTGGTGCCGACAGGGATACGGCGCTAAAAGCGGACTTCGCCTTTCAGCATGATCGCGTGATCGGCGGCACCGTCGCTACTCTCGTGGCGCTCGCCGGTCAAATCCAGCTCAAACAACGCGCCAAGTTCCCATTCCATCCCCAGGCGATAATTTCTGGCAGAGTCGCCGAAGGTCAGCTCGCTGTAGGGGGTCAGCAGACCGCGCCCGCCGAACGCGGGCAGCCCGTAGCCAAGGCGCAGGTCCATGCGCGCGCCGTAATCCCGGTCGCCGTCAATCTTGTCGTGCACGCCCTGTTGCCACAATCTTTGGGTGCCGCTGACGGTCTTGCCGTAGCCGGGACTCAGGTTGAACGACAGCCCGCGCCCGTTTCCTCGCTCCAGGCGAATCAGGCCATTAACGCCCCATTCCCCATAGCTGTCCCGTCCCACCAGGGTGCGCGCCCGGCCTTCCAGGGTCAGGCCCATGACCGGATTGCTGTAGCGCACGCCGCCACCCAGTTCGGCCCCGAAACCGGTCTCGCCGTCGCCGCCGTCATGCCGCACCCCGACCTCCAGGCTCGGCTCCAGCTGCGCCCCGTCTGCCAGCGTGTGCGTCCGGCTCCCTTCCAGGATCATCCGCACCCGCCGCGCGTCCACCGTCAGCCCCGCCATCTCATCGCTACCCTCCACTTCCATCTCCGTCAGCAAAGCGTCGCCCTTGAGCCGGAGCGTGGTCGCGCCCACCTTCAACAACCGGCCGAGGCCGCCCACGGCCACGGTGCGCATCTCGACATCGCTCGACGCTTGCTGCGCCTCATTGGCGATCTCCAGATCGCCCCAGCCGTAGCCCACGGTGGCCCACAGATCCAGCTTCCCCGAAAGCGCGCTCCAGCCCACATAGGGATGGAAGCTGGTGAGGTCCAACTCATAATCACCGCTACGACCGGGGTCGCTGTAGTCCAGATCGACCCGACTCCAGGACACCGCCAGGCCGACCAGCAGGTCGTCGCGCAGGCGGGCGTCCGCGCCCAGATGGGCGCTGAACAGGTCGCCGTCCCAGTCCACCGCCCCGCCGGAACCGTCGAGGTTGCTGTAGTCGCCAGCGCCCCAGAAGGCGACCGAAGACAGACCGGGCGCGCCCGCCGCGGCGCGCGCATTCAGCGGCAAGACAAAGTCGCCGCCGCCGAGCAGATCTTTCAGGCTGAGCGTGCCGTCAGCCATAGCTTGCCCGTGGCTGGCGAGCGCGCCGGCCACGCCGGCCACGGTGGTCTGGCCGCCGAGATTGAAACTGCCCGCGCTATCGGTGCCGCCGTCAGCGCGAGCTTGTGTCACGCGCCGCGCAATCGCGCCCACCGTGTGGCCGGCGATGGCGCGGGCCACTTCCGGCAGAATCGTGCGGTTGAGGTCGGCAAACCGTGGCAAGGCCACGGTGACGGTGAAGGTCTGGCTGGCCCTGGCGCCATTGGCGTCGGTCACCGTGTAGGTCAGTTCGGTGCTCGCCAGCGCAGTCGGTGTGCCCGTGAGCCTGCGGGGGGCCGTATCGAAGCTCAGACCCGTCGGCAGGGCGCCGTCCGCCGGCCCGGTCAGGGTGTAGCTCAGGGTGCCGCTGCCGCCGGTCGCTTTCGGCAACTCCAGTTCGGTGATCATCGTGCCCGCGGTATAGCTCTGGTCGTCCGGCGCGGTCAGCGCCAGGGCGGCGGTGGCACTGCCGATCGCGCTCGCCGCGGTCGCGGGGCCCATATTCGGGGTGGTCGCGGTGTCCATCACGCTGTCGGCGGCAAGGGTCAGGGTGAAGGCTGTCGCTCGCGGGGTGATGCTGATGGTGTAGGTGGTGCTGGGGACGCTGGCCGAGGTCACACTATTCACCACGAGGTCGCCGGACGCCACAATGTTGCTGGAAACGGAGAAATCATCCACCGCCAAACCGGTTACCGCCTCGGAGAAGGTAATGACGTAATCCTGCGCCGTGCCAATCACACCTTCGGCAATATCGGCGAAGGTCTCCACCGTCGGCAGAGTGGTATCTGGCTCGCTCACGGTGATGGTTACCGTGTCGGTGGGCATGCTTCTCAGCGGGGGAGTGCCAGTATCGGTGACGGTCAAGTCGAAGAGATAAATCCCTGCCTTGGCAGGCGTGAAGGTCGGGCTAACAACGCGTTCATTGCTCAATACGGCATCCGGGCCATCTAACTGCGACCAGAAATAAATCAGATCATCCTTGGCGGTTTCCATGTCGCTGCTGCCGTTGCCGTCCAGGGTTACTGAACTGCCGACAACCACATCTTGATTGGGTCCCGCATGGGAAGTCGGCGCGCTGTTGGCTAAGGGTGCCGCGGCCACGGTGACGGTGCGGGTCGCCGCGCTGGCAACTTTTTTACCGCCACCTTCGCCGTCGGTGTAAGTGGCGACCACTCGAATAATCCTGCCGACATCACCAACTCCCGGCTCGTAGGTCGCACCGGTGGCACCGCTGATGTCGGGCCAGGCGGCATCGTCGACGGCGGCGGCGGCGTCGGTGCCGTCCACCGCGCTTTGCCATTGATGCGTAATGCTGGAAACAGGCGTTCCATCAGCCGGAGAATCCTCGTCAGTCACCGTGCCGGCGGTTAGCGTCACGCCAACCTGCGCGTCGCCGGTAATGGCAATGGCACCCGGTTCATCCACGTTGGTAACCGTTATCGTTACCGCCAGCGCGTCGCTGGTCTCGGACGCGCTCACGATGGCGGTTACGGTGATTTCATACCTGTTGTCGGTGTTGGCATCCGCCGGTGCCTCAAAGTTTGGCAGTACCGCGAAGGTCAAGGCGCCGCTGTTGTCAAGCGTGAAGTCTCCCATATCGGTTCCGCCGAGGGTGAAGCCGGCAATGGTTCTGTCGCCAGTCGCGGTCGCAATGAACGTCACCACAATGCCCGTGGCATTTTCGGCAAACTCTACCGGTGGTGCTGGTGCAACCACAACCGGTTTGGTCGGCATCGGTTCGGTGGCGGTGCCAGTTGCGCTCGCTTCTGCCACGGGACCGGTGTTGCCGGCGACATCGGCCACGCTGTTGGCGGCAAGGGTCAGGGTGAAGACTGTCGCTTGCGGGGTGATGCTGATGGTGTAGGTGGTGCTGGGGCCGCTGGCCGGGGTCACACTATTCACCACGAGGTCGCCGGACGCCACAATGTTGGTGGAAACGGAGAAATCATCCACCGCCAAACCGGTTACCGCCTCGGAGAAGGTAATGTCGTAATCCTGCGGCGTGTCAATCACACCTTCGGCAATGGTGCCGAGGGTCACCGTCGGCGGAGTGGTGTCCGCGGGAGGTACTCCGTCAGACGTTATCTGCGCTGAATGATCACCAACAGGGCTACCCTCGGCAAAACCACGTACACCAATTGCATCAGCATTATTTGCTGTGTCAAAAGGTGAATCAGTAGTGGCAAAAGTATGTGGACTAGTGACAAGATCAATAATTATCTCATCATTCTCACCTGTTGTAATTGCATAAATAGTAAAATTGACACCAGGTATATTATCCCAGGATACTTCGATGGAATTATCAGGTAGTCTTGCAACTGTTACAGTTGGTGTAGCAAGAGTGGTTGCATCAACCTCGTTAGAATCTTCACTTGTCCCGGCAGAATTTGTTGCTGTAACGACATACTTGTACGGTGTCTCAGGAGTCAGGCCAGTATCAGTGGCAGTCAATTCACTGGTTGTTGTTGCCACTGCTACATCAGCACCGCCAACAACAACTCTGGTCAGGGTATAACTTTCGGCATTTGTCACTGCACCCCATGAGAGTGCTATGCTGTTATGAGTAGTTGTTTCTGCAGAAAGTACAGGTGGTTCAGGCGTGGTCGCGGCCACGGCCGCGGCCACGGTGATGATTACCTGGTCGGTGGGTGTGCTTCCCAGCGCGGGAGTGCCAGTATCGGTGACGGTCAAGTCGAAGGTATAAATCCCTGCCTTGGGAGGCGTGAAGGTCGGGCGAACAACGCGGTCATTGCTCAATACGACATCCGGGCCATCTGACTGCGACCAGAAATAAATCAGATCATCCTTGGCGGTTTCCATGTCGCTGCTGCCGGTGCCGTCCAGGGTTACTGGACTGCCGACAACCTCATCAGGTTGATCGGGTCCCGCATCGGAAGTCGGCGCGGTGTTGGGTACGGGTGCCTGCGCATGGGCGGTGCCCATTGATGCCATCATCGCTACCAGCAGGAGGGCGGCGAGGCGAAGGGCCGCCGGCATCACGCCACGCCTTCCGCCCGGCGGGCCTGGCTGGGGCTGGAGTGAAGCCCGGATAAACCTGGGGGGGGGGGGGGGGGGGGGGGGGGGGCAAAACTGCGCCGCACCGGGACGCTGCACCGGGACGCTGCGCTAAACTTGTGGCTCCGCGCTGAACGCAGGTCATTCTTGTTCATGAAAACGCCCCCTAGGCTGCTGGATAAGTGGGTCCATTGCAAGTGTCTCGAATCTGATAACCCGGTTCGGAACCTGAATGCAAGTGTAGCCCAGGATTCCCGAACTAAATCCCTGACGCGCCTCGGCAGGGGCGGCGATGGGTGCCGTTGTGGGGTTTTCGCCCCGCGCCCGGGCACCACTCCCGCGGATTTCGCGCTCGAGGAGATATTCTCAAGGTGGCCACGCGTCTTGCGGGTCCCGCGCCTGTCCGTTGGCCAAGCGAAGCCCTGGCCGGGAGCCGGCATCGCACTTCAGCAAGGATATCGTGGCAGGCCGGAGCCGTCAGGTCGGGCCGCGCGCCAGGGCCAGGATCTTCCGCCTGGCGCTCAGCACCAGATCGAGCCCCGCTTCGCTCCCCAAACGGATGATCAGCCGCCGCGCATGACGGATCACCCGGCCAGGCAGGGCGATCAGAGCCAGGCGCAAGGCCTTCATCCGCCGTGCCACCCAGGCCGGTCCCAGAACCAGTTGCTTCATCACCGCGTTCAAATTATGCGCCAGCACCATGATCGCCCACCAGGCCGCATTGGCTCCGAACAGACCCGAGGGCAGGGTGCCGCCAGCCAGGTCGTGCTTCATCACCGCGTGGACTTCCTCGCTCTTGCCACAGCGCTCCCGGGACCAC
This sequence comes from Thermohalobaculum sp., assembly GCA_965247385.1. Lineage (GTDB taxonomy): Bacteria > Pseudomonadota > Alphaproteobacteria > Rhodobacterales > Rhodobacteraceae > Thermohalobaculum. The sequence continues at coordinate 1,096,356 of CBDFHG010000007.1, forward strand.
CAGATCACCTCATCGCCCGGCAGATCACGGTTGGTGACCAGGGCGAACAGCTTGCTGCGCCCCTTCGAGGCAAACTCCGCGGTCGGGAACGGCAACTGATCCCCATCGCCAAGCTCCAACTGTTCCAGCGGCTCCCGGATCGCCAGGAAGCGGTAATCCGCCCGCGTCTTGCTCTCGCCCGCCCAACTCGGTACATGGCAGACCTCCGCCCACTCCTGGCCGGTCTCCTGACGTTGCCCGTCGAAAACACGATCCAGCGGCTGCCACTCAGCCTCCGGCACGGCCAGGGCAGCACGCCGGAATTCCGCCGTCACGTTGGCGCCGACGGCGAACTCGATCACCCCGAAAACCTTGTCCCGGCCCTCGCCACAATAGAGCAGTAGATCCTTCTGATAACCCGCCGTGTCCGAGCGCAGATAGACCTTGTCCACGCCCCCAGGCAGCGCCGCCAGCGAGGCCTGCAACACCCGCAACTGCTGATAGCCGGCCGGCACATTGCCGTCGCGGAACTCGGAATGCACGATCACCTGCTGTTCCGCCCACCAGGTGTTCAACGGCTGATAGGCCTTGAACTTCTTGTAGCAGTATTCCGCCTGGCGCTTGTGGCTCTGCACCAGCGTCGCGTCCATGTCCAGCGTCGCCGAGCCCTGCCTGCGATGGTGCTGCAGAAATGACACCAGCGCCTGATTGACACGCCGCAGACCAGGCAGACCCGCCGACGGGCGCGGGATGAAGGCACGCCCGGCCTCCCGCAGCTCTTCCTGGCCTGCGTCGTGGAAGCGTTCCAACCAGCCCGACAGAGCCGACGGCGAAGGCACGCTGCGCCCGCGACCGCGCCGAAACCGGCTCTTCAGTTGCCGACGTTCCCGGCGCACCAACAGCCGCCGCTCAACCGCATCCATGGTCGCGGCAAAGCCGGCGTCCGCCTCCAGGCGTTCCAGGTCCTCGACCCGATCACCCCCGCACAGATTGAGTGCGATCACCGCGATGATCATCTGCACATCCAGCCAGCCCTGCCGCCCCGCCACCCGCACCTCGCGCCGCACCGCAGCCGCCAGTCCCGATGCCTCAATCAAATCAAGCTAAACACCAATTCCGGCAAAACCCGTCAGATCGCTGCTGCCCGGCGCGCTTTCGTACTCGAAAGGAAGAACGCCCTGTGCCATGTTATTTTCACCCCGTTGGTGATTGAGTTATTCATAAAACCCATCATGAATCCCTTTGGATTCAAAGACAACGGGGAATTTCAACTTTTTTGATCCAGAATCAGGGTAGCAGCAATTCTCCAGCAATTCTCATTATGGCGTTACAAAGGGGGATTATGTAGGAGAGTGCTGAAATGGGGGTTGACATTAGTCGGCACTCTCATGTATTATGTTTGTATTCCAGGAGGATATGGATATGGTGAAGCACAGATCGGCGGGCAAGAGCGACCGCCAGGGCATCAGCCTCGTAGAACTGTTCAAGCGTTGGCCGACCGATGAGGCGGCCGAGGCGTGGTTCATCGCCCGCCGCTGGCCCGAGGGTATCCACTGCCCGCACTGCGGCTCTCTGAATGTGCAGACTGGCGCCAAGCACAAGACCATGCCCTATCGTTGCCGGGAGAAGGAGTGCGCGAAGCGGTTTTCCGCGAAGACGGGCACGGTGATGGAAGGCTCGAAGCTGGGCTTCCAGGTCTGGATGATCGCCACCTACTTGCTCTCGACGAGCCTGAAAGGGGTCTCCGGCATGAAGCTCCATCGGGATTTGAACATCAACCAGCGCAGCGCATGGTTCCTCGCGCACCGGCTTCGGGTTGCCTTGACCGAACGGCAGGGCGCGTTCGCGGGGCCGCTCGAAGCCGACGAAACCTGCATGGGCGGGCGCCGGGCCAACATGCCCAAGGCGAAGCGGAAAGAACTGACGGGCCGGGGCGCTGTAGGGAAGACGGCAGTTGCGGGTGTGAAGGATCGCGCGACAAATCGCGTCGCGGCGCAAGTTGTTCCTTCCACTGACGCCCGGACTCTGCAAGGCTTCGTCCGTGACCATGCCGGGGAGGACGCCGTGATCTACACGGATGAGCATGGTGCCTATGCCGGACTCGGCGCGGAGTTCGAGCACGAAGCCGTCAATCACTCGGTTGGCGAGTATGTGCGCGGCATGGCCCATACGCAGGGCATCGAGTCCTTCCGGGCGGTGCTCAAGCGGGCGCACAAGGGAACATTCCACAAGTTCTCGCCGAAGCATCTTGACCTGTATGTGCAAGAGTTCGCGGGCCGCCACAATGCCCGCGACCGGGACACCATCGACATCATGGCGACCTTCGCCGCTGGCGCGGCTGGCAAGCGCCTGCGCTACCGTGAACTGATTGCAAACAACGGCCTGCCGTCTGGGGCGCGGTCGTGACCCGCGTCGTCATCGAATGCGCCGATAATCCGGCCTTCATGGGAGGACTGGACGATGGCGCGTTCAAGCTGATCGTCACTTCGCCACCCTACAATCTCGGCAAGGCATCCCTGGCCGCCAAACCGGAGCAGCGCGTTGTTGAAATCGTGCATCCGTCCTACCAGCCGAGCAAGGTGGCGCTGGAAGAGGACATGCGAGTAGACGCCCGTTTCGAGGAAGCCGTGGACGCGCTCGCGCAGCCCGTCAGCACCCGCCACATCGCCCGTCCGAAGCCGGGCCACTAAGCGGCCTCCGGCACTTTCCTACATAATCCCCTTACAAAGGGGATTCCCAAGGCGGCAAATATATGAATGATACCATATATGGTTATCGATTCTCTCATAGACACTCTGCGTAGCCGTTGCGCGATGTTCCCCGACATGCGCACGGGGAGCAATTTGAGCTACACTATGGCCGATATAGGCATGGCTGCATTTTCGGTATTTTTTATGCAGAGCCCGTCCTTTTTGTCGCATCAGCGGGCGTTGGAAAAGCGTCGGGCGCGGTCGAACTGCGAGACGCTGTTCGCCATTGAGAAGATCCCTACCGACAATCATGTTCGCACGATGCTTGATCCGGTGGAACCCGATGGGCTGTTCGAGTTGTTCGGGCAAGCCCTTGACTTGCTTGCAGGCAGAGGCGGTCTGAAGGATTTTCAGAAGCTCGGCGGACGGCTTCTGATTGCCCTTGACGGCACCGGGTATTTCACCTCGCAAAAGCTTCATTGCCCGAATTGCTCGCAGCGCAAACGCCATAACGGCGTCATGGAATATTACCACTCCATGCTCTCGGCGGCGGTGGTGGCGCCTGGCCATGATTGTGCCATGGTGCTTGAGCCGGAGTTCATCGCACCGCAGGACGGACATGACAAACAGGACTGCGAAAATGCCGCCACGAAGCGCTGGCTTTGCCGCTTCGGGCCGCGATACGCGCCTCTCGGGCCGGTCTATCCGGGCGATGATCTAGTGTCCTGAGTCAGAAGTTCGCCGCATTATTTTCGGGTGTGGTTTTTAGACAGAAGCGTTTGACCGCATCAAGGATATCGTCTGCGGTTCGGACCCATTTGAAGGGTTTTGGATCTTCATTGCGAGTTTCGATGTAATCCAGGATGGCTTTTGTGAGTTCGCGCTCGCTGCGGTGAACGCCACGCTTGATCTGGCGGTCGGTGATTTCGGCAAGGAAGCGCTCGACCATGTTCAACCAGGATGCGGAGGTGGGGGTGAAATGCACATGCCAGAGGGGCCGTCTGGCCAACCAGGCACGGATCGCCGGCGTTTTGTGGGTGGCGTAGTTGTCCATGATGAGGTGGATCTCCAGATCGTCGGGAACCCGGCGTTCGATCTCCATAAGGAACTTCTTGAACTCCGAGGCCCGGTGGCGCTTGTAGCATTTGCCGATGACCTCGCCGGTTGCCGTGTTGAGGGCGGCGAACAGGGAGGTGGTGCCGTGGCGTTTGTAATCGTGGCTGCGGCGTTCGATCTGACCCGGCCGCATGGGCAGGACCGGTTGTGAGCGGTCAAGCGCCTGAATTTGGCTCTTTTCATCGACGCAGAGCACCAAGGCCCGCTCCGGCGGGTTCAGGTAAAGCCCAACCACATCGCGAACCTTGTCGATAAACCGGGGATCGGTTGAGAGCTTGAAGGTCTCCGTGCGATGGGGTTGCAGGCCAAAGGCACGCCAAATCCGTTGTACGCTGGACGTCGAGATGCGGCTCTCCCCGGCCATCATCCTGGAACTCCAATGGGTCGCGTTACGCGGCATGCTTTCAAGCGTCCGCACGATCACCGCCTCGACCTGCGCATCGGTGATCGTCCGGGGCGTGCCGGGGCGCGGCTCATCATACAGACCGTCGCTCCCCTTCTCGATGAAGCGCCGACGCCACTTGCCCACCGTCGCCGGGTCAACGCCCAAATCCCGGGCCACCTGCTTGTTCTGCCTGCCCTCGGCGCAGGCCAGAACAATGCGCGCCCGCAGCGCCAGACCTTGAGCCGTCGTGCGCCGTGACGTCAGCGTCAGGAGCTCCTTACTCTGTTCTGGACTCAACGTGACTGGGGGCGCAGCGCGGGGCATGGAAGATCCTCCATCTCAAAATATACCTCCCCTGAATGATACCACGTATTTCTGATCCAGGACACTAGGCTCAGTTTACGAACCGTATGCACGGTTTGCGATTGCGGCGGCAAGACAGGCGCGCGGCGAAGGCTGTGGTGCCAGTTTGATGAGATGGAACCATTGCAGGTAGTTGCCGAGATATTTTGTTGCGATGCCACGGTAGCGGCGCAGGAAATCTTTCAGTTGGCTGTGGCGGCTGTTGACAGTCTGAATATGAAGGGCACCACGGACCCGTTCGCCGGCGGACAGATTGAGGGCTTCATGGCGAACACCCATTGCCGCCGCGCATGGCCGATAGCTTTGACACCCGTCGGGCACAAGCACGATGTCCCTGTCGACGACCGGGCTGATCGCCTGTTTCAGCGTGTCGGCAGTCACTGTGGGCAGAACCGTGCTGAATGTCGTGCCGCTACGGTCGGCGGCCACCGGAACCGGCACCTGTTCGCATGACAGGCCGCGCTTGCTGGCCTTGCCGCCCCGTTTGCGGGGCTTGCGTCCCAATTTGCGCTGTCCCTTATGGCTCTCCAGAACACAGGTTTCATCGACCTCGACTATCCCTTTGAGTTTTTGCGGGGCCTGCCTTGTGGCCGGCAAAAACCGGTGTCGCCAGCGAAAGGCCGTGTTGACGGCAAGGTTGCAGCGCGCCGCTGACGCCCGAACCGTTTCTCCCGCAGCCAGGCATCCGCCAAAGGTCAGCCAGCGATCTTTTGTAGGGAAGTCCGGACAAGCGGGTGCCGGTGGCCGCGTTGAATGTGCGCCGACAGTTCTTGCACTGATAGCGGCGCAGGCCACGTGCCTTGCCCCGTGATACTGCACCGGGTGTGCTGCAATGCGGGCAGCACCTGTCATCGTCCACCGCAAGTTCGACTGCGGCAAGCGAGGAAACCGCCTCGCACCGCCCCAAAAGCACCGCTTCAGCCTCAGCGCGCTGCGCATCGCCGAGATTATCTATCACCGCAAGCCAGTCCTGAAAGTACTCATTATCCATTGGCATTCGCTATCTCCTTGAACTCAAAAAGAACATACCATGAACGCATACGTTTTGTAAACAGAGCCATGATCTATATTCCCGTCAGCCGATTTGCGAGTCGGTTCAACGGGTTGGCGGCAATTTCATCTTCACCGCCAAAGCCTCCTCGCACCGCTGTCTCTACGAATGGCTCCATGGCGTCGAATTGCCGAGCCTTGAGAAAAAGCTGAAAAAGGGCCGCAGCGTCGTTACTCATCGCTACCGCTGGATGGAAGATGTTCCCCTCCGTGACGGGAAAGACGCATTGCATGTCAATTGGCTTCAGATCGAGATCATCAACAAGGTCGGCAAGGTGACCTGCACCAACAGCTTCGTCACCGATCTGCCGGTCAACGAAGAAACCGTCGTCGAGTTGGCCACCTGTGGCCGGGCGCGTTGGAAGATCGAGAACGAAACTTTCAATACCCTGAAGACCAGGGGTTACCATCTGGAGCACAATTTCGGCCATGGCAAGGAACACCTGGCCAACCTTCTCATAACCATGAACCTGCTCGCCTTCGCGTTCCACACGGTCTGTGACCTGGTGAGCAAGCGCTGGCATGAGGCACGTGAAGCGTTCGGCGCGCGACGGCAGTTCTTCCAGGACCTGCGGAGCATCACCGGATATCACCTGTTCACCGACCGGGGCGCGCTCATCCGCACGATGATAACCGGCGAACCGCCGCCGGAACCAAAACTGCGCTAAAGCACCCGCTCAAGCCTCAGCACAACACAAAAATGAGAAGACAAAACATCATCGCAGAAAATCAAACCATAATGAGAATTGCTGCCAGCGATCTACACCTACCGCTGGAACCCCGGCGACGCGCTGATCTGGGACGGGCGCACTGCCGCATCGCGGGCGGCCGTGGCCATATGACGAGCACCGGACGCTCGTCAGCATCTGCGTCACGGCGCGCGACGGCGACGGGTTGGCGAGCGTTCGGTCGAAGTGACAACCGGCCCGCGCTCTGCTAGCGTCCCGGGCATCGGCACCTGGCATTCAGATCACTTTGCAAATGGGGTGTACCATGCTGTTCCGGCAGTTATTCGACAAGACTTCCAGCACCTATACCTACCTCATCGCCAGCCGCCAGGGCGGCGAGGCGTTGCTGATCGACCCGGTGTTCGAGCAAACCGGCCGCTATCTCAAACTGCTGGAGGAGTTGGACCTGAAGCTGGTCAAGGTGGTCGACACGCACATCCACGCCGATCACGTCTCGGCGATGGGCTCGCTGCGTGACGCCACCCGTTGCACCACGGTGATGGGAGAGCAATCCCCGGCGGATGTGGTGTCGCTGCGGGTGCGTGACAGCGAGGCGGTGACCATCGAGGGGATTTCGTTAACGGCACTGTACACGCCAGGCCATACCTCCGAGAGCTACAGTTTCATGATGGACGACCGGGTGTTCACCGGCGACACACTGCTGATTCGCGGGACCGGGCGGACCGATTTCCAGAATGGCGATCCTTATGAGCAGTACCACTCGCTGTTCGATCGGCTGTTGAAGCTGCCGGAGGCGACCTTCGTGTTCCCGGCCCATGATTACAAGGGCGACACGGTCAGCACGATCGGCGAGGAGAAGGCTTATAACCCGCGGCTCCAGGTTGGCTCGGCCGAGGAATACGCCGAGATCATGAATAATCTCAACCTTCCGAACCCGACCATGATGGACGTGGCGGTGCCGGAGAACCTGAAGGTCGGGCTGCGGTCCAGGGCGCAGCACCGGGTGCCGGTGGTCGAGGTTGCGCAATTGTTAGCGGGCTGGCCTGCGAGCGACTACATTCTGGTTGATATACGCGAGAAGGGCGAGCGGCAGCGTCTAGGCAGCATTCCCGGATCGATCCATGCGCCCTATGGGCAATTCGACCAGTACTGCGGCAAGGCTGGCTCACTGGCCGGGGTGGCGAAGCAGGGCCGCATCCTTCTGTATTGCGCGGTGGGAGAGCGATCGACCCTCGCGGTGGAATTGGCCGCCGAGATGGGCTTGAGCGATTTTGCCCACATCCCCGGCGGCTTCACCGCCTGGATCAAGGCGGGCGGGCCGGTAGAGGTGGTGGGCTGATCCGGTTCACACCAAGGGTCAGGAAAACGGAGGGAGCATGATGGGGGACAAACCGGAGAAACGAATTCTGATCGTCGTTCTCGACGCGCTGCGGCCCGAGTTCGTCACGCCGGAACTGATGCCCAACTTGCATGGGTTCGCGCAGCAAGGGGTGCGGTTCGCCAACAGCCGCTCGACCTTTCCGACCGAGACGCGGGTCAATCAGTCGGCGGTCACCACCGGCTGCTATCCGACGCGCCACGGAGTTGTTGCCAACCGGTTTCCCCTGCCCGAGGCCGCCGCCAGCAGCGTTCTGGACAGCGGCAAGGACGAGGCGTTCGAGGCCGCGCTGAAGATGCTGCCAGGCGACCTGCTGGGGGTGCCGAGCCTCGGCGAGATACTCGCGGCCCACGGCAAGCAGTTTGCCACGATCAGCGCGGGGACCTCGGGTGGCGGGCGGTTGATCAACATCACCGCCGAGCGGTACGGAAGTTTCCGGCTGGCGCTGCGCCGCCCGGAGGCGGCGGTTCCGGCGGGGGTGTTCGAGCCTGTCGTTGCGCGCGTCGGGCCGTTGCCGGAATACGGCGTGCCGGGGCTGGCCTGGAACAGCTATGCGGTTAATTGCTACCTCGATTACGTCGCGCCCGAACTGAAACCGGATGTCATGTTGTTGTGGCTGAGCGAGCCGGATGAGAGCTTCCACTGGCACGGCATCGGCGCGCCCGAGGCAATCGGCGCGATCCGTCATATGGATGCGGAGTTCGGGCGCATCCTGTCGCGCCAGGCGGCCGAGATCAAGGCTGGATCGTTGCAGGTGGTCGCAATGTCGGATCATGGCCAGATCAGCCTGGCGGGGGGCAAACTGGATCTGGTGGCACGATTCAACGGGGCCGGGTTCAAGGCCAGCGGGTCGCCCGCTGACAACCCGGACTATGTTGTTGTCGTCCATAATGGGGGCGGTGTCTGGGTGCGGGGCTCCGATCCCGATCTGATCCGGCGTCTGGTGATCTGGTTGCGCAACCAGGATTGGTGCGGGCCGGTGTTCACGCGCGACGGCATCGAGGGGACACTGCGGCACCGCGAGGTTTGTGTCGACCACCCGCGAGCGGCGGATGTGGTGCTGGTGTTGAGTCACGATGACGGCGACAATGACTGGGGCCGGGCCGGTCGCAGCGCCAGCAATGCGCCCTACCCCGGGGGGTGTCACGGTGGGCTGAGCCAGTTCGAGCTCAATAATTTCATCGCCATGGGTGGGAGTGAATTCAGGCCGGGCGCTGTGGTCGAGACCCCGGCGGGAAATATCGATATCCTGCCGACGGTGTTGTCGGTGTTGGGAATCGATATCGACCATCCGATCGATGGGCGAGTGCTGGCCGAGGCGGTGCTGGGGCGCGACGACCCGCAGGGCGAGGCCCGTAAACTGCAGATATCGTCGAGCAACCTGGCACAGAAGCGGACCCATCTGTCGGTGACCGAATATCAGGGCGTGCGCTATCTCGACCGCGCCTGGGCCGAATAGGCGCGCACGAGGACAAACAGACACCCCAATCGCCCGCCACCGTCACCCGGCGGCCATCGGTCAGCGTGAACCCTCCGATATCGATGGCCCGGCCCCGGGCGTTCTCGGAGCGCCGCCCGCCCGCATTATTCTGCGTCCGGCAGGCATAACTGCCCATCGTCGCAACCCCGGATATTTCCGCCCCCAGATGCGTGCGCGCCTCGGGCTGGACGACACCGGTCAACCAGTCTGCCAGCCGGCACGCGGTGCGACAGCCTACCAACGCAGGTTGCAACAGGTTGATGCCAGAAACCGAAGACACCCACACCGGGTCGTTTACGCCACAGGCGAGATGCCCCACATCGATGACATCCGGCTTCGGGTTGCCGATCAGACGCGGGTCACGGCAGAGCATCACTGCCATCGTCGTCACCGGAGCCGCCTCGACGGCGGCGGGTTCATCCCGGGCGGAGCCATCCGGCCGTTCCGGCGGCAAGGGCGCGGCCAAAGCCGCGCTGCCGAGCAGGGCCAGGGCGAACCCGGCCGGGATCATTCCGTTTGATCTTCTTTAGCTGCGCCCTGCCTGTCACTATCCAGTTGACTGGGGCCACGGCGGCCAAAGTCGGGCGCGGGCGTGTCCTGCCCTGCCTCGATGATTTCGCGCCGGATATCACGGGTACGGGTAAAATAATCCTGCAGATAATCGCCGTCACCGATGCGGATCGCCCGCTGCAGCAGGAACAACTCCTCGGTGAAGCGGCCCAGGATATCCAGCGTTGCCCCGCGGTTGTTCAGGAACACATCGCGCCACATGGTGGGATCGGAGGCGGCGATCCGGGTGAAATCGCGGAATCCGGCGGCGGAGAACTGGATCACCTCGCTGTCCGTGACCCGGCGCAGATGATCCGCCACGCCCACCATGGTGTAGGCGATTGCATGGGGCACATGGCTGGTCACTGCCAGCACCAGGTCGTGGTGCTCCGGATCCATCAGGTCGATCTTTGCCCCCAGCCCCTCCCAGAAAGCGCGCAACCGCTCGACCGGTTCCGAAGGCGCCCCGGCCTGCGGCGTCAGGATGCACCAGCGATTGTCGAAGAGTTCGGCAAAACCGGATTCCGGCCCGGAATGCTCGGTGCCGGCGATCGGGTGGGCGGGCACAAAATGCACCCCCTCGGGGATATGCGGTGCAACGTCGGCAATCAGGCTGGCCTTGACCGAGCCCACATCCGAGACGATCGCCCCCGGCTTCAGCGCCGGAGCGATCTCCGCTGTCACCGCGCCACAGACGCCGACCGGCACACACAGGATCACCAAGTCGGCTCCTGCCACCGCCTCGGCTGCGGTCTCGCAGACCCGGTCGCAAAACCCCAGTTCCATCGCCTTTGCTCGCGTTGCCGCGGTGCGCGCATGGCCGACGATTTCGCCCGCGATCCCGCCGCGTTTCGCCGCCCAGGCGATAGAAGAGCCTTCGTGGCCCAACCCGATCAGGGTAACCTGCTGGAAAAGGGGCGCGCTCATGATCCCGCCCCAAAACTACGGATAGCGTGGGCCACCGCGCGGCATGCCTCCTCGTCGCCAATCGAGATCCGCAAATGCCCCGGCAAACCATACCCATCCAATCGTCGCACGATCAACCCACGCGACTTCAGATGCCCGTCCGCCTCGGCCGCGCGCCCGCCAGTATCGACCAGGATGAAGTTACCATGGCTCGGGGTCACACCGAGCCCGGAGGCGTGGATCTCCTTGGTCAGCCAGTCGCGCCAAACCTCGTTGGTTACCGCGCAGTGCTCGACATAATCTACGTCCTGGATCGCCGCCCCGCCCGCCGCCAGCGCTGGCGCGGTCACGTTGAACGGCCCGCGCACGCGGTTCAGCACGTCGATCACATGCTCCGGCGCGTAGGCCCAGCCCAGCCGCAACGACGCCAGCCCGTGGACCTTCGAGAAGGTCCGGGTCATCACCACATTGTCTCGGGCGCGCACCAGCGCCGTGCCGCCATCATGGCCAGGCGCACGCACATATTCCGCATAGGCCGCGTCCAGCACCAGCAGCGCCTGCGACGGCAGGGTATCCGCCAGCCGCGCCAGCGCAGTTTCGTCGATCATGGTGCCAGTCGGATTGTTCGGATTGGCGACGAACACCAGCTTTGTGCGTTCGGTCATGGCCCCGATCAGTGCGTCCACATCGGTCGCCAACTCGCGCTCCGGCGCGGCCACCGGGGTTGCCCCGGCGGCCAACGCCGACAGCTTGTACATCAGGAAGCCGTGCTTCGAGTACAGCACCTCGTCGCCCGCCCCGGCGTAGGCCTTGCACAGCAGCGCGATAAGCTCGTCCGAGCCCGCGCCGCAGACAATCCGCTCAACCTCCAGCCCATGTGTCCCGGCGATCGCCCGGCGCAGGTCGAGATGCCCGCCATCGGGGTACAGCGCCAGCCCCTTTACGGCCTCCAGATAGGCGTCGAAAGCCTTCGGGCTGGGGCCGAACGGGTTCTCGTTCGAACTGAGCTTTATCACCCGGTTGGTGCCGGGTGCTGCGCTCTCGCCACCCAAATAGGGCGCAATGTCGAGCACCCCCGGGCGGGGGAAAATCGTCGGATGGGCGGTCATGCGATGTCGCTCCTCGGCTGCAACACCGACCGTCTATCCGTTTGCGCCCACCTTGGCCAGAGCCATAAGGCTGCGCGCCGCCAGCGCCCGGATATCGACGGAACCGATTGTGTCCACGGGAATTACCGTGCCAAGACCAAGCGGCCCGCGGGCTGCGTAGCTCTCGAACTTGACGCGTAAATCGTCGCCGCGCCGCGCCGCATCGAGATGCCCGGGGTGGCGGGTGCGGCCCCGGCAGCATCCGCAGCCAATCGCTCGGCGTGCCGCCGCCATCGGTTCGACCCGGATGCCGCCAGTACGAGGCCAGCATCGCGCGCCCTGCCGATACTGCAGCCGCACGGAACAGATCATCGCTCTCACGGCTCAGGCGCTCGCGCAAAATCGCGTCACCGATCCCGCCGCGCCTGTACAGCGCTTCGAGGAAATCGTCCTTGTCCAGCAACGGCAGGTCCAACAATGGCGCAAGGGCAGCGCCGAGCCTGCTCTTGCCGCTGGCAGGCAAGCCCGACATGACAACGACGCCGAGGGTGGGTGCATCTCGCGTCGTTTGCAAGTCCATCTTACAACCCAGTCCTTCCGGCCCAATGTCTGGTTCAGCCTTCGGTCAGTTCACCTGCTCGAACGGATGCGCAAGCGAGAAATCGCGCAACGCATCCAGATCGGCAATGCGCCAAGTCTGCACTCCCGCACCCTCGCGTCCTGCGACCATCTCGCGGATGCGCGGCATCCACTCCTGATCGATCTGCCAGATGGTCTGGAACAGCCGCTCGGTCGGCGGCATCTGCTCTGCGCCCGCAGGCCGGGCTTCCAACTCCCCACTGGCCCAGGCAATCTGACGCTCGGCGGTCAGCCAGAAATGCATCCACAGCGGCAGGTCCACGAGTATGATTGTGGTGGTGCGCTCCAGTCTCCCCGCAACCGATTCCAGCGAGTCCAGCCCGTCGATGATCCAGCGTTCCCCGGCGATGGCTGCATCATGGGCCTGGCTGAACTCCCCTTCCGGGGTCCTGATCCAGCCGGGCCGCCACAACAGGTTGTCGATTTCGGTGCAAGGCAGGTCATGCTCGACCGCCAGCTTTCGCGTCGGCGTGGACTTCCCGCCGCCGCTGATTCCGATGACGGCGACCCGCATCGCTATCCCGCCAACCGCGCCATCGTCGCCCGCGTCTCTGCCACCAGCATCTCGACCAGTTCCGTCGCCGTCGCCTCGCGGTTCAGCCCGACCGCCCGACCGGACCAAAGTGCTATGAAATCCGGTGAACCGGCCCCGGCACTCGCCTTGCGCAACGGGCCGGTGATGGTGTTCATCAGCGGAAAATCGGGCAGGTCGTCCTCGTGCGCCTCCATCGCCGCCATGTAGCGGTTGACGATGCCCCGCGCGCCTCGGCGGGCGTGGTGGCGGTGCCGTCGGAGGCCAGCAGCCGCCCGGTGCGGCTCGGAAGTGCCAGCCTCGGTGGTGGTCAGGAAGGCGGTGCCAACCTGCACCCCCGCCGCCCCCAGCGCCAGCGCCGCAGCGATGCCGCGCCCGTCGGCGATGCCGCCCGCCGCGATCACCGGAACACTGACCGCGTCGACGATCTGCGGCACCAGTGCCACGGTGCCGGTCTGGGCGCCCTTGGGCGTAAGGTAGTAGCCTTGACCGCCGTCGGCCTCGCAGCCCCCTGGGCGACGATCGCGTCGACCCCGCGCGCCTCCAGGTCGCGCGCCTCGGCGGGCGTGGTGGCGGTGCACAGGATCACCGACCCCGCCTCCTTCAGCGCCGTGACGAAGCGCGCTTCGGGCAGGCCCAAATGGAAGCTGACGATCCGGGGCCGCGCCTCCAGCACGGCTTTGAGCATCGCCTCGCCAAAGGGGAATGTAGTCTCGGCCACCTCCGGCACCTCGCCGAGGTTGAACCCCATGTAGAACGGCGCCATCAGGGCCCGCGCCCGGGCCGCCTTCTGCTCGTCGTCGCCGGGTGCTGCATGGGCAAAGAAGTTCATGTTCACTGCCCGGTTGGTCGCCGCCCGGGCCTCGGCATAGACGGCGCTGAACTGCTCCGGCAACATGAAGGCGCAACCGATCGACCCCAGCCCCCGGCATTGGCCACCGCCGCCGCCAGCGCCGGTGTGTCCGAGCCCGCCATCGGCGCCTGGATGATCGGGTGATCGATGCCCAGAAGGTCACAAAGCCGTCGGTCAGGCCACATCGGATTTTCTCCTACAACGTATCCTGTGCCGCTCCACGCCCGGTGGCGGGTTTAGGTCTCGGGCGCAGCCCTTCCAGCACACGCAGCGGCTCGCGAGTCGCCAGTTTGGCCCCTGTATGGGGTGCGATATAGATCAGCTTGGTCGCCTCGACCATCACCACGCCCGCCAGCCTCTGTACATCGACCCGCTGGCCGACGCGCTCGATAGCCGGGGCCACCTTCAGCCAGAACTTCCGATGTGACGGCGGCATATACAGTGCCGCTTCATGCCTCTCGGCAGTGAATTTATTGCCCGACAGGGTCTTCTCAAGCTGGCCGATCGAATACGGGCTGCCGTAGCCGAACGGGGTGGCATCGCGCCGCGCCCAGATCCCGGCCCGGTTGGGTACCAGGAAGATCGCCTTGCCCCCCGGCACCAGCACCCGCCATATCTCCCCCAACAGCGCCGCCGGGCGCTCGCAGCTCTCCAGCCCATGGGCGACAATCAGCCGGTCGACAAAACCGCTGGGCACCGGCCACAATGTCTCCTCGACCAGGGCGGTCACGTTCGGTCCCTCGGGCGGCCAGGGACAAACCCCCTGTTGCGCCGGCATCAGGCAGAGGGTGCGCGCCGCCTCCTCCATGAAGGGGCGCAAAAACGGCGCGGCGAAGCCAAAACCGACCAGGTTCTGGCCATGAATATCGGGCCACATCTCGCGCAGCCGGACGCGCACCATCCGCTGCACCATCCGGCCCAGTTGGGTGGTGTAGTAGAAGCTGCGAAGCTCGACGACATCCAGATGCATTGCGCCCCATCCCGCTATCGGCGATGCTCAGCCTAATGGAATTCAGGAGAGATCGCCATGCCCCTCGAGATTGTTACCGTACCCTGCCGCTCGGACAACTATGCATATCTGGTCCGCGATCATGCCTCCGGCAAGGTCGCGCTGATCGACGCGCCCGCCGTCGATCCCATCGTCGCGGCACTGGAGGCGCACGGCTGGGGCCTTGATCAGATCTGGATCACCCATCACCACGGCGATCACACCGAAGGGGTGGAGGCCCTGCGCACTCGGTATGGTCCGCAAGTCATCGGCCATGCTGCCGACAGCACCCGGCTACCCGCGCTGGACCAGGCGTTGTCCGAGGGCGAGACCGTGACCCTGGGTGGCACCGTCGCCCGGATAATCGACGTCTCCGGTCACACCATCGGCCACATCGCCTTCGTGATCGACGCCGAGAACGTAGCCTTCACCGCCGACAGCCTGATGGCGCTGGGCTGCGGCCGCGTATTCGAAGGCACCCACGCGATGATGTGGGCCAGCCTGTCGAAATTTCTCGCCATGCCCGATGATATGCAGGTCTACTCCGGCCACAACTACGGCCAGGCCAACGGTCGCTTCGCACTGTCGATCGAACCCGATAACGCGGCGTTGAAAGCCCGGATCGAGCGGATCAAGGCAGCGGATGCGGCGGGCGAACCCATCGTGCCGGTGGCCATGGCAGAGGAACTGGCCACCAACCCCTTCCTGCGCGCCACCGAGGCATCGGTGAAGGCCTCCGTCGGGCTGGCTGGGGCCGACGATGCGGCGGTGTTCGCCGAGGTGCGGCGACGGAAGGACGTGTTTTGAGTAGGTGATGGCTCCCGGCTGGTCCGGAGGCAACGCCTTTTTGACCTCATCGTGCTCTAAAATAGCCGGATCGAGCATATGACCCCTGGCAAAAACCAGGGGTCACAAGGTTTCACCCCTCCGGCATCGCCGTCTTGCGCAGATACGGCAGCACCCGCTCGAACCCGCCGAAGCGCGTCTGCGCGTCCTCGTCCGAGACCGCGGGGGTGATGATCACGTCCTCGCCGTGCTTCCACTGCGCCGGGGTCGCCACCTGATGCCTGGCGGTCAACTGGATCGAGTCGATGGCCCTGAGCAGCTCGTCGAAGTTGCGCCCGGTGGTCATCGGGTAGGTTAGCGTCAACTTGATCTTCTTGTCCGGCCCGACCACGAAGACCGAGCGCACGGTGGCGTTGTCGGCCGGGGTCCGCCCCTCCGAGGTGTCGCCGGCGCCGGCCGGCAGCATGTCATAAAGCTTGGCTACTTCCAGCTTCGGGTCGCCGATCATCGGGTAATCGACCTTGTTGCCCGAGATCGCCTCGATATCGGCCTTCCATTTGTGGTGGTTCTCGACCGGATCGACCGAGATGCCCAGAATCTTGCAGTTACGGGCAGCGAAGTCCTCCTTCAGCCCGGCCATGTAGCCGAGTTCCGTCGTACAAACCGGGGTGAAGTCCTTTGGGTGGCTGAACAGCACCGCATAACCGTCGCCGATCCAGTCATGGAAACTGATCGACCCGGCGGTGGTGTCGGCGGTGAAATCGGGAGCGGTGTCATTGATGCGAAGGCTCATGGGGGGATCCTCCTTGTTGTTTCTATGCCGGACTCTACACCCGAACGCTCTGCGTTTACAGGGGGCGGCCCTCTCGCGGATGTGAGGTTTTTCACTCTTCCGCTCACGTTCCATACGGAGTCTCGCCGAGCGAGACTCCTTCCGCCTCCCACCCCGTGTCTTTTGCGCCTGTTCGAAAGCTCACACTTTCGGCACGCCGCCCAATCACCAGGCCTACCGGATGGGATTACGCTTGGTTGCCAGATCGGGGTGGTTGGGCGGGGAAGAGGGGCGGGGGGCGGAGCGCCGAAAACCCGCAACGCGGATTTTGTCACAGGATATAACGCGCCGCGCTCACCGGCGTTGCCACGGACACTTGCCTTCTCCGCTGCTGAAATTGCACGATGGCCTGCCTTTAGGAGCGAGAATCGACCATGATCCCCGGCCTGACCACCCGCCGCCGTTTCACCGACCTCAGCGAACAGGAGGTGCTGGCGCTTGCTATCTCGTCCGAGGAAGACGACGCCCGCATCTACGAGACCTATGCCCAGCGTCTGCGCGCCGACTTCCCGCAATCGGCGAAGATGTTCGACGAGATGGCGGAGGAGGAGCACCAGCACCGCCGCCGGCTGATCGAACTGCACAAAAAGCGTTTCGGCGACGTGATACCGCTGATCCGGCGCGAGCATGTGGCGGGGTATTACGCCCGCAAACCGGTTTGGCTGGTCGAGAATCTCGGCATCGAGCGCATTCGTGAGGAGGCCGCCGCGATGGAGCGCCAAGCCCAGCACTACTATCTGGCGGCGGCGAAGCGGACCCAAGACGCAGACACCCGCAAGCTCTTGGGCGACCTCGCCGCCGCCGAGGGCGGCCATATCCGCGCCGCCGAGTCCCTGGAACAGAAACACCTGACCGACGAGGCGTTGGAGGACGAATCCCGTGTCTCGCACCGCCAGTTCATCCTGACCTGGATCCAGCCAGGGCTGGCCGGGTTGATGGATGGCTCGGTCTCGACGCTGGCGCCGATCTTCGCCGTGGCCTTCGCCACCCAGGACACCTCGACCACCTTCCTGGTTGGGCTGGCGGCGTCCATCGGCGCCGGCATCTCGATGGGCTTCACCGAGGCGGCCTCCGACGACGGTGAACTGTCGGGCCGCGGCTCGCCGATCAAGCGCGGCTTTGCCTCTGGCATCATGACCGCCATCGGCGGGCTGGGCCACGCGCTGCCCTACCTAATTCCGGATTTCTGGACCGCCACCACCATCGCGATGATCGTGGTGTTCATCGAGCTCTGGGCCATCGCCTGGATCCAGAACCGCTATATGGACACCCCGTTCCTGCGCGCCGCCTTCCAGGTGGTGTTGGGCGGCGCGCTGGTGTTCGCCGCCGGGATAATTATCGGCGGGGCATAATCCGGATATCGACGGCCTTGCGCGGAAGTTCGAACTGCGGTCGCAAAAGCCGCGAAGGCTCGCAGTGCGATGCGTTTGAAGTCTTTTGAGACTACAGAAGAAATTCTCAATGAGGTGGCGCCATTTGCAGGCCTCGGTGTCGATCTCGCGAGGCGCCACCCGGTTGGGGTGTTGCGAGATCACGATCCCGGCGCCGCGCTGATCAAGGTCTTCGACGATCCAGTTGACGTCGAACGCCTTGTCCGCGATCAGGCCACCGAGGTCGACCCCGTCGATCCGCCCCGCGACACCGACCGTGTCGAGGCGCTGTCCGGGCCGAAGGCCGAGGTTGACAAGATTGCCAGGTGCATCCGTCAGCGCCATGATCCTGGTCGTAATACCACCCCGGGATGCGCCTGTGGCCTGGCTTTGAGTCCGCCTTTTGCGCCCTGTCCGTGGCGGTGGGCCTTGACGATGGTACCGCCTGTCATTGCGAACTCCCTGTCCGGGTTGTCCGATACCGCGCCGAATATGCGTTTGAAAACATCGCGTCGAACCCAGTAGCGGAACCGTATGAACACCGAGTTCCGGTTTCCGAAAGTCTCGGGCAGGTCACGCCACGGCGCACCGGTGCGCGCAATCCACAGCACCGCCTCCAGAAACAGCCGCCCGTCGCCGGTCCGGCCCGGGTCGGATGTCTTTCCCGGGCAATGCGGCTCCATCTTCTCCCATTGCGCATCCGTCAGTATCATTCTGGTCATTGACTGCTCCCTCGTTTTGGGAGATTGATTCAGAAATCAGCCGGGATGGAAATCCTGAATCTCAACAGACCCTGGAGCGATTTCAAGCAAAGTGGGTTCACTTTGCGACCCGGAAATCGCGCAATTCAATGAGATAGAGCTTGATCCATGAACCGGAGATCATGGATCAAGCTCTAAAGGCCTGCTTTCGACCGAGATCTCATCGTGCTCTAACCGGTTTCGCTGCGTTTGACCCAAGCCCCACCCTCGTTCTGGGCCCAATAGACCGCCTTCAACCCGGCTTCCGAGACCAGCCGCCAGTGGTCGCGGGCCTTGGCCACCGCCGTCTCGTCAAGACCATCGAACAGCACCGCCACCATCTCCATGGTGGCGAGTTCGTCGGTATCGATCTCGGCGCCTTCGATCAGGAACAGGGTGTTGGCGCTATTGGGGTTGGCGCCCTCGGATTTGGGGGAATCGCAGCACAGCCAGACCGGTTGGCGCTCGGCGTCGCCATCGGCTTCGGTTCCATGCGGCAGGAAGCTGGAGTCGCCACGGGTCCAGAGATGCGCCGAAAGTGCCTCGATCCGGGCCGGATTGACACCGCGCACGACGACTCGCCAGCCGCGCTCCAGGCTTTTTTCCAGCATCACCGGCAGAACCTGCTCCAGCGGCCGTTCGGTCAGGTGGTAGAAGCGGACCTCGCCCAAGCATTCACCTCTAACATTTTGGTTGCCGCGATATCCGAGTCGCAAAGTGAATTCGCTTTGCTCGGAATCACTCGAGCTTGTCCCGGATCAACTGGTCAAGCGCCGCGACGCCCCAGCCAGTTGCCCCTTCCGGTGCCAGATCGGAGCCGCTGCTCGCCAGCGTCACCCCGGCGATGTCGATGTGGATCCAGGGAGTGCCGTCCTCGACGAAGCGGTGCAGGAACTCGGCGGCGGTGATCGAGCCCGCTGCCCGGCCACCGGTATTCTTCAGATCCGCCAGCCGCGACTTGAGCTGGTCGGCATAGGGTTTGCCCAGCGGCATCCGCCAGGCGTCGTCGCCAACGATCTCGGTTGCTGCGCCAAACTCGGCGGCGAAGGCGTCGTCATTGGCGTAGAACGCGGCCCTATGGTGCCCCAGCGCGACGATAACAGCGCCAGTCAAGGTCGCCAGGTCAATCATCGCCTGCGGCTTGAAGGTCTGCTGGGTGTACCAGAGGGCATCACACAGCACCAAACGCCCCTCGGCGTCAGTGTTAATCACTTCGATGGTATCGCCCTTCATCGATTGCACGATATCGCCGGGGCGCTGGGCCAACCCGTCGGGCATGTTCTCGACCAGTCCGACCACGCCGATGACATTCGCCTTTGCCTTGCGCAGCGCCAGGGTGCGCATGACCCCGGAGACGACGCCGGCGCCACCCATATCCATGGTCATTTCTTCCATGCCACCGGCGGGCTTGATCGAGATGCCGCCGGTGTCGAACACCACGCCTTTGCCGACCAGCGCCAGCGGCACCTGTTTCTTCTCGCCGCCCATCCACTTCATGACGACCATCCTGGTCTCGCTGCGCGAGCCCTGCCCCACCGCCAGCAGCGCTCGGGCACCGAGCTTTTCCAGCTCGGCTTCGCCCAGAACCTCGACCTCGATGCCGAGGTCCGTCATCGCCGCCAGCCGGTCGGCGAATTCATCGGTGGTCAGCCGGTTGGCGGGTTCGTTGACCAGGTCGCGGGTGAAGAACACGCCCTCGGCCAGCGCTGCGAAGGGGGCCGAGACCTTGCGCAATGCGCCAGGCCGCTGGGCCAGAACCGTGATGGCGCGCCCTCCGGGAGCGCTGGCGGTCTCACCGTTCTTTTCATCCACCGTCTTGTAGTCGCGGAAATCATAGAGCCGGAGCGCCGCCGCCCAGATCATCTCGGCGGCCAGTTCGTCGCTGGTGACGCCCGAAGTGCAGATGTTCACCGCGCCCTTGCCCAGCGTCCTGGCGATTGCGCCCCCGGTCTTTCGGGCGGCGGCCCGGTCCGGCGCGTTGCCGAGGCAGGCCAGGATCACCGCCTTCGCCGCCATGCCGGCGGGGTAGCGCAGGCTGCGCACCGTACCCGGTTTGGCTTTGAAATCCTGGTCCGCCACCGCACGGCTCAAGGCGCCGCCGGTCACGTCATCGATCGACGCCGCCGCCCCTGCCAGCGCGCCGTCGCCATCGGCAAAGACCACCAGGGTGCCCTCGATTGCCGCGAGATCCTGGTCCTTTTCAGGTTGGAAATCGATTGGCGCGGGTGTCGTCATGGCAGGCTCCTTGGCTAAGATCGATGCGGCTGAGTTTCGGACGAATAGGCCGGAGCCGAACACCTAGCCCGGATCACCGCCGGTGACCAGCCACAGCCATGAGCATTTGCTTCTGGTTCGAGGTATTGATCGGGGAATTGATTCTGGCCTTGCCCTTGGCCGCGGGCCGACCCATGATGCCCTGACTCCGTCGATCCAATGCGCGAAGACGGCTCTGGAGAACCCCATTGCGCCGACTGGACAGTTATATTTTCCGTCAGATCCTGGGGCCGTTCCTGTTTTTCGTGCTGGTCTTCACCGGGGTGATCTGGCTTGGCCAGTCGCTGCGCGTTGTCGATACCGTGGTCAACAACGGCCAGTCGGCGCTGGTGTTCCTGGAATTCACCCTGCTGTTGCTGCCGACGGTGCTGTCGATCGTTCTGCCAGTGGCGGCATTCGCCGCCACGCTCTACGCGGTGAACCGGCTGTTCAGCGACAGTGAGATCGTGGTGATGTTCGCCAGCGGCCTGAGCAACACCTCGCTGCTGCGCCCGGTGATGATGTTCTCGGGGCTGGTAATGGCAGTGATGTTCGCCCTGACCCTCTATGCCATGCCGACCGCCCAGCGCGAATTGAAAAGCCGGGTCAATGAGGTGAAGAGCGATATCGCCTCGGCCTTCCTGCGCGAGGGGACTTTCCTGTCGCCAGTGCGCGGGGTCACGGTTTATCTGCGTGGCATGGAGCGGCCCGGAGAAATGCTGGGCGTCTTCGTTCATGACGAGCGCGACGAGGATGAGATTACCACCTACACCGCCGAGCGCGCGGTGTTGCTGAGCGACGCCGAGGGTATCCGTCTGGTGATGTTCGACGGCGTCGCCCAGATCGCCAAGCGCTTCGAGGCAGATTCGGTGGCCATCCTGCGCTTTGAGCAACTGGCCTATGACCTGACCCAGTTCACTGCAAAGAACAGCCAGCGGAGGCGAAAGCCGAGCGAGATGTATCTGCGGGAACTGTTGACGATCGAGGAAGGCCAGACCGGCGGACGCCAGCTTGGCAAATACCGGGCCGAAGCGCATGAGGCGCTGGGCGCGCCGCTTTATGTGCTGACACTGCCGCTGATGGCGGTCGCCTTCGTGATCGGCACCGGGTTCCGGCGGCAGGGCTTTGTCGGCCGCATCATCCTCGCGACGGGAGCCGCCGTGGCGCTGCGCCTTTTCGGCCTGGCATTGAAGGCCGCCGCCAGCAACGAGATGGCGCTGTTGCCGGCGATGTATGCACCACCGGTGTTGGGTATGGCGGTGGCGCTGTGGCTGCTGGCGGGCTGGCCTTTGCCGTGGCTGCGGCGCAATGGCGGAAATGGCAACGGCAGCGGTGGAAAAAACGGGTTGGGGGCGGAGCAATGAGCCTGACCCTCGGCCTCTATATCGCGCAGCGTTTTCTGGGCATCGCGGCTGGCGCCTTCGTAGTGGTGTTCGTGTTGGTGGTTACCCTCGATCTGGTCGAACTCATGCGCAGGAGCAGCGATAGCGGCGCCGGATTCACCGATCTGCTGGGGATGGCCCTGCTACACGCACCGGCAATCACGATCACCGCGGCGCCGTTCACGGTGCTGCTGGCCTCAATGACCTGCTTTGCCGCGCTGGCGCGCTCCAGCGAGTTGGTCGTCACCCGCGCCGCCGGTGTTTCGGTGTGGCGGCTGCTGGCACCTGTCCTGCTGGCCGCGGTCGGGTTGGGTGTTTTTGTCTTCACGGTCTATAACCCGCTGGCCTCGGCCTTCGCCAGCAAGTTCGAAGTGCTGGAGGAGCGCTATTTCAAGCGCAGTTCGAGCCAGCTTTCGGTCTCGGCCGATGGGCTGTGGTTGCGCCAGGGCGGTCCGGACGGGCAGACGGTGATCCGCGCCCAAGGTGCCAGCGAGACGATTGAGCGCCTTTGGAAGGTGAACGTCTTCCAGTTCGACACGCAGGACCGGTTCACCCGCCGAATCGACGCCCGTTCGGCGCTGCTGGAGGGCACGGCGTGGCGGCTGTCCGGCGTGCGGCGCTGGGATCTGCTGACGTTGGAGATCGACAACGCCGGCAGTTCGGACATCGTCACCCGGCCGAAACTGGCCGACGAGATGCTCATTCCGACCGATCTGACGGCCGAGAGCATTCAGGAGAGCTTCGTCGCGCCGGTGACGATCTCGTTTTGGAAGCTGCCGAAATTCATCAAGCTGCTGGAAAGCTCCGGGTTCAGCTCCAGCCGACACCGGCTGCATTGGAACGCGTTGCTGGCGATGCCGGTTGTGTTCTTCGCCATGGTGCTGATTGGAGCGGCGTTCTCGATGCGCCACGCACGATTTGGCGGGTTGGGGTTTATGGCGCTGGGCTGCGTGCTGTCCGGATTTGGATATTTTTTCCTGTCCGACATCGCCGCTGTGCTGGGCGCCTCGGGTGCGGTTCCGGTGCTGATCGCGGCCTGGGCACCCCCAGTATCGGCAGTTCTGTTCGCTCTGGGCTTGCTGCTGCATCTAGAGGATGGATAAAAGGGGACGGTGGGCGCCTCTCCTGGGACGCCGGGAACGGGACATACCTCCGATGCGCCGAGGCATACGTGCCCTGATGATTGACCTGGCGGCCACGGCAGGCCCCATTCCGGTCTTGATGATGGTGCTGTTGGCGTTGGAGATGCCAGCACAGGCGCAGGTGCCGCCGGAGAAGCCGAACCTGCCGGTGGCGCTGGCCGCCGACAAGGTCGAGCACGACACCGCGACCGGCCAGGTGATCGCCAGCGGCAATGTCGAAATCTTTTACGGCGAACGCACCCTCACCGCGGACCGGATCGTCTATCACAGCGACACCGGGCGGATCACCGCCGAGGGCAACATTGTGCTGCGCGACGCCACCGGGGTAACCGTCTTCGCCGATTTCGCCGATCTGGACGCGGATCTGCAGAACGGGCTGGTGCGGGGCGCGCGCTCGGTCATGGGCGAGAACATCAAGCTCTCGGCCGCCGAGGCACGGCGGGTCGACGCCCGGTTCAATACACTGTCGAAGGCCGTCTACAGCCCCTGCAAGGTCTGCTCCGACAATCCGACGCCGCTGTGGCGGATCCGTGCCCGGCGGGTAATTCATGACGAAGTCGAGAAGGTGATCTACTACGAGGATGCAACCCTCGATGTGCTGGGCGTACCGGTTGCCTGGCTCCCTTATTTCAGCCATCCCGATCCCACGGTTGCGCGCGCCAGCGGGTTCCTGGTGCCGGAGTTCCGGCAGTCCTCGGTCTATGGATTAGGCGCCCGGGTGCCCTATTACTGGGTGATCGACGACTATTCCGACCTCACCTTCAGCCCGCTGTTGACGAGCGGGGACGGGATGGTAGGTGTCCTCGAATACCGCCGCGCTTTCGAAAGCGGCTCCTTCACCACCGTCGGCAGCCTGACCTATAACGACTATCAGGGCAGCAACGAATTTCACGGCCATCTGGAAGCACGCGGCGAGTTCGATCTGGAAGACGATCTGAAATGGGGTTTCGACGCCATCGTTGTCACCGACCGCGGCTATCTGCGCCGCTTCGATTTCTCCGACGAGGACCGGCTGACCAGCGAGCTTTATCTCCGCCGCTACCGGGGCGACGGTTTCCTGGACGCCACGGCGGTGTATTTCCAGAGCCTGCGCGACGACGAACCCTCCGGGAATATTCCGTTGGTGCTGCCGGATTTCGATATCCGGTACAAGATGCCGGAGTTCCTGGCGGGCGGCGATCTGGGTATTTTTGCCTCAAGCGCAGTGCTGTTGCGCGGCAAGGGGCTGGATACCGGCCGCCTGTCGTTTGGCGCCGATTGGGATCGCCAGGAGATCCTGCCTTCGGGGTTGTCGCTGCGCGGCTTTGCCGAGGTCAGGGGTGACGTCTTCGTGGTCGATGACTTCTCCGGCGTCGACAGCGCCACCGAGTTCAGGTTCGCGCCCCTCGCCGGGATCGAGGCGCGGTTTCCGCTGATCTACGAATCGTCCGGCGCCATCGCGCATGTGCTGGAGCCCATTGCCCAGGCAATCGTCGCGCCCTATGGTGGCAACGACTCCGATATTCCCAACGAAGACAGCCAGGTCACCGAGTTCGACGAGACCAACCTGTTCGACACTTCGCATTTTACCGGCCTCGATGCCTTCGAGGAAGGGCACCGGCTCAATCTGGGCCTGCGCTACGAGCGCATCTCACCCGGCGGGCTGAATCTCGATGCCAGTGTCGGCCGGGTGCTGCGTCTGCGCCGCGCCGATGAATTCTCCAGCGGCTCGGGTTTGGCCGACGCCGCATCCGACTGGGTCGGCGCCTGGTCGGCTGGCTACGACCCCTATGTCACGGTGCGCCAGCGCCTGCGGATCAGCGACGGTTTCGCGATCACCCGTAACGAGATCGGCGCCGAACTGACCTTTGGCCGGTTTTCGCTTTTCGGGGGCTACATATTCCTCGAGCGCGACCCCGCGATCGAGGCTCCGGAAGATCGCGAGGAGCTGTTCGGCCGCGCCATCGTTTCGCTCAACCGCAACTGGTCGCTCTCGGGCGAGGCGCGGCGCGATATCCAGAATGGCGATTTTGTCGAAATCGCCGGCGGGATCACCTATACTAACGAGTGCTGCCAGGTCGATTTCTTCGTGAAGCGCGATTTTACCGAATTGAACGATGCTCCGGAATCGACTTCGATCGGCGTACAGATAAAACTGTTTACTCTCGGCAACCAGGACAATACGGCCCGGTAGGGCGACAATGGCGCCGCGCCCGGCGCGGCGGAAACGGATCGGAGGAGTTCCATGCTGAAGACCATGCTTGGCGCAATCGGACTTGCAGCAGTGTTGCTGTCCACTGGTCTTGTGACCGCAACCGGGGCCCGGGCACAAACGATGTTCCGCCCGATCACCATCGTCAACGACTCGGCGATTACCGGCTTTGACCTGGCTCAGCGCGCTCAACTCCTGATCGCTCTCGGCTTCACGGCCGCCAGCCCGGATGCGCTACGCGCCGAGTCTCTCGAACGTCTCGTCGAGGACCGGCTGAAATTGCAGGAAGGCGCACGTCTGGGCCTGAGCGCCAGCGCCGAAAGCATCGAATCGGGGATTGCGGAATTCGCCCGGCGAACCGGCCTGTCGGCGGACGAGTTTCGCACCGCGATGAGCACCCAGGGTGTCACTGAAATGGCGTTGGACGATATGGTTTCGGCCGAGGCCGTCTGGCGCCAGGTGGTGCGTGGCCGCTTTTCCCGACGGGTCGAGCCGGGCGAGGCCGAGATCGATGCCGAGATCGCCCTCATGCAGGAGCGCGAGGACGTCAGCTACCGGGTCGCCGAGATCGGCCTGCCGGTGGGTGAAAACGGCCGCGACGAGGCCGCAACCCGAGCATTGGCGGACAAGCTTTATGAATCGCTAAGCCAGGGTGGTGATTTTGCCGCCGCCGTGAAGAGCTATTCCCGCGCACCCAGCGCCGCACAGGGCGGCGATGTCGGCTGGGTCTCGAACCTGCAAATGCCGCCGGACCTGGCCACGATGCTGAGCGAGTTGTCGGCTGGACAAGTCACCCAGCCGTTTTCGGTTGCCGGGGGGGTTTCGATCCTGAAATTGATCGAGAAGCGGATCGATGCCATCAATGCCATCGATGCGAGCGATCCGGAGTTGCGCGATCGGATGCGCAATCGCCTGGCCAACCAGCAGACCGCCCGGCTGGCCGAGGGGTTGTTGCAAGAGTTACGCCGCGACGCGCTGATCGAGCTGAGATGAGCCAAACGCCGCGCTTGGCCCATCCTGGGACCCGGCCCTTGGCGCTGACCATGGGCGACCCGGCCGGGATCGGCGCCGAGATCGCCCTGGCGGCGTGGAACTCGGGTCGGGTGGCGCAGCCGTTCTTCTTGATCGACGATCCAGACCGGCTGGCGCCGTTGGCGGAACGCGCCGGGGTTGCCTTGGCCAGAATCGATGAGGCGGAGGCAGCTATCGGTGTCTTCACGGAGGCTTTGCCGGTTTTGCCCCTGGCACTACCCGCCGAGGCACTGCCGGGCAAGCCCGACCCGGCCAACGCCCCAACGGTGGTGGCCGCGATCGACCGGGCCGTCGCGCTGGCGCTGACCGGTGCGGCGGCGGCGGTCGTGACCAACCCGATCAACAAGATGGCGCTGAAGGGCGGCGCTGGTTTTGCCTTCCCCGGCCATACAGAATATCTCGGCCATCTGGGCGGCGTG
Source organism: Thermohalobaculum sp. (assembly GCA_965247385.1). GTDB lineage: Bacteria > Pseudomonadota > Alphaproteobacteria > Rhodobacterales > Rhodobacteraceae > Thermohalobaculum. The sequence continues at coordinate 1,123,188 of CBDFHG010000007.1, forward strand.
GAACGATCGGTGATGATGTTGGTCTCGCCGGAATTGCGGGTGGTGCCGATCACCATCCACATCGCGTTGGCCGATGTCCCTGGCGCGCTGACGGCAGCGCTGATCGAGGAGACGGCGCGGATCACGGCGGCATCGCTGACCCGCGATTTCGGCATCGCCCGGCCGCGCCTGGCGTTCGCCGGGCTGAATCCCCATGCGGGCGAGCAAGGCGCCATGGGGCGCGAGGAGATCGAGATCATCGCCCCGGCGCTGGAGCGGCTACGGGCCGAGGGGTTTGAGATCACCGGACCGCTGCCCGCCGACACCATGTTCCACGCGCAGGCCCGCGCCCGGTATGACGTTGCACTGACCATGTATCACGATCAGGGGCTGATCCCGCTGAAGGCACTGGATTTCGCCCGCGGGGTCAATGTGACCCTGGGGTTGCCCTTCATCCGTACGTCGCCGGACCATGGCACCGCCTATGACATCGCCGGGACCGGTCAGGCCGACGCCACGAGCCTGATCGAAGCGCTGAACCTGGCCGCCAAGATGGCGACGCGTCGGGCGGCATGAGCGGGCTGGCGCCCGACGGGTTGCCGGTGCTGCGCGAGGTGATTGCGCGTCACGGGCTGTCGGCGCGCAAGGCGCTGGGACAGAACTTCCTGATGGATCTGAACCTGACCGGCCGGATCGCCCGGGTCTCGGGACCGCTCAATGGCGCGACAGTGGTCGAGGTCGGCCCCGGCCCCGGTGGGCTGACGCGGGCGTTGCTGGCGGCGGGCGCAGGCCGGGTGATCGCGATTGAGCGCGACGCCCGCTGCCTCGCGGCACTGGACGAGATTTCCGCCCACTACCCCGGACGGCTGGAGGTGATCGCGGGCGATGCGCTGGAGGTCGATCTGGCGCCATATCTGGACGGAGCGGCGCAAGGCCCAGTGAGAATTATCGCCAACCTGCCCTACAATTTGGGAACCGGGCTGTTCGTGCGCTGGATGACGCCGGAGCGTTGGCCGCCCTGGTGGCAATCTCTGACGCTGATGTTTCAACGTGAGGTTGCGCAGCGGATCGTCGCACGGCCCGGAAATGGAGCCTATGGCCGGTTATCGGTGCTGGCGCAGTGGCGAGCGCGGGCGCGGATTGCCTTCGACGTCAACCCAAACGCCTTCACCCCAGCACCGAAGGTAACCTCGTCAGTGGTGAATGTGGTGCCCGCCGAACCGCTGGTGGATGTCGCACCGCGCCTGCTGGAGCAGGTGGTCGCCGCGGCCTTCTCGCAACGGCGCAAGATGCTGCGCCAATCTCTGAAAACGCGCTTCAGCAACCCGGCGGCCCTGCTTGGGGCAGCCGGGATCGATCCAACGCGGCGCGCCGAGACCCTGTCGATCGAGGAATTCCTGGCCCTGTGCCGGGCTGCCGAGGCGAGATAATGAGGCGGGGAGTTGTGCCGGCATTCCGGTCTCCGGATCAATCGGCAAAGACCGGTTGCCCGGATCAAGTCTGGATGTGACCGTGGTATCGATGGCCCGAAGACACCCCCGACCAGGTTAATCGGGTTGGGACTCCGCCTCAGCAGTTACGTCGGCGGCGACTGGCGTATCCGTCTGCTCGCGATCGCGCGCGCGGGGGCGCCGGCGCGGCTGGCTGGCGCTCAACTCCTCGGTATCGACCAGCAGGCCGCTGGAATCGGCCTGACCGGAATCGATCGTGGTCAACCCGCTTACTTCCGGTTCGCGCCGACCATTGCCCTGGCCGTTGCCTTCACGCGGCTGGCGTCCGCCACCTGCAGAAGCGCTATTTCCGCCGACACTCTCAGGTTCGGCGTCCGCCAACCGTTCGACTTCGGGCTGCTCGACTTCGGGCTGCTCGACATTGGGCTGCTGATTGTCGCGCCGCTCCTGACCCTGCCGCGCCTCCATCGCCTCAGCCAAGAGGCGTTGGTAATGCTCCGCATGCTGAAGAAAGTTCTCGGCAATGACCCGGTTATCCGAGGTCTGTGCGTCACGCGCCAGCGAAAGGTATTTCTCGATAATCTGCTGCGGCGTACCGCGCACCTTTCCCTCGGGTCCGGTGCTTTCAAAGACGCGGTTGACGTTGTTGCCACTGGGCTTGCGATTACCGCGCCCCCGCATCCGATTGGGTTTTTGTGATGGTCTCATCGTATCCATTCTTGATCTATCTTGGCAGGTGCCACCGTGGGGCCGGTGAAGCGCCCTTGCCTGTCCGCTGACCAAGACGCGGCTGCGTCAGGTCGGCCTCATGCTCATTCGCTATGATGCGGTGTCCCGGATAACCCCAACCAAGGCCCTGCGATCCAACGCGCGAGCCAACCAGGACCCCTATGCATATACCGTTATTTCCGCCCCGCTCAACCAGTAATCACACTCAAAGGCCCAATAATTCGTAAAATCGGGTATTTTCGTTGGATTTCGGCACAAATGACACGGTCTCGGCCGTCCATATCCGTCAAAACAGCGCTCACAGCGATCGACGCATTGGCCAGAATCCTGCCGACCGCGCGCGCCTGTCGCGGACCGATCTCCAGAAGCAACTGCCCTCCGGGCGCAAGCAAGGCACCGGCGCCGCAAGCGATCTGGCGGTAGGCGTCCAATCCGTCGGCACCTGGATCGCTGTTGGGGCGGAGTGCCGCAAGCGGCTCGTGCAGGCGCACTTCCGGGGCGAGCCCGGCGATCTCGTTTGCGGCGATATAGGGCGGGTTCGAGACGATCAGGTCGAACCGCCCGGTCAGCCCGGTGCACCATTCGCCGACAACCAGATCGGCCCGCCCCGCCACGTCGAGGCGCTGGGCATTCTCCGCTGCCACAGCGAGGGCGGCCGGGCTGTTGTCAACGCCGACGCCTCGGGCCTGCGGCCACGCGGCCAGCAGGGTCAGCAGGATGCAGCCGGACCCCGTTCCGAGATCCAGAACGCAACCGGCGGGGGGGCCTTCAAGCGCGCGGGCGATCAGCGTTTCCGTCTCGGGTCGCGGGTCGAGTACCGCCGGGGTGACCCGAAAGCGGTGGCCCCAGAATTCACGCTCGCCGATGATGTGCGAGACTGGCGCGCGGCCCTCGCGGGCTACGATGGCGGTCTCGAAACGGCTGATCTCGCGGGCCGGGGCCGGATCGGTCATCGCCGCCGACAATTGGGCGCCGTCGATGTTCGCCGCCCAGCGGTAGAGCACCCGCGCATCGCGCTCGGGCTCGGATACCCCTGCACCGATCAGCCGGGCGACGCCACCGGCGATGATGTCGGCCCGAGTGGGGTCTTTCACGCCTCCATCTCCGCCAGCCTGGCGGCCTGATCCGCGGCGATCAGCGCGTCGGTGATCTCGGTCAGATCGCCCGCCATCACTTGATCAAGCCGGTAGAGGGTCAGCCCGATGCGGTGGTCGGTCACCCGCCCTTGCGGGAAGTTGTAGGTGCGAATCCGCTCGGACCGGTCGCCGGAACCGACTTGGCCCTTGCGCTCGGCGGCGCGCTCGGCATCGGCCTGCCGGCGCTCGGCGTCGTAGAGCCGGGCGCGCAGCACTTCCATGGCGCGGGCGCGGTTCTGGTGCTGTGATTTCTCCGACGAGGTCACCACGATACCGGTCGGCAGATGGGTGATCCGCACCGCCGAGTCGGTGGTATTGACGTGTTGCCCACCAGCGCCGGAGGCCCGCATGGTGTCGATGCGGATGTCCGTGGCGGGAACATTGATGTCGATCTCCTCGACCTCGGGCAGCACGGCGACGGTGGCGGCCGAGGTGTGGATGCGCCCGCTCGCCTCGGTCACCGGCACCCGCTGCACCCGATGGACGCCACTCTCGAATTTGAGCCTGGCGAAGACGCCCTCGCCGCGAATCGCCACCACCACCTCCTTGCAACCACCCAGTTCGGCCGGGGTTTCGTCGAGAATATCGGCCTTCCAGCCCTGCGATTCGGCGAAGCGCAGATACATGCGTAACAGGTCGCCCGCAAACAGCGCCGCCTCGTCGCCGCCGGTTCCGGGGCGGATTTCCAGGATGGCGGCACGGTTGTCGGCGGCGTCGCGGGGCAGCAGCGCCAGGCGGACAGCCTCCTCCAGCGCCAGCAGGCGGGTCTCGATCCTGGCGATTTCCTCCTCGACCAGGGCGCGCATGTCCGGCTCGTCCAGCAACTCGCGGGCAGCGGCCAGATCGGCCTGCGCCCCCTGCCAGTCGCGGACCGCCGCCACCACCGGCTGCAGCTGCGAATAGTCGCGGCCAAGCTGGGCGATTTCAGCCGGATCGGTCGCATCGAGCATCTTCGCCTCGATAAAGGCGAAACGTTCGAGGATTTCCTGCATGCGTTGGACCGGGATCATGGCCACGGGGTCTGCCCCGGCGCAACCCTAAGGTCAAGAGCGCGCATTCAGGGGAATCGCATGAAGGTTATGCGGTCAAAATGGATTTGAGGAATTGATTGATTATTCCAGCCGGCTTTTTTGCGCATGACCCGGAGTGATTTTTTCTGTTTTGCCCTGTTGAGCAAGTTCATCGCCATGTGTTTGATGACGGTGAAGTTTTTGCGAGCGTGGTCTTTTCGCACCCGGCAATCGTCATCCATGAATACGACGTCCAGCACCCAATGAAGGCGGTTTTCGATACCCCCCCAATGCGACCGAACGGCGGGGGCAAATACGGCGGCAAATACGGCGGCAAATACGGGCGCATCCGCAGGTCGTGAACTGATGAGGGAACGCGTCTGCACCGACGATTTCCCATTCACCTCCCGGCGCGATGTCACACAGCCTGTTGATGTAAGATCACGCCAATGCGGATGGCGCTCTTTGAGCCAACTGATCTTATCGCATATCCGGTAGCGGCGGGTTTCAATGCGCCCCCTATCTCCATCAACCGTTTGCAAGCAGTCACTATTATCACAGCCGATATCCTCGAACCATAGCTTGACATCCTGATGGATCGTCCCCTGATTGCCCTTTAAAGCAAGGACATAATCGGCTTTACGATCTCGGATTTTCTGCGCGATTGCCTTCTGACACCCCATCGCGTCCAGCGTTACAATGCACCCCTCAAGGTGTAAAAGCTCCAGAAGCCTGGGAATATCCTTGATCTCATTTTTCTCGGTATCACCTGGACGCTGCCCCAACACGAACCGCATGTCATCGCAAAAGGCGGATATCATATGCAGAGGGTCACCATCTCTGGATTTGGAGCCGCGAACGGTCTTGCCGTCTATTGCCACAACCGCTCCCGATATGCGTTCGCCCAGTCCTTGCGCCCAACTTGAAAAGGCATCGCAGAAGGCGGTCGGGTCAAGCTGTCGAAATACGCTGGAAAGCGTGTCATGTGAAGGGATGCCATCCTTAAACGAGGCCAGTTCGCGCAAAAAAGACAGCTTTTCCGTTCCATATTCAGCAATATCAACAAAACTTTCGCACCCCGAAACCACGCCGCACAGGCTCAACAGAAGTACCTCGTCAAGTGGGCAGACCACCTTGGCAGCCTGCCTTGGGTCGGGAACGGCAGACATAACAGATTGAAAAGATGTAGTGTTTTCCATATTGATAACCTCCAGAGTGTATTCTGAAGGGAGTGAATCACGCGGCCCAAATCATCGCAATATTCATATCACTGTTCATGCGATACCCCTGAGCGCGCATTGAGCAGGGGTTTACGGGGGCGGGAAACGGTGTATACTGGCATTCATGCGTCAGGTTCGTTTCATCGCTGGGCTGTTGTTGCTCGGCATCACCGTCGCCCCCGGCCTTGCTGCCGCACAGGCGACCCCGAATCCCAACTACTCCCCGCCGGCGGCGAAGGAGGGGTTCAGCTACCCGGATTGCTATTGCACCGACAGCAAGGGCCAGCGGGTCGACATGGGCAAGACCGCTTGCCTGATCATCGGTACGCGCCGCATTCTGGCACGATGCGACATGTCGGTAAACAACCCCATCTGGCGGCAGGAATCCGAGGGCTGCCCGGGGGTTTGAGGCGGGTCTTAAACGCGCTTTGGGGCAAGATTAACTGGAAACCGGTCAACCGCCCTGCTCCAGCGCCGCCAACCATGCCTTCACGCGGGCGCGATTGACGCCGAAATCGCTGCGACCGTAGCGCGAGCGCGACCAGACAATCAGGCCAGCGCCACCCTCCGCCGCCACGGCCTTGACCGTGAGGTAATCGGGAAAACCAACGATCCGGCTCCGCTGCACATAAGTGATCATCAGGCCGTCGAGATCACCCGCCACCAGCTCGGTGCGGGGTTGCCTCCGAGCGATGGCATCGAAGCGCGCCAGCAAATCGCGCGGGCTTTCGGAATAGAGTCGGGTTTCCGAATGGGCCGGTGCGGCGGTGGTGCCGCGCGGCGCGACGAGATGCTCGTTCGGCTTTCCACTGGGCCGCGCCGAGGACGGGTCGACATGCCACCGCGCCGGGTCGTGGCCCGAGAGGTTGATCACGGCGAAGGAGGTCGCGAGGGAGAGAACCACCGCCGCCGATAGCCATCGGCCCAGGCGGCGCAGCATCGGCTACTCGGCCGCATGTGGAGGCGCGGCGGAGTCGGCCTCCAGTTTGGCGGCCTCCAGTTCAGCCGCCTCGATCTCAGCAGCCTTCTTCTCGACCAGTTCGACGATGTGGTCGATCATGTGGTTGTTGCTCATCTTGTGGTCCTGCTTGCCCGCCACATAGACCATTCCGGAGCCCGCGCCGCCGCCGGTGAAGCCGACATCGGTCATCAGCGCCTCGCCGGGGCCGTTGACCACGCAGCCGATGATCGAAAGGCTGATCGGGGTGTGGATATGGGCCAGCCGCTCCTCGATGAGACCGACGGTCTTGATGACATCGAAGCCCTGGCGCGCGCAGGATGGGCACGAGATGACCGTCACGCCACGATGGCGCAGGCCCAGCGCCTTCAGGATCTCAAAACCCGCCTTGACCTCCTCGACCGGGTCGGCCGAGAGCGAGACACGGATGGTGTCGCCGATACCCATCCACAGAAGGTTGCCCATCCCGATGGCGGATTTGATCGTGCCGGAGACCAACCCGCCCGCCTCGGTGATGCCGAGATGGACCGGCGCGTCGCAGGCATCGGCCAGTTGCTGATAGGCGGCGGCGGCCAGGAACACGTCGGAGGCCTTCACGCTGATCTTGAATTCGTGGAAATCATTGTCCTGGAGGATCTTCATATGCTCGATGCCGGATTCGACCATCGCGTCCGGGCAGGGCTCGGCGTATTTCTCCAGCAGATGCTTCTCCAGCGAGCCCGCATTGACCCCGATCCGCATCGAGCAGCCGTGGTCACGGGCGGCCTTGATGACCTCGCGCACCCGGTCCGGCGAACCGATATTGCCGGGGTTGATCCGCAGACAGGCCGCCCCTGCCTCGGCCGCCTCGATGGCACGCTTGTAGTGGAAATGAATGTCGGCGACGATCGGCACGTCGACGGCGCGGACGATGTGTTTCAGCGCCGCCGTCGAGTCCTGGTCGGGGCAGGAAATGCGGACGATATCGGCTCCGGCCTCGGCGCAGGCCTGGACCTGGGCGATGGTGGCCTGGGCGTCCGAGGTCAGGGTGTTGGTCATGGTCTGCACCGAAATCGGCGCGTCGCCGCCAACCTCGACCGGGCCGACCCGGACTTTGCGGCTTTTGCGGCGGTAGATGTCACGCCACGGGCGGACGGCATTGATCGACATGGGGCTGGCTCTCCTCGGAGATAGCTCTCGGTCCGAGAAATAGGCTCTTGGTGGGTGGATGTCGAGGGGGTGGTGTTGGGTCTCCGGAGCCCAGCGCCGATCCGCCTATTGAGGCAGAACCGCCTCGGCGCGTTGTTGCGCGGTACTGCCTGACTCTGTATCGATGGCCCCGGAACTGGCCTGGGGGACCCGGCTCTCGATATCGGCGGCAAGCAAGGATAGCTCCTTGACCACTCGACCCGACGGGCCAATCGGGCCATAGGGTGCGCCATTGACGAGAACATAGATCGACCCGGCATTGCCGGCGCGAAGCATGGGCGAGGTGACCCGTTCCGGAACTGCGAACCGGCCGCCTGCGGCCAGGGTGCCTTGGAAGACAACCGCCTCAGCCCCGTCACGCAATCGGATCCAGGCGGTGTCGGTGGCGTGAATGACGATCCGTGGCGGACCGGCGGGGACCACCGCAGCCAATTCTGCGCCGGCCAGGGCCGGATCGGCCTCCGGGCCTGCGGTCAAGATCTCCGCATCCTCGGCCCCGGCCATGACGGGTCCGTTCGACAATGCTGGATCGCGGTCGCGGAACACGCCGGAGGTCGCCGGGTCGATTGCCGAAATCGGGCCGTCTCGGGCCGGCAGGGTCGGCGGCAGCAATTCGACCGGTGTGGTCGCGGGCAGCGCGCCGTCGCCCTGATATGCATCGCCATCGGGGCGGAGCAGCAAGCCATGCTCGACCGAGGGCGCGGTGATCAACGGCACCTCCGCAACCACGTCCGGAGCCTCAGGCAGCGGCGCGAATCCAACCCGCTGAATGTCCTGCAACAGGGCGTATCCGCCATAGCCGAGACCTGCGACCAACCCCAGCATAGCCACCATTGAGGTCAACCCGCCGAGACTGATCCGACCGCTCAGGTGTGTCGGCACCGACCTCACGGCGAAGCGCGACTGGATCAGCCCGGATCCAAGCGCAGCACCCGCCGCGACAATGTCCGGCAGACCACCACCGGTTTGCGTTGGCTGCTCAACTCCGACCAAGGATGAAACTGGCGAGCGGAAACCCGATTCGGCGCAGAAGCGACGGTAACAATCATCCGGGTTCAGGCTCAGATAGCGGGCATAGGACCGGACATAGCCAGCCACCACGCTGTCATTGGGAAAACCGTCGAGATCACAATCCTCGATGGCGCGGATCACAGTGGCCTTGATACGGAGGTCATCCTCGGCGCTAAGCAGGTTCTTGCCAAGGGACGCGCGTTCGCCACGCATCTCGTCGCCGAGCGTAACCTCATAGTCGTCATAGCCCCGAAGCCTCATACGGGCATCTCCTGTCCAGGCTGTTCACCGCTCAATTGTCGAGTGTATTTTCGCCCGTCGCCTTGCGGCGAGTATTACAGACTAAATCGGGTATTTCAATCGCCGTCATGGCGTTTCAGGCGCGATTTTGGTCAATTGTGGTTCTTTTTAAGGAGAATTCTGTCCATAAAGCGTTAAGACCTTCGAGTAACCGCCCCATCATTTCAGCATTATGGACCGGCGACGGGGTAAATCGCAGCCGTTCGGTCCCGCGTGGAACGGTGGGATAATTGATCGGCTGGACGTAGATGTCCCAATCTGCCAGCAGTCGATCCGACAGCGCCTTGCAAACCACCGGATCGCCGACATGGACCGGCACGATGTGGCTGAGGTTGTCCATCACCGGCAAGCCAAGGCTGGCCAAGGCCGTCTTGAGGGCCCGGGCGCGGTCCTGGTGGCGCTGGCGCAGCATCCGGTCGTCCTTCAGCGCCCGTACGCTGGTCAGCGCACCGGCAGCGACGGCGGGCGTCAGCGAGGTGGTGAAGATAAAAGCCGTGGCGAAGGAGCGGATCGCGTCGACCAGGTTCTCGCTGCCCGCGATGTAGCCACCCTGCACACCAAACGCCTTGGCCAGAGTGCCATTGACGATATCGATCCGGTCGGCCAGGCCCTGGGCCTCGGCCAGCCCGCCGCCGCGCGTGCCATACATGCCGACGGCGTGGACCTCGTCGAGATAGGTCAGCGCATCGTATTCCCGGGCCAGGTCGCAGATCTTGGCCAGAGGGCCGAAATCACCGTCCATCGAGTATATTGATTCGAAGGCAATCAGCTTCGGCGCGTCGGCAGGTGCTGCGGCCAGCAACTCCTTGAGATGGGCGACGTCGTTGTGGCGCCAGACGTGTTTTTCGCAGCGGCCGTGGCGGATCCCCTCGATCATCGAAGCATGGTTCAGCGTGTCCGAGAAGATGATCAGGCCCGGTAACAATTTAGGCAGGGTCGCCAGCGCCGCCTCGTTGGCGTTGTAGGCCGAGGTGAACAGGAGCGCAGCCGGTTTGTCATGCAGATCGGCGAGTTCTTCCTCCAGCGCCACGTGGTAATGGGTGGTGCCGGAGATGTTGCGGGTGCCTCCGGAGCCCGCGCCGGCGCTGTCGACGGCGTGTTTCATGGCATCGAGCACCGCCGGGTTCTGGCCCATGCCGAGATAATCGTTGCCGCACCAGACGGTAATGCGCCGTTCACGGCCGTCGGCCTCACGCAGCAGTGCATGGGGGAAGGCACCGCGCAGGCGCAGGATATCCACGAAGACCCGGTAACGCCCTTCGGCGCGCAACCCGTCAAGGGCCTCGGCGAATTTGCCCTCGTAGTCCATGGTCATATCTCCGGATCCTATCGCTGGGTTGCTTCGCTGGCCTGCGACGCGCAACCCGTCCGCCCCAACCGTATTCGGGCCGCACGGCTCTTCATATAAGCCCGTCACGTCGGGTTTGCACGAAAAACACCCGACGCGATTGCTACCAATGGCTGCGCCGGGTGCATATCGGGGATCGTTAGGGGAAAACCGGATCGGATTCGGTGGCGCGGTCCATTACCCGTTTGGGAAGCCGTGGCGGGCATCCTCGGCCTGTCGCCATTTTGGCGCACGCCCGGCCCGAAATTCGGACCGGGCGGCACTGCTCAGTAGATGTATCTGATTTCCTCGGTCCAATAGCGTTCGACCGAGCGCCGGTCCCGATTCATGCCTTCGATCCCTTCCGGACGCAGGCGTTCGTTGGCGGTCAGTTCCTCGGCATGGCGGCGGAACAATTCGGCGACGGTGCGATGCACCTCCTTGCCTTGCTCGGTCAGCTTCACCCGTACCGAGCGCCGGTCGATGTCGCAACGCTGGTGGTCGATACAGCCGGCCTCGACCAGCTTCTTGAGATTGTAGGAAACATTCGAGCCCTGATAGTCGCCGCGGCTTTTCAATTCGCCCGCGGTCATCACCTTGTGGCCAATGTTGAACAGCAGGAGCGCCTGCACCGAGTTGATCTCGAACCGGCCCAGCCGCTCGAATTCATCCTTGATCACGTCGAGGAGTCGCCGGTGCGAGCGCTCGACCATGGACAGGGTTTCGAGATAGCCGGAAAACAGGTCGGGACCGACCTCATCCTCACAGGCGGTGGCAAGGGCTGCACTGTTGCTCATACTGGCACTCATTCCGGTCTCCGCATCCTGGTTGGGCCGGGTATGGCTGCGCCATCCTTGACCGAGTCGGAGAACAGGATGCGAAAGAAACGAAAACAGGGTGTTAATAACAAGCGCCTTGGGTTTGGGCTCCGGTCTAAACCCGATCAGACCTCGCCGCGCAGCAGCCTGATGACACCGGAGAAATCGCGGTCCGACTGTCCGGCGAGGTCCATCAGCGAGTAGATCTGCGTCGCCTGCGCACCCATCGGCGTATGGGCGCCCGCGCCCTGAGCCGCCTGCATGGCGATGCGCAGATCCTTCAGCATCAGCGCCGCGGCGAAACCGGGTTGGTAGTCGCGGTTGGCGGGCGAGGCAGGGACCGGACCGGGTGCCGGACAATAGTCGTTCAGCGACCAGCAGCGCGCCGTCGCGGTGGACGAAATCTCGTAGAGCTTCTGCGCCTCCAGCCCCAGCTTGTCGGCCAGGTTGAAGCCCTCGGAGACCGCAATCATCTGGATTGCCAGCATCATGTTGTTGCAGATCTTGGCGGCACAACCGGCCCCGGCGGCCCCGGCATGGAAGATGTTCTTGCCCATCGCCTCGAGCACAGGGCTGGCGGCGGCGAAGGCATCGTCGCTGCCTCCGACCATGAAGGTCAGAGTCCCCCCCGTGGCACCGCCGACGCCGCCGGACATCGGGCTGTCCACCATCTTCTGGCCACGCTCCCCGGCTTCGGCGATGACGATGCGCGCGGTGTCTACGTCGATGGTCGAGCAATCGATGAAGACGGTCCCCGGCGCGGCGGCGGCGAGGATGCCATCAGCACCCTGATAGACCGCGCGCACATGTTTGGCGGCAGGCAGGGCGGTCACGACGACCTCGGCGCCCGTAGCAGCCGCATTGGCGCTGTCGGCCCGGTCGCCGCCATCGTCGACCAGCGCCGCGCAGGCGTCCCCGGACAGGTCGAAGCCCGTCACCTGGTGCCCCGCTTTCAACAGGTTCCGCGCCATCGGAAAACCCATGTTGCCGAGGCCGATGAAACCGATCTTCGCCATTTGTTTCTCCTCGCCCGAGCGCGCCCGGCCCCATGCCGGTCGCAAAGCGGTTTGCCAATCCGCCGCGGCTGTGGTGTGATCGCCGCGCGTTCCGACCGATCCATACCGCATCCACAAAGGCAAAACAGCCCGTTGATCGATACAGCCACGCTTCTCATCGTCGCAGCCACCTTCCTGCTGGCCGGATTGGTCAAGGGTGTCATCGGGCTTGGCCTGCCAACGGTCTCGCTGGCGCTGTTGACCGCCACGCTGGGGTTGCAACCGGCGATGGCGCTGATGCTGGCGCCGTCCTTCGTGACAAACCTGTGGCAGGCGGCGACCGGCGGGTACGGGCAGGCGATCCGGGCGCGCCTGTGGCCGTTTCTCATGGCCGCCACGGCGACGGTCTGGACCGGCGCGGCGATGGCGGCACCGGTGGATGTGGCGTTGCTGTCGGCGCTGCTAGGCGGACTGCTGGCGGTTTATGCGGCGATCGGTTTGAAATCGACGCGGGGCGGGGCGCGCTTGGCGCTGCCACCGGGCCGCGAACGATGGGCCGGGCCGCTGGCAGGATGCGTAAACGGGGTCCTGACCGGGATGACCGGCTCGTTCGTAGTACCCGGCGTGCCCTATTTGCAGGCGCTGGGGTTGCCACGCGACATGCTGATCCAGGCAATGGGGGTGCTGTTCACTCTCTCCACCGCGGCACTGGGGCTGGCGCTGGCCGGGCGTGGCCTGCTGAATGCCGATCTGGGTCTGCAATCGGTGACGGCGATCCCGCCCGCGCTGCTGGGAATGGTGCTGGGCCGCTGGTTGCGCGGACGACTTTCGGAGGCCACGTTCCGCAAGGTGTTCTTCGTGGCGCTGCTGGGGCTGGGGATCTATATCGCCGTGCATTCGCTGGGATAAAGCGTTTTGCTGCCAATCTGAATCACGTTCTCCTTTCTGTCGATCCCGCCGTTGACTATTTTTATATTGTATTTCAATATGTTATACATGTGCACACTGTGTTGTGATCCACCGGCACCGATCGAGTACCCTGAGAAATACTTGAGGATTCAACCCGCAATCCCGCTGTGGCGGCGCAAGAGGCCAATCATGGCGCGGTGGACCTCCGGCACCTCGCGCGCGCCGGTGACCCAGTAATAGAGGTCCCAGTCGTTCTCTTCCAGCAGCGTCTCGTAGACATCGAGCATCGGCGCTTCGAGACCGGCAAGTTCGGCATCGGCGAAACCGCCAAGGATCAGGTCCATCTCCTTGGTGCCGCGCCGCCAGCTGCGCATGCGGAGGCGTTTGATGCGGGTCTCGCGGGGCTCGGTCATGGCACTTCGCCCGCCGGTTCGGAATCCGGCCACAGCCAGGCCGCACCGATCACCCCGGCGCTGTCGCCCAGACGGTTTTTCAGGATCGGTGTCTCGAACACATCCGAGATGACGTGAGGGCGCATCGCATCGGGCAACCTGTCACAGAGATGATCCAGGTTCGACAAACCGCCACCCAGCACGATTGCGTTAGGGTCGAGCAGGTTCACCACGCCCGCCAACGCGCGGGCGAGGCGGTCGAGATGCCGCTCCAGCGTCGCCACCGCCGCCGCGTCGGCTTCCGCTGCGCGGGCGACGATTTGGGGCGGGTCCAGGGTGTCGCCGGTAGCGCGGGCGTGATCGGCGGTCAATGCCGGGCCGGAACACCAGGTTTCGATGCAACCATCGCGGCCGCAATAGCAAGGCGGCCCGGGAAGCTCGTCGGTCGAGGCGGCAGGCAAGCGGTTGTGGCCCCATTCACCCGCGATCAGATTATGCCCGGCGAGAACCCGGCCGCCGGAGACAATTCCACTCCCGACACCGGTGCCGAGGATCACGCCAAAAACCGTGTCCAGACCCTGCGCTGCTCCGGCCATCGCTTCGGCCAGTGCAAAACAATTCGCGTCGTTCTGGAGTCGGACCGGGCGGCCTAGCGCGGCAGTCAAGTCACGATCGAAGCTGCGGCCGTTCAAGACAACTGTATTGGAATTGCGGATCAGGCTGGTTGCGGGTGAGAGCGATCCGGGAATGCCGATGCCGATCGCTGGCGCCTGCGCGCCAGCCTCGGTCTCGACCGCGGCGACCATGTCAACGATGTTTCGAATGATCTGGTCATAGTCGTGATGCGGAGTGAATGTCCGGAGCCGCGCAAGCTCGCCGCCACCGGGACCGAGCGCCACCGCTTCGGTCTTGGTGCCGCCGAGATCGACACCGATGCGCATATCCCAGCGTCCGAATTCAGGCCTGATCCGCCATCTCGCGCAGCCGCTTCTCCAGCTTCGCCAGACGATCGTTGGCCCTGGCATTGGCGACGTGGATGTCTCGGATCTCGCCCAGCAGCACCGACAGTTCCGCCGGAAGGGTCTTGCCGCTGGTGCGCGGCGCCGTGCCGCCATCGCCCGCTCCGGTCAACAGCCAAATCATCGAGACGTTCAGGAAACCGGCAACCATTTGCAAATGGTTGGCGCGCGGCTCGGAGCGATCGGATTCCCAGTTCCGGATCGTTTGCGCCCGCAAGCCCAGCCGCTTTGCAAGCTGTTCCTGGGTCAGATCCTGGCTTTCGCGCGCAAGTGCCAACCGGTCGCCGAAGGTCGCGGCGTCCTCGCTGTAGTCATCCATGATGTGCTGCTCGTGAATCATCTATAACTCTCTCTCTCTGTGATGTGCCGGGTCGATCACTATCGCATCGCGGGGGCAGGCAAAACAGGACCCCCGGTCGCAGGTGTCGGGGCCGCATGATCCGGGTGGTGCTGGATTGGAATGCACGCCAGTGTATTGCGCGAATCGCTAGATGTGAGCAAACGCGTGGCCGACACTCGTAGACACGGAATCGACATGTCGGCCCGCGCCTGGGCGGAACTGGTCCTGCTGTCGGTGATCTGGGGCGGAACCTTCTTCTCGGTCGCCATCGCGCTGCGTGAAATCGGGCCGGTGACGGTGGTGCTGCACCGGGTCGGCTGGGCGGCGGTGCTGTTGTGGCTCGTGGTTGCGGCGCGCGGATTGAAGATGCCGCGCGGGGCGCGCCTGTGGGGCGCCTTCCTGGTGATGGGGTGCCTGAACAACGTCATCCCGTTCACCCTGATGAGCTGGGGCCAGATCCAGATCGGCACCGGGGTGACGGCAATCTTCAACGCCATGACGGCGGTTTTCGCGGTGCTGGTGGCGGCGATGTTCCTGCGCGACGAGCCGTTGAGCGCGCGCAAGCTGTGCGGAGTTGTGCTGGGATTCCTTGGAGTTGTGGTCGTCAAGGGCATCGACAAGCTGGGCGCGCTGGACGGCCAGGCGTTGGGCACCTACGCGGTGCTGGCGGGCGCATTGAGCTATGCCTTCGCGGGGGTCTGGGCGCGCCGCACAATGGCCGGACAACCGCCGGAGGTAGCGGCGGCGGGAATGCTGACCGCCTCGACATTGGTGATGGTGCCGCTGGTCCTGGCAACCGAGGGCGTGCCGACCCTGGCGCTGTCGGCCCCGACCTGGGGCGCAATCGGCTATTATTCGGCGGTGGCGACGGCGGTGGCATATCTGCTGTATTACCGGGTGCTGGCGATGGCCGGGGCGGGGAACCTGCTGCTGTGCACGCTGATAATTCCACCGGTTGCGATCCTTCTGGGGGTGGCGTTCCTGGACGAGGTTCTGGAACCTCAAACCCTGGCCGGCTTCGCCCTGATCGCCACCGGGCTGGCAGCGATCGACGGGCGATTGTTGCGGTGGAAGCGGTTAACGAACCCCTGATACCAAGCCCCGTCGAGTGAGCCTCATACCGCCTGCCGCTCGAATCCAACGGTGGTGTTTTGGTGGTGTTTTGGTGGTGTTTTGGTAGTCCTTCGGTAGTGCCCCGCTGGCCCGACATCCAATCCGGCCCCGGAGGTGGGGAGGGACGGCAAGGGGATGGATTTCAACCCATGCAAGCTGGTATTGACGAGAGGTTGCAGCGGGTAGAATGAGCCGATCAATGATCTTTGAAACCGAACGCCTGATCATCCGAAACCGGCACGATGAAAACCGACCGGTGATGGCCGCGATTGCCGGGAATCCACAAGCGCGAATCCACTTGCCGGGTCTGATGAACCGCGCCGAGTCGGACGAATTCATCGACCACCAGATCGAAACCATCGACCGGCTCGGCTGCGGATACGCTGCGGTCGAGTACAAGGCCAATGGCGCCGTTGTCGGGGATGGCGGGATAAAGCCGGTGCCGGACAACCTGCCGCTCAAAGGCGAGGGGCGCTTCGAGATCGGCTGGCAACTCGATCCGCGATATTTCGGCATGGGACTCGCTCCGAGGCAGCGCGGGGCTGGTTGAAGCATAGCTTCGGGACGCTGGGGTTGGACGAAGTTGTCGCCTGTACTGCGGCAATCAACACGCCATCGGAAAAGGTCATGCAGCGCATCGGCATGACCCGCGACCCGGCGCTAGATTTCGATCACCCAAAATTGCCGGAAGGGCACCGGTTGCGGCCGCACATTGTCTATTCGATTTTGAACCCGGATGCGCATTCCGGGGTATTCGGCCGCCTGTTCCAGCAACATCCCGCCGTCCGGTGAAAGCCCGTCCGGTGAAAGACAGTGGCCACGTCCCGCTTGCTCCACCACCCCTTGAGGGGTAGAACGCCCCCCTGCCCTTTTCTCCTATCCCTCCCAGGAGCACGCCAATGGCCTTTCTCGCCGACACCCTCGCCCGTGTGAAACCCTCGCCGACCATTGCCATCTCGGCCATGGCGATGGAGTTGAAAGCCGCCGGCAAGGATATCATCGCGTTGAGCGCCGGCGAGCCGGATTTCGACACCCCGGACAACATCAGTGAGGCCGGCAAGGCCGCCATCGACGCGGGCAAGACCAAATACACCGCGCCCGACGGGATCCCGGAGCTGAAGCAGGCGATCTGCGCCAAGTTCAAGCGCGAGAACGGGCTCGACTACACGCCGGCCCAGGCCTCGGTCGGCACCGGCGCCAAGCAGGTGCTGTTCAACGCCCTGATCGCGACCCTGAACCCGGGCGACGAGGTCGTCATCCCGGCGCCTTACTGGGTCAGCTATCCGGACATGGTGCTGCTGGGCGGCGGCACTCCGGTAACGGCCGAGGCGACGCTGGAGAACAATTTCAAGCTGATGCCGGAGCAGTTGGAAGCAGCAATCACGCCCAAGACCAAGTGGCTGATCTTCAACTCGCCGTCCAACCCCTCGGGCGCGGGCTATTCCCGCGACGAGCTGAAGCAGTTGACCGATGTCTTGATTCGCCACCCCCATGTCTGGGTGATGACCGACGACATGTACGAGCATATCAGCTATCCGCCGTTCGAGTTCGTCACGCCCGTGCAGGTCGAGCCCGGGCTCTATGAACGCACCCTGACAGTGAACGGGGTCTCGAAAGCCTATGCTATGACCGGCTGGCGTATCGGTTATGCGGCCGGGCCGGAGCATTTGATCGCGGCCATGCGCAAGGTGCAGTCGCAGTCGACATCGAACCCCTCGTCGATCAGCCAATGGGCGGCGGTCGAGGCGTTGAACGGATCGCAGGATTATATCCAGACCAGCCGCGTCGCGTTCCAGCGCCGCCGGGACCTGGTGGTGTCGATGCTGAACCAGGCGACCGGAATCCAGTGCCGGACCCCGGAGGGCGCATTCTATGTCTACCCCTCAATCAAGGACTGCATCGGCAAGACCACGCCGGGCGACACGGTGATCGAAAACGACGAGGCGTTCTGCACCGCGTTGCTGGAGGACGAGGGCGTGGCGGCGGTGTTCGGCGCGGCCTTCGGGCTGAGCCCGAATTTCCGGGTCTCGTATGCCACCTCGGACGAATTGCTGGAAGACGCCTGCCAGCGCATCCAGCGGTTCTGCGGCAGTTTGCGCTGAGGCAGGATCCAAGAACCGAAGGCGCGTGGCATCGGCCGCGCGGCTGAAGGGACCGCCTGGAGCCCTATCCGACCGGATAGAATCGGGTCGGAGGCTTGATCTCTTTGGTTTCACGCAATTTCCGAGTCGCCGAATGCCTTCCCGCACGGCGCGGCAGAACTGGGCATCGTTACGGGTGAGGTGCCCGTAGTCGGGATGGATCAGATTCGGCCCCCGGTCGGTGCCCCGGGCCAGGCGGCCGTGGCAGCCGGCGCATTCCTCGGCGAAGGCGACACTGCCTGACGGGGCCGATAAGGACGAGGCAGGCGCGCCGGTGCCTTCATCGAAAGCGTCAAGGCCCGATGTTCCGAAGACAACAAAGACAACGACGGGGCACGACAGAAGGCCCACGCCAATGAGCAGGTCCTTCATCCCGATTCCCCGGTGTTTGCACCCGGAACCGCAGAGCGCATCGGCCCTGGGTGCCTGTCAAAAGATAAACACTGAAAGCTTAAGAAGGGGAATTATATGCCAAAGTGCCATTGCCCGTTAATCTTCATCCTTGACAATGACTTGGCGAAACAAGGCTTTGACGGCTTCATCTTGCGAAGCCTTATAGTCAACAGTTTCTTCCTTCTCGGCCTTTGTCGGCTGATAGCTGTGAGGTTTCACCACGACAGTTGGTTTGTCTTTGGAAGTCATTGCTACTCCTTTCACGGCAGTACACCGATTAAAGCCAATGGAACGGCCGGAGCGAGGCCCGCTACCTCCGCAGCGTCTGGGCCTCGATGCTCAATGAGGCATACGAGCGCGAGCGTCTCGGTCTGCGTGTCGATCACCGCTCCTACAAGGAGCGCGAGGCCGACCGCTGGGTACGCGAGGCAACCGAACACATGGGTCCCACCCTCACCCAGGCCGACCGCAAGGCCGCGCGCCAGGCGGCGCCGCGAGATACGTCCGGGCACGCCCGGGGCCGGCCCGGTGACCGAGCTCGGTCGGGAGAACCGCCGACGCCGTGCGGCGAGCCTGGAACGGGAGGCCGCCTGCCAGGCGACTGATCGCCTGCCAGGCGACTGATCCAGCCCAACATTTCTTATGTCCACCCACGATGGTATGACAGGGTTGCAAGCCCACGAATTGTTCCGTGTCACAAAGGCGGAATGGGTCATACGTTCATCTGGAGTCATGCGATCAACTCCCGGAACCGCAACCGCTTCCCTTTCATTCCAGTTGCTAACGCGCCCATCTGATCGGCGGTATCAGATTCACGGATATTATGGCGCGCGGCAAACTCACCGACATAGCGGCCAAGGTGCTTTGCGCTCATGTGGTGGTAGGTGCCGTGATAGCCCCGCTTGAGCATCGACCAGAAGGATTCGATCCCGTTGGTGTGGGCCATGCCGTTCACATACTCGCCGACACTGTGCCTGACGGTCTCATGCTCGAACGCCATCCCCCGATACCCGCCGTGATCGTCTGTGCAGACTGTCGCCCCCTCGGCAGCGTGATCGCCGACAAACTCCTGAAGCGTCCTGGCGTCCGTCCCGCTTGTCACGGCGGCATTCACGCGGTTGGTTTCGCGGTCCTTGGCCCCCACAATGATCGACTTGCCGACACCACCCCTGCCGGCGCGGAGCTTCTTGTCAGCGTGCTTGTTCTTCTCCTTGCCGCCGATGCAAGTCTCATCGACTTCAACCGGGCCAACGAAAGGAATCTCGCCCGCTTTGAAAGATTTCCGAAGTCGATGCGCCAGATGCCATGCAGACTTTTGCGTGATCCCAAGATCACGGTGCAGTTTCATACTGGATACACCTTTGAGATTTGTGGAAAGCAGATAGATGGCTATTGCCCAGATTTGATAGCCAAGCTTCGATCCTTCCATGACCGTTCCAACTTTCATGGAAAACATTCTCTTGTCGGGACAGTCGCGGCATCGGTGCGTCATTGATTTGTGCGTTAGCAGCCCGTTGACGAAGTCGGCCCTGGACGCGAGCGGCCTGGTCTGATTCTATGATGTTCTGATTTGACCGGGAGGTTCGCCGATGTCGATGGGACTGCGGAAGGATCGTCAGGGTGATTTGATGGTGGGCTGGGCGGAGATGCCGCGCTCGCCGGGTCATGTGTTTTACGACCGTCTTCAGTCGGTCCTGATCGAGGGCGGCTTCGACGACTTCGTCGAGGCGACCTGCCGGTGCTGTTACGCGGTCAGGACGGGAGCGCCTTCGGTGCCGCCGGGGCGCTGTTTGCGCAGGCATCTGGAGGGCTGTTTCGAGGGCATCGACTCTGAGCGCGGGCTGGAATGGCGCGGCTCGGATTCGCTGTCGCTGCGGGAGTTTCTGCGGCTGGAGAGCCGGGATCGTGTGCCGGACCATTCCTGGCTGTCGAAGACCCGCACGCGCCTGCCCCACGAGGTGCACGCGATGGTCTTCGACCGGGTTCTGGCGCGGGTCGCCGAGGCCGGGTCTGGTGAAGGGCGACCGCATCGGGGTGGATGCCTCGACCATGGAGGCCAACGCGGCGCTGCGTAACATCGTGCGGCGCGACACGGGTGAGGGCTACCGGGAGATGCTGGAGCATCTGGCCCGGGAGAGCGGCATCGAGACGCCCACGGCCGAGGACCTGGCGCGTCTGGACCGCAAGCGCAAGGGCAAGAAGCTCTCGAACCAGGATCGGGTTTGCAGGAGCGACCCCGAGGCCAGGATCGCCAGGATGAAGGACGCCGCGACCCATCTGGCCGACAAGCCCGGGCACGCGGTGGATCCGGACACCGGCGCGGTGGTGGCGGCCGAGTTGCACCCAGCCGATGAGGGCGACACCACGACGCTTTCCAGGACCCTGGCGGCGGCCGAGGCAAACCTCGAGGCGGTGGCTGCGGCACCGACGCCAGAGAGCCCGGCCGAATGCGTCACCGACAAGGGCTATTTCTCACGGGCGGTCTTGAAGGCCCTGGACGACAGTCCCTGGAAGACCCGGCCCTGGAAGATCCGGATCGCCGAGCCCAGGCAGAAGGGCTTTTCGCGCTGGCGCGGTGACCAGGCGGCGCGCCGGGCGGTCCCCAGCAACCGCGTGCGGCTCAAGTCCGCGCTCGCCCGCGAGGCCTTCAAGCTGCGCGCCGAGATCGTCGGGCGCTGCTTTGCCCACAGCCTCGGTCGCGGCGGCATGCGCCGGACCTGGCTGCGCCGGCGCGAGAACGTGCACAAGCGATACCTGCTTCACGTCGCCGGCCACAACCTCTCGTTGCTGATGCGCCAACTCATCGGCGCCGGCACCGCGCGCCAGGCCGTGGCGGGCGGATCTGGCGGTATTTTCGTGCTTGTTGCGCCCGCTGGAGCCGTTCTGGTCGCTCGGATCGTCCTCATCGTCCCGGAGGATGGCGAAACCGCCGACGCCGCGTTATGTTTCGTCGTGGGGTGAAACCCGGTCAATGGCGACTTTTTCAACGGGCTGTTAGTCCACACTGGACGTTAAACGAACCGCAATGTGGGCAATAGGGGCCATCAGGCCAAGGCTGTTTCGCAAACCACTTTTCGGCGGTTGCGTCATCAGGAAACATCTTTACTAACTGAACAAACGTCAGTCCTTTGCGATGGCTCTTACCGGGTGCGTTTGTTTTCTGCGTCATAACTCGATCTCCTGTTGTGACTCTACTGTAATTCAGTTGCCCCAGGTGGTCAAGCTAATAATGTGACTTTGGTATATAATCCCCTTGTTTTACGCGCGACCGCCTGGTGTCGCAAATCTTGTGACATTTGCGAATCCCGGCCCTTTTCACACGAACGGGCACCGCCGTGTTTTCCGGGTCCGGCACCCAATTCAGTGATCCCGCCGATCCGCGAATACGGCTTCCAGATCAGGGGCATCAAGAACACGGTCCACCCAGCGATCCAGCTCCTCAATGCTCCCCGCCGCAATCTGAGCGACGACAGGCTCGGGCAGGGGGCCAAACCGCTTCACCAGCAGGCGCATCAGGGACCTGGCTTCGCCCCTGGCTTCACCCCTGGCTTCACCCCTGGCTTCGCCCCTGGCTTCACCCCTGGCTTCACCCCTGGCTTCGCCCCTGGCTTCGCCCCTGGCTTCGCCCCTGGCTTCACCTTCAGCCAGTCCCTCAGCTTTGCCCTCAGCTTTGCCCTCAGCTTTGGCGCGCGCCTGGCCTTCCGCAAGGCCTTTTTCACGGCCAAGTATCTCACCGGCAGCCAGCCCTCTGGCTTCGCCTTCAGCTTTACCTTCTTGTTTCAGTGCTTCTGCGATTGTCCCCATCAGCGCTTTGCCTCCACCATCCTTTGCGGTGTCCAGTGCCGCTCTGACATCTTCCAGCGGCACCTCGTATTTTTCGACGATATACCGAAACACGATCTTCTTCAATACGGTCCCGTCCGGCAGATCGCGCAGCAGCACCGTCAGAACCTCACGGGTCACTTCATCATTGCGTTGTACATAACGCAAGGCGGTCAGAACCGCCCGGACCGGCGCATCGCCCGACAACTCTTCCATCGGGATGGTGCCCAGATCATGCAGCGCGTAGCGAAACGACGGCACGAAGGGCGCGGTATCATCATCCATCTGCACCATCTCACCAAAAACCTGCGGCACGGCCCATGAAGCGCGTCCGTGGTAGAACACCAGGGGGATGATGACAGGCAGGGCGCGCAGCCGTGCCGGTTTGTCCTCAGCGTATCGCGTCCAGATGCGGACCATATAGCCCAGAAGCTGCAACGGCGTGCCGGGTTCTGACACCGATTTATGCTCCACCAAAGTATACACCAGGGCAGGGGGGCCGTCGGTCAGCTTCACCTCAAACAGCCGGTCGCTCTGCGTCATCCGGCTGTGCTCATCCACGAAGGTGCCATCCAGGAGTTTTGGCGGCGCATCGGCCAGGCGCGCACTCAGGGCCGGCGGCAGATATTCCCGCAGCAGCGTGGCCGCCCGGTCGGGATCCTCCAGCAAAACCCGGAACAGCGCATCGTGGCTTATCTTTGCCGGGGGCTTTTGATCTGCCGATTCAGCCATGCCGGTTCCTTCCCGGGCCTGAGCGCAAGGCCGCAGCCCGCGCCTGTTCGTCCTTGATCTCGCGGATATCTGTGTTGACCGTAACTTTGCTCGCGCCAAGGATATCCGCAATCTCCTGCGGTGGTAATCCCTGCTGTTTGAGGGCATTGATACGGGCTTTGCGCAATCATGTGATTATCCCCCTTCGGGTCGACTCCGGTAAGGGGCAGAATGACATCCCAAGGAATGGGAATTATATACCAAAGTGCCATTGCCCGTTAATCTTCATCCTTAACAATGACTTGGCGAAACAAGGCTTTGACGGCTTCATCTTGCGAAGCCTTATAGCCAACAGTTTCTTCCTTCTCTGCCTTTGTCGGCTGATAGCTGCGAGGTTTCACCACGACAGTTGGTTTGTCTTTGGAAGTCATTGCTACTCCTTTCACGGCAGTACACCGATTAAAGCCAATGGAACGGCCGGAGCGAGGCCCGCTACCTCCGCAGCGTCTGGGCCTCGATGCTCAATGAGGCATACGAGCGCGCGCGTCTCGACCTGCGTGTCGATCACCGCTCCTGCAAGGAGCGCGAGGCCGAAGCCCGCGCACGGGGCAACACCATCGAGGCCGACCGCTGGGTACGCGAGGCAACCGAACACATGGGTCCCACCCTCACCCAGGCCGACCGCAAGGCCGCGCGCCAGGCGCGCCGCGAGATACGTCCGGGCACGCCCGAGCCCGGCCCGGTGACCGAGCTCGGTCGGGAGAACCGCCGACGCCGTGCGGCGAGCCTGGAACGGGAGGCCGCCTGCCAGGCGACTGATCCAGCCCAACATTTTTTAGGTCCACCCACGATGGTATGACAGGGTTGCCAGCCCACGAATTGTTCCGTGTCACAAAGGCGGAATGGGTCATACGTTCATCTGGAGTCATGCGATCAACTCCCGCAACCGCTTCCCTCTCATTCCAGTTGCTAACGCGCCCATCTGATCGGCGGTATCAGATTCACGGATATTATGGCGCGCGGCAAACTCAACGACATAGCGGCCAAGGTGCTTGCTGCTCATGTGGTGATAGGTGCCGTGATAGCCCCGCTTGAGCATCGACCAGAAGGATTCGATCCCGTTGGTGTGGGCCATGCCGTTCACATACTCGCCGACACTGTGCCTGACGGTCTCATGCTCGAACGCCATCCCCCGATAGTCGCCCCCTCGGCAGCGTGACCGCCGACAAACTCCTGAAGCGTCCTGGCGTCCGTCCCGCTTGTCACGGCGGCGCTCACGCGGTTGGTTTCGCGGTCCTTGGCGCCCACAATGATCGACTTGCCGACACCACCCCTGCCGGCGCGGAGCTTCTTGTCAGCGTGCTTGTTCTTCTCCTTGCCGCCGATGTAAGTCTCATCGACTTCAACCGGGCCTGAAAAACACTTCAAGCCGCGTGCATCAGATGACTTGCGAAGCCGGTGCATCAAGTGCCAGGCGGATTTCTGTGTGATCTTCAAATCACGATGCAGCTTCATGCTGGACACGCCCTTGAGGTTCGTAATCAGCATGTAAACAGCTATTGCCCATGTCCGATAGCCCAATTTCGTGCACTCAAGTATCGTGCCGGTTTTCAACGAGAACCTGGGCTTGTCCGGGCAAGTGCGGCAGCGATGCGTCATTGATTTATGCGCCGTTCCGATCTGCACATCAAACGACCCGCAATGCGGACAATGCGGGCCTTCCGGCCATATCCTGGATTCGAACCACTCTCTCGCAACATCATCGCTGGGGAACATATCAATCAGTTCAACCAGGCTAATTCCCTTGCGATGGCTTTTACCGGGGGCCTTGTGCATCGTTCACTCCCTTTCCTTCAGTGTCATTATATTATACGAGAGTCCCATTGAGTGCAATAGCTAAATGGCACTTTGGCATATAATTCCCTTAAGAAGTGGTTGTCGGCGCAGGGAACAAGGCAGCGCCGCCCACCCGTCCGGGTAGGGCCGGGTGCCCGAATTTCCGAAAACTGTTCCCATCGTGGGGAGGCCGGGCCGGGGCCGGGCGGTTATGGATTCCGGGGATAACGTGATCGTTCCCGAGGAGCCCCGAGCCATGAGCCACACCCTGTACCCCCTCCGCCGCCAGCGCCTGCAGCGCAGCGAACTGGCGGTGCCCGGATCGAACCCGGGCATGATCGAGAAGGCCGCCGACAGCGCCGTCGATTACGTGTTTCTCGATTGCGAAGACGCCGTCGCGCCACCCGAGAAGGAGCAGGCCCGCAAGAACATCATCGAGGCGCTGAACGACATCGACTGGGCCGCCAAGGGCAAGACCGTCTCGGTGCGGATCAACGGGCTCGATACCCATTACATGTACCGCGACGTCGTCGACATCATGGAGCAGGCCGGCGACCGGCTGCACACCATCCTGGTGCCGAAGGTTGGCGTGCGCGATGACCTCTATATGGTCGAGGCGATGATCAATCAGGTCGAGCAGGCCAAGGGCTACACCACCCGGGTTGGGCTGGAGGCACTGATCGAGACGGCGCTGGGCATGGCCAATGTGGACTCCATCGCCCAGTTCGGTGGCCGCCTGGAGGCGCTGCATTTCGGGGTGGCCGACTATGCCGCCAGCTTGCGCGCCCGCACCGTCAATATTGGCGGGCTGAACCCGGACTATCCCGGCGACCAGTGGCATGCGGCGCTGAGCCGGATGACCATCGCCTGCCGTGCCTACGGGCTGCGCGCCATCGATGGTCCGTTCGGCGATTTTTCCGACGCGCAGGGCTACAAGGACGGAGCGCGCCGCGCCGCCGCCCTGGGCATCGAAGGCAAATGGGCGATCCATCCGAGCCAGATTGCACTGGCCAATGAGGTGTTCTCGCCGCCCGAGGCCGAGGTCGAGCGGGCGCGCAATATCATCGCCGCGCTGCGTGAGGCGGAGGCCCAGGGCAAGGGTGCTGCCTCGCTGAACGGCAAGATGATCGACGCGGCATCCGAGCGAATGGCGGACAATGTGATCGCCGTGGACGACGCGATCCGTGCCAAGGCCCTTGCGGCCGCGGCCTGACAAGAGGAAGTACCCGATGGACATTCACGAGTATCAGGCGAAGGAGATCCTGGCCCGCTTCGGCGTGCCGGTGCCGCGCGGCGGGTTGGCTTACAGCCCGGAGCAGGCAAGCTATCGGGCCCAGGAACTGGGTGGCGAGCGCTGGGTGGTGAAGGCGCAAATCCACTCCGGCGGCCGCGGCGAGGCCGGGGGCGTCCAGATTTGCTCCAGCCCGGCCGAGGTCGAGGCGGCGGCGGCGAAGATGCTGGGTAGCCAGCTTGTTACCCGCCAGACCGGACCGCAGGGCAAGACGGTGTTCCGGCTCTACATCGAGGAGGCCGCCGACATCGCCCAGGAGATCTATCTGGGCTTCGTGCTGGACCGCAAGACCGAACGGGTGATGGTCGTTGCCTCGGCCGCCGGCGGCATGGAGATCGAGGAAATCGCGGAAGAAAATCCGGATTCGATCCTGCGCATGGTTGTGGAACCTGCCGTCGGTTTGCAGGACTTCCAGGCCCGTGATCTGGCCTTTGGCCTCGGCCTCGACACGGCGCAGATCGGCCGCGCGGTCAAGTTGTTCAAGGGGGCCTACCGGGCGTTTCGCGACCTCGACGCCATCATGGTCGAGATCAACCCTCTGATCGTCAGCGGATCGGGCGAGCTGATCGCGCTGGACGGCAAGATGTCGTTTGACGACAACGCCTTGTTCCGCCGCCCGGAAATCTCCGAACTGCGCGACAAAAGCCAGGAAGACCCGCGTGAGGCTTATGCGGCGGATCGGGGGCTGTCGTATGTCGGGCTGGATGGCAATATCGGCTGCATGATCAACGGCGCCGGGCTGGCGATGGCCACCATGGACATGATCAAGCTGGCCGGGGGCGAGCCCGCCAACTTCCTCGACATCGGCGGCGGCGCCAGCCCGGAGCGGGTGCTGAAAGCGTTCCGCACGGTGCTGATGGACAAAGGCGTCAAGGTGGTGCTGGTCAATATCTTCGCCGGGATCAACCGCTGCGACTGGGTCGCCGAGGGCCTCGTGCAGGCCTACCAAGAGGCCGACATCCAGGTGCCGGTGGTGGTGCGTCTGGCGGGCACCAATGTCGCGGAGGGCCAGAAGATCATTGCCGAGTCCGGCCTGCCCATCATCACCGCCGATACGCTGGCCGATGCGGCCCAGAAATCTGTCGCGGCCCTGGCCGCGTGAGGAGGAACAACCATGGCAATTCTTCTGGATGAAACCACCCCGGTCATCGTGCAGGGCATCTCGGGCCGGATCGGCAGTTTCCATGCCGAGGACATGATCAAGAACGGCACCAATGTCGTGGGCGGGGTGACGCCCGGCAAGGGCGGGCAGACCATGTTCGACCGGCCGATCTTCAACACCGTCAAGGGTGCCGTGGCCGAGACCGGGGCGACAGGCTCGATCGTCTTCGTGCCACCGCCCTTTGCCGCCGACGCGATCATGGAGGCGGCGGATGTGGGCATCCGGTTCTGCGTCTGCATCACCGACGGCATCCCGGCCCAGGACATGATGCGGGTCAAGCGCTATCAGCGCCGCTACAAGGCCGAGAAACGGATGCGGCTGATTGGGCCGAACTGTGCCGGCATGATCTCGCCGGGACGTGCCATGATGGGCATCATGCCGGCGCATATCTACCTGCCTGGCCGAGTTGGCATCGTCGGCCGCTCGGGCACGCTGGGCTATGAGGCGGCGAGCCAGATGAAGGCGCTTGGGATCGGCGTCTCGACCTCGGTCGGTATCGGCGGCGACCCGATCAACGGATCCTCGTTCAAGGACATTCTGGAACTGTTCGAGAACGACCCGGATACCGATGCGGTGATGATGATCGGCGAGATCGGCGGCCCGCAGGAAGCCGAGGCGGCGGAATATGCCCGCGATCACATGAAAAAGCCGGTGATCGCATATGTCGCCGGCCTGACGGCGCCGAAGGGGCGGCGCATGGGCCATGCGGGCGCGATCATTTCGGCCTTTGGCGAGAGCGCGCAGGAGAAAGTGGTGATCCTGGAAAATGCCGGGGTCGTGGTGGCGCCGGATCCGTCGAGCATGGGTGCGACGGTGGCGAGCGTGCTGGAGCGGCTGGGAAAGGCCGCCTGATATGCCGTCCGGGCGCCCCTGTGCAGGGCGGCGCACCCGTTTCCTTTGCTGATGCTCAGAGAGGTGACGTGATGAATGTCGAAGCAACCTCCCCTGCCCAATCAGGTGCCAAGCCGCACCGGGCTGAGCCGCCCTGTTTCGACAGCAGCAGCGCGGAGGTTCTGACCGGCCTTCTGGCCGAGGTGATCCGCGCCCATGAGCCGCGGCTGGCGCGCTTGTTCCCGGACCCGGACAGCATACCGACGGACGACCCGGAGTTACTGATCAAGGCGCTGCAGGCGATCGGGATGCGAATCCAGATGGAGCGCATCGCCGAGGAGAACTCCCAGATGCGACGGCGCCGCGCCGCCGAAATCTCCGGCGGGCCGGACAATGTGATCGGCTCGTTCAGCCATGCGCTGTCGGGAGCGGCAGCGATGGATATCGACGGCTCGGCGGTGGCCGGGGCGCTGGCGGAGTTCCATGTCTCGCCGACACTGACCGCCCATCCGACCGAGGCCAAGCGGGTGACTGTGCTGGAGTGCCTGCGCCGGATCTATTTGACGCTGGTCGAATTGGAGGCATCGCGCTGGACCCCGCGTGAGCGGAACCACCTGATCCGGAAGATCAGGAACGAGATCGAAATCCTGTGGATGACCGGCGAGTTGCGCATCGACCGGCCCAGTCTGAAGGATGAGGTTGCCTGGGGGTTGCATTTCTTTAACGAAACCCTGTTCGACGCGTCGGACGCCAGCTATCAGCGCCTGGCCGAGGCGCTGGTGCGGCATTACCCGGAAGCCCGGGTCAAGCCGCCCGCATTCTTCCGTTTCGCCTCGTGGATCGGCGGCGATCGGGACGGCAACCCCAACGTCACCGCGGCGGTGACCCGCTGGACCCTGCAGGCGCATCGCCGAAATGCCATCACCCGTTACCGCGAACGGGTCGCCCGGCTGGTGCGTACGCTGAGTGTTTCCGACCGCGTGCATGCCGCCCCGGAGAGCTTCCGCCGCCGGGTGGTGGCGGCGCTGGCGGCCTCCGGCGAGGGCGAGGCGATCGCGGGGCGCAACCCGCGTGAGCTGTTTCGGCAGGTCTTCAATGCCATCGACCTGCGGTTGCAAGCCAATCTGGGATTGGCAGAGGTGCAAGCGGTGCCTTATCGCGGGCCGGAGGAGTTGGTGGGCGATCTCGAGGCGATCAACGGAGCGCTGAACGAAATGGGCGCGGGCGCGGTGGCGCGCGACGCGATCGGGCCGCTGATCCGGGAGGTCGAGACATTCGGGCTGCGCACCGCTTCGCTCGACATCCGGCAGAACTCGTCAGTGATCAACCGGACTGTACAGGAGCTGATGGGTGCGGGTGCGGACTGGGCAGAGCGGCTGCGGGCCGATCTGTTTGGGGACAAGCGGATCGATCCGGATATTGGGGCGCTGAGCGAGGAGACGCGCGAGACGGTCGAGTTGTTCCAGTTGATCGGCGAGCGGCGCGACGACAATAAAGCGGTGGGTTCGTTCATCCTGTCGATGACGACCTCGGCGGAGGACCTGCTGGCGGTCTATTGGCTGGCGCGGCAATTCTGCGGCGAGAACCCGCCGGCGATCACACCCCTGTTCGAAACCATCGACGATTTGCGCAATGCGGGCGCGATCCTGGACGAGCTGCTGGCAGGGCCGGTCGTGCGCGAGGCGGTGGCCCGACGCGGCGACCGGCTGGAGGTGATGCTGGGTTATTCCGATTCCAACAAGGATGGCGGATTCCTCACTTCGGTCTGGGAACTGGCCAAGGCCCAGAAGGAGATTATCGCCACCTGCGCCCGCTACGGGGTGGCGGTGCGGTACTTCCACGGCCGGGGCGGCTCGGTCAGCCGCGGCGGGGCGCCGACGGGGCGCGCCATCGCCGCCCAGCCCGCCGAGACCGTGAACGCACAGATGCGGGTGACCGAACAGGGTGAGGTGGTCTCGGGCAAATACTCGAACTGGGGCACGGCGAGCTATCAACTGGAACTGCTCAGCGCCAGCGTGCTGGCCCACACCCTGAAGTCGCCCCATGAGGACCGCGTGGGGGATTCTGAACGCTTCGTCAAGGTGATGGACAGGTTGTCGGGGGCCAGCCAGGCGGCCTATCGCGGCCTGCTGTTGAGCGACGGCTTCCTCGATTATTTCCAGGCGGCGAGCCCGGTCGAGGAGCTGGCGCTGTTGAAGATCGGCTCGCGCCCGGCGCGGCGCTTCGGGGCGGCGGGGATCGAGGACCTGCGGGCGATCCCCTGGGTCTTCGCCTGGAGCCAGAACCGGCATTTGCTGACCGGGTGGTACGGGCTGGGCACGGCGCTGGACCGGTTCCTGCTGGATCATGGTGAGGGCGGCGCCGCAGAGCTGCGCCAGATGTTCGCGCACTCGCGGGTGTTCCGACTGGTGCTGGACGAGGTCGAGAAGACCCTGTTTCAGACCGATCTGGAGATTGCCGCGCTTTATGCCGAACTGGTGCCGGACGCGGCCCTGCGCGCGCGGGTCTTCGCCCGCATCCGCACCGAGTACGCGCTGACCTGCAAGCGGCTCAAGCAAATCACCGGCGAGGATGCGCTGGCCGAACGGTTCCCGGCGTTTCGGCGGCGCATTTCGGATGGCCGTCCATTGATCGACCGTTGCAACCGCTGGCAGGTCGGATTGTTGGCGCGCTATCGGGCCGGGGAAAACGGCGAGAGGGTGCGGGTGCGGGTGCCGCTGCTGTTGTCGATGAATTGTGTGGCGTCGGGGTTGGGTTGGACCGGATAGGCCGTCTCAGAGGGGATGTGAGCGGCATCGGTGCGTGTCCACATCTGGACACATATCTAACATGTGAAATTGCAAGAAAACTGATTCAAGCCCTATTCATGGTTAAGAGAAGGTGATCCAGGCCGACCGCAAAACGCTTTGGCATGGTTGGTGGCGGCGCAGGAATGACTGGCGTGGTCACCCCCCACCCTGTCCCTCCCCCGTTCTGGGGGAGGGCGTCACCGCACATAGGTCAGGCTTTGCGTCCCCCTTCCCCTGCAATTGGGGGACAGGGGGGCCTGCGACCTATTCGGTTCGCGTGTCATCCAGCCCGTGCCTTGAAGGCATGGGCGCTCGACCGGAATACACTCTACTGGAGCGTTTCCTGATCGACCTCGGTCCGGCCCGCGCCGGAGGCGCGTGCGTTCGGCGGGGAAACGATCCACCGGACCGTTTCTTGATCCGCCTCACCCCTCGCCGCGCTGCATGTATTGGGCGACGGCGGTGGCGCGGTTGGGGACGCCCAGTTTGTCGTAGATCAGTTTCAGGTGATATTTCACCGTGTTCTCGGAGATGCCGAGGCGGGCCGAGATCTGGGTGTTGCTCCAGCCCTGAGCCAACGCCTTCAGCACCTCGCGCTCGCGCCGTGTGAGTTGTTCGAAGGGGTCGTCGCGCAGCGCCGTGAAATCGACGAAGGGGAAGCTGACACGCCCCTGCGCGACACTGGAGAGCACGTTCAGCAGGGTCTCGGGCGGGTCGTCGTCGGAGATGCAGCCCCAGGCGCCACCCTGCATCGCATCGCGCACCAGATTGGCGCGGAGCGTACCGAGCTTGACGATGACCCGCAGGTCAGGGCGCTTTCGCCGGACCCATTGCAGCAAATGGGTCATCGGGTTCTCGGACCCGTTGAGGGCGAGGATGACGATTCCTGGATCGGGTGGCCCAGGATCGGATGGCTCCGGACCAATCTCATCGATGCGGCGGATGAAGGCAGGCACGTCGTCCGTGGCTAGGCACAATGAGAACGCGCCGCCGCCTTCCAGGACGGTGCGCAAAGCGCCGACGAACCAGGCGCCGCCGCCAATGACCGCTACCTTCACCGAGGCGCCTCCCTGTCGTTGCGCAATGTGCGACGGCATGGAAGCTAGCGTATGGCAGCCATTAATGAGAAGTTTATTTAACTTTTGAACTAGAAAAATTTTCTGAACACCGCGGCCTTGATCGATCGCCCTGATGAACAACGTTGTCGCGCCCGTTCGCCACGCTCCGGAAGCGGCTGGCGACTGAATTCAACCCGCAGCACGAATGACCCCCGGCGAACCCCGATCCAGGCGATAGACCCGCCGTGACTCAAGCTGCGCGGCCGTAGAAGCCGATTCGCTCCTCGTCGGAGAACCGCACCCCGGGGGTTTCGTAAAAGGAGAAAACGGCGATGACCCGGTCGATATCGCCGACCACAGGGGTCACCCGGTGGGCGGTGTTTCTACCGCGGAAGACGTTGAGCGTGCCAGCCTCGGCAACGATGCTCCGAACCTCGCCGTCCTCGCCCCGCAGCATCCGGGCCACACCGTCGTAGTTCGGGTCATCGTCGCTGCGCAGACCGGTGCGGTATTCGAACGCGCCACCCTCTCGCGGCGCTTGCAGCAGCAGCGTCGTGGTGAATTCCGAGCGGTCGAAATGCCAGTTCAGCGCCTCGGCCGCGGTGTAGCGCATGACATTGGCGCAGGCGATCGGATCGTCCATGACATACAATGCGGGTTTCTCCATCGCCTCTGCCAGGAAAACAGCCAGGTTCGGCCATTCATAGAGCCGGACCAGCAGGCTGTCCGGGATTTGATCGGCGCAGATGGTCTGGTTCGAGGTTTCGAACAGCGTCAACGCCGGGTGATCCGGTGCGAGCCCCGGAATCTCCTTCCGGAAATAGATGTTGTGCGCACGCTTGTGGGTGAAGGCGCTGGCATCGAAAACCGGAGCCGTCTCGCTGACCGACCGGCGCACGGCCCCGGGCCGCATCAACCCCTCAAGGTTGAACATGCCGTCCCGGGCGAGATCTGCCTGGCAGCGATCCACCAGGGCGGTCCACCCGGGCGAACCGGGCTGGTCGAGAGGGTAGCGGTCGAGATCGAGGATATCTTGCATGGCGGCAACCTTTCGGGAGCGAGTATGGCTAAGAAAAATCGCCGTGCAACGGGGAAAATTCTATGCCAGGATTAAAAACCCTATCTCAGGAGGCAATATGAAACTTCCCCCTCTCAACGCATTGAGGGTTTTCGAGGCGGCCGCGCGCACCGGCGGCTATGTGGCGGCAGCGGCGGAGCTTGGCGTCTCGCGGGCGGCCGTCAGCCAGCAGGTCCGCAATCTGGAGAGGTTCTTCGGCAAGCGCCTCTTCGAGCGTTACAATAACCGCGTGCTGCTGACCGACGCCGGACGCGAAATCCATGCCGAAGCCGCGGAGGGATTGCAGCGCATCGCCGAGATGAGCGCGCATGTGTTGACCGGCACGAACCGCGCACGCCTGGTGGTCAGCGCCCCACCGTCGCTTGTCGAGCGCTGGCTGGCACCGCGCCTGGAGCGCTTCGCTGCGGCAAACCCGGGAGTCAGCGTCGACATCCGGGTCGAGGACGATCCAGTGGATTTCACGGCCCAGGGCCTTGATCTGCGGATCTGTTACGGTGCGCAACTGTATCCGGACCTGGAGGTAACACTGCTGTTTCAGGACCGGGTAACGCCGTTGGCCAGCCCGGCGTTCATGGCACGGCACGGGCTGGAGCCGGGCAGCGACCTGTCTGGATTGGAAGATAACTGCTTCATCCTGACCAACTGGGGGCCGAGCTTCGCCTCCCACCCGAGTTGGAGCGAATGGCTTCGCCGCAAGGGCGGACCACGCGGCCGGAACCTTGTACCGGGCGTCAGCGCCGGATCGTCAAGCCTGGCGCTGGGACTGGCGCGGCAGAACCTCGGCATCGCGTTGGGGCAGTTGGAGTTGGCCCGCGCGGACCTCGCCTCGGGTGCGCTGGTCCGGTTCGACGCGGATGCCATCGCCATCGGGCACCCCTACTGCGCCGTCACCCAATCGGGCCAGCGCCGCCGCGTCATGCTCCGGGCGATGCTGGAGCTGCTGCACGACGAGACCGGCGGGAACGGTTCATGACCAGGTTGCCAAGAGGGCAATCCCCGGATTGAGGCGCAATACCCGGCACTGGCCACTAGAGAATGATCCATGATCTAACTTATTGGTTTGTCGCGATTTCCGAGTCGAAAAGTGAATTCACTTTGCTAGAAATCGCTCTAACGCTCTCGCACGAAGTGAATTCAGGCACCAGCGTGGTGCAGCCATAGAGCGTCAGCAACCCGATCTGGTGAGATCGTTTCGTATCACCATTTAAGATCCGATGGATGTGATCATCGGGCCGGTGAATTCGCGGATGATGTTCAGGGCAATATTTTGGAGCGGGCGATCGGGATCGAACCGACGACATTCAGCTTGGGAAGCTGACGTTCTACCACTGAACTACGCCCGCACTGTATTTTCGCATAGTCCAGCGACGATTCCTGGTCAATAGGAATCACTAGCTGTAGCGCCGTAAAGAGCCGCCTGAGTCTCGCGACAAATTGCTCCAATCACCAACATGCCTCGCAAACCGTCGAGCATTTCTTCGTCTGACAGCCGATGTGATCGCGCACCGATGATCGCCTGCGCCGCATCGAAGAGTGCCTTGTCGACGATGGCCTCGAAGGTGCCCTCGGTGCGGACCCAAGCATCTGGCTCGTTGCGGGTTCGCCGCTTCTTCAGCTTGAACGAGATCCGGTTCCAGACGTTGTTGCCGATATATTTTTCGTTGAT
Source organism: Thermohalobaculum sp. (assembly GCA_965247385.1). Classification (GTDB taxonomy): domain Bacteria; phylum Pseudomonadota; class Alphaproteobacteria; order Rhodobacterales; family Rhodobacteraceae; genus Thermohalobaculum. Next base: position 1,157,861 of record CBDFHG010000007.1, read on the forward strand.
CAGAATCTGGTGAACGGTCCCGCGAACCCACGGCCGGCCGAGATCGGTCAAAATGCCACGGTCTTTGAGTTGGGCGACAATCTCGCTTTCGGTTTGGCCGTCCTCGACGAAAGCGCGGTAAATGCTGCGAACAACTTCGATTTCCTCCGGGGGACCAGGCACGAGCGTCACCCGATCGGTCTGGATGCTCTTGTGCTCGCCGCGCCGAAGTTCGCCTTTTTCGGTGCCCTCCTCGTCGATCAGCATCCGCCTGAGGCCATAGCCGGGAGGGCCGCCCTGCCGGAACCCCAACTCGATCAGCCGACACTGGCCCGAGAACACCTTCGCCGAGAGCTCCCGGCTATACTCTCCGGCCATCGCGCGCTTGACGCCTTTGACGATCGTGGAAACAGGGCTTCCGTCGTTTTCGAACTGCTCGGCGCAGTAGATAACCGAGACGCCGACGCGTTTGCAGATGTGTTCGTAGTAGGCGCTCTCATCGGCGTCCTGGAACCGACCCCAGCGGCTGATGTCATAGACCGGGATCAACTCGTAGCCGGCCCTGCCGCTCTGCACGTCCTCGATCAATTGTATGAGTGCGCCACGCCCGTCGATCCTCAGGCCGCTCTTGCCCTCGTCGGCATAGGTTCGAACGATCTCGATCCCGCGCTCGGCCGCATACCGCCGGATCGCGTCCGCCTGGTTCTCCGTCGAACACCTCTGATGTTCGTGTCGACATCCGGACGTACTCCGCCGCGCGGACATGCCCACGGTACCCCGTTTCTCGCGGTTGGGCATCGTATCCACTTCGCTCACTCAATCTTCCTGGTCGCTTCGCCCCGATCTCCACGAATTCGCGCTGATCGCGCTAACCACCTCTGATTCCTTGCAGATCACTCTAAGCGCGGAGGGGCAGAAAGATGTTTCCTAAAAAGGGCAATGTTGTTCCGAATGCGGATGGCGAGGTCCGTCTCGAAGTAAATTACCGCCAAACGATCGCGGCGGCGTTGCACCGGGAACTCAAGGGCACACACCGGGCGGTGAAAACCACAATGCGCTGGACCGGCGCGAGCGAGCGGACGGTGAAGACCTGGATTGCGGGGTCACACGGCCCGAGCGGCGAGCATCTGATCTCGCTTATGTGCGATTCGGACGAAGTGCTGGCGGGAATCCTCTCACTGGCCGGGCGGGGCGAGGCCATCGTCGCATTGCGGTTGGTCGAAATACGCGACAGACTGGAGGAGATCCATCAACTGATCGATGTTGCAATAGATGGCGATGGCGACAAGCCGACGTCGTAATCGTCATGGATGGGGTCATTGGCAGTGTCGCATAGCCATGGACGCGATCAGTTTCTGCCATTTTCCAGCCAGCGTTCCAACTGTTGCAGACGGCTCCGATAGCCGCCGTAGATCGAGCTTTGGAGATCTTTGGGGAATGTTTTCGGAAGCGTCGCGGCCGCATCGGTGAGCGCTTTTTCGCTGTCCGCGACAAGTTCTGCGGTGATCTCGGCCACCAGTCCGCCGGGCAGGCCTGCAGATTTGGCCGTCTCGTCAAAGTGGCGGGCGGAGATCCTGTCCACGCGATAGTGACGGTTATTGCCGAAAGCTACCGCTAATTTCATCTGGTTGTGCCGCAACTGGCCGCGGTCGTAGAGCGGCTGGCTGGACATGACATCGTAAAACGGCGTTAACCGAAACCCGCCGCCGGGTAACAGAGCTATGCTGTAGTTCTTCGCGTGAGCATCAGTGGCTGCCAGTAGCCAGTAGATCATCGCCGCCTTCATCACCGTGCGCTGATCGGTTTTCGGATCATCACATGCCCGCAAAGTTTCCAGGATAGCGGCCATGCCCGGGCCGCCATCGGCCTCATATTTGAAGGCAGGGGCCACCCCGCGTGCCTGGCAGAAATCTTCTTGCGGTAGCCGCAGCAACCGGGCGTCTTTGGTCCATTGGCGGTCAAAGCGCTCGACCACCAGCGTCTTGTGCGGGCCGAACTGTGTCATTTCCGAATGCGCAACCGACATGCTGAGCGCAGCCATCACCCGCAGGCACAGATGCTCGTTCTCGACGCTGTCCGAGAGATCGATACCGTCAGGTCTCAGGCCGATCGATGGTTTGAGAATATGCGTCGTCGCGGTCGTGCCATGCGGGATATGCCAGCCTTCCTGCCACCAGAGCAGCGCCGTCTTTTCTTGCGCGCCCGCCAAAGAAATCCTGAACTCCGCATCGGCTTCAAGACCGAGCGGATTGTGTGCAAGCCCTGCCAGAATACCCTCGATGTCCGCATCGCTCGCTGCGCGAGCATCGATCTGCCCGGCAGTGCCGGGCTCCGTTCCTTCCGGAAGGAATTGCAGTGCGCCAACACAGTCCCGTCCGATCGCACTCAGAAGGCTGAACGCATCCGTGCCGTCAGCATGCTGTCTTGCAGCGATCTGGCGGTGCACTTCCGGTTCATCCGGCAGCAGGTTTTCGAAGACGGCTGTCACCGGCGCGCCGATATAGCGATCTTCACGCAGCGGTAGCGAGAGCGACACCGCAAACGTTGGTTGCCAGTCCAGCCAGCTTTGATCGTACTGGAAATCAATCGCGCCGCTCGTGGCCTTGTTCAGCCGACCTACAAGGCGACTGTTCAGATAAACCGACAATGGCGCGTAGCGGCGACGACGGCTCATAAGAACAGGTCCTCAATGCTCTCGCTGCCGCCCTTGGTGCGTTTGCGAATCACCAGCTCCTGATCGAGCGCTGCCAGTGCGGCCATGAGCGTACTCAGCCGTGTTGCCGGCGCACCGTCTTCAAGCTTCGAGATGGTTGCCTGGCGCAATTGTGTGCGAGCTCCCATCTCCTCTTGCGTTAGATCGGCTTGCTTGCGCCTGCGGCGTAACGCGGCGCCAAGCTGTTTTTCAGTGCGGATGATCGTATCCATGAGTCTTTCCGTTTTCTTTCAATATACGCGGGAACGTATAAATCGTCAATATACGCGGAAACTCAGGATTCCCGAACTAAGTCCCTGACGAGCCTCGGCAGGGGCGGCGATGGGCGCCGTTGTGGGGTTTTCGGCCCGCGCCTGGGCGCCACTCCCGCGGATCTCGCGCTTGAGGAGATAGCCTCAAGGCGGCCACGCGTCTTGCGAGTCCCGCGTCTGTCCGTTGACCAAGCGGAGTCTTGGCCGGGAGCCGGCATCGCGCTTCAGCAAGGATATCGTGGCAGGTCGGAGCCGTCAGGTCGGGCCGCGCGTCAGGGCCAGGATCTTCCGCTTGGCGCTCAGCACCAGATCGAGCCCCGCTTCGCTCCCCAAACGGATGATGAAGCTACGCCAGAAAATATCGGGAGGCTTTCGATCAGAACAAGGCGCAGAGGATTTCGCTACCCTGCGCAGCGTCATCACAACGGCTCGAAAACAAGGATGGAACATCCTCGAAACCTTGATGAAACCAGTTGACCAGATTATCGTAACCCTGAAATACGCCTGAAAACAACCTGGGCAGTTACGATATGTGTCAATAACTGAGGGACCGATCCATGGCGAAGGGTGGAACAAAAATATATTGCCCAGGATGTAAAACGTTCTCCGTATGCAGGGCGATATCTCCAACGGCACTTGGAAAGCCGAAGGCTCAACGGTGGCACAGAACAGATTATCCGGATGTATCTTGGTTCCGGAGAGGCCGTGAGTGCCTTGATTGCGGGCATGAATTCCTGTCCGCCGAAGTTGATGAGGCGTTTTTGTTAGAGTTAGTAAAGTTAAGCGAACGTTTGGCCGCAAAACAAAGGGAATGTTTGGCCGCAAAACAAAAGGGTATTATAAAGCAATTCAAGCGAAAAACGCCATGGTTAAAACGAGAAGAAACCATACCATTGGAAGTAGCAGAGAAATTTATTAGAGAAACAGCATGGTGGCTAACTCATTACTCTGGGAATCCGGTACGAGCCCCCCGCCACGCAAACCGTATATACAAATCAAATCACGGGTGGGCCGTTGAATTCGGTGCAAATACGTTCCTGGTTGGAAAAGCTATTGAAAGGTGCAGAAATACATTAAATTATTACTTTGATAAAGTATCAAAACATAACATTCCCCTAAAATCAGAGATGATAAATTCGTTGAAACATTCGTTGAAACAACAGATCAGCGGAGCGGTGGCGAATGTTGATGATAATGAGTATGCTGGGTACCCAATAGATAATGACGAGTTAGTGTTTGGGGCCCAAGCTATCAACGTTGATGATGCCGCAAAATTCATGATCAGAGAATCAGGAATTGGGGATTTATTACTTGGAGACTAACAATAACGTCAGGTAGAGACCGCGAAGAACGCCAAATCTGGCTGAAGCGACCGTCTGCGGGATAGTCTGATCGATTTAAGAACACACTGTTTCTGTTAGCTGCATCGGTTGTTGCCGATCTGATTGAGCGAACAGTCATGCGAGTGTAGCCATTATCAGCCCGTTGAAAAAGGCACCATTGACCGGGTTTTACCCCACGACGAAACATAACGCGGCGCAGGCGGTTTCGCCATCCTCCGAGACGATGAGGACGATCCGAACGACCAGAACGGCGGCGGCGGGCGCAACAAGCACGAAAATACCGCCAGATCCGCCCGCCACAGCTTGGCGCGGGGTGCCGGCGCCGATGAGTTGGCGCATCAGCAACGAGAGGTTGTGGCCCGCGACGTGAAGCAGGTATCGCTTGTGCACGTTCTCGCGCCGGCGCAGCCAGGTCCGGCGCATGCCGCCGCGATCGAGGCTGTGGGCAAAGCAGCGCTCGGCGATCCGGGTCTTGCAGGGACTGCCGTCCAGGGCCTTCAAGACCGCCCGTGAGTGATCGCCCTTGTCGGTGACGCATTCGGCCGGGCCCTCTGGCATCGGTGCCGCAGCCACCGCCTCAATCGCGGCGATTCAATGAGATAGAGCATGATCCATCGATCGGAGATTATGGATCATGCTCTATGCCGAACCACCCGTCTCTGCCGCCGCAAGCGCCTTATAGAGTTCGCGGATGCGGGTGGTCAGCGGCCCGGGACCGTCGCTGATGGGCCGCCCGTCGATTTCGACCGCCGGGGTCTGGGCGCCGAAGGTGCCGGTGATGAATGCCTCTTGCGCGCCGTAGGTCTCGACCAGCGAGAAGTTCTTCTCGAACACCGGGATGGCGTTGTCACGGCACAGCCGGATGACGTTGGCCCTGGTGATGCCGGGCATGCAGTAGTCACCGGTCGAGGTCCAGACCTCGCCCTTGCGTACGATGAAGAAGTTGCAGGAATTGGTGGTGTTGACGAAACCCTGGGGGTCGAGCATCAGCGCCTCGTCGGCGCCGGCCTTCTGGGCGTGGATGCCGGCCAGGATGCAGTTGAGTTTGGAATGCGAGTTCAGCTTCGGATCCTGGGTCATGGGCAGGCCGCGGTGGAACGGGACGGTATGGAGGCGGATGCCACGGCGGAAAGTTGCCTCGGAGGCCGAGGAGTGCTCCATGATGATGACCATGGTCGGGCCGGAGCGGGAGAGACGCGGGTCCTGGAACGGCTTGGCCTTGACGCCCCTGGTAACCATCAGACGGGCGTGGACGTTCCCGGTCATGCCATTGGCGGCGGCGGTTGTGTCGAGGGCTGCAGTGACCCCTGCCCGGCCCATTCCGATGTCCAGATCGATGACCTTCGCAGCCTCGAACAGGCGGTCGAGATGGGCCTCGAGGAAGGCCCATTTGCCATTGTAGAGGCGAATGCCCTCCCACACCCCGTCGCCGAGCAGGAAGCCGCTGTCGTAGACCGAGACCATGGCCTGGTCGCGATGCACGATGTCGCCATTGACGTAGATCTTCAGGTCGGCGTTGCGGGCATCGGTCTCGGCGTCGTGGGTGGAGGTCTCGGGCATGGGGGGGCTCCTGGGCGAATCGTGGCAGCCCATGTGAGCCGATCGGGGGCGGTTGGGGAAGGGGCGGTGGATACCGAACGCCATCTGATAGTCACCAATGTCGGCAACGATCCCGCGCAACTGGCCGGCATCTCGAACCAGGCCAAGACCGAACTGGGGGTCAGAGGCAAGATGTCGTCGCCGCCTGTGGCTGCTTCGCCAACAATCTTTTTGTGACCGCCGACTTGGTCACATCCTTTATGACCCCCGTTGTGGCCGTCTTTTTTGCGGCGCTTTTGGACGCAGAGGACGAATCCAGGTTCTCGGTCGCGGCGATGTTCACGTCGGTCTTCACGCCTTCGCGCGTCGAGTTGACGTTCGAAGCCAGCACGCTCACGCCGTTATTGAAGATCGGAGCGCTGGACCTCTCGATCCACCAGGGTATTCAGAGAAACGAACCTTTGTACGAGGTTTCGTTGGCCCCGAACCATCAACCGAAGATGCGCCGTCCCGAGCAAAGCCCGGGACGGCGCGGATCAAACGGATAGGTTCCGATCGAAGCAAGTCAGTATCAGCCACCATCCGGCCGAATATTCTGGTTCATTCTGAACAGGTTGGCGAGGTCGTACTTTTGCTTCAGCGCCATGAGTTTCTCATATTTGCCCGGGCCACAAGCCGCCGGTATCCGATTGCTGCCCTCATCCGCCTCAGTTCCAAGATAGTTCACATAGACGCATTCCAAGGCATAAGGCTGCATTGCCTGCCAGGTATCGCGCGCCCAAACCCGATTGATCTCGTCGTCTGTTTCGTCCTGCCATGCGCCAATGATCAGCAGATTGAAGCGCGACGCCAACACAGGTTGTTGCGCCGAAGAACTCGCTGAAAATGCGCCTTCGATTCTGAACTGCTATGAGCCCCTGAATACCCGTGTTCGTTAACGCGAACCCATCCGCCCTTGCCATCCTGTCATATCCGCTACATTCAGGGGCTCCCCCGGTCTTTCTCGATGCCATTTGCAAGGAGCCCCGCCATGCCCGCACCGATCGACCTCTACTACTGGCCCACCCCCAACGGCTTCAAGATCTCCATCGCGCTCGAGGAGATGGGCCTGCCCTACGAGGTCAAATGGGTCGACATCTACCGCAGTGCCCAGTTCGAACCGGAGTTCCTGGCGATCTCGCCGAACAACCGGATGCCCGCCATCGTCGATCCGGAGGGGCCGGACGGCGCGCCGGTCTCGATTTTCGAATCTGGCGCCATTCTGCAGTATCTCGCCCGCAGGACCGGGAAGTTCTGCGGCGCCAACCAGCGCGAGCGCATCGAAATCGACCAATGGCTGTTCTGGCAGGTTGGCGGCGTCGGGCCGATGGCCGGTCAGGCGCATCACTTCCTGAACTATTCGCAGACCAAGGTCGAATACGCCCGCCAGCGCTACTCCGACGAGGTCAACCGGCTCTACGGCATCCTCAACCGCCGCCTCGCCGACCGGGATTTCGTCGCCGGCCCCTACTCCATCGCCGACATGGCGATCTGGCCCTGGGCCTGGGGCTGGGAGCGGCAAAATCAGGACATCGCCGAGTTCCCCCACATGAAGGCCTGGCTTGACCGCATGTGGGAGCGCCCGGCAGTCAGGACCGGCCGGAAACTGGGCGCCGAGAAGCGCCGCGATCTCGCCACCGACAAGAAGGCTCAAGAGATCCTGTTCGGCCAGCGCGCGCGGTAATCCCGGCGAGCTTTATGCCCGTGACAAAATCCGCGTTGCGGATTTTCGGCTCCACCTCGCACCGGGTTTCATGCGCCTGTCCGGCCCCCTGCGGTGACCTGCGCACCGCAGGGGGCCGGACAGGCGCATGAAACCCACCGAAAGGCGGGGAGGCGGTGCGCCGAAAGCACCATCTTTCGAACAGGTGCAAAAAACGGGTGCCAGGGGAGAAGCCTGGTGCCCAGTTAGAGAGGTATCATCAGAAACACACGTGACAGTCATTGGCGGCATCCGGACTGGTACAAGTCGGTTGTTCCGATCCGGCGGGCTCCAGGGACTAATCATCGATACCCGAGCGCGCCAAGTACCGCTGTGACTATCATCACACGGGCATCATGTCAGTGGAGTCGATCGGCGACTCGAAAGCGCCGATTGTCACCTTTTGGGAAAGAAAATCGAAATTCCGGGCGCGACGGCCAGCCCGGCGATCCGCGCCTCGATGCCAGCGCGGGCGGGGGACTCAAAACAGTTTGAGAAACGCGAACATCAACCCGGCGAGGCTAAAAAACATAATAAACATCGATCGCGTCATATCGCTCTTGGATGTGGCTATATCGGTGCGCACGTCCGCGATCAGGCCCTTCACTTCCGCCATATCGGCTTTCGTGGCCACCACTTCATGCAGCGCAGCACCAAGGGCCACCGCGTGCGCCCGCGCCTGGTCCTCGGCCACACCACTCGCTTGCAAGCTGTCGATGTAGGCCAACTTATCAAAGGTTGTTGCAGTCATGGCCGGGGAGAATAGTATGTTGCCGGTGCCTAGGCAAGCCGCTACGGCACCCAGGATTCCCGAACTAAATCCCTGACGCGCCTCGGCAGGGGCGGCGATGGGCACCGTTGTGGGGTTTTCGCCCCGCGCCCGGGCACCACTCCCGCGGATTTCGCGCTTGATGAGATATTCTCAAGGTGGCCACGCGTCTTGCGGGTCCCGCGTCTGTCCGTTGGCCAGGCGGAGCCCTGGCCGGGAGCCGGCATCGCACTTCAGCAAGGATATCGTGGCAGGCTGGAGCCGTCAGGTCGGGCCGCGCGCCAGGGCCAGGATCTTCCGCCTGGTGCCCAGCACCGGATCGAGCCCCGCTTCGCTCCCCAAACGGATGATCAGCCGCCGCGCATGACGGATCACCCGGCCAGGCAGGGCGATCAGAGCCATGCGCAAGGCCTTCATCCGCCGTGCCACCCAGGCCGGTCCCGGAACCGGTTGCTTCATCACCGCGTTCAAATCATGCGCCAGCACCATGATCGCCCACCAGGCCGCATTGGCTCCGAACAGACCCGAGGGCAGGGTGCCGCCAGCCAGGTCGTGCTTCATCACCGCGTGGACTTCCTCGCTCTTGCCACAGCGCTCCCGGGACCACCAGATCACCGCATCGCCCGGCAGATCACGGTTGGTGACCAGGGCGAACAGCTTGCTGCGCCCCCTCAAAGCAAACTCCGCGGTCGGGAACGGCAACTGGTCCCCATCGCCAGGCTCCAACTGTTCCAGCGGTTCCCGGATCGCCAGGAAGCGGTAATCCGCCCGCGTCTTGCTCTCGCCCGCCCAACCCGGTACATGGCAGACCTCCGCCCACTCCTGGCCGGTCTCGTGGCGTTGCCCGTCGAAAACACGATCCAGCGGCCGCCACTCGGCCTCCGGCACGGCCAGGGCGGCGCGCCGGAACGCCGCCGTCACGTTGGCGCCGACGGCGAACTCGATCACCCCGAAAACCTTGTCCCGGCCCGCGCCACAACAGAGCAGCAGATCCTTCTGACAGCCCGCCGTGTCCGAGCGCAGACAGACCTTCCACGCCCCCCAGGCAGCGCCGCCAGCGAGGCCTGCAACACCTGCAACTGCCGATAGCCGGCCGGCACATTGCCGTCGCGGAACCCGGAATGCACGATCACCTGCTGTTCCGCCCACCAGGTGTTCAACGGCTGACAGGCCTTGAACTTCTTGTAGCAGTATTCCGCCTGGCGCTTGTGGCTCTGCACCAGCGTCGCGTCCATGTCCAGCGTCGCCGCGCCCGGCCCGCGATGGCGCTGCAGAAATGACACCAGCGCCTGCCAGCGCCTGATCGACACGCCGCAGACCAGGCAGACCCGCCGACGGCCGCGGGATGAAGGCACGCCCGACCTCCCGCAGATCTTCCTGGCCTGCGTCGTGGAAGCGTTCCAACCAGCCCGACAGAGCCGACGGCGAAGGCACGCTGCGCCCGCGGCCGCGCCGAAACCGGCTCTTCAGTTGCCGACGTTCCCGGCGCACCAACATCCGCCGCTCAACCGCATCCATGGTCGCGGCAAAGCCGGCGTCCGCCTCCAGGCGCTCCAGATCCTCGACCCGATCACCCCCGCACAGATTGAGTGCGATCACCGTGATGATCATCTGCACATCCAGCCAGCCCTGCCGCCCCGCCACCCGCACCTGGCGCCGCACCGCAGCCGCCAGTCCCGATGCCTCAATCAAATCAAGCTAAACACCAATCCCGGCAAAACCCGTCAGATCGCTGCTGCCCGGCGCACTTTCGTAATCGAAAGGAAGAACGCCCTGTGCCATGTTATTTTCACCCCGTTGGTGATTAAGTTATTCATAAAACCCATCATGAATCCCTCTGGATTCAAAGACAACGGGGAACTTCAACTTTTTTGATCCAGAATCAGGGGCACTACTCCAGCAGGTGATGCTACGCCTTCCGGGAGATTTTGCCCGCAACCTTGCGGGTGTCATTGCGATTGAAGGCAAGGCGTTGCGCCGTTCGTTTTGCCGCGCATCAGGCAACTCGCCGCTGCATTTGGTGCAGGCGTTTGCGGCGGAGGCACGGCTCGTGCTCGGGCCGGTCGCGGTGGATGAAAAATCAAACGAGATTACCGCAATTCCTGAACTGCTCGCTTTTGGACGTCAAAGACCGGATCATTACTGCTGACGCAATGCCACACCCGGAGGACCACGGCAAAGGCTGTCTGCGCCAAGGGTGGGGATTACGTTCTGGCTCTCAAGGGCAATCAGGGTACGCTGTTTGAGGACGTGAAGCTTTGTCTGGACGACCCCGAGGCCACAGAGAGGCCACAGAGAGGCCACGACAATTTCCGGTCCTTTCCAGCTGTTGACGCAGGTCATGGCCGCATTGAGACACGCTACGGTTTCAGGCGATATTGACTGGCTGCAAGAACGCCACAACTGGCCCGGCCTTCGCGCCATTGGCAAGGTGACAGCGACGCGCGAAATCGGGGGCAAACAGACCAGCCATACCCGCTGTTTTCTGCTCAGCCTGCCATTGAAACCGGAGCGGTTTCTTGACGTCACCCGCAGTCATTGGAGTACAGTCATTGGGGTATTGAGAATTCCCTGCACTGGGTGCTTGATGTCACCATGAACGAAGATCAGACGCGACATCGAAACGGCAATGGTGCGGAAAACCTCGCCCTGCTACGCCGTATCGCCCTGAACCTTGCAAGAGCCGAACCCACAAAAGGATCAATGCGCGGCAAGATCAAAAAGGCCGGATGGGGCGATGACTTCATGCTCAACATGATCCGGGCCGATGTTCAGGTTTAAAAGCGATTGCCCTGCGACAGTCTCCAGCCGTACCGCGCATCACACATTGGTGAGCGTCGATTAAGAAACGGTGACGATCGCGATAAATTCAACCGGTATTTTAACGGACCACAAATCTGAAGAACGCCGACGCCAGCCAACCGGCCGTCAGCGCGACCAGGATCGACAGGATTCCGTAAAGCGCGCTCTGTTCCTGCGCCATGGTGTAGATCCAGCGTCCCAGCCCGACCTTGCGGACCTTGATGGAGGATTCAAAGACATCCAGCACCGCCTTGTCGCGCAGCAGGAAGATCCGGGCCTTGTAGTCGCCCTCCACCAGGTTGGCCGGCAGTCGTATCCGGGTCTCGAACAGCGTCTCGTCGGTGACTTTCACCTCGCCGGTGATCTCGAAATACAACCCTGCCGCCTGGCGCAACCGGACCAGCGCCTCGGGGTAGCCCTCCTTGAATTCCAAATCATCGGTCTCGCCGATAAATTGCACGAGGTTCTCGATCCCGACCTTGTAACGGAAATCGTCGGTGTACGAGATCACATCGCGGAACGGGCCGGTCGTGGCAACCGCATAGAGGCTGGGTGCGGCATCCACCTTTACCCCGGCATCGTTGACCCAGATACCAAACTTGCGCTCCTTCTTGCGCATGATCACCGGCTCCAGCGGCCCGGTGACCACAACGATCACATCCAGCGGCCAGCCCTTTGGTGCCGGGCTCTCACGCTTGACCGCGCCGTAGATGAAGATCTCCGACCCGGTGAAATCAGTGGTGATCGAGACATGGGTCTGGCTCAACCCGGCGATCACCTTTTCGTCCGCCACCTGCGCTGGGGTCTGCGCCGCGGCCGGAGCGGTCGACGCCCAGAACAGCACCGCCAGAATCGCCACTACCCGGGTTGATAGCCGGGTCAATGTCCGCTCCCCCACCCATGGTGAAGAGTTCGTCCGGCGTGCGCACCAGATCTTAGCCGATCTTGGCGCAGACCACGAGCACCGGCAGCGCCAGCAGCACCCGCAACTGTTCGGCCTTCAGCTTCGGCCCGACCCGGACACCGATCTGCGTCCCGACCACCCCGCCCAGCAGCAGCACCGCCAAGGAGGCCGTCGACCGTCTGGTTCAGGATCGCGTGCATCAGCGTGGTGGCGCCGGTCACGAACATGATCTGGAACAGTGAGGTGCCGACAACCACGGTCGTCGCCATCCCCAGCAGATAGATCATCGCCGGCACCATGATGAAGCCGCCGCCGACCCCGATGATCGCCGCCAGAACGCCGACCATCGCGCCAACCAGAAGCGGCGGGATTGCGCTGATACAGAGGTTCGAAGCCCGGAGCCGCATTTTGAAGGGCAGGCCGTGTATCCAGTTGTGATGGCGTTTCGGCCAGGAGCGGCCACGCTTTGCGCGGCGCAATGCCCAGCACGCTCTCGACGAACATCGGCGCGCCGACGATGCCCAGGAAAACGACGTAGCAAAGCGAGACCATCAGATCGACCTGGCCCAACTTGCGCAAAGCCGCGAAGATATGCACCCCGATCGCCGACCCAACCAGGCCACCGGCCAGCAGCACCGCCCCCATCTTGAAGTCGACCGTCCTGCGCCGCCAATGGGCCAGTACGCCCGAGAACGATGAGGCGACGATCTGGTTCGCCTCGGTCGCCACCGCCACTGCTGGCGGAATGCCGATCAGGATCAGGAGCGGCGTCATCAGGAAACCGCCACCGACCCCGAACAGGCCCGACAAGAATCCGGCGCCCCCTCCCAGCCCAGGCAGAAGGAAGGCGTTTACAGAGACTTCGGCGACCGGCAGATAGATATTCATGGAGGCCCCGATACGGCGCGGAACACCCCTTAACGCGAAAGATTCGGGGCTTCCAGCACCACCTCCCCCGGCGCCATGGTGCCAGATCGCGATATCCCGTCGCGGCAATGGAGCCAGCGGATGCAATCTGGGCGAAGGGACCGGTGATTTTCACCCTGACGGCGCCGACCTCCCGCCAAATCGATTCCCAGGCAGTGATCACGGAGCGGGTCATGGCGCCCGCTCCGAGATCACGATAAACACCTCGCCCGGAACGTGGACCAGACCCAGACCGATCTGGAAACAGACGGCGAGAACAATGAGTGCCAGCGCCACCCGCATCTGCTCGGCCTTCATGCGCGGCGCGAAATGCGCGCCGATCTGCGCCCCGATCACGCCCCCCAACAGCAACATCACCGCCAGTAACACATCGACAGTTTGGCTGGTGATCGAGTGCATCAGCGTCGTCGCCGCGGTCACGAACAGGATCTGGAACAGCGACGTGCCGACAACCACATTTGTCGCCATCCCCAGCAGATAGATCATCGCCGGCACCATGATGAAGCCGCCGCCAACCCCCATGATCGCCGACAGCACACCGACCATCGCGCCGATCAGCAGCGGCGGGATCGCCGAGATGTAGAGGTTCGATGCCCTAAACCGCATCTTGAACGGCAGGCCATGCACCCAGCCATGACGCCGGCGGCGTTTGACGATGCCCTTCTTGGAGCGCCGCAGCGCCTGCACCCCTTCGACGAGCATCAGCGTCCCGATGGTGCCAAGCAAGACCACATAGCAAAGCGACACCACCAGATCGACCTGGCCCAGCTCGCGCAGCAGCGCAAATATCTGAACCCCGGCCGCCGACCCGGCCACCCCGCCCACCAGCAGCACCAGCCCCATTTTGAAATCGACCGTCTTGCGCCGCAAATGCACCAACACGCCCGAGAACGAGGCCCCCGCGACCTGGTTCGCCCCCGTCGCCACCGCCACTGCCGGCGGAATGCCGATCAGGATCAGCAGTGGCGTGATCAGGAACCCGCCGCCGACCCCGAACAGGCCGGACAAGACCCCGACCCCCCCGCCGAGAGCAATCAGCAGGTATATATTGACCGAAATCTCGGCGATGGGGAGGTAGATTTGCATTAAGACCCCGCCTGGATGGGTTCTCCATCTAACGCGCCCCTGCGCAGGATACTAGGTGTGAGCTTTCAGCAGGCTCTCCATCGGGTCCGACCCGAGGAAGCTGGAGTTATGGTGCTTCAGAGTTCCAGGGAGGACCGGATGAACAGTCACAAGAATGCGCGCTTGACTGCGCTGCAGCGTCCTGATCGACCGTTTCCTGAACAGGCGGGTCGCCTTGTGCGCCGCGTCCGGCATAGGTTGCGCATTCTCAACGATGCTGGCAAAATCCCCGGCGGTCAGACCCGCAACGGGTTCGGCGCTGTTTTGGACTATCGTCCGGCAGTTTCTCACATGCGCTATCGGTTCCGCTGGATGGTAGTGCGCAGAGCAGAACATGCGATCCGACTCCGGCTTGAGCACCGGTCGCGCGAATGTGGCCGGATGTCACACCACATGCTTTGCTTGTTTCCGCCCACGCAACCGAATAACCGATCAGGGCTTGCCGCACGAGGCAGGTTCATGCGACTTTCGCAGCAAGTTCGACGAGGTTGAATAGGGGGAGAAGATGACGGGCGCGAGGCTGGCCTCCGGCTGTTCCCGAGATAGACGAACCCTGCTCTACAGCCACGATACGTTCGGGCTCGGCCATCTGCGCCGTTCGCGCACCATCGCAACGGCGCTGATCGAGGCCAATCCGGACTGCTCGGCGCTGATCGTCACGGGTTCGCCAATTGCCGGGCGCTTCGATTTTCCGGAGCGCGTCGATCACGTGCGCCTGCCCGGCGTCGTCAAGCTGGCCGACGGCAGTTACACTTCGTCGAACCTGCCCATGGACATCGACCAGATGGCCGGCCTGCGCGGCGCGATCATCGCCACGGCCGAACGCGAGTTCCAGCCCGACCTGCTGATCATCGACAAGGAACCGTGGGGATTCCGCCACGAACTGGCCGATACCCTGCGGGCCGCCCGCGACCGCGGCGCCCACATCGTTCTCGGCATTCGCGATGTGTTGGACGACGAGGACGCCCTGGCCCGCGAGTGGGAGCGAAAGGGCTCGATCGACGCGATCGAGGAGTTCTACGACGAAATCTGGATCTACGGCATTCCCCAGATCTGCCGCCCGCTGACCGGGCTGGGCTTGTCGCCCCGCATGGAGAGCCGCGCGATCTATACCGGCTATTTGCGCCGCGACGCCGCCGACTGGCCAGCCGAGTTCGGTTCCGAATTGCCCGAGGAACCCTATATCCTGGTCACAACCGGCGGCGGCGGCGACGGCACCGCGCTGGTCGACTGGGTGCTGCGCGCCTACGAAGCCGATCCCACGCTGTCGCCTCATGCGCTGATCGTCTACGGCCCGTTCATGAATGCGCCTGACCGGCAGGATTTCGACAACCGGGTCGCGGCGCTGGATGGCCGGGTCACCGCACTCAGCTTCCACCCCCGCCTGGAACGTGTGCTGGCCGAGGCAACCGGCGTGGTTGCCATGGGTGGCTACAACACCTTCTGCGAGATTCTGTCGATGGACAAACCGGCGATCATCGCGCCCCGCACCCAACCCCGGCGCGAACAGGTCATTCGTGCGGCAGCAGCGGAGGAACTCGGCTTGGTGCGGATGCTCTCGCCCGAGCGCGATGGCGAAAGCGCCAGGGCGATGGCCGACGCAATCCACGCCCTGGCCCACCAACCCCGGCCCTCCGAAGTGCGCATTCCCGGGCTGCTGTCCGGCCTGTCGAGCATCGCCGAGCGAGTGGCCGGGACCTCCGTCGCTTTTGCCGCTGCGGGAGAATAGGCGATGACCGGCGCGCTCGCGGTGGTGCTCAAGGGCTACCCGCGCCTGTCCGAAACCTTCATCGCGCAGGAGCTTCGGGCGCTGGAGATACGTGGCCACCACTTCGACATCTGGTCCCTGCGCCACCCCTGTGACGACCGGATCCACCCGATCCATGACGAGATCACCGCCGACCGGCACTATCTTCCGGAATATCTGCACGACGAGCCGGGGCGGCTGTTGCGGTCACTGTTCAGACTGGCGCGGTCGCGCCGGTTCTGGAGCGCGGCACGGGTCTGGCTCGGCGATTTCATGCGCGACCGAACGCTCAACCGCATTCGCCGCTTCGGCCAAGCCGCGGTGCTGGCGGCGGAACTGCCCGCCGAGACCCGCTTTCTCTACGCCCATTTCCTCCACACTCCGGGCTCGGTCGCCCGCTATACGGCGCTGATCCGTGGCATCGGCTGGGGGTTTTCAGCCCATGCCAAGGATATCTGGACTATCCCGGATTGGGAAAAACGCGAGAAAATCGCCGATTGCAGGTTTGGTGTCACATGTACCGGCACCGGTGCCGAACATCTGCAGCACCTCGATCTCCGCGGAGACAAGATATCGCTGGTCTATCATGGCCTCGACCTGTCGCGTTTTCCCGCACCGCCCGACACCCGCCCGGCGGGCAATCGCTTCACCCTGCTGTCGGTCGGGCGGTTGGTGGCCAAGAAGGGCTATGGCGACCTTCTGGAAGCCTTGAGCCACCTGCCGGCCGAGCTTGACTGGCGTTTCATCCATATTGGCGGCGGCGAGTTGAAGCGCGGCATCGAGGCCCGCGCCAAGCGCCTTGAACTGAGCGACCGGATCGAGTGGCACGGCAAGCGCGCCCAGGACGACGTGATCGCGGCAATGCGCTCGTCCGACCTGTTTGTGCTGCCCTCGAAGATCGCCGACAATGGCGACCGGGACGGGTTGCCCAACGTGCTGATGGAGGCCGCTAGCCAAAAGCTTCCGATCCTGACCACCGACGTCTCGGCAATCCCCGAATTCATCGCCAACGGCGTCCACGGCACCCTGGTTCCGCCGGGCGATACCAAGGCGCTGAGCGACGCCATCGTCGCCCTGGCTGCAGATCCGGCGCGACGCGACGCCATGGCCGATGCCGCCTACCAACGGCTGACCGACAGCTTCGGCATGGAAGCCGGAATCGAGATGGTCGACGCGCAGTTGCGGACCGCCATCGCCCAGGCATGACCGACCGGCCATGACAAACCGGCCCCGTGTCGCCTTCCACGCCCCGATGAAGGCCCCGGATCACCCCAGCCCCTCCGGCGACCGCCACATCGCCCGCCTGACCCTGCAAGCATTGAGCCGCGCCGGGTTTGAGGCAACCTGCGTCTCACGTTTCAGAACCCTCGACATGACCGGAGACCCGGCAGCACAGGCCAGGCTCCAGACCGAGGCGCAAGCCGAAGCGGCCCGGCTGATCCACGAACTGGCCGCGGCCCCCCCGGCGCTCTGGTTCACCTACCATTGCTACTACAAGGCCCCGGACCTCATCGGCCCCACCGTTGCTGATGCACTCGGCATCCCCTATGTCATTTCGGAGGCTTCGGTCTCGCCAAAACGCCACGGCGGCCCCTGGGCCGATTTCGCCGCCCTTTCGGACACCGCCATCGCCCGCGCCGACAAGTTGTTCTGGACCACCGCCCGCGACCGCCCGGCGCTGGAGGCCGCGGGCCATGGTGCGAAGATGATCCACCTGCCCGCCTTCCTCGACCCCGGCCCACCTCCCGAAGACTGGCGCGTTGCGCCCCGGCCCCCGGGTCATTCGGCGGGCGACCCCCTCCGCCTGCTGACCGTCGCGATGATGCGCCCCGGCGACAAGCTGGAGAGCTACCGCCGCCTCGCCGCCGCACTGGCGCATCTGCCCGGCGATTGGCGGCTGACGGTGATTGGCCACGGCACTGCGCGCGAGCCGGTTCTGACCCTCCTCGCCCCCTTCGCCCGGAGGTTAACCCATATAGATGACATTGATGACCCGAGCCTCATCCTCCCCCATTACCAGGCCGCCGGCCTGCTGGTCTGGCCCGGCGTCAACGAGGGCGTCGGCATGGTCTGGCTCGAGGCCCAGGCCGCCGGTCTGCCGGTGATCGCCGAGGACGGGCCCGCCGCCCGCGCCGTGATCGCTTCGACGAATTCCGGCGGCGGCAAGCTGCCGCCCCCGGACGACCCGCGCGCCTTCGCCGAGGCGATCGTCGAGGCCGCTGCCAACCGCCCGGCCCTGTCGTGCGCCGCCCGCGCCCATGTCGAGGCGCAACACAGCCTCGACACTGCCGCCGCAACCCTGAAATCCTGCCGGCCGGCGCTGCTGCCATGACCCGCATCGCGCTCCTGCGCCACTTCCCGACAAGCTGGAACAACGAACACCAGCTCCAGGGCCAGGCCGACATCCCCCTGACCGACGAATCCCGCGAGCAACTGAACGATCTGACTATTCCAGCGCCATGGAACTCCGCACGGATCATCGCCTCGCCCCTGACCCGCGCCGCTGAAACCGCCCGAATCCTGACCCGTGGCCACCCCGTCGCTCTCGATCCCCGGCTGGTCGAGATCAGCTTTGGCGAATGGGAGGGCCGTCACGGCGCCGACCTGCTGGCCGACCCGGAATCCGGCTATGTGAATGTCGAGGACTGGGGCTGGCACCGTCGCCCCCCCGGCGGCGAAAGCCCCTGGGAGGTATGGCAACGGGTGCGCCCGGCCCTGACCGAGATCGCCACCGAGGCGGCCCCCGCCCTACTGGTCATCCACCGCGCCCTGATGCGGGTGATCCTCGCCCGCGCCTGGGGCTGGAACTACGACAGCCCGGAACCGTTCAAGATCAAGCGCGGACGGATCTACCCGCTGACCCTGCTGCCCGACGGCACCCCCACCGCGCCCGAGGACCCCGACCAGCTGGAACCGATCCCGTGACCGGCCCAAACCCTATGATCGCCTTTCTCTGTTGCCACCTCTCCGGCACCGGACACCTGGTGCGCACCCTGGCGCTGGCCCGGGCCACAGTGGCTGCGGGCGCGGAGGTTCTGGTCATATGTGGCGGCCGCCCGCTCGACCATATCGACCGGACGGAGATCGCCTTCTGGCAACTCCCCCCGGTCCAGGTGCCGGATTTCGACTTCTCGACCCTGCGCAAACCGGACGGCAACGTTGCTGACGATGTCTACCTCGCCACCCGCCGCGGGGCACTGGAACATGCCATGACCGCCTTCCGCCCCGACGCCCTCATCACCGAGCTGTTTCCCCTCGGCCGCCGCATCCTTGCCGCCGAATTCGAAGCCGCGATCGCCGCCGCCCGCACTGCCAATCGGGGCACAAAGATCATCGCCTCGGTCCGCGACATCCCCGAGCCGCCCTCAAAGCCCATCCGCCTCCAACAGGCCGCCGACCGGCTGCGCCAGCATTACGACGCCCTGCTGGTCCATGGCGACGCCAGTTTCGTGGCGCTCGACGCCACCTGGCCCCTGCCCGGCGACCTGAGGCCGATAACCCACCACACCGGCTATGTGGCAGGCCACCCGCCCCCCGCCTGCGATGCCCCCGGCGAGACCGTCCTCGTCGCCGTCGGCGGCGGCGTTCTGGGCCGCCGCCTGCTGGCGATGGCGGCACAGGCCGCCGCTCTCTCGCCCCGCCCCTGGCACCTGCTGACCGGCGGCGCCGACGCCGCCGACACTGCCCGCGCCCTCACCGCGCAATACGGGCGCGCAAACCTTACCGTCGAACCCGCCCGTCCCGACTACAAACCGCTGCTGACCAAGGCCGTCTGCTCGGTCAGTCTGGCGGGCTACAACACGGTGCTCGACCTGGCGGGCTGCACCACCCCCGCCATCCTCGTTCCCTTCGACGAGCACGGTGAACGCGAGCAGGTGATCCGCGCCGAACGCCTCGCCCAATGCGGCGGCTTCACCGTCATGCGGGTCGCCAACCTGACCCCCACAGCCTTGGCCACCGCTGCCGAGATCGCCGCCACCGGCCCCCGCCGCACCCCCATGGCCCTCGCCCGCGACGGCGCTACCCTGGCGGCCGAAAAAATCCTGGAGATCACCGCCGGATGCCGGATGACCAAATGAGCGAAAAGAAGCACATCCACGACGTCGCGGGCCTGAATGCGCGCTTGCAGGACATCACCCGGCGTGCCCGAGTCGACCTGCGCTACCTGCACGACGACCGCAGCCGCCTGCACATCGTCGAGGCCACCCGCCACAGCACTCGCATTCTCGACATCGGCGCCGGAATGCGCGACCACCTGGGCGCGCTCGGCGATCGGGTCAAAACCCTCGACCTCAACGATTTCGGCGATTACCCGGACATTCTCGGCGACGTCTGCTCGCCCTTCCCGGACTGGATGGAGGGCCGATACGACGCGGTGATCGCGCTGGCGATCCTCGAGCATGTCTACGACCCCGCCGCCGCCGTCGCCAACTTCCGGCGCGCCTTGAGGCCCGGCGGAAAGCTGTTCCTCTACGTCCCCTGGATGTGGCGCTACCACGCACCCCGCAACCTGATGTTCCAGGATTACCAACGCCTCAGCCGCGACGGCATGGCCTATCTGCTGCGGGACTTCGAGAACGTCACCCTCTATCCGCTCCGCGGCAAGTACTCCGCCATCCTCAACATGCTGAAGTTCTGGAAAGCTCATGTGGAGCGCCGTTTCGGCACCCGCCTCAACCGATTGGCCGACGCCCGCACCAGCGACTGGCGCAACACCATCCAGACCTCGGGCTTCTTCGCCGAGGCCGCCCGGCCCGTCGCCGCCCACACAGCGGAATCCGAAGACCGCGCCGATTGACCTCGATGGGCGGCCCGACCAGGGTCCGGCCGCTCCCCAACCGGGTGGCGCCTCGCGAGATCGACCCCGAGGCCTGCAAATGGCACCACCTCATTGAGAATTTCTTCTGTAGTCTCAAAAACTTCAAACGCATCGCACTGCGGGCCTGCAAGACCGACAGCAGTTTCTCGGCAATGATCTACGCCAGTGCAACCGTGATAAACTCAAGATGAAGCTCAACAGACCCTAGGCCGCCTGGCACCGGCGCAGGGAATTTCGGCCATGCAGGCAATCAATGTCACGGTGCTCAATCCCTGGTTCCTCGGCGCGTTCTTCGGGACCGCCATCGGCAGCATTATCCTTGCGATTTTCGGCTATTCGAACTGGGGGGACATCTGGCGGGCCGTACCTTGTGACCGGTGCCATCCTTTATCTGGTCGGGAGTATTCTGGTGACGATGCTCTTCAACGTCCCGCTCAACAACGCGCTGGCGTCGGTTACACCGGATAGCGCGGAAGGCGCCGCTCCGTGGACCCGGTATCTTTCGACCTGGACGGTCTGGAACCACGTCAGAACACCAGCATCCCTGGCGGTGATGGCCTGCTTCATCATGGCATTCCGCCAGTGACACCTTGAAGCGCATTCCGCGACGCGCCCGGCGCGGCAGCACTACCAAACCACTATCAAAGGACTACCAGACCACCACCAAACCACTACCGAAGGAATCCGGCATTCAGGCGGCCGGTTTCGGCAACCCCATCGCCACGCCCGGCCGGGTCACCGCCTCGTCATATGCCTTGCGCGCGAAGACCTCGCGCACTTCGCCGGCAAAGCTTTCCAGCGGATCCATCGGATAGTCCGGATCGAAGCTCGACTGGTCCCAGCGCTCGCAAAAATCGATACAGGCCTGATAATAGGGGCTTTCGGCGTATTTCTCGCGCAACTCCCGGTCCCAGCCGTAATGGTGGGCGTAGTAATACATCTGGAAGGTGCCGTGGTGCTCGACCACCCAGGTCACCTCCTCGCGCAGGAAGGGGCGCAGGATCTCGGCGGCGAAGCGGTCGTGGTTCTGCGGCGCCAGCCCGTCGCCAATATCGTGCAGCAACGCCGCCACCGCCCAGTCGATATCCGCCCCGTCACGCCGCGCCCGCGTCGCCGACTGAAGCGCATGCTCCAGGCGGGTGACGCGATACCCCGTCAGAGTTTCCTCGCTCTGGCTGGCCAATTCGCGCAGCAACCGGTCCGCCGTACCCGCCAGGAACGGCCCTTCCAGCCGGTGCAGCATGGCGTATTCTTCCTTGGTGCCGTCCTTCATCTGGGTGAAGGAAACCTGGGTGTCCCTGGTCATCATGCCCATCCCTTTATGCGGTTTCGTACATTCCGACTTGCTCAGTGGCGCCGTCGGCGAGGGTCGCGGACTGCGCCTTCAGAACCTCTTCGTACAACGCCAGCCCGGCGGGTGTGAAGCTCCCCGCCGGCGGCACCAGATTGATCCGGTTTAGGGCCCGGTCGCAACCCCGCGCCAACACGGCATAGTCCCGGGCCTTGCCGGTCACCGGCGTGTCCGGCCGGATGAACCGCATCGCAAACCCGATCCGCCGGTCATCCGAGAGATTCGGCCCGCTGGCATGGAACATCCGCCCGTGATGCAGCGACATCTGCCCCGGTTGCAACGCCGCGGCAACGGCGTCCGCCTCGTCGACGTCGACCGCGATCTCCTGCCCCCGCGACAGCAGGTTGTCATCGGCGAAGGTGTCGGTGTGCGCGACGATCGACTGCCGGTGCGAGCCGGGAACGAACCGCATGCAGCCCGACTGCTCAGTCGCGGGCGACAGCGCCAACCAGGCGGTCACCTCGTGCTCGGTCTCGCCCATGCCCCAATAGGTCAGATCCTGGTGCCAGCTGACGACCTTTTCCGTCTGCGCCTCCTTGATGAAATACTCGCAGGACCACAGCATCAGGTCCGGGCCAAGGAGGCTCTCCACGGCATCGAGGATGCGCGGATCGAGCGCCGCCGACCGGGACGGCTCCGACACCAAATGGGCATTGACCCGGTGGTAATGATTGATTGGCCTGGGCAGGCCGCGTTCGCGGTATCGTGCTTCCTGCGCCTCCAGCGCCGCACGGTGGCGCGCAACCTCCTGCGGGCTGAACACCTCCACCGGGCACAGATATCCGTCACGCCGATATGCATCGACTTGCCGCTGATCAAGTGCCGCCATCTGACTCCTCCTCGCATTGCGCCTTTCGCCGCGTCAGAGTTCGTCACTTTGGATGCCGAGTCGCTTGCGATTGCGACCGAATTTGTCGCTATCGGCGGATTGTGGTTCCTGGCGCCTTATCCGACCAGATCGAGGGTCAGGAATAAGGATCCAGCGCATCCCTCAGCGCATCGCCGACAAAGGAAAACGCCAGCACCACCAGGATCACCGGGACCATCGGCAGCAGGATCCAGGGGTAGATCTCCAGCGCCCCCAACCCGGCGTCCAGCGCATCGTTCAGCATCAGCCCCCACGAGACCGACGGTGGGCGGATGCCGAAGCCGAGGAAACTGAGCGCTGTCTCGCCCAGGATCATCGCCGGGATCGAGAGCGAGGCCGAGGCGATCAGGTGGCTCATGAAATTCGGCATCATGTGGGCCCAGATCACCCGGCCAGGGGGTGCCCCCATCAGCTCGGCGGCACGCACATAGTCCTCCTCGCGCAGCGCCAGGAATTTTGAACGCACGGCGCGGGCCAGCCCGGGCCAGTCCAGCAGCCCGAGGATCACCGAGATCATCGCGAACACCGCCAGCGAGTCCCAGTTCACCGGCACCGCCGCCGATAGCGCCAGCCAGATCGGCAGTTCCGGCAGCGAGCGGAATACCTCGATGGCGCGCTGCACCGTGGCGTCGATCCAGCCACCGAAATAGCCCGCGATGCCGCCCAGCGTCAGCCCGATCGCGAAGCTGACTGTGACCCCGATCAACCCGATCGTGAGGCTCAATCGCGCCCCGTGCAGGATGCGGCTCAACACATCGCGACCCAGCCGGTCCGAGCCGAGCAGGAACAGCTCACCGCCCTTTGGCGGGCAGATCAGGTGGAAGCGGCTTTCGAACAACCCGAGCAGCCGGTAGGTCTCGCCACAAGTGGTCAGCACCGGCACCGGCAACTCATTGTGCGCGTTGGTGACCGCTTTCACCACCCCGGTGCGGGTATCGTAGATTGTCGCCGTGGGATAGGTGTGCAATCCCGTGTATTCGCCGTTATGGAACAGATACAGCCCCTGCGGCGGGGCAAAGATGTTGTCCTCGTTGAAGGTGTTCGGCGCATAGGGCGCGATTGTCTCCACAAAGGGAAGCATGGCGTAGAGGGCGACCAGAATTAGCCCACAGGCGACCCCAAGGCGGTGCCGCCGGAAGCGGCGCCAGACCAGAACCCAGGTCGGTGCATCAAAATCCGCCCGGTCAAGGGCTTGCCGGTCGACCTCGGCATCGTAGTCGTCGGGGGCGACAAAATGCTCGGGATTATCCGTCACATCACGCTCCCCGTTTCGCAGAAGCGAGCCGGATACGCGGGTCCAGCAGCGCCAGCAGGATGTCGGAGATCAGCATCCCCACCAGGGTCAGGATCGACACAAACAGCAAGATGAACCCGGCCATGAAGATATCCTGGCTCTTCAGCGCCTGCAGCAGGATCGGGCCGATGGTGGGCAGGCTCATCACCACCGAGATCATCACCGAACCCGAGACGAGCTGCGGCGCCAGGTTGCCGATATCGGCGACGAAGGGGTTAAGCGCCATGCGCAGCGGATAGCGGATCACCCTGGTCGCCGACGGTACGCCCTTGGCCCGCGCGGTCTCGACATAGGGCTTGTTCAACTCGTCCATCAGGTTGGCGCGCAAACGCCGCATCACCGCCGCCGCAGCCGAGGTGCCGATGACAATGGTCGGCACGATCAGATGGGTCAGGATCGACCCCATCTTGGCCATGCTCATCTCGGCGCCCTCGTATTCCCGCGCCATCAACCCGCCGATCGGGATGTCGAAATACTGCGCCCCATAAAACAGCATGATCAGCGCCAGCAGGAAATTCGGTGTCGCCAGGCCGATGTAACCGATCAGCGAGGCGGTATAGTCGATCCAGCTATTGGCCCGAACCGCCGCGATGGTACCTAGCGGCAGCGCCACCACATAGACGAAAAGCAGCGCCGACAGATTGACCAGGATGGTCAGCCAGGCGGTCTCGCCGATCACCTCGGCCACCGGGCGCTCAAGCTCGAACGACCAGCCGAAATTGCCCTGCATCAGCCCCGCAAACCCGTCGGGGCCCGGCATCGCACCGACCCAGATGAAGTATTGCTGCCAAATCGGCTTGTCGAGCGAGTACTGGGTGATCAGCGCCTCGGCCTGGGCCACCCCCGCCGCCTCGCCGGAATACCGCATCTCGGCAATCTGGTTCGACAGGTAGTTACCCGGTGGCAGGTTGATGATGATGAACACCAGCGCCGAAACGGCGGCCAGGGTCACCAGCATGGTGGCGAAACGTCGGGCGAGATAGGTGATCACGGTTCACGCCCTCCCTCGAAGAAGAACTCATCGATCCGATGGATGCCAAGATGCGCGCCGGGATCCCAGGCGTACAGGCCCTCGCGCGGCACATTGCGCAACGCGGCATCCGCCGCCAGCGGGATCGGCGCCCGGCTGACCGTGCCGATCACGAACACCTGGTCCGCATGGATCGCCAGCATCTCACGCCAGATCGCAGCGCGGCGCTCGCCGCTCGCCGCCAGGGTCCACTGGCTGTAGAGCCGCTCCAGGCGCTCAGCCGCGGCCAAGTCGATCTCCTCGCCCGCCGATCCCTTGGTCTGATGATACTGGCCCCAGCGCGGCCACGAGTAGTTTGCCTGATCGACCGGTGCCAGCTCGAAGGGTGCTGCATGCTGGGTCGGGACGCCATTGTTCCAACCATACCAGGCAACCATCATCGAGCGCCCGGAATAGGCCCGGCTGCGCAGGATATCGCGGTCGAGCGGGCGGACCAGCAGCCGAATCCCGACCCGCGCCCAGGTCGCGGCAACCAGCTCCAGCGTATCGGCGACTTCGCGCCGCTCGCCCGCGGTCTCGACGATGATCTCCATCGGGCGCCCGTCGGAAAGCAGCCGGACACCGGCATTGTTGCGCCGATCCAACCCCAATTCGTCAAGCAGCCGGTTCGCCTCGTCGACGTCGAAACGGGCCCAGGCGATGGCGTTCGCCTCGTCGAAGAACGGGCTCTCCTCCAGCGCCGCCACGGCGCGCTCTTCGGCCAGGCCGAAATACAGCACCTTGTTGATCGCCTTGCGGCTGATCGCCAGGCTCAGCGCACGGCGAAACCGAACCTCGTGGAACAGCGCCCGCCAGACCGGATCGCCGTAGGTAAGGTTCGGATAGAGCGCGACCTCCGAGGCGGAGCCTGACTGCCAGAGATAGGTAACATATCCCCCTTTGCGCTCGCCCTTCTTCAGCACCGGCGCGTCGGCGAACCCCAGCGAGCGAACCTGCAGCGTCGCCTCACCCAGTGTCACCTTGGCAGGGATCAGCCCCCCCGCCGCGATCTCCAGCTCGACCTGGTCGATATAGGGCAGTTGGCGGCCATTGGCATCGATCCGGTGATAGAAGGGGTTGCGCTCCAGCACGTAGCGCTGGCCGTTCTTGGGTGAGATGTTGAACCATGGCTGCAGGACCGGAAGCTCCGGATTGTCGAACTTGTAGAGATTGTCGCGCCGGTTGTGCAGCCGCGCCCATTTCCTCGCCTTGGCGTCGGCAACCTTCTTCGCCAGTTCCTCCGCATCGGCATAATCCGCGTGAAACTGCTTCATATAGTGGGCCGGGCGGTAGATATAGACCGGCCGCGCCCGGGCCAACGCCGGCAGGAACAGCGGGTTCGGCACGATCCAGGTATATTTGATCGTCACCGCGTCGATCACCTCGACGACCGGCTTGCGCCCGACCGCCAACATCTCGACCGGCGGCCCGCCTGGCGTCAGCTCCGAGTTCAGCGCCACGTCGTCCCACCAGTAACGCAAATCCTCGGTGGTGAAGGGCTGCCCGTCGGACCACTTGTGACCGCGCCGCAGATGCAGGGTCACCGATCTGCCGTCCGCGCTTACGGTCACGGCACGCAGCAAATCCGGCCTCAACTGGTAATCTGCGCCATAGCCGACCAGCCGGGAATAACCATAAGCCGCCATGTAGCGGACATCCTTCGAGCGGGTCACAAACATCCGCAGCGTGCCGCCTGGCAGGCCGGTCACACGATTCCTTGCCGCCAGATCGACCACCAGCGGCTCGTCCGGCACCCGCTCGGCGACCGGCGGCAGATCGCCGGAGGCCATCCGTTCGGCCAGGGAGGGCGTTTCGATCAGCCGCTCCGGCCCGCCCCCAACGGCGGCGGGCAACGCCAGCAAGAGGGCCACAATCAGGCCGGTAAACACCCCCCTCATCGCGCGCTCCTCACCAGATGGCCGGGCGCTACCTTGATGAAGCCCGGCACCGCGTCGCCCTCATAGCGGAAGGGTCCGGGCCAGGTTTCGGGCTCGCCGGCACCATATGCGACCGCGGCCAGATCGAGCCGGTGCCCGATGTCCGGCTCCGGGTGTGCGGCAATCAGCGCCCGGGTATAGGGGTGCTGCGGGTTGTCGAAAACACAATCGGCCGGACCCTGCTCGACCACCCGGCCCCGGCGCATCACCATCACCCGGTCAGCCAGTTGCGCCACCACTGCGAGATCATGGCTGATGAAGATGTAGGAGAGCCCCATCTCCTTGCGCAGCTCGGCCAGCAACTCCAGCACCTCGGCCTGCACCGACACATCCAGCGCCGAGGTCGGCTCGTCGCAAACCAGAAGCTCGGGTTGCAGCGCCAGGGCGCGGGCGATCGCGATGCGCTGGCGCTGGCCGCCGGAGAAAGCATAGGGGAAGCGCGCCAGATGATCCGGCGACAGGCCGACGCGGCCCATCAGATAGGCCGCGCGTTCGCGCCGCTCGATGCGCGTGCCTTGCCGGTGAATGCGCAGCGGCTCGGTCAGGATGTCCTGCACCGACATCCGCGGGCTGAGCGACGAATAGGGGTCCTGGAACACGATCTGCGCCCGGTGCCGGAACGCCTTGAGCGCCGCGCCGCTGAGTGCGGTGACATCCTGCTTGATTCCGTCCGCGCCGCGGAACTCGATCACGGCGCCTGGGTCGGGGCGCTCGGCACGCAGGATCAGCCGGGCGACGGTCGATTTGCCCGAGCCCGACTCGCCGACCACCGCAACCGTCCTGCCGCGCTCGACGGTCATGTAGAAATCGGCCAGCGCGACGGTCGGCGGATCGGGCGGCCCGAAGGCCCGCGCCCGGCCAGGATAGGTCTTCGACAGGCGCTCCACATGGAGGATCGCGTCCTTCCACCGCTCGGTGAAACAGGCGATATTGTGCGGCATCTTCGGTGCCGCCGCGACCAGCTTGCGCGTATAGGAATGCCCTGGCGTCTCCAGCACTTCGCGCACGGTACCGGACTCGACCAGCCGCCCACGCTGCACCACCACCACCCGGTCGGCCATGTTGGCGACCACGCCGAGGTCGTGAGTGATCATGATCACCGACATCTGGTGGGCGCCCTGCAACCGCCGCAGCAGGTCCAGCACCATTGCCTGGGTGGTGACGTCGAGTGCTGTGGTTGGCTCGTCGGCAATCACCAGCGCCGGATTGGCGATCATCGCCATGGCAATGATCGCGCGCTGGCGCAGGCCGCCGGACAGCTCGAACGGATAGGCGCGGTAGATGCGCTCCGGGTCGGGCAAGCCGACCTCGCCGAAGATCTCCAGCACCCGGGCGCGCACACCGCCCGACCCCTGGGCCAGCCGGTGAGCGCGCAGCACCTCTCCGACCTGGTCGCCGACCCGGTGCAGGGGCGACAGCGCGCTCATCGGCTCCTGGAAGATCATCGACAGGGTATGGCCCCTGAGATCGCGGTAATTCTCGCGGTCCTGGTGCAGAAGGTCGATCACGCGGCCGCCGTGATGGAGCATGGCCCGGCCCTGGAAGCAATGTGCCGCCTTCGGCAGCAGGCCCATCAGCGCCTTGCCGATCAGGGTCTTGCCGGACCCGGATTCGCCGACGATGGCCAGGGTCTGACCTTCCGCAACCGTAAAGGAGACGCCATCGACCACCGGGCGCGCCGTTCCCGGCAACCCGAAGCAGACCGACATGTCATCAACCGACAGAAGGTGATCGCGCCTCATGCACCGTCCTTGCAGCTTCGACGGAAGATTGGTTTAGCGCGCGCGCGGGCGCAACCCCGGATTTCATCACAATCTCCACGTTCGACGCGTAACTTGGCTCATGACGGCGCGCGGGGCAGGGTGCGGGGCAGGGCGCGGGGCGGGCGATTCTACAGCTCCGGCATGTCCGGCGCGCCAGTGGCAAACCGCTCCGCGGCAGCGCGGCGGGCCACCTCACGGATCGGCTGGAAGTCACTGTCATTCGCCGCCGCGACCGCGCGCGGCAGCCCGGCGACCGGCTGCCTCCCCGCCGCCGCCCCGGCCAAAGCGGCGACTAGATCGGCCCGCCTGTCGGCGAAACGCGGTGCCGTGATGAAGGGCAAAGCGGGCGCGGGTGCTGTCATATCGAGTACTGCCAGGCGCTCCGCCACCTCCGGCTCATGCACTTGCAGCATCGCCCAGGCAACGCCGTCAAGCGCCGCCACATCGGCCTCGCCCCGCGCCACCATGCGCGCCGAATCGACATGGCGGCCGCTCATCACCACCGCGCCAAAGAACGGATCGGGTACACGCCCACGAAGCCCCGCCAAGTAGGCGCGCAATGTCACATGGCCGGAAAACGAGCGCCACTCGTTGACCACAACACACCGCCCCTGTTGCGCCAGCACCGCCTCGGCCTCCGATCTTGCGTCGAGGCCCTCGGCATCCCCAGCCCGGACGAGGATCGCCGAGCGGTAGACCCCGCCATTCGCCCCGGGCAGGCCGTAATCGGGCCGGGCGACAACACGGGCATTCCCGCATAACCCGCTGACGAAGGGCAAGCCGCAGGTCTGGCCCAACAACAGGTCCGGATTGTTCCAGGAGGCATCGACATCGGGGTTGCGGGCCAGCGCCGCCGGCGCCTCGATTCCGGCCTCGCCCAGCCGCCGTGCGACATCGGCCCAGAAAGCATCGGCTTCTGCCCGCACCCCCGGCCAGTCGTACATGGGGAGGTCTACGATCATTCTGTCACCTCCCGGTCCGGCAGCATCCGCCTGACAGCAGTAAACTTCCTCACCCGGCATGCCCATGCTTTCCAAGGAATATGACCGAAAGCGACCGCCAGGCCAGCAGTTTCGAGATCGCCCGATAGCACGGGGAATGGCTCACCCGCCAGGACCGGCAGCACCGGCAAGGGCATACGGGTCAGCCAGGGGTCGCTGATGGCGGCGCTTCGGTCGGAACCCCGATGGCCCGGAATGGCCGATCAGGCTTTGATGGTGGCGATTCAATGAGGTATGTTCGCAAAAAAGGATTGGGAAACGCCGATGCCATTCCAGAGGATCGTCGCAGACAAGATCTCCAACGCGGTCACGCGCCAGATCGAGGAGTTGATCCTCCAGGGGGTATTGCGCCCTGGCGACCGCCTGCCATCCGAGCGGGAACTCTCGGAATCCATGGACGTCTCGCGACCAACGCTGCGCGAGGCGCTCGCGGATCTGGAGGAGCGCGGGCTGGTCACCACCCGCCCCGGCGGCGGCACCTTCATCGCCGAGGTGCTGGGCTCGGCCTTCGCCACACCCCTGATCGAGCTCTTCGCCACTCACGACACCGCGCTGTTCGACTACATCGCGTTTCGCCGTGACATGGAGGGATTGGCCGCCGAGCACGCCGCGCAGAACGCCACCGACGCCGACCTCGCGGTTATCGACAGCGCGTTCCGGCGCATGGAGGAGGCCGCGAAGAAGCGCAACCCGGACGAGGAGGCCGCTCTCGACGCCGAATTCCACATGACCATCGTCGAGGCGGCGCACAACGTGGTGATGCTGCACATGCTGCGCTCGCTCTACGACCTGCTGGTGCGGGGCGTGTTCTACAACCGCAACGTCATCTACTCGCTACGCGAGCGGCGCTCGAAGTTGCTGGACCAACACCGGGCGATCCGCGACGGGGTGGTCGACCGCGACCCCAAGGCGGCGCGGGCGGCGGTCGAAGCGCATCTGGACTTCATCGCCGAGGCACTGCGCGACGCCAACCGCGTGCGCTCGCGCGAACAGGTAGCAGCCTTGCGCCAACGCCACGAGGAACTGCGCACCCAGAAGCCAAGGACGCGGAAGACCGGCGGCTGAGGTATGGACTGGAACCCGCCTCACTGTTTCCCGTAATAAAGCGCCTGCACATGCTGTGCCTCGGCGAAGAACAGCCAACGCAGCGCCAGCATTCCCGCCACATGGGCGGCCAGGGCCAGCACCATCAGCCAGCCGCCGATCAGCAACGCCACCACGCTGAAGACCAGCGGCAGCAGCAACCCCAGCACAGCACCGATCCGCCGAAGCTCGTAGGCGCGCTTGCGGCCGATCTCGTAGGCCATTTCGTTCAACAGATAATTTGATCCGGTATGGGGCGCCTCGAAGCTGCGCACCTTGCCCATAAACCCCAGACCGGTCGCCGTCTCCAGAGTCGAGCCATCGACCGAGCGCACGGCACCCGCCGCCGAGGTTTGCCACCAGATAACCACTCCGATCGTGACTCCCAGCGCCAGTGCTGCCAGCAGGCCCTGCACCGCCGCGCCCACCAGCCCGGCAGCCGCACCGGTGGCCAGCAGCCCGCCGGTCAACCCGGTTGCCAGGAACAACGCAGGCGTCGGCGTCGCGCTCCATCGCGGCACGGTCTTGAGCTGGGCATAGATCATCGCGGTCGAGTAAATTGTTGCCGCCGACAACCCCGAGGCAGCGAGGCCGAGGCCCCAGACCCGCACCCCGCCCAGGCACCAGATCGCCGCGTAAAGCCCGAACGCCGCCATCGCCGCAACCATCAGACAGGCCTCGCGCGACAGCCAGGACGAGCGCCATTGGCTGAACGCCCGCCAGGCCCGGTCGCGCCGCCCCAGATGCCCGGTCGAGGCGAGCCCGCCGGCCCCCGCCAACGCCAGCGCAAGGGCCGAGGCGAGCCAGCGGAACGGGCCGTCATTGGGGCCAAGACCCAGCCCCAGCCAGACCATCTGCCCCAACCCGAGGCCGGAGAGAACGGTAAAAAGAACGATCGAGGGTGCCGGATGCATCAGCCGATCCTTTCCAGCGCCTTGTCGAGCCAGCCGAGGAAGCCCTTGGCCTCCGGTTCGGCCAGTTCGGCGAGGTTGACACCGCCTGCTCCGGGTGCCGTCTCATGCCTGTCGCGATCACGCGGCGGCAGATATTTGTTGACCGGCTTGGTCGCCTGCTCGGGCATCAGGTCATAGCCACCACGCTTGGCGACCAACTGGCTGACGTCGCTGGAAGAGTCTCCCAGGTCACCGAAATGCCGCGCGCCCGCCGGGCAGGCGCGCACACAGGCCGGAACACGGTCTTCCTCGGGCAGGTTCTCGTTGTAGATTCGATCGACGCAGAGGGTGCATTTTTTCATTACCCCCGCCAGCGGATCCATCTCCCGCGCTCCATAAGGGCAGGCCCAGGCGCACAATCCGCAGCCCATGCAATGATCCTCGTTGACCAGCACGATACCGTCCTCGACCCGCTTGTAACTGGCCCCGGTGGGGCAGACGGTAACGCAAGGCGCGTCATCGCAGTGCAGGCAGGATTTGGGGAAATGAACCATCTGGGCGGGGCCACCCCCGGTTGGACCAGGTGGGGGTTGCACCTCGTAGGTATGAATTCGGTTCAGCCAGGTGCCGGACGGGTCGGCCCCATAGGCACCCTCGTCGGCCAGCGGGGCGCCGTAGCCGCCGGTGTTCCATTCCTTGCAGCTCACCGCACAGGCATGACAGCCGACACAAATATCGAGGTCGATGACCAGGCCAAGCTTGCGCTCGGTGGTTTCGGGCAAGGT
Organism: Thermohalobaculum sp.; assembly: GCA_965247385.1. GTDB lineage: Bacteria > Pseudomonadota > Alphaproteobacteria > Rhodobacterales > Rhodobacteraceae > Thermohalobaculum. The sequence goes on from CBDFHG010000007.1 coordinate 1,190,504, forward strand.
GGTCATTCCCAGCCCTTCCCGTAGGCGACGTCCTTCTGACCCTGGCCCACCGGCGATTTCTGCCGCTTGAAGCGTGGCTCCGAGACCTCCGCCCCCGGCTCCGCCTTTTCGATGCGGACGCGAAGGTCGTACCAGGCCGCCTGGCCGGTGATCGGGTCGGAATTCGACCAGCGCAGCCCGTCGCCCTTGGGCGGCAGCAATTCGTGGATCAGGTGGTTCAGGAGGAAACCCTTCTGGGTTTCCGGCGCCTTGGCATCCAGCGCCCAGGCGCCTTCGCGCTTGCCGATGGCGTTCCAGGTCCAGACCGTGTGCGGGTTCAGCGCATCGTTCCTCGCCACCGGAACCTTGATCCGCCCGTGATGCGAGGTGAGATACGCCCAGTCGCCGTCCTTCAGGTCATGGGCATCCATCACCGCGCCCGGCACATAGAGCGGGTTGCGCCCATGGATCTGTCTCAGCCAGGCGTTCTGGGTTCCCCAGCTATGGTACATCGCCGCTGGTCGCTGGGTGATCGCGTGCAGCGGGAACTCGGCAACATCGACGGCAGCCTGTTCGAATGGTTCCCACCAGACCGGCAGCGGATCGAAGGCCGCCTTGACCTGCGCGCGCAGATGCTCCGGCGGCTGGCGGTGCCCGTAGCCCTCGGCGGCAAGCTGGAACTTGCGGATCGGCTCGACATAAAGCTGGAAGACGAAGGGCTGGGGCTTGTCGAAGAAGCCCATCTTCACCGCCCAGTCCTGGTAGGCGGTGTTGAACGGTTTGAAGAACCGCGCCTCGTCGGGCAGATGCGCCATCCAGAAGCCACCGTTCTCGATATAGCGCTCAAGCTGCTCAGGGTTCGGCGCCCCGCGCCCGGACTGGTCGCCGTTCTTGCCGCGCCAGCCGGCCAGCGGGCCGACGCCCGGGCGGCGTTCGTGTTTGACGATATAGTCGGCATAGTCGCGAAATTTCGCATTGCCCTCGTCATCGACAAACCCGGGCAGCCTCAGCCGCGCCCCCAGATCAATCAGCACCGACTGGAAACCGCGCACATCGCGGCCCTCGGCTTGCGTGGCGGGCTCGACCACCGGCCAGCGGATCGCGTCTGCCGCCGCGTCGGCTTCGCAGATCGGCCGATCCAGCAGGCTGATGCAGTCGTGGCGCTCCAGATAGGTGGTGTCGGGCAGCACCAGGTCGGCATAGGCCACCATCTCGGAGGAATAGGCGTCGGAATAGATGATCCTGGGGATCTTGTATTCGCCGTTCGCTTGCCTGTCGGTCAGCATGCCGATGACCCCAGCGGTGTTCATCGACGAGTTCCAGGCCATGTTAGCCATATACATGAACAGCACGTCGATCTTGTAAGGATCGCCCGCATGGGCGTTGGCGATCACCATATGCATCATGCCATGGGCCGACAGCGGGTTTTCCCAGGTGAATGCCTTGTCAATCCGGACCGGCGAACCGTCCTCGGCCAGCGCCAGGTCGTCGGGCGAGCGCGGAAAGCCCAGATGTGGCCCGTTCAGCGGGCAATCCGCCTTGGTGTGGCAGTGCGGGGTGGGGTGCGCCTCGACCGGTTTCGGATAGGGCGGCTTGAAGCGGAAGCCGCCGGGGCATTCGACCGAACCCAGCAGCACCTGCAACACATGCAGCGCCCGGCAGGTCTGGAAGCCGTTGGAATGGGCCGAAATGCCGCGCATGGCGTGGAAGCTGACCGGACGGCCGATGAAGCTCTCGTGGCGCTCGCCGCGGAAATCGGTCCAGGGCTGGTTGATCTCGAAGGCCTGATTGAAGGCCACGTCGGCCAGTTCCGCCGCCAACCGCTTGATCGTGGCAGTCTTGATGCCACATCGTTCGGCCACTGCCTCGGGGCTGTATTCCGGTTCCAGATACTTTTGCGCCATCAACTCGAAAACCGGCGTCGCGCGGCCGCCGTCAGGGGTCGGGAAATCGCCCTTCAGGGCCGGTTTCAGCCCCGCTTGGTCGAACGGCCGCGCCTGACCCGTGGCGCGGTCCCAGACCAGGGGCTTGCCGTCAGCGTCGCGCACGAACAACCCGAAGCTCTCGCCCGGATTGCGGTCGATCAGATACGGCGCGTTGGTCCAGCGGCACAGATAGTCGAGGTCCACATGACCGGTGCGCAGCAACTCATGCGCCATCGCCAGGATGAAAAGCCCGTCGGTGCCGGGCGTGATTCCGACCCACTCGTCGGCGATGGCGTTGTAGCCGGTGCGCACCGGATTGACACCCACCACCTTGCCGCCATTGGCCTTCATCTGGCCCAACCCGATCTTGATCGGGTTGCTGTCATGGTCCTCGGCGACTCCGAAGATCATGAACATCCTGGTGCGTTCCCAGTCCGGGCTGCCGAATTCCCAGAACGCGCCGCCCAGGGTGTAGATCCCCGCCGCAGCCATGTTGACCGAGCAGAACCCGCCATGTGCGGCGTAGTTCGGCGTGCCGTATTGCTGCGCCCACCACGACGTCAGCGACTGCGACTGGTCGCGCCCGGTGAAGAAGGCCAGCTTCTGCGGGTCGTCGCGGCGGATCGGATCGAGCCAGCCGGTGGCGATCTCCAGCGCCTCGTCCCACTCGATCTCCCGGAACTCGCCCGAGCCGCGTGGGCCGGTGCGCTTCAGCGGCTTTTTCAGCCGCGCCGGGGAATAGTGCTGCATGATCCCCGCGGAACCCTTGGCGCACAGCACGCCCCGGTTCACCGGATGGTCGCGGTTGCCCTCGATATAGCGGACCTTCATCTTGCCATCAGAATCGGCGCGCAGATGCACGTTGATGCCGCAACGGCAGGCGCACATGTAGCAGGTGGTCTTGCGAACCTCGTCCGAGACATGCGGGCTAGTGTCGAGAGTTGGTTTCGATCCGTCTGCCATGATGCTCCGCTTGTTCTGGTTCCCTGTACTGACGCTTCGCGAAGGCATCTCGGCCGAGATTTCTCCGTGCAGAAACTCCGAAAGGTTATCCTGGGCGAATAATCAATTTTCCAACATAGAACACAGGCACCAGTTTGTTGGAAGCGACCTGACCAGAAGCGCCTGCCCACAACCCCGGCCACAACCCTGCGCTGCAACCTAGGGCAAAGTGGCCCTGTTTCTCAACAAATGAAAGCCGGATCCGACAATAATCCACACCTCAGCGGTGAATGTGAATTTCGTCACAGCGCACAAAATCCAATTCGGCAATCCTTGATTCGTCAACAAAGTGTGAAGGCCAGGATTCCCGAACTAAATCCCTGACGCGCCTCGGCAGGGGCGGCGATGGGTGCCGTTGTGGGGTTTTTGCCCCGCGCCCGGGCACCACTCCCGCGGATTTCGCGCTCGAGGAGATATTCTCAAGGTGGCCACGCGTTTTGCGGGTCCCGCGCCTGTCCGTTGGCCAAGCGAAGCCCTGGCCGGGAGCCGGCATCGCACTTCAGCAAGGATATCGTGGCAGGCTGGAGCCGTCAGGTCGGGCCGCGCGCCAGGGCCAGGATCTTCCGCCTGGCGCTCAGCACCAGATCGAGCCCCGCTTCGCTCCCCAAACGGATGATCAGCCGCCGCGCATGACGGATCACCCGGCCAGGCAGGGCGATCAGAGCCAGGCGCAAGGCCTTCATCCGCCGTGCCACCCAGGCCGGTCCCAGAACCAGTTGCTTCATCACCGCGTTCAAATTATGCGCCAGCACCATGATCGCCCACCAGGCCGCATTGGCTCCGAACAGACCCGAGGGCAGGGTGCCGCCAGCCAGGTCGTGCTTCATCACCGCGTGGACTTCCTCGCTCTTGCCACAGCGCTCCCGGGACCACCAGATCACCTCATCGCCCGGCAGATCACGGTTGGTGACCAGGGCGAACAGCTTGCTGCGCCCCTTCGAGGCAAACTCCGCGGTCGGGAACGGCAACTGATCCCCATCGCCAAGCTCCAACTGTTCCAGCGGCTCCCGGATCGCCAGGAAGCGGTAATCCGCCCGCGTCTTGCTCTCGCCCACCCAACTCGGTACATGGCAGACCTCCGCCCACTCTTGGCCGGTCTCCTGACGTTGCCCGTCAAAAACACGATCCAGCGGCCGCCACTCGGCCTCCGGCACGGCCAGGGCAGCACGCCGGAATTCCGCCGTCACGTTGGCGCCGACGGCGAACTCGATCACCCCGAAAACCTTGTCCCGGCCCTCGCCACAATAGAGCAGTAGATCCTTCTGATAACCCGCCGTGTCCGAGCGCAGACAGACCTTGTCCACGCCCCCAGGCAGCGCCGCCAGCGAGGCCTGCAACACCTGCAACTGCCGATAGCCAGCCGGCACATTGCCGTCGCGGAACTCGGAATGCACGATCACCTGCTGTTCCGCCCACCAGGTGTTCAACGGCTGATAGGCCTTGAACTTCTTGTAGCAGTATTCCGCCTGGCGCTTGTGGCTCTGCACCAGCGTCGCGTCCATGTCCAGCGTCGCCGAGCCCTGCCTGCGATGGTGCTGCAGAAATGACACCAGCGCCTGATTGACACGCTGCAGACCAGGCAGACCCGCCGACGGCCGCGGGATGAAGGCACGCCCGAGACCTCCCGCAGCTCTTCCTGGCCTGCGTCGTGGAAGCGTTCCAACCAGCCCGACAGAGCCGACGGCGAAGGCACGCTGCGCCCGCGGCCGCGCCGAAACCGGATCTTCAGTTGCCGACGTTCCCGGCGCACCAACAGCCGCCGCTCAACCGCATCCATGGTCGCGGCAAAGCCGGCGTCCGCCTCCAGGCGTTCCAGATCCTCGATCCGATCACCCCCGCACAGATTGAGTGCGATCACCGCGATGATCATCTGCACATCCAGCCAGCCCTGCCGCCCCGCCACCCGCACCTCGCGCCGCACCGCAGCCGCCAGTCCCGATGCCTCAATCAAATCAAGCTAAACACCAATCCCGGCAAAACCCGTCAGATCGCTGCTGCCCGGTTCGCTTTCGTACTCGAAAGGAAGAACGCCCTGTGCCATGTTATTTTCACCCCGTTGGTGATGGAGTTAATCGCAAAAACCATCATAAATCCCTTTAGATTCAAAGACAACGGGGAATTTCAACTTTTTTGATCCAGAATCAGGGAAGGGACGAATGTCATATCCAACGAGTTCGAAAAATACGCTGTCTACTGGGTGCCAAGATACCCCGACGGTCTGGCACGGTTCGGAACCGCCTGGACGGGTTGGTACGCAGAGCAAGGCAAACCTCGCTCCGGCGGGATGCCACACAACCTCTCCTTCGACATTCCGACGATCACCCGGCAGGTCTGGCGTCATGGGTTCCACGCGGTAATCAATGCGCCCTTCCGCTTGGGTGCCGGACGCAGCATCTTCTCGGTTGAGCCCGTCCTGGGACTGCTGGTCGAGGACATCGTCGCGTTCAAGCTGCCGCGCCTTCGCCTAGCGGTGGTGGACGGGTGCGGTGCTCTAGTGCCGAGCGAGAACTGCACCAAGCTCGGCAATCTGGTCGCCCGTGTCGGCGCAGCAATCGCCCCGCTCGACGCGGCAGCGCCCACCAATGGTTTCGCCGGGGTTTCTCCCGAGAACTCTGATGCTTCTCGGGCGCCCGTGCCCGGCGGGGAGGCCCGCTCCGGTGCCTTGGGCGCTCGGCCAGCTCCACGCGGCGGCCTCCGAGGGGTTCCGCGCGCTTCTCGATGAGGCCAGCGGGCCGGGCGGGCGGATCCCGGAGAGCGCCTTTTGGCAGGCGGGCAGGACCCAGCCTCCGAGCAGACAGGGTAAAAAGACGATTGCCGGTCACTTCGATCCGGCTGTCTCGCGTCAGCTCCGCGCCCTCGGGCTGGAACATGACCGCACCGTGCAGGACCTTCTGAGCGAAGCGCTCAACACCCTGTTCGAAAAATACGGCACGCCGCCAATCGCCTGACATGTGGGCAAGCCCACATGTCCACATGTGTAAATTCCCTTGGAAATCATAGCAAAAATGTTATATTTATGGTGTCCATAGACTGGACCGTAGAAACCCTGAACGCGACCGTGGACAAGGAGCTTGAGGCTCTGCCCGCCGACATGCGGGCGCGGTTCATGCGCATCAGCGAGCTGATTGCTGCCGTTGGGCTGGAGCGCGTCGGCGCGCCTCACATCAAGCACCTAACCGGCCCGCTTTGGGAAATGCGCATGACGGGCAGGGACGGGATATCCCGTGCGCTCTACGTGGCCGTCCGGGACAAGCGTGTAGTCGTGGTGCGGGTCTTCATCAAGAAGACCCGGAAGACGCCGCGGCGCGAAATTGACCTGGCGCTCAAACGCGCAAAGGAGGTTTTGGAATGAGCAAGGTAAGTGACCTGCACAAGAAGTGGAGCCGCAAGCCGGAATACCGGGCGGACTATGACGAGCTTGGTCCGGAATTCGAGTTGGGCCGGTCGGTGATCACGGCCCGGACGCGCGCCGGGCTCACCCAGGAGCAACTGGCCAAGAGGATGAAGACAACGCAGTCGGTCATCGCCCGGCTGGAGAGCGGGCGCACGCGCCCGTCCACCAAGACGCTTGAGAAGCTCGCCCGCGCGACCGGCACTCGCCTGAAGATCAGCTTCGAGGCGAGCGGCGACGCCGCCTGACATGTGGGCAATCCCACATGTACACATTTACACATGCATACACCTACGTTCCTAGGCAATCTGAAGGACGCAGCAGGGCAAGGGCCTTCGGGATCACCGAACCCACCCTCAGGCTTGCCCTTCGCTACCGTCCTCCGCCAGCGGGTTCGGGTCGGCATGGTCCTTCCGGTCGGAGAGATAATAGGTCAGCTTTTGCGCCTTGATCGACCTCCCTAAATTCACAAACCAAGTGCAACACCGGTATGCTCCGGAGTTACGATGGGCAAGCACTATGACCAGTTCGATCTTGATGATCGTATCGATTGGCCGCATGATGGGCCGATCGACTTCGATAATCGGCCGCGAGTTGCGGCGAAACGTAACTACTCAACCCACCCCAAAGGTTGCGTTCCTGGGTTCGATCGGCACCAGATATAGAGAATTTTCTTGCATTGAGGGCGTGGATATGCGTCAAGTTATCTATGACTCATTTACCCGACCTGAGCCGATTGACGCAAGCAGAGAAAGATGCCTTGATCCTCGCGCTGTGGACGCAGGCACAGGAACTGGTGGCAGTGAACGTGGGCTTGGCCAGGCGCGTCACGGAACTTGAGGCAAAGCCTGGGGAGCCTGCGAAGACGCCGGACAACTCCAGTACGCCGCCGTCGCATGGGCGCAAGGCAAACAAGAAACCGGCCCGGGGCAACCGCAAAAAACGGCGCAGCATGGCGGCGGTGGGCGTCCTCTGCACCCTGACCCGGGTCAGCGGGTGGTGGCGAAGGCGCTGTCCTGCCCACACTGTTGTTCAGCGCTCGGCGATGAGGATCACAAGTTGCATGCGATTTATGACAAGATCGAACTGCCGCGCCCCGCTCCCATTGTCACCCGTGTGGAACTGTATGCGGCGAGGTGTCCTCATTGTTCGGCGCGTTTTGTGGCGCCGGTTCCGGCGGGGCTTGAGCCGGGGTCTCCGTTCACCCCGTCGATCGAGGCGATGGCGGTTTACATGCGTTATGAACACGCGGTCAGTTACCAGCGTCTGTCGAAACTGTTCGCCGATTTGCACGGCTTGACGATCAGCCAAGCCGCCCTGGTCAACCTGTTCAAGAGGGTCAAGCCCGGCTTTGACGCCCAGTTCCAGGCGGTTCTTGCCCGCCTGCGGCAAAGCCGGATGGTCTGCTCCGACGAGACCGGCGCACGCATCAAGGGGCACAACGCCTGGGAATGGGTTTTCCAAAACGATGAAGTCTGCGTCCACGTCATCCGCAACAGTCGGGCGCAACAGTCGGGCGAAGGCGGTGGCCGAGGACGTGATGGACGGCCACCGGCCCGCCATCTGGGTGTCCGATCTTTACGGCGGCCAGCGGCGGCTCGGGGAGGCCTGGCAAATCTGTCTGGCCCACCAGTTGCGCGACTGCCAGTATGCCATCGACGCTGGCGATGCGATCTTCGCACCGGCAATGAAAATGCTCGTCTTGCGCGCCGGTGTTCCGGGCCGACGGCGAAAGCGTCTGAAGGACAGTACACTTCAGAAATACCGGGGCGACCTGGACCGGCGAATGGACAAGGTTATGGCTTGTCAGCCAACCAACAAAGACGGAATTCGCCTGCGCAAACGCTACGGCAAAGACCGTGACAGCCTGTTCACATTCATGACCGAACGCGACGTGCCGCCAACCAACAACGGCTCGGAACAAGCCATCCGCCCCTCAACCACCTTCCGCAAGGTCACCGGGGGATTCCGCTCCAACCGGGGAGCCGACTTCTACGCCAACGTTCGCTCCGTCCTCAACACCGGAAAACGGCAAGGCCTGTCTGCTTTCCAGGCAATCCAGGCCACCATCGCTGGAAAATCAGTGATCCAACCGGGTTGAGTAGTTACTCTGCACAGCGGAGTCATAGTCTTTACGTGCCGGTTCATCCCCGCGTGGGCGGGGAACACGCTGGCGAGCAGCGCGGCGATTTCCGCGACGGCGGTTCATCCCCGCGTGGGCGGGGAACACTCTAAATCCTGAACACCTTGGCAATCCCCATGCGGTTCATCCCCGCGTGGGCGGGGAACACCGAGTCCCTTCGATAGTAACGTAATCAGGTGCCGGTTCATCCCCGCGTGGGCGGGGAACACCCATGACGATACAACGCGATTCGTGATCATGCCGGTTCATCCCCGCGTGGGCGGGGAACACTGAGGATGATCGTTGCAAACGTCGCCAGGCCACGGTTCATCCCCGCGTGGGCGGGGAACACGCCCTACGCTCGCTATCGACCGTCCGGCTGCGCGGTTCATCCCCGCGTGGGCGGGGAACACGTAGATCGCCCGATCTGGCCGATCCTGGCCAGCGGTTCATCCCCGCGTGGGCGGGGAACACCCATTGACCCGCCGCGACGGCGCGGTCTCGACCGGTTCATCCCCGCGTGGGCGGGGAACACTTAGACTTCTTGGGCTTGGGCGCGACCTTGGGCGGTTCATCCCCGCGTGGGCGGGGAACACCGGGCACAACGAATATTCGCCCAAGGCGTGCCCGGTTCATCCCCGCGTGGGCGGGGAACACAGTAAGCGCCTTCGGCCCCCAAGTAATACCGCCGGTTCATCCCCGCGTGGGCGGGGAACACGGCCGGGCGTATAGGAGAGACCTAATGTCAGACGGTTCATCCCCGCGTGGGCGGGGAACACCGGAGCTCCGGGTGCTGGCGTTCCGGATCGCGCGGTTCATCCCCGCGTGGGCGGGGAACACGGGTCCGTATCGACGAGGTCAGAATAGTTCGACGGTTCATCCCCGCGTGGGCGGGGAACACTCCCCGGTGGCTTTCGGAAATTTCGGCTACTACGGTTCATCCCCGCGTGGGCGGGGAACACGCCTGGTCCGCTTTCCGCTCAGCCCTGACCAGCGGTTCATCCCCGCGTGGGCGGGGAACACTTTTCCTAAATAAATCCATCCATCCATGGAGTCGGTTCATCCCCGCGTGGGCGGGGAACACCGGGTCCGTATCGACGAGGTCAGAATAGCAGCCGGTTCATCCCCGCGTGGGCGGGGAACACGTTAACATAATTTTTGTTATGCGACTCGTGAAAGGTTCATCCCCGCGTGGGCGGGGAACACATTTCGAGTGACATCCGAGTCATCCGCGCCAGCGGTTCATCCCCGCGTGGGCGGGGAACACTGTCACGAAAAGGACACTCGATGCGCAATTGGCGGTTCATCCCCGCGTGGGCGGGGAACACGCACTGATCTTCGCCCGTGTTTCCGCCGTATGCGGTTCATCCCCGCGTGGGCGGGGAACACTCTCAGGCGGTCGGAATAATTGTTAAGGATCGCGGTTCATCCCCGCGTGGGCGGGGAACACGACCGCCGCGTCGCTCGAGGAGCTGACCAAGACGGTTCATCCCCGCGTGGGCGGGGAACACGGCGCATCAAATCGCGCTGACCAGATCGACGGCGGTTCATCCCCGCGTGGGCGGGGAACACTTCGCTGCCGCGAGCGTTGTCCGTTCCAGCGTCGGTTCATCCCCGCGTGGGCGGGGAACACGAGGTTTCCCGATCAATATCCTGCCCAATCAGCGGTTCATCCCCGCGTGGGCGGGGAACACCGCCAATCGCCCTCCGGCGGATTGTTGGCAAACGGTTCATCCCCGCGTGGGCGGGGAACACGCCGACGACCGCTACGCCGGCAATGAAATGTGCGGTTCATCCCCGCGTGGGCGGGGAACACGTCGGCTGTGGACCCATAATTGAAGATTCCGTCGGTTCATCCCCGCGTGGGCGGGGAACACGCACCATTGACCGTGATGCCAGTCCCAAGTCGCGGTTCATCCCCGCGTGGGCGGGGAACACGGGGAAAAGACAACGGCCAACAAGGAGAACTCCGGTTCATCCCCGCGTGGGCGGGGAACACTCACCAACACGATAGCGCTAACCGAACCCGGGCGGTTCATCCCCGCGTGGGCGGGGAACACGACGACGCTGTGGCGCGGCTGATAGCCCAGTGCGGTTCATCCCCGCGTGGGCGGGGAACACTCCTTGGCGGCAATGACTTTCGCTCTGGCCCGCGGTTCATCCCCGCGTGGGCGGGGAACACGCCACGATTTCCGCTTCGGCCGTCGCTATCGCCGGTTCATCCCCGCGTGGGCGGGGAACACTTAACAGTGGGAAAGGAAACGAAATGATCCGCAGGTTCATCCCCGCGTGGGCGGGGAACACCATATCGGGCCGACAGGGGTGCAATATGCCCACGGTTCATCCCCGCGTGGGCGGGGAACACACGATCTCGAGAGGCCCTTGCGCGAGGGCGAGCGGTTCATCCCCGCGTGGGCGGGGAACACCCCTTCCCTTGACCCGCGAGGAAGCAAAGCGCCGGTTCATCCCCGCGTGGGCGGGGAACACTGTCTTAGGGGTTCCCTTCATCCTCTGAATCCCGGTTCATCCCCGCGTGGGCGGGGAACACGTCCCCTGTCCCTTGTCCCCTGTCCCGGTTCATCCCCGCGTGGGCGGGGAACACTGGCGTTGAGTATATCCAACCCGCTAGGCTTGCGGTTCATCCCCGCGTGGGCGGGGAACACCTGGGATACAACGCAATTTACCTTGACCATATCGGTTCATCCCCGCGTGGGCGGGGAACACGAATATGTCGCCGGGCTTGATGCTATAGATCACGGTTCATCCCCGCGTGGGCGGGGAACACACGGATGCCGTACGGGTGCAGGAGCCGCGCCACGGTTCATCCCCGCGTGGGCGGGGAACACCTGGGATACAACGCAATTTACCTTGACCATATCGGTTCATCCCCGCGTGGGCGGGGAACACGAATATGTCGCCGGGCTTGATGCTATAGATCACGGTTCATCCCCGCGTGGGCGGGGAACACACGGATGCCGTACGGGTGCAGGAGCCGCGCCACGGTTCATCCCCGCGTGGGCGGGGAACACATGAAGATACGCTCCCCGTTGATGCGCGTCAGCGGTTCATCCCCGCGTGGGCGGGGAACACTCTGCGCTTGTGCTGCGCCCTAGCGGCGTGATCGGTTCATCCCCGCGTGGGCGGGGAACACGCGCTGAGTTTCGCTCTTGTCTCCGCCGTGACCGGTTCATCCCCGCGTGGGCGGGGAACACTCCTCCAAAGTGGTCAAATCCGACGAATTGGCCGGTTCATCCCCGCGTGGGCGGGGAACACTCTTTACTATCGAGTTCAGTTGAAGTTCACGCCGGTTCATCCCCGCGTGGGCGGGGAACACTTCCCAAGGCGTTCGCGCAAGTAATGCCATCGCGGTTCATCCCCGCGTGGGCGGGGAACACTTCCGTAACGGTAGCCATAACGGCGGATACAACGGTTCATCCCCGCGTGGGCGGGGAACACCTCGGGCGGGTGGTGGTGGTGGTGGGCCAGGCCGGTTCATCCCCGCGTGGGCGGGGAACACTGCATCGCGGAGGGCCGTTATCGCGGTATAGGCGGTTCATCCCCGCGTGGGCGGGGAACACGTCAGGGTGGTCAGGGTGGTCAGGGTGGTGGTCGGTTCATCCCCGCGTGGGCGGGGAACACACCCTCCCCACCTGACCCCGCTCCGGCGGGGTCGGTTCATCCCCGCGTGGGCGGGGAACACGTATTCGCATCATCCATCCGTTGGATATTGACCGGTTCATCCCCGCGTGGGCGGGGAACACAATGCAGAGCGAATTGGAAGTAATCACGCCTTCGGTTCATCCCCGCGTGGGCGGGGAACACCAAAGATGCAACGCTCAGTGTCGGGTGTCACACGGTTCATCCCCGCGTGGGCGGGGAACACTCCTCAAATCGACCGCTCAAGTGTTGAATATCCGGTTCATCCCCGCGTGGGCGGGGAACACCATAGATACTGGGGTCATGCATCGTCTTTCTCCGGTTCATCCCCGCGTGGGCGGGGAACACTTCCACCAGACTATGACGGCTGCCCACAGGCTCGGTTCATCCCCGCGTGGGCGGGGAACACTCCAACGGCAACCCCGCACTGGACAAACGGCGCGGTTCATCCCCGCGTGGGCGGGGAACACACCTGACCCCGCTCCGGCGGGGTTTTTTTTGCCGGTTCATCCCCGCGTGGGCGGGGAACACTGCGATCAATTGGTTGATCGGTCTCGCGGCTTCGGTTCATCCCCGCGTGGGCGGGGAACACTGGGATGTGTTACGGGCGGCCTCGGCCAATATCGGTTCATCCCCGCGTGGGCGGGGAACACTCGAGTCGGATCAACTTATTGGCCTCGGCCAGCGGTTCATCCCCGCGTGGGCGGGGAACACGGGCTTGTAATCATCCCAAATACAGATTGTGCCGGTTCATCCCCGCGTGGGCGGGGAACACTTTAATCGCCAGATGCTTGGCGATAACAGTGGCGGTTCATCCCCGCGTGGGCGGGGAACACACCCGATAGTAGAGACAGTCGAGTGAACCCGCCGGTTCATCCCCGCGTGGGCGGGGAACACCTTTGCGCAATCGCCGCTCTACTGTGGAATTTCGGTTCATCCCCGCGTGGGCGGGGAACACCTTGTGCTGCGCCCGGGCGGCATGGTCTTGCACGGTTCATCCCCGCGTGGGCGGGGAACACGATTCGGCCAAGGATTTCGGCGGCGTCGAGTGCGGTTCATCCCCGCGTGGGCGGGGAACACTTTCACGGCCAGGTGTTTGGCGATAACTGTGGCGGTTCATCCCCGCGTGGGCGGGGAACACTGAGACGTGTTACGGGCGGCCTCGGCCTGGACCGGTTCATCCCCGCGTGGGCGGGGAACACATCCTCCTAGCTCAAAAAAGTTACTGCGGTAACGGTTCATCCCCGCGTGGGCGGGGAACACCGCGGCCTCGTTAGCCTCGGCCTCGGCCTTGACGGTTCATCCCCGCGTGGGCGGGGAACACACGCGCCCCACCAGATAGCCGAGTCGATCCCCCGGTTCATCCCCGCGTGGGCGGGGAACACTTGAGCCGCCGCGTAACCTGTTGAATATCGAACGGTTCATCCCCGCGTGGGCGGGGAACACCGCTTGGCCGCCAAGGAGGCCTTTTTGGCCTCCGGTTCATCCCCGCGTGGGCGGGGAACACCAAAACCGCCGTGACCACCGCCGCGGCCACCTCGGTTCATCCCCGCGTGGGCGGGGAACACCCACCTCGTTCACCTGGCTGGAGCTCATAGACCGGTTCATCCCCGCGTGGGCGGGGAACACTTGGCGATGATCGCGTCGAGCGAAGTCAGTGCCGGTTCATCCCCGCGTGGGCGGGGAACACGACCGACCAGACACCGATGCGGATGCTGCAGACGGTTCATCCCCGCGTGGGCGGGGAACACATCGCCAGCGGGACGCAGGTTTCCATGATATTCGGTTCATCCCCGCGTGGGCGGGGAACACGAGCCGCTCCGAGCCGACCCCACCCGACCCCACGGTTCATCCCCGCGTGGGCGGGGAACACCTGCCCCGGCTAGCGCCGGGGCTTTTTTTTGCCGGTTCATCCCCGCGTGGGCGGGGAACACGTCTTGGCAGCCTTGATTGTTTTGCCCACAGTCGGTTCATCCCCGCGTGGGCGGGGAACACCCCTTGCTGGATTTGAAATCGACCACCCGACCCGGTTCATCCCCGCGTGGGCGGGGAACACCCTTCACCCCGAACCCCCTTCACCCCGAACCCCGGTTCATCCCCGCGTGGGCGGGGAACACATTCCGCCGCGTTGCAGGTTCCCGTAGAGTGTCGGTTCATCCCCGCGTGGGCGGGGAACACATGTAACCGTCGCGGTGGGCACCGGGCCCCAGCGGTTCATCCCCGCGTGGGCGGGGAACACGCCATCGAGAATGCACTCAAGATCTACGATGACGGTTCATCCCCGCGTGGGCGGGGAACACTGCATGACTTCATCGCGACGTAATCCGAGCAGCGGTTCATCCCCGCGTGGGCGGGGAACACTAGACGGCACGTGCGCCAGTGAGGGGGCAATACGGTTCATCCCCGCGTGGGCGGGGAACACCCCTCTCCCGCTATAGTATAGTGCCAATTAATCGGTTCATCCCCGCGTGGGCGGGGAACACGTGAATAGATGCCTGATGCGTATGAGCATCTACGGTTCATCCCCGCGTGGGCGGGGAACACAACGCGGGATCCAGCACGTTGTCCCGCGCCCACGGTTCATCCCCGCGTGGGCGGGGAACACTCGCCATGACACCGTTCTCTTTCATTTTGAAACGGTTCATCCCCGCGTGGGCGGGGAACACCGGAGGTCAGCCAGGGTGATTTTCGACAGGGGCGGTTCATCCCCGCGTGGGCGGGGAACACCGCGCGCTCGGTGCGCAGATAGACGCTCCACCCGGTTCATCCCCGCGTGGGCGGGGAACACAGCACCCGCACCGCTCGCGTCGGTCAGGACGCCGGTTCATCCCCGCGTGGGCGGGGAACACATGGTCTTGCGCTTTTCTTTGCGCAATCGCCACGGTTCATCCCCGCGTGGGCGGGGAACACACCCTGGTAACAATTCCAGGATTCCATCACCACGGTTCATCCCCGCGTGGGCGGGGAACACCCGTCTACGGACTCAATTTTGACAGCAAGGTGCGGTTCATCCCCGCGTGGGCGGGGAACACCCGCACGCGCGGCGGCGGGCAACTGGAATGCACGGTTCATCCCCGCGTGGGCGGGGAACACCTCCCAGTGATATTATTATTTCAAGTCTACTACGGTTCATCCCCGCGTGGGCGGGGAACACCCGGCACATCCAAATCCGAAAGCTGCCCGTCACGGTTCATCCCCGCGTGGGCGGGGAACACTATCAGCCGGTCTTTTTGTTCAGCCGGTTCGTCGGTTCATCCCCGCGTGGGCGGGGAACACTTCGGCCAACTTGGCTTCTTCCGCCGCTTCTGCGGTTCATCCCCGCGTGGGCGGGGAACACCTTGGCACAAAATGCCTCCAGATTCGCGTGATCGGTTCATCCCCGCGTGGGCGGGGAACACTGCGGTAGCGAGCTGATCGCAATCCCGAACCGCGGTTCATCCCCGCGTGGGCGGGGAACACGCTACCGACTCGAGCCATCGACTCCGCCGCGTCGGTTCATCCCCGCGTGGGCGGGGAACACTACGGCGGAGGCCGAGGCCGCCCGTAGCACGTCGGTTCATCCCCGCGTGGGCGGGGAACACCGCATCGTGCGGCGGCGGGCAACTGGAATGCACGGTTCATCCCCGCGTGGGCGGGGAACACAAGTAACGGCAAGTAAAGAGTCCCCCCCTTTACGGTTCATCCCCGCGTGGGCGGGGAACACACTATAGCGGGAGAGGGGGCGGGAAAGATCTACGGTTCATCCCCGCGTGGGCGGGGAACACGCGCAGATTATCGCGCCAGTAATAACGCCAAGCGGTTCATCCCCGCGTGGGCGGGGAACACGCGGCCAGCCTACCGCCAGCACAGGAGTCAGACGGTTCATCCCCGCGTGGGCGGGGAACACCGCGAAACGAGGAGTCTGAAATGACCATGACCCGGTTCATCCCCGCGTGGGCGGGGAACACGCTGATCGCCGCGACCATCGCCCGGCTAGGCGCGGTTCATCCCCGCGTGGGCGGGGAACACACCTTCGACAACTTCCAGTTCTTTTGACCGGTCGGTTCATCCCCGCGTGGGCGGGGAACACTACCGACTTCAGCCACTTCAGGATTGATGTTCCGGTTCATCCCCGCGTGGGCGGGGAACACTAAATAAGGAATTTTATTTATAGAGTAGTAGACGGTTCATCCCCGCGTGGGCGGGGAACACCTCGGCGAGTAAAGGCGGGCTCACTCGATTGCCGGTTCATCCCCGCGTGGGCGGGGAACACTGCCTGGTGATTATCACCCTACAAAAAGCCTCCGGTTCATCCCCGCGTGGGCGGGGAACACTCGAATCTCGCTTGTAAAACCGCCAGTTTTTTCGGTTCATCCCCGCGTGGGCGGGGAACACGTTAAGTCTGGATATCAACAAGCTGAAATACACGGTTCATCCCCGCGTGGGCGGGGAACACATCGGCCACTGTGGCGCGGAGTCGCTGCTCCACGGTTCATCCCCGCGTGGGCGGGGAACACTCGGTAGGTCATGGTCCGTCTCCTCGATATGGCGGTTCATCCCCGCGTGGGCGGGGAACACGGTGATTTTCGACAGCGGCTTCAACCCGCCGCCGGTTCATCCCCGCGTGGGCGGGGAACACATGGAGTAGTAGCGGTTTAGGCCATCGGTGATCGGTTCATCCCCGCGTGGGCGGGGAACACAGCGTCACCGTCACCGTCACCGGGCGCGCCGCCGGTTCATCCCCGCGTGGGCGGGGAACACGAGTAGACCATGGCGGACCACCAATTTTCTCGCGGTTCATCCCCGCGTGGGCGGGGAACACTGCTATACGGCACTGGTCCGCTCGCAATAATCCGGTTCATCCCCGCGTGGGCGGGGAACACGTCAACATCAAATCGCTGCCCGTTGTCCACCGCGGTTCATCCCCGCGTGGGCGGGGAACACTCTGGGTTGGAGGTTACTGAAATCACACGAAATTCAATCTGTCAAAAATCCCACCGCAGATTCAGGCGCACATCCGCCCTCTCCGCGATCTATTCCGGCGCGCCCCGCGGCGCGAAGCGCACCAGTTTCAGACCGTCGAAATCCTGCGGCATCCGGCGGTTCCGGCCCGCGGTCGAAAAGTCATAGCCCTGATCGGTCGGGGCCGCCCAGCACATCACCGCGTCGCCCTCGCCGATTGCCGCTGTCACCTGGTCCCAGATCCGTTTGCGCACGCGCCGGGAATAGCGCCCGACATAGACCCCGGCGCGGATCTCCAGCAGCCAGGCCGCCAAACGTCCGCGCAGGCGCGGCGGGGCGTTGCTAACCACGATGACCATCATCGCCGCTGGTTTCCTCCTCGAACGGCGGGCCGAGCGCCTCGGGCGCCGGGTCCGGCCTAGCCAGTTCTCCGGCCGACAGCACTTCCTCGATGCCCGGAATGATCTTGCTCAAAAGGCCGGTCTTGCGAAACGCATCGCGGCAGGCCAGCCGTACCGCGCGTTCCGGGACCATGTCGAGCTGTCCGGTCTGCACCTTCGCGGCGACGCGGAACGCCTCGGGCACCACTGTGTCGAGCTTCCAGATATCGGCGATGTCATAGACAAAGCTGCGCGGCTTGCCGGTGTGCAGAAATCCGATCGCCGGCGCATAGCCAGCGGCCAGGACCGCCGCCTCGGTCAGGCCGTGCAGACATGCGGTCGCCGCCGACAGGCAGCGGTTGGCCGCATCCGCGCTGTCCCAGTCGCCGGGGTCGTACTTGCGCCGCGTCCAACGCACCCCGAAGCGGTTCGCCAAAAGCTGGTAGGCATGGCGCACCCGCTGCCCCTCGATCCCGCGCAGTTGCGCGATGGATCGTTTCGCCGGCGGTTCCTCGCTGAACCGCAGAGCATACATCTTGCGCACCACGCGCCGCCGGGCTGCGGGATCGAGCGCGATCTGCGCCTGCCACAGCAGATGATCGGACCGCGCCCCGCCCGGCTGACCGGCAGAATAGAGCCGCACGCCGCCCTCGCCCACCCAAGTGACAAGCGTGCCGGTCCGTCCCGCCAGCGCCACCGCGGCATGGCTGATCCGGGCGCCGGGTTCCAGCATCAGACAGGCAATGCCGCCTACGGGGATATGGGTGCGATTGCCTTCGGCGTCGATGGCCACGAAGGCGCCGTCTTTCACGTCGATCTGCGCCCGCTCGATAAACACCATCGCCGCCCGTTCTTTCAGCGGAATCGGCTTTGGCGGCGGCAGGCTGGGCAGGCTCATTCCTCGCCCCTCACAGCGCCCGGCGGATCAGCATCAATCCGCAGCCCCAGGCCTTGGCGCGGCCAAACCCCAACTCCAGCGCGGGCAGAAACTCCGCCGGATCGGTCACCTCGATCAGCCCGGTCAACTCCAATATACCAAAGGTCGTGCCCTGCCGCCGCGTGCGCCCCAACTCCAGCGTGGAATAGCCCTCGGCCACAATCCGGCGCGCGGCAAAGCCCTTCACCGCTCCCTGCCGTTCCAGCCAGGCTTCGGCGGCAGTCTGCACCAGTTCCCGCCGCGCGTCGGCGCGCTCCGACCCCGGTGGTACCGATTTCAACAGATCCATGACCACATCCACCCGCTGGCTCTTGCGCGGCCCGATACGGCGGGCGCGGGTGGCGTTGGTGCGCAACGTGAACTGCAACCGGTCGCCCGTCGCCAAGTCGGGTTCAAAGGTCTTGATGGCATGGGGCGTGAACAACTCGTTCGTCTGCGGCGGCCGGGCCGACAGAGTATAGAACCGCCCCTTCCCGTCATAACGCCAGAGGAAATCCCGGTCCCGCGCGCGGCTGTCGGAAAACACTGACCAGATCAGCCGGTGATGGGCATCCGCCGCCTGCTCCGGCGCTTCCGGATTGATGAGCGGCATCAATGCACTGGCACGCGCCTCGCGGTTCAGCGTCAGGCGCGAGAAATAGAGCGTCATGCGCTGCCCTCCGGGTGGTGGATGTGGACTGTCCGTTGCCCGAAGTGCCAGGTGCCGCGGTCCAGCGGGTCGTCCCAGCGGGTTTCTGTCCGCCCCAGTCCCAACGGCACATCCGAGGCCACCAATAGCGGTTTCGCCGGATCGAGAGCTAGGAACGCTGGCAGCCGGACCTGCGTCAGCGCCGCCAGTGGGTCCTCTGCCGCAACGACAGCCGGGGCCATCGGTGCGCTCAGCGGGCAGCTCTTGCGGCCCAGATAGGGCACGAAGGCGGGCCGGTCCAGCGCCTCTGCCAGCGTCGCCCCGTCACCGCCCCAAACCGCCACACCGAAGGCGCAGTCCGAACGGTAATCGCGCTTGGTGATCAGCCCATTGTCACTGCGTAGAAGCGCCGCAACCGCATCTCGCCGCGAGGCGGGCCGTTTGATCCGCGCCGCAGGCACCGTCTGCACCGTGTGAAAATCCCGCCAGCTGGTGGTTTCCGTCAGCACCGACACCGCTGTCTGCCAGCGCGCCAGCGCCGCCTGCCCCTCGCGGTCGTCCCGCCGCACCCCCAGCGCCGCACCCACCAGCCCCAGAATCGCCGAACGCCCAGGCCAAGGGTGCAACGACCCGCGCCGCTCGTGCCCGGCCAGATCTCCGAATGCCCCCATCGGCGCGACCAACGAGAAGATGACGAACTCAGGCACCGGTCACGGACCGGATGGCGAATGCCTTGATCTCAGCCAAACTGCCTTGCCCGGTCGGCACGTTCATCACCTCGGTTACCTCGGTGCAGACGCCATAGGCCCGGTCCATCTGATCCGCTGTGGCCTCCAGAGCGGAAATCGAAGCGCCCAGCAGATCGGCATCCTCCACCGGTTTGAAAAACGCCCCGGCCAGCGAACGCGGCTGCCTGTCGCCGCATTCGGCCCGCACGTAGCTGGCGAACGTCTGATGCCCGAAACTGTTGCGCTTGCCCGACGGTGTCGCGGTGGCCAGCGCCGCCGCAAGCGCCCCGGCGCCGCGGCCCGCCAGCGCCGCGTCGCCGCCGAGGTTTTCTGTCAGCAGCCCGGCATCGACGCAGGCGTAAGTATAGAACACGCCAGACCCAAAACCCGCGTAGCCGACAAACCCCGCGCCCGCGTCTTCCGACGGGTGCTTCAGATCATCGACTGCGGTGTAGAAATCATCCTCCACCAGCGCCCGGTGGGTGGTCAGCGCATGGCTGACCTGCACCGCCGCCTCGCGGTTGAATTTCGGGTCGTCGGCCAGCATCCGGCCGAACATCGCCACATCCACCGCGCCGTCGGCAGTGCGCAGCACCAGCTCTTTCAGATCAGCGTTGGCCGGCAGCTTTTCCCCAGCCAGCGCCTTCCGCGCCAGTTCCAGCGCGCACTCCCGTTCGTCGGGCGAGATAAAAGCCAGCTGCCGGGTACGTATCTTGCCGTCCCTGAACGCCTTGTCGTCTATCTTGCCGAAGACATCCGCTACATCCTTCGCAATCTCAGCCGCGCGGTCCGCGCTGGCACCAGCTTGCTTCAGCGCATCCCGGATCACCTCGCCGATCCGCTGAGTCCGATCGCCCATCTTACCCTTCAGATCGTCCTGCATCACATCCGACAGCCGCGCCGCCCGCTTCAGCGCCTGGCTCGACAAGCGCAATCTCACCGCGCCGCCGTAGGTGGCCGATTTCGGGCGCCCCAAATCATCGCGGTTGGGGTTCGATAGCGGATAGACGGTCAGGTAATGCAATTGCAGAAAACGGCTCATGTTTCTTCCTCCTCGGAATGTGGTTTGGCATCGGATGCGTCGTAATAATCAAAGCACCAGTCAACGCGGGTCTTGTCAGTCCACCAGTAGAGGTCATTAGCCAGCGCCCGGACATTCGCCCCGCCGTCTATGATCGCGAGCGCCCGGACCAGCGGCCACAGCAACGCACGCGGTGACCGGGCCCGGATCAGCGCATCAAAACGCAACCCCGACAGGGGTTTGGGCTTCCCTGCACCGAACTTGCGGGCCACGGATGCACCGTTGCCTTTTTTCACATGCGCCAGCGCAACGGCGATCAACGCCAGCCGGTCCGGCCCGTCAGGCCGGCGCCGCAAGTCGCACCCCGCCGCGGCCAGCGACCGGTTCAAGTCATGGGTCGCGGAAACCCCCAGTGCCGCCAGCGGCGTA
The DNA here is from genome assembly GCA_965247385.1 of Thermohalobaculum sp. Classification (GTDB taxonomy): domain Bacteria; phylum Pseudomonadota; class Alphaproteobacteria; order Rhodobacterales; family Rhodobacteraceae; genus Thermohalobaculum. The sequence continues at coordinate 1,211,644 of CBDFHG010000007.1, forward strand.
TCGGCCCGGCGCAACTCTGCCCGAGTCTTTCGTGCCGGGCCGGTGTCTGCTGCGATAGCCCGCTTCCACCAACCGGCACAAATCTCTCCCACATCGGGGCCTCGGTCACTCATGCCGCGTCCTTCCCGCGTTTCGCCGGCAGCTTCAGCTCCAGCGCGTTGTAGATTTTTTTGGCAAAGCGCTCGTATCCTTGGAACCCAAGGACCAGCTTCTTGCGCGCATTGACCGCCATTTCGCGGCGGCTTACTTGGAGGTCCGCCAACCCCGGCATCACCGCCGCGTCAAACAGCGGCAAGGCTGCCCGGCGCAGGGTGTCCAGCCAGCCCTCCGGGTCCGCATCTCCATCGGCAGACAGCCGCCGCAGCGCCGTTTCAAAGGCGTTTTGCGTGCCCTCGAAAAACGCCTCCCGCGCCGCGTTTGCCGCACCCTTCCCAGTGCCGCCTTCCCCCAAGCCGTCACGCACGCAGACCTCCAGCGCATAGCCCACCTGCTCTGCGGCCTCGACCATCCGGCAGGCCATCCGGTTGCCCGCCTCGCTCAACGGAAATACCGGTTGTTCCGACCAGAGGAAATCAAGCGGGTTCATAGTACGCATCGCCCAGCCCGCGACGATCAGGTTTACTTTCGCCGCGTCAAACAACGTCATGTATTTGTGCAGGTTTTGTGGCCTGCGGTCCTTGTCGTTCTGCAATATCACCCCGCGCCAGTTGCAATAGCCGAACAGACCCGGCTTGGCGTGGCACGGCAGGAATTCTCCATCAACCGAGCGATAATATGGCGACAGGTAATGCGTCCAATCGGCGTAATTCGTGCCATGAGTCCACTGGATCACACCGGTGACCGCATCACCCTCGCTCACCAGCCGCAACCGGCGCGGCTGGCCGAAGAACATTTCGGGGTCGGGATATTGGTCATAGTCGTCATCCGGCACTTTCACCTGCCCTTTTTCCGAGGTTACCGTCGGGCGCATCCAGGGCAGCGCATCAAGCACGTCCGCCGCCAGAGATTCACCGTCCGGCACATTGGCCCAGATCAGCGGCCAGAGCCCCTGCCCTTCGGGCCTAATCAGCGTCACCATCGGCCCGCCGCCCCGCATCGAAGTCCGGTTGCCGCTCCCGCCCTGGGGCGCGAAGGCCTGCAGCGTATAAAGCGCCATGGCCGCCAGCGGCAACGGCAGGCGCCTATACCGCGACCGGCGCACCATCAGGTCGGCGTTATCCTTGGCTGTCTTGCGCGCTGCACTGTCGATGAAGAGCATGTCCGGTGGTTTAGCATCGCCTTCCAATTTTGAGTAATCTTGCAGAAATCGCGGCCCGTCTCCCAGCAGGTTGAACGCCGGTGCCAGCGGCTCCATTGCGGCCCGCAAGGCAGGCTGACCCGGCGGCACCATCCGGTCGTCGATCCCGCGCGGCGGATGCGCCAGATAGGTCAGGCCGATCAGCAACTCCAGACAGGCCAGATTGAGATCGGGCCGCGGCCAGTTCAGGCGGAGTACATCCGGTTCAGCCATCTGATCGGGGCGAATGATGTCAGGGCCAGAGGCGCGCAGGACGGGAATCCAAGGGTCGGAAATGAGATTTAGCATGAATATTCCTTCCCTCCCTCACCGTCTATCGTACCTCCCACGTGGATAGGAAACTTACTTGTAACTGCCCAGGTACGGATTTGGAATAGTTTTCTTGCACCAAGGGTCGCGCAGTGATTCATCTGTTTTGTGACCGTGTCAAATCCTTCTGACCTGTTTGTTTCCGCACGGGTCTTTGAAGACCTGAAGCTGGAGTATGCGCGTTTGCGGTCGGCTTATGAAGCTCAGCAACAAACGAATGCACGCCATGTGGCGCGGATTGAAGATCTGGAGCGTCGCCTCAGCTTGAACAGCAGCAACATCAGCAAGCCGCCTTCAAGCGACGGGCTAAAGAAGCCCAGGGCTGAACCCCGGACCAAAAGTCTGCGGGGAAAGTCCGGCAATAAACCAGGCGGGCAGAAGGGCCACAAGGGCGGTACCCGTTGCCAAACGGCTGATCCTGCCCATGTTGAAGATCACTTTCTGCCTGTCTGCGGGCCGTGTGGCTCCGCCCTGTCGTCAGCGATGGCCGAGAGCCACGCCGCACGGCAGGTGTTTGACCTGCCCGGGCCACAGCCCCTGGCGACAACCGAACACCGGGCGCATATCTGCCTTTGCGGCCACTGTGGAGAGACAACCAGGGCGGCGTTTCCTCTGAAAGTAAGGGCACCCGTGCAGTACGGGATTTCGCTACCCTGCGCAGCGTCATCACAACGGCTCGAAAACAAGGATGGAACATCATCGAAACCTTGATGAAACCAGATGACCAGATTATCGCAACCCTGAAATACCCCTGAAAACAACCTGGGCAGTTACACTTACTTTCCAACTCTTCAGCCTCTATTGGCTCATACCCTTCAGGGTGCCAATACTAAACCAAACTCCTCATTATAACTCAACCCATCGCAAATCTCGCCCCCGTCGCCCACTGGCGCGATGTGCACAGCCGCTTTCTGCCAGTCCTTCCAATTCTTGCACACAGCGGCAATCTCCGGCTGCTCCTGATTCACGCCCGGCAGCTTGTCCCACCGCGCGGCAGAGAGTTTCACCTCTGACATCAGCCAGTCGTCCGCCAGCGGTTCCAGCCCCTGTCCGGTCAGCCGCGCCAACCAGAGCGTTGCCTGCGGCTGGCCAAGCCGGGTCATCAGTTTTTCCTCTTCAAAGACCCGTTGCGCGCTCTCGAAATAGCTGGTCGCTCGCAACAGCATGTTGTGCGCATGCTGCCGCTCCACCATGTGTCTGCCGGTCGTCTCGATCTCGGCCCGCTCCAGCACCTCCGGCACCTCCATCGCGTCGTCGCCATGCACCGCTTCGATCAGGTCCCGTAGTCCGTCCGGCGCACGGATCACGCCCGCGTCAAAAATCGCCCGCGCCGTCCGCCACTGCACGTCCAGCGGATAGACATATGCCCCTTTGTCCAGCACGCCATGCAGCCAATGAGCATCCTCAACACAATCGGGATCGGGTGAGACCACGTGCAGCGCAGGCACGGCTACGGGCCGCGCGTGGGCCGGGCGCAGGTCCATGTGCCGCCACAACCGCCCCGCGCGCTGGATCAGCGACCCAATGGGCGCGAGGTCGGAAATCATCAGGTCGAAATCGAGGTCGAGTGAGGCTTCCACCACCTGGGTCGCGACCAGAATGCGCCCTGCCCTGTCCGTCCCCTCGCGGCCAAAGCGCACCTGCAACTGCTGTTCTTTAGCCAGCCGGTCTGCCACAGTGAACCGCGCGTGCAGCAACTCTGCATCAATCCCCAGCCCTCGCAGCGCCTGCACGGCGGCGATGGCATCGTCCACCGCATTACGCACCCAGACGCAGGCCGCGCCTTTCGCCACCCCGTCCCGCAGCAACGTCCAAGCGTCATCAGACCCAATCCGGTGCACGGCAACATCGCGGATGGTTGCAGGCACTGGCGAAAGTTGACCGCTCTCAACTTTCTGGCCAACGATGGTCAACAGCGGATAGGCATCGTCCGTCACTGCCCCGCCCCGCCTTTCGCCAAGGCCCTTGCGGAACGCCCGCGAAAACCCGTCGCGCATTCCTTTGGGCAGAGTCGCCGTCATCACGATGGCCGAGCCGCTCATCAGGGCGTGGAACTGCAACAAGCGGCGCAGTTCCTCTTCCATGAACGGATCATAACTGTGCGCCTCATCGACGATCAGGATCCGGCCCGACAGCGCCCAGAGCCGCAGCGTATTGAACCGGGTCGGAAGCACCGCCATCAGTGCCTGGTCGATGGTGCCGACACCCACATCGGCCAGCAGAATGCGCCGCCGATCGTCGGCCAGCCATTTGCCACAAGTGACATCCTCGCCAGGATCGGACCCGTCGCGGCCCATGATGTCGCGGAACAGGTCGCTCTGCTTGGATCGCCCGTGCGACAGGGCCAGCGACGGCCTGCCGTCAAACAGCCCCGGGACGATGCCCTCTAGCCGCGCTAGCATCGCGTTCGAGGTTGCCATGGTCGGCAACGCAAAGAACAGACCCTTGCCCTTGCCCCCTGCCATCATCCGTGCCGCCAGGATCAGCGCCGCCTCGGTCTTGCCGGCGCCGGTTGCGTCCTCGATAAACGCCAACACCGAAGTGTCGGGCAAGTGGACATCCGCAACCGCCGACTGCATGGGATGCGGGGTGAACCCGGCGGGCAGAACCTGCGGCCGGGAGGTCGGCGTGGCGTGGTGCAACCCGGCGTTCGCGATAGCTGCAGCCGCGCATCCCCGGGCAGCCGTCCAGTAGTCGGCAACCGGAATATCCGGGCTTTTTGCCTCAAACCAGTCGACATTCGAGCCAATCCAATCCGCCTGTACCGTCAACCCCGACAGGCCCCAGCTGAGCTTCTGTGCAGTTGCCTCGTCCAACCCATCGAGCGATGCCAGCGGGAGAAGACTGGCAACCTGACCAATCACCTCCGGCACCAAGGCACGCGCCTCCTGTCCGATCGCGGTCAGCTCCTTTAGCCGCCCGTCACTGTCCACAGCTACAGGCGGCCCGCCGTGATGCCCGGCAACTGCGGCGTAAAGCGGTTTGCGGCAGCCGGGCGACCCGCCGATCAACTGCTCCACGCAGCCGTCGTTTTCCAGCAGCAGTCGAAAACTCAACTGCCAGTGCCGAATGCCGTAGCTCGGTCGCCCGGAAATCATGTCGCGGAAAGCATCACTGAATTTACCCAGGTCGTGTAGCACGATCATGACTACTATCGCCTGATCCCAGTCCTCGCGTCCGGTTAGAGATCGATAGCGCATCAGTTCCGCGGAAACAGCGCCAACGTCCAGCATGTGCCAGAGCGCGGGGTGAGTTTTGTCCGCGATGGTCTTGCCCGGCCAGGCGGCAATGGTTTTCGGTGTCATGGAGGTTCCTCTAATCCGGCATTCTGCGCCTCTGCTGCCGATACGACCAGCCCGTCACAACCCCACGGCTTTCAGCGGCAGGTGAATCTTGAACTTCCCGCGCACCGCCTTGTCGATTTCGTAGGACAGATGCTTCGGAAAATACCCGTCGAGGATTTCGCGCTTCTTCGCGATTGCCTTGCGCACCAGGTCCGGCTTGCCGATCTCCAGCCATTCCTTCGGTGTGGTCCGGTCGCCAAGCGAGGGGTAGACATACTCGGTCTGCATCAGCCCGAGGGTCTGGTCCGCGCCCAGGTAATGCCCCGGCCCGTCGAGCACGACCGACCGCATCACCTCCAGCGACAGGGTGTCCTCGGTCACCTCGATGCCGCGCACGCAGCGCTGGCAATGGCCCAGCATGTCGTCGCCGAGGATCAGGCTCTCGAGGCAGAACCCCAGCAGAGAGGCATGCATGCCGACCGACTCGTAAATCATGTTGAGCCCCGCCATCCCCGCCATGACGTTCGAGATGCCCTGCTCCCAGCCCGCCTGCATGTCGGGCAGCTTGGCATCCGCGATGCCCGCCGGCGCGCCGCCCGGCAAGCCGTAGAATCGGTGCATCTGGGCGCAGCCCGAGGTCAGCAGCCCCTGCTCGCCGGAGCCCCCGGACATCGCCCCGGTGCGCAGGTCCGACACGAACGGCCAAGTGCCGAATATCGCCGGGCAACCGGGCGACAAGGCGTTGACATAGACCACCGCCGCCAGACACTCCGCCACCGCCTGCACGATGGCCCCGGCCAGCGGCGCCGGGGCGGTCGCGCCGGCCTGCCCGGCCGACAGCAGCAGCACCGGCATGCCACCGCGGATGCAGGTCTCCATCACCTCGCAGGCCTCGGTGGCGAACTTCATCGGCGGCACCACGAAGCAGATCGAGGCCGATATGAAGGGCCGTTCACGCCACTTGTCCTCACCGCCCGCCAGCATGTGGATCAGTTCGAAGGCCGGCTTCATGTGGCTCGGCTCGGTAAAGCTGGTGCCGACATGCTTGGTGGTGCCGCGTACGCTGGCGTAGATGGTATTGAGGTCCATCTCCAGGTTGTCGAGAATGTCGCGGCACACCATCGGGCGCTGAAAGAAATGCACGTTGTCGAGGCTCTCGACGATGCGCGCCGCGTCGTAGAGGTCCTGCACCGTCGAGTCGCGGTACTCGCGCTTCTCGACATCGACCACATGCACCGCGGCGCCAGCGGTGCCGTAATGCACCTTGGTGCCGCTCAGATGCAGGTCGTGTTTCGGGTCGCGGGCGCAGATGGTCAGGTCGCGTGCCGCCACCGCCAGCATGTCCTCGACCAGCGCGCGGGGGATGCGGATGCGGCCATCATCGCCCAGAATCGCCCCTGCCCCGGTCAGGATCTCGACACCGGAGGGCGGCGCGTCAGCCAGCCCGATCTGCTCCAGCGCATCCAACGCGGTCTCGTGGATGCGCTGCATTTCCGCCTCGGAGAACGGGTTGTAGGAGCCCCCCGGCAGCCCGGCACGCACCGGGCGGATATTTTCGGCCAACGGCGCTGCGCGCAGCGCCTGGCGGGCCGAACGGCCACCGGCGCGGCGGCTGCGTTTCTTCGTGTCTGTCTGTTCCATTACTTGATCTCTCCGGTCCACAAATCAGTCGGCATGATGAAATGGGTCAGGTCGGCGAGCCCCGCGCGGCACGGCCCCGCCCTGCACCGATGGTGCGTCTATGGAGATCGATCAGGTGGCGGCAATCCGTCATGCGCCGTTCCTCCATGCTGATACCAGCTAAAGACCGCATTAGGCCTTGTGCTTGTCCATTCGCGGCGGAATACGCCGTTTTCGACTCATCCTACCCGCTCGCCCCTGGTGCCCGCGATCAGGAGCGGATCGACAATCCCGGCCCCGATCCCGCTGGCCAGCCCAGAGAAGTCGCCGCCGGGCAAATCACCGCCGCCGAGCATCGCCCGCGCCGCATCGCGGATCGCCGCATGGGTCACCCGCGCCAGGCCGCCGCCGATGCTGACCCGGGCGACCCCGGCAGCGGCATAATCGGCCAGCGAGACATCGGCGGAACGGCCCGTGGCCAAAGCATTCACCGGCGTGTCAATACTGGCGCACAGCGCCGTCAGATCGTCCATCGGCAGCAATGGCGCATACAGCACATCGGCCCCCGCTTGCGCGTAGGCCCGCAGGCGTCGCACCGCCTCACCCGCATCGTAGGTGCCGTTCATGAACCCGTCGGCGCGGGCCGTCAGCATGAACGGGAACCCCATCCCGCGCACCGCAGCGACCGCCGCCCGAACCCGCTCCAGCGCCAGACCAAAACCGTAAGCGCCAGAGGACGGCAGCGTGGTGTCCTCGATGGTGCAGCCCACCAACCCGGCCTCTGCCGCCATCCGCACCGTCTCGGCAACCACCTCGGGGGCCTCGCCGAACCCGTTCTCCAGATCGGCGCTGACCGGCAGCGGCGTGGCGGCGACCAGGGTTTCGCAATGGGCCAGCATCTCGTCGCGGCTCACATGGCCCATATCCGGACGGCCCAGAGTGAAAGCGAAGCCGGATGAGGTCGTCGCCAGCGCCTCCGCCCCAAGCGCCGCCAGCATCCGCGCCGACCCGGTATCCCAGGGGTTGGGGATGATGAACGGCGCACCGGGGCGGTGCAGCGTCCGGAACCGCTCGGCCTTTGCATGGTTGTCGCTCATAGCTTCACCCGCTCGGCGTTCGGATCATACATCGGCCTCAGGCTGGCCACAGCCTTGACCCGTGTCCCGGCAACCTCGATCTCGTAGCTCGATGCCAGCACATCCGCCACAGTTTCGCCCTCGCATGGAATATAGCCCATGGCGACCGACGCACCCAGCGTGTGACCGTAGTTGCCGGAGCTTACGTAGCCCACGCGCTGGCCGTCCCGGTAGATCGGTTCGTTGTGATAGACCAGCGGCTCCGGGTCCTGAAGCAGGAACTGGACCATGCGCCTCGAAAGCCCCTCGTCCTTCTTGCGTAAAACCGCATCGCGGCCAATGAAGTCAGGCTTGGAAGTCCTGGCGGCAAACCCGAGGCCCGCCTCCAGCACATGATCCTCGCAGCTGATGTCGTGGCCGAAGTGCCGGAAGGCTTTCTCGATCCGGCAGCTATCCATCATGTGCATGCCGCAAAGCTTCAGGCCGAAACCCTCGCCAGCCTCGGCGATGGTCTCGAACACATGGGCGGCCTGATCCGACGAGACATACACCTCCCATCCCAGTTCGCCGACATAGGAAACCCGGTGAACACGGGCCATCCCCATGCCGATCTCGATCTCCTGCGAAGTACCAAAAGGATTGGTATCATTCGAGAAATCATTGGGGCTGACAGCCTGCAACAACTTGCGCGAATTCGGCCCCATCACCGCCAGAATGCCCTCGCCCGCAGTGACATCGGTCAGGATTACCCGCGCATCGCCCAGATGGCGCGTCAACCAGGCCAAATCGGCGGGGAGTGTGCCCGATGGCGTGACCACCAGATAGGCGGTCTCGCTCAGGCGGGTCACGGTGACATCGGCCTCGATCCCGCCGCGAGTGTTCAGGAACTGGGTGTAGACGATCTTGCCATTGAGCACGGACATTTCCGCCCCGCAAACCCGGTTGAGGAAAGATTCGGCATCCAGCCCCTCGACGCGGATTTTCCCGAACGAGGTCATGTCGTACATGCCCACATTCTCGCGCACCGCCCGGTGCTCGGCGGCGGCATTCTCGAACCAGTTCTGGCGCTTCCAGCTGTATTCGTACTCGGGTTTCTGACCCTCGTTGGCGAACCAGTTGGCCCGCTCCCACCCCGCGCCCTCGCCAAACACCGCGCCTCGCGCCTTCAGGTGTTCGTGGAACGGCGACCGGCGGATGCCACGGGCGGTGATTTTTTGCCGGAAAGGGAAGTGATCGGCGTATAGCAGGCCCAACGATTCCGTCACACGCTCGACAAGGTATTTCCTGTTGCCCTGGAACGGCTGCGCCCGCGCGATGTCCACATCACCCAGATCGACCGGTTTTTCGCCACGGTCCATCCACTGCGCCAACATCTTCCCGGCGCCGCCCGCAGACTGGATGCCGGTAGAATTGAACCCGGCGGCAACATAGAAATTCCGCAGGGTCAGCGCCTCGCCCAGATAAAAGACGTTGTCGGGGGTGAAACTTTCAGGGCCGTTGAAGAAGGTATGGATGCCGGCTTTGGCGAGGATCGGCATCCGCTCGACCGCCTTCTCCAGGATCATCTCGAAATGATCGAAATCCTCGGGAAGCTGGTCGAAGCAGAAGTTTTCCGGAATCCCCTTTACCGCCCAGGGCTTCGCATTCGGCTCGAAGGCGCCCAGCAGGATCTTGCCGGCGTCCTCCTTGTAGTAGGCGCATTCATCGGGCACCCGCAGAACCGGCAGTTCGGTCAGCCCCTCGATGGCCTCGGTCACGATGTAGAAATGCTCGCAGGCTTGCAGCGGCACGTTCACCCCGGCCATGCGGCCGATCTCGTTACCCCACATGCCGCCGCAATTGACCACGAAATCAGCGTCGATCCGCCCAACCTCGCCATTCTGCGCCCAATCGGCCCCGGTGACCCGGCCATTGACCTGATGAATGGCCGTGACCTTCACCCCCTCCAGCACCTTGGCCCCGCCCATCCTCGCGCCCTTGGCCATTGCCAGCGCCACATTGGCCGGGTCGCCCTGGCCGTCCTTCGGCAGATAGACCGCGCCGACGACATCGTCGACATTCACATGCGGATAACGGTTTTTCACCTCCGACGGGCTGATTTCCTCAACCTCGACCCCAAAGGCCCGCGCCATCGAGGCGCCGCGATAAAGCTCCTCCTTGCGGTCCTCGGTCAGCGCTACCGATATCGAGCCATTTCGCTTGATCCCGGTGGAAATCCCGGTCTCTTTCTCCAGCTCGAAGTAAAGCTCCTGGGAGTATCTGGCCATCCTCGTCATGTTGGACGAGGCCCGAAGCTGCCCGATCAGTCCCGCCGCATGCCAGGTGGTGCCGCAGGTCAGCTGCTTTCGCTCCAGCAGCACCACATCGGTCCAACCGAGCTTGGTCAGGTGATAGGCGACCGAGCACCCGACAACGCCGCCACCGATAATAACCGCGCGGGCTTTGGATGGAACATCAGCCATTCAGATAGTCCTCCTGCATCTTGGTGTATTTGGCCAACCACTCGGCCCTCAGCGCCATTTCCTCTGCGCCCAAATCATATGCAGGGCTGGACAGCGGCGCAGCGGAAGTGACGCGGATCACCACGATGCCATTGAAAAGCGCCCCCAGACCCGGGCCCCAGATTTCCTCCCAACGCGGACAGAGCGCATCGAACTCCGCCGCGCCGCGGGCGACAAACCGCGCCTCGCCCCTGAACCGTGCGCCCTTGCGGGCAAAGACATCCACCATGTTGACCTCGACTCGCGGGTCATGGGCGATGTTGGCGACGGTGTTGGGCGAGCGCATCTCGGCGAAGGCCAGGGTCTGACTATCCAGCGCGATGAAGGTGCCCTTGGGCGACACATTGGGCGCGCCATCGGCCCCAACGGTCGCCACATAGCCGAATTTCTGTTCGGATATCAGGTCCAGCAGTACGTCCGTCAGCACCGTCATGACGCCCCCCCGATCTGGCCCACGATCTGGCCCACGATTTCGTGGCCCGCCGCTTCCAGCCGCTGCTCCAGCTCGGCGATATGCGCCGGGCCGACCTCGCAGCAGCCGCCGATGATGGTGGCGCCCTCGTCAACCCAGCCCATGGCGAAACCTGCATAGGCTTGCGGGCCCAGATCCTTGCGCGCCGAAAGCATGTCGACGGTCTGCCCCAGTGTGAACCCGGTCGGGATCGGCGTGAAACCGTTTGCATATCCGCCCACCGGCAGACCAGAGGCGACAAGCTCCGGCATTGCCACGTCGATCACCTCCGGCGGGCAGCAATTCGCCAGCAACGCCGCCACCGGCAACCCATCGAGCGCCGCCATCGCCTCGGCAATGGTCTCACCGCTGCGCAGCCGGGCTTTGCCGTCTTCGCCAAGCGTCTCGGACAGCGTCCACGCCACCCAGACCGGACGCCCCGTCTCCGCCGCGGCGGTCGCTGCAGCGCGGGCCTCCTCGGCTTTGGACATCGTCTCGCACAGGAAGAAGCCTACACGGTCCGCCTGTTCCGCCGCGATCAGCCGGTACTCGGCCAGCATCACCTCGTAGGATGGCAGCAATTCCGGGTGATAACTGCCGACCAGCGGCGACAGGCACCCGGCCAGATCGGCCTCGATGCCAGTCTCGTCGATCGCCGCCCGGGCCAGATCGAGAGCCTTGCGCTGCATCGGCCCGAACTGCTCAGGCACACCAAATCGGGCGAACCGCCCCGGTGTGCTCGAGTATGTGTTCAGCGTCAGCACCCGCGCACCGGCGCGCAGGTAATCCGCATGGACGGCCTGCACGATCTCCGGCTCGTTGATCATCACATGCGCAGACCACATCGGGTGCGCCGGTTGGGTCGAGCGCCGGACCAGCTCCTGGCCCATGCCACCGTCGAGCAGCGTGATCTGGCTCATGCCTTCAGCCTTTCATTCAAGGGGTCCCACAGTGGTTGGTCGGGCTGGACCGTCGCCTTGAACCGGTTACCGAATATCTCGATCTCCAACTCAGTGCCCGGCTCGGCGCAGTCGGCCCGCACGACGCCCAGCGCAATCGATGCCCCGACCCGGTAGCCCCAGCCGCCCGAGGTGGTCTCGCCGACGACTTCTTCCCCCTTCCAGACCGTCGACATATAGGGCGCATCATGGTCGCCCGTCTCGAGGGTCATGGTTGCGAAGCGCCGGGTCACGCCCTGCTGTTTTTCGCTCAGGATCGCCGCCTTGCCAGGAAAATCCTGCGGCTTGTCGAGCTTGACGAACCGGTCCAGCCCGCCCTGCAACAGGGTGTAGTCAGTCGAAAGATCACCCTTCCAGGTGCGGTAGCCCTTCTCCAGCCGCAGGCAGTCGAGGGCGAACATGCCGAAGGGTTTAAGTCCGTGCGGCTGCCCTGCCGCCCGGATCGCATCGAACACCGCCGGTTGGTCGGCTATGGCGCAATGCACTTCCCAGCCCAACTCGCCGGTGAAGCTGACACGGATCAGGTTGACCCCGTGGCCTGCTATCTCGCTGGTCTGATGGGTCAGCCAGCCCTGGGTCAGGTCTGCCCCGCAGACCGACCCCAGGATATCCCGCGAACGGGGGCCGGCCAGGATCAGGGTGCCATATTCCTCGGTATGATCGGTCAGGGTGAACGCCGCGCCCTTGGGCATCCGGCCTGCCAGCAGGTCGAAGTCGTGACCCTGCGCCGTGGCGGCGGTGATCAGCGTCATCTTGTCCTCGCCGTGGCGCACCACCGACATCTCGGTCGCGATCCGCCCACGGTTATCTGCCAGGTAGATCAACCCGATCCGTCCGGTCTTCGGGATCCCGCCCGTTACCTGACCACGCAGCCACTCGGCGGCGCCTGCGCCCTCCAGGTTGAACCGCGAAAACCCGCACAGGTCCAGCACCCCTGCCGCATCGCGCACCGCCTCGCATTCCTCGCGGATGCGCTGCTCCCACGGGCCTTGCCTTGCCCATGTCTGGGTCGATTCCCCGGAAGTGTCGTCGCCAGCTCGCGCGAACCAGTTCGCCCGCTCCCAGCCGCCATAGGCGCCGAATTGCGCCCCCAGTGCGGCGATCCGGTCATGCAGCGGGCTCAGGCGCTTGTTGCGCCCGGCGGGCCATGCATAGCGGGGGAAATGCATGGCGTATTCGTGGCCGTAGATCTCTTTCGCCTTCGCCAACGCATAGTCCTGATCGGCCCACTTGCCGAAGCGGCGCGGATCGCAGGACCAGGTGTCCCACTCGGTCCCGCCCTCGATCACCCATTCGGCCAATACCTTGCCAGCCCCACCGCCCTGGGCGATGCCGAAGGTGAAGACGCAGGCCTCGAAGGCGTTCGGCACGCCGGGCATCGGCCCGATCAGCGGGTTGCCGTCGGGGGCATAGGGGATCGGGCCGTTGATGACCTTGTTGACCCCGACCGACCCCAGGATCGGCACCCGCGCCATGGCATCCTCGATATGCCACTCCAGCCGCTCAAGATCGTCCGGGTAAAGCTGGAACGAGAAATCATCAGGCATTGGGTCGTCTTGCGCGACCCAATGGGCCCGGCAGTTTCTCTCATAGGGGCCAAGGTTCAGGCCAGTTTTCTCCTGACGCAGGTAGTAGGAGCTGTCTACATCGCGCAGCAATGGCAGCTTCTTGCCGCTCTCCGCCATCCATGCGGCCAGTTCCGGAATCTCATCGGTCAACAGATACTGGTGCGACATGCTCACCATCGGCACCTCGCGATCGAACATCTTGCCAACCTCGCGGGCCCGGTAACCGGCGGCATTGACCACATATTCACAACGGACCTCGCCCTTCGGCGTCTCGACCACCCACTCGCCCCCCTCGCGGCGCACACCCGTCATCGGGCAAAAGCGGATGATCTTCGCGCCAAGGTCACGCGCACCCTTGGCCAACGCCTGGGTCAGCTGCGAGGGGTCGATATCGCCGTCATAGGGGTCGTACAGGCCACCTGCCAGATCATGCGTCTCCAGGAACGGATACCGTGCCTTCAGGTCGTTCTGCGAGCACATCGCCATATCCATGCCCTGATAGCGCCCCATGCCGACAGCGCGCTCGAACTCCTGCATCCGCTCCTTCGAGTGGGCCAGCCGGATCGAGCCGGTGACATGGTAGTTCATCGGGTAATCCACAGCCTCGGCCAGCCCGCGATAAAGCTCGGTCGAATAGCGCTGCATGTTCATGATCGACCACGAGGCCGAGAAGGTCGGAACATTGCCTGCCGCGTGCCAGGTCGAGCCCGACGTCAGCTCGTTCTTCTCCAGCAGCACGCAATCGGTCCAGCCCTTCAGCGCCAGATGATACAGCGCCGAGGCGCCAATGGCGCCGCCGCCGATGATGACGACGCGGGCGGTGGTGGGAAAGTCAGCCATCTCTCGGCTCCTCTAGTTGACTGCAAGGCGCGCCGCGAGGCCGCCAAAGACGATAGCGAAAATCTTGTTCATCAGGCCCCCGACACGGCGCAGGTGTTCGCTGAAGAAACCCGCCAGCGCGCCGTAGCCCATGTTGAACGGAATGCCGGCGACCGAGAACAGCGTCCCCGGCAGCGCAATCTGTACCCGGATCGGTCCGGCGGCGGGGTCAGTGAATTGCGGCAGAAACGCCAGCACGAAAATCGAGACTTTCGGGTTGACGATATTGGTAACCGCTCCGCGCCGGAATGCCCGCCAGACATTACGCGCACCGGCACCATTCGCATCAGGCGCACTGGCCCGCCATGTGGTAACGGCCAGATAGACCAGATAACCCGCCCCGGCGAGCGCAGGATGTCATAGGCCGTCGGGCTGGCCTGGATGATCAGCGCCGCCACACCCACCACCGCCAGCACGGTGTGGAACAGGGAGCCAATGGATACGCCCGGCGCCGCCGCGATGCCGGCACGGCTGCCGCCCGAGGCCGCCGAGGCGCTGATAAACATCATGTCCGCGCCCGGTGTCAGATACAGCGCAATCGACGCCGCCATGAAGGTCGTCAAGGTGATCGGGTCAAACTCCGGCATGCGTCCCTCCTCAGTAAACCGGTGGCGCGATCACCCAGATCGCGATGGCGGGCTCACTGCCCGGATTGCGCCAGCGATGGCGTTCGCCCTTGAAGCGAAAGCTGTCGCCGGGTTTCAGATGGAAATGCCGCTCGCCGATCCACAGCTCCAGCTCTCCGGCGATCAGGTATCCCGCCTCCTCGGTGGGGCGGAGCACGAATTCTGTGCGTTCGGCGCCGGGGTCGAACACCGAGCGGACGATCTCGAAACTGCCGGAGAGGTCAGGCGACAGCAACTGTTCGATCAACCCTTCGGCGGCCGAGCCCAGCACCCGCCGCGAGTTCCAGCGCACCACATAGTCGCGCTCGTCCTCGGGCGCGCTGCTCGGGCCGAAGAACAATGATATCGGTTGGTCGAGGACGCCGGCGAGGCGACGCAGGTCGGAGATTGTCGGCTCGGCGAGGTCGCGCTCGACCTGACTCAACCACCCAACCGAACGCCCCACCTTCTGCGCCAACTCGCTCAGGGTCAGCCCGCGCGCCTTGCGCAACGCCCGCAGGTCAGCGCCGACACCGCTGGCCCGGCCCGCCGCAGTTGCGGCCGCTGTCGAGACCATCGCTGAGGCCGCATCCCGCATGGTGCGAATCTCTCCCGAATTCGTTAAATGAAAAAATACGAGATTTCTTCACAAACGTCACGCTGAAAAACGTCACGCAGAAAAGCGTCACGCGGGAAAATTCTCACCCGGGAATCTTGTTCGCGAAAGAATGCGCCATTCCCTGGCGCGACGGCGTTTGCTAGGAGGGGACAGCAGCATCCATGCGAGGCAAGATGAAACCCACCTGGCAGGCCCCGATCGCCTGTTTCGTGCTGTTCAACCTGTTGGCCGCACCGCTGATCGGGCGTGGCGCCTGGCTGCTGTTGCAGGGGTTGGAAGCCGAGGGAAGCCGTATCGCCGCTGTCGCCATGTCGGTGCTGGCCCCTGTCGGCATCCTCACCGCGAACGCCCTGATCACCCTCTGGGCAACCCGCGAAGCCTTGCCCCGGCGCGGCCAGGCGATCCTCTGGATCATCACCGCTGGCACCTTCCTCCTGCCCATCGGCTTCGGCACCTTCTCGCCGGTCAACCTGGTGATCGCCATGGTTCGGACGGCGGCAGGGTGAGTGGAGTGAGCCGCCGCAACATCCGTTCACGAACTCATGCTTCGCATGGTGATGTCTGCTCACTGGCCCATGACGACCACCACCAAGCACGTTAGCCAACGCCCGAGTTTGACGGTGGGTTCAGACGGTGGGTTCAGACGGTGGGTTCAGACGGTGGGTTCAGACGGTGGGTTCAGACGGTGGGTTCAGACGGTGGGTTCAGACGGTGGGTTCAGACGGTGGGTTCAGACGGTGGGTTCAACTGTGAACTACTCCCCATTCGTTGGACAGGATTGGCGCGATTTTAAGCACAGATTTGGCCTGCCAGTCGGGTTTCTCCGTTTCTCTTCCGAACCAGTATGCGATGTCCGGGGTCGGTCCGTCATGGGCGGTGTGAGGCCGCCGTGGAGGGTCAGGCAAGGCCGCCGATGATGCCGATTTTCTTCATTCACAACACTCCTGCCGGGTTTGGCGCGACGAGCTTGTACGATCCGGTGGGAAAAACAGTCCTCTGCCGGTGCGACTTCGCGCTTGCCCCTGCACCGACATGTCGGTTTGATGCGGGCCGAGCCCACTGGGGGCCATGACAAGAAACCTTGGAGGACTGGAATGACGATCAAACGCATTGGTGTCGGCGCGCGGATGAGCCAAGCTGTGGTGCATAACGGCACCGTCTATACGGCTGGACAAGTGGCGCAGGGCGCGCCGGCGGCGTCGATCGCCGATCAGACGGCGGATATCCTGGCCAGCATCGACAAGCTGCTGGCCGAGGCGGGCAGCGACAAGTCGAAGCTGATTTCGGCCATGATCTGGATCACCGACATGGGTGATTTTGCCGAGATGAATGACGTCTGGGACGCCTGGGTTTCGCCGGGAAATACGCCGGGGCGGGCCTGTGTCGAGTCGAAGCTGGCGGCCCCGCAGTTCAATGTCGAGATCGGAGTGATCGCGGCGGTGGGGTGAAGGTTGCGTGCCGGGCCTCTCCCCCACTCCTTTTCTAGAGGGAGGGGGGAGGCTTTCAATCGGCAATGACGGGAGGACGCCCATGAAAATCGCGGTCCTCGGGGCTGGGGTGGCTGGGGTCACCACGGCCTGGCAGTTGCTGAAGGACGGTCATCAGGTGACCGTGATAGACCGGGCGGGCGGCCCGGCGGAGTTCACCAGCTATGCCAATGCCGGGCTGGTGGCGCCGGGGCATTCTTATGCCTGGTCCTCGCCCGCCGCACCGGGGATGATGCTGCGCTCGCTGTGGCGGGGCGACCAGGCGATCCGCTTCAAGCCGCGCTTGTCGGTGCGTCAATGGGCCTGGATGGCGCGGTTCCTGGGGCAGTGTAATGCCACGGGGGCGCGGATCAATACCGGCTGCAAGTCGCGGTTGTGTGTGTATTCCCAGGCGATTCTGGACGAGGTGGTGGCCGAGACCGGGGTTACTTATGACGGCCAGGGTGGCGGGTTGGTGTATTTCCACCGCACGGCGGAGAGCTTCGAAGCGGCGGCGGTCAGGTGCCAGATCCTGCGCGATGCGGGGATCGAAATCGAGGTGCTGGACCGGGATGCGACAGTGGCGAAGGACCCGGGGCTGGCAGCGGCGGCGCATCAGATCGCCGGGTCGGTCTTTGCCACCACCGACGCCAGTGGCGACGCCAACCTGTTCACTATCGAACTGGCGAAAAAATGCGCCGAGGCGGGCACGGTGTTTCGCTATGGCGAAGCGGTGCTGGACCTGCGAACCACCACGAACAATGGGGGTAGCGAGATCACCGCGGTGGTGACGGACAAGGGCGATGTTCAGGCGGACGCTTACGTGTTGAGCCTGGGCGTCTACAGCCCGCATCTTGTCGAGCGGTTGGGCATCCGGCTGCCGATATATCCGGTCAAGGGTTATTCGGCGACGCTGCGGATCACCAATCCGGCGCTGGCGCCGCGCCTCGGCGGCGTCGACGAGGAGAACCTGCTGGCCTATTGTCCGATGGGCGACCGGCTGCGGCTGACCGCGACCGCCGAGATCGCCGGGTACTCAACCGCCTTCAAGCGTTCTGATTTCCGCGAGATGTTCGCGCGGGCTCGGGGATTGTTCGAGGGCTCGGCGGATTTCGACGATCCGGAGCTGTGGGCCGGGCTGCGGCCGATGACGCCCACCGGAATGCCGGTGATCGACCGCTCGCCCTATGCTAACCTGTGGCTGAACACCGGGCATGGCCATATGGGCTGGACCATGTCCAACGGTGCAGCGCGGATTCTGGCGGACCTGGTGGCCCAGCGCCAGCCCGCGATCAGCCGTGAGGGGATGACCTATGAGGGATGAGATCGCCGCCTGCGAAATTATTGAGCATTTGCCTTTCAAATCCGGACCGGGGATCGGTTCGGTGGCAAAGATCGGGCTGGTGGTGCTGGCCAGCGATTATACCGTGGAGCATGAATTCCGCCGGGTGTTCAATTCGCCGGGAGTTGGACCGGGAGTGGATTATTACGAGGCCCGCATCCGCAACTCGCCGCAGATCACGCCTTCGAGCCTGGCGGCAATGGGGCCGTTGCTGACCGACACGGTGGACCTGATCCTGCCGGGCGCGAAACTGGACGTGGTCGCCTTCGGCTGCACTTCGGCCAGCATGGTGCTGGGCGAAGCGGCGGTGGCGGAGCGCATCCACGCCGCAAGGCCCGAGGCCAGGGCGACCAATCCAATCACGGCGGCCTTCGCCGCTTTCGACGCGCTGGGGGCCAAGCGGATCGCGGTGCTGACCCCGTATCGCCGCGACGTCAACGAGATCGTGCGCTATTACATCTCCAGCAAGGGCTACGAGGTACCGGTCTTCGGTTCGTTCAACGAGCAGGACGACGCGATTGTGGCCAGCATCGACAGCGACAGCCTGCGCGCAGCAGTGCGGACCATCATCGAAGGACGCGAGGTGGACGCGGTCTTTGTTTCCTGCACGTCCGTCAGGCTACTGGACGCGGTCTGCGAGATCGAGGCCGAGACCGGGTTGCCGGTGACCTCGTCGAACCACGCCCTGGCCTGGCATTGCCTGCGGCTGGCGGGGGTGGATGAGAAGCGGCCGGAACTGGGGCGGTTGTTCGACCTGTGAGGGGTGGCGCGGTCTTCTGGCCGGGATCACTGTCGGGGCCGAACATGGAGCGAAAATCCAGTGGATGACGGCTGTTGAGGCCATGCCGCCGCGCCACTGTGGTGCCCGACATCGCACCCAGCGTGATGCTCAAACTCCCGTCGCCGCAAATTAGATAGGGGCTGACCCAGATAACTGCCTTAGATACCTCTTAACCCATTGTCTTATTCGGTATAATACATCCCAGGTTCGAAAGCGGAAAGACCGGGATGCTGGCGCAGTCCAAGAGCCGACGCCGAAGAGAACCATGACCCGCATGCCACGATCCATAAGGCCGTTTTAACTTGACGCAGCAGCCGAATGTAGAGAACCAAAGGTCATTGATTGTGACTCTTTCTGGGATTTCCATATTTAGTGTTCTGTGATTCTCTGGACACCCGATTCGGTGTCTTGGAGGTTTCCCACGATGACTGTTCCCCTACGAGAAGACTATGATGCTGCTCAAGCTCGCTGCCATGCCTCGCGCTGTGATGACAGCAATCAAGCGCGGCGACTGCTTTCAATCGCCGCCGTATATGATGGCATGACCCGGGCGGATGCCGCCCGGGTCGGCGGCATGGATCGCCAGACCTTGCGGGACCGGGTGCATCGCTTCAACCGCCACGGGCCCGATGGTCTGATGGACGGCAAGGCGCCGGGCGCATCACCGAAGCTAACGCCATCGCAGTTGGAGGAGCTTGCCGCCGTGGTCGAGACCGGCCCAATCCTTTGTCCGATGGCATCGTGCGCTGGCGGCGCGTGGATCTGAAACGCTGGATCGAGGCCCACTTCGGCGTTGTCTATCATGAGCGTTCGGTGTCACGCTTGCTGGAGCAAATGGGCTTCTCCCATATTTCGGCACGGCCCCGCCATCCGGGGCAGGACGAGGCCGTGATGGAAGACTTCAAAAAAAACTTCCCCCGCACGCTGGCGGCGTCCATAGGGCATCTGCCTCCCGACACCAGCATCGAACTTTGGTGGCAGGACGAGATGAGACTGGGCCGGAAGAATGGTCTGGTACGCCAGTGGGCGCGGCGTGGAACCAGGCCCCGCCAACCCAAGGATCAACGGTATCAGAACACATGTCTTTTTGGCGCCATCTGTCCGGCCAGGGGACGCGGCGCGGCATTGGTCATGCCATACGCCAATACCCATGCCATGCAGGCCCACCTGAATGAGATATCCCTGGCCGTGGCGCCGGGTGCCCATGCTGTCCTCTTGATCGACCGCGCTGGCTGGCACACCACGGGAGAACTCCACATGCCGGGAAACATTACCCCCGTCTTTTTGCCTTGCCGCGCTCCAGAACTCAATCCGGTCGAAAACATCTGGCAGTTCCTACGCCAGACCTGTCTCTCGAACCGTGTTTTTGAAAACCATGACGAGATCGTTGAAGCAGCCTGCCAAGCCTGGAACCGTCTTGTCGACCAGCCATGGCAAATCATCTCAATCGGACTCCGGGATTGGGCCCATCGGGATTGGGCCCATAACGGTCATCATCAATGACCTTTAGTATAATTGGATTGATGGGTCACTGTTGTTAAAACGCCACTCACATTCCTTCAAATACAGGCAAATACAGGCCGAATTGGGCCTTCGGAACACCGTTGAATTTGCCCATATGACGTTTTGCCTGGCGCCAGAAACTCTCGATACCGTTGATCTGATTTTCATCGTCGGCGAACAGCTTTGAGTGGCTGATCCGAAAGTGCTTGAAGCCGGATACATCCAAGACGTTGTCGCCCTTCCAGCAGTCAGAACAGACGATGCTGTCGGGGATCACCTTGCGCTCAATGATGGGTATTAATGTTGCGCTTGAGGCATTGGCAATAATCTTTGCGTATACCCGCCCACCCCGCTTCAACAGGCCGAATACAGGGATTTTTCCAGCCGCACCCCGACCACGCTTAGCCTTGCGCTTGCCGCCGAAGTAACTCTCACCCACTTCAATTTCACCACCGCTGTCAATAGGCATTGAAACCCAGGATTCCCGAACTAAATCCCTGACGCGCCTCGGCAGGGGCGGCGATGGGTGCCGTTGTGGGGTTTTTGCCCCGCGCCCGGGCACCACTCCCGCGGATTTCGCGCTCGAGGAGATATTCTCAAGGTGGCCACGCGTTTTGCGGGTCCCGCGCCTGTCCGTTGGCCAAGCGAAGCCCTGGCCGGGAGCCGGCATCGCACTTCAGCAAGGATATCGTGGCAGGCTGGAGCCGTCAGGTCGGGCCGCGCGCCAGGGCCAGGATCTTCCGCCTGGCGCTCAGCACCAGATCGAGCCCCGCTTCGCTCCCCAAACGGATGATCAGCCGCCGCGCATGACGGATCACCCGGCCAGGCAGGGCGATCAGAGCCAGGCGCAAGGCCTTCATCCGCCGTGCCACCCAGGCCGGTCCCAGAACCAGTTGCTTCATCACCGCGTTCAAATTATGCGCCAGCACCATGATCGCCCACCAGGCCGCATTGGCTCCGAACAGACCCGAGGGCAGGGTGCCGCCAGCCAGGTCGTGCTTCATCACCGCGTGGACTTCCTCGCTCTTGCCACAGCGCTCCCGGGACCACCAGATCACCTCATCGCCCGGCAGATCACGGTTGGTGACCAGGGCGAACAGCTTGCTGCGCCCCTTCGAGGCAAACTCCGCGGTCGGGAACGGCAACTGATCCCCATCGCCAAGCTCCAACTGTTCCAGCGGCTCCCGGATCGCCAGGAAGCGGTAATCCGCCCGCGTCTTGCTCTCGCCCACCCAACTCGGTACATGGCAGACCTCCGCCCACTCCTGGCCGGTCTCCTGACGTTGCCCGTCAAAAACACGATCCAGCGGCCGCCACTCGGCCTCCGGCACGGCCAGGGCGGCACGCCGGAATTCCGCCGTCACGTTGGCGCCGACGGCGAACTCGATCACCCCGAAAACCTTGTCCCGGCCCTCGCCACAATAGAGCAGTAGATCCTTCTGATAACCCGCCGTGTCCGAGCGCAGATAGACCTTGTCCACGCCCCCAGGCAGCGCCGCCAGCGAGGCCTGCAACACCTGCAACTGCCGATAGCCAGCCGGCACATTGCCGTCGCGGAACTCGGAATGCACGATCACCTGCTGTTCCGCCCACCAGGTGTTCAACGGCTGATAGGCCTTGAACTTCTTGTAGCAGTATTCCGCCTGGCGCTTGTGGCTCTGCACCAGCGTCGCGTCCATGTCCAGCGTCGCCGAGCCCTGCCTGCGATGGTGCTGCAGAAATGACACCAGCGCCTGATTGACACGCCGCAGACCAAGCAGACCCGCCGACGGGCGCGGGATGAAGGCACGCCCGGCCTCCCGCAGATCTTCCTGGCCTGCGTCGTGGAAGCGTTCCAACCAGCCCGACAGAGCCGACGGCGAAGGCACGCTGCGCCCGCGACCGCGCCGAAACCGGCTCTTCAGTTGCCGCCGTTCCCGGCGCACCAACAGCCGCCGCTCAACCGCATCCATGGTCGCGGCAAAGCCGGCGTCCGCCTCCAGGCGTTCCAGATCCTCGACCCGATCACCCCCGCACAGATTGAGTGCGATCACCGTGATGATCATCTGCACATCCAGCCAGCCCTGCCGCCCCGCCACCCGCACCTCGCGCCGCACCGCAGCCGCCAGTCCCGATGCCTCAATCAAATCAAGGTAAACACCAATCCCGGCAAAACCCGTCAGATCGCTGCTGCCCGGTTCGCTTTCGTACTCGAAAGGAAGAACGCCCTGTGCCATGTTATTTTCACCCCGTTGGTGATGGAGTTAATCGCAAAAACCATCATAAATCCCTTTAGATTCAAAGACAACGGGGAATTTCAACTTTTTTGATCCAGAATCAGGGGAGCCCAGGATTCCCGAACTAAATCCCTGACGCGCCTCGGCAGGGGCGGCGATGGGCGCCGTTGTGGGGTTTTCGGCCCGCGCCTAGGCGTCACTCCCGCGGATTTCGCGCTTGAGGAGATAGTCTCAAGGTGGCCATGCGTCTTGCGGGTCCCGCGCCTGTCCGTTGGCCAGGCGAAGCCCTGGCCGGGAGCCGGCATCGCACTTCAGCAAGGATATCGTGGCAGGCCGGAGCCGTCAGGTCGGGCCGCGCGCCAGGGCCAGGATCTTCCGCCTGGCGCTCAGCACCAGATCGAGCCCCGCTTCGCTCCCCAAACGGATGATCAGCCGCCGCGCATGACGGATCACCCGGCCAGGCAGGGCGATCAGAGCCAGGCGCAAGGCCTTCATCCGCCGTGCCACCCAGGCCGGTCCCGGAACCGGTTGCTTCATCACCGCGTTCAAATCATGCGCCAGCACCATGATCGCCCACCAGGCCGCATTGGCTCCGAACAGACCCGAAGGCAGGGTGCCGCCAGCCAGGTCGTGCTTCATCACCGCGTGGACTTCCTCGCTCTTGCCACAGCGCTCCCGGGACCACCAGATCACCGCATCGCCCGGCAGATCACGGTTGGTGACCAGGGCGAACAGCTTGCTGCGCCCCCTCAAAGCAAACGCCGCGGTCGGGAACGGAAACTGATCCCCATCGCCAGGCTCCAACCGCTCCA
This sequence comes from Thermohalobaculum sp., assembly GCA_965247385.1. Taxonomy (GTDB): domain Bacteria; phylum Pseudomonadota; class Alphaproteobacteria; order Rhodobacterales; family Rhodobacteraceae; genus Thermohalobaculum. The sequence continues at coordinate 1,234,932 of CBDFHG010000007.1, forward strand.
GCGGCTCCCGGATCGCCAGGAAGCGGTAATCCGCCCGCGTCTTGCTCTCGCCCGCCCAACTCGGTACATGGCAGACTTCCGCCCACTCCTGGCCGGTCTCGTGGCGTTGCCCGTCGAAAACACGATCCAGCGGCCGCCACTCGGCCTCCGGCACGGCCAGGGCGGCACGCCGGAACTCCGCCGTCACGTTGGCGCCGACGGCGAACTCGATCACCCCGAAAACCTTGTCCCGGCCCTCGCCACAATAGAGCAGTAGATCCTTCTGATAACCCGCCGTGTCCGAGCGCAGATAGACCTTGTCCACGCCCCCAGGCAGCGCCGCCAGCGAGGCCTGCAACACCTGCAACTGCCGATAGCCAGCCGGCACATTGCCGTCGCGGAACTCGGAATGCACGATCACCTGCTGTTCCGCCCACCAGGTGTTCAACGGCTGATAGGCCTTGAACTTCTTGTAGCAGTATTCCGCCTGGCGCTTGTGGCTCTGCACCAGCGTCGCGTCCATGTCCAGCGTCGCCGAGCCCTGCCTGCGATGGTGCTGCAGAAATGACACCAGCGCCTGATTGACACGCCGCAGACCAGGCAGACCCGCCGACGGGCGCGGGATGAAGGCACGCCCGGCCTCCCGCAGATCTTCCTGGCCTGCGTCGTGGAAGCGTTCCAACCAGCCCGACAGAGCCGACGGCGAAGGCACGCTGCGCCCGCGACCGCGCCGAAACCGGCTCTTCAGTTGCCGCCGTTCCCGGCGCACCAACAGCCGCCGCTCAACCGCATCCATGGTCGCGGCAAAGCCGGCGTCCGCCTCCAGGCGTTCCAGATCCTCGACCCGATCACCCCCGCACAGATTGAGTGCGATCACCGTGATGATCATCTGCACATCCAGCCAGCCCTGCCGCCCCGCCACCCGCACCTCGCGCCGCACCGCAGCCGCCAGTCCCGATGCCTCAATTAAATCAAGGTAAACACCAATCCCGGCAAAACCCGTCAGATCGCTGCTGCCCGGTTCGCTTTCGTACTCGAAAGGAAGAACGCCCTGTGCCATGTTATTTTCACCCCGTTGGTGATGGAGTTAATCGCAAAAACCATCATAAATCCCTTTAGATTCAAAGACAACGGGGAATTTCAACTTTTTTGATCCAGAATCAGCGTCGCCGAGCCCTGCCTGCGATGGTGCTGCAGAAATGACACCAGCGCCTGATTGACACGCCGCAGACCAAGCAGACCCGCCGACGGGCGCGGGATGAAGGCACGCCCGGCCTTCCGCAGATCTTCCTGGCCTGCGTCGTGGAAGCGTTCCAACCAGCCCGACAGAGCCGACGGCGAAGGCACGCTGCGCCCGCGGCCGCGCCGAAACCGGATCTTCAGTTGCCGACGTTCCCGGCGCACCAACAGCCGCCGCTCAACCGCATCCATGGTCGCGGCAAAGCCGGCGTCCGCCTCCAGGCGTTCCAGATCCTCGACCCGATCACCCCCGCACAGATTGAGTGCGATCACCGTGATGATCATCTGCACATCCAGCCAGCCCTGCCGCCCCGCCACCCGCACCTCGCGCCGCACCGCAGCCGCCAGTCCCGATGCCTCAATCAAATCAAGGTAAACACCAATCCCGGCAAAACCCGTCAGATCGCTGCTGCCCGGTTCGCTTTCGTACTCGAAAGGAAGAACGCCCTGTGCCATGTTATTTTCACCCAGTTGGTGATGGAACTAATCACAAAAACCACCATAAATCCCTTTAGATTCAAAGACAACGGGGAATTTCAACTTTTTTGGTCCAGAATCAGGGAAACGGCCCCCTGATCGGCGCGCAAAAGGGATCCGTCTGGAGCGACGTGAGCTGGCCCGAGGCGGCGTAGCTTTCCATGTGGCGCAGCCGTCTCGGGCCAGCCTTTCCGAGGCGATCAGGCTCGGTTCTTGAAGCGCCGGCTCTCGTTGCCGGTCTCGAGGATGTCGCAGTGATGGGTCAGACGGTCGAGGAGCGCGGTGGTCATCTTTGCATCACCGAAGACGCTGGGCCATTCGCCGAACGCCAGGTTCGTGGTGACGACGATGAATGTCCGCTCATAGAGACGGCTGATCAGATGAAAGAGCAGTTGGCCGCCGGTCTGAGCGAAGGGCAGGTCGCCGAGTTCGTCGAGGATCAGGACGTCGAGGCGGCAGAGGAGACCGGCCAGCCGACCCTGTCGTTCGGTGCAGGCTTTCGTGTCGAGCTTGTTGAGCAGGTCGACGCTGTTGAAGAAGCGGCCACGCGCGGCGTTGCGGATACAGGTGCGTGCGATGGCGACGGCGAGGTGGGTCTTGCCGCTGTTGCGTGGCTGGTTTCGTCCAGACGTGCGAGGTCATGCCAATGCCTGGAAAGGCGCTCTCCCCGTTGTCGCTGTTGCCAGCAAAAAACGTGGATGGCCATGGCCTTTTCCCAGAAGGTGCGCTCGGCCAGCATGACGGAGGGGGTCGCCGTCGGAAACGCGAGATCGGGCAAATGGGGAGCCGCGTCACATTCGACCGACCGCTTCCGGTACGGCTCGCCGGTCGAGCGCGCGTCGAACTCGACCATCACCTCCGGTCGGACAAAGCTGTAGTCGTCGAATAGTGGATCGTACCCGACGTAGAGCCGCTCGCTGTCGGCACGAACCCGAGCGGCGAAACCGGCATCCGAGAGAGCCGTTTCGATGACAGGCAGGGCCTGTTTTTGGACCCATGTCGCAAGCCGGGTCCGGATTGTCCTGGTCCACCGCCGTTCCTGGCTGCGCGTGTGAGGAAGCGTCTCCCTACCCGTGTCGGACACGAGGTCCGGAGCGAAGGCGCGGGTGTCGTAGGTGATGTCGACGTCCTCCGAGAAACGGCGGATTGCGTGGTAAGCCTTCGCCAGTGACGTTCCACCCTTGAACACGAGGTCGCCGCCGAACGGCGCTTCGAATAGGGCGCGAAGCGTCTCAACGACCCAGATATCTTTTTCCAGCAGGTGAGCGCGGCGTCCGCCGCGGCCCGCGGCGACTTCCAGTGCATCGCGCTTGTCGGAGACAGAAAGGGACTGGAAGGAAGCCTTATCCTTGCGCGACGTGGGCGCTGAGAGGTTCGGCTATCCACGCCGGCATGATCGCGCGTGCCGCGGCCAGTTCGGCAAGATCCTCGGCCGAGAGCCTTGGCAGGACAACATCGAGAGCGTCATCGATCTCCCAGGGACCGAGCCAAGACAACGCGCGGACGGTATCGCCCGCCGGCCGGTGAGGCGCCACCAATTGCCATCGCGGCGCGTGGCGAAGGTGCACGATTTGTGCACCGAAGTGTAGTTGGCGATTGGGACCCGATGTCAGATAGACCGAGCGCACCGGCATCTGAGTGCTGAGACCGAGGATGTTGGCCGCCGAGGCGCCGCAGGGAACGATGGTTTCCCCCCACACCGCCGAAAGCGATGCGATAGCCTTCTCTATGGCCGGTGCGCGCGGTCCAAAGCGGGTCTCAACGGAGATCATATAGACGCCCTGGCAGATGCGCATGAGTTGGCCGCGGCGCGCTAGGCGTGACAACGCCTGATCGACGGCTGCCCGGCTTCCCAAATGAAGCAGGGCGCTCGGGCACAACGGTGCACCCTCGGGAAGTGTAGTCGCATGTTCCATGATGCGTTGTGAAAGGCTCGGCATGGCGACCTCCTTGTCGACTGTCTGTCAGAAAGTTACTCCGTGCCGTATCAGCTGTTGAAGCAAAAGCTGTGGGTGCGGATCACTGCTCGCACCGTAGAGGTATATTTTTTAAAGGCCAGCGCGTTGCTGCCCACGCTCGCACATCCGGCAACCGGCAGCACGCACCCAGCGTGATGCTCAAACTCCCGTCATGGCATACTGGCACGCAACCTTTGTGGTGGGTTGAGTAGTTACCTGAAGGGAGTGAATCACGCGACTCAAATCATCGCAATATTCATACCACTGTTCATGCGATACCCCTGCGGCCTCACAAGGCCCACGGTGACAAGACAAGACGCCGGAATTGGTATATCAAGACAGCCTGTCACCCTCCGGGCCCGGGCTTGCGCCCGGATCTCCGAGTGATAGGCTGGGCGGCATGAAACACAACGTTGGAGCAATCGGCCAGAAGACCAAGACTGTAGCTTAAATTGCCGTTAAACCTGTCCAATGAATGGGGAGTACCTCAAACCAAGGCTACTACGGGAAAGAAACAGGGTAAAGAACATGGCTACAAAAGAACAGATTTCACAGTTTAAGGAACTATCTGCCAGATGCATGAAAATCAATCCGGATAAAATTGTTGAAAACCCGAATTGGGGAACCGTCAATTTCAAGGATAGTCGAGAACACGTTCAGAGAATACAAAACATACTACGGCATTTTGACATACTGCCTGTCGAATTTATTCCAGACCAAGAGATGGGGGAGTTAGTCCAAGCCGCGCGTCAGGCTCAAAACGTTCTTGACCAGATTTCAAAATTTTCAATTTCTGAGGGTAAGAACCCAACTCAGGCAAGAGATTCATTAGCACAGCAATTGAAGACGGAAGCCGAAGAACTTTATCGACGAGGGCACAGTTGGATTCCATACCTTGCGTATCAAATGGGTGATGTCCAAAGAAACATTAAACAGCTTTCGCGGATGGTTGAAGAAGCCGGTGGGTTGGTTAATAAAACCAAATCTGAAATTAAAACAAAATATACTGAGATAAATTCGATAATCGATACCGCCCGTAAAACTTCTGCAAAGGCCGGAGTTGCACACTTCACAGTAGTTTTCTCTGACGAGGCAACAAAACTCAATAGAGTCGCGAAATACTGGCTGGCCGGTACTGGATCATTGGCAGCGGCAACGTTTTTTGTCGCGTTTCTCATGGTCTGTTTTGGCATATCGGCGGATGCTACGACCGCACAGATAATTCAACATGTAACATCGAAGCTAGTCATGCTTGGATTGCTGTTCACTGCGACTATTTGGGCTGGTCGTGTTTATAAGGCAACCATGCACCAAGCTTCCGTGAACAAGCACAGAGCAAATGCGTTAAAAACCTTCCAAGCGTTTGTCAAAGCCGCCGATAACGCAGGCACGCGAGATGCTGTCTTGATGGAAACAACTCGCTCCATCTTTGCCCTTACATCATCAGGTTATCTTGATGAATCCGGTGCGCCGCAGGACGGCGGAGTGAAAATCGTAGAAATGGTTAGAAATTCTTCTGAATTAGAAACGAATAACAAACCAATAGGTAGAGTGGCGAATGGATAACGACCAGATCAAATCGGGCTTAACAGCCCGTTGAAAAAGTCGCCATTGACCGGGCTTCACCCCACTTGACCGGGTTTCACCCCACGACGAAACATAATGCGGCGTCGGCGGTTTCGCCATCCTCCGAGACGATGAGGACGATCCGAGCGGCCAGAACGGCTCCAGAGGGCGCAACAAGCACGAAAACACCGCCATATCCGCCCGCCACAGCCTGGCGCGGGGTGCCGGCGCCGATGAGTTGGCGCATCAGCAACGAGAGGTTGTGGCCGGCGACGTGAAGCAGGTATCGCTTGTGCACGTTCTCGCGCCCGCGCAGCCAGGTTCGGCGCATGCCGCCGCGATCGAGGCTGTGGGCAAAGCAGCGCTCGACGATCTCGGCGCGCCGCTTGAAGGCCTCGCGGGCGACCCCGGACTTGAGCCGCACGCGGTTGTTGGTGACCGCCCGGCGCGCCGCCTGGTCACCGCGCCAGCGCGAAAAGCCCTTCTGCCTGGGCTCGGCGATCCGGGTCTTCCAGGGACTGTCGTCCAGGGCCTTCAAGACCGCCCGTGAGAAATAGCCCTTGTCGGTGACGCATTCGGCCGGGCTCTCTGGCGTCGGCGCCGCAGCCACCGCCTCGAGGTTTGCCTCGGCCGCCGCCAGGGTCCTGGAAAGCGTCGTGGTGTCGCCCTCATCGGCTGGGTGCAACTCGGCCGCCACTACCGCGCCGGTGTCCAGATCCACCGCGTGCCCGGGCTTGTCGGCCAGATGGGTCGCGGCGTCCTTCATCCTGGCGACCCTGGCCTCGGGGTCGCTCCTGCAAACCAGATCCTGGTTCGAGAGCTTCCTGCCCTTGCGCTTGCGGTCCAGACGCGCCAGGTCCTCGGCCGTGGGCGTCTCGATGCCGCTCTCCCGGGCCAGATGCTCCAGCATCTCCCGGTCGCCCTCACCCCGTGTCGCGCCGCACGATGTTGCGCCGCGCCGCGTTGGCCTCCATGGTCGAGGCATCCACCCCGATGCGGTCGCCCTTCACCAGACCCGCCTCGGCGATCAGCGCCGGAACCCGGTCGAAGACCGCCGCGTGCACCTCGTGGGGCAGGCGCGTGCGGGTCTTCGACAGCCAGCAATGGTCCGGCACACGATCCCGGCTCTCCAGCCGCAGAAACTCCCGCAGCGACAGCGAATCCGAGCAGCGCCATTCCAGCCCGCGCTCAGAGTCGATGCCCTCGAAACAGCCCACCAGATGCCTGCGGAAATAGCGCCCCGGCGGCACCGAAGGCGCTCCCGTCCTGGCCGCGTAACAGCACCGGCAGGCCGCCTCGGCGAAGCCGTCGAAGTCGCCCTCGATCAGGACCGACTGAAGACGGTCGTAAAACACATGACCCGGCGAGCGCGGCATCTCCGCCCAGCCCACCATCAAGTCACCCTGACGATCCTTCCGCAGTCCCATCGACATCGGCGAGCCTCCGGTCAAATCGGAACATCAAAGAATCAGACCAGGCCGCTCGTGTCCAGGGCCGACTTCGTCAACGGGCTGTTAAGCGCGGGAGGGTAATGTGACTTTGGTATATAATCCCCCTGTTTTTGGTTGTGTCCACAACAGAATCACGGCAAAGTTACATTATCAACAACTTTCGGCCCGTTGAGTCGGGCTACCTGCTGAATAGAACAGCCTTTTACCAGGCAAATAGGCAGGGACTCTTTCTGTCCGAAAGTTGTTGGTAATGGCCCGGCACCCACTGGGGTGTCGGTGTAAATCTCAACAGGGAAGAAATTAAATATGGAACTACTAATCCCCGCATGGATAATTCTTGCCTTTATCCCAGCAATAATTGCGAGTTCAAAAGGATATTCATTCGGCAAGTGGTATGTTTATGGATTTCTTATATTTGTAGTAGCATTTGTTCATGCCCTTGTTCTTAAGCAAAGTACTAGAGACATGATTAAGTGCTCCGGTTGTGCTCAGTTTATTAAAGAAGATGCCAAATTATGTAGGTATTGTGGCACTGCCGTTCCGCCCTGGCGGTACAACCCGAAGCCCCACCCCGCAAGGGCAGGTGAGTAAGCGCGATCATGTCACATTGTTACTTTGGTATATAATTCCCAAAGATTTTGGCTGGGGTTTTTGTCCTTATCAACAGCTTGTTGCGCCGTGGTCAGGGCGGGCGGGACAAAAACGACTGTTTTAGCCATCTTAACAACCCGTTGAAAAAGTCGCCATTGACCGGGTTTCACCCCACTTGACCGGGTTTCACCCCACGACGAAACATAACGCGGCGTCGGCGGTTTCGCCATCCTCCGAGACGATGAGGACGATCTGAGCGACCAGAACGGCTCCAGAGGGCGCAACAAGCACGAAAACACCGCCATATCCGCCCGCCACAGCCTGGCGCGCGGTGCCGGCGCCGATGAGTTGGCGCATCAGCAACGAGAGGTTGTGGCCGGCGACGTGAAGCAGGTATCGCTTGTGCACGTTCTCGCGCCGGCGCAGCCAGGTTCGGCGCATGCCGCCGCGATCGAGGCTGTGGGCAAAGGAGCGCTCGACGATCTCGGCGCGCAGCTTGAAGGCCTCGCGGGCGACCCCGGACTTGAGCCGCACGCGGTTGTTGGTGACCGCCCGGCGCGCCGCCTGGTCACCGCGCCAGCGCGAAAAGCCCTTCTGCCTGGGCTCGGCGATCCGGGTCTTCCAGGGACTGTCGTCCAGGGCCTTCAAGACCGCCCGTGAGAAATAGCCCTTGTCGGTGCCGCAGCCACCGCCTCGAGGTTTGCCTCGGCCGCCGCCAGGGTCTTGAAAAGCGTCGTGGTGTCGCCCTCATCGGCTGGGTGCAACTCGGCCGCCACCACCGCCCCGGTGTCCAGATCCACCGCGTGCTCGGGCTTGTAGGCCAGATGGGTCGTGCCGTCCTTCATCCTGGCGACCCTGGCCTCGGGGTCGCTCCTGCAAACCCAATCCTGGTTCGAGAGCTTCTTGCCCTTGCGCTTGCGGTCCAGACGCGCCAGGTCCTCGGTCGTGGGCGTCTCGATGCCGCTCTCCCGGGCCAGATGCTCCAGCATCTCCCGGTAGCCCTCACCCGTGTCGCGCCGCACGATGTTGCGCAGCGCCGCGTTGGCCTCCATGGTCGAGGCATCCACCCCGATGCGGTCGCCCTTCACCAGACCCGCCTCGGCGATCAGCGCCAGAACCCAGTCGAAGACCATCGCGTGCACCTCGTGGGGCAGGCGCGTGCGGGTCTTCGACAGCCAGGAATGGTCCGGCACACGATCCCGGCTCTCCAGCCGCAGAAACTCCCGCAGCGACAGCGAATCCGAGCCGCGCCATTCCAGCCCGCGCTCAGAGTCGATGCCCTCGAAACAGCCCACCAGATGCATGCGGAAATAGCGCCCCGGCGGCACCGAAGGCGCTCCCATCCTGGCCGCGTAATAGCACCGGCAGGTCGCCTCGACGAAGTCGTCGAAGCCGCCCTCAATCAGGACCGACTGAAGACGGTCGTAAAACACATGACCCGGCGCGCGCGGCATCTCCGCCCAGCCCACCATCAAATCACCCTGACGATCCTTCTGCAGTCCCATTGCCATCGGCGAACCCCCCAGTCAAATCAGAACATCAATGAATCAGACCAGGCCGCTCGTGTCCAGGGCCGACTTCGTCAACGGGCTGTTAACGAGCCTGTACGACAAAGGGCAACGCACCGTCTTCTGGCACGACCCTGATGGCGAGTTCGCTGAAATGGTGCCTGAGCTTGATCTGACTGATGTGTCCGTTCTTCGTTGATCTGTTGAATTTCTCGGGGCTGTTCTGCGCAACGCCAAGCAACAAGCTGTGCGACCACATTGGCCTGGAGCACGATTTCCTTGTGAGCGCTTTGCGAGGCGTGGGCCGTCATGCCTCCTCTCGAATACTTTGAGCAACGTCTTTAAAGCCTACTCGGTGGTCTTCTATAGCTTTGCAAAAGCGATCTGCGAGAGCTATTCCGATCCTTTGCATATCTCGACGTTTGAGAACAATTTTCCCGCACCAAGTTGCCCTTCCCCGCTTGCTTTCTCGGCAGCCTGAGCAGCGGAATTCATAGCCGACAAGGATATCGCCTTCATTTACGGGCCTTATGTTTCGCGCATCGCCATGAGCAGTAGCGTTTCTTAACGCAGTGAGAAACGTTGCCGCAGTCAAACCGTCGAACTTCGGAAAAAGGTCACATCGGGGAAAGCCTTGAACCCGTTGTTGGTCGTCAGCGCCTTTCGTACAAATTTGCCAAGGCTGATCCGAGATTGGTTCCTTCTCAAGTGTATCAAGTACTGATCGGGCTCGCAGGTCGGTCTGACTTTTACCATCCGTCCGAATACGCTGCATGACCCAGCAAAGAATTGTGGTGAAAAGGGCGTAGGCGTGCGTCACTTCGTAGTCGTCGTGAACGTTCTCGAGCATGTCTCGCATGCGTTCAACCGTAGCCAATTCCACATGTTCGTCGGTGATCATCATGGAGCATCTCCTCTTCGATCTGATCAAGGCGGCGGTCGGTGTCACCTCGCTTGTCCCACGTGGACACGTCAATTTGGCCGGTGACAGCGGCAGTGATTAACGCGGCGCGGAATTCGCGAAGATGGTCAAGCGGTCGACGGCTCAGTGCTGCGAGCCGTTCATCTCTCTCAATGGATAACTACTCAACCCGGTTGGATCAATGATTTTCCAGCGATGGCGGCTTGGATTGCTTCTATGGCCTGGCAGCGATGGCGAGCAACATCCCCAAAGGTGCCAGATTCCTCACGCTATATGGCATTCGAGAACCGGTCCCCATAGGATAAGTGCGGCAAAATTCCGGAAATTCCCCGAATAGCGGTCAAAATCACCGGATAACCGCTGAGGCGGAGCAAATTATCACGCCAATTCGCATGTTCGGTTGAAACCCCGAACCATATTGGGCCTTATGCAGGGGTCTCACTGTAAAAAACAGGATAATCTTCGCAAATGAACCATCAGCCATCCCCCTTTGAAGAGCAACGGCCAACCGATTTATTGACCGATCTGCACGCCTACTCGGAGTTTGGCGAGGCCACTCAAACAAAGGTCTTGAATGGTATCCCTTATTTCATCAACGAGTTTTGGACGGCGCGACAAAGGCAGGCTCATCGTCTGCATGAAGTCAGTTATCGAGCGTGTTTCAAACCCCAGCTTCCAGCGTTCTTCATCGACCGTCTCACAAAACCGGGGGAGGTCGTTTACGACCCCTTCATGGGCCGTGGGACAACTCCAATAGAGGCTGCTTTGCGCGGAAGGACACCTTACGGGAATGACACAAACCCTTTGAGCAGCGCGTTCACAGAACCTAGGATCAACCCGCCAACATCGGCACAGATTACCGACCGACTGCGTGAAATACCGTGGGAGGACTTTCAGTCTATCGAACATGACAAACTGCTGGTCTTCTACCACCCAGATACCTTGGCCCAGATCGAAGGACTGCGCTCATGGCTTGTCACACGCGAAGAAGCTGGCCTGCTTGACCAGACGGACCGCTGGGTCCGGATGGTCGCTATCAACCGCCTGACAGGACATTCTTCAGGCTTCTTTTCGGTCTATACTCTGCCCCCCAATCAGGCTGTATCCGTAGGGCGGCAGCACAAGATAAACGAAAAACGGGAACAAACACCGCCTTTTCGTGACGTGCCTGCTATCATCGCCAAGAAGTCGAAAAGCCTTCTATCGCAGGGCTTCACCCGCGTTGACGCAAGTCTCTTCCTGACCGGACAATCGCACGAGACACCACAAATCCCTGACGGGGTTGTATCTCTTACTGTCACGTCACCACCGTTCCTCGATATCGTAAATTACGAGGCTGACAACTGGCTCAGGTGTTGGTTTCTGGACTTTGACCCAAAGTCCGTGAAGATCACCAAACACCGCAGTGTTGACAATTGGCAGGCTTTTATCGCCGCAACCATGAAGGAACTTGCAAGGATCACTCGCCCTAGCGGACATATCGCTTTTGAAGTCGGCGAGGTCCGCAATGGAACCGTTAAGCTTGAAGAGAATGTCATTGCAGCCACTGAGGGGCTCCCACTCGAGACCCTTGGAGTGATGATTAACCAGCAGGAGTTCACAAAAACCTCAAATTGCTGGGGGGTTTCAAACAACAAAAGCGGCACGAACAGCAATCGTATAGTCCTATTGAGGAGAGAAGAATGAGCAGCGAACGAGAGAAAAAACTGGAAGATGCACTGGCGCAGTTTATCAAGCCAATGAAAGGTATCCCCTTCGAAGTGATCATTAAGGCGCTATGTGACGTTTCGGTCGAAAGGTTCAATTTACAGGAACACGGAAACCAAGAGACCCTCGAACGCATTGTTGGGGCCATGAGGCAAGTTTGCCAGACAGTCCAGAGAAGCCCTATCGAGCGCTCGCGACCCAACGAGGTTGGCAATGACATGGAGCATTTCGTGATCGACGCCCTAACCGAAGCTGACCTAGTCGCGGCTCCCCCGAGAACCAAAGACGGCAAAGGTAAATCGACCGGATATCCAGATGTCAAAATTGAAACCGAAGGTGTCCCGATCTACCTCGAAGTGAAGACCTACGCAGCAAAGAACCACAAAACGACACAACGGTCGTTCTATCTGTCACCATCGGAAAACCCGAAGGTTTCTGAAGATGCGTTTCATCTTCTCGTAGGCTTCGAAATCGAGCGCAATGGTAACTTTTTTACGCCAGTAGCCTTTGAGATCGTCGATCTATACGGTCTCGATTGCGACATGAAAACCGAGTTCAACTCCGACAATAAACGGCTTTACGAGGATCATCGCATCCTCGTCCACGAAAGGGTTTAGCCTAGTTTCCATCCATAAACGCCATGATTTTCGGGTTTACTTTCAAGGGGTCGCTGGCTCGGCGGCTTGATCTGTCCGGTTTAGCGGTGGCGTATGCCATTTTTCGTGTCCAGGTTGAATTTTCCGACAGATTTTTCATTGGCCTGAAGGCTGCAGGCATGCGTACAGGCCGGGCGGCGCCGGTTTTTCAACATTGGGCCGGCGGCTTGGGCTATGTTGGTTTCAGGCGGGCGAAGAGGGCGAGATTGTAGGCGACCGCCGAGGACCAGATGTAAGCCTTGAAGTGCTCCAGTCCCTTCCAGGTGCAACGACCGAGCCCGCAGGCGCGTTTGAGACAGGAGATATTGGCCTCGATCCCGGCGCGGAAGTTGCGCAGCTTACGGTACACCCATCGGCTCTTGACCATGTCCTTGATTTTCAGCCCGCGCTTCTTGTGGAAGGCCGCGTCCTCGACACCCTTGGCCTTGGCGTAGCAGCCCGTTGAAAAAGTCGCCATTGACCGGGCTTCACCCCACTTGACCGGGTTTCACCCCACGACGAAACATAACGCGGCGTCGGCGGTTTTGCCATCCTCCGAGACGATGAGGACGATCTGAGCGACCAGAACGGCTCCAGAGGGCGCAACAAGCACGAAAACACCGCCATATCCGCCCGCCACAGCCTGGCGCGCGGTGCCGGCGCCGATGAGTTGGCGCATCAGCAACGAGAGGTTGTGGCCGGCGACGTGAAGCAGGTATCGCTTGTGCACGTTCTCGCGCCCGCGCAGCCAGGTTCGGCGCATGCCGCCGCGATCGAGGGTGTGGGCAAAGGAGCGCTCGACGATCTCGGCGCGCAGCTTGAAGGCCTCGCGGGCGACCCCGGACTTGAGCCGCACGCGGTTGTTGGTGACCGCCCGGCGCGCCGCCTGGTCACCGCGCCAGCGCGAAAAGCCCTTCTGCCTGGGCTCGGCGATCCGGGTCTTCCAGGGACTGTCGTCCAGGGCCTTCAAGACCGCCCGTGAGAAATAGCCCTTGTCGGTGACGCATTCGGCCGGGCTCTCTGGCGTCGGTGCCGCAGCCACCGCCTCGAGGTTTGCCTCGGCCGCCGCCAGGGTCTTGAAAAGCGTCGTGGTGTCGCCCTCATCGGCTGGGTGCAACTCGGCCGCCACCACCGCCCCGGTGTCCAGATCCACCGCGTGCTCGGGCTTGTAGGCCAGATGGGTCGTGCCGTCCTTCATCCTGGCGACCCTGGCCTCGGGGTCGCTCCTGCAAACCCGATCCTGGTTCGAGAGCTTCTTGCCCTTGCGCTTGCGGTCCAGACGCGCCAGGTCCTCGGCCGTGGGCGTCTCGATGCCGCTCTCCCGGGCCAGATGCTCCAGCATCTCCCGGTAGCCCTCACCCGTGTCGCGCCGCACGATGTTGCGCAGCGCCGCGTTGGCCTCCATGGTCGAGGCATCCACCCCGATGCGGTCGCCCTTCACCAGACCCGCCTCGGCGATCAGCGCCAGAACCCAATCGAAGACCACCGCGTGCACCTCGTGGGGCAGACGCGTGCGGGTCTTCGACAGCCAGGAATGGTCCGGCACACGATCCCGGCTCTCCAGCCGCAGAAACTCCCGCAGCGACAGCGAATCCGAGCAGCGCCATTCCAGCCCGCGCTCAGAGTCGATGCCCTCGAAGTAGCCCACCAGATGCATGCGGAAATAGCGCCCCGGCGGCACCGAAGGCGCTCCCGTCCTGGCCGCGTAATAGCACCGGCAGGTCGCCTCGACGAAGTCGTCGAAGCCGCCCTCAATCAGGACCGACTGAAGACGGTCGTAAAACACATGACCCGGCGAGCGCGGCATCTCCGCCCAGCCCACCATCAAATCACCCTGACGATCCTTCTGCAGTCCCATCGACATCGGCGAACCTCCCGGTCAAATCAGAATATCATAGAATCAGACCAGGCCGCTCGTGTCTAGGGCCGACTTCGTCAACGGGCTGGTAGGCCAGATTGGCGGTGCTGGCGTAACCGCCATCGACGGCGGTCTGGCGTGGCGCTTTGCCATAATGCTTGATATGACGATCCAGCATGGGCTGGAAACGCTCGGCATCGGCCGGGTTGCCGGCCTCGATCACCAGATCCATAATCATGCCAGTCTTGCCCGTGCTCAGGTTCACTTTGTGGCCATATTGCACTTCGCGCGCGCCCTTGACGATAATATCGGCATGGGGTTCGAACAAGCTGACCAGTTTATCGCCGGCGGGAACCTGTTCGCCGTCCAGCACCCGGCGCTCGGCCTGTGCGATGATGCGTTCGATCAAGGCCACGTAATGCCTTGTCTCGGCCTGCCAGGCCTCGACCTCAATGCCAGTTCCCGCCGCCGGGCCAAGCCGCCGCGCGGCCACCCGCAGATTGTCCAGGGTGGTGCGGGTGATCTTGATGAGGTCGCGGTACAGCTTTTGGCGTTTGTCGGCGCCACGGCCAAAAGCGATCGAGAGGCAGCACCGTTTTGCCGACCGGCTGTGATCGCGCCACCTCAGCCCCGGCAGGTCGGCATCGGCGCGGCGTAACAAGCGCACCATCACGCGCATACTGTCGCCCAAAAGAGAGCTGTCGCTGGGGGGATGGATCGGCGCGTCGGCAACCGTGCTGTCAAGGCGCATCATCTTGCCGTCCTCGACCCTGGCCTTCATGGCATGGCTCATCAGGCAACGGTTGATCGCTTCCCAGGTCTCGGCGCTGATGGCGCTGATGGTACTCTGCAACACCGATTTCTTTGGCGTCCAATGGACCGGCAGACGAGCGAAAGCCCGGAATGAGGTGGAATCGCAAAGATGGAACGCCAATTCCTCGTAGCTCAACTGACGATGTTGCTTGAGCAAGGCGCAGCGCAGAACCGCTTCCGCCGACAACCCCTTGCGTCCAGTCGGCTTGACGCCGTGGCGACCGAGATCAGCGCCGACCCAGCCCAGCACCTCGCAATGCTCGTCAAGCCAGGCGGACATCGCCTTCAGTTCACGGCCAGGCTGGTGTTTTGAGAAAACATCGAAAATACTGGCCTGGATGGTGCGTTTTTCGCGCATTGTTGTCTCCGGCGGTAACAGGTTTGTATTGACTTCAATGGGTTGCACCGAATTCATACCTGAAACCGCCGGAGCTTTCAACAAAATAATCCGGATACATCCAGTTATTTCAATATGTTAGCGTTTATGGATGGAAACTAGCCTAGTGTCCTGAGTCAGAAGTTCGCCGCATTATTTTCGGGTGTGGTTTTTAGACAGAAGCGTTTGACCGCATCAAGGATATCGTCTGCGGTTCGGACCCATTTGAAGGGTTTTGGATCTTCATTGCGAGTTTCGATGTAATCCGGGATGGCTTTTGTGAGTTCGCGCTCGCTGCGGTGAACGCCACGCTTGATCTGGCGGTCGGTGATTTCGGCAAGGAAGCGCTCGACCATGTTCAACCAGGATGCGGAGGTGGGGGTGAAATGCACATGCCAGAGGGGCCGTCTGGCCAACCAGGCACGGATCGCCGGCGTTTTGTGGGTGGCGTAGTTGTCCATGATGAGGTGGATCTCCAGATCGTCGGGAACCCGGCGTTCGATCTCCATAAGGAACTTCTTGAACTCCGAGGCCCGGTGGCGCTTGTAGCATTTGCCGATGACCTCGCCGGTTGCCGTGTTGAGGGCGGCGAACAGGGAGGTGGTGCCGTGGCGTTTGTAATCGTGGCTGCGGCGTTCGATCTGACCCGGCCGCATGGGCAGGACCGGTTGTGAGCGGTCAAGCGCCTGAATTTGGCTCTTTTCATCGACGCAGAGCACCAAGGCCCGCTCCGGCGGGTTCAGGTAAAGCCCAACCACATCGCGAACCTTGTCGATAAACCGGGGATCGGTTGAGAGCTTGAAGGTCTCCGTGCGATGGGGTTGCAGGCCAAAGGCACGCCAAATCCGTTGTACGCTGGACGTCGAGATGCGGCTCTCCCCGGCCATCATCCTGGAACTCCAATGGGTCGCGTTACGCGGCATGCTTTCAAGCGTCCGCACGATCACCGCCTCGACCTGCGCATCGGTGATCGTCCGGGGCGTGCCTGGGCGCGGCTCATCATACAGACCGTCGCTCCCCTTCTCGATGAAGCGCCGACGCCACTTGCCCACCGTCGCCGGGTCAACGCCCAAATCCCGGGCCACCTGCTTGTTCTGCCTGCCCTCGGCGCAGGCCAGAACAATGCGCGCCCGCAGCGCCAGACCTTGAGCCGTCGTGCGCCGTGACGTCAGCGTCAGGAGCTCCTTACTCTGTTCTGGACTCAACGTGACTGGGGGCGCAGCGCGGGGCATGGAAGATCCTCCATCTCAAAATATACCTCCCCTGAATGATACCACGTATTTCTGATCCAGGACACTAGCAGCCCGTTGAAAAAGGCGCCATTGCCCGGGTTTCACCCCACGACGAAACATAACGCGGCGTCGGCGGTTTCGCCATCCTCCGAGACGATGAGGACGATCCGAGCGACCAGAACGGCTCCAGCGGGCGCAACAAGCACGAAAATACCGCCATATCCGCCCGCCATAGCCTGGCGCGGGGTGCCGGCACCGATGAGTTGGCGCATCAGCAACGAAAGGTTGTGGCCGGCGACGTGAAGCAGGTATCGCTTGTGCACATTCTCGCGCCGGCGCAGCCAGGTCCGGCGCATGCCGCCGCGATCGAGGGTGTGGGCAAAGCAGCGCTCGACGATCTCGGCGCGCAGCTTGAAGGCCTCGCGGGCGAGCGCGGACTTGAGCCGCACGCGGTTGTTGGTGACCGCCCGGCGCGCCGCCTGGTCACCGCGCCAGCGCGAAAAGCCCTTCTGCCTGGGCTCGGCGATCCGGGTCTTGCAGGGCCGGGTCTTGCAGGGACTGCCGTCCAGGGCCTTCAAGACCGCCCGTGAGAAATAGCCCTTGTCGGCGACGCATTCGGCCGGGCCCTCTGGCGTCGCGGCGCCGCAGCCACCGCCTCGAGGTTTGCCTCGGCCGCCGCCAGGGTCCTGGAAAGCGTCGTGGTGTCGCCATCATCGGCTGGGTGCAGTTCGGCCGCCACCACCGCGCCGGTGTCCGGATCCACCGCGGGCTCGGGCTTGTCGGCCAGATGGGTCGTGCCGTCCTTCATCCTGGCGATCGTGGATCACGGGGTGGCACAGGGCGACCGGTTCACGTTCAATGCTGCCGGGTTGAGCATGCCCATCGGGGTCAGCCGGTTTACCATTCCGGCTGGGGCCAGTGCGGCCCAGGCGATCGCCGTGCTCGACATGGCCGCGGCCGCCGAAAGCGGCGCTTCGGTGGTTTTTGCGGTTCCGGATGAGCAACTTCTACTGGCGTTGCAACTGTGGAGCGGCGAGGGTGCTGCCAACAGTGCCCGCCTGGCGCCGATATCGGCGGTGATCCGGCACCAGCGCGGCGGGTGAGACGCGGCGGGGTAATATGCGCCTGCCCGGTCCCCTGCGGTGACCTGCGCGCCGAAAGCGTCAGCTTTCGAATGGGTGCAAAAAACACGGGGAGGCGGCGCGCGCAAAGGATGCGGAGCAGCCTTTGGAACAGGCGCAAGGTGCGCTAGTTGAAGTTCCGCGCCACGCTTGCCGCTTGCATCAGGGCCTTTGCCTTGCTCACGGTTTCCTGGAATTCGGCCTCCGGATCACTGTCGTAGACGACGCCGCCGCCGGCCTGGACGTAGAGGGTGCCATCCTTGACCACTCCGGTGCGCAACGCGATGCAGGTGTCCATCTCGCCAGCGGCGGAGAAGTAACCGACAGCCCCCGCATAGACGCCGCGCTTTTCCTTCTCCAGTTCGTCGATGATCTCCATCGCGCGGATTTTCGGGGTGCCGGAGACGGTGCCCGCGGGCAGGCCTGCCAGCAGGGCCGACAGCGCGTCGTGGTCGTCGCGCAGATCGCCGTCGACGTTGGAGACGATGTGCATGACGTGGCTGTAGCGCTCGACGGTGAACTGCTCGTTCGGATCGACGGTGCCGATCTTGGCGACTCGACCGACATCGTTGCGGCCGAGATCGAGCAGCATCAGGTGCTCGGCGCGTTCCTTGGGGTCGGCCAGCAACTCCGCCTCCAACGCCTTGTCCTGCTCGGGCGTCTTGCCGCGGGGGCGGGTTCCGGCGATGGGCCGGATCGTCACCTTGCCGTCGCGCACCCGGACCAGAATTTCGGGGCTGGCGCCGACGATCTGGAAACCTCCGTTCGAGCCCGCGAGGTTGAAAAAGAACAGGTAGGGGCTGGGGTTGATCCGCCTGACCGCCCGGTAGAGAGCGAACGGTTCGGCCTCCAGCGGCAGTGCCCAGCGTTGCGAGGGCACGACCTGAAACACGTCACCGGTGCGGACGTATTCCTTGGCCCGCTCGACCATTTCCAGATACTCGAAATGGCTGGTGTTCGAGACTGGATCCAGTGCCCGCGCCGCCCGCGCCACGACCGGAGTGACCGGTGTACTTTGCTCGGGCGCCCGGTCGATCGCGTCCAGCGCCGCCGTCAGCCGGTCCACAGCGCCCTGGTAGGCGGCCTCGGCCTCGACTGCGGTGTTGTGCCAGACCGGGGCGACCAGGGTGACGATGTCATGCACATTGTCGACAATGGCGATCAGTGCGGGGCGCAGCAGTGTCGCGTCGGGCAGGCCGAGGGGATCGGGGTTTGGCTCGGGCAGGCGCTCGACCAGCCGGATCATGTCGTAGCCGAGATAGCCGAACAGGCCCGCCGCCATCGGCGGCAGTTCATGGGGCAGGTCGACCCGGCTCTCGGTGATCAGGGCGCGCAGGCTGTCCAGCGTCGGCAACGCCTCCGGGATGAAGACCTTCGGGTCGGTCGCGGCATCGCGGTTGATCTCGGCCACGCCACCCTGGCAGCGCCAGATCAGATCAGGATCGAAGCCGATCACCGAATAGCGACCGCGGATCTCGCCGCCGGTGACCGATTCCAGCAGGAAGCTGTTCTCGGCCGCCCCGGTCAGCTTCAGCATCAGCGAGACCGGCGTGTCCATATCCGCGACCACCTGGGCCCAGACCGCCTGGTTGGCGCTATCACGGTATGCCTGCGTGAAGGCGTCAAAAGAAGGGCTGATATCCATCATGGCCGTCCAGGGTGTGTTGGCGGGATCATTGGTTCGGTTGGCTAACCGCGCCGAGGCCGGTGAATACGGCGTCGATGACCCCAGGGTCGATCTGTGCGTCGTGCCGGGCCTCGACGGCACGGGCAAAATACTCGGCCATGTCCGTCTTCAGGGAATTCGCCAACATCCGGTCGATCCCGGCGCTTTTGGTGGCCATCGCCTTTGGTCCGAGGGCGGTGATGCCGGAGACCTGCACGACGACGACATGGCTGCCGTCGTCGCTCGGAGCCGATGCGCCCGCAGCGGTTTCGGTTGCGAAGATCTTCTCGATCAGCGCGCCGGGCAGGGCCGGGGGCGGGGTCATGCGGGTGAACGGGCCAAGCGGCAGCGCGACCATGCTCAATTCCTCGCCGATGTCCCAGATCGAAGCATCGTCGCCCATCCGGGCCGCGAGTTCCATGCCCTGCGCCTCGATTGCCTTCAACCGTTCAGCGGTTTGCCACGCGGCGATAGCGCGGTCGCGGACCTCGTCCAGCGGGCGTAACGCCGTCGGCTCGATGCGGTCGACCATGACCAGGAGATAGCCGCCGTCGGGCAACTCGACGAGGTCGCGCTCCTCGGCGTCGAGCGCGGTGAAAACCTCGCTGATGAACGGTGCGCTGGTCTGAACACCATCGGCGGCACCGCCCTCCGGGAGAGATGCGTCGCGAGCGAGACCGAGGAAGGTGCCATGAGTGACCCCGGAACCGATCCCAGTACTATCCGCTGCACCTTCCCAGGTGCGTGCGACGGTTTCTTGCATCGACATGCCTTCGGCGCGCTGCTCGTCGATGGCGTTGGCAATCTCGGGTGCGCGCACCACCACCTCGTCCTGCGCAAATCGCCTGGCGATCTGGTCGCGCATATCCTCGAAGGGTGCAGCACCGCCCTCCATGATCTCGCGGATGCGATAGACAGCGAAGCCGGCCGGCAGTTCGACCGGGCCGATGATGCCGGGTTTTTCCTCATCGAAGACCAGTGCTGCGGCGGCCTCGGGCAGATCGCCGCGGGTTACCCGGCCCAGCGACAGATCGTCGGCTTCGAGGCCGAACTCCGCACCCAGCGACTCGAATGTCGCTGCGCCCGAGATCAACTGGGCCATTGCGTCGTCGGCGGCCTGGCGGTTGGGGATGGTGATCTGATCGATGGTGCGGCTCTCCTCGACACTGTAGGTATCGAGGTTTGCCTCATAGGCTGCGCGAACGGTCGCCTCGTCCGGGGTCAGTTCGGCCAGCAGCTTTGCCGCATCGACATGGAGGTATTCGCCCCAGCGCCGCTCCGGCTCGGTAAACAGCGTTTCGTTGGCTTCGTAGAAGGCCCGCAGCGCGCCCTCGTCCGGCGTGCCGGGGTCGGGCGCCATCTCCAGGGTCAGCGTCAGCGCGTTCACCGCCCGGCTTTCTCCCTGATAAGCAGCGATGCGGGCACCGGCGCCCGGCGGCGGAAGCATCGCCGCCTCGGCGGTTTCGATCAGCAATTGCTGGGTCAGCAAGGTCCGGGTCAACGCCTCGAATTCGGCGGCCGAGAACCCCTGCTGGGACAGCAGCAGCGAATAGGCCTGCGCCGAGAACCGCCCGCCGGGGCCCTGGAAGGTGGGGTTGGACTGGATCGCCTCGGCCACCGCTTCGTCCGGGGCGGAAATGCCGAATGATGCGAGTTCCTCGTCGAAGGCGGCATCGCGGATCAGCCCGCCGAGGATGCGCCGGTCGAGCCCGGTCGCCCGCATCATGTCGAAGGAGACAAGCTGCCCCGCCTGCCGCGAAATCCGCGACTGTTCGCGAATCAGCGCATTTCGGAGGCTCCCGGCCGGGACTTCGGTATCGCCGACCTGCGCCACCCTTGTATCGAGACGAACCGTGAAGATATCGCCGATGCCCCAGGCGGCAAAGCTGGCGACCAGCAGTCCGATCAGGATCTTGGCGGGCAGCGACTTCAGGCCCTTGCGCAGGAAATTCAGCATTGCGGTCTCGCTCTCGGTTTCAGGTAGGATGCAGGCGCTGTTGTCCGAGTTTATCCGACATTCCCCAAGTAGAATGCCGTTTCCCGCATTGTGGGGCTATTTTGAGTCCCAATCAAGCCTCTTGTGCAAGTTGTATCGTGGTTCGGGCATCTGTCGCGTGAATTGAGCGCACTTTTGCTCTCAGTCGTGATGTTGACCTGACTTTTGGTCTGATCGGCACCCGCTTGGACAGACCCGTCGCGCCGCTTTTCTTCAGGTTTTACCGTTGACATTGTCATGTTGGAACCGGCGGTGCGCGCAATCGATGGATGGCCGCAAGAACGCGGTTGAACAGATCACCGCTAACCGCGACTTCAGCCAATTGGAATGTGATGGCTCGGGCGTGACGGACCACTCGTGCACCGATTTTGATCTGCCGGGTTTGAAGGCTGGTCAGCGACCAGTCGGCCATCTCTTCGGGCAGATCAGTGCATTGTCGGTGATCAGAGCAGAAAATTCGTCAAGATATTTGGGAAATGCGGGATGAATCAGACCAGGCCGCGCGCGGCCAGTGCCGACTTCGTCAACGGACTGATATGCGGCGCATAATATATCGATAGAACGTTACTGAGTCATCTATCCAATTGATTTTAAAGAAATGTTAATGGTGGGCGGTACTGGATTTGAACCAGTGACCCCAGCGATGTGAACACTGTGCTCTACCAACTGAGCTAACCGCCCCCGTAAGCCGAAACTAAAGGCGAGGCGCATCCTATAGGCGGGGCAGCGGTTGGGCGTCAAGCGGTTTTGGCGGGCAGCGGGCATAGCCGTTCCAGCAGCGGGGCGATCTCGTCGTAATGGCTAACCACTGCGTCGGCGGCCAGATCGTCAAGCGGTTCGGCGGAGAAGCCGAAGCTGGTCAGCACACAGGGCACCCCGGCCGCTCGCGCGGTTTGCAGGTCGACCTGTGTGTCGCCCAGCATAACGCACAGATCGGCTCGGGCGCCGATACGCCGGGCGGTTTCATACAGATGCTCCGGATCCGGTTTCCTGACCGGCAGCGTATCTGCTCCCAGCACCGCGCCGAAGCGCTCCAGCACACCCAGGCTATCCAGCAGCATCACTGCCAGCCGCTCGGGCTTGTTGGTGCAGACCCCGATCCGCCAGCCGGTTTCCGCCAGCGCATCGAGACATCGCAGCACACCGTCGAAAAGCAGCGTCTCTTCGGCCAGCCGCCCCTCATAGGCGATCAGCAAACCGGGATACAGATCGTCGGCGATCGCCTCGACCTCGGCCTCCGCCGGCGCGGCCGCCATAAGTGAACACGAGCGCCGGATCATCGAGCGCCCACCGCGCCCGGCATAGGATTTGTCGCGAGCCATATCCAACAACGGCAGGCCGCGCGGCGCGAGCACGGCATTGGCGGCGCCAAGCAGATCTGCCGCGGTATCCGCCAGTGTCCCGTCCAGGTCGAAAATCGCACCCCGCATATGCTTTTCTTCTCCCGTCATATTCCCGCCGTGACCCTTCATTAACAGCTTGCAAACCGTCCTCTGAAACGGATTCTAGGGTACAGACCTCTTTTTCTTGCCGCAGACTGCCGATATAGGGCGTGGATGACCGAAAATAAGATGAACCCCCGGGGGAACGCTGTCGTAATCCTCGCCGCTGGCAAGGGTGCACGGATGCGTTCGGCTCTGCCCAAGGTGCTCCACCCCATCGCGGCGGCGCCGATGCTGCATCACGCCATGCGCGCGGCGCTGTCACTGGCCCCTGCCCGCCTCGCGGTGGTCGTCGGTGCAGGAGCCGAAACTGGCGCCGATGCGGTGATCGATGCCGCCCGCAGCCTGATCCCCGACGCAGCGGCCTGCGTACAGGCCGATCCGCTCGGCACCGGCCACGCAGTGCGGATGGCCGAAGCCGCGCTGGCGGATTTCGAAGGCGACGTCTTCGTGTTGTTCGGCGACACGCCATTCATCTCGGCTGAAACGCTCGCCGCCATGGTCGCGGCCAGAACGGGCGGCGCCGATCTGGTCGCGCTCGGGTTCGATGCGGCGGAGCCCGGCGGTTATGGCCGCATGGTCACCGGGCCGGGCGATAAGCTGGAGCGGATCGTCGAGGCGAAGGACGCCAGCGAGCAGGAACTGACCATCCGCACCTGCAACTCCGGTGTCCTGGCGGCGGACCGTGCGACGCTGTTCGGCCTGTTGGCGCGCGTCGGCAACGACAACGCCAAGGGCGAGTACTACCTGACCGACGTGATCTGGCTGGCCCGCACACAGGGTCTGACCGCCCGCGTCGTACGCGGCGACGAGGCTGAAACGCTCGGCATCAACGACCGGCTGCAACTGGCCGGGGCCGAGGCCGCCTTCCAGGCCCGGGCGCGCCTGAGCGCAATGCTGGGCGGCACCACCCTGACCGCGCCCGAGACCGTGTTTCTGGCCTGGGACACGCAGCTCGGCCGCGACGTCACCATCGGCCCCAACGTCGTCTTCGGCCCCGGCGTCGAAATCGCCGACGGCGCCGAGATCCGCGCCTTCAGCCATCTCGAGCATTGTCGCGTCGGCCCCGGCGCCATCATCGGCCCGTTCGCCCGGCTGCGCCCGGGATCGGAGATCGGCGCGGGTGCGCGTATCGGCAACTTCGTCGAGATCAAGAACGCGGTGTTCGGCGCCGGTGCCAAGGCCAACCACCTCGCCTATGTCGGCGACGCCACTGTCGGTGCGCGGGCCAATCTGGGCGCGGGCACCATCACTTGCAACTATGACGGCTTCGCCAAGCATCGGACCGAGATCGGCGAGGGCGCGTTCGTCGGCGTCAACACGGCGCTGGTCGCGCCGGTCAGCATCGGCGACAATGCCTATGTGGGCACCGGCACCGTGGTCACCCGCGATGTCCCCGGGGACGCTCTGGCGCTGTCGCGCACACCGCAGACCAACCGCGAGGGCTTCGCCCCCCGCCTGCGCGAGACGATACAGGCGCGGGCACGGGCACGGGCGGGTTCGCAGGATGACAAGAAATGATCACCGGAAACCGGGCGTAGGAGACAGGACATGTGCGGAATCGTCGGAGTCCTGGGCCAGCTCGAAGTGGCGCCTCGCATTCTCGATGCGCTGAAACGGCTGGAGTATCGCGGCTATGACAGCGCCGGGCTGACCACGTTGCAAAACGGCGCGCCGATCCGGCGCCGCGCCGTCGGCAAGCTGGGCGAGTTGATCAAGCTGGTTTCGCACGACCCCGCCCCCGGCACTGCCGGGATCGGCCACACCCGCTGGGCCACCCACGGGGCGCCGAGTAAGGAGAATGCGCACCCCCACGCGGCCGGGCCGGTGCATGTGGTCCATAACGGTATAATCGAAAACTTCCGCGAACTGCGCACCGAACTGGAAGCCAACGGCGTCAGCTGCCAGACCGAGACCGACACCGAGGTCGTCGCCCAGCTCGTCGCCCATGCCATGGCGGGCGGCATGGACCCGGCCGAGGCCGTCGCCGCCACCCTGCCCCGGCTCGAAGGCGCCTTCGCGCTGGCGTTCCTGTTCAAGAACCAGCCCGACCTGATGATTGCCGCGCGCCACGGCTCGCCACTGGCCATCGGCTGGGGCGAGGACGAGATGTTCATCGGCTCGGACGCGCTGGCGCTGTCGCCGATGACCTCGCGCATCACCTATCTGGACGAGGGCGACTGGGCCGTCGTCACCCGCTCCGGCGCCGATATCTTCGACCGCGAGGGCCAGATGGTCGATCGCGGCATCAAGACGGTCTCGGTCGAATCGAGCCTGGTCGACAAGGGCGCCCATCGCCATTTCATGCTCAAGGAGATCCACGAGCAGCCAACCGTCCTCAACCACGTCCTGTCGCGCTACGTCGCCGCCGACCGGTCACGAATCAGTTCGCCCGCCGAGGCGGTCGACTGGGCCAACCTCACCCGGCTGATCATTGTCGCCTGCGGCACCGCCTCCTATGCCGGTATGGTGGCGAAATACTGGTTCGAGCAACTCGCCGGTCTGCCGGTCGAACTCGATTTCGCCTCCGAATTCCGCTACCGCGACCCGCCGCTCGCGCCCAGCGAGGTAGCGATCTTCATCAGCCAGTCCGGCGAGACCGCCGATACCCTGGCGGCATTGCGCCACGCCGCCGGGCGGGTGCAGAAGACCATTGGCATCCTCAATGTCACCGAGAGCACCATTGCCCGCGAGGTCGACCTGGTACTGCCGACCCTGGCCGGGCGCGAGATCGGCGTCGCCTCGACCAAGGCGTTCACCTGCCAGCTGCTGAACCTGGCCTGCACCGCTATCCTGGCGGGCCGCCAGCGTGGCCGGATCGACACCGACCGCGAGCGCGGGCTGGTCGCGGCGCTGCTGGAGACCCCCCGGCTGGTCTCGGAAGCGTTGGCCGCAGAGGACCGTATCGCCGCCGTCGCACAGGAGATGGCGGGGGCCCGCGACATCCTCTTTTTTGGCCGCGGTCAGATGTTCCCGATGGCTCTGGAAGGCGCGCTGAAGCTCAAGGAAATCAGCTATATCCACGCCGAGGGCTACGCCAGCGGCGAGCTCAAGCACGGCCCCATCGCCCTGATCGACGAAACCGTGCCGGTGGTGGTGATGGCGCCGAAGGACAATCTCTTCGACAAGACCGTCTCGAACATGCAGGAGGTCATGGCGCGGGGCGGCCGCGTGGTTCTGGTCACCGACCCCGCCGGTGCGCAAACCGCCGCCGACGACGCCTGGCAGGTGCTGCAAATGCCGACCTGCGATCATCTCATCGCGCCCATCATCTACGCGATCCCTGCCCAGCTATTGGCCTATCACGCCGCACTCGCCAAGGGCACCGATGTCGACCAGCCAAGAAACCTCGCCAAATCGGTCACGGTCGAATAGACTGCCGCGATCCTCGGGGGAGTAACGTGGGACGGGAAGGATTTCACCCATGCGGAATTTTCTGCTTGTGGCCGCGTGTGTGTTCGTGTCGGGATGTTTGGCAACTCAGACGCAGGTTACGCCCCAGGTGGCGCCTGTGGCGAATGCCGTCAACAGCGATTGCTATACGGTCGATTTGTTTACCAATGGCACGGTCGAAAAACCGGCCGCCGATGTGCCTGAGGCATACCGCCAGTTCCTCGGAGAATGGGGGGGAGGCGCCTGGAATGACTTCTGGTGCCACGATCTGCTGGTGATCAAGGTGCATGCCGATGGCCAGGTCGATCTGGTCGAGATGCTGGCTCCACATGAGCCCTGGAACTATCCCGCGACCGCATTCCGGCGCAAAGCCCGGATCGACACCGACGGCAACCTGCGTTTCGTCTATGGCACCGAACGGCTGAGTTACCGCATCGAGAGCGGCAAACTCGTCGGCAGCCGCAGCGGGCTTTACGGCAATCTCGAGATCGTTTTGGTGCGCCGTGGCGCCCCACCAATCCCGACGCCCAACCCGCTTCGCCTGACCCAGCTCATGGCGGTGCCAACGCCGGGCAGCTAATCCCAAGGCGCGTTGGCGCGCCTTGGGATTATGCGCCTGCCCGGCCCCCTGTGGTGACCTGCGCGCGGCCTTCGAACAGGAGCAGAAAATACGTAACCGTCCGGTCTCCCCGCCCTTGAAGGGTTTGTGATTGGCGTGCGAGTCTTCGCGTGATCGCGGGCGATAATGTCCGTTTGAATTACGAGGACACTTGAACTTGATGGATCATCGTAGAGGCAATCGGCGGAGCTACTCGAATGCGTTCAAGCGCCGTGTTGTGGCCGAGGCGCTTGAGCCTGGGGCTTCGGTTGCGTCGGTGGCGCGCCATCACGGGCTGAGCGCGACCATGGTGTTCGCGTGGCGTCGTGATCCGCGGTTTGGGCCAGGTGGTGATGGGGTGTTTTTCCTGCCTGTCGAGGTGATGTCGACTGCGATCACCGCCGCGCCGGAGCCGATCAGCCCTGTCAGCGACGGCCGGGTCGAGATTGCCCTTCCATCGGGCCATCGTCTGACGCTCAGCGGTGCCTTTGATCCGGACATGGTGGTGCTGTTGGCGCGAGGTCTGAGCGCATGATCCCGGTTCCCGCGCAGACGAAGGTCTGGCTGGCGGCTGGCGTTACCGATATGCGCAAGGGGTTCAACGGTTTGTCGGCGCTGCCCGAGAAGGTTCTGGAGCAGGACCCGTATTCCGGGCACTTGTTCGTGTTCCGGGGACGGCGCGCCGATCTGATCAAGGTCATATGGTGGGACGGGCAAGGGGCGTGTCTGTTTTCCAGGCGTCTGGAGCGCGGCAGGTTCGTCTGGCCATCGCCGGCGCATGGCAGGTTGTCGGTGACATCGGCGCAACTGGCGAGGCTGTTGGAGGGCATCGACTGGCGCGCGCCGCTGCGCACCTGGCGGCCCCTGACGGCAGGATGATTTTCTGAACAAAAACAGAGAAATATGACGCTTTTGGGGTTCCCTTCAGTGTCGCGTTCTGGTATAGAATGGCTATGCTGGATCAGACCAAATCACTGCCCGATAATCCCTCGGAATTGAGGGTGTTCGCGGGGCAATTGGTGGCGACGGTCAAGTCCCAGGCGCTCCGGATCGCCAAGCTGGAACACCAGCTCGCCGGTCATCGCCGCCATCGGTTTGGCTCGAAGTCGGAGACGATGGATCAGCTTGAACTCGGGCTCGAAGAGGAAGAGATCGCGGCGGCGAAGATCGCGCCGCCTGCGTCGCCTGATACTGTCGCCGGGCCGAAGAACAAACCAAAGCGCAAACCGTTGCCGGACAGCTTGCCGCGCAACGAGCAAGTGCTGTCGCCCGGCGAGGCCTGCGGCAAGTGCGGCGAGGTTCTGAAGAAACTCGGCGAAGATGTCACCGAAGAGCTGGAATACGTCCCTGGCCGGTTCATCGTGAACCGCTTTGTCCGGCCCCGCATGGCTTGCACGTGTTGCGAGGCGATCTGCCAGGCACCATTGCCCTCGCGCCCGATCGAGCGGGGTCGTCCCGGCCCGGGCCTGCTGGCCCATGTGCTGGTCTCGAAGTATGCCGATCACCTCCCGCTCTATCGCCAGTCCCGGATATTCGATCGCGACGGCATTGATCTCGACCGCTCGACCCTGTCCGACTGGGTCGGCAAATCGGCGGCACTGCTGGAACCATTGGCTGATATGGTCGGGCGCCATGTTCAGCGCGGCCAGGCGATCTTTGCCGACGACACCACCCTGAAGATGCAGGTGAAGGGCACCGGCAAATGCAAGACCGCCCGGATCTGGACCTATGTTCGCGACGAACGGCCATGGGGCGGCGCCGACCCACCAGCGGCATGGTATCAGTTCACCGTCGATCGCAAGGGCGAGCACCCCACCAAACACCTGGCCGGGTACAAGGGCTGGATGCACGCGGACGGCTATGCCGGGTTCAACGAGCTCTACCGATCCGGTGGTGTCGATGAAGTCGCCTGCATGGCCCATATCCGGCGCAAGTTCACCGATGTCTTCCAGTCGGAGGGCTCGATCATCGCCGAGGAAGCCATCAAGCGCATCGCCGGGCTCTACGTCGTCGAGAAGGATGCCCGCGGCAGTGTGCCCATCGAGCGGGTCCAACTCCGGCAAGCCCGCGCCAAACCGATCTTCGATGCTCTGGAAGCCTGGCTGCAAACCCGGCTGCCAAAGATCTCCGGCAAGTCCGAACTCGCCAAGGCGATCCGCTACGCCCTGACCCGGATGAGGCGCCTGCGCCCGTATCTCGACCACGGCTTTCTGGAGATCGACAACAATTCCGCCGAACGCGCCATGAAGCCGATAGCCCTGGGTCGCAAGAATTATCTTTTTGTCGGCTCAGAGGCTGGCGGTAAATCCGCCGCCATCGCCTATACCCTGATCGAGACCGCCAGGCTCAACGGCGTCGATCCCCAGGCCTGGCTGACCGATGTGCTCAGTCGCATCGCCGATCACAAAATCACCAAACTCGACGAGTTGCTCCCGTGGCGCTTCGCTCAGACCTGAGCGCAATCGGCCGACGCTGAACCGAACCAGAGCCCCGAGACCGGACGCTTACGAAAATACGGCCGGGGAGCGGCGCGCGCCATCCAGCGAACCCGACTGCCCAACCGGAAGGGATGTCCTGCCCGAGTGGAAGGCTCTGCTTCAGCGTGACCAACACCTCGTTGTCGCGCCATTTTTGAGGGAATCCAGGGCGGGTCATAGCCCGCCAGGGTAAAGTCGCCCCTGTGCTCGATGCCCTTTGCCGCCAGCGGCCTCCAGGTTGGCGACCTGATCGCGCATCACCCTTTCGTTCAGCTTGCCGGGAAACACGATCACCGCAACCCGCCGGGCCGGAAACTCGACGACGCGGATGCGCCGATCGAGCGGTTGCGGCGCGGACTCGGGCCGATAACCCTTCGGCGGGGCGAACATGGTGGTCCAGCCGCTCGCCAGATCGTCGCGCACCATGGTTGGAACCGTCATTTCGATCGGTTCCGGCACGGTGTTCTTGCCAAGGTAATATTGCTCAAGCTTGATGTAGCCTTGGCTGACCGACTGTCTGTAGGTTCCCCGCATGGTGAACTGCGCCACCACCATGGTGTCGTAGTCGCGGATCTCGAATTCCTTTTCGGTGCTGACCTCGATATATTCGGGCCGTTCCTGCTTGGCATCGGCCCGCTCGGCACCGCCGATCAGTGCCAAGGCGGCCAGCATCAGCGCCGCCCCCGTTTGCAACCTCCACCGCATAATTGACCCATCCTGCTTTTCACGCGCTTGCGCGACATCTATTCCTGTCAACAGGTTATCAAAAATTCCTAATCCAATCTCGTAGTTTTATCCGCCAGCCCGGCGAAACGGCTGCGCGGCGTCATGCGCCCTTGGCCAGATCCCGCGCCCGCAACTCCCGGCGCTTGATCTTGCCGGTGGCGGTCACCGGCATCGTCTCGATGAACTCCAGCAGCCTCGGCGCCACATGGGGGCTGAGGCGGGTGCGTACATGGGCAATCAATTCGTCGGCCAGCGCCTTGCTGCCCGTCACCCCCGGCGCCAGCGTCACGAAGGCCTTGACGATCTCGGTGCGCACCGGATCGGGCAGGCCGACACAGGCGGCCATGCCGACAGCGGCGTGCCCGGTCAGGCAGTTCTCGATCTCGCTCGGCCCGATCCGGTAGCCCGACGAGGTAATCACGTCATCGGTGCGCGAGGCGAACCAGAAGTAGCCGTCCTCGTCCATCACTCCCTCATCGCCGGTGAGCATCCAGTCACCGGAGAATTTCTCCGCCGTCTTCGAAGGGCTGTTCCAGTATTCCAGGAACATCGCCGCGTCGCCCCGGCGAATGGCGATCTCGCCCGTCTCTCCCGGCGCCAACACCTCGCCCGCGCTGTCGAGGATGGCAATCTCCGAGCCTGGAAACGGCTTGCCCATCGACC
Organism: Thermohalobaculum sp.; assembly: GCA_965247385.1. Taxonomy (GTDB): domain Bacteria; phylum Pseudomonadota; class Alphaproteobacteria; order Rhodobacterales; family Rhodobacteraceae; genus Thermohalobaculum. The sequence goes on from CBDFHG010000007.1 coordinate 1,265,326, forward strand.
CCGGCTTCACCTCCATGATCGAGGCGCAGTTGCCCAGCACCAGGTTGCATTCGGTCTGGCCGTAGAATTCGTTGATGGTCAGCCCCAGCGCCCCCTTGCCCCATTCCAGCACCCCTGCCCCCAGGCTCTCGCCGCCGGAGCCAACGCTGCGGAGCTTCAAATCGAACCGCTCGGGCCGCGCCACCCTGCGCATCAGTTTCAACGCGGTTGGCGGCAGGAAGGTGTTGCGCACCTCCATCCGCGCCATCAGGTCGAAGGCTTGCTCGGGGTCGAACTTCTCCATCCGGTGCGCCACCAGCGGCACCCCGTAGCGCAGCGCGGGCATGGCGATGTTGCACAAGCCCCCCATCCAGGCCCAGTCGGCCGGGGTCCACATCCGGTCGCCGGGCTGGGGGAAGAACTCATGGGTCACCTGCACTCCCGGCAAATGCCCCAACAGCACCCGATGCGCGTGCAGCGCCCCCTTGGGCGGCCCGGTGGTGCCGGAGGTATAGCAGATGAAAGCCGGATCCTCGGGCCCGGTATCGGCCATCTCGAAGGCGTCCCGGGCCTTGCCCAGTTCCTGCCAGAAGCCCCGGGCGCCGGGGCCGGGCCGGTCGATCGAGAACACCGTCTCCAGCTCCGGTAGCCGGTCACGGATGGCGGCGATCTTGGGCAGGTTGGCCTCGTCGGTGACCAGCGCCTTGGCGCCGGAGTTGGCCAGCCGGTATTCCAGCCCCTCCTCGCCGAACAGCGTGAACAGCGGCAGGGCGATGGCCCCCAGCTTGTAGGTGGCCAGATGCGCCAGCATGGTCTCGGGCACCTGCGGCAACAGCACCGCCACCCGGTCGCCACGCCTGACTCCGTGCTCGACCAGCGCATTGGCGAACCGGTCCGAGGCCCGCGAGAGCTGGGCAAAGCTGTATTCGCGCACCTCGCCATCCGGCCTGAGATAGATCAACGCCAACCGATCGGGCTCGGCTTCGGCCCATTTCTCGCACATATCCCAGGCCATGTTGTAACGCGTCGGCATTTGCCAGCGGTGCTGGTCGCACAGGGCCTGCCAATCCCCGGCGGTAGTGATCTCGCTCATGCCGCGCTCCCCGGTGGTGTTTGTGTCTGGTGTGAAGCCAAACCGACGCACCGCCCCACCCTGTCATCCCCGCCCCACCCTGTCATCCCCGCAAAGGCGGGGCCTCCCGAAAATTTCCCAAAGGCGGGAGCGTCGCGATAATCCGCTGAGGTCTCCGCTTTCGCGGGGATGACAGGGCGGGTGCACAGATTTTTTCACATACTTAACATATTGAAATATAACGGAAGTCGAAAATTTTAACTTTTTCGAAGGAGAGCGTGGTTCTGCGTCGCAGGGTGCGTGCTTGCACGCACCATTGATCGCCGATTGAACGGTGCGGGCGAGCGCGCACCCTGCGCCACACCGGATTCCGGCCAAAATACAAGGAATTCTTACCGCGCAAAAATCCATCACTCCTGGCGGACTTGTTCGGTGCCACAAGACGGAACCTGGTCCGCCATTCGACGGCGCAACGGCGCATCGAGATGCTCACTGCGGGTGGCTACAAGTGGGTAGCGGCCCCGGATCGACTTCTGATACCGGTGGTCGCGCCAACCCCAATTGCCGACGATCGGGATCGAATGTCGGGTCACCGTTGCATTCCGCACGCAGCGCCTGGCACTGCCGATCCCGGGAAGCCGATTCACTGGATCGGTTTCTTGCCTACCTCACCCCGTTGGGTGGTTTCCTGCTGTCGATCACCATCGCCGTGACCGGCATCGTGCTGGCGTTGGGACGGCAGTCATCGATGTTCTTCTTCAGGACCATCTGCGCGCCGTTCATGGAGTTCATCCGCGGGGTGCTGTTGTTCGCGGCCACGGTGCTGCTGAACTCCATCCCGCCGCCCAGGACCAGATTCAACCTGATCTTGCGGGCCGCGTTCGTGGTGGCCTTGCCCTCTGGGGTCTACATGGCCGAGGTGATCCGGGGCGGGCCTGGCGGCGCTTCCGTCGGGCCAGTAAAAGGCGGCGGCTACTTTGGGGTTGAACTACTGGAGCTCGACGCGGCTGATCATCTTGCCCCAGGCGCTGAAGATCTCGATGCCGCGCATCGTGAACACCTCCGTCGGGCTCTTCAGGGACACCACCGTGGTCTCGATCATCGGGCTTCTCGACCCAGTCGGCCTGCTGAATCCGATCCGCGCCGTTTCTAACTGGAACGGAATCCTCTGGGAGCTCTTCGCGGGCGTGGCCCTGATCTTCTGGGTTTTTTGTTTCTCCATGTCCCGCTACGCGGTGTATTGCGAGAACAAGCTCAAGACCGACCACTGAGGGCGCGCCTCAGTCAAGTGGCGGTGAGCCGACACAGCCCCGCGTGTCGGGTATTCGGCACTGGCTGGCCCACGAGAGCCGGCAGCTTTCGATCTGGTCGCACCCAAAGTTAGAATGTCCCACATCTGCAAAGTAGAAGTGTCACACTTCCCTGTTGAGCAAGCAGGATTGGAGTGTGTCCGTGGGATTGGTGATCATGAGCGAGCGCGAGCTGAACCGGATTGAGGTTCTGAGCCAAGTGACACAAGGCCGGATGACGGCTGTGACGGCGGCCAATGTGTTGGGCCTGAGCCGTCGGCACGTACACAGGTTACTGAAGTTGTTTCAGAGCGAAGGCCCTGCTGCAATCCGGCACAGAGCACGTGGTCGCAGATCCAACAATCAGATCGATCCTGCGGTGTGAGAGTTTGCTGTCACTTTGGTTCGAGAGAACTATGTCGACTTCGGCCCAACCTTTGCTGCCGAGAAGCTGGCTGAAGATCACGGTCTGAAGGTCTCGCGTGAGACGCTGCGCAAGTGGATGCAGGACGCCGGGATTTGGTTGTCGCGCAAACAACGCCGTACCTTCCATCAGCCGCGTCTGCCCATCAGCCGCGTCTGCGCCGGGAATGCTATGGCGAACTGATCCAGATCGATGGCTCTGATCACCACTGGTTCAAGATCGCCACCCGGCCTGCACTCTGCTTGTCTTCATTGATGACGCGACCAGCACGTTGATGCAACTGCGATTTGTGAAGTCAGAGAGCACCTTCAGTTACTTCGAAGCATTGGAACTGTATCTCGCGGCTCATGGCAGGCCGGTCGCATTCTACAGTGACAAGCATTCCGTCTTCCGGGTGGCCAATCAGGCGGCGTTGTCCGGACACGGCATGACTCAGTTTGGACGAGCGTTGAATGAGCTTAACATCGAGATACTGTGTGCAAATTCCTCTCAGGCCAAGGGCCGCGTGGAACGCGCAAACCGGACTCTGCAAGATAGGCTTCTGAAGGAACTCAGGTTGGCCGGAATCAGCAACATCAATACCGCCAATGCGTTCCTTCCCGGCTTCATGGCGCGGTTTAACGCCAAGTTCGCGAAGGCGTCACGGCGGTCAGACAACCTGCATCGTCCCATGAATATCGAGCCGGATCGACTGCGGGACGTCTTTTGTTTCAGGGACGAGCGTTATGTCAGCCAGCAGCTGGCCTTCTCCTATGATCGGCGGCGGATTATTCTCGAAGAGAGTGAGATCAGCCGCGGGCTGGTCGGCAAATACGTGGACACCTACGCGTTCCCGGATGGACGTTTGGAGATCAGATGGAAAGGTGTGCCGCTCCCCTACTCCGTCTTTGACAAAGATCAGCGTGTGACCCACGCCGCGATCACTGAGAACAAGCATCTTAGTGCAGTGCTGGAGTTCATCAAGGATGAGCAGGACAAGGCGACTCCAAAGAACCACCGGGCTGGCAAACAGCGCAGCCGTTACACACCCAACGGACGCCGCAACAACGGCTGGAATTCTTTGGCGGCCCGGAAAGCTAAAGAACGTGCGACCGCTCAGGACGCAGAATAACTCTTTTGCAAGCCACCCGTGTTGATATGCTTGATCAGAGTGACCCGAAGCGACAGGCCTGAGAATGTCAGACGAAGAAGACCCAGAGATCATATTTTTACAACCTGACCCAGGATGTCGTCATCGACGGCCACCATTTCGAGGTCGAGATCTACAAAACCTCCATCGAACCGGGCTGAATTCTATCGGTCATGAATGAATTCGGCACGCTCACAATTTCAGACAATCCACCATTTTTGGCGGACGGGCTTGCGTGGCGCGCCTTTGAAGAGCTGATCGCGAACGATGGCATCAAGTCCTTTTTCAACAAGAAAGAGCGTCGCAAACTCCGCCTCTGACCGCATGGCTGTTCAGCGCTGCGAAATGGACTGAAATGCGTGCTTGACCAATACGGATACTCAGCGATGCGCGCATCGCCTGCCGGGCAATGGTAGAGACTACAACGAAGAACGACCGCACAGCGCAATCGGAAACAAAGCCCCCGCAGCACTGATCAAATTGCCAGACGTATCCAGCCCGTCTGTGTGACTAAAGTGCGGAAAATCTAGCCCTGACTGGGGGCACTTTGGGTAGCACAGCAATCCTGAACAGAGCTAACTTACTAACGGGGACCCAAAGGTAGCGGGTCAAATTTTGGCGTGAATGACATACTCGATGGCAGTTTGGCGACATCAATATTCCCTTGATAATATACTATCAGCTCTGTGCCACAACTTTGATCTGACACATAACAGTCGCAAAGTTATTAGTTTGGCAATCGCAATAATACGAGGGTACACAATGAACTTCATCTCTTTGTTCTTACAATGGTTTGCTTATGTGATGAAAGTTGTTTCGGCGCTGACCGTTATGGTCCTTGCCCTGTTTGTTTCGCTGGCGGTTGTGATGCGATACTTTCTGGGATCGCCATTTCATTTTACCGAAGAAGTTGTCGGCCTTCTTTTCATGACAGTTGTTTTTCTGGTGTTGCCCACCATCTCTTTGAACAATTTGAACATCAAAGTAGAGCTGCTTTCGGATGCAGTGAGCGGCACCAAGAAAAAAATTCTGCGCATGTATGCGTTCGCAGTAACCCTTGTTTTCGGCCTCTGGTTCGCCTGGGCTTCACTGGACCTGGTAATTTTTACATATGAAATCGGGGCAAGAACGGAACAAGTAGGCATACCGCTTGTGTATTGGCTGGCCGTTATCCCGCTTAGCATGGTTGCAGCGGTACTGGGCACGATTGTTCAGGTGTATACGGATATCTTCTCAAAAACTGAGGTTTCTTGATTGTGATTTGGATCGTCCTAGTAGTTTCGCTGTTTCTTTCCTTAAGTTCCGGAGCCGCCGTTGGTGCGAGCCTCGGGCTCACCGGATTTATCATATTGCAATTATTTGCGAACGGGTCTGCTGATTTGGCAATGAATGCCGTCTTCAACACGCTTACAAGTTTTTCGTTAAGCGCAATTCCGATATTCCTGTTGCTTGGCGAGGTTATGACAGAAAGCGGTACAAGCAAGCGGATCTACCGGGCCGTGGCCCCGCGGTTTGAGCGAATTCCCGGAAGATTACTTCACTCAAATATAGTGGTATGCACTTTGTTCGGCGCGATCAGCGGTTCCAGCACTGCGACCGCAGCTGCTGTGTCCTCGGTCTCATACAAAGAGCTTTCCCGGATGGGATATAGTCAGGACCATGTCATCGGGAGCTTAGCAGGCGGCGGCACCATTGGCCTGCTTATCCCCCCGAGTCTGGCGCTTCTCATTTATGGTGCCTGGCAAGGCGTTTCGATTGGGAAATTGTTCTTAGCGGGCATTTTACCTGGGTTGCTGGTGGCCGGGCTGTTTATGATCTATATTTTCTACATCGGTGTGCGTAATCCAGACATTGCTCCGGGCATTTCAGAAGAGGACAAAAGCGACAAATCGTGGAGTGAATTTTTTCAGATATGGCCGCTGATAGTTTTGATTGGGTCGGTACTTGGCTCAATTTACCTTGGATTTGCAACGCCTACCGAGGCGGCAGGGTTGGGTGTCACGGTTGCCATACTCATGGGGTTTGCACTGGGCGAACTGTCGTTTAGCGGTCTGGTCAGGGCCTGTATGCGAACTGCTGAAATGTTTGGTACTATGGCATTTGTGCTGATAGGCGCCATTGTTCTGGGACAGGCCATTGCGATTTTAGCGTTGCCAAAAGACATCATTCTATTCGTATCATCGTTTGATCTCGGCTCCATTCAGTTTTTGGTCGCACTCATGTTCATCTATATTATCCTTGGTTGCTTTTTCGACGGAATTTCCTTGATGTTGCTGACGTTACCGTTTGTATTTCCGGTGGTTTTGGAGCTTGGAATTGATCCGGTTTGGTTTGGTGTTTTTGTCACTTTGATGATCGAGGTCGGACTGATAACACCGCCGGTCGGAATGAACTTGTATGTTCTGGCTGCTGTGACGGGAAGGGAGTTATCCCTTCAACGTATTGCAAAAAGTGCGCTGCCTTACTGGTTTTTGTTAATCGTGGCGACAATATTGCTGATGATATTCCCAAATATCGCACTGTTCATTCCGGAACTTATTCGATAGTGGTCCCGGCCACTCACAAACCGGGATCACCGCCGTCAAACCCGCTTGATGGTCTGAAGGTTCTGATTGCCGCTGAACGATTTCCCGTTCCTTTTGCAGCGATGTTATTGGCAGATATGGGTGCTGATGTCGTGACGGTTGAACGCGCCAGTGGCGATCCGCTCCGTGCAGTCCCCAGTTTATTTGAAGCCCTGAACCGGGGAAAAAGAAATGTAATTCTGGACCCAAAGTCCCAAAGTGGGAAGGAGGATTTCAGATACCTGGTGGGCCATGCAGATATTTTGATCGAAGGCTTCAAACCGGGTACAATGGCGAAGCTCGGTTTCGACTATGAGACGCTCAAACTTTGCAATGCCCGATTAATCTATGCCTCAGTTTCAGGTTTTGGCCAATTTGGGCCATACCGCAATCGGCCGGCACATGACCTGAGTTGCCTGGCCTTGTCAGGCGTTGCAAAACATTTGGGCGAGAGCAATGTAAAAGCCGGTATGGAACTGCCGCTTGCCGATGTTTCTGCTGCACTATTTGCCGTGATCGGCGTGCTTGCGCTTTTGAACAATCGGCACACATCGGATGTTGGCGGCTATGCAGACATATCAATGATGGATGCGTTCCTGTCTTTGACAACGCCATTCTTTTCGCAGGCGCTTAGCCACAATATCCAGGCTTTGACCGACGATCCGGCCTATGGAGTTTTCCGGTGTTTGGACGATGAAAGCATCACATTCAGCATTGCGGGAGAAGATCATTTGGTCAGAATTATGCGGTGTTGTGGGACTGGGGGATCTGGCAACAGTTCTTTATCAGGCGCGCGCAGAAAATTATGAAGAAATCAAATCAAAGATCGAAAACGCGATGGTGTTGCGTTCCTCGCAGGAGTGGGCCGCGCGGTTAGAAGTAACCGGCATTCCCTGGGCACCAGTACGGACGTTTTCTGAAATGGTTAACGACCCCCATCTCAACGCGCGGAACCTTGTGCAGAAAAAGCCTGGATCAACTCAACAATTTTTGGTTCAGCCAGTTAAATTTGATGGCAGCACACAACCAACAATTCAGGGTGTCCCAAGACTCGACTACACAAAAAGTGCCCGGGAAATTTGGTAGCCAGATTCGCACAGTAATTCCGGTCTGGTCCAAAAATTGGCGTTCCGGGGCGACCTCTCGTCCTCAACCAGCAAGTACCAAATCATAAACATCCGCTATGTTTGTGATCTACCATAACCCCAACAACTCACTGAAAAATGTAACTCCCATGATAGACTTCTTCTACTGGCCAACACCCAATGCTTGGAAAATTTCAATAATGCTTCACGAAGTTGAAGCAGATTTTGAGCTAAAGATAGTAAACATCAGACGCGGTGAGCAGTTTGAACCGGAGTTTCTGAAAATATCTCCCAATAATCGGATACCTGCTATGGTCGATCATTCTCCTAATGACAAAGGAGCGCCCATTTCCATATTCGAATCCGGTGCAATCCTCATTTATCTTGCAGAAAAATTCGGAAAACTGTTACCAAATTCGCTGCGCGAGAGACAAAAAGTGCTGCAATGGTTATTCTGGCAGATTGGCGGACTTGGTCCAATGTGTGGGCAGGCCCATCATTTTCGACAATATGCGGACGTGAGCAACCCCTACGGAATTGAAAGATACACAAATGAAGTTGGGCGGCTCTATGGGGTTTTAAATACTGAGCTTGAAAAAAATGAATTTGTCGCTGGCAGCTATTCGATCGCCGATATTGCCATTTGGCCTTGGATACGCGTTCACAAGGGACAGGGGCAATCTCTTGAAGATTTGCCTGATTTGAGGCGGTGGTACAACGCTCTTTATCAACGTTCCGCGGTTGCGGAGGGGCAACGGCTGGAACGTGATCTGATTGCTAACACTGAAGGTATGGACGAACAAACACGTTCAGTCTTACTGGGCCAGAAGGCAAAACTTGCAAGAAATAGGAATTCGGCACCATAGCGACAGTAAATGGCTTCATCCCGCGAACGCTCACGCCCCACTGATTTAATGTTGAAGAGCAAGATGATATTCAACGACAACGGGAGGAAAAATGAAATGAAATATTCGATCAACGGAGCAATTTGCAGTCTTGTTGCTGCGGCAACGCTGTTTGCCGCGCCAGCAAGCGCAGCAGAGTTTGAATGGAAACTAACTCATACATGGACCGAAGGACGGGCCGAAACAAAGCAGATTCAGGCATTCGCTGATGTGGTGAACACAAAATCTGAGGGCAGGCTTGTCATCACACCATACCCCGGAGGGTCACTTGGTATCAAACAAGCCGACAGCTTGAGATCTTTGCGTCAGAGCTCAGTCGAAGCGGCGGCACTTTATCCGGGCTACCTGGGTCGTGATGCGCCGGACATGGCATTTGCACTTGGAAACGGTGTTGTCTTCACCGAAGAAGAAGCTGTTGGCATTATTCCTACATTGACCGACATCTACACAGATGGATATGAGAAATGGGATTCCAAGGTTGTGGGATGGCTGTTCCACCCGCCGTGGCGGTTGTCCGTTTTCTGCAACGAGCCGATCAATACTCTGGCCGATCTGGAAGACAAGAAATTGCGCGTCTGGGTAAGCGACCTCATCGAAACCTTCGATGAGCTCTCGGTACCGGCACAGCTAATTCCGCAGAGCGAACTGTATATCGCGATGCAAACCGGTGTTGTGGATTGCGCGATCTATTCTGTCGCTATCGCCAAGACTATCTCGATCCAGGAAGTCAGTGACTATGCCGCACCATTTTTTACCCTTGCCGGTATCTCGGCGATTGCTGTCAGCAATTCGTTTTGGGACTCTTTGCCTGCCGATTTGCAACAAATCGTGTTGGATGCCGGACAGCAAATGCTGGACGAGTCTACAAGTGCCGCTTTGGGTACAGCATCCGGGTTGGAAGAAGCTCAGACGAAAGCTTTTGCTGAATCCGGTGAACTGACGGTGTTAGAGCCATTCCCAATCGAAGATCGTTTAAAGTTTTATGAAACAGCCGTTAAGGTCTGGACCCGTAAAACTGATGAACTTGGCGGTTCTGTCCCCGGCTACCGTGATCAGATCGCGGCCGCATTGGCAGCACTTCGCAACTAGTAAGCTGATGCTTGAAAGCGAAATTAGTGACGGGCCCCCATTATGGGGGCCCCATTTCTTAAAGACCAATAGAGTTATTCTTTGTACATCACCGCCCGGAAAAGTACGGCTACAAAATACTCAGATCATTCAGGAGCAAATCGATGCGAACGGTCCACCAATTTCCGGTCTATGGTGACATGATACTGAGCGCTTTGCGCCGTTATCCCTCAAGGACAGCATTTATTTTTGAGAACGGGGAACTTACTTATTCACAGCTCGAGACCAAGCTGCAAACCGTAGTGGCGATATTCAAAGGTCTGGGCCTGAAACGGGGCGATGCGATAGCCCAAATTTCATTGAACCGCTACGAAGCGGTGTTGATCCAATTTGCGACCCACTTGCTGGGTTTAAGACTTGTACCACTACATCCCTATGGGTCTGTCGAAGACCACGCATTCATTCTTGAGGATTCAGCCGCAAAAGCGATAGTGGTTGATGAAAAGAATTTTCACGACCATGGCAAATTGCTGTTAAATAGAGCCAGCCTGCCGAAAACTATTTTGACCTTCGGAGAGTGTGACTATGGTGCCAGCCTTGAACATCTCGCGAAATCGGCTGCCGTCCAACCATTGACATGCGAATCCGTGCCCGACGATGTTATTTCGACACTCTACACTGGTGGCACAACCGGACGCCCCAAAGGCATTATGCTTGGGAACAGAAGCCTGGTTACCAACGCCTGGCTAATGCTCAGCGAATGGGACTTGCCGGTCAATCCAAGATTTATGTGTGTGACGCCAATCACCCATGCGTCCGGTGTGATGATTACGCCCCTGTTGATGGCAGGTGGATGCATAATATTGCAAGAGTCATTCGAGCCGGAAAAATTCCGCGATGCAATCCTTGAATACAACGCGAATCTGACATTTCTTGTTCCCACAATGATATATAAACTCCTGCAAACGCCCGAAACTGAAGATCACAAACTGGCGAGCCTGGAATGCATCTTATACGGCGCATCGCCGATTTCTCCGTCGCGTTTACGGTCGGCAATTGAACGGTTCGGAAAATTATTCACACAGATATATGCGCAGGCGGAATCGCCGAATATGGGCGTTATCATGTATCGAAATGAGCACGATCTCGATGTGCCTGATCGCCTGACCGCATGTGGCCGGCCGCTTGCGGGTACCACCGTTTGTATTCTCAACGAGGACGGGACCGAGGTAGAGCCAGGTGAGCCAGGTGAGGTTTGTTTTCGTGGACCTGTTGTCATGGACGGATACTGGAACCGCCCTGAGGAAACAGAAAAAGCCATGCCGGACGGGTGGCTGCATACCGGTGATATCGCCCGCATGGATGAGCAGGGGTTTCTTCACATTGTTGATCGCAAGAAAGAGATGATCGTGACCGGTGGACTAAACGTGTACCCCAAAGAAGTTGAAGACGCGATAATGACCCATCCTGCGGTATCATTTGTCAGTGTCATTGGCGTGCCAGACGAAATTTGGGGAGAAACTGTTAAAGCGGTTGTGGTTTTGCGTGATGAGCATAAAGCGACGGAGCAGGAGATAATCAGCTTCACAAAGAGTTTGAAGGGATCGGTATCAGCCCCTAAGCTAGTTGATTTTGTGAACGAAATTCCTTTGACCAACCTTGGCAAGCCGGACAAAAAACTTATCAGATCGTGGTACTGGACCGACAAGGATCGAGCGGTGCACTAAACGCCTGACCGGCAGCATCGCCAATGGTTTTTAGGGTTCACTTAACGCGTTTCGCCTTTGGTCCATATATCGCGTTAAAGGTGAAAATCAGCACCATCAATGAGATATCGGTGCGTTTCGATCCTGACCTGGACCGGGGATAACGCGAAACATTATGGAGCTGTAAAAACATGTTCCCCGGGCGTCCCGGATCAGCTGGACATAAGTACGCGCAGAAACCTGAAAATATCCATCCAGAAAACCCCGTTTTATCCAACGAAAATCATCCGGTTTCAAAAGGCTCAGTTTACAAAACGTATGCGTTCAAGGTATGTTCTTTTTGAGTTCAAGGAGATAGCGAATGCCAATGGATAATGAATACTTTCAGGATTGGCTTGCGGTGATAGATAATCTCGGCGATGCGCAGCGCGCTGGTAACCGTCCGGTCTCCCCGCCCTTGAAGGGTTTGTGATTGGCGTGCGAGTCTTCGGGTGATCGCGGGCGATCGTGTCCGTGTGAATTACGAGGACACTTGAACTTGACGGATCATCGTAGAGGCAATCGGCGGAGCTACTCGAATGCGTTCAAGCGCCGTGTTGTGGCCGAGGCGCTTGAGCCAGGGGCTTCGGTTGCTTCGGTGGCGCGCCATCACGGGCTGAACGCGAACATGGTGTTCGCGTGGCGTCGTGATCCACGGTTTGGGCCGGGTGGTGAGGGGGTATTTTTCCGGGAGTTATATCGAATTGTCACATTTACCCCTTCATTCATCGGGATCATAAATTTCCAGCGTTAAGCCCTGTAATTGAGCAAGAATGCAGCTAACTCAGTGTCAAATCTATGCCGACTCTCCTGTCGGCCGGCGTCAACCATATGGTCAATGTGACAATTCGATATAACTCCCATTTTTCCTGCCTGTCGAGGTGATGTCGACTGCGATCACCGCCGCGCCGGAGCCGATCAGCCCGGTCAGGGACAGCCGGGTCGAGATCGCTCTTGCATCGGGCCATCGTCTGACGCTCAGCGGTGCCTTTGATCCGGACATGGTGGTGCTGTTGGCGCGAGGTCTGAGCGCATGATCCCGGTTCCCGCACAGACGAAGGTCTGGCTGGCGGCTGGCGTTACCGATATGCGCAAGGGGTTCAACGGTTTGTCGGCGCTGGCCGGGAAGGTTCTGGAGCAGGACCCGTATTCCGGGCACTTGTTCGTGTTCCGGGGACGGCGCGCCGATCTGATCAAGGTCATATGGTGGGACGGGCAAGGGGCGTGTCTGTTTTCCAGGCGTCTGGAGCGCGGCAGGTTCGTCTGGCCATCGCCGGCGCATGGCAGGTTGTCGGTGACATCGGCGCAACTGGCGATGCTGTTGGAGGGCATCGATTGGCGCGCGCCGCTGCGCACCTGACGGCAGGGTGATTTTCCGAACGAAAGCAGAGAAATATGACGCTCCGGGGATTCCCTTCAGTGTCGCGTTCTGGTATGGAATGGCTATGCTGGACCAGACCAGATCACTGCCCGATAATCCCTCGGAATTGAGGGTGTTCGCGGGGCAATTGGCGGCGACGGTCAAGTCCCGGGCGCTCCGGATCGCCAGGCTGGAACACCAGCTCGCCGGTCATCGCCGCCATCGGTTTGGCTCGACGTCGGAGACGATGAACCAGCTTGAACTCGGGCTCGAAGAGGAAGAGATCGCGGCGGCGAAGATCGCGCCGCCTGATACTGTCGCCGGGCCGAAGAACAAACCAAAGCGCAAACCGTTGCCGGACAGCTTGCCGCGCAACGAGGAAGTGTTGTCGCCCGGCGAGGCCTGCGGCAAGTGCGGCGGGGTTCTGAAGAAACCCGGCGAAGATGTCACCGAAGAGCTGGAATACGTCCCTGGCCGGTTCATCGTGAACCGCTTTGTCCGGCCCCGCATGGCTTGCGCGTGTTGCGAGGCGATCTGCCAGGCACCATTGCCCTCGCGCCCGATCGAGCGGGGTCGTCCCGGCCCGGGCCTGCTGGCCCATGTGCTGGTCTCGAAGTATGCCGATCACCTCCCGCTCTATCGCCAGTCCCGGATATTCGATCGCGACGGCATTGATCCCGACCGCTCGACCCTGTCCGGCCGGGTCGGCAAATCGGCGGCACTGCTGGAACCATTGGCTGATATGGTCGGGCGCCATGTTCAGCGCGGCCAGGCGATCTTTGCCGACGACACCGCCCTGAAGATGCAGGTGAAGGGCACCGGCAAATGCAGGACCGCCCGGATCTGGACCTATGTTCGCGACGAACGGCCATGGGGCGGCGCCGACCCACCAGCGGTATGGTATCAGTTCACCGTCGATCGCAAGGGCGAGCACCCCGCCAGACATCTGGCCAGGTACAAGGGCTGGATGCACGCGGACGGCTATGCCGGGTTCAACGAGCTCTACCGATCCGGTGGTGTCGATGAAGTCGCCTGCATGGCCCATATCCGGCGCAAGTTCACCGATGTCTTCCAGTCGGAGGGCTCGATCATCGCCGGGGAAGCCATCAAGCGCATCGCCGGGCTCTACGTCGTCGAGAAGGATGCCCGCGGCAGTGTGCCCATCGAGCGGGTCCAACTCCGGCAAGCCCGCGCCAAACCGGTCTTCGATGCTCTGGAAGCCTGGCTGCAAACCCGGTTGCCAAAGATCTCCGGCAAGTCCGAACTCGCCAGGGCGATCCGCTACGCCCTGACCCGGATGAGGCGCCTGCGCCCGTATCTCGACCACGGCTTTCTGGAGATCGACAACAATTCCGCCGAACGCGCCATGAAGCCGATAGCCCTGGGTCGCAAGAATTATCTTTTTGTCGGCTCGGAGGCTGGCGGTAAATCCGCCGCCATCGCCTGTACCCTGATCGAGACCGCCAGGCTCAACGGCGTCGATCCCCAAGCCTGGCTGACCGATGTGCTCAGTCGCATCGCCGATCACAAAATCACCAGGCTCGACGAGTTGCTCCCGTGGCGCTTCGCTCAGACCTGAGCGCAATCGGACGACGCTGAACCGAACCAGAGCCCCGAGACCGAACGGTCACGCGCGCTGAGGCTGAAGCGGTGCTTTTGGGGCGGTGCGAAGCGGTTTCCTCGCTTGCCGCAGTCGAACTTGCGGTGGACGATGACAGGTGCTGCCCGCATTGCGAGCGCACCCGGTGCAGTATCACGGGGCAAGGCACGTGGCCTGCGCCGCTATCGGTGCAAGAACTGTCGGCGCACATTCAACGCGGCCACCGGCACCCCCTTGTCCGGACTTCACTACAAGGATCGCTGGCTGACTTTTGGCGGATGCCTGGCTGCGGGAGAAACGGTTCGGGCGTCAGCGGCGCGCTGCAACCTTGCCGTCAACACGGCCTTTCGCTGGCGACACCGGTTTTTGCCGGCCACAAGGCAGGCCCCGCAAAAACTCAAAGGGCTAGTCGAGGTCGATGAAACCTGTGTTCTGGAGAGCCATAAGGGACAGCGCAAATTGGGACGCAAGCCCCGCAAACGGGGCGGCAAGGCCAGCAAGCGCTGCCTGTCATGCGAACAGGTGCCGGTTCTGGTGGCCGCCGACCGTAGCGGCACGACATTCAGCACGGTTCTGCCCACAGTGACTGCCGACACGCTGAAACAGGCGATCAGCCCGGTCGTCGACAGGGACATCGTGCTTGTGTCCGACGGGTGTCAAAGCTATCGGCCATGCGCGGCGGCAATGGGTGTTCGCCATGAAGCCCTCAATCTGTCCGCCGGCGAACGGGTCCGTGGTGCCTTTCATATTCAGACTGTCAACAGCCGCCACAGCCAACTGAAAGATTTCCTGCGCCGCTACCGTGGCATCGCAACAAAATATCTCGGCAACTACCTGCAATGGTTCCATCTCATCAAACTGGCACCACAGCCTTCGTCGCGCGCCTGTCTTGCCGCCGCAATCGCAAACCGTGCATACGTTTCGTAAACTGAGCCTTTCAAAATGAGCTTTTCATTGACATAGCGGGTGCTGTCATTGCGACCGGCAATTTGCCAAGCTCTGACAAATAATATATTTGGAATGGACTTCTGTGCATCACCCCAATTTCAGGGCCTCACTAATGAACTCGAATATCATTAGCTCAGACTATGTACGTGAACGGGAAGACGCTCTGCCAGCGGGCGATCTTATTACAGCCGTTTCAGAAAACATATTGGCACAGACAGATGTCGAATGGCACAGCCATGACCGCCATCAGCTGATGTATACAACGCAGGGCGCAATGGTCGTGCAATGCGATGGGTTCACCTGGGTTACGCCAAATCAAAGGGCGATCTGGATGCCGGCAAACATCGCCCATAACCTAAGAACACTCAGCAAAATCTCGCTTCGAAACCTGCTTATCGTTCCGGGCAGTGGTCTGAATCTTCCCAAAAAACCGTGTGTAATTACTGTAAGCAATTTACTGCGTGCATTGATTTTGAAGGTGGTAGAGCAAGGAAGTATTTCAAAAGATTCGGTAACCGGATCTCATATTACGGCGCTAATAGTAGACGAGGTTCGCAGCTCTTCGAGCTTGCCCCTGCAACTCCCCGAAGCCAAGGACCCAAGGTTAATGCGCGTCTGCGCTGAAATCCACGATGATCCCAGTATCGACCGCACATTTTCAGAATGGGCAGGAATAGCCGGAGCCAGCAACCGGACCCTGAGCCGGTTGTTTGCAAAAGACACAGGAATGTCCTTTACCCTTTGGCGACAGCAGGCAAGGTTGTTAAAGTCTTTGGAACTTCTCGCCCTTGGCCAGCCTGTGACAACCGTTGCGCTGGATGTTGGGTATGAAAGCGCAAGCGCCTTTATTGATATGTTCCGTAAATCTTTGGGACAGACACCATCAAAATACTTTCACCAAACTGACTGAACGACTACCGGCGGCGCCGGTAGGATCAGCGATGTGATTTTCCAGGTACTAAAGTACGATGTCTTCGATAATGGCACCGTTGGTGGTTGAAAAATACCCTCTGCTCCAAAACCGGCAACCCCAGTAACGCTTTCGGATGGCAGGAAACTCGCGTTGCACCCGGTAAGACGAACGGCCCTTCATCTTGCGTACCTGATCCGAGACCGCCAACTTCGGCGGCACCGATACGGACATGTGCACGTGATCGCTCGACAGCACGCCTTTGATGATCTCGACGCCATTCTCCGCACAGACCTGCCGACAGATATCACGGGCCCGCAAGCGCAACTGGCCTCGCAGTACTTTGAACCGGTATTTCGTTGACCAGGCGAGGTGGTAGCGATGGTAGTAAACGCAATGCTTGCCGGTTGAGTATTGCATGATCTTATCCTCCCAAAATGAACCTTCACCCTTTGGCGGTTCATTTTGGGAGGATAGATTCTTGGCGCTAAAGCGATCCCGTCTGGAAGACGGGGGGTTTAGACCAAGGAGTGGATACTAAAATTAGGCCTTGCCGCACTTTTGGCTATCTCGCCGAATTATTTGGCGTGTCAGGTTAATTCAAACCATTTGAACGTCTGTATGTTACCAAAAAAGCGGATAATCTGCTGCGACTTTTACACAGCTTTGTTTAGATCGGAAAAAGACAATGGATAACAATAAATCTGGCGATGTGTACCGCGTTTTCGGGGCAATTGGCTCGCCGTATGCAGCAAAGATACGCGCTATTTTGCGATATCGTCAGTTACCGTTCACCTGGATACCAGCCAGTCAGATATGGTCGCCTACGTATTCCGTAGTTCACAAAGAAATCGAACACATTAAGCCGGCGGTTATTCCGATTATGTGGGCGCCCCAGGACAATAGTTATCACATCGATTCCACAGAGCAGGCCTATCGGCTGGAAGAATTTCACAGCGAGCGTTCCATCGTTCCCACGCATAGCGGTCACGCCTTTCTATCGCATTTGCTGGAAGATATGGCAGATGAATGGGGCGTGAAAATCGCGTTTCAATATCGCTGGTCCAATCCGGATGACGGCAAATTCACCAGTAAGATGATTATGGGTGAAGTCCTGGGGTACGATACCCCTGAAGAGATTGTTGACGCAGCTGCAAAAGAGTTTCGGGAACGACAGGTCGAGCGGATGAAACTGGTCGGTTGTTCAGGGTTAAACACAGCCCTGATAGAAAAGACTTATCAACGTGTCCTTGACGCTGTAAATCTGATGCCCGGAGAAAGCCCGTTTCTGTTTGGAACCCGACCTTCGCTAGGTGATTTCGGATGGTTTGGGGCGCTGTTTACGTGTTTTCGCGACCCCACTCCCGCCGCGATAATGAGAGAGCACTCCCACGCCTGTTGCCGATGGATACAGGTTATGGATGAAGCCTCGGGTGTTGACGGCGAATGGCACTCTGAGACCGGAAATGAACTGCCGGCAGCAACCAGAGAATTGATAAAACTTGCGTGCGAAGTATATTTGCCGTTCCTTAATGCAAACGCGCAGGCGTTGGAAAACGGAGAAAAAACCTTTGAGGTGGAAATTCTTGGCCACACTCATCAGCAAGGCACGTTCCCATATCAGGCGAAGTGTTTTCGCCGCCTGAGCCAGATGTTCAAATCTCTCACAGGACAAGAACGAAGTGACGCAGAAGACATTCTGAAAGAGTTTGGCGGTCTTGAATATCTAACCAACGGCCCTCTCAAGTGACTCTTGGGGGTTCCCAAATCAGCGAAAGTCTGACTCTCTGTGATCGACGCAGAGGAGGGAGTGGCAATGGCAGGTGTCGAGATTACACGCGCGGATATGACGGCGGCGGAGTTGCGAGCGGCGGCGAGGGGCGCGACGGATGGGCGCGCGGCGCAACGGATGCTGGCGCTTGCGCTGGTGCTGGAGGGGGCGGACCGGGCGACCGCTGCGGCGACCTGCGGGATGGACCGGCAGACGTTGCGCGACTGGGTGCACCGCTACAACGCCGAGGGGCTGTCCGGCCTCTACAACCGCCCCTCGCCCGGCAAGCCGCCACTGCTTTCGGCGGCGCAGAAGGCCGCGCTCGCCGCGCAGGTGGAGAAGGGTCCCGACCCGGAGGTCGACGGGGTGGTACGCTGGCGGTGCATTGATCTGAAGCGGTGGATGGAGGCGCAGTTCGGGGTCGTCATGCACGAGCGCACGGTCGGCAAGCAGCTGGCGGCGCTCGGCTATCGGCGGCTGTCGGTGCGTCCGCAACACCCGAAGGCCGACCCCGCGGAGCAGGAGGCGCTCACAAAAACTTCTCCCGGACGGTAGCGGCGGCCCTCGCCGAGGCGGCGCACGGCAAACCGCTCGAGATCTGGTTCCAGGATGAAGCCAGGGTGGGTCAGCAGGGCACGCTGACAAGGGTCTGGGCGAAGCGCGGCACCCGCCCCCGCGCCGTCCGCGACACGCGCTACAAATCGGCCTGCATTTTCGGCGCAGTCTGCCCTGACCGCGCCACCGCCGCCGGTCTGGTCCTGCCCTTCGCCAACACCGAGGCGATGAATGCCCACCTCGCCGGGATCGCCCGCGCCGTAGCCCCTGGCGCCCATGCGGTACGCGTCCTCGACGGTGCCGGCTGGCATGCCAGCAAAGACCTCATGGTGCCCGACACCGTCACGCCGCTCATTCTCCCGCCATACGCGCCCGAACTCAATCCGGTCGAAAACGTCTGGCAATACCTGCGCGCCAACAAGCTCGCCATAACCGTCTTCGATGGCGACGCCGACATCGTCGACAAATGCTGCACCGCATGGAACTTCGAGCAAACGATACAGCCGCCATCGCCACCATCACCACACGACAATGGGCACAGGTCAATCTCTAGGGCCGTTGGTATAACGTAGTATTCAGGGGGATCGTCAAGTTATTGATGACGCTTCCGATTGCCCGTAGCGCTCGACAATGATTAGCCGGATTTCCCAACCTCGCTTGAAGGGCTACCGCTTCCCACGTTCCGTCATTTCCTATGCGGTCTGGCCTTCAAAATGTAATCGACCTGCGATCTGTTCAGGAAACCAACCTTGCTTGAGCTGCTTGATCACTGCCTTGCGCAAATCGTCCAGCCGCGCCAGTTTGCGACGCCGCGCACGTCGGTCCGTGGTATATTTCTGAGCATTCATTCCGTAGTATCCACTCAGATACGGTAGCTCTTCATCGTTGTAGTGGTTCCGCTTGATCGCGCGGTAAACTGTTGATCGATGCCTCCCGATCTCGGTCGCAATCTTGTCGACTGACATCTTTGCATTCAACATATCTTCGATCACACGCCGTTCACGCAGATCTAGCTCAGTATGGGCCATCTTTCATTCTCCTTGCTTTCCAGCAAGATAGGGAAAATTTCGCAACCCAGTTTAGAATGTGCCCCGCGTACATCTAATGTTGCAACCAAGTTGAAATGTCCGCCTTTGTGTGAAGTAGAAATGTCCCACTTGCGGTGTTGGAGGAGCATGGCTGGGCAGTGCGAAGACCTCAGATATCGCAGCGCTGAACAGCCATGCGGTCAGAGGCGGAGTTTGCGACGCTCTTTCTTGTTGAAAAAGGACTTGATGCCATCGTTCGCGATCAGCTCTTCAAAGGCGCGCCACGCAAGCCCGTCCGCCAAAAATGGTGGATTGTCTGAAATTGTGAGCGTGCCGAATTCATTCATGACCGATAGAATTCAGCCCGGTTCGATGGAGGTTTTGTAGATCTCGACCTCGAAATGGTGGCCGTCGATGACGACATCCTGGGTCAGGTTGTAAAAATATGATCTCTGGGTCTTCTTCGTCTGACATTCTCAGGCCTGTCGCTTCGGGTCACTCTGATCAAGCATATCAACACGGGTGGCTTGCAAAAGAGTTATTCTGCGTCCTGAGCGGTCGCACGTTCTTTAGCTTTCCGGGCCGCCAAAGAATTCCAGCCGTTGTTGCGGCGTCCGTTGGGTGTGTAACGGCTGCGCTGTTTGCCAGCCCGGTGGTTCTTTGGAGTCGCCTTGTCCTGCTCATCCTTGATGAACTCCAGCACTGCACTAAGATGCTTGTTCTCAGTGATCGCGGCGTGGGTCACACGCTGATCTTTGTCAAAGACGGAGTAGGGGAGCGGCACACCTTTCCATCTGATCTCCAAACGTCCATCCGGGAACGCGTAGGTGTCCACGTATTTGCCGACCAGCCCGCGGCTGATCTCACTCTCTTCGAGAATAATCCGCCGCCGATCATAGGAGAAGGCCAGCTGCTGGCTGACATAACGCTCGTCCCTGAAACAAAAGACGTCCCGCAGTCGATCCGGCTCGATATTCATGGGACGATGCAGGTTGTCTGACCGCCGTGACGCCTTCGCGAACTTGGCGTTAAACCGCGCCATGAAGCCGGGAAGGAACGCATTGGCGGTATTGATGTTGCTGATTCCGGCCAACCTGAGTTCCTTCAGAAGCCTATCTTGCAGAGTCCGGTTTGCGCGTTCCACGCGGCCCTTGGCCTGAGAGGAATTTGCACACAGTATCTCGATGTTAAGCTCATTCAACGCTCGTCCAAACTGAGTCATGCCGTGTCCGGACAACGCCGCCTGATTGGCCACCCGGAAGACGGAATGCTTGTCACTGTAGAATGCGACCGGCCTGCCATGAGCCGCGAGATACAGTTCCAATGCTTCGAAGTAACTGAAGGTGCTCTCTGACTTCACAAATCGCAGTTGCATCAACGTGCTGGTCGCGTCATCAATGAAGACAAGCAGAGTGCAGGCCGGGTGGCGATCTTGAACCAGTGGTGATCAGAGCCATCGATCTGGATCAGTTCGCCATAGCATTCCCGGCGCAGACGCGGCTGATGGGCAGACGCGGCTGATGGAAGGTACGGCGTTGTTTGCGCGACAACCAAATCCCGGCGTCCTGCATCCACTTGCGCAGCGTCTCACGCGAGACCTTCAGACCGTGATCTTCAGCCAGCTTCTCGGCAGCAAAGGTTGGGCCGAAGTCGACATAGTTCTCTCGAACCAAAGTGACAGCAAACTCTCACACCGCAGGATCGATCTGATTGTTGGATCTGCGACCACGTGCTCTGTGCCGGATTGCAGCAGGGCCTTCGCTCTGAAACAACTTCAGTAACCTGTGTACGTGCCGACGGCTCAGGCCCAACACATTGGCCGCCGTCACAGCCGTCATCCGGCCTTGTGTCACTTGGCTCAGAACCTCAATCCGGTTCAGCTCGCGCTCGCTCATGATCACCAATCCCACGGACACACTCCAATCCTGCTTGCTCAACAGGGAAGTGTGACACTTCTACTTTGCAGATGTGGGACATTCTAACTTTGCTAAATTCACAAACCAGGTGCAACACTGGTATGCTCCGGAGTTGCGATGGGAGCACTACCAAAGCACTACCGTTGGAATCGAGCTCAAATTGGTCCAAATCTCGCGCGAAAAGACCCGGTCTCAACCGCCGCCCGGCGGCACCAATACCAGCTTGCCGGTGAACCGTTTGGTCAGGAAATCCTGCTGCGCCGCGCCGATCTCCTTCAAGGGATAAGTCTTCGCCACCAGGGGCCGGATCTCGCCGCGCTCGATATAGCCGACCAGGTTCTCGAACACCGCGTCGTCCTGGTAGGTGCAGCCGAAAAAGGCCAAATCTTTCAAGTACAAGGTCCGCACATCCAGCTCGACCAGCGGCCCGGCGATGGCCCCCGAAGTCACATAACGCCCGCCCACCCGCAGCACCTCCAGAAGCTGCGGCCAGCCCGGCCCGGCGACCAGATCGACCGCGAGATCCACCGAGTCGCGCCCAAGCTCGGCCACCAGATCGGCGTCGCGACCGATCACCCGGTCTGCCCCCAACGCTTTGACATCGCTCGCCTTTGCGGCCCCCGACAGCGCAATCACCTCGGCCCCGCGCCGCTTGGCCAGTTGCACAGCAGCCGAGCCGACCCCGCCCGAGGCACCGGTAATCAGCACCCGCTCGGCCCCGCATCCCGACCGGTGCAGCATGTTCTCGGCGGTGGAACAGGCGCAGGGGATCGAGGCCAGTTCCACATCCGACCAGCCACAGTCCACCCGATAGGCTTCAGGCGACGGGGTCTTCATGTACTGCGCGAAAGCGCCGTCGAATTCTGACCCCAGCGTCGTGGTCGCGAAGGCCCGGTCGCGCACCGAATGGCGCTGCATGGTGCGCACGATCACCCGCTCCCCAATCCGCGCCGGATCGACATCCACGCCCACCGCCACGATGCGCCCGCAGCAATCCGCTCCCTGGATCCGGGGAAGCGTCAACGGCACCCCCGACCAGCTCGCATCCGCTTGATCTATCTCGTCAAATCCCCCTGCCCCGCCGCCCTCGGTGGCACCGGTCACCGCCTTGGAATACCAGCCGGTTCTGGTGTTTATGTCGGTATTGTTGATGCCTGCCCCGCCGACCCGGATCAGCACCTCGTCGACGCCCGGCACTGGCACCGGCACATCCTCGCGGTACTCCAGCATCTCGATCCCGCCATGCCCGGTCAGCAGCACGGCAGCCATGGTTGCGGGGGTATCAGTGGACATGGGTTTCTCCGTTTTTTAATCAGGTCACTCAGGCCACCCCCCGTGCCCGATCCACCGAGTTGGCAACCAGACACAGCATCTCGAACATCATGTTGGCAGCGGTCACGCTGGTGATCCCGGTCGGGTCGTAGCAGGGCGCCACCTCGCAGATATCCGCCCCCACCACATCGCACCCCAGCAGCGCCCGCAGTATCACCTGAACGTCGCGCGGGATCAGCCCGCCGATCTCCGGCACCGGCGTACCCGGCGCATAGCTCGGGTCCAGCCCGTCGATGTCCAGCGTGATGTAGACCGGCCCGTCGCCCAGCACCCGCAGAATCTCGGCGATGGCGGCGGCCCGCCCCATCTCCTCGTATTCGTCGATGGTGATGCAGCGATAGCCGACGTCCTGACCGTATTTTATGTCGTCATCGCCGAAGCGGCTGCCGCGCAGGCCAAGCTGTATCACTCGATTGGCGTCGATCAGCCCTTCCTCGTGGCCGCGCCGCATGATGGTGGCGTGGTTTACCCGGTCGCCGCAGAGCTCGTCGAGGATGTCCGCATGGGCATCGATTTGCAAAAGACCTAACGGCCGATCCTTGGCCAGCGCCCGCAGGATCGGCAGCGGAACCGTGTGGTCACCACCCACCGAGATCGGGCGGATGCCGGCGGCATCGACCTTCTCGTAGAACCCCTGGATCAACTCCAGCGACAGGTCCTTCGACATCGGGTTGACCGGCGCATCCCCCAGATCGGCGACCGCGCAAAGATCATAGGGCTTCACCCCGCTGACCGGATGCGCCAATCGGATCAGCCGCGAGGCCGACCTAACCGCCTCGGGCGCATCCCGCGGACCGGAGCGGAAGTTCAGCCCCAGATCGAACGGCACCCCGATCAGCCCGATATCGATCTGCGGGTCGATGTCGTGTCGCGGCACCCGCATGAAGGTGGCGATATCGGCAAAGCGCGGCATCTTGGTAGCATCTACCGGTCTGAAGCGGCTGTTGGTCATCCTGCTCTTGCCTGCACCGGCTCACATCACCGGCATGGTCGCGGCGATCGCCTCGACATTCATACCGCGACCGGCCAGCGCCGCCAGACGCGGATAGCCCGGTTCCAGCAGCCAGGGGTTCGTAACCTCGACAAACTGGTAGGCGATGATCGCAGCGATGTCGCCGCCATCTGGCCCAGCCTCGCCCGACCAACCCCCATCAGCCCCTGCGCCCGGCGCCACCCGATCCAGTTCGGCCAACCCGCCCTGAACCTGGCCTGCAATCCGCGCCAGCCACTCGCGCCAGTGGAGTTCTTCAGGCCGCCGGTTGCGCTCATAGACCATGGCGACCGCCTTCTCGGCGCTCGATTGCGCCACCGCCACACGGCGCAGGCACTCCATCCTCGCCGCACCGTTTTCCGGCACCAGCCGTGTGCCGTTCGGAGCCGTCTCGTCCAGATAATCGCAGATGGCGAAGCTCTCGATCAGATGGGTGCCGTCATCCAGCACCAGGATCGGCACCCGCGCCACCGGGTTGTGCTCCTTGATCTCGTCGAAGTCCGGCCCCGCTACCGTCAGTTCACGCCGCTCGATCTGGCGTCCCTGCAAGGCGCACCAGACCGCCACCCGGCGAGTGAAGGGCGAAAGATTGCGGCCATAAAGAATCATACGCTGGTTCCCCCATGATTATCGCCCTTGACCATGGCCGACCAAGTGATGCTGTCAATCTGATTTCCACCCCGTGGCGATGGTAGCAATTGCCGAAACGATGGAATCTCCCTAGATTGTCTCCTGCAAGGGAGAAAACATGACCACTGCCATACCGCCGCAACTCATCGACCCGTTCCAGCGCGCGATCACTTATCTGCGTGTTTCGGTCACCGACCGCTGCGATTTCCGCTGCCTCTACTGCATGGTGGAGGACATGACCTTTCTGCCCAAGCGCGACCTGCTCAGCCTCGAGGAGCTTGACCGGCTGTGCACCAGTTTCATCGATCTAGGGGTGAAGAAACTGCGCATCACCGGCGGCGAGCCTTTGGTGCGCAAGAACATCATGTGGTTCTTTGAGCGCATAAGCCGCCACCTGGGCACCGGCGCCCTGGACGAACTGACCTTGACCACCAACGGCTCGCAGCTATCGCGCTTTGCCCAGCCGCTGACCGATGCCGGGGTCAAGCGGGTCAACGTCTCGCTCGACACGCTGGACGAGGCCAAGTTCAAGCGCATCACCCGCTGGGGACGGCTGGCGCAGGTGCTGGACGGCATTGAGGCGGCGCAGAAAGCGGGCCTCAAGGTCAAGATCAACGCCGTGGCGCTGAAGGGCACCAATGACGACGAGATCCATAGCCTTGCCGAATGGTGCGCGAGCATGGGCATGGACCTGACCTTCATCGAGGTCATGCCGATGGGCGAGATGGGCGAGGAGGACCGGCTGGATCAGTATTACGCGCTGGATGACCTGCGCGCCGATCTGGGCCAGCGCTGGACCCTGACCGAGTCCGATTACAAAACCGGTGGCCCGGCGCGGTATTTCCGGGTCGAGGAAACCGGCCAGCGCATCGGCTTCATCACCCCGCTGACCCATAATTTCTGCGAAAGCTGCAACCGGGTGCGCCTTACCTGCACTGGCCGGCTCTATATGTGCCTGGGCCAGGACGACGACGCGGATCTGCGCGCAGTGATGCGCGAAAAAAAAGGCGGTGCCGGGCTGGAAGGCGCCATCCGCGAAGCCATCACCCGCAAACCCAAGGGCCACGATTTCGACTATTCGCGCCAGCGGGTCGAGGGCCAGGTCGTGCGGCACATGAATGTGACCGGCGGCTGACGGAGACGGATTGTTTGCCAAAAGGGGTGCCCTGTCGGGTGCCCCTTTTCGGTTGGCCGTTTCGCTCAGGTGGCTTCGCGGTCGATGAACGGGTAGTCGATGTATCCCTCGGCGCCACCACCGTAGAACGTTGCCTGATCGGGAGCGTTCAGCGCCGCGTCCGTGCGGTAGCGCTCCGGCAGGTCGGGGTTGGCTATGAACGGGCGGCCGAAGCTGACGGCGTCCGTGCGGCCTCGTTCGATCCACTCCACCGCCCGGGCGGCGTCAAAATCTCCGTTCGCGATATACGGGCCCGACCACAGCGCGCGCAAACGGTTGAGTGCCGCGGCGTCCTGGGCGCTATATTCGGAGCCAGTGAAACTCTCGACCACGTGGAGACAGGCGAGCCCGAGCCGGTCCAGCTGCCGGTAGACCGTGGAGAACGTCTGCTCCGGTGCGCTGTCCGACATGTCGTTGAAAGCGCCGAAGGGCGACAGCCGGATGCCGACCCGGTCGGCGCCCCAGACCCGCGCCACCGCCATAGGCGTCGGTCCGCTGGTTCGAGCCGTCGCGCAGGAACTGGTCCAGCAGGTAGCCGTTCGCAGCATGGACCTCGACCCCATCGAAGCCCGCCTCCCTGGCGCGTTCGGCGGCATCTGCAAAGTCGGCAACGATGCGGGGCATTTCTTCAGTCTCCAGCGCCCGGGGTTGCGATGTATCCACGAACCCATCGGCGTTGAAGGTTTGCGTCTTCGCCCGGATAGCCGAAGGCGCTACCGGCACCTGTCTGCCCGGCAGAAGCGAGACATGGCTGATCCGCCCCACATGCCAGAGTTGCAGGAAGATACGCCCGCCACCGGCGTGAACGGCATCGGTTATCCGGCGCCAGGCGGTAACATGGGAGTCATCATGGATGCCGGGGGTATCGACATAGCCCTTGCCCTCGGGAGAAACTTGGGTCGCCTCGGTCACGATCAGTCCAGCCGAGGTGCGTTGGCGATAATACTCCTCGGCCATGGCGTTCGGGGTCCCGTCGGCCTTGGCGCGATTTCGGGTGAGCGGGGCCATCAGGACGCGGTTGGGCAACTCGACCGCACCGGTCAGAATCGGGCGGAACAGGGGGGAGGTATCTCTCATGCGGTATTTCTCCTGGGGGAGACGCTGTTGAAGCGATACCGTATCACAGTGTCAATTTCGGACATGGGGATGGAATTGGTAAGCGCCTCTGTTTGTGAACCACCCCTCCTCGGGGCACTATGAAAACCGGACAGATCATGTGCTGCAAGACCGGACAGTTTATGTGTTACTAACCCGCAAGCGAAGAGCGATTGTAAGAAGGGCCGAAATCGGCTATGAATCTGCCCGCGCCCGGCGGGTGCATGTTGGCCTCAAGTCTTCTTCCCCTGCTCGGTTTCATTGCATGGGGGCGCTGCCTCGGACCACATCTCACAGAGGCAACGCCTCGAACAAGCGACTGGGCTGATACGCCCACAAGGAAAGGAATGACGTGATGGCCACTGGCACCGTCAAATGGTTCAACCCCGACAAAGGCTTTGGCTTCATCGCCCCGGACGAGGGCGGCAAGGACGTTTTTGTCCACATCACTGCGGTTCGTGCCGCCGGGCTGGAAAGCCTGCAAGACGACCAGAAGGTGGCGTTCGAAATGGAAGCTGGCCGCGATGGCCGTTCCTCGGCGGGCAATCTTCAGCTTCTCTGATCGGGCGCACCGCCTGACCGGACAATTGATCCCCGAACCGGAATAAGGAAACCCGCGCGGCACCCGCGCGGGTTTTTCTCATTCCGGCTGGCCTCAGCGGGGGGTTCCCTCCAGTAGTGCTCACCCAAGCCCACGAGGCATCAAACAGTCTCACTGAGGTTTGGCCGGTGTTGGGCGTGCTGTTTGAATGTCCTCGCTAGCTCGTCTCTCCCGTCAAACATGATGTCGAGGTTTGTCTGGGAAGTTTTTGAACTCGGCGAGGCAGTATTGGCCTCGGCTTGCTCGCCATCTCACCGCCAGCAACTTGGCCCGGCATGCACGTGGGTCACACCCGTCACTGATGTGCTAACCGGCGACGCACAAATGGGCGTCACTCGGAAATATCTAAGCTGGGTAACGCACCACGAAGTTGCGGACAGCATCAATCATTACCTGGACCTGCCCGGTGGTGTATTTGTCGTAGTTTCCGTGTGCGGCATTATTCCTCAAACCTAGCCAAGATGTCACACTCTTTTGATCTATTTTGTTATAGACGTTTTGTTTCGCTAATTCTGTGTTCAATAAATCTGCTTTCTTATTCTTTCCATTTCTCAAGACTAGGTTTCCGTTCTTGTTACATAACTCACGGAGATGTTGCTCGAGAACACTTCCGACGATCACCGCTGCTGGGTCTTTGTAACCTTGCTCTCGGAGATAACTCGCCATCTCAATCAAGTCGGCGAATGTGTCAGCGTGTACGAGTTCAGCAACTGACTGCAACTGCCCAAGCTCGTAATCCCGGCGCAACGCTAACAGAACACCCACTAGGCGCTCGTGGTACATGTAAGGGTCCACGAAGGGAAATCCCACTTCCGCAAGAATCTTTTCGA
The DNA here is from genome assembly GCA_965247385.1 of Thermohalobaculum sp. Taxonomy (GTDB): domain Bacteria; phylum Pseudomonadota; class Alphaproteobacteria; order Rhodobacterales; family Rhodobacteraceae; genus Thermohalobaculum. Next base: position 1,293,327 of record CBDFHG010000007.1, read on the forward strand.
GACTGCGCTTGTGAACTGATCCGGGCAGAGCGAACTTATCCAAGACACTCGCTAGGCGATTAGTCACCGTAGTAACGGCGATTATCGACTTATCGGAGCAGTCCTTCTGTTGCGCCCCTTTGCTGAATGCATTCCATTCCTCCACCACCTGATCGATGATCCGAAGGACCGCCTTATCATCAATTTGCATTCTAGCACCTTCCGTTGTTCGAGTTACGAGCAGACCATAACGCTGGGCGCCACGAGTTGACCAATGATTTTGGGAATGCGGGTCGGATTTCATCGCACCACTTGCGAAACGTCACAAGTGAGACATAAAGTGAGACATCAGATCAACCACGCACCGAAGAATGCATGCGACATCAAGGCGTTAGAGAAACGGTAGCCGGTCTCTCACTGCCCACCATATCCGGCAAGATCAATGACCTTTGGTATTAGTTGATGTAAGAAGGCCTCGGCGGGGGTTAAGAAACCGAGGCGTTTTCGGGGTGTTGCACTTGAAATGTGAATCCAGCCACGATGAAGTTCGAGGCAGTTCCCGGGCCAACCCCGGCGTTCGGTTTGGAGGAGATCGATCTGGCGTTGGTGGCGCTCGCAGTTCCGGCGATGTTTGGCCTTTTCGTTGGCCTTCGCAAGGAAACTGCGGTGTTTTCCGCCGTTGTCGTTGGCGTGGCTGTCGTGCTCACTCGCTAAATCGATGAGACTAAATCCTTGTAGAAGCACAGGAAAAATCCCGCCGACTGCAAGGCACCCCGAACGGGTGGCTGTTTACCACCAGCGCTCGGGCCGGGCGGTGAAGCCAGCCCGTTGCTCGAGCGCGAAGGCGGCGTCCAGCACCCCGGCCTCGCCCCAGGGCTGTCCGATGACCTGAAGCCCCAGTGGCAGGCCGGCCGTGCTGAGGCCCAGCGGGACCGAAATGCCGGGCAGCCCGGCAAGGTTTACAGTGACAGTAAACACGTCCTGCAAATACATCGCCACCGGGTCGCCCTGCAATTCCCCCAACCCGAAGGCCGGTGACGGCGTCGTCGGCGCCAGGATACCATCGACCGAGGCAAAAGCCTCGTCGAAATCGCGCTTGATCAGGCTGCGCACCTTCTGGGCATGCAAGTAGTAGGCGTCGTAGTAGCCCGCACTCAGCACATAAGCGCCGATCATCACCCGGCGGCGCACCTCGGCTCCGAAGCCCTCGGCGCGGGTCTTCCGGTACATATCGACGATGCCGTCGCCCTGGTCGAGCTTCGCCCGGTGGCCGTAACGCACGCCGTCATAGCGCGCCAGGTTCGACGATGCCTCGGCCGGCGCGATGATGTAATAGGCGGGCAGCGCGTATTTGGTGTGGGGCAGCGAGATGTCGGTCACTTCGGCCCCGGCGTCGCGCAGCATATCGGCGCCCTTGGCCCAGAGCGTATCGACCTCGGTTCCCAGCCCCTCGCGGTATTCCTTTGGCAGACCGATGCGCTTGCCGCGCAGGTCGCCCTTCAACGCGGCCTCGAAATCCGGGACCGGCAGATCGGCGGAGGTTGAGTCCTTCGGGTCGTGCCCGGCCATTGCGCCCAGCATGATCGCACTATCGCGCACGGTCTTGGTGAACGGCCCGGCCTGGTCCAGCGACGAGGCGAAGGCGACGATGCCCCAGCGCGAGCAGCGGCCGTAGGTGGGCTTGATGCCGACGATGCCGCTGAACGCTGCGGGCTCGCGGATCGAGCCGCCGGTGTCGGTGCCGGTCGAGCCAAGGCAGAGATCGGCCGCGACTGCCGCCGCCGAACCGCCAGACGAGCCACCGGGGGTGATCGGAGCGGTATCGCCGTCGCGCCGCCAGGGCGAGACACAGGGTCCGTAGACCGAGTTCTCGTTGGAGCTTCCCATCGCGAACTCGTCCATGTTGAGTTTGCCCAGCATCACCGCACCAGCCTCCCACAACTGCGAGGTCACCGAACTCTCATAGGCCGGGGTGAAGCCGTCGAGGATCTTCGAGGCCGCCTGGGTGCGGACCCCTGCTGTGCAGTAGAGGTCCTTGATCCCCAGCGGGATGCCCAGCAGATCGGTGTCGTCGCCGTTGGCGCGGCGCTGGTCCGCCGCCTCGGCCATGGCCAGCGCCTTGTCGGCGGTCACGCCGATGAAGGCGTTCAGCGGGCCCGACTGCTCGACCGCGGCAAGGCAATCCTCGGTGATCTGGCGCGAGGTGGTGTCACCCGCGCGCAGCATGTCGCGGGCATCGGCGATGGTCAGGGCGGCGAGGTTGCTCATGCTTTACTCCACCACCTTGGGCACGGTGAAAAAGCCCTCGCGGGCATCTGGCGCGTTGGCGAGAACGTCGCTCTGGCGGTCGCCCTCAATCACCTCGTCGGTACGGCGCTTCAGCGCCATCGGGGTGACCGAGGTCATGGGCTCGACCCCGGCCACATCGACCTCGCCAAGTTGCTCGATCCATCCGAAGATGCCATTGAGTTCGGCCGCCAATGGCTCCAGTTCGTCTTCGCGCACAGCGATGCACGCCAGATGCGCGACCTTGCGGACGGTGTCGGTGTCGATGGACATGGGAGCGGAGCCTCGCGCCAGGGTTTGCCGGTTCGGCGGAGGTTTAGCGGGGAGGAAGGCGGGGGGCAAGAGCGGCAGAGACAGGAATGAAGTCACCCTTGCCCCCACCCTTGCCCCAGGCAGATTTCTGGGCATTCTGGTCCCCAACCAGCGCAACCCACGGAGACCTGCCATGAAGATCACCTGGTTCGGCCATGCCTCGTTCCGGATCGAAGCCGGAAATCAGGTGTTGCTCCTCGACCCCTGGCTTAGCGGCAACCCCAGCTTCGACGAGGCCAACCGCGCCACTGCCATCGAAGGCGCGACCCATATCCTGGTGACCCATGGGCATGGTGACCACGCGGCGGACGCACCCGGCATCTCGAAGGAGACCGGAGCGCCGGTTGTCGGGATCTACGACTGGGTGACCTGGGTCTCGCAGACCGACGGGCTGGAGGGCGCCATCGGCATGAACAAGGGCGGCACGGTGATCCTTGGCAATGTCGCGGTGACGATGATCAACGCCACCCATTCCTCATCGGTTGCCGGCGAGGGCGGCATGCCGATCTATGCGGGTTGCGAGTCGGGGTTCATGGTCGCCCATGGCGGCAAGACGCTTTATGTGGCGGGCGACACCGATGTGATGGCGGATATGGGGGTGTTTGCCGAGCTGCACAGCCCCGACTATGCCATCCTGCCGATCGGCGGGCATTTCACCATGGATGCACGCCGCGCCGCCTTTGCGGCAAAGAAGTTCTTCGACTTCAAGGCGGTGATCCCCAGCCACTATCGAACCTTCCCGCTGCTGGCGCAGTCGGCGGACGAGTTCGCCGCGCTGGTCGCGCCGGTCCGGGTCGAGGCGCCGGAGGTGATGGGAACGGTGGTGCTGGATTGATACCAGCACGCGGGCCGGGATCTACCGGCCCGCGCTATCTGTTGTCACTGCGCGTGCATCAGTAGAAGACCTGGATGGTATTCGAGCATACCAGTGTTGCACTTGGTTTGTGAATTTGGCCTCGTCCAGTTCGATCCAGCTCACTGCCCAATGACCTCGCATTAACTGTCGTTGATTTTGTGTCCGGGGAAAATTACCACAAGTCAAGCATGAATCAAATCGCCGGACGCGTTGATTCGGCGAACAAACACTGGAATTCCGGACTTGGCTTTATTTTCCGCCGCCATGAGTTTTCAATTGAAACGGCGGGGACGGCGGGCACGACAGAAAACGACTCAGGCGAATTCTTGCAGGAACCGCGTCAGCCCTGTGATCCGGCGATCGACAAAGGCGGGGGCCGGAGCGCCGGTCTGATGGCACAGCCAAATGGTGGCCATCCCCAGCGCCTTCGGCGCCTCCAGGTTCCGCACATCGTCCTCGATCATGGCCGCACGGGCCGGGTCGAGCCCGGAAAGCCGGATGACCCGGTGATAGGCGTACGGCCGGGGCTTGGGCACCAGCGCCTTGTCTTCGATGGCGTAGACGGCGTCGAACAGCCCCGCCAGCCCGCGCGCCGCCAGCACCCGGGCGGCATGCGCGCGCGCGCCGTTGGTATGGACGATCCGGTGGCCCGGCAGGCGGCGAATCACGGCCGCAAGATCGGCATCGGGCTTCAGCGCCGAGAGATCAATGTCGTGGGCTTCTTCGAGGAACCGCGCCGGGTCGACGCCGTGGTGCTCGATCAGCCCGCGCAGGGTGGTGCCGTGGCGCTGCCAGTAGCGCTGGCGCAGCCCGTCGGCCTCGAGCCGGCTGACGCCCAGTTCACGCATGATAAAACCGGTCATGCGCAGATTGATCTGATCGAAAAGCCGTGCAGACGGGTGGTAGAGTGTGTTGTCGAGATCGAATATCCAGGTCTCGACATGGTTGAGATTCGGGCGCATGGGGCTCCTGTCCGCCGGGGCTGACGCTGTTTGGATGACGCTGTTTAGCGGAAATCCGCGATCAAGGGGAGTGACAGATGGCCGAAGCGTTTGAATGGGCCGGTCAGCTGAGCCAGGAATGGGCGCGGCGGGTTGATGCGTTGGATCGTCAGCTTGCCCCGGCGGGAGCGGTCGGGCTGGCGGCGTTGGCAGCGAAGCCGGGCGAGCAGGTCCTTGATCTGGGTTGCGGTGCCGGTGCGACCACGGCGAAGATCGCCGAAGCGGTCGGGCCGGAAGGCGCGGTGACGGGGATCGATATCTCGCCCGACTTGCTGGCGGTGGCGCGCGCCCGGCCAGGAAATGCGGGGGCATCCTTTTTGGGAGGCGACGCGCAAAGCTGGCCCTTCGAGGCGGAGCGTTTCGACGCCCTGTTCTCGCGCTTTGGCTGCATGTTTTTTGCCGATCCACCAGCGGCATATGCCAACCTTCGCCGGGCGCTGAGACCGGGAGCGAGGGTAGTGTTGACGGTCTGGCGCGGCTTGAGCGCCAACCCCAAGGCAGCACTTCCCGGGCGCGTGGCGACGGAGGTGCCCGGCGCCCGGCGGAGCCGGTGCCACCAGGGACGCCAGGGCCATTCGCCTGGGCCGATCCGGCAATCTTCAGCCCGGTCCTGGAGGGCGCCGGATTCACCGGGCTGAAATGGAGCGAGGCACCGCTCACCTTGCAGATCGGCGAATCGGGAGGGGCAAGCCCGGTTGAGTGCGCGGTCGCCATGCTGATGCGCATCGGCCCGGCGGCTCGGCGGTTGAAGGGCCAACCCGAGGGGGCGCACGATGCGGTGGCCGAACGGCTGGCGCCCGCGCTGGAGCGGTTCGTCAGCGACGGGTGGGTACGTATATGCCGGGGTTGACCTGGGTGATTACCGCGCAGGTATGAGCGGGTGGGCGTGAGGGGGCCGGAAATCCGGCCTACTTATCCGGCTCGAACTCCAGTGCAACGCCGTTGATGCAATAGCGCAGCCCGGTGGGCTGTGGCCCGTCCTCGAAGACATGGCCGAGATGGGCGTCGCATTGAGTGCAGTGGACCTCGGTGCGAGTCGTGAACCAGCCCCGGTCCTCTGTCGTTCCAACGGCGGCGTCCCCGGCAGGCTGGTAGAAGCTGGGCCAGCCGGTGCCGGAGTCAAATTTGTGCGCCTGGTCGAACACCTCCGCCCCGCAGCAGAGGCAGCGAAATCGACCAGGTACTTTGGGGAAACTGTCACGGGTGAAGGGCCGCTCGGTGGCGTGGCGGCGGGTCACCTGGTAGGCTTCCTCCGAGAGCATCTGATGCCATTCTTCGTCAGTACGGGTCACTTTCGTCGTCATCGGGCATACTTCCTTTCCCTGGAATCCACCGTAGTCATGATCATGTCACTTCTTAGGCTCTTTAAACAGGGCAGATGCCTCGCCGACGAGCGCGGGGCGGGAAACCGTGGAACTCAGGAATGCGAATATTCAGAGCAGGAAAGTACGCCGTCAAATATAATGCGCGGATGGCGAAAACCGCCGCGGAAGTAACCCGTTGCCAACAGTTGCGTTATCTGGCCTTCATTGAGGCCCGGGGGCTAGCTCGGAACAAGAATGCGGAGCCGCTCGACCGCGACGAGTTTGATCCCGCCTGCCGCCATATGATGATCGAGGAAACGCGAACAGGCAAGTTGGTCTGCTGCTTCCGCATATTGCCCCTGGCCGACGGCAGCGAAATCTCGCGCAGCTGTTCGGCCAAACATTACGAGCTGTCGAAGCTGGCCGCCTATCCCGGCCGCATGATCGAGATCGTCATCCATGTTAATCGTTTCCTGTACAAATATACACCGAAACGGGTGGCATACGCTTGCGCGGATGATAGCATCGCTCGATGCTCAGGCAAAATCAAAACCCTCTCGACCCGCCCGCCGTCGCCCAGGAGACCGCCACCTTCAATGCCTGGCTGGAAGCCCAGTTGGCGACCATGCCCCCGGTCCACAAGGTGCCGCCCGAATTGACCCGGAAGGCACGAATCGAGGGGCGCGGAATCTTTCCCGATAGCGGGCCACTGGAGGGCTCGGACTGGGCTGCCATCCCGGGGGCTCCGGGCGGGCCTGGGCGGGTGCGGCTGTCGCTGCCGAAAGGCGGGGCGCAGGATGGGTTGCGGGGCACCTATCTGCATATCCATGGTGGCGGCTGGACCCTGGGCGCACCGGACCAATGCGACGCCCACAACCAGCGCATTGCCGGGGCGACCGGCTGCCGGGTGGTCTCGGCCCATTACCGATTGGCGCCGGAGCATCCCTGGCCCGCCTGCGCAGACGACTGCGAGGCGGCGGCGCTGTGGGCGCTGGAGGAATTCGACGGCCCGCTGATGATCGGCGGAGAATCCGCTGGCGGGCACCTGGCCGCCGTGACGCTGCTGCGGTTGAAGGCGCGGGGGTTGGCCGGGCGGGTTGCCGGGGTGGTGCTGAACTATGGCATCTACGATCTGCGGATGACCCCCTCGATGGCGAACTGGGGCGCGCGCTATCTGGTGCTGTCGACCCCGGTGACCGCGTGGTTCTGCGCGAACCTGCTGCCGGGAGGCGATCTGGCCGACCCGGCGGTCTCGCCGCTGATGGCCAATCTTTCCGGCCTGGCGCCGGCATTGTTCCAGGTGGGAACCTGCGATCCCTTGCTGGACGACAGCCGGCTGATGTCACGGCGCTGGGAGGCGGCGGGCAATTTGGCCGAGCTGGCGCTCTACCCCGGCGGGGTCCATGCCTTCGACATGTTCGACCTGGCCATCGCTCACGCCAGCCGCGCACGGCAGGATCGTTTCGTGAACGAGTGCATTGAGCGGTGGGCTGCGACCTAGCGCCCGGCAAAAGTGCGGGAAAAGCCCAAAAAAGTGCTTGGCGTTACCGCCTTGGCCCATTACATAGTCATTGAGTCCCGTCTTTGGTGGGCGCACCCATCAGATGCAATCGAACTGGAGGAGCGCGTGTTCCGCGACACTGAGTCGATCGCATTCGTCAACGACCAGGGCAACCGGGCCCGGAAGCTGTTTTCAGCCGTAGTGCTGGCGGCGCTCGACGATGCGATCAAGGATGAGAAAGCTGACGGTTCCGGGGCTGAAGCCCTGGCCCGCTGGGCGCGCTCACGCGATGGGCGCGAAGTGTTGAATTGTGCCGGGATTGACCCGAACGACCGGGCCGTCGCCGGGATGGTGGCGTTCGTGCAGCGTGGTGTGCGGGTCTCGTCGGCATTGCGGCGCGGCGAAGCGGAGGGCAACCTCGCGGCGTGAGCGAGAGTTAGCCGAACACCCCCAACTGCCACGCCTGCAGCAAGATGACGGTGATGCCGACCGGGATCGCGATGCGCTCCTTGTCCAGGGCTATCAGCACGAACAGAACCACCCCGCCCAGGACCACTGGCCAGTAGGTGGCTGCGAACTGCCCGAGCATCTCCGGGGTAATGGCGTCAAAGGGCCCCTCGCCGGACCTGGCTGCGCGGGCGCGAGAACGTGCACAAGCGATACCTGCTTCACGTCGCTGGCCACAACCTCTCGTTGCTGATGCGCCAACTCATCGGCGCCGGCACCGCGCGCCAGGCCGTGGCGGGCGGATCTGGTGGTATTTTCGTGCTTGTTGCGCCCTCTGGAGCCGTTCTGGTCGCTCGGATCGGCCTCATCGTCTCGGAGGATGGCGAAACCGCCGGCACCGCGTTATGTTTCATCGTGGGGTGAGTGGGGTGAAACCCGGTCAATGGTGCCTTTTTCAACGGGCTGACAAGCGGTTGCCGTGAAACGCGCCAAACGGCAACCAGGGGGAAATCCGTGATTGCGAAGGCGTGGCGCAGGTGCCACTGTGGCCCGGCCATGATGAAACGCCACGAGATCGAGATCGCCCGGGTCTATGTGCCGGTCAAACGGGCCAAGACGCTGGAGCCCGACAAGGTCGAGGCCCTGGCCGAGGACATGCTGGAGCACGGCCAGACCACCCCGATCAGCGTCCGGCTCGACACGAAGGACAGCGCCGGTCGCTATGTGCTGATCGAGGGCCTGCACCGCCTGGAGGCGTTGAAGGCGCTGGGCGAAACGGTGGTGACCGGGTTCCTGGTGCAGGCGCGGATCAGGTGAGGGGGACGTAGGGCGGGATGGTTGGCGAAGGGTCAATAGGCCGTCCTCTCCTGCCGTCATGCCACGGCTTGGCCGGGGAATCTCCCGGTCGCGGCTTGTCTGGCTGGCGCGTCATTCCCGCCTTCGCGGGAATGACGGGAGGGGTGGGAATGACGGCGGTCAGGGCGCGGGAGTGATGGTGGTTTGAGGTGTCTACCCCTCACCCATCCATCTTCAGCGCATTGATAAATGCCTCCTGCGGGATCTCCACCTTCCCGAACAGGCGCATCTTCTTTTTCCCCTTTTTCTGCTTGTCGAGCAGCTTCCTTTTGCGGGTCACGTCGCCGCCGTAGCACTTCGCCGTCACGTCCTTGCGCAGCGCCGAGATGGTCTCGCGGGCGATCACCCGGCCGCCGATGGCGGCCTGGATCGGGACCTTGAACATGTGCTGGGGGATCAACTGCTTCAGCTTTTCGCACATCGAGCGGCCACGATTCTCGGCCCGGTCGCGGTGGACGATGGTCGACAGGGCGTCGACCGGCTCCTCGTTGACCAGGATCTGCATCTTGACCAGGTGCTCCGGCTCATAGCCGTCCATCTGGTAGTCGAAGCTGGCATAGCCGCGGGTGACGCTTTTCAGGCGGTCGTAAAAGTCGAACACCACCTCGTTCAGCGGCAGGCGGTAGACCACCATGGCGCGGGCGCCGGCATAGGTCAGGTTCTGCTGCACGCCGCGGCGGTCCTGGCACAGCTTCAGCACGTCGCCGAGGAATTCGTCGGGCACCAGGATGGTGACCTTGATCCACGGCTCCTCGATGCGGTCAACCTTCACCAGGTCCGACATGTCGGCAGGGTTGTGCATCTCGCGCATGGTGCCGTCGGTGAGGTGGAGGTGGTAGACCACGCTGGGTGCTGTGGTGATCAGGTCGATCTCGTATTCGCGCTCCAGCCGGTCGCGGATCACCTCGAGGTGCAGCAGCCCGAGGAAGCCGCAGCGAAAACCGAAGCCCAAGGCGGCCGAGGTTTCCATCTCGTGGGTAAAACTGGCGTCGTTCAGGACCAGTTTCTCGATGGCGTCGCGCAGGCTCTCGAATTCCGCCGAATCGACCGGGAACAGCCCGCAGAACACCACCGGCTGGGCGGGCTGGAAGCCGGGCAACGCGACCTCGCAGCCCTTGCGCTCGTGGGTGATGGTGTCGCCGACCCGGGTGTCGCGGACCTGCTTGATGGAGGCGGTCAGGAAGCCCAGCTCGCCCGGCCCCAGCACATCGGTCTGGGTCATCTTCGGGGTGAAGACGCCGACCCGGTCGATGCCGTAGACGGCGTTGGTCGAGATCATCCGCACCCGGTCGCCCTTCTTCAGCACCCCGTCGATGACGCGCACCAGCACGACGACGCCGAGGTAGGCGTCGTACCAGCTGTCGACCAGCATCGCCTTCAACGGCGCGTCGCGGTCGCCCTTGGGTGGCGGCAGGCGGGTGACCACGGCCTCCAGCACCTCGTCGATGCCGATGCCGGTCTTGGCCGAGATCAGCACCGCGTCCGAGGCGTCGATGCCGATCACGTCCTCGATCTGCTCGGCGACCTGTTCGGGCTCGGCCGCGGGAAGGTCGATCTTGTTGAGGACCGGGACGATTTCGTGATTGGCGTCGAGGGCCTGGTAGACATTGGCCAGGGTCTGGGCCTCGACGCCCTGGGAGGCGTCCACGATCAGCAGCGAGCCTTCGACGGCGCGCATCGAGCGGCTGACTTCGTAGGCGAAATCCACATGGCCCGGGGTGTCGATCAGGTTGAGGATGTATTCCTGGCCATCCTTGGCCGTGTACCGCAGACGCACGGTCTGGGCCTTGATGGTGATGCCGCGTTCGCGCTCGATATCCATGGAATCCAGCACCTGGGCCTTCATCTCGCGCTCGCTCAGCCCGCCGGTCGACTGGATCAGCCGGTCGGCGAGGGTGGACTTCCCGTGGTCGATATGGGCGACGATCGAGAAGTTGCGGATGTGCGAGAGGTCGGTCATGGCGCGCGTCTTATGGGGTCGCGCGGGTTTGGCGTCAAGCGGCGGCGTCAAGCGGGCCGGGGAGGCCTCAGGCGGCAACCATGGGGTCGTCCATGATCATGTGGATGCCGTCTTCCCCCTGACGTCCGCCAAGATCAAACATCGCACAAATCAAAGAGACAAGGGCGGGTAGTAGATCGTCTGCGTATCGGCGCTGGCGACGGTGAAGTTTCCCGAAACATGGGCATGGGGCGAGGGGTCATGGCAGTGGGGGGCTAATTTCTCGCCGTCGCGCACCACATTGGCCCAGCCCTGGACAAAGCATCTGCGGCGCTGGAGGCCGAGGGCCGCGAGGTAGGCGCGGTAACATTGCCTGATAAACTCGCAGAACGCGCGCATGGGCGACTCGTCCCGGGAGAAGATGTTGAAGCTGTGCCAGCACGAGGTCAGGCCATCCTCGATGCCCGCAATCGGCTTGGCCGGGATTATGCAGTTTCAATGCCGTCTCACGCGCCGGGACGATGGCGCGCAAGGCAGCCGGCAGTTCCGCCTTGTTGAGCCGCTCGATCCCAAGCGGCAGCTCCCGTACGGGCGCGAACGGCGATTGTGCTGGCGGCGATCTGAGACGCTTCAGCGACATCGAATGCCCCCCGATGGCGAATTGCCATAGAGGATACGCCGCCGCCGCTCACGGGGTGTTCAACACTGGCAACGCAGCCGTGACCGGTCTTGACCGGGGCGTGATCGGGGAGTGAGCCGGGGCTTAGGTTCCGGCACCGTAGTCGCGGATCAGATCGGCCGCGGCCTCCTCGATCAGGTCGAGGGCGTGTTCGTAATCGGGCAGATCACCGTAGTAGGGGTCGGGGATGTCGCGGCCCGAGGGGTGGAACAGGCGGATATCAGCGATGGTGCAGCCGGGAGCGCCTTCGGGGCGCAGTTCCTCCAGCCGGGCGATGTTCTGGCCGTCCATGCCGAGGATCAGGTCGAACGCGGTGAAATCCGCCGCCTCGATCAGCCGTGAGCGCTGGGCGGAGTTGTCGTAGCCGCGCTTGCCCGCCGTGGCCAGGCCACGCGGGTCCGGCGGTTTGCCCACATGCCAGGCGCCCAGCCCGGCGCTGTCGACCTCCAGCGCCAACCCGGCGGCGGTCGCCATCGCCTCGAGCACCCCCTGCGCCATGGGCGAGCGGCAGATATTGCCAAGGCAGACACACAGGATACGGGTGGCCATGGGGATTTCCTCCGGTAGACTGGCTCGGTTAGGCTGGCCCGGTTTGATTGGCCGACGGAACAAGGGGATCGAGATGGAGGCTATACGATGATCGAGCGCTGTTTGAAGATTTTTCTGGCCGTTGCAATAATCGGGCTGGCCAGTCCGGCGGCCAGTCCGGTGATTGCCCAGGATCGGCCAAAGGATTGCATCATTGAGATTTGGCCGGATTACCTGGTCCGGGACCGCAGGAGCATCAGGTCCGCGAGAAGCTGGAGACCGATGCGGGCGAGATCTTCGCCATCGAGTTCAGTTCGCTGACCGGGGAACACGCCAGGGTATATCTGTTTTTTCTGATCTTCGACGGCTGCGAGCGGAAGGTGTTCAGCGTCGGTTCCTTTTACTACATAACCGATATGGCCCGCGAGAGCGGCTCGATCGGGCCGGAGGACCGGCGCTACCATCTCGACCTTTACACCCCCGAGAAACACACCACGCTCGAATTCCGCACCGAGGCTCCGCGCTATGAGGAGATGCGGGAGATGGCGCTTAACCTGTTGCGGTAAGGGCCCTGTTCCTCGAATCTGGCGGCGGCGTCGAGGCGCTTGAGCCAGGGCAGCGCAAGCAAGAATTTCGCGCCGAGCAGCCCCCAGAACAACAACAGCGTCCAGAGCACGATTTCAACCGCCCGCCCGGCGGCAGCACCGGCATCGCCATACTGCCGGAGCCCGAGGAAGACCGGGAAGACAACGCTGCCCGCCAGCACCAGCCGCCCCCACCTCGATAGCCGGGTCAGATTGGAGTCGCTGCGCGCGACCCGCGGTGTGATCCAGCGCCGGGCGCGGGCCGTGGCGACAAGGTCGCGCACGCTCAGCGCCTTGAGGCCGCGTGATGCATGCGTAACCCGGGTGCGAAAGGCCGGGCTGAGGAAGGCGACGACCGGTATCATCAGCGAATAGCCGCTGAAGGACGTTTCATCGTTGAAGTAACTGAGCGGCGCGACCGGGGTAACATCGACATCGAATTCGTTGCCGAAAGCGGCTAGGAGTTCGGCCCCATCGTCGCCGGCCATTCCGAGATCCTCGAACAGCCGGGTCTCCAGCGTGATTTCCGACTCCGGCACCCCGCTCTGGCCACTGACCAATCAGAACCGGCTCCCGGCTATGTCGTCGCCGTCCTGGTACTCAAACTGAACACGCTCGGCGGAGGTTAGTTCCCGGTCCTTGTTGAGCGCGAGAGCGCAGAAATCGGCGGCGTGGGTTAAGCTCCGGAACGCCCCGACAGGTCGCTCGGGAAACCGCTTGTTGTACACATCGACCTCGGTTTCGGTGTCGAGAAACTCCGTGAGACTATCGTGGAGAGGACCGGTTAATTGTCAGTCTCCGTTTTTTTGGCAGGCTCCCACACAAGGTCGTTTATATCCGAAACGAACTTGCCCGAGTTTATATCACTCAAATCCTTCGCCTTCTCAGCCATTCGAAACTCATGGATGAACTCGAGAAGATCTTTCCTTCCCTGCTCATTGGTCTTGCGCTTCGGTGGCATCTTAAGGCTCCTTTTTTCTCGAAATCATCCATATTATAGACGCTTTAGACCTCATTGTAAATCAACCCCTTGCACTTCCAGCCCCTGCTCTACAACCTCAACATCTATCACTAGCCCAAAGCGACGATTCTCGACCGCGCACCCGGTCGAAATGCCTTTGATGTCCCATCCGTCTCGTCCATTATCCGACGTTGCAGGGTAGCATGAGGGCAGCGTATGCGCGCAAGTCACATTGTCATTCTGACCGGCGCGGGTGTCTCGGCCGAATCAGGGCTGGGAACGTTTTGCGCCAAGTAGCAAAAACGGCGCGGGCTGGGCTCACGCCGTGTTCATCCGACAAAGCAAGTGGCCTTAGCTGGCCAGCGCCGCCTCTATGTCTTTCTTGACCTTCAGGGCGCGGGCCGAGAGGTCCGCCGCATCTGCCTTCGCCATGAAGGCGTCGAGCCCGCCACGGTGATCCACCGTGCGCAGGGTCGAAGCGGCGATGCGGAAGCTGAACGAGCGGCCCAGAGCTTCGCTCTGCAGGGTCACGTCGTTCAGGTTCGGCAGAAAGCGCCGACGAGTCTTGATGTTCGAGTGGCTGACCCGATTGCCGGTCAGCACGCCTTTTCCGGAAAGTTCGCAACGGCGCGACATGAGCAGGTTCCTTCTCAGCCAAGTTCGATCGGGAACAAGTCGCGGCGTCCCGCGCGCAGACCCTTGATCGAGGAAATTCGAGAGTGCGCTGTCTACGCCCTCGGTCAGGGTTAGTCAAGCGGTGGCGCACCACCTTTCAACCCTGTTTTGTCCCCCGATCATTGTAGCGAACATGGCGGCATCGCGGCGCCCGGCGAGGCCTTCGCAACGGGCAATATCGTTGGCAGTCAGCACCCCTTTTGGCGGCGCGGCCAGGGTGAAATTGCCGTGCCGGTCAGTGCCCCGGACCAGCATCGCGGTCGTCGCAACACCCCCTGCGCAACACCCCCTGCGGTTAGCATGCGCGTGGCGATGTAGCGGATCGCCAAGCCGATGGAGTTATGCCCGAGTTTGGGTGACGGGTGATCATGCGGCGGTCGCCGGATCGGTTGGGCTCATCGCCCAGTTGGGTAAGACATAGCCATTGCGGCAGCACTGGATGGCGAAGGTTGTGGGGTCGTCCAGTATGTCGCGTTTCACCTCTATCCATTGCCACGGATCAGGGCGAGCACCTGATCGGCGGCTTCCTCGGGCGCCATGGTGCCGTCGGCGACCTGGGTTTCCAGCTCGGGCAGCCGCGCCACGACGGCCGCGTGGGCATAAAGCTGCGCGACCGCCCCGCGCTCGACGGAGGCGCGCATCCAGCGCACCGCCTGTTCGGCGCGGTTGCGGGCGAACCAGCCGTTTTCGCGGCGCCAGGCGTCCAGTTCGCGCAGCTTCGACCAGATCTCGGCGATGCCATCGCCCTTCAACGCCGAGACGGTCAGCGCTGCCGGGAAACCCTCCGGATCGCGCTTGCGCTTGCGCATCAGATTGAGCGCACCAGCATAGTCGGCGCGGGTGCCCTCGGCGATGGTTTTCAGCGGGCCGTCGGCCTTGTTGATCACCACCAGGTCAGCGATCTCCATGATGCCACGCTTTACGCCTTGCAATTCGTCGCCCCCGGCAGGGGCCAGCAGCAACAGGAAGATGTCGGTCATCTCGGCGACCATGACCTCGGACTGACCGACGCCGACGGTCTCGACCAGCACCACGTCGAAGCCCGCCGCCTCGGTCAGCCGGATTGCCTCGCGGGTGCGCCGTCCGACGCCGCCAAGCTCGGTCTGGCTGGGCGATGGACGGATGAAGGCGCCGGGGGCACGGGCCAGGCGTTCCATCCGGGTCTTGTCGCCCAGGATCGAGCCGCCAGAGCGAGTCGAGGACGGATCAACCGCCAGAACGGCGACCTTCAGTCCCTGCCCGACCAGCATCATGCCGAAGGCCTCGATGAAGGTCGACTTGCCGACACCGGGGGTGCCGGAGAGGCCGATGCGGATGGCGCTGGAGGGCACCTGCCCAATCCGTTTCAGCAATTGCCTTGTGGCGGCGCGGTGGTCGGGGCGGGTCGATTCGGCCAGGGTGATGGCGCGGGCCAAGGCGCGGCGCTCGCCGGTGGCGAGCCGCTGGGCCAATGCGTCGATCTTTGCTTCTGTCATGGCGCCCGCCTAGCTTATAGTGTTCGTACCACCGCTCCTTCTATCTGCTTCGGGGCCGCCCGTGCAATTAGACCGTTTTGCGCCAAATGCGCACCCCTCGCTACCCCGCCTCCCGGCGGGTTTATAGCCTGTGACAAAATCCGTTTACACGGATTTCCGGCTCCACGCCGGATCGACCACAAGAAGCTGATCGCGTAAAGGAGGCGGATGAGCGCCCCGCCAGCTTTCCCTCCCCTGCCCATCGATCCGGCCCTGCCAGGGCTGCTTGCGGCGCTAGAAGCGGGCAGGAACGCGGTTCTGGCGGCACCCCCGGGAGCGGGCAAGACCACACGGGTGCCGTTGGCATTGTTGCATGCGGGGCTGGGAGTTGGTTGGGCGGGCGCAGGGCGTATCCTGATGCTGGAACCGCGCCGGATCGCCGCGCGCGCCGCCGCCGAGCGGATGGCGGAACTGCTGGGCGAAGCGGTGGGCGGCACCGTCGGCTATCGTATCCGGGGCGAGAGCAAAGTGTCGAAGGCAACCCGGATCGAGGTCGTGACCGAGGGCATCCTGACCCGGATGCTGCAATCCGACCCGGAACTGCCGGGGATCGCGGCGGTGCTGTTCGACGAAATCCATGAACGCTCGATCCACACTGATCTTGGCTTGGCGCTGGCGTTGGAGGTGCAGGGAGCGCTGCGCCCGGAACTGCGCCTGCTGGCGATGTCGGCGACGCTGGACACGGGTGCGGTCTCGCGGGTGATGGGGGGAGCGCCGGTGATCGAGAGCGCCGGGCGGATGTTCCCCGTCGATACCCGCTGGCAGGAGCAGCCCTGGGCCCGGCCTTCCGGACGAGGGTCTGGCGGGCGGGGGACGCGGTTCGAGGATGCGGCCGCCGCGTTGGTCTCAAGGGCGCTGGGGGAGGTGGCAGGCGACGCGCTGGTGTTCCTGCCGGGGGCGGGTGAGATCAACCGGGTTGCCCGGTTGCTGTCGCGGCGCCACCCGGAACTGGCGCTGTGTCCGCTTTACGGTGCGCTGCCGTTCGCGCGGCAGCGGGCGGCGCTGAGGACCGATCCAGAGGGCCGCCGCAAGGTGGTGCTGGCGACCGCCATCGCCGAGACCTCGCTGACCGTCGAGGGCATCGGTATCGTCGTCGATTGCGGCCGGGCGCGGCGCGCACGGATGAACCCCGGCACCGGAATGTCGCGGTTGGTCACGGTACCGGTCAGCCGGGCCGAGGCGGATCAGCGGCGCGGCCGGGCCGGACGACTGGGGCCGGGGGTTTGCTACCGCATGTGGACCAGGGGCGAAGAGGGCGCCCTGCCCGGTTTCGCGCCGGCGGAAATCCTGGAGGCGGATCTGGCGCCGCTGGCGCTGGAGTTGGCGCTTTGGGGGATCGACGACCCGGTCGGGCCGGGCGGCATGGCATTCCTCGACCCGCCGCCAGCTCCGGCATTGGCCGAAGCGCACAAGCTTCTGGGGGCGCTTGGGGCGCTGGACGAGAACGGCCGCATCACCACCCATGGCCGGGCGATGGCGGCAAGGCCAGCGCATCCCCGGCTGGCTCACATGATGATCCGGGCGGGTGAGAGCCGTGAGGCCGCACTGATCGCGGCGTTGCTGGGCGAGCGTGACCCGTTGCGCGGCGCCGGGCGGGGCAAGGCCAGGCCACCGGCCGACCTGGCGCTGCGGTTGGCGGCGCTCGTCGATCCGAAACGGTTCGCTCGGGAGCACCCTTTCGAAGCTGACCGAGGGGCGGTGGAGCGCATAAGAGCGGAGGCGCGGCGGCTGTCGTCCGGCCGCGAGGGTGTCGCGCCCGCCATCACCCGCGCTGGCGCGCTGTTGTCACTGGCATATCCCGACCGGGTGGGGTTGCGCCGCCATGATTCCGGGGCGGGCGTGGCGCCGCGCTATCTGCTGTCCGGCGGGCGGGGCGCGGTTCTGGCGGTGGACGATCCGCTGGCGGGTCAGCGGTTGATCGTCGCCGCGGACCTGGAGGATTCCGGGCGTGAGGCAACGATCCGGTTGGCGGCGGAGCTGAGCGAGTCCGACCTGCGGGCGCTTCATGGTGGCCGGATCGGTTGGGAAAACAGCGCCGAGTGGTCGAGGCGCACACGGCAGGTCGAGGCGCGCTCGCGCGAGATGTTCGGCGCCATCGCGTTGGCCGACCGGCACTGGAGCGAGGCGCCGCCCGAGTCACTGGGCGCGGCGCTGGCCGAAGGCATCCGGGCGCTGGGCCTGGATGCATTGGATTGGCCGAAGGGGGCGGCCGGCCTGCGTGCGCGGGTGCGGTGGCTGCGGGCCCAAGGGGGTGGGCTGGCGGAGCGGCAGCCGGACTGGTCGGATGCCGGGTTGATCGCCAATCTCGACGACTGGCTGACGCCGCATCTGGGCGGCATGCGCCGGATCGAGGAGGCGGCGCGGCTGGACCTGGGCGCCCTGCTGCGCGCGAGCCTCGATTGGGAGACCCTGCGCCAAATCGACCGCGCCGCTCCCGTCCATTTCGAGACGCCACTGGGTGACCATGTGGCGATCGACTACGGCGGGGAAACCCCGGCCCTGTCGATCCGGGTGCAGGAGTTGTTCGGCGTTACCGCACATCCGAGTGTGGGCGACCCGCCCATGCCGCTGGTGGTCGAGCTCTTGTCCCCGGCGCGGCGTCCAGTGCAGACCACGCGTGATCTACCGGGCTTCTGGGCGTCGTCCTATGCCGAGGTGCGCAAGGATATGCGGGCGCGATACCCGAAACATCCGTGGCCGGAGGACCCGGCCAGCGCCGAGGCGACGCGACGGGCGAAGCCTCGGAAGTGATGCATACCATCCCTAGACGAACGGACAGGTCGAACGGATGAGTCGAACGATCAAGGACGCCACCGTTCGGAGATCATTGTTACAAGACACATGATCGATTGCGAGAGCATCTCAAGACGTTTCTCGATGCCTGCAACTTCGCCAAGCGCCTCAAGACGTTCAAAGGTCTCACCGTCTTTGAGTTCATCTCAAGCAAGTGGTCTTCCGAGCCAGAACGGTTCAGACTTCAACCCGACAATCTCATCCCGGGACCAAACACCTAGACCAGACCGCGGGCGAATGCGGAGATCCGGCCAAGCGCGTCGCGAAGCTGGGCCTCGGGCACCGTCAGGGCGATGCGCAAATGCCCTGCGGCGGCGTTTCCGAAGCTTTCGCCGGGCATCACCGCAATGTGCTCGGTATCGAGCAGGCGGGTGGTGAATTCATCTCCGGTCAGGTCGGTTTCGCGGACGTCGAGCATCAGATACATGCCCCCCTGGGGTGGCACGGCCCGAAGGCCCGGCGCGTCGCCGATGGCGGCCAGCGCTGCCTTGGCGCGGCGACGGAAGCGTGCGGAAATTTCGGACTCGACAGCCTCCGCCTGGGTCAGCGCATAGATTCCGGCGTCCTGGATGAAACCGGGGATGCCATAGGTCGAGGTCGTCGCCAGATCACCCAGCCGTGCGATAACCTCGACCGGGCCAACCACCCAGCCGAGCCGCGAACCGGTCATGGCGTGGGATTTCGACAGCGAGCCGACAGCCAGGCATTGCTCCGCCATGCCGGGCAGGTCGCGGGCGCTGAGATGGGCGCCGTCATGGACCTGGCAATCGTAAAGCTCGTCCGAGATCAGCCACAGCCCGCGGCGGCGGCAGAGATCGGCCAGCGCCTTCAGCCGTTCGGCGGTGTAGACCGCGCCGGTGGGATTGTTGGGCGAGTTTATCAGGATTGCACGGGTATCCGGCTCCAGCGCCCGCTCGATCGCGGCGACATCGGGCTGGAAGCCCTGATCAGCTGGGGTTTCGACCAGGATCGCCCGCCCCCCGGCGGCACGCACGGTCTGGGCGAAGGTGGCGTAGAACGGGTCCAGCACGATGCAGGACTGGCCGGGATCGAGCACCGCCATCAGGCTGGCAAACAGCGCCGCCTGCCCGCCGGCTGTGACGATGATGTTCTCGCGGGAAGCGCCGACGGCGGTCCGCGCCGTCAGCCGCAGGGCGATGGCGTCACGCAAGGCGTCCGAGCCCATGACGTTGGAATAGCCCAGATTTCCGGCATCCATGCCGGCTTTCATGGCGTCGAGGATGCTGGCGTCGGTCTTGATGTCGTGATCGCCGATAGTCAGCATCACCACCGGCTCACCCGCCGCCTTCATCGCCCAGGCGCGGTAGTGGATCGACCAGCCGTCGCCGCCGACGCCAACCACCCCAAGGATACGCCGTGAAAGCTCCATCGGCGAGAGTTCCATGCCCGGGAAGTCCATGATTGTCCTCCAACCAGAAGGACCGCCCCTCGGGGGCGGCCCGTGAGATTCGATTTGAGACAGCCCTAGCAGGGAGACAGGCGGTGGCGCAACCACCGTCCCCGGGCTCAGCCGCCGATCGCGAGCGCCACGAACTTCAGGTCGCTGCCGCTCTGGATCAGGAACAGAACCTGCTCGCGGCCCACCGCCGCCGCGTCGGCGACCCGGGCCTCGACCTCGGCCGGCGAGCCGACCGGCTCCTGGCCGACCTCGACAATGATATCGCCGGGCCGGACCCCCTTCTCCGCCGCCGAACTGCCGCCGATAACGCCCATGACGACAACGCCTTCGATATCGTCAGCAATACCGAACTCCGCGCGGGCATTGGCGGTGAGTGTTCCCAGCGCCAACCCCAGTTCTGTGAGTTCCAGCGTTGCACCGGCGTCGGGCGCGGTCGGGTCGTGGTCTTTGTCGGTGGCCTGACCGTTCGCTTCCTCAAGCAACGCGATCCTGATTTTCAGCGTCTGGGTCTTGCCCTTGCGGAAAACCACCACCCGCACGGTCTTGTCGACATCGGTCTCGGCGACCATGCGCGGCAGGTCGCGCATCTCGACGACATCGGCCCCGTCGAACTTGATTATGACGTCGCCAGGTTCGATTCCACCTTCCTTGGCCGGACCGTCCGGGTTCACATCGGCGACCAGGGCGCCCATCGCCTCGTCCATGCCCAGCGCCTCGGCCATCTCGTCATTGACGGTCTGGATCCGTACGCCGAGCCAGCCACGTCGGGTCATGCCGTATTCGCGCAACTGCTCGACCACGCCTTTGGCCAAGTTCGCCGGGATCGAGAAACCGATGCCGATCGAGCCGCCGGTCGGCGAGATGATTGCCGAATTCACACCGATAACCTCGCCAGCCATGTCGAACAGCGGCCCGCCGGAGTTGCCCTTGTTGATGGCCGCATCGGTCTGGATGAAATCATCATAGGGGCCGGCGTTGATATCGCGGTTGCGGGCCGAGATGATGCCCGCCGAGACCGATCCGCCGAGGTCGAACGGATTGCCGATGGCCAACACCCAGTCACCGACCCTGGCGCCGTCGCTGTCGCCAAAATTGACGAAGGGCAGCGGCTCCGACGGTTCGACCTTCAGGAGCGCGATATCGACCTTCGGATCGGTGCCGATAACGGTCGCAATCAGCGAGGTGCCATCGGTGAAGTTCACGGTGATCTCGTCCGCTTCCTTGATCACATGGTTGTTGGTGACGATGTAGCCTTCCGGGCTGATGATGAAGCCCGAACCCAGCGACTGCACGGTTTGCGGGGTGCGCGGCTGGCCGTTCTCGAAGAAGTCGCGGAACAGGTCTTCGAAGGGGGTGCCCTCGGGCAGCCGCGGGCCGTCGTTGCGTTCCGGCTGTTCGATGGTCTGTGCGGTCGAGATGTTGACCACCGCCGGGCTCAGACTCTCGGCCAGGTCGGCGAAGCTGGGAACCGGCTGCGCTGTCGCCGGGGCGGCCGCGGTGCCGAGCAGGGCGAAGGCGAAAAACACGGCGGCCATGGCGCGCAAGATCAGCGGCGAATTCAGACTCGAATCCTGGCTTGGGGACCGATGGAGAGCGGGTAACGGTTGCATCACGGTCTCTTCTCCTCTTGGTCGGGCGCCGCGGGCGGCCCTTGTCGCTGCTGCGGCGGTATGTTGTGCCGGGTCAGGCCCGCAACAACCGCCGTCTCGTCCCCCATATTTCCAGAGATCAACCCCGGATCAGTAGATATAGTGCGGCGCCAGAAACGGTCATCACAATTCCGATGGTCCGCATCTGCCGTGCCCCGATCCCCTTAAGCGCCGCCAGAAGCTCCGGCAGCGAGGCGGCGAAGATCATCGCCGCCAGACCTTCAAGCACCAGGACCAGCGCGATCGCCGCTAGCAGGTCCATGCCCCCTCCCCCGCGCGCCTATTGCGGCGGCGGCAACGTATCCGTCTTCAGATAGTCGAAGAACTCGCTGTTCGGCGCAATCACCAGGGTCGTGTTGTTGCCCCGGATCGCCCGCTCGTAAGCCTTGAGCGAGCGGTAGAAGGCGAAGAACTCCGGATCCCGGCCATAGGCGCCGGCATAGATGGAGTTGCGCCTGGCATCGGCCTCGCCGCGGATCACCTGGGCCTGGCGTTCGGCCTCGGAGACCAGTTCCACGGCCCCGCGGTCGGCGGTGGCGCGGACCTCCTGGGCCCGCTCCTTGCCGCGGGCGCGCTCGTCCGCCGCCTCGCGCTCGCGCTCGGCGTTCATGCGGGCGAAAGTGGCGTTGAGGTTCTGCTCCGGCAAGTCGGCGCGCCGAATACGCACATCGATGATCTCGACCCCGAGTCCCCTGGCCTGGGCCCGCGCCGAATCGCGGATACGCACCATCAGGATGGTTCGCTCCGGGCTGAGAACATCCTTGGAGGTCACGGCGCCGAGGACCTGGCGCAGGCTTGCGGTCAGGATCGATCTCAAGCGCGACAGCGCCGCGGTCTCGGTTTGAACGGCCTGGCGGAATAGAACGACATCGGTGATGCGCCAGCGTGCGAAGGCATCGACCACCAGACGTCGCTCGTCGAGAGGCGTCACTTCAAGGTCTCCGGTCTCCAGCGGCAGGATCCGGCCCTCGTAATAGGCGACATCCTCCCACGGCCACTTATACCCAATACCGGGATCGGTCTGGACCTGAGTGACCTCACCGAACCGCAAAATGAGTGCCTGCTGCCGCTCGTCGACAATGAAAATGACGGTCATCGCGCTGGCAATCACGACGCCAACCAACACGACAATGAGGATCAACCAACGGTTCATTTATTGTCTCCCCGGCGAAGTTCGTTGAGCGGCAGGTAGGGCACCACGCCCTGGCCGCCTGAGCCACCGACCGATTCATCGATGATGATCTTGTCGACATTGCCCAAGACCCGCTCCATGGTCTCCAGATAGAGCCGCTTGCGCGTCACCTCCGGAGCCAGGACGTATTCCTCGAGTACCGACTCGAAGCGTGCCGCATCACCCTTGGCCTCGTTGACCACCTGGGCGCGGTAGCCTTCGGCCTCCTGCAGCACCTGGGCGACCCGACCGCGGGCACCGGCGAGTTTCTGGTTGGCATAGGCTTCGGCGCGCTTTTCCTCGGTGTCGCGGTCCTGCTCGGCGGCCTGGACATCGCGGAAAGCGTCGATCACCTGCGGCGGCGGATCGGCGCCGTCGAAGTTGACACGCACGATGTTGACGCCGGACACATAGCCGTCGAGCGTCGCCTGGATCACCTCCTGAACCTCCTGGCTGATCGCCGCGCGATCGCGGCTGAGGATCGGCTTGAGCATCGAGCGTGCGATGACCTCGCGCATGGCCGATTCCGAGACCGCCAGGATGGTCGGCCCCGGCTCGGCCAGATTGAACAGGAACAGGTCGGGGCGCGAGATGTTCCAGACAACCTGGAAGTCGATATCGACGATGTTCTCGTCACCGGTCAGCATCAGCCCCTGATCGCTGGTGCGCACCCGCCCGGTCGCTTTCGCGGTGCCGATGTCGATGGTGTTCTCGTGCTTCACCGGCAGGATCACGTAGGTAACGAACGGCCATAACGCGAGATGCAGCCCAGGATCCATGGTCCCGTTGTATTCACCTAGAAACAGCTCAACCGCCTGTTCCTCGGGCTCCACCGAATAGAGTGATTGCATCAGCCAGGCGACCGCCAGCACGATCGGGATCGCGTAGGGCACAAAGCGTTCAATCCCCCGGCCACCGCCGCTGCGGCCACCGCCCTTGCCGCCAAGCACGACTTTCAACTGGTCGCGGCCCTTGCGGATCAGATCGTCGAGGTCCGGACCCTGTGGGCCGTCGCCACCGCCGCCGCCGCCACCCCATGGGCCCTTGCCGCCGCCTTTGCCGCCGCCACCGCCGCCCCAGGGACCGCCTCCGCCGCCGTTGTTGCTACTGAAGGGCATGTCGTTGTTAAACCTCCGCATGGAGTCCGCCTCGCAATTTGTTCGTGCCACCGTACTCGCTTGTCGGGGCTTCCTTAGCAGCCTTTTGGGTGCCTAGACCATCCCTGATGAGTTGGTGATCCGGGTTGCTTGTTCAAGGCCCCGTCAGGAGGAAACCGGTATGCGCATTGTCACCAGTTCCTCAGCCGCCGTTGGGTGCACCGCGACGGTGCGGTCGAAGTCCTCCTTGGTGGCGCCCATCTTCACGGCGATGCCGGCCATCTGGATCATTTCACCTGCCGCCGGGCCGACGATGTGGACGCCGAGCGCCTTGCGGCTATCCGCCGCCACCAGCAGCTTCATCAGCATCTGCTCGTCGCTCCCGGCAAGGATGTTCTGCATCGGCCTGAAGACGGATCGGTAGACCTCGACGGGGCCCGATTCGCGGGCCTGGGCCTCGGTCATGCCGACGGTGCCGATCTCGGGCTGGGTGAAGATGGCGGTGGCGACCTGGGAGTGGTCGGCCTTGGTGGGCTGCGCACCGAACACCGTATCGGCGAAGGCCGCGCCCTCGCGGATCGCCACCGGGGTCAGGGCCAGCCGGTCGGTGACATCGCCAACGGCGAAGATCGACGGCACGGAGGACTGCGACCATTCGTCCACCGCGACCGCGCCATTCGGGTCCAGCTTGACCCCGGCCTCCTGCAATCCCAGCCCGGCGGTGTTGGGAAGCCGCCCGGTGGCGTAGAGCACCAACCCGGCCTCGCGGCAATCACCGGACTTGAAATGCACCTCCAGATGGCGGGCCATGCTCTCGATATGGGCAACGTCCTCGTTCAGCAGGATGTCGATGCCGCGCCCCCGCATGGCGCTCTGCACATGGGCGCGCACGTCGTCGTCGAAGCCGCGCAGGATGGTGTCGCGGCGGTAGACCTGGGTGACGTGGCTGCCGAGACCGTTGAAGATGCCGGCGAACTCGGAGGCGATGTAACCGCCGCCGACGATGACCACCCGTTTGGGCAGGCGCTCGATGTCGAAGACCTCGTTCGAGGTGATCGCCAGATGGCCGCCCTGGATATCGGGCACGAAGGGCGCCCCGCCGGTGGCGATCAGGATGTGCTTGGCGGTAAATTCCTGGCCGTCGGCAAGGCGCACCGAATGCGGGCTGGTAACCACGGTGTGCTGGTGGAACAGGGTGACGCCGCTGTTCTCCAGATTGCGCTGATAGATGCCCTCCAGCCGGGTGATCTCGGCCTCCTTGGCGTTGCGCAGCTTGTGCCAGTCGAAAGCGGTCTCGCCGACCTCCCAGCCGAAACCCGCGGCATCGGCAAAGCCTTGCGAGAAGGACGAGGCGTAGACCAGCAGCTTCTTCGGCACGCAACCCCGGATGACGCAGGTGCCGCCGTAGCGGAACTCCTCGGCCAACCCGACCTTGGCGCCGTAACTGGCCGACATCCGCGCCGCGCGCACGCCGCCGGAGCCGCCGCCGATGACAAAGAGGTCGAAGTCGAAGTCGGTCATTGGTGTCTCCTTCAACGCGCCTGCCCGATGACTCGCGCCGTTCCGCCCGGTTCGCCTACGACCACCGCCGAGGCGATGCCGCAGAACAGCCCGGTTTCGACCACACCGGGGATGGTGTTCAGTTCCGTGTTTAGCCGCGCCGGGTCGCCGATGCGGGCCAGTTCGAGATCGGCGATGTAGTGCCCTTCGTCGGTGATGTAAGGGCCATCGTCGCCCTGACGCAACGTCATGGTCCGTCCGGTAACATCGTGGCGCTGGAGCAGGTCCGCGATCAGCCGCATGGTCGTCGCGGCGCCGAAGCGCACCAGTTCGACCGGCAGCGGGAAGGCGCCCAGCGCCGTGACCTGCTTCGAGGGGTCGGTGATCACCACCATCCGGTCCGAGGCCGAAGCGACGATCTTTTCCTGCAACAGCGCGCCGCCGCCGCCCTTGATCAGGTTCAGATCGGCGTCGAATTCATCCGCGCCATCAATGGTCAGGTCGAGCCAGCCGGCCTGGTCCAGTGTTGCCATGGGGATGCCGAGGCTCTCGGCTTGGGCCTTGGTTCGGCTGGAAGTGGGAATTCCGGTGACCGTCAGCCCCTCGGCCCGCATCCGCTGGGCCAGCAGATCGACGAACCAACCCGCGGTCGAGCCGGTGCCGAGGCCCAGCTTCATGCCGTCCTCGACGAATTCAAGCGCACGGGCGGCAGCGGCACGTTTGCCCAGTTCGGCGGGTGGAAGATGTTCGGTCATTTCTGGCTTTCAGAAAGGGTGTCGAGGGAATCGCCCCGATGAGTGCGAGACATGATATCAAGGCGGGCGCGTCGCGCCAGCCGGGACAGGTGTCGAGATCAGGCAACAAGGCACATCCAAGCTGATATATTGAGGCGCAAACGGCAAATGGAGTTGCGGGGCATGTTTCTCAGCATTTTCGATATATTCAAGATCGGCATCGGGCCGTCCAGTTCACACACCATGGGGCGATGGTGGCGGCGAGGCGTTTTCTCGCCGATCTGGCCAGTGGAACCGGAAAAATCCCCGGCGCCGGGCCGGTGGCGCGGCTGGAATGCCGCCTGCACGGCTCGCTCGCCTTCACCGGCAAGGGCCATGCCAGCGACCGGGCGGTGGTCCTGGGGCTGGCGGGGTTCCTGCCCGACACCCTGGACCCGGCAAAAGCCGCCGAGATCGAGGCCCGCATCCGCGACGAGAAACGCCTCAGCCCGCCGGGGCTGGATGAGATCGAGTTCGACCCGGACCGCGACGTGGTCTTCGATTTCGGCCCCGCCCTGCCCTTGCACGCCAACGCGCTGGTGCTGTCGGCCTATGACGCGGCGCGCAATCTGCGTCTGCGCGAGACCTATTATTCCATCGGCGGCGGCTTCGTGAAGACCGGCCCCGAGATGCAGGCCAGCGAACTGCCGGAGGCGCCCGGCCCCAACGAGGGCGCGCCCTTCGCCTTCTCCAACGCCGACGAGATGCTGGCGATGGCGGCGCGCTCGGGCCTGTCGATCGCGGCGATGAAGCGCACCAACGAGGAGACCCGGATGAAGCGGGCCGAACTGGACCGCGGCATCGACCGGATCTGGGAGGTGATGGTCAGTTGCATCGACAGCGGGCTGGCGCATGAAGGCATCCTGCCTGGCGGGCTGAACGTGCGCCGCCGCGCCCGGGCGATCCATCAGCAGTTGCTGGCAGAGCGCGGACGCAACCTGCAGCAACCTCATGTGGTCAATGACTGGCTGTCGGTCCACGCCATGGCGGTGAACGAGGAAAACGCCGGCGGCGGCAAGGTGGTGACCGCACCGACCAACGGCGCGGCGGGGGTGTTCCCGTCAGTGGTTCGCTACTATCAGGATCAAATCGTCGAATCGAACCGCGATGGCCTGCGCGACATGTTCCTGACCGCTGCCGCGATCGGCGGGATCATCAAGCACAACGCCTCGATCTCGGGGGCGGAATGCGGCTGCCAGGCCGAGGTCGGCGCGGCCTCGGCGATGGCGGCGGCGGGGCTGAGTGCTGCCTTGGGGGGCACCCCGGCGCAAGTCGAGAACGCCGCCGAGATCGCGCTGGAGCACCATCTGGGCATGACCTGCGACCCGATTAATGGGCTGGTTCAGGTGCCCTGCATCGAGCGCAACGGGCTGGGCGCGATCAAGGCGGTGTCGGCCGCCTCGCTGGCGCTGCGCGGCGACGGCAAGCACGTGGTCTCGCTGGATGCCTGCATCAAGACCATGCGCGAGACCGGCGAGGACATGAGCACCAAATACAAGGAAACCTCGTTGGGCGGGCTGGCGGTCAACGTGCCGGATTGCTGATCGCGCCAACAAGGCTACCCAACGCATCGCGCTCCAGCATCACCAGCGCGCCGGGGCCGTCGAAGGCGATCTCGACGATCGGCTGACTGGCCTCGTTCGAGGTTCCGATTCTGTGGCCCGTGGCCATCGCCAGGCCGTCGACCGGCCAGGTCAGGCCGCGCGAGCGGGTCGCGGTGACCGGCAGCAGCGGATAGATCGAGACCCGCGCGCCTGGCGTAACCGCCAGACGAAGGGTCATCCCCGGCGGGGCCAGCGCGCTGACCTCGTGTTCGCCGACCAGCACGATGCGCTTTTTCGGATAGCGCAGCAGCGCGTCGAAGACCGCCAGGGTGTGATCGACCCGCTGCCCGGTGAAGCCGGCGGCCAGGTAGAACGGTGCCTCGGTGGCGTAGAGGCATTTCTCGAAATCGGTGGTGTCCTGTTCGGCCAGGTGCACGAAGCGGGCCGCGCCCTCACGCCATCGATCCGGGTCCGAGATCGAGTCCATGTCACCGATGATCGCGCGCGGGCTGAACCGCATCTCGGCCAATCGGTCGGCGCCACTGTCGGCGGCGATCAGAACCGGTGCGAGACGCTGCGCCGCCTCGACCATCGCGCGGTCGAGGGCACCCGCGCCAACCAGCGTGACGGCAGTCTCGAAACGCAATGGCAACTCATTCATGGCACACCTTGTGCGGGGCGCGTTCAGTCCGGTCAATCCCCCGGTTGATCTCAGGTTGATCCGAGACCGGACGGTCACGGTTCAACGAGCTCTACCGATCCGGTGGTGTCGATGAAGTCGCCTGCATGGCCCATATCCGGCGCAAGTTCACCGATGTCTTCCAGTCGGAGGGCTCGATCATCGCCGAGGAAGCCATCAAGCGCATCGCCGGGCTCTACGTCGTCGAGAAGGATGCCCGCGGCAGTTTGCCCATCAAGCGGGTCCAACTCCGGCAAGCCCGCGCCAAACCGATCTTCGATGCTCTGGAAGCCTGGCTGCAAACCCGGTTGCCAAAGATCTCCGGCAAGTCCGAACTCGCCAGGGCGATCCGTTACCCCTGACCCGGATGAGGCGCCTGCGCCCGTATCTCGACCACGGCTTTCTGGAGATCGACAACAATTCCGCCGAACGCGCCATGAAGCCGATAGCCCTGGGTCGCAAGAATTATCTTTTGTCAGCTCGGATGCTGGCGGTAAATCCGCCGCCATCGCCTGTACCCTGATCGAGACCGCCAGGCTCAACGGCGTCGATCCCCAGGCCTGGCTGACCGATGTGCTCAGTCGCATCGCCGATCACAAAATCACCAAACTCGACGAGTTGCTCCCGTGGCGCTTCGCTCAGACCTGAGCGCAATCGGCCAACGCTGAACCGAACCAGAGCCCCGAGACCGGACGGTCACTTTCAACCGGCCGAGCGCCTGGGCCAACAGGCTCCTCAGCGATCTGCCTCCGTCCATATTCAAATTACCGCTCCTGCCAGCCTGGAGAGCAGACCCGGAGCCGTTCCCGGCCCAAACCGTATCAAATGTCACCCGAATTCGACGGGCCTGTTTCAACTTTACCCATAGCACCAAGTCAACCGCAGTTTAGTTCAATCAGGTTCCGATGAGGCACCGGTGACCGCGTGAGCGTGGCCCGTGTTGCGTCGTGCCTCATAGAAACCTATTCATTCATTTTTCGGTCCGTTTGTGATTCCCTGAAGGGGTTCCATTCGGGGGTTCAAATGCGACCGAAACAGCAGCAAAGAGCGCGTCACGACGATCTTTTCCGGGCGCGCCTCGATCAGATCATCAATATGAAACACGAACTTGTCATCCTGGCGGACAAGATCGGCTGGGCCTGGCTCGACGCGCAACTGGCGGAGAGTTTTTCCGACCAGGGCCGCCCGGCGGAGCCGGTGCGCTTCATGATCGGCATGTTCCTGTTGAAGCACACCTACGCCCTCTCCGACGAGCAGGTCTGGGCCCGCTGGGTGCACGACCCCTGTTTCCGGTACTTCACCGGCGAGGAATTTTTCCGGCATGACCTGCCGCACGAGCGTTCCGGCATGAGCCACTGGAGAAAACGCAGCGGCGACAAGCTGGAGGTTCTGCTGCAGGAAAGCCTGAGGATTGCCCACGACACCGGCGCCTTGAGCAAGCGCGATCTGGCCCGGGTCACGGTGGACACCACGGTGCAGCCCAAGAACGTCACCTTCCCGACCGACGCGAAACTTCCGGAGACCGCGACCCGCCAGTTCGGCAAGCTGGCCAAAGAGCATGATGTGCCGCTCCGGCAGTCTTATGCGCGCCTCGCCAAGCGGGTGGCGATGATGGCCGGGTGGGAAGATAGGTTCGCGAGTGCGAACACTGGTATCACTCGTCGCCGGGAAGGTCGGGATTCTCGCGGCCAACGCCCGTGAAGACCTTCTTGAATGGCAACGCCCAGAGGAAGCCCAGCCCGACATAGATTGCGATTTCCAGCACAATATGCGGCCGGTCGAACCAACCGACGACCGTGGTCGCCACCACGATGTAAACCGGCAAGCCGACCAGCAGCAGCAGGAGCGACAGGATCCGTTTGGTCCGGTAGGTCATCAGTCGCGAAACGGGTCGGTGACCAGGATGGTGTCGTCGCGCTCCGGGCTGGTCGAGAGCAGCGCCACCGGCGTTTCGATCAACTCCTCGACCCGCTTGACATATTTGATCGCCTCGGCCGGCAGGTCAAGCCATCGCCGGGCACCGAAGGTGCTCTCCTTCCAGCCGGGCATCGTCTCGTAAACAGGTTCGACACGGGCCTGCCGGGCGGCGGCGGTGGGGAGATGGTCGATCTCCTCGCCGTCGAGGCGGTAACCGATGCAGATTTTCAACTCGTCGAACCCGTCGAGCACGTCGAGCTTGGTCAGCGCGATGCCGCTGACACCCGAGGTGGCGCAGGTCTGGCGCACCAGCACCGCATCGAACCAGCCGCAGCGGCGCTTGCGCCCGGTGTTGGTGCCGAACTCGCGGCCGCGTTCGCCCAGGCGCTGGCCGGTCTCGTCGTGCAACTCGGCGGGGAACGGGCCTTCGCCGACACGGGTGGTGTAGGCTTTGACGATGCCGAGCACGAAGTCGATGGCGCCCGGCCCCATGCCGGTGCCGGTGGCGGCCATGCCGGCGAGTGTATTCGACGAGGTGACAAAGGGATAGGTACCGAAATCCACGTCCAGAAGCGCCCCCTGCGCGCCCTCGAACAGGATGCGTTTGCCCTCTTTTCTCTTTTCGTTCAACACCTTCCACACCGGTGCTGCAAAGAGCAGAACCTGCGGTGCGATCTCCATCAGCGCCGCTTTCAGTGCCCCGCGGTCGACCTCCGGCAGGCCGAGGCCGCGACGCAGGGCGTCGTGGTGGATCAGCAGGCGAGAGATGCGGGTGTCCAGCGTGGCCTCGTCGGCCAAGTCGGCGACACGCACGGTGCGCCGCCCAACCTTGTCCTCGTAGGCCGGGCCGATGCCGCGCCCGGTGGTGCCGATCTTGGCGACCGTGTTCTGGCTTTCGCGGGCCCGGTCAAGCTCGCCATGCACCGGCAGGATCAGCGGGCAATTCTCGGCGATCATCAGGGTTTCAGGGGAAATCTCGACACCCTGGCCGCGCAGTTTCTCGATCTCGCCGATCAGCGCCCAGGGATCGAGCACGACGCCGTTGCCGATGACCGAGAGCTTGCCGGGGCGCACGATGCCCGAGGGCAGCAGCGCCAGCTTGAACACCTCGCCATTGATGACCAATGTATGCCCGGCGTTATGGCCGCCCTGAAAGCGCGCGATGATATCGGCGCGCTCGCTCAGCCAGTCGACAATCTTACCCTTGCCCTCGTCGCCCCATTGAGCGCCGACAACCACCACATTGGCCATATACGAGTCTCCCGATTTGACGCGCCCTTATAGGGAATGAAGCGCTCGCAAGGAAGGCGTGTTTTGGGGGTGTTTCGGCAGTGTTATGGTAGTGTTCTGGTAGTGCTTTGGTGGTGTTAGTTTCGAGGCGGGTTAGCAGGCCGTCAAACACCCCGAAACCTCAGATATTCTTGTGACTGCCGTCGCAAAGCGGCCGGTTTGCGGTATGCTTGCAGCCGCAGAAGAACAGCTTGCCGTCCTTCTCGGCTACATGCTTGACCGGAGTCAGGGTCGTGACCTTGTGACTGCCGTCGCAAAAGGGCTGCTTCTGCGAGCGCCCGCAAGCACACCAGAAATAGATCTTCCCGGCGGTGACCTCGACGGCGTAGGGGCCCTTCTGGGCGATGATCGGCGTGTCGGACATGGCTGGTCTCCGTGGCTGATGGGAGAGCAATGTGTGCATTGCGCCGCGGCGGCGTCAAGGCATGGGCATTTCGCGGCAGGACGCATTGCGTCTCGATGCAGGGGATCGGCGGGCGCGTTATCCGTGTTCGTCAAACGTAATTACTCACCCCTTGTGCTGCCCGGCGATCTCTGAATCGATGGGGCAATGGATCGTGCCGAGCTTGAACGTTTGAGCAAAGAACAGTTAGTTGATCTGGTGCTGAAACTTCCGCGCCCGGCAAAGACCTCGCGGACCTCTTCCAGGCTGCTGTCGAGCGATAAAAAGGCGCGGCGGCGGCATTCTAGATCCGGTGGCGCCTGTTGCGTTTTTCTTCGAGGGGCTTGATGGGCATGCGGATTAAACCGGTGAGACGCGGGGCGACATCTCGACCGACAAGGAAGCCGGTGAACTCGTTCGTTCCTACTACGCGATCCCGGAGAACAAGCGCAGACGCCTGTTTGATCTGGCGCGCGCCAGGCGGAGCTGCCTGACCGGCCCGAAAATCCCGGCCTGATAGTCATCGGCAAGGGAACTGGATAGGGGCTCGCGTTGCCAACTCCAGGCTTCGGCAGGGCTCATACTTCCCCGGTTGTCCGGAACCCCGGCGAACGTCGGAGAAGGTTCTCGTAGCGGTCATCCAGGAAGCTTGGGCCGGCGGCGTCTCGACACGGCATCTATCGCTGGATGACGCCTTGGGCGCCCGCCCAGATCAACCGCAATGCAAGCACGATCAGGATCGCGTTCAAGACAAGTTTGAAGCGCTTCTCGTCGATCCGCGCCAGCACCTGCTTGCCCACGACGGTCCCCAGGAACCCCGACGCGATCATCGCCGCGATCAACGGCAGCCAGGTGCTGAAGGCGAAGCCGAGAAAGCCGAAGGCCACGGTCTTCAGCAGGTGCTGCACAGTCATCAGCAGCGCGTGGGTCGCCACATGGGTCATGCGGGTGAAACCCATGGTCTTGACATAGGCCGCGACGAACGGGCCGGTGCCGCCGAAGAACATGGTCAGGAAGCTCGAGACCCCCCCGGCAATGACCGCCGACCGGCGCATGAACGCCGGCGGTTTGGCCACAACAGACCACAGAATGAACAGCCCAACGCCAACCCGCAGGATATCCGGTGGAAGCTGAACCACGACCGAGCCGCCCAGCGCCACGCCCACCAGCGCACCGATGGTGAAGGGCACCAGCACGCTCTGGTCGCGATGGCGGAACATGATTGCCGCGCGCCCGACATTCGAACCAAGCTGGACCAGGCCATGAACCGGGATCAGTACCGCCGGGGGCACCAGCGAGGCGAGGATGGCGAGCAGCACCCCGCCGCCGCCGATCCCGAAGGCGGCGGTGATGAACGAGGTGCCGAAACTGGCGGCGACCAATGCGCCTGCCACCGCCCGGTTCAACCCGGCCCATCCCAACCCGGTATGGAGCACGTCCTCGATCATCTCACCCGCTCACCGCAGGAGATTGTGTCGGGGGGTGGCCGTTTCGGCAAATCCGCAAGCGCCATACCTACGCGACCGAGACGCGCAAGGTGCCGACGCCTGAAATCTCCGCCTCCATCACGTCGCCCTTCACCACCGCCGCGACGCCCGACGGTGTGCCCGACATGATGATGTCGCCCGCGGCCAGCTCGAAATAGTCCGACAGATACGAGATCATCTCCGGCACCTTCCAGATCATCTGATCAAGATCGCCGGTCTGCCGGGCCGCGCCGTTCACCTTGAGTTGAACCAGGCCGCTGGAGGGGTGCCCGATTTCGGCGGCCGGAACCAGCGCGCCACAGGGGGCGGATTGCTCGAACGCCTTGCTGATCTCCCAGGGCCGGCGCAGATCCTTCGCCTCGCCCTGCAGGTCGCGCCGCGTCATGTCGAGCCCGACCCCGTAGCCGTAGACATGATCCAGCGCGCGCTCGACCGGGATGTTCACGCCACCGGATTTCAGTGCCACGACCATCTCCAGTTCGTGATGCACATCCGAG
Source organism: Thermohalobaculum sp. (assembly GCA_965247385.1). GTDB lineage: Bacteria > Pseudomonadota > Alphaproteobacteria > Rhodobacterales > Rhodobacteraceae > Thermohalobaculum. Next base: position 1,326,947 of record CBDFHG010000007.1, read on the forward strand.
GATTTGACCGGGTAGGGGAATTCACCGGACACGTCGAGATTGTCCGGGTTCTTCTGGAAAAAGAACGGCGGGTCGCGGTTCGGGTCGCCGCCCATCTCGATGGTGTGCGCCGCATAGTTGCGACCGATGCAATAGACCCGGCGGACAGGAAACCGCTGATCCGACCCGCGTACGGGCAGGGACGGGCGTGTTGACGGTTCGAAGACGAAACCGGTCATGGGGGTTCCTCAAGATACCGGCCAGGATACCGGGATTTGATCAGGGGGCTTGGTCAGGCATTTCGAGGTTGCGGGATACCCCATTTTTAGGGAATTATATAGTTGAGTGACCATTCAGCGTCCCCGACCGTTATATAGCCCGTCTCGACCCCTGCAACTTAGAATTTCTATCCCTGAACCATTATCCGGGATCAGCGCCGGGGCAAAACGCAGGAGGACTGGCACTGTGGTCACTCAACTATATAAGTCCCCATTTTTAACCCAAATACAGCATGTTCTTCGAATTGAAGTCGCGGTTTCGAGCGTGTAACTGTAAGGCATCCGTCCGACCGCATCGCCAAGATCGACCCGGAAGCCGCCGGGAACATTGTGACGCTATGGCTATGGCTATGGCTGTTGCTGTTGCTGTTGCTGTTGCTGTTGCCCTGATTCTGGATCAAAAAAGTTGAAATTCCCCGTTGTCTTTGAATCTAAAGGGATTCATGATGGTTTTTGCGATTAACTCCATCACCAACGGGGTGAAAATAACATGGCACAGGGCGTTCTTCCTTTCGAGTACGAAAGCGCGCCGGGCAGCAGCGATCTGACGGGTTTTGCCGGGATTGGTGTTTAGCTTGATTTGATTGAGGCATCGGGACTGGCGGCTGCGGTGCGGCGCGAGGTGCGGGTGGCGGGGCGGCAGGGCTGGCTGGATGTGCAGATGATCATCACGGTGATCGCACTCAATCTGTGCGGGGGTGATCGGGTCGAGGACCTGGAACGCCTGGAGGCGGACGCCGGCTTTGCCGCGACCATGGATGCGGTTGAGCGGCGGCTGTTGGTGCGCCGGGAACGTCGGCAACTGAAGAGCCGGTTTCGGCGCGGCCGCGGGCGCAGCGTGCCTTCGCCGTCGGCTCTGTCGGGCTGGTTGGAACGCTTCCACGACGCAGGCCAGGAAGATCTGCGGGAGGCCGGGCGTGCCTTCATCCCGCGGCCGTCGGCGGGTCTGCCTGGTCTGCGGCGTGTCAATCAGGCGCTGGTGTCATTTCTGCAGCGCCATCGCAGGCAGGGCTCGGCGACGCTGGACATGGACGCGACGCTGGTGCAGAGCCACAAGCGCCAGGCGGAATACTGCTACAAGAAGTTCAAGGCATGTCAGCCGTTGAACACCTGGTGGGCGGAACAGCAGGTGATCGTGCATTCCGAGTTCCGCGACGGCAATGTGCCGGCTGGCTATCGGCAGTTGCAGGTGTTGCAGGCCTCGCTGGCGGCGCTGCCTGGGGGCGTGGACAAGGTCTGTCTGCGCTCGGACACGGCGGGTTATCAGAAGGATCTACTGCTCTATTGTGGCGAGGGCCGGGACAAGGTTTTCGGGGTGATCGAGTTCGCCGTCGGCGCCAACGTGACGGCGGAGTTCCGGCGTGCCGCCCTGGCCGTGCCGGAGGCCGAGTGGCGACCGCTGGATCGTGTTTTCGACGGGCAACGTCAGGCGACCGGCCAGGAGTGGGCGGAGGTCTGCCATGTACCGAGTTGGGCGGGCGAGAGCAAGACGCGGGCGGATTACCGCTTCCTGGCGATCCGGGAACCGCTGGAACAGTTGGAGCCTGGCGATGGGGATCAGTTGCCGTTCCCGACCGCGGCGTTTGCCTCGAAGGGGCGCAGCAAGCTGTTCGCCCTGGTCACCAACCGTGATCTGCCGGGCGATGCGGTGATCTGGTGGTCCCGGGAGCGCTGTGGCAAGAGCGAGGAAGTCCACGCGGTGATGAAGCACGACCTGGCTGGCGGCACCCTGCCCTCGGGTCTGTTCGGAGCCAATGCGGCCTGGTGGGCGATCATGGTGCTGGCGCATGATCTGAACGCGGTGATGAAGCAACCGGTTCCGGGACCGGCCTGGGTGGCACGGCGGATGAAGGCCTTGCGCCTGGCTCTGATCGCCCTGCCTGGCCGGGTGATCCGTCATGCGCGGCGGCTGATCATCCGTTTGGGGAGCGAAGCGGGGCTCGATCTGGTGCTGAGCGCCAGGCGGAAGATCCTGGCCCTGGCGCGCGGCCCGACCTGACGGCTCCGGCCTGCCACGATATCCTTGCTGAAGTGCGATGCCGGCTCCCGGCCAGGGCTTCGCCTGGCCAACGGACAGGCGCGGGACCCGCAAGACGCGTGGCCGCCTTTAGGCTATCTCCTCGAGCGCGAAATCCGCGGGAGTGGCGCCCAGGCGCGGGGCGAAAACCCCACAACGGCGCCCATCGCCGCCCCTGCCGAGGCGCGTCAGGGACTTAGTTCGGGAATCCTGGTGTTGCTGTTGCTGTTGCTTATTTCCCAAGTGACAAGATAGTCTCGACCGAAGCAAATGAAGCAAGGAGCCCACCAGTCCATGACCCCCTTCGCGATCGCAGGCGTTCAAATGAATGTCGCCGCACTAAACGACAATGTCGAGGGCATGCGCCATCGGCTCGACGTTCTCATGACGCGCTTTCCGTGGACACAGATGGTCTTGTTCAGCGAACTATCCTGCTGCGGCCCGCTGCCCCGCTTCGCCCAGCCGTTTCCGAACCAGGCGCTTGACGACTTCCGGGCCGATGCCCAGCGCCACAAGGTCTGGCTGATCCCCGGCTCGATGTTCGAGAAAGCCCAGGATGGCCACATCTACAACACCTCCGTGGTGATCAACCCCGAGGGCGAGATCGTCGCCAAATACCGCAAGATGTTTCCCTTCCGGCCCTACGAGACCGACGAGGTCTCGGCAGGGACCGAGTTCTGCATTTTCGATGTTTCGGAAGTAGGCCGCTTCGGCCTGTCGATCTGCTACGACATCTGGTTCCCGGAGACCACCCGCCAACTCACCAGCCAGGGGGTCGAGGTGTTGCTGCACCCAGTGCTGACCGGCACCGCCGACCGCGATGCGGAACTGGCGATTGCCCGGGCAACGGCGGCGCAGTTTCAGTGTTATGTCATCGATGTCAACGGGTTGGCGGCCGGAGGCGTGGGACGCTCTTGCGTGATCGATCCCTCGGCGCATGTAATTCACCAGTCGGCGGGGCAGGAGGACATATTCCCGATCGAGGTCGATCTCGACCAGGTTCGGCGCCAGCGCGAGACCGGAATGATGGGTCTTGGCCAGGTATTGAAGAGCTTCCGCGACCGGTCGGCAGATTTTTCGGTCTACGACCGCGCCAGCGGTGCGGATGCCTATCTGAACAGCCTGGGTCCGTTGGAAATGCCAACTCAGGGCTCGCGCGCAGGGGTGGATACCAACGGCCCGCATGAGTCGCCAGATACAGCGGAACAGAAATCTGACAAGAGGGGCGCCGAAATCGCGCCCTTCACAGGACGGCTCGCATCGGGATGAGGGTGTCCCGACGGATACTCGGTGTGAAGGTACTATGGGGAGACAACGATGCCCGATGACAGTCCGAGCGCCACCCTTCATTCGATTGGCGAATACTACAGCGCAACCCAGCTCCGGTCCGACCGCTGGAGCGCTCTGCGCGAGGTGGTGGACAACCTGAGCCATCTCAAACCTGACGATCCGGCTGCGGTGAAGTTTTCCGAACACGCCGAGAAACTGTTCGAGGCCTTGAGCCCGATCGAGATGTACTGGGCCTTCCCCGGCCTTGCCGCCTTCGACAATCTGCGCCGACAGCTCGAAAACCGGAACTGGGAAGATCTGGCCTTCTCGGTTAACCGCGTGTTGCGTGCGCTTACAACGGGGGCCTATCGCCGTCGCACCATTCCATTGGCCGGTGGCGACGCCGATACTGATGATATCGAAGACGAGGCAACCCTGCCGGTCGAGGCCCGCGCCCTGGCCCGGCCCTATTTCGAGGTGCTGCTGGTCGACGATCTCGGCGAGCATCAGGAGCGCTGGTTGCGTTCCAGCCTGACCCGGATGCGGCGGTCCGAGGATGCTTTCATCTACGAGTCGGTTGTGGTGCCCAGCCTTGAGGATGCGATGATCGCGATCCTGTTCAACCACAACATCCAGGCGATTGTGGTGCGGCCCGGATTGACGCTGAAATCGCGCAACACCCTGTCGATCCTGACAAAACACCTGAACCGGATTGGCGATGAGGATCTTGATGCGCTGACGCCAGGTGAATACGGCCCCGAGCTGTGCCGCCTGATTGCCCGGGCGCGCCCGGAGCTGGACGCCTATCTGATCACCGACCGCTCGGTCGAGAAAATCGCCGGGCGCGACCTCGGTGGCTGCCGCCGGGTTTTCTACAATCAGGAAGATTTCCTGGAACTGCACCTCAACATCTTGCGCGGCGTCGGCGCCCGCCACAAAACCCCGTTCTTCACCGCGTTGAAGGAGTATTCCAAGCAACCGACCGGCGTTTTCCACGCCATGCCGATCAGCCGTGGTAAATCGATATCGAAGAGCCACTGGATCCAGGACATGGGTGCCTTCTACGGCCCCAATATCTTCCTGGCCGAGACCTCGGCAACCTCCGGCGGGCTCGACAGCTTGCTGGAGCCGCACGGGACGATCAAGGAAGCGCAGGAACTGGCCGCCCGCGCCTTTGGCGCCAAGCAGACCTTCTTTTCCACCAACGGCACCTCGACCTGCAACAAGATCGTGGTGCAGGCGCTGGTCAGGCCCGGCGACATCGTGCTGGTCGACCGCGATTGCCACAAGTCGCACCATTACGGCATGGTGCTGGCGGGGGCTCAGGTGGTCTACCTCGACAGCTATCCGCTGAACGAATACTCGATGTACGGCGCGGTTCCGCTGTCGGAAATCAAGCACCAGCTATTGCAGTTGAAGACGCAGGGCAAGCTCGACCGGGTGCGGATGCTGCTGTTGACCAACTGCACCTTCGACGGCGTGGTCTACAATGTCGAGCGGGTCATGGAAGAATGCCTGGCGATCAAGCCGGACCTGGTGTTCCTGTGGGACGAAGCCTGGTTCGCCTTTGCCCGTTTCGGCCCGACCTACCGCAAGCGCACCGCGATGAACGCAGCCAACGGCCTGCGGCGGCGTTTGCGCGCTCCGGAAATGGCCGAAGCCTGGGAGGCACAGCACAAAGAACTGAAAGACGCTGACGACGAAACCCTGATCGCGACCCGTCTGGTGCCGCCGCCCGATGCGCGGGTGCGGGTCTACGCCACCCAGTCGACCCACAAGACCCTGACCGCACTGCGCCAGGGTTCGATGATCCACGTCAACGACCAGGACTTCAAGGGTGAGGTCGAGCAGGCGTTCCACGAAGCCTACATGACCCACACCTCGACTTCGCCGAACTACCAGATCATCGCGTCGCTTGACGTCGGCCGCCGCCAGGTCGAACTGGAGGGCTTCGAATTCGTCCAGCGCCAGGTCGAGGCGGCAATGTCGATGCGCCGCGCAATCGCCACTCACCCGCTGTTGCAGAAATATTTCAAGGTGCTGACCGCCGGTGACATGATCCCCGAGAAGTACCGCGAGAGTGGCATCACCTCGTATTACGACCCGGAACAAGGCTGGTCTGATATCTGGGAAAGCTGGGCCGGGGATGAGTTCGTGCTCGATGCCACCCGTGTCACCCTGTCAGTCGGCGGCACCGGATGGGACGGAGACACTTTCAAGACCAAGATATTGATGGATAAATACGGCATCCAGATCAACAAGACCTCACGCAACACCGTATTGTTCATGACCAATATCGGTACCACGCGCTCGTCGGTCGCTTATCTGATCGAGGTCCTGGTCGAGATCGCCAGGAGCCTGGACGACCTGCTGGACGACGCCTCGAAGATGGAGAAGCGCGGTTTCGAGCGCCGGGTCAAAAGCCTGATGGTCGATCTGCCGCCGTTGCCCGATTTTTCACGCTTCCACGATGCTTTCAGGGCCAGTTCCGAGACACCTGAAGGCGACATACGGGCCGCCTTCTTCCTCGCCTATGACGAGGAGAGTTGCGACTATCTCGATCTTGATGGCCCGGCAGTGAGGGAGATAGAGACCGGCCGCGAGGTGGTCTCGGCCTCGTTCATCATCCCCTATCCGCCCGGCTTCCCGATCCTGGTGCCGGGGCAGGTTATCAGCCCGGAGATCCTGGCCTTCATGCGGGCGCTGGATGTCAACGAAATCCACGGCTACCGGCCCGATCTGGGATTGCGGGTCTTCACCGACGAGGCGCTGGCCAAACATGCCGCCGGGTAAGCAGATCACTAATATTAGCGACAGGGAGACAATCGATGCCGAAAAAAACACTGAAGAACATCTCGGAGATCCGCCGCTACTTTCACCGCAATGAAACTCCGATATTTTTTATCTCGGCGACCAACTTCAACCTGCTGGGACTCGACGAATGGGTCAAGAATTTCAAATATATCAACTACCTGGACTGCTTTGACGGACGCCATCCGAACGTGTTCGTGCCCTCCGAAGAAATCCATGGCGAGTTCCAGTCGATCGAAGACATCAACAATTACCTGCTCCAGCACAAGAAGGTGATCGACGTTATCAAGCGCCGCGGCGGCAAGCCTAAGTTTGTCTTCCTGATGTTCGACGAGGAGACCGAGAAACTGGCCAGGGAACTGGGTGCCGAGGTCTGGTTCCCGAAGGCCAAGCTGCGTGAACGCTGCGACAACAAGATCGAGACAGTTCGCATTGGCAACAAGGCGGGCGTGCCCTCGGTGCCGAACACGCTCAGCGAAGTGAAGGATTACGCCCATCTGCGCAAGGTCTGCGAGAAGGCCGGGATCGGCCATGACCTGGTGCTGCAATCGGCCTTTGGCGACAGCGGTCACACCACCTTCTTCATCAAGTCCGAGGCGGATTTCCGTCGCCACGAACACCAGATCGTCGGCGAGGGCGAGATCAAGATAATGAAACGCATCGATTGCCGCGGCTCGGCGATCGAGGCCTGCGCCACCAAGCAGGGCACCATCGTCGGCCCGCTGATGACCGAGTTGGTCGGGTTCAAGGAACTGACCCCCTATCGCGGCGGATGGTGCGGCAACGAAATTTTTGCCACCGCCTTCCCGCCCAAAACCCGCCAGCTAGCCCGTGAAATGACTTTCAAGTTCGGCGAGCAGCTCCGCAAGGAGGGATATCGCGGTTATTTCGAGCTTGATTTCCTGGTCGAGAACAAGACCGGCGAAATCTATCTGGGCGAGTTGAACCCGCGCATCACCGGCGCCTCGTCGATGACCAACCACGCCGCCTTCGCTCATGCGGACGCACCCTTGTTCCTGTTCCATCTGTTGGAGTTCTCGGGCAAGCCGTTCGAACTTGACGTCGAGGAACTGAATGCCCGCTGGGCCGACCCGGAGATGATCGATAGCTGGTCGCAAATGGTGATCAAGCACACCGATGACACAGTCGACATCGTCACCCAGGCCCCGGAGAGCGGCATCTACCAGATGCTCGACGATGGCCGGGTCGTCTTCGACCGCTTCGACACTCACCGCCGTGCGGTCGAAAGCGAGAAGGAAGCCTTCTTCCTGCGCATCCTCAAGCCCGGCGATTATCGCTACGAAGGCGCGGATCTGGGCATCCTGGTCACCCGTGGCCGCTCGATGACCAATGGTTTCAAGCTGACCGATCGGTCGAAGCGTTGGATCCACGGTATCCAGCAAGCGTTCGCAGCCCGGCCGCTACCCTCGGCGCAGGCGTTTGTCGACCCCGCGTACAAGATCCTCTGAGGCTTCGATGCGTCTTAGCTTCCGTGCGATTTCGGAGGACCAGCCTGGTCCAAAATGGGCCGGGCTATTCGCCGAATACTGGCCCGATTACCGGCGCTGGTGGGTCCGCGAGGGCCAGGAGGCGCGGCCAACCTTCCATGAAGGGCTCAAGGCAATGCGTGAGCATATGCCGGAAATCGTCCCGCATTACGAAACGCTCTGCGAACTGGCCGGGGGCGGCGACAAGGAGGCCCGGTTCCTCAGCTTCTACTGCCCGCCGCCCTATCTCGCCGGGTGCAGTCAGGCGATCTGGCCCGGGGCCGAGCCGGTAATGGTGCGCAACTACGACTACAGCCCCAACGCCTTCGACGCGCTGCTGCTGCGCACCGAATGGCTAGGCACGGCGGTCATGGGCACTTCGGATGGGCTCTGGGGGTTGGTCGACGGCATCAACGACGCCGGTTTGGCGTTGTCGCTGACCTTTGGCGGACGGCGCGTCGTTGGCGACGGCTTCGGCGTGCCGCTGATCCTGCGCTATGTATTGCAAACCTGCAAAACGGCGGCCGAGGCGGCCGAGGCGCTGGCGCGGATCCCCTGTCACATGAGCTATAACGTCACCGCAATCGACCGCAAGCGCCAGTTCGTCACCGCCTATATGGCGCCTGATCGCCCGGCGATGATTACCCATGCGGCGGTCGCCACCAACCACCAGGAGAGGGTGGAGTGGTCGACCCACGCCCGCTTTACCGCCACCGTCGAACGGGAGCGCTACCTGTTGCAGCGCCTCACGCTGCACCGCGAGCCGAAAGAGAAGTTCATCAGCGCGTTCCTCAAGCCGCCGCTCTACTCGACCGCCTTCGCCCAGGGCTTCGGCACCCTCTACACCGCGGTCTACCTGCCGCGTTCGCGGTCGATGAGCCTGCGCTGGCCGGGAACCACCTGGACCCAGCAGCTAGGCGACTTTGTCGAGGATAGCCGCCAGGTCCGCTATCCACTTGTCGCCTGAGCAGAACCGCCGCATGACCCCGCCCATGATCAGGGGCGCACGCCAACAGCGTGCCATCCGGAGGGGGGTTTTGGTCCTCCGGTAGACTGACCGTCCAGGCAAGGTCCGGCCTGGAGCATGATCCATGATCTCCGATTCATCGATCATGCTCTATCTCGTTCACTTGCCGCGATTTTCGAGTCGCGAAGTGAACTCACTTTGCTAGAAATCGCTCTAGGGACCCAATTTCCCTTGGATGTCTTTCCCTCTTCTTCCGATGCCGGAGGCCGCTCCGGTTTGCAACAAAGGGTTGGCCATGCCCTCGCTGTCCGCCATGCGCTGACTACCAGAATGACGGGGAAAGAAGCGGTTCCCTTCGACACCGCTGTGTCAACCCGGCAGGCTGGCGTATAATCACCCCGAGGAGACGAATATGCATATCGGCCGGAGGCTTGGCCGTTTCGCCCTCGCAGCCGCAGCGTTCATCCTCGCGGCGACTGCTGTATTCGGCCAGGCGACAGACCAACCCGCTGCCCACCGGATCGCGCTTCTCGCAGCCATCGAGGGGCCGATCGGGCCCGCCACCATGCGCCATGTCGAGAAGGTGATCGCGAAGGCGGCCGAGCGCAACGCCGAAGGCTTGATCCTGCGCATCTACACACCGGGCGGGCTGGCCGACAGCATGCGCGAGATCATCACCGTAATCCTCGGCTCGGCCACGCCGGTCATCGGCTACGTCGCGCCGCCCGGAGCGCATGCGGCAAGTGCCGGAACCTATATCCTCTACGCCACCCATGTCGCAGCAATGGCGCCCGGAACCAACCTCGGTGCGGCGACCCCGGTGCAGTTCGGCGGGCTTCCCGGCGCGCCGTCGCCCGAAGGCGACAAGCCTGATCCGGCCGCAGGGTCCCCCCAAAAAAACCGATCAGGACGAAACCGCCGGGGAACCGGACGCCGGCGACAGAATCCGGTCGCTAGCACCCTCCGAGACGATGAACGCCAAGGCCACCAACGACGCCGTCGCGTTCATCCGCAACCTCGCCGAGATGCACGGGCGCAATGCCGACTGGGCCGAGAGGGCGGTGCGCGAGGCGGCCAGCCTGTCATCGGCCCAGGCGCTCGAACAGGGGGTCATCGACCGGCAGACCGACGCCTGGGGCGTCAAGGTCGCCACTGTCGAGATCAAGCATGTGGATCTCAACGACAGCATGGTTCGCGCCATCGCCAAGCAGGCCGAGGCCGAACGCTTGCGCCGGGCGCGGGTGATCAATGCAGAGGGCGAGCAGCAAGCGGCGGCGAAGCTGGTCGAGGCCGGTGAGATGCTCGCCCGGCAGCCGAACGCGATGCAGCTTCGCTATTTCACCGCCCTCAACGATATCGCCAACGACCGGACCTCGACGGTGGTTTTCCCGCTGCCCCTGGACCTGCTGCAAAGGCTTACGCATGGCGAGAAGGGGTCGGACTGACCGGAGCCGGCGCGGCTCCGCCTTCCGATCATGTATTTTTGCGCAGGTCACTGCAGGTGACCGGACAGGCGCATAAAACACGGCGAATTAATCCCGGCGATAAAATCCCGGCGCATGATACCAAGATGCGTTTACGCTATCCGGATTCCGGCCCGGCGCCCAGTTCGGCAGCTCCGCTTGGTCGATGCACTTCGGACTTACCCTTGAACAGGCCGCCGAGCCAGCGGCACATGACATAGAAAACCGGCGTGAACACCAGCCCGAAGAAGGTGACCCCGAGCATACCGGAGAAGACCGCCGTCCCGAGCGCGCGGCGCATCTCGGCGCCGGCGCCGGCGGCGATTAGCAGCGGCACGACGCCGAGGATGAAAGCGAACGAGGTCATCAGGATCGGCCGCAGCCGCAGCCGCGCCGCATGGACCGCGGCATCGACCCGGCTCATACCCTGTTCCTCGGCCTGGCGGGCGAACTCGACGATCAGGATCGCGTTCTTCGAGGCCAGTCCGATAAGCACGACAAACCCGATCTGGGTCAGGATGTTGTTGTCCATACCGCGCCAGACCACCCCCACAATAGCGGCCAGCAGGCACATCGGCACGATCAGGATCACCGAGAGCGGAAGCAGCCAGCTCTCGTACTGCGCGGCCAGCAGCAGGAACACGAACACCGTCGACAGCAGGAAGACGAAGATCGCCGTGTTTCCAGCCTGCTTCTCCTGCAATGCCAGCCCGGTCCATTCGAAGGAGAAGCCGTCCGGCAGGATTCGCGCCGCCAGTTCTTCGACCTTGGCGAGCGCGTCGCCGGTTGACACGCCCGGCGCCGGCGAGCCCTGGAGGGCGGCCGCCGGGGAAAGGTTGTAGCGCGCCACCCGGTAGGGGCCGGTGATGTCGCGGAAGGTGGCCACCGCGCCGATCGGCGTCATCTCGCCGGTGGCTGAGCGCATGCGCAGCTTGGCAATGTCGCCGGGATCGTCGCGGAACGGCCCGTCGGCCTGGGCGGTGACCCGGTAGGTGCGGCCGAGGAAATTGAAGTCGTTGACGAAGGCCGAGCCGAGATAGACCTCCAGCGCCTCGAATACCTGGTCCGGGCGGACGCCGATCATCTCGGCCTTCACCCGGTCGATATCGGCATAGATCGCCGGGGTTCTGGTGTTGAACAGGGTGAAGACGCGGCTCAGCTCCGGTTCCTGGTTAGCCTGGACCATCATCGCGAAGGCCGCCTGTTCCAGCGCCGCAAGGCCGCGGCCGCGGCGGTCCTGGACATACATCTTCCAGCCGCCCCCGGTGCCGATGCCGCGCACCGGCGGGGGCTGGAGGATAAAGATGTTGGCCTCCTTGATCTGGAACAGCTTGGCTTGCAGCTCGCCGAGGATACGCCCGGCGCTCAGCCCCTGCGCGGCGCGCCAGGCGAAGGGCTTCATCGGGACGAAAATCGCCGCCGCGTTCGAGGCATTGGTGAACGTCGCACCGTCGAGGCCGACAATGGCGACCGTGTCTTTCACGCCCGGGTGTTGCAGGATCAGGTCCGAGGCGCGCCGGGCGACCGCATCGGTGCGCGCCAGTGACGAGCCGGCGGGAAGCTGCACGACGGTGATCAGGTAGCCCTGGTCCTGGGCCGGGATGAATCCCGTCGGCGTCTTGCCGAACTGGTCGTAGGTCAGCCACAGCAGGCCAGCATAGACGATCAGCACCAACAGAGCGATGCGCAGCAGGCTGCGCACGAGAACGCCGTAGCCATTGGCCATGCGCTCAAAGCCCCAGTTGAACGCGTTGCCCGCGATCCGGAACGGCCAGGACAGCAGGTACCATAGCCGCGCCAGCGCACCACGCGGTGCCTCGCCGGCGTCGTCGTGGCGCATGAACAGCGACGCCAGCGCCGGCGAGAGCGTCAGGGAAACCACCACTGAGATCAGCGTCGCGGTGGCGATGGTCAGGGCGAACTGCCGAAAGAACTGGCCGGTGATTCCGCCCAGAAAGGCGCTGGGGATGAAGACCGCCAGCAGCACCAGCCCCTGCGCCACCAGCGCCGTCGATACTTCCTTCATCGTGTTGCGCGCCGCCTCGCGCGGGCTTTGCCCTGCGCGCAGGAACCGCTCGACGTTCTCGACCACGATGATGGCGTCATCGACGACGATGCCGATGGCCAGCACCAGTCCGAACAGTGTGAGGTTGTTCAGCGTGAAACCGAACGCAGCCATTACCGCAAAGGTCCCGATCAGCGAGACCGGTATCGCGATGATCGGGATGAGCGATGCCCGCAGGCTCTGCAGGAAGACAACGATCACCAGCGCAACCAGCAGCAGCGCCTCGGCGATCGTCGTGTAGACCGCGTCGATCGATTCGGCGATGAACTCGGTCGGGTTGTAGACGACCTGAAATTCAAGGCCGGGCGGGAAGTCCCGGGACAGTTCTTCCATCACCCGGAGTACCTCGTCAGCGGTCACGAGCGCATTCGAGCCCGGCCGCTGGAAGATGCCGATCGGCAGCGCAACATCCTTCCCCAGATAGCCGTTGATCGAGTAATCCTGCGCGCCAAGCTCGACCCGCCCGACATCGCGCACCCGGATCAGGCCGCCGTTCTCGGCGGTGCCGATGACGATCTTCCCGAACTGCGTCGGCGCCACCAGCCGTCCCTGGGTCTGCACCTGCAGCTCGTAGGCGGACGGCTTCGGCACCGGCATCCGGTTGATGATGCCCGAGGCCACCTGCACGTTGTTGGCCTGCAGAGCGTCAACCACCTCGCCCGCGGTCAGTCCGCGCGCAGCAACAAGCTCGGGATCGAGCCAGACGCGCATCGAATAGGCGCGCTCGGCGAAAACCGTGGCCTGCCCCACCCCGTCGACCCGCGCCAGTCGGTCGACCACCTGCGTGCGGGCATAGTTCGAGATGTAGAGCTGGTCGCGCGTGGCGTCGGGTGACAGCATGTGAATGACCATCATCAGGTCGGGTGAGGATTTCAGCACGTTGACGCCGAGGCTCCGCACCACCTCCGGCAGCCGCGGCATGGCGATCGCGACCCGGTTCTGCACCCACACCTGCGCGTCGTCGATGTTGGTGCCCAGCTCGAAGGTCACCGAGATCGTCAACCGGCCGTCGCCGGTGGACTGGCTGAGCATGTAGAGCATGCCCTCGATCCCGTTGACCTCCTGCTCGATCGGTGTCGCGACCGTATCAGCGACGACCTCGGCCGAGGCCCCGGGATAGGACGCGTTGATCTGGATCGTCGGCGGCGCAATCTCGGGATACTGCGTCACCGGCAGGCCGAAATAGGAGACCACGCCAAGCAGCGTCAGCAGGATCGAGACCACCGCCGCGAAGATCGGACGGTCGATGAAGAAGAGCGAAAAGCGCATGGCTCACTCCCCTTCGAGCTTCAGTGTGACCTCTTGCGGCGTGACCTTGGCGCCAGGCCGCGCGCGCTGGACCCCGGCAACGACCACCCGGTCATCCGGCGACAGCCCCTCCTTGATGACCCTCAGCCCCTTGTGAAGAGCGCCGAGACGGACCGGCCTCGGGCTGACGGTGTCCTCGGCGTCCACAACCATGACGATCTTGCGCGCCTGATCCGACAACACGGCCGCATCCGGGATCAGCAGCGCCTCGAACTCGCCCGAGGCCGACAGGCGCACCCGCCCGAATACGCCGGGTACCAGAAAACCTTTCTCGTTCGGCAGGATGGCGCGGGCAACGATGGTGCCGGAGTTGGGGTCAATCTGGTTGTCGACGAAGTCCAGTGTTCCCGTGTGGACGAAGCCCGCCTCATCCATCAGCCGCACATCGACACGATATTCGGTCGTCAGGCCCGACAGGTGGTCAGCCTGGCCGGAGAGCCGCGAGTAGCGCAGGAAATCCGCCTCGGACGCGGTGAACACGAAATGGATCGGGTCGATCGAGACGATGGTGGACAGCAGGGTCGCGCTGTTGGTGCCGCCGACGACCAGATTCCCCGGGTCGACCTTGCGGTTCGACATCCGCCCGATCAGCGGCGCCCGGATCTCGGTGAATTCGAGGTTCAGCCGGTCCTGGCGCAACTCCGCCTCGGCCACTGCGAGTTCCGCATGGGCTTTCGACAGCGTGGCCGTAGCGCGATCGACGTCCTGTTCGGTTCCAACCTTTCGTTCCGCCAGAATTCGCGCCCGCTCGAGTTCGATTCGAGCAAGATCGACATCTGCCTGGGACGCGTCAACATTGGCCTCGGCGCGCGCGATCTCCGCCCTGAAGGTACGCTGATCGATAACGAAAAGAAGCGCGCCATTTGCGACGATCTCGCCATCCTGAAAAGCAACTTTGTTAAGATAGCCCGAGACACGGGACCGTATTTCGACACGCTCGACCGCCTCGAAGCGGCCGGTATAGAAGTCATACTCGACAATCTGACGGGCCAGTGGCTGAGCGACATCGACCGGTGGCGGTTGCTGTGCATGCGCAAGGGCGGGCAAAATACCCATGCAGGCGAAGGTGACGGCAATGTAACGTGCCGCCACAAGAAAACTTTTCTGGGGAAACATGCAGGCCTCCGTGGCGCTGGTTTGGGCGGTATTCTATCGGTTCTGCGAGGTCTATCAAGGTGCGTTGACGCCCCCCATGTCATGCCCGTGCCTGATTATGGCTCTCCTGGCTTCGCGCCTGTTCGAAAGCTGACGCTTTCGGCGCGCAGGTCACCGAAGGGGGCCGGGCAGGCGCATAAACCCCAGCGCTTAAATCCCTGCGCATAATACCAAGGTGCGTTGATAACCTATCTATTATGGCTCAACCTTTCTCGACGAAAGGCCCGGCTGGCTCCGGAATCCTCCGCCCCGCCCAACCACCAGACCGCGACATGCGCAACAACACATCGACCGCCACGACACCTGTCGGCAGCACGAAGAGCGGGTTGATCTCGATCTCGGCTATCTCCGGGTGGGCGGCGGCATGGGCGGCGAGCCGCCCCAACACGTCGATGACCGCTTCGCGGTTGGCAGCCGGCCGGTCGCGGTAGCCGTCGAGCAGGCGCGATACCTTGAGGCGGCCCAACGCCCCGGCGATATCCACGCGCGACGCGGGCAGCAACAGGGTCGTTGCGTCGTCGATCAATTCAACCAGCACACCGCCGCTGGCGAGGGTCATCGCCAGGCCGAATTGCGGATCGGAACGGATGCCGACCATCAGTTCGGCCACAGGCGGTTCTGCCATCCGCTCGACCAGGAAGCGGTCGGTCGCGGCGATCGGGTCATGGGCGGCGACGTCGGCGCGCATCACGGATAGGGCGGCCTCGACCTCGCGCGCATTGCGCAAGCCGATGCGCACCGCGCCGGCCTCGGTCTTGTGGGGCAAGCGATCGCTCAACATCTTCAACGCGACCGGAAACCCCACCTTTTCAGCCGCCTGCGATGCCTGTGCGCCGATGCAGATCACGCCTTCGGGCACCGTCACTCCGGCTTCGAGCAAATGCGCCTTCCCGGCGGCTTCGTCGATAACCTCGGCATCATCAAGTGGTGCGCCAAGGGTCAGGGGCGCCCGATTTGCGGTCAGAATTGCAGCCCGGGCACCGCCGTGCCATGCCGCCCCGGCGATGGCGTTCAGCGCCTCGTGGATGCCTTGCAACGGTGCCACCCCATTCTCGGCCAGCATCTGGCGCGTCTCGCTATCCAGATTCTCGGCCAGGGTGCTGCAAACGGCGGCGGGGAGACCGGCGGCCTTCGCCGCCGCGATGAAGGTCTTCGCATCGCTGAGATAATGCGGTTTGCTTTCGTCCAGACCGGCCAGCGGATAGTCCTGCACCAGCAGCGCCGCGTCATGCGTGCCATCCATAGCTGCGGCGAAAACCGGCGCGGTTCGCTCGGTTACGCCCCAGATCGGGGTGGTGTAGTCCAACGGGTTCGAGACGGTTGCAGTTGACGGCAGCAAACCGCGCAATTGGGTCGCCGTCCCGGTGGAGGGTTGCGGGAACGCCAGCCCGATCTTTTCGCCATGGTCCGCCATCATCGTCGCGCCGCCACCGGAGCAAGTGAACCCTGCGATACGGTTGCCGTTTGGCACCGCGCAGATGCAGAGGAACTTCAACGTCTCCAGGAGCTGCGCCGGGTTGGTCACCCGGATGATCCCGAGCCGGTCGAACAGGGCCTGATAGAGGTCGTCGGTGCCCGACAGCGACCCGGTATGGCTGACCGTCAGGCGGCTGCCGATCTTTGACGCACCGGTTTTCAGCGCGACGATGGGCACGCCGCGCTCCAGCGCCTTCAGCGCGGCGCGCTCGAAGCGGGGGACATCCTTCAGCCCCTCGATATGCAAGCCGATGGCACGGACCTCGGGCTGCTCGACCAACACGTCGGTGAAGTCCTCGAGCGTGAGAACCGACTGGTTCCCGGCCGAGATCATGTAGGCGAAGGGCACCGAGCGCTGGCTCATGGTCAGGTCGGACGACAGCATTCCGCTCTGGGTGATGATGGCCGCACCGTGACCAGGGCAGCCACCGCCATGGGGGTAGGGCCAAAGCGCCACCCGGTCGATATAGTTGAGCACGCCGTAGCAATTGGCACCGACCAGCGCGAGTTCGCCGGCGGCGGCGGCCAGCTTCGCCTCGGTGGCGGCCCCGTCCGGCCCGGTTTCGCCAAAGCCCGCCGTGTAGACGACCACGCCGCCCGCGCCGATGCGCTCCAGCGTGGCCACTGCCTCGATCGCCGCTTCTGCGGGGATCGCCAGGAACACCGCGTCCGGCGGCTCCGGCAGGTTCTCGATGCGGGCGAAGCAGCGATGCCCGCCAATTTCGCCGCGTTTGGGGTTCACCGGCCAGACCGGTCCCGGATAACCGATCCGTGCCAACTCGCCAGCCACCGTCACCGTGTCGCGCCCGCCGATCAGCGCGACATGGCGCGGTTTCAACAGCCGCAGCAGGTTCTGTCGTCGCAGCGGGGTCATGCGCCCAGGGGCCGGAGGATCGAGCGGGTGATGATGTGACGCTGGATCTCCGAGGTGCCGTCCCAGATGCGCTCCAGCCGCGAATCACGCCACAGCCGGTGAACCGGCAATTCTTCCATCAGGCCCATGCCGCCATGGATCTGCACCGCGTGATCGGCGACCCGGTTCAGCATCTCCGAACAGTAGAGCTTGACCATCGCGGCATCGGCGTCGGTCATGGTGCCCCGGTCTGCTTTCTCGACCGCGTTTATCACCAGCAGGTCGGCGGCCTTCAATTCTGTCGCCATGTCAGCCAGTTTGAAACCGGTGGCCTGGAACTGGCCGATCGGTTTGCCAAACTGGCGTCGGTTGGCGGCCCAGTCCGCCGCCATGCCGAACAGCCGCTCCGCCTTGCCGCAGCAGGTGGCGCCAACCCAGACACGGCCCATGCCGAGCCATTTTCCGGAAAGTTCCAGCCCCCTGCCCTCCTCGCCCAGCATCTGATCCGGGCCGAGGCGGACATCGGTGAAATCCAGCTTGAAGGTATGGTAGCCGCGATAGCTGACGCAGCGGGCGCCCTCGGCGATATCGAAACCCGGCGTGCCCACATCGACCAGGAACGCGGAAATCCGTTTGCGCAGCCCGCGCGGGGTCTCGTCGGTGCCGGTCGCGGCGAAGACGATGGCGAAATCCGGCATCACCGGGCCAGAGATGAAATGCTTCGAGCCGTTCAACACCCAGTCGTCTCCATCGCGCCGGGCATTCGAGCGCATCGACATGATATCGGAGCCCGCCTCGGGCTCGGTCAGGGCAAACAACTCGCGTTTCTCGCCACGGACACAAGGCAGCAGGTAGCGTTCGACCTGGCCACCCTCGCAGGCGAGCAGGATCTCGGTCGGGCGGGCAATCCAGGAATGCAACGCGTGGCTGGTCTTGCCGTATTCGCGCTCGATGATGGCCATCGAGCGGTAATCGAGACCGCCGCCGCCGACCTCCTCCGGCAGGTTTGCGGCGAACAGCCCGGTTTCAATGGCGCGTTTTTCGATTTGGCGTCCGAGTTCGAGCGGAACCTGGCCCAGCCGGTCCACCTCAGCCTCATGGGGAAACAGTTCATCCTCCATGAATCGCTTGACCGTGGTCAGCAGCATGTCCTGTTCGGGTGTCAGGTCGAGGTCCATCGCAGGCTCCGCTTCACGCATTCACAGCCCGCTCCGGCGGGAGAGTCATATCAATCAGTTATTCGGTCAGCCGCCGCGCAGCCCGAGCTTCGTGCGGGCCTCCGCTGGCGTCAGCGCCCGCGCGCCCATACGCTCGACGATGCCGACAACGCGCTCGACAAGCTGGGCGTTGGTCGCCAGCACGCCGCGGTCCAGATAGATATTATCCTCCAGCCCGACACGGACATTGCCGCCCATGGCCACTGCCGCGGCTGCCATCGGCATCTGCATTCGCGAGATGCCGAAGCCGGCCCAGGTTGCGCCCGGCGGCAGTTCGTCCTTCATCACCTTCATGGTATCGACCGTCTGGTCAGCGCCCCAGGGGATGCCGAGGCAGATCTGAAACATCGGCGGCTCGGCGATCAGCCCCTCGGCGATCATCTGTCTGGCAAAACGGATGTGGCCCAGTTCGAACACCTCGAGCTCGGGCTTCACGCCCCATTCCCTGGTCAGCTCCGCCATCTTGCGCAGGTAGGGCGGCGTCGAGATGTAGATCTCGTTGCCGTTGCCGAAGTTCAATGTCCCGCAGTCAAGGCTGCAGATTTCGGGCAGGAGGTCCTGCACATGAGCCAGCCGCTCCAGCGGGCCGATCATGTCGGTGCCGGGCCCGGGCATGGCCGGATCGTCCGCGCTCGGCACCCAATCGCCGCCCATTCCGGCGGTCAGGTTGACGATCACGTCGGTGCCGCTGGAGCGCACCCGGTCAACCACTTGCCTGAACAGTTCGGGGTCGCGCGAACCCTTGCCGGTTTCGGGATCGCGGACATGGATGTGGGCGACCGCCGCCCCCGCCTTCGCCGCCTCTATCGCGGCGGTGGCGATTTGCTCCGGGGTCACCGGCACTCCGGCGTGCCGCCCCACCGTGTCCCCGGCGCCGGTTACAGCGCAGGTCACAACCACGTCGTAATTCACCGTATTCCTCCTTCGATTTTCGTTTAGTGTGTCCCCCGACCACAACCGGGTTTACAAGATTATCGCCATGACTTTGTATTTTTCGACCTGTTGGCCGAAACTGATCTACCGGTGCGAAGGAGGCTGAGGATGCCGAATATCGGGACCGATACCGACGCAAAGGTGACCCACGTCGCCTTCGTGCTGGTGGCGCGTTTCAACATGATGTCGCTGGCGGCATTGCTGGAGCCGATGCGGATCGCCAACTACATCTCATCCCGGCCACTCTATCAGTGGGAATTCCTGTCAGCCGAGGGCGGCGAGGTGACGGCCAGCAATGGCATGTCTCAAGCCACGAAGACGCTGGCCGAGGCCGGTGACCCGACTCAGGTCTTCGTTTGCGGAAGCTGGGGGACCGAGCATTACCACAATAGCGAGCTTCTCAACTGGCTGCGCCGGCGGCACCGCAAAGGCGTTCGCCTGGCAGCGATCGAGCTTGGGATCTATGTGCTGGCCCGTGCAGGCTTACTCGGCGAGCAGACGGCCACGACACACTGGTCGTGGATGCCGGGCTTTGCCGAACAGTTTCCCCGGGTTCAGATGGTCGAACAGCTCTACACCACGGACGGCCGCATTGTGACTTGCGCGGGCGGAACCGCGACGCTGGACCTCGGCCTGCATCTGATTGCCGAGAACCACGGTGACCAGCTTGCATTCGAGGTTGCCGAGCAGATCCTGCACCATCCGCTCCGGGCCTCCTCAGCGCCGCAACGCCACACGATGGGTGCTGCGACGGAAAATATTCCGGCGGATCTGCGCGCTGCGGTCAAGATGATCGAGGAGCATATCGAGGAGCCGCTGACCGTGCCCGAGATCGCCGCCCGGGTCGGCATCTCGCAACGTCAGCTCGAGCGGTTGTTCAAGCGCAATATCGGTTGTTCGGCGGTGCAGTTCAGCCAGCTTCTGCGGCTGCAATATGCCCGTGTGCTGCTGACCAGCACGCGACTGTCGATCCGTGATGTTTCGGCGGCCACCGGCTTCAACTCGATGTCGTATTTCAGCCAAGCCTTTGCGCGTTGCTTCAGCAAGAAGCCCAGCGAATACCGGCAAGCCTGGCCGGATCAGGAAGCGGCACCGTCCTGGCCGGGCACGGTGTTCTCGTTCATCGAGAAGATCAGGCTTCCGGACGGGCGGCCTGGCGGAGCGCTTTGAGGATGGCAACGATGCCGCGGTCGCGGGCCGCTGCCATCTCCTCGAAATGCTGCCCGGCAGCCATCTCGTTGCAGCCCTCGACCATGCGGTCGCGCAGTTCCTGGGTCAGTTCCGGCGCCTCGAGCCGGGTCCAGGGCAGCTTCAGCGCCGGACCGAACTGGTCGAGATTTGTCGCCATGCCCCCGGCGCCGCAGGCGACGTGGAAAGCCATGCATTGGCCCATCAGCGCCATCCGCGGCCCGGGCCCGTTGATCAGCGCAGTGTCGATATCCTCCGGGGTCGCCTCACCGTTGGCGACCATGTGCAGCGCCTCGCGCCACAGCGCCTCCTGCAACCGGGTGGCGATGAAGCCGGGAATCTCCTTCTTCAGGATCAGCGGCGCCTTGCCCGCTTCCTGGTAAAAGTCCCGCACCCACGCAACGGCATCGGCGGCGGTCTTCGCGCCCCCGGCGATCTCGACCAGCGGCAGCAGGTAGGGCGGGTTGAAAGGGTGGCCGACCACCGTGCGTCCGGGTGTGGCGCAGCGCGCCTGGATATCGGTCATCGTCAGGCCCGAGGTGCTGGAGGCGATGATCACATCCCCGGGCACGAGATCGCCCAGCCGCGCATAGAGCGCTTGCTTTACTTCAAGGTTCTCCGGTGCGCTCTCCTGCACGAAATCGGCATCCCCGACCGCTCTCGCAAGGTCATGGGTGACGGTCAGCCGGTCACGCGAAGCGCCGTCGGCCAGCCCCAGCGCCTCGAGGCTGATCCAGGCGGTATCGACGATGCTGCGGAACGCCGCGACCTCGGCCGGATCGTGCAAATAGGCGGTCACGTCGTAGCCATGGGCGAGGAAATGCGCGGTCCAGCCCGCGCCGATCGGCCCGCCGCCGATGCTGGCGACGCGCTGGACGCCGCTAGGAGAAGGCCGGGTCATCTTGTTCTAGCGCCCCTTGAAGACGGGCGCCCGCTTCTCGACGAAGGCGCGCACGCCTTCTTCGGCATCCTCCGATTTCAGCATGGCACGGTAGGTCGGAAGATCGCCGGTGCGCATGGTCTGAAACGCTGCCTCCAGCGGCACCGCCTCGATGCTGCGCAGCACCTCCTTGACCGTCTGTAACGCCAGTGGTGCGGCCTCGGCCAGTTGCCCGGCCCATTCGCGGGCCGCCGTCATGAGATCGGCATAGGGAACAATCTTGTTGATCAGGCCGTAACGCGCCGCCTCCTCGGCCGGCATCCGGCGGCCCAGCAGGAACATCTCCATGGCGATGTTGTAGGGAATGCGCCGTGGCAGGCGCTGCAGCGCGCCGGCGTCCGGCACCATGCCGAGCGGCATCTCCGGCAGGGCGAACTCCACATGGTCGGCGGCAATCAGCAGATCGCAGGCCATCGCCAATTCGAAGCCGCCGCCGATCACCAGCCCGTTCAGCGCCGCGATCACCGGTTTGTTCAGCGTCCAGTTCTCGGTCAGTCCGGCGAAGCCGCCATCGCCATAATCCCCATCCTCCCACCAGTTGTCGAGCTTGGTGTCACCGGAGTTCAGCGATTTCAGGTCCCACCCGGCGGAGAATATCCGGTCGCCCGCTGCGGTCAGGATACCGACCCTCAGCTCCGGATCATCGCGCAACAGCGCAAAGGCAGCGCCCAGGTCACGGCTCATGGCGTGGTCGAGGGCGTTCACCTTGGGCTTGTTCAGACGGACCTCAAGAACATGACCCGACCGGGTCACTTCCACATGTTGAGTCATGAGTTCCTCTGGGGTTCCTCCAGGGTTTCCATTTGGTATTGTATCAGGCGAAGGCCGGTATGACCTCGTTGACGAACAGTTCCAGCGAGCGCTTCTGCTCCGCCTGGCCCAGGCCGAGACTGGCGTAGTAGATGAAGGCATCGACACCCAGCTCCTGATAGGGCCTGAGCTTGGCGATGATCTCGTCCGGGGTGCCGAACATCAGATTGTCGTGCAACATCTGCGGGTCGTATTCCGCCCGGTTGGCAATCGCGGCCAGGTCAACTTCCTTTGGGAAACCATCGACCACGTCGCCGAGGTTCTTGAACAGGTTCTCGAACTGGCCGAGCTGGCGCTGCGCTGCGCGCACCGGTATCTCCCGGTCTTCCTTGCGGTCATAGAGCGCAGTGTGGCGCATCATTGCGAAGGTTGGCCGCTTGCAGCCCGGATTGGCTGCCATCGCCTCGTCGAGGCGGCTCTTGTATAGCTCGACCTCCGACATAGGCCGGGTCAGGGGCCAGGACATGATGTTGCAACCGTTCTTCACCGCATAGTCGAAGGTGATCGGCGCCCGGGCCGCGACCCAGATCGGCGGATGCGGCTGTTGCAACGGTTTTGGCACCGAGGTCGCGGTCGGGAATTGCCAGTACTCGCCATCATGCGCCGTGTCCCCGGCCCAGAGCGCCTTCAGCACCGGCAGCATCTCCTGCATGTAGCGCCAGGCATCGGACTGTTTGAGACCGGCATGCATGCGGTCGAACTCGCGTTGATAGGCACCCGAGCCGATGCCGAATTCGAGCCGCCCGCCGCTGTAGACATCGGTCAGCGCCGCCTCGCCGGCGACGTTGATCGGGTGCCAGTAAGGCGCCACGACGACCGCGGTGCCGAGGCGGATGCGCTCGGTATGCGCCGCCCACCAGGTCAGGATCTGGAACGGGTTCGGCGCAATGGTCATCTCCAGCGCGTGGTGCTCGGCCGCCCACACGATGTCGAACCCGCCCCGGTCCGCCATCTGCACCATCTCCAGGGTGTGGCGCTCGACCGCGCGCATGTCGATATCGGGCGCGATGCGTTCCATGTTGATGGCAAGTTGGAATTTCATCGATGGTCTCCCTGGCCCGTGGCTTTGATTTTTTACACCGAGCCATGTTCCGCGATAGATGCGGCACCCATTTGAGCATTCTCGACTGGCTTGTTAAAATTTCGACACGGCCTTCAAACGCCGCACAGCGGGTGGCGAGCGCCGGCAAAATGGCGCTCGCCAACCGATGCCGGCAGGGTTCCCAAAGCGATTTTCGGGCGATCTGAATCACGGCCTGCCCTCCGTTAACAAAAAGTGAAATTTTTAGATTATGATATACTTCAATAGGTTAATCCCATGCACAAATCTGTGCACACACGCGTCTCCGGTCACATTCCCGGCGAAACGATCTAAAGCCGGATGAGGCCAGCGAGGTCTGAACACCAATCGCAGGGCCAATGATGCGGGAGACAGCCAAATGGCGGCCGGCGCACCAGTACCGGGGCCGGCCGCCAGGAGAGCAAAAGGTTTAGGCGAACCACCAGCGCTCGGTGTTCTTGTTGCCGTCGATGGTCTGGTTGCCCGCAAGGTTGGCAGGCAGCCCCAGCTTGTTGCTGGTGACGAAGACCCAGTTTGCGAACACCGGTGCGACCAGGCCGCCGACGTCTCTCACCAGCCGCTGCATCTCGACATACATCTCGCGGCGCTTGGCGTCGTCCAGTTCGGCCCGCGCCTCGATCATCAGCTTGTTGAAGCGCTCGTTGGTCCACTTGGTCTCGTTCCAGGGGGAATCCGCTGCGAAGGCGGTGGAAAACATCAGGTCCTCGGTCGCGCGCCCGGCCCAGAACGACACGCAGAAAGGCTTCACATTCCAGATATTGCTCCAGTAGCCGTCGGTTGGAACCCGCTCCACGCTCAGATTGATGCCAGCCTTCGCCGCATGCTCCTTGTAGAGCACGGCGCCGTCGACCCCGCCAGCGTAGATGTCTCCGGCAAAGAGCTCGACATCGAGATGGTCCAGGCCCGCCTGCTTGAGATGGAACCTGGCCTTGTCCGGGTCATACTGGCGCTGCGGCAGATCGGAGGCATAGTATCGCTGGCTCCGTCCGATGGGATGGTCGTTGCCCAGGTAGCCATGCCCCTGCAACAGGGTGTCCAGGATGGCCTGGCGGTCGATGGCGTATTTGAGGGCCATGCGAACGTCCAGGTTGTCGAATGGCGGGGTGTCCATGCGCATCGGATAGGTGAAATGCTTCGAGCCCGCAGTTTCCTGAACCGTCACGCCCGGGTTCTTGCCAAGAAGACCGACGGTTTTCAGGTCGGGTTCGTCGGTCACATCGGCCTGGCCGGAAAGCAGGGCGCTGACCCGCGCCGCCGAGTCGGTGACGTGGAGGGTTTCCACCTCGTCGAAATACGGCTTGCCTTCCTTGAAGTAGTTCGGGTTGCGCCTGGTTGCCGACCTGATGCCCGGTTCCCAATCGGTCAGCACGTATGGCCCGGTTCCGATGCCCTTGTCCCAATCCGCGTCGACTGTGCCGGCAGGCCCGATGGGGAAGTGATAGTCGCTCAACACAAAGGGGAAGTCGGCGTTGCCCGATTTGAGTGTGAACACCACCGTGTCCTTGCCGTCGGCCGTTATGTCCTTGATGGCGGTGACCAGACCCGCGCCGGTGGATTTTGTATCCTCGGCGCGGTGGACGTTGATGGAATGGATGACATCCTCGGCCTCCAGCGACTTGCCGTTATGGAACTCGACGCCGCTGCGCAGCTTGAACCGCCAGGTTGCCGCATCAGCACTGGCATCCCAGCTTTCGGCCAGTTCGCCGACGATGTCGCCGTCGGGGGTCACCTCGGTGACGTTGTTCATGATCTGCCAGCTGGTGTTGACGTTATGGGTGTCGCCGCCACCTGCCGCGAACAGGGTGTCTGTGGTCGAGCCGCCGCGCAGCGCCTGGCGGAGTTTGCCGCCGCGTTTTGGCGCCGCGGCCTTCGCCTCCTGCGCCAGAAGCCCCGCAGGGATTGCCGCCGCCATTCCCATTGCTGTCGCGCGCGAGATGAACTCGCGGCGCGAGATGCGTCCTTCTGAGATGAGACCCTGAAGCTTCTCTAGTTCCTTCATGTGTTCGCCCTCCCGGCCTTTTGTGCCTAGCCTGGTGTAGCTTCACCCGAACGGTCCATCATCGCCGGCATACGCTGCCTCGCTCGACTGAATGAGGCAGGATCGGACGGTGGAGAACTCGCTGGCTACCTTGCAATCGTATGATAATACTATCATCATACAAAATGGAAACAAGCCTCTATTCCGTGGCGCGCGGCATGAAGCCAGCATACACGTGGCAATCAGGGTAGAATCAAGATTCTGGAGATGGTTCAAAGCCTATGAGAAACGAAATCGACACGCCCGGCGCCCGCCCGGGCAATGACAAAGGGTCGCTCCGTGTGCAGCGCGAGTCCACGACGCTGCGCGAAAAGGCGACTGACATTCTGCGCCAAGCGATCATCGAGCAGCGCTTCATGCCGGGCACGCATCTGGTTGAGCGCGAACTCTGCGAGCTTCTGGGCGTCAGCCGAACCTCCGTGCGCGAGGCTTTGCGGCACCTGGAGTCGGAGAGTTTGATCCGGATGGTGCCGCATCGCGGACCCATCGTTGCCTCGCTCACCGCCGCGGAAGCCCGCAGCATCTATCAGGTGCGCGCCTCCCTCGAAGGCCTCGCCGGCGCGCTGTTCGCCAAGAATGCGACTGGCGCGCAGATCGAACGACTGTCGATGGTTGTCGGTGAGTTGTCCGAAGCAACACGGAACATGAACGCCAACGAGATCCTCGGCATCAAGTCGCGTTTTTTCGAGGTCATGTTCGAGGGTACCCAGAACGAGGTCTGCGCGCGGATGGTGCGGTCGCTCAATTCGCGTGTCTGGATCTTGCGGCGCATGTCTCTGACGAGCCCAGGCAGGGCGGTAAAGATGATGGATGAAGTCCGAAGAATCGTTGAAGCCGCCGTGGCGCGCGACCCGCAAGCAATGCGGGAGGCCTGTGCCGCTCATGTGGAGAGCGCCGCCGCCGAGGTATTGCCGGCGTTGATGCGAGCCGAAGAGGCGGGTGGAAAACGCGCGGTCGAAGATGCGTGACCGACGACACCGTCGGCAACAGGATATCGCGGCCCCAAACAGTACGAGGCGCGCAGCGCCCGGTCCCTAGCCCGCACTTCTCACCCTATGGATTTTGGGCAGCGGTTTTGCTGATTTTGCCCCAGGTATTTCTGCCCGGCACGGTTTTTCGGCCTTGCCGCGCGCCGCGTTGGCGACGGCGTCAGCGCGGCGCCATTGTAATGGCAAGTTTGGCGCGTGTTTCGGCCACGGCGAGCCGGCCGGCGGCCGGGCCGGTGTGCTGAAGCGGCGGGGTATCGGCGTTTCAGCGCGATAATCGCGCGTGGGCCTGGGCGAACGCCCTCTGACAAGGATGGCTGGTTGCCATCAAGACGACGACGCGGCGCACACTCACCACGACCCGGGCACCACGACCCGGGCACCGAGCTTCAGCAGTTTCAGGCGGATCGTGCCGCAGGTGGCGTTTTTCAACCGCGTCTGTTGCAAACCCACGCGCCTGATCGCCTCCATCAGGACACAGGCGAAGGACGCGAACCACAGGCGCAGTTGGTTGGCACGCATGGTGCTGGGCGATGTGCGGTCAGCGAACAGGTTGAGCCGGCATTCCTTGATCCGGTTCTCCCTCTCGCCCCGGGCACAGTCAGAGATCCTCGTAGAGGGCCCGCCCATCATATTCATCAGCTGTCAGCGAGGTGACGACCGCAACGGCTCCGAGCGCAGAGGCGCCAGCCGGAGCCACCACGACCGAAGACGATGAGCTGGCTGGTGCGGCGCTTTCCTGGGCGGATCCGGATCACCCGGACATCGATTACAGCCTCGCTCCGTTTGAACAGGCCAATAATGAAGGGGATCGGATCGCCGGCTGGTGGGTGATCGAGGAAGAGCGCGCTGCGATCGACGATAGCCCGCGCGTGTTCGCGGTGAACTACTCAGCTTATGACGCCCGCAGCTATGGGGGCCTCACCGCCCTGCTCGCCCAGTGCCGCGAAGGCGAGACCTCGATCGTGTTCGTTCAGGACGATTATCTGATGAGCGGCATTCGCCGGAATTCATTCGACGTTGCCTTTCGTATCGACGACGCCCCAGCCCAGTCTACGCGCTGGAACGAACTGACCTCGAACAAGGGCGCAGGCCTCTTCGGCTCAGGCGCGGAAGCGTTCCTTCGTGAACTCTACGACGCTGAAGATTTCTTCATCCGACTGACAGACGGCAACGGTCAGCGCCATGATGCGGAGTTTGACCTCGCAGGAGTGCAGGACGCCGTTGAGGCCGTCGCTGGAGCTTGCGGCTGGTCAACGCTTGATCTCTCACGTGATGATTACCGGGCCATCCAGACCATGCTGAACGCTGGCGGTTTTGATGCTGGCACACCGGACGGCATTTGGGGCACCGGATCGCGCAACGCGATGCGTGCCTTCCAGGAGCAGAACGGCTTGCCCGCCACAGGTGCACCCGACCGGGCAACGCTCGAGGCGCTGGGCGTGCAGCCCAGCGAGTAAGCCGTCCAGCCAGCCGTCAAAATCATTGTGCGGAGAGAACGCCCCTCCGCGCCGTCATCAGAAAGGGACGCACAATGGAATTCAGCATCGCAGGGGCGATCGTATTCGGCGCAATCTGGTTCTTCATCGATGGCGGTTAGGGAGCCCTTTGGGGTGCAGTGCTCGGCCCCATCGGCCTGATCATCGCCGCCATTCTGAAAGGCAAGTGACGATCACATCCTGATCGCACACCGATACAGTCTTTGGCGCAACAGCGCCGGGCGCTCTCTCAACGCCCTTGCGCGCGCCAGTGATCTACAAAGGCAGCGATGGCGTCCAGAGTATAGGGCTCGGCTGCCGCCTGGGAACGCAACTCGTCGAGCGCCGCGCTTGCCTTGGCAAATGTCATCCATTCGGTTTCCGGGCCCTCAGCGGCAGACCATTTCTCTCGCAAATATCCGTTGAAGAGCGCGGTTTCCCCGGCGCTCAGGAGCTCCGGACTGTGAAACGCAACCAACCGCCGACCGAGTTGACGCAGCCGCGGGTCCGCCAGGCTTGCCACGATTTCCTGGCGTCGCGGCCAGCCGGCGCGCTGGAACTCCTGCAGGAGTTGCTTGTCCGCGTTGGAGTAGAAGGCACGATAGATCTGCTTTTCGACAGGCTTCGGTAGAGCCTCCGGGTCCTCGATGAACCGTGCTGTCATCGCGGCGCCCACCCGCCGGCGAAACTCCGGCGCATCAGCGATCATGGCGGCGCGGCGCAAGTGTTCTGGGCTGGACTCACGCAGCTCAAGAAGCGCTGGCGCCTTATTCGTTGAAACGCCACGAATGATCTTCGGCGTCGCATCGACCGCCGCAAACAGCGCCTCATCCGATGCGTCGAGCAGCTCGGCCGGATCAGCCGCATCGAGATCGAAGAAGGCCGCCTGAGCGCTGTTGCCCTGTGAGTATCCGCAGAAGCATCCGACGAAGGACCGCGGCTCACCGCCACCAAACCGCGTCACCAGCTCATAGGGCCGAAAGCTCTCGAGTTTGGCCTGGACGCGCGCCTTGTGCGCGTTGTCGAGCAACTCTGCCCAGAGCCCAGGATTGCGCGCCGAGATCAGGCGCGCGATGTGGACCGTCGCCTCGACATCGCCGAGCGCGTCATGGGCATTATGGGCGTTGAAGCCATTGGCAGGGGCCAGGCGGTCCAGTTTGAAGCTGCGCCGGCCGGTATCGTCAGTGGGCCAGACGAGGAGGCCAGGGTCCCGGGCATGGGTCGCATAGACGGCGGGCAAGATGTCGAAGCGCGTGTTGCCGTTGAACTGCGTGGCATAAACGTTGGGCGACAGGTTCTGGTAGAAGGTCTGCCGAAGCACCTCCTCGTCGAACTTCATCGTGTTGTAGCCCACCCAGATCGCGGGTGCCCACCGTTCGGTCAGCTCCCCCACCTCCTGCGAGAGCTCGAGTAGCGATGGCAGGCCTGGGTCGATCAACTGGTCTGGCGACACCCGGGTGACCACCAGCGCCTGGGGCGAGGGCAGGATATGCGGTGCCAACCGGCAGCGGATGTTGATCCGTTCGCGCTCCACGAAATTCTCATCCGTCCAGATCGCAGCAAACTGCAGCGGCTGGTCGAACTCCGGGGAAATCCCGGTGGTTTCAAGATCGTAGAAGACAAAATCCATGGGGAGAGGATAGCTGAGACAAAGGTAGAACGCCACGCGTCGGACGCATGACACTCGCCGGCGTTGCACACTGTCAGAAAACTGCTTATATTTCTGACAGGAAAGACGCCATGCAACACCTGACCGAACAAATACTGGCCCATGCCGAGCGGCTCCCAGAGGGAGCGCTGCTGGCGGCGAAGAGCCTTCTGCACCTCGGAACCCGCGCGGGCGTGGATCAGGCCTTGTCGCGCCTTGCTGAGCGCGGGCAGCTCATCCGTGCCGGACGAGGCATCTACTTGCGCCCCGTGAAGAGCAGATTTGGCACGCGCGCACCGTCTGTAGAGCAGGCCGTCGAGGCCTTGGCAGCACAGCGTGGGGAAGTGATCGTTCCGAGCGGTGCCGCTGCCGCCAACACCCTCGGGCTCTCAACACAGGTGCCAGTTCGTTCAGTCTATCTAACCTCTGGCCGTAGCCGCACGCTTACACTGGGAAAGCAAAACGTCGAACTGCGGCACGCACCTCGCTGGCAGCTGGCCTTGGCCAACCGCCCCGCTGGGCAAGCGGTTCGTGCGCTGGCCTGGCTTGGGCCTGAGCAGGCTGAAAGCGCCCTCAAGACCCTGAAACGTAAGCTGCCCAACTCGGCCTTTGGTGAACTGGTTGCAGCAACGCCGCAATTCCCGACCTGGCTTGCACGCACGGTCAGCCAGGTCGCTCAT
Source organism: Thermohalobaculum sp. (assembly GCA_965247385.1). GTDB lineage: Bacteria > Pseudomonadota > Alphaproteobacteria > Rhodobacterales > Rhodobacteraceae > Thermohalobaculum. Next base: position 1,357,074 of record CBDFHG010000007.1, read on the forward strand.
GGGTGAGAACTTCCTCAGTTTATCAATCGAGGATCGTCGCGATGCGCTAGGCGTCGCGGCGGATCGTCTTGGCCGCCCAGCCCACCTCCTTGAAAAAGATGTGTGGGTTGTCTGGGCGCTACAGACCGTGTTCGGATCGGCGCTGGGCGACAACCTGGTGTTCAAGGGCGGAACTTCGCTGTCAAAAGCCTATGGCGTCATTCAACGCTTCTCGGAAGATGTCGACCTCACCTATGATATTCGCGCGATTGCGCCCGATCTGGTGGGTGATCGCGCAGATGCGTTGCCCGGCACGCGCAGCGAAGAAAGGCGTTGGTCGAAAGCCGTGCGGCAGCGGCTGCCTGAGTGGGTTTCGAGCACAGTTCAGCCAATTTTGCAGGACGCAATCCAGCAAAGCAGACTGGCCGCATCTACGCGTGTCGATGGCGACAAGCTGTTCATCGACCATGAGGCAACCACATCTGGCACCGGCTATGTCGCCCCAAGCGTTATGCTGGAGTTCGGCGCGCGCTCAACCGGCGAAGCCGCGACACCGCGTGACGTGAAATGCGACGCGGACGGCATCATCGACGGGGTTCTGTTTCCGACGGCGAGGCCGCGGGTCATGCACGCTGAACGAACCTTCTGGGAAAAGGCCACCGCGATCCATGTCTTCTGCCTTCAGCAACGTCTCCGCGGTGAACGTTTCGCACGGCACTGGCATGACCTGGTCCGCCTTGATGCAGCAGGAATTGGCGACAGCGCCCTCCGGGACAGATCCCTGGCGGCGTCTGTGGCGCAACACAAATCGATGTTCTTCGCTGAAAAATCAGCCAATGGCGCCTCGATCGATTACGGCGCCGCTGTCGGCGGAATGCTGCAACTCGTTCCCCTCGGTGAAGCTCGAACGGTGCTTGAAACCGATTATCAGCGCATGGTCGAGGACGGTTTGTTACTTGACGACGCAGAGCCCTTCGAGGTGCTTGTTGATCGGTGCGAGGAAATAGCAGACCGCGCCAACCAAGCTGCGCACGCGGTTTGAACCGCTGCGGCGGCGAAACCGGTGGTCCGTTACGCGCAGGAAGCGGGCTCTGCAAAGTCGGCAGGACAGGGCAGCAAGAAAAAGACATCCTCTCACACCGACAACGCCATCCCGTCCCGTCCGGGGTCGGCCCCACCGTCCCAGCCTGCCGCTGTGCGCCGGGCGGCGTGGACACCGGCGAAGTGGTAGCTGAGGGCCGAGCGGCGCACCGGGTAGCCCATCTCCTCCAGCGCCCGCTGGGTGCGGCGCTGAATGCGGTTGGTGATGTCGATGCTGTCCGAGGTGGTGCAGAAACGCGGCGCCGAGACCGCCTGTTGCGCACTCATGCCGAAATCGACGGCGTTCAGGATGCCCTGCAACACCCCCATGGTGATGTAGGTGCCGCCCGGTGCACCAATCACCAGCCAGGGGGCGGTCTCGTCAAACAGGATCGTCGGGCACATCGCGGTGAAGCGCGACTTGCCGGGGGCCAGCGAACCGGCCCGCCCCGGGCGCGGGTCGAACACCCCCATGCAGCCGTTGTACATGAAGCCGAGCCCTTCGGTGACCACGCCGGCAGGCATGCCGATGGAGTGGGTCAGCGAGACGCAGTTGCCCATGCCATCGACGGCGCAGACATGGGTGGTGTCCTTCGATTCCTCGCCGCCCGGGTTCAGCCGGATCACATGGGTTTTCTCGCCCCGGCGGATGCGCCGGGCCATCGCCGCCGCGTAGTCCTTCGAGGTCAGTTCGGCCATCGGCACGTCGAAGAAGCGCGGGTCGCCGACCCTGGTATCCTTGTCGACGGTGGCGATCTTCATCGCCTCGGACACTGTGGCGATGTATTCGGGCGTGTTGTGGCCCATTGCCGCCAGGTCGAAATTCTCCAGGATGTTCAGCATCTCCACGATCATCACGCCGCCGCCGGGCGGGTTGTTGGTGGCGACCCGGTGGGCGCGATAGCTGCCCCAAAGCGGCTCGGCATCGGCCGGAGCCACCGCCGCCAGGTCGCCAGCCGAGAGCAGGCCGCCGTTCTTCGCCATGTCAGCGGCAATCTCGGCTGCAATCGCGCCGGTGTAGAAATCATCCACCCCATGCTCGGCGATGCGCCGGTAGGTGCGGCCCATGTCGGAGTTCCGGACCACTTCGCCAAGGCGATACAAGCTGCCGTCGGGCTTGCAGTAGATTTTCCGCGCGCCCAGGTCACGGGTCAGGTATTCGCGGTGCGCGATACGCCCGGCACCGGGCACCTCGTTCCAGAAGGCATTGACATGGGGGCGGACCTGAAACCCCTCCTCGCAATAGGCGATGGCGGGCTGGATCAGGTCGGCCAGGCTGCGGGTGCCGAAGCGGGTGAGCGCGGTTTCGAGGGCGCGCAACGTCATCGGGGTGGTGATCGACTGATAGCCAAGCTCGTTGACCGAACCCTCCAGCAGAAAACCAAAGCCGTCGTCGACCTCGCCCAGGATGATGTCTTCCCACATGTCCGGACGTGTTGCGGCAGGCGCGCGGCCGTGGAAGTCGATGAAGCGGTGCGCGCCCTGCCCCGGCATGTAGATCTGCATCGAGCCAAACCCGGCGATGCCGCTCATCAGCGGATCGACGGCAGTCTGCACCAGGGCACAGGCGACCGCTGCATCGACCGCATTGCCGCCGTCGCGCAGCACGTCGGCCCCGGCCTCGACCGCCTCGGGTTGGGGGGCGGTGATTAGTCCTCCGGTCATTTCTGACATCCTTCAGGCTTGGCGAAAACGGCTAGAGCATGATCCATGATCTCCGATTCATCGATCATGCTCTATCTCATCGAATTGCCGCGATTTTCGAGTCGCAAAGCGAACTCACTTTGCTAGCAATCGCTCCAGTGTCCTGAGTCAGAAGTTCGCCGCATTATTTTCGAGGCTAAACTCACAAACCAAGTGCAACACTGGTATGCTCTGGAGTTGCGATGGGCAAGCACTATGACCAGTTCGATCTTGATGATCGTATCGAAATTGATCGCCCCCGGTTCCCGAGCGTGATGTTGGGTCGACCGATCTCGGTGCGGGGCCCATCCGAGGAAAAACAGACATCCGCCGCAAAGTCTGCCTTGTGCGCCTGCACCAGCGGCCGGAATCCGCGCGAACCGTTCTCCTCACCCATCTCGACGATGAATTTGTGGTTGAAGTCGAGCCGCCCGCGGGTCGCCAGAACCGCCGCGATGGCGGCCTGATGGGCAAGTTGTTGGCCCTTGTTGTCCGCCACGGCCATAGACCCGCTCGCCGCCGAACGACAGCGTCCAGAGGTCGCGCCCATCGGCCCATTCCCCTCCTGCCCCCGGATCACGTCGCCATGCCCGTAGCTCAGGGCCGTAGCGAGACCGGGGTCCTCGATCCGGGTCGCCAGCAGCACCGGGCCACAGCCCGCGAGCGGATTGTCATGGATGCGGCAGGTGTATCCGATCTTCGAGACGGCCGGCTCGATGATCTCGCGAAGATAACCGTACAGTTTCGCCAATCGCTCGGGCTGCTGGCTCTCGGTCGGCACCGCAACCCGGGCCGCGAGATCACGGAAACAGCCGCCCGGATCGTCATAATATGCGAGCGCCCGTGCGATGGCGCCCGCGCGACCCATCTCGTCTTGCCCCATGTCAACCAACCGAGGGTGTACCGCCCGCGCCCAGATCCCAGTATAGCCCAGCCATCAGCGCCAGCGCCTCGCGGCAAAGCGGGATGAGGATGTGCTCGTCCGGGGCATGTTGCGAGCAGGCGGCATAGGAATGCGGGATCCAGATCGCGGGCAGGCCCAGCAGATCGGTGAAGACATCGTTGCAGATCGAACCGCCCATCTGCGGGATGATCGCGGGTTTCTGGCCCGTGGAACGCTCCATTGATTGGCGCACCCAGATCGCCCAGGGGTCGTCGACCTCGGTCCGGCTGGCCGGGAACCCACCGGCGTTGCCCGGCGGCGGTGGCAGGAATTTGACATTGCTGAAACCATGGGCGTCGAGATGGCGCCGCAGCGCCGGCATCACGTCCTCGACATCGGTGCCGGCGACATAGCGCAACTGGCAATGCGCCTTGGCCCAGGGCTGGATCGCATTCACCGGGCCCGAGGGGTTGCCCGACAACATCGCCAGCACGGCGAACGAGTTCCAGGCATAGACGTTCTCGGCCGGGGTCAGGCCAGGCTCGCCCCAGTCGCGATCGACCGTCGGGCCGGTCGGGCCGCCGTCAAGCTCGACGTCCTTCAATGCCTCGCGCACGGCGTTGGTGATCGGCGCGGGCAGCCACTCCTTGATCATGATCTGCCCCTTCGGACTGATGATCGAGCCGATGGCGTGCGAGAGGATCGCCGCCGGATCGGCCAGCGCGCCGCCCCAGTTGCCCGAGTGGTGGCTACCCTCGCGCATGTGGCAGACCAGGTCGAAGTTCATCGCCCCGCGCGCACCGAAGCAGACCGTCGGGCGGTCCATTTGCACCCGTGGGCCGTCCGAGGCGATGAAGACATCGGCGCCGAAGGCGTCCTTGTTGGCCTCGACCACCTGATAGACCCCGGCCGAGCCGTTCTCCTCGCCGGTCTCGATCATGAACTTGGCGTTGAAGCCCAGATTGCCCCTGGTCTCGAGCACCGCACGCATTGCCGCCATGTTGATCGCGTGCTGGCCCTTGTTGTCGGCGGTGCCGCGGCCATACAGCCGGTCGCCGTCGCGCGCGGTCTGCCACGGCCCGGCGCCTTTGGTCCATTGGTCGTCGAGGCCGCGGACGGTGTCGCCATGGCCGTAGCCGAGTACAGTCGGCAGGCCCTCGCCCTCGATCCGGGTCGCCAGCAGGATCGGCCCGCAGGTCTCGACCGGATTGGGGAACACCTGACAGGTGAAGCCCATCGCCTCGAAGGCCGGGGCCATCTCGTCCGCGAGGTAGCGGGTGCAATGGGGCAGGCCTTCGGGGGTCTGGCTCTCGGTCGGAATTGCGATCCGGCGGGCAAGGTCGGTCTCGAAATCGCCGCTGTCAAGATAATCGGTCGCCAGGGCGATGGCGTCGTCACGGATGGGCATGGGGTTCAGGTTCCTTCGTCGTAGAGGTGGCATTCCACATGGCCATCCGGCACGGTCACCGGGCGCGGTGCCACTTGCGAGCATTGCGCCATCGCCTTGGGGCAACGGGGGTGGAAGGTACAGCCCGAGGGCATCTCGAGCGGGTTCGGATAGCTGGCGCCCAGATGGGTATCGGGTACGCCCAGGGTCGGGTCGGGGGTCAGAACCGAGCCCAGCAGGGCCCGTGAATAGGGGTGGCGGGGGGTGTCGAACAGCGCGGCGGTGCCGGTTTGCTCGACGATGCGGCCCAGATACATCACCGCAACCCGGGTGGCGATATGCTCGACAACGGCGAGGTCGTGGCTGATCAGCAGATAGGTCAGGCCCAGTTCGGCCCGAAGGTCCTGCAACAGGTTCAGGATCTGCGACTGCACCGAGACATCCAGCGCCGAGGTCGGCTCGTCGCAGATCACCATCTTGGGGCGGTTTATCAGGGCGCGTGCAATGGCGACGCGCTGGCGCTGGCCGCCGGAAAGCTGGTTTGGGTAGTTGTTGAACACCCGGCGCGGCAGGCCGACCAGTTCCATGATCTCGTGCACGCGCTTTTCCCATGTGGCGGGGTCGGGGTCGCCCTGGACGCGCAGGGGCAGGGTGATGATCGAGCCGATGGTCTTGCGCGGGTTCAGCGAGGAATAGGGGTCCTGGAAGATCGGCTGCACGGTGCGCGCCACGGTCATCCGGTCCTGGGCGGCGATCGGCTTGCCGTCCAGCACGATGGTCCCCTGGCTGGGCGGCAGCAGGCCCATCATCATCCTGGCCAGCGTGGTCTTGCCGCACCCGCTTTCACCGACCAGTGCCATCACCTCGCCGGCCTCGATCCGCAGGTTGACGCCGTTGACCGCGTGCAACGGGCGCTTGGGCTTCATGAAGCCGCCGGAGATCATGAAGGTGCGGGTGACGTCGCGTACTTCAAGAACCGGGCAGCCATCGATTACCGCTTCACCGGTCATTGCGCCGCCTCCAGTTTCATGTTGGCGGCGGCCTCATCGGGCGTCAGCACGCAGCGGTAGCGGTGGTCGGATTCGGCAGCATCACGCAGGGCAACCTCGCCCGCCCGGCAGGCATCGGTCGCATAGCGGCATCGCTCGGCGAAATGGCAACCCGGCATGTGGCCGATCAGCGACGGCACGATACCGGGGATCGAACCCAGATGCGCACCGCGTGCGGTCTTGCCGGGGATCGGGATGCAATCGAGCAGCCCTTGGGTATAGGGATGCGTCGGCGCCTGGAAGATCTGCAGCGCCGTGCCCCGCTCGACGATCTGGCCAGCATACATCACCGCCACCCGGTCGGCGACCCGCGCGACGACGCCGAGGTCGTGGGTGATCAGGATCAGCCCGGTCTGGAACTCGCGCTGCATATCCGCCAGCAGGTGCAGGATCTGCGCCTGGATGGTCACGTCCAGCGCCGTGGTCGGCTCGTCGGCGATAATCAGGTCCGGGCCGCACATCAGCGCCATGGCGATCATCACCCGTTGGCGCAGGCCGCCGGAAAGCTGGTGCGGGTATTGCCCCAGCCGCCCGCGCGCGGCGGTGATGCCAACCTTTTCCAACAGCCATATCGCCCGGTCGCGGGCTTCGTTGACGGTGACGCCGCGATGCCGGCGCAGCGCCTCGATAAGCTGATCGCCGAGGGTGTAGGCCGGGTTCAGCGAGGTCATCGGCTCCTGGAAGATCATGCTCATGCGGTTGCCGCGCAGGTCCGACATCTGGCGCTCGGACAACCGGGTCAGGTCCTGGCCCTCCAGCGTCAGCGTCGTCGCCTGCCGCTTCGCCCGCGACGGCAGCAGGTCCATCAGCGCCAGCGAGGTGAGCGACTTGCCGCAACCGCTTTCGCCGACGATCGCCAGGGTCTCGCCCCGGTCGACATGGAAGCTGAGATCCTGCACCGGGTGCAGCATCCCCGAGGGCACCGGGATGTCGACGCTGAGGCCCTCGACCTCGAGAATACGCTCGGTCGCCATCAATTGCGGCCATCCGGCGCGGTCACGTCGCGCAGCCCGTCGCCCAGCAGGTTGATCGACAGCACCAGCAGGAACAGCGCCGTGCCGGGGATCGCGATCAGCCAGGCGTCGAAGAACATCAGCCCCTTGGCTTCGGAAATCATCAGTCCCCAGCTTGGCTCAGGCGGCTGAACGCCGAGGCCGAGGAACGACAGCGCCGCCTCCAGCAGGATCGCGTGGGCCATCTCGATGGTCGCCACCACGATCAGGTGGTTGGCGACATTGGGCAGGATCTCGGTCAGCACGATGCGCGCCGTCGAGCAGCCGAGCGCCTGCGCCGAGGCAACGAAATCCAGATTCCGTACCTGCATGGTGGCGCTGCGCATCACAACGGCGAAGCGGTCCCAGATCAGCAGCCCCAGCACCCAGATCACCACCGTCAGCGACGAGCCGATCATGCTGACCACTGCCAGCGCCACCAGCACCACGGGCATCGACAGCCGGGTGGTGATGATGAAATTCGCCACCATGTCGACCTTGCCGCCGAAATAGCCCGCCAGTACCCCGATGGTGGTGCCGATCACACCCGAGATCAGCATCGCCGAGAACCCGATCAACAGCGAGATGCGCGCGCCCCAGATGATCCGCGACAGGTAGCCCCGCCCGAAGTGATCGGTTCCCAGCGGATAGGTCCAGGTCGCTTTCGGGCTGTCGAACCAGATCGGCGGGATCAGCTTGCGGTCGAGAACCTGGTCGAGCGGGTCATGCGGCGCGATCCAGGGCGCCAGCAGCGCCATCACGACGATGACGATCAGCACCGTAGCGCCGAAAACCAGCCCGGCATGGCCGAAGATGCGCCGCCGCATCAACGCGCCCGGAGATGGGTCCACTACCGGCGCAACCGGGATCATGTCGCTCATTGCCATGTCAGGCCACCCTGATCCGTGGGTCCAGCCAGGCATTCAGCATGTCGGCCAGGAAGGTCAGCACGATGTAGAAGATACTCAGCACCAGAACGATGGCCTGCATCATCGGCAGATCGGCGCGTTGAATCGATTCCCAGGCAAGGAAACCCAGCCCGTTTATGGCGAATATGGTCTCGATGACGATCGAGCCGCCCAGCATGAAGCCGAACTGCACCGCCGCCAGCGACACCACCGGGATGATGGCGTTGCGCAACGCGTGTTTGAACAGCACCGTCATCGGGCGCAGCCCCTTGGCCCGGGCGGTGCGGATATAATCCGCCGACAGCACCTCCATCATGCCCGCGCGGGTCAGCCGCATCACTGCCGGGGTAATGTAGTAGCCCAGCGCGATCGACGGCATGACGAAGTTCGCCCATGAGGCGGTGCCGGTGATCGGCAACCACCGCAAGTAGATGCCGAACCACAGCATCATGGTCAGCGCGAACCAGAAGCTGGGCATTGCCTGGCCGACGACGGCGATGGTCAGGGCCACCCGGTCGATCAGGCTATTGGGCCGAATCGCCGCCAGCACCCCAAGCGGAATCGACAGGGCAAGGGCAAAGGTCAGGGCAAACAGCCCCAGCAGCATGGTGGTGGGCAGGCGTTCGAAAATCACATCAGCGACCGGGCTCCTGAGATAATGCGATTGCCCGAAATCGCCCTGCACCGCCCGGTACAGCCAGTCCATATACTGCACCAGGATCGGCCGGTCATAGCCATAGACCCGGCGGATATTCTCGATATCCGCCTCGGTCGCGGTCTCGCCTGCCAATGCGACCGCCGGGTCGCCGGACAGGTAGATCATCGAGAAGGTGATCAGCGATACCGTGATCGCCACCAGAACGGCGACGGCGGATCGTTTCAGAATATAAGCCAGCATGCCATCCAGTTCCGGCAGTCATCGTCGATGGGTATGCCCCGCCGGTTTCCCGGCGGGGTGTATTGCCGGTCGCTACAGCGCGCCCGCGATTAACGCCATTTCGCGGCGTAAAAGCGCGGGATCTCGTCCGAAGTGGTCTGGAAGTCCAGATCGTTCGAATACACGTAGTACTTCGCGTATGTGAACATCGGCAGCCAGTAGAGCTCGGCCGAAATCCGCTCCAGCGCTTTCTTGTAGACCGCTTCGCGCGCCGCCGGATCGGTGGTGGTATCGCCCTCGGCCAGCCAGGCGATCACTTGCGGATCCTTGGCCGGGTCGTCGCGACCGCCGGAGAAGAAGTGGCTGGTGATCGCCGAGACATCGGGGATCGAGTTCGAGCCCCAGGTCATGTGGTTGATCGGCGTCTGGCCGTTCCACACCAGGTCGCGCAGCGCCCGGTATTGCAGGAAGGTCAGGTTGGCCTTGATCCCCACCTTGGCCAGATCGCCGATCACCGCCTCGGTGAACTCGCGCTGGCGGTAGGCGTAGATGTCGAACTCGAAGCCGTCAGGATAGCCCGCTTCGGCCAGCAGTGCTTTCGCCTTCTCCGGATCATAGTCCCACCGGGTCACGTCCTGGGCACAACCGAACTGATCCGGGTGGCAGGCCGAGGGGATCACTACCGAAGCCGGGCCGACCAGGTTCCGGGTCAGCGACTCGCGATTGATCGCATGGGCCACCGCGGCGCGCACCCGCTGGTCGGTGAAGAAGGTTTGGCCGGAGCTGCCGTCCACGTCGAAGGCCAGGTAGGAAACCCGCATGGTCTTGGCGTTCTCCACCGTGACCTCGCCGGTTGCTTCCAGCCGCTCGGCCTGGTCCTTGGGCACATCCCAGATCCAGTCCAGCCCGCCGGTCAGTATTTCGGCGATCTGGGTGTTCATCTCCTTGATGATGCGGAACCGGATGTTGCCGATGGCGGGCTGGCCCTTCGGGCCGTCGGCCATGTAGGCATCGTTCTTCGCCCACAACACGTACTCGCCAGCCTTGACCTCGACGAGCTGGTAGGGGCCGGTGCCGACTGCCGATACCGAGCCGTGGTCTTTCTTGCCGTCGGCGCCGACGGGGGTATTGTCGTAATGGCCTTCCGGCATGATGAACAGCGCGTTGGACAGATAGGCGAAGGCGGCCGGGAACGGCTGATCCAGATTGATCCGCACCTTGTGCGGACCCAGCGCCTCGGCGTTCTTCATCCAGCCGACATTCTTGATCGTCAGGACGCCATTATCCTCGTTGGTGACGTGGTTGATGGTGTAGACCACATCCTCGGAGCCAAAGCTGGACCCATCATGGAAAACCACGTCGTCACGCAGATCCACCTCCAGGGTGAGGTTGTCGATCCATTCGATACCGGTGGCCAGAAGCGGCTCGTACTCGCCGGTGTCGAGGTTGCGGAACAACAGGGCGTCCCAGCCCAGATGCCCCATCACCACCAGTTCGCGGGTGTTGTTGTAATAGGGGTCGATGACGGCGATATCGCGGTCAGTCGCCCAGTTCAGGGTATCGTCCGCCTTGCCGGCAAGGGCAGGGCTGGACCAGATGCCTGCGGCGGCGGCGATCGCCACGCTCGGCAGAATCCATTGCTTCACGGGTCGTTTCCTCCTTGTCGAACATCGTTGCGCGGCATGCATTCGAGGCCTGCCATTGAAACGGGAGCGTGGCACCGAAATCACCGGCGCGCAAGGGAAGCTCCCTAGTCATCAAATAGATGATCGATTCTCCCGTGGGGCGCCGGCCGCGGTTTTGCGGTATATGCTGGCATTTTGGAGATCCCCGATGCCGAACCTGACACCCTCGATCATGACGCCCGATCCGCCGGTCCGCCGCCGCAGCGCGGTCGCGGGCGTGCTGTGGATGTTGCTGTCCTGCGCCATTCTGGCCGGGGTGGCGGCGATCGGCCGCTACGCCGCGCTGGCCGGGATGCCGCCGTTTCAGGTCGTGTTCCTGCGGTTGCTTTTTGGCGCGATCGCGCTGTCGCCGGTGCTGGTCTGGCGTGGACCGGGGATGGTGCGGACGTCCCAGTTCCGGCTTTATGCGATGCGGGTTGTGCTTGGCCTCGCCGGCATGACCACGTTCTTTCTGGCGCTGTCGATGCTGCCGGTCGGCGAGGTCACGGCGATCAGCTTCCTGACCCCGCTGTTCTCGATCATCGGTGCGGCGCTGTTCCTGGGCGAGGTTGTCCGCTGGCGGCGCTGGACCTCCACGCTGATCGGGTTTGCGGGCACGTTGGTCATCCTGCGCCCGGGGATCGGTGAGGTCGGGCCTGGCATCTGGCTGGCATTGGCCGCGGCGCTCTTCATGGCGGTCACCAGTCTGTTGATCAAGCGCCTGTCCGACCACGACGACCCGGACAAGGTGGTGTTGATCTCGGTGTTGATGCAGACGCCCATCGCGCTGATCCCGGCGCTGTTCGTCTGGCAGTGGCCGGAGCCGCATCTGTGGGCGGTCCTGGCGGCCATGGGGGCGCTGGGGATGCTGGGCCACATCACCCTGGCGCGCGCCTTCGCCTCGGCCGACGCCTCGCTGGTGATGAGCGTCGATTTCGCCCGGCTGCCCTTCGCGGTGCTGTTCGGCTTCGCATTGTTCGGCGAGTTGATCGACACCTGGACCTGGATCGGGGCGGGCGTGATCTTCGCCGCCACTCTCTACAACGCCCACCGCGAGGGCAAGCTGCGCCGCGCCACCCCGACGCAGGAGCCCTACTCCACCGGCAACATTAAACTGGAGCGATAAGACCCGCCGGTGCGGATGGTCCAGTTGCCCGGTCTGCCGTAGGGCCAGAGGGCGAAGTTGTCGCGGTCCGCCCCGGCGATGGCGAGGCCGATGCGATGCCCGGCGGGAAACTCCCAAGAGACCGGCAGCAGCGCAAAGTCGATCGTTACCGGCTGACCCGGCACCAGTGGCTGCGCCTCGGCCCGGGTGAAGGCGCGGTAAGGCCAGGTGGTGCGATAGGTCGGCGACGGGTCGGAAATGCCCCGGTGCAACGCCCGCAGCATTCCCTCGGTGACATAGTGCGACGACCCGTCGGGGGCGATGTCTTCCAGATAGGCGAAAATGCAGGCATCGGCCTGATCGCAGGCAAAATCGAGATGCAGCAGCGGGTGGCCGCTGACGGTCAGGGCGGCATCCAGAGGCGGCGACCGGAACCGCAGGCGGTCCCCGGGCCTTCGATCCCAATCGGGATAGTAATCCTGCACATTGCGGATCTGCAGGCGGCCATAGCGGGTGTTCTGCCCGGTGCCGCAGCGGTAATCGGCGCGGTGGCGCACCTCGCCCCCGGTTTCCGGGGCCTGCGCCAGATCGCCCGAAGCGCCCAGAAACAACGTTTGTTCCTGCCGGGTCGGCGGCCAGTTGGGAGCGCTCTTCCAGGCCTCTGCGCGAATGGTGTGGTAATGCACCGGCGCCTCGTGCTTCAGCCCGGTTTCGATCCCCAGCACATGCTCGTCGAAAAAGCGCAGAATCGTGCCCAGCACCGGGAACTCAGGCAAGGCCCAGCGCCGGAACGGGCTGGCGTTGCAGCGCGCACCGTGGTCCCAGGGGCCCAGAAGCAGTGCGCGCTTGGGAGAGGCGATGCTAAGGAACCGGCTGATCGAGCCGTTCATATAAGCCCCGTCCCGCCAGCCCGAGATTGTCAGCACCGCCAGGTCGTCGCGGAATCCGTCCGAAACCGCATGGGGGCTGAAGCTGTCGGAGGTGAAGCCGGGATCATGCGCCAGACCTGAGTCGCGGAACTGGAATTCGCGCAGGAAGTCCGGCATGTGGACATTGGCGGCGTGCTCGGCGATGGCCTCGGCCAGCAGCACGCCCTGCGGGTCGTCATCGACCGGGGCGGGGCCTTCCAGGCCGGGCTCAGCGAAGTAATAGAACTTGCGCAGGTCGTCGCGATGGTCCTGATCCAGCGCGTCCATGATCCGGCCATAGCCGGTGGCGAGATCGCTGAGCAGGATTCCGCCGGGGTAGAAATGGTCGCTATAGGTGTCCCAGACAGCACTGATCGGCGCGATCGCCTTCAGGGCGGGGTGGCCGGAGGCGGCGGCGAAATCGCAGGCGGCACCCAGGTAGGAGATCCCGGTCGCGGCCAGACGCCCGTCACACCAGTCCTGCGCCACGACCCAATCGATGACCTCGGCGTAGTCCTGCCGCTCGGCGGGCGAGCGGAAGCTGTCGCGACAGCCGAAGGATGCCCCGGTGCCGCGCACATCGACGACCATCAGCGCATAACCGCGCGGCACGAACATCTGGCGATAGGCGGCCGAGTTGGGGCTGGGTTCGATTCCGTCGCGGGCGTCGGCGGCCAACCGGAAGCGGCGGTAGTAGGGGGTGAAGATCAGGATGGCAGGGAAGCCTTCGGGCGAACGATCGCCTTCGGGCAGGTGGAGATCTACCGCCAACCTCACTCCGTCGCGCATCGTCAGATAATGCGAGACAGGGGCGGCCGGAACTCTGTGAGTTGCCACCCGGCGGTCGAGATAGTTTTGCGGATTGGTGATCCAGACGTCCGAACCAAGCAGGCTATCGGTCACGCGGCGACCCTCCGATGGCGATGCGCGTATCCGAGCATTCCCCGCCAGCCGCGTCAATTCCGGTTCCGGTCCGTAGGCCGCAAAGTGTGGCACCGACGATCCGCGATTACCTTTTGGGCGCCCTAATACCAAAGGTCATTGATGATGACCTTTGGTATAACTGCCAGTTTAATTTGTCTTAAGGTTCACTCCGGAAGAAACCCCTTTTACCAATTGATGCTGGTGTTTTTTGAATGATTCCTCAGCTTTTTGGATCGCGATTTCCTCAATCGATTTCTCCTCCCTACCAAACACCGCATCAATTGCCCGGTCGGTCGATGTTTCTTGTTCGGAAGATTCGGCACTTGGCTTCTTAGCTGGATTACTCATGGTCGTCCTCCATACCACCTAGTTGTTTGCTCAAACGGGTGTAGAATCTTGGATTAAATTTTTTCTCAAAATAATGTTTTCGCTTTATCCACACAAATCCCTCAGATTTCGAAATAACCGCCACATCAACAGGGCCTCCAACTGTCTCACGTTCAGCGGATACGCGTCTCTTCAATGACGTAATATTAATCAAGGATTCTGCCATATTGGCTAATTCTTGATATGGCATAAATCTTACCATTTCTTTGACTCTCTCCTCGAATTTTTCTTTTTTTATATTTTCCGAATCAATCTTCAAATCTTTAAGGACAGATTTTATTGTATTCTTCAAATTATCTTTGGTTGTCTTCTTGTCTTTAACGCTTCCCTGAAAATAAGAATCGATCAAGGCCTCTCCGAACCTCTTCAAGAGTTCCTCAAGGGACTTCGAAACAAAACCATCATATTCCGGATCAACACCTTTAAGGTAACTACTCAACCCGGTTGGATCACTGATTTTCCAGCGATGGTGGCCTGGATTGCCTGGAAAGCAGACAGGCCTTGCCGTTTTCCGGTGTTGAGGACGGAGCGAACGTTGGCGTAGAAGTCGGCCCCCCAGTTGGAGCGGAATCCCCCGGTGACCTTGCGGAAGGTGGTTGAGGGGCGGATGGCTTGTTCCGAGCCGTTGTTGGTTGGCGGCACGTCGCGTTCGGTCATGAATGTGAACAGGCTGTCACGGTCTTTGCCGTAGCGTTTGCGCAGGCGAATTCCGTCTTTGTTGGTTGGCTGACAAGCCATAACCTTGTCCATTCGCCGGTCCAGGTCGCCCCGGTATTTCTGAAGTGTACTGTCCTTCAGACGCTTTCGCCGTCGGCCCAGAACACAGGCGCGCAAGATGAGCATTTTCATTGCCGGTGCGAAGATCGCATCGCCAGCGTCGATGGCATACTGGCAGTCGCGCAACTGGTGGGCCAGACAGATTTGCCAGACCTCCCCGAGCCCCCGCTGGCCGCCGTAAAGATCGGACACCCAGATGGCGGGCCGGTGGCCGTCCATCACGTCCTCGGCCACCGCCTTCGCCCGACTGTTGCGGATGACGTGGACGCAGACTTCATCGTTTTGGAAAACCCATTCCCAGGCGTTGCGCCCCTTGATGCGTGCGCCGGTCTCGTCGGAGCAGACGATCCGGCTTTGTCGCAGGCGGGCAAGAACCGCCTGGAACTGGGCGTCAAAGCCGGGCTTGACCCTCTTGAACAGGTTGACCAGGGCGGCTTGGCTGATCGTCAAGCCGTGCAAATCGGCGAACAGTTTCGACAGACGCTGGTAACTGACCGCGTGTTCATAACGCATGTAAACCGCCATCGCCTCGATCGACGGGGTGAACGGAGACCCCGGCTCAAGCCCCGCCGGAACCGGCGCCACAAAGCGCTCCGAACAATGAGGACACCTCGCCGCATACAGTTCCACACGGGTGACAATGGGAGCGGGGCGCGGCAGTTCGATCTTGTCATAAATCGCATGCAACTTGTGATCCTCATCGCCGAGCGCTGAATAACAGTGTGGGCAGGACAGCGCCTTCGCAACCACCCGCTGATCCGGGTCAGGGTGCAGAGGACGCCCACCGCCACCATGCCCCTTGCGCCGTTTTTTGCGGTTGCCCCGGGCCGGTTTCTTGTTCGCCTTGCGCCCATGCGACGGCGGCGTACTGGAGTTGTCCGGCGTCTTCGCAGGCTCACCAAGCTTTGCCTCAAGTTCCGTGACGCGCCTGGCAAAGCCCTCGTTCACTGCCACCAGCTCCTGTGCCTGCGTCCACAGCGCGAGGATCAAGGCATCTTTCTCTGCATGCGTCAATCGGCTCAGGTCGGGTAAATGAGTCATAGATAACTTGACGCATATCCACGCCCTCAATGCAAGAAAATTCTCTATATCTGGTGCCGATCGAACC
Source organism: Thermohalobaculum sp. (assembly GCA_965247385.1). Lineage (GTDB taxonomy): Bacteria > Pseudomonadota > Alphaproteobacteria > Rhodobacterales > Rhodobacteraceae > Thermohalobaculum. The sequence goes on from CBDFHG010000007.1 coordinate 1,372,785, forward strand.
CAGGAACGCAACCTTTGGGGTGGGTTGAGTAGTTACCCTTTAAGAAAACGATCAACCATTTCCCTCTGGGCAAAAGCTTGTATATCAGCACCAACTGTATCGCGCCCAATATCAATAAATTCTCCATCCACACATTTTAATTTCCCATCAATAACGCCATCTATTTCAATTGATTTCAACGACGGACAAATTTCTTTTTCACCAAAACCAGCAACAATTATGCCAGCTCTGCTATCAGATAGAAATTCTTTGTGTAACAACATGGCGCCAAGTTGATTCAGCTTTCTTTTCTTCGATATAGTTAATTTCAAACCGCTAAATGTTCGATTCACGACCTTTTCATGTTCATCTTTATATTTGTTGAATAGATCTCTTTCATTTATAGAACTAAAGCATTTAGCGTCTTTATAAGTATTTGTTTCATCAATAAATTTGTCTATTTCGTCTGCCACAGCTTTGTTTATTTCTCTTACTTTGGGTGCGCCGTGCTGTAAGATTATATTAATACTACGTTCCCGTATGTTGTTTTTCAATATTGAAAAATGGTCCCGAAAAATGGTCACCACGTTTCTAATTTGATGGTCTTCCGACATTTTAACTTCAGATTCCAAATAATTTATAAAATCATCAGCGTAATCTTTAATGAACGCTTTTTTATGTTCGAAACCTCTGTCTCGTCGATACATTTTTATTATCGTTTCAAAAGGAATTTCCATGTATTCCAAATTCCCATAGATCATCACCCCTACTGGAGCGCCTCTATGGAGTTCGAAAATTTTATTCACTGTATTATATATCTTTAGCGGCCCAGAACCACTAATGGTAACTGCGCTATCCGCAGCCAATGCAACCGCGCCCTTGTTAAGAATCGCTATTTCAGCCGTCATTTTTTTGCCACCGAGCTTTTGCCGCTTTCCGCGCGATCTCACTTCGTTGTTCTGGCGTAAGTGCTCTTGCCCTAGCCTTCCCGCCTTTTCTGCCCCCAAGGCGCCCCAACACGACCGCCGCCGGGTTCTTTCCGTCGTCTTGGATTTCTGGTATGCCTTCGGTTGCTTCTTGCACGATGGACGCGGCAAACTGGCTAACGTCTCGGGGCCGCTTGGGCCTTCTTGAACGCTCAGGCATGAACCAACCTTGCCATGATTGTGGCATAATGCCAAGATAGAATTTATCCTGGGATTCCCGAACTAAGCCCCTGACGCGCCTCGGCAGGGGCGGCGATGGGTGCCGTTGTGGGGTTTTCGGCCTGCGCCTGGGCGCCACTCCCGCGGATTTCGCGCTTGAGGAGATAGCCTCTAGGCGGCCACGCGTCTTGCGGGTCCCGCGCCTGTCCGTTGGTCAAGCGGAGCCCTGGCCGGGAGCCGGCATCGCGCTTCAGCAAGGATATCGTGGCAGGCCGGAGCCGTCAGGTCGGGCCGCGCGCCAGGGCCAGGATCTTCCGCCTGGCGCTCAGCACCAGATCGAGCCCCGCTTCGCTCGCCAAACGGATGATCAGCCGCCGCGCATGACGGATCACCCGGCCAGGCAGGGCGATCAGAGCCAGGCGCAAGGCCTTCATCCGCCGTGCCACCCAGGCCGGTCCCGGAACCGGTTGCTTCATCACCGCGTTCAAATCATGCGCCAGCACCATGATCGCCCACCAGGCCGCATTGGCTCCGAACAGACCCGAAGGCAGGGTGCCGCCAGCCAGGTCGTGCTTCATCACCGCGTGGACTTCCTCGCTCTTGCCACAGCGCTCCCGGGACCACCAGATCACCGCATCGCCCGGCAGATCGAGAGCGTCTTTGCAACCGTACGTCACCGAACCGTCCGCAACCGGGGATACCTGTCGAACGACACCGCAATGTGGATGGTTTTCAAGCTGATCATGGCGGCGGCGAAGACATGGCGCCGCCTGCGAAGCCATCACCAGTTGTCAAAGCTCATCGAAGGCGTCAAGTTCAACGACGGAATCAAAGCGAGCAGCGACCAAACTCATGCCGCCGCATGATCACCCGTCACCCAAACTGGCATAGCTCGTCTCCGTGTCATAAAAAACAAATGCCATCCACAAGAACCTCTAGGTCTTAGAAACTTTAGCAATGCGAGAGGCCATCGCCATAGCGCTGACCTTGAAAGCGCGGGCCATCTCTTCAACCGCATCTTCATCGGGAACCATGCCGTAATCGAGTTCCTGTTCTTCCATATATTTCAGAACAAGTTTTTCTGGCATGAGCAATTCAGCTGCGAATTGATTGGTTTCGATTCCCCTACGAGAAGACTATGATGCTGCTCAAGCTCGCTGCCATGCCTCGCGCTGTGATGACAGCAATCAAGCGCGGCGACTGCTTTCAATCGCCGCCGTATATGATGGCATGACCCGGGCGGAGGCGGCCCGGGTCGGCGGCATGGACCGCCAGACCTTGCGGGACCGGGTGCATCGCTTCAACCGCCACGGGCCCGATGGTCTGATGGACGGCAAGGCGCCGGGCGCATCACCGAAGCTAACGCCATCGCAGCTGGAGGAGCTTGCCGCGGTGGTCGAGACCGGCCCAAATCCTTTGTCCGATGGCATCGTGCGCTGGCGGCGCGTGGATCTGAAACGCTGGATCAAGGCCCACTTCGGCGTTGTCTATCATGAGCGTTCGGTGTCACGCTTGCTGAAGCAAATGGGCTTCTCCCATATTTCGGCACGGCCCCGCCATCCGGGGCAGGACGAGGTCGTGATGGAAGACTTCAAAAAAAACTTCCCCCGCACGCTGGCGGCGTCCATAGGGCATCTGCCTCCCGACACCAGCATCGAACTTTGGTGGCAGGACGAGATGAGACTGGGCCAGAAGAATGGTCTGGTACGCCAGTGGGCGCGGCGTGGAACCAGGCCCCGCCAACCCAAGGATCAACGGTATCAGATGTCTTTTTGGTGCCATCTGTCCGGCCAGGGGACGCGGCGCGGCATTGGTCATGCCATACGCCAATACCCATGCCATGCAGGCCCACCTGAATGAGATATCCCTGGCCGTGGCGCCGCGCGCCCATGCTGTCCTCTTGATCGACCGCGCTGGCTGGCACACCACGGGAGAACGCCACATGCCGGGAAACATTACCCCCGTCTTTTTGCCTTGCCGCGCTCCAGAACTCAATCCGGTCGAAAACATCTGGCAGTTCCTACGCCAGACCTGTCTCTCGAACCGTGTTTTTGAAAACCATGACGAGATCGTTGAAGCAGCCTGCCAAGCCTGGAACCGTCTTGCCGACCAGCCATGGCAAATCATCTCAATCGGACTCCGGGATTGGGCCCATCGGGATTGGGCCCATAACGGTCATCATCAATGACCTTTGGTATAACCTCCGCGCTCCAACCTGAAGCTGAGCGACGCCCGGTGGCTGGCCCAGACGACGGGGGGTCGTCTACGGGCTGGAGGATGACGGCGTTCAGGAGATACTCACCGTCGCCGGGGAGAGGTATCGCCGCCCGCCCGGCCGCGTCGGTCACGACGGTTGTGCGGGTCACGGCGCCGTTGTCGTGGAAGATGTTGATCTGCCGGTTGGCAACCGGCGCGCCCTGCCAGGTCAAGGCCACCGGAAGGGTATCGACTCCGGCCGTACAGGGGTTGGCCTGGGCCACCAGTTCGAGCGGCAACCCAACCCGGACATCCGCGATCCGCTGGATCCGCGGGACCGGCCTGGACCAGCGCCTTGGCGGAGCGGGTGTAGCGCTCGGCAAAGCCGGTATCGGGCAGGCCGCGGGCGCGGTGGACGTCGGCGAAGGCGTCGAGACCCTCGTCGGCGAGGTATTTCTGGAACTCCTCCGGGTCGTGGACATCGAACCGGGCGATGACGTAGGCGCTCATGCGGAGATTCCCTTTTTCAGGTGCTGTTGAATTCGCCGATCAGCGCATCGACGACCAGGCGCAGCGCCTCCTGCGGTTCCGCGCCGTCGGCGATGGCTTTTTCGTAGACCGCGCGCTGGCGGTCGGCGGAAGTGCCCTCGCGGGCGATGCGCCGGGCGTGGATCACCTCGGCGCGGCAGCCCAGCGCCTCGGCGTCGGGGCCGATGAGGTCGATCAACTCCTCCATCAGGCTGGCGAACGGCGCCAGCACCGAGCGGCCATGGTCGACAAGCTGACCGCGCACGCCATAGCGCTGCGCCCGCCAGCGGTTTTCGCGGATCAGGGTCGCGGGATACAGCCGCCAGCGCTGGTTGCGCGAGCGCAGGCGGAACAGGAATGCCATCAGCGACTGGAACACCGCCGCCAGGCAAGCGGCGTCCTCGACCCGCGAGCAGACATCGGTGACCCGCTGCTCCAGGGTAGGGAACTTGGCCGAGGGGCGGATGTCCCACCAGATCTTGGTTGCATCCTCGATGCAGCCCGCCGAGACTAGCTGGTCGACCAGGCGACGGTACTCGCCGAACGAGGTCAGGTTATCCGGCAACCCGGTGCGCGGCAGGGCGTCGAAAACGGTCAGGCGGTAACTGGCCAATCCGCTATCCTCGCCACCCCAGAACGGAGACGAGCAGCTGAGCGCCAGCAGATGCGGAAGGAAATAGGCCGCCTGGGTCATCAGGTCGATGCGCAGATCGTCATCCTCGACACAGACATGGACATGGCAGCCGCAGATCAGCATTCGCCGCACCGCCGCGCCGAGATCGGCGCGCAACTCGTCATAGCGTGGCTTGCGGGTATGGGATTGGGTGCGCCACTGGGCGAAGGGATGGGTCGAGGCGGCGATCGGGGCATAGCCGAACTCTGCCGCGGCTTCGGCGATGCCCTTGCGCATCCGCGTCAGATCGGCCTTCGCCTCGGGCACCGTGCCGTGGGGTTTGGTGCCAACCTCGACCTGGCATTGCAGGTATTCCGGAGTCACCTGGCTGCCCAGAAGCTCGCTGCAGCGCTCCAGAAAGCTTGGGTTGGGCTCACGCACCAGATCGCGGCTGTCGCGCTCGACGATGAGGTATTCCTCCTCGATGCCGACGGTGAAACTTGGGCGTTCGATCATTGGTGCCTCCCCGTTGATGGGCACAGCATCCTACAAGGGCGGTAGCGCGGTCAATGTTGGTTTCTTGCGCCTGTTCGGAAGCTGGCGCTTTCGGCGCACCGCCCCCCGCCCAACCACCAGGCATAATTCCATCCGGTAGGTTTGGTGGTTGGGCGGGGAGGAGGGGCGGGAGGCGGCGCGCAGGTCACCGAAGGTGGCCGGGCAGGCGCAATGCAACCGCGGTTGACTTGGCCGCGTTGCCAGTGTGGAACTTGGCCCGGGAATCCAACGGATGAAGGAAACACTCCAATGAGCCGAACGGGCGGACAGCTTCTGATCGATTGCCTGGAGGCGCAGGGGGTGACGACCGCCTTCGGCGTACCGGGCGAGAGCTATCTGGCGGTGCTTGACGCACTGCATGACAGCCCGATCCGCTTTGTGCTGTGCCGCCAGGAGGGCGGCGCCGCCTTCATGGCGGAGGCCTGGGGAAAGTTGAGCGGGCAACCCGGTATCTGCTTTGTGACCCGGGGGCCGGGAGCGACCAATGCATCGATCGGGGTGCATACGGCGAAGCAGAACTCGAGCCCGATGATCCTGTTTGTCGGGCAGATCGCCCGCGGGATGCGCGACCGCGAGGCGTTCCAGGAGATCGACTACCGTGCTTTCTTCGGCACCGTGGCGAAATGGGCGGTCGAGATCGACGACCCGGCGCGGGTGCCGGAGATCGTCAGCCGCGCCTTCCAGGTAGCGATGTCCGGGCGGCCGGGGCCGGTGGTGGTGGCCCTGCCCGAGGACATGCTGGTCGAGATGACCGAGGCCACGCCCGCGCCCGGAGTGGTTCCCGCCGAGGCCGGGGTAGATGCCGGGGCGTTGGACGAGACCGGGCGGCGGCTGGCAGCCGCCGAGCGCCCGGTGGTGTTCATCGGTGGCGGTAGTTGGAACGATGAGGGGCGCGCCGGCCTGCAACGCTTTGCCGAGCGTTGGGACCTGCCGGTGGTGGCTTCGTTTCGCTGTCAGGATCTGTTCGATAACCGCTCGCTGCAGTATGTTGGCGACGCGGGCACCGGTATGCTGGCCTCGACCAAGGCATTGATCCGTGATGCCGATCTGGTGCTGGCCATCGGCATCGGTTTTAGCGAGATCGAGACCGACAGCTATACCCTGTTCGACATCCCAAAACCGAAGCAGACGCTGATCCATGTGCATGGCAGCGACCTGGAGATTGGCAAGGTCTGCCAGCCCGATCTGGCGGTCCATGCGGGGGTGAACGGCTTTGTCCGTGCCGCGGCGGAGTTGCAGCCCAACAACCTGCCCTGGGGAGAATGGCGGGCCGGTGCGCGGGCAGCCTTCGAGGCGTCGCTGGACTGCCCAACCCTGCCGGGCGACGTGGATATGGGGGTGATTGCGGCACATCTGCGCGAGGTGCTGCCGAGGGACTTCATCGCCACCAATGGGGCGGGCAACTTCACCGTCTGGCCGAACAAGTTCCTGCTTTACGGCGAGGGCGGGCGTCTGGTTGCGCCGCAGTCGGGTGCCATGGGTTACGGGCTGCCGGCGGGGATCGCCTCGCGGCTGTGGGACCCGGAGCGGGTGGTGGTCAGCTTCGTTGGCGATGGCGAGATCCAGATGACGCTGGCGGAACTGGGCACCGCCATGCAGGCCGGCGCGATGCCGATCCTGCTGATCCTGAACAACGGTATCTACGGCACTATCCGGATGCATCAGGAGCGCGACTACCCGGAGCGGGTCAGCGGCACGACCCTGGAGAACCCGGACTTCGTCGCCATCGGCAAGGCCTATGGCTTCCATGCCGAGCGGGTCAGCGAGACCGGCCAGTTCGCCGCCGCATTCGAGCGGGCGCGGGCGGCGGGCGGCGGAGTGATCGAGTTGATGATCAACCCGGAGGCGCTGACCCCGAGGGCGACGCTGAACCAGATCCGGGCGGCAGGGATGGCGCGGTAGCGGGGGTGTACAGATTTGTGCAGGGGGTTATCATCTTGAATAATATGGATTTTCAGAAAATTTAACAAACAAGTAAGGTTTACGTCGTGGGGTGGGTTTTAGCGCGGTAGCGCGGTCGGGTGGGTGAAACCAACAGCGTAGGGGGCCGTGCTTCGGGCGGGAGTGGTGGGTTGGCACCCACTCTACGGCTAATTAAGCGGTTTTTTCGACATTGTTCGACATTGTTCGAGAACAAGACTTGTTTTTAGACATCGGGGATTGATTTTCGACTCTGCGAGAGATAGGGTATTTTTCGACAAAAATGGCACGAGAAGGACCGTTTTCGACATGAGTGAGCGAGTTTCGACGGATGAAAATAGGCCGTACAGCGCCAGCATTCTTTCAGGATGTGCCACTCCCGGAGGCAACAAGCCTTGCTGGTTGGGCGGCGCTTGTCCATCATCTGGACGTTGCAGCGCCAGTCCGCAAGCTATCCTGCATCTCAGAAAAACACGTTCGAGGAAACAAGCGGCGCGAAGGATCGTGGGAGGTCTTTGACAAGCGCTACCACCCGGATGATACGCTTGATGGCCATTTATCCTTTGCGTTTCGGCATGAGGAGATGGACCTGCTTGTCCTGAAGCGTGTCTTCAATGCCGTTCCCGACGAAGCGATACTGGAAATTGTCCGGGCAACGCCAACGGGTGCGGTATCCAGGCGTGTCTGGTTTTTCTTCGAAATGCTCACCGGGCGAACGCTCGACATCGACGATGCGCCAAAGGTGACAGCCGTCAATGCGCTGGACCCGAAGGAATATTTTACTGGTAAAAAGCGCTTGTCCGCGCGGCACCGCATTCGGGACAATCTTCTGGGAACCGGAGGACTCTGTCCGATCATAAGACGAACGGAAAAGCTTGAAAAGTTGATCGGTCAGGATCTACCTGCCAGAGCACAAGAGATAATCGGCAAGACCGGAGCCCATGTCCTTGCCCGCGCAGCGAGCTTTTTGCTGTTGGCCGACAGTCGCGCCAGTTTCGAGATTGAGGGGGAACGCGCACCGATCAATCGGTTGGAGCGGTGGGGGCGCGCCGTGCTGGAGGCCGGAAAGCGTCCTCTCAACCAAACAGAGATCTACCGGTTGCATGGCATTCTGATCGGCGATGATCGCTTCACACTGGTCGGCTACCGCGGGGACGGGGCTTTCCTGGGGGAGCGCACCCACAACAACGAACCCTTGCCGGAATTCATCGGCGCACGCCACCAAGACCTTCCCAATCTCATGTTGGCCCTGAATGAGTGCAACAACCGGCTGCGGATCACCGGTACCATTAAGGTTGACGCGATCCTGCAAGCAGCCTGCATTGCCTTCGGGTTCGTCTACATCCACCCGCTGGCGGATGGGAATGGACGGCTCCATCGCTGCTTGATTCATCATGTTTTGGCGGAGAGAAAGTTCTCGCCGCCGGGAATGGTTTTCCCGGTTTCTTCCGTGATGCTTGATCGTATTGATGATTACCGGCGCACGCTTCAACTCCATTCCAGGCCGCTGATGGATTTTATCGATTGGCGCGCGCTTGCGAATGGCAACATTGATGTAACGAACGACACGGCTGATTTGTATCGCTTTTTCGATTGCACCGAGGAGGCGGAGTTTTTGTATGAGTGCGTCCTGCGCACAGTCGAAGAGGATTTGCCACGCGAGATCGACCACATCAAGCACCATGATTCCGCCATCAGCGCCATCATGAATGCGGTTGAGATGCCGGATCGCCTGGCAGAGAGCCTTATCATCTTCATCCGGCAGAATGGCGGCACGCTGGCGAAGCGGCGGCGTGAAAAGGAATTCGCCAAGCTCACCAATGATGAGGTCAAGATGATCGAAGTGATCGTCTCAGAGGCCTTTGATGCCTAGTGTCCTGGATCAGAAATACGTGGTATCATTCAGGGGGGGGTATTTTGAGATGGAGGATCTTCCATGCCCCGCGCTGCGCCCCCGGTCACGTTGAGTCCAGAACAGAGTAAGGAACTCCTGACGCTGACGTCACGGCGCACGATGGCTCAAGGTCTGGCGCTGCGGGCGCGCATTGTTCTGGCCTGCGCCGAGGGCAGGCAGAACAAGCAGGTGGCCCGGGATTTGGGCGTTGACCCGGCGACGGTGGGCAAGTGGCGTCGGCGCTTCATCGAGAAGGGGAGCGACGGTCTGTATGATGAGCCGCGCCCCGGCACGCCCCGCAAGATCACCGACGAACGGGTTGAGGCGGTGATCATTCGCACCTTGGAAAGCACGCCGCGCAATGCGCCCCACTGGAGTTCTCGGATGATGGCCAGGCGAAGCGGGATATCGACCTCCAGCATGCAGCGGATCTGGCGCGCCTTCGGCCTGCAGCCGCATGGCACCGAAACTTTCAAGCTGTTCATCGACCCGCTGTTCATCGACAAGGTGCGCGATATCGTCGGGCTTTACTTGAACCCACCGCAACGGGCCGTGGTGCTCTGCGTCGATGAAAAGAGCCAGGTCCAGGCGCTTGACCGGTCGTAGCCGGTTCTGCCCTTGCGGCCCGGTCAGGTCGAACGGCGGACCCATGATTATGTGCGCCACGGAACGACATCCCTGTTCGCCGCCTTGAATACGGCAACCGGTGATGTCATCGGAAAATGCTACAAGCGCCACCCGGCGACCGGGTTCAGGAGGTTCCTCGGCGAGATCGAGCGCCGCGTACCCACCGACCTGCACATCCACATCATCATGGACAACTACGCCACCCACAAAACACCGGCGACCCGCGACTGGTTCGCCAGGCGCCCCCGCTGGCAGGTCCATTTCACACCCACCGGCTCATCCTGGCTAAACATGGTCGAGCGCTTCTTCGCGGAAATCACCGCAAGACAGATCAAACGCGGCAACCACCGCAGCGAACGCGAACTGGTGCAGGCCATCCTCGACTACATCGAAATCCGAAATGAAGAGCCAAAACCTTTTACATGGGTTCGAAGCGCAGACGAAATCCTCGATGCCGTCAAAAGGTTCTGCCTGAAAACAAGCCCGGTGAATGATAATGCGAATCTCTGACTCGGGACACCAGATCGTTTGCGCCAAATGCGCGCGACCCCTACCCCGCCAGCCGCTCCGCATGCCATCTCACATGGTCCTCCATGAAGCTCGCCACGAAGAAATAGCTGTGGTCGTAACCCGGTTGCATGCGGAACATGTGGGGCGTGTGGGTCTCGGTCAGGGCCGAGGCCAGGGCTTCGGGTTTCAGGAGGTCGATGAACTGGTCGGATGCGCCCTGATCGATCAGGATGTCGCCGTCCCAGCCGGTTTGGCGCAGCATCAGGGTGGCGTCGTGGCGGGCCCATTTTGCCCCGTCCGGCCCCAGATAGGCCGATAGCTGCTTGCGGCCCCAATCGGAGGCAGTCGGGTTGGCGATGGGGGCGAAGGCGGATAGCGAGCGGTAGAGGTCGGGATTGGCCAGCGCCATCGTGATTGCGCCGTGGCCGCCCATGGAGTGGCCGGTGATGCCCTGGGCCTCGGCGTCGATCGGGAACTCCGCTGTCACCAGCTCCTGCAATTCCTGGGTGATGTAGGAATACATCTGGAAATGCGGCACCCAGGGGGCTTCGGTGGCATCCACATAGAAGCCCGCGCCCTGGCCGAGGTCGTAAGCCTCGTCGTCGGCGACGCCCTCGCCGCGCGGCGAGGTGTCGGGGAAGACCAGCGCCATGCCCTCCACCGCCGCCCAGGCTTGTGCCCCGGCCTTGACCATCGCGTTTTCGTGGGTGCAGGTCAGGCCGGACAGATACCAGAGAACCGGAACCGGGCCGTCTTCCGCCTGTGGCGGCAGGTAGACCGCGAAGGTCATGTCGCAGCCGGTGGTTTCGGCCTTGTGGCTGTAGACCCCCAGTACGCCGCCGAAGCAGCGGTTCTCGGAAATGGTTTCCATCGGTCTTTCTCCCCCGGGTATCCGGCCCTGGAGCCCTATCCGACCTGATGGAATCAGGCCGGAGGCTCTATCTCTTTGGTTTCACGCAATTTCCGAGTCGCCAAATGAACCGATTTGGCTCGAAATTTCTCTGGCGTCAAACGGCCGCGACCGATCCCTCGCAATGCACATCGAAATTCAGCGAACGCGCGATGAAGCACATCTCGTGGGCCTGGTGGTGGGCGCCATCGGCCAGCGATGGATCGCCCGCCGAGAGGGTCACATGGGGCCGCAAGGTCGCCGAGGTGAACTGGCCGGAGCCATCCGCGTTCATCGCCATGACCGCCTCGGCGTTGTCCTCATAGCTCTCGACCACCAGACCCCTGGTGCTGGCGATATGCAGGAACCACAGCATGTGGCAGGTCCGAGATCGAGGCGAGCAGCATCTCTTCCGGGTTGGTCCGCCCGCGATCCCCCAGAAAGGACGGGTCGGATGACCCCGCAAGCGGCGGCTTGCCGTCAAGCTCGATCACGTGGTCGCGGGAATAACCATCATAGCGCGCCGTGCCGCTGCCCTGATTGCCGGTCCAGCGTATGGTCGCCTTGTATCCATGCGTTTTGGCCATTCTATCCCCCTAAGATCAGCCCGAAGATTAGTAAGAGTAGTCCGCATAAATGCGGTCCAGGTTCCCGCCCCACTCGCCATGATAATGGCCCAGCAGTTCGTCGGCTGCGGTGCGTCCGCTGGCGGCGATCTCCTGCAGGGCATTCAGGAAATGCGTCTCGTCGCGGTCGAAGGTTGCGGCGCGGGCGCGGGCCTTCAGGCCGACCTCGGCGATCCGAAGCAGTTCCTGCACGATTTCCTGCAGGCTGCGCCCGGCAATCTCGGCCTTCAGGCCAAATTCCCCGGCATCGAGGCGAAGCTGCTCGCGTTGCTCACCGGTCCAGCCCTTGGCCAGGTCCCAGGCGGCGTCCAGCGCCGTCTGGTCGTAGGTCAGGCCAACCCAGAATGCCGGCAGCGCGCAGAGGTTGCGCCACGGGCCGCCATCGGCGCCGCGCATCTCGATGAACGATTTCAGCCGCGCCTCGGGGAAGATGGTGGTCAGGTGGTCGGCCCAGTCCGAAAGCGTCGGCTTCTCGCCGGGCAGGCCGGGCAGCTTCCCGTCGAGAAAATCGCGGAACGACTGCCCTGTCACATCGATATACTTGCCGTCGCGATAGACAAAATACATCGGCACATCGAGGGCGTAATCCACATAACGCTCGAAGCCGAAACCGTCATCGAAGGCGAAGGGCAGCATTCCGGTGCGGTCCGGATCGAGGTCCTGCCAGCAATACGCGCGGTAGGAAAGCCGCCCGGCGGGCTTGCCCTCCCAGAACGGCGAGTTGGCGAACAGCGCCGTGGCGGCGGGCTGCAGCGCAAGCGCGACGCGAAACTTCTGCACCATGTCGGGCTCGGAGGCGAAGTCGAGGTTCACCTGCACCGTGCAGGTGCGGCGCATCATGTGCAGGCCGCGGCTGCCCATCTTCTGCATGTAACGGGTCATGATGCCGTAGCGGCCTTTCGGCATCAGGTCCATGTCCTCGTGCCGCCAGATCGGTGCGGCGCCGAGGCCGATGAAGCCCGCGCCGATGGCATCCGCCACCTCGCGCACTTCGGACAGGTGTTGGTTCACTTCGTCGCAGGTCTGGTGAATGGTCTCCACCGGCGCACCGGACAATTCCAACTGCCCGCCCGGCTCCAGGCTGACATTGGCGCCGTCCATTTCCAGCCCGATGATGTTGCCACCCTCAATGACCGGCGCCCAGTTGAAGCGGTCGCGCAGCCCCTCGAGCATGGCCCGGATCGAGCAGGCGCCCTCGTATGGCAGGGGCGTGTGGTCGGACAGTCGGTAGCCGAACTTCTCGTGTTCGGTGCCGATGCGCCAATTCTCGACTGGTTTGCAACCCGAGGACAGGTAGCCGATCAGATCGTCGCGGCTCTCGATCAGGCCGCCGCCCTGTTGCGGGATGGACATGGAGGGCACCCTCTCTCTCACTACGTCGTCTCATTGCCGGGAGTTAGCCCGACTGGCAAGGCTCGGCAACCCTGTGTCCCCCAGCGGCAACATATTTTCGCGCGCGCGGCCCGCGGCCTTCCGATGCCGCCCGAAATACCCTATCTACCGGACTGGACCCGCGGGCCGGCGTCGGCCCGCCTACACAACGCGATGGAGTGGACCCATGAAAGCCGGAATTCGAAGCACGGTTCTGATACCGGTCGCGGTGGCCGCCAGCCTGGGCCTGGCCGCCTGCGCCCGCCAGATCAACCCGGACGTGGTCGAGGGCCGCGACACCGGCGTGGTGATGCGCACCGAGATCGGTTGGATCGAAAGCGCCCGTGTGGTCCAGATCCAGGAGCAAGACCAATTGGAGCGCAACTCCGCCGGCATCGTCATCGGCGGCGCCATGGGCGGCCTCCTGGGCAATCAGATCGGCCACGGCTGGGGCCAGATCCTGGCGACCGGCGCCGGTGCGCTGGTGGGCGCCACCGTCGGCGCCCTGACCGAGCAGGAGTTGAAGCGCCAGCCCGCCATGGAGTATGTGGTCCGCAACGAAACCGGCCAACTCTACACCATCGTGCAGGGCGTGCAGCCGAGGCTGGTTCCCGGCCAGCGGGTCTATCTGCAGGAATCGGGGGGCGGCCGCGCCCGGCTGGTGCCGGCCGGGTGAAGCCGGACCGCAGTCAGGTACCGAACTTCGCGGCCAGCGCGTCAAGCCCAGCGGTATAGATTCCGGCGACAATGTCGCTGGCGCCGTCGGCAGTACCCTCGAATGTCGAGGCCCAGACCACCACCGCCTTGCCGCCCGCATCGGCGACCAAGATGGTCGCCTGGTAATTCGCCAGCGACAGCGGGCTCTCGATGATTTCGTAACCATAGGACATGGCATCGCCGCCGAGGTTCTTCTCCAGGATCTCGCCGCCGCCCGCCAGGCCGAGGCGCCGGTGCTCGACCCCGCCGATATCATCCCGGGCCGGGGTCTCGACCGGCGGATGCCAGCCCGGCAGGGACTGGAAACCGCCGATCAGCGCCCAGACATCGCCGGGAGTGGCGTTCAGGGTGACGCTGCGTGTTAACTGGGTCATTGTTTCCTCCCTAGAGCCCGATTCAAAGGTTCATGAGACATAGCAATACGCTTTGGTCATTGGTTTGGCACCGATCCCGCTTTCTGGTGAAAGCGGGGGTTTCCGGCTTGTGAAGTAACCGTCCGGTCTCCCCGACCTTGATGGCGTCGTGATCCGCGGTTTGCCTCTACGATGATCCGTCAAGTTTAAGTGTCCGCGTAATTCAAACGGACACGATCGCCCGCGATCACGCGAAGACTCGCACGCCAATCACAAGCCCTTCAAGGCCGGGGAGACCGGACGGTTACCAGCGTTGCGCCACGCGTGGAAATAGCCCCGGACCGTCGAGACCGGCGGGAAATCCTTCGGCAGCATCCGCCACTGACAACCGCTAATCCCGATATAGAAGATCGCATCCGTGACCGCGCGGAGATCCGATATCCTCGGTCGGCCACCGCGCCGGGCGGGCGGCAGAAGTGGCGCAATCAGCGTCCACTCGCGGTCGGTCAAATCGCTTGGATAGCGCGTGCAATCCCGTCTACGCTCAACACGAGCGGTATCGTCCCAGGGCATTCGATCCTCCATCTTCTCGTCAAAGACGGTGAATCACAACCTACCGATATCGCTCAGCAACTTTAAAATCGGGTTCTTAGTAGATAACGACCGAGCGAATCGACTCGCCCGCATGCATCAGGTCGAAACCCTTGTTGATGTCGTCCAGCGACAGGGTGTGGGTGATCATTGGGTCGATCTCGATCTTGCCGTCCATGTACCAGTCTACGATCTTCGGTACATCGGTGCGACCGCTGGCGCCACCGAAGGCGGTGCCGCGCCAGACCCGGCCGGTGACAAGCTGGAAGGGGCGCGTCGAGATCTCCGCGCCCGCCGGAGCAACACCAATGATGATCGACTCGCCCCAGCCCTTGTGGGCGCATTCCAGCGCTGTCCGCATTACCTGCACATTGCCGGTGGCGTCGAACGAGTAATCGGCGCCGCCCTTGGTCAGGTCGACCAGGTAGGGCACGATATCGCCTTCGACCTCGGTCGGGTTGACGAAATCGGTCATGCCGAATTTTGTGGCCTGCTCCTCGCGCCCCGGGTTGATGTCGACGCCGACGATCTGGTCGGCCCCCGCCAGCCGCAGGCCCTGGATCACATTGAGGCCGATGCCGCCGAGGCCGAACACCACCGCGCGCGAGCCGATCTCGACCTTCGCGGTGTTGATCACCGCACCGATCCCGGTGGTTACGCCGCAGCCGATGTAGCAAATTTTGTCGAAGGGAGCGTCGGCGCGAACCTTCGCCAACGCAATCTCGGGCAATACCGTGTGGTTGGCAAAGGTCGAGCAGCCCATGTAGTGCAAGATTTTCTCGCCATCCAAGGTGGTGAACCGCGAGGTGCCGTCCGGCATCACACCGGCGCCTTGCGTCGAACGGATTGCCTGGCAGAGGTTGGTCTTCGGATTCAGGCAATAATCGCATTCGCGGCATTCAGGGGTGTAGAGCGGGATCACATGGTCGCCCGGTTTCAGCGAGTTGACGCCGGGGCCGACCTCAAGCACCACGCCCGCGCCCTCATGGCCCAGGATCGCCGGGAAAGCACCCTCCGGGTCAGCGCCCGACAGGGTGAACTCGTCGGTGTGGCAGATGCCGGTGGCCTTGATCTCGACCAGCACCTCGCCAGCCTTCGGGCCTTCGAGGTTGACGTCGACAATCTCCAGCGGCTTGCCCGCCTCGAAGGCGACTGCAGCGCGTGTTCTCATGGACTGCTCCCCTTGTCGTCGGATGATGGCGTCAGATGACGATCCGCACAAAACTCCGGACGAGTTTAGCGGCTTGAACCGCGAGGCCAAGCCCTGGATGCGACATGCGAGAAAAAATCCTCGCTGCGGATTGCCTGAAAAGTCTCTACTCGGCAGCGACCTTCAGCGCAGCGCTGTTATTGGTGCGAAACCAGTCCTGCGCCGCGGCAACGCCGGAGCCCAGTTTGATCTTCGCCCCGGCGTCGGCCAGGGCCATTTCGGCGATGGCGACAGCGGTCAGACAGGTGCCCTCGTTCAGGTCGCCGAGATGGCCGATGCGGAACACCTTGCCCATCAGTCCGGCCAACCCGCTGCCGAAGGAGGCGCGGTATTTCTGGTACCCGATGCACAGCACGTCACGCGCGTCGATCTCCTCGGGCACGATGATGGCCGAGACGGTGTCGGAGTGCCATTTGGCCTCCGTGGCACACAACCGGCAGCCGTCCCAGGCGCCGACCGCCCGGCGAACGCCCTCGGCCAACCGATGGTGGCGGGCGAACACATTCTCCAGCCCCTCGGCTTCGAGGCGAGCCAGCGCCGCCTTCAGCCCGTGGAACAGTTGCGTCGGCGGGGTGTACGGGAAGAAACCGTCGTCGTTGACCTTTATCATGTCGACGAAGTCGAAGTAGCAGCGGTTCATGGTCGTGGTCTTCGACGCTTCCAGCGCGCGCTGCGAAACGCCCAGCATCGAGAGCCCGGCGGGCAGCATGAAACCCTTCTGCGAACCGCCGACCGCCAGATCGACGCCCCACTCGTCCATGCGGAAATCAACCGACCCGATCGACGAGACGCCATCGACAAACAGCATCGCCGGATGGTTGGCGGCGTCCAGAACGGCGCGCACGCCGGGGATGTCGGAACCGACGCCAGTCGCGGTTTCGTTCTGGGTTGCGAAGACAGCCTTGATCGCGTGTGCCTTGTCAGCCTCCAGCGCCGCGGCGTAATCCTCCAACGGAACGCCGGTACCCCACTCGCACTCGAAAACCTGGACATCGAGGCCCATGCGCCGGGCCAGATCGACCCAGAGATGGCTGAACTGGCCAAAGCTGCTCATCAGCACCTTGTCACCGGGGTTCAGCGTGTTGGTGACCGCCGCTTCCCAGGCGCCGGTGCCCGACGAGGGGTACATGAAGACCCGACCGGCCTCGGTGCGGAATACCCGCTTCAGGCCGGCGAACAGCGGCTTGGTCAGCTCGCCGAAATCCGGTGCCCGCATGTCCTGCATCGGCACGTTCATCGCCTGGCGCACATCCTCCGGGATATTCGTCGGGCCGGGAATGAAGAGATGGGTTTGGCCGGTGGTCATCATGTATCCCCTGGATTTTGATTCGCGGGTCTGATCCATGCCGCCATTTCTCACGCAGGACGGCTCGCCTTCCAGCTAGCACAACACCGATCCACCAGACGAAAGAAACCGGGTCGATGAGTTGTAAATGTCGTTTACAAAAGCCGGATTTGTAATTATTGTAAATAAATTTCCATACAGTGGAACACCAAGGCGGAAACCGCATGCTCAAATCGCAGAAAAACTTCGTTGGCTCGCAGTTGCGCCAACTTCGGCGCGAGCACGGCCAGACCCAGGCCGAGATGGCCCGGGCGCTGAGCTTCAGCCCGGCCTATATCAACCTGCTGGAGAACAACCAGCGCAGCCTTTCGGTGCAGTTGCTGCTACGGTTCTCCGAGGCCTACGGCGTCGACTGGCGGGACCTCCTGAAGGGCGACGGCCCGACCGCCCTGGCCGACCTGAGGAACGCATTGCAGGATCCGGTCTTCGCCGCCTCGAAACCCGACCTGGAGGAGTTGCGCGCGGCGCTGGATCATTGCCCCAACCTGGTCCGCAGCTTGCTGGCGCTTCACAAGAACCACCGCGCCATGACCGACCGTCTGCTGTCGCTGACCGAGGGCGATACTGACGCCGCGCAGCGTTTCATGGGCGCCACCCCGGAGACCGTGGTGCATGACCTGTTCCGTGCCCACCACAACCATTTCGACGCGCTGGAGCGCGCCGCCGAGGCGTTTCGCGACGGCGAGGAAATCGAGACCGGCGAATTCTACGGCTGGCTCAAGCGCCGTCTTGGCCAGCGCCTGGGCATCACCGTCGAGCCGATGGCGGTCAACGCCATACCCAACGCGCTACGTTACTACGACGAGCGCGAGCGGAAGATCATGCTTTCGGACGGATTCGACTATCCCAACAAGGTGTTCCAGCTCACCCATGTCGCCGGGTTGCTGGAGCATCGCGAGACCATCGACAGGCTGATCTCGCAGCCCAGCATCACCGGAACGCGGGAGGAGGCGCGCTGCCGGGTCGAGCTGGCAAACTATTTTGCCGCCGCCGTGCTGATGCCTTACCAGCCGTTCTTGAGGGAAGCAGAGGAAACCCGCTACGACATTGACCATCTGGCGGCGCGCTTCGGGGTTTCGTTCGAGCAGGTTTGCCACCGGCTGACCACCCTGCAACGCGACGGGGCGAAAGGGATTCCGCTGTTCTTCCTGCGCATCGACAAGGCGGGCAACGTGACCAAGCGGTTCAACGCCACATCGTTTCACCTGGCGCAGTATGGCGGCGCATGCCCGCGCTGGGACATCCATGTCTCGTTCCGCACACCGGGTCGGATCATCCCGCAATTCGTCGAATTGCCGGACGGATCGCGGTATTTCACCGTAAACCGCACAGTCGACCGCCCGGTGCTGGGCCGCCACAGCCAGGACAACCGCCTCGCAGTGACGCTGGGCTGTTCCATCGAGCATGCCAGCAAGATGGTCTATGCCGAACCGTTCCAGATCGGCAATCCCGACCTGATCACACCGATCGGCATCAACTGCCGCCTGTGCCCCCGCCAGCACTGCTCGCAGCGGGCACACCAGCCGGTGCATCTGGAACTGCCGATCGACGAGCACCGCCGGGGGGAGACGCGGTTCGAGAGTTAGAGCACGAGAGCCGCATGGCAGGTTATCGCTTTTTGTGGACGAACCCCACGCTACGAAACGGATTTTTTGGAAAAATGTTCAAATTAAGGCAAAATGGGGCAATTCACAGAAAATTGATCGCACCGGCCATGGCCCCGCGGACGATGGCGGCAGCGGGGCCTGCAAGCCCCGGAGAAAGGCCGGCAAGGGGGAACCACGCGCGCTGAACTCAGAAATGACTCACATGCCCGCCGTCCACGACAAGCACGTGACCGGTGACAAACGACGCTTCCCCGGAGGCCAGGAACACCGCCGCGCCGCCGATCTCGTCGGCCCGGCCCCAGCGGCCAAGCGAGGTGCGGCCCGCCAGCCAGGCGACGATTTCGGGGTCGGCCGCCATCCCGGTGTTCGCCTCGGTGGCGAAGAAGCCCGGCGCGATGGCGTTGACGGTGACGTTGTGGGGCCCGAGTTCCGCCGCCAACGCGCGGGTCAGGCCGATCAGCCCGGCCTTTGAGGCGGTGTAGGCTGCATCGCCGCCGCGCGCGATGGGTCCGGCGATCGAAGCTATATTGATGATCCGGCCCCGGCCTTGGGCAATCATCATCGGCGCCACCAGCCGACTGACTTCGAAGGGGGCGAAGAGGTTGGTGCCGGTGACCCGCTCCAGATCGCCGGGGGCGAAGTCGGGCAGGTCCTTGCGCGCGCGTGCGCCAGCATTGTTGACCAGGATATCCAGCCGCCCGTGACCCGCCGCGATGCCGGCGACCAGCGCCGCGCGCGCCGCCGTCTCGGTGATGTCGGCGGGCAGGGCGTGGGCAACGCCGCCATCCGCCCGGATCACTTGCGCCGCCGCCTCGAGCGCCACGGGATCGCGCCCGTTCAGCAACACCGATGCACCCTGCCCCGCCAGCGCAGAGGCAATGGTCCGGCCAAGCCCGCGCGCGGCACCCGTCACCAGCGCCACCTGTCCCGTCAGATCAAACATGCTCATCCCGGCCCCTGGAAATTCCGCCGTCGATTTGATCCGAAACTGGACGGGGTTGCAAACTTCGTTGAATGAAGGGTGGGACCAGTCAACAATTTTGGGAGGATGGCATGGATCTGGGCATCAAGGGACGAAAGGCGATCGTCTGTGCGGCATCGAAGGGGCTGGGGCGCGGCGTCGCCGAGGCGCTGGCGGCGGAAGGGGTGGATCTGGTGATCTGCGCCCGCACCAAGGACGCCATCGAGAAGACGGCGGCCGAGATCGCGGCCGAGTACGGCGTCAGCGTCACCCCCATCGCCTGTGACATCACCACCGAGGAAGGCCGCGCGGCGGTGCTGGCCGCCTGCCCGGAACCTGATATCCTGGTCAACAACGCCGGTGGCCCGCCGCCGGGCGATTTCCGCGACTTCACTTCCGACGACTGGCGCAAGGCGGTCGAGGGCAACATGATCACCCCGATCGCGCTGATCCATGCCACCGTCTACGGCATGATGGAGCGCGGCTTCGGGCGCATCGTCAACATCACCTCGGCCTCGGTGAAGGCGCCGATTCCGATACTGGAGCTGTCCAACGGTGCCCGGGCCGGGTTGACCGGGGCGGTCGCCTCGCTGGCGCGCAAGGTGGCAGGCAAGAATATCGTCATCAACAACCTGCTGCCGGGGCCGTTCGACACCGACCGGCTGCGCAACACCACCCGTGGCGCGGCCGAGAAAACCGGCCGCCCGATCGAGGAAATCCGGGCCGAACGCGCGGCCCGGAACCCGACCGGTCGCTTCGGAACCACGCAGGAATTCGGCGCCGCAGCCGCCTTTCTCTGCTCGCAGCATGCGGGCTATATCACCGGGCAGAACCTGGTGATGGATGGTGGGGCGAACAACACGACGATGTGAGGCGGAGTCTCGCAGAGCGAGACTCCCGTATCAAGAACCGGATGCCCGTGTCAGGCGCGGGCATGACATGCGGGGTGTCAACCCGCCTTGGTATGACAACATTCGTCAAATCCCGAATGGAACTCCGCCAGCCAGGGAAAGGCAATCCCGGTCACATAGGCGGATTGAGGCCCCGCGAGACAGGCAACAGCATCAGCGACATCGCCCGGCTCGCCCGCGTGTCGCAGGGCGACATTTGCATATCTTCGCGCCATCATTTCGAAAACCGGCACGTTGTTCTCTTCGGCCAGTCTTTCGTTCGCGGCAGCATGCATATCGGTCATGATGTAGCCGGGGCAAACGGCGTTGCATCGAATTCGGTCGATACCGAATTCTGCCGCGACCGTTTTTGTCATACCTATCAAACCGTGTTTCATAGCAGTGTAAGCACCGAAGCCAGCTTCTGCACCTAAGCTGCCGGTCGAACCAATATTGGGGAATTATATACGTGTTTACCCAAGGGCGTGAATCTTCTGGGGAAAAAGAGCAGTTTACCGAAAACAAAGATCACAGCCAATAGAGCACTGCCGAGGCCCCCAAGCGCCCAGACTTTTACGTTAGCAACATCAGCCTTTGTGGCAAAATGTTTCACCGCTTCTTCCAGCGTTGCGATGCGTTCACAAGTGTTGATGTGAGCATCAAGTTGGTGGGCACCCATAGCTCGGGTTTCAGCCGCATTGCCTTCAGTAGTCGGGGGTTTTCTGGGCGAACTTCCGTCACGCTGACGCTTTCGCTCGCTTTTTGTAGTACTTTTGGATCAACTCGTTAGGGATAATTGTCCCGATGCCATATTTGCGCTGAACAATATCCCACGGAGTCCCCGGTTGGTGCGTAATGTTAGATAGCTGCATGGCTGTATATTCGCTGTAGGCATCGGCTACATCCCCAATCAACTTGCGTTGTTCGTTTGTAAATTTGTCTGAACGGTCAATGGGCACTGTAGAGATCAGATTACCGCCAAACGCCTTGTAGCGATGATAGATGCTTGGCACGACTGGACCGTAAATCCACGCCTCCACAGGCTCATTAATCAGGGAACTGCCATGAATCCCCAGCATCCAACCGTGGCTGATATAGGTGAGTTTCAACACATGCATTGGTGTTGATTCGATTTGAGCTATGGCTGATTTTGGGTGACGCGGCCTGATCAGGCGGCGCTGGTTTCGATGGTGTCAATGACGGCGACACCATCAGTGAACTTGATGCCTTCGATGACCTTCGGCAACTGATTTCTCCCGTTCAACCTCCGCCGGGTCTTTGAAGCCGCCTGGACGAGATTGAACACCATCAGCTTCACCGTCTTCTGCGACAGCGCGCCCTTGGTGCGTACGGTCCGGTGCCTGACGGTGGCGAAGACGCTCTCGACCGGGTTGGAGGTGCGCAGATGGTCCCAGTGTTCGGCCGGGAAATCGTAGAAGGCCAACAGCGCATCGACATCCTTCGTCAGGCATGTCGCCGCCGGGGCGTACTTGACCCGGTACTTTTCCCTGAACGTCTCGAGCGCGGCCACGGCGTCGGCCCGGGTCTCGGCGTGGTGGATGTTCTGGAGATCCACCTTCACCGCCGGCGCCATCGAGTTGGGGAACTTGTTGAGCACGTTGGAGATCTTGTGGACCCAGCAACGCTGATGGCGGGTGCCGGGGAAGGCCTCGTCGAGAGCCTTCCAGAACCCCATGGCGCCGTCACCGACCGCGATCTCGGGCGCCATGGCCAGCCCGCGCGCCTTGATGTCGACCAGCAACTCGCGCCAGCTCTGCGCACTCTCGCGGATGCCGACCTGGAATCCGAGCAGCTCCTTCTTGCCCTCGGGTGTCGCGCCGATGATGACCAGGATGCACTCGGCCTCGGGTTCCATTCGTGCCTGGAGGTAGACGCCGTCGGCCCAGATGTAGACGTAACGCCGGGCCGAGAGATCGCGGTGCTGCCAGGCATCATACTCCTTCTCCCAACCCGCAGTCAGCCTGGAGACCACGCCCGGCGACAGGTTCGGCGCATCGGGCCCCAGGATCGCGCCCAGCGCCTCCTGGAAGTCGCCGGTGGAGATACCACGCAGGTAGAGAATGGGCAGCAGCACATCGAGGCTCTTCGTGCGTCGCGCCCATTTCGGCAGGATGTTCGACGTGAAGCGCACCTTCCCGGCCTCGGCAACGTTCGGGTGCCGGTCCCGGACCTTGGCCCGGCGGACGTCGATCGCGCCGATCCCGGTCTGTATCGACCGCTCCGGCCCGTAACCATGCCTGACGATCCTCCTGGCGGCCATCGGGCAGCAGGTCATCCGCGAAGCTGGCAACGAACGCGTCTGCCTCGGCCCTCAGCGCCTCGGCCAGCATGCGCCGAGCGCCCTCACGAGCAATCTCAGTCAGCGGGTCTTCGACAGAATCTGCGTGACGAAGCGCGATAACGGTCGTATCTTCCTTCATGGCGTATCGCTCCTTTCCTGGAGGTTCTGGCAGGCTCAGCACCCGCCTCGATACGCCGCCTTCTCAGGCGCCGTCACCCAAATTCGTGCATAGCTCGATTTCTCGACGTAACCACAGAAGTTGCTCTGCTACATTTCTGGAAGATTGACCCTGCTCTGCGATTGTCATGACTGATCACTCCTCTCCGAAAATCAGTGATTGACAACACCTCCTGTTGTGGGTAATCTGTTCCCACAAAGGGAGGTTGAGAAATAGCCTACGCTGCACCCGGAAAACACTACCGCAAAGGGCTAACTCTTGTCCAGCTTGTCAAAATGTTTCCAGATGATGCGACAGCCGAGCGTTGGTTTGTCGAAACGCGCTGGCCTGACGGTGTGGACTGCCCGTGCTGTGGTTCCCTGAACGTCCAGGAACGCCAGACTCGTAAGCCGCAGCCCTACCGTTGCCGGGACTGCCGCAAGGATTTCTCGGTCAAGCTCGGTACGCTCATGGAAGGTTCAAAGCTCGGGTTTCAGATTTGGGCGATGGCGATCTACCTGATGAGGACGGGGATCAAAGGCACTTCCAGCATGAAACTCCAACGCGACCTAGGGGTTACTCAGAAGACGGCATGGCATTTGGCCCATCGCATCCGGGAGAGTTGGAGCGACCCAGACGTACCATTTTCCGGCCCGGTCGAAGTCGATGAGACTTATATCGGCGGCAAGGAGAAGAACAAACACGCTGACAAGAAGCTCCGCGCTGGCAGGGGTGGTGTTGGCAAGTCGATAGTTATCGGAGCCAAGGACCGCGAAACCAACCGCGTGAATGCCGCCGTGACAAGCGGGACGGACGCCAGGACGCTTCAGGAGTTTGTCGGCGATCACGCTGCCGAGGGGGCGACAGTCTACACAGACGATCACGGCGGGTATCGGGGGATGGCGTTCGAGCATGAGACCGTCAAGCACAGTGTCGGCGAGTATGTGAACGGCATGGCCCACACCAACGGGATCGAATCCTTCTGGTCGATGCTCAAGCGGGGCTATCACGGAACCTACCACCACATGAGCGAAAAGCACCTCAATCGCTATGTCGGTGAGTTCGCGGGCCGACATAATGATCGCCCAGCCGACACCATTGATCAGATGAGGGCTACGATGCAGGGTATGGATGGGAAGCGACTGCGGTATGCGGACCTGATCCAGTGATAGGGCCGAACTGGGCAAACCGCACCCTTTGGACGGGCGATAACCTGGACATCATGCGCGGCATGAACAGCGCCACAGTTGACCTGATCTACCTCGCCCGCCGTTCAATTCCAACCGTAACTACAGCGCCCCTATCGGCTCCGAGGCAGCGGGCGCGGCGTTCAAGGATACATGGACGCTCGATGATGTAGATGAAGCATGGCACGGCGAAGTGGCCGATAGGGAACCCACACTGTACGCCATTATCGACGCAGCTGGCCTGTCCCACAGCAAGGGCATGAAATCCTATCTGATCATGATGGCCGTGCGCCTGATGGAAATGAAGCGGCTGTTGAAAGACACCGGCTCGATTTACCTGCACTGCGATGACGTGGCCAGCCATTACATCAAAACGCTCATGGACGCGATCTTTGGAAGTTCGTTCTTTCAGAATGAAGTTATATGGCGGCGATATGGCTCACATAATGATGCGAAAAAATACGGCCGCGTGTGTGATCGGATACTATACTACAAATCGACCGGAAAGAACACTTGGAACGGCGCATGGCGCGATCATGACCCGGATTACATAGAGAAATCTTACCGACATTCCGATGAAAGAGGTGTCTTTAGGACGGGTCCTTTGCACACTGGTGGGTTGTCAGGTGGCGGTTATGAGTTTCGCGGGTTTAATCGCACTTGGCGCTACTCCCAAGAGCGTATGAAAGAACTCGATGATGATGGACGAATTAGACAAGGCCGCGATGGAGCGGGCGTTCCAGAGAGAAAAATATACCTGACTGAAAGCAAAGGCCGCACAGTCCCCGATATATGGGACGATATATCAGCTTTGACGGGGAAGAATGCCGAGCGTCTAGGCTACCCGACCCAGAAGCCTCTTGCCTTGCTAGAGCGGATCATCAAAGCCAGTTCAAACAATGGCGACGTGATCCTCGACCCGTTCTGTGGTTGTGCCACGGCTTGCGTAGCCTCTGAACAACTGCGACGAAACTGGGTCGGTATTGATCTATCGCCACTGGCGGCCACGCTGGTCAATTCGCGCTTACAGAAGGATATGGGCTTGTTCTTCGAGATTCACCACAGAACGGACATCCCGCATCGGACAGATCAAGGTGATTTACCTAATTACAGGACGCATAAACATACTCTTTATGGCAAACAGGAAGGCATATGTGCAGGGTGTGAAATCATGTTCCCGTTCCGCAACTTCACGATTGATCATATCGTGCCGCAATCAAAGGGCGGGAGCGACCACATGGACAATCTGCAACTGCTATGCGCCGCGTGCAATTCCATGAAGGGTGCGCGGTCACAAGCAGAATTTATCGCAAAGCTGAAAGCGGAGGGATTGAGGCAATGAGCGAAGACAACAAGAAATCCGCGCCACGCGGTCGGCCCGTCAAGAACACAATGCCCGAACCTATTCCTGACACGGCAGAGAACATCGCACGGGCGATCATGCGGCGGTCGCCAAAGAAGGATTGGGATTACATGAAAGCGGCGAAGGCGCAAAAAGCCGATCGGGCATAGATTCACGCCCTTGGGTAAACACGTATATACCCCAATATTGATGATCGCGCGTCCACCGACTGCGCGCGTTTCGGGTATTGCAGCCTTTGAAAGGGAGTTATATCGAATTGTCACATTTACCCCTTCATTCATCGGGATCATAAATTTCCAGCGTTAAGCCCTGTAATTGAGCAAGAATGCAGCTAACTCAGTGTCAAATCTATGCCGACTCTCCTGTCGGCCAGCGTCAACCATATGGTCAATGTGACAATTCGATATAACTCCCCTTTGAAAGCATCATTGGCCCCAGGAGATTGACCCGAAAGCTTGTCTCCCATTGGTCCGGCGTGGTCTCGAGAAATTTGTCGGAGCCAGAGAGTGAACCTGCGTTGTTCACCAGAATATCGAGACGCCCAAAGTGATTCTTCGCCAACTCGACGCAGCGAACAACGTCGTCTTCCCGGGTGACATCAACGGTCACGGCAACAGCTTGCCCGCCACCGGATTCAATTTCGGATACCGTATTCGCAAGCAATGCCGGTTTCCCGTGCTCGACTCCGTCGATGACCAATCGGCCATCAACTCAGTCACCACGACCGATGCGCCATCCTGCGCCAACCGGACCGCGATAGCGCGCCCAATTCCTCGGGGCGCGGATGCGCCAGTTACAATTGCCACTTTGCCAGTCAGAGCCCGATTTAAAAGTTGCTGAGCGATATCGGCAGGTTGTGATTCACCGTCTTTGACGAGAAGATGGAGGATCGAATGCCCTGGGCCGATACCGCTCGTGTTGAGCATAGACGGGATTGCACGCGCTATCCAGGCGATTTGACCGACCGCGAGTGGTCGCTGATTGCGCCACTTCTGCCGCCCGCCCGGCGCGGTGGCCGACCGAGGACACCGGACCTCCGCGTGGTCACGGATGCGATCTTCCATATCGGGGATCAGCGGCTGTCAGTGGCGGATGCTGGCGAAGGATTTCCCGCCGGTCTCGACGGTCCGGGGCTGTTTCCACGCGTGGCGCAACGCTGGCCTGTGGCAGACGATCAACCATCTGCTGGTTGCCGGCACGCGCGAGCTGGAAGGCCGAGAAGCCAGCTCCCCATTATCATACAGGCGGCGGGTGTGATCGACAGCCAGAGCGTGAAGACGACCGAGAGTGGAGGGGTTTGCGGCTATGACGCCGGGAAAAGGGTCAAGGGCCGCACGCGCCACATCGTCACCGACACACTTGGCCTGATGCTGTTCGCCGTGATCCATGGCGCCGATACTCAGGACCGCGACGGGGCGCCGGACGTGCCCGGGGCCATCCGGTATCGCTTCCCCTGGCTTCGCCACGTCTTCGCCGACGGCGGCTATGCCGGGGAGAAACCGAGGTCCGCGCTCAAGCGCCACGGCGACTGGACCATCGAAATCATCAAGCGGTCTGACACCGCCAGCGGTTTCGAGGTCTTGCCCCGCCGCCGGGTGGTCGGGCGCACCTTCGCCTGGCTCGGGCGCTGCCGCAGGCTGGCAAAGGATTGCGAGGCATCCATCGAAAGCTCGACAGCATGGGCCTTCATCGCAAACATCAAGCTGATGGCCCGAAGGCTCGCAAGGTATTGCCATGTCTCATGAACTTTTGAATCGGGCTCTCGGTGATTTCATATCGGAGCTGTCTGTTGAGACTGAGTGCGTCGAAGGAAAAACGTTTTAGCCCAAATGACAATAACTGCGACTCCTGATTTACGAAAACGCTTCATATTGTGGTTTGCCGCAAATTCCGAGTCGCAAAGTGAATTCACTTCGTCAAAACCGCTCAATGCGCCACTAACGCCCGCGCTGTCTCCCGCGCCTTCTCGGCCCGGTCGCCCTGGCCCACCGCACCAAGGCTGTCGGCGTAATGCTCCCAGCCCCAGGCGGAATGCGGCTTGCGTGCGGTCCGCTCGGCGAACAGGGAGACCGCAAGGTTGGGGTCCGAACCTTTCGACGCGGCATCGGTCAACATCATCGAGAATATGTCTCGCTGGGCATGGCTGCCGCCCAGCGGGTCCATGTCATAGCGGACCGGGTACATCTCCTGGACCGCCTCGTCGTAGTTCCGGCGGCGCAACTCAAGCATGCCGCGCGCAACGTTGAGCCCGGCCAGGGCGGTGGTCCGGCCCTGCGTGGTGGGCCGTGCCGCCCATTCCTCAAGATGCGCCATCATCGCGTCGATATCAGCCTCGCCGCCAGCCGAGACCAGCGCCATCAGGTAGTGCAGGCTGACAAAGATCAACTCATCATCGGAGATGCGCTTTTTCGCGATATCTGCCAGCACCTGCCAGCGTTCCCCGACATCGGCGCCGAACATCTCCAACCGCCACAGCATCGAGGTGGCGTTGACCATGTCGAGGTAATACGGGGTATCGACGTCGCGACCGAACTGGGTGTCGTAGAGGCCCAGCACCTCGGCAAACTCGCCACGTTCGATGTGGTAGAGACCCTGGTGCCAGTGCAGGTGGTAGCGGAAATTATTGACCTTTGACCAGGAGGGTTCCAGCGCGCGGATGAACTCGATCCCCTGGGCGGGGCGCCCGGTCATCTCCATGCAGTGGGCGACGGAATGAACCGACCAGGCATCCTCCGGATTGATCTCGACCGCGCGCCGCCCGTAATGCTCGGCCCTGGTATAATCGCCGGATTCCTCCAGCCCAAAGCCATACATTCCCAGCAGGAACCCGTAGCAGGGATGATCTTCGGGCCATTGCGGCAGGGCGCGGGCCATGGAATCGCGGATCTTGCGCCCGTCGCCGGAGTAGAAATGGGTGAAATGGGCGAGGCGCAGGGCCATCGCGTCGAGCGGGTATTCGAGCAGGATCCGCTCCCAGGTCTCGGTCGCCCCGTCCATGTCGCCGGCGCACCATTGGCCCAGCGCCCGATGGTGCATCTTCTCGCGCGGGTTCATCCGTCCGGTGGCGGCCATGGCGTCGACCAGGGCGAACTGGGTGTCGGCGATGGGGGTGATCTCGGACGCCCCGGACATCTTCATGAAGTAGCCCTTGGCGCAGTTTGCCATCGGCATCTCCGGGTCGGCATCGAGCATCACCGCGACCTGCTTCATCATGTCCCGCCGAAAGCCGATGAAGGCCAGAAGCATGGCCTCGAAACGCACCACCGAGGCGGCGGATGCGGCGGTATAGGCCATGCCGTGTGAATCAGTGTAGGTGGTCATGTCGCCTCCAGATATGCGCGCGTTCGGGGGAACCCGGCGGGCACTATAGCTGCCGGGACCGGATTGTCGATGCGTGAGCCGGTGAGGAGAGCGGGCTGATACCATGCGCCCGGCAGAGCGCCCACCCCAACTCCCTCGCCTCGTCCTTTACCGCCTCCATCGCCACATAGGTGCTGGACTGGGCGACATGGGGCAGAGCCGAGATCTTCTCGCCCAGGACATGGCGGTAGGCGGTGATGTCGCCTGTTCTGACCTTCAGCAGGTAGTCGAAGCCACCCGCGATCATGTGGCATTGCTCGACCTCGGCCAGCTTGCGCACCGCCGCGTTGAAGGCGTTCAGCGCTTTGTCGGTGGTGTTCGACAGCTTGACCTCGACAAAGGCGATATGGCCCAGGCCCACCTTGGCCGGATCGATCACGGCGCGGTAGCCAGTAATCCGGTACGAGCCTGCCGGGCGGGGGCAGGAGCTGCGCGCGGACCAGTTCCGCGTGCTCGGAATGAAAGGCCGCGCTGAAGCGGTGTGCCGCCACGACATGGAGCGTGCCGTCCGCGCGCGGAACGGCGATGTCGCGGAACCCGGCCGAGCCGGCGGCGAGGAGAGCCGCGTCGGTGAAGCTTGGCGGGCGGCGCCCCGCGAGGCGGCCGAGCAGGCCCTCGAGGAAGCTGCCCGGGTTCATTCGGCCAGCCCCTCGAAATTGTCCGGCGCGCCCGGCATTGGGGCGAGCGGCCGCAGGTCGCCGTCGCGGGCGCGGACCCAGACGCCGGTCTCCGTGATCGCCACGACCGTCTCGCCCGAAGCCAGGACCTCGCCGGTCTCCAGCTCGTGCTGACCGTCCGATCCCAATACCAGTGCCCGGCACGAGCCTTCGCTGTCATCCGGGGCGGCGCTTTCAGCCGGCGCGCACCAGATCGCGACCACCCGCATCTCCGCGCGCGCGAGCAGCTGCTCGATCCTGGCGGCGGCGATGACGAGATCCGCCTCGAGGGCGGCGATCCGCGCGGTGGCGTCTTCGCTGTCATCCGGGTCCGCGGGCGGCGGCGGCGCCAGCGCCGCCGCGACCCGGGCGTGATGCTCGGTGATCTCCGCCATCAGCCGGGCGCGGTCGCGGCAGAGCCCGAGCGCAATCCGCGCCCGCTCCGCGGCGCGCAGCACCGCGCCCGCGGACCCGGCTGAAAGCGCCGCCGTGAGAGCCGCCTCCGGACAGGCCGGAAACACAAGCGGAAGAACCGGATCAGGAGAAGGGTGAGCCTGGGCGAGGGCCGGTGCCGGCCCGGCCAGGAGCGCGGCGAGGGCGGAGGCGGAGAGGACGGCGAGAGCGCGGGATCGCCATGTGTTCCCGAATGTTCGCGCTTTGTCGGGCCGCCTGTGCCCGCGCGCCGGTCCCACTGGATGGGAGATCGGCGAGAGAGACGCCAGGGCCAGGGCAGGGCGCGGAGGGTGGCCGGGCAGGCTTTGACGCGGGCGCGCGGAACGTATATCCTTTTGGCGCGCGGCGGACGCGATTGGCAGGAGACGGCAAGGATGACCATGGCGTTCGATACTCTCAAGGCGATGAAGCGGCTCACCGCCACTGGCGTCGAAGAGGCGCAGGCCGAGGCCATTATCGAAACCGTTGGCGGCGCCATGACCGAATCCCTCGCCACGAAGGACGATCTCGCGCTCCTCAAGGCCGACCTCACCGCGGAGAGCGCCGCGGGGACCGCCGAACTCGACGCAGGGATCGCCGGTGCCGAGTCCCGGCTTGAGACGAAGATCGAAAGCCTGCGCGGGGATATCGCCGGTGCCGCCGCCGAGGCCCGCGCGGGGATCGCCGAGGTGCGAGGGGAGATCGCCGGCACCGAGTCCCGGCTTGAGACGAAGATCGCCGAGAGTGATGCCAGGAATGCCGAGCGGTATGCGAAGATCGAGAGCCTGCGCGGGGATATCACCGCGGGGATCGCCGAGGTGCGAGGGGAGGTCGCCGCGGGGATCGCCGAGGTGCGAGGGGAGGTCGCCGGCACCGAGTCCCGGCTTGAGACGAAAATCGAAAGCCTGCGCACGGAGATCGCCGAGGGCCAGACCACGCAGTTGCGCTGGACGGTCGGCTGCATGGTCGCGATCGCGGGCGTGCTCGTCTCGACGCTCCTGCTTGGCACCTGAGCGGGCGGGGGGCGCGCCGCCGCGCCGGATGTCCGCCGCCGCTTCGAGGCACCGCTTTATACACATCATGAAGAACACCTTCCTCTTCGGGAAGAGGCACCGGGGGCATGTTCGCCAAAACAGCCGCCCCCGGCGCCTCCCCGCCAGTTACAAGCCTTTCAGCACCGCCACGGGGTCTTGGGCAACCAGCTCCCGGTAATCCGTCGACTTCTGCTTCAGGTTGACCTCGAAGCCGAGATCGCGGCGATCCGGAAAGCGCGGGCAGATCGAGTAGACCGCCAGCGGGATCGTGTCCTGCAGGTGGCCGACCCAGCCCACGCCATAAATCGGTCCGCCCTTGACCAGCCTGCCGGTCTCCGGATTGTACTGGACGAGCGAACCCAGCAACTGGTCGGCCGCGGTGACGACGGCAAGGTTTCCCTGCTTGCTTGGCCGCGTCGTCCAGGCCTCGGTGAAGTAGCGCCCGAACCCTGTGAGCCGGTCCTGGACGCAGAAATGCCCCATCGTGCCCACATTGACCACGATCCGCAGGCCCCAGCCACGCTTGGCAGTGTGATAGGCGACCTCGACCCGGTCCGCGAGCAGCGCCCGGAGACCGGCCGCGTCATGGCTCGACGGCCCGACCATCGGCCCGGCCGTCGCGCAACCCGCCAGCCCCACCGCCAGGGCCGCGCCCAGCATCGTCTCTCGTACTCTGTTGATCATCACCATCCGTTTCCTCCTCCGTGGTCAGCTCCACCCCCGCCGCGACCGCCGCCGCCGCTCTCGGTGCCGCCGTCGTTCCCGCCGGCGCTCTCTCCTCCGCCTCCGCGGCCATAGTCGCCGCTGCCGAAACCGTCGGCGTCGAGACTGCCGTCGGCACCGGCAGTGTCGAACCCCGGCGCCCCGCTCTGAATGCCGCTTTCGCCGCCACCGCGGCCGCGGCGGCTATAGCAGCGGCGGTCGCCCTGGGCCTCGCCGCTGGTCACGGTTCCCCAGACGCCGGAATACGACCCGGCGTCATGGCCCTCGGTCTCGGACCAGGTGCGCGTACACGGGCATCCGTCGGCCCTTGAATTGCTATAGCCACGCGCCTCCAGCCGTCGCATTCGCGTCAGGCAGGGAGTTTTGGAGAGGCCAACCTTGCCCGCAAACTCGGTCACGGTGATGCGGCCATTCACAGACAGTTCGCGCAGGATTTTCAGGTCGAACTGATCTATATTACTGTTTTTATGCATTTTTATAGAGAATTACCCTGTTTTCGATCCGAGAATAAGTCGATACGTCTGATACAGCTTCATGTAAAGACCGTTTGCCCTGCGAAGTTCTGTTATTGTCCGCGAAACGGCCCCTTCAGCACAGGTGAGAAATGCTCCGCCCAACCGATCTCCCCGAAACCGATCTCGACCAAATCCGCGCCGCCATGCGCGCCGACTATCTACCCGAGGAAGCCACCGTGGTGCGCCGCCTGACGTCCGAGGCCGGGCTGGATGACAAAACCCGTGCGACAATCTCCGCCCACGCCGCCGATCTGGTGCGCGACGTGCGCGGGGCCACCGACCCGGGGTTGATGGAGAGCTTCCTGGCGGAATACGGCCTCTCGACCAAGGAGGGCGTCGCCCTGATGTGCCTGGCCGAGGCGCTGCTGCGGGTGCCCGACGCCGACACCATCGACGCGCTGATCGAGGACAAGATCGCGCCCTCGGACTGGGGCATTCATCTGGGACACTCGTCATCGTCGCTGGTCAACGCCTCGACCTGGGGTCTGATGCTGACCGGCAAGGTGCTGGGCGAGACCGAAGGGCTGGCCGGAGTCCTGCGCGGCGCCGTCAAGCGCCTCGGAGAACCGGTGATCCGGGTCGCCGTCGGCCAGGCGATGAAGGAACTGGGGCGCAACTTCGTGCTCGGCCGCGACATCGGGGAGGCGCAGAAAAACGCCGCCGCCTACCAGGCCAGGGGCTACACCTATTCCTACGACATGCTGGGCGAGGCGGCGCGCACCGAGGCGGATGCGCGCCACTATCACCTGGCCTATTCCGACGCCATTACCGCCCTGGCGACGGGTTGCAAGTCGGGCGATATCCGCGACAACCCCGGCATCTCAGTCAAGCTGTCGGCGCTGCATGCGCGCTACGAGTTCGGCCAGCGCGACCGGGTGATGGCCGAACTGGTGGCCCGCGCCCGCTCGCTGGCGGCGCTGGCGAAATCGGCCAATATGGGCTTCAACATCGACGCCGAGGAGGCCGACCGGCTGGACCTGTCGCTGGATGTGATCAAGGCGGTGCTGTCGGACCCGGCGCTGCGCGGCTGGGACGGTTTCGGCGTGGTGGTGCAGGCCTACGGGCCGCGCGCCGGGCATGTGCTGGACTGGCTCCATGCCCTGGCTTCACGGCTCGACCGGCGGATCATGGTGCGCCTGGTCAAGGGTGCATACTGGGACACCGAGATCAAGCGCGCGCAGGTGATGGGGCTGGACGGCTTCCCGGTCTTCACCCGCAAGGTCAGCACGGACGTCAGCTACATCGCCTGTGCCAAGAAGCTGCTGGGGATGACCGGCCGCATCTACCCGCAATTCGCCACCCATAACGCCCATACCGTCGCCGCAGTTCTGAAGCGGGCCGAGCTGATGAATTCCGGCGACAAGTCCAGCTTCGAGTTCCAGCGCCTGCATGGCATGGGCGAGTCGCTGCATTCGGCGGTCCACAACGAGGAAGGCACCCGTTGCCGCATCTACGCGCCCGTCGGCGCCCATCGCGATCTGCTGGCCTATCTGGTGCGACGTCTCTTGGAGAACGGCGCTAACAGTTCCTTCGTCAACCAGATCGTCGACAAGAGCATCCCCGCCGAGGAGATCGCTGGCGATCCCTTCGACGCGGTGGCCGAACTTGGCGGAGCGATAACCAATCCGGGCATTCCACAGCCCGCCGATCTCTACGGCGCCGGCCGGGTCAACGCCAAGGGCTGGGACATCACCGACCCGCTGACCATGGAGGCGCTGGAGGCCACGCGCGCGCCGTTCCGCAGCCACCGCTGGCAAGCCGGGCCGATGATCGCCGGGCCGGTTGCGGCGAGTGCGGCCCATGAGGTGATGAACCCGGCCCGCCCGGCCGAGGTTGTCGGCTTCGTGATCGAAGCCGGGGCAGCAGACGTGGAGGCTGCACTGACCGCCGCCACTGGTGGCTTTGCCGAATGGTCGGCGCGCCCGGCCGCCGCCCGCGCCGATGTGTTGCGCCGCATCGCCGATCTGTATGAGGCACACACGCCGGAATTCTTCGCACTCGCCACCCGCGAGGCGGGCAAGTCGCTGTTCGACGGCGTGGCCGAGGTCCGAGAGGCGGTCGACTTCCTGCGCTTCTACGCGGCGGAGGCCGAGCGGTTGGAGGGCGCGGGCGGGCCGAGGGGCGTGATCGCCTGCATCAGCCCGTGGAACTTCCCGCTGGCGATTTTCTCCGGCCAGATCGCGGCAGCGCTGGCCGCCGGAAACGCAGTGATCTCGAAACCCGCCGAACAGACCCCACTGATTGCGGCGCGCGCGGTGGCGCTGATGCATGAGGCAGGGGTGCCGGTAGCGGCGATCCAGCTTCTGCCCGGCGATGGGCCGACGGTGGGTGCGCCGCTGACCTCGGACCCGCGCGTGGCGGGGGTCTGCTTCACCGGATCGACCGAAGTGGCACAGATCATCAACCGGGCGATGGCGGGCAAGCTGGACCCGCGCGCACCGCTGATCGCCGAGACCGGCGGGCTGAACGCGATGATTGTCGATTCGACGGCGCTGCCCGAGCAAGCGGTGCGCGACATCATCGCCTCGAGCTTCCAGAGCGCGGGACAGCGCTGTTCGGCACTGCGCATGCTTTACGTCCAGAAGGATGTCGCCGAGCCGCTGCTGAAGATGCTGCACGGGGCCATGGACGAGTTGCGAATGGGCGATCCCTGGGATCTGTCGACCGATGTCGGCCCGGTGATCGACACGCAAGCGCTGGCCGGGATCGAGGCCCATATCGCAGCCCACGCAGCCGGTGGCCGGGTGCTGAAAAGTCTGAAATCCCCGGCCGAGGGATTATTCGTGCCGCCGACGGTGATCCGGTTGGACGGCATCGGCGATCTGGAGAAGGAAATCTTCGGCCCGGTCCTGCATGTGGCGACCTTCGAAGCCGACGAGATCGACGCCGTGGTCGATGCGGTCAACGCGCGCGGCTACGGCCTGACCTTCGGGTTGCACACCAGGATCGACGACCGGGTGCAGCAGATCGTCGAGCGGGTTCGCTGCGGCAATGTCTATGTCAACCGCAACCAGATCGGTGCCGTGGTTGGCTCGCAGCCTTTCGGCGGCGAAGGGCTGTCGGGCACCGGGCCAAAGGCAGGCGGGCCGCATTATGTGAAGCGGTTCCTCACTGTGGCCGCAACGGCGGCTGGTCCGGCCAGCGGTGCTCTGGTGAGCGCCGAGACCGCGCAGGCGACGCTCGACAGCCTCAGGGCGCCGGACTGGGCCGCCATGCCGGACACGCTGCCGGGACCGACCGGAGAGTCGAACCGGCTGGCAAGCCACCCGCGCGGCAAAGTGCTCTGCCTCGGCCCGACGGCGGAAGACGCCTTCGCCCAGGCGAACGAGGCGCTGGCGGGAGGCAACACCGTGCTTCTGGTCGCACCCGGTGCCTCGGCATCAGTGCTGGAACGCGGCGGCCCGGTGCCGGCGCTGGACGGGGTGTTGGAGCCGGAGGCGCTGACCGGCCTTGGCGGGATCGACGCAGTGGCGAGCTTCGCCGAAGACACGGAATTGCGGGTGCTGCGCCAGGCGCTGGCGGCACGCGACGGCGCGCTGATCCCGTTGATCTCGGAGCCCGGTCAGCCCGAGCGCTATACCCTCGAGCGCCATGTCTGCGTCGATACCACCGCAGCGGGCGGCAATGCCGCGCTATTGGCCGATGCAGGGGCCGCTTAAGCCCGGTGTTCGGCGTTCGGAACCGGGTCCTGGTGCCAAAACCGGTCGAACGCCGGAACATGGTGTGACTACGACAAGAATTGTCGCTGCCGGAGAAGAGTTTCGTCACTGGTTCGCTGATATTCACATCGTGGATAGTTTCGTTGGGAGCGAGACCGATGCAGCACCAGGCCTTCGCCAAGCCCGGAAGATTTTTCCGGGGCAATTTGCACACCCACTCAACCGTTTCGGACGGTTCCCTCGACCCGGGCGAGGTCTGCCAGCGCTATGCCGATGCGGGGTACGACTTCCTCTGCCTGTCGGACCATTTCATCGAGAAGTACGGCTACCCGGTGGCCGATACCACCGGCCACCGCACCAACCGCTTCACCACCATACTCGGTGCCGAGATGCATACCGGCGCCATGAACAACGGCGAGATCTGGCATATCCTGGCGGTCGGCCTGCCGCCGGACTTCCCGTCCTTGGGGCGAATCGGGCACGGCGCGAACGGCGATGTCGAGAGCGGGCCGGAAATCGCCCGGCGCTGTTCCGAGGCTGGCGCCTATGTCGCCATCGCTCATCCGGAATGGAACGGCATGACCCCCGACGACGCGCGCCAGATCGACACCGCCGATGCGGTCGAGATCTACAACCACGGCTGCCACCTCGAGAGCGACCGGGGCTACGGCGTCGCGGTCTATGACACGCTGCTCAGCGAGGGCCGGCGATTGACCATCTGCGCCACCGACGACGCCCATTTCCACGACAGCCTGGACCATTTTGGCGGCTGGGTGATGGTCAAGGCAGAGGCGAACGAGCCCACATCCCTGCTGGCGGGGCTGAAGGCGGGCGAATACTACGCCTCGACCGGGCCGGAGCTGCACGACATGCGGATCGAGGACGACGTGGTGGTGGTCGAGTGCTCGCCCGCCGAGCACATAGTCGCCGTCGGCGCCAACTCGGCCTCCCGCTCGGCCCATGGCGACGGCCTGACCCGGGCCGAACTGCCGCTGGAGGGGTTCCGCAAGGGCGGCTGGGTCCGCGCGGCGGTGCACGACGCGGCGGGCAAGCGGGCCTGGTCGAACCCGATCTGGCTCGACTAGGGTCTGTTGAGATTCAGGATTTCCATCCCGGCCAATTTCTGATTCGAGATCCCAAGACGAGGGAGCAGTCAATGACCAGAACGATACTGACGGATGCGCAATGGGAGAAGATGGAGCCGCATTGCCTGGGAAAGACATCCGACCCGGGCCGGGCCGGCGACGGGCGGCTGTTTCTGGAGGCGGTGCTGTGGATTGCGCGCACCGGTGCGCCGTGGCGTGACCTGCCCGAGACTTTCGGAAACCGGAACTCGGTGTTCATACGGTTCCGCTACTGGGTTCGACGCGATGTTTTCAAACGCATATTCGGCACGGTATCGGACAACCCGGACAGGGAGTTCGCAATGACAGGCGGTACCATCGTCAAGGCCCACCGCCACGGACAGGGCGCAAAAGGCGGACTCAAAGCCAGGCCACAGGCGCATCCCGGGGTGGTATTACGACCAGGATCATGGCGCTGACGGATGCACCTGGCAATCTTGTCAACCTCGGCCTTCGGCCCGGACAGCCCCGCGACACGGTCGGTGTCGCGGGGCTGTCCGACGGGGCCGACCTCGGTGGCCTGATCGCGGACAAGGCGTTCGACGTCAACTCGATCGTCGAAGAACTTGATCAGCGCGGCGCCGGGATCGTGATCTCGCAACACCCCAACCGGGTGGCGCCTCGCGAGATCGACACCGAGGCCTGCAAATGGCGCCACCTCATCGAGAATTTCTCTGTAGTCTCAAAAACTTCAAACGCATCGCACTGCGGGCCTGCAAGACCGACAGCAGTTTCTCGGCAATGATCTACGCCAGTGCAGCCGTGATAAACTCAAGATGAACCTCAACAGACCCTGGAGCAGGCTGTCGAAACCGGCTGTCAGAGCTGCTCGGTACGCGTGCTGAAGGCCAGGACGATCCGGTCCGAGGCCGCGAAACAGGGCAACGCGCTGTGCAGCAGATAGGACGGGAACACGACCAACCGGCTCTCGATCGGCTGCACGTCGATGTAGTATCGCCCGAGGTAATTGCCGCCGTAATCCCGCGCCATGCCGCCTGTGGGCAGGGGGCCATAGAACCGGTTGACCCCATTTCCAGCCTTCGTCGAACCGCTTGCCGGGACCGTATCGGGATCGCCCGCAGCAAGGTAGTAGATCCCGCACCATGAACAGTTGCCGTGGGTGTGGGCGTCGTGAAACCCACCATTGTTGGTGATGTGAAACCAGCTCTCGGTGAACTCCAGCCGCAGCTTCTCCGGCGGCACCTTGCCGCCGTTGGCGTTGCTGACAGCCGCACGCACGCAACCACCAATCCAGGCGAGCAGGGTCATCAGATTCGGCTCCGAGGTCGTCTGGAACAGGTCCAGCGGGCTCTCGATCAGGGCCTCGCCGCTTTTTGCCGATGTGGCGATACCGCTGGCAATCGGGGTTTTGAATGCCTTCGCACTCTCCTTCAGATGGTCGATGATGGCAGGTGCGCGGGCAGCGTTTTCGGGCCGGTCGCTTGTATAGAGCGTCGTCGGCCACGCCTGCATGATTGAAATGGTATTCTGCCGTATGGCCATCCCCGGGTTCCGATTCAATCGCGGGCAAACTAGCACGATACCGGCGCGAGAAAGCAACAATGCCGTGAGATGGCCCGGCGGGGCCTGGATACCGGCTCAGCCCCTCGTCACATCGATATCCGGCGCATCCTCGGCCTTCATGCCGACGACGTGGTAGCCGCAATCGACGTGGTGGCACTCGCCAGTGACGCCCGAGGAAAGGTCGGACAGCAGGTAGAAGCCGGCTTTGCCGACATCCGTCTGGGTCACGTTGCGACGCAAGGGAGAGTTCAACTCGTTCCACTTCAGGATATAGCGGAAATCGCCGATGCCCGAAGCCGCCAGGGTCTTGATCGGCCCGGCCGACAGGCAGTTGACCCGGATGTTCTTGGGGCCCAGATCCATCGCCATGTAGCGCACCGAGGTTTCCAGCGCCGCCTTGGCGACCCCCATCACATTGTAGTGCGGCATCACCTTCTCGGCACCGTAATAGGTCAGCGTCAGCAGCGATCCGCCATCGGTCATCAGCGGCTCGGCGCGCTGGGCCAACGCGGTGAAGGAATAGCAGGAGATGTCCATCGAGCGCGCGAAGTTTCCGGCGCTGGTGTCCACGTAGCGACCCTTGAGCTCAGCCTTGTCGGCATAGGCGATGGCGTGGAGCAGGAAGTCGAGCTTGCCCCAACGCACGGTCAGGGTTTCGAACACACCCTCGACCGAGTCATTGTCGGTCACGTCGCAGGGCAACACGATATCCGAGCCCACCGACGCGGCCAGCGGCTCGACCCGCTTTTTCAATGCGTCGCCCTGATAGGTGAACGCAAGCTCCGCCCCCTGTTCACTACAGGCCTTCGCGATGCCCCAGGCGATCGACCTGTCATTGGCGACGCCCATGATCAGGCCGCGCTTTCCTGCCATCAATCCAGCCGACATGCGAACTCTCCCCAAAGGCTTCAACACTCTCGCGGGTGTTAGGAGAAAATGCGGCCCGCATCAAGGTATATGCCAGGGTTAAGACGTTTGGGGGCTTTCTCGCGCTGCCCGGCCGCGCTAGGTATCTGGGCGTCAGGTAACGGGATACTGTCGAGGCGTGATGGATACGGGGAAGAGCACCATGGTGGAACTGGCGACAGGCGGGCGGCTGAGCGGCATCTTCGCCGCCGACGACCCTTACGCCCTGGCCCGCGCCTGGCTGACCGAGGCCGAGGAAAGCGAGCCCGAGGACGCCAACGCGGTGGCGCTGGCCACCGTCGATGCCCGGGGCCTGCCCAATCTGCGCATGGTGCTGCTGAAGGAGATCGAAGCCAGCCAGACCCGGGGCGGGTTCGTCTTCTACACAAATTTCGACAGCGCCAAGGGCCAGGAGCTGAAAGCCAACGCCAAGGCCGCAATGGTGTTTCACTGGAAAAGCCTGCGCCGCCAGGTCCGCCTGCGCGGCACGGTCGAGCTGGTCGGGGCGAAGCAGGCCGATGCCTATTACGCCAGCCGGGCGTACCAGAGCCGGATCGGCGCCTGGGCCTCGCGCCAGTCGCGCCCGCTGGCCAATAAGCGGACCCTGCTGGCAGAGGTGGCGAAGCTGGCGGCAAGATACCCGCGCAACCCGCCCCGGCCGGAGAACTGGGGCGGTTATCGCATCCGGCCGGTGGAGATCGAGTTCTGGTCTAACGGCGATTTCCGCCTGCACGACCGGTTCCGCTGGACCCGGCTGAAACCCGACAGCACGAGTTGGACGGTGCAGAGGCTAAGCCCCTGAAGCGGCTGGCGCCCACGCGTCTGCGCGACTAGATTAATTTCCGGATTACCCCGCGAAACCAAGCGGGGAGCGAAGGAGGCAACCCATGGCGGACACGAATGACCGCAAAACCCTGCTGCTGACCGGCGCCAGCCGGGGTATCGGCCACGCCACGGTGAAACGCTTCTCCTCCGCCGGCTGGCGCATCATCAGTTGCTCGCGCCATCCATTCCCGGAGGATTGCCCCTGGGAGGCCGGGCCGGAGGATCACATTCAGGTCGATCTGGCGGACCCGAACAACACCATCGAGGCGGTCGAGGAAATCCGCCACCGGCTGACCAATGGGCGGCTGGAAGCGCTTGTAAACAACGCAGGAATCTCACCGAAAGGTCCGGCGGGAGAGCGGCTGGATACGATCGCGACGGACCTCAAGACCTGGGGGCATGTGTTTCATGTGAACTTCTTTGCCCCGGTGGTGCTGGCGCGCGGGCTGATCGAGGAACTGACGACCGCGCAGGGGGCGGTGGTCAATGTCACCTCGATTGCCGGGGCGCGGGTGCATCCCTTTGCCGGTGCGGCCTATGCCACATCGAAGGCGGCGCTGGCGGCGCTGACCCGCGAAATGGCGCACGACCTGGGGCCGCGCGGCATCCGGGTCAACGCCATCGCGCCGGGCGAGATCGAAACAGCGATCCTGTCGGATGGGACCAAAAAGCTGGTCGAGCAGCTCCCGCTGCGCCGGCTCGGCACACCCGAGGAGGTGGCGCGGACGATCTATTACCTGTGCACGCCGGAGAGCTCCTATGTCACCGGGGTCGAGATCGAGATCAATGGCGGGCAGCACATCTGAACCGCTTGAAAAGAAACCGTTTTAACGAAGGATACAACGATGATCGACCTCTATACCTGGACCACGCCGAACGGACGCAAGGTCTCGATTCTGCTGGAGGAGTTGGGGGTCGAATACACCGCCCACGGGATCAATATCGGCCAGGACGAGCAGTTCGACCCGGAATTTCTGTCCATCGCGCCGAACAACAAGATCCCCGCCATCGTCGACCGCGAGGCCGGGGTCGAGTTGATGGAATCGGGCGCGATCATGCTCTATCTGGCCGAGAAATACGGCAAGTTCATTGATGTTGGCGAGGGGCGGCTGCGGGTGATCGAGTGGTTGATGTGGCAGATGGGCGGGGCCGGCCCCTTCCTCGGCCAGGTGCACCACTTCGTCAAATTCAACCCCGGCAAGGCGCCCTATGCCGAGGAAAGATTCTCCAAGGAAGCCAAACGGTTATATGGCGTGCTCGACCGGCGCCTGGAGGGGCGGGAGTTCGTGGCGGGCGCGTATTCCATCGCCGACATGGCAATCTGGCCCTGGATCAGCCGCTTTGAATGGCAGCAGATCGACTTGAACGAATTCCCCAATGCCCGCGACTGGTATGTGCGGGTCGCCGAGCGCCCCGCCGTTCAGCGCGGCTATCAGGTGCCGAAGTACATGACGGACGTGCCGATGCCGTGAGGCTGGCGATTTTGCGCCCGACAATCGGAAACCGGGGCTGAAACCAAGCAGCACCAGGCCGCAAGCCGCCCGAATCCAACGGTGGTGTTTTAGGAGTGGTTTGGTAGTGATTTGGTGGTGTCGACCGGCCCATCATGCGGCCAATCGCGCTGGTCATAGTGCTTGCCCATCGCAACTCCGGAGCATACCAGTGTTGCACTTGGTTTGTGAATTTAGCGCGGCTTCACCACCGCACAGTTGGCGGCCAATGATTATCAGCGGCTGAGTGGCCGGAGCGATGCCCAGCTCACCGCTGACGGTCTCAGCCGCGCCGATATCGCGCGGGCGGTGTTCGAGCGGCATTTCGCCTGAACGGCGCAACCGAACCTGGCTGGGATCTATGCGCCCGCCCGTCCGGCCACCATCGGTGACCTGCTCGCCACCTCCCGCCCATCCTCCCCGCCCAGGCATCAATCTTGATCCCACCCGGTAGGCCTGGGTGGCTGGGCGAGGAGGGGGGTGGACGGGTCTCGTTCTGCGAGACGCCGGATAAATCGCGCGATTTCCGAGTTGCGATATGAACGCCCTCTGCTGGAAATCACTTTGGCGGGCGGACTTGTCTGCCAGCCCTGCCGGCGTCAGGTGCCGCGCGCCAGCGCGCCGCAGATCGGCGGGCGTTCGTCACGCGCGGTGATGCGAAGTTCCATTCCGGCGTCGCGGCCTTCGCCGAGGAGACGCACCAGCAGCCCCTGCTCGTCGCGGATCAGACGCCAGCAGAGTACGTCGGTCCCCACACCGTAATAGAAGCAGAGCTGGCCACCATGGGGGCGCCAGACACCCTCGGTGCAACTGCCGTCCATATAGCGCCAAAGGGTCTGCCCGCCCGGCTCGAATGCCTCGGACCCGAAGGGCGCGCCGTCGAGGTCGAAATACAGGGTGTGGCCCTCGGCGTAATCCCGGAACTCCGACGGAGCGAGCGGTTCTTCGGCCAATGCCGGGGCCGCGAAGATCATCAGGCAAAGCAGCAGGAGCGTTCTCATGGTGAAGAGAATGCCCGTTGCGCCCCCTTCACCGCAACCGGAATATTGCCTCCTCCGGTTCCAGACACAGAGAATCGGAGCAGACTTGTAGTTTGAGGGTCACCAGATCGGCGGCGGGATCAAGGTCGAGGGTGAGGTCAAGCCGGCCCTGGTAGACCCGCAGCGGCTGATCGCTGAAGCCCAACGCGATCTCGCGCCCCTCGGGCCAATCGACCGCCGCACCGTCGAGGCTGGCGCCGATCAGCCAATCCGGGCCGGGCTGGTGGGCATTCAGATGCCAGCCGGGTGCGATGTCGAGGATCAGCCGCGCGCCGCCGTCAATCTGATGGGCGGGCTGATGGGCGGGCAGATGGGCACGCGCAAGATGGACACGCACGGTGCCCTTGGCGAAGGACCGGCGCAGCGCACTCTCGCCCTCGTCGATGATCCGGCTGGCGACCAACGCGTCGGGGCGC
Source organism: Thermohalobaculum sp. (assembly GCA_965247385.1). Taxonomy (GTDB): domain Bacteria; phylum Pseudomonadota; class Alphaproteobacteria; order Rhodobacterales; family Rhodobacteraceae; genus Thermohalobaculum. The sequence continues at coordinate 1,416,025 of CBDFHG010000007.1, forward strand.
AGCAGCGGCGCCTGGGTAAGCTGGCCCGACAGCGCACCGCGCAGCCGTTCGGCATGGCTTGGGAAGGCCGGGTCGGGCAGCCGCCGGGCGAGCCGGGACAAGAGTTCCAGCATCGCGCTTTCGCCTGCCGGGGTCGCGCCGTCGGCACTGTCGTAGACCGGGCCGATGGGGCCGTCGGCGGTGGCCATTTTCAGCCGCCCCTTGCCGTCGTCGAACAGCTTGGCTGCGGTGGTGGCCAGGATCGCGGCGCGGTCAAGCCATGGTTCATCACCGGTCGCGTCGTGGAGCGCCAGCAGGCCGAGGCCGAACCAGGCGTAATCCTCCAGCACGCCATCCTCCAACCGCCTGCCGTCGGCCCAGAGGCGCATCAGGTGCTGGCCGGTCCACAGCCGCGACCATAGGGTTTCGGCGGCGCGGGCAGCGGCGCGAATGTATTCGGGAGCTTCGAACGCGACCGAACCCTCGGCCAGCGCACGGATCATCAGACCGTTCCAGCCGACGATAATCTTCTCGTCGCGGAGCGGCCGGGTGCGGGCGTCGCGGGCAATGCGCAACCGGTCCAGCAAGGGATCGAGAGCGGCGAAATCCGCTGTTTTCGCCGGGTCGAGATGGGCGACGGGGCCGGCTTCCAGCGTCGGCGCCTGGGTCAGGCCGAGGGTCTCGATGGCGTAGGACGCCTGGTCGCCCAGGACAGCGGTGGCCTCGGCAGGGGGCCAGACATAGAAGGCGCCTTCCTCCAGTTCGCCCTCCGCATCGATGCTGTCGGCATCCTCGGCGGCGTAGAATGCCCCTTCGGCATCGGTCATGTCGCGCAGCACATAGTCGAAGACGCGCAACGCGGCGCGGCGGTAAGCCGGGTTGCCGGTGGCCTCCCCGCCTTCGATGAAGGCGCGGGCAAGCTGGCCCTGATTATAGAGCATCTTCTCGAAATGCGGCGTGCGCCAGTTCGGATCGACGGTGTAGCGATGGAAGCCGCCGCCTGCATGGTCATGAATGCCGCCCGCGGCGATGGCGTCGAGGCTGCGCGTCGCCATTTCCAGCGCCTGGGGCTCGCCCGAGCGTCGCCAATGGTCGAGCAGGAACAGCAGAAATCCTTCCTGCGGGAACTGCTGCGAGTTGGAGAACCCGCCCTCCAGATCGTTGTGCATGCCGGAAAGCTGGCTGACGGCGGCGGTAAACTGCGCCACGCCCGGCGGCGGTGCGCCGGAAATCCCGGGGGTAATTTCGGAGGGCGCCAAGCGGCGGATGGCATCGGAAAGCTGGGTAACGACCCGCTCAATCTCGGCCCGCCTGCCGCCGCGCCAGGTCTGGGCGACCGATTGCAAGATCTGCAAGAACTGGGGACGCGGGAAATAGGTGCCGGTGTGGAAGGGCCGCCCATCGGGCATCAGGAACAGCGAGTTGGGCCAACCCGCATGGCCCTGCTGCAGCTGGGTCGCGGTGATGTAGATCTGGTCCAGGTCGGGGCGCTGCTCGCGGTCGACCTTGATCGGGATGAAATGGGCATTGAGGATCTGCGCCACCGCTTCATTGTCGAAGCTTTCCTCCTCCATGACGTGGCACCAATGGCAGGTGGCGTAGCCGACCGAGAGGAAGACGGGGCGATCCAGCGCCGCCGCCTCGGCCAGCGCCTCCGGGCCGAAGGGGCGCCAATCGACCGGGTTGTGGGCGTGCTGGATCAGGTAGGGTGAAGCTTCCAGGATCAGGCGGTTAACGTATTTCGCCCGCCCGTTTGCGTCGAGCAGGTGGGTGCGGGGAGCGTAGCCGGCGCCCTTGGCCACATAGGCTTGCTCCAGACGTTCGGCAAGCGCCGGGTCGCGGGTCACTGCCGACGGGTCGTTAGCCATGGCGGATCCTCCCTGTCGCGGCAAGCGCCGCCACCAGACATCGCACGAGAAGCTGCCGATTCCAAGCCACCGGAGGGTGCCCTCCCGCGGCCAGGTCCGGCGCGCAAACCCTGCCCCCAAGCATCCGCGCTCTGGTATTCGCGGCAGGATATACCATATCCTATGGCAAGCGGACCGAATCCGGAGGGGCCGAAGCGGATGCTTCCGATGATCGTGGCCTTGGGGCTGGGTGCCTTTCTTGCCATGCCAGCCGGGGCGGAGCTTCGCCTTTCGATACAAATCGGCTCGTGGAGCGGCGCAGCCGCGCGGCGTCGGCGCAGCCTGGGTGAAACACCGCCCCGAGCGGCGATCTGTACGGCGGCACGAGCGGCAGTTTGAGCGGCGGCATGAACGGCAGCGGCGTCATGGCCGGTTTCTGCTCCCCTTCTATCTACGTGATTGCGATCGTTACTCGTCGCGGAGAGCAGCGCCGGTGAACCCGGTCCCGGCGCCGCTGCCGCCGGTGGTGGCCGCGCCTGCCGAACCGCCACCGCCGCCTGATCCGCATGGTCCGCTGCGGCTGTTACCTGCCCGCGGCGTGGCGCCTGGTGCGGCACCTTGTAACCTTGGCGCGACCCTGCCGCCGGGCCTGCCTCATGTCACCCTAGACTGGCGGCATTTCGACCTGCCGGAGCCGCCGCCCGGCCCGCTCTATGCCTGGGTCCGGAGCGATGTGCTGCTGATCAACTGCGGTCGGGCGCATCGTCGAGCGCGTGCTGCCGCCCGGTTAGCGCACCGGGGTGACCTCTCCCCGGCATGTCGCAAATCCGCCGTGATTGTCGCAAGTGTAATACCCTCTGGCCTGTGCTGTGCGCTATACTATAAACTGGTCTGGTATACCAGATACACTCGACCTCACACGGGGCCGACCAGGAGGAACGCATGAGCCCGCTCGACGAAAAAACCGATAACAAACCGGGGGTCTGGAAATCGGGCAGGGGCAAGGGCCGCAAGACCCCGAAGGGCCGCCAGCTCGACGATCAGGCGCTGGCCGAGGTGCAGGCGCTGCTGGGCGACCGGCCGTTGCGCCGCGACCTGCTGATCGAGCATCTGCATCTGATCCAGGACAAGTACGGCCACCTCTCGGCGGCGCATCTGCGCGCCCTGTCCGAGGAGATGAAGATGGCCCAGGCCGAGATCTACGAGGTCGCCACCTTCTACGCCCATTTTGATGTGGTGAAGGAGGGTGAGGAGACGCCGCCGGACATCACCATCCGGGTCTGCGATTCGCTTTCGTGTGAACTTGCAGGGGCGCAGGAGCTGATGGCCAAACTGGCCGCGAAGTATAATGGCGGGCGCGAGGTGAGGGTTCTGCGCGCGCCCTGCATGGGGCGCTGCGACACCGCCCCGGTGCTGGAGATCGGCCACAACCATATCGACCTTGCGACGCCGGATAAGGTGGCCGAGGCGATTAGGGCGGAGGATTTACACGCCCATCTGCCGGTCTACGAGACCTATCAGGAATACAGTGACGACGGCGGCTACCAGACCCTGAAGGGATTGCGCGACGGTGCGCGCACGCCCGACGAGGTACAGCAGGCGATGCTGGACTCCGGGCTGCGGGGGCTGGGCGGGGCGGGCTTCCCGGCGGGCCGGAAATGGTCGTTCGTGCGGGCGGCCGCCACGGAACACGGGGGCACCAAATACCTCGCCGTCAATGGCGACGAGGGCGAGCCGGGCACTTTCAAGGACCGCTACTACCTGGAGCGCGAGCCGCATGTGTTCCTCGAGGGCATGCTGATCGCCGCCTGGGCGGTCGAGGCGGAGACCTGCTTCATCTACATGCGCGACGAATACCCGGCGGTGCTGGAGATCCTGGCGACCGAGATCGCGGAGTTGGAGAAGGCCGGGATTGTCGCCGAGGGCCATATCGATCTGCGCCGGGGCGCGGGCGCCTATATCTGCGGCGAAGAGAGCGCGATGATCGAGTCGATCGAGGGCAAGCGCGGGATGCCCCGGCACCGGCCGCCCTATGTCGCCCAGGTCGGCGTCTTCGGCTGCCCGACGCTGGTGCATAATGTCGAGACCCTGCACTGGGTCACCAAGGTGGCGCGGCACGGGCCGGAGGTGCTGTCGGGGCATGAGAAGAACGGGCGCAAGGGGCTGCGGTCGTATTCGGTTTCGGGGCGGGTCAGAAATCCCGGCGTGAAGCTGCTGCCCGCGGGCTCGACCATCATCGACCTGATCGAGGCCTGCGGCGGGATGCTGGACGGGCACGCGTTCAAGGCCTACCAGCCAGGCGGCCCGTCGGCCGGGCTTTTGCCTGCCTCGATCAACGATGTCCCGCTGGATTTCGACACCTTGCAGCCGCACGGGACCTTCATCGGCTCGGCGGCGGTGGTGGTGCTGTCGGACCAGGACCGGGCCCGCGATGCGGCGCTGAACATGCTGCGCTTCTTCGAGGACGAGAGTTGCGGGCAATGCACCCCCTGCCGGGTTGGCTGCGAAAAGGCGGTCAAGCTGATGCAGGCGGACAAGTGGGACGAAGGGCTGCTGACCGAGCTGTGCGAGGCCATGATGGACGCCTCGATCTGCGGCCTCGGCCAGGCGGCGCCGAGCCCGATTCTGCTGACCATGAAGCATTTTCCGGACGAGGTTTGAACCCGGCGGATGTTACTATCACAAATCGCCGATGGTCTTGCAGAGCGGAGAATGCGGTTCTATGTTCGATTCAGACGATGCCAGGGCCGCGCTTGAAAAGGCGCGGTCTGACCTTTGTCACAACAGCGTTCAACAGGGTTGACCAATGGAAAAAGTTCCGATCACCAAGACCGGCTACGACGCCCTCAATGCCGAATTCAAGACCAAGAAGGGGGTCGAACGCCCGGCGATCATCAAGGCGATCGCGGAGGCGCGCGAGCATGGCGATCTGTCGGAGAACGCCGAATACCATGCGGCAAAGGAGAAGCAGGGATTCATCGAGGGCCGGATCAAGGAGCTCGAATCCCTGATCAGCCGCGCTGACGTGATCGAACCTTCCAAGATGTCCGGCACCACCATCCGTTTCGGCGCCACCGTCAATCTGGTCGATGAGGATACCGACGAGGAACGCACCTTCCAGATCGTCGGCGAGCCCGAAGCCGACATCAGCGCCGGGCGCCTCAACATGCGCTCGCCCCTGGCCCGGGCCCTGATCGGCAAGGAGGAGGGCGACAGCGTCGACGTTACCACCCCCGGCGGCAAGCGCTCCTACGAGGTGCTCAGCGTCCGCTACGCCTGATCCCTCACGATCAACTGCCCATCCCAGATCCGCCCCAGCCGCAATGCCGCGATCAGCGCGAAACCGGACATCGCCGCCGCCAGCCAATAGGCGCTGGCGGCGCCGAAGGCAGCACTGATACCGCCCGCCGCCAGGGTCGCCAACGCAATCGCCAGCCCGCCCATGCCGCCCGCGTAGAGCCCTTGGGCACTGGCTTGCAGTCTGGGCGGGATCGCCGCCGCGACGAAGGCCATCGCACCCAGATGGCCTAGCCCGAAAGTCAGGGCATGCAGACACTGCACCGGCCAAAGCAATGCCAGCTCCGGCGTCTGGCTCATCAGCCCCCAGCGCAGCACCCCTGCCAACCCCGCGAGCATTACGGCCCGGGCCGGACCGATGCGCTCGACCAGCCGCCGCCCCGGCCCCACCATCAACAGGATCTCGGCAACCACTCCGATGGCCCAGAGCAATCCGATTACCCCGGCGCCAATGCCTTGCCCGACCCATCCCAGCGTGCCGTAGACGTAATAGACCGCGTGGCTCGCCTGGCCGATGCTGGCCGCCGCGGCGAAGGTCAGAAACACCGGATGCCTGAGCAGCGCCCCTGCCTCGCGCAGCTTCGATCGATCGAGCCCGGCACCCGGCGGCGCACCGCCGCCCGGATGCACCGCTCCCAGCGCCGCCACGGCGAGGAAGTTCAGCGCCACCGCCCACAGCACCACCCCCGGACCCAGCCGCGCGATCAGCGCCCCCAGCGCCACATTCATCGCCAGGAAGGCCAGCGAGCCTGCCGCCCGGGCATGGGCATAAGCAAAGCCGTGCATCCCGGCGGCCCGCACGCCCAGCGCCTCGCCCAGTGGGATCAGCGGCGCGGTGACGAAGGCCGCCGCCAGGGTAGCCGCCAGCAGCGCCGGACGGGCATCTATGAAGAGGTGCAGGAAAAACACCGCCGCCGCCGCCAGACCCGCAACCGAAATCACCAGCCGCCTTGCGGCAAACCGGTCGGCCAGTGCGGGCAGCACCGTCGCGCCGACAACACGCAGCACCAGCGCCAGGCCCAGATAACTACCGATCTCCGCTTGGCTCAGCCCCCAGTCAGCCAGCCAGACCGGCCAATAGGGCAGATGCGCCCCGAAGGCGAAGAACAGCGCCCCATACCAGGCCGAGGTCAGCAGCCCCTCGCGCCTGGCGATCGCTGACCTCACGGGCTGAGGTCGAAACTGGAATAGGGTAGATAGCGCACCGGATCACCGAGGCGGACCGTGACCGCCTCGTCCGGCAACTCGACCAAACCATCGGCCCAGGACAGCCCGCCGATCAGGCCGGAACCCTCGGAGTGGAACACCTCCACATGGCCGTCGTCGCGCATCCGGGCGCGCAGATACTCCCGCCGTCCGGGTTTCTTCGCCTTCTCGAACCCGGCAGGCACCATGAAGCCCTGCGCCTCACGCCAGCCGGACCCGGCCATCGCCGACAACGCAGGCCGGGCGAAGATCAGGAAGCAGACAAAGGCCGCCACCGGGTTCCCCGGCAGGCCGAAGACCGGCACGCCCTGCCAGAACCCCAGCGCCAACGGGCGCCCCGGCTTGACCGCGATCCGCCAGGTGCTGATCCGCCCCTCTTCGCTCAGGATGCGCGAGACATGGTCCTCGTCCCCCGCCGAAGCGCCGCCGGTGGTGACGATGGCATCGGCCTGGGCCGACCCCCGATCCAGCGCCGCGCGCACCAGATCCGGCTCGTCCGCCACCGCGCCGAGGTCCACCACTTCGAGCCCCTGCGAAGCCCCCAGCGCCGCCAGCATCGGGCGGTTGGCGTCGAACACCCCTTGTGCCGCCGGATCGGCCCCGGGCTGCATCAATTCATCCCCGGTCGATAGCACCCCCAGACGCAGCCGCCGCCGAACCGTCAGCCGGTCCACGCCCACTGCCGCCGCCCGCGCCAGATCGCCCGGCAGCAAGCGCCGCCCGGCGGGCAGCACCTCGCCGCCCGCCTCTGCGTCCTCGCCCGCCTCGCGGGTATTGGCACCCGGCTTGCGCGGGGCGTGGAAGCGGACCCGGCCATCCGCCACCTCCGAATCCTCCTGCAACACCACCGTGTCCACGCCCGCGGGCAGTTCCGCCCCGGTCAGGATGCGCACCGCCGCCCCTGGGGCAACGGTTCCGGCAAAGGGATGCCCCGCCGCCGACCGGCCCTCGACCAGCGCCAGGTCACCCTCGGCGGCGCCCTTCAGCGACGCCCAGGCGAAGCCAAAACCGTCGATAGCGGAGTTCGCCGCGTGCGGATTCGAGCGCCGTGCGATAACCGGCTCGGCCAGGATGCGCCCGGCCGCCTCGGCCAGCGCCACCTGCTCGACCCCGGTGACGCAGCGCATTCCCGCGCGCAACAGTCCCAGCGCCTCGTCCACCGGGGTCCAGTCGACCCCAGGCGGCAGAGCGAAACAGTCATCGCGGAGGCGTTCAGTCATTACCCCTCACGCGCTCTTCCTCAATTCCAACCCAAGATCGGACAAGATGAAATCGGCGATTGCCGTGATATCGTCCAACCCGATCACCGGCTGACCAGCCCCCTCGGGCACGTCATTCGAGGCAATCACCCTGATCGTCGGGTCATCCTTCGCGATCAGCGGCTGGCCGGTCGCGGCGCGCCAGGTCTCGACCTTGGGATGGTCGTCGCGCTTGTAGCCCTCGACGATGACCAGATCGACCGACGCGAGATGGCCCAACAGCTCGCCCAACGGCGCCTCGGGCACCCCCTTCAATTCGGTCATCATCGCCCAGCGCGCCGACGAGGACAGGATCACCTGCCGCGCCCCCGCCCGCCGGTGACGCCAACTGTCCTTGCCCTTCTGATCGACATCGACGTTGTGGTGAGTGTGCTTGATGGTCGAGACCGAGAAGCCGCGCGCGGCGATCTCGCCCACCAACCGCTCGACCAGGGTGGTCTTGCCTGCGTTCTTCCAGCCGACCACCCCGTAGACCTTGGCACCATAAACCTTCATGCCTGCTCCTTGAGGATACGTTCCGCCTCGACAATATCCTCGGGCGTGTTGACGTTGAAGAAGGGATATTCCCCCGCCTCGTCGAACACCGCCCGGGCGCAGCCGTGGCACGAGGTCCAGACGATCACCTTGCGCATGTTGCCCACGGTCAGTGATTCCTCAAGGTTGTCCGCCAGATCGACCGGCCACAGCCCAAAGGTGGGATGCTCGGACAGCCCCCGCTTCGGGTCGTTGGTGGCGGCCAGCGCGATCGGCTGGCCGCCGGACTGCACGGCTTGCGCCAGTTGCACCACCAGATCGGCGGGGAAGAACGGCGTGTCGCCTGCCGCACTCGCCACATGGGTATAGCCCATGGCCGCAGCCCAGCGCATCCCCGCCAGAACCCCCGCCAGCGGCCCCGCGAAGCCCGCCACGGTATCCGCCGCCACCGGCAGCCCGAATTCCGCGAACCGCGCCGGGTCGCCATTGGCGTTGAGCACGATCTCGTCGACCTGCGGCTGTAGCCGGGCGATGACGCGGGCCAGCAGGGTCTCACCACCGAGTTGCAGAAGCGCCTTGTCGCCGCCGCCCATACGCCGGGCAAGGCCGCCGGCGAGGATTACGCCTGCGATTTTCATTCGGTGGCACTCCGCCAGCGTTCAACGCTTGCTGCAAAGTTTTGGCCCGTCACGCCCTCCGGCAACCGTTCATATGGAGCCGCGAAGGCGTGGTCGTAGACGATGCGAATCAGCAAACCCCGCTCAAAGTGCCGAGTCTCCGTGACTGAGCGCCAGGGGAGCATAGTCTGCATAGCCGAATTTGTCACAGTGATGCCAGCCTCATCAAAGAGAACTCTTCCATCCCACGGATCGTTCAGACTCGGCGGATCGGGCGGGCTTAATATTCGGCCAATCTCGGGTATAATGAATTTCCCGTAACCGCGCCAAGAGAATACCCCGGCGATAAACGCAGCGAGCGCAACGTTATCGATGATCCCGCCGAGAAACAGGACCAGCGGTACTGCATACATCAAGCCCTTCGCCGCTTCCTCGGCCAGATTTTCGTGCCGCCAGCGGTAGCGTGAGTCGACGATCTCGTGGAGCACCCGGTTCATTTCATCGCGGTCTCGTTCAGCCGGATCTCAATGCGGTCCATTTTCGCCTTACTCATCCCCCGCCCCCTTCCTCCGGTGCTTCCCATCCTCATCCCCAACCGTCTTCGGATCGGCGTCGAAGATCATCCGCTCGGCCCCGCTCAGGCAGTGGAACCGCTGGCCGCGCATCCGCCCGATCAGGGTCAGCCCGACCTGCTGGGCCAGTTCCACCCCCCAGGCCGTGAACCCGGAGCGCGAGGCCAGCACCGGGATCCCCATCAGCGCCGTCTTGATCACCATCTCCGAGGTCAGCCGTCCGGTGGTGTAGAGGATCTTGTCGCCCCCCTCCACCCCCTCGCGGAACATCCAGCCGGCGATCTTGTCGACCGCGTTGTGGCGCCCGACATCCTCCATGAAGATCACCGGCGTATCGCGGTGGCAGAGCACCGTGCCGTGGATCGCGCCGGCCTCCAGATAGAGGCTGGGCCGGGTGTTGATCTTGCGCGCCAGGGCGTAGAGCCACGAGGTCCGCAGTTCCGCCTGGGGCAGCCGCACCCCCTCCAACTGCTCCATCACGTCGCCAAAGACGGTGCCGACGGCGCAGCCCGAGGTTCGGGTCTTCTTCTTCAGCTTCTCCTCGTAGTCGGTCTGGCGTTCTGTACGCACCACCACGATCTCCAGATCGTCGTCGTAATCAATGGCCGTAATCTCGTCGTCGGGCTGCAACATCCCCTGGTTCAGCAGATAGCCCACCGCCAGATAATCCGGATAGTCGCCGATGGTCATCGCGGTGACGATCTCCTGGCTGTTCAGGAAGATCGTCAGCGCTCGCTCCTCGACCACCCGGATTTCCGCCACAGCCCCGGTCTGGTCGATTCCGGTCACCGGGCGGGTCAGCCTGGGATCGGCCGGGTCGGGCGAGATCAGGAATTCAGTCATCGTTTGACCCCTTCAATGTCGAAGCTGCCGGCGCGCAGGAAACCGGCCACCAGCCGGGCGGTGCGCGCGCTCAACGGCAGGAAGGTGTGGCTGACCGGCACCGCCGCCCGCGCCCCTGCCCCGGCCCAGGCCGAACGCACCGTCACCAGCCCGTCGTTCGGACCATCTAGCCCGAGCGGCGCGTTCAGCCAACCGCAATGCAGCGTTCCAGCGATGGAACCAACGGTCGCGTGGCGCTCCGCCCGTGCCGGAAATGCCGCTACCTGGGCCAGCACCGGCCCCAGCAGCCACCGCGCCGGCGCCGCACGCGCCAGCCATTTGCCCACGGCTGTACCGAGGTTCGGCGAGCCGATCTGCACCACCCGCGCGATCCGCAGATCAGGCCGGGTCAGCGCCAGCCTGCGGGCGATGATGCCGCCCAGCGAGTGGCCTACCAAATGCACGGCACTCCAGCCGCGCGAAGCATCGGCGACCTCGCGCGCCACCCGTTCCGCCGCCGCCTCGATCGGCAGCCGCAGCGACGGGTAGGCAACGGTGGCAACCGGCCAACCCGCCGCCCGCAACCGCCGCGCCAGCAGCCACATCGACCAGCGCGAGCGCCCCAGCGCGTGGATCAGCACCACCCCGCCTGCTTTCTCGCCACCCGCCGGGGCGCCGGGTAAACCGGCGGCGATCAATGTCTCTGTCATGGGGCGTCACAAAACCCGACTGGCGCCCCAGGTCAACCCTGCGCAATCGAGGGCGGCGCGGTAGGCGGCTGGATGGCCGGGCGGGTTCAAATCGGTGCACCCGGAGATCAGGTCCGCAGGCTGCCGCCGGTGGCCTTTGCAACGGCGGCGACCACACGCCCGGCAACCGCCTCGATTTCGGCCTCGGTCAGGGTTCCGTCGACCGGTTGCAACCGGATCGAGATTGCCACCGACTTCTTGCCGTCGCCGAGCTGCTCCGCCGCCCGGGCGCCCTGGAACACGTCGAACACAGCCGCGCGCGCGATCAGTTTCTTCTCGGCCCCGCGCGCGGCGCGCAGCACCGCCTCGGCCTCGACCCGCTCATCGACGACGAAAGCAAAGTCGCGCTCGACCGCCTGGAAGTCCGAGACCACCAACGCCGGGCGCGCCGACGATTTCGCCTTGCGCAGGGGCAGGTTCTCCGGGAACAGCGTAACCACCACCGCCGGTCCTTTAATATCCATCGCCTGCAACACTTTGGGATGCAGCTCGCCGAACACCGCAAGGGTGTTCTTCGGCCCCAGCTTCAGCGCCGCCGAGCGGCCCGGGTGGAACCACTCCGGCGCCTCGTGCGCGATCATCAGTTTGCCGACCGGCGCGCCGATTGCCGCCAGCACCGCCTCGGCATCCGCCTTGGCGTCGTAGAGATCGACGGGCCGCCGTGCTCCCGCCCAGTCACGCGGCGCGGTGGCGCCAATGCGGATGGCGCTGGCGTGCAGGCTCTGCTCGCCCGGCTCGCCGCCATGAAAGGCCGGGCCAACCTCGAACAGACCCAGATCGGCAAACCCGCGCGCCTGGTTGCGCGCCGCCGCCGCCAGCAGGCCCGGCAACAGGCTCGGCCGCATGTCCGACATCTCCGACGAGATCGGGTTTTGCAGCTTCAGCCCCGCCTGGCCACCGCCGAACAGCCCGGCCTCGGTCTCGGAGACGAAGGAGTAGCTGACGATCTCGTTCAACCCCAGCCCGGCCAGTTGCCGCCGCACCATGCTCTCACGGGTTTGCATCGGCGTGAGGGTCCGGGCGCTGACGCCGGTATTATCGCTGCGCCGCAGGGGCCGGGCCTCCAGCTTGCTCAACGAGGCGACACGGGCGATCTCCTCGACCAGATCGGCCTCGCCCTGCACATCCGGCCGCCACGGCGGCGGCGTGACCGACAGAGCGCCCCCGGTCGTTGTCGGCACCGCCCCCATCGCCAGCGCGGCAGCGGCGGCCAGCGCCTCGATCGGGTCGGTAATCTTGAAGCCCAGCGCAGTCAGGATGCGGATCTGCTCGTCGCGGCCAATCTCCATGCCGACCAGGCTGACCACCCGCCCCGGATCCAGCGCATAGCTGCGCGTGGTGTCGGGAACCGCACCCGCAATGACCACCTCCGAGGCTTCGCCACCGCAGAACTCCAGGATCATCGCCGTGCCACGCTCCATTCCCACCGGTGTGAATTCCGGATCGACGCCGCGCTCGAACCGGTAGCGCGCGTCCGAGTTGATGCGCAGCTTGCGCCCGGTAGCGGCAGTGCGAACCGGGTCGAAACAGGCCGCTTCCACGAACACGTTCACGGTCTCCGACGTACAGCCGGAATGCAGGCCGCCCATGACGCCGCCAATACCCTCGGGCCCGGCATCGTCGCAGATCAGGGTCATCGCATCGTCAAATTCGTAGCTCTTGTCGTCGAGCGCATCGAGCGTCTCGCCCGGGCGGCTCAGGCGGACATGGATATCGCCGGTCACCTTGTCGGCGTCGAACACATGCAGCGGGCGCCCGCGATCGATGGTGAGGTAGTTTGTGATATCGACCAACGCCGAGATCGGCCGCAGCCCGATGGCGCGCAAACGCTTCTGCAGCCATTTCGGCGATGGGCCGTTCTTCACCCCCCGGATATAGCGCCCGACAAACAGCGGGCAGGCCTTGCCGGCGACATCGTCCTTGAGCGTAACGTTGATCGGGCTTTCAAAGACCCCCGGCACAGCGTCGGTCGCAGGCGTGATCAACTCGCCCAGCCCCCGCGCCGCCAGGTCGCGGGCGATCCCGGCGATACCCAGCGCATCAGGCCGGTTCGGGGTGACGGCGATCTCGATCACCGGGTCGTTCAGACCCGCGTAATCGATATAACGCACTCCCATCGGCGCGTCCCCGGCCAGATCGATGATGCCCTCGTGGTCATCCGAGATCATCAACTCGCGTTCCGAGCACAGCATCCCGTTGGATTCCACACCGCGAATCACACCCGGCTTCAGATCGACCCCGGTCCCGGGGATATGTACTCCCGGCGCGGCAAAGACACCGACCAGCCCGGTGCGTGCGTTCGGCGCCCCGCAAACCACCTGAACCTCCTCCGAGGGCCGGTCCGGTCCGTTCGGCCAGGTCTCGACCCGGCACAGCCGCAGCTTGTCCGCATTCAGGTGCTTCGCCGCCTCGATCACACGGCAGATAGTGAAGGCACCCAGTGACTTAGCCGGATCCTCGATCCCTTCGACCTCCAGCCCGAGATCGGTCAGAGCGGACAGGATCTCATCAAGCGGCGCCCGGGTTTCCAGGTGGTCCTTCAGCCAGGAAAAGGTGAATTTCATATTTCGGCCCCGTTGCTGCCGGGTTTACACGCGACTGTTCGCGCGTTGCATATCGGAATTCTTTCCGACCCGGAAGGGCCTGCCCAAAAATTATCCCCTCTACTTAACAGCCCGTTGAAAAAGTCGCCATTGACCGGGTTTCACCCCACGACGAAACATAACGCGGCGTCGGCGGTTTCGCCATCCTCCGAGACGATGAGGACGATCCGAGCGACCAAAACGGCTCCAGAGGGCGCAACAAGCACGAAAACACCGCCATATCCGCCCGCCACAGCCTGGCGCGGGGTGCCGGCGCCGATGAGTTGGCGCATCAGCAACGAGAGGTTGTGGCCGGCGACGTGAAGCAGGTATCGCTTGTGCACGTTCTCGCGCCCGCGCAGCCAGGTTCGGCGCATGCCGCCGCGATCGAGGGTGTGGGCAAAGGAGCGCTCGACGATCTCGGCGCGCAGCTTGAAGGCATCGCGGGCGACCCCGGACTTGAGCCGCACGCGGTTGTTGGTGACCGCCCGGCGCGCCGCCTGGTCACCGCGCCAGCGCGAAAAGCCCTTCTGCCTGGGCTCGGCGATCCGGGTCTTCCAGGGCCGGGTCTTGCAGGGACTGTCGTCCAGGGCCTTCAAGACCGCCCGTGAGAAATAGCCCTTGTCGGTGACGCATTCGGCCGGGCTCTCTGGCGTCAGCGCCGCAGCCACCGCATCGAGGTTTGCCTCGGCCGCCGCCAGGGTCCTGGAAAGCGTCGTGGTGTCGCCCTCATCGGCTGGGTGCAACTCGGCCGCCACCACCGCGCCGGTGTCCGGATCCACCGCGTGCCCGGGCTTGTCGGCCAGATGGGTCGCGGCGTCCTTCATCCTGGCGATCCTGGCCTCGGGGTCGCTCCTGCAAACCCGATCCTGGTTCGAGAGCTTCTTGCCCTTGCGCTTGCGGTCCAGACGCGCCAGGTCCTCGGCCGTGGGCGTCTCGATGCCGCTCTCCCGGGCCAGATGCTCCAGCATCTCCCGGTAGCCCTCACCCGTGTCGCGCCGCACGATGTTGCGCAGCGCCGCGTTGGCCTCCATGGTCGAGGCATCCACCCTGATGCGGTCGCCCTTCACCAGACCCGCCTCGGCGACCCGCGCCAGAACCCGGTCGAAGACCATCGCGTGCACCTCGTGGGGCAGGCGCGTGCGGGTCTTCGACAGCCAGGAATGGTCCGGCACACGATCCCGGCTCTCCAGCCGCAGAAACTCCCGCAGCGACAGCGAATCCGAGCCGCGCCATTCCAGCCCGCGCCCAGAGTCGATGCCCTCGAAGTAGCCCACCAGATGCATGCGGAAATAGCGCCCCGGCGGCACCGAAGGCGCTCCCGTCCTGGCCGCGTAATAGCACCGGCAGGTCGCCTCGACGAAGTCGTCGAAGCCGCCCTCAATCAGGACCGACTGAAGACGGTCGTAAAACACATGACCCGGCGAGCGCGGCATCTCCGCCCAGCCCACCATCAAATCACCCTGACGATCCTTCTGCAGTCCCATCGACATCGGCGAACCTCCCGGTCAAATCAGAATATCATAGAATCAGACCAGGCCGCTCGTGTCCAGGGCCGACTTCGTCAACGGGCTGTTAAGGGTGACTTTCATATCTTTTTGGGGCTGACCCGGATAACTACCTTAGATGCCGCTTAACCCAATGTCTTATTTGGTATAATTGGATTGATGGGTCACTGTTGTTAAAACGCCACTCACATTCCTTCAAATACAGGCCGAAGTGGGCCTTCGGGACACCGTTGAATTTGCCCATATGACGTTTTGCCTGGCGCCAGAAATACTCGATGCCGTTGATGTGATTTTCATCGTCGGCGAACAGCTTTGAGTGGTTGATCCGAAAGTGCTTGAAGGCGGATACCTCCAGGACGTTGTCGCCCTTCCAGAGAGCCATACCCGAAAGTTGGTGACGCATTGAATTGAAGGCGGCGTATCCTGGCGATGCCAAATCGCCAGTATCCACGAAGGAAAGGATCCGCCATGAAAGAGGGCCATGAAAGAGGATAGAGTTGTTGATCTGGGTCAGCCGGGATCAATTTCGGGGGATCCCCTGACGGCGATATTGCGCCATGGTGCGCGCAAGCTGCTGGCCCAGGCCATTGAGGCTGAAGTCTCGGCTTTCATCGCGGGGCACGCCGCCCTGCGCGGTGAGGATGACCGGCGCCGCGTGGTGCGTCACGGCTATCTTCCGGAACGCGAGATCCAGACCGGGATCGGGCCGGTCGCGGTTCGCCAGCCCCGGGTGCGCGACCGGGGTGCGGCTGGCGATGGCGGCAAGATCCGTTTTACCTCGTCGATCCTGCCGCCCTGTCTTCGGCGCCGCAAGTAGCTGGAGGAACTGCTGCCCCGGCTTTATCTGAAAGGCATCTCGACAGGCGCTTTCCCGGAGGCCCTGGCCGCGCTCCTGGGTCCGCAGGCACCGGGCCTGTCGGCCTCGACCATCGCCCGGCTGAAGGAGATCTGGCAAGGCGAACTGGCGCGCTGGGAAAAGCGCGACCTCTCGGCCCGGCGTTACCTCTACTTCTGGGCCGATGGGGTCTACTTCCAGCCGCGCATGGACCACGCCAGGCAATGCATCCTGGTCATCGTCGGCGCCGACCAGTGGGGCCGCAAGGAACTGCTGGCGATCGCCGACGGCGACCGCGAGAGCGCCTAGTCCTGGCGCGAGGTCCTGCTCGACCTCAAGCGCCGCGGTTTACGCTGGCACCGGAGCTGGCCGCCGGCGACGGCGCGCTGGGCTTCTGGAAGGCCTTGCGAGAAGTCTATGGCACGACCCGCGAGCAGCGCTGCCGGATGCACAAGACCGGCAATGTCCTCAACAAGCTGCCCAAGGCCCTACAGTCCAGGGCCAAGAGCCATCTGCAGCAGATCTGGATCGCCGCGACCAGAGACCAGGCCGAGAAGGCCTTCGACTTTTTCGAGGAGGCCGATGGCGCCAAGTGCGACAAGGCCACGGCTTGCCTGGCCGAGGACCGCGAAGCCTTGCGCGCCTTCCACGACTTCCCGGCCGAACATTGGAAGCACTTGCGCACCACCAATCCGATTGAAAGCACCTTCGCCACGGTGCGGCTGCGGACCGTCAAGACCAAGGGCTGTCTCAGCCGCGCTACCGCGCTCACAATGGTCTTCAAGCTTTGCCAATCGGCGGCCAGGAAATGGCGCCGCCTCGACGGCGCTCACCGTCTCGTCGAGATCATCGAGGGCGTCAAATTCAAGAACCGAGAAAAGCTGATCGAACGCGCCGCCTGATAGGACAAGTCACCAACTTTTGACAATAGCTCCAAGCGCCGTCGATCCAGACACAAAATGCGCGATCAAACGATCTTGTTTATAGGGACTGAGACGACTCCTGCGCATAGCTTCCATGATACCTCCAAAAATGAGTTATCTGGGTCAGCCCCATCTTTTTTTAAACACAAACGTGTGGTCTTGTAATTCGGAGTCCTCCTGCGAGTGAGGATTATCGAGCAAAACATAATAAAGATAGCAGGGACCTTCAGTGAAACTGATGATGATTTTCGCGAATGACCAACGCGGCGCAGTCTCGGTTGACTGGGTTACGCTGACGGCTGGGATCCTTCTTCTCGGGACTATGGTTGTCTATACTATCATGAACGATTCAGCCGGTTACCTGATGGACGAGTTCGAGGACCTGAACGAACAATATTCCGAAGATGCGGTCGATATGACCTCGTTGAGCGACCAGGCGGGCGACCAGGTCGATTTCGGTCATTAACCGGCAGCCTGTACGGAGACGGCCAAACCTCGATGCGCCGCGCGCCCTCGCAGGCGTGCGTTTTGCTGCAAGGGCACCGTCGGGCAAGCAACGCGCGAGATTACCGACTCAGGCCGACAACCCCCCATGCAGCGTCGGCATGTCCAGCGCGGCGAAGCCGTAATGGCGCAGCCAGCGCAGGTCGCTGTCGAAGAACGCCCGCAGGTCCGGGATGCCGTATTTCAGCATCGCGATGCGGTCGATTCCCATGCCGAAGGCGAAGCCCTGATAGACCTTCGGGTCCACCCCCGCAGCCTCCAGCACCTTCGGATGCACCATGCCCGAGCCGAGGATCTCCATCCAGTCGTCGCCCTCGCCGATCTTGAGCTGGCCACCGGCCCATGAACAGCGGATATCGACCTCGGCCGAGGGCTCGGTGAAGGGGAAATGCGAGGCGCGGAAGCGCAACTCCACCCCCTCGACCTCGAAGAAAGCACGGCAGAACTCCTCCAGCACCCATTTCAGGTTCGCCATCGAGATGTCGCGGTCGATCGCCAGCCCCTCGTACTGGTGGAACATCGGCGTATGGGTCTGGTCGTAGTCGCAGCGATAGACCCGGCCCGGGGCGATGATCCGGCAGGGGACGCCGTGCTCCTCCATATAGCGGATCTGCACCGGCGAGGTATGGGTCCGCAGCACATGCGGCGGGCGCTCGGCACCCTCAGGCCGCGCCATGTAGAAGGTGTCCATCTCTTGGCGCGCCGGGTGCTCGGGCGGGATGTTCAGGGTGTCGAAATTGTACCAGTCGGTCTCGATCTGCGGCCCCTCGGCGACCGCGAAACCCAGATCGGCGAAGATCGCTATGACCTCCTCCATCACCTGGCTGACCGGGTGGATGGTGCCCTGAGCGACCGGACGCGGGGCCAGGGTAACGTCCAGCCACTCGGTCGCCAGGCGCTCGGCCAGCGCCGCGTCGCCCAGCGCCGCCTTGCGGGCAATGATGGCGGTGTTGATCTCTTCCTTCAGCGCATTCAGCCGCGGCCCGGCCTGCCGGCGCTCCTCCGGGGTCATCTTCCCCAGTTCGCGCATCATCAGGCTGATCTCGCCCTTCTTGCCCAACGCACCGACCCGCAAAGCCTCGATCGCCGGTTCATCCCCGGCAGCGGCGACTTGCGTCAGATATTTCGCGCGGACGGGTTCCAGATCCTGCATGGTCACTTTCCTCGGCCCAGCTATCGCCGGGGTGGTACTCACGGACGGCTCGAATTGCAAGCCGCACCAAGGTCTGGCCAGCGCCCGTGCGCCGCCGAGGCGGCGCGGGGCGGGTGGGTGGGCGCGATACCTCGGCGGCGCGCGGGCGCGCTAACCCATCGCCTCCAACTCATCGATAAAGCCTTCGATCAGGTTCAACCCCTTGGCCCAGAACTTCGGGTCCGAGGCGTCGAGGCCGAAGGGGGCCAGCAGGGCCTTGTGGTGCTTGGCGCCGCCCGCCGACAGCATCTCGAAATACTTACCCTGGAAGTCCGCGCCGTCCTGCTCGTAGACCGCATAAAGCGCGTTCACCAGCCCGTCGCCGAAGGCGTAGGCGTAGACGTAGAAGGGCGAGTGGATGAAATGCGGGATATAGGCCCAGAAGGTCTCGTAGCCCTCGGCCAGATTGACAGCCGGGCCCAGGCTTTCGCCCTGCACCGCCATCCAGATCTCGCCCAGCCGCTCGGCGGTCAATTCGCCCTCGCGCCGCTCGGCATGGATCCGGCGCTCGAATTCATAGAAGGCAATCTGGCGCACCACGGTGTTGATCATGTCCTCGACCTTGCCCGCCAGCAGCGATTTGCGGCGGACCGGATCGGTCTCGTCGGCCAGCAGGCTGCGGAAGGTCAGCATCTCGCCGAACACGCTGGCGGTCTCGGCCAGGGTCAGCGGTGTGCGGCTGAGTAACTCGCCCTGCCCCGCCGCAAGACGCTGATGCACCCCGTGGCCCAACTCGTGCGCCAGGGTCATTACATCCCGGGTCTTGCCCAGGTAGTTCAGCATCACATAGGGGTGGACATCGGTCACGGTGGGATGCGCGAAAGCCCCGGGCGCCTTGCCGGGCTTGACCCCGGCGTCGATCCAGCCGTTGTCGAAAAACGGTTCGGCCAGTTCCGCCATCCGGGGCGAGAACCCGGCATAGGCATCCAGCACCGTCGCCTTCGCCGCGGCCCAAGGCACCACCCGGTTGTCGGTCTCGGGCAGCGGCGCGTTGCGGTCCCAGTATTCCAGCTGCTCCAGCCCCAGCCATCTGGCTTTCATCGCATAATAGCGGTGCGACAGGCGCGGCCCGGCCGCCTGCACCGCCTCGCGCAACGCATCGACCACCTCCGCCTCCACATCGTTGGCCAAATGGCGCCCGTGTTCCGGGCTCGGCATCTTGCGCCAGTTGTCCTCGACTTCCTTCTCCTTGATCAGGGTATTGGTGATCCGGGTAAACAGCTGCAGGTTCTTCTGCAGCACGCCAGCCAGCGCCGTGCCGCCCGCCTGGCGCCGCGCCCGATCCGGGTCCGACAGCAAGTTCAGGGTCGCCTCCAGGCCCATGGGCCCGTCCTCGCCCTCGACCTCGAAACTCAGCCCCGCCGCAGTTTCGTCGAAAAGCCGGTTCCAAGCGGTGGCGCCAACGACCGACTGGTCGTGCAGGAAATTCTCCAGCTCGTCCGACAGCTGATGCGGCCGCATGGCCCGCAAGCGATCGAGCCAGGGCCGGTAACGCCGAAGCTCGGCGCTCTCCGCCAAGGCCGTCTCGAGCACCGCGTCGTCGATGCGGTTTAACTCCAGCGTGAAGAACACCAGCGGCTGGGTAAGCGTGGTGACCCTGCCTTGGGTGTCGCCCTGGAACTTGGCGCGGTGCGGATCGGCGGTGTTCTGGTAGTAGAGCAGCCCGGCGAATGACATGACGCGGCCCAGTGTCCGGTCGATCGCCTCATACTCCGCAATCGCGCCAGCCAGCCCATCTCCACCCAGTCCGGCCATCTTGCCCTCGTAGCGCTCGCCAAACGCCGCACATTCGGCCTCGATACGCTCAAGGTCGCCAGTCAATTCGGGGCTGTCGATGCCGGGATAAAGGTCAGCCAGATTCCATTCGGGCAGCACGCCCAGTTCGCCTCCGCCATCGCTGGCAACATCCCTGATCGGCGGGGCAAAGCGGGAAATCGAGGCAAAGTTCATATCCGGGAATCCTCCTGATTGCGGGACACCACAGATAGGCGAAGCGCGGCGGGACGGAAACCCCAGGATTCAGAGTTACAATTCAGGTCCGCGATTCAGGTTCGCACACCGGGTTCCGGGTTTTCGCCATCATCTTGCAGCAGGGGCGGCGCGTCTTCGCGCCGGCGGATGATGATATCGCCGTTCGGCAGGATCTCGGGGCGCTCATAATGTTCGATGCTGTCGATGTTCTCCAACACCTCCAGGGTCTCCAGAAGCTCGTTGAGGGCAGGTTTCATCTGCTCCATCAAACCGCGGAAGGCTTCGTCGAGCTGTTCGGAAAGCGGGCGCTCCTCGGCCCCCTCCCCGTTATCGTCTGATCCACCGTAAGCAGGCGCGATCGCCAAGCCGGCCACCAGAGTGGAAATCGCCAGAAGACGTGCTGTCCGCATCGCTAGATCCTCCGCTCCGCTTCCCCGCCAGATTACGCTTCCAAATACGCCCTTCAAAAAAGAAAACCGCCCCGCACACATCGTGCGCGGGGCGGCTTGGTTCAATGAGCCCAGGCTCGGTTCGAGACGTCTCAGTTCGAGAGCGTGATCTCGACCCGGCGGTTCAGCGGCTCGCGCACATTGTTGCCGGTGGCGACCGCGAGATCGTTCTCCGAACGTCCGGCCAGCGTCATGGCGCCTGCAGGTACACCGCGGGCGGTCAGGGCACTGGAGACACGTTTGGCGCGGGCTTCCGACAGGGTCTGGTTGTACTCAACCGAAGCAACGGTATCCGTATGGCCGACCAGCGACAGAGCCGAGGTGCCCATGGCGTTGACTGCGGCAACCACCTCGTCGATCGTCGCGCGAGCGGCGTCGGTGATGTTGGTCTTGTCGAAGCCGAAATAGACGATGAAGTTCACCGGGCCCGGAGGCGCGCAAGCGGCCAGCGCTTCGTCAAGAAGGGCGCGGGCATCCTCAGGCGAGATGCAGAAGTTCGACCCGCCACGCAGCGCTTCGAGATACTGGTCCCACATCGCCTGGGCACGGGCACAGGCTGCCGGACGCGCGTCTTTGTTGGCAGCGATGGCCGAAACCACCGTGTCATAAAGCGAAGTGGCATCGCCATTGACGCCGAGCTCAGCCGGCGTCCATGCGGCCGGGGTCACGCCGGCTTCCGCCTGCTGTGCCTTGGCAATATAGGCGGTCGAGTTCAGCCACAGCACATCCTTGAATGCGGCACGGCGACCGAGTTCAGTGTACTCGCTCGCGAGGGAGCCGTTGAAGTCGGAGCCGCCATGCGTACCGTTCAGGTAACGCTCGGCACCAAATGTCGCGCCTAGCGACGCTCCCGGCAGATTCGTGCAGCCAGCAATCGCCAGTGCAGAAACGCCTAACATCAGACAGGTAGCAGTCTTCATCCCTCTCTCCGTTTGATGTTGGGCCGCGCGCACGGCGCGCCCATAATTAATTCTTACCCTCGGCATCAACGCCGATCCGTATCGACCGACATCGCACGAATGTCAAAAAAGCTCAATGGACAAACGGCCGGAATTGCTCCCGTAGCAATAGTTTATACGCGCAGTAACACTTTAACAACAGTGGAGGAGGATATCTGTCATCAGGCAACGCCCATTGCGGCGAGAAAGCCCGGATTCAGGGTTCGATAGCGAAGTATCGAGCAAAATCGAGCAGCAAACATGGTTCACAAAATACTGATCGTAGACGATGATTCGCAACAACGGCGGTATCTTTCCGCGATTCTTTCTTCGCTCGGTTACGCCACCACCACTGCATCGGGTGGAATCGCCGCGGTTGAACGGCTCGGCACCGCCCGCCAACATGGCATCAGCCTCGCGCTGCTCGACCTGCACATGCCCGATCTCGACGGCATCAAGGTCCTGGAACAGGTGCGCGCGGGCGGTGCCGGCCTGCCGATCCTGGTATTGACTTCGGACGGCTCGGTTGCCCGCACCGTCGATGCGATGCGCGCGGGCGCCAGTGATTTCATCGTCAAGCCAGTCGCGCCGGAGCGGCTGGATGTCTCGATTCGCAACGCGCTGGCGCTCTCCAACCTGTCGAGCGAGGTGAAGCGACTGACCAATCAGGCCGAACATCGTCTGTCGTTCGAAGACCTGGTCGCCATCAGCCCAGCAACCTGAAGCGCCATCGCGCTGGCCCGCCGTGTGGCGCGCTCGGATGTTCCGGTGTTGATCGAAGGTGAATCCGGCACCGGCAAGGAGGTCTTCGCCCGCGCCATCCATGGCTCCAGCGAACGCTCCGGGGCGCCCTTCATCGCCGTCAACTGCGGCGCATTGCCGGCAGCCCTGGTGGAGTCTCTCCTGTTTGGCCACGAGAAAGGCGCCTTCACCGGCGCGACGGAACGGCGCCGGGGCAAGTTCCAGAAGGCGTCCGGCGGCACCCTGTTCCTCGACGAGATCGGCGAATTGCCGTTGGACGCCCAGGTCAAGCTACTGCGCGCGATCCAGACCGGCGAGATCGATCCGGTTGGCGGGTCGCGCCCGGTAAAAGTGGATATCCGCTTGATTTCAGCGACAAATCGCGATCTGCAGACAATGATCGCCGAGGGGAAGTTCCGCGAGGATATCTACTACCGCGTCGGCGTCTTCCCGCTGGTGCTGCCGCCGCTGCGTGAGCGGCGCGAGGACATCCCGGGCCTGGCGCGGATGTTCCTGACCCGCTCCGCCGCCGCCGAGGGCATGGCGATCAACGATTTCTCGACGGCTGCGATTGAGGCGATTTCCCATGCCGCATGGCCCGAAAACGTGCGCCAGTTGCAGAACATAATCCAGCGCACGGTGATCCTTGCCGATGGCGCGGTGATCAGGTCCCAGGACCTGCACGGCCCGAATCCTGCCGCAGCGCGAGAGCCGGCAGCCGATTCCACTTACCTGAATGGGGCGGCAAACGGTGTTGGAGGCACGCCTCCGGCACTAACCCCGGAAGCCATAGCGGCGCCTTTCCTGAATGGTGAGCCACATCCGGCGGCTGCTCGATATCGAGGCGGAGGCGATTGCCCGCGCGCTCACCCTCTACCGCGGCCGCATGGCCGAAACCGCCCGGCGCCTCGGTATCGACCGCTCGACGCTGTATCGGAAGATCGACGAGTTGCAACTGGACCGGGACGGCGGCTAGAGCGATTTCTAGCAAAGTGAGTTCACTTTGCGACTCGGAAATCTCGGCAAACCAATAAGCTAGAGCATGATCCATGATCTCCGATTCATGGATCATGCTATAGTGTCCTGGATCAGAAATACGTGGTATCATTCAGGGGAGGTATATTTTGAGATGGAGGATCTTCCATGCCCCGCGCTGCGCCCCCGGTCACGTTGAGTCCAGAACAGAGTGAGGAGCTCCTGACGCTGACGTCACGGCGCACGACGGCTCAAGGTCTGGCGCTGCGGGCGCGCATTGTTCTGGCCTGCGCCGAGGGCAGGCAGAACAAGCAGGTGGCCCGGGATTTGGGCGTTGACCCGGCGACGGTGGGCAAGTGGCGTCGGCGCTTCATCGAGAAGGGGAGCGACGGTCTGTATGATGAGCCGCGCCCCGGCACGCCCCGGACGATCACCGATGCGCAGGTCGAGGCGGTGATCGTGCGGACGCTTGAAAGCATGCCGCGTAACGCGACCCATTGGAGTTCCAGGATGATGGCCGGGGAGAGCCGCATCTCGACGTCCAGCGTGCAACGGATTTGGCGTGCCTTTGGCCTGCAACCCCATCGCACGGAGACCTTCAAGCTCTCAACCGATCCCCGGTTTATCGACAAGGTTCGCGATGTGGTTGGGCTTTACCTGAACCCGCCGGAGCGGGCCTTGGTGCTCTGCGTCGATGAAAAGAGCCAAATTCAGGCGCTTGACCGTTCACAACCGGTCCTGCCCATGCGGCCGGGTCAGATCGAACGCCGCAGCCACGATTACAAACGCCACGGCACCACCTCCCTGTTCGCCGCCCTCAACACGGCAACCGGCGAGGTCATCGGCAAATGCGACAAGCGCCACCGGGCCTCGGAGTTCAAGAAGTTCCTTATGGAGATCGAACGCCGGGTTCCCGACGATCTGGAGATCCACCTCATCATGGACAACTACGCCACCCACAAAACGCCGGCGATCCGTGCCTGGTTGGCCAGACGGCCCCTCTGGCATGTGCATTTCACACCCACCTCCGCATCCTGGTTGAACATGGTCGAGCGCTTCTTTGCCGAAATCACCGACCGCCAGATCAAGCGTGGCGTTCACCGCAGCGAGCGCGAACTCACAAAAGCCATCCTGGATTACATCGAAACTCGCAATGAAGATCCAAAACCCTTCAAATGGGTCCGAACCGCAGACGATATCCTTGATGCGGTCAAACGCTTCTGTCTAAAAACCACATCCGAAAATAATGCGGCGAACTTCTGACTCAGGACACTAGCTGTGCAGCCTCAACAGGTTGTCCCCGGCCGGGCCGAGTCGGCTGATTGGTTTCTCTGATCCTGTTCCGCCATGCGGGCGATGCCAATTGTAGCTGTGTGTCCACTCGGGCAGGTGGGCGGCGCGCTGGTCCGAGGCATCGGTCAGCGCTTGCTGCCCACACCCGATCGAGCTTTCAGCCGGGCAACATGCCCAGGGCCGAGAGGTAGAGGTCCAGGAGCGCCTCTTCCTCCTGCCGCTCCTCGGTCGGCTTCTTGCGCAGACCGACAATCTTGCGGATCGTCTTGGTGTCGAAGCCGTTGGCCTTGGCTTCGGCATAGACTTCCTTGATCTGCTCGGCGACTTCCTTCTTTTCTTCTTCCAGCCGCTCGACGCGCTCGATGATCGACTTCAACTGACTGCCCGCGACGGTGGTGGTGGAGGCTGTATCGTCCATTGCCTGTAATCCTGATTCTGATGCCCAACAGGCTGCGGACCATAAGGGCCGGTCGGGTGCCCGGCAACAGGGCATGGGTGAGTCTTTTGCCCTGACCGCGGCAGTGCTGACCGAGCAGGCAGGAATCGCAGAGGCCGAGATGCGACGTTGGAGCGGCGCTGGCGCTCCTCGCGCCCGTCAGTGATCCGGATGGCTGTCCTTGAAGGCGGCTTTCTGATCGGCGGGTGCCTCGGTCTGGTGCTTGTCGCGCCAGTCGTCATAGGGCTCGCCATAGATGATCTCACGGCCCTCGGCCTTGCCGATCTCGACGCCCTGCTCGGCGGCGGCCTCCTGATACCAGCGACTGAGGCAGTTCCGGCAGAAGCCGGACAGGTTCATCATGTCGATGTTCTGCACGTCAGTGCGGGCGCGCAAATGGTCGCGCATACGGCGGAACACGGCGGCCTCGACCTCGGTTACATTCAGTTCGGACATCTGGGTCTCCTGTCGCTCTCCATCAAGGATATGGGACAATCCACGGCACCCTCAAGCACCGTTCATGGTTGCTACCGCGTCGCGGATTATTGGCGCCAGCCGCGCAGCCCAGTCGGCCTGGCCGTCGGGGGTCTCGATCAGATCGTTGCGGATTTCGATCAGCGCATGGGGCAAGCCCCGGCGAGTGCCGTGGGTCCACATGCAATCGCCGTGAAGCTGCCCGGTATAGGGCTCGTTGTCGCCGACAACCAGACCGCCCTCGGCATTGAGCCGCGCCATTAGCGGGCGCAGCAGCCGGTCGTCCCGGTCCCATAGCAACCCAACATGCCAGGGCCGCAACGGGCGGCCCTTGAACTGCGGCGTGAACGAGTGGATCGAGACCAGTACCGGGGTCTCGCCCGCCTCCTCAATCTCGTCGACCGCGGCGCGGATGGCGGCATGGTAGGGCCGGTGATAGGCGTTCTTGCGACGCTCGATCTCAGCCCGATCGACATGGCGGTTGGCGGGGATGATCGAGCCGTCACAGAGCCTCATCACCAGGGTCGGGTCGTCCTCGCTCCGGTTCGGGTCGATCACCAGTCGTGAGAAGGTCGACAGGACAGCCCCCGCGCCCAGTCGCGCCGCCATCCCCAGCGTGACCCCGCGTGCGCCCACATCCCAGGCAATGTGGCGGCCCATGTCCTCTGGCGGCAGGCCAAGGTCACCGATCTCAGGCGGTACCGCGTTGCGGGCATGGTCGCAGAGCAGGATCAGCCCGGTCATGGCGGTGGGGCCGTTGCCGGGGGAGATGTGCTCGACTGGGTGGAATGCTGGGTGAAATTCGGTCATCTGCAGATCTTATCGGGTCGGCTTACTGGGGAGCAGACCCTAATCGCACTTCGTTGCGGGTAACAAGGTCGCAGCTTGTTGGCCGCTGGTCATCTTGAATCCGGCGTGATTACCAGCAATGATCGGAACACAAGCACATCTTCGAAAAACAAGGGGAACCCGGCTGTGCATCGCGAGAGAAGTGTAAAGATTGTTGCCACGGTCGGCCCGGCCTCGTCATCGCGCGAGATGCTGGCGAAGTTGTTCGAAACCGGCGTCGATGTGTTCCGGTTGAACATGAGCCATGGCAGCCATGACGACATTACCGAACGCCACAGGATCATCCGCGAGATCGAGCACCAGACCGGGCGGCCGATCGGCATCCTCGCTGATCTGCAGGGGCCGAAACTGCGGGTAGGGCAGTTCGCCGACGGGCCGGTAGTGCTGGAGACAGGGCAGAGCTTCCGCTTCGACCTGACCGATGCGCCGGGCGACAACAGCCGGGTGCAGATTCCGCATCCGGAGATCTTCGCCGCGCTTCAGCCCGGCGCCAGTCTGCTGGTCAATGACGGCAAGATCAGGCTGACCGTCACCGCCTGCGACGCCGAAAGCGCCGATTGCGTGGTAGAGGTCGGCGGCGAGATATCGAACAACAAGGGTGTCAATGTGCCCGATGTGGTGCTGCCCCTGGCCGCACTGACCGAAAAGGACCGGCGCGACCTGGATTTTGTGCTGGACCTCGGCATCGACTGGCTGGCGTTGAGTTTCGTGCAACGGCCAGAGGATGTGCTGGAGGCGCGTGAACTGATCGGCAACCGCAACGCCGCGGTGATGGTCAAGATCGAGAAACCCGCCAGCGTTGACTGCTTCGGCGAAATTCTTGACGTGGTCGACGGCATCATGGTGGCGCGCGGCGATCTGGGCGTCGAGATGCCGGTCGCCGAACTGCCACCGTTGCAGAAGCGGATGATCCGCGAATGCCGCCGCGCCGGCAAGCCGGTGATCGTGGCGACCCAGATGCTGGAGAGCATGATCACCTCGCCGGTACCGACCCGGGCCGAGGTCTCGGATGTCGCCAACGCAATCTACGAGGGCACAGACGCGGTGATGCTGTCGGCGGAATCCGCCGCCGGCGACTTCCCGGTCGAGGCGGTGGCGATGATGGACAGCATCGCCCGCGCGGTCGAGCGCGAGGATAGCTACCGCCGCGCCATAGATGCCGGGCCGAGACTGGAGCGAAAATCCGTGGCGGATGCGATCACCGCAGCAACGCGTGAGGTCGCCGAGTCGACCGAGGTCAAGGCCATCTGCTGTTTTACCCACTCCGGGACCACGGCATTGTTGGCCTCGCGTGAGCGGCCGACAGTGCCAATCCTGGCGCTGACCCCGGTCGAGAACACAGCGCGCCGCCTCAGCCTGGCCTGGGGGCTACACTGCGTCGTCGGCCCGTCGGTCGACCAGTTCAAGATGGCGGTGGTGAACGCGATCCGGGCCGCGCGCTCGGACGGTTTCGCCGGGGACGGCGACAACATCATCATCACCGCCGGGGTGCCCTTCAACATGCCCGGCACCACCAACATCCTGCGCGTCGCGCCAATGGACGAGCAGATGATCTTCGAGGGCGGGAACGAGTGAGACTGGAAAGGGAGGACAAACCATGACCCATGCGATACGCGACCGTATCCAGCGCTGGGTGTCGCTGCCGCATCCACCCGACAAGGTCTGGGCCGAGATCGGCGGCTTTGGCGATCTGGCGGACTGGCATCCCGCGATCGCGAGCACCGAGGTAGTCGATATCTCCGGCCTGACCCACCGCCACCTGACCCTGAGCGACGGCGGGTTGCTGCTGGAGCGGCTGATCGAGACCGGGCCGCATTTCCACACCTACGAGATCGTCGACAGCCCCCTGCCGCTGACCAACCACCGCGCCACGCTGAGTTGCGTGGCCGAGGAGGGCGGCTGCCATGTGTTTTGGTCGGCGGTCTTCGAGCCGACCGACAAGTCGGCCGACGAGATCGTTGCCGGCTTCTACGAGATGGGGCTGAGGGCGCTGCGCGAGCGCTACGGTGCCTGACTACACGGCTGTCAGAACACCAGCCTGTAGTAATTGACGGTGAACAGGTTTGGCGCGCCGCCGGAGCAGAGACCGAACATGTTGTTCGAGGTCATGAAGATGGTCCCGCCCGATTGGGCCGAAATGCCGTTGATGCCCATGTCTCGGGCACCCAGCGCGATGTCGCCGGCGGCGACCATCTGCCCCCATCGATCGACGTGGTCGACGAGAAGGTCATGGTCGCGTTCGAGAATAGCTGCACCCCACCGCTCTCGGCGCAGTTGTCGGGCGTGCCGAGTTGCGCCCCTGCCGCGGTCGAGATGTTGGCGTCGCCACGGTTCATACTGGATTGACCCCCGGGGTCGGGCCCGAGCGCGAGGCGATGAAGCTGTCATACACCGTCGAGTTGGCGCCTATGGTGATCTGGCAATCGGCGATCGGGGCGATTTTGCCCGGCAGGATGCCGGCCGGCAGCACCAGATTGCGCATCGGCTGGCACTGCACATGGTAGATGCGGTGCGCGATCGCGTTGGAGAAATTGAACCGGTTGTCGGTGACGATCACCTCCTTGGTCAGGTCGATATAATCCGGAGTGACTGCCGGATCCTTGTCCAGGACGCCTTGGATGATCTCGTCGATATGATTGACCATACGCGGATCGAGGCCGTTTTCGCGCAGCGCCTCCGGCAGGCCGATATTGCTGACCATGCCGCTGGCCGGAATTGAAAATGTGTCGAGGTCCATCATGCTGACAGTGACGCCGCTCTCTCGAAGGAGCTATTGCTCTGGATGTCGACGCCCAACTGGCCGTGAATGCAGATTTGGTTGACGAAGCTGTTGTTCGACGACATGTCGACGATCTCGCGCGCGATCAGCCCGTCTTTCAGACATTCCGGGATGAAGCGCTGGGCCACCGCCTGGGAGGTGACGTTCCAGGTCTGCAACCCGATGATGCGCAGAAAGTTCACCAGCAGCGCATTGTCGTTATCGGACGAGCGGTTCACGGTAACCATCACCGCGTCCGGCACGGTCGATGTCGTGGCGAGCGATTGCGTGTCCGCGTCCCACAGGCTGACATGGACATCAGCGGCTTTCAGCACCGCACCGTTGATATCGTAGCCCATGTTGTCGAGCGAACAGGTCACTGCGGTCGTCGTCGCCGTGGCTTCGTTCGGCAAATCGATCACCGCCGCCAGCGCCGCCGCATCGGCGGTTGCCTGCAGCATGGTGCGATTGCGGAAACCGTCGGTCACATCGACCGCCATTCCGGTGATGCCAACCAACAGGACGAACCATAGCAGGCCCATGACGGTCCCGGCGCCAGCTTCGTTTTCGACGAACTCTCGCACCCGTAAACGCAACATGATGGATCTCCCTGAATAGCCCAGACAGCTTAGCTCAGCCTGGATCAGATCGGCTCCCGGCGCATGGTGACGCTCGCGGTCGAATACTTGCCCAGCACCGGCTTAAAGAAGCCGAAGACGCTGGCGTCCGATATACGGGTCTGAATCACGATTTGGACATCGAGCGAGGTTGGATCAGACGTCTCTACCGTATAGGCGCTACTGTAGAGGAACATTTCGTTCTGGACAGTGTTCGCAGCATCGGATTCGGTCATGTCGCCGACAGCGACACGCCGCGCAACATCGCGCGAGACGTTCCACATTTCTGTATGGTGCAGATAAAGAATCGTGGCATCGGTCGTAGCCACAAGGAGGGGGACGAAGACCGGCACCCAGAGTACGAACTCGATCGTTGCAGATCCACGTTCGTCCCGCAGGAATTCCGACGCATTTAGCCAATGGAATTTGGGGGCTGACCCAGATAATTCATTTTTGGAGTTATCATGGAAGCTATGCGCAGGAGTCGTCTCGGTGCCTGTAAACAAGATCGTTTGATCGCGCATTTTGTGTCTGGATCGACGGCGCTTGCAGCGGCCGGTCTGTGTGGCGTGAACCGCAAGACAGCCGGTTACTTTTTCCACCGTCTGCGTGAGATGATTGCCTTGGAACCGGAGGCTGAGAGCGAAGCGATGTTCGGGGGTGAAATTGAAGTGGACGAGAGTTACTTCGGCGGCAAGCGCAAGGCCAAGCGTGGTCGGGGTGCGGCTGGAAAAATCCCTGTATTCGGCCTGTTGAAGCGGGGTGGGCGGGTATACGCAAAGATTATTGCCAATGCCTCAAGCGCAACATTAATACCAATCATTGGCATCGAGAATTTCTGGAGCCAGGCAAAACGTCATATGCGCAAATTCAACGGTGTTCCAAAGGCCCAATTCGGCCTGTATTTGCCTGTACTTGAAGGAATGTGAGTGGCGTTTTAACAACAGTAACCCATCAATCCAATTATACCAAATAAGACAATGGATTAAGCGGCATCTAAGGTAGTTATCCGGATCAGCACCGGAATTTATTATGGCTCAGCACTGTCTTGCTCCCGAATCGCTCCAACCCACAACTTAAACATAACAGATCGTGGGTAACTACTCAACCCGGTTGGATCACTGATTTTCCAGCGATGGTGGCCTGGATTGCCTGGAAAGCAGACAGGCCTTGCCGTTTTCCGGTGTTGAGGACGGAGCGAACGTTGGCGTAGAAGTCGGCCCCCCAGTTGGAGCGGAATCCCCCGGTGACCTTGCGGAAGGTGGTTGAGGGGCGGATGGCTTGTTCCGAGCCGTTGTTGGTTGGCGGCACGTCGCGTTCGGTCATGAATGTGAACAGGCTGTCACGGTCTTTGCCGTAGCGTTTGCGCAGGCGAATTCCGTCTTTGTTGGTTGGCTGACAAGCCATAACCTTGTCCATTCGCCGGTCCAGGTCGCCCCGGTATTTCTGAAGTGTACTGTCCTTCAGACGCTTTCGCCGTCGGCCCAGAACACAGGCGCGCAAGATGAGCATTTTCATTGCCGGTGCGAAGATCGCATCGCCAGCGTCGATGGCATACTGGCAGTCGCGCAACTGGTGGGCCAGACAGATTTGCCAGACCTCCCCGAGCCCCCGCTGGCCGCCGTAAAGATCGGACACCCAGATGGCGGGCCGGTGGCCGTCCATCACGTCCTCGGCCACCGCCTTCGCCCGACTGTTGCGGATGACGTGGACGCAGACTTCATCGTTTTGGAAAACCCATTCCCAGGCGTTGCGCCCCTTGATGCGTGCGCCGGTCTCGTCGGAGCAGACGATCCGGCTTTGTCGCAGGCGGGCAAGAACCGCCTGGAACTGGGCGTCAAAGCCGGGCTTGACCCTCTTGAACAGGTTGACCAGGGCGGCTTGGCTGATCGTCAAGCCGTGCAAATCGGCGAACAGTTTCGACAGACGCTGGTAACTGACCGCGTGTTCATAACGCATGTAAACCGCCATCGCCTCGATCGACGGGGTGAACGGAGACCCCGGCTCAAGCCCCGCCGGAACCGGCGCCACAAAGCGCTCCGAACAATGAGAACACCTCGCCGCATACAGTTCCACACGGGTGACAATGGGAGCGGGGCGCGGCAATTCGATCTTGTCATAAATCGCATGCAACTTGTGATCCTCATCGCCGAGCGCTGAATAACAGTGTGGGCAGGACAGCGCCTTCGCAACCACCCGCTGATCCGGGTCAGGGTGCAGAGGACGCCCACCGCCACCATGCCCCTTGCGCCGTTTTTTGCGGTTGCCCCGGGCCGGTTTCTTGTTCGCCTTGCGCCCATGCGACGGCGGCGTACTGGAGTTGTCCGGCGTCTTCGCAGGCTCACCAAGCTTTGCCTCAAGTTCCGTGACGCGCCTGGCAAAGCCCTCGTTCACTGCCACCAGCTCCTGTGCCTGCGTCCACAGCGCGAGGATCAAGGCATCTTTCTCTGCATGCGTCAATCGGCTCAGGTCGGGTAAATGAGTCATAGATAACTTGACGCATATCCACGCCCTCAATGCAAGAAAATTCTCTATATCTGGTGCCGATCGAACCCAGGAACGCAACCTTTGGGGTGGGTTGAGTAGTTACGATCGTGGCGAGATTGCGACAGCCAATCATAGTAAATTTCCATCGATATCGGAGAAATTTAATAAGTTTCTTTAAAAAATTCTCTAATCATGTTCCTGTATTGGCGGGTAATCTGTTTGAATACTCGCCTTATGCGTGTTCCGCGCACATCCGCACGCTGGGAGCGGTGGGGAAATCCGGGTGGCCCGAATCTCGCGATACCTGCATCCACCCCGCAATTTGCCGCGCCTCCCGGTTCGGTCAGTCACTTGCATCGGCGGGCGCCGGCGTCTATAAGCCGCGCTTCCTACGGAACGTCCGGCCGGTAAGGGCTGCCGAGGCGCTCTCAGAATCGTTCTGACACATCGTTCGGATACCAGGAGACGAAAATGCCCAAGATGAAGACCAAGTCGGGCGCCAAGAAGCGCTTCAAGGTCACGGCGACCGGTCGTATCAAGGTCGCCCAGGCCGGCAAGCGCCACGGCATGATTAAGCGGACGAGAAAATTCATCCGGAATGCGCGCGGTACTACCGTGCTGTGTCCGCAGGATGAAAAGATCGTCAAGCAGTTCCTTCCCTACAGTTGATCGGAAGCGCCCATGTCCAGAGTTAAAGGCGGCCCCGCCGCCCATGCCCGTCATCGCAAGGTTCTCAACAAGGCCAAGGGTTACTACGGTGCCCGGTCGCGCACTTTGCGCACCGCCAAACAGGCGGTCGAGAAGGCGATGCAGTATCAGACCCGCGACCGCAAGGTTCGCAAACGCAGCTTCCGCGCCTTGTGGATCCAGCGGATCAACGCCGCAGTACGCGCCCACGATGAAGGCCTGACCTACTCGCGTTTCATCAACGGCTTGGCCAAGTCGGGTGTCGAGGTGGACCGCAAGGTTCTGGCCGATTTGGCGGTGCACGAGCCGACTGCGTTCGGCGCCATCGTCGACAAGGCGAAGGCCGCGCTGGCCTGACTCCGCAAAGCCAGCCAAAAGATTGTCACTTGGGCGCTTCGGCGCCCTTTTGCACGCCCGGTTGCATGTCCTGCGCCGGGAGTTCGTCCAAAGACGCGGGGACGGCGCCCGCGTAAGTGCGGGTCCGGTTGGTGCCAAGCTGTGCGGTGATCTCCTTGATCACCCGTGCCTCGCGTTCGATCTCGGCGTCCGGCATTCCCACATAGCAAGGCACGACGACCAGATCAGACAGCGCCCGTGCGGCGATCGACGCTTCAAGCTCGGGGCGGTCCGGTGGCGCTGGAACCGCCTGCGACCGGGGCGCGTTCGAGGTGTCAAAACCCTCGGCTCGCATCGCCTTGATGAAAGCGCTCGGATCATCGACCAGGATCGGGAAAACCCAGTAGTCGTGATGACTACTCTCCGACGCAGGCATCACCACCGACCCCCCGAGGCTCTCGCGCAGCCGGCGGCCCTTGGCTGCACGTTGGTCCACCGTTTCCTCGCGGAACAGCCGCAGGCGGCGCGCCATCATCGCCAGCATTGGCCGCGATGGCCGGTAGCGCATGTTCTTGAGGCTCTTGAGCGGTGCCACATTCCGCACGTTATCGGCGATGGCGTCCTCGTAATCGCGCCCGCGCGCCGAAAAAATACGGTAGATCGTCTGCAGGACCAGCCGCGAAGTGACGATCTTCAGCGTGGCGAACTGCATCACCCGTTTGAACTGCTGGGAGTTGGCCTGCATCGGATAGTCCGACTGGATGGCCCGCATGCGTTCGCGCAGTGCCGCGTCGCGGACTCGGATCAGGGCCCCGCCCAGCGCTGTTGCGGTCTTCAGCGGGCCGAAGGAGAACATCGAGACCTCAGCCTTCGCATGGCCCGGATAGCTGCGCCCGTTGAACGCCTGTGCGCAGTCCTCGGCGATCAGGATGCCGTGCTGGCGGGCGAGGTCGAAAACCGGGTCGAGATTGAGGCGGGTGCCGAACAGATGCGCCACCACCAGCACCCGCGAGCGCGGCGTGATGGCGGCTTTCAGCCGCTCCAGCGATGGCGCCATATGACCGATATCGAGATCGACCGGCACCGGCACCAGCCCCTGCCTGCGCACGATCTTGACCATGCCCTTGACGTTGAGGGCAGAAAAAATGACCTCGTCGCCCGGCTCCAGATCCATCGCCTGCAGCATCAGATCGAATCCGGAACGAACCGAATATGCCGCGACCCGGTCGCCGCCGTTGTCCCAATAGGCCTCGACCTGTTGCACCAGCTTGTCGCGTTCAGCGCCGTAAAACGCTGAAATCGCGCCCGCTAGCAAGTCCAGCCAACCGATCTTCAGTTGAGTCCGTGCCCACATGAGAGTAGTACCGCATTCTGATCGTCCGGGACCCGGAATTGCCTAACAACCCGGTGGAGGACCCCTTAACATGTCGATGGGCGCACAGGAAGCACCGGGCGGATTTTTCAAGCGCCTTAAGCAGGAGCGGCGCACGCGCCTGAAACGTTTCGGCAAGCGGCTGATCCGCCGGCTGGGCGGCTTCATCGGCAGGCAGTCGCTTGTTGGTGACGCTCCGGTACTCGACAGCAACCATTTTCCCTTCCTGACCCAGTTCACCGATAATTGGGAGCCGATCCGCGCCGAGGTTGAGGAGATATTCAAGCACCGCGACCAGATACCAAAGAGCAAGATGAAGAAGTTCGAGGACAGGTTCGAGGCGGCAACCCTGCGGGCCAGCGCCAATCTGGAGGCGTTGAGCGAACCGGAATGCTGAACGCATCGGGTGCATCGGCGCGGGTGAGGCGGCATCGCCAGGGGAACCAGGGCGGATCCGGTTGGGGAGAAACGCAGTGGCAGGATGGTCGCGGAGAATGTTCACCAGAATGTTGGCCAGTTTTTTGGCCATGATGCTGTCCACCGCCGCGCAGGCTCAGACGGCCAATGAACCCTCGTTTCTCAAGTCGCTCTGGTCCAAGATCACCTCGGTCGGCGAGGGTGCGGCCCCGGTCGAATCACCAGTCGAATCATCGGGCGAATCATCGGGCGAATCCCTGCCCGCTCACACAGCTGCCCCCTCACTGTCCAGCGCCCGCTGGATCGGATTTACACCGGTCATCGTTGCCGATCAGGCTGCGGGCGGTGGCGCCTGGGTCGCTGGTCCGTTCATCGAGGCCAGCACCTCCTCCGGGACGACCGCATGGGTGTCCGACACGGTGAGCGGGCTGACGGTCCAGGTCCGAATGATCTGGCGCGAGGTCCCTCCGGGTAGCCTGGCGGAGCTGTCCGCCGAGGCCGGGAAGGGCCTCGGACTCACCCCCGGAGCGGTCGCGAATGTGACGATTTATCTCGCCCGCTAGCAACCTGTAATACCCTTGCCATCGCGCATGGCCACCGCTATAGAGACGCCTCCGGTGCCGGGGCTTGCCCGAAGATTGACCACGGCGGCCGATTGAAATTCGCCTCCGCAATGGCGGGCCAGGCTGAGAAAAGTTCGAGGACGAGAGAGCCATGAAGGTCAAGAACTCCCTGAGATCGCTGAAGTCGCGCCACCGCGACTGCCGCATCGTGCGCCGCAAGGGCCGCGTTTACGTGATCAACAAGACACAGCGCCGCTTCAAAGCCCGCCAGGGCTGATCGCGCTCGCGACACCGGCCGCCAAAAGGCCGCGCCCGATCGGGCGCGGCCTTTTGCTTTTCGCGAAAAGAAAAGCACGAGAGCACGATGAGATCCCGGGTCAAGCCCGGGACGGCGCAGCGGCAGTTTGATGGTTAGAGCAATTTCTAGCAAAGTGAGTTCACTTTGTGACTCGGAAATCGCGGCAATTCAATGAGATAGAGCATGACCCGTGAATCGGGGATCATGCTCTAGTGTCCCGAGTCAGAGATTCGCATTATCATTCACCGGGCTTGTCGGCCAGATGGGTCGCGGCGTCCTTCATCCTGGCGACCCTGGCCTCGGGGTCGCTCCTGGAAACCCGATCCTGGTTCGAGAGATTCTTGCCCTTGCGCTTGCGGTCCAGACGCGCCAGGTCCTCGGCCGTGGGCGTCTCGATGCCGCTCTCCTGGGCCAGATGCTCCCGCAGCGACAGCGAATCCGAGCCGCGCCATTCCAGCCCGCGCCCAGAGTCGATGCCCTCGAAGTAGCCCACCAGATGCATGCGGAAATAGCGCCCCGGCGGCACCGAAGGCGCTCCCGTCCTGGCCGCGTAATAGCACCGGCAGGTCGCCTCGACGAAGTCGTCGAAGCCGCCCTCGATCAGGACCGACTGAAGACGGTCGTAAAACACATGACCCGGCGAGCGCGGCATCTCCGCCCAGCCCACCATCAAGTCACCCTGACGATCCTTCCGCAGTCCCATCGCCATCGGCGAACCCCCCGGTCAAATCGGAACATCAAAGAATCAGACCAGGCCGCTCGTGTCCAGGGCCGACTTCGTCAACGGGCTGTTAAGGGCGAACTGATCTGGCGCCACAAGTGGAACACAAGGAGACAGGCGGCAATGGCCCTGTTCGAATACATCAACGGCTTCTACAATCCCCGCAGACGGCACTCAGCCCTCGGCGGGAAAAGCCCGCTCCGCTTCGAGCGACAGGCGGCCGGAATGAGATAAGTGGCCGGAACTTGTTCGCGACAGGTCCAAGCCAAAGTGGTACACTTTTGCGCCGCCGCATGGTCGGTTATTACGCCGCCATTGACAGCTATGAACGGCGGAATGCGTCGAGGGGCCGACTAACCGTTCTCGCGGAGATCGGTCTCGGGGGTCGTTTTGCCCAGTCAAGCAGGCGCCGATCTTAACTGTGAATGCGCCTTTCAGGCTCGTTTGTGAATCCCGTATAGAAACTGGACCACGGTATCGATCGGATGCCCTGACCGTCGTAAAATAAGATTCCGCCATTCTAACGCCTGAGGCAAACGAGTTGCGAGCGGAGAGGTGCCCAAATCCGGATTTGCGGTCCCGGATGCTATGCAATTATAGTACCGGCCAATGGACGGGCGCCTGATCGCGTGGGGAGTCCGCTGATCGCTACCGGAGAATGGTTCGGGGCAATTCGGAGAGGGTAGGGTGTCGGCGATCACGGTCGAAAAGATCAGCAAGCTTTGGGGTGATACGGCTGCCGTCGATGGCATCACCTTCGAGGCGCCCGAGGGCGACTTCACCGTTCTGCTCGGACCGTCCGGCTGCGGTAAGTCAACGACCCTGCGCCTCATTGCCGGGCTTGAGAGCGTATCGTCCGGCCGGGTATTCATCGGCGGGCGCGATGTCACCGAAGCGCCACCGGCCGGGCGCGACCTCTCCATGGTGTTCCAGTCCTATGCCTTATTCCCTCATCTGGATGTGGGGGAGAATATCCTGTTCGGTCTGAAGGTGCGCAAGGTCGCGAGGGCAGAGCGCGACGAGCGCCTGCGTCGCACCGCGGATCTCCTGGGGCTTTCCGCGCTGCTCGAACGCCGCCCGAACCAGCTTTCAGGCGGTCAGCAGCAGCGGGTCGCTCTCGGCCGCGCGATCATCGCCGAGAAGCCGGTCTGCCTGATGGATGAGCCACTATCCAATCTGGACGCCAAGTTGCGCCACGAGATGCGTCAGGAAATCCGCACCCTGCAGCGAAAGCTCGGGATCACCATGGTTTACGTCACCCACGACCAAGCCGAGGCCATGTCCATGGCCGACCGGGTGGTCCTGCTGCGCGATGGCCGCATCGAACAGAATGCACCGCCGGAGGAGATCTATCAGCAACCGGCCAGCACCTTCGTCGCGCGCTTTATCGGCACACCGCCCATGAACATCATACAGCTTGATATGCAGGGTGACGGTGCGGCGATCAGGGGGCTGGATCATCCCCATATGCCGAACCAACTCGGCGAGGATCTTAGCCTCGGCGTTCGCCCGGAGGACATCGAGATCAGCGACGGGCCCGGGGTTCCAGCGATCGTGTGCAGTCTGGAGTACCTGGGCGCGGACTCCATTGTCGACTGCCGTATCGGTGAGCAGATGGTTTCCGTGCGGACCCACGGCCGAATCAAAATCGAGCCGGGCACCCAAGTGAACCTTGCCTGGTCATTAGAAAACGTACATTATTTTCAATCATCGACCGGCCTGCGCCGCGTTGATTTTCGCCCCAACGGGGTGCCATGAAAAATGTGGGAAACCGGGTCGTGGCACAATTCGCGACCCTGTCATAACCAACCCGCGAAAGACAGTAAGACAGAGGGAGAAATCAATAATGCGTTTCGATACCAAATTTGCGAAGGTAGCCCTTGCAGCCGGCTTGACCCTGAGCTTCGTCCAGGGCGCGTCTGCGGCGGATGTTAACCTGCAGTTCTTCTTTCCAGTCGCGGTCGGGGGCAAAGCGGCCAATACCATCGATAGCTTGACGTCGGATTACGTCAGCCAGACGCCAAGGGTGAAGATCGATGCGGTCTATGCCGGCAGCTATCAGGACACTATAACCAAGGTACTGACCGCCGTTAAGGGCGGGAACCCGCCGCAACTCTCAGTGATCCTGTCGGTGGACATGTTCACCCTCATCGAGGAAGAGGCGATCGTTTCCATCGAGGAGCTCTTCACCACGGATGAGGAGCGCACCTGGCTGGAAGGCTTTTATCCGGCCTTCATGGAAAACAGCAAGACCGGCGGCAAAACCTATGGTGTGCCGTTCCAGCGTTCGACGCCGGTACTCTACTGGAACAAGGAAGCCTTCAAGGAAGCTGGGCTCGATCCCGATACTCCGCCCGCAACCTGGGATGAAATGGTCTCCTTTGGCAAGAAGCTGACCAAGACCGATGCCGCTGGGAACGTCTCGCAGTGGGGTGTGCGTATCCCAAGCTCCGGCTTTCCATATTGGTTGTTCCAGGGCCTGACCACGCAGAACGATGCCTTCGTGATGAATTCGGACGGCAACGAGACCTATTTCGACGATCCCGCCGTGATCGAGGCTCTGCAGTACCTGGTCGACCTGAGCACCAAGCACAAGGTCATGGCACCGGGCATCATCGAATGGGGCACCACGCCCAAGGCCTTCTTCGAGCGTGAAACCGCGATGATGTGGACCACCACCGGCAACCTGACCAATGTGCGGGCCAACGCACCCTTCGATTTCGGTGTGGCCATGCTGCCGGCGAACAAGCGGCGAGGGGCACCGACCGGCGGCGGCAACTTCTACATCTTCAGCGACTCCAGCGACACGCAGAAAAAAGCCTCACTGGATTTCATCAGGTGGATCACGGCGCCGCAACAGGCCGCACGCTGGACCATCGCCACCGGTTATGTGGCGCCGCGTTCCGATGCTTGGGAGACCCCGGCGATGAAAGCCTATGTCAAGGACTTCCCGCCAGCCTTGGTGGCGCGTAACCAGTTGGAGTTCGCCACCGCCGAGCTCTCGACCTACCAGAACCAGCGTATCACGACGATCTTCAACGACGGCCTTGAGGCCGCGATTATCGGCAAGATGACGCCCGAGGAGGCCATGAAGGCCGCCCAGAAGAAGGCGGACCGGATCTTGAAAGACTATCGCTAGACCTACCCGGTCAATTCGGGGGCGGATTCCGCATCCGCCCCCCACTCCACCGCGACAGGTATCCCGATGTTGAAAAGACGCGCCGCAATACACGGTTGGCTACTGCTGTTGCCAGCCATGGTGATGCTGGCCGCCTTCACCCATATTCCAGCTTTGCTGACAGTCTGGCACAGCTTTTTTTCGACCCCGCGCGGCAAGCGGCAGGCAAAGTTCACCGGCCTGGATAACTACAGCGTTCTTCTCGAGGATGACATTTTCTGGCAGGTGCTGTTGAATAACTTCTGGTACGCTCTGGGCACCATCCCTGTTTCCATCGGTCTCGCGCTCCTCATGGCGATCTGGGTTAATGGAAAGTTGCCCGGCCTCGGCTTCCTGCGCATGTCCTATTTCGTGCCCACGGTACTGCCCCTGATCGCGGTCGCAAATATCTGGATGTTCTTCTACACGCCCGGCTTCGGCCTGATCGATCAGATCACCGGAGCGTTCGGCTTTCCGAGTCACAACTGGCTGGGCAACCCGGATACGGTGCTGGGCGCCATCATCATGGTTGCGATCTGGAAGGAAGCCGGGTTCTTCATGATCTTCTACCTGGCGGCCCTGCAGACGATCCCACCGTCGCTCGGCGAGGCGGCAGCTCTGGAGGGCGCTGGACGCTGGTACTTCTTTCGCCGCATCACCTTTCCGCTGCTAATGCCGACCACGCTGTTTGTCATGGTCAATGCGACGATAAATTCTTTCCGGCTGGTCGATCACATCTTTCTCATGACCGAGGGCGGGCCGGATAATTCCAGCTCCCTGCTGCTGTTCTATATCTACGAAAACGCATTCAAGTTCTGGGATACCAGCTATGCTGCGGCGCTAACGGTGGTTCTGCTTGTTATTCTGGCCAGCGTCTCGATCGGCCAGTTTATCTTCATGGACCGCAAGGTGCATTATCAATGACCTCGCCTTTCCGGACAACCAGCTATGACAGGCTGCTCAACACCGTCGGCGCCTGGACGCTCGGTCTCGTCTGGTTCCTGCCGTTGATCTATGCCATCTGGACTGCGTTCCACCCGTCGGCCTATGCGGTGCGCTTCGATCTTTTCGCACCGCTGACCCTGGAGAACTTCGAAAATGCGTGGGCGGCGGCGCCCTTCGCCCGCTATTTTTTCAACACGATCATCCTCGTGACCATGATTCTGGCGGGTCAGTTCGTGCTCTGCACGCTGGCGGCCTATGCCTTCGCGCGCTTTGAGTTCGTTGGGCGCGATACGGTCTTCATGCTGGTCCTGCTCCAACTCATGGTCATGCCCGACATCCTGATCGTCGAGAACTACCGCACCATGAGGATGCTGGGCGTGCTTGATACCATCGCGGCGATCGGCCTGCCTTACATGGCCTCGGGGTTCGGGATCTTCCTGCTGCGCCAGACCTTCAAGACGATCCCCAAGGAACTCGACGATGCGGCCAGGATCGAGGGCGCCAACTTCCTCCAGGTCCTGTGGAAGGTCTATGTTCCGCTCGCCAAGCCCGTCTACATTGCCTACGGCCTGGTCTCGGTCAGCTATCACTGGAACAATTTCCTGTGGCCGCTGATTGTCACAAATTCCGTCGAGACCCGCCCGCTCACCGTCGGGCTGAGCATCTTCTCCTCGACCGATCAGGGCGTCGATTGGTCGCTCATCACTGCGGCGACCCTAATGACCTCGGGGCCTCTGCTGATCGCATTTTTGCTGTTTCAGCGCCAGTTCATCCAGAGCTTCATGCG
Organism: Thermohalobaculum sp.; assembly: GCA_965247385.1. Classification (GTDB taxonomy): domain Bacteria; phylum Pseudomonadota; class Alphaproteobacteria; order Rhodobacterales; family Rhodobacteraceae; genus Thermohalobaculum. The sequence goes on from CBDFHG010000007.1 coordinate 1,457,662, forward strand.
TGCCGGCATCAAATAATTATGGGGATTATATACCAAAGTCACATTACCCTCCCGCGCTTAACCATCCTTGTCCTCTTTAACTGTGACCTGACGCAAAATACATTTTGCCAGATGTTCCGGCGTAGTGGGTATGTTTGCATCAACATGAAGTTCCGATTTTGACGGCTGGTAGCTGTGAGGTTTCACCACGACAGTTGGTTTGTCTTTAGAAGTCATTTACTTCCCCTTCACACATTCCGGCGTGATTCCAATAGCGAGAACAGGACAGCCGCCGTTCCGTCCAGCATCCAAACGGTAAACCAACTTCCCCATCCAGGTTGTTGATGCGCCGAATTTCTCATAGACATCCTTCGTCCCGTCTGTTCCGTCTTTTTTTATCACCTTGCCCAGAGTTCTAAAGAAGGGGTTGAGTGAAGTTCCGCGCGTCAGAATAACGCCAACATCAATAGCACCAGCTTCATAAAATGCTGAAAATGCGTAAAGATCGCGGTCGTATGTTTGATCTTTGCTATTCCACTCAAAATCGAGGGCAACGCGGCCTGAAACAAAGTCTATTCTGTGGCCATCCAGATATCCTTTCTTGATATATTTGTCTAAAATCAAACCGTATCTTGCGGCATCCAGAAGCTTTACGTGCAGCTCAGCAGAAATACGTGTTTCCGTCCAAGCATCACGAGGAAACAAGGTTTCGACGTATTTGGCGATAGGCCCCTTGCTGTAACTACTCAACCCGGTTGGATCACTGATTTTCCAGCGATGGTGGCCTGGATTGCCTGGAAAGCAGACAGGCCTTGCCGTTTTCCGGTGTTGAGGACGGAGCGAACGTTGGCGTAGAAGTCGGCCCCCCAGTTGGAGCGGAATCCCCCGGTGACCTTGCGGAAGGTGGTTGAGGGGCGGATGGCTTGTTCCGAGCCGTTGTTGGTTGGCGGCACGTCGCGTTCGGTCATGAATGTGAACAGGCTGTCACGGTCTTTGCCGTAGCGTTTGCGCAGGCGAATTCCGTCTTTGTTGGTTGGCTGACAAGCCATAACCTTGTCCATTCGCCGGTCCAGGTCGCCCCGGTATTTCTGAAGTGTACTGTCCTTCAGACGCTTTCGCCGTCGGCCCAGAACACAGGCGCGCAAGATGAGCATTTTCATTGCCGGTGCGAAGATCGCATCGCCAGCGTCGATGGCATACTGGCAGTCGCGCAACTGGTGGGCCAGACAGATTTGCCAGACCTCCCCGAGCCCCCGCTGGCCGCCGTAAAGATCGGACACCCAGATGGCGGGCCGGTGGCCGTCCATCACGTCCTCGGCCACCGCCTTCGCCCGACTGTTGCGGATGACGTGGACGCAGACTTCATCGTTTTGGAAAACCCATTCCCAGGCGTTGCGCCCCTTGATGCGTGCGCCGGTCTCGTCGGAGCAGACGATCCGGCTTTGTCGCAGGCGGGCAAGAACCGCCTGGAACTGGGCGTCAAAGCCGGGCTTGACCCTCTTGAACAGGTTGACCAGGGCGGCTTGGCTGATCGTCAAGCCGTGCAAATCGGCGAACAGTTTCGACAGACGCTGGTAACTGACCGCGTGTTCATAACGCATGTAAACCGCCATCGCCTCGATCGACGGGGTGAACGGAGACCCCGGCTCAAGCCCCGCCGGAACCGGCGCCACAAAGCGCTCCGAACAATGAGAACACCTCGCCGCATACAGTTCCACACGGGTGACAATGGGAGCGGGGCGCGGCAATTCGATCTTGTCATAAATCGCATGCAACTTGTGATCCTCATCGCCGAGCGCTGAATAACAGTGTGGGCAGGACAGCGCCTTCGCAACCACCCGCTGATCCGGGTCAGGGTGCAGAGGACGCCCACCGCCACCATGCCCCTTGCGCCGTTTTTTGCGGTTGCCCCGGGCCGGTTTCTTGTTCGCCTTGCGCCCATGCGACGGCGGCGTACTGGAGTTGTCCGGCGTCTTCGCAGGCTCACCAAGCTTTGCCTCAAGTTCCGTGACGCGCCTGGCAAAGCCCTCGTTCACTGCCACCAGCTCCTGTGCCTGCGTCCACAGCGCGAGGATCAAGGCATCTTTCTCTGCATGCGTCAATCGGCTCAGGTCGGGTAAATGAGTCATAGATAACTTGACGCATATCCACGCCCTCAATGCAAGAAAATTCTCTATATCTGGTGCCGATCGAACCCAGGAACGCAACCTTTGGGGTGGGTTGAGTAGTTACCCCTTGCTTCCGCCCGGTTCCCGAATCATTTGTTCCGTAATCTCAAATGCATCAAGTGCGGCAATAATTTGTTGAAACTGTTCCGGGAAACTGCCGGATAAAATCGAACCTGCATTCCGATAGCTGCGCAATTCAAACTTGTTTCTAATAGTCGCGGAAAAGAGATTTTTCAAATCAGACATGAATCAACCAGCAACTACGCTTGAATTATGCTTATAGGTATCCCAATTTGGTCTGTAATCGGCATTTGCCTGATCGCCCCAAACTGTCCAGTTTTCTCGCTCCCCCCGACCAAACAATTCGAGATAAGACCCCCAACTGCACGATTCTATGATGCTGTATTGTTCGTCTGGTTTTCGAGAATGCTCTCTTTTGCGGGTCGGAAATAAATTAACTTGAGTTCGGCCTGGCCGAAGCGTTCTCGCATTCTTCCCTCGAACGCCGAACAAAAGGATTTCGGTCACATTTCTAAAATAGAATCCAACGCCTCGACCGTCCGAACCACCGTCTTTTCTAACCTTGTGCCAAATGATGTTTGATTTGTATGTAAAGCCCCACGATTCAAGCACCTGCAACCCAGCTGGCAAAAGTGCGTTCGGCACCCATAGGTAACAATGAGCGGTGTCTTCCATATAGCTTTCAACCGGAAGCTGGATGATATCTCTTAGGTCCATTGTCCGATAACGTGACAACCGCGTATGTTCTGGCGCGACTTTCCCCGTCCGATTGGCAAACCTCCAAGGTGGATCGGCCATAATAGTTGCGAATTTTTGAGTCCCCAAAAATGTTGCTATATCCTGATTGACTAATGAACTCATGCTACCAACACCCTGTATTTCAAGCGCTTTTTCCCCTGCATCCCGAGCCTCCATTGCAGATACATAATAGGAAGATAGCATATACGCAAAAAAAGACACATAAAAAGTGCATAAAAAGCATCAAAACATATCATGAACAAACCGCGCAGTTACGTCGATAGGAAACCGGCGACCATGGACGCTAACCGATCGATCAGGCCCTCGGCGCTGTGGCCCGGACGGTTTCACCGAGAAGGCCCGCGAGATGAACCTCGCGAACGGCGACCGGAGTGAGGCCCGCTACCTCCGCAGCGTCTGGGCCTCGATGCTCAATGAGGCATACGAGCGCGAGCGTCTCGACCTGCGTGTCGATCACCGCTCCTGCAAGGAGCGCGAGGCCGAAGCCCGCGCACGGGGCAACACCATCGAGGCCGACCGCTGGGTACGCGAGGCAACCGAACACATGGGTCCCACCCTCACCCAGGCCGACCGCAAGGCCGCGCGCCAGGCGCGCCGCGAGATACGTCCGGGCACGCCCGAGCCCGGCCCGGTGACCGAGCTCGATCGGGAGAACCGCCGACGCCGTGCGGCGAGCCTGGAACGGGAGGCCGCCTGCCAGGCGACTGATCCAGCCCAACATTTTTTAGGTCCACCCACGATGGTATGACAGGGTTGCCAGCCCACGAATTGTTCCGTGTCACAAAGGCGGAATGGGTCATACGTTCATCTGGAGTCATGCGATCAACTCCCGCAACCGCTTCCCTCTCATTCCAGTTGCTAACGCGCCCATCTGATCGGCGGTATCAGATTCACGGATATTGTGGCGCGCGGCGAACTCAACGACATAGCGGCCAAGGTGCTTGCTGCTCATGTGGTGGCAGGTGCCGTGATAGCCCCGCTTGAGCATCGACCAGAAGGATTCGATCCCGTTGGTGTGGGCCATGCCGTTCACATACTCGCCGACACTGTGCCTGACGGTCTCATGCTCGAACGCCATCCCCCGATACCCGCCGTGATCGTCTGTGCAGACTGTCGCCCCCTCGGCAGCGTGATCGCCGACAAACTCCTGAAGCGTCCTGGCGTCCGTCCCGCCTATCACGGCGGCATTCACGCGGTTGGTTTCGCGGTCCTTGGCCCCCACAATGATCGACTTGCCGACACCACCCCTGCCAGCGCGGAGCTTCTTGTCAGCGTGCTTGTTCTTCTCCTTGCCGCCGATGCAAGTCTCATCGACTTCAACCGGGCCAACGAAAGGAACATCGCCCGCTTTGAAAGATTTCCGAAGTCGATGCGCCAGATGCCATGCAGACTTTTGCGTGATCCCAAGATCACGGTGCAGTTTCATACTGGATACACCTTTGAGATTTGTGGAAAGCAGATAGATGGCTATTGCCCAGATTTGATAGCCAAGCTTCGATCCTTCCATGACCGTTCCAACTTTCATGGAAAACATTCTCTTGTCGGGACAGTCGCGGCATCGGTGCGTCATTGATTTGTGCGTTAGTCCACACTGGACGTTAAACGAACCGCAATGTGGGCAATAGGGGCCATCAGGCCAAGGCTGTTTCGCAAACCACTTTTCGGCGGTTGCGTCATCAGGAAACATCTTTACTAACTGAACAAACGTCAGTCCTTTGCGATGGCTCTTACCGGGTGCGTTTGTTTTCTGCGTCATAACTCAATCTCCTGTTGTGACTCTACTATAATTCGGTTGCCCCAGGTGGTCAAGCTAATAATGTGACTTTGGTATATAATCCCCGAAATTATGCTACCAGACACTCCGGTGGCCCGCCCTTGCACCGGCGCGTGACTCCTTTTTTGCTTCGCGATTGTCCGGCATCAGTGCCGACTTTGATCCCCTCAAGCGGCATCCCAGTCGGGCGAGAATTCAAAGTCGCAAAGCCGGTGTTGGCGCACCCTGAGCGCGTCGAGTGTGGCCATCTCGTCGTCTTCCAGGGCGAAATCGAAGACGCGCAGATTTTGAGCGATGCGGTCGGGGTTGCTGGATCGCGGGATGGCGACGACCCCTTCCTGCTGCACCTGCCAGCGCAACACGATCTGGGCCGGGGTTTTGCCATGCCGCTCTGCCGCGGCAGTGACGGCCGGTTCGGGGAAGAGTTCTGTTCCCCGAGCCAGCGGGCAATAGGAAACAACCGCCATGCCGTGCCCCCGGCAGGCCGCCAACACGCGGTCCTGGTTCAGGAAGGGATGGTATTCGATCTGATTGCAGGCCAGCGCATGGCTCGACAGGGCAACCGCCTCGTCGAGTAGGGAGACGGTGAAATTCGAGACCCCGATATAGTGCGCCAGGCCGCGATCCTTCACCTCGTTCAACGCTTTGATTGATTCACCAAGAGGCACCGTCTTGGAAGGCCAGTGTATCAGCGCCAAGTCGAGCTGGTCGACCTGAAGCCGCGCCAAGCTGGCTTCCACCGAGCGTTGCAGATCGCCGCCGCCGATATCACTCGGCCAAACCTTGGTGGTCAGGAATATCTTGTCGCGCGACACGCCGCTTGCCCGCAGGCCCGCGCCCACCGCTTCCTCGTTCGCATACATGGCGGCGGTATCAACATGGCGATAACCCGACTGGATTGCGCTGGCCACCAACCGGGTCGCGGTCTCGTCCTTCAGCGTCCAGGTCCCCAGCCCAATGGCGGGAATCTTCGCTCCGTTTGCGTCCACGCAATGCATTGATCCAACGTTTCCCCAGCTGCCAACGGATTTGTAACGCGTGTACCCAGGTTGTGCCACCGCTTTCAAAGCATCGGACATTTCCGTGTCTGCGGCGGCTGGAAACGAACAACGCAGGCTGGGTTTCAAAGGGTTTTCTCATGCCAGAAATATAGCAAATCCTGGCTCAGTGTGGAATAGTTATGCAGAGGCCTCACCAGGTATTTCTGATCCAGGACACCAGGGGCCAATGAAACCTCGTATCAAGCCTCGTCGTCCGGATGCCCCATCGCGCACAAAAAACCCCCGGCAAACTCTATTGCGGGGTCGAACGGGTCGCCCGGCGGACAGCTTGCCTCGACCTTGGCGCGGTAATCCTCGGCACTGTCCTGGGGTTTGTAGCCCAGATGCGCCGCATTCTCGTTCGAGAAGAAGCGCTCGCGGTTGTCCGAGATGCCGTAGATCACCGTATGACCAATGCGCTCCGCCACCAGGCAACGCTCGACCAGTTGCACCAGGTCGCGAAAGCTCAACCAGGTCGCCAGGTGGCGGCGGTCGGCGGGTTCCGGGAAGCAGGAGTTGATACGCAGCAGCGCGGATTCGATGCCGAACTTGTTGAAATACATGCTTGCCAAATCCTCGACGAAGCACTTCGAGACCCCGTAGAGCGTGTCCGGGCAGTGCCCGGTATGGGTGTCGGCACCGTCCTCGCGCCGCACATATCCGACCGAATGGATCGAGCTGGCATAGACGATGCGCTTGATGCCGTGGCGCCGGGCCGCCTCGTAGACGTTGTAGCCGCCCTTGATCGAGGAATTCAGAATTTCCTCCCAGGGTTTCTCCATTGGCGCGGCGCCGAAGTGAACCACCGCGTCGCAGTCCTTCACCACCTCCATGATGGCGTCGAAGTCGCCCAGTTCGGCGGGCATGATCTCCTCATGCGCGGCAGCCTCGCCCATGCCGGCGCGGTCGGTCAGGCGCAAGGTGGTGGCCAGGGGCACCAAGCCCTCGCGCAAAACGGAGCCAAGGACGCCAGCGGCGCCGGTGATGAGCAATCGGTTGAAACGGGGCATGGGGATCTCCGGATTCGGGGGGTGGATCGACCACGCATGATGCAATGGCGGAGTGCCCCTGGGAAGCCTGAAGAGCGGTGATTCCTTCGGGGGTGTTTTGGTGGTCTTCGGTAGTGTTCCCGGAGAGCCCTGTAAGCGGCGGTGAGAGACTGTGCCACTGAGGCGGCGGGATAATTCTGCCGCGGCGGTTCAAAATTGGGCCGGAGATCATAGCCTTTGAATTCGATGAGATCGGATTGAAAGTGAGCGCGGACCTTCCACTCCCTTTCACCAAATACTTTCAGTCCGGTGCTATCGATTACCAGATGCAAGGGGCCGGATTGATCATGCGCTTCAGACATTGATTGGGAACCTTCGTCGGTCAAGATCGCTGCGAACTGCAGAATCTGGTCGAACGTGGTGTCCGTGCCGGTAGTTTCGGTGTCGTAGAAGACAAAACTCATTCCTGGCCTCGGATTGCCGCCGAGTGACGGTGCTGCCTGATCAACATATGCCTGTCAGGATCCCGTGGGCCACCCGTGCAATCTGCATCGCGAGATAGGGCGGGACTGCGTTTCCAACCTGGACATACTGCTGCGGCCGATTGCCCTTGAAGAAGTAGTTGTCTGGGAACGTCTGCAGGCGGGCTGCCTCGCGCACCGTGAGACTGCGGCACTGCAAGGGATCTGGATGGATGAAGTAATGCCCGTCCTTTGATAAGTGACTGGTGATCGTCGATGACGGATGGTCTGCAAGCTGGACCTTGAATCGGTCAGCGAATGCACCAGTCTCCCAGTTCTTGTGATGCGGTGCCAGGATCGTTGGGAAATCACTGGATTTGGGTGAGATGCCGCGAACGTCGCCGAATGTCGCCACGAAGAAATAGCGGGCGAGATCCGCGGCCATGTGGCTTCGGCTCGCATGGCTTGGGACGCCGCTCATGCAGTCGTCCAGAATCCACGTCCGAAGATCCTCGGGGCAACCCGGACCAACGTTCACGGGAGATGTCGAAGTTCGAGGTAAAGTCGGGCTGTTTTCCGATCCGAACAGATCGAACAGCTCGCGCGCACGTTGGCAGACATCATCGAGAGTGTCTGATGGTTCATCCTCGTCCAGCCCGCCCACGAACTCGATTGCTGCCGATACCGCGTCTTTCCACGCTATGCTGCCGTCATCTTGCCTAGTCAGACCGCTCCGCAATCTTGGGAGCCCATCGAGAACGTCGCGGACGACGATGCGAGAATCTGCCTTCGACAGGCCGATGGCCCCGTTGCCGAAAGCGCGGTTGCGCACCAGATCGGCACGGACCCCGAGGAGGATGATCCGATGACGCGCCTGCGGAACCCCGAAGTCCTCTGCCTGAACGACGAAGTCCTTCGGGGAGACCCGATCGTCGTCAGCGAGTTCTGCAATTGGCTGTCGGACGAGCGGCACAAGCCGATAGCTGTCAGGACTGCCACCCGCATTCCGAAGATCCTCGAGAACTTGGTCGAGGATGCGAATTCCACCCACCTTGGACGACAGCAGCCCCTTGACGTTCTCCATCACGAACACCGCAGGCCGGAGTTTCTCGAGAATCCGGATGTATTCGCAATAGAGGAAGTGCCTGTGGTCCTCCGACGGTTGGTATCCGGCGATCCCCCGGTTCCGGGCACGGCCGATGGTCGAGTATGCTTGGCAGGGAGGACCGCCGACCAGTATCGTGTCGCCATGTCCGCCAATGTTCGAGCGACGAGCCGGTTGGCATCCAGACTGGCCTGGTCCCGCTTCAGGATCGCAGTCTCCACGAAGTTGTTGCCCAACCCGATATTCACTACCACCCGTTCGCCAGATCCCATCTTGTTCCGCGCGGTCACGATCAAGGTGTCGGGGTGGCTTCGGACCTTGAGGCCGAACTCCTCGGGCGTCGCTCCCGCAGCCTCCATTCTCCGCAGCTCGTCGCGAAGCATTTCGATGGACTCTGCGATGTGTGCGTACCAGCCTTCTGTTTCCTCTGGCATCCAGATGCGGCACAGATCTTCGTAGCAGGGCCTGAAGCCAAACCAGCGCCCCATCTGCATGAGCGTGTCGTACATCATCGAGTTGCGCAGGAAGTAGCTGACCATCAGCCCTTCCAGAGTCAGGCCGCGCGAGAGGGAAAATCCGCCGACGGCGATGATGTTGAGTCCCGTCTTCTCGTGATCAGCATAGTTTAGGGTTCCCGACGAACGGCTGTTGACCTCGACCACCCTGATGGGGGCGGCGGCGGCGTGAAGTTCTTTCTGAATTGCGGGCCAGTCGAACCCCGCACCAGAATACTCGGTCTGCCATACCGAATGCAGCGCCGCGATCTCCGGGTCCTTCAGGGCTCGCTCCGGTGCAAGTGCGCCATTCACCCGCGCGCTGGCTTGGATACTCTCAAGCCTGTTGTGTACCTCGTTCCGCAATTGCCGCTGCACGTCCGTGAAGCGAGACGCGTTCACGAGCATCGAACAGTGCTGGCCGCCTTGACCGCGCGCCAACCGGATAGAGCGTGCGACCACGAATGTTCGGACCGCGTCGATCAGACTTGCTGGAAGAGCCACGATCTCAGTGCCGATGCGGTGTTTCAGCGGAAGCCGATCTTCGTTGTCGTCGATGTGGCGTACGATCGTGTCCACACCATTGAGAAACACCCGGTTCGCGCCGAAATAGTTGGTCGGCGGATCAAGGCTGACAATAAAGTTTCGGGGGAAAAGGTCTCCGCCAAGCATATCGTCGTCGCTGTCAGGATCGATGAAGATGTTGGCGAAAGGGGTTGCCGTGTAGCCGACATAGCAGCTGCGCTCGAACATCTGTAGAAGGTCACGTATCTGGCTGTTGATGCGGGAAACCTCTCCCTTGCCATGCTTGATGTTGATCGAGGCATTATCAGCCTCGTCGTCGATAAGCAGCATTGTGTCGTCGACCGTTTTTCTGCCACGGCTGGCGCTGTGCTCCCGAAGCCACTCAAGCAGGTTCTTCAGCGTGCTCGAATTCTTCTTGATCACGAAAACGGCAGGCTCGTTGAGGTTCTGCAGGGGGATGCCGACGCCGGTTGCCATCACTTTGCTGAAGTCTTTGAGCGAATTCGTAAAAGTCACGGGCCTCCGCGTCTGATCGAAGCGGCCGACCCCGACAAGAAGCCGCTCGGTCTTTTTAGACAAAAGGCGCGCACTGTCGCGCCCGACAAAGCCCTCGTCGATGCGGAGTTGCGTCTGGTTGCGAAGGTTGTTGTGAATGCCCGCGATAACGACAATCAATTTGTACCCTGCATCCGCCGCCTTGCACACCAGGCCGGTATAGTTGGCGGTTTTGCCTGATTGAACATGGCCCACGACCATGCCACGCTGATCCCAAGGGCCGTCTCTTGCCGGGTTTTCCAAAGAATCAAGAATGCGGTTGGTCACGTTGTCGAGAGTTGCGATGACCTGGCCGGAGAAGCGTTTCTCGGCCAAGAGCCTTTTGTAGCGGTTCCAGTAATAAGGATCGATATCGACGCGCGCGTCATCAAGCCACGGCTCATGCTCAGGTGCGTGCAGCATCGAACCGATGGTCATTGACACGCCGTGCTGGACCTCGAACTCGCGCGCCAGCATCTCGGCGGCATCGTCATCAACGTTGCAAAATTCAATGATCCGGCATTGTCGGATAAGTTCCCTGATGCGTTCGGGGGTGGGATTGGGTTCTTTCGCTAGAGGTCCCTCAACGACTCTTTTCAAGTTTTCCAGATTCTCAGTCACTCGACGCCTCCACCAACATTATCTGACCAATCAGTTTTTCAGTTTGCTGCCAGTTGGATCGGAAAGGCTCGGCATGCATCAGCATCTCAGAGATTTCGTCTGGCGTAACACTCGCATCCCGAAGCTGCTTAACCGTTGTCACAACAGCGTGGCGAAGCGCTTCTTCAGACATCGCAGTGCCTCTGACCTTCTCAGGTTCGCCCCCGAGGTCGGCAAAGAGAGCATCCATGGGCAGCGTCGATCCTGCGAGTTCGACGACACGGAGAAAATCGTTCTTCAGTTCGTCAGGAAGTCGGGAGATGAAATCGACGAGGACCGGGTGCTCCGCATTGATCCTGTATACGATCTCGTTCTTGTCCTGGACCCGGTTCCACACCGGCAGTCGGGAGTCGGAAACGAGTTTCTTCCCACGCGCCGTGTACACGCGCTTTGAAGTCGCGCCGATCGTCTCAATGATTCGTCGAAGCCTTTCCCGGACTTGATATGGCGGCTGCGCGGACGCCTTTTTCACGTCGATTTTCCAGTCGGCATCCAGCCCGTTAGGCATGTCGATTCGGACACGAGCCAACTTCGTGAGTTCCATCTGCCGTGCAAACCCGAACCATGTGCCATGGATGATCAGGCGTTTGGCGCGATAAACGTAGAACCCCTGGTTCTTCAGGTACCCTGCTCGCCCGGCATATCGCTCCCACTCAGCCGGCGTGGCCTTGCGATGGTGCGGAAGCGTGAAAGTCTGCACCACTACTTTGTGGCTGCCGACCTTGATACTTTCGACAGGGCCATGGATCGTGGCCGGATGCGCTGCGTGGAATGGATCAAATGGCTCAAGCAGGCGCTCGTTGAGCAGCATGCAGATTTTCCGCAACCCGTGTTCGCCTGAGAGAAACCTGTGAAAGACCAGTTCCAGATGCTCTCGTGAATCATCTATTCGGCGAACGAAATGGGACAACGTTTGGTCCCTGCTTTCCTGTTCCAGCACCCTGTCCAGGTTCTCCCAAACAACAAGCGTGCCGCTTTTCCCCAGTTGGTCGGCCCACGGCACAACCTTCGGATCATCAGGAATTTGAACCAGCCAGTCGTCTGTCTGCGCGACAAGCTCGAGATCCCAGATGGCCGCGCTGGTGACCCCGTTTTTTCGTGTCACGACGGTAAGGCGTCGGCACTGAGAGAAGGAGGCGGTTTTTAGCCCCAGTCCGAAGCGGCCGAGGTCGGAGGTATTTCGATCGTCAAGCGGACTGCGGCTGCCTGGACGCATGGCGGCGAGCAGTTCTTCTTTCGTCATCCCTACGCCGTCATCAAGGATTCCTATCTTGACGTCGTGATCCGCAGTGTCGGCGAGCAGCCGGACAGTAGACGCCCCGGCGGTAATGGAGTTGTCGATAACGTCGGCCAACGCCGTTTCGAGAGAGTATCCGATGTCGCGCAGGCTTTCGATGAGCATCGAAGCTCTCGGTGCAACATTGATCGTTCGCATTGCGCCTCCTTGGCGAAGATGCCGCATTCGCAACGTTCTTGAGCTAACCGTTAATTTTGGTGATGGCAGCATCAGGCAGCGTTTTGGTTGCGCTGATTTAGCTGTTCGACACCGTCATTGAATTTGACGCCGGTGATGAGTTTTGGCAATTGGTTTTTACCTCGTTGTTAGTAACACATGATCTGCCCGGGTAACTACTCAACCCACCCCAAAGGTTGCGTTCCTGGGTTTGATCGGCACCGGATACAGAGGATTTTCTTGCATTGAGGGCGTGGATATGAGTCAAGCTATCGATGACTCATTTACCCGACCTGAGCCGATTGACGCAAGCAGAGAAAGATACCTTGATCCTCGCGCTGTGGACGCAGGCACAGGAGCTGGTGGCAGTGAACGAGGGCTTGGCCAGGCGCGTCACGGAACTTGAGGCAAAGCTTGGTGAGCCTGCGAAGACGCCGGACAACTCCAGTACGCCGCCGTCGCCTGGGCGCAAGACGAACAAGAAACCGGCCCGGGGCAACCGCAAAAAACGACGCAAGGGGCATGGTGGCGGTGGGCGTCCTCTGCACCCTGACCCGGATCGTGACCGTCCGGTCTCGGGGCTCTGGTTCGGTTCAGCGTCGTCCGATTGCGCTCAGGTCTGAGCGAAACGCCAGGGGAGCAACTCGTCGAGCTTGGTGATTTTGTGATCGGCGATGCGACTGAGCACATCGGTCAGCCAGGCTTGGGGATCGACGCCGTTGAGCCTGGCGGTCTCGATCAGGGTATAGGCGATGGCGGCGGATTTACCGCCAGCCTCCGAGCCGACAAAAAGATAATTCTTGCGACCCAGGGCTATCAGCTTCATGGCGCGTTCGGCGGAATTGTTGTCGATCTCCAGAAAGCCGTGGTCGAGATACGGGCGCAGGCGCCTCATCCGGGTCAGGGCGTAGCGGATCGCCTTGGCGAGCTCGGACTTGCCGGAGATCTTTGGCAACCGGGTTTGCAGCCAGGCTTCCAGAGCATCGAAGATCGGTTTGGCGCGGGCTTGCCGGAGTTGGACCCGCTCAATGGGCACACTGCCGCGGGCATCCTTCTCGACGACGTAGAGCCCGGCGATGCGCTTGATGGCTTCCTCGGCGATGATCGAGCCCTCCGACTGGAAGACATCGGTGAACTTGCGCCGGATATGGGCCATGCAGGCGACTTCATCGACACCACCGGATCGGTAGAGCTCGTTGAACCCGGCATAGCCGTCCGCGTGCATCCAGCCCTTGTACCTGGCCAGATGTCTGGTGGGGTGCTCGCCCTTGCGATCGACGGTGAACTGATACCATGCCGCTGGTGGGTCGGCGCCGCCCCATGGCCGTTCGTCGCGAACATAGGTCCAGATCCGGGCGGTCTTGCATTTGCCGGTGCCCTTCACCTGCATCTTCAGGGGGGTGTCGTCGGCAAAGATCGCCTGGCCGCGCTGAACATGGCGCCCGACCATATCAGCCAATGGTTCCAGCAGTGCCGCCGATTTGCCGACCCGGTCGGACAGGGTCGAGCGGTCGAGATCAATGCCGTCGCGATCGAATATCCGGGACTGGCGATAGAGCGGGAGGTGATCGGCATACTTCGAGACCAGCACATGGGCCAGCAAGGCCGGGCCGGGACGACCCCGCTCGATCGGGCGCGAGGGCAATGGTGCCTGGCAGATCGCCTCGCAACACGTGCAAGCCATGCGGGGCCGGACAAAGCGGTTCACGATGAACCGGCCAGGGATGTATTCCAGCTCTTCGGTGACATCTTCGCCGGGTTTCTTCAGAACCTCGCCGCACTTGCCGCAGGCCTCGCCGGGCGACAGCACTTGCTCGTTGCGCGGCAAGCTGTCCGGCAACGGTTTGCGCTTTGGTTTGTTCTTCGGCCCGGCGACAGTATCAGGCGGCGCAGGCGGCGCGATCTTCGCCGCCGCGATCTCTTCCTCTTCGAGCCCGAGTTCAAGCTGGTTCATCGTCTCCGACTTCGAGCCAAACCGATGACGGCGATGACCGGCGAGCTGGTGTTCCAGCTTGGCGATCCGGAGCGCCCGGGACTTGACCGTCGCCACCAATTGCCCCGCGAACACCCTCAATTCCGAGGGATTATCGGGCAGTGATCTGGTCTGGTCCAGCATAGCCATTCCATACCAGAACGCGACACTGAAGGGAATCCCCAAAGCGTCATGTTTCTCTGTTTTTGTTCAAAAAATCATCCTGCCGTCAGGGGCCGCCAGGGGCGCAGCGGCGCGCGCCAATCAATGCCCTCCAACAGCATCGCCAGTTGCGCCGATGTCACCGACAACCTGCCATGCGCCGGCGATGGCCAGACGAACCTGCCGCGCTCCAGACGCCTGGAAAACAGACACGCCCCTTGCCCGTCCCACCATATGACCTTGATCAGATCGGCGCGCCGTCCCCGGAACACGAACAGGTGCCCGGAATACGGGTCCTGCTCCAGAACCTTCTCGGCCAGCGCCGAGAAACCGTTGAACCCCTTGCGCATATCGGTAACGCCAGCCGCCAGCCAGACCTTCGTCTGCGCGGGAACCGGGATCATGCGCTCAGACCTCGCGCCAACAGCACCACCATGTCCGGATCAAAGGCGCCGCTGAGCGTCAGACGATGGCCCGATGCAAGGGCAATCTCGACCCGGCCGTCGCTGGATGGAATGATCGGTTCCGGCGCAGCGGTGATCGCAGTCGACATCACCTCGACAGGCAGGAAAAAATACCCCATCACCACCCGGCCCAAACCGCGGATCACGACGCCACCCGAACACCATGTTCGCGCTCAGCCCGTGACGGCGCTCCACCGACGCAACTGAAGCCCCTGGATCAAGCGCCTCGGCCACAACACGCCGCTTGAACGCATTCGAGTAGCTCCGCCGATTGCCTCTACGATGATCCGTCAAGTTCAAGTGTCCGCGTAATTCAAACGGACACGATCGCCCGCGATCACCCGAAGGCTCGCACGCCAATCACAAACCATTCAAGGGCGGGGAGACCGGACGGTTACGATTGAAAGGCGGCGGATGTACTCAGTGGATTTGTATCGTCGAGTTCGGCGCGCGTGCCATGTGGAGGATATGTCCATTCGCGCGGCGGCGCGGGTTTTTGGTCTTCACCGCGAGACGGTCTCCAGGATGCTTTTGTATTCGGCGCCGCCGGGCTATCGGCGTAGCAAGCCAGTTCGCCGCCCCAGGCTGGATGCCTTCACGGGCGTGATTGATCGCATTCTCGATGAGGACCGTTCGGCGCCGCGCAAGCAGCGGCACACGGCCAAACGGATCTTCGGGCGGCGGCGCGACGCGCATGGCTTTACGGGCGGCTATCAGCCCGTTGACGAAGTCGGCCCTGGACACGAGCGGCCTGGTCTGATTCTATGATATTCTGATTTGACCGGGGGGTTCGCCGATGTCGATGGGACTGCAGAAGGATCGTCAGGGTGACTTGATGGTGGGCTGGGCGGAGATGCCGCGCGCGCCGGGTCATGTGTTTTACGACCGTCTTCAGTCGGTCCTGATCGAGAGCGACTTCGACGGCTTCGCCGAGGCGGCCTGCCGGTGCTATTACGCGGCCAGGACGGGAGCGCCTTCGGTGCCGCCGGGGCGCTATTTCCGCATGCATCTGGTGGGCTGTTTCGAGGGCATCGACTCTGAGCGCGGGCTGGAATGGCGCTGCTCGGATTCGCTGTCGCTGCGGGAGTTTCTGCGGCTGGAGAGCCGGGATCGTGTGCCGGACCATTCCTGGCTGTCGAAGACCCGCACGCGCCTGCCCCACGAGGTGCACGCGATGGTCTTCGACTGGGTTCTGGCGCTGATCGCCGAGGCGGGTCTGGTGAAGGGCGACCGCATCGGGGTGGATGCCTCGACCATGGAGGCCAACGCGGCGCTGCGCAACATCGTGCGGCGCGACACGGGTGAGGGCTACCGGGAGATGCTGGAGCATCTGGCCCGGGAGAGCGGCATCGAGACGCCCACGGCCGAGGACCTGGCGCGTCTGGACCGCAAGCGCAAGGGCAAGAAGCTCTCGAACCAGGATTGGGTTTCCAGGAGCGACCCCGAGGCCAGGGTCGCCAGGATGAAGGACGGCACGACCCATCTGGCCTACAAGCCCGAGCACGCGGTGGATCTGGACACCGGGGCGGTGGTGGCGGCCGAGTTGCACCCAGCCGATGAGGGCGACACCACGACGCTTTTCAAGACCCTGGCGGCGGCCGAGGCAAACCTCGAGGCGGTGGCTGCTGCGCCGACGCCAGAGAGCCCGGCCGAATGCGTCACCGACAAGGGCTATTTCTCACGGGCGGTCTTGAAGGCCCTGGACGACAGTCCCTGGAAGACCCGGATCGCCGAGCCCAGGCAGAAGGGCTTTTCGCGCTGGCGCGGTGACCAGGCGGCGCGCCGGGCGGTCACCAACAACCGCGTGCGGCTCAAGTCCGGGGTCGCCCGCGAGGCCTTCAAGCTGCGCGCCGAGATCGTCGAGCGCTGCTTTGCCCACACCCTCGATCGCGGCGGCATGCGCCGGACCTGGCTGCACGGGCGCGAGAATGTGCACAAGCGATACCTGCTTCACGTCGCCGGCCACAACCTCTCGTTGCTGATGCGCCAACTCATCGGCGCCGGCACCCCGCGCCAGGCCGTGGCGGGCGGATATGGCGGTATTTTCGTGCTTGTTGCGCCCGCTGGAGCCGTTCTGGTCGCTCGGATCGTCCTCATCGTCTCGGAGGATGGCGAAACCGCCGACGCCGCATTATGTTTCGTCGTGGGGTGAAACCCGGTCAAGTGGGGTGAAGCCCGGTCAATGGCGACTTTTTCAACGGGCTGCTATACCATCGTCAAAGACTATGTGCGTGAGAGGCAACTTCGGTGCCGCGAGGTTTTCGTGGCCCTGGCCCACGATCCCGGTCATGCCCAGGTGGACTTCGCCGAGGCCCTGGTGGTGATCGCCGGGATCAAGCGCAAGGCCCATTTCCCGGCGATGGATCTGCTGCCCTCGGATGGCTGCTTTCTCAAGGCCTGTCCGGCGCAGATCAGCGCGGCCTTGTGCGATGGCCATGTGGCGACCGTTGCCTTCTTCGGCACCATTCCACGTTCGATCCTCTACGACAACACCAAATTAGCGGTGGCCGGTATCCCGGGAGACGGGGCACGCCGGCGCACCCGGATCTTCAGCGAGCGGCAATCCCACTATCTCTTTGTCGATCGCCTCGGGCGGCCCGGCAAGGGCAATGACAAAGGCAAGGTCGAGGGCCTGACCGGCGACGCCCGCCGGAACTTTCCGGTGCCCATCCCCAGCCTCAACAAACCTCTCGTGCCGGAACGCGCCCGCGGTGAATACATCGAGCGCCGGGAGAACATCATCGCACGCGGCAATTCAGGCACCGGAAAGACCCATGTCGCGCTCGGCCCGGGATTGGCCGCCTGTCAGAAGGGCCTCTCGGTCGGCTTCATAACCGCCGCCGCCCTGGTCCATGGGCTGATGGAAGCCCGCGACGACAAGCAGTTCCTCCGGTTCCAGAAAAGGCGCGCCGGATTGAAGCTCCTGATCATCGACGAACCGGGCTTCGTGCCGCTCTCCAGGACCGGGGCCGGGTTGTTGTTCGAGGTCTTCTCGCAGCGCTATGAGCCTGGCTCGACACTGGTCACCGCCAACCTGCCTTTCGATGAATGGGCCGAGGTCTTTGGATCGGAACGTCTCACCGGCGCATTCCTCGACCGCCTGACCCATCACGCCCATATCCTTGAGATGAATGGCGAGAGCTTCCGCCCGAAACAGAGCAAAAAGAAAACCGCCTGAGCGCCATCCGCTTGACCCCGAGGGACCACAGGCACCTCCCACGCGCGCCACGGCCTTTGCTCTATGAAAGCAGTCCGAGCCGCGCGCCGGACCCTCCTGTGGACTTCGGGGACAAGCTCCTCACCGAGCCAAAATGGTGCACTTTTGCGCCGCCGCGTGGTCGGTTGTTACGCCGCCATTGACAATGTGGGCCGGATTCCGGTCAAGATTGGCGTGTTTTGGCAAGAAAATTCACACTTCGCGCCCATCCCGCCAGTCTTTCCAGCGCATGGTCGCGGCTGCACCGACCTTCGCGAGGGACTCAGGCGGGTCGCGGGCATGGCCGTTTCAGATCGGACAGATCTGCTCGGCTTCTGAACCGGTCTGGCCGAAACGGCGCCAACAGCGGCGCTTGCGCGCCCTCCAGCAGTTCCGCCGCCACCAACTCGGCGACGCCCGGCGCCAGGGTCACCCCGGAGTGCATCACCGCGACATAGACCCGATCCCGGCCCGGCACCGGACCGATGATCGGGTGCTGGTCGGATGGCGTCGGGCGATGGCCGATTATGATCCGCTCCAACCCGATCTGCGGCACGCCGATCAGCCGGGCAACACGGTCAGTGAGGTCGCGGGCGATGGTATCGGGGTCGCTGCCGGGGGCGGAGCCGCCGGCTTCGCCACCGCACAGAACACGGCCCTCGGCATCCTGCCGTAGCAGCAACTCGGGCGGCGCCAGCACATGGTTCAGCCGGGCGCGGATGGGCGTGGTCAGGACCATGAGGCCCGGCACCGGATCGACCGGCAGATCGAGCAAAGCGGGCACCCCGGCCCCGGCCGCAACGACGATCCGGTCGGCAGCGATGCTGGTCCCGTCGGCCAGCCGCAGTACGCCGTCCGCGGCAACCTCCACGGTGCCCGATACAAGCCGCGCGCCAACCGCCTGCGCGGCAACACGAAGCGCCGAGGCGGCGGCTGCCGCATCCACGAAGCCCTCTTCCTCGGCCAGCGCCGCCTGCTGAAGCGGTTCCGCCAGCGTGGGTTCGATCTGGCGGATGGTGTCGCGCCCGACCATGCTCAGTGCATAGCCCATGGCACCGAAATCGCGCACATACGCCTCCAGCGCAGCGCCCTCCACATCCCACAGCAGGCACCCGGTCCAGCGCGGGGCCAGCCCCGCGACCCGCTGCTCCCAGCGCCGCCAGGCACCCATGGAGAAATGGCGCAGGCGGAAATAGTCGGGCCGGTTGAACCAGCTTGCGTTGATCCAGCCGAACGAATGCTCCGAGGCGCGCACCCCGCCCGCATCGACCAGCGTGACCGCCGTCCCGCGCAATGTCAGTTCCAGCGCGATGGCGCTGCCGATAATCCCGGCGCCGACGATGGCGACATGCGGTCCTTTGCTCATCGTCCGCCCTCCCAGGGTCCGACCAGCCAACCGTATAACCCAAGGATAACGACAAGTGGCGCGCCCAGAAACAACAGCAGGACCCAGGTGCCCGCCACCAGTGACGGCACCACGACAACAAAGAGGGCCGAGCCCAGCCCCAGCACCCGCAGCCACATGAGATGGCGGCGCCCCTGCCCCGACAGCGGCACCCAGGACGGCAATCCGCGCAGCATCAGCCGATTGGCGATGCGGCGGCGGTGCCACTTGAAGGATCCGCCGCCGCGGTGCACCCAGCCGAGCCGCTCACGCTGCTCCTCGGGCATTGCCTCGATTTCGATGTCGAGCCGAACCCGGTGCCAGACCGCCGAGGCGACCAGCGCGGCGAAACCGGCCAACAGGACCATGGTTTCGATGGATATCCCCTGCTCCATGGCCCAATCAGTCGAACTTGCGGATGTCGTCTATCACCTTGCCGTCGTTGGGCAGCGCCCCGGTCACATCAACCTTACCGCGCAGTTTCAGCACCGCCTGCATGGTCTCGCGCACTGCATCCGCCAGTTCGGGCGAGGCGTTGGCGCTCTCGACCGCCAGGGTCATCGCGTCCTGCTCGCCCACGCGGGTCACGGTCAGGCGCGCCCTGGCAATCTCGGGATGGCGAACCAGGATCTCGGCGATCTGCTCCGGGCGCACGAACATGCCCTTGACCTTGGTGGTCTGGTCGGCGCGGCCCATCCAGCCCTTGATCCGCATGTTGGTGCGCCCGCAGGGGCTGGCCCCCGTCAGCACCGCGGAGAGATCCCCGGTGGCGAAGCGGATTAGCGGGTAATCCGGGTTCAGCACCGTGACCAGCACCTCGCCGACCTCACCCTCGGGCACCAGGTCGCCGGTACCCGGGCGCACAATCTCCAGGATCACGCCTTCGTCGACCACCATGCCTTCGAGGGCAGGCGTCTCGTAGGCGATCAGTCCCAAATCCGCCGTGCCGTAATTTTGCAGGCAGGCGATGCCCCGGTCGGTGTATTCCTGCCGCAACGACGGGAACAGCGGCCCGCCACTAACCAGCGCCCGCTTGATGGCGGAGAGGTCGCGCCCGGTCTCCACTGCCTTGTCCAGCATCACCTTCAGGAAGTCCGGAGTGCCGATATAGCCGGTCACCCCCACATCCGCCGCAGCAACGACCTGCGCCTCGGTGTTGCCGACGCCGCCGGCCAGCACCGCGCAGCCCAGCGCCCGGGCTCCTGACTCCATCATCTGGCCCGCCGGGGTCAGGTGGTAGGCGAAGGAATTGTGGACGATGTCGCCGCGCCGGAACCCGGCGGCGTGCAGCGCCCGGGCCAGGCGCCACCAGTCCGGCGCCGATGACATCCCCGGCTCGTAGATCGGGCCGGGCGACTGGAACACCTGGTCGAATTCTGCCGCCGGGCGCGTGGTCAGCCCGCCGAAGGGTGGGGCCGCCTTTTGCATCCTGGTCAGCGCCGACTTGCGCAAGACCGGTAGGCGCGCCAGTTCGGTCCGGCCGGTCAAGGCCTCCGCCTCGACACCGTCCAGATGCCGGGCCAGACCCGGCGCATCGGCCTGGGCCTTGACGATCTGGCCGCGCAGGCACTCGAACAGCGAGGCTTCCCGCACCGCCGGATCGCGGGTCTCCAGATCGTCATAATGTTCGCTCATCGCTCTTCAATCCTCCTCGCCAGACATCTTGCGCCCCCACAACCGCCTGCTGCGCCTTGCCACAGCGGTACCTCTCTGCTCTCCTCGGCCGGGTAGCTCGTGCACGAGGAGGCCACAATGATTTTTCTGGAAGCTCTCGCCTATGTTGTCACCATCCTCGGCTTTCCCGCCGCCATCATCGTCTTTGTCTATGAGCACCGGCGGCGCCTCGGCACCGAGGAGAACGAACTGCATCGGCGCATTTCCGAGGAATACGATAACTTCCTCCGCCTGGCGCTGGGCCACGCCGACCTCTTGCTGTGGCGCCGTGCCGAGGCGGCCACATCCTTTACCGAGGAACAACTCGAACGGCGCGACATCCTGTTTCGCATGCTGGTGTCATTGTTCGAGAAGGCGTATATCATCCTGTATACCGACGGCATGGACCACGATGCCACCCGGCGCTGGCTATCTTGGGAGGACGACATGCGCGAATGGTGTCGGCGCCCGGTTTTCTGTACCCTGCTGCCGAAGCTGTTGGAAGGCGAGGACGACGCCTTCAGTGCCCATATCCGGCGCATCGCCGAAGCCGAGGCACGCGCCGCTCCTGTCTGACCGGGTCCGCCCACGCCGCAATTAACTCAGCCAGCGTTTGCGGCGGCGGTACGAGCGCACGTTGCGGAAGCTGGTGCGGCCCTTCTCGGACATGCCGAGGTAGAATTCCTTCACATCCGGGTTCTCGCGAAGCTCCGCCGCCGGGCCATCCATCACCACCCGTCCGCTCTCCAGGATATAGCCGTAATGGGCGTAGCGCAGCGCTACATTGGTGTTCTGCTCGGCCAGAAGGAAGCTGACGCCCTCGTTCTCGTTGACGTTCTTGACGATCTCGAAGATCTGCTCGACCAACTGCGGCGCCAGGCCCATCGAGGGCTCGTCCAGCAGGATGGTCTCGGGCCGACTCATCAGCGCCCGGCCAATGGCGCACATCTGCTGCTCGCCGCCCGAGGTGTAGCCCGCCTGGCTGCGGCGGCGATCCTTCAGGCGCGGGAAATAGCCGTAGACCATCTCCAGATCCTTCTGGACCTCGGCGCGCCCATCGCTGCGGGTATAGGCGCCCGACATCAGGTTTTCCTCGACGGTGAGGTGCTCGAAGCAGCGCCGGCCCTCCATCACCTGGATGACGCCCTTTCTGACCAGTTCGGCGGGGTCCAACTCCGCCACCGCCTGGCCGCGATAAAGGATAGTGCCCTTGGTGACCTCGCCGCGCTCGGAATGGAGCAAGTTCGAAATCGCCTTCAGGGTGGTGGTCTTGCCCGCACCGTTGCCGCCCAGAAGTGCCGTAATGCCGCCCTTGGGCACACTGAGGGACACGCCCTTCAACACCAGGATGACGTGATTGTAGATCACCTCGATATTGTTGACCTCGAGCAGGGTCTCGGTTTTGACCCCGTTCTGCGTCACATCCAGCATCATCCACCCCTGCTGATTCCCGTCATGCCACGGCTTGACCGGGGCATCTCGTGGTTGGAGATCCCCGCCTGCGCGGGGATGACGGCGGCTGTTGTCAAATGTCCAAACGGATTGGGTGGGCCGCCCCATCAGGGACGGCCCTTGTTCACATCAGTTGCAGTCGCGCGGAGTGATGTTGTTCTCCGCCGCATAGGCCGAGCTGTCCTCGGCAATCAGGGCGTCGACGACCGCGCGATCTGCCCCCACATAGGGAGTGATGAGCGACCAGCTCTGCGAACCGGCGTCCCACTGCTGGATCGCACCCAGACCCGGGCCGCCATGGCTGGCGCAGGTGTTCTTCACCGCCACGGTGAATCCGCCCAGACCCAGTTCGGCCAAACGCTTCTGGTCGACATCCAGCGCCTCGAAGCCGTCCCTCATCATCGCCGGAGTGATCTCGGCAACGCCATGGAGCTTCTGCGCGGTACGGGCCGCCTCGGCCGCCCACATGGCCGAGAGCATGCCACGGTTGTAGAGCACGTAGCCATGCTGGTCGCCGGCGCCGGCCGACTTGCCAGCGTCGTAGATGTACTTCTTCAGGTCGTCATAGATCGGCCAGTCCGACCCGACGCCGTGGAAGGCGATCGCCTTGTAGCCATCGGCAGCATCGCCCGCGGGCACGGTGTCGTTCTCCGAGGCCGACCACCAGACGCCGATGAACTTGTCCATCGGGAAGCGGATCGCGGCGGCTTCCTTGATCGACACCTGGTTCATCACGCCCCAGCCCCACAGCAGCACATAGTCGGGCTTTTCCTTGCGGACCTGCAGCCATGTCGCCTTCTGCTCCTGGCCCGGATGATCGACCGGCAGCAGAATCAGCTCGTAGCTATGCTTCTTGGCCAGTTCCTCAAGGGTCCGGATCGGCTCCTTGCCGTAAGCGGAGTTATGGTAGACCAGCGCGATCTTCTTGCCCTGGAGCGAACCGCTCTCCTGGTCGAGGATATGCTTGACGATGATCGAGGCGGCATCCCAGTAGGTGCCCGGGAAGTTGAAGATGTTCGAGAACACCTTGCCGTTGGCGGCCGAGGTGCGGCCATAGCCCATCGAGTGCAGCGGGATATCGTCGGCGGTGACCTTCGGGATCAACTGATAGGTGATGCCGGTCGACAGCGGCTGGTAGTACAGCGCGCCTTCGGCCTTGGTCGACTCGTAGCACTCGACGCCCTTGTCGGTGTTGTAGGCCGTCTCACACTCCGTTATCCGGACCGGCACACCGCCGATACCGCCGTCGCGCTCGTTGAGCAGGTTGAAGTAGTCGGTCACACCATCGGCGAACGGGATGCCGTTCGGCGCGTAGGGCCCGGTGCGGTAGCTGAGCAGCGGCATCACCAGTTCGGCGGCGAATGCCGGTGCCGCCACAGCCACCGCGGTGGCAGCGGCAATTGCGAGTTTCGCGAGTCTCATGTCCTGTCCTCCATGAATCTGGACAATGTTAGGCCCCTTTACGGGGCTCGATGGTGCCGCCGACCCCTCAGTGAGGGAAGGGCCAGAGGCGGAGTTTCTCCTTCGCTGTGCGCCAGAGTGCCGCAATTCCATGCGGTTCCGCAATCAGGAAGATGATAATCAGGCTGCCGACCAGCATGATCTGGCAGTATTCGGCGATATCTGTCGGCCAGCCGAGCGCGCCGACGAAGACATTCTTGAACACCACCGGCAGCAGAACGATGAAGGCCGCCCCGATCAGCGATCCGAAGATCGAGCCGAGCCCGCCGATGATTATCATGAACAGCACGTTGAACGAGACATTGATCGGAAACGCCTCGGTGCCCTCGGCGGCCCCCTTCCACAGCGTGAAGTACAGGGCCCCCGACATGCCGATATAGAACGACGAAATGGCGAAGGCGCTGAGCTTGGTCATCAGCGGGTTCACGCCGATGATCTCGGCTGCGATGTCCATGTCGCGGATCGCCATCCAGGAGCGCCCGATGCGCCCGCGCACCAGATTGCGCGCCACCCAGGCGAAGACGAACAGGAAGCCGAAACAGAACAGGTAGGTCACCGCCGGTTTGGTATACGGCCCGGTGATGGCGACGCCGAACATGGTCCGCTCGGGTGCCGAGATCTGGCCCGAGGCGGAGTAGTTGTAGAACCAGCCCCACTTGTTGAACATCCAGATCAGGAAGAACTGTGCGGCCAGGGTCGCCACCGCCAGGTAGAACCCCTTGATCCGCAGGCTGGGCAAGCCGAAGAAGATGCCCACCCCCGCCGTGATCGCCCCCGAAATCAGCGTGATCGAGATCATGTCGAGCCCGGGAAACGAGGTCATCAGCTTGTAGGAGGCATAGGCGCCCACCGCCATGAAGCCACCGGTCCCCAGCGAGACCTGGCCGCAATAACCGGTCAGCATGTTCAGCCCCAGCGCCGCCAGCCCGTAGACCAGGAACGGCATGAAGATCGCCTGTTCCCAGTAGTCGTTGATGACGAACGGCACCACCAGCACCGCCACCGCCATCACGCTCCAGAACGCCCACAGATCGAACCGGATCGGGAAGGTGGCCAGATCCGCCTGGTAGCTGGCCTTGAACTCGCCTGCTTCGCGGTAGAGCATGGGTCAGTCCTCCGCCCCAGATGAACGCGCGCCTGTAGGGCGGGGTTCACCCCGCCAGGCTCCCCGCCGGGGATGGCGGGGTGAACCCCGCCCTACGGGATGTAGGCAGCCAGACATCTCATACCCTCTCGATGATCTTTTCGCCGAACAGGCCCTGGGGCCGGAACAGCAGGAAGCCCAGCGCCAGCATGTAGGCGAACCAGTTCTCGGTCGCGCCCGCCAGGTAGGGCACGCCGATGTAGAAATCGAACAGCTTCTCGCCCGCGCCGATGATCAGCCCGCCGATGATCGCGCCCGGGATCGAGGTGAAGCCGCCCAGCATCAGCACCGGCAGCGCCTTCAGGGCGATCAGCGACAGCGAGAACTGTACCCCCGACTTGGCCCCCCACATGACGCCTGCGACCAGCGCCACCAGGCCCGCCACCGACCAGACGATCCACCAGATCGTCTCCAGCGAAATGCCCACGCTCAGCGCCGCCTGATGGTCGTCGGCCACGGCGCGCAGCGCCCGGCCCATCTTGGTGTAGTGCGAGAACAGGGTCAGTGCGATGACCAGGATTATTGCAACCACGGCGGCCGATATCTCCAGCTTCTCGACGAACATGCCGGTGGCGTCGATGATCATGTCCGATGGGCCAGAGGGCAGCCCCACATCCAGCTTCTTGACATTGGCGCCCCACATCAGGTCGCCCAAACCCTCGAGCACGAAGGCCAGCCCGATGGTGGCCATGAACAGAATAATCCCCTCCTGGTTCACCAGTGGCCGCAGCACCACCCGCACGATCACCCAGGCCAGCCCGACCATAACCACCAGCGTAAACATGATGGCCAGAATGTCTTGCACCCCGGAGTCGCCCCAATACTGGATCTCGGTGCCGAAGATGGTATTGATCAAATGGGCGAACGGCACTTGCCCCCTCTGAATGCCCACCAGGGTCAGCGCCGCGAACAGCGCCAGTACCCCTTGCGAGAAGTTGAAGACACCCGACGCCTTGAAGATCAGCACGAAGCCCAGCGCCACGAGGGAATACATCACCCCGGCCAGCAGGCCCGAGACCAGCACTTCATAGAAGAACGGATCGGTCAGAAATCCCATGATTTCCCCTCAGTCATGGCTCACCCCCAGATAAGCATCGACCACATCCTGGTTGGCGCGCACCTCGTCCGGCGCGCCGTCGCCGATCTTCTTGCCATAGTCCAGAACCACCACCCGGTCGGCGATGTCCATGACCACGCCCATGTCGTGCTCGATCAGGGCGATGGTGGTGCCAAACTCGTCGTTCACGTCCAGGATGAAGCGGCACATGTCCTGCTTTTCCTCGACATTCATCCCCGCCATCGGCTCGTCCAGCAGCAGCAGCTTCGGCTCGGCGGCCAGGGCGCGGCCCAATTCGACGCGCTTTTGCAGGCCGTAGGGCAACCGCCCCACGGGGGTCTTGCGGATCGCCTGGATCTCCAGAAAATCGATGATCTGCTCGACCTTCGCCCGGTGCTCGATCTCCTCACGCTCTGCCGGGCCGGACCACAGCGCCTGCCAGAACAGGTTGGTTTTCATCTTGGTCAACCGCCCCGTCATGATGTTGTCGAGGGTCGACATGCCCCTGAACAGGGCGATGTTCTGGAATGTGCGGGCGATGCCCTGCTTGGCGATCTGGTGCGGCTTCAGGTTGCCGCGCTTGTGGCCATGGAACCAGACCTCACCCTCCTGCGGGTGATAAAAACCGTTGATCACGTTCAGCATCGACGATTTACCGGCCCCGTTCGGGCCGATGATGGCGCGAACCTCGCCCTCGCGGATATCGAAGCTGACATCCTTGATCGCGGTGACGCCGCCAAAGCGCAGCGTGATATTCTTCATTTCCATCACGACCTCGCCGGTCCGGTGCGGAGTAAGCCCGTGGGCGATCTCCTGATCGGCATAGTCGCGGTCGGTCATGGCCGCTTCGGCGACCGTCTGGCTGGTCATATCCTTGCTCACCTCACGCGGCCCGGTTGGTATTGGAACCGGCGTCGCCACGACGCGGGAAGGTCTTGAGGTCGCGAATCTCCAGATCGCCCGAGATCTTGCCCTTGCGGCCATCCTCGTAGGTTACCTCAACCTCGGCAAGCACATTGCCGGCGCCGCCATAGAGCGCATCGATCAGGGCACCGTATCGCTCGGAGATGATGTTGCGCCGCACCTTGAGGGTGCGGGTCAGTTCGCCGTCGTCGGCATCCAGTTGCTTGTGGAGCACCAGGAAGCGGCTGATCTGACAGCCCGAAAGCATCGGGTCGCCGGCCAGGCTGCGGTTGGTCTCCTCAATGTTCTCCTGGATCATCTGATAAACCTGCGGATGCGCCGCCAGTTCCTGGTAGCCGCCATAGGCGATGTTGTTGCGCTCGGCCCAGTTGCCGACCGCTGTCAGATCGATATTGACGAAGGCCATGCAGCTTTTGCGGCCATCGCCGAAGACCACGGCTTCGAGAATATTGGCAAAAAACTTCAGCTTGTTCTCGACGTATTTCGGCGCGAACAGCGAGCCGTCGGCCAGCTTGCCCACATCCTTCGCCCGGTCGAGAATGCGCAGCTGCCCGGACCGCTTATCCATGAATCCCGCATCGCCGGTGGCGACCCAACCCTCGGTATTCTTGGTCTCGGCGGTCGATTCAGGGTTTTTGAAATATTCCTGGAACACGCCGGGCGATCGGTAGGACACTTCGCCCGTCCCCTCGTCGATGCGGATCTCGACGCCAGGGGTGGGGACGCCGACGCATTCCGGATCGACGGCGTCGTCCGGCTGCTGGGTGATGAAGACACTGGCCTCGGTCTGGCCGTAGAGCTGCTTCAGGTTGATCCCGATCGAGCGGTAGAACTCGAACAGATCCGGCCCGATCGCCTCGCCTGCGGTGTAGCCGACCCGCACCCGGCTCATGCCTAGCGTGTTCTTCAGAGGGCCGTAGATGAAGACCTCGCCCAGGAAAGACATCAACCTGTCCATGGCGGATAACGCTTCGCCCGCCCTGCGCTTTCCCGAGACCGCCTTGGCGTGGTCCATGAAGGTCCTGAACAGCCAGCGCTTGGTTCGCCCGGCGTCCTCCATCCGGATCGTCACCGTCGTCAGCAGCCGTTCGAAGATGCTGGGCGGCGCGAAGTAATAGGTCGGGCCGATCTCGCGCAGGTCGGCCATCATGGTATCGGCCGATTCCGGGCAGGCGACGCAGAAGCCCTTCACATAGGCCTGCCCCATCGAGAAGATGAAGTCGCCAACCCAGGCCATCGGCAGATAGGCGAGGATCGAGTCGGTCTCGACCAGGTTGTCGAAATCCGCCGAGGCGCGCGAGGTAACGATGATGTTGTCCTGGCTCAGCACCACGCCTTTGGGCCTGCCGGTGGTGCCCGAGGTATAGAGCATCACACAAGTGTCCGAGCCTTTGCCCGCCGCAATGCGCGCATCGATTCCGGCGCCAAGCTCGCCTTCGGCGGCACGGCCGGCCTGTTGAACGTCGCCGTAGAAATGCATCGCTGCGTGGTCGTAATTGCGCAGGCCCCGCGGATTGCAATAGATGATCTGGTGCAGTTTCGGCAGGTTCTCCTGAATGTTCAGGATCTTGTCGACCTGCTCCTGGTTCTCGACGATCGCGAAGCTGGCGCCTGCATGCTCGAGCACATACTGCATCTCCTCGGCAACCGAGTCCTGATACAGCGGCACCGGGACCGCACCAGCCATCTGAGCCGCGACCATCGACCAGTAGAGGCGGGGCCGGTTGGAGCCGATGATCGCAACCGACTGGCCGGGCTCGAGGCCCAGATTCACCAGGCCCAGCGCCAACGCGCGGGTCTCCTCGGCGACTTCAGCCCAGGTCCAGCTCTGCCAGATTCCGTATTCCTTCTCGCGGCTGGCGGACCGGCCGCCGCGCGCGCGCGCATTGGCCAGCAGCAGCTTCGCAAAGGTATCGGAGCCGGCCGAACCTTCAGGTTGTCCTGTCACGTCATCTCCTCCCAGAGAACGCACCTCTACGACGCCCCGCTCTTGTGGCGGCTTGGCGCCCTTGCCCGGGCCGGGGCCAAAGGCCCGCCCCGCCAAAGGCCCGCCCCGAGGGCTGCCGGAATAGGAACTTAGCACTCCGGTGCGGTCAAGTCCGTATATGCATCCTCATATGTGAACGGGCGTTCAATTAGTGTATTCGAATGCCCCGGGCAAGCGAAAACCGCGCCCGAACACGAAATTCGGGCGCGGCCAGGAAAATTTGTTTCGTCGATGGGCGGTGGCGGCCCCGCCCGGTAGCGCCGGACCGGTTCAGCCCGCGATCTCAGCCCGCGATGGTGCGGGTGCTCCCGTTACCGATGGCGATGGTCCGTGGCTTCAACGCCTCGGGCACCTCGCGCGCCAGATCGATGTGAAGCAGGCCGTTCTCCAGCCCGGCCCCGGTCACCTTCATGTGATCGGCAAGCTGGAAGCGGCGCTCGAAGCCACGCTCGGCGATGCCGCGATGCAGGTAGTTGGGTTGCGTTTTCCCGGTCGCATCCGGGGCCGCCTCGCGCTTCTTCGCGGTGACGGTCAGGCCCTGGTCCTTGACCTCGATGTTGAGGTCGGCCTCACCGAAACCGGCGACAGCCAGGGTGATGCGATACGCATCCTCACCGGTCTTCTCGATGTTGTAGGGTGGATAGCTCGGCGCCGGTGCGTCGCCCGACATAAGCTGGTCGAGCATCGAGCCGAAACGGTCGAAGCCGACGGTTGAACGATAGAGCGGGGTCAGGTCGAAATTGCGCATGGGTCATACCCTCCTTGCGAAGCGATACTTCATCAGGCCCCCCGTCACGGGCAGGCCGGGTTCACGTCTCCGGGCCCTGTTCGGCACCCGGCAAGACAAATGTGGGAGGCCGCAATCGGGCTTTCAAGGGTCCGGGCGCGACTCCAGCCCGGTTAATCCGGCGCGGCTGTTTCAACCGGGCCAGCACCTCGGCAAGGGCGTCATCGACAACCACGGCGCAGGCGGCCGGTTTCCTCGCATCCGTGCCCATTGCGGCGAGAACCGCGACCAGGCGCATCTCGTCTCCAATGGCCGTGAACAGGGGCGATCGCGAAGCACCAAACGTGACATTGCAGCTCAACTCCATCACGGCGTCGTGAATGGTGACGAATTCACAGCCCTTCTGCCGGGTCAGCGCATGGGGCCGATCCTGGCGGTAGCTGATCAGGGTCAGCAGCGTTTCCGGCCCTGGGGCCGGGCCGATCTCGAAGAACGGTGCCTTTTCCCGTGAGATCGGGTCGGCCAGCCGGATCACCGCCAGGTCGAGCCCAACCTGCCTGGTATCCGCTTGCTCGGTGGCCGGATAGTCGGGATGCACTGCAATCGCAACCGCCTTGCTGTGGCCAACCTTCTGGCCACGCCGCCACCCGGCGACGAAATTCACCGCCCCCGGCAAATATGTCATGCCGGTACGCGGGTTCATCACTCAATGCGCGGCCGTCAGAACCAGATCCTCGCTGATCAGGGTCCCGGTGCACATGGCTGTGGTCCGCGTGGTGGCGATGTTGACCCTGCCGACGCCGCGCCAGGGTACATGCCCTGCGCCGTTCAGCATCCGGCGGAGGTCGAGTTCCAGGGCCGAGGCGGGCAGCGCTGCCCCCACAGCCAGACCGGTCAGAACCAACAGGAAAAATCCACCTCATCGGCCCCAGCATAGCGCCGCGACCAGGGTCAGGCGAGGCCTGGTTCATTGAATTGCCGCGATTTCCGAGTCGCAAAGTGAACCCACTTTGCCTGAAATCGCTCTAATCGGCCGCCAGCGCCTCCGGCTTCGGCCCACCGGTGGCCCAGTCGAGCAGCTCCACCGTATGCACCACCGGAATGCCGGTGGCCGAGCCGATCTGCATCATGCAGCCGATATTGCCCGCCGCGATCACCCACGGCGCGGTCGCCTCGATATTCCTGACCTTGCGCATCTTCAGCTCCGCCGAGATCTCCGGCTGCAGCAGGTTGTAGGTGCCCGCCGAGCCGCAACACAAATGTCCCTCGGCAGGTTCGACCACGGTGAACCCGGCCTGACGCAGCAACCTCTTCGGTGCATCGGTTACCTTCTGACCATGCTGCAACGAACAGGCGGCGTGATAGGCGACGCGCAAGCCCGGCCCGGCGGCGCCCTCCAACCCAATCTCCACCATAAACTCGGTAATATCGCGGGTGATGGCCGAAACCCGCGCCGCGTCCCCCGCCAGGCCTGCGTCGTGGCGCAGCATATAGCCGTAATCCTTCACCGTGGTACCGCAGCCCGAGGTGTTGATGATGATCGCGTCCAGCCCGTCCGCATCCATCTCCGCCGTCCAGGCGCGGATATTGACGGCCGCCGAGGCATGGCTGAGGTCCGTCTTGCCCATGTGATGGGTCAGCGCCCCGCAGCATCCCGCGCCCTGGGCGACCACCACATCGCAGCCATGGCGGTTCAACAGCCGGATGGTGGCGGCGTTGATGTCCGGGTTCAGCGCCTTCTGGGCGCAGCCGGTCATCAGCGCGACGCGTTTGCGCCGCACGCCCGTGGCCGGTTTCATCCCCGGATCGTCATGCGCCATCGGCGGCGCGATACGGGGCGGCACCAGGTCGATCATCGCCCCTATCCTGCCCGGAAACAGGCGGGGGATCAGGCGCCGCAACGGCTTCGCCAACTTCGCCCCCGCCAGCGCCAGCCGGAAGCGGCCAGGGTAGGGCAGGATCAGGGTCAGCACCCGGCGCAGCACCCGGTCGAACAGCGGTCTCTTGTAGGTCTTCTCGATATGCACGCGCGCATGATCGACCAGATGCATGTAATGCACCCCCGACGGGCAGGTGGTCATACAGGCCAGGCACGACAGGCAACGATCGATATGCTTGACGGTTTTCTCATCCGCCGGACGGTCGTTCTCCAACATCTCCTTGATCAGGTAGATACGCCCGCGCGGGCTGTCCAGCTCGTCGCCCAAGACCACATAGCTCGGGCAGGTCGCGGTGCAGAATCCGCAATGTACGCAGGCGCGCAGGATCTCGTTGGCCCGGGCGATGTCGGGGTCCTGAAGCTGTTCATCGGTGAAGTTGGTCTGCATCTGTCTCGTTTCGCTTCAGTGTCTACGGCGAGGAATCGCCAGCGGGAGAGCCAAATCGTCGAGGCCCGCCGCCTCGAACAACAACCCGGCCGGGTCAACAATGTCCTGATCGCCCGACAGGGTCTCGATGCAAGCCTGCGCTGCGGGAATGTCCGTCGTGGCGAAGTCGATACAGACAGGGCCGAGCCCATGCCCCTCCCCGGTGATCCTGCCAATGCCCTGATCGCGCAGCGCATGATGGACAAGGTCGGTGATCCCGGCGCGCTCATCGACCAGGTCGAGGTCATGATGCTCGTTCCGCTCGATCCGGATGCCGCAAAGGCTTTCGCCGAAGCGCGAACAGCGGACCGGCGAGACCCGTGCACCGCCGGACCGGGCCGCGGCAATATCGGGTAGCGGCGTCATGCAAGTGACCAGGTCAGCCCGCGGATGATCAGCTTCTCGACCGGGTTTGACCTCGAAAAGCGTGGAAGCAGAACCGTCGGCGAAGACTGTGCCCAATGGTTGGTTGGGGTGCTGATCCTTCAGGTGATCGAGAATTTCGCGGGTCCGGGCGACAAATTCAGACGCCCGTTTCTTGCGAGCAGGCGGACGCCGGAGCCGGACTCCCGGAGCGTTGGCGCGCCTGGCGTGGACCTCGCCCGGCCAGTCCCGCTCCGCCGCTTCACCGAACAGCACCGAAAACATCAGCCCGGCCCGCCGGTTCACCATGTCCAGATCGCCTTTCCCCTGACCTTCAAAGTCGATGCGCCGGTGTGCGCTCTCGGACGGAATGATCGACGCCGCGGTGACCGTTTGCCGCGTACCACCGACAACATACCGGACCGCCGGTTCGTTCGACGAAATGGCGTGGCGGGGAGGCGGGAAATTCCAGCCATCAAGGTCGGGCGCGCGGTTGACGATGGCCCGGGCAAGCCGGCGCAATTCGTGGTTCGGTTCCGGCGACAAGGCACGATGATGGCCGCCATTCTCACCGGCGCCAAACTCCCATGATGTGATCTGCTCCGCCAGATCACCCAGAGCGACGGTGAGGTAACCGGCGACATCCGCCGGTTCAGCGGTTCCACGGAAGTTGCCGTCCAGTGCGGGTGCGATCTCGGCAAAGCGGCGCCAAAATCTGTCGATGGCCGCGCTGTCGTCCGGATTGATCCGCCCGGCCCGGAAGTCACAGGCATTCGCCATTAGCGCATCCTTCCCGGATTGAGGATACCGGCGGGATCGAACTTCGCCCGCAACCCGGCCGAGATGGCGGCCAGCGGCGCGGGTTCCGGCTCGAACACCTCGACGCCGGTACGGATCGCACCGGAAGCGCGGGTCAGAGTGGCATGGCCGCCCAACGCCGAAGACTGCCGGCGGATCAACGCAGCGCCCGCGTCTCCGGTCTCCTCCACCAGTAACCAGACCAGCCCCCCACCCCAGTCATACAGCACATCATGGTCAAGCTCCGCCACCCGAAGGGCATCGCACAGAACCGGCCCGTCAGTCGGCTTGACCGCAACCCGCCAGACCGCGCCATCGCGCCCGGCAAAGGGGACGACATCACGAACCTCGCCCCACAGCGCGGCGCTGGCCGGGCCGGTGACGACCTCCCAACCGGCTCCCAACAGGCCAAGCAGTTGCGCACTGCGATAGGCGACCGATCCCTCCAGCCCCTCGATCCGCACCTGGCTGCGCCCGCCGATATGCGCCGCGCCGGTGATGCCAAAAGGCGAGGCGAGCGTCGTGTTCAGCAGTGCAATTGCAACGGCATCGTCAAGGCCGGAACAGATCATTGTCGCCTCGGCTTCCGGCTTCGGCAGCACTTTGAAACCGATCTCGCTCAACACCCCCAACGTGCCATGACTCCCGCACATCAGCTTGGTCAGATCATACCCGGTGACATTCTTCATCACCCGGCCGCCGCTTTTCACCACCTCGCCACGCCCGTTGACGAACCGCACCCCCAGCATCGCGTCGCGGCAGGCCCCGGCCTGGATGCGGCGCGGGCCGGAAACGCCGCAGGCGACCACGCCGCCGATGGTCGGCTCGCCATTCGTACCCAGCAGCGCCCGGTGATCCATCGGCTCGAAGGGCAGCATCTGGCCTTCGGCGGCCAGCGCCGCCTCGACCTCGGCCAGTGGGGTGCCCGCCTTGACAACCAGTGTCAGCGCGCCGGGTTCGTAGAGCGTGATCCCGCAGAGCCCGGCGGTAGAGAGGGTCTTTTCCGACTGAACCGGGCGGCCGAGCCCTACCCGCGTTCCGCCGCCCTGGATTTCCAGCGGCGTGCCCGCGGCCGCCGCCTCGGCGACGGCCTCGGCCAGTTCGGCTTCGCT
The DNA here is from genome assembly GCA_965247385.1 of Thermohalobaculum sp. GTDB lineage: Bacteria > Pseudomonadota > Alphaproteobacteria > Rhodobacterales > Rhodobacteraceae > Thermohalobaculum. Next base: position 1,491,846 of record CBDFHG010000007.1, read on the forward strand.
TGCCGGGGTCAGGACGGGCATGATGCGCAGCCTGTCAGGAAAAATACCGGGTCAAGCCCGGGGCAGTGCGCTCCTGAAACCTCACCCACCGCGACGGCTCCTGGAGAGCGCCAGCGGGAACACCTTGGCCGGGTTCAGCAGCCAGCCAGGGTCGAACACGTCCTTCACATCCATCTGCTGGGTCAGATCGGCCGCCGTATACTGATGCTCCATCAGATCGCGCTTCTCGACGCCCACCCCGTGCTCGCCGCTGAGGCAGCCCCCGGAATCGACGCACAGCCGCAGGATATCGGCGCCCAGCGCCTCCGCCTTCTCCAGTTCGCCGGGCGCATTGGCGTCGAAGATGATCAGCGGGTGCATGTTGCCATCGCCGGCATGGAACACATTGGCGACCTGGAGGCCGTAGCTCTGCGCCAGCTCCGCCGTTCCGCGCAACACTTCGGGCAGCGCGCTGACAGGCACCGTGCCGTCGAGGCAGATATAGTCGCCAAGCTGTCCCATTGCGCCAAAGGCGGATTTCCGCCCCAGCCAGATCGCCGCCGATTCCTCGGCGGACATCGACTCGCGCAGCACCATCGGGTTGTGGCGGTTGGCGACCTCCTTGATGCAGGCAAGCTGCTCGTCGATCTCCGCCTGCGAACCCTCGACCTCGACGATCAGCAGCGCCTCGACATCCAGCGGATAGCCCGCCTTGGCATGGGCCTCGGTGGCGTGGATACACAGCTTGTCCATGAACTCGATGGCGACCGGGATGATGCCCGATCGGATGATATCGGCCACGCAGGCGCCCGCGATCTCGCTGGACGAAAACCCCATCAGCACCGGCCGGGCGCCTTCGGGCGAGGCCAGGATCCGCAACGTCGCCTCGGTGACAATGCCAAGCTGTCCCTCGGAGCCGCAGATTACCCCCGGCAGGTCATACCCGGCCGGGTCTAGATGCGCCCCGCCGAGCTCGACCACCTCGCCCCCGGCAGTGACCATTTTCACCCCCATAAGGTTATTGGTGGTCACGCCGTATTTCAGACAATGCGCGCCGCCGGAATTCATCGCGATGTTCCCGGCGATGGCGCAGGCAAGCTGGCTGGACGGATCGGGGGCATAGAAGAACCCCTCGCCCTGCACCGCCCCGGTGACCGAGAGGTTGGTGATGCCGGCCTGGACCCGGATGAAGCGGTTCGGACCATCGATTTCCAGCACCTGGTTCATGCGGGCGACGCCCAGGATCACACTGTCGGCGGTCGGCAACGAGCCCCCCGCCAGCGAAGTCCCCGCGCCGCGCGGTACGATCGGCACACTCATACCGGCGCAGATCCGGACCGTCGCCGCCACCTCAGCCGTCGTGCGCGGCAGCACCACCGCGAGTGGCGGGCAGCGATAGGCGGTCAGGGCATCGCATTCATAGGCGCGCAACTCCTCGATGGCATGGATCACACCGTCCATTCCCAGGACTTCTGTGAGGTGAGCGACCAGGGACGCTTTCTCGTCGAGAACCATCCGGTTCGGAACGGGCATTTCCATTGCGGGAGCACTTTCCGGTCATTTGGTCAGATTATCTTACCACATACCGCAAAAAAGCCAAGAAATCCACCGCGATCCCGTGCGGTCCCGTGCTGGCAGCAGGATTACGCACTTTTTGCTCAGAAATCCAGTTTGAATGCAACAACCGCGCGCAGATCGCTGGAACCCGGGTCGAAACTGCCCGGTGCGCCAATCCGAATCCCGGGAGACGCCCGGAAGAACAGGCCCGCCGGATACAACTCGCCATTGGCCTCGCCCCAAACGAATTCCAAACCGGTGCCGGCGCGCCAATCGGCCCAACCGGTCAGTGGGGTGGTTGCATCGCCACCCACCGTCAGATCCTGCTCCAAGGTCAGGGCCGGGGCCAGCGAGGGCGCCAGCCATGATAACGATGTCATGTCGTTGCAAACAGCAGGGTCAACCGGCGCAGCCAACACGATCGTCAGACCGGCGAGAGCCGGGCGGAGGCCGGAAGGAGGGAATCGGCGAGAACCGGGTTGCATCGAAAACTATGGCCGCAAGGTCGTTACGACGATGTGAACGATATCGAAAAACCACGGGTCCGACCCTCAGACCGGCAATCCCCGGCTTTCGGCCCAGGCCCGCAGCCCGGCGCGGGCCGAGGCCGCCCCGGCGCGCTCGGCCCGTTCCATCGCCACGCGCAGCTCGCCCAGATCGACCGACAGCAGCGCCCGCTTGACCGGACCGATTGCCGCCGGGCGCATCGACAACTCCCGGAATCCGAGTGCCGCCAGCACCAGCGCCTCCAGCGGCAGCCCTGCCGCCTCGCCACAGAACGACAGCGGTGTGCCCGCCTTGTCGCAGCGCTTGACGATCTGGCACAGCATCCGCAGGAACGAGAAGTTCAACACGTCATAGCGGGTGCGCACGCGCTCGTTCTCGCGGTCGGCGGCGAAGAAGAACTGCATCAGGTCGTTGCCGCCGACCGAGATAAAATCAGCTTCCTCGAACAGCCCGTCCGGGGCGTAGACCAACGACGGGGTCTCCAGCATGAAGCCGGTCCTGAGGCTCTCCGGCCGGGGATGCCCCATCGAGGCAAGCCACGCCACCTCGCCCTCGACCATGCCGCGGGCCGCACGGAACTCGTCGGCCTCGGCGACCATCGGGAACATGATGCTCAGGGGCCGCCCGCCGGCGCCCTTGACCAGTGACTGGATCTGCATCCGGAACAGCTTTGGCCGATCCAGCCCGACCCGGATCGCGCGCCAGCCCAGCGCCGGGTTGGGCTCTTCCTCGCGGCGCAGATAAGGCAGCACCTTGTCCGAGCCGATATCGAGGGTACGAAACACCACCTCGCGCCCGCCCGCCGCGTCGAGCACCCGCGAATAGACCTTCGCCTGGGCCTCGCGGCCGGGCAGGTTGCGGCGGATCATGAATTGCAGCTCGGTGCGATACAACCCCACCCCCTCGGCGCCGCTGGGGTTGATCGAGGGCAGGTCGGCCAGCACGCCTGCGTTCATCTTCAAGTGGACCGTGACGCCGTCCAGCGTGGTCGCGGGCTTGTTGCGCAGGGTGCGGTAGATCTCACGCGCCTGTTCGGCCAGCGCCACTTTCTCGCGGAAGGCGTCCAGGATGCTGCCTTCGGGGCGCAGATCGACCCGGCCGATGTCGCCATCGACGACGATCCGGTCGCCGGGGTTTGCGTCGCGGGTGATCCGTTCCGCCTGGATCACCGTCGGCACTGCCAGTGCCCGGGCGACGATCGCGGCATGACTGCTCAGCGAGCCCTCCTCGAGCACCAGGGCGACGATCTTGCCGGCGTGTTCCATCAGTTCGCCGGGGCCGATATTGCGGGCGACAAGAACTGCGTTCCTGGGCAGTTCCGGCGCGTGCGGATCGTCACCGCCGACCAGGCGGCGCAGCAACCGGTGCGCCAGATCGTCGAGGTCGTGCAACCGCTCGCGAATATAGGGGTCGGCGACCCGCTCCATCCGGGCGCGCGCGTCCGACTGGACCTTCTCGACCGCGACCTCGGCCGCCAGGCCGGACTCGATCGCCTCGTCGAGGCGCCGCCGCCAACCCTTGTCGTAGGCGAACATCCGGTAAGCCTCGAAAATCTCGCGCGATTCGCCGGATGCCCCCAGCCCGTTGCCCTCGACCAGCCGGTCGACATCGCCGCGCAGCGCCTCCATCGCCTCGGCCAGGCGCGCGCGCTCGGTCCCGGCGTCGTCGGCGATGGGGTCGAACACCACCAGCCGCGGCTCGTGCAGATGCACCATCCCCTCGGCCACCCCGTCGCAGGCCGAAGTGCCTTCGAAAATCACCGGCCCGACCCGGCGCCCCAGCCCGGTGGCAGTGCCTTCGGAGCCGAGAAAAGCACCCGCCTCGGTCATCTCGGAGATCACCATGGCGACGATCTCCAGCGCCTCGACCTCGTCTTCGGTATAGTGGCGCCGGGTCTCGTTCTGGACCACCAGCACGCCCATCACCTCGCCCAGGCGCTGGATCGGCACACCGACGAAGGAGTGGAAGATCTCCTCGCCGGTCTCGGGCAGGTAGCGAAAGCCCGGCGCGGTCTGGGCGTCATCGGTGACGAGTGGCTCGGCGCGGTCTGCAATGCGGCCGACAAGGCCCTGCCCGATCCGCAGCCGGGCCGAGTGGACCGCGTCCTGACGCAGGCCCTCGGTGGCGCACAGCTCCAGGGTGTGTTCGTCGCGCTTCAGATAGATCGAACACACCTCGGCGACCATGTTACTGGCCACCAGGTGCACCACCTGGTCGAGCCGTTTCTGCCCGTCGCCTGCCTCGGCCATGACAGCGCGCAGCGCGCGCAGCAAAGCTCGCGATCCAACCTTGTCGGCGGGCATGTGCTGCCCCCTCCCCTATCTCAATATACCTGATGCGCGCTCAGGCGGTGTCCAGGCCGAATGCCTTATGCAGAGCCTGAACAGCGAGCTCCATGTATTTCCTGTCGATCAGCACGCTGACCTTGATCTCGGAGGTGGTGATCACCTTGATGTTGATGCCGTCGGCCGCCAGGGCCGAAAACATCTTCTGCGCCACGCCGGAATGGCTGCGCATACCGATGCCGACGACCGAGATCTTGGCGACCTCGTCGTCGACCACCAACTCCTCGTAGCGCAGTTCCCCATGCACCGCTTCCAGCGCGGCGCGCGCCCGGCCGACCTCGTCGGTGGGGCAGGAGAACGTCATATCGGTCATGCCGTCGGCGCTGATGTTCTGGACGATCATGTCGACATTGACGCCGTGATCGGCCAGCGGCCCGAAGATGGCGGCGGCGACGCCGGGGCGGTCGGGCACCTTGAGCAGCGTAACCTTCGCCTCGTCGCGCACATGGGCGACACCGCTGACGACATTCTGTTCCACGATTTCCTCCTCGTCACAGACCAGGGTTCCCGGCAGATCCTCGAAACTGGACAGCACCTGGAGACGCACCTTGTAGCGCATCGCCAGTTCGACCGAGCGGATCTGCAGCACCTTGGCGCCGACCGAAGCCAGTTCCAGCATTTCCTCATAGGCGATCTTGTCCAGTTTGCGGGCCCGGCGCTCGATCCGCGGATCCGCGGTGTAGACGCCGTCCACATCGGTATAGATATCACAGCGCTCGGCCCCCAGGGCAGCGGCGAAGGCCACCGCCGTGGTGTCGGAGCCGCCGCGCCCCAGGGTCGAGACCCGCCCGTCCGGACCAATGCCCTGAAAGCCCGAGATCACCGCATGCAGCCCTTCCCCGAACTTCTGGTCCAGCGCCTGGGTGTCGATCTCCAGAATCCGCGCCGCGCCATGCGCTCCGGTGGTACGCACCGGCACCTGCCAGCCCTGCCAGGACCGCGCCGCGACGCCGATCTGCTGCAGGGTCAGCGCCATCAGACCCGAGGTCACCTGCTCGCCCGAGGCCACCACCGCGTCATACTCGCGCGAGTCATAAAGCCCGTGCCCGTTCGAGCCCGGCGGCGCCGCGGCGGCGCGCACCCAGCCGACCAACTCGTTGGTCCGTCCCGACATGGCGGAGACCACCACGGCCACATCATAGCCGCGCTCGACCTCGCGCTTGACCTTCTCGGCGGCATTGCGGATGCGCGCCAGATCAGCCACCGAGGTTCCACCGAACTTCATGACGAGGCGGGGCATGCAAGGCTCCTGGCGCGGGGTCGGTCAAAGGGGTTGCAAGCGGGCGCCTCCCTATATCGCCCCGCCAGCGGCGGTGCAAGGGAGGGCGGCGGGGGGCGGTCGTTGGAAAATTGATTGGCGGCTGACGACGCTTTGTCGACGTAGCTCCGAGCTTCGTCCATGTGCCAAAACCTGCCGTTCAAAGTTCAAGACTGAACGCCCGTGAATGACGGGTTCGGGTTGTTTTCGACCGGTCCGGTTCCAACACGCAAGGTGGGTTCTGCGAACCCACCAATTCTTGCGCAACCGCCGCATGTTCCATCACGATCACATCGCCACCGGCACTGGCGCATCGCCGCGCACAAATGGCTCCACGCGAAAAGGTTAGAATTTTAGAATTTTCAATAAAACCATGTACTTAACCCATTGCACAAATCTGTGCATCTCTCACCCGTCGGTGCGCCGCATCCAGGGGATCGGCGCCACCGGGACACCGTCTTCCTTCAGCGAGCGGGCATCGTCGAGGCTGGCCTCGCCCCAGATCGCCCGCTTGTCGGTGTCGCCATCGTGAATCCGCCGCGCCTCGGTGGCGAACTCCTTGCCGACATAGTCCGAGGTCGTCTCGACCTTTCGGCGCATCTCGGCCAGCACCGCTTCGGCGGGCGAGGCGGGCTTCAACAGATCCGGTGCGGAACTGTCGGACTCGGCGTGTTCCGCCTTGACCCCGGCGGCCTTGACCCCGGCCCCCTGAACCCGGGGCGTCATCAACGCCTTCTCAACCTCGCTCGAGCCGCAGACCGCGCAACCCACATGCCCCGCCGCCCGCTGCTGGTCATAAGCCGCAGAGGACCGGAACCAGGCGTCGAATTCGTGCGCCCGGTCGCATTTCAGGCTGTAACGGATCATTCGGGCGGGTTTCCTCGCAACGGATCGTGTCGATAGGAACAAATTTCTCGCTGTTTCAGTCTGGCCATCTGTGTCTCGGCTAATGCCCAAGTACCAACAGTTCGATACTAGCATCTGAATTGGCCAGCCGGGACTACGCGAATTGCCGCGCCCACGCTGTCAGAAATGCAATATGCGTTGTGCGCGAAGCGCCATCAACCTTCGGGAAAGCCGTCTACAAGGGTTAGAAGAGGCAGCGCAGGATTTTACCCTGCGTTACCCGTTTCCGCCCCGTCTACCGCCCGCCCCGTCTACCGCCCGGCCCGGGCCCGGTCGCGCCGGGTCGACATGGGCTGGAAGGCCACCGCGACGTGCTGTTCGCAATAGGGCTTTCCGGCAGCGGACGGCAGGCCGCAGAAATGGAAGTTCTCCTCGGTCGGATCGCCAATCGGCCATTTGCAGGTGCGCTCGGTCAACGACAGAAGGTCGAGCTTGCGGGCCATCTTCTCGATCTCGGACAGCGTCGCCTTGGCCGCCTGTTCCTCGGCGGTCGGCAGGCCCGGCGCCCGGGGCCGGGTGGCATCGCGGATTGCCGGCTTGGTACGCACGACCACCGGGGCCGGCTTCGCCTTCTGCAGCGCCGTGGCGGCCTGTTTTGGCTCGACCGCAGTCTTCGCCGGACGGCTGGGCTTGGCTGCTTTCTTCACAGACTTCGTATCGTCGGAGGCGGACTGCCCACCCGCGGCGGTGCCCCGGTTCGACAAGCCCAGCCGATGCACCTTGCCGATCACAGCATTTCGGGTCACCCCGCCCAACGCCTTGGCGATCCGGCTGGCGCTCATGCCGTCGCCCCAGAGCTCCTTCAGTTTTTCGACCCGATCATCAGTCCAGGACATCGATCTCTCCTTGTTCGCGCAACACCTCCCCGCCACACCGGTCCCAGGTGCAGGCAAACCGCGCCAAATTCTCCGGCACCTATTGTAAGCCCGTCAGCGCGGGTTACAAGGCGGCGCGACAATGGGGCCTGCAGCAGACCGGCCCGGCAGACCCGCGAGGTAAGCGATGCAACGACCAGACACAATGGGTATCCGCCGTTTCGGCGCGGTGAACTGGATCGGATTCCGGGCGCTCTACACCCGCGAGGTAAGCCGTTTTGCCTCGATCTACGCCCAGACGGTGCTGGCGCCGGCGCTGACATCGGTGATGTTCATGCTGGTTTTCTGGCTCGCGTTCGGCGCGCGGCGGGGCGATATGGCCGGCATCAGCTTTGCCGCTTTCCTGGCGCCCGGCATCCTGATGATGTCTGTCATCCAGAACGCGTTCGCCAATACCTCCTCGTCGATCATCGTCGCCAAAATCCAGGGCAACATCGTCGATACCCTGATGCCGCCGCTCAGCCCCGGCGAGTTGCTGGCGGGCTATGCGTTTGGCGGCGCCACGCGCGGGATCGTCTGCGCGGTGGTGACGGGTCTGACGATCTTCCCCTTTGCCGGGATCGGGCTGGCGCACCCGCACTGGGCCATTGGCTTTGTACTGGCGGGCTCGCTGATGCTGGCGCTGATGGGGGTGCTGGCGGGGATCTATTCCGCGAAATTCGACCAGATGTCGGCGATCACCAACTTCGTGATCACGCCGCTGTCGTTCCTTTCCGGCACCTTCTACTCGATTGCGGTGCTGCCCGAGCCGTTCCTGACGCTCAGCCAGATCAACCCGTTCTTCTACCTGATCGACGGATTCCGCTATGGTGCGGTGGGCGTTTCCGATGCCGACCCAGCGCTGGGTCTGGCAATCACCATGGCGCTGAACGGCGTGCTGGCGGCAATTGGCTGGCGCTGGTTTAGTCGGGGATACCGGCTGAAAAACTGAAACATCTGTTGCAGTTTTTCAGCAATGAGAAATGTTTGTTGTAATTTGACGAATTTCAGCCTTTCCATTCCCGTCGGGACGGCTAGTCTGTTACGATCAGGGGGCCGAACCGACAGCATTGACGGCCCCACAAACACGATAGGGAGATAAACGCCATGCAGAAAATGATCATCGCCGGGTTCACCGTAGCCGCCATCGCGCTCAGCGCGGCCGCGGCGCACGCCGCCGCGCAATGCACCAACGATGTCTGGAACAAGGTCATGGAGCGGGGCAAGATCGTGGTCGGCGTCAAGGCCGACTACAAGCCCTGGGGTTTTCGCGACTCGGACGGCACTCTGGTGGGCATGGAGATCGACATGGCCCGTGACGTCGCCGACACTTTGGGGGTCGAGATCGAAGTCGTTGCGGTGCAATCCTCGAACCGGATGCAGTTCCTCGAGCAGGGCAAGATCGACCTGATGATCGCCACCATGTCGGACCGCAAGGACCGGCGCGAGATCGTCGGCATCGTGTCACCGAACTACTACACTTCGGGCACTAACCTGCTAGCGCCGAACGCGCTGAACTTCACCGAGTGGGAGCAGATCCGCGGCAAGCCGGTCTGCGGCAAGCAGGGTGCCTTCTACAACCAGATCGTCGAGAAGCGTTACGGCGCCGTGGTCGTCGCCTTCACCGGCAACGCCGAGGCCAAGCAGGCGCTCCGCGACAAGAAGTGCGTCGGCTTCGTCTACGACGACAGCTCGATCATGGCCGACCTGGCTTCCGGCAACTGGGAAGGCTTCGGCATGCCGATGCCGACCGAGGATGACAACCCCTGGGCGCTGGCCGTGCCGAAGGCCGAACAGAACTGCGTCTTTGGCCGCTTCATGTCGGGCATGCAGTACAACTGGCTCAAGGATGGAACGCTGATCGATCTTGAAGCCAAGTGGGGCATTCAGCCGACCGCCTTCCTTGCCAACCAGAAGGACCGCTTCAAGGACTGGCTGGCAGATTGACCTGACCCGGCGGCCCCGATCGGGGCCGCCCCGCCCGTGAAACGAGGGGGGCCGCGAGATGTTCGAGGCACTTCTGGAATACTTTCGGAATCTCGCATCCGAATTTCCAACCTGGAATTTTATTTTTCTCCATGACGCGAGTCAGTGGAACAAGGTCGTCGGCGGCTTGTGGATGACCATCAAGCTTTCGGTCGCCTGCGTTTTCTTGAGCGTCTTCATCGGCATATTCGGCTCCGCCATGCAGGGTGCCCAGAGCGCGGTCCTGCGCGCCCTGGTCGCCGGATACATCCAGTTTTTCCGCAATACACCGCCCTTCGTACAGCTCCTGTTCTTCTACTTCGCGCTCGCTCCCTTCACCCCGAGCTACAGCCCCGATGGCTGGCTGGAGGTGCCGTATATCTCGAATGTCGGCTGGGCGATCATCTCGCTGTCGATGTTCGCCGGTGCTTTCAACGTGGAGATTTTCCGCGCCGGCGTGGAGGCGGTGCCGACATCGACCCAAGAGGCGGCAAGCGCGCTCGGCTATACGCGGCTGCAGATTTACCGCTATATCGTGCTGCCGTTGGCGCTCCGGGTCTCGCTCCCGGCGCTGAACAACAACCTGGTCAATCTGGTCAAGACCACGACCCAGGCATTCGTGATCGCGGTGCCCGAACTGCTCTACCAGTCGATCACGATCTGGAACGATCATCCTTCGGCGCAGAACCCGATGATGTTGGTGCTCTTCGTCTCCTACCTCGCGCTGGTGGGCGTGCTGGTCCTCGGCATGAACAAATGGGAGCGCGCGATGCGCATCCCGGGCTACGGAGGGTGAAGCGATGACCCGAGCGATTCCGGGCGTAACCGCCGCCGCCGCCACCGACCTGCCGGTTCTGCTTTCCCACCGGACGCTCTACGCCGAACCGTCCGAGATCGGCTTCAGCCGCTGGCTTGCGAACATGCCTCCCTGGGCGCCGTTCCTGCTGATGACTGTGGCGGTGCTCTGGCCATTGACCGCAGCAGCACAGGGAACCGGCTACACCACGGCGGACGCTTTCGACGCGCTTTGGCGCTGGATGCCGTTCCTGGTCTTCAACGGTTTCGTGTTCACGGTACTCATCAGCTTCATGACCATGGCCATCGGCACGATCCTGGGTGTGTTCCTGGGGCTCGGCCAGATTTCGCCCAACCGGTTCATCACCAGGGCTTGCTGGTTTTTCACCCAGGTATTCCGCAATTCGCCCTGGCTGGTGATCCTGTTCATCGTGATGCTGTCGTTTCCCTTCGAATTCGAGATTGGCGGAATAATCATCCCGGTGCCTGACTGGATGAAGGCGGTCATTGGCCTCTCCCTTCCGGTCATGGCCAATATCTCCGAAATCGTGCGCGGCGCTGTGAACTCGGTCCCGACCGCGCAGTGGGAGGCCTCCGAAAGCCTCGCCTTCACGCGCCGCCAGCAACTGTTCCGCATCATCCTGCCGCAATGCTACAAGCGGATGATCCCGCCCTGGATGAACTGGTACGCGATCCTGACCATGGCGACGCCCATCGTGTCGATCCTGGGCGTCGAGGAGGTGCTCAACCTCACCCGTCAGGCCATCGAAGCCGAAGACAATCAACCGGAGCTTCTGGTTCCGTTCTACAGCTTCGTGCTGATCATCTTCTTCATCTACTCTTATCCAATCGCGCGCCTCACCGTGCGGCTGGAGAAGCGCTTCGCTCTCAAACTCTGAGGAGAACGCGAATGAACGAACAACCCGCATGGACCCCCGACCAGCCGATCATCTCGATCAAGGCTGTCCACAAGAGTTTCGGCCAACTGGAGGTGCTGAAAGGCGTCAGCCTCGACGTGATGAAGGGCGAGGTGATCTGCATCATCGGCCCGTCGGGCTCGGGCAAGTCGACCCTGATCCGCTGCATCAACGCACTGAACGACATCCAGTCGGGCTCGATCACGGTCGAGGGCCAGGAGGTGAACGACTCCAGTCTCGACAAGCTGGAACTGCGCAAGAAGGTCGGCATGGTGTTCCAGCAATATAACCTGTTCCCGCACAAGACGGCGCTGGAGAACGTGATGATGGCGCCGATCCTGGTGCTCAAGCAGGACAAGGTCGAGGTCGAGGAGCGCGCCCGCAAGCTGATGGCCAAGGTGCGGCTCCAGGACAAGGAGGACAGCTATCCGGGCGAACTCAGCGGCGGCCAGCAGCAGCGCGTCGCCATTGCCCGATCGCTCGCAATGAACCCCGACGTGATGCTGTTCGACGAGGTCACCTCGGCGCTCGACCCGGAGACCGTCAAGGAGGTGCTGGTCACCATCAAGGACCTGGCCGCCGAGGGCATGACCTGCATCATGGTCACCCACGAAATGGGGTTCGCCCGCGAGATCGCCGACCACATCTACTTCACCGACCGCGGCGTGATCGTGGAACACGGCCCCCCGGCAACTTTCTTCGACGACGCAAAAGACCCGCGAACCAAGGAATTCCTCAGTCAGATATTGTGAGGCTCACCCCTCCGGCTCAACGATGAACAATTCGCGCTGCAGGTGGCCCCGCTCCAGCACCGCGATGCGCTGGCGCATCCGTGCCTGCCTCTCATCGAAATCGGCGCCGATCAGCGGCTCCAGATCGGCACGCCCCTCCTCCTCGGCGTTCAGTTTGCGGATGCAACTGGCGGTGAACTCCGCGGTGAGGTCATGGTGCTGGCGGATTGCCCAGTCGGTTTCGGCCAGGAGGGTTCGATAGCCGGCATCCGTCTCGGCGAATTCCGGCGCGGTCTCCGCCGCCGCCGCATGATCCGCGGCTGACAGGCCCTCGGCGATGTAGATCACCGAGAACGCCATCTGCCCACCCGGCCGGATCACCCGGCGGCACTCGGCCAGCACCTCGCGTTTCCGAACCAGGCAGCACAGCACATCGCAATGGTTGACGACGTCGAAACTGCCGTCGCGGAACGGCAGATGCGCCGCGTCCGCAACCGCCGCCAGGCAGGTGTCGGCCAGCCCCTCGCGCGCCGCTCGGGCGGCGGCGACCTCCAACCCGTCGAGGGGCAGGTCGACCAGCATCACATCGCAGCCGCTCTCGCCCGCCATGTAGAGCGACGGCCAGCCCGCACCCGCGCCGACCTCGAGCATCCCGACCCCGGGGGCCAGTTCCAGGGCGGCGGCGATCCGGTCGACCTCGTCGCGGCCCGCCCAACTGGTGCCGCCATAGTCACAGCCGCAGAACGCGCGCTCGACCGCCTGCAATGCCGGCGCCCCCGCCCTGCGATACCGAGTGGCGAAATCGTCGCGTTTTTCCAATTCCGCCTTCGTCAAGCCCATATGCACCATCCGTCACGGTTGAAACTGCGTCACCATGCACCGGTTCAATCCTTGTGCCTGGCGGCGGGCGCCCCTACGGTCTTTTCGAAAACTTGTCAGGAGGCGGGAAAATGGACGGAGAAATCATCCTGGGCGGCCCCCCACTGCGCGCACGGGTCGAGGGCGGCGGCACCCCTTTGGCGGCCGAATGGGGCATGAAATCCGAAGCGGGGGTACTGCGCGACGTGCTGCTGGGCCCGGCCGAGGGTTTTCGCTGGATGGGCGAGGAGAATGCCGCCTGGTCGTCGCTGGTTCGCGACACCCAACGCAAGGGCTATGTCTTCGACAAGCAGGTGGCGATGCGCCAGCACCGCGAGATGGTCGATGCCTACCATCAAGCCGGAGTCACCACGCATTTCCTGCCGCTGGACGAGCATAACCCCTATCAGGTCTATGCCCGCGACAGCTCGTTCATGACCCCCTACGGCGCGGTGATCTGCCAGATGGCGAACCCGCGCCGCCGGGGTGAATACGCCGCCTGCCTGCGGTTCTATCTGGAGATGGGTATCCCGATCTACGACATGGTCAGTTCGGGCAATTTCGAGGGCGGCGACTTCAACATGATCGGCGACAAGGCAGTGCTGTTGGGCTACACCGACCACCGCTCCGAGCATGTGGCGGCCAAGCAGATCTCCGGATGGTTCGAAGCCGAGGGGTGGGAGATCAAATGGGCCCCGATCGATCAGTTCTACGTCCATATCGACCTGATGGTCTGCATGCTGAACGAGGAGTGCGCCGCAGTCTGCCTCGACACCACCGAGGACGACGTTATCGACTGGCTGAAGGCGCGCAAGATCGAGATCATCCCCGCTAGTTTCAAGGAGACCATGGCGTTGGGTTGCAACGTGGTTGCGCTGGGCAACAACCGGATCCTGTCGACCGAGTCAGCCCGCGATCTCAATACGAAGCTGAAAGCGGCGGGGTTCACCGTCTACGATCCGGATATGTCGATGTTCCTGCGCGCCGGCGGCGGGGTCCATTGCATGGCGCAGCCGCTCCGGCGCGAGGCGACCTGAGAGCCGGACGACCGGGATCCAAAAGCCCTCGATTTTAACCAAATTTGAACATGCCTCTGGGACAAGCGCGCTCTCGGCCAACATGGAGATCGCGCAAATGCGTACTGAAACCTTGGATCCTGAGAACCATCGGCGCGCCTGGTACGATTAGCGAGGCCCATCCACCTTCCGCCACGCCTCCCGGCGGGATCGGTTCGAGCTCGCGAACCCTAGTATCATTCCTGCGACCCCGCCCCGCAAGGCTTGATGGTGAACCCATCCGGCAGCTTCGTTGCCGCATCGCCGCAGGCCTGGGCAATTCGCCGCTCGCCAAGCCCGCTAACGCCGCTGAGATCGGCGCCGGAGAGGTTGGTCCGGTGCAGATACGCGCGGTCGAGTTCGGCGCCTGTGAGGTTGGCGCTGGACAACCGGATTCCGGTCAGATCGGCCCCGCGAAAACCGGCGCCCTTGGCATTGGCCCGGTCGAGATCGGCGTACATCAGCCGCGCACCGGAGAAATCGGTGTTCTCGGCGTTGACGCGCTCCAGATCGGCGTCGTCCAGCCTGGCGTTGCGGAACGCCGCCCCGCTGATGTCGGCGCGGCGCAGAAGCCCCCCGCGCAGGTCGGCATCGCTGGGATCGGCGCCGGTCATCTTCGCCTCGGCAAAATCGACCGAACGCAGATCGGTGCCCCCGAACTGCGCCGATGAGACATCGGGCTTTTCAAGATCGGCGCTGCGCATACTCACCCGCGAGAAGTCGGCACCGGCGAGTTGCGCACGCTCCATCTCTACCCGTTGGAGATCGGCCCGGACAAAACGCGCACCGGCCATCGACGCGCGTTTCATATCCGCGTCGCGCAGGTTCGCCTTGGTAAAGTCGGCACCCGGCAAAGTGAGGCCCCGCAGTTCCGCCAGGTTCAGGTCGCAGCCGGGGCAGCCGCCATTGGCGATGATTTCCGCCATATCGGTTTCGTCCGCCACCGCGCCCGACCCTGGCGGCATGGCAAACAGCCCAACCGATACAGCACAGAAAATCGACCTGAACAGTCCCGGCATCGCGGCCTCCGATGAATTGCGAACGCCCGTGGGCGAGAGATAACACATTCCGATGCGAGTCCAGGAAATCTCGCCGCCCAATGCGAGAGAGATGGTGCGAGAACGATATCACCGCAAGCTCGAAACAGTGTGCCTCACGCCGCCCTGCCACGCCGATACCACAGGGTTGACATCGCCCCTCACTAAATTGGTCGCTAGCTGCGGTTCTGCCGGAATGCCCGTGCCAGAGGGCGCGGATCACGGTAGCTGCGGGCACCGTACAGCCAGGTACGGAAAACGCCGGTTGCGAAACCTGCCGCCTGCTTCGCGAAGCGGCCAATTCGCCGCGCAAAAGCGTCTTCGCGCTGCGCCGCTGGCATGATACTTGAGCGGCAGCTTGCCAAGCCGACTCTCGCCAAGCCGACTCCCGGGGGAAAGAGACCTTGACGAAACGATCGCTGGACAAAGACCTCAAGAAGGTCGTGCGTCTCGAAACCGCCACCCACGACCTGTCACGCTCAATCGCTCCGTTGGGGCTGGCGCTGCTGTTCCTGGTCGCGGTTCTGGCCTTCGCCACGGCGACGATCACCGACACCCCGCTCAGCCTCTACGTGATCGCGGCGGGCGTGATCGGCGGCTACATGGCGCTGAACATCGGCGCCAACGACGTCGCCAACAACATGGGTCCGGCGGTTGGCAGCAAGGCGCTACCGATGATCGGGGCGCTGGTGATCGCTGGCCTCTGCGAGGCAGCGGGCGCCCTTCTGGCGGGCGGCGACGTGGTTTCGACAATCTCGAAGGGGATCGTCACCCCCGACCCCACCATGCAGGTTGAGGATTTCGTCCTGGTGATGATGGCGGCACTGCTGGCGGCGGCAGCCTGGATCAACCTGGCGACGATCCTGAATGCACCGGTCTCGACCACCCATTCCATCGTTGGCGGTGTGCTGGGAGCCGGGATCGCCGCCTCCGGCCCGGCCATCGTGTCCTGGCCGACGATGGCCAAGATCGCGGCAAGCTGGGTGATCTCGCCGGTGCTGGGTGGGGTGATCGCGGCGCTGTTCCTCGGGTTCATCAAATGGCAGGTGCTGTATCGCGAGGACCGGATCAGTGCTGCCAAGCGCTGGGTGCCGGTGCTGATCGGCATAATGGCCGGTGCCTTCGCGGCCTATCTGACCATGAAGGGGCTGAAGCGGATCTGGACGCCCACGGGCGAGATCGTGCTGCTGCTCGCGCTGGCGGGATTCTTCCTGGGCTGGGCGGGTGCGCGGCCATGGGTCAGGGCACGGGCGGCCAGGATCGGCAACCGGCGCAGGGATGTCAGCACGCTCTTCATCCTGCCGCTGGTTTTTGCCGCGGCGCTGTTGTCGTTTGCTCATGGCGCCAATGACGTGGCCAACGCAGTCGGTCCGCTGGCGGCGATTGTCGCCGCCGCCGAGACCGGTTCGGCCGCACCCGACAAGGTCGTGCTGCCCCTGTGGGTGCTGGGGGTCGGCGCTGCCGGGATCGCCGCCGGGCTGGCGCTGTTCGGTCCCCGGCTGATCCGCACCGTCGGCGAGAAGATCACCCGGATGGACGCGATCCGGGCCTTTTGCGTGTCGCTGTCGGCGGCGATCACGGTGATCTTCGCCTCGGGGTTGGGCCTGCCGGTCTCATCGACCCACATCGCGGTCGGCGCCATCTTCGGCGTTGGGTTCTTGCGCGAAGCACTGGTCAATCGGGGCATCCATCGAAAGGGATCGAAGAAGGCCATGAAAGCCATGGCCGGGGTGTCACTGAACCCGACCGCCGAAAAAACGGTCAAGCGAAAGCACAAGCAGGAGCGCCGCCGCCTGGTGCGCCGCCGTCACCTCTGGGGCATCGGCGCGGCCTGGGTTATCACGGTTCCAGCGGCAGGGCTGTTGGCGGCGGCTCTGTTCCTGATCCTCCGTCTCGTCACGGCGAGCTGACCCCTGTTGGAGGTTGCTCCAACGGTCCTGAACTCATGCGCCTGTACGCGCGCCGCCGAGGTCTTTTACCCGGACGGCTCCGTCTCTTTTGCGCCTGACCCAAAAGCCGCCTTGAGTCTTTTGGGCGCGGCTCCGCCCCCACCCCCGTGCGTTTTGCGCCTGTTCGAAAGCTGACGCTTTCGGCGCACCGCCTCCCACCCCGCCTCCCCGCCCATCCACCAATGGTACCTGGTCCCGATGGAGTACCATTGGTGGCTGGGCGGGGAGGCGGGGCCGAAAATCCGCAACGCAGATTTTGTCACGGGCAAACAAAAGACGATTCCCCCGGACGCAGTCTCTACCCACCCGCAATCTTCTCGGCCAGCGCCACCAGGCCGGGCTCCGACAGCAAACGCCGGGCGTCGGCCAGTGTGACCCAATGGCGTCGACGCTCGCTCTTCTCGGGCCAGGCGTCGAGTTGAACGTCGACTTCGAGCGGGTACATCGCGACCGAGACCAGGGCCTCGCTCCCGGCGCGCGCCTTGAGTGTGCGGTAGTGGCCAACCGGCGCGGCCCCGACGCGCCCGCGCACACCGGCCTCCTCATAGACTTCCTGGGCGGCGCTTTCAGCGGGTGCGAGCCCCTCGATCAGCCCGCCCTTGGGAAATATCCATTTGCCGGTGCGCCGTGAGGTAATCATCAGGAAAACGATCTCGCCATCCACATGGCGATAGGGGATCGCGCCGTACTGCAACCCGGCGGAACCTTGCTCCGCCGGGCTCCGGAAGAGCCCGTACCCAAGGCGGCCCAATAACCTCAAACCCCTGAAACCCATACTCTTCGCCGCCCAGTTGCCTGGTCGAGGGTTACGCCGAAACGCCGGGTCCCGCAAGAGCGCCGCCACCCTTGAAGCCGCTCTCGAAACCGCCCTGGGCGCGGATTGACTTGCGCCCTTTGTTCCACATAGAATCCGGAATCGCCCCGTGGCACAGCGCCAGTGGGGCGGCTTTGCTTTTGTAACCTGGCACATCCGCGCCTTTCAAAGGAGACTAGACCGTGATCTCGCCCGTTATGCCGACTTATGCACGGGCACCGTTCGAATTCGAACGGGGCGAAGGTTCCTGGCTCACCGCGACCGACGGATCGAGATTTCTCGATTTCGGCGCCGGTATTGCAGTGAACTCCCTTGGCCATGCCCATCCGAAGCTTGTTGCCGCGCTGGAAGCGCAGGCGCGACGGCTTTGGCATGTGTCGAACCTCTACGAGATTCCGGAACAGCGCCAACTGGCCGCGCGCCTGGTCGACGCCACCTTCGCCGACACCGTGTTCGTCACCAACTCCGGCGCCGAGGCGATGGAGTGCTGCATCAAGGCGGCGCGGAAATACTGGGACGCGAAGGGCCAGCCCGAGCGGAACCGGATCATCAGCTTTGAGGATTCGTTCCACGGCCGGACCCTGGCGACCGTCTCGGCGGCGGGCCAGGAGAAGCTGGTCAAGGGCTTCGGCCCCCTGTTGCCCGGCTTCGACCACGTGGCGATCGGCGATATCGAGGCGGTGAAGGCCGCGGTTGGACCGGAGACGGCGGCGATCCTGATCGAGCCGATCCAGGGCGAGGGTGGAATCCGGTCGGTGCCGCACGCCTTCATGCGCGCGCTTCGCGCACTCTGCGACACGCACGGTCTGTTGCTGATTCTCGATGAGATTCAGTGCGGTATGGGGCGCACTGGCACCCTGTTCTACCATGAGCAGGCCGGGATCACGCCCGATCTGATGGGGGTGGCCAAGGGCATTGGCGGCGGCTTCCCGCTGGGGGCCTGCCTTGCCACCGAGGAGGCCGCCGCCGGGATGGTCGCGGGAACCCATGGCTCGACCTATGGCGGCAATCCACTGGCCTGTGCCGTGGGCAACGCCGTGATGGAGGAGATCGCCGATCCGGAGTTTCTGGACGAGGTCAAGCGCAAGGCGGGGCTGTTTCGCCAGCGCCTGGCCGAGTTGGCCGACGCCAACCCCGATATCATTGCCGAAATCCGTGGCGAGGGGCTGATGCTGGGGTTGCGCCTGCATGAGGGCGTGGTCAATGGCGAATTTGTCGCTGCCGGGCGAAAAAACGGGCTGCTGACGGTGCCTGCCGGGGCCAATGTGGTGCGCATCCTGCCGCCCCTGAACATTGCTGACGAGGATATTGCCGAGGGCATCGCCCGGCTGGATTCCACCTGTCGGGCGGTGCGGGCCGAGGCGACAAAGGCCGAGGCTGCGACATGACCCGGCATTTTCTCGACCTTGACCAGGTTCCGGCGGAAGAACTGCGGAGTATCCTGACCCGCGCCGGACAGATCAAGGCGGCGCGGGATGGCAAGCCGAAGCTGTTTCCCGATGAGAATCAGTCTCTTGACGGGAAGGTCGTGGCGTTGATCTTCGAGAAGCCGTCGACCCGGACGCGGATTTCCTTCGATGTGGGGGTCCGTCAGATGGGCGGCGAGTCGATGGTGCTGTCGGGCGCGGAGTTGCAACTCGGCCATGGCGAGTCCGTGGCCGATACGGCGCGTGTGCTCAGCCGCTTTGTCGATGCCATCGTGATCCGCACCTTTCAACCCGAAACGCTGGCGGAGTTGGCGGAGAACGCCACCGTGCCGGTGATCAACGGACTGACCAACCGCACGCACCCGTGTCAGATCATGGCCGACGTGATGACCTATGAGGAGCACAAGGGGCCAATCGCGGGCGCGCGCGTGGTCTGGGCCGGCGACGGCAACAACGTCTGCGCCAGCTTTATCCAGGCCAGCGCGCGGTTCGGCTTCGAACTCGTCTTCGCCGGACCCGAAACACTTGATCCTGAACCAGAAATCGTCGCCGCCGCGCGCAACGATGGTGGCGTGATCCGTTTCGAGCGCGACCCTTACCGGGCGGTCGAGGGGGCGGATGCGGTGGTCACCGATGCCTGGCTGAGCATGCATGACGACGTGACCGCGCGCGAGCGCCGCCACAACCAACTCAAGCCCTACCAGGTGACGAGCGCGCTGATGGATGCCGCCAAGCCCGACGCGATCTTCATGCACTGCCTGCCGGCACACCGCGAGGAGGAGGTCACCAGCGCGGTCTTTGACGGTCCGCGCTCGGTGGTTTTTGACGAGGCGGAGAACCGGTTGCATGTGCAGAAGGAGATTCTCAGGTGGTGTCTGGGGGCGCTGTGAGGGGCGGCCTGGGCCCAATTCCTTCGGTAGTGCTTTGGTAGTGTCAATTTCAAAACGCAGTTTCAGGGTCCGCCGGGCGCTGAAACACGACGGACGGCATCCTGACGACGCCAGGTGACAAGCCGCTAGAGCATGATCCATGGTCTCCGATTCGTGGATTATGCTCTATCTCATTGAGTTGCCGCGATTTCCGAGTCGCAAGGTGAACTCAATCAGCTTGGAATCGCTCTATCGCCAGCGATTCACCGCATGCTCATCAGGTTGGCGACCAACATGTCGCGCTTCTTGTCCATCTGTTCCTGAATCTTGTGCGCCAGATCCGCCTCGGGGCCGCAGCAGACGACAGCGGTATCCTTCATCTCCCGGTGCGTCCGTTTGGAGGCGTCGAGCATTGCCTGCCGGACGATCTTCAGGATCGCGTCCCGCTCTTTCGCAGGCAGGTCGTCGGCAAGGGTGTCGTCCAGTTCTTCCGTCACACGCTTCGAAAGCTTTTCGAGATTCATCTGCTATCCCCCGTTGCTGGCCTTTGCCGCGAACCCGAGTTTCCAGGCGGCGGTTGGTGAACGGCCTTACGATCCGCGCCCGAAGGGTATGCGCACACGCCGCGGATCGCAACCGGAGAGGGGAATTTCCAACCCGTTGGTTAGATCGTTTCGCGCCAAATGCGCACCACCCGTACCCCACGCCCCGCATCCCGGCGGGTCATTTGCGCCTGTCCGGCTCCCTGCGGTGACCTGCGCACCACCTCCCGCCCCGCCTCCCCGCCCGGCCACCAATGGTACTATGTATCCAGTGGAGTACCATTGGTGGCTGGCCAGGGAGTCAGGGTGGGAGGCGGAGCGCCGAAAGCGTCAACTTTCGAATCGGCGCAAAAAATTCGCCATGAGCGGTTGGCGGAGGCCGGTCACGTCACCTTGTGCCGGGCCTGATAGCGATCCTCGCGCCAGCGCTCTTCGGCCAGAATTCGGTGCAGGGTCTCGGCGGCGCGGCAGGTCTCGACATAGCCGATATAGAGCGGAGCGAAGCCGAAGCGGAGGATGTCGGGGGGGCGGAAATCTCCGACCACGTTCTCGGCGATCAGGGCCTGCATGACTGGGTAGCCATCGGCGCAGCCGAACGCCACCTGGCTGCCGCGCCGGGCGGGGTCGCGCGGGCTGGCCAGGGTGATGCCGTATTGGGCGCAAGCCGCCTCGACCAGGTCGATGAAAAGCGAGGTCAGGGCGATCGACTTGGCCCGGACCTGGGCCATGTCGAGGCGCTCGAAGATGTCGAGGGCGGGGCTCAGGGCCCGGAACGAGAGGATCGGCTGGGTGCCGCAGAGGAACTTCCGGATGCCGGGGTCCGGGCGGTAGGCGAGGTCGAAGGCGAAGGGTTCGGCGTGGCCCCACCAGCCGGACAGCGGTTGGGTGACCCGTGGCAGGTGACGTTGGGCGCAGAAGACGAAGCCTGGCGCGCCGGGGCCGCCATTGAGGTATTTGTAGGTGCAGCCGACCGCGAGGTCGCCCCCTGCCCCGCCAAGCTCCACCGGCATCGCCCCGGCGGAATGGCAGAGATCCCAGATCACCAGCGCGCCCCTGGCGTGAGCGGCCCTGGTCAGCGCCGCCATGTCGCGGATGGCGCCGGTGCGGTAATCGACATGGTTGACCAGCACCACGGCGGTTTCGTCGGTGATCAGGTCTTCAATTCGTCCGGCGTCGCGGCCTTCCAGCTTCAGGGTCACGCCGGGGCGGATGGCGGCGACGCCCTCGGCGATGTAGCGGTCGGTGTGGAACCCGGTGCCCTCGGCGACGATTTCGGAGCGGTCCGGGCGAAGGTTCAGCGCGGCGTGAAGCGCCTTGGCAACGTTGATCGAAACGGTGTCGCAGACCACCACCTCGCCGGGCCCGGCCCCGATAAGGGGGGCGAGGCGGTCGCCGTAGATCTGCGGCAGGTCGAACCAGTCTTGCGCGTTCCAGGACCCGATCAGGCCCTCGGCCCACTCGTCGCGGGCGGCGGCGGCAACCTCGGCGATGGCGGCCTTGGGCGCCGGGCCGAGCGAGTTGCCGTCGAGATAGATCAGACCCTCGGGCAGGTGAAACAGGCCGCGCATCGCCGCCAGCGGGTCGGCGGCGTCGAGCGCAGCAGCGCGGGTGCGGGCGTCGGCCCAGAAGGCGGTGGTGTCATTGGTTCCGGTCATCGCGGCCTATCATAACCGATCACGCGCAGCCCTGAAACGCCGGAAGGCGGAAGCGTCGCCGCTCCCGCCTCCCGGATTTCAATGCGCATGCCCTCAGTCCCTGGCGAACAGGTTGATCCAGGCACGGTCGAGGAAATCCTTGCGCAGCTCTGGCTTGGCGCCCTCACAGGTGCAGATTGAGGCCGTCTGTTCGATCAGGAAGCACGGGTGGAAGGCGTGGAACTCGGCTCCCGGCTGGTTCGGATAGAGATCGAGCAGCAGGTGGGCCAGGATCTCCTCGGTGAGATCGAGGCCGTATTCGCGGGCGCAGCGGGCGAAGATCTTGATGTAGAACTCCTTGCTCGGAGGGCCCACTTCGATCTTGTAGCGCAGGCGCCTGAGCGCCGCCTCGTCGGCCAGCGTCGCCGGCGGGATATTGGTCGAGAAGATCACCACCAAGTCGAACGGAACCTCGAATTTGCGCCCGGTCTGCAGGGTCAAGTAGTCCAGCTTCACCTCCAGCGGGATGATCAGCCGGTTGATCATCTCCTGTGGGGTGTGGCGCTGGCGGCCAAAGTCATCGATGACCAGGACGCCGCCGACCGCCTTGAGCTGCATCGGCGCCTCGTAGATGCGGCTGGTCGGGTTGTAGGCGAGGTTCAGCGCATCCAGCGTCAGTTCACCGCCGGCGACCACCGCCGGGCGGCGGCACAGCACGTAGCGCTTGTCGAAGCTGCCACCACGGCGCAGGCCGGTATCGCCGTAATCGTCCCGGTCGAGCCGGTGATGCACGGTCTGATCGTAGAGCGTGATGACCTGTTTATCGACCTCGAAGCAGTAGGGCGGGTAGATCTGATCCTCATAGGCCGTGGTGACCGCCACGGTGATCGAGGACTTACCGTTACCGGCGGGGCCGTAGAGCATGATCGAGTGGCCGGAGTTCACCGCCGGGCCAATCTTGGCCATAACTCCCCGGCGCCGTTTCAGATCAATCCTGTCTTCATCGCCCGGCGCACCATCTCGCGGTCGCCCTCGACATCGAGCACCCGCGCCGCCTGGCCGGGGGTCAGCCAGTGCGGGGTGTGGCCAGCCTCCAGTGGCGGGCCGAGGCGGTGGATTGCGCGGGCGGTGTAGATCAGGTGGACCTTGCGCGACCAGTAGCGGTAGTCCCACAGCCAGGTGTAGCTTTGGAAGGTGGCGAAGCGGCGGGGCGCGCCGATGACCCAGCCGGTCTCCTCGCGGACCTCGCGGTGGAGCGCCGCGATCGGCTGTTCGCCGACATCGACGCCGCCGCCGGGGAGTTGCATCTCCTCGGCGTCGATGCCGCGCTGGTGGACGCAGAGCAGCCGCCCGTCGCGGCCCACGAGCAGGCCGTAGACGCCGATGCGGTCGCGGTAGGGGCGGCCCGCCACCCAAGGTTCGCCGAGGCGTTTCATGGTCGCTGGATGGCATGAAATGGCGCGGCGGGCCAGAAGGAATGCGCACAAGCGCCGCACCTGGATTTATGCGCCGGCCCGGTCCCCTCCGGCGACTTGCGCACCGCCTCCCGGCGGGTTTTATGCCCGTGACAATATCCGCGCTGCGGATCTTCGGCTCCACCCCACCCCGCCTCCCCGCCCAACCACGGATCATGCCCCGATGATTCATGGGGTACCATCGGTGGTTGGGCGGGGTGGGGGTGGAACCGCGCCCAAAGGATGCGAAGCAGCCTTTGGAACAGGCGCAAAAGACCCACCGGGGGCTGGGCGGGAGGCGGGGACGTGAGGGGTGCGCATTTGGCGCAAGCTGCGCTGGGCCGATCACCGGGTGATTGAACTGGAGCCGTGCAGGGGTTATGTCGCCCCCGCAACCGCGATCACAGGCACGAGCGATGAACGACGAAATCCCCCTGGTCGGCATCTCGACCGGAGACGACACCATCCTGCCGTTCCGGCTCGACCGCTCGAATCTGCGCGGGCGGGTGGCGCGGATCGACCGGACGTTGGAGCGGATCCTGGAACGGCACCGCTATCCGGTACCGGTCTCGGCGCTGGTGGCGGATGCGGTGATGCTGACGGCGCTGATTGGCCAGGCGGTGAAGATTCGCTGGAAGTTCTCGTTGCAGATCCGCGGTGACGGGCCGGTGCGGCTGATCGCGACCGACTATTTCGCCCCCGAGGAGGATGGCCAGCCCGCCCGGATGCGGGCCTACGCGGCGTTCGACCCCAAACTCGAAACGGAGGATGGGGTGGCCGCGGCGGGGCTGGAGCCGTTTCAGATGCTGGGCCGGGGTGTCTTTGGCGTCACCATCGACCAAGGGCCCGACATGCAGCCCTATCAGGGGGTGACTCCGCGGGCCGGGAACTCGCTGGCGGCCTGCGCCGAGACCTATTTCGCCCAGTCGGAGCAGATTGCCACCCGTTTCCACGCCTTGGCCGCGCAAGCCGAGGTGCCGGGCCGCCCGGCCCAGTGGCGCGCCGGTGGGCTGATGTTGCAGCAGATGCCAAACGAGGGCGGGCTTGTTCCGGATGCACCCGATGGCGGGGAGCCAGGGGGTGAGGACGAGTTGATGACCGCCGACGATGTCGCCGCCATGGGCGGCGGCGAGGAGGACTGGAACCGCGCCGTCATGCTGATGCAGACCGCCGAGACCCACGAGTTGATTGGCCCGCATCCGGCGATGGAGGAGCTTTTGTACCGACTGTTCCACGAGGAGATCCCCCGGGTCTACCCGGCCCAGGCGATCGAGTTCGGCTGCACCTGCTCGGTGGAGAAGGTGGAGGCGGCGATGGCGCAGTATTCGGCGGCTGAGATCGCCGGGATGACCACCGATGACGGGCAGGTCACGGCGGACTGCCAGTTCTGCTCGGCGCATTACACATTCGACCCGGCGGCGCTGGGGCTGGATGCGACGAAGAATGTGGATGGCTCGGTAAGGGGATGAGAAGCGGCGTCGGACCAGGTGCCGGTCTCGGGAGCGCATTCATTCCGGCCGAATGCGTCCCGGAAAGCCCGCGCCCGTCATCGGTTGACGGGAAAACGCTCGCTTGCCACCCTCGGGGGGATCGCCCATTTCATCGGCATCGCCTGCCTGATCTGCAACAAGCTGCTGCTGGTTTTCAGCGCCGATGCGCTTGTCGCCTATCTCGAACCCGCGCGAATCTATCTCGCCGCCGCCGGAGTGCAGGTCACCGAAGGGGCCGGACAGGCGCATAAATCCCAGCGGGAGGCGGCGCGCCGAAAGCGTCAGCTTTCGAACAGGCGCAAATTGACCCTACCCCCCACCACCGTGATAAATTCATCCACCTCGGCCGCCGTCGTCTCGAATGAGCAGACCAGGCGGGCGGTGTAGGGGGTGTCGTCGGGGGCGGTCGGGTCCGGCTCGCCCTCGGCGGGGTAGTAGCGTGCGCCTGCCTCCTGCAGGCGGCGGTGCAGGCCGAACGGAATCTCGGCGAAGATCATGTTGGCATCGACGGCGTGCAGCACACGGCACGCCGGGGCATCGTGCAGGCCCGCGGCCAGGCGGTCAGCCATGGCGTTGGCGTGGGTGGCCGTGGTCAGCCACAACCCATCCGCAAGGTAGGCGTCCATCTGCGCCGCGACGAAGCGCATTTTCGAGAACAGGTGGCCGCCGCGTTTGCGGCGCAGTTCGAACTCCCACGCCTTGGCGGGGTCGAAGATCACCACCGCCTCGGCCGCCATGGCGCCGTTCTTGGTGGCGCCGAGGCAGAGGATGTCGACGCCCGCCTTCCAGCTCGCCTCGGCCGGGGTGCAGCCGAGCCGGGCGATCGCGTTGGCAAACCGGCTTCCGTCCATGTGGACACCGATGCCGGCGTCATGGGCAATTGCGGTCAGCCGCGTGGTCTGGTCGAGGGAATAGACCGTGCCCAGCTCGGTCACCTGGGTGATCGAGAGGGCGCCGGGCTGGACGTTGTGAACGCCGCGCAGCGCGCCGGAACGGGCTTTCCCGGCCAGCGCCTCGGCATCGATCTTCGCGTCCTCGCCGCCGAGCAGAGTGAGTTTGGCGCCACCGGTGTAGAACTCCGGCGCGGCGCATTCGTCCTCCTCGATATGGCTGCCTTCATGGGCGTAGACCGTTGCCCAGGGCGGGCACAGGCAGGCCAGCGCCAGCGAATTGGCTGCGGTGCCGGTGGCGACCAGATAGGCACGGGCGTCCGGCGCCTCGAAAACCTCGCGGAGGCGGTCCTCGACCCGGGCGCTCAGCGGGTCGTTGCCATAGCCCATCGCCGGGCCGTCGGCGGCGCGGGCGACAGCGGTGAGAATATCCGGGTGAACCCCGGCGGCATTGTCGGAAGTGAAATGCATGCGTACGCCCCTCGCTTGTTGGCCATCGTCATTCACTGGCCGTCGTCACGCGTCCTTGGGGACGATGTGATCCTCGTAATCATCCTCGTCCACCTCGTATTCCGGGACCACCCGGCCGCGCAAGGAAATGCCGGCGGCATGGACCGATTCCGGGTCGCCGGAGACCAGCGGGTGCCAGTCGAACAGCGGCTTGCCCTCGTACAGCAGCCGGTAGGCGCAGGTCGAGGGCATCCAATGCGCGATCTCGGGCAGCGTGGACGGGGTCAGCACGACGCAGCCAGAAACCAGCTTGGCGCGCAGCGGATAATTACCGCAGCGGCAGGTCTGGTCGTCGAACAGCCGGCAGGCGATATCGGTGTAGTGGAGCGCGCCGGTGTCCTCGTCCTCGAGCTTGATCGCGCAGCAGCGGCCACAGCCGTCGCAGAGGCTCTCCCATTCGGCCGGGGTCATGGCGTCCAGCGGCTTGATCTGCCAGAATGACTTTTTGGTGCTCATTGCGGACCCATCATCGTGATCCTCGCGGCCACAGCGTCAGTGCCACCTTTGCCAGGACGGTCGCCGGGGCGCAGCGGGCCACCACGATGGACATCGGCAGGCCGCTGAGGGTGACCAGCACCGGAATTTCGGTGGCTTGCAGACCAAACCACAGCAGCGCCGCGACCACCAGCGCCGAGGCGATGGCGCCGGACAGGACGACATCCATGCCCACCTGCTCGGCCAGCCGGTAGGTGCCCGGCGCGACGAAGGCCTTCTGGTAGACCTGATCGTTGAAGGTGCCCGGGAACTGCACCAGAAACACCGGCAGCAAGCGCCGGGTCTTCAGCAGAGCGAACTGGTTCGGGGCGGGCAGCTTCCGGGTGGGCAGCTTCTGGGCGTCGTCGGGCATCGGCTTACTCTGAACAGTCAATATGGCGGCCCGGTCCGGCCAGCACCGGACCGCCCGGCAAGGCTATGCCCCGGCGGCAAGCCAGGGCGGCAGGGGCATTTCGTGGTCAGGCGACACCCGCTCAATGTGGTGTGAACAAGTGGCGCTTGATGTCAGGGTTTTCCTTCCACCACATCACATTGTCGAGGAAATAGTGGTGCACGTTGATGAAAACAACGAAGATCGATAACCACATATGGTATCATTCACATCTTTGCCGCCTCGGGAATCCCCTTTGTAACGCCATAATGAGAATTGCTGGTAAGCTGGCGGGTGCGGAAATCAGGAGCATTCTTGCGTGTGTCGGCTGCCGGGTGGTTCAATTTTTGATCAAGGCGCCGCGGGCATGGCGGTCATCGGTCGCGGCGAGACTTTCGCCTTTGGCGCGCCCACCGGTCAGGCGCACCGCGCCGACCACGGTTCCGCCCCAGAATCCGGCCCAGAACCCGACTGCGTGGCGCAACATCTCGCGGGTCGACGCTCTGGCCGCGATGTAGCTGACCAAGGCATGGTCAGGGTAAAACCGTAGAAGAGCAGATTGAAGAGGAGCGAGCGCTTTGGTGTCAGCCGGGGATGCGGGCCTCCCCCAGGCGCGTGCGGGCCAGGTCTGAATCGAGGTCCATCTGGGCGATCAGGGTCTCGGCGTTGTCGAAGCGCTCCTCACCGCGCAGATACGAGACCAGTCCGGCGGAGATTTCTGCGCCGTAGAGATCGCCGGTGAAGTCGAACAGGTGGACCTCGAAATTTGGCGCGTTGACGCCAAAGGTCGGGCGCTCACCGATGCTGGCGACCCCGTCATAGAACCCGGCATGGGGGCCGTCCAGCACCTGAACCCGGGCGGCGTAGATGCCGTAGCGGGGGATGATCTGCTCGCCGAAGGTCAGGTTGGCGGTGGGGTAACCGAGGTCGCGGCCGCGCTGGTCGCCGAGGATGACCGGGCCGCAGACCGTGTGCCAGCGGCCTAGCTGGGCGGCGGCAGCGGCGCAGCGGCCTTCCTCCAGATGGACGCGAACGGCGGTCGAGGAATATTCGCCGGTCTCGCCATGGAGGATGTGCTGGATCGAGACTGTGAAGCCGAGACCCTCGGACATGTTGCGCAACATCAGGGCGTCGCCGGTGCGGCCCTTGCCGAAGCGGAAGTCCTCGCCGATGACCAGGTGGCGAATGCCGAGGCCGCCCCGATCCGGCCCGGCCAGGACCCGCTTGACGAACGCCTGGGCCGGCATTGAGGAGAGCGCGGCGTCGAAGGCAAGCTCGTGGAGGTGCTCGACCCCGTGGGCCGCCAGAACGCGGGCCTTTTCCGGGCCGAGGGTCAGGCGGAAAGGCGGTGCGTCGGGCTGGAAGAAGCGGCGCGGGTGCGGCTCGAATGTGATGACGCCGGTTGGCGCGCCGATCAGGCCGCCCGCGCGCGCCGCCTCGGCTATCAATGTCTGGTGGCCAAGATGCACGCCATCGAAATTTCCCAGCGCGACCGATGCGCCGCGCTGGCCGGGCTGAAGCCCCTCGTAGCCCTTGATCAGCTGCATCCCCGCCCCTGCTATTGGGGCGCACGCCCCTCAGTCGAACTTCTTCGAGGGCGCGAGCACCAGCGCCTCGCCCTTGAGCACAGCCTTTTCGCCCACGAGGCAGACGCAATCAAGGGTGACGCGGCGCTTGGCGTAATCGATCTCGCGCACAGTGACCCGGGCGGTGACATCGTCGCCGGGGCGCACCGGGGCCAGGAACTTCAGCGTCTGGCCCATGTAGACGGTACCGTGGCCGGGCAATTGCTCGCCGATCACCGCCGAGATCAGGGCGGCGGTCAGCATGCCATGGGCGATGCGCCCGCCGAAGATGGTTTCCTGGGCGTAGACCTCGTCCAGATGCACCGGGTTGCGGTCGGTCGAGATTTCGGCGAACAGCCGAATATCGTAATCCTCGATGGTCTTGGTCAGATCGCGCGACATGCCGATCTCGATATCCTCGATGCAGATCGTGCCGCGAAGCATGTTGTCCAACATGGCCACCCTCTGGCGAACGTTTGTGCGTTGCAGCATATGTAACTGAGTCGCGAAGGGGGCACAACGAAATTGCGCAAGATAGTTTCAGGTAATTTGTTTGAAGAGGAACATTGTTGCGCAATCTTTAAACCTCACGGGGTGACCCGTTGGGTGGAGCGCCCGGGCTCACCGATGTTCCAACCCAGCGTTGATCCGACCGGGCGAACGGGTTGCCGCCGGCAAAAGCAAGCGCGCCCGCTGATCCGCGGACGCCCCGTTAGCAGTGTCAATCAGGGCTCGAGGAGGTCGAGTGCGGGTAGCGTCACTTTGGTGTTCACGCCGTCGAGCGTCGGGGCGACCTTCGAAACCAGCAAGCTCACGCCGTTATTGAAGATCGCGTAAACGACCATGATTCCGAGCAGCAGGACACCCGCGGTCAAGGCAACCCGGTCGATCATCACGGTGCCGGACTCATCGCAAAGATACTTGAAGAACTTGATCATAGGGCCCTCCGAATGGAACACTGTTAAAAACCCTTTACCCGGTCAGACGCAGTCGGTCACACGTGCGGTTCTGGCCATCTCATCATTGACGGTTGCTTTGCCGCTCAGTGATGTATATTTAACGTACCTTATACTAAGAAATCTTATAATTATAAAGATCTATAGAGCTGTAATATTATACCTATACATATTAATAGGAATTGACGTTCAGAGGTAGAAGATTGTTCCATTTTTTCCGGACATGCCGTGTGGAAGGTTACCCGATCCCCAAGTTTCTTCCAGCTATCAGGGAGTCATTAGGGCACTTCTATTTTCCCCTGTTTTCCAGTCGAGCGAAGATCTGCGGCGATCTGGCTGGCGGAACTAGTGCCACCGCGCGGGGTTTCGGCGTGTGAGAGCCTCTTCGTCCTGCGGTTTGGCGCTATGCTGGGGCTGTTTTGGCTTCCCGGAAGGCAGATCTGCGTAGATTGCGGGCGATGTTGGCCAGCCCGATCTTGGTTCGCGCCCTGGCGATGCCGGATGTAGCCGGTGTCGCACCTGGTCTGTTAGTCCAGGGGGGGTTACCGCAAACGCCCGATGGCGAATTGCGGACCGACGCCGTGCTCGGCCAGGTAGGTGTCGAGTTTTGCGGCGTCGGGGTGCTCCGGGTCGGCGCCCAGTTCGGTGGCGGACAGGCCGCCGGTGACGAAGAGGACATCGAGGCCCGCGTCAAGGCCGCCCTTCACATCGGTGCGGATGCCGTCGCCAATGGCCAGAACATCCTGTGGCGCGATCTCGCCGCCGGTCAATTCCTCAAGCAGGTGGAAGCTCTGTTCGTAGGTGGGGCCGTGCGGCTTGCCGAACCAGATCACTTCACCGCCCACCTGCTCATAGGCCAGCGCCAGGGCGCCGGCGCAGTAGAGCCGCTGCTCACCGCGGTCGACGATCAGGTCGGGGTTGGCGCAGAGCAGCTTGAGCCCGCGTTTGCGCCAGTCCGCCATCGCCACGGAATAGTCGGCCGGGGTTTCGGTTTGGTCGTCGGTCAGGCCAGTGCAGAGAATGCCATCGGCCAGGCCGAGGACCGTGTCATCCAACCCCAGGTCCGTCAGCATGTGCAGGTCGCGGGGCGGGCCGACATAGTGGAAGCGGTGGCCGAATTCGCCGCTGGCGAGCGCCCGCTGGCAAGCTGCGCCCGAGGACATGATGTCGTCATAGCTGTTCTCGGGCGCGCCGATGCCGTCGAGGAAAACCTTGACGCTGGCGGCCGGGCGCGGCGCGTTGGTCAGGAGAATGACGATGCCACCCCGGGCGCGGTAGGCGCTGAGCGCCGCCACCGCCGCCGGGAAGGGCGCGAGGCCATTGTGGTAGCAACCCCAGAGGTCGCAGAGAACCGCCTGGTAGCGGCGGCCGATCTCGGCGAACGACTGGATGATCCGGCAGGTCATGGGCGGGCCTCGGGGCGGCTGGCAGGCTGTGGCGGGACCGGATAGCCGCTGGCGGCGGTGAGGTCAACGCGCCACGAGCGGTGCGGTGCGGAGGGGCTTCGGCTCGGACCCGGGGCCGGGGCTGCTGCCACCGATGATTCTTCGATCTGATCACGGCACGATGGCGGCGCGCAGCACCGAGCGATCGGTGGCGCGTGCGAAGGCCTCGTCGATCTGATCGCGCGGGAACACCAGAATCGACCATCTCGGCAAATGGAAACCGATTGCGGTTGCCGATGACGAAGTCCAGCGCCTGGATCAGATGACGGGGGTGGTGGTTGTGCAGACCCTACCGGTCCAACCGAACCACCTCAAATCCCCGCGCGCGAAGCAGTGCGATCACGCCGGCCTCACCGCCGAGATGCAAGGCCCCGAAGGCGGCGAAGACCCCGCCCAGTTCCAACTGCGGCACCAGCGCGGTCATCCAGGCATCGTTGCGGGTGTCGAGCAAGGCCGCGGAGAACTCCTCCATGAGCTTCCGGCTGCGGGCCATGCCGTAGCTCTTCCCGGCGCTTCGAATGCCGAACTCCCAGATCGCCGCGATCTCGCCGGACAGGTAGAGTTCAACCGCGGTGCGCCGGGAGTCCTGCTCGCTCGAAATGTTCCGCAAGCCGTCGAGCAGAATCTCGTTCAACGTATCCTCGTCAATCGTATCAAACCCGCCGAGCGCCTGTTCATAGGTCTCGAGTCCGGCGACCGGGATGCCGGCCGCCGCCGCTTTCGAGGTCAACAATACGTCCAGCATCGGCTGGCCCTGCTGCATTTCGCGCAACATGCACTGCGGAATGCCGATGAGCGCGAACAGCATCCAGGGGCGCAGCTTGTCGGCGATCGCAAGGGTCAGGCCGTTCGCGGCCAGCTTGCGCTCGACCGTGGCCCTTTCGACGGCGGTAAACTGACCACTGAAGCCGGTCCGGCTGGGGTCGATGATGAATCCGGGGTCGCTGGCGATCCGGGCCTCCATCCGGGCCTGTTCCTCCGGGGTCATTTCAACCATGACCAGCCGCGCCGCACCCAGCGCCGCCTCGACGGTCGGGTCGAGAGGCATCCGGGCGATCTCGGTGTCGTGGAAGGTGCCGAACAAATACGAGGGCGTGCCCCCGCCGTCTGTCGAGGCGCGGGTGACCCGCCAGAACTTGCCGCGCCCGTTCGGCACCGCGTGGGCGCGCCGGAACAGCGCCTGGTGAGCACCCGGATCGTCGGCTCGCAACTGGGCCAGCAGGTCGATCCCGGCGCACCCGGCAACCGATTGCGCAGCCGCGAGGTGCGGCCACAGGACGAGACTCAAAACAATCCAGATATACCGGCGCATCTTCGCTCTCTTGCTGCCATGACTGCCGCCATCATCGGCGAACCAGTTCTGGTCCCGGCCCAGGCCCAGCCCAGGTTATACACTGACCGACGGGCACTGCAGTGGCAATGTCCGCTCACGGAGTCATATCGGTCAACCGGAACGAACCTAGTTAACAGCCCAGTTTGATTCGAGGCGGGCGTTCTTCTTCGCGGTTTTTGCTCGGGCGTGTCTTGCGGGATCCCCGGTGGGGCGGGTGATCCCGTTCGAATACGGGCATTGCCGAACCAGTATCTCCAGCAAAAGCCGCACACATCTTATCGAAGACGGTTTGCGCGGACGAGCACAGCAATTGATTTCTGGGTCAGCCCCTGATTTTTTTGGGGATTATGTAGGAAAGTGCCGGAGGCCGCTTGGTGGCCCGGCTTCGGACGGGCGATGTGGCGGGTGCTGACGGGCTGCGCGAGCGCGTCCACGGCTTCCTCGAAACGGGCGTCTACTCGCATGTCCTCTTCCAGCGCCACCTTGCTCGGCTGGTAGGACGGATGCACGATTTCAACAACGCGCTGCTCCGGTTTGGCGGCCAGGGATGCCTTGCCGAGATTGCAGGGTGGCGAAGTGACGATCAGCTTGAACGCGCCATCGTCCAGTCCTCCCATGAAGGCCGGATTATCGGCGCATTCGATGACGACGCGGGTCACGACCGCGCCCCAGACGGCAGGCCGTTGTTTGCAATCAGTTCACGGTAGCGCAGGCGCTTGCCAACCGCGCCAGCGGCGAAGGTCGCCATGATGTCGATGGTGTCCCGGTCGCGGGCATTGTGGCGGCCCGCGAACTCTTGCACATACAGGTCAAGATGCTTCGGCGAGAACTTGTGGAATGTTCCCTTGTGCGCCCGCTTGAGCACCGCCCGGAAGGACTCGATGCCCTGCGTATGGGCCATGCCGCGCACATACTCGCCAACCGAGTGATTGACGGCTTCGTGCTCGAACTCCGCGCCGAGTCCGGCATAGCCACCATGCTCATCCGTGTAGATCACGGCGTCCTCCCCGGCATGGTCACGGACGAAGCCTTGCAGAGTCCGGGCGTCAGTGGAAGGAACAACTTGCGCCGCGACGCGATTTGTCGCGCGATCCTTCACACCCGCAACTGCCGTCTTCCCTACAGCGCCCCGGCCCGTCAGCTCTTTCCGCTTCGCCTTGGGCATGTTGGCCCGGCGCCCGCCCATGTAGGTTTCGTCGGCTTCGAGCGGCCCCGCGAACGCGCCCTGCCGTTCGGTCAAGGCAACCCGAAGCCGGTGCGCGAGGAACCATGCGCTGCGCTGGTTGATGTTCAAATCCCGATGGAGCTTCATGCTGGAGACCCCTTTCAGGCTCGTCGAGAGCAAGTAGGTGGCGATCATCCAGACCTGGAAGCCCAGCTTCGAGCCTTCCATCACCGTGCCCGTCTTCGCGGAAAACCGCTTCGCGCACTCCTTCTCCCGGCAACGGTAGGGCATGGTCTTGTGCTTGGCGCCAGTCTGCACATTCAGAGAGCCGCAGTGCGGGCAGTGGATACCCTCGGGCCAGCGGCGGGCGATGAACCACGCCTCGGCCGCCTCATCGGTCGGCCAACGCTTGAACAGTTCTACGAGGCTGATGCCCTGGCGGTCGCTCTTGCCCGCCGATTTGTGCTTCACCATATCCATATCCTCCTGGAATACAAACATAATACATGAGAGTGCCGACTAATGTCAACCCCCATTTCGGCACTCTCCTACATAATCCCCATTTTTTTGGGGTTTATTTACGTGTTTACCCAAGAAATGAATGTCAATTTTCGGACTGGGTGCCACTTTGAAATTATTCTCCGTCTCCACTCTTACTATGCATTCTATCCAAAACACGACTGAGAATCTTTGCAACTTCTTCCATCCCCATTCGCTTGGCCAAGGGAATAAGGATGAGCAGTTGAAGGATCAGTAGGGCAATGGGGCCACCAAATGACGGCATCACAGAAAACACTGCGATGTCGAGCAGCATGACCGCTACCACTACAAAGAGGAATCGTTCCTCAAGGCGAGCATCCTTTTCATACTGGACCTCTTTTTGTAGCTCGCCAATTTGATGATCTTTCTTGGAAATCTCCTCAGTGCTGAGAAGGTCAAGCCGTTTTTCGGCTTTTGCTTTGTTAACCACCTTCAAGCCCGCGATATTCGGTAAGGATATCCTCATTCGAAATAATGCAGTGCCGCATTCCAGGAACATAGTTTTGATCCCACGCGCCACCCTTGCGGTGCGTGGCGCTCACTAACCGAGCCGATCCAGAATTACCGAGAACATCATAGACTTCGCTGATAATTTCTTTCTCTGGACCCTTTGACAAATCAGAACAGGAATGAAAGATATTCTCAACCGGGCTAGACCCGAAAACCTTTACTTTATGGTAAAGCGGAGGATGAACTGGCCCGTAGGCCCACGCCTCGAATTGCCCGTCCACCAATGGCTTGTCGGTTCGGCCAAGATTAAACATGTGCGCTAGATAGAGCAGCTTCTGAAGCTCAAGATTGGAAAGGCTCCAATCAGAGCACGTAGCAAGGTGTTTTGCTGCGGAAAAAACCGAGATCACTGTGCGTCCTCCTGTCTGTGTCTGTCAGATTAAAAATTAGTGATTAACAATATCTCCCGCTGTGGGTAATCTGTTTTCATAAATGAAGGTTTGGAAATGGCCTACACTGCACCCGGAAAACACTACCACAAAAGGATTACCTTTATCCAGCTTGTCAGCATGTTCCCACAGGGGAATCGCATGAAGGTTATGCGGTCAAAATGGATTTGAGGAATTGATTGATTATTCCAGCCGGCTTTTTTGCGCATGACCCGGAGTGATTTTTTCTGTTTCGCCCTGTTGAGCAAGTTCATCGCCATGTGTTTGATGACGGTGAAGTTTTTGCGAGCGTGGTCTTTTCGCACCCTGCAATCGTCATCCCTGAATACGACGTCCAGCACCCAATGAAGGCGGTTTTCGATACCCCAATGCGACCGAACGGCGGGGGCAAATACGGGCGCATCCGCAGGTCGTGAACTGATGAAGGAACGCGTCTGCACCGACGATTTCCCATTCACCTCCCGGCGCGATGTCACACAGCCTGTTGATGTAAGATCACGCCAATGCGGATGGCGCTCTTTGAGCCAGCTGATCTTATCGCATATCCAGTAGCGGCGGGTTTCAATGCGCCCCTTATCTCCATCAACCGTTTGCAAGCAGTCACCATTATCACAGCCGATACCATCGAACCATAGCTTGACATCCTGATGGATCGTCCCCTGATTGCCCTTTAAAGCAAGGACATAATCGGCTTTACGATCTCGGGTTTTCTGCGCGATTGCCTTCTGACACCCCATCGCGTCCAGCGTTACAATGCACCCATCAAGGTGTAAAAGCTCCAGAAGCCTGGGAATATCCTTGATCTCATTTTTCTCGGTATCACCTGGACGCTGCCCCAACACGAGCCGCATGTCATCGCAAAAGGCGGATATCATATGCAGAGGGTCACCATCTCTGGATTTGGAGCCGCGAACGGTCTTGCCGTCTATTGCCACAACCGTTCCCGATATGCGTTCGCCCAGTCCTTGCGCCCAACTTGAAAAGGCATCGCAGAAGGCGGTCGGGTCAAGCTGTCGAAATGCGCTGGAAAGCGTGTCATGTGAAGCGATGCCGTCCTTAAACGGGGCCAGTTCGCGCAAAAAAGACAGCTTTTCCGCTCCCATATTCAGCAATATCAACAAAACTTTCGCACCCCGAAACCACGCCGCACAGGCTCAACAGAAGTACCTCGTCAAGTGGGCAGACCACCTTGGCAGCCTGCCTTGGGTCGGGAACGGCAGACATAACAGATTGAAAAGATGTAGTGTTTTCCATATTGATAACCTCCAGAGTGTGTTCTGAAGGGAGTGAATCACGCAGCCCAAATCATCGCAATATTCATATCACTGTTCATGCGATACCCCTGCATGTTCCCAGCAATTCTCATTCCCAGCAATTCTCATTGGCTCTTCGACGTATCAAATGGATTTTGACCATATCTCCGAGCGGGACTGCGATCAAGTAGATCATGGTGATGAAGGTCTCGGTGTTGCGGTAGCCTCTGGCTCTTGCCCTGGCGGCCTGAAACAGTCCGTTCATTGCTTCGATGCGGGCGTTGCTGTGGATTGACGTCCAACGTTCGAGAATGCGCTTGGGATGTTTTTTGACCGTCTCCAGCGCCTTGCGGACGGCTTCGAGCAGCGGGTCGTCTCCGATCTGTTCATGGGCGTGACGCAGGAAGTGCGACAGCCGCCAGCGGGCTGCATGTGGGGTTCTCGCACGACGCACCCAATGCAGCATTTCCTTGATCCGCCAAGCCGTGGCGGTCAGGAAATCACCTGCTTCCAGTTCGGCCAATGCCATCGCCTGCTTGTCTGTCAACTTGCCGTCAAAAGCCCGCCACCGAGTCCCGCCGCTGAATTCAACGCCGGGATATTCATTCTCGACCTGGCCGAACAAGAACTAACTGGATGCCAACTCTTGACTCGCACGCACGCCATGCCTAACTGCGCATGGACCCACATTGTTAGCACTCATAGGGGGCGAGTGCTAAAGCTTCAGTCGATTACGCCGGAGAGGGGCAACGCCTCCATAGGAACATCAACCTGGAACCCGCAAAAGGGAGCGCTACCATGAGCTTCACACCTCTGCATGACCGTGTACTGGTTCGCCGCGTCGAATCCGAAGAAGTTACGTCCGGTGGACTGATCATCCCCGACTCGGCCAAGGAAAAGCCCCAGGAGGGCGAGATCGTCTCCTGCGGCGAAGGCTCGCGCAAGGATTCGGGCGAGCTGATCCCGATGTCCGTCAAGGCCGGTGACCGCATCCTGTTCGGCAAGTGGTCGGGCACCGAGGTCAAGATCGACAGCGAGGACCTTCTGATCATGAAGGAAAGCGACATCCTCGGGATCATCGTTCTCAAAAAGGCAGCCAAGGCAGCCTGATCGGCGCGATCTTCCAACCCGAACACCAAAGACACAATTTGAACAGGAGCAACCGAAATGGCTGCCAAGGAAATCAAATTCCACTCCGACGCCCGCGACCGCATGCTGAAGGGTATCACCACCCTCACCAACGCGGTGAAGGTAACCCTGGGTCCGAAGGGCCGCACCGTCATCCTCGACAAATCGTTCGGCGCGCCGCGCATCACCAAGGACGGCGTCGCCGTCGCCAAGGAGATCGAGCTGTCCGACAAGTTCGAGAACATGGGTGCGCAGATGGTCCGCGAAGTCGCGTCCCGCACCAATGACGAGGCCGGCGACGGCACCACCACTGCAACCGTGCTCGCCCATGCCATCGTCAAGGAGGGCATGAAGTCGGTCGCCGCCGGAATGAACCCGATGGACGTGAAGCGCGGCGTGGACCTGGCGGTTCGCAAGGTCGTCGAGGAAATCAAGGGCATGTCGCGCCCGGTCAAGGATTCGGACGAGGTCGCCCAGGTCGGCACCATCTCGTCGAACGGCGACACCGCGATCGGCCTGCAGATCGCTGGCGCCATGCAGAAGGTCGGCAACGAGGGTGTCATCACCGTCGAGGAGAACAAGGGCCTGGAGACCGAGACCGAGGTGGTCGAGGGCATGCAGTTCGACCGCGGTTACCTTAGCCCCTACTTCATCACCAACGCCGACAAGATGGTGACCGAGCTCGAGGACGTTCTGATCCTGCTGCACGAGAAGAAGCTCTCTTCGCTGCAGCCGATGGTGCCGCTGCTCGAGACCGTGATCCAGTCGGGCAAGCCGCTGCTGATCGTCGCCGAGGATGTCGAGGGCGAGGCCCTGGCCACCCTGGTGGTCAACAAGCTGCGCGGCGGCCTGAAGATCGCCGCCGTCAAGGCGCCAGGCTTCGGTGACCGCCGCAAGGCGATGCTGCAGGATCTGGCGATCCTGACCGGCGGTCAGGTGGTCTCGGAAGATCTGGGCATGAAGCTGGAGAATGTCGGCATCGACATGCTCGGCTCGGCCAAGAAGGTCAGCATCACCAAGGACGACACCACGGTGATCGACGGCGCCGGCGAGAAGGCCGAGATCGCCGCCAGGGTCGCCCAGATCCGCGCGCAGATCGAGGACACCACCTCGGACTACGACCGTGAGAAGCTGCAGGAGCGTCTGGCCAAGCTGGCCGGCGGTGTTGCCGTGATCCGTGTCGGCGGCGCGAGCGAGATCGAGGTGAAGGAGCGCAAGGACCTGGTCGACGACGCCCTGAACGCAACCCGCGCCGCGGTGCAGGAGGGTATCGTCGCCGGTGGCGGCGTGGCGCTGTTGCACGCGTCGAAGAAGCTGGACGGCATCGAGGTCGCCAACGACGACCAGAAGGCCGGTATCGCCATCGTGCGCCGCGCCCTACAGTCGCCGGTGCGCCAGATCGCCGAGAACGCCGGTGTCGACGGTGCCGTGGTTGCCGGCAAGATCCTGGAGTCGGACGATGAGCACTACGGCTTCGACGCCCAGACCGAGCAGTACGGCGACCTGATCGAGGCCGGCATCATCGACCCGACCAAGGTCGTGCGGATCGCGCTGGAGGACGCCGCTTCGGTGGCCGGCCTGCTGATCACCACCGAGGCCATGGTCGCCGACAAGCCCGAGCCGAAGGGTGCTGCCGGCGGCGGCATGCCCGACATGGGCGGCATGGGCGGCATGGGCGGCATGATGTAATCACGCCGCGTATCGCGCGAAAGTTTAGGGCCGCTCCTGCAAGGGGGCGGCCCTTTTCGTTGCTGGTGCTGCGATGGGGCAGATGGCTTTTCCCATCAGCAAGATCCGCGTTTTTGCACGACGATGGCGGCGAAAGGACAGCATTGTCCGGGCAAAAAACTGCACTACCCTGGGTCGTTGAGGCAATGGGCAAGGAGGACGATCATGCAGTTCAGTAAAGCCGGTATCATTCTGCTTGCCGTCAGATACGACTGCGTTGCGTTCTACGCGGGACGTTTTGGAGTTGCCGCTGATGTTCCCGCTCGACCGGGCGGATTCCACGCTGACCTGTTTCGATCTGGGCGACGTTTATCTGATGGTCGAGCCCGGGTTGCCGGACACCGGCACGGCCACGTATTCTCCGGTCAAGCTGCGCTTCAATGTCGAGGATGTCGAAGGCTCGGCCGCGAGATTGCGGGAGAAGGGCGTCGATATCGTCGTTCAGCGCCACAGCTGGGAAATTACCGCCGAGTTCACGGACCCGGACGGGAACCGCTGCGCCTTGAGACCGGAGCAAGGGTTCGGTCGGTGACAACGCCCCGCCATCCGCCATGAAATCTTTTGCGACCCCGGCTGGCACCCGCCCCCGACTCGCGCTATCTGTATCTTCAAATTCCTGACCCGCCCGTATCTGGAGAACTCCCCCCATGGCCCATGACTCAGCGCCCCTCAGCAATACCCAGACCCGCGATATCGAGGCGCTGCTGCATCCCTATACCAACGCCGTCACCCACCGGAAGGTCGGCGCGCATCTGATCGAGTCGGGCGAAGGCGTCTATGTCTATGACGATCAGGGGAACAAGTTCATCGAGGGACTGGCGGGGCTGTGGTGCTGCGGGCTGGGCTTCGGCGACAAGGAACTGGCCGACGCGGCGGCCGAGCAACTGGGCAAGCTGCCCTACTACCATCTGTTCGGCGGCCGCACCCACGAGCCCGCCATCGAACTGGCCGAGAAGATCAAGGAGCTGTACCCGATCCCGATGGCGCGGGTGATCTATGGCTGCTCCGGCTCCGAGGCCAACGACACCCAGGTCAAGCTGATTTGGTACATGATGAACGCCTTGGGCAAGCCGGCGAAGAAGAAGATCATCTCGCGCCAGCGCGGCTATCACGGGGTGACGCTGGTCACCGCCTCGATGACCGGGCTGCCGCTGAACCACGGCTCGTTCGACATACCCTTCGATTTCGTCAAGCACACCACCTGCCCGCATTTCTGGCGCGGAGGCGGCCAGCCGGGCGAGACCGAGGCCGAGTTCGTGGCGCGGCTGGCGCGCGACCTGGAGGAGTTGATCCTGGCCGAGGGGCCGGACACGGTGGCCGCCTTCATCGCCGAGCCGGTGATGGGCGCCGGCGGCGTGATCGTGCCGCCGGAGGGGTATTTTGCGGCGATCAACCCGGTGCTGCAGAACTACGACATCCTGTTCATCGCCGACGAGGTGATCTGCGGCTTCGGGCGCACCGCCAACTGGTTCGGCACCGAGACCTTCGGCATGGCGGCGACCAGTGTGTCGATGGCCAAACAGATTACCGGGGGCTATGTGCCGCTGTCGGCGGTGGCGATCAACGCCGAAATGGCGGATGCGATCGAGGCCGAGAGCAACCGCTACCCGGCCCTGGGCCACGGCTTCACCTATGGCGGGCACCCGCTGGGCTGCGCCGTGGGGGTGAAGGCGATCGAGATCTACCAGCGGCGCGACATTGTCGGCCATGTGCGCAAGGTCTCGCCGCTGTTCCAGGCGAAGATACGCTCCTTCGCCGGTCACCCGCTGGTCGGTGAGGCCAGGGGCGTGGGCCTGATGGGCGCACTGGAGGTGTCGCCTGACCCGGCCAATGCGGCAACCTTTGCTCAGCCCGGCAAGGTTGGCGCCAAGCTGGCGGCCGAGCTGATGGGCCACGGCGTCATCCTGCGCGCCATGGGCGACGTGCTGGGCATCTGCCCGCCGATGATCATCACCGAGGACGAGATCGAGGAGTTGTTCGCGCCGATGGAGAAGTGCCTGGATGCGACCTGTCAGTGGGCGAAGGCGGAGGGGCATTTGGGATGAGTGATAACGGAGTCCGGGTTGCCGGGCGGCCTCGCACAGATCTTGCTGGCAACCAGTTATCGCCATACCGAGGCGGCGGTGATCGCACCGTTCGAATATACCTCGATGCTGCTGGCGCTGGCGCTGGGTTACTTCCTGTTCGCCGAGGTCCCGACCGCGCCGATGCTGTGGGGTGCGGCGCTGGTGGTCTCGGCCGGGCTGTTCATCATCTGGCGCGAACACCGGCTGGGGCTGGAGCGCGGCAAGGCCCGCAGGATAATCACGCCCCAGGGTTGATGATGGGCAGGGCTGAGCCGGGGAGGGCTGAAGGCTTGACACGGACGCGGCTCTGCCGCTCTCCTGCGGCGCATGTTGATCTACAAGATTCTGACCGCCACGCAATGGGCGGATCTGCAACGCGTCGGCGAGACTGCCGGTGCGCCGGTCGATCTGGCGGATGGATTCGTGCATTTCTCCACCGGAGCGCAGGTGGCCGAGACCGCGACGAAGCATTTCGCCGGGCAGGCAGGGTTGATGCTGCTGGCGGTTGAGGCGGGTCGGTTGGGTGCGGCGCTGAAATGGGAGGTCTCGCGCGGAGGCGGTCTGTTTCCGCATCTCCATGGGCCGCTGCGGATCGCGGATGCCGCCTGGGTGTGCGCCCTGCCGCTGGGTCCAGGTCCGGACTCAAACGGCGCCCATGTGTTTCCGGACGAGGTGGCATGAGCGTTCTGGAGACTGCCGGGCTGAGGCTGCTGCATTGCCTCGACCCGGAAACCGCGCACGGGCTGGCGCTGAAGGCGCTGGCGGCCGGGTTAGGGCCGAAAACCGGCCCGGTGACCTCGCCTCGGCTGAAGACGGTTGTGGCCGGGTTGAACCTGCCCAACCCGGTGGGGATCGCCGCCGGGTTCGACAAGAATGCCGAGGTGGTTCGGGCTGCCCTGGCCGCCGGGCCGGGATTCCTCGAGATCGGCGCAGTCACCCCGCACCCGCAGCTCGGCAGTCCGCGTCCACGGCTGTTCCGGCTGACCTGGGACCGGGCGGTGATCAACCGCTTCGGGTTCACCAATGATGGCATGGAGGCGGTGGCACAACGATTGGACACGGCGGACCGGGCGGCGGCGCGTGGGGCCGGGGTGGTGGGGGTCAACCTGGGCACCGACAAGGATGCGGCGGACCGGGCAGAGGGCTATGTGACGGTGCTGCGCCATCTCTGGCCGCGCGCGGATTTCTTCACCGTCAATGTCTCGTCGCCCAATACCGAGAAGTTGCGCGATTTGCAGGGGCGGGCGGCGCTTGATGCTCTGCTGGGCCGGATAGTGGCGGCGAAAGCCGAGTTGGGCGAGGCCAAGCCGGTGTTGCTGAAGATCGCGCCGGACCTGGGGGCTGGCGAACTGGCCGATATCGCCGAACTGGTGCTGGCGCACGGCCTGGACGGGATCATCGCCACCAACACCACCCTGAGTCGCGAGGGACTGGCCAGCCGCCATGGAACGCAAGCCGGTGGGCTCTCCGGCCAGCCCTTGTTCGCCCGCTCGACCGAGG
Source organism: Thermohalobaculum sp. (assembly GCA_965247385.1). Classification (GTDB taxonomy): domain Bacteria; phylum Pseudomonadota; class Alphaproteobacteria; order Rhodobacterales; family Rhodobacteraceae; genus Thermohalobaculum. Next base: position 1,534,632 of record CBDFHG010000007.1, read on the forward strand.
TTCTGGGGCAGCTCTATCGCCTGACCGGGGGCAAGGTGCCGCTGATCGGCGTCGGCGGTATCGCAAGCGCCGGGCATGCCTATGCCAAGATCCGTGCCGGCGCGAGCGCGGTGCAGCTCTATACCGCCATGGTCTTTGGTGGCATCAGCCTGCCCGGGCGCATCGCCCGGGGCCTTGACCTGCTGCTGGAGCAGGACGGGTTTGGCAATGTATCGGAGGCGGTGGGGGCGGATAATCCGCTTTGACGGCCGGTTGCGGTGCGCCGCCTCGCAGCGGGTCTTGTGCGCCGAAAGCGTCAGCTTTCGAAGGGGATTATGTAGGAGAGTGCCGAAATGGGGGTTGACATTAGTCGGCATTCTCATGTATTATGTTTGTATTCCAGGAGGATATGGATATGGTGCAGCACAAATCGGCGGGCAAGAGCGACCGCCAGGGCATCAGCCTCGTAGAACTGTTCAAGCGTTGGCCGACCGATGATGCGGCCGAGGCGTGGTTCATCGCCCGCCGCTGGCCCGAGGGTATCCACTGCCCGCACTGCGGCTCTCTGAATGTGCAGACTGGCGCCAGGCACAAGACCATGCCCTACCGTTGCCGGGAGAAGGAGTGCGCGAAGCGGTTTTCCGCGAAGACGGGCACGGTGATGGAAGGCTCGAAGCTGGGCTTCCAGGTCTGGATGATCGCCACCTACTTGCTCTCGACGAGCCTGAAAGGGGTCTCCAGCATGAAGCTCCATCGGGATTTGAACATCAACCAGCGCAGCGCATGGTTCCTCGCGCACCGGCTTCGGGTTGCCTTGACCGAACGGCAGGGCGCGTTCGCGGGGCCGCTCGAAGCCGACGAAACCTACATGGGCGGGCGCCGGGCCAACATGCCCAAGGCGAAGCGGAAAGAGCTGACGGGCCGGGGCGCTGTAGGGAAGACGGCAGTTGCGGGTGTGAAGGATCGCGCGACAAATCGCGTCGCGGCGCAAGTTGTTCCTTCCACTGACGCCCGGACTCTGCAAGGCTTCGTCCGTGACCATGCCGGGGAGGACGCCGTGATCTACACGGATGAGCATGGTGGCTATGCCGGACTCGGCGCGGAGTTCGAGCACGAAGCCGTCAATCACTCGGTTGGCGAGTATGTGCGCGGCATGGCCCATACGCAGGGCATCGAGTCCTTCTGGGCGGTGCTCAAGCGGGCGCACAAGGGAACATTCCACAAGTTCTCGCCGAAGCATCTTGACCTGTATGTGCAAGAGTTCGCGGGCCGCCACAATGCCCGCGACCGGGACACCATCGACATCATGGCGACCTTCGCCGCTGGCGCGGTTGGCAAGCGCCTGCGCTACCGTGAACTGATTGCAAACAACGGCCTGCCGTCTGGGGCGCGGTCGTGACCCGCGTCGTCATCGAATGCGCCGATAATCTGGCCTTCATGGGAGGACTGGACGATGGCGCGTTCAAGCTGATCGTCACTTCGCCACCCTGCAATCTCGGCAAGGCATCCCTGGCCGCCAAACCGGAGCAGCGCGTTGTTGAAATCGTGCATCCGTCCTACCAGCCGAGCAAGGTGGCGCTGGAAGAGGACATGCGAGTAGACGCCCGTTTCGAGGAAGCCGTGGACGCGCTCGCGCAGCCCGTCAGCACCCGCCACATCGCCCGTCCGAAGCCGGGCCACCAAGCGGCCTCCGGCACTTTCCTACATAATCCCCCTTTCGAACAGGTGTATAAGACCCGCGGAGGGGAGGGGAAGCAGCCTTTGGAACAAATGCATAACACCTTGATCCGTCAGCACAAATAACCCTGCCGCGCCCTAACGGCGGCGTACAGGGGTGGGCGGGTGAGCTGCGCGGTGCCGTTAGCAGCCCGTTGAAAAAGTCGCCATTTACCGGGCTTCACCCCACTTGACCGGGTTTCACCCCACGACGAAACATAACGCGGCGCAGGCGGTTTCGCCATCCTCCGAGACGATGAGGACGATCCGAGCGACCAAAACGGCTCCAGAGGGCGCAACAAGCACGAAAACACCGCCATATCCGCCCGCCACGGCCTGGCGCGGGGTGCCGGCGCCGATGAGTTGGCGCATCAGCAACGAGAGGTTGTGGCCGGCGACGTGAAGCAGGTATCGCTTGTGCACATTCTCGCGCCGGCGCAGCCAGGTTCGGCGCATGCCGCCGCGATCGAGGGTGTGGGCAAAGCAGCGCTCGACGATCTCGGCGCGCAGCTTGAAGGCCTCGCGGGCGAGCGCGGACTTGAGCCGCACGCGGTTGTTGGTGACCGCCCGGCGCGCCGCCTGGTCACCGCGCCAGCGCGAAAAGCCCTTCTGCCTGGGCTCGGCGATCCGGGTCTTCCAGGGCCGGGTCTTGCAGGGCCTTCAAGACCGCCCGTGAGAAATAGCCCTTGTCGGTGACGCATTCGGCCGGGCTCTCTGGGGTCGGTGCCGCAGCCACCGCCTCGAGGTTTGTCTCGGCCGCCGCCAGGGTCTTGGAAAGCGTCGTGGTGTCGCCCTCATCGGCTGGGTGCAGTTCGGCCGCCACCACCGCCCCGGTGTCCGGATCCACCGCGTGCCCGGGCTTGTAGGCCAGATGGGTCGCGGCGTCCTTCATCCTGGCGACCCTGGCCTCGGGGTCGCTCCTGCAAACCCGATCCTGGTTCAAGAGCTTCTTGCCCTTGCGCTTGCGGTCCAGACGCGCCAGGTCCTCGGCCGTGGGCGTCTCGATGCCGCTCTCCTGGGCCAGATGCTCCAGCATCTCCCGGTCGCCCCTCACCCGTGTCGCGCCGCACGATGTTGCGCAGCGCCGCGTTGGCCTCCATGGTCGAGGCATCCACCCCGATGCGGTCGCCCTTCACCAGACCCGCCTCGGCGATCAGCGCCAGAACCCGGTCGAAGACCATCGCGTGCACCTCGTGGGGCAGGCGCGTGCGGGTCTTCGACAGCCAGGAATGGTCCGGCACACGATCCCGGCTCTCCAGCCGCAGAAACTCCCGCAGCGACAGCGAATCCGAGCAGCGCCATTCCAGCCCGCGCTCAGAGTCGATGCCCTCGAAGTAGCCCACCAGATGCATGCGGAAATAGCGCCCCGGCGGCACCGAAGGCGCTCCCATCCTGGCCGCGTAATAGCACCGGCAGGCCGCCTCGGCGAAGCCGTCGAAGCCGCCCTCGATCAGGGCCGACTGAAGACGGTCGTAAAACACATGACCCGGCGAGCGCGGCATCTCCGCCCAGCCCACCATCAAATCACCCTGACGATCCTTCTGCAGTCCCATCGACATCGGCGAACCCCCCGGTCAAATCAGAATATCATAGAATCAGACCAGGCCGCTCGTGTCCAGGGCCGACTTCGTCAACGGGCTGTTAGGGCGCGGCAGGGTTATGCCTTGATGCGGGCCTCCAACCGGGGATAGGACAGCGCCAGGGTGCCCGCGCGGAGCAACATGTAGACCCACACCGCCGCCCAGAGTCCGTGATTACCGAACTCCCCGGTCATCGCGTAGCTCAGGGGAAAATATATCCCCGCCGAGAAGATCATGGCGTTGCGCATCACGGCACCCTCGGTAGCGCCGATGAAGATGCCGTCGAGTTGGTAGGCCATGACCGCCACCAGCGGCAACAGCGTCGCCCACAGGACATAGGCGCGGCAGACGTCGCGGACCTCCTCGACATTGGTGAACAGCCGGATTACCGGGCCGGAGACCAGGGTTGCGCCAAGCGCGATCACCGCCGCCAGCGCCGCCGCTGAGACCGAGCTGACCACCACGGCGCGCCGCAACCGCGCCCGGCTGCCCGCGCCCAGGGCCTGACCAACCAGCGCCTCCGCCGCCAAGGCAAAACCGTCCAGCGCGTATGAGGCGATGTAGAGGAATTGCAGCAATATCCCGTTCGCCGCCAGCACCACGTCGCCCTGCAGCGAGCCGAGCCGGGTCATCCAGGCGAAGCTTCCGGTCAGGCACATTGTGCGGATGAAGATGTCACGGTTCAGCGCCATCACCTGGGCCAGTTCAACCGGGTCGAGGATGCGGGCCCAGTCGAAACGCCACTCCGCCGGCGCGATCTGCGCGGCCTGCTGGCGCACCCGCCAGAGACCGACCCCGAGCCCGGTAAACGCCGCCAGCACGGTGCCCAGCGCGACCCCCTCGACCCCCCAGCCGAAACCCAGCACGAAAATCAGGTTGAGCGCGATGTTGCAGGTCGAGGTCACCACCTGCATCTCGAACATCCGGCCGGTCAGGCCCTGCCCGGCGAACCAGCCCAGCAGCGCATAATTCACCAGTTCGGCCGGTGCCCCCCAGATCCGGATGTCCACATAGGCACCGGCCAGCGCCTCGGCGCCCGCGCTGCCCTCGAACAGCGCTAGCGCCCCGGCGCGCAACGGGCCCTTGAACAGGATCAGCAGGCCCGCGACGGCAAGCGCGATCACCCCGGCGCGGGCCAGGGTGTTCATCACCCGGCGGCGGTCTTCGGCCCCCAGCGCTTGCGCGGTCAGGCCCGAGACCCCCATCTGCAGGAAATTGAAGATACCGAACAACAGGTGGATGATGGTCGCCCCCAGCGCCACCGCCGCCAGATACCGCGCCTCGCCCAGATTGCCGATGATCGCGGTGTCGATGGCGCCCTGCAGCGGCACCATGGCGTTCGACAGCACCACCGGCAGGGCGATGACGGCAACGCGGGAATAGGTAATCTCGCGCGGGGGGGATTTGGGCGCGGTATGGGGCATGGCGGACTCAGGGTGGACCGGGTGGCAGGACGATCAGTAACGAACCCCACCCTACGGCAGCTTCGCGGGGAATTCCATCCAGTCGCGCCCAGGAACCGGGAGCGGATGAGGCGACGAAAACACCCGGGCAGAGTTTGCCAACGCTCCCGCGTGACGACGGTCAACCAACCGACCGGCGTCGTTCCACCTTGCAGGTTTTATGTATATAATGTCGAAGGGACCGAGGCATTGAGGAGCGGGCGTTCGTGCTCGATGATACCCTGGCTGGAGGCGTGGATCATGTACTTTGCCAGCCAAAAACCTGGTCGTGCAGGGTTGTGCCTTGCGGTTTGGCTGTGCGGGGTGCCGGGCGCGTCGGCGCAGGGGTAATTACTCACGCCCTTTTTTCCCCGGCGTACTGCGGAGGTCAGGCCAGGGTTTCGATGATCGTTTGATACGGGGATTTGCCTGCGAGTTTGGCGGTGTCGGTGACGGTTCTGACGGCGCAGTCGCCTTCTGCGGCCCACATCGAGCGGAAGCCGTTGGTCACTTTGCGTTGAATGACGGCGCGACGCAGGGCGCGCTCGCAGGCATTGTTGGTGACCTCGAGCTGGCCGGGAAAGTCCAGGAACGTCAGCCGTCATGGGCTGGCGCGGGCGAATTTGGCGCGCCGCTTCTCGGCTACCCCGGCATCAGGAAGTTCCCCCGCAGCATGGCGATCGGGCGCGCCCGGCTGTCCTGCCACGCTTCGACATGGAGGTTGGCGACCCTGCGGCCGGTCCTTTGCACCGTGGCGCGGGCGAAGGTCTCGCGCGGGCGGGCGGAGCGCAGGTAGTCGATGGTGATGTCGATGGTCTTCGGATAGGATGGGAAGTGGCCTGCGGCGATCCGCTCGGCCGCTTCGCCGCCCTGTTCCATGTGGCTCAGGACCTGGTCCCAGGCCAGTTGCATCAGCGCCGTGATTTCCAGGAACGAGCCGGTGACGCCGCCGTGGATCGCCGGCAGGACGGGGTTGCCGACCAGCCCCGCGCGGAATGGAAGCCGCCCGGTCAGCTCATCGCCCAGCCGATCGAAGCGGACCCCCAGCAGGCGGTTGTAGGGGACCGTATCGGTGAGCGCCGCGATCGCCGCGTCGCGCTCGGACTGACGTTTGGCAAAGGGTGCGGTGGTGCTCATCGGGGGTCCTCCTCACGGTCGAGGATGAAGGCGCCCTGGGCGGTTGCCACCGGATCCTTCGGGTCGGTGTGATAGGCGACCGCCCGGGCGAAACCGACGGACCGGGTCAGGCGATAGCACTCGGCGCGCGAGAACACCGCCGCGCCCGCCGTCGCCGGGCGCATGTAGTCGATCCGCAAGTCCAGCGTCGCGGTCGATTTGAGCTTCGCCGGCGCGGCCATCACCGCCCAGCCGCAAGCGGTATCCAGAAGCGCCGTGATCACCCCGCCATGCAGCACCCCGGTCTCAGGGTCGCCGACCAGGCGTTCGTCATAGGGCACCGACAGGACGGCGACGCCAGCCTCGGCCTGGTGCAACCGCATGCCGATCTCGTTGCCGAAGGGCAGAGTAGTGATCGGCTCGCCGCCTTCATTCTCGCGTGCGGCATTTGTCGGTGTGTCATCTTTGGATGTCATCGTTGCCCTCCACCTGGCCCTTCTGTCCTAGCCCCCGGCACAGGGGGTTGTCGATGCCCATTCTGGGTCCATTCCGGGCCCTCTCTGAACCGGGGCCCACCCTGGACCGATTCCGCATCAGAGGGCGCGTGCGGCTTGCAATTTTTCGATTGACGCTGACGTAAATCGCGGGCACTTTTCCAGCCCACACGGCAAACAGCCAGGGCAGCGAACAAATGAACTCCAAGACATTTTCGATCGGCGAACTTTGCGCCGAGTTCGACGTCACTCCGCGCACATTGAGGTTCTACGAGTACAAGGAACTTCTGGCGCCAATCCGCGAACGCCAGCGCCGCCTGTTCACCCTGCGCGACCGGGCACGGTTGAAGCTGATCCTGCGCGGCAAGCGTTTCGGCTTTTCGCTGCACGAGATCAAGGATCTGCTCGACCTCTACGACGTCGACCCGACCCTGATAACCCAGATCGCCGCGACGATGGAGGTTGCCCGCAGCCATCATATCGAGCTGACCGCCAGGCGCGACGAGTTGAACGCCGCGATTGCCGAGCTTGATCAGTGTATGACCGAGGGACGGCGCATACTCGATGAAAGCGGCGGTGCCATCGCCGCCGAATAGAGCACCCCCCCTGCCAGACACCCATCGGAGGCGCCATGCCCAGCTATGAACCGCCGTTGCGCGATTATCGTTTCATCCTGCACGAGGCGCTCAAGGTTCACGAGGAGGTTGCGATCGAGGGCTATGGCGAGTTGGCCCCCGATTTCACCGGCGCGGTCCTGGAGGAGGCGGGCAAGATCGCACGCGAGGTTCTGGCACCGATCAACCAGACCGGCGACGTGCAGGGCTGCACGCTGGAGGATGGCGTAGTGCGCACGCCGGACGGGTTCCGCGAGGCTTTTGCCCTGTTGCGCGAGGGCGGCTGGACCGGGATGGAGTGCGACCCGGACTATGGCGGCCAGGGCATGCCGACCCTGCTGAACCTTTGCGTCGGCACCATGCAGTCGGCGGCCAACATGGCCTTCATGATGTATTCCGGCCTGACCCACGGGGCCTATTCGGCGATCCACGGCCATGGCAGCGAGGAGTTGAAGGCGAAATACCTGCCGAAGATGGTTTCCGGCGACTGGACCGGCACCATGAACCTGACCGAGTCCCATTGCGGCACCGATCTGGGCTTGTTGCGCACCAGGGCCGAGTTGCAGGCGGATGGTTCGTACAAGATCACCGGCTCGAAGATTTTCATCTCGGCGGGTGAGCACGATATGGCCGAAAACATCATCCATCTGGTTCTGGCCCGGATCACCGGCGCGCCGCAGGGGACCAAGGGCATCTCGCTGTTCGTGGTGCCTAAATTCCTGGTGGGCGAGGACGGCTCGCCGGGGGACCGCAACGGGGTGGTCTGTTCGAAGGTCGAGGAGAAGATGGGCATCCATGGCAACGCCACCTGCGCCATGGAGTACGACGGCGCCGCCGGTTGGCTGGTAGGCGACGAGCACAAGGGCCTGCGGGCCATGTTCACGATGATGAACGAGGCGCGGTTGCTGGTGGGAATGCAGGGGCTGGCGGTGGCCTCCGCCGCGTACCAGACCGCGGCGGCTTATGCGCGAGAGCGGTTGCAGGGCCGCGCGGTGACCGGGGCCGCCAACCCCGACGGCCCGGCCGACCCGCTGATCGTGCATGCGGATGTGCGGCGGTTGCTGCTGGACCAGAAGAGCTTCGTCGATGGCGGCCGGTGTTTCCTGAGCTGGGTGGCAATGCTGCTGGACGCCGAGAAACGCCACACCGACCCGGCCCAGCGCGAGAAGGCCGCCGACATGGTGTCGCTGCTGACCCCGGTGATAAAGGGTTTCCTGACCGAGGAAGGCTACCGGCTGGCGGGCCAGGCCCAGCAGGTCTTCGGCGGCCACGGTTATATCGAGGAGACCGGCGTGTCGCAGTTTGTCCGCGACGCCCGAATCACCATGATCTACGAGGGCGCCACCGGCGTGCAGGCGCTGGACCTGGTGGGCCGCAAGCTGCCCCAGAAGATGGGCAAGCCGATCATGACCTTTTTTGAGTACGTCAAGGGTTACATCAAGGCCAACGAGGACGACCTGACCCTTGAGAAGCAATTCCTCGAGCCGTTGAAGAAGGCATCGAAGGACCTGCAATCGGCGGCGGTGTTCTTCATGCAGGCGGGAATGAAGAACCACAACGCGGCGCTGGCGGGATCGGTGGATTTCCTGCATCTGTTCGGGTTGGTTTGCATGGGGTTGAGCTGGGCCAAGATGGCCAAGGCCGCCTCGGTGGCGCTGCATGAGGGGACCGGGGACGCGGACTATTACAACGCCAAACTGGCCACCGGGCGATACTACATGAGCCGGATCTTGCCCGAGACGGCGCTGCGCCTGACCCGAATCGAAACCGGGGCCGAGCCGGTGATGGACATGCCGGCGGAGGCATTCTGAGGTGCGGGCGAGTTACGGCTTCCGCATTTTGCGCACCGCTTGACAGGGCGGGAAAGGGTTGATCCGATGCCGAAACGTCTCCCTCTGCCCAAGCGCTTCACACCGCGATGACCGAGGCGGGCTATGACCGGCTGCGGGCGCTGAACGCGGAGTACGGATTGGGAAACAACTGCCTGTTGTCTGTCCTGCTGGAGCGGATTGACGATTTCGCCGAGGCGGAGAGTCTTGACGCAGTGTTCCGGGACTTCATCTCGGAGTATGGTGCCCCCGCGCCAGGGAAGATACCGAAAGGGGACGGGTGATGACCGAGTACCGCCTGCACTGCTTCGCCCAATCGGGCAATTCGTACAAACCGGCGCTGATGCTGGAACTGGCCGGGGCGGACTGGGCGCCGGTGTTTGTCGATTTCTTCAACAGCGAAAACCGCTCACCGGAGTTTCGGGCGCTCAACGAGATGGGCGAAGCGCCGGTGCTGGAGCATGACGGGCTGGTGCTGGCGCAGTCCGGCATGATCCTGGATTATCTGGCCGGAAAACTGGGCCGGTTCGGGCCATCGGGCGAGGCCGCGCGGCGCGAGATCCTGCGTTGGGTGTTGTGGGACAACCACAAGTTCACCTCCTACAACGCCACCTGGCGGTTCCTGATCAATTTCGTGCCCGAGGACAAGCGCAGCGCCGATGTGGTTGCGTTCCTGGAAGGGCGCGGGCGAGCGGCGCTGGCACTGCTGGACGGGCATCTGGCGGCGCGCGACTGGATTGTGGGCGAAGCGATGACCGTGGCGGATATCTCCTGTGCGGGCTATATGTTCTACGAGGACGAATTCCCCATCGACTGGGCGGCGGAATACCCCAACATTACCGCCTGGAAGGACCGCATCCGGGCGATGCCGGGGTGGAAGCCTCCCTATGAACTGATGCCAGGGCAACAGCCGCCCGCCTGAGGACAAATGGACGATACGACTGCATATGCAACCGGCGGGTGCCAATGTGGCCAAGTCCGGTTCACCGTGACCGGGTCGCTCGGCCGCGCCGTTCTTTGCCACTGCCAGATGTGCCAGCGGGCCACCGGAAACACCTTTGCACCGCTGGTAACGGCACGCGACGTGGTTTTTGCCGGGCAGCCGCGCCGTTTTGCCAGTTCGGACGTCGCGGAGCGTGGCTTCTGCCGTGACTGCGGCACGCCGCTGTTCTACGCACCGACCGGGGCCGATGTCATCGAACCGATGATAGGCGCGCTGGACGATCCGGATGCCGCGCCGGATGCCGCGGCGCCTGTTCTGCACTATGGCGTCGAGAGCCGGGTCCACTGGTTGCATCTCGCAGACAGCCTTCCCGAGCGTGAAACCCGTCCCGGCGGTCTCACTGGCCAAGGCCCCGGGACCATCGAATCGCACCAGCATCCGGGCACCGCCTCGGCGGCGGAGGAGGAGGCCAAATGACCGATGCCTATATCTATGACGCCGTGCGCACCCCCCGGGGACGGGGCAAGAAGGACGGCGGATTGCACGAGGTGACCTCGCTGGCGCTTTCGGCGGGGGTGCTGAGCGCCTTGAAGGAGCGCACCAATCTGGACACTGCCCAGGTCGAGGACGTGATCTGGGGTTGCGTCACCCCAGTGGGCGAACAGGGCGGCGAGATTGCCCGTTCGGCGGTGCTCTATGCCGGGTGGGACGAAGCCACGCCGGGGCTGCATATCAACCGGTTCTGCGCCAGCGGACTGGAATCGGTCAATCTGAGCGCCAATCAGGTGCGGGGCGGGGCGGGCGACCTCTATGTCGCCGGCGGGGTCGAGATGATGAGCCGGGTGCCGATGGGATCGGACGGCTACGCCATCGCCATCGACCCCCATCTGGCGATGAAGACCTATTTCGTGCCGCAAGGCATCTCGGCCGACATAATCGCCACCAAATACGGGTTCAGCCGCGACGATGTGGACGCCTATGCGGTGGAAAGCCAGAAGCGCGCCGCGATGGCCTGGGAGGAAGGGCGGTTTGCGGGCTCGGTGGTCACGGTGAAGGACCAGAACGGCATTCCAATTCTGGATCGTGACGAATATATGCGCCCCGGCACAGACATGCAGGCGCTGGGGGCGCTGAAGCCCAGCTTCAAGGAGATGGGCGAGGGGATGCCCGGCTTCGACGCGGTGGCGAAGTTGAAGTATCCGCATCTGGAGCGGATAAATCATGTCCATCATGCGGGCAATTCCAGCGGCATCGTCGATGGGGCGGCGGCGGTTCTGGTGGGCTCGAAGGAAGCGGGTCAGCGGCTGGGCTTGAAACCGCGCGCCCGCATTCGGGCCACCGCCAAGATCGGCACCGACCCCACCATCATGCTGACCGGGCCGGTGCCAGCCACCAGGAAGGTGCTGACGGCGGCCGGGATGGAGACCGGCGATATCGACCTCTTTGAGGTCAACGAGGCCTTCGCCAGCGTGGTGCTGATGTTCCTCGACGAGTTTGGCGTCGACCATGGCAAGGTCAACGTCAACGGCGGCGCTATCGCGATGGGTCATCCGCTGGGAGCCACCGGGGCAATGATCCTGGGCACGGCGCTGGACGAGTTGGAGCGGACCGGCCGGGAGACCGCACTGATTACGTTGTGTGTTGCCTCGGGCATGGGTGCGGCGACGGTGATCGAGCGGGTGTGACAGAACCGTGGATCCGCAACAGGACAAGAACTGGAAGCTCAAGCTGCGGTATGGGGGGCTGACGACGCCGTATCATCACTACAGTTTGATCGTTGACGGCAAGGTGCTCGAGGAGACTGAACGCAACGGAGCCGCTCATGGCCCTGCCGTCATGGGGTTCAAATGCTGGTCCGCGTCTCACGAGGAAGCTTTTGATATGGCGGAATTTTTTGCAGGGGAGTTTTCCTTCTCGATCACCGGTCGAATCGAACTCTACGACACGGAGCCCAAAGAACCGCTGCGGGACAAACCGTATGGCTATGACTTTGGCTTTAATTCCTACTCACGAGAAGTCGCAGAGAAAGACTGAATCTCTTTTTCAAACGTGTTTACGTCACCGGTTCGGCCGCCAACCATCACCTCGGTTTCGCCCGGCTGTTCCGCTCGACATGCCCCTGCGCTTCGACCTCGGGCTCGGGCTCGGGCTCGGATTTGTGCAGCGCGTAGGGCGGGGTTCACCCCGCCATTCCGACTTTGCCATCTCAGGCGCAGGTTACTTATCCAACTTGCACTGATCAGAACCCATGGTATATCCCTCATTGAATTGATGGATATATTTCCGACCGAGGAAGCTGCAACGGAGTGGTTCGAGGCGCAGATTTGGCCGAATGGCCGCCACTGCGGGCACTGCGGAAGCGTGAAGACGCGCAAGGTACCGAACGCGAAGCCCATGCCTTATTGGTGTACGGATTGCCGAAGCTATTTCAGCGTGCGCACGGGCACAGCTATCGCACGGTCGCATATTCCTCTCCGCAAGTGGGCGATCGCAATCTATCTCTGCCTGACCAGTCTCAAGAGCGTGTCGAGCATGAAGCTGCATCGCGATCTTGAAATCTCCAAGAAATCAGCGTGGTTTATGCTTCACCGCTTGCGCGAAGCATGGGCCGACTAGGTTGGCGAACAGGTTGCCGGACCTGTGGAGGTCGATGAAACGTACATGGGGGGCAAGGAACGGAACAAGCACGCCAAAGCCAAGCTGCGAGCTGGCCGTGGTCCAATCGGCAAGACTGCCATTGCAGGAATACGGGACAGGAACACCAATCATGTCGTGGCAAAGGTCGTCGGGCATACGGACAAGAAAACCTTGCAAGGTTTCATTCGAGAGAATGACGAGGTCGGCGCTACGGTTTTCACCGATGAGGCCAAGGCATACGAGAATATGCCGGAGTTCAGCCATGATGCGGTCAAGCATTCGGTAGGGGAATATGTCCGCGACATGGCGCCTACCAACGGAATGGAAAGTTTTGGGGATTATGTAGGAAAGTGCCGGAGGCCGCTTGGTGGCCCGGCTTCGGACGGGCGATGTGGCGGGTGCTGACGGGCTGCGCGAGCGCGTCCACGGCTTCCTCGAAACGGGCGTCTACTCGCATGTCCTCTTCCAGCGCCACCTTGCTCGGCTGGTAGGACGGATGCACGATTTCAACAACGCGCTGCTCCGGTTTGGCGGCCAGGGATGCCTTGCCGAGATTGCAGGGTGGCGAAGTGACGATCAGCTTGAACGCGCCATCGTCCAGTCCTCCCATGAAGGCCGGATTATCGGCGCATTCGATGACGACGCGGGTCACGACCGCGCCCCAGACGGCAGGCCGTTGTTTGCAATCAGTTCACGGTAGCGCAGGCGCTTGCCAACCGCGCCAGCGGCGAAGGTCGCCATGATGTCGATGGTGTCCCGGTCGCGGGCATTGTGGCGGCCCGCGAACTCTTGCACATACAGGTCAAGATGCTTCGGCGAGAACTTGTGGAATGTTCCCTTGTGCGCCCGCTTGAGCACCGCCCAGAAGGACTCGATGCCCTGCGTATGGGCCATGCCGCGCACATACTCGCCAACCGAGTGATTGACGGCTTCGTGCTCGAACTCCGCGCCGAGTCCGGCATAGCCACCATGCTCATCCGTGTAGATCACGGCGTCCTCCCCGGCATGGTCACGGACGAAGCCTTGCAGAGTCCGGGCGTCAGTGGAAGGAACAACTTGCGCCGCGACGCGATTTGTCGCGCGATCCTTCACACCCGCAACTGCCGTCTTCCCTACAGCGCCTCGGCCCGTCAGCTCTTTCCGCTTCGCCTTGGGCATGTTGGCCCGGCGCCCGCCCATGTAGGTTTCGTCGGCTTCGAGCGGCCCCGCGAACGCGCCCTGCCGTTCGGTCAAGGCAACCCGAAGCCGGTGCGCGAGGAACCATGCGCTGCGCTGGTTGATGTTCAAATCCCGATGGAGCTTCATGCTGGAGACCCCTTTCAGGCTCGTCGAGAGCAAGTAGGTGGCGATCATCCAGACCTGGAAGCCCAGCTTCGAGCCTTCCATCACCGTGCCCGTCTTCGCGGAAAACCGCTTCGCGCACTCCTTCTCCCGGCAACGGTAGGGCATGGTCTTGTGCTTGGCGCCAGTCTGCACATTCAGAGAGCCGCAGTGCGGGCAGTGGATACCCTCGGGCCAGCGGCGGGCGATGAACCACGCCTCGGCCGCCTCATCGGTCGGCCAACGCTTGAACAGTTCTACGAGGCCGATGCCCTGGCGGTCGCTCTTGCCCGCCGATTTGTGCTTCACCATATCCATATCCTCCTGGAATACAAACATAATACATGAGAGTGCCGACTAATGTCAACCCCCATTTCGGCACTCTCCTACATAATCCCCAAAGTTTTTGGGCTACGCTGAAGCGTGCGCACAAAGGCACCTTTCACAAGATAAGCCCGAAGCATCTGGATCGCTACGTTCAAGAGTTCGCCGGGAAGCACAATATTCGCGGCGAGGACACGCTGGCACAGATGACTATCGCAGCCGCCGGTCTGGTAGGTCGCTGCCTGATGTACCGTCAACTTATCACCGACAACGGCCTGTCTTCGGGAGCGCGGTCGTTGATTAAGTCCACTTGAAATGCCCCGCATGATATCGAGATTGTCGCCCGTCCATAGGGTGCGGTTTACCCAGTTTGGTTCGCTCATCCCGCAATAAGGGATTTACAGGTGATCCGCTTGCCAGTTGTCTCAAAGTCCAGGAAGAATCCTGTCAAGTGAAGTTTATAATTCCCATTTAAATCCTTTAAGTCGGCATCGGCGGTTCTGGATGGAATTGAAGTAGCTCACATGATCCGCAAGGGACAACTCACGCCCGGACTCTGTCCTTTCAAACAATTCGCTGAACTGGCCGCCTAACTCAGAAACGATCTCAGGAATTGCTCGACGTGCTCAAAACTTTGCAACAGAGCCGCAATTGGAGCCCCCAGGGTGGCGACAAAGATATCCGAAAGCTTCGCAAGGAGCGGCTACCGCAAGCCTTCCATATCAGCGCGCCGGAAATACTCTGATACCCAATATTGGGGGATTATATACAATAGTGCCCAAATCTCCGTTGACACGGCACATCAAATTGGGCACTATTAGGTGTCAGCAGGAGATGATGATGTCAAAATCAACGAAAGCCCCCGGAAAGAGCCACCGCAAGGGAGTTTCCCTCGTTCAAATGACGAAGATGTTTCCGGACGATGCGACGGCGGAGGCATGGTTCACAAAACGCCGTTGGCCAAACGGGCCACACTGTCCGCATTGCGGCTCGACCAACATTCAATCCGGCGCGGCGCATGCAACCATGCCGTATAGATGCCGCGAGCGCGAATGTCGCAAGCGATTTAGCGTTAAGGTTGGCACATGCATGCAGAGTTCAAACTTGGGCTATCAGATTTGGGCCATGTCTATTTATCTGCTGGCCACAAGCCTTAAGGGCGTATCCAGCATGAAGCTGCATCGCGACCTTGATATCACCCAGAAATCAGCATGGCACTTGGCGCATAGGATGCGTAACGTTTGGAAAAATGGCAGCGAAAGCTTGTTCTCCGGCCCGGTCGAGGTCGATGAGACTTACATCGGCGGCAAGGAAAAGAACAAGCACGCCGACAAGAAGCTTCGCGCTGGCAGGGGTGGTGTCGGCAAGTCGATCGTTATCGGAGCCAAGGACCGCGAAACCAACCGCGTGAGCGCCACCGTGACAAGCGGGACGGACGCCAGGACGCTTCAGGGGTTTGTCGGCGGTCACGCTGCCGATGGAGCGACAGTCTACACGGACGATCACGGCGGGTATCGGGGGATGGCGTTCGAGCATGAGACCGTCAAGCACAGTGTCGGCGAGTATGTGAACGGCATGGCCCACACCAACGGGATCGAATCCTTCTGGTCGATGCTCAAGCGCGGCTATCACGGCACCTGCCACCACATGAGCAGCAAGCACCTTGGCCGCTATGTCGGTGAGTTCGCGGGTCGCCACAATGACCGTGAATCTGATACCGCCGATCAGATGGGTCATATGGTTGAAGGCATGATCGGAAAGCAGTTGCGTTACAATGATTTGATCGGTGTCCAGGATGCTGTCGAGTATTGAGCTTTGCGCCGGTGCTGGCGGGACTTCGCTCGGCCTTGAACATGCGGGCTTCCACCCAACGCTGCTGATTGACAATGATCTGCATGCCTGCATGACGTTACGCCGCAACCGTCCAGCGTGGAACGCCGTCGAGGCCGATTTACGGCAATTCGACCTGTCCGTCTGGCCGCAAGTCGATTTGCTATAGGGCGGGTTGCCTTGCCCACCATATTCTTTGGCAGGGCAACAACGCGGCAGCGACGACGAGCGCGATCTATTTCCCCAAATGCTGCGTATTGTCGAGCGCGCACGCCCTCGCGCCGTCTTGATCGAAAACGTGCGCGGGCTGTTGACTGCCAAGTTTGCGCCCATGCGCGAGAGCATTGACGCAACCCTGCACAGGCTCGGCTTCCAGCCACATTGGGCATTATTGAACGCGGTCAAGTTTGGCGTACCGCAGAATCGCAGCCGAGTGTTCCTAATCGCGCTGCGCAGGGGCGAGACCAGACAGCTGCAATGGCCTTTCCAGACGGTGACGGTCCGGCGTTACCGTCGGTGACGCCATTGGCGATCTGATGGCCGAGGGCGGCTGGCACAACGCAAAGACGTGGGCAGCACAAGCATCGCTCCCAGCACCAACCATCGTCGGCGGCTCGAAAAAACACGGTGGCCCCGACCTCGGCCCCACCCGTGCGCGGCGCGAATGGGCCGAAATAGGAGTGGACGGCGGCGGTATAGCAAATCACCCCCCCCCGCCCCCCCGTTTTGGCGGAAAACCGCGACTTACGGCCCGCATGGTCGCGCGGATTCAAGGCTTTCCCGATGACTGGACCTTTGTCGGCGGCAAGACGCAGCAATGTCGTCAGATCGGCAACGCCCAGCCGCCTCCCTTGGCTGCTTCGGTCGGGCAGGTGTTGGCAAAATGTCTGGGCTGACCGGCAAGAACGGAATCCGCGCGTTTCTCCTCGATCACATTGGACAAATCGTGAGAACGGAGGAAATACAAGGTGCCAGTGGCGGGCAAGTGCAGTATTCGCGCCGACTGCGGGAACTGCGTGATGAGGAGGGCTGGCCGATTCAATCGCATCACGATTCGACCGACCTCAAACCAGGGAAATATCGACTCGTGACATGGCCACCGAGCAAGCCGCCGCTAAAGTTCTCACGCAATATCAGCGGCTCGTTGCGTGTTCAGGTATTGGAGCGCAACAACTTTCTCTGCCAGATGTGTGGCGCAATTGCGGGTGATCCTGACGACCGCACCGGACGGCCAGTGCGCCTGCATGTGGGCCATATCGTGGACAAGAGCCATGGCGGCGTTGACACTTTGAGCAAACTGCGGGCCTTGTGCAGTGCCTGCAATCAAGGAGCCAAAAACACCAGCCAAGAGCCGCCAAGCTGGAGCCTGCTTAAGGCACAGATACGAAGGGCATCGAACGATGATCAGCGCAAGGCTTTAGATTGGCTCAAACAAAAACCTGGGAACCCGTAAACGGAGGGAAAAAACCATGACGAAAATTGCGGAAGATATGACGTTGAAGGGAAAGCTCGCCAATCCCGATTACCATCCGACGAAGGCAGAAATGGAAACCGATGTTAGCATTCCAACGACGCCTGAAAGGTTGGCTGCTGTGGTTCTCAAAGGCGGTGCGGAGCGCCACGAGCCGGACGATTAACCGGCAACGTGGGCACTATTGTATATAACCCCCCAATATTGGCAGCCTGCTATGTCGAAAGAGTGGCAGAAGTCGTGCCATTTGAATCTACGATTACGAGCAAAATCCGGCTGGGCGCTTTCGGGCTGACTATCGTGTGGCGGATATTTCCCGGAAATTCGAGGTAGTCCCCTTTGGCGAGCTTCAGGCATTTTTTGCCTATACTCATCTCGATATTTCCTTCCAGGACATGCAGCAACTCGCGCCCTCCGTGGAAAGCTTCGGAAATATGAGGCTTGTTGGTAGGGATATCGACAATAAAGGTCGAATGGAACTGACCGTCAAAATTGCCGCTCAGTTTGTGAAATACATGAGCGCCGTCTTCAATGGATGTCATGAGCAGTGGTGTGTCGCCCGCGCGGACAAGGCGAATTTCTTCGGTGTCGAGCTCTTCGCCCAATAATGTTCCTACGCTTACCTTCAGCGCGGCACCTAACCGTACCAGAGCGGCGACGGAAAGGGCTTTCTCTCCGCGCTCAAATCTGGACAGGTAACCTTTGCTCAATTCAGCAAGTAGAGAAACTTGATCAAGCGTCATGCCACGACGGCGTCTGGCGTCTTTGGCTCTGAGGCCGAGGGGTGGATTGGGAACAGATTTCGTCATCAATATTCTCGTTAAGCCTCATTTAGGTTCAAACTTTACCACTAAGAAATGGCATTGACAACCATATTACCCTAGGGCAACATGTTGCCTATAATAGGGCGCGGCATTTTCTGTTCCACGCCATAACTATGGGAAGAATAAAATGAAACGTCGAGAACTACTAGGGGCCGCCGCCGTTGCCCCACTTGCGGCAGCTGTACTGGCTGCACCATCCATTGCGAACGCCGAAACCAAGGTACAATGGCGTATGCCAACTTCGTTTCCAGCGGGCCTGGCGACGCTTTATGGTGGGGCGAAGTTTTTGGCTGATCGAGTATCGGCTCTGACAAATGGGGCGTTCAAAATCACACCTTATGCTGGGGGCGAGATCATACCGCCGCTTGGGGTGCTGGAAGGCACACAGACCGGCACCATCGAGGCCGGGTTCACTGCTGGGTTCTATTATCTGGGCAAGAACCAGTCGTTGCTTTTTGATACGGGCGTACCTTTTGGATTGACCCCGCGCCAGCACACGGCGTGGATGATGCAGGGCGGCGGGTTGGAAATTCTGCGAGAGGTCTATGACGAGTTCAACACTGTCCAATTCCCTTGTGGGAATACAGGCGCGCAAATGGGGGGCTGGTTTCACAAACCCATCGATAGCCTTGACGACATCAAGGGTCTGCGCATCCGTGCCGCTGGTTTGACCGGAGCGATCTATGCAGATCTGGGCGCGCTACCACAACAAATTCCGGGTTCCGATCTCTATCCAGCAATGGAGCGTGGCGCGTTGGACGCGGTGGAGTTTGTTGGTCCTTATGATGACGAAAGACTGGGATTTCACAAGGTGGCGAAATACTACTACTCGCCCGGTGTTTTAGAACTGGGCGCATCCATTGCGTTCCTTGCCAACAAGGATGCTTACGATGCCCTGCCGCCAGCCTATCAGGCAGCATTGCAATCGGCATGCGCAGAAGCAAATGCCAATATGCTTGCAACTTATGACAATCTGAACGTGGCTGCGTTGCGCCGTCTGGTTAAGGGTGGTGTTGAGCTGCGCGCCTGGAGCGATGACATTATGTTGGCCATGAAGGCAAGCGCGGAAAAACTACTGGACGAACGCGCAGCAGGGGATGCGCAGTTCGCTAAGATCTACGAATCTTGGAAATCCTATCGCGACGATCAGGTGCTTTGGTCATCAGTCAATGATGGTGCGGCTGAGAATTTCCTGATCCGTTCGCGCGGATAGATGGTGCTGGGGCTGAAGTGAATGAAGCTCCTGTGTAATGTTATCGACCTATCCAATCTCTTGCTCGGGAGATTAGCCGCATGGTTGCTTCTCACTTCAGCGCTTGTCAGCGCCAGCAATGCGGTTCTGCGCAAGGCGTTTTCAATCGGATCGAATGCAATGTTGGAACTGCAATGGTATTTGGTCGGCGCGATGGTAATGCTTGGGGCCGCTTGGGTTTTTCAGGAAAACGCCCATGTTAGAATTGAAATATTGGCCAGCAAGTTTTCACAAAGAACGCGCCGTTTGATCGAGCTGTGCGGGCATCTTGTGATGCTCGCACCTTTTGCCGGGTTGATGTTGTGGCTAAGCTTGCCGTTTTTCCTGCGATCTTACGCGCAGAACGAGATTTCGTTGAATTCCGGGGGCCTACTGATCTGGCCCATGCGCGGCATAATTGTGATTGGGTTCGCGCTTCTTTTACTACAAACGCTGTCGGCGGTACTGAAAATTTTTCGCGGAGAGTGGCTGACAGATGATTGATCTTGTCGCGCAGAACCTTGCCCCGATCATGTTCGCCGTAGTGATGGGACTTTTGCTACTGGGCTATCCTGTCGCCTTCACGCTGGCGGCGGGCGGTTTGGTTTTTTTTGCGATTGGCGTGGGGTTCAGTGCGCTTTCGCCTGATCATGTTCACCTGAGCTGGACACTCATGCAGGCCCAACCTGACCGGATTTTCGGCATCCTGAGCAATGACACCCTGCTGGCCGTTCCCTTCTTTACTTTGATGGGAGCAGTATTTCAGCGCACGGGCATCGCCGAGGATCTGTTAAGTGCGGTGGCAGAGCTGTTTGGGCCTGCAAGGGGTGGCCTCAGCTTTGCGGTGATCGTGGTCGGCGCGCTCTTGGCGGCAACGACAGGGGTCGTTTCCGCCTCGGTTATGACCATGGGGCTGATCGCTTTGCCGATCATGATGCGAACCGGCTATCACCCGCAGATCGCGGCGGGCACAGTGACAGCAGTGGGGACGCTTAGCCAGATCGTACCACCCTCGCTCGTGCTGATCGTGATGGCAGATCAGGTGGGTCGACCGGTTGGGGAAATGTACAAAGGCGCGCTTGTTCCCTCGGCGCTGATGATCGGGCTGTATCTGGCGCTGATCGCCGTGATGGCGTTGCTATTTCCCAAGTTGATGCCCGCGATGAAGGGAGCGCGGGTCACGCGCCGCGATTATCTGAGCCTTGCCGTCATCGCTACCGTGTCAGCACTGGCGGGCTGGGCCAGCGCGTCGCTTTTTGCCTTCGTCTTTGCGCAAGAAGGTGTCTTTGTCGCGCAAGTTGCGTTCGGGGCTGGGGCCGCCTTGTTTCTGGCGCGGCTTGATGTGAACGCAGATCGTTTCAGTACCGTGTTGTCGCGCAAAGTCATCTTTGCTGCGGTACCGACACTTGGGTTGATCTTTCTAGTACTCGGCACGATCTTTCTGGGCATTGCGACGCCAACAGAAAGCGGATCCATGGGCGCCGTCGGTGCAATGCTGCTTGCATTGTCCAGAGGGCGGTTGCCGCTGGCAGATCTGCGCCAGGCATTGGAACAGACAGCAAAGCTCACAATCTTTGTGTATTTCATCCTGATCGGCGCACGGGTATTCTCTCTGACCTTCTATGGCCTTGGCGGTGATGAGTGGTTGCACCACATTCTATTGGCCCTGCCAGGGGAACGTGCGGGCTTTGTCCTGTTTTCTATGGTGATCATCTTCATCCTGGGGTGCTTCCTGGATTTCTTCGAGATCGCCTTCATTGTCGTACCCTTGCTTTTGCCCACCGCGGCAGCATTGGATATCGACCTCCTTTGGTTCGGCCTCCTGATTTCGATGAATCTGCAAACTTCGTTTCTGACGCCGCCCTTCGGGTTCGCGCTATTCTATCTGCGCTCAGTTGCGCCGTTACCCGGCAAGGCGGCTCACGGTATGAGCACCGGTGACATCTACACCGGGCCTGCGCCCTTTGTTCTGATTAATATTCTGGTGATCGCGCTGGTCGCGTTTTTCCCATCGCTTGTTGAACCATCACGCGCGGTTGCCAGAGCGCCCGGTTCAATTGAAGTTAACGTCCCGGCCCCGGCAGAAAGCCCGGACGGGTCTAAAAGCCTCAACCATTTGTTCGATTAGGAGCCCCGATGCCCGAGCTGATCCTTTATGACCATCCGCTTTCGGGAAACTGCCACAAGGTGCGCATGTTTCTGAACATCCTGGGCGTGCAGTTTCGCACCGATTTGATGGATGTCCTGAAGCATGAAAACCAAGCGGAGTGGTTCATAACTCTGAACTCACTGAAACAAATTCCGGTTATCCGCGATGGCGACAGCGTGGTGCAGGACAGTCAGGCGATCCTGGTCTATCTGGCGTTAAAACACGACCCGCGGTGGTGCGGTGAAACCCCGGCAGAGGTCGCGGCAGTAATGGAATGGCTGTCCTATGCGGCCAAAGAGGTCAGCAACGGCCCACAAATGGCACGGCTCTGGCATCTGGTGGGCGAAGATATCGACATCGACCGCGCCAACGCCGAAGGCCACCGGGTGTTGCGCCATCTGGATCAGGTGCTGACCGGTCGCGACTGGCTGGCGCTTGGGCGGCCCACGGTGGCTGATCTGGCAGTGTTTCCCTATGTCGCCATGGCGCGCGAAGGACAGCTACCGCTGGACGATTGCCCGCATGTACTGGCCTGGATCGAACGAATTGCCGGATTGCCCGGCTATGTGGCGATGAAAGGACTGCCGGGCTATGTGCCGGGCGAAAACGAATACCTTGTGGAAGTGAGCGAATGAACTGGACCGGAACCATCGAGGGGCTGCATCTTGTACCACGCTCCTTTCTGCCAATGCGCACTGTAGAAACACTCAACCTGATCGAAGGGGTTGGGATCGAAGGCGACCGCTATTCCACCGAAAGCGGCTTTTATTCCGACCGGCCCGAGGAAGGGCGACAGGTGACCTTGTTTGAGGCGGAAACGCTTGATGCGCTGTTGCGGGATCACAAGATAACCCTTGCTCCGGAGAAGCATCGCCGCAACGTGACCACGCGCGGTGCGCCGCTGAATCATCTGGTGGGGTGGCGGTTCAGTATCGGCGATACGGTGCTTGAGGGCACACGACTCTCCACGCCGTGCCGCCATATCGAACAAATTACCGGGCAGGAAATCTTTGATGTGTTGATCAACCGATCAGGTCTGCATGCAAAAATCATCCGCGGCGGGCAAATCGCCCTTGGTCAGACCATTCAGGCGGAGTGAACCCATGCCCAGATCCATTCACCGCGTAACCGCACGCATCAAATCCCTTCAAGACGAAAATCTCGTCCGCCGTATTGAGCTTGGCGATCAGGATGATTGGCCACTGCCACCCTTCACTGCCGGAGCGCATGTCGACATCTACCTGCCGTCAGGCACGGTGCGGCAATACTCGCTTTGCAGTGATCCCGCTGACGACACACGCTATCATCTTGCCGTCAAGCGCGATGCAAACAGTCGGGGTGGTTCGGTCGAGGTACATGAGGCACTTGAAGAGGGGCAGGATCTGTTGCTTTCGCTGCCACGCAATCATTTTCCCCTGGTTGAAACCACAGGTCGGATCGTGATGCTCGCGGGCGGGATCGGGGTCACGCCCTTCCTTTCGATGCTGCCCGAACTGGAACGGCGCGGTGCGAATTATCTGCTACGCTACAGCACGATCAGTCGCGACGCGACACCCCTGCGTAATGTGCTCGCGCCCTATGGAGAGAGAGTGCAATACCATCACGACGAAACAGGCACGCTGATTGATCTTCAGGCCGAAATCGCGGGTTTGGGCGACGAGGATCACCTGTATGTCTGCGGTCCTGCACCGATGCTGGCTGAAGCCGAGCGG
The DNA here is from genome assembly GCA_965247385.1 of Thermohalobaculum sp. Classification (GTDB taxonomy): domain Bacteria; phylum Pseudomonadota; class Alphaproteobacteria; order Rhodobacterales; family Rhodobacteraceae; genus Thermohalobaculum. The sequence continues at coordinate 1,557,843 of CBDFHG010000007.1, forward strand.
TTGGCCCCCCAATTGGGAGAGCGGCTGCATATCGAACACTTCGGGGCTGATGGGGCACGGGGCGACCCGGCCTATGAGGTCGAAATCGCGTCATCCGGCCAGATTGTGCCGGTGCCCGAAGGCCACACGATGCTCGAAGCGCTGCGCATGGCTGGAGTCGAGGTTCCCGCCTCTTGCGAGGGCGGCGTATGCCTGGATTGCAAGACCCGCTACCTCTCGGGGACGCCAATCCACCGCGAACTGACCATGCCGAAATCCGAGCGCGGCGAATATCTGACACCTTGTGTCTCTGGCTGTGAAGGCGGCCGCATCACACTGGACCTTTGAAGAGATGACCATGAAACCGACCGAACGCCTGAAAGAAATGGGACTGACATTGCCGGCGCCTCTGCAATTGCCCTCTGGCGCGACGCCGCGTACCTCATCCTCCTCCTGTGTTCGCCACATTGATTCAGACTTCAGCCGGTTTGGGAATCCTCAAAATGAGTCAGCCTTCGCGCAAGCTGGTATTATTCGTTAAAATTTCTGATAATCATTTTTAATCAACATCTTAACCCCCTGCACAAATCTGTGCACTCCCCCTCTTGCGCATCAGTCTTCCGGGTCAGGCCCGGGGCATTGCAGGGGCCACGGGCGCCGCGACGACCCACCAATCGGGCCGCGACCGGCGCAGGCGCTCCGCCTGGGCCTCCGCATCCGCCGCACGGCCATGCAGCGCGAAGCAGGTGGCGCCGGAGCCGGACATCCGCACCAACGGCGCGCCGCCCAGCGCCGCCAGCACCTCGGCAATGGCCGGGCAGATCGAGGTGGCGGCGGGTTGCAGATCGTTGCGTTGCTGCGACAGCCAGCCGATAAGCGCATCAAAACCGGCAAGCGGCGGCGGCGGCGGGCCGGGTGGGTTCTCGCGGCTCTCGACGGCGGCGAAGACGGCTCCGGTGGCGACCGTGACGCCGGGGTTCACCAGCACCATCCAGAAATCCGGCATCGGCGGCGCCGGGCTCAGTTGCTCGCCGATGCCAGCCATCAGGCGGGGCTCGGGCGCGGTCAGGCAGACCGGCACGTCGGCGCCGAGGCTCAGCGCCAACCCGCCGGGAATGGCGACGCCCCAGAGGCACGACAGCAGCCGGAGCGCCGCTGCAGCGTCGCTCGACCCACCGCCAATGCCGGAGGCCAGGGGGAGGTGTTTCTCCAGCCGCAGGGCGGCGTCCGGTTCCAGCCCATGCGCTTTGGCCAGCGCCCGGACGGCGCGCAGAACCAGGTTGTCCGGCTCCACCGACAACCCACCGCTGAAGGGGCCATCGATTCGTAGTGACAGCCCCTGCCCCACCGAGGCGGTCAGACGGTCGCCAACGGCCGGGAACACCGCCAGACTGTCGAGCAGGTGATAGCCGTCGGCCCGGCGGCCGCGCAGATGCAGGTAGAGATTGACCTTGGCGGGCGCGTGCTCGGTCAGCGCCGGATCAGCCACCGTCATTGGCGTTGGTGCCGGTCGTCGCCCCGTCGGTCTGGAGGATCGCCGGGTTGCCTGCCGCCGCTTCCTCTTCCAGCACGGTATCGAGACCGTCGGCGAGCTTGCGGCGGATGCGCACGGCGTTCTCCTCCTCCGGTTCGAAGGAGAGCGAGCGTTTCCACTGGAATTGCGCCTCGGTGCGGCGGCCCACCATCCAGAGCGCGTCGCCGAAGTGATCGTTGATCACCGGATCGACAGGTTTAAGCTCGACCGCCGTCTCCAGATGCTCGACGGCGCCGTCGAATTCGCCAAGCCGGTAGAGAACCCAGCCGAGGCTGTCGACGATATAGCCGTCCTTGGGGCGCTGCTCGACGGCCTTCTCGATCATCGCCTGGGCCTCGACGAGATTCTCGCCCATCTCGACCCAACTGTAGCCAAGATAGTTCAGCACCAGCGGCTGGTCGGGTTCAAGCTCCAGCGCCTTGAGGAAATCGGCCTCGGCCTGCGGCCACTGCTTCGAGCGTTCGAAGGCGATGGCGCGCTGGTAGAACATCGGCCAATGACGCCGTTCGGGATTGGAGACCAGCGCCAGGGCCCGGTCATAGGCGTCGGCCGCCTCGGCGAACTGGCTGTCCTGGCGCAGCATGTCGCCGAGCGAGGTATGGGCCTCGATCGAGCGGGGGTAGGCCGCCACCGTGGCACGCAGCGCGGAGATTCCCTCGTCGACCCTCCCGGCGTCCTGCATCGCCCCGGCGCGGCCGATCTCGGCGTCCAGCGCCTCGGGCGAGTCGGCGGGGATTGCCTCGTAGGCGGTGATCGCGAGGTCGTATTGCAGATCCTGATGCAGCAACCCGGCGATCAGAAGCCGCGACTCGATCAGGCCGGGGTCGAGATAGACGGCAAGCTGGGCGTAGGCCAGGCCAATTTGCCGGCTGGTGCCCCGCGCCAGATAGCCGGAGACGCCGAACAGCGCCTCGGCGGCGCCCTGCACCCCGGTCTGAACCACCGGCGCGGGGATCTTGCCGGCGGCGAGGTCGCTGGCGAGCGCTTCAAGCCGCTTGTCGCCCAGCGTCTGCGACAGGCGATCGGCGACAGCAGCGAGGGCGTCCTCGACCCGGCCGAGCCGGGCCAGCACACCGGCGCGGACGCGGGTCAGGCGCAGGGTGCTGTTGCCGGCGCGTTCGAGGGTGCGATCAAGGGCGGTAATGGCGTCGGCGTCCAGCCCGGCGGCCGATTCCAGCAAGCCGCGGTGATAGGTGCCGACGATCTCGCCCGCCGCACCGCCGTTGCTGCCCTCCTCAAGCTTGGTCAACAGGGCGCGCGCGGCGTCGGTATCGCCGCCGGAGAAGGCGGCCCAGGCATCGATCAACTGGCCGACGAACGGCCCGCCATCGGGGCCGCCGGTGGCGAGCATCGCGCGCGCGCGGGCCGTGTCGCCGCGTTTCAGCGCATCCACCGCCAACAGCAGAACCCCCAAGTGGTGACCGGGCCGGAGCGCATCGAGGCGCCGGGCAACCGAGATCGCCCGGCTGATCTGCCCGGCGGCCATCTGATAGGTAACAGTCCGTTCCATCAGGTCGGCATTGTCCGCATCGCGGGCCAGCGCCAGGGCGTAGAGCCGCGCCGCCTCGGCGATGTCGCCACGCCGGGCAGCGCTTTCGGCCGCCAGATAGGGGCCGGCGATGCCGGGAATGTCCTGGGCCGGGGCCACCCCGGGCACGACCGTCCAAGGCAGTGCAAACGCGAGCGACAACGCAAATGGCGCCAGAACGCGCGCGGCTAAGGGGGAAATCTTGCCTGCCAAGTAAGCCTCCATGGCGGTTTGGGCGGGACCGCGAATATCCGCGCCGGTGAGTTATGTCGCTGCATGCCAGTCCAACACGGTTATAATAGGGTCATTCCGAACTCGATTAAAGCGCTCAGTTGACCCGCTGTGCCCGCCTCGCCGCCAGCCGGCGGGTTTTTGCCCGTGACAAAATCCGCGGCGAGGCGGGGCGAGCGTCAACGCGCGTTGGGATTATGCGCCTGTCCGGCCCCCTTTGGTGACCTGCGCAAAAGACACACGGGGAGGCGGCGGGCGGTGCCGACAACTACAGATGGTTTCTTCAACCGGATTATCAACCGATGCGGGAGAGCCAGCGCGACACGGCGGGGGCAACCATCTGCTGGGCACGGCCGGAAACGAAGACGCCAACATGGCCAGTGGGCACTTCCAGCTCCTCGTAGTCGCAGCCGCCGCCCTCCCTGCTGGCGAGAATGCCGCCCAGCGCACGGCTGCAAGGCGGCGGGATAATGTGATCCTCGGTGCCGAAGATATTGAGCACCGGACATTCTATAGCCGCCAGATCGACCGGCTGGCCCGCGATGCGGAACTCACCCCGGACCAAACGGTTTTCCTGGTAGAGACCGATCAGCCACTCCTTGGCCGCAGCACCCGGGTGGTCGGGCCGGTCGGCAAGCCATTTTTCCATACGCAGGAAGGTGTCCAGCGCCGCCGTGTCCTCGGCCAATTCGACCAAGCCGGAGGTGTATTTGGCCAGGGTCCGGGCCGGGGCCAGTTGCTGGAACAGGGCGCCGGTGAGCTGGCCGGAGAGGTTGCCCCGCTCATCGATCAGATCGGTGAGCAGATCCGTAGGCAGGCTGCGGACCCAGACGTTCAGCAGACCCCGCCCCGGTTCCGGGTCCTGCTTGTCGGCGTGAAAATCGATCGGCGTCACCGTCAGGACCAGACCGAGGACCGTGTCGGGGTGCCGCGCCGCGTGGCAGGTGGCGAAGACACCGCCCTGGCAGATGCCGAACAGGGCCGCCCTGGCCGCGCCGCTGGCAGCCCGGACGGCAGCGATGGCGTCGCCGAGGTGGTGTTCCGCGTAATCGGTGAAATCGTCGAACTGCTCGGCCCGGCCCGGATCGCCCCAATCGACGACGAACAGATCAACCTCGGCTTCGAGCAACCGGCGCACCAGTGAACGCTCCGGTTCGAGGTCGGTCATACTCTGGCGTCCGATCAACCCGTGCAGGATCAGCATCGGACCAAGTTTCGGGTCGCCCTTCGCAACCGGGCGGTAGCGGTAGAGGCGAATCTTGCCGTCGCGCCAGATCTCGTCCTTGGGCGTGGTGGCAATCTCGATGGTGGCGCCGCCGCGGGTCGCGGCAAGGCGAAGGCCCAGCGCCATTGCCCGCTCGGCCGTGGCGCGGGGGTCGGGCATCCCGAAACTGTTGGAGGCGGGGGTCATTCGGCGCTATCCGTTTGGCGGTCCAGCCGGGTGCGCAATGCGCGCAGTTCGCGCTTCAGGCTGTGCATGGTCTGGTGCAGGTCGTCAACCTCGGCTCGGGTCGGCAGGCCCAGCATCCCGGCTATCCGATCGATCCGCTCGCGCAGCAGGGCCGAGCAGTCGAGCCGGGCGCGGATCAGGTCGCGCTGGGCGGCGAGGAAGTCCTCGGACCGCTGCGCCGCGGCCAGTTCAGTGCCGGCGGCCTCCTGCCAGTGGGTTTGGATCACGTCCCAGGCCGGGAGTCCGTCTTCCGGGCGATCCTGCGCCAGTTCCTCGGCGAAGCGCTGGAATGCCTTCAGCCATGCCGCCCCCATCACCGCGCGGTAGCGCTCCAACGCCGCCATATAGGCGAGCCATTGCCGCGAGGTGGTCAACGCATCGCGCTCCTCGCGCCAGGGGTCAGCGCCCCAGGAATCGGCGTCCCCGGGCCCCCCGAACCAGCGCCAGAGATCGCCAAAACCGCTGCTGCCCGCCGTGTCGAGCCAACCGACCGGGTCGAAAGGCCCACCGGCGGCGCCGCCCGAGGCGCCGCCACCGGCTTCGGAATAGGTTTGGGCAAACTGGTTCCAGGCGGCAAACAGGCCAGCGCATTTCTCCTTCAGCGGGGCGGTCATCGGCAGGTCTGTCGATTCGGCCGCGAAGAACGTCTGGCTGCTGTTCAGCCAGATCTGGAAAAGATCCTGGTCTGCCGTTGAGCGATCAGACATCGCCGCGCTCCTCCGCCCGATCCGCCGGGTCGGCTCGCAGCCTAGCCGCTAGAGCACGATGAGGCCAAATTGAAACGCTCAGCCGCCCGGATTTTCTCCGAAACCAGGCGGGGGCGCGCAGCGCGTAACGGCGTTACGGGCAAGCGGCCTCGCCTGGTTTCGGAGAAAATCCGGGCGAGCCCTCGGGGTTCACCCGGGATCGCCCGCCTCCACGCGCCACGCGCGACATCCGCATGCCCGATACGCATAACGCGCCTGGCGCGCGTATTCGCACGATCCTGGGTGAACTGAGTGTTTCAATTTGGCCTCATCGTGCTCTGGTCCCGCCGGTTGGCAAAACCTCGCATGGGGCCCGCCCCTCACTGCAACCCTTCAAGCGCCTCGATCACAGCGTCGAGCTCGGCCCCGGTCAGGCACTGGTTGGGCATCGAGGTGCCTGGCGCGAAGCCCTCGGCGTCGGACAGGAAGGACCGCAGCGCCTGCTCGTCCCATTCACCACTGCGCCGCAGCGCACCGGAATATTCAGGTTCTTGGGTCGATGGCTACTGGATGCCCATCCAACCCGCCGCCGTCGCGGCGACCTCGCGCATCAGGACGGCGGCGACATGGACGAAGGGAGAGGTCCATCCACCCCCTCACAGCATTGACGGCAGCACCTGGTCGGGCGGGCGATGGCCGTCGGCGAAGGTCTTGATGTTGATGATGACCTTCTCGCCCATCTCCGCCCTGCCCTCCTCGGTGGCCGAGCCCATGTGGGGCAACAGCAACACATTCTTGAGGCCCATCAGGCGCGGATTCACGGCAGGCGCGTGCTCGAACACGTCCAGCCCGGCGCCCGAGAGCTCGCCCCGGACCAGCATCCGGGTCAGGGCGTTCTCGTCGATCACCTCGCCGCGCGCGGTGTTGACGATGTAGGCGCTGGGCTTCATCAGCTTCAGCCGCCGGGCCGAGAGCAGGTGGAAGGTGGCCGGCGTGTGCGGGCAGTTGACCGAAACGATATCCATCCGCGCCAGCATCTGGTCGAGGCTCTCCCAATAGGTGGCGTCGAGCTCGGCCTCGATGTCCTCGTGCAGGCGGCGGCGGTTGTGGTAGTGGATCTGCAGCCCGAAGGCGCGCGCCCGGCGCGCCACCGCCTGGCCGATTCGGCCCATGCCGAGAATGCCCAGTCGCTTGCCCCAGATGCGGTGGCCCATGATCGCGGTCGGCGACCAGCCCTGCCAGTCGCCGGAGTGGATCAGCGCCATGCCCTCCTTGACCCGGCGCGGCACGGCCAGGATCAGCGCCATGGTCATGTCGGCGGTGTCCTCGGTCAGCACCCCTGGGGTGTAGGAGACCAGGATGCCGCGGCGCCGCGCGGTCTCGACGTCGATATGATCGAAGCCGGCGCCGTAGTTGGCGATCAGGCGCAGGTTCTCGCCCGCCTGGGCCAGCAGCTTCTGGTCGATCCGGTCGGTGACCGTGGGCACCAGCACATCCGCCGTGGTGATTGCTTCGGCCAGTTCGGCCTCGGTCATGGCCACATCGGTGTCGTTGAGCCGGACCTCGAACAGTTCGCGCATCCGGGTCTCGACCGCCTCGGGCAGCCTGCGCGTAACGACGACCGAAAGACGCTTGCGGGGCATGAGCGGAAATCCTTGTTCGTTTTCGCGTGTCTCCGTGATAAATTCTCGCGGGCGCGGATTGAAGGGCAAATCGCCCTATCCGGCAAAAAAGCAGGACCGGAGCAATCCGGCAGGGCAGAGGGCGCCTCCTTGCCAAGGGGCGATGACAGGCAGGACGGGATGCGATTCTCCGCAAGACTATGTGTGGGCGTGGTGACGCTGGGGCTGATTATTGCCCCGGCGGCGGCGACCGTGTCGCAGGAACAGCCGGTCGGGTTGGGCCCCGAAACCAACCTGCCGGTGCCGCGCTATGTTTCGCTGCGCGGCAGCGAAGTGAATGTGCGCCGGGGGCCGGGGCTGGAATATCGCATCGACTGGGTGTTCCAGCGCTCCGGTCTGCCGGTGCGGGTCATCGACGAATACAAGAACTGGCGCCGGATCGCCGACAGTGACGATGCCGGTGGCTGGGTCTATCACTCCCTGGTGACCGGGCGACGCACGGCGCTGGTGACAGCGCCCGAGGTCACCTTCCGGGCCGAACCCTCGGATACCGCCGCACCGACGGCACGGGCCGAGCAAGGCGTCGTGGCCCACCTTCTGCAATGCCGCGCCGACTGGTGCGAGGTGGAAACCCAGGGCGCCGCAGGGTGGTTGCGCAAGAGCGCGGTCTGGGGGGTGGATGCGGACGAGGAGTTCGGGGATTGAAGCGCGAGAGCGGCGCGGAGCCCGGAAGATTGCCGGACCGGGTTGGAGCCGGGTGCGCAAGAGGGGGACGTAACATGCGTGCAATGGGGGTTAAGTAATTGATTATCTTTTATTAATAAAAATGGAGTCGAATAAGCAGCGCGCGTATTTTCAGGCGAGATGTGAGCTTTCAACAGCTTGTCCACCCGGTCCGAATCGGGGAAGCCGGAGTTGCAACACTTCAGATTTCCACGGAGGACCGGATGAACAGCCATAAGAATGTGCGTTTGACGGCGGTGGGTCGAGCAGAACTTGTTCGGCGTGTGCCGCGACCAACGCACTCCGGTACAAGGCGGGGGTTCGTATGTCGGAAGGACACCTGCGAGCAGACATCCACAGTTCCCCTGAGGATGCCTGTAAGCGGCGGTGAGAAACTGTGCCACTGAGGCGGCGGGATAATTCTGCCGCGGCGGTTCAGAATTGGGCCGGAGATCATAGCCTTTGAATTCGATGAGGTCGGATTGAAAGGCGGGTCTATTTGCTATCGACACCATAACAAGATAAAATTTTGTTGTTCGGGCTTTCGATTCGAAAGGTGCCGCCACATCTCTCGCCAGTGTTTCACATGGTATGAGGCAGTTAATGGCGACGGCCCTGATTTGGAGCGTTACTGAGCAATCACGGTATAATACCAACGGCCTTCTCAATTGACTTCTGCTCTTCGACGTTGGAAGTGGATTTGATTACATCTCCGAGCGAAGCTGCGATCAAGTAGATCATGGTGATGAAGGTCTCGGTGTTGCGGTAGCCTCTGGCTCTTGCCCTGGCGGCCTGAAACAGTCCGTTCATTGCTTCCATGCGGGGCTTCCATGCGGGGCTTCCATGCGGGCGTTGCTGTGGATTGACGTCCAACGTTCGAGAATGCGCTTGGGATGTTTTTTGACCGTCTCCAGAGCCTTGCGGACGGCTTCGAACAGCGGATCGTCTCCGGTCTGTTCGTGTCGAGACGCTGTTCGACCAGCCGCCATGGTGGCGTGACCCCGAGGCCAAGAGCCAATACATCCTGAGCATCCATCGCCTGTCCCTCCCTCCGTTGTTGTCTATGATGACAGAGGGTAGCTGATTACGCCCTAAGTGACACCCTGAATTACAGGTTAAACGTCTAGGATTCTTGACTCTTTGGGGTTCCCAAATCAGCGAAAGTCTGATTCTCTGTGATCGACGCAGAGAAGGAGGGAATGGCAATGGTAGGTGTCGAGATTACACGCACGGATATGACGGCGGCGGAGTTGCGAGCGGCGGCGAGGGGCGCGAAGAATGGGCGCGCGGCGCAACGGATGCTGGCGCTGGTGCTGGAGGGGGCGGACCGGGCGACCGCTGCGGCGACCTGCGGGATGGACCGGCAGACGTTGCGCGACTGGGTGCACCGCTACAACGCCGAGGGGCTGTCCGGCCTCTACAACCGCCCCTCGCCCGGGAAGCCGCCACTGCTTTCGGCGGCGCAGAAGGCCGCGCTCGCCGCGCATGTGGAGAAGGGGTCCCGACCCGGAGGTCGACGGGGTGGTACGCTGGCGGTGCATTGATCTGAAGTGGTGGATGGAGGCGCAGTTCGGGGTCGTCATGCACGAGCGCACGGTCGGCAAGCAACTGGCGGCGCTCGGCTATCGGCGGCTGTCGGTGCGTCCGCAACACCCGAAGGCCGACCCCGCGGAGCAGGAGGCGTTCACAAAAAACTTCTCCCGGACGGTAGCGGCGGCCCTCCCCGAGGCGGCGCGCGGCAAACCGCTCGAGATCTGGTTCCAGGATGAAGCCAGGGTGGGTCAGCAGGGCACGCTGACAAGGGTCTGGGCGAAGCGCGGCAGCCGCCCCCGCGCCGTCCGCGACACGCGCTACAAATCGGCCTGCATTTCCGGCGCAGTCTGCCCTGACCGCGCCACCGCCGCCGGTCTGGTCCTGCCCTTCGCCGACACCGAGGCGATGAATGCCCACCTCGCCGAGATCGCCCGCGCCGTAGCCCTTGGCGCCCACGCGGCACTCGTCGCCGACGGTGCCGGCTGGCATGCCGGCAAAGACCTCATGGTGCCCGACAACGTCACGCTGATCATTCTCCCGCCATACGCGCCCGAACTCAATCCGGTCGAAAACGTCTGGCAATACCTGCGCGCCAACAAGCTCGCCATAACCGTCTTCGATGGCTACGCCGACATCGTCGACAAATGCTGCACCGCATGGAACTTCTTCGCAAACGATACAGCCGCCATCGCCTCCATCACCACACGAAAATGGGCACAGGTCAATCTTTAGGGCGATTGGTATAATATGCCTGTTTTCATTGATACGCCGCTGGCACGCCTGGACCGCGGAAATCAAGAAAACTTGTTGGTCAACTACTACCCAAAAACTGGCGAGCAAGTGGTGCTTATGGCGACCGACTCGGAGCTGGATCAGCACAAGCGCGATCTAATCCGCGACCATGTCACGCGCACCATTAACATTGAAAACGAGCACGGCGACGACGCACGGTTTAAATATTCCGACGACGAGGCAACGGCATGACTCTGGGAATGAAAAAGGTTTACTTCGATGCCGATGAACGAGAACTGATGACGCGTGTCCTCGTCGATGGGCTCCTCTACCCGCAGGCGGCGCTCGGTCGGGCGGGTGGGACATCGGGCGGCCGATGGTGGGAAGTACTTCGCATTGCCCTGACACTCTCGCTCAAGCTGCCGGCCCCCCGGACGAGCGCTACTCGCGCCGCCCTAACCATAAAGTAGAACCACACCTTGACGCAGTCATCGGCACGAACCCAGCTGGCGGTGATTTGTCCAACGTATTTCTAGCCTTGATTTCTGCCCATCAGGGTGAAGACCTGTTTAGTGATGAGGATCGATTTGTTGAAATTCTTCAACGGCATCTCAGGCGTGGCCTTGAAGAAATCCGCGCTGGATGGCGCAAGGGAAACGACTTTTTTGATTTTCTCAGACAGGAACTTATGGTTGGCACAGGCGTAGCCGAAGGCAATAAGACTGTCGAATCAAGCCGTGTCGTTGATGTGCTTCATGGACAAAACATTTGGGGATTATGTAGGAAAGTGCCGGAGGCCGCTTAGTGGCCCGGCTTCGGACGGGCGATGTGGCGGGTGCTGACGGGCTGCGCGAGCGCGTCCACGGCTTCCTCGAAACGGGCGTCTACTCGCATGTCCTCTTCCAGCGCCACCTTGCTCGGCTGGTAGGACGGATGCACGATTTCAACAACGCGCTGCTCCGGTTTGGCGGCCAGGGATGCCTTGCCGAGATTGCAGGGTGGCGAAGTGACGATCAGCTTGAACGCGCCATCGTCCAGTCCTCCCATGAAGGCCGGATTATCGGCGCATTCGATGACGACGCGGGTCACGACCGCGCCCCAGACGGCAGGCCGTTGTTTGCAATCAGTTCACGGTAGCACAGGCGCTTGCCAACCGCGCCAGCGGCGAAGGTCGCCATGATGTCGATGGTGTCCCGGTCGCGGGCATTGTGGCGGCCCGCGAACTCTTGCACATACAGGTCAAGATGCTTCGGCGAGAACTTGTGGAATGTTCCCTTGTGCGCCCGCTTGAGCACCGCCCAGAAGGACTCGATGCCCTGCGTATGGGCCATGCCGCGCACATACTCGCCAACCGAGTGATTGACGGCTTCGTGCTCGAACTCCGCGCCGAGTCCGGCATAGCCACCATGCTCATCCGTGTAGATCACGGCGTCCTCCCCGGCATGGTCACGGACGAAGCCTTGCAGAGTCCGGGCGTCAGTGGAAGGAACAACTTGCGCCGCGACGCGATTTGTCGCGCGATCCTTCACACCCGCAACTGCCGTCTTCCCTACAGCGCCCCGGCCCGTCAGCTCTTTCCGCTTCGCCTTGGGCATGTTGGCCCGGCACCCGCCCATGTAGGTTTCGTCGGCTTCGAGCGGCCCCGCGAACGCGCCCTGCCGTTCGGTCAAGGCAACCCGAAGCCGGTGCGCGAGGAACCATGCGCTGCGCTGGTTGATGTTCAAATCCCGATGGAGCTTCATGCTGGAGACCCCTTTCAGGCTCGTCGAGAGCAAGTAGGTGGCGATCATCCAGACCTGGAAGCCCAGCTTCGAGCCTTCCATCACCGTGCCCGTCTTCGCGGAAAACCGCTTCGCGCACTCCTTCTCCCGGCAACGGTAGGGCATGGTCTTGTGCTTGGCGCCAGTCTGCACATTCAGAGAGCCGCAGTGCGGGCAGTGGATACCCTCGGGCCAGCGGCGGGCGATGAACCACGCCTCGGCCGCCTCATCGGTCGGCCAACGCTTGAACAGTTCTACGAAGCTGATGCCCTGGCGGTCGCTCTTGCCGTGACCGTCCGGTCTCGGGGCTCTGGTTCGGTTCAGCGTCGTCCGATTGCGCTCAGGTCTGAGCGAAACGCCACGGGAGCAACTCGTCGAGCTTGGTGATTTTGTGATCGGCGATGCGACTGAGCACATCGGTCAGCCAGGCTTGGGGATCGACGCCGTTGAGCCTAGCGGTCTCGATCAGGGTATAGGCGATGGCGGCGGATTTACCGCCAGCCTCCGAGCCGACAAAAAGATAATTCTTGCGACCCAGGGCTATCGGCTTCATGGCGCGTTCGGCGGAATTGTTGTCGATCTCCAGAAAGCCGTGGTCGAGATACGGGCGCAGGCGCCTCATCCGGGTCAGGGCGTAGCGGATCGCCTTGGCGAGTTCGGACTTGCCGGAGATCTTTGGCAACCGGGTTTGCAGCCAGGCTTCCAGAGCATCGAAGATCGGTTTGGCGCGGGCTTGCCGGAGTTGGACCCGCTCGATGGGCAACCTGCCGCGGGCATCCTTCTCGACGACGTAGAGCCCGGCGATGCGCTTGATGGCTTCCTCGGCGATGATCGAGCCCTCCGACTGGAAGACATCGGTGAACTTGCGCCGGATATGGGCCATGCAGGCGACTTCATCGACACCACCGGATCGGTAGAGCTCGTTGAACCCGGCATAGCCGTCCGCGTGCATCCAGCCCTTGTACCCGGCCAGATGTCTGGTGGGGTGCTCGCCCTTGCGATCGACGGTGAACTGATACCCCTGATTCTGGATCAAAAAAGTTGAAATTCCACGTTGTCTTTGAATCTAAAGGGATTTATGATGGTTTTTGCGATTAAGTCCATCACCAACGGGGTGAAAATAACATGGCACAGGGCGTTCTTCCTTTCGAGTACGAAAGCGAACCGGGCAGCAGCGATCTGACGGGTTTTGCCGGGATTGGTGTTTAGCTTGATTTGATTGAGGCATCGGGACTGGCGGCTGCGGTGCGGCGCGAGGTGCGGGTGGCGGGGCGGCAGGGCTGGCTGGATGTGCAGATGATCATCACGGTGATCGCACTCAATCTGTGCGGGGGTGATCGGGTCGAGGACCTGGAACGCCTGGAGGCGGACGCCGGCTTTGCCGCGACCATGGATGCGGTTGAGCGGCGGCTGCTGGTGCGCCGGGAACGTCGGCAACTGAAGAGCCGGTTTCGGCGCGGCCGCGGGCGCAGCGTGCCTTCGCCGTCGGCTCTGTCGGGCTGGTTGGAACGCTTCCACGACGCAGGCCAAGGAAGAGCTGCGGGAGGTCGGGCGTGCCTTCATCCCGCGCCCGTCGGCGGGTCTGCCTGGTCTGCGGCGTGTCAATCAGGCGCTGGTGTCATTTCTGCAGCGCCATCGCGGGCAGGGCTCGGCGACGCTGGACATGGACGCGACGCTGGTGCAGAGCCACAAGCGCCAGGCGGAATACTGCTACAAGAAGTTCAAGGCCTGTCAGCCGTTGAACACCTGGTGGGCGGAACAGCAGGTGATCGTGCATTCCGGGTTCCGCGACGCCAATGTGCCGGCCGGCTATCGGCAGTTGCAGGTGTTGCAGGCCTCGCTGGCGGCGCTGCCTGGGGGCGTGGACAAGGTCTGTCTGCGCTCGGACACGGCGGGTTATCAGAAGGATCTGCTGCTCTGTTGTGGCGCGGGCCGGGACAAGGTTTTCGGGGTGATCGAGTTCGCCGCCAGCGCCAACGTGACGGCGGAATTCCGGCGTGCCGCCCTGCCCTCGGGTCTGTTCGGAGCCAATGCGGCCTGGTGGGCGATCATGGTGCTGGCGCATGATTTGAACGCGGTGATGAAGCAACTGGTTCTGGGACCGGCCTGGGTGGCACGGCGGATGAAGGCCTTGCGCCTGGCTCTGATCGCCCTGCCTGGCCGGGTGATCCGTCATGCGCGGCGGCTGATCATCCGTTTGGCGAGCGAAGCGGGGCTCGATCCGGTGCTGGGCGCCAGGCGGAAGATCCTGGCCCTGGCGCGCGGCCCGACCTGACGGCTCCGGCCTGCCACGATATCCTTGCTGAAGCGCGATGCCGGCTCCCGGCCAGGGCTCCGCCTGGCCAACGGACAGGCGCGGGACCCGCAAAACGCGTGGCCACCTTGAGAATATCTCCTCAAGCGCGAAATCCGCGGGAGTGGTGCCCGGGCGCGGGGCGAAAACCCCACAACGGCGCCCATCGCCGCCCCAGCCGAGGCGCGTCAGGGACTTGGTTCGGGAATCCTGGCTTCCCCTGATTCTGGATCAAAAAAGTTGAAATTCCCCGTTGTCTTTGAATCTAAAGGGATTTATGATGGTTTTTGCGATTAACTCCATCACCAACGGGGTGAAAATAACATGGCACAGGGCGTTCTTCCTTTCGAGTACGAAAGCGAACCGGGCAGCAGCGATCTGACGGGTTTTGCCGGGATTGGTGTTTACCTTGATTTGATTGAGGCATCGGGACTGGCGGCTGCGGTGCGGCGCGAGGTGCGGGTGGCGGGGCGGCAGGGCTGGCTGGATGTGCAGATGATCATCACGGTGATCGCACTCAATCTGTGCGGGGGTGATCGGGTCGAGGATCTGGAACGCCTGGAGGCGGACGCCGGCTTTGCCGCGACCATGGATGCGGTTGAGCGGCGGCTGTTGGTGCGCCGGGAACGGCGGCAACTGAAGAGCCGGTTTCGGCGCGGTCGCGGGCGCAGCGTGCCTTCGCCGTCGGCTCTGTCGGGCTGGTTGGAACGCTTCCACGACGCAGGCCAGGAAGATCTGCGGGAGGCCGGGCGTGCCTTCATCCCGCGCCCGTCGGCGGGTCTGCTTGGTCTGCGGCGTGTCAATCAGGCGCTGGTGTCATTTCTGCAGCACCATCGCAGGCAGGGCTCGGCGACGCTGGACATGGACGCGACGCTGGTGCAGAGCCACAAGCGCCAGGCGGAATACTGCTACAAGAAGTTCAAGGCCTATCAGCCGTTGAACACCTGGTGGGCGGAACAGCAGGTGATCGTGCATTCCGAGTTCCGCGACGGCAATGTGCCGGCTGGCTATCGGCAGTTGCAGGTGTTGCAGGCCTCGCTGGCGGCGCTGCCTGGGGGCGTGGACAAGGTCTATCTGCGCTCGGACACGGCGGGTTATCAGAAGGATCTACTGCTCTATTGTGGCGAGGGCCGGGACAAGGTTTTCGGGGTGATCGAGTTCGCCGTCGGCGCCAACGTGACGGCGGAATTCCGGCGTGCTGCCCTGGCCGTGCCGGAGGCCGAGTGGCGGCCGCTGGATCGTGTTTTTGACGGGCAACGCCACGAGACCGGCCAGGAGTGGGCGGAGGTCTGCCATGTACCGAGTTGGGTGGGCGAGAGCAAGACGCGGGCGGATTACCGCTTCCTGGCGATCCGGGAGCCGCTGGAACAGTTGGAGCTTGGCGATGGGGATCAGTTGCCGTTCCCGACCGCGGAGTTTGCCTCGAAGGGGCGCAGCAAGCTGTTCGCCCTGGTCACCAACCGTGATCTGCCGGGCGATGAGGTGATCTGGTGGTCCCGGGAGCGCTGTGGCAAGAGCGAGGAAGTCCACGCGGTGATGAAGCACGACCTGGCTGGCGGCACCCTGCCCTCGGGTCTGTTCGGAGCCAATGCGGCCTGGTGGGCGATCATGGTGCTGGCGCATAATTTGAACGCGGTGATGAAGCAACTGGTTCTGGGACCGGCCTGGGTGGCACGGCGGATGAAGGCCTTGCGCCTGGCTCTGATCGCCCTGCCTGGCCGGGTGATCCGTCATGCGCGGCGGCTGATCATCCGTTTGGGGAGCGAAGCGGGGCTCGATCTGGTGCTGAGCGCCAGGCGGAAGATCCTGGCCCTGGCGCGCGGCCCGACCTGACGGCTCCAGCCTGCCACGATATCCTTGCTGAAGTGCGATGCCGGCTCCCGGCCAGGGCTTCGCTTGGCCAACGGACAGGCGCGGGACCCGCAAAACGCGTGGCCACCTTGAGAATATCTCCTCGAGCGCGAAATCCGCGGGAGTGGTGCCCGGGCGCGGGGCGAAAACCCCACAACGGCACCCATCGCCGCCCCTGCCGAGGCGCGTCAGGGATTTAGTTCGGGAATCCTGGCTTCTGATCTCACTTGACTCCAGAATGTCATATTCTACGCTGATGATGCGCCTAATAGATCGGGACGACCATCAATCGAAGTACCGAGCACCGGTCGAAGATTTAGTCCGAGGCATCGTCGCCGGAAGCCCGATGGCAATACTGCAGATGGTGGAATCGGAGAATTCCGTTTCTGAGCGAATTATAGGGAGAAAACGAATGGCAGAATCCGGCACCAAGGTTGCCAACGGCGTCAACGTCCAGGCACTGCTTGACGCCCGCGAGGCGCTGACCGCGGCACCCGAGGCCGCGCAATTCATGTGGCGAGCGTCCTGCGAATGGGTGAACGGCACCCACAGCCGCTCGAGCGTCGAGGGCTTCTTCGGCCTGGGCGAGGAGCAGCAACACAAGACCACGTTCAATTTCGATGCCGACCACCCCGAGATCTTCGCGTCCGAGGACAAGGGCGCCACGCCTGTCGAGCTGGTCCTCGTGGGCCTCGCCAGTTGCCTGACGGCCGGAATTGCCGCGGTTGCTCAGAACCGGGAGATTCAGCTGCGCTCGGTCACGTCGACGCTCGAGGGTGGAATGGACATTCAGGGCATCCTCGGCATCGACAAAGACGTCCGCAACGGTTTCGACGGCATCAAGGTCACCTACAAGATCGACGCCGATGCGAGCCCGGATGACATCGAGGCACTGGTCGCTCAGTCGCAGAAACTCTCGGCTGTCTACGACATTCTCGCGAACCCGACCAATATCACCGTCAAGGTGAACTGAGCCACCGCACCGCGCTGTCAAGGAACCAGTCCCGTTCGCAAGACCACCACAATCGTCATCGGTGCCGGACACGCCGGTTTGGCCATGAGCCGGTGCCTCGCCGATCGCTCGATCGACCATGTGGTCCTCGAGCGCGGCGAGGTCGCCAACTCGTGGCGAACCGAGCGTTGGGACTCGCTCCGGCTGCTGACGCCGAACTGGCAGAGCCGGTTGCCCGGCTTCGGCTATGAGGGCAAGCATCCCGACGCCTACCGGACGATGCCCGAGGTCATCGACTTTATCGACCGCTACGCGCGTGTGATCTCGGCCCCGGTGCAGATCCATACGACGGTGACGTCGGTGCGGAGTGCCGATACGGGATACCTGGTGATGACCGATAGGGGTGACTGGCATTGCCGGGCGGTCGTGCTCGCGTCCGGGACGTGCAACATCGCACGCATCCCCGCGATTGCCGCGGCGACGCCGGCGGCGGTCGCCGCATTCACCCCCATCCAGTACCGCAACCCGGGCCAGATCGAGGAGGGCGGCGTCCTCGTCGTCGGCGCATCGGCGACCGGCACCCAGATTGCCTACGAAATCCACCGCTCGGGCCGTCCAGTGACCCTGGCGGTGGGCGAGCACATCCGGGTGCCGCGCATGTACCGGGGCAAGGACATCGAGTGGTGGATGGACGCCGCCGGAGTCCTCGACGAGCGCTACGACGAGGTCGACAACATCGTCAGGGCGCGCCGGGTGCCGTCACTGCAACTCGCCGGCTCGCCTACGCGGATGACGCTCGACCTCAACGCGCTCACCAGCATCGGCGTGAAGCTCGTCGGCCGCCTCGCCGGCATCAACGATGGTAAGGCCCAGTTTTCGGGCTCCTTGCGCAACCAGTGCGCGCTGTCCGACCTCAAGATGGGCAGATTGCTTGACACCATCGACGAATGGGCGAGTGAAAATGGCCTCGACGGCGAGGTCGATGCGCCGCACCGCCTAGCCCCCACCGAGGTCGATGAGTCGCCTCCCCTTGGCATCGATCTCGCCAACGGCGAGATCAAGACAATCATCTGGGCGACCGGCTTCCACCCCGACTATTCGTGGCTCCATGTGCCCGTCTTCGATCGGAAGGGTCAGATCCGCCACGACGGCGGGATCGTCGAGGCACTCGGCATGTACCTGATGGGCCTACAGTTCCTCCGCCGCCGCAAATCCGCTCTCATAGACGGCGCCGGCGACGACGCGCGCGATCTCAGCGACCATCTGGCGGCCTACCTGGACGGCCAGGTCACGACCGCCCATCGAGGCCTGGCGGTTTAGATGCTGCGGATAGGGGGTATATCCGGACGGAACGCTCCGATGCCAGCTTGCGACACCAATCGAATGTGACGGCATGCGTCTGTGCATTGCCAATGCCGTACAATAGCATCATGGCATCCGGGCAGCGTTCTTACTGGAGATGCCGGTGGAGAGGAGACTTGCGGCAATTTTGGCGGCGATCTGGAGGAGGGGTTGGCCGCTTGCCAACGGGCGGCACGCTGCAGCCCGCGTGACCCTCGGGGAAGCTGGCTCTATGACGCTATGGGGCACGCCTGTTTCATGCTCGGTGACTATGAGCAAGCGCTCAAGGTATCATACCAACGGCCCTAGAGATTGACCTGTTCCCATTGTCGTGTGGTGATGGTGGCGATGGCGGCTGTATCGTTTGCGAAGAAGTTCCATGCGGTGCAGCATTTGTCGACGATGTCGGCGTCGCCATCGAAGACGGTTATGGCGAGCTTGTTGGCGCGCAGGTATTGCCAGACGTTTTCGACCGGATTGAGTTCGGGCGCGTATGGCGGGAGAATGATCAGCGTGATGTTGTCGGGCACCATGAGGTCTTTGCCGGCATGCCAACCGGCACCGTCGGCGACGAGTGCCGCGTGGGCGCCAGGGGCTACGGCGCGGGCGATCTCGGCGAGGTGGGCATTCATCGCCTCGGTGTCGGCGAAGGGCAGGACCAGACCGGCGGCGGTGGCGCGGTCAGGGCAGACTGCGCCGGAAATGCAGGCCGATTTGTAGCGCGTGTCGCGGACGGCGCGGGGGCGGGTGCCGCGCTTCGCCCAGACCCTTGTCAGCGTGCCCTGCTGACCCACCCTGGCTTCATCCTGGAACCAGATCTCGAGCGGTTTGCCGCGCGCCGCCTCGGGGAGGGTCGCCGCTACCGTCCGGGAGAAGTTTTTTTAAACGCCTCCTGCTCCGCGGGGTCGGCCTTCGGGTGTTGCGGACGCACCGACAGCCGCCGATAGCCGAGCGCCGCCAGCTGCTTGCCGACCGTGCGCTCGTGCATGACGACCCCGAACTGCGCCTCGGTCCACCGCTTCAGGTCAATGCACCGCCAGCGCACCACCCCGTCGACCTCCGGGTCGGGACCCTTCTCCACCTGCGCGGCGAGCGCGGCCTTCTGCGCCGCCGAAAGCCGTGGCGGCTTGCCGGGCGAACGGCGGTTGGAGAGGCCGGACAGCCCCTCGGCGTTGTAGCGGTGCACCCAGTCGCGCAACGTCTGCCGGTCCATCCCGCAGATCGCCGCAGCGGTCGCCCGGTCCGCCCCCTCCAGCACCAGCGCAAGCGCAAGCGCCAGCATCCGTCGCGCCGCGCGCCCATCCGTCGCGCCGCCCGCCGCCGCTCGCAACCCCGCCGCCGTCATATCCGCGCGTGTAATCTCGACACCTGCCATTGCCACTCCCTCCTCTGCGTCGATCACAGAGAGTCAGACTTCCGCTGATTTGGGAACCCCCAAGAGTCACTTGAGAGGGCCGTTGGTATCATTTTTGAGTTATCATGGAAGCTATGCGCAGGAGTCGTCTCAGTCCCTAAAAACAAGATCGCTTGATCGAGCATTTGTGTCTGGATCGACGGGGCGCGAGGACCAGCAGGTCCTAAAGCAAACAGCCAAAGGGCGTTTGATGAAACCAAATCCCGGCGGCGATAAAGAAGAATAAGGAAATGTAGGCGTTCGGTAATTGCGGGTCATTGAAATGGAAGACGTTTGGCAAATATCTCTTATACATCCCATACATGACGCATGAGGTTGCTGCTTCCCCCGAGAGCGTTGAAGTTTTCTGGGGGAAAACCCGGAAAAGGAGAGCAGCGATGGCATATTATGTTGGATTGGATGTTGGCCACAAGCGGACTTCGGTTTGTATGCTTGACGGTGATGGCGGTTTGGCCTGGCGTGGTGAGACGGACACCCATCCTGAGATCTTGGCGTCTGCGTTGCGGCGTTGGGCGGGTGAGTTGACGTTGGTCGGCCTGGAGACGGGATCGTTGACGCCTTGGTTGGCCCGGCAGTTGCTGGCGGCGGGACTTCCCGTGGTGGTGATGGATGCACGTCGGGCCTCCGATGCGCTGAAGGCGCGCCCGGTGAAGACGGACCGGACCGATGCCCGCACCTTGGCGGAGATGCTACGCACGGGCTGGTTCACCGCCGTGTTTGTCAAATCCGAGGAGAGCCACCGCTCGAAGGCCCTGCTGACGGCGCGGGATCAACTGGTGCGCAACAAGCGGACGTTTTTTGGTCAGATCCGGGGCATGTTGCGGCCCTTCGGGATCCGGCTGCGTGCGCGGCAAGGCACGGGGAAGTTTGATGAAGCGGTACGGGCGGCCTGCCGTCATGACGATGTGCTTTATCTCTGCGTGAACGCCTTGCTGGAGGCCTTGGCGGCGATCGAGGGTCAGATCGCAGCCTTGGACAAGGAAGTGCGAAAACGCGTGCAAACCTCGAAGGCCTGTTGGCACCTGACGTCCGTGCCCTGCGTTGGCCCGATTACGGCACTGGCCTTTCCTTTGCCGCCGCCATTGAGGACCCTGACCGGTTCCGCCGCAGCCGCGATGTGGGCACCTGTCTGGGCCTGACGCCGCGCCGCTATCAATCCGGCGCGCGGGATATATCCGGGTCGATCTCCAAACAGGGGGATCGCATGGCGCGGCATTATCTTTACGAGGCGGCCAACTGTCTGCTGACCACTTGGGGCGGGCGGTCTCCACTGAAGAGTTGGGGGCTCAAGCTTGCCAAACGGGTCGGCGCCAAGAAGGCACGGGTGGCGGTGGCGCGGAAACTGGCCTGCCTGCTGTTGCGGCTTTGGAAAGACGGAACCCATTACGACGAGAAAGCCTGGCAGATGATCCGAGAGGAGAACACCTTTGGCCTGAAGGGGTCGAACCGGTGGGATGAGTGCGGTACAGTTGGTTGCAAGTGGATTTGGGTAAATTGGCTTGCGTTCAATACCTCCCCAGGTTCGATAGCGGAAAGACCGGGATGCTGGCGCAGCCCAAGAGCCGACGCCGAAGAGAACCATGACCCGCATGCCGCGATCCATAAGGCCGTTTTAACTTGACGCAGCAGCCGAATGTAGAGAACCAAAGGTCATTGATGATGACCGTTATGGGCCCAATCCCGGAGTCCGATTGAGATGATTTGCCATGGCTGGTCGACAAGACGGTTCCAGGCTTGGCAGGCTGCTTCAACGATCTCGTCATGGTTTTCAAAAGCACGGTTCGAGAGACAGGTCTGGCGTAGGAACTGCCAGATGTTTTCGACCGGATTGAGTTCTGGAGCGCGGCAAGGCAAAAAGACGGAGGTAATGTTTCCCGGCATGTGGAGTTCTCCCGTGGTGTGCCAGCCAGCGCGGTCCACCAAGAGGACAGCATGGGCGCGCGGCGCCACGGCCAGGGATATCTCATTCAGGTGGGCCTGCATGGCATGGGTATTGGCGTATGGCATGACCAATGCCGCGCCGCGTCCCCTGGCCGGACAGATGGCGCCAAAAAGATATGTGTTCTGATACCGTTGATCCTTGGGTTGGCGGGGCCTGGTTCCACGCCGCGCCCACTGGCGTACCAGACCATTCTTCTGGCCCGGTCTCATCTCGTCCTGCCACCAAAGTTCGATGCTGGTGTCGGGAGGCAGATGCCCTATGGACGCCGCCAGCGTGCGGGGGAAGTCTTTTTTGAAGTCTTCCATCACGGCCTCGCCCTGCCCCGGATGGCGGGGCCGTGCCGAAATATGGGAGAAGCCCATTTGCTCCAGCAAGCGTGACACCGAACGCTCATGATAGACAACGCCGAAGTGGGCCTCGATCCAGCGTTTCAGATCCACGCGCCGCCAGCGCACGATGCCATCGGACAAAGGATTGGGCCGGTCTCGACCACGGCGGCAAGCTCCTCCAACCGCGATGCCGTTAGCTTCGGTGATGCGCCCGGCGCCTTGCCGTCCATCAGACCATCGGGCCCGTGGCGGTTGAAGCGATGCACCCGGTCCCGCAAGGTCTGGCGGTCCATGCCGCCGACCCGGGCCGCCTCCGCCCGGGTCATGCCATCATATAGGGGATTATGTAGGAGAGTGCCGAAATGGGGGTTGGCATTAGTCGGCACTCTCATGTATTATGTTTGTATTTCAGGAGGATATGGATATGGTGCAGCACAAATCGGCGGGCAAGAGCGACCGCCAGGGCATCAGCCTCGTAGAACTGTTCAAGCGTTGGCCGACCGATGAGGCGGCCGAGGCGTGGTTCATCGCCCGCCGCTGGCCCGAGGGTATCCACTGCCCGCACTGCGGCTCTCTGAATGTGCAGACTGGCGCCAAGCACAAGACCATGCCCTACCGTTGCCGGGAGAAGGAGTGCGCGAAGCGGTTTTCCGCGAAGACGGGCACGGTGATGGAAGGCTCGAAGCTGGGCTTCCAGGTCTGGATGATCGCCACCTACTTGCTCTCGACGAGCCTGAAAGGGGTCTCCAGCATGAAGCTCCATCGGGATTTGAACATCAACCAGCGCAGCGCATGGTTCCTCGCGCACCGGCTTCGGGTTGCCTTGACCGAACGGCAGGGCGCGTTCGCGGGGCCGCTCGAAGCCGACGAAACCTACATGGGCGGGCGCCGGGCCAACATGCCCAAGGCGAAGCGGAAAGAGCTGACGGGCCGGGGCGCTGTAGGGAAGACGGCAGTTGCGGGTGTGAAGGGTCGCGCGACAAATCGCGTCGCGTCGCAAGTTGTTCCTTCCACTGACGCCCGGACTCTGCAAGGCTTCGTCCGTGACCATGCCGGGGAGGACGCCGTGATCTACACGGATGAGCATGGTGGCTATGCCGGACTCGGCGCGGAGTTCGAGCACGAAGCCGTCAATCACTCGGTTGGCGAGTATGTGCGCGGCATGGCCCATACGCAGGGCATCGAGTCCTTCTGGGCGGTGCTCAAGCGGGCGCACAAGGGAACATTCCACAAGTTCTCGCCGAAGCATCTTGACCTGTATGTGCAAGAGTTCGCGGGCCGCCACAATGCCCGCGACCGGGACACCATCGACATCATGGCGACCTTCGCCGCTGGCGCGGTTGGCAAGCGCCCGCGCTACCGTGAACTGATTGCAAACAACGGCCTGCCGTCTGGGGCGCGGTCGTGACCCGCGTCGTCATCGAATGCGCCGATAATCCGGCCTTCATGGGAGGACTGGACGATGGCGCGTTCAAGCTGATCGTCACTTCGCCACCCTGCAATCTCGGCAAGGCATCCCTGGCCGCCAAACCGGAGCAGCGCGTTGTTGAAATCGTGCATCCGTCCTACCAGCCGAGCAAGGTGGCGCTGGAAGAGGACATGCGAGTAGACGCCCGTTTCGAGGAAGCCGTGGACGCGCTCGCGCAGCCCGTCAGCACCCGCCACATCGCCCGTCCGAAGCCGGGCCACCAAGCGGCCTCCGGCACTTTCCTACATAATCCCCATCATATACGGCGGCGATTGAAAGCAGTCGCCGCGCTTGATTGCTGTCATCACAGCGCGAGGCATGGCAGCGAGCTTGAGCATCATCATAATCTTCTCGTAGGGGAACAGTCATCGCGGGAAACCTCCAAGACACCGAATCGGGTGTCCAGAGAACCACAGAACCAGGATTCCCGAACTAAATCCCTGACGCGCCTCGGCAGGGGCGGCGATGGGTGCCGTTGTGGGGTTTTTGCCCCGCGCCCGGGCACCACTCCCGCGGATTTCGCGCTCGAGGAGATATTCTCAAGGTGGCCACGCGTTTTGCGGGTCCCGCGCCTGTCCGTTGGCCAAGCGAAGCCCTGGCCGGGAGCCGGCATCGCACTTCAGCAAGGATATCGTGGCAGGCTGGAGCCGTCAGGTCGGGCCGCGCGCCAGGGCCAGGATCTTCCGCCTGGCGCTCAGCACCAGATCGAGCCCCGCTTCGCTCCCCAAACGGATGATCAGCCGCCGCGCATGACGGATCACCCGGCCAGGCAGGGCGATCAGAGCCAGGCGCAAGGCCTTCATCCGCCGTGCCACCCAGGCCGGTCCCAGAACCAGTTGCTTCATCACCGCGTTCAAATTATGCGCCAGCACCATGATCGCCCACCAGGCCGCATTGGCTCCGAACAGACCCGAGGGCAGGGTGCCGCCAGCCAGGTCGTGCTTCATCACCGCGTGGACTTCCTCGCTCTTGCCACAGCGCTCCCGGGACCACCAGATCACCTCATCGCCCGGCAGATCACGGTTGGTGACCAGGGCGAACAGCTTGCTGCGCCCCTTCGAGGCAAACTCCGCGGTCGGGAACGGCAACTGATCCCCATCGCCAAGCTCCAACTGTTCCAGCGGCTCCCGGATCGCCAGGAAGCGGTAATCCGCCCGCGTCTTGCTCTCGCCCACCCAACTCGGTACATGGCAGACCTCCGCCCACTCCTGGCCGGTCTCCTGACGTTGCCCGTCAAAAACACGATCCAGCGGCCGCCACTCGGCCTCCGGCACGGCCAGGGCAGCACGCCGGAATTCCGCCGTCACGTTGGCGCCGACGGCGAACTCGATCACCCCGAAAACCTTGTCCCGGCCCTCGCCACAATAGAGCAGTAGATCCTTCTGATAACCCGCCGTGTCCGAGCGCAGATAGACCTTGTCCACGCCCCCAGGCAGCGCCGCCAGCGAGGCCTGCAACACCTGCAACTGCCGATAGCCAGCCGGCACATTGCCGTCGCGGAACTCGGAATGCACGATCACCTGCTGTTCCGCCCACCAGGTGTTCAACGGCTGATAGGCCTTGAACTTCTTGTAGCAGTATTCCGCCTGGCGCTTGTGGCTCTGCACCAGCGTCGCGTCCATGTCCAGCGTCGCCGAGCCCTGCCTGCGATGGTGCTGCAGAAATGACACCAGCGCCTGATTGACACGCCGCAGACCAAGCAGACCCGCCGACGGGCGCGGGATGAAGGCACGCCCGGCCTCCCGCAGATCTTCCTGGCCTGCGTCGTGGAAGCGTTCCAACCAGCCCGACAGAGCCGACGGCGAAGGCACGCTGCGCCCGCGACCGCGCCGAAACCGGCTCTTCAGTTGCCGCCGTTCCCGGCGCACCAACAGCCGCCGCTCAACCGCATCCATGGTCGCGGCAAAGCCGGCGTCCGCCTCCAGGCGTTCCAGATCCTCGACCCGATCACCCCCGCACAGATTGAGTGCGATCACCGTGATGATCATCTGCACATCCAGCCAGCCCTGCCGCCCCGCCACCCGCACCTCGCGCCGCACCGCAGCCGCCAGTCCCGATGCCTCAATCAAATCAAGGTAAACACCAATCCCGGCAAAACCCGTCAGATCGCTGCTGCCCGGTTCGCTTTCGTACTCGAAAGGAAGAACGCCCTGTGCCATGTTATTTTCACCCCGTTGGTGATGGAGTTAATCGCAAAAACCATCATAAATCCCTTTAGATTCAAAGACAACGGGGAATTTCAACTTTTTTGATCCAGAATCAGGGAGAACACTAAATACGGGAATCCCCGAAAGAGTCACAATCAATGACCTTTGGTTAGAGCCAGTAGATGTGACCTTCGGTAACGATAACTGGGAAATATCGTCCACCGTCAAAAATGGAAAATAGGCTATTGGTCAGGTGGCTGATTGACCGGGTATGTTTGAGCGCTATGGATCTACCAGAGCCTTTGCCGTCTGCATGATCTGTCGTTGAACCGAACCAAGACCTTTGCCGTAGGCGCCAGCGATCTGACTGACCGCGCCGGCGACTTCACCAGGCGACCTTGCTACGTTGTCCAGCGACTGGAAGGGGGCATCCGTCTCAGTCAGCAAACGTGTGATCGGAACGCTGTCAAGTAGGGCTTTTCCTCTGGGTGAGAGCAGCATCTGTTCATTCACCGAGAACAAACAGCCGAGATCGAGCGCCCTCCTAATCTCTGTGTCGGAAGCGTTGAACCAGTGAAGCACCGGTCGACAAGTCCGATGCACACCGGTTCGTTCGATCCCGTCTAGGACGTGCTTTGCCGTCCTGACGCTGTGTAGGCTGATGACCTTATCTCCAAGCTTGGCGCACACGGTCAGAGCGCGCTCCAATACATCCTTTTGGCGCTCGAAGGAGGAATAAAAACGGCGCCCCGCGTCGAGACCTAACTCACCGATGAAACGGGTCGTGCTGGCCAACTCCTCGAACATCGTTATTTCTGATGCCCGCTGGGCGACGAGTTGGGGATGCAGTCCCAAGGCCGCATGAACATGACTGGTGTTACTGGCCATGGATCGATTTCGCTCGAACGCATTGGGCGTCGTCGTCACCGCAAGGGTGATGCAACGCATCTGGTCACACGCGGAGAATGCCTGCTGCATATCGCCACAGAGATCAAGGTGGCAATGGAAGTCAACAGGGTTTGCGCCTGCGTCAGGACCCATGTTTCGAGCTCACTCCAGTGAGGAGGTCGGAGACCTCGGCCATTCCCCTGCGATAGACATCCACATAGGCGTCCAGCTCGTTCCGGTCGAGCGGTCCAGGCTTCTGGACGAGGTATCTGGCCCTCTTCGGCGTGCGCCTCAGATTCTCCGCGGCGAACAGGAATGAACGGATGTTTTTTCCGTCGGCGGTCTTCGAGTCGAAGGTTTTTCCGTCCAGATTTTCCAAGAAATATTCGGTGGTGTCTGGCCCGCCCAAACCGGTCTTGAGGGAGGCGCGCCTGATGAGACAGGGTACACAATAGCCGCAATGTTGTGGCGTCGCACGCTTGAATCGGACCTTGCTTGGGGAGGAGCAGGACATCGACTGTGGCGCGAGTTCCGCCAAGAGGGTCTGGTCGAGGCATTCGGCCACCATCTCGCCCTTCGTCTTGAACCGGTACGGATTCTCGAGCGTCGCATTGACACCCAACGCATGAGCGAGATTGGACATCGAACGGATGAAATACGGATGGGCCGTTCTGGTACTGAGAGACCCCAGCCTGAGAGCCTCCATGGGGACGTTGAGGGCGATCAACCCGTTCTCCGGGATGAAGACTTTATTGGTAGAGCCAAGCGCGTCGGCGGCGATGATCGCAAGGCTGTAGAAGAGGAAAGAGCGTGCCCGCTGATTGTTGTCGCTTCCCGCCTCGGCAAAATCAGTCTTTTTAAAACCGATGTAGGCGCGGATAGACTCGAGCGCGTTCCCGTTCCGGGCCTTTAGTGTTCCGAGGAGCCTCTTCTGGGCGCTTGACGCATCACCGTCCCAGTAGTGACTCATCAGCAGGGGACGCTCTCCGGCAGAGAGCAGATCGATCGCGCCGATCAGGCTGTCGAGCCCGCCGGAGAACAGGCTGACCTGCGTGAAATCGGTGAGATCAAGTTTTTCGGGAAGCTTCGCGATCTCCCGGTGCTCGTCGGGTCGAGACCTGAAGGTGAACGTCCAGTGGTCCCCGGTCAGGAATCTGAGCATTCCGGAGATATCCGATGTCACACCTTTCCATAGGCCGGGATCGCTTACAGGGATGCTGAGATCGATCATGCGCGTCCATCTATCGTCGGCGTATCGTTGTCGCGACACGCCCGTATCGGCGGCATAGACGGATGTGGCCACGATCAGGAGGTCGACGGCGGCCTCGCTAGGTCGGACATTTAACTTGAACAGTCTCTCGAGGAGTTGGTTCATTCCCCTGTCGAGGGTACCAAAGTTGTCGATCATGTCGATGGTGATATCGACCGCGCCAGCCGTTGGTGTGACGTCGGTCTTGCCCAGCCGTATGAAGATTCTTCTTCTCATTGCACGGTCTCTAATACGGCCCCGAGCATATCGAACGCATCCGCGAAAACCTCTGAAATGCTACCATCGATATCCGTCTGGGTCGGTTGGGAACCTGTCACGAACCGGCTCCCCATCGCGTCCCTGACCCGACCATGTGTGTAATCCCGAGTGATCTGTTCGGCATCGCGGAAATCTGCGTCGGAGGCCGACCCGTGCAGTGCGTTCGTACCGATCTCGTTCAGGACCTTCGTGACGATACTCCGCGCGATGACGTCGCAGAGGAAATCGTTGAGCTGGTCCGGAGATAATTCGTCGAAGGCTCTCGGATCGTCGGCGGCAAGGTCGGCGATTGCCTCAAGCATCGCGTCTCGCGCAATCGCTTCATCGATCGTACCGCCGTCAGGGCAAATGACGTCGGCGACCGCTTCCAAGACCTCAGCTGCGGGCCTGCCCGCAAGGTCCTGAAGGTTGAAGAGTGCGAGCGCTGCGACCGGTCCATCGTTCGCAAATGCGCTTGCCAGACCCGCGACGCCTGAGGCGACGCGCGTCGAACTCGGCATGCGCTTAGCGGCGCCGGCACCACCACCGGCGCTACGGACGTAGCCCTTCAATGCCCGTCCAAGCGCTTTCCCCCCACCACCATTTGTGAAGCGGGTAAACTGGCCACGTGGGTATTTGAGATCGCCCGCTGGAGCGGTTGGAGGAGCAACGGCGGGAGTGCCGTTCTGGTCCTGATCTGCGTCGGCTGGGCCGTTGCTGTTATCCTCTGGCGGTCCTATATCGCCACCGCCGGAATCCATACCGGAATCGACTCCATCGACCCAGTCGGGCACGAGGCCGGACGCCGGTCCGGAATAGGCGCTCGAGGTACCCATCAGCCGGCCCCCTTGGATTTGGACTTCAGGCCCCCTGCCGCTGCGAGTTGCAACGGATTGTTGTCAGCCAAGTTGGCCCAGTCCTGTTTGAGCTTCTTGAACTCCGCCTTGCCACCCCCATCAGTCAGGATCGCGTCCCAACCGGCGGCGGCCCACGGTCCGAGTTTGCTGGCCGGGAGTTCGGCCAGCAGACGCACGGTCGGGGTTTGGAGGGACTTCGAGATCTTGCAGAGTTCCACTAGTGTCCTGAGTCAGAAGTTCGCCGCATTATTTTCGGATGTGGTTTTTAGACAGAAGCGTTTGACCGCATCAAGGATATCGTCTGCGGTTCGGACCCATTTGAAGGGTTTTGGATCTTCATTGCGAGTTTCGATGTAATCCAGGATGGCTTTTGTGAGTTCGCGCTCGCTGCGGTGAACGCCACGCTTGATCTGGCGGTCGGTGATTTCGGCAAAGAAGCGCTCGACCATGTTCAACCAGGATGCGGAGGTGGGTGTGAAATGCACATGCCAGAGGGGCCGTCTGGCCAACCAGGCACGGATCGCCGGCGTTTTGTGGGTGGCGTAGTTGTCCATGACGAGGTGGATCTCCAGATCGTCGGGAACCCGGCGTTCGATCTCCATAAGGAACGTCTTGAACTCCGGGGCCCGGTGGCGCTTGTAGCATTTGCCGATGACCTCGCCGGTTGCCGTGTTGAGGGCGGCGAACAGGGAGGTGGTGCCGTGGCGTTTGTAATCATGGCTGCGGCGTTCGATCTGACCCGGCCGCATGGGCAGGACCGGTTGTGAACGGTCAAGCGCCTGAATTTGGCTCTTTTCATCGACGCAGAGCACCAAGGCCCGCTCCGGCGGGTTCAGGTAAAGCCCAACCACATCGCGAACCTTGTCGATAAACCGGGGATCGGTTGAGAGCTTGAAGGTCTCCGTGCGATGGGGTTGCAGGCCAAAGGCACGCCAGATCCGTTGCACGCTGGACGTCGAGATGCGGCTCTCCCCGGCCATCATCCTGGAACTCCAATGGGTCGCGTTACGCGGCATGCTTTCAAGCGTCCGCACGATCACCGCCTCGACCTGCGCATCGGTGATCGTCCGGGGCGTGCCGGGGCGCGGCTCATCATACAGACCGTCGCTCCCCTTCTCGATGAAGCGCCGACGCCACTTGCCCACCGTCGCCGGGTCAACGCCCAAATCCCGGGCCACCTGCTTGTTCTGCCTGCCCTCGGCGCAGGCCAGAACAATGCGCGCCCGCAGCGCCAGACCTTGAGCCGTCGTGCGCCGTGACGTCAGCGTCAGGAGCTCCTCACTCTGTTCTGGACTCAACGTGACCGGGGGCGCAGCGCGGGGCATGGAAGATCCTCCATCTCAAAATATACCTCCCCTGAATGATACCACGTATTTCTGATCCAGGACACTAGGCCGTCGACCCCGGCGGGCTTCTTCATCAGCTTCGTCGAAGATCGAACCCGGGCCGCAACCACGTCGAATATCTGTTCGATCTCGCCGGGCGTAAGTTTCGCAACCTCGACAGCTGCGGCCCGCGCCCCGAGGGTGCTGCCGCAAAGTTTCTCGATCCAATCCTCTTTCAGCGACAGGGCCGACCCGCTCGTGAACAGGGCCTTGCGGTCCCGCGAGACGAACAGGTAGGGTCGAAGGTCCTGCCCCGTGAACGAGGGTTGCATAGCCGCCCATCGTCTCACCCATTCGCTCGCCAGGGGATCACCCTCGGATGATGGATCGGACTTGGTGGGCTTTCTGGTATTGGACTTGGACTTACTCGCATCCGCTTCTGAAGTCTCTGCCTTTAATGCAGCCTCAATACCCTCGATGGTCTTGGAGGATCCGTTAACGGCCGCCTCGGCCTCTATGCGCTCAAAGAACTCCGTCTGGAAGCGCTCTGCGAGCATCAGCTTTGCGAGGGCCGCGGGGTTGACGTCTTCTTTGATCTTGCGCTCTTCGGCGATGGCCAGACGCAGGTTGAGCGTGTTGAGGAACCGCTTGATCTGTCGGGGGTTACCCTGAGCACCTTCCGCCAGCGGGTAGGCGAGCTGATCGGCGAGTTGGAGCGCGTTCTCGAGTTCTAGGGAGACGCTTCCGAGGGACTCTTCAATCGATGCACGGTTCAATCCGGCGCCGTCCCAAGGGCGTCTGAGAACCTCCCGCCCGAGTTCGAGCAGCTTGCGAAACTCCGCAGAACCTGCTTCGAATGACCTGCCGACGATGAGCAGGGTCAGGTAAGTCTTCGTCTCAATATACCCAAGCGGGGGAAGGCGGAACGGGACCTGGATCAACTTCTCCAGATAGTTGCGGGCATAGGTCGACGGACCGGACGATAGGGGCAGGTCCGGGAAATGGGAGCGGACGGCGTATTCGATCATCCCCTCGTCTGCCGCGATGACGAAGGCCGAGCCGGGCACGAAGAGGAACAGGCGGATCGCCTCGAGTGTCTCGATGGAGGTTTCAGGGAGGCACCGGTCCAAATCGTCCACAACAACGACCAGTCTGTCGATGTCGGCGACCTCGAAAAGTTCCACGAACTCCTCGCGGAAAGCATGTATATGCGCGGGCAATGTCTCAACCTCTGCTTCACCGATGCAATCAGTTACGCCCCTCACGAACCCTGATACATCGGCAACGTCCACGTCCTTGCCTGCGGCCAGCAACCCTTTGCCCACGTCCATGAGCCCCTTCACCATGCCCGGGGACGGGATTCCGGTGAGACCGGTCAAGGCCAGTCCACCAGCTTTCGACGCCACCTTCATCAGGTCGACCCGTTTCAACAGCTTCAGCGACTTATCCTTGAGCTTCGTGGCCGTCGACCGCTCGCGTTGGAGTTGGTCGATGATCGTCTCGATGATAACGGTCTTGGCGTCCTCGAGGCCCTGGAAGAGCCAGCCATTGAAACGTATGACAGCGGTGCGATCATCGTCGGAAAATTCGTCCTCAAGCATCAAGAGAACGCTCGACTTGCCTGCCCCCCAATCGCCATGAACGCCGATAGTCAACGGCTCTCCTCCGGCTTCGCGGATCACCCTGGCGACCGTCGCGGAAATCGCCTCGAAATAGATCATGTCGGTCGCGGTCTCGTTGTCAGGTATGATCATTGAGAGGGTTCTCCATACACTTTCTATACACTGTTCCTCGGCCAGCCAGGTTCATTTCGACGACCACAGGCTGGAAAGCGGCGCGGCAAACATATTGTCGGCGAAAGGGACGACCTGGTCATGGTCGTAGAGGACGATCCCCTGGACGAACCGATCCCCGCAGGCCTCCGCCAGTTTTCGCATGCCGGAGAAATCGTTTGACGACACAGTCGCCGAGGATTTCACCTCGAGCCCGACGACCTGGCCGCGCCTGTTTTCAATGACGATATCGACCTCGTTCCTGTCCTTGTCCCGGAAGTGTGAGAAGGAGCATCTCTGCACGCTCCACGTCACGATTTTCTGCAGTTCGCTGAAGACGAATGTCTCTAAGACTGCGCCGAAGGATGTCTTATCCTTACGGACCACCTCCGGTGAGATATCACGCAATGCCGCAAGTAGCCCGGCATCGAAGAAATGGAGTTTGGGCGATTTCGTGAGGCGCTTCAGCTTGTTGGTGAACCACGGCTGCAAGGTGTGAACGATGAAGAGACTCTCGAAGGCGCGCACATATTTCTGCGTGGTGACGTGATTTAGATCGATTGCGCCACCGATGCCCGAATAGTTTACGAGTAGCCCGGAATGCTCCGCCAACATGTTGAGCAGCTTTGGCATGATGGCGAGCTGCTCAATCTGGGCGATGTCTCGGACATCGCGCTGAACGATTGCATCAACATAACCATTGTACCAGTCCTGCTTGCGTCCCCATTTTTCGCGGGCAAGCGCCTCGGGGTAACCGCCCGCCAGAACGATCTCTATGAGATCGTCACCGAGTATCGTGTTCTCGACTGTTGGCGAGGCGCCTTCGAAAACGTTGTCCAAGAATGTCGATTTTGTGCCCTGTATCTCTGATTGTGAGAGGGGCAAGAGCTTTACCACTTCCATCCTGCCGGCGAGTGAATCGGCAACCTTGGGGACGGTCATTAGGTTGGCTGAGCCGGTCAGCAAAAACCGACCAGGGCTCTTGTCCCTATCGACCTCGGTCTTGATAGACAGTAACAGACCCGGGGCTCGCTGGATCTCGTCTATGACAGCCCGATCAAGGCCACGCAGGAAACCGACCGGATCGTCGTTTGCCGCCGCGAGGACGGTCGCATCATCAAGGGTGAAGAAGGGTATCTCGTCCGCGGCTATGTCGGTTGCCAGGGTGGTTTTTCCGGACTGTCTGGGCCCTGAAATCAGAACAACACGCGTGTCGGCCAGCGCCTCTTGTATCCTGACTCTTGCGAAACGATTATACATGCACGGCCCTTTTCAACCTGACCAATTGAAAGTACATCTCCGACCGTTTGAAAGTCAACACCCGACCAATTGAAATCGCATGGCCGACCAATTGAAATCTCGCGAAAGGTCAGCCAAGGCTTGGTAGTGTCGGCGGACGATGAGCTAGCACGACCGAAACGCCAAACCACGGAGACATCTGAATGACTGGCCGAATTCAAGATTTTCGGGATATGAACATCCGCGGTCCCGCCGAAAAGCGGGCGGACCTGCGTGCGGCGCTGATTGAAGCAGCGGCGAAACCATGGAGTGTGGATATCGAAAGGTCCGCCGAGGTCGCACGTAGTACTGTGACCTCAGAGGAAGTCGTCTTGTTCCAAACGCCGGTGAAGCCTGTCCGGCTGCGGGGCTGACTCTGTGGGAAACGGACGATGGCTATTATGTGCCGAACATCGTCCCACTTGAACCTGGCAACCTAACATATGCCCAATACAACTCCGTCTTGGACGATTTCATCAAGCGCATCGCCGGCCCAATCGTCGAAAAACCTGGATTCGAAATCTCTGCAACTGAAGCCGAACAAACACTGGAGGACTGGATTTCAGCCGACGCCGCGCTGAAGCTGCGCAGGTTCCCGGGCGCAGCCAACAAATCCACCGGCGCAAGTCATCCGTCAGACGAAAGGCGTTGGTTTGATTTCATCGTGTCGGTCCATCGTTCCGGAGATCGGTTGTATGCAGACCAGTTGGCCCGCTGGTTGTGTGAAGCAGACGGCTGGAGCGAAGACACGGCGCACAGGCTCGCAGGAGACTACGAGGGATCCTTGGCGCTGCTCAAATACTATGATGGACATTGAACTCGTCGATGGACCCAAACGCGGTCTCATCCTTGGTCGTGCCAGTGCTCTGTATCGATACGTGCTCCATTCTCGACATAACGCGTGATCCGACGCGGGAGGGTGCGCCTAGCAGGGCTGCCCGAGTGATTGACAAATGGTGACACGCGTTTTCGACCTTGGTGCTCTCGCGGGTCGACTCTGCGTCTGTTGCGGCGAGCACTGAGTCTGTTTATGGCACAAGGCGGACGCACGCCCGCCACCGGAGCTTCGGCGGAACTCCGGTCCACATCGGCCGTCATCTCGATGCCGGCGGTCCCGCTCTGGAGATGTCCGCGCGCCCTCAGCCCTTTCGCAACCTGATCACCACGTCGACCTTGGCGATCTCGGTGCCTTTGGGCGGTTCGGGCAGGAACTCGAAGCGGACCGAATCGTGTGGTGCATCGCTGAGGCGGCCCTCGTCCTCCCAGTAGAAATGGGCGTGGTCGGAGACATCCGTGTCGAAATAGGAGCGGGTCCCGTCGACCGTGATCTCGGTCATCAGCCCGGCCTCGGTGAAGCTGCGCAGGGTGTTGTAGACCGTCGCCAGCGAGACCCTGGTGCCCGCATCATGCGCCGCGTCGAACAAGCTCTCGGCGGTGACGTGGCGATTCTGACCGTCACCGATCAGCAGGTGCGCCAGCGCCAGGCGCTGGCGCGTCGGGCGCAAGCCGCCGGTCGCCAGCCAGCGGCTGGCCCGGACTTCCCTGGAGTAGTGCGCGCGATCTTGTGCACGTTCAACCATCTTGACCCCGTCTCCGCAACGCCGTGCGACCCATGGATAAACCATTTTAGCACCTTTTCGCCAGTGCAAAGCGCCGTCAACGGATCGCGCCGCTTGTCTGGCACTGCCCTCGGATGTTAGGGAATCAAAATCCGCAAGCGCGATGAGGAAATGCACCCAATGACCGAGCCGGCTGCCAACCTGACCGAAAACCGGCCAAACAGCTATGATTACGAGGCGCTGCTGGCCTGTGGCCGGGGCGAGTTGTTTGGGCCCGGCAACGCCCAGCTTCCGGCGCCGCCGATGCTGATGGCCGACCGGGTGACCTCGATCACCGCCGATGGCGGTCCGAACGGCAAGGGCCAGGTGGTGGCCGAGATGGACCTCAACCCGGACCTGTGGTTCTTCAAGTGTCATTTCATCGGCGACCCGGTGATGCCGGGCTGTCTGGGGCTGGACGCGCTGTGGCAGCTGACCGGCTTTTTCCTCGGCTGGCTGGGAATGCCGGGGCGCGGTCGCGCGGTGGGCGTTGGCGAGGTCAAGTTCTCGGGCCTGGTCACGCCGGAGGCCAAGCTGGTCCGCTACACCGTCGACATGAAGCGGGTGATCGACCGCAGGCTGAAGATGGGAATCGCCGATGGCACCATGGAACTGGACGGCGAGGTGATCTATGTCACCAGGGACATGCGGGTGGTCCTGTCCAGCTAGCCAGGTCCAACCGAGAATAACGCCAGCCAGAATAACGCCGAATTGGAGACATGCAGATGCGTCGTGTGGTGATCACTGGAATTGGGGTTGTCTCGTCCATCGGGTCCGACGCGCAGGAGGTCACCGCCTCGTTGCGCGACGGCCGCTCGGGCATCATCTTCGCGCCAGACTTCGCCGAGCATGGCTTCAGGTGCCAAATCTACGGCAAGCCGACCGCTGATATCGTGGGCCAGGTCGACAAACGTGTGCGCCGTTTCATGGGCGATGGCGCGGCCTGGAACTACATCGCCATGACCCAGGCGATCGCCGATGCCGGGCTGACCGAGGCGGAGGTCTCGAACGAACGCACCGGATTGATCATGGGCTCTGGCGGGCCTTCGACCCACGCTCTGTTCGAGGCCCACAAGACCGTGATCGCAAACGGCAATACCCGCCGCATCGGCCCCTTCGCGGTGCCGAAGGCAATGTCCTCGACCAACTCGGCGACGCTCGCCACCCCGTTCAAGATCAAGGGGATAAATTATTCCATCACCTCGGCCTGCTCGACCTCGGCGCACTGCATTGGCAATGGCGTCGAGCAGATCCAGTGGGGCAAGCAGGACATCGTCTTCGCCGGCGGCGGCGAGGAGTTGGATTGGACACTCTCGTGCCTGTTCGACGCCATGGGGGCGATGTCGTCGAAGTTCAACGACACGCCCGAGCGCGCGTCACGCGCTTTCGACAAGGACCGCGACGGCTTCGTCATCGCCGGCGGCGCCGGTGTGGTGGTGCTGGAGGAACTGGAACGGGCCAAGGCCCGCGGTGCCACTATCTACGCCGAAGTCACCGGCTACGGCGCGACTTCGGACGGGTTCGACATGGTGGCCCCCTCGGGCGAGGGTGCGGTGCGGTGCATGCGCCAGGCCCTCGCCACCATCGGCGAGCGCAAGGTGGGTTACATCAACACCCACGGCACCTCGACCCCGGTTGGTGACCAGAAGGAAGTCGCAGCAATGCGCGAGGTGTTCGGCGACGATCATCCCAGGTTCAACTCGACCAAGTCGCTGACCGGCCACAGCCAGGGCGCCACCGGGGTGCAGGAGGCAATCTATTGCTTGCTGATGCTTCAGGGCAACTTCATCGCCGCCAGTGCCAATGTCGAGAGCCTGGACCCGGAATTCGAGGGCGCACCGGTGGTGACCAGCCGGGTGGACAATGCCGGGCTGGACACCGCGATCTCGAACAGTTTCGGCTTCGGCGGCACTAACTGCACGCTGGCGCTGAGCCGGTATCACGGGTGAGGGGAGGGTTATGGCGGGGGAAATTTCGGGAGTGATGCAAGGCAAGCGCGGCCTGATCATGGGGGTCGCCAACAACCACTCAATCGCCTGGGGCGTGGCCTCGGCACTGGCCGCACAGGGTGCCGAGCTGGCCTTCACCTATCAGGGCGATGCCTTCGAGCGCAGGGTCCGCCCGCTGGCTCAAAGTGTCGGTGCCGGGCTTATCATGGATGCCGATGTCCAGAACCCCGACAGTCTGGATACGGTGTTCGGCGCGGTGAAGGACGCCTGGGGCACGATGGACTTCCTGGTCCACGCCATCGCCTATTCCGACAAAGCCGAACTGACTGGGCGCTATGCCGACACCAGCCGCGGGAATTTCCTGAACACGCTGGATATCTCGTGCTACTCGTTCGTCGATGTGACCCGCCGGGCCGCCGAGATGATGCCCAATGGCGGTTCGGTGGTAACGATGACCTATCTGGGCTCGCAACGGGTGATGCCGCATTACAACGTCATGGGCGTCGCCAAGGCAGCACTGGAGGCCAGCGTGCGCTACCTGGCCAACGACCTGGGGCCACAGGGGGTGCGGGTCAACGCGATCAGCCCAGGCCCGATGCGGACCCTGGCAGGTTCCGCGGTCGGCGGTGCGCGCAAGGTCTACAAGGAATGCGAGGAGAACGCGCCGTTGCGCAGTAATGTGGCGCTGGAGCATGTTGGCGGGGCGGCAGTCTACTTGCTGTCGGATCTGGGCGCCTCGACGACGGGCGACGTGATCTTCGTCGATGGCGGCTACCACGCAACCGGAATGGCGCAGCCGGAGAACCTGTAAGCGAGGGCGGTCGCCGGTCCGACTCGCAAGTGGCGCGTTCAAGTCCGGGCGTGAACGCGTCGAACACCTGTTCCAGTTCTATGAAAAAATGACGGACCCGCTGTTGGCAAAACCCAAGAAAAAGAGACGGGGCAGGCGGGTTTCCCGACTTCCCCTTCACACCCGGTCCGCCTGAGCGGCCAAGACTTTGTCCGGGCGAGGTTTTTGGAATTTACTCGCCCTCGACAAGCCCCGCCTGGTTGGCGGCCAATCCGTTGCCAGGACTGCTAAAACCGCGTTTGTTTTTCTCTGCTTTCGGGACACATTTGAGATATAGCGTTCTACATTTATCAAGCGTACAGACCCCACTGACATAATGTGCATGCATCAGGCATATCCTGCCAATGTCACCTCTACCTAAATCGAATATTTAATGTTACTACATATATTGCCCCGACACCCTATATAATGTAATAACATTAAATGAAGATCGAATATGACCCCGCCAAGCGCGACACGACCCTGGAGACACGCGGGCTGGACATGGCGCAAGCGAGTGAGGTTTGGGACGGGCCGCACCTGACGTTTGAGGACAATCGGCAGGACTACGGCGAACCTCGTTTTGTCACCTTCGGCCTTCTGAGCGACCGGCTTGTGTTTGTCGCATGAACCCTGCGCGGAGATACACACCGTATTATCAGCATGAGGAAAGCCGATGAGCGCGAACAAAAAGGATATGGCCCGTTACTTGGGTGATGAACCTGACGACGATCTGCCAGACTTCTCGACAGATGAATGGGCAAAAGTGATCGAAGCGGCCCCTGTCCAGCGCGGCAGGCCGAAAGCTGCCGTCACAAAGGTATCGACCACGATCCGCCTGGACCCAGATGTTTTGGAAACCTTCAAGGCTGCGGGGCCAGGTTGGCAGAGCCGGATTAATGACGCCCTGCGGAAAGCTGCGGGACTGCGTTAAGCCCGTTTCTCAACTTCGCTGTCAATCGGCATTGAAACGGGCCCCCTGATCGGTGCGCAAGAGGGACCCGTCTGGAGCGACGTGAGCTGGCCCGAGGCGGCGTAGCTTTCCATGTGGCGCAGCCGTCTCGGGCCAGCGTTTGCGGGGCGATCAGGCTCGGTTCTTGAAGCGCCGGCTCTCGTTGCCGGTCTCGGGGATGTCGCAGTGATGGGTCAGACGGTCGAGGAACGCGGTGGTCATCATTGCATCACCGAAGACGCTGGGCCATTCGCCGAACGCCAGGTTCGTGGTGACGACGATGGATGTCGGCTCATAGAGACGGCTGATCGGATGAAAGAGCAACTGGCCGCCGGTCTGAGCGAAGGGCAGGTCGCCGAGTTCGTCGAGGATCAGGACGTCATCGATTGGTGAGGGACAACCTGTAGAGGTGCGCATAGCTACAATTCGGCGCAGGGAATGTAGCCCGCGCTGATCGCCGCGACGGTGGGGGCCGGGGTCAGCACATTGGCCAGGCGGCTGCCGCTTGCACCAGCGTCCGAATATCCCTGCCCCGACCAGCGCCACAGGCGGTTGTGCCATTTCAGCAGCGGCGTGCTCTCGGCGCCCGGCAGGGTCAGGAAGACCCCGTCCGGCAAGGCCGCGAGGTCCGCGATGTGCGTCACCTGCCGGCGGCTCCGGGTCACCCGGGCGGCGTGGAGGGTGCGATCGATGTCATGGGCCTTTGCTCCTGGCAGGCCTGCCGCCAGCCAGGCGGACTTAAAGCGCCGGTAATCGGCGTTGCGGCACTCGGCGCAGGGGCGGTGCCCGGCGGCGAGCGCGCAGACTTCGTCCCGGAAGAACAGCGCGGTGTAGCGGGTGGGAGCGCCTTCAGGCGGCATCGGTGCTCGGTGGCGGCCGCGAAATTCGGTGACGCAGCAGACCCAGTTGTTGTGCCGCCAGCGGGCGGTGCCGAGCCTGCCTTCTGTGTCGTGCAGGATGCCCCGATTGCCCATCAGCGCCCCGCGCCACGGCTGGGCGGTGATCTCGCCGAAAGGGGTGACGCGGTTCTGCAGCGGCATTCGTGCGCCTAAACCGGTAGCGGATCGATGTTGCCACCGCAAACGACCACGCCGACGCGCGCCCCGGCCGGAGCCACGAACCGCCCGCTGGTCAGGGCTGCCAGGGCGGTGGCGCCGCCGGGTTCGGCGAGGATGCGGGCAGACGACCAGAGCAGCGACTGAGCCCGGGTGATCGTCTCATCGGTGACCGTCATCGTCTCAATCTGCAACCGTTGGACGATCTCATAGGCAAGCGACCCGATCCGGGGGGCGCCGAGGGAATTGGCGGCGACGCCGGTGGGGTGGATTTCGGCCTCGGGGCCATCGCGCAGGGCGGTGGTCAGGGTGGCGGCAGTTTCGGGCTCGACCGCGATGATGCGGGTGCGCCCGTCATACCAGGAAGCGATGCCGCCGATCAGCCCGCCGCCGCCGACGGCGACCAAAAGGATGTCAAGATCGGGGGCCTGTTGTTCCAGCTCGACGGCGACAGTGCCTTGCCCGGCAAGCGTCTCAGGGGCGTCGAAGGGGTGGATCGTCATCGCGCCGCTGCGCGCGCCCCACGCCTTGGCGGACGCCGCGGCCATCCCGTAGTGGCCCTCGATCACCTCGAGCGTGACGCCGGTGCCGCGGACCAGAGAAATCTTTGCATCCCCAGCGATGCCGGGCACATAGATCCGGGCCGGGATGCCCAGACCAGCCGCCGCGAAGCCGACCGCCGCCCCGTGATTGCCGCCAGAGGCGGCGACAACCCCGGCCTCGGGCACCGCGCGGCTGAGCAGGTTGTTGAAAGCCCCGCGCGCCTTGAAGCTGCCGGTGTGTTGCAGGAGCTCCAGCTTCACGGTCACGGGATGCGGCAAGCCCAAACCGCCCCCATCCAGTTCGATCACCGGAGTGCGGCGGATATGGGGGGCGATGCGGGCGTGGGCCGCACGGATGCTGTCGCGATCGATCACCGGTTGCGGGCCTTTTGGTCAGCCAAGCCCCGCCTCCGCAGCAATCTCGGCGCGGGTCTTGCGGGCCCGTTCGGTGGCGCTTTTCAGCTGACCGCAGGCGGCCATGATGTCGGCGCCGCGCGGAGTGCGGACCGGCGAGGCGTAGCCGGCCCGGTTGACGATCTCGGCGAAGCTTTCGATCCGCTCCCAGGTGCTGCGCTCGTGGCCGGCGCCGGGCCAGGGGTTGAACGGGATCAGGTTGATCTTGGCCGGGATGCCGGAGATCAGCTTGACCAACCGCTTGGCGTCGGCGTTGCTGTCGTTCACTCCCTTCAGCATCACATACTCGAAGGTGATCCGCTCGGAGTTCGACAGGCGGGGGTACTGGCGGCAGGCCTCAAGCAAATCGGCGATCGGCCATTTGCGGTTGATCGGGACCAGTTCATTCCTGACATCGTCGGTGGTCGCGTGCAGGCTGATCGCCAGCAGCGTGCCGATCTCGTACCCGGCGCGGGGGATCTCGGGCACCACGCCGGAGGTGGAGAGCGTGATCCGGCGGCGGCTCAGCGACAGCCCCTCGTTGTCCATGGCGATCTTCATCGCGTCGCGCACGCCGTCGAAATTATACAACGGCTCGCCCATGCCCATCAGCACGATGTTGGAGATAAGCCGCCGATCCGGCGGGCGCTGGCCCGGCTCGGGCCATTCGCCGAGATCGTCGCGGGCGATCATGATCTGACCGGCGATCTCGCCCGGGGTCAGGTTGCGTACCAGCTTTTGCGTGCCGGTGTGGCAGAACGAACAAGTCAGCGTACAGCCGACCTGGGACGAGATGCACAGCGTGCCGCGATGCTCTTCGGGGATATAAACCGTCTCGACCTCGTGGCCGCCGGCGATGCGCAGCAGGTATTTGCGGGTGCCGTCGGTCGAGACCTGGCGGGTGACGATCTCGGGCCGGGCGATCTCGAACCGGGCGGCCAGCAAGGCGCGGTAGTCCTTCGCGAGATTGGTCATTGCGTCGAAATCAGAGACGCCGCGCTGGTAGATCCACTGCCAGAGCTGGCCGGTGCGCATGCCTGCCTGGCGTTCCGGCGTACCCGCCTCGATCAGGGTCTCGCGCAGGCGCTCACGGGTCAGGCCGACCAGATCCGCGCGCGCGCCCGGCCCCGAAGCAATCGCGACCTTGCGGGGCAAGGTAGTAAAATCCGGCTGGATCGCGCGCGTGGCCGGGTGCTGGGGTGGGCGCTGGGGTGGGGTCTGGGTCATCGGCCTTCGGATCTGGTCATGTGGCTTACAAGGATACTCGGCCTTCCCATCTCAGGGAAGGCCGTCGCCCCTAGCACATGCGCCGCCCCGACTCCAGAGCGCCAGGCGACCCTACGATTTGCAGAGACTGGCCGCCGCTTTCAGCGCCGCCGTGAAACCCGACAGCGAGAAGGTGTCGATGGTCTTGGTGCCGCGGGTCGAGACCCCCTCGACCTTGGCTCTCACGCCGCGCCGGAACGCATCGATCAGCGCCGAGTCGTCGTCGACCGAAGGCGCCCATGCGTTCTCGCCTTCGGTGAACAGGGTGAATTTCTCGTTGCCCACCGCCGCCTTGACCTCCGAACCCTTCTTGAACGGATAGCCGCTGAGATAGGAGACCTCGTTGTTGACGCCATCACCAGGACGGATCGAGACCATCAGGAAGATCTCGCCCCGGTTCACCGACACCATCTTGCCGTTGCGCACGGCCGTGATCTTGGTCGGCTGGGACACGATCCAGCACACCTTCTGCCCCTCGGTTTCGACCTGAAAGATCGACCAGTCCATCTTCGCATCGATGCGCTGCTGGGCCTGAGCACCTGCCACATCTGGGCCGACGACCCCGGTCAGGATCCCGACCAGCAACGCAATCGTCCCCGCTTTCAAGAAATACTTCATGCTCGCCTCATTTTGGGTATCCTGCGAATCTTGGGCGTCCGCCGGGAATTGTTTTGCATCAGTGTTTGTCCCGCAACTGATCGCAGCATACTGTATTTGGCAGGGAGAACGCCACCCCAGTGCATCGTGAAAATAATTCTTCGTGGCTACAATACGTGCGAAGGGTCGGGGCCGGCAAATGATTGGGGTGAATCAATGAATGAACGGGCCAACCCGGTCCTTGTCGAAGTTTGGCGAGGCGAATTTCTGGAATGCGTACATCGCGGCTCGGCGGTGGTCTGTACGCCGTCGGGCGAGGTGGTCGAGGCCTGGGGCGATCCGGCCCGGGTGATCCTGCCGCGCTCGTCGTTCAAGATGATCCAGGCGCTGCCGCTGGTCGAGAGCGGTGCGGCCGACGCGGCTGGATTGAGCAGCGAGCATCTGGCGCTGGCCTGCGCTTCGCATAAAGCGGCGGCGGTGCATACCCGGCTGGCAGCAAGCTGGTTGGCCGGGATCGGGCTGACCGAACATGACCTGCGTTGCGGCGCCCATACGCCCGGTGACCCTGAAGCGGCGCATGCCCTGTGTTCGGCTGGGGCCGCTCCCGGCCAGTTCCACAACAACTGTTCAGGCAAACATTGCGGTTTTCTGACCATGAGCCAGCACCTGCGCGGTGGAGCGGAATATCTGGAATTGGACCATCCCCTGCAACAGACGGTGCGGATGACAGTCGAGGAGGTCACGGGCGAGACAGTCTCGGGCCATGCGATCGACGGCTGTTCGGCGCCGAACTTCGCGGTTTCGCTAAAGGGGCTGGCAACCGCGATGGCACGGTTCGCAACCGCCGGAACCAGTTTCACCGGA
Source organism: Thermohalobaculum sp. (assembly GCA_965247385.1). Lineage (GTDB taxonomy): Bacteria > Pseudomonadota > Alphaproteobacteria > Rhodobacterales > Rhodobacteraceae > Thermohalobaculum. The sequence goes on from CBDFHG010000007.1 coordinate 1,601,030, forward strand.
GTTCGTGCCGGTGCGGCGCGGCGTCTGGTCGAGGCGATGGCGGCGCATCCGGTTCTGGTCGGCGGCGAGGGCAGCGCCACCACCGGCCTGATCCGCGCCTGCGCCGGACGGGCGGTGGTCAAGACCGGTGCCGAGGGCGTTTACATCGCGATCCTGGCCGAGCGCGGTCTGGGCATCGCGCTGAAGATCGACGATGGCAACGCACGCGGCAGCGAGGCAGCGGTTGCGGCTCTGCTAACCCGCCACGGGGCGCTGGAGCGGGAAGACCCGGCCTACACAGCGCTGGCCGATGCGCCGATTTTGAACTGCCGGGGCTTCGCCCCTGGCCATCTGCGGGCGGCGGAGATCTTGATGGGTTGATCGGATCGGGTGTTGCTGTCGATACCGCTGTCTGTTTTTCGCCCGTGACAAAATCCGCTTGTGCGAATTTTCGGCGCACCGCATTCCACCTCGCCTCCCCGCCTCCCGGAGGGATTTTTGCGCCTGTCCGATCACCTTTGGTGACCTGCGCAGAAAACGCTGCGCGCAGGCAAGAACTTCTCTCAGCCCCGCCGCATCAGCCGGTATTCGCGCCAGATGGCGTAGAGCCCGGCGCCGACGGTCAGGGTCATGCCGAGGATCACCCAGCGGTCGACCGGCTCGCCAAAGATGAAGGCACCGATAGGGACAGCGAAGATCATCTGCAGATAGGTGAAGGGCTGGATGCGGACCGCCTCGGTGGCCTCGAGCGCCCGGATCAGGCAGTAGTGGCCGCACATCGCCACGGTGGCGTGCAGCAGCAGCCAGCCGATATCGGGAAGGCGCATCGGGGTCCAGTAGAACGGCCCGACCAGGGTCAGCGCCACCGCTCCGGCCACGCCGAGATAGAAGAAGGCCGGGCCGGACGAGCCATCCGCCCGGCTGACCAGCCGCGTCGTGACCGTGTAGACCGACATCATCACCGCCGCCGTCAGCGCGATCAGCGCGCTGGTGTCGAACAGGCCGACACCGGGCCGCAGAATCACCAGGACCCCAATGAGACCGACCCCGACCGCCACCAGCCGGTGCCTGCCAACCCGCTCGCCCAGCAACGGGATCGCCAGCAGGGTGGCCAGCAGCGGGTGTAGCGAGAAGATCGCATGGGTCTCGGCCAGGCCCACCAGGTCGAAGCTGATAACGATGATGACGATCTGCACCGCCAGCAGCACGCCGCGAAAGACCTGGAGCGAGGGCATCCGGGTCTGGCAGGCCGCCCGCAGACCACCCACGCGCCGCGCCGCCAGCACCGCCACGAAGGCCGCGAACAACCAGTAGCGGACCATGATGAAGAACTGCGGCGGGTACGCGGCGGCCAGGTATTTCGAGGTGGCGTCCTGCACCGCGAAGGCCATCATCGCCGCCAGCACGAAGCGGATGCCGAGAGCGGGGTCGGAGGGGCGGCTCATGCGCCGCCCTGCCGGGGGCGCATCAATCCGGCAACACGATCGGGCCGAGCTCGCCGTAGCGGTCGCCGGGTCCCGGATTGGCGGCGTCAGAGCGCCCGCCGAGATGGGTCATCACCCCCCAGACCGCGTTCAGCGCAGTCTGCACCGCGCCCTCGACCCAGGCCGGGGTCCAGCTAATGTCGTCGCCAGCGAGGAAGATGCCGCGTTGCTCGGGCGGCATGTCCGTTTGCATGAAATGCCCGAACATGCGGTGGTTGTAGCGGTAGTGCCCCGGCAGCGCACCCTTGAAGGCGCCGAGGAAATTCGGGTCGCTCTCCCAGCTCACGGTGATCGGGTTGCCGATGACGTGGCTGGCGATGTCCACGTCCGGGTAAATCTTGTTGAGCGACGCCAGGGCCAACTCGACCCGGCGCTCCAGCGGCTGCGGCAGCATCTTCAGCGCGTCCGACATCCAGGAATAGGTCAGGCACATCACCCCCGGCCGGTCGGGGCCGAGATCGAACAGATAGGTGCCACGGGTCAGCCGGTCGGTCAGGGTCATCGACATCACGTCGCGCCCGGTCCGCGGATCCTTGTCCTTCCAGAACGGCCGGTCGACCATGACGAAGGTCTTCGAGGACTGCATGTAGCGGGTGCGGTCCAGCGCCATCCACATATCCTGGCTGAACAGCCGCTCCTCGGTGTCGATCGCGGTGGTCAGGAGCCAGCTCTGGCAGGTGGCGATGACCGCGTCGAAAGCCTCGATCCGGCCCCAGCGGTCAGTGACATTGAGCCGTCCCGCGGCATCGCGGAACAACCGCGCCGCGCCCGGCCGGGTCGCGCCGCCATTCAGCGCGGAAAGGGTCGTGCCGTCAGGCCAATACACCATCCGCTCCGGCACCCGGCGCCACAGGCCGTGGGGCACCTGCTCGACCCCGCCCAAGATAAACCGCTGGTTCTCGTCGCATTCGGTGACATTGACGCGCAGGATTTCCAGCATCGAGTTGGGGAAGTCCGAATCCCAGCCGCCGGTGCCGAAGCCGACCTGACCGAACACCTCGCGGTGGCGGAACGAGAGTTGCTGGAAGGTCTTGGACGAGGCGACGAAATCATAGAAGGTGCGCTCGTCCCAGCCGCGCACGATCGGGTTCCAGATCTGCTTGATCCGGGCGGTGTCGCGGGCGCGGATGGCGGCCTTCAGATCGGAGAACTGCGCGCCCTCGTCCAGCGCCTGGTCGTAGGCTGCGCCGACCTCGCGGAACAGCGCCGGCAGGTCCTCCAGCGTCTCGGCGTAATGGCTCTCGCCCGCCAGATCGATCACGGTGGACCCGGCGGCCGGTGTCAGCGGGTTGGGGAAAGGTCGGCTCTCCAGCCCCAGCTTGCCGACATAGCTGTAAAAGCCGGTCGAGGAGACCGGGAAGCGCATACCGCCCAGTTCGGCGATGACCCCCTCCGCGCCCTCGAAGGGCTGCGAGCGCAGCCGCCCGCCGAACTGGCCCGACTCGAAAAGGATCGGGTGGACGCCCAGGCGCATCAACTCGTAGCCGCAGATCACCCCGGCGATGCCGGCGCCGATGATCGCGACCTTGGCGCCGTGGCGGTCGGCGGGAATCGCGCCCAGCCCGGCGGAATGCTCCAGCCAGTCGTCGAAGGCATAGGGGAAATCGGGGCCGAAGACGGTGACCGGGTCGTTCTCGGCGTTGCTCATTCTTCGCCTCCGGATTTGGCGGCGGCGGCATAAAGTTCTGGCCGACGGTCGGCGAGATGGGTCGAACGGGCGCGGGTCGCGGCCAGGTGACCCTTCGACAGATCGGCGAAGATCATCTCCTCGCCGCGCCCGGCGCGGGCCAGATCGGTGCCGTCGGGGCCACAGACACAGGACAGGCCGCAATAGGCGAATTCACCTTCCGAGCCGCAGTAGTTGGCATAGGCGACATAGATCTCGTTTTCCTCGGCCCGCGCCGGGACGATCCGGTTGGCGACGCTGTCATAGGGACCCATATTGGCGGTCGGCACCAGGATGGCGTCGGCGCCCGCCAGCGTATGGGCGCGCGCCAACTCCGGGAACTCGATATCATAGCAGATTGCCAGCCCCAGCACCCAGCCGTTCAACTCGACCGGCGGCGCGAGCGTTGCGCCCGGTGCGAACTGCGCCCGGTCGACCGCGCCGTAGAGATGGGTCTTGCGGTAGCAAGCCAGGCTTGCGCCTCGCTTGTCCAACAGGCTGACGGCGTTGTAGATTCTCCCGTCGGCGCCAAGCTCCGGCAGCCCGGCCAGGAGCGCCACCCGGTGGCGCCGTGCGATTTCGCTCAACCCAGCTCTCATCGGCCCGCCGGGCGATTCAGCGGCGGCACGCACCGTATCGCCGCCGATATTGTAGCCGGTCAACGCCATCTCCGGTGTCATCAGCAGGTCGGCCCCCGCCGCCGCCGCCGCCGACGCGGAACGGTCGAGCCGGGCGAGCGCCTCGGCGCTGCCCCCTGTCGCCGGTGGACCCTGGTCGAGCGCGAGCCGCATCGCCCCCCCCCCTCAGAAGAACGCCTGCAGCCCGGTCTGGGCGCGGCCCAGGATGAGGGCGTGGACGTCGTGGGTGCCCTCGTAGGTGTTCACTGTCTCCAGGTTCATCATGTGGCGGATGACCTGGAACTCGCCCGAGATGCCGTTGCCGCCATGCATGTCACGGGCGTGGCGCGCCGCGTCCAGCGCCTTGCCGCAGTTGTTGCGCTTGATCAGCGAGACCATCTCCGGGGCGAAGCGACCCTCATCCATCAGCCGGCCGACCCGCAGGCTGGCCTGCAGGCCGAGCGCGATCTCGGTCTGCATGTCGGCCAGCTTTTTCTGGAAAAGCTGGGTCTGGGCCAGCGGCCGCCCGAACTGCTTGCGGTCGAGGCCATATTGGCGCGCCGCGTGCCAACAGAACTCGGCGGCTCCCATGGCCCCCCAGCTGATGCCGTAGCGCGCCCGGTTGAGGCAGCCGAACGGACCCTTCAGCCCTTCGACACTGGGCAGCAAAGCATCCTCGCCGACCTCGACGCCCTGCATGACGATCTCGCCGGTGATCGAGGTGCGCAAGCTGAGCTTGTTGCCGATCTTCGGCGCGCTGAGGCCCGCCATGCCCTTCTCCAGCACAAATCCCCTGATCTTGCCGTCATGGGCCTCCGATTTGGCCCAGATGACGAAGACATCGGCGATGGGGGAGTTGGAGATCCACATCTTCGAGCCGGTGAGGCGGTAGCCTGTGGCGGTTTTCTCAACCCGGGTCTTCATGCCGCCGGGGTCGGATCCCGCATCCGGCTCGGTCAGGCCAAAACAGCCGATCCACTCGCCGCTGGCGAGATTGGGCAGGTATTTCTGCCGCTGCTCCTCCGAGCCATAGGCGTGGATCGGATACATCACCAGGCTGGACTGCACCGACATCATCGAGCGGTAGCCGCTATCGACCCGTTCGACCTCGCGCGCCACCAGCCCGTAGGAGACATAGCCCGCGCCGACGCCGCCGTATTCCTCGGGGATGGTGATGCCGAGCAGGCCCAGTTCGCCCATCTCACGGAAGATCCCCGGATCGGTTTGCTCCTCGGCATATGCTTCGATGACGCGGGGCTGGAGTTTCTCCTTCGCATAGGCCTGCGCGCTGTCGCGGATCATCCGCTCCTCTTCCGAGAGCTGGTCATCGAGCAGGAACGGATCGTCCCAAACGAAGCGTGTGCCAGTGGAGGTGGGGGTCATCGGCACTTGGGTGTTCATGGGCTGGGTCTCCCGAAAATTTGCGGCGACACTAGCGCCGGGCGCATGTGGCGGCAACTGGTGGCGAAACATGGTTGTGATGGATTACAGGTTTTGTGCCCCGGCGGCTCCGCCTTCCGCCTCCCGGCGGGTATTTTGCGCCTGTTTGAAAGCTGTCGCTTTCGGCGCTCCGCCTCCCGCCCCTCATCCCCGCCCAACCACCAGGCAAGCCTACCGGATGGGATTACGTTTGGCGGTTGGGCGGGGATGAGGGGCGGGAGGCGGAGCGCAGGTCACCGCAGGGGCCCGGACAGGCGCATAAATCCAGGGCGCGCTAGTTCAGACGGGGCAGGCCGGGGCGTTCCCAGATCACCTGACGGCCCGGCCGGTCGCGCTGGAGCACGCCCACCGCCGTCATGTCGCTGAAGCCGGGCAGCACAGTCAGTGCCTCGGGCAGATGGTCGGCGCCCTCGGCGGTGGCCGGGATCGCCAGCGCCACGCCCTCCGGACCTATCAGCCGCCAGACCGGGTCGTGACCCGGGGCGGCGACAGAGATCTCGACCCGGACCAACCCGTCAAGTTCCAAAAACCCGCCGCCATACGGGCCCATGTAACCGATCTCGCCTTCGCGGATGATCGCCAGGCCCGCCCCGGTCACTGGCCGCGCCGCCAGCGCGCCCAGCACCGCCGCACGCAGCCAGAACAGCGCCAGCGCCGCCGCCGCCAGGGTGATCCAGCCGAGCGTGTTGCCCTGGCCGGTCCAGACGATTCCGAACCACATGGTCAGTGCCAGCAACCCCGCCGCCGCCGCCGGCTCGGTCCAGCGCCAGATCGCACCCGCCGCCTCGGGCCGGATGAAGCTCATGCCCGGCACCCCGGTACGAGGTCGGCGCCAGGGTCCACGCCTGGACCTGGTTTGTATAAAAGCCTGATTTTCGGCCTGATATTACCGGTGGCCTGTGCCATAAACTGCCCCCATGAATCAGGCTTCAGATAACAACGCCTCGCCGCCAGATGGAAGCGCCGATGGCAGGGTGCGCGACGCGACCGCGAAGAACTGGGTCGACCGCTTCGCTCCGCCCTGGTCGCGGCCCTATCTGCGACTGGCCCGGGCCGACCGGCCGATCGGCACCTGGTTGTTGCTGATCCCCTGCTGGTGGGGCATCACGCTTGGGGTCATCGACAGCGGCTGGCGCTGGGCCGACCTGTGGCTGTTTCCCGCCTGCGCCATCGGCGCCTTCTTGATGCGCGGAGCGGGCTGCACCTGGAACGACATATCCGACCGCGACATCGACGCGCGCGTGGCGCGGACCCGCTCGCGGCCGATCCCCTCAGGGCAGGTCACGGTCAGCCAAGCGGCGGCTTTCATGGTGGCGCTGTCGCTGGCCGGGCTGGCGGTGCTGCTGACACTATCGAGTGCGGCGATCTGGCTGGGCGTGATCTCGCTGGGGCCGGTCTGCGTCTACCCCTTCGCCAAGCGCTTCACCTGGTGGCCGCAGGTGTTCCTCGGCATCGCCTTCAACTGGGGCGCGCTGCTGGGCTGGGCCGCCCACACCGGAGGGTTGAGCCTGCCGCCGATCTATCTCTATCTGGCCGGCATCTCCTGGACCTTGCATTACGACACCATCTACGCCCATCAGGACCGCGAGGACGACGCGCTGATCGGGGTGCGTTCGACGGCACGGCTGTTCGAGCAGGATACCGCGGGGTGGCTGTGGATGTTCACCGGGCTGACCGTAATCTTCGCCGCGCTGGCGGTGCTGTTCGCCGGGGGCCATTGGATCGGCATTCTCGGGCCGCTGGCGCTGGGCGGTTTCATGGCCTGGCAGGTCCGCGAGTTGGATATCGACGATCCGGAGCAATGCCTGCACCTGTTCCGCGCCACCCGCTGGGGTGGGTTGCTGATGCTGGGCTTCCTGTTGCTCGACGCTGCCCTATGATCCCCGATTCCGCAAGCGGTTCTGTTGCTTGATGGGGCGGACAAGATGTGGATTGGCGGTCGGGCGTTCATACGGATGTTGAAGCGCGACCTCTAATCCGCTATCATATATGGGAGATTTGCCGGGCGGGAGCTGATGATGACGAAATTCGATAGGGTACGAGAGACCCGTTTGCATTGTGTTCAGGGGCCAGTTGCGCCGCCGTTTGGGCCAGGGCGTGGCAGGTATTTCCACTTTCACGTTAGCCATTACCGACGCGGCGCTGGCCATGGCGCAGCAGCAGAACATCTATGAAAAACTACGGAAACCCGCTTCAAGGCGGCGCCGATAGCGCCTGACGCCGAAGCGGAGGCAGCATCCGCCGGTCTCGACGTGATCATGGGCGCTCATGTGAACACCGCCGGGCGTGACTGAAAACGACTGGAAGGCATAATCCACGATGTCGAGATGCCCGGAGCGCCCGTCCCTGGCGTTGAAAACATGGCGGAGGGCGTCGAGGCCTTCGCCGACCGTCCACGGCGGGCCGGTCTCCACGTCGCGTCCGGCGATCCGGGCGCGCACCCGGCAATCATCCCCGCCGGTCACGATCTTGAGATCGGAGGCCCGGTCGGCGGCCGCCGACACGATCGCCGCGTCGACGCGCCGCGCGCCGGACGTCAGCGCGCCCCGGTCGCGCTCGGCACCGGGCACCGCGCGCATCCGCGCGATCTCGCTCGGCGGGCTGCACCGGTACGAGCCTGCCGGGCGGGGGCAGGAGCTGCGCGCGGACCAGTTCCGCGTGCTCGGAATGAAAGGCCGCGCTGAAGCGGTGTGCCGCCACGACATGGAGCGTGCCGTCCGCGCGCGGAACGGCGATGTCGCGGAACCCGGCCGAGCCGGCGGCGAGGAGAGCCGCGTCGGTGAAGCTTGGCGGGCGGCGCCCCGCGAGGCGGCCGAGCAGGCCCTCGAGGAAGCTGCCCGGGTTCATTCGGCCAGCCCCTCGAAATTGTCCGGCGCGCCCGGCATTGGGGCGAGCGGCCGCAGGTCGCCGTCGCGGGCGCGGACCCAGACGCCGGTCTCCGTGATCGCCACGACCGTCTCGCCCGAAGCCAGGACCTCGCCGGTCTCCAGCTCGTGCTGACCGTCCGATCCCAATACCAGTGCCCGGCACGAGCCTTCGCTGTCATCCGGGGCGGCGCTTTCAGCCGGCGCGCACCAGATCGCGACCACCCGCATCTCCGCGTGCGCGAGCAGTTGCTCGATCCTGGCGGCGGCGATGCCGAGATCCGCCTCGAGGGCGGCGATCCGCGCGGTGGCGTCTTCGCTGTCATCCGGGTCCGCGGGCGGCGGGGCCAGCGCCGCCACGACCCGGGCGTGATGCTCGGTGATCTCCGCCATCAGCCGGGCGCGGTCGCGGCAGAGCCCGAGCGCAATCCGCGCCCGCTCCGCGGCGCGCAGCACCGCGCCCGCGGACCCGGCTGAAAGCGCCGCCGTGAGAGCCGCTTCCGGACAGGCCGGAAACACAAGCGGAAGAACCGGATCAGGAGAAGGGTGAGCCTGGGCGAGGGCCGGGGACGGGATCGCCAGGAGCGCGGCGAGGGCGGAGGCGGAGAGGACGGCGAGAGCGCGGGATCGCCATGTGTTCCCGAATGTTCGCGCTTTGTCGGGCCGCCCGTGCCCGCGCGCCGGTCCCACTGGATGGGAGATCGGCGAGAGAGACGCCAGGGCCAGGGCAGGGCGCGGAGGGTGGCCGGGCAGGCTTTGACGCGGGCGCGCGGAACGTATATCCTTTCGGCGCGCGGCGGACGCGATTGGCAGGAGACGGCAAGGATGACCATGGCGTTCGATACTCTCAAGGCGATGAAGCGGCTCACCGCCACTGGCGTCGAAGAGGCGCAGGCCGAGGCCATTATCGAAACCGTTGGCGGCGCCATGACCGAATCCCTCGCCACGAAGGACGATCTCGCGCTCCTCAAGGCCGACCTCACCGCGGAGAGCGCCGAGGTGCGCACGGAGATCGCTGGCACCGAGGGCCGGCTTGAGACGAAGATCGCCGAGGTGCGCACGGAGATCGCCGAGGTGCGCGGGGATATCACCGCCGCCGCCGCCGAGGCCCGCGCGGGGAACGCCGAGAGTGATACCAGGAATGCCGAGCGGTATACGAAGATCGCCGAGGGCCAGACCACGCAGTTGCGCTGGATGGTCGGCTGCATGGTCGCGATCGCGGGCGTGCTCGCCTCGACGCTCCTGCGCGGCGGCTGAGCGGGCGGGGGGCGCGTCGCCGGCCCGGATGTCCGCCGGCGCTTCGAGGCGCCGCTTTATACACATCATGAAGAACACCTTCCTCTTCGGGAAGAGGCGCCGGGGGCATGTTCGCCAAAACAGCCGCCCCCGGCGCCTCCCCGCCAGTTACAAGCCTTTCAGCACCGCCCCGGGGTCCTGGGCAACCAGCTCCCGATAATCCGTCGACTTCTGCTTCGGGTTGACCTCGAAGCCGAGATCGCGGCGATCCGGAAAGCGCGGGCAGAGCGAGTAGACCGCCAGCGGGATCGTGTCCTGCAGGTGGCCGGCCCAGAGCACGCCATGAATCGGGCCGCCCTTGACCAGCCTGCCGGTCACGGCGTCGTACTGCATAGGCCATCCGGTCGGTTCGTCGGCCGGCGTGACTACGGCGCGAAACTCCGCGCCGCGCGGCCGCGTTGTCCAGGCCTCGGTGAAGTAGCGCCCGGACCCTGTGAGCTCGTCCTGAACGCAGAAATGCCCCACCGTGCCCACACTGACCTTGATGCGCAGGCCCCTGCCGAGTCCGGCAGTGTGATAGTCGACCGCGACCCGGTCCGCGAGCAGCGCCCGAAGACTGCGCGCGTCATGGCTCGACGGGCCGACCATCGGGGCGGCCGTCGCGCAACCCGTCAGCCCCACCGCCAGGGCCGCGCCCAGCATCGTCTTGCGCCATCCGTTCGTTATCAGTCTCCTTCTCCATTGTCGCCGCCCCCGCGGCCATCCGCATTCTCGGGGCCCTCGTTCTTTTCTTTGCCGCCACCGGGGTGATCGCGCTGTTCTGGTTCACGATTGGCGGCGGCCGCAAGCCGAAGGTCACTCGGCGCTGATCGCAGCAATCGGTTCAAGGGTCGCGAAGTCGCATTTTTTGATCTTCGCAACCGCCCGTTCGCCCTCCCCGCCTCGCGGCATGTCTTTTGCCCGTGACAAGATCCGTATGCACGGGTTTTCGGCTCCACCAGATCAGCCCGACCGCCGGGATCACCGCCCGGCCCGGAGCTCGAGCACGGCGAAAGGCCGGGCGTGCAGCTCGTTGGTCAGCGGATAGCGCAGCGGATGGTCAGCGAGAACACCGTTGATCATCGTCCGGTTGCCCTTGGCACGGACATGGCTTGACGCTTAGCACCGGTTCTCTTGCAGAAAAAGGTGCGCCGCGCCGCAATGGACCGGCCGGTCATTCGATGGCGCGCTCTCCGTCACAGGGATCGGGCGCGTTGCCGGCACCCCCTAGCCCGCCATCCTTCTCGCCATCGGCCGAGGATTGGGCGCAACCTGTCTCCGGCGTCGCGTCGGCACTGCTGCTGGATGTGCGCAACGTCTACCCCTACGGCACCGCCAGCGCCGTGTCCGGCCTATCGGCGCTGTCGGTCACCTTTGGCTCCGACCGGCGCACCGACGAACTTCGCCGGGCCGCCGCGCTGCAGGGGGTCGAGAACCTGGTGCCGGAGGTGACTGCGATGATCGGCGATCTGGTGGTCGAGATAGCAAAAAAAGCCGCTTCCATCCAGTTGACCGTATCGGGTGGGTCGAAACGACCCACCCGCCAACCCGTCACATATTCGGGTAATTCGGCCCATCCCCGCCCTGGGGCGTAACCCAGGTGATGTTCTGGCTCGGGTCCTTGATGTCGCAGGTCTTGCAGTGGACACAGTTCTGGAAGTTGATCTGGAACCGCGGGTTCGAGCCGTCGTCGCGGATCACCTCGTAGACCCCCGCCGGGCAGTAGCGCTGGGCCGGTTCGGCGAATTGCGGCAGGTTGACGCCGATCGGGATCGCCGCATCGGTCAGCTTCAGATGCGCCGGCTGGCTCTCCTCGTGATTGGTGAACGAGAACGCGACATTGGTCAGCCGGTCGAAGCTGAGCACGCCGTCGGGCTTCGGATAGTCGATCGGGGGGTAATCTTTCGCAAGCCCCGTGCGCGCGGCATCCGTCTTGCCATGCTTCCATGTTCCGAGCGGATTGAAGCCAAGCAGGTTCGCCACCCACATGTCGAAACCGCCCAGCGCCAGCGAGGCAATCATGCCCAGCTTCGACCACAGCGGCTTGACGTTGCGGACCTTCTTCAGGTCGGCTGCGATCGGGCCGGAGCGCACCTCCGCCTCGTAGTCGCCAAGTTCGTCCGAGGCCCGCCCCGCCCCAATGGCGGCAAAAGCCGCCTCCGCCGCCGCCTTGCCCGACAGCATTGCATTATGGTTGCCCTTGATCCGCGGCACGTTGACCATCCCCGCAGCACAGCCCAGCAGCGCGCCGCCGGGGAACACCAGCTTCGGCAGCGACTGCCAGCCGCCCTCGGTAATCGCCCGCGCGCCATAGGCAACACGCTTGCCGCCCTTCAGCACCTCGGCGATCTCCGGGTGATGCTTGAAGCGCTGGAACTCCATGTAGGGATACAGATGCGGGTTGGCGTAGTTCAGATGCACCACGAAGCCGACATAGACCTGGTTGTTCTCCAAGTGGTACATGAACGACCCGCCACCGGCATTGCCGCCCAGCGGCCAGCCCATGGTGTGAGTGACCTGGCCAGGCTTGTGGTTTTCCGGTTTGACCTCCCACAGCTCCTTCATGCCGAGGCCGTATTTCTGCACGTCCGAATCGGCGTCGAGGCGGTATCTGGCGATCACCTGCTTGGACAGCGAGCCGCGCACGCCCTCGGCCAGGAACACATACTTGCCATGCAACTCCATCCCCGGCTCGTAGGCACCCGAGGGGGTGCCGTCGGCGTTCAGCCCGAACTCGCCCGCGACCACGCCCTTGACCTCACCGTTGTCGCCGAACACCAGCTCGGAGCACGCCATACCGGGGAAGATCTCGACCCCCATCTCCTCGGCCTGTTCCGCCATCCAGCGGCAGACATTGCCCATCGAGACGATATAGTTGCCGTGGTTGTTCATCAGCGGCGGCATCGCGATATTCGGCAACCGCATCTGGCCGTGCTCGCCCAGCACAAGGAACCGGTCCTGGTTGACGGGCGTGTTCAGCGGCGCGCCCTTCTCCTTCCAGTCCGGAATCAGCGCATCCAGCCCCGAAGGGTCAAGCACCGCCCCCGACAGGATATGGGCGCCAACCTCCGAGCCCTTCTCCAGCACCACCACCGAGATATCGTTGCCGCCAAGCTGCTTCAGCCGGATCGCGGCGCTCAGCCCCGCCGGGCCCGCCCCGACGATGACAACGTCATACTCCATCGACTCGCGTTCAATTTCGGCCATGGTTTGCATCCCCCAGCTTTCGGGCCGCGGATCACATTGATGATCACATGGCGGCCCGGCAATTTCCGACTTGCGCGATGATGTATCCCGGGCTTTCAATAAGCGTCAACGAATACGCGACGTTCCGGGGGAGGGTTGCGTCACCAAGAGCCCAATCCGAAATGTGAGCAAGCAGATGCACGACCTGATCCGCATGACCGCCCGCGAGGTACTAACCCACCTGAATGCCGGAGACATTACCCATTCAGATGTGCTCGACGCGTTGGAGGCGCGGGTGGCGGCGGTGGACGGCCCGATCAACGCCCTGCCCACCCTCTGTTTCGATCGCGCCCGCACCCATGCGGCGAAGATCGCCGCCATGCCGGTGGTCGAGCGCGGCATCCTCGGCGGCCTGCCGGTGCCGATCAAGGATCTGGAGGCTGTGGCCGGGGTGCGCTCGACCAACGGCTCGCCGATCTACGCCGATCATGTGCCGCAGTCCTCGGACTTCGTCGTCGAGCGGATCGAGGCGCAAGGCGGCATCGTCTACGCCAAGTCGAACACGCCGGAGTTCGGCGCCGGCGCCAGCACCTTCAACGAGGTCTTCGGGCGCACCCACAATCCCCACAACCTCGGCCGTTCGGTGGCCGGATCGTCGGGCGGCGCCGGGGCGGCGCTGGCCTCGGGACAGGCCTGGGTGGCGCAGGGCTCCGACATGGGCGGCAGTTTGCGCAACCCGGCCAGCTTCTGCGGTGTGGTCGGTTTGCGCCCGTCACCGGGGCGGGTGCCCAAGGGGCCCGGGGCCGAGCCGTTCGGCACGCTCTCGGTCATCGGGCCGATGGCGCGCAATGTCGGCGATATCGGCCTGCTGCTCGACGCCATGGCCGGGCCGGACCCGCGCGACCCCCGGGCGCAGCCGGGCAACGGCGGCTTCCGGGCTCAGGCCGAGGCCCCGGCCGTGCCCCGCCGGGTCGCCTTCTCGCGCAATTTCGGCATCACCCCGGTCGATCCGGAGGTGGCCGATATCTGCGAGACCGCAGCAATGCGCTTCGAGGCGATGGGGGCGATCGTCGAGGAGACGCACCCGGAGTTCACCGGCGCCCATGAGGCGTTCCAGACGCTGCGCGCGCTCTCCTTCGCCACCGGCCATCTGGATAATTTTGCCGAACACCGGGACAAGATGAAGCCCGACGTAATCTGGAACATCGAGAAGGGACTCAAGCTCACCGGCGAGGAGATCGCCCGCGCCAACCGCCTGCGCGCAGCCCTGACCACCAGAATGGCCGCGTTCTTCGAAACCTACGACCTCCTCCTGGCGCCCACCACCATCGTGCCGCCGTTCCCGGTGGAGAGCCGCACCCTGATGGAGTGCGACGGCCAGGTCTTCCAGACCTATATCGACTGGCTCGCCATCGTATACGCTGTGACCCTGACCTCGGCCCCGGCGCTGTCCCTGCCCTGCGGTTTCACCGCGGGCGGCCTGCCGGTGGGGCTGCAGATGGTCGGCCCGCTGCGCTCTGAAGGACCGTTGCTGTCCCATGCGGCGGCGCTGGAGGCGGAACTGGCGCTCGACCTCGGTCCGATCGATCCGCAGCCCGAAACTTAGAGCGCGATGACGTCAAACACGTGACGGCAATGTGCCGGGGGTCTATTGTCGCCCCATGACAGACGCTCCCGACCTCACCCCGGAACTGCTGGAGGCTTTGGCCTGGCAGCTTGAGCTTGGCGCCGACGAGGCGATTGGCGATGCGCCCCTTGACCGCTTCGCCGAAAGTGCCGCACCCGCAGCCCGGCGCGCGCCGGGCATCACCGCCAGAGCGCCGGCAGACTCGCCGCCCATGGCGCCAATTCTGCCCGAGGCCGCGAAAGCGTCCGAGGGGAGAGGCGCGCACGACCTCGCCCAATCAGCCACCACACTGGAGGAACTGGCCGAGGCGATACGCAGTTTCGACGGCTCGCCGCTGAAGATGGGCGCGCGCAGCTGCGTATTCTGCGACGGGCTGGCCGGTGCCCGGGTGATGGTGATCGGCGAGGCGCCCGGCGGCGACGAAGACCGAATCGGCAAGCCCTTTGTCGGCCGCGCCGGGCAGCTTCTCGACGGCATGCTGACGGCGATCAGGCTGTCGCGCACAGCACCCGCCCCGGAGGATGCCGCCTATATCACCAACATCCTGCCCTGGCGCCCGCCGGGCAACCGCGCCCCGACCCAGGCCGAGGCCGCCCTGTTCCTGCCCTTCGTCGAGCGTCATATCGAACTGGCGAAGCCGGATTTCATCCTTTCGCTGGGGAACACGCCGACCAAGGCGCTGCTGGACACCACCACCGGCATCAAGCGGATGCGCGGGCGTTGGGTACGCCATGCCGCGACCGGTCTGCCACTGCTGCCGAGCTTCCACCCTGCCTACCTGCTGCGTCAGCCCGCCGACAAGCGGCTGGCCTGGCGCGATCTGCTGAGTTTGCGCGCCGCGCTGGACGGCGAAATGCCGGAACTGAATTGAGATGGCACGCATTCTCGCTTTCTCCGACCTGCACCTGTCGCGGCACTGCGCGGAGAAGATTCGTGCAGTCGCCGGCGATGCCGACATCGTCATCGGCGCCGGGGATTTTTGTAACGGCCGAAATGGGCTGGACGAAGTCATGGATCTTCTCTGGATTCTGGAGGACGACGCGATCTATGTGCCGGGGAACGCCGAGAGCGCCGACGAACTCCGGGCGGCGACATCGGCGACGGTGCTTCACGGCCAGGCGGTGGAGCGCGCCGGGCTGACCATCTTCGGGCTCGGCTATGGAGTGCCGACAACGCCCTTCGGAAGTTGGTCCTGCGACCTGACCGAGGCAGCGGCGGAGGCGCTCCTGGCGGGCATGAAGAATGCGGACATCCTGATTTCGCATTCGCCGCCGAAGGGGCTGGCGGACAGCACGTCGTCGGGGCAATCGGTTGGCTCCACCGCGGTCCGGGCGGCGATCGAGCGAGACCAGCCCAGACTCTGCCTTTGCGGCCATATCCATGACAGTTGGGGAAAATCCGGCTTTATCGGCCGGACCGCAGTGCATAATCTGGGACCCACCGCAAATTGGTTCGAGGTCTGAGAAATGAGCCACATCAACGAGAACCGCGAATTCATCCCGGTGAACATCGCCGTCCTGACGGTCTCGGACAGCCGAACCCTGGCCGAGGACCGGTCCGGCGACATACTGGCCGGACGGTTGACCGAAGCCGGGCATAACCTTGCGGCACGGGCCATCGTCATTGATGACCGCGCGCAGATCGCCGCGCAGCTCCGCGCATGGATCGCCGACCCCGACATCGACGCGATCATCTCGACCGGCGGCACCGGGTTGACCGGGCGCGATGTCACGGTGGAAGCCCATCGCGATGTCTACGAGAAGGAGATCGAGGCCTTCGGCACCGCCTTCACCCATGTCTCGATGACCAAGATCGGCACTTCGGCGATCCAGTCCCGTGCCTGTGGCGGGGTCGCCGGCGGCACCTACCTGTTCGCCCTGCCCGGCTCGCCCGGCGCCTGCAAGGACGGCTGGGACGAGATCCTGAAATGGCAGCTCGATTACCGCCACATGCCCTGCAACTTCGTCGAGATCATGCCCCGGCTGGAGGAGCACAAGCGGCGGAAACAGGGGGAGTCTGTGCCGCCACCCGCTTGATCTATTGCCCGCGACAAAATCCGCGTCGCGGATTCTCGGCGCCACCCTCCGTCAGGGCAGATGACCCGGAGCGAGGGGCGGCGCGCTCGTACATAGCCCATCTTGAACATCTGGTTAACCTGCATGTGCAAGTCTCTCTCCGATGAGATCGGAGTCCCGCATGTTGGAATGGAACCCCTCTGAACCGGAGCAGCCAATGCTGGATACCGGGTACCTGGCACGGCTGACCGGGCATGTGGGCACGACCGTTCTGGCTGAACTGATGGCGGATGGGTTGATCGAGCGTAAGCGTCCGGTCTCGGGGCTCTGGTTCGGTTCAGCGTTGGCCGATTGCGCTCAGGTCTGAGCGAAGCGCCACGGGAGCAACTCGTCGAGTTTGGTGATTTTGTGATCGGCGATGCGACTGAGCACATCGGTCAGCCAGGCCTGGGGATCGACGCCGTTGAGCCTGGCGGTCTCGATCAGGGTATAGGCGATGGCGGCGGATTTACCGCCAGCCTCTGAGCCGACAAAAAGATAATTCTTGCGACCCAGGGCTATCGGCTTCATGGCGCGTTCGGCGGAATTGTTGTCGATCTCCAGAAAGCCGTGGTCGAGATACGGGCGCAGGCGCCTCATCCGGGTCAGGGCGTAGCGGATCGCCTTGGCGAGTTCGGACTTGCCGGAGATCTTTGGCAGCCGGGTTTGCAGCCAGGCTTCCAGAGCATCGAAGATCGGTTTGGCGCGGGCTTGCCGGAGTTGGACCCGCTCGATGGGCACACTGCCGCGGGCATCCTTCTCGACGACGTAGAGCCCGGCGATGCGCTTGATGGCTTCCTCGGCGATGATCGAGCCCTCCGACTGGAAGACATCGGTGAACTTGCGCCGGATATGGGCCATGCAGGCGACTTCATCGACATCACCGGATCGGTAGAGCTCGTTGAACCCGGCATAGCCGTCCGCGTGCATCCAGCCCTTGTACCCGGCCAGGTGTTTGGTGGGGTGCTCGCCCTTGCGATCGACGGTGAACTGATACCATGCCGCTGGTGGGTCGGCGCCGCCCCATGGCCGTTCGTCGCGAACATAGGTCCAGATCCGGGCGGTCTTGCATTTGCCGGTGCCCTTCACCTGCATCTTCAGGGTGGTGTCGTCGGCAAAGATCGCCTGGCCGCGCTGAACATGGCGCCCGACCATATCAGCCAATGGTTCCAGCAGTGCCGCCGATTTGCCGACCCAGTCGGACAGGGTCGAGCGGTCGAGATCAATGCCGTCGCGATCGAATATCCGGGACTGGCGATAGAGCGGGAGGTGATCGGCATACTTCGAGACCAGCACATGGGCCAGCAGGCCCGGGCCGGGACGACCCCGCTCGATCGGGCGCGAGGGCAATGGTGCCTGGCAGATCGCCTCGCAACACGTGCAAGCCATGCGGGGCCGGACAAAGCGGTTCACGATGAACCGGCCAGGGACGTATTCCAGCTCTTCGGTGACATCTTCGCCGAGTTTCTTCAGAACCTCGCCGCACTTGCCGCAGGCCTCGCCGGGCGACAGCACTTGCTCGTTGCGCGGCAAGCTGTCCGGCAACGGTTTGCGCTTTGGTTTGTTCTTCGGCCCGGCGACAGTATCAGGCGACGCAGGCGGCGCGATCTTCGCCGCCGCGATCTCTTCCTCTTCGAGCCCGAGTTCAAGCTGATCCATCGTCTCCGACTTCGAGCCAAACCGATGGCGGCGATGACCGGCGAGTTGATGCCTGAGCTTGGCAATCTCGAGCGCCTGGGACTTGACCGTCGCCACCAATTGCCCCGCGAACACCCTCAATTCCGAGGGATTATCGGGCAGTGATCTGGTCTGGTCCAGCATAGCCATTCTATACCAGAACGCGACACTGAAGGGAATCCCTAAAGTGTCATATTTCTCTGTTTTTGTTCAAAAATCATCCTGCCGTCAGGGGTCGCCAGGTGCGCAGCGGCGCGCGCCAATCGATGCCCTCCAACAGCATCGCCAGTTGCGCCGATGTCACCGACAACCTGCCATGCGCCGGCGATGGCCAGACGAACCTGCCGCGCTCCAGACGCTTGGAAAACAGACACGCCCCTTGCCCGTCCCACCATATGACCTTGATCAGATCGCCGCGCCGTCCCCGGAACACGAACAGGTGCCCGGAATACGGGTCCTGCTCCAGAACCTTCTCGGCCAGCGCCGACAAACCGTTGAACCCCTTGCGCATATCGGTAACGCCAGCCGCCAGCCAGACCTTCGTCTGCACGGGAACCGGGATCATGCGCTCAGACCTCGCGCCAACAGCACCACCATGTCCGGATCAAAGGCACCGCTGAGCGTCAGACGATGGCCCGATGGAAGGGCAATCTCGATCCGACCGTCGCTGACAGGGCTGATCGGCTCCGGCGCGGCGGTGATCGCAGTCGACATCACCTCGACAGGCAGGAAAAACACCCCATCACCACCTGGCCCAAACCGCGGATCACGACGCCACGCGAACACCATGGTCGCGCTCAGCCCGTGATGGCGCGCCACCGACGCAACCGAAGCCCCAGGCTCAAGCGCCTCGGCCACAACACGGCGCTTGAACGCATTCGAGTAGCTCCGCCGATTGCCTCTACGATGATCCATCAAGTTCAAGTGTCCTCGTAATTCAAACGGACATTATCGCCCGCGATCACGCGAAGACTCGCACGCCAATCACAAACCCTTCAAGGGCGGGGAGACCGGACGGTTACGATCGAGCTGACCGACCGGCTGACCCGGCTGACCGAGTTGGAGACGGCGGGCGACCTTGATGGCATAGCGCGCCTCGGGCAAGATCTGGTTGGCATGACGGGGCATCTGGGCCTGGCACGGCTGTCCGCCGCGGTGGCCGGGATGAACCGCGCAGCACGCGAGGACGCCGCGACTCAAGTGATGCCGGAGATAGGCGAAGTGCAGCGGCTGGGTGTCGATTCCATCGAAGCGATGCGGCGGCATCTGGACGGAATTATGGGCAGGTAGACTTTGCCTTGTCGCCTTGGCCGGGGGGCGTCGCCGGGTTATGTTCGGCACGAGGCAGCACGAACAAGGGCATTTGGAGAAAACCGAATGAGCGAAGAGACCGGGGAACCCGCGTCGCCCGAAACCGGAAATGCGCCAGTTCCGATTTGGCTGGTGGCTTCCGATCGGCTGGACGAGTTGATCACCGAATTACCCGACGCGCAGTCCGCCTGGGTCCGGGCGAACAGTTTCCGCGCCCGGCTGGGCACCGCCCTGGCGCTGCCCGGCGCGGATGGGTCGATCGAGCGGGTTCTGGTTGGTTGGGGCACCGAGGCCACGCGGCGGCACGAACGGCTGCATCTGGGCAGCTTCGCCCGCACCGCCCCCGCCGGGAGCTACCGGCTGGATGGCGACCTGGATGGCGGCGCTGGGCTGGATGCTGGGCCGCTACCGCTTCGACCGCTACAAATCGGCCGACCACGACAAATCGGGCAATGTGGACGACGAAGCGGATCTGGAGACCCCGGCTGGTGTCGACGGCGCCCGGTTGGGGCGCATCGCCGAGGGTGTCTTCGTTACCCGCGACCTGATCAACACCCCTGCCAACGACATGGGCCCGGAGGCGCTGGAACGTGCGGCACGGCGGATCGCCGAGCGCCACGGGGCCGAGGTCGAGGTCACCACCGGGGAGGCGCTGATCGAGGCCAACCTGCCGCTGATCCACGCGGTCGGCCGGGCCAGAGGCGCCGCGCCTGATCGACCTGAACTGGGGCAATCCGGACGACCCGGCAGTGACGCTGGTTGGCAAGGGGGTTTGTTTCGACACCGGCGGGTTGAACCTGAAGCCAGGCGCATCGATGGCGCTGATGAAGAAGGATATGGGGGGTGCTGCCACCGTTCTGGGGCTGGCGCATATGATCATGGGATCGGCGCTGCCGGTGCGGCTGCGGGTGCTGATCCCGGCGGTCGAGAACTCGGTTTCGGCGCAAGCCATGCGCCCCGGCGACGTGCTCACCTCGCGCAAGGGGCTTTCGGTGGAGATCAACAACACCGACGCCGAGGGCAGGCTGGTGCTGGCCGACGCGCTGACCCTGGCCAGCGAAGCCGACCCGGCGCTGATTGTCGATATGGCGACCTTGACCGGCGCGGCGCGGGTGGCGCTGGGGCCGGACCTGCCGCCGTTTTTTACCGACGACGAGGCGCTTGCCGCGGAATTGACGGCGGCCTCGGACGAAATCGCCGATCCGATCTGGCGGATGCCGCTGTGGCCCGCATATGAAGGCGATATCGAACCTGACACCGCCGATCTGGATAACGCGCCGAAGGGTGGCTTTACCGGGTCGATCACCGCGGCGCTGTTCCTGAAGCGCTTTGCCGGTGCTGGCGCGCCCTGGGTGCATTTCGACGTCTTCGGCTGGAATCCCAAGCCCAGGCCCGGCCGGCCCAAGGGCGGCGAGTGTCAGGCGGCGCGGGCCGTTTTTGCGATGCTGGAGGCCCGTTACCGCGCCGCCCGATGAGCCCCCCGATGAGCCCAGTGTCGGTGGCGAAGTCGATGGCGGAGTCAATGGCCCGGGAATCCCGGAGTGTTCCGGCCCGGCTCGATCTGGCGGCGGCGCATCTCAAGGGCAAGGTCGACGCCACGCCCCCGGACGATTAAACTCGGCCACAAATTACCACTATAAATAGTAACTGCGGGTGAAGTGCGAGAGGCAAGGGCATGAACAGGAGCGCTATCTGGTGCGCGCGGGCGGTTCTGGCGACATCGGTCCTGCTGATCGGCGGCAGCATCACCACCGAGGGCGAGGCGCAGGACGAGGTGGCCGTGACGGGCGACAGCGCCGTTCCGCTGCCCCCAAAACGGCCCGAACGGGCACACGGCACCGAGAGCGAAAGCGCCGGGGAGACCATCGTGCCCGATGGTGATTTCGACCACTGGAAGGGCAGTTTCCGCAAGCGCGCCTTGGCCGCCGGGATCGCCGGCGAGGTCTTCGACACCGCCTTCGCGGGGGTCAGCGTCAATGCCCGGGTTCTGGAGCTCGACCGCTACCAGCCGGAATTTGTCCGGCCGATCTGGGAATATCTCGACCGCGCTGTCTCGGAGACCCGGATTGCCGATGGGCGCGCGCGCACCACGGAACGGCGCAGGATCCTGCGAGGCATCGAGGCGCGCTACGGGGTCGATCTCGGCATCGTCGCGGCGGTCTGGGGCATCGAGAGCGCCTATGGCCATGATTACGGCTCGATTCCGGTGATCGAGAGCCTGGCGACACTTGCCTTCGAGGGGCGACGGCGTGATTTTGCCGAGGAGCAACTGATCGCCGCCCTGCGCATCCAGCAATCGGGCGATGTGGCGCCTGCACGCATGGTCGGCTCATGGGCCGGCGCCATGGGGCACACCCAGTTCATCCCAACTAGTTTCGAGACATACGCAGTCGACTTCACCGGTGATGGCAAGCGCGACGTTTGGGCGGACGATCCGACGGATGCGCTGGCATCGACGGCGAACTACCTGTCGCGGTTCGGCTGGCAGCGGGCCGAACCCTCGGTGATCGAGGTCAAGCTGCCGGAGGGATTCGACTACCGTCTGGCCGATGACCACACGCAGAAATTCGCCGCCGAGTGGGAGGCTCTGGGGGTGAAACGTGCCGGCAAGGGCCAGCTTCTGCCTTCGGATGCATTGACCATCCTGCTGCCCGCGGGCGCGCAGGGACCGGCCTTTGTGGTCTATCCGAACTTCCGGGTCATCAAGCGATATAACAACGCCACTTCCTATGCACTGGCAGTGGCCCTGCTGGCCGGACAGATCGACGACTCGATCGCCTTTGGCGCAGGGGCTGCGATGGATTGGCCGCGTGACGACCGGCCGCTGACCGGCGACGAAACCAAGGAGTTGCAGCGTGGACTGACGGCGCTGGGCTATCCGACCCAGGGGGTCGACGGCATCGTCGGGCCCAATACCCGCAGCGCGATCCGGGGCTTTCAGGCCAAGCAGGGGATGATTCCGGACGGCTACCTCTCGGCGGCGCTGCTGATGCGCGTGCGCACGGCGGCTGGCGGATAGCTTCGCTCAAACGACGAAATCGAAGCCCGCTTCCAGATCGCCGTCGTCCCGGACCACTGGCGTGATCGATGCCGCCGCCTGCGCCGCCCGGCCAAGGCGGCGGAAGAGGACGTCGCGCTGGATCAGCGGGTCGTCCTTCAGATAGATCTGGGTGATCAACTCGCTGCCGTCAGCGCGCCGGATGCGGGCGTGGATATGCGGCGTGCGGCCGGGATATTCGACCGGCAGGATAGTACGGAAACGGTAGCCGCCTTGCGTGTCGCTGCGGGTCACGCCATAGCCCTGGAAATCCGGGTCGCGCGACCGGGTCGCCGAGACATCGCCGCTGTGCAGATAGCGCCCGTTGGCGTCGCATTGCCATATCTCGATCAGCGCCCCGGCGACGGGCGTGCCGTCGCCGCTCACTACCCGGCCCGAAAGCTGCATCACCGCGCCACCAGCATCGCGGACCCGGCCCGCGACTTTGACCAGATCCCAGTCGGTATCGGTGAAGCGGTCGGCGGGGGGGCGGATAAAACGGCCCGGCGCTCTGCGGTGGGGTCGGGTCAAGCGCGGCGGCCGCCGGGCGGGCGAGCCCGAACAATGCTCCGGTGGAGCCAGGGATTCGCAGCAGCGCGCGGCGCGGCAGGGGTATGGTCATGATCAGACCTCCCTGCTTTAGAGATGGGCCCCGAACGGCTACTAACAACCGCCGCCGCGGCCCGGTCATGTCGCGATAGGGCGGGGCAAGGTCGCTGCACCCGAAGCACGGGTTTGCGCTTGCCGCCAGATTGCGCCTTACTTTCAAAATATGCCAATGATCGGCCAAAGACGGGGACTGACCATGAAGACGCATGCGCGGGCGGTTGTTGTCGGGGGCGGTGCCGTCGGCACCTCGATTGCCTATCATCTGGCCAAGGCGGGCTGGGACACGGTGCTGCTGGAGCGTGACGAGTTGACCAGCGGCTCCACCTGGCACGCCGCCGGGCTGCTGCCGCTGTTCAACATGGGCTATGCGACGACCCATATCCACGACTACTCGGTGAAGTTCTACCAAGACATCCAGGAGGAGACCGGGCTGAATTCCGGCTTCTCGGTCGTCGGCAACCTGCGCATGGCGCAATGCCAGGAGCGCATGGACGAATACATGCTCTACGCCTCGGTGGCCGAGACTGCGGGCATACCGTTCGAGTGGCTTACCGCCAATGACATCAAGGATCGCTGGCCGCTGGTCCGCACCGATGACTTGATGGGTGCGATATTCCACCCGACCGACGGCTATATAAACCCCGCCGACGTAACCCAGGCAATGGCCAAGGGGGCGCGCCAGCGCGGCGTCGAGATTGTTCGAAAGGCCCAGGTCGACGGCTTCGAGCGGGTCAATGGCGAATGGATCGTCAAGGGCCGCATGATGGTCGAGAAGGGCGGCAACCTGGTGCCAGGCGAGGCGGCCTTCGAGATTCGCTGCGAGCATGTGGTCACCGCCACCGGCAACCACGCCCAGCGCACCGCCACGATGGTCGGCTGCCATATCCCCGCGATCCCGGTCGAGCATCAGTACATCGTCACCGATACCGATGCGGCGCTGGCGGAATGGCGCAAAACAAACCCCGAGCACCCGGTGCTGCGCGACGCCGACGCCAAATGGTATGTGCGCGAGGAGCGCGGCGGATGGATCCTGGGGCCGTATGAGCAGGGCGCGCCCGCGCGGTTCATCCACGGCGTGCCCGACGGCTTCCGCGCCGACCTGTTCCCCCTCGATCTGGAGCGGATCGAGGAAGAGTACATGTCGATGATCCACCGCGTCCCCTCGACCGAGAACTGCGGCCTGAAAGACGATTTCAATGGCCCGATCTGCTACACGCCGGACGGCAACCCGCTGGTCGGCCCGGCGCCGGGGGTCGAGAATTTCTGGTTCGCCGAGGGTTTCTCCTTCGGTATCACCGCGGCGGGCGGCACCGGCTACTACATGGCCCAGATGATGACCGAAGGTGAGGCCGAGATCGACATGTGGTCGCTCGACCCGCGCCGCTATGGCACGTGGATCAACCGTGAATACGCCGCGCGCAAGAACGAGGAATGCTATAGCCACGTCTTCATCCTGCATCACCCGGACGAGGAGCGTGAAGCCTGCCGCCCGCTGCGCACCGCCCCCTGCTACGACCGGGTCAAGGCGAAGGGCGCGCAGTTCGGCCAGGTCAATGGCTGGGAGCGGCCGAACTACTATGCGCCTGAGGGTTTCAGCGACCACAACTCGCGCAGCTTCCGCCGGGGCGGCTGGTGGCAATACGCGCGTGAAGAGGCCGAGGCGGTGCGGGGCGGCATCGGCATGTTCGACGCCACCGCCTTCACCAAGCACATGGTCAAAGGGCCGGGGGCAACGCAGTTCCTCGACTGGCTGACCTGCAACAAGCTGCCCCGGGTGGGCCGCACCAATCTAACTTACGGGCTGACCGATGCGGGGACGATCCGCACCGAGTTCACAATAATGCGAAAGGCGGAGGACGAGTATTACTGCGTCACGGCTGGTGCGGCGCAGGCTTATGACAGCGACTATCTGACCAAAATGGCCGCGTCCAAGCGCGACGAATTCGGCTGGATCGAGATCCAGGACGTGACAACGCAAATGGGCGTCTTCGCCATCTCCGGGCCTAGATCACGCGAGGTAATCACACCACTGATCGTGGACGCGGACCCCGCGACGGCACTCTCCAACAAGCGGTTTCCCTGGCTCTCAGCCCGGCCGCTGGACCTGAAGATGTGCCCGACCATCGCCGTCCGCGTCGCCTATACCGGCGAGCTGGGTTGGGAGCTGCACCACCCGATCGAGATGCAGAACTACCTGTTCGACAAGCTGATGGAGGCGGGCGAGCCGGTTGGTCTGAAGCTGTGCGGCGCGCGGGCGCAGAACTGGCTGCGGCAGGAGAAGTCCTACCGCGCCTTCGGCTCGGATCTGGGCCGTGACGCGACGCCCCTGGAGAGCGGCCTCAACCGCTTCGTCGATTTGTCGAAGGATTTCAAGGGCAAGGTGGCGATGGAGGAGACCGGCATCCGCGGTTCCTGCGTCACCCTGCTGATCGACGGCCCTTCGGACACCGACCCTTGGGGCAAGGAAGCCCTGGTGCTGGACGGCAAAAAGGTCGGACGCCTGACCTCGGGCGGCTACTCGGTGGCCTTCGGCAAGCAGATCGGCATCGGCTATGTCGAGCCCGGCCTGGCCAAGGTGGGGCAGAAGCTGCAGGTCCGGATGCTGTGCCGGTTATGGGACGCCGAGATCGTCGAGGACAGCCCCTACGACCCGAAAAACGAGACCATCTGCAAGGACGGGTGAGGGGGCCATCGGCGTGGCGAAAACCCCGATTCCAACGGTAGTGCTTTGGTGGTGCTCTGGGAGTGGCAATTTGCCGATCCGGCGCCGGATGCAACCCACGGGCGCTGTTTCGTTAACCAAACGAAAACGGCCCGGCCGGACAACTCACCGTCCGGCCTGCGCTGTGCAATCCGGTCGCGTGGGTCATACAAACTTGGGGGATGAAACCCATTCCCGTGCGGTCCCGTCCTTGAACCGGGACCTCTGCTTTAGCCACCTTAAGGAGATCCCGGCTCAAGGCCGGGACACCACGGTTGATCATGGCCAACGCAAGCTGGCATCAGCTCGCGGGGATGATGCCGCAGACCAGCGCCGCCGCCCGACAGGCGACAGATCGGCCCAGAACCGATTGTGAGGATATCCGATGCCAGCCAGTCTCTCCAGCCGAAATTGGCCCCCAGTCCGTTTTCGATGCTGGCAGTCGATGCTTGCTAATGGCTCGGCGACCCAATTCGGAAGTGCGGGTCATCCGCTCGTACGTCCGACAACCGTCCGGGTTGCACTACTCAATGCAGGTGCGGAATCGCAAGAGATCGAACTTGCGTTGCTGGCACGAAAGCGAAGCTCCCCAGCGCCGAAGTCTGCGACCGGTTTTGGCTTTGAAACCGACATCGCCCCCGGCCACCATCCTCCACCGGATAGCGTCGCGCGCCCATCTTGATCTCCCCCCCACAATCGCGCAAAAAGCCCGCGAACCCGAGATATGAAGGAACCCCCCAATGATGACCGCCCAAGAAAACGCCATGAAACTATTGATCCTGCCCGGCGACGGCATTGGCGTGGAAGTGATGGCCGAGGTCCGCAAGGTCATCGACTGGTATGGCACCAACCGGGGCCTCGATTTTCAGGTCGAGGAAGATCTGGTCGGGGGGGCTGCCTATGATGTCCACGGCGTGCCGCTGTCGGATGCGACCATGGCCAGGGCGCAAGAGGTAGACGCGGTGCTGCTCGGCGCCGTCGGCGGGCCGGCATATGACGACCTCGACTTCTCGTTGAAGCCCGAGCGCGGCTTGCTGCGGCTGCGCAAGGAGATGGACCTCTACGCCAACCTGCGCCCGGCGCAATGCTTCGACGCGCTGGCGGATTTTTCCTCGCTGAAGCACGAGGTGGTCGCCGGGCTCGATATGATGATCGTGCGCGAACTGACCTCGGGCATGTATTTCGGCGAGCCGCGCGGCATCACCGAGTTGAACGACGGCAGCCGCGTCGGCATTAACACCCACCGCTACACCACCGAGGAGATCCGCCGCGTCGCCCGGTCGGCCTTCGAACTGGCGCGCAAGCGCGGCAACCGGGTCTGTTCGATGGAAAAGGCCAATGTGATGGAGGCCGGTATCCTGTGGCGCGAGGAGGTCGAGCACGTCCACGCCAACGAATACCCGGATGTCGAGCTTTCCCACATGTATGCCGACAACGGCGCCATGCAGCTTGTCCGCGCCCCGAAGCAGTTCGACGTGATCGTCACCGACAACCTGTTCGGCGATATCCTGTCGGACTGCGCAGCGATGCTGACCGGCAGCCTGGGGATGCTGCCCTCGGCCAGCCTCGGCGCACCGATGGAAAATGGCCGACCCAAGGCGCTCTACGAGCCGGTGCACGGCTCGGCGCCGGATATCATGGGCCAGGGCAAGGCCAACCCGATCGCCTGCATCCTCAGCTTCGCCATGGCGCTGCGCTATTCCTTCGATTTGGGCGGCGAGGCCGAAATGCTGGAGGGCGCGGTCGAGGACGTCCTGGCCAAGGGCATCCGCACCGCCGATCTGGGCCAGGCCGAGGGTGGCGCGACGGTCACCACCAGCGGCATGGGTGACGCCATCGTCGAGGCGTTGGCGGCGCGCGCGTGAATTGACACCACCAAAACACTACTCAAGGAATCCGGTGATTCCAACGCCCCGGGCGGGGAGGAGCCAACCATGTGGAACGACTTCACCTTCCTGGATTTCCTCGGTATCATCGGGTCATTGATGATCTGCGCCGCCTATCTGGCGGTCTCGCTCAAACGACTCAACCCGGCGGGAATCCCGTTCCAGTCCGCCAACGCGGTCGGGTCGATCCTCCTGTTGATATCGCTCTATTTCCGGCCCAATCCCGGCGCCATCGTGATCGAGGTGCTGTGGCTCGCGATCGCCAGTTTCGCCATCTGCCGGGCATTGTTTTCGAGCCGCGGCTGATACGGAGTCTCGCAGAGCAGGACCCGTCCACCTCCCACCCCGCGTCAACGCACCAGTGTCACCTCCACAGTCGCGCCGCCCCAGCCAGGCACGTTGTCATGGGACTCGACCGTGACCGTATCGATTCCCTCCGGAATCGATACGCCCGATAGCGAGCGGGTAAAGGGCTGCTCCCCCACATGGGGGTGGTAGAGGGTCCGCGTGCCAAAGACCGTGCCATCCGACCACCCGCCAAGCATCGGCATAATGCTCCCAGCCGGTGTCGGCATGTTCGACGGTGACATCGAAGCTCCACCCCCGCCGGAAGGCCGGGCTTCGACCCCCAGCACGTCTGCGGACCCGGCCTTCGCCGGGTCGGCAACCAGAGCAAGGGCGGTCAGGGCAGCAACACGGTAAATGAGTTTTGCGCACATGAAATTCTCCGCTCGTTAATCCACGCGAATTGCGGTTAACCCGACATTAACCCGTCCTGGCGTCATGTTGTCTGGAATTTTCATTAAATTATGGAGAGCGGGCCATGGTCACCCGGACTCATACGGCCGCGTTCCCCGGCGTCGAGGCCAAGCCCGTCGAAGTGCAATGCGCCCTGTCGCCGGGGCTGCACGCCTTCAATATTGTCGGGCTGCCGGACAAGGCGGTCTCGGAATCGCGTGAGCGGGTGCGCGCGGCGCTACAGGCCATCGGTCTGGCGATGCCACCGCAACGGATTACTATCAACTTGTCGCCCGCCGACCTGCCGAAAGCGGGCTCGCACTACGACCTGCCTGTCGCGCTGGCCCTGATGGCGGCGTTAGAGTTGATCTCCGACGAGGAGATCGAGGGTCATGTGGCGTTGGGCGAACTCAGCCTGGATGGCGAGATCAGGGCGGTACAGGGTGCACTCCCCACCGCCATCGCCGCCGCAGCGCAGGACAAGGGGCTGATCTGCCCGCGTGCCTGCGGTTGCGAGGCCGCCTGGGTCGGCGCGACCGAGATCCTGGCCCCCGCCACCCTGATCGATCTGGTCAACCACTTCGCCGGCCGAAAAGCCCTGACCCCGCCGGAACCCGGCCCGGCGTCGGTCCGGCACTCGGTCGCAGACCTGGTCGACGTCAAGGGGCAGGAGAGCGCCCGGCGCGCGCTGGAGGTGGTCGCCGCCGGGGGACACCATATCTTGATGGTTGGCGAGCCGGGTGCAGGCAAATCCATGCTGGCCTCACGCCTGACCGGCATCATGCCGCCGCTTTCGCCCGAGGAGGCGCTGGAGGTCTCGACAATCTACTCGCTCGCCTCCCAGCCCGGCGACGGCACCATCTTCAAGGAGCGCCCCTACCGGGCGCCGCACCATTCCGCCTCGATGGCGGCGATGATCGGCGGCGGGCACGACGCCAAGCCGGGCGAGATATCCCTGGCCCACCGGGGTGTGCTGTTCCTCGACGAACTGCCGGAATTCGCCCGTCCGGTGCTGGAATCTCTGCGCCAGCCGATCGAGATCGGCGAGGTGGTGGTCTCGCGCGCCATGGCGCATGTGAAATACCCGGACCGTTTCCTGCTGGCCGCCGCCATGAACCCCTGCCGCGCGGCTACCTGACCGACCCGTCGCGCGCCTGCTCACGCGCGCCGCGCTGCGGGGCGGACTACGCCGCACGCCTTTCCGGCCCGCTGATCGACCGCTTCGACATCCGCATCGAAGTGACCCCGGACATGCTGAGCCTGCCGACCCATGGCGAGAACTCCGCCAAGATCGGCCGCCGGGTGGTGGAAGCCCGCGCCATCCAAACCGAGCGGATGAACGGCACCCGGCTGACCAACGGCGAGTTGGAGGGCGAGATCCTCGACAAGGTAGCAACTCCGGATGCCCCCTGGCCTGGCGGTGCTGCGCCAGGCCTCCGGGAAACTCCGCTTCACCGTGCGCGGCTACCGCCGGGTGCTGCGGCTGGCTCGGACATTGGCCGATCTGGAGGGGTCGGACGGGGTGCGCAAGGTGCATGTGGCCGAGGCGGTGGGGTATCGGGGGGGGCTGGGGTAGTCGAATTATGCTACGATCGGGAGCATCGCCCTATTCCCCTCGCCGCAAAAACCCGCTAAACCCCGCATCTCTGCCAACCCTCCAATCGAGGACCACCGAGATGGGTTACAAAATCGCCGTTGTCGGCGCCACGGGCAATGTGGGCCGCGAGATGCTGAACATTCTGGACGAGCGCCAGTTCCCCGCCACGGAAGTGGTGGCGCTTGCCTCGCGCCGTTCGCTGGGCACCGAGTGCGGCTTTGGCGACAAGACCCTAAAATCCCTGGACCTTGATACTTATGATTTCACCGGCACCGACATGGCGCTGTTCGCCATCGGCGCAGAAGCGACCAAGAAGTACGCACCCCGTGCCACCAAGGCCGGTTGCGTGGTGATCGATAATTCGTCGCTGTATCGCTACGACCCCGATGTTCCGCTGATCGTGCCCGAGGTGAACGCGGACGCGGTCATGGGCTACGCCAAGCGCAACATCATCGCCAACCCGAACTGCTCGACCGCACAGATGGTGGTGGCGCTGAAGCCGCTGCATGACCGGGCGCGGATCAAGCGTGTGGTGGTCGCCACTTACCAGTCGGTTTCCGGCTCGGGCAAGGACGCGATGGACGAGTTGTGGAACCAGACCAAGCGGATGTTTGTTTACGGCCAGGAGGTCGCGCCGAAGAAGTTCACCAAGCAGATCGCCTTCAACGTCATTCCCCATATCGACGTCTTCCTTGACGACGGCTCGACCAAGGAGGAATGGAAGATGGTCGCCGAGACCAAGAAGATCATCGACAAGACGATCAAGGTGCACGCCACCTGTGTGCGGGTGCCGGTCTTCGTCGGCCATGCCGAGGCGGTGAATATCGAGTTCGAGGACCCGCTCCCGGCCGAGGAGGCGCGCGAGATCCTGCGCGAGGCGCCGGGCATCTTGGTTGTCGACAAGCGCGAGGATGGCGGCTACGCCACCCCGGTCGATTGCGTTGGCGACTACGCCACCTTCGTCAGC
This sequence comes from Thermohalobaculum sp., assembly GCA_965247385.1. Classification (GTDB taxonomy): domain Bacteria; phylum Pseudomonadota; class Alphaproteobacteria; order Rhodobacterales; family Rhodobacteraceae; genus Thermohalobaculum. The sequence goes on from CBDFHG010000007.1 coordinate 1,631,745, forward strand.
CGCATCCGCGACGACATCACCGCCGAGAACGCCATCAGCCTGTGGTGCGTGTCCGACAACCTGCGCAAGGGCGCGGCGCTGAATGCGGTGCAAATCGCCGAACTGGTGGGGCGGCGCTGCTTGCAGAAGGCGTAAGGCGATGCGCTGTCGATCCGGTGGTTGTCTTTATTTCTTCCAACGGCTCGGTTTTGGCGGGAGTGACTTGAGGTAGGCTGCAATGGCCTTGCGGTCAGCGGCGGGCAGTTCCGCCATGCCCTCCTGCACCTTGGTCATTGTGCCGCCGAACGTCTCGAAATCAGGCAAAAGCCCGGTTTCGAGCGCGATCGCAGTATCCTCGATCGACCATGCGCCGATGCCGTCCTCGTGCGGCGTAATGTTCGGGATATCATCCTTGCCCTCGGGCGCCGGGCCACCTGAAAAGGCCCAGGCGGCATCCGGCCCGCCGAGGAGATTGCGTGGTGTGTGGCATTCGCCGCAATGTCCGGGCCCGGTCACCAGATAAGCCCCGCGGTTCAACCGGCGGTCGGCCCCCGGAATGGGTGTGAACGGCGCATAATCCATGAACAGAGCCTTCCACAGCCCAAGCCCGCGGCGCAATCGCAGTGGCAACGGCAGATCATGGGGCGGAGCATCGCTGGCCACGGCGGGCAAGGTGTCGATAAATGCCTTCAGGTCCACAACATCGGTCAGCTTCATGCGCTGATACGACATATAGGGAAGTGCCGGATAGTAATGGCTGCCATCCGGCGCCACCCCGCGCATCACCGCATTGACGAACTGAATCGTGGTCCAGCCGCCGATGCCATGGGTCTCGTCGGTCGAGATATTGGGTGCCACGAAGGTGCCGAACGGGGTCTTTAGCGCAAGACCGCCGGAGAGCCTGAGCTTGTCATCGCCCTTTGCGCCGGGGGCGGCATGACAGGAGGCACAACCGGACGCATAGAAGACATCCCGGCCCTTGACCGGATCACCACCATAGTCCGGCAATTCAATGGCGCCGATGGTCTGCGGTATGGTCAGCAACCAGAACGCAATTGCACCTGCCGCGCCAAGCAGGCCTGACGCGATCAGGAGTTTTCGCATGACGGTATCTTCCAGAATGCGGCAATCGTCACCAATTCAGCTCGCAAGGATGTGGGAGCGACCGTCAAAAATCCTTGGCCCGAAAAGGCTTATGGCAGCCGCCACATGTTTTTCCGAGCTCACCAACGGCGGCGGCAAGCTCTGCCTGACCGTTCCCCGCTACGTCAGCGACGGCGGCAACCGCTGCTCGCCAATTGTCGAACGCAGTTTCGAACTTGGCCCGGTCTTGCCATATTTCGGGTTTTGCGACGGTCTTTCCCGGACGGTCGGCTTTCGATGTCCCAGACAGGAACAACCCGGTAACCGGATACTGCGAAATGGCTTTCAGATTCGCCGCATGGGTCATTGCCACCTCGGCATCATAGGCTATTTTACCCTTTGCCATGCCGAACAGCGGTCCAACCTCCCATACGACGAGCTTCATATATCCCTGGCGCGTCGCGATTGCATCGTCCTCGGCATCTGCCAGGCTTTGAGACACCGAAATCAGCGACCCAAGAATTGCCGCGAAACAAACCGCAACGACGCTCATCATCTTCTGGTTTCCGGACATTCGCTTCCCCTTATCATTTTATGTTCGGTTACGCTCAGCAGCGCTTGGAAAATTATACTACCCCTGATTCTGGATCAAAAAATACAAATGTTCCCCTCGACACCCACGACCCTCACGTCATTGGCAACATGGCGGCCCACGTCGTGCTGCCCTGGATCCATCAGATGTTCGCCAACCTCAAAGGCTGGGCCCGCGGCGTCTATCACCGACTGCGCCGCAAATACTTACAAACTTACCTCGACGAATTCGTCCTCCGCTTCAATCGACGCAGAGCCCGCCAAGCCGCCTTCAGATCCCTGTTCGCAATCGCAGTCCGAATAAAACCGGTCAGCTACAACATGTTGTGCCAACCGGAAGATCATGCATAAGCGGTCGAGCCAATTCACGTATTCATGAGTGACTATGTAGACTGATATGACATTCCTAGCAAACCTGAAAACAGCAGGTTTCTCGGCCGACCACCCAACGATCCTTTGACGGTCGTTCCTCCAAGGCACTGACGGGAAGAACCGACTGCGGCAGGGCAGCGGCTGCAGCAAGAATCTCGATGGCCGTTTCATTTTCGTTATCCGGAAGGGGTGCGATTGCGCCCTGTCCGCGTGGCAATTAAACCAGAAGCCAGCTGGATTTCAAAAGGAACACACGATGACCGAGATGCCCGCAAGCGAAATGGCCGTGATCGAGACCAGCGGCAGCGGCGGCCCCGAGGTGCTGGTTCCGGCCAGGCGCCCGGTTCCGCCGCCAGGCCATGGACAGGTGCTGGTCAAGGTCACGGCCGCCGGCGTCAACGGGCCTGATCTCATGCAGCGCAAGGGGCTTTATCCGCCGCCGAAAGGTGCCTCCGATCTGCTGGGCCTGGATGTTTCAGGCGAGGTGGTCGGGCTCGGCGCCGACTGCGCACGCTGGGCGATTGGTGATCGGGTCTGCGCACTGACAAATGGCGGCGGATATGCCGAGTACGTCGCGGTCAATGAGGATCACTGCCTGCCAATTCCACCAGGTGTGGACGAGATCGATGCGGCGGGGCTGTGCGAGTCCTATTTCACCGTCTGGTCCAATATCTTCCACGGGCATGCGATTCCCCATGGTGGCCCCCAGGGTGGCAATTTCCTGGTGCATGGCGGCGGCGGCGGGATCGGCTCCACGGCGATCCAACTGGGAAGGGCGCTGGGGCTCGAGGTATATGCGACCGAAGGCTCCGCCGAGGCCTGCGCATTCTGCGAAAGCCTCGGCGCGGTTCGGGCGATCAATTACCACGAGGAAGATTTCGTCGAAATCCTGCGCGAGGCGGGCGGCGGCGACATCATTCTGGATATTGTCGGAGGCGATTATATTGCTCGCAACATCAAGGCGGCGCGCCATGACGCGCGGATCATCCAGCTTGCCTTCAACAAGGGCTCGAAGGTCGAGATCAACCTGATGCCGGTGATGCTGAAACGGCTCAGCTATACAGGATCGACGCTGCGCACCCGGTCGGACAGCTTCAAGGCGCGAATTGCCCGCGACCTGGAACAGAAGGTCTGGCCGTTATTCGCGGATGGCCGTCTGAGGACGGTCACCTACAAGGTTTTGCCGCTGGGCGAAGCCGCACAGGCGCACGCGATGATGGAAGCTGCCGGACTGCGTGGTAAAATTCTGCTACTACCTGAATAATCACGTAATTTTCTCGAACAGACGGAAAGAAAATGAGAAGACAGAAGATCATCGCAGAAAATCAAGCCATAATGAGAATTGCTGGTATAGAATGGCTATGCTGGACCAAACCGGATCACTGCCCGATGATCCCTCGGAATTGAGGGCGGTCGCGGGGCAAATCAGCGAAAATCTGACTCTCTGTGATCGACGCAGAGGAGGGCGTGGCAATGGTAGGTGTCGAGATTACACGCACGGATATGACGGCGGCGGAGTTGCGAGCGGCGGCGAGGGGCGCGAAGAATGGGCGCGCGGCGCGACGGATGCTGGCGCTGGCGCTGGTGCTGGAGGGGGCGGACCGGGCGACCGCTGCGGCGACCTGCGGGATGGACCGGCAGACGTTGCGCGACTGGGTGCACCGCTACAACGCCGAGGGGCTGTCCGGCCTCTCCAACCGCCCCTCGCCCGGGAAGCCGCCACTGCTTTCGGCGGCGCAGAAGGCCGCGCTCGCCGCGCATGTGGAGAAGGGTCCCGACCCGGAGACCGACGGGGTGGTACGCTGGCGGTGCATTGATCTGAAGCGGTGGATGGAGGCGCAGTTCGGGGTCGTCATGCACGAGCGCACGGTCGGCAAGCAGCTGGCGGCGCTCGGCTATCGGCGGCTGTCGGTGCGTCCGCAACACCCGAAGGCCGACCCCGCGGAGCAGGAGGCGTTTAAAAAAAACTTCTCCCGGACGGTAGCGGCGGCCCTCCCCGAGGCGGCGCGCGGCAAACCGCGCGAGATCTGGTTCCAGGATGAAGCCAGGGTGGGTCAGCAGGGCACGCTGACAAGGGTCTGGGCGAAGCGCGGCACCCGCCCCCGCGCCGTCCGCGACACGCGCTACAAATCGGCCTGCATTTTCGGCGCAGTCTGCCCTGACCGCGCCACCGCCGCCGGTCTGGTCATGCCCTTCGCCGACACCGAGGCGATGAATGCCCACCTCGCCGAGATCGCCCGCGCCGTAGCCCCTGGTGCCCACGCGGCACTCGTCGCCGACGGTGCCGGCTGGCATGCCGGCAAAGACCTCATAGTGCCCGACAACATCACGCTGATCATTCTCCCGCCATACGCGCCCGAACTCAATCCGGTCGAAAACGTCTGGCAATACCTGCGCGCCAACAAGCTCGCCATAACCGTCTTCGATGGCTACGCCGACATCGTCGACAAATGCTGCACCGCATGGAACTTCTTCGCAAACGATACAGCCGCCATCGCCACCATCACCACACGACAATGGGCACCGGTATAAGGTAGTTACCTGGGTCAGCCTCCAGTTTTTTCTAAATTTTTATATTCATAACAAATTCAACACTTTAACCCTCTGCACAAATCTGTGTACCTGCCCGACAGACCCCCTCACGCCGCCGCCTCCGCCGTCGGCAGCCGCCGGGGCAGGCAGGCGACCGCCGCCAGGATCACCAGCGCCGCCGCCGCGAGAATGCGGAACAGGGTGTCGAAGCCCCAGTTGTCGTAGACCAAGGCGATCAGCGGCAGGGTGGCGGCCAGCACCGTGAAGCTGACCACGTAGCGGATGCCGTAGATCCGCGCCCGGAACGGTCCGCTGGCCATCTTTCCGATCATGTAGTCGTTGATCGGGATCTGGCCGAAGGCGCCCAGCATGAAGCCCAGCGCCACCGCCAGCGCGATGCCGTCGAACAACCCCGGCATCAGCGAGAAGAACACCAGCTGCAGCACCGCCACGGTCATGAACACCCGGCGCGGGCCGAACCGGTCGAGCAGGCCGCCGACCACAAGCTGCGCCATCGAGGCCACGGCGAAGACGATGAAGGCGAGGGTACCGACCACGGTGGCCACATCCGCCTGACCCGGCACCGCGAGGTTGTCCGCCCAAGCGGTCAGATTGGCGGCGAGGCCCTGCAGCCGCTCGTCAAAGATCTTCGGCAGCGCGAAGGTGGTCGACTGGAAGATGATCGAGGAGACGGCGGTCGTGAGGAAAACGATGCCCGAGACCCGCATCAACAGCGCCCGGTCGCCAGTATCAATGGCCGCGCCGCCAGCGCCGCGCGCCGGTTGAGTTGCCCGGTGTTCCGCGTTGATCCCCTCCCAGCGCAGCTTCATGTAGACCAGCCCCATGGCGATCGAGAACAGCCCCGGCAGCACGAAGGCGATGCGCCAGCCGCCGTTGTCGATCAGATACCCGGTGATCAGGGCAGCACTTGCCACGCCGAGATTGCCGAACACCCCGTTAGCGGCGATCCGCATGCCGGTGTTCTTCCACTTCGCGGTGACGATAGCGAGGCCGACCGGGTGGTAGATCGCCGCGAACATACCAATCACCAACAGGCCGATGCCCATCTGCAAGGGGGTGGCAGCGAAGCTTGTGGCGATCGAGGTCAGGCCGATGCCGATGAAGAACACGCACATCATGCCGTCGCGGCTCCACTTGTCGGCCAGCCAACCGGCAGGCAGCGCAAAGACGCCAAAGGCGAAGAAACCGGGCGTGGCGTAGGCCAGCAACTCGCTATAGCCCAGCCCCCATTCCCGGTGCAGCGCCAGAGCGGCGACGGTGGCGAACACCAGCATGAACAGGTGATCGAGGAAATGCCCGATGTTCAGCAGCAGGAAATAGGCGCGGTCGCGGGTCATTCGGGTCGCCTTTGTTTCATTGCACCGCCATGAATAAACTTGGCGCGATAGTGTTGTCATGCCAAACATTCTCGAGATGCTGACAAATCAGTATTGGAGAACCCATGGTCACCACTCCCGGCCAAGACCCGCGCGGTGACGATCCGCGCGACTATCAGAGTGTTCCGCGCCCGCTGGCCGCGATGGCCAAGAACTTTCCCGACGGATTCGAGGTGCTCCCACACGCCCACCAACGCGACCAGTTCCTCTACGCGGTGGACGGCATCATGCGGGTACGCACCAGCGACGATGCGTGGATCGTGCCGCCGGACCGGGCGGTCTACATCCCGGCCCTGACGGTCCACGCGATCAGCGTCCGCGGCAAGCTCGAGATGCGTACGCTTTACCTGATGCCGCGGGCCGCGGATGACCTGCCGGTCGCGCCAACCGTGTTTGATGTCTCGGATCTGCTCCGCAATCTGGTCATCGCGCTGATCAGGGAACCGGTGCTCTATGACGAGGCGGGTCGTGGCGGCGCCCTTGCCACGTTGATCCTGAGCGAGATCACCAGCGCACGCCGCCTTGCATTGGGCGTCCCGATGCCGCGGGACGCCCGGCTGGAGCGGCTTTGCGCAGCGCTCCTCGCCGATCCATCCTCGCGGCTGACCCTCGAGGGCTGGTCGGAAACAGCCGGTGCATCGGCACGGACACTCGCACGGCTGTTCGAACAGGAGGTCGGCATGAGCTTCGGGGCGTGGCGCCGGCGGGTCCGGTTGCATAACGCCATCGAGGAAATTGTTGCAGGAGAGCCGGTCGCACGTGTCGCAGCGGCAGCGACAGCGGCGGCGGTCGCGGCGGGGGTGGAGCTGACCACGGAGGAGGAAACGGATGGTGATGATCAACAGAGTACGAGAGACGATGCTGGGCGCGGTCCTGGCTGTGGGGCTGACGGGTTGCGCGTCGGCCGGCCCGATGGTCGGCCCCGTCGAGCCATGACGCGGCCGGTCTCCGGGCACTGCTCACGGACCGGGTCGAGGTCGCCTATCATACTGGCAGGCGTGGCTGGGGCCTGCGGATTGTGGTCAATGTGGGCACGATGGGGCATTTCTGTGTCCAGGACCAGCTTACAGGATTCGGGCGCTACTTCACCGCCGCCTGGACGACGCGGCCGGCGGGCGCGGAGTTTCGCGCCGTCGTCACGCCTGCCGCCGAACATAGCGGCCAAAGTGTGCAATACGACGCCGTGACCGGCCAGCTGATCAAGGGAGACGACCCCCGCGGCGTGCTCTGGACCGGCCACCTGCAGGACACGATCCCGCTGGCGGTCTACTCGCTCTGCCCGAGCTTTCCGAAACCCGGCGCTCTCGGCTTTGAGGTCAACCCGAAGCAGACGTCGACGGATTATCGGGAACTGGTCGCCCAGGATCCCGGGGCGGTGCTGAAAGGCTTGTAACTGGCGGGGTGGCGCCGCGGGCGGCTGTTTTGGCGAACATGCCCCCGGCGCCTCTTCCTGAAGAGGAAGGTGTTCTTCATGATGTATATAAAGCGGTGCCTCGAAGCGCCGGCGGACATCCGCCGCGTCGGCGCGCCTCCCGCCGGCTCAGCCGCCAAGCAGGAGCGCCGAGACGATCACGCCCGCGATCGCGACCATGCAGCCGACCATCCAGCGCAACTGCGTGGTCTGGCCCTCGGCGATCTTCACATACCGCTCGGCATTCCTGGTATCACTCTCGGCGATCCCCGCGGCGATCTCCCCGCGCACCTCGGCGATCCCCTCGGCGATCTTCGCATGCCGCTCGGCATTCCTGGCATCACTCTCGGCGATCTTCGTCTCAAGCCGGGACTCGGTGCCGGCGATCTCCCCGCGCACCTCGGCGATCCCCGCGGCAATCTCCCCTCGCACCTCGGCGATCTCCGTGCGCACCTCGGCGATCCCCACGGCGATCTCCGCGGTGAGGTCGGCCTTGAGGAGCGCGAGATCGTCCTTCGTGGCGAGGGATTCGGTCATGGCGCCGCCAACGGTTTCGATAATGGCCTCGGCCTGCGCCTCTTCGACGCCAGTGGCGGTGAGCCGCTTCATCGCCTTGAGAGTATCGAACGCCATGGTCATCCTTGCCGTCTCCTGCCAATCGCGTCCGCCGCGCGCCAAAAGGATATACGTTCCGCGCGCCCGCGTCAAAGCCTGCCCGGCCACCCTCCGCGCCCTGCCCTGGCAGCGGCGTCTCTCTCGCCGATCTCCCATCCAGTGGGACCGGCGCGCGGGCACGGGCGGCCCGACAAAGCGCGAACATTCGGGGACACATGGCGATCCCGCGCTCTCGCCGTCCTCTCCGCCTCCGCCTCCGCCCTCGCCGCGCTCCTGGCGATCCCGTCCCCGGCCCTCGCCCAGGCTCAGCCTTTTCCTGATCCGGTTCTTCCGCTTGTGTTTCCGGCCTGTCCGGAAGCGGCTCTCACGGCGGCGCTTTCAGCCGGGTCCGCGGGCGCGGTGCTGCGCGCCGCGGAGCGGGCGCGGATTGCGCTCGGGCTCTGCCGCGACCGCGCCCGGCTGATGGCGGAGATCACCGAGCATCACGCCCGGGTGGCGGCGGCGCTGGCCCCGCCGCCGCCCGCGGACCCGGATGACAGCGAAGACGCCACCGCGCGGATCGCCGGCCTCGAGGCGGATCTCGGCATCGCCACCGCCAGGATCGAGCAGCTGCTCGCGCATGCGGAGATGCGCGTGGTCGCGATCTGGTGCGCGCCCGCGAACCAGAGCTGAAAGCACCGCCCCGGATGACAGCGAAGGCCGGTGCCGGGCACTGGTAACGGGATCGGACGGTCAGCACGAGCTGGCACCCGGCGATGTCCTGGCCTCGGGCGAGACGGTCGAGATCACGGAGACCGGCGTCCGGGTCCACGACGACGTCGGCGGTGAGCGCTGGCTCGTCCCGCTACCGGCCGCGCCGGACAATTTCGAGGAGCTGACCGAATGAACCCGGGCCGCTTCCTCGAGGGCCTGTTCGGTCGCCTCGCGGGGCGCCGCCCGTCAGGTTACACCGACGCGGCTCTCCTCGACGTTGGCTCGGCCGGGTTCCGCGACATCGCCGTTCCGCGCGCGGACGGCACGCTCCATGTCGTGGCGGCGCACCGCTTCAGCGCGGCCTTTCATTCCGAGCACGCGGAACTGGTCCGCGCGCAGATCCTGCCCGCGCCCGGCAGTAGTTACCCCCGCGCCCGCCGGCGCGTCTCGCGCGGGCTTTCGCCATGCTGGCGGCGGTAGGCGCGGGTGAAGCTGGCAGGCGAGGCAAAGCCGGTCCGCTCGGTGATCTCCAGCGCGGGCAGCCGGGTCTCGATCAGCAAACGCCGGGCGCGATTCATGCGCAACGCCAGGTAGTGGGCGTATGGCAAAACGCCAAGATTGTCGCGAAACAGGGTTTGCAGATGGCGGGCGCTGACCCCTGCCGTACGGGCGATACGGGTGATCGGCCAAGGCTCGTCCAGATGCGCATCCATTGCCTCGATGGCGCGGGCCAGATGCGGCTCGCTGGGCCGCGCCAGCGTCAGCGCCGGGCCCTGGTCTAACCGCTCGGGATGCTCGTAGATGAAGCCCTTCGCCACCTCCAGCGACAGGGGATAGCCGAGGCGGGTCCGGATCAGCTCCAGCACCAGATCCAGGGTCGGCCCGGCCGCACCCGCAGTGAACCGGTTGCCGTCGATGACGAAGCGCTGAGGGACCACGTCGATGTCCGGGAAAGTGGCGGTGAAGTCTTCCAGATCCTCCCAGTGGGTAGTAGCGCGCCGCCCGGTCAGCAGCCCGGCGCGGGCGACCACCCAAGCGCCCGACTCGACCCCGCCGATCATTGGCCGCGCCCTGCCCGCCCGGCCAAGGCGGCGCACCAGCCCCGGGGTCATATGGGTGGCGATATCGTAGCTGCCCGCGACCACCAACGGCGCGGTCGAGGCGAGAGGGTCGAAGGATCGCGCCGCCGGGATCGGGATGCCGGCGCGGGTTGGTGCGGATGCGCCGTCTGGGGTGGTGATGACCCAACTGAACTGCTCGCGCCCCAGCACCCGGTTGGCGGCGCGCAGCGGCTCGATCACTGCCGCGACCAGGATCAGGGTCGCATCGGGGATCACCAACACCTCGATCTCCAGCGGGTTCGGGTCGGGGGTGAACATGTTTCTCGTTTACAGGATAGTTTTGTTCCGAAACAGCAAAGCATGAAAGACGACTCGCAGGCAAGCTCCTCGCAAGCAAATGACACCGGAGGATCGGATGCCCCTCGCCATGAACCGCGAAGTCTTCATCACCTGCGCCGTCACCGGATCGGGCAGCAGCCAGGACCGCAGCCCCCATGTGCCGCGCTCGCCGGCCCAGATCGCCGACAGCGCCATCGAGGCGGCCAAAGCCGGTGCGGCGGTGGTGCACTGCCATGTGCGCGACCCGCAGACCGGTGTGCCGTCGCGCGATCCGGGCATGTACCGCGAGGTGACCGAGCGCATCCGCGACGCCGAGGTCGACGTGGTCTTGAACCTGACTGCGGGGATGGGCGGCGATATGGTGTTCGGCCCGCCCGAAACCCCGCTGCCGCTGGGCGCAGGCACCGACATGACCGGTGCCGCCGAGCGCGTTGCCCATGTCGCCGACTGCCTGCCCGAGATCTGCACCCTGGACTGCGGCACGATGAACTTCGCCGAGGCCGACTATGTGATGACCAACACGCCGGGCATGTTGCGCGCCATGGGCCAGATGATGACCGATCTGGGCGTCAAGCCCGAGATCGAGGCCTTCGACACCGGCCACCTGTGGTTCGCCAAGCAGTTGGTCAGCGAGGGGATCATCGAGGCCCCGGCCCTGGTGCAGTTTTGCATGGGCGTGCCCTGGGGGGCACCGGACGACCTGAACACCTTCATGGCAATGGTCAACAACGTGCCTTCGGACTGGACCTGGTCTGCCTTCTCGATCGGCCGCAACGAGATGGCTTATGTGGCGGCGGCGGTGCTGGCCGGCGGCAACGTCCGGGTCGGGCTGGAGGACAACCTGTGGCTGGAGAAGGGCGTGCTGGCGACCAATGCGCAACTGGTGGACCGATCGGTGGGGATCGTTGAGCGCATGGGCGCAAGGGTGATTGGGCCGGATGAGGTGCGGGCAAAGCTAAAGCTCACCAAGCAGGCGCCGCGGGTGAGTTAGCCGCAGGGAGTCGAGGCCGACAGGTTCCGGAACTTGCGCAGCAATTCAATCCGCGTCGTCCCGGCTTTGAGCCGGAACCTCGGTGGACGGCGCACAGCGGATCGAGGCCTCGGCTCAAGGCGGGGGCGGTGCAGACAAAGCAATTGCCGTTCAAGACAGGGAGACCGGCGCAATGACAATGACGCCTCAAACAGACATCACCACCGACCTCAACCGCTGCATCGCCCCGGCGGAGCGGGCATTCTGCCTGCCTCCGGCTACCTATTCCGCCAAGGAAGCCCAGACACTAGAGGCCCGGCGCATCTTCGCCCGTGGCTGGGTGCCGCTGGGCCGGGCCGACCGGGTAACGGCCCCTGGCGACTACGAGTCGCTGGAGATCGCCGGGCGGCCCCTGATCCTGTTGCGCGACCAAGAGGGGCGGCTGCGGGCTCATGCCAATACCTGCCGCCACCGGGGCGCACGGCTGGTCGAGGGTTGCGGCAATGCCCGTGGCATCCGCTGCCCGTTCCACGCCTGGCTCTACAAGCTCGACGGAACGCTGGCCGCCGCCCCCCGCATGGAAGAAGCGCAAGGCTTTGACCGGGCTGATTACGGGCTGGTCTCGTACAAAGCCGAGGAACGCCACGGCTTCGCCTTCGTCAGCTTCGAAGCCGCGCCCCCGGCCCTCGACGACTGGCTCGGCGATTTCGGCGAGATCCACGCCCCTTGGCCGCTGGATACGCTGGTCACCACCCGGCGCTGGACCCGCGAGTTCGACTGCGACTGGAAGGCGTTCATCGACGTCTTCAACGAATATTACCACCTGCCTTATGTGCACCGGGATTCACTCGACGGCATCTATGTAGACCCGGACCCGGCCGAGGCCGTGACCGGCGCCTACACATCCCAGTTCGGCGGCACCGAGGGCACCGGCGGGCTGCTGGAAGGCCAGCAGGAACATGCCCTGCCGCCGATGCCGGGGCTGAGCGGGCGCAATGCAGAGGGAGTGCGTTACACTTGGATGTTCCCCTGCATGACCTTCGCCGCGGGCAATGAAGCAATGTGGGTCTACGAGGCGCACCCCGCCGGGCCGGGGCGCTGCCGGGTGACGCAATCGACCTGTTTTCCGTCCGCGACCGTCGCCCTGCCCGATTTCGAGGCCAAGGCGGCGCAGTATTACCACCGGCTCGACACCGCGCTGGATGAGGATATCCCGGCGCTGGAGAACCAGCAGCGCGGCCTGGCCTCGCCGGACGCCCGGCAGGGGCGATTCTCGCCGGGGCTCGAGCCCAATGTCGCCGGATTCGCCCGCTGGTATGCCGGGCGGATGCTGAACGAGGCCTGAGCTATGAGCCGCCCCCTCTCAGGCATCCGCGTGCTGGATTTCGGCCAGTACTTCGCCGGGCCGCTGGTCGGCATGATGCTGGCCGATTTCGGGGCCGAGGTGATCCGCATTGACCCTCCAGAAGGGCCACGATGGCGCGATCCTGCCTTCGATATGCTGTCGCGGGGCAAAAAGAGCATCGTTCTGGACCTTAAATCGCCCAGTGGCAGCACCACGGCAAAGGCGCTTGCCGCCCGCTCCGACGTGGTGATCGAGAACTTCCGCCCCGGTGTGATGGCCCGGCTGGGGCTGGATGCCGAGACGTTGCGCGAAGTAAACCCCGGCCTTGTCCATCTCTCGCTGCCGGGCTTCGCCTCGACCGACCCGGAACTGGCCCACATACCCGCCTGGGAGGCGGTGATTGCCGCGCGCACCGGGCAGTTCACCGATATGGGGCTGAACCGGGTGTTGATGGGGATCAACCCGTCATTCACCCCCTTGGCGCTGGCCTCGGCCTATGGTGCAGTTTTCGGAGCGATGTCGGTGCTGTTCGCGGTGGCGGCGCGGGGGCCGGCCCCAGAGGCAGGAATCGCCGGCGACTCAATCGAGGTGCCGTTGGCCTCGGCCCTGTTCGAGGGGCTGGTCTATAATTGCCAGCGGGTCGAGGGCTACCCGGACCGCTACAAATCACCGCGCGAGTTGGAGATCGACCGCAGGCGGACAGCGGGCGAACCGATGGACATGAGCTTCGCCGGTTTGCAGGACTTCCTGGACCCATTCTACCGCACCTATCGCTGCGCTTGCGGGCGCGGCTTCTACGTCGTCGCGGCCTCGCATCGCGAGCACCCGAAGCGGGTATTGCGGGCACTGGGCCTCGACACCCTGCTGGCGGAGTTGCCGGATTTCGACGTCTATGCCGATCAGGCGGACTGGCCGGGACCGTGGTCCCTGCGCTCCTACCCCGTCGGGGCCGGGGATCGGGCGCGTATCACACACGCCATGGAGGCGGCTTTCCTGACCCGCCCGGCAGCGGAGTGGGAAGAGATATTCGGCGCCGAGCCCGCCCCCGCAACCACTCAGCGCACGACTGCTGAGTGGCTGGCCAGCCCCCATGCTCTGACCTCCGGCCTGATCGTCGCGGTCGACGACCCGCGCCATGGGCATATGCGACAAATGGGCAACGTCGCCTGGCTGGGCGATGATGCCGGGGCGCTGGTCAAGACCCCCGGCCCCACGCCCGATCAGCACCGCGCCGAAATCCTAACCAGCCTTACCGCTGACGCCCCCTCCCCGTTCAGGGTGGAGGGACAAGGTGAGGGTCCGGCGGAAGGCCGAGCTGGTGGCTGGCTTGACGGCCTGAAGATCCTCGACCTGACCAACGTCATCGCCGGGCCGACCATCGCCTCGACACTGGTCCGTTTCGGGGCCGAAGTCACCCAGATCAACACGATTGAGCCGACGATGGACCCGTGGAACAGCGTCATCTTCGGCGCCCAAGCCAATCGCGGCAAGGCGAGCGTGCTGCTCGACATCAAGTCGCCCGAGGGCCGGGACGCCTTCGACCGGCTGCTGGCCGAGGCCGATGTGGTCACCTGCAACGCCACCAATGCCCAGCGCGACCGGCTGGGGTTGAACCCGGAGGTTCTGGCCAAGACCCACCCACGCCTGATCCTGGTCCAACTCGACGCCTGGAGCGGCCCGGTGAGGGGGCCGAAATCAGAGCATCTGGGTTATGACGACCTCGCCCAAGCGGCGACCGGCGTCATGGCCCGCTTCGGTGGCGGGCTGGAGACGCCGGAGGAGCACGCCCATCTGGGCACCATCGACGTGCTGACCGGGTATTGCGCCTGTGTCGCGCTGGGGGCAGCACTTGTGCGGCGCGAGGCGACGGGCAAGGGCGGGCTGGCACGTGCCTCGCTGGCTGCCGCCGGCAACCTGATCCAGGCACCGTTCATGTATGATTTCGCGGGCCGCGCGCCGTTCGACGAGCCGTCAGGCCGCGAGGTCAAGGGCTGGGGGCCGTTCTACCACTGCTATGAGGCGGCGGATGGCTGGTTCTTCCTGGCAGCACCGGATGAAAAATCTGATGCGCTGGCCAAGGTGCCGGATTTGGCCGACCTCGCCCATTTGCCCGAGGCGGAGCTGACCGAGGCGATGACGGACCGCTTCACCACCGAACCGCTGGTCCATTGGCAGGCTGTGCTGACGCTGGGCATCCCACGGGGTACAACGGCTGTCATGCCGTTGGCTACGCTGGCCAGAACCCGCGAGGCAGCGCTGGTGCCGGAAAGTGGTGGCAAAACAGACATCGCACACGCCACCTTCCGCGCCATCCGCCACGACCGCCACCCGATGGGCCGCTGGGTCGACCTCGTCGCCCCCAACGCCGTCCGCCCTTCGAGCGCCCGCATCACCATCCCCGCCCCGGCGCCAAGATACGGCGCCGACACCCGCGCCGTGCTGGCCCGGCTGGGCTATGACGACACCCAGATCGACCAGATGATCGCCAACCGCGTAGCGGCGGCAGGCTGGTCTGACAAATACCTGCCGGAGTAACAGACATGACCATCAAAAAAGCCGCCATCCTGGGCGGTGGCATCATCGGCGGCGGCTGGCTCGCCCGGCTGATCGAGAACGAGGTCGAGGTTTCGGTCTACGACCCGGACCCGGAGGCTGAGCGCAAGCTGGGCGCAGTGCTGGAAAATGCCGAGCGCGCCTATGCAAAGCTGACCCTCGCGCCGCGCGGGATCAAGGGCGGTTGGTCCTTGGCCGGTTCGGTGGCAGAAGCGGTTGCCGGGGCCGAACTGATCGTCGAGGCGGTGCCCGAGCGGCTCGACATCAAGCGCCGGGTCTATTCGCAAGTCGAAGCCGCGAACTCCAGCGGAATCATCGCTTCCTCGACCTCGGGCATCATGCCGACCGATCTCCAGGCCGAGATGGCTCACCCGGAGCGCCTGATCGTCGCCCACCCATTCAACCCGGTCTACCTGTTGCCGTTGGTCGAACTGGTCGCTGGGAACAAGACCGACCCCGCCCATATCGACTGGGCCAGGACGTTCTATGCGGGTCTGGGGATGCACCCGCTGCACTGCCGGGTCGAGATCGAGGGATTTATCTCGGACCGGCTGCAGGAGGCGCTGTGGCGCGAGGCGCTGTGGCTGCTGCATGACAAGGTGGCCACGGCCAACGAAATCGATAGCGCCATCGCCTATGGCCCCGGCCTGCGCTGGGCGCAGATGGGCACCATGCAGACCTTTCACCTGGCCGGTGGCGAGGGTGGCATGCGAGCGATGCTGGCGATGTTCGGGCCGTGCCTGAAATGGCCCTGGACCAAGCTGATGGACGTGCCGGAGCTGACGGAGGAGTTTGTCGATCTGGTGGGCAGTCAATGCGAGGCGCAGTCAGGCGATCTGGGCCCACGCGCGCTGGAGACGATCCGCGATGACAACCTGATCGGCATCATGCAAACGCTGAAGGCCAATGATTGGGGCGCGGGCAAGACGCTGGCCGCCTATGAGCGCAAGCTGTTCGCGCAAGGTGCATTGATACAGGGCGGGGGGCCGCATACGGAACCGAACCTTTCGAAACCCGTCCGCACTGTCGAGATGCGGGTCCCTGCCGACTGGACCGACTACAACAACCACATGAACGAGGCGCGCTACGGCCAGGCGTTCTCGGACGCCACCGATGCGCTGATGCGACTGATCGGGGCGGATTCGGAGTATGTGGCGGGCGGCCTCAGCTATTTCACCGCCGAGTGCCATATTCGCTTCATCGACGAGGTCGCGGCGCTGGAGCCGGTATATGTGGAGACCCAGGTGCTGGGCGGGGCAGGCAAGAAGATGCACCTGTTTCACAGCCTCTATCACGGGGATGGACGCCTGCTTGCGACCGGCGAATACATGCTGATCCATGTGAACCTGAAATCCCGGTCCGCCTGTGAGCCCGCCCCTGCCGTTGCTGCGAAGCTGGGCGGGATCGCCACTGCACATGCCGCCCTGCCGGTGCCGGAAGGCATGGGTCGGGCTGTCGGGCAGAGGAGATAGACCGATGCCAATCACTCCCGACACCCGCATTCTGATCACCGCCGGCGCCGGCGGCATCGGCCGCGCCATGGGAGAAGCCTTCGCCGCCGCCGGGGCGCGCGTCTGGGTCACCGATATCGACGGCGACGCGCTGGCCGCCTGCCCGGAGGCATGGCGCAAAACCTGCCTCGACGTGACCGATGAGCCCGCCATGACCACCATGTTCGCGGAAATCGAAGCGGAATGGGGCGGGCTGGATACGCTCTGCGCCAATGCAGGCATTGCCGGGCCCACGGCGCTGGTCGAGGACATCGCGCTGGCGGATTGGCGGACCTGCGTTTCGGTCAACCTGGATGGGGCGTTTCTGGCTGCTAAATACGCGGCTCCCATGATGAAACGGCAGGGGGCGGGGGCAATGCTGCTGACCTCCTCAACCGCCGGATACTACGGCTACCCGCGCCGGGCACCCTATGCAGCGGCGAAATGGGCGGTGATCGGGTTGATGAAGACCCTGGCGATGGAGTTGGGGCCGCATGGCATCCGCACCAACGCATTGTGCCCCGGCGCGGTGGAGGGACCTCGGATGGATGCGGTGATGGATCGCGAGGCCGCCGCCAAGGGCCTGACCCGGCAGGAAATCCATGACGCATACGCTTCCGGCACCTCGATGCGGACCTGGGTGACCGGGAACGACATCGCAAACATGGCGGTCTTCCTGGCCTCGCCGGAGGCCCGCTTCGTCTCCGGCCAGGTCATCTCGGTGGATGGCCACACGTTCAACCCCGACCCGAAAACATGAGGAGGGTTCCATGCATTTCGGTCTGACCGAAGAACAGCAAATGATTGTCGACACGGTGCGCAGCTTTGTCGAGCACGAGATTTATCCCCATGAGGCCGAGGTCGAGCGCACCGGCAAGGTCGATCCGGAAATCGCCGGGCGGATCAAGCAGAAGACCCTCGATCTGGGCTTCTACGCCTGCAACTTCCCCGAGGAGGTTGGCGGGGCCGGGCTCTCCCATCTGGAATTCGCCCTGGTCGAGCGCGAGCTCGGTCGCGGTTGCATGGCGCTGAACCATTTCTTCGGCCGCCCCCAGAACATCCTGATGGCCTGCGAGGGCGAGCAGCGCGAGCGCTACCTGCTGCCCGCCGTGCGCGGCGAGCGGATGGACGCGCTGGCGATGACCGAGCCCGATGCGGGAAGCGACGTGCGCGGCATGAAGTGCTTCGCCAAGCGTGACGGCGGTGATTGGGTGGTCAACGGCACCAAGCATTTCATCTCGGCCGCCGACCACGCCGATTTCATCATCGTCTTCATTGCCACTGCTGATGACGACACCCCGAAGGGCCCGAAAAAGCGCATCTCCGCCTTCCTGGTCGACCGCGGCACCCCGGGCTTCGAAATTGCGCCGGGTTACAACTGCGTCAGCCACCGGGGCTACAAGAACTCGATTCTGCGCTTCGAGGACTGCCGCCTGCCCGACGCCCAGGTGCTGGGCGAGGTCGATGGCGGCTTCGCGGTGATGAATGAATGGTTGTATGCGACCCGGATCACCGTTGCCGCCATGTCGGTGGGCCGGGCGCGCCGGGTGTTCGATTATGGGCTGAACTACGCCGTCGAGCGCAAGCAGTTCGGTCAGCAGATCGGCAAGTTCCAGGGCGTCAGCTTCAAGCTGGCCGACATGATCACCGAGATCGACGCGGCGGACTACCTGACCCTGGCCTCGGCCTGGCGGCTTGATCAGGGCCTGCCGGCCAACCGCGAGATTGCCTCGGCCAAGCTCTACGCCTCGGAAATGCTGGGCCGGGTCACCGACGAGACCATCGCCATCTATGGCGGCATGGGGCTGATGGACGATCTGCCGCTGGAGCGCTTCTGGCGCGACGCCCGGGTCGAGCGCATCTACGACGGCACCTCCGAGATTCAGCGCCACATCATCAGCCGCGAATTGCTGCGGCCGCTGGGGGGGTGAGAATGCGCGACCTCTCACGCCTGTTCCGCCCCAAATCCATCGCCGTCTTCGGCGGTGGCTTCTGGGGGCCGAACGTGGTCGAGCAGTGCCTCAAGATGGGCTTTGATGGCCCGGTCTGGCCGGTGCATCCGACGCATGACGAGATGCACGGCCTGCCCTGCTTTCGCACCGTCGAGGAACTGCCCGAGGCACCGGATGCCAGCTTCATTGGGGTCAACCGCAACCTGACCGTCGAGTTGATTGAGCGGCTGGCGCGGCGCGGTTCGGGGGGGGCGGTCTGCTTCGCCTCCGGTTTCAAGGAATCCGTGGGCGAGATCGACGGCGGCGACGGGCTCCAGGCGCGGCTGCTTGAGGCAGCGGGCGATATGCCGATTCTCGGCCCCAATTGCTATGGACTGATCAACTATCTGGATGGCGCACTGCTGTGGCCCGACCAACATGGTGGCAGGCGGGTCGAGAGCGGTGTCGCCATCCTGACCCAGTCGTCGAACATGCTGATAAACCTGACCATGCAGCAACGCGGCCTGCCGATGGCCTATTGCGTCGCCGCCGGGAACCAGGCCCAGACCGGGCTGGCCGATATGGCGATGGCAGTGATGGACGATCCGCGCGTCACCGCCGTCGGCCTGCATATCGAGGGCATCGGCGATGTCCGCGCCTTCGAGGCGCTGGCGGCGAAGGCGCGGGAGCTGCAAAAACCCATCGTTGTGCTGAAAGCTGGCCGCTCCGAACAGGCGCGGGCGGGAACGGTCAGCCATACCGCCTCGCTGGCTGGGGGCGAAGCCGCCTCGCGCGCCTTCCTGACCCGGCTGAACATGGCCGTCCTGCAATCGATCCCGGAGTTCCTGGAAACCCTGAAACTGCTGCATGTCCACGGGCCGTTACCAGGCCGCAGCCTGTGCTCGATGTCGTGTTCCGGCGGCGAGGCCAGCCTGATCGCCGATGCGGCGGTGGGGCGCGATGTCACCTTCCGGCCGCTGGAGGCGGAGGAGCGCGCTCGGGTCAAGGCGACCCTGGGCGAGATCGTGGCGGTGGCCAACCCGCTGGATTACCACACCTTCATCTGGGACGACGAGCCGGCGATGACCGCGACCTTTTCGGCGATGATCGGTTGCGGCTTCGACCTTTCCATCATGATCTTCGATTTTCCCCGCCTCGACCGCTGCTCGGACGCCGCCTGGAATGGCGCGGTGCGCGCGATTGCTTCGGCCCGGAAGGCCATCAACGGACGGGTCGCATTGGTGGCGACGATGCCGGAGAACATGCCCGAAGCCCGGTCGGAGGAACTGATCGGCCTCGGCATCGCCCCGCTGCTGGGCCTCGACGAGGCGCTGGCCGCGGCCGAGGCCGCCGCCGCCATCGCCGAGGGCTGGGCGCAGCCGGAACCTGCGCCAGTACTGTTGGGGGTGGGCGCGCGAGGCACGGCACGCACCCTGGACGAGGCCTCCGCCAAGGCGGAACTGGCCCGTCACGGGCTGCCTGTCCCCGAAGGCGCCATTGCCACCACGCCGGAGGAAGCCGCCACCATCGCCAGCGAGATCGGATTGCCAGTCGTGCTCAAGGGCCGGGGCATCGCCCACAAGACCGAAGCCGGGGCGGTGCGGCTCAACCTCCGCTCCTGCGAGGTTGTCGCGGCGGCAGCGCGGGGCATGGACTATGCAAATAGCTGGCTGGTCGAGCATATGGTCGAGGGCGCGGTCGCCGAACTGATCCTGGGCGTGGTGCGCGACCCGGCCTATGGCTACACCCTGACCATCGGCGCGGGCGGCATCCTGACCGAGCTTCTGGCGGACACGGCAACATTGATGATCCCCGCCGGCGAGGCCGATATCCGCGCCGCACTGACCGGGTTGAAGACCGCCGCCCTGCTCACCGGCTATCGCGGCCGGGCGCATGGCGACATCGAGGCTGTTGTCTCCGCCTGCATGGCGTTGCAGGCTTATGTGGCTGAAGTCGACGACCGGCTGGAGGAGCTTGATATCAACCCGTTGATGGTGACCCCCCACGGTGCAGTGGCGGCGGATGCGCTCATTCGGCTGAGGGAGGGCTGACATGGACAAACCCGTGCTTGATCCGCGCTACCCTATCGAGACCGAACGCCTTTTGCTGCGCCCCTTCGCCATGCATGATCTGGATGCATTGCACCTCCTGCAATCCCTGCCCGAGGTGGTGCGCTACCTTCTCTGGGAGCCGCGAACCGGTGCCGAAGTGGTCAGGATGCTGGAAGAGCGCACCCGCCAGACCCGCCTCGTCAATGAGGGGGATAAAATTAATCCGGCGGTGACGTTGCGCGACGATGGAGCCTTGATTGGCGATGTCAATCTGAAATGGTTGAGCATCGAACACCGGCGGGGTGAAATCGGTTTCGTCTTTCTTCCGGAGCATCAATGCCAAGGGTACGGACACGAAGCCACGTGCGCGATGCTGGCGCTGGGATTCGATGGGCTTGCATAGCTCCACCGGATCATCGGACGTTGCGACGCCCGGAACGCCCCCTCGGTTCAACTGATGGAGCGTTTGGCGTGCGGCGCGAGGCGCACTTGCGCGAGAACGAGATTTTCAAAGGCGAGTGGGCCGGCGAATGCATCCATGCGATGCTCGGCGCCGAATGGCGGACGGGCAACGTGAACAACCGATAGCCACAAATTGGAATACCAGGAGCATCCAATGATCGACGACCCCGTAAAGACCCGCCGCGAGGGCGGCATCCTTGAGGTTACTCTCGACCGGCCCAAGGCCAATGCCATCGATCTTGTGACCAGCCGGATCATGGGCGAGGCGTTCCGCGAATTTCGTGACGACCCGGAGCTGCGCGTCGCCATCCTGCGCGCCGAGGGCGACAAGTTCTTCTGCCCTGGCTGGGACCTGAAGGCGGCGGCGGGGGGCGACGCGGTCGATGGCGACTATGGCGTCGGCGGATTTGGCGGCATTCAGGAGCTGCCTCACCTCAACAAGCCGATCATTGCCGCCGTCAACGGCATCTGCTGCGGCGGCGGGCTGGAGCTGGCGATCTCGTGTGATCTGCTGCTGGCCTCCGAGACCGCCACCTTCGCCCTGCCGGAGATCCGCTCTGGCACCATTGCCGACGCGGCCTCGCTGAAGCTGCCCAAGCGCATTCCCTACCACGTCGCCATGGACCTGCTGCTGACCGGCCGCTGGTTCGATGCCGAGGAGGCGTTGCGCTGGGGTCTGGTCAAGGAAATCTGCAAGCCAGACGAGTTGCTGGACAAGGTCTGGGAACTGGCCCGGCTGCTTGAATCCGGCCCGCCTCTGGTCTTCGCCGCGATCAAGGAGGTGGTGCGCGAGGCCGAAGATATGAAATTCCAGGACGCATTGAACCGCATGAACAACCGCCAGTTCAGAACCATCGACACCCTCTACGGCTCGGACGACAATCTGGAAGGTGCCCGCGCCTTCACCGAAAAGCGCGACCCGGTGTGGAAGGGGCGGTAGGGCGCCCGTTCACGTTCTGCTGAACCCCCTTCCGGTTCGTGCTGAAGCGGCTATTCTTCGCCAAAACCTGCCGCGCAGGTTTGCCTTGGCCGGGGGAGAACCGATGCGCATTCGTATTGCTCTATTGTGCCTCGGCCTTGCACTGGTTCCATCGATAGCCCCGGCCGAGCCCTGCGGAACGCCGGCCGGAGAATGCCCGACGGAGAACGGCTTCTACCGGCTGGCCCTGCCGGAAGGCGCAACGGGTCCGGTCCCGGCGCTGATATATCTGCATGGCTGGGGCAGCGGTTCGGCCGTGTTGATGAAGAACGAGCCGATGCTGGCGGCGCTGGCGGCGCGCGGCTATGCGCTGATCGCGCCCGAGGGCATTCGCAATTCGGCCTCCCGCAAGCAGAAGAACTGGGCAGTGCGCGATGGGCGCGACTACGCGCGTGACGACCTCGCCTTCCTCGTCGAGGTGCTGGAGGACGCATCCGCCCACGACATCGATCGCGACCGGGTGCTGATGGCCGGATTCTCGCGTGGCGCCTCGATGGTTTGGGACGTTGCTTGCCACAGCCCGGGCATGGCGCGGGCCTACGCCCCGGTCGCCGGGGCTTTCTGGGAACCGCTGCCGGAGCGCTGCGAAGGACCGGTCGACCTGTTCTACACCCATGGCTGGAGCGACCGGGTGATCCCTCTCGAAGGCCGCTCGGTCGCCGGGGGAGCGCTGACACAGGGCGACGCCTTCGCCAGCCTGCGCATCCTGCGCGAGACCCTCGGCTGCAACCCCCAGATGCCCGATACCGCGCCGGTCGAAACGCAAGACAATCTGTGGCTGCGCCACTGGGATAGCTGCCCAGCCGGGAGGATCGACCTGATGCTGCACCAGGGCGGCCACATGACGCCGAAGGGCTGGTTGACCCGCGCGCTCGACTGGTTCGAGGCGCGGTTGGGCGATGGCTGAAGCGAAGCGGATTGCGCTCCGGTCACGACGCCCTGGCGGGTGCCCGACCCAGCGGCGCCCAAAGCTGCGCCATTCCCCGGCGGCAGCGATGACTCCGGCCGACCAGACTGGCGGCAGGTTCAGGCGCTTCATATCGGCGCCGCCACCGGCACATTGTCGATCAGCCGAGCGCGCCCCAGCCGTGCCGCGGCGAAGACCCGCGCAGGGTGGACGGGGTCGAAAATCCCGATCATGGCCAGATCATCCGCTCCCCGGCACTCCACATAGTCAATCGCATCGAACCCGGCGGCCAACAGAGCCGAAGATGCGGCCGCCATTTCATCCGTCACTGGCGCGCCACCGGCAATCTGCCCGGCCGCCGCGAGGATCACGTTGTTCAAATGTCCCGCCACCCCCCTTTGGGCCTTGTCGAGATAGCGATTGCGTGACGACATCGCCAAACCATCCGCCTCGCGCGCGATCGGCGCGCCGAGGATTTCGGTCGGAATGTCGAGGTCACGCGCCAGCCGCCGGATTACCGCCAGTTGCTGCCAATCCTTCTCGCCGAAGATCGCGAAATCCGCCTGGGCCTGGTTCAAAAGCTTGGTCACCACCTGCGTTACTCCGTCGAAATGCCCAGGCCGCGCCGCGCCGCAGAGGCAATCAGTCAATCCCTCGACGCGTACCCTGGTGGAAAACCCGGGAGGATACATTTCGTCGAGGCCGGGGGCGAAGACCAGGCTGCAACCGGGATTCTCCAGCATCGCCGCATCGCGGCCCTCGTCGCGGGGATAGGCGGTCAGATCCTCATTCGCCCCGAACTGGGTCGGGTTGACGAAGATCGTCGCAACCAGCCGCTCCGCATGGGCCAGGCCGAGGGTGACAAGGCCCAGATGGCCCTGGTGCAGTGCGCCCATGGTAGGGGCGAGCGCGATACGGTCGCCCGCGCCGTGCCAGGCGTGAACCCGAGCGCGCAGTTCAGCCACCGTGCGGACTGTTTCCATCGAGGGTATCCTGTGGTTCTCTGGCCGATGCCTGAACATGTAAGGCGCTGAAGCTTGTAATGCCGGGGCGGCAAATGGAAAAGCCTGTGCGCGAAAAAACCATCCTGATCATCGGCGCCTACGGCTTCATCCGTGCAGCAATTGCCCGAAAGCTCGCCGGGGCGGGTCACCCGGTGCGGGGGCTTGGGCGCACGGCGGCGCGCGGGCGGCAATTCTTGGCGACGCATTGGTGCAGACTGTGGCACTGGCCGATGTCGCCCGGGCCGCCGCGCTGGCAGCCGAGGGCAGACTGCCGCCCGGAACCGAGGCCGACCTGATAACGCCGGAGCCGCAGTCTCTGCGAGAGGTCATCGCCGATTTCCGCTGCTGGCTAGGGTTTGCCCCGACCCGACGCGAGATCGATCTGCCTGGCTGGATGGCGCACGCGGCCGCCGTGACCGCCGATGCGCTGGGCTGGCTTGGCTGGCGCTCGCCGATGCGCTCGACCGCGCTGTCCGCCCTGGCCAAGGGGTTCGCGGCGACCCCGGCCCGTGGCGGGCGTTGACCGGAGAGACCCTGCCGGGTTTACGCGACACCCTCGCGGCGTTTCCGGCGACGGTGCAGGAGCGCCAATTTGGCCGGCTTTACCTGGTGATGCCGCTGGCAGTGGGCATACTTTCGGTGTTCTGGCTCGCCTCCGGGCTGATTGGCCTGTGGCAATGGCGCGCAGCGGCTGCGGTGCTGGCCCCGGCGGGCCTGCCGGAGGCCCTCGCTCCGGCACTGGTCTTTGCCGGGGCCGGGTTGGACATCGCGCTGGGTCTCGCCGTGCTGGTGCGGCGCTCAGCGTGCGCCGCCTGTTTCGGCATGGCCGGGCTTGGCAGCGCCTACCTCGCCCTCGGCACGACCCTGACCCCATGGCTCTGGGCCGACCCGTTGGGTGCCTTCGTCAAGGTCATACCGGGGATCGTTCTGGCGCTGGCCGCCGCAGCACTCTTGGAGAACCGCTGATGGACCCCGAACTGATCCTCCGCTGGCTTCACGTCATCGGTGCCTGCGTGCTGTTCGGCACCGGGGCGGGGATCGCCTTCTTCATGATGATGGCGAATCGCAACGGCAACCCGGCACTGATCGCCGGGACCGCCCGGATCGTCGTCATCGCCGATATGGCGTTCACCGCCACCGCCGTGATCGCGCAACCCCTGACCGGCTGGCTGCTGGCGCGCGAGACCGGCTGGGCCCTGAACGAGGGCTGGACCCTCGCCTCGCTCGCCCTCTATGTCCTGACCGGCATTTGCTGGCTGCCGGTGGTGCGGGTCCAGATGATCCTGCACGATCTCGCCGCCGAAGCCGCGCGAAAGGGTGCCGCGCTGCCGGGCCGCTACCACCGGCTCTACCGCCTGTGGTTCGCCCTCGGCATCCCCGTCTTTGCGGCGGTGCTGGCGATCCTGTGGCTGATGATCGCCCGCCCGGACTTCTGAATCACAAGCCCCAAATCACAATCCGTCTAGAGCGATTTCAAGCAAAGTGGGCTCACTTTGCGATCCGGAAATCGCGGCATATCGAAAAGCTGGAGCGCTTTTTGTGAATTAGGGTTCGCTGAACCCGCTATGATGGCTCACAACCAACCCGCCGCCTCCTGTTCGACGATCGCCTCGATCATGTCGATATGGACCGGCTCGTCGTTCAGGCAGGGGATGTAGGTAAACTCCTCGCCCCCAGCATGGATAAAGGCGTCGCGGATCTCGCCGTCGATCTCCTCCAGGGTTTCCAGGCAGTCGGACGAGAACGCCGGGGCCAGAACCGCGATTCGCTTCTTGCCCTCCTGCGCCAGCCGCGCCACCTCCTCGACGGTGTAGGGCTGTAACCATTCCTCGGGCCCGAAGCGCGACTGGAAGGTCACGATCATCTCGTCCGGAGCAAACCCCAGCTTCTCGCGCAACAGCCGTGAGGTCTTCTGGCATTGGCAGTGGTACGGGTCGCCTTCGGTCAGATAGCGCTGCGGCACCCCGTGATACGAGGTCACCAGCAGGTCGGGTCGTCGCTCCAGCCCGGCATAGGCACGTGTCACCGAGGCCGCCAGTGCGGCGATGTAGGCCGGGTGATCGAAATAGGCCGGCGCAGTGCGGATGGCGGGCTGCCACTTCAGCTTCATCAGGGTGCGGAAGGCATGATCGTTCGCCGTCGCCGTCGCCGCCCCGGAATATTGCGGGTAGAGCGGCAGGAACAGGATGCGGTCGCAGCCCTGAGCCTGCAGCCGCCGAATCGCGGCGTCGGTCGAGGGGTTGCCGTAGCGCATGCAGAAATCGACCACGACGCGGGTGCCGTATTTCGCCTCCAACCGCTGGCGCAGCTTGGTCGTCTGGTTGCGGGTGGTGGTCAGCAACGGACCCTCGTTCAGCGCCTCGTTCCAGATGCTGCGATAGGCGGCACCGGAGGAGAACGGGCGCTTGTTCAGCACGATCAATTGCAGGATTGGCTGCCAGCGCCAGGCCGGATAGTCGATCACCCGTTTATCGGACAGGAACTCGGCCAGGTAGCGGCGCATCGACCAGTAATCGGTGCCGCCGGGCGTGCCCAGATTGACCAGCAGGACGCCGACCCGCGCGGGCGCGGTTGCCGGATGGTCGGCTGGCGCGTGCTCCAACCGCCCGTGGCCGGGATGGTCCATGCCAGATTGATCGGGCATCGCGGTCTTCCCTTCAGTCCACTGCGCTCCGGAACCTACTCCCTGACGCGCAGCATTCAACATGGTTGCGGCGCTATTTTCCGGCGTTTTCGCCGGTGCCGGTCTCGTCCGTGCCCAGCGCGTCGGCCAGCCGAGCGGTGGCGGAGCCGGGGCGCAGCGCCTTCGGCTGGTCCGGTCCGGGCGACCAGCCGGTCAGGAAGACGATCTCGAAGGTCGCGCGCACCCGGCCGTCCGGGGTGCCAAAATGCTGGCTATAGATATCGCAGGCCCGGGTTAGCGTGGCGCGGCGCATCGACTCGCGACGACGCGCGGTCAGGATGTTGGTCTCGCCCATGGCGCGCAACTCGCGCATCAAGTGCAGGGGCGTGGCGTAGGTCACCGTCAGCCGCTCGGCGTCGGCCACAGGCATGGCAAACCCTGCCCGCTGCAGCAGCCCGCCCAGATCGCGGATCTCCGCCATTGGGGCGACCCGGGGGGAAAGCCCGCCCTCACACTCCACCTCGGCCTCGGCCAGGCTGGTGCGCAGCTCGTGCAGGGTCTGGCCACCGAACAGCGCCGCCAGCATCAGCCCGTCGGGCTTCAGCGCCCGGCACATCTGGATCAACTGGCCCACGGGATCGTTTGCGAGATGCATGAGCAGGGTCGAGACGATCAGGTCGTGCGCGCCCTCGGCCAACGGCAAGGTCTCGCTGGTCAGCACGTCCGCGCCCGCCGCCAAGGCCATCGCGGGTGACGGGTCGAGCTGGGTCAGCCCATTGCGATCGGGTCGCAGCGCGGCGACCACCACCCCGGCCCCGGTGCCGATCAGGGCAATACTGCGGAAATCGCGCGTCACCTCGGTCAGGCGATCGGCCATCAGTCCGGCGACTTCACGATGAAGAAAATCCGCGCCTCCGGAAAAACCCAGCCGCATGGCCCGGTCGCGCCGTCCAGCCAGCGCCGCGAAATCGAACAGGTCCTGCGGGCGTTCACTCATTCTTCATACCTCTGACGACGCATATAACCGCGATCTGGGGATTGGACGAGAGCGAAGAGGCTGCAGTGGCGATTACACCCCCAACCAGGAACCCAACGCTCCGGTTCATGGCCGGGCTGGTGGATGCCCTGTTCCCACCCGCCTGCCCGGCCTGCCGGGGCGAGACGGCAACCGGACAGACCCTGTGCCAGGCCTGCTGGGCAGAGACCACGTTCCTCTCCGGCAACGGCTGCATCACCTGTGGGCGGGAGATTCCGGGGCTTGGCAGCAATGAAACCAGCTTCCACCGCGATACCTGCCAGGCGCCCCGCCGCTGTGGGACCGAGGTGCGGCGGTGTTCGCCTACGAGGACTCCGGGCGGCGGCGGGTCCTGTGGCTGAAGCATGGCGACCGGTTGGACATGCTGCCGATGCTGGCAGGCTGGATGCGCCGTGCCGGGCAGAAGCTGGCCGACAATGCGGATCTTGTGATTCCGGTCCCGATGCATTGGACCAGGCGGCTGAAGCGACGCTTCAACCAGTCCGCCGAACTGGCCCGGGCGCTCAGCCTGACGACGGGACGACCGGGCGCATATTCCTCGGGCCTGTTGCGCCGCACCCGGCGCACCGCCAGCCAGGACGGTCGCGACCGGGCCGGAGAACATCCGGGGCTGCATCGAACTTTCGCCAGGGGCTGCCGCGGCGGTCGCCGGGCGCCGGGTACTGCTGAACGATGATGTTCTGACCACGGGCGCCACTCTCAACGCGGCAGCCGGGGTTTGCCGCATGGCGGAAGCTGCCGCCATTGACATTCTGGTGCTGGCCCTTGTCAGCTTCGACGAAGCGCCCTATCTGCGCAGCGCCCAGGGGCAATCCGCCAGATATCGCACACAGGAGAGCAGGCTGATGCAGCCGGTCGAGATCTACACCACGCCGTTCTGCGGCTTTTGCCATTTGGCCAAGCGGCTGTTGAGCAGCAAGGGCATCGCCTTTGCCAAAACCGACGTCTCGCGCGATCGCGGCTTGCGCATCGCGATGGCCGAGCGCGCCGGGGGCTGGCGAACGGTGCCGCAGGTGTTCGTTGGCCAGACTCATCTGGGTGGCTGCGACGAGCTTTATGCCCTTGATCGCGCTGGGAAATTTGGCCAGCTTCTGGCCACTTGAGCAATGGCCATGCAAGCCGCTCTGATCCAGCTCAACGGCTCCGACGATCCGGAGGCGAACCTGCCGGAGACCGAGCGGCTGATCCGTCATGCGGCGGCGTTGGGCGCAGAGCTGGTTCTGACCCCGGAAGTCACCAACATCGTCTCCGCCAGCGGCACGGTGCAGAACCAGCGCCTGGCGCTGGAGCAAGACGACGCCACCCTGGCACGGCTGCGCGAAGTCGCCGATGAACTGGGCGTCTGGTTGTCACTGGGATCGCTGGCGCTGAAGTCGGGCGACCCGGATGGGCGTTTCGTCAACCGCCAGTTCCTGATCGGCCCCGATGGTGCCATCCAGGCCCGCTACGACAAGATCCACATGTTCGATGTCAAATTGGACGATGGAGAAAATTACCAGGAATCAAAGCGTTACCGCCCAGGTGAGCAGGCAGTTACCGCAGATACGCCATGGGGAAAACTGGGCCTGACGATCTGCTACGACATGCGCTTCCCGGCGCTGTATCGTGCTCTGGCCAAGGCGGATGCTGCGATCCTGACCGTGCCATCCGCCTTCACGGTGCCGACCGGGCGGGCCCATTGGGAGGTGCTGCTGCGCGCCCGCGCTATCGAAACCGGCAGCTTTGTGCTGGCCGCGGCGCAATGGGGAACACACCAGGCCAGCCGGGGGCAGGTGCGCGAGACCTATGGCCACTCGATCGCCATCGACCCCTGGGGCCGGGTGCTGGCCGAGGCCGGTGAGGGCGCCGGGGTGACCCTTGCGGCGCTGGATCTGGATGCGGTTTCACAGGTGCGGTCCGGGATCCCGAGCCTGGCCAATTCCCGGATATTCGCCCCCCCGGTTCGGCAAACCAACGGGAGTGGTTTGGTGGGGTTTTGATAGTGGTTTGGTAGTGGTTTGATAGTGTTTCCGAACCACCCTCACCGGGCACGAATGCGCCCGCAACAAATGACAGGATACCCGTTCCAGGCTCCGCCGCAGCGACGCCCCGGAACAAGATGGTTGGGTCAGGAACGAGACGCCAATGGCGGCATTGGAGCCGAAGCCAATCGAAATGTCGCGCATCAGAGAATTTCCGCCATGTGCCATGCACAGACTTTCGCTTTAGCGCCCGGCAATCCGCCGTTTCATACACCACCACTCGGGGCACGATCAGTCCAATCTGTATGAGTATCAACAATTTGCTGAACCATCGGGGCGAAATGAGCAAAGGACGGCGTCGTCATATCGGCCCGCTTGCCCGCATCGTCGAGGTATCGAACCTGAATAATCTCTTTCAGATTGAGATTCCTTTCAAATTCGTCGATTTCTTCGCTATTCATGGGGCCAATCGATACGATCATCAAGATCGCGCTGGTCATAGTGCTTGCCCATCGCAACTCCAGAGCATACCAGTGTTGCACTTGGTTTGTGAATTTAGCCCCTGATATTTTGAGGAGGCGAGGATGTCAGCACGGGACCATGAACTGACTGTCACTGGCGCGGTGCCGGCGCGTCGCTTGGGGCAATTCAGCTGGGCATTGTTCGATTGGGCAAATCAGCCGTACTTCACTTTGGTCACAACCTTCATTTTTGCACCCTATTTTACCTCATTTGTTGTTGGCGATGCCATTCGCGGGCAGGAATTGTGGGGCTATGGCCAGGCTATTGCTGGTCTTTGCATTGCCCTGCTAAGCCCCGTGATGGGGGCTATGGCCGATGCGGCCGGCCCGCGCAAACCATGGATAGTGGCATTTCAGGCGTTGAGCGTGTTGGCCTGCGCCGGACTGTGGCTGGCGCTGCCCGGCGCGGCAGACAGTGATTTGGTAATGATCCTTGGTTTCGTGATATTGGCCAGCCTGGGCGTTGAATTTTCGACCGTGTTCAACAATGCGATGTTGCCTAACCTGGCCTCCCGGGTGCGGTTGGGCCGGTTGTCGGGCCATGCATGGGCCTTGGGATACCTCGGCGGTCTGGTTTCCTTGGGCTTCGTGTTGACGGGTTTCAGCCTGCCGGAGACGCCTTTGTTCGGCATCGACAAAGCCAGCCACGAACATGATCGGATGGTCGGTCCTCTGTCGGCGGTCTGGATGGTGATTTTCGTTTTGCCCCTGCTGTTGTTCACCCCGGATGCCCCGCCGTCGGGTCTGCGTCCGGCACAGGCGGCGCGACAGGGTTTGCGCCAGTTGGCTGGCACGCTGCGCGCGTTGCCCCATTATCGCAACGTGATGCTGTTTTTCATTGCGCGCATGATCTACTTCGACGGCCTATCGGCGGTATTCGCGTTTGGCGGCATTTATGCCGCTGGCAGCTTCGGCTGGACCACGACCAACTTGGGCATTTTCGGCATCATATTAACAATATTTGCGGCGATCGGCGCCGTGGTCGGCGGCTGGCTGGATGACCGGATCGGCTCCAAGAAGACAATCCTATTTGCGATATTCGGCTTGATCGTCGCCACTTTGGGCATTGTTTCGATAACCGTTGATGGATTGGCCACGGAAGCACGAACCGATACCATCCTATTTTTCATCCATTACGCTGTTGCCCCGCCGGGAGAGGGTATGTTCACCACGTTGACCGAGCAGGTCTTCTTATTCTTCGGAATCCTGATCGGCATATTTGGCGGCCCGGCCCAGGCGGCCTCGCGCACCATGGTGTCGCGCCTCGTGCCACCTGAGAAGATTGGCGAATTTTATGGACTTTACGCCCTGTCTGGCAAAGCAACCGCATTTATTGCGCCTCTGACGGTCGGGGTTGTTACCGGCTTCGCGCAAAGCCAAAGAGCTGGCATCGCGATCATTTTGGTGTTCTTGATCCTGGGCCTGATCTTGATGTTGCCGGTACGCGAGGAACGCACAGAGGCCGCCGCTAACCAGTCGCCATAAGTCATGACACGACTGCCCAGTCTCGCTTTGTGATGGATGCTATTCTGCTTGGTTCGTCGATGAACTCGAGCCAGGCTTGGCAGCAGGCATCGACGATGTCTTCGTAGGTTTCGAAGAGGCGGATTGCGAGCTTGTTTTATCGCAGGCATTGCCAGACGTTCTCGACCGGGTTCAGTTCCGGCGCGTAGGGCGGCAGGATCAGGAGAGTGATGTTGTCGGGTTCTTCCAGCTCCGCACTGGTGTGCCAGCCCGCGCCATCGACGACGAGCAGGGCATGCGCGCCTTCACTGACGCTCTGGCTGATCTCGCGCAGATGCAAATTCATCGCCTCGCGATTGGCGAACGGCAATCCCAGGGCGGTGGCAATGGCGCGCTCGGGGCAGACGGCACCGAAGATGCAGGCCCATTCGTAGCGGGTATCACGCGGCACCCTCGGGTGCGAACCGCGCCTTGCCCAGAGCCGGGTCAAGGTGCCTTTCTGGCCGACCCGGGCCTCGTCTTGAAACCAGATTTCCAGTGGCTTGCCAACCGCCTCGGGCGGCAGTGCCTCTTTCACCAGGGTGGTGAAGTTTTTTATCTTTTTGTCGGCTCAGAGGGTGGCGGTAAATCCGCCGCCATCGCCTGTACCCTGATCCAGACCGCCAAGCTCAACGGCGTCGATCCCCAAGCATGGCTGACCGATGTGCTCAGTCGCATCGCCATCGGCGAACCCCCCGGTCAAATCAGAACATCAAAGAATCAGACCACGCCGCTCGCGTCCAGTGCCGACTTCATCAACGGGCTGCTAACCATGACCCGCATGCCGCGATCCATAAGGCCGTTTTAACTTGACGCAGCAGCCGAATGTAGAGAACCAACGGCCCTCTCAAGTGACTCTTGGGGGTTCCCAAATCAGCGAAAGCCTGACTCTCTATGATCGACGCAGAGGAGGGGGTATGAATGGTTTGTGAGCGACCAAACGCCCTGAATTTGCCAGGAGATTTGGGGAGGCGGACAGGTCTCAGGCTGAATCGCGTTTCAGGGCATTGCGACCCTGTAGAGGAGCTTGGCCTTCGCCTGTTTCCGAACCGCCCACGTAAGGCCCGGTTTTGGCCGGTGACCCTGGATAGGAGCCTGGTTTGGCCGTTCACGCCCCTTTCGGGGCTCCGCCTCCTGACAACGGGAGTATAGCAATGGCTTTTATCGGGGCTTATATCGAATAGTCACATTTACCCCTTCATTTGGGAATTATATGCCAAAGTGCCATTTAGCTATTGCACTCAATGGGACTCTCGTATAATCCAATGGCACTGAAGGAAAGGGAGTGAACGATGCACAAGGCCCCCGGTAAAAGCCATCGCAAGGGAATTAGCCTGGTTGAACTGATTGATATGTTCCCCAGCGATGATGTTGCGAGAGAGTGGTTCGAATCCAGGATATGGCCGAATGGCCCGCATTGTCCGCATTGCGGGTCGTTTGATGTGCAGATCGGAACGGCGCATAAATCAATGACGCATCGCTGCCGCACTTGCCCGGACAAGCCCAGGTTCTCGTTGAAAACCGGCACGATACTTGAGTGCACGAAATTGGGCTATCGGACATGGGCAATAGCTGTTTACATGCTGATTACGAACCTCAAGGGCGTGTCCAGCATGAAGCTGCATCGTGATTTGAAGATCACACAGAAATCCGCCTGGCACTTGATGCACCGGCTTCGCAAGTCATCTGATGCACGCGGCTTGAAGTGTTTTTCAGGCCCGGTTGAAGTCGATGAGACTTACATCGGCGGCAAGGAGAAGAACAAGCACGCTGACAAGAAGCTCCGCGCTGGCAGGGGTGGTGTCGGCAAGTCGATCATTGTGGGGGCCAAGGACCGCGAAACCAACCGCGTGAATGCCGCCGTGATAGGCGGGACGGACGCCAGGACGCTTCAGGGGTTTGTCGGCGATCACGCTGCCGAGGGGGCGACAGTCTACACAGACGGGCGGGTATCGGGGGATGGCGTTCGAGCATGAGACCGTCAAGCACAGTGTCGGCGAGTATGTGAACGGCATGGCCCACACCAACGGGATCGAATCCTTCTGGTCGATGCTCAAGCGGGGCTATCACGGCACCTATCACCACATGAGCAGCAAGCACCTTGGCCGCTATGTCGGTGAGTTCGCCGCGCGCCACAATATCCGTGAATCTGATACCGCCGATCAGATGGGCGCGTTAGCAGCTGGAATGAGAGGGAAGCGGTTGCGGTTCCGGGAGTTGATCGCATGACTCCAGATGAACGTATGACCCATTCCGCCTTTGTGACACGGAACAATTCGTGGGCTGGCAACCCTGTCATACCATCGTGGGTGGACCTAAAAAATGTTGGGCTGGATCAGTCGCCTGGTAGGCGGCCTCCCGTTCCAGGCTCGCCGCACGGCGTCGGCGGTTCTCCCGACCGAACTCGGTCACCGGGCCGGGCTCGGGCGTGCCCGGACGTATCTCGCGGCGCGCCTGGCGCGCGGCCTTGCGGTCGGCCTGGGTGAGGGTGGGACCCATGTGTTCGGTTGCCTCGCGTACCCAGCGGTCGGCCTCGATGGTGTTGCCCCGTGCGCGGGCTTCGGCCTCGCGCTCCTTGTAGGAGCGGTGATCGACACGCAGACCGAGACGCGCGCGCTCGTATGCCTCATTGAGCATCGAGGCCCAGACGCTGCGGAGGTAGCGGCCCTCGCTCCGGCCGTTCCATTGGCTTTAATCGGTGTACTGCCGTGAAAGGAGTAGCAATGACTTCTAAAGACAAACCAACTGTCGTGGTGAAACCTCGCAGCTATCAGCCTACAAAGGCCGAGAAGGAAGAAACTGTTGGCTATAAGGCTTCGCAAGATGAAGTCGTCAAAGCCTTGTTTCGCCAAGTCATTGTTAAGAATGAAGATTAACGGGCAATGGCACTTTGGCATATAATTCCCCTTCATTTACCCTCACAGCGCCGAATTGTGAATGGCCGAAAAAACGCGCTACGTATCGTTTTTTCGGCGGCCTTTGGCATATCAAATTCTTTGGTGATTTCAGACTTCGACGGCTGATATCCCTGAGATGGGAGTGTGATTTCGCGAGGTTTGTTATCCTTGTCTGCCATTTTGTTTCTCCCTATGCCGATTTTGGTATTTGCGGTTTTCGCCCAATAAAAAGTCCTCGATAGTGTAAATCTGCACTTTGGGAACATCCATGAACCGTCCTGTGCTGGCGGCAGCGTTCCGCATTCCTGTCGTTACATGATCTTCAAAACATGATCCTCGCGCATCACGTCGAGGCAATCTCCGAAATAGAGCTTGTTTGACATGATCACGCCACCAAATCGCGGTAGCGAAGCCGCTTGCCTTCCATTCCGGCGACAACCCCCGCCCATTTGATCAATCGTGTCCAGTGGCCGCTGATTGTGCCGGCCAGCGAACTCACCGACATAGCGATTAAGGTGCTTTGCGCTCATGTGGTGGTAGGTTCCGTGATAGCCCCGCTTGAGCATCGACCAGAAGGATTCGACCCCGTTGGTGTGGGCCATGCCGTTCACATACTCGCCGACACTGTGCTTGACGGTCTCATGCTCGAACGCCATCCCCCGATACCCGCCGTGATCGTCTGTGTAGACTGTCGCCCCCTCGGCAGCGTGGTCGCCGACAAACCCTTGAAGCGCCTTGGCGTCCGTCCCGCTTGTCACGGCGGCGCTCACGCAGTTGGTTTCGCGGTCCTTGGCTCCGATAACAATCGACTTGCCGACACCACCCCGGCCAGCGTGGAGCTTCTTGTCGGCGTGCTTGTTCTTTTCCTTGCCGCCGATGTAAGTCTCATCGACTTCAACTGGGCCTGAAAATAGTCCAATTTCCAACTCAAAGGCTGCGCGAAGTCGATGCAGCATAAACCATGCTGCCTTCTGGCCAATGCCGAGTTCGCGATGCAACCGCATGGATGAAATGCCCTTGATATTTGTTATGAACAGATAAATACCGACAGCCCATATGCGATACTTGAGGTTGGAACCCTCCATAATTGTTCCCGTTTTCATCGAGAACATCCGCTTTCCTTCGCAGTCTCGACACCTGTGCGTCATAGACTTGTGCTTGATACCAGACTGCACATTGCAAGACCCGCAATGTGGACAGAATGGCCCTTGCGGCCAACGCAGTTTGGCAATCCATGCCTTCGCCGCATCTTCGTCACGGAACTTATCCGCGATCTCCAACAACGTTAAGCCTTTGCGGTATGCTTTGCCTGGTGCCTTGTGCGTCATTGTCCTGTCCCCTGAATGTGATTAAAAGGTACGCATAGTTTATGATTACGTCAACATGCTAATGTGACTATTCGATATAAACCCCCTTTTATCGGTGTTGATCTTCATACGAATTCCTTCACCATCTGCCGTCGTGAGGCGGATGGCTCGGAGGCTTTCGCAACGTTCCGACTGTCTGCATCAGATCTGGAGAGATTCTGTCTGAGCCTCGACGCGGATGACGAACTGGCGGTCGAGGCCACGGGCAATACGGCCTGGTTCTGCGACGAGGTGCGCCCCTGTGTGCGCCCCTGTGTGGGCCGCATCGTGGTGGTTAATCCGCGCCAGTTCACGGTCATTCGGAAATCCGTAAAGAAAACCGACCGCAATGACGCCCGCGCTCTGGCGTTTTTCCTGTCGAAAGACATGCTGCCGGAGACGCGGCTGAAATCCACTGCCGAGGCGGAACTGTCCTCGGTGGTCCAGACCCGCGATGTGCTGGTCAAGCGTAAGCGTCCGGTCTCGGGGCTCTGGTTCGGTTCAGCGTTGGCCGATTGCGCTCAGGTCTGAGCGAAGCGCCACGGGAGCAACTCGTCGAGTTTGGTGATTTTGTGATCGGCGATGCGACTGAGCACATCGGTCAGCCAGGCCTGGGGATCGACGCCGTTGAGCCTGGCGGTCTCGATCAGGGTATAGGCGATGGCGGCGGATTTACCGCCAGCCTCTGAGCCGACAAAAAGATAATTCTTGCGACCCAGGGCTATCGGCTTCATGGCGCGTTCGGCGGAATTGTTGTCGATCTCCAGAAAGCCGTGGTCGAGATACGGGCGCAGGCGCCTCATCCGGGTCAGGGCGTAGCGGATCGCCTTGGCGAGTTCGGACTTGCCGGAGATCTTTGGCAGCCGGGTTTGCAGCCAGGCTTCCAGAGCATCGAAGATCGGTTTGGCGCGGGCTTGCCGGAGTTGGACCCGCTCAATGGGCACACTGCCGCGGGCATCCTTCTCGACGACGTAGAGCCCGGCGATGCGCTTGATGGCTTCCTCGGCGATGATCGAGCCCTCCGACTGGAAGACATCGGTGAACTTGCGCCGGATATGGGCCATGCAGGCGACTTCATCGACACCACCGGATCGGTAGAGCTCGTTGAACCCGGCATAGCCGTCCGCGTGCATCCAGCCCTTGTACCCGGCCAGGTGTTTGGTGGGGTGCTCGCCCTTGCGATCGACGGTGAACTGATACCATGCCGCTGGTGGGTCGGCGCCGCCCCATGGCCGTTCGTCGCGAACATAGGTCCAGATCCGGGCGGTCTTGCATTTGCCGGTGCCCTTCACCTGCATCTTCAGGGTGGTGTCGTCGGCAAAGATCGCCTGGCCGCGCTGAACATGGCGCCCGACCATATCAGCCAATGGTTCCAGCAGTGCCGCCGATTTGCCGACCCAGTCGGACAGGGTCGAGCGGTCGAGATCAATGCCGTCGCGATCGAATATCCGGGACTGGCGATAGAGCGGGAGGTGATCGGCATACTTCGAGACCAGCACATGGGCCAGCAGGCCCGGGCCGGGACGACCCCGCTCGATCGGGCGCGAGGGCAATGGTGCCTGGCAGATCGCCTCGCAACACGTGCAAGCCATGCGGGGCCGGACAAAGCGGTTCACGATGAACCGGCCAGGGACGTATTCCAGCTCTTCGGTGACATCTTCGCCGAGTTTCTTCAGAACCTCGCCGCACTTGCCGCAGGCCTCGCCGGGCGACAGCACTTGCTCGTTGCGCGGCAAGCTGTCCGGCAACGGTTTGCGCTTTGGTTTGTTCTTCGGCCCGGCGACAGTATCAGGCGACGCAGGCGGCGCGATCTTCGCCGCCGCGATCTCTTCCTCTTCGAGCCCGAGTTCAAGCTGATCCATCGTCTCCGACTTCGAGCCAAACCGATGGCGGCGATGACCGGCGAGCTGGTGTTCCAGCTTGGCGATCCGGAGCGCCTGGGACTTGACCGTCGCCACCAATTGCCCCGCGAACACCCTCAATTCCGAGGGATTATCGGGCAGTGATTTGGTCTGGTCCAGCATAGCCATTCCATACCAGAACGCGACACTGAAGGGAATCCCTAAAGTGTCATATTTCTCTGTTTTTGTTCAAAAAATTACCCTGCCGTCAGGGGTCGCCAGGTGCGCAGCGGCGCGCGCCAATCGATGCCCTCCAACAGCATCGCCAGTTGCGCCGATGTCACCGACAACCTGCCATGCGCCGGCGATGGCCAGACGAACCTGCCGCGCTCCAGACGCTTGGAAAACAGACACGCCCCTTGCCCGTCCCACCATATGACCTTGATCAGATCGCCGCGCCGTCCCCGGAACACGAACAGGTGCCCGGAATACGGGTCCTGCTCCAGAACCTTCTCGGCCAGCGCCGACAAACCGTTGAACCCCTTGCGCATATCGGTAACGCCAGCCGCCAGCCAGACCTTCGTCTGCACGGGAACCGGGATCATGCGCTCAGACCTCGCGCCAACAGCACCACCATGTCCGGATCAAAGGCACCGCTGAGCGTCAGACGATGGCCCGATGCAAGGGCAATCTCGATCCGACCGTCGCTGACAGGGCTGATCGGCTCCGGCGCGGCGGTGATCGCAGTCGACATCACCTCGACAGGCAGGAAAAACACCCCATCACCACCTGGCCCAAACCGCGGATCACGACGCCACGCGAACACCATGGTCGCGCTCAGCCCGTGATGGCGCGCCACCGACGCAACCGAAGCCCCAGGCTCAAGCGCCTCGGCCACAACACGGCGCTTGAACGCATTCGAGTAGCTCCGCCGATTGCCTCTACGATGATCCATCAAGTTCAAGTGTCCTCGTAATTCAAACGGACATTATCGCCCGCGATCACGCGAAGACTCGCACGCCAATCACAAACCCTTCAAGGGCGGGGAGACCGGACGGTTACGGTCAAGCAGCGCACCATGCTGTTGAACAAGATCCATGCCATGTTCGTTCGGCGCGGCATGAAGCTGAAGAAGGAAGGGCTCTCCAGCAAAAAGCGCCTGCGCGAGCTTGGCCTCAGCCAGTTCACCGAGCTGGAGCAGGTCGAGCTTGATGTGCTGCGCCATCAGGCCCTCGCTCTCACGGAGACGCTGATCCGTCTCGACAAGGTCATCGAAGCGGCCGCAGCGGCGATGAAGGGGTTTGAGCAACTGATCAGCATCAAGGGCATTGGCCCCAGGTCGGCGGCGATCCTGCTGTCCGGGATCGGGAATGTCGATGACTTTCCGGATGCAGACAAACTGGCCGCCTATGTGGGCATCGTGCCCAAGGTCAGCAACTCAAACGAGACCGAACACCATGGACGGATCACCAGGCGTGGCAACAAGCTCATGCGCACCACCGTGGTGCAATGCACCTGGATCGCCATTCGCTATTCCGGCTATCTCAACAGCCATTACCAACGCATCAAGGAACGCCGCGGGGCCGGAAAAGCCATCATCGCAACTGCCCGCAAACTGCTTTCCATCATCTATGACACGCTGAAAAACGGCTGGATGTTCGAAGATTTTCCGGCGTTCGAAATCAAACAAAATCAATGTCCTGCTGGACATTCATCATAGGAGGAGGAGGAGGAGGAGGAGCGGCCCTTCCCCGAGGCGGCGCACGGCAAACCGCTCGAGATCTGGTTCCAGGATGAAACCAGGGTGGGTCAGCAGGGCACGCTGACAAGGGTCTGGGCGAAGCGCGGCACCCGCCCCCGCGCCGTCCGCGACACGCGCTACAAATCGGCCTGCATTTTCGGCGCAGTCTGCCCTGACCGCGCCACCGCCGCCGGTCTGGTCATGCCCTTCGCCGACACCGAGGCAATGAATGCCCACCTCGCCGAGATCGCCCGCGCCGTAGCCCCTGGCGCCCACGCGGCACTCGTCGCCGACGGTGCCGGCTGGCATGCCGGCAAAGACCTCATAGTGCCCGACAACATCACGCTGATCATTCTCCCGCCATACGCGCCCGAACTCAATCCTGCCGAAAACGTCTGGCAATACCTGCGCGCCAACAAGCTCGCCATAACCGTCTTCGATGGCGACGCCGACATCGTCGACAAATGCTGCACCGCATGGAACTTCTTCGCAAACGATACAGCCGCCATCGCCTCCACCACCACACGACAATGGGCACAGGTCAATCTATAGGGCCGTTGGTATCAGTCCCATTTTTCTTAACGCAATCTCGGTATCGCTGTGTGGCCAGTTCCAAAATCTTTCGCGGTTGCCCGACACCGGTCACCGTTCGCCAACCGCTCACCCCTGGTGTTCCCAGTCGTATTGCAGGCCACAAGATCACGCGGCTCGACTGACAATGCAGTTCCGACCCTATCCGAGAAATTTGCAATTCACATATTGGATCAAACCTGAACATTCGACAAGCGTGTTACAACTGGCCACAGTGAACCTGTGAGCGGACATCACCCGACGTTGCACAACCTGACGCGATCATGCCCTACACCACAAGCACTGCCCCCGGATTCAAGATGCCCCTCGGGTCCAGCGCCGCCTTGATCGCCCGCATCGCCGCCAGTTTCGCCGGGTCGCCGTATTTCTCCAGGTCACGGATTTTCATGCGGCCAATGCCGTGTTCGGCGCTGGTCGAGCCGCCATGTGTGTGGACCAGATCGTGAATCGCGGTCCTGATCGGCCGCGCCAGGGCACGAAAATCGATGGCGCGGCCGCCCGGCGGCGGGAAGACGTTATAGTGCAGGTTGCCGTCGCCGAGATGGCCGAAGCAGTTGACGCGCAGGCTGGGGCCGATCCTGGCGACGATGCCGGTCCCCTCGGCGATGAAGCGTCCGATCCGGCTGAGCGGCAGCGAGATGTCGTGGGACGAGACCGCGCCGACCCGGCGGTTGCACTCGGGCAGGGTTTCGCGCATCCACCACATATGGGTCTGCTGGGCCTGATTGGCGGCGATCGCGCCGTCGGTGGCCAGACCGGCCTCGAACAGCTCAGCCAGCACCGTTTCGGCGCGTTCGGTCAGGCTGCCGCCAGATGGACCGACGATCTCGAGCAAAACGCGCCAGTCGGGGCGGCCTTGCAGCGGGTCGGGTTTCGAGGGGTAGAACTCGGCAAGGAAACCGACCCCCTGATCGGCGATCAGTTCGAAGGCGGAGACGCCGTCGCCCAGCCGCTCGCGCAGCGCCTGCAGCAGGGCCAGCGCAGCGTCGGGCGAGGGCACCGCCAGCATCGCCGTCACCGTCTCGCCGGGGAGCGGAAACAGCTTGCACGTGGCGGCGGTGATGACCCCCAGCGTACCCTCGGAGCCGATCAGCAGGTGGCGCAGGTCGTAGCCGGTGTTGTCCTTGCGCAAGGGTTTCAGCCCGGACAGCACCGATCCGTCGGCCAGCACCGCCTCGATCCCGAGGCAGAGGTCGCGGGCATTGCCGTAGCGCAGCACCTGCACGCCGCCCGCATTGGTGGCGAGGTTGCCGCCGATCCGGCAGGTGCCCTCGGCGGCCAGCGACAGCGGGAACAGCCGGTTCGCGCGTTCCGCCGCCGCTTGCAAATCGGCCAGGATGACCCCGGCCTCGGCGACGATTGCGCCATCGTCGGCCAGCACCGCGCGGATGCGGTTCATGCGCTCCAGCGACAGGACCACCGGGCGGGGGCCCCCGTGAGCGCCTCCGTGAGCCCCTTCCGGGCAGATCTGCCCGCCAACCAACCCGGTGCCGCCGCCGTAGGGCATGACGCCAATGCGGTGCTGGTGGCAGAGGCGCAAGACCGCCGCGACCTGATCGGTCGAGGCAGGACGCAGGATCGCCGCTGCCCGGCCCCGGAACAAACCGCGCGGTTCGATCAGGTAGGGTTGGGCGGCATCCGAAGCCGCTTCGAGGAAGCCGCCTTCGTCGAGGCAGGCGGCAAGCCCGGCCAGGTGCTCGGGGGTCGGTTCGGTGAGAGCGGCCATGACCATCCCCTAACGCGGCGCGGCGGCGCGCGCCAGACGGTCGTTGATGGCGCGGCCGAGGCCGTGGTCGGGGATCGGGGCGGCGGCGATGGCGCCGCCGTCGGGCAGCATGGCGTCCAGCGCGCGGAGATGGGCGAACAGATTCGCCGCCGCCTCGGCCAGATCGCCGGTGGCGGAGAGGTTCAGGGCCGGGCCGGTGATCGGCACCGGATCGGGGCCGAAGCCGAGCCAGGTTTCTCCCGGCAGGGGGCGATTCGCGTTCAGCCGAAGCATCGCACCCGGCGCGTAGTGGCTGGCCAACTGGCCCGGCGCGGTGATCACGTCGCCATGGCCGATGCTTACCGTGCCGCCCAATACCGCCTCCACAGCCTCCACGGCCAGGCCACCGGGGCGGAGCAGCACTGGCCCGGAATTTGGCCCGGAATTTGGCCCGCCGCTGCCAAAGCCGAGAATTGTCGATTCGAGGCCCACCGGGCAGTCACCGCCGTTCAGCACGGCGGCGATCCGGCCGCCCAGCGCCTCCACCACATGGGCGGCCCTGGTTGGACTGATCCGTCCCGAGGGATTGGCGGAGGGCGCGGCGACCGGGCCGCCGAATTCCGTCAGCAGCGCCCGCGCCAGCGGGTGGGCCGGCACCCGCACCGCCAGGGTCGGCAGCCCGGCGATGACCAGATCGGCGATGCCGCTATCCGCACGCATCGGCGCGACCAGGGTCAGGGGACCGGGCCAGAACGCGGTGACCAGCTTCAACGCTGCCTCGGGCAAATCCACCAGCCGTTGCGCTGCCGCCAGATCGGTCACATGGACGATCAGCGGGTTGAACCGGGGGCGGCCCTTGGCCTCGAAGATACCCGCAACAGCGCGGCCATCGCGGGCGTCGGCGCCCAACCCGTAGACCGTCTCGGTCGGAAAGGCGACCAGCCGCCCGGCGCGCAACAGGTCAGCCGCGCGGGCAATGCCCGCATCGCCGGGCGCGAGGATTTCGGTCTCTTGCACGCTTGCCCGGGCTCCCGCCTTTGACCTGGAGCATTGTCGGTGATCCCTGATTCACCGTCAACGCTCGAACAAATTGGTTTGCCGCGATTTCCGGGTTGCAAAGCGAATTCACTTTGCTCGAAATCGCTCAAGTGACGATCTGGCCCCTTTTACGGAGCCGCAGACCCGCTTACCCTGCGCCCCACCCCCAGACAATCGGGGACAGGCAAGAATCCGAAAAGAAAGACCACAGCCATGACCTACCGTGCCCCCCTTGCCGAAATGGAATTCTGCGCCGCCCAGATCGTCGGCCAGGACCGGCTGGCGGAGACGGCGCTGTTCGCCGAGGCCGCCCCCGAGACCCGAGGTGCTATCCTCGACGAAGCGGCGAAGCTGTGCGAGGGCGCACTGGTCCCGGTCAACCGCGATGGCGACCTGCACCCGGCCCGGCTGGAGAACGGCGTGGTCCGCTGCCCGCCGGGGTTCGGGCGAGCCTATGCGGCCATCGCCGAGGGCGGCTGGGTCGGCATCACCGGCAACCCGGAATACGGCGGCATGGGGCTTCCCCAGTGTTTTGCCACCTTCGTCAACGAGATGATGGCGTCATCCTGCCTGTCGCTATCGCTGAACCCGCTGATGAGCCAGGGCCAGATCGAGGCGCTGCAGCACCATGCCTCGGATGAGATCAAGGCGCTGTACCTGCCGAAGCTGACCAGCGGCCAGTGGAACGGCACCATGAACCTGACCGAAGCGCAGGCGGGATCGGACGTCGGCGCGCTGTCGACCAAGGCCGAGCCGAATGGTGACGGGACCTATGCAATCAGTGGCCAGAAGATCTTCATCTCCTGGGGCGACCATGATGTCTGCGAGAACATCTGCCACCTGGTGCTGGCGCGGCTGCCGGACGGGGAGCCGGGGACCAAGGGGATCTCGCTGTTCATCGTGCCGAAGTTCATCCCCGATGCGAACGGCGACCCCGGCGTCGCCAATTCCCTGCGGCCGGTCAGCCTGGAGCACAAGCTGGGGCTGCACGGCTCGCCCACGGCGGTGATGGAGTTCGACCGCGCCACCGGCTGGCTGGTGGGGGCCGAGCATGGCGGCATGGCGGCGATGTTCACCATGATGAACAATGCCCGCCTCGGCGTCGGTGTCGAGGGGTTAGGCGTTGCCGAGGCGGCGACGCAGAAGGCCATGGCTTTCGCGCTGGAGCGCAAGCAGGGCCGCACGCCCAATGATTCTGGGGACGGCTCCGGCACCATCATCGGCCACGCCGATGTGCGCCGGATGCTAATGACCATGAAGGCGATGACCCAGGCGACCCGCGCGATCTGCTATGACTGCGCTTTCTCGCTGGATATGGCCCGTGCCGCTGACAGTGAGCAAGACCGCGAGATGCATTCCCGCCGGGGCGCCTTCCTCACCCCGATCGCCAAGGCCTTCGGCACCGATACCGGCTGCGAGGTGGCGCATCTCGGCGTCCAGGTCCATGGCGGCATGGGCTTTATCGAGGAGACTGGCGCCGCGCAGTTCTCGCGCGATGTGCGGGTGACCAAGATCTACGAGGGCACCAACGGCATCCACGCCATGGACCTGGTGGGCCGCAAGCTGTCGGTGGATGGCGGGGCGATGGCCCGCTCGATTGTTGCCGAGGTCGCCGCGACCGGAGCCGAACTGGCCATAGCGGGTACGAATTTCTCCGCCATCGCCGAGGGCGTTGTCGCCGCCGCCGAAGCCGCCGCGACGGCCACCGACTGGATGCTGGCGGCACCGGACCAGAACGACCGCGCCGCCGGGGGCACCCCCTATCTGCGGCTGATGGCGCTGGCGCTGGGCGTCCATTACCTCGGCCAGGGTGCGCTGGCAGCACGCGGCTCCGCCGGGGCGGATGCGCGGCTTGCGCTGGCCCGCTTCTTCGCGACCCAGATCGCCCCGCAGACCGCCGCGCTGGCGCAGGCCGCGACACAAGGTGCCGCACCCCTTTTCGCCCTCGATGAGGAGACGCTAACCGCATGATGTTACACGATAAACACCAGCCTTCCGGAATCGAACGCCCCTGGGAGAGCGC
Organism: Thermohalobaculum sp.; assembly: GCA_965247385.1. Lineage (GTDB taxonomy): Bacteria > Pseudomonadota > Alphaproteobacteria > Rhodobacterales > Rhodobacteraceae > Thermohalobaculum. Next base: position 1,676,336 of record CBDFHG010000007.1, read on the forward strand.
CCCGGAGACCGGCACCGTCACCGAGATCGCCCCCGGCATTCTGTGGGCGCGGTTGCCACTGCCGATGAAGCTGGGTCATGTGAATATCTACGTCCTCGACGAAGGCGATCACTGGACCCTGATCGACACCGGGCTGGACTGGACCCAGGCCCGCGCCGCCTGGGAAACGCTGCTCGCCGGGCGGCTCGAGGGCAAGCCGGTGCGCCGGGTGATTCTGACCCACCATCACCCGGACCATATCGGCCTGGCGGGCTGGTTCGCCCAGCAAGGCGCCGAGATATGGGCCACCCGAACCGCCTGGTTGTTCGGCCGCATGCTGACTCTGGACCACCATGACCGGCCGACGCCGCAGCACATCGAATTCCGCCGCCGCGCCGGGATGCCCGAGGACATGCTGGAAGCCTACGCCGGCGAGAGGCCCTTCAACTTCTCGACCTGCGTCGCCCCCATCCCGCTCGGCTTTCGCGCCATCGACGAGGGTATGGAAGTCGCCATGGCCGGGCGGCGCTGGACCATCCGCATCGGTCATGGACATGCGCCGGCCCACGCCACCTTCTGGTCGACCGACGACCCCTCGGCGGACGGCCTGGTGCTGGCGGGTGATCAAGTGATCCCAGGAATTTCCTCCAATATCAGCGTCTACCCGACCGAACCCGAAGCCGACCCGCTGGGCGACTGGCTGGAAAGCTGCCGGCGGCTGCGCACCCATGCCCGGCCCGGCCATCTGGTCCTGCCCGGTCACAAACTGCCGTTTCGCGGCCTCGCTTTCCGGCTGACCCAGTTGATCGAGAACCACACACACGCTCTGGCCCGGATCGAGGCCTCGTTGTCCAAGGGCCCGCTGACCGCCGCAGAATGTTTTCCGGCCATCTTCAAAGGGCCCATTGGGGACAGTGAATACGGGTTGGCACTCGGCGAGGCGGTGGCGCATTTGAACCATCTGCACCGCGCGGGGCGACTATCGCGCGATATGGATAGCGCCGGGGCATGGCGCTATCGGATTGCAGAGCTGTGATAACCGGGGAACACCAGCCATTCTCCGGGGTGCGATGCCAGCTATGGTATTATCAGGAAAGTGCTGGTATACCAGATGCCAGCTGACGAAATGTGGCATTAAGACACATAAAGAACCTGTTTCGCCGCACCGCAGTTCCGGCTATACACTGCTTCGAATTCACTGGATTAACTCTCGCTAAAGGGGACAGAGATGGCAGACTACGTGCGCGGCTCGATGGACACAACCGAGCAGGAAAAGACCTTTGTCGGGCTGATGACGGTCGCGGTCTGGGTCGCCGTCCTTACCGCCGTGACGCTGATCTTCCTGGCAATCGTCGGAACCTGAGCACGCCCTTTCACGGAGCGGCTCATCAGGTAGTGGCCAACCCGGAGACCGCTCGTCCGGGCGTTTGGTGACGTCTAACCGGTGCCCAAAGCGGAGACTTCGCATGAAGATTGCAATTCCCAAGGAGACCCGCGCGTTTGAGACCCGGGTCGCCGCGACCCCGGAGACGGTGAAGAAATTCATCGGCCTCGGCGCCGAACTGGTGGTGCAGGCGGGTGCGGGGGCCGGGGCGAACCTCCCCGATGCCGCCTACGAGGCCGCCGGTGCGACCATCGCCAAGACCTTTGCCGCGGCGGTCAAGGGCTCGGATGTGGTCCTGAAGGTGCAGCGCCCGACCGAGGCGGAGCTGAAAAGCCTGACCAAGGGCCAGAAGCTGTTCTGCATCATGTCACCCTATAACGAGCCCGCCATCATGGAAGGCTGCGCCGCAAACGGCGTCGACGCCTTCGCGATGGAGTTCATGCCCCGCATCACCCGGGCGCAGTCGATGGACGTGCTGTCGAGCCAGGCGAACCTCTCGGGCTACAAGGCAGTGCTGGAAGCCTCCAACACCTATGGCCGCGCCTTCCCTCAGATGATGACGCCGGCGGGCACGGTTGCCCCGGCCAAGGTCTTCATCATGGGTGTCGGTGTTGCAGGCTTGCAGGCCATCGCCACCGCGCGGCGGCTGGGGGCCATCGTCACCGCGACGGATGTGCGGCCCGATACAGAAGAACAGGTCGCCTCGCTGGGTGGCAAGTTCATCGCGGTGAAGAACGAGGAGTTCGAGCAGGCCCAGACCTCCGGCGGCTATGCCAAGGAAATGTCCGACGACTACAAGCGCCAGCAGGCGGAGCTGGTCGCCGGTCACATCGCCAAACAGGACATCGTCATCACCACCGCCCTGATCCCCGGCCGCAAGGCGCCGGTGCTGGTCAGCGCCGGGATGGTCGCTTCGATGAAACCGGGTTCGGTGATCGTCGATCTGGCGGTCGAGCAGGGCGGCAATGTCGAAGGGGTCGAACTCGACAAGGTTGTCGAGACCGCCAATGGCGTGAAGATCATGGGGCTGGCTAACATGCCGGGCCGCATGGCCGCCGACACCTCGTCGCTGTTCGCGCGCAACCACTTCAACTTCCTGTCGCCCTTCATCGCGGAGGGCGCGCTGGCGCTGGACGACGCGGACGAACTGGTCAACGGCATCCGCCTGACCGGTGACGGTGCCGTGGTGCACCCGAACTTCGCGGCAAAGCCGGATCCGGGACCAGAACCGGAGCCGAATGCCGAAGCAGTCCCGGATAACGCGGAAAAGGAGAGCTGATCCATGTCCGCAACCGACCAATTGAGAGAAGCGGCAGAACGCGCATCCGAGGCCGCCGCAAACTTCGCCCGCCTCGCCAGCGAGATGGCCGACAGCGGCGCCCTCGACGCCGCCGGCGCCGGCGCCGCGGCGGCGACCGGGATCGACCCCTTCATGTTCCGCCTGGCGATCTTCGCGCTGGCCTGTTTCGTCGGTTACTACGTGGTCTGGTCGGTGACCCCGGCGCTGCACACACCGCTGATGTCGGTGACCAATGCGATCTCATCGGTGATCGTGGTCGGCGCACTGGTCGCGGCGGGGGCCGATCTGGATGCGGGTGCCACCATGGCAACCCGGATCTTCGGTTTTCTGGGCGTGATCCTGGCTTCGGTGAATATCTTCGGCGGCTTCCTGGTCACCGAGCGGATGCTCGCCATGTACAAGAAAAAAGATTGAGGGGGCGGATAGATGGCTAATCTCGCTGCATTCGCCTACCTGGTTTCGGGCATCCTGTTCATCATGGCGCTGAGGGGGCTGTCGCACCCCACCACCAGCCGCCAGGGCAACCGCTTCGGCATGATCGGCATGGGTATTGCCATGGCGACCACGCTGCTGATTTTCTCGCCACCATCCAGCTTCATGGGCGTGGTTCTGATCGTCATCGGACTTGCGATCGGTGGCAGCATCGGCGCGGTCATCGCCAAACGGGTGCCGATGACGGCGATGCCGCAGCTTGTCGCCGCGTTTCACTCGCTGGTCGGCCTGGCGGCGGTCTTTGTCGCGGCGGGTGCGCTGTATTCGCCGGAGGCATTCGACATCGGCGTGGCGGGCGCGATTCACAGCGGTTCGATTATCGAGATGTCGCTGGGGGCGGCCATCGGTGCGATCACCTTCACGGGATCGATCATCGCCTTTGCCAAGCTGGACGGACGCATGTCCGGGGCACCGATTCTGCTGTCAGCGCGGCACATGGTCAATCTCGCGCTGGCGATCTCCCTGGTGGTGATCATCATCCTGCTGATCACCACGCAGTGGACCGGCTGGTTCTGGCTGCTCACCCTGGCGGCGCTTGCGCTGGGTGTGTTGATCATCATCCCGATCGGCGGCGCCGACATGCCGGTGGTGATCTCGATGCTGAACTCGTACTCCGGCTGGGCGGCGGCGGGCATCGGCTTCACCCTGGGCAACACCGCGCTGATCGTCACCGGCTCGCTGGTCGGCTCGTCCGGTGCGATCCTCAGCTACATCATGTGCAAGGGCATGAACCGCAGCTTTGTCTCGGTCATCCTCGGCGGCTTCGGCGGTGATAACGCCGCGGCGGCGGCTGGTGGCGGCGGCGGGGACCGCCCGGTCAAGCGTGGTGCCGCCGACGATGCCGCCTTCATCCTGCAGAACGCCGGATCGGTGATCATCGTGCCGGGCTATGGCTTCGCCGTGGCACAGGCCCAGCACGCGCTGCGCGAGATGGCCGACGTCCTGAAGGGGCACGGCGTCACGGTGAAATACGCCATCCACCCGGTGGCGGGCCGGATGCCGGGGCATATGAACGTGCTGCTGGCCGAGGCCAACGTACCCTATGACGAGGTCTTCGAACTGGACGACATCAACAACGAGTTCGCCCAGGCGGATGTTGCCTATGTCATCGGCGCCAACGACGTCACCAACCCCTCGGCCAAGACCGACCCGAACTCGCCCATCGCCGGAATGCCGGTGCTGGATGTGGAAAAGGCCAAGACGGTGCTGTTCGTCAAACGCACCCTGGGCTCGGGCTATGCCGGCATCGACAACCCGCTGTTCTTCATGGACAACACCATGATGCTGCTGGGCGACGCCAAGAAGATGACCGAGGACATCGTCAAAGCGATGGATTGAGGTTTGCCGACAGCGTTAGAAAATTCCGGGGCCGTGCCATGATTTGGACGCGGCCTCGTGCTTTTTTGGATAGATGAGATTGCGCCGCATGATCCTTTAACCAACGGCCCTGGAGATTGACCTGTGCCCATTGTCGTGTGGTGATGGTGGCGATGGCGGCTGTATCGTTTGCGAAGAAGTTCCATGCGGTGCAGCATTTGTCGACGATGTCGGCGTCGCCATCGAAGACGGTTATGGCGAGCTTGTTGGCGCGCAGGTATTGCCAGACGTTTTCGACCGGATTGAGTTCGGGCGCGTATGGCGGGAGAATGATCAGCGTGATGTTGTCGGACACCATGAGGTCTTTGCCGGCATGCCAGCCGGCACCGTCGAGGACGCGTACCGCGTAGGCGCCAGGGGCTACGGCGCGGGCGATCTCGGCGAGGTGGGCATTCATCGCAATCGGACTCGCTGCCGCATGGCTGATCGCCTGCATAGGGATGGCCGTCTTCGCGCGAACGCTGATCTACCCGTTTCACCCAACCTCTCCACTTCGGTCCCAGCGACTTTACCCGGTATTCGCGCGGTTACGCTGACGTCCGACGATGATACGCCGCTGACGGTCTGGCTCGCCCCGCCTCAGGATGGCCAGCCGGTCATCTTGTATTTTACCGGAAATGCCGGCGCCCTGGCAGAGAATGGTCCATTGTTCGAGCAACTCGTCGGGCGCGGCTTCGGCATCGCTGCCCGTACGCCACCGAACCGTCCGCAGCCGGGGATGCCTGTCGAACGACACCGCAATGTGGATGGTTTTCAAGCTGATCATGGCGGCGGCGAAAACATGGCGCCGCCTGCGAAGCCATCACCAGCTGTCAAAGCTCGTCGAAGGCGTCAGGTTCAACGACGGAATCGAAGCGAGCAGCGACCAAACCCATGCCGCCGCATGATCACCCGTCACCCAAACTCGGGCATAGCTCGTGACTCTGAGATTTCCATGATTGCGGGACAGGTTGACAAACTCCGCACCGAGAAGAAGGCATTGATGCAACAACTCCTGACCGGCAAACGGCGGGTGACCGTGGAGGTGGATCATGCAATTTGAGGTCTACTGCGACGAGGCATTCCCCGATCTATTTACCTCAGAGAAGCCAAAGGCCCGATACTTGATGATTGGCAGCCTGTGGCTCCCTGCCGAGCTTCGGGACGAGGTGAAAGCAAAGATCGCGATGTTGCGTGAGAGGCATAACGCCTGGGGCGAGATCAAGTGGAGTAAGGTCTCGCCCTCACGGTTGGGATTCTACCTTGATCTCGTCGAAATGTTCTTTGGCTATGGGAACCAGGTGCGGTTTCGCTGCATTGGGGTGGACCGCGACCAATCTGACGTTGACCTTCACGATGGGGACCAGGAACTTGGGTTCTACAAGGTCTACTATCAGGTACTTCATCACTGGATTCTGGATTTCAACACCTACCGCATCTTCTGCGATCTGAAGACCAACCGTGACAACCAGCGGTTCCAAAAGCTGAAGCGGGTATTGGGTAACGCTAACTTGTCCGCCGATGTGGAGTGCGTTCAGGCGCTACCGTCAAAGCAGGTCGTGTTGATCCAACTGACAGACCTACTCCTGGGCGCTGCCAGCAGCAGGATCAACGAAACGCTACGAAGGGGTACTGCAAAAGAAAGTGTTGTTCTTGACCTTGAAGAACGGCTTGGTCGTCGGCTCGCGCCAACCTACCGCAGCGAACGCAAATTCAACATTTTTAAAATAGACCTTCGAGGGGGCTGGTGATGCCGTTGCCCCCGCTGTTGCATCTCCCCTCAGAAGCCGACTACCAGCAGCATTTCAACCGTCAGTATGTCCGTAATCGGATCACAACCCGCGATGGTGTTCGGGCGCATTTCTCAACGAGCAATTTTGGGTATGCATTCTTCGAATCCACACAACGTAATGGCGTCAAGGATCAGTTCTCCCAGGCCAGGGCAGAGCGAATGGACTGGATCGCATTCACACTTCGGGAGCCAAGCGCTGATTGGTATCAGGGCTGGATTGCGCGAACCAGGCGGTACGACGCTACTCGTTCCGCAACCGTGGCATATCGTGACTTCGTGGTAGTTCTTCATTTCCGGGCCAGGAGAACCGGCGAGGTCGTGGCAAATTTCGTCACCTGTATCGATGCGAACAACAGCATCGGAAAAATACGCACTTCACCCCAATGGGACCTTATGACGTGCCGTGCTGCTCTAGCAGCCCGTTGAAAAAGTCGCCATTGACCGGGTTTCACCCCACTTGACCGGGTTTCACCCCACGACGAAACATAACGCGGCGTCGGCGGTTTCGCCATCCTCCGAGACGATGAGGACGATCTGAGCGACCAGAACGGCTCCAGAGGGCGCAACAAGCACGAAAACACCGCCATATCCGCCCGCCACAGCCTGGCGCGGGGTGCCGGCGCCGATGAGTTGGCGCATCAGCAACGAGAGGTTGTGGCCGGCGACGTGAAGCAGGTATCGCTTGTGCACGTTCTCGCGCCCGCGCAGCCAGGTTCGGCGCATGCCGCCGCGATCGAGGGTGTGGGCAAAGGAGCGCTCGACGATCTCGGCGCGCAGCTTGAAGGCATCGCGGGCGACCCCGGACTTGAGCCGCACGCGGTTGTTGGTGACCGCCCGGCGCGCCGCCTGGTCATCGCGCCAGCGCGAAAAGCCCTTCTGCCTGGGCTCGGCGATCCGGGTCTTCCAGGGACTGTCGTCCAGGGCCTTCAAGACCGCCCGTGAGAAATAGCCCTTGTCGGTGACGCATTCGGCCGGGCTCTCTGGCGTCGGTGCCGCAGCCACCGCCTCGAGGTTTGCCTCGGCCGCCGCCAGGGTCTTGAAAAGCGTCGTGGTGTCGCCCTCATCGGCTGGGTGCAACTCGGCCGCCACCACCGCCCCGGTGTCCAGATCCACCGCGTGCTCGGGCTTGTAGGCCAGATGGGTCGTGCCGTCCTTCATCCTGGCGACCCTGGCCTCGGGGTCGCTCCTGGAAACCCAATCCTGGTTCGAGAGCTTCTTGCCCTTGCGCTTGCGGTCCAGACGCGCCAGGTCCTCGGCCGTGGGCGTCTCGATGCCGCTCTCCCGGGCCAGATGCTCCAGCATCTCCCGGTAGCCCTCACCCGTGTCGCGCCGCACGATGTTGCGCAGCGCCGCGTTGGCCTCCATGGTCGAGGCATCCACCCCGATGCGGTCGCCCTTCACCAGACCCGCCTCGGCGATCAGCGCCAGAACCCAATCGAAGACCACCGCGTGCACCTCGTGGGGCAGACGCGTGCGGGTCTTCGACAGCCAGGAATGGTCCGGCACACGATCCCGGCTCTCCAGCCGCAGAAACTCCCGCAGCGACAGCGAATCCGAGCAGCGCCATTCCAGCCCGCGCTCAGAGTCGATGCCCTCGAAGTAGCCCACCAGATGCATGCGGAAATAGCGCCCCGGCGGCACCGAAGGCGCTCCCGTCCTGGCCGCGTAATAGCACCGGCAGGTCGCCTCGACGAAGTCGTCGAAGCCGCCCTCAATCAGGACCGACTGAAGACGGTCGTAAAACACATGACCCGGCGAGCGCGGCATCTCCGCCCAGCCCACCATCAAATCACCCTGACGATCCTTCTGCAGTCCCATCGACATCGGCGAACCTCCCGGTCAAATCAGAATATCATAGAATCAGACCAGGCCGCTCGTGTCCAGGGCCGACTTCGTCAACGGGCTGCTAGGGGTATAGTATGGTCGCTGATTTGCTACGCTGGTTCAGCGACCGAAACCTCGATTGGTTCGAAGCCGATGGGCAGCGAACTCAATGCACAGTAGATGAGCATTCTTTCCGGTTTGTCAATTCTCCTGACCCGGTGCCTGGAAAACGTGAAGAACGTGTGATCTTCGTGCATAGGTGTATTTATGGCTGATTTTCAACGTCCCGACACCCGCAAAGAAGCGTGACCGTCCGGTCTCGGGGCTCTGGTTCGGTTCAGCGTTGGCCGATTGCGCTCAGGTCTGAGCGAAACGCCACGGGAGCAACTCGTCGAGCTTGGTGATTTTGTGATCGGCGATGCGACTGAGCACATTGGTCAGCCAGGCTTGGGGATCGACGCCGTTGAGCCTGGCGGTCTCGATCAGGGTACAGGCGATGGCGGCGGATTTACCGCCAGCCTCCGACCCGACAAAAAGATAATTCTTGCGACCCAGGGCTATCGGCTTCATGGCGCGTTCGGCGGAATTGTTGTCGATCTCCAGAAAGCCGTGGTCGAGATGCGGGCGCAGGCGCCTCATCCGGGTCAGGGCGTAGCGGATCGCCTTGGCGAGTTCGGACTTGCCGGAGATCTTTGGCAACCGGGTTTGCAGCCAGGCTTCCAGAGCATCGAAGATCGGTTTGGCGCGGGCTTGCCGGAGTTGGACCCGCTCAATGGGCAAACTGCCGCGGGCATCCTTCTCGACGACGTAGAGCCCGGCGATGCGCTTGATGGCTTCCTCGGCGATGATCGAGCCCTCCGACTGGAAGACATCGGTGAACTTGCGCCGGATATGGGCCATGCAGGCGACTTCATCGACACCACCGGATCGGTAGAGCTCGTTGAACCCGGCATAGCCGTCCGCGTGCATCCAGCCCTTGTACCCGGCCAGATGTCTGGTGGGGTGCTCGCCCTTGCGATCGACGGTGAACTGATACCATGCCGCTGGTGGGTCGGCGCTGCCCCATGGCCGTTCGTCGCGAACATAGGTCCAGATCCGGGCGGTCCTGCATTTGCCGGTGCCCTTCACCTGCATCTTCAGGGGGGTGTCGTCGGCAAAGATCGCCTGGCCGCGCTGAACATGGCGCCCGACCATATCAGCCAATGGTTCCAGCAGTGCCGCCGATTTGCCGACCCGGTCGGACAGGGTCGAGCGGTCGAGATCAATGCCGTCGCGATCGAATATCCGGGACTGGCGATAGAGCGGGATGTGATCGGCATACTTCGAGACCAGCACATGGGCCAGCAAGGCCGGGCCGGGACGACCCCGCTCGATCGGGCGCGAGGGCAATGGTGCCTGGCAGATCGCCTCGCAACACGTGCAAGCCATGCGGGGCCGGACAAAGCGGTTCACGATGAACCGGCCAGGGATGTATTCCAGCTCTTCGGTGACATCTTCGCCGAGTTTCTTCAGAACCTCGCCGCACTTGCCGCAGGCCTCGCCGGGCGACAGCACTTGCTCGTTGCGCGGCAAGCTGTCCGGCAACGGTTTGCGCTTTGGTTTGTTCTTCGGCCCGGCGACAGTATCAGGCGGCGCAGGCGGCGCGATCTTCGCCGCCGCGATCTTCGCCGCCGCGATCTCTTCCTCTTCGAGCCCGAGTTCAAGCTGATCCATCGTCTCCGACTTCGAGCCAAACCGATGACGGCGATGGCCAGCGAGCTGGTGTTCCAGCTTGGCGATCCGGAGCGCCCGGGACTTGACCGTCGCCACCAATTGCCCCGCGAACACCCTCAATTCCGAGGGATCATCGGGCGATGTCACCGACAACCTGCCATGCGCCGGCGATGGCCAGACGAACCTGCCGCGCTCCAGACGCCTGGAAAACAGACACGCCCCTTGCCCGTCCCACCATATGACCTTGATCAGATCGGCGCGCCGTCCCCGGAACACGAACAGGTGCCCGGAATACGGGTCCTGCTCCAGAACCTTCTCGGCCAGCGCCGACAAACCGTTGAACCCCTTGCGCATATCGATAACGCCAGCCGCCAGCCAGACCTTCGTCTGCACGGCAACCGGGATCATGCGCTCAGACCTCGCGCCAACAGCACCACCATGTCCGGATCAAAGGCACCGCTGAGCGTCAGACGATGGCCCGATGCAAGGGCAATCTCGACCCGGCTGTCCCTGACCCTGATTCTGTATCAAAAAAGTTGAAATTCCCCGTTAGCTTTGAATCCAAAGGGATTCATGATGATTTTTGCGATTAACTCCATCACCAACGGGGTGAAAATAACATGGCACAGGGCGTTCTTCCTTTCGAGTACGAAAGCGAACCGGGCAGCAGCGATCTGACGGGTTTTGCCGGGATTGGTGTTTACCTTGATTTGATTGAGGCATCGGGACTGGCGGCTGCGGTGCGGTGCGAGGTGCGGGTGGCGGGGCGGCAGGGCTGGCTGGATGTGCAGATGATCATCGCGGTGATCGCACTCAATCTGTGCGGGGGTGATCGGATCGAGGATCTGGAACGCCTGGAGGCGGACGCCGGCTTTGCCGCGACCATGGAGGCGGTTGAGCGGCGGATGTTGGTGCGCCGGGAACGTCGGCAACTGAAGAGCCGGTTTCGGCGCGGCCGCGGGCGCAGCGTGCCTTCGCCGTCGGCTCTGTCGGGCTGGTTGGAACGCTTCCACGACGCAGGCCAGGAAGAGCTGCGGGAGGTCGGGCGTGCCTTCATCCCGCGGCCGCCGGCGGGTCTGCCTGGTCTGCGGCGTGTCGATCAGGCGCTGGTGTCATTTCTGCAGCACCATCGCAGGCCGGGCGCGGCGACGCTGGACATGGACGCGACGCTGGTGCAGAGCCACAAGCGCCAGGCGGAATACTGCTACAAGAAGTTCAAGGCCTGTCAGCCGTTGAACACCTGGTGGGCGGAACAGCAGGTGATCGTGCATTCCGGGTTCCGCGACGGCAATGTGCCGGCTGGCTATCGGCAGTTGCAGGCCTCGCTGGCGGCGCTGCCTGGGGGCGTGGACAAGGTCTGTCTGCACTCGGACACGGCGGGTTATCAGAAGGATCTGCTGCTCTGTTGTGGCGCGGGCCGGGACAAGGTTTTCGGGGTGATCGAGTTCGCCGTCGGCGCCAACGTGACGGCGGCGTTCCGGCGTGCTGCCCTGGCCGTGCCGGAGGCCGAGTGGCGGCCGCTGGATCGTGTTTTCGACGGGCAACGCCACGAGACCGGCCAGGAGTGGGCGGAGGTCTGCCATGTACCGAGTTGGGCGGGCGAGAGCAAGACGCGGGCGGATTACCGCTTCCTGGCGATCCGGGAACCGCTGGAACAGTTGGAGCCTGGCGATGAGGATCAGTTTCCGTTCCCGACCGCGGCGTTTGCATCGAAGGGGCGCAGCAAGCTGTTCGCCCTGGTCACCAACCGTGATCTGCCGGGCGATGCGGTGATCTGGTGGTCCCGGGAGCGCTGTGGCAAGAGCGAGGAAGTCCACGCGGTGATGAAGCACGACCTGGCTGGCGGCACCCTGCCCTCGGGTCTGTTCGGAGCCAATGCGGCCTGGTGGGCGATCATGGTGCTGGCGCATAATCTGAACGCGGTGATGAAGCAACCGGTTCCGGGACCGGCCTGGGTGGCACGGCGGATGAAGGCCTTGCGCCTGGCTCTGATCGCCCTGCCTGGCCGGGTGATCCGTCATGCGCGGCGGCTGATCATCCGTTTGGCGAGCGAAGCGGGGCTCGATCTGGTGCTGGGCGCCAGGCGGAAGATCCTGGCCCTGGCGCGCGGCCCGACCTGACGGCTCCGGCCTGCCACGATATCCTTGCTGAAGCGTGATGCCGGCTCCCGGCCAGGGCTCCGCCTGGTCAACGGACAGGCGCGGGACCCGCAAGACGCGTGGCCGCCTTTAGGCTATCTCCTCGAGCGCGAAATCCGCGGGAGTGGTGCCCGGGCGCGGGGCGAAAACCCCACAACGGCACCCATCGCCGCCCCTGCCGAGGCGCGTCAGGGATTTAGTTCGGAAATCCTGGCTGACAGGGCTGATCGGCTCCGGCGCGGCGGTGATCGCAGTCGACATCACCTCGACAGGCAGGAAAAATACCCCATTACCACCCGCCCAAACCGCGGATCACGACGCCACCCGAACACCATGGTCGCGCTCAGCCCGTGATGGCGCGCCACCGACGCAACCGAAGCCCCAGGCTCAAGCGCCTCGGCCACAACACGGCGCTTGAACGCATTCGAGTAGCTCCACCACTTGCCTCTACGATGATCCGTCAAGTTCAAGTGTCCGCGTAATTCAAACGGACACGATCGCCCGCGATCACCCGAAGGCTCGCACGCCAATCACAAACCATTCAAGGGCGGGGAGACCGGACGGTTACAGTGCAGCCGTGATAAACTCAAGATGAACCTCAACAGACCCTAGGGCACGATGATCGGATCCAGCCCATCCGCCCTCAGCAACGCCAGCTCCGCCGCATCCAGAACCAGACATGTCAGGTTGCCGGTGAAGACAGCGCCGGTGTCGATACCGATGCGGTTGGGCCGCACTTCCACCGCTTTGAGCGGAGTGTGGCCATGCACGATTACCGCGCCATGATCGGCACCCGATGACAGGAACGGCTCGCGGGTCCAGATCAGGTCGTCTTCGGACTGTTCCTCCAACGCCACCCCCGGACGAACCCCGGCATGGACGAACGCATAGTCGCCATAACGCAGCATCGACGACAGACCGCCGAGAAACTCGAGCGTCCCCGGCCGAACGGCGTCGGATAGTGTTTCGTGCAGATGCAGACGGGCGTTTTCATCGCTGGAACAGGCCATCCGCATGCCGTCGATGCCATAGGAATCCAGCGTCTTGATGCCGCCATTCATGATCCAGAGATCGAATTCAGCGCCTTCGGGGTCGCGCAGGAAATCGAGCATGAAGCGGTCGTGATTGCCCAGCAGGAAGTCACTATGGCCGTCCGCCCGATATTCTAGCAGGTGTCCCAACGTTCCGGCCGAGTCCGGCCCCCGGTCGATATAGTCACCCACATGGATCACCCGCCAGTCGGCGGCCGGGCGCCGCTCCAGATCACGGGCGATCCGTTGGTGCATGTCCGCCAGCAGATCCGTCCGTCCATGCACGTCGCCGATGGCGTAGAGCCTCAAACCCGGCGGGGCGCTTGCATCGGGTAGCATCACCATTGCCACCTCCTGAAAAAGAGAACCCCCGCAAGGTTATTGCGGGGGTTGGGTCGCGTGATGCGCCATGGTCCATGCCGGGGCGCTATGGGAGTTGCCTCAGAGAAGACCCTCGCGCTGCGCTTTCTTCCGAGCCAGCTTCCGCGCCCTGCGGATTGCCTCGGCTCTTTCTCGCGCCCGCTTCACGGATGGTTTTTCATAATGCTGCCGAAGCTTCATTTCACGAAAAACGCCTTCGCGTTGCATCTTCTTCTTCAGCGCCCGAAGCGCCTGATCGACATTATTGTCGCGAACCATTACCTGCACCTACGTCACCACCTTTCTAAAGTTTCGATTTTCGTAGGAGCGGCCTATATACATAGGCGACTCCCGGCTGTCCACAGCCGCCGGTTCGCATCGGGGCCGATTTGCAACAGAACTGTCATGAAACCACCGCACAAGACCGAAAATGAACATCTTCCCGAGGCTCGCGAGCGCCTGATCGAGGCCGCATTGCCGCATGTGGTGTTCGACGGCTGGGGCACCACAACCCTGGAAGCGGCAATTGCCGAATCGGGTGTCGATGCGGGGCTTGCCCGGCTTACCTTTCCGCGCGGCGGTATCGACATGGCGCTGGCCTTCCACCGCCGCGCCGACCAGGCGCTGGCCGCAGAATTGGTTAGCGAACGGGCAACGACGGATCTGGAGCCCATGCGCATCCGCGACCGCATCACCCATTGCGTGCGCCGCCGGATCGAACTGGTGACTGAGCACCGCGAAGCCGTGCGCCGGGGCGCCACCCTGCTGGCCCTGCCGCACAACGCGCCCGAGGGTGCGCGAGCGATCTGGGAGACCGCAGACATCATCTGGACCGCCTGCGGCGACACCGCGACTGACTACAACTGGTATAGCAAGCGGATCATCCTGGGCTCGGTCTACTCCGCCACCATGCTCTACTGGCTGGGCGACACCAGCCCGGATCACACCAACACCTGGGCTTTCCTCGACCGCCGCATTGAGGGTGTCATGCGCTTCGAGAAGACCAAGGCGAAACTCAGCAAGAACCCGCTGGCACGTGCCGTCATGTGGGGACCGATGCAGGTGCTGGGAGCAATCAAGGCGCCAACGTCGCGTTGAGCCGTTCGGCGTTACTCCTGGCCAGTTCTGCAATTCGTGCTGTGTCGAATCTTGTTTCCTGCCCGTCCGAATTGAACCCCTTCGAAAGCTCAAAGGCGTCGATGGTCGCTCCCTCCTTGTGCAAACGTCGGTGTCGGTCGACCGCCTCCGCCCAATCCGGGATATGGTTCGGCGCGACCCACCAGACCACATAGGGCGGTCATTCCGGAGTTACGAACCACTCACGGCCCAACCGCAGGGCCTCGGCGTGGAGTCCGTGATAGGTGAACGCCGCAATGGACTCGAGATCCTCCCAGAGGGACAGAGTCTCGGGGCTCCAGCCATCGCCACGTTCGACATAGAAATCCGGATAGACCTGTTCACCCCATGATCCGGGACCCGGATCGTCATCATAAACCGAGCGGGCGATAAACCCGCCACTTTGCTCGACCGCCGCCAGAACAGGGTCGTTGCGGGCATGAAAACCCTGGTTGACCGGGTGTTCGGACGGCTCCCGAAAGACACCAAATGTAAAGAGCGCCGCCCGCATCGCTCAGGATGCCCGTGGCGATATCTGCGTCACATGCCCCATCTTCCGCCCCGGGCGGGCCTCGGCCTTGCCGTAGAGATGCAGCCCGTCGCCACTGGCAGCCAGTTTTTGCCAGTCCCCTGCCTCATCGCCGATCAGGTTAGTCATCACCGCGTCCGAGTGGCGCGACCCGTCGCCCAGCGGCCAGCCCGCAACGGCGCGGATATGCTGCTGAAACTGATCGACAACGCAGCCCTCGAGGGTCCAGTGGCCCGAGTTATGCACCCGGGGCGCGATCTCGTTGACCAGCAGCTTGCCGTCCGCCGCCTGAAACAATTCAACCGCCATCACACCGACATAATCCAGTGCGTTCAGTAGCTTGCCAGCGATCAGCACCGCGTCCATCCGTGTCGCCGGGGTAATTTCAGCCGGGATGGTGGTGGTGTGCAGGATACCATCGCGGTGGACATTTTCGCCGGGGTCGTAACAGACCACTTCACCGGACAGCCCGCGCGCGCCAATCAGCGATATTTCGCGCTCGAATTGCACAAATCCCTCCAGCACCGAAGCCGCACCCGCGATCTCGTCCCAGGCCGCTTCGGCCCCACCGGCATCAACAATCCGCACCTGGCCCTTGCCGTCGTATCCCAGCCGCCGGGTCTTCAGGACCGACGGCGTGCCGATCTCGGCCAGCGCCGCCTTCAAGTCCTTGAGGTTGCCCACCGCGCGCCATGGCGCGACTGCGATCCCCAACCCCTCGATGAAGCTCTTCTCGGTTACCCGGTCCTGACTGATCTGCAAGGCCCACGGGTTCGGTCGCACCGGGGCATGGGCCAGCAGCGTCTCGGCCGCCAGCGCAGGCACGTTCTCGAACTCGAAGGTCACCACATCGACATTGTCGGCGAAGCGCGCCAAGGCCCCGGTATCGCCATAGGCAGCAGTCGTTACCGCGGCCGCCACGTCGCCGGCGGGCGGGTTCGGCCCGGGCTCGAAGATATGTGCTTTCAGACCCAACCGCGCCGCCGCGATAGCCAGCATCCGGCCCAACTGACCGCCGCCCAGAATGCCGATGGTACCGCCCGGCGCCAGGGCCGCATCAGTCACGTGCGGGTTCCTCGGCCACTGCCCCGGTTCGGTCGGCCCGCCAGACCTCCAGCCGAGTCGCCAACTCAGGCTCGGTGATTGCGATGATCGCTGCTGCCAGCAGCGCCGCGTTTGTCGCGCCGGCGTCCCCGATGGCGAGCGTGCCGACCGGCACTCCGGC
Source organism: Thermohalobaculum sp. (assembly GCA_965247385.1). Taxonomy (GTDB): domain Bacteria; phylum Pseudomonadota; class Alphaproteobacteria; order Rhodobacterales; family Rhodobacteraceae; genus Thermohalobaculum. Next base: position 1,692,575 of record CBDFHG010000007.1, read on the forward strand.
GGGCATCTGAACCATCGAGAGCAGGCTGTCGAGGCCATTGAGCGCCCGGCTCTGCACCGGCACGCCCAGCACCGGCAGCCGGGTCTTCGACGCCAGCATCCCCGGCAAATGCGCCGCCCCCCCGGCGCTGGCGATGATCACCCGCAGCCCACGGTCCACGGCGGTCTCGGCATAGGAGAACATGCGATCCGGCGTGCGATGTGCCGAGACGATCTTCACCTCATGCGCCACCCCCAGCTCGTCGAGAATTTCGGCGGCGCGCTGCATGGTGGACCAATCCGACTGGCTGCCCATGACAATACCAACCTGCGCCGGGCCAACCTGCACTTGCGTCATTTTCGACCGGCCTCCTAACCACCGTTTCGAGAGAAGCGCGCACTATAGCGGTGAGCGGCGGTCCTGCAAGCGCCTTCGGAGCTTGTACGGAAAACCGCCTATGCACCGGGCGGAGCGCGCCATGGTAATATGCGCCTGTCCGACCCCCTGCGGTGACCTGCGCGCCGCCTGCCGCCTTCCGGCGGGTTTACTGCGCCTATTCGAAAGCTAACGTTTCCGGCGCGCCGCCTCCCGCCCTCCTCCCCGCCCAACCACCAAGCGTAATCCCATCCGGTAGGCTTGGTGGTTGGGCGGGGAGGAGGGCGGGGAGGCGGTGCGCAGGTCACCGAAGGGGGCCGGACAGGCGCATAAATCCCAGCGGGAGGCGGAGTGCACAGGCGCAGAGGCGCAGAGGCGCAGAAGACATTCTCAGGCAATTATATCCGGGTAAAGTTTGTCCTCGGCCCGGGTTATTTCGTCCTTGAGCCGCAGTTTGCGCTTCTTCAACCGCTTCAACTGCAACTGGTCGCCCGGTGGGCCCTCCGACAGCACGGCGATCTCTTCGTCGAGCGCACGATGCTGGCGCCGCAGCTCGACAAGCTGCGCCGTCAGGAGTTCAGTCTGGTTCATGACCTTCATAAACCTTTCGACCTCAGTCAAGGGACGGGAACCATCGGATTATACACCAGTGGCCCACACTGTGCAGAGAATTTTTGCGAAAATCTGTGCCCCTGACAGTTTTACACTATTAATTCGTGATTGATCCGGCGCCACGCCGGGCCTAGGTTCCGGTTCCGGCGCCCGATGGCGCAACAGGTAATGGAGACCCCCCGCATGGCATACAAGCTGGCCCTGTTGGCCGTAGCGTTTTTCCTTGCCTGGATGTTTCTTTTCCGGTCGGCGCGCGGCACTATCAATCCGAAGCGCAAACCGCCGCCACCGTCCGAGGCGCTGGAGCCTTGCCCGCAATGTGGCGTCTATCGCGTGCCCGGCGGTGCCTGCGGCTGTGATTCCCGGTCCACATCGCAAGATTGACCGTATCGGGCGTTATGGCGCAATGCCCCGGCACCCTGTATGAGCAGGGCACAAATTGGCCGCTGTTGGGGCGCGCGCGGATAAACTAGACAGGTTCCATGGATGAAATCCTTCTGACCCTCGGCCTGGTGTTGCTGGTCGGCGCCGGTGACGCGCTGGTGCGGGGCGCCGTGGCGCTGAGCCTGCAATTCGGCGTCCCGGCGATCATCATCAGCGCCACCGTGGTCGCCATCGGCACTTCGGCGCCGGAACTGCTGATCTCGGTCCAGGCGGCGCTGGAGGGCGCGCCGGGTATCGCGCTCGGCAACGTGGTCGGCTCGAACATCGCCAATGTCCTGCTGGTGCTCGGCATTCCGGCGCTGATCATGCCGATCGCCGGCTGTGGCTCGGATGCGCACCGCAATCTCTACCTGATGCTCGGCGCGACGGTACTGTTCAGCGCATTGGTGCTGGGCGGCACGCTGTTTTGGTGGGGCGGGCTGGTGCTGGTGTCGGTGGCGGCGTTCCTGATCTGGGATTCCGTGCGCGTTGCCCGCGCCGCCCGCGCCGGGCGGAATCACGAGGCCCCGGACGAGCTCGCCGAACTGGAGGACGTGGACCCCGACATGGCGCGTTGGAAGGTTCTGTTGCTGATCGCGGCCGGCGTCGCCGGCCTGCCGTTCGGCGCCCATCTGCTGATCAACGGCGCCCGCGGCATCGCGTTGGATTTCGGCATCTCCGAGGCGGTGATCGGCCTGACCGTGGTGGCGGTCGGCACCTCGCTGCCGGAGCTGGCGACCACGGTGATGGCGGCACTGCGGCGCCACAGCGACGTCGCCATCGGCAATGTCATCGGCTCGAACATCTTCAACATCACCGCGGTCATCGGCGCGGCGGCGCTGGCCGCCCCGCTCACGGTGCCCGACGAGATTGCCAGCCGCGACCTCTGGGTAATGATCGGCGCCACTGTTCTGCTGACCCCCTTTGTCCTGGGGTGCCGCAGAATCGGCCGACGGGCGGGCGGTGTATTCCTGTTGCTCTATGGTGTTTATATCTACTACGCCCTCGCGGGCTGACGGGCTGAGAGGGAGGCATCAATGACTGACAAGCCCCGCGCGCTGGTGACCGGAGCGGCGCGGCGGCTCGGCCGCGCCATGGCGCTGGACCTCGCCGCCACCGGCTGGGAGGTGGCGGTCCACTACCAGGGTTCGGCCGAGCCAGCCGAGGAGACCGCGGTCGCGGCCCGCACGCTGGGCGCCAACGCCGCGACGCTCCGGGCTGATCTCCTGTTCGAGGACCAGACCGGCAACCTGATCGCCCGCGCCGCCGAGGCGCTCGGTGGACCGCTGTCGCTGTTGATCAACAACGCCTCGCTGTTCGAGAACGATCATATCTCGACGGCAACCCGGCAAAGCTGGGACCGGGCCATCGAATTGAATCTTCGCGCACCGGTGCGCCTGACCCAGGACTTCGCCGCCCAGGCTCCACACGCCGAGGCGGATGCAAATGGCGAACCGGTGGCCGGCGCCTGCGTCATCAACATGCTCGACCAGCGGGTCTGGAAACCAACTCCCCATTTCATGTCCTATTCGGTGGCAAAGTCGGCGCTTTATTCCTTCACCCGCACGGCCGCCCAGGCGCTTGCGCCCCATGTCCGGGTCAATGCCATCGGCCCCGGTCCGACCCTGAAGGCCGACAATCAGTCGCCCGGCCACTTCGCCCAACAACGCGACGCCTGCATTCTCGGACGCGGCCCGGATCCGGAAGACATCCTCGCGGCACTGCGATTCATCCTGACCTGCAAGGCGTTTACCGGTCAGATGTTGGCGATTGACGGCGGCCAGCACCTGATCTGGCAAACCCAGGATATCAAGAGAATCGATCCATGAACCCGCCCGCAAAGGGAATTTTCGCCGCGGAGTCAAACGACTTTTCCACCTGGAATCGCGGCTAAGGGGAATTTGTTAAGATTCCTTAATAGATTCAGCCATTTGCTACGTTGCAATTTTTTTCCTGTTTAATATCAATGGATTAAAAAATTGCCTATATTTTAATCAATCTAAATGACAGCCTTGAGACTCAAGGAGAATCGCAGCGTCGAGCCAATCTATCGACAGAGTTATCCACAGAAAACGGGGACACCTTTGCGCTTGCATGGCTGATCGAGTCAGAGTAGCGCGCAACCGAATCCGATGCCACATCATGACACTCCAGACCCGAACTCCCGCAACGCGGCAGACCCCCCCGCGGGGCCCGATGTTATCCGCCGTTACCTGGGACCGCTGGGTCATGGGCCGGGGGTCTATCGGATGCTCAACGCCAAGGGCGAGACTCTCTATGTCGGCAAGGCCCGGGCGCTGAAGAAACGGGTCTCGGCTTACGCCAAGTATTCCGGCCACTCCAACCGTATCCAGCGCATGATCGCCGCCACCACGGCGATGGAGTTCATCTCGACCCAGACCGAGACCGAGGCGCTGCTGCTGGAGGCCAATCTCATCAAGCGCCTGAAGCCGCGCTACAACGTCCTGCTGCGCGACGACAAGAGCTTCGCTCATATCCTGATCGAGGATGGCGACTGGCCCCTGATGCGCAAGCACCGCGGTGCGCGGCGCGAGAAGGGGCGCTATTTCGGCCCTTTCGCCTCGGCCGGAGCGGTCAACCGGACACTGAACCAGATGCAAAAGGCGTTCCTTCTGCGGACCTGCTCGGATGCCGTATTCCAGAGCCGCACACGCCCATGCCTGCTCTACCAGATCAAACGCTGCTGCGCCCCCTGCGTCGGCAAGGTGACGCCGGATGACTACGCCGCCCTGGTCGAGGAAGCGACCCGGTTCCTGGAGGGCCGTTCGACCCGGATCCAGAGCGAACTGGCGGCGCGTATGGCGGAAGCCAGTGCTTCGACGGAGTTCGAGCGCGCGGCGGTCTATCGCGACCGCATCCGGGCGATGGCCCATGTGCAGGGCCATCAGGGGATCAACCCGCGCATCACCGCCGAGGCCGACGTGGTGGCGCTGCACCGCGAGGGCGCCCAAGCCTGCGTGCAGGTGTTCTTCTTTCGCGCGCACCAGAACTGGGGCAACCGGGCCCACTTTCCCCGCATCTCGGCCGAAACGACGAATGGCGAGATCTTGGAGGCCTTCCTCGGCCAGTTCTATTCCGAGAAGACCCCGCCCCGGATGGTGCTGCTGAGTCACCCGATCGAAAACCGCTCACTGCTGGCCGAGGCGCTGAGTACCATCGCCGGTCGCCGCGTCGTCGTCGCCATGCCGCAACGGGGCGAAAAGCGCGAGCTGGTCGAACACGCCACCCGCAACGCCCGCGAGGCGTTGGGACGCAAGCTGGCGGAAAGCGCAAGCCAGGCCAAGTTGCTGGCCGGGTTGGCGGAAGATTTTGGTCTCGAGCAGCCGCCACGCCGCATCGAAGTCTACGACAACAGCCACATCCAGGGCGCCCATGCGGTCGGCGCCATGATTGTCGCCGGCCCGGAGGGCGCCGAGAAACCGCAATACCGCAAGTTCAACATCAAGGGCACCGACATCACCCCCGGCGACGATTTCGGCATGATGAAGGAAGTTCTGACACGGCGCTTCCAGCGCCTGGTCAAGGAGGACCCGGATCGCGAATCCGCCGCTTGGCCCGATCTAGTGCTGATCGACGGCGGCGCCGGGCAGATCAGTGCGGCGGCATCGGTGCTGGCCGATCTTGGAATCGAGGACATCGCGCTTTTCGGCGTCGCCAAGGGGGTCGACCGCGATGCTGGCAAGGAGGAGTTCCACAGCCCCGGCCGCCGCCCCTTCGCACTGCCGTTTCGCAGTCCCAGCCTCTATTTCGTCCAGCGCCTGCGCGACGAAGCGCACCGTTTCGCCATCGGCGCCCACCGCGCCAAGCGCTCCAGGGCAGTCGGGGCGACACCGCTCGACGAGGTGCCCGGCATCGGTCCGGCGCGCAAACGCGCATTGCTGGCCCATTTCGGCTCGGCCAAGGCGGTCAGCCGAGCAGGCTTGCCCGACCTTAAGCTCGTCGATGGCATCTCGGCGGCGATGGCCGAAACGATCCACGCCTTCTTCCATGGCGAGCGTTGAAGCCACGCCAACTTTGATCGAAGCATCCGCAAACCATTGCCGCTGACCTCCCCTGCCCGTAAAAGAACGGGACACAGAGCGGCGGCACCCCCGCCCAGCGACGATTGGGCTGAAGGCATGAACTATACCATTCCCAACCTTCTCAGCATCATCCGCGTCCTCGCTGCACCTTGCGTCGCGCTTTCGTTCGCGGTGTTCGACCGGCCGGAGGCCGACAAGATTGCGGTCCTCATCTTCATCGGCGCTGCTGTAACTGACTATCTCGACGGCTGGCTGGCCCGCATTCTGGGGCAGGAAAGCGCCTTCGGTCGTATGCTCGACCCGGTCGCCGACAAGGCGATGGTGACCATTGCACTGGCCCTGATCATTGCGCTCTATGGTACGGAGTGGCCGATCATGGTTCCCGCGGTGCTGATCATGCTGCGCGAAGTAATTGTATCCGGCCTGCGGGAATTTCTCGGAGAAGTGAAGCTTGAGGTAACCCGCATCGCCAAATGGAAGACCACGCTACAGATGCTCGCCATCTGTCTTTTGCTTCTGCGCCGCGCCATCATGCCGGATGAAGCAGCGGGGCAGCTCGGTCCGGTCGGGAAAATGCTCGCCAATGTGGCGGTCGGCAGCGGCGCCTTGGGCCTTGCGCTGCTCTGGATAGCGGCGTGGTTCACGATCGTCACCGGCTGGGATTACTTCCGCAAGGGTCTGCCCTATATTCGGGAGAAGGAGCGCGCCGCCACGAAGCTGGTGGCCGAACCCGAGGACTGATCGGGGGGCAAGGAAGGAACATCATGCAGGTTCTCTATTTCGCCTGGCTGCGTGAGCGTGTTGGCGCCGCCTCGGAGGAGATCGACCCGGGCGGGGCGACGACGGCGCGCGACCTTGTCGACCAGCTCAGCGCTCGCGATCCCCGCTATGCCGCCGCCTTTGCCGATATGGCCGCGATCCGGGTTGCCGTGGATCAGGAGATGGGCGATCTCGACACCTCGATCGCAGGGGCGCGCGAAATCGCCTTCTTCCCTCCGGTCACTGGTGGTTAAGATCCGGTGGATGAGACAGGGGGCCAGATGACCGTCTCGGTCCAGCGCGAGGATTTCGACATTGCCGCCGAGATGGCACGCCTGACCGCCACCGATCCGGACATCGGCGCCATCGTCGGCTTCACCGGGCTGGTACGGCAAATGACCAGCGACGGCCCGATCACGGGAATGGAGTTGGAGCACTACCCCGGCATGACCGAACGGGCGCTGGAGGACATCGTCGCCGAGGCTCAGGCCCGCTGGCCGTTGCAGGGTGTGCGCGTGATCCACCGCTATGGACCGCTGGAGCCGGGCGACCGCATCGTTCTGGTCCTGACCGCCAGCCGCCACCGCCAGGCGGCCTTCGAGGCGGCGGAATTTCTGATGGATTACCTGAAAACCCGTGCGCCGTTCTGGAAGAAGGAAGACCACGGCCGCGGCCCCCGCTGGGTCGATGCCCGCGACGCCGACGACAGCGCGGCAGCACGTTGGGACAAATAAGTGGTTCTTCGACGTATCAAGTGGATTTGACTATTGCGCCTCCGGCGACAATGGCGGGGGTCCCGGAGGATGGTGATGATGAACGGCATACACACGATACGGAGGGCAAGAATAATGACCAGAATGCACAGGGCGACACTAGGTATGGCTCTGGCTGTGGGGCTGACGGGTTGCGCGACGGCCGGGCCGATGGTCGGGCCCGTCGAGCCATGACGCGGCCGGTCTCCGGGCGCTGCTCGCGGACCAGGTCGAGGTCGCCTATGACGCGGCCGGGCGCGGCTTTGGTCTACGCATCGTGGTCAATGTGGGCACGATGGCGCATATCTGCGTCCAGGACCGGCTCACAGGGTTCGGGCGATACTCCACCGAGGCCTGGACGACGCGGCCGCGGGGAGCGGATCGCCGCGCCGTCGTCACGCCGGCCGACCAACCGACAGGCCAAGGTGTGCAATACGAGGCCGTGACCGGCAAGCTGATCAAGGGAGACTCCCGCGGCGTGCCTGGATCGGCCACCTGCAGGAGACGATCCCGCAGGCGGTCTACTCGCTCTGCCCGAGCTTTCCGGATCGCCGCGATCTCGGCTTCGAGGTCAACCCGAAGCAGAAGGCGACGGATTACCGGAAGCTGGTCGCCCAGGATCCCGCGGCGGTGCTGAAAGGCTTGTAACTGGCGGGGAGGCGCCGGGGGCGGCTGTTTTGGCGAACATGCCCCCGGCGCCTCTTCCCGAAGAGGAAGGTGTTCTTCATGATGTGTATAAAGCGGCGCCTCGAAGCGCCGGCGGACATCCGGCGCGGCGGCGCGCCCCCCGCCAGCTCAGGCGACGAGCACGAGCACCGAGACGATCACGCCCGCGATCGCGACCATGCAGCCGACCGTCCAGCGCAACTGCGTGGTCTGGCCCTTGGCGATCTCCGTGCGCAGGCTTTCAATCTCCGTGCGCACCTCGACGATCTTCGTCTCAAGCCGGCCCTCGGTGCCAGCGATCTCCCCGCGCACCTCGGCGATCCCCACGGCGATCTCCGCGGTGAGGTCGGCCTTGAGGAGCGCGAGATCGTCCTTCGTGGCGAGGGTTTCGGTCATGGCGCCGCCAACGGTTTCGATAATGGCCTCGGCCTGCGCCTCTTCGACGCCAGTGGCGGTGAGCCGCTTCATCGCCTTGAGAGTATCGAACGCCATGGTCATCCTTGCCGTCTCCTGCCAATCGCGTCCGCCGCGCGCCAAAAGGATAGACGTTCCGCGCGCCCGCGTCAAAGCCTGCCCGGCCACCCTCCGCGCCCTGCCCTGGCAGCGGCGTCTCTCTCGCCGATCTCCCATCCAGTGGGACCGGCGCGCGGGCACGGGCGGCACGACAAAGCGCGAACATTCGGGGACACATGGCGAACACGCGCTCTCGCCGTCCTCGCCGCCTCCGCCCTCGCCGCGCTCCTGGCGATCCCGGCCCCGGCCCTCGCTCAGGCGCCGCAAGACAGCGCACCGCCCTCCGGTATGGAGCCCACCCCTGGTCACCCTTTTCCTGATCCGCCCCTGCCCCTTGCGTTTCAGCCCCGCCCTTCTCCTGATCCGGTCCTTCCGCTTGTGTCTCCGGCCTGTCCGGAAGCGGCTCTCACGGCGGCGCTTTCAGCCGGGTCCGCGGGCGCGGTGCTGCGCGCCGCGGAGCGGGCGCGGATTGCGCTCGGGCTCTGCCGCGACCGCGCCCGGCTGATGGCGGAGATCACCGAGCATCACGCCCGGGTGGCGGCGGCGCTGGCGCCGCCGCCGCCGGATGCCCCGGATGACAGCGAGTACCACGCCGCGCGGATTGACGGCCTCGAGGCGAAACTCGCCAGCGCCTCCGCCAGGATCGAGCAGCTGCATCTCCGAGCGAGGCTGCGATCAAGTAGATCATGGTGATGAAGGTCTCGGTGTTGCGGTAGCCTCTGGCTCTTGCCCTGGCGGCCTGAAACAGTCCGTTCATTGCTTCCATGCGGGCGTTGCTGTGGATTGACGTCCAACGTTCGAGAATGCGTTTCTGATGTTTTTTGACCGTCTCCAGAGCCTTGCGGACGGCTGCGAACAGCGGACCGTCTCCGATCTGTTCACGGGTGTGACGCAGGAAGTGCGACAGCCGCCAGCGGGCTGCATGTGGGGCTCTCGCACGACGCACCCAACGCAGCTTTTCCTTGATCCGCCAAGCCGTGGCGGTCAGGGAATCACCTGCTTCCAGTTCGGCCAATGCCATCGCCTGCTTGTCCGTCAACTTGCCGTCAGCAGCCTTCAATACTGCCCAGCGAGTGGCGGCGCCCGAGAGGCCCGCTGAAGTGCGTGCAAGAGCAAACTTTGGGGCACGGTCGGGGGATGTCTTTCCAAAAACGCGAGACCCCCGCTGAGGGCCGCTGAGGGCCGTCAGGCGCTTTTAGGCCAGGGGGCGGGTGCCGACGAGCGGGAATGGCGCTCACGGGGCTTCTTGTCGTACTTCGGGTGAATACTGGATGTGGGTTTGTGGGTAAGTTAGTGAGCCTTGCAGCCAACGCGGGGCCGCTGCAATTCGGCATAGATACACTTGCAAATAATGCAAGCACTTGCTATATAACCTGATGAACCGCAAACACCGCAAGACTCTGGCCGTTGTCTTCACAGGCCCGGTGTCAGGAACAATCGAATGGTCAGCGGTCGAGCGTCTGCTTGTCGCCGCTGGCGCACAGGTGATCGAAGGGCGCGGCTCGCGGGTGCGGTTCGAGAAGGATGGCGAGGTCGAGACGTTTCACCGCCCACACCTCGCCAAGGAAGCCAAGCGCTATCAGGTGCGCGCCGCCCGCGCGTTTCTTGAACGAATAGGAGTAACGCCATGACCAATTTCATGACCCACAAAGGCTACTCGGCTCGGATCGAGTATGACGACGAAGACGGTATCATCACCGGGCGCATCGCCGGTATCCGCGATGGTGTTGGCTTTCATGCCGACACTGTAGAGGGGCTGCGGGAAGCGTTTCGCGAGGCTGTCGATGATTATATCGAGACATGCACGAAGATCGGCAAAGAGCCTCAGAAAGCCTTCTCCGGTCAAGTCATGTTCCGTGTCGATCCAGAGGTTCACCGCAAGGCAGCACTTGCAGCGGAGCTGTCAGGCAAGAGCCTGAACCAGTGGGCCGGAGAGGTTCTGGGCAAGGCAGCAGGATAGTTGCGGCGGGACCCTGAATTCTGAACAGCTACAACAAAAAAAACCCGCCAGCGAACGCATGGCAGGGGCAGGTATCATCAAGCAGGAAGAAAGATAATGGTATGAGATGACCCCAACAAAAAATAGAAACCCCGCCGGGCGTGAGACCGGCAGGGGTTTAGAATGTCTGGCTGACAATCCACGTTATAGCACTTTCGGAGCCGACCTGGCCACCCCCGATGAACCCCTAAACGCCTTTACCCCTGTCGTCGCGCATGATCGCCTTGAGCGCATTCTGGCATCGACCGGGCACTGCCTGCGAGAACTTCGCCGCACGGATCGGGCCGGCGCCCTAAGCGGCGAGTTGGCGGCGATCTGGCGCCGTCGCCTTGGCCCGGTTAAGCGGCATCTAAGGTAGTTATCTGGGTCAGCCAGTTTATTTGACTGACTTTCTTTGATCGCAACCTTTCCGCTTGAACCGCGCCGTCCCGGGCTTGACCCGGGAACAGGAGGTCCCGGGTCAAGCCCGGGACGGCGCAACAAACACGCGGGGAGGGAGGGCGAGCGTCAACGCGTTATGGTATTATGCGCCTGTCCGGTCCCCTTCGGTGACCTGCGCAAAAAAACCGCCAGAAGGTCGGCCCTACCCCTTCTCCCCGCGCAGCGCCTCGACCTCGTTTTCCAGTTCGATGATCCGCCGCCGAGCGTTGCCCAGCCCGTCGCGCATCGTCTCCGATTCCAACCGGGCCGCCGTCAACTCGCCAGTCAACTCCGCCTCGCGGCCCTCGATGGCGCCGTCGAGCCGGGCTTGCATCCGCGCCAGGCGATCGGCGGATCCGGCCTCGCGGCGGGCCAGCAGCACCTGTTCCTGCTCCCGCGCCGCCTCGGCCGCATCGCGCGCCATATCCGCATCGTGCAGTTGCGCCGCCATCTGGCCCAGCCGGGCGTTGTCGCTGGTTCTGGCCCGGCCCAGATGGCTCCACAGCCAGTGCAGCAGAAAACCGGCACAGACGGCGCCAAACAGGACAGCGGTGATGGCCGTGGTCAGTTCCGATCCGTTCAGCATGGCCGTACTCCCCGGCTTTCAGTCCAGCGCGCCTATTCCTGGACCCTGAATTCGATTCGCCGGTTCAACGCCCGACCTGCCTCGGTCTCGTTGCTTGCGACCGGTTGGCCCTCGCCATAGCCCCGGGCGCTGAGCCTGTCGAGGGGAACCCCGCGCGCGATCAGCGCGTCCAGCACCGCCTCGGCCCGCGCCTGACTGAGCCGTTGGTTCAGTCCCTGCGACCCCTGGCTGTCGGTATGGCCGCCGATCTCGACCCGCCCGCTGTCACAACGCTCGAAAACCTCGCCCAACCCGCCGAGCGCCTCGCGGCTGTCGGACTCGAACACCGCGCTCCCCGGAGCAAAGGCAATCGGCAGCGCTTTGACCGCAGCATCCAGAACCACCGCACAGCGCGCGGCCGATAAGGGCATCGCAGCCACATTCGCGGGCAGATCGACGCGCAATGCGCTCTCTACCCCATAGCCCTCCGGTGCCTCGCCCACCATCAACCGGTGCAATCGTCCGGCCTGGGCCGGGCCAGCAACCGTTCCCCTGATCGCAATGCGTCCGGGTGACAGATCGGCCTCGCCCTTTGAGACGCCGCTCAGCGCGTCCAGTGCGACCAGCGCTGCGGCCTCCCAATCAACCGGCACGCCCGCGCCGGAGAGCGTCAGCGCCGGGCGCAGCGCCACCTGGCCGAACCGGGCCGCGGCGTAGGTCTCGACGACCCGGCGCGCGGTGTCGTCCGGCACCGCGCCGTTCAGCGTGACGATGCCCGGAACCCGGCTGAAATGCATCCAGTAGCGCGCCTCGTCGACCGCCGCACCAGGCACCTCCACGCCCAATCGACCCCGCAAGGCATAGCCCTGCGGCAAGGCCGCGGCCAGCGTCGCCAGCACCGGCTCCAGTTCGTCAGCCCCAACCGGTGGCATCCCCTCCAGTTCCGCGATGTGGAATTCGAGCCGGAACCGCCCCGCCACCAATCGTTCCAACGCCTCCAGCCCCGCCGTAACCGCCCCGGTCCAGTCACCCGTCGGCCCGCCAAGCGCCGCCGGGCAACGCACTTCGCCCAGATCGATGCCGCGCCGGTTCATAGCCGCCTCCAGCACCGATTCCTCGTCGAAACTTCGTGCGGTGCAGGCTTCCAGCCGCATACCGCCCGCTGCGTCCTTAACCACCGAGAAGACGAACGGCGCGGCCACCCTAAGCGGCTCCTTCAACTGCAGCGTCAGCCGCACGGTTCCACCGGACAGCGCCATCAACTCCGTGGACAGCGCATGCCTGTGCTCCGCGTCGCGCGCCAGCCCGCCAACCTGCACAGCGCCGGGTTCTATCCGCACATGGGCACTGGGCACCCGCGCGGCAGCCAAAGCGGCAATCGTCAGTTCGGGCCCCCACCCGGCACCGGGCTGGGCCGCGTTAACCCCGGTCAGGTCTTGTACCTCCAGCCCCGGCGCCGAGGCGCCAAGGGCGGCAATCAACCCGGCGCGCATCTGCTCGCCATGGAAACGGCCCGTTAGGGTCAGGCCATTCTCGTCGCGCAGAATCTCGACCCTGATTGGGTCACGGCGCGGCGGCGGCGCCAGGCTGACGGTGGTGTGGTCGATCACCACGGCGATCGGTGCCGTGGCGCGGGCGGATTCGAACGCCAGATCATGGGCGAAGATATCTGGCGCGTGGCCGTGCAGTTCGAGCCGCAACCCGTCGGCGCGCACTTCGGCCCAATCGATCTCCAGAACCGCCAGCCCGTTCTCGACCCGATCGATCAACAGCTGTTCCAACGCCTTGGCGCCGCGCTCACCCAACCAGACGCAGCCAAAGCCGATGGCGACGACCAGAAGCGCAAACATTCCATGGCGTATCATTGCCTGCCGCCCTTTCCGACACCTGTTCGACCTCAATGCAAGACCCTGTGCAAGACCCAGTGCAGGAATTGCACAAGCGACCGAACTGCGCAACGGGCTGGCGCTGGCGCACTGCCCATGGCAAAGGAGCCCCGATGCAACTGCGAGAGAAGAACCCATGACCAACAAGCCACCCTGCGCGGGGCTGCAATCGCGTCCCGATACCAGCACATCCGGCCGTATCGTCGCCCATCGCGGCGCCAGCCGGATCGCGCCGGAGAACACGCTGAGTGCCTTCCGCCTGGCTGCCGGTCAGGGCGCGCGCTGGCTGGAATTCGATGTCTCGCTGCTCGGCGACGGCACATTGGTGGTGCATCACGACAAAACCCTCGACCGCTGCACCGACGCCACCGGCCCGCTCGACCAGCTTTCCGCCGCCGATCTCTCCGGCATCGACGCAGGCCGCTGGTTCGGCGCGCAATATACCGGCGAGCCGCTTGCCACCCTGGAGCAGACCCTTGACCTGATCGAGGAGCTGGACCTCTCCGCCAATCTGGAGATGAAACTGCACGGCGCCGCGCCGGAACCGATGGTCCGCGCTGTCGCCAGTGCGCTGGATCGCCGCCCCTGGGCCCGTGCCCGCATCCTGGTTTCCAGCTTCGACCTCGGCGCACTGGAGGCGCTGCGCCGGGTCATGCCGGAGCAACCACTGGCGGTGCTCAATAAAATTCCACTCACCGACTGGCCTGAGGTTCTGACCGCGCTACGGGCCTGCTCGCTGCACATTCGGCAAGAATACCTGACCGGAGGAATCCTCGCCGAGGCGAACCGACATGGCTTCCACGTTCGGGTCTTCACAATCAACGAACCACACCGGATGGAACCATTCCGTGCAGCTGGCGGGACCGGCGGCCTGACTGGGGTAATCACCAACCACCCACCGCTGTTCCTCGACGATCCGGACTGGGCCGCCTGGGCGGTTCAGGCCATGTAGCGCTCGGTCAGCTCCAGGCCCAGATAGATCATGATGGTGCCACCCAGCAGTAGTCCGGCGGGAAAGAACCGCTTCTGATCCAGCGCCGCCCAGCCGGTTTTACGACCACGCAGAAGCCCGCGGACGAGGCTGCGAACCAGCAGCCCGGCGAACGACAACAGTGCGAAGACCATCAGCACGAACAGCACATCCTTACCGGCGATGAACGGGGTCAGCGCGGCGATCAGCTTGATATCGCCGCCGCCGACGTGGCCGCCGCTGATTGAATACAGTCCGAAGCCCACGAACAGCACGATCACCCCGTACAGGAAGTGCCAGGCGAAGGTTGTCAGCGGCAGACCCCACAGCCCGGTGACGATGAACAAAGCCACCACCGCCAATACGCACCAGTTGGGAATTCGTAATTCCTTTAGGTCGAACCAAGCCGCCAGACCCATGAGCACGGCCATCACGGCAGTGGCCGCCATCAATGCTTGCGTTTCCATCATGACGTCAGTTCTGCACGACCGCTTCCAGCGCCGCTAACTTGTCCGCTGCACTGGCATAATACTGGGGATGAGCATCGACAGCGGCGGCAAACAGACCCTGTGCGATTCTCTCTTCGCCCTGGCGCATCGCGATGATGCCCATATTGTTTAACAGCACTGCCCGCTCCTCGGCGTTCAGCGGCACCAGCGGCAGGTTGAAGTTGCCCTGCAGGCCACGCACGATCGCCAGGATGTTCTTCGCATTGAACAGGCGGGTGTCGAACGACACCGGCCGTTCGAACGATTTGGTCGCCGCCGCCAGATCACCGCGCGACATCTGGCTAACGCCCCGGTTGTTTAACACCGCGGCAGGCCACGAGCTCACCTTCTCGGCCTTGAGGTAGGCCGCGTCAGCCGTGTCCCGGTCGTTGTTCTGATCGGCGACCATCGCGTCGACGAAATAACGCCGTGGCGTTTGCAGCCCGTCGGGGAAACTCTGCGCCAAGGTCGCGACATCGTCCCAACGGTCCAGCCTTATGGCAATGAAAGCATACTCCAGCCGGTCGCTGGGCTGGTCTTGATTCAGCGTAATCAGTTCCTGAAACACCCGCGCCGCCTCCAAACAGCGCTTGGCGCGCGTCAACGAGATCGCCAGGCCGCGCCGAAAATCGGCCCGGTCCGGCTCGCGGTCCAGCGACTGCCGGAAATACTCCGCCGCGTCCGACGGGTCGCTGGCTGTCAACATCAGGTTGCTGAGGTTTGCCTCGTCGATGATGCTTCGCGCCAGTGGATCCTCTTTCTGGCTAACGCTTTCGCAAGCCGAGAGGCCTATGGCGACCACCGATATGGTCAGCCACCTAGCCGCTCTGTTTCTCATCTGCCTGTCCTTCCTCACTCCGCCATCACCTCCGTTTCCGGCGAGGTGGCTTCTATGAGCCGAAACTCGCTGGTTCCGAGGCTTGTCAAGTCATGCGTGATCGCCGGGTCTGCTTCATCGACCTCTTCCAGCAGCGCGGTCGCCTCCTCCGTTCGGTTCAAATTGCGCTCTGCCATCTCGCTTTTGCCACTGGGCAGCGCATAGGCTGTCCGGAAGGCGTTACGGGCCGGATAATACTCCTTCAACATGTAGAGCACCACGCCTAGATTGTTGTTCGTGACCACCGATTTTAGCGCGAGGTTGCGGGCCTGCACGAAACAGCGCTGGGCGCTTGTCAGCAGGCCCTGGAGCTATGCCTGATTTTGGGTGACGCGGCGCCAGTGTCATCGCTTCGGCCAAAACGCCCTCGACGCTCATGGAGATGAGGAAGGCCTTCATCGCCAGGTCGGGCTCACGCTCCGCCAGCAGACGCTTGCCAAGGGACAGGTACGTTTCCGATTGCTGTGGCACCAGCCTGGCTGGCGCCTGCAGCGCCGTCGCTCCGCCAGGCGCATTGGCCGTCGGAGTGCAGGCAGCGCCTAAAATTCCGGAAGCAAAAAGAACCATCAACAGAATTCCGCGGCGACACCGTGGCCTCATGGCAGAGGTGCGGGGGTTCCGCCAAGACCGGCCAACGAGCGCAGGATCATGATGAAAGACGGGCCGACCAGGATCAGGATGAGTGGCGGTACGGTGAACATCATCGTTCCCAGTGTCAGCTTGGTCGGCAACACATTCGCCTTTTCCTCGGCCCGCATCAGGCGCTTGTCGCGCATTTCCGCAGCATAGACCCGCAGCGCCTGGGCAATCGAGGTGCCGAAGGAAGTCGACTGGATCAGCACCGCCACGAACGAGCTAACATCGTTAACCGCGCAGCGCGCGGCAAAGTCCCGCAGCACCGAAATTCGGTCCTTGCCGGCGCGAAATTCATGGCTGACCAGCGCAAACTCTTCCGAAAGCGGCCCTGAAGAGGCCTCCATTTCCTCGCCGACGCGGGCCATCGCCTGGTCGAGTGATTGGCCGCACTCGACGCAGACCAGCATCATGTCCATGGCGTCGGGGAATGCGTTGGTGATATCCTCCTTGCGGGTCTCGATCTTCCGTCTCACCCAATAGCTGGGCAGGAAATATCCGGCCAGTCCCATGAGGCCCGAGATGATGCCGCTGAACACCAGGTCCGGTTCCTTTGGAACCAGGAAGGTCATGACCATGCCAAAAGCGAGCAGAGCCATCCCCAGACCGGCGCGGGCGAAATAGTACTGTCGCACCGCCGAACCGCCCCGGTAACCCGCCGCACGCAGCATGCTCCGGGTTTCGCTCATTTCCTCCTCGCCTTTCGGCTCGAGGAATTCGGAGCGGCCCTTCAGACTGCCGTCATCACGATCGTCGCGCAAACGAACGAGGTCGGATTTCAGATTTTCGTCGAAGAAGTTGAAGCGATCGAGGGGGTTTTTCGTTTTGCGCAGCACCATCGGCAGCGCGATGATCATCATGATTATACCAATGCCGGCAAGCACATAGAATGGCGCAGCGGCGCCATAATTACTGATTAGCGCGCTCCAGGCCTGGGCGAACAAACCGTCGGCATTCTGTGCAGCATCGTCTTCCATGATCGGTCCAACCTATACTTTGATATTCACCAGCATCCGCATGAAAAAGACGTTCACAACGAGCAGAATGACGGTGAGGATTGCACCCGGCAGGAACAGCGGATGATCCGAGACCCGGTCGTAGTAGTCCGGCTGAACCACCTGTACCAGCAACAGCGCAATGACCGGGAACACCGACAGGAACCAACCCGACCAGCGGGCCTCGGCGGTGATTGCCTTGATCTTGCGGAACAATTTGAAGCGCGACCGGATCACCCTGCTCAAACCTTCCAGAATCTCGGCCATGTTGCCGCCCGAGGTGGACTGGATGTTGATGGCAATGGCAACGAAGCGCAGATCCGGAACGGGAACGCGCGCGGCCATGCGATCCAATGCATCGGTGATTTGCATTCCATAGGTCGCTTCGTCGGAGATCAGGCCGAACTCGGTCCCCAACGGATCGGCCATCTCGCGGGCGACGATGCCGATAGCTGCGTTCATCGGATGGCCAACGCGCAGCGACCGTACCATCAGGTCCAGCGCATCGGGCAACTGTTCTTCGAACAGCGCGATCCGCTTTTTCGCCTTTCCGCGCAGCCAGATATAGAAGGCGGCATAGCCGGTGATTACGGCGACAACAATCTGGATCTGAATCGCGGCGCTGGTAAGGAAGAACAAAAGCCCGAACGACGCCAGGGTCAGAACGATCAGGCTGATCACGATCTGCAGGATCGAAATCGTAATCGCGGCATGGCGGGCCATCTCGACCAGCGGACCCAGCACCGGCATGCGCTCGTGCTTTTCGGCGCCCTCGCGCTCCAGGCGCAGGATGCTCAGGACCTCTTCGGTATCCCTGCCACCCTGCATCAGCGCCAGCCGGCGGTTGACCTTCTTCTCGCGCTTGAGCGTCGGGCCATAGATGACGAGGTAAGCACCCTTGACCATCATGAAAATGCCGACGAAAATGAAGGCGTAGATTAGTGGCTGGAAAAACATGTGCGTGTTCGCCCCCTGACGCCCTTACAGCTCCGGCTTGAACAGACTCGCGGGAAGGTCATATCCCCACTGCCTGAACCGGTCGGTAAAACTACTACGAATGCCGGTCGCACCATAGCGGCCGATGATCCGGCCAGTGTTGCCAGTCGCCTGTCGGTTGAAACTGAAGATTTCCTGCATGGTGACGACATCGCCTTCCATGCCGACAATCTCGGTCACCGAGGTCATCCGGCGCATACCATCTGTCATGCGCGACACCTGGACAATCAAATCGAGCGCGCTGGAGATGTTTGCCCGCACCGCCTTCAACGGAAGTTCGATGCCGGACATGCCGATCATGTTCTCGATACGGCCCAGCGCGTCGCGCGGACTGTTGGCGTGGGTCGTCGTCATCGAGCCGTCATGGCCGGTGTTCATCGCCTGCAGCATGTCGATAACCTCGTCGCCGCGGCACTCACCGACAATGATCCGATCAAGACGCATACGCAGGGCGTTGCGCAAGAGATCGCGGATTGTCACCGCACCGGTGCCCTCGATATTAGCCGGGCGAGATTTCATACGGCCGATATGTTCCTGCTGCAATTGAAGCTTGGCGGTGTCTTCGACGGTCACGATGCGCTCGTCGTTCGGGATAAAACTCGACATCGCATTCAGCGTCGTCGTTTTGCCGGAACCGGTACCGCCCGAGATCAACACATTCAACCTGGTTCGCACACATGCGTGCAGGAACAGCGCCATTTCTTCCGAGAACGCCTGGCTCTGGACCAGTTTGTCGACCGTGAACGGCATCTTGGAGAATTTACGAATTGACAGCAGCGGGCCATCTACCGCGCAGGGCGGAACCATGGCGTTGACGCGGCTGCCGTCAGCCAGACGGGCATCGACCCATGGCTGGCTTTCATCGACCCGGTGGCCAACTGCGCTGACGATCTTGTTGATCACCCGCATCAGATGCGCGTTATCCTTGAACTGGACCGGGCTCAGCTCCAGCTTGCCGGAGCGCTCCACATAACATTGCGAACAGGTGTTCACCAGAATGTCGGTCACCGTGTTGTCCGCGAGCAGCGGCCCCAGCGGTCCGAGGCCGGTCACCTCGTCGACCAGTTCCTTGACCAGGCGCTCAAACTCGATCCGGCTGAGCACGAGATCGCTGGTTGTCAGTTCCTCGCGGGCGACCTCGCCAATCTCGGTGCGCAATTCCTGCTCCGAGACCTTTTCGATGGCACTCAGGTTCAGGGTTTCCAGCAGCTTCCGGTGCAGATCGACGCGCAGGCCCAACAAGCGCCGGCGCCGTTTGGCGTCGCCGTCCAGTTCGGTTTGGGTCGGCGCAGCGCCATTCAGCTTTAGCCGCGCCGTCGCCAGTTCCCGCGAGTGTTCCGATACCGGTTTTTCCGGCTTCTCATCGGGTGTGCTCGTGACAACAGCTGCCGCCTGCTCGGCCGCCGCCGCTTCGCCCTTCGAATTGCGCATCCGACGGAACATCTGAAACCTTTCTCATGTTACCCGCATCGAGGTGCCTCAGCCCGACGCGGCGGTTTTCTCCGATTCCTCCGCAGTGAACCTTGCCACCATACGAAGGATCTCTTTGCGGACCGGGCTTGACCGCGCGCTTTCCGCCAGCGGAGTGCCCTGGTCGCAGCTATTGACGATCTGCTTGCCGCCATCAGGGATCTGATGGAGGAAGGTGATGCCCAGGCTCTCGGCAACGCGCTTCACTCGGGTCTTGCCTGAGAGGTCGGTCATTCCAGGCGCCCGGTTCAGCACGAAACGCAGCTTGTCGAGGTTCATGTCCTCAGCCTTCAGCGTCCTCAGGAGGCGGTACATGTTTTGCACCGAGCGCATGTCGATTTCCATCACCGCATAGAAGTCATCAGATGCAGCGTAGACTTTCTCCGACCAGTTCATCAGCGCCTGGGGCATATCGATCACGATATAATCGAAGCTTTCCCGGCCCAGATTCATGATCGCGTCCACATCCGCGGGTGAGACGATGTCAAGCGGCAGCGCATCGCGCGGCGCGGTCAATACATGCAGCTTGTCCTTATACGTGCTCAACGCCTGTGCCAGACCGGTCTGGTCCAGATTCGCGGCCTCGGAGACCAACTCGTAGACCGCCTCGCGGTGCGGAATGTCCAGGAAGGTCGCGACCGATCCATACTGGAAATTGAAGTCGAGCAGCACGACCCGACGCCCCTCGCGGCGCGTCTGCAGGGCCAGCTCCCAGGCGAAGTTGACTGCGGCGGTGCTTGCTCCGACTCCCCCGGCGACGCCATAGAAGGCGACGACCTTGCCCAAACGGCGCGGCGCGCCGGTCGAGTTGATCGCAGGGAGATTTCCGCTCGTCCGGGCCGGGCGCAACCGATCGATCGCGTCCATCAGGGCACCCTCGGGCTCCGGATATGGCGTGAATTCGGCAACGCCCTCGCGCTTGATCTGGTGCATGGTCCGCGACGAGATATCGCCGACAACGAGCAGCACCATCAGCCCGGCGTCGCGGGCCTGACGAATCAACACCCTGCTCGCCTCCACCGCTTCAGCGTCGTTGGAGCTCAGCGCCACGATGACAAACGAATCCTCGGCGCTGGCAATCGACAGCATGCTTTCGGCATCGGATGCCGGAACCTCAAGCCACTGGTCCTCACCGAACCGGGTGTCCAGATCCTTGACCAAAGCTTCGATTGCCGAAAAACCGCCTGAGAAGACCAGGGCCTCCGGGGCTGTTTCAGCCGTTTCACGTCTGAATGATAGCGCCATTCGAATAGGTCTCCTGGTCAGTTTGTCGCTGTAGCGTCAGGGGCGCTTCGCCCGGCCGCACCGTTGCACAGTTTGATGGCAACCTTGAGGCCGCGTCCAAACCGCCGAAATTGGTGACCGGCAGTCGTCCATGCGGACGCATACGCAATTGTTATGCCAGCGAAGTCCGGCAGGTCATATTTTCCCGATACGCCACCATCGTCTCCGCCAGCGCAAGCGGGTGGAGAATGGCATGCAAGTTTGCGATCTGCCTGGCGCACCCGTTGACCGAAGGTCCTGGTCAAACGGACACGTCCTCGCCCTTCGGCGTGGAATCTAGAGCCTTGGCCTCGCATACTCACAGTCATCTTGGAACCCGATTTAAAAGTTGTTGAGCGATATCGGCAGGTTGTGATTCACCGTCTTTGACGAGAAGATGGAGGATCGAATGCCCTGGGACGATACCGCTCGTGTTGAGCATAGACGGGATTGCACGCGCTATCCAAGCGATTTGACCGACCGCGAGTGGACGCTGATCGCGCCACTTCTGCCGCCCGGCCACCCCCAATCTGGCAACCACGCGTAATCCCATCCGGTAGGCCTGGTGGTTGGGCGGGGAGGAGGGGCGGGAGGCGGCGCGCCGAAAGCGTCAGCTTTCGAATAGGCGTTCAAGACACGGCGGAGCGGCGCTCACAGGATGCGAAGCAGCCTTTGGGTCAGGCGCGAAAGACCCGCCGCGCCAGGCGGCAGTCCGTTACCCCACCAGCGTCCCCTCGGTTTTCGCGCGGACTTCGTCCAGGGCCACCCCATCGGCCAGCTCCACCACCTTGAACCCGCCCCTGGCTGCACCTCCGACCACATCGAAGACACCCAAGTCGGTGATCACCCGATCCACGCAGGCCGCCCCGGTCAACGGCAACGTGCACTGCTTCAGCAGCTTCGACTCGCCCTTCTTGCTGGCATGGTTCATCACCACCACCACGCGCTTCACACCGGCCACCAGGTCCATCGCGCCGCCCATGCCCTTGACTAGCTTGCCCGGCACCATCCAGTTCGCCAGATCGCCGTTCTCGGCCACCTCCATGGCGCCCAAGATCGCCATGGCGATCTTGCCGCCGCGGATCATGCCGAAACTGCTGGCACTGTCGAAATAGCTGGTGCGCGCAAGCTCGGTCACGGTCTGTTTTCCGGCGTTGATCAGATCGGCATCGACCTGATCCTCGGTCGGGAACGGGCCAATGCCCAGCATTCCATTCTCGGACTGCAACGTCACATCGACGCCGTCGGGAATATAATTGGCCACCAGCGTCGGAATCCCGATACCGAGATTCACATACATCCCGTCTTCCAGTTCCGTCGCCGCGCGCGCGGCCATCTGGTTGCGGTCCCAAGCCATGATCTTTTATCTCCTGCGTGAGGGCCCCCACCGCGTCAGGCGGCCGAAACAGTGCGCTGTTCGATGCGTTTTTCGTGCTGGCCCTGAATCATGCGATGCACATAGATGCCGGGCAAATGGATGCCGTCGGGGTCGAGCGCACCCCGCGGCACGATTTCCTCGACCTCGGCCACGCAGATGCGGCCGCACATCGCTGCGGGCGGGTTGAAGTTGCGAGCCGTCTTGCGGAACACGAGATTGCCGGTGTCATCGGCTTTCCAGGCCTTGACGATAGCCAGGTCCGCGACGATCCCGCGCTCCAGGATATAGGTCTCGCCGTCGAACTCCTTGTGCTCCTTGCCTTCGGCGACCTGGGTGCCGACGCCGGTCTTGGTGTAGAAGCCCGGAATGCCGGCACCGCCGGCGCGCATCCGCTCGGCCAGCGTTCCCTGCGGGTTGAACTCGATCTCCAACTCGCCAGCCAGGTATTGGCGCATAAACTCGTCGTTCTCGCCGACATAGGACGAGATCATCTTCTTCACCTGCCTGGTCTGCAACAGCAGCCCCAGCCCGAACTCGTCGACCCCCGCATTGTTCGAGGCCACGGTCAGGTTCTTGACGCCGGAACCGCGGATCGCCTCAATCAGGTTCTCCGGAATGCCGCACAGGCCGAAGCCGCCAGCGGCGACCAACATGCCGTCGAACAGCACACCCTCCAGCGCCTCCGCCGCGGTCTGATAGACTTTCTTCATGGGTTCCTCCGATACCGGCTGCCGGCGCGCACCATATGGCAGGGCCGCGTGGCACGACAAGGGCGATTTGTACCGCCTTGCATTATCACTGCCCCGTGCCACCCCATCCGTCGAGGCTGGCCGAGTGGAAATCGATCCAGTCCTGTTTCTGCCCGGCGCGCCGCTTGGACAACTCGCCCCGGGCGGACAGAGCGTTCATGGATGCCCTGACGGCGACATCAGCTCGCCCAGCCAACAGGATCGTTTGTGCTGCTCGCTGCTCCTGCGTGGAAAATCCGTAACCGTCCGGTCTCCCCGCCCTTGAACGGTTTGTGATTGGCGTGCGAGCCTTCGGGTGATCGCGGGCGATCGTGTCCGTTTGAATTACGCGGACACTTGAACTTGACGGATCATCGTAGAGGCAATCGGCGGAGCTACTCGACTGCGTTCAAGCGGCGTGTTGTGGCCGAGGCGCTTGAGCCAGGGGCTTCGGTTGCGTCGGTGGCGCGCCATCACGGGCTGAGCGCGACCATGGTGTTCGGGTGGCGTCGTGATCCGCGGTTTGGCCCGGGTGGTGATGGGGTATTTTTCCTGCCTGTCGAGGTGATTGTGTACCCGGACGTAACGTATCTCGCGGCACGCTTGGCGCACGGCCTTGCGGTCGGCCTGGGTGAGGGTGGGACCCATGTGTTCGGTTGCCTCGCGTACCCAGCGGTCGGCCTCGCGCTCCTTGTAGGAGCGGTGATCGACACGCAGACCGAGACGCTCGCGCTCGTATGCCTCATTGAGCATCGAGGCCCAGACGCTGCGGAGGTAGCGGGCCTCGCTCCGGCCGTTCCATTGGCTTTAATCGGTGTACTGCCGTGAAAGGAGTAGCAATGACTTCCAAAGACAAACCAACTGTCGTGGTGAAACCTCGCAGCTATCAGCCGACAAAGGCCGAGAAGGAAGAAACGGTTGGCTATAAGGCTTCGCAAGATGAAGCCGTCAAAGCCTTGTTTCGCCAAGTCATTGTTAAGGATGAAGATTAATGGGCAATGGCATTTCGGTATATAATTCCCTTTTTTACGCCATGACTTTTTCGAGACGATCTTTTCTCGTAACTACTCAACCCACCCCAAAGGTTGCGTTCCTGGGTTCGATCGGCACCAGATATAGAGAATTTTCTTGCATTGAGGGCGTGGATATGCGTCAAGTTATCTATGACTCATTTACCCGACCTGAGCCGATTGACGCATGCAGAGAAAGATGCCTTGATCCTCGCGCTGTGGACGCAGGCACAGGAGCTGGTGGCAGTGAACGTGGGCTTTGCCAGGCGCGTCACGGAACTTGAGGCAAAGCTTGGTGAGCCTGCGAAGACGCCGGACAACTCCAGTACGCCGCCGTCGCATGGGCGCAAGGCGAACAAGAAACCGGCCCGGGGCAACCGCAAAAAACGGCGCAAGGGGCATGGTGGCGGTGGGCGTCCTCTGCACCCTGACCCGGATCAGCGGGTGGTTGCGAAGGCGCTGTCCTGCCCACACTGTTATTCAGCGCTCGGCGATGAGGATCACAAGTTGCATGCGATTTATGACAAGATCGAACTGCCGCGCCCCGCTCCCATTGTCACCCGTGTGGAACTGTATGCGGCGAGGTGTCCTCATTGTTCGGAGCGCTTTGTGGCGCCGGTTCCGGCGGGGCTTGAGCCGGGGTCTCCGTTCACCCCGTCGATCGAGGCGATGGCGGTTTACATGCGTTATGAACACGCGGTCAGTTACCAGCGTCTGTCGAAACTGTTCGCCGATTTGCACGGCTTGACGATCAGCCAAGCCGCCCTGGTCAACCTGTTCAAGAGGGTCAAGCCCGGCTTTGACGCCCAGTTCCAGGCGGTTCTTGCCCGCCTGCGACAAAGCCGGATCGTCTGCTCCGACGAGACCGGCGCACGCATCAAGGGGCGCAACGCCTGGGAATGGGTTTTCCAAAACGATGAAGTCTGCGTCCACGTCATCCGCAACAGTCGGGCGAAGGCGGTGGCCGAGGACGTGATGGACGGCCACCGGCCCGCCATCTGGGTGTCCGATCTTTACGGCGGCCAGCGGGGGCTCGGGGAGGTCTGGCAAATCTGTCTGGCCCACCAGTTGCGCGACTGCCAGTATGCCATCGACGCTGGCGATGCGATCTTCGCACCGGCAATGAAAATGCTCATCTTGCGCGCCTGTGTTCTGGGCCGACGGCGAAAGCGTCTGAAGGACATTACACTTCAGAAATACCGGGGCGACCTGGACCGGCGAATGGACAAGGTTATGGCTTGTCAGCCAACCAACAAAGACGGAATTCGCCTGCGCAAACGCTACGGCAAAGACCGTGACAGCCTGTTCACATTCATGACCGAACGCGACGTGCCGCCAACCAACAACGGCTCGGAACAAGCCATCCGCCCCTCAACCACCTTCCGCAAGGTCACCGGGGGATTCCGCTCCAACTGGGGGGCCGACTTCTACGCCAACGTTCGCTCCGTCCTCAACACCGGAAAACGGCAAGGCCTGTCTGCTTTCCAGGCAATCCAGGCCACCATCGCTGGAAAATCAGTGATCCAACCGGGTTGAGTAGTTACCTTTTCTCTTCGGCCAATCCGGCATTACGCGATCAAGCAAGCTGAAGAACCTGGGGCCATGATTTGGCTCAGAGATGTGGCAGAGCTCATGCGTGATAACATAATCAACCGCATCCGTTGGTGCTTCGATCAAACGACGATTCAACAAAAGATGAGAGCCCGGAGACATAGAGCCCCATCGTTGGCTCAACTGACGAACGATCATCGCTTTCGGTCGATACTCTTCCGGCGCAGGAAAACGCTGAAGGTTTACCTCCAGCCTTTCGGTGAGCTTGACGTACGCCCGTTCCTTACACCATGCCTCAACCAGTTTACGCGTGACTTCGGGATTATCCGGGCTATGGCTTTGCACGAGAATATAACCTCGCATCATCCGGACTGATGCCTGGATATGAGGAACCACCTTCAGGCGATACTGCCGACCAAGGTAGAGGTGTGTTTCGCCCGATACATAGCGGCGCTCTGGGGTCCGGGGTAGAAATTGGATAAAGTAACGCTGCTGGCGTCGGACCCAGGCCGCTCTTTTGCGAACCTTTTCGCAGATAGCTTCCAAACTCGCCCCAATCGGAGCCACAACCTCAACAGTTGCATCGGGATCAACCGATATTTGCAAGGTTGAACGATCTCGCCGCAAGATATCAAACTCGATCAAGTGCTGACCGTATTTTACGCAACCCGCCTCACGGCTCATCCTGGGAACCTCGCTCGGGCAAGGTTCATGATTTTTTGCTCAAGGTCATCCAGAACCTCGACCGGCAGGTCGATGCCCTTTTCGTCGCGCAAAGTGTCGAAGAAGTAGTCATCAATCGCGTTGCGCATATTGTTTTGCGCGATATCGTTGGACCAAACGTCTACGATGTGATGAGCCTTGATTAAGTCGATAATCGCCAAGGATATCTCTGCCACATCCTCGGTAGCCAAGGCTTCACCACCCGTTTTCTTTAACACACCTTCAAGCACACCAAAGAATGCCTGCCCATCATCGTTACCTTTGATCACGTCCGGTATTGCACGCCCATGATCCTTGCGGGCGACCTTGCTCGCCAGATCAATCACGTTATTCAGATACTCTCGTTCTGAAATACGCTTCTCACGATAATCGCGGATCGTTTCTGCCAGCATCTCAGAGAAACGCTGATAAAAACTTGGGTCTTCTTCCATTTTTTCCGTGATGGTGCGGCGTGTTGCGCTGGCGATGCGGTCGGCTTTCGATGCAGTCGAGATGCCGCTTTCCTCAACAACGGCGATCAGCGCGTCAGGGTCATTGATATTGACCATTTCAATGATGGTCTCGGCGGGCATGGCGACCACATGATCATCCAGAAGCTTCTGAATTTTGGGTTCAAATTCCTTCACGTCTACGGTTTCTTGGTACCGAAGTTGTACCGCCCTCCGCAGTTCCGAAAACTGTTTCCAGTCCCGCTTCATCGCATCAATCTTGGCCTCATCGAACACGTCGAGCAATTTGTCGGACGACAATGAAATATGAAGACAGCGGCTGAATGCCCGAATCCGTTCATAGAACTCATGCCGAATGGCCTCGTCAGCAAGGAACTGCTCGAACTGTTCCATATCTTTCTTGTTCTTGACGGATTTGAACAGGTCCCAAAGCTGGTTGTGCAGCTGGGGCATCTTCGCGATCTCGGCACGAACATCATGGACCGTCCCAAGAAGGTCCGATGCTTCATACCCCTCGAATGCGCTATAGGTGGTGAGCGCCTTATCCAACTCACCCAACAGACCCTCATAGTCGATGATAAAGCCAAACTGCTTCTCAGCACCCTCGCCCTCATAGAGGCGGTTTACACGGGCGATTGCCTGAAGAAGATTATGCTCTCTGAGAGATTTGCAGACGTACAGAACCGTGTTTCTGGGCGCATCAAACCCCGTCAAAAGCTTAGAGACCACGATCAGAATTTCTGGATCACCCGAACCCTTGAAGGCATCAGTAATCTGGCGATTGTACTCGTCCTCGGTCTTGTACTGCGCCATCATCTTCGTCCAGAAAGCGCGTACTAGGTCCTTGGATTCCTTATCGACCTCTTCATTGCCTTCGTTATCGTCAGGCCGCGAGATCACAATCGCGCTGGTAACGTGGCCAATTTCGTCGAGCATTTCCTTGAAGCGAACAGCCGCCGCCTTTGACGGCGCAACCAACTGCGCCTTGAAGTCCGTGCCCTGCCAATGCTGACGATAGTGCTCAGAAATATCGAAGGCTTTTGCCCGGATCGCCTGGCTGGTCTTGGCGAGCGCATCCATGCGCGAGAACTTGGCTTTAAGGTCGGCTTTTTGACTGTCGTTTAGCCCTTCGCTGATCTTGTCGAACCAACTATCGATGACACCACCCGACACCAGTTGTTCGACCAAACGCCCTTCATAGAGAAGCGGAACAACGGCACCGTCAGCAACTGCCTCGTCAATGGCATATTTGTGGATCAGTCCCCCGAAGGTGGAAAATGTGTTCTTGTCCTTCTTCAGGAGCGGTGTGCCCGTAAACCCAAGATAACAGGCCTTGGGCAAAATGCGCCGCATCTTCATCGCAAATTGGCTGTGCCCGCCATACCTGCCGGTCTGGGTGCGGTGGCTCTCGTCAACCAGGATAAAGACATTGGCGTCATCATCAGCAGCATCACTGCCACGGGTCGCCGTATCAAACTTGTTGATGATGGTTGTAACGAGAGACGCCTTGTTACGGATCAACCCCAGCAGGTGCGTTCCTTTGGTGGCGCGAACAGGTTCAAGCTCGCAAGACTTGAACGTCCCCTTGATCTGCTTATCGAGGTCGTCACGATCCGTGACAATGATGATGCGCGGATTGACGATATCCTTGTCCAGCGCCAGAGACCGGCCTAGCATGACCATGGTCAGTGACTTACCGGAACCTTGCGTATGCCAGATAACACCACCCTTGCGGATACCGTTGATATCGCGCTGCTTGACCCGTTCAACGGCGGTACGAATGCCAAAAAATTGCTGGTGTCGGGCAACCTTGCGCACCCCACCATCAAACACCGTAAAACGGCGCACCAGATCGAGAAGCCGCTCTGGCCTGCATAGGGCAAAGAGGATGCGATCCTGCGCGGTGACAGCCCGATCCCCCTCGGCAGTCATGGCCTCAAAATAGGCCCGTGCGCCTACGAAATCACCGGAGAAAACGGCGTCTTTCTCCGCCTCGGTCAAGGGCCGGTTCGCAACGGGGGCAATCCCCTCGTCAGTGTCTTCCTCATCCCGCCATGTCTGCCAAAACTTCTGCGGCGTGCCCACTGTGGCGTAGCGCGCCTCAATCCGGTTCATGGTCAAAAGCAGCTGAGAGAAATGGAACAACTGCGGAATGTTGTCTTCGTTCTGATAGCCGATCAACTGGCTTCCGGCCTTTTTCAGGCTCTCGATCGGGCGCTTGTTCTCAATAACGACGAAGGGAGTACCGTTGACATAGGCGACGATATCGCACCGCTTTGTCTGGGTGCTGGCTGTACGCTCAACTGAAAGCTCCGCCGTTACATGGAAAGCGTTGTTCTCCGGCTTGTCCCAGTCGATGAAACGGAAGGAGTAACTCTTGGAATCGCCATCGATGGTCTTGGTGATGGTCGTGCCCAGAACCAACGTGTCATATATATCCTGATTGGTGCCTTTCAGGCCCTTCATCCGGTCAGGCGTCGGTTTCAAGCGCCGCATGGCTTCATGCGCATCAGCCAGATCGAAGGAATATTCCTTCCCCCGATGCGTAAAGCTGTTGATCTTCAAAAGCTGTTCGGCCAGCACATCATCGAGCGTGACATTGCGCAGCCTACCCCCACGCTGCGCGAGGGCATCCGCCTGCGAAAGCGGCTTAAAGCCAAGCGCAACCAGCATCTGAAGCGCCGGAATTTGGGATTGGTGCTTTTCTGCGGCAATAAAGGTCATCTTCCGGTCACCACGAAATTCTTAAAACTGGAAACAATCTTCTTCGCCTGAGACTGGCTCAGCCCACGCTTGCAAAATTGTGCAACTCTCTGGGTTTTGCCTGATGCGATGTTGTGCTTAATGCAGGTGACATCAAATTTTCCCGCTGTAACAGGTGAAACCATGTGTGAAAACTCCCACCCTTTGCACTTGCCGATCTCATTACCTTTATCATCGACGGTCCAGCGTCCCAGATAATCAAGCTTTTCCAATGCTCGACGGATCTCAAGGGCACTTGAAAACCGCTGCCCTAAGTCCGGATGGACGGCCTTCAAAACAATACGCCGGACCGCCGCGGGGATATGATCAGGAAAGTCTTTCTGTGTGAGCAGTTTTCCCTCAGCGATAGCCTGGTCATATTGCGCATGCCCAATACTTGTCCGCACTGCCCTAAGATGATTGAGGTTAATCAACAGTCTTGCGAGGGTCATACCGACCTGAAAAATGTCCGAACTCGCGCCGATATTGCCAGTAACAACAACTTCAGGTGCGCGATGAAAAACATACGCATTTGGAGCAGCAACAGGTGCACCATTCGCGGAAACGCCTGTAACACCATAATCCGACAACATCCCTTGACCATGCGGGCCTAACAGAATGTTCTCAGGTTTGATGTCGTTGTGAAAAAAGCTCCGCGCATGAAGATATTCAAGGCCCTGTAAAACATCTCGTGAGATGCGAAGAACATCGGGAAGAGGTAGATATCCAGCTGGACCACTGAGGCCAGCGGCGGATATGGCGCGGATGACCTGTGCCACCCCGGCGGGGGAAAGAGCATGCGACTGCCCCTTGTAATCGAACCTATGGTGGCTGAGGTGATCCCGAAGCACATCCTCCAGCAGCACCGCCCGTTCTGAACCGCGTTGTCCGAGGCACGCCGCCGGGGGCAGATACTCCCATCCCATTACCATCAATATGTGCAGGGCAGGCAGCTTGGCTGTGGCTTCTTCGCGGGTGTCCGGGGTGTGAGGTTGGCCCATCATGGCAAGTCCAGCCTGAAAAAGAAAATTTGCATGTCTGCAAGAAATCTCCTACATACTAACAGTGGATTGGGCTTTTCCCGGTCGGCAATGGGGTTCTGGTTTTCCGGGGCCCTTTTGTTTTTCCAGGTCATGGGAACACCTTGGTCAGGATGATGTCGTAGGCGCGGTTCGGCTGCGTGGGCCGGATGGTCTTCAATGCAATGGGACGAGCCGTCAGGTCGGCAAGCTGCAACCCGGTCGAATTGACCGATTTCCTGGCAAACCGTGGTGTAAACCCCATCGGCGAGAAATCCCTGCTGGTCCAACCCCATGTACTGCTGCCATCGACGATCCTGCGAAATGCCAATTCAAGTTCGGCATCCTCGGCCTTGCCACGGCATTCGAAGATGACATGAACCAGTTTACCCTCTTGACCCATGCTGGTCAGAAAGAGGAGGAGCCGCTCCAAACAGAAATGCAAGGCAATCCGGTAGGGACTCCACGGATGCGGATACTTTGCCTTCAACCGAACCTTGTCGATGACCGAAGCTATGATTGTTATAGGGGCATCAACCATCATGGTATTGAGGTCCTCATAGAACCCCTCCCGAAGGGCCTTGTCGGCGCGTAAAAACGCGAAATCCCCCGTGGTCTTTCGAATTTCGTGCTCATGTAGAACAACGGCGTCATGACCCCAGTATTTGAATTTTAGGCCCTGCATCGCCGGGACCACCGCCCCGATGTAATCGGCCTTCTTCACCACGCAGAACGACAAGGCGAACACCGGGAAGTCTGGGTCGATGGAGGTCAGGCTGTGATCGCCGCTCTCGTCCACGAATACGATGTAGTCGGAGAAATCGGCCATCTCACACCACCACCCGGCGCTTGCCCGTCAGGAGCTGCTGCATCAGGGCTTTCTTCTCGGTCCGGAGTTTATCGGTCTGATCAATGAGATCGTCGATCTCGACATCGCAGCTATCGAAAACTTCACCAATTCGCACCTGCTCTGCCAGAGACGGAGTACTGACCTTGAGCCTCTTCACGGCCGTCGAATTGATTGCGGGGTAGTTCGAGCCTACGACCAGGGCATGAAACTGCGCTTTCATTTGATGGCTGAAGAGGTAGTGAAATAGGTACGAGGGATCGGCGCTTCGGCCTGGGGTGACCACTGCGAAGCCGGTTGATGCGATGCAGTCATCATGGTCCTCTCCAATGCGCGCGAAGCCCATGAGGTTCGGCCTTACCGTGGAAAGCAGGAGGTCACCGTTCTTGACCTTCCGCCTGGCGCGCGAAGGTGCGTCAGCGAAGCGCATCCGTTCCAATGGCCCAATGATCCGTCCTGGCTCAACGTTGGATAGCGAAATGTAGCTGAACTCGAACTCAGGCTCGGTATTCGACCTGAGGTTGTGCTGGTCAACCTTGGCGATCTCTGCCAACCGCATCTCCCGCCACGCCTCCCCCTCGAACTCAGGGAACCGCCGTTTGCCGGTGAGGAGGGATTGCATCAGGGCGCGTTTCCGGGCCCGGGCGGTGGCGAGCAGCGCCTCGGTCATCCCGATGGCCCGATCCCAGGTCGAGAGGATGTCCGCGATCTTCCGTTGTTCGGGGAGTGGGGGGAGAGGAATTTCAACTTTCGACAAGTCTGGGGCATGTATATGAACTACAGATTGTCCTTTACCTAGGCGTGCTTTTTGGCGAACCGCGTCATCTGCATTTAGAGCATGGGCCATATATGCTGGATCTTGACCGTGGTTCCTCAGAACTACAGTATCCCCGCCAACAAATGCCTTTTCTTGACCAATAAATGCGACTGCTTTTCCAATTTCGAGCGCTGTTTCACCTGAGGCCGCAAAAACAATGTCACCCGACATTAGCTCTAGAGCACACTTGGATGCTTCCGGCGATACGGACGAGATTAGCTTTTTTGCCACACTTCCATATGAGGTGTAAATTTCTGCATACCGAAGACATGGAAGGCCGTTTTCACACAAATCTGATTTTGCAATTCCCTTACCTTTTAGAAAACTCCCAAGAGAACCAAGGTTCTTCCTTCGGTTAGCCGTCATTTCATTTGCCATCACCGCCCCCCTTCTTCCACCCTTTGGCGGCTTTCTCGATTTCCTCCAGCTCGGCGATATCCGTTTCATCCGCAGCCAATGCTTCAGCTTTTGCGCGGTTGGCGTCAAAAACCTCGTAGCGCTCTGCGGCGAGTTTTTGGGCCACATCCATGCGCAACTGACCCGCATGGGTCAGCACGTCTCGGTCATTGAAGGACAGGAAGGCATCGAGCTTGTCCGCCCATTCCGCCATTGTGACGGCGCGGCGGCGCTTGGCCTGATCCTCGGCATAGTCCAGATACATGACGACGATGCGGTTGAGCTCTTCAACCTCATCAGCTTTCAGATAGTTTTTGGCCGTCCCCACATCGCCCTTGCGGACGATGGAACCTTTCCAACTCGTCAGGCCCATATTCGGAGCATCGGCATCGCTGCGGGAGTGGATCAGTTCCGCCGCTGTCTTTCCGGTCACGACCCAGAGCATTTTGTTCTGCACCTTCTTGAAGAAGGCCTGAGCCTGCTCAGACGATTTGTCGTAATCCACGGCGGTGGCGTATAGGTCACGCACCTTCTGATAAAAGCGCTTTTCCGAAGCGCGAATATCGCGGATACGGGCAAGCCATTCGTCAAAGTAGTCCCATTGTTCCGCCTGTTTCAGGCGGTCATCGTCCATGGCGAAGCCCTTGACTAGGTAATCGCGCAGCACCGTCGTCGCCCAGCGCCGGAACTGCGTACCGCGTGGGCTGCGCACCCGGTAACCGACCGAGAGGATCACATCGAGGTTGTAGGTATCGACCTCTCGTTCCACCTGGCGGGCACCCTCGGTTTGAACTATCCGGAATTTCCGGATAGTTGCCGCCGGGTCGCATTCACCTTCTTCAAAGACGTTCTTAACGTGTTCATTGATGGTGCGGACGTCCTTGTCGAACAGCTCGGCAATCTCCCGCTGGCTGAGCCACACGGTGCCGTCAACGGCGCGCAGGCCAACCGTGGCCGCGCCGTCATCCGTGCTGTAGAGGATCAATTCTCCCTTAGACATCGACACCCAACTCCTTCAGATAACCGGCCATGCGCCCGCGCACGTCGGCAAGCTCTGCTTCGATCTGCACAATCTCCCTTTGCAGGGCGGCCACATCGATTTCCTCTTCAGGCTCGAACGTGTCCACATAGCGGGGGATGTTCAGGTTGAAGTCATTCTCGGCAATTTCTTCAGGGCTGGCTTGGTGAGAGTACTTACCCACCTCAGCACGGCTGGCATAGGTGTCCAGCACCTTGGCGATATGCGTCTCGTCCATTACGTTTTGGGTTTTGCCCGGTGTGAATTCCTTGCTGGCATCGATGAACAGCACATCCTTACGCGCCTCATTCTCTCCGCCTTGCTCTCGCGAACGGTCGAAGACCAGAATGGCAACCGGAATGCCGGTTGTGGTGAACAAGTTGGCCGGAAGGCCGATCACAGCATCGAGCAGGTTTTCTTCAATCAGCGCCTGACGAATTTTACCTTCCGCCCACCCCCGGAACAGCACGCCATGAGGCACAATCACGGCAACGCGACCGCTCTGGCGCTTGGCGATCTCAATCATATGAGTGATGAAGCCGTAGTCGCCCTTGGATTTGGGCGGAATGCCGCGCCAATAGCGATTGTACTGGTCTGTTGCGGCTTCTTCCGCGCCCCACTTGCCCAGACTGAACGGCGGGTTGGCGACAACCACGTCGAACTTCATCAGTTGGTCACCTTCGATCAGGGCCGGGCTGTTCAGCGTGTCGCACCATTCAATGCGGGCGGCGTCCTTGGAATGCAGGAACATGTTCATACGGGCCAGCGCCCAGGTCGCGCCATTCACCTCTTGTCCATAGAGCGCGAAATTGTCCGAGCCGACTTGCTCCGCTGCGCGGGTCAGCAGCGAACCTGAGCCACAGGCGGGGTCGCAGATCGTGTCGCCCGGCTTGGGAGCCGCCAGTTTCGCCAAAAGGCTGGAAACGGCTGTCGGGGTATAGAATTCACCAGCCTTCTTTCCAGCGTCAGAGGCAAAGCGGGAGATGAGGTAGATATAGCATTCGCCGATAATGTCTTCATTCACACGCGACGGGCTAAGGTCTAGGGCAGGCTTGGCGAAGTCCTCCAGTATATTTTTCAGACGGCGATTACGGTCCTTGACACGCCCCAGATTGGACTCCGAATTGAAATCGATATTGCGGAAGACGCCTTCCAGCTTGGCGCGGTTGGTGTCTTCGATCTTCTCCAGGGCGATATTGATCAACTCGCCAATATTGGCTTTGTTCCGCTTCTCATAGAGGTCATAGAAGCTGGCTCCTTCCGGCAGAATGAAGCGCTCACGCTCTAGGCGGCGGCGGATGCGGGCATCGTCACCCCCAAACTGCTTGCGGTAGGTCTCAACATGATCTTTCCAAAGGTCTGAAATATATTTGAGGAACAGCATCACGAGGATGTAGTCCTTGTATTGGCCGGCATCGACAACGCCCCGGAAGGTATCGCACGCAGCCCAGGCCGTTTGGTTGACTTGTTGTTGAGTGAGTTGGTCAGTCATTGCGATAATCCTTTTTGGGTCGTTGCGCCGAAGTTTTCGACGGCACTCAGTAGAGACGCAGCTACAATACGTGCCCGTATGTCAGCGAGTTTGGACAAGAGTTCACTCTCGCGAGAAGCGAGCCCAGCGACTTCAACAATCTTTTGCTGAATGGAAACTTCCGGGATCACGAGATCCAAATCATCCAAAGTCGATTTGGAAATCATCCTCATGCTGGTCCCCTGCGCCTCAGCGTCAAAATAGAACTGAGACCTTGGGGAGTTTATCAACCACGCCAAATATTCGGGAACAATATTACCCGTTTTTGGCCTGATGATCATTAAAGGAAGCACGGCCACCGAAGAGTCTTGAAAATCAGAACCAAGCGCGAAAGCAGTATTCTTCTCACCACGCGATCTGAAAACCACATCTCCCGCACCGACATAGTAGCGCTGATCCGGCGACTGAAGCTTCACGCGCTGTATCGCATGCGCCCGCACAACACCGTCACCACCAAAGTCGCGCAGCGTAATGACGGGCACACCGTCAGCATCAACGGCTTCGAGCCTGCCCCGAGCCGTATAGCCTGTGCGAATGTCGCACATCTCTGAAAGTTTCATAAAAGTTTATCTCTGTATTTCATCTTACAGATATGCTTACGACACCAATCTGCTTGCGTCAAGAGTTTTCTGTAACTCACATTACAGCATTTTTCTCATACTTGCGTCCCTCCTTTTTTTGTGGCGCTGCTTGGTTCTTGCTTGAGATTATCCGATATGCGGCCTGCATTGCTGGACAGCCTAATGATGCGTGAGCCCCGTAAGGGGGCGAATACGCAGTATCGCGGCCACAACAACGACTTGCCCGGCAACGGGCGAAGCCGGTTGCGCGGGTGACGCCAAGCGTCACAAAGGGGGTTATTGGGGTACAAGATACATCTTGCCTTCGTGTTGAACAAAAAACTGCCGCCGGCATTTTTGGCGATCAACATCCATCTTGCCCACCCTGTCGTTCAAAAATACGTCCGTGGGAGCAGTCCAAGATGTGAAATTAACAGATTAACTTATATTTTTCAACATACTATGGCCACCAGGATTCCCGAACTAAATCCCTGACGCGCCTCGGCAGGGGCGGCGATGGGTGCCGTTGTGGGGTTTTTGCCCCGCGCCCGGGCACCACTCCCGCGGATTTCGCGCTCGAGGAGATATTCTCAAGGTGGCCACGCGTTTTGCGGGTCCCGCGCCTGTCCGTTGGCCAAGCGAAGCCCTGGCCGGGAGCCGGCATCGCACTTCAGCAAGGATATCGTGGCAGGCTGGAGCCGTCAGGTCGGGCCGCGCGCCAGGGCCAGGATCTTCCGCCTGGCGCTCAGCACCAGATCGAGCCCCGCTTCGCTCCCCAAACGGATGATCAGCCGCCGCGCATGACGGATCACCCGGCCAGGCAGGGCGATCAGAGCCAGGCGCAAGGCCTTCATCCGCCGTGCCACCCAGGCCGGTCCCAGAACCAGTTGCTTCATCACCGCGTTCAAATTATGCGCCAGCACCATGATCGCCCACCAGGCCGCATTGGCTCCGAACAGACCCGAGGGCAGGGTGCCGCCAGCCAGGTCGTGCTTCATCACCGCGTGGACTTCCTCGCTCTTGCCACAGCGCTCCCGGGACCACCAGATCACCTCATCGCCCGGCAGATCACGGTTGGTGACCAGGGCGAACAGCTTGCTGCGCCCCTTCGAGGCAAACTCCGCGGTCGGGAACGGCAACTGATCCCCATCGCCAAGCTCCAACTGTTCCAGCGGCTCCCGGATCGCCAGGAAGCGGTAATCCGCCCGCGTCTTGCTCTCGCCCACCCAACTCGGTACATGGCAGACCTCCGCCCACTCTTGGCCGGTCTCCTGACGTTGCCCGTCAAAAACACGATCCAGCGGCCGCCACTCGGCCTCCGGCACGGCCAGGGCGGCACGCCGGAATTCCGCCGTCACGTTGGCGCCGACGGCGAACTCGATCACCCCGAAAACCTTGTCCCGGCCCTCGCCACAATAGAGCAGTAGATCCTTCTGATAACCCGCCGTGTCCGAGCGCAGACAGACCTTGTCCACGCCCCCAAGCAGCGCCGCCAGCGAGGCCTGCAACACCTGCAACTGCCGATAGCCAGCCGGCACATTGCCGTCGCGGAACTCGGAATGCACGATCACCTGCTGTTCCGCCCACCAGGTGTTCAACGGCTGATAGGCCTTGAACTTCTTGTAGCAGTATTCCGCCTGGCGCTTGTGGCTCTGCACCAGCGTCGCGTCCATGTCCAGCGTCGCCGAGCCCTGCCTGCGATGGTGCTGCAGAAATGACACCAGCGCCTGATTGACACGCCGCAGACCAGGCAGACCCGCCGACGGGCGCGGGATGAAGGCACGCCCGGCCCCCGCAGATCTTCCTGGCCTGCGTCGTGGAAGCGTTCCAACCAGCCCGACAGAGCCGACGGCGAAGGCACGCTGCGCCCGCGGCCGCGCCGAAACCGGCTCTTCAGTTGCCGCCGTTCCCGGCGCACCAACAGCCGCCGCTCAACCGCATCCATGGTCGCGGCAAAGCCGGCGTCCGCCTCCAGGCGTTCCAGATCCTCGACCCGATCACCCCCGCACAGATTGAGTGCGATCACCGTGATGATCATCTGCACATCCAGCCAGCCCTGCCGCCCCGCCACCCGCACCTCGCGCCGCACCGCAGCCGCCAGTCCCGATGCCTCAATCAAATCAAGGTAAACACCAATCCCGGCAAAACCCGTCAGATCGCTGCTGCCCGGTTCGCTTTCGTACTCGAAAGGAAGAACGCCCTGTGCCATGTTATTTTCACCCCGTTGGTGATGGAGTTAATCGCAAAAACCATCATAAATCCCTTTAGATTCAAAGACAACGGGGAATTTCAACTTTTTTGATCCAGAATCAGGGGCCAACAGGCAACAAGATGAAACAAGCCTGTGCAGCAACAGCCAGCATCGGCCAACAATCATCAACTGCCAGCAACACCGCACAGACCAAAGGTATGTCGCCATACAAAATGGATCACCGGAACCGTTTGACCTGAACCTCACCCCCTTCCCAATCTGCCTAGCGGCGAGCGACGCCCCCTGAATGGAGTGATCGTCCTTCCCTATGGTCCCAAGCGTCGCGCCGACCTTGGAGAGGGTCAAGCGAGCCGCCCCGATAGGGGGTCTCCGCAGGGACGGCGACCTTGAGGCTTTTGATGCAACATCTGCCCCTGGCTTGGTGGACAAGATCACCTCCGAATGGCTACGTGAGAAACGCTCTCGAAAATCCAGCGCGATGAGATGAAGACGAATAATCAAAAAATGTCATTCGTTTCCGGTCTCTCGAAGCGGGTCCCGCGCCGCCACAACACCCTGCGCAACCTTGCGCGCAACCCCCAGCGCTATTCCGGGGCAGGTCAGCACCGGGCGTATGGCCAGCCGGGCGGCGGGCGCCATCGATGCCTGCGCCAAGGCCACCACATCCGCCCGGCTCGCATCGGCGTCGCGCGCAATCCGTTCGGCATAGGCCGCGTGATCCCCGGCATGAAACAGCTCCCAGGCGCCGGGGACCAGACGGATGGTCACCCGCGCACCGGAAGCCTGCGCCGCCGCCCCGAACAGCTCCGCCGTCGCCGCCAGCGTACTGGGTGCGGCGCACAGCACTTCGACGCTCCCACCCTCGGCGGTGGCGGCCTCCGCCAGCGCCGCGTCGGCGCGAAGCGCACCAGCAGCCTCGGCGGCTCGGCCAAGGGTCGAGCAGGTCAACAGCACCGCATCCGCGTCCAACCCCCGCAACGCCTCGGCGGTGGCCGCCGCGATGCCGGGTGTCAGCCCCGCCGCCGCCGCCGCCGCCAGCAGGTCCGGGCGCACCGTGTGGCTCAGGCTCACGCCGTCCGGCCGGGCCGCCTCGAAGACGGCCACATTGCTCTCGGCGGTATGCAGGCAGGCGATTTTCATCGGGTCCAATCCTCACGGCGCAACCGGTAGAGGACAAGAGATGCCAGCGGACTGTCAACCGCCTCGCCCGGGTCGTCGAAGTCGTCCGCAGGGTCATGGGTCATCCCCGGCCGCTCCATCACCGCGCGCGAACGCCGGTTGCCCGCGACCGAGAAGGCAACAACCTCGTCCAGATCCATCTTGCGAAACCCATGTTCCAGGCTGGGCCGCGCCGCCTCGGTCGCATAGCCCTGCCCCCATGCCTCGCGCGCCGGGCGCCAGCCAATTTCGACGCATGGCGGCAGATGCGGCGGAAAGTCGGTGGTCCGGTTCAACCCGGCAAAACCGATGAACCCGGCGCCCTTCACCTCGACCGCCGCGAAGGAGAACCCCTCGCGCCGCCATTTCTCCCGCACCCGGCCAAGCATGGCGTCGCTTTTGGCTCGGGTAAGCAGTTTCGGGAAACACCGCATGACCTCCGGACCGGCGTTCATCGCCGCGAAGGCCCCGGCATCGCTGTCGCGCCACTGGCGAAGGATCAGGCGTTCGGTTTCCCGTTCAGGAAGCATGAGTTCTCTCTCCATCAAAGATCACGGGCAAAGATCGCGGGGGGCGAGTGCGGCCCCCGCCTTCTCATTCTGCCACCACCCCGGCCGCCACCCCGGGGCCTGCTGGGGACAGCAGTAGTTGCGCGATACCAGGACCGCAGGCCGCCACCGGGTCATCCCCGTGCGACAGCAGCCAGCCCTGCAATGCGGCCGGCGACAGGGCGCCGCCCCCGATGTGCCGGGCCAACTCGTCCGCCAGTCCATCCTCACCCGGGAAGAAACGCAGGAACATCTCCCACGCCTCCACGGCTCCGACCGGACCCAACTCCACATGGACGTCAGCCCGCCCGGGCCGGATCAGCGCCGGGTCGAGCCGCTCCAGATGGTTGGTGGTCATGAACAGCGGCCGCCCCTCCTGCGCCGCGAAGCCGTCGATGGCATTGAGCAGGCCGGAGAAACTTAGCTGGTCACCCTTCTGACCACCCTTGCGGTTCACGAACGCGGCGTCGACATCCTCCAGGGCCAGGATCGCCCCCTTTGGTGCCGATTTCATCGCATCGCGCAGCGCGGAGTCCTTCAGGTCGACCGAGCCCAACTCGACGGTGGCGATGTCCTTGCCCAGTTCCGATGCGATTACCCGGATCAGGCTCGACTTGCCGGTCCCCGGCGGCCCGTGCAGCAAATAACCCCGCCGCCAGGGCACACCGCGCTGCGCATACCAGTCGCGTGCGCCATAGAAACGGCGCACATCCTCCAGCACCCGCATCGCATCGCCGCCGCGCGAGACCACCGTGGCGATGGCGCGGGGCGGGACAAGCCCGCTTTCGCACCAGTGACCCTGGCGGTTCAAGCTGTGGATCGCCGGCGCGGCGCGCTTGCGTTCCATCTCGTCGGCGATCCGGGCACCTTCGGCGATCCAACCCCGCACGATGGCGTTGCCACCACCGATCAGGCTCAGCGTCAGAGTTTCCAGCGGCCCGTCGCCACGGCCAAAGACAGCGACCCGGGCGCGCTCCGACAACTCGTGATCGAGCAGGCAGAACACGCCGTCGCGCAGGAACCAGTGGCGCCCCTCCGCCGGGGTGAGCACAGCCTCGGCGCTCTCTTCGGGCTCGTAGCAATCGCGCCGGGCGAACTGCACCACGCGGTAGCGCCGCGAATGCGCCAGCACGCCAGACCGGTCGAGCCAGAGCGAGAGATGCTTGAAGGCGGGAACCCGGTTGTCGATCCGCACGGTCACGACCAGCCGCCGCCAGACCCGGTAACGCATCCAAGACTGCATACCGTTCAGGATGGCAACAGCCGCCCCGATCACACCCAGCACCAGACCGCCCGCGAAGAGATCGCTACCGGTCGCTTGTTCCAGAAATGTCCATAGCGCCGCCATATTCATGTGATGGCCTCCCCGATCGGACGCCCGGAGGCGTAGTGGAGGGAGGCGCTGTTGGCCCAAGGGGTGATGTCCGTCCCGCGCGCCATCGCTACGCGGGCCGAGACGAGTTTTTTGATATGTGCGTCGTCTGGGCGCGGGTATTCCCCGAATCACCCGGCGGGATCAAGCGTCGGACGCCGACTCAGTGTCGTCTGGGCAACATCTGTGGCGCGGACGCATCAGCGCGCGCCGTCATCCGGCGTCTGGAATCTCGCTCAGCGCATGGAACACCGGCAACCCCCGCGCCTGGAACCGCGCCACCTCGTCATCGGCGCCACCAGATGCCGCCGATCCTGAGAACCGCATCGCAGCGCCCCGCCAGCGCCCGCGACAGCGCCATCATGATTTCGTCGAAGCTCTCCACCCCGGCGGCCTCGATGATTGGCAAGGCCGGATTGACCCCCATCACCGGAACATGCCCGCGCCGTAGCACCGCCAGCGCCGCCTCGTTGAGCACCCGCAGATTGACCACCCGCGCCGCCGCATTCGCGGGGCACCAGAGGTGTACGGCCCGGCAACCATGATCCAGAGGCCGCTCATACCCGCCGCCCCCACAGATCATACTCCCCCGCCTCGTCGACCTCGACGGTGACGATGTCGCCTGCCGCCAGCCCCGCGAAGCCCTCATCGATGAACAGGTTGCCATCGATCTCCGGCGCGTCGCCCATGGTGCGGCAGGTTGCGCCCTCGCCGTCCACCTCGTCGACAATCACCTCCAGCCGCCGGCCCACCTTCGCCGCCAGCCTGGCCCCGGAGATGCGCTGCGAGACCGCCATGAAGCGGTCCCAGCGCTCCTGCTTGACCTCCTCGGGCACATGGTTCGGCAGGTCGTTGGCGGCGGCACCCCCGACATTCTCGTATTTGAAGCAGCCGACCCGGTCGAGCCCAGCCTCCTCCAGCCACTCCAGCAGGTATGCGAAATCAGCCTCGGTCTCGCCCGGAAAACCAACGATGAAGGTCGAGCGCAGGGTGATCTCCGGGCAGATCTCCCGCCACTTGCCGATCCGCTCCAGCACCTTGGCCTCGTTGGCCGGGCGGCGCATGGCGCGCAGCACATTGGGGGCTGCGTGCTGGAACGGGATATCCAGATAGGGCAGCACCAACCCCTCGGCCATCAGCGGAATCAACTGGTCCACATGAGGGTAGGGGTAGACGTAATGCAGCCGTATCCAGGCGCCCAGACTGCCCAGCCCCCGCGCCAGATCGGTCACATGGGCGCGCCACTCCTCACCGCGCCAGGGCGAGGTGGCGTGACGGATGTCCACCCCATAAGCCGAGGTATCCTGGCTGATGACCAGAAGTTCCTTCACCCCGGCATCCACCAACCGTTCCGCCTCGCGCAGCACCGCGTTCGCGGGCCGCGAGGCCAGCCTGCCGCGCATCTGCGGGATAATGCAGAACCGGCACGAGTGGTTGCAGCCCTCGGAGATTTTCAGATAGGCGTAGTGGCGCGGCGTGAGGCGCACGCCGGCCGGCGGGATCAGGTCGATCTTGTGGTCCGGCGCAGGCGGCACGGCGTCATGCACCGCATCCAGCACCTGCTCGTACTGGTGCGGTCCGGTCACCGCCAGCACACTGGGATGGGCGCCGCGGATATAATCCTCCTCCGCCCCCAGACAGCCGGTCACGATCACCCGCCCGTTCTCATGTAGTGCCTCGCCAATTGCCGCCAGGCTCTCGGCCTTGGCACTGTCGAGGAAGCCGCAGGTGTTCACCACCACCGCGTCGGCACCGTCATAATCGGACGAGATCGCATAACCCTCGGCGCGCAACCGGGTCAGGATGCGCTCGCTGTCGACCAGCGCCTTCGGGCACCCCAGCGACACCATGCCGATCCTCGGCTGGCCGGGACGCGATATGCCGTCCTCCAGCCGTGCGGCTGGGGCGAGGTCGGGGCGCAGATTGGGCGGGTTCGCGGTCATGATGCGCGGGCTTTAGCGCAACTGGCCCGTCGCCGCCAGATGCGCGCCCACCAAGACCACTCACAAATTCAACTGATACCCCACCGGCACAAAGCGGAAGCCAACGCCCTTGGTCTCCAGATACCCCACCGCCGGCGGCGGCATGTGGTAGCCGATGAACGGAATCTTGTCGGCGGCAATCATGCCCAACACTTCCATGCGCGCGGCGACCGCCATCTCCTTGTCCATATCGAAGCGCACATGCCAGTCCGGTCGCTGCAACGACATCACGTAGTGGTTGGAGACATCGCCCAGGATCAGCAGGCGGCGGCCATGGCTCTCCAGGTGGTATGAGGTATGCCCCGGCGTATGGCCGTGCGACGAGACCGCCTCGATGCCGCTGACCACTGCGTCGCCGCCCTTGATGAAGCGGGTTTTCGGCGCGAACGGCACCACGTTGGAATGCACCAGTTGCGCCCGGCCCTTCATCTTGTCGTCGGACAGCA
Organism: Thermohalobaculum sp.; assembly: GCA_965247385.1. Taxonomy (GTDB): domain Bacteria; phylum Pseudomonadota; class Alphaproteobacteria; order Rhodobacterales; family Rhodobacteraceae; genus Thermohalobaculum. Next base: position 1,735,746 of record CBDFHG010000007.1, read on the forward strand.
GACCCTCGTCCGACCAGTAATCGTACTCCTTGTCGCCGATCACATAGGTGGCGTTCGGGAATGCCGGACTGCCATCCTCCATCAGCCCGCCGATATGGTCGCCGTGGAAATGGGTCAGGGCAACGATGTCGACCTGCTCCGGCGCGATCCCGGCGTCTGCCAGAAGTTCGCGCACCCGTCCGGCATTGGGCCGCCGCCGGGCGCCGTTGCCGCTGTCGAACAGGATCAGTTCCGCGCCGCTGTTGACCACCGTCACGGTGAACGGAATCTCCATCCGGTCCGGCGGCAGGAAATTCGCCGCCGCCAAGGCGGCAACCTCTTCCTGGGTGGTGTTCTGGCCGAAAATCGGGTGCGGCCCGTCCAGTTGGATGGCCCCATCCAGGATCGTCGTGACCTCGAAACCGCCCAACCCGAAGCGGTAAATGCTGGGCCGGCTCAGCCCCTGCTTCGGCGCGGCGGCCTGACCCGTGCCCGGAGCGCCCGCGGTCAACGCGGCCCCGGTAATTGCGGCGCCGGTCAGCAACGCGCGTCGGTCGAGTTTGAATCGGTCAGTCATCACATGTCCTCCCTGTTGCAATTTCCTTGCCCCGGAGGATGCGGCATTCCCCGCGCCCGGTAAAACCTTCCGGTGATATCTGGAATTTTCTTTTGCCGCCCGACGGAAAACCCGGCTCATTCCCTCCGGCAGGACCGGCGGCGCTTTTGCTCCTTGACCCACCCCGCCTCCCGGCGGCTCTTATGCGCCGGTTTGGCCCCCTTCGGTGACCGGACAGGCGCATAAATCCCAACGGGAGGCGGTGCGCCGAAAGCGCCGGCTTTCGAACAGGCGCATCAGACCCGCCGGGAAGTGGATCCGTCTCGCTTTGCGGGACTCCGTATAATCCCCTACAACGCCTTCCTTGCCGCCAACGCAGCCGAAATCGTCCCGTCGTCCAGATAGTCCAGTTCGCCCCCCACCGGCAAACCCTTGGCCAGCACGGTAACCTCGACCCCCGCGCCCTCCAGATAGTCGGCGATGACATGGGCCGTGGTCTGGCCGTCGATGGTGGCGCCAACCGCCAGGATCACTTCGGTGACCTCCCCGGCCCGCGCCCGCTCGGTCAGTTCGGGGATTCGCAGGCTCTCCGGCGTCACCCCGTCCAGCGCCGACAACACCCCGCCCAGCACATGGTAGCGCCCACGGAACACAGCGGCGCGTTCCAGCGCCCACAGGTCGGCGACATCCTCAACGACGCAGATGCGCGTGGCGTCGCGGCCCGGATGCAGGCAGATGGCGCATTCCTCGCCGGTGGCGAGGTTGCCGCAAGTCCGGCAGGTGCGCACCTTCTCGGCCACCTCGGCCATCGCCTGGGCCAGCGGCACCAACAACCGCTCACGCTTCCTGACCAGCGCCAGTGCGGCACGCCGAGCCGAGCGCGGCCCCAGTCCCGGTAGCTTCGCCATCAGCTCGATCAACCGCTCGATCTCCGCCCCGCGACCGGTCATGCCATCTCCCTGGCCACCACGCCAGTTAAGCAACCCACTGCACCAGCGGCTTTTTTCAGCTCTCCCATCGGCGTCTCGATCACCTCGATCCGCAACCCCTCGTAGAAGCCCGCCGCGCCCGGATTGCCCGCCGGCATCAGAATGCGGCGCGGCCCCAGGGTGACGAAATTCAGCGCCTTATGGTTCTCTGCCTCGCCGCCATCCGGCAGGAAGGCGACCTCGCATCCTCGCTCGCGCAGCGCCGTCACCGCCGCGTGCGGCGTGCGCCGGGGCCAGGCGATCGCCAGATCACTATCGGCGATCCGCAGCATCCCCATCAGATGCATGGTGCCAAAGGGCAGATCCACCGCGATCAGGTCACAACCAATTTCGGCCATCAACGTCGCGATCTGGTCGATGGCTTCCTGGTTGGTGCGCAATCCGCGCCCGATGATCGCTGTATGCGTGTCCAGCCACATCAGATCGGCGCCCTCGAAGGTCGCTCGCCCGGTCAGCGTCTTCAGGATTGGCACCCCGGCCCCCGCCAACGCGGCGGCCACCGCCACCTCCTCACCCGCCCGCACCGTCGAGGCGGGGCGGCCCAGAATCGCGCCCTCCGGGGTCATCGCCATCAGATCGGAACAGAACATCCGGTTCGGACCCGGCCCGGATTGGGGCTGGGCGACATCAGGAACCTCGATCACCCGGACTCCATGCGCCCGATAGGTCTCGGTCAGCGCGTCATGCTCGGCCTGAGCACCGCCCAGATACAGCGCGCTCAGAAACTGGCTGGCATCGATGTCGTCAACCGCGATCTCGGGCCCGGGGCGCCGCAGCGCCACCGTCGTCAGCCGCCGCCACTCGCTGTCGATGCCGCAATCGGCCCAGATCGGCCCGATCTCGCTGGCATGATCCGCCACGCGCGGCGACCAGCCGTCGCCACCATATGCGGCGGCGCCGAAGCTGGAGGCGGGCGGTTTTACGGTGTCGTCCATCGCCTCACCCGAATGGCAGCTTCATCCCCGGCGGCAGCGACAGCCCTTCGGTCACCTTGGCCATCTCCGCCTGTCCGGTCTCGCGGGCCTTGCGCGCGGCGTCGTTCACTGCCGCGACGATCAGATCCTCCAGGACCTCCCTTTCATGCGAGCCGTCCAGCAGCGACGGATCAACCGACAGCGACTTCAGCGCGCCCTCCGCGCTGGCCACCGCCCTGACCATGCCGGCGCCGGCCGAACCCTCGGCCTCGATGGCGGCCATGCGCTCCTGGGCCTCGGCCATCTTGGATTGCATTTCTTGGGCCTGCTTCAGCAGCGCGTCCATGTCGCCCAATCCCTTGAACATGTCAGATATCCTCCTCAAACGGGTTGCCGCTATCGACAAGATCGCCCTCGATTTCGACGAATACGCGCTCCGCCGCGGGCGCGAGAAACTCCTCTGGCTGGATCGCACCGCCGAGCCCGCGGACCGAGCGGATCTCCGCCCCGGGGAACGCCGCCAGCGCAGCCATAACCAACGGGTGATCAGCGGCCCGGGCGGTCTCGGCCGCCTTCGCCGCCGCCGCCTGCTCGGCAATCGTCGGCTGCCCTTCCCCGGCGCTCACCAGAACCGACCAGCGTGCCCCGGTCAGGTCGCGCAACCGCTGCGACAACTGCCCGGCCAACTCTGCGGGCGCACCGGGCGCGGGGTTGAACTCGATCATCCCCGGCTTGTAGCGGACCACCCGGACAAAGGCTTCGGCCTCGTCCAACAGCTTGATGTCGCGCGCCTCGCGCAGAAGCGCCGTAAGGTCTTCGAACCGGGCGTAAAGTTCCAGCCCGGCCCCAGGCTCCGGCACCGGAACACCCGCGCCACCGGCCACCGCCGTCAGCCGGGCCGCCGGACCCCCGCCACCGCCGCCACCGCCGCCCTTCGGACCGGACCGCACTCCACTGCCCCCGGCACCGCCGCCTTCGGTCAGCCGCCGCACCAACTCCTCCGGCGGTGGCAAGTCGACGACATGGGTCAGGCGGATTACCGCCATCTCGGCGGCCATCATCGTCGTTGGCGCGATCGGCACCTCCTCGATCGCCTTCAGCAGCATCTGCCAGGCCCGGGTCAGCACCCGCATCGACAACCGCCCGGCAAGGTCGCTACCCCGCGCCCGTTCGGCGGTCGAGACGGTCGGATCCTCCGCCGCCTCGGCCGATATCTTCAGAACCGAGACCCAATGGGTCAGCTCGGCCAGATCGCGCAGCACCACGGCCGGATCGGCGCCATCGACATACTGCGCCCCCAACTCCTCCAGCGCCGCTTTGGCATCGCCGCGCATGATCGCTTCAAACAGGTCGATCACCCGGCCCCGGTCGGCCAGCCCCAGCATGGCGCGGACCTCGGCGGCGCCGGTTTCGGCCTCACCGCCATGGCCATGGGCAATCGCCTGATCCAGCAGCGACTGGGCATCGCGCAGCGAGCCCTCGGCAGCCCTGGTGATCAGCGCCAGCGCTTCGCCGGAAATCCGCGCCCCCTCCTTGCCGGCAATCTCGCGCAAATTCGCCAGCATCGCTTCCGGCTCGATCCGGCGCAGGTCGAAGCGCTGGCAGCGCGACAGCACGGTAACCGGCACCTTGCGGATTTCCGTTGTGGCGAAGACGAACTTCACATGCTCCGGCGGCTCTTCCAATGTCTTCAGCAGCGCATTGAAGGCCGAGGTCGACAGCATGTGGACCTCGTCGATGATATAAACCTTGTAGCGCGCCGCCGCCGCCCGGTAGCGCACCGAATCGATGATCTCGCGAATGTCGTTGACGCCGGTGTTCGAGGCCGCATCCATCTCCAGCACATCGACATTGCGCCCGTTCGCGATGCTGACGCAGGCGATGCAGGTACCGCAGGGATCGATGGTCGGGCCGTCGCCCTTACCGGTGCAGTTCAACCCCTTGGCGATGATCCGCGCCGTGGTGGTCTTGCCCACCCCGCGCACGCCGGTCAGGATGAAGGCATGGGCGATCCGGTCATGGGCGAAGGCGTTGGTGAGGGTCTTCACCATCGCGTCCTGCCCGATCAGGTCACGGAAATGCCCCGGCCGATACTTCCGCGCCAGCACCTGATAGGCGCCAGCCGCCTCGGTCGGTGGCTCATTCGGAGGAGTATCGCTCATCAACCGGTCCCGGGATTGCGCCGCGAAAGCAGCCTGCGTGCCCAACTATAACGATGGCCGCGCGGGGCCGCAAGAAAGGCTGGCAGCCAGGATTCCCGAACTAATACCAACGGCCCCAGAGATTGACCTGTGCCCATTGTCGTGTGGTGATGGTGGCGATGGTGGCTGTATCGTTTGCGAAGAAGTTCCATGCGGTGCAGCATTTGTCGACGATGTCGGCGTCGCCATCGAAGACGGTTATGGCGAGCTTGTTGGCGCGCAGGTGTTGCCAGACGTTTTCGACCGGATCGAGTTCGGGCGCGTATGGCGGGAGAATGAGCCGCGCGGCGTTGTCAGGCACCATGAGGTCCTTGCCGGCATGCCAGCCGGCACCGTCGAGGACGCGTACCGCGTTCTCTACATTCGGCTGCTGCGTCAAGTTAAAACGGCCTTGTGGATCGCGGCATGCGGGTCATGGTTACACTTTCACAGCAGCGTAACAGGCTTACGCTGAACTGCGCCAGAGCGGCCTCACCGGACGGGTACCGTGATACGGAGGCAACAGCAATTTTGACGGACGGTTTTCCGCAGAACCGCCGCCTCTCATGAGGCCATAAGGTCAATTCTGTTTGGTGCCGACAGGGATACGGCGCTAAAAGCGGACTTCGCCTTTCAGCATGATTGCGTGATCGGCGGCACCGTCGCTACTCTCGTGGCGCTCGCCGGTCAAATTCAGCTCAAACAACGCGCCAAGTTCCCATTCCATCCCCAGGCGATAATTTCTGGCAGAGTCGCCGAAGGTCACCTCGCTGTAGGGGGTCAGCAGACCGCGCCCGCCGAACGCGGGCAGCCCGTAGCCAAGGCGCAGGTCCATGCGCGCGCCGTAATCCCGCTCGCCGTCGATCTTGTCGTGCACGCCCTGTTGCCACAATCTTTGGGTGCCGCTGCCGGTCTCGCCGTAGCCGGGACTCAGGTTGAACGACAGCCCGCGCCCGTTTCCTCGCTCCAGGCGAATCAGGCCGTTAACGCCCCATTCCCCATAGCTGTCCCGTCCCACCAGGGTGCGCGCCCGGCCTTCCAGGGTCAGGCCCATGACCGGATTGCTGTAGCGCACGCCGCCACCCAGTTCGGCCCAGAAACCGGTCTCGCCGTCGCCGCCGTCATGCCGCACCCCGACCTCCAGGCTCGGCTCCAGCTGCGCCCCGTCTGCCAGCGTGTGCGTCCGGCTCCCTTCCAGGATCATCCGCACCCGCCGCGCGTCCACCGTCAGCCCCGCCATCTCATCGCTACCCTCCACTTCCATCTCCGTCAGCAAAGCGTCGCCCTTGAGCCGGAGCGTCGTCGCGCCCACCTTCAACAACCGCCCGAGGCCGCCCACGGCCACAGTGCGCATCTCGACATCGCTCGACGCTTGCTGCGCCTCATCATCGGCGATCTCCAGATCGCCCCAGCCGTAGCCCACGGTGGCCCACAGATCCAGCTTCCCCGAAAGCGCGCTCCAGCCCACATAGGGATGGAAGCTGGTGAGGTCCAACTCATAATCACCGAACTCATAATCACCGCTACGACCGGGGTCGCTGTAGTCCAGATCGACCCGACTCCAGGACACCGCCAGGCCGACCAGCAGGTCGTCGCGCAGGCGGGCGTCCGCGCCCAGATGGGCGCTGAACAGGTCGCCGTCCCAGTCCACCGCCCCGCCGGAACCGTCGAGGTTGCTGTAGTCGCCCGCGCCCCAGAAGGCGAGCGAAGACAGACCGGGCGCGCCCGCCGCGGCGCGCGCATTCAGCGGCAAGACAAAGTCGCCGCCGCCGAGCAGATCTTTCAGGCTGAGCGTGCCGTCAGCCATAGCTTGCCCGTGGCTGGCGAGCGCGCCGGCCACGCCGGCCACGGTGGTCTGGCCGCCGAGATTGAAACTGCCCGCGCTATCGGTGACGCCGTCAGCGCGAGCTTGTGTCACGCGCCGCGCAATCGCGCCCACCGTGTGGCCGGCGATGGCGCGGGCCACTTCCGGCAGAATCGTGCGGTTGAGGTCGGCAAACCGTGGCAAGGCCACCGTGACGGTGAAGTCGGCCGTGGCCGTGGCACCGTTGGCGTCGGTCACCGTGTAGGTCAGGGTGGTGGTCGCCATCGCAGTCGGTGTGCCCGTGAGCCTGCGGGGGGCCGTATCGAAGGTCAGACCCGTCGGCAGGGCGCCGCCCGCCGGCCCGGTCAGGGTGTAGCTCAGGGTGCCGGTGCCGCCGGTCGCCGCCGGCAGGATCAGGTCGGTGATCGCCGTGTCCACGGTATAGCTCTGGTCGGCCACCAGGGCCAAAGCCAGACCCTCCGCCACCGTGACGGTGAAGTCGGCCGTGGCCGTGGCGTCATTGGCGTCGGTCACCGTGTAGGTCAGTTCGGTGCTCGCCGCCGTGCCCGGCGTGCCGGACAGCGTGCGGGTGCCGGCGTCAAAGCGCAGCCCGTCCGGCGGATCGGTCAGGGCGTAGGTCAGGGGCGCGGTGCCGCCGGTGGCCGCCGGCAGCTCCAGCTCGGTGGTCGTCGTGCCCAGGGTATAGCCTTGGTCGCCCGCCGTGGTCAGCACCAGGCCGTCGTTCACGGTGACGGTGAAGGTCTGGCTGGCGGTGGCGTCATTGGTGTCGGTCACTGTGTAGGTCAGCACGGTGCTCGCCGCCGCGGTCGGCGTGCCGGACAGCGTGCGGCTGGCTGCGGTAAAGGTCAGACCCGTCGGCAGGGCGCCGGTCAGGGTGTAGCTCAGGGTGCCGGTGCCACCGCTGGCTTCCAGCAGGGCCAGGTCGGTGATCGCCGTGTCCACGGTATAGCTCTGGTCGTCCGGCGCGCTCAGCGCCAGGCCGTCGCTCACGGTGACCATGAAGGTCTGGCTGGTGGTGGCGTCATTGGCGTCGGTCACCGTGTAGGTCAGCACGGTGACATCGGCCATGCCCGGCGTGCCGGACAGCGTGCGGGTGCCGGCGTCAAAGCGCAGCCCGTCCGGCAGATTGGTCAGGGCGTAGGTCAGGGGCGCGGTGCCGCCGGTGGCCGCCGGCAGCTCCAGCTCGGTGATCGTCGTGCCCAGGGTATAGCCTTGGTCGCCCGCCGTGGTCAGCACCAGGCCGTCGTTCACGGTGACGGTGAAGGTCTGGCTGGCGGTGGCGTCATTGGTGTCGGTCACTGTGTAGGTCAGCACGGTGCTCGCCGCCGCGGTCGGCGTGCCGGACAGCGTGCGGCTGGCTGCGGTAAAGGTCAGACCCGTCGGCAGGTCGGCACCCGCCGGCCCGGTCAGGGTGTAGCTCAGGGTGCCGGTGCCGCCGGTGGCCGCCGACAGGGCCAGGGGGGTGATCAGCGTGCCCGCGGTATAGCTCTGGGCGGGCGGCGCGCTCAGCGCCAAGCCGTCGCTCACGGTGACCATGAAGGTCTGGCTGGTGGTGGCACGGTTGGCGTCGGTCACCGTGTAGGTCAGCACGGTGCTCGCCGCCGCGGTCGGCGTGCCGGACAGCGTGCGTGTGCCGGCGTTAAAGCTCAGACCCGCCGGCAGGGCGCCGGTCAGGGTGTAGCGCAGGGTGCCGGTGCCGCCGCTGGCCTCCGGCAGGACCAGCTCGGCGATCTCGGTGTCCAGGGTATAGCCCTGGGCACCCGGCGGGTTCAACGCCAGGCTGGCGTTCACGGCGACGGTGAAGGTCTGGCTGGTGGTGGCGCCGTTGGCGTCGGTCACCGTGTAGGTCAGGGTGGTGGCGCTCGTCACCGCAGTCGGCGTGCCGGACAGCGTGCGTGTGCCAGCGGTAAAGGCCAGACCCGCCGGCAGGGCGCCGGTCAGGGCGTAGCGCAGGGGCGCGGTGCCGCCGGTCGCTTCCAGCAGGACCAGGGCGTCGATTGCCGTGTTCACGGTATAGCTCTGGTCGCCCGGCGCGTTCAGCGCCAGGCCGTCGTTCACGGTGACGGTGAAGGTCTGGCTGGTGGTGGCGCCGTTGGCGTCGGTCACCGTGTAGGTCAGGGTGGTGGCGCTCGTCACCGCGGTCGGCGTGCCGGACAGCGTGCGGCTGGCTGCGGTAAAGGCCAGACCCGCCGGCAGGGCGCCGGTCAGGGCGTAGCGCAGGGGCGCGGTGCCGCCGGTCGCTTCCAGCAGGACCAGGGCGTCGATTGCCGTGTTCACGGTATAGCTCTGGTCGCCCGGCGCGTTCAGCGCCAGGCCGTCGTTCACGGTGACGGTGAAGGTCTGGCTGGCGGTGGCGCCATTGTCGTCGGTCACCGTGTAGGTCAGGGTGGTGATCGCCGCTGTGCCCGGCGTGCCGGACAGCATGCCGGTGCCGGCGTCAAAGGTCAGACCCGTCGGCAGGGCGGCACCGCCCGGCCCGGTCAGGGTGTAGCGCAGGGTGCCGGTGCCGCCGCTGGCTTCCAGCAGCTCCAGGTCGGTGATCGTCGTGTCCAGGGTATAGCCCTGGGCACCCGGCGCGTTCAGCGCCAGGCCGTCGTTCACGGTGACGGTGAAGGTCTGGCTGGTGCTGGCGTCATTGGCGTCGGTCACCGTGTAGGTCAGTTCGGTGATCGCCGCCGCGGTCGGCGTGCCCGTGAGCCTGCGGCTGGCCGAATTGAAGGTCAGACCCGCCGGCGGATCGGTCAGGGCGTAGGTCAGGGGCGCGGTGCCGCCGGTCGCTTCCGGCAGGATCAGGGCGTCGATTGCCGTGTCCACGGTATAGCCCTGGTCGTCCGGCGCGGTCAGCGCCAGGCTGTCGTTCACGGTGACCATGAAGGTCTGGCTGGTGCTGGCACCATTGGCGTCGGTCACCGTGTAGGTCAGTTCGGTGATCGCCGCCGTGCCCGGCGTGCCGGACAGCGTGCGGTTGGTCGGATTGAAGGCCAGACCCGCCGGCGGATCGGTCAGGGCGTAGATCAGGGGCGCGGTGCCGCCGGTGGCCGCCGGCAGTTCCAGCTCGGTGATCGTCGTGCCCAGGGTATAGCCCTGGTCGCCCGCCGTGGTCAGCACCAGGCCGTCGTTCACGGTGACGGTGAAGGTCTGGCTGGTGCTGGCACCATTGGCGTCGGTCACTGTGTAGGTCAGCACGGTGCTCGCCGCCGCGGTCGGCGTGCCGGACAGCGTGCGGCTGGCTGCGGTAAAGGTCAGACCCGTCGGCAGGTCGGCACCCGCCGGCCCGGTCAGGGTGTAGCTCAGGGTGCCGGTGCCGCCGGTGGCTTCCAGCAGGACCAGGTCGGTGATCGCCGTGTCCACGGTATAGCTCTGGTCGTCCGGCGCGGTCAGCGCCAGGCTGTCGTTCACGGTGACCATGAAGGTCTGGCTGGTGCTGGCACCATTGGCGTCGGTCACCGTGTAGGTCAGTTCGGTGATCGCCGCCGTGCCCGGCGTGCCGGACAGCGTGCGGTTGGTCGGATTGAAGGCCAGACCCGCCGGCGGATCGGTCAGGGCGTAGATCAGGGGCGCGGTGCCGCCGGTCGCTTCCGGCAGCTCCAGCTCGGTGATCGTCGTGTCCAGGGTATAGCCCTGGGCACCCGGCGCGTTCAGCGCCAGGCCGTCGTTCACGGTGACGGTGAAGGTCTGGCTGGTGCTGGCGTCATTGGCGTCGGTCACCGTGTAGGTCAGTTCGGTGATCGCCGCCACGGTCGGCGTGCCGGACAGCATGCGGGTGCCGGCGGTAAAGGTCAGTCCGTCCGGCAGGGTGGCGGCGGCCCCCGGCCCGGTCAGGGTGTAGGTCAGGGTGCCGGTGCCACCGCTGGCTTCCAGCAGGGCCAGGTCGGTGATCGCCGTGTCCACGGTATAGCTCTGGTCGTCCGGCGCGGTCAGCGCCAGGCTGTCGTTCACGGTGACCATGAAGGTCTGGCTGGTGCTGGCACCATTGGCGTCGGTCACCGTGTAGGTCAGTTCGGTGATCGCCGCCGTGCCCGGCGTGCCGGACAGCGTGCGGGTGCCGGCGTCAAAGCGCAGCCCGTCCGGCGGATCGGTCAGGGCGTAGGTCAGGGGCGCGGTGCCGCCGGTCGCTTCCGGCAGGATCAGGGCGTCGATTGCCGTGTCCACGGTATAGCCCTGGTTGTCCACCGCCGCGCTCAGCACCAGGCGGCCGTTCACGGTGACGGTGAAGGTCTGGCTGGTGCTGGCGTCATTGGCGTCGGTCACCGTGTAGGTCAGTTCGGTGATCGCCGCCGTGCCCGGCGTGCCGGACAGCGTGCGGGTGCCGGCGTCAAAGCGCAGCCCGTCCGGCGGATCGGTCAGGGCGTAGGTCAGGGGCGCGGTGCCGCCGGTCGCTTCCGGCAGCTCCAGGTCGGTGATCGCCGTGTCCAGGGTATAGCCCTGGGCACCCGGCGCGTTCAGCGCCAGGCCGTCGTTCACGGTGACGGTGAAGGTCTGGCTGGCGGTGGCGTCATTGGTGTCGGTCACCGTGTAGGTCAGTTCGGTGATCGCCGCCGCGGTCGGCGTGCCCGTGAGCCTGCGGCTGGCCGAATTGAAGGTCAGACCCGCCGGCGGATCGGTCAGGGCGTAGGTCAGGGGCGCGGTGCCGCCGGTCGCTTCCGGCAGGATCAGGGCGTCGATTGCCGTGTCCAGGGTATAGCCCTGGGCACCCGGCGCGTTCAGCGCCAGGCCGTCGTTCACGGTGACGGTGAAGGTCTGGCTGGCGGTGGCGTCATTGGTGTCGGTCACTGTGTAGGTCAGCACGGTGCTCGCCGCCGCGGTCGGCGTGCCGGACAGCGTGCGGCTGGCTGCGGTAAAGGTCAGACCCGTCGGCAGGTCGGCACCCGCCGGCCCGGTCAGGGTGTAGCTCGGGGTGCCGGTGCCGCCGGTGGCCGCCGACAGGGCCAGGGGGGTGATCAGCGTGCCCGCGGTATAGCTCTGGGCGGGCGGCGCGCTCAGCGCCAGGCCGTCGCTCACGGTGACCATGAAGGTCTGGCTGGTGGTGGCGTCATTGGCGTCGGTCACCGTGTAGGTCAGCACGGTGACATCGGCCATGCCCGGCGTGCCGGACAGCGTGCGGCTGGTCGGATTGAAGGCCAGACCCGCCGGCGGATCGGTCAGGGCGTAGATCAGGGGCGCGGTGCCGCCGGTCGCTTCCGGCAGCTCCAGGTCGGTGATCGTCGTGTCCAGGGTATAGCCCTGGGCACCCGGCGCGTTCAGCGCCAGGCCGTCGTTCACGGTGACGGTGAAGGTCTGGCTGGTGCTGGCGTCATTGGCGTCGGTCACCGTGTAGGTCAGTTCGGTGATCGCCGCCGCGGTCGGCGTGCCCGTGAGCCTGCGGCTGGCCGAATTGAAGGTCAGACCCGCCGGCGGATCGGTCAGGGCGTAGGTCAGGGGCGCGGTGCCGCCGGTCGCTTCCGGCAGGATCAGGGCGTCGATTGCCGTGTCCAGGGTATAGCCCTGGTCGCCCGGCGCGGGCAGCGTCACGCCGTCGTTCACGGTGACATCAAAGGTCTGGCTGGTGCTGGCACCATTGGCGTCGGTCACCGTGTAGGTCAGTTCGGTGATCGCCGCCGTGCCCGGCGTGCCGGACAGCGTGCGGGTGCCGGCGTCAAAGCGCAGCCCGTCCGGCGGATCGGTCAGGGCGTAGGTCAGGGGCGCGGTGCCGCCGGTCGCTTCCGGCAGGATCAGGGCGTCGATTGCCGTGTCCAGGGTATAGCCCTGGTCGCCCGCCGTGGTCAGCACCAGGCCGTCGTTCACGGTGACGGTGAAGGTCTGGCTGGTGCTGGCACCATTGGCGTCGGTCACTGTGTAGGTCAGCACGGTGCTCGCCGCCGCGGTCGGCGTGCCGGACAGCGTGCGGCTGGCTGCGGTAAAGGTCAGACCCGTCGGCAGCCCGGTCAGGGTGTAGGTCAGGGTGCCGGTGCCACCGCTGGCTTCCAGCAGGACCAGGTCGGTGATCGCCGTGTCCACGGTATAGCTCTGGTCGTCCGGCGCGGTCAGCGCCAGGCTGTCGTTCACGGTGACCATGAAGGTCTGGCTGGTGCTGGCACCATTGGCGTCGGTCACCGTGTAGGTCAGTTCGGTGATCGCCGCCGCGGTCGGCGTGCCCGTGAGCCTGCGGCTGGCCGAATTGAAGGTCAGACCCGCCAGCGGATCGGTCAGGGCGTAGGTCAGGGGCGCGGTGCCGCCGGTCGCTTCCGGCAGGATCAGGGCGTCGATTGCCGTGTCCAGGGTATAGCCCTGGTCGCCCGCCGTGGTCAGCACCAGGCCGTCGTTCACGGTGACGGTGAAGGTCTGGCTGGTGCTGGCGTCATTGGCGTCGGTCACCGTGTAGGTCAGTTCGGTGATCGCCGCCGCGGTCGGCGTGCCCGTGAGCCTGCGGCTGGCCGAATTGAAGGTCAGACCCGCCGGCGGATCGGTCAGGGCGTAGGTCAGGGGCGCGGTGCCGCCGGTCGCTTCCGGCAGGATCAGGGCGTCGATTGCCGTGTCCAGGGTATAGCCCTGGGCACCCGGCGCGTTCAGCGCCAGGCCGTCGTTCACGGTGACGGTGAAGGTCTGGCTGGTGCTGGCGTCATTGGCGTCGGTCACCGTGTAGGTCAGTTCGGTGCTCGCCGCCGTGCCCGGCGTGCCGGACAGCGTGCGGGTGCCGGCGTCAAAGCGCAGCCCGTCCGGCAGATTGGTCAGGGCGTAGGTCAGGGGCGCGGTGCCGCCGGTGGCCGCCGGCAGTTCCAGGTCGGTGATCGTCGTGCCCAGGGTATAGCCCTGGTCGCCCGCCGTGGTCAGCACCAGGCCGTCGTTCACGGTGACGGTGAAGGTCTGGCTGGTGCTGGCACCATTGGCGTCGGTCACTGTGTAGGTCAGCACGGTGCTCGCCGCCGCGGTCGGCGTGCCGGACAGCGTGCGGCTGGCTGCGGTAAAGGTCAGACCCGTCGGCAGGTCGGCACCCGCCGGCCCGGTCAGGGTGTAGCTCAGGGTGCCGGTGCCGCCGGTGGCTTCCAGCAGGACCAGGTCGGTGATCGCCGTGTCCACGGTATAGCTCTGGTCGTCCGGCGCGGTCAGCGCCAGGCTGTCGTTCACGGTGACCATGAAGGTCTGGCTGGTGCTGGCACCATTGGCGTCGGTCACCGTGTAGGTCAGTTCGGTGATCGCCGCCGTGCCCGACGTGCCGGACAGCGTGCGGTTGGTCGGATTGAAGGCCAGACCCGCCGGCGGATCGGTCAGGGCGTAGATCAGGGGCGCGGTGCCGCCGGTCGCTTCCGGCAGCTCCAGCTCGGTGATCGTCGTGCCCAGGGTATAGCCTTGGTCGCCCGCCGCGCTCAGCGCCAAGCCGTCGTTCACGGTGACGGTGAAGGTCTGGCTGGCGGTGGCGTCATTGGTGTCGGTCACTGTGTAGGTCAGCACGGTGCTCGCCGCCGCGGTCGGCGTGCCGGACAGCGTGCGGCTGGCTGCGGTAAAGGTCAGACCCGTCGGCAGGGCGCCGGTCAGGGTGTAGCTCAGGGTGCCGGTGCCACCGCTGGCTTCCAGCAGGACCAGGTCGGTGATCGCCGTGTCCACGGTATAGCCCTGGTCGTCCGGCGCGGTCAGCGCCAGGCTGTCGTTCACGGTGACCATGAAGGTCTGGCTGGTGCTGGCACCATTGGCGTCGGTCACCGTGTAGGTCAGTTCGGTGATCGCCGCCGTGCCCGGCGTGCCGGACAGCGTGCGGTTGGTCGGATTGAAGGCCAGACCCGCCGGCGGATCGGTCAGGGCGTAGGTCAGGGGCGCGGTGCCGCCGGTGGCCGCCGGCAGCTCCAGCTCGGTGATCGTCGTGCCCAGGGTATAGCCTTGGTCGCCCGCCGTGGTCAGCACCAGGCCGTCGTTCACGGTGACGGTGAAGGTCTGGCTGGCGGTGGCGTCATTGGTGTCGGTCACTGTGTAGGTCAGCACGGTGCTCGCCGCCGCGGTCGGCGTGCCGGACAGCGTGCGGCTGGCTGCGGTAAAGGTCAGACCCGTCGGCAGGGCGCCGGTCAGGGTGTAGGTCAGGGTGCCGGTGCCACCGCTGGCTTCCAGCAGGACCAGGTTGGTGATCGCCGTGTCCACGGTATAGCTCTGGTCGTCCGGCGCGGTCAGCGCCAGGCTGTCGTTCACGGTGACCATGAAGGTCTGGCTGGTGCTGGCACCATTGGCGTCGGTCACCGTGTAGGTCAGTTCGGTGCTCGCCGCCGTGCCCGGCGTGCCGGACAGCGTGCGGGTGCCGGCGTCAAAGCGCAGCCCGTCCGGCGGATCGGTCAGGGCGTAGGTCAGGGGCGCGGTGCCGCCGGTCGCTTCCGGCAGGATCAGGGCGTCGATTGCCGTGTCCAGGGTATAGCCCTGGTCGCCCGGCGCGGGCAGCGTCACGCCGTCGTTCACGGTGACATCAAAGGTCTGGCTGGTGCTGGCACCATTGGCGTCGGTCACCGTGTAGGTCAGTTCGGTGATCGCCGCCGTGCCCGGCGTGCCGGACAGCGTGCGGGTGCCGGCGTCAAAGCGCAGCCCGTCCGGCGGATCGGTCAGGGCGTAGGTCAGGGGCGCGGTGCCGCCGGTCGCTTCCGGCAGGATCAGGGCGTCGATTGCCGTGTCCAGGGTATAGCCCTGGTCGCCCGCCGTGGTCAGCACCAGGCCGTCGTTCACGGTGACGGTGAAGGTCTGGCTGGTGCTGGCACCATTGGCGTCGGTCACCGTGTAGGTCAGCACGGTGCTCGCCGCCGCGGTCGGCGTGCCGGACAGCGTGCGGCTGGCTGCGGTAAAGGTCAGACCCGTCGGCAGCCCGGTCAGGGTGTAGGTCAGGGTGCCGGTGCCACCGCTGGCTTCCAGCAGGACCAGGTCGGTGATCGCCGTGTCCACGGTATAGCTCTGGTCGTCCGGCGCGGTCAGCGCCAGGCTGTCGTTCACGGTGACCATGAAGGTCTGGCTGGTGCTGGCACCATTGGCGTCGGTCACCGTGTAGGTCAGTTCGGTGATCGCCGCCGCGGTCGGCGTGCCCGTGAGCCTGCGGCTGGCCGAATTGAAGGTCAGACCCGCCGGCGGATCGGTCAGGGCGTAGGTCAGGGGCGCGGTGCCGCCGGTCGCTTCCGGCAGGATCAGGGCGTCGATTGCCGTGTCCAGGGTATAGCCCTGGTCGCCCGCCGTGGTCAGCACCAGGCCGTCGTTCACGGTGACGGTGAAGGTCTGGCTGGTGCTGGCGTCATTGGCGTCGGTCACCGTGTAGGTCAGTTCGGTGCTCGCCGCCGCGGTCGGCGTGCCGGACAGCGTGCGGTTGGTCGGATTGAAGGCCAGACCCGTCGGCAGGTCGGCACCCGCCGGCCCGGTCAGGGTGTAGCTCAGGGTGCCGGTGCCGCCGGTGGCTTCCAGCAGGACCAGGTCGGTGATCGCCGTGTCCACGGTATAGCTCTGGTCGTCCGGCGCGGTCAGCGCCAGGCTGTCGTTCACGGTGACCATGAAGGTCTGGCTGGTGCTGGCACCATTGGCGTCGGTCACCGTGTAGGTCAGTTCGGTGATCGCCGCCGTGCCCGGCGTGCCGGACAGCGTGCGGTTGGTCGGATTGAAGGCCAGACCCGCCGGCGGATCGGTCAGGGCGTAGATCAGGGGCGCGGTGCCGCCGGTGGCCGCCGGCAGCTCCAGGTCGGTGATCGTCGTGCCCAGGGTATAGCCTTGGTCGCCCGCCGCGCTCAGCGCCAGGCCGTCGTTCACGGTGACGGTGAAGGTCTGGCTGGCGGTGGCGTCATTGGTGTCGGTCACTGTGTAGGTCAGCACGGTGATCGCCGCCGCGGTCGGCGTGCCGGACAGCGTGCGGCTGGCTGCGGTAAAGGTCAGACCCGTCGGCAGGGCGCCGGTCAGGGTGTAGCTCAGGGTGCCGGTGCCACCGCTGGCTTCCAGCAGGACCAGGTTGGTGATCGCCGTGTCCACGGTATAGCTCTGGTCGTCCGGCGCGGTCAGCGCCAGGCTGTCGTTCACGGTGACCATGAAGGTCTGGCTGGTGCTGGCACCATTGGCGTCGGTCACCGTGTAGGTCAGTTCGGTGCTCGCCGCCGTGCCCGGCGTGCCGGACAGCGTGCGGGTGCCGGCGTCAAAGCGCAGCCCGTCCGGCGGATCGGTCAGGGCGTAGGTCAGGGGCGCGGTGCCGCCGGTCGCTTCCGGCAGGATCAGGGCGTCGATTGCCGTGTCCAGGGTATAGCTCTGGTCGTCCGGCGCGGTCAGCACCAGGCCGTCGTTCACGGTGACGGTGAAGGTCTGGCTGGCGGTGGCGTCATTGGTGTCGGTCACTGTGTAGGTCAGCACGGTGCTCGCCGCCGCGGTCGGCGTGCCGGACAGCGTGCGGCTGGCTGCGGTAAAGGTCAGACCCGTCGGCAGCCCGGTCAGGGTGTAGGTCAGGGGCGCGGTGCCGCCGGTGGCCGCCGGCAGTTCCAGCTCGGTGATCGTCGTGCCCAGGGTATAGCCCTGGTCGCCCGCCGTGGTCAGCACCAGGCCGTCGTTCACGGTGACGGTGAAGGTCTGGCTGGTGCTGGCACCATTGGCGTCGGTCACTGTGTAGGTCAGCACGGTGCTCGCCGCCGCGGTCGGCGTGCCGGACAGCGTGCGGCTGGCTGCGGTAAAGGTCAGACCCGTCGGCAGGTCGGCACCCGCCGGCCCGGTCAGGGTGTAGCTCAGGGTGCCGGTGCCGCCGGTGGCTTCCAGCAGGACCAGGTCGGTGATCGCCGTGTCCACGGTATAGCTCTGGTCGTCCGGCGCGGTCAGCGCCAGGCTGTCGTTCACGGTGACCATGAAGGTCTGGCTGGTGCTGGCACCATTGGCGTCGGTCACCGTGTAGGTCAGTTCGGTGATCGCCGCCGTGCCCGGCGTGCCGGACAGCGTGCGGTTGGTCGGATTGAAGGCCAGACCCGCCGGCGGATCGGTCAGGGCGTAGATCAGGGGCGCGGTGCCGCCGGTGGCCGCCGGCAGCTCCAGCTCGGTGATCGTCGTGCCCAGGGTATAGCCCTGGTCGCCCGCCGTGGTCAGCACCAGGCCGTCGTTCACGGTGACGGTGAAGGTCTGGCTGGCGGTGGCGTCATTGGTGTCGGTCACTGTGTAGGTCAGCACGGTGCTCGCCGCCGCGGTCGGCGTGCCGGACAGCGTGCGGCTGGCTGCGGTAAAGGTCAGACCCGTCGGCAGGTCGGCACCCGCCGGCCCGGTCAGGGTGTAGCTCAGGGTGCCGGTGCCGCCGGTGGCCGCCGACAGGGCCAGGGGGGTGATCAGCGTGCCCGCGGTATAGCTCTGGGCGGGCGGCGCGCTCAGCGCCAGGCCGTCGCTCACGGTGACCATGAAGGTCTGGCTGGTGGTGGCGTCATTGGCGTCGGTCACCGTGTAGGTCAGTTCGGTGATCGCCGCCGTGCCCGGCGTGCCGGACAGCGTGCGGGTGCCGGCGTCAAAGCGCAGCCCGTCCGGCAGATTGGTCAGGGCGTAGGTCAGGGGCGCGGTGCCGCCGGTGGCCGCCGGCAGTTCCAGCTCGGTGATCGTCGTGCCCAGGGTATAGCCCTGGTCGCCCGCCGTGGTCAGCACCAGGCCGTCGTTCACGGTGACGGTGAAGGTCTGGCTGGCGGTGGCGTCATTGGTGTCGGTCACTGTGTAGGTCAGCACGGTGCTCGCCGCCGCGGTCGGCGTGCCGGACAGCGTGCGTGTGCCGGCGTTAAAGTCCAGTCCGTCCGGCAGGTCGGCACCCGCCGGCCCGGTCAGGGTGTAGCTCAGGGTGCCGGTGCCACCGCTGGCCGCCGACAGGGCCAGGGGGGTGATCAGCGTGCCCGCGGTATAGCTCTGGGCGGGCGGCGCGCTCAGCGCCAGGCTGTCGTTCACGGTGACCATGAAGGTCTGGCTGGTGGTGGCACCATTGGCGTCGGTCACCGTGTAGGTCAGTTCGGTGCTCGCCGCCGTGCCCGGCGTGCCGGACAGCGTGCGGGTGCCGGCGTCAAAGGCCAGCCCGTCCGGCAGATTGGTCAGGGCGTAGGTCAGGAGCGCGGTGCCGCCGGTGGCCGGTGGCAGCTCCAGCGCGGCGATCAGCGTGCCCAGGGTATAGAACTGGTCGTCCGGCGGGGTCAGCACCAGGCCGGCGTTCACGGTGACGGTGAAGTCGGCCGTGGCCGTGGCGCCGTTGGCGTCGGTCACCGTGTAGGTCAGTTCGGTGGTCGCCGCCGTGCCCGGCGTGCCGGACAGCGTGCGGGTGCCGGCGTCAAAGCGCAGCCCGTCCGGCAGATTGGTCAGGGCGTAGGTCAGGGGCGCGGTGCCGCCGGTGGCCGCCGGCAGCTCCAGTTCGGTGATCGTCGTGCCCAGGGTATAGCCTTGGTCGCCCGCCGTGGTCAGCACCAGGCCGTCGTTCACGGTGACGGTGAAGGTCTGGCTGGCGGTGGCGTCATTGGTGTCGGTCACTGTGTAGGTCAGCACGGTGCTCGCCGCCGCGGTCGGCGTGCCGGACAGCGTGCGGCTGGTCGGATTGAAGGCCAGACCCGCCGGCGGATCGGTCAGGGCGTAGATCAGGGGCGCGGTGCCGCCGGTCGCTTCCGGCAGCTCCAGGTCGGTGATCGTCGTGTCCAGGGTATAGCCCTGGGCACCCGGCGCGTTCAGCGCCAGGCCGTCGTTCACGGTGACGGTGAAGGTCTGGCTGGTGCTGGCGTCATTGGCGTCGGTCACCGTGTAGGTCAGTTCGGTGATCGCCGCCG
Organism: Thermohalobaculum sp.; assembly: GCA_965247385.1. Taxonomy (GTDB): domain Bacteria; phylum Pseudomonadota; class Alphaproteobacteria; order Rhodobacterales; family Rhodobacteraceae; genus Thermohalobaculum. The sequence continues at coordinate 1,754,920 of CBDFHG010000007.1, forward strand.
CGGTCGGCGTGCCCGTGAGCCTGCGGCTGGCCGAATTGAAGGTCAGACCCGCCGGCGGATCGGTCAGGGCGTAGGTCAGGGGCGCGGTGCCGCCGGTCGCTTCCGGCAGCTCCAGGTCGGTGATCGTCGTGTCCAGGGTATAGCCCTGGGCACCCGGCGCGTTCAGCGCCAGGCCGTCGTTCACGGTGACGGTGAAGGTCTGGCTGGTGCTGGCGTCATTGGCGTCGGTCACCGTGTAGGTCAGTTCGGTGATCGCCGCCGCGGTCGGCGTGCCCGTGAGCCTGCGGCTGGCCGAATTGAAGGTCAGACCCGCCGGCGGATCGGTCAGGGCGTAGGTCAGGGGCGCGGTGCCGCCGGTCGCTTCCGGCAGGATCAGGGCGTCGATTGCCGTGTCCAGGGTATAGCTCTGGTCGTCCGGCGCGGGCAGCGCCAGGCTGTCGTTCACGGTGACCATGAAGGTCTGGCTGGTGGTGGCACCATTGGCGTCGGTCACCGTGTAGGTCAGTTCGGTGCTCGCCGCCGTGCCCGGCGTGCCGGACAGCGTGCGGGTGCCGGCGTCAAAGGCCAGCCCGTCCGGCAGGGCGGCGCCCGGCCCGGTCAGGGTGTATCTCAGGGTGCCGGTGCCGCCGCTGGCTTCCGGCAGGATCAGGGCGTCGATTGCCGTGTTCACGGTATAGCCCTGGTCGGGCGGCGCGCTCAGCGCCAGGCCGGCGTTCACGGTGACGGTGAAGTCGGCCGTGGCCGTGGCGCCGTTGGCGTCGGTCACCGTGTAGGTCAGCACGGTGACATCGGCCGTGCCCGGCGTGCCGGACAGCGTGCGGGTGCCGGCGTCAAAGCGCAGCCCGTCCGGCAGATTGGTCAGGGCGTAGGTCAGGGGCGCGGTGCCGCCGGTGGCCGGTGGCAGCTCCAGCGCGGCGATCAGCGTGCCCAGGGTATAGAACTGGTCGTCCGGCGGGGTCAGCACCAGGCCGGCGTTCACGGTGACGGTGAAGTCGGCCGTGGCCGTGGCGCCGTTGGCGTCGGTCACCGTGTAGGTCAGTTCGGTGCTCGCCGCCGTGCCCGGCGTGCCGGACAGCGTGCGGGTGCCGGCGTTAAAGCTCAGACCCGCCGGCAGGGCGGCGCCCGCCGGCCCGGTCAGGGTGTAGGCCCGGGGCGTGGTGCCGCCGGTCGCTTCCGGCAGGACCAGGGCGGTGATCGCCGTGTCCATGGTATAGCCCTGGTTGGGCGGATCGGGCAGCGCCAGGGGAGCTGCGGCCACAGCACCGGTCGCCGCGCTGGCAACTTTTTTACCGCCACCTTCGCCGTCGGTGTAAGTGGCGACCACTCGAATAATCCTGCCGACATCACCAACTACCGGATCGTAGGTCGCACCGGTGGCACCGCTGATGTCGGGCCAGGCGGCATCGTCGACGTCGGCGGCGGCGTCGGTGCCGTCCACCGCGCTTTGCCATTGATGCGTAATGCCGGAAACAGGCGTCCCATCAGATGGCGAATCCTCGTCAGTTACCGTGCCGGCGGTTAGTGTCGCGCCAACCTGCGCGTCGCCGGTAATGGTACTGATGGCACCCGGTTCATCCACGTTGGTGACCGTAACCGTAACTTCCAAATCTTGGGTCACGGGGTCCAACGAGCCGGCGGCTCTGGCGTAAATAGTGACTTTATAGACGTTGTCCGCGTCCACATCCTGCGGTGCCTCATAGTCCGGCACGAAAGGCGAACCGACTGCGTTGGTTGCCAATTGTGCACTCGTTGGACCAGTGGGGGCTATACGGAATAAAATGCCATCCGCATCATTTCCGCTTACTCTTCTTGACCATCCACCTCCTGTCAGCGTGGCCGTGGTGGCATAGTTCGCCAAAACAGTGGGGGCGGCGGTGTTCTCAGGAATTTCCAAGGTCGCAGGACCCGTTATGAGCGGCAACGCGGGCGCGGCAGCCACAGCACCGGTCGCCGCGCTGGCAACTTTTTTACCGCCACCTTCGCCGTCGGTGTAAGTGGCGACCACTCGAATAATCCTGCCGACATCACCAACTACCGGATCGTAGGTCGCACCGGTGGCACCGCTGATGTCGGGCCAGGCGGCATCGTCGACGTCGGCGGCGGCGTCGGTGCCGTCCACCGCGCTTTGCCATTGATGCGTAATGCCGGAAACAGGCGTCCCATCAGATGGCGAATCCTCGTCAGTTACCGTGCCGGCGGTTAGTGTCGCGCCAACCTGCGCGTCGCCGGTAATGGCACTGATGGCACCCGGTTCATCCACGTTGGTGATCGTAACCGTAACTTCCAGATTTTGGGTCGCGGGCTGAAAATCGCTGCCTAAGCCGACTACAGTGAGGTTATAGACGTTGTTCGCGCCTTGATCCCGCGGTGCCTCAAAGTCTGGCGAGAAACTTGGTCCGTTTTTAAAAAACAATTTCCCACTAGTTGAATTAAAGCGGAACAAACTGCCATCCAGCACGTTAGTAAAAATCCCAAATCTATCGATATCCGCCGTGGTGGTGTAGGTGCCCAGAAGAGTGTCGTGGGAGGTGTTCTCAGGAATTTCCAAGGTCACAGAACCCATTATGACCGGCAACGTGGGCGCGGCAGCCACAGCACCGGTCGCCGCGCTGGCAATGGTCTTAGGGACGGTGAAATCCGAGCCGGTGTAATAAGTGACAACGACTCGAATGATCATGCCGACATCAACGGTTCTCGGTATGAAGGATCTTCGGTTGAGGAAGTCGATGTTGGCCCAAGCGGGGTCGTCGTCGGCGGTGCCTTCCGGTGCACTTTGCCATCTATAGTTGATGACAGTAACCGCACCAGCCGGGTCGGTCACCATGCCGGCGGTTAGCGTTTGCCCGACCTCGGCGTCGCCGGTGATGAGCCCGATGGTGGCTCCCGGTTCATCCGGATCGCTCACGGTGACGTTGAATGCCCGAGACATTGAAGCTGCTGGATTATTCCCGTCGTCGCTCACCGTGTAGGTCAACTCGGTGACCTCCGCCGCCGTGCTCGGCGTGCCGGACAGCGTGCGGCTGACCGCATCGAAGGTCAGACCCGCCGGCAGGGCACCGGTCAGGGTGTAGGTCAGTTCGCCGCTGGCGCCGGTGGCCGCCGGCAGGACCAGGTTGACCGGCGTGCCCACGGTATAGAGCTGGTCGGGCACCCCGTTCAGCGCCAGGGGGGGCGGGTCCGTCTGCGCTCCGGCTGGCGATGCCAGCCCGAGCAGCAGGCCGATCACCATTAGCGGGCCCAGCAGGAGGGCCGCGAGGCGAGGGGCCGCCGGCATCACGCTACGCCTCCCGCCCGGCGGGCCTGGAGTGAAGCCCGGCTAAATCTGGGGGGGGGGGGGGGGGGGGGGGGGCAAAACTGCGCCGCACCGGGACGCTGCGCTAAACTTGTGGCTCCGCGCTGAACGCAGGTCACTCTTGTTCATGAAAACGCCCCCCAAGCCGCTGGATAAGTGAGTCCATTGCACGTGCGCGAATCTGATAACCCGGTTCGGGAATCCTGGGCAGTGTCTGGTGGGTAATGCGCGAGCACCGCGATTATCCCGGTCGTGTGCACAACCCGGGCACCCTCCCCACCTCGCATCTTTTGCTCTCACGGCTTCCCGCCCGATGGCGCGGCAGGGGCAGGCCGCCGCCCCATGTCTCATGCGCCTGATCCAAAGCCCGTTCCGCGGGCTTTGGGCGCGGCTCTGAAAAGGTGAGAGGCTGGACAGCGACCCAAACGGGACTCGTTACGGCTGCTTCCTTCCGGACCTGACCGGGTTGGCGAGGTGTTCACCCGCGCCAACCTCTCGCACGCTGATATACTGCGCTGGCACGTCCGTTTCAAGCGCATTGAGGCCCGCCCGCATATCCACCCCAACCATTGCGGACCACGCGCCGGTCTGGCATCAAGGGGCCGAACTCCGGCCCGCCATACCGATCCGCCATACTGGGAACACATGAGCCTCAACGATCCCCTGACCTTCGCCGCCGGGGGCGGTGACCTTGACCGCGCCTCGCATCTTCGGCCCGACAGCGCCACGCTGCTCGACCGCGCCGATGCCCGGCTGCTGCCGCAATGGCAGGAGAAGACGCTGATCGACCTCTCCGACAATCTCTCAGGCGCGGACCCGGCGCTCGGCTGGATCGGACCCAGTCCCGCGCTGGCCGCGCTCGCCGCCGAGCCCCCGATCTTCCTCGGCATCTACCAGGACACGCCCTGTTTCACCGCCGATTATTCCGCACTGGACGAGGACACCGCCCGCACCCATTTCGGCGCGGCGATGAAGTTCATCGATCTGCGCTCCATCGCCGGTCAGGTGACCCAGGCCGAGGCCACCATCGTCGCCGCCGCCAAGGGCGTGATCGGCTGGCACCGTATCCACCCGTTCTGCGCCCGCTGCGGCAATCCGACCGTGCCGGAGGACGCCGGCTGGCGGCGCAAATGCACCGCGTGCGGCGCGCTCCACTTCCCCCGCACCGACCCGGTGGTTATCATGCTGATAACCCGCCAGGACGATCAGGGCGACAACGTTCTGCTGGGCCGCCAATCGGTTTGGGCACCGGGCCTCTACTCGCTGCTCGCGGGCTTCATGGAACCGGGCGAGACCATCGGCGACGCAGTGCGCCG
>CBDFHG010000008.1:0-64558 GCA_965247385.1 Thermohalobaculum sp.
GAATCGAAAGATGGGGTTCTAGCAGCCCGTTGAAAAAGGCACCATTGCCCGGGCTTCACCCCACTCACCCCACGACGAAACATAATGCGGCGTCGGCGGTTTCGCCATCCTCCGGGACGATGAGGACGATCCGAGCGACCAGAACGTTATCTTCGTCGACCTGATCGAATGGAAGAAACCGCTTGCCGCGCAGTGCCTCGAATGCTTCTTGTGCAGCCCGGTGCTGATCAGGTGTCAAGGCCCGCACATCAAGCGTGTGGGAGCCAAATTCAGGCGCGGGACCGGGAACAGCCGGTGTTGCCGATGATGCCGGGCATACCCGAGAGGCAGACCCACAATTATGTTCGCCATGGCGCCACCTCGCTGTTTGCCGCCCTCGATGTGGCGACCGGCTTCGTCATCGGCAAATACTACAAGCGTCACCGCGCCAAGGAGTTTCTCGATTTTCTGAAACAGATCGACGCCAATGTGCCCGACGAATTGGATGTCCATATCATCATGGACAATTACGCCACCCACAAAACCCACCGAATAAAAAACAAGGCTCAGTTTACGAACCGTATGCACGGTTTGCGATTGCGGCGGCAAGACAGGCTCGCGACGAAGGCTGTGGTGCCAGTTTGATGAGATGGAACCATTGCAGGTAGTTGCCGAGATATTTTGTTGCGATGCCACGGTAGCAGCGCAGGAAATCTTTCAGTTGGCTATGGCGGCTGTTGACAGTCTGAATATGAAAGGCACCACGGACCCGTTCGCCGGCGGACAGATTGAGGGCTTCATGGCGAACACCCATTGCCGCCGCGCATGGCCGATAGCTTTGACAACCGTCGGACACAAGCACGATGTCCCTGTCGACCGGGCTGATCGCCTGTTTCAGCGTGTCGGCAGTCACTGTGGGCAGAACCGTGCTGAATGTCGTGCCGCTACGGTCGGCGGCCACCAGAACCGGCACCTGTTCGCATGACAGGCCGCGCTTTGCTGGCCTTGCCGCCCCGTTTGCGGGGCTTGCGTCCCAATTTGCGCTGTCCCTTATGGCTCTCCAGAACACAGGTTTCATCGACCTCGACTATCCCTTTGAGTTTTTGCGGGGCCTGCCTTGTGGCCGGCAAAAACCGGTGTCGCCAGCGAAAGGCCGTGTTGACGGCAAGGTTGCAGCGCGCCGCTGACGCCCGAACCGTTTCTCCCGCAGCCAGGCATCCGCCAAAGGTCAGCCAGCGATCTTTTGTAGGGAAGTCCGGACAAGCGGGTGCCGGTGGCCGCGTTGAATGTGCGCCGACAGTTCTTGCACTGATAGCGGCGCAGGCCACGTGCCTTGCCCCGTGATACTGCACCGGGTGTGCTGCAATGCGGGCAGCACCTGTCATCGTCCACCGCAAGTTCGATTGCGGCAAGCGAGGAAACCGCCTCGCACCGCCCCAAAAGCACCGCTTCAGCCTCAGCCTCAGCCTCAGCGCGCTGCGCATCGCCGAGATTATCTATCACCGCAAGCCAGTCCTGAAAGTACTCATTATCCATTGGCATTCGCTATCTCCTTGAACTCAAAAAGAACACACCTTGAACGCATACGTTTTGTAAACTGAGCCAAAGATATCAGTGTGGATTGAAACCGCAGGGCAGGGGCCTTCGGGATCGCCGCGCCCGCCCTCAGGCTTGCCCTTCGCTACCGCCTTCGGCCAGCGGGTTCGGATCGGCATGGTCCCAACACTTCGAAAACGCGCCGATGCTATGGCGCAAAACATCATTGATGCGGTCGCAAATGCTGCCGATCGAGAGGTGGCGTAATGGCCGATGTGGCAAAGCTAAAAAGCGCAGCAAATAAGGGCGCCCCGCCTCCGTTGTCGGCAGCGTCCGGGTCCTGCCCCATGAAGGCGTAATCGACCGTTTCCTCGCTCTCGAAGATCTGGCGGTGAACCTCCCGCTGATCGTCGTACCACACCCTTCTGCCTGGCCTCGGGAAGACCGTCTTGATCGACAGCAGGAACCGCATTTCCCTCGGCTTGAAAACGCCGCGCCGCGGGTTGACGAGCGGCATGCGCTCACCGTCGAAGACGAAGCCTGGTTTCAGTTCGTTGACGGTCAGATGATCGTAAACCTCGCTGAGCCCTCGAACGTGCTCGAAGGCCGCCATACGCATAAGGGTGTCCCGCTCATGATCGGCCATCTGCGACATCGGTCGTCGACCTACTGCTCTGCTTGTTGACCAGTTGCAAAAGCGTCCGGCCAGCCGCCGTGGGCTTCGATGACAAGGGCGGGCCGGAGAATTTCGTCTGGCAGGAAATCAACCTCGATCCGCCGGGCGAGGGCGAGGTGCACCTCCGCAATCTTGCGGGTGGGGCCAATTTCGCTGAGAGCCCGGTTCAAAAGTTCATGGGACATAGCAATACCTTGCGAGCCTTCGGGTCATCAGCTTGATGCTTGCGATGAAGGCCCAAGCTGTCGAGCTTTCGATGGATGCCTCGCAATCCTTTGCCAGCCCGCGGCAGCGCCCGAGCTAGGCGAAGGTGCGCTCGACCACCTGGCGTCGCTGAACGGCAGCCAAGCTTTGGCGGCCCATCCCGGCCCGCCGCGCAAGGCCAATCGGGTGGTTTACCCCAGGCGCCCCTTTGCCGGGCCGGAACAAGTCCTCGCCTGTCTCGCCCGCTATACCCATCGCGTCGCCATCGCCAACAGCCGCCTGATATCTTGGAATGATAACGCCATCACCTTCAAATGGCGGGACGGTCGCCATCGTCAGCGGCGGAAAACCATGACATTGAAGCCAGACGAGTTCATCCGCCGCTTCCTGCTTCATGTTCTGCCCCCTGGTTGCCATCGTATCCGCCATTACCGCCATCTCGCCAACGCTCGGCGCCGTGCCAACCTGGTGCGCGCCAGAAAACCAATCCAGGTCCTCGATCAACCCGACTTCCCGGAAGCCGCCCCGGAAGCCGCCAATGACAATAAATCCGTGCGACGCTGGACGGCATGGCGCAGCGGCGGTGGCGGGATGATCGTTGTCGAAGTCCTGACCAGGCCGGATCGACATCATCGCATCAAAAGGCTCGACAGCTCATGAGCGCCATCAAGCGCGCCGTTGCGGACAAACCGTGCCGATCCTTGCGCCGGCAACGGCACCTCTTTGTGCCAACTCTATCGCCCCGACGCACCCCGCCGGTAATTACAGCGCAAAACCCTGCCCAGGCCAAAGAACCGCGGCCACAAAACCACCTGTCCATAACTTGCCTCGCCAATGTCGCCGAACAAAACACCGCGACAACAGATAAATCCCCATAGATCCGAGCCCGGCGGCCCGCGCTTCATCTCAATCCGGCTTCAATGAGGTCGCGATCAACACCGCGCCAACCCGCACCGCTTCGCCACGCGACCTCACAGAACCCGCCAGATTCCCAAACCGGCTGAAGTTTGAATCAATGTGGCGAACAGAGGAGGGGGTATGAATGCTTTGTGAGCGACCAAACGCCCTGAATTTGCCAGGAGATTTGGGGAGGCGGACAGGTCTCAGGCTGAATCGCCTTTCAGGGCATTGCGACCCTGTAGAGGAGCTTGGCCTTCGCCTGTTTCCGAACAGCCCACGTAAGGCCCGGTTTTGGCCGGTGACCCTGGACAGGAGCCTGGTTTGGCCGTTCACGCCCCTTTCGGGGCTCCGCCTCCTGACAACGGGAGTATAGCAATGGCTTTTATCGGTGTTGATCTTCATACGAATTCCTTCACCATCTGCCGTCGTGAGGCGGATGGCTCGGAGGCTTTCGCAACGTTCCGACTGTCTGCATCAGATCTGGAGAGATTCTGTCTGAGCCTCGACGCGGATGACGAACTGGCGGTCGAGGCCACTGGCAATACGGCCTGGTTCTGCGACGAGGTGCGCCCCTGTGTGCGCCCCTGTGTGGGCCGCATCGTGGTGGTTAATCCGCGCCAGTTCACGGTCATTCGGAAATCCGTAAAGAAAACCGACCGCAATGACGCCCGCGCTCTGGCGTTTTTCCTGTCGAAAGACATGCTGCCGGAGACGCGGCTGAAATCCACTGCCGAGGCGGAACTGTCCTCGGTGGTCCAGACCCGCGATGTGCTGGTCAAGCAGCGCACCATGCTGTTGAACAAGATCCATGCCATGTTCGTTCGGCGCGGCATGAAGCTGAAGAAGGAATGGCTCTCCAGCAAAAAGCGCCTGCGCGAGCTTGGCCTCAGCCAGTTCACCGAGCTGGAGCAGGTCGAGCTTGATGTGCTGCGCCATCAGGCCCTCGCTCTCACGGAGACGCTGATCCGTCTCGACAAGGTCATCGAAGCGGCCGCAGCGGCGATGAAGGGGTTTGAGCAACTGACCAGCATCAAGGGCATTGGCCCCGGATCGGCGGCGATCCTGCTGTCCGGGATCGGGAATGTCGATGACTTTCCGGATGCAGACAAGCTGGCCGCCTATGTGGGTATCGTGCCCAAGGTCAGCAACTCAAACGAGACCGAACACCATGGACGGATCACCAGGCGTGGCAACAAGCTCATGCGCACCACCGTGGTGCAATGCACCTGGATCGCCATTCGCTATTCCGGCTATCTCAACAGCCATTACCAACGCATCAAGGAACGCCGCGGGGCCGGAAAAGCCATCATCGCAACTGCCCGCAAACTGCTTTCCATCATCTATGACACGCTGAAAAACGGCTGGATGTTCGAAGATTTTCCGGCGTTCGAAATCAAACAAAATCAATGTCCTGCTGGACATTCATCATAGGAGGAGGAGGCTGCTTCGCATCCTTTGGGCGCGGCTCCGCCTTCATCCCATTTTATGCGCCTATTCGAAAGCTAATGCTTTCGGCGCACCGTAGGTGACCGGACAGGCGCATAAAACCCGGCGGAAGGCGGAGCGCCAAAAATCAGCAACGCGGATTTTGTCACGGGCACAATACCCACCAGGACGGGTCACGTCCGGGAACACTTCCCTCAGCCGTTTTCCCGCAAGACCGCGCCCGCGAGGTAGAGCGAGCCGCAGATCACGACGCGAAGTGGTGCTTCGGGCACCTTGGCGACAATCGCGTCGAGGGCCTCGGCCACACTGTCGGCTGGTTGTGCGGCCAGCCCGGCGGATTGCGCCCGTTGCGCCAGTTCCTGCGCCGGGGTCGCCGCCACGGTGTCCGGGATGGATACGGTGAAAGCGCCAGTCGCGAGTGGCGCGAGTGGTCGCAGAAAGTCCTCTGCCGACTTGGTGTCGAGCATGCCGGTGATCAGCCACAGAGGCGCGGCGGCACGAGCGGCGATGCTGGCTGTCGCCGCTGCCAGGGCCTCGCCGGCGGCAGCGTTGTGGCCGCCGTCGAGCCAGAGAGACGTGCCCTCCGGCATCCGCTCGGCCAGCGGGCCATGGGTCAGGCGTTGCATCCGTGCGGGCCAGACCGCGTCGGCCAGCGCCGCGCGGCAGGCGGTCTCGCCGAAACCAAGCGCGCGCAGGGCGGCCACCGCGAGTCCGGCGTTCTCGAACTGGTGTGCGCCGAGCAAAGCGGGGGGGTCGAGATCCAGGAGTCCGCGCGTGTCCTCGTAGACAAGCCGTCCGTGCTCAGTTCGCACCATCCAGTCCTGGCCGTGGATGAAGAGGGGCGCGCCCAGCTTGGCGGCACGGGCCTCGATCACCTCGCGCGCGGCATCCGGCTGAGGGCCGACGGCGCATGGGATGCCGGATTTCAGAATGCCGGCTTTCTCGAAAGCGATCTCCTCCAGGGTCTCGCCAAGATACTGCTGGTGGTCGATCGAGACCGGGGTGATCACGGTCAGTGCCGGGCGGTCGATGACGTTGGTGGCGTCGAGGCGGCCGCCGAGGCCGACCTCCAGCAAGGTGTAATCGGCCTGTGCGCGGGCAAAGGCGACGTAGGCGGCCACTGTTGTGATCTCGAAGAAGGTGATCGGCTGGTCGCCATTGACCTGTTCGCATTCCTCCAGCACCGCGGCCAGCGCGGGCTCGGAAATAAGTTCTCCGGCAATGCGGAGGCGCTCGTGAAAGCGGGCCAGGTGGGGCGAGGTATAGGCGTGAACGGACTTGCCCCCGGCCTCCATCCCGGCGCGGAGCATGGCCAGGGTCGAGCCCTTGCCGTTGGTCCCGGCGATATGCACAACCGGCGGCAATGCGTGCTGGGGGTTACCCATCGCCGCCAGCAGCCGCCAGACCCGGTCCAGCGTCAGGTCGATGATCTTCGGGTGGAGCGAGAGGAGCCTGTCGAGGATCGCATCGCTCGAATGCTGGCCGTGCGCCGTGTTGCGCGCCGTGTTACGCACGGTCAGGCGTCTCCGTCTTCGGCCGGTTTCTTCTTGCCGTCGGATTTCGGTTTGCCGGCCCCGGAATTGGCCCCGGATTTGACATCGGCGGAGTTCCCGGTACCGGGGGAATCCGGAATGGGCGCGTCGGGGGAAGGCGCATCGGCGGCGGCAGGCTCCGGCGCCGGCAGATCGCCAATCACCTTCGGTGGCTTGCCCATCAACATGCGCAGGATGGACCCCAATTCCTCGCGCATCTTGCCGCGCGCGACCACCCGGTCGATCATGCCGTGGTCCAGCAGGTATTCCGAGCGCTGGAAACCTTCAGGCAGGGTCTCGCGGATGGTCTGCTCGATGACCCGTGGCCCGGCGAAGCAGATCAGCGCGTCCGGCTCGGCCAGATGCACGTCACCCAGCATGGCGTAGGAGGCGGTGACACCACCGGTGGTCGGGTGGGTCAGCACGACGACAAAGGGCAGCCGCGCCTCGCGCACCATCTCGACTGCGATGGTGGTGCGGGGCATCTGCATCAGGCTGAGGATGCCCTCCTGCATCCGCGCGCCGCCAGCGGCGGTGAAAACCACCAGCGGGGCCTTGTGATTGACCGCCGACTCGCCCGCCGCCAGCAGCGCGTTGCCCACGGCCATCCCCATCGAGCCGCCCATGAATTCGAAATCCTGTCCGGCGCAGACCGTGGTGAGGCCGAAGATGTCGCCCTGGACGACCAGCATCGCCTCGTGTTCGCTGGTTTTGCGCCGGGCGTCCTTCATGCGGTCGGTGTAGCGCTTGCCGTCGCGGAAATGCAGCGGGTCGGGCGTTGCATCGGGCACCGCCACCTCGGCGAACACGCCGCCGTCGAACAGCGTCTTGAAGCGCGCGCGCGGGGTGATCGCCATATGGAAGTTGCAACCCGGACAAACGTTCAGGTTTTCCGCCAACTCGCGGTGGAAGATCATTTGGCCGCAGCTGTTGCACTTGGTCCACAGGTTCTCGGGCGTATCGCGCCGCTGGAACAGCGACTTGATCTTCGGCGGCACGTAATCGGTAATCCAGTTCATGCGAGCTCCGCAGTTCTTGGGTCAATCCTCGGGTCAATCCTTCGGTTTCCCGCTACATAACGCCGGTGGTCGGGGCTTGCAACGCGCATCCCGGATGGCGCAGTCTGGCGCGATGCTTTGCAATGGGAGGCAACGATGGCGGGTGGCCCGCTGATCTGGACATATTTCGAGGGCGACTGGCGCGAAGGCAACACGCCGATCCTGGGCGCCGCCGACCATGCCACATGGCTGGGTTCGCTGGTTTTCGATGGCGCGCGGGCTTTCGAGGGGGTCACGCCGGACCTGGACCTGCATTGCGCCCGAAGCAATGAGTCGGCCCGGCGGATGGGGTTGAACCCGCCGCTGTCGGACGACGAGATGACCGGGATCGCGCGGGATGGGGTGAAGAAGTTCGCCCCCGGCACGGCGCTCTACATCCGGCCGATGATCTGGGCGCGGGGCGGGCTGGATTACATGATCCCGCCGGACCCGGACAGCACCGCTTTTGCGCTGTGCCTGGAGGAAAAGACGATGCCGCCCTTGAACGGGTTCTCGATCGCCCGGACCCGCTTTCGCCGCCCGACGCTGGATGTGATGCCGGTTGATGTGAAAGCCGGGTGTCTTTACCCGAACAACGCCCGGATGCTGCGCGAGGTGCGCGCCAGGGGGTTCGACAACGCCATCGTGCAAGACGCCATCGGAAACGTTGCCGAGACTGCCACCTCGAACATCTTCATGGCCCGCGACGATGAGGTGTTCACACCCGTGCCGACCGGATGTTTCCTGAACGGCATCACCCGGCAACGGGTGATCGGGCTGCTGCGCGATGACGGGGTGACGGTCAACGAGACGACCCTGGGACTGGAGGATTTCGACACGGCGGACGAGATCTTCGCCACCGGCAACGCGATCAAGGTGCAGCCGATCAACCGGTTCGAGGACCGCCATCTGCAATTCGGCCCGCTGGCGCGGCGGGCGCGGGAGCTTTACTGGGATTTTGCGCATAGCAAGTGACGGTGGGCCGTGAGGCGGACAACGATTCGCGTTGCGGATTTTATCACGGGCAAAAGACTCTCCGGAAGGCGATGCCGCGCCGGGATCTATCCGCCTGTCCGGTTCCCTTCGGCGATCTGCGCGCCACCACTCGCCCAGTGTCATATGCGCCGAAAGCGTCAGCTTTCGAATAGGCGCAGAAGACACGGGGAGGCGGAGCGGGAGGTGGATGAGTCTCGCCCCGCGAGACTCCCGATAAGCCGTCAGAACTGCGTCGCGAACCAAGCGAGCCCGGCACCAGCGGCAAATCCCGTCAGCGCCCAGAGCCAGCGGCGCGGAGCGCTGGCGGGCGTTGCGTCGCCAATCCCCTCCTGGCGCCGGATGCGGGCCTCCTCGGCCAACATCACCAGCTCCTTGGCCAGACCAGGCAGGCGCGGGCCGAGGCGGGTGAGTATCTTGGCGGTGCTGGCCACATCGCGGGCGATCTGGGCCGGGCCGAGGTTTTCGCGGATCCAGCCCTCGACCACCGGCTTGGTCACATCCCAGATGTTGGAATGGGGATCGATCGAGCGCGCAACCCCCTCGACCACCACCATGGTCCGCTGCAACAGGATCAGCTCGGTGCGGGTTTCCATGCCGAAGCGCTCCGAGGTTTCCAGCAGGTAACCCAGCAGCCGCGCCATCGAGATCGACGAGCCGTCCTCGCCGTGTATCGGCTCGGCGATGGCGCGCAGGCTCTGTGCAAAAGCCTCGACATCGCGGTCGGCGGGAACATAGCCGGCCTCGAAATGAACCTCGGCGCCGCGGCGGTAGTCGCGGGTGATGAAGCTATAGAGGATCTCGGCGTAATGACGCCGGGTGATCGGGTCGAGCCGGCCCATGATGCCGAAATCCATCATGATCAGGGTCCCGTCCGCCCCCACCCGGATGTTGCCCTGGTGCATGTCGGCATGGAAATACCCGTCGCGCAGCGCATGGCGCAGGAAGGTGCGGATCAGCCGGGCGGCGATGTCGGGCAGGTCGTGCCCGGCGGCGGCCAGCGGCTCCGGCTCCAACGGCAACCCATCGACCCATTCCAGCGTCAGCACCCGGCGCGAGGTGCCCTCCCAGTAGACCTCGGGCACCTTCAGCTTGTCGTCCTCGCGGGCATTGTCGCGGTACTCGCTGGCCGCCGCCGCTTCCAGGCGCAGGTCCAGTTCGGTGTTCACCACCCCCTCGAAATGCGCCACCACCGCGGTCAGGCGCAGGCGGCGCGCGCCGGGGACGATGCGCTCGATCAGGTCGGCGATGAAAAAGAAGGCGCCGATATCGGCCCGGAACTGGCGCCGCACATTGGGGCGCAGCACCTTGATCGCCACTTTCTCACCAGTCGGCTTCCAGATTGCCGGATGGACCTGGGCGATCGATGCGGCGGCGACCGGCTCGCCCAGATCGTCGATCAGCTCCCAGGCGTTGTCGCCGAGCGCGGCGGCGATAAACTCGCGCGCCTCGGCAGTCGGGAACGGGGTCAGCCGGTCCTGCAGAAAGCGCAGCTGGTCGCCCAGTTCCTTGCCGGTCACGTCAGGCCGGGTCGACAGCACCTGGCCGAACTTCACATAGGCCGGGCCCATCGCCTGCAACGCGCGCGGCAGCGGCGGCAGGTCCGGGTTGCCGGCGCGCCCGAACACCCCGAACGGCCAGGCGAAGGTGCGGAGCGCGAAACGCGGCCAGCCGCGGATCTCCAGCGCATCAAGGATGGCGCGCATCGCGCCGGTCCGCTCGAAGGTGGCGCCGGTGCGCAGCAGGCGCCACAGATGCGATGGAATGCGATACATGCGCCTACAGCCGCCATCCCGAATGCAGCGCCGCGACGCCCAGCGTCAGGTTGCGGTACTTCACCTGCCCGAAACCCGCATCGCGGATCATCGCCGCAAAGCGCTCCTGATCCGGGAACTTGCGGATCGATTCGACCAGATACTGGTAGCTGTCGCTGTCACCGGTCACCGCCTTGCCCATCTTCGGGATCACGTTGAAGGAGTAGCGGTCATACAGCCATTGCAGGCTTGAGTTGGGAATCTGGCTGAATTCGAGGCACAGGAACCGCCCGCCCGGCTTCAGCACCCGGTAGGCCTCGGCCAGCGCATCCCCGATCCGGGTCACGTTGCGGATACCGAAGGCGATGGTATAGGCGTCGAAGCTGCGGTCGGCGAAAGGCAGCGCCATGGCGTCGCCGCAGACCCAGTCGACATTCGCGATAGCGTCCTTGGCGGCCCGCCGCGCCCCCTCGTCCAGCATCGCGCTCGTTATGTCGCAGACGGTGGCGTACCCCGCGCCCTTCAGCCGTTTGAGAAACCGGAACGCGATATCCCCGGTGCCGCCCGCCACATCCAGCAGCCGCATCCCGCGGCGCGGCACCATCCAGTCGATCATCGCGTCCTTCCACAGGCGATGTACGCCGCCGGACATCAGATCGTTCATCAGGTCGTAGCGCGCGGCCACCGACGAGAACACCCCATGCACCATTCCGGCCTTCTCGGCCTCGGGCACGGTGCGAAACCCGAAATGGGTTTCGGGCGTTTGCGGATCGTCGATCATGGCCCGTCCAATACCAACTTGCGAAGCTCCCACTCCACGCCATGCCCCGGCTTGACCGGGGCATTCAGTCTAAACCGTTGACCCGAAGACCGGATTGCCGGGTCAAGCCCGGCAATGACCAACCTCGAACCGGTCACGTATCTCACGAATTGGTATAAATAGCGCGGGGTTTCGGAACATGCTATGCGGTCAATTGGGCAGAGAGCGATTTTCTCCAACATACGACCCCAACCCGGGCGCAAAGACGTGGCAGGTGTAGAGCAGTGAATTTTGCTAAGTGAAAATCCGCTGGCGGCATAAACGGTGGGAGAACCTCAACGGATCGACCGCGATGAGTACGTCTGGCAGTCGTTTTTCTCTAGTGACCAGAGCGTCGACGTTTGGAATTGGACATACGGACAGAATGACCTCGTTTAGCACGCACCTGCCGTTCTGGATCGCAGGGAGACTGGCAAGGAGCCACAACGCATGCCTGAACTCCCCGAAGTCGAAACTGTCCTGCGCGGCCTGGAACCTGTCCTGACCGGCCGTATCTTGGTCCATGTGAATCAGCGCCGCCCCGATCTGCGCTGGCCATTCCCCGAGCGGTTTGCCGAGCGGTTGACCGGGCGGCGGGTGATGGGGCTGGGGCGGCGGTCAAAGTATCTGCTGATCGGACTCGATGGCGGCGAGACCTGGATCATTCATCTCGGCATGTCGGGGCGGATTCTGGTGGGCGAGCCGCCCCGGGGCGATTTGGTGGGAGAATTCCACCATGCGTCACCGGCCCCCGGAAAACACGACCACGTCATCATCACCACCGATCAGGGCAACGTGGTAACCTATAATGACGCGCGGCGTTTTGGGTTGATGGACCTCTGGCCCACCGCCGATCTGGAGAATCACAAGCTGCTGGCCGGGCTGGGGCCGGAGCCGCTGGGAAATGCCTTCAACGGCGCGGCGTTGGCCGCAAGCCTGGCCGACAAGCGCACCCCTATCAAGGCGGCCCTGCTGGATCAGCGAATCGTCGCCGGGCTGGGCAATATCTACGTCTCCGAGGCCCTGCACCGGGCGCGCGTCAGCCCGAAGCGGCTTGCGGGCACCCTCGCGCGCCCGCGCATCGACCGGCTGGCGGGCGAGATCGTCGCCACGCTGAACGACGCCATCGCGGCGGGCGGCTCGTCCTTGCGCGATTTCCGCCGGGCGGATGGCGAATTGGGCTATTTCCAGCATTCCTTCCGGGTCTATGACCGCGAGGGCGAAGCCTGCCCCACCGCGGGCTGCCCCGGCACGATCCGCCGCATCGTCCAATCCGGCCGCTCCACCTTCCATTGCCCGAAATGCCAGCGTTAGGACCGTATTCGCGTCCCCTCCCCCCGGCCTCCCGGATCGAGTCCGGGAGGCCGGGGGCGACCGTCAGCGCGGAAATCCGTAAACTAAGGTAACTGCCAGGTACGGATTTGGAATAGTTTTCTTGCACCAGGGGTCGCGCTGTGATTCATCTGTTTTATGACCGTGTCAAATCCTTCTGGAGCTGGTTGTTTCCGCACGGGTCTTTGAAGACCTGAAGCTGGAGTATGCGCGTTTGCGGTCGGCTTATGAAGCTCAGCAACAAACGAATGCACGGCTTGTGGCGCGGATTGAAGATCTGGAGCGTCGCCTCAGCTTGAACAGCAGCAACAGCAGCAAGCCGCCTTCAAGCGACGGGCTAAAGAAGCCCAGGGCTGAACCTCGGACCAAAACTCTGCGGGGAAAGTCCGGCAATAAACCAGGCGGGCAGAAGGGTCACAAGGGCGGTACCCTTTGCCAAACGGCTGATCCTGCCCATGTTGAAGATCACTTTCCGCCGGTCTCTGCGGGCCGTGTGGCTCCGCCCTGTCGTCAGCGATGGCCGAGAGCTACGCCGCACGGCAGAAGGAGCATCACCGGCTGGAAACTCTTCGGATCAAGTGCATTGAACAGGTCTGAAAACGCATCATGGCAGGGAATGCCGTGCTCCAAGGCGATAAAACGGCGCAAAAACTTCTCCTTTGAGCGTCCGAACAGCGACATATCATGACAGCCCTCGCCGCCACAAAGCACGCAAAGCAGAGCAATCATCAGCATTTCATGTAAATCATGGCGCGTCGCATTACTCCGGAGCGGATCGTTAACACCTTCAAATAATCTGGAAAACTCTTTCATCCCGACATATCTCCTGACTGCTGCCAGAACACGGCATGAATCTGTTCGAACCAAAATGAAAGAGCCTGTTTCAAAAGCGATTCCCCTGGCGCCGACTCCTCTTGGGTCAGACGGGCTCTCCGTCCATCCACTATAAGCTTCCTCGAAATACTGGACCAAGGGTGGGTTCGTCCCCACAAAGGTAATGGGATGGACCCAACCCTGATTCTGGATCAAAAAAGTTGAAATTCCCCGTTGTCTTTGAATCTAAAGGGATTTATGATGGATTTTGCGATTAACTCGATCACCAACGGGGTGAAAATAACATGGCACAGGGCGTTCTTCCTTTCGAGTACGAAAGCGAGCCGGGCAGCAGCGGTGCGGCCTCAATCTCGTACACGTCATACCAACGGCCTGGGACTGGAAATTCGGCCACACGACCGATCAGTGGGTTATCGTCATCCTGAAGGACGGAACGCGCTTTGCTGGCTTCTGTGGAAACGACTCCTTCATGTCCTCCGATCCTGCCGAACGCGATATCTACATCCAATGGATTTACGATATTGATGACAACAACAACTGGTCCCGGCGCGGAGAGAACGGCCTTCTCATCGCCGCTGGCGAGATCAGGACAGTAGAATTTTGGCCCTACAATCCTCAGGAGAATGCCAATGAGCATGGATGACAAACCCACCCATCCCCGGAGCCGGGAACAGAAAGACTATCAGCCCAAGTTCCTTACCAAAGGCTATAAACCACGCCCGCAGGGCGGCCACCAGCCCACCAGCCATGGTGCGCCAGCCAAGCCGCCGTCCAATCCGCCCAATCAGGAGAGCGCGGGGAAGAAATCAAGGGGCTGAGTGCAGTTCAGATTTGGACTTCCCGGCCACAACTCTGAGCAAACCGTAACTAAAAAGTCCGCTGTTAAGAAGCCGGTTTGAGCGCTGATTGTGGTGTTATGGTTGATAACCCGCTTCGTGCTGCCGAAAGTGCTAAACCGCGCAAGGCACGGGTAACTACTCAACCCGGTTGGATCACTGATTTTCCAGCGATGGTGGCTTGGATTGCCTGGAAAGCAGACAGGCCTTGCCGTTTTCCGGTGTTGAGGACGGAGCGAACGTTGGCGTAGAAGTCGGCACCCCAGTTGGAGCGGAATCCCCCGGTGACCTTGCGCAAGGTGGTTGATGGGCGGATGGCTTGTTCCGAGCCGTTGTTGGTTGGCGGCACGTCGCGTTCGGTCATGAATGTGAACAGGCTGTCACGGTCTTTGCCGGAGCGTTTGCGCAGGCGAATTCCGTCTTTGTTGGTTGGCTGACAAGCCATAACCTTGTCCATTCGCCGGTCCATGTCGCTCCGGTATTTCTGAAGCGTACTGTCTTTCAGACGCTTTCGCCGTCAACCCACAGCAACGCCCGCATGGAAGCAATGAACGGACTGTTTCAGGCCGCCAGGGCAAGAGCCAGAGGCTACCGCAACACCGAGACCTTCATCACCCCCTGATTCTGGATCAAAAAAGTTGAAGTCCCCCGTTGGCTTTGAATTCAAAGGGATTCATGATGGGGTTTTTATGAATAACTCCATCACCAACGGGGTGAAAATAACATGGCACAGGGCGTTCTTCCTTTCGAGTACGAAAGCGAGCCGGGCAGCAGCGATCTGACGGGTTTTGCCGGGATTGGTGTTTAGCTTGATTTGATTGAGGCATCGGGACTGGCGGCTGCGGTGCGGCGCGAGGTGCGGGTGGCGGGGCGGCAGGGCTGGCTGGCTGGATGTGCAGATGATCATCGCGGTGATCGCACTCAATCTGTGCGGGGGTGATCGGGTCGAGGACCTGGAGCGCACCTGAGCGCTGGTGTCATTTCTGCAGCGCCATCGCGGGCCGGGCGCGGCGACGCTGGACATGGACGCGACGCTGGTGCAGAGCCACAAGCGCCAGGCGGAATACTGCTACAAGAAGTTCAAGGCCTGTCAGCCGTTGAACACCTGGTGGGCGGAACAGCAGGTGATCGTGCATTCCGAGTTCCGCGACGGCAATGTGCCGGCTGGCTATCGGCAGTTGCAGGTGTTGCAGGCCTCGCTGGCGGCGCTGCCTGGGGGCGTGGACAAGGTCTGTCTGCGCTCGGACACGGCGGGTTATCAGAAGGATCTGCTGCTCTGTTGTGGCGCGGGCCGGGACAAGGTTTTCGGGGTGATCGAGTTCGCCGTCGGCGCCAACGTGACGGCGGCGTTCCGGCGTGCTGCCCTGGCCGTGCCGGAGGCCGAGTGGCGGCCGCTGGATCGTGTTTTCGACGGGCAACGCCACGAGACCGGCCAGGAGTGGGCGGAGGTCTGCCATGTACCGAGTTGGGCGGGCGAGAGCAAGACGCGGGCGGATTACCGCTTCCTGGCGATCCGGGAACCGCTGGAACAGTTGGAGCCTGGCGATGAGGATCAGTTTCCGTTCCCGACCGCGGCGTTTGCATCGAAGGGGCGCAGCAAGCTGTTCGCCCTGGTCACCAACCGTGATCTGCCGGGCGATGCGGTGATCTGGTGGTCCCGGGAGCGCTGTGGCAAGAGCGAGGAAGTCCACGCGGTGATGAAGCACGACCTGGCTGGCGGCACCCTGCCCTCGGGTCTGTTCGGAGCCAATGCGGCCTGGTGGGCGATCATGGTGCTGGCGCATAATTTGAACGCGGTGATGAAGCAACTGGTTCTGGGACCGGCCTGGGTGGCACGGCGGATGAAGGCCTTGCGCCTGGCTCTGATCGCCCTGCCTGGCCGGGTGATCCGTCATGCGCGGCGGCTGATCATCCGTTTGGGGAGCGAAGCGGGGCTCGATCTGGTGCTGAGCGCCAGGCGGAAGATCCTGGCCCTGGCGCGCGGCCCGACCTGACGGCTCCGGCCTGCCACGATATCCTTGCTGAAGCGCGATGCCGGCTCCCGGCCAGGGCTCCGCCTGGCCAACGGACAGGCGCGGGACCCGCAAAACGCGTGGCCGCCTGCAGGCCATCCCCTCAAGCGCGAAATCCGCCGGAGTGGTGCCCGGGCGCGGGGTCGAAAACCCCACAACGGTGCCCATCGCCGCCCCGGCCGATGCGCGTCAGGGATTTAGTTCGGGAATCCTGGCCAAGGGTAAGAGTTGACTTTCACTATAGCTAGACATAAATCTAGCTATCACAGTGGAGGAACGATACGGATGTGGACGCTTCAAAACGCCAAGAACAGGTTTTCCGCCGTGGTTGAGGCGGCGCTTTCCGGAATGCCCCAAGAGGTGAGTCGACGAGGTAGGCTTGCGGTAGTTGTTCTGTCAGCTGAGGAATATCACCGACTTCTCAAGGGGGCTGTCGATAAGCGCGAGAGTTTCGCGGAACATCTGATGACTTTCCCTGGCGGAAAGACTGAACGTATCAAGATTCAGCCACGGGACGTTGAATTCTGAGTGTATTTACTAGACACAAATGTGGTTTCCGCGGCGCGGTGTCCGGGGAAGGCACCGAAAGTGGCGGCATGGCTTCAAGGTAAGGCGGAGCGTGATCTCTTTATCAGTGCAATCACCCTTGGTGAGATAGAGCGTGGAATTTGCCAGCAGCAACGGAGGAATCCTAATTTTGCATTAGAACTCCGCTCTTGGCTTGATCGCACTGTGCTTGTCTTTTCAGACCGGATACTTGATTTTGGCGCTGAAGATGCACGGATATGGGGTCGCCTTAGCCAAGAGATTGGACACAACGGGGCAGATCTGATGATTGCTGCTACAGCGCTGCGTCATGGCGCAGTGGTCGTCACAGGAAACGAAAAGGATTTTCGACCAACAGGTGTGCCACTAGAAAACCCGTTCTGATGCAGAAAGTATTTCTATCGAGTTTTGTGCATAGCTCCGGATGGCTTTGATATGGTTTGCGGCTTCACCCCTGATATTCGGGGGATTACAAAAACTGCGGGGCAATTACGGGCCTATCTACATAAAGAGACTGAAAGTACCACAGGATTTAGGGTAGTGCCCCGGGACGTGGTGTAATAATCTTGTTGACTGACCGTCTCCGGCCAGCGATCCGTCAGGACATCCTGATTATGGCAGGGGGAGCTATGCCCGAGTTTGGGTGACGGGTGATCATGCGGCGGCATGGGTTTGGTCGCTGCTCGCTTCGATTCCGTCGTTGAACTTGACGCCTTCGACGAGCTTTGACAACTGGTGATGGCTTCGCAGGCGGTGCCATGTCTTCGCCGCCGCCATGATCAGCTTGAAAACCATCCACATTGCGGTGTCGTTCGACAGGCATCCCCGGCTGCGTGGATTTGCAAGGTTCAATGTTCTTCTCCCTATCGAGGTTTTGTTTGACGTTCGTTGCGTAGTTCATGGTGTCCTCCCAGTTTGATGTTCACGAAAGAAAGTAAAAATCCCTCGCTACACCGAACAATATGGACTCTTGAAAGCCAGAGTAAAAGGTGTTACTGTATGCCTAGTTCGAACTTTCCCGATTTTTGGTAACTTCCCAGGGTGTTTTCAGGCGTATTTCAGGATTTCGTTACCCTGCGCAGCATCATCACAACGGCTCGAAAACAAGGATGGAACATCATCGAAACCTTGATGAAACCAGATGACCAGATTATCGCAACCCTGAAACACGCCTGAAAACAACCTGGGCAGTTACGTCTGGCGATCCTAACTGCAGCGAACCCGGCCGGACGACAAATCCTCGGATCAGGATGGCAGGAATGTCTCGGGCTTGGCAACGGTGTCACTTTTGTCGCCGCATTGGCACATAGGGTTCAAGAACCGGAATCGCCCGTTTCATGAAGCCGTCGAAAAGTGGAACGGTGAACGCCGTCTCACCGTGTCGAAGGCTCCAGATCATGCCCAGCCCTATAAGCCGCTCCCGAACGGTTCCGACACGGCTGCTCTCGCACTGCAGCGCCGCCGCGATGTCCCCGGACTTGTGCGGCCCGGGGCCGAGTTCGGCCATCGCCCGCATGTACTGCTGTTGCAGCGACGTCAACCTGTCAAAACGGGTGCGGAAGAAAGTGGTGTCGAGATGGTCGATGATTTCATCGTTGCTCCGATCCACATCGTTCCGGGTGATCGGGCTTTGCGCCGCGGTGTCCCAAACATATTTTCCCCAGACCTGCAGGTAGTAAGGGTAGCGTTCGGTGACGGAAAGGATCGCGTCGAGGGCTTCGCCCATGAATTCGACGCCCTCCGCGCGGGCCGGTTCGACCAATGCCCGGCGCGCCGCGGCATCGTCGAGAGGCCCAACCTCGGGATAATCGAACAGACGTTCCGCATAGGATTTCGCATTTCCGGCCAGCGCCGCGATCTGCGGCAGGCCCGCGCCGACAAGTATGATCGGGAGCGTGCGTTGTGACGCTTCGTGGCAGGTGACGATCAGCGCCGACAGTTCCTTGGTGGTCAGATACTGCACCTCGTCGATGAAGATTCCGACGCACCTGCCGCGCGCCCTCGCGGCCTCGGCAACCACAATCAGCAGTTCGGGCAGATCACGCTCCATGTCGCCGCTATTGGCCAACGGCTCGGCGGATGCACCGAATTCGAACCCTTCGTAACCGACCTTGAAGATCGAGGCGAAATTCCTGAGCGCTGCGGCGGCGAGTTCGAGGTGATGCTCGGAAGCCACCAGATAGTTCAGACGGCGCAGCACGGCGCGCAGTTCAGGGACGATGTTTCTGGCGAGCAGCCCACCCTCGGGGGCCTCGATGCGAATGGTTTCGAAGACCTTGTCCTGTGCCATCCGATGCAGATGGTTGAGCAGAACCGTCTTGCCGACACCTCGCAGGCCAAGCAACATGAAGTCCTTCGCGTACCGGCCAGCGGCAAGGCGATCAAACGCGATCTCGGCCTGCTCGACAATTTGCTCGCGCCCGGCAAACTCCGGTGGATTTTGGCCGGCGCCTGGCGAGTAGGGGTTGGTCCGTGGGTCCATAGGCGTGCATATTATCTATATTTTTTAAATTAACAAGATTTGTTAATTCGGATAATTTTGATAATGACTACCTTCCCGGACGTTCGTCCGTGGTTACCAGCGGCACGTTACAAAAAAGGGGCCGCCCGTCTCCGGGCGGCCCGGGGTCGGTGCGCAGGGGCCGGGCGGCCCCCGCAATCCGTGTTCACTTGATGACCAGATCCCCGAGATAGGGGAAATTCTGCACGTTGATGACCGCCTCGATACCCACGCCCTTGCGCGCGGCCCAGGACAGATCCTGCCAGTGCAGCGGCACGTAGGCCACCTCGTCGAACAGGATCTTCTCGATCTTGCGCAGCATGTCGGCCCGCTTGGCGTCGTCGGTCTCCAGCAGGCTCGCCTCGGTCAGGCTGTCGACCTCGGCATTCGAGTTGTACTGGCCCCGGCCGGTGTCGGCATTCGGGGTCATCGCCAGGAACTCGTAGAAGTTCGCTGAGTCCTCGGTGTCCGAGTGCCAGCCGATCATCATGTCGGCCGCACGCTCGTCGAACTTCGGCCAGTGCTGCGCCTTCGGCATGGTCGTGAGATTGACCGTGATCTTGATCTTGGTCAGCATGTTGGCAGGAAAAATGCAGCACCACCGCCCGGCTGTAAATCCCGGCCCAAACCGCGGATCACGACGCCACGCGAACACCATGGTCGCGTTCAGCCCGTGATGGCGCGCCACCGACGCAACCGAAGCCCCAGGCTCAAGCGCCTCGGCCACAACACGCCGCTTGCGTCCTACGATGATCCGTCAAGTTCAAGTGTCCGCGTAATTCAAACGGACACGATCGCCCGCGATCACGCGAAGACTCGCACGCCAATCACAAGCCCTTCAAGGTCGGGGAGCCCGGACGGTTACATCTAAGCTGACATACTCATGTGCCGGGTCTTCACCCTCGCACAAAAACACGACGTTTTTTTCATCCGTGAAATCGTCGGAGTCGCTGTAAACAATACAATTGCCGTACACCTTTTTGTCCATTGTAATTATCCCCCTGGTCTTGCCCCAGCCTAAGCCCAAGGGGATAATCACAATGGACAAAAAGGTGTGAAGCAAGCGATCAAAGTAGTTTGATCAGCGCCGCCATTACCGCGACCATCAGCGCGGTTTGCCCCAACAACATACCAAATACCCAGCGCAGGGTCTCGGACTTGGATGCGCCGATCTCAACACGGATCTCCGCGAACGTGGTCTGCATGTCGGAACGGGCTTCGGATATCTCAACACGGACCTCGGATATCTCAGACCGCACGTCCGCGATCAGGCCCTTCACGTCCGCCATATCGGCTTTCGTGGCCACCGCTTCATGCAGCGCGGTATCGAGGGCCACCGCATGCGCCCGCGCCTGGTCCTCGGACACACCATTCGCTTTCAGGCTGTCGATGTAAGCCAGTTTGTCAAAGGTTGCTAAGTTCATGACCGGAAGCTAGTCTGTTACCGGCGCCTAGGCAAGCAACTGCTGGGCGTCGGCCCCCAATTGCCCCCTGCCGTCCATCAGCCCAGCCTCGACCTGGCCCCACAGGCCCTGCCCCCGGCGCTTGCGGATTTGTGGGCTTAGGCTGGGGCAAGCCCATGGGGACAAACTATGATACGCCTGATCGCACTCGTTTTCGTCTTATCAGCCCGTTGAAAAAGGCGCCATTGCCCAAGGTGGAGGATCGCCAAACAAAACGGGTGCTTTTTCGGTGTTCATGGCGCACATCTATCCATAAAGCGTATGTGAAGTGTAGTGTGAACAGGGGAATCGCATGAAGGTTATGCGGTTAAAATGGATTTGAGGAATTGATTATTCCAGCCGGCTTTTTTGCGCATAACCCGGAGTGATTTTTTCTGTTTTGCCTTCTGACACCCCATCGCGTCCAGCGTTACAATGCACCCCTCAAGGTGTAAAAGCTCCAGAAGCCTGGGAATATCCTTGATCTCATTTTTCTCGGTATCACCTGGACGCTGCCCCAACACGAGCCGCATGTCATCGCAAAAGGCGGATATCATATGCAGAGGGTCACCATCTCTGGATTTGGAGCCGCGAACGGTCTTGCCGTCTATTGCCACAACCGCTCCCGATATGCGTTCGCCCAGTCCTTGCGCCCAACTTGAAAAGGCATCGCAGAAGGCGGTCGGGCCAAGCTGTCGAAATGCGCTGGAAAGCGTGTCATGCGAAGCGATGCCGTCCTTAAACGGGGCCAGTTCGCGCAAAAAAGACAGCTTTTCCGTTCCATATTCAGCAATATCAACAAAACTTTCGCACCCCGAAACCACGCCGCACAAACTCAACAGAAGTATCTCGTCAAGTGGGCAGACCACCTTGGCAGCCTGCCTTGGGTCGGGAACGGCAGAAATAACAGATTGAAAAGATGTAGTGTTTTCCATATTGATAACCTCCAGAGTGTGTTCTGAAGGGAGTGAATCACGCGGCCCAAATCATCGCAATATTCATATCACTGTTCATGCGATACCCCTGAGGGAGCAGGATTGTTCGGGTAGCCCTGGCAGGGCAACTGTGGCCCGATCGATCGACTTCAACCAGCGGCATAAAAGCCTGTGTTTGAGCATAGGATTGCACGGCACTATACGAACGACTATACGGTCGTCGTCGATGAGTTATGCCCAAATTTGGTGCCGTCGATTTCATGCGGCCTGTTTGATTTGTCCGATCCTATCCTTGATTAGTACTCCCTTGATGACCCTCGCAGGCATTGTTGGTGACCTCGACCTGGCCGGGAAAGTCCAGGAACGTCAGCCGTCGTGGGCGGGCGCGGGCGAATTTGGCGCGCCGCTTCTCGGCCACCTCGCAGGCCGGTCTGGCGCGCAAAATATCAGCCGGCGTAGCCTCGCCCTGAGGCTTTTTCGCCATCAGCGTAGTGGCCGCATAGCTCTCGATGTTACGGGCCAGCGCGCGCCGCTTATCAAGCCACAATTTCAGGCGAAACGGCCGCTGATCATCGCAGGCATGCAACCCATAGGCCAGGTCGCGGGCCAGATGGGCCAGGCATGTCTGTTGATCGACGCGATGATTTTGTTGTGCCGAACAGGCATCCGGGAGCCAGACCTTCGCCCTGTGCCCGGCCATCACATCGCCAACCACCTGGCCCGCCCGGCTCATCCGGGCCTGGTGCACGACCGCGTCCAGGCTGAAGAAGACCCATTGATAGCTGTTGAGCAGATTATCGCAACCCTGAAATACGCCTGAAAACAACCCGGGCAGTTACAAACTAAGGGTTAAATAATCTGAAAATTCAATAATATCAATATGATAACCCCACGCACAAATCTGTGCACCTTACAGAAAGCCCCGCCGGGCACCCCCGCGGCGGTCTGGAACCGGCCCGGCTTGATTGCATCCGCGCGGAGCGTTAGACCAAGCCCTCGCCGCAACCCACCCGGAGACCTGCCCCATGGCTTACGAGAACATCATCGTCGAGACCCGCGAGCATGTCGCGCTGATCACCCTCGATCGGCCCAAGGCGCTGAACGCCCTGAACCCGGAACTGATGCGCGAGTTGGGCGAGGCGCTGATGAAATTCGACGCCGACGAGACCATCGGCGCCATCGTCATCACCGGCAGCGAGAAGGCCTTCGCGGCGGGTGCCGACATCAAGGATATGCAATCCAAGACCTTCGTCGAGGCCTACAAGCAGGACTTCATCACCGCCGAGTGGGAAACCGTGACCCGCATCCGCAAGCCGGTGATCGCGGCGGTTGCGGGCTATGCGCTGGGCGGCGGCTGCGAACTGGCGATGATGTGCGACTTCATCCTGGCCGCCGATACCGCCAGGTTCGGCCAGCCGGAGATAAACCTCGGCGTCATGCCCGGCGCCGGCGGCTCCCAGCGCCTGACGCGATTCGTCGGCAAGTCGAAATCCATGGAGATGAACCTGACCGGGCGCTTCATGGATGCCGAAGAGGCCGAGCGCTCCGGACTGGTCAGCCGAATCATTGCCGCCGACGAGTTGATCGACGAGGCGGTGGCGACCGCATCGAAAATCGCCGAGAAGGGCGCGATCGCGGTGATGGCCACCAAGGAATCGGTCAACCGGGCCTATGAGACAACGCTCTCCGAGGGCGTGCGGTTCGAGCGCCGGCTGTTCCACGCGCTGTTCTCAACCGCCGATCAGGCCGAGGGCATGGATGCGTTCATCGAAAAACGTACGCCCGATTTCAAGGGCGAATGACACTACCGAATCCCCATCAGAACACCACCAAAGTACTACCAAAACACTCCCGTTGGACTCCGGCCTGAATCAACATTGACGGCGCCCGGGGCATCGTGTATCCCCGCCGCTCAATCTTTGAGAGACAAGAAACGGATCCAAAGCATGGCCAACTCGCCATCCGCGAAAAAGCGCGCCCGTCAGACCGAACGGCGCACTGCAGTGAACAAGGCGCGCCGTTCGCGCGTGCGGACCTTCATCCGCAAGGTCGAGGAGGCAATCACCTCCGGCGATCAGAGCGCGGCGCTCGACGCGCTGAAGGTGGCGCAGCCCGAGATCATGCGCGGTGCCAACAAGGGCGTGATGCATGGCAACACCGCCAGCCGCAAGGTTTCGCGCCTGCACCACCGCGTCAACGCGATGACCGCCTGACACGTCAGACCGTCGTCAGCGGCCAATCTCGGTTCCCACAGGGATTTCACAAGGCCCGTCGCCATTCCGGCGGCGGGGTTTCTTTTTTAGCCCAAAATTGATGTTCCTGTTTCCTTCCGGTGTTCATCCGAAGCGTTTTTGACTAACATGGCCGCTTAGCAGATTCGACTCTCCGGGTTATAGCCCAATTAAGTATCTACACATCGCCCCTGTTGTTTATTAACAGCGGTGTGGTTTTGTTTACTGTAGTTTTATGAAACGATGCCGAGAATTTCTGCCCCCCCGATAATATTTTGACGAATGCGTCGAAAATCTATTGCTCCGACTCTGATTCACAAGTTACCTCTGTCTCCTGTGATGGCGGAACGGAATCGGGGATGGGTTGAATCGATGTCAGGAGATCGGCCAATCATCGACGAGGTTGATCCGGCCGAAGCCTACAGACTTCTCGAATCCGAACCGGACACCGCGCTGGTCGACGTGCGCACCCGAGCCGAATGGGCGTTTGTCGGTTTGCCCGACCTCTCAGCGCTGGACCGCCCGCTTTGGGCGATCGAGTGGGTAGCCTTTCCAGGCATGGCGCGGAACCTGGAGTTCGTGAGCGATCTGGCGGCGCGGATGGGTGACGAGCGGCCGTCGAGGCTATTTTTCATCTGCCGGTCGGGCAACCGCTCGATGGCAGCGGCGCAAATGATGGCGGCAACGCTGGCGAAACAAGGCGTGGTGTCACATTGCACCAATGTCGCCGAGGGGTTTGAGGGCGACCTCGACCAGAACGGCCATCGCGGTCTGGGCAACGGCTGGAAAGCACGAGGGTTGCCCTGGCGGCAGAATTAAAAAAACACGCTGGCGGCAGGACGGGGCTGGCGGCGCAGGGATTTGAATAGAGGAAACTGGGAGAGAGATGACAGAACGGGGGGATATAGACCGCGCTCGCACCGAGACTGAACTCGGAGAGCTTTGGTCAAAGGTGCTGGAACAGGCCGAGCGTCAATTGGGCGCAGATTGCGTCGCCCAGTGGATCCGGCCGGTGCGGCTGACGTCCATTGACAACGATCTTGCGGTCCTGTCGGCAAGCACCGGCTTCCTTGCCGACTGGGTCGAGCGGAACTACGGGCTGCACCTGCTCCGTATCCTGCAATCCCTGGTGCCCGGGCTGCGGCGGATCACGCTGACCGTGTCCGCCACCGCATTGGAACCGAACGGCCGTCAGGCAACCTCGGCGGCGGAAGTATACCGGAACGGCACGGGCGCCTCCGCAGCGCCAGCGAAATCTTCATCGAGCGGTTTCGGAAAATCGGCGGCGGATGACGATCTGCAATCGGCACCGCTCGATACCCGCTTCACCTTCGACAGTTTCGTCGTCGGCAAGCCGAACGAATTGGCCCATGCCGCCGCCCGGCGGGTCGCCGAGACGGCCGATGCCTCCTTCAACCCGGTCTTCCTCTATGGCGGGGTGGGCCTGGGCAAGACCCATCTTATGCATGCCATCGGCTGGCACCTGAAGAAAACCCGGCCGGACTGCAAGGTGTTGTACCTTTCAGCCGAACATTTCATGTACCGTTTTGTCCAGGCACTGCGTTTTCGCGACACCCTGACCTTCAAGCAGCAATTTCGTTCGGTCGATGTGCTGATGATCGACGACGTGCAGTTCATCGCCGGCAAGGACTCGACCCAGGAAGAATTCTTCCACACCTTCAACGCGCTGATCGATCAGAAGAAGCAGATCGTAATCTCCGGCGACCGCAGCCCTGAACGCATCGACGGGTTGGAGGAGCGCATCTGCTCGCGCCTGCAATGGGGCCTGGTGGTCGACATCCATCCCACCGACTACGAACTGCGCCTTGGCATCCTGCAATCGAAGGCCGAAGCGATCGCGGTTAACAACCCGGGCTTCGTTCTCGACCTGAAGGTGCTGGAGTTCCTCGCCCATCGGATCAGTTCAAACGTCCGGGTGCTGGAAGGCGCGCTGACCCGGCTTTTCGCCTTCGCATCCTTGGTCGGCCGGCAGATCTCGCTGGATATGACCCAGGAATGCCTGGCCGACCTGCTGCGTACCGCCGACCGCAAGGTCACCATCGACGAGATCAAGCGCAAGGTCGCCGACCATTACAACCTGCGCCTTTCGGACCTGATCTCGGCGCGGCGCGCCCGCGCGGTTGCCCGCCCGCGCCAGGTTGCGATGTTCCTGGCCAAGACCCTGACGTCGAAATCCCTGCCTGAGATCGGCCGTGGATTTGGCGGTCGCGACCACACAACGGTGATCCACGCCGTGCGCAAGGTCGAGCAGTTGCGTGAGACCGATAGCCAACTTGCCGACGATATCGAGCTTTTGCGGCGCATGTTGGAGGGGTGAGCCCCTCCAACCCCCGCATCTTGTGTCATTCGGGCATTGAATCCCCATATGAATTGGCTAGTCTGGGTATCCGGCAAATCATGAGGGCCGCGTAAGTTCACGGTCACGCCGAGAGATGGGTCAAGCGATGAAGGTCACAATCGAACGTGCCGCACTGTTGAAGGCGATGAGCCGCGCACAGGGCGTCGTTGAGCGCAAGAACACCATCCCGATCCTTGCCAATGTGTTGGTCGAGGCCGAGGGTGACAAGGTCAGCTTGCGCACAACCGATCTCGACATCGAGGTGATCGAGGCGATACCGGCTGTGGTCGAGCAGCCAGGCGCCGTGACCGTGGCGGCGCATCTGCTGCACGAGATCGTGCGCAAGCTGCCGGAGGGCGCGCAGCTCGCGATTTCCGCGGACGCGGCGACCGGGCGGCTGGATGTGGTCGCTGGGCGATCGAGCTTTTTGCTCGCCACCCTGCCGCGCGAGGATTTCCCAGTGATGGCGTCGAGCGAGTACAGCTGTTCCTATTCCGCGCCCGCCCCGGTGCTGCGGCGCCTGTTCGACAAGTCGAAATTCGCCGTCTCGACCGAGGAGACCCGGTATTACCTGAACGGCGTTTACCTGCATGTGGCGAACGAGGCCGGCAATTCCGTGCTGCGCGCGGTGGCGACCGATGGCCACCGCCTGGCGCGAATCGATGCCGATCTGCCCGCGGGCGCCGAGACTGCACCCGGCGTGATCGTTCCGCGCAAGACCGTGGGCGAACTGCACAAGCTTCTGGAGAATGACGACGAAGAGATCACTATTTCGGTCAGCGAGACCAAAATCCGTTTCTCGGTCGACGGGCTGGTGCTGACCTCGAAGGTCATCGATGGGGCGTTCCCGGACTACACAAGGGTGATCCCGACCGGGAACACCCGGCGGATGGAAGTTGACGCCGCCGATTTCGCCGCCGCGGTCGATCGCGTCGCCACGGTCAGCCAGGAGCGTTCGCGCGCGGTCAAGCTGGTGATGGAACAGGACAAGCTGACCCTGTCGGTCAACAGCCCCGACGCCGGAAGCGCAGCGGAAGAGTTGGTGGTCGCCTATCCGGACGAGCCGATGGAGATCGGTTTCAACGCCAAATACCTGCTCGAGATTGCCAGCCAAGTTGACCGTGAGAACGCGGTCTTCCTGTTCAACAACCCCGGCGATCCGACCCTGGTGCGCGAAGGCGACGATTCCTCCGCCGTCTATGTCGTGATGCCGATGCGGGTGTGATGACCCTCTCTGGGCCTTCATTTCCGCGAATGCGGGATTCTCCTCGCCATGCATCAACCTGATCATGTCGTGAAGTCGCGGAAGGAACGGCGGTGATGGTTTCATCCCGCCGCGCCGTGCTGTCGCTGAAGCTGGCTCAGTACCGTTCCTACGATTTCATCTCGATCGAAACCGGCGGGGCCACGGTGGCTCTGTACGGACCGAACGGTGCGGGCAAGACCAACATCCTGGAGGCGGTGTCGATGCTGGCACCGGGCCGCGGCCTGCGCCGGGCCGCGGCCGAAGATGTCATCCGGCGGCCCGGTGAGGCCGGCTGGCGGGTCCGCGCCGAAGTCGCCACGCCAACGGGGGTTGTCGAGATCGCCACTGGTATCGAGGGCGCGGAGGCGACCCGCCGCACAGTTGAAATCGACGACAAGAGCGCGACCCAGACGGCTCTCGGCCAACATGTCCGCATTGTCTGGCTGACCCCGGCGATGGATCGGCTTTGGCAGGATGGAGCAAGCGACCGGCGGCGCTTTCTCGACCGTATCGCGCTGGGCTTCGAGCCGGGCCACGCCGAAACCTCGCTGACCTACGCGAAGGCCATGCGGGCCCGGAACCGGCTGTTGAAGGAGCCCGGATGGGACGATGCCTGGCTCGCCGGGCTGGAGGCGCAGATGGCCCGCGCCGGGGCCCGGATCGCCCGCAGCCGCTCCAGGTCTCTGATCCGCCTGACCGCCGCGCAAAATGGATCGCAAAATGAACCTGGAACCAGCCCGGAAACATTGTTTCCGCGTGCCGAATTGTCTATCCTGGGCGACATGGAAAGCCACTTTTCCCAAGCTCTTCGCGCGGGCGACGATCTCGACCAGCTGGAAGTAGAGGAAGCTGCTTCGCTGTCGCGGGCACTGGCCTCTTCGCGCGCCCGTGATTCCGCGGCCGGGCGAACACTCACCGGGCCGCATCGCAGCGACCTGGAAGCCACCTACGTCGCCAAGAACATGCCCGCCGCCGCCTGTTCCACCGGCGAGCAGAAGGCGCTGCTGATCTCGCTCTGCCTGGCCAATGCCCGGGCGTTGGCTGAAGCCACGGGCGCGGCGCCGATCCTGCTGCTGGACGAGGTGGCAGCGCATCTGGACACCAACCGCCGCATGGCGCTGTTCGCTGAGATCGAAGCGCTGGGGGCGCAGGCCTGGATGACCGGCACCGGGTCGGAACTGTTCGACGGGTTGGGTGGCGACGCCATCCGGCTAAGCGTCGGCGAAAGCGGTGGTCTGTCCGCCATTGCGAAAGCCTAGGAATGGAACAACGGGTCAGCCTGATAACGCTTGGCGTTGCGGATCTGGAGCGTGCATGCGCGTATTACGCCGACTTGGGTTGGCGCAGGGCGCGGGAGAGCCAACCTGGAATTACGTTTTATCAGCTACGGGGGCAGATCCTGGGCCTGTTCCCGCTGGCGGAGCTGGCGAAGGATCAAGGGCGAGAGGGGGCTGAACTGGGATTTGGCGCGACGACTCTGGCTCATAACCTGAACGGCCCAGAGGAAGTTGACGCGGCATATGTTAAAGCGCTGGCGGCGGGTGCGGCCTCGCTGAAGGCTCCGGAGAAAGTCTTTTGGGGCGGCTATTCCGGCTATGTTGCCGACCCGGATGGCCATGTCTGGGAATATGCCCACAACCCCTTCTTTCCTTTGGCTGAGGATGGCTCCCTGACCCTACCGAGTTGCGCTGGTTGAGAAAGAAAACAATGTCAGAAATCGAGCAGAACCAGACCCCGCCCAAAAAGCCGGAAGGCGAATACGGCGCCGACAGCATCAAGGTCCTCAGGGGCCTTGAGGCGGTGCGCAAGCGCCCCGGCATGTATATTGGCGACACCGATGACGGCTCGGGCCTGCACCATATGGTTTACGAGGTGGTCGATAACGCCATCGACGAAGCGCTGGCAGGCCACGCGGACCTGGTCAAGGTAACGTTGCACGCGGACGGTTCGGTCTCGGTCTCCGATAACGGGCGCGGCATCCCGACTGATATCCATGCCGAGGAAGGGGTCTCGGCTGCCGAGGTCATCATGACCCAGCTCCACGCGGGCGGAAAGTTCGACCAGAACTCCTACAAGGTCTCCGGCGGGTTGCATGGGGTTGGCGTCTCGGTGGTCAACGCGCTGTCGTCCTGGCTCGACCTGACGATCCGGCGTGACGGCAAGGAACACTACGCCCGCTTCGAGGACGGCGAGACCGTCAAGCATCTGGAGGTGACCGGCGAAGCCGAGGGGCTGACCGGCACGCTGGTGCGCTTCCTCGCCTCGACCAAGACCTTCACCAACACCGAATACAACCTGCGAACCCTCGAGCATCGGCTGCGTGAACTGGCCTTCCTGAACTCCGGCGTCCGCATCGTGCTGCGCGACCAGCGCCACACCAATGTGGTCGAGCAGGAGCTCTATTACGAAGGCGGCGTCGAGGCATTCGTACGTTATCTCGACCGCTCGAAGACCCCGCTGATCCAGAACCCGGTCATCATCAGTGGCGAGCGCGACGGCATCGAGGTCGATGTCGCCATGTGGTGGAACGACAGCTACCACGAGAACGTGCTTGCTTTCACCAACAACATCCCGCAGCGCGACGGCGGCACCCATCTGGCCGGGTTCCGCGGTGCGCTGACCCGGACTATCAACAACTACGCCGCCTCCTCGGGTATCGCCAAGAAGGAGAAGGTGACGTTGGCCGGCGACGATGCCCGCGAGGGTCTAACCTGCGTTTTGTCGATCAAGGTTCCTGACCCGAAGTTTTCCAGCCAGACCAAAGACAAACTGGTCTCGTCCGAGGTTCGCCCTGCGATCGAGGGGCTGATGAACGAGAAGCTGGCAGAATGGTTCGAGGAAAACCCGGTCGAGGGCCGCATGGTGGTCGGCAAGATCGTCGAGGCGGCTCTGGCCCGCGAGGCGGCCCGCAAGGCGCGTGAACTCACCCGGCGCAAGACGGCGATGGATATTGCCTCGCTGCCCGGCAAGCTGGCCGATTGCCAGGAGAAGGATCCCTCGAAGTCCGAGATATTCCTCGTCGAGGGAGACAGCGCCGGCGGCTCGGCCAAACAGGGTCGGTCGCGCTACAACCAGGCGGTGCTGCCGTTGCGCGGCAAGATCCTCAACGTCGAGCGGGCCCGCTTCGACAAGATGCTGTCCAGCCAGGAGATCGGCACCCTGATTACAGCACTCGGAACCGGGATCGGGCGCGAGGAATTCAACATCTCCAGGCTGCGCTATCACAAAGTCATCGTGATGACCGATGCCGATGTGGACGGCGCCCATATCCGAACGCTGCTGCTGACCTTCTTCTATCGCCAGATGCCGGAGCTGATCGAGGGCGGCTATCTCTACATTGCCCAGCCGCCACTCTACAAGGTGGCCCGGCGCGGCAGTTCGCGCTACTGCAAGGATCAGGGCGAACTGGAAGACTACCTGATCGGCGAGGGTATCGAGGGCGCCATGCTGACGCTGGGCTCTGGCGCTCAAGTCGCCGGTGAGGATCTGCGCCGCCTGGCCGAGGAGGCGTGGCGCGTACGCACGGTTTTGGCGGCCTTTCCCACCAACTACCCCCGGTTCATCATCGAACAGATGGCCATCGAGAGTGTGCTGCGCCCACGTATCGGCGCCGATGAGGTGGCGCGTGTGGCCGTACGCCTCGACAGCTTGGCGCCCGAGACCGAGCGCGGCTGGCAGGGCGAGGCCACCGACGATGGCGGTGTACGCTTCACCCGAGTGCTGCGCGGCGTCGCCCAGACCCATGTGATCGACGGATTCGCGCTGAGGGCCGCCGAAGCCCGCCGCCTCGCCGCGATGGGCAGTGAACTGGCCGAGACCTATGCCACCCCGGCAAAACTGACCCGCAAGGACCGCGACGTAGCGATCCGCTCGCCATCGGAGCTTATCGACGTGATCATGGCCGAGGGCGAGAAGGGGCTGACCCTGCAACGCTACAAGGGTCTGGGCGAGATGAACGCCGACCAGCTATGGGAGACCACGCTGGACCCGGAGGCGCGCACCCTGTTGCAGGTCCGCATTGATCACATGGCTGATGCAGACGAGATTTTTTCGAAGCTCATGGGTGATATTGTCGAGCCGCGCCGTCAGTTCATCCAGGAAAACGCCCTTTCGGTCGAGAACCTGGATTTTTGAGCCTGGCGCGACGCCGTCCCTGCTCTATCTGACGGAGAGACAAGTGCTGGATTCGGGTTGGCGTTCCCTCTCCAGAAAGGGAGGGGGCAGGATAGGGATTTGCCACGCCAGAGCGATTTCAAGCAAAGTGAATTCACTTTGCGACTCGGAAATCGCGGCAAACAACAAGTTAGAGCATGATCCGCGAATCGGAGATTATGGATCATGCTCTAGGCTACGCTCGACGTGCAAGGATTTGAACAAATATGACCACCGCCGCCGCCTCACCCGACCGCACCCTTGTCGGTATCGGTTGGATGCTGTTGACCACGGTGCTGTTCGTCTGCGTGACCGGGATCGTGCGCCATCTCGGCTCCGACATCCCGGCGGTCGAAGCGGCCTTCATTCGCTACGCCATCGGGCTGGCGCTGGTGCTGCCTGCGTTCCGACCGCTGCTGTGGCAATGGCCTGGGGCAGGGCTCATGAAGGTCTTCGTCGCGCGCGGCGTGGTGCATGGCGCCGCGGTGATGCTGTGGTTCTACGCCATGGCGCGAATTCCGATCGCAGAGGTCACGGCATTGGGTTACACCGCGCCGATCTTCGTCACCCTTGGTGCTGCGTTCTTCTTTGGCGAGCGGTTGCACCTGCGCCGCATCATGGCGGTGGTCATCGGGTTCGTCGGCGCGATGATCATCCTGCGCCCGGGGTTCCAGGAAATCTCGTCGGGGCAGCTGGCGCAGCTCACGGCGGCGCCGCTGTTTGCCTGTTCCTTCCTGCTGGCCAAGGGCCTGACGCGCGAGTTCAGCGCCGGGCTGATCGTCGCCATGCTGTCGCTGTTCTGCACCCTGACGCTGCTGCCCGGCGCGATCCTGCAATGGCGCGACCCGACGCTGGAGGAGGTGGCGTGGCTGGGTCTGACCGCAGCCTTCGCCACCACCGGTCACTACACCCTGACCCGCGCCTTCGCGGCGGCTCCCCTGACCGTGACCCAGCCGGTGGGGTTCCTCCAACTGGTCTGGGCGGCGGCTCTGGGCATCATGGTCTTCGGCGAAGCGCTCGACCCCTTTGTCTTCCTCGGCGGCGGCATCGTGGTGGCGGCGGTCAGCTATATCTCGCACCGCGAGGCGGTGGCGTCCAGACGGATGCGGACCCCGCCGGCGGTGGCGACAAAGACGTGAGCCTGGCCCGTCGGGCCTGCGATGCGCGGCTCTTGTCAGGCGTGCAATGTGCACGCCTGCTTATCCCATTGATTTATAACAGAAACCGATTTGGAGGCAGTGTATGGTTAATGGGGCGTGAGTCTGGTCGAACGCAAGACGCTGCACGGATGCTCACTTCGGCATCCCGGCCATGCGTAGCCCGGCCTCGAGCCGCTCCCGGCATTCGCGATCGGTGATTGGCGGGGCTTCCTCAATGAAAGCAATGGCCGCCCCGGGCCGGAACCGGTGCATCCGATCCAACGCTTCGCCGGCCTCTTCGATGCGCCCGAGTTGACCCAGCGCAGCCATCTTGGCCACATGGCCAAATAGTGCGGTGTTCGGTTGTTGCAGCGCACGCTGCGCCCGGTCGAGAGCCTCGTCGTAACGTTCCAGCAGTGTCAGCGCGATTGAGCGGCTGGCCATGAAGGCCCACATCGACGGATCT
The DNA here is from genome assembly GCA_965247385.1 of Thermohalobaculum sp. GTDB lineage: Bacteria > Pseudomonadota > Alphaproteobacteria > Rhodobacterales > Rhodobacteraceae > Thermohalobaculum. Next base: position 32,887 of record CBDFHG010000008.1, read on the forward strand.
CGCGGGCTGAGCCGCAACGCCTCGGCATTTGACACCAGCGCCTCCGCCGGTCGCCCCGACATCCACAGGAAATGTCCCCGGCCGAAATGGGCCATCGCGTAACTGGGGTTCAGATCGATTGCCCGGTCGCAGAACCGGATCGCGCTTTCATGCTCGCCCATGATGGAATGGACGCGGCCAAGCACCACATGCGCGAAGGAAAACAAGTATGAACGCCGTTGAATTTGCAGTGGTTCGGCTGCATTGTTGCGCATTGGCTATATGCGCAGCCTTCGCCGTCTATGCGCAATATGAAGTTGCGCATAGGATTGATAATTGCGCATAGACATGGTTTGATTGCGCATAGACCAAATACGCAAGACAGGCACGGACATGCCCCCGCAAATACCCGAAGAGCAACTACAGGCCATTGAGGCCGTCGTGACCGATCATCCGGAGGGGATCGGCGTTCGGGATATTGCACGCGAGCTTGACGAGGGAATCCCTCGCCGTACACTTCAATATCGCCTGAAACATCTCGTGGACGAAGGCCGCCTCGTCACGGAAGGCGAAAGGCGCTGGCTGACATACCGAATTCGTGAAGCGCGCACGGACCGGGAAGCCGCTGCCGTGGAAGTCCGCGAAGAAGAGGCGACCGAAGCCGCGTTGCCGGTCTCCAGGAGCGCCGCCAAAATCCGGAAATACGTCCGTCAGCCCGTCGAGGCGCGAAAACCGACTGGTTACAATCGCAAATTTCTCGATGCATACCGGCCGAATGTCACCGCATACCTGTCCGAGAAAGACCGGGCGCACCTAAAGGAAGTCGGCGCACCGGCAACAGGAGAACAACCTGCTGGAACGTATGCGAAGCAAATCCTGAATCGACTGCTCATCGATCTGTCGTGGAATTCCAGCCGCCTTGAGGGGAACACCTACTCCCTACTCGACACCAAACGCCTCATCGATTTCGGCGAAGAGGCGGAAGGCAAGGAGCGGCTCGAAGGGCAAATGATTCTGAACCACAAGGACGCAATTGAATTCCTTGTCGGTTCCGCAGAGGAAATCGGCTTCAACCGTCACACGATCCTCAACCTCCATGCACTTCTGGCAAACAACCTGCTGGCCGATCCCGAGGCGACGGGCCGCTTGAGGCGCATTGCAGTAGGCATCGAGAAATCCGCGTTCCACCCGCTCGAAGTGCCGCAACTCATCAAGGAATGCTTCGAACAGATTCTGGCGACTGCCACCGCCATCAGGGACCCATTCGAGCAATCCTTCTTCATGATGGTACAGTTGCCGTATCTGCAACCGTTCGATGACGTGAACAAGCGCGTGTCGCGGCTTGCCGCGAACATCCCGCTTGTCAAAGCTAACCTGACGCCGCTCTCCTTCACCGACGTACCGGCAAAGACTTACACCGAAGCCGTGCTCGGCGTGTACGAACTTAATGAGATCGATCTGCTGAAGGATGTTTTCATCTGGGCGTATGAGCGCTCCGCGTCACGCTATGCGGCCGTGAGGCAATCTCTCGGCGAACCCGACCCGTTCCGGCTGAAACATCGCGCCACTTTGCGCGAGACCGTCAGAGAGATCGTACTTGAGCAGTTAGACAAGAAATCGGCATTCGCGCGCATTGCCGGGTGGGCCAGGAAAAACGTCGAGGCGGACGAACGGGAACAGTTCCGGGAAGTAGCCGAAAACGAACTGCTCGGGCTGCATGAAGGTAACTTCGTGCGCTATCAAATCAGGCCATCCGAGTTTCAGGCATGGCAGAAGGTTTGGACAGGTGGGGCCAGACAAAACGTCGCCGGACCAACAAAGAATGACACAGAAAAGCACGTCGATGGGAAGGGCAAACCATGAACGATCTCATCCGTGTTCCATCTGTCGAATTGGTCCGGTTTCTCTCGGCCCAGCTCCCCGAACAGTCGCAGGACCGGTGGGAGAAGCGTGTTGTGGACCGCCTCAGCTTCCAACAACAGCAGTAAGCATTGTGGACGAGCCGGTCCAGGATAGCGTCGGCGAAGGTGGGTTCTCCAATCGCATCGTGCCTCGTGTCGATGGGAACCTGGTTTGTGATCAGGATAGATCCGGCATCATATCGGTCTTCGACGATTTCCATGAGGTCGCGGCGTTGGCTGGCGTTCAAACGATCCGGGCCCCAATCATCAAGGATCAGCAGCGCGGTTTTGGTGAGGCTTTTGAAGATGCGGGGAAAACGACCGTCATCGAGTTGTGCCTTTTTACGTCACCCACCCCCAAGCGGAAGCCCTGCGCTTTCCGGGGCGGGGCTTCGGGTTGTAACGCCGGGCGGGAATCCCGGCGCGTCCGTGTGATCGGGGTGGATGCCTCGAGCATGGATGCCAACGCGGCGCTGCGCAACATCGTGCGGCGCGACACGGGTGAGGGCGACCGGAAAGTGACACCATGACACCCGGCATCGACGACCAGGCCAACGAGGATCCCCGGCATCGAGGAGCAAAAATCGTAAGGCCCCCGGATCCCAACAGGGTTAACTCTGCATGTAGTATAAACTACCAGGCCCTCGATGAGACCGACCAGGCCGACGGCGGTCCCCGCCTCGATTAACCAGGTCATCCGCTTCGACGTGGCCCTGCGAGCCAAAGTGGTGCACTCGCGTGGTCGGTTACTACGCCGTCATTGACATGATGGCGTTGCTCGCTATCAAGTGGCCGAACAAAACCGTGGCAAGCCCACAGGCAACAACCATATGACGAACAGTTCTCTACAAGCACTATTAAGCTCATACCGCGAAGCGGCCCGCACTGAGCACGACAAGGGCAAATATTTTGAGCGGCTCGCCGTTGCCTTCCTGTCCAACGACCCCGTGCAGGTCGAGTTTTATCAGGACGTTCAAACCTACGGTGATTGGGCAGCAGAATATGGCTGGGCTCAAAATGATACTGGTATTGATCTTGTCGCTAAACTTCGTGACGAAGAAGGCTACGCCGCGATCCAGTGCAAGTTTTACGCCGCCTCTTACAGCATCAAAAAAGCGGATATCGACAGCTTTATATCGGCATCAGGCAAAGACCCCTTCAAGCGGCGTGTGATCATCGAGACCACAGAAAAACCGTGGAGCGAGAATGCCGAAACAATGCTCCGAGGGCAAACCATCCCGGTGATCCGCATCGGATTGACTGACCTTCAGGAAAGCCCGATCCTTTGGGAAACCTTCGCCACAAAAGGCGAGGTTGTTCTGGCGGAAAAGAAACGGCTTCATGAGTTTCAGGAAGAAGCTTTGCACGATGTGCGAACAGGGCTGGCCGAAGCTGATCGCGGCAAGATGCTCATGGCCTGCGGCACGGGCAAGACCCTCACCAGCCTGAAAATTGCCGAAGACCTGGCGGGGCCGGGCAAGCTTGTGCTCTTCCTAGTGCCGTCCCTGGCGCTTATGGCCCAAACCGTCCGCGAGTGGATGGCAGATACAGAGACGCCCTTGCGTTCCTTTGCAGTGTGTTCAGATGCGCAGGTAGGAAAGCGGCGCCTGAGCGCAAACGACATTGCTGAAATCGACATTCTCGATCTCGCCTTTCCCGCTTCAACTGACGCCGCCAAACTTGCCGAAGGCGCAAATCATCCCGCACCAGAGAAAATGACCGTGGTGTTCGCCACCTATCAATCCATTCAGGTGATAGCGACCGCCCAGAAAGATCACGGACTTGCGGGGTTTGATCTCGTCATCTGCGATGAAGCGCACCGCACGACAGGGGCGACCCTGGCGGGCGAGGATGAATCCAACTTTGTCAAAGTTCATTCCAATGACGTGATCAATGCGAAAAAGCGGCTCTACATGACCGCCACGCCGCGGATCTTTGGCGATAACGTGAAAAGCAAGGCCGACGAGGTTGATGCCGTTCTCGCCTCGATGGACGATGAAGAGCTTTTTGGGAAAACGCTGTTTTATCGCGGTTTTTCCTGGGCGGTGCAGAACAACTTTCTTACTGACTACAAGGTGATGGTTCTGGCCATGGACGAAGGGCTTATCAGCACTGGCGTGCAAAAGCGCCTGGCTGACAGCGCGAGCGAACTTGTTCTCGATGATGCGACCAAAATTGTCGGATGCTACAAGGCTCTGACCAAGACGGACGTGAAGGAAGACCTGGCCGCAGACCCGCATCCGATGCGCCGTGCTATCGCTTTTTGCAACAGCATCAAGGGTTCAAAACTGATCTGCGATGAATTCTCGGTCGTGGTCGATGAATTTCTTGGCGTTCATCCGTTCGTTGAAGATGAGGAAGACGACGACGATAGGCTACGGTGCGAGATCGAGCATGTGGACGGCACGTTCAACGCGAAAAGCCGGGGCGTGCTTTTAAACTGGCTGAAGGCCGATGCGGGCGAAGACACCTGCCGGATTCTGACCAATGCCCGTTGCTTGTCCGAGGGCGTGGACGTGCCGGCCCTGGACGCGATCATGTTTATGCACCCGCGCAAAAGCCAGATCGACGTGGTGCAATCGGTTGGCCGTGTCATGCGCACCGCACCAGGCAAAAAGATGGGTTATGTGATTTTGCCCGTGGGTGTGCCCGCAGGTGTAGAGCCAGAGGTTGCTTTGCGCGATAACGACAAATACCGCGTTGTCTGGCAAATTTTGAATGCCCTTCGCGCCCATGATGATCGCTTTGACGCGACCATCAACAAGGCTTCGCTTGGCCAGGACGTGAGCGGCAACATTGAAATCATCGGCATTACAGGCGCGCAGGGAGATGAGCTGAACGCCATTACCGCCGTTGTCGATGTTATGCCCGTCAAAGCCATCTCCGCCACGCCCAACATCGGCACGCCCGGGAGCGACCCCGTTGCCACCTCTGACCCGCTGCCGGAACTGCCCTTTTCGGTGGATGAATTTTCCCGCGCGATCATGGCCAAGATCGTCAAGAAATGCGGAACGCGCGATTACTGGGAAGACTGGGCAACCAACATCGCCGAGATCGCTAAAAACCACATCACCCGCCTCAAGGGCGTCTTGAAAGACCCGGACACGCCTGCGCGCAAAGCTTTTGACGCTTTCCTTGAAGAGCTCCGCGATGATCTGAATGATACCATCACCGAGGACGACGCCGTTGAAATGCTGGCGCAGCACATCATCACACGACCAGTGTTCGAGGTGCTTTTTGAAGGCCACCGGTTCACCAGCGAAAACCCCGTTTCTCGCGCCATGCAGCGTGTCCTGGACGAACTGAACGAGGCCAATCTCGACAAAGAATCCAAAGACCTCGAAAAGTTTTACGCGAGCGTGCAGATGCGCGCCAAGGGCATCACCGATCCCCATGCCAAGCAAAAACTGATCGTCGAGCTTTACGACAAGTTTTTCCGCAACGCCTTCCCCCGCACGACCGAAAAACTTGGCATCGTCTATACCCCCGTCGAGATTGTGGATTTCATCATCCATTCGGTGAACGAGGTTTTGCAAGAGGAGTTTGGCAAGACCCTCGGTTCAAAAGGTGTCCATATCATTGACCCCTTTACCGGCACTGGCACCTTCATCACGCGACTTCTGCAATCCGGACTGATCGCGCCAGAGGAAATGGAGCACAAGTTTCGCAATGAGATTCACGCCAACGAAATCGTTCTGTTGGCTTATTACATCGCCGCGATCAACATTGAAGCCGTGTATCATCACGGGCCTCAGGGCGGCGACTATGTGCCGTTCGAGGGTATTTGCCTGACCGACACCTTCCAGATGTATGAAAAAGACGATCTGATACAGCACTACATGCCCGACAATTCAGAGCGCCGAAAGCGGCAGAGAGCTACGGATCTTCGAGTGATAGTGGGCAATCCGCCTTATTCAACAGGGCAACGAAGCGCGAATGACAATGCGCGCAACGTCACCTATCAAGAGCTTGATGAAAAAATCCGGTCAACCTATGCCGCGCGGTCGAATGCAACTCTTCAGAAAAGTCTATACGACAGTTACATAAGAGCCATTCGATGGGGCAGTGACCGCATAGGGAAGAATGGCGGTGTCATGGCCTATGTTTCAGGCGGTGCCTGGGTAGAACGCAGCTTTGCAGACGGCATGCGGAAATGCCTCGCTGAAGAATTTTCTGACCTCTATGTCTTTCACCTTCGCGGCGACATCAGAAAGAACATGCTCAGCAAAGGCCAGGCGGGCGAAGGCGGCAACGTCTTTGGTTCTGGTAGCATGACAGGCGTCGCGATTACGCTTTTTGTTAAAAATCCGAATGCGTCAGAACATGGAAAGATTCGTTTTTTCGACATTGGCGACAACCTTTCGGAGAAAGAAAAGCTGTCAATGATCCGCGATCTCGGAAGCATCAAAGGCATCCGCGACGATTGGATTGTCATCGAACCTGACGAGCATGGGGATTGGCTCAATCAACGCGATGCATCCTTCGATGCCTTCATCCGCATTGGCGAGAAGAAGGACAAGACCGCCCTGAAGTTGTTTGAAAACTACTCTCACGGTGTCAAAACCAATCGGGATGCCTGGTGCGTAAACTATTCCGAAGGGGAAGTGTCTGAAAATATATCAAAAATGGTTTCAGTTTATCAGAGCGAACTTGAACGATATGTTCATAGTGATGGCAATGACAAGGTGGATGATTTCATCGAAACTGATCCGAAAAAAATAAACTGGACAAGGGCGCTTAAGGACGATCTGAAGAGGAAGAAACCCCTCGATTTTGGGGATGGAAAAATGAGAGTTACGACGTATAGGCCGTTCTCCAAACAGTGGATGTATTTTAGTCGCCGTCTCAATGAAGTGGTGGGTCAGATGCCAAAAATATTCCCTGATATCACCTCTCATAATAAAGTCATTTCCGTCTCAGGTGTAGGCGCGCGGGCCGGGTTTTCTGTAATGCTGCTGGACGCTTTGCCAAATTTTCACACGATTGACTCGGCACAATGCTTCCCGCTCCACCTTTACGAACCGTCCAGCGCGGATGATGGTTTGTTTGAAACCGGTGAAACCGGCTACACCGCCCGCGACGGCATATCCGACGCGGGGTTGAAGTATTTTCAGGCCGCCTATCCGGGCGAGGAGATCAGCAAGGAAGACCTGTTCTATTACATCTATGGCCTGCTGCATTCCGAGGACTACCGTGCGCGCTATGCCGACAACCTGTCCAAGGAATTGCCCCGCATCCCCGCCGTAAAATCAGCGGTGGATTTCCGGGCGTTCTCCAGGGCGGGTCTCGCCCTTGGCGATTTACATGTGAACTATGAAAGCGTCGAGCCCTATCCCGTGGTCATCAAAGAAGGCGACCTGCGCCTTGCCAATATCCCGGACCCGGAACGCTTCTACCGTGTTGAGAAAATGAAGTTCAGCGGCGGGGGAAGAGACAAGGACAAAACCACCGTCCACTACAACCCCCACATCACCATGACCGAAATCCCCCTGCGCGCCTATGAATACGTCGTGAACGGCAAATCCGCACTGGATTGGGTGATGGAGCGCCAGGTCGTCAAGACCGACAAGGACAGCGGCATCGTCAACGACGCCAACCGCTATGCTATCGAGACCGTCGGCGACCCCGCCTACCCGCTGGAACTGTTCCAACGGGTGATCACGGTCAGCATGCGGACATTGGATATTGTGGATGGCCTGCCGGAGCTGGACATTGATTGAGGCACGAACACCGGCCTGGGTCACCGCATGGGCGTGGTCATCAGCACCACTCTGACGGTGTCGCGGCTGAAGCCCATGGACGACGGGGCAACAGGCTGCTAAAGCTATTTAACAAGGCTTTATGGGAATGAGGCCCGCCAATTTGAATGTGAAAAAGAACAATGGATTGGGATGAAATCGCTCCGGTGGGAGACCCGAAGGAAGTGGAGTTGGAGCATCTTCACTTCAACATACACAACCCACGCTTTACGCCGGATAAAAAACCGGATGAAGACACGGATCAAGCGATCATCTCCAAACTGGCCAGTACGGCCGACCTGTCCGAACTCGTGCAATCCATTGCGACGAGCGGGTACATCAATATTGAACCCTTGATTGTGGTTGTTCGGGGTGACCGGCTTATTGTTCTGGAAGGAAATCGGCGACTGGCCACCATCAAATGCCTGCTGAACCGTGACTATGCCAAGGAAGCCAGGATCACCGTTCCGGAATTCGGTGAGGACGTTCACGCAACCCTGAAAAATATTCTGGTCTATCGGGTTGCCAAAGAAGACGACGCCCGAGAGCTTATCGGGTTCAAGCACATCAACGGGCCGCAGGCCTGGGATGCCTATGCGAAAGCCGAATTTGCCGGTAATTGGCTGCTGGACAAACAAGCTGACGCCGCCCACCCGTTGACGCTTGCGGATATTGCAAACCGGATGGGTGACAAGCATGCCACCATTCACAGGATGGTCACCGCCCTGTTTGTTCTTCGCCAGGCCGAAGACGCGGAAGTGTATGCGATTGATGATCGGCAAAAGAAGTCTTTCAGCTTCTCTCACCTGTACACGGGGCTGAGCTACGAGGAGTTCACCAGTTACCTCGGGATGGAACGCCCGGCGCGGTCCACTGATCCCTCTCGGGAACCGGTGCCCAAAGACAACTTCCCCAAACTCCGGAAGTTGCTCGTTTGGCTTTACGGGTCAAAAGTCGACGATACCCAGCCAGTAGTAAGGAGCCAAAATCCAGATTTGGGTACTCTGCGCGATGTTCTTTCTTCACCGACAGCGACCCGGGAACTTGAAGAAAGAGCCGATCTCGGCGCTTCTATCATTACAGCGACGCCCAAGGATGTGCGATTTTCAAAGCATCTATTTAACGCGAATGCAGAACTTCAGAAGGCGTTGGAGACGTTGGACGGATTTGACGCCGAGACACAGCCAGAGTTGCAGGAAGTGGCCAAATCAGCTCAAATAAGGGCCTCTTTGATACGATCAGCAGTCGACATGGCCATGTCTGTGCCGGAAAACAATCAAGACAGCAAGAAATAGATGGCTGGCGAACCCGTAGTTACACCGCCGCTCCATGCACCGACAACCATTCTGGTTGACTGGTTGGAGTTGATCGCCTTCTTCAATGAATTTGGAATCGCCAGGCTGGACGTGCTCCAGAGGTCCTTGGCGGAGCAGGAGGAAGAACCTGAAGACGATATTGGCGAAAAGGATCGTCAACTCGATAATTTTATCGACCGGATCGAAAACGAAATCAACGAGCGTGAAAAGGCATGCAATGGCGGTTACTCTTACGAACTGTCGGATGATGCTGAAGAATTGACGTTAAAGGCTGGTTGGGATGCGGACGAACACAGTGTTTATTTCGTGTGTTTGTTGACAAGCCATCTTTCCAGAAATTCGTTACTCGATTTTGAAATAGAGAATGCTCTTGTCACCCGCCTAAGAAATCGGGTTTTCCAAATTATCTCGACAGTTGCTATGGCGGGCCTGACTCGAGGAAGCGCAGCCAGTATTAGCTGGCCGCGACCAAACAACGAAGGGATAATTGAAACATTGAAACGAGCACAAGCTCGGGGTGCCGGTTTTGTTGTGCGCGATGAGGTCAGCCCGGACACTCCAAAGCACGAAAAAGATGGTGGAATTGACGTAATTTCGTGGAGCGTTGAGGACAGAGAGCCCCCAACAACTTTTTACTACGGCCAAGTTGCCACTGGTCATAACTGGAAGGGAAAACCAGTCTCCACCTCTGTGAGGTCATTTGAGGCTCATTACCTTGCCTCCGGTCCGCGGGGAAATACAGCATTTGCAACATTGATACCATTTCGCGATACAGATACCGTTTTATGGCACAATCAGCACATGAAGCATGGAGCATTGCTTGACCGAACGCGTGTTCCTCTATTTGCAAGAGAGGGATTTGCGCTATCGAAGGCGGGGCAAGAGATGGACGAGGTGGATAATCTCCCCGAAGTCACGAAGTGGATTGCTGACTTTCGGAAATGCGCCCTCGACACGGCTGCCTAACCCGGCAACACAAGAAGCTCGCTCTCTTTGCGCTTACTCTGCAGGCTGTAGTTCACTGAAATTTTCGCCATGATCGATCCACGATACAGTTCTCGGATCAAGGGGGCATCATCATAGGTCAGCACCCAATGAGGTATGTTCCCTGAAACCAGGATGTCGGACAGGGCGACGTGTTTCGCCTCGGTCATGCCATTGAAATACAATCGTCCCCCGGCTTGAACATATGGGGGGTCGATAAAGAACAGAGTGGAAGACAGTTCAACGGATTTGCTGGTTTTAGTGATAAAGCTGAGTGCATCCAGATTTGACAGGAAAATCCGTTCACGATTTTTCGCGAGCCACTCGATCTGGCTGGCTAGCTTTTCCCGATTGAACCGTGCATCAATCTTCCACTTTCCAGTTTGATTATACCCGCCAATGGGGCCGGCTTTTTCAATAATTCCGGATCGCGTGGCTCTGTTCATGAAAAAGGCAGCAAATCCCAGCTCGAACGAGTAATCGCACGACCTTGCAGAAGAAACTATTTCTTGCTGTTTATACCACTCAGCCATTGTGATGGGGGTGACCTCTATGGCGTCAATGAATCGCTGACTTTCAAAAAGCATCGCTTTCCAAGCCGAGTGAATACGGATGTCGGCATCATTCAGATGCAGACAGTCCACCCACCCGTCTGCCAGCAGGTTCAGCGCTGCCCCGGCACCGCCGCAAAACGGTTCGACGAAACTGATTGGCTTTTCAGTGTGCATTTTTTCAAGCTGAACACGCAGGTATTCGCTCAAGAAAGCCTTGCCCCCGGGGTACCGAAACGGCGACACTGCGTTCTGAGTATGGCGGGTCGGCGACCTGGGCACATCGATAGTTGGCAGCTCAGCCACACCCTTTTCCTTCTAACCACTCCGAAATAACGGCCTTTTTCGCGTTTGCGCAACGTTTACACAGTATGAGCCACCGACTGCAAGACAATACTCAATGCTCCCAGGATTCCCGAACCAAGTCCCTGACGCGCCTCGGCAGGGGCGGCGATGGGTGCCGTTGTGGGGTTTTCGCCCCGCGCCTGTCCGTTGGCCAAGCGGAGCCCTGGCCGGGAGCCGGCATCGCACTTCAGCAAGGATATCGTGGCAGGCCGGAGCCGTCAGGTCGGGCCGCGCGCCAGGGCCAGGATCTTCCGCCTGGCGCTCAGCACCAGATCGAGCCCCGCTTCGCTCGCCAAACGGATGATCAGCCGCCGCGCATGACGGATCACCCGGCCAGGCAGGCCGATCAGAGCCAGGCGCAAGGCCTTCATCCGCCGTGCCACCCAGGCCGGTCCCGGAACCGGTTGCTTCATCACCGCGTTCAGATTATGCGCCAGCACCATGATCGCCCACCAGGCCGCATTGGCTCCGAACAGACCCGAGGGCAGGGTGCCGCCAGCCAGGTCGTGCTTCATCACCGCGTGGACTTCCTCGCTCTTGCCACAGCGCTCCCGGGACCACCAGATCACCTCATCGCCCGGCAGATCACGGTTGGTGACCAGGGCGAACAGCTTGCTGCGCCCCTTCGAGGCAAACTCCGCGGTCGGGAACGGCAACTGATCCCCATCGCCAAGCTCCAACTGTTCCAGCGGCTCCCGGATCGCCAGGAAGCGGTAATCCGCCCGCGTCTTGCTCTCGCCCGCCCAACTCGGTACATGGCAGACCTCCGCCCACTCCTGGCCGGTCTCGTGGCGTTGCCCGTCGAAAACACGATCCAGCGGCCGACACTCAGCCTCCGGCACGGCCAGGGCAGCACGCCGGAATTCCGCCGTCACGTTGGCGCCGACGGCGAACTCGATCACCCCGAAAACCTTGTCCCGGCCCTCGCCACAATAGAGCAGTAGATCCTTCTGATAACCCGCCGTGTCCGAGCGCAGATAGACCTTGTCCACGCCCCCAGGCAGCGCCGCCAGCGAGGCCTGCAACACCTGCAACTGCTGATAGCCGGCCAGCACATTGCCGTCGCGGAACCCGGAATGCACGATCACCTGCTGTTCCGCCCACCAGGTGTTCAACGGCTGACAGGCCTTGAACTTCCTGTAGCAGTATTCCGCCTGGCGCTTGTGGCTCTGCACCAGCGTCGCGTCCATGTCCAGCGTCGCCGCGCCCTGCCTGCGATGGTGCTGCAGAAATGACACCAGCGCCTGATTGACACGCCGCAGACCAGGCAGACCCGCCGACGGGCGCGGGATGAAGGCACGCCCGACCTCCCGCAGCTCTTCCTGGCCTGCGTCGTGGAAGCGTTCCAACCAGCCCGACAGAGCCGACGGCGAAGGCACGCTGCGCCCGCGGCCGCGCCGGAACCGGCTCTTCAGTTGCCGACGTTCCCGGCGCACCAACAGCCGCCGCTCAACCGCATCCATGGTCGCGGCAAAGCCGGCGTCCGCTTCCAGGCGTTCCAGATCCTCGATCCGATCACCCCCGCACAGATTGAGTGCGATCACCGCGATGATCATCTGCACATCCAGCCAGCCCTGCCGCCCCGCCACCCGCACCTCGCGCCGCACCGCAGCCGCCAGTCCCGATGCCTCAATCAAATCAAGGTAAACACCAATCCCGGCAAAACCCGTCAGATCGCTGCTGCCCGGTTCGCTTTCGTACTCGAAAGGAAGAACGCCCTGTGCCATGTTATTTTCACCCCGTTGGTGATGGAGTTAATCGCAAAAACCATCATGAATCCCTTTAGATTCAAAGCCAACGGGGAACTTCAACTTTTTTGATCCAGAATCAGGGGAACCAGGATCGGGTTTGCAGGAGCGACCCCGAGGCCAGGGTCGCCAGGATGAAGGATGCCGCGACCCATCTGGCCGACAAGCCCGGGCACGCGGTGGATCCGGACACCGGCGCGGTGGTGGCGGCCGAGTTGCACCCAGCCGATGAGGGCGACACCACGACGCTTTCCAGGACCCTGGCGGCGGCCGAGGCAAACCTCGATGCGGTGGCTGCGGCACCGACGCCAGAGGGCCCGGCCGAATGCGTCGCCGACAAGGGCGATCACTCACGGGCGGTCTTGAAGGCCCTGGACGACAGTCCCTGGAAGACCCGGATCGCCGAGCCCAGGCAGAAGGGCTTTTCACGCTGGCGCGGTGACCAGGCGGCGCGCCGGGCGGTCACCAACAACCGCGTGCGGCTCAAGTCCGGGCTCGCCCGCGAGGCCTTCAAGCTGCGCGCCGGGATCGTCGAGCGCTGCTTTGCCCACAGCCTCGATCGCGGCGGCATGCGCCGGACCTGGCTGCGCCGGCGCGAGAACGCGCACAAGCGATACCTGCTTCACGTCGCCGGCCACAACCTCTCGTTGCTGATGCGCCAACTCATTGGCACCGGCACCGCGCGCCAGGCCGTGGCGGGCGGATCTGGCGGTATTTTCGTGCTTGTTGCGCCCGCTGGAGCCGTTCTGGTCGCTCGGATCGTCCTCATCGTCTCGGAGGATGGCGAAACCGCCGACGCCGCGTCATGTTTCGTCGTGGGGTGAAACCCGGTCAAGTGGGGTGAAACCCGGTCAACGGCGCCTTTTTCAACGGGCTGCCAAGACTGGTAAGCCTAACCGACCGTGCAAAGACCAAGCGTTTGGTCACGCCATGCCGCGCTCGGCGAACACCTTCTTGGCGATGCGAAAACACTCGACCCCGGCGGGCACACCGGCATAGATGGCGATCACATGGATAACGGCGCGCAACTCCTCCTTGCTGACGCCGTTGGTGATGGCGCCGTTGAAATGTATCTCCCATTCATGCATCCGGCCCAGTGCGGCAATCATGGTCAGGTTCATCATCGAGCGGGTCTTCGGCGCAATCACATCATCGCCCCAGCCAAACCCCCAGCACCATTCGGTCATCATTTCCTGGAACGGCCGGTTGAAGTCGTCCGCCGCTGCCAGGTTCTTATCCACATACTCCGCACCCAGCGTCGATCTGCGCTGCGCCAGCCCCTTTTCGAAGCGTTCCTCGTCCATATCGTCTGGTCTCCCCTGCATTTGTTTCATCGGCGACATTCCTTGCCGCTGACAGAATTGACGGGCCGGGCCGCGGGGTGCAAGCCTGAAAGGATGGCTCGTCGCAGTATTGCCGCGCCGGTCAGGTCGATTTCTGGTCAGACGAGGATTGGACGGATGCGCATCGCGCGAATCGAGGTGTTCCAAGCCGATCTGCCTTATTCGGGCGGCTCATATCTGTTGTCCGGCGGCCGGGTCTTCACTTCGTTCGACTCCACCATTGTCCGGGTCACCACCGATAGCGGCCTCGAGGGTTGGGGCGAGTCGACCCCCTTCGGCGCCACCTACATCGCTGCTCACGGCCGCGGTGCCCGCACCGGAATTGACGAGATCGCCCCGGTGCTGATCGGGCGCGACCCGCGACACCTCGACCGGCTGAACGATGCCATGGACGCGGCGCTGGTCGGCCACAACCACGCCAAAACGGCCATCGACGTTGCTTGCTGGGACATCCTGGGCAAGGCGACCGGCATGGCGGTCTGCGATCTGCTGGGTGGGCGCACCGGTGTGCCGATGCCACGGATTTCCTCGATTTATACGGGCGACCCCCAGGAGATGCGCGCCCGCGTCGCCGATCACCGTCGGCGCGGCTACCGTAGCCATTCGATCAAGATCGGCGCGGCGGAGGACGAGGGCGGCCCGGCACTCGACGCCGAGCGGGTCGCCGCCTGCCTCGCCGACCGCCAGCCCGGCGAGTGGTTCTTGGCCGACGTCAATGGCGGGATGACGGTGGAGAGCGCGCTGCGCTTCCTCAACCTTCTGCCGCCACGCCTCGACATCGTTCTGGAAGCCCCTTGCGCGACCTGGCGCGAGACCCTGTCACTGCGCCGGCGCTCGACGGTGCCGATCTTCTGGGACGAACTGTTCGACAGCGAGGCGGCGCTGGCATCGATCATCGGGCAGGACGGGGCCGACGGAATCGGGTTGAAAATCTCTAAACAGGGCGGCCTGACCCGCTGCCGCCGCCAGCGCGACATCGCCATCGCCGCCGGGCTGGTGATGAGTGTGCAGGAGACCGCCGGCTCCGACATCGCCTTCGCGGCGATCTGCCATATGGGGCAAACGGTGCCGCCGCGCTGGCTGCGCTCGATCCTCGATTGCCGCGACATGGTCTCGGTGACCACGGCGCGGTTCGAGCCGCCGGCGCTCGACGGCGGTTTGCTTGCCCCGGACCTGCCCGGCCTTGGGGTCGAGCCCGACCTCACCGTTCTCGGCGACCCGGTTGCCAGCTATGACTGATGTGCGGTTCCCCGTCGCGAGTACCGATACGGTTCGTACCGGCATAGGTCCCATATGGCTGGTCCTGTTCGCAATGATCGCGTTTTCAACCCAGGACGTCGTGGTCAAGATTGTCGCCGAGCAGGTTTCGCTATGGCAACTTCAGTTCATTCGCTCGCTGCTGACGCTGTGGCTCCTGGTGATGGTGGTCGCGGTGATGGGGCGGCTGCCGGCGCTGGCGCCCCTGTCCTGGTTCTGGTCGCTGATCCGCGCCTCCTTCATGTGCGGCGCCTGCCTGTGTTTCTACGCCTCGCTGCCGCTGTTGTCGCTGTCGATGTCCGCTGCGGCCTTCTTCACCGGCCCGTTGATCATCACCGTGCTGGCGGCGCTGTTGCTGGGTGAGCGGATCGGGCGCCGCCGCCTGGTCGCGATCATTGCAGGATTCGCAGGCGTGCTGTTCATCATTCGCCCTGGTCTGGACGGGTGGCAGCCGATTGCGCTGCTGCCGGTTCTGGCCGCATTTTGCTATGCCATCGGGATCATCATCACCCGCTGGCGCTGCCGGGACGAGCCGAATTTCGCCCTCTCGATGATTCACAACCTGCTCTATGTCGGCATCGGGCTTTTGGGCATGGTGGCACTGGAACTGGTTCCAGCCGCGCCGGAGACCCGCGCCGAATGGCCGTTCCTGACCACGGGTTGGATGGACCTGGGGGCGCTGGCGGGCGGGCTGCTCCTGTTCACGGCGGCGACCCACTTGATCGGCGTTCTCTGTAGCGTGCGCGCCTACCAAATGGACGACGCCAGCCGGATCGCGCCGTTCGAGTATATCTATCTGGCAATCATGCCGATCTACGATATCGCGATCTGGGGCCATTGGCCCGAGCCGCTGACCGTGCTCGGCATGGTTCTCATTTGCGGTTCGGGCATCTTCATCGCCTGGCGTGAGGGCCACTCACCCCGGCCCCAGGTGCATCCGCGTGGTGAACAGTCGTGGACACCCGATGAGGAACATGCTGATTAAGGCGCATGAGCGACCCGATTCCCCTCCTGCGCGCCATGTTCGACGCAGCCGTCGCGGCGGCGGACCCGATGGCCATGCTGCACCGGTTCCTGCCCGCGCCCCCGAAAGGCCGGACCATCGTCGTCGGGGCGGGCAAGGCTTCCGCGCGCATGGCCGAAGCGTTGGAGGCGGCTTGGCCCGAATCTAGTTCAGCTCTGCTTTCCGGTCTCGTCATCACCCGCTACGGCCATGCCTGCCCGTGCAGGCATATCGAGATCGTCGAGGCCGCCCATCCGGTGCCCGACGCCGCCGGGGCGGCGGCGGCGGCACGGGTGTTGGAAATGATGCGCGGGTTGACCGCCGATGACCTGGTCATCGCGTTGATCTCCGGTGGCGGCTCGGCGCTGATGACCCTGCCCGCGGGCGAGATCACCTTGGCCGAGAAGCAGGCGATCAATCTGGCCCTGCTGGCCTCGGGCGCGGCAATCGGCCAGATGAACGTGGTCCGCAAGCACCTCTCGGCGATCAAGGGCGGACGGCTGGCAGCGGCTGCCTTTCCGGCGCAGGTGGTCGGGCTGCTGATCTCGGATGTGCCCGGCGACGAGCCCGGCGTCATCGCCTCGGGTCCGACGGTGGGCGAGAGCTCGACGCCCGACACTGCCAAAGCACTCCTGAAGCACTACCAGATCACGACCAAACCCAGCATCGATTTTCACCTTTCCAGCGGCGCGGGATGCCCGGCGCCTGATGACCCGCGCCTGACGTCGGTAGAGAACCACATCATCGCCGCCCCGCAGTTGTCGCTGGTGGCGGCGGCCGAGGTTGCGCGCGCCGCCGGTTACGTGCCCCTGATCCTCGGCAACAGCCTGGAGGGCGAGGCACGCGAGGTTGGTATCGTTCATGCCGGGATCGCCCGGCAGATTTTGACCCACGGCCAGCCTCTGCCGCGCCCTTGCGCCATCCTGTCGGGCGGCGAGACCACCGTAACCCTGCGCGGAACCGGACGCGGCGGGCGGAATGTTGAGTTCCTCCTGTCGCTGGCCATCGCGCTGGATGGCCTGCCGGTCCACGCCCTCGCCTGCGACACCGATGGGGTCGATGGGATCGAGGACATCGCCGGAGCATTCTGCACCCCCGACACCCTGACCCGTGCCCGCGCGGCGGGGCTGAGCCCGGTTGCCGAACTCGCCAACAACAACGGCCACGGCTTCTTCGAGGTGCTGGGCGATCAGGTGATCACCGGTCCGACACTGACGAATGTCAATGATTTCAGGGTGATACTAATCGGGTGAGGGCGCATGACGGGTCGTCTCTACCCAATATTTGCTTCTTCATTGCCCGCGCGCCGCCAGCCCCTCGAACAGGTCCAGCATCTGCTGATAACCAATCCCCCCGAAGGTCGGGGACAGAACGCCTGGACACAGCGCCGGATCCAGCCCGTCCGCGTCGATGTTCAGCACCACGCACGCGCCCTCAGGCACCGCCGCCAGCGCTGGCCCCAACCCTTCGGCAACGACCTGGCGCATCGGGAAGAGATGCGCCCCCCATTCCCGTGCATCCGCCAACTCGCCGGCCCGGGCCGACCCGACTCCGCGCGCGCCGATTTGCACGATGCCCTTGACCTGCGCCATCTCCGAGGCCCGGCGCATGGTCGAGGAAAACCCATGGGTCACGCCCTCGACCTGGTCACGCCAGTCGATGTGAGCGTCGATCTGGACGATCCAGATCTCCTCGCCCTTGAAGCCCTCGAAGAACGGGATCGGCACCGAATCATCCCCACCCAGAAGAATCGCTGCCGTCCCTGCCGCGCGCACAGCCGCCACTGCATCGCGGATCGCCGCGCGATTGGCGGCACCATCACCCGCCGCGCCAACCGCCACGTCGCCGATATCGACCGCGTCGATCCCATCCATCAGCGGCGCGCCCTGGTCCATGTCGATATGATCGCGCCGCGAGTCGCTCCACTCCAGCGCCGCGCGCAATGCCGCCGGTGCGCCCGCCGCGTGGCTGGCGATGCCGGGCTGGTACGGGGTGCCATGCGGTGCTCCCAGAACCGCCACATCGGCGTCGAGTTCCCTGAGGGCGGCAAAAGGAAAATCACAGAAGGTCGTCTCGGGGCGCAGCATCAGAGTTCCTCCTTCAGAACAGCCCGTCATAGGCACGGCGCGGGATTTCCACCGCGATCAGGGTGAAGCGATCGTCGGAGAGCGCCTCCACAACCGCCGGGCCGGTATCGCCAGGGCCAGTCACGGTGATACCATTGCCACCATAAACCCGCGCCAGCGCGGCGAAATCTGTGTGCTGAAAGTCGACGCCAGTGTTCTGCATCGCCACACCGCGCTGCTTCATCTCGATCAGCGACAGGGATTGATCGACAAACACCACCACCACCAGCGATAGCCCCAGATCGCGCAGGGTCGACAGCTCGCCCAGGGTCATCTCCAGCCCGGCGTCACCCATGAAGGCGATCACCGGCGCATCGGGCTTTGCGTATTTGTAGCCCATGCCCAGTGGCAAGGCGCAGCCCATGGTGCAGAGGCCATCGGATTGCAGAATGCCCCGTGGGTGTTTCGCCTGCCATTGCTGGCTCAGCAGAATACGGTGGGCTCCGCTGTCGATGGTGATGGTCGTCTCCGCCGGGGCGGCGGCCAGTATCTCGGCAATCGCCTGGCCCGGCCCCCAATCACTCCCGGCCGCGAAGGCGTCCGACAGCTCCGCCCGGATGCGTGCGGGCGTGCCGCCCTGCCAGCCGGTTTTCGCCTCCGCCCCCTGCTCCAGCGCCGCCAGCCCGCCGGCGACCGAGCAAACCCACGACAGCCCGGCGTAATGCATGTCGTGATCGTTTGGCGCATGGGCGAATTCGATGGTCTTGGCCGGGTCCCACGGATCCTGCCAACCGGTGCGCATCTCGATCGGATCGTACCCGGCGGCGATCACCAGATCGGCCTCGGCGAAGACCGGCAGCACGATCTTGTCGGATTTCGGCGACAGCCCGTGCCCACCCAGCGACAGCGGATGATCCTCGGGCAGGATACCCTTGCCCTTGTAGCTGGTAACCACGGGGATCGAATGTCTTTCGGCGAAGGCGCGAACCGCCTTTGCCCCGCCGGGTTCGTTCAGGGGGTCGAGCCCGGCCATTATCACCGGGCGCTTGGCTGCGGCGAACATGGCGCGGACGCGCTCCAGTTCCGGCCCTGGCGCAGGCGCCGATAGCGGGGTCGGCTGGCGCATGACAGCGCGCGGCTCGGGCTGCTCGGTGTCAGCCACTCGGATCGGCAGGTCGATGTGCACCGGACCGGGGCGGCCCGAGGTGGCAATCGCCAGCGCTTTATCGATCATCGCATCGATAGCGCCGTCGGCGGCTATGAACGACGCCTTGCAGACCTGGGCGAAAACCGCCGAATGATCGAAAACCTGATGATTGTAGCGCATTGCCTCCGCCGCATCTACGGCGCCCGACAGCACGATCAGCGGCACCCGGTCCTGCTCGGCATTGGCGACCACGTTGAAGGCGTTGGCCACGCCCGGCCCAACCGTCGCCACCAGGATCCCCGGCGCACCGGTCGCGTGCCAGCCGCCCTCGGCCATGAAGCCTGCCGCGTTCTCGTGCTTGGTCAGCACGAAGCGGATCCCGGCCCGCTCCAGCGCGTCGATCAGGGTCAGCACCTCGCCGCCGGGGATACCGAAAGCAAATCGGCAACCGGCTGTGTAAAGCCGCCGGGCGATGACGTCAGCAGCATTCATCCCATTCTTTCCCTCTTAATCCCCCTCGAAGGCACACAGCGTGTGGACCTCGATCCCCATCTCAACCAGCCGCTTCTCGCCACCCAACTCCGGCAGGTTCACCACGAAGGAGGCGGCGACGATATGCCCGCCCAGCCGCTCGATCAGTTTTACCCCGGCCACGGCAGTGCCGCCGGTGGCCAATAGATCATCAATCAGCAGCACCCGCGCGCCAGCGTGGAAGGCGTCGTCATGCATCTCGACCACGGCCTCGCCATATTCCAGGCTGTAAGCCTCGACGATGGTGCGCCCAGGCAGCTTGTCCTTTTTGCGGATCGGCACAAAGGGCAGGCACAGGTTATAGGCAATCGCCCCGCCGAGGATGAACCCGCGTGCGTCCATCGCCACCACCACGTCGATGCCGTCATTGCGGTAAGGCGCGGTCAACTCGTCCACCGAGCGGCGGAAAGCTTCCGGCGCGGCGAACAACGTGGTCACGTCGCGGAACTGCACGCCGGGCACTGGAAAATCCGGGATCGTGCGGATGTAGTCGATCAGAGGTTTCTCGGTTTGCATTCTACCCTCTCTCACGCACCGCCGCATATTAGGAGGCGGCACGTGATCGCGAAAGGGCTAGCTGCTCAATTTTGCCGCTTGCACATGCATCCAGTCGAAGTTTTGACCCTGCCGAGGCTGGTCCAGCCCTGGTCCTCCCAAATCTTCCACCAATCCGCATACTCCGCACCGGCAAGCGTCGCCCGACCACGCCCCCATTTAGGGATTATATATTTAAATTGACACCCAGCCCATGAAGCAGGCGATGTTTGGTAGTATCTCAGTTTGAAATTTGGCTTGGTTGACCACTGACTAAAATACCATATACAAATCTTGGCATACGAAAAATCGTCACATGTTAATGACCGAATTCAGGAATATTTGCGCATCAACCCGACTTGTCAATCTAGAAAATGATGTGTGCGTGTCGGACTCGCTGCACGATATGGAGCGTTCCTTACAAAAAGTGCACTGCGCTCGTTGACGCACACACCGGCCTTGACCAAGTTATAACCCTTATGCATATAATAGCCCTTAATAGCTCCCCGCCGGACTTGGCCGAAAGGTCCCCGGCGGGGTATTTTTTGGGAGGCAGAATGCGCGATGAATGACGCGCCGAAACCAACGTACGCAATGGGTTTCATAGACGGTCAAAATCTTTTTCAACACGCAAAAGATGCTTTTGGCCACCATCATCCGAACTATGATCCATTAAAACTGGCACCAAGCCGTGTGCGACTCCCATGGATGGACCCCAAGTCTAGTACGATTCTACACGGGCGTCCCGGATCATCAACATGACCCTATGTGGGCGTCTTACTGGAGCAAGCGAGTCATTGCGCTCAAACGTGCTGGCGTTTTTGCGACGACTCGCAGAGTTACGTTACCGAGAAAAACTTATTCTGGAAGCTGATGGATCAGAGAAAATTATAGGCTCAGTTTACGAACCGTATGCACGGTTTGCGATTGCGGCGGCAAGACAGGCGCGCGACGAAGGCTGTGGTGCCAGTTTGATGAGATGGAACCATTGCAGGTAGTTGCCGAGATATTTTGTTGCGATGCCACGGTAGCGGCGCAGGAAATCTTTCAGTTGGCTGTGGCGGCTGTTGACAGTCTGAATATGAAGGGCACCACGGACCCGTTCGCCGGCGGACAGATTGAGGGCTTCATGGCGAACACCCATTGCCGCCGCGCATGGCCGATAGCTTTGACACCCGTCGGACACAAGCACGATGTCCCTGTCGACGACCGGGCTGACCGCCTGTTTCAGCGTGTCGGCAGTCACTGTGGGCAGAACCGTGCTGAATGTCGTGCCGCTACGGTCGGCGGCCACCGGAACCGGCACCTGTTCGCATGACAGGCCGCGCTTGCTGGCCTTGCCGCCCGTTTGCGGGGCTTGCGTCCCAATTTGCGCTGTCCCTTATGGCTCTCCAGAACACAGGTTTCATCGACCTCGACTATCCCTTTGAGTTTTTGCGGGGCCTGCCTTGTGGCCGGCAAAAACCGGTGTCGCCAGCGAAAGGCCGTGTTGACGGCAAGGTTGCAGCGCGCCGCTGACGCCCGAACCGTTTCTCCCGCAGCCAGGCATCCGCCAAAGGTCAGCCAGCGATCTTTTGTAGGGAAGTCCGGACAAGCGGGTGCCGGTGGCCGCGTTGAATGTGCGCCGACAGTTCTTGCACTGATAGCGGCGCAGGCCACGTGCCTTGCCCCGTGATACTGCACCGGGTGTGCTGCAATGCGGGCAGCACCTGTCATCGTCCACCGCAAGTTCGACTGCGGCAAGCGAGGAAACCGCTTCGCACCGCCCCAAAAGCACCGCTTCAGCCTCAGCGCGCTGCGCATCGCCGAGATTATCTATCACCGCAAGCCAGTCCTGAAAGTATTCATTATCCATTGGCATTCGCTATCTCCTTGAACGCAAAAAGAACATACCTTGAACGCATACGTTTTGTAAACTGAGCCAAATTATAACGACTCCACAGGAAAAAGGAATCGATGTCCGACTCGCTCTTGACATTGTGCGGCTATTGTCCTGAGTCAGCAGTTCGCCGCATTATTTTCGGGTGTGGTTTTTAGACAGAAGCGTTTGACCGCATCAAGGATATCGTCTGCGGTTCGGACCCATTTGAAGGGTTTTGGATCTTCATTGCGAATTTCGATGTAATCCGGGATGGCTTTTGTGAGTTCGCGCTCGCTGCGGTGAACGCCACGCTTGATCTGGCGTTCGGTGATTTCGGCAAGGAAGCGCTCGACCATGTTCAACCAGGATGCGGAGGTGGGTGTGAAATGCACATGCCAGAGGGGCCGTCTGGCCAACCAGGCACGGATCGCCGGCGTTTTGTGGGTGGCGTAGTTGTCCATGACGAGGTGGATCTCCAGATCGTCGGGAACCCGGCGTTCGATCTCCATAAGGAACTTCTTGAACTCCGAGGCCCGGTGGCGCTTGTCGCATTTGCCGATGACCTCGCCGGTTGCCGTGTTGAGGGCGGCGAACAGGGAGGTGGTGCCGTGGCGTTTGTAATCGTGGCTGCGGCGTTCGATCTGACCCGGCCGCATGGGCAGGACCGGTTGCGGCCGGTCAAGCGCCTGAATTTGGCTCTTTTCATCGACGCAGAGCACCAAGGCCCGCTCCGGCGGGTTCAGGTAAAGCCCAACCACATCGCGAACCTTGTCGATAAACCGGGGATCGGTTGAGAGCTTGAAGGTCTCCGTGCGATGGGGTTGCAGGCCAAAGGCACGCCAAATCCGTTGCACGCTGGACGTCGAGAGGCGGCTCTCCCCGGCCATCATCCTGGAGCTTCAATGGGCCGTGTTACGCGGCATGCTTTCAAGCGTCCGCACGATCACCGCCTCGACCTGCGCATCGGTGATCGTCCGGGGCGCGGCGCGGCGCGTCATAAAGCCCGTCGCTCCCATGTGCGATGAAGCGCTTCCGCCCCCTCGCCACCGTCTCTTGATGGGCCCCCAAACGCTGCGCTATCTGTTTGTTTTCAAGACCTTCCGCGCAGGCCAGCACAATCCCGGCCCGCTTGGCCAGACCTTGTGCCGTCGTGCGACGCGCTACCAAGGCCACCAACGCCTCCCCTTGTTCCTTGTTCAACGTCACAGGCGCCGCAATCCGGGCCATGGCAATATCCTCCGTATTTGATTCAAACAGAATTCAATAATACGGAAAACCTCTGGTTCAGGACACTAGGTTGGATCCAAATTTTGGGGATTATGTAGGAGAGTGCCGAAATGGGGGTTGACATTAGTCGGCACTCTCATGTATTATGTTTGTATTCCAGGAGGATATGGATATGGTGAAGCACAAATCGGCGGGGCAAGAGCGACCGCCAGGGCATCAGCCTCGTAGAACTGTTCAAGCGTTGGCCGACCGATGAGGCGGCCGAGGCGTGGTTCATCGCCCGCCGCTGGCCCGAGGGTATCCACTGCCCGCACTGCGGCTCTCTGAATGTGCAGACTGGCGCCAAGCACAAGACCATGCCCTACCGTTGCCGGGAGAAGGAGTGCGCGAAGCGGTTTTCCGCGAAGACGGGCACGGTGATGGAAGGCTCGAAGCTGGGCTTCCAGGTCTGGATGATCGCCACCTACTTGCTCTCGACGAGCCTGAAAGGGGTCTCCAGCATGAAGCTCCATCGGGATTTGAACATCAACCAGCGCAGCGCATGGTTCCTCGCGCACCGGCTTCGGGTTGCCTTGACCGAACGGCAGGGCGCGTTCGCGGGGCCGCTCGAAGCCGACGAAACCTACATGGGCGGGCGCCGGGCCAACATGCCCAAGGCGAAGCGGAAAGAGCTGACGGGCCGGGGCGCTGTAGGGAAGACGGCAGTTGCGGGTGTGAAGGATCGCGCGACAAATCGCGTCGCGGCGCAAGTTGTTCCTTCCACTGACGCCCGGACTCTGCAAGGCTTCGTCCGTGACCATGCCGGGGAGGACGCCGTGATCTACACGGATGAGCATGGTGGCTATGCCGGACTCGGCGCGGAGTTCGAGCACGAAGCCGTCAATCACTCGGTTGGCGAGTATGTGCGCGGCATGGCCCATACGCAGGGCATCGAGTCCTTCTGGGCGGTGCTCAAGCGGGCGCACAAGGGAACATTCCACAAGTTCTCGCCGAAGCATCTTGACCTGTATGTGCAAGAGTTCGCGGGCCGCCACAATGCCCGCGACCGGGACACCATCGACATCATGGCGACCTTCGCCGCTGGCGCGGTTGGCAAGCGCCTGCGCTACCGTGAACTGATTGCAAACAACGGCCTGCCGTCTGGGGCGCGGTCGTGACCCGCGTCGTCATCGAATGCGCCGATAATCTGGCCTTCATGGGAGGACTGGACGATGGCGCGTTCAAGCTGATCGTCACTTCGCCACCCTGCAATCTCGGCAAGGCATCCCTGGCCGCCAAACCGGAGCAGCGCGTTGTTGAAATCGTGCATCCGTCCTACCAGCCGAGCAAGGTGGCGCTGGAAGAGGACATGCGAGTAGACGCCCGTTTCGAGGAAGCCGTGGACGCGCTCGCGCAGCCCGTCAGCACCCGCCACATCGCCCGTCCGAAGCCGGGCCACCAAGCGGCCTCCGGCACTTTCCTACATAATCCCCCAAATTTTCACCCCTGTTTCACTACATCTATGAACACAATCCTGCCCGCCACGGCTTGGCGCGGGGTGCCCGCGCCGATGAGTTGGCGCATCAGCAACGAGAGGTTGTGGTCGGCGACGTGAAGCAGGTATCGCTTGTGCACGTTCTCGCGCCGGCGCAGCCAGGTCCGGCGCATGCCGCCGCGATCGAGGCTGTGGGCAAAGCAGCGCTCGACGATCCCGGCGCGCAGCTTGAAGGCCTCGCGGGCGAGCGCGGACTTGAGCCGCACGCGGTTGTTGGGGACCGCCCGGCGCGCCGCCTGGTCACCGCGCCAGCGCGAAAAGCCCTTCTGCCTGGGCTCGGCGATCCGGGTCTTCCAGGGACTGTCGTCCAGGGCCTTCAAGACCGCCCGTGAGAAATAGCCCTTGTCGGTGACGCATTCGGCCGGGCTCTCTGGCGTCGGCGCCGCAGCCACCGCCTCGAGGTTTGCCTCGGCCGCCGCCAGGGTCCTGGAAAGCGTCGTGGTGTCGCCCTCATCGGCTGGGTGCAACTCGGCCGCCACCACCGCGCCGGTGTCCAGATCCACCGCGTGCCCGGGCTTGTCGGCCAGATGGGTCGCGGCGTCCTTCATCCTGGCGACCCTGGCCTCGGGGTCGCTCCTGCAAACCAGATCCTGGTTCGAGAGCTTCTTGCCCTTGCCCTTGCGGTCCAGACGCGCCAGGTCCTCGGTCGTGGGCGTCTCGATGCCGCTCTCCTGGGCCAGGTGCTCCAGCATCTCCCGGTCGCCCTCACCCGTGTCGCGCCGCACGATGTTACGCAGCGCCGCGTTGGCCTCCATGGTCGAGGCATCCACCCCGATGCGGTCGCCCTTCACCAGACCCGCCTCGGCGATCAGCGCCAGAACCCGGTCGAAGACCGCCGCGTGCCCCTCGTGGGGCAGGCGCGTGCGGGTCTTCGACAGCCAGCAATGGTCCGGCACACGATCCCGGCTCTCCAGCCGCAGAAACTCCCGCAGCGACAGCGAATCCGAGCCGCGCCATTCCAGCCCGCGCTCAGAGTCGATGCCATCGAAACAGCCCACCAGATGCCTGCGGAAACAGCGCCACGGCGGCACCGAAGGCGCTCCCGTCCTGGCCGCGTAACAGCACCGGCAGGCCGCCTCGGCGAAGCCGTCGAAGCCGCCCTCGATCAGGACCGACCGCAGACGGTCGTAAAACACATGACCCGGCGAGCGCGGCATCTCCGCCCAGCCCGCCATCAAGTCACCCTGACGATCCTTCCGCAGTCCCATCGCCATCGGCAAACCCCCCGGTCAAATCAGAACATCAAAGAATCAGACCAGGCCGCTCGTGTCCAGGGCCGACTTCGTCAACGGGCTGGTAGGCCATGTCGAGGGGCCGGTTGAGGCTGGGCCGATGGTTCGAGCCTGGGCGCGATCAAGGCGCGGATCGCCGGGCCAGGAAGGCGCGGGCGGAGCTGACAGCGGAGGATGAGGAATATGATGATGATCAACAGAGTACGAGAGACGATGCTGGGCGCGGTCCTGGCGGTGGGGCTGACGGGTTGCGCGTCGGCCGGGCCGATGGTCGGCCCGTCGAGCCATGACGCGGCCGGTCTCCGGGCGCTGCTCGCGGACCGGGTCGAGGTCGCCTATCACACTGCCAAGCGTGGCTGGGGCCTGCGCATCAAGGTCAATGTGGGCACGATGGCGCATATCTGTATCCAGGACCAGCTCACAGGGTTCGGGCAATACGTCACCGAGGCCTGGACGACGCGGCTGGCGGGCGCGGAGTTTCGCGCCGTCGTTACGCCGGCCGACCAACCGAGCGGCCAGCGTGCGCAGTACGACGCCGTGGCCGGCAGGCTGGTCAAGGGAGAGAGCGTCCACGGCGTGCTCTGGACCGGCCACCTGCAGGACACGATCCCACAGGCAGTCTACTCGATCTGCCCGCGCTTTCCGGATCGCCGCGATCTCGGCTTCGAGGTCAACCTGAAGCAGAAGTCGACGGATTATCAGGAGTTGGTCGCCCAGGATCCCGGGGCGGTGCTGAAAGGCCTGTAATTGGCGGGGAGGCGCCGGGGGCGGCTGTTTTGGCGAACATGCCCCCGGCGCCTCTTCCCGAAGAGGAAGGTGTTCTTCATGATGTGTATAAAGCGGCGCCTCGAAGCGGCGGCGGACATCCGGGCCGGCGGCGCGCCCCCCGCCCGCTCAGGCGACGAGCAGGAGCGTCGAGACGAGCACGCCCGCGATCGCGATCATGCAGCCGACCATCCAGCGCAACTGCGTGGTCTGGCCCTCGGCGATCTCCGTGCGCAGGCTTTCGATCTTCGTCTCAAGCCGGGACTCGCTGCCGGCGATATCCCCCCGCACCTCGGCGATCTTCGTCTCAAGCCGGGACTCGACGCCGGCGGTCTCCCCTCGCACCTCGGCCATCCCCTCGGCGATCTTCGTATACCGCTCGGCATTCCTGGTATCACTCTCGGCGATCTCCGTGCGCACCTCGGCGATCTTCGTCTCAAGCCGGCCCTCGGTGCCGGCGATCTCTCCTCGCACCTCGGCGATCCCCACGGCGATCTCCGCGGTGAGGTCGGCCTTGAGGAGCGCGAGATCGTCCTTCGTGGCGAGGGATTCGGTCATGGCGCCGCCAACGGTTTCGATAATGGCCTCGGCCTGCGCCTCTTCGACGCCAGTGGCGGTGAGCCGCTTCATCGCCTTGAGAGTATCGAACGCCATGGTCATCCTTGCCGTCTCCTGCCAATCGCGTCCGCCGCGCGCCGAAAGGATATACGTTCCGCGCGCCCGCGTCAAAGCCTGCCCGTCCACCCTCCGCGCCCTGCCCTGGCCGCGGCGTCTCTCTCGCCGGTCTCCCATCCAGTGGGACCGGCGCGCGGGCACAGGCGGCCCGACAAAGCGCGAACATTCGGGAACACATGGCGATCCCGCGCTCTCGCCGTCCTCTCCGCCTTCACCGCGCTCCTGGCCGGGCCGGCGCCGGGCCTCGCCCAGGCGCCGCAAGACGCCGCCCCGCCCTCCGGCATGGAGTCCACCCAGACCCGCCCTTCTCCTGATCCGGTCCTTCCGCTTGTGTCTCCGGCCTGTCCGGAGGCGGCTCTCACCGAGGCGCTTTCAACCGGGTCCGCCGGCGCGGTGCTGCATGCGGCCGAGCGGGCGCGGATTGCGCTCGGGCTCTGCCGCGACCGCGCCCGGCTGATGGCGGAGATCACCGAGCATCATGCCCGGGTGGCGGCGGCGCTGGCGCCGCCCCCGCCCGATGCCCCTGATGACAGCGAATACCACGCCGCGCGGATCGCCGGCCTCGAGGCGGATCTCGTCATCGCCGCCGCCAGGATCGAGCAGCTGCTCGCGCACGCGGAGATGCGCGTGGTCGCGATCTGGTGCGCGCCCCCCGCCCCGTGCCGGGCACTGGTAATGGGATCGGACGGTCAGCACGAGTTGGAGACCGGCGATGTCCTGGCTTCGGGCGAGACGGTCGCGGAGATCACGGAGACCGGCGTCCGCGTCCGCGACCTGCGGTCGCTCGCCTCAATGCCGGTCGCGCCGGACAATTTCGAGGGGCTGGCCGAATGAACCCGGGGCGGTGCTGAAAGGCTTGTAACTGGCGGGGTGGCGCCGGGGGCAGGGGCGGGGCCTGGCATGGGCGGGGGGGGGATCGACGGGGCGGGCCGGCTGGTGTCTGGCGGCCAGACCGGGGGTGTCTGGGATGGACAGGGGGGTGGCCGGATGAGGGGCAACGAAAGGCGCACTTATACATCCAAAGGTCATTGATGATGACCGTTATGGGCCCAATCCCGATGGGCCCAATCCCGGAGTCCGATTGAGATGATTTGCCATGGCTGGTCGACAAGACGGTTCCAGGCTTGGCAGGCTGCTTCAACGATCTCGTCATAGTCTTCAAAAACACGGTTCGAGAGACAGGTCTGGCGTAGGAACTGCCAGATGTTTTCGACCGGATCGAGTTCTGGAGCGCGGCAAGGCAAAAAGACGGGGGTGATGTTTCCCGGCATGTGAAGCTCTCCCGTGGTGTGCCAGCCGGCGCGGTCCATCAAGAGGACAGCATGGGCGCCCGGCGCCACGGCCAGGGATATCTCATTCAGGTGGGCCTGCATGGCATGGGTACTGGCGTATGGCATGACCAATGCCGCGCCGCGTCCCCTGGCCGGACAGATGGCGCCAAAAAGACATGTGTTCTGATACCGTTGATCCTTGGGTTGGCGGGGCCTGGTTCCACGCCGCGCCCACTGGCGTACCAGACCATTCTTCCGGCCCAGTCTCATCTCGTCCTGCCACCAAAGTTCGATGCTGGTGTCGGGAGGCAGATGCCCTATGGACGCCGCCAGCGTGCGGGGGAAGTCTTTTTTGAAGTCTTCCATCACGGCCTCGTCCTGCCCCGGATGGCGGGGCCGTGCCGAAATATGGGAGAAGCCCATTTGCTCCAGCAAGCGTGACACCGAACGCTCATGATAGACAACGCCGGAGTGGGCCTCGATCCAGCCTTTCAGATCCACGCGCCGCCAGCGCACGATGCCATCGGACAAAGGATTGGGGCCGGTCTCGACCACCGCGGCAAGCTCCTCCAGCTGCGATGGCGTTAGCTTCGGTGATGCGCCCGGCGCCTTGCCGTCCATCAGACCATCGGGCCCGTGGCGGTTGAAGCGATGCACCCGGTCCCGCAAGGTCTGGCGGTCCATGCCGCCGACCCGGGCCGCCTCCGCCCGGGTCATGCCATCATATACGGCGGCGATTGAAAGCAGTCGCCGCGCTTGATTGCTGTCATCACAGCGCGAGGCATGGCAGCGAGCTTGAGCAGCATCATAGTCTTCTCGTAGGGGAACAGTCATCGTGGGAAACCTCCAAGACACCGAACCGGGTGTCCAGAGAAGCACAGAACACTAAATATGGGAATCCCCGAAAGAGTCACAATCATTGACCTTTGGTTCTCGCCAATGCGGATGGCGCTCTTTGAGCCAACTGATCTTATCGCATATCCAGTAGCGGCGGGTTTCAATGCGCCCCTTATCTCCATCAACCGTTTGTAAGTAGTCACTATTATCACAGCCGATATCATCGAACCATAGCTTGACATCCTGATGGTTCGACCCCTTCAGGCCAAAGGTGTTCTCCTCTCAGATCATCTGCCAGGCTTTCTCGTCGTAATGGGTTCCGTCTTTCCAAAGCCGCAACAGCAGGCAGGCCAGTTTCCGCGCCACCGCCACCCGTGCCTTCTTGGCGCCGACCCGTTTGGCAAGCTTGAGCCCCCAACTCTTCAGTGGAGACCGCCCGCCCCAAGTGGTCAGCAGACAGTTGGCCGCCTCGTAAAGATAATGCCGCGCCATGCGATCCCCCTGTTTGGAGATCGACCCGGATATATCCCGCGCGCCGGATTGATAGCGGCGCGGCGTCAGGCCCAGATAGGCGCCCACATCGCGGCTGCGGCGGAACCGGTCAGGGTCCTCAATGGCGGCGGCAAAGGCCAGTGCCGTAATCGGGCCAACGCAGGGCACGGACGTCAGGTGCCAACAGGCCTTCGAGGTTTGCACGCGTTTTCGCACTTCCTTGTCCAAGGCTGCGATCTGACCCTCGATCGCCGCCAAGGCCTCCAGCAAGGCGTTCACGCAGAGATAAAGCACATCGTCATGACGGCAGGCCGCCCGTACCGCTTCATCAAACTTCCCCGTGCCTTGCCGCGCACGCAGCCGGATCCCGAAGGGCCGCAACATGCCCCGGATCTGACCAAAAAACGTCCGCTTGTTGCGCACCAGTTGATCCCGCGCCGTCAGCAGGGCCTTCGAGCGGTGGCTCTCCTCGGATTTGACAAACACGGCGGTGAACCAGCCCGTGCGTAGCATCTCCGCCAAGGTGCGGGCATCGGTCCGGTCCGTCTTCACCGGGCGCGCCTTCAGCGCATCGGAGGCCCGACGTGCATCCATCACCACCACGGGAAGTCCCGCCGCCAGCAACTGCCGGGCCAACCAAGGCGTCAACGATCCCGTCTCCAGGCCGACCAACGTCAACTCACCCGCCCAACGCCGCAACGCAGACGCCAAAATCTCAGGATGGGTGTCCGTCTCACCACGCCAGGCCAAACCGCCATCACCGTCAAGCACACAAACCGAAGTCCGCCTGTGGCCAACATCCAATCCAACATAATATTCCATCGCTGCTCTCCTTTTCCGGGGTTTCCCCCAGAAAGCTTCAACGCTCTCGGGGGGAGCAGCAACCTCATGCGTCATGTATGGGATGTATTATACCAATCGCCCTAACGATTGACCTGTGCCCATTTTCGTGTGGTGATGGAGGTGATGGCGGCTGTATCGTTTGCGAAGAAGTTCCATGCGGTGCAGCATTTGTCGACGATGTCGGCGTCGCCATCGAAGACGGTTATGGCGAGCTTGTTGGCGCGCAGGTATTGCCAGACGTTTTCGACCGGATTGAGTTCGGGCGCGTATGGCGGGAGAATGAGCAGCGTGACGTTGTCGGGCACCATGAGGTCTTTGCCGGCATGCCAGCCGGCACCGTCGGCGACGAGTGCTGCGTGGGCGCCAGGGGCTACGGCGTGGGCGATCTCGGCGAGGTGGGCATTCATCGCCTCGGTGTCGGCGAAGGGCATGACCAGACCGGCGGCGGTGGCGCGGTCAGGGCAGACTGCGCCGGAAATGCAGGCCGATTTG
>CBDFHG010000009.1:0-45275 GCA_965247385.1 Thermohalobaculum sp.
CAATAAACGTCGCTTCCCGTAAATGGCCAAGATTTGCCGGGCGTCGTTAAGCGCCAGCACATCGTCTGACTTGATCTCCTTGATCTTTTCCGCAAGTTCTTGAACTTCGTCATCGACGGTTAGCTGCGCAATATCTTCGCTATCGAGATACTCGAACCCAAATGTTTCAATCAGGTAGTTCTTTAGCTGCCCCTTGGATACTGCAGGGTTGTGGAGATCGCGGTAGCTACAAAACTGCTCAACAAAGGACTTCCATCCCGCAGGACGTGTACCGAGAAGTGGGTCGAACTTCGCGTAAAAATACGCGCGTATCAGTATTTTATTGGAATGCCGTGCAATCTCTTTGTCTACGTAGGGCTCTATTTCCATAAACCAGTTTTGGAACTCATAGTCCGTCCCAGCAAGGTGCGCATGAACCTCATCGACTACCATCTGCGTCAGGATAAGTGTCGAGCCTGCGTCTCGAAGGATACGCAGCATGTTGGTCGTCATTTGGTCTTCGTCTGCGAGGTACCTTTCCGAAAGTGCGCGGACGAGGATGTCCGTGCCGACGAGTAGGACAAAGTTGGACGACATGCCCTTAAAGTACTCGACAATTTTCGGTTCATTCCACAGCGTGAACATGAGTGCGTATGTCCGCGACAGCTTTCCGTAGTAGACGCGCTCAGTTTCAGTGCTGTTGTAGAAAGCTTGGCGCAGTACAGCTAACGTGATTTCCTTCGCCTTTATGGCAGCTTCCTCGCCTAGGTCTGCTTCTGCAATGGCCTCGTCCACTTGATCCGCGATTGTGATAGAGTGATTTTCGTCGCGCAAACCGGACAAGAACTCGGCAAGCTCGAGACCTTCTCTCTCAAAGGTCAGCCCTAGGGATTTATGCGCCAGATTGGCAACTTGGTCTGAGATCAAATCGTCGCCGTGGTCGAGCATCTCCCTGGCTCGCTGTTGATAGAGGTCTAAGACCTGAAGCTTCAGGAACTCATCCTCAGCATTCTCTTGCTCGACTATCTGGCGTGTCTCGTACGGCAGACAATAGTGATCTTGTTTCTTGTGCCAACGAACCTCCCGACCCGACGGGTTCCCTTTCGTCGATAATTTCTCAAGCCGGTGGTGAATTACCCCGCGAACGAAGTGCTTTGCTGATGGCAAGGCTTCCTCGATCTTGGCGAGGATCTCAGCCAGTGTCATAAACTTACCCGCATCTGGGTCCGTGCCATCCAACGCCCACAAGATTAGGCTATCGGTTACCGCTTCAAGCAGGTCCGTGTTTCCACGGCGCCGATCAATCTCCTGGCCGAGAAACACGCACATCGTCCGGACCGACAATTCCGGCGAACTCTTGATGATCTTTGCACTTCCCAGTTCAGAAAGGAACGCCAGATTTGGCGCTAGATATGTCTGAAACGCGGCTATTGTCTGCGGAGAACGGTTAATGTTGGCCACTATCCACTTCCGATCGCGGATCCTAACATTAACGTCCAACTCCGCAGAAAGTGTTTCTTCCTCCTCGTCAATTAAGGCAACCGTGCGGGATGTGAAATACTGCAGCGTCTTCAACTCTCGACCAAACTTACGCAACCGATTGACGGTATGTCGGATTTTTGCTCGATGATTTTCTTGCGTTGTCGCTTGGTAGAAGGTGCCGGGTCTGGCAGCTTCACCCTCAAACATACCCTCTCCTTGGAATGCATCCGCCCCACCGTCGTGAACTCCACCAAGTGGAACAAACTCAATGCCAGCCACAGCGGGGTAGAAGGCATAAAAAAAATGCTCAAACTCGACCCCACTCGTGTGCTCCAGCGCAATCGAGACCAGCTTGAAGTTTACCGTCTGCATAATATCTGGGGTGGTCCCACCCTGTTGGACAGTTTGGCAGCGAAGTTAAGGTGTACTCCGTTGTTCTGTCAACGCCGGAGCAAATTAGGCAGCAATTCTCATTATGGCTTGATTTTCTGCGATGATGTTTTGTCTTCTCATTATTTGTGTTGTGCTGAGGCTTGTGCGGGTGCTTTAGCGCAGTTTTGGTTCCGGCGGCGGTTCGCCGGTTATCATCGTGCGGATGAGCGCGCCCCAGTCGGTGAACAGGTGATATCCGGTGATGCTCCGCAGGTCCTCGAAGAACCGCCGTCGCGCGCCGAACGCTTCACGTGCCTCATGCCAGCGCTTGGCCACCGGGTCACAGACCGTGTGGAACGCGAAGGCGAGCAGGTTCATGGTTATGAGAAGGTTGGCTAGGTGTCCCTGATTCTGGATCAAAAAAGTTGAGATTCCCCGTTGTCTTTGAATCTAAAGGGATTTATGATGGTTTTTGCGATTAATTCCATCACCAACGGGGTGAAAATAACATGGCACAGGGCGTTCTTCCTTTCGAGTACGAAAGCGAGCCGGGCAGCAGCGATCTGACGGGTTTTGCCGGAATTGGTGTTTACCTTGATTTGATTGAGGCATCGGGACTGGCGGCTGCGGTGCGGCGCGAGGTGCGGGTGGCGGGGCGGCAGGGCTGGCTGGATGTGCAGATGATCATCACGGTGATCGCACTCAATCTGTGCGGGGGTGATCGGATCGAGGACCTGGAACGCCTGGAGGCGAGCGCGGCATCTCCGCCCAGCCCACCATCAAATCACCCTGACGATCCTTCCGCAGTCCCATCGACATCGGCGAACCCCCCGGTCAAATCAGAATATCATAGAATCAGACCAGGCCGCTCGTGTCCAGGGCCGACTTCGTCAACGGGCTGTTAGGCTGGGTAGTCAACTATATAATTCCCAAAAAATAGGGAATTATATAGTTGAGTGACCACAATATCAGTCCTCCGGCGGCGGCTCTTTTGGTTCTTCCGAGGCTTCATATGGGTTGTTAAACAGGGAACTCGCAATGTTTTCCGGCGCATCGTTGATCGCCGGAAATTCTTCATCGTATTTCTGTTTGGTGATTTGGCGGGTGTTTTTACTCATATTCACGATCTCTTTTTCTCCCGAATTACAGCGTTAAGTTGGTTACGCCATTCGTCAAAATCAAACCAGCCGCCCACGCTTTGTGCCTGGCGCAATATTCCGGCTGATTGTACGATAGATATTTGCGGTGGTGTGGAAATTTATTGGAAACCCACTGATTGACTGAGGCACGAAGCTTGATTGTGTCTGTGGTTTCCGTGTTCACGCCACCAACTCCCTATAGCGCAGAGGAACCCCAACCATGTTAGCGGCAATGACCTCCATCATGTCGATGGTGTCCATGGGCCGGTTGTTGTGCCGTCCCGCAAACTCTCCGACATAGCGACCCATATGCTTTTTACTGAAATGGTGAAATGTCCCGTGATAACCACCAGCAATTCTCATTATGGTTTGATTTTCTGCGATGATGTTTTGTCTTCTCATTTTTGTGTTGTGCTGAGGCTTGAGCGGGTGCTTTAGCGCAGTTTTGGTTCCGGCGGCGGTTCGCCGGTTATTATCGTGCGGATGAGCGCGCCCCAGTCGGTGAACAGGTGATATCTGGTGATGCTCCGCAGGTCCTGGAAGAACTGCCGTCGCGCGCCGAACGCTTCACGTGCCTCATGCCAGCGCTTGCTCACCAGGTCACAGACCGTGTGGAACGCGAAGGCGAGCAGGTTCATGGTTATGAGAAGGTTGGCCAAGTGTTCCTTGCCATGGCCGAAATTGTGCTCCAGATGGTAACCCCTGGTCTTCAGGGTATTGAAAGTTTCGTTCTCGATCTTCCAGCGCGCCCGGCCACAGGTGGCCAACTCGACGACGGTTTCTTCGTTGACCGGCAGATCGGTGACGAAGCTGTTGGTGTAGGTCACCTTGCCGGCCTTGTTGATGATCTCGATCCCCTGATTCTGGATCAAAAAAGTTGAGATTCCCCGTTGTCTTTGAATCTAAAGGGATTTATGATAGTTTTTGCGATTAATTCCATCACCAACGGGGTGAAAATAACATGGCACAGGGCGTTCTTCCTTTCGAGTACGAAAGCGAGCCGGGCAGCAGCGATCTGACGGGTTTTGCCGGAATTGGTGTTTACCTTGATTTGATTGAGGCATCGGGACTGGCGGCTGCGGTGCGGCGCGAGGTGCGGGTGGCGGGGCGGCAGGGCTGGCTGGATGTGCAGATGATCATCACGGTGATCGCACTCAATCTGTGCGGGGGTGATCGGGTCGAGGACCTGGAACGCCTGGAGGCGGACGCCGGCTTTGCCGCGACCATGGATGCGGTTGAGCGGCGGCTTTTGGTGCGCCGGGAACGTCGGCAACTGAAGAGCCGGTTTCGGCGCGGTCGCGGGCGCAGCGTGCCTTCGCCGTCGGCTCTGTCGGGCTGGTTGGAACGCTTCCACGACGCAGGCCAGGAAGAGCTGCGGGAGGTCGGGCGTGCCTTCATCCCGCGCCCGTCGGCGGGTCTGCCTGGTCTGCGGCGTGTCAATCAGGCGCTGGTGTCATTTCTGCAGCGCCATCGCAGGCAGGGCTCGGCGACGCTGGACATGGACGCGACGCTGGTGCAGAGCCACAAGCGCCAGGCGGAATACTGCTACAAGAAGTTCAAGGCCTATCAGCCGTTGAACACCTGGTGGGCGGAACAGCAGGTGATCGTGCATTCCGGGTTCCGCGACGGCAATGTGCCGGCTGGCTATCGGCAGTTGCAGGTGTTGCAGGCCTCGCTGGCGGCGCTGCCTGGGGGCGTGGACAAGGTCTATCTGCGCTCGGACACGGCGGGTTATCAGAAGGATCTGCTGCTCTATTGTGGCGAGGGCCGGGACAAGGTTTTCGGGGTGATCGAGTTTGCCGTCGGCGCCAACGTGACGGCGGAGTTCCGGCGTGCCGCCCTGGCCGTGCCGGAGGCTGAGTGGCGACCGCTGGATCGTGTTTTCGACGGGCAACGTCAGGAGACCGGCCAGGAGTGGGCGGAGGTCTGCCATGTACCGAGTTGGGCGGGCGAGAGCAAGACGCGGGCGGATTACCGCTTCCTGGCGATCCGGGAACCGCTGGAACAGTTGGAGCTTGGCGATGGGGATCAGTTGCCGTTCCCGACCGCGGAGTTTGCCTCGAAGGGGCGCAGCAAGCTGTTCGCCCTGGTCACCAACCGTGATCTGCCGGGCGATGAGGTGATCTGGTGGTCCCGGGAGCGCTGTGGCAAGAGCGAGGAAGTCCACGCGGTGATGAAGCACGACCTGGCTGGCGGCACCCTGCCCTCGGGTCGGTTCGGAGCCAATGCGGCCTGGTGGGCGATCATGGTGCTGGCGCATAATCTGAACGCGGTGATGAAGCAACTGGTTCTGGGACCGGCCTGGGTGGCACGGCGGATGAAGGCCTTGCGCCTGGCTCTGATCGCCCTGCCTGGCCGGGTGATCCGTCATGCGCGGCGGCTGATCATCCGTTTGGGGAGCGAAGCGGGGCTCGATCTGGTGCTGAGCGCCAGGCGGAAGATCCTGGCCCTGGCGCGCGGCCCGACCTGACGGCTCCGGCCTGCCACGATATCCTTGCTGAAGTGCGATGCCGGCTCCCGGCCAGGGCTTCGCTTGGCCAACGGACAGGCGCGGGACCCGCAAAACGCGTGGCCACCTTGAGAATATCTCCTCGAGCGCGAAATCCGCGGGAGTGGTGCCCGGGCGCGGGGCGAAAACCCCACAACGGCGCCCATCGCCGCCCCTGCCGAGGCGCGTCAGGGATTTAGTTCGGGAATCCTGGGATCTGAAGCCAATTGACATGCAACGCGTCTTTCCCGTCACGGAGGGGAACATCTTCCATCCAGCGGTAGCGATGGGTAACGACGCGGCGGCCCTTTTTCAGCTTTTTCTCAAGGCTCGGCAATTCGACGCCATGGAGCCATTCGTAGAGACAGCGGTGCGATGAGGCTTTGGCGGTGAAGATGAAATTGCCGCCAACCCATTGAACCGACTCGCAAATCGGCTGACGGGAATATAGATCATCGCCCGGATAGACCGGCCCGAGATGCGCGTATTGCGGCCCGAAGCGGCAAAGCCAGCGCTTCGTGGCGGCATTTTCGCAGTCCTGTTTGTCATGTCCGTCCTGCGGTGCGATGAACTCCGGTTCAAGCACCATGGCACAATTATGGCCAGGTGCCACCACCGCCGCCGAGAGCATGGAGTGGTAATATTCCATGACGCCGTTATGGCGTTTGCGCTGCGAGCAATTCGGGCAATGAAGCTTTTGCGAGGTGAAATACCCGGTGCCGTCAAGGGCAATCAGAAGCCGTCCGCCGGGCTTCTGAAAATCCTTCAGACCGCCTCTGTCTGCAAGCAAGTCAAGGGCTTGCCCGAACAACGCGAACAGCCCATCTGGTTCCACCGGATCAAGCATCGTGCGAACATGATTGTCGGTAGGGATCTTCTCAATGGCGAACAGCGTCTCGCAGTTCGACCGCGCCCGACGCTTTTCCAGCGCCCGCTGATGCGACAAAAAGGACGGGCTCTGCATAAAAAATGCCGAAAATGCAGCCATGCCGATATCGGCCATAGTGTCGCTCAAATTGCTCCCCGTGCGCATGTCGGGGAACATCGCGCAGCGGCTACGCAGAGTGTCTATGAAAGAATCGATAACCACATATGGTATCATTCACATATTTACCGCCTTGGGACTCCCCTTTAGTAACGCCATAATGAGAATGGCTCAGTTTACGAACCGTATGCACGGTTTGCGATTGCGGCGGCAAGACAGGCGCGCGACGAAGGCTGTGGTGCCAGTTTGATGAGATGGAACCATTGCAGGTAGTTGCCGAGATATTTTGTTGCGATGCCACGGTAGCGGCGCAGGAAATCTTTCAGTTGGCTGTGGCGGCTGTTGACAGTCTGAATATGAAAGGCACCACGGACCCGTTCGCCGGCGGACAGATTGAGGGCTTCATGGCGAACACCCATTGCCGCCGCGCATGGCCGATAGCTTTGACACCCGTCGGACACAAGCACGATGTTCCCTGTCGACGACCGGGCTGATCGCCTGTTTCAGCGTGTCGGCAGTCACTGTGGGCAGAACCGTGCTGAATGTCGTGCCGCTACGGTCGGCGGCCACCAGAACCGGCACCTGTTCGCATGACAGGCCGCGCTTGCTGGCCTTGCCGCCCCGTTTGCGGGGCTTGCGTCCCAATTTGCGCTGTCCCTTATGGCTCTCCAGACCACAGGTTTCATCGACCTCGACTATCCCTTTGAGTTTTTGCGGGGCCTGCCTTGTGGCCGGCAAAAACCGGTGTCGCCAGCGAAAGGCCGTGTTGACGGCAAGGTTGCAGCGCGCCGCTGACGCCCGAACCGTTTCTCCCGCAGCCAGGCATCCGCCAAAGGTCAGCCAGCGATCTTTGTAGTGAAGTCCGGACAAGGGGGTGCCGGTGGCCGCGTTGAATGTGCGCCGACAGTTCTTGCACTGATAGCGGCGCAGGCCACGTGCCTTGCCCCGTGATACTGCACCGGGTGTGCTGCAATGCGGGCAGCACCTGTCATCGTCCACCGCAAGTTCGACTGCGGCAAGCGAGGAAACCGCCTCGCACCGCCCCAAAAGCACCGCTTCAGCCTCAGCGCGCTGCGCATCGCCGAGATTATCTATCACCGCAAGCCAGTCCTGAAAGTACTCATTATCCATTGGCATTCGCTATCTCCTTGAACTCAAAAAGAACACACCTTGAACGCATACGTTTTGTAAACTGAGCCAAGAGTAAAGCGGTAACCGTCCGGTCTCCCCGCCCTTGAAGGGTTTGTGATTGGCGTGCGAGCCTTCGGGTGATCGCGGGCGATCGTGTCCGTTTGAATTACGAGGACACTTGAACTTGACGGATCATCGTAGAGGCAATCGGCGGAGCTACTCGAATGCGTTCAAGCGGCGTGTTGTGGCCGAGGCGCTTGAGCCAGGGGCTTCGGTTGCGTCGGTGGCGCGCCATCACGGGCTGAACGCGAACATGGTGTTCGGGTGGCGTCGTGATCCGCGGTTTGGGCCGGGTGGTGATGGGGTATTTTTCCTGCCTGTCGAGGTGATGTCGACTGCGGTCACCGCTGCGCCGGAGCCGATCAGCCCTGTCAGGGACAGCCGGGTCGAGATTGCCCTTGCATCGGGCCATCGTCTGACGCTCAGCGGTGCCTTTGATCCGGACATGGTGGTGCTGTTGGCGCGAGGTCTGAGCGCATGATCCCGGTTCCCGCGCAGACGAAGGTCTGGCTGGCGGCTGGCGTTACCGATATGCGCAAGGGGTTCAACGGTTTGTCGGCGCTGGCCGGGAAGGTTCTGGAGCAGGACCCGTATTCCGGGCACCTGTTCGTGTTCCGGGGACGGCGCGCCGATCTGATCAAGGTCATATGGTGGGACGGGCAAGGGGCGTGTCTGTTTTCCAGGCGTCTGGAGCGCGGCAGGTTCGTCTGGCCATCGCCGGCGCATGGCAGGTTGTCGGTGACATCGGCGCAACTGGCGATGCTGTTGGAGGGCATCGATTGGCGCGCGCCGCTGCGCACCTGGCGGCCCCTGACGGCAGGATGATTTTCCGAACGAAAGCAGAGGAATATGAAGCTCCGGAGATTCCCTTCAGTGTCGCGTTCTGGTATGGAATGGCTATGCTGGACCAGACCGGATCACTGCCCGATAATCCCTCGGAATTGAGGGTGTTCGCGGGGCAATTGGCGGCGACGGTCAAGTCCCAGGCGCTCCGGATCGCCAAGCTGGAACACCAGCTCGCCGGTCATCGCCGTCATCGGTTTGGCTCGAAGTCGGAGACGATGGATCAGCTTGAACTCGCGCTCGAAGAGGAAGAGATCGCGGCGGCGAAGATCGCGCCGCCTGATACTGTCGCCGGGCCGAAGAACAAACCAAAGCGCAAACCGTTGCCGGACAGCTTGCCGCGCAACGAGCAAGTGCTGTCGCCCGGCGAGGCCTGCGGCAAGTGCGGCGAGGTTCTGAAGAAACTCGGCGAAGATGTCACCGAAGAGCTGGAATACGTCCCTGGCCGGTTCATCGTGAACCGCTTTGTCCGGCCCCGCATGGCTTGCACGTGTTGCGAGGCGATCTGCCAGGCACCATTGCCCTCGCGCCCGATCGAGCGGGGTCGTCCCGGCCCGGGCCTGCTGGCCCATGTGCTGGTCTCGAAGTATGCCGATCACCTCCCGCTCTATCGCCAGTCCCGGATATTCGATCGCGACGGCATTGATCTCGACCGCTCGACCCTGTCCGACCGGGTCGGCAAATCGGCGGCACTGCTGGAACCATTGGCTGATATGGTCGGGCGCCATGTTCAGCGCGGCCAGGCGATCTTTGCCGACGACACCGCCCTGAAGATGCAGGTGAAGGGCACCGGTAAATGCAGGACCGCCCGGATCTGGACCTATGTTCGCGACGAACGGCCATGGGGCGGCGCCGACCCACCAGCCCCATGGTATCAGTTCACCGTCGATCGCAAGGGCGAGCACCCCACCAGACATCTG
The DNA here is from genome assembly GCA_965247385.1 of Thermohalobaculum sp. GTDB lineage: Bacteria > Pseudomonadota > Alphaproteobacteria > Rhodobacterales > Rhodobacteraceae > Thermohalobaculum. Next base: position 9,400 of record CBDFHG010000009.1, read on the forward strand.
GCCGGGTACAAGGGCTGGATGCACGCGGACGGCTATGCCGGGTTCAACGAGCTCTACCGATCCGGTGGTGTCGATGAAGTCGCCTGCATGGCCCATATCCGGCGCAAGTTCACCGATGTCTTCCGGTCGGATGGCTCGATCATCGCCGAGGAAGCCATCAAGCGCATCGCCGGGCTCTACGTCGTCGAGAAGGATGCCCGCGGCAGTTTGCCCATCGAGCGGGTCCAACTCCGGCAAGCCCGCGCCAAACCGATCTTCGATGCTCTGAAAGCCTGGCTGCAAACCCGGTTGCCAAAGATCTCCGGCAAGTCCGAGCTCGCCAAGGCGATCCGCTACGCCCTGACCCGGATGAGGCGCCTGCGCCCGTATCTCGACCACGGCTTTCTGGAGATCGACAACAATTCCGCCGAACGCGCCATGAAGCCGATAGCCCTGGGTCGCAAGAATTATCTTTTTGTCGGCTCGGAGGCTGGCGGTAAATCCGCCGCCATCGCCTATACCCTGATCGAGACCGCCAAGCTCAACGGCGTCGATCCCCAAGCCTGGCTGACCGATGTGCTCAGTCGCATCGCCGATCACAAAATCACCAGGCTCGACGAGTTGCTCCCCTGGCGTTTCGCTCAGACCTGAGCGCAATCGGCCGACGCTGAACCGAACCAGAGCCCCGAGACCGGACGGTCACCGAGCGCCGTATATCTCCCAGGTTTCAAAGGGGTTTGGCCAGACTGACCGAATCTCAGAGACTGGCAGCACGCCGATTTTTGGTCTCTGAAGGGCTTTCGTCTCTTTCCGACCGAACCTCGCTGGATTTGGTTCGGTCACGAAAAATGGCGCTTTTTCAAGCGATTATGAATTTTACCCAACCGAGATTTCTGCGGCTGATCTTTTGGCTGCCACTGCGTTCAAAGAACGCGAAGTAGGCGTATGGCAAGGCAGACATGCGTAGCGAAGCGTTGTGCTGACGGCCTCCCGAACTTGGGCGTTGAGGCGGTGACTTCCGGTGACAACTGGCTTTGACGCTGGTAGCCTGGCCAAATGTCAAATGAGCCTTGGGTGGATGAGGAGAACGATCTGATTGTCGCGGATTACTTCGCGATGCTGGCCGACGATATCTTCGGGCACCCCTACAACAAGGCGGACCATCGGCGGGCGCTCCTGCCGATGCTGAACGACCGCTCGGAGGGGTCGGTCGAGTTCAAGCACCAGAACATCAGCGCCGTATTGAAGGCGCTCGGAGAGGACTGGATCCCCGGCTACAAGCCGGCGTTCAATTTCCAGATGTCACTGGTCGATGCTGTAGCCCGTTGGCTGGCACACAACCCGGCTTGGCTTAACCGGACGCCCAGCCCGCGCCCAGCGACCATGCTGCAGGAAGCAGGTCACATCTGGATCGGACCGGCGCCCACGCTGTCCAACCAGCCGCCGCCACAGGAGTTGGAGAAAACGCTGCACATCGCGCGCAAGTTCGACGTGGCTGGTCGCGACGAGCGAAACCGCGCCCTTGGTCGCGCGGGCGAAGAACGCGTTCTGGCACATGAGCACGCCACGCTAAAGGCCGCAGCCCGAGACGATCTGGCGCGTAAGGTGCGCTGGGTGTCCGAGGAGGATGGTGATGGCGCGGGCTACGACATCGCGAGTTTCGCGTCGGATGGTCAGCCGCGCTTGATCGAGGTAAAGACGACGAACGGTTGGGAACGGACGCCCTTTCACATCACTCGCAACGAACTTGCTGTGGCCGACGAGCGCCAATCGGAATGGTGCCTGTTTCGGCTCTGGAACTTCTGGCGCGAGCCAAAAGCCTTCGAACTGTATCCGCCGCTTAGTGCCCACGTCACGCTCACAGCCACAACCTTCGTGGCCAGCTTTCGTTGACGCAACGGCACTGGCGGGATCAATCAAACACCAAGCTCATCTGCTCCAACCACGGTCGGTCGGCGACCCCGGCCAAGTCGTTGAGCGAGCGCGCCGGTGGCACGCGCCCGATGACGAGGTGTTCGAGCACCTCGGGCGACAGATAGGCGAGCCGCATCATTCGGCTCACGAACCTGTCCGAGACCTTCTCGGCCACGGCGATGTCATGGATGGTGGAAGCGGCGCCGGCGGTTTCCAGCTGCCGTCGCCAGCTCCAGGCGCGGGCGATGGCGCGCAGCACATGCGGATCCTGCGCCCGCCCGTCCTGCATCCCGATGTCGTCGGGCGGCAGGATCTTCGGCCGCCCGTTGCGTTTGCGGATCGTCAGGGGAATGACGACGCGGATGGTTTCCGCTAAATTGGTCATGCGCAGGCCTCCGTTTGGCGGGGCGCCATCATAGTCGCGCAGGACCGAGCCCAGCCCCTCATGGCGCAGATCGACGGCGATGCCACCCTCGCCGACGGTCACCCGCTCGACCAGAAGCTAGTGTCCTGAACCAGAAGTTTTCTGTATTATTGAATTCTGTTTGAATCGAATACGGAGGATATTGCCATGGCTCGGATTGCGGCGTCTGTGACGTTGAGTAAGGAACAAGGGGAGGCGTTGGTGGCCTTGGTAGCGCGTCGGACGACGGCACAAGGTCTGGCCAAGCGGGCCGGGATTGTGCTGGCCTGCGCGGAAGGTCTTAAAAACAAACAGATAGCGCAGCGTTTGGGGGTCCATCAAGAGACGGTGGCGAGGTGGCGGAAGCACTTCATCGCACATGGGATCGACGGGCTTTATGACGAGCCGCGCCGCGGCACGCCCCGGACGATCACGAACTCGCCAAGGCGATCCGCTACGCCCTGACCCGGATGAGGCACCTGCGCCCGTATCTCGACCACGGCTTTCTGGAGATCGACAACAATTCCGCCGAACGCGCCATGAAGCCGATAGCCCTGGGTCGCAAGAATTATCTTTTTGTCGGCTCAGAGGCTGGCGGTAAATCCGCCGCCATCGCCTATACCCTGATCGAGACCGCTAGGCTCAACGGCGTCGATCCCCAAGCCTGGCTGACCGATGTGCTCAGTCGCATCGCCGATCACAAAATCACCAAGCTCGACGAGTTGCTCCCCTGGCGTTTCGCTCAGACCTGAGCGCAATCGGCCAACGCTGAACCGAACCAGAGCCCCGAGACCGAACGGTCATGGTGAAACCCGGTCAATGGCGCCTTTTTCAACGGGCTGTTAGCACTTTGCGGACCTCGTCAAGACGGTCAAAATTTAATAATTCGCACTCCCAGACCACAATTACTGTCCAGCCCAGATCCTTTAAGTGCGCCCAGTTATTGTGGTCACGCTCTCTATTAGTTCGAATTTTACTCACCCAAAAATCAACGTTGCTCTTTGGCGTTCTGGCGAGTTTGCAATTTTGGTCTTGATGGCCGTGCCAGAAGCAACCGTTCACAAACAGTGCCGCCTTTAAACGGGGAAACACCAAGTCTGGCTTTCCCGTCAAATCCTTTGCGTGGAGGCGGTAGCGTAATCCTTTCCGATGTAGAAATGAGCGAACAACCAGTTCTGGCTTGGTGTCCTTCTGGCCAACGGAGGCCATTATTTCGCTTCGGCGTTTCTTCGTGACCGTATCTGTCATTGCGTTACCGTTCGCCAAAAATGTATGGCTTAGCCCCACACCGCCTCAGGGCGGTTTCCAAATTCTTTTTGTCCGACGGTGGAAGAGGTTTGTGCTGGGCGAATAACAAAAGAAGAATATGGACTTCGTTCGCCGTTTTCGAAAACGGCTTGGCGGAAATAAACAACAAAGCCTTTTTAAGAGCGGTCTCCCATTTAAGAACAGGTAACTACTCAACCCGGTTGGCTCAATGATTTTCCAGCGATGGTGGCCTGGATTGCCTGGAAAGCAGACAGGCCTTGCCGTTTTCCGGTGTTGAGGACGGAGCGAACGTTGGCGTAGAAGTCGGCTCCCCAGTTGGAGCGGAATCCCCCGGTGACCTTGCGGAAGGTGGTTGAGGGGCGGATGGCTTGTTCCGAGCCGTTGTTGGTTGGCGGCACGCGTTCGGTCATGAATGTGAACAGGCTGTCGCGGTCTTTGCCAGAGCGTTTGCGCAGACGAATTCCGTCTTTGTTGGTTGGTTGGCTGACAAGCCATAACCTTGTCCATTCGCCGGTCCAAGTCGCCCCGGTATTTCTGAAGCGTACTGTCCTTCAGACGCTTTCGTTATACAACCCATGGCGAACCTCCTCCTCTGTTCGCCACATTGATTCAAACTTCAGCCGGTTTGGGAATCCCAAAAATGAGTCAGCCTTCGCGCAAGCTGGATTAGGCGGCGCCTGGGCACATCCCGCCGATCATAGAGGGAAGTCATGATCAACCCAATCTCGATGGCGGCTCGCACCAACTCTGGACGATCACTCGACACGCGCCGTCGAGCCGTGACAAAATACCGGTACGCCATGAGACCATCGAATGGCGCGGCACGCGCGACCAACTGCTGATAGACGTGAGCACATGACCGACACTTCTCAAGGCCGTCCGCCGCTAGTTGCGGCGGTCATCACCATGCTGACCACCTATGCGCTGGTCATCCTGGCGTCCATGACGTTGTCTGCGATTGCGCCTATCGCGGCGGAGACGTTCTCTGTTCCTGCCCGCTATATCGGGCTCTACACATCACTCGTCTATCTCGGCGCCGCCGCCTCGTCGCTCATCGCGCCGAATCTGATTATTCGCTATGGCGCGCTCAGGATCAGTCAGGGAACGGTTGTGTGTGCCGCTGCCGGGCTGTTTGCGTTGCTCGTGGGGAACCTGTTGCTTGGCGTCATCAGCGCGCTGCTGGTCGGCTTCGCTTACGGACCGGGCAACACGGCGAGCAACCGTTTGCTCTCGTCCATGACATTGGCAGGCAAGCGCTCCGGGGTGTTTTCGATCAAGCAGACGAGTGTGCCCATTGGCGGGGCGCTGGCGGGTCTGATTTTGCCCTCTCTCGCGCTGGGCTGGGGCTGGCAATATGCGGCGCTTGGCGTGGGCGTGGTCTGCCTCATCTCAGCGGCCCTGGTGCAACCCTGGCGCGCGCGGCTGGATGCGGATCGTGATCCGAAGCACCCGGTGTTGCCGCGTAACCCTGTCGCGTCGGTTGCCCATGTCCTGGCCAACCGAAAACTGCGGGCGCTCGGGATTGCGGGTCTTGTCTATTCGGGCATGCAATATGCCTTCGGCGCCATAATGGTTGCGTTTCTGGTGGAGCGTGCCGGTGTCGGCGCGGTCGAGGCCGGGCTCATTCTGGGCGCGGCGATGATCACAAGCGTTTTCGCCCGGCTCGCCTGGGGCTTTATCGCCGACTGGTCGCGCCCCGACATTGTCCTGGGGTTGCTCGGGTTGCTGACGGCGGGCTCCGTCGTGACGGCCATATTTGTCGACACCACCTGGTCAATTCCGGCGCTGGTGGCTTTGGGGTGCTGGTTCGGCGCAGCGGGCTTCAGCTGGAATGGTGTGTTTCTGGCGCTTCTGGCCGATTCTTCCGGGTCGAAAGATGTGGCCATAGCAACATCCGGCGCCATGACACTGGTGTTTACTGGCTCGCTGTCCTTCCCTGCCATCTTCACCGGACTTCTGGTGCTGTCAGGCTACGCCGTCGCGCTCGGCTGCATTGCCGTCGCGACGGCGGTGGCTGCGCTCTACGTCTATTTGCAGTTGAGCCAGCCCGATTAGGGTTCTGTGGCCCCTGAACCGGGAGCCGTTCTTTCCGCGGATCGGGCAGCATGGAGGGCGTGGGAAGGCGCTGTCACATAATCAACAACAGACGCCAAGCGGATAATTTTGCCATGCTTTCGAGAGCGCAGACCGGCAAGCGCGCACGTTCTGCATGACCCTGGCTGCATGACCCTGGCTGCATGACCCTGGCCTATACCGGCTGCCGGATCAGCGAGGCGCTTCAACTCACCGCTGACCGCGTGGACCTGTCCGGCAAGGTGATCGTGTTCGAGAGCCCAAGGATTGGGGCAAGAAGGTCGAACGATCGGGAGCGGTGAAGAAAGCCCCTGCCCCGCGCCGTGATATTGATCGCAGCAGGTAACGAAATTTGCATATTATCCGTATAATGTGTATTATAGGGATAAATGAAAGGAGGCTGTTATGATTACAGTCACAGCAGGCGAGCTGCAAAGAAAGTTCGGGCGGTATCGGGATATGGCTCTGAAGGAGCCTGTATCGGTCACGCATCACGGGCGGGAAGATATGGTTGTCCTGTCGGCAGACGAATATAAACGGCTCAAATTGATGGACACACGGCAAACCTACGCAATGCGCGATCTGCCAGATGATCTTGCCGATGCACTGGAAAATGCAGAGCCACCAGCTTGGACCGCCAAACTAAACCACTTGATGGAACCCTAAGAGCGTGGCGTTACCACCCCCCGAAACGGGGCTTGTCATTCGTTACGGTTATCTTTGGCATGACGAAAAGCGGCGCGGTCAGGAAGAAGGCAGTAAAGATCGCCCGTGCGCCATCGTGCTTGCCACCCAGAAGCAGGGAGCCGATGCGCCAACAGTTGTTGTCGCGGCGGTTACTCACACGCCGCCCCACAAAGATACGCCAGCCATCGAGATACCCGCCAAAGTCGGAAAGCACCTTGGCCTTGATGATGATCGCTCATGGATCGTTACGGGCGAGGTGAACGTGTTCACTTGGCCCCGCCCCGATATTCGCGCTCTGCCAGACCAAGGCAAAGACCGCTCATTCCTGTGGACTGTCGGGACAACCGGCAACAATGTGAGTGGCGTTTTAACAACAGTGACCCATCAATCCAATTATACCAAATAGACAATGGGTTAAGCGGCATCCAAGGCGGTTGTCCGGGTCAGCCCCATTTCTTGTATTGCGCCAGAGGGTTTTCCGGATGGGGGCTGACAGATGTGCAATTTCGGCCGACAGGAACCGGCTGCGGGCGGATTTATCGCCCCGGCTGAGAGCGGTCGATGCGGTTGCGTCCTTTCGGAGCCTCAGACGCTGATCCCCCTCCACGTCCTCGCCAGCGACATCCAGACCGGATTACTCGCGGCGATTCGCCCGGGCGGCAAGGCTATGCGGCTCTGGATTCCCGCAGCGTCCGGTCGAGTGCAATCGAGAACTTGGTGACGATCTCCCCGACGTGGCTGTCGCCGATGATGAACGGTGGCGCGATCAATGCGTGGTCGCCATGCAGCCCGTCCACAGTGCCGCTCATCGGATAGACCATCAGGCCATCGGCAAAACACGCCTTTTTGAGTTTTGCCGCCACCCCAAGGCCTGGATCGAAGGGCTCCTTGGTTTCCTTGTCGGCGACGATTTCGACGCCGCGGAACAGCCCCCGGCCGCGCACATCGCCAACATGCGGGTGTTGGCCCAGCGTCGCATCCAGCGCCGCTTGCAGCTTGTCGCCCATGGCCACCACATTGGGCAGCAGATCGGGGATCTGGCTCAGCACCGCCACCCCGGCGGCGCAAGCGGTTGCATGGCCCAGATAGGTGTGGCCGTGCTGGAAAAACCCCGATCCGTTCTCGATGGTCCGGTAGATATCCCCCGAGCACAGCATCGCCCCGATTGGCTGGATGCCCGCGCCCAGCCCCTTGGCGATACACAGGATATCCGGCGAAATCCCGTCCGCCTCGCAGGCGAACATGTGCCCGGTGCGCCCCATCCCGCACATCACCTCGTCCAGGATCAGCAGCACCCCATGCTGGTCGCAGATCTCGCGGATGCGCTTGAAATAGGCTGGCACCGCCGCCACAGCGCCCATGGTCGCCCCGACCACCGGCTCGGCGATGAAGGCGGCCACGGTCTCCGGCCCCAACTCGCGGATTTTCTCGTCGAGCTTGTTGGCGACCCGAAGCCCGTATTCCTCCGGGCTTTCATCGGGCTCGCCCCAGCGCCAGTAGTGGCAGGGGTCGATATGGTGCATGGCGCCCACCAGCAATGGTTCGAACTGCGCCCGCCGCCAACGGTTGCCGCCCGCCGACAGCGCGCCCAGGGTGTTGCCGTGATAGCTCTGCCAGCGGGCGATGACATGGCGGCGCGAGGTCTCGCCCTTTTCCATGAAATACTGCCGCGACAGCTTGATCGCCGCTTCGGTCGCCTCCGACCCGCCGGAGACGAAATAGACCCGCTCGATCCCCTCCGGGGCGTGCCCGATCAACATATCCGCCAGACGTTCGGTGGGTTCCGAGGTGAAGAAGCTGGTATGGGCATAGGGGATGCGGTCGAGCTGCGCCTTGGTCGCCTCGACCACCTCGTGCGCCGAATGGCCGAGGCATGAGACCGCAGCCCCGCCGCTGGCATCGAGATAGCGCTTGCCGGTCGTGTCGATCAGGTAAGCACCATCACCACCCGCGATGGTCGGCAGCACGGACTTGGTGTGGCGGGGAAAGACGTGGCTCATGCTCGGGTTCCTTTGGTGGAATGCATCGGGCGCATCCGTGCACCGGTGGGGTCGAAGGTAGGCTTCAGCGTTATCCGGCCCGTCCACATCTCGCGCGCGATGTCGATCTCGACCGGGTCGCCTTCACCAATGTTAGCGTCAATCTCGGCCAGCGCCAGTGGGCGGGCGATCCGGTAGCCGAATGCTGCCGAGGTGGTTTTGCCTATGATCCGGCCACCAGCATAAACCGGCTCGTTGCCCAGTGGCACCGCATGGCTGTCATCCAGCAGGACCGTGGCGACCCGCGATTTCAAAGTCGCGTCGCGGCGGCGCAACAGCGCCTCGCGGCCGATGAAATCGCTGTCCCAGGCGACAGCGAAATCCAGGCCCGCTTCCAGCGGCGTCACATCGCTGTCAAGCTCGTGCCACATGGCGCGAAAGCCCTTCTCGATCCGCATCGCTGTCTGGGCGTAGAGCCCGGCGGGACGCGCCCCCGCCGCATGAAGCGCATCGTAGACCCGCCCCGCATTCGGGGCCTTGCAGGTGATCTCCCACCCAGCCTCGCCGACATAGGACAGGCGCACGGCACGAAGATGCGCACCCGCTATTTCCGACTCGCCAAGGCGGAAATAGCCCAGGTCGTTCAGATTGCCCGCGCCCACCTCGGTGGCGATCCGTGCCGCATCCGGTCCCATCAGTCCGATCGTGGCGAACGTCTCGGTGACGTCGCGCAACGTCACCCGCTCGCCATCCAGATTGCGGCGCAGCCAGCCCATGTCGCGGCGGATCGCGGCGGTGCCGGTGTAGATGCGGTAAAGGTCGTCGCGGATGCGCAGCACCGTGACGTCGCTCTCGTAACCGCCGCGTGGGTTGAGCATGCCGGTATAGATCGCCCGACCCGCCGCGCGGGTCATGTCGTTGGCGCAGACACGGTTCAGGAAGCGCTCGGCGTCTGGCCCCTCGACCTCGATCTTGCCGAAGCTCGATTGGTCGAAGATCGCAGCCCCCGAATGCGCATGTTCGACCTCTGCGCCCACTGGCCCGAACCAGGCGGGTCGCCCGAAGGTCAGTTCCGGCTCGGCAGCCTTGTGGAAATAGAGCGGCCGTTCGAAGCCGTAGGTCTGACCGAAATGCGCCCGTTCCGCCTCCCATTGGTCCTGCAACGGCAAGCGGCGCAGGTTGCGGGCGGAATGCATCTGCCGCCCCGGATAGGCGATTTCGTAGTGGCGCCCCAGTTCCTCCGGCACCCGCGCGACCAGCGCTTCGATCGAGTTGAAGCAATCCGGGAACCGGTTCGCCTCCGCCTCGCTCAGGTCGGCGGGCGGGTGGCCGTGGCAGATCCAGTGCGCCAGCGCCATTCCGCCGCCGCCGCCGGTGGCCACACCAACCGAGTTCATGCCGCAGCCGAGGAACAGGCCCTTTGTCTCCGCCGTCTCGCCCAGCAGGAAGGTGCCGTCGGGGGTGAAGCTCTCGGGCCCGTTCAGCAGCATCTTGACCTGCGCCGTCTCCAGCACCGGTAGTCGATGCAGCGCGTTGATCATCATTGGCTCGAAATGGTCCCAATCCTCGGCCAGCAACTGGAACGGCTTGAGCTGGCCGATCATCTCCGGCGGAATAACCTTGGCCTCAGGCTCGAAACAGCCAACCAGCAGTCCGCCGGAATCGTCGCGGATATAGAGCTGTCCGTCAGGGTCGCCGAGCGTCGGCAGGTTGCCCGAAATGCCGTCGATCGGCTTGGTCAGAAGGTAGAAATGCTCGCAGGGCCAGACCGGAGCGATGGCGCCGGCCAGCGCCGCTGCCGCGCGGCTCCACAGCCCGGTGCAAAGCGCGATGGCGTCGCAGCCGATTGTACCGTTGGTGGTCTCGACGCCCCTGATCCGCCCGTCCCTGGTCAGGATGCCGGTGACGCCGGTATCCTCGAAGATGCGCGCGCCGCGCGCCTTTGCGCCCTTGACCAGCGCAGCGCACAGGTCCGAGGGGCTGACCCTCCCGTCATCGGGCGACCAGACCGCGCCGATCACGTCGCCGGTTTGCAACAGGGGCCAGCGTTCGGCCGCCTCGCCGGCGCTGATCCACTTGGCACGGATCCCGGAGAGATGGGCCAAGGCCTCCTGACGGCGCACATGGGTGACCCGCCCGGGGCTGGTGGCGATGGTGATCGAGCCCTTGTTGATCCAGCCGGTCTGCTGGCCGGTCTCCTTCTCCAGCGCCGCGTAGAGCGAGGCCGAATACTTCACCAGATTGGTTGTGTTCTGGCTCGACCGCAGCGCCCGGACTTGCGCCGCCGAATGCCAGGTGGTGCCCGAGGTGAGCTGGTCGCGCTCCACCAGCACCGCGTCCGCGACCCCCTCCTTGACCAAATGATAAAGGGTCGAGCAGCCCATGACACCGCCGCCGATGACGACGACGGAGGCGTGGGAGGGGAGGTCAGTCATGGCGGTGGCTGTCCTTGCGTCCTGTGTCGCTGCGGCGAATCGCCAGGCGAAATCTGTGTATCGCCACAATTGCCGCCATGTTACATTTGTTTCAATACCAAATGTGATGGGAAATGCGACGGGTTTTGTCGTTTTGAGAGGTGGGGGGCGAGAACATGACCAGCGCGCCGAGTTTCAAAGGCCAGGGTTTCAAGGATCGGGTGGCAGCAGGATATGCCGGGCTCAGTCCGCAGCTTCGCCGCGCCGCAGATTTCATCGCGGCGAACGGGCAAGAGGTGGCGACCCGCTCGCTGCGACAGGTGGCGGCTGCGGCGGGTGTAACGCCGCCGACCCTGTCACGGCTGGCCCGGGCGCTGGGCTTCGACAGCTACGAGACGCTGCGCGAACTGGCGCGCGAGGAACTTGGCCGCCGCCGAACCAGCTTCGCCGAGCGGGCCAGGGCGCTCCGGAACGGGGAAGCCGACGGCACCATGATCCTGGGCCAGGCACAAGCCGCGATCGGCAATATCGAAACCCTGGTCGAAGAAACTGATCAAGCCCGGCTGGAGGAAGCGGCAAGGCTGCTCGCCGGGGCCCGTCGGGTCTGCCTGATCGGCGGCATGTCGTCCGGGGCATTCGTCAACTATATCGCCTACATGGCCAGTATGGTCCAGGACGGCTGGCAGGTAGCGGGGCTCGGCGGTGGAACCGGCACCGCCAAGTTGATCGAGGTCGGACCCGGGGACGCGATCCTGGCCATGACCATCACGCCCGCATACCGGCGCACGGTCGAGGCGGTGCAGCGGGCGCGCGACCGCGGCGCCCGGGTGGTCGCGATTACCGACGGGCCGCGCAATCCCTTGGCCGGACTGGCCGATATCGGCTTCACCGTGGCCATCGAGAGCCCGCATTTCTTCACCTCCTACGCCGCCGCTATGGTGCTGGTCGAAACCCTGATGACCATGGTGGTACGCGAGGCCGGTGCGGCGGGCGAGGCCCGGGTCGCCGAGGTCGAGGCCGCGCATCGGGCGCTGGGGGATTACCGGGCGGAGTAAGGTGGCACTAGCTCTCCCAACCAAGCAAGCTCATCAAGCTGTTGTACAAGATATTCTGGAGTCTTGTCGGGTGGTCCCGCCCCGGAGACGTCCGAGGGGGGCGCTTGACATCAAGGGTGCGCCGGTCGAGCTTCGATGCGGAACAGGCGGCGGGGGATTTTCGATGATGCTCGTGGACAGCGCGGCGGCGGCGCGGCTTCGTCTCACGCGGGCCTGACCGGCGATGTTGCGGGGGCTCACCTGGCTGGGGGCGCAGGCGCGCTGGGTGCTGGCGGTCGGGGTGATCCTGGCGACCTTCCTGCCGTCGCTGAGCTCGTTTCTGAGGCCATTCCTGCCGGGGCTGGTGGTGATGGTCCTCTGTGTCTCGATCGCCCGGCTGGACCTCGGCGTGCTGGCGCGCCGCGCGATCCGGCCCCGGCGGATGGCGGCGCTGATGATCTGGACCGCGGCGTTTCTGGTGCTGACTCCGGCGTTGGTCTGGGCCGGCGCAAGTGCCGCCGGGGTGCCCCAGGCGCATATCGCCGCGCTGGTCTACACCTTCGCCGCGCCGCCGATCTCGTCAGCCCCCGCGATTTGCCTGCTGTTGGGGCTGGAGGCGGGGTTCGCGCTGGAACTGACCGTGGTGGCCAGCCTCGCCACCCCCTTCATCGGACCGGTGGTGACCAAGGCGCTGTTGGGCGAGGCGGTGCCGATAGATACCTTCGACCTGGCGCTGCGGGTCGCGGCGATGATTGCGATGGGGGTGGCCGCGGCGGTGGCCGTGCGGCGACTGCTCGGGGCGGAGCGGATCGCGCAGCATGGTGGCGCCTTCGACGGCGTGGCCACCGTGGCGATGGTACTGTTCGTGATCCCGCTGTTCGACGGGTTCTGGGATGTGGTGCTCGGCATGCCCTGGTTCGCGCTGGGTACGCTGGCGCTGGTGCTGGCGGCGAATTGGGGGGCGCAGGTGGTTGTTGCCGCGGGGGTTCGCAGTGCGGTTCCGCAACGCGGTGACGAGCCGGGGCTGGCCGGACCGACCGCGCTGATGTGGGGAAATCGCAACGTCTCGATCTATTTGGCGGCGCTGCCGCCGGACCCGCTGTTCGGGCTCTATGTCGCTTTCTATCAATTGCCGATGCTGTTCACTCCGCTGGTGCTGGGGCGGGTGTTGAGGGGGCCGACCGCGAGGGATCCATCATGACGACAACCGGAACTCGCTTGATGTTACCCGGCTCCTCACCCCGCCTTCGCCACCTCGACAAGCTGCGCATGCAGCGCCGCCGTCAGGCGAGCCTTGGGATTGTTGTCGCGCTCGATCAGGGCCAGGTGGCGGGCTGCCTGGGGGTCTCCGAAGGGTAGTCGGCGCAGCGTCGGTGGCAGCGGCACGCCGGAGCGCTCCGGCACCACCGAGACGCCGAGGCCGTGGGCGACGAGGGACTCGATGGCCTCCAGGCTATCCACTTCCATGGTTTCGCTCGGGCGCAGGCCACGGTTGTGCAGCAGGCGTTCGATCTGCTGGCCGGCCCAGGTCTTGCGACTGAACCAGATGAACGGGTGAGCGGCGATCAACTCCGTGTCGGTGACTTCCGTGGCGCTGGCGGCGGCGATCACCACCAGGGGCTCGCGGGCGATTTCGTGCAAGCCAAGCCCTTCGGGGGCAATGTCGGGGCGGGTGGCAACGGCGACGTCGATCTCGGCCCCGCGCACCGCCTGGGCCAGTTCGGACGACAGCCCGGTGTGAACCCGTATCGCCAGCTTCGGATGCAGCGCCCGCAGCCGCGCCAGTGCCGGGGGAAGCAGATGCACCATCTCGGTCGGCACCACACCGACGGCCAGAGATCCAGCCAGCGCCTCGTCCGAGCCCAACGCCCGGATCTCGTCTTCCAGTGCCGCCATGCGCCGGGCGTGCTCGACCAGAGAAGAGCCGCGAGGCGTCAGCCGGGGCGGGCGCCGGGTGCGGTCGACCAGGGCAATGCCCAGCTCCTCCTCCAGCGCCTTGACGTGCAGGCTGATCGCCGAATGGCTGAGGCCGACCGCGTTTCCGGCGGCGGTGAAGCTGCCCTGTTCGGCAATGGCGACCAGGGTGCGGAGCTGTCGGAGGTTCATAGTGTTAGTTTTCCTCACGGTCTTTTCTAGAAATACTCATTTCCGTTTCGCTATTCAACAGTGTATCCTGTTCACGAAATCGTGAGGAGAGGCCCGGATGTTTCAGTTGAGCGATGCGCGGCAGCGGCTTCAGGCCAGGGCGCGGGAACTGGCCGAGGGGGTGTTCCGGGGCCGGGCGGCCGAGATCGACCGGACCGAGGACTACCCGTGGGACAATGTCGCGGCGCTGCGTGAGGCCGGTCTGATGGGGATGACCATCCCGGAGGCGCTGGGTGGGCAGGGGCGCGACTATCTCGACGCGGCGCTGGTGGTCGAGGAGATCGCCAAGTGCTGCGGCGTGACGGCGCGGATCGCAGTCGAGGCCAATATGGGCGGCGTCGCGGCGATCATGGCCTACGGCACCGAGGCGCAGAAGAAGCTGGCCGCCGACCTGGTGCTGGCGGGCGACAAGCCGGCGCTCTGCATCACCGAACCGGGGGCGGGTTCTGCCGCGACCGAGATGACGACGACGGCGCGCCGGGTGCGCGGCGGCTATGTGCTGAACGGAAAGAAGCACTGGATCACCGGCGGCGGGGTCTCGCGGCTGCATCTGGTCTTCGCCCGCATTATCGACGGCGACGAGGACCGGGGCATCGGGGCTTTCCTGACAGTGCGCGGTGACGGCGCCAGGGATTCGGGGGGCATGAGGGTCGGCAAGCGCGAGCCGACCATGGGGCTGCGCGGCATTCCGGAGACCGAAATCTTCCTCGAAGATCTGTTCGTGGCGGATGCCATGGCTCTGATCCCTGATGGTGATCCGGCGCGGGGCTTCGCCAAACTGATGGCTGCTTATAACAGCCAGCGGGTCGGCGCGGCGTCGGTCGCGCTGGGGATCGGCGAGGGCGCTTACGAAACCGCGCTGGGCTTTGTTCAGGAGCGCGAACAGTTTGGCCGTCCGATCGCCGAGTTCCAGGGGCTGCAATGGATGCTGGCAGATATGTCGATCGGGCTTGCTGCCGCGCAAGCGCTGGTCTGGAAGGCTGCCGCCAGCGCGCCTGTGGATGGCTTCCCGGATATGCGCCAGGCGGCGCAGGCAAAGATTCTGGCGGCCGAGACCGCGGTGAAGGTGACCAACGACGCCCTGCAACTCCATGGTGCCGCAGGGTACTCGCGCAACAATCCGTTGGAGCGCATGGTACGCGACGCGCGTATGTTCACCATCGGCGGCGGCACCGCGCAGGTGCTGCGGACCCAGGTGGCGGGCGCCCTTCTGGGCCGCAAGCTGCCGCAGACGCGCGAGGGCTACCTGCCCGCGCATCGCGCCTCCGGAGGGCCGCGCCAGGTGGCGTGACCCGGGCGGAATCGTGACGGCAACCGGCTCGCCATTTGCGAACTGCCGGGTGGCGTCTGGCCAATGGCCGCAAAAATTCGCTTGACGTGCGGTTTATTTTCGCTCGAACATTGAGTTCGCTTGAGCGAAATCAAATCGAGCACGTGGGCGGCGGAAATCGCCCCCAATCGATTGCAAGGGAGAGAAACATGAAAACCATGACCGCTATTGCGGCGGCGCTTGCCGCGTCGTTGACGGCCAACGTGGCCAATGCCGCGACCGAAATTCAGTGGTGGCACGCCTTCACCGGACGGCTGGGCAACCTGCTGGCTGAACAGGTTGAGACCTTCAACGCCTCGCAGTCGGATTATGTCGTGGTTGCCAGCCACAAGGGCAACTATTCCGAAACACTGAACGCCGGCGTCGCGGCCTTCCGCGCCGGCGAGCAGCCGCACATCCTCCAGGTTTTCGAGGTTGGCACCGCGACCATGATGGCGGCGCGCGGAGCGGTAAAGCCGATGTACGAGTTGATGGCCGAGACCAAAATGCCATTCGATCCGGGCGGCTATCTGGCGGCTGTGGCGGGTTACTACACGACGACAGGCGGTGAAATGCTCTCGCTGCCGTACAACGCCTCGACGCCGGTCCTCTACGTCAACCGCGACGCGTTCACGGAGGCCGGACTGGACCCGGACATGGATCTCTCGACCTGGGAGCAGGTGGAAGCGGCGCTCGAAGCGTTGGCGGCGGGGGGCGAGGATTGCCCGCTGGTCACGGCCTGGCAGAGCTGGGTGCATCTGGAGAACCTCTCCGCCTATCACAACGTGCCTTTCGCCACCCAGGATAACGGCTTTGCCGGCCTCAACACCGAGCTTGCCTTCAACGGCCCGGTGCAGGTCGCGCATATTGAAGCGATGGGCGAGTGGGCGCGGGACGGCAGGTTCAATTACACCGGCCGGCGCAACGAGGGCGGGGCGAATTTCCGCGCCGGGGAATGCGCCCTGTTCACCGAGTCCTCGGCGGGCTATGCCGGGGTGAAAGCGAACGCCGAGTTCGAGTTCGAGATTCGGCCGCTGCCTTACTGGGCCTCGGCCGAGGGCGCGCCGCAGAACACGATCATCGGCGGCGCCTCGCTGTGGGTAATGCAAGGGCATGACCCGGAGGAATACGCGGGCGTGGCCGCGTTCCTGAACTTCCTGTCGACCTCCGACATCCAGGCGAAGTGGCATCAGGACACCGGCTATATGCCGATCACCATGGCCGCCTACGAACAGACCGGGGCGTCCGGGTTCTACGGAGACAACCCCGGCACCGATATCGCGATCATCCAGATGACCGGCAAGGCGCCGACTCCCAACTCGAAGGGTCTGCGGCTTGGCAATTTCGATCAGATTCGCGGCATCATCGACGAGGAGCTCGAAGCGGTCTGGTCGGGCGACAAGACCGCGCAGGAGGCACTCGACAGCGCCGTAGATCGCGGTAACCGGCTGTTGCGGAGATTCGAGCAGGCGAACCGCTAGCCAAGTACTCCGCCCGGGGCTCCGGCCCCGGGCATCTATGCCGCGGCGCGCACCCGACAGGACTCGGCGATGGAAAAACGGGTTACCTTCAACAACCGCTTGCTGCCCTATGCGCTGGTGGCGCCGCAAATGCTGGTAACGGCGATTTTCTTCTTCTGGCCGGCTGGCCAGGCGATCTATCAGTCGGCGTTCATTCCGGACCCGTTCGGCCTGCGCTCGCTGTTCGTCGGATTTGGAAATTTCGAGTTCCTGTTCTCCGATCCGTACTATCTCGCCTCGTTCCGGACGACGGCGGTATTCTCCTCGCTGGTGACCGTCATCTCGATGGGCGCCGCGCTGTGGCTGGCGGTGATGGCCGACCGCGTGATCAAGGGATCAGGGGCGTACCGGACCCTCCTGATCTGGCCTTATGCGGTCGCGCCCGCCGTTGCAGGCGTGTTGTGGCTGTTCATGTTCAATCCGAATGTCGGGATCGTTTCGTGGTATCTGGCAGCGCTGGGCTACGATTGGAACCATGTACTGGACGGCGGCGAGGCGATGACGCTGGTCGTGGTCGCCTCCGCCTGGAAGCAGATCAGCTATAATTTCCTGTTCTTTCTCGCCGGGCTGCAGGCCATCCCGCGTAGCCTGATCGAGGCCGCGGCGATCGATGGCGCGAGTTTCTGGAAGAGGTTCTGGACGATCGTGTTTCCGCTTCTGTCGCCGATCACTTTCTTTCTGCTGGTCGTCAACCTCGTCTATGCCTTCTTCGAGACCTTCGGGGTGATCCACACCATCACCTCCGGCGGACCGCAGCAGGCGACCACGATCCTTGTCTACAAGGTCTATGCCGACGGCTTCGTCGGCCAGGATCTGGGTTCCTCGGCCGCACAGTCGGTGGTGCTGCTGATCGTCGTCGGCGTGCTGACCGTTATCCAGTTCCGCTTTATCGAACGGCGGGTGCATTACTGATGACCGGCATCGTGGAGAAACGCGGCTTCGGCCTGTTGCTGACCCACCTCGGCCTCATCGCGGGTATCGCGGTGTTGTGCTTTCCGATCTATCTCGCCTTCGTGGCCTCGACGGTCACGCAGGCCGATATCGTGCGCCCGCCGATGCCCCTGGTTCCCGGATCGCATTTTATCGAAAACTACCGGGAAGCGCTGGTTTCTGGCATGAACGCTCCGGTCTGGCGGATGATGCTCAACTCGATGGTCATGGCCCTGGGAATCACCATCGGCAAGATCGCGATCTCGATCATTTCGGCCTACGCGATCGTTTATTTCCGGTTCCCGGGTCGCTCGGCCTGCTTCTGGCTGATTTTCCTGACGCTGATGCTGCCGGTCGAGGTGCGGATCGTTCCAACCTACGAGGTCGTCGCCGGCTTCGGGATGCTGAACTCCTATGGCGGGTTGATCCTGCCGCTGATCGCCTCGGCGACCGCGACCTTTCTGTTCCGGCAGTTGTTCATGACCATACCCGACGAGTTGGTCGAGGCGGCACGCATCGACGGCGCCGGGCCAATACGGTTCTTTTTCGACATCCTGCTGCCGATGTCGCGCACCAACATCGCGGCGCTGTTCGTGATCCTGTTCATCTATGGCTGGAACCAGTATCTCTGGCCGCTGCTGATCACCACCGATCCCGACATGAACACCGTGGTGATGGGCATCAAGCAGATGTTCCCGTCCGGCGACGACTACGCAAACTGGCCGGTGATCATGGCAACCACGATGATGGCGATGCTGCCGCCGGTGCTGGTCGTCGTCCTCATGCAGAAGCTCTTCGTCAAGGGTTTGATCGAGCAGGAGAAGTAACCATGACGGCGATCCAGTTCCGTTATGTCGAGATGAAGGTTTCGTACGCATGACCGATCCGCAAACCCCCCCGGTAAAGCTGTCGGCGTTGCCCGACCAGCATGGCGTGATGATCTGTGACCATGTTTTCCACGGCAAGCGAACGGTCTGCGATGTCTATTACTATATCGGCGGCGAGATTTCGATGAGCTGCGCCCAGTCGGATTGCAACAGCGCCGACCCGGCGGACTGGCACCGGGTGGCGATGTCGGCAATGCGCGAACTGGACGAGACCCTGTCGGGCTGCCCGGAGATCCCGCAGGGCTATGGCTTTGCCCGGGTCGCCAACGGCCTGCCCTGGACGCTGTGCCCCTACGAGACCGAGGAGATGGAGCATTGAGCGCTATCCGTTTCACTGTGGGGGCAACCAGATGATCGAGAACCGGCCCCTGCCGACGATCCCGGCCCATGCGGCGCTGATTGTGTTGAATATGCAGAAGCTCTTCGTCAAGGGTTTGACCGAGCAGGAGAAATAGCCATGGCGACGGTACATCTGGAAGGGCTGGGCAAGACCTATCCGGGAGGGGTCGAGGCGGTGCGGGGGGTTGACCTCGACGTCGCCGACGGCGAGCTGGTCGTGATCGTCGGGCCGTCGGGCTGCGGCAAGTCCACCCTGCTGCGCATGGTCGCCGGGCTGGAGGCGATCACCGAAGGCACCCTGCTGATCGACGGCAGACAGGTGAACAAGCTGGAACCGGCCGAGCGCGATATCGCCATGGTGTTCCAGAACTATGCCATCTACCCGCACATGACGGTCTACCGCAACATGGCCTACGGGCTGGTCAACCGGCGCGAACCGAAGGCGGAGATCGAGCGCAAGGTGCGCGAGGCGGCCGAGACGCTGGAGCTGACCGAGCTGTTGCAGCGCAAACCGGCGCAGCTTTCCGGCGGTCAGCGCCAGCGGGTGGCGATGGGCCGTGCCATCGTGCGCAACCCGAAGGTGTTCCTGTTCGACGAGCCGTTGTCGAACCTTGACGCCAAACTGCGGGTGCAGATGCGTCTCGAGATCAGGCGGTTGCAGCGCAATCTGGGGGTGACGTCGCTTTATGTCACCCATGACCAGATCGAGGCGATGACCCTAGCCGACCGGCTGGTGGCGATGAATGGCGGCAAGGTCGAGCAGATCGGCACGCCGATGGAGCTGTACGAAACCCCGGCCTCGCTGTTCGTGGCCCAGTTCATCGGCACCCCGCCGATGAACATCCTGCCCTGCGTGGTGAAGGACGGCCAGGCGATGTTCGGCGAGATCAGGATGCTGCCGGTCGGGTTGCCGGACGGTGCACAGGTCTCGGTCGGCATCCGGCCCGAGCATGTGCTGGTCGGCGAACCCCGGGCGACGCCCCTGCGCGGGGTGGTTGAACTGATCGAGCGGCTCGGGGCCGAGACCCTGGCCCATGTCTCGATCACCAGCGAACGGCGAATGTTCGCCGTCGTCGCCCGGGTGCCGGAAGGGACGGCGCCCAAGGAAGGCGACGCGGTGGCCCTGGACGCCCAGCACCGCCGCCTGTCGCTGTTCGACGCCGGGGGGCGATGGATTCAGGCGGCCTGTCAGCCCGTTGACTAAGTCGGCACTGGACGCGAGCGGCCTGGTTTGATTCCTTGATGTTCCGATTTGACCGGAGGCTCGCCGATGGCGATGGGACTGCGGAAGGATCGTCAGGGTGACTTGATGGTGGGCTGGGCGGAGATGCCGCGCTCGCCGGGTCATGTGTTTTACGACCGTCTTCAGTCGGTCCTGATCGAGGGCGACTTCGACGGCTTCGCCGAGGCGGCCTGCCGGTGCTGTTACGCGGCCAGGATGGGAGCGCCTTCGGTGCCGCCGGGGCGCTGTTTCCGCAGGCATCTGGAGGGCTGTTTCGAGGGCATCGACTCTGAGCGCGGGCTGGAATGGCGCGGCTCGGATTCGCTGTCGCTGCGGGAGTTTCTGCGGCTGGAGAGCCGGGATCGTGTGCCGGACCATTCCTGGCTGTCGAAGACCCGCACGCGTCTGCCCCACGCGGGGCACGCGGCGGTCTTCGACCGGGTTCTGGCGCGGGTCGCCGAGGCGGGTCTGGTGAAGGGCGACCGCATCGGGGTGGATGCCTCGACCATGGAGGCCAACGCGGCGCGGCGCAACATCGTGCGGCGCGTTATGTTTCGGCGTGGGGTGAAACCCGGTCAATGGCGCCTTTTTCAACGGGCTGCTAACCCCCGCCGAGGCCTTCTTATACCAACGGCCTTCTCAATTGACTCCTGCTCTTCGACGTTGGAAGTGGATTTGATTGCATTTCCGAGCGAAGCCGCCATCGCCTCCATCACCACACGAAAATGGGCACAGGTCAATCGTTAGGGCGATTGGTATTACATCAACTCAGGTGTTGCACTTGAAATGTGAATCCAGCCCCGGCGATCTCTGAATCAATGGGGTAATGGATCGTTCCGGACTTGAACGCTTGAGCAAAGAACAGTTGGATGATCTGGTGCCGAAGCTTCCGTGCCCGGCAAAGACCTCGCGGACCTCTTCCAAGCTGCTGTCGAGCGATAAAAAGGCGCGGCGGCGGCATTCTAAACCCGGTGGCGCCAAGCCCGGACACAAGGGCCATTTCCGCGCTCTGGCGGAACATCCCGATGAGACGATTGCCCACCGCCCTGCCAGTTGCCCGGCCTGCCAAGGCAAACTCGATGCCAGCCTCGAGGGTGAGGTTATTGGTGAATACGACGAAATCGAGTTGCCACAGGTCACGCCGTTTGTCCGCCGTCACCTGCGTTTGACGGTCAGGTGCCGCCATTGCCGGGCCCGGAATGCGCAGCCCGTGTCGACGCCTCATTGCCCAGCCCCGCCACCGGCGCGCCATTCGAACCGCGCCGGCATGGTCTGGCGCTTTATCTGAAGACCTTCCAGGCGCTGTCATTCGCCCGGCTGAGCGCCCTGTTCGAGGATGTATTCGGGCTCAAGATCAGCCCGGGCGCGCGGGCCAGGATGCCGGCCCGCAGCGACAAACCCTTTGCCGCGCAAAGCCGGCCATCATCGCGCGCCGGCGCCGTGCCGAGATGCTCGCCTCCGATGAGACCGGCATCCGCATTGAGGCGCTCAACAGCTATCAATGGGTCTTCCTCAGTCCGGGTAGGACGTTGCTAGATCGAGTATTTGGTAATGGTCCCGGAGCTAACAATGCCGGCTACAAAGGGCGGAGCATTTTTTGACGCGAACCTCACAATTTTTCTCTGGGCCTTCACGAGAATTTCCGCCATCTGTGGTCCCGTAGCATTTTTTGCCCGTATCACCAGCACTCGTGCGTTATGGTGCTTGATCGCCCGAATTTGGCTGCGCCGATGGCGTACGTTTCGATCTTTCGTCACTCCTATCCATTGCCGTCTTCCCACTAACGCTATCCAGTCTTCGTCCGGCGCGTCTTGTGGCAAGTGATCATCATGGACTTCAACTTGTATGCCGTTAGCTCGCAGCGCATCGGCGATCAGGTGCCAGCCTAGATTTCGGTCGAGGAATAGAACGACCTCGTCAAGCGGCTGCTGGGAATTCGCAACGGATCGCTTCTTCGATTTCCGCTTTGCTGCGTTCATAGTCCTGCGCCAGTTGCTTGACTGATTCACCGGCTTTGTAGCGATCAGCGATTATTTCAGTGGCGAGCCCCGTGCCAGCAATAACCGGACGTCCAGCCGACAGCCGCGGATCGATCACTATTACGGCGGGCGCGTCCCTCATTGAGCTACGCGTAAACGGAAACAATTTGATTGGGGCACCTTTAGGGTCGCGTTCGATCCGTTTCAACGCTGCGCTGACAACTTCGCGCATTGTGATTTGACCGCCCTGGCTGATGTTCACGAGCCCACCAAAATGTTCCACAAACAGATTCAAGCCATCCGTTTCTAGTTGCTTGCTAAGGAGAGGGTGTTTCTTGTCTTCAGGGAGACGTGTATTGCTCTCCAACCACGTAATAGCGGCGCGGACCTTGCGCATAGGCACGGTGTGTTCACGCCGAATTGCCGCTAGTACGTGCAGTTCTACGAGGTTCAAGAAAGACAGTAGCGTCGGAAGGTGGTCAGGAACCCGAATTAGAGGCCGGTACTCATCTTGGCCAGTTGCCCAAAAGCGCGTCGTTGCCTGCGGCATATTCAGATAATGCGCGACTTCTGAGATCGTGTAGGCCGGCTGCTCACGCAGTTCGGCTATGTGAGTGCGATGGCGGGCCATGAACGCTGCTTTCTAATAGCCGTGCTAAGATAGCATACTTTCTAACTCGTTTCCATCCATAAACGCCACCAGGATTCCCGAACTAAGGTAACCGTCCGGTCTCCCCGCCCTTGAATGGTTTGTGATTGGCGTGCGAGCCTTCGGGTGATCGCGGGCGATCGTGTCCGTTTGAATTACGCGGACACTTGAACTTGACGGATCATCGTAGAGGCAATCGGCGGAGCTACTCGAATGCGTTCAAGCGCCGTGTTGTGGCCGAGGCGCTTGAGCCTGGGGCTTCGGTTGCGTCGGTGGCGCGCCATCACGGGCTGAACGCGAACATGGTGTTCGGGTGGCGTCGTGATCCGCGGTTTGGGCCGGGTGGTGATGGGGTATTTTTCCTGCCTGTCGAGGTGATGTCGACTGCGGTCACCGCCGCGCCGGAGCCGATCATTCCATCCAGCGACGGCCGGGTCGAGATTGCCCTTGCATCGGGCCATCGTCTGACGCTCAGCGGTGCCTTTGATCCGGACATGGTGGTGCTGTTGGCGCGAGGTCTGAGCGCATGATCCCGGTTGCCGTGCAGACGAAGGTCTGGCTGGCGGCTGGCGTTACCGATATGCGCAAGGGGTTCAACGGTTTGTCGGCGCTGGCCGAGAAGGTTCTGGAGCAGGACCCGTATTCCGGGCACCTGTTCGTGTTCCGGCGGCGGCGCGCCGATCTGATCAAGGTCATATGGTGGGACGGGCAAGGGGCGTGTCTGTTTTCCAGGCGTCTGGAGCGCGGCAGGTTCGTCTGGCCATCGCCGGCGCATGGCAGGTTGTCGGTGACATCGGCGCAACTGGCGATGCTGTTGGAGGGCATCGACTGGCGCGCGCCGCTGCGCACCTGGCGGCCCCTGACGGCAGGATGATTTTCCGAACGAAAGCAGAGAAACATGAAGCTTCGGGGATTCCCTTCAGTGTCGCGTTCTGGTATGGAATGGCTATGCTGGACCAGACCAGATCACTGCCCGATAATCCCTCGGAATTGAGGGTGTTCGCGGGGCAATTGGTGGCGACGGTCAAGTCCCGGGCGCTCCGGATCGCCAAGCTGGAACACCAGCTCGCTGGCCATCGCCGCCATCGGTTTGGCTCGAAGTCGGAGACGATGGATCAGCTTGAACTCGGGCTCGAAGAGGAAGAGATCGCGGCGGCGAAGATCGCGCCGCCTGCGCCGCCTGATACTGTCGCCGGGCCGAAGAACAAACCAAAGCGCAAACCGTTGCCGGACAGCTTGCCGCGCAACGAGCAAGTGCTGTCGCCCGGCGCCGCCTGCGGCAAGTGCGGCGAGGTTCTGAAGAAACTCGGCGAAGATGTCACCGAAGAGCTGGAATACATCCCTGGCCGGTTCATCGTGAACCGCTTTGTCCGGCCCCGCATGGCTTGCACGTGTTGCGAGGCGATCTGCCAGGCACCATTGCCCTCGCGCCCGATCGAGCGGGGTCGTCCCGGCCCGGCCTTGCTGGCCCATGTGCTGGTCTCGAAGTATGCCGATCACCTCCCGCTCTATCGCCAGTCCCGGATATTCGATCGCGACGGCATTGATCTCGACCGCTCGACCCTGTCCGACCGGGTCGGCAAATCGGCGGCACTGCTGGAACCATTGGCTGATATGGTCGGGCGCCATGTTCAGCGCGGCCAGGCGATCTTTGCCGACGACACCCCCCTGAAGATGCAGGTGAAGGGCACCGGTAAATGCAAGACCGCCCGGATCTGGACCTATGTTCGCGACGAACGGCCATGGCGCGGCGGCGACCCACCAGCGGCATGGTATCAGTTCACCGTCGATCGCAAGGGCGAGCACCCCACCAGACATCTGGCCAGGTACAAGGGCTGGATGCACGCGGACGGCTATGCCGGGTTCAACGAGCTCTACCGATCCGGTGGTGTCGATGAAGTCGCCTGCATGGCCCATATCCGGCGCAAGTTCACCGATGTCTTCCAGTCGGAGGGCTCGATCATCGCCGAGGAAGCCATCAAGCGGATCGCCGGGCTCTACGTCGTCGAGAAGGATGCCCGCGGCAGGTTGCCCATCGAGCGGGTCCAACTCCGGCAAGCCCGCGCCAAACCGATCTTCGATGCTCTGGAAGCCTGGCTGCAAACCCGGTTGCCAAAGATCTCCGGCAAGTCCGAACTCGCCAAGGCGATCCGCTACGCCCTGACCCGGATGAGGCGCCTGCGCCCGTATCTCGACCACGGCTTTCTGGAGATCGACAACAATTCCGCCGAACGCGCCATGAAGCCGATAGCCCTGGGTCGCAAGAATTATCTTTTTGTCGGCTCGGAGGCTGGCGGTAAATCCGCCGCCATCGCCTGTACCCTGATCGAGACCGCCAGGCTCAACGGCGTCGATCCCCAAGCCTGGCTGACCGATGTGCTCAGTCGCATCGCCGATCACAAAATCACCAAGCTCGACGAGTTGCTCCCGTGGCGTTTCGCTCAGACCTGAGCGCAATCGGACGACGCTGAACCGAACCAGAGCCCCGAGACCGGACGGTCACGAACTAAGTCCCTGACGCGCCTCGGTAGGGGCGGCGATGGGCGCCGTTGTGGGGTTTTCGCCCCGCGCCCGGGCACCACTCCCGCGGATTTCGCGCTCGAGGAGATATTCTCAAGGTGGCCACGCGTTTTGCGGGTCCCGCGCCTGTCCGTTGGCCAGGCGGAGCCCTGGCCGGGAGCCGGCATCACGCTTCAGCAAGGATATCGTGGCAGGCCGGAGCCGTCAGGTCGGGCCGCGCGCCAGGGCCAGGATCTTCCGCCTGGCGCTCAGCACCAGATCGAGCCCCGCTTCGCTCGCCAAACGGATGATCAGCCGCCGCGCATGACGGATCACCCGGCCAGGCAGGGCGATCAGAGCCAGGCGCAAGGCCTTCATCCGCCGTGCCACCCAGGCCGGTCCCGGAACCGGTTGCTTCATCACCGCGTTCAGATTATGCGCCAGCACCATGATCGCCCACCAGGCCGCATTGGCTCCGAACAGACCCGAGGGCAGGGTGCCGCCAGCCAGGTCGTGCTTCATCACCGCGTGGACTTCCTCGCTCTTGCCACAGCGCTCCCGGGACCACCAGATCACCGCATCGCCCGGCAGATCACGGTTGGTGACCAGGGCGAACAGCTTGCTGCGCCCCCTCAAAGCAAACGCCGCGGTCGGGAACGGAAACTGATCCCCATCGCCAAGCTCCAACTGTTCCAGCGGCTCCCGGATCGCCAGGAAGCGGTAATCCGCCCGCGTCTTGCTCTCGCCCACCCAACTCGGTACATGGCAGACCTCCGCCCACTCCTGGCCGGTCTCGTGGCGTTGCCCGTCAAAAACACGATCCAGCGGCCGCCACTCGGCCTCCGGCACGGCCAGGGCAGCACGCCGGAATTCCGCCGTCACGTTGGCGCCGACGGCGAACTCGATCACCCCGAAAACCTTGTCCCGGCCCTCGCCACAATAGAGCAGTAGATCCTTCTGATAACCCGCCGTGTCCGAGCGCAGATAGACCTTGTCCACGCCCCCGGGCAGCGCCGCCAGCGAGGCCTGCAACACCTGCAACTGCCGATAGCCAGCCGGCACATTGCCGTCGCGGAACTCGGAATGCACGATCACCTGCTGTTCCGCCCACCAGGTGTTCAACGGCTGATAGGCCTTGAACTTCTTGTAGCAGTATTCCGCCTGGCGCTTGTGGCTCTGCACCAGCGTCGCGTCCATGTCCAGCGTCGCCGAGCCCTGCCTGCGATGGTGCTGCAGAAATGACACCAGCGCCTGATTGACACGCCGCAGACCAAGCAGACCCGCCGACGGGCGCGGGATGAAGGCACGCCCGGCCTCCCGCAGATCTTCCTGGCCTGCGTCGTGGAAGCGTTCCAACCAGCCCGACAGAGCCGACGGCGAAGGCACGCTGCGCCCGCGACCGCGCCGAAACCGGCTCTTCAGTTGCCGCCGTTCCCGGCGCACCAACAGCCGCCGCTCAACCGCATCCATGGTCGCGGCAAAGCCGGCGTCCGCCTCCAGGCGTTCCAGATCCTCGACCCGATCACCCCCGCACAGATTGAGTGCGATCACCGTGATGATCATCTGCACATCCAGCCAGCCCTGCCGCCCCGCCACCCGCACCTCGCGCCCGATGATCCGCCAGCCCGGTTTGGGCGCAAACTCATGCGCCGCAGCGCCGGGCTTCGGTTCGGGCAGGATCACGTAGGCCGGGCTGCCTGCATCGCCAATTTCTGTGCGATAGGGCAGCGTAGTTTTTTGCCCCGACAAGACCGTGAATAGCGGGCCGATCACCTTGTCGATGTCACAGCGATTGAGTTCGTCGATGATCAGCGGTCGGTCAAAATTCTGGAGCAGGACGCCGGGGATGAACTGGACCTTCCCTTCCCCGACCGGCTGATAACCGCCGATCACGTCCTGCGAGGTCCAATCCGCCGAGCCCGTGATCATCGTGTATGCGTCGTGGAGTGTCCCCGCGACCAACTGCGAAAGCGTCGTTTTCCCGGTCCCCGGCGGTCCGTAAAACATAAGGTGCTGCTTATCCGCCCTGAGCGCAGCGTTAATCTGGCGATAGACCGACGGGTCTATGCCGATCAGTTCCGGAAACTCAGGTATCTCGACCAGCTTCGCGGGCGGCGGGTCACCCGGATCTTCTTCCGCGATCGACACTCTCGTCGATGCCACCGCTCGCCCGTATGCCGCTGCAACGTTCCTCATCAGACGTTGACGGTCCTTCTCGTCGAGGCCGTGATAGACGGGGATGTTATGCGCCATCGCCCTCCCCTTCTCCTTCTTTAGCCCCTTCTCCCGTTTCTGTCCCAGATGGCGGCATCGCCGTAGGAGACACCTTGATGAGATCGGCAACAGCTTCGGTCGCCTCGGCATATTTGATCGGGCGCTGCAGTTCCTGCGCAACGAACAGATCATCGTCCTCGTTAAGCGTGATCAGCGCCGCCGCAATATAGGGCTGATCATTGCCCATGTAGACGAGCCGACCTGTGGTTTCGTCAAACTCGTCGAACAACTGGGCCGAGGAACCTGCGGGCAATGCGGGTAGGAAGGATTGCAGGAGCATCCATTCCCAGGTCTCATAGAAGACGAATTTCTCGTCGCCGACCTTGATCGCCGGGACGATCCGCGTCGTCACCGCACCGCTCGTGCCCTGCGCCGTGTTGGCGAAGGCGATCCGCCGCGAACCGTGCTCCCCGGGCACGCGGGCGACCACCTTGTCGCCCTCGAGTTCCAAGTGAATGAACCACCTGAGCGGCTTGTTGGTGGCGTCCGTTGGATTTTCCCAAAAACCCGTTTTCTCGCTGACCGGACGACAGTTCTTCAGGGTCTTTTTCTTGCTGCCACACTGCCGCAGTTCCAGATCGTATTTGCTCAAGACCTTCTTGAGCCCCGCGCCTATTTCGGTGCGCGCCTTCTCGCGGATATCAATGAACCACTGCGCGTAGATCGGTGGCAGGTAGAAGTCGATCTCCTTGCTGCCGAACTCCTCCTCGAAGCCTTTACGCAGATCGTGGATCGCACGGTCAAGATCGCCCAGCGCCGGGTTGCTGCCTTTCGGGCGAAGTTTTTCCGTCAGCCGGTGCTTCAGCGCCTCGACGATTTGCCGACGGTGCTCGTTGCTCAGGTTCCGCTCCAGATCGTCTGGGAACAGGAAATAGAGGATCGCATTGCGTATCGGGCGGCGATCCGCATACTCGAACTTGTCGAGCCAATCCATGAATTGCCAGGGCGCATCCACGGTCATGATCTCGGTCCGCCGCGCCTCCGGCAGCGCCTTCCATTGGTCCATGACTTCAAGAACAAATCCAAACTGCTCGTCACGGCGTACAAGATAGGCTGGTCCGGGGTGTCCCACGCCCATCAGCGCCTGGTCCGTCAAATACTGAGTTTCTGGCAGGTCGGGGCCCGACCATTCCCACACGTCCTTGATTTGCCTGCGCTTCGTTTCCGGCTTAGTGGCTTTGGAGTCCGGGAATAGGAGCAGGAACCAAACCACCTCTGCCGCCAGCCGACTCACCTCTGCCGTCAGCCGACTCACCTCTCCCGGATCGGTGTCCAGTTGCTCCTCCAGTTTGTCAAAGAAGGTGCGCTCCGCGCCCTCAATCGGGTTTTCGAGGAAACGCCTCTTGAGTTCCTGGATATTGTCCAGAGTCCATAAAACCTCATCGCTAAACAGGGAACCGTCGGCCAGGAAGCACCGCTTGCGCCAAGCCTCCGCTGCGCCGAGCACGGCGTCGATATGATCATGACCTATCCAGCGGGACACATGCTAATCCTCATCGTTTGAGATAACTATCGCTGGATTCACATTTCAAGTGCAACACCTGAAGCGCCGGAGAGCGCGATCCCGGCTTTTGCCCGTATGCCTTCGCGTCCATCCATGGTATCCATGGCGGGTGTTCGCTGATGGGCGTGGGACACCCCGGAACAGCCTATCTTGTACCCCGCCCACGCGGGGATCTCCGCGCCTTGATCCCAAGAGGGTAATCACATGTATGAAGATGGAGAGCACTACGATGATTGTTTTGTTTGGACTTGGCACGACGCTTTCACGGGCAAAAAATCGGTCTCAGTGACGTGCCCGGAAAGCATCGTTTGGGGCTGCGATAGTGACAGCTATGATAAGCGCCTCGTCTTGAGTTACACGGCGGAAAAGGGTGTCGTGTGGCTCGATGCCGGATTGCAGTTTCACCCGGAAGAAACCATACCTGTCAAATATCGCTTCGACTGCGATCCGACTCAAAGCGAGAAATGGGATTATCAGCCCGTTGAAAAAGTCGCCATTGACCGGGTTTCACCCCACGACGAAACATAATGCGGCGTCGGCGGTTTCGCCATCCTCCGGGACGATGAGGACGATCCGAGCGACCAGAACGGCTCCAGCGGGCGCAACAAGCACGAAAACACCGCCATATCCGCCCGCCACAGCCTGGCGCGGGGTGCCGGCGCCGATGAGTTGGCGCATCAGCAACGAGAGGTTGTGGCCGGCGACGTGAAGCAGGTATCGCTTGTGCACATTCTCGCGCCGGCGCAGCCAGGTTCGGCGCATGCCGCCGCGATCGAGGGTGTGGGCAAAGCAGCGCCCGACGATCCCGGCGCGCAGCTTGAAGGCCTCGCGGGCGAGCGCGGAGTTGAGCCGCACGCGGTTGTTGGTGACCGCCCGGCGCGCCGCCTGGTCACCGCGCCAGCGCGAAAAGCCCTTCTGCCTGGGCTCGGCGATCCGGGTCTTCCAGGGCCGGGTCTTGCAGGGACTGTCGTCCAGGGCCTTCAAGACCGCCCGTGAGTGATCGCCCTTGTCGGCGACGCATTCGGCCGGGCCCTCTGGCGTCGGCGCCGCAGCCACCGCATCGAGGTTTGCCTCGGCCGCCGCCAGGGTCCTGGAAAGCGTCGTGGTGTCGCCCTCATCGGCTGGGTGCAACTCGGCCGCCACCACCGCGCCGGTGTCCGGATCCACCGCGTGCCCGGGCTTGTCGGCCAGATGGGTCGCGGCGTCCTTCATCCTGGCGACCCTGGCCTCGGGGTCGCTCCTGCAAACCCGATCCTGGTTCGAGAGCTTCTTGCCCTTGCGCTTGCGGTCCAGACGCGCCAGGTCCTCGGCCGTGGGCGTCTCGATGCCGCTCTCCCGGGCCAGATGCTCCAGCATCTCCCGGTAGCCCTCACCCCGTGTCGCGCCGCACGATGTTGCGCAGCGCCGCGTTGGCCTCCATGGTCGAGGCATCCACCCCGATGCGGTCGCCCTTCACCAGACCCGCCTCGGCGATCAGCGCCAGAACCCGGTCGAAGACCATCGCGTGCCCCTCGTGGGGCAGGCGCGTGCGGGTCTTCGACAGCCAGGAATGGTCCGGCACACGATCCCGGCTCTCCAGCCGCAGAAACTCCCGCAGCGACAGCGAATCCGAGCCGCGCCATTCCAGCCCGCGCCCAGAGTCGATGCCCTCGAAACAGCCCACCAGATGCCTGCGGAAACAGCGCCCCGGCGGCACCGAAGGCGCTCCCATCCTGGCCGCGTAACAGCACCGGCAGGCCGCCTCGGCGAAGCCGTCGAAGCCGCCCTCGATCAGGACCGACTGAAGACGGTCGTAAAACACATGACCCGGCGAGCGCGGCATCTCCGCCCAGCCCACCATCAAATCACCCTGACGATCCTTCTGCAGTCCCATCGACATCGGCGAACCCCCCGGTCAAATCAGAATATCATAGAATCAGACCAGGCCGCTCGCGTCCAGGGCCGACTTCGTCAACGGGCTGTTATACCGAAAACCTTGCCTTTTCTGACACAGAACGCACGTTCAACGGCTTCTTCGCCGGGCTGCGCACCGCAGAGAAATTGGTTTTCGTGGTCGGTGACTCATCAACGGTCCGCATTCCACTGGAAGGCGCGGCCTTGAGGGACGCTTTCTTGCGCCGCGCCCCTTCACCGCCCTTCACATCAATGGTCAGCATTTCACTGAAAGGCGCAACGGAAGCCATGGATGACTTTGACAAGCGATGCAAGAAATTCTGGCCGCACGGTTGACGCACACAGGCGACCTTAGCCTCGACGTTATCAAGGCTGTGCTGCTACACACCGGGAAGCAAGCTCTCGGGATCTAGCTCTTGAAACACTATGGGTAATAGTGTTTCACGGCCTGGCCGCGCCGTGCTCGGATTCCCGGCAAGTCAGACCCCAGCCCGGCCCCGCCGGGTTTTTCCAGACCCGGAGTGAAACATTTGTCGGGTGTTACGTTTCAACTGTATGACGCCGCCGGAGCGCGCAAATACCTCACCGCCGAGGAGCGCACGGCCTTCCTCAAGGCCGCCGAGAGCGCAGACCGGCAGGCGCGCACGTTCTGCATGACCCTCGCCTATACCGGCTGCCGGGTCAGCGAGGCGCTTCAGCTCACTGCCGACCGCGTGGACCTCACCGGCAAGGTGATCGTGTTCGAGAGCCTCAAGAAGCGTCGGAGGGACCTGTTCAGGCCCGTCCCGGTTCCTGCGGCGGTTCTCGACGCTCTTGACCTCGTACACGGGCTCAGGGAGGCGCAGAGACGCCGCGACGGCGGCAAGAGCGCCCATCTATGGCCCTGGGGCCGCGCCACGGCCTGGCGGCGTGTATCCGAGGCCATGAAGGAAGCCGGGATCATCGGCCCGCAGGCGAGCCCCAAGGGGCTCCGGCACGGGTTCGGCGTTGCCGCCGTGCAGGCCGGAATCCCGCTCAACATGGTACAGAAGTGGCTCGGGCACGCCCAGCTATCGACGACGGCGATCTATGCCGACGCCGTGGGGGCCGAAGAGCAGGCCATTGCCGAGAGAACGTGGTGAGCCAAGCAAATGAAAGGCACCCGACGCAGCGGCCGGGGCTGGCCATCGGCGATCTCCCCGCGCACCCCGACGATCCCCGCCCGGGCCTCGGCGCCGACGGCGGCGGCGGAAGCGATAGCGATAGCAGTGGCGACCATCCCGGCGCCGGCGCTGACGGCTACGGAAGGGACAGCGGCGGAGGAGGATGGTGATGATCAACAGAGTACGAGAGACGATGCTGGGCGCGGGCCTGGCGGTGGGGCTGGCGGGTTGCGCGACGGCCGGGCCGATGGTCGGCCCGTCGAGCCATGACGCAGCCGGTCTCCGGGCGCTGCTCGCGGACCGGGTCGAGGTCGCCTATCATACTGGCAGGCGTGGCTGGGGCCTGCGGATTAAAGTCAATGTGCGCACGATGTCGCATTACTGCGTCCAGGACCGGCTCACAGGGTTCGGCCGCTACTTCACCGAGGCCTGGACGACGCGTCCGGCTGGCGCGGAGTTTCGCGCCATCGTCACGCCTGCCGCCGAACATAGCGGCCAGCGTGTGCAGTACGACGCCGTGACCGGCCAGATGATCAAGGGATCCCGCGGCCGCGGCGTGCTCTGGACCGGCCACCTGCAGGAGACGATCCCACAGGCAATCTACTCGCTCTGCCCGAGCTTTCCGAAACCCAGCGATCTCGGCTTCGAGGTCAACCCGAAGCAGACATCGACGGATTATCAGGAGTTGGTCGCCCAGGACCCCGAGGCGGTCCTGAAAGGCCACCTTGCCGAGCCCTTTGTCGGCCCGTCGAGCCATAACGCGGCCGGTCTCCGGGTGCTGCTCACGGACCGGGTCGAGGTCACCTATCATACTGGCAGGCGCGGCTGGGGCCTGCGGGTCAAGGTCAATGTGGGCACGATGGGGCATTTCTGCGTTCACGACGGGCTCACAGGGTCCGGGGACTACTTCACCCGGGCATGGACGACGCGGCCGCGGGGCGCGAAGTTTCGCGCCGTCGTCACGCCGGCCGACGAACCGACCGGATGGCCTATGCAGTACGACGCCGTGACCGGCAGACTGGTCAAGGGCGGCCCGATTCATGGCGTGCTCTGGGCCGGCCACCTGCAGGAGACGATCCCGCAGGCGGTCTACTCGCTCTGCCCGAGCTTTCCGAAACCCCGCGCTCTCGGCTTCGAGGTCAACCTGAAGCAGGCGGCGACGGATTACCGGAAGCTGGTCGCCCAGGACCCCGGGGCGGTGCTGAAAGGCTTGTAACTGGCGGGGAGGCGCCGGGGGCGGCTGTTTTGGCGAACATGCCCCCGGCGCCTCTTCCCGAAGAGGAAGGTGTTCTTCATGATGTATAAGAAGCGGCGCCTCGAAGCGCCGGCGGACATCCGGCGCGGCGGCGCGCCCCCCGCCGGCTCAGGTGCCAAGCAGGAGCGTCGAGACGAGCACGCCCGCGATCGCGATCATGCAGCCGACCGTCCAGCGCAACTGCGTGGTCTGGCCCTCGGCGATCTTCGCATACCGCTCGGCATTCCTGGTATCACTCTCGGCGTTCCCCGCGCGGGCCTCGGCGGCGGCGGCGGTGATATCCCCGCGCACCTCGGCGATCTCCGTGCGCACCTCGGCGATCTCCGTGCGCACCTCGGCGATCTCCGTGCGCACCTCGGCGATCTCCGTGCGCACCTCGGCGATCTTCGTCTCAAGCCGGGCCTCGGTGCCAGCGATCTCCGTGCGCACCTCGGCGCTCTCCGCGGTGAGGTCGGCCTTGAGGAGCGCGAGATCGTCCTTCGTGGCGAGGGATTCGGTCATGGCGCCGCCAACGGTTTCGATAATGGCCTCGGCCTGCGCCTCTTCGACGCCAGTGGCGGTGAGCCGCTTCATCGCCTTGAGAGTATCGAACGCCATGGTCATCCTTGCCGTCTCCTGCCAACCGCGTCCGCCGCGCGCCGAAAGGATATACGTTCCGCGCGCCCGCGTCAAAGCCTGCCCGTCCACCCTCCGCGCCCTGCCCTGGCCGCGGCGTCTCTCTCGCCGGTCTCCCATCCAGTGGGACCGGCGCGCGGGCACAGGCGGCCCGACAAAGCGCGAACATTCGGGAACACATGGCGATCCCGCGCTCTCGCCGTCCTCTCCGCCTTCACCGCGCTCCTGGCCGGGCCGGCGCCGGGCCTCGCCCAGGCGCCGCAAGACGCCGCACCGCCCTCCGGCATGGAGTCCACCCAGACCCGCCCTTCTCCTGATCCGGTCCTTCCGCTTGTGTCTCCGGCCTGTCCGGAGGCGGCTCTCACCGAGGCGCTTTCAACCGGGTCCGCCGGCGCGGTGCTGCATGCGGCCGAGCGGGCGCGGATTGCGCTCGGGCTCTGCCGCGACCGCGCCCGGCTGATGGCGGAGATCACCGAGCATCATGCCCGGGTGGCGGCGGCGCTGGCGCCGCCCCCGCCCGATGCCCCGGATGACAGCGAAGACGCCACCGCGCGGATCGCCGCCCTCAATGCGGATCTGGTCATCGCCGCCGCCAGGATCGCGCAGCTGCTCGCGTTCGACACTGCCGAAGTGAAATAGGGACCGCGTGCATTTCCGGCGCAGGCGCACCATATTGCTCGGCATGCACGGGTGCGCGCTTGATGAAGCCTATGAGCGCAAACGTCCGGCGCTGGAACGGGCGGTAAAGCAGCTAAAGTTGCTGCTGCTGGATGCTCTTCGCCGCATTGATGACCGCAAGCTGGTGCGCGCGAAGTTTGATGACGTGCGCGCCAAGAGCTTGCCTAGCCTCAGGCGCAAGGCCCGCATGGCTGAATGGAGCGCGGATGAGGCGCTGTCCCGGTGCCCTGATCTCGTGGGTGGCCGCGTTATCACCAACAATGTCGAGGACGTGTATCGCTTTGAGGAGTTGCTGCGTGAATGTCTACTGGTTGAGGCCGGTTCCCTTACACGGCAAGACTATATCGGCGACCCCACCAGGCAAGGCTATCGGGCGCTGCATCTTTGTTTTCGGCTCGATGTTGGAGAAGGTTTCGAGCGTGAGATGATACCCTGCGAGGTGCAAATCCGCTCCCGCCTTCAGGACGCTTGGGCAGAGCTCGCCCACGCCGATATCTACAAGCATGATCATTTACCGTCAGACCTTCGCGACCGTGCCAAACACGTTTCGCGTTTGCTGACAACCGCCGACGAGATAGCGGGTGAGATCAGGGCGCGTGCGCAGAGGCTCACCAAGCCGCCGAGGAAGCAACCGCGTCTCAAAAAGGTGTCGGCAGATGGCCTTGCCTATGTATTCAATGACGTGTTTGGCAGAGCGCCGCCGGACTATGCCGTCACTATAGCCCTCAATATGTGTGAAGATCTCGGCATCAGCGCGCTCGCAGGACTCCCAGACATCTTGAAGCGTCAGGATTTCCGCGACAGGCTCGGCGAAGCCTATGGTGCGTTGCTTCCCGTGCCCATCGGCTCCGAGACCGTGCTGCTGGCGGCGCTTCACGCCCTCGCGGGCGATGACCGCGCGGCTGTGCGCTATGTGCGCGCGCAGGCGCAGCAGGAATATGACGAGATCGACAGCATTGCCCTACGGGAGATGTTGTCCGAGCTACCTGCTACTGTCGAAGAGTTGACCGAGGAACTGGAGGACCCACGGGGCGAGACGGACATAGTATTCATGGCCGAAGCACTTGGGGCTGCGAAGGCTTGCCTGTATTGCAGCGCAACGGTCGTTGACGCCTACAGCTTCACCGAGGCCGCAATCGACCACTATGAGCTGTCAGTGGACGAAGCTGATCAGGCATGCGAGCGTATCGAGCAGGCCATATACGGCTCCGGCATTGAGATAGGCAGCGTCGGCGAGACGGGTGCATGCTCATGGTGTGCCGCTCAGCTTTCCAAAGATGACTG
>CBDFHG010000010.1:0-19281 GCA_965247385.1 Thermohalobaculum sp.
GGGCGGTTTTCTTTTTGCTCTGTTTCAGGCGGAAGCTCTCGCCATTCATCTCAAGGATATGGACGTGATGGGTCAGGCGGTCGAGGAGTGCGCCGGTGAGACGTTCCGATCCGAAGACCTCGGTTCATTCATCGAAAGGCAAGTTGGCGGTGACCAGTGTCGATGCACGGCGCCCGGCGCTCGATCCTGCGGCACAGCAGGTGCCTGACTGCATCGAAGCCGATCGCCCCTGGCCTCAAGGCCTCGCGCACGGCGACCTCGCTGAGCGGGAAGGTCTCCAGAAGGCGCAGGACCTGGACGTATTCGCGCTTGCCGGCAGCGCCGTGGTTCCTTGTCCCCATGCGGGCCTCCAGGAGACGCCGCAGAGTGGCGAAGGCCTCGAGCAGATCCCAGTCCCTAAAAGGGGTCGCCTGGTCGAAGTGCACACACTCCACTTTTAGATGTACAAATTAATTCACGTGTTAACACCTTGTCCACATGTGGGCGCCCGGCAAGCAGCACGTAGGGCGGATTGTCCGAACCCACCATTCTGGCGCTTAGCCTCGCATGGCGGTTCACTACGACCTTCCGCGTATCCGGCGCCACCCAGTCCAGCCTTGCGCCGCCTCTCACCCCACCTTGCGCCCCGCCGACCACACCCCGGTTACCACGCTCAAACCGTCGATCTCGCGCAACATCACCAGATCGGCCCGCTTGCCGACGGCGATCTCGCCCCGGTCCGACAACCCCACCGCACGGGCAGGATTACCGGTCACCATCGCCACGGCGCCGGCCAGGTCGCCACTCTCACGGCCCAGTTTCATCGCTCCCATCAGCAGCGCCGAGGGCGCGTAATCCGACGACAGGATATCCAGCAAGCCCAACTCCGCCAGTTCCATCGCCGCCACATTGCCAGAATGGCTGCCACCGCGCAGGATGTTCGGCGACCCCATCATCACCGGAATACCATGGCCATGACAGGCCCGCGCGGCCTCCAATGTGGTCGGGAACTCGGCCAGTCCGACCCCATGTGCCGCCGACAGGGCGACATGCTCGACGGTGGTATCGTCATGGCTAGCCAACACCGCGCCCAACTGCCTGGCACCAGCGATTATCCCGCGTAAATTCTCGTCACCGAACCGCGAAGACAGATCCTGGGCGAAGACAATGAATTCGTCCATCTGCCGGTCATCAAACTGCTGACGGCCCATCATGTGACGCCGGTACTTAAGGATGTCGGTGAACTGCCGCTGTCCCGGTGTGTGATCCATGATCGAAACGATGTCGATCCGGTCCGCGGCCGAGAACTGATCCAGGTCGCCCAGCACGGTTTGCGAGCATATCTCGGCCCGCAGATGCAGCCGATGATCGATGCGTAGCACACCCGCATCGGCCAGCCGCCTGATCTTGGTTGCAACAGGCCGGGCATAACCGAATTGTTCCCGGGATTTCGACCGGTCCCGCAGCGAACCGACCCGCACCGCATCGAACACCGTGGTGATCCCGGCCGAAGCCATCTCGCCGTCATGGGCGACCACCGCCGCGCCATGGGGCCAATCAACAGTGGGGCGCGGCTTCAGATGCCGCTCCAGGTTGTCGGTATGCAACTCGATCAGCCCCGGAATGACCGTGGCACCCTGACAATCGAGCGCGCCCGCCGGAACCGCCACACCGGTATCGACGGCAGCGATCACGCCGCCCCGCAGCGCAACGGAGCCGGTGGCCACCTCATCCGCCAGCACCAGCCGGGCATTCGCCAGCACCAAACCGGCTTCCAGACCTCGCATCGACGCCTCTCCACTTTTTATGCCCCGAATTCACGCCAAGCCCATACCAGTGAAATGCAAACCCGGCTAGGTTCGGGCAAAATTCTGACCAGAGCAACCAGGATCCACTATGACAGGTATCGATGGATACACCCGCTATGCTGTCTTCTGGGCCCCACCCAGGGGTTCGGGTCTGGCGCGTTTCGGATCAGCATGGCTCGGATGGGATGCCGAAACAGGGCGCCCGCTTGCCCAACCCACCCTCACCCTTCCCCGCCCGCTCGCCGAGATTACCCGCACGCCGCAACGCTACGGCTTTCACGGCACCCTGAAACCACCCTTCCGACTGGCCGCGGATACCGATGCGGCGGCGCTCGACCAGGCACTGACAGCGTTTGCCGCGCGTACGCCACCCGCCACCGCGCCGGGACTGACGCCCTCCACCCGCCTCGGCTTTCTCGCCCTGATGCCCACCGGTCCGGCGCCGACCCTCGATGCGCTCGCCGCCGCCTGTACCCGTGACATCGACCACTTTCGCGACCAACCGGAACCGGCGGAACTGGACCGGCGCCATACGCGCCCGCTTACCGCCAGCCAACGAGACAACCTGACCCGATGGGGCTACCCCTACGCATTCGACGATTTTCGCTTCCATCTCACCCTCAGTGGCCGCCTCCCTCCCGGCGAGGCGGAGCCGCTGATCACGGCTGTGATTAACCTCACCGCCCCGCATCTCGATCCGGTGCTGCATCTGAACGACATCTGTCTCTTCGGCGACCCCGGCAGCGGTGGCGGCTTCCGCTTGCTGCGCCGTTACCCGCTTACCGGTTGATCCCGCCGGGGCGTAAACTCGCTCACATCGACCTCGCGACCCGCCACCCGCGCCCGTGCGGCCTTGTCGTGGAAGATACCGACAATCGCCACGCCGCGCCCCTTCGCCTCGCCAATCATCTCCAGCACCGTCTCGCGATTGGCCTCGTCCAGACTGGCGGTCGGCTCATCCAGCAACATCGCCGGATATCGATGGGCAAAGCCGCGTGCGATGTTGACCCGCTGCTGCTCGCCGCCCGAGAAGGTCAGCGGGCTCAACCCCCACAATGTCTCCGGGATGCGCAACCGGGCCAGTAACGCCCGTGCCCGCTCTTGCGCAGCGTCGTGCTCCATGCCCACCGCCAAACAGGGTTCCGCCACCACCGCAAGCGTCGGCACCCGAGGCACCACCCGCAGGAACTGGCTGACATAGCCCAGCGTCTCGCGCCGCAGCGCCAGGATTTCCCTCGGCGCAACCGAAGCGAGTTCTGCTCCACCGACCCGAATCGACCCGAATTGCGTGAGATAATTCCCATAAATCATTCGCATCAATGTGGATTTTCCAACCCCTGATTCTCCGGTCAAGGCCACGCACTCCCCCGGCGCCACCCGCAACCCGGCACCCTCGAGCACCGGGATCACCACCCCGCCCTGATTGTGCAGTGTGAAGGATTTTGCCACCCCCTCGACCAAGATCATACCGCGGCTCCCGCATATCGAATGGCTGGGCGGGCGGGTGTCGCGCCAAAGGCGTGCAGGTGCCTGTCCCAGCCCGTCATACCTGCAACACCGAACTGACCAGCAACTGCGTATAGCCATGCTGCGGATCGTCCAGCACCTGATCGGTCAACCCGGCCTCGATCACCCGCCCCTCCTTCATCACCATCAGCCGGTCGGCCAGCAGCCGCACCACCGCCAGATCATGGGTCACGATCACCGCCGACAGCCCCAACTCGCGCACCAGCCCCCGGATCAGGTCCAGCAACCGCGCCTGCACGCTGACATCCAACCCGCCTGTCGGCTCATCCATGAACACCAGCCTTGGCCCGGTCACCAGGCTTCGCGCGATTTGCAAACGCTGCTGCATCCCGCCGGAGAATGCCGCCGGCCGGTCGTCGATCCGGTCGGCCTCGATCTCGACCCGCCCCAGCCAGTCCAGTGCCGCGCCCCGGATGCGCCCATAGTGCCGCGCCCCCACAGCCATCAACCGCTCGCCCACATTGGCCCCGGCCGAAACCCCCATGCGCAACCCGTCGCGCGGGTTCTGATGCACAAAGGCCCAATCGGTCCGCATCAGCATCCGCCGCTCCGACTCCGCCATCGCCAGGGTGTTGCGCGGGCCGCCCACACGTGTGTCAAAAACCACCCGTCCCGCATCCGGTGCCAATTGTCCGGCCAGACAGTTCAACAGCGTTGTCTTGCCCGACCCCGACTCGCCGACCACCCCCAGCACTTCGCCAGGCCAAAGCTCGAACGAGATATCGGTACATCCCATGCGTGGGCCGTAGAACTTCGACAGGTCCGAGACCTGGAGAAGCGGGGCGTCCTTCATCCCTCCGCCTCCTCATATGGCGCACCCATCTCCCCAATGTGCCCCGCCTTGCGCCGCCCCCGGCAATGCGCGGTGTCGGAGCAAACAAACATTCGCCCTCCGGCGTCGTCGGTGATGACCTCGTCCAGATAAGCGTCCGATGACCCGCACAGGGCGCAGTCGTCGCTCCACTCCCCCGGATCGAATGGATGATCCTCGAAATCGAGGCTCGCCGCCCTGCTATAGGGTGGAACCGCATAGATCCGCTGTTCGCGCCCGGCCCCGAACAGTTGCAGCGCCGGGCAGCCGGCCAGCTTCGGATTGTCGAATTTCGGGATCGGCGAGGGGTCCATCACATAGCGTCCCTCTACCTTCACCGGATAAGCATAGGTGGTGGCGATATGGCCGTGGCGGGCGATGTCCTCATACAGCTTCACATGCATCAGCCCGTACTCCTCGAGCGCATGCATCTTGCGCGTCTCGGTCTCGCGCGGCTCCAGAAACCGCAGCGGCTCCGGGATCGGCACCTGATAGACCAGTATCTGATCCCCGGTCAGCGGCTCCTCCGGGACCCGGTGCCGGGTCTGGATGATCGTCGCCTCCCCGGTCTCCTCGGTCACCGCCACCCCGGCAGTCTTCTCGAAGAACTTGCGAATCGACACCGCATTGGTGGTGTCGTCGGCCCCCTGGTCGATCACCTTCAGCACGTCATCCGGCATCAGACAGGCCGCCGTCACCTGCACCCCGCCGGTGCCCCAGCCATAGGGCATCGGCATCTCGCGCGAGGCGAACGGCACCTGATACCCCGGCACCGCCACCGCCTTCAGCAACGCACGGCGGATCATCCGCTTGGTCTGCTCGTCGAGATAGGCGAAGTTGTAGGCGGAAGTCACAGCACCACCCCCCTCTCGCCCAGGTCACGGCGCAGGGTATCCGGGTCGGTGAACAGAACCCCGTCGATTCCCAGCGCATTCGCGGCCGCGACATTCGCCGGGCTGTCATCAATGAAGACACAGTCGCTTGCCGCCAGACCGTTGCGCTCCAGGCAAAGCTGATAGATCGCCGGATCCGGCTTGACCAGCCACTCATGGGCCGAAACCAAGACATCGCGGAAGCTCTCGCCCAGGAACCCGAACCGCTCCCGGACCTCGGCCCATTTCTCGGCCGAGAAATTTGTGATCGCGTAAAGCGGAACCTCCGCTGCGCGCAAACCCGCGAGGATTTCGACCGACCCCAAGATATCGCCCGCAACCGCGTCATGCCAACGATGATGCGCCGCCTCGATCAGCGCGCGGCGATGCGGGTGCCGGGCACTCAGCTCCGCAACCCGCTCATCCCACCGCCCGCCACGATCCAGCTCCTGGTTCCAGGCAAACCAGTCGACCTCGTGCAGAAACCTGTCGATTTCGGCATCGTCCGGCAGGAACTGCCGGTAGAGCCGCCGGATATCCCAGTGGATCAGCACGTTGCCGATATCGAAAATCACCGTTCGGGTCATTTAGCCCCCTCTGGTTCAGTTGCATAACGGTCGAGCCGTTTGTCCAATGTGCTGGTATGCAGTTCGAACAGATGGTTATCCGGGCCGTAGAAACAGAGCGAGCGCCCCTCGCCCTCGACCCGTGGGCGCGGTGTGCGCTGTTCGAGTCCCGCATCCGCGACCCTTCGCCAATATTCTTCGAAATCAGAATCGTCGATCTTGAATGCAACATGATTATAGCTGCGCTCAGACAGCGGCGACCCTTCCATGATTGCAATCCAGACCCCGCCGGTCTCGAAGAAGCGTTCCTTGGCGTTGAAAAGGTCTGTTCGCCGCTGTCATAGATCAACCGTGCGTCAAGCACACGCTCCAGAATTTGGGTCACCCGATCCAGATCAGACACGATGAAGGTGATGTGGCTCAGTCCCGAAATCACTCCGCCGCCTCCTGCTCCGAAGCCGCAAGGGACGCTTCGCGCCGCATCTTGCGCACCAGCTCCAGCTCGGACTGGAAATCGACGTAATGGGGCAGCTTGATATGCTCCAGAAAACCGGTCGAGCGGACGTTGTCGCAATGGGACATGACGAATTCCTCGTCCTGCGCCGGTGCACCGACGAAATCCTCGCCCAACTCGGCCCACCGCATCGCCCGGTCGACCAGGGCCATGGATAAGGCTTTGCGCTCGGATTGCCCGAAGATCAGCCCGTAACCCCTTGTGAACTGTGGGAGTTCTGCCTTCGATCCATGAAACTGATTAACCGTTTCACACTCGGTCAACTGCACCTCGGCGATCTCCACCGCAAAGCCCAGTTCCAGGATTTCGACCTCCACCGCCACCATGCCGATGCGCAATTCGCCAACAAAGGCGTGGGTCCGCGCATAGCCGCGCTGGGTCGAATAGGCCAACCCCAGCAGGAACCCCTCATCGCCCCGCGCCAGCGCCTGCAACCGCAACGCCCGTGAGGTCGGGAAATCCAGCGGATCGCGGGACAAATCGGGTGGAACCTCATCCGAGAAACGCTCCTGCTGGATCAACCCCTCCTGGCCCAGAAACCCGGTAATATGCGGCGTCTCGGCCGCCAACGGCTCCGCCACCGGCGCTTCCGGCACCTCCCCCTCCGCCATCAGTGCGAAATCCAGCAGCCGGTGGGTGTAGTCAAAGGTCGGCCCCAGCACCTGCCCGCCCGGCGCGTCCTTGAAGGTGGCCGAGATGCGCCGGATGCAGGCCATCCGCGCCGTCTCCACCGGCAACGATGCCGCGAACCGTGGCAGGGTCGTCCGGTATGCGCGGATCAGGAACACCGCCTCGACCAGATCACCGCGCGCCTGTTTGATCGCCAGCGCCGCCAGATCGGGGTCGTACAGCGACCCCTCCGCCATCACCCGATCCACCGCCAGCGCCATCTGTTCGCGGACCTGCGCCACGCCGAGTTCCGGCACTGAACAGTCGCCGCGCCGCGCCTCGGCCAACCAGGCATGGGCATTGTCGATCGCCCGCTCGCCGCCCTTCACCGCCACATACATCGCGCTAGCCTCCGATCCATGGCCCGATCCGCGTCGAACGCGGCAGCCCCACGACCCGCGCCCCCGCCGTGAAGAAAAAATCCAGCCCAAGCGGGAACCGCGCCGCATTCGCCATCAGCACCGCCGCCGCCCCTTCCGGCAGCACCGCCGCCATCTGCGCCACACCGTCGATGCCCGGCCCGGACAGTTCCAGCACCGCGCCACCCTCCAGCGCCGCAATCTCGACGATCAGCGTCGCCGAGCGGTCAGGATAAGCCGGCTCGCCCATCGGCCAACTCTCCGGCCGGTCCTCCAGCGGC
The DNA here is from genome assembly GCA_965247385.1 of Thermohalobaculum sp. Taxonomy (GTDB): domain Bacteria; phylum Pseudomonadota; class Alphaproteobacteria; order Rhodobacterales; family Rhodobacteraceae; genus Thermohalobaculum. Next base: position 7,387 of record CBDFHG010000010.1, read on the forward strand.
ATCAACTCGTCCCAACGCCCAACCGCGAACATTGCCTGCCCCCGTAGCACCGCGCGAGGCGCGTTGGTGTGAAACCGCAGCCACTCAGCGGCGCTGCCGAGCACCCGCTCCGGCAGCCAAAGTGGCGTCTCCGTATCTGCCAGGGTCAGCAGCAAACCCGCTGCCGCCATGGAAACCCCCTCCGGCGGCATCACCCCGGCAACCTCTTGCGCACACCCCGGCCGGGCCATTGCATCCAATGCCGCCCGGAAAACCACAGCAGAATCCCGTGGCCGATCGGCAAACCCGCCCTCAAGAGCCACCCCAGTCATGCGCGCTGCCGTGCCAGGGTGAAGAACTCCACCCTGGTCGCCGCCGCTTTCGCCGCCGCGGTCTCGCGCGTCTCCGCCGCCGCCCGCGCCAGCGGCGTCAGCACCGCGTCGCGCACTGTAGCCACCCGCCCCTGGTCCTGCATCAGCGCATCGCACAGCGCCGCAATCCGCGCTTTCTCGCGCGAGCGCCCGGCGACATAGGCATGCCCGATCTGTCCGCCCTCCAACCGCAGCGAGCAGCGCGTCGCCGTCATCTCGCCCAGATTGAACGGCGCGCCGGTGCCACCTGCGCGGCCACGCACCATCACTGCCCCGGCTTCCGGCGGGCGCAGCCACGCATGCGCAACGTCGATTCCCGCCGCTGCCCAGAGCTGTTCCAGCAACGCCTCCGGCGCTCTCGCAAGCAGGCCCATCCAGTCCTTTCGGGTCATCGGTCGGGTCATCGCAGCGGTGTTCTCCATCTAACAACTTGCCAATTTGTCTATATTACTATACAACTAGATCAATACTGCCACAGCCCCACCTGCAACACAACCACCCGAACCCATGACCGCACCCGGCACCCCGACGCTTTGGCAAAACATCCACGACACACTGGCGGGCGAGATCGACGGCGGCCGCTATGCCCCTGGCGCGAAGCTTCCCACCGAGACCGAGCTTGCACGGCGGTTCGGCGTCAACCGCCATACCGTGCGCCGGGCGCTGGCCGCACTGACCGAGGCGGGCCGCATCCATGTGCGCCGCGGCGCCGGGGCCTTCGTCACGAGCGCGCGCCTCGACTACACCATCGGCCTGCGCACCCGCTTTTCGCAAAACCTCAGCGCCGCTGGCCGCATGCCAGGGCGCCAGCTTCTACGCATCGAAACGCTCGCCGCAGATGCCACCGAGCGCGGCCGTCTCCGGCTGCCCAAGGGTGCCCGGGTCCACATCACCGAAAGCATCAGCCATGCCGACGGCATCCCCGTCACCTATGGCCGCATGGCCTTCCCCGCCGCCCGCCTGCCCGATCTGCCGCAGGCGCTGCGCGAGGCGCCGTCGGTCACCGCCGCGCTGGCCTGCTGCGGCGTTGCCGATTACCAGCGGCTGTGGACCCGGCTGACCGCCGAGCGCCCCGGTGCGATGATCGCGCGCCACTTGCGCATGGCCGAAACCAGCCCGGTGCTGCGCAGCGAAAGCCTGGATGTCGATCCGGCGGGCATGCCGGTGGAATACGGCATATCCTGGTTCTGCTCCGAGCGGGTGCAACTGGTCATCGACCGCTCGAGCTTTCCGTGATTTGCTGGGCTTCCAGAAAAGGAGGCGTCGATGACCGATTCTCTTACGCCCGAGTTGACCACCGCCGGCTGGGAGCTCTCGGAAGACGGCAAGGCGATCGCGAAGACATTCCGCTTTCGCGGTTTTCGCGATGCCATAGCCTGGATGATGCGCGTCGCGTTCGAAGCCGAGCACCTGAACCACCATCCTGAATGGTCCAACGTCTACAACCGCGTAGAGGTGCGCCTGACCACCCACGACGTCGGTGGGCTTACGGGCAAGGATATCGATCTTGCCCAGCGGATGGAGCGCGCCGCAAAAGCCTGAACCCGCAATCAGACACCCGAACCCGCCCCCCAAACGTAACGCCAGTTTAACCGGACTCGGCGATCCTGATTTCTCTCCCCCCTTAGCTGCCGGAGCGGGCGATGCAGATCAAGGTCCATCTCGGCCTCAACAAATGCGCCTCTACCTGTATCCGGCAGGCACTCGCCGCCGCACAGGTAGCACTGCGCCGCGAGGGCGTGTTCTACGCGGTCGACGGCGGACGCATGATCCCGGGCGCCCCGGCGGCAGCGACAAGCGCATCGAGCAGCCCAGCCGGGTCGCGGGCCAGCGCCAAGGGCAGCACCAAGGACAGCACCAAGGACAGTGCGGCGCCCCGTGCGCCCACCTGCCCCGCATCGCGCAGCCGTGTGCCCACCGCACCGATATCGAATCCCACCACCGCCCGACCGCTCGCCAGCGCGTGGCTGAGTGTGTAGAAACAGGTTTCGGGCCAGATCGACGGGATCAGCGGCAGATCCGGGTCCGCCGCTTCGATCTCGGCCCCGGCGCGCTCGTTCTGATACGCCCCGGTGGTCGTGATCCCCGCCGCCCGTGCCGCCGCGTCGTTGCGGGTATAGCCGATCACCGTCAGTTCCACCTCGGCGCCCCCGGCCAGGGCCTCGGCGCGGATCTCGGCGGCCAAGTCCAGGAGCACGTCGAACCCCTTGATCGGCCCAATGGCGCCGATGGTGGCGATGCGCAACGGCCCCGACCGCCGCCTTGCCACCATCGGCCGCGGCGCCGCGCGGGCCAACCGTTCATGCGGCCGGACCACGATGTTGCCGAGCCGTGGGAAATAGCCCCGCAGCCGCGCCGCCACATCCCGGTCCGGCACCCGCACCACCCGTGCCATCGCCAGCAGCGCCCCGTAGTCGCGCCGCCAGCGCCCGATATCCGGCGCGCCAAACGCCGAGCGCCGCCGCATCAGGCAGCGCTGGCAACCCGCCGTATCGGGCGCGCCGCAATACATTCCGGAGCGATCAGCCAGGTTAATTCGCGGGCAGATCGCCAGATAGTCGTGGACGGTGAATTCGAATGGCAACTCCAGCGCATTGATCAGCCAGGTGAAACGGCGCGCCGTATCGCGGCCTAAATCCGCCAGGTGGTGCAACCGGATTTCGGTGACGCCAAGCTGCCCCAGCAGTTCCACCAGCCCGCGCCCGCCCAGCGGCACTGCCTCCAGCACAGGCAACGCCGCCATCCCCGGATGGCTGAGCCGCACACTGTCCGGCCCCGCAGAGCCATCCGACATCAGCACGACCCCGGCACCTCCGGCGGTCAGCCGGGCGATCTCCTCGTCGACATGCTGGCGGGTGCCGCCGCCCAGCGAATGGTTGACGACCAGCACATTGCGCCGCCCGCGCGCGTGGAGGCGCCCTTCACCTGGCTGGCGCGGTTCAGCTTGGGCCTATTCCGCTTTAGGCGGAGTTATCGCAAGTCCGCCAAAATTTCATTTGAAAACCCCGCCACTCTCGGCGACGATCACCAAAACCGCACCGGAGACCATCATGAGCCTCGCCGAGCAAACCCACTCGATCCAGAACATGGCCCACTGGCAACAGCGCGTCGATCTCGCCGCTGCCTTTCGTTGGGCCGCTCGCCTGAACTTCCACGAAGGCGTCGCCAACCACTTCTCGCTGGCGGTCAACGACGACGGCAGCCTGTTCCTGATGAACCCGAACCAGGTGCATTTCAGCCGCATCAAGGCATCCGACCTGCTTCTTCTCGACGCCAACGACCCGGCGACGATGGACCGCCCGGACGCCCCCGACCCCACCGCCTGGGGCCTGCACGGCGCGGTCCATCGGCTCTGCCCGCACGCCCGCTGCGCCCTGCATGTGCATTCCACCTACGCCACGGTGCTGGCCAGCCTCGCCGACAGCACCCTGCCACCGATCGACCAGAACACCGCGTCGTTCTTCAACCGCGTCGCCATCGACGACCAGTTCGGCGGGCTCGCCTTCGAGGAGGAGTCCGAACGCTGCTGCTCCAACCTCTCCGACCCGGCCAAGAAGGTTCTGGTGATGGGCAATCACGGCATCATGGTGATCGGCGCGGACGTGGCTGATGCCTTCAACCGCCTCTACTACTTCGAACGCGCCTGCAAGACCTATATCAAGGCCCTCTGGACTCAGCGCCCGCTGCGCGTCATCTCCGATGAAATGGCCGAGAAAACCGCCCACGATATTGAGACCTATCCCGGCCTGCAGCAGAACCACCTCGCCGAGTTGAAGGCGATCCTCGACGACGACGGCTCCGACTACGCGAACTGACCCTGGTCATCCGACGCAATCTATCCCCTCCCCCCCTGATGGGGGAGGGTTAGGGAGCCAGGCAGCCACCCGCAGCCCAGCTTCACCCCCAGCGGAGCCCACCCATGAACATCCTCCTCATCATGGCCGACGAGCTTTCGACCTGGGGCCTCGGTTGCTATGGCGAATCGACCCCTCGACCCCCACACAAAGCGACCCCCAAAACCCCCCACCTCGACGCGCTCGCCGCGCGCGGCACCCTGTTCCAGGCCGCCTACACTCCCAGCCCGATGTGCGTCCCCACACGCGCCGCCATCGCCTGCGGGCGCAATCTTCACGAAATCGGCTACTGGTCCTCGGCCGAGGCCTATGATGGCCGTGTGCCCTCCTGGGGCCACTGCCTGCAGGAGGCGGGAATTCCCGTCGTCTCGATCGGCAAGCTGCACTACCGAAACCAGACCGACTCCACCGGCTTCGACCGCCAGATCGAGCCGATCCACATCCCCGGCGGCACCGGCTGGGTGCGCGGCCTGCTGCGCCACCCACTTGCCAGCTACAACGCCACCGCCGAGCTGGCCGAGATGATCGGCCCAGGCGACAGCGACTACATCCAATTCGACCGCCGCGTGGCCGAGGAGTCCGAACGCTGGCTGACCGACCCGGAACGTCGCCAACGCCCCTGGTGCGCCTTCGTCAGTTTCCTCTGCCCTCACTACCCGTTGATCGCACCGCAGGAGTTCTTCGACGTCTACGACCCGCGCCAGTTCGAAACCCAAGCCGAACCCCTGCCCGACCACCCGATCATCCACGAGATCGGCACCTTCTTCTCCCATGACGACCATTTCACACCCGAGACGCGCGGTATCGCCCGCGCCGCCTATTTCGGGCTTTGCTCGTTCATGGACGCCCAGGTCGGCCGGGTGTTGGCGGCGCTGGAAGCCAGCGGCCAGGCGGACGACACCCTGATTCTGTTCACCTCCGACCATGGCGAGTTGCTGGGCCACAAGGGGCTATGGGGCAAATACACAATGTATGACGACGCCGCCCGGGTTCCGCTGATAATGGCCGGCCCCGGTGTCGAGGCCGGTGAGCGCCCAGACCCGGTCAGCCTGATCGACCTCGCCCCGACGATCTGCGCGGCCGCCGGGTTGGGCCAGCGCGGTTACGGTTTCTCTGGCCAAAACTTCTCTGGCCGTTCGCTCCTCGACCCGGCCCAGCCCGACCGCACGGTGATCAGCGAATACCATGACGGCGGTTGCTCCGCCGGAATCACCATGGTGCGCTGGAATGACCATACCGGCGCGGACGGGAACACAGAAGGGGACGCCTGGAAATACGTTCACTACGCCGAGGGACACCCGCCCCAACTGTTCAACCTCACCCGCGACCCGAACGAGCGGACCAACCTCGCGGTCGAGGGCGCCAACGACCCGGTCGTGAAAGCCGCATGGGCCGAGAGCAAGCGGCGGATGGCCCAGATCCTCGACCCCGAAGCGACCAACGCCCGCGCCCACGCCGACCAGGCCCGCTTGATCGAGGAACTCGGCGGCCGCGACAAACTCCTCGCCCAGCCGCAATGGAATTTCACCCCTGCGGATAGCCGATGACCCAGCCCTGCGCAACGAACGCCGCGAGTCTTTTGCGCCTGTTCGAAAGCTGACGCTTTCGGCGCTCCGCCTCCCGCCCGTCCGTTCGCGTCTGGCTTGCCCGTTCAAGATATCGTGCGACCCTTGCCATTGGCGGCCGTTGCGGTCATCTCTAATATCTGACGCCATATCATGTTGGATACACCCGGATGTTCACCCGCGCGCGCCCCTACATCTTCCACATCGAACTGACCGACAAGTGCAATGCCGGCTGTCCGATGTGCCCGCGCACCGACGCGATGAATTTCTGCAAAACAAACCGGGAAAAGGTATTCAACGTCGAGCTTTCCCTGGACGATTTCAAGCAACACTTCACCGACGAATTCTGCACCCGAACCGAGGAAATCGTGTTCGGCGGCGCCTATGGCGACCCGCTGGCGGCAAGCCAGCTGATCGAGATCGCCGACCACCTGACCGCGCACGGCGTCCGCCTCGCGGTCTCGACCAATGGCGGGCTGCGCAAACCTGAATGGTGGCAACGCCTCGGCGAGATCATGAAACGCACCGGCTCGCGGCTCGAGCTGCACATCGATGGGCTGGCCGACACCAACCCGTTCTACCGCGTCAGAACCGACTTCGCCAAGATCATCGAGAACGCCACAGCCTATATCGCCACCGGCGCCCGGGCCGAGTGGCACTACATCATCTTCCGCCACAACCAGCACCAGATCGACGAGGCCTTCCGGCTGTCGCGCAAGATGGGCTTCGCCGAGTTCACCCTGATCGACACCATCCGCTTCTCGGGCGGCGACCGTTATGAGTACCGGATGCCGGATGGCGAGACCCGCCATCTGGAATTGCCTTCCGTCAAGGCAGCCGAGTTCCGGACCTCCGGCGGCGGTGTGGCACTGCTCGAGGGGGCGGAGTCGGAGACCGCATCCACGGGTGCCGCACTGGGCGTCAACGGAATCGACTGCAAATCCGCCGCCTTCAACCGGCCCTATATCTCGGCCCACGGCCAGGTTTCGGCCTGCTGCTGGGTCACCGGTTCGGACGAGGAAGCAGCCTTTTTCGCCGGCCACGGCCTCGGGCCGGAACGCTACAACATCCGAAATCGCCCGCTCGAGGACATCCTGCTCGACGAGCCCTTCGCCAGCCTCTACGCTAGGGCCTGGGCTGCGGACAGCCTCAACAACTGCCGCCACAAATGCGGCAAGATGCTGCGGAACAAGCGAAACAGGCTTTGAGCCGCACCGCCTTGGGATGGGGGCGGGAGGACCGGCGCAGTCATTGACATCATTGCTATCAATGCCTCCATTGCAGTCAGGAGGACGCAATGCCCGCCCTGACCATCCGAAACGTGCCCGAAGAAACCAAGAAACGCCTGCGAATTCGTGCTGCTGAACACGGCCGCTCAATGGAGGCGGAACTGCGCGTGATTATTGACGATGCGCTCGATGTGCCGGCAACGCCCGAAGACCTCGGTGAGACAATCCATCGCCGGTTCGCGGCAATCGGCGGGTTCGAGATGCCCAATATCACCCGCGATCCCGCTCGCGAACCACCTGACTTCAGCGATTGATCATACTCGATACGAATGTCCTCTCGGAATCGATGAAAATGCAGCCTGACCCGGTGGTTCGGGTATGGTTCTGGCAACAGGAAAAACAGAGCCTCTTCGTCACCGCGATCACCGTGGCGGAGGTCTGGTTGGAAATCGAGCTTCTTCCCGACGGACGGCGTCGCCAATTGCTTGAGCAAGTAGCGAACGCCGTGTTCGCCCAGGACTTTTCTGGCCGAAACCTTGGTTTCGATAGCCGGGCAGCGGTTCATTATGCAAAACTCGCCGCCGAACTACGCAAGACGGGGCAAAACATCGGAATGGCCGATAATCAGATCGCCGCGATCGCCCGCGTTCATGGTTTTATGATCGCCACCCGCAACACTCGCGACTTCGCCCATTGCGGGGTCGAGTTGATAGACCCCTTCACCCCATCTGCCGCGCAATGACCAGCTTCTGGATATCGTTGGTGCCCTCGTAGATCTGGCAGACCTTCTGGTCGCGGTACATCCGCTCGACATCGAAATCGGCGAGGTAGCCATAGCCGCCCAACACCTGGATCGCCTCCGAGGTGATGCGCTCCGCCGCCTGGGCGCAGAACAGCTTGGCCATGCAGGCCTCTTTCAGGCACGGCTCGCCCCGGTCCTTCATCCTTGCTGCGTTCAGCAGCAACTGCCGGGACGCCTCCAGGTCGGTCGCCATCTCGGACAGCCGAAACTGCACCGCCTGCAACTCGAAGATCGGTTTGCCAAAGGCCACACGCTCCTTGGCATAAGCCAGCGCGCGCTCGAACGCGGCCTGCGCCAATCCGGTCGCCTGCGCCGCAATGCCGATCCGCCCGGCCTCCAGCGACGACAGCGCGATAGCGTAGCCCTGCCCCTCCTCGCCGATCCGGTCCTCGAACGGCACCTTCATATTTTCAAACGCCAAGGCGCAGGAATCGCTGGCCTTTTGCCCTAGCTTTTCCTCAACCCGCACGACGCTGAACCCCGGCGTGTCGTTGGCGACGACAAAGCACGACATGCCCTTCTTGCCTTTGTCGGGGTCGGTCATCGCGAACAACACCGTGGTCTTGCCGATCCGCGCCGACGAGATGAACTGCTTGGTGCCGTTGATCGTGTAGCCCTCGTTGGTCCGCGCCGCCTTCGACTTCAGGTTCGATGCGTCAGACCCCGCCTGCGGCTCGGTCAGGGCAAACGAGCCGATATGCCGCCCCTCGGCCAGCGGCTTCAGCCAGCGCGCCTTCTGCTCGTCGGAGGCGAACCGATCCAGCACCGCACAAACCGGTGCGTTATGCACCGAAACCATGGTCGAGACCGACCCGTCGCCCCCGGCGATCTCCATCAGCGCCAGCGCGTAGGAGACATAATCCGCCCCCGCCCCGCCCCAGGCCGGATCGATGGTCATGCCGAGGAACCCCAGTTCCCCCAACTCGGTCACAATCTCCGGCCCGATGACCCCGGCCTTCTCGCGCGCCTGCGCACCCGGGGCCAGCCGCCCCTGCGCATAATCCCGTGCCATGTCGCGGATCATGACCTGCTCGTCGGTCAACATCATTTTTTCTCCGGTTTTTCACTCACCGGCCCACCAGCCTTCTTCCAGCCTCCGAAGCCGTCGTCGATATGGGTCACGTTGGGCAGCCCCATATCCTGCGCCGCCTTCGCCGACAACGCCGAGCGCCAGCCCGAGGCACAGTAGAAGACAAAGCGGTTACCGCTCTGGAATTGCGGCTTGGCGTAGGGAGATTCAGGGTCGACCCAGAACTCCAGCATCCCGCGCGGGCAATGGAACGCGCCGGGGATCATGCCGTCGCGGGCCAGTTCACGCGGGTCACGAAGATCGACGAAGGTGACCCCCTCGGTCCCGTGCAGCGCCATCGCATCGGCGGCGGGCAAATGGTCAACTATCGCATTAGCTTCAGCTACCATATCCTTGACATGTTTCATGATTTTTTCCTATACAAAGATACTCTCCAGATCACACCCGGGTTGGCACTTCGTGCCCGCCGCACGCGCCCGAGATCCGTTGCCGACGCAGCCTCCATGTCCGCCGCGAGGCGGCGATCTGCAGCGACAGCACCATTCCGACCAGCACCACGAACAGCCATTGCAACACATTCGGTTCTGGCGTCTGGCGGTGAAAATCGAGGAAATGGATGTAGAGAAAACAGGCGGTATGCACGACGATCAGCGCCCACAGCACATAGGTCCCCTGCTGCACGAATTTCCAGATCGGCAAACCCAGTAGGCGCTGCGACAGGTCGTTCGAGGTCACTGCCAGGATCAATCCGTAAAGCAGCGCGGCGATGCCGATGACATTGCCCAGCGCAAAACCCTTCTCGACCATCACATACCGGGCGAGGCCAGGGTGAAACTGGAAACCGAACAGCCGCGCCAGATCCCACTCGATCCATCCGCTGAGAATAATCACCGTGTGGACGCCAGCGGCCACCACTCCCCATATTCCGAACTCGCGCCGCCAGGGCAGCAGCGGCGTCGCGCGCGGCCACAACCGCGCCAGCGGCCCGATCACCATCGCCAACGCGATCAGCACCAGACTGGCATCGCCGAAGGCATAATAGATAAAGGCGATAGCGTCGGGCTTCGCGTCTCCGCTGAAATCGCCATCGAAGGCGATGACCTGAATTATGCTGTAGTTGTCATTCGCATAGGTCTGCACGATCGGTGAAACCGCGGCCGAGGGTTCGGCGGCAGGCAAATCGAGCGGCGCGCCGGCAATCAATGCAAGAGCCAAGGTGGCGTTCAGGAAGTTCAGCCTAATCATCACGCGCCTCCAAACCAATTGCGCGGAACATGGTCCACCTCCGCGCGCGAGAGCATTGCACCTGATCACTCCCTCTCGATCGCCACCGCCGTTCCCTCGCCCCCGCCGATGCACAAAGAGGCGATGCCCCGCTTGGCACCCCGCGCCTCCATCGCGTGCAGTAGCGTCACCATGATGCGCGCGCCCGACGCCCCGACCGGGTGGCCCAACGCACAAGCCCCCCCGTTCACGTTCAGCTTCTCGCGCGGCATTCCCAGTTCGGCCATCGCCGCCATCGGCACCACGGCGAAGGCCTCGTTCACCTCCCACAGGTCGACATCCTCCACCGACCAGTTTAGTCGCATCATCAGCTTCTGCATGGCTGGCACCGGGGCGGTGGTGAACCAGCCCGGTTCCTGCGCGTGGCTGGCATGGCCCAGAATACGCGCCCGCACCTCCAGTCCGCGCCGTTCGGCCTCGGACTGGCGCATCAGCACCAGCGCCGCCGCGCCATCGGAGACCGACGAGGCGTTGGCCGGGGTCACCGTGCCGCCCTTCTTGAACACCGGCTTCAGGGTCGGGATCTTGTCGGGCCGGGCGTTGCGCGGTTGCTCGTCGGTCGCCACCTCGACCGCGCCCTTGCGGGTCTCCAGCATCACCGGGGCAATCTCGGCGTCGAAGCGGCCCTCGGTCTGGGCCGACAGCGCCCCGTCCAGCGAGGCCAGCGCATAGGCGTCCTGGGCCTCGCGGGTGAACTGGTATTTTTCGGCACAGTCCTCGGCGAAGGTGCCCATCAGGCGACCCTTGTCATAGGCGTCCTCCAGCCCATCGAGGAACATGTGGTCCTTGACTTCCGCGTGCCCCAGCCGCGCCCCGCCACGCATCTTGGGCAGGATATAGGGGGCGTTGGACATGCTCTCCATGCCGCCCGCCACCACCACCCGCCCGTTGCCCGCCAGGATCTGGTCATGGGCGATCATCGCCGTCTTCATGCCGGATCCGCACATCTTGTTCAGCGTCGTCGCCGGCACCCCCTTGGGCAGCCCGGCGGCAAAGGCGGCCTGGCGCGCCGGGGCCTGCCCCTGACCGGCCGACAGCACATTGCCCATCAGCACTTCGTCGACATCATCGGCTGCGACCCCGGCCCGCGCCAGCGCCGCCTTGATCGCGACCCCGCCCAACTGACTGGCGGAAGCCCCGCCCAGTTCGCCCTGAAAGCCCCCCATCGGGGTGCGCGCGACGCCTACGATGACGATCGGATCGGACATGGCCCTTCTCCCTCCACTTAGTGAACGCTTGTTCAATTAGTCCTCACGATGCGGATTCCGCCCCTTCTTGGCAAGCGATTTCCGACAGCCGGTCCAGCGCCGCGTGATAGACGTCCCTGCCGCTCTTGTAAGCGACGGTCTCGGCATCATAGCGCACCATCTCACTGCGCAACGCCTTCGCTTCCGCAGCCGTGAGATTGCCGATCTCGGAGATCGACGACTTGATACCGAAAACCACGGCGCCACTGCACGGCAACCGGGTCAGGGTCTGGCGTTCGGTGCGCAGATAGTGGCCCCGCTCCGGGTCGTCGGGCGCGATGAAGTCTTCGCTGAACGCCAGCGGCAGGTGCAACTCCTTCGTTCCGTGGATAAGCCAACTCACCCGGCGCGCCAGGGTGGCGTCATAATCCGGCACCGGATCATGGATCACGGACAGCGGGCGGTCCAGCTTCTGGGCCAGCAACCAGCGCGAGGGGAAGCACAGCACCGCCCCAACCAGCCAATATTCAGCCGAGGCCGCCCCCGATTCCGTGCCAGGCAGCAACAGGCACAGATCGTCGGCCACCAACCGCC
>CBDFHG010000011.1:0-47670 GCA_965247385.1 Thermohalobaculum sp.
CAGCCCGTTCAGCCGCCCGATCCTCTGGATCTCGCCGCCGATCTGCCCCTCCGGAACCTTCGCCCAGATACTCTGCTTTTTCATGAACTGGTCGGTCAGGGGGTAGAAGGCATCCGCCCCGCCGCAGCGTGCAACCATCGAGGCCCACAGCCCGAAGCGGTCGAAATAGACCTCGCGCATGATGAAACGGACCTTGCCGGTATCGATATAGGCGGCCTTGAACTGCGGCCAAGTGTCAACGTGGAAGGTGGCGCAGTGCGGGCAGGTGAACGAGGCGTACTCGAACACCGTCACCGGCGCCGCCTCGTCGCCCAGCACCACGTCGCCCATGATCGGTTCCGCCATCGCGGTCGCGGGCAGCAGTGTCGTCGCCCCGGTAGCTGCAAACATCGCGAGCAAATGGCGGCGATCGAACTGGTTCGGCATGGGGGTCTCCTCGGTATTCGGTGCATCAAGCGGGGGTGTTGAACGGGGGTATTCAGGATTTCTTGGGTGTCTCGCCGCGATTGTCGGATTGGGCGAGCACATGGGCACCCATCCGCGTCAGCGCGCGACGCAACGCATCATTCTGGATTCCGCGGGTCATCTCGGTAGCGCGTGTTTTCGCCGCCGTGCCAGGGTCGGCGGGCGCGGCCTCCGGCCGTCCGGCAAAGCGCGCCGGCTTCTCGGCGAAGCCGGCCGACGCACCACCTGGAGCAGTCGTCTGGGTCACCTTCAGCCGGGTGATGGCGCGGTAGCCGTAGAACTGGTTGACCCGCTCGATGATGCGTGGCCCCAGATGCTCAACCTCCGGAGCGCGGGCGCCTACGGTGCGCACCACCAGGGTCGCGCCAAGGCCGCCGGCTTCGTCGCCCTGCCCACGCGGATATCTGACCTTGACCGGCTCGCAAAGCCCCGACAGCCGCTCGCCCACCACTTCCGACCAGCGCATCAGCACCTCGGGCTCGGCGAAGCCATGCCTGGCCGCCAGTTCGCCAAGGCGCTGGCGCGCAGTTTCGGCGGCGCTGTGAAAGCCGCGCCTTCTCGCCATTTTGGCCCCGGCTTTGGGCCCGGTTTTTCGCCCATCTGTGGGCCGTGCCTTGAATCCGGTCTTGCCGCTTGTCGGTCCCAGCGTCATTCTCCCTGTTGACCGTCTCCCGGACGGTTCCGCCCTAGATGGTTCCGCCCCGGGGGATTCTACGAAGTCAGGGCTACGGTTCCATCCCCAGATAGGACAGTTTCGGATGTCAGGTAAAGATAAGCGCGCCAAGAGGAGTTCACAATCTTGAAATCCGGCTTGAAATCCGGCTTGAAATCTGGACAATTTTCTGGTGACCGCGCCGCCGCTGAAAGCTCGGGCGGATTGGCGGTCCTGATCCTCGCCTGGTACGACCGCCACCACCGCGGGATGCCATGGCGGGTCGCGCCTGCCGCCGTAGCCGCCGGAAAGCGGCCCGATCCCTATCACGTCTGGCTCAGTGAAGTGATGCTGCAACAGACCACGGTGGCGGCGGTCGGCAGCTATTTCACCGCCTTCACCGCCCGCTGGCCAACGGTCCAGGCGCTGGCCGAGGCACCGCTGGAGCAGATCCTGGCCGCCTGGGCGGGCTTGGGTTACTACGCCCGCGCCCGCAACCTGCACCGCTGCGCCGTGGCGGTGACGGCGCGCCCCGATCGCCGATTCCCGGAGACCGAGGCGGAGCTTTTGCAACTGCCCGGCATTGGCCCCTACACCGCCGCCGCCATCGCCGCCATCGCCTTCGACCACCCGGCCACGGTGCTGGACGGCAATATCGAGCGCGTTATGGCGCGCCTGTTTGCCGAGCCCGACCCCCTGCCCGGGGTCAAGAAGCGTTTGCGCACCCATGCCGCGAGACTCACCCCCGCCGAACGCCCCGGCGATTATGCCCAGGCGGTGATGGACCTGGGCGCCACCATCTGCACCCCGCGCCGCCCGGCCTGCGAGGCATGCCCGTGGCGCGATGCCTGCCAGGGCCAGGCCAAGGGCATCGCCGAGACCCTGCCGCGCCGGGTGCCGAAGCGGGCCAAGCCGATCCGCCACGGCACCGCCTTCCTGGCGCTCGACCGGGCGGGCCGGGTGCTGACCGAGCGCCGCCCGGAAAGCGGGCTTCTGGGCGGGATGCTGGCGCTGCCGACGACCGGCTGGATCGAAAGTCCACCCAGCCCCGCCCCTCCAGTTGAAGCCGCGCCACCAATCGATGCGAACTGGCAGCCGGCGGGTGAGGTGCGTCACACCTTCACCCATTTCCACCTGCGCCTTTCTGTGCTGTGGGCGCGGGTGGAGTCGCTGCCGGGGTCGGCCCGACCAGCAGCCGAAGCCGAAGCCGCCATGCCGACCGTCTTTGCCAAAGCGAGCCGGATCGGGCGGGCTGCCGCCGGCGCGTGACCGCAGGTCTCGCCAAGCCCTGCAGGACAAAAAAAGGACCCCGTCTCCGGGATCCTTGAGTTAGGGCCGAGGCAGTGGCCCGGGCAGGAGTCTCCTCACATACGTAAACTCATTCGCGCATCTCGGCGCGAAGCTGCTGCCGCAGCACGTCGATCAGCACCAACCGCCCGTCGCGGCTGAAATGCCAGTAGGTCCATCCGTTGCAAGAGGGCGTGCCTTGCAGTTCCGCCCCCACCTTGTGAATCGACCCGGTGGTCTGTCCGGCAATCAGCGAACCGTCGGCACGCACCCGCGCGCTGTGACGGCCATTGGACGAGACCAGCACGTCGCCCGGCTCCAGCAGACGGCGCTCGACCAGTTGCCCGAAGGGAATGCGCGGCTCGGATCGTTTCGAGACGGCAACCTGAAGGCTTTCGCGGTCGTACGGCTTTACCGCCGCAATGCGGTCGCGGGCGACGGCGACGTAAGCTTGCTCGCGCTCCAGGGCGATGAAGTGGCGGCCCAGCCGCTTGGCGACAGCACCAGTGGTGCCGGTGCCGAAGAACGGGTCCAGAACGACGTCGCCGGGATTGGTCGTGCCGACCAGCACCCGGTGCAGCAGCGACTCCGGTTTCTGGGTCGGATGCGCCTTGCCGCCGTCGCCGGTTTTCAACCGCTCGGCACCCGAGCAGATCGGCAGCACCCAATCCGAGCGCATCTGCAACCCCTCGTTCAGCTCCTTCAGCGCATCGTAGTTGAAGGTGGGTTTCGCGCTCTCGGACTTCGCCGCCCAGATCAGCGTCTCGTGGGCGTTGCAGAAGCGCTTGCCGTGGAAATTCGGCATCGGGTTGGTCTTGCGCCAAACCACGTCGTTCAGGATCCAAAAGCCGAGATCCTGCAGGATCGCACCGACCCGGAAGATGTTGTGATACGAGCCGATCACCCAGATCCCACCATCGGGCTTCAACACCCGGTGGGCTTGCCTCAGCCAGGCGAAGGTGAATTCGTCATAAGCGCGGAAGCTCTCGAACTGGTCCCAGTGGTCGTCGACCGCGTCGACCAGGCTGTTGTTGGGTCGGTGCAAATCGCCCCTGAGCTGGAGATTATAGGGCGGGTCGGCGAAAACCAAATCGACGGACCCCTCCGGCAACGCGGCCATCCCGGCCACGCAGTCGCCCTCGATGATCCTGTCCAGCGGTGGCTTGCTCATTCTGGTTCCCCGAACCTGTCGCTGATTCGCGGTCAAGATGAGTCAAAGTGATTAAACGGTCAAGAGCTCTTTTTAATCATATGGTTATTTTTAACTCTTAATTCAATTTATCGTCTTTTTCACGCAACATGTTGTGTATGGGCCGGAACGAGCGTCTATGATGTGGCGTCACTCCCAGCCGATCCAATGCCGTGCGATGCTCCGCCGTGCCGTATCCCTGGTTGCGCTCCCAGCCATAGCCCGGATGCGCCTTCGCCAGCCCGGCCATGATCCGATCGCGGGTCACCTTGGCGATGATCGAGGCCGCCGCGACCGACAGCGAGCGCCCGTCACCGCCAATCAGCGCCTGCGCCCGGCAAGGCAATCCCGGCGGCACCCGGTTGCCGTCGACCAGCGCCGCGCCGGGCACCGGGTCTAATGCCTCGATTGCCCGGCGCATTGCAAGATCGTTCGCGCGCAGGATATTCAGCGCATCGATCTCGTCGACCCCGGCGATGCCGATGCCCACGGCGGCGGCGGCGGTGTGAATGGCATCGAACAGGATGGCCCGGCGGCGCGGCGTCAGTTTTTTGGAGTCGTTCAACCCCGGTGGAATATCGCTCCGGTTCAACACCACCGCCGCCGCCACAACCGGCCCGGCCCAGGGCCCGCGCCCGGCTTCGTCGACGCCGCAGACAACGGTGCTTTCCCCGCCAATCGCGTCTTCTGCGGTCAAATCGGGTCGTACAGGAACCTCGATCATGGTATTCTCCGGTCACCGAAACCTGTTCCGGCAACCCAATATGGAGGCCAATATGGAGGATAGAGCAATGCGTAAAGAATTAAGCTGGATCAGCCCGCTTCGGGTGGGCATCATCTATGCCGCGATCTTCGCGGTCATGTGGGTGGTCGCGAGCATCATCAGGATGATCTTCGGCGGCATGATGGATGGCATCGGTGGCGCCGGCATGATGGCCGGAGGCGACATCGCCGGCATCTTTCTTGTTGGCCTCGTGATGTCCGTCGTCTCCAGCTTCATCGCTGGCGTGATCGGCACCTTCATCTACAACATCGCGGCCGGGACCGTCGGCGGCATTGTCATTGAACTCAAGGACGCCTGAGGCTGCGCCACGGAGGGGCGCACGGGAATCCCGCTCCCTGCTCCTCACCCGAACAGGCTGAGTTGATCGCCCGTTCGCGGCGGCAACCGGAACAGATCGCAACGCAGGCCACGCCCGGCCGTCGTTAGCCCGTAGCGCCTGCACCCGGCCTCGAAGCGCTGGGCGATCAGGCGGGCATGGACCCCCTCGCCCTTCATCCGCTTGCCGAATGTGGCGTCGTAGTCGTGCCCGCCATGCAGCTCGCGCACCCGGCCCATGACCCTCCGGGCGCGGTCGGGGCAATACCGCTCCAGCCATTCGCGGAACAGCGGGCCCACCTCCAGCGGCAGGCGCAGCGTGATATAGCCCGCCCGCGTCGCCCCGGCGTCCGCCGCGGTCTCCAGCAGCCGTTCGATCTCGTGATCCGTCAGCGCCGGGATCACCGGCGCGACGTTCACCCCCACCGGCACGCCTTCGCGCGCCAGCGCCCGGATCATCGCCAGCCGCCGCCCGGGTGCGGCTGCGCGCGGCTCCATCGCCCGGTTCAAATGCGGATCCAACGTCGTCAACGACACCTGGACATGGGCCAGCCCGGCCCGGCCCATCGGCCCCAGGATGTCGAGATCACGGGTCACCAGCGCCCCCTTGGTGGTGATCATCACCGGGTGGCGGTAATCGCACAGCACCTCCAGCATCCCGCGCATGATCCGCCATTTCTTCTCGATCGGCTGGTAGGGGTCGGTGTTGGTGCCGATGGCGATCGGCGCCGCCTTGTAGCCGGGCTTTCGGATCGCCGCCTCCAGCAGCTTGGGCGCGTCGGGCTTGGCCACCAGCCGGGTCTCGAAATCCAACCCCGGCGACAGGCCAAGCTGGGCGTGAGAAGGCCGGGCGTAACAATATGTGCAACCATGCTCGCAGCCGCGATAAGGATTTACCGAGCGGTCGAAGGGTACGTCCGGCGAGGTGTTGCGGACCAAAACCGAGCGGCTGCTGTCGACCGCCACCTGCGTTCTGCTCGGCGGCAGCTCCTCCTCGGCCTCCCAGCCGTCATCGAAGCGTTCGGCCCGAAGCCGCTCGAATCGCCCGGCGGGATTCACGGCGGCACCACGCCCGCGCCTGCGCTGGCGATCAATTCTCTCAGTGACCGGGCCGGGCATGTGATTCTCCGAATGCGAAGATAGAACATTACAGGAACACGAGGCATGAATCCACGTCATTCGATCTCGCTCAGGGACCCATTGCTTGTGGCGCTGCATTTTGCCTGCTGGAGTCGCTGGAGAAGACGCCCCCAACTGTTAGCACAGCCGGAAACCCGCGCCCGGGCCGTATGATCTGAATGAAAGATGGCGACCCCGGAAAATACCCAAAAGCGCCGAAAAACCAGCAAAATCGAAAAGTTTTTCCGCATATGCGGCAACAATAGATTTAATCCGGAAGGGCTACACGCTGGAGATAGTAGGCGGCTCGGTTTTGCAGATGTTCTCGGTACGGACTCTCCAAGCGACAGCGTCGCTTAGCATCTGCGTCCTCTTCAGGCCCGCACTGTTTATATATTTCGTCCGGTGGGACCGTGTAGCAACGTCTAAAATCAATGACGAGCTCTGGCAACCCTAGTCCAAAGCTGTCCTGATCCGAAGGCACGACGCCTAGCGTATGGTAACGGTCGTCGCGATTTTGCTTGGCAAATTTGCGAATGTCGCTCCCGGGAAATTTTAAAAATTCGAGTGGCTGAAGCTCGAACAGCAAAACACCGTTGAGCGGTGATGGGTTTTCAGAATTTCGACATTCGAAATCCCGCAAAAGATCACAATCCTGAGACAAAACAATGGTATATGGGTGCGTAACAGAAAAGGCGTCTCTTGTTTTCTGGTCATAGTGGGTGAACTGTACAAGATTAGTTATGATCTCCGACTGTCGGAGTTCACCGTCGTTCACTGCCATAGCGTACGCTGGCAATTTAACCCCCGGCCCGCTCAGCCCGATTCAATTTCAAATGGCACGCGCTCAACTTTTCGGACCTGCGACACGGCATGACGCTTCTGTTCCGGATTTTGCGCGATAGGCTTTGTCTGATCCAATTGCCAAGCGTAGATATCAGCGAGCGATTGACAAGCGTCCAACAACGACTCTCCCGTAAGGCGTCCGACCACATAAAAGCAAATCATTCGGTGCCACGCATTCAGCAAAACTTGATCGGGCGTTGCAACATCGATGTCGACAGTGGTCCGAAAGCGCACCGCGCCGTCAGTGGTTTCGTCCGCGGCCGCCCATTCGAACAGCGGCACGGGAAGATTTTCGTAAGCAGCCGATTCAGGAAATCGCATCGGCAAGTTCGGAAGGCTTGAGGGCGGCGCGAAGGTTGTCTGTAATGCACCACCTAAACGCTCGTCCTCCCAGAACATTAAATTTTCCGAGGGTTGCTTCAGCATTTTGGACCTCTGTCATTTGTTCGGTAAATAGATCAATATCGATCATGTAGCATTCTTCGTCACGACCTTGAAGTGCTGCAAGGCCATGGCGAAAATATACAGAACCGCTCCCGTCTGGTATTTTTACCCTTAATGTCCGGCTCGCAACTCCTTCCAGATTTTCTTCGAATTGTGGTAGCGCCAATTCTCCAAGAATTTCCTTGCGTAGCAATTTTGACCACGGGGTGCCTTGCAAACCAAGTTTTTTGCGATCTATCGCATCTTGATATCGGAGTCCGATGCGCGAAAAGAAACTGGGGCTATAAATTTCATTCAACGCGACTAATGGATGCCTCAATTGATCAAAAAATTCTTCCCACCGCGTGTAACGGTCTGTGGTGAGTGCGAGCGCATCGGAACCAAGAGTAACGGTGGAGGAGCGATCTTCCGTGAGAAATCGATAGCCGCTGGAACCTGATTGGCCTTGGATTATCTGCGCGATCTCTGGAGGAACGTTTGGTGGAAGTCGGTCAACGCCTTTCTCCATAAATGGAAAACGGTCCCTAATTTTCTCCTGAAAATCCACTGGTACCCGGTCTTCAATGCTCAACAACGTCGGGAATTTCAGTTGGCATATGACCTGTATCAATGGCGCATCGCGATACACCACCCGTGGAGATGATGGGAAAAGTTCTGTCGAACCTGTGTTCATACTTTGGACTGCTACCTGCATCGATTCAGTCAGCACATAGTACATATGATGTCGTTGGCAGCAATAGGCGAGTGAGATTCATCATAAAACCCTCAAATCCCAGTTTTACACCATACGTTCTTCCCCTCATCCCGGCATCTTCTCCCACAGCCAAGCCCCTGCAGCGGACGCCATCATGTAGTTTCCCAGCCTTGAATGATTTCGTCGTCACCGCCGTCAATGATAGTCGGGATATATCGCGTCTCCGATGGTGAGACTTCTGCATAAGAGTCTACTTACCCTTTTATAGGTAACTACTCAACCCGGTTGGTTCAACCAGGATTCCCGAACCAGGTCCCTGACGCGCCTCGGCAGGGGCGGCGATGGGCGCCGTTGTGGGGTTTTCGGCCCGCGCCCGGGCACCACTCCCGCGGATTTCGCGCTTGAGGAGATATTCTCAAGGTGGCCACGCGTTTTGCGGGTCCCGCGCCTGTCCGCTGGCCAGGCGGAGCCCTGGCCGGGAGCCGGCATCGCACTTCAGCAAGGATATCGTGGCAGGCCGGAGCCGTCAGGTCGGGCCGCGCGCCAGGGCCAGGATCTTCCGCCTGGCGCCCAGCACCGGATCGAGCCCCGCTTCGCTCCCCAAACGGATGATCAGCCGCCGCGCATGACGGATCACCCGGCCAGGCAGGGCGATCAGAGCCAGGCGCAAGGCCTTCATCCGCCGTGCCACCCAGGGCCGGTCCCGGAACCGGTTGCTTCATCACCGCGTTCAAATCATGCGCCAGCACCATGATCGCCCACCATGCCGCATTGGCTCCGAACAGACCCGAGGGCAGGGTGCCGCCAGCCAGGTCGTGCTTCATCACCGCGTGGACTTCCTCGCTCTTGCCACAGCGCTCCCGGGACCACCAGATCACCGCATCGCCCGGCAGATCACGGTTGGTGACCAGGGCGAACAGCTTGCTGCGCCCCCTCAAAGCAAACGCCGCGGTCGGGAATGGCAACTGATCCCCATCGCCAGGCTCCAACTGTTCCAGCGGTTCCCGGATCGCCAGGAAGCGGTAATCCGCCCGCGTCTTGCTCTCGCCCGCCCAACTCGGTACATGGCAGACCTCCGCCCACTCCTGGCCGGTCGCCTGACGTTGCCCGTCGAAAACACGATCCAGCGGTCGCCACTCGGCCTCCGGCACGGCCAGGGCGGCACGCCGGAACGCCGCCGTCACGTTGGCGCCGACGGCAAACTCGATCACCCCGAAAACCTTGTCCCGGCCCGCGCCACAACAGAGCAGCAGATCCTTCTGATAACCCGCCGTGTCCGAGCGCAGACAGACCTTGTCCACGCCCCCAGGCAGCGCCGCCAGCGAGGCCTGCAACACCTGCAACTGCCGATAGCCGGCCGGCACATTGGCGTCGCGGAACCCGGAATGCACGATCACCTGCTGTTCCGCCCACCAGGTGTTCAACGGCTGACAGGCCTTGAACTTCTTGTAGCAGTATTCCGCCTGGCGCTTGTGGCTCTGCACCAGCGTCGCGTCCATGTCCAGCGTCGCCGAGCCCTGCCTGCGATGGCGCTGCAGAAATGACACCAGCGCCTGATTGACACGCCACAGACCAGGCAGACCCGCCGACGGGCGCGGGATGAAGGCACGCCCGACCTCCCGCAGCTCTTCCTGGCCGGCGTCGTGGAAGCGTTCCAACCAGCCCGACAGAGCCGACGGCGAAGGCACGCTGCGCCCGCGACCGCGCCGAAACCGGCTCTTCAGTTGCCGACGTTCCCGGCACACCAACAGCCGCCGCTCAACCGCATCCATGGTCGCGGCAAAGCCGGCGTCCGCCTCCAGGCGTTCCAGGTCCTCGACCCGATCACCCCCGCACAGATTGAGTGCGATCACCGTGATGATCATCTGCACATCCAGCCAGCCCTGCCGCCCCGCCACCCGCACCTCGCGCCGCACCGCAGCCGCCAGTCCCGATGCCTCAATCAAATCAAGCTAAACACCAATCCCGGCAAAACCCGTCAGATCGCTGCTGCCCGGCTCGCTTTCGTACTCGAAAGGAAGAACGCCCTGTGCCATGTTATTTTCACCCCGTTGGTGATTGAGTTATTCATAAAACCCATCATGAATCCCTCTGGATTCAAAGCCAGCGGGGGACTTCAACTTTTTTGATCCAGAATCAGGGGGGATTGGATCCATCGGGATTGGGCCCATAACGGTCATCATCAATGACCTTTGGTATAAAGCATTTTGCGTCTATTGGGCGGAACAGCGAAAGACGACACATGAAATTGCTGCGATGTCAGGGCATTTGAGCCTTTCGGAAGTCCAGCGATACACTCAAGCAGCCGACCGAAAAAGGATCATCCAACTTATAGCGGGGGCCGTATAATGGGACACGCAAATCCACGAGCGGGGCACGCAGAGGTAAGCAGCTGTAAACAAGGGGTAATATATATGAGAAATACGAAATGGCGACCCCGACAGGATTCGAACCTGTGACCTGCCGCTTAGGAGGCGGCCGCTCTATCCTGCTGAGCTACGGGGCCCCATATGAGATAGGGGGTAGTGGGAGCAGAGGTAGTTGATTGGCAAGTTCCGGTCAATTGTGGCAGACATCTCCAATGGATACGACGGCATGGGAAATTTGAGCGATGCGGTTTACGACGATGTTCGGCAGAGCAATGCTCGCCCTCGGCGCCCTGTCGGTTGCCGCCTGCGGTCCGGCCAGCAGCCGCCAGGCCGGGCCGACACCCGAGACCAGCGCCATGCGCGCGGCCTCGGAGCAGCGCGAGGGCGACCAGAACCACCCGAAGATTGTCGCCCGCTTCGGTGGCGAATATCAGGACCGCCGGGTCACGGCATACGTCAACGAGATCGGCCATCGCATCGCCCGCGTCTCGGCGCAGCCGACCGCGCGCTGGACCTTCACGGTGCTCGACAGCCCCACGGTCAACGCCTTCGCCATTCCCGGCGGCTATGTCTATGTCACCCGTGGATTGGTGGCCTTGGCCGGCGACGAGGCGCAGCTTGCAGGCGTTCTGGGCCACGAGATCGGCCACGTCGCCGCCGGGCACTCGGCGCTGCGGCGCGAACGCAGCACCACTGCCGGGATCGGGTTGCTGGCCGGAGCTATCGGGCTCCTGGTGCTGGGTGTCGATCCGCAGACCGCGGGCGGGTTGATGGATATCGGACAGGTGGCGGCGGGGGGTTACCTGGCGCAGAATTCCCGCGGCGACGAACTGGACGCCGACAATCTCGGCATCCGCTACCTCGCCCGGGCCGGCTACGACCCCTATGCCCAGGCGGATTTCCTCGACCGGCTAAGCGCATCATCCGAGCTTCAGGCCCGCATCGCTGGTGGCGGTTACGACCCCAACCGGGTCGACTTCTTCGCCTCGCACCCGGCGACCGGGCTGCGCACCCGTCAGGCAATCCAGGTGGCACAAAGCGCGGGCGCAATCGGCACCGTGGGCGCCAACCGCAACCGCGCACGGTTCCTCACCACCATCGACAACATGGTCTATGGCGACAGCGCCGCGCAGGGCTTCGTCGATGGCCGCACCTTCAGTCACCCGAAGCTGCGCTTCACCTATACCGTGCCGCCGCGCTTCACCATCACCAACTCGGCCGATGCCGTGGTGGCGACGGGGCCGCGCGAAGCGCGTTTCATCATGGATGGAGTCCGCAACCGGGGCGGATCGCTGACCGACTACATCCACGGGGTCTGGGCACCGGGGTTGGCAAAACAGTTCCGCACAGGCCAGCTTACCGGGTTGCGGCGCGAGCGGATCAACGGGCTCGATTCCGCCAGCGCCGTGATGCCGGTGCGGCTCGGCAACCAAACCTATGACGCGCTGCTGGTGGCCTACCGGATTGATGGCAGGCTTTACCGGATCACCGGCCTGGCGCCGCGCGGCTCGGGTCTGCTGGGCGCGATGGACGCCGCCGCCCGAAGCTTCCGCCGTCTCTCGGTGGCCGAGGCCGGGCGGCTGCACGAGAAGCGCATCGACATCGTCTCGGTGCGCGGCGGCGACACCGCCGAGCGCCTGGCCCGTCGAATGAACTTCGACGCCTACCGGATCGAGCGCTTCCGGGTGCTGAACGGACTGAGACCGGGCGAGCCGCTGCGGGTGGGAGACAAGGTCAAGCTGGTGCGGTAGGCGTCAGAAAATCCCGGCGCGGCTACGGCGGATAGGTTCCGGTCAATGAAAGTTGGCATCACAAGCCAGAACCTCAGTCAGGTCCGCTCAGATCGTCGCCGCCAGTTCCGCCGCGGCACCACCATGGGTGGCCTCCAGCCGCTGACGCATCTTGCGCAGGGCCTGGGCCTCCAGTTGCCGCACGCGCTCCTTTGACAGCTTCAGCTTGATGCCGAGGCTCTCCAGCGTTTCCGGCACCTCGCCCATCTTGCGGGCAGTGATTATCATCCGCTCGCGGTCGGTCAGGGCCTCGAACGACTGGCCCAGCCAGGCCCGCGCCCGGTCAAGATCGGAGCTTCGAGACACTATTTCCTCGGCCTGCGGGCTGTCGTCCTCCAGGGTCTCGACCCATTCGCGGCCTTCCTCGCCCGACTGGGTGGCATTCAGCGAGAAGTCGGCGCCCGACAGCCGTGCGTCCATCATGTCGACATCGCGCAACGGCACCCCCAGTTCCTCGGCGATCTCGCGCCGGATCTCGTAGGCGGTGGGATCGCGGCCATCCATTCCGATCTCGGCCTCGATCTTCGCCTTGACCCTCCGCATGTTGAAGAACAGCGACTTCTGGGCCGAGGTCGAGCCGGTGCGTACCAGCGACCAGTTGCGCATGACGTAATCCTGGATCGATGCCTTGATCCACCACACCGCGTAGGTCGAGAACCGCACGCCCCGATCGGGGTCGAATTTCGATGCCGCTTTCATCAGCCCGACGCCGGCCTCCTGGATCAGGTCATTCATCGGCGCGCCGTAGCGGCGATATTTGGCCGCCATCGAGATCGCGAGGCGCAGATATGCGGTCACCAGCCGGTGCAGCGCCTGCTCGTCGCCCTCGTCGCGCCAAGCCCGCGCCAACGCGACCTCGGTCTCCGCGTCGAGCAGTTCGGCGGACATCGCATAGCGGGTAACATCGAAGTTCTTTGGTGGTGTAAAATGGTTTCCCATTGTGCGACCTCCCAATCGAATTAGAAACGGTCTCTCTTTACTACTCTACGCTGACATGGCCGCTCTGGATCACACCAGCAACACATCGTGACGTTCTGTTTCGCTCCTGACCCCACTTGGATGGCCCAGCTCAGATGGCCCGGTTCAGACCGCATCGACATATTCGCCGCGCGCCGGGTAGTTCTTGGCGATGACGAAATCGAGCGCGCCAACCAACTCGGAAAAGTGCGGCCGCACGAACGGCATGGTCTGGACCGAGCCGTAATAGAGTGTCTGGTCGGCATTGATCATGAACAGCCCCGGCTCGGCGAACAGCGCCGGCTCTTCGATGCCGATCGAGGTCTTGCCCCGCCCGGTCGAGATGTAGAGCCCCCACTCGCGCGCCTTGGCCAGCCCCAGGCCATAGCCGAAGCGCAGGTTCTTCGCCTCGATCTTGTCGGCCATGCCGCGGGCGCGCTCGGCGTCGTCCGAACTGATTGCGATGGCGCCGACGCCGCGTTCGGCGAATTCCGCTACGCGCTTCTCGAACTCGGTCAGATACCCGGCGCAGATCGGGCAATGCAGCCCGCGATAGAAGCACACCACCGTGCCCCGCCCGGAGGTTTCCGAGGTCAGGTCGAACCGGCCATGGTCCAGAGTCTCGACGGAAAGGTCGGGGACCTTGCGGCGGGGAATCAGCATTCAGGTATCCTCCATGTGGGTCGTGTTCCTTAATTGCTTGAGTAAAAAGCTATCAGGGTTTAAAGTCCGGAAAATCCGAAAAACATGATCTAAACACCGATGTGAGACTCCGATGAACATACCAGTGATCCGCCCGAAGCCCTGTCAGACGAATGATTGCGACCGCTTGTCCGCCCTGATCTCGCGCTTCGAGATGACCGTGACCCCGGCGCCCAACGGCGACGGAAACCTGGCAATTCTGGGATGCCCCGAGACCGGCGAGCCGCGCATGGCGGTGTTCTCGCCCCGGGGCGAGGCGAATTGCTGCACCGACGACCCGTTGCTGGTGTCGGCTCACGCCACCTGGGGTGGCGACGCCAACCCGCTGTTGACGGCGCTGCCCGCCAAGATCTGCTACGACGCCACCAGCGACCACGAAATGACCCTGCTGCTGCGCCTGTTCAAGGCCGAGGCCGAGGCCAAGCGATGCGGCTCGCAACCGGTTCTGAACCGTCTGGGCGAGGTGTTGGTAATCAAGATCCTGCGGGTCGAAATCAGTAAGGGCGCCACCGCCCCGGGGCTGGTCGCCGGGCTGGCCGACCCGCGCCTCGCCCGGGTCATCGTGGCGATGCATGAAGACCCCGGCCGGGCCTGGCGCAACGACGATCTGGCGGCCGAGGCCGGGCTGTCGCTCAGCCGCTTCGCCGAGACCTTCCTCGCGATCGTGGGCGAGACCCCTCAATCCTATCTGCGGCGCTGGCGCATGACCCTGGCGCGTCAGGACATCCAGCGCGGCGAGCGGGTGCAGACAGTGGCGCGGCGCTACGGCTATGGTAGCCCGGAAGCCCTGAGTCGCGCCTTCTCGCGCCAGTTCGACATCAACCCGCTGGCACTGAGGCGCGAGGCGGCGCATGCGTGATTCTTTGCCCTGACAGCTCCACCTGCCCCGGTATCCTGTGTGCCTGTTCCAAAGCCCGCTTCGCGATCTTTGGGCGCGGCTCCACCTACCCGCCTCCCCGCCCAACCACCGATCATGCCACGGTACCATCGGTGGTTGGGCGGGGAGGGTAGGTGGAGCCGAAAATCCGTGTAACGGATTTTGTCACGGGCAAAAGACTCGCGTCGAAGCGAGATGCAGGAAATCACTCACCCAAGATCAGTCATAAGTCACGTCCACCAGATACAACCCATCCGGCGGCGCCACCGGCCCGCATTCGGCGCGGTCGCGCGCCGCCAGCGCCCGGGCCACCCTCTCCACCGGCCATTTCCCCGCCCCGACCCGCTCCAGCGTACCCACGAAGCTGCGCACCTGGTTGTGCAGGAAGGACCGGGCAGCGAGGTGGAAGCGGATCTCCTCGCCTTCCCGCTCGACGCGGAACTCGTCCAGCGTCTTGACCGGGCTTTTCGCCTGGCATTGCGCCGAGCGGAAGGTGGTGAAGTCGTGCTTGCCCACCAGCAGGTCCGCCGCCGCCTGCATTGCCGCCGTGTCCAGTTCATGCGCCAGGCGCCAGGCCAGGCCGCGCTCGATGGTCAGCGGTGCCCGGCGGCTGACCACGCGGTAGAGATAACGCCGCCCGATAGCACTGAAACGGGCGTGGAAGTCATCGGCAACCCGCTCGGCCATCACCACCGCCACCGGGGCGGGCTTCAGATGCCAGTTCAGCGCCTCGGCCAGGCGGAACGGCTCCCACTCCTGCGCCAGATCGCAATGCGCCACCTGCCCGGTTGCATGGGCCCCGGCATCGGTGCGCCCGGCGCCGGCAATCGGCTCCGCCTCCGTCTCCAGCGCCCGCAGCGCCGCCTCGATGGCGCCCTGCACCGAGGGGCCGTTCTCCTGGCGCTGCCAGCCGACGAACGGGCCGCCGTGATATTCGACGGTCAGCTTGTAGCGGGGCATCGGCTCAGGTCCTCCGCAACAGGTTGGAAACCAGGAACAACCCCAGCGCCACCACCACCATCGAGGGGCCGGCGGGGGTATCCGCGACCCAGGCGAGGCTCAACCCGCCCAGTGCCGACGCCGCCCCGATCAGTGCCGCCGCCAGCACCATTGCCTCTGGCGTTCGCGCCAGCGGCCGCGCGGCGGCGGCAGGCAGGATCAGCATCGCCGTGATCAGCAAGGCGCCGACTACCTTCAGCGCCGCCGCCACCAGCAGCGCCAGCGCCAAGGTCAGCAGCAGGCGGTCGCGCTCCGGGTTGCCGCCCTCGGCCCAGGCCAGTTCCTCGTCGATGGTCGAGTTCAGCAGCCGGGTCCAGCCCAGCCACAGCGCCAGCCCGGCCAGCCCGGCGGCCCCCCAGATCAGCGCCAGGTCAGCCGCGCCCACCGCCAGGATATCGCCGAACAGATAGGCCGACAGATCGCCCCGCCCGCCGGGCAGGAACGACAGCACCACCAGCCCGACCGCCAGCCCGCCATGGGCCAGCACGCCCAGCAGCGTATCCGCCGCATAGCGCCGCCCGGTACCGCGCGCCACCGCCAGCGCGACCACCGCCGCCACCGCCAGCACCGCCGGGATCACCCCGGTCTCGAAGGCCAGCGCCAGCGCCACGCCCAGCAGCGCCGCATGGGCCACGGTGTCGCCGAAATAGGCCATCCGCCGCCAGACCACGAAACAACCCAGCGGCCCGGCTACCAGCGCCGCCCCGACGCCCGCCAATCCTGCGCGCAGGACGAAATCGTCGAACAGGGCGCTCATGATGTGTGCTCGTGGTGCGGCCCATGCTCATGCGCATGGTCATGCTCATGCCGATACAGCGCCAGCGCCCCCTGCGTGCCGAGCCCGAACAGCGCCCGGTACTCCGGCATCGCGGTGACCTGAACCGGTGCGCCCTCGCAGCAGACATGGCCGTTGAGGCAGATCACCCGGTCCGACGCGCTCATCACCACATGCAGGTCGTGGCTGATCATGCAAACCGCCGCACCGGTGTCGCGCCGGACCTGTTCGATCAGCCGGTAGAAAGCCGCCTCGCCGGGCTGGTCCAACCCCTGGGTCGGCTCGTCCAGCGCCAACAGATCGGGCCGGCGCAACAGCGCCCGGGCCAGCGCCGCGCGCTGCAACTCGCCCCCCGAGAGATCGGCCAGTTGCGCCGCGCCGAAATCTGCGATCCCCACGGTCTTCAGCACCGCCACACGCGTGGCCCTGTCACCACCGCCGCCGAGCCGCAGGAACCGGTCGACGGTCAACGGCATGGTGCCGTCGATGGCGAGCTTCTGGGGCGTGTAGCCGATCCTCAGCCCGGGCTTGCGCCGCACGTCGCCCTGGCTCGGTCGCAAGGCCCCGATCAGCACCCGCAGCAGCGTAGTCTTGCCCGCACCATTGGGGCCGACAATGGTGACGATCTCGCCGGGCTGGACGGTCAGGTCGATGTCGTGGAGGATCTGGCGCGGACCATCCCGATAGCCAAGGCCCTTCGCCTCGATAAGCGGCGTTTCGATCAGGGGCGTGCTCACCGGGTGCCGGTTCACTGGGTGCCGGTCCTGCAGGCCGGACAGGTGCCCTCGATCTCCAACACCGTACGGCGCATGGCGAAACCACGCCCGGCGGCGGCCTGTGCGATAGCGATGTCCAGCGCCCCGTCCTCGATCTCGGCGACCTTGCGGCAGTTCGAGCAGATCAGGAAACAGGCGCCGTTCTCAATACCATGCTCGCCGCCCGGATGGCAGCAGGCGACATAGGCATTCAACCGCTCGAGCTTGTGGACGAACCCGGCCGCAATCAGGAAATCCAGCGCCCGGTAGACCACCGGCGGCTGCGAGCCCAGCCCCTCGGCGCGCAACCGGTCCAACAGCTCATAGGCGCCCATCGCCCGATGTGCCTCCGACAACAACTCCAGAACCCGCACCCGGGCGGGCGTCAGGCGCAGGCCACGGTTCTTGGCGGCGCTGGCAAGTTCATCGAGCATGGTCTCGCGGCACTGGCCGTGGTCATGTTCGGCAAAGGCGAGGGCTGTATCCGTCATTTTCGGCCAGTCCTGTT
Organism: Thermohalobaculum sp.; assembly: GCA_965247385.1. Classification (GTDB taxonomy): domain Bacteria; phylum Pseudomonadota; class Alphaproteobacteria; order Rhodobacterales; family Rhodobacteraceae; genus Thermohalobaculum. Next base: position 17,528 of record CBDFHG010000011.1, read on the forward strand.
GTCGCGGGCATGTTGGAGCGGGAGCGATTGTTATGTCATAACATTACGGTTGTTATATCATAACAGCTCTGATAGGCAACCCCGCACAAGGGCACCTTGCGCATCTGGCGCAGGACGATCGAAAATTCAACCGGAAACCGGAACTGACCGATGCGGCTCACCTCCATCCCCTGCACCCTCGCCATGGCTCTCCTGATCGCCCTGCCTCTCCGCGCGGCAGGTGAGGTGGAAGTGGTGGCCAGCATTGCGCCGGTGCATTCGTTTGTTGCCCGTGTCATGCAGGGCGTGGGCCCGAGCGACAGCGGCCCATACCTGCTGCTGCCCCCCGGCGCCTCGCCCCACGACCATGCGCTGCGGCCATCCGATGCGGCGGCGCTGGAACGGGCGGTGCTGGTGTTTTCGGTCGGCCCCAGGCTGGAGCCCTGGCTCGAGCGCCCGCTGGCGACCCTGGCGGCCGGGGCGCGGGTGGTCCGGCTGGCGGACACCCCCGGCCAGACCCGCCTTGCCCCGCGCAAGGGCGCGGCGTTCGAGACCAGCGACCACGGCTCCGCTCCCGCACAGGCGGATGACGAATCCGATCCCCACCTCTGGCTCGACCCCATGAACGCAAAGCTGTGGCTCGGCGTCATCGCCACCGCCCTGGCCGAGGCCGATCCGGAAAACCGGGAGCTCTACTTGGCCAATGCCGAGGCGGCCCGGGCGGAACTCGACACACTGGCCACGCAGATTGCCGCCCGGCTCGACCCGGTCAGAGGCCGGCCTTTTGTCGTCTTCCATGATGCCTTCCACTATTTCGAGCACCGCTTCGCCTTCGAGGCCGCCGGCGCCGTCGCTCTGGGCGACGCCCGCGCCCCCGGCCCGGCCCGGATCACCCGCATCCGCGCCCGCATCCGCACGTTCGGCGCCGTATGCTTGTTCCGGGAACCGCAGTTCCGCGCCCCGTTGGCCGCCACCGTGGCCGAGGGGACCGGGGTCCGGATCGGCCTGCTCGACCCGCTCGGCGCCAACCTGCGGCCAGGGCCGGGCCTTTACCCTGCCCTGCTGCGCGGCCTCGCGGACAGCCTCGCCGATTGCCTGGAGTAATTTCGCAAATTCCGACGGCACAACCGAAAAGCCGCGTTATACTTCGGAATACCTTTTCGAGGGAGACGTCCATGATCCGGTTTGTCGCTCTGGGGTTTGCCTTCGTTTTCAGTGTCGCAACGCTTTTTCCGGGGGCCGTTCTCGCCGCCGACATCGCCCGTACTCTAAGAGACCAGTGGCGCCAGCCAGGGCATCATCGACGGCGCCGCCGTGCTGCGTAGTATCCTGGGGCAACAACCCCGAATACCGGTTTCCCCGCCAGCAGGCGGGGGATGGTGCACATTTGGCGCCAGATGCTCTAATTCCCGCAAGACCCTTGCATCGGCGCGCTCCCTTGGGCAGAGAGGGGTGAGCAGCCACTTTTGAGTACAACAGCCGCCGATGCATCGCCTTTATCACCTGCCCCTGTCGCCCTTTTGCCGCAAGATTCGCCTGGTTCTGGCCGAGAAACGGGTCGAGGTCGAGTTGATCGAGGAGCGGCCATGGGAAAACCGGCTCGACTTCCTGCGGCTCAACCCCGCGGGCAAGGTGCCGGTGTTGATCACCGCCAATGGCCAGGCGCTGTCGGAATCCACCGCGATCTTCGAATATCTCGAGGAAACCTCGCCCGAATCGCCGCTGATGCCCAGGGACTCCACCAAGCGCGCCGAGGTCCGCCGCATGGTTGGCTGGTTCGATGACAAGTTCAACCGCGAGGTCACCGAGAACCTGCTGTTCGAGCGGGTAACCAAACGGCTGGCACGGCTGGGTTACCCGGACGGCGCCTGCCTCAAGGCGGGCAGCAAGAACATCCGGGTGCATCTCGACTATGTCACCTTCCTGCTCGAGGGCCACAACTGGCTGGTCGGGCCGCGCATGACCATCGCCGATATCACCGCGGCCGCGCATCTCAGCTGCCTCGACTATGTCGGCGACGTGCCGTGGGACGACTACCCGACGGTGCGCGACTGGTATTCGGTGATGAAATCCCGCCCCTGCTTCCGCGGCCTGTTGGCGGACCACCTGCCCGGCTTCCCGGCGACCGATCATTACGCCGATCTGGATTTCTGAAAATTTGCCCGGACAGGCGCATAACAGATTTTGACACCGGCGAAACAACAAGCGGCGCCGTCAGGGCAAAACAACACTCGGGTCTGCTGACCTTTGATCATTCAGGCTACATAGGCCATAATCCTGGCCCCAGGCAGGCCGCGATCCGCTGCCATGTGGAGGCCATTACTTGAACGCGCCCATGAAATCCGAGCCAGGTGCCGCAATTCGAACAGCACTGGAATCGCAGGCCCATGCCCTCGGCTTCGCCGAATTCGCCGTGACCCGGCCCGATGCCATCGGGCCGGCGGGCGCGCGGCTGCGCCAATGGGTCGGGCAGGGGAGCCACGGCGAGATGCCCTGGATGGCCGAGCGCATCAATTGGCGCGCGAACCCCGCCGCGCTGTGGCCCGAAGCGCGCTCGGTGATCATGCTGGCCGAGCCCTACACCCCTGAGGCCGACCCGCTGGCGGTTCTGGGACAGCCGACCCGGGCCGGGATCAGCGTCTACGCCCAGGGCCGCGACTATCACGACGTGGTCAAGAAGCGGCTGAAGCGGTTGGGGCGCTGGCTGATCGAGCACCACGGCGGCGAGATCAAGGTCTTCGTCGACACCGCGCCGGTGATGGAGAAGCCCCTGGCCGAGGCTGCCGGTCTGGGCTGGCAGGGCAAGCACACCAACCTGGTATCGCGGCGGCTCGGCTCGTGGTTCTTCCTCGGTGCCATCTTCACCACCCTGGAACTGGCCCCCGACACACCCCACGAGGACCATTGCGGTGCCTGCCGGCGCTGCCTCGACATCTGCCCGACGGCAGCTTTCCCGGCACCGTACCAGCTCGACGCCCGGCGCTGCATCTCGTATCTGACCATCGAGCTGAAGGGGCCGATCCCGCGGGCGATGCGTCCGCTGATCGGCAATCGCATCTACGGCTGCGACGATTGCCTGGCGGTCTGCCCCTGGAACAAGTTCGCCGTCGCAGCCAACGCTGCCTATGCCGCGCGTGAGCGCGTAGAGGCGCCGCTGCTGGCCGAACTGGCGGACCTCGACGACACCGCCTTCCGGGCGCGCTTCTCCGGCTCGCCGATCAAACGCATCGGGCGCGGCAGGTTCCTTCGTAACGTGTTGGTTGCAATTGGTAATTCTTCTGACCATAGGCTTGCTCAAGTCGCCGAAACGGCGGCCCGCGACGCCGATCCGCTGGTCCGTGGCCATGCGGTCTGGGCGCTGTCGCGTCTGGTTGGCGTGACGCGGTTCCAGGCGGCGATTGCGGCCGATCCGGACGCGGCGGTCACTGAAGAATGGCAATTGGGACTGGCCGAAGTCAGCTCGCGTCCGCCTCCATCCTTTGCAACCTGAGCCGCGCTGCATCGCCGACATACCCATCCCGGTCCAACTCGATCGCCCTCAGCCAGGCGGCGCGGGCGGCGTCGCGGTTGTCAGTCGCTGCCTCCAGCACCCCGCGCTCCAGCCAGACCGAGGCCAGGTCCGGGGCGATCTCGGTCGCCCATAAAAGGTCAGCGCGCGCCGCAACCCGTTCGCCGAGCCGCAACCTGGCGCTGGCGCGCAGCACCAGAAGGCTGGCGTCGGGTTCGCCCCGGGCCAGCGCCCCGTCAAGGTCGTTGACGGCGCCCTGCCAATCCGCTTGCGCCGCCTTCAGCCGCGCCGACAGGGTCAGCGCCGCGCGCGGTGCGCGCGCCAGCAACAACGCACGCGAGGCGACGCTGCGCCCAAGCGCAAGATCGCCCAGGCCGAGAAAGATCTGGCCTGCGTCGACCAGCATGTCCGAACGCACTTCGTCGGGAAGGGTGCGATCATCGGTGGCGATCTCGACCATCAGTTCGGCGGCGCGGCGTTCGGCCCCCTTGGCCAGCAGCGCCAGCGCCTGGCAATGCCGTGCCGGGGCGCCGCCCCCGGCCTGCACCCAACGCTCCGCCTCGATATCGGCCTGGGCCGGATCGGATCCGACCATGGCGATGCAGTCGTCATAGGTTCCCGCCGCCGCCGGCCCGACGCCAACCCCGGCCATCCCAAACGCCAAAACCAGCGCCAAAAGTGAAATTTTCGCTCGCAAATCGCCCATCTGCCGGTATCCTTTCGGCGGAGAACCTGGAGCATTTGCGAAGCAGATGGAATTATCTGCTGACTCGGAAAATGCGACCAGCTAAAGACTTAGAGTGCGCGACCTGATGCAATCAGGTCGAAAAGCACTCTAGCCGAGAGAGGGCACCGCCACCATGGGAAAATCGCCAGTATTGCTAAGTTTCGGACATGGCTATTCGGCACAGGTGCTGGCGCGGCGCCTGATGGCGCAGGGCTGGCAGGTGATCGGCACCACCCGTTCGGAGGAAAAGGCCGCGGTGATCCGCGCCACCGGGGCCGAGGCGGTGATCTGGCCGCGCATCAAATGCGGGCCGCTGCTGGACTTTGCGACACATATCCTGGTCTCGGCCGGGCCGGAATCCGGCAGCGATCCGACGCTGCTGCATTGCGCCGGCGCGCTGGGCGCGCGGGCCGACCAGTTCGACTGGGTCGGCTATCTTTCCACCACAGGGGTCTATGGCGACCGGGGCGGCGACTGGGTCAACGAAACCTCCGAATGCACGCCCACGACCGAACGCGGAAAGTCGCGGCTGGCGGCCGAACGCGAATGGCTCGCCTATCGCCGCGAAACCGGGCTGCCGGTGCAAATCTTCCGCCTGGCGGGCATCTACGGTCCGGGGCGCGGCCCGTTTGCCAGGCTGCGCGCCGGCACGGCGCGGCGGATCATCAAACCCGGCCAGGTGTTCAGCCGCATCCATGTCGAGGACATCGCCACCGTGCTGGAAGCTTCCATCAAGCGGGCCCATCCGGGCGCTGTCTACAATGTCTGCGACGACGAGGCAGCCGCCCCCGAGGACGTGATCGCCCATGCCGCCGGCCTGCTCGGCCTGCCCGCCCCCCCGGAGGAGCCGTTCGACACGGCGGAGATGACCCCGATGGCGCGCTCGTTCTACGCCGAATCCAAGCGGGTCTCGAACCAGCGGATCAAGTCGGAACTGGGAGTGGAGCTGGCCTGCCCCACCTACCGCGAGGGCCTGGCGGCGTTGCTGGCGGAGGAGACGGGTTAGAACAGCTTGGTCTTTTGCGCCTGTACGAAAGCTGGCGCTTTCGGCGCGTAACACCAAGGCGCGTTGTCGCTCGCCCATGTCATGCCCGTGCGTGACACGGGCATCCGGTTCCTGGAGCGGGACAATGGTTGAAATGGAGGTTCGACCTCAACCCATCCAGCCCTGATTTACTATCACCGGGATCACCGTTCCGCTACAATCCGCAAGCAACAGGGAGGTTTCGAACCAAGATAAAAAATCCAACCTCTATCGCTGTCAAACTGTTTGCATTGCTGGCCATGCTTGTGCTCGCTGGGTGTGCCATCGGGAACAAATACGACTACGGCGCGGCAATCGCGACCATCTACGCCGAGACCGACAAGAGCGTCTCCGCGACCGTGATCGATCAGCGCCCCTATGTGCTGAGCGGCAGCAAGTCGCCCAGCTTCGTCGGCCTGCAACGTGGCGGGTTCGGCAACCCTTTCGACGTCAAGACCAAGTCCGGCCGGGGCCTCGCGGAGGACCTGACGGATGTGCTCGTGCGGGCGCTTGACGCTCAGGGCATCGCTAAGGAAGTTCTGCTCGCTCAACAGGAAGCTTTTGGAAAGCGGACGTTCATTAACGCGCGAATCTTCGTCGGGTCTCGACCCAAAACCGTCAGTGGTGATTCACCTCCGTCCCTATTCTCGTTTGTTCATACACACCCTAATGTTCCTGTTGGACGGTGTTGCAATACGACCTCGCATAGCCCCGGCCCGGAGGCTGGGGCGGCGGGAGATCGGATTTGATCTGGCAGCGCCTCAACCCTCGTAGATCACCCGCGCGCCGCCCGCCTCCAGCACCCCCTCGGCCCGGTCGAGCCGCAGATGGGCCAGGCCCTGCCCGCCCGACTGGCTGAACAGCGTGCCCGCGGGCTTGCCGCCGGCCGTCATCGGGGTGGTCACCGGCGTACCGGGCGCGGCTTCGCCCTCGACCCGCACCCGCACCAGGCGCTTCTTCAACTCGGTCTTGTGCCGCATCCTTGCGGTGACCTCCTGGCCGACATAACACCCCTTGCGAAAATCGACCCCGTGCAGCGCCTCGAAACCGGCCTCCAGGATATAGGTCTCGTCGGGCACCAGTTCGATGCCGCTCGCCGGCACCATATGAGCGATGCGCAGCGCGTCATAGGCGGCGCGATCCGAAGCCGCCGCGCCGTTCTCGGCCAGCGCCGCCTCCGGGTCGGCGGCATAAATCCGCCAACCCATGGCGTCGGCACGCGGGTCGGGAACAACAGGGTCTCCACCGGCATCTCCACCGGGGGCAGCACCACCCCAGACCAGCGCCACGCCCAGCCCGGCCTCGCCGGTCACCGTTGCATCGCGGCGCATACAATACATTTTCAACCGCTGTGCCAGCGCCCCGGCCCGCCCGGCGGCGCAATCGATCAGCAACGCACCGTCCGGCCCCTCGACCAGCAGGAAGTCGAACAGATACTTGCCCTGCGGCGTCAGCAGCGCCGCATAAACCGCCCGCCCGGGTGCCACGCGGTCGATATCGTTGGTGACCACGTTCTGCAGCACATCGCGCACATCCGCGCCCGCCATGCGCAATACGGTACGCTCACTGTCGACGAAACCCTGCAATCCGTTCATAGCTGCATCCCCCGGGGCTGCATCCCTCGTGGCCCTCCACGCAATATAGGCGTCGCGCAGCGGCGCGCCCAGCGCTATAAGGCGATATCTTCGAAACTGGAAACAGCCATGACCCTGCCGACCCCGACCGAGCGCGCCGAAGGGCACGCCTCGCCAACCTTCCTGATCTTCCTGGCGTTGATGACCTCGGTCGTCGCCATGACCATCGATGCGGTCCTGCCCGCGCTCGACGCGATCTCGGACGAACTGGCCTTTACCGGCGAGAACGACCGGCAGTTCATCGTCATGCTGGTCTTCGTCGGCATGGGCGCATCGCAGGTGGTCTATGGCCCGCTGTCCGACGGTATCGGGCGCAAGCGTACGGCGATGCTGGGCTGGGCGGTGTTCATCTTCGGCACAGTGCTTGCGATGTTTGCGGTAACGCCGACGATGATGTTTGCCGGCCGCCTGTTACAGGGTCTGGGCGCGGGCGGGCCGCGCACCGTCGCCATGGCGATGGTGCGCGACCTCTACGAGGGCCGCCCGATGGCGCGGATCCTGTCGCTGGTGATGACCATCTTCATGCTGGTGCCGATGCTGGCGCCGATCATCGGCCAGGGGGTCGAAATGATCGGCGGCTGGCGGGCGATCTTCGGGCTGTACCTCGCCATGGCGTTGGTCTCGGGCGGCTGGTACCTGTTCTGGGTGCCGGAAACGCTGCCCCCCGCGCAGCGCCGCCCATTGACCCCGCGCCCGGTGATCGCCGCCTTCGCCGAGGTTCTCGGCACCCGCCCGACCATGTTCTACACGCTCGCGGTATCGATGGTCTTCGGTGCCTTCGTGGTCTATCTGGCCACCGCCCAACAGGTGCTGGAGGAGGGCTACGAACTGGGACCGCTGTTCCCCTGGGCCTTCGGCGCGCTGGCACTGGCCTTCACCCTGGCCAGCTTCGCCAACAGCCGCCTGGTGATGCGTTTCGGCATGCGGCGGCTCTCGATGATCGCGCTGGTGCATATGATCGCGGTCAGCGCGGTGGCGGCGCTGTTGACCTGGGCCGGCGGCAATGGCGGTGTGCCGCCGCTGTGGTTGTTCATGACGCTGATGTCGCTGATCTTCTTCTCGGTCGCGGTATTGTTCGCCAATCTCAACGCCCTGGCGCTGGAACCCTTGGGCCATCTGGCCGGAACCGCCGCCTCGGTGGTCAACACGGTGGCGACCCTGGGCGCGGTGCCGGTCGGCTATGTGATCTCGCAAAGTTATGACGGCTCGGTGGTGCCATTGTTCATCGGTTTCGCGGCCCTCGGCCTGGGTGCGCTGGTCTTCATGGCGCTGGCCGAGCGGGTGCGGGTCCCCGCATGAGGACTCAAACATGAGCATCGGTCAATGACCGCGCCACTCTCGATCGTGATCCCGACCCTGAATGCAGCGGAGCGCATCGGCCCCTGTCTGGGTGCGCTCAGCGAGGGGCTGATGTCCGGGCTGATCCACGAGTTGATCATCGCCGATGGCGGCTCGGAAGACGCCGTGGGCGAACTGGCCGATGCCCTCGGCGCCCGGCTGGTGACAGCGCCCCGGGGACGCGGCCAGCAACTCGCCGCGGGGGCGCAGGCAGCGCATGGCGACTGGTTCCTGTTCCTCCACGCCGACACCGTGCTGCAACCCGGCTGGGTCGCGGCGGTCCGGACCCATATGGACGCCGGCCCGCAGCAGGCCGGGAATTTCACCCTGCGCTTCGACACAACCGCGCCGATGGGCCGGCTGGTCGCGGCCTGGGCCAACCTGCGCGCGACCCTGTTCGCCCTGCCCTATGGCGACCAGGGCCTGCTGGTCAGCCGGCTGCTGTATCGCCAGACCGGGGGTTACCCGCTGATCCCGCTGATGGAGGACGTGGCGCTGGTCCGCCGGATCGGGCGGGCGCGGTTGGTCCGGCTGGACGCGGTGGCGGTGTCCTCCGCCGCGCGGTACGCCGCCGATGGCTGGCTCCGGCGCGGCTGGCGCAACCTGACCACACTGGCGCTGTATTTCCTCGGCGTCTCGCCGCAACGGCTGGCGCGGCGCTATACGAGGGGCGGATAGACAAGATCAAGACGTACTTGCCAAGTGCACAGGCCGTCATTCCGGCAGACCCGCCTTGCACACGTCGTCCACCGCCCTGGTGAACACCTGCACTACATGGAACCAGTCCACGGTGACAGCGGCGTCGGGAAACGCCTTGCCGATGGCGCCGAGGAACGCAGGTGACATGTCGCAGACCACCTCCCTGATGCGCTCCGGTTTGCCACCGTGCTCCTTCAGGAACGCCTTGAATTCCCTGACTGTCTTCTTGCCCTTGCCCGGCGTGGCGAAGGTCACTGGCTCGTTCCTGCGATCCGCGTCGATGAATGCGGTGACGTGGTTATGGCCCCGCTTCGATGCCGTTTCGTCGAAGGCAAGCGCCGTCAGGCCGGAAAGATCAAGGCGGTCCACCGCCTTGGTGACGTAGTGCTCGACGATCCGCCACAACCGCTTGTCAGTGATGTCCATAGACCGGGCGGCGCCAAGCACCGGCATCTCTCGGACCAGGATCATCGCGGCTTGTTCGAACAGTAAGGTAAAGCCGCTGCCCTGGCGTGCCCACGCAACGTTGGCGCGCTTTACACCATGCTCGGGGCAGCCCGTGCGCGGCACGCGGGCCCTGATCATGCAATGGTGCCGGGAGAAGTTCAGATGCCGCCAGGTGAATTCCCTGAAATCATGCGCCTTGCAAAGCTTGCCGCAATCCGGACAGGGAAACTCCGTCCCACGCTCCGTCTCCAGCCGGATATCCAGGACATGTGGCTGTTTGTTCGTCTCAAGACGCTGTTCGACCAGCCGCCATGGTGGCGTAACCCCGAGGCCAAGAGCCAATACATCCTGAGCAGCCCCGCTTGATATCCACACCGAAGGGCTTCATGGCCCAAACAATTTCGCGGTAACCAATATGTCAGAGCATTGACGATGAATCAGGGATCACCAACACTGCCGCCGTGCAACGAACCCTCGTCATTTTCCTCAAGGAACCTCGTCCCGGCCGGGTCAAGACCCGCCTTGGCCGCGAGATCGGCATGACCGCCGCCGCCTGGTGGTTCCGCCACCAGTCCGCGCGGCTGATCCGGCATCTCGGCCACGACCGGCGCTGGCAAACCGTGCTGGCGGTCAGCCCCGACCACGAAGGACTGGCAAGCCGTATCTGGCCCACCGCCCTGCCGCGCTGGCTGCAAGGGCCGGGTGACCTCGGCGACCGCATGGGCCGGGCGTTCAACGCCATGCCGCCAGGGCCGACAATCATCATCGGCGCCGACATCCCAGGCATCACCCCTGCCCATGTGGCCCAGGGTTTCCACCTGCTTGGCCGCCATGATGCCGTGCTCGGCCCGGCGCCGGATGGCGGCTACTGGATGATCGGGCTCAGGCGTGGTGGCCGGGCGGCCCCGGCGGCGCTGTTCCGGGGCGTGCGCTGGTCTTCACCGCATGCAATGGCCGACACACTGGCCAGCCTCGCGCCGCTCGATGTGGGGTTCGGCGCGACTCTGCGCGATATTGACGAGCCGGCGGATCTTTTGTGCTGACGGCTTTACCCAAATGAATTTTACCTGACGGCGCCCGCACGGGATCTGAGCCTGCCGCGCCTCCGCGGCGGCGCACCGAAAGCGGCAGCTTTCGAACAGTCGCAGCAGAACCTGGTTGGCGGAGCGCCGAAAATCCGCACAAGCGGATTTTGCCACGGGCAACAAACGCAAGCAGACACAGGCCGAATACCCCCGCCCCTACGCCTCACCGATCCGCATCCGCGATGCGCCCGACGCCGAAAGTGCGGTGATCAAATCAACAACGCAGGCCACCGGGGCCGAGCCGAAATCGGCGGTGAAGGTCCAGCCGCCGGGAACCTGGCGCGGCCCGTCCAGGCTGTGGACCGCACCATAAAGATCGGGCGCGACTTCGCTGTAGCGGCTCTGGAACCACTCCAGGAACCAGTGGCGCAGCGGCACCCAGTTCGGTTGCTCCTGCTTGGCGAAAACGGTGAGTTCCGCCGCATCCCAGCGGAACGTCAGAATCTCGGATTCGAAACCGTCTAGGGTCTGGGCCACCAGCGTACCGCCGCTGGGCGGCGGGCCGCTTTCGATCTGGCGTATCAGGGTGCGTCCGTTCCTGGTGACCGAAAGATCGCCCCGGCGGGGCAGGTTCAGCGGCCCGCTGCGTGATATTGTGCCGGTGGCGTCGCGCATTTCCGGCTCGGGAACAACTTCGGCGCCGCCCTCCAGTTCCCGCGCCATCGTCTCCAGAATGCCCCCGATGGCCAGATCGCGCAGTGGATCGATCAGCCGCGACAGGGAAGGATCCGGTAGGTTCACGGGCCCGTCTCCAGACGTTGCCCGCCGGCGCCGCGGAATGTTTGGACGAGCGGGGTCATGCATGGCCTCCGAAGACTGTCACCCGACCTCGAAAATGCCTTCGATCTCGACGATGACGCCAAGCGGCAGGCTGGACGACCCCACCGCCGAGCGCGAATGCCGCCCGGCGTCGCCGAAAACGTCGCCCAACAGGGATGACGCCCCATTGATCACCAGATGCTGCTGGGCAAAGCCGCCATCGCAATTGACGAACCCGGTCAGCTTCACCACCCGCGTGATCCGGTCCAGATCACCGGTCGCCGCCTTGGCCTGAGCCAGCAGGTTCACTGCCGACAGCCCCGCCGCCTCCGCCGCCAGCGCCAGCTTGGACCCCGGCGCCGGGACGCCGTCAGTCGCGTGGTCCGCAGCGGTAAGCTGGCCAGTGACCAACCCGTCCTTGCCCATCGGCAACTGGCCCGACACGAACAGCAGGTTGCCGCTCTGCACGAAGGGCAGGTACTGGGCCAGCGGCACTGTCGGTTCAGGCAACTGAATGCCCATCTCCGCCAGCCGCGCCTCGATCTGTCCGGCCATGATTCGATTCTCCCGCCATGAGCTTCTGGTTGGCCGGAGTATGGTCCGGTGCGCGCTGCCGCCGCAAAGGAAAAGCGCCGGTCCGGCGAATTCACCACACCGGCTCTTGCAAGCGCATTAATCTGTCGCCAAACTGCGGCAGCCGGACATATTGCACCGCAACAAAACGGCTGAGAACGTCGCGCGATCACAAAATACCCCGATGTGATAACAGACGCGACAACAGACTGAGAGGACAGGATGAGCGACGTACAAATTCACCCCGTGCCGGCCGCCGTGGCGGCCCATGCGCTGATCGACAGCGCCAAGTACAAGGACATGTACCAGGCGTCGATCGACGACCCGGAGGCATTCTGGGGCGAGCAGGGGCAACGGCTCGACTGGATCAAGCCCTACACCAAGGTCAAGAACACCAGCTACGCCTATGAGAACGTCTCGATCAACTGGTTCGAGGACGGCACCCTGAACGTCTCGGCCAACTGCATCGACCGGCATCTGGCGACCCGCGCCGACCAGACCGCGATCATCTGGGAAGCGGACGATCCCACCCTCTCGAAACACATCACCTATCGCGAGCTGCACGGCGAGGTCTGCCGCTTCGCCAACGTTCTCAAGGGGCTTGGCGTCGCCAAGGGCGACTCGGTCATCCTCTACATGCCGATGATCCCCGAGGCGGCCTACGCCATGCTCGCCTGTGCGCGCATTGGTGCTGTCCACTCCATCGTGTTCGGCGGCTTCAGCCCCGATGCGCTGGCCAGCCGGATCGAGGATTGCGGCGCCAGGCTGGTGATCACCGCCGACGAGGCCCCGCGCGGCGGCCGCAACACCGCCTTGAAGGCAAACGCCGACAAGGCGCTGGCAAAGCTGCCCGGCGTCAGGACGCTGGTGGTCAAGCGCACCGGCGGCGATATCGACTGGAACCCGGACCGCGACACCTGGCTGCACGAGGCCGAGGCGCAGGTCTCCGCCGATTGCCCGGCCGAGGAGATCGGCGCCGAGGACCCGCTGTTCATCCTCTACACCTCCGGCTCGACCGGTCAGCCGAAGGGGGTGCAGCACACCTCGGGCGGCTATCTACTCTACGCCTCGATGACCCACCAGTACATCTTCGATTACCACGACGGCGACATCTACTGGTGCACCGCGGATGTCGGCTGGGTCACCGGCCACAGCTACATCGTCTACGGCCCGCTCGCCAACGGCGCCACCACGCTGATGTTCGAGGGTATCCCGACCTGGCCCGACGCCAGCCGCTTCTGGCAGGTCTGCGAGAAGCACAAGGTGAACATCTTCTACACCGCGCCCACCGCGATCCGCGCCCTGATGGGCAAGGGCACGGACTGGGTCGAGAAATGCGACCTGTCGTCCCTGCGCATCCTCGGCACCGTCGGCGAACCGATCAACCCGGAGGCGTGGGAGTGGTACTACAACGTCGTCGGCAAGACCAACTGCCCGATCGTCGACACCTGGTGGCAGACCGAGACCGGCGGCATCCTGATCACCCCGCTGCCCGGTGCCATCGACCTCAAACCCGGCTCGGCCACCCTGCCGTTCTTCGGCGTCCAGCCGGTGGTGCTGGACCCGAACTCGGGCGCCGAGATCACCCAGACCGAATGCGCCGGGGTGCTGGCGCTGAAGGACAGCTGGCCGGGCCAGATGCGCACCCTGTTCGGCGATCACGACCGCTTCGTCGAGACCTATTTCTCGCAATACAAGGGGTTCTACTTCACCGGCGACGGCTGCCGCCGCGACGCCGACGGCTACTACTGGATCACCGGGCGCGTCGACGACGTGATCAACGTCTCGGGCCACCGCATGGGCACGGCCGAGGTCGAGTCCGCCCTGGTGGCCCACCCCAAGGTCTCGGAATCGGCGGTGGTCGGCTACCCGCACAACATCAAGGGCCAGGGCATCTACTGCTACGTCACCCTGATGGAGGGCGAAGAATACACCGACGACCTGCGCGTTGAACTGCGCAACTGGGTCCGCGCCGAGATCGGCCCGATCGCCAGCCCCGACCTGATCCAATGGGCCCCGGGCCTGCCCAAGACCCGCTCCGGCAAGATCATGCGGCGGATTCTCAGGAAGATCGCCGAGAATGACTATGGGACGCTGGGGGATACCTCGACGCTGGCCGACCCGTCTGTAGTGGAGCAGTTGATCGAGAACCGGATGAACCGGTGAGGCCGAACAGTCGCGCCCTGTAGGGCGGGCTTCAGCCCGCCACGCGGCCATATCGCCGGCCCGTCGGCGGGGTGAACTCCGCCCCACAATGGGTGTCCACATGGGGACACTAGGTCAATCTCTAAGGCCGTTGGTTCTCTACATTCGGCTGCTGCGTCAAGTTAAAACGGCCTTATGGATCGCGACATGCGGGTCATGGTTCTCTTCGGCGTCGGCTCTTGGGCTGCGCCAGCATCCCGGTCTTTCCGCTTTCGAACCTGGGGAGGTGCACTGTATTAGAAGGCTCAAAACGACAGATGTCAGTCCACCCAGTCTTCATCTAAGTCAATACCACTAATCTCACCTCCGTAGAGCGCTTGACGGTGCAAGTGAATGTTTACTCTAGCCGCGACGTTCTTTTGCGGTGTGTCGATCGCAAATTCAGGATCAATGGACGTCTGTTCGATCATTTTCTCCCCCCAAATACCCAACTCTCCATCCCATGCATCATTACGTAAAATTGCAGTAGCCGCATCTTTGTAAGTCCACTCCTCATCTTTGTTTCGAGCAATATACCAAGCGTCATCGATTGGATAGTCAATTCTAGGAAATGGTGCTTTCCCAAAGTTATTCTCTCGCGGTTTTGTGCTCCCCCAATCGCCATAGAGAATGACATCCCGGTTCGAAGTCTTGCGAAGCTGGTCAAGAAGTTGATGATTGCTAAATCCGACTTCGACCACGCCCTCCATAAGGTGAAAGCCCGTTGGCATCGAAGTATAAGAGACGACCATAGGAATCCGGCCGTCGAGCGGAGCAAGCACACCTGTTATCAATCCATGCGCCTGCGCGTACACCATGAGCGGGTCAGAGACCCAACCTCCTTCGACAATCACGGTGAAATCGGCGGTGCCAACTTCGGTCAGCGCTTCGACTATGACCCCAATATTGCGCGGCAACCGACTTAACTCAATCCGAAGACAGAACTCACGATCTTGGGATTGAATATCGCCTATCTGCAACACAAGATCCTCTTTGGATTGGCCGTCCAGTTGCAAGCAGGGCATCGCCTGTGGGTAATCAATCCAACAATGCCACCACGCACGAAAACGATCGAGAGGGTTTCTTAATTGAAGCCACTCGGTCTGCGCTGGGTTGTCAGGATTGGTCGGGACATAGTCACGATCAAAATCCAGGAAGAAAGGACGACGCGGGTAAGCTTGTTCAATCCGCTCCATGGCCTTTCCTAGCGAGCGCGAACTGCTCCATGGTGCCAGCAGGAAAACAGGCAACATACGATCTTTTGACAGTCCAGGGAGGAATTCCAACCCGGTCATCTCACTTGCCCTTATGGCAAGTGTCGGAACGTATGTACCATCGCGCGGCGGCATGATGTTCCTCTCAACTACGCAGACACTAGTCCCAATCGAACTTCCATTGTGGCTTTGGAAACCCGCCACTCACGCGCAAGGAACTCAATCACATCTTCAGTGATCGGCTTATTTATTCTTTCGAGATCCGAACTTATCGGTTCATCCGGCATGATAAGGTCTGCAGCCAACCTGTTTGCTTCGTGTTCGATCTTTTTTGGCTGCCCCGAGCGGTACAAGACGTTATCGACAATGCCATCCCCCCTATTAATCTCCTTCTGATGAAGAAGAAAATGCGCAATCTCATGTGCCAGGGTGAACCGTTGTCTTTCGCGTGTTTCGTATCTGTTGATTTTGATGCGATAACCATCGTCAGCCAGCTTAATCATCCCCGAACTGCCGGGCTCAAGCGCAGATAATTTGACCTCAATACCGAGGTCCCTTGCTAACGCCCCTAAAGGTACTGGTTTCACGGCCAAATGACGCTTGACAATTTCCAGGTGTTCGGGACGAATTCGGTGATACTCACGGCTAGGCATTGTCATTCTCCCCTTCTCCGATTGCTTCGAATCCTGGCTCAAGCTCACTGTTTGCCTCGGCACCACCAAGCGATATGCGAGCGAGCGCTTTTTGAAGCGCGTCATCAAGGCGGCCTGTTCGTCCAGCCGCCTCGATAGCGTCTTGCAACTGATCTTCAATCGCCTTTGGCAAACGATCATGAACTTGGCCGTCTACGGACTTGGCAACGCGCTCGGGGACCGTCTTCAGCACTGCCTCAACTTCATCTTTTGAACTCTTCCGAGCGATCATTCTCGCTTCATCCTTAATATCGGCGATAGTCCTGAATGCTATAACGCCGATGCCGATAGCAAGCGCGGCTAAAATTATTGCCAGTGCTGTGAGCAGGATTGAAATAAAATCGGAGTATGCCAAGTCGATGATCGGTGGGTTTAGGCGGCGCGCAGGCCCCACGAGGTAACCGCCGCTAAACATCCAGGCTGTGAAACCTGAACTAAGCACCGCAATGACAACGTAAGATACAAGTTTCATCGCGGAAGATATGCGTTCATCGTTGCCTCAGAAGCGAATGGACGTCTGGTTCACTTTGACAAGTGTTCTCTTTTGATTCTACCATACCTTAATTGAACCTTCAAGTTTCGGAAACCACAGTAAGGCCATTGACAGCAATTCTCCAGCAATTCTCATTATGGCTTGATTTTCTGCGATGATGTTTTGTCTTCTCATTTTTGTGTTGTGCTGAGGCTTGAGCGGGTGCTTTAGCGCAGTTTTGGTTCCGGCGGCGGTTCGCCGGTTATCATCGTGCGGATGAGCGCGCCCCGGTCGGTGAACAGGTGATATCCGGTGATGCTCCGCAGGTCCTGGAAGAACTGCCGTCGCGCGCCGAACGCTTCACGTGCCTCATGCCAGCGCTTGGCCACTAGGTCACAGACCGTGTGGAACGCGAAGGCGAGCAGGTTCATGGTTATGAGAAGGTTGGCCAGGTGTTCCTTGCCATGGCCGAAATTGTGCTCCAGATGGCAACCCCTGGTCTTCAGGGTATTGAAAGTTTCGTTCTCGGTCTTCCAGCGCGCCCGGCCACAGGTGGCCAACTCGACGACGGTTTCTTCGTTGACCGGCAGATCGGTGACGAAGCTGTTGGTGCAGGTCACCTTGCCGGCCTTGTTGATGATCTCGATCTGAAGCCAATTGACATGCAATGCGTCTTTCCCGTCACGGAGGGGAACATCTTCCATCCAGCGGTAGCGATGAGTAACGACGCTGCGGCCCTTTTTCAGCTTTTTCTCAAGGCTCGGCAATTCGACGCCATGGAGCCATTCGTAGAGACAGCGGTGCGAGGAGGGTTTGGCGGTGAAGATGAAATTGCCGCCAACCCGTTGAACCGACTCGCAAATCGGCTGACGGGAATATAAATCATCGCCCAGATAGACCGGCCCGAGATGCGCGTATTGCGGCCCGAAGCGGCAAAGCCAGCGCTTCGTGGCGGCATTTTCGCAGTCCTGTTTGTCATGTCCGTCCTGCGGTGCGATGAACTCCGGCTCAAGCACCATGGCACAATTATGGCCAGGTGCCACCACCGCCGCCGAGAGCATGGAGTGGTAATATTCCATGACGCCGTTATGGCGTTTGCGCTGCGAGCAATTCGGGCAATGAAGCTTTTGCGAGGTGAAATACCCGGTGCCGTCAAGGGCAATCAGAAGCCGTCCGCCGAGCTTCTGAAAATCCTTCAGACCGCATCTGTCTGCAAGCAAGCCAAGGGCTTGCCCGAACAACGCGAACAGCCCATCGGGTTCCACCGGATCAAGCATCGTGCGAACATGATTGTCGGCAGGGATCTTCTCAATGGCGAACAGCGTCTCGCAGTTCGACCGCGCCCGACGCTTTTCCAACGCTCGCTGATGCGACAAAAAGGACGGGCTCTGGATAAAAAATACCGAAAATGCAGCCATGCCGATATCGGCCATAGTGTAGCTCGAATTGCTCCCCGTGCGCATGTCGGGGAACATCGCGCAACGGCTACGCAGAGTGTCTATGAGAGAATCGATAACCATATATGGTATCATTCATATATTTTCCGCCTTGGGAATCCCCTTTGTAACGCCATAATGAGAATTGCTGGGCCATTGAGGCCCCATTATGTGTCACCATCCAAGGCTTCGTTTCGTCGAGGAAAAGTTCCTAGGCATGCGATGCAGGGTGATCGCTGCACATTTCATGGACGCGCAAATCGTCGCGCTCTTCGATCTGACTTTGCAGGACGACGAGATCAAGGTTGTGGAAGAGCGGCACTATCGTCTCGTTCCGGCAAAGCAAGATCGCCCGGAGAATGACCGACCTCGGATACAAGCGTGGATGGTCAGCGCGGAATATTCGTCGCTGGATTGCTGCGGGTGAAATCCCAAAATATGCATCCAGAGAGTTGCTGGAAATTGCGGGCCTGACCGATTCTGGTCAGCGCTGGCCGCGTGGGGAATGGTGCGTGGGCGAGACGCTAATCAGCAGCACCGTCGTCCGTCATTTAATCCACCTGCAAACACCACGATTCGTCGCACGGGCGGTCTACTCACATTGTCATGCCCGCACTTGATGCGGGCATCCAGACAGGATTGTCGGGTCAAGCCCGGCAATGACCATGGCAAGGCCCCTCACAACCCCCAAATCCCCGCCTCGGCAAATTCCAGCGAGTTCCCTGCCGGGTCGCGGAAATAGATCGACCACCCGCCTTGGGGCCACTCGACAACGCTCTCGATTCCGACCCGGTGTGCGGCCAGGTGCTCGATCCAGCCATCGATCTCTGCCCCCGTCGCCGCGAAGCACATATGCCCCGGCCCCTGCGCCCCATGCGGGGGCACCGCCAGCTGGGCGTCCTTCGCTGGTGGCACGCGGGTGGCCGATGGCTTGAACAGCAACAGCACCTGCCCCTCGGTGCGAAAGAACACATGCCGCCCGGCCACTTCGGCGAAACGCTCCAGGCCCAGCACCTGGCTGTAGAAATCCGCCGCCTCGGTCAGGTTCTCGGCGTAGAGCGCCGTCTCCAGTATCCGCATCGCGTTTCTCCCTCCTGCCCCAATCTGGCACCGCCTGCGAAGCCATCACCAGTTGTCAAAGCTCGTCGAAGGCGTCAAGTTCAACGACGGAATCGAAGCGAGCAGCGACCAAACCCATGCCGCCGCATGATCACCCGTCACCCAAACTCGGGCATAGCTCCTGGAGATGAGCTATGGCGCGATGGTCTCGTCAGGCACCTTCACCCACGGTCATGTGGGTCCGGAGGCGCTGGCCGAGCTATTGCGGATCGCCCACCCCGGGGCGCTGTTCTGCTCTGCATCAACCCGCAAGTGTTCGACCGGGATGGTTTCGGCTCCGCCTTTGCCGGGCTGGTCGCGGCGGGCCGGATCACGCCGGTGGATTTCCGCGAGGTGCGGTTCTACGAGAGCGTGGACCACGAGCACGCCGACGATCGCGGCCTGGCGGCGCTGTTCCGCAAGCGGTGAAGGGATAGCCGGATGAACCCCGGCCTACAACGCATGCAGGGCGGGGTTCATCCCGCCATCATTCCGAAACCCCCGTTCAATACCGGTAATGCTCCGGCTTGAACGGTCCTGCCTGGGGCACACCGATGTAGTCCGCCTGGGCCGGGCTCAACTCGGTCAGGGTCACGCCCAGCTTCTCCAGATGCACCCGCGCGACCTTCTCGTCCAGATGCTTGGGCAACACGTGGACCTTGTTGTCGTAGTCGGCCCCCTTGGTGAACAGTTCGATCTGCGCCAGCACCTGATTGGTGAAACTGGCCGACATCACGAAGCTGGGATGCCCGGTGGCGTTACCGAGGTTCAGCAGCCGCCCCTCGCTCAGCAGGATCATCCGCTTGCCGTCCGGGAATTCGACCATGTCGACCTGCGGCTTGACGTTGGTCCATTTGAAGTTCTTCAGGGCCGCGATCTGAATCTCGTTGTCGAAATGGCCGATATTGCCGACGATGGCCATGTCCTTCAGCTTGCGCATGTCTTCGATCGAAACCACGTCCTTGTTGCCGGTCGTGGTGATGACGATATCGGCGCGCGGCGCCGCCTCGGCCAGGGTCACCACCTCGAAACCGTCCATCGCCGCCTGCAATGCGCAGATCGGGTCAACCTCCGTCACCAGCACCCGCGCGCCCGCGCCACGCAGCGACGCCGACGAGCCCTTGCCCACATCGCCATAGCCGCAGACGATGGCGACCTTGCCTGCCATCATCACGTCGGTGCCACGCCGGATACCATCGACTAGGCTTTCCTTGCAGCCGTACCTGTTGTCGAATTTCGACTTGGTGACCGAGTCGTTCACGTTGATCGCCGGGAACGGCAGCAGGCCCTTCTCGACCAACTGGTACAGCCGGTTGACCCCGGTGGTGGTCTCCTCGGTCACACCCATCAGCGCGTCGCGCTGGGCGGTGAAGAAGCCGGGGTTGGCGGCCAGACGCTTCCTGATCTGGGCGATCAGGGCTTCCTCCTCCTCGGATTCCGGGTTCGACAGAACGTCCTCACCGGCCTCGAGCCGGGCACCGAGCAGGATATACATGGTGGCGTCGCCGCCATCGTCGAGGATCATGTTCGAGGGCTTGCCATCGGGCCACTGGAAAATCTGGTCGGAATAGGTCCAGTACTCCTCCAGCGTCTCGCCCTTGATGGCGAAGACCGGCACGCCCGAGGCGGCGATGGCGGCGGCGGCGTGGTCCTGGGTCGAGAAGATGTTGCACGAGGCCCAGCGCACTTCGGCCCCCAGCGCCGTCAGGGTCTCGATCAGCACCGCGGTCTGGATCGTCATGTGCAGCGAGCCGGTGATGCGGGCGCCCTTCAGCGGTTTGGCCTCGCCGAACTCAGCCCGGCAGGCCATCAGCCCCGGCATCTCGGTCTCGGCGATCTCGATCTCCTTGCGGCCGTAATCGGCCAGTGCAAGGTCTTTCACCACGTAGTCGGTCATTGCGTGCTCCCTCGCGAGCGCGATCCCGGATATTGTCCGGATTCTGGTTCCCCTGCCGGATATGAAATCTGGTCGGAGGCCACATAGCACCGCCCGGCTTGCTCGACAATGAGGAGTCTGCGGATTAGACAAACCACAGGCTGATTTGGGCGAGGATTGCGGCAAACATGGCAGCACGCGCATGGCAAAGGATGCTGTCGGGACGCAGGCTCGACCTGCTGCATCCGGCACCGCTGGATATCGAGATCGAGGACATCGCCCACGGCCTCGCCCGGGTCGCGCGCTGGAATGGCCAGACCACCGGAGACCATGCCTATTCGGTGGCCGAACACTCGCTGCTGGTCGAGTTGATCCTGCGCCGCCTGAAACCCAAGGCAGACCCGGCGGAGCGCCTGGTGGCGCTGCTGCACGACGCCCCTGAATACGTCATCGGCGACATGATCTCGCCCTTCAAGGCAGCGATCGGGCTCGACTACAAGGATTTCGAGCACCGGCTGATGGCGGCGGTGCATATCCGCTTCGGCCTGCCGCCGGACAACGCCCCGGCGCTGGAAAAGCTGGTCAAGCGCGCCGACCGCCTGAGCGCCTGGTTCGAGGCGACGCAGCTTGCCGGGTTCTCCGAGACCGATGCGGCGAAATACTTCCTCCGCCCACGCTTCGATGGAGCGGAAGCGATCAAGCTGAAACCGCAATCGATCAACGCGGTGAAGCGCGCCTTCCTCGGCCGGTTCCGCCAGCTTTACCTTCAGGTTCGAAAGTGACCCGGCTCCCCGATACAAGACCGGTAAAGGTGGAGCTGTCGGCGGTGATCGTCACGCTTGAGACCGACGCCGGACAGACCCGCCCGATGGTGCTGACCCCGCAGGGCGTGCACGGCCGCGACCTGCCCACCGCCGCCTTCGACCCCGACCGCGACCGCACCCTGCATCAGGCGCTGGGCGAATGGGTCGAGGACCGCACCGGATTGCGCCTCGACTACATCGAACAACTCTACACTTTCGGCGACCCGCGCCGCAGCGACGTTCGCGACCCCACCGAACCCCACACCGTCTCGATCGGCTACCTGGCGCTGGTCCCGCCTGAGGCGGCACCGGCTGCCAGCGGCTGGACCCCCTGGGCGCACTGGTTCCCCTGGGAGGACCGCCGCGACGGCCCCCCCGCCATCCTTCGCGACACGATCCTTCCCCGCCTGACCGACTGGGCCGGCCAGTCGGGCGAGCGTCGCGAGCGGGTAGAACTGCTGCTCGGCACCGACGCCGCCGGGTGGCGCGACGAGTTGACGCTGGAGCGCTACGAGTTGCTCTACAGCGCCGGCCTGGTGCGCGAGATGTGGCGCGACCAGGGAGAGACCGGCGGCGAAGACCCGCCGCCGGATCTGCCCGCCCTGGGCGCAACCGCGCCGCGCGACCACCGCCGCATCCTGGCCACCGCTATCGGGCGGCTGCGCGGCAAGCTGAAATACCGCCCCGTGCTGTTCGAACTGATGGGCGAGACCTTCACCCTGACCGAACTGCAACACGCCGCCGAGGCGGTCTCGGGCATGGCGCTGCACAAACAGAACTTCCGCCGCATGGTCGGACGCTCGGGCATGATCGAGCCGACCGGCACCTCCTCGACCCGGCTCGGCGGCCGCCCGGCGGCGGAGTACCGCTTCGGCGCCGAGGCGATCTGGGAACGCCGCGCCGCCGCCGTGCGCTTCGGTGGTGCGCGCCGGGGGGGGTAATACCAGGGACCGCACTCGCGAACCCATCCTCCCGGAGAGTCTTATGCGCCTGTTCGGCCCCCTTCGGAATGGCATGACGGAAGACCTCGCTCAAAACCTTGCGGAGCATGTTGGCCTGGCTCCATCCGAGCCATTTCAACGCCTGGTCGTGGATCGCCGCGACAAGCGGCGTGTCGATCTCGTTGACGGAAATCTCCGCGTCCGGCGCGAGGAAGTCGAGGCACCTGCGGTAATCGCTCCGTGTGCGCGGGGAGAGATTGCGGAAGTGGGCGATCCCGAGATAGTGCCGGGTCAGGCCGCCGAGGGTGCCGGGTTTCGGGGCGCGGCCCTGCCGGGCTTCGAGCGCGCCCTGGATCTTCGCGCATTCAGCGAAGAATCCCGCCGAGCCGAAGGGTGTTCTGGCAAGATCGATCGGGCGTCGCGTGGCACGGTGATAGCAGCGCATCTTTCCATGCCGGTCGCGGAAGATCTTGAAGCCCCTGACGCGTACGCGGGTCATGTCAGGCGGCCCGGCCCGCTGCGGGGCCGCCTCCGCGGGTGGTTCCTGAAGCCGGTCCAGCCACTGATCGATCCTTCGTCTGTCCCAGCGCAACGTGCCGTCCATGTCGACCGGGAGCACCGGGAGCACCGGGCAGACCCGCCGGAACCTGTGCACCCCGAGCTTGACGTAGCGGGCCGCTTCCGTCTCGGTGAGCATGCGCTCCCTGTCGATATCGAACCCGACGGCCATAACGCTACAAGCCCTTGTGGCCCGGGGTGGCCCGGGTCAAAAAGAGACGCCCGCAAGTGTTAGTAACACATGATCTGTCCGGTTTTCATAGTGCTCCGAGGAGGGGTGCTTATGAGACGGACAGAGTGGCTACAGGAGACCCGACTGATCATGTGTTACTAACAGACTGAAAAATTAACCTTGCGTGGCGAGCAGCCGCGTGCCATATTTAGCTAATTTAGCTAAGCATGGAGGTCGCGATGCAGTTTACCATTCATGCCGCCAAGACACAGCTTTCAAAACTGATCGAGGCTGCCTTGGCGGGCGAGGATGTCATTATCGCCAAAGGCTCTATGCCGGTTGTGCGCATTGTGCCTGTGCGCAAAGACAGCTTCCGCATCGGAGTGCTGGAAGGGAAAGTCACCACTGACGGACCGGATTTCCTGGAACCCATGGAGAATGCGTCCCTCGACCTTTGGGAAGGTCGCTAGTGGGTGCGTTGCTCCTTGATACCCACACATGGGCCTGGAGTCTTACCGGCTCCCAGCGCCTTTCCGGGAAGGCTGTGGAGGCGATCCGCGAGGCGGAAACCATTTACGTGAGTCCCATCAGTTTTTTTGAGATTGGTCAGAAAGTCCGTCTTGGAAAATGGCCGGAGATGGAACCGCTCGTTGCTTCCTTGCCGGATATCCTGAGTGAACAAGGTGGGCTGATCGCAACGCTCACGCCTGAGATATGTCTTTTCGCCGCGACGATGGATTGGCGGCATCGAGATCCGTTCGACAGGCTTCTCGCGGCAACCAGTCTGACCAACAGCCAGCCGTTGATCTCAATTGATACGGTATTCGACACCTACAGCACAGAGAGAAAGGTTATCACGCGAATCTGGCTTTGAGCCCGCGAGATCAGCCCTGCCGGAACCGACCCCTCCGTGGCCGCGCCAAGGAACTAGCTCCCGCACAGCCGTCATTGCTTTGAATTTTCCTCGCGAACACCCTGGCAATAGCAACTTTGTATTCAATTGTATCGTACGAAACCGACGACGGTGCCGATCAAGCCAAGCAGTATAAGCATGTTGGCAACATGGACACCTCGATAAACGTCAATTTTGAGATGATATAAGGCGAGTATGCGAGCCTAAACAACCGTGGTGAGAGGATTTGATGGTCCGGACGGGAATTTGGCGTTATTTCACACCGATTGCCCCCGTGAGAGGGTATTTTCCGGATTTCAGGCAGAGTCAGGCCATGACCTTTCGTCGTTGAGGCGCGGGCGTGGAAATCCGCAGGTAATGGGCGCGGTCCCTGGTGGAATGCCGGGGCCAGCCACATGAACCGTAACCGTCGGGATGGACGGTTCGGTATTCTTCCCGGAGCAGGAAAAGCGTCACGCCCTTTCGGCGCAACTCACCCTGCATATAGGCCCAGTCCGGTTGCTAAAATGAACCAGACAAATCACCCATCTTGGGAGGGAACAGCAGACGTTCCAGATCTCCGTCGCCCAGATCAGAAGGTAATCGCCACGACAGGCCAGCCGCATTGGCACGGCGCAAACAGTTCGACACGGTTGCCCGCGCCAGGGACAGGCCCAGCGCCATCTGACGCCCTGAAAACCCATCCGCTCGAAGCCTGAGGGCCTCTCGTATCTTCCGCATCGGCAATCTCTTCATTGGGCTCCCTTCCGCTCAAAAAGAACGCTAGGGTAACCCGGTTAAGGACCGCCTCGCGGCAGTTTTGTCTCAGGTGAAAACAGGGTGGCCGGATACCCCGGAATCCCCGGCCGGATCAGATCGGTACGGGTGGCCGGATGCTATCGGAATCAGTGGCCGGATGACACCGGAATGCGTAAATGGGAAGACCACTTTCGAATGATCTGAGGCGACGGGTGATTTCTGCGGTTGAAGAGGGTTCTTCGGCGAACGCGGCGGCGCGGCGTTTCGGGGTTGGGCGCTCGACCGCGATTGACTGGGTGGCGTGCTGGCGCGGGACAGGCCGGATCGAGGCGCGGCACATGGGCGGGGACCGGCACTCGCACCGGATGGATGCCTGGGCGGAGGTGATCCTCGGCTGGATCGAAAAGACCCCCGACATCACCTTGACGGAGATGCAGGCGCGGCTGCGCGCGAAAGCGGCGCCATCCGCGATGGGCACGCCATGACGGTGAAAAAAAGACCGGACACGCTGAAGAGCAGGCGCGCGAGGATGTAGCCGAGGCGCGCGCGGCATGGCGGGCAGATCAGCACAAGCTCGACCCCTCAAGGCTGGTGTTTCTGGACGAGAGCGGCGTGAATACCAAGATGGCGCGCCCAAAGGGCCAGCGGCTGGTCGCGAGTATTCCGCATGGCCACTGGACGACCAACACCTTCATTGCTGGTCTGCGCCATGACAGGATTGTCGCGCCGTGGCTGCTGAATGGTCCGATGAACGGCGACGCTTTCCTGACCTACATCGCCACCCAACTCGCGCCCTGCCTGTCCGCCGGCGACATTGTGTTACTAACAGTTACGGACAAACAGCTTGTTGAACGAGCGCACACAGTTTATCCTGAGCTAGATTTTGCAGCACTGAAGGGGGAGCCGCGACGCGCGAGCTAAGAGCACATGAGCAGGAGTCTTAATATCCGCGCCCACGAAGCGACCGAGAAGATCTTTGACATTATTGGGTTGCGCCCCAGCGGGGACCAGGGCGATCGCGTCGCCCAAGCTATCGAGCAGGTGATCGTCAAGGCTTTGGAGAAAAGCGTCGAGCGCTCGATGCACGCGGCCACGGAATTCCTTGCGACCGACCGCCGCATCGGCGACGAGGTTGCCGAGGAGATTCGCCGCGCCCACGAGGTCCTGATCTCCAATTTGTCCTCCATGCGCTAGGGTCTGTTGAGATTCAGGATTTCCATCCCGGCTAATTTTTGATTCAAGCTCCCAAGACGAGGGAGCAGTCAATGACCAGAATGATACTGACGGATTCGCAATGGGAGAAGATGGAGCCGCATTGCCTGGGAAAGAAATCCGGGCCGGACCGGCGACGGGCGGCTGTTTCTGGAGGCGGTGCTGTGGATTGCGCGCACCGGCGCGCCGTGGCGTGACCTGCCCGAGACTTTCGGAAACTGGAACTCGGTGTTCATACGGTTCCGCTACTGGGTTCGACGCGATGTTTTCAAACGCATATTCGGCGCGGTATCGGACAACCCGGGCATGGAGTTCGCAATGACAGGCGGTACCATCGTCAAGGCCCACCGCCACGGACAGGGCGCAAAAGGCGGACTCAAAGCCAGGCCATAGGCGCATCCCGGGGTGGTATTACGACCAGGATCATGGCGCTGACGGATGCACTTGGCAATCTTGTCAACCTCGGCCTTCGGCCCGGACAGCCCCGCGACACGGTCGGTGGCGCGGGGCTGATCGACGGGGTCGACCTCGGTGGCCTGATCGCGGACAAGGCGTTCGACGTCAACTCGATCGTCGAAGAACTTGATCAGCGCGGCGCCGGGATCGTGATCTCGCAACACCCCAACCGGGTGGCGCCTCGCGAGATCGACACCGAGGCCTGCAAATGGCGCCACCTCATTGAGAATTTCTTCTGTAGTCTCAAAACTTCAAACGCATCGCACTGCGGGCCTGCAAGACCGACAGCAGTTTCTCAGCAATGATCTACGCCAGTGCAGCCGTGATAAACTCAAGATGAATCTCAACAGACCCTAGAGGCGCCTGGGTCTCGGGCCTCGGTCAACCGGGCCCCAATCGGTTGCATTGACCGCTTCCCGATTTCGACAATTGGGCTCTCATTCCGCGATAGGTTACTTGGCTTTCTCGATATTTTCCGAGGACATTTCAACCATCAAGAAGCCCAGCAACGCCGAGCACGTCGTGCAGAACCTTCACGTCTTCGACTTCGCCTTGGAGGCCGACTGGGAAGCTCGGAGAGGTGATTGAAACCCTGTCTTCAGGCGCAAAAGAAAGCGGCGGTTCGGGGCTGGCATTCGTGACCGAGCTGTCCGACCGAGTTGGCGGAGCATCTGGCGAAGCGGAAAGAGCTTTAGGGAAAACGTGGGCAAAGTTCGCCAACGTTCCAATCAGCAAAACCAGGACAGTCTGGATTTGCTACTGACACAACCAAAGCAACAGGCATGGCCAAGCGGACTGTCAATCAGGCCATCTCCCGCGCCAAGGCCATCCCCGGCGATATCCGGGCCATCATATATCATTAAGAACGCCCCAAGGTTGTGGGTGCAGGAAATCATCAACCATATTGAGGGCCAAGGCGAGGCCCGGCACTGACCCGGGTGGGGCGGTGAACGGCGGCAGATGGGGGAACCCGGACGTCCAAGTAGGCTGATATCGGGGTGCTGAAGGGCCGGGTATGACCCGAAACAGTCATTGACCTCGGAGCAATTCATCGCGCCGGCTAGCGGTTCGGCTTAAATGCCCAGTGGGCTTGGATGATACCCTTCATAAGACCGTTGGAACCACGTCGGCTTGAGCATTGCTGACGAAGATAAATTAGATTGGCAGACAGTTTTCAACGAATTAGTGTTCAGTTTGGGAAGTCAGTTTTGCAGCGAGAGGGGATGTGCGGAATGACTTTGGGCGACCAAGCATCTGCTATCGAGGCGTGCAATGTCAGCCGGATTTTTGGTGAAGGCGATACCCGTGTCGCAGCACTTGACGATGTCTCGGTTGCGATACGGCAGAACGAGTTCTTTACCCTCCTGGGTCCGTCAGGCTGTGGAAAAACTACCCTTTTGCGCCTGATTGCCGGCTTTGATACACCGACGTCGGGCACCATCCTGCTTGAGGGCAGCGATATTTCACTGCTGCCGCCTTTCTCGCGCCCGGTCAACACGGTGTTCCAAAGCTACGCGCTGTTCCCGCATTTGACCGTTGCCGGGAACATCTCCTTTGGGGATTATGTAGGAGAGTGCCGAAATGGGGGTTGACATTAGTCGGCACTCTCATGTATTATGTTTGTATTCCAGGAGGATATGGATATGGTGAAGCACAAATCGGCGGGCAAGAGCGACCGCCAGGGCATCAGCTTCGTAGAACTGTTCAAGCGTTGGCCGACCGATGAGGCGGCCGAGGCGTGGTTCATCGCCCGCCGCTGGCCCGAGGGTATCCACTGCCCGCACTGCGGCTCTCTGAATGTGCAGACTGGCGCCAAGCACAAGACCATGCCCTACCGTTGCCGGGAGAAGGAGTGCGCGAAGCGGTTTTCCGCGAAGACGGGCACGGTGATGGAAGGCTCGAAGCTGGGCTTCCAGGTCTGGATGATCGCCACCTACTTGCTCTCGACGAGCCTGAAAGGGGTCTCCAGCATGAAGCTCCATCGGGATTTGAACATCAACCAGCGCAGCGCATGGTTCCTCGCGCACCGGCTTCGGGTTGCCTTGACCGAACGGCAGGGCGCGTTCGCGGGGCCGCTCGAAGCCGACGAAACCTACATGGGCGGGCGCCGGGCCAACATGCCCAAGGCGAAGCGGAAAGAGCTGACGGGCCGGGGCGCTGTAGGGAAGACGGCAGTTGCGGGTGTGAAGGATCGCGCGACAAATCGCGTCGCGGCGCAAGTTGTTCCTTCCACTGACGCCCGGACTCTGCAAGGCAAGGCATATGAGCGGAAGGCATCCCTAGCCGCTAAACCGGAGCAGCGCGTTGTTGAAATCGTGCATCCGTCCTACCAGCCGAGCAAGGTGGCGCTGGAAGAGGACATGCGAGTAGACGCCCGTTTCGAGGAAGCCGTGGACGCGCTCGCGCAGCCCGTCAGCACCC
Source organism: Thermohalobaculum sp. (assembly GCA_965247385.1). Lineage (GTDB taxonomy): Bacteria > Pseudomonadota > Alphaproteobacteria > Rhodobacterales > Rhodobacteraceae > Thermohalobaculum. The sequence goes on from CBDFHG010000011.1 coordinate 46,487, forward strand.
GCCACATCGCCCGTCCGAAGCCGGGCCACTAAGCGGCCTCCGGCACTTTCCTACATAATCCCCTTGGCAAGCGCCTGCGCTACCGTGAACTGATTGCAAACAACGGCCTGCCGTCTGGGGCGCGGTCGTGACCCGCGTCGTCATCGAATGCGCCGATAATCTGGCCTTCATGGGAGGACTGGACGATGGCGCGTTCAAGCTGATCGTCACTTCGCCACCCTGCAATCTCGGCAAGGCATCCCTGGCCGCCAAACCGGAGCAGCGCGTTGTTGAAATCGTGCATCCGTCCTACCAGCCGAGCAAGGTGGCGCTGGAAGAGGACATGCGAGTAGACGCCCGTTTCGAGGAAGCCGTGGACGCGCTCGCGCAGCCCGTCAGCACCCGCCACATCGCCCGTCCGAAGCCAGGCCACTAAGCGGCCTCCGGCACTTTCCTACATAATCCCCCTTCTTAACATCGGACTACGGGGCCAGCAGATTTCGTGGACGCTGACCAAGGGACGCGGGATTTCATGAAGGCAAATGCAACTATTGACATGTCCGATATAATACTACATATTTCGGACATGACTAAAGTAACTTCAAACCCTAAATCCACTCTCGTCACGCGCATGAAACAAGGCGGACCGGGCAGTGTATGGACGGCGCGGGACTTTCTCGATCTCGCAGGTCGTGCCGCCGTTGATAAAACTCTGCAACGCTTACATGCAACAGGTGCACTGCGCCGCATAGGCCGTGGCTTATATGATATCTCCTCGGTGAATTCACTTACGCAAAAGAATAATCCGCCGAACCCGCGCATGGTCATTGATGCGATCGCACGGCGAGATCAAATTCGGGTTCTTGTCGATGGATTGACGGCCGCGAATGATTTGGGCCTCAGCAATGCTGTCCCAGCGAAGACAATCGTCCATACCGAAACGCGCCTAAAATCCATTTCTCTCGGACAACTCGATATCATCTTTAAGCCAACGGCCCCGAGCAAGTTATTTTGGGCCGGCAGACCTGCGATGCGTATCGTGCAGGCTTTGCACTGGTTACGGGATACGATGGGCCAAAATCAGAATGATGATAGTTTACGCAGGCGTTTAGTAAAATTGCTAAATGACCCACAGCATGGCGCTGGACTGCGCGACGATCTAAAAAATGGATTGCTGACATTGCCTGCCTGGATGCAAAGTTACT